>JADJQZ010000001.1:0-4800000 GCA_016712465.1 Candidatus Obscuribacter sp.
GTTCGCCATTCCAGTTGCGGGTATAAACCGGCTGGTCACTATCGGTTTCTTCCGTTGTGACGGGCTTACCTGCCTTGTGGAGAGTGCGCTTTTCATGCACTTTGTAGAAGCCATAGAAGAGATTGAGTTCGGCCTGATCTTCCTCTTTCACCAGTTGGTAAACGAGGGGGGCTTCCACAAACAAGGTGTCGCGAGCTTCTCCGCCCATGCGGAAGAGTCTCATCCCTTCGGCGAAGACTTCGATGGGATTGTCGAAATAGTTGCTGGCCGGTTTAACCAGGGCCAGTTTCTGCATGTCGGCATTGCTTATGGCTTCCGCTTTAGCGGCGGCAACCACTTTTCCGTCCCGGTCCAGGTACTGTCCTTCCAGATTGACCCTCAGCCAGCGCTTGCCCAACTTCTGATCTACTGGACGTTCTACCCGGTAGTAGGCAAACTTTTCTGCCGCACTCTGGGCGGGAAGGGCAGTTGCGCCTGCTGCTTCCTCGGGGCTGACACTACCGACTGCTGCCGCAGGAGGTGCGGACGCCGGAAGTGGTGCCAGGGGGACTTTAAGGTAGAAAACTCGCACACCGGTCTGCGGGTCCACGGCTTTCACATAGCCGAGACTTGCGGTCATCCTGTCCATAACTTCGTCACCGTTTTCCCAGCCCATGCGCTCCTGGTGATTGTGAGCCAGTTCGTGCAAGATGAGCGATTCGATGGTGTCGAAGTAGTGGCCGCCGGGCTTGAACCGCGTGGGGCGGGCCCAGACCGGGGCATCGGCGTCGGTTGGTCGCAGCTTGTCGGTGGCGCCGGGGGTGACATAGATTGCCTTGCGACCATCCTTATCGGTGGTGTAATAGGCATAGCCCGGCTCTTCTTTGTAGAGCGGGTCCTTGAGGAAGTAGAACTTGACGCCCTGGCGGTCGCCGGGTGCCAGATGGGAAGGCTTGGAACGCGCAAGAGCGGCTTCGACACCCCAGAGTTCGTCCAGGCGCGGTTTGCGAGCGAGAATGCGTTTGGCCTGGATGGGCGCCGCTTCTTTCACCTTATGGTCTTTGCCTTCGCTGACGGCGTCGCCTTTCACTTCGCCGTTGGGGCTGTCGGTATTGGCACTGGCGAGAGACTTCTGTTCTTCCACCAGCTCGTTTTCCAGAGCGAAGGAAGCTTTCAAGTCGCCTTCCTGGAGGGCTTTCAGCTTGGCATCGATGACGCCGGCCAGCTTGCTTCGACCTTCCTGCAGACCTTCGAGACTGGCGTTGGTTGAGAAAAGTTTGAGCGGTTCGCCGCGAGCATGGAGAAGGTAGTTGAAGCGTCCTTCATCCTCCACGATTTGCACGTGGGTCTCCAGGGCGAACTGTTTGGCCTTCTCCTCCAGGTCCGGGGCAACAGGTGCGCCGCTCATGGATTTGACGAAGGGCACCGAGGGGTCGATTTCCTGCCTGGCGCAAGAACTGCAGAAGCCGGTTGCAAATGATATGAAGCGCTTGACCGCATGACCAGGGGCTCCGGCCGGAGCAAAACTGAGCCAGGTCAAGATAATCAGTAAGAGCACAAGAGGGGAGGCCCAGCGCCAGCGAGGCCTCTCCCGGGGGGCGGGTGAATTGTTCATTTCAGACTTTCAAGAAGAGGAGGGATAAAAATCCCTCCCCGGTTTAAAGTCCTCTTTCCGTCTGTTCAGTTGCTGGTCGGTGAGAGGGTTCTTTCGGTTGAGTAAGTTTCGGTGGTTGGAGCAAACTGCTCTAAGTGAGCCAGGTCGGCGCTACTTCCATCGGCAGTATAGAGCCCGGTGCGTTTGATCCAGTCCTCTACCGCCGGTGGCACCAGAGCGTGGATGGGCATTCCGCGCTGCAGGTGACGCTTGACCATCAGGCTGGACACAGGCGGACTGGGCAGGTCCACCACGATAATGTCGGCTGCAGGTAAGAGTGCGGCCCATTCTCTGGCAAGAGCGGCATCCATGTGCCTGCGGGGTGTGACGACGATGCGGCAGAGACGGAAGAGTTCGTCTACTCCTTCCCAATTTCCGAGCCAGTGCAAGTGCTTGTCGCTGGACTTGCCGCAGGCGTCGGCGGAGGCGCTCTCGCTTTCGGCGGGCTCGGGCCTGAGATATTCGACACTGGTGATCATGTAGAGTTCGGTGCCCGGCGGCAACTCTTCCTTCAACTGCCTGAAGGTATCCACCGTGTACGACTTGCCTTCGCGATCAAGCTCGAGGCGGCTGGCGAGCAGGCGGGGCTTGCCCTTGATTGCCTCTTCCACCATGGCGTGCCTGAATTCTGCATCGGCAATGAAATGAGATTTGTGCGGCGGGCTCTTGGCTGTGACCAGGTAAACCCGGTCCAGTCCAAGTTCCTGCAAGACGTATTCGGCAACAAAAACATGACCGTTATGTACCGGGTCGAATGTTCCACCCAGTACTCCGACTTTTAGGGGCTTCATGTGAATGCCTCTTCCAAGAGGGGCTCAAGAGCACCACCTTCACTGTAGGTGGTGCCGTCGAGCTGTGTTTCTAACTTTGGGATTGCTTGCCGGTTAAGCCGCTTGCTTGAGGCGATTGCGGCTCTTCAAGCTTCTGAGGCGGCGTGCCGCCAATTTTTCACGGCGCTCCCGCTCGAACTGGCGATAGGCCTGGTCCCAGATCTTGCCGTAGTTTTGTTCGTAGGTGCCGAAGGCGATAGACTCTCGGCAAGCCAGCACATGCTCGCGCATGTCGGTGTAGCCGCTGGTATGGTAAAGAAGCATCAAGTGCATCTGCCAGGCTGGAATGACATGGTTACCGCTGTTCCAGAGTTCGTTCGCTACCTTGGTCTGGTGCAGGAAGGCGCGAGTTTCCTCGGCTATGCCCATGGAGAGATAGCGCTTGCGGCTGATCTTGGTGGGGTTGGGGTTGTTGGGAGTGGTGCCGTACAGGGCATGGTAAGCCTCATGGGCCAGGTAAATGGCTTTCATGATTGGCGAACAGAGGGAGCCGATGGCGATGAAAGTGCCGCGGCGGTGACTCGGCTCGGAACGACAGTAGGCACCGTCTCTACCGTTCCAGCGTTGAATCCTGGCGCCGAGCGTGTGCAGCTTGCGCAAATCACGGCGCAAGGTGGGGCTGTCTTCCAGAATCTTGATGAATTTGCTTCCAAATTGGCGCGCTAGCTTTCGGCTAATCTCCGCGTCCAGGAGTTTTGTATCCATGGTGTTCTCCCTGCCTGATGGCGAAAGAGAGTTGATAAAACGGAGGTGCGGCCGAAACTTTATTGCTTAGCGGCAGTCACCTCCAGGTCATTTGACAAGCAAGCCGTTTCCCGGCTGGATGCCGGCAGGCTCTCCCGCTGGGGGATGCTTGTGCTGGATGCTGTCTTAAGGCAGGCAGTGCAATTGCTTGCCAGGTGAGCATGGTATTACTTATGATACCAGACCCTGGGAAAAATGGTGACTTTTGAGTCATGGGTTTTGCTTTCAGTTGCGTCCGTTCCGGCTTCCGGGGCGTTGCCGCCATCGGTGAGACTAGCCGGAACGGCCGCAACGATATCTACTTCTTTTTCTGTCTCAGCCTCTTAGTGGCTCTGCGAGCCGCTCTGGGCCGGGTCGGAGCCATTCGCAGCCGCGCCTTCTTTCTCCCCTTTGGCTTCCTGGCGGTGCAGTACCTGCGCCTCCTTGAAGCGGGCCAGAAGTTCGGGGCCAAGAATGGTTTCCTTATCGAGAAGCACCACCGTCAGCTCTTCGATGACCTGTTTGTGGTCCTTGATGATTTCGCGGGCTTTGGCATCGCAATCGGCCACGATCTGACGTACCTCGCGGTCGATCAGGTTGGCCAGTTCCGTGCCCACGGGCGCTGCCTGGGCAGTGCCGTATCCAGGCGCGTAAATGGCGCCCAGAGAGGACATGCCGTATTCAGTGACCATGCGCACGGCCATGGAATTGGCCTGCATGAAGTCGTTTGAGGCGCCGGTGTCGCGAGTGCCCGTGAAGATTTCCTGGGCGGCTCTGCCGGCCAGGGTCATGGTGATGCGCTTGCGCATGTCTTCGTCGGTGTAGCTGAAGCGATCGCCGTCGCTGTGGGTCTGCACATAACCGAGAGCGCGTCCGCGCGGCATGATCGTGATCTTGGTGATGGTGTCCCCGTCCTGTACCAGGTTGACCACGGCATGGCCAAGTTCATGGTAGGCAGTCTGGCGCTTGTCGAAGTCCTTCATGGCCTTGAGGCGAGAACGCCTGGCATCACCGGCTTCCACGATGGAGATGGCCTCGTCGAACATCTCATTGGTGATGAGCGTGACGCGGTTGTTTGCCGCAGTGCTGCTCAGGAGCACCGGCAGGTTGCTCGCGGGCGTGGTCGAAGCCTGGTTGGGGGCGGCACCGGAAGTGCCTTCCTTGGGCTGGGCAGCGAGCGACATCGGTCCTCTGGCCTGCGCTTCCAACTTGGCCGCCAATTCCTGCTTGCGCTTCTTCTCTTCGGCGATTTGCAGCCGAGAGGCAATCACAGCCGCTTCGTTGCAGGCTGCTTCGATGTCGGCGCCGCTGAAACCGAAGGTGCGGTGCGCCAGAAGGTTGAAGTCCAGCCCTTCGGACAGAGGCTTCTTGCGGGAATGGACCCGGAAGATAGCGGCTCGCCCCTCGGTATCCGGCAGGTCGATAGGCACGTCCATGTCGAAGCGACCCTTGCGCTTGAGGGCCGGATCGAGCATGTCGGTGCGGTTGGTGGCAGCGATGACGAGGATGCCCTCGTTCTTCTGGAAGCCGTCCATCTCGGTGAGGAGCTGGTTGAGCGTCTGCTCGCGTTCGGAATTGGAACTCGGTCCGTTGCTGCGCTTGCCGCCCACTGCATCGATTTCGTCGATGAAGATGATGACGGGCTTGTTGGTGCGCTTGCGCTGCTGTTTGGCGGCCTCGAAGAGGGCGCGAACGCGACCGGCACCGACGCCCACATAGACTTCCACGAAAGCGGAACCGGTAGTGATGTACATGGACGCATCAGCTTCGCCGGCCAGGGCGCGTGCCAGCAGGGTCTTGCCTGTGCCGGGCGGGCCGGAAAGCAAGATACCGCGCGGCAGTTTGGCGTCGTGGAGGTTGTAGACTTCCGGCTCTTTCAGCCAGAGGCACACTTCCCGCAGGCGATCGATGGCTTCAGGCTGACCGGCGACGTCAGCGAAAGTTTTCTTGTTGGGATCGTTCGGCAATATGAGCTGTGCCGGCGATTTGGTGTCGTTATTCTGGCTCATATTTCGGCCCGTATTGTCTTGATTGAAATCGAGAGGCTCGTCCGAACCAATCGGCCTGTTGTTGTTATTGCGCCGCCCAGGACCACGCCGCTCCTGGTGGGAGGGGAAGTAGCCGCCCATGGAAGGGTCGCCGCGGAAGTCGTAGCCGCCGTTGTAGGCGTCGTAGTTGTCTCTCCTCCTTGCGGACGGTGGCTGGTATTGCGCTTGCTGGCGCCTGAGGCGGCGCCACAGGTAGAAGAGAACCAGAATGATGCCGATGGTGACGGCCAGCCCGGTGAAGCTGGTGTCGCCGGAGGCGGTAGGGGTCAGTGTGGGGGTTGCTGCTGGGGGTGCCGACGACTGCGCCAAAGCCACTGTCGAAGTGAGCGCCAATCCAGAGATGGTGCTGACTGCCAGACCCAGGGCGCAGCCTAGAGTCCGGCAGACGGCGAGCAACCTTTTCGTGAGAGTTTTCATAGTCAACTCCTGAATACTCGCTATGCAAATTGAAATTGCCTCTAAACGTCCGACAGTGCACCAGAAGCTTTCATGAGCTTCTTAAGGGGCTAAGACTTGCAGGGGGTTTAGGGGAGTTTGTTTAGAATGAAAAAGAAAAGAAGCAAAGAGTCTCTCTAACTTAGCGGAAAATCGGCAGCTATTTCCTGTGGGGATGCACCTCTTGGAAGCCTCTGCCAGGGATGGTTGTGAAGAGGTTTGAGAGCCTGCGAAATTGTTAAGTTGCCGATTCGATGGGAACTTCGCCGGAGGTCAAGAGGCGTGGCGGGGTTCGCCATTTTCTCCAGGTACGAACGATTTCCGTTTTGAATGGATGTCAGAAGGAGTTTATAATTGAGCGCAGTTGAGCTAGGTTGGGCTGGTTGGCTGGAGGCAGAGCCCGCTGCAAGTCTTTCAAGGTGGTTTGCCGATGTTCTGCTTCACCGTGCTGGCCGTGGTAGACCTGTTTGCATCAGAGCTCTCGCTCGCCGGAAGACGGACGTTTAGGTAACCATTCAAGTCGCCGGAGAAAGAGGCTTTCGAGCGCCCGGAATGACATTATGTATTTGACAAATTCAAGCTGTGTAGAATTCTCAATGTTGACGGCGGCATAAAAGCGCAACAAATTGGGCGGCAAAAGAATTTCGCATATCAGAAGGAAAGGGCTGCCGGCTACGGCAGCCCTTTCCTTCTGGTGTTTTGAGATCGCTCAACCTGCGTTCTGCTTGGACATGGCTTCCATTACGCAACTGTCACAAGCATGCTAGCTCGATAGCCGCTCCAGCCAGCCTCCTCCGCCGCGAACTCAAGGTTTTGGAGTTCCTCATCCCACTGGATTCCGATTGAACCACGCTGCCTTACCACTGTAGGCTGGGTCTCCTCACATTGGTCGCACTCAAGCAAGAACAGCAGTCTGATCATTGGCTGATTCCTCCATCTTTCTTGCTCGACCGCGCTTTCTCTGGGCTCTCTTTTCAGCGGACTCCAGTGCTTCTTTCGTTCGATAGGAGGCTCCGTCAATTTTGACGATTTCTGATCTGTGTATCAATCTGTCCACAAGAGTGACTACACACCCTGCGTTCGGGAAGATTTCTCCCCACTCTTTGAAGGGCTTGTTGGTCGTGATGATTGTTGATGACTTCAGGTACCGAGCGTTAATTACCTCGTAAAGTAAGTCAGCATAGCGATTGTCGTAACTTAGGTAGCCAAGCTCGTCAATTGCCAATAAGTCCGGGCTTGCGTACTTCTGTAGACATCTCCGTCGGGATGTGGCACCATCCTGGGCTGATAGGTCCGACAGCATCTGACTGGCGAGACAAACTTGGTTTTGTATCCAGCAAGCAGAGCTGTGTGCACCAGGTTCTTCGACAACATCGACTTACCCAGACCGTTGGCACCAAGAAAGATGATATTGACTGCCCTACTCATGAATTCTAGAGTGAACAGCTCTTCTACAAGCTCTCGATCAATCGTCTTCGGCCACTCCCAATCAAATTCAGACACAGGCTTCATCTCGTGTATCTGAGACTCTCTCAATCGCCGCTCTAAGCTTCGCCGATTCTTCTCCGCCGCCTCAGCCTCTAACAGTTCTTTGACCCACGATTGATTGGCATATTCATTCCATCTGGCGCCATAGCCTTGAAGCCCAGCTTGCTCGCCTGTTCTTTCAAATCTGTCGTCATTGTTCCTCCTTGGAAAGATTGTCGTAAGTAGCCAGCGAGTGCGGCAAAACAACGAGATCAGTAACCCTTTTGTCGTCCGGTAAATCAATCGCAAATGGCGATAGCAACCCCTTTTGCCTCCTCCTCCTCTCAAGTACGTTGGCAACATCTGCAGAGTGGCAAGCTCCAGAAGTCACCACTTCCTTGATCGATTCCTCCACTTCTGCCGGACCATATAAGTCCAACAGTCTCAGCAATTTGCTCGTCAGCGAACCGATTGAATACCCCCGCTCCGCAGCCATACGGAACATCTCTCTTGCAGTTGGTGCCGAGCAAAATAGTCGATTCATGCCGCTGCCCTTCTTTGCCTTTTTCTTCTCTTCGACCAGCCTCGAAATGTGCTCGGTAGTCTCAATCTGACGCCGCTTTTCAAAGCAGCGCTTGTGCTTCGCTACCTCCTTCAATCCATCCAAGATACGCACCCAATCGCTGTCTGCTTGCACGGTGAGCTGCTTCTGCACGTATTCATGAGGTACTGAATAATCGTTCAGGTCATACCTGACATACGGTGCCTTGCCAACCGATACAACCGTGCTCTCAAATACTGCATACGGATTGTCCGGCAACGGCATCAAACTCCCTTGCTCTTGCTTAAATGCCTCTGCTACAGTCATCGTTCGGTCCTCTGAACACGGTCTGGTGCCTGCTACTTCTCGGCACCAGACTATCGCCTGATTGTTCAGGTCCTCCAGACCATCCCACTTCCGCGCAGCAAAGAACGAATGCCTGATGTACTGTATCGCCCTCTCGACTCGCCCCTTTTTGATTGCCCCTGGCGATAGCTACTGGCTTCGGGGCATATCGGTAATACGCTGCAAAGTCCAGCAGCCGCGGATTGAATCGGATGGCATCGCCACTCCTCTCCAAAACGGCCCGATTTCAAATTGTCGTACTTGACCTGCCTCGGCACACCTCCCCAACTGCAAAAGGCGTCTACGTGCCCCTGTAGAAAGTTCGCCGTGGACATGCCTGTGTAGAACTTCAGAAACACCTGCCGTGACCAGGACAACACAATGACGAAAGCGTACAGCTGCCGCTCGGCATTACCGATTTTCACTTTCCCGAAGCACGCCCAGTCAACCTGAGCCTCCTCTCCCTTAATCGTACTCAGCCTGAGATACGCTTCAGCTGCCGGTTTTGGTCGATGCCTGGCTAGCATGTCTCGAAAGTGGTCGATGCCTCCAGGATACCCTCTCTCTTTCACCATTGCATACAGCCGCGATCCCGTCAGTCTCGGATACTTCTGCAGCACAGAACGGATGTACGGCAAATACGGGTCAATCAACGAACGCCTGATCCTGACCCGCTCAACGCTAATTCCATTTCTGGTTAATACCCGATCAACTACACCGTGATGAATCTGTAGCTGCCTGGCGATGGTGCCTCTTTTCCACTTCTCTGCGTAAAACAAGCGCAGGATCTCTGATTCTACTTCTTTTGAAACGCCCACTGTTACCTCCTGTTGTTCTTCCCAGGCGACATCGCCCGATGAAGTCTTGGCGTGCGAACGGCTACAAAGACGGCCGCAACCGCTGCAGCGAATTAACACTGCATCTTCAGCCGGCTCAAATTTTGTGATTTCCGTAGAGACCACTTCCTCGGTCTCTGGACAAACAATGTCATCCTGACAAGCCAGAAGGGAACCATGATGCGTCACTTCTTCTTTGCACCGCCTCTTGTATTCTGCCTGCCGGCGGCTGTGATTTAGCGCACCCCTAAAGCTGCGCTGGTAACGCCGCCCGGCTCAGCCTGTCCCTGTCGGCGGTTTAATTTCGCGCAATCCTGGCTGCAATATCGGTTACCCCCGGTCACAGCTCCTGCAAAGCCTTACCTGTTCCCGGCATCGGGCGCAGTTGAACAGTCGAAAGGAATCTTGCTCATCGTCCACTCAATGAGCAAAAAAGCCTGGACAGGACTCAATTCTTGTAGGAAACTCTCTCCTTCATCGTCCAATAGATGAATCCAGGGGTTCAAGTTGCCGCCTTGAACCCTTGACCTTTTTGCTAATTCCTAATTTCTCAAATCAACCCGAGAGGAACAATTGCTCGCGGTCGATATATTTCCGATATGCGTGGCGAAACGCCGTCAATAAATACGCGCTTCTAAAACGCCGTCAACAATTCTCAAATGCGTTGGAATTTCTGCCCGAGATGAAAGCCTATATGCTTGATGCAGTAAAGACAATAATCACCAGTAGTGTGTTGAGCGCGGCTTACTAGTGCACTCAACGGGTAGGAGTGAGGAGAGGTTAGCTTAGTACTCTTCTCTCTCTTGCAGCTTGCTTATACGGTTCCAAGTGCTATTGGTTAGACTGCAAGACCGTACTCGGTATCCTGACAGTTTGTCATTTTCAAAAGCGATGTCTAGAAAAAATGGTTCTATCTTTCCTTCCCTTGTAGAATCGAGTTTGTAAGTCACAAATCCAGTTGACTCGTTGTTCTTTCTTTGGCCTCCCCATAATTCATTTGCTAGATTTCGAGTTAACTCTTCCAGATGAGGAATACCGTCGTAAACAAAAAATTCCTTTGGATTTAGAGTGATTTTGTTGGCCCCACTCGTTCTCACCACCGCCACAATATGTACATCTCCGGGTCTGGTTAGAAAGTACCACTTGGCTGGCTTCAGGTCAGATCTAGACAAGCAAATGGTGTACTGCTGAGCAGGAATAGCTCTGGGTTTGCAGTCTAATCTAATCGAAAATTCTTTCGGATTATTACCACTACCTTCCGGGAAACCATCAGTAATGACTCCTCTCTGTCGTTCTGAAAGCCCGCGAAGAACAAATTCTTCAAGCGGTTTTGTCACGACTGTTGTAACAATGCTTGACTGCTCTAAATTGTTCTCGCCTGCGGCTTCGTTACTCGTATCAATGCTTAAATACAGTGCAACTAGAGAAGCCAGCCAAATTTTTCGCATATCAAAAAATCTCTTGAGACAATCATATTCAATTCTATCTAACGGTGTGCTTGGGTTAGGTGCTACTGTCAAATATAGGAGGCGTGGCGCAATGTTTAAATGCCTGGCCCTGGCTTGGTTTTCCCAGCGGCCTCTGCTTGCTGCTCCGGTGAGAAAAAAGGGGGGGGAACCAGCCTTTTGAGTTGGTTCCCCCTTGAGAAATTTGTGCCTGTTCAGCCCTGCCTGGCAGCCTGAGACAGCTAGTTCAATGCCGTTGAATTGCCTGCAGCAAAGGCTTTGCGATCGCTTTCGCTCAAAAGCCGAAAGGCCGGATCAGCCAGAAAACGAGTGGGCATGATGGGATCGAGCACACCGGTGCCGAGACCGAAGAGCCCGGTGCCGTAAGTTTTGGTCTCAACACCGATCCGGTGATAGAGTTCCAGGCAAGCACCCACGCAGGTCCAGCGGTCCTGGGCGCGGCGACCGGTGAAGAGTCCCCACCAGTCGTAGCCCGAAACCGGTACGGTCTTGTCCAGCAACTTGGTGATGAAAGCCGGCAGATGGAGCCATTTGTAGACAGCCAGGCGCCTGGCCTTGGCCGCTTCAATGTAGCGCCGATTCTGCTCCAGCATGATGCCCACCAGCCCGGGAATGAGCGCTCTTTGCTCGGCAGTGAGCGGTTTCCTGAGGCGCAGGGCGATGTAATGTCCGAATTCCAGTTTCTGGTCGGTCATCACTGAAAGAGGTTGAGTCATGGCACCCCGCTCCATGTAGGAAGTGAGGGTGTACAACTCTTCCCGTTTCAGATCCACCACCACTTCCCCATGCCCTACGCTTTCACGCAGGCGCTTGGCGATGCGGCCGCTGGTCAGAATCAGGTCTCCTTCCTGCAGTGCTTCTCGGGGCGGATTGACCCAGGCCCCTTTCGGTAGCGGGCCGTGTCCCTGTTTCTTGAAGCGGCTGGCATTGCGGCGGTAGGCGCCGTACACCAGAAGCCAGAAGAAGAGTTCGATTGCTGCCACCAGGGGAAGTGGCGAGAGCAGGTGGGAGGAAAGCCCGTCCGGGGTCAGGAAATGTCTGACCGTGGCAGCCGGATCCCAGGGCGTGAAAAGCACCAGGGCGGAGAGGGAGAGCCCGAAAATCATGGGCACCCGCACTTTCAGACGGGAGAGAATGTCGAAGTAGGTACGGAAGTTCTCGCTCAGGCCGTGGGCCGTGAGAGCAAGCCAGGACCCGGAGAGTATTACACAGGAGAGATTGAAACTGTAGTCGAGCTGACCGACGAACCATTTCCAGCTCAGGTAGAGTATGGCCAGGTAAGCCAGAGAGCCAGCCGCTTTCTTTATTCTTGCCAGCATAGGAACCTCGAAATAGACATGTGGTTTATGTGGAAAAGAGCGCCGGTTGCGAGGCGCTCTTTTCCCTTGTTATGGTTTGCTTCCGCCTGCCGCTTTTGCAGTCCGCAGGGGCGTGTCAGGCGCTTGTGGCGCTTGCCGAAAGAGCAGCAGCGAGGCTCTCTTCCGTGTGGATGCGGCCGGCGGCGATGGCCTCCTTGAGCATCTTCATGGCCGTTTGGTAGCCGTCCTCTTCCATGGCACGCGCCTTTTCGACGCTGATGCCGAAGTTGAGACCGGCTACGTCGGCCAGTCCGATCTCCAGAACCACGTGCTTGTGCGGGTCCACATAGCGGCGATGACCGGCAATGGGAGCGTACATTTCACGCATGTGGAAATAGAGATCGAAGACCGTTTCGAATTCCTGCGGGAATTCGGTGGCCGGCTTGAAGGAGCTGACGATGGCCGTGTCCTGGCAGAAGTCCGTCGGGTTGTAGTGATAGACGGCGCCGTCCACAAGCAGGCGCGGTGTCATGCCGTCCTGGTGCCAGACCGGGCGCAGAACCGTAGGCAGGGCGCAGGAAGCGGTCAGGGCCTTGGCCAGGTCGTACTGGCTACCCTCGAAAACTACCGGCTCGTGTCGCAGGATGTCGCAGGCCACGATCTTGAGTTCGTCGCGGGCCTCGAGGTTGAGGCGTGCCACCATCTCGCGCATGGCCGGAACGAGGTCGATGGGGCCACCCACGATCAGGCTGAAGGGGTCAGCCGGAGTGAGTGCTTTGAGAAGGAGAGTGGGATCTTTGCGGTTCTTGAGACCTTGCACGAGTTCCTGAAAGATCTGCTCGGGGCTGAGTCCGTTGGCGTAGAGAGCCGCCACCAGAGAACCCACGGAGACGCCGGTGACTTTGCTCACCGGGATCTTCAGCTCTTCGATGGCCTTGAGGACGCCGGTATGACCGGGTCCCTTGGCGCCACCGGCACCAAGAACGACTTCGACCCCCTTGGGGTGAAATTTCATGGTAACCTCCGTCAAATAGAGGGGTTGAGAGAGAAGTGGAATGAAGACGAGCAGGTACCACCAGTGGAGGCACCTGCTCGTGAAGTGACCGGCTCGAAAGCGAACCGGCCAATGGCAGCCGACTCTTGCAGCCGGCTATTGGCCTGACTTCTGGAAAACGACGCCCCGGCTGGCGGACGCATCGGCTTTCAGAAAACAGGCTTGTTGCAATCTAGAACTTTGTCACTTCCGTGAAATTGAAATCTTTTACCAGCATGGGGGGAACCACTGCCGGTATGCCTTCTTCGCCGGCGGCGCCGACGCTTTCACCGAGAGCAACGATGTTGTTGAGCAGGTCGAAGAGGCTGACGTTGAAGCGCAGGTTCTTGATCGGCCTGGCGATTTTACCGTCCCGCACCAGGAAGGTGCCGTCCCGGGTCATGCCTGTCAGTAGTTTGGTGGCTGGATCCACCTCGCGCACGTACCAGACTCTTGTGAGCAGAATCGCTTCCTGGTCGGCGCCGACGGAGGCGATCATGTCGTCCAGGCTTGTTTCGCCGCCTTTGACTACGATATTGAGAGGCATTTCTCCCATGCTGTCCGGCTGAGGCAGGCAGTGATTGGTCTGGGGTAATTGCAATTTGTCGGCGCTTCTTCTGCCTGTAACGATGTTCTTGAAGACGCCCTCTTCCACCAGTTGAACGCTCTGCCTGGGCAAACCTTCGCCGTCGAAAGGCAAACCGTGCTGCAGGGGGTGGGAGCAGTCGTCGCTGATGGTCAGCTTTTCCGAGAAGACTTTTGTGCCAAGCTTGTCTTTCAAGCTGGAGAGGTTGTCGATATGGCTTGTGGCGGCGAAGTCCCACCAGAGGAAGGCTAAAAGGTCGAGCACCGCCGATGGTTCCAGAATGGTCAGGTAACGACCGGGCTCGATGTCCTGGGGCATTCTGCCGGCCAGGGCTTTGCTTATGGCTCTTTCGGCAAGAGCGCTTACGTCGATGTCCGCTTTCGTACTGAAGGCCTTGGCCCAGCCTGTGCTGTCGCCTGCACTGGCGGTCAGTGAGATTTCCAGACTGGACTGGCGGCAAAACTGCCGTAGCCCGCGGGAATTTCCGATGGCCGTAACTTCGTCGCCGCTGGAGACTATGCCAGCCAGGCTGACGCCTCGTCTGCTAGCCACTTCCACGGCGCTGCGTACCATTTCGGCTCGCTTCTCGGCGCTCATGGCGGCGGTGGCTTCGTCGAAGCGACGGAAGCGCGGTAGTTTGCCCGGATAGCGTTTGCTATTGAGCTTGGCCGGCGGCCAGAGTTCGGGGTCTTCCTCCAGGCGAGCGGCGCAGGTCAGACCTTGTTCCAGAAGATTCGCCAGTCCGGTTTTATCCAGTCTTTCGCCCGTCACCTTGACCTGGCGACCGGCCACCATCAGACGCATAGAAAGGCTGTCCATTTCGGCGCTCTGGTTTTGAGTCATTTCATTGCCGGCGAAGCGGGATGTAGACTCCTGATTGGAATGGACCGTCACTTCCAGTTCGATGGGACGCTTCTTGGAAGAGGCGCGCTCAGCCAGGTCCAGAGCTTCGTCTATGATTTTCTCGCATTTGCTCTCGGTCAGCATTTCACCCTCCCGCCTGGGCGATACCCACGCTCAGTTTACGGAACCTGGCCGGGCTTGCTCCGTGTCCGGTCCACATGGTCTGCATGGGCTGACCTTTGCCGCAGTTAGGGGTACCCCACTCGGTGTAATGACTGCGTCCGGCGATGGCATCGCAGGAATTCCAGAAGTCGGGGGTGATGCCGCTGTAACTGGGATTCTTGAGTAGCCTGCCCAGTTTGCCGTTCTTTATCTCCCAGGCGGCTTCAGTGGAGAACTGAAAGTTGTAGCGCATGCTGTCTATGGACCAGGACTTGTTGGTCTCCATGTACAGACCATCCTTGGTGTCGGCGATCAGGTCTTCCAGACTGCCTGCTTCACCCGGTACCAGGGAGATATTGGTCATGCGAATTATGGGCGCATAGTTCCAGGATTCTGCCCTCATGGCACCGCCGGAGCGTCTCAGTCCCACCAGGGCAGCCGTGTCGCGGGAGCTCAGATAGCCCTTGAAGACGCCGTCTTTCACCAGGTAGGTACACTGAGCCTGTACACCTTCGTCGTCAAAGCCGAAACTTCCCAGCGCACCGCTAGCAGTGGCGTCGGCTACGAGGTTCACCAGTTTGGAACCATAACGCAGCTTGCCTAATTTATCCGGCGTCAGGAAGGAGGCGCCGGCGAAGTTGATTTCCTGACCGAGGGCGCGGTCCAACTCGGAGGGATGTCCCATGGATTCGTGGATTTGCAGACCCAATTGGGAAGCGCCGATGATGGTGTCAATTTCGCCCCGTGGACAGGTTGGGGCTGAAAGTAGCGCTACGGCGCGCCTGGCTATCTCTTCGGCATGGGCTGGCAAATTCCATTTCTCGACAATTTCGTAGCCGCTCTGCTCGTATTGCCCGAAGCTGCAGGGATAGGAACAGCGTTGCTGGTCGCCGTCTGCGGCAGCGGTTGCTTCTATGAGGCAGCCGGAGCGGATGGAGAGCTGCTCTATCTGCGCCCCTTCGCTGCTGGCAAAGAACTGCCTGTCTTTGATGAAATGCAACATGCCCTGAGCGAGTGTGATTCCCGGCACTTTCAAGATGGTTTCGGCGCAAGAGAGAAGCAGGTCAAGCTTGGTATCCAGCTCTACGGTGAAGGGGTCGATGAGATGAGGGGAAGTCCAGGTGGCACGCCAGGCCGGTTCCGGTACTAACTTGATCGCTTCTCTGCGGCAGGAACCGCTGGCCCTGGCTATAGCTGTTGCTTGTTGAGCACAGCGAGAGAGGGACTTTTCCGAGAGGTTTTGAGTGGCGCAAAAGCCCCAACCTCCATTGGCCAGTACGCGGATGCCTACGCCGGTGCTTTCTTCTTGGTTGAGGGCCAGGAGCTTGTCGTTCTTGGTTTGAATAAACTGAGACTGACGCTTGAGAATGCGGGCATCGCAGTAGGTGGCTCCGGCACTTCGGGCGGCTTCCAGGGCAATAGATAGCAACTGGAAGGTAAGCGGGGCATGCAGGCTGTCGAGAATATTGGCTGTCAAGGTAGAGCTGGCTTCCACTGTATCGATGAGATTAAGCTGAATTTACCAGCTTGATTTCCGTCATGGAAGACCTTTTGCTACGACCTTTCCTTAAAGGGTGAAGACTTTCAATGAAAGTAGAAAAGAGCGGAATTTCGGGGGATTTTTTTCTCGGGGGAAGAAAACAGGGTGTAGAAGGACATTACGAATTCCAGAGGAATAAGCTCAAGTTTGTAAGTACGCTCTGAATTCAAAACCTTGTTACTAATAACTAATACTGGTGGCTGTTTGAAAGAAACGCCAGGGTCAATGGCTGCGTGGGCGACCTTTCGGACTTTGTAACCGTGCGTCTCAGTTGGCGCTAGCCTGGCTTAAGAACTCGCACAGCGAGCTTATGCATGCGAACACGTCCTCTTCCAGGCTGAAACCGTGATCTGCTCTTGGCAAGCTTGAGCACCTGGTCGGGTAGTCGTGACTCTGAAAGAGCGCCTGCCAGGTTGTCTGATTTAGCTGTTCCGGCACAATCACATCGTTGCCGCCGCCTAGCAAAAACACCGGTCGCGGTGCTGCTTTTGCCACTACCCGTGCCGGTGCTTCTCCCAGGTGGGACAATTCCGCTTTGAAAGCCTGGCTCGGTCGAAAGATGGGGGCATTGATGTAGGCCGAGGTGCGTACACCGTCAAAGCCCATGGGATAGCGCCTCTTCAGTTCCGTTTCCAGGTTGTAGGGAGCTTGCAGCAGCGAAAGCGATGCGATTTTGTCGGCAAAGTGTTCCAGACTCAATACGGCAATCAAACCGCCCAGGCTGTAGCCCACAAGATGGGCCCGACTTTTGCCGCTCAACCTTGCCAGTTCGGCAAGGGCTGCCCCTGTGTCTTGCACCATCTGACTGGGCGTGATTAACCGGCTGTCTCCATCGCTGGCACCACAGCCGAGAAAGTCGAAACGCAAGGAGGCGAAACTTCGCCAGCTGAGCTCGGCTGCCAGGCGCAGGAAGAG
Organism: Candidatus Obscuribacter sp.; assembly: GCA_016712465.1. Taxonomy (GTDB): domain Bacteria; phylum Cyanobacteriota; class Vampirovibrionia; order Obscuribacterales; family Obscuribacteraceae; genus Obscuribacter. The sequence continues at coordinate 16,702 of JADJQZ010000001.1, forward strand.
CCCATTGTATTCTTGTTTGTTGCCGCCGAAGCTGTGCAAAAGCAGTACCGGCAGCTTCTCATCTGCCTCCGTTTCCGCCAGAGACTCCCTGCCCATGTGCCAGTTGCCCGCAAGCATCGGCATCTCAGCCTGATCCGCCATAGCCCCGTCGCTGCCGCCGGCAGTTGTGGTTCCTTCTCCGGCCAGGCGGGTGGGAAAATGCACCGGGCGGCCGTTCAGGCGGAGCCTTTCTTCTTGAATGCTGTCTGGTGGGCTGGACATGCCGGTATGATACCCTGTTGCGTTGCCTGGCGTGCTGGTCTCACCCCGCGGTTTGCTCACGAAAGCAGAGCTTTCCTCAGGCGTGCTTGTGGGTCTTGAGCATGGCTTCCACGTCGTCTAATTGCTGTTCGGTCTGATGCAGGGCGTCCCTGAAGGCTGCCAGTCTGTCTTCTTCCTGCTTTCGATTTACTTGCCAATGGCCGGCATGAAAGGAGAGTGTGTTCTCCACCTGGCCAATACCCTTCAGAAGCCCCTGGCGTTCAAGCAAGAGAGCCTGGTGTATTCTGTTCAGAGCGTCTCTTGTGCTGCTGTTAAGATCATCTTTTTCGGACAGTTCCGCTTCATAGCGCCGGGCGTCTTCCTGGGCACCGGTGCAGAAACTCTCGATTAGCCAGACTATCATAACGAAGAGCGTAACCAATCCGATCGCCAGGTTTTTGACAAGGGCTATGGTGCCTTCCAGGACAACCTCGCCTATAAGCTTGAGCCAGGCTCCGGTAGCGTCAAGCCATTCACCGGTGCGGTCTTTATTGTTTTCGATTCTCAAGAAGTGTTGGTGGCAGTTGTCGCACCATTGCCCGTGGCTTAAGGAGGTGTCTGCCGGGTAAGGGCTCTTCTTTTGATAGACACTTGGTTCCAGTTCGTTCCAGTTATGACGTTTACCCTGCAAGGAAGCAGCGAAATTTCCTTCTTTTGTAAGCATGGCTGTGCTCTCCCGGCTTGCTTTGAGAGCCAGGATAAGGGCGCGGTTCGCCTAATAAAATGTGCTATCGCACAGAGTAAAACTAGTTGTGGGATAGCAACTTAAATCCAGTCGGAACCCTTCTGAATACTGCTTGCCGAAGCAATCAGAAGCGTTTCAGATCCGGGGGAATCTTGATTATGTCCCCAGGCTTGATATTGGCTGCCTCTACCTCGGTTTTTCCATTGTAGGCGGCCAGTTTCTTGACCATGAATTTTACATCGCCGGCAGTAGGCCTCTCCACGTTTTTGGAGGTGAGCTGGTGGGCAACCGACCAGTAAGTCTCACCCTTCTTCACCACATGCTCGCTTGGCTTTTCAATTTTGCCGGCTTCTTTGATGCGGTGAAAGACATCGGTGCCGTCTCTCATGCGTTGAGCCGCTTCTTCCTTAGCGAGGGTGTATTGGGATTTCTCCGGTATCTTGCCCCGGTTCTCAGGAAACTGCGCTTCTATAAAGCGGAAGGGCGTGTCCGCTTGCTTGCTTATGTCGATGCCGGAGCCGGGGATGGTCAGGTCAGGTAGATTATTTGTGCCGCTGCCAGTGCTGTTGAGGCTCTCGAACTTTCTGTCGGGCGGAGCCATAAGTTCGGCATATTGCGTTTGCAATGGGTTTTCACCATTTGGACTTTGAGTTTGCATCCCTTCGATTTTGTCCCGTGTCATAAACAGCCTGCTCTCCCCAGGAGCCCAGTAAAAAAAGTGCCGCCTTCATTTACTTACCCACTCCGGCTGAAAACCCTCACCTTATGGGGCAAAGCAAGAGATACTTTTTGCAGGAATTTAACGCAAGTCAAGGGCTTTCCAGCACATAGCTTTTGTCTTAAGTGCAGGGTGAGGCGCCATCCCGATTGTTGAGCCCGGTTCGTCCGCTCACCGAAAGTTTCTCGTCAATTATGATATGACTCCCTGACCGGCAATCTCAGGCTAATTTTTGACCATCGAAGTAGATGTCTTGCCAGACGTCGTTGTAAGCATACATCTGCCAGGCTCCCACCGAGCGGTCGCCGTTGACCAGGTTGTTGAAGGCGCGATGATTCCTGCCGCCCAGTATGCCGGGGGGAACGTTATTGCCGACCGGGTAGTTGATGACATTGTTGGAGACTTCGATGCCGCTGCTGCTGTTTCCTTCCACCATCAAGGGCGAGGAAGACCATTCGTCGATAGTGATGTCCAGGGTGTTGCCGGAGGCTCTCAGGTTGCGGCTTTCAAACATGCTGATGGCGTCGGATCTGTAGAGACCGGTAATTTTGTTGCCCTCGATTACGCCGCCGTCCACATGGTCGAACTCGACGGCGGTTGTATCGTAATTCTCAGACCAGGTGAAGTCGTGGAGCCAGTTATTGCGTACCGAGATATTGGAGGAGCGGTCGGCCAGAACTCCTCTTTGTCCGCCTGATAGTTCCGAATCTTCCACGACTATGTTGGAGGCTTCGCTAATGCTGATTGACGGACCGTCGAAGTTCTTGATTCTGGCATTTTTAATGGTGACGTTGTCGCGGGTGATGGTCAGGGCCGGGATCTGGTCTCCCCGGGCATCGATGGTGAGGCGACCATTCTCGATGGTGGCATAAGGGCGCAACACCTCGGGAATTTCCCCGTAGCCCAGCTCGACGCGCTCATTGCTGCCGGCTAGAGGCGGCAATTCCTGGAACTCCGAGGTTCCGTCATTGGCTTGGGGAGGGGTTACTTCGAATTCGTCCAGTTCCGGTTGAGCCCAAACAGGAGCGGGCGGGGGGATGGTGCCGTCTGAAACTGGGGGAGTGATCACTATGGGAAAGTCATTGCCGGTGTCGCCCGTTTGGGAAGTGGGTGGGCAGTCATTTACGGGTGGGCAGTCGTTGACGGGTGGGCAGTCGTTCACGGGAGCGCAGTCATTGACGGGAGCGCAGTCATTGACGGGAGCGCAGTCGTTCACGGGAGCACAATCGCTTGCCGGGGCGCAGTCCAGTTCTTCCGAAGTCCGCTCTGAAAGGTCAAGGCAGGGCAAGACGCCGCAGTCTACAAGGCTGCGCTCCTGCTCTCTTGATGAGGACCAGCAGCGAGTGCTCATGTCGGCGCGGTCTGAATTAGTAATGGCGGACGAGCAGTCAAAACCTGCTCCCGCCTGAGAAGATACATTGTCAAAACAGTCGGTTCTGTGTTCGGCTTTCATACTTCAACCTCGATGAGAGCAGGCTGCAACTCTCTGCAAACCTGGTTCGCGGGCTCTGGTTCGGCTATGAGGCGCTCGGGGGAAGCTGCGCCCGTCTTCATGGGCAGGAATTTACAACATCGATGTTGGCAAAATCGGGTCATGGATATTAAGCGGCCGGTGTATAGCGATTTTTTCACAGGCGTGCGGATTGGAAAGTTTGTGTGGCTGGAAAAAAGGTGTGAAATGGGGAGCGCTGAAAGTACGAATAGGAGTAGTAGAGTGGTTGAAAAAGAAATCTTACCGAGAAGTATGACAGCACTTGCCTGTGGGAGGGCAAGTGCTGTCTTGTAATTACGGACTGTTTTGAAGCTTTTCTTCCAGTCTGATGATGGCTGTTTCCAGTTGCACATCCCTGGTTTCACTACGGGGAACCGCTACCGGAAAGTCGGGAGTGATGCCGATTTCGTGCACTTCGTTGCCGTTCGGGGAAAGGTATTTGAAAGCGGTCAGGCTCATCAAACCGCCGACCGGTCCGCGCTGAGTCTTGTAACCAACGCCTTTTCCGAAGCTGGTGTCGCCGACAATGACGCCGCGCTTGTTGTCTTTCAAGGCTGCCAGTGTCACTTCTGCCGCACTAGCCGAAGAGCCGTTAGCCAGGATTACCAGCGGTAATTTTCTCAATTGTGCTACAAGGGCGGCATCTACTACCTTGCCCTTGATGCTAATCTCGTCTGCCTTATTGGCGTGAATTAGTTTGATTGGTTTGTCGCGCAGCACCGATTGGGTCACCACCTTACTTTCATCCAGGAAGAGAGACGAGAATTTTGTGGCGGCCGGCAGTTCTCCGCCGTGATTGTATCTGAGATCGAGGATGAGACCGTTCACCTTGCCGCCGTTTTGGCTGACCAGGGCAGAGTATTGCTCCACGAACTCGGTGATGAAATGTTCACCGGCAAAGGAGGGCATAGTCAAATAGGCGATGCCGTTTTGCAGCAGTTTAGCCTGTACGGCGGGGCTGGGAATAGCGGCCAAGGTCAATTCCACTTCGAACTCCTGACCGTCTTCGCTGGAGATGGCTTTCACCTTCAGCTTGTCGCCGCTCTTGCCGCGCAGGAGGGCAGCCACTTGTTCAGGCGCCAGGGTATCGAGAGCGACTCCGTTCAAACACAGGATGTCGTCTCGTTCCCGCAGGGTGGTATGGTAACCGGCGCTACCGTAATGGATTACGTCCAGTTTGTAGTGCTGACCGCGGTGGTAGAGCATGATGCCGCCCGTTACCAGTCCTTGCTGTTCCATGGCGGCATGGTCACGCATATCCTGGGCGGTGATGTAGGTGGTCCACTTGTCGCCGGTGGCCTGTGCCAGTGCTTTGAGAGCGATTTCTATATCGGCGATGGTGCCTAATTTGTCGTCAAATGCATGTTCGTATTTGGTCCAATCTTTCAGTCGACCGGGGTCGAAGTAGCTATCGCGGATGAATTCCCACATGCTGTGATACATGATTTGATAACCGTCGTTAGCTGGTTGACCGGAGTAAGCTGGCGGTGGCGCCGCTTGAGGCGGTGGTTTGTCGCAAGTTTGAGCGGTACGGCCGGTGGCGGGTAAGGTAAGCAGCAAGGCCAGAACGGCAAGCTGAAATGTTTTCCAAAACATGATTGTCTCCATGTCAGAAAGTGAGGGGCTGGTAATTGCTGAGGCTGCACAGGGGGCTCTCTGAAAGTTCACCCGGAAGCCCTCTCAGGAAGCGCTCCCAGAAGTTCTCTCAAAATATCTCCCGGGATATCTTTCAAACTCTCTCTGCGGATTACCAGAATGGCAGTGAAGGATTTTCTCGTCGGCTATCTCGATTTCTAAGGCTGGATCAAGCTATCTGACAGGAGACAGCGAGATGTTCTATGCCGGATTTGTGGAGATGGAGGAAGCCGAAAGATTTGGAGTGGAAGACCTTCAGAAATAGAAAAGAAGAAATATACAACCTGCCTTAGCAAAGTCCTTGAAGCTGCCACAAGTCGCTTGGAATCCTTCGATGCTAGTGGGTAGCGGCTGTTTTCCCACAGGTTCCCAATCGGGCAGGATGTGCTTACGGGTTAAGTGTACTTTCTGTCTCGGTGATAGACCGGTCGCAGTTTGCGACGCTACGGATGTCTCATGGATGTAGCGGGAAAGCGTTCAGAAGTCGTGTTGGATGGCGTTATCGAGAGTCAGAGGCGAATGATGCTCAAAGAGATGTCGAGTATCTGTGCTGAATAGTCGATGCTTTTGCTCGCCGCCTCAGATTAACGAAAGTGTTGCCAAAGTCGGCTTGGGTAGTTGCTTTGCGGAACCGTTGCCAATGTAACAATAGTGAAATTGCGAAATATTGCATCAGGGTTTCGAGGTTTTTTGCAAAATGAAATCAGCACAGGGACTGGCATTTAGCCGTCAAGCTGATTTAATTTTTCTCGTTACATGAGTTTAGTGCTTTCCCGGGTGATTTGAAAAAGAAGGATGGTACGAGCTTCTTGCCCCGGCAGAAGAAAGGGCGTTACTCCTGTCTAGTCGCGGCAAAAGAACTGACGGTGCTAATGCCTGGACGCCGCAAAAGAACTGACGGTGCTAACGCCTGGGCGCCACAAAAGAACTGACGGTGCTAATGCCTGGACGCCATAAAAGTACTGGCGCTGCCATCGGCTCACCGTTGCGGCAAGATGAGAAATACTAAGAGAAATAGTAGCAGGCGCGTTTTTTGCAAGTTCGGAAAATATGACTATGGCACGGTCTGCCGGTAGTTGCCGAAAAAAGGAGAGGACCAGGTGGCAACCACCTGGTCCTCTTAATCGAAACTGTTCTTGCCTGCCGTCAGCTCGCTAGCTCAGCCAGGCCTGGTCGACGATGGCTTTCACGTCCACTCTGGCCGGGTCCAGGGTGCCGAAGGCATAGCCGGAACGGCCCAGGCGCGAGGCGATGAAGGCGTCGGCGCTTTCCCTGGTGGATTGCTCCAGCATCATGCGCGCTTGCAGGGCCAGAGCCAGGTGTTCCACCAGGCGGCGGGCACCGGCTTCGGTGGCAAAGGCGCTTTCCATGGCCTTCTTGCTGGGCTTCTTCTTTGACCCGGCGCCGGCACTCTTTGTTGATCCGGCGCTCTGGCTGGCAAGGGCTTTCTTGAAGGCGGCGATGCTCTTTTCCAGGGCACCGACGAAGCGGTCGTACTGGCGATTCTTGCCCACTTCCAGCTTCAGTTCGGCCGTTACCGCGTCCAGGGTTTCCGGCTCGCGGGCAACGGCGCGCAGCACGTCCAGGCAGATGACATTGCCAGAGCCTTCCCAGATACCCAGAAGGGGGCTTTCCCGGAAGAGGCGCGGCATGGGTCCTTCCTCCACGTAGCCGTTGCCGCCGAAGCATTCCAGCGCTTCCGCCACATGCATGGGGGCGCGCTTGCACACCCAGTATTTGGCGATGGCGCTGCCGATGCGCTTGAAGAGCGCTTCGCTGGGCGACTTGTCGTGTTGGTCGTAGGCGCGGGCAACGCGCATGGTGAGGCGAATCGCCGCTTCCGACTCGAGAGCCAGATCAGCCAGCACATTGAGCATGAGCGGCTGATCGATAAGCTTCTTGCCGAAGGCGCTGCGGTGGCGAGCATGGTTGATTGCTTGCAGGGTGGCCTGGCGCATGAGAGCCGAGGCGCCCAGCATGCAATCGAGGCGGGTGTGATTGACCATCTCGATGATGGTGGCCAACGCCGCGCCCCTCCTGGCCAATCAAGAAGCCCTGAGCATCCACGAACTCCAGTTCGGAACTGGCGTTGGACTTGTTGCCCAGCTTTTCTTTCAGACGCTGAATGCGCAGGCTGTTCTTGCTGCCGTCTTCCTTGAAGCGAGGCACCAGGAAGCAGGAGACTCCCTTGTCGGTCTGAGCCAGGATGAGAAAGGCATCGGACATGGGCGCCGAGCAGAACCATTTGTGACCGGTCAGTTTGTACTCCTTACCTGGTCCTGCTTCTGCCGCCGGTACGGCCCGGGTGGTGTTGGCACGCACGTCGGAGCCGCCCTGCTTCTCGGTCATGCCCATGCCGAAGGTGACACCCTTCTTCTGGGAGGCAGGCAGGAAGCGGCCATCGTATTCGTTAGAAAGGATGAGGGCTTCCCAGCGAGCGGCGATGTCCGGCTGCTTGCGCAGGGCAGGGATGACCGAGTAGGTCATGGAGATGGGGCAGCAATGCCCGGCCTCATTCTGGAATGCCATGTAGAGCATGGCGGCGCGAGCCACATGGGCTCCGTCCTTGTTCTCCTTCCAGGGGAGATTGTGCAGACCGTACTGGATGGAGGTCTGCATGAGGTTGTGGTAGGCGGGGTGAAACTCCACCATATCCACACGATGACCGAAGCGGTCATGGGTCTTCAAGACCGGCTGGTTCTCGTTGGCCTGGCAGGCCCAGTCGATGGCTTCCTGGCTGCCCATGGTCAGACCAAAGGCAGTCAGTTGGGCAATCGACCAGTCGCCGCCGTAGCGGTTCACCAGGTCGAAGAGAACGCGATCTTGAGAAAAGAGATTGTGACCAACGAGCGGTTCGCTCTGGTTGGTCACCAGGTGCGTTTCTGTCATGTTTAGACTCGCATATTGTAGTTCTCTTGGTTGAGCGGAAATTGAGAGAAAAAGATGGTCGGATCTAGAGACGACCCAGGTATTCCTCGTGCAGCTTAGCCATTTTAAGGGAAGCGGCGATGGTGATGATTAACTCATCGGCGCTCTTGTTATCCACGCTCTTGGCGTCGACTGACGCTCTTGTTTCCATGGCTTTGGCTGCTTCCTTCATCTTTTCGATGCGGGCCAAAAGAGCTGTTTTGACTACTTCCACCTGGCTGGCCCACTGGTGGTATTCAGCCCGGTAGGCTTCCTGCTTCTTGAGGAAGCCGTCGAAGCCGGTCAGCGCCTTGCCGAAGTCTTCCTCGCGCTCGATGCGCGGCTTGTTGGGCGAGGACGGTTCCCTTGCGTTCAAGCTCCTTTCCTTGGCGGCAGCGACAGTGGCTTGAGCGACGGCGAAGCCGAAGGTGCGGTTGAAAGCGCGCAACGCTTTGATGGCCTCTTCTTCTTGCGCAGTGGGAGCATTGCCGGTGCTCTGGCGCGAGCGCCATTTCTTTTCCTGGTAGGAATTGCAACCGGCAGTTGTCTTCTCTCGCCACTCGCCCAGTTCCTTGTGGATCTGCTGAGCGGCTTTGAGAAGGACGTCGGTTTTCTGACCGGTCTGGGGCTCCCGGGCCTGGCTTGCCGCCTGGATGGCTGTAGAGAGTGCTGCTGCCTCGTTTTCGAGAATGCTCACCTGGCGACGGGTCTCGGCCAGGGTGAGAGCAGCCTGCCTTTCCTCTCCGAGGGCTTCTTTCTCCAGGTCCTCGATTTCGGCCAGGTAGCGCATCACCTCTTCCGGGGTGGGCTTCTGCGGGCGCTTCACCGATTTCTCGGCGGTGCGCTCGATGTAGAGGGCTTCGATCGTGAGCTTCGAGAGAAGCTCCCGGGCTTGAATGTAAGCCTGGCAGGCGGAGACGACGCCGGTTTTGATGCGGCTCGTGGTGCGGGCAAATGCTTTCTCTGCCAGCTCCTGATTTTCCGGCGCGGTAGCAGACGGGCTTGCTTCATCGGTGCCGGCGGCAGCGCTAGAGCTTGAGCTAGAACGACTCTTCTCTATTTCAGCGGCTGTTTCCAGCGCGCTTTCGATGGAAGACTTACTGACCGAACGCAGGTGATGGGCGGTGAGAACCAGGGCGGCTGACTGCCGACTGAGGCTGCCGTTCTCGATGTGCTTGGCGATTGCCTCTTCCTCAAAGGCTTTGAGCGCCTGGACCAGGTTCTGCCAGTCAGCTTTGGCCAGGCGGGCTTGCTTGGGCAAGTTAGCCTGTAGCTCTCGGTGGAGCGCTTCCTGGGTTGTGCGGCTCTGCCAGAGAGCTACCAACTGGTCGAAGTAGGGCTCAGCCGAGGCGGCGTCTTTCAGCCTGCCCAGGGAGCCTTCTCTTTCGATTGTGTAGTGGAGGCTGGAAAGCTCGTGGCGGGAACGGTCGTAGCTGCGCAGGGTCTCACTGACTTGACGCCAGGAGCGAAGCAGCGCCTCGCACAGTTCCTTGATGTCGAGCGCGTCCCGGGTGATGGTTGCGTCCATACCCGAGAGAGGGGCGGTTCGCTCCGGCTTCGCTGTTTTCCCGGCGGAGTTCGGCGCCTCTTCCGTCTTTGTGGTATTCCCTTCGGCATCGTTGCTTACGTTGCCGTCATGGGCGGTAGCACTGTCGTCTGTGCTCTCTGCCGCGGTGGGCGGTTCAGATGGATTTTTCCCACTGAGCGCGTCCGCCGTTAGATTGCCTGCTTGGTCAAGCAGATTGGCGTCCTTCACCAGCTTCTCATGACGCTTGAAGGCGTTTTGGCGCTGGCGTTGGACCCAGAGATAAATGCCACCGCCGATGAGGGCGATGATAGCGATAAATATGACTGCGGTCATGTTATACCTCTTCGAGTTTTCTTATTGCCGCGGGGCTGCCTATGGGCGCTTGCGGTCAATAAACAGATTTAGAGATAGTTGTGAATAGTGAGAATGCCTTCCACCGGATGATGGAAGGCATTCTCGAACCCGGCTATTAATCATCCCCGAGGCTGGCTGTGACCCGGTGGAACAAGCAGCAACTGCTTGCTCCTGAAGGAGCGCTTGCAAGACTGTAAAGTCTCGTTCGACCCGAGGGTCGAAGCAACTCAAATTGGGGCAGCCAGACTCAAATAGTCGTAGCGGAGCAAATGAACTCCGTCTTTCTCTCAGGACCCTGGTAGATCCTGTGCTGGATGCACGGCCGGAGTCAGCCGCCTGGGGAACAGGCGGTACGAGCAGCCGTGCGGGATGGTTAACAGCTTTGGAGCCTTTTCAACAGGTGTCGCTGCTTGCTGGAGAACACCCCGGGCAGGCGGGGCTTTGGCGCCGGGAAGATGGGTTGAAATGAATCCCCCCCGGCGCCGCTCCAGGTTTTGCCTGGAGCGATGGTTGATCACGATTGAGTTATAAAGGTTTGGCCTGCCTGTCTAGGCCACCTTTCACCCTGAGCCCAGAAGCCTCCACAGTGGGAGCTATGCCGGTGCCGCCACTGATGATACCGATGCAGCGCCGCCGCCTGAGCAGGGAAGTCCCTGTCAGTCGACTTTGCCTATACTTGAACTCCCTTTGGGGGAGAGCTAGTACTCTGCATCACCAGTGGTTTTCCCGTCGTCGCCCTTGCCGGCGTCTGGTGGGGCTAGTAGCGCGGACAATTGTGTGCTTACCCGCGTGATTCGGAACTACTAGTTTTGATTCAGTTTGCAGCGACTGCTTTATTTGTTCTCGGCGATGGCAGCCAGAATGCCGCACATCGTCATGATGGCTTCGGGAAGGGGCTGACCGCAAAGGTCAGTGAAGTACTTCTCGAAAGCCGAGTCTTTAATCTGGTCGAGGGCAAAGTGCCAGGGCACCATGCCGTCCGCTTCCAGCCGCACCACAAGGTTGCGCAAAGAGCCCCAGGAGCAATTGGAAGGTTGCCCGTCCGAAAGCATGAAGAGCATCTTCACGGCCTTGCCGCTGGCTTGAGCGGATTTGCCCATGTGATAGAGCATAGCCGAGTCGTTGTTGCCGCCCATGGCGCGAAGCCCGGTGGACTTGTACTGCCCGGCTGTGCCGCAATCGTAAATGACGCCGTCGGTGAAGCCCCAGAAGCGTGTTGAGATACCGCGCTGGTTGCGGGTTGCTTCTTCCACCACAAGGGCGAAGAGCTTAGCCAGCTTGAATTTCTCGCCCCGCTTCAGGGTGGCGTTTTCGGAAGTCATCGAACTGGAACAGTCGATGGCTACCTCGATATGCAGGGAGGCGGAATTGACCTCTTCTTCATCGACGAAGACATTGGTTTCGCCCAGGTAGAGCGCTTCCAGCTCGTCGATAACGTCGTGACCAACCGGTTCGTCCTCCTTGTCTCTGGGCATCTTGCCCACTTTGGCAAGCACCGGCCTGAGCGCGTGAGCGAGCGGTTGTACCGTGGGCAGATGCTCCATGAGGAAGGCGTCGTCGCTCTCCACAGGCAGAATGTCATCGATCAGGTTGAAGTCCAGCGTCTCGAAGTCCATGGGCGGCGTGATGCCGGCCGCATGTTCGAAATCGCTGTCCATAACCAGATCGCCCACCAGGAAGTCTTTCAACTTTGCCCGGTAGTACCAGCCCAGGAAGAGCAGGAGCAGAAGCAGCAACATAAGGAGCACAGCCAGCCACCAGTTGACCTCACCGGCGCGGGTCATGACGGCCCAGAGCATCATGAGCAGGCAGGCGATGGGTATGGAGATGAGCAGGATGCGCAGGAGTTTCCTGTGCCAGAGCCAGTTCATCGCCCACTTGAACTTGAAGTAGCCGAGCTTGATGCCGCGCCAGGTGATGTTCCAGCCCAGCTTGAGGCGAAGACCGAACTTGCCTATGGGTCCTACTTTGACAGCCCTGCCGATGCTGGAGAAGACCTTCGGCAGGAAGCCGAAGGTGCGCCTGAAAGTGGAGGCGGTTTTGCTCTTCACTTGATTCCAGGCTCGTCTCAGCACCCCCGGCCCTTTCTTCTCGCTCAGAACCAGCTCCGGGTGACGGCGCTTGTTCATGAAACGTCTGAGCCAGGCGGAGAGGAAAACCGCTCCCACTACGGTGCTGCCTATGACAGTCAGGGCGATGGCGGCATTGAACCAGAACTGGGAGCCGCCCCGGCTGAAGATGGCCGCCCAGAGCACGAGCAGAATGCCCAGGGTGATGTAGGACCATTTGGAGGTGAAGAGGCTTTTCCAGAAGGGCTCCTTGCCCGATCCGGAGAAGAGACCGCCGCCCTTGTCGTCGTCGTCATCGGGAGCGGCAGGGCTACCCGGGCTGGGCTTGGACTTGTCGGGTTGGTCTTGCTTGCCGGGGGGGGCAGGCAATTCCAGACCTCTGGCCAGTGTCAGGTGAACCTCTCTGGTCAGGTCGAGCAACTGGTCTTTGCTGAGGTCTTTGAAGTTGCCTGGAATGAGAGCCAGGGCAGCTTTGACGGCCGCCGCATTGTCGCTCAACGCCGCCTCTGTGTGGGGGATGTGGCGGCGGAAGTGATAGGCGAATTCGTTCCAGCGCAGGCGGTAAGCTTCCGAGGCCGCAAAGCCGCTTGTGCTCTCTTCCTCTTCTTTGCCGCCGTCGGCAATGCCGGTGCTGATGCTGTTGTTGCGACGCCTGGCGGTGGGAAAGATGAAGGCGCAGACCGACTGGAAATGTGCTCCCCACTGGGGGTTGTCGGCAGTGCCTCTCCTTTCGTTCTGCTCATCGTCGATAAGGTTCAAGAGCGATTTGAAGCCTTCTTCAATCGCCTTTTTGTACTGCTCTTCCGCCGGATGGAGATGGTGCAAAAGCTCGTGAAAGCCGATGCCCCTCAAGATTGAGCGGGCCCGATCTTTATTGCGCACATCCTTGACGCAACTCGGGTTGAGCACAACATCGATGACGTTCTTGGTGTCTTCGGTGTTGTAGGTGAAGGCGATGTGGTCGCCGTCCATGAGCCTGAGGCGGACGGGTCTGCCGGCGTAGAAAGCCAGATCCGTCACAAGCCTTTCCGCTTCGCTTACAAATTCTTCTTTCGTAAGACTTGTGTCTTTTCTGGCCATCGGTTTACCACCTTACTTGGGTTATCGCCTTGTTCGTTTTACTTGGTGCCGTCCTTGGGGTTCTTGAGCCGCTCTTCGATGAGTTTGGCCACCTTGCCGGCTTCCGTATTGATGTCGTCCGCCCGGCCGGAATACTGGTTTGTGACGGCGTTCTCCAGGGCCACCTTCAGTTCCACTCCGGCAGAGAGGAACATGGCGATGTTCTCGCTGACGCGGGTGGAGGGGGCTTTGGAGAGCATGCGCTTGGGGTCGAGGCGGGCAGCGCGCACATGATTGACGATGTTCAGGGCCAGGTCCATTTCCTTGGCCGGGCAGTCGGGGAAGCGCCGCAAGCAGTGCTTCAGCTCCACATCGTGGGGCATGTGCTTGAGCTTGACGATTACCCAGCGGTCCTTGGCGGCAGCGTCTTCCTGACGCACGGTGAACCCCTGACCGGCGTTACCGGCGGCCATGAAGTGCACGTTTTCGGGCACGGGAACTTCTTCGCCGTTGGGCAACTGGAGAGAGCGGTTCTGCCCTTCGATGACGTCCAGGAGTGCGTCCCGGGCATCTTCATCGATACGGGTGAATTCGTCGATCATGAGCAGGAAGGTCTTATGCTTGTTCTCGGGGCGGTTGGCTTCCCTGAGAACGGCCGTCAGTTTGGAGTCGACCCAGAGCATCTGCATGGCGCCGCCTGCACCGACTGTGGGCATGAGGCGACCGAGCATGTAGTTGAACTTCTTGATCAGACCGCCGGAGACCTTACGAAACTCCCAGCCCAGGGTGCGTGCCACGGCTGCGGCGATGGTGGACTTGCCGATGCCCTGGTCGCCCTCCAGAAACAGGTTCTTGAGACGATTCTGCAAGACCACGGTCATGAGCTTGGCGATGTCCGTGGGTACGTAGACGTCCTTGAAATCGAAGGATGTTTCCCTCGACACAGGTCGCACCAGGATGGCACCATTGGTCTTGGAACCGGGGTTGGTGATGCGTTCCACGCGGCAGACCCAGGTTTCACCCGGCTTGGGCATGGGCAGGCGGGTGGCAGCATGGGCTTTCGTATCGATCAAGATGATCTTGCGAGTCTTGACGCCACCGGCACTGTTGGCTTTGACGGCACCCTGCTGGCCATTGGCCCGGGTCTTGTTGGCTTCGAAGGTGACTGTCAGGGAAGCCCCGACGGCAAAGTCGGGGGCGCCCTCACGCGCCTGCGATTTAGAGGTTTTGGTCATATGACACTCCATAGAGACGTTTAGATGTGCGGCTGCCGTCAGAGCCCCGTAGAGGCCTCTGGCTGAGCTGGAACATTGAGCTTCGAGAGCTCAGCTTGGTTTTCTTTTCACGAGCGTCGATAGCTTTCATGCCGCCGGTATAGCGATGAGTTGCTTCCATCACCGGCTGAGGTGACTGAGGAAGGCTCGGGGGCGGCAGTGGGGGTGTTGCAGCTATGGATGGGGGGTGAAATAAGGAAACAAAAGAGATGCCAGGAGTCTAGAAACTCCTGGCATTACCGGCCTACTTTCTTTGGGTTAGATTGAGATCTAAATGGTCCTCCTTTGCTTTTATGTTCCTCATCTTGCCGTAGGGTGGGGCTTGTAGTTAATGGCCCGGCTCGCGCTAGAGCGCCTCTTTGAAACTTGCGGTGTGTCTATCTTTCTTCTGGATTAACCGCGACCCCAGGCATTGCCATTGCCGTTGTTGCCGTTTCCGTTACCGTTGCCGTTGCCGTTGCCGTTACCGTTGTTGCCATTGCCGTTGTTGCCATTGCCATTGCCATTGCCGCTGTTGCCGTTACCGCTGGAACCGCTGCTGGCGGGGGTGCCACTGCCGCTGCTGCTGGAGCCACTACCGGACGAACCGCTGCTGCCGGAGGAAGTACCACTGCCGCTGCTGGAAGAAGTACCGCTGCTACCGGAAGAACCGCTGTAGGCGCTGGCCCCAGCCGAGGACACTTTGTCGAGCTGACTGGCACAGGCATTTCCAAAGCTGGAGAGCGCACCGGCTTGATTGCCGACCATTCCCATGGCCATTGCTGCAACTATTCCGGCGAAGGCCAACATGGCTGCATATTCAGTCAGGCCCTGACCCTTTCTGCCCCGTCCGGCGCGGGCTCTGGCGGGCTTGCTGGCGGAAGTTTTTTGGTTGAGGTTAGACTGATTGTTCATGATGTTTATCTCTCATGTGTAGCGATTTAGTTGGCGGGACTCGCTGCCCGGTGATTTCATCTTACGTCCGGCCGGGGTGCTGAAACATCGGCGCATTGCCCGGTTCTCCTATCGGTCAATGTACCGATATTTGTCTTTGAGAGAATTGATGGCAAAAGAAAACCCCCTGCCGGGGCAGGGGGCGTCCATATCAAAAGCCTTTCATTAGTAGGCTTTGGCGAAGATTACCCGGCGGGTAGTTTTGCGACCGGTGTACATACAAGTACCTTCCACCGGCTCAAAGGCGAAAGGCAGGCAACGAATGGTAGCCTTGCACTCTTCCTTGATCTTGCCTTCGTCTTCGCTGGTGCCGTCCCAATGGGTTTCAACGAAAACGCTCTTGTCTTTGAGGATGGTCTTCATCTCTTCGTAGGTTGTAGCTTTCACCGTGTTGTCCCGGCGGAACTTGAGGGCTCTTTCGAAGATGGCTTTCTGCACTGTTTCGAGCAGATCCTTGATGGTGGCAGGCAGTCCCTCTCTGGCTACTCCCCTCATTTTTTCCTGGTTGTCCCGGCGGGCAATTTCAACTACGTTGCCGGCCACGTCGCGGGGGCCGATGTTGATTCTCAGAGGCACGCCACGCAGCTCCCAGTGGTTGAATTTGAAGCCGGGGGTATGATTGTCCCGGTCATCCACATGGACACGGATTCCAGCGGCTTTGAGAGCCGTCTCCAGTTCCCGGCAGCTGGAGAGTACTGTTTCTTTCTCAGCGTCGGTCTTGTAGATGGGTACTACCACGGTCTGGATGGGGGCGATGCGGGGCGGTAGAATCAAGCCCTTTTCGTCTCCGTGACCTAAGACCACGGCACCGATCAGGCGAGTAGAGACACCCCAACTGGTCTGCCAGGCATACTCCAGTTGACCGGCCTGACTCTGGAATTTGATATCGAAGGCCTTAGCGAAATTCTGACCGAGGAAGTGCGAAGTGCCTGCCTGCAGCGCCTTGCCGTCGCGCATCATGGCTTCGATGCAGTAGGTGCGCACGGCGCCGGCGAAACGTTCCCGTTCGGTCTTCTCTCCGGTGAGAACCGGCAGAGCCAGCCAATCTTCCGCCAGCTTGCGATAGCACTCCAGCATGGTTTTGGCTTCCGCTTCCGCTTCCTCTTCCGTGGCGTGGGCGGTGTGCCCTTCCTGCCAGAGAAACTCAGCGGTGCGCAGGAAGAGGCGGGTGCGCATTTCCCAGCGCACTACGTTAGCCCACTGGTTGATGAGCAGGGGCAGGTCGCGCCAGGAGTGAACCCATTTGGCGAACATGTAGTTGATGATGGTTTCCGAGGTGGGGCGGACAATGAGCGGCTCTTCCAGTTTCTTGCCGCCGCCATGGGTGACCACGGCGCACTCGGGAGCGAAGCCCTCCACGTGCTCGGCTTCTTTCTTGAGGAAGGACTCCGGTATGAATAAAGGAAAGTAGGCGTTGGAATGGCCGGTCTCTTTGATCATGCCGTCCAGGGCTTCCTTAATGTTTTCCCAGAGAGCGTAGCCGTAAGGGCGTATGACCATACAACCCTTGACCGGGGCATAGTCTGCCAGTTCCGCTCCCGTGACGGTGTCGGTGTACCAGCGGGAATTGCCTTCCACGCTGCCCTCATCGCCGTCTATGTCCAGGTCCAGTTCCGGCTCCTTGACTTCAGTTTGCGCCTTTGCATCAGAGGCCATTTGCTTTATCTCCCTTGAGGTTTTGACAGTATAGACCAAGCCGCTCCGCCCTGAAGCCATCGCCGGGCAGTGTTTGCCTAGTGTTAAGGCTCGCGGCTATAATTTACGAAGCAGGGGCTGAGAACTTCAGCCGTTTTAAATAATTCGGAGTCCTATGCAGCTTTCCGGCGAATTAGCCAAAGTTAGTTTTGCCAATCTTTTGCAGCTTGTCAGGAGTGGCGGGCTGGCAGGCAAGCTCACCCTCTCTCAGGGGGCGCGGTTGGGCGCCATCTTGATTGAAAAAGGGCTGCCTGTTCATGCCGAGATCGAGGGCCTATCAGGAAAGGAAGCTCTCTTTGAATTCTTCCTCTGGTTGAGCGGCACCTTTGCCTTCTCCGAAGGTGCCTTCGAGGGTCTCAACAAAACCCTGCCCAGAACAATCAAGTTTAATAACTCCGACGACACTTTTGAGCGCCTTCTCAAGGACGGCATTGCTTATCTGGAAGCCAAACAGTATCTTGATTCTCTCGGTGTGGGTCCGGAATCGGTTTTGAAGGCGGCGGACCAGAAAGGCGACTACGCTCGCACCCTCATGCAGAATCCCGGGCTGGAGCGCATCGACGGTGTTCGCACCCTGGCGGATGCCCTGTCGGCCCTGAATCTGACCGGTCGCGAATTTACTCTGGTAGTGGCCGACTGGTTCTATGGCGGCCTGGTCCAAATCGCCAAGCCCGATTATGGTCTAGGTGACAACCAGGTGGAGCTGCCGGACTGGGTTGTGGCTCGCCTCAAGCAGGACAATCAGGACCTGACCAAAGCCATCGTGGACATGGTTATCTGGGTTGATCGGGTCAAATGTTGGATGTATCAAACAGACGCCGACTTCGAGCGCATTTTGGCGGGACGGGATCTTGGTAACATCGCCGGCGCTGCCTCCATCGTGGCTCGAAGTAGCGGTAACACTGGTGCCGCCGGTGGTGCGCAGTCGGACGTCACGGCGCCGGCTAAGCCGCCCGCCGGTTCTTTCTAGCAAAGGTTACCTGCCGCTAAGTCTCGTTTCAGGCCAGGGAAGGGCATTCTTGGATGGCTTTGACCAGGTGACGCACTTTCTCTACATCAATAGGATTTTCCAGGATACCCTGGCGTTTGAGAGAACTGGCCACAATCACTCCATTGGCAATGCCCATCAAGGTGGAACAGTTCTCTACCGTGGTGCCGCTGCCAATCAGAATGGGAGTATCGGGCAGTGCTTCCCTTACGTTTTTGAGATCATCCCAGGTGGGTGGTGCGCCGGTGCTGCTGCCGCTCACAATAATGCCGTCAGCCAGACCGCGTTTGACGGTGTCTCTGGCTGCTCTTCCTATATCGCTATCCTGTCCGAGAGGGCTGGCATGCTTGACCATGACGTCGGCCAGAATACGCACCGAACTTTGAGCTGAGAGGGCGCGTCTATACATATGCAGTTCATGGGCTTCACCCTCTATCAGACCCTGGTCGGTGACCATGGCGCCACTCAAGACGTTGACCCGAATGAATTGTGCTCCCGATGTGGCTGCAATTGCAAGGGCGCTCAGTCCGTCGTTTCGAAGGACGTTTACGCCGATGGGCAGATCGCAGATTATGGCCGTGCGCTGCACCGCCAGGGCCATGGCGCAGGCTGTGGCCGTGTCCACTCTGTTTTTCACAAAGGGAGCGTCGAAAAAGTTTTCGATGATGATACCATTGGCGCCACCACTGGCCAGGGCCGTGGCCTCTTGTTCCGCCCTCAAGAGAACCGGTTCTAAATCGCCGCCATATCTGGGAGAGCCGGGCAAGGGCAAAAGGTGAATGACGCCGATGACCGGTCTATCTGTGCCGAATAATTCGTATAACATGGCTTCTCTTCTTCTCGGTTTTCTCTTGGGTATCTCTCTGGCGCTTCTAAAGCGAATTCAATTTATTGATTTTACTCGCTCGCCTGCCCGGGGCGCATGCTCTGCGGTCACCGTAGCTTGCTAAGACCGCCCGACCGTTCCGCATGGGCCGGGACGATGCCGGCCCGAGGCTGTAAAAGCTCATCAGCAGCGAGTTTCATCCTTGCCAGTTGATGGTTGTAAGGAGGTGGCGATAGTGGCGCAACTTGTGCTGCTTGACAAGATTGAGTCTGATGCTTCTTGCCAAGATGATACGGCTGCGCTATTGGATCTATCAATGGCTTACGGTGCTTGGAAACTCCTGGTTTTCCGGCTGCTCGGGGCATTTCCCCCATGTCCTGCCGCGCTTGCACAGATCTATTTGAATTTACTCAGCTTAGACATCTTGAAGACCAAGACATAAGTTCATAGATTCTCTATGCCCTTATTCCCCCTAATAGCTCAGAGACACTAACTCCAGGAAACTACCCAGTTTTCATCACCTATTTCATTTAGAACCTGGTTCTTTGAGCGAATACAGTCTGAAACAGCGCTTGGAACAACAGAACGCTGTCTGTTGGGAAGCTAAGAGTTAGTAGCAAATTTTTTCATCCTGATCACCAGGGCTCCTTTCAACGGGATTCCTCTTGCTAAGGTCACGGTAGCCAGCCCAGTCGACGCGACTGGTCATTTTGCTTCGGCTTGCTTGTGATGGCGCGGTGAGATGGATCGGACGGCGGCGAGCGCACGAGTCTGTTTCGGCAGGCTTTTTGTCGCCGCCCGGTGCACAACCAAATCGGTTTTGTAAGCGTTCGAAAAACAGCAAGTTTAAAAAAGGGTCACGCTTGCAACTTAGTCTGCGCGGTCTCGATAGGTCCGCCGGAACTTCGTAGCCTCAACCTATCCAACAAGCAAACCTGCAAACAAAACAAACCATGCCCAATTCAGGGCAGGCCCCGCAAGGGCTACCAAGAGAAAAGGAATCCCATTATGAACAACAAGAACCACAGCCGTAGCGCTCCCGTCGACGCCGAGAAGCTTCTCAAGAAAGCCAAAGGCTCCATGATTTTCGGTCTGAAGTCGTGGATCAAGGCGCTGGAGATGGCGGACGGGTCGAAGAAGAGCGAAGACAAGTATTGCTACGATGTAGCCGCCGATGCCTCCACCGGCTGCATTCGTCTCAAGGCTGACGGCAGCATCGTCGAGGGCACTTTCAAGAGCCGCGATGAATGGGCCGCCATCGGCAAGCCGGCTCGCCTGGCCTCTATCGGTCTGCGCAGCCGCAAGGATGAGCTGGAGTCGGAGAACAAGGAGCGTGTCGAGTACACGTTCAACGTCATGACCGGCGAAGCCCACCTGAGCAAGGGTGGTGTCGTGATCACCAGCGAGCCGGTCGGCATCGCTGCCTGGGCCGCAGTCGGCCAGCCGGTCGAGGTGCGCCTCTTCCAGCAGCTGAACGTGGCGCGCGAATGGGGTATGGAGGAAGCCTTCAACACCACTCGCGAGCGCATGATCAAGTACGGTGTCATCCGCAAGCCTCCGGTCTCGGCTGAAGGCAAAGTCTCCACTCCTGCTGCCTGAATTACCAGGGCTGAGGAATTTCCCTTGATCGGAGCTCGGCAATCAGGCCTGAGCTCTGTAGCTACGCATCGGGGTAATCCCCACCTCATTACAGCAAGAGGCAAATAATGAAAATCAAGTACATGCTGCTTGCCCTGGTAGTTGTCATCTTTACTCTCGCCATTTCCGCGCCCAACTTCGTTGGGTCGCTCCAGGAGCCGGCGAAGGAGACGACTTCTCAGGTCAGCACCAACAACAACAATCCGCGTGGCGGCAATGCCGTCGAGCAGAAGCTTTCATACAGCGATCTGCAGCGCGAACTCAGCCAGAACCCTTCCGCCATCAAGAAGCTGGTCTTCTTGAAGGAAGGCAATGGCGTTCAGACTGCCGTGGTCGAAAAGGCTGACGGCAGCAAGGCCCGTGTCGAACTGCCCGGCGAAGCCGGCACCCAGGTGCTGCTCGATGCAGCCGGCAAGGGCAATGTCGCCGTCGAGGTTCAGAAGCGCGAACCCACCTTCTGGGAGAGCTATGGCGGGCTGATCATCATGATCGGCATCTTCGCCCTCTTCTTCTGGTGGATGCGTCGTGGCGGTCCTCAGGGCGGCATGGTCAATCAGGTGACCCGCATTCCTCAGGGCCAGAAGTCCAAGGAAGTGGTCACCTTCAAGGACGTGGCCGGTGCCGAGGAAGCGAAGCAGGAGCTGATGGAAATCGTCAGCTACCTCTCCAACCCCGGCCGGCTCAAGCGCCTGGGCGGTAAGGCTCCGTCCGGCGTGCTGCTCATCGGTGATCCCGGCAACGGTAAGACGCTCCTGGCCAAGGCCGTCGCTGGCGAAGCCGGTGCGGAGTTCCATGAGATCTCCGGCTCGGCTTTCGTGGAAATGTTCGTGGGTGTCGGTGCTCGCCGCGTTCGCGACTTCTTCCAGAAGGGTCGTGAGAAGCGTCCGGCTGTCATCTTCATCGACGAAATCGACGCCGTCGGTCGCCAGCGTGGCACCGGCGTTGGTGGCGGTAACGACGAACGTGAGCAGACCCTGAACCAGATTCTGGTCGAGATGGATGGCTTCAACGACAACGAAGGCATCATCTTCATGGCTGCCACGAACCGGCCCGACATCCTCGACCCGGCGCTCACCCGCCCCGGCCGTTTCGGTCTGCACATCCTCGTGGATGCGCCGGACAAGCACGGTCGTATCGGCATCCTCAAGGTGCACAGCCGCAACAAGAAGCTGGCTGAAGGCATCGAACTGGATGTGATCGCGGCCAACACCCCCGGCTTCAGCGGCGCCCAGCTGGCTGAGCTCATGAACGAATCGGCTCGTGTTGCCAACCGTCGTATCGATCGCGAGATCGAGAAGCTGGTTGCCGGCGGCATGAGCAAGAGCGAAGCGGCGGCCAAGGTGCCCGAGAAGATCACCATGGAAGACCTGGACGAAGCGGCTGACCGCGTTCAGATGGGTCCGGCCAAGGAAGGTCGCGCCAAGCGCATGTCGCGTCTCGACATGCTCAACACCGCCGTGCACGAGCTCGGACACGCCTGGGTCTCCCAGGATGCCTTCGAGCGCGAAATGGGCGGCGACCCGGTCACCAAGATCACCATCGTTCCCCGCGCTCGTGCGCTGGGTTACACCATGGCCATGCCTTCGAGCGATCGCTACGGCATGACCGACTCCATGCTCAAGGCTCGGATCCGTATGGCTCTGGGCGGTCGTGTGGCGCAGGAGGTCTTCCTGAACACGGTGGACACCGGCGCTTCCAACGACTTCAAGCAGGTCTGGAACATTGCCACCAAGATGGTCACCGAACTTGGCATGTCCAAGCTCGGCCCGATCTGCATCGGCGACGGCGGCGGCAATCCCTTCCTGGGTCGTCAGTTGGCCAACAACCACCAGGTCGGTCCGGCTCTGTCCGACAAGATCGACGAGGAAGTTCGTCGCATCATCGACGAGTGCTACCACGAAGTGGTGGCTATGCTCAAGCGTGATGCCGAGTGCTTCATGAAGGTGGTCGACGTTCTGATGGAGAAGGAAACCATCCTCGGACCGGAGTTCGTCAAGCTCCGCAACGAGACCGTCTGCGCTGTTCCGCTCAAGACGCTGCCCGCTTCCGTGGCGGCTGTCGTCGAAGCGCCGGCGCCGACCGTTGTCACTGCCGACGCTGCCGCCGCAGCGACGGACAAGGGTGCCAATGTGGCTCCCGAATCCGGGCAGGGCAAGTAACGCGTCAGTTCCCTGAGACGGGCGTGGTGAGAAGTCACTGCGCCCGTCTTTCAACCAAAACACATAACCAAGTAGGTCGAGCTGAAGAGTTCGGCCTGCGGAGGATTTACTATGTTCAGACTCTTCACATTTCCTCTGCTCCTGGCCGCCTTCGGACTTTCCGGCGGCGCTGCTTATGTCCAGGATATGTTCGCCGGGATGGGTAGCTTGCCTTCCATCATCGGCATGATTCTCGGGCTCTGCCTGCTCATCACAATTCACGAGCTGGGTCACTGGCTCGTGGCGCGTCTTTGCGGCATGCAGACGCCGGTTTTCTCAATCGGTTTCGGCAAGCGCGAATGGTCGCTGGTGCTGGGCAAGTTCTGGGAGACGGAGTTCCGTATCGCTCCCATCCTCGCCGGTGGTTACGTCTCCATCCCCGAGCTGCTCGACGAGACCAGCTTGAATGAAGCGGCCAAGGACGGCGAGCTGCCCAAGAACCTGCGCGTCTTTCCGGTCTGGCAGCGCATTGCCGTTGCCGCCGCCGGTGTGACATTCAACATGATTTCCGCGGTTCTGATGGTCTTCGTGCTGTTCACCTTCTGGGGGCAGCCGGACTACAAGGTGCACTCCACCTACATCCGCGACCTTTCCACCCAGGTAACGGTGGCTCGGGATGCCGGTTTGCAGCCCAAGGATCAGTTCGTTTCGGTGGACGGCCGCCAGGTTGTCTCTCCGGACGACCTCTCCGCTGCTCTCAAGGCCAACAAGGAGAAGCCCGTTCAGGTTGTGGTGAAGCGTGGTAGCGGCGACGTTACCGTCACCGTCACCCCCACCAAGGACGGCACCATTGGTATCGTGCTTGGTGCCAATGCCGAGCGCATCTACAAGGAGATGAGTGTCGGTGATGCTGCCGTCAATTCCGTCAAGGTGACCGGCAAAGTGCTCGACATGACCTTCAAGGGCTTCGGCATGATGCTTGGTCTGGTGGAGAAGCCGGCCAATATCTCCGACGCCGACATGGAAGTGCGCGGCATCGTCGGCATTGTGCAGATGGGTGCTGGTGCTCTCGGCACCGGTGCTTTTGACTTCATCTGGTTCCTGATGGTCATTTCCATCAACCTGGCGGTCATGAACATCCTGCCCATCCCGGTGCTGGACGGCGGACACATCGTCTTCTTCCTGATCGAGGGTGTGACCGGCAAGCCCGTCAATCCGCGCACCAAGGCACTGCTCTCCAACATCTTCGTGATGTTGCTTCTGGCGCTCTTCGCGCTCGGTCTCTTCAATGACCTGAAGCACATCGTCGGCGGCTGAGGAGCTTGCTTCACGGTGCCAACACCCAACCCCAACTAGAGGAGAACACATATTGATGCTCCTGCTAATCAGCCTGGCACTGGCTGCGCTGGCGTTTTCGTGCGGCGCATACGTAGGCAAGGGTAAAGCCCTTGGCGGCATGCAGGTAGTGATACTCTGGAGCTGGGTGGTCCTTCTGACCCCCAGCACGGCGTATCTCTATTGGGTGGGCGGACCGGCGGTCATTCTGGCTGTCTTTCTGCTTTTCTGTCTTGCCGAAATTCTGGCGCTCCTTCTCTTTTGCTCGCGGGACAATTCCCCGAGCAAAGGTGAAAAGGAACTGCTGGAGCGTCTGCAAAAGCGCGACTAGCGCCGGCGCGGACGTGAAATCATAACAAAACAAACGTTTTGGGCAGGGTGTGTTCTTCAAGTTCCTTTTGGGAGCTTGCTTGAACGCACCCTGCTTTTTTTGGAGCCAAAGAATAGACCGGTCGACTATTCTGTTGCAAAAAAACTGGGCTGCCATTGTGTTCGTGATAGGCGTAGCTATGCTGCACAGGCTCTGAATCCGCAGACAATACTATTTATTATCAGACTATACTGGTCATGGCAACTCGCTTGCTGCATTGGTTCTGCTTCATTATCGAGACGATTTGGTTGATACACTGGCATGCGTTAAGGCCAAGTAGAATTCCTTCACCTTAAACGTAAACATCTTATCCAAAAGAACTGCCTGCTGGCTAAGGTTTGCAAGATTCGAAGTGTCATCCGGGCATGACATAACTATGCGCGTCAAGAGATCGAGAAGCTTCTCCTTCATGTCGCAAAGCTCACTATAACGTACTTCTAAAGAAGCCCTATCCGTAAATTGCTGACCTTGAAATAACAATCTAACGAAACCATCAAATTTTCTCTGATCAGCTGTCCATGGCAACACCTCAGAGATATCCAAAAGAATTTGAATATCACCATAGACACCCCGGTTTTTGAGCGAAGTTTCCCAAAGCAACACTGCTAGAGCCCAGTATGACAAAAAAGCTATTCTCTCAAGGAGAGTAATGCGCTTTGATCCTTGTTGTCGGATTTCTGTCAAAGTAAGCTGCCATGCGGAAAGATTGTCGTCCATCTTTTTCACGAGGGCGCCGTGAATCGCAGACAATAAACGCTCGCTGTATACCTTTTGAACCATTTTGGTATCTCTACCGGCGGGTAGACATTCCTCGTTGAGATACTTTTTGAGGCGTTCGAATTGCTCTTCAGTGATCATTTACGGCACCTTCTGGTTTGGACCCATCCCTATATCTAACAGAACAGCCGCCTGCAAGACAAGAGCGACTCCACTTTAGGGTGGAGTCGCCAAACTTAGATGACTTTAGGCCGGGCCAAGAACCGAGATGCTTGCGCCATTGCGCAAGATAATCTTATTGTTGTCATTAGAAAGAAGGGCAAGCCTTCGGTTAACTGCTGATAACACATTCACATTTGGTCCGACAGCCATCACTCCATTCGGACCAGAGACTGGAGTAGGAGCACTTCCTTCAACAATCTGGAGGAAAGTGTCAGGAATAATGTTGACTTCCGATGCGACAAACGCTCCAGCAAGAAACTCTGCCATACCAGCAAATGCGTTTGTTTCAACAGCTGATGTTGCAACGTTGGCCTGGTTAAACTCGATTGTTCCAATCAGAGCCTGAACATTAATCCGCCCACCAAACACACCTACTTGATTCACGAAGATAACAGATCCCAAATTACTCAGGAGGAATAAACCCCCGAGGTAATTACCAGAACCATTCGGAGAACCGACATTAACTGCTCGAACGCGCAAACCAGCGTTTGTTTTGATGCTCAGTAGGTTCTGTGCAAAGCTGTTGGACAGCAGTATTAGCTCTGAGGTATTGAGGTTTTGGTTATCGATGAATACTACACCGCTATCCAGGCTTCCAAACATAGACTGAGAGTTAACCCTTAAGTTCTGGACCTCTGTATTGAGGGGACTGGACTCTTCCCCAATTATGGGACTCTCAATAATGAGAGTATCAGCCTTTACAAAGCCTCGAACATACCCGTTCAGATTCGTTATGTTTGCTGTTTCAGTAGCCTCAAGCGACTCGAAAAAGAGATCAGGCTTTGACGAAGAGTCATTGATAACTCGAACATCAAGTCCTTGGAGTGTAAGTTCGCTAAAAACCTCTCCGGTTTCGAAAACCTGAAGGCGTGTTAGGGCTTGTGGTTCGCCAATGTCTATCACTCCATTGTCGGCAGAAATAGTGCCCTTGAGATTAACTAACAAGGGTAAAGGACTGGCATTTCGGAGGTTAATCAAGCCACCGTTTCCAAATCCCGAGTCACCACGTTTCACGTCGGCGATAACAATACCACCAAGAGCGATGGATAGAGGATTCTCACTGTTCTGCGTAATTGAAATCGTGCCGGCATCTCCTGATATGCGACCACTACTGGCGGAAATAGACCCTTTGATAGACACAGTTGCATCAGTAGAGCCTGTCCCAGCAACAATAGTCACAGTTCCTCCATTTCCATTAGAACCCGGTGCCTCTGCACTTATGGAGGAAAGCAGTGATGAAGGGATTTCAAACCCCTTGCCAAGGGATAGCATAATACTGCCGCCATTACCGGCATCAGCCCCTCCTCTACACTCGATTGTAGTATTGACCAGATCAACATCGGTTGGTGCTAGGCTAACAATCTGGATGCTTCCACCATTTCCAGACACTCCACCAGTGGCTGTCAGGATGCTGCTTCCAGTGCCAACAAATAGCAAAGCGTCTTTAGCTCTAAATGAAATTTCGCCACCATCACCAGCTTCAGTGCCTTGAAAGTCAAAGATGCCACCGAGGGTCAAACTGCCCAGAGTATTGACGGTCAGACTACCGCCATCAGCACCAGAAGCACCAGCAAGTGCGCTTACGGCATCACCAAGAACTGTGACGTTTCTTTGGTTGCAATTGATCACAATGGAACCACCATCACCAGTTTCTCCGCCATTAGCGGAGAAACTAATAGACCCTGGCTGATTGCGACGAATCAGGAGTGGTGTGGCACTGGAATCAATCTCAGAATACGAAATAGTACCACCGGAAAGACTTCCCATCGAATTTGCTTCAACCCTAAAGGAATCGCCCAGATATTGTCCCGTTTTCAAAGATATCTGAATATCTCCGGCTTTACCTTCCCCCCCACGAGCACTGGTATCGATCAATACGGCAGATCCGGCAAGGGCTGTAAACTCAGACACGGCAGAAGGGAAGACAAGTTCACCTCCATCTCCGCCCTGTAGTCCACCTCGTGCAGTCAATTGAGCACTATCTGACAGAGTGAAGGATTGGTCAGCGATTAAGCGAACTATGCCACCATTTCCGGTAAGACCAGCATCTGCCCTAACAATTGATGAGACTTTCAGATCTCTAGCAGAGAGAAGAACACCACCACCATTACCAGCTTGGGTTGGCCTTGCTGCCACAGACACGGAGGCAAGAGGTCCAATCTCCAGCAACTGGTCTGAAAGCAACTCGATTGCATTGGTCTGGGCATTGTCACTATTGTTAGTGAATGAAATAAATTTTGCAACATCATTAAGCTTGAGCGCCAGTGTTGCAATTACCTTGATTCTGCCTCTGGTTCCAGTATCAGAACTGACAGTCACTTGCCCTGAATCGAAAGAAATGTTCTCACCATTTACTGCTACTTCTCCGCCAAGCCCACTACCATTGCCAACTGCTCGCATTTGTCCGCTTATGGTGCCATCTTTAGCAGCGATTTTCACTCTGCCTCCAGCTCCATTGCTTGAGTCTTGCGCATCAGCACTTATAACAGCAGACTCCGACATCGTGAATGTATCGGTAGTCGTAATTTGAATGTTGGGGTCCTGAGACTGGATGGGAGATGCGGACCTTGCTACGATACGAGTAACGTCTCCAACCACTATCGGGCCGCCGGCATTGATGCTGATTTGCTGAGAATTTCCAGATAAAGTACCAGCATTTGCATTAATGCGGGTTCCATCCAAAAGATCAAGAGTAGAAGCCTGAGAAGTTCCTGCGGAAACAGTCACTTTGCCCCCATTCCCTGACTCTCCCTTTGCATTAGCATTAAGGGTAGTTTTAGTCATCGAGGTTATACCATCGCTTTTCAAATTGATGATACCCCCACTTGAGAATGAAGTACCGCCAGGCTGGCCAGCAGAGGCGGTGAATAAGACGTTATTCGTTTCAAGCTTCTGAGATGTTTTAATATCAAGAAGCAACGATCCTCGTGCTCCATCAATATCGAACACCGTTGAATCAGAAATTAGGGCATTTTTGGCCTTTACTTCGATAATACCGCCAAGACCTGTAAACTGAGCATCCTCATTTCGTGCAACTGCTGAGATCCTTCCGCTACTGGTTTTGAACTCATCCAATTCAGACAGGGCACCAATTGAGATTCCACCGGCATTACCCTTTTCAGAATCAGCAAGAATTTTGGCATTCAACCCTTGAAGGAAGAGCCTTTTCCCATTAAAGGTGATATTACCACCGTTGCCCTGAGCACGAGAACTGGCATTGAGAGTTCCAGATACCTTTAGATTCGGAACAACCAAGTTGATGCTTCCACCTTTGCCACTAGCTGTACCGCCAAGCACCAGTGCATTGAGCACCCAAGGGGTCTCATCCAAACCGGTCATTTCCACGCCAATGAATCCGCCCTGACCAGCAGTACCCGATGCATTTGCTGTGAGATTAATCGGTGTATCAGCTGCTGTAGAAATGTTGGATGTTTTCAGAAGAATGGAACCGCCGTTTGCTCCATTTGTGCCATTGGCAGTAATATCCAAAGAAGCACCGGAGAGATTAATGCCTGCTTCTGCGCCAGCAGGACCTCGGTATGATACTGCTGCTACAGTCTGTGCTCCATTAACGACAATCCTGGTTTGTCCCTCAAAAGTCATCGGATAGCCAGACGCGATGACAGCTGACCCCGTGCCGTTAGCCTGCAACGTTACAGCGCCTGTGCCCTTGATCGCCATGGGACCAGGAGTGACATCTTTCGCAGGAGGAAGGGTGACGAAAATACGCAGATTATTAGCATCTAGTGTGTCGCTAACGCTGATTGTATTCTCGGGGAAAAGATAGACGTAGTTTACGTTATCGGTTCCAGCAGGTCCGCCAGTACCATTCGCCGTGAGCTGAAATGCGGTAGCACCATGATTGATCTCATTTGCGGAAATGAGAATACCATGTTGCAAACCACTGCCGGAATCATTCGCAGACAAGGATGTTCCGTTTGCAAGCAGTTTCTTCGCGTTAATAACGATGTACCCAGCCGATTGCCCAGCTGCGCCGTTAACTGCGAATGTACCTTCAGAAGTCGGAAAGTCAACATTGCCGCCTTTGCAATCAAATACAACAGCACCTGCCTTGGACTGTGAAGCAGCAACTGAGATAGCATTCCGCCGCTGTAGTTTAATTCCACCATTACCTTCGTTCTTCACGTGAAGGAACAGGAAAAACTCTGAAACCGATGCACCACCACCAGTAGTGGTATCCATCTTAATGTTGCCATTGACACCGTTTGCATTTGCATTGCCACCGATGACAAATTGAGTCGATGCCCCGCCGACTCCAACGCCTTCATAGGAGAGAATAGAGACACCAGCGCCAACATGCTGCGGGGAGGTCGTGCTTACATCAATGTCAACGGTCTTGATGTTGCCGGTAGACACCAACACAACATTATTGCCTGATGTTTTAACCGTACCAGTAATTTCAATCTTCGTCGGACGTTTCTTTAAGGCAGCGCGAGCTTTGTATGTATTGAAATACCCCTTATTGCAAGTAACTGTCCCGTCAACCTTCAAATCACCAGAGGTAATCAACTCAATGAAACTCTCCTGACTTGATAGCTGCTTGGTATCGATTTTACTTGGACAAAGGAAGTCCTCCCCCGTATCTAAAACAGTTGATATTTTCTGTTTTGCGTCAATTGAATCAGATACAGCAAGCTCACCTGTAGTAATGAGTTCCACGGCACCGTTTGAAGAAAAGAAATTCTTGGCAGTTATCTTTGACGGCTTTAGCACAGTACCGCCATTTTGCAGATAGGTTTTGATTCCCTGCTTGGCTTGCACCAGTGCCGTGAGAGTCAGCTCTCCTTCTGTTACTAACACCACCTCACCATCGATGCTGTCGACCGCATTCATTGTGATGAAGGCAGGCAAAACCGCTCCATTCTGATACACAGTTGTAACACCGGTCTTGCCGCTGACATTGTTGGACTGAAGAACAATACCACCAGAAGTGTATAGCTCCGCCTGACCTACGCTAGCAACCACATCACCACCAACAACAATGCCGGTTGGGATAACTCCGGCTGTCGTAGTAGAGACAGTAGAACCAGAGATAGAACCGTTCACAGCGGCGATTCCAGTACAGGTAACAATCACAGAAGAGCTTGAAACAACACTTCCGGTTATACCAACTCCGGCATTAGGGGCTCCAGGCCCATTGATACTGTATTTTCCCGAGCAATCAGCACAATCAATATGCCCGTCATCGGGATTGTCATCATCGTCGGTCACATCGAAGCTGACACCGGCAGCAATGACTATGCGCCCCCCTCCAGCATCCACACCACCACCAACTATGGAGCCAGCTGCAAGGGCAATAAAATCTTCTCCTCCAGTAGCAATACCTGGAAATGCTAGGTCTCCAGTTTTATTGTAGAAGATAGGATCTCCTGCTACACAGTGCCTTTCAATATGCAAGTTGCCATTCTCGACACCGATAAATGATTCAAAAGCCTCGATCTCAACAGGCGCATCTATTCTATTGGCTCGAATATGCGATGTGTTCTCAGCAATAAAGAAAACTCTCGCAGCGCTGTAGTCACCGTGAAGGACTCTTAGAGCACCGAACGAGGAAAAGCGCAGACTCCCAGAAACAGCAAAGCGTCCGTTTTTGAGATTGACTGTAAGATCTGCATCAGAGGAGACAGAAAGGTCACCCTCTGACTTTAGTGTTCCTGCACCCTTAATCTCTCTTGCCGAGAGTACCGCATGAGGCTCTATGAACACGATCCGTCCATAGTTCTCCAGAGATTGCGTAGCTACAGTGACACCAGTCGCAACTTCTAAAGTTCCAAATACTTGCAGTAGCAAAAGATTCACAGATCTATCTAAGTGGACTACTGCTCCTTCTGGCACAAGGATTGATTCACCTGTTGAACTGATTTGTGAGGATGAGGAATCGAGCGTTTCGATTTTCATAAGTTTCCTTTTTGAGTTTGTTTGAATGTTTGAAGACAGCCGAGGTTGAACACCAGCTGTTGGAGCAATCACAGCATTGCTGCGATTGCGGTTGGAAGAAGCGACAACTTCACTGCGTAGTCCAAACCGACCAGTTGTCTGGGTCAGAGAGATTCAATGGAATTGGTCCGGTTAGGGGTGGTTTGAGGAAACCTTGATGGTAAGTGCAATTGAAGTTGATACGACTTTTCTAGCTCTGCCAGGGGTCCGTATTCAACTTTGCTTAAAGCCACTGACATCAGGCCTATTGATAGATGTCAGAGTCCATAGATTGCCACCGGTCCTTTAAGGGAGTGACAAGCCAAGAAGGTTTTTACACAAGAATAAGGAAGTGCTCATCCGATTTTCGGCTCCTGGCGCGGCTTGCGCTACACCCACGATTCAAAGAAAGGTGTACTACTTATTAAGATTGGCTTCCTAGGCTGATTCTCATTGCAATAAGTAATAAGCAAAGTTTACATCGCATAAGAAGCTTAGTCCAACAGCGGGTTTTAAATTTGGGCAGGGTGTGTTCTTCAAGTTCCCCGGTGGAGCTTGCTTGAACACGCCGCCCTGTTTTTTTGAAGAGAGAAAATAGACCGGTCGACTATTTGGTGTAAAAGAAAAAGGCCGGGCTGAAATAGGTGCGATATCCAGTCCAGTGAGGGCTTTACTTAGCAAATGAGATCAAGCAGAGTAAGGCAAAGCCTAGCAGCCATACGCCGGCGCCGAAACTTCCGACAAGGAAGGCAAAGACCAGTGAGATCTGCTCAGTGTTGGCAAAGTTTGCACACCATAATATGCCTGGTGTCACATATCCCAGGAAGGTCAGTATCGCCCCGACCCAGGAGACCAGGACGGCCGGAATGAAGCAGGTAAGCTTGAAGGCAAAGCGTATTAGAGAGGCACAATTGTCATTCTTGGTCATTCTTGAGTTTTTCCTGCTTGTACTGGTTGAGATAGAAACTGCTCTTGCCACAATGTCTGCACCAGCTGCAGTTCTTAGAAGTATGTTGTTGCTGAGCGGCGGCGGTGTGAAGCTGGTATGTGACCGGCGCAATCAGCTGCAAACCATTCGGCAATGCAAGGAGTTTGCCTACTTCGTCTTGCATGACTTCTTTCGGCAGGCAGGGTTTTGCCCGGAGATAATCTGAATCTTTCGAACTCTTAATCGAAACATTACCAGTTTGTTTCCTCATGTATTCGCCTAAAAGCATATCGAGGAGTTGGTCGGAAGGTTTGTAGCCGGGCTCAAAATCGGAAAACCCTTTGCTCCATTCATCTTGGTGTAAAAGGGCGTCGTCAAAAAGGGTGAGGTTTAGTTCGTTGTCGGACTTCTTCGCTATGTAGCGCAGTCTTTTCAAGTCAACATTGATAGGCTGGTTGTTGTGCATGTAAGTGGCGAATTCCACAAGTTCTGAGGACGGATGGGGACCCAGACCAAAATCTATGCTCAAGTGCGGGCTTGCGTCAAACTGCAATAGCAGGCATTGTAAGCAAGCATCGCTTGTTTTTGAGCACCGCCTCGTGGTCACCATTACATCTCGTATGTGATCATGGCGCTTGCCGAGCATCAGTACCAGCTCCGGATCGATTTCTCGAAGCAGGAGAAGGGCTTTGACATAGACCGGATCTTGATCGTTTTGCACATAGATGAGGTCGCTTTGCGTGCTCTGCAGATATTCCAGAAACCTTTCCCGGGCTTGCTTTTGCTTATACTCATTGGACTTGAGGAGGAGTTCCTGCGCGGCTCTTTCCTTGTAGAGGCTGGACACTGCGTAAAAATAGTAAGCCCAGAGAGGCACCAGTAGAATGGACATACAGAGCCAGTAAGCGACAAACCAGCTCATGTTTTGGCGAACCACTTGCGGAATATTCATAATTTCTCTTCAGTCCGTAAGTGCGAGTTTAGCTGGTTACCTGCGTTCAGGCGCATAGCAGGACGGCTTCGCGGATTTACGCTGCTCTTCCTTGGATTTTTCAGATGCGGCAGGTTGCTACTTTCTTTCGAGGAGCTGGTGTTCCCCCCCCCCCGTTGCTTTTTAAGCCAAAGAATAGACCGGTCAACGAGTTTGGTGAAAAAAAGCTGAGCTGCCCTTGCGTTCGTGATAGGCGTAGCTATGCTGCATAGGCACTGAATCCCCTCGGTTGTCGGGGAACTTTTGTGATAAACTAAGCTAAGTAAACTAAGGGCGAAAATGACAATGGAAAAGGTCAATATTCACCAGGCTAAGACTCAGCTTTCTCGTCTAATCGAGCAAGTGTTGCGTGGCGAGCCTTTCATCATAGCCAGAGCTGGAAAGCCGCTGGTGAAGGTAACGCGCATTGATGCGCCCTCTGCCGGGCAGAGCCGCCGCCTGGGCTTTTTGACCGGACAGTTCACTGTTCCTGATGATTTCGATCGCATGGGCAGTGATGAAATCGAGTGGAGTTTTGGCGGCTCCAGAGAAAGTGCGGAATAGCTTGTGAAGATTTTGCTCGATACTCACTTGCTTCTCTGGGCCGCTGCCGCACCGGAACGACTAGCTCCGGCAACTCGTTCCATGTTGGAGGATCCATCGACGGAATTGTTATTCAGCGCCGCCAGTCTCTGGGAAGTGGCAATCAAACAAGGCCTTGGTCGAGCCGACTTCCAGGCTGATGCCAGACTCTTGCGTCGGGGGCTGATAGACAACGGTTATCTTGAGCTGGCAATTTCTGGTGCTCATGCTGTATTTACTTCGAGCCTGCCGCCGATTCATAAAGATCCCTTTGATCGCATCCTCGTGGCTCAGGCTACTGTTGAAGGTATTGTTCTTTTGACTACCGACGAGATTGTGGCACGTTATCCGGGTCCGGTCAGGAAAGTGGAGTAAAAGTCCTTTGCTGGCTCCTATTCACTGAGCTGGAGTTCCCACCTTTGTTTTTGCAGCGGAAGAAGAGACCGGTCTATTATTACTTTTGAAAAAAAATCAGCTTCCTTGAGCCTTTTAGGTGAGATGGTGCCTGCGCCGAACTCCGTTCAGCCCACAGGCAAGGTAATGCAACAGTGCCATCCCGGCCCTGTAATTTAGCCAACTTCCATCCGCGCTAGGGGCGGATGGTTAGGTCTGCTCAGATTTGAATCAAGCCTTCTGGTTGTGGGCGCCTCTGGAAGAGATACACCGAGGTTCTTTTGCCGCGAAAATTCGGTGTCCTTACCTTGCGAATTAAGACCCAGGAGGCGCGCAGCATTTGATGAAATTTCCGGCTGCCTGTTATGCCACCTTCCGGCTGACCGATGTAAATCAAGCGGTCACCCTTGAAGTGAGCGAGGGCTCTATTGGACATGGAACGCACGGCATAAGGGGTATTTGCATTCCAATCGTGGGGCGGCCAGCACAGCATCAGCGCTCTTTCGGGATGGCGAACAACGGCTCGGGCACCTCCGGCTAAGACCGTCGTAAAGCTCTTCACTGGTTCGCTGGTCTTTTCGTTTCGGTGATATCGGTTGGTGCCAAGCTCGACCGGGTTAGAATCGTAAGCGATGACATCGGCGCCGCTCTCTTTCAAAAGGCTTGCCCAGTAACCGGTGCCGGCACCGATTTCGACAATCCCGAGGGGACTGAAATCCCGGATCTCTCTAATAGTCCTTTCTGTAGGCACCGCCCAGGAAAAACGATGAGCGAGGCTCCACTGCAAATCCCAATCATCATGGGCATCCGGCTGCTTTAACGCCTCTCTGAAAAGGGTCAGGTAGGGATTGTTCATACTTTCTTCCGGGGGTGAAGGGAAAAGATGTCCAGTCGCTCGCCGTGCAGTTCCGCATAAGCCTGGAGACCAGTCATGGTTCTTACCAGCGGTAGCAGCGCTGCTAAAGTCGGAGGTAACTCCGGCATATTTTCAATTTCAGGCTTGGTGTCGGTCATTTGATTTGCCTCTCTTGCTGGATCAGACGGTCCTATTTGAGCGACATTGAGAAGCTGTAATAAGGGACTTCGTGATATGTGCGGGTATCGCCTACACAGGTAAAGCCGCACTTCTCGTAGAAGGGGCGAACGCCGTACAGGCAGAATGAATGAACTGAAAGAGTGCCGATATTGAGGAGCCGGCAGCGGCTGACAGCGAACTCCACCAGTTTGCGGCCGATTCCCTGTCCGTGTGTGTTTGACCATATGGCCATAGCTTCTATGTTGCCATTCTGGGAATCAGTGCGCAGACAAAGTGCCCCTGCAATTCCTTCCCAGTCGCGGTAGACATAGTAATTACCCTTGGTGATCTCCTCTGCGATCCACTCCGGCGTATCCCAGGGAAAGGAGCAGGGAAGGTCGATGCGAAGCTGCCGGTTGAGCAGGCTTATTTCCTCCGTATCATCTGGATTTGCGATTTGAATCATAGGTGCCTCCCATGGGGCAAGACATTACAAAGTGAGCGGCTGCACCGCCTGTCGACCAGGAGTCTGATCGAGAAGGCGCGTGCAACCACGGGTTGTTTTACGAAGCAGCGATTGCTTTTGAGACCGTCTGTCCCTCCTGCCACTTGCGACAGAAAGCCAGCATCTGGTCCCGACGCAGATAGGCGAACACCACCAGGGCAATGGTGGCGATGGACCAGAGTGCCATGAAGAGGCTGAAGAGGTCGCCTGTGGCAGAGAATAGAACGAGAAAGAAGCCTCCCGTGATGGTTTCTTTGAATGCCACCACCCCCAGAGCTTTGTCGCTCAAGATCAGTGATATGAGCAAGAAAGCCAGGTGACGAAGCTTCTGGTTAATGCGTTCTTTCAGTAGGGCTAGGTAGTACATGGAGTAGACCCCTTACTAAGTAATTAGTGTTTAGGAGGTATGATCCTGTTAAGCCAGCCTCCAGCCGGTTTGAGCAGGTCTGAAGTGGTTGACGACGATGATGTCGCCGGTTCTTGGTGCGGCCATGATTTCTTCCCGATGTCGAAAGCCGAACAGCACGTTGTAAGGGAGCGCTTTCCACCTCACGTTGTAGGGAGACCTGCCGCCGTTCCACTGGTTGCGTTCATGGTGAAAGCGCAGAATCGAGTAGGGTGCGGCAGTCAGAAGAAGCGGCAGGAAGAGCTGAGGGAAAGTGAAGAGGCAGAGTATGAGCGCAGCGAGCTGACTGTGAGAGAAAAGAACGAAGCCGTTCAGATTGAGGTAGTTTTGGGTTAAGGTCTTGGTCATTTAGTGTCTCCAAGGTTGAAAAAAAGTGGGATTGGTCAGGCTGCTTCAGCCGGCCGCCGTTAAGACAATGCTGGCGATGTTGCTGATGGCATTGGCCGGGGTGCCGACGGCCGTCTCCGAGAACTTGAACATGGGATTGACGGCGCCATAGCTCAGAGCCGGTACGTAGACTATGGCAGTGCCGTGGAAGATGCTCTCGGGGTCAGGCATGTGGCGGGTGGAGCAGCTTTCTAGCAGGCGAGCAAACAGCGCTGCAAAGGCAGTTGTGGCTTCTTTGGTCCAGTGGCTTCCCAGGTCTACTTCCCTGCCGTTACTTAGAAAGTTGACCACCGGCAGAGAGAGTCGGCTCTTCCCCGCTGTTTTTAGAAGCAGGCTGGTCAAGTAGTGACTGCGTTCGGATTGACGATAAACCGGGATGATCAGATCGGCCAGAGCCGCTAAGGCGCTCACTTTGTCGTAGTCTCCAGTGGATTCCAGTCTGGACTTTGCGCACAATATGACAAACTGGTGAAAGGGCTTTGCGGCTTCTAGTCTCTGCGACAGCAGTTCCGCATCACCGACCAGCTCTACCAGCCGAAGTCTGTCGAGGTGATAGCCGAAATTCGCTGCATTGGCAACGATGTCCGCTGCCGGAGAGAATATTCTCTCGGTGCACGGTTGAGGAACTGGTGTACCGAAATAGTCGCGACCATCCACGTCGTCGCCCATCAAAGCCACGTCGCCGAACTTGGTCAAATGTGTGGCCAGGGCTGAGGCGATGAGGGAGCGACCGGAACCGCCCAGGGTAGAGGTTACGAGAATTACAAAGGGTTTCTTGCCGGGAGTAGGAGATTGCATGGTAAACCTCTTGGTTTAGGGAGTCGAAGACAGCTTTCGGCAAAGGCACTTTTCGAGCAATGCTCACCCGCCCATCGTGAGGATGGTTGGGTTTTCCTTGTTCGGGCTAATGCGATTTGCTTTGGCTGTGAGGACCCTGTGAATAAAGAAATGGTTTGGTTTGCTACTTCAATATGAGTAATATCTTTGAAGCGCGACAATCCTTCTTGGGGGCTTAAGCTCTTATTTAATTAGCAATAGGGAACCAGAATTTCAGTTTTTATATATGTCAGGTTTTGATCTGTTGGCGGCGGCTCAGAAATTTATCCCGGGGCGGCCTGTAGTTAGCCCCGGTTCCGACACAATGGCGAAGTACTTGCGAACGGTTTGAAAGAAGAGTTTTTGGTTGTCAGAAACAGTCCGATTAACCTTGCTGTTATCTTCTGGTCGGTCCACTAACTGAGGGCTTGCTGGCAATATAATAGGGTGTTCCTGTTCCTGAGCGAGGGGCTTGCGGCAGGACTTTCATGCAAGGTCAGGTCGAGCGGCAGTGCCGAAGCGACGACATCAACATCACTCCCGAGAGGTCCCCATGTCCAGGCTAGCGCTTGTAAGAGATCCCAGGTTTCAGAAACATCAAACTCCCGATGCCCATCCGGAAACTCCCCATCGCCTGGTGGCCATAGACAATGTCATCAGCCGTTTCAGTCTGGAGCACGGTCTGACGGAACTGCCTCCTCGTGCGGCGGAAACCGAGCAGATTGCGGCTGTGCACAAGCCTTCCTACATCGAGAAATTGCATGAGAACGCCCTCAAATTGAGTGGGGAAAAACTGATCAAACTGGATGGCGATACCTTCATGGGGGCTGAAAGTTTTGACACTGCCTTATTGGCTTGCGGTGCCGGTCTGGTAGCGATTGATGCGGTTAAGGGCGGTGAAGTGCAGTCGGCGTTCGTGGCGGTGCGACCGCCGGGCCATCATGCCCTGGCCGACAAGCCTATGGGTTTTTGCTTATTCAACAATGTGGCCGTGGCCGCTCGTTATGCCCAGACTCGGGGCTACCGAAAGGTATTCATCATTGATTGGGATGTCCATCATGGAAACGGCACCCAGTGGGCGTTCTATGATGATCCCAGTGTCTTTTTTACTTCCTTCCAACAGTACCCTTTCTGGCCTTACGATTCGGGCTGGTTTACGGAAGACGGGCTGGGTGAAGGGCGCGGCCATAACATGAATATTCCCCTGCCTCGGGGCACTGGGGACAGAGGTTATCTGAGAGCCTTTGATCGACTGGTTAAACCCGTCTGCCAGGCGTTTGCTCCCGACTTGATCATGGTTTCGGCTGGATACGATGCACACCAAGATGATCCTCTCGGGCAACAGCGCATCTCCACGGCCGGTTATGCCATGCTCAGTCAACGGGTGGTTGATCTGGGACGGGCTCTGGGCGTGCCCTGTGTCGTTTTTCTGGAAGGCGGCTATAACGTCAAGTCTCTCTCCGAGTCGGCGGTGGCCACCATGCGAGTTTTGAATGCCCGCAATGATTCGGAGTTGGGTGAGGTGCATGCCTCCTATCTGATGCCTTTTGCCGCAGCCTCCAGCAATCACATAACCGGTGACAGCAGTGAGCATAGGGTGGACGAGAGGATAGACGAAGTTCGCGGTCATTTTGCTAAGTACTGGCGCGTCTTGCGCTAGGGTTTGATGGTGCGGTTCCACACCCAGAGAGTACCCTTAACTACCGGGTAGTCAGGAGCTAGCGCGAGTTTTGCCGAACGAAAAGAAGCATGTATAAGCAGTCGCTTCGTCAGTCAACCAAGGGATGTCAAGGAATTTAGCCCCGCTCCGCCATTTTGAAAGGCTTTTGCACACTGTTTCTCGGGGGACGAAGGGGCTCCTTCCTGAGGCTTGTCAGGAGAACGTTGGGGGCCGCTCAAATTTCTCGACTTGATAGAGGCCTTGAGTAAGAGCGCGCCTGCCTGTAACTTGAGTTACCACTTTACCCACTATCTTCTTGAACCCAAATAACAGAGCTTTTCTTTAAATCACCACCCCGTCCGCCTACTCGCCAGTAACCCCTTTGGTTGC
The DNA here is from genome assembly GCA_016712465.1 of Candidatus Obscuribacter sp. GTDB lineage: Bacteria > Cyanobacteriota > Vampirovibrionia > Obscuribacterales > Obscuribacteraceae > Obscuribacter. The sequence goes on from JADJQZ010000001.1 coordinate 55,574, forward strand.
TGCCTGTTGTGCCGACTATGGTGATGCTGTTAAGTGCAGTCGCATTGCGGTCTTCGCAATGTAGTCGGGCGAGTCCGACTGACTTTACCTGGCAATTCAGCCGGGTGAGTTGACGTGCTTTGGATTCCAGATGGGATTTGGAGCTCCTCTTTATGAGTACGAACAATCAAATAAATCTCTGTATACCGAGCACCGGTCTGGACGCTGAGAGCGATTGGCGAAGGCTGTACGAAGCTGCCTTCCCCGTCGATGAGCGTATGCCGGTTTCTGAAATCTCCTCGCTGCTTTCCACAACGGGCATGCTCTTGCATCGCACCACGGACAAAGACGGCGCGCTCCTCTGTTTCTCGCTGGTTACTCCCATGAGTAACTTTTCTCTCTTGGCTTACATTGCTACCGACCAGACCCGCAGGTCCGGTGGTGTTGGTACGAAGCACATGCAGGCACTGCTCGTCAGTCTGAGGGAGAAATTCCCGCAGCACCTGGGCCTCTTTCTTGAGATCGAATCCACCAAGGAGAAGGGTCTCAGTCCGGAAGAAGAGAAGAACCGTCAGCGTCGCCTGCAGTTCTATCTCAAGCTTGGTGCCAAGCGTCTGATTGACCGCGATTATCTCCTGCCCAGTTATGTGCCCGGCACCAAGGCTCGCTACGGCGAACTGCTCTGGTTTGAATACGAGCGCAAGCTTGAGGAAAACCAGCACAAAGACATTGGTCCGGTTATCTGTGAAATCTACAGGCGGGGCTATGGTGTTTCGCATCTGGATGAACAGTTCACCAGGGTCATGAAGCAGTTTCCGTCCGTGGATGGAGTTACCTGTCTGGACCGGGATGCTGTTAAGCAAGCAGAGGCAGAGTCTGAAAAGGGAACTGGTTTCTGGAAATGGCTGAAGGCTTTTCTGAAACGCATCTTCGCAGGCAAATGGCGTAGTTCCGGAAAGTCACCCAAGTGATTGACCCGGGCTGTCTCCAGGCTGTAAATCGGCATGAGTTGTCTGTCGGTTTTCAGCGCCGTTCCTTTTGGAGGGAGAGGTTTAGATTTTGATACTTGCCCTGGTGGCAAGCGTCCTGATCTATCGCTCTCCCTTTTTGCTTGAGAGTACTAGGTGGAATAGTGGATTGCGAAAGCTGTAATCCAGGGCTGCCGCTGTTCCCCGCCGGTAATTGTGCTCTGGCGCTGCTCTGTTTGACGGATAGTAGAGTCGGCAAGCCTGTCCGAGCTGCTTGCTGCCGGTGGCCAGTTCTCCCGGGTTTATCGAGAAAATGTCGGCTAGCTGCTGGGGAAGAGCACCACGGTGCTGCCTGTGCGTTTGGCTTGTTCCAGGGCTTCCTGGGCGGCAGCGATCAAGATGCCCGGGTGTTCGCAGGTATCGGGAATACTGGCCACGCCGAAGCAGATGCAGATATTGCTGCGGTCCAGACCCGGTGCCAGTGGGCTTGAGAGTAGTGCCTCCTCGATGCGGGCGCAGAGTTGCATGGCTTCGTTGCAGCCGGTGTGAGGCAGAACCAGACATAGTTTTGGGTCTTTGTAATGACAGAGGCAGTCGAGCACTCGTCCGACGCCCTGAATACGATTGGCACTTTCATGCAAGAGGCGCACGGGCGGTAAACTGAGGGTTCCATCGTTGAGCTTGAGGGCCAGTTCAAAAAGCACAAAAGCAAATGGGGTCTGGTAACGCTGGTAGCGGTTGAATTCTTGGATAAGCAGATGGTAAGCGTAGCCTTCCGAGAAAAGCCCGGTTTCCTGGCGTCGCATCTGCCATTGCAGGGCCTCTAGAAGACCGCGATCCAGCTCGACTGGTGCGGGGAGATCCGGTCTGGCCGAGCGCACCGGTACTTCCGGTCGAGGCGGCGGCGTTGGTTCCTCCAGAGCCGGCGCTTGTTTTGATGTGTCCACATAGGTCTGGAGTGCGCGATTTGGATCGCCTTCGGCGGAAATCAAACTCTGAATCAAAAAGGTGTCCATGCTGTCGTGGCTCCACAGCACGGCCGCATCCAGAGACTCCCCGGCATGCAAGGTCCAACTGGGACCTTCTTCGGATCCGTCGGCCGTGCTCACTCGCAACACGAATGTGGTTGGAGATGAGGCCGCTTTCCATGGCAATTCGATGATTGCTCTTGGATGTTTACCGGCCTGGGCCATGGCGAAATCCAGGTCTTGAATGCTGGGAATGGATGCTAGTTTAGTAAGTCGGACGTTGGCGCCAGCGGTTGTCTTGAACGAATCATGTAGTGGCATAGACTGGTAATTTGGCTGAGTCAGGGTAGTACTGATGGTTTATTACCCAGAGCGCCGCTCAAATACACCAAAAAATCGGCTTGATCTTGAGCTTTAACCTTGTTGCCGGGGACCTGGCTGAATTTGTCGGCAGAAGTAGGGCACGGGCACAAGAAAAAATCGAAGATGTCAGGAGTCGGCGTCCCGGGCTTGATTTCACCGTGGCCTAGCTAGCGTATTGATGGACTTCACTTGGTAACGTGGCTCGATGGCTCAGCCATGTCTCTGTGATATCTAATTTAATAGCCTGTAAAGAGATCTGATTGAGATCTCATGACTGAGTTACTTAGGCTGCTTCTGTATTTTTTCTTCCGAACCGAGTTTCTTAACTTAGATCTCTAAAGCATCTCCCCCGAGCCTGCGCCCCCATTTTCTTCGAATCGAATGTTCGAAGTGCCGGGCCGGTTTGGAGTCCAGTCGAGGGCATTATTGCTCTCTACTGACCCTGGGTTTTGCTGGAGTTTCTAATTCCTGCCTTGAAGGCGGGTTTAACTATCAGGAGTTTCACATGTTATTTGCATCTCCGGAGTGGCTCTGGGCCGCTCTGCTATTGCCTGTGTTCTGGTTTGTACTGCGCCGTCGGGGCAAGATCGGATCGACCCATGTCGGCCCCCTCGGCAAGCGACCAGGCAGCCGCATTCTCATTTACCTGCCGGGGGTCATGCTGTCGCTGGGCTTTCTCGCTCTCGTGGTGGCAATGGCTCGCCCGCAGGAAGTTTTCTACGATAGCGACGTGACTGTCAAGGCGCGGGACATCATCATCGCCGTGGACAAGTCCGGCTCGATGTCCAGTCCCATCTCCGGTCCGCTGCCCCGCTCCGTTGTCGGTGTTACCGACCTCGATCGTGAGTGGCCTGGCAAGCCGCCCAAGCCCAACACACCGGTGGAGACCTTTCGTGGCCAGGAGTCACACTCCCGGCTGGAAGTGGCTCAGGCTGCCGTGCTCGATTTCGTGCGCAACCGCTACGCGGCCAAGGCCGGCGACCGCATCGGCATCATGGTCTTTGACGATACGCCTGTCTGGTCCTGGCCTCTCACCCATGACCTGAAGATGATTTATCGCAAAGTGCGCTTCGTCGACGAGGGCACCGGTGGTGGTACCAATTTCGGTAACTATCCGCCCGGGCCGGTCGACATGGCTGCCGAGCACTTCGATGAGCTGGGTAAGGCCAAGAGCCGGGTGATGATCATGGTTACCGACGGCGAGAACGACCTGACCCCTCAGGCTAAGTCGCGCATTGCCGACATCATCGCCAAATGGAATGTTCGCTTCTACGTCATCGGCGTGGGTGAGACCATGTCCCGCGGCTATCCGGACATCATGCGGCTGGCTGAGAGCGTCGGTGGTCATGTCTTCGGGGCGGAAACGTCAGAAGACATGCAGAAGATTTTTCTTGCTATCGATCAGTTGGAGCGTTCCGACATCAGCACTTACGGTGCTCAGAAGCGTAAGGAGCTTTTCATGCCCTTTGCTCTGGCGGCACTGCTGCTCCTGACGCTGGCTTCACTGGTGCAAGCGCTCATTCACAACGAGTGAGCCTTCAAAGTTTGTTTTTCAAGTCCACGTCAGTGGACCCCAAATTGGAGATTTCTATGACGGCGCTATCTCGTACCATGACCCGACACCGAGTCGGGTTGGCGCTTACAACTGTGTTTCTGGCTCTCGCCCTGTTCGGATACGGAGCCTGGAGACTGCTCAGCTACAGCCTGCCCATGTATCAGGAAGATTTTCCGGCCGCGGCTCAGTCCGAGAGCGGCAATGTGGCTCTGGCTCTCTACGATGCCGGACTGCAGGCGTACAAGGACGGCGATTTTGATGGAGCGCAGGAGCTTCTCACCAAGGCCTATTCGGCCATGACCGAGGAGAAGCAGTCGCTCACGCAGGCGGCCCTGGGCGTCGACCACAAACTGGCGGCTCAGGTGCAGTTCCTTCTGGCGGTGACGCTGGAGAAGAAAAAGCAAAAATTCATGGCCATCGAGGCCTACAAACAGTCCCTGCGCCACGACCCCAGCCATATGGAGGCCAAGTACAACCTGGAGCGCTTGCTCATGGCCAGAGGTGGTCAGGGCGAGGGCGACGGTGATGGTCAGGGCAATGGTCAGGGCAAACCAGGCGACAAGACCGGTAACGGCAGTTCCCAGGAAGGCAGGAAGGGGATTTAACTATGTTTGATTTCATCACTGCCGCTGAGGCAATGCTGCATTTTCGCGACCCGCATTACCTGTGGGCGCTCCTTGTTGTGCCGCCCTTACTTCTGGGCGGACTCTGGCTGGCTCTGGCCCGCCGCCGCCACCTGGTTGATTCCTATGGCGACCGCAAGCTGATCGAGCGTTTCGTGGAGCCTATCTCCCGCGGGCGTCTCGTGCTCAAGACCGTCAGCCTGACTCTCTGTCTGAGCCTGCTCATCCTGGCTCTGGCCAGACCGACGCGGGACTCGGGTAAGATCGAGTTCCCGGTTGGCTCCATTAACGTCATGGCTATCGTGGACGTGAGCCGCTCTATGGCCGTTCCCGACTACAAAGGCAAGCTGCCGGAGCCCTTCGCGGCCGGTCGCAGGCTGGATATGGCCAAGTATTTGCTGGTGGAAGAGGTTTGCGGTGCTCTTGGTTACAACCAGCTGGGCATAGTCACCTATGCCGGCGAAGCTTTCCCGCAGGCCTTCGTCACCGATGACATGTACCCGCTCAAGTGGGTCATGACCCGGGCCATGAATGTGGGTAAGGCGCCGGGAGAGGGCAGTGAAATTGCCAAGGCTTTCAACCTGGCGTTTCAAATGCTCGACCTCGACGCCAAGAAGGGCAATCGCAATGTCATCGTGCTCTTCTCCGACGGTGGGAATGATTCCACCGATCAGGAGATGCAGGCGGTGCTGAAAGAGCTGAAAGCTCGCAACATCGACCTGATCGTTGTCGGTCTTGGCAAAGCCAGTCAGTCTCCCATCCCTGTGGAGCTGCTGGAACCAGGTGATCGGCGTGGTCAGCGCGGTAAGTTCTACGAAGTGAACGGCGAGATCGTCACCACTCGCCTGGAGGAGAACAGCCTGCTGCTCCTCAAGAATCGTGTCGGTGGCCGCTACGTGCGCGTCAGCGAAGCCTCCGACTTCAAGATGACGGAGATGGTGTCCCGTTCGCAGGTGATTTACAAGCCGGGAAGCCTGGAGCTTTTCCCCTGGCTGCTTCTGGCCAGCTTCTTCTTCTTGCTGCCGGCTATTGTGCTGCCGCACCGTGTTCAGCTCTCCGGCAAGGAGAAAGGCATGGGCGACAGAGGAGGTGTTTCATGAGTGCTAAATTGAGAGCCGGAGGGTTGGGCGGTGTTGCTGCCACCTTCCTGGCCCTTGTCTGTGTGACCCTCCTGCTCATGCTGGAGAGTGCTCTTTTCTGGAGTGCCAGAGTGGAGTGGCCTGTCTTCCCGGATCAGGTCAAGGCCCACGAGCCGCAGGTAGTGATGGAGGTGGCGCGGGATTTTGGCTATCGCATCGGCGATCCGGTGCCGGTCACGCTCTACATCAAACAGCAACCGGGTACGGTGGTTGACCTGCACAGCATCGCCATCGAAGGCAACTTCGAGATTCGTGGCGAGGAGTTCGGCAACCGCCCGAGACCTTACGAAGAGGTCATGAAGGACGGCAGCAAGCGCATCCGTTTCCAGGTTGAACTGCAGAGCTTCTCTGTGGCTCCCAGCTTGAAAGCGAGCACGGCCATAAGCTACAAGGTGGTGGAAACCAACGACGAGTTTACGGTGACGCTGCCCGCTCTGGTGGTTACCACTTCCAACACCTGGGACAAGCAGGATCGCATTCTCACCGGTAAGCTGCCGTACCTGCAAGGTTGGCATCTGGTTTGCAACAGCCTCATCACCCTGGCCGGACTTTTCGCTGCCGCCTACTTCTACGTGCTCTATCGGCGCTACCTGGCTCTCCATCCGGAAAAACTGCCGGGGGCCAGGCGTGCTCGCCGTTTCGTCCTGGCGCGCAAGCGCTTTGATGAAGTGTGGGCCAAAATTGAGGGTGGCGACGTGAGAACTGCCAATTACGTGGAGATCGAGCGCATCGTGCGCAGCCTCTACGAAATCGAAAGCAAGACCACCCGGGAAGCCGGCTTTTGGTTCTTGTACGGCAACCGCGGACCTTACCAGGCCGTGGAGATACTGCATCAGTGCGACAGGGTCATCTACCTGGGCGAGACGCTCACGGCAGAAGATCATCAGGTGATCCAGCGTACCTTCGACAAGCTGGTGCCGCACTACCCGGCTTCGGTCATCGCCGAAGCTTCTGAAATCGTCGCTTCCCCTTCGCTTCGCCGCAGAATGCGCGAGCAAGATCCGGCTAACTTCCGCGGTCGTCGGGAAGACGACAGCGAGTCCAATTCCAACTGAATAGGAGCTTAAAATGCCCGACTCTTACGTCATGCACATGATTGTGCAAACTCTGCTTCTCACTCTCTCGCTGCTCTATGTCGTGCCTGCCGTCACCGATGGTGGTGTGGCTGTGCGTCGCAGCAGCTTCCTGCGCGGTGCCCTGGGCCTGGTGGTCCTGGCTCTGGGCAACAAGATTCTCTGGCACGCGCTGGTGGCAATGGGTGCCATGCAGGCTGCCCCGACCGCCATCTTCACCGTCGGCGTCATCGCCTGGCTGGTGAATGCGGTGGTCATCTTCCTGACCGGCAAAATCATGCCGGGCGTTCTGTTCGTGCGCAGCTTCAGCACTTCTCTGGGCGCCTCCCTGGTGCTCATGCTGTGCGGCTGGCTGATCACCTGGTTGATCTGACGGACTGAAGCGACAGTGCTCTGGAAAGCCCGCCCGAGATTCCGTTCAAGACGGCTCGGGCGGGTCCTCCTGTCGTTTCGCAATTGACTTGCAAGCCAAGAGAAAAGGACCCCCGAATGACCAATGCCAAAGGCGAGCCGGTCTCGCTTCCTGCTTCCCCGCTTCTCTCTTTTGACGATATGCGCTTCGTGCTCGCTCTCTGCCTGGAAGCCGGCAAAATTGCCATTGCCATGCGAGCCGGGGTCGATATTTCCACCAAATTCAACGCCGAAGATCTGGTAACCACCGCCGACAAGGCTCTTTCGGAGCTGATCATGAAGCGGCTTGCCGAGCGCTTTCCGGAAGACCTGGTGCTATCGGAGGAGGCGCCCTGGCTTGCCGCCAATGACGGACGCCGCCGCTGGATCATCGATCCCATCGATGGTACCAAGTTCTATGTGGACGGTTCCGGCAAATACGCCATCATGGTGGGTTTGATCGTGGACGGTCGAGAAGCCTTCGGGGCTCTGGCCATCCCGGCTCGTGATGTGGCTTTCATGGGAGGACCTGGTCTGGGTGCCTTCGTCTATCGGGAGGAGGCACTCACACCGCTCGCCGGTGCCGTCTCCGCTCTCGATTCTGACTACCAGCTCGGTGCAAGACCGCTTCGGCTGATGGTCAGCAAGAATGATCTGAATGCCAATCCCTGGCTCAAGGAACTGCCCGGGGTGGAGCTGGTTACCGCTTCCAGTATCGGCTTTGATGTCTACGAATTGCATCTGCGGCTGGCCGATCTCTTCGTCCACATTCGTCCCACCCTCGGTTACTGGGATACCGCTGCTTCGGGTGCCGTGGCACAGTCCATGGGCTTTGAAGTGGGCAGCGAGAAGGCTGATTTTCTCAGCTACGGCTACGAGAGCCCCACTCATCTGCCCCACGTTGTGATCGGTAAGCCCGGTGCTCTCAAGGTCTGGCGGTGCTTGTTTGAAGAGCACTGCCGCCGCGCTGCCGCCGCTGACTGATTCGCTGTAGCGAATTTCGAAGCGGCTCGATGTTTGAAGACCGGCTGAAGCAAGCGCGAAGCATTCTAATGCTTCCAGCTCTTCAGCCGGTCTCCTTTTTGCAGTGAGGCTATGCAAGAATATAGTATAAATCTCGAAAAAAGCTTCGCTTGAAGCTTGATTGTTCGGTTCGGTTCGGTTCGGTTCGGTTCGGTTCTTGCCGATGGACTCGTCGGTTCGCCCGGTCCGGTACCCGGGTGAACCGACGAGGTGCTCTTTTTCAGGGCTTTCTAGGTCTGTCTTTTGACCCTGGGGCGGGCGAAACTGTCAGGTCAGGGCCGGTATTGCCCCTTGCCATTCAGCCGCCGAAGAGAAGACCGCCCTTGGGATTGTGCCGCAGGATGTAGCCGTAGCCGCCGCGCAGATGGGCCAGGAAGTCGCAGAAGCTGGGGTGAAAGGCCATCTGCCAGCCGTCCTTCAGATTGGGGGCGCTGAAGGTGAACGGCTGTTCGAAGCCCGCGCGAGCCTGGCTGAGCATCTGGGGAAACTGCTCACGCAGCACGTCTTCCCCCTGGATCTGGCTGTAGAGGCGCTTCGGTGCGGCACCGCGCACAGCCACCAGGAAGAGCCGCTGCTTTTCCTCCTCGCCGGGGCGCACCTCTTGCAAGCGGCAGGTCGCTTGCAGCAGCAGGCAGGCGAAGCTGTTCTTCTTGCTGCTTTGCAGAGGCAGACCGGTCTTGGCCGAGAGAGCGTTCTTGTCCACGTAGAGTTGCGCCGGCTCGCCCAACGGGTTCTTGACCACGGCCACGCCGGCTTGCCGGCAGGGCTCCACCAGGCATTCACAGACGGCGTGGAAGAGACCGGTGGGGATCAGACCGCTGCCGAATTCCACCAGCATGTCTTCCACGCAACGCTCGCTTCCGAGCCTCAGTACGCCTGCGGCCTCTTCGAAGATGCCGTCTTCCGGTTTGCGGCTCTGGAAGCCGTGGACCTGAGCGAGCACCTGCCCGGCCGCCTGTAGGCTTGCCACTCCCACGAGGGGAACGATCAACATTTCGCCTTCCTGGTGGGCGCCCTGCAGAATGGCGGCCTTCTTGTTGATGAGCTTGACCAGGTCTTCGTCGCAAGTGATGAAATGGGCCATGGAAGTTCCTTGGTTGAAAAAAAGGTGTGAGAAGATCTGCGACTCGTTGTCGCTTACAGATGGCGTTGGTGAAGTTTTCTGCCTGGTGTGAAACCTTTCCTGAATTTAAAAGTGATGATGAAACTGCTTCAATTCATGACAAAAAAAGAGCCTTTATCTCAAGCTGGAAGCTGTTTCGATGCGTAGGTGTCCCCTGTTTACAATTGGCGTTGACGCTGGCATGCTGCTGAAAAAACGCGCCACTATGGAAGGTGGCGCGCCGGAACCGCGGCGATTGCTGTTTCTTTGCGAAAATTGGCAGTAGCATGGCAGTTGCATTAAATCAGGAGCTTGCTAATTCTTGTTGAGGAAAGCCTTACTGCCTGCCGATGGGGAAGGTCTTTGAAGAATTTGCAGATTTAAGATTGGCACCCTCATTTGACCGGATCTTGACAGTTTCTGCCCTTATTGTGTGTTGTAGAAAAGCACCGAGCTTAAAATCCCGCCAGAACAACCAAGCAGCGATACTACCCACGGTATCGCTGTTTTGTTTTGCGATTTTCTTGCTGTTGTGCGTAAGTGGCTCGCTGTGCGAGCCGGCGCCAGGTGTGAAAGGTGGAATGTCTTAGTGGTGTTACGAATGTTAGTGTCGGTCTTGGTCGGCACTTATGTCCTGCGGTGCCTGAATGACTTGGTTCTCGACCTCATTTGTGATGATGATAAGTGGTCTTTTGATTTATCCAATCCATGACTGCCGGTTTCGGCTTTTATTTTTGAGAGGAAGCAACCAGCACCACTAACCTACTTGTTTCAGGCTCTTTAGTTTCTGTCGGGATGACGGCGTGTAAGCCCCCGGCATGGCAAAGTAATTTCACTGGAGAAGCGATTTGAACACCCTCAACTTTCTCGATCCGCTCCTGTCCGTGGCTTCCCATGGCGAGACCCGGGATTCCCATCGGCGCTCCTTCTGGACGGGCATCAAGAGCGAGTACCTCTTGCCTGACTTCTTCTCACTGGCCGGCAAGGCCGTGCCCGGAGCGAACACCGGTCTGGAGCGGGCGCTTTCTGCCTTCTTCAAGCCCGAGGTGGTTCGCTTTCTGCTGCAACTGCCCAATACCTACTGGTTCTACCGACTTCTGCGTGAGTCCGTCATGGTGCGTGCCGCCACGCCGGTGTCGGTGGATGTCGCCGACGACCGCATCGATGGGGCCATGATGAACCTGGCGGTGCAGCGCCTGCGTGCCAAGCATGTGGATGGTTTCGATCTGAGCATGCCGCTCCTTTCCCTCAGTCCCGCTGAGCTTTGCGCACGCTCGGTGCGCGGTCTGATCCTGCTGCGCCCCATGAGCGACGGCAAGACCGAGCAGATCGAAGTGAATCCGCTTCTGGCTGCGGCGGCACCGGTGGTGGCTTGAAGTCGCCGCGGGCAAGGTTCTGGTGACTTCTTCCGGCAGTCTTTCGGCTAGTTGACGGACCCGCCGACCAGGCAGGGAGGAAGCCCGCGCTTCTTCCCTGCCTTTGTTCATTGATGGTCATCCTCTTCTTTCTCTCGCGCGCTCTCTCTTGTTCTCTTTCTCTCTTTCTTTCTTTCTTTCTTTCTTTCTTTCTCTCTCTCTCTCTCTTCCTATTTCTATTTCTCTTTCTCTTTTGCAGTTGGATACTAAAAAATGTAGTATGCGCTGAAGGCCGTGCCTCGCCGGAGAAAGCATTTTCTTGCCTGACTGTTTTTGCTTTACGATAGCTGGTCGTAGAGGCTGCTGCTTGTTGCTGGTGCTGTGGGAGGCAAGGCTCTAAAGTCGGCTGAAAATAAGGAAACTGGTGTCGTCTGCACCGGTTTCCGCCACCGGCTTGTTGAGAATGAGGCGGCGCAGTTTGTCTGGATTGGGACCGACTGAGCGCAGGAAGTTTTTGAAGGCGCGCAGGTTGCCGTAACCAAATCGGTCATAGACACCATCACTGGCCATAACCACAGTATCACCGTGGTTGAGGCGCACTACTTCATGGCCTGGCTTCATGAGCGAGTACATATCATTACCCAGACCCAGACCGCCGCCTTTGGCATCAAGTTGGTGCACCCGGCCGCTTTTGCGAATTAGAAAGGCAAACTGCGAACTGGCAGTGGCGGTGTCCAGTTTATTAGTCACCGGATCAAAGGTACTGAGCGCTGCTGTAATTGCGCGTTCGTCGCTTGCGTCCAGCTTTTTGTCGACCAGGGTTAGTATTTCACTGGCATCTTTGCCTTTTGCTTTCGGCAGCACGGCGTCCATGGCGGCGTGCACGGTGACTGCTTTCTTGGCTGCGCCGACGCCGTGACCTTCCACGTCCATGGCGCTCAAAATCACCTTGCCGTCCGGAGTTTTCCCCACTCTTAGCAAGTCGCCCCTGGCCTGGCCGGGTACGGCCGACTGCGTGAAGCCGGAGATTTGCAATTTCCCGTTTCGATAGTTGGACAAATTGTAAGTCTTCTCCCAGCGGTTTTGCAGGGAGAGAAGCGCTTTGCCGCCATCGGAATCGGCTTTGCGGATGGCATAATCCACCAGCAGGGAAGGCGGCGCCAGACGGGCTGTGACTCTGTTGCTCAGACCTTTGGCCGCCAGTCCGATGCCGGTGTCTACCAGGAAGGAGCCCAGGCTGTCTCTGGTTACGGCTATGTTCTCTTGCATATTTTCGCCGGATTGCCAGGTATCTTTTACTGCTGTTCCGAACTTGCTCCAGCGCTGACCGGTCAATTCGTCATAGGCAAACTTGGTGGTCATGGCCATGCCTGTGCCCATAGCGATTACTCGGCCCGGTGCTCCCAGCCTGCTCATAATTCCGAGGCCGGTGCCGACAGCGGCGGACGTAGCCAGTTCGTTCAGTTTGCTCTGGGGATTTTCCAGCGTGTCTTTGACGGCATATCCAACACCAAGAGAAATCATTTTGGCTTCGCGTCCGATGGCATAGGCTGTGTCTTGCAGCTTGCCTTCAGCGCCGGACTCAATTTTCTCCCGTGGTGCCTCGAATTCATTCTCTTTCATACAGGATGACCTCGCGGGGGCGTTCCAGTGATTCCTTAGATTGAAAGACTGAAAGCATGATACGACCCAACTGTGTTGAAGGTGTGACTATTTGTCCAATTGGTTAAAAATGCAGGGGCTCCGATGTTTACGTAATACTACGCAATAGAGTAAAATGGCGAAATTTTTTAAAGACGAAAAGCGGCCTGTTGTTAGCAGGTCGCTTTTCTGTTTGGTTTAAAAGTTACTGGAGATGATACAAGTGCAGGTCGCTCAATTGCGTCAGTTCCAAATTGGGCATGACGAATTCCGTCAGGCATGCCTGGCCGTCAACTGTGTATGTCCAGCCGTCTCCGCTGTAAAGTTCGGTAAGACGGCAGCAGTGATAGAGAAAACGGCGCAACATCGCAGTCGATCTGTCTGAAGCCAGGTAGCGCTCCAGGTCGATATAGCGATGGTCTTCCTTGCCGAGGCTATGGACATCTGCCAGGCTGAAGCCGCACTCCTTCTCCAGTTGGGCAAAGGTGAGCTTTTTGAGGTCGGCTAAGGCGGAGTCCATATCCCGGGCCAGCTGCGGGTAATCTTTTTGGCACTCGAGCAGTACGTTGGCCCAGTGAGCGGGAGCCGGATAACAGGCTGACTGCTCTTCGCAAGTAAAGATGGCCAGGTAAAACTGCATCCCTTTCTTGCGCTGGGCGGCAATGTAGTTGGCGGTATGACCGACCGCTACCAGCATGGTATCAGCATCTCCGTCCAGTTCATCCATTCTCTTTAGACCTGACTCGTCCATGACCATGACAAACTTGCGTCCCTCGTCTATGGCCAGCTTGGTCGGCGTATCCGGGCTGCGCACAATTCGTCCGAAAACAGATTGGGTCGTATTTGCTGCTTGCAGATTGCTGCAAAAGAGAGCGATGCTCTCCGGTAATTCTTCAATAGTAAGACTCATGAGCACTCTCCCAGGCGAGTGTTTTTGTGAAGTTAAGAGCGCTTTGTTTGCCGCTTAGTGGAAGGGTACCGGGGCGAACTCTTTAATCAGTCGCGCCAGTCTTTCCTTGAGGAACTTGCCAAAGCTGTTAAGCCTTGCCAATGCAGTAGGCGGACGGCAGTCAGGACCCTCATCTTTCGCTTCCGGCAGAGGTGGTAGCAGTCTGTCCAGTACAACTTTGATGGCAGCCGCCACCGGTATGGAGAGCAGCATCCCCAATCCACCGCCGATGGTTTCTCCTGCCAGTACTGCAAAGATGGTCACCAGCGAAGGTAGTTCCACGGCATGTCCGACCACCCTTGGCACCACCAGATAGTCTTCCACCATGCGACCGGCATAGAGTATGGCGATGACTATGCCTGCATCGGAAAGACCAAGTTGAGCACCGGCTACCAGAAGCACCACGCCAAGGGCAATCATGGGTCCGATAAAGGGCACTATTTCCATGACCCCGATAAACACCGACAAGAGTAGCGCATAATGCACGTGGTGAAAGCTCAACACACTGAAGGCGAAGAGCGACATGACGGCGATCAGGAAAGCTTGACCGAGCAAGTATTTGCCCAGTTTGCTGTCGATGTCGCCGGCCATTTCCGAGACTTCCTGCCGTCTATTTTCAGGCACGAAGCGCAGCGCAAAACGCCCCAACTTCTTGCCGTCGATAGTCATGTAGATCGAGGTGATGAGGAAGATAAGCAGGCTCAGAAAGCTATGAGTGAGCAAGTGTCCCAGTGCTAAGATCTCGGTGGGTTTCTCCACCAGATGTCCTTGAATTTGCTCGCTCAAGCCGGCCATCACCTGGGCTACATCGAGTTGCCAGCCGGTCAGGGCTGCCACCTGACCAACCACATTCTCGACCAGATGTTGTCGATTGTCGAACAATGCCACCAACTCTTCGGCAAAGAGAGGAGCAAAGTGCAAGATCACATAGCCGAAGGCGCCAAGCGCAGTCAGGTAGATGAGGACGATGGCGGCGGTGCGACCGATATAGATTGCCAGCCTGTTCACCGGTCTGCTCAACATATAGGCCAGTACGGCACCGGCGATAAAGGGCGGTAGTTGCACCCGCACCAGATAAAGTAACCAGACGGCTAAAGCAAAGGTAAGCCAACGAAGCATAATTACTCCTGTGTTGTTAGTAAGAAAAATGGGTTTGCCGGTAAGCCTCGGCGCTGAAGTCAGGCTTCCGCACCGACCGGGTTTCAGGCTGCTTGTTCCGGCAACCAGGTGAATTCGATTAACTCGACGCTCATGTCTTCATCGATGGAAAATTCCAGCTTCACCCGGTCTCCGACCTTGACCAGGGGCAGATCGATAAAGCCGTAGTCATCCGAGAAGCGCAGCATATTGCCGCCATCCAACTGTGGCAGAGAGCGGTCGAGCTTTACAGCCAGATGAAAGTAGTTGGCATTGTCGACGGCAACAGTTCTTTCAACCACTCCGGTGGCTGTGATGGTGTCATCGTCGCTCTCTCCATAAGCTCCTCCGACGTCGGCAAGCTTTGCTTTGTCGAATGATGCAGGCTCTTTCGGTGCTCCGGACAAACTTTTGATCAAGAGCCAGATCAGCACCAGCGCCACTGCAAGCGCTAGAACCGCTGTGGAGGGTGAGGTCTCGGCCAGGGATTTGAAAATGTCGGACATGGGATTTCTCCTCAGTATAAATATGCATTAGGTAAGGAAAAGGCGCCGCTTGAGTACAGCGGCGCCGGTGAAAACTTCGGTGCAGGTGCTTGCCCTGCCGGCCGAAAGTCTGCTCTTAGTCAGCCAGTCCTGAGTATTTGAGAAGGGCATCAATGGTGGGTTTACGGCCGCGGTAGGCGACATAAAGTTCCATCATGGGTTTGGAGCAGCCCGGCTCGATGACGTTATGGAGAAAGTCTTCCCCGGTTTGTCTACTCAAGATGCCGTCTTCTTCAAACTTGGAATAGCCGTCCGCCGCCAGTAATTCAGCCCATTTGTAACTGTAGTAACCGGCCGAGTAGCCTCCCGAAAATATATGGTTAAAGGCGTTTTGGAAGCGAACCCATTCTGGTGGAATGTTCACCGCCACTTCCTGACGGACTTTATCGAGCGTTGCCTGAATGTCTTTGCCGGTCATGGCCGCAGCGTTCATGTGCATGCGGAAGTCGAAGAGCGCGAACTCCAGCTGTCTGACTGTTTGCATGGCCGACTGGAAGTGTTTGGCGGCAAGCAAGTTCTTCAATAGCGCTTCCGGCAGAGGCTCACCGGTTTCATAGTGACCACTGATTAACTCCAGACCGGCGCGCTCGAAGCAGAAGAACTCCATTATCTGACTGGGCAGTTCAATTGCGTCCCACTCCACGTTCATGCCGCCTGAGGTTGGTAGATCTGCCAGAGTGAGCATGTGATGCAGACCGTGACCGAACTCGTGGAAGAGTGTTACCACATCAGCATGGCGTAGCAGCGCCGGTTTGCCTCCCACCGGAGGAGCGAAATTGCAGGTCAGATAGGCGACCGGAATTTGCAAGTAGTCCTCCCTCAAGAAACGACTGGTGCAGACATCCATCCAGGCTCCGCCCCGTTTGTTTTTACGGGCGTAGAGATCCAGGTAGAATTTGCCCCGCACTTTGCCTTGCTGGTCGTGAATCTCGAAGAATCTCACATCAGGATGCCAGACTTCTATACCGTGACGTTCGTGGATGGTGAATCCATAGAGCTTTTCCACCACCGCGAAGAGACCCTGGCAAGCTTGATTGGCCGGGAAATAGGGCAGCAGCACCTCGTCGGATACGGAGTAGAGAGAAGCTTTCATCTTTTCAGAAAAGTAGGCGACGTCCCAGTTCTCCAGCCCCTCTTCACCGACAAGAGCCGGATAGTTGGATCTTGCCCAGTTGACCAGTTCTTCCTTTTCCTTGACGGCAAGGGGATAGGCGCGTGTACTGAGTTCTTGCAAGAAGTCCAGTACTGTGTCGGTTTGGCGAGCCATTTTGCGAGCCAGAGAGAGCTGGGCATAGTTCTCGAAACCCAGTAACTGCGCCAGCTCTTGCTTGAGAGCCAGGAGTTCTTCCATGACCTTTGTGTTGTCGAACTTGCCGGCGTCCGGTCCGTTTTCCGAGGCTCTCGTCATGTAGGCTTTGTAAACTTCAGCCCGCAGTTCGCGGTCGTCGCAATAAGTGAGAATGGCGTTATAACAGGGAAAGTCCAGGGTTACTAGATAGCCTGCTTTGCCTGCTTGTTTGGCGTATTGGGCAAGCATGGCCAGTGCCGATTCCGGCAGTCCTTTGAGGCGGTAGCTACTGTTGTCTTCCAGGTGAATGGTGAAGGCGGCGGTGGCATCCAGGACATTGTTGCTGAAAGTGGTGCCTATCTCGGTCAATCTGGCTTTGATGGCACCAAAGCGGCTGCGCGCCTCTCCTTCCAGGGCGATGCCGGACAACTGGAAACCAAGCAGGGCATCATCGATGATTTTGCGCTTAGCCTGATCAAGGCTTTCGTACTGGCTAGCTTTCACCGCCTGGTAAAGCTTAAAGAGGTCTTCGTTCTGTCCTAATTCGGTGCCATATGCGGAGATGAGGGACTGGGCGGCGGCGTGTACGGGTCTTAACTCGTCGCTGTTCTTGACGCCGCTCAAGTGTTCAATTGGCGACCAGGCCCGGGAGAGGCGATCTTCCAGTATTTCCAGGGCGGTGATGTCATCCCAGGTGGGATTTTCTTTAGCAGTGAGAGTGGCGATTGCTGCTCTGTTGTCAGCCAAAATTTGCTCTATGGCCGGCAGTATGTGTTCCACTTTTATCTGAGCAAAGGGAGGCAGTGTATTGCCGACTAGAGTCAATAGGGGATTTTTTTGTTTTGACATGATTGATACCTGTGACTTGATTTAAGAAGATAAAGCCATTGCTTACTCGCTTGAAATAATCCAATAGTTTTCTGCGTGGCGGCATTCAGGCAAAGTCAATTGCCGGAAAATGCTGCAAGCAGAGCGATCCCTGTGAGGGTTAGTGTCCTTGTATTTACTTTGGAGAAATAAGAGAGTAATTCGAACCTAGTAAGTTTTCCTGGCTCTAGCAACATGTCTGAATGCTTGTTTCTTTCCTTTTTGCGTAAATACCGTCTAAAGAGCGTTACCAGTGCTTGCAACTGTCTCTCCAAAGCCGGAAGAAGTGGTGCTGTCAATCTTATCTGCGCTGATGATTGAGGCTTGGGCTAGTCAGAGCTGTACAACTAAATAATGTCGTAGAGAGCGGAAAAACAGAAGATGAGCAGGCGGTCAGGTGCTACGGAGAGCATGGTAGAAGGGAAGAGGGCTCAAGAGCCCTCCTCTGACGTTCTCCGTTCAAGCGGATGCAGGACCGGATTGTGGTGCCTGCGCTGCCTAGGGTGTGCCATCAGAGGCAGCGCTTCCGGTTGTGGTGCGGGCTCTTCTTCAAACTTTGTCTGAGAGCTTTGCCGAAGCCAGGCTCTTCAGTCTGAACTCGCATTCCACCTCCACGGCGATGCCGAAAGGCAAGGTGTTGGCACCGATGGCGCTGCGGGTGCCTCTGCCTTTTATCTCGCCGAAGACAAGTTCCATCACTTCCGAGAAGCCGTCGATAACGAAAGGGGTATCGCCGAACTTCTTGGTGCAATTGACCCAGCCGAGAGTCTTCAGGAGTCGATCGATGCGATAGATTCCTACTTCGGCCTCGATGCTGGCCAATACGCCGAGGGCCACGTGATTGGCGGCATTTCTTGCTTCTGCCGCAGTCAGACGGGCTTGCTTCCGCTTTTCTCCGCCTGTCTTTCTGACGTGTCGCCTGGAGCCGACTTTGCCGCAGATAGGCTTGCCGTTCACCCAGGGACCGTGTCCTGACACAAGGAGGCGATTGCCGTTCACGAATACCGAGTCGTACATGCCCACAGCCTCTTTGGGTTCGGGTAGAACCAGTCCAGAGGCTTGCAGCCTTTCGACGGCGCTGGCATGGGGGTTCGTCTTGAGGAGTTCTGCCACTCTCTGCTTTGCCGACTCGATTGCGACTCTACAGGCAAAGCCGGGAATCTTGTTCAGTTCCTTCTCGACTTCTGCCAGGGTGAGATCGGTGGTGTTCATAGCTTGCTCCTTAACTGGTTGCAGATTTTGAAGAGAGAAGCAGCATTGGCTGCCGCTCCTCTCTCTCTCTCTACTGTGTGGCGCTTAGCGGTGGAAATTGAGACGGTTTGCCAGCCACTGGTTGAACGTCAGGCCGCTCTGGCGCAGGCTTTGCAAGAGGAGGGCGGCGCTGCCTGAGATGATGGCAGTGAGAGCCAGCCAGAGCTTGGTGATGGGTTCCGGGCAGCTACCCACCAGCACCAGCACCAGAAAGAAGAAGCCGGCCAGAACAACATTACCGGCATGGTTGCGGCGGGTGAAGAGAACGGCGGCGAAAGTGACGATGAAGAGTAAGGGGATGATAAACAGCCCGGCATCATGGATGCGCTCGACGGTGGCGATGAGCTCCTGCTGTTGATCGATGGTCAGTTGGTTCATGTTGGTTTCCTTTGTCTTTGCGTTTCCGTGGGAGACCGGAGCGGGATTGCTCAGTGGGAAGCCTGGGCCTGAGGGGGTGTTTTAGTGATTGCTTGTAGTGGCTTTGGCTTCTTGCTTGGACTTGATGGAAACGACAGAGAGAACTTCATGTTGGGTGAATGCAGGCTGAAATGGCAAGCCTTTTCGGCACCGATTCTGCACCACGGCTGGCGAGTAGATTTGCCCATGCCGGCTCCTGTTGTCTTCGGTCGTGTGCCGTTATCAGAGGCTGTCTGCGCCGTTTTCGCTCTATTCCGTGCGCAAAAGAGTTTTGGTTTTTTCGGCACAGTGAGGCGGTCCTAGCTGATTCAGGTCCGATTACCTGTTGTTCTTACGTGTTCGTGAGCCAGGGGAGGCCTAAAGACCACTTCAGCGGCAGATTATTTCTCAAGATTTCTCTGCTGAAGTACGAGAATGCCCTCTGAAAAGAAAAGGCAGATGAGCTGGAAAGCCGGGCTGGGCAAGAATTTGCCCGGTCTCAGTCGAATCTCTTTCGAGCTTGCATAAGTCGGTGGCAAGCAATAGATTCGAATTACGTTTTAAGCAGCACTTCTCAGAGATGGCATTTCTTCTCTCCCTATTCAGATGGCTATTCGATGACTTTTTATGCGGCTTCCTGCTGCTTCATTGAACAACACCCCTGCCAACATGAAAGTTCGAAACAAGGAGAACACCATGTTTAAGATTCATCTGCCGGCCTGCCTGCGCTTTCCCTCGCGCCGTCAAATTCTGCGCGCCGCCTACGAGCTGGGGCACGAACGTCGTATCTGCAATGATCTGGAAGGTATTCGTAGACAGCTGTGTTTCCGCCTGGCAAAAATGAATGAATTGTCTAAGGCGGGTCTTCCTGAGCAAGAACGGTGCACCGGCGATCTGGTTGTATTTGCAGCGCGTCTGGATGAGGTGAAGCGATTGCTTGAGGAGGCGCAAGGACTGGCCTCGAAAGCACTGGTCAGGCAGCGCTACGAAGCGGCTCGTCGCCTGGTGCAGGTCAGGTGCGATATGGACGCCTACGAGCGAGCTCGGCTTAGCTGACACTTTCTCCTCCGGCGTCTACCCTCCCTTCTGTCTGTATCTGCCACCGGGCCAAGTCAGTACACTTGGCCCGGTGGGTGATTGAGCCGGCCCCGGCGGACTTGCTTAGTTGGACCAAAAGTTTTTTTGTCATCCTGGATTATTCATCCATATAGTATGTCGCCAAGAGACCCCACTGCATGCCGGTTTGAGAGCGGGTTTTCTGAAAAGCAGCTAAAAAATCCAGATTAAACGGCAGCGAAAGGGGCTCTGCGGAGATGCCCCGGCTCAAGTAGGCGAGCCAGGTTCTTTGTTTGTCGCGTTTCTGGTTGAAGCTTCAGGCTGTTCGGGCTTGCAGCTTCTTGTTCAGGTTGATGAGTAGAGCAGATGCCGGGTGTACTGAAGATAGGCGCCAGTGAATATGCCGCGCATAGGCGAAAATTTGAGCGGGAATCAGAAGTATTTGATTGCGCAAGGTGGCTAAGGTCAGGGCAGTTTTGGAACTCGGCAGCAAGCGCCTTAATTCATCCATGAGTATGTAGATTAAGCTCTGGAGAACGAACCTGAACCTATTGGCGCTGTATTCCATGCAGCTCAATGGCACACGGCAGTGACTTTTGTTTTCCTTGATCGTGAATTCGATAGTGGCTCGGTTGCAGTAGTAATCCTCGTAAATCGCCTGGGCGGAATGACCGGTCATGTTAGTGGAGACACACCGAATGTCAGTGCCTTTGTCGCTGCAGTCAATTCTAACTATTACCGTGCGGCTCCCCTCCCAATTGTTGCCCTGGTGCTCGGCTCCGTACATCCAGCGCGTGAACCTGGAGTTCATTGCCTTCTCCGCCTCTTTTCGCTCATCGGCCGGCAGTGCGCGCAACCTAGTATGCTCCTTCTGCCATGCCTTCTCGCCAGCTTTACCTTTGAATTTTGGCTCACCAAACTCTTTCTTGAAGCCTTCTTCTGCGGCTTTAATCGTATCTTTGAAGTTAGACTTGATTGACGATGTTGCAGGATATCCAACCACGTAGTTGACCTTCTTTTCCTCCAAGAAGTCCAGAAGATGGGGCTCATTAAACCCAGCATCCATAACAATTGTAAGTTTCACATGCGGCCAATGCTCCAAAATTGCCTCCACCAGTTTTGTAATTTCCGCCAGCGATGTTGCATCGGAAACGTTGCCTGACCGTAGCTTTGCAAGCAGCAGATGACCTTCTTTTGTTGCTGCCAACAGTGGGAAATACTGTGTCTGACTGTATTTCTTCCCGCCGCGATAAATAGAATTTTGCTGCGAGCCGTAGGTCCTAATCGCCGAACCATCAAAATATATGGTCAGCTCCCTCGGCTCATGCTCGTGCCTGGAAAGAAAATACTCCAGAGGAAGCTCCTCCAACTTGTTGAACGAGTCTTCTGACATCGAATTTTCCATGCGCGTATGCGTGGACTGCGACGGCAACGACGCCCATCCGGCTCAAGTCCTAAAACACTCTTCAGCCCTGGATCATCCTTAAACAGAGAACAATCTAGCGCATCAGTATGCCCACACGCCCCAAGATACAATCGCTGGCTCAAAAGAGTCTTGATTTCATGCTCGACTAAACCCTCATCCCGCCACGGCTCTATTCTCTCCACAGCCATTGCTACAAGTCCTGTTACCTCTGCTGCCTTCGCCAGGGACGTAACGCCTCCTAAAGCAGTCAAAAAGCCCCCACCATCATCAATCTTTTGTGCTTTGCAGTTTTTTAACGTCAACCGGGCTTGCCGTTCCACTCGCTTTGCCTTAGACTCTGTGCTCATGAAAGTTCCTTTTGCCTTGCTGCTTTTTGTTTTTCGCAACTCAATTATCCAGCAACCATCAGGACTTTCATCCTTTTAAACTACACTCTGATACCATCCGCAATACTAGATCTCGATTAGCAATACAATCGGAGCCTGGCTGATATAGCCGCTTTGTGGCAGATAATCAACAACCGCAAAAGTGTTAGCGTGAAAACTCCCGGCAAAGATTAAACGCGCTCTCCGTCTGGTATCCACTCACATTTCCCCTGTCTGTTACAGCCTGTAGGTGAATAATCCAGGTCATCCAGGGATACTAAGGGATATAGTGAAAATGCGCAAAAACGAAAGGTTGGGAGCCGGTAAGGGCTTCCAGCCTTTCGTTGTAGTTGCCGGGCTAGAGCTCAGCCCCCAGGACCCAGGCCAGAGCCCGCGCGTCCTCGGAGTAGAGGTGCGGGCCGGTGAGCCGCGGGGTGGGCTCGCAGAAG
Organism: Candidatus Obscuribacter sp.; assembly: GCA_016712465.1. Classification (GTDB taxonomy): domain Bacteria; phylum Cyanobacteriota; class Vampirovibrionia; order Obscuribacterales; family Obscuribacteraceae; genus Obscuribacter. The sequence continues at coordinate 77,482 of JADJQZ010000001.1, forward strand.
TCGGCCGTGGTCATGTCCGCCTCGCGGATCACCACCACGTCCGGCCGGGCCAGGAACTGGTCCAGGGTGTGGTAGCTCCAGGAGTCGAACTTGGCCGGGGCCCGGCCCTCGCGGTAGACCACTTCGCCGTCGCGGGTGACACCGCTGGGGCAGCGGCGCACGGAGGCGGTGGCCTGGCGCAGGCTGCCCTGCACCTCCACCAGGTGGTAGTCGGGGCCGCAGCCGCAGTCGCAGCTCACCTTGAGGGGGTGGCGGCCGCCGTGGCGGGCGGCGTAGATCCGGATGGCCAGCTCCTCCTCGCCCTCGATGACGAAGATGGTGGAGCGGAAGCGACCGGACATCGGCTCCAGGACCGTCCAGGTGGAGACCGGCTCCTCGATCTCGACGGTGTCGCCGAGCTGGCTGAGCTGCCCCGCGAAGTCGCGGTTCAGTTCGGCCATGAGGATCTGGTCGCGGCACAGCCGGGAGTAGCGGTCGTGACCGTGGCCGTGACCGCCGAAGCGGTGGCTCTCGCGCACCAGCTTGCCGCCGGGGCGCACGATGAAGTTCTTACCCTTCATTTTTCTCCTTTTCCTTTTCAAAGAGTGGTGGATGGGGTGATAGAAAGGTTTTGCGAGGGTATCCTCGGCAGTGGACGTGAAACAACATCAGCGGGAGCTGATTCTTCTTCTTGGGGGGTGTGCTCGATATTGCCTGGTTTGGAGCTTTTGTTTGGTTGGTTGGAATTGGGAGGAGAGAATTTCAACCTAGTAAAAGCAGGGCTCCACCAGCAAGTTATTTCAGCGGCGCGGCAAGGGATTTCATGTATGCATCTTGGCAAGGCTAGCGCGAGGCGCTCACTACTATTCTTGTATTTTCAGCTCGCTGTATTGGGAAAATAATAGACCGGTCTAGTGCTTTGTGGCAAAAAGAGATGGGTCGAAGTTGCACACATGGTTCCCATTACTGGGGATGTATGCAATCTCCGACCCACCTTTGAAAGTTGGTTGCCGCGTAACCGTTGGAGGTGGGGCAGATACAAGAGCGCTCCCAGCTGGGAATCCCTTGCTCTGCCCCACCCCGTAACGGATTACTTCTTGCCCTTGGCGGGGGTCTTCTTGGTGACCTTCTTGCCGCGAGCCGGCGCCGGTTTCTTGGCCGCAGGCTTGGTCTTGGACTCCGGCTTGGCCTTGGACTCCGCCTTCGCTTCGTCCTCGCCCTCGTCGTCGTCGCCGTTGGGCAGAACCCAATCGTCGTCGTCCGTGACCGTCTCGTCAGCGAGGCTGACGTCGGTGCCGTGGGGCATGTTGCCGGGCTTGTCTTCCGTGTACATCTTGTTGTTCGGAGCGAAGAACGACCGGCGGTCGTCATCGCCACGCAGGATGTCGACGGTGGAGCCGAAGAGCTCGCCGTCCACGTAGAGACCAGCGAAGAAGCCCTGGGCACGGCGATCGTAGTCCCGGAGCTGGTCGTTTTCGACCTCGTCCCAGAGGAATCCGATCTCGTGCACCTGGAACTGCTGCACCGTCATGGTGGGCTGGGTGTGCTCGGTGGTGGTGAACCAACCGGAGGCCAGCTTGCCATCCAGGCTGCGGATGATGGCCTGGTAGTGCCGCTGCTGCCATTCGACCAGAACCGCATCGCCTTCGTTACGGCGCTTGAAGTCGCCGATCATGAAGAGGGTGTGGTCGTTGGCCAGGAGCGCCGAGTTGTACGGCAGCACCTTGACGCGCGGGTTGGAGTTCAGGTAGAGGAAGTCGCGGAACTCCGTGGGAATCTTCCGGTACGGATCGGACGGCTGGTCCGCCGCTTCCGGATGGTTGTCCACGAAATTGTCGCGGCGTTCCTTCTCCTGGCTCACCCGCTTCACCAGCTTGTGCTCGGTGAGGATGGCCGGGATGTAGACCACCTTGGCCTTGCCCACGGCGAAGCTGCCGATGTACTTGCTGGCTTCGCGACGCAGGTACTGGACCTGGTCATCGAAACTGCCGGCAGCCATGGCCGCTTTCACCTCGACCGGATGGTCGGGGCGTTGCAGGTAGTTCTTTTCCGACTCGAAGAGGGCCTGGAAGGCCTCGTTGTTGACCATGTGGCCGAGCAGGACCACGAGATCCGGCTGGTAGTCAGCCAGGAACTTCATGATCTGCTCGTGCATGTTGCGGTCGTGCATCGGCCAGAGCGTGTTGGCGATGGCCACCACGCGGGTGCCGTCGGGCAGCGAGATCTTGTGGATGCCCGCGCCCGCCAGCGATGTCTTGGCGATTTCTTCGACCGTCACGCCCTTGAGGCGAGTAGCTCGATTAGCCATGATACATACTCCTTGTTGTTATGCGGCCAGCATGCTCTCGTCGTCGAGCTTGTCGAAGAACGAGATCACGGCGTAGGCCAGCTGGTTAGAAGAGTCGAGGCGCAGGACGTTGGGGAACTGCAGACCTTCGTTATACGGTTGAGGCATGACGATCGCACCCATGGCGCTCTGAGCGACGCCCACGGCGGTCTCGGCGTTGTCTTCGACGATGAGCGGGATGCGCTCCTCGAGCATGACACGCTTCTTGCCGTGAGTGCTGTTGAACATGATGTCGCTCTTGGAGACGACATGCCCGAGGTGCTTGAGGATCAGTTCCTCGGTGACCTGCTGGGCGATGCCGGTGCCGTAGGTGGCGGAACCATCAGGACGGGCGTCGGAGGCGCCGGGCGTCCAGGTGCAGATGACGACGTTGATGCCGGCCTGCTTGATCAGCTCCAGCTGCTCCACCACACCCGCCAGCGGCTGAAGGTCGCCGTAGCCACCCTGTGCGCGCTTGACGAACTCCACGAAGAGCTCGCTGAACTGGTCGGGGCTGATGGGAGTGTTGGGGTCGCGAGCCATGTCGTAGAACTCGCGCTTGACGTTGTGGAAGCTGTAGCCGTAGTGCGCCGACGCGAAGTCCTGGAAAGCGGACTCCCAGTCGAACACGACGCCGTGCAGGTCGAACATGACGGTCTTGGACCACTTGAAGTACGGGTCCTTGACCTTGGTGAGCGAACTCGGGGGCCAGTTGGCGGCGGTGATTTCCGCAAGCGCCAGATCCGACCCGCCCTTTTTCTTTGTGCTAGTCATAATTGACTCCTTAGAAGTTAGACAGGAGACACCACGCCGGTCCCAGAACAAAATGCCGCACCTCCGGAAGAGGGCGGCATTCTGCTTGGAGTGGCTTCGGTGCCTCGGTGAATGGTCGGATTAGTAGACGGCGGTCTTGTAGACCTTGTCGCCGTCCACCATGGCGTGACGCCGCTGACCACCGGCATCGGTGACCGGCAGGATGGGCAGGAGCTGGATGTGGAGCTTGCCGCCGTGCACGCAGCCTTTGCTCACACCCATGGTCCAGTTGGGCTTGATGGCGTAACCCATGTAGGCGTGACGCCGGTCGGACAGGTGGCCACCCTCGTAGGAGCGAATCACGCCGCGCTTGGTGGTGCGACGGGAGCGCTTGCCGAGACGGTGGGTGTGTCCGTGCCAGACGCTGCGTCCGCTGTTGTCGGACTCAGCAGCCGGGCTCTGACCGGGCTTGGAGCGCACCTTCAGGCCATGGATGAAGTCGATGTCGCCGTTGACGACGAGACCGCCAGCCATGCCTCCTTCACCGAGCGCGCCGTAGATGAAGGTGATGGGGTCACTCTTGGTGTAGCCCATCAGGTTGTGGAAGTTGAGGAACGGTTCCTTCGTGTTCGGGTCGATGAGACCGGACACGTTGGCGTTGGGATCGATCTGAGTGCGGCGGTTCCGGTCCTCGTGGTTGCCGAGGATGTAGAACACGTGCAGGGCGCCGGAGAGACGAATCACCTCGTCCAGCATACGGCGAACTTCGTCGTACTCGTGCTGGGTGTTGGCGATGACGCCCGGTGCCTTGGGCCAGCGAGACAGGCCGAACATGTCGACCGCATCGCCGATGATGATCAGGATGTCCGGCTGGTTGTCGCGCAGCCATTCCTTGACCATCCAGCTGACCTGCTTGTCGTGGGCGGGGATGTGCCAGTCCGGGAGGATGGCCACCGTGGTGCCGTCGGGCAAGTTGAGGTCGATGATGCCGTGGTAGGCGAGATAGCCGAGCGCGCGCTTGGCGTTGAGTTCCTTCAGCTTGTCGCGCAGTTGCGCGCGAGCTTCGGAAACGTCGATACCCTTCTTAGCGCCGAGCTTCTTGATCATCCGGTCCAGGGACCGAGCAGTGCTCGTGCGCCGCGAGGGTCGTACAGAAAGATTGGTTTTCATGTGTGACTCCTTTGGCCTCTTAGCAGCGAGGCTTCAGTTAATGGTTAAAGCCCCGTCTGACGAGGCCGCGTTTGACTTACAGAAGTAAGCGGGCTTATGCACGCAGCCCTGTCGGAGGGAATGTGCCAGATTCCTTCCAGGAAATTTTGAATCCGACTACTCCGGTACCCATGCTCAACCGACTCTGAAAAGAGAAGTGATGGTCGGAAGGTAGGGTGAATGCCTTGGGGGTTTGAGGGTTTTCCTAGAGCATTTTGGAGGAGTGGATAACTCCTAGACCTTAAAGGTTCCCCGAGAACCAGTACAACTACGGTTTTCCAGTCTTAGAGAGAGATAAAGTGTGTTAACTCGGTGGCGCAGCCGCACTTAGATCAGCCTGATTTACAGGCTCTAATCTTGATCGGGCTGAACCGGCGGCACCCGGCTTGCCAAGCGGTGTCCTGCCATGATTATTTTTGGGGGACCCTGCAATTTGTGTTAAGAACATTGCGCGGCTTATGGCAGGCGCATTTAAGGGTTGGCGCGGCTTGCGCGAGTCCCTCCCTAGGCACTTTGACTGACAGCCAGGAATAATGCCTCACGAGGGTTCTTTTCCCGGGAAAGCTCTTTCAATTTCTGGTAAAGCTTTACCTCTTCCCCGTTTAGTTGTTGGGGAATTAGTACGTCGATGGTGACCAGCTGATCGCCGCCGGCAATGCCAAGCCCTTTCAGCCTGTAGACTCGACCGGGCTGGGTGAGGGGCTGTATTTTCATTACCACTTTGCCGGTAGCAGTGGGAATTTCAATTTCAGCACCGAGCATGGCTTCATAGAGCGTGACCGGTACATTTATGGTGACGTCTTTATCGATCACACCGAGAACCGGATGCTGCCTCAGTTTGATTTTGAGAATTAGATCGCCGTGGGCGCCGGCTCGCATATCCCATTTGCCCTGAGCTGTGCGTCTTATCTCCATGCCGTCGAAAAGCCCTTTTGGCAAGTCGATTTCCAGGCGGCGTTCCACGGTGAAGTAGCCTACTCCTCTGCATGTAGGGCACTGCATGCGGTTCACCGGCTTCATGTTGATGCATTCTTCGCAGGCTTTCGGATCGCTTATTGTGAGCTGCCTGTGGCAACCTTTGATGGCTTCTTTCAGGGTTACGTCAATCTCCATTTCCAGAGATTGGGCTTGAATCTTGCCCTGTACGTTTTTGATTTCCTGAGTTTGTGATTGTTGGGTGCTTTGCACCACCTGTTGCACGCCGGAAGTAACCTTGCTCCAGAGTGCTCTCACATCGGAGGTTTGCTGCCGGAAGACGGCGCTGTTTTTGTCGTATTCGCGCCTTTTGGTATTGTCTGAGAGCACTTCATAGGCATGGGTGATGTCTCGCCAGGTGCGAGTCAGCATGTCCGGGTCCATTTCGGCGGTATCGGCATGGGGGCCGAATTTATCGGACAGATTGGTGTAGGCGTCGCATATTTCGCCGGTGGAGGCATTCGGGCTTACGCCGAGAATATAGTAAAGGTCCTTCGGGGCCTGAGAAGTGCTCTGGGTCTTAATTCTAAGTCGTTCTTCTTCAGAGTTCATGGCTTCGACACAATCGGCTCATTGTCCTGGGTAGTAAGTGAATTTGCCTACACTCCCATGAGTATAAGCGCACGGTCAAAAATTGTGGCCTGCCGAAGCAGGTTGCTTTGATGGCTTGTTTAATTGTGTGCTGGTAATGAATTGAACCGGGTGATGAACCGGGGGTTGAGAAAATACATGCCGCCATCTGCCATGTATATTTGTTCTATATTTGCCCAGACAATGAGTCTTTTATCGCTTATTATCAGTCTGCGCTTCAGATTTTATTATTGAAGAGCCACCCCTACTCGGAAAAACCTTACACAATTGCTTTTCTGAGAGTGCTTTCTAACTGCTTCAGATGCCGCTCAGTCTGCGTTTTAGAAGCTCTGTGAAATCGAAGAGGAGGCGATTGCCGCTGAGAATGGCGTAGTTTCTGCGACTGATAAGCATATGGGCTTGCCTGGTCAGCATGGTCTGGCGAATTTCCAGGGCTTGTCCATAGAACAAAGTATCGGCCAGGCTCTTTATTCGCCCGCCGCCATTGCCTTTTTCAATTCCGGTTTGTGCTAAAGAGGCCACCTTCGTGAAAATGAGCGGCACCATGGAAATGGCACTGAGACTTTGTTCCAACCCGGAAGGTTTGATAGTGCTCAGACCAAGAATGGCTCTGTAGTTGGCCGACTTCTGATCATTGGCCATGGCTAAATCGGCAACCCTTCCCGCTTCTGCCAGTTCTTCCGTACTGCTCAGAGGCTGGGGCAACGGCTCGTCTTTAAGTTTTTGGCTCTCGTTGTGGCTGCTCTGCCACTTTTCCAGTTTTTCCATGGCCCAGTTTGCCTGCCCTGCTCCGGCCAGTTGAGCCAGCTTAGTCAGGCTGTTTTGCACAGTCGGGGGCCGGGAAGTTTGAGCCGGATGCTCAATTTCGGGGCTTCCGCTCTCGCCCATTACCTGCACGAGCTCAAGTAGATTAGCCAGAGTGGAAAGCTCGCAATGCTCCGCCAACTCTTCACGCATCAGCCGGGCTCGCCGTTCTTGCTCTTCCGCCAGGCTACCACTATAACTGCAAGACCGTTCGCCTTCGAGTTGCGACCCGATGGCTTTTGCAGTGCCTTTGCTTTCCGCCCCCGCCCCGATGTTGGGAAGATAGGCCAGGGCAGCCGTTTGTGCCGGGCGATAGAGCAACTTGTTTTTAATGGCTTGCGGAGCCATCATAGCCAGACTTTTGCTCTTCTCTATGGTACCGACTTCTTTCAACGGTGCCGGTAACTGCCGCTCTCTCATGGCCAGGGCAGACTGTGTCAGTGATGAAATCAGATCAATGGGGAACGTACTGCGGCTAGGCGGCAGGTAGGCTACACTCATGGTCGCCGGGCGGAATTCGCTATGGTTTTGCGCCTTCAGTTGAAAGGGCTCTTCAGCATGCACGGCAGCAACTGAGAGAGTGCTGAGGGCAAGAGCGGCCATAAGAGCGCCGATGACCTGTTTCCGTTTGCGGCAAAGTTGCTGGACTGGCACTGTCTTTGTCTGATTCTTTCTAGTGGGCCGTTGCATGGTTCCGCCGGCAGCGCTTATATTACCACTTATAGCAGCTTGAAGCTGCCGCTGATCTCGTCAAATTCCTTCTCCATGATGGGGCGCATGGATTCCGGCGAGATACCTTGCAAGATGTAATAGCCGTCTTTCTCGAAGAGCAGGATCATGTAGACGAAAGTCTTTTCCGCCGTTTTGGCATCCACGCCCCGGGCCAGCAATTTCCGCCCTTTCAAGCCGCTCAGTTCAATGTCCTGCTCCTTTTCGATTTCCATATCTTTCACATAGGGAGTGTCTTTGATGCGGCGGCGGGCGAAGTCATCGGGCTGCTCGATGCGCACTTTCATGATCGATTGCGAGGAAAGAAAGAGGGGCCCTTTCTCCGGTGGATTGGTTTTACCCGCCTTGTTGAATAAGAGTGTGTTCTGCAGGCGGGTCGCCCGTTTGAGATTGGCAGTTTCCTTAAGCTTGTAAGGTAATCCTTCATCGAGAGAAGGTTGGCTGGTGGTATCAATAGTGATACTATCAATGGCTTCTCTCAGCTTGGTCATGATGCTGTCGGGCGTGCCTTCCAGAAGGGTTGCCGTTGCTACAATGCTGAAGTTGTCATTGCCGAAGATGTAGACGTGTTTCTTGACGTTTGTGCCGTAAAGCTTCTGAGTCAGGTCTACTGCCAGTCCCTGATACTCGCCTTTCTCTTTGCTTTGTTTGCCCACCAGCTGCATACCTCTGGCGGCCAGGCGTTCGTCGGTGAAGCCCTCGGTGAGCTGTTTGAAGGGAGCCGGCATTTCCGTCACCATGAGGGAGGCATTAGTGTTGGGATCGATAAAGCCGGCAAAGTTATCGGCTTTGGTCATACCGGCCGGGGCCTTGATATTTAGCCTGGTACCGCTCAAATGCACCAGGTCGCTCACTTGCTCTTGACCGGCCCTGCTCTTGTCGGCAGCTCCCGCTGGGCTTGCGAGACCTGTGCAAATCAGTAAGCCCAGGGTGAGGGAGAAAACAATCCTTCTGGAGACGACAAAATGCATATTCTTTCCCTGGAGCCTTTCATGTGGATCTGGACCTCAGGAATTTATACCGCTTTTGACGCAAAATTGCATTCTAGGCTGCCAGTCGCTCAATCGCTCCGGCCAGGTCGGCCATGGCTCTCCCCTTGCTGCCCTCTGAAGCAAGCAAAGTATTCATGATGCGGTTGCGCAACTGATCGGGACTGAGATTCTCCAGTCCGCTGCCGGGCTCCTGCCGTGAGCGCTCTTTCTCTCTGGTTTGAGCATTCTTAAGGCGTTGCATTTCCTGCCCGGCATCAGGCAAGCTTCCGGCGATGCCGGCCTGCAGCCTGTCCAGACTCATGGCCTGGGCAACCTCTTCCGGCGGCATTTTCTCAAGGTCTGCCCGGTTTGCGTATCCGCCCATGAGCTGCCCGTGCAGTTTGAGATTGTTGTCTTTATCAACGGAGAAGACCCCGGTAGCCGGCCAGGAGTTGACCTCCATACCGTGTCCGGCCAGAAATTCGCGGGTGGCTTCTTCACTGGCGTCCATATTGAGCATGACGGCCTTGCCGTCGAGAGCCTTCTCCAACTCTGGATTGGCTTCATTCTTTTTGGCCAGGCAGGGCTGACAGCCCCGTCCTTCAAAATTGACCACTAGCGGCAGTCCGGCTTTTCTTGCTGCTTCGGCTGCCTTGTTGAAGAGTTCTTTGTTCTTTCGGTCGAGCTTCTCTTCGTTGCCCGGTTTATGCAATTCTTCCCGTTCTGCTTTGCTCATGCCGAACACATCTTGGGCGGCCTCGCTGCCCTCTTTGGGTTTAGTTTGGTCCGCTTCCCTTTTGGCAGCATCGGCTCCACTTCCCTCGGGTTTGCCTTCCCGGGCTTCCGGGTTTTCCGCTGCAAACTTGAAGCGATCCTTGTGCTCGCCTGTGAAGCGCTTGGCGTATTGATTCTGGTCGAGCAGGCTGTCTTTTATGTCGCCGCCCCAGTGGGTGCTGACCACCCTGTCCATGGTGGGTTTGCCGTCCGGTCCGGCTTTCACTGATTGCAAGCTGGTGAAGGCCAGGTTGTCACCACCGGTGGTTTTTTGTATCCATTCTCGCCACTTGCCAGCTGCGGGATCGGCATTGATCTTGTCCTTGTCCAGGTAAACAAATTCCATGCCGGGATTTTGTTTCTTCAGTTCAGTCATTTGATCAAGCAGCTTCTGGGTGTCGCGGGTGGATTCGGAGCCGACGATAAAAGCTACGCCGTTGCCGGTTTTGGCCGCTCTATTCATGGCTTCGTGGGCATTGGTGTGGTCGTATGAAGTGAGATTCCTGACGGCGTTGTCGTAGCCTCCGGCTCTTTCAAAGTTATTCTCAGTCGGTCTTATGACGCGGCTGTTGTCGACAATCTGAAAGCCATTGTCGAAGTTGCCCCGATACTGATTCTGTATCTGGTTGAACTGGCGATTGCTCTCTATGGGATAGTTGGGAATGTGATTCACAACCTGTGAATCGAATTGTGGTTCGTACCTGACCGGTCCACAATCTTGCCGCGGTCCTCAGCCCATTTCTGCGCCCTCTTGCCTCAGTGGTAAAGTCGCCGCCTGGCGATACTGAGAATTTAGCGGTAAATTGTTTCAAGCTTATTGCAGCGCCCTCAGAGGCGACTTTGATAGTGTTCGTAGAGCTTGCCCATGGTGGCTTTGTCACGCTTGGTGGCCGCCGGTAGTTGTCGGTTTGTAGCACCGAAATACATGATGTCGGAATAATTGGCGGAATGGCCGCAAAGTCCGAGAGAATGCCCGATTTCATGCAGGCAAGTAGAATACATGTCGTCATCGGTGCAGTCGTCGCCGGAGAGGCAATCAAAGGTCTGAATGCGAATCTGGGAATGCCCGATGTTCCAGGGTGTATTGCCGTTGTGCTCAGGTTGATTGGCGGTGATGCCGGCTGCGGCGCGCTTGCGTCCTTCTTCTTCTTTGAAGAGATAGTCCTCGGTCCACTCCACCTGGATGTCGGCTTGAGCGGCGTTATCTACTATCTGGTAGGAAAGCTTATTACCGGAGGCTTTCACCCAGGTATCCAGGGATTTTGTAATGAAGGAGGGAAAGTTGGAGCGATAGCCTTTCATGCCGGTGCCGTCCGAGACGAAGATTTTCAGCGGCATGCGGCTCTGGGACCAGGGATGTAGCTGCCCTTGGGACAAGAGCAAGTGGAAGTAATCGGGCAGTCCGTTGGAAGTATCGCTCAGCTTGACCCGATCGTCCTCCAGGTCCTGGATGAATTCCCTGGCTTTTTGCCGCTCATTGGGGTCTGACTCCGCCTGGGCAAAGCGTTTGACGTAGGCGATTGCTTCGTCGATTTTGCCCAGATCTTTGTAGCAAAGCCCGATCACATAGTTGATAGATTTGTTGCGAGGCTCGAATTGGAGAGCCATTTGACCTTCGACTATGGCTTGCTCCGAATTCCCCATGCCCCGATAGGCGTGAGCCAGCATGCGGTGCACAGCCCCTGAGACGGGGGAAGGATCTTGCTGGGCGGCTTTCAGAAGCAGTTCTTTGGCTTCCAACTTGCGACCGGCAAAGAGAGCCTCTTGAGCGGGCATCAGATGACGGTAACACTGAATGTCTTTAATGAAGTCGTCGGCCTTCTTCTCTTCCTTGTGGTCTTTGGCCAGCATTTTGTAGCGCTCGAGAGCGGCCAGGGCATCGTCATAGCGCTTCTGTTCGTAGTAGACAATGGCAAAAGTGTAGTAGGCGCTTTTTTCCCGCGGGTTGACCTTGAGGCTTTCCCGAAGAGCTGTGATGGCCTGCGCATACTGCTTGAGCCCCCGGTGGGCGCTGCCGATGGCGGCAAGGATATCGGCCTGGTAGCGGGTCGGCCCGTAGCGCAGGGCCTGGGAAAGGGTGCTTATGGCTGCTTCGTAGTGACCTGCATTGAGCTGGCTATAGCCTTTGGAAATGAGCCTGGAGGCGGCCAGCTCAGTGTTATAGTCAGCGGTATAGTTCTGGTACTGAGCCCGGGCGGGTGAGAGTGCCGATGCCGGGAAGAATGCCAGGACGGTGGCCAGATAGAGCGGGGGGAAGATTCTACCGCCCTTCCATTTTTGCCCATGGGGAGTGTTGCTGGTTGCTTCCTGTCTTGCCATTCACACATGCTTTCTCTAGGGTTGGTGAGCTGAGGTTCTCAGGCTCGCACTGCCAACTGGCGGCTGTGTTTTTCATATGCCCGCTTTTCAGTCGAACCAAGATAGCCGAAGACCCTGCCTCATGGGCAGGGTCTTAAAGTTACTCGGGGAGGCTACGGTCTTGTTTGTTTGGTGCAGTCCCGGGCGTTCCCCTTAAGTCTATGGCCGCAGTCAATAGTTTTTGGCTATTAACCGCATTTGCTGTAGCCGCAAGACTGGCAGACATTGCAGCCGTCAATCTTGAGCCAGGATTCACCGCCGCACTTGCCGCAGGCAGCTTGTCTTCTGGTACCGCCATTGGCGGCATCATGCAAGGAATCAAGCAAGCCTATGGTCATCTGAACGGGCTGTGCTTCGGCATTGGCGATGGCTGCTTTCGGTACGGCTCCGAGGTTGAGAGCTGCTTCCGCATTAGCCAGATCCTCGTGGTGGGCGTTTGCCGAGTGGGTCTTTCTGTAGTGTTGAATGGCCTTGGCCAGTCCGTCACAGGGCGACTGCACTACTACTGCCTTGTCGGAGTCGGAGAACTTGAAGAAGGCCGGATAGCCGGACTGGATATTGACCAGTTGGCGAACCACGGTCATCTCTGCTTTGGAGCGTTCTTCTTCACCGAATTCGGCGGCGTATTGCAGGAAGGCTGAGGCCAGGCGACCGACTGCTTCGAAGAGACCGGCTTCAATGGCTCCCGGTTTACCCATACGGGCATACACTTCCACCAGTTCGCCGGGATGGCTCGGTTCGTGGTTGAGGCTGACGTGCAGAGTGGAGCCGCCGTCGGGAGAGCCGACGCGCACTTTGTAGTTTTGACCGACGGTTTCGTCTACCTGGATGTTGCGACGCTCCTGGTGCCCAAGCAGAGCCAGCAGGTCGGAACTTCTGTTGTAGTCTTGCTCGGCGATTTTTTCTACGGGTTGAGAAAGACGGCTGCCATCGGGATAGAAGGTGATGTCTTTGACGCCCAGTTTCCAGGCCAGCATGGTGGAGTCATGCACAGCTTGCTCGGAGAAGTCGAGGGGGATAGAGCAGGTGTTGGAGACGGAGTTGAAGACTTCGGGGCATTCATCGGCGCCGACGTGGATGGCGGAGAGATGGCGAATATAGGCTTCCGGAGAGACTTCCACACGAATCGGGAAGGCTTTCTGCACTACTTCCGGTACTTCCGCAAGACCGCGGCAGGATTTGTTATTGGCGCGGATCTTCTTCATCAGTGCATTTTGCGCATCTTCGTTTTCTGGCCAGGCGCCATATCTGATCATCAGCTCTTTGAAGCCGGGGGCGACGAAGTCGACGAAGCGTGAGCGTACTTTTCTGGAGAAGACGATGCCGTTGTGTGGATCGACGCCCCAGCTGGTTTGCAGGGCCTGAGCCAGGGTGCCTGTCGGGGCATTGTTGGTCATGCAGCTATTTCTGACGCGCAGGCCTTTTTTCTGGAACTTGCTGCCTTCCCAGAGGGGATAGCAACCGCGCTCTTTCGCCAGTTCCATTGAGGCTTCCAGAGAAGCTTTGTTGTATTGACGGAAGAGTTCTTCCGTGGCATTGAGGCCCTCGGCGCTGCCGAATTCGGCACCCAGTCTGGATAGAAATTCAGCGATACCGGCGAAGCCGCCGCCGTTTCTTCTTTCCAGGCGAGCCGTCATGTTCTGCAGAGGAATCGGATACCAGCTCACATCGGAGACGTTATCCATGAAGCGCTGCTGCACCTTCACCACTGCTCTCATGGCGGTCATGTTGTAGCTGCCGTCCGGTCCCCAGAATTCGGGGTGCGCTGCGTGCAGGGAGGAGAGGTTGCAGTTGCCCATATAGGTGCGGCCGTCTTTGCCGGGACCGGCCGGCAAGAACTGCTCACCGCAGGGGTTGCAGGTGTTCAAGTCGTAGGCGTGGTCGTTGGCGTTGGCGGCATTGATGGTTTCATAGAAACCAATACCGGGTTCGCCGCTGTCTCTCATGCCTTCTACGATGCGCTGGAAGACTTCCGGTGCGTAGAAGTGACCGCGCACCTTGACGCATTTGTCGGTGATTTCCACCATGGCATTGGTCAGTTTGCGAGCGGCTTCGATTGCTTCAGGGAAGCGGGTGATGTCGACGGAGTATTCTTCGTAGATGGGCTCTTTCGTGAGCTTGTTTACTTTCACTTGACCGGTGCGCTCATCGAGCACCGGTTTTCTGGGATCGTAGACGGAACCGCTCCAGACCTGTTTGTTGAAGGAGGCAGGGATGAAACGTTTTGCTTCTACGGCTTCCATGAAACCGGGCATGGCCAGCACTGTGACATTGGTGTTCTTGAGGTAATTCTGTCTGTCGATGTACTGATTGTATTGTTCGGCAAACTTTTGTTCAGCCATTTTGAGCAGACGCTTCTTGTAGGTCATTGCGTCTTCGCCTGACTCCTGGCGGAACTTCCGGGTCATCTCCTGGTAGACGCCGGAGAGTGTGGGCGGCGGGAAGAGCTTTTTCTTATCGATGAAGAAAAGAATGTCCGGGTGATCGGAATTGCGCAATTCGATCAGGGCGCCACCACGTCTGCCGCCCTGTGCCACAGCTTCCACTGCTTTGGCGATGGTTTTCTCGTAAAAACGATCCGGTCCGGAAGCCGCAGCGCCGTTGGAAATGATGGAAGCCCAGGGTCTCAGGCTGGAGGTGTTGAGACCCATACCCATAGCGGCCTTGGCAGCGAGAGCTTCAATACGTGCCGCTTCCTGGATTCCTTCCAGGCTGTCGATCACGTAAGCGACGCCGCAGGCAGCCAGGCAGCCTTTGCCGCGCAGGAAGGTGGAAATATGACCCATGAGCACTTCCTGCTCATTCAAGTTGGCGATCTTACCCTGGGTTACGGCCAGCCTCAGTTCTTCCGAACGCAGCCAGATGTCTTCTTCCTTGAGGTTAGCCAGTTTGCCGTAGGCCCAGTACTGCAATACTTTCAGTGATACTTCCGGGTCGGCGTTGATGTTGGCGGGAGTATTGGCCCAGAATCTCTGGTTGCCGATGTTGTCGGCGAAAATTTGAGCCCACTGTACAACCTTAGGATGGACAAGGGCTTCCTCAATGGTCAGTTCTATCAGTTCGGCCGGGGTGAGTGCATATTTCAGTTCGGCTATGGCTACGGAAGTTGCCACGCGCACGATGATGTCGTTGACGCCCTCTACCGGCTGACCGGTAATGGGGTCTCTTTTGGCATACAGTCCTACGAGAGTCTCCTGGGTTGATTCCCAGTATCTATGAGTGAAATCTTCGGTCACCGGCATCTTCAGGGGCTGGGTGCTTGCTTTAATAGGTTGAACCTTAACCAGGGGTTGCATCGAAACCGGGGTGGATGGTCCTTGCGAAGCCACGCCGTCTTTCTGGGAGTTATCTTTGCTTGTCTGCACTGTTTGCATTGGTGAGTGGTTCCTTTCTAGATGCTTTTCGTTCTTATCTGTTTGGGATGTGTGGAGGACTTTGGGGTGGGAATGGACAGGGGTGGACAGTGGATTTTTTCGCTCTTATAAAAGAGACCTTTATCGGAACGGTTGGCTATCTCATCGCATTCAAACAACGACCTCCGGAGGTTTGAGGTCGGTGCGATATGCGATTGATATACAAAAGATTGGATAGGCGAGTTAAAGAAGCAGACGCCAGTCTGTGCCTTCTAAATCTTCTGTTTTTTTATTTGAGGTGCGAGATCGGCTTGAGCTGATTCGCAAAATTTCATTGCGAATAATCTACTACCGATAGCGTCCGTCTTCAACGGGCAATTTCTTGTAGGAAACCTGTGCGAAATCCCGAAAGCCATGTGAGGCAAGGGTTTGCGAGTTAGATAAAATCCGAAAGCAGGGGGGTGTCCCTACACCAGGGCAGACCCCATATATAGTGTGGCAATACCCGGAGCCTCCTCTTGGCGTGCCCGGAAATGCCCATGAATACTGATGTCCGATAAATGATATGCGTGGGGTATATGCGACCGTGGTGTTGGTTGTGGTGGCGCGGATATAAACTCGGTCGTGGTGCCGTGGGTGGTGCCTGATAATACCGAGTTTGATGTATAACGGCGTCTAATGCAGCTTTGCGTATAGATAACAGTGCTGATAAATATGCGTCTGATAAGGTTAGTCTGGTATCACATTTGCTGGCGTTAATGGTGGCGTCTGTTGGCATCTGGAAATTACCATGGGCTAATTTGGGCTCATGATAAGGGTTTCAGCTTGATCTACTTGGCTATTGCCGTAGTTGTACCTATTGTTGGTTTGTGGTGGTGGATGCTGCTAGCTATTTTTGAATCAATTTGCCGGTCAGGGATACTTTCGTTGAGGATTGGCTATTGATACCGCTTCCCGCAGAGATACCGGGTGCATAGGGCCGATACTGACTGACCTGACTGGCGCTGGCGATTGGTTTGCCGACAGGGCGCGCCTGGATGTTTGTGAGGGCTCGCGCTGACGCCCCTACCTGTGCCGGTGTTCCCACTGGTCTGACGGCGGGGTTGGGGCTTAGACCGCCTACATTGACTTGCGGCAGGGCTCTGGCGAACTTCTGCCCGGCACCGATATTGCTTTCGAAAACGGCGCGAGGCAAGCAGTTAGACTGAGGGGTAAGGATGATGGTTTGCCCGGCGCCGCTGTTTGGCGCCAGTGCCGGAACGGCAATGGCGTAGTTGGGAGCGACCTCGGGTGGGCGGCGATAATCGGAGACTCTTGGGGTCTCGTCAATGATGTAGAAGTGCCTGCGGGCCTTGAAGGGTAGCGCTGGTTCCAACTGGTCTCGTTTGATGTTCACCACGGTCTGGGCCTGGGCCGGCTCGGCAAAGAGGCAGGTCAAGGCGGCAAGGAGACCGAGGCAGACCGGTATGGACGTCTGAAGCGGTTTTACTTGAACTAGTGCTACTGTTTGCTTGTACATAGCCGAACCCCCAAGGTTGAGTGTCAGCATTGTATTGAGGTTGTCAGGTGCTTGCTCCGGGAATTACCCTGATATGAAACCTGGGTAATGCCTGAGGCTTTAACCTTGCCTGTTTTTTCCTATTTCAAAACTGGCTACTGGCCGCAGCATCCGGAGGTTTCCGCGGATTTTTCTTCCGGCGTTTCCGCTTCGCTATGCCTGAGTAACTGCCAGAGTTCTTCCATGACTCTCTGTGAGTCATTATTCTGAACCGCTTCAACCACGCAGGTATTGAGGTGATCTTTGAGCATTATCTCGGCAGTTTTATCCAGAGCCGACTGCACGGCTTTGAGCTGATTGAGAATGTCGATGCAATACTTCTTCTCATCCACCATCTTATAAACGGCGTTGAGATGACCGATAGCTTTGGAGAGCCTGGCTTTGAGTTTATCTTTTGATTCGTCGGTGATTGCCATAAGAAAGGAGTTTACTCTTTATGGCTTGCCCCGGAAGTTAAGAAATTCTCTTGAGAGGCTGAAAAGCTAACCCTGGCTTGTGAAACCGCGCTTTACGATTCTGTGCCTTGCATCTTGTTTAGCTTGCGCATCAAAACCTCGGTTTCGTGACTTCTGCCAAGCCGATGTAGAACATTGATCAGTGTTTCAAGGGCGTATTCCACATCGAGAGCCGAAATATAGTCATCCTTTTCCTGCCGGGCAATGAAGTTCCGCAATAGTTCGGCCGACTCTTCCAGCCTGCCCTGGTTGCCCAGTAACTCGGCAAGAGCTAGGGCCGGTTGCGGACCGATGAAAAAGAGGGGCTCCGGTTTGAAGTAAGATTCAATAATGTCCATGGCTCGTCTATAGGTATCTTCCGCCTCCGAGAGTCTGTCCTGGCGCTCCAGGTAACCGCCGTAGCCGGTAAGCGCGTAAATGGCATGACCCATGGGGGGATCATCGGCTTTGGAGACCGACTCCAGCCAGTAGGTTTCCGCCTCGTCCATGGCTTCTGCTTCCAGGCGGCCGGCAATGGCTGTTCTAAGCACCAGGAGCTTGGGATGGCGTTCTCCGTAATGCTTTTCGATCCACTTCAAACCATCGAGGGCAAATTCCGGCTCTACGGCCTGCCTGGCCGCTGCAAAAGTCAGAAGGTCCGCCAACTCGGCCGGTTCTTTCATGGCCTGCGCCAGGGCCCGCCCTCTTTCCAGAAAGAGCCTCAGCTTATCCCCACAGCCGTTCTGGTCGTAGGCCAGGCTCAGCAATTGGTAGGTGAAGGTCATGTCCTCGGAGCGTTCGTCCTTTATCTGCGAATAGCGCTCCAGGGCGCTTTCCATGAGGGCCACGCCCCGGTTCAGGTCGCCGGCGCGAAAGGCTGTGTGCCAGCCGAGCAAGTTCAAATAGGTGGGGTCTGTGAGCAAGCTGGGGTCTTTAAACAGGGCTAGTGCTTCGTGCAAATGCGGTTCACCCTGCAAATGATAGGCGACATAGTCCATGCGTTTAGCGCAAAGATGGGCCTTCCAGAGGGTGCGTGCCTGCTGGCTTACCGGGGCGCAAGCCCTTTTCTCCAGGGCCTGTATTAGTTGCAGAGATTCCAGCCAGAGACGGTTGTTGGTGCTGCTCTGTTCGTACAGGCAAGCCCTTTCTCTGAGCACGGAAAGGGCCGAGTTGAGCGATTCTTCCGAGATAGAGGGCTCATCCAGGGGCGGTACCTGCTCTCGCAAAAGCTCCTCGCAGACTGCTTCGGCGGCCTGCCATTGTCCCAAGCGCCGCAGTCGCTTCAATTCATCCAACTTTTCCTTGAGGCTGATGGTTTGCATTGCCGGACTTCTCGCAGTGAATATCACGGATCATGCCCAGTTTTATACGTCTTTTGCGCCTATGAGCAGCAGTGGTGGAATTTAACTTTCCCAGGCATAATTTGAGTATCGGTGCGGTTTACTTGTCTTTGCTTTACTCTGGAGGTGGCTATGCACGAAGGCTTGCTCTTTATTGCCTCCTCGCTTGTGATCTGCCAGTCGGCAGCGCCCTCGGCTGCTCCCGGTGGCACTGGGACTTCGAATGGTCCTTACAGTTCCGCTTTCGGACCGTCTCTACCTGGCGGCGATAATAGCGCTCGCTGGCATCTGGTCGGTGAAAAGCTGGAGGCTCTTTGTCGAGCGCAGAGGAAGGATGTCCATGATATTTTGGGTGTGACGGAGCGGTCGTGGCAGAATGCCGAAAAGTTACCAGTGTGGCGGTTCAATATCGAAGTGAATAAAAATATGTGCAGTGTCGAGCTATATCAGCTGATCTTGCACTTTGAGAAAGACAGGGTTGCATCCGTGACTGTGGAGAGGAAGACTGCGGAATTGCTTCCGCCATTAGCCAGATAGAGGCTGCTTGCCTTCTCGACTCTGGCCTTTGCTATGTCATCCTCGTGTTACTTTGCCTTGCTAAACTTCTTGCTATTACAGGATCTCCTATCCCTTTGTTTTGTGACAGGCCGAGCCAGTCTCGGTCTGTCATGGCTGCTTTGTGGTGATACCGGTGGTGGTGGCAGGCTTGCGCTAATCGTAACTGCTGAGGCCGAGGCGTTAAACTTTGTTCGCCGTCCATTAATTGTCTCTTTCTAAGGTTTTGCTTGCGGGTAGTGCTGTGTTAGTAGTTAATTCTCATCAGCGGTTTGACAGAAAAGGAGAGGCGAATACAGACCTGAACAGTCAAATAGATAAAACCTTGGCGACGACCTTTGGTCGTTCGTCCTTCCCTTCCCAAACCCGGAATCAATGGAGAATTAAGCCATGAGCAAGATGGATGGCGAAATGCTCGAGTCGCTGCGCTCCTTTATGGAAAAGATGCGCAGTGACTGCGCTTCCAATCGTGGTCTGCCGGAATCTACCACCTGGCCGCAACTGCTTGGAATCGATAATTCCAACGGCATTTACTATCTGAACGGCCACTGGGACGCTCCTCGGGAGATGATGGTCTTCCTCTCGCCGGAGGAGCTTGCCGCGACAGCTCCAGCCGGAAGATGGCAGAGCGGTTGCTGAATTGATTTGATGGCAGCCGGGTCGGGAGGCCTCTCACAGGGGCCTCCCGTCTTGCCTGATGCTTATCCGGCAAGTGCTCAGACCAGTGCGAGTTTTTCGCCAGGATAAATGAGATCGCGGTTGCGACCTCCTTCGTCCAGTTTGTTGAGCGAAACCAGGCGGTTGGTTTCTGCCATTATTTCTTTGTCGCTGGGAGTTTCCTTGCCGTTTCGTTTGAGAAATTCTCGGGCTATATTCCAGACGCAATCGCCCGGTTTGACTGTGTAGAAATCTTCCATTTTTGAATCTCCGTCAGTTTTTGAATCTCCGTCAGTCTGTGCAGGATCAGTGCAGTGGTGCAAAAATTGTAGGATCGGCTTTATCATTCAGGTCTATGATATTGAGTTGAATGTGTGGATAAGCCATTCTTAGTGCTTTAATTTCGTCTTGCGAATACTGGTCTCGAAAAATATTAATTCGATATAGACTAAGTAGTCTTGCCTTAATGAGTGCCCTGGCTGTAATTCTTGTGCCGGAGACATCCAGCCACCGAAGCTTCTTCATGCCCATAATGGGCTGGAGCACTCTATCGGTAATATCTTTGTTGTCGGCCAGTTCCAGGCTGAGCAGTTCAGTTAAACCGGATAGTGCCAGAATGTCTGCATCCTTGACGGCGCAGCGGCGTATGTCGAGCCTCTTGAGCTGCTTAGCATCTTTGAGACCGGCTACCACGCCTTCCGCCAGTTGATTATTTGACATTCGCAGGAACTGCAGTTCCTTCAGAGAACATAGTTTCTGCAGGTTCTTGCCTTTGACCGATGTGCGACTTATGAAAAGAAGTTTGAGCCGGGGCATACCGGAAACCACGTCGATAATCTTGTCGGTAACTTCAGTCTGCTCCAGGGATAGTCTTTCAAGCATTTTGAAACGACCGAGGCGCACGGCACCGCTATCATCAAATTCCGTGTTGTCGAAGACCATATTGACAAAAGCATCGGCCGGTAGTTTGTCCAGAACTTCCGGGTGGAGGCAGATGCTGCCTGTGCCTTCGAAGATCAAACCGCTACCCTGGTTGACGGTTACTTTGCCCCGCGCACTCATCTGGTCCGACCATTTCAATTTTTTTGCCAGCTTGTCGGTATGCCAGTCAACATGACCTACCCAGCCGTATAGATAACGGTCGGGAAAGTCCAGAGTGATTTGCTTGTTTGGGCTTTCCGGCGCGGCGCTAACCGCCTGCCAGGAGACGAGGAGAGCTATAACAGCAAGCAGTGTGATGGGGCGAGCCAATTAAGGGGGCTGTCCTTTCCTGAAGCGGGATACGAAGTTCCAGGTTTCATTTGTGGCGTTGATGGAGGCTTCCTTATCTCCGAGACCTCCGTACCAGGAGTGGTTCACTTCATTATTCAACCACATAAGTTTGACTTCGCCGGGCTGACCAGGAATCTTTGAGGTCAGCTCTCTTACCAGACCATTGTGCTTGACTCGCCTGGCCGTATCCAGCGGATTTTCCGTAATGCCGTTCATGTTGCGGTAATAATTGCTTGTGTAATCTTCCGATTGCATTCTCAGCCCAAGCAGACGACCATCCGGCGGTACGGTCGGGTCAACCACGGCCTGTATAGCCATAAATGGTAAGCCTTTGGCGCCTTTACCTTCGGCACCGCTCATCCAGCCCCCTACTTCGGCAGCGGCGGCGAAACGATTGGGCAACTCGTCGATAAGGCGGTGCAGGAAGCTGCCGCCCTGAGAATAGCCGATGGCATAGATGCGGGACTGATCGAGGGGGAAGTCTCTGGCTGTCTTATTTAGCAGGTGGTCTATAAATTTGACGTCATCCAGCTTGCTGAACCACCACTGGCCGTTATTCCAGCCGAAGTTTTGCTCTTGATTGCCGGAAGGATAAATGACGATGACATTCTCATGGTCGGCCAGTTTACTAAAATCGGAGACCTGTTCAAAGCCTTTGCCGCCGTGTTCGCTGCCGCCCTGACCAGTGTTGTAGCCGTAGCCGTGCAAGGCTAATATAACCGGCGGTGGGTTGAGAGGACTGTAGTTCTTGGGCACATGCAAGTAATATTCGCGCTCGACGCCGTCAATCATAATGGTTTTGCGAGTAGTCTCGCCGGCATCAGTGAGATGCAACGAGGGCAGATGCTCTGCTTCTTTCAGCCAGTCTCGCGTTTGTCCGACTTTCATCGTATCGAGGGGGCTGGCCATATCTACCAGGGGCTTTTGCGGTTTGTCTTTCTCATTCTCCGCAACTGTATCCAGAGCAAGCGACAAAGACTGCGGCGATGCTTTCGTATCGTCACTTTCGGCGCTGTTTGAAGGTTTTCTAGTCACGGTGATGGCGGATTTGCATGCAGTCGAGTTCTCTCATTATTCCCGGTTGAGTTTTCGCTAAACTGTGCGCTGTCGCCGTTCTTGATGTCATGGACGGCTGTCAGTTTGGCGAGAGGAACAAGCAGAAGCCGCGCTAAAGACAATTTTGGGCGGTAAATTCGTCACTCTGCCAGGAGCAGGCGCTCAGAAAAGAAAGAGCGCATTGCTTACCTGTGGAGCACGTTGGCAAGTGCAGGTAGTGGGCCGATTTACTTGGGGGGGGGGCTGGGTCAGCGCCAGCTTTCACCTGAATAGTTGAGCTTTGCAGCAAATCGACAAACAAAAGGAATTGTTGATTTGGCGGAAGTAGGCGCTCATCCTATTCGAATCGTTAGATAGCGCCAATTTGCCGACCGGTTGCAAAGCTGGTTTACAAGCATTCTATCGCCGATGGTCAGGTGGTCACCATCTTCATTCGTATCAACAGCGACCCTTCCAAACACTTACCCGGTAAGTAACTACAAGCAAGCAATCAGCTCGGCTTTGCCGTTCTGATTTTTGCTGCCCGTTAACAGATACTGATGGATAGACATTAACCAATCCAACCCTCCATAAACCTTGAAAAAGGAAACCATATGAAACCAAGAAAACGATGGCTAAGCTTAGCCGTCACCCCGTTCGCGTTAGCCTTGCTGGCTTACGCTCAACTAGCGCATGCCGCCCCATATGTCGGCGACTGCGCAGGTATCCCCAACCACGTTACCGGTGACGCAACTGTTTCTGACACGGCCTGTGTTATCGACACCGGCGCCACTCTCATTGTAGACGGCACTCTCACAATCGATGCCACTTCCGTCGATGTGAAGTCTGAGATTCAGAGCGTCGGCAAAGTCACCATTAGAACAAACGGTGGCGGCGAGCTGAAGCTCAGAAAGAAGGCATCAAGCCAGAACAGCGATATTTTGCTGCAATCTCCGCAGAACAGAATTGAGACCAAGGCTCTTGAAACCGGCAATTCGGTGCAAGTCGATGCCGGTCTTAACGGCGCGGAAGGTGCGACCTGGGACATCCAAATTGACGGACCGATTGTTGCCAGTAAACTGCAGGCAGTGCCGCAAGACCCGAGCGTTCACTCCAATGTGCTCCTGCGGGCAGTAGGTCCTATTAGCACTAAAACCATTCGCACAGATGGCGGTCTGGGGGCTGCCAGTGTCAAGATGGGCGGCATCCAGATAGAAGCTTACCGAAACGGTGGCATAGCAGCCGACACGGCTGAATTTGTCATCGGCAGTGCCGGTGCTCTTAACGGGGTGAACGGCGACCTCATCACTCACACCACCATTGGAGGGGGAACAGACCCGGTCTTCATGCAAGGCGGTGTGTATATCACCATGGGAGGACGGTTCAGTACAGGCAGCATTCGCGTGGTTGACATGGCCGCAATCAAAGTGCGGGCCACTCAGTCTCGTGCCGGCATGATACTCATGAACTCCAACCTGGGAACCATTTATCTGCCCACGGGTACGCTCAATGTAAACGGCGACATGACCAACAATCAGGGCGCCGGCATGATAATTTTGCTGGCCAAAACTCTAGACGTACAGCCAGGCACGATTATCTCAAACAACCAGAGTGAGACGGCACCCGGAATGGGGCACCAGATCTTTATCTGCGTAGAGAAGGTCAAGTATCGTGGTGATGGTACGAACGGGCTCAAAATTCTCAACGACGGCAATGGCTACCCCGGTTACTTTTCTCTGGTAAACATCTCGCCACAGGGCTATCTTGTGCCGACCGGTCTTACGTCTGACGTCAATCGGATGCCCTGGAATTTCACATTCAGTTCTGCTGAGCTGGCTAAGGATGGACCGCTGACCATTGACGGCACTGAGGGAAATGCTCCAATCGTTTTGCGTGCCGACGGGAACACCGCAGCAGTCAATGTTTCCGGGTATCCAGTCGCATTCGATGGAGGTGATGTAACCATGCGCTCACGCGGGCAGACTCTCCACCGTATCAATGTTGGCTTCTTTGGCACGGTCAACGGTACCAGGGAGGGACTGACGGTCAACAACTCCGGTAATTGGATATTAGATGCCAACGCTGAGCTTGGTCAGACAGCAGCGGCTGGTGGTATCGTGCAGATTTTTGCTGACAAAACAACCTTTAGAGCTCCAATTCAACGCATACAGGCAGAAGGTCCGGCAACTGGGGATGGTGACGGTGGAACTATCTATTTCAAAGCAAGCTTTACTGAACTAGCAGATACTGCCAAAGCTCAGTTTGAGGCCAATGCTGCTGCTGTTGGTCATGGAAATGCTGTTTTGAAACCACTGACTGATCTCAATGGGCACGCCATAACTTTTGATACAAAGGAAGCTAAATCTGGTGATGCACCGTTGCTTGTTTTGGGCAGTGCCGATTTTAGTTTCTCTGCCAACGGAGGTAAAAGTGGCGGTAATGCAGGTTCCATCAAAATTACAACCACTAAGAATGCGAGAGTTCGCAACCAGGAAGCTGTAGTTTCAGCAGTTTCAAATGGGGATTCCGGCAATGGCGGTGCTGTGCAGATCAATGCGGATAAGTTCCGCTTTCTGTCTCCTACTCAACAAGGAGATTTGTATAAGGTCTCCATCCAGACCTCTGCCCTGTCGTCGCTAGGCGAAGGTGGCCGAGTTGAACTCAAGGCTGCTTCAAGCGGAACAACGCTTAATGCCAACAGTCAACCCACCTTGGGTCCTATCAATGTAAATGCATTGATTAAGGTTCAACCATCAGGAAATAGTGCTTCCTTTCTGGGTTCGATTGAGATAAATAGCATTACGTGCCAACAGTTTAGTTCCGGTTTGAATGTTTATCCGAGGACATTTTGGAACTGTGTAAATCCAGCAAGCCCAACCGGTGAAGAGGCTCTGGTGGCAGACGGTGCCAATAGCCTTCCAGGCAACCTGAAACCGCTCCTTGAACAAACCCTGGTTGGACTTTCGAATGATAATCGGACAGTTCAAATTTATGCGATGGACAATATTGCTTCGTTCTTGTCCTTTTTCAATTCTTTGGCACCAGCTTCCGGGACTTTGGGCGTCTACGGGATCGGCAAGAATTCATTCAGAGTTGCCTCCTCGTTTATTCGGGTCCAAACTGCAGGAGGCCTGGTCAATGCACGGGATGCTTCAAATAGTCAGACAATAGTTGCCGGCACTATGGTTCATGAACTGGGTCACCACTTTGACTATATTTGGGGTAATCCATCTGCCAGGCTTCCTTTTGCGTTGCCAAAGAATGATCCTCCTGCTCCGAACCATGTAGAATCAGACTTCAGCAGACTAATTAATTCTGGTAGTTGCGCAAACGCATTTACGGCGCAAACATGCGCTAATCCACCTGCGGGGAATAATAACTTTGAGAGATACCAAACTCTTAAGTTTTCCACAGATCCTGTCGAACTGTTTCCATATGTTTTCGAGAACCTTATCAGAGCAACTACAGGAAATCCTCCGGCTTACTCAGTGAATCCTGACCTTGAGAGTGTTATTTCTAGCCAGTTTCTAGACATGTCGAACTTCATCCAGGGGCTAATCAATCAACCGCCTCCTTCAGTTAACTAACCAAAGCTAAGTAAACTACTAAGCTTTATCTTGTGACGGATTGCCATTCTTGAATGGTAATCCGTTTTGCTCTCAGTCTGTATTTATCTACCTTGTTGTTTTCAAATACAACGTCAATGTACACGTCTTCTGGGTTGTCGTTAAAACTTGAAAGTTTGTAGCTTACTCGCGGTCCAGTCGTTGGGACCGGCTCTGACTGCCATAGCGCATCAGCTTGCTGTCTTGTTATGATCGCGATATTGGGAATAGGCCCATAAAGAAATCCATCTGGATTCAAAACTGCTTTCCCATTTTCTGAAATACGAATTAATGCCACACAGCAACGGCTTTCCGGCCGCCTCACCCAAATGTCGTTGTGGAGTATATATTCCCGCTGACCACAATCAGAAATGTCTTGAGGTGGCTTTGCCAAAATACTGTCTGGAAGGATGCAATGGGAACGAAGTTTTTGAATTTCTTCCGCTGTGGTCTTGCTTCCTTCTGCAAAGGCACTCGAAAGGCTCATGTATAGCAGCATCACAAGAAAAAAGACTCTTAAATAGGACATAGGTGTTTGCCGGCTGACCAAGTGGAGAACTTTTCTAGTATAGGGTATCTTGAAGAGAGCGTTTCTCTCACTCCTTGCAATTAATCTATCAGTAGGCTCAGCTGCAAATACCCAACCCAATATCCAAGAAGGAATCGGTATTTTGAGCAGGTTGGCGCGAGAAAGCATCTACTATATGCAGGCGTAAAAATTTAATTTTTGAGAAAGTGAGATACAGGTGGGTAGCTTCTTGCAAATGAGCTACCCGCCTGATTTGTCCGCATCTCTAAGTGAAGAGTCCGGCCAGCCACATGTAGATTGAATAAATGGCAAAGCAGGCTGCCAAAAAGGTAATGCCTATTCCTATACAGGTGCACCAGTATTCTGATACTTCCTTTGCGCAGGTTCCGAAGGCTCCGGTCAGTCCGAGGATCATGAGCAGAGGAAACTTGCAGTAAAGTAGAAACCAAAAGAAACTCATATCTATCTCCGTGAGAATTTGCCCAGGGCTTGGGAAGACCGGCTCGTATTCAAGCCGGTCTGCGAAGCAGTTGGGTAGATACAAAAGTCACCGGCGGTAGTGTCGGTGGGTGTTTGTTTTGTCTTTTGAGGTTTGTGCAAAGCCGCTTAAGCTGCTCCTCGCAGTAAGTCTTCATCGCTATGGACAGCTTCGGGGCGATATTGCAGACCGATTGCGTACATCTGGTTTTCATCGTCGCCGACCCTGAAAATTTCCTGCCACTCGTGAAAGCGGCTGCCGCGACTGACCGGGCGCAACTTGATTGCTCCCTCGTTAATACGCATTTCCACGATTGGCAAATGCGCAGCCAGTTCACGAATCAAGCCATGGCGTGGGGCAAGCGCTGATGACGCTGTCTGGAAGATGGGGTCGGCAGAGAGCCTGCTGACAAAACCCATCTGTGCACGGCTAGTGATGCCGAACTGCACTACACGCAGGTTGTGCTCCATGTACTGGCTGGCAATTGCCTTGGCCAGCGCGAAGTAGAAGTTATTCAGATCTTCTGCATCCAGCTTCGGATCGAAATCCTGACACAGGGCTGTCGTCCAAAAGAGGGCGGCGGCTCTGACGACGGCGCTGTTCTGTACTTCTTCGAGGGCTTTCGCCTTACTTTCACGGCGCACTTTGCAGATGCAGTATGGCAATCCAACGGCGAACAAAGGCAAGGCAAATAGGGTGGTTAAAATATTCATTGGCGGCACTCCCCCGACTCGTCTGCAGGCGCTTCTCCCAGGATGACTAGCCGGGTATCCATAGTCGTTTGTTTGTAGCATTCAAGGAATTGTTCGTCGGCCCACTGGGCTTCGACGATCAAAGTTGCGGTGGGGCCGAGCGTCCTGCTGATGATTTGCAGTGCTTGCACCCAGCCTGCCGGTGCATCCTCCGTGTTCAAAACTGCGCTCAGGTCAGGTGTGTGCAGGGTTTGGATGGGGGTAGTGAAAGAATGATCCAGACCGGCAAATTGACGCAGCGCCGCACCGATTTGCCCTTCCGCCCGAATGCATTTGAAGCTGTTTTCTTCCAGAATGCGCACAATTGCCGCAAGAAGAGCATCATTTCCAGCCGGAATATAGGCAATGTTGCTCTCATGTTGATTGCTCTCGGCAACACTCTGGGCGTAGTAATATGCCAGGTTTTTAAGGTTGGTTTCATCTGCCATAAGGCTTTCTCCGTATAGCTTTATAAAAGTGTTTCAGGCAGGTGCAAACCAGAGGTTCGCCCTGCCTGAAACAGTTAGACCGTGCCTACTGCACAGTCTCAAACTTCCTGTTGTTACTGGGGAGAGCTCTCCTTCCAGCTCACATAGAGGTAAAGAACACGTTGCCCCGGGGAACTTCCCGATTTCATGAAGAGTAGTCTGATCTTCAAGTTGGTTTGATTGGCCCAGCGGCACAGGCCCCTGGCAATAACTCCGTCATGACAGAGCGGATGCCGGAAGATTCTATGCAGTTCACTTTGCGGAGTGCTGTCCAGGGTTTCTTTGCTAATTTGAGGGCAGAAACAATTGAGGGCGGCAACTCCTTCGGAACCGACGAAGATAAGGACTTCCTTGCTGCCGCTCTTAGCAGCTTCGGCCACTTTCGCCCGGGCGGACTCGACGGCGCTTGCGCATGATGGATCGCTTTCTTCGTCGAGGTCTATTTCGAACTGGGCCTCAACCTCGGCTTTGACTTGTTCGCGCAGTGCTTCAGTATCAGCTTGCCAGGCTTGCAACTGTTCCAGGTTGAACTCACCATCTGCATAAGAGGGTAAGGGGCCCAGCCTGAAAGCAGTGATTGAAGAGCGGGTGCTCGGGTAGTCCCAATAGCTTGTCGAAGTGTTCTTTCTGCCAGCGGATCATGAGGGTGCAAGCCTTTTTGCCGTTGTCTCTGAAAATCTTGTCGAAGCCCGGGCGCAGATCGTTTTTCAGGCAGTATTGATATAGCTTTTGTGCTTCTTCACTCAACCAGTCGGGGTTCATCTCTCTGGCAAACTTGGATTGCCGCCAGCCGGGAAAAGCAAAGCCCAGAGACTCTCCTTCATGGAGTGTGCACAAGTTCAGATAACGTGATTTGTCGTCCGGGTTTGACGGAAAAGCTTTTCCACTGCCTTCCGTGAGGGTTCTCACTTTCCTGTCTATGGCGCAGTTCATCGAGAAATTACTGTACTCCACCGGCAGGTGGCTTCCTACCAGCCAGGCCGGTAGTTCTTGCATGATTTCATCGGCGCTTCTCGGGAAGGGGTTACGCCTTCTAGCAAGCAGTCGAAATTGATGCTTGACGAGGGAATGGGGAACGTAGAATTTCATTGCAGCGACTAGTTCGCGGGATATTTTGCTCATGTTTGTCTCCAGGGATTGCATGGTTAGGGCTCACAAGGAATGCCCCTGTCCGTCACGCAGGCGGGAACCGCCTGGTGAACGGCAATGGACAGCCGTCGCATTTGTATTGCGGAGGAAGGCTGTGCGCTCCGCATTTGTGGTTCTCGCTTAGGATGCGCTTCGGTCGATAGGAAAGATAAAGTAGAAGTCGCCCTCTCGCTGGTCGCTTTCCCGCTTGTTGTCCCATCCTGTTTGCTTTAACTCGGCAAGTAATATTTCGGCTGTGCCTGGTCGAAAATATTCGTCCTTGAAGGTAAAACGCTTTCCACCGCTTGCTGCAAGAGCTTCCATGAGCTTTTCGCGCGAAGCTTTCAGGTCTTCCGGCGATGGTGGTGCCAGGGTTTCAGGGCTGGGGAAGGGTGGTGGTGTATTGGGCTTCCTTCTTGCGCCCTCGCTCTTTTTCACAACCAGGATAGCCATATCTTCGCTCCAGACCGGCGAGAAGTATGCGCAGGGGAAGCCGTCGGCTATGATTTCGTGAGGATCGAAATGGACTATTCGTTGCGCCACCACCCAGAATTCGCATTCACCTTCCAGGCTTTCGGCTTGATGTTGAGAGTAAGCCCGGGCCCGCTCTATCCATGCTGGGAAGTGGGGGTCTGTTTGCGGATCTATCTGGTACCAATCCGGCCGGGAATCTGATTGACTGCTTTGCTGATTCATAGTTGGGTCTCCAGTGAGCCGCTGCCGGAATTGAATTTCCGACAACGGCTGAGTTAGGTGAGTTGGCTTTGCCGGGCTTAGTGGTCGCCGATCTCACCGGACTTAGCCAGGCGAGAGTATTGGATGACCAGGTAGCAGCCGCCGGAAGACTTGTGTTCGTCTATCGAAAAACTCCACTCACGGTTCTCCGGACGCAGTTGCATGGCTGCCGCTTCTACTTCATCGCGGCTGTAGCCACTGAGCCAGATTTTGGTTTCTTTGTTGGCGAACTGAGCCGCTACCTTGGCGATGATTTCGTCGGTTTTAGCCTGGGCTTTGTCTTTTGCGATTTGAGACAGGTTCATTTGAGACCTCTTTGGGTTGTGGTTAGTGAAAGTGTGTTTCGTCAAAATAGAGCCGCGCTTGCCGTTGCGGTTTCAAGAGCGGCTCTGGTGAAGCGTGGGAGGGATAGATGCGCTAGTAAGGCACGAAGATGAAGGCTACAGGAAGCAGCATCAGGTGGAACAGAAATGACACCGCCAGGGTTATTAGGAATACGAGTATGGCCCATTTCGCGGCCTGGAAAGCCTCGTTTCCCAGCCATCCGAAAATGCCCGGGAACCAGAGAATGGGTATACAGAAATAAATGAAAAGCCAAACGAAAACCATGGGATTATCTCCTCAAGTAAAGTTGCTGGTAAAGGTGGTGCTAGTCGGTAGCCAGCCTGGCGGCAAGCTGCTCGGCGGCACTGTGGTCTTCCCGGTGAATGTGACAGGAGTCGATGACGTGTATGTATTTACCGGGTTGGATGCCGACGCGCTCTGCTATGTAGAGATGCAGAGCTATGAATTCCTGCAGATTCATGAGCAGTTTCTTGTAGGCATCGGAAGAGTGAGCGTGCACATGAAGTTCCAGTTTGCCGGCCTTTTTGCGGGCCCAGATAACTAGAGTGCAGGGGCTTATGGCGGCTTCTTGATCGATGGTCTTGTCCCAGAGTGAGATGATCGATTCGGGAGCCGGTTCCAGACCGCTCAACTTAGAGATGAGATATTCGATCTGGCTATTGGGAGCATCGAAGATGCGGTGGTAGTAAAGCTTGGTCCACTCGTGCTCTACCTGTTCTTCATCGGCACCGGTGACGATGAAGTGGTTAATGGTGGCCAGCGCCTGGGGCGACATGGGAAAGAGTGGTTCTGCCGCTTCTGGGGTGGGCGTTTCGATTTCGATGACGACCATGGAGTCGCGGCAGTAGGTGTTGTTGTCCGTATCTGAACCCTGTTGCAGAAGCCTCAGTAGCGTCTCTTTCCAGGCCGCTCTGCTGCTGTCTTGTTTGATATAGAGTAAGCCTGGAGTGCAGGCTTCCGGGGGATTTGTCATATTGACCTCACAAAAAAATAGAACAGCTAGCCGCTTGGCGCTGTGTGGATGGATTGGTAAGCTTGAAACTCGAACTCGCAAAGCACTTCAGCAGCGAACTGCTTGTAAGAAGTGCATTTGTTTCAATAGTGTTGGCTGGTGTTCTATTGAGTGCCTGAAAGTTAAAAGTAAGAGTCAAGGAGCTTTAGCCTAGACCTGAAGACTTACAGATGCGATAGGCAAAAAAGTGCAACAGGTTATTCTCTTGCATCTGAAAAGTACGGCCGGTGACGGTACCGGCGGATGTGTCGGTTGACAGCTCGCGGCCGCCCTTCGTAGTAACCGCAAGGCGCACAGGCGGAGCCACAATTACGCGCCCTTAAGAGTCTCATGATTTGGATTGAAAGTGTGCTTTTCGTGAACACAAATCCGACACAGTCAGGTTGTTAGCGCTAGCTGCCGTGAATCATGCCGCTAAGCCAACTCCAGCAGTTGAACGCTCATCTGGTGTGAACAAACTTCCGGAGCGTCGGCAAATTCTCCCCGACCGTTTGACAGATCACAATCACAGACAAAGCTATCTGTATCCCTGTGCCAGACAAGTTCGTGGGCTCGGCTCTGACCGGAGATGCGGAAGCTCTTCAGGGCTGCCTTCTCTTCGGTGATTTCAATTTTCTGCTCGCTGACGTAACCTATAGCATTGGTAAATAATTTTCTTGCCGCCATGAATTGACCACAGTCGAGGAAGTGTTTGAGAAAGGCTGAAACTGCCTGCTTCTGCCGAGTGTTCAGGGCGGCGAAGGCGTCGGCCTCTTTGTAGGCGGCAAGTAAAATATCAGGTAGGAAGCTGCGGTTGGCCAGTGTCACGGGCAGGAGGATTACCTCCGCATGCTGCTTGAACTCCAGGCTCCAGGGCTCATCTTCAAAAACAATCGAGCCCAAAAGAGAGTTGTCTGCCGAAAGTAAAACTCGCACAAGCTCTAAAAAAGCTGCGGAGCGAGCCTGTGCTCTTCCTATTTCGTCGACATAAATGAGCTGAAGATTCTGGCTGCGGCAGAGGCTGAGAGCCGGTACTACAAAGTTGTCCAGGGCGTCTAAATCTACGTTGAACAAGCCACCGATGGAAGCAGCATCGGGGCTTTCTGTGCGGTGCATAAATTGCCTGGCTGCACCGTTTTGATCGACGGCGGTAAAGCCCGTGCGTTCGCCGCTTTCATTCAGTATTTCCCGGGCTACTATGCCGCCTTTGCTGCCGGGAAAGCGTCGCACTACGCTGTCGATGATGGTGCTCTTACCGGTACCGGGACTGGCTGTGAGAAGTATTTTCATGTCCGAAACTATACCAGAAATTTCCGCTTACAGCTTTTGCAGTTAATACCAGGGTGTCGCTTTGGTGGGCTTTATCTGAGACGGTTGGAGCCTTGAAAGTGGTGCATCTGCGGTCTGCTGTTGCAAACACGTAGTTGTCTACGGCCGCGGCTCTGTGGCTGAAAACTGAATATGCCCGTGCTGCCGCACTTTGTTCGGGTATATGTGCGCCGCCCTGTGAGAATTTTGCTTGCTTTGTCTTTTGCATAACTGGTAACCAGAATTTATCGATCCTTCCATTTAACCGTCAAAGAGTTTGTTTTAGAAAAGCGCCACAGTCTCTGAACTGAATACAAAAAACTACTTCAGTTACGTGAAGTGGTTCTTTTCGTGCGCGTGGACGGGTCGAAATTTTCTTTATTACTAACTAAGGAGTTCGTCATGTGTAACGTATGTTCGACAGTAAACAACCCCACTTTCACTCACCGACAGTCCGATTTGAGGTCCAAATTGTGGCTCTTCCTGAAGCAACTGGCACTTCCGAAAGTAAGAGGCAAAGTCTTTGGTGTACCGCTCAAGCGCAGTGATATCGATGGTCTGATGCAGGGAGCGGTCTTGACTCAGAAATGGCCCCTGGGCTCTACTGAGCAACACGCCCTTATCTACAAGGGTGATATTGAGCGGCTTGCACCGGGTCAGGAAGTTTTGATTCGCATCAACAGTGCTTGCTACACCGGTGACATTTTTCACGACCAGAGTTGTGACTGCAATGAGCAGTTCGAGGTGGCGCTTAAGATGCTCACCGCCTTCGATGGTCCCGGGCTGGTGCTTTATCACATTGAGCATGAAGGGAAATCCCACGGCTATTTCGAGAAGTTGAAAAGCTTCGACGGCGAAATGTATCCGGTCAAAGGTGATCGGCGCGATTTTCGCACGGCTGTGTCCATCCTCAAAAACCTCGGTATTCGCAGGGTGCGGGTTATGACCAACAACCCTGAGAAGGTGGGAATTTTGCGTGAGTACGGTCTGGAAGTGACCGGCATCGTGCCGATCGTTTCTGAAGACCCCAACTTGAGGCGCTTTTACGACTACAAAGCCCGTGTCTGGAATCATGCTTTGCCCAGACTGGCTGATGAAGAAGCGGCTTGAATCCTAACTTTAATTGGAGAAATTCCATGAGTGGTTTAATTATGACCGGCTCCGAGCAACCGGTTCAAGTTGCATCCATTGACCTGGATGGAACTTTGCTCGACCGTCGAAAGCGGATTAGTGCTGAGAATGCTGCGGCTGTTGAGTTGTTGCGCGCTGCCGGTTTCGAGATTGTCCTGACCAGCGGGCGCATTTTGCAGCACACACTGGCTTACTATCGCCAGCTGGCACTGACCGGTCCTATCGTTAGCGCCGATGGTGCCCTGGTGCGAGTGCCTGGGCGCAAGCCGATTCATGATGTGACCCTGGCACCGGATGTGGTGTTTGCCATACTGGATACGGCGCGGCGCCTCAAGGTTACTGCCATGGTATTTCGCCATGATGGTATCCGTACCACTTCGCGCTTTGCCTGGAATGATGAGATTGACAGGCATCGTCGCGAACTGCCCCGGCATTACCGCGAGAGTAAGGTGGAGCGTGTCTGGCGCACACCCACTCATAAGGTCTTGCTTTATGCTACCAGTGATGAGCTGGCTCAATTGGAAGCCGCTCTACCAGACTTTGTGAGCCAGCAGACTCATCGCATTCGCAACACCGCCACCCTTGAGTTTACCTCCCCCGGCATCAGCAAGGTAGCGGGGTTGGCCTCGATGTTTAAGCCTGCGCAGGTGACCTTCTTCGGTGACGGCAATAATGACGTGGCGGTCTTGCGCTGGGCGGGTTTAGGGGTGGCCATGCATCACGGTACCGAAGCGGCTTTAGCGGCAGCCGACTTGATTGCTCCTTGTACCGACCCGGCAATCAATTTTGCGGCGGCGGTGGAGCTTATTCTTCCTATTTGATCTGCAAGAAGGTCTCATGAATCATGTACAGAAATGTGAATGCTTTGTCATTACGGGCGGTCCATCGGTAGGTAAAACTACTCTGGTGAATGCTCTTCAAAAACGCGGGCGTCAAGTCTTAGAGGAGAGCGCCGCCCAAATAATCCTGGAGGGTCGGGAGCATCCAAATAAGGAGCGCTCTGCCTTTCAGCGGGCCGTGCTAAGGCGGCAATTGGAACTGGAGCAATCGATGTTTGCTTGTGGAGGCATCTGGTACGCCGACCGTGGTTTGCTTGATGGGGCTGTGTATCACCAACATCATGATGGGTATGTACCGGACTCTTTCTACGAGCTTGATGTCTCCCACTACAAGGCCGCTTTCCTGCTGGAGCCGCTTTCGTCTTTCGAGAAAAACGGTGTCCGACCTGACTTTGAGGACCTAGAGTATACGGAGGCTATCACTCCGCTCTTTGGGCAGATTTACCGAAGTCGGGGCGTGCCCGTTTATTTTGTACCGTCCCTGTTGTCGGTGGAGGAGCGCTTGGTCTTCATCGAGAGTACGGTGGCGAAGCTCAGGGCTTCAAATTCTGTTTTCAATTTTGGCATAGCCGGCGCCGGTCTATCTCTCCTTCCGACGCCCCTGGCCTTTCCTAATGGTGACTTTTATGAAACTCTCCAACACGTTAATTGAGCAAGCTCTCACTGCCGGACATTTGCGCATCAGTCCATCTCCCAGTCGAGCGCGAATCAGCGCAACGTCTGTCGATGTAAGATTGGACGCGATCATCGTCGTTGTTGATCCGGTCAAGGTCGGTCGGGGGCTGTATTTCGATCCGGCACGTGAGTCGATACAAGCTTTCTGGGAGCGGAACGGCAAGGAAGTCGATCTCAGGAAAGCTTGTCGGCAGCCGTTTGCCGATGCCGACGGTAAGGTGCGCAAGCGGGTGGGATACTGGCTCAAGCCAGGCGAAATCTGTCTGGCCTTTACCTACGAGCATCTGGAATTGCCCACCAGGGGGCCGGTGGTATTACAGGGTGAGTTGTGGAATCGCAGTCGCACCGCTCGTGCTTTTCTGCACACGCATATTTCTGCCCCCCACATCAAACCCGGTACTAACAACAAGATTACGCTGGAGATTAAGAACGAAGGTCCTTTCGATGTTCGGCTGACTTACCTGGCTCCCATCGCCCAGATCGGGTTTGACGAAGTAAGCGGCTCCGTTCGCAATTGCTGCTCCAGCTTTCACGGGCAGCAAAAACCTTCCGGCTTGCTTTGCCGCTAGCTAAGACCCGGACCTCAACGGTTGTTTTACCCGGCCCCGGTAAAACAATTGCCTCCTGGGATTTCTTTCAAGAGCAGTGAAACGCTCGAAATTCCGCTGTTGCATTCAGTCAATCCGAACCTTGACCGGCGAGGACGGCCCGATTGCAATGAGGCTTGTGGGCTTTGCAGTTGCGGTTTTGAGAACCGCCGTGGCTGCAAGTCAATCGACGACTTTTCTTCGCCGCGCATGAAACCCGGTGAGATTTCGTCAGGTTCTCTGTTTAAATCCCTTGATCAGGAAAAACACTATGAACACAAACAAATACCAAAATTACATGAACGCCTTTGCCGACCTTGTGGCCGAGGCTCTGATAATCACGCAGGCGTGCTTTGTCCCCAGAGCTCAGCGCGGTGCAGAGAACGTCGAAAGTACCTTGCAGCATTTGCGAGAAGCTTATGGTACCCGCATTAAGTCGTTGGGGACCAGGGAAGATAACCGGGATAAAGGCCTGGAAAATGCCCTCGGTCAATACTACGGCGCGCTGGTCACGCAACTCATTGCTCTCGCTCAGAAGTGGAAAACCCTCAATGAGGGCGGCAAGAATGTGCTTATCGATATGGACGAGCAGTGCAATGCTTGCAGCCTGGAAGCCCTCACGCTCGCCCGGAATTATTCCGATGCTGCTAATGCGTATGTAGCGTTGCTCTGGCAATGGGAGCTGAATCTGAGAAGTCGAATAGAACTTTTGGTCAAGCAAATTTCAAGTTATTGTCGGGGGCGTAACTTGTTTTACAAGGGAAACGGCGGACGGGAAGTGCTTGGATATTCCTACCGTCAAAACAGCCGGGTACAGTTCACCCTTTGCTTTGGCTATCATGACGGCGTGGATGCGCTTAGCGGTTCTTTGAACGAGCTCCTGGTTGAGACCGAAGACCGGCAGGTCGTGAGGCGCATTGCCGCACTCACCCTGGGGGATATGGCTAATCTTGATAGCGATTTCGAAACGGTGGAAGCAACAAAAGAAGCTCCGCCTCTCGTTAAGATAAGCGCTTCATAAGCAGGCTCGCCTGACGGACATTCCGCGCTTGTGGAATGTCCGTTGAAGCTGGGTAACTGCCTCTTTTCACTGCCGGAATTTTTTTTTGCGCCCGGGATATGATAAGCAATAGTAGAATGGGCGAAAAAGAAGTGGTACCGGTCAAGGTACCACTTCCAAAACCGGACAGGGCTATGCTTAGCCTCTAATCGACGGTTTTAACGGCTCAGTTGAGTCTTACTCCTCGGGACCGCCGCACATGAAGTCGCTCTTCTTGTAGGGCGCCACGGCACCTACGAAGCGCACGGTGACCGGGTAGCCCTGGAAGGACTCCGGTACCAGAACCTGATATTCGGCGCTGGTCAACTCCACCATCAGTCCCCCGTCGGGCTTGCCGGCGTCGATCGCGACGCAGACCTTGCCGGTGGGAATGGAGAGGGAAAGCCTCGTCATGAGGTCGAATTCTGCCGATTTGATGCAGGGTTTGTTTTCCATGGTATTTAGCCTCTTAAGCGTGGTTTAAGCTGCCTTAGCAGCATTTGAAACGAAGGAAATGGCGGTCTCTAGATTCCTTTGCCGGGAAACCGGACCGCCTACAGGTGACTTCAATCAGCGCGTTGCTGGCGCTTCTTCTCTCGGTAAATGCCTACCAGTCTGCCGATAACGCAGAGAGCGGCACCGAGTACCCAGCCCAGGAAATATTGGGTGGACTGTGGTTCCTGGAAGAGAACGTAGCCCAGGCTCTGGGTGGACACGAGGTAGATGATGAGGGCAAGCAAGGTGGCTTCCCTGACGCTGCCCGACTTTGATTGAGAAATTCGGCTGACGACTAGAAAGCCGCCCACCGAGAAAAACACTGCGATGAGTACAGGCAGGGTGAGCATGGTTCCTCCCTCGTTCAGGTTTTGACGGCGCCTTTCCTGACAGTTGAATGCCGGTGGCGGCGCCGCTGTTTTCGTTTGGGAGCGATGGCGGTTGCCGGTTTGGTGCTGGCCTTGAGCTGTTCAACGGTGCCGTTGAAGTAGTTCAGGTCGACATTGCCGGTGATACCATCGATTTTGCCGGTTTCGGTGAACTGCCAGAATGTCCAGGTGCTGTAAGGCTTGGGCACGTTTGGCGCATTCTTGCGGTATTGGGCCAGCCAGAGTGGGTAGGGGGCCAGTCTGGCGTCGGCGCCGAGGGTATCGCGGACGAAGTAGAAGCCGGCGTAGACAATAGGCTTTAGACCCAGTTGTTTTTGCACGGCTTCCATCCATTCCAGGCACAGATTGGTGCTGGCTTTTGGCGAAAGTCCCTCCCAGAGCACCGGATTTTCTGCGTCGAGAACAGGCGGCAGGTCTCCCGGCTCCAGATTCTTGACGGCGGCGACGAAGTTGTCCACCTGGGCTTTGACGGAAACGCCCGGGCGGAAGAAGTGGTAGGCGCCACGCAAGATCCCTGCTTGCTTAGCGGCGTTCCAATTGCGTCGGAAGGTGGGGTCCTGGTAGGTGCCTCCTTCGGATGCTTTCATGAAGACAAATTCGATGCCTGCGGCTTTCAGCTTAGCCCAGTCGATTTTGCCGTTGTGGTGTGAGATGTCGACACCTTTGGGATTGGCGGCGAATATTTTGCTTCTTTTCATGGCAGCTTACCTTCTGTTTGGGCTGCTTCGACTGTGAAAATGTCTGACTCACCATCCAACGCTTACATGGCACGCTCCAGTCTCAATCAAGGCGCCGAATTGTGGTGCGCTCAAGTGTTCTGGTGGCGGTAGTTGGGGCGGATGGTAAGGCTGTTTAGAAAGTTCTTGTCTTGGAAAATTGAAGGAAATACTCTTTTGATTCTCACGTGGGCGCCTGTGAAGGCAATATATAAACCTTAGGATTTCACTAAAGTTCGGGGAGTTACAGGTGTTAAGTAATAAGAACAAACGGCTAGAAGGCTGACGGAGCCTACCTAAGCGCGGGTAGACAAGTGCTTGCGCTAGCTTGCGACGGTCGGGTGCTGCAAGCGGCTTAGATCAGGTGGAAGTCACCGCCTAAGCAACTTCGCTTGCGGTGACAGGCGCTCTTTGTGATAGCGGCAAATCTCGACCATATCGGTGTCCATGGAAAAGCCCAGGCGCGTCATGAGAGCGGTAAAGGAAGGGTCTGCTTGAGCGAGAGTCAAAGACCCCAGCGTGCTGAAGAAGTCTTCATTCAATTGCCAGACACCCTGCGAGAAACGCAATTCTTCACCGATGGGAATGGAGGCTCTGGCGGCCGGTGAAACATATGGGAGGGTGTAAGGAGCCCGCACCAGCTTGCCGTCGGCGGTGCTCATCACGAGCCCGGCCAGCCTGGCGCCGGCCAGGAAGTCGCGCAAGTCGAGGATGTCGAGCACGGTGTGTTTACTGGTGCCCCGGATGGTGAGGGCGCAGACTGCTCTAATGGCTATGGAGTCAGGCAGAAGGTCTTGTACCTGGCGCACGGTGGAGCCGCTGAAGATGTCGTCGTCGAAGAGAATGTATTGACCGGGCGGAATCAGCCCCACTTGCTTGACGATGGAAGCGGCCCCCGGGCGTGCCACCATGGTCGGTGTGGCGAGGGGCTCATTGAGGGGATAGCATCTTGAGATTTCCAGATTGAAGTCGCCTTCAATACAGGGATCCAGGCTGATGATGCTGTGCCCGCGAGCCAGCTTCTGAGCGGCCTGGCGCTGCTCCGAAAGTGAAAGTAGCTCCACCTGCAGTTGCCTTTTGGTATCGGGCCAACTTGCTCTTTCATGGCATTCAATCATCAAGGCTAGAAGCCCTTCTTTGAATTTGTCGAGAGCGGTACTCAGTGTTTCTTCCGGTAAGGGAAAAGAAGATAGGGACCAGAGTCCTTCATCACGCAAATAGATGGTGGCAGCTGGTTGGTCTCCTTCGCTCTGTGTTTGCCAGTGAAAATAGCTGGCCGGTGCACTGTGGAAGGAAGTCTGGGCGGAGCGGCGGCGGCGGATGGACTGGGAGGAGAGATCATGGCTGGCTTCCCCGGCGAAAATTATCTCGCTGTTTGCTTGTACCAGAGGGGCGCAAGCAAATTCGTGGTAGGGTTCCTCCGAACCGGGGCGCAGCACGCAGACACATTTACCGTCAGGGAGAAAACCGCGGGTGAAGCGTGCATTGTCGCTGCCGAAGACATAGTAAACAACCGGTGCCGGACCATAGGTTGTTCGGTTGGTTCGGCTCTTATCTGCACGTCTTGCCAGGTCTGATTTGGCAAGTTGGTTCTCCAGATAACGTTCCAGCCTGATAATCACATCGGTGAAGTTGAGCATGCGCTCCACTCCCAGTGCTTCCCAGCCGCAGGCCATGAGCCAGTCGCTATCCTTTACGGCTTCCTGGCAGAGCATGAGGCGGTGCGAGGAGGAGAGCGTTTCGCTGCCGCATTTTGGGTCGACATAGGTGGCATGGGATGGGGAGAGGTAGCCGCCTATTACGGTGCGGCCCCGCGCTTCCAGACTGCGCCTGGCAATTTCCATCATTTCCAGATGCCCGCTATGAATTGGGCAGAAGGCGCCGGTGCTCAGTAGCACCACGGGAGGTGGCGGCGGCTCTTCTAAATTGGCTTTGGCAACCTTGAGGAAACGCTCCAGGGGTGGTATCAGTTTGGAAAGCGGCGTCATGATCCAGTTTTCGTCGGCCCGGAAATGCCGGTCTTCGGGCTCGCCGCCGTCGTCGAAAAAACCGGCTAGATCAAGGGCGCGGGCGGTCTGCAGGTCATCCGCGCCTCTCAAATAAGGCAGGGCGCGGCTGTAAATTGGATCTTGCAGCGCTTTTTCAATGAGTCGCCTGGCTTTTTCTTCATTGAATTCTTCAGTCATAGCCCTGGCGCTCCGGCATACCCAGCGGCTTGGAGACACCCGGTTTTCGCCGGGGCGGCAGACCGCAGCGTTCAAAAATGACATCGGTGCGCATGATGATTTTTCTACCGGCATTCAACAGTTGTCCATCATGCAGTACCCGGTGATCGAGGAAGAGGGCATCCCCCGCTCCCGGGGAGGCGATGGCTACAATTTCTTCCGGTCCGGCCTCGCGCTTCCAGTCTTCATAGTTGCGCTCTTCGGGTGGGATATTGACCTGGGGCTCCAGTATGAAGCGGGTGGCGCCGCCATCTTCGGGCTTCGACTGGGTAAGGTAGAGCACCATACTCATGATGGTGCGCTTGCCGTCATAGTAGTCGAAAGGGGCATCGTAGTGAGGTACCAGGCTGCCGCCCACTTCGTATTTGATAAAGCGCATCAGAGGATTGATGCCGCAAGCGCGCCAGACCGGGGCTCCATCAAAGTCGGCCGGGGTGAAAGGGTCCATGATGCGCAGCAGGGGAAAGGCGCTGGCGATGCGCTCAAAGAGGCAATGGGCCAGGGGCTCGCTAAAAAGGGAGGCGCGGTAGCTCCCGATTTTATCGCCTTCTTTGTAGTCTTTGCGCATGCCGTTCAAGCCTACAGGCACCCATTCAAGCTGATCCAGCTCATGGAGGAAGGCGGCGCACTCGGCTTGGTTCATTACTTGTTTCAATATGAAGGCGGAGTCTTCGTAGTCGGCAATATTCTCTCGCTGCAAGGGTTCTGCCCGCGTGGTTGGGACCTGCCAAACGCGCTTTTGCAGGGGGCTCAAAAATTGCTCCGGCAATTGGAAGAGATTGACGAAGTTGCCGCCGGTCATACCTGCCTTTAGCGCTTCCTGGTCGATGTCTTGCCGCCAGCCGCCGGGAACTGCCCTTTCCATTACGTCCATGTGGATGGATTGGGAGCCCGATGCATACTTGTGGGCGTTTTGTGAATTGAGCTTGTTGAGCCGTTTTGAGAGGAACTCAAACTGTTCTTGCCCTTCCCGGTCGAGGTTTTCTAGCAGGTAGGAAACGGCCCGCCGGTCAGGCTGAGCCAGGTAGAGGCTGTATAGTTCGATGAAGTCGTAGGGAACG
This sequence comes from Candidatus Obscuribacter sp., assembly GCA_016712465.1. Classification (GTDB taxonomy): domain Bacteria; phylum Cyanobacteriota; class Vampirovibrionia; order Obscuribacterales; family Obscuribacteraceae; genus Obscuribacter. The sequence continues at coordinate 118,650 of JADJQZ010000001.1, forward strand.
CCAATTAGTTCTTCGTCGGTGCGACCATCGTAAATGTCGCCTGTGGGTGCTTCTTGCAGAACCTGGGCGGGAATTTCGAAGGCTCTGGCCAGTTCGTAGACCTCACTTTTGTGCAGGTCGGAAATCAGTTGCAGATCTACCATGGCATCGGCGGCTTTGCCGAAATAGCCGATGTAACCGCCTTCATCGCGGTTGGTGGTGCCGACCAGGATGGACGGATAGCCGCTCTGGGTGAGGAGACTGGTGATGTAGAAAAGGGCCGGGGTACGCAGGTAGGAAACCAGTTGACCGGCCGCCCAGGCGTCTCCGGGTATGTCGAGAGCCTTATCCACGGCTTTTTTCAAGACCCCATGGCTTTCACTGAGGTCAATGAGAGAACTGGTCAACTTGGGGTGATTGAAGCCCTTCAGAACCTCCTGACCGAGTTTTGTGGCGTCGTCCTGCCTGCTGGTACCGGCCTCGATGAAATAGGGCAGCAAGGCGGCGTGGACGCGCTTAATTGGTGAATCCGGCTCCCGGGCGGCATGTAGAGCAAGGGCCAGGGTAAGCGCTGAGTCTACCCCGCCGCTCAGCCCGATAACTACCGCCGAAAGCCCCGAATGTCTCAAATAGTCGTTGAAGAGCCGGGTCTTGGCCTGGATGTAGCGGTCTTTGCGAAAGCCGCGCCAGCCTCTGAGCCGTTCCAGCATCTCGTGGAGGCTTTCTGCAAGCTTTCCGGGTTGTTCAATTTGTTGCGTCAATGGCGGTTTTCCCAAAGTGCTCTTTCATTTAGCCGGGTCTTGCTCTCAGTTTGCCAAATTGGTTCTATCATAAGGGCTGTGACAGTTAAATGCAGACTGCGTAAACCAGGGTTCGCCAGATTATTTGGGGGTAATGAAGTGAGATTGCACAATATCTTCGGCAAAAGGGTCGGTTTGACCATTGCCACAACACTTGCCGTTTTGGGCTCCCTGCTTCCTTTCTGCACTGCTCCCGTGCTGGCGGAAGACGCTAAGGCGGCAGCCCCGGCCGGGCAGACCAACCCCAAGAAGGCGGCTCTCTTGAAGGAATTGTGCACCTTGCTGGCGCCTGGCAAGAGCGCCGAGTCGACTATGCTGGCGGCCTTTGCCGAGCAGGAAAAGCAGACCCCGGAAATCATCGATGCCATAATCAGTCAGAGGGCTCCTAAAGACGCCACACCCGAGAAGATTGCCGAAGTGAAGAAAGCCATGGTGGAGACCCAGCTTAAGGTTTTGCGCCGCACCCATGAACTCTTTTCCAAGCAAATAGACATGAACGGACTGTGCATGTCTATTTACACCACCGTTTATGACAAGTACTTCACCGAGCCCCAGCTCAAGCAATTGATTGCCTTTTACAAATCTTCCGCCGGCAAGCGCCTGGTGGAGGTTCAGCCCCAGATTGCCACCGAAGCCATTCGCATGACCAATAAGGAGATTGAGGGCAAGATCATGAGCATTTCCCAGCAGGTGGCCCAGGAAATGGCCGGTAAGGCCGCCGAGAAGTCTCAGGAAGCCCCGACGACGGCGCCTTCTGCCCCGGCAACTGCGCCAGCGCCCGAACAGAAATAAATTCGCCGGACTTTCCAGTCTTTTTCACGCTGACCGACCTATTTTATGTAGGTCGGTCTTAGCTTTTAGGGACGATTTGTAAGGCAGGCGCTGCTTTAACAGGTTTGAAACAATCGTCGATTTTAATTAGTGCATTCGATGCAAGCAATTTCAGCCCTTACTATCCAAAAACTGCTCAACCCGTATATATAGCGTCAGTTGCCACTGCCCTACTTTTCTTCAATTTCTGGAGCAATCTATGAAAGTCGCCTTTACTAAAGTGATCGGTCTTGCCGCCCTGGGAGCCTTGATGGGTGTTTACCAGTTAGCTGCCTCGCTGCCGGCTTATGCAGGCGGTGGTAACAGCCGTCCGGTCGTCTCCAACTACTATGTGGCCGGTTCCACGGCCGTGGCCGGCTGGGAGCAGGGCCTGGTGGCCCGCGAGCCCAATCTGGCTAAGTGGCACTGGAGTTCGATTTCCAGTTCCATTCATGCCCGCAATGTGAACGGTGGAGCGGTCAGTGTCAGGTCTAATCCTTACCACTATTCCAAACCCAAAGTATTGGCTCTGCCCGTCAACAGTTCTATCCGCAGTGAAAATCAGAGATTAGACGGGCGTTTGCGCCAGCGTGACAACGGCCTGCTGGCTGATGCCAGACCGGTCAGAAGCATGCAACCGGTGTCTTCCTATGGCGATGTAAATGGCCGCCTGAGAAACAGCCAGTCTAATTTTGAGACCGGTGTGAATGGGTCTATGGTGGATAAGCAATTGACCGGTAGAGTGCTCAGCTATTGATTGGTATTAGTGTTAGTGTTTTTGATGCGATGCTTGTACCAGTAGCGATCGCCGCCGCCCAAGGGAACGGTCATGGGGCCTCGGCCTTCGTCTACCGTAAAAGGAGTTTTAGTGTAGAGATAGAGTTTGAAGGCTTCTTCCAGGGTCTTGCAGCGTTCGGCATAGCCGTTCAAAAGCTCGTAGCAGGCCCAATCGCCTTCGCGCGTCAATTCTATGAAAGTCAAGTCGGGGCGCTTCTTAAAGTCGGCGGCGTTTTTGTCGGCGGCCATTATCAATTGTCTTTTCCCTGATGGGGTGCGTCCCCAGGCGAAGCCGTCTTTCACCAGGTTGTCTACTTTGACGAAGGAGTCCACACTGGATATGGTATCAATGGGACGACCCATATAGCTCATGGCTGATGGTCGGAAAGGTCCATAGACTGCCACCTCGTCCGGGCTGCCTTTGAGTTTCAGGGCCAGCCGCACCATATTGTCCTGATTCCTGTGGCAGTAGAGTTGCATGCCCACCGGATGCAGGAGGGCTAGTAGTGTAGCCAGGCTTATCACTGCAGCGGTGAGCTGGGCTTGCCAGGCTTTTTTCCAAAGGAAGTGAAATTGCACCACTGCCAGGATAATGCTCAAAACTGCCGCAAAGAGCAGGAAGGGCTCGAAGTGGTTGCTGGAGAGGCTGTTCGTCGGCACCAGCTTGCCGGCCATGAGGCTGAGGACGACCAGCGCCACTCCCGCCAGGAGAGTGAAAGTGGCAACTATGCCGAGCACAATGAGAAGCCAGAGTCTGTCGAAGCGAAGGCTGTCTTCTCCTTGTTGCGGCGGCGGCTGGCAGAGCCTGGTCATGGTCACCGCCAGGCAGCAAGCGAAGGGGGCGATAGCCGGCAGCAAGTAAGTATCCAACTGGGTTTTAGAGAGGCTGAAGAAAGCCATGGTGGAAAGAGCCCAGGTGGCCAGGTAGAAAAGACTTTTCTCTTCCAGCTCTTCCGGGCTTAGCTGCGGTCTTTCGCCGCTTCCTTCCGGGTTGAGCATTTTGCGGGCGTGGGGGCGGTAACTGGTTTTGAAGCCGAATATGAGTTTGCCCGAAAACCACTTATCCCAGAGGGGGTGGAACCAGTTCTGTTTGAGGGCCTGGGGCAGAAGCAGGAACCATGGTGCCAGTCCGTAAGCCAGTACAGGCAGATAGTAGAGGGGTGAGCCTTTGTGGTAATTGGTTTTTCCGGCAAAGCGAGCCAGGTTTTCATAGAGAAGGAAGACTTGCAGAAAGAGTCCCTTGGTTGCTTTTGTTACCAGGTAGTACCAGGGTAAGACCGTCATCAGGAATAGCGGGATACCGACTATAGGACGGCTGTCTATGATCCAGTAACCGATTTCCTTCAGTTTTGGTTTTTGCAAGAAGGCGAAAACTACTGTGCCCATGGCAAACAAAATCAGACCGGCCGGACCTTTGGTAAGTACAGCCAGGGCCAGGCTCAGGTAAATGACTGGGGCAAAGACGGGACGGCGAGCGAACAGTGCCAGGATGGTAGCGAAGACGGCCAGGTTGAGGAAGGTAGTAAAAGCGGCATCAATACAGGAGGTTTTGCTGATCAGCATCAAGAGCGGTGCCGATGCCGTGGCCAGTCCGGCGATCAAAGCGGCTTTCTTATTGGATACAACTCTGATGGTGTAGTAAGCGGCGAAGACAAGCAGGCTGGACAGGAGAGCAAAAGGCAGGCGGGCTGCCATTTCATTCAGCCCGAAGAGGCGATAACCCCAGGCCGTCAGCCAGAAAGTCAGAATCGGCTTGGAAAAGTAAATCTGGTAGTTGAGATGCGGCACTATCCACTCGCCGCTTTCCACCATCTCCCGGGCCGCTTCGGTGTAGTAAGTTTCGCCCGGATCAATAAAGGACCAACTGTTCAGTTGGTTGAAGTAAAGTCCCAGGCAGGCAAGGGTCAAAATGAGCCAGGGGAGCGCGCCTTCGTATATGGACCAGTTCGCCTTGGGCGGCGCCTGTTCTATTTGACTGCTGGCTGAAGTGCTTTCGGGAATAGTCTTTTTCCGCTCCCGCCGTCGCTAAAAAAACGTAAGCCGGAAGATATAGTCTGTCTTCCGGCTTGCATTTTAACACTTTCGATTGGTGCTCTTTGCTGCCTCAGTTTCGCAGGCTTGCAAAGATATCCAGGGCTACCATGATGATTACGACCAGTCCCAGGCAGCGGCTGCAATTCTCTTTAGTGAGATCGAGGGGCTTGCCCAGTTGCTTGTAAGGGCGCCCCCAGCCTCGTTTGTTTCTGAGAAGCAAGACCAGGTCGAGAAATTCGTCTTTCAGTCGGTGTAGTTCTTTCTCCCATTCTGGTCGCTCGTCTGTGGGTGCCTTCGGCTTGCTGCCGGTATTGGCGGCTCTCAAGGTGACCTGACGGTCACCCTGTTCTTTCGGGTTTAGCATGAGGTATTCCTCTAATTATGTAGATGGGTGGCTGCATTGAGGACGAGCGGCCGCCGTGCAATGGACCGGCAGATGCTGTCATGGGCATGCCTGCTTTTATTATACCCGGTTGTAAACAGGGAGGTGGCTAGAGCTGGCTCTAGTTGGGGGTGATGTTGGCAACGATTTGTTGCCTGGTGCGATAGGAAACACCTCTGAACATGGCGATTTTCTCGTTGTGCTGGTTGGAGACGACAACGTCGTAGACACCGGTTTTGCCGTTCAAAACTTGCTCCTGGGCGATGGCCGTGAGTATATCTCCGACCCTGGCCGGGGCGCTGTAGGTGATGGCGCAGTTGAGGGCAAGGGTGCGGTGGTTACGTGAATTGCAGGCAAAAGCAAAGGCTGTGTCAGCCAGGCTGAAGGTGACGCCACCGTGGCAGATGCCCAGTCCGTTGACCATGTCTTCCCTGACAACCAGTGAAAGTTCCGCATAACCGGGGCTAATTTGCTTGACTTGCATGCCAAGGTATTGTGAATGCTTGTCCAGGCGGTACATTTCGCCGGCGACTGCCTGGGCGAGGTTAAGATTTTTGCTGGTTGCTTCGTTTTTCAAGGGTGTACCTATGTTTGTCTTCAGGCGCGGTTGCCTCTTTGCCACACTTGCATTTTGCCGCCCCAGTATTTTACCTAAGAACCAGGTTCAAGTCCATGTGGGCTGAAGTGCCTGGCTTTCTTGTGTTGTAAGCAGAAAATGTTGTTTGCAATACAGACAAATCGCTGCAGTCGATGTTAACTGGTTATGGCTGATTTTGCAGCCTTTTGATACAACCTTCCCTGTTCGACTTACTACCAATTTGAACTTTTGTCCGGTACAGAACGGCTTGATTTTTCGCGCCCATGGCGAGATTTTCCAGCTGCTTCCACCTCAGGCTTGAGCGCATTCCATCCGGTTTGGCGCCTTGCTTTTGGCCGGCATGGTTCTACCAGCCGGAGCCTTATTCTTATGTGGAACGCTAAAGAAGAAAGTGGTTGCCTTCTGATTGAGACCAGCACCCGTTGGCTATTCTTGCCGGTGCAGATAGCGGGCTTTGTTTTCCTTTCGGTGGCGCTTCTGTCGCTGTCATTCTGTCGTCCCTTCCTTGGTGGTTTCTGCGCTTTTCTTGGTGGCAGCCTGCTTTTCCTTTCGATGAAGTTGCGCAAATCAAGAGAAGTGATTTTCGATCCCTATCTGAAAAAGGTTTTTTGGAAGCATGATGAGTGGAGCAAGAGCTTTGTGGGAAGCTGCTCTTTCGATGATATTACCCATGTTCTTTTGGAAGAGGAAAAACAGAGCCGCACCGGTGAGAATTTGTTTTTGCTGGTCGGCGCCGAAAAGATGTCGGTACTTTGTGATGCCCCCGCTCCCGCAGGTAAAAAAGTGAAAGCGGAAGGCGAGTTGCGAGCACTGGCCCGGAGAATCCGCAAGATCGTTGGATCTTACTGAGGGCGCCGTTTATAACCGACCGCAATCGATGCTTTTTCCACGACCGCGCAGTGTAAGAGGTGGAAGTAGTTTATCGGTTTCCCCTGTCTTGATAATACTGGGCCAAATAGTAAGGTGTTGACAAAAGAGAACCTCCCCGGCAAGGGAGGCTCTCTTGCTCAGGTGAGCTTGCTCTTGCGCCTGCGCCGGCTCGGCGGTCATGCCAGGCGGGCTTCATGGTAGAGCTTCAGCCAGGCGAGAATTTGGGTTGCACAGCGGTCGGGCGGGCAGAGTCCGGCACCAAGTGTGTCCAGCGCCTGCCGGTAGGGTTCTTCGAAACTGGCCAGGTAGCGGCTCTCCTGCCAGTCGGCGGCGGTGGCGGCAATTTGCATCGAGAGCTTCTGCCCCCGGGCTCGGAAGTAGACGAATTCACCGGTCTTCAGCTCGGCCAGAAATTGCACGGGCACCGCTCCGAAGGGCCCTTGCCAGCGGCGAAAGTAGCCGGAATTTTGCAGGGCGGTCTGGGCGCTCGCCCTGCTTGCGGCTTCCTCTTGCTCCAGTTCCGATTCACTGAGAACGCTGTTGGTCATGACTGCAGTCTCCTTGGGGAAAGGCAGGGCGTTAGCCCTGCCGGTGGTGAAGGGTGGTCAATCTCTATCAGTCCAGCTTCAAAGCCGGGCTGCGTTCTTTACCCCTTGCTGGGGGGTTGAAAGATTCGATGGTGGCGATAGCCGAAAGGTCGGCTGTTTTCAACTTTTCAGAGGTGGCGGCGGCATCGCCGTCATCTTTGGCAGGCACTTTCCTGGCTTCTTCAGTCAGGGAGGGCAGCAGGTCTACGGTAGTGTATTGTGGCTCGCCGTAGCGACTGTAGGCAGTCAGCGTGCCGTCTTCACTGAAAGTCTTGTCTTCGTATGGCGACCAGTTTGAGGTCATGAAGGTGCGAACTTTTTGAACGGCCTTTCCACCCACATAGAACTCGATGTCGCGCCTTTTACCGTCAGGCGCGGCAAGCAAATCCTCCACTTCCGCCAGGTAGTAGCCGTTAGCAACCACCCCCTGCTTGTCTGCCGGCAAATCGGCTGGCAGCACTTTCCAGGTCTGCTTGAAGCTTTCTTTGCCGTCCCCGTTGAAATGCACTACTTGCATAGTGCCGTCCGACTGCCGGGAGCGTTTATAGAGGGCTTTGCCGTTTTCGTAGACGGTGCTTGTGGTGTTGGAATAGTCTCGCGTCAGTTTCTCCAGCAAAGTGGCACCATCCTTTTGCCAGAGCTGCACCTCTACGACTTTATCTTCATCGTAGAGGAAGGATAGTTTGCGTGCCCCCTCTTCACTGAAAATGTCGCGGCGCGCCCGCTTTCCGTTCTCTTTCACGAGCAGGGAGGCCAGGCGATTGGCTTTTGTGAAGACCATTTCGCCTGTGAGCAGACCGGTTTTGCCGTCGTAGGTGCGCACCGCCTCCACCCGGCTGTCCCGGGCGTAGCTGGTGACCACCATGTCGGCGCCGCTTCTCACCAGGGTTTCCGTTATGTTCTGGTCTCTGTCATACACGGTTTCTTCCGCCACCGTTGAGCCGTCTGCCAGAAAGATTATCTTTCGAAAAACGGCCCTGTCGGTGACAGAGAATGACGGGGCGCTCTCCGCTTCCTTCTTGATATTGGCGCTGGTCCTGTCCTTTTGCTGCGCCGGGTGGTAGATCACGGCTTGCCTGGGGTGTCCCTGGTCGTCGCAGTCCACCAGGCAGGTCAGACCGCTCTGCCATTCGATGCGCAGGTGACGGTTCAGTCCGGTGTGCTCGTCGCGCTCGATGAGGCGCAGGGTTTCTTTGAATTTTGCTTCTTTCAGTTGCACCACCTCAAGGGCGGAGCGTCCGTCTTCTTGACTAGCACCGCGCTCTGCGGCAGTGAAGGGGGTGGGATTGCTCTTCTTCGAGCAGCCGTAGAAGGCAGCCAGTGCCACCAGAACCAGTGCCACCGCAAGTAGGGTCTTTTGACCTCTCATTATAGTTTTCCTTGTTCAAAGGAGGTGAAAAGGGCGATTTCTCGCCCTGGGAGGGTGTTGAAACTTTAGAGGCAAACCAACACGAGACCTAGACCAAGCGCAGATGCCAGCCCGCCGTTTGCGGCAAAGAGCAAGCTCTGCCTGCGCGGCTCGTTAAACTCTTCGTCCTGGCTGCCTCGGCATTGGAAGTAGAGAAAGGCGGAGGAGGCGCCGCAGAACACACAGGTGAACGCGAACAGCACAATGAGGTACCCCGGCGAAGGAGCCTGTGTTTGTTTGATATGGCTCATGAGGCTGGCGCTTGCCAGCAAGGCACTCATGAAAACGATAATGTGCAGACCGGCATTGGCCAGCCGGTTCAACTGGAAGCGTTCTTCCAAATTGTCCTCTTCGTTGCGGTAAGACATAGGTTCCTCTCCTGATTGTTGTTGTTGTTGTTGTTGTTGTTTGGGAATCTTGCCGGAAGGACTGAAAGGTAAGGCTTTGCTTTGATGCCGCCCGGAAAAGGGCTACATCTGGTTTTTCTTGCCTGGGGACGAGGGTCGCCTTGCTTGCTTTGCTCCTTGTGAAAAAGTTGTTGTTGTAGATTTGATGTAAGACAAGTTGAACATAGGGCTCTCAATCAGGGCATGGCAAGCCATTGCTATCCGTGAGGCGGGCCTGTGAAGAGAAATTTGTGGTTTTTACTTGCGCACCGCTCGCACTAACTGCATATGGCTGAGAATGGCTTAAATAGGATGTTTTTAAGGGGCTAAATGAGTGAAAATTGCAATCGGTTTGAAACATTTGAACGGCACAATCATGCCTGGCAAGGTGTGAGCTTTGCAGTTCGAACTGCTTGGAAGCGGCTGTTTGAGCGACTTGTTGTTGAGCTACGAAAAGAGGTAGTAGAAATGAAGAAAAGAAAAGGATGCCTGAAGGGCATCCTCTTCTTGGCTGCGGACCTCGGGATTTCGCCGTCAGTCAGCCGGTTCCACTTCGGCGATGAGCACGTAGCGGCCCTTGCCTTCGTCGAAGTAGGCTTCGCTGAAGGCGTCGCCGTGGCGGCGGCAGAAATCGGCCGTCTCCTCCGCTTTCGCCTTGGAGAAAGTGCGGGCGTCTTCCTTGCGCGACTCCTGCTCACGGTAGCTGAGGGAGCGGTACCACTCCGTGAGACCGCGGCCGTTGCTCATCTTGACCACGTAGAGAGGTTCCGTTTGGCTTGACATAGATAGTCCTTTTCAAAGTTCAGGGTAGAAAGAGGGGCGGCGCAAGGTAGGTCGGCTGCCTGCCTTCCTGCTCCTTGCGCCGCCTTGCTGCCAGGCTGTCAGTCACCGGCCATGGCGCGCCGACTCCAGTAGAGGATGGCGGTCATGAACTCTTCAGCGGTGTAGGAGCGCGCCGTGCCGCCGATACCCTCGGGCAAGCCGAGTCCGGCAGCCATGTTGCGCGCCATGGCCATGGGGGTGGGCGGTTCCTTTCCTTCGGTGGCGCGAGCGTTGATGCTGACCACCTGCCAGGTCGCTGTCACCTCGGTGTCGGCGCCGCCCTCTCCCTTCATGGTGCGTTCCTCGGCGGTGAGGGCGTCATAGTGGTAGACGATGACGTCCACGTGCCGGGCCGGGGTCTTGCGTCCGCCCACCACAGTCACCTGCAGGAAGGGAGCTTCGTCTTCGACAGCACCGATGCGCTTACCGAAGATGGGGCGCAGAACGCTCTCCTCGGTCAGCTCCACGACGCCGCTGAAGAAGTGCCGACACAGCTCAGCGGGCAGGGCGATGCTGAAGGCCAGACCGTCTGCCTGCAGGGGCTGGCGGTTCTTCCGTCCTTCCTCCGTGTTCAGGAAGTCGCTCACGAGCTTGGTCAGGAAGCTCCAGACATCGCCGCTCCAGGACGCCGGCGCCTGGCAGTGCGAGAAGCGCGAAGCGGCCGTCTGGCGATAGACCATGGGGTTGAGACCGACACTTTCCTTCGGTTGGGTTTCACACATAGTTGCCTCCTTCTTTGGCAAGAGGTTGATTTGAGGAAGTGCTATGCCCGGCGGCGGCGCACAGCCCGGACCGGCACCGGCTGGAGCTTCTTGCTCTCGGCGGTGTTGGCCATGGAGATGCCGATCACCGTCAGAGCCAGACCGGTGACCATCATGCAGCCGATGGAGGCAGCGGGCACCTTGGTAGCGCTCCCGATCACGAAGACGGCGAGGGCGATTTCCGTGGCCGTGCTCAGGGCGCTGCAGAACGGCGGTACGTTGAGGAAGCGGGTCATGAAGTTGCGCTCACCGACGCCGATATAGGTGAGAAGCGCAGCGACAGCCAGTGACAGTAGGATGAATATGGTCATGGTATTTACTCCTTCACTTGGTTGGGGGTTTGTGTTCAGGCGTAAGCCGCTTCCGTCTTGGAAGCGCCGGCGTCTGCATCGGGACGGTAGGGGCAGGGCAGGTCGATGACTTCCACGCCGTGCTGAACGATGTCCGCATCCTTGAGGAAGATGCGGGTGGCCGCGCTCAGGGCCACTTGCAGGGAGCGGCAGGCGCGGTAGCCCAGCATCTGAGCGTCGCGCTCGCGGTCGCCGAAGCGCGACTTGCCCCACTGGAAGCCGGTGAAGTTCTCGATGGCTTGCACCAGACCGACGCGACATTTGCCGTCGTTGAAACGAAACACTGCGATTGTGGTATCTGCACTCATGGTAATTTCTCCTGGAAATATGGTTTGGTTTTAAAACAAAGAGAAGCGAACCGGCACCATGGCAGAGCGTCTTTGCCCTGCTCAGGTGCCGGTTCGGACCGCTGCCGCTCCTGACGAAGAAGCAGTACTTGCGCTGAGATAAGCCGGTTGGTCCCGCGGCTTGCTCGGCCTGGTGGTATCAGCAGCAGTGCTTGCTGCCGACCCTGACCTCAACCGCCAGGTCTTCACCGCTTTGATGGGCGGCGATTTCCTGAGCGGTCATGGCCCGGAAGCGTGCTGCGTTCTCGGTGAGCCAGGCGGCGGCGCCGGCACTGTCGGTGAACTCACCGTCGTGCTGGGCAGCCAACGCGGCTTCCTTGATGACGCGGAAGATGGGACCAGGCTTGAAGCCCATCTCTTTCACGTGAGCGCCCGTGACCAGTGCTTCGGCGTTCAGCCTCTGCGATGGTTCCAGGCTCCCGGCCAGCTCTTCCAGCAGGTTCAGATAGAAACCCCTGTGGGAGCTTTCTTGCCGCTCCGCCAGAGTGCGACCGGTGCCCATCACATCGGCATGCTGCATCCGGATCAGATCCATGATGTCAGGCCGCTGCATGAGCTTGACCAGCCGGCTACGGCGGATGTTGGGGTCGTTGAAGTCGTGCATCTGCATGTGCATGCGCACGATCTCGCTGACCCTGTGCGTGGTGTCGGAGGACAGCTTGAGGCGCTTGCAAATCGCCTTGGCCATCTCCGCCCCCACTTCGGCGTGTCCCCGGTTGGAGACCCGGATGACGGTGACGCCATCCAGCACTTCCTCGCGCTTGCTCATGGTGCGCGGCTTGGCGATGTCATGCAAGAACACCCCCAGCATGAATTCGAAGGACTTCTCCTCCTCCTTCGCTGCTTCCGCCAGCACCATCATGGTGTGCACCCAGGCGCTGCCTTCGGGATGCCAGATCGGGTCTTGCACGGCGTTCTCACCGACCATTTCCAGCATCTCCGGCAGAATTTCCGCCATCAGACCGCTTTCCATGAGCAGTTCGAGACCGGCCACCGGCGCCTTGCTGAGCAAGATGCCTTCCAGCTCCTTGGCGATGCGCTCGTAGGAAACGATGCGTCCCGGCTGCAAGTCGGGGGCATGCTTCTGAAGCGCGGCCATGAGGCCAGGCTCGACGGTGAAGCCGAGTTTGGCGGCGAAGCGCACCACCCGCAACATGCGCAGGCGGTCTTCGTTGAAGCGCTGTGCGGCATCACCGACGGCACGCAGAGTGCGGCTCTCGATGTCGGCACGACCCCCGAAGAAGTCGTACAGCTCACCGGAGACCGGGTCGAGGAACATGGCGTTGATGGTCAGGTCGCGCCGGGCGGCATCTTCTCTCAGAGCCACGAGCGGGTCGCAGTCGTTGAGAAGCTTTACCGAGTCGGGACGACGACCGTCGCCGTATTGACCGTCACCACGGAAGGTGGCAATCTCCACTTGCTCCTCCTCGCGGATGACGACGATGACGCCGAAGGCTTCACCCACTGCGAGAGCCAGATCATCCTTGAAGACCGCTTTCACCTGTTCCGGTGTGGCGCTGGTGGCGATGTCGTAGTCCTTGGGTTCCAAGTTCAGAAATTGATCGCGCACGCAGCCGCCGGCCAAGACGGCCGTGTAGCCGTTGTCTTGCAACTGCCGGGCGATGGCAGTGGCGATTTCTCGAGCCTTGTTCATTTCATACCTCCATTTCTGGTGTTGATGTTTTAGAGATAAGTGCAAGCAAGAGGAGCCACCGGAGCGGCTCCTCTTGCATCGCGTTGGTTTTGCGGGTAACGCCCGGGCTCGACGGAGTTACCCGCCGGGCTCAGACGATGACCTGGTTGGCCTCGGCCACCAGCGTGTTCCAGTCGCTCGGAAGCGTCTGACCGAGGTCGTTGACAGTGGTCTCCACGAAGGCGGTGAAGCGCTGGAAGGCATCATTCAGCTTGGGCCGTTCGTTGGACGGTACCTTGTCCAGAATGGCCTTCAGCTCTGCCAGCTTGGTTTCCACGCTGGAAAGGGCGGCGTGGTAGGCGCTGCGTGCCTGCTGATAGTCGACTGAGCCGGTGATGGAGGCGCTCTCGGCATTGCTGCCGATTTCCTCACGCACCAGGGCGGCGGCAGCGAGCAGCTTTTCGGTGCCGAGCACGACCCAGCCGCCGCTCGCTCGCATGCAGCCAGGCATGCCGGTCAGTTGCAGACCCGAGAGGGCCATTTGCAACTCCGCTTTCGGCTCGGCCAACAGCTTGAGGGCCGCGTAGCCGGCTTCGCTCTCGTCGGTGTCCGCCGCACTGAGTGCAGCTTCCACCACCGATGCTGCCTCGCCGAAGACTGCCAGCGAGGCGCGGAAGGCCGGCATGGCATTGAGCTCCTCCATGCACTGCCTGGTTTCGGCGCTGTAGAGCTGCCAGGTGCGGAAAGCGTCGTGGTAGGCGCCGTAGGTCTTGGGCAGCACCGACGGTTTGTCCACCTGGTCCTGCATGCCCACGTAGCGCAGGTCTTCGAAACGCTGCACCAGTGACTCGCACGCCGAGAGCAGAGTGAGAAGTTTGTCGTACATACTCGTTCTCCTTGGTTCGTTGGTTGGACTAGGTGGCGACTGCGACCGAAACGTCCGCCAGGCTCATGTGGGGGAATTCCTGCATGAGCTGGAAGGCGGCGAAGAGGTCTTCGAGACCCATCAGCATGCCGGCGGCGATGTCGCCTTCGGCTGTGACGCCGAGGGCCAACATGGCAGCCAGAGCCAGGCGGTTGCGTCCCATGACCATGGGAGCGGCCAGGCTCAGGATGAGCGGATTGCCGCCGGCTCCGTTGGGCATGCGGGCAAGCTCGGCCAGCACACCGTCCATGACCGTGGTCTCCCGCTCGCAGGCGCGCAGGTAGTAATACGCCGCCTCGTTCAAGGGGCGCATCTCTTCCTGGCTGCCGGCGAAGATGGAGGTGTCCACGCAGCCCATCACCCGGGTGATGATGGAGATCTGCGTGCCCGTGGCTTCGGTGATGTTGCCGCCGAAGGCCAGCTCGCTGGTGGTGAGAATGCGCAGGGCATCGAGAGGGCTCATCTCCCGGCTGCCCTGGTCGTAGTGTTGGCCGTCCTTGTCACGGCTCATGGTTACCTGAATCATGGTGATTCTCCTTACAGGTTTTGGGGTTGTTTAGATACAGATATATGAAGCCAGTCGGCGGCAGCGCCTCCGGGGTGATACCGGAAGCGGTGGCGCCGGCTTGGTCTGGGTGCTCGCTTCTAGCGCAGGAACTGCGGGTCGAAGAAGAGCGGGTTGTCGACCATCTCGTCGAGCTCGAAGGCGTTGGTCTTGATCAGCACCAGCCCTTCGGCAGCCCGGGAGGCGATCTTGCTTTCGCGGCTGGCCTTGCCGTCGGCCGATGGCGTCAGGGTTGCGATGGTCTCGCGCAGGTTGTACTTGTGGGCGTACTGATTGCGCACCTGCTGCACGCCGTGGATGATGTCGTCGCGGCCGATCTTGCTGTCCTCACCGGCGTCGGTGCTCAGCACCGCCTGCTGGAGCACCCACCACATCCAGTACTGATTGGGCATGCGCATCAGGATGGCCGTGGCCTCTTCGGAGAAGAAGACGGGCAGGACCTCGTCGTTGCGCATGGACTGCACACCCATGACCCGGCAGGCCAGGTTGTAGAGTTCCTGGGGCAGATGGCTGGCGTCGAAGGGCTGCAGGCGGCTCTGCAGGTAGATCTTCTCGGCGCGTTGAGCTTGTGCCAGTTGGTAGAGTGCCTGGCGGAAATTCTTGGTCATAAAATTCCTTCGGTTGTTGAGAGAGAGTAATTGGTGGTCCGACTCGGCAATTGAATGAGCCGGACCACCGCTGTTGCGCTCGACGGGGCGGTTAGAAACCGCGCCCGTAGAGCTTGTTCACCACACGGCGCATGAGCTGCACACCGGAGCTGTTGTCACTGACGATGATGATTTCACCCGGCAGATGCTGGGGGAATTCCTCAAGCCAGTCGAGGATGTGAATACCCTTGCGCTCACGCCCTTCCGGACCGCTGAAGTCCGCCAGGTCGTGGTCGAGGTAGAGCACATCCCACTTGCGCTCGGCAAGAAGCTTGATGCCGTCGGCGTAGTTGCGGGCGACCACGGCGTGAACGGGGATGTTCTTGCCGTTTCTGGCGTCGCCCGGTACGCGCAGGTCGTCGATGAGCAGAGCCAGGGGCTGGTTCGTTTTGGTCATGGTGACCTCCTTGAGATTAGCCTCAGCTCTGCTTCCGGCGTTGCTCAGCTGTTGCGCAGGCTGGCGACGCTTTCGGCGCTGAAGGCGCGGTTGGGTGAAATGAGCAGGCGGCTGATCTGACGCACCTCTTCGATGACATGGTTGACGATGTCGCGGAAGGGGTCACCGGTGCCGGTGAAGGCCCGGTACATCAGGTGCACCCGTTGCTCGAAGTAGGCGACGGCATCTTCGATTTTTCCGTCGCCGTTCAGTGCCGGCGGACCGCCCGTGGTGGAGATGCTGCGCAGCACGTTCACCGGAATGACGTGCTTGCCCTTGTCGAAGACGGCGTTGATGTCGTGCCGGAAAGCCTGTTCGCGACCGTTGGCTGCCACGAGGACGTCCAGCGAATCGATGAAGGCATTGGCATAGTCCACCTGGGTCTTGCCCACGTAGACCGGTACTTCGTCGTCTTCCACGTAGAACATGAAGCGCGGGCAGGAATGACCGAGTTGCCGCTTGTTCAGCTTGGCGGCCACACCCAGGATGACTCCATCGACGCCCATGCCGGAGGCTCCGTGGGCCAGGCGAACGTCCACCCCCGGATAGGAGGCTTCCAGTTCGGCGATCACCCTTTCCAGGATGCCGGCGCAGGCTGCCTCGTAGGCACCCGGGCGTACGCCCCACTCCCGGCACTTCTGCTCGGTGAGGGAGCTGTAGCCGTTCATGCCCAGCACCACCACGTCTGTGCCCTTGAGAATCTCCCGCACGGCGCGGTCGTACTCGTGGGGCAGGTAGATGGGCTTGCGCTTGAACACCTTGGTGTAGACGCGCTCCCCTTCCGCCGCTTCCGGGTTGAGGCAACTGACGCCGGGCAGGTCGGCCACGTAGCCGACTCCCTTGACCATGACCGTGACGCTGCCATCAGCCTCACGTTTGATCAAGCCTTCTCTACCTATCTTTTTCAAGTTCATCTTCTTTTCCTTGGTTGAGATATATAGAAGAGAGGGAAGCGAATCTAGTTCGCTTCCCTCCGGTTGTCCCCCTGATGTGCCTTCAGCAGGCGCCCTGGGGCAGGGCGTCACCGTCGGTGAAGACGATGATGTGCTTGGCGCACTTGCTGGTGAAGGCTTCCGCCAGCCGAGCCAGGTGCTCGCTGACGCTGGCCTGGTCCAGATGGGTGCAGGAGCCGCCGTCGGCTGCGCTGAGCAGGTCGAGCTGGTAGTTGCGCACTTCCTGCACGTCGTCGCCGGTGAGGTCGTCGACGATGGCCTTGGCCTGCTCCACGAAGGCAGTGGCCTGGGTGAAGACGGCGTCTTGCCCGAGCGGAGTGGCCATGCTCAGCGACGGTTCGTGAATGCCCAGTCCCATGTACTGAGGTTGCACGGTCTGGCGCTCCAGGAACGGGTAGTGCTTGACGTGGTCGCTCACCAGTTGCAGGGCGAAGGCTGTGAGAAGACGGGCTTCCTCCAGCTTGGCGTTGTCGTGGTCGGGACGCCACTTGGTGAGGGCCAGACCGCAGCGCATGTTGGTGAGCACGGCTGCTTGAGCCAGCTCGTCGAAGCGGTCGCGGGGAAGCGTCAGGCAGAGGCGCACGAAGAAGGCACCGATGCTGGTGGCTTGACCTTCGTTTCGATTGTGGGTGTTAAACATGGTGTAACTCCTTGGTTAAGATATACAGACAGTTGGTGCGGCGGCGTAGCACCGGTAGCGCTTCGCCGTCGCGTTCTTGCTTGGATTGACTCTCTTGACCTTGCCGACAGGCTTAGCGCTTGCCGGGCTTGGTCTCGTCGAGCTTCTTGCGATAGAAGTCGATCATCGACTGCGAGAGCTCGGTGAAGAGGGTCTCGATGTTGGCGTCGATGATTTCCTTCTGGCGCTCCTCGTCGCAGCGGTGCAGCATGGTCGGAAGCTTCTTCTCGCCGAGGGCGTCCATGGCGAAGATTTCTTCCATGCGGGAGTAGCGACCGGAGTTGATGGCTTCGGCTTTCTCCGGGTAGAGTTCGGCCATGGCCCGGCGAGCGGCTGCGTAGAGCCGGTCGAGAGGCTGCTCGCTGCTCTGCCCGTCGAGACCGGCACCGGCTCCGGAGCAGCTTCCGCCGCAATTGCAGTTTCCGTTACACATGAGGGTTTCCTTTCAGTTGTGGTTGAAAAACAGGTGTTCGCTTCAGGCGGCACCAGTGGCGGTGCTGCCGAAGACGTCGGGTGGAGCGACGGGCTTGGCCAGGGTGCCCTGCAGGTAGTTGAAGAGAAGCGAGCCGACGCGACCGTTGCCGTCCGCGCCTGCGTGAATCTCTTCGAACTCCCTGTAGAATTCCACCGGCGAAAGCTCGTTCTGGGCGGCGAGCAGGTTCTCCATCTGGCGGGGGATGTTTTCCCAGCCGATGACTTTGCCTGCCACCACCACATTGGTCTGGCGGAAGCCGCCCTTGTTCTTCACCGGCTCCACGAGAGCGTACAGCTCTTCCACCAGGGTGCTGGTGATGTGCGGACGTTCGGCGTGAGAGCAGTCGGTGCGGACTTCCGCCAGATACCGGTAGGCGTTGATCATCCAGAACACCGAGAGTTCACCGCTTTCTTGGCGGTGACATTCCTCGGCGCAGTAGGCGATCACACCCATCTGGCTCAGGTTGAGCAGGGTGCGCATGGTTTGAGCTCCTTATGTCACAGGTCTGGTTGAGACAAGAGCGCGGGCGAGCCGTAGCTGAGACCGGCGGCAAGACCGGTCTCAGGCTGCGAGCTCGTCAGCTCATGTGGAAAGCCACGATCTTGCCGTCCTCGCCCAGGACCAGGTGGCCCACGGGAGTGCGACGGTGATGGTGATCGCGGCGGCCCTCGGTCAGCTTGATGCTGATGATGCCGTCCTGGCGGCGCCCCTTCTTGATGACGCGGGCGCCGATGAGGATGTCGCCGACGTTGTAGACCGGCTTGTTCTCACCCATGTGGCGCAGGGCCTGGCGGACGGGGCGGATGTTGTCGGTGCCGATGGCGCTTGCGCCGTCGAACGCCGTCAACATTTCGTCTTCCAGACGCAGCTGCTCCCGCAAGTTGCGGCGACGCAGCCGGCCCTCGTTGCGCTCGTGGTGGTCGCGCTGGAGGAACTTGCTGGTGTCGCCGCCGAAGCGGTTGCGCTGCATCTTGACCTTGCCGTTGTGCAGGATGACGAGATTGGCCATGGTTTTTCCTCTTTAGGAAGTGTTGTTAGAGAAAGGTCCGACACGCGCCTTCTTAGGAGCGTGCCGGAATTACTGCTTGCCGGTGGTGCTCAATCAGAACTTGGAGAAGTCGATCTCGTACCAGAAGCCGGCTTCCCGCAGCGCCTGGACGATGTCCTGGTAGCTGCGGATCTTGTCGGACTCGTTGTTCGTGACGGCCAGGGCACCGGTGAGGTCACCGCGCTCCAGTTCGGAGACGATGGTCCGCACGCAGCTGACGCCCCGCCCGTCGTTCTTGACCGCTTGCAGAGTCCGCAGGCGCTCGGCCAGTTCCTTCATGAAGGCCGGGGTGATTTGCAGGCAACGGCCCTTGGCACCACCCCAGGTGGTGTTGGTGGCGTAGTTGACCAGCGCTTCTTCCCCGACGATCAGTTCGCCCCTGGCCATCATGGTCAGGCGCGCGCGACCGAGGGCGGTGATGGCGGCGTCTTCGAGGACAAAGCCCTCGCTTTCGCCCATCACCAGTCCGCGTGCCTTGCCTCGCAGGGTGAAGCGCGCTTTGCCGTACGCCTCCAGGTGCGAGGTGCCGCCCACATCGGCTTCGGCGTCTTCCGAGATGTGCACATTGTTGGCACCGCGAGCGGTGACATGTGCCTGCCCGGAGGCCACGCAGGTGGCTTTGTCGAAGAGGATGACCGTCGCCGTTCCCGAGGCTTGCACTTCGGCAGTGCCCTCGGCAACAAGCAGACCGGACGTGACGACGAAGTCACCTTCGGTGATGTGGATGCTTTTCATAGGGAGTCCTTTCCATTCAGATTAGTCAGAGAGATGTTTGCTTTCGTCTTGCCTGCTACCGCTTCTTCTGCAGCAGGAAGAGGACGAACCAGAAGAGCGCCCAGCCGGGAGCCTTCCAGAAGAGCAAACACATGATTGCCAGACCCAGGCAGACGATGGGCAGTCTGACCAGGAGAAGCAGCATCAGAACCACCGCTACCAGTAGCAGTTCCATACAACCTCCTTTCTTGAGGGTTAGTTGGTTACACAGATACCTGGCAGAAGAGGCGCCGCCTCGGAGCCGATGCGTGATCGACCGGGGCGGCGCCGACATTGCCGGGTTAGCGGTAGTAGTAGCAGCCGCAGCGTTCGTCGTAGAAGCGACGGGGCGGACGCTGCGGCACCGGGCGGTAGACCGGCGGCGCGGGACGGTAGTAGCGGTCGTCGCGGTAGTAGCGGTCATCGCGGTAGTAGCGGTCGCGGTAGACCGGTTCCACTTCCACGGGCGGCTGCCCGTTCAGGATGTCCACAGCCGCACCGGCAGCAGCTCCGATTCCGGCAGCCCGGCCACCATCACCGGAGATGATGCTGGCGGCGCCGCCGATCAGCAGACCGGTGGAGGTACCGGGACCCAGGCGGGTTCCGGCGCAACCGGCCAGGAGCAGCACGGCTACCAGGCCGGTGCCGATGCGGACGATGGTCTTGGTGTTCATAAGTGCGATTTTCCTTGCAAGGTTTGATTGATCGATGGGATGCCGCATTAGAAGCGTGCGGCGAAAGGCAGCGCCGGTGCGGGATTGGCCCCGGCGCTGCTGTCCCGATTCCCAGAGCAATCGGTTCGAGACTTGGTTGTTATTGCGGGCTTCAGTCGTAGAGGAAGCCGGGGTAGCTCTCCGGTCCGCCCTCGAGCTTCTCCATGAGCCAGCACATGACTGCGGAGAGTGCGAGGAAGGTGAAGAGCCCCGGCGCCTGGTGCTGCGGATGGAAGTCGATCCAGACCGGCACCGCGAACATGACGGACAACACGGCGGCAAGCGCAATGTAGCCGATGACACGCAGGTTCATGAAAGTCTCCTTTCAGGTTTTTCAGTGGCTCTGTCTGATGGTTCGTTTTTCCTGTTTTGAAGAGCCGGTTCAAGAAATGAGGGAGGTCGCCTCGTGCGACGACCTCCCCCGTTGTTGCTGCTCGGGCTTAGTGCAGACGGCGACCGCTCTTGAAGAGGCGATCGTCGCGACGGCACTCGGCAGCCATCTCGATGGCGTCGCCGGGGGTCCAGCCGGTGACGCGCTCGAAGTCGGCGTCGGCGATGCTGACCAGACCTTCCTCGACGGTTGCTTCGTCAGCCTTGATGAAGGCTTCGAAAGGCAGCTCGTTGAGGTCGACTTCGTGGCCGGCTTCCAGGGCTTCGCCGATGGCGGCGCCCCAGGTCCAGCCCTTGCTGACGGTGGTGGCGAAGAAGCGACCCAGCGGCGTTTCGCTGAAGTCGATGGTTCCGCCACGCTCCAGGCAGGCAGCAGCAGCGTCGCGCCAGGTCCAGCCGGTGTTGCCCAGGGGCAGCGCCAGGAACTGGTCGACGAGGTTGCCGAACTTGGCGTTCAGACCGAAGTCGGCAGCGTTCACAGTGATGTTTGCGGTTTTCATAGTAGACACTCCTAACAGTTTGGTTTTGACAGCGGGTTGAACCGGAATTGCTTTGCTGTCTTGAAGCAACCCCGGACTGCACTCTCTCTTGCTCAACTTGGCGTTGATTTGCTAGAGAACTTGAGGGAGAGCATTTATATAAGGATCAATAGAGAGCTCTATGAACTCACCATTTATCCCTATATAGATGCTCTCCAGATTGCTCTGGAGAGCAGTTTGGAACTGTCAGGCGAGAGCCTCATGCGACTCCCGCCTGACGTGGTGCCAGGCGACATGCTTAGTGCAGACGGCGGCCGCCCTTGAAGAGGCGGTCGTCGCGGCGGCACTCGGCAGCCATCTCGATGGCGTCGCCGGCGGTCCAGCCGGTGACATGCTCGAAGTCGGCGTCGAAGCTGCCGACTTCGTCGTCATCAGCCGCTTCGTCCGCCTTGATGAAGGCTTCGAAAGGCAGCTCGTTCAGGTCGACTTCGTGACCGGCATCCAGCGACTCCTCGATGGCGGCGCCCCAGCTCCAGCCCTTGCTGACCTTGGTGGCGAAGAAGCGACCCAGCGGAGTTTCGCTGAAGTCGACGGTGCCGCCGCGCTCGAGGGAGGCCTCGATGGCGTCGCGCCAGTTCCAGCCGGTATCGCTCATGGTCATGGCCAGGAACTGACCGACGATGCCGTCGAACTTGGCGTTGAGACCGAAGGTGGCGGCGTTGATGGTGGTGTTGATACGTGCGTTCATGGTAGTGCTCCTAACAGGTTTGGTTTTGACAGCGGGTTGAAACCGCCGTGCCTTGCTGTCTTTAAGGCACAGTCGGAATGTTCTCTGTAGGGAGAGCATTTATATAAGGATCAATAGAAAGCTCATGAGCTACCTACTCATCCCCATATAGATGCTCTCCAGATTGCTCTGGAGAGCTTTGCGTAACGGTCAGGCGAGAGCCTCATGCGACTCCCGCCTGACGTTGTTAGCCAGCCTTGCCTGCCTCAGTGCAGACGGCGGCCGCCCTTAAAGAGGCGGTCGTCGCGGCGGCACTCGGCAGCCATCTCGATGGCGTCGCCGGCGGTCCAGCCGGTGACGCGCTCGAAGTCGGCGTCGTTGATGCTGACCACGTCGTCACCGGCCGCTTCGTCAGCCTTGATGAAGGCTTCGAAAGGCAGCTCGTTCAGGTCGACTTCGTGACCGGCATTCAGCGCCTCGGCGATGGCATCGCCCCAGCTCCAGCCCTTGCTGACCCGGCTCGCGAAGAAGCGGCCCAGCGGGGTTTCGCTGAAGTCGACGGTGCTGCCGCGCTCCAGGGAGGCCTCGATGGCGTCGCGCCAGTTCCAGCCGGTGTCGCTCATGGACATGGCCAGGAACTGACCGACGATGCCGTCGAACTTGCTGTCGAGACCGAAGCTGGCGGCGTTGATGGTGGTGTTGTTGATACGTGCGTTCATGGTATTAATCCTCACTTTGGTTGTGACAGCGTGGTTTGGAACAGCGCCGTTGCTGTCGGAAAACGGCTCTGTAATGCCCTTTTCTGGAGAGCATTTAGGTGGGAAGCAGGGGACCGCTTCGCACTTAAATGCTCTCTAGCAAGAGTCTGCTAGAGAGAAATGGAGGGGACTTGCCTGGCGGCAAGCCCCTTCCAGGTCAAGCTGGTTCGATGGGTAGTCGAATTCGCTTTAGCTGTTGTTGCTGTGCCCGTGCTCGCCGTCGGCGTGCAGTTGCCGGCAGGTGAGGCACCAGGCTTGCGGCTGCATGGCAGCGAGGAACTGTCGCACCGCTTCTTCCTTGTCGCCGGGGTTGATGCCCATGAGCGGCAGCAGGAATTCCAGCCGGTCACCCATGGCGCCTTCGCTCACCGCGCCGCTCGTTTCGAGCGGTTGGTTCGCCGGCAGATCGAGGACTCTGTGCGCGTACTCGTGATCGACCACGGGCTTGCCGGCTCCCCAGTTGAATTCGCCGGCGAAGATGGCGTGGGCATAGGGGTCTCCCCAGGCTCCCGGCATTTCGTGGCGGAGGATTTCCATCTGCAGGGCCCGGCGGCCGGCCTCGTCGGGCAGCGGGAAGTGCAGCATGCCGTCCTGGTAGAACGGCCGCTGTGCGTCCACACAGAGGAGCCCCGGGATGGAGCGCCCGCGGCTGTCCAGGCGGTTCCAGTTGAAGCGTGGCAGCCGCAAGTTCTGAATGAGAAGGCTGATGTAGTCCGGTTCCGCTTGCGGAGCCTCTTGCTGAGCGATGAACTCAGCCAGAGGCAGTTCCGCGAAGTTGACGGCGCTGCCGCTTTGCTCGGCCTCCTGGATGGAAGCCCCCCAGGTCCAGCCCTGCACATCGGTCACCGGGGCGCTGAGGAACTGCACGAAAGGCAGCTCCTCGGCGGTGACTTCCATGCCCTGGGCGAGCGCCGCCTCGATGGCGGTGCGCCAGGTGCATTCGATGCCGGGGATGTTCAGGTCGAGGAAACGCTCGGCCAGGGCGGGGTAAGCGGTCTGCCCCAGGTTCAGGTTGGTGGTAGCGTTCATGGAATACCTTTCGGTGAGAGTTACGGAAGCGACTGACATTCGTCCCTGCATTTTCAGTGCAGGGTGCCGGAGCCGCGATGCTCGGCGCCGCTCAACATGGGCAAGTGTTCCTCGGGGATGAGGAACTCGCGCTTGCTGAACTGCGCCGAGTGGTTGAGGAGATGGCAGGCCCTGGTGGAGAGGGCTGCAATTCTGCCTCCGAAGCAGTCGCTGGTGGAGCCAAGCCGGATATCGCCGCTTTCCTGGAGAGTGGCCAGCAGGGTGTCTTCGAAGCGCACCTCGATGACGTCCATGCCTTTGGCTCCGGGCAGGTCGTAGGCGATGTCCTGGGCCAGGCGCCAGGCTGCATCGAAGTCCTCATGCAGAGTGTCCCCGCGCTCAGTTTCGTCGTTCAGCACGGGCGTGTAACCGTCCGTGCTGTGCGATTCACAAAAGCGCGATTCGGGACGGGTGGATAGGTAGTAGAGAGTCGCCATGGCAACCTCCTTTCAGTTTTCGAGACTGGTCTTGTCTCGATGGTTGATGACGACTCGCACGCCCTCCCATTCGGGATGCGACGAGATCAGCTCCTGCACGATGCGCCGGGCCTCGATGGTGAAGTAGCGCGAGCGGTGTTTGCCGCCCGTGCACTTGAACACCAGCAAGATGTCCTTCTCCAGGTGGTAGCGGGAGTTGGTCAGGAGCCCCGGCAGCCAGGCCTTGAGCATGAGCGTCAGGGCCTCGCGCATTTCCGGCACGCCGGGAGAGTTCTCGAGGAAGTGCCGCACCGCCCTGGCTGCGCCTGTTTGGGGGCGCAGTTTCGGGTCGTAGTGCGGGTTCTCGAAGCCCCGGCAGTCGATGAGCAGGTCGGCGTCTTCCGGCGGCTTACCGTGCTTGGCGCCGCAAGAGACTACACGAATTGTGCGTTTCTTCATGTCGTTCTCCTTACAGAGTTGCACGCTTTCAGGCGCGCCGGAAGTGTTGGTTTTCGCTCATCACCTTGATGAACTGGCGGATGAGCAGCTGAGCGCATTCCTTGCGGAAGACCCAGGGACCATCACTGTTCATCACGAACCAGTCCCGCTGATACTGCACCGCGCCGCCGTCTTTGGAGGCAAAGGAGAAGTCCACGGGGATGACTCGCTTGGTTTTGATTTCGATCAGGAGCAGGTCGAAGCCCTGACGGTCGTAGTCACCGCCTACTTCGGTTTCTTCCGCTCGCCAACCGCTCTTGAGGGTCTCCAGGTAGGCGATGATGAAAGCGGCGGCGGCGTGTTGCGCCTTGATGCCGTCTTCCAGTTCCATCTCTTCTCTGGTGAGACGGCGCTTGGAGCTGTCGTCTCGGTTGTGGGGGCGGTCGCCGACCTTATGCGCCGCCGTAATCGGGTGGACCCGGTAGCCGGCTCCGGTTGTTGCTGTGAGTGCTTTCATGGTAGTTTCTCGCTTTCTTTGGTTTCAATGTGGTTTCCAGTTGTTTCACCGTTTAGGACAGGCTGAAGTGGTGACTTTCAGCCTGGTCGCCGATTTCTTACCGTCGGCTCAAGAGACTTCTCAGCCTCACGCGGCCGCAGACCAGCTTGTGGCTGCTGCGTTTTCCTCCGTGGTGGCGGAGGCGAACAGCGAAGCCGGATGGTCTTTTGGACCACCCGACTTGTCTGTTTCTGCTTCTTCCTAGCCGATCATCCCCATGGCGCGGCGCACATCGTCACTGCGGCTCGTGCTGGGGGCGTGGAAGTGGCCGCCCAGGCGAGGGGCTGCACCACCACCGTTTCGCCAGTGGCGCATCTGCTCCAGGCTGATGGTCATCTCGCCGCTCTTGCACTGGGTGCGCGTCGGGTCGATGATGCGCAGGCGCGGCTCGAAGCCGTCCTCGCTTTCCAGAATGGCCAGCGCCGCCGACTGGAGGATTTCTCCGTCGGAGGCGCCGGTGCGGCTGGCCTGACGTTCGGTGCGGCGGACGCCCTCCACTTCAATGAGGACGGAGGCGCCCTGACGCGGGTCGCTGATATACAACTCGAGGTGCTTGCCCATGGCAAAGTCTCCTTGTTGATGAAGCAGGTTGAACGAAGGCAGGAGCCGACGGACCGGTTGAGCGGCTCATCAGCTCCTGCTTTTACTTCTGGAGCGGCTTCTTCCTGCGCTCAGCTCTTGCTGGAGATTTCAGCGTAGAGCTGCAGCAGGTACAGGAAGAAGTTGATGAAGTCCAGATACAGCGACATGGTCATGCGCACGGCCTCGGGCCAGGTGTCTTCGCCCTTGGTGAGGCGGAAGAAGTCGAACAGGAAGTAGCCGGCGAAGATCACCATGCCGAGGATGGCGTGGATGATGTTGACCGTGCGCGACATCCTGACGAAGATGCCCACCACACCGAAGATGATCAAC
Source organism: Candidatus Obscuribacter sp. (assembly GCA_016712465.1). Classification (GTDB taxonomy): domain Bacteria; phylum Cyanobacteriota; class Vampirovibrionia; order Obscuribacterales; family Obscuribacteraceae; genus Obscuribacter. Next base: position 144,132 of record JADJQZ010000001.1, read on the forward strand.
CCGAAGAGGGCGAACATCAGGTAGGTGCCCATGCCCGAGAAGTCCACGCCCGAGAACATGCCGATCAAGCCGCAGACGGCCATGGCTCCCGCCGTGCCGGTGAAGCACAGGAAGACGCCTTCCCAGCCGATGCGCTCGCTGTAGCCCTGGATGCAGGGTCCCATGAAGAGACCCGAGACCAGTGTCCAGGCGAGCAGCAGGCTGATGGCTACCGGTGGTGCGGCCGTCGCCGAGAAGTACACCACGAAGGTGCCGACGAAGAACGCGATGCCCAGCCCGATGACGGCGCCCAGGGAGCGGATGTTGCGGCCCAGCCAGACCCCCAGCGCGCTGACGGAGAGGCAGGTGACCAGCAGGAACATGACCTTGGTAAACAAAGTGGGAAGCATATTTGACTCCAGTTCTTGAAAGAAGGTTCAGATGTGCAGCACGCACCCCCTGCCCAGTGGCAGGAGGTGCGTTACTGCGTTGGTTGAGGTTGCTGTTTGCCTTGACCTGAATTTCAGGCCGCGACTGCAGGCGCGTCCGCTGTCAGGCGGGCGCGCATGAGGCGTGAGTAGTCGCTGGGCACGCAGTCCCGGAGAGCATCGGCCAGAGCTTGCGCCAGCTTCTGCGCCGCCTTCATGTGAGGGTTGACCTCACTGGCGCGCACGCAGTAGGAGCTGGTTGTCCGGTTGTAGACGCTCTTGGGTGTGTCCACTGAGACGACGACCCGGGTCTCGTAGTCGGCCGTAGCAGCGAAGTACCACTGCAGAACCGAGACACGGACACGGGTTTTCACCGCCCGGTCGACCGCGGGCAGTTTGCCCGTCAGCCAAGCGAGCGGGCTTTTCTCGCCCAGGGTGTAGAAGCTGCGCCAGACGAAGGTCATTCCGTCCGAGCCTTCCACGTAGCTGGCAGGCATCTGCCTCATCTTGCCGCGAACGGGCAAGATGCCGTCTTCGCGGACATGGAGCTTGCGCTCGCTGCCCAGCTCGGCGGCACGTTCCACCAGACCCAGCTTTTCGGTAATGGTCTTGATGAGCGCGCTGATGTCAGCTTGCCCATGCCCCATCACCACGAAGCCGAAGTCGCGGCGGGCGTTGGTCGGATCTTCCGCCTGGTTGCCGCCGGTCAGGCTCAGGTCCACGTTGCCGTGAAACCCTTGCCCTTCCGTCGAGAGATCTGCGAAGCCACTTTCGGGACTGCAGTCGTGCGCGCTGGTCAGGTGCGAGATGACCAGCGCGGCGTGGGTGGTTGCACCTTCCGTCGTGTGACCGAGATCACCGCAGTGTGCATGTCCTTCCATGCCGAAGCCGAAGTCCACGTCACCGCAGTCGAAGCCGACCGCACCGTCGAAGGCGCCGTCGAGGTCAGCTGATGACCCGACGCCGACACTTCCAGAGATTCCCATAGCCATGGTATTACTCCTTTCATTAGGCAATGCACCGGCACGGTCGAGACCGTACCGGCACGGGTTACAGATAAACTAGGCAGCCTCGGAATTGAGGATGCCAGCTTCGTTTTCGGTCTGAGGCGGTTCAGCCGCTTCAACCGCCGCTTTCACTTCCTGCGCCTGGCGACGTGCTTCCAGCCACTGGCGGTTCTTCGGGCAACTGAAGCGGAACGAGCAGCCACGGCAGTGACCACCTTCCTTCAGTTCGAACTCGCCCCGAGTCCACGCTTCGTCCATCTTCCTGACCGTAGCCTGGATACCGTGAAGTTCCTGCTCCTGACGGTCGGACAACTGCCGACCGCTGATGAAGCGGGGTTCCTCGAAGGGCTCGTCCAGGATGTTGCCCTGGAAGTCCCTCAGGTACCGGACCACAGTCTTGATGGTGCCCGTGAAACCGAGTGCTTTGGTTTCGCGAGCCACGAAGGCGAAGAAGAAGGCTGCCGACACGTGATGGCGCCGACGACCCTTGGTGGTCTTCTCGTCCACGATCAGGAGGTAGCGACCGCGTTCGTCACGGCTGATGGCCATGACGTCGGGTTTGGCGTACCACCAGGTGTTCGTGTACGAGTCGAAGTACACCATGGGCTCCGGCTCCTTCTGCATCGACACGGACTTGGACGAATCCTCATCCTGAGCCTTTGCCGCCTTGACGATGAGCGCCTTGACCTGTTCCGCCACCTGGGCCCGTTCCGCTTCCGGAACCGACTTGAGCAGCTTGGTCACGTCGACGAGACGCTCCTGTTCGGGCTTGGCGATTTCGCCGTGCACAGCCTGACCGATGGCATCGCCAACGGTGCGCTCGCCCGGCTTGTCGCCTTCCGCCCACATCAAGTAAGCGCCCTGGCACTCCATGAAACGATGGATGTCCGAGACGGACACCGTCCTGTTCCAGGGACCGAGCACGCTGATGGTGCCGTTCTCGTTCATCTCGCGCAGGCGAGCGACGCGGCGCTTGAACTGCTTGGCCGGCTTCTGCACGGTCGTGGCAGCGGTTTCGTTGGCAGGCTTGGCATCAGTGACGCTGCCCGCATTGATGACACTGGTGGCGACAGGGCGACCCCAGTTGGTTTCGGTTTCGATAAACATAGCTTTCTCCTTTTGGACCCGCAGGTCCGGTTACTTACACAGTGGTCCAACTGCGGACCGTTTCTTACGGCAGGTTGCCGTGGGCAATCACTCGATTTCCCCAGTCGTGCCCCTTACCCGGCACGACCAGCACTAGACCGCATACAACCCAAGCCCGGGTAACAACCTTTCATGGGCGCCGACGTCTACGAGACGCTGGCTTCATAAGAGGTTGCTTGTATGCGACCTGCCCCACCGCAGGATGGTGCGGATAGGGGATTTTTAACGACGTTTCAAACTTGCTTTCGCCTGCGGAGGTTAAGCGCGGGCTTTGGGAGCGGCTACGAGAGCGGTGTTCGCCAGATCGATCACCTCGTCGCCTTCCACGTACTCGATGCCTTCACGACCGGTGACGCGGCGCTTCTCGCCACGGGTGCGTTCGATGACGGCTTCGATGGCATGGTTGTCGCCGGCGGCGATGATCTCCACCTTGCGGCGGCGACCAGCGAGAACCGAGCGAACGATGAAATCGCCGGGGGCGAGTTCACCAAAAACGAGCTTGACGGCCTGCATCGGATAGCAGTCGTCCACCTTGGAGAGCTCCACGAGGTTTTCGCGAGAGGCGAAAATCTTAGCGGTGAGGGCGCCTCCACAATCACTGAGCACTACCACCCGAACGTTCTTGTTCTTGTTGTTGTTCATGGCAATGTCCTTTCTTGGCACTGATTAGTGCCGGGTTAGATGGAAAACAGTTGAACTACTGGGCTTGGGCTTGGGTTTTTTCTTTTTGAAAATGGGTTGTGTTGAAACGTAAGTTGATACTAATCATCTAGAAAGATGTCAAGCAACTAATTAAGTGTGACAAATAAATGACCTGCCTGCCCGCGGCGAATTGCCTCGGTGGTGGGCGTAGTTGCAGGTTGCAGCCCCTGGCGATGGGCCTTTTGGGGCAGTGCGCCGGATGATTTCGGGGTAGTCCGAAATGATTTTTGATCAGGAAATTGGGCCCGGCATTCCTGTGGTTTCCACGTAGAAGCCTGAAGCTAAGCACTTCTGCGAGCTAGTGATAGGCATCTAATCTAGGGCTTCCAGCCTTTCGCCGGGAATTTTTGGAAACCGTGAAAATGTTGATTGGGCTGCGCTATCGGTTGAGATGAAAGCTGTCAATTCCATGGCAAACCCTTTGCGCTAGCTGAGAGAGGGTTAATGAGTTGGCTGTAAACTTTCCTTCTGGTGCCGTGTTTGTCGGTGAATTTTGTTCCATGGGCACGCTGAGGAAGCGCGAATTGTAAACCGCCCCAGGTGGGCTCCCTTAACTAGATTTGGGGTGAGCTGCACTGTTTGCTTTTGATATTCAAGAAGCACTCCTCCCATTACTTCAACAAAAGAAGTCCCTTCAAAAAGCCTTTCCCCCCGGCAATGACTGACTAGCTTCCTTTCCCACTGCGATTTGCAAGTGGCAGGTAGTGAGCCGTTCTCAGTTTTGAAAAAGAGGAGTAGGAGCCTTACCGCTTGCGGTGAGGGTGTTTATTTTTCTGCTTTTCCAGGAGATTCCATGGACAATTCCAATTCCAAGCTGATCGTCACCGTTCTCAGCCAGACCGGCGCTCCCACCTTCGAGGTGGACGGTGAGCAAACCATGCACCAGTTGCGCAGGACAGTGGCCAGGCGTTTCGGCCTGCAAGTCCAGAGTGACGGACGCGGCGGCCACTTTGCCTTGCCCCACAGCTTCAGCGCCGTTCTGCGGCCGGCCCCTGTGCCCGTGCCCGTGCCGGTAGACCGGCAGCCGACCTTCCTCGTGCAACGAGGGCATTTCCGCGTGGTCTGAGGACCCTTTCAGGAGAAAACAAATGAGTTTCAAAAGTACGGGTGCCGTCCCGGCCATGGTGCCGCCAGTGGTGCGAGCCATGGTGATCAACACCTTTCACCGCAATCCACTGGCCGTCACTGCCGTTTTTGCCTCCCGGTCGGATCTGGTCACGGTCACTCCCCGACATCTCGACTGTGATTGCGAGGCTGTCGAGGTGAGCCTTTCCGCCAATTTCGCCGATGAAAAGGACTATCTGGTGGCAGTTACTCGCGCCGGTGAAAACGGCGAATATTGCCGCTACACGCTGCTGGCCGGCCGGGCTCCTGCCTGGTACGCGCAGCCGCAGAACGAGCACTTCAACCCCCTTGCCGGTTCCGATTGCATGGGTAGCGAGAGCCGTATCCTGGTGGCCCTGCCGGTGGCCTTCCTGGCTGAGCGACTGGCCCATGAAAAGCCGAAGGTGTGAGTTCTGATTTTGCCAAAGCCTCATTTGAAAAACTTTCCGAGGTTTTGGTTTTTTGCCCTGGTCTACCCATACATATAGTTGTCGAGAAGTGATCTCCGCGAGAAATGGCATCCCAAGAGGTGGTCACTAGTGAGCCGGGTTCGTTTCCATGTCGTATTTTTCACTTTAACCAGGCTCAAACAGCTCTACAATCAGTATTCTAGTGATTTTTCCCAATGCAGCTGCTGAGGTTGTGAAGTTTCCATTGTTGCTTAGATCAAGCAGCTAACGGTGTTTTGCCCCTAGCCTCTTTGACACCAGCCTGAACGTTCGTGCGGCGTGATAGCTTCTCGCTATTTGAAATTCAACCCCTTTTCGCGTCTCGCGCACTCTCACCGCAACATGTATGAATGTGCGCTGAAACTGGGTAACACTGCCATTTTGCTCTAGTCTGATTTGCACTTGGTGGATTAATATGTATGCCAGTGCATGCATCAACAGTCTGAACATATTCGACTTAAACTGGCTGCAACTAAGCCGATCGCATCGTGTCTCTTTGATTGACTTGATCCACATCTCGCATCTGGCCCGCCTGCAGTACACGTCCTCATACACCTGTCTTGCCTGATATCCTGTGAGATTTGTTACCACATATCTCACTTCCAGCCCGCTGTCTGTGTAATCACACCTGGCAATTACTCTTCGCTCCCGGTCCCATGAACGGGCTGCGTAACTGGTTTCTCCATACACCCGCGCCCGCCGGTGTTCGAATTCTTGTCTTGCCTGCTGGCGCTTGTCCTTGTCGTACGTTGACGATATCTCTTTCAGCCTTTTGTTCTTTGCCTTTTTTCCCACTTTTGCCAAGATATCTGGGCTCCTCGTATTTCCTTTTGAACTTGCTCTGTGCTTTGGCTCGAAACTGTTTCGTTTTGACAAAAGCGAATGATTGTCCTTCATGCCCAGTACGTACCGAACTCGATTCTCATCCATCCACTTGTATAGCTCATTGTCCGTGAATGCCCCATCCGCTCTCACTACAATTTCCACCCGCGGCCCATGCTTGTCTTAACCGTCTCACCAGTCTTTTCAGGATCGGCAGCGACCATTTCACTTCTCCATGATCCCCTGGACGTAGCGCTGCAACCAGCAACCAGCCATTCTCATCAAACACAAACAACGGAAAATACATGAACTTCCCATATGGACCGCCTCTGTAGAATGCGTTCAATTGCACTCCGTAGGTCTCAATGGCACTACCGTCGAAGTCCAGAACCAACCTCTTGGGCGGCTTTCGATGACATTCAATGTAATACTCCACCAGCCACTGGCTTAACTTGTACAACTCCTTGTACTGGCGCTCAGTTTCAAGCCTCTGCTGTGTTGAGTGACCGGCAAGATCCTCTCCGCTCAGCGGATTCCTTCCCACTGCCGCCTTCAGTGCCGGATCTCCTCTCAGGCTGTCGCTGTCTGCAGTTGCCGAACACCCTGCAATGATTTGAAATACCCGCTGAGCGATTTGCTCGAACATGTTGTGCTTGATTAGCGACTGCGTTCTGTGGTCGTCCAATCGCTCCGCCGCACCCCGGAGTAGCTTCGTTAGCTTTTCAGCCTGCGCCACAAGCAGTAATCCGGCATTTCCTGATACATCCTCGCCGTCAAACGCCAGTGTTACCTCTTTCTCCGGCAAGATATCGAGGCTAAGTTGAGAGATTCTTTGATCTGCGGTAGACTTCTTCATCGAAAAGGTTCCTTGTTCGCTCTTTTGTGTTGCTTCGTAACCACGCATTCTGAGCCAATTTGCGAACCTTTTCCAGCTTTAAAACCTCTTTTTTGCGTTAAAGATGATCAATCTCCCATCTTTGCCAATCCTGCATCTGCTGCGCCTCTCGATACTTTAAGTCCTGTCACTTTCCCTGCGTATGGGGTATTCAGGTTGCCTTAAGACACTAACAGATATAGTTGGTTGTCGGTGTACCTGCTGTATAAGGAAACCATTGCGGGCTCAACTTTTACCTGTGATCACAGGCTGGGAAACATGGCGAAGATGACCGAATTGTCCGCTGCTCAATCCGACATGAATGAGCAAGGTTCTGCCATGTAGTGCCGTTCCGATAGTCTCCAGGGGAACAGTCGGCTGCTTTTGCCGCAAGGCAATGGGGTTTTGAATGTTCATTAAGCTGCGCTAATGCTGTACCGGTGATATTAATCTCGCTGTTGTGGTGCTTTCCCCATGATGCGCAGGCTTCCCGGCCCGACACCGATACTTCCAGCATTTTGATTAGTGACGCGGGATGGTTCAACTCTGAGGGTTTGATGCCTTTGTTTCGAAACTGTCTCAACTAGCAAAAGACAGATTTTTGATTTGTATTCGTTCCTGGCTTCCTGCTACCAAGAGATACGTTTCAAAAAAACATCTACCCCGAGTAAAAAAGCTCACTAAACACGAGTAACTCCTACCTTCAGCTCTTTCAGCTCAGCTCGCGCTGTTCCATGAAAGACCGGCTGCTTAGATTTAGCAACTTGCATTGCTCTCGATAATCGGAAGGAGAAGCAAATGAAGCAATTGAAAGTACATCGTGCCCAGGTGCCCGATGGAACCCTCGTCATAGTCGATATGCAGCCGGGCTACACCTTCGGTTGCAAGAATCCCAGGCTCATGGCTTCTGTACTCGCCGAGGTTCGCGATGCAAAAGCCCGGGGCTGGGGTATCGTCGCTCTGGAAGTGAAACCCTGGAAATTCGGAGAAACCGACGAGTCCATCATGCATGAACTTGGCGGCTACAAACGCTTTGTCGTTCAACGCAAGAGCGATGACGACGGCTCCGAAGAGGTGATCAAAGCCTGCCTCGAGAACGGTTACTCGCTCTCGAACTTCCGCGTCGTGGGCGTCTACATCGATGCCTGCGTTGTCGGTACGGCGGTTTCACTGGTGGAGAAACTGACTGAAGCCCAAGTACGTGTCGTCAAAAGAGCCTGTTCCACCAACTTTGATGAAGTTGGTGCCTGGCAAGCATTTCGCCGGCGCATGCGGCTGAAGGTGGCGTAAGGAGCAGGTTCCTCCAGGAGCTTGCGCCGACCGCCCCGAGGCTGAGCGCAAGTATTGGCTGCACTTTGCACCTGCCGGTGCCTGGTGCCCCTCTCTGGAGAAACATCATGATTACTCGTCATCTGGTTATCGGTGCCGGAGGCTCTCGTGCCTTCCTGACCGGTCTGGGAGCGGTGGTGGCTTTGCGCCTCAGCGGTCTCAAAGAATGGAGCACTATCGGCGGCGTCAGCGGCGGTTCCATTCCTGCGCTGTTCATGGCCCATGGTCTGGACCCTGCCGAACTGATCGACAGGCTTCTGGAAATCGACTTTCGCAAGCTGATGAAGGGCACGGCCAGTGGGTCGGACGTCATGTTTGACCACGCCGCCGACGACGAGGGCAACTTGCCTCGGGCCCGCGGCTTTGTGGCCAGGCTTCTGGAGCGTTCCGCGCTTCATACCGATCTGCTTGGCGAAGCCGTGGAGTCTGTGGTGAAGGAATGGCCGGAGAACTTCTGGACCATGGCCATGAGCGAGAAGTCCCACGTGCTCTTCACTCAGATTGGTGTCTGGGAATACGGCTTCGACGGCTCGGTGCGCATGCTCTCCTCCGAGCCCGCGCCGGTCGGTCTGGCCATTCGCGCCACCTGCGCCATCCCTGGTCTTCTGGAGCCGGTCAAGTACAAGGGGCTGGTCCTCTTCGACGGCTCTCTCAGCCCCTTCGGCGGTTGTCCTGTGGCCTTTGTGCGCAGGCACTTCCTGGCTGAATCCGACCTGGTGGTCAAATGCCGCTCCGTTGGCAAAGGCGAGAAGCGAGACCGTTGGCTCGTCAATCTCGGTCGTCGCTTGCTCTGTCATGAAAGCCGCAAGGTGGAGGTGGAGGCGCAGGAGGCCGACATCAACATCGAGCCCGTCATGCCGGAGCTGCATACCTTTCGCTTTCGCCTCAGTCCGGAACTGAAGCTGCGTGGGCTACTGGCGGGCTTCAATGCCGCTGTGGGAGAGCTTGCTCGCCACAGTCTGCATTTCGAAGGTCGCCTGGAAGCTCTGGCTCAGTGTCTCAACTTTCACGAATTGCTCAGACTGCTCGGGGTGGAAACCCGGGTTGAATGAGCTTTGGCTGTTGCTCTTCCGGTGGCGGAGCAGCAGTCTTTACCCTGCCGCCAAAACCTCAACTCTGGAGTCTGACTATGAATACCATTCAGCAAGTTCTGTCTCAAAGCGGTGCCAGCGCCAAGTTCGCCGGTGTCCTCGCCCAATTCTTCGCCATGCCCGTCGGTGATACCGGCTGGAAGTGGGGGGATGCCGTCAGCGAGGCGCTGGCTTCCGGCCAGACCGTCCAGCTCGCCGACCTGCCGCTGGGTCGCTTCCTGGCCATGCCGGTGGACGGTGTGGTGGGGTTCACCTGGGGGCAGGCGGTGGAAGAGGCCGTGGCCCACGGTCAGGAAGTGGACCTGGGCGCCATGCCCATGAACCAGTACCTGGCTTCCGTGGTCGCCACCGAGGCCGGTGCCGTCAAAGCCGATGCCGCCGAAGCTGACGACTTCGAGCGCCTCACCGGCTGGAAGTGGAGCGATGCCTTCGAGATGGCTGCCAACTGCCGCAGCGAGCGTCGGGGGCGTCGCCTGCACTGAGACCAAAGCTACTTCGGTAGCGCAGCACAGGTGAGCGGGAGGTAGTTATGAGCTGCCTCTCTCTCATCTTCGACCCGAGCGGACAGCTTCCGCTCGGGGCCTTTTGTTTGTCTATCTGGAGAACATCCATGAACAATTCTCAAACCATCACTCACGCCGACAAGGGTGTGAAGGGCGCTCGCGACGACAATCTGAAGCTGTCCGAGGGCGCTCTGGACATCGGCAAGAGCCGCTTCCTGCTCATCATCGACCCCGTGACCCGCACCAGCACCGGCACGCCCGTGGACCTCTCGGCTCTGGCCTTCATGCTCGACGACCAGGGGGTCTGCAGAAGCGAGCACGACTTCCTCTTCGAGGGCTACGTGGCCTGCCCGGGTCTGCAGCACATGGGCGATGACTGCCAGTACAGCTTCGCCGGCGAAGAGATCTCGGTGGACCCGCGCGCCATTCCTGCCCATGTGCAGAAGGTGGTTTTCGCGGTCACCACCGAGAGTCGCCATTCGCCCGGGCACTCCATGGAGAGCCTGCACTGCCTGCATCTTTCCCTGCTCAAGGGGCGCTCGGACTCGCGTCCGGTGGTGGCCTACGGAGCGTGCGAGATGGGGGCGGCGACGGTGATTCAGGTGGCCGTCCTCAGCCGCAACAGCGAAGGCTGGGTGCTGGAGTGCTCTCTCCGGGGCTTCCAGGATGGTCTCGCGGATGTGTGCCGTGGCTTCGGACTGGACGCTCAGTAGGGACTCGTCTTTCAACCGTCACACGCGGAGGTACACCCGTCTATGGCAGTGACTTTGACATTGCATGTTCTGCTTAGCCTGGCTTTCGCGTACTGCCTCTTCTCCTTCCTGGAGTACGCAGTGCATCGCTTCGCCATGCACAAGATGCGCCTGGCCAACCGCTACGGTGTGTCGTTCTTGCAGCGTCTCTGTGCCAATCACATGGCGCTGCACCACAAGAGGGACTACCGTCACAAGGACCATGCCAAGGACGATCGCATCCGCGACGTTTCGCTGGCGGGCTTTGTGCCGGCGATGGTGGTGATTCTGCTGCTGGCGCTCTTCGACCCGCTGGCAGCAAGAATCAGCCTGGGCTTCGGTGTGGCCTACGGCATCCTCTGGTGGGTCGTGCACAACGAGATGCATCGCAGCGAAGGTCGCTTCTTCTCCGGGACGGCGGTTTACCGCTACCTGGAGCGGCGGCACCAGTTGCATCATCTCCATCCCGGCACCAATTACGGTGTCATTCTTCCGCTCTGGGACTTCCTGCTACGTACCTCATGCACGCCTGAAATTCAGCGTGCAGCGGCGGCGCGGCAGGGTTCCGGCAAGGAGGAAAGTTCCCCGGACGGACCGGTCAAGTAAAGCCGGAATGTCCAGTCATTGAGCCGCCCAACCCGCGCAAACCGGGTGAACGGCTTCGGCAAGTAACAGTTGTGTCTCTAACCAAACAAACTCAGAATCAGGAGATTCATATGACTACGCTCAATACCACCGGTCTCACCAAGGCTGCCACCTGCTTCCTCAAGGCTGTGGAAGCCCTGGAGCAGGTCTCGCTCATCAAGATCGTCGGACAGCCGCAGTACGGCCAGCCCGTGGCTGGCGACGCCGACTACAAGAGCGCCAGCCGCAACTTCGAGGCTGCCGCGCAGGCCTTTCACGACGCCGGTCTGGCTTACGCCGCCTGCGAATTCGAGGCGGGAGCTCGCCTGGAGAAGAAGGCCGGCCGCAAGCTCGGTACGGCCGAACGTCTCTATCGGCGTGGCTACAAGGCTTGCTGCGGTCGCTAAGCGGCAACTCGGCAGTAAAGGGGCACCAATTGTGGTGCTCCCTCAGGCGAGTCTGGAGAGGCGGCTCAGGCTGCTCCTCTAGGCTCATTTCCACTCCCTTGGTTTCATCACCAGGAGATTTTCATGTCCCCATTCTTCCTCTCCCTCATCCTTTCCTTCGTCGTCATCGGCGTGCTGACCTTCATCGGTCTGGTCGGCGGCATCGGCATGTTCAGCGGATCTGCGCGCGGTCGCGGCATCCGTGCTCTGACCACGGTGGTTTCCGTGGTCTGGATCATCGGTGCGGCCATGGTCGGCGGCAGCGCTGCCTTCGGCGGTGCGATGCTGGCCGCGGTGCTGGTCTTCGTCTTCTTCTTCCTGCGTCAGCGCTTGCGCTGAGCGGCCAGAGAAGCCCTCAGTCAGCAACCACCCATTCACTCAACTCAACTTCGGACTAAACATCATGAACCGCAACGAATTCTTCGCCCGCATCTGCATCGTCCCGGTGCTCTTCCTCGCGGCCTCCCTCCTCGGCGCCATCACTTCTTCCTGGTGGGCGGCGCCCCTGATCGGCTTCGGCTTCGCCCTGGCCTTCACCTTCGTGTCGGAGCGCCTGCTGCGTCAGAAGCTCATGGGCAAGATCGGCGGTAGCCCGCTCTCCTGGTACACGGTGCATCTGATCGGTGAGACCCTCACCATCGCTGCCCTGGCCTGGCTCTGCGCCGTCCTCTTCGGCATGGAGAAGGTGCCCGGCTGGACCTACACCATCATGGCCACGGCCACCTGGGGCTATCTCTGCAAGGAGATGATCTTCAAGCTGCCGGGTCTGATCGCCCTCTGGCTTGCCACGCGCCGCTAAGAAGAAGGGCCTGAGGCATTGACCTCGGTCGAATAAAACCCGGCCGTAAGACGACGAGCCCCAGCCGGCTCTAGTTTGAGGCTTTCAAGACAAGGACTGCCCGAGGGGCAGTCCTGTCTTTCTTGCTTTTTTGCCTGCTGCTACGCCAAAATATAGTAAAACAAAACACTCCAGCACCAGGAGTTTTCAGAACTGTTCGAGGGAGAAACCCCTCCTCCATCAAGTGCTGGCATCTGCCGGTAAAGAAAGGTTTCGCTTTCAAAAGCTTCAGGTCTCTAGACCTCATAACCTTGATCAGGCTTTGGTTTGTGGTTACGGTTTGTTTCTTTGTGTGTGCAAAAGTGACAGGAAACCCTTGTGGCTAGCGCAGCTTCTCATTATTTTTTTCTTGAGTTGCATCAAAATGAAGCCGCTTTCAGGCTTGGGTATTGAATCCGAACCATTTGTCTTGTGAGGATGGGGTGTAATCAGTCCATCCCCCACGCAGTTTCCCAGTCTCTTAACAGGCATCCCCACCACCTTCGCCCTTTGATCCGGCACTGATCTGGCTGGAGGTTGGAGACTGCGTAGTCGGCTTTAACAATCGTTTAAAAAAGGAACTCTATGACGACATCCAATCCCACGCTTCAGGCTTCCCTGCTTGCTGCTTACGCCAGTTTGGCCAGGCAAAGCGATGAAAAGTTTGAAGCGATTTTGTCGCCTCACCGGCTTCGTGTTGCTGCTCTTGAAAGTGCTGTGAAAGAGGCACGGGAGAAGCAACTGCCCCTGATCACCAGAGAGCACGACAGGCAATACCGTGCCGCTTACCGCCAGTACGAGCAGAAACATCGTGCTGCCGGCATCGCGCATGGCACAAGCCTCACCCTGGCGGTAAATGCCCTCATGGCCGAGCGGGAACAGATTCGCATCCGGCGTGCGGACTGTCTTATCGATGTTATTTCTTGTTACGAGGCGGCGCTTCAGGAGTTCGGCGTCGACCATCCTGCCTGCCTTCCCCTTTTGGATGCGGTCAAGTGCGCGCAGTATCATGCCGACGCCGTCGCCGCCGCAAGTGAGCGCCAGGCCTACAGCCTCTATCTGGCTGAGAAGGTGAAACAAGACGGCATCCTTGCCGCCTGCGAGGAAAGTATTCTGAACGAAAGAAACGCTGCTCTCTCGGCAATTGATCAAAGCTGCCGGGCCGCCGAAAGTGGTTTGCTGGCGCCGCTGATGCAAGAGCTGGATGAAGCAAGGTCGCAACTGGAGCTGGTCATGACCACGGTCGGTGCTGAGCAGGAAGAAGCACGGCAGCGGCGACTTTCCATTTACGCCTCCTATCGGGACGGTGTGATCGGGGCTGAACAGGCTATTCGGCAACTGAGGTCGGCAAGCTGAGTGAATTCGGAAGAGGGGTGGCAACACCCTTCTTCCTTTCCTTTGAATGTGCAATCTATGGCTTTTCGGCATAATAATTCCGGCTTTCTACCAGCCGTTGCCCTCATCCCTTTCTCGTTTTTTTTTAGAATACGCAAGAATATAGTAATACCTTCTGATTTTTTTGATATAAGAAAACATTTTGCATCGTGGCTTGCAATCGAGCGGAAGAGAAAAGCTATAGCAGTCCTTTCTCTTCCGTCTCGTTTGTCGAAGGCTTAGCTGTGCACCCGAACAAGTTCGAGTTTGCGCCCACAGTATGTTCCTCCCAGTTTGCCGCGCCAATGCGGCAGAGGCTCTTGCGGCACAGTCTTGAGACGGCGCCAGAGCCAGGGAAGCGCATACCAGAGCAGGTCGCCGGCCAGTACACCGAACCAGGGCAGCACTCGCCATAGGGCTTCGCTGACTGTCGGTGCTGTGACGGCACAGGCTATGCCTGCCACTACGTTCTTTCCCAGAAAGAAAGTCATGGAAGCCTTACCAAAGGCAAGGGCATGCATCAGTCTGAGTGTCTCTTTGAACATAGCTGCCTCTTTGTTTGCTAGATATACAAAAAGAGTGCAGTCTCCACATCTGTCGAATCGAAGACAGATGTAAGAGCCCTGCCCAATAAGAATCCTGGCCTCGATGTCACCTATTCTCATTGGGCAGGGCTCAGGCAGAAGAAGCGGGCTGCCTCCTCTGCCTGAACCTTTCTTTCAGGACTTCAAAACCCCTCGCAGGATGAGCAACGCTCTCAGTTTGACTGAGAAGTCCAGCCGCTCTTCCTGGCAGGCTTTCTCCAGGTGCTCTACCTCTTGCAAGAGTCCTCTGGCTTGCATTGTTTCTTCCAGAGAAAGCAAGCCGCTTCTGGTCAGGGCCTGGGTAGTGGCGGCGAAGCCTTCCAGAATCGCCTTCCACTTCCTGGAAGCGGGAGCCGAAAACTCGAAGGAGCGCACCGCAGTCACCGTCGGCAAAATTTCCACAACCGGCATGCCGAAGTTCTTTTCGCCTGTCTTGGCTTTGTAGCTTGGCAGGCAGCGCCCTCCGCAGATGATGCGCCAGATGGAATTGTAGAGGCGATCATAGTTGTTGCGCTCGGCGCCTACATCGCAGAAGACCAGCCTGGTGCCTTGCTTAAAGGCAAAGAAGTCTACCACCGAGAGCGGCCTGGTTCCTTCGAAACTAAGGGCGCCGTCGTAGAGTTGCAGTTGACCTCCCGTGGGCAGGGGCAGATTGATCGGGATGAAGAAGCCGGGCACGGTGCAGGAGGCGCAGATGGCGCTTTCGGGACGGGCCGGTGCGGCTATTTGCTGGAACGCTTCTCCCTGTATCCGCTTGAACATGCCGTTTTCGGTGAAGAGGACCTGGGCGCCGTTGTCATCGGTAGCCATGGTCCAGAACCGCTCGCGCCGGGGCCATTCTCCTTTCAGTCTGGTTTCAAGCCATTTGGCGAAGTTCTCCATGCTGTAAATACCCTTGCCCGGCAGCCGCCCTTTGCGGCGACCGGCCTGGTAATGGGTCTTGAGCACGGAAGAGAGTTTCTCCTGCGGTCGCACCAGAGTCTCGAAATCGAGACCGATGGCGCAGTCTACAATCTCTTCCAGGCTCAAGCCGGCGGCGTAGAGGCAGAAGGGGATGGCACCGCCACTGATACCGCCCATACTGGCCACTTTGAGCTTGCCCAGCCAGTTTAAGGCCAGCAGCATGCCCAGATTAGCCAGCATGGCGCGGCAGCCGCCCGAGCCGGCTACCAGATGCAGTTTTTCGTCTGCCTGCTGTGAGATTTGAGCAGACATGTGGGATATCCTTTCTCTTTTGGCGGCAAGGTCCGACCCTGATCAGGTCTCCTTGTCGCCGAAAAATTTCGAGCGACAGGTGCTTGCTCCATGATTTAACCGCTGGATCAGCTGGATCAGCTGTCGCGAAATTGGTTTCTGCTCTTCCACCTTGATGTTCAAGGCCAAGAGCGTCGGTTTGATGCGATCCGCCGCCGCATCCACATTGGCCTCCGGTTGGAAGTCGAGATAGATACGCTGGCGGCTCGGGTGGTAGGAAAATTGGTCCGCTCCCGGTAGGGCCAGAAGCACGCCAAAATATTCCACCGTCACCTCGTTCACCGGCGTATCCGTTGTGAAGACGCGACGATGTCGCCCCAGGGCATCCCTGGTAATGATTGTGGTTTTGCTCTTCTGGAGTGAGTTGAACAAGGTTGTTCCTTTCTCTGCTCTTGAGGCTCGATTGTGAAGAGAGGAGGGGCAGTCGTCCCTCCTCTTACTCTTGTCTTTTGCTGTTTCAGTCCTCAGCTGTTCGGACTTCAGCTGTTCAGGCCTCAGCCGCGCTTGTGGTTCTCGTCCCAGTCGTAGACGAAGGCGAAGCTCTTCGAGAGATCCTTGTCGCCGTGGAATTCATTCCAGAGGCTCTGAATCTCGGCAAAGCGCATGCGCTCCTTCTCGATCAGCTTGGGAACGAAGAATTCCACCCAGTCGCGCTCTTCCTCCAGGTAGGCGCTGGCTTCCTGCTCGGCTTCGTTGAGGTAGACGCCGATCAGGCGATCCACCTGCGAGGCCGAATAGTCGGACATGCCGTACTGGGGTACGTCGGTGACCATGCCGCCCAGGTATTTGGAACCGCCCATCTGCTTGACGCTGATGGCCGGCAACCGGAGCTGCTGTCCCTCTTCCTGGTGGTTGTGATACTGCGACATGTTGATTTGCAACAGCATCACTTTGATGATTTTGTTGGCAACCTCTACGTCGTTCTGGCAACCGCCGGTGGTATCGCCGAGGAAGAGGCGCTCGGCAGCGTTGCCGCCCATGGCCACAGCCAGGCGCGACTTCAGATTGCGGGCGGTCTGCATGTCGTGGCGCGGATTGGTGCGCACGAAACCACCCGTACCATTGGGACCGAGTATGCTGATGTCGGTGATTTCGTCACCGTACTGACCGTTCCAGGAGCCTGTGTTCTGAAGAAGCTTACGCATGGCCACGGTCAGATGACCGGTTTCGTGGTATGCGATCATCCGCTTCACTTGCTCATCGATGCGCTTGCCCTTGGTCTCATTGATATTGCCCAGAACCATCTCCATAAGAGCAATCCAGAGATCGTCCATGGTGATTTTCAGATCTTCCGTCTTGATATGGTCGCTCACCTTGAAGCCTTCCGGCTTGAGCAAAAGCTCGGGCGAAACGCCCTTGAGCAAACGACGCTTGGCCTGGGTGGGGGCGCGCTTCTTGACCAGGGTGTCGATGTCGGCGCCGGTCATGCCCGACATTTCCTGGGCGATTTTCTCGATGTCGATATCATCGGCCACCGGCATATTGGACAGTTTCACCTTGAGGATGGCTTCACGTCCCTGTTTGTCGGGTTTGCCGATTTCGATGATCAGGTCGCCGAGGCGGCCTGAGCGGGTGACGGCGGCGTCAAGCGCCTCCGGCTGGTTTGTGGCGGCAACGAAGAGAATGCGGTCGTTGGTGTCGCCGGCACCGTTCAATTCCACAAGCAGCGCGTCCACCGTCTGCTTGTGTTCGTTATTATTGCCGTCGGCGCGGTTCTGACCGATGGAGGTGAATTCGTCGATGAAGAGAATCACCCAGTTGCCGGTTTCGTTGCGCAACTGACGCGCCTGGGCGAAGGCGTCGCGGATGCGGGCAGCGCCCACACCCACGTACATCTCCACGAAGTCGCTGCCCGCACCGGAGAGAATCGGCAGACCGGTCTCACCGGCAATGGCCTGCAGCACGAAGGTTTTGCCGACGCCGGGCGGTCCCTTGAGGAGGACGGCGCGCGGAATCTTGCCCTTGAGGCTGGTAATCAGTTCCGGATGCTTGAGGTCGAGAATCAGCTCCTCCAGGGTGCGCTTCTCGTCCTCGATGCCGGCAACGTCTTTGAGCAGAACCTTTTCGCTCACCTGATCAAGGCGAATCAGGTTGGCTTTCTTGTTCTGGTTGCCGCTTGCCGCCGGAGCCATCTTGGTGAAGAAGTAACCGGCGACGGCAATGAAGATGATCCAGGGCGCCACCGAGATGAGCATGCCGATAAGCAGAGAGCTCTTCTGGTCGGGGTCCGCGATCTTATTGTTGATGGCCACGTGCGCACTGTCGGCAGTGGCGCTGATGCGCTTGTATTCTTCGTCGCCGGCGATGGGGCTCCAGATGCCGCCCTCTTCCGTGGTGCTGTCCAGAAGCACCTTACCCGGGAAGCTTTCGCCCCGGATGCGCACAAAGGTGATTTCCTTGATCGTGTGAGGCTTCTCGCGGATCACCTGCTGGATCTTGGAGAGGGCCGTTTCGCTGTGGAATTTGAGCAGGTTGTCTCCGCTTGAGGAAGAGGGCATCACCCACCAGATGGCCAGAATAACGATAGAGGCCAGACCCGCGTAGAGAAACCAGTTCATATTGGGTCCACGGCGGGGATTCTTTTGACCGTTGGTTTTCTTAGGAAACATGATGTGTTCCTTTCACATGTTGGAGAATAGTCTGCCTGAGGGGCTCTCCTTTAGAGCGACGCAGGCGTGGTGGTCTTGTTTGCCGATTGCTTGAGCCAGCGGGCTGCCAGATAACCGAGCGAGAGTCCGGTTAAATGGGCAACCAGAGCCGGTTCTCCCAATTTGAAGAGGACCTGCGCCAGAACCATTAAGAGGATGGCCCAGGTAGCCTTCAAGACGAAGGGAATCGGCAATACAAAGGACTGCAGACCCACCAGCAGCAGGCCGGCTATGCGTCCCTGGGGGCGCAAATGAAGGTAAGCTCCGGCCAGACCGAAGCAGGCGGCGGAGGCACCCAGGAGCAGTTGTTCGGGATTGACCGTGATGGTGACAATCATGGCCAGTATTCCGGCAAGAAGATAGAGGAAGAGCATGCGAGCCGCTCCCAGAATCAGTTCTATAGCCGGGGCAAAGGCCATGACCAGGGCCATGTTTTGAACCAGGTGTATCCAGTCCGTGTGTACGAAGGTTGCTCTCAGCATGGCTAGTAAGGTGGCTCCGATCTGAAAGGGATCGGCGCTTTTGAGAGCGATAAGTGCCGGACCGGCATTTACTCCGTAAAGGCGGTAGTGCTCCAGTTCGCTGTCTGCGCTGGTGCCGCTTACCAGAAGCTGCGCAACCAGGCAGGTGAGAATGATGACGGTGCTCGCCCACGGTATTTTTCTGGAACCTTTTTCAGATTCCGTTCTAGATGTCCATCGGGGCAAGCTGGTATCCATAAGCGGCAGTATGCCGAGTGTTGGTAACAGCATGGGCGTACTTTCTATCAGTTGAATTTGTTTGCTTTTTCCCAGCACCAAAGGCTGGGAGGATTGGACTGAAATAAGGAAGGTGTTGCCGCTGGGGCGATTTTCGTGATGGATGTTTTGCTCTTTGAAAATTGGCTGCGTTGGAAAATGTAATTCGATACTTGCCAGAATTGCTGCGTCTTTTCAAGGGGGGCTTGCGGAGTTTGGTTTAGCTCATGGTTACGATTTGGATGCCGTTCCACTTTTGCGGTGATACCGGGGGTAATGTCATAAATCTTTCCAATTTAAGGAGTATGAGACCGTTGACTGTGTAGACAAGAGGTTGCTAGCTTGAATTTGTTCTTCTCTCTATTTCTCCATTCCTGCAGGTTGCAGACTCCTTTCAAAATCCCACTCGGTTTTTCGCGTTGTTGATGAGCACCATTTCGTGCTTAGTAGTGGCATTCTCTTCTGGTTGGCCTGTGCCGTCGATAATTTGCGGCCCATGGGCCTTCTCGAATTGAGGCAAAACAAAAAGTCTAAAAATCCAAAAATCAAAGATCAAAAATAGGAGTAGCAGTCATGATCGAATCTTCCTACAAATCGGCTTGCTCCGGACTGGAGGGCTTGATTGAAGCAGCGAAAAAAGCAAGTGATAGGCAGGGAACAACCAACGGCAAAAACAAAAGTTCCGCCGACTTGAACTGGGCTGTGGAGTGTTGGCGGTCTGCCGCTTTGCGCAGTGCCTATTTACTGGCTGCCAACCACGACACGACGATCTTTTGTCAGGTCAATCTGGGCAGAGCCCTTGGCGATGCCGGTCACTATGAAGAAGCCGTCTCCCTGCTCGAAATGCTGCTCACCCGGCTGGAGGAGCGCGGTTCGGCGGTTGGTCCGCGTGCCCATCTCTTTCTGGGACCGGTCTTTGTCGGGATCATATATGAAGTTCTGGCCAGGGCCCATAGCGGTCTCGGGAACGAACTGCGCTCTTGCCGCTACTGGCTGAAGGCGGCCAGTTCTTCTCAGGAGTATCGCCAGTTGCATAACAGCAGCACCATATATTGTTATCACCAGGCGGCCCGCTCTTTGGCGCGACTGAAACTGAGGGAAGAAGCCCTGTTAGCCTTCAAGTTGGTCTACGACGGCAACAACAAGCTCTTCGGGGATCATCTCCTGACGGCTTTTGCCGCCAGAGACCTGGCGGTCTGCCTGAACCGGCTGAAACGCTTTGCGGAGGCTCGACAGTATTGGGTGAGGGCTCAGGTGCTGATGGAGGCGTTCTTGCCGGAGCAGCATGACCTGCGAAAGAAGGTGGCGGCCGGTCGTTTCTGGACCGACCGCAAGGTGCGTGATATGCGTAAGGAACGGAAGCGGCTTCGTCGACTGGAGCGCGCTGCGCTCCCAGCGGCAGCCTCCGTGGCATCGGCAGAGTCGGCCTAAACCCGGCTGCGAAAAACAGCATACTGTCTCCACCGGCGGGCATAAGCCTGCCGGGGCACAGTTCAACCAAGGAACACAGAATGAGAAACTCCTGGATGAAACAGTTTTGGAAGAAGGCGGATCTTCTGCGTAGCGACCTGCTCGGCTCTCTGTCGCATACTGTCTCCGGTCCCTCCCGGCAGGCGGTCATTTTCGACGTTCTGCAGATCTTCGGTGGTATCGCACTCTTCTTGATCTTTGCCACCCTGAGCCGGTATCTGTACTGGTGGATGGATCTGGCTTTGCTTGCGGGAACGGCCGTCTTTACGATCAGCACACCGCTGGAATGCAGGTATCGCCTTCTTCTGACGACGGCGTTCTTGCTGGCCAGCTTTTACTTCTTCCTCGGTCAGCCCCTTCTGGCCCCTCTGGGATGGCTGGTCGGCGGTCTGTCTTTGACCTTGATCGTGTATGAATGGAAGTATCCGAGCGGCAGGACCCTTTTCTGGCTCTTCCTGCTTGGTACCGCCGTTTCGGCATTGATCATGACGGCGTCTGCTCTTTTCCTTCTGCCTTATGTGCATCCATACACAACCATGCTGGTTGGCTGGATGCCGGCGGTCTGGGTGGTGTTGACGGTGCTTCTCGCTGCTATCGCTTCTCTCAGGCAGCGCAGCGGTGAGGACAGTTCGGAATGGCTGGTGGCGCCCACCATGTGGGTGCTCTTTGCAGTTTACTGGGGACCGGGCACGGCAATTGGACTCTTTGTTCTGGCGCTGATTTTGGTCATGCAAAGCGCCGTCTCCTTTGCCAAAAGAACCACCTATGAGACTAACAATCGCTCCCACGGCGGTTTCAAACTGACCGTGGTGTTCGCGGCAATCTGGTTGGCTCTGATTGGCACCTCCAATTCGCTGGGCTGGTTGTACGATCTGGAGATGGCCAATTACAAGGAAGTGAGGGAGATCAAGACTCTGCCAGTGTCGGAAGTGACCCGCATGGTGCCCATGAGTGCCGCTCCCGATTACTGCCGACAGTTGCATCGTACTCCCAATACCGTAATCTCCCGTGAGCCGACCTTGCTGGTGGTCAGTGAAGGCGGCATAAACAAAATGTACTGGCAGTGCCTGCGCCACCCGGATCGCTTTCTTGGTCACGAGTTTCTCTATATGACCGGCGGTATTGAGGGTTTTGTCGTGGCTGATGCCGGTGAGTTTGGTCCGGCAGGCAAACCGGTGCATGTAGACTTCATTTTCGGCGACCAGAGCGCTGCCGTGGAGGCTGCCTTCAATGTTCGCCATCCCGGATCTGAGATGCAGAAGGCGGTGGTGGCAAAAGCCAGGCATGGCGGATACCACATGTTGATCACTTATACTACCCGGGTGATGAATACCGGCGGTGCTATTCTTCCTGATGCCGTCGGTGTCATGGAAGTTTCTCCCCTGGGCTTCATTCGTGATCTGACCCTCAGCCAGGCCGCCGAACAATACCCGGGGGTGCCGATCTTTCCGGCTTCCATCTCGCGGCTTTATGCCGAAGCCTGGGGGCGGGCTCCCAGCTTGATGGCGGTCATTCGCACCGGCGAGCAGTTCAAGATCAGCGAAGCCCGAGGCGACGGCAACAAGTATCCCTTCTTCGAGACCTTCCGGGACGGTCTCAAGGGCGTGGTGCCTTTCGAGACCGTGGGTAATGACCAGAAGCAGCTCACTGCCTTCGTCTTCACCGATCCGGTGCGAAGCGACATGGAGATTTTCCGCTTTCCGGAAGAGCGCTCGGGCGACATTGCCACCAAGAGTGGTGAGTCTCAGAACCCAGTTGGTCCGGCTCATATAGTCAGTCGTATCTACCTCAGCCATCCCGGTATGTTTAACGTGCGCACCACGGAAGCCCTTCCTATCTTCACGGAAGATCACCGTGTTTACTGGCTGACGGCTATGATGCAGGACCAGAAGCAAGCGGACGGTACTGTTTCATCGAGCTATTCGCGCTCGGTGCTTTACACGGGCAACGGCAATCGCTTCTGGGATGTTCGTTCGGTGCAAGAAGTGATAGCTTCCATGAAGCCTGGGCTGGCCTCCCAGAAACCGCAAGAGAACTGATGCAAAGTTGCAAGTGCAGGAAAGGTCGGTAGAACTATGTTGAGACTGCTGAGTTTCATATGCTGGACTGTGCTCTTGAATCGCGCACTGGAGAAACTCGACGAGGCCGAAACCTTGCGTCTTGTTGAGCTTTTGACTGAGTCTGAGGAAGAGCGGGAAAAAGACTGAACCGGCAGAAGTTCAGCGCGTGTCCGCAAAAATAGTGAAGGAGGGCTCACGAGCCCTCTTTCCGCCACTATGCATTTGTTTTGCCGCCGGACAACTAAAGCAAATAGTAAGATTCACCGCACACCCGAGTACCACTCACCGCTCACCACTCACCGCTCACCACTCACCGCTCACCGCGTACCACTCACCGCTCACCGCGTACCACTCACCGCTAGGCTTCTGCTGCCCTGTCCCCTATCCTTCTGTGAATTCCCTCCAGTGTAATAGCGATTCCGCAGAGTGGCTGCTTAACCGGGCTCAGACGCCCGCTTCCGTCCAAGTGTTCAAAGTCGAGCCGGAGTCGAGGAAATGGAGGCTTGAAAGGTTTATTCTGATATTTGCAGCCAATACCCAATGCGAATGCTCGCCGCTGCAGAGTGCTGAAACTGCTGGCAGAAACGGCTTGGATAGTCATTTTGCGGAACCACTGCAAATGTAACAATAGTGATGCGAAGAAATATTACATCAGCGTTTGGGGCTTTTCTCTTAGGTGAAAGGGCGTCGGGGCAAGGGGTTTGACCGTCAAGCAGATTTAATTTTGCGCGTTACATGAGTTTGGCGATTTTCAGAGCCTATCGCGAAAGAGACACTGGGACCGGCAAAGTCTCGGCAGAGTCTCGGCAAAAGACCGGCAGAATCCAGACGGGAGATCGGCATGAGACCGGCAAGGTCCTGGCGAGAGACCGGCTAATGTCCGACTAGTGTCCGACTATTCGATTTGTGCAAAGGCCCTGGTGAACTGGGCATTACCCCACAGCTCCGCACTGGCGTTGGGTCCGTGCATGATGCGATAGATGGCATTGAGAAGTTCCTCGGCCGTGCGCCTCTGCACAACAGGATTAGCTTCGTAGCCTTTGCGATCAAAGAAGTTGACTGTGGGCAGATGAGCATTCTTGGCTTCGAGCATGGCATCTGCCTGTCTGGGACCGGCTAGATTGGCAAGCTCCACAGCTGCGCCGAAATATTCGTTGCCCCTGGTCCTGCCGTAGGTGACAGCTTGTAGCTTGTCCACCAGGTTCTGGCTGGCATTCGACAGCGGTGTCTTTTCTCCGTGGCGCCTTTGACTGAGAATTTTGGTATTGAGGAAGCGCCAGTCTTCCTCTCCCAGATTTTCTTTTGAGAGAGCATCGCTCATGCCGACAGGCAGGGCTTTAATCTTTTCCTTGAGGGCATCATGTTTGTCTTGACCGCGAGTGGCGCGGGCGAACACTTCTTCAATGGCCCTTTCCTTTTGTTTATCCGGTAGAAAATCGAAGCGGTCGGCACGCTCGTTGATGGCTTGCGCTTTTAGCTCCAGTTTGAAGCGTGTTTCTTCTTTGAGAGTGTGGCCGACAACCTGGGCAAATTGGCGAGACTGCACAATCGGTCCAATATCGCCATCAAGATTGAGGGCATGCAGAGCTGTGGAAAACTGTCTGCCGCTAATACCAAGACCGGTGGGTTTTGTTGACTTTGCGAAGTCGACATAGAGCTGGTAGCGGGGGGCTCCCTCTTTGTCCAGGTATTTGTCTTTGCTCTCGGGATGAGCTTTTACCATTTCCATCAGTTCCCGGTGCAAGGTCTTTTGCAAGTTTTCGTAGAGAGTGGCCTTCGTTTCTAACTCTTCTTTTCTGGGACTGTCTTTGGCCAGTTCCCGCAGCCTGTCGGCTACTACCTTGCCTTCTCCGTCTGCGAAAGTGAGATTGGTGCTCATTATTATCTGGTTGTAGCCGATAGCCGATGAGAGCGGATGCATCTGGCGCCGCTTGTCGGCCAACTCCCTGTGACCTTCCGCTTCCGGTTTGGTTAATTCCATGGGCACGCCGGAGAGCATGTCGTGAGTTGCTTTGCCTCCACCTTCGAAGGCGTAGATGTTGAGCACAATCTTTTCAGTCTCGGCTCGGGTCAGTCCAAGAGAGGCGCCTACCCGCAGAGTCTCTCGCGCGTAATTACGTTTGAATTCTTCTTCTGTTATTTCTTTGACAGTGAAATCAGGCTGACTTTCATCAGCTGCGACCAGGCGATTCAGGGCTTTCGATTGCATGAGCATGTCATCGACGGAAGGAAGTTTTGCACTACTGGACGGCTTCACGACCTCCATGCCGGATGGCTTGGCCGGACCTTCGTAGAAGGGTGGGAATTCCAGCACCGGTCGCCCATACTTCTTTTGACTTTCCACTGTGGACCAGTATCCTGCCAGCTCCTTCTGGTAATTCTCAAGGAAGTATTTGTAGCATTCCGCCCGGGATGCTTCCGGTTTGTGACAGCTGCTGTATAGATCTTCCGTGGCGAAACTCAAATAAGTTGGTTTGCTGCCGGCAGCAGGTTCCTGCCCGTTTGCAGCCTGTTCCGGCTGTGTATGCTGAGAGCGTGACTGATCGATTTGGGTTTGCCCTGTTTGTTTTCGATCCGCTGCTGTCGCCCCGGCTTGGGACCGGTCATTTGCTTCCTGGCGGTTCGAAATGATGGGCGGTTGTGTCGTTTTCAGCGGCGGAAAAGAGAATCTCTCAGGGGCGCCGGTGTACATCAGTGACTGGCTCTCCAGGGAATGGTTTTGAGCGGCGGCGCCAGCTTCGCCTTTGTGTCCGTGGGGTGTTGTGCTTGCTCTGTCCATTTCTCAAACCATTGTTTTGTCTGCTGCTCAAACTTTTGTTCGATGTGCTGCTCAAACCATTGTTCTATCTGTTGCTCAAACTTCTGCTCGATGTGCTGCTCAAACCATTGTTCTATCTGCTCCTCAAACTTTTGCTCGCTCTGCCCGGCTGATGGCGCTGCGCCGATGCTTACCGCATGGCGCTGATAGTGCTGGCCAGACCTGGTGTATGCCTGAGAAGACCGAAGCCGGTGTCCTGGAAGACGCGGAAGTAATTGTCGGACACGTAGGGGCGAGTGCGCTCTTTCATAGCACCAGTCAGACCAACCGAGCCGATATTTGCTGTTGACGGAAAGAGTCGCCAGTCTTTGTCCAGCACGGGCGTGACCATGAAACGTGCTGCGCTGGAAAGTTTCAGCGCTAGGTCGTTTCTGTCGACGACAAAGTTAACTCGGTTTGCCGCTCGGTACATTTGCGGAAACATCTCGATATATTTTTCTGTAGCTTTGTCTCCGTGTAAAAAGGTGGCGGCTTTGACCGGCGGCATACCCAGGCTTTGCAAGGTGGATAGAGAGTTGCACAGCAGCGAGGCGCCGCGACTGTGGGCGATCAGATCCACATTCCCGCTGCCCAGCCGCTCCAGGAGAGTGACGATACCTCTGTCGATAAAAGGTTGGCTCTTGATGGCGGCCCTGGTGTCGTCCATAGTCTGTGAAACCATATCCACCACTCCTTCATTCTCTCTCGGGCTGCTGCTCGCCCAGTCGGCTACCACAATGGTGGCCTGCATTGAACGAGCCATTTGCCCGGCATTGAAAGCGGCTACACCCGGGGCATTGCGAATTCCGGGAATGTAGATGCCGAGCTTGCCATTATTGGTTTCTTTTGAGCGAGCGATTTCAGCCAGGTACTGCTCACTACTCAGTAACGTTATATCGCCTGCAGTTTCCGCTACTAGAGCCGATTTGCTGTCTGTTTCGAAGCGAATGGTCTGTTTGTAGTAGCTGGTGTTCTTATCCAGATCCTCCAGTTCCATAAGGGGTAAGAAACTTTTACCGTCGGCTGCCGGAGTGCGGTTGGTGAAGCCATACACAGTTACCTCGCCGGCTCCGGGGCTGGAAGATTCAAGGTCCCTTCCCCCTTCCTGCGAAGTTTCCCGGGAGAGTCGCGCCTGCCGTTCATACCTGGTAGTGTCCGACTTCAGGTGGTTTTCCATGGCTTCGCTTCCTGCCCGATGCGGTATTCGACGGCTGTTTGACTTGCCGCTTGAGCGCCGGACGAAAGACGCTCACCTGAAAGAGCGGCAGTGTAGGTTTCTGCGGTTTGAATTTGTATTTCGGTGCTTGCCTCTCCCTGGTTGGTGGCGTAGAAGGTCATAAAGTCGCCGCCTTTGTTCAGGTTGGCAGAATAGGTTTTCGCTTTGCCTCCGCCCTTGCGGGGGCGACCCTTGGCCGGTGCCCATTCGAAGCCGGCTGCTTCAAGCAAGGCCAATCTGCTCAGGGAAAGTTGATTGAGGCGCCAGGCCTGGCGCTGATGGCAAACCCAGCGAGCCAAAGTGGGGTTCTCTTTCCAGCGATGGGGCACCCGGCAGTGTCCGAAACGAAAGCGAAAACTGCGCAGCTCTTCCAATCTTTCGTACCATTTGCGGTCTAAGACCTGGAAGTCGAAGCCCAGCTTAGTCAGTTGGTCGATGCGGCTCTGGGACACCGCTTTACGGCGGCAGTCTTTGCGCAAGTTGCGTACCCAGGTGGCCAGTTCGGGATTCTCCGGATAATACATGGGCACAAAACTATGACCGTGCTGTTTGATGAATTTCTCCAGTTCTTCAATGTGGGAGGCCCAGTTGCTGCGGCTCGATTGCCAGTGAAAGCCGACTTGATCCAGGGCCTGCACTCGTGAGTCAGGCAGCAAACCTTTCTTGCGGCGGCTTCTCAAATTGGCGGTCCATATGGCCAGCTTGGGGTCTTGCTTGTATCTTCTGGGAACATCGCAGTGTCCGTGAATTTCTTTGAAGGCCAGAAGAGCTTGATACATGGCGCAGAAGTTGGCATCGCGGTCTACGACTGCCGCTTTGACGCGGTTCGTGCTATCTGCCATGAGATTGCCGGTGAGGCTGCCGGCCTCTTTCTTGAGGTTATAAGCTTGCACGAAATAGCTGAGCTTTTCATAGCTCCTGGCGATCATCAGTCTTGCTGAAATTCGTAGCTGCTTGAGGGCCAGGGTGTGGTTCTCGATTTCCGAGAGCCTTTCGAGAATGCGCTTCTCCAGTTTGTCTTGTTTGTGGTGCTGTTCAAGAGCCATAGCCAAATGTGGGTGGCCGGCCAGGAAGTCTTGCAGTTTCTCGTGAGTCTGGTGGGTGTCCCGGCCGTTCAGAAGTTTATAAATTGCTTCGATGACTTCCTCGAGTTTGAGTGCGTCCGCCTCATCACCAATCGGTTGTTCTCCGCCTGCAGTGCCGAGATCAGCCAGGTAGCTTTCGATGCTGTTCCTCAGGTTGCGCTTCTGGGTTGAGGCCTGGATGAGGATTATCTGGGCTCTTTCAACTTCTTTGAGGGCGTTGAGGCGGGCTGTGTCGTAGCGCTTGTCGGTTTGTTCAACGATTAGCTGAAAATGGCGCAATGCCGGTTTCGCTTCGTTCACCGCCAGCCCGCGATAGATGTTCTCGAACTGCTTTAGTTGCGCTTCCAGCTCATCAATCAGTTCATTGCCCTGGGATTGCACAGGGCCTTCTTCCTTCCGTTCTTGTAGAGTCTGGCAGAACGCCGCAGCTTCTTTAGGCTCCTGGCTCTGGCTTGGAACAGCAACTGAAAATGGAAGTTTGCCCTCTGCGGCAAGCTGACCTTGCCCGAGTGCAGAGCCGGAAACCGGACCGCTCAGGGCTGTATGGGAATGTAGCGCACCATTGCTCATTGTTTGGGCCCTCAATACAAATCATCAAGTGGGGATGTGTTTTGCAGGATAGGCGCGAGCGTATAAAATCTGGATCAAATCCGCCTCGACGTTTGTATAATTGCCTGGCTAAACCCAAAGGAAAGTAGGCGGCGATGTCCAAGGTTTTGATTGTTGATGACGACGTACTTCTAAGTCACTCTCTCAAGCTTTACCTTGAGGAACAAAATTATGTGGTGGAAACCATCGGCGACGGCGAGGATGCTCTTCACCTGCTGCGTAGTTTTCCTTACGATGCCATCATTCTTGACTGGAACCTTCCGGGTATGAGTGGTGAAACGGTTTGTCTTGAATACCGGAAAGGCGGCGGACAGGCGCCGATAATTTTTCTTACCGGACAAAACGATATTAGTTTTATAGAACGCGGTCTGGGAGTCGGCGCGGATGATTATTTGACCAAGCCATTTGAGGTGCGGGAATTGGCGGCGCGGCTGCGCAGTATGTTCAGGCGTCGCCGCGGCGAGTTTGAGGCGGAACTGCGTGCATTCAATATAGTGTTGAAACCGGAATTGAATCTGCTCGTCAGCGATGATACGAAGATTACTCTCCGACCCAAGGAAACAGCTGTTCTAGAGTATCTTATGCGGAATCCTAATCGCATCTTCAGCGCCCAGCAACTGCTTGATTCAGTCTGGTCGGCCGATAGCACCGCCACAGCCAATACAGTGCGTACCTGGATGGGGCTCTTGCGGCAGAAGTTGGCTCAGGTAGGGCGGGAGACTCTGATCAGAACTGTGCCCGGCGCCGGTTATGTACTGGACCTTCCTGATTGATAAAGGCGAAAGAGAAAGCTGATATAGAAAGCCCCTTGCACTCAGCTCTTGCTCAGGGTGATTTCATTGGCGCCATGGCTGCTCAGTTTCAACCGCATTTGGTTTGCTTGAGCCAGTTGTTCCAGAATGGCCAGAGCGAGAAGCTCTTTCAACCTGCCCGGCTCTCGAGGGCGGGTGAGCTTGATCGGTAGATCATACTGGGCTCCCAACGGTTGTCCTTCGTCCTTGATGGAGAGAGACAGTCCTCGTTTGTGGTTGAGCTTGATTATTACTTGCGTCTGCGCGGGGGCATTATCGACGGCCACTTTGATGGCGCATTCCAGCATTTGCAAGAACAGATCGCTATCCACGTGCCCTGCCAGTCTGAGATTGCCTTCGGGGCAGTCCTCCAGTTCCAGACCGATGTCACGCGCTCCTGAGCGGTCGGCCTGATTGGCTATAGCTTCATAGAGAAGCTCTTGCCAGTTGATTGGCTCGGATTGTTCCAACTCCCGTGCGGCGGCAGTGTCTGAAAGCGCCTTCTGCGGGGCGGTTTTCAACTTGTTCAAGGTAAGCAGGTCGTTTATCAGCTCAGAACCCTCATAGATACCTGCCGTAGCCTGCCTGAACAGCTTGCTCGTGTCGAGCCGCCCGGCACCTCGCGCATCTGTTTGCGGCTCTAACTTGGCCAGGGTCTCCAGGGCGATCTGAATACTCTGCATGGGGGCGCGAATGTCATGGGCGAGGCTGTTCATGAGTTGTTCTCGACTCCGTTCCGCCTCTTTGAGACCGTCAAAAGCCAGAGCCAGCTCCTCTTTCAACTGGTCTAACTCATCCGTGATTTTCTGCGGATGTTCCACCGTATTATTTTCGGCCAGTAAGAGTGATGTGCGGGCCAGCTCTACCACTCGCTTGCTCAGAATTTTGGCGTAGAGAAATGGGATAAGCGTGGCCATGGTCAAGTTGAAGAGCAAGATGATCAGGAGCGAATCTTTGACGAGCTTCTGTTTCTCGGCTTCCGCTTCCAAAAGGGTGGAGAGGCGCGCAAACTGGTGCTCAAGAACATTTGACATTTTGGCCGATAGTAATTCACCGCGCTTGAGAGAATGGGCGAAGGAGCCGATAAAGTCTTCCGACTCCAGGGCTCCCATTACATCCAGAGACTTTTCGATGCGTGAGCTTTCGTTGTCGGCGGCGGCTTGCAGGGCTTTGAGTATGTAAACGTCTTCGGCTTCGTCTAGAGCGCCGGGTGCTTCCGCTTTGGCCAGGGTGCGGATCTTCTGAACGCATTCTTTGGCTCGCCCTTCATAGCGACCATCCTGCAAGGCCAGATAGAGTGCGGCACTGTAGCCGCCATTAAAAGCATTCAGCCAGATGCGGCTCGTACCCGAGGTTATTTCTTGCTGGCGCTTGATCTTGGCCAGCACCTGGGAGGCTGCTTCCATATTTGTATAGATCCAGCCCAGGGCCAGAGCCTGGGTAACCAGCGGTAAGAAGAGCAAGAGCAACATCTTGCGGAACATGGGCGACGAAAAGGCAGAGCCTGTGCCTGGTTTGCTTTGGGCGTTCTGCTTTTGCGGCTCTCCGCTGCCTTCTTTACCGCTTTCTTCTTGCTCCAGCCAGGGTGCCGATGAAAGCAGGGCTTGTGGCAGGGTGAACCAGAACTGCGTTTCCCCTCCCTTGCGATCGTAGCCGATTCGTCCGCCCAGGTTTTGTACCAGGCGCTGACAGATGGAAAGCCCCAGACCGAAACCTTCTTGCTTCTGGCGGCTATCTGCCTGGTAGTGCTCCTGAAAGATGAGCGCTTCATCGGACTTGCTTAAACCTTGACCCTGGTCGATGACGCTGATTTTGAGTTTGTCATCGTCGGCCCGGCTTGTCAGGCGAATTTGAGTGCCTGGCGGTGCAAACTTGATGGCATTGCTGACCAGGTTGCTTGTTATGCGTTCAAAGCTTTCTGGTTCGCTCATGATGTAGGTATCGGCGCATTCGTTTTTTAAGATGAGATTGCGCTTTTGAGCCAGGGGTGCCAGTTCTGTCAGGACCTTCTGGCACTTTTCCCGGACGGAAAAGTATGACAGGTCAGCTTCGTCAATGACCGCTTGCCCATCCGTGAGGGAAGCGTTGATGGTTTCCAGGTCGCGCAGGAAGCTTTCGATCTTATTGGCGGCAAGCTCGATTACGCCTGTCCACTTGGAGTAGACCGCGCTATTGGACCGGTAGGCTTCTCCCTGCTTGAGATGCTCTACTACCTGCAAAGCTTTGGCGGTCGGCTCGCGAACGGCGCCGGTAATAATCTTGGTCAGCATAATCCGTTCTTGTTCGGTGCCGGCCAGCTTCCTTCTCAATTGCTGAAAGGCGGCCTCAATTACGGAAAACTCGTCATCATCATCATCATTGCCGTCTTCGTCGGTTTCGGCGCTATCTTGAGTCGAGCCGTTCTTACTGCTTGGACCGGGAAAAATCTGCCAGGCCTGGTTGGAGAGGGTGGCGATACGCTGCATGATAGTCCGGCTGAAGTAGGCGCAGATGAGCACGGCCAGGGTCAAGGAAAGCAGGACGGAAGCGAGTGTGGCACCGTAGGTAATGGCGCGCAGGTTCTCCCACTCTTGCCAGAGCGCTAGAGCAGCTTCATTATTGGTCTGTAAGTAGATTTCTGTTTTGCTGGCTTGCTCGATGGTTTCTTTGATCAAACCCAGATAACTCTTGAGCCGGTCGCTGTTGCTGTGAAACTCTGCTTTCATCAGCTGTTTTGCCACCCGGTCCACCTTCAGTTCAAGGTCGTGGCAGGCGGTGGCCAACTTTCTCAATTCCGGCTCGGCAATTTGCTTGAGAGCCGGGTTTTGTAGCGCTTTGTCGGCCAGGGGGTGGGCTGGCTTTTCCTGGGAAAAACAAGGAGACAATTTCTTGTAGCCGCGATTGATCACTTCGGCAAAGGCATTTTCAGCTATTCTAGATTGGCTGAGCAGGGTCCTTACCCTGGTTGCAATGCCTGTGCCTTCTTCATAGAGCCTGCTTATGGAGAGCAGGCAGACTGTGCTGGCCAGAAGCGGTAGCACCGTTATTAATAGACCCTTTCTGAAAAAAGAAGGTCGGTAACCGTAGCTCTTATTAATCGCGCCTTTTTCAGAATGGGAAGTCGGCGTTTTGATTGGCACGTTTGAGATCCTGCTCGGCCTCTTTCTGTCTGCCCAACTTCTGATAAAGCTTAGCTCTCATGACGTAGCCGTTGGGTTCATCCGGTCTCAGCTTGATCATGCGATTGGTTTCTACCAGAGCCTCTTTGTACAACTTTTGGGAAGTATAACAGATGGCTAGTTCGCAGGCGCTCCAGTAGTCATTCGGATCAAGGGCCAGGGCTTTTTTCAAAAGCTCTGCCGCTCCTTTATCATCTTTGAGTTGGCGCAGAATTTGAGACTTCAACCGATAGCGGTAGGCTTTCGGTTCAATAGCCAGGGCTTTGTCCAGGCAGGTAATAGCCTTCTGCCATTGCCCCAGTTCCGTGTAGCAGCGAGCGCGACTTTCCATCAGTTGGGCCTGGTTGTCGTGGCTAAACTTCTCATAGGCGTCCAGATCTTTCAGGGCTGCTTCCGGCTCCTGCATTTCGATTCTAGAGAGACCTCGAAAGTAGTAGGCCGTATACAAATTGGCATCGCGAGCGAGGGCGGCATTGGCCATTTCCACCACTTGTCGGAACTGGTTTTTGTGGAAAACGGGCGAGGCTAATTTGGAAAAGGCCATCTCATCCTGGGGTCTTTTGGGTGATGCCTCTGCAGATTGGGGCAGTAGCTCGCCCTGCATAGCCGCAATCAGTAGAAAGACCCAGATTGCGCTATGGCGCGCTGGGCGACCGGTTGCCTGGTGCATGTCTTCAGCAAGGAGCACTTTGATTGGTAGGAAAATAGGGGTGGGGGAGTTCAATTTTGATTATAGGTTACTTGCTGCCATCCGTCCCAAGGCTTTGCCCTGGCGGCGCTCGTCTTGCCTGTAACATCTAATGATTTCAATGACACCGGGGCGAGTTCTTTTCCAACCTTCAAGGCTCTTGCATTGCCGACGCTTGCATTCGGAAGGGCAAGGGCGCCTGGTTTCAGGCACTCCCTCGCACTTTGGCGCGGGCGGGGCTATAATTTTCTATTGTCAGCAGGAATTATTCCGTCTTTTGAAGACATTTTTCCCTGCGGAACGGGCCGTGGAGAGAGCACAGGGCTTTTGCAAGGGTGATTAGATGTTCAAGGGACCTTCCTCAGCCGGTGAAAAAACTTATCTGATATTGCTTTTGACTCTGTTGGGGCTGGCGATTTCGCTTCCACCGGCGCGTTCTAAAAACAACGATGCTAAAGCGCCCGGGGCGGCTACCATGCTTGTTATCTCGGGGCATGGAGTGCGCAGCGGCGGCGTACGTATCTTTCTTTCCAGCCAGGGGGTAAGAATCGTAGACAACATGATGAGTGCCCTCTGGATGACGGACAAACCCCAGGAAGCGCTCCTTCTCAACGACGAAAACAAAACCATGATGACGGTACCGGCTACCGGCTATGCCAGGCGTTTTCATCATCCCGCCTTTCGCTTCGAGGATGCTGAAACTGAGCCTGCCGCTTTCAAGTGCGCTTACCCCTCTTATAAGTTGGTTCTTTATGCAGGCAAGCGTCGCAACAAGCACAAGCGAGCGGAAATTACCTTCCTCAAAAATGTTCCTTTGCCGCCCGCGGTGATAGCGCACTGGCAGTCTGTTTTAGTGGGAGCAGGAGCACCGGCCGGACATTTGCCAGTGGGAGTCTATCAGTATTCGGGGCGCTTCCATGACTCGGAAGACAACATCAAACGCCGGGAGTGGATGGACTTATTGAAACCAAGTCGGGTGAGCCTGGAAGCCCTGGATAAGCGGATGTTCTTGCCTCCCAAGTATCGTAAAGCACGTGACAAAGCTGATTTCATGTTTGCGGACGGCGGCGAACTCAAGAGTCACGATATAGATGATATGTTTGCGGGCAAGGTGAAATGATGAAGAGGAAGCTGTACATGCCTGGCCGGTTTCTGTTTCCAAAGCTCATGCTGCGCCTCTGTCTGGGTTTGGCTAGTGGGATGCTTGCC
Source organism: Candidatus Obscuribacter sp. (assembly GCA_016712465.1). Taxonomy (GTDB): domain Bacteria; phylum Cyanobacteriota; class Vampirovibrionia; order Obscuribacterales; family Obscuribacteraceae; genus Obscuribacter. Next base: position 177,864 of record JADJQZ010000001.1, read on the forward strand.
CTCGCTCTTGGTAGCGCCGCTTTCGCCGCCGACAAGATGCTGGTTCTGAAAACCCAGGGTGAGCTATTCGGACCGGCGTCCATAAGAATGTCGCCCCTGGGCTTGAGGGTGCGCACCAAGATCGGTGAGTCGCTCTGGCTCAAAAGCAAACCGGAAAATTTCTATATGATCAATCCAGAGAACAAGACCTACCTGGAAATGACCAGACAGGCTTATATTGATGATCTGAGAGAAGACTATCCGGCGCTCAGGTTCGAGCGCAAAGAGGTCAAAAAGGAAGGTAGTCTCTTCAACAAGCCCCGGCAGATCACCTTTTTGTATCGCAAAGATGAGGGCTCGGAAGTGAAGTCGGCGGAAGTGGAGAGCATTGCCCGCGACATGTTGCCTGCCGATGTCTGTCGCGTCTGGTGCGAACTAATCACCTATCAGCCTGAACCGGCGCAGTTGCCCCTGGCCTGCAAACAGTTGATTAAGCGCGGCTGGATGACCAATATCATGCAGCATGTGGACGGCAGTGTGAAAGGGCGCGGCCACAAGCGCCACCACTCGCGCTGGATGGAAATGCTGACCACCAGTGATCTGCAATGGCAGAACTGCGATCCGTCGGTCTTTAAGCTGCCGGCTGGTTATAAACGCGCAGTAGATCGCGCTTCGCTCTATTTATCCACAGACGGCGAAATCAAAAAAGGCGACATAGAGGAATTTTTTATGCGCGAGCTGAAGTAAGCTCAGACTGCAGCCAGGAGAGCCTGTTTGGCCTCGGTGGTCTCTTTGTAGAGCACGGTGTCGGCAAAGAGCCAATCAGAGCTTTTCTTGAGGAGGGCAAAATCAATTCTGCCTCCGTCCAGGCGCTCGTGCACAAACATGAGCATGGGCACTGTACCGCGCTGGTAGCGTTTTTCGCGATTGATTTCACCGATTTGCTTGAGTACGTTTATGCGCTCCTCGGGTTGCTTCAATGCCTGGAGATAATTGTTGAGTGTATTGGTCTCTTCCCGCTCGGCTGCGTCGGTGAGTTCCAATAACGTCGTATCCTTCATGTGTTGATCATGATTCATCAGCAATACCTCTAATACCCAGCCTTCATGTTCTCCGATTTGTTGATGCGCTGATCGCAATGATAAGAAATGCTGAAAAGCTGATACAGACTGCAATAATCTTTTGTGGTGTAATAAAAATTCGCAATGGATGGAAACTGTATCGCTTGCGGGCGATCGAATGGATATCTTTGATTTTGCTAAGTTTTTATTGGGCCACTGTTGAAGACTTTGACTGGGCCTGTTATATCGGTGATGGAGGGGAAGTTCGCCGTAAAGGTGCGGAACGGAATTTAGAGAGGTGTCGCCGCTATAGTTAGCAGTTAGAGACCGTCTTCAGTTCTTTCAGAACTTGAAAAGCTGCTAGTGCTCTCTGTCTGGCTTCACTATGGTCGACAATCGGTCCCGGATAAGTGGTACCGAGGGTGATGCCTGCCTTTCTTAGCACTTCCGGCGGTGCGGTCCAGGGGGCATGGATGTACTTGCTGCCGAGAGCGGCCAGCTCCGGGACATAGCGCTTGATGTAGAGACCGTCCGGGTCGAACTTTTCACCCTGCAGCATGGGGTTGAATATGCGGAAGTATGGCGCGGCGTCGGCGCCGCATCCGGCGGTCCATTGCCAGCCGAGGGTGTTCTGAGCCAGATCGGCGTCGATGAGCGTATCCCAGAACCACTGTGCACCTTCCTGCCATGGCTGCAGCAGATGCTTGACGAGAAAGGAGGCTGTGATCATGCGGACGCGGTTGTGCATGATACCGGTCTGCCAGAGTTCTCGCATACCGGCGTCTACTATGGGGTAGCCCGTCAGACCCTTCTGCCAGGCTTTCAGCAGGGCCTCGTCTTTCTGCCAGGGGAAGTGGAGGAAGTCTTTGCGAAGGGGGGTCTGAGTGGTTTCCGGGAAGTGGAAAAGCAGGTGGTGGGAAAACTCGCGCCAGCCCAGTTCTCTAAGAAAGGCGGCGGCTGCTTCCTGGCAGTTCTTGCTGCGGGCGCTGTAGGCCTTGGTCCGGTGCCAGACAGTCCTGGGACTGATCTGGCCGAAATGCAGATAAGTTGAGAGCCTTGATACGCCCTGTCGGTGCGGCTTATCGCGGTCGATACTGTAATTGGCCAGGGCATTCTTGAGAAAGTGTTCCAGGGCCCTGTGTGCCTCTTTTTCCCCTGCCGCATAACTGGCGACGATGCTCTTGTGCCAGCTGATCGAAGGCAGAAGCGCCAGGTCCGGCACTGATACCGTCGCCGGTAGTGCTTGACCGAGGTTGCCGGCGTGATGCAGGTCGGCCGGCACCGGCAGGGGCGGCTCTAGATCCAGTTCATTCAGGCAAGCCCGCCAAAAGGGGGTGAAAACCTGGAAGGGTTTGCCCTCCTTTGTTTTGACCTGCCAGGGTTCTTTCAGGAGGGCGCCGTTGAAGGTTTCCACCGTCAGCCCTGACGCTTTCAGGGCAGCCTTGATTTCACTGTCACGCCTGATTACCTCCGGTTCGTAGCGGCGATTCCAGTAAATGCTGTGGGCACCACAGTTTTCGGCGATGGCTTGCAGCGCGGAAAGGCTGGAGGAGAAGGTCTGGCCTCGACCGGCCTTGAAGAAGTGCAGGCGCCCTCCTGCGGCGGCAATCTGCCGCTCCAGGTCTGAGAGGCTCTCATGTAGGAAGACCCGACTGGCACCGCCCGGCTCCCAGGGGCTCTCTTCCTCAGGGGCCCAGATATAGACCAGATAGCAGTGCTCGCTGGCCAGAGCGGCGGTCAGGGCCGGGTTGTCCTCCAGTCTCAGGTCTTGTCTGAACCAGAATATGCTTGTGTTGTTAGACTTCATATGTTTCTCCACACTTTAAACTCTCCTCCTCCTCTGGGAACTGAGCGTGAACGCAAACTTGAAAACGAGTCAAGATAGGGAAGAAATGGCGCCGGGTGCAGGGTCTCAGGGTGCTTTGTCGGTGCATTCTGGAAACATTACTTTATTATCGGTTTAACATATGCCCGGTCCGAGAATTATGTTTATGCGGGGTATTCTTAGGGGGGCGTCTGGCGCTGAGGTGGCAAAGTTGCCAGGGGGCATGTTCAGGCAGGCGCGGCAGAGGGCAGCAAGATGGCGGAAAAGACAATCCGGGTTGGTGAATTGCTAACCAGAGCCGGCATTCTGCGAAAGCAGGATCTCGACGAAGCGTGCAACATTGCTCAAGACACCGGTCAGATGATCGGTAAAGTGCTTATCATGTCAGGCTTTGTCACCAAGGATGACTTGCAGGCCGCGGTGGAAGCTCAATCTCTCGTGCGCGACGGACATTTGGAGCTGGAGTTGAGTTTCATGGCCGTATCGGCAGCATCTCGCGGGCGCATCACCCTGGAACAGGCCCTGGATCAGCTGGGTTGGCAACCGCAGACCAGTATGCCGTCTGCCAGGCTCGGTGAGCTTTTGCTGTCGAGCGGCGTTATTTCCCCGGAGCAATTGAATCAGGCTCTCAATGAGGTGCGCGAATCTATTACGCCCCTTGGAGCTGTGCTTATTGCCATGGGGGCCATTACCGAGAATGTACTGCGCGATGCCCTTGCCGTGCAGTCTGAAATTCGTCAGGGCAAGCGAACCAAACCTGACGGCGTGGCGCTTCTCTCCAAGTTTGCCAGAGCCCAGGCCTGAGCTTGCCTTGCTACACTCCAGACCTCGAGCCATTTTACATGTGGCGTTTGAAGAAATCCCAAATTACTTCTGATGCGCTGATGTCTCGGCAGGTTTCCCCTACGAGATTTTTCGGCAAGACCGCCGGTGCTCCCGGCCAGGTATGACCGCCGCCCTCGATGCCGTAGACAAGCACTTCCGAACCTTTTAGACCGCCTGCAAAACTGGCTACTTTCACCCGGCAATTATCCGAAGGGTCCGTATCGGGGAGATCCACGGAAGTAGGCACCTTGTTACCGCGATTGGCCTTCGCCCAGAACTGCGCCGCGTCGGCTGCCGAGACCACCATGCCCCGATCTTTGAAGTTGGCAAAGGTAAGCGGACCACCTTTGAATGGCATGAGAGGATCATTCATACCCAGGATGAAGAGAACGCTCATTGGTTTGAGTGCTGGTCTGGCGCTGGCCACGATGGATGGTAAGGTGGCGGCTACTGAGGCTATAGCAGCCAGTTTGTCTGGCATGTGCAGGGCCAGATACTGGCAGAAGAAGCCACCATTGGAGATACCACAAGCGTAGACCCGATGGTGGTCGATGCGGTAGCGCCTCTGCATGTAATCGATGATGGCATTGACAAAGGCAACATCATCGTACTTGTCTTGACCTTCGATATTGCGGCCGTCATGCCAGTGTCTGTTGATGGCCTGGGGATAAACGGTGATGAAGCCCTCTCGGTCGGCTATGGGGTCGAAACCGGCCATGGTGTCCATGCGTGAAGCGAGACCCAAGCCGCCATGAAAAACCATGACCATGGGCAAGCTGGGGGGCGGCTGTCCGGCGTTTATGGATTCCTGCAAGATGGGTGGAATGTGTACGAAAAATTCCCGCATGACGCCGTCGGCCGGGATCACCACCGGTATTAGCCCTGCTGGTATGTCTGCCTGGGCCTGTGGACCGGCGCCGCCGTAGACAGGGCCTTTCGGCTGTTTGCTGCCTTTGGCAAGGGCTGTGGGAGAGAGGCTCAAGCAAAGACTCAAGACGAGACTGAGGCAGGGGAGGAACTGTCTTTCGGTAATGCTATTTCCGGCTGTGGGAGATGGCAACTTGAGTGCTTCCTTCTGGTTTAGTGGCTACTTTTGCCTTTGTTACCCTTCTTTTGTTGCTTTATAGCTTCTGCTTTTTGTTTGCCCCAGTTGACCATGGAATTTTGAAAACCGACAAAGAGGGCGTTGTTTTCCAGATCACAGCCAAAGCTCTTTCCTATTTTGACCGTTGTTTCCCACATGGTGCTGCTGTTATTCATGATCAGAAAGCAGAGACCCAGACCCACGGTCATTTGCACTATAAATTTGATTTGGCGCCAGCGGTTTTCATTGTAGCGTCTGGAGGGAGACTTAGCTGAAGTAATCTGGCGGTGTTCGCCGGTGGGGTGGCCCTTCAAAATAGAATCGGCACCGCCGTCGTCTCTGGGATTAGCCATGCCGGCCATCTGCGGAGCAATATCAATTTGTCCGGTTTTAGGGCGAGCGGCACTGTCACTGAAGCGCTCGGGACGTTTGTCGGCCAGGCTATCTTCCGTGGCCGGCAAATTGGGCAGAGCCTGGATGATCTTGTCCGTGGAAAGCCAGAGGGCTTGATTTAGCTCGGAGGTGGGTTTTCTCAGGGGATCCAGAATGGCGTAATTGCCGGATTGAATGGTGAGTAACTGTCTGATTGCCTCATAACCGCTGGCGCCGCCTACGTTCAACTTTCCACCCAGAATGAAGCCGCCCTGACCAAAGAGGATGCGCCCGGACAGTTCCGAGTGACCGTCGTTCAGCCTCAAAATTGGAGTGCTGCAACCTTTAACGCCCACGACCGTGGCAATGACATCCGCAATGGTTTCTTCCTGGTCAATTTGACCTTCAATGATTACGTCCAAAAGGCTAACTCCAGTTACTAATTCAGCGTATGCGCTGTAAGGGAACAGTAGAGATTAGTCTAACAGAAGCCAATTGCTATAGAATAGGTCGCTACCGCCCCAGCTTCGGGGAGCGGCGGTTTGTCTATCTTTGCAGGAGCTTATGAAAAAGAGGGTCATGTGTGTGTTCGGGACGCGCCCCGAGGCTGTCAAGCTGGCGCCTGTCGTACACGCCTTGAAAGAGTCGGCGGAACTTGAACCGGTAGTAGCCATCACCGCCCAGCACCGGGAGATGCTGGACCAGATGATGAAGTGGTTTGATGTCAAGGCTGACTATGACCTGGACTTGATGAAGCATGGGCAGACTCTGGCTGAGCTTACCAGCCGGGTCGTTCTGGGTATGGACGACCTTCTCTCCCGGGACAGACCCGATATGCTCCTGGTGCAGGGCGATACCGTGACGGTGATGGCCGCCTCCCTGGCCGCGTTTTACCACAAAATTCCGGTGGGTCATGTGGAAGCCGGCTTGCGCACCAACGACAGATATAATCCTTTCCCCGAAGAGATGTCTCGCCGACAAACCGGCCGCATTGCCACCATGCATTTTGCTCCCACCGACCTGGCGGTGAAGAACCTGGCGGCCGAAGGCATCACCGAAAATGTTTTTATGACCGGAAATACGGTTATCGACGCTCTACTAGATACCGCCGGGCGCCTCTCGGAAGAGACCATAGATAAGCAACTCTTTGGCGCGGCCGACTTTGATCGCTACAAAGTGCTGCTGGTGACGGCTCACCGCCGGGAAAACTGGGGCCAGGGTATGGACGAAATCGCGCTTGCTCTGCGGCACATTGCCGAGGAATTTCCTGATGTGCAGGTCCTCTATCCCATCCACAGAAACCCGGTGGTGCGGCAATCCATTGAGCCGGTCTTTGCCGGACATGACAGGCTGCTCCTGGTTGAGCCCCTTGACTATGTGCCGTTCGTCTATGCCATGCGGCGCTGCCACTTTATTTTGACCGATTCGGGCGGTGTTCAGGAAGAAGCGCCGGCCCTTGGCAAGCCTGTGCTTGTCATGCGCACCAACACCGAGCGGCCGGAAGCCGTCAGTGCCGGAGCGGCGCAATTGGTGGGCGTCAGCCAGGAGACTATCTGCGACGGAGCCCGACAGTTGATGACATCTCCGCAGCGCTACAAGGCTATGTCTTCGGCAGTCAATCCCTTTGGGGACGGTCGGGCGGCAAAGCGCATCGTGCAAGAGGTGGAGAAGTTCTTAAGGAGCCCCTAAGAAATAGCCAGGATATAGACGTTTAGCGCTATGATCTTGCTCGAAGACTTGGTCTTCGTTATCGATTATTTACGGGAGAAAGAACTGTGAGTACAGCAGTATCTGAAAACGACGTCTTGCCGTTTGGCGAGTTTTTGACGGAAGAGCACCATGCCATTCGCGAAGCGATTCGTGATTTCGCCACCAGGGAAATTGCTCCCAAGGCTCACGAAGTAGATCAGGAGGCGCGTTTCCCGATCGAAACTTTCAAGGAACTGGGCAAACTTGGTTATTTGGGTTTGCCGATTGGTAGCGAATATGGTGGCGCCGGCGCCGACTATAGAAGCTATGTCATAGCGGTGGAAGAAATCGGTCGCGCCTGCGGCTCCACTGGTTTGAGCTATGCCGCTCACGTCTCTCTCGGTACCAATCCCATCTATAAATTCGGTACGGAAGAACAGAAGAGAAAATTCGTGCCCAAGCTCTGCTCCGGTGAGTATATCGGCTGCTGGGCTTTGACCGAACCGGGCACCGGCTCTGATGCTTCCGCCCAGAAAACCACCGCCAAACTAGTCGGCGATCACTATGTTTTGAACGGCACCAAGCAGTTCATCACCAATGCCACCGATGCCGACGTAGCCGTAATCATGGCCATGACCGACATGTCCCTGGGTCGCAAAGGAATTTCCTCCTTCATCGTGGAAAAAGGCACCCCCGGCTTCTATGTTTCGAAAGTAGAGAAGAAGCTCGGTATGAGAGGCTCCCCCACCGCCAGTTTGACTTTTGAAGATTGCAAAATCCCCGTTTCCAACATGATTGGTCAGGAAGGCGAGGGTTACAAGCAAGCGCTCATGACCCTCGAAGGCGGACGCCTCTCCATCGGTGCTCTCGCTCTCGGTATCGGTCAGGCCGCCCTTGATGCCGCCCTCACCTATGCCAAGCAACGTGAAGCATTTGGTCAGCCCATCGGTAAATTCCAGATGATTCAGAGCTATCTGGCTGATATGGCTACCTATGTGAGCGCCGCCAGACTGATGCTCTATCATGCCGCCTGGATGAAAGACCACGGCAAGCGCGTCACCCTGGAAGGCTCCCAGGCCAAGCTCTATGCCTCCGAGATCGCCAGCAAGGTTTGCAACCTCTGCGTACAGATCCATGGCGGTTACGGCTACATCGTCGACTTCCCGGCTGAGCGCTTCCTGCGCGACGCCAAGCTTTGCGAAATCGGCGAAGGTACTTCGGAAATTCAAAGGCTCTTGATCGCCCGTCAATTGGGACTCTAAAGCCTGGACCTGCCCTGAAAAAGAGACCGCCGGTGGAATTTTTTGACCGGCGGTTTTTTTCGGCGGCGGCTTCCAGTGGGCCGCCGCCGCCGTCAAGGTTCGCGCGAGCTGTACCGACCCAGTATCCTGTGTCTCTGTTCAGACCTCTGGCGGCCTCTGACTAAATCCCCATTGTGGGTCTGAAAACCGTTGAAAATCCTAGCACCCGGTGTCTCCTTGACGCCGGTGCATTTGCATTGCCAGGCAGTCATGGCTAAGGTCTGGTTGCTCTTTCACCTCACCTCTGCGAAGTCTTACCAAAAGCAAAAACCTTCCATGTCTATCTCCTTCCCCTCTTTGTCAGTCCTGCCGGGCAGGCTGCACGAGCCCATGGTGAAGGTCGAAAGAGTTAAACCGAAATCCACCCGATTCAACCCAAGAAATACCCATGGAAAATCGCTCCCCCCTCCTCCCCCGTCGCGGTCGCTTTGCCCTCCTGGCGCTTCTGCCTCTTTTGTATGCTGCAGCCGCCCTGCCTGCCGTTGCCTCTCCGGCTACGGCTCATGGCAATCTGTCGGCTGCCCATGCCAATTCCTCCTCCAACCAGAGGCAGGAGTATCGCCGTGTGGAGCAGATGGCTGCCCGGCTCGAGCAACTGCGTAAGCAGGTGCACTTGCTGGAGACCAGCATGGAAGCCCGTCGCCGTTCCCACGGCGGTTCCGATCCGGCCTCCTGGAAGGAGTCCGAACGCAAGCGCTTTCATCGCCAGGTGCTTCAGCAGCGGCAATTGAAGGACGAACACAACCGCCTGGCGGCCGTTTACAACCAGTACATGATCGACAGCGGCTACCGTTTCACGACGCCGGCCACCCTGCCTCCCGGTGCGCGCAGTCTGCCCGGGCAGTTCCTTCCCTTCACGGATGTGCATCACTTCCTGACTTCCTGAAGGTCTGAAGTTCGCGTCTAGTTCTTCGTCAGGTGCGCCGGTGGTGATAGCCATCATTACCGGTGCACCATCTGTACCCTGAGCAGGAGGACGAGGTTTTTTCTTTTGAGAGAGAATAATAGACCGGTCGACTATTCGAGGCGAAAAAAGGAGATAGACGAGCATGTGGACACTTTCCACATGCTCGCCTTTCCTGTCACTACAGATGGCAACCGGACTCAGGCTTCGCTTTCGGTTGCGGCTACCGGGGCGGCTGTCTGTGCAGTTTCCGTCGCGCAGTCTGCTCTTGCTGCAGGCGTGGTTTCGGCCGGCGCCGTTTCCGTTTTGGCAGCGGCTAGACCGGCCAGATAGGCGCAGCCTTTGATGGCCAGGGTCTGGTCCACGGCGCCGAAGAGACCGGGCAGGAGTCTGGCGACAACGGCGGCATAGCCCCCTGTGGCCACTACCACCGGTTCACCGGTGAGAGCCGAGCGAGCTTTTGCCAACCATTCCTGTACCATGCCCTTGAACATGAGAGAAACGCCGCCTGTCATCTGGCTTTCCGTCGTGAAGCCCAGGTTCATCTCTTCCACCGAATCGGGCAGTCTGACCTCGGGCAAGAGAGCGCAGTCGCGAGAGAGAGCCGTGAGCAGCATCTTGACGCCGGGACCGATGAAGCCACCACCGACGCTACCATCAGCCTGGATGGTAAAGAGTGTGGTGGCGGTGCCGAAGCCCAGGATGACCATGGGACGTCCCTCAACCTTGTGAGTACTCCAGGCTCCTACTGCTTCCGCCACGCGATCGGCGCCGTATTCATGGCTCATGCCTTTCAGTACGGTCTGGGTGCGGGCTGAAATTTCCAGCACGGACGCACCGGCGGCTGTCGCCTGTTTGACGAAGTCCTGACCGACTGCCGGTACCACCGACGATACTACGACCTGGGCGCCGGACCACTGAAAGGGCGGGCAGTCTTTGGGGTGCAGGCGAGCCAGCTCGGTTTCGATTACCTGGAAGAGGGCGCTGGAGGTGGGGCACTTGCCGGAGGCGAGAGCGCCTTTCTCATCAGACCAGAGGCAATATTTGGTGTTGGTATTGCCGATATCTACAATTGTTTTCATGTTTAGCCTCCTGAGGCGGCTAGAGAGTGGAATGTTATCGTTGCAGGGACTCGGCAATAGTTTTGCCAGGTTGCTTTACTGCAGCAGGAAAGAAGAGTCAGGGGGGAGAACTTACCGCTTGCTGATGCTGTCTTTGAAACCAGGCGATAGCAAGCGCAGTAATCCGTGAGCACCGAGAACGCTGGCAATGTATTTACCCGAGCCGAAGGCTGCGGCAGTGCTTTAGTTCTCAATGGTGACGTCTTGCGGTTTAAGTGTCTTTAGAAAATGAAGGCAGGGAAGAATAATAACCTACCTTTAGCAGGTCGGAAGCTTTCGGATAAACCCCTGTGATCTGTCAAGATGCATAACTTATAGCAAAATAAACTTGCTACTCCCGGCCCACCTGACAGATTGCTCCTTGCGAAGGGCAAATCTGTTCCGTCCTGTGTCAGGAGCCTGGAGCCCAGAACCCAGGGCCGTGAGCCCGGAGGACCGGAGCCATGAGTCGGGTTGGGTCTGCTGGATGCCACCGGTCAGAAGCTTTCTCTGGGGAAAGTGAGAGATATTATAGAATGTAGTAAGCCGTGGGGATTTTGAATTCCGGAAGGATGGTCTTTGCGGATCAGGGCTCCTGGATTATTCATCCATATAGTATGTCGCCAAGAGACCCCACTGCATGCCGGTTTGAGAGCGGGTTTTCTGAAAAGCAGCTAAAAAATCCAGATTAAACGGCAGCGAAAGGGGCTCTGCGGAGATGCCCCGGCTCAAGTAGGCGAGCCAGGTTCTTTGTTTGTTGCGTATCTGGTTGAAGCTTCAGGCTGTTCGGGCTTGCAGCTTCTTGTTCAGGTTGATGAGTAGAGCGGACGCCGGGTGTACCGAAGATAGGCGCCAGTGAATATGCCGCGCATAGGCGAAAATTTGAGCGGGAATCAGAAGTATCTGATTGCGCAAAGTGGCTAAGGTTGGGGCTTTTTGGCTCTCGGCAGCAAGCACCTTAATTCATCCATGAGAATGTAGATTAAGCTCTGGAGGACGAACCTGAACCTATTGGCGCTGTATTCCATGCAGCTCAATGGCACACGGCAGTGACTTTTGTTTTCCTTGATCGTGAATTCGATAGTGGCTCGGTTGCAGTAGTAATCCTCGTAAATCGCCTGGGCGGAATGACCGGTCATGTTAGTGGAGACACACCGAATGTCAGTGCCTTTGTCGCTGCAGTCAATTCTAACTATTACCGTGCGGCTCCCTCCCAATTGTTGCCCTGGTGCTCGGCTCCGTACATCCAGCGCGTGAACCTGGAGTTCATTGCCTTCTCCGCCTCTTTTCGCTCATCGGCGGCAGTGCGCGCAACCTAGTATGCTCCTTCTGCCATGCCTTCTCGCCAGCTTTACCTTTGAATTTTGGCTCACCAAACTCTTTCTTGAAGCCTTCTTCTGCGGCTTTAATCGTATCTTTGAAGTTAGACTTGATTGACGATGTTGCAGGATATCCAACCACGTAGTTGACCTTCTTTTCCTCCAAGAAGTCCAGAAGATGGGGCTCATTAAACCCAGCATCCATAACAATTGTAAGTTTCACATGCGGCCAACGCTCCAAAATTGCCTCCACCAGTTTTGTAATTTCCGCCAGCGATGTTGCATCGGAAACGTTGCCTGACCGTAGCTTTGCAAGCAGCAGATGACCTTCTTTTGTTGCTGCCAACAGTGGGAAATACTGTGTCTGACTGTATTTCTTCCCGCCGCGATAAATAGAATTTTGCTGCGAGCCGTAGGTCCTAATCGCCGAACCATCAAAATATATGGTCAGCTCCCTCGGCTCATGCTCGTGCCTGGAAAGAAAATACTCCAGAGGAAGCTCCTCCAACTTGTTGAGCGAGTCTTCTGACATCGAATTTTCCATGCGCGTATGCGTGGACTGCGACGGCAACGACGGCCCATCCGGCTCAAGTCCTAAAACACTCTTCAGCCCTGGATCATCCTTAAACAGAGAACAATCTAGCGCATCAGTATGCCCACACGCCCCAAGATACAATCGCTGGCTCAAAAGAGTCTTGATTTCATGCTCGACTAAGCCCTCATCCCGCCACGGCTCTATTCTCTCCACAGCCATTGCTACCAGTCCTGTTACCTCTGCTGCCTTCGCCAGGGACGTAACGCCTCCTAAAGCAGTCAAAAAGCCCCCACCATCATCAATCTTTTGTGCTTTGCAGTTTTTTAACGTCAACCGGGCTTGCCGTTCCACTCGCTTTGCCTTAGACTCTGTGCTCATGAAAGTTCCTTTTGCCTTGCTGCTTTTTGTTTTTCGCAACTCAATTATCCAGCAACCATCAGGACTTTCATCCTTTTAAACTACACTCTGATACCATCCGCAATACTGAATCTCGATTGGCAATACAATCGGAGCCTGGCTGATATAGCCGCTTTGTGGCAGATAATCAACAACCGCAAAAGTGTTAGCGTGAAAACTCCCGGCAAAGATTAAACGCGCTCTCCGTCTGGTATCTACTCCCATTTCCCCTGCCTGTTACAGCCTGTAGGTGAATAATCCAGGGGCTCTTCTGTTACGAAAGAAAATAGTAGAAGGGCGAGAAGAAAAATTGCCGGGAATCGCCAGCGTCAGAGCTGGTCAATTCCGCGGCGGGCGAGTTGTCATCGTCATAGAAGCTTCTTGTGACCACGGTCCTTTCAGACCAGATTTGTGGATGCGATGTCGGAATTGCCGGACTCTTGATGGTCCGTTCAATTCCGCCAGGGCGCTTCTTATTGTTCTGCAGTGTCCTTGGGGCATGGCAGCCGACCCTCCTTGATGGCATTCAGCAGAATGCTCTTGGAGTGCCGGTAGCCGTCCTCGTACATCTGCAGGCAGCGCTTCTTGCTCAGACCAAAGGACAGCCCGCAGACATCGTCAGCTTGCTGCTTGATGAGAACATTGCGCGACTCGTCAACAGCCGTTTCCTGTTTGACGATGGGGAAGTAGACCTCCCGGTAGTGGAAGTAGGCCGAAATCCAGTCCAGCATCTCCGCCGGCCACTTGGTGGCGAAGCCGAGGCTGGAGACCACGGCCGGTTCCTGGCAGAACTGGTCGGGGTTGCGGTGGAAGACGGCGCCGTCCTCGAGCAGCATGCCCTTGTAGCGCACCGGTAGAAAGACGCCGGGGAATGCGCCGGAAGCGGAGAGAGCCGTGCCCAGATCGTAGTCGCTGCCTTCGAAAAGAACCGCCGCTTTGGTGGCGCTGTCGCAGGCGACGATACGCAGATTCTCCCTGGGGCTGATGCCCAGTTTCTTCACCGACTCCTGCCAGGGTCCTTCCAGCGAGAACACCGACTTGCCGTAGATGAAGCTCTCGAAGTCGGGGAAGACGATGGCGCTGGCCATGAGCAGGGGGTTGTGGGAGCGGTCGTGGGACTCGAGGAAGAGGTCGAGAATCTTCTTCGAAGACCAGCCGTTGGCTGCCAGCGCGGCAACGATGCCGCCGACGCTGACGCCGGTGTACTTGGAGATCTTGAAGCCAAGCTCTTCCAGAGCACGCAGCATGCCGATGTGCAGGTAGCCTTTGACGCCTCCGGCACCAAAGACGACTTCAATCGACTGACCGGTGTTCCTTTCGTTTGAGGGTTGAGTGGACATGACTTGATTCCTTTCACGTCATGGGGGGATGGTCTGAGACCATCCCCGGTTGGTTGGTGGGTGAGGTGATACCCGCCACCCACCTGAGCTTCAGGTCGGCAGCTAGGCGCTGAGCAGGGAAGCGAGCGCACCGGCCAGGGGGCCTTCGCGCAGCTTCATGAGGGCGGAAGCCTCAATCTGCCTGATCCGCTCGCGGCTCAACTGATAGCGGTCGGCCAGTTGAGCCAGGGTCTCTTCCGCATCGCCGCTAAGACCGAAGCGAGCTTTCAAGACGTCCTGTTCGCGTTCATTCAGGCCGGCCAGGGCTTGGGTCAGAAGCCTGGGCAGGGCCTGTTCTTCCACGGCCAGCAGGGGGGCTTCCCAATCGGGATCCACCAGCTGCTCGCCGAAGGTGGTCTCACCCTCTTCGCCCATGGGGGCGTCGAGGGCTACCATGGTGATGCGCTCGGGCACGAAACCCTTGCGCGACCGCTTTGCCGGTCTGAGGTTGTCGCTTTCGGCCAGCGAGGCTTTTTCTTTGCCTTTGCGACTGGCGCTGATGGGCATGCGCACGGCCTGGGCGCTGTTTGTCACCAGCAGGTTGAGGCGGTTGCGCACATGCCAGCCGGCATAGGTGGAGAACCTGGCTCTGGCGTCGAAACGGGGCAGGGCATCGTAAAGGCCGAGCAGACCCTCTTGAATCAGATCCTCCACCGAAACGCCGCGACCGCGGTACTTAGCGGCCATGGCGATGACCAGCCTCTGATGAGATTCCACCAGGCGCTGACCGGCCTTGCTGCGTTCGGCTTCCTTGCCTTTCAGCAGGCTGACGAGGGCAAGCTCCTCAGCCTGGGTTGTGGGAGGTACCTGGGCGGCAGCCTTGACGAAGGCTTTCAGCCCGGCAGTATTCCAAATTTCAAGACCTTCCACTTCCATTGCAAAATCCTTCTTGCACCACCAGGGCTGCCTTTCTGCGGCGGCCGCTGGCTCATTTGTTGTTGTTGTCAGCCGTGTCTCAGAGCAGTGGCAAATGGCCGCTCAGGGCATCGACTGCTAGCGCGGGGGCGGGTCCAAGGGCAAGAGCCGTGTAGGTCTTCTGCCCGTGGAATTCGGTGTGACCGAGGTCTTGCACCAGGTGGTGGTTGAGTCCCAGTTCGCGGGCCTGCTCCATCAAACTGAGGAGTTCGGCTTCGCTATTGACCGAGACCACGACTTTCTTGTACTCGTCGGCCAGCCAGGCGAGCACGTCGGGGCTGGTTTTGAGGCTGGGTACGTTGTTCTCGTCGCGGACCAGGATGGCTTCCTGAGCTGCATGAGAAGCCTGAGAAGCCAGCTTACCCTTGCGCATGTTGAGGTCTTTGCGCACGACGATGACCATTTTGTGGGTCGACATGGGTGTCTCCTGTTTCTTTTGCGAGTTTTATAGAGACCTGGCAGGGGGAAGTCCTTACCAGCGTTTATCCTTCGCTCTCTTCTTAGTAACTCCACAAGCTGCGCTATCTTTCCTGAGAGCTACTTTCGCACTTCATAGACGTTAATCTACGCAGCACGGGTTTGCCTGAGGATTGGTCTGTTCAGACTAGATAAGCGGGCTCCGGGCTATTGATGCTCCATGGATTTGAAAAGAGAAAAGACTCCTTCAGACTGAATTAGCGCTGCTATCCGAAGCAAGTTATTTCTTCGGAAAAGGCTTCGTAGTTTGCCCCAGGTAGCCGGAGAGTTTTTCGGCTCGGTTTGGTTTACGCTTCATTGGCGATTTCTCAGCACAAATTGACATAGCGCAGCGTTTCGGGCGTTTTACGAATCGATAACGTTCTTTGACCGGCCTCGGTTGCTCCGGCTCGGCCGTTGGTGGCGCCGACGGTGGCGGAGCCGCTGTAATTAGACCGCCGGTGGGCAGCCGGCCTTACGACGGCTGCTAAGTGTTACGAATAGAAGGGCTCAAACTCAGCCGGAACAGTAGGTGAAACCCTTGTTCTGTGGCAGATTCGCAGTTTAATCTAGGGCAATATTTCATCCATTTTCATCTCCAGGTTTTTCAAAACGCCTATTTTGCCCCCTACCTAACGCTAAATCTTGAGGCTTCGGCTTCAAAATCGAGCACGTTGTGGTCATAGTGACGGCAGCCGGCTCGCAATGCATGAAAGGCAATCGCCATGTCTATCGTCGAAAAGAAGCACCGCCGCCTGCCAGCCGGTTGGAGGTTGTTCGTCAATCTCGCCTATGTTTCGCCGGTTGAGAACGAAGCGCGCAACTTCGTGGAACTGGTCATCGAGGAATACCGGCAGATGTTCGATTTCACGTCGGTGGGCACCACCCAGGATGTGTTTCTCGTGCTCATGCCCAACGACAAAGTGATCAGGCGCGCTCTTGAGGTGGCCGGCGAGTACGGTTATCGCTTCGTGTTGCTCTCTGTGGCCGAGGCGCGCGGTTCCTACCGGGACGGGCATATCGAAGTCACTCCTCTCAGCGGGGAGCCCGGCAAGGTCTGGTCGCCGAACTGAGGCGGGCGTCGCACTGAAAAATAAATGCCGGGGCTTTTGCGCCGGAGTCTTCTGAATACTCAGAGACTCCGGCGCTCCCCTTTTTGCCCTGGATTATTCATCCATATAGTATGTCGCCAAGAGACCCCACTGCATGCCGGTTTGAGAGCGGGTTTTCTGAAAAGCAGCTAAAAAATCCAGATTAAACGGCAGCGAAAGGGGCTCTGCGGAGATGCCCCGGCTCAAGTAGGCGAGCCAGGTTCTTTGTTTGTCGCGTTTCTGGTTGAAGCTTCAGGCTGTTCGGGCTTGCAGCTTCTTGTTCAGGTTGATGAGTAGAGCAGATGCCGGGTGTACTGAAGATAGGCGCCAGTGAATATGCCGCGCATAGGCGAAAATTTGAGCGGGAATCGAAGTATTTGATTGCGCAAGGTGGCTAAGGTCAGGGCAGTTTTGGAACTCGGCAGCAAGCGCCTTAATTCATCCATGAGTATGTAGATTAAGCTCTGGAGAACGAACCTGAACCTATTGGCGCTGTATTCCATGCAGCTCAATGGCACACGGCAGTGACTTTTGTTTTCCTTGATCGTGAATTCGATAGTGGCTCGGTTGCAGTAGTAATCCTCGTAAATCGCCTGGGCGGAATGACCGGTCATGTTAGTGGAGACACACCGAATGTCAGTGCCTTTGTCGCTGCAGTCAATTCTAACTATTACCGTGCGGCTCCCCTCCCAATTGTTGCCCTGGTGCTCGGCTCCGTACATCCAGCGCGTGAACCTGGAGTTCATTGCCTTCTCCGCCTCTTTTCGCTCATCATCGCCGGCAGTGCGCGCAACCTAGTATGCTCCTTCTGCCATGCCTTCTCGCCAGCTTTACCTTTGAATTTTGGCTCACCAAACTCTTTCTTGAAGCCTTCTTCTGCGGCTTTAATCGTATCTTTGAAGTTAGACTTGATTGACGATGTTGCAGGATATCCAACCACGTAGTTGACCTTCTTTTCCTCCAAGAAGTCCAGAAGATGGGGCTCATTAAACCCAGCATCCATAACAATTGTAAGTTTCACATGCGGCCAACGCTCCAAAATTGCCTCCACCAGTTTTGTAATTTCCGCCAGCGATGTTGCATCGGAAACGTTGCCTGACCGTAGCTTTGCAAGCAGCAGATGACCTTCTTTTGTTGCTGCCAACAGTGGGAAATACTGTGTCTGACTGTATTTCTTCCCGCCGCGATAAATAGAATTTTGCTGCGAGCCGTAGGTCCTAATCGCCGAACCATCAAAATATATGGTCAGCTCCCTCGGCTCATGCTCGTGCCTGGAAAGAAAATACTCCAGAGGAAGCTCCTCCAACTTGTTGAGCGAGTCTTCTGACATCGAATTTTCCATGCGCGTATGCGTGGACTGCGACGGCAACGACGCCCCATCCGGCTCAAGTCCTAAAACACTCTTCAGCCCTGGATCATCCTTAAACAGAGAACAATCTAGCGCATCAGTATGCCCACACGCCCCAAGATACAATCGCTGGCTCAAAAGAGTCTTGATTTCATGCTCGACTAAACCCTCATCCCGCCACGGCTCTATTCTCTCCACAGCCATTGCTACCAGTCCTGTTACCTCTGCTGCCTTCGCCAGGGACGTAACGCCTCCTAAAGCAGTCAAAAAGCCCCCACCATCATCAATCTTTTGTGCTTTGCAGTTTTTTAACGTCAACCGGGCTTGCCGTTCCACTCGCTTTGCCTTAGACTCTGTGCTCATGAAAGTTCCTTTTGCCTTGCTGCTTTTTGTTTTTCGCAACTCAATTATCCAGCAACCATCAGGACTTTCATCCTTTTAAACTACACTCTGATACCATCCGCAATACTAGATCTCGATTAGCAATACAATCGGAGCCTGGCTGATATAGCCGCTTTGTGGCAGATAATCAACAACCGCAAAAGTGTTAGCGTGAAAACTCCCGGCAAAGATTAAACGCGCTCTCCGTCTGGTATCTACTCCCATTTCCCCTGCCTGTTACAGCCTGTAGGTGAATAATCCAGGTTGCGTGAAGATACTAAAGCATATAGCATAGACGCGATTTTGAAAATGCCGAGCTAAAGAGGACAGAGGGGATTCAGTCTGGTCTTTCGAACCGACTAAATCCCCTCCCTGTCAGGGCTTTCCTCTCACTGCCGGCGAGACCCTCGACCTTGTGCTACTGGTTGATTCTCTGCACCTGGGATGCTGAGCTTCAGGCGCGGCAGGCGCTTTTGAGCAGGCGCGCACCGGGCTCGGAAATGACCAGGCAGCGCGGATGGGTGTAGACGATGGCATCGCTGTCGGCCAGCACCAGGGCTTGCTCACAGGCCAGGGCGATGCCGCCGGCCCTGACGTGAACCTGGGAGCGCGGCTCCAGGACGGCCATGGCACCACGGTACAAATCCAGGCGCGCACCGGCGGCGGCCACCACCAGGGCTCCCTTTTCCGCGATGGTGGTGATGCCGGCCGGGGCTCGACCGTGCTCACCTTCGCCGAAATAGCGGTAGGCGTCGAAGGCGTAGAGCCGGCCCATGAGACTGACCATGGCCGGGGTAGGTTCCGCTTCCGGCTCTTCCATGAGCAGGTCGCAGCCTGAGTCAAAGACAGGTTGGTGCATCATGATGATTTGCTCCTTCCAGATTAGAGCTTGAGCCGACAGGTCATGGCAACGCCATGTGTGGGCTCGATGGCAAAGGGCTCTCTCCGGCGGCACGCGTGGTAGGTGCGGTCTGCGGGAGTGAGTTGTGCTTGTTGCATGTAGTGGATGTTTCGGGTCGATAAGCACCTGTGAAAGTAGAGAGAAAGATAATTCAGTCTTAGGTTTTCGGCACCGGCGAAGGAAAGAGCTGCAGAGTCTGTTGACTGCCGTTGGCGGCTTGGAAGCCGTGACGTTGCCGGTGCCGGAATAGGCTTGCCGTAATGGTTAGGCTAGTTTGGGTCAGGCTTTGCCAGCTTTCTAAAAGGGCATGGCGGAGTGTCAATTTGGGAGAAGTCCCATCCTTGCCGATTGCAACACGATTAGCGGCGGTTTGCCAGTGGTGATCTGTCTGAAAATGGCTTGCCTGGCTACTTGTGGCTCTTTTGTGACATCTGCTCAGAATTGCTAAGAACTGGCTTGAAAAGGGCCGTTGCCGGTTCATTTCTGTTATGGTGTTGTTCTCAGGTGCGCCTGCGGCGGCAACGAGAGAATTTTTCTATTCGGCTCTGCCGTGATTCACGTTTCACTTCGGAACCATTGATTGCCAATTGTTCCTATGGGCATAAGCACTTTATGCAAGGCGATAAAAGTCCAAAAAAAGAGCTAAAGGTCAAGCTCGGGCGCGAGACATATTTGAACGCCTACATGATGCTTTTGATCATGCTCATCCTCCTCTTTCTCACGGGCTGGGCGCTTTTTCACTATCAGATGCCCGGTTGGGTGATTGGTCTGACCGAGAGCCTGCTGGTAATCTTGCTCTTTTTACTTCTTCTCTTCGGTGGCTTTGTCGCTTCTCTCATTGCTGCGGCCAGGCGCCTGAACGTGGCTGCACTGGTGGCTCAGATGGATCTGGTTTTGGGCCGACCGATGCGCAAGCTGATTATCTTCGACTTTGGCATGACCAGGCTTTCCCTCTTAATTCTGGCCAATAAGGCGATTTTTGATGGACAGTTGCTTGATGCGGAGGCGCTTCTGAAGCCTTTGTTTGATGTTCCGGAGGAAGACCCGGTGGCATCCAATTTCGCTTTCGATTGTCTGGAAAAGGGGCTCATGGCCCATGTTTTTGCCTGGACCGGTCGCAAGAAGGAAGCAGAGAGAATGCTGGAAGCGACCATCAGTGCCGCCGAGGATGCTTACGGGCGAGATCAGGGTAAAGACCAGAGCATCATGCTGGCGGAAGTTTACTGCAATACCGGCTGCATGCTGGGGCTTCTGGAAGACAAAGAGCGGGCCCTGGGAGTCTTGTCCCGAGGGCTTTCCATGCGTGAGCAGATTTATGGCGCTGAGACGGAAGAGGCGGCCAAGGCTCTCAATAATCTCGGTCAGGTGCAACTGGAGGCTGGAGATCTGACTGGAGCGGAGGTAAGTCTGCGCCGGGCCAGAAAGATACTGGAGACCGATCGCAAAGACACCTCCGGTGGTGCCGTACTCGGTTATGTTCTCGATACGCTGGCTACAGTTTTGCTGGAGCAGGGGCAGAGTGAAGAGGCTTACGAACTTTCGGCCCGCGCTCTCAAACTTGGTCAGTTGGACGTACATGAACGGGCGGCCAGACTCTTCACCATGGGGCGTTGTCTGGAGAAGCGCGGCGATTTACGCCGAGCCATTAACTATCATGATCGGGCTCTGGCCGGTTGGTCCAAGATGCAGGGCTTTGAGCATCCACTGGTGGAGCGGTGCAGGAAAAATCGAGAGAGCCTGGCTTCCAGGCGCAATTAACAGGGGGATTGCAATGCCTGGAGAACTGGACCTGAATCACGCCAATTTAGACGATGAGAATATACCGATTGCTTATGCCGTGGCTTTGCCGAAGTTTATTGCTATGAGCCTATCCACTCTTGGTGTCTATTGGCTCTTCTGGTCTTTCCGGGCCTACCGAAACCTGGGTTTGAGCAAGGCCACCAGTGGCGTTTATGCCTTCTTTCTCACTATCTCCCTATATGAGCTTTTGAAGCGTGTTGAATTTGCGGCAAAGAAAGCCAATCTTTCTGTTTCCATGAGCAAGATGCCGCTTGCGCTTACTTTCTTTGTTTTGGAGACCGCCAACAGGTTCCTCGATAGAGAGGGCAAATGGCCGTTTTGGCTGACGCTTCTATTGGCGTCCCTGCCGGTTCTGCCTATGATTATGGTGCAGCGTCGGATCAATGCCGTAAACGCGGCATTGCGTCCGAATCTTCCTCTCGTTTCCCGTTTGAACGGCCTGAATATTGCCTGGCTGTCCATTTTTACCATTGTTATTTGTCTCTGTCTGGTGGGCTCGATGCTGCCCCAGGAGCCGACGCCTTAGTGGCTGAACTGTGTCTGCAGTTGGTGCGCTTTGCCGCTATCGGCTGGGACACCTTTAGCTGAACTAATACGGAAGCTTGTGAAAGCTGTGTGGGGAATACTAAGGCGCCAGTACGTCGGTAAAAACTCTCAAAGTCTATGAGATGCAGGTGACAGAGGCCTTTGGCAGCTATAGGAGTATGTATACGTCCTTAGCTTAGTACTGAAGATCTGTTTGGAGGCCGAGGCTCAGAACTCTAGGATGAAGATGCTTTAGTCTCTCCTAAATTTCAACGCCCGATTCTCCCAAATATCATAGTGCCCCAATCTAGATACCCGAACCGCTGCACCTTCGTGCAGATGGTTGGTATACGGCTTTTGGGTTCAGGTAATTGGTGTAGAAGGTGTTGTCCCGGTTTTGACTAAGCAAACAAACCAAACTGTCAATCGTCCTCTTGTAAGTCACATCGGTGATTTCTTCAGAACACATCTGCGGAGAAACGGTTTGACTATGTCTGGGAAGCACGAGCCCAAAACTCGATTCATCACCCAGCCATATCGACTCAACCTGCGTCCGGCTGATCGGGCGCTAACAAGGGGCTTTAATGATGAACCCTAACAATCAAATGCAGTGTCGGAGGGCTTTTTTCCCAAAGGTGCTGCTCGCTTTGAGATTGAGAAGCCTTGTGTTGGCCGCCTGTGTGCCTGGCGCGCTTACACGAGGAAACTCAAATGAAAACCGTAACAACTCAAGAGACTCAAGCCGCAATCGAAGCACAAGCTGCAACAGACAGGCTTGGGTCTTTCATAACCTTCGAAGACCTTGCCGCCGACGAAAAAGCTTTGGTGCAAGAGACCTGGAACGTGGCGAAAAACGCTTATGTACCGCTTTCTCATTTCCCGGTCGGTGCCGCTTTGCTGGCCCAGAACCCTTACGGGCAGACAAAAGTGTTCAAGGGCTGCAATGTGGAGAACCGCTTCTTTCAAGCAACTATCTGTGCTGAACGAAACGCCGCTACCACTGCCATTGCCGAAGGCTACACCCGCTTTCTGAAAGTGGCGCTGGTCTTGCAAAACTACCAGGGGCCCGGTGCCAGTCCGTGCGGACTGTGTCGGCAGGTGCTTCTGGAATTTGGTTTCGACGCCGTTGTCTTGCAGGTGGCAGATAAGCAGAGTAACGTTTATCGCTACAGGGTAGGCGATTTGCTGCCTGCGGCCGGGCATGAGCCTGTGGCTTGCACGAAGTTGGACCCGAGCCATAAACGTGCAGTCCGGCGTCTCAAGCAGTCGCTTGCCCGTGCCTATACGCCCTATAGCCGGAAGCCGCGCGCTGCCGTTTGTATTGCCGACGACGAGAACGGCAGGACCAGGCAATGGCTTGGTGTAACCGACGAAAATGCAAGCTATGGCGGTTCGGCTGCTGCGGAGTGCGTAGCGATGCGCAACGCGCGTAGCGCTGGTTTTACCAGAAACGCCACTCTTGTGGTGGCTGTGGATTCGCTATCGGCGCCGAATCCAATCGAAGGTGAGTGTCTGCAAGTTTTGCGCGAATTTGGTCCGGACGCAAAAGTGATTCTGGTTGATGGGGATGCCGCCGTGCTTTCCTCTGTCAGCGAACTACTCCCCGACTCATTTGGACCGCAGGCTCTGTCTTGAATATAGTCAATCCGGAGGAAGTCAAAAGCTTCCTCCTGTTTTTATGGAGTGAAATTATGAACACAGAAAGAAAGAATGTGGAGGTTGTCTATGAAAACCTACCGCCGGGTATTGGTGCCAAGTGGCGGTATGAAGGTGAGAAGGAGTGGCATTTGGAGGAGGTTCCTGCCGGTGCTGCCGGAATACTTATCAGTCTACGCTACCCTGAAAGAGAGCGTCTCCTGAAAGCCGGCGCGCTCCATACCTGCGTTTCAGCTCTCTTAAATCCGTTGCATGACTTCGGCAAGTTCTTCCACGCGGTCCTGGCCGAACTTGCTCCGCTTGATCAGTTCCCCCACGATGTAGCTCTGGTGGATGCGGCAGTCGGGATTGGGCGAAAGACGGATCCGGTAGGAAATCGCTACGTAAGCGCGCGCCGCCATGCTGAGCAGTCATTGGAACATTTGCAGGCAGCTCTGGCTAACCTTGACGGACTGATGCGCGGTGAAAACAAGGACCGCTATGAAGAACCATTGCACCGAGCTGTACAGGGGGCGGTAGCGCTTCTGGCCAGAATGGATGAGCTCAATCAGCGCTACCAAACCGAAGAGTGCAACAAGCCCTATGCTCTTCGAAAAGTTCGACTTTCCGGACTGATGGTCAAACTGGATGAGTTCCTGAAAACATTCGAGCAAGCCGGCAAACTAGACTCTCAGTTCGAGCCGGAAAGTCTGGCCAGGCTTTTTGGCGTCAAAAATCGACTCAAGCAGGTCAAGCGTCGCTTGAGCAAACTGCGTGATAATCCCAGCCAAAAAATGGCTGGGGAACTTGGGTCTCTTGCTCAAGAACTCGATCTCATTCACCAGGAAGTCTTAGAGCTAATGAAATGCACGGATGCCTGGAGCACGAGACCAATAGACGAGAAGAAACTGAGCTGGCGCTTTGAGGACCCAATTGAGAAGCCAAGCGTAACCGCTGCAAAAATGAAGCATTGGAAGACTCATCACACGGTGAGAAGCGGTGAGCTTGTTTACACCGACTTTTCCTCTCGTTGTGAGCACTGCTGGCCTGAGGATTACCAGGCCGGAAACATTGAGGCAAATTTCCTGGCAGCGCATTAGGCTCGTTTTTAGTAGCAGTGCCTGCCGCCATAAAACTTATAACCACAGGAACCATATGAAAAAAGACTTCTCCAAACTGCTGGTTCAACGCTCGCGCACTCGTATTGCTGCAAGGGTTACTCGTAAGACTTGCAAGCATCCGCTGCTTAATATTCACGATGATTTGCCCTTCCATGAACCGATTCGTGGTCGCGACAGTCATCGTTATCGCAAGGAGTCCCATGAAAATCGCGCTCCCTTAAAGCGCTTTCTTCAGCGTCGCGTCGGCTGCCACTGGGATGAGGTTTTCTCTGAAATCAGTGCCAGTGCTAGTTTCGATAGCGTGAAT
Organism: Candidatus Obscuribacter sp.; assembly: GCA_016712465.1. Classification (GTDB taxonomy): domain Bacteria; phylum Cyanobacteriota; class Vampirovibrionia; order Obscuribacterales; family Obscuribacteraceae; genus Obscuribacter. The sequence continues at coordinate 202,113 of JADJQZ010000001.1, forward strand.
GGGCGTAAGCTCTTCGACGGTCTGACCTATGATGTGGATCGCAATGTGCGCATCGTGGATGGCAAATTAGTTGGTCGCTGGGGCTACGAGCTATACAGCGGTGAACTCTATGTTCATCCGTCTACCGGCATCGTAATGCGGTGCGAGAAGCCGCGTAAGCGCTGGCGCCAGCACAAGCATTTCCCCTGGCAGACCATTGTTGTGGACGACGCCCATCGCTACTTGAAGATTGACGGCTTGTGGTACTTCATCACACTCTCGCCAATCCCCGGTGAAGAAGAGCATGAGCGCCCCTTCGACCTGGTGCTAAAAGAGACTGCCTGGCACACCGACCGTGAAAATCGCAGCGGCAACAAGTTTTTCCGCTTCTGGGATGCTGCCGTCTACGCCAGCGGCAAACGCCAGGCCGGCAAGCGCGAGATGCTGCGTGTCTTTGCGGAGTACGCGGAGCAACTGGAGGAAGCGGCATAACTCGGCGCTTATCGCGCCAGGAGAAATTACCCGCGCTTGCAAGCCAAGCGCGGCCCATTAACCCTGAACTAAAGGAGGTTGCCATGACTAAGCTACGAACGTAGAGGTCCTGGTGGGCACTTCACCATGGTGGTGATTTAGACGGTTGAGCGGCGGATAACGGAATCACGGCCGTGTCGCTCAGCCTGCCTTCGCTTGCACCAGGACCTCCTGCGCTGGAGGTTCAAATGGGCAAGTCTATCCGTGAATGCCGCAAGGCAAATTTCGACAATCAGCGCCGTTCTGCTGAAACCAGCTGTCGACGTCACGCTCCTGACCGCCATAAAGGCGAGGGTGTAGACATCGATGAAGTGGTTCTTGTGGACATGGCTGAGGTTGTTTTGACCGAATCCACTATTGCCAAACTCCTGGCTCGCGATGGTGCTCAAATTGAGCAACTGCGCCGGGCTTACGAGTGTGGACAAGAAGTGGTGCGTGTGGTTCTGCGCCCTCGCTTCGATGGTGGCTATAACGTTGAAGACGGTCGCCACCGTGTTATTGCTGCCAAGCAAGCCGGTCTTTGCTTTATCGAAGCGAAGCTGGTGGGCTGAGGTTCCAAGCAAAATGATCGCCGCCTGAACTACACGACAATTTACTGGAAGCAAGTGCAGCTGCACAGTGTGCGCCTGGGCTTGCTTCCCTTTTCCCAAAATATGCTTTCCCATTCGGAGAAATTTATGTCCAGTATCAATGAAAGAATGTATGGCGTTGCCGCAGTTTTACGTGCTCAAGCAGGCAATGTCGCCGTTTCCATGTGCAATGCCCTCACCACTAAACTTGCCGCCATTCCCAATATGAATGGTAAGCCTGCTGCCGAGACTTTCCTGCAGATTGTCACCAGTAGTTGCAATCATGCTGCTATGGGCCCGGTGCGAGCCGAACTGGCGGCTGTTGCTGTTGTGGAAAACTGGTTGCGTACACTAGAGAAAGATAGCAGTGCGCCGCTTGAGTTTGAATTCGAAGTTGAAGAGTTTTACCGCATCAGATCGTTGACAGATGAAAATCTCTTTGCCGCTGCTCCCTCCGGCGGTCTTGCCATTCTCTTCAAGACCCTCAAGGAGCAGGGTGTCAACTGGCAATGGGCGCCTCGTAGTGTTTTGAGCAAGGCGAAAATTGTTATCGTGCGCTCCTGAAGTCTAGCTGAACTAGCTTAAATATCGGCGCCTGCAAGTGTCGCTTGTGGGCGCCGTTTCTTTTCTACGACAGGAGATGTTTATGAATGATATTCAGCCTGAACCTGGACAGGATGATCGCAGCGTGCTCTTGAGCAGCGGCATGGATGAAGCGTTGGTGGATGAAATCTTGGAGCGTGTAAACCGGCGCAAGCAGCGACTTGCCGAAGGCGACAAAAGGCTTGCTGAGCTTTTGGACATCGTCATGGCGGCCGCTTTCGCAATACGAGAGCCGGTTTCTCTGATCCTCAGTCTTTCTGGAGATGAAGTAGTTGCCGCCTCTAAGGTTCTCAAGGAGAGCGCCGCCTATGAGCACTATCAGCGCTGCTGGCAAGCCCTTGATGCTTACGAACTGGGTCTGGAAAGTCCGGACTTGAACTAACTGTGTGTTTAGGAGTTTGAAATGAGTCAATATCGAGAAAATAAATTGCAGGAGGTAAGGCCGGGTAACAGCTTTGCCAACTTTACCCCCAACCATGAGAGCCAGGAGAAAGTGTGCGATCTGTTGATGGCTCTGGTGGAGCAACTTGTGGCCAATCAGGAAGTGATTGCCGGGGAAAGACATCCTTTCGCCGATGCCAGTCTTTTGTTTGTCTATGGTGCACCGGGAAGAGGCAAGACCCATCTGGTGGAAGCCTTTATCAACGAGCTGCGCCTGCGCGCACCAAATGTCTACAAGCGCATGGTGCTCTCCCGCGGTAATTTCTACTACGATTATCAAACTAGCGAGAATCCGTATTTCGATGCCCCCATCGTGGTTATTGATGACATGTTCCACAACAAGATGAATGTGTCTGAGCTTCGACCGAATGCCGAAATCCAAACGTTTATGAAATTTATCGGAGACCTCTACGACCGGCGCCGCCTCGTCTTGGTGACTTCCAATTTTTCTCTCATTGAAGGTGGAATTATGCAGCGTGTCAGAGAAGTAGACACAGTCGGTCGAATTATTTCAAGGGCCGTTGAGGTGCTGAGCCACTGTGGGGAATTTCGCCTGGAAGGCCCGGATTATCGGGAGATTATCGCGGCTAAGAGCAAAGCAGGTGGAATCAGCCTCAAATTAGGCAAGTTCTGAGCAGTCTTACTTTTACCGGCGGTCCAACACAAGAGGGTGGAAGACCGCCAATCAAAACCTCGCATTGACTCACAATAAATCGTACCCGCAAGAAATAGTTGCCTCAGATAAAATCGTACCCCTTAGCATCCTCGTTAAGGGGCGAAATGATGAGGCTGAACATGACGATTCAAGCGAGGCAAGAGCTATTGGAGGTGTTGCGGATGCAGTACCCCAGTGCCGGACCGGAGGAGCGGAAGCGCATTCTGACTGGATTTGTTGAGGCAACAGGGTATTCCAGGAAGCATGCGATTTCATTACTCAACAAAAGACTGAACAAAGCCGCAAGAGGTTGGGGCGCCGCTCCAGGATTGGCAAGGATGTGCTCTTGGCGCTGATAGAGGTCTGGCATTTGTCCAACCGTATTTGCTCCAAACGCCTGGTTCCCTTTCTGCCGGATCTTGTCCAGGAACTCGAAAGAGCCCAAGCGCTGCAACTGACTGCCGAAGAACGGAGCCAATTGCTTGCCCTCAGTGCCTCAAGCGTCGACAGACTTTTAAAGGGCGAAAGGCGAAAATATGAGCGAAGCCGCAGCACAACCAAGCGCTCGTCTTTAGTTCGCTCTAAGGTGAAAGTGCGAACTTTCACAGAATGGAGTGACGTGACGCCCGGATTCTTTGAAATTGATACCGTCGCGCATTGCTCCAGAGACGTCAGTGGACGATACCTTTCAACCTTAAACATGACGGACATCGCCACCTGCTGGACCGAGCCGATTGCACTAACAAGGAAAGGTTCGATAGAAGTCATAGCAGCGCTGGAGAAGGTGCTCGAAGTACTGCCCTTTCCGCTGAAAGGACTCGATTCCGATAATGGTAGTGAGTTCATGAATGAAGACTTTGTCAAATGGTGTGAGCTGAAAAGACTGACCTTTACACGGTCCCGCGAGTACAAGAAAAACGACCAGCCTGGATAGAAGAAAAGAACGGTTCAGTGGTAAGAAAGCTTGTTGGGAAGAGTCGATACGAAGGAAAGAAGGCTGGCGGATTCTCAATGAGTACTACTCAGTGGCTCGGCTCTACATCAATTTTTTCAGCCAACGCAGAAGTTGCTATTCAAACATCGGAAAGGCTCTAAAACATACAGAAAATATGACAGAGCTAGAACTCCATATCAACGAGTTTTAGAGAGTGCCCATGTCTCAGAGCAGGATAAGAATGAACTGAGGCGGCTCAAAGAAGGTTTAAGCATGGTCCGACTCAAGAAGGAACTGGAACGGCTCGGAGCCGATCTGCGGAAACTTGCGGTGGATAGCCCGGACCCTCTTGTGGCGCCGCCGTAGCACAACGAATTGCGACTCACAAGTTCATCCGAGAGTCTAATCAACGCGCACATTCTCTTACCGAGTTACAACCGATGCAAAGAAACCGCTTCGAAGCAGAGCTTCGGCGCACAATTCAGGCCCTTGCCGGGAGGAACGCTGATTTCAGCTAAGGACTTTCTCGAAACTGCTAAACGTTCTACCGTTGATAGTGCCCTGATGCGCTTGCTTAAAGACGGAAGTATAACGAGGATAGGTTGGGGTCAATACCAAATACCAGAACATGCGTTACCTGTTGAGTGCTAACAGCAGCTAAAGCTGCTATTAACCCTCAACAGGTTTCACTTTAATGACTACCCCAATAATAATCGCCTTCGGTACGATTCTTTCTGACGCAACAGTTGGCCTCGGGTACGGATTTAATTTGACGCAATACGAACCTTCGAAAATCGTCTTGGAGAAAATATGTACTTAAAAATCTTGGCAGTCGTCTTTTGTTATGGGGCAGTTTGGTTTGCAGCCCAGTGTTTGAGCTTTCTTCAGTTTCGCATGCGGCTGGCGAATGGTCTTTCTACCGCGCTATTTGAGAATACTGCCGGGCTTGGTTGCAGGCTTGGCGGCATGGCGGGGCTTCTCTTAATTACAGTCGGCTTCACGGTAACCGGCTTTTATCTGACTCTGCAAGTAGATGACGGTTTTCGCTATTTCTTACTGATACTGAGTGCTTTTGTTCTGGTCCTTACTTTTGGCATGGGGGCGTATTTTAGTTTGTGCAAAGAGAAGGTTCTTGCTTCCTGGCGAGAGAGCGATGCCCGGCCGGTACCTCCTGTAGTTGCAAGGAAAGAGGTGGTGCAAGACTTCGGAGAGAAAGTATTTATATCTGTCTTTATTTTCTTTCCAGGCTTCTGTCTGACCGGCGCTTTAGCTATGGCAGGCTATTTTGGCATCGAAAGCATGCTTCAAATGCATGTGCCGATACTCATGTATTTAGGTGGTCTGCTAGGTGCTGCTACGGGAGGATTCTTGACTTACCTGGTCTACCTGAGAAACGCCTAGGCAGGCTAAGTTTGTCTAGATAGATGGCGGCTATCGTCCGGAATTGAATAACTTGACTGGAAGATGCATCTTGACGCTGTTGTGTTTGCGTTGAGATGCGTTTCGTTCTTTCCGAGAGTTTTACCGGCAGTTTTTGCATGATTGATTTTGCGCTTCCTGCCATTTTTTTTGACTGTTGCTATACTACAAAGGGTAGTGGAATGGGGCGAAAAAATTAGGCTGGACATGAGTCTAAGGGCTTACAAGTAAGCGCCAGGGGCAGGTGTTTAAAAACTCCTGCCCAGGCGCATGTGTTGGTTTTCTTTGGGGATACTTACTGCACGATACCTTCTTTCATAGTGAGCTGAATGGTGTCCTTCTTCAGGAAGATTTCGCTTATCTCCAGACTGTCGTCCTTGGGCAGATCATCCAGAATAGCCTGGAGGGCCGCCCTTAGTTCGCCCAGATTTTTGGGAGCCCCGATGTTGTAATCGGCGCCCATCCAGAGGTCTACAGTTATATCTCGAATCTTTAGCGAGCTATTGTTTGTCATTGGTGCTCCTGCGAAAGTTAGGCGAGAGCCAAGGAGTGCTTTCGCTCTGATGATAGGAGAGCCTGAACTCAGTCTCTCCAGATGGCGGACTTGATTCGACCGTCCGGTTGCATGTGGAGAGCGAGCCGATTGTCGAACTCATTATCGGGGCTCAGTTCCACCAGGTTAGTTCTGAACTGCGCCACCCCCAGAGCACCTTTCAACACGGCAGTAAGTCCCCACTGGCAATCGCCCTCCTTGAGTCTCATCATGATTAGACCGATGAAGGGCAGTTCCAGGTCGTGGGGATGCGGGTCAGGAAGACCGTCTTGCTCTTGAAAGTTCGTGACGCCTTCCTGGATTTCATCGTCGGCGAAAGAGTTTTGGTGTTTAGCTTTTTTAGACATTTGGATACCTCGGTTTTTCAAAAGTGATAGAGAAATGAGCTGAGCCGGTCTTTCCGACTAGAACGCTTGCTTCGCTTGCTTTAGTACAAAAGCCAGCTGCGACTCCACTGCATTCAGATGCTCGTGCAGTCCGTAGGTGCAGTGCGTGTCGTAGAGGCATTGCGTGGTCAGTCCGTTTCTGGCATTGTCTATCCGAACTAATTGGTCGGGTCGCAGAGAAAGGGTACCGCAGGCAATTTTGGCATCGATTTTGGCCAGTTCGCCTTGCAGGGAAAAGGCTCTAAACCAGCCTGTTTGCCACATGTAGAGTGCCAGTATGGCTAGTGCCAGGGCGATGATTGCCAGTCCGACCAGTACGCCGGTTGTTACAGGGTCTAGTTCTAATGGTTCCATAAAAACCTCCGACTATTTCAGTCAGCAAAAATATAGAAACCTGTCGGTTGCCGCTTCTCAGGCAGCAACAGCCAGTGCATGCTCTTTTGTTTTTGATGTTTGCTTCGCCAGAGTCTGAACAAGCAAAGCATCAAAGTGCTCTGTGAATTCCTCCAGTTTGGTTTTGAAAATACGGTCCGCTGAGCAGGCGCGGGCGTACTCGGACCAGCCGTAAGCTATGCTCTCCACTGCCGTCAGGCAGAAGAGGCGAGCGTAGTCTGCATCTTTGTAGGTGAGGGCGATGGTCAGGGCCCAGGCAGAAAGCAAGGCTTTCAGGCTGGATTCTTCGTAGCGTCCGGTGGTCAGGATGGCAGTTATCTCGCCTTCCAGGCTGCTTCCCAAATGACGCAAATGCATTTTGTCTTTACTGGCGGCAGTGCTGGAATGGCAGATTTGGCAAAGTTCCAAGATCAAGGTTCTTTGCTCAGTGGTGCCGCAGAAGTTGCCGGTTTCCTCCAGTAAGTGGGCGGCGAATTGAGGGAAGAGCTGATTCCAGTTTCGATTGAAATGGAAATGGTCGCTCTGGTTTTGCATCAGTATGCCGCTCAGGGCGGACATCTGATTGCTTGGGTTGAATGTTGTTTTCATGACACTATACCTGCTTTTCAAATATTGATTTTCGATTTTAGATACAGCACCTCATTTGCACGAAGCGCATAGTTTGCATGGTGACTCTCTTGAGTGACCAGGTTTGCATTGGTTCTCTAGCGCGTTGTTTTGGGGACCAGGTTTTCGTCTTTTGTTGAAACTCTATTTAGCCTGACCGGCACCAGGGTGCGGTTTTACTTTTCATGAATAGAAGAGCGGTTGGCTTTTGGGGTTTCTAAAGGTTTTGAGCAGTCCAGTAATAAAACAAAGGTTAGGGTGAGTTCATGATAGGTTTTTGGTTTGTCTGTTCAAAGTACTTCTTGAACTGGAGATCCTGTCTCTGGAATGTCCAGGTAGATTGCCTGCTGCGCTTGAGAAGGCGCTACCCCTCAAGCTTTTCGGGGGCGAGTCGGAAACATTTTAGGGGAGTAAATTGCAGCAGGAAGATGGGTGCCTGGGTATTTTCCGCAGAGTTACCTGGGCTTGAGGGATTGGCGCAGCCCATAGTGTCTCAACGAAAGTCGGCAAACCGGGCTGAAAAGCGACACTGTTCCGCCACAAGTAGGAAGGACCGCGAACGGGGCCCAGAGCAAGTTTGGCTGCGACTGGCGCCGCTTGCAGAAGCTGAAAACGGTAGGGAATACTAAAAGAGATAGTAAGCAATCGAAACCTGGATTATTCACCTACAGGCTGTAACAGGCAGGGGAAATGGGAGTAGATACCAGACGGAGAGCGCGTTTAATCTTTGCCGGGAGTTTTCACGCTAACACTTTTGCGGTTGTTGATTATCTGCCACAAAGCGGCTATATCAGCCAGGCTCCGATTGTATTGCCAATCGAGATCTAGTATTGCGGATGGTATCAGAGTGTAGTTTAAAAGGATGAAAGTCCTGATGGTTGCTGGATAATTGAGTTGCGAAAAACAAAAAGCAGCAAGGCAAAAGGAACTTTCATGAGCACAGAGTCTAAGGCAAAGCGAGTGGAACGGCAAGCCCGGTTGACGTTAAAAACTGCAAAGCACAAAAGATTGATGATGGTGGGGGCTTTTGACTGCTTTAGGAGGCGTTACGTCCCTGGCGAAGGCAGCAGAGGTAACAGGACTGGTAGCAATGGCTGTGGAGAGAATAGAGCCGTGGCGGGATGAGGGCTTAGTCGAGCATGAAATCAAGACTCTTTTGAGCCAGCGATTGTATCTTGGGGCGTGTGGGCATACTGATGCGCTAGATTGTTCTCTGTTTAAGGATGATCCAGGGCTGAAGAGTGTTTTAGGACTTGAGCCGGATGGGTCGTCGTTGCCGTCGCAGTCCACGCATACGCGCATGGAAAATTCGATGTCAGAAGACTCGCTCAACAAGTTGGAGGAGCTTCCTCTGGAGTATTTTCTTTCCAGGCACGAGCATGAGCCGAGGGAGCTGACCATATATTTTGATGGTTCGGCGATTAGGACCTACGGCTCGCAGCAAAATTCTATTTATCGCGGCGGGAAGAAATACAGTCAGACACAGTATTTCCCACTGTTGGCAGCAACAAAAGAAGGTCATCTGCTGCTTGCAAAGCTACGGTCAGGCAACGTTTCCGATGCAACATCGCTGGCGGAAATTACAAAACTGGTGGAGGCAATTTTGGAGCGTTACCGCATGTGAAACTTACAATTGTTATGGATGCTGGGTTTAATGAGCCCCATCTTCTGGACTTCTTGGAGGAAAAGAAGGTCAACTACGTGGTTGGATATCCTGCAACATCGTCAATCAAGTCTAACTTCAAAGATACGATTAAAGCCGCAGAAGAAGGCTTCAAGAAAGAGTTTGGTGAGCCAAAATTCAAAGGTAAAGCTGGCGAGAAGGCATGGCAGAAGGAGCATACTAGGTTGCGCGCACTGCCGGCCGATGAGCGAAAAGAGGCGGAGAAGGCAATGAACTCCAGGTTCACGCGCTGGATGTACGGAGCCGAGCACCAGGGCAACAATTGGGAGGGGAGCCGCACGGTAATAGTTAGAATTGACTGCAGCGACAAAGGCACTGACATTCGGTGTGTCTCCACTAACATGACCGGTCATTCCGCCCAGGCGATTTACGAGGATTACTACTGCAACCGAGCCACTATCGAATTCACGATCAAGGAAAACAAAAGTCACTGCCGTGTGCCATTGAGCTGCATGGAATACAGCGCCAATAGGTTCAGGTTCGTCCTCCAGAGCTTAATCTACATTCTCATGGATGAATTAAGGTGCTTGCTGCCGAGAGCCAAAAAGGCCCCAACCTTAGCCACTTTGCGCAATCAGATACTTCTGATTCCCGCTCAAATTTTCGCCTATGCGCGGCATATTCACTGGCGCCTATCTTCGGTACACCCGGCGTCCGCTCTACTCATCAACCTGAACAAGAAGCTGCAAGCCCGAACAGCCTGAAGCTTCAACCAGATACGCAACAAACAAAGAACCTGGCTCGCCTACTTGAGCCGGGGCATCTCCGCAGAGCCCCTTTCGCTGCCGTTTAATCTGGATTTTTTAGCTGCTTTTCAGAAAACCCGCTCTCAAACCGGCATGCAGTGGGGTCTCTTGGCGACATACTATATGGATGAATAATCCAGGGAAAAAGAGAAAATGTCCGTGCCCGAAACTGTCTGCTCGTCAAAGAAAGCATTGCCTTTCCAGAGAGCAGACGGGTGGCGGACGGCCTCGGTGCCATCGAAACGCTCTGCAAGCGAGTCGACAGCGCCGAGGCCTCCTGTTGTTTTTGGTTGGTCCTGTCCCCGCTCCCGACCGCCGGGTCAAAGGCGGAGACCGCAGAAATGGATGGGCGTTACTGCATCGCATATGGGCCTTCCTGACCCCAGCGCATCAACACGGCATCTTCACCGTCGCTGTAATGAGCTGTGACGATGTTGTGGATGTAGAAGCCGAGGCTGACATAGAGACGCTGAGCATCTGTGTTGGAGCGGCGGGCATAGAGCGTAACCGCGTCGCTTCTGGTGACGGCGCCGATCATGAGGCGGCCGATGCCGAGGCGACGGTGGCGGGGATCCACGGCGATGTGCGCGATGTGAGTGCTGCTGCCCAGGTAGTTGGAACTGGTGGCCTGCAATTCGTAGAGCATATAGCCGACGATGCCTTCCTGTCCGGTCAGTTCGGCCACCAGGGCGCGGTTCTTGGGCAGGCTGGAGTAGACGGCGAATTTGCGGGAGTCCCAGGGGCTCCTGAAGCTCTGCCTTTCGATGGCCAGGAGTTGAGGGAAGTCTCTGTCCCAATCGACCTGGCGAAGCTTCACTTCCTGTTGCAGTTGTTGGCGTTGCTGTTGTTGGTCTTCTTCTTGCTTATCGGCATTTTCCATGAGGGGCTCGCGATATAGAGTTGAGTTGTGGTCAAAGGCGCTGTCGCCTTTGACCGGCTTGCTGGTACCTGTCCCAGTTGCCGCGCCTTTGATGAACAGGCGATTCTTCGCCTGCCATATCGCGAGCGGCGCGGTCTGGGCATCCAGACCGCATCAGCCTTTGGACTTGACGTTCTTGCCGTTCTCGGGGCCCCAGATGTCTGCGGGTGGTTCTCCGAAGAAGCGGCGGTAGAGGATGAGTGTTTCGCGGTAGTCGTCCTTGAAGCCACTCTCCTCGTCGGCGCTGCCGCCGGATGGATTGTGGTGCATGGGCTTGCCTACCGTGTACAGGCAGAGGTCCTCCCAGTAGGACTTGCTGTAAATCAGGTGCAGATGCCAGGCTTCATCAACCGTGATGGAGGGTGTGACCGAGTGATCGGACACCGCCATCAGGAAGAGGAAGCGCCGGTATTCTTCCATGACGCGCATGGTGAATTCCCTTGACCATCCCTGTTCGCGAGCCAAGCGGAAAGAAAGCGGCTTGGCGGCCTTGGGGTCGTCGATGGGAAGATTCTGGATGGCTTCCCACATGCGTTCATAGGCGTTTTGGTCCGGGAAGGTCGGTGGCGGAGCCGGCACGCGGCCTGCCTGTCCGTCCCGTTTGCGGCGTAAGAGAAAATCGAGCATGTCGTCTCCTCCGTTAGGTTGTAGGAAAGCGCAGCTGTTGCCCGGCAACAGCTGCGCATGTTATTAGACGGAGTGGTCTTGAGCGTGAAGACCGCTCTCAGGAACCGCCGCCGCAGCCGCCGCCACCGCCGCAGCTGGAACCGCCGCCGCAGCTGGAACCGCCGCCGCAGCTGGAGCCGCCGCCGCAGTTGGAGCCACCGCTGGAACCGCCGTCGCTGCCGCCGGAGGGTGTGGAGTCGGGGGCCGAGGGCGTGGAGTCGGGGATGTAGACCGGCGCTATGTAGGTGGAGTCGGTACCGCTGCTGCTGCTACTGTTGTCGCGAGCCCGGCGCGCCGCCTCTTCCTCTTCCCGCTGACGCTGCTGTTGCGAGAGCATGTGGCCGAGCAGGGCACCGCCGGCGGCGGCACCGATGACGGTGCTGGCGTTGGTGCTGCCGCTCTGGTCGGTGCCGCTCTGTACCCGCGTGGTGGTGTCGGTATCACCGCCGCTACCCCGCTTGCGCAGGTCGACGGGGTTGGAGCGGGGCGGACTGACGGTGCGGTTGCTGTTGCCGGTGCCGGAGCGGAAAACGGCGCGCAGCAGGAAGAACACGGCTGTGAGCCCGAGGACGAGAAGGACGATCTTCATGAGGATGTTACTTTCGTTGGTTGGGGGAGCGTTGTCGGTGCTGCCGGTGTCCTGGCTGGGAGCAACCGGTGCTTCCACGGCGGCCGGAGGGCGCGCCCTGGATACCAGAGAGTTGACGTTCTCCAGTACCGAAAGCAGGCACTGTTCCGGCATGGAAGGCAGGTAGCTCTTCATTGCCGGTACGATGGGACCGTTTTCGGAGCCGAAGAGCTGCGGATTGAGTCCGAGCTTGTTCAGCTCTCCGCCGACGCGCAGTGCCACCGAGAACTTGCCGGTGTCGTTGCCGTCACGCACCATGAGCAGTAGCACGGTGCGGCTGGCCTCGCTGCTGAAAGCGGGTGCATTGCTCCACTTATTCCAGAGCTGGGTCCGGAGCAGAGAGGAGGCCCAGGTGCGCCTTTCGCCGGTGAGGTCCGAGCCCTTCTGCGTGATCACCACGTAGAAGCGCAGGTCATTTTGCCTGGCCAGGCGCTCCACTTCAGCTGTGAAGCCGGAAGTGAGAGCGAGGGGCGCGCGGCTGCTGCTGTCCGTGAGACGGTTGTCCACGTAGGTGGTTTGTCCGTCCACGAAGTCAGGCAGCCAGGTGTTGGCGGCCCGGGCCATGGAAGGCGTGGCCAGAAGCAACATCAGGAGGGTGAAGATGGACAGGATGGAGTGCCGCCAGAGGCTGGAGGCACTGGTATTTGTGAGTGTCAAAGTCATGCTTACCTCCATCAGGTAAATGGTGCAGGTTCTCTTACTCGTGTTTGCTGACGAGGGCAGTGTCTTCGTCGAGGTGCCGGGAAGCGAAGAGCCACGTGATGCCGCCTGCCAGGATCAGCACCGAGACAACCAGGAAGGCTGTGCTCATGCTGCCGGTGGCGTCCGTGACGGCGCCTATCACCAGAGGTGAAAGCACATCGCCGAAGAGGTGGATGACCAGGATGTTGAGAGCAAAGGCGCCTGGTCTGAGCGCCGGTGCGATGACATTGGCCAGGGCGGTGTTGCTCGGACCGGTGTTGAGGAAGAGGCAGAAGCAGGCCAGGAAGACAAAGACCCAGGCGAAGGGGAAGGGCGCGTAGAGAATTCCCAGCGAAGCCGGGAAGCCGAGAATCATTGCCCAGCCCGATACCTTGAAGTAGGAGCCTTTGATCTTGCCGCGCAAGCGGTCTGCCAGCATGCCGCCCAGTAGTGTGGCGGAGAGCCCGGCCAGCACCAGGATGCCTCCGAAGATGATGTTGACGGAAGCGAGGCTGCCGGCCTGACGGTACTCGTGGATGTAGGTGGGCATCCAGAAGCCGATACCGCCGATGGCGAAGGTCATGAAGGTCATGGCCACGGTGTTGAGCCGGTAGGAGCGGTTGGCCAGGAAGCTCTTGTAGAGCGCAAAGCGGCTTTGCTTGATGGGCTCGGGCGGCTTTGTTGCTGCTGCATTGGGCTTCGCTCCGGTCCGCGGTTCCTTCATGAAGAGGCACAGCAGTCCGAGGAGAAGCCCGGGCGGCACCACCAGGTAGAAAGCCCAGCGCCAGCCCAGATCGCTGCCTGCGATCAATCCACCCAGCACGAAGCCGAGGGCGCTGCCCACGGGAATGGCCAGGTAGAACCAGGACAGGGCCTTGCCTCTGGCTTCCACGGGGTAGTAATCGGAGAGGATGGATGGCGCCACCGGTCCATAGGCTGCTTCCCCCAATCCCACCAGGCAGCGGGTCAGAAGCAGCATGCCGAAACCGGCTGCCAGACCGGAGGCACCGCTGGCCAGGCTCCAGACGACGATACCGCCGGCGATGATCCACCAGCGCTTGAACTTGAGGGAGCCTAGAACCGGCGCTGCCACCATGTAGGTGACCATGAAGGCCATGGCCAGGAGTCCGACCATGGCGTTTTCCGGGTTGCCGCCCAGAAGTCCGCCCAGGATCTTGAGCAGGAAGCCCACCACCGGACCGGAGGATTCCGGGTTGGCGAGCAATTCTTCTTTGATGTGGGGCACCACCGCCGAGAGAATCTGGCGGTCGATGTAGTTGAACAAGTTGATGGCCAGGAGCAGCAGCATGGCCGCTCTGGCGCTGGCAGAAAAGGCGGTGGGCGCGTTACCGGCGCCTCCGTTAATCTGGGGTTGTTTCATGTTGTCCTTTGTGCAGACTGCGGAAGGGAACAGCCGATTTCGAATAGGGTTCGAGCTCGGCTGTTCCACTTCCAGTTAGGGTCAGGCCAGCTTGGCCACCAGGGTGGTGAGGGACCAGCGGCCGGCGGCGTTGGCGCCGGGCACCTTGCGGCGACGCAGTTCGGCGACGATGGTGCTCTTCACCGTGGACTCCACCACCTGACGCACCCACTGGGGCGCGTCGGGGTTGATCTGGATGAAGGTCACCTGGCCGGGCTGGTCGGCGCTGAGGGCGGCCACCGCCTTGGTGAGCGCGGCAGCGAGCGCCTCGTAGCCACCGCTGATGACGGTGGAGAAGCGGTGCTGACCGCCCTGACCCGGCTGCTTCCAGTCGGGGCTGGGGAAGGCGGCGGCCAGGGTCTCGACGTCGTCGCCCACGGGCTCCACGCGCAGACGGAAGCGCTCACCCGAGAGGCAGCGGTAACCCACGGCGCCCTGCGAGGTGGCCAGGGGCACCATGTACTCGCCCGTGCCCTCGGTGCCGGCCATGAAGAACAGATTCGCGGAAGTGGTCATGACTTGTGTCCTCATCTTTCAGGTTTGGTCCCCGCGATCAGGTTTTGCCGGCGCTGCACCATTGGTAGTGGCGCAATGTCGGTCGCTGAAGACGGTGGGGATGAACCGTCTTCACCTGTATAACGCTTTTGTCAGGCGGGCGATGCCGGTTTTTCAGCCGGCTTCGCCCTCTTTGTGGCGGCGGTCGCTCCTTAGCGAACGAAGCCGGCAGTCTGGTAGTGCTCCGGCAACTCCTGCCCGCGCAGGGCGAAGATGCCGGCTGCCTGGGCGCGAGTCTCCACCGCGTGATGGCAGTGGCGGCGGCGCGCTTCGGCGACCGGATCGGCCACATCGGGCTCCAGAAGGGCGATGAGCGACGCCACCAGGGTGCCGGTGCGTCCGTGGGAGCCGATGCAGAAGCCGAGCACGGTTTTGCCCGATGCCAGAAGCGGAATCACCTGCTCCTGCAGGAACTCCTTCCAGTTCTCGGGCAGTCCGCCGAAGTCCACCAGGGGCGCGGCCAGGATGGTGTACTGGCGCCCCGGGCTCAATGGCGTGATGCCGCTCGGCTGCTTGCGGCGGGTCTCGATGTCGGCGTCTTCCGGCGCACCCACGAACTGGTAGGTCTTGCCGAAGTCCAGCTCCTTGCAGCCGGTGAGGGGCAGGAGCACGTCGAAGCGATCCAGATCGGAAGAGGTCATGTACATGGTGCCGCCGGTGTGGATGACGTAGTCACCCACCTGAACCGCCTCGCCTTTGTGGCTACAGCGGCTGCCTGCCAGCGGCACGGCTTTGAATTTCTGACACATATTTTTCTCCTGTTCACAATCGATGGTGTCCCTCTCGGGGCACTGAGCGCTGCTTTTGGCAACGCTCAGCGCCGCATCTTGCCTGCGTTGGCGAAGATGCCCAGCGCTACACCCTTGCGGTAGAGTTCGTCCACCGCCCGAGAGTATTGCCCGTAGAGGGACAGGTTGGTATAGAGTTCCGCCAGGGAGGCGGCGTTCTTCTTGCGGTTGAGCTGGTGCTTCACATCGAAACGGTCACCGACAAGCATGGGGTTCTTGCCGAAAACCGAACCGTTGTTGTGCTCCAGGTCGAAGGCGTGGTCGGCGAAGACGCTGGCGTTGTAGACCCCGGTCAGGTAGCGGTGCGCCGCCCAGGCGATGTCCGCCCAGGGTTTGCCCCCCACGCTACCGCCCCAGTAGCCGCCCTGGAAGGCGACGGCGCACAGTTTGGTGAACTGTGCCTGGTCTTTGTGCTCCATCAGCCTGAGCAGTTTGAGCGTCTGGTGCTGTGCTTCGCGCCGATCGCCCCCCAGTTGGATGGCAAACCGTTGCTTCAGCTCCTGCACTTCGGCGCTGGTCTCGTCCCAGCGGTGTCCGGCGTGGCGCATTTCGCCGCCGACGGCCACCACCAGATACATGGCCAGGCGACCGGCGGCCTCCTGGTGCACCTGCTGCTTCAGGCTCATGGCCCGGTTGGCCAGCGTGGTGCCGCGAGCGGCCTCCGCCATGGCGTCAGCCAGGTAGAAGTCGTTCAGCATGTCGTTGTACGACACCGACTGCTCGTAGTACTCGAACTTGAGCACGCCCTTCGCTTGCTTCTGCGTGGCCGCTTCCAGCCAGCGCAGGAAGATGTTTACCTCCTTCTTGTTGGCCACTGCGGCAAGTTGAACTTCCCCGCGCACGACGACACCGCTGCCGCCGTCCACAGATACCAACTCGCCTTCAGTCAGGTTGAGGGAACCGCAGCCGACCACGGCCGGCTTGCCCAGACCGCGAGCCACCACAGCCGCATGGCTGGTAGCGCCACCGGTGGCGGTGACAATGGCGTAGGCGGCGATCATGCCTTCCAGGTCATCGGGGGAAGTGTCCGGTCGAACCAGCACCACTGCTTCACCGCGGGCGGCGGCTTGCAGAGCGGCGCGGCTGCTTTTCACCACCCGTCCGACCACGGCTCCCGGGGAAGCCGGCAGCCCTCTGGCCACCAGAGACTGCTGTACTGCTCGGGCCAGGGCCTGGGGTTCGAAACCCATAGCTCCGACCGTCTCCACATCCTCAGGGCGGACGCTCTTGAGCGCCTTCTCCTTCGTCCACTTCTTCTCGAAGGTGAAGTGCACCGCCGTGGTGACGGCAGCTTCCGGACTGAGTTTGGCGGCACGCACCTGGAGGATGTAGAGCTTACCGGATTGGACCGTGAATTCCACGTCCACCGGCTCGCCCCTGTCCGCCTCCAACTGCTCCACGTAGCCTTTCAGCTCGCTGTAGACCGCCGGGAAGAGCGTCGCCATGCGGCTCAGGGGCAGACCGTCGCGGATACCCGCTACCAGGTCTTCCCCCTGCGCCCTGACGAGAAACTCGCCCCAGAGCCCTGCTTGGCCTGTGACCACGTTGCGACTGAAGACCACCCCGGTGAGGGAGCGATCGTCGCGGTTGCCGAACACCATCGTCTGGACATTGACGGCGGTGCCCAGGTTGTTGCTTATCTTGTGGTGGCGACGGTACTCCACCGCTCGCGGATTGTTCCACGAAGCGAGCACCGCCTCCACCGCCATTTCGAGCTGCGCCACCGGATCTGTCGGCACTACCTTACCGTGCTTGACGGTGATGATGTGCGTGTAGCGCCGGCAGATCTCCTGCAGTTGTCCACCCGTGAAGCTGCCCTTGCCCTGGTCTTTGAACTGGTGCAAGACCTGCTCGAAGTCATGCTTCGGCAGACCCAGCACCACTTCGCCGAACATGGCCAGGAAGCGGCGGTAGCAGTCGTAGGCGAAGACGGTGCCGTGCTTCTCAGCCAGAGCCGCCACATTGGTGGGGTTGAGACCGAGATTGAGCACGGTGTCCATCATGCCGGCCATGGAGACGGAGGCACCGGAGCGCACCGAGACCGTGAGCGGATCGCTCGGGTCACCGAAGCGCTTGCCGGATGCTTTTTCCAGGGCCTGGATGCCCCACTGCATCTGGTGGCGAAGGCGGCGAGGCGTGACGCCGTGTTGGGCGTAGGCTCTCGCCACCGAGGTGGAGATGGTGAACGCAGCCGGCACGGGGATGCCGAGGCTGGTCAGCTTGACCAGCCCGGCGCCCTTGCCGCCGAGGGTGAGGCTGTCGGTAGGCCCTCCCCCGTTGAGGAGGAAAGCCACCTTCTGACCAGCGTACTTCCGTGTGCTGGCGGTTGGGGTCATGGCAGACACTCCTCAGGTTGATGGTTGAAAGGGAGGACCTCGTCGCGGCAGGAGCTTCCACCGCCTAGAGTCATCGACTCGGTCCCCAGCGTCTCGACCGGGCATGTGCTCGTCAAAAAGACTTATTAATCACGCCCGGTCGCCCTTCAAGAAGTGGTCCTCTTCTCAAAGAGCCTAAAATGGAGAGTCCCGCGCCTGTCCCGCGCGAGTGTGTCAGCCACGAACACAATTTTGTAAGCGAGAAACCGGTTCCCGCTCTGGGGGTGAGGCAACGGTTTCAAAATTCTATTTTTAGAATTTTGAGGTTGTGCCTCTCGCGAAAGTACGCCGGACAAGCGCACCTTCGTGCCGCTCCTGCTCCGAGGATTGAGCTTAGCGACTTCATAATAAAAATAAACATAACGGCAATTCCCCGATATAAAAAATGGAGAATTGCCGTCCCCGCTCCAGGCAGAATCCGACCTCACGGAATTCCGCCTCTCAGGAGCTTGACGGTTTTTAGTACGCCCCATAAAAGCCCCGTCCGGGTGGCTTCCGGTTACGCGTCGTTATCCATAATTCCGGCAGAGAAAGGACCCTAGACCCTCCGGAATAATGGCCTTGCTTTGTTCGACGAGTCAAAGCAGTAGGGTTCGACTGGAGCTGAAACCTTCCCGAGGGTAGGTCTCATCTGCAGCCTGCGGCGAAACCTGTGATATTGGCTTCACCCGGACCCGAACCAGGCCCGACCTGACCGACCCGAAATTCGTCACTGGTCTAAATCAGGCTTTGCCGGTTCTACGTCTGAGGTGACACTCAGACCACTACCGGCAGCTGCGAGGTGTTATTTAAGGCCAGCACATGGATGCCTCCGAGTGGTTTGGACCCATCACAAGCACTTCCTTGAGGTGGAGTGCAGCGTTTTCCTCAGCATCTCCTCGGGGAGAATCTCTCTTCGACCTTCGACCGAGATGTAATCTTTCGATTTCCGCCTCAAAGTCTTAGCCTTGCTCCTGTACACAGCCTCATACCGACACCGCAGGTGCAAGCAGGGGGGATGGACAGATATGGCTGGAGATGGAGTCTTGAGAGATTCTCGGGGTGAAGTGAATTAGAGGACTATTCGAAGCTAGCTCAAAGAATCTTTGGCTCCAATAGAGAAGTGTTTCTGATTTTTAAATGGGGATCTTGTAAATCCCTCGTAACAATGACGGTATAAGCCTTCTGGTGGATGTCATGAGGATTTGGCCTGGTTAGCGCGAAGATTCTTTCTGAAGCAAATGGAAGATTATAAATTTGGGCTGGTGGCTAGCGTCGCTAGCGCCATCTCCTGAAAGAGGCGCAATAGCGCTAGATGTACGGGGCGTCAGCACAAAACGTTACTTCGGTTCCGACAGTAAGTCCGAGACATCATCCAGGGTGTTCATGACGGTTCTGGCAAGAAACTGCCTGGATATTAAGCCGACATTGCGAAAGGCCGCCTTCGGAGGCAAAACTTCGCTTTTCTTCAACTCCAGGGTGGTGGTACTAACTCGTTTGATTTGCCAGGCTTTTGTGCCATTAGCGTAGAACACGTTAATTGCCACCGGAACACCCGGCAGGTTGGGTAAATTGAGAAAATGATTGATGATTGCCAGGGCCTGAGGAGAGGTGTCGACGGGCTGGGAGTCAATTTCAACACTCTTAATTTCAGTTCTTTCCTCGCGGGTCTGGAAGAATGAAAGGGAGTTGCCTTTGTGCATGAAAACGTTTCTGGTGATGCCGTCCGCTCCCTTTTTCGAGGACGTAGGCGTTCCCAATTCCTTGCAAATGCCGGCCATGGTGAAGGATGGTACGACGGTCTTCTGCCATTGAGCATAACTGGCAGTGGCCAGCTCCTTTTGATTTGGGCGCACGGCCGTCACTTGCCAGTCAGGACTGGCCGCATATATGGTGAGCCCGAATGAAGAGGAGTCTATTCGCAAATGGTCTTTGTTGACCAGGATTTTATAGGGGCCGTTGACGCTGGATTCGATTTGAATTACCTGCATTTTAACCCTGGCCTGGTTGAGAACTGCGGCTGGGGCCGGCTCTGGCGCGGAGCCGGCCCCGGCGCAGAAGACCGGGCTCAAAATCAAAGCTTGCAGCAGGCCGACGCTTAAGGGTGCAAGAAGCGGGCTTGGAATAAAGGAGCCTGATTTCATGAGAGCCTGCAAGGTGATACGCTGTGAGAACATTATGCCCAGCTAGTGTACAAACCTGAGGCAGGCCTTATCATGGTCCGGGCAGTGAAGCAGGTCGTTAATCTCTTATGGGTTGTCTTTCCAAATTCAGGTGCGAGCAGGCGAGGCCTTCTGTCATGGCCATGGCGGCCGCTTTCTTAATGGCCGCCCCGGCTGCCTTTTCCCAGAGTCAGACCCAGCCGCTTTTGCAAAAACTCTATATGCCCCAGGAGCAAACAGAAAGCTCGATTCCAGTCAGTTCTCAGGCGAAGCCGTCATTGCCTGCAAGGACCAGCCGGCGTTATAAAACCATCAAGATAGCCGGGTTTTGCAGTTTTGTTCTGCCGGGCGACAAGCTCTTTATGGGCGGTAACCCGGTCTTGGGTTTAGAAGCCGATGACAGGCTCTCTGAAGTCTTGCCGGTGCTGGAAAATCTCAAGACCCATCCGATCACCATCAATGTCCACTCGGACAATATGGGCTTCAGTCACTTCAACGACAGATTGACGGAGAAGCGAGGCGAACTTTTGCGCGACTGGTTCCTCAAGCACGGGCATTTTGATCCGGAAGGCATAACGGTTGTAGGCCACGGCGGCAGTCGACCACTGGAGCCCAATCAGTTACCCGGCGGCAAGGATAATCCCGCCGGCCGAGCCGCCAACAGGCGTGTGGAGATTGTGGTTGAGACCCTGGCCGGATTCGTCTCCAGCAAAGAGAAAGAAGCCCTGCGATTGGCTGCGGCCGCTGCCGAAGAAGAGTCAAGCAGCGGCGACAAAGACAAGTCCGCCAAGCCGCCGGAAGTAGATGTAAGCAAGCTGCCCCCTGAGTTGCAGGAATTGCATCAGATCATGAACACCGATAAAACTGCTGCCGGGGATGCAGAACCAGAGCCGGAGCCGCCCGTGAGCGACCATACTCCTGACGGACGGCGCAAGATTCCCGAGCTTTCCGCCGCTGAAAAAGAAAAGCTGAAGAAAGAAACGGAATGGGCCAGAAAAGAGTTCGGTCTCTTTCAGCCTTTGCAGTAGCTGTTGGAGTGGGTTACTGAGACTGGTCCTTAATTAAATTTCCAGGCGAAGGTTCGCGCGCGCAGGCTAGCCAAGAGCCTGTCCGTGGTTCTGCCTCAATGCAGTTCAGCCCCCGCCCTTTGCCCGATTGCGGATTCTGAAAAGGGAATTCGGGGCGGACAGCAAAGCAAGCCGGGTGGAAAATGCCACTTGGCATGTGCCGACTCCTGCTTTCCCTACTGGAAGAAGAGAGCTCAAATTCACTAAAACAGAGTGTCTTTCTTTTCACCTACCGGATTTTCTTTGCAGCCTTAGAAATTTACCTCTCACACTCGTCTTTCTCGTCCGGCAGCATTTCACCAGCAGTCGGCAGTATCAGTATGGGTTGGAAGGCTAATTCTCTGCCTGGCTTGGCGCTGCGGTTTGGGCTTGATTTCAGTTAAGGCTAGTCTTGCGGTCGTGGAGATTGAGCCTGAAGTCGAAGCTAACTTAGCGGCTGCCTGGCGGTGGGTCTGGAAAGTCGAATCTTGCCTGCTCAAACAGGCGTAACTACTCCTCAGGAGTCAATTATGAATCTGATGCAAATCGTTCTTCTCGTGCTCTTCTCTGTGGTCGGCAGCTATGCAGGCCGGTATTTGCAGGGCATGTTCGCCGGCGAGCTCAGCCGAATCAGTTCCAATGGCATGCGCAATCTGGCTTCGGCCCTGGTCTATGCCCTGAGCAACAGCGTGGTCGTCTTCTTGCTTGCTTCTCTGGCAGGTATCGGCATCTCGCTCTTGTTCTGGTTCATCCTGATCCTTGCCTTTGAGTTCTTCTTCAACGGCATGCGCGGCTAACCACCACAGTTCCTGCACCCGCGTCTTGAGCTTCGACCGTTGCCATGAAAAGCAACCTGGAAGCTCTGGCGCGGGTGCAATCTCTGCTTCCTGGTTTCCCTTTGCCGGTATCTATCTGCAAACAGCCATGTTCTCGATTCATTTTTCGGTGTAATACTAAATTATATAGCAAAATTCGCTTTTGAGGGGGCATCATGACTGTGCATGAATCTGGGCATAATAATGCCGGAGCTGATTTAGACGCTTCAGGTTTGTCTGGAGGACGGGAGTAGTCTTTCTTGAGCGAGGATGGAAAACTCAAGCAAATAGTGCCCTATGAACGCAAGGGCGGCGGCCGGCAAGTGTTCCTGGCTGTATTCTGGTGGCTCTATATGGCTCTCTGTTTTGCCTGCGTTTCTGCCGCCCTTCTCGGTTCGCTCTATGCCGGCGAATGGCTCTCCTCGGTGGTTTCTCTTACCCTCTTTCTGGTTTGTCTTTATCTTTTCTCCGGTTATCTCATTCTCTCTCCGGTGATTTTTTACTCGGTGAGATTGCTCTCCCGCGGCCAACTGCACGATGCCGAGAAGGTTCTCAACCGCGGTTTGACTATGGTGCGTCGCCTGGGGCTTCGCAAAGACTGGAGCTATATGACGGCCGTTTCCAATCTGGCGGTGGTGAAACTTGCCAGCGGGCAGTTTGCCGAATCGGAATTGATATACGGTGAGTTGATGGATCGCCTCGGCCGGGAGAAGAAAATAGCTAAGAATGCTCTTGCGGCCATCTACGTCAATAATCTGGCCTATGCTCATTTGCGCCAGGGTGAATTGGAAGAAGCGGAAGCCAATTCTCTCAAAGCCCTGGAAATTTGGTCCAAACTGAAGGGAAACGAGGCGCTTGGTCAGGCTTTTCCGCTCGTCAATCTGGCTGAAATAGATGTTTTGCGAGGCAGTTTCACGGCCGCAGAAAGCAAATTGGAACGGGCTCTTGCTTTTGTACACGGCAGCGGACGCCCTCTGGCGGTAATGGAAGAGAGCTTTCAATCACTTGACACACATATTCGCATTTTGCAAGCGATAATCTGCCTGGAAACAGGTCGTCGTGAGGATGCCGTCAGGCTTACCGAATCTGTGCTGGCTTCAATGCAGCAGGTTTTTAAGCCGCCGGCCGGCTATAATCTCACCTCTCTGGCCAGGCTTGCCGAACTCTTGTTGCAAGCTGGCGATGAGGCCACGGCCGAACGAGTGCTTGAGCATGCCTACGATCAGGCCAGGGATTTCCCTACCCATCCTGATGCGCCTCAGATTCTCGATATTTACGAACGGCTATTGACGGCTTCCAAGCGTGTGCATGAATTACCCGATCTGAAGGCCTGGGTGCGTCCGGTCTTGCTTTCGTGAGTCTTCAGGGCACTCTAGAGTTTGTTCCAGTAAGAAAGTGCAAGAGTAAATTCGTCGGTGGAAGTGTCGCCTTCGTGTCTGACCTTGCTCAGATATTCGCGTGCCTGTACTTTGTCGCCGCTGGCGTAGGCATCGAGCCCTAGCAGAGTAAGCGAGCGGGTTTGCCCGGCCCGGTTGCCACTATTGGAGGTGGCGGTGGTGAGCACCGAGGTCTTGCCCTTAATGAAGTAGTCTACTACCGGCGAGGCAAGGTCTTGCCGCTTGAGCAGCCGATATTGATTGATCAATTCTTTGGCTTTTTCCTTTTGACCATCCAGCCTGAGAGCAATATTGGCAAAACAAACGGCATAATCGGAGGTGTTGTTGGCTTGCTTGCTGAGGCTGACCACTTTCTGAAGATCCTGGGCGGCCAGTGCCGGTTTGCCCAGGGTCAACTGCAGCAGTCCACGGTTGTAGAGGCTCTCGGTGGAGTTTGGAAAGAGTTTGAGAAGCTTGTCATAGTGAGCCACCATGCTGGATAATTCTTTGCCGGTGGGAAGGGAGGGACTGGCTTCTGCAGCGGCGCTTCCTGAGGTGTTCAGGTCGGCCATGGCTTGTTCGTACTGACCCATGGAAAGCATAATTTTGCCGCGATTTTCGTAAGCTCTTCTTTCGCCTGGATTAGCTGCCAGGGCGGAGTCGTAGTCTTTGAGAGCCTGTTGTTTATCGCCCAGTTTTTCATAGCAAAGACCGCGGTTGGCCAGAAGCTCAGCCTTGGTTGCCGCTGCCGGTCGGAGCGAAAGGGCACGGTTGACGTCTTCTATGGCATCTTTGTAGCGCGCCAGTTTGGCATAGCAGGCGGCGCGGTTGCCCAGGGCTCTGATAGTCAGCCCGGTGTCTGACTTTTCCGTGTTCAGAAGGGTATTGTAATCGTCAATGGCCCCTGGCAGTTGATTCTCGGCAATGCGGGCCCGGGCTCGGGTGATGTAAGCAATGGGAATATTCTTGTCGAGGGAAAGGGCTAGACTGCTTTCCCTGATGGCATCCTTGTGCCGTTTCATCCATTCCAGAAAAATGCTGTAACCCAGGTGGGCCGGTGCGTATTTCGGATTGAGCTGAATGGCTTGCTTGAAGCTTTCTTCGCTTTCCTTCAGTCTGAGATTTTCCCAGTGTATGATACCGAGGGCGGTGAGCTGCTCGGGGCTGCGCGGTTTGCTTTTGATAATATGATAGGCATATTCGAAGCGGCTCAAGATGGTTTCATTCAATTCCTGTTTCTGATTCAGGATCTTGAATTTGTGATAGTTGTCCAGGTCTTTTTGTTCGAGACTGTAGAGTTTCTTGATCTTGTAAATTTCTGCTCTATTCAGATAAGCACCGACAAAGCGCTCGTTCTGGCGCAGCAATTGATCGAAGCACTTGATGGCTTCGTCGTGCTTGCCCATTTTTGCCAGTATGACACCCTTGTTTTGCAGGGCCTGGGCCTGATAGGGATTGTGGTCGAGGGCAAGTTGCACATATTTGAGCGACTCGGGAATTCTCTTTAGCTGGTAAAGACAGAGTCCGTGCAGATTGTAGATGTCTCCCAGGTAGATTTCCATGAGTTGAGGCTGGGTCAGCATCTGGAAGGCGAGCGCGTGCCCTACTCCGTCGAGGCGCCAGTTACCGGGGCTGATTGGCGACGACCTGTCATTTTCCAGCGCCTTTATTTTGGCGCCGGTCAATTGCAAGGCTTCCTGAAAACGCTTGGCGCCGATCAAGTTGCGCGCTACTACGGCAACCTCCACTGAGGCCGCTTCTTTTTTGGCTGCCCATGCCGGCGTCTGCCCTTGCAGCAAACTCATGGTTGCGGCCAGAGAGGTTGTCACCGTAATCAGTGTCAACTTATTCAGTGCGAGTTGTATTGCTGTTCTTTTGGAACTTAACATCTACTGTCCTGCTACAGTCATTTTGCCTATCTTAATTGTAGGGCTGGCTGTGCTGGAACGGAAGACCAGATCGTTGCCGATGGCTTCAATGCCGGCAAACATGCTGAGCATGTCGGAAGCAATGGTTATGCCCGAGACGGGATAGGCAAGCTTACCGTCCTCTATCCAGATGCCGCTGGCGCCCAGGGAATAGTCGCCGGTGATGACTTTAAAGCCGGGACCGGAGACACTGGTTAAATAGAGCCCGTTTTTGACGGAGCCGATGATCTCTTCCGGGCTCTCTTTGCCGGCCTGCAGGTAGAGGTTGCCGAGGCTGCCGCTGTTGGGGCGGGTGTTGAGGCGGCGGGCTGCATAGCTGGAAAGTAAATAGCTGACCAGTCGTCCTTCCTCTACTATGGTGCGGGTTCTGGCCGGTAGACCTTCCGAATCGAAAGGGTGGGAGCCGAGGCGGCCGGCCATGAGCGGGTCGTCGATTATGTTGACGCCTTTGCCGGCCACCACCTGCCCGAGTTTGTCCACCAGGAAGGAGCTTTTCCTGTAAATATGGGAGCCTGCCGCTGCTCCGATGAACTGGGCGATCAGGCGCGCCGCCATGAGGGGATCGAAAACTACCGGCACTTCCTGTGACTTGACTTTGCGAGAGCCCAGTTGACGCAGGGCTCTTTCTGCCGCCTTCAGACCGATGGCCGGGGCTGATTCCAGCTTGTCGAAGGCGCGATTGGAAGCCCACCAGCCGCCTACCTGCATTTCGTCGTCCTGACTGGCTACTACCCCCACGGAAAGGCTCACATGGCTGCCATGATAACTACCCAGAAAGCCCCGGGAATTGGCATGAACTATTTGTCCGGCGCTGTCGGAGAAACTGGCTCCTTCCGAATTGGTGATGCGCGGATCGGCTCCTCTTGCTACTTCCTCCGCTTCTTTGGCCAGGCTGATTTTGGTTTCGACAGGGATTTTTTCTACTGCAGGGTCAAACAGACCGAGGTCCGGGTACTCGCTGGCCAGGTCGCCAGGCTCCGGCAAGCCGGCATAGGGATCCTCTTCCGAGGCTTCGGCTGTGGCGATGGTGTCCTTGACCAGTTGCTTGAGGGCCTTGGCGCCAAAATCGGAGGTGGAACTGGAGGCTGTTTTGGTGCCTTTCGCACCGCAGAGGGCGCGAAACTGCAAGCCGCGCATCTGGGCCCCCTCCAGCTTTTCTACTTGCCCCAGTCGGACCGAGGTTTCCACGGCATTGCGGGTGGTGATGGTGACATCGCATTCAGCGGCACCGAGTTTGCGGGCTTGATGCACGATGGCGGCGGCGATGTCTTCTAATCTGGCAGTGGCCATTACAGTACCTATTTAGTTTGGTTCGATTTAGTTTGGTTCAGTTTAGTCGAAACTACGTTCGTGCTAACTCTTGGAGCCGCCTACGGTGATGCCATTCAGGCGGATAGTGGGCATACCGACGCCGACAGGCACACCCTGTCCGTCTTTGCCGCAGGTGCCGATGCCCTTGTCGAGGCTGACATCGTTGCCGACCATGGCTACCTGGTGCAGGGCTTTGGGACCGTTGCCGATTAAGGTGGCGCCTTTGATTGGTCTGGTTAGTTTGCCGTCTTCAATCAGATAGGCACAGGTAGCGCTGAAAGTGAAATCACCATTGGTTATATCGACTTGTCCGCCACCAAAGGTAGTGGCGTAGATGCCGCGCTTGACGGAGGCGATTATTTCATCGGGGCTGGAGGTGCCGCCGGCCATATAAGTGTTTGTCATGCGCGGAATCGGTGCGAAGCGGTAGTCTTGTCGGCGTCCGTTGCCGGTCAATCCGGCTTTCATTAAAGAGGCGTTTTGCCGGTCTTGCAGGTAGCCGGTCAGTTTGCCGTTCTCGATCAACACGGTGCGTCCGGTGGGGGTGCCCTCGTCATCCATATTGAGCGATCCGCGTCTTTCGGCAATGGTGCCGTCATCGATGACGGTAACCAGCTTGGAGGCTACCGACTGCCCCATGAGGCTGCTGAAGGCGGAAGTGCCTTTGCGATTGAAGTCGCCTTCCAGACCGTGACCCACCGCTTCATGAATCAATACTCCCGGCCAGCCCGCTCCCAGAACCACGTCCATTTCTCCGGCCGGGGCCGGATCGGCGTTCAGCAGTTCGATGGCTTGTTTGGCTGCGATCAGTACATGTTCTTGCCAGTAAGCTTCATCTTCGAGCTGTTGGAAGTCGAATCGTCCACCGCCGCCTGAGCTGCCGTTCTCGCGCTTGCTGCCGTCTTCGGCCAGGCAGGAAATATTGAGTCTGACCAGCGGTCGTTTGTCGGCGAAGATGTCACCACGGGAGGTGGCGATAATGATGGTGTAGTCTTCCACGCCCAGGCTGACCGAAACATTGCTTATGCGCGGGTCGTAGGCTCTGGCCATCTGGTCCATCTTGCGCAATAAGGCAATTTTGTCTTTCAGGTCCCAGCTTGCCGGTGACTGGCTGATTTGATAGAGATTGTGCGGCTTCTGGACAGCCTTTTGATTTTCCATCAGGGCCAGGTTGGCGCTTTCTTGAGCGTGTTCTGAAATGGCTCTGGCAATGGTGGCGCAGCGTTTCAGGTTGGCCACGGTGACATGGTCGGTGTGGGAGTAGCCGCTTTTGTCGCCGACCACCACTCGCACACCGGCTCCGTTCACATGGGAGCTGGTGGCACTTTTGATCACTTCCTGGTCGAGGGTGAGAGACTGGGCTGAGCCGGCCTGCAGGAAGACGTCGCAGAAGCCGTTTTTGCCGCCGGAGCCTTTGCTGGCATCGGCAATGATTTTTTGCAACTGACCATAGGTGAGACCGAAGGCATTATGCAGTTCCGTCTCAGGGCTGAAGATACAGGAGTGGAGAAGCGCCGCCTCGGAAAGCGGGCGCTCGAAAGTGTTGACCATGTTTCCAACCTCATCTTGAGTGCAAAGCCTATTTTATACCGGCTGAGCTTGATAAGTAGTATGTTGGCCGCAGGATTTGGAGCTTGGAAACTGAAAAAGTTAAATCGGGTCGTAGACCGGACCCGATTTAACCGCATGGGGGGAGGCAGAGGAAGTGTTTCAATGGCCGCTCGGCTTTTGATGGGTTCATAATAGGTCACGTTTATGGCATTTTCGGGTCACGGCGAAAGTCCCGGTTTTACTAGTGCAGAGGCGCGTACATTTCCAGGGGCACGTTGTTTTTGACGGAGTTGGCGATTTTTCTGCCGGGCAGGCAGGTTTTGATGGTCTTCAGTTCGGCCGGGGTGTAAAAGCGAAAACTGAGCACCAGGCTGTGCACTCCGCACCGCCCCAGTTTGCAGACGGCCCGGGCGGGGAGTTTGATGTCGCCTAAGTTTAAGTAATAAAGTCTGGGCATGGAAGCCAGGTAGGAGAGCCCCACTTCGCTCACCTTCTGATTGCCGCTTATATCCAGGGAGTGGAGTTGTTTGATTTCTGCTATTCCTTTCAAGCTTTCATCATCGAGTCCGGCACTGGAGACTTGTAACTCTTCCAGTCTGGGCAGTTCTTTTAAGCAGGCGAAGCAAGCGCGATTGATAAACTCTTTGCGGAGAGCATTGTGACCAATTTTGAGGCGATTGAGTTTGGGCCAGCGTTTGAGCTCGGGCAGGAGGCGGCCTGTGATCATGGTGCGTCGCAAATTTAGATATCTCAGATCTTTCAGGTCGGCCAGGTAGGGAAGCACTCCATCATCAACGTCGGTGTTTTCCAGGGACAAATGCTGAATACCGGTAAGGCGGTTCAAGTCTTTGAGCTGTGCGTTCGTAATGGGCAGGCGCGTCAATTCCAGGGCGATGAAATCTTGGCCGGGCAGTTCTTTGAGCGGGTCGAGGCTTTCGATCAGTGAGTGGTTGCCCTCCAATTTTATGCGAGAGCCGACCGGAACTTGAATGTTGCCGTGAGCCGGTCCCAGTCGCACATCCTCACTGCTGGAATTGGCTCCGGGACGCCACTTCTTTGAAAGCAGGCTCAGTTTACCGATGCTTTCGTCCGGGAATTTGAGGGTGTGAACGGCAGGCTTGATCAGGGGCGCAGATTGAGCAGCCGTAATTAGGGCCGGCTGCATGATGCTTGCAAGCAGTGCCGCCAGAAGGAAGCTGATCTTTCTTATCTGTGGCGCGGCCTGCACCACTCTTGTAACGATCTTCAGACCCCTCTTGGGCATAGGGTCTCCTGAATAGTTGAAGGAAGGGACGGTTTCCTTGAATGCCTGTCCCGATTTTAGCATCGTTTTTCGATCAGTAAGACAGGCGAGCCCTGCCTGTCCCGCTTTATTTGCTGTGGACCATGCCGTCGAACATTTCGTTCATGAAATCGGCCTGCGCGTGGGAGACGAAAAAGCGCTTACCCAGAGGGGTTTTCTTGTAGTCGGCAGGTGGTGAAAAGTCGCACTGACTGACTGTTTGTCGGTGCTGAATCAGATCGGTTTTCAGGTTTACCTGTGTTTGACCCTCCGGATTGCTTACGGTCATTTTCAGAGGTAGCCCGTTGGTTGCCGGTAACTCGTAAAGCTTCCTCATGATGGCGCCGACTTGAGCCGGCAACTCGGCGTCGAGGCAAGTAAGTTTAGGCAGAAGTTTGCTCTGTCTCTGCCGTTTCTCTTCCTTGTCGGAGTAGCTGAAGATACTGCCGGCGGCTGAGTCAATCGGCGCGAAAGTGTAGGTCAGGGTGCGCTCCCTTCCGCTTGTGCTGGAGCTGGGTTTGCCTGGTTTGCTCAGATCGCTGGCATAGGAAAGTCTGTTCATGAAGAGCAGATCGCTTTTGAGAAATTCCGCCAGGTTTAATTCTCCCCATTGTTTGCGATCGGTGCGCCAGGCTTTTACGGTCCATTGCGGCGCTCTTGCTGCTATGACGAAGCCGTAGGCCTGGCTCTGGCAGCGCACAGCCTCTTTGCAGACCGTGATGATATAGATACCGTTTGCATCGGTGCTTTGTTTGAGAACCAGGCAGTCCTGGAAGGCGGGGGAGCTTACCTTAGTTGCTTCTCCGGCGGCGCTACCGGAGGGGAAGATGAGGGCCGCCGACCATGGCAAAAGCAGCAGGCTTAAGAGGCTCAATGTGCTTTTCGAATTGGCTTTCTTTCCGTTTGGCGGCATCGTCATGGCTGTTTGTCCGGTGCTCGGTGCTTGTCTGATGCAGCATTTTCGCACAGTGCTGCCTGCTTGTGTCTCCCTTGTGTAATACTAAAAGGGGTAGTAAATATTGGCTGAAAAAAATGGTATGGGGACGGTTCAGCGAACCGGGGCGCACGCCCAACTCCCTGCCAGGCAAAAGAGCCTACTGCTCGCAGCCCTCCGTCAAGCCTCGCTTCGCTTGGATGGCTTGACTGCGGGACCCCTGCTTCGCCGTATTCCGGCAGTGCCGCATGGGGGTGGGCGTGCTCAATGCTTTCCGGCCGGGCAGGTAGCAATAAACACAAGGGGGCTGTACCCCAACGCACTCTACCCGGACGGAGGTTTTTCACCATGAAAAAACATACCCAGGAGTTAAGCAAAGATCTCGCTAATGCCAAATTCGCCGGCATCGATTTTCACAAACGTACCTCAGTAGTCGCAATTGGCGATACCCATGGTGGTCTCATTCAGCAAGTTACCCTCATCAACGAAGAGCGAATCATTCGCGAGTACTTCCAGGGCTTCGTTGGTCTTGAATGCGTCATCGAGAGCTGCCGGGGCTACGAATGGCTTGTAGAGCTTCTGGAGGAGCTCGGGCACACCGTCCATATGGGCGACTCCCGTTCCATCAAGCTCATCGCCGTCACCCGCTGCAAGACTGACAAAATCGACAGCAAGATACTCATGGAACTTCTGGCCAAGCAGTTCTTGCCTACATGCTACCAGCCGTCTGCCACTGAGCGCCTCCTTCGCGAACTTGTTCGCCACCGAGCCCAGCTCGTTCGCACTTCCGTCAAGCACAAACTCCGTGTCCATGCCAATCTGGCCAAGGAGAACAAGTGCATCTACGCACCATTTTCCCTTAAAGGTCGACAACAGCTGAAAGAGGTAAAATTGAGTGAGCCTCGGCGCCAAAAGGTTGATGACGACCTGGAAGTCATCGACTTCCTCGAACTCAAAATCGCCGAACAAGATGCTAAGGTCAAGTATGTTGCTCGGTCAAATCCCGATGTGGCCTTGCTCAAAACCATCCCAGGCTTTGATGTACTCACGTCCATCGCTTTCATCGCTGAAGTCGGCGATATCTCTCGCTTTCGGAAAGCCAATCAAGTTGCCGCCTTTCTAGGGCTAGCTCCCAGGGTCTACTCCAGTGGAGACACCAGGCGCAACGGCCGTATCACTAAATGCGGCTCCAAATTGATGCGCTGGATGCTCGTTCAGTCCGCCTGGTCAGCTATTCGCGGCAGCTCTAACCTGAGAGCTTGTTACTCTCAAATCGGTCGGCGACGCGGCCAAAAAACCGCCATCATCGCCATTGCCAGGAAACTCGCCACTATCGCGTATCACGTTTTAAAGGAGAAAGCGGAGTTCGATGAACGAATGCTGGACGCTGGGCTAGATCGTGCCGTCTTTTGACCCTGCCTGCAGAGGTCGTTAAAAAAATTGAGTCAGCCCAGCACGAAAACCACCGAGGCAACCAGGTCTAACCTGGAGTGCGAATGGAAAAAATGTGAGTTCAGCTACCTGGAT
This sequence comes from Candidatus Obscuribacter sp., assembly GCA_016712465.1. Classification (GTDB taxonomy): domain Bacteria; phylum Cyanobacteriota; class Vampirovibrionia; order Obscuribacterales; family Obscuribacteraceae; genus Obscuribacter. Next base: position 233,555 of record JADJQZ010000001.1, read on the forward strand.
ATCACGCACGTCGGCTAAAGTTCCGGTGCTTTCTTCGGCACCAAGTGAGTCCACATCACATTGGACCCTCACTTTGTGCTGCCAAAAAGTACAAAAAGTAGCAAAAGGAGATGAAATCATGCGGCTTTCAGGGGTATTGACAGTTCCAACCGTCCCCATGGAAAATGCCGGCCGAGCGGCTCGAGTAGCTCTCGAGTCGTCGGCCGGCCAGTGGTGAATGTTTTCTTCTACCTACGCTTCAGCCTGCTCCGGTGGCTCTCAGGTGCTCTTCCGGCGCCGGCCCTTTTGGGTGGCCTTCTGCTTGCCCAAACGGGCTCGGTCCCGGCGCATCTTTTCCACCAGGGCTTGCCTGACATAGGCCGGGAAGCTGAGACCGACTTCCTGAGCCGTGCGCTTCAACTTGCGCTCCAGGCGCAGATTGACGCGGGTGCCGACCTTGACCAGACCGAGGGCCTTGTCCACCGAATCGTCATCGGGAACGGCCCTGGCGAAGCGGGCGTCTCGTCCGAGCGCTCCGCTTTCCCAGGGGCAGACCGGCTCCGCTCCTTCGGTCGGTTGGGCGGCGGCGGTAGCCGTGTCCAGTTCGGGGTGTTGCTCTTTTGTGCTTTGGTTCATATGGCCTTTTGCGGTTGGTTTATCTTGCCCGGCGGCTTTATTGGCCGCGGGTACTGGCTGTAGTCCTGTGCGAGTGTTCAGACGACCTGCACCATATGCGCTACCAGTCCGTAGTTGAGCCAGGGCTCACTCGAGCTGTCGTTGACGGCACGAGCCAGCACCTCCACTCTCGTACCGGGGCAGCGCCTGGCGATGCCCACGGCCGTCTCGTAGACGCACATACTGGTGTTGACGCCGACGACGCGGAAGTGCTCGCTGCTGAAGCCGTAGCTGCGGCAGGCAGTGAGCACCTCTTTCGAGCCGTCCACGGTGGACTTCAGCTTGAGCACCCAGAAGGCCTGATTGCCCGGTTCATCGAGAACGTCGAGCAGGCGCTTGTGGGTGCGGTAGAACTCCGGATGCAGGCTGGGGATGGCCAGTTCCAGAACCACAATGGGTTCCTGTCTGGCTCTGGCAGCCTTGATTTCGGCTTCCACGGCGGCGATGGTGGTCGGGCAGTTGGCCGCCGGAAAGCGGGACTGCATGTCGACCACCACCAGGACCGGTTTGCCGGCCACCAGGGGGCGATAATCAATTTTCCCCTGACCGGTCTTGTGGACAGCGGCAGCTGCGCCAGGCTTGTTGTGGTCCATGGTCAGTGCCGGGCGTGACCTTGCACGGTCGCGCTCTCCTTGAGACGGAACTGGCGGTCCAGGTTGTGAACGTGGCGGCGAATGCCGGCACTGTAGGTAGTGATACCGCGAGTGATACCGACAGTGCTGGCCGTGGGCCTGACGGGATTGCTGCCGTCACCACCGGTGATGCTTTCGTAGGTGGCTTTGCCGCAGCCGTTTGCGCCGACATTCAGGCTGAGACGGGCCTGGATCAGACCGCGCTCGATGACACGGTTGATGTCGGCCGCACTTTGCCAGTCGACGGCGCTGGGCAGCACCGGCAAGAGACCGAGCCCGTGGTAGTGCAGTTCCAGTTTCTCGAAGCGCCCGAGCAGAGCTTCGCAACTGAAGACCTTGCCGTAGAGGCGGATGGAGAGAAGAAGCTTGCTCACCTCGTGGGCGGCGGCAAAGTAGTCGCGCACCACGGCCTGCTCGGCGGCGCCGAGGGCCAGGTAGAGGGAGGCGGAAGCCTCGTGCAGTTCGATCTGCGGCGTCCGCCTGGCGGGGCGCTCGGCCAGAGACCGGCGCCAGATCAGATTCGGATTGGCCGGCCTTTGCGGCGGCAGGGCGGTGGCAGATGCGGTCTGGGCTTGCGCGGGCTTGCGAAGGCAGGCCTTGAGCACGCCTTCCAGAATGCCCTGAAGACGGGCGGGAAGAGAGAAATGCAGAGACATGGGTGGTTCCTTCAGGTTGGAGGTTGTCCTTACTTCACACTTGCTTGGAGCCTGAGACTCTAAGCCTAGTGCCCGCACCGGTGGTGGTGCCAGCCGGTGCGGGACTTGACCTGTAGGCGCTAGCGCGGGCAACTCTCCGGACCGCAGGGTTCCACGATCTCGGAGAGGGTAACCGTGACCGCGCCGGTCTCGGTGTCGAGTCCGGTGATGGTCAGGCAGGGGAAGCCGGCGCAGAAGAGGGTCTTGCCGATGTCTTCGGTCTTGATGTTGAACTGCTGGGTTTCGTACTCGCGACCGTTGATGGTCACGGCGCAATCCAGCGTGTTGTCCTGGTTGGAGGTGCTGAACCAGGCGCGGGCGCGGTTGTTTCTGACCGTCACCACTGTGTGGTAATGGGCCATGTCCAGCCGCTGCCCCAGAAAGGCCGTGAGCTCGATGCCGCTACAGAGCGGTTCACCGGGCTCCGGCTCTTGGAGCTGGAGGATTTTTCGAAATTGCATGGTTGTTACCTTTGCTTTTAGCGTTGAGCCATGGTGCAGGTTCTCCGGTGTCCTTTTGCAGACAAGGAGCGACCTGTCACTTGTCCCAGAGCCCCCCGGTGGGGAGGTTCTTGCCCCAGATGTCGGTGACGCCGTCCACGGCCAGGCGCACCCGGTTGAGGGTGTCGCTGACGGCCGTCAGCTTGACGTCGAGGATGGCTGTGTCCGCCGCCAGTTGAGCGATCTCATTGTGGCTGCCACCGCTTTCGGTGAGGCCCTGGAAGCGCAGCTCGATTTCGCGAGCCAGCTTCTTGAGGCGTTCCAGGTCGGCGCTCAGGTCGAGGCTGAGGGCGGCGCCGAAGCGGACCGAGAGCTTCTGGTCGCTGGTGAAGGCGGCGGCATGAGCTTCGCCTCCCTCCTCCACTTCCGCGACCATTCTGGCCAGGCGGTTGCCGACTGATTCGAGGCGGGGTTTGATTTGCTTGAGCATGCGCTCGATTTTTTCCAACATAGCTTGGGTTCCTTGTTTGAGACTTGCAGATAGAAACTTCTGGTCGAGTCGAGATGCTGCTTTGCGGCTGCCGGTCGACCAGGGCCGAGCAGCTACGTGCTGCCCTGCCTGACATCGGGAGTGAGAGCGGTGTCGAGTTATGAGGCTCGACACCGCTCTGGTCGGTTTCGCGATCCTGTATGCCCTATACGACTGAGGAGCAGTCAGGCTGCGGTGTTGTTGCCGGGGGCGTTCTCGTTCCAGATGCGCCGGAACTCGTCGCCGGTCAAGGTCTCTTCTTCGTAGAGGACCTTGGCGCAGGCTTCAATTTGGGCGCGGTGTCTGGTGATCAGCTCGTCCGTGGCCTTTTCCATTTCGTCCACGAGGTTGCCCCAGGCCTGGTTGAACTTGTCCAGCAGCACTTCACCCACCTTGGAGACGGGGAAGCCGTACTGGTCCAGAGGCAGGGACTTGACCCCGAACTCCCTGGACATGCCGTAGACGCCGACCATCTGGCGAGCCAGGGTGCTGGCCCGGTCGAAGTCGTTGCTGGCGCCGGTGGAGATCTTGTCGAGGATGATCTTCTCCGCGGCACGCCCGGCCAGCATGGTGCGCAGGCGCATGCGGAACTGCACGTCGGTCCAGTCGTAGCGCTCACCTTCCTCGGGCGAGCTGTCCATGAGACCAAGCGACTTGTCGGTCATTACGATGGTGATGCGGTTGACCGGGTCGCCGCCTTCCGCTTGCGGAACGGCTGCGTGACCGATCTCATGTACCGCCGTGGCCCAGCGCTCCTTGTCGGTGCGAACCCGGCTCTTGATCTGGGTACCGTAGGCCATCTTGTCCACGCCTTCGTTCAGGTCGGCGATGGTGATGATGGCCATGGCCTTGTACTTCTCCACTTCGGCGTCGCTGATGTCCTCCGTGACGTTGCCGAACTGGCGCTCTACGGCGATGGTGGCACCGTTCTTGATGGCCCCTTCGATTTCGGCACCGGAGAAGTCGTGGCTTCTGCGGGCCAGGTCGTCGAGCAGCTTGGCGTGAGCGGCTGCCTTCTCTTCCGGCGTGCCGTCGGGCAGCACCACCTTGAGCTTCTTCAGGTAGACACCGTAGATCTGGGCGCGACCCTTCTTGTCGGGCTTGGGCACCTTCACCTTGATGTCGAAGCGACCCGGACGCAGAATGGCTTCGTCCAGGATGTCGAGGCGGTTGGTGGCGGCCATGGTCAGCACCAGTCCATGGTTGCCGAAGCCGTTCATCTGCACGAGCAGTTCGTTCAGGGTCTGCTCATACTCTTTGTCGCCGCCGCCTTCACCGTTGCCGCGCTTCTTGGCGATGGCGTCGATCTCATCGATGAAGATGATGGAGATGCGACCGGTGCGCCGTGCCGCTGCTCGAGCCTTGGCATAGGCTTCCCGGACGCGCTTGGCGCCGACGCCCACGTACATTTCCACGAACTGCGAACCGGACATGGCTTCGAAGTGCCCGCCGATTTCGCCGGCCAGAGCACGAGCCAGGAGGGTCTTACCCGTGCCCGGAGGGCCGAAGAGCATGACGCCCGAGGGCACCGGTGCGCCGAAGACCTTGTAGATCTTGGGGCGGCGGATTTTCTTTTCCACCACCCTCAGTTCGTCGATGGCTTCCTGGCAGCCGGCCACGTCGGCGAAGGTCTTGCGATCTTCATCGCGCACCTCCACACCGTTGTTGCCGCCGGTGCCGCCGCCGCCCGCACCCACCAGGTTGGTACGACCCTGCGGACTTTCCTGCTCTTTCCAATCGGTCCAGTTGTTGAGCAAGACCACGCCCACGATGATGGCGGCGATGAGCAGGGTGAAGAGGAAGACGCGGCCGGTGTTGGTGAGGCTTTCGATGTAGCCGGTCTCCTTGACGGGAGCGACCTGCTTGACCTCGATCTTCTTGTCGGCCATGCCTTTCACGAAGGCTTCGAACTGCGCCTTGCCTTCCGCCGTCTGGGGGAAGATGACGGTGCGCTCGATGGCATAGGTCTTGGCAGGTTCCACTGCCTTGCCGAGCACCACGTTGCCGTCGTCATCTTCGAACCTGCCGCGGGGCGGTGCCGTCACCGTGTTGAGCACGATGTAAGCGGAGTTGAGCTCCTTGACCACGCTGGCGCGACCGAATTCGCCCGCATGGCGCTCCAGATGACGGGTGATCTGGAAGGGCTGGACGCGCTGCACGGACATTTCAGCCGGCAACACGTAGAGGCTGTGGTTGTGGTAAAGCTTGCCGAAGAAAGCCAGCGAGTTCACGGCCACCAGCCCGATGAAGAGCGTGGTGTAGAACTTGCGCGGCTTCATCTTGGTGGCGCCGATGATGGCATTCATCACCTTCGGCACGCCTTCGCAGAAGACCCGGAAACGGCTGTGCTCTTCGCGGTTTTCCCGGCGGAAGAAGAGCAGCCAGCAGAACCAGGCCACGAAGAGGAAGATGGCTAGAGTCCACCAGCCGGGCAGGCGGGGACCGAGGCTGTCATCCAGAGCCGAAGGCTTGTCGATGGTAGGCACGCCGGCATTCTTAGCCAACTTGCGCATTTCGTCGGTGTCGGCTTGCAGAATGATGCGGTCTTTCTCGAAGCCTGCGCCGAGTACGACAACCGACTTGATGCCGTCAAAGAAAATCAGCCCTTCCACATCCTTGCCGCCCGAGCGCAACGACTGCTCCAGGTCCACCGACTTGATGGTCTTTTCGGCGGTGGCCAGAGTGGCGTACTCCATCGGGATGACGCGCTCTGGGGCGCGGGTGATGAAGTTGTTGACGGTCAGGAAGGTGAAGATGGCGATGGCGCCGAAGAAGACGCCAAAGTGAAGGACAGACTTGCGGAAGAGAAGGCTCTGGGAGAGCCGCTTCAGATAAGCAATAAAATTCTTCATGTCAGATCTCCTTGTTTAGGAGTTAGGCCGCCGGAGTATCTCGCCTGCGCAACGACGGGGGCACCTGGTCATGAACCTGGTGCGATGTTGCGCCTGAGAGACTCGGGCCGGCGGAGTTGAGGGTAGCTCCGAGGGCGGAGCGGTTATGACTTGATGCAGGCTCGACCTGCGTCGTTGGTGAGGGCCAGGAGTTCGTCCGCAGGCAGGCTGACAAGGCCGGCCACTTTGGCGTAGCACTCCGGGAACCAGTCTTTGAAGTAATCGGACCAGTAGGTCACGGCGCATTCACCCCGGCAGGCGGCAAAGCATTCGGCGAAGATTTCGCTTGGACCTTGCGGGGCAGCGGCCAGGAAGTAGTGCAGCGCGACTTTCTGCGAGGGCGAGAGTGTGGCCTCGATGCGTGCCACGTCTCTGGCTACACAGTCCAGAAACTCCTGCTTCTGTGAAAAATGACCGATGGCTCGGTCGAAGCAGTGACCGAGCTCGTGGTTGAAAACGCCGATGCGGTTGTCCGCCTTGTAGCGGTAGCCGTTGCGTTCGATGAACTCGGTGAGGACCAACAAGTGGCCTTCCCTTTTGCAAAGACCGCTCACGGCCGGCCACTTGAAGCGATCGCCGTGACCACGGGGTCCGCCATAGTCACTCCAGTCGAGGGCCTCGAAGATGTCCCTGGTTGGGTAGACAAGGACGCCGTAGTGTTGCAGGCAGGGCAGGAGGTTGTCCGGCACTGTCTGCATGATGGCGCGCGTCTCTTGCCGGAAGTCTTCGGAAGCAGTGGTGTCCTGCGCCAGTCGTTTGACCGGCAGACCGTGAGGGCGGAATTTCCCCAGGGGAGAGCGGAGATGATACCAGCGTCTTTTCGGGGGCACAGGTGCTTCACCGAACCAGAGCAGTACGGATAAATCGAGTTTAGCCATAGGTGTTCCTTCCTACCCTTGCTCAGGGTTCTGGAGAGAGATTGAAGTAGTGCTTACTCGGGGTTTTTGAGATGGCAGTCGGAGTTAATGTTCTTGGGACGGGGATGTATTTCTTGCTAGCAAATAGACCGTTCAGGAGGCACTGAAACTTTCTTTAAGCATTTGCTTGAGGAGCCGCCCGGCATTCCGTTTTCTGATACTCGTGAGGCTGCGCTAGCTCGCTGCCTTTTCACCACTGAAAGGGACGGAAGAGACTACCTGTCTGCTCTTCAGGGAAATGCACCGTATATGCTTTCAGAAGAGCTTAGGTTTCCTTTAGCGTACTCCTTGACAACCTGCGCTAGCTATCGCGAGTAGCGGGTTTGCGGCAATTCCCACTGAGTGTGCGGCATTTTGTAAAGCACATTTCGTTACCTGGCTCTCCGCTGACTTTTGGCTTTTGAATTGCATCTGCCAACTGGTGAGCCTTTACGCCCTTTGTCAGGACATTTTTGGGTGTGTTTACAGAGTTCATTCAGGCAAGTTCGGACATCCAGGCAGGTTCAGGTTTAAGTTGTTTATCGGGTGCTCGACTGTCTAGGTTCAACTTATCTTCTCTCTCCCAATTCCTCCGGAAAATTCCTCTTAAGCCTGTAAAAGCTACCGCTATCTCTTCCAACTCTTCGGACTTCGGTCTGTTTGTAGGCGGCTTGGTTAGTTTGAGGGCATTTGCCGGTTCGAAAAGGGCTTCCGTATTCATCACCTTGGAGGCATTCGATGCGTTTCAGGACGAATCGTCCCGATGCCTCCCCTGGTGGAGGTGCGGGTGTTTTAAGAGCTTTTGCTCGAGGTCGCACTTGCCGGTGTGGTATCTGGACCTCGAGCAAGAGTTGTATCAACTTCCCCTTAACCACAGGAGGGCAGCATGACTAAGCGCGCATGGCTTGATGCATCGCCGACCCTCTTCGTGCAATCGGAGGGGCAGTCGTGCGAACGATTCTTTGCCAACTTCTTCCGTAACACCAGGCATTTCGTGCTGCGTGGAACGGGAGGTTGCGGCAATATGACACCGGAGTACTACCACGGCATCACCAAGCTGCAAGAAGCGCTCGGCGGTGACCCCAATGTGCCCGGTTCTCCCAAATTCTCCGGATTCTGTCTCTTCGGCGGTACCCGGATGATTCTCAAGGACGACCCGTCTTCTGTTGTGCCCGGCATCACGGAAGCTTTCCCCGTGCTTTACGAACGCTGCCCGGATGCTCGCATCCTTGGTGTGGTCGTCAAAGCCGGACATCTAAAGACGACGCCTCACGGTATCGTGGTCTCCGACGAAGGCACCAAGCCTTTCTGCACCATCATTCATCCCGAGCAGCACTCCGTGCTCTTGCTGCAGCCCAATGTGGACCAGAAGGCTGACTGGAATGCTGAATGGAAGCGGTGTCTGGAGATCTGCGAATCGCATGCCGCCAACAACTGGGATGCACTCCTGACGGTGTATAACGGCGGCGGTGTTACCGAGGCAGAACTGCTTTGCTGGGCCGAACTCGGTCTGACCAATCCCTTCTATCGCGTGCTCTTGGTGCGCGGCAGCGGTGGCTCGGCGGACAAGTACGCGCTCAACGAAGCTTTCCTGAAAGCCCACCCGCATGTGCATGTTTGCGACAACGAAGTCGAGAGCATGCGCAGCAAATTGCTGGAGTTGGGTGCCATCGTCTAGGTGGTCACTCCAGTCAAACTCCGGTGCGACAGCCTCACAGTCGGTGCCGGTTTTCCAACTCTTACCCTTTGAGGTAAAACAGTGAGCGATGCCAATCAAGTCAGTCCAGCGGAAGGTTTCGACATCAACGACCTGATGGCCGAGCGGGAGGAGCACAACGAAGCTCTCATCCGCAATGCCATCGAACGGATTCGCAACGAGCTGGTGCAGAAGCTGGAGTGCCGCAAGGCAATCACGGTTTTCGTGCCCGGCCCGGAGCACATCGCCGATGCCGTGGAGGAGCGCATGCGGGCAGCACAGAAGCCGAATTCTCGCGGCGGCTGGGCTGTGCGCAAGGCTGCCTCCAGCGACGGCTACCAGTTCACCTTCACGCCGTCGTAAGCGCCGACGAGAAGGTTGACACCCATCACGACGTCTGGTCGGTTGCCTCCGGTAACCGATGCGGCGCCGCCACTTCCACAGTCGATAACCTCCTGCTTAGACTGGAAACTGTTCCCGGTCTTTTAGCAAAATCTCAACCTGAAAGAAGGAAACCAAATGAACGCACAAGCCAACACCTACAATCCCGCTTCCACCGGCGCTTTCGCTGCTCCCATCTTCGGCGCCGATGCCCGTGGCTGCCTGATCACGGTCAAGACCCCCGGCGAAGCGCTGCCCCCGGCCTTCAAGCTGAAGGTGGCCGAGGCCAAGACCCAGGTCATCATCCGCATCGGCGGCGGCTGCAAGGGCTTCACCAAGGAAGCCCAGGAAGGCATGCTGCCCTACTTCATCGCTGCCGGTCGCGAACTGGACGGTGAGGGCAAGGTGGCGAAGGAGCTGTCCTGCGCCCTCTTCTCCGGCGGCACCCTGAACCGCGACAACGACGGCGGCATCATGGACGACATGGTCACCAGCGTGCCCGGCGTCCTGGCCATGCACTACCCGGTCATCGCCCTGTCCACCACGCCCCGCACCGAAGACCTCTACGCTCGCCGCGAGTACGCCGGTCTGGCGGTCGGTGACCAGGCCCTCGACCTGCGTCAGCATGCCGCCTGCATCGTGCAGGAGAGCGCGGCCGTGAACGCCGGCGCCTGGGACCTGGACGTGCCCGACTACTTCACCTTCATGGAATCGCTGGTGGAGCAGGGCTGGAAGGCGGGCCTGGTCTTCATGAACGGGGGCGACATCACCCGCGACGAGATCTACGGCGCCCTCAAGCGCGGTTTCCACATCGTCGTGGTGGAAGGCTCCCTGCGCGAGACCGATGCCTTCATCAAGGCCTACCGCGACGGCGACTGGTCCCTGACCTGCGCCGAGTTCAAGGCCAAGCAGCTGGGCAAGGGTCGCGACGCCGCCGACGTGGACGCCCAGGTCAAGAAGGTGCACGACGCCTGCAAGGAAGTGCTGGCCGGCGTGGACAAGAGCCAGGTCTCCATCGTGCCCCTGAACGACGCCGACGCCCTGCGCGCCGTCTTCATCGAGAAGGGCTACCTGGTCTAAGCCGGACCTGGTCTGACTGCGACCTTCGGGTCGGTAAAACCGGTGGTGCGCCGTGCTTCTTGCATGGCGCATCGCCATTTCTTTCAACATCTCAACCCAACTGTAACCGGAAGGAATTCTCTCTATGACCAGCAACACCACTGCCTCCGCCGCCAACATCCTGGACGTGCCGGCTCCCGCTCCCGCGGTCATCGCCGAGGGCAAGTATTTCATGCCCGACACCATCTGGCATGGCGGCAGCAAGGCTGACCTGGAAGCCATGGGCCTGGTTCCCACGGGCGTCGTCGGCAGCTACCAGACCTCCGAGTACAGCCTGCCTGCGGGCTGGGCTGTGGTCGAGTCCGGCGTCAGCTACTTCCAGCGCCGCCTGGTGGACGACCGGGGCAACGTGCGCGCCAAGCTGTTCTACAAGCCTGGCAGCCAGGCCGGTCGCCCCGAGATGGAACTGACCGAGGTCGGTGACGGGGCTGCCAGTGCCGGTGAAGTGACGGCCTACCTGCCCGCCAAGGTCTGGTACGGCTCTTCGCTCGCCGACCTCTACGCCTTCGGCGTCAAGCCCACGGGCAAGACGGCCATGGCCGGTCTGAACCAGATCGTCGAATGCGCTCTGCCTCTGGGCTGGCGCGTCGTTCCCTCCGACGAGAGCATCTTCCAGACCCGTCTGGTCGACGCCCTCGGCCGCGTGCGCGCCAAGATCTTCAGCCAGCCCGGCTCCGCCGGCGGTGGCATGGAGATGGAGATCGTGCCCGTCACCCTGCACTGAGCCTCGCTCAGGCTGATTGACTGAGAAGGGGACGAGCCTGGTGCTCGCCCCCTTCTTCTCTTCTCTTTTGCTTTTTGTACCGCTAGTATTATAAGAGATAGTGGATGCTGAAAGAGGCAGCAATTTCCAGACCAGACTTGTGTTGGTTCCATCCTCAGGCCTACGACTGGATGGAAGCCGCGGTTGGACGGTCGATTACACAGTCCACACCGACTTATATCAGCCGGTAATTGAACCATTGACAGCGTTCAAACGTTATTAATATTATGGGTTCTAAGAGGGCAGGGCAATGAGCAACAGCCAACAATTGATAGCGGTTCTTCAAGCTGAAATGCGGTCCGGTTTTGCAATGCTTGCCGAGTGCATTGGTCAAACCAACGTGAGGCTTGACCAAACCAATGACAGACTCGACCAAACCAATGCCAGGCTTGACCAAACCAATGCCAGGCTTGACCAAACCAATGCCAGACTCGACCAGACCAATGCCAGACTGGAGCAGACCATCGATGAATTGAGGGAATTTCGCTCGGAAGTTAACAGCAAACTTAGCGGCATCTCCTCCTTACTTCTCTCTTCAGAAGGCAATGTCAGCCGACTGGAAAAGCGCATCGTCAAACTCGAGGATCGCGTCAACAGGGTTGAGCGCAAACAAAAGCCATAGCCAAAGGCTTGGTCGGAATCAGGCATGAATCTACCCTCCAATCTTGGGAGCTGCCATGCTGCTCACATTCCCTATAGGTACTTTGCGGGAGACTCTATTATTTGCCCAGTACCAGACCCATCAAGCCGCCGGCAACCGCACCGCCGATGGCGGCATTCCTCATGCGCTTCATGCTTACTTTGCCGCGCCCGCCTCTGGAAAGCAAGGTGCTGGCTAGGACGGAAGTGGCTGCGCCGGCCATGCCGTAAGTGATGGCCCTTTTTATGCGCCTGCTGCTGCTTGCGCTGGCTTTGCCCATTAAGGTGGCTTCGGAAGCCTTGGAACCGGAGAAGGGCTTGATCTGCCCTTCGCTGGCCACGGAACTGGGTGCAGTTACCGGCTGGGGCGTGAAATTGCCGCCGGGATTTTGCAGGGAGGCGCGGGCGCTTTCCAGGGCTTCGCTGTACATCTGGTTGCCCGGTGCCAGAGAGGAAGCCCTGGCCAGATAGGACATGGCTCCGATCATGTCGCCTTTCGCTTTATAGGCTTGCCCGATTGCATACTGCACGTCTGCGTCATGAGGATTGCGTGCGGCCACTCCTTTCAATTTCTCGATGGCACTGTCATATTGGCCCTGCTTGAAGTTAGCTGTGGCCTGTTCCACTATTTTCTTGTCGGCGGCGCTGGCCGGCTTGGCTGCAGGCGCTTTTTGAGCTGTTTGAGGCGGTGCGGTTGCCTTGGCTGCGGTCGCACTGGGAGCGGCTCTGCCGCCAAAGGAGGGTCCTAGCTTCAATTCCAGGGCCGAAACTGCTGAAGCGTAGTCCGGTTCTTTACTGTTCAGGCTCTGGGCTCTGCGGTAGCTGCTCAAAGCCCCGGCCAGATCGTTATGGCTTTCTTGAATGACGCCGAGGTTGAAGTAGGCGTCGGCATTCTTTGGATCTCTGGCAATGATGCTGTGAAAAGCTGATTCGGCCTCATCGATGCGACCTTCGGAATAGAGCTTCATGGCTTCTTCCAGGGCGGCGCTGCTGTCCACCTGGTAGTTCGGTAAGTCCGAATTCTTGTCCGCTCTTGTTGCTGCTGAGGCGCTGTCCAGGCTGGGAGCCAGGGAATTCAGCCCGGCCTTGCTCTGGGAGCCGAAGGAGAGAGCCTGGGCAATTTTAGACAGTCGCACCTCGTAGGTGCCGGTCTGCGTTTCGCCGAAGAGCTTGGTTTCCAATTCCTTCAGCCGGGCGTCGGTAGTCAGGTAATGCCTGGGTTCGCCGTAAATGACCTCTTCGAAGTCGTCTAGGCGCTGCATGGCACCAATAGTACCTATGTTGCCGCTGGCTTTGCTCTTGTTGGTGCCGGCGGCCAGAGCGGCCTGGTCTGAACCGGTAACCGGTATGAAGACGCTCAATTGCAGCAGGCACACCGAGAGTGCGGCCAGCCGGTTCCTGGTGTTGGTTTTAGTAAGCTTCAAGATTAAATACCTGACTCGGATGTCTTTTCATTTTAATGGCTATATTGAAATTTTACCCTTCTGCCCAGTACAGGTAACGAGGCTTTAGTCGTGCGAGTGAGAACTTTCCGGTGCAGAAATAGAGAGGAATTGGCTAAACAGAAGTGGCTAAACAGAAGTGGCGAAGCTGTGTCTGTGAATGGGGCGCTTTTGATGAATTACAAGAGACACCGTGAGCGTTGGCTGCGGAAAACCCTCAAGATGGACGCTCAGTAAGGATTACATGATACGGCGCTAGTGTTAGGTTTTGCTAACGTTCTTTGTGCGTGTTTCCACCATGGAACTTTCAAGGCGGCTTGCTCCAGCTTTAAGCTTTTTGTTAGGCCGGATTGATCCTATTTCTTCATTACAAATCAAGGTCTTAGCCTGAACGTATAAACAAAACAGGGCGGCTAACAACTTATCTTACCTGATGCAACTGGTTTGCTTCGAGGTTGGCCGGCAGTTCGTTTTTGCTGATTGTTAGTGTCGCGAAGATCTTGGCTTTTGAATCTGTGTCGGTTGGCAATTGTTCCAGTTGCGCCGCTTCAAACCGAGATGGTCGAAATAGGAGCTGAAGAGGATCTCAGAGCAGAGATGGAGTTAGGCATTTGAACCGGATCTCTGACCCCCGACTTCTGTACCGCTTATTGCGGTTTATTTTCTTTATCACCGGAGAAACCAATGAAAGTTCAAGTAATCAAACGTGGTCGCAAGATTGAATTCAAAACCATTTTCATGGTGGGTACTCAGGAATACGTCATTTCCTTCGAGCACTATTTGAAAGCTGGAAAGAAGGAAGGGAAAGAAGGAGTGGATGCCTTTATGGAAACTTTGATGGCCGGCGGCGATGTGATGGATTGCTTTGATGCCATGGATGACCATCCCGAAATCGACGCCGATGCTGAGCTCAAAGAAGTAATTGCTGAAGGCAAGAAACGAATGCACGATGCGATTGCTGCTGCCTTGCAAGAAATTGTGGAGGCGGGCGCACAGGCAGAGCGCATGTTGGCATCACTGGAAGTAACTGCCGATCAAGTCGTCGAGCCCTCCGAAGGCAAAGGCATTTGTCGTGTTTGCAATGAGGAGTTTGCTCTCCATGGAATTGCAGGGATGGACGACTGTTGCATGGCACATGTCCCCGGCGGCTACATCTAATCTGGAGCGCAACCATGAGACAAATAAAACCCCTGAATACTGACGCCTTTCAAACTTGGTTGAGCAACTATATCGGGCTTTTGGCACCTGATACCGTCATCGGCGACTGGCTTAATGCTCATCCTGGTTGTCGCTACTATGCCCTTCCCAAAGGACAGGAGAGCATTCTCACTAAGGTTCCCTTGGGAGAAATCTGTCTCTTGACTGAAGGTTACGAGGGAGACCACGTCGCGGCCTGCACTGAAACTAGCGCTCGGATTCTGACGGGCGGCTAGTTTTTCATACAAGCTCTGCAAACTGAATCCTTTTCCAGGGCGGTTCTCAGTCTGAAGGAGACTTCAATTTCATTGTTTACGATGTGAAGTTCGGCGGTTAGTTAGGTTTTTCAGAAAAATGCCGAGGTGTGATTACCTCGGCATTTGCCGGCAGCATTCTTTTAAAATTTCTGGGTTATTAGGCGATATAGTGGAAGCTCGGAAAATTGAAGATGGAGAGGACAAGGGCGACGTTGGGAATTTGCAAACCCCGTCGCCCTTGCCTGCCACTAAGTCTTGCGGCGCATGTTCACCACCCGGTCCAGTTCGGCGTGAACAGTTCCCTCGCCGTCAACCAGGTTGATGCGGAAGGTCCTGTCCAGCTTCTCCTGCACTGCAAGGGCGCTGCGAATTTCAGCCAGGTCGCTTTCGGTGACGATGAACTGTGCGTAGAGAGTGCTTTTACCGGGTTTGCGGAAGCGAATGGAGCCGGCTTTGTCCCAGACGATGTAGTCTTTGCCCAGGTTCTGGATGAGAATGAGCATGAGGACGGGATCGGTGCAGGCAAACATGCGGCCACCGAAAATGGTGCCGACATAGTTGCGCGTCCTCAGTCCGAGCGGCAGTCTTACTCGCACTTCCCGCAGGTCCGGTGCGATATATGTGACTTTGCCGCCGCTGCCCCAGAAGCAAGGGAAACAGTTGAAAATGAGGCGGGCAATCCGACTCTTGAAAGACTCGCGCCGGGTCGGTTTCCCGAAGGGACCGAAGCGCCTCTTTTGTGCGCCCGGCAGGAAGCGGGGCACAAACAAACACAGAAGACAGACGGCGGCCAGCGCCGACAAAGTTAAACTGAACATAGGTCGTGCCTTTTGATTTTTGATAATTGAAAGAGACAGACGAAAAGACTTCATCCTATCGTCTGTCTCCGTCCGAGTCTTACCAGCTCCACCAGAGGATCAGCCCGGCACAGACATAGTGCAAGAGACCGACCGCCATGCAGATGTTGCGGGCGCTGCCACCGGCACGGATGCCGTAGGTGGCGATGAGTGAGCCCTGTGAGGCCACCAGAGCGGCCGCCATGTACTTGACGAAGGCGGCTCCCTCGGCGGATCCGGCCAGTTGGGCCGGGGAGGGCAGGTTGCTTAGAATTTCAAGCATGTTTGATGCTCCATTTTATTTGGGCTTTGACCTGGATCTGGTTCCGGCTTTGTCCGCGCTGGTTTTTCTACCAGCCAGAAGCAGCCACAGGCAGGTCACTGTCAGTGATGCCAGTAGTGCAGCCAGAAAATTCAGGTAAAGGTTGGACTGAGGTGAGAGCAGGCTGGAAACCACAGTGCCGGTGAAGGTGGCAAAAGCTGTGATCACTACTGCTCTCAAACGAAAGGAGGACATGAATGCCTTTTGGCAAGCTTAAGTTCCGCCGGTCGCTCACTGGCGCCTGCGGGGCTTGCCTGGTTTGGGGGTGAGTTTGCGAAGGGGCGGTGTCGAAGACCGGGTCTCCGACACCGCTTGTTCCTTAGACGCGGGCGCCGAAGCGATCAGCCACGCTTTCCACCAGCATATGGGTGATGCGGCGGGCGAGGCTGAGAATGCCTTTCTCGTAGGGGTTGACGGGCTTGGAGATGAAGACCAGATTTTCCTGCTGGTTGGCGCGGAAGAGATAGTCCTGGCTCGTCGCCAATTCGTCCACCAGATTGAGGTTCTGCTCCACGCTTTCCGCTGCCGTCCAGTGGTTGCCGTTGCAGACCACTGTTTCGTCCACGTTGCGGTACTTCTTGACCACGGCGATGAACTGCCGGTGGATGGCGGCAAGTTGCTGCAGGTAGGCTTGCTTACCGTCCTCGGTCACTTCCGAAAGCGGCGTCACGGTGCGCTTCATGTTCCCGGCTGTGAGGGTGAGCGGGTCGGCGCCGAGACCCTTGAGGAGCCGGTTGAAGTTGATGAACTCGCTGACCACGCCGACGCTGCCCACCATTGAGAAAGGAGCCGCCACGATGCGATGGGCCGGTACGCTCATCAAGTAACCGCCGGAGGCCGCATAGGTATCCACGCAGGCCGTCAGGTCGATGCCGGCTGCGCGAATGCGTTCCATTTCGGCGTACATCTGCCCGTACTGAGAGACGCCGCCGCCGGGGGAATTGACCACCACGATAGCGCGGTGCAGGCGGTCTTTGTTGATGAGCAGTTCATCCACCATGCGAGCGAAGTCTTGCCTGCCACTGGCCATGGTGTCACCTTCGAACTTCAGTACGGCGGTGAGCTTGCTGCCGGCCAGATGCAGCTTGGGCAGCTTCTTCTGGGGATGGGCATTGGCTAGGGCCGGACGCGGGGTGAAGACGAAATCGTTGTTCAGCTTCACCAATTGCAGGTCGAAAGCCTGGCGAGCTGAATTCTGGGCACTACGTTTGGCCACCAGACCGGTCAGGGCAAGCACCAGCATGATGCTTGAGGAGAGCAGTATGAAGACCAGGAGGTTGGTGCCGACGGAGAGGACCCATTGGATGGCCTGGTTCAAGGAGGTGAGGAATTCCATCATTTCAGTTTTCCTGTGTCAGATTGAAGAAAAGAGCGCCGGATTGCGCTCAGGTTTGTGGCACTAGCTCTTGCCATTAGTTCGAGCAAGCGGTGCCGATTCTTACTGTTCGACGTGAGCGACTTTGACGTCTTTGCCGTCGAAGCTGACCGTGACCGAGCGGGTGACGGTGATGGGTTGGGCTTTCTTGCCCCGCAGAAGGTCGAGGAAGCTTACGGGGCTGAGAGCCTGGTAGGACTCTTCCAGCTTCAGGGATTGCCCCGCTTTCATTGTCAGAAGTGCTTCGTAGTTGTCGAAGACGACCAGTACCGGCGGGAAGGGACCAGGACCGCCGGCTACGGTGGAGGTGAGAAAGCGCTCGGCCATGAGGATGCGGCAATCGGCATCGATGCTCAAGCGGCTCTCGCGATTGAGACCGATGCTTACTTTCACCAGGGCCGTTTCGCCTGTCGAACTCTGGGCGGCGGCGTCACTTGTGGACGGGCTCGCGGATGGACTCAAAACATAGAGCTGTCCGGTGGCGACGGCGGTGCCTGGTGCCAGGTCTACTCGCTCCAACTTGAGCCGACCGAAGAAGGGCAGGCTGTCGATGAAGCGCTTATCCAGAGGCAACTGGGCATTGCCGACGCGCAGAAAACTGAGGCGTCCAGCCATGATGAAGGGGGTGATTTTCATGCCCCGCAGTTCGAAACATTTAAGAGATTTGAGAGATTTATCCATGTCTGCACTCATGAAGGTGTCCTCCGGTTAGAGTTGCTTTTGCTTCGGCAGAAATAGACAGGGGCGCTTGCGGGCGCCCCTGCATCGGCAGTGTCTCAGGTGGATTTGTCGAGGAGGTCCACCTGAAAGTGGGCAGCCAGTGCGAGCGCGATGCTCCGCACCGATGCCGCCTGGCCCTGTCCGTAGAAGGTCCAGCCTGTGGTGCCGATGTACTTCTCGGTGTTGACGAGGCGATGACCCAGACCGCAGGCGTGCGCCTTTTCGCGGATGAGACGATTGACTTCCCAGCGCAGCGAGGCGGCGGTACGGAAGTAGCAATTGTCGGTGGGTTCGAAACCTTCGTCGCCCGGAAGACCGGTCACAATTATGGAATTCGTATCGTCTCGACCTGTGCTGTAGAAGATTCGCAGGTCGGATAGAGCACTGTTGGTGGTGGCGCGCATGGGAATGACTCCGTTGTTTGCGCTTGAGGTTTTCGGTGGCTTCTTAGCCGGTTCGCTTGGTCGCAGTGGCGGCAAAAGGGTGTGAAAAGGTGAAAGCCTGTTTTCTGTGCTTCAGGTGCCTGCTAATTTCCTGACTCAAAGAGACTTATGAAAAACCAATCATAAAAATGTCATGACCAGTTTAACCTTATCTCTTTAAAGGAGGTTGCAGGTTGGCGCAGCTATCAGACCCTCAGCTCTTCCTCCACTTCTGCCAGTTCCCGCTCCAAAAGGGGGCCGT
Organism: Candidatus Obscuribacter sp.; assembly: GCA_016712465.1. GTDB lineage: Bacteria > Cyanobacteriota > Vampirovibrionia > Obscuribacterales > Obscuribacteraceae > Obscuribacter. The sequence goes on from JADJQZ010000001.1 coordinate 251,723, forward strand.
AGTTCGGGTAGTATTGCTCGAATTGCGGACGCAGGGCCAGGGCTGCCTGCAAGTAAGTGCGGGCTTGCTCCAGTTGACCGCGGCGGCGGGCCACATCGGCTAACCCACTGTTGGCTTCCGCCTCGTAGATAGGAGTGTGGCTGGCACGGGCTGCGCGAAGAGCAGAGAAGTAGGCCGCTTCGGCTTCGTCAAGACGTCCGGTAAGCAGGAAGGAGGCTGCACGTTGCAGTTGGTCGTCGGCTTGCCGGTTGCTGTTGGCACGGGCACGCTGGGGTGCAGTCATTACGGAGTAGAGAGCGAAGATACCCAGAAGGAGAGCGATTGGTATAAGAATTGACATTGGCTACCTGTCTGTTTTGAGTGGAAAGAAGCAGTCGCTCAAATTCAATCTCAGAAGCCAGCGCGGTTACCTTCGGTCACCCTGAAATACGGATGAAAGTTGGTGTTTGCGCTAAGGTTCTGGTTTAGAGAAAATCTGAGGGGCTGAGTTGGTGTAAGAAATTGGGTCTTCAGCCTATCTAACCCCTGCTTGGCGGCTCAACCGCTCCTTCCCTAAGTTTTCGCCAATGCTGGAGGCCTTTTGGCCGTTTCTCGCTTGCTTACGGAAGCTGCGTGAGACGCTAAACCCATTAGAGCGCGCTTATCGGCTGCAGTGAGCTTCCGCCGCAGTCGTGTTAAGCCTTGTCCGGCCTGGCTTTTCGCCTTGCTGCCGCGCTGCTGCTGCCGATGACGGCGCTGTATTGGAGCTAATTAACACTTGTACGGATGTTTATTCGAAGAGGCAAATGTTAATACCAGAGAGTTCTTATTTATTTTACTTTTCAGGAAACTACAGCGAGTCTTCAATCAGTCTTCAAGACCTCATCTTCCTTGCTTTTGTCGCCACTCAGGGGATGCGCCGAGCGCTCACTTTGAACCGGCAGATGAAAGCATTGCATGGGGCTGGACGGATGGGCTTGTCTCAAGTTTCCTTCGGTGTGAACAATGCGACCATGGTGGTCGTAAGGAGCAAAACATGGCCGAGCGCAAGCTTGAGGTCCTCAAGGCCTTCTTTCCTCAGTCCGCAGCCCGCAGTTTCCATGTGACCTGCGAAGTCGGCGACATTCTCATCATCGAGCAGGAGTACGACCATGGCACCATGTGCAAGAAGAATGGCGTCATGTGCTTCCTGCTGGAAGAAGAGGTGTACCGCTACTGCCGGGAACTGAGCTGAGTTTGGTGGGGTGTGTCGCGCCCGGGCGCACCCCCCTCTCTCTTGTTACTGCCTCAGGTAGAGCGCATAAGTCCGGCAAGGCGTGCTTGTCGGCTGCGCGTCTTTTTTCTCTCTCCGGGATGCCCGGGTGGAGTTGAGCGTGAGATTGTTAGTTGTGGGATTTCTCTGGATGAAGGGACTCTTCGCGGTTCTGGTCAAGTACTTGGACCGCTCCGCCTCAGAATCCAGAAACTCGATGATGCCGTCTTCAGTACTTTCTGCCAGGTTGCAGAAGCTGCAAGCGGAAAGGGAGAGTCTGGAATGGCAACTGGCCATTGCCGAGGAATTGGGTGTCGCACCTGACACACTGAACGCCTTGCAGGCACAGATCGAGCAGTTAGAGCTTCCCAAAGTTTCGTTGCCGGTGTCGCCTCAGTCTTCCCCTGCCCAGACCGAAGCCCCTGCCTGCTTGACCTTAGAGTCGATGGACGACGTCAAGGCGGTGCAGGCGCCAGGCTAAGCAGAGACAGTCGGTAGTAATTTCCTTCGCCCATGTAGGTATCAGATGTGAGCTTACATGGGTATTTCCTTTGCTTTTGCTGAGGACAGTGGCTATCGTCGCGACAAACAACGGTAAACCATTTGTTGCTGTCCTGTGTATTTGATGCAGGCAGTGTCTTAAGCATAGGTAACTTCTGGATTTTTTATTGTTGCCCTTGGTGTATTATAGAATGTAGTAAGGCGCCAAAACAAAGAAACTTGCAGGGCTGAGCATTCATGAAAAACAAGCCCCTAGAATGAAATAGTCGGTCTCCAGCTTCCTTGATTAGCAAGGAAAAAAGAGAGACGATGCACCTCATCGAGGGCATCGTCTCCAAAAGTGCGGCTGTTATGAGCCGCTATGTAAGACCAGGGCAGTCAAGTAAAGTCCTTGCAAGAGTGCCAGCACCAGACCAAAGTAGAGCATGCCTATGAAGATAGCCAGGTTGCGGCTGGCTTTTACCCTGCCTATTTGTAAGGGCACGGTTTGTTGTTCCGGTTCTTCCTGAGGCTCATCTTCCGCTGCTTCACCATCTTGTACTGCTTGTTCTTCGGAAGTTACAGCGGCTTCCTGACTGGTGGTGGGCGGCAGCATTTGCGAATTTCTCAAATGCGGCAGTGTGAGGAACCAGACCACCACGGCTACCAGCAGGGAAAGCGAGCCTGGTTGGTAGAAGATCTGGGCTGTGGCAAAAATGACCGTGCCCAGAATGAGATTGGCGCGCCAGCGGTTTTCTTTAGGCAACTCCAGTGCCGAGAAGCAGGCAATCAGGAAAAGGATGGACCAGTTCAAGACGACTGCTGCCACCAGTGCCAGTACCACCAGCAGTCCGCGAATGCCCGGCATAATTGCGCCTATGACCCTACCGCCGTCCAGTGTGCCGAAGGGCAAGAGGTTGAGCAGGTTGATGACAAGCCCCATTTCCACCAGGGAGAGCCATTCTTTGTCGCCGGTCATGAGGTAGACGGGCAACGGCAAGAGGGCTCCCATTGTTCCAAGAATTGGTCCGCCGAGAGCGATCCAGGCTTCGGTGGACTCTTCCTTCACCGGTTCTTCCAGTGTGATCAGGGCTCCGAAGGGAAACATGAACATGGGCGGCGTGCATTTGATGCCGTAGTGCCAGATGGTGACCAAGTGACCGAATTCGTGAATGATGATCAGGGTTGTCAGACCGGTGGCGGCGAACCAGGAAAGGCCTAAGGCGAACTTCAAGACAACGACAAAGAGAAGGGCCGAGGCAACAGAGATTAAATTGCGTGACTGAGTACTACTTGGATTTGGTCTATTCATAATGAATTCCAGTAAGAGTAGAAGGTTGTCGGGGCGCTTAAGAACCTAGTTCCAGGTCCCTTTCCAGGGCGCCGCTTAGTTTGAGGTGGACGGTCTGGTCTGAGTAGTTGCTTTCGACTACCACAGTCAGACCTGAGGCGAGGGCGAACTGAATCACCGCCGAGGTCTGAAAGCCGCTCCAGCTTGAGATTTCGAATAAGACGATTTCCTCGTCGCTGGTACGAGCCTGCAGTTCTTCCTTGACGACTTTGATACGTTCGATGGCTGCCGCTCTTTCTTTCATGAAATTGCGACGGGCTGCCTCAGTAGTGATCTCTGAGAATTTGACAAAGGCGCCGATGCCGAAGGCAAGCAAAGCCCAGACCGGTGAACTGCCGAAGTAAGTCACAGAGATGTAACCGGCGGCAAAGAGTACCGCGAGTATGACCAGCCAGAAGTTATTGCTGTTGGCCTGGAAATACGGACGCTGCTTTACTGCCGTAAGAAAAATGCCGAGGAAAAAACTGCCGGCGATGAAGAGTGAGTAGATTATCGGCATGAGCCAGGCGCTTTGCCAGATACTTGTATTAGTGAGGGTTTCCATAAGGCTCCCGGGTTTGTTGTTGTGGTTGTTGGGTGACGAATTTCAAGCCGACGTTAAGGGCATCGCCGTCGGCAGATTTACATCCAGGGTGAAGAGCCCGTAGTCTTCCAGCTCTTGCACCGATCTATTGGTGATGATGTATTCACGGATGCCGCGACTGCCGTCTTCCAGCTTGGTAAAGCCGTCTCCGGTATAGAGTTCGGATAGGCGCAAGCGGTGATAGAGGAAGCGTCGCACGGAGAGAGCCGAGCCGTCGCCGGTCAGGAGCCTGTCCATGGTCATATAGCGCGGGTCTTCGGCTCCCAGGTTATCCACTTCCGCGAAGCTGAATCCGGCCAGGGCTTCGAATTCCGCGATCGATTTTGCCTTCATTTCCCTGGCGTGCTCTCGAAACAAGTGAGCGGCTTCCGGGTAGCAGGTGCAAGCCATGGTGAGGACATTTTTCCAGGAAGCAACTTTCAGTTCTTCCCGGCGCAGCTTGAAGATGAGAAGCTCAAAGCGAAAGCCTTTATCCAGCTTGGTTTTGATGTAGCCTGCCGTATAGCCGATATTGAGCAGCATCTCGTAACCCGGTCTGAGCAGAATGTGCTTCAGACCGCTCGGACCCATGACCATCACTGCCCGGCGTTCGTTTTCTTCCGCCAGGGCCAGAGGTCGGTCGTAACGGGTGCGAATGATACGACCGTAGCAACCGGTCAGTCGTGGAAGGGGCTTGCCTTCCAAGAGCGCTTGTTTTAGCTTGTGAATTTCAGACATAGGCATTTACAGCACTCCCAGTGTGCTTGGCACAAAGTTTGGTTTGAAATGGAGTTCAGTCCGCAGGCTCTTCTTTAACCAGCACCACGGTTTTAGACGGCTCCGGCTTGACTCTTATGTTGATGTTCAGATCGTCATCGGTTTCTACCATCAGGGTGTCGCCGCTTGCCGGCTTGCCTGAGATGATTAAGTCAGCCAGAGGATCTTCCAGTTTTCTTGTGACGGTGCGCCGCAGTGGTCGGGCACCGTAGAGAGAGTCGTAGCCCTGGGCGATGAGAATGTCCCTGGCTTCGTCGGTCATTTCCAGGCTGAGGCCGGGTGGCAGCCGATCTTTGATCTCCCCTATGATCAATTGCAAAATTTCTTCTTGCTCTTGCCTGCTCAAAGGGTGGAAGCAAATTATTTCGTCCATGCGATTGATCAGCTCGGGTGAGAAGACCTGCCTGACTTCCTCCATGATTTCGTCCGTGGGGGCTCGGCTTTTGCTTCTAATTGCGTTTTGAATAGCGCGAGCGCCAATGTTGGAGGTCATGATGATGATCGAGTTCTTGAAGTCTACGGTGCGTCCTTGCCCGTCCGTGAGCCTGCCGGCATCACTGATTTGCAAGAGCAAGTTGAAGACGTCGGGATGAGCCTTCTCGATTTCATCCAGGAGGATGACTCCGTATGGTCTACGCCGAACTGCTTCCGTTAGCTTGCCGCCTTCTTCGTAGCCCACATAGCCGGGTGGTGCTCCAATTAGTTTGGCGGCGGAATGGCGTTCCATGAATTCCGACATGTCCAGGCGGATCAGGTCGTCCTGATTGTTGGAAAGGAAGTCTTGCAGTGCCTTTACCAGCTCCGTCTTGCCTACCCCGGTTGGGCCGAGAAAGAGGAACATGCCGGTGGGTCTGCGTGGATCTTTTATACCGGCTCGTCCCCTGCGAACAGCTCTGGACACGGCGCTAATTGCCTCGTTTTGACCTATTACCCTTATGTGCAGGTGCTCTTCCATGGTCAAAAGGCGGCTGGTTTCTTCCACATCGAGAGCGGCAACCGGAATGCCTGTCATCATGCTGACCACTTGAGTAATGTGGTCGGTTGTGACAAGAGGGCGGACCACGGGCTCTACTTCCTGCTCGGGCTCTTTCTCTACCTTATTCTCCTTGGGCTTCTCTTCAGTCTTCTTGAGGGAGATGAGCTTTCCTTTGTGCTTGTGTCTGTCCGTTTCCTTGCCGCCATCGGCGACCGCATCCATTTTCTCCTGGTCGTGAGCGATAGCCACCATGGAGCAGGCTTCATCAACGAGGTCGATGCTTTTGTCGGGTTGGAAACGATCCGCTACATAGCGTTCTGCCAGGTGGGCGGCTAGCACCAGCGCCTGATCGCATATCTCCAGGTCATGGTGCTTTTCCAGCCCGGCTTTCAGACCCTGCAGGATTTGCACAGTATCATTTATGTCCGGGGGCTCCACCAGCACCGGTCTGAATCGGCGCATCAAGGCGGCGTCTCGATTCTCCACTCCTTTGCGGTACTCAGTGAGAGTGGTAGCACCGATGACGCTGATTGCTCCACGTACCAGCTCCGGTTTGAGGGAATTGGCTGCATCCAGTCCGCCGGCGGCCGCCCCTGCACCCACGAGAGTGTGCATCTCGTCGATGAATAGAATAACGTTGCCGGCTGCCTTTACTTCTTTGATCAGCTTCACCAGTCGGGCTTCAAAGTCGCCCCGGGCCTGGCAGCCGGCCAGCATGGCAGTCAGGTCCAACTGGAGGATGCGTTTGCCTTTCAGCTTGGAAGGTACATTGCCGGTTGCGATTCGCTGAGCGATGCCTTCCACGATGGCTGTTTTCCCTACCCCGGCTTCTCCCAGAAGGACGGGATTGCTTTTCGTTTTGCGTCCAAGCACGCGGATGGTTTTGCTTATTTCTGTCAGCCTGCCGATGACTGGGCTGAGCTTCCCCTCCTGGGCTTGTGTTACCAGGTCGGTGCAGAAGCTTTTCAGAGCCGATGATTTGCCTGGTTTGCCGGTCTGAGAGTGGTCCGCCTCTTCATCATGGTGACTGGCAGCCAGAGAGGCTTCCAACTGATTGAGGCTCTTTTCTGTCAGACCGGCGCCCAGTAGCGACTGGCGTAGAATTTTGTCTTTGGCCAGCAGGACTCGATAGAGATCCTCGCTGCTGATGGAAGCTGGCCTGGCAGCATGGCTTTCCACTTTGTCCTGGGGCACTGGTGCGGTTGCTATAGCTTGAATTGCATGCACCAGGGCTTCGGACATCTGGGCATCGATAGCCCCCATTTTAAAGTTGTAGGTCTTGTTCGGCCTGGGGGATTTTCTAGTAAGTTCTCGCAGTTGGGCAATGTTCAAACCACTGGAGACGAGTAACTTGGCGGTTCGGGAAGTTGCTTCCTGCCATATGCCAAGGGTAAGGGTATTGCCATCTATGCATGGGCGTCCCAGAAGATCTCTTTCTGTTTCGGCCGCATGGATGGCAGTTTGAAGAGGCATGGTGATATCCATAGGGCATACTGAATGGGTCGGGCGGGTCTGAGCCGAAGCTCAGACCCTGGTTAGTTATTCGAATTGTCTGGACATAAGAAATGCCGGTTGCATACCGAAGACCAGCTCATGATCGAGAGGAACCGGTGTGTCGACGGCTTGTGCGGCGGTTTCGGAAGCAGCGGCGGCTTTCTCTTTCGCTTGCTCGATGGCGTGCCAGCGAATTAATTGCCAGACTGCCAGACCCGAGATAAATTCAGCAGTGGGTCCCACTGAAATAGTGGTGCCGCAGGCTGATACCGGTGCGACATCGTCACCGTATAAGGTGCCTTCCCAGCCTCGTACCTGCTTGGGGCGGGTGGGATTGATGGTATAGACGCGCCCCTCATCGGCACCCATTCTTGTTTCAATCATCAGCTTGGTGCCCACTTTGTAGCGCAAAGCCTTCTTCCAGATTTCACTGCGTGATGACATGGTGTCGGTGAGTAAGAAGACGACCTCACCCAGGGTCTGACTGCCGTCCACTCTTTCGTTATGGATGGTGAGGTCCATGCCGGTGTGGGCCTTGACCAGGTCTTTCAGTGCTTCCACTTTGGGGCGACCGATATCGGCCTGACTATAAACCTGGTTGGCGATATTGTGTGCTTCTACGATATCGAAGTCCCAGACATGGATGTTTTCGATGCCCAGCTTGGCCAGGGAAAGCACGATGCGTGAACCGCTGGCGCCGGCTCCGATTACGTCGATACGGCGATCGCCGAAGGAGTCTCTTGAGAAGACATCTACGTGTCTATTGATCTCAATGATGTTCATTGTCCTTTTTCTCCTTCTCCGGTTTTACAGGTTTGTCGGCTTTTGCTTTCTTGCCGGCAGGATCGCCAAAAATCAGCCTCCAGAGCCAGCCTCTGGTTTTGGGCTGTTGGGGAAAGCCCTGGTGCTTTTCGTCGTGATAGCGTGGATCGCCGTGGTAGTCGCGGCCGCGCTCGTCGGAGTAATTGCGGTAATACTCTTCATTGTCCGGGTAATTGCTGGGGTGGCGATAGTTCCAGAAGAGCCCTTCCTGTCTGCCTTTTGCTTGTCCGTCGCTGCCCGGTTCCGAGCCCAGTCCCAGGAAGTTGAAGAATGGAACGTGTTCTTCCACCTTCTCATTAAATTCGGCTTCTACTGAGGCTCTAAGCTCATCGCTCGGCTTGAGCAGGGGGTGGGGCTCGCTCACTTCAGCCAGTGTGCAGAAGTCTCTTGCCTGGGTGCGTTCATGCCAGCTGCCGAAGAGGGAACCGCCTCTTTCTACCAGGGGTTTGGGAGTGATGATGGTGTTGCTTTCCGGGTCGTACACATCCCAGGGAACGTCTTTAACGGCAAAGCCAAGGTCGAAGTAATAAACCGTGAATTCAGCCCGGCCAAGCTTGTTGAAAATGCCTCGAATGTACCATTCCAGTCCGTCGTCGCGGAAGCGCAGCATGGTCTGGTCGTCGGTACCGGAAGGAGAGGTACCCATGCGCACGTGGGAATGACCCCAGAAGCGCATACTGTTGATTGTTTCCAGCCCCTCTTCACCTTTGAGCAAAAGCTCCTCCGCCAGTTTGCTCTGCCCTTCTACGGACAGCTCGGTTTGAGCGGCACTGACCTCCTGGTGCAGCAGGAAGGTATCTTCAATGAGGAAGTTTCCTCCTTTCAGTTTGGATGCCGTCCCCAGCCAGCCGACTTCCAGCTTAGCCAGTTCCACATAGAGCAGCATCTTGCGATAGGCAGTGGGAGTGATGTAGATACGGGGCGACTGTTTACCTACGAATAAAGCCGTCTGGTGAAAGTAGTGAGGGCTGAAGGGACGATCTTTAGGAAGCGCCGGGCGCGGAGCTGTATCTTCCAGCGTGGTATCGGCTTTCACAGGGGTTTGATTGCCCTGTTCCGCTTTGACGGTGTTGTTTTGACTTGGCTCATTGTTTGGGGATTGTTGCATTTGTGTCCCTCGGGTAGTTGCTTCGAATTTGAAGTGAGTTGGTATTGCCGACATGCCCCGCTTCAGCCTGCGCTGAAGGGGGATGGCGGGATCTTTGGTCTTTCTCTTTGTGTCGGCTGTCAGAGCACCAGCGGCCAGGCTTTTAGTTGCTCACCAATGGCGTCGTTTTGACAGACCTGCAAATGTTGTAGTAAGAGTTCGATGGCCGTGGGCAGATCTTGTTCTGCCGTCAATTGGAATATGGATTCCAGAATTTCAGCCGGACAGAGCTTGCCGTCGGCGAAGACTTGAGGAGCATGCATGCCGCTGCGCCAGGCTTTTATGCGTCTGGTCAGATTATGGCAGGTGATCGGCGCATCGAGAGTGCCTGTGGTGTCAACTGTGATCAGGAAACGCCCTAACTCTCTTGTGCCTTTGACATTAGGGGCGGTGGCGGTGAGGACGTCGGTGAAAATGAGAATTCTACCGGCGCTGAAGCGTACGCTTTTAACCTTGTCGATAGCCATTAAAGCCCGGTACTGGTCGGCCAGTAGTTTGCTGCCGTCTGCTCCTGCCGTCTTGATGGTTTTGGCTTGTGCCAGTTGTGCCCTCTTGAAAAAGGCGCCGGCCAGACTCAACAATTTGGCATTGGTTTTTTCAAAGGCTTGCAGGGTTTGTGCCAGCCACTGGTCCATTCTTGTGCGAGCCAGTTTGATGTAGTTTTCTCTGGCCTGGCCAAGCTGGGTATTGGCGTATTTGCCCTGCATGGAGTCGGTAGCCGGCATTGCCGTGGGCGTGCAGCAGATTTGCTCGTTCAGGTCGACGAGATAAAAGCCGTCCCATTCACTAGCTGCGGCATTGAGTCCTTTGAAGCCCAGGGCTTGAGAGAGGCGTTCCTGGCTTTCGGTGACGATTATGGAATTTTCGTCCCAGTTGTAGTAGTCGATGCCTGCCTCTGCCAGTGTATCCAGGGTGAATTGGTCGGCATTGATCAGAATGAAGCTATTCATTATGAAGCTATTCATTGCCTACCCCCTTGCCTGGTTTTGAGCCAACATCGCACTATTGGCGACGGGCCAGTTGTTGATATTTTTGCCCCAGGTGTCGTCTACATTGACTGCTTCTACGAAGGCAATGGCTGCCTCAACACAGGCTGCAAACTGCCTTTGGGTGATGAGAGTGCTGAAGACGTCTTTCATATTACCCATGCAAGCTTCCCCGGAAGAATTGACATGGGGGGCGTTCATCTTCAAGCTTTGCGCGTGTTCCGCCTTATTCAGCCAGGTAATTTTGTTGGTGGAAATAGTGATCTCGAAAGGTCCGATCCAGTGCACGATTTTGGTGCGAGGATCGGTGCAGAAGAGGTCGGTGGTGTTGACTATCAGCCTGTCTTCCATGACTCTCACGCCTACGACCTTGGAGATGCTCACCAGGGAGTCGAATTCGGCGCCCAGGTCAAGGTAAGGTGCTTGTTCAATTTTTAGCATTTCCTTTTGAGCGGCGACGGTTTGTCTCAGTTGTCTGGCGAAGTCTCCGAAGGCCGCCTCGGTGGATTTGTCGAGAGCGGCCTGGCTTTGCCCGCTGACGCTGTTTCCCAGATGTTGATAGTGAGCATTGAGAGACTTGCCGTAGAGACCGGCAAGGTAGTCTTCGCGGCTCTGGTTGTCCGGGCAGAGGCGGCTGGCTTCCATAACCTCCCTGGCGGCGAGCAGGAAATTGGCCCAGAGCAGACATTCCTGAGCCGTGCCGTAGTGCATGAATTCGGGATAGGCGAATAGCTGTCGCCCTATTAACTCTCCCACGGCTATGCCCCGGTCGTCGTAGATGGGCAGCCCGTGCGGGGAAATGCAGTGCATAAGCGGTTTGTTCGCAGGCAGGGGCATACCCCAGCAGAAATCCGGCGCAGGCAGTTGGATGGCTCCTTTGGGGGCGGCGTTGAAGTAAATGGTGAACTGTTCCGTCTCTCGAATTTGCCTGGTCTGACCCTTGCCGTTTAATATAGCCAGGCTCTCCAGCTGCGAAGCCAGAAGTTGCGAGGTTAGATCGCATAACCGGGCCGTGCGACCGATCTGGATGGTTTCGTCGTCGAAGCCACTGGCTGAGACAGTTGCATTAAGTCGTTCCGCTGGGACCGGCTTAGATTGGTTGAGCAATTCCTCCAGCTTGCTGAAAATTGCCAGTTCCTCCGTTATACGGGTCAGACTGCGGGCCAGCAAACCCAGGTGGAAGTCTCTGCCGCCCAGGAAGGTTCTCACTTTACGCCAGAAGCGCTTGCGTTCGGTCATTTCAGCTGTAAATTGCAAGACGTCGAAGGTGATGTAGAGGTTGTTGCCTATGAGTTCCGCGCCGCAAGTTTTGTCCTCCGGGTCGACGAAGCGGAGCGCGTGAGGATTGGAGTTGTATTGAGCGATTCGTGGCAGCTCCAGACCCCAGATGTTGAGCGGCCTAGTCTGGGAGCGCTCCTTTTGACTGGAGCCGAAGAGCACCAGATGCAATTTGCCGTCATTGGTTGTCGGTGGCTCGCCGCCGTTTTGTCCGTAAATGACGATGTCTCGACGCCAGAAAGGCAGAATAGTGTTGCGCACTATTCGTTTGACCTGCCATTGCGCCACGGGAAAATCTCCCCGACACTCAAGCGGTATTTTCTTGAGTGTCTCGAAGTCGGCTTCCGGGGCTCTGTAAGTGGCGATTGCTTCCGTCGGCTGCCCACGCTTCTCAATGAGGGTGTGGATGGTGCCGGAGAGAAGCTTCATGGCTTTGCTTACTTGACCGCGCGGTAGATCGATGGCGGTGCCTGAGTAATCGGTTCTAAGTTGATAGTGCCTTTTCAGCGGGCTCAGCAAGCCCAACTTCTCGTCGTTCAGGTCATTCAGCCGCCACAGCTTGCTGCCCCTGTTGACCAATCGGGAGAAAATAAAAATCGTTATCAGGAGGGCAATGAAAGCGATCAAAACTAAGAGTCTCATAGATTCGTCCATAGTATTTTTCTGTTTTGAAAGTTGCTCGGGGAAGCCCGCACTGAGTCGACCACCCTGCAGTGCGAGCTTTTAGTTCTTAGTTGTTGCCTCTGACTGGGCGCAGAAGCATGATGGTGCGTCCGTCTTCTACCGGTGTGTCGAGTCGGGCGGGGGCGCCTCCCATGCGGATTTCATGGTCTTTGGCGTCGAATTCGGCTGCTCTCAGAGCATCGGCCACGGTGGAGCCGCTGGGCAGAAGCACTTTTCTCATCTTGCCCTGTACACCGACGTTGACTGTGATCCGGGTTTCTACAGGTTCCGGATTTATTTCCAGTCTGCCGGCTGTTTGATCGGCAGGTTGATTGGTTGTCGGTGCAATTTTGGTGAGAACTACGGGTTTTGGGTCAGTGTTTTGGTTCTGGTTTTCGGCCATGGAAATACCTTGAGCTGTGCTCGTTTGGTGAAGGTGTGGGGATGTGTTTTGGCTGTACTTCTTCGCCGCCGGCCTGATTTGGCAAACATGTTTGCTGCAAGAACTTGACTGAGTCAGGCTAAATTGGGCTCTTTAGAAAATCTAGAAAGGGGTGGGGGAGAAGAAGATACTTATTGGGGTTAACAGTTACTGCCTCAAGTTTTCAACACCATCGGTAATTTCTTTGAGGCAAGCAGGCAGGCCTTGCTTTGCCCTCTTGGAAAGCGGCTGGTGTCTAGCTTGCCCAGTGCTGCCCAGTTTGCTCTCGCCATTCAGGCAATGGCGGGGAAAGCTCTGCTTGGCAAGCTGAGGCTTGATTACAGCATGTTCAGGCACGTGGGGTAAGAGAGACTCACTAACAGGCACTTTCTGCGGCCTGTCTTTCTCTCTTTCAAACAAGACGCCGAGCTGTGGATCAGCGCACCTGGTTTGGTCTTTCGTAGATCGCTTTGAAACTGTGATAAGCGGCCGTTTGCTGGAGGTTGCCTTCACTTTTGGTGAGCTTCAGTATGTCACCGACAGTGGTGCCTTTCATCGGTCTCAGATCGGCAGCCGTGAGCGGCGGGCGGCCCGGTGCTGATTCTATTACCTTGAGGAAGTCTCGGGCTCTCACTTGCATGAAAGCATCCACTGCATCAGGGCTGAAGTGCTTACCCTTACCGTTTTGCAATAAGGTGTCCAGATCCTTGAGGCTCAGTCGCTCTCCAAAATTTCTGCCGCCGCGACTGTAATGTCTGCCGTAGGTGACGGCGTCCACTACGTCTACGACGGCGAGGGCTTGAGTACTGGAGCGAATCTCCGAACCTTTCAGCCCGAGCGGATAGCCGCTGCCGTCGAAATGCTCGTGATGGCTGCCGGCCACCTCCGGCACTTCCTTGAGCGCACCGCGGTAGGGCACGCTCTGCAACATGTTCTTGGACTCGATGGGATGCGCCCTCATGATGGCTTGCTCGATGGCGGTCAGTTCGTTTGGACTGTCAAGAATGGCCCGGTTGATGCAGCATTTGCCCACGTCGTGCATTTTGCCGCCATGAAAGGCCTCGTGCCCCTGCCAGGCAGGAATTTTCATGCGACCGGCTGTCAGTTCGGCAAGTTTGGCCACGCGCAAGGAATGCTCTGCCGATTCAGGATGGTGGGCTTCCAGTTTCTTCAGGAGCAGGTTTTCTTTGTGGTAGACCGGTACCGTGCGCCAGCCTATGGCCCCGAGGCTGCCGCCCACGGTCATGGGGATGCTTGTGGCCAGCACGTCTCTCACTGTGCCGGTAAGTTGGCTCTCACTCTGGTAGTAGTTGGCTTCGCTCTGCCAGGCGTTTTTGTAGGCAGTCGTGACCTGATCTGACCCGGCTGCCACAGTGCTGACCAGGGCCAGGGTGTTGGCCAGACCAGCCACTTCCATGACGAGTTGGGGCAGACGCGTCTTGGGCTGCAGTGAGAGGGCGATGCCCATGGCCGCACCGCCCAGAGCTTTCAGGGCGGCATCCCCGGGGTCGGCTTTGATGGCTTCCACGGCCAGCACAGAACCGTCCTTGAGGGCGGCGGCAGTGAGGCGGGCTTCCCTCAAGACTTTGATGGACAGATTCTCATCGTCAGCGGAAACGGGAGACACCGGCACTGTGTCGTGGCTTCCGGTGAGCGAGTAAAAGCCCGTCAGGGCTTTCTCATTATCGCTCTGCCGGGAAGGGGCAGCCATACTTGCTTCGGTGATTTCTTTCACTGCTTCCTTTCACTGCTTCCTTTTCGCTTGCCCTCAGCGCATCGATACAGCCAGCCTGTGTTTTGCTAATAGATCATGCCCAGGCTGAGCCTACCTGAAACTTACCGGTATGAAAGGTGTGAAAGCAGCCTTTAATGGGTATAAGAGTAAATGCTGCCAGCAATGTAAGGTAATCCGCGGTCCGCCGGGCACTGACGGCGGTTGTGCGGAGGCTGCGGAGAGGGAATCAGGAATCCGGGAGGCTCATCATGGGAAGGACCGACAGGCGTGACGCCATTGCCTTAGACAAGGCCTGCGAATTTTACCGGCAGCTGGTGGCTGATGGCTCCACAAGCGATGTTCACAAGCTTGCCAATTCTCTTAAAACCGTCAATATGGCCCTGGAAGCTGCCGAGAAGGGCGAGTTGGAACTGACTATTCAGCTCTGGCAAAAGATCAGGCAAGCCCTTTTTGACAATCTGCTCACTGGATTTCCTTCGCACATTGTGGCCATCACCGCTGATGGGCGGGTCTTATCGGAGAAGGAAGCCCTGCCCGATGATTGCCTGCTTGAGCTATATCCTGAGGGCTTGCGGCGCGCGGATGATTCTTTCACAGCCCGGTACCGCGACTTGCATCCCCACACCAGGGGGCTTTTGGACCGGGTCTGGCGCGAGCGCGGCCCCAGTCTGCGGCGAGAAGATTTTGCCCTGGCCGGAGCTGCTGCAGCGGCGGCCGGTTGTGAAGGCGGCGTCTGTGCCATGCGACCCAATTCTTTCGTGCTCGGGGCCGATGTACTGACGGCGGAGGCTCAAAACGGCAGGCAGAAAGCTTACCGCGAATACTGGCGCCTCTACTGGCAGTCCTATTGCAGTTCTCATGCCCGGGAGAAGCAGTACCTGGTCAGGCAGATGGCCTCCCTGGAAGCGGTCTGGGGCAATTTAAACTACTAACCGCCGATTCATTTTTCCACTCTGAATCAGCGCCGGCTGATGCTAAGATGGGCGCGTGGTTGCTTCAGAAATTACGGTGGAAATTCTTAAAGCCTTGCTGGTGGTGGCGGTGGCCTTCCTCTATGCCGCCGTGGGCCACGGTGGTGCCACCGGTTATGTGGCCTGCCTCGGCTTATTCGGCCTGTCCCATGAGACCATCGCCGGCACTGCCCTGATGCTTAACACCGTGGTGGCCGGGCTTGCGCTTTTCGCCTATGCCCGGGCCGGATACTTGCGCTACCGACTGGCTCTCCCCTTCATGCTCAGTTCGGTGCCGCTGGCCTTCTGGGGTGCTCAACTCTCTCTCAATAAGCAGGTTTTCGCCTATATATTGGCTTTCACCCTGCTTCTTTCAGCGCTTCGCTTTCTCTTCATAAATGAGCCCCGGGCTGCCACCAGCCAGCAGACGCCGTCGATATCGGAAGAAACTTTCCATCTACCTTCCTTGCCTCTGGCTCTCGGGGTGGGCGGAGTGCTTGGTCTGGTCTCCGGTATCGTTGGTATCGGCGGTGGTGTGTTTTTGAGTCCTCTGATTCTTTTGAAGAAGTGGGGTTGTATGAAGCAAACAGCCGCTGCATCGGCACTTTTCATAGTGGCAAATTCCATCAGCGGACTACTGTCGAGGGGGCTTGCCGGTACCCTGCATTTTTATCAACTGTTTCCCTATCTGCCCCTGGCCATAGTTGCCGCCCTGGCCGGTTCTTATCTTGGTGCCAGGCGCTTTTCCAGTCGGGGCCTGCAGCGCATTCTGGCCGTGGTGCTCTTGCTGGCTGCCTTCCGTCTCTTTCTTCCGGCCCGGTAAAGTGGCGACCATTTTGCAAGACTGTGTGTTTGCACAGAGCTTTGCCGGCTTTTGCATTTTAAGCTTGCCTGCATGAGCAGTCGGGAGTGAATGTCATGGTCAGCGCAGCATACGTAAACAATACAGCCAGGGTGATCTGGCAAAACTATTATGATGTGGCGGCGGTGGCTGCCTCGTCGGGTAACTGGGGGACGGCTTCCCTCATGTACCGGGAATCTCTCTCCACTGCCACCGAGGCAGGCTTAACGGAGGAAGAAGCTTTTACCTGTCACGGTTTAGCCCTGGTATTGTTGCAGACCCGGCAGAGCGAAGAAGCCGAACGTTTTTTGCGGCGGGCCATTCGGCTCTACTCTCTACTTACGCCTCTTGCCGCAAGGGGGCTTGCTTCTGTGGTGTCGGTGCTGGCCGACCTTTACACAGCCCGCAATGCCGATGAGAGAGCCTTGCCCCTTTTGAAGATGTGCGAGCGCTCCATCACCACGGTTTACGGCGTGCAGGCGCCGGAACTTTTGCCCATCGTCAGCCGTATGGCCCTTATCTACAACCGGCATAGCCAGCACGGTAAGGCCGAGGAATGCGTCAAGCATTATCGAAGCTTGAAAGAAAAGCTTCTGTTCAATCCCGCTTCTCAAGCTTGAGGGGCTCTTCTTCTTGCTGGTTTCGCCCCTTGAACTGCCTGGCGGCAAGCTCAGCATATTTGCCCCGGGCCAGCATAAGCTCACGATGCGTACCGCTTTCTACAATTTTACCGTGGTCGAGCACGATAATTTTGTCGGCATCTTCCACGGTCGATAGCCGGTGCGCGATGACCAGACTGGTTCTGCCCCGTGTCAACTCTTTCAAGGCTTTTTGAATGGCTTCTTCGCTGACGCTGTCGAGGGCGCTGGTGGCCTCGTCGAGAATCAGTATGGCCGGGTTCTTCAAAATCACTCGGGCGATGGAGAGTCTTTGCCTTTCGCCGCCGCTCAGCTTGTAGCCGCGCTCGCCCACCGTCGTTTGATAGCCGTCAGGCAAAGACATGACCAGATCATGGATATGAGCCAGACGCGCTGCTTCTTCTATTTCTTCCCGGCCGGCCTGAGGTTTGGCGTAACGCAAATTGGCTTCGATGGTGTCGTGAAAGAGATAAGTTTCCTGGGTGACCATACCGATATGCGCACGCAGGGAGGAGAGTTTGTAGGTCTTGATGTTCTTGCCGTCCAGCTTGATTTCGCCTGCCGCAATCTCGTGGAAGCGAGGAATGAGGTTGGCCAGCGAGGTCTTGCCTGCGCCGGAATGACCGACCACGGCCAGCACTTTTGAGGGCTCGATACGAAAGGATATATCCTCCAGGGTGGGTCTTTCGCTGTTGTATGAGAAGCTCACCTGGTCGAATTCCAACTCACCTTTTACCGACGGAGGCAGGTCTTCGCCGCACTGCTCTTCTTCGGGCAGATCCAGGTATTCGAAGATGCGCTCAAACACAGCAAGGGCGGAGGCAATCTGCACCTGCACCCCCGACAGAGAAGTGACCGGTGTATAAAGCCTGGAAAGAAGTGCCACAAAAGCCGTGACCGTGCCCAGACCCAGGGCTCCGTCGATGACTAGTTTGCCGCCCAGGAACCAGATCAAAGCCGGACCTATGACGGCCATGGTGACGATGATCATGAAAAACCAGCGTCCGATCATAGCCAGGTCGATTTCCATCTTCATCAGTTCGCCCGCCATTTTTGCGAACTTGCTGCGCTCCGTATCTTCCGAGCTGAACAGTTTCAGTAGTGTTATGCCTGATATGGAGAGCGTCTCTTGAATGAGGCTGGCCAGCTCATCGCGCTTTTTACGGTTGGCTTTTCTGGTCACGTACATTTTGCGTCCCACCGGCCAGAGGGGCAAAATCATCATGGGTAGGACAGCCAGAGAAAGGAGGGTGAGGCGCCAGTCCAGGACGAACATTGCCACTATGGTGGTGGCTAAGACGAAGCAGTTGCTGACGATTGTCACCAGGGTGCCGGAGACCAGGTCGTCCACCGAATCTACATCGGTGGAAACGCGGTTGACTATCTCGCCGGTGCGGGTGGAAGCGAAGAAATCCAGAGGCAATCTGTGCAGATGGGAGACCAGTTGTACGCGCAGGTCGCGCATGATACCTTCGCCCATCTGGTGATTCTGGTAGCCCTGGAAGACGCCCAGAAGACCCATCAAGAGAGCCGATAAGGTCATTGCTCCCGTGTATGCCAGGAGTTCCGGCAGGCTCTTATGAGGTAAGGCGCGATCTACTATCCAGGCCACCATCAGTGGTGGTACCAGACCCAGGGCAGATGAGACGGCGATGCAAGAGAGGACTCTCAGCTCTTGTGCCCGGTAGGGGCGAAAAAGGGCGCGGATGCGACGCCAGTCGGCCTGCCTTTTAAGCTTGGCCTTGTCTGGGTTGAACATGCCCGACCACATGAGGAAAACTGGCGGTCCGCCGCTGTACATCTTTAGGTGCCCCCTGGTTGTAGCCGGTCGATTGCTACTGATTCCGCTTGGTTTATATTACTAGCTTTGCCCCCTGCGGGTGTCAGGCTTCGCCCTGCCCGTGATTGTACTACGGGAAGCAATACTATAGAGCATAAGAGAAAATTCGAAAAAAGAAAGCCGCTTCTGAGGGCGGCAGAGGAAGAAGGGAGGAGGAACGCAGGCGTTCCTCCTGGAAGTCGGCCGTCAGGCAAGACTTGCTTCAGAAGACCGGAGCGTTTCCGCTTCCGGTCTTCCTTTCAGGCTGCCCTGGCTTATTGGTAGGGCTTGTACTCGCGGGGCAGCACCTTGGTGGCGCCGGCGGGCAGGTCGCCCACGTTGGTGAAGCGGTAGTTGAACTTGACCATGGCAGCGTTGTACTCGGCGGCCAGGTTGTTGTAGTTGGCCTTCAGGCCGGCCACTTCGGTCTGCCACAGGTTGTACTGCTCGACGTCGGCGCGCACCCACTGGTTGCGGGGAACGCCCTTGTAGCCGTCGTCCATGGCCTTGATGCGGGCCTGGGCGGCGTCGATGTTGGCCACCTTGGCGTCGAGCTGGGCGCTGGCGTCCTTGAACCACTCGTACTTCTTGAGCAGCGCCGAGGGGCTGAACTCGTCCTGCACCACCTTGCCCGCGTCGGAGAACCAGCCGGCGGTGTAGCTGAGGATGCCGCCGAAGCAGGCGAGGGCGAAGACGATGAGGATGATCTTGACGCCGTAGCTGACGGGGCCCTTGCTGTTGTTGGGGTCGAGGTTGTTCCAGTTGTCGCGCATGATGTTTTCCTTCAGGTGTTTGGGAGATGGAAAGGTTGAACGGAAACGGAGGCTGACCTGTTTGTCAGGACGCCCCGGAAACTGAGGTTGGGTTGGGTTGCAGTTGCGCGCTCAGCGCTTCTCTTGCGGAGCGCTGGCCGGCGCCGCGGACTGCGTGGGGCTTGCGGTCAGCTCCATGTTGATGATGACGGAGCGCACCTGCACGGGCTGGTCGGAGATGTGGATGATCTGACCGC
This sequence comes from Candidatus Obscuribacter sp., assembly GCA_016712465.1. GTDB lineage: Bacteria > Cyanobacteriota > Vampirovibrionia > Obscuribacterales > Obscuribacteraceae > Obscuribacter. The sequence goes on from JADJQZ010000001.1 coordinate 270,903, forward strand.
CGGTGAAGTAGTGCTGGTGGTAGCGGCCCTGGGAGTCGAACCAGTAGATGTACTCGGCCGAGTCACCGTAGGTGCCGTCGTCCTGCAGCACCTCGCTGGTGTAGTGGCGCTCGTTGCCGATCTGCACGTCGAAGCCGCGGGTGGAGTTGTTCACGGTCTTGGGGCTGAGGCGCTTGCCCGAAGAGGTGACCTTGCCCTGCACCGTGGAGTAGATGATCACCTGGCCCGATTCCGGGGCGATGATGTAGAGGTGCTTGACCGAGCCGGGGGTGTTGTCCATCTTGAGGCGGCCGGCGATGTTGTTCTGCTCGACGGTGCGGCCGGTGTTGGGGTCCACGGCCACCTGCACGGTAGCCTTCTGCACGCCCGATGCCGACTGGGGCGGGGCGTCTTCGTTGCAGCCGGCCAGGAGGAGACCGCTGGCGGCCACGATGGCGAGGAGGGAGAGAGTGCGCTTCATTTCAGGTTTCCTTCAGGAAATGGTTGAGGTTGAGAACTCTGGATGTGCCGCAGGCGCTCAGCGCTTGCCGGCCGCGATGTCGGCGTTGATGATGACCCGCTTGTTGGCCAGGGGCTGGTCCACGATGGCGATGATCTGGCCGTCGGTGAAGAAGTGCTGGTGGTAGCGGCCCTGGGCGTCGAACCAGTAGAGGTAGGGCGCCGATGAGCCGTAGGTGCCGTCGTCCTGCATGATCTCGGTGGTGACGTACTCGGCGCCGCCGATCAGCACCCGCTGACCTTCGTAGTGGACGCAGTCTTTGCCGCAGTCGTACTTCTCGATGGTGCTGCGTGGGGTGAGGCGCTTGCCGCCGGAGGTGACCTTGCCCTGCACCGTGGAGTACAGGATGGCCACACCGCTTTTGGGCGCGATCACGTAGAGATGCTTGAGCGAGCCGGGCAGATTGTCGCGCTTGTAGCGTTCGGCGATGTTGTCCTGCTCAGTGGTTTGGCCGGTGGCGGGGTTCGGCTTGATCTCGATCTGGATGGGCCGCACATTGGACGATGAGCTTGTGTCCGCGTTGGCCGCCGGCAACAGCATGGTACTGCTGAGGGCAGCCAGAACGGCGATTGTTCGCAGTCTGTTCACTGGGTAGCTCCTTGTAAAAAGCTGTGATAACTCGCGCCATCGCTCGACCAAGGCAGGCAGGCTTCTGGGTGAATGGATTCTTCCAGCGCCTACAGTTGCGCGCAGCCTGATACGACCAAGCCGGGGCTTGAGTGCGAGGGAGAGGCTGAGGGCATTGCTGCCAGTGGTTCCGCAAAATGACTACCCAAGCTAAGTCTGACGGCATTGTCGCCGTTTATCAGCGGATTGCAGATTCGCATTGGATATAACCTTTAAATACCCGATCTAGCTTTTCTTCCGCATTTTTCTTGCCTCCGGCTCGAATTTAGAACAGGCGCTACGGCAACGGCCCTGTTTCAAGGCAGGGCTAACATTTACAGAGAAGCATCTCTTTCTATGGCGAATGGCAACGCGGCCGGTTTCCGCTTAGATCCGCCGCCACTTGCAGGGACACCAGAGCTTGAGTCAAAGCCTTCTGTAGTGCTGGTTTCAGAGCCCTCTTGTAGTAGCATTGAAATATGTTGTGAGCAATCATGCAAAGCAAGAAGAAGTTGCGAATGGCTCCTGGACTATGTTTGTAAATATGATCGCTGTGCCAGCGGTTGGTGAGTTCGTTGAAGCCTTCGTTTTCAATGCTCCAGCGTGAATGGCCAAGGGCCTGCACAGCTCTAGTACCTGCCCTTATCGGCGGAAGGGAAGTAATCCACATCCAAGTGTTTGTTCTGACATGGAGGGACGAATCAAGCTGAGACTTGAATGTTGTGGATTCTTCAGATTTGACAATGCGCAATGCTCTAGACACATCCGGCATGCGAAAGTCTTCTTCATCCCGGCAGGTAAATGATTTGGAGCCATTTTCGAAGCTCAACGATGGTTCGCAATTGGCGAAAGCAAAGTCGGCTTGCTGGTGGATATTGGTGCGCTCATTTTTCAAAACCGTGACTACATGCTTGCCCGAGTCGAGGATCATGTTAATGAAAGGGGCGTTGGTGTAGAGTGCATCACCAAGCACCACATCAAATGCACGAGGGTAGTTTCTCACTACTCGCTCATACAGCCGCTTGGCCACTGTTAATTCACCTTCTCCAGGGCATTGCTCTTCCGCGTCTACCAGAAAAGAGAAATTGTCGAAAATCAGTTGAGCTGTGACATTACGGTGGTAGTACTGAATTTTGCCATCGATATCGCGCTCAAGACAGCCATGGCAGCGCTGATTGTAGGTGCAGTGAGATTCGTGACCATCAAGAGCAAGCGCAATGAGACCGTGGGGCGGAGTAACAAGCTGCTTGCTTCTCTTCATGCACGAGTAGAGCATCTTCTGGAAAGTGCGCAGCGAGCTGGAATCGAGAACATCCACAACACGTCCTATGGTATCGGCACTGACTGAGCAGCCGGGAAGATTCTTCCAGGAGGCAAGATGATTGAGCTTCTCCAGGGCATTGAGGCTGCCGAGGCGAGCGAAGAACATCTCAAGCACGGCGGTTACTACATCGGCGGTAGGCACGTGCGACCAGCGGCGGTGGTCTCGAACTCCGGTGACAAGCTCGCCCAGATGCAATTGCTTGTCTGCGTAGCGCAGCAATCGCTCAAGCATTTATCACATCTCCCTGTCGGCCACGCGCTGCCAGGAAATCTCGGAAAGCTCGTTAATTAGCTGCTGAAGGACCTGATAGTTCGCCACCCATTGCCGTACATCATCGTGAAAATCAGGATGAACGTACAGCTGCCTAACTTTACCATCACGCTTGGTGACCAGGTAAAGCGCCTCATGCCGCTCACCGGAAGCGCATTTGCAATTCTTTTTGCCGCAAACACGCGAGCGCTCGTTAAGAGTGGCATGGAGGAAGTTGCCATCCTTTAGAAGCTCACGAAGTTTAGCCCGAAGCTTAAATTCTGAAGCTTTGCGGAGGTTGGGAGGAAGGTGGGAGTGGTTGTCAGTCATGCCTAAGCCTCAATCGAGTATACCTCTATTATACCAGATTTATTTGCGGACGACGAATGCGAATCTGCTCTCACCGATCAGATGTTTCTAATGCTTGAATATGCCAGCGTTTTAGCGCACTTCAACGGCGAGTCTGCGGAATCGCTGCATTGCTGCTTCTTGAGTGGAGGGTTTGCCTGTTTTGGGGGGTGTTGGCACGAGATACATCTTGGGTATCACAGGTGGTGCCGGAAATTGAAATGGATGAATTGTTAAGCAACCGCTTCCGTTGCTCTTAAAGGTTCTTTACAACATCCTAAAATGGCGTATTGGTGGGCATTTATTTGCAAAGGCCGGCTTCGCTTTGTAAAGTTCGCCGATCTGAAATCGACTTTTGTTGAAAACCGAGACTAATTGACCCTGGTAAATCTACGCGTCCGCTAAGGCCCGCTAGCTTTCTTAGCTCCCACTAGATTTTGTGACAGGGCTGCCGCCCGTTTTCATCTTGCTGGCGATCTTGCCGGATTTATCATTTGGGGTCGGTTTGTACGGATATTCCAGGGACAATCGAAGCTAGAACCTTCACTAAAGAAGGGCGAGGAGTTTCAAGGAAGGTCGCCTGTTTCTAATAGACTCAGGTGAGAACCAAAGCCGGTGAGCCTTTTGCCGCAGGAGCAGCCGCTTCTGTGGCAATTTGCCCGCTTAAGAATAAGCCAATCTCAATTTCATTTTCTTGTAAGCAGTCGCACAGGCCCGCTAAGTCTGAAGTGTAATCTCACAATAACCTTTTTCCTGGTGCCGCTAGCCTCCAACTCAAGTTTCAGACCAAGCTCTAAATAACTTCGGCTTCCGCTTCCGGTTGCTGGAATGGCACCACCTTTCTTTGCTTGAGGAGCAATACCATGTTTAGACTCTTCAGTTTTCCAATTCTTATTTTTGCCCTCCTTGCGAGCGGCGCACTGGCGCCTGTCACTGACTCCGGCATAGTCGGTATCGGCAGTTTCTGGCGCTATCCAATCATGATCTTTGGCTTCCTCATGCTCATTACCGTGCATGAGTTCGGTCACTGGTTGTTTGCCCGTATCTTCGGCTTTGCTACGCCGGTTTTTTCCATTGGTTTTGGAAAGCGTAGCTGGTCCTGGGTGCTGGGTACGTTCTGGGAAACGGAGTTTCGCATATCACCCATTCCCCTGGGTGGCTATGTGTTAATTCCGGCTTTGCAGGACGAAAGTACCGTTGTGGCTCCGGCCATAGCTACTGACGGCGATGGAGCGGCCTTGCTTGACCAGTCCAACTTGTCTTGCAATTGCCTTATGTGGCGTTACCAGTTAAAGCGAATCATCGTGGCTGCCGGCGGCGTTGCATTTAACTTCCTGTCGGCCATGTTGATGCTGTTTGCTATTCAGTTTTTCATCGGCAATCCGGTCTACAAGGCTGAGAATGTGCGTATCGACGGACTGTCTCAGGAGAATACCATTGCTTCTACTGCCGGTTTCAAACCCTCCGACCGTTTCTTGCAAGTGGGCGATAAGGCTGTAAAATCTCCCGAAGACCTGGTAGCGGCTCTCAAGGCCAATGCCGGCAAGGAAGTGCAAGTGAGCGTGTTGAGAGAGGGTGAGACCGCCAATCTGGCTGTCAGCCCTAATCAGGACGGTTTCATCGGTATCAAAATGGCTTTTGACCGTCACAAGTATTACGAGGAAGTCGGATTTGGCGGCGCTGCTGTTTATGCCGTTTCTCAGACCTGGGATATGACCATGCTCACCTTCAAAGGTCTGGGCATGATCATGGGTATTGTGCCGAAACCTGCCGGTATTACCGATTCCGATCTGGAAGTGAGAGGCGTGGTGGGCATTGTGCAAATGGGGGCGGAAGCTTTCAATAGCGGTGCTTACGAACTAATCTGGTTCCTCGCCGCCATTTCCATCGGTATTGCGGCCATGAACATTTTGCCTTTGCCTGTGCTGGACGGTGGACACATCGTTATCTTCCTTCTGGAAGGCTATCGCGGCAAAGCCATGGATGTAGCCTTTAAACGCAGGCTCTTCCAGGTCTTTATGGCGCTTTTGCTTATGGTCTTTGCTCTCAGTCTCTACAATGACTTGAAGCATATTTTGGCTTGAGCAATCACTGACGGCTATCTTTAACAATCTGGAACTGCGGGAGGAATTGGTCTGAATTTCTCCCGTGGGTCCGTTGTCGCTCTGGTTTCTTTCAGTTCAAAAAAAAGAACCAGGTATATTATATGCAATAGTGAAACATGTCTTTTTGAATTGCTTGAACCCCACACACAGTCCTTGTCTATGGAAGCGGAAGCGGGCGGTCTGGTGAGTTGGCGGCAAGGATGTCTAGTTCCTTTCACACTTGGCAAAATAATGGTCTGAACCCAGAAGCACTGCTACCTGTGAGGGCGTAGAATAGAAGTTAATTGTTCCAGGAGAAGTTTGACCATGCGAAGAGTTTGGTTGACTGTTTTAGTTGTGTTGTGTTCAGGCATCGGTGCGACTGAAGAAGCCGTGGGTGAAAACAATCAAACCCAATCAAGCATGGTGACAACAGAATCACTCTAAATCCTAAAGAGTTTTTTGTATACGATGGTCTTCCACATCTAGATGAGGTTACTCAAAAACTAGCAGACGAAATGTGGGGAAAGAAAAGAAAAACGGAGGTCCAAGTGGGTATGTGACTTATAAACTTGATTCTACAAGGGCCGGTGAGATAGAACCTTTTTTCCTAGACATTTCTTTTGAGAATGACAAACTGTCAGGATACAGGGTGCGGTCTAATAGCCTCTTAAACAGGACCTGGAATCGTTTAGACAAGTTGTAGGAGAGAGAAGAGTACTAGCCATCTTTCAAAACTCTTGCTCACGCAAGCTATGCAGAGCAAACAAAACCGAAATTCCAGCGGGAAAAGTCGATCGTAACATTGCAGAACTGAAACCCCGCTCAACCCAAACTCATAGTGGCAGGCAGATTTCAGCATCCATGTATCGAGATATTACCGAAAAACTCAGACCTAATATGTTTACAGAAGAACAGTGACCGCCTGGCGGCAAATGGACTAATTTCGAAGCACAGATTCGATTTTCCACCAGCCACGCAAGGAGTGCCAACCACCACACAACCCAGACACCTGCCAGCTTTGCCCCTCCATTGCTCGAACTACCGTCGAGTAGTCTTCTTGCCTTTGCACCCTGAAAGTTTCAGGGCCACACGAATGGACTGCGGTCAGCCAGCTCTTCCTTGAAATTTCACTGCCGAACAGGAAACAGTGATGAAACGCAAAACCAGGTTAGTCAAGCCCAAGGACTCACTACAGGAGTCCAGACTGGAAAAACTTCTCCGGGCCGCCGAACTAGGACTTCACGAACTAGCAGAAGCCACCCGAATGCAGCTCGAAGCCTCGCCGACTGTTAATAGCAATTTGCTTATGCTCGCCACTGTCATAATGGCTCTAGAAGGCATTCGCAACAGGCTGGAGCAAGAGTATATCAGCGCCTGCCCACCGGCTAACGAAGATCACATCGACAATTTCTACTCTTATACTGACGAAATTTTGCATCTGTGCAGACGCGCCCTTGAGCCATCAGGGCCGGTAATAAACAGGGAAGAGTGGACAGGGCAGGAATTCCTGGATCAGTTTACGTCGTACGAGAATGGACCGGCGGCAAGAATTGCCGTCGAGCTGGAAACATATGTAGTGACTGTACGGATGCTTTTCCAGCTGGTCTGGGAAGATAAGCAGTCGCAAGCATTCCAGTGCAGTCCAACCATTCTCCATTAAGGAGAAAAGTGATTGCACCCTGCAATGAATCACAACCCAGCGGAGAAAAACTCCATGAAGAAACAAGCAATTCTGACGGCAATCGCCGTACTCACACTTTCAATCCCGCCCGCCTTTGCCATGGGCTTCAATGATAAGACCCCAGAAGTTCCCGCTACGAAGCCGGCTCTGTTTGCACCATACAACCCCGGTAGCGCGAGCGAGCAAAAAGGATGGAATAAGGGCTCCCGGCAGCCATCGGTCAAACCACAAGAACCACAGATGCCGCCAAAATTATGTGCGCCGGTCCAAGACGCACATCGCTGCTGACTAACCGCTAACTTACCGGCAAAGGGACGATGTCGGCTCCGGCCTTGAGCCAAATTGTTGAGGATAGTATGGACCCTGTCCTCAACTCAGTCAGCCCCGATCCTTAACGTTGATCTACGCATACGGTCTACGAGGTTATGTGCTCGCACCTCTAGGTTGCCCGGAGAGCCTGCGTCACGCTGGCGCCGATGTGTATCTCTTCATCCTCAATCAGATCTCAGCTGTTTGAGTCAACTCAACTTCGCTGTCGTGTACCGCAGACAGTGGCAAAACCGGAGGACCAAACTCATGTCCGAAAAACAAGAAAGAGAACCTGATTTGCGCAAGCGGCTGTGGTCGCCAATGCTTCTCTCGGTAGGCTTCTCGCTTTCCGAACTGATTGACTTTGCCCTTCAGATCGACAATACCGAAGTTGGCAGAGCGGCAATACAACACGTCTCAACATTGCTTACGGCTGGCTGTGAGGATGAACATCAGTGGCGTGATGCCATCTATGCGCTCGGTGAGATTCTGCATGGACACCCGGATGTCAGCAATTACTCTGGCACCTGGTACGAAGGAAAGCCGACCGTGATGGCTATTGCCTCTGCCCAGGCGGTAGCGATTACGGCTGTGTACAAGCTCTATCCATCGCTGTACGAGAATGGTGAAATCGAGGGCTCCGCCTTCAAGGCACTCAAGTATCTTCTTCGCGCCTGGGCGCAGGTGTCTAATGCCTGTCGGAATGAGATCAAGTGGCTCGAGCGTATGCTCAATTTGCGCTAGCCAATCACTGTTATCCAGACAGATGGAGGAGGCGGTCTACTTAGTGATCCGGAATTTCGATAGTCTAACCCATATTCAGTAGCGGAGTTAACACGAAAAGCAATACTCGGAGCCGATCTTGCCTCTCTCCAACACTGGGTCTCGAACTGAGAAACTTTCTGCGCACGAGTAGATCATGCTATTCAGGCAGTTCTAGAACGTGCTCACAAGCAAAATGTCAATTTCTTCTTTAAAGAGGTAGTCCATGAACAACAATTCAGTTAGCACTGCCATCCGCCGTATTCGCTGGTTCCCGACCGAATCAGCGGCTACCCGCCAATACTGCCTTTCTGTACTCCTGACCAAAGATGGCGAAAGCGGCATTCGTGGGAACGCACCATACCAGTTCACAGAGAAGGAGAAAGCCACCCACCGATACTTCACACCAGAAACATGCCAGGCGTACTCGCGACTTCATGATATTTCGGGAGTTGCCCTTAGCCTGACCATGCAATACGAGATTCACATCACAATCGCACGGGCCTTCAACTGGGATGAGGTTCATTTCCAAGTCATTGATGTGCTCAAGGAAGTGTACTTCCCAGGTTACGCTGTCGAGATTGTTGTCGGCGAAGGAGATTCACATTAAGAACTTTTTCCAGCTTCCCAACAATGCAACGGCACTCTTTTTCGAGTGCGTCGCTGCCGGCTTTGTCGGCAATGCCACTTCCTCAGGATTCAGGAGTTTTGTCAAACAGCGGTGCGGAGTGGATTGCTATGAATGGCTAAGCGAGGAGCAAAAGCTTTCCATTGAGTACGAACTGGAAAGCTTCCTGCAGGCGTCAGACATGTAACCGGGCAAGTCGCTCTTCGGATGCACTGGTGCAGGTGTCACCCAGATTCAGTCTGGCTGGTCGGCACTTGCGACCAGTTCCGCTCGTACATTCGTGAAGTCTGCGACAGTAACTTACGACGGACAGGACCAGACCGCGCCTACAGCGCAGACTCCGTTTGGGTCAATGCTGAACTTTTACATCCAAATCCCCGATGAGGGTCAGATAAAGGACTGCTACTTCCCAATTGCCAGGTTGGTGTCAATTGACAAGACCCTTGGTGTGACGTTCTTCGAGATTGATCAATCGGCAGAAGTCTCCAGTCCCTCGCCTTAGGCTGCGATCATGCCTAATTTCCTAAACTCAACCAGAGGTAAACCTTTGGAACAACACAAAGCAAGAATTCTAATCTTTCTGGGCTTTCTGATATTACTCACTGGTGTCACCATCGGTGGCACACTCAGTCAATGGGTAGCATGCGCTATAGCAGTAACCGGCATTGCCGATCTGGCAGCGATGGTCCTGTGGCACACCAGAGGGCAAAGACTGGCATCTCTGATGCTGGTTCTATTTGCCGGCGTGGCAGCGTGCTTAGCCGTCACCTACTCGCCAATTCCCAGTGACGGCTTGATTGCGGCCTGCGGAGCAGGTCTATCGATTCTCGGAGCAATCTTAATGGGTCTTTCTGCCTTGCTCTAAGAAGGAATTAGCCCATCCTGGAGCGGCAGCTTGCTGCTTAATTCGCTGGTGACGGACCATCAGAGACTGCAACCGTTCCGTGTATCAAACTGGAAGTGATGCCGGAACCATCCCCCCATAGAGACTATCTTGTGAAGGACAAATGTCGGTCTGCCTCCTGCGGCGATTTTGAATTCAACGAACTCACAAGTCTGAGCCGCATCGAATCGACAACTGTGACTGCTTAAATACAACCGGAGAAGGAGATGAACAGAATTGAGCAATGCCCTCGCATAGCACTATATAACCTTCATTCGGCGACCACCAAATCTTGCCAACGTTTTTACCATCGAGGCAAGCGCATTGCTTCTCACACTCCCTCATCTTTACTCATTTCTCTATGGCTATTATCGGATATAGTAGGCGTATTTCAAATGGTATCTGAACTGCCTGCAGTAAATACTCAGGGAAGCTGTGTTTTTTGAAAGAACGAGGCGTCGTGAACTCAAGTTCACGACGCCTGTTCGGTTGGTTGTCTTAGAGTTGGAGCCAGTCGTTGTGATAACGGCTTACCACGCGCTCGTCGGCGGTGCCGAGATTCTCGACGATTCTGGCATTGCGGAAACGCTTGGTCTTGTAGTGCCCGAAGCACAACGAAAATGCCTCAATCGTCTCCTCCCTGACCAGGTCGAAGGCCTGGCGGCATTCCTCCTGGCTTTCAGCCTGGTGCAGGTTGACTCCGTAATTCATGGTGGAGCTTTCTCTTTCGTCCACCAGAAGAGTGAATCGCTTCATTCTTCTTCCTTGAAGGGTGTCCTCCGAGCGACTACTTGGCGCCGGCTGACGTTTTGATGATCTTGACCAACTCCTCGGTGGAGTGGGCGATTTGAACGAAGGAAATTTCCTCCTCCTTGAGCATGCCGCGGGCCATGACGGTGTCTTTCAACCAGGCGAAGAACCCCGTCCAGTAGGGCTTCTCCGGTTCCGGTTCGAAAAAGATGATGGGCCTGGGCGGTGCCTTTTTCTGCATGATGTTGTCGATCACCGACATGGATTCATGCAGGCTGCCGATGCCGCCCGGAAAGAAGACCATGGCCACGCGCCCGAGGTGGCGGAAGGTGTCGATACGGGGCGAGAAGTCGTCGAACCAGATGCTGATATCGTGCTCGGCGCTGACCTGCTCCACCTTCGTGAGCCTGAGACCGAGGGCGATGGAGAGAGCGTTCTTGACTCGCCTGGCACCACGGGCGGAGGCTTCCATTTGCCCGGGGCCGCCGCCGTGCACGATGGGATAACCCAGCGCGGCAACGGCAGCAGCAGCTTCGATGTTCTTATCGTAATAGACTTGCCCGGGCTTGGTGCGGGCCGAGCCGAGAAAGGCCACGCCGAAGGGCGGGTCTTCTCGGCTGAGAATGCGACGCGCGCCGGCGTGCTGACGGGCGATAGTGGTGCCGAGTTGCTTGTGACGGGCGCTTGCCTTCTTCACCTGCTGTCGGACGGACCTCGTCTTCCGACGGGCTTGGGAGGCGGTTCCTGGAACCTTGGGGGGGTGTTGCATTTGGGATTGACTCCCTTTATTGTTGATTCAGTCCGTAGATAAAATAAATCCCTGTGGTCAGGGTCAGCTCAGACCGAGGCCGCAAGCACCTTTTCGATCTTGCGCTTGAGCACTGCTTTGGTCTGGAAGCCCTTGGCGTATTCCAGAGTGGGCAGGTTCTTGCCGAGTACGAACATGGCGGGAATGCCGCGCACGCCGAAGGCTTTCTTCAGCTCGGTTTCCTTGTCCGCGTCGAGAATCTCGAAGCGCACCCGGTCGCCGTATTCGCTTTTGAGCTCTTCCACGATGGGCTTTTGCTTGACGCAATAGCTGCACCAATCGGCGCCGAACATGACGAAGACGGGAATGGGAGAAGACTGCCAGCCTTTGGCCACGACGGCTTGATGCTGGAGGATGGTTTTTGAATCGTTGGTTGGCATAGGTATTACCTGTTCTTGCGTTAGCCGCAAAAGTGTTAGTAGTCCGCAGTGGAACAGTTCCACCGCGGATGACTGAGGTGTGAAGGATGCATTCCAGAACGGCTCGCCACGAGATTTCAACTGGTGAACCGGTCCGGCGTCTGACTAGCCCGACATTTTGGCGCCGGAAAGTCCAGGTCTGGTCATCACTTCCGGGTCGAGAATACGCTTCAGCTCAGATTCCGAAAGTTTGGTCAGGCGCAGGGCCACGGCCAGAATGGTCTCGCCGGTCTTGTCGGCCTCTTTGGCAATCTGCGCGGCCTGGTCGTAACCGATGACGGGAGCGAGAGCCGTGCAAAGGGCCAGCCCTCTTTCCACCATCTGGGGACCGCTGTTTGTGGTTTTCATGCCCGCCAGGCATTTGTCGACGAAAACGGAAGCGGCGTCTGCCAGAAGTCCCACGGATTCGAGCAAGCTGTGTGCCACTATCGGCAGTGCAACGTTCAGCTCGAAGTTGGAAGACTGATGGGCGAAAACCACGGTCTGGCAGTTACCCAGCACTCGGTAGCCCACTTGCATGACGGCTTCGCAGATGACCGGATTGACCTTGCCGGGCATGATTGAACTGCCTGGTTGAATGGCGGGAAGCAAAACTTCGTTCAAGCCGGCCCGTGGTCCGCTGGCCATCCAGCGCACATCGTTGGCGATTTTGTTGAGGGCCGTGGCCAGGGTTTGCAGGGCGCCGGCAGCGTCTACGAGGGCGTCGATACTACCCTGGGCGGCGAAGTGATTCTTCGCTTCCTTGAAGGTGAGAGGCAGACCGGCTGCCTTCGAGACATCCTTGGAGAGATGCTTGAGAGTAAGGGCGGCGAAGCCCTCACGGGTATTGATGCCGGTGCCCACGGCGGTGCCGCCCAGCGCCACGTTGGAGAGCTGACGCACAGTCGCTTCCAGTCTGGCGATAGAGGCATCGATCTGCGCTTTGTAGCCGGAGAATTCCTGACCGAAAGTGACCGGCGTTGCATCCTGCAAGTGAGTGCGGCCGGTCTTGAGCGTCTTCCTGAAAGAGCGGGCCTTGCCGGACAGTTCCCTGGAGAGCTTCTTCAGGGAGGGCAAAAGGCGAGTGCTCAGTTCCAGCACCAGAGCCACATGGATGGCTGTGGGGATGACGTCGTTGGATGATTGCCCCATGTTCACATGGTCATTGGGGTGGACGCCGGCGCGGTCCGATTGGTCTTTGCCCAGTGCTTGCCTGGCCAGGTTGGCAATCACTTCGTTGGCGTTCATGTTGGTGGATGTACCGGAGCCGGTCTGGAAGATGCTGACGACGAAATGTTCGTCATAATCTCCGGCAGCTACCCCGGCGCAGGCGGCGATGATGGCATCGGCGGTCTGCGCGTCGAGGTCTTTGAGACTCTTGTTGGCTCTGGCTGCCGCCATTTTTATCAGAGCCAGGCTCAGGATAAAGGGGCGGCTGAATTTGATATTGCCGATGGGAAAATTGAGAGCGGCGCGTTCGGTGCTGGCACCCCAGAGGGCGTGTGACGGCACGGACATCTCTCCCATGGAATCTCGCTCTATTCGGAGGGGCTGTTTACCTGCGGTAGCTTTCTTTGTCATAGCTAGCCTGCCTTCCTGTCGGAATGGGGATGAGTGGTGAAAGGGAAGATGTTAGGTGTAAGAAAATCCAAAAGTTTTGTTGGCTGAAAGAACTTGCTAAGCCTATTAGGACACGGGTCAAAGATGCAAGTAAGATCCGCCTCTTGACTAAAAGTCCGATTATTTTAAAGGGGGAAAGTTCGCTCAGTTCGCGCTTCTTGGCAGGCGGTTGTCAGTTGGGTCGTGAGCAATTGCTTGAAAGCCGTGGCTTTTCTGGCAAAATGGCTTTATGAGCGACAGCAAATCATCGAGAGCCAAAAAGAAGAAAAAGCGGGCCAGAGCCAAAAACTCAAGCCCTCAGAACATGGCCCCGGTGCAGGCTTCCCCGGCCGATCAAGTTTTGTCGGCGCCTGAGACCGTGGAGACCGCCGCTAATTCTGAGACTGCTGCTACTCCTGAGACCGTGGAGACCGCCGCCGATCCTGAGACTGCTGCTGATCCTGAGACCGTGGAGCCTGCAGTGCCCCTTGAAAAGACACCGGACGGACCCCAGGGCAGTTTTGTAGTAATGTCGCCCGAGGGCGCCAGCGAGAAAAGTGCCGGGCGCAAGCTCTCTGCTTTTTTGAGTCGGCTCACCGATAAGATGCTCGGCATGAATGTTCCGGCCCCTGATATTGCCAGGCTGGAAGGAGGAAGCGAGAGGGAGCCGGTTGAAAGGACGTACCGTCTCAAGACCATGGTTCTTGCCCGTATCATGGCTGAAGCAACGGCCCTCATGGCCATGGTGATCACGCCGCTGTTGTTGTTCTTTTTCGGCGGGTTCGCTCAATTTTCCGCCGTGGTCAAGTTTCTCTTCCTGGCCGTCGCCCTGGTGGCTGCTTGCATCCTGCCGGCCTATGGCTTCATAACCTATCAGGTGACTCTCTGCGGTTCCCTGCTCACGGCCCATAGCATGTTGCGTAAAACAAGCTGCCGCCTCGATCAAATCACAGGTCTGACCAGGCGCTCCAGTCTTAAATTCGTGCGCTTTGTGGTGGAATTTGATGGCGGTGAGCTGACTTTTCCCATCTGGCTCAAGAATGTTGATGAGCTGGTGGCGCTCTTGCGCCGCTCACTGCCTGCCTATTTGGGCAGCGCCCGTCTTTCTTCGGGCCGCACCTTCAAGCAAGATGGTCTGGCCACGGTGCTGCAGGTGGCTCAGGTCTTGATTTCATTGATTTTTGTGGTGGTGGTCTGGCTCTTCACTGTAGCCATCTTGAAGGGTGGGGATTCCGGTAATTCCGACATTCTTTTGCTGGCTGTTTTTGCAGCGGCAGCTTCACTGGTACTGGTGTACAGAGCCTATGTAGTACTTTTGATGCCCAGTGCCATCAAGCTCACTGACAAAGGCATCCAGGTCAAAACTTTCTTCTTCACAAGAGAAGTTTCCCGGGAGAATCTTACCGAGGTAAAAGAGCCCATGCCGCTTTTGCCGGAAGGCTTTGTGATTGCCTCCAAACAGGGTGACTTTCTAGTGGGGCAGAGCATGGATGCTGCCGATGAACTCGAAAAGGCTCTGCGGGAAATGCTGCCGGCTGGAAGCTGACCAGCTTCCAAGAAAGAGCCGCCGATTTTTCACTGTTAGTTTCAGGCTTCGCTTTTGACGGACTGGAAGAACTGACTGATCATTTTTCGGTGCAGGGGAAAAGCGATATTCTGAGGCAGACTGCCAGGTTTGAAGGTGCCGACTGCACTGGCGTCGTCGCCCGCTTCCAGTCTGCCGCCCACGGGAGTGCCCTGGTAGAAAAGGATAATGACGTTGATACCGTGACCGGGTGCACTGGCACCCAGAAGTTTCTCAATGCGCACTTCCAAACCGGTTTCTTCGAATACTTCTCGGGCTGCCGATTCTTCCGGATCTTCACTGGCTTCGATAAAGCCGCCGGGCAGGCACCAATCGTCTACGAAAGGCTCAAATTTGCGTTTGACCAGCACCAGCTCCGAGTCCATGGTGACCAGGGTGGCAGTGACCGGTTTGGGATTGTCCCAGTGTACGAATTCACAAAGCTCGCAGGCAAGGCGGTCTTTGCCCCCGATACCGGTGACTTTCAACATGGCCGTGCAGTGGGGGCAACTCTTCATGGTTATCTGGGATGGTTTCTGGAACTGAAGGGATGGCAAGTGTCTCGTGCTGCTGCCCGAAAGCGGCTTAAGCACTTGTCATTACCCGGATTGCATCCCTAGAATTTTATCAGCAATCCGCTCTTTGCAATGGGAAATTGGGAGCCAGGGCTGAATCTCGTGGAATATGCATTGGTAGAAAGTCTGATAAAAGTTGAATATTCTATGCGTATGCTATCTGCTCCTGGTAACATGCAAAAGACCGTTTACCCCACTTGGTGGTGGGGAATATAAGACACTGGAATCCCGTCCTCGATCGAGTCGAGGCTAGCTAAGGTAGAAAACAATGAGTTCGGAGTCCCTTGGATACTTTGCTCTCGGGCAGTCGAAATCCTCAAGTCAGTCTGGAGAACGTGCCATTGAGCGCGACCGCCAGACCGAAGCAACGAGAAACTGCAAGAACGGTGTTTGTGAGCTTTCTACCTGGAAGCCGAGCAAGCCGTCAGTAACCCAAGACCCTGCCGATGGGGTTCGTCGTAAGAACATCTAAGTGAAGCTTGCTTCAATTTTTACTTAAAAGCCGCTTATGAATGCGGCGCGGTTTATCCGTTTCAAGTGCTTGAAACCTGCCTTTCGAAGGCAGGTTTTTTTGCTCTCGCGAGCCGCGCTATTGTGGCGCAAGTTCTTGGGAGCATTACCTTTCTGTTATTAAGGCTTAGAACTCGTTTCCGAATGCCTGAATGACTCAGAAGTAATTTATAGGAGCTTTTGTAGGGCTCGTCGCTTTATCTAGGCTGCTGACATCTACTTCCACAAATTTCGAGATCCGATTTCCGAGCAACCGCTGCAATTACCCCCCCTGCACTGCCATTTCCAGCTTACTCCAGTGGTTTCCACCCTGGTGCTGAAAACGTCTCGCGTTCTGGTAGATGACGTAGAGATGGTGGCGGATAGTTTGGGTGGGGCTGGCTTTGCTGCGGCCCAAGACGCTCGGGCGGATTTCTAACCCCTCCTCGCAACGAGGAGGATTGCTTCCCGTAAGGAGAATGCACCAAATGTCCAACCAAAAGACTGGAGTGGCTCAAACCCTCCTCAACCTCGTGCTGTTCATTCCCACTGTCCTCTACATGGCTGTGCGTGAGAGTGGCAAGTGGATCTGCCGTCGCGCCTACTCCGGTGGGTTCGTGCGTGCGATTTTCGTCGGTCTGGCCGGTTTCGGGGTGGCCTGTGTCACCTCCATTTCCGCTGCCGACTATTTCTCCGGACAGCTGGGCTGGAGTCCTTCCGCCTGGTTCGTCTCCAGCGCCGTGGTCTTCATCCTGACCATGACGCACCTCTGGCCGGCTATCTACTGGGGTCTGGTTCGCCATATCTGGAATCTGGGCGAATGGATTCTGAAGAAGGTGAAGCTGTTCGCCAAGGAAGTCTTCAAGCCGCTCACAGCCATCGTTGTGAACGCCATGCGCCAGGCTCCCGGCTCCAACTACCTGTGGGAGCTGGTGGAGGGCAAGAACGGCAAGAAGTGGGGCATCCGCCTTCTGCAGGTGTTGCTCTTCCTGGGCGCTGCTCTGCTCTCGGCTCTGGCCGGCTACGTCACCTTCCAGGCCCTGGCCGGACTGGTGCCTGTTCCCATGCTGGCTGCCCTCCATCTGGAGGAAATCGTGGCCGGCGTGGTGGCTTTCACCGCCTTCTACTTCTCCATCTCCAGCCTGGTCTACCTCCTCGACGAGGGTGATGCTCCGGCTACGGCCATGGTCTACAGCGGCCTGGCTGCCTACGGTCTGACGCACACTTCGCTCCTGGCTGGTGCCTCCCTGCCTGTGGTGCTGGGCGCTTGCGCCTTCACCTTCCTGGCCGGCGTCACCTACATCCTGCCGGCTTTCATCGCCGTTCTGCAGGGTGGGCTGGTGGAGCGGCTGCTCAAGGCCTGGGGTGAGCTTCTGGACTCGGTCTATGCCCGCGAGGACAATCTCGAGTTCCGTCGTTTCTACCACCACGTCATGAACATCGTCATCTCCGCTGCCGTCGGCTGCGTCCTCTATGCCAACGTGGGGCTGGTCAACCTGCCTCCCCTGGCTGGTCTGGTGCTGTCGGTGCTGGTGGGTCTCTACTGCTACGCCGAAGGCAGCCGCGACATTCTCAACCGCAGCGGCGGCAATGCCATGATCGGCATTCTCACCTCGCTGGCGGCTGGCTATGCGGCTTACAGCTTCCTGCCTGCGGCCTACGGGCTGAGCGGTGCCTGGCTCTTCACTGCGGTGGTGGGCGGCGTGCTTGCTACGGGCCTTCTGGTCTATCCCTTCGCCTATCTGCTGGTGCGTGCCCTGACGAGCTGGGCTGCTCCTGCCTGCGGCGGTGCTCTGGAGACGGTGCACAAGAACGTCAGCGTCGGTTTCAAGAAGCTGGGCGAGCAGATTTCCAAGCTGCAGCGCGCTGCCTTCGACGACAAGACGGGCTTCTCGTCGCTCTTCGGTCACCTGGGAACGGTGGCGCTGGTGGTGCTGGCCGTGCGGTCGCTTCTGCCTCTGGCGGCGCCCTACATGCCGGCGTCCTTCTGGCTGAGCACTGCCATCACGGCCGTGGTTGGTCTCAACCTGGTCATCCTCATGAACCGTCTCCTGTCCCGCTACAGCGCCGAGTCGTTCTCGTTCGCTGCCGGCATCACGACGCTGTTCCTGGTCGGTCGCCTGGTCCTGGACGCTTCGGCGAGCTGGGTGGCGGCAGTGGTCGTGGGTTTGACGGCTGCCTACATCATCGGCGGCATCGTCGCTCCGGCGGTGTATCTGACCCTGCGCGCGCCGGTCAACCTGGTCTTCACGTCCTGGCTGGCTCCGGTGGTGGACAAGGTCTTCGCTGCCGTCTGGAATACCTACGTGGCCACCTGGAAGTTCGTGGGTGAGCGCTTCGCCTTCCTGACCAAGATCGCCATGATCTTCCTCGGACCGGTGATCAAGGCTGTGCAGACGGCCTGGGCCACCATGCGTGGCATCTACGATCGCCTCACGGGCGGTCGCTAAGTAAGCATTTGTGGTGGGGGACGGTTCTCGGTGCCAGGCTGAAAACGCCTGGTAGTTGTGAGCCGTTCCCCACCCGTGCCTGGTTTCAATATAACAACGGAGGGCCTATGAAAGGTCTCAAAAGTTTGCCAGGCTCAGCATTAGGGGGATTGTTCAAGAGATCCCGTCTGGCGCTGCTTCTGGTTTTATCCTGTCTGGGGTTGGCTCTTGCAGCCTGTGCGCCCCTGACCGGCGTCAAGGGAGGTAACGTGGAGGTGGAGGTGCCGCAACCCCCGCCGCCCCTGGTTACCCAAGTCACCTATGCCACCATGCTCGGTACTGTCGGCAAGTCGACGGTGCCGGTCTTTCTGGAAGAGTATGACCCGCTTATGTGCGACGCTGCCTGCGTCAAGCAACACCAGGTGGTGGAAGAAGCGGCCGCATACTTCCGGGAAAAGAAGGTGGACATTCGCTTCTACCGGGTGCCTACCGACGAATCGGAGTTTCAAACCGACGAGGCGGTGGTCTTTCCCATTTACTACATTGTCGGACCTCGCCTGCGTCTTATCGATGCCGACTACGGCGTCAAGACGAAAGAGGAACTGATCAAGTTCGTGGAGGAAGCTCTCGGCCTGCCGCCTTCGGTGGTTACGCCTTGAGTTTGCTCTGAACTTTTGAAAGGTGGCAAGCTCCTCGGCATGAAAAAATGAGCTTGCGCATGCACCACTGCAGAGTCGGGTTTGCCCCCCGACTCTGGCTTTCTCCTTCTGTTTCATTCAGTGCTCAGTAGATTTTTTGATGGGCACGTTTGGAACTGTTGATACCATCCCTAAAGTTGCATGATTTGTGTTTGCGAATCATACCGGAGTCTTCAATGCTGGTACTTCCCAAAACTGGCACAAGTTCTGCTGTTTAAACGTTTCTGATAAAATACTATAATATATGGTGTAGTGCCCCAAAAATAACCGGGAAAATGGTTGCTTTTCCCGGTTAGGTAGCAGTCCATTTCTCTTGCTGCAACGGCTGGACTGTAAGTTTAGTGTTTGTTCTTTTTGAATGTGTTGTAAATAGTAGAAGCTCTAAAAGGGGTTTACGGAAACTGAGTACCTGTATGTGAGCGAGGCACCGTCCAAAATCATTTGCTATTTGCCTGGGTGTTCGCGTTTTAGCCAAGCTTCAGAAAGCACATCAACTTTCCCAAACTCAGGTTTGAACCAAATACGAAGACCAGTTTGTCGAGCCAAGCTGTTTCTTGGCTTAGGTAGGGGTACTTGCCCTTTGAGAAAATCTAAAGCACGCTGATCGACCTTAGGATCGCCCGAGGATTTCACAATTCTGGCTGTCCTAATAGAGCCATCTGCATTTACTAAAAGATGACAATGCACAGCCCTTTCAATTGGATGAGTCTCACGAAAGGGCCGATTAATTGCAAGTTGTACCTCTGCGGCCCAACCTGATGCTTCTGACTCTTCTAGATGTGGATCTGAGAATTGAGAGGGAACGGGCGATGTACAAAATGGTTTCCGAGAGGCTTGCACATCAGAAGCTATTGCTTCTGATGGGGTAAGAACTACAGCCAGAAAGAGCAGCTGATGGAAAATGGTTTTCAACTTGCTTTAATATCCTTGACTCGACATGTTTTTATGATATTCGATCCTTAGAAGGAAAATAGAACCATTTATTCTAGACATCACTTTTGAAAATGACAGACTGTCAGGTTACCGAGTACGGTCTTGCAGTCTAACAAGTAGCACTTGGAACCGTATAAACGAGTTGCAAGAGAGAGAAGAGTACTAACCCCCCTTGGCGCGAGCCAGAGGAAATATCTTAGTTACGGGACTGTGCGCCAGTTCACTGCCCATTCTCACCTGAAACAACCCTGGCGGCGGCGGTTGCGTAAAGGGTGGCAATGGCAAGCCCGGCGACATCACTTAGAATCCACTCAATCTTGTTAAGACCTTCTCAAGTATAGCGTTCCAACTAGCTTTGGAACAGTTCCCGCCCGTTTGCCGGGACGGTGGCACTCGGGCCATGAGGGAGGACGTCCAATGAGCCCTTACACCCTCAAAGTTTTAAGCAATATACTCGTCTTCAACTTGAATCAGTAAACCTTCTGTTGATACCAGTAAGTCTCTTCTTTTTCTTTTCGTTTAAGGACAACTTTCCTTCCCAATAATTCAACTCAGGCTCTCAGGGTTCATTACCACAGCAAGATCTTGTTGCTGAAAGGGCGCCTCTTTGATGGCTTTGCGAAGGAAACCAGGAAGTCTTCCATTTTTCAATTTCGACAGCCCGGCGGCAATGCGCTTCCGAGCTCTATCAACAGGAGAATTTATGATCATTCCAAACAAAGAAAGTCGCTTCTTCCTCAAGAAGATGGGTGCTTTTACCTGGTTAACAGCGGTGGCTCTCGGGCTTTACGGTCTTTTCGTATTAGGCGCGTCCACAATGCTCGTCGGCAATATTTTGCTGGTGGGTGTTATTGCCTTTGTACTCAGTCTGGCTGTATCCGTTCTGCTCTTTCGCTACCCGCTTCTAGAATCCGTAGCGCTTGCTTATGTCATGTATGCTTCCGTGGATCTGGCGGCATTCCTTCCTTCACTTCTGGGGCTGAACTGGCAAGAGGCTTTTGTAGGTGTGGGGCTCTTTGGTGCGGTGCTGATGGCTATGGCCGATATTGGTGCCGTCATCCTGGCTGTAACACTGGTCAGTGGTTTTGCCCGCCCAAAGTGCGACCATGAGACCTAGTGGACTACCCCGCAGAATTTTCAGAAAA
The DNA here is from genome assembly GCA_016712465.1 of Candidatus Obscuribacter sp. Classification (GTDB taxonomy): domain Bacteria; phylum Cyanobacteriota; class Vampirovibrionia; order Obscuribacterales; family Obscuribacteraceae; genus Obscuribacter. Next base: position 291,667 of record JADJQZ010000001.1, read on the forward strand.
TTACTGAAGGGCATATTCCTGACCGGCATTATTGTTATTCTGGGGCTCGTCCTCAGCTCAGTCCTGATCTGGTTCTTTTTCATAAGAAATCCTGATTTGCCGGATCGCCAGGTTCCACCCCGTGCCTGGAACATAGTTCACGACATGTATTACGATGCCTCGGCCAAGCGCTTTCGCCCGGGTGACGAGGTTCTCGATGAATTTCTGAAGAAGCCGGCCGGGACAAATGTTTTGGTGCCCTCAGCGCAAACGGTTCAGACCCTGCTCAAAACCCTGGATGATCGATTTACTCGCCTGGTAACACCGGAAGAGTTCGCTCACGCTCTCAAAGTAACCACCAGCAGGAGTGAATACAAACTCCTTGGTTTTACTATCGATGAAGCCAGAGTGGACAACATAGACAATACCGGCACCGGCACCGGCAGCGGCGCTCATAGCGCAAGCAAGAAAGGACTCAAGACATTGGTTTTGGGTTGCTACCGTGTAGATGAGGTGCAACCGGGCTCACAAGCCGACTATGCCAGTCTGGAGCAGGGCGACTGTATCTATGAAGTAAACGGCAGTTCCGTTGGTATGCTCACATACGAACAAATGGAAAGGCTGATGGACGACGGTTCCAATCAAATTCGGTTGGAAATGCGGGTGAAGTCTGCAGATGGCTTGACGAAAGTGGTGGCCATCGACAGAGATCCCGACACGGTTAATCCAATTGAGTTCGCACTGTTGGACAACGGAACCTGCTATGTGAAAATCCGCACCTTCCTAAAGCTGGGTGTGGCCTCCGAACTGGAGCATGCACTTCGCTCCCTGACCGGTTGTGAGAACTATCTTTTGGATCTGCGCGGCAATAGAGGCGGCTTCGTTACTGAGGCCATAAGAGCGGCCGGACTGTTCATAGAGCAGGGCCGGCTCGGCTCAATTACAGCGCGCGTGCCCGGCCGCGGATACATTAATCTGTTGGTAACGCTCACTAAGCGCAGCCTTAATATCAGGCCCGGGCACTCACAACTGGGGCTGCCTCTGACTCGCTTCCAACCGGCCGTCAGGAAGAAGGCGCCCATCTTCATCCTGGTGGACCGTCACACAGCCAGTGCTGCCGAGGCATTTACAGCCATGCTGCAGGAAAATTCAGTGGCTCTGGTGGCAGGCAAAGGCCATACCTACGGCAAAGGCATCGGGCAGACCTGGTTTCCCCTGGCTAATGGATACTGGCTCTCTATCACCAACTTTTATTTGCTCACGCCTAAGGGCAACTGGGCAGGTGACGGTTGCCAGCTGGTATGCAATGGCATCGAGCCTGATATCGTGCTGAATATGCCGCAGGCAAAGAGCCAAGAAGGGGAACTGGAATTGGCTCTGACTTTGCTGAAAGATTTTAAGCCGTAGCTCGCTCAAGCAAACAGTTTGCCGTACAGGCTGACCCTCATGCGCGGGGCCAGCCTGTGTTTTTTTTCGGGCATATACTATGCCGGGTAGCAAACGGAGCTGCTTGCTCTTAGTGTGAGCCAAGAGTGTCTCGCCAAAGTTCGCCAGAGCGTATCGCCCTTCCTCGCCTGTTAGAGGGAGCCGCCCGGGAAGGCAATCTCAGCCTAAGGTAGTAGGTTCTGTTTGTGTGTCCGATCTGTGTTATCTACTAGGCCGATTTGCCTGTGGTTGAAGAGTCGGCATTATCTGCAAGAAGTCGAGATGGTGTCCCAATGCAAAGTTTGGCGCCGGCAGGGTTGTAAAGTGCTGGTGTTAGAAGGCAAGATGAATGTCCAAGTTCATCTCAATGCTCTCAGTCAAATTCAAACAAATAACCAGCTTACCTCGCCCAATACGCTCAATCTAACGTTCAACCCACCGCCACTGTGTCGGTGCAATTGAGGCATTAGGTTGGCTGGCTGAAATGTTTGCTCTCTGCCCTGGCTTTGAGGTTTTGGAAAATCTGAGCGAACACGCTTGCAAGGTGTTCGTTCGGGTACGTCGCGCAGTTAGCAGCAGCACTTAGCTGTCTGTCTCTTTGTGTGGCGGTGTTTTGGCAAGCATCCAGCTTGTCCCTTACGAGGTGGTTTCGACCGCTTCAATTCAGCCCACCGGGCGCCTTTTAATCCGTCGCGCGCCTACCGCGACAAATTTCGGAGATACATATGGTAATTTTGAACTCGATTTTTTCACAGATGCCGACTGGTGCCGAACTGGTTGCTGCTTCCCCGATCATTGTTTCGCTCATCATCCTGGAGGGCTTGCTCTCGGTTGATAACGCTCTGGTACTGGCCAGTATGGTCAGCCACCTGCCCGAGCGCCAGCAGAAGTTCGCCCTCAAGGCCGGTCTGCTTGGTGCTTACCTCTTCCGCGGTCTGGCTTTGTTCTTCGTGGCATACATTATCGCCAACCCCTGGATCAAGTTACTTGGCGGTGCCTACCTCATCTATTTGATGTGCGAAAACCTGGGCGTGGCGGAAGAAGGCGAAGAGGAACAAATGGAAGCAAAAGCAGCGGTACATACCGGTCTGATTGCTACCATCGTGCAGGTGGAAATGGCCGACCTGGCTTTCTCGGTGGATAACATCGTTGCCGCTGTGGCCATGTCTCCTAAAATGTGGGTAGTGGTGCTTGGCGTCTTCATTGGTATCGCTGCCATGCGGTTTGTGGCCGGTATCTTTGTAGACTTGATCAAGAAGTTCCCGGTTCTGGAAAAAATCGCCTATGTGCTGGTTGGCTACGTAGGCTTGCAGTTGTTTGCTGAATACTTCTTCGAAATCGAAGTGAATGAAATCGAAAAGTTCAGCATCATCGCAAGCATCCTGGCTTTCGGCATGGCGTATGAAAAAGTGACTGTGCTGCAAACCATGTTTGGCGGTGTTTTCACTTTCATCGGGCAGGTAATGGGCAATGTCACCGAGCTGGTTGATTCGCTGGTGGCACCTCTCCTTTACCCCTTCAAAAAGCTGACTGCCGTTGTGGTGGGCTGCTTCAAAAAAAAGTAAGAGCATAAGTCTCTACTTTTGACCCGGGCGCCCGATTTTACATGGGCTACCCCCCGGAAATAGAAAGGAATTTGCGGGCGCCTCGTTAACAAAGCTCGGAACAGGTAGTTCCGAGCTGTCCCCAAATTGAAACACCAAGGTATTTATAAATGGCAATTCAACTCCGTAAAGGTCAAAACATCAACCTCACCAAAGATGCTCCAAGCCTCGTCCACACTCTTGTTGGTCTGGGTTGGGATGCGCGCGGCACCGACGGCGCCGACTTCGACCTGGACGCTTCCTGCTTCTTGTTGGGAGCATCCGGCAAGTGTCGCGACGATCGCGATATGGTTTATTACCAGCCAAAGTTCTTGGCGCACTTTGAAGGTGCCGTTAAGCACAATGGCGACAACAAAACCGGCGCCGGCGAAGGTGACGACGAGAGCATCAAAGTTGACCTGAGCAAAGTCTCTGCCGCTGTCGAGAAGATCGTTTTCGTGGTTTCCATCTACGATGCGGTCACTCGCAAACAAAACTTCGGCATGGTAAATAATGCCTATATTCGGTTGGTCAATGAAGACACCGGTGAAGAGGTTTGCCGTGCCGACTTGTCGGAAGACTTCTCAATCGAAACCTCGGTCTGCTTCGCCGAGCTGTACCGATATAACGGCGAGTGGAAGTTCAAGATCGTTGCCCAGGGTTATCAGGCCGGTCTGGAAAAATTCGTCGTGGACTACGGTCTGGAAGTCGAGTAAACAGAGTTTGCCGGTAGCGCTGCTGCCGCAATCTCTCTTGTACTGGTAGCACCTTCAAGGATGCGACCAGTAGTTTTGACGAACAACATTCAATCAACCCCAACAAAAGGCAAATCAAATGGCACTTAATCTGAAAAAACGCGACCTTTCTAAGTACGACATCGAAGTTTTCGTGGACATCTCCGGCTCCATGGTAGCCAAGGACACATCCAGCGGCGAATCTCGTCTGGACGATTGTCGCGAAAAAGTGGGCGTACTGGTAGAAGAGTGCGAGAAGATTGACACCGATGGTGTGACTTTCGGCTTCTTCAACGGCTCGGTTACCACCTACGAAAACACCACCTTTGCTAAGGTCGGTCCCCTCTTTGCCAAGACCCGTCCTAATGGCGGCACTGCCACAGCTAAGGTACTGGAAGAGCGTATCGGTGACTACTTCGACAGGCGTTTCGGCAAAGCCAAAAGTGGTTTGTTCGGCAAAGCCGTACCGGCCGACCCCAAAACCAAGCCGCGCATCATCGTCATCTTTACCGACGGCGAGCCGAACGACCCAGACGAACGCACTGCCCGCAAGGCCGTGGTGACGGTCATCGTCAACGCCACCAAACGGCTCAAACAGGAAGGTCTGACCAAGGACGCTCTGGCCATCTGCTTCATTCAAACCGGTCGCGATTCCGGCGCCAAGATCTTCCTGAATTCGCTAGATAACGACCTTGAACCGGCCGGTGCGGTTATGGACATCGTCAAATGCTTGACGGTGGAACATGTGGATGGACTTTCCACCCATGCCCTTCTGGAAGCGGCTCTGGATGGTTAGGTTTTGTCTGACCTATCTGGTTCGGCAGCAAGGCTAAATTAGACTCCGGTCTAACGCCTCTTGTACGGCAGTCCTAAGCTTGCTGTGAGACTGCCACTCTCCTCAGTTTTCGGTAGCTTCTGCATGGTGCAGCGGCGCCGTAATTTCAACTCAAAAACTGGAGAAACATCATGGCCATTAGCCTCGCAAAAGGTGCAAACGTTAACTTAGCCAAAGAAGCCCCCGGCGTCTTCAAATTCAAGATCGGTCTGGGCTGGGACGCTCGTGCCACCGACGGTGAAAAATTCGACCTGGACGCTTCTGCCTTCGGCTTGAACGCCGCCACCGGTAAGGTCAACACCGAGAAAGACTTCATCTTCTACGGTGAAAAAGTACACGCCTCCGGCGCCATCACCTACAACGGCGACAACAGAACCGGTGAAGGAGAAGGTGATGATGAAACCATCAGCATCGACACCTCTAAAATGCCGGCCGACATTCAGAAGGTGGCCTTTACCTGCACCATCGACATGGCTGTAGAGCGCCGCCAGAACTTTGGTATGGTGAATAACGCCTACATCCGCATTGTGGATGAAAACACCGATACCGAAATCGCTCGCTTCGACCTGTCTGAAGACTTCTCCGTGGAAACGGCTCTTATCTTCGGGGAGTTGTACTTGCATAACGGCGAGTGGAAGTTCAAAGCCATCGGTCAGGGCTTTGCCAGCGGTCTGGCTGGAATCTGCGGCAACTTCGGCGTTGACGCTGCCTAAGAGCTATGCGGCACGGGGCTGAATCCTGCATTCAGCCCTTTCTGTACGGCAGTCCGCGGTCTTCGCCGTGAGACTGCCATTCTCCTTAGTTTTCGGTAGCTTCTGCATGGTGCAGCGGCGCCGTAATTTCAAACTCAAATCTGGAGAATCAATATGGCCGTTAGCTTAGCAAAAGGTAATAACGTTAACTTAGCAAAAGAAGCCCCTGGCGTCTTCAAATTCCGCTTGGGCTTGGGCTGGGATGCTCGTGCCACCGACGGTGAAAAATTCGACCTGGATGCCTCGGCATTCGGCTTGAACGGCGCCACCGGCAAGGTGAACGACGAAAAAGACTTCATCTTCTACGGCGAGAAGGTGCATGCTTCGGGCGCCATCACCTACAACGGCGACAACAGAACCGGTGAAGGTGCGGGCGATGACGAGTCAATCAGCATCGACACTTCCAAAATGCCGGCCAACATTCAGAAAGTGGCTTTCACCGTTACCATCGACAAGGCCGACGAACGTCGCCAGACCTTCGGGATGGTGAATAACGCATACATCCGCGTTGTGGATGAAAACACCGGCACCGAAATCGCTCGCTTTGACCTGTCTGAAGACTACTCCGTGGAAACGGCCATGATCTTCGGCGAGTTGTACTTACATAACGGCGAGTGGAAGTTCAAAGCCATCGGTCAGGGCTTTGCCAACGGACTGGCTGGTGTGTGCGGCAACTTCGGCGTTGAAGCTGCCTAGTTAGAAACTCGGCCACCAGGAGGTGCGGCTGAGTTTTTGAAATCAGCTGTACCTTTCTATGTGATGCACTTACCCGGAGGGCAGTCTGACTGACCCTCCAGTTTTTCTGCACAGACAGCACTGGCTGTCGTGCTCAATTCAAACATCATCAAAAGGTACATTCAAATGGCAATTAATCTCGCAAAAGGTCAAAAAATCTCTCTGGACAAAGAAGCCGGCAAAAAGGTTACCAGAGTCGTCATGGGTCTTGGCTGGGACACCGGTCGGGTGCAGGTCGACCTGGACGCTTCATGCGCCTTGTTTGCCGATGACAATTCACTCATCGAGACGGTCTTCTTCGGAACTCCCGGAAAGAAGAATGCTAATGGTTCGGTCATTCACTCCGGTGACAACTTGACCGGCGCAGGCGAAGGCGACGATGAGCAAATTAAGGTTGATCTGAGCAAGGTCGACGCGCGCGTCAAGAACATCGTCTTCACTGTCAACAGCTACCGCGGCCAGAAGTTCACCGTGGTGGAAAACGCTTTCGTGCGCATCGTCAATCAGGACGACGACAAAGAGTTGTGCCGCTTCAACTTGAGCGAAAAGTTCGCTACAACCGGTTTGATCATGGCGCGCTTGTACCGCCACAACGGCGAGTGGAAGTTTGCCACCATCGGTGAAGGTGCTGATGGTCAGACTGTTAATGACATGATCGCCAAAATCAAGCCGTTACTGGGCTAGCCGCGCTTCGGCTTGACCGAGGTGCTGCCGCCCGAGTAATTGGGGCGGGCGGCACCTCCCTTGAACCGCTGCCTTGTCAGCATTGGCTTATGCCGGGAGTTTATTTGTGAATACAGAAGAAATCGAAACCAAATTGGCAGCCTGGCAGGCCGATGTCTCCAAGCTGCACTCAAATATTGCCGAGCTGCAAAACCTGATCGGCTATCAACTGGCTCACGATGGACGTGAACTGACCGGTGTCACCCGTGAAAAGCATTTGCTCGCACAAGCTGCCGAAGAACGCCTCTGGACTCGCGTTGACCTCTTCTCCAAGCTCGTTGCTAAGATAAAGACGAGCTACGAGGAACTGCCTACCTTCGGTCGCGGTAAAGCTATAGAGGAAATTACCCAACTCTTCGACGGTGACTCCATCGAGTTGCCGCCGGAGAAGGTTGAACTGGAAAGCCGTGACCTCTTCTCCGACAGTAAAAAGGTCCACAAAATGTCGGTGGCGACTCTGCGTCGGCTCATGTCTGAAGATTTTCAAATAATCAAAGACGCCTACGTGAAAGCCGGCGAAGCCTGGGAGAAAGTGGGAGCGGCGATTAGCGAGCAAAAGAAGGAAGTGGATCGCATTTGCGCCGAAGAGCGTAAGTTCGGTAAACACGACTCAGCCGATGTGGTCGCCCTCAGCGCCCGACTGGAATCAACCACCAGGCGCTGGCGTAACGACCCGCTCGGTGTTACGGAAGACATCAAAAATGACCTGGCTCCTTATATGCAGCGGGCAAATAGCTTTGTGGCCTCCCTGGCGCAGGCTAGAGCTCGCATCGCAACGGATATTCAGCAGGCTGCTGCCAAGCTGGAGTCATTGAAGGCGCTGAAAGTAAAGGCGCTGGAATTGCATCAGGGTTGCGTTGTTGAGGTCGACCCGAAGTATCAGGCCAAGGCTCCGCCGTCCACCCGCGGTCTTTCCGACTGGCTGGTGAAGCTGAATGGCTATCTGGCGGCGGAAAGCTGGGATGACGCGCAGTACTACTTTAAGGAATGGCAGACTCTCTATGACCGTCTGCATGAAGACACTGATGCTGCCGTCAAGTTCAATCAGTCGCTTCTCGATAAGCGCGCCGACTTGCGTCACCGCTTCTTCGAGGCTCTGGCTAAATATAAAGGCTACGAGCAGCGCGGCATGGAGATACCCAAATCGGTGCACACCTTCACCGAGAAAGGTCAGGAACTGGTCAAAGGCAAAGTGGATCTCGATGAAGCCGAGCGCATCATCGTCTCCCTGGAAGTGAAAGTTGCTGCCATTTGCCTGGAGTTCGACCGTAAGCAGGGCGCTGCTGCCAAGTAAGGCAATGCGTCAAACCCCAAACACTAGTCAAACATCAACCAACCATAGGAAATCATCATGGCTCAAATCATTGGTCTTGCCCTTATCGTCGTAGTCGTTCTTTACTTCAGCTGGCCGGCGTTTCGTCAGCTTCTGCAAATCAAAGGCGGCAAGGCGGTTAAAAATGCCACCACTGCTTCCGAGAAGCAGCGTCACGAACACCAGCGCCTCACCGCTGAACTCAACACGCAGCTTGATAATGTAGCGGCTGCCAAAGCCAGTGCTACCCAGGCTGAAAAAGACGTGACTGCGGCAGAAGCAAATGTTGTTACCCTGACCAGCAAGTACAAAACAGCCGTTACCAGTAACGCTTCTGAAGATGCGAAAAACACCATCGCCGGTCAAATTAGCAAGGCAAAAGCAGCGGTCGTAACCAAACGGGCGGCGGCAAACGAAGCAGCAAGAATTGCTCAGCAGGCTGTGGAAGCTCTGGACCAAACCCGCGAAGCCTTGAAAGACTTCGCCGACCAGATTCAAGACACCGAGCAAAAAGAAGCTCTGACTGCGGTTCTCAATACCGCTGCCGATGCTTCCCTGGCTTTGAAGAATATCAAAGACCGCTTGAGCGCTGCCGGTGACGCTGCCCGCGAAGCCGACACTGCCCTGGAGCAAGCCCGCGCTAAAAATGAGCTGGCTCAAGGCTCCGACACCGAGCGTGAAATCGCCGCCATCGAAAAGGCCAATGCTGCCGCTGAAGAGCGCGCCCGTCTGGATGCAGAATTGGGCTTGACCCCAGCTGTGGCACCGGTAGCTACTGCAACGGCCGCCGAAGGCGAAGCCGTTAAGCAGTAAGACCGTAAGTAGGAAGCTGCCGCCCTTGAGGCTGTAGTTCTTACTCTTTGCGGGTCTGTGGTCCTTTGAGGCTACAGACCCGTTTTTCTGCGCTGGACTGAAAGGTTCAGAGCAAACCCCGGCTGGTTAATGCCAGCCTCTGAAAAATCTATCTCAAACCTTTACCAGGAGTCATCCATGATTATCATCAATTTGCCTTACATCGCTGCCGGTCTTTTGGTGGTTGTTGTTGTCCTCTACTTCACCTGGCCGGCTTTCCGTCAGGTGCTGCGCCTTTGCTTAGACATGCATCGGCAACTGGGTAATGTTGCCGCTGCCCGAGCTAAAGTCACCCAATCTATGGTGGAAGTCCGTGAGGCAGAGGCTGCCAGTTTGAGGCATATCAGCCAGTATAAGACAGCGGTTCAAGGAAACGCTTCGGAGGATGTCAGAAATGCCATCACCGGCATGGTTGCAAGGGCGAAGCGTGCTGTGTCCGATGCGAACAATGCTGCGGCGGAAGCGGCAACGTCACTCCAACTTGCCGTTGAAGCTCTGGACCGGGTGCGTGAGTCTTGGCGCAGGACTTCGCTGTTCCATTTTGGATAACTGTAGCCGTTGAGGCTGCCACTCTTGCTTTGCGGGTCTGTGGCTTCTCGCTGCAGACCCGTCTTTCTGCGCTGAACTGAAAGCTGCAGAGCCAAACCTGGTGGTCTGGTTTATGCCAGCCGCTAAAAAAAACTATCTCAAACCTTTACCAGGAGTCATTCCATGATTATCATCAACTTGCCTTATATCGCTGCCGGTCTTTTAGCAGTTGTCGTTATTCTCTACTTCACCTGGCCGGCTTTCCGTCAGATGTTGCAGATTCGCGGCGGCAAAGCTGTGTCGAAAGCGACCAAAGCATCTGAAAAACAGCGCCACGAGCATAAGCGCCTGACTGCGGAACTAAATTTGCAGCTTGATAACGTGGCTTCTGCCAGAGCCAATGCCACTCAGGCCGAAAAGGATGTGACAGCGGCCGAGGCTGACGTTGTTAAGTACACCAACCAGTACAAAACAGCGGTGCAAGGCAAGGCTTCGGAAGACGCTAAAAATGCCATTGCCGGCAAAGTGGCTAAGGCCAAGCAGGCTGTCACCAACAAGCAAGCGATTGCAGCGGAAGCGGCAAAGATTGCTCGCCAGGCCGTTGAAGCTCTTGATCAGGCCCGTGAATCCTTGCAGGATTTCGCTGATCAAATTGAAAACACCGAGCAGAAAGAAGCGCTTACTGCTGTCTTGAATACTGCGGCCGAGTCTTCCATGGCTTTGCGTAACATCAACGACCGCTTGAGTGCAGCTGGTGCCGCCAGTCGTGAAGCCGACCATGATTTGGAAAAAGCCCGTGCCAAAAACGACCTGGCCATGGGTTCCGACACCGACCGCGAAATTGCCGCCATCGAAAAACAAGCATCGGCAGCGGCAATTCGCGCTGAGTTGGACAAAGAGCTTGGTCTGGGCTAAGCCTCGCTTAGCCTGACCTGCCTTTGAGGTGAAGAGCGTGCCGCTGCTCAGGCAGTTTTGGTGCGCTCTTTTTTTTTGGCCTGCGCCTCTTGGCATCCCGCGTGCGGTCTGACCTTCAGTTAGTGGTCTGCACCGGCACTGGTCTGACAGGAGGCTGCCGCTGAGTTTTCTAATTTGGAGGACCTGCTATATGAGTTTGATTGATCGAGAATCTACCTTTCTGGAGGAGCAAGATGTCCCAATTGTCCATGCGGGATTACACCGGGTAGAACTACCTACTGGTGTAATCTCGGTTTCCGTGCACGAGCCCCTCCTTCCACTTCATAGCCTTTGCGGATTTGCCGCCCGGCAAAATCCCAAACGCGGTTTCCTTTTTGTCTCTAAAGTCTTGGGCAAGCACATTCCTGTGCGTCCATCACTGATGCTCACCGTGCAGGAGCGCCTCACCAGTCAGATACCAGCGGACTTACCCGGACCGGTGGTGGTGATCGGCATGGCTGAGACGGCAACCTGCTTGGGGCAGGGCGTTTTTGAAGCTTACAAGGTAATGACCGGCAGAGAGGATGTTCTCTTCATTCCTTCCACCCGCTATCGCCTCAACCATCCAGTCGCCTTGCAGTTCCTGGAAGAGCATTGCCATGCTGCCGATCACATCATGTATTTGCCGGAAAACGAGAGAGCCAGGGAACTGTTCGAGCATGCTCGCTCTCTCATTCTGGTGGACGATGAGGCCTCCACAGGCAAGACCTTCGTCAATCTGGCCACAGCCTTTTGCCGTCGCATTAATTCGATAGAGCGGCTGGTCACGGCCGTCATTACCGATTGGCGCGGACCGGAGCGTACTGAAAGAAGCCAGGCGGACATGCCCGTTCAGTGCAATGACGTCGCTCTGCTCAAGGGCATGTATCAGTTCCAGGCTGCTGCCAGTTTGCAGGCTATGCAAATGCCACATGCTGTGGGTAACGATGCTTGTAAAAATCACCTGCTTGCGCGCAATCATGGACGACTCGGTACAACCGAGCACTTTCAGTTGCCGGGGCAATTGGTCAGTCAGGCCCAGGCGCTGGTTGAGGAGGCTGCGGGAAAACCGGTGCTGGTGCTCGGTACCGGTGAGTTTTCCTTCCCGCCCTTCCGCCTGGCGCTCTATATGGAAGAGCTTGGTGCGGATGTGTATTTCCAGACCACTACCCGCTCACCCATAATTGCCGATGCGGGCACTGCAATCGCCTGTGGATTTTCTTTCGCCGACAACTACGAGGATGGAATCAGTAACTATCTCTACAACGTTGAGCGCGAGCAATACGGCTTGGTGGTACTGGCGCATGAGACGCCCGCTCACACCATCCCATCAAGACTTCGTGATGAACTCGATGCCAGGCTGGTGGAGATATAGCATGCAGTCCGTCTTTAGTTTCTGCGATTTAGATGACACGCTCTTTAGGAGTGGGCGCAAGGCTGCTGCGGACGACCTGGCAAGAGCGGTGGCCTTTAGCTCCAAAGGTCTACCCATAAGCTTTCAATCCAGGGAGCAGGCCGCTCTTTATTCCTGGCTGGCAGCAAGCAGCCGGCTCATTGTCACAACCGGGCGTAGTTCCAAATGGCTTTCTCGCATCACATTGCCGTTCAATGACTACGCCATCTGTTCCTTTGGCGGTGTGATTCTTTCTCCCGATGGAGAACCTCAGCCCGACTGGTATGCCTATATTCAGTCTGAGGTTGAGAAAACCAGAGCCGACTTGCTTGCCCTCAAGCACGTCTGTGAAGCGGAAGCTAGCCGTCTGTGCTTCGATGTGCGCGTTAAGGTGGTGAAAGACAAGGGTCTTGATCTGCATCTTTCCATCAAGCACAACAAGCGGTCTCAGAACGAAACCACCAGCCTGGCTGCGCTCTTGCGGGAGCAGTTGCCGGCCGGTTGGTGGATGCACTTGAATGGGCGGAACATGGCACTGTGTCCGCCTTACCTTGGTAAGGACAAGGCGGTCGCCTGGTTCCTGGACCATCTAGCCGGCACCTACAGTCTCGTCTTGGGTGTGGGCGATAGCCTTTCGGACCTCAGCTACATGGGGCTCGGGCATGGTGCCGTAATACCTGTGAAGCCGAAGTCGCAGATTTTTGCGACGTTGTCGGACCTTGCTTAAAAACATTTGGGCGCTTGTACAGCCGCTTCTGCGGCCGGGCGCCTTTCATTTTTATTTAAACCGGAGAACCAAATGTCAAATTCACCTGTTAAACCTTTAGCATTTGCCGATATCGACGACAACTTCTGCCACACAACCGGCAAGTTTCGCAAGTATGTCGGCGATGAGAGCTTGGGCGAAGCTTGCGTCATTGACCAGACCGGCAAAGCGCTTTCCTACCGCAGCGCCGCTCAAACGGCTTATCTCAACTGGCTCATGGACAGCGCCAATGTGGTGCCGGTAACCGGACGCAGTCGCGAAAAGTTCTTGCAAGTGCAATTGGGTTTCAGCGGTCATGCCATTGTCTCCTTCGGTGGTCTTATCTTGCTTGCGGATGGCACGCCTGAACCGGGCTGGTACAACATTATCAAGGAAGCGGCGGCTCTTGAAGCCGATGCCATCAAGGCTTTGCTCGCTCAAGCTAAAGCACAGGCAGCCTCAATGGATAGCGCTCTTAATGTCACTCTCATCACCGATGAGGGTCTCGACCTGCTGGTTAAGGTGCAGCATAAAGAAGGCAAGAACGACGTGCTGGCTGCCATGGGTAATGGCATGGCCGAGTACCTGCCTTCTGGCTGGACCCTGCACAACAATGAAGGTCAGCTCTGTGCCTACCCGCCTTTCCTGGGCAAAGAGAAAGCTTGCGCTTATTACCTTGAGCACCTGGCCGCTCCCTACAGCCTCTTGATTGGTTCCGGCGATAGCCTTACCGACCTGGGCTTCATCGGTCTGTGCGATGTGATGGTGGCACCGGTTAACTCGCAAATTTTCCGCAGTCTGGATACGCACTAAAGCTGGCTCAAACTGCCGGTTGTGCGTCTAGTTGTCCCTTTCTGAACGAATTGTTGCTCTAAGGAGCATGAGGTATTTTGTATGCAAAAATTTCACGGAAGCTATAAATCATCTGATGTAACTTTCCTGCTGGACCCGATTGTGGTGACGGAGGACGGTGTACCACCGGGAACTCCGCAGGCGGAAGGAGCAGCCGCTTATGAGGTGCAAATTGCCTCGGAAGCACCCATGTCGCCGCTCTATTTGAGCTACTTCTACGGTGCTCTGGAGCGCAACAAGACTCGCATCGCCTACGATGTAGCACAGGTGGCCCGGGCCCTGGCTGCTAGACCCAATGAAGAGTTGGTACTGGCCAGCCTGGTGCGGGCCGGTACTCCTATTGGTGTCTTGCTGCATCGGGCTCTCGTTTTGCTGGGGCGCAAGAGCGTGCATTACAGCATTTCCGCTACCCGTAAACGCGGCAGTGACCCCTGCGCTCTCGATGCCATAATCCGCGACCACAGCCCCGAAGACATTGTCTTCGTAGACGGTTGGACCGGTAAGGGTTATATCGCCACGGAACTGCGGGAGGCCATGCACGGCTTCAATTTCTCGCGCCATGTGCGTATCAACCCTGAACTGGTGGTGCTGGCCGACCTGGCTGGTGTAGCCGGTTTATCGGCATCGTCCGATGACTACTTGATACCGGCGGCGATGCTGCGCTCCACCGTCTGCGGGCTCATCAGCGCCTCCATGCTCAATCCCAGAAATGTGCCCGGCTTGCCCGATGCCTGTCTTTTTTACGAGCACCTGCGCTCTTACGACCTCTCTGCCTTCTTTGTAGACACCGTCACGGAAGAAGTGGCGAAGGTGCTGCCGTCTCTAGTCGGAACGCCGGTTATTGCCTGGGACGAGGAGGCAAAGCAGCAAGCGCGGCTGGTATCGGATGCCTTTGTGGACGAGACCATGCGCATGTACGGCATTGTGGAGCGCAACAAGGTGAAGCCCGGCATTTGCGAAGCCAATCGCGCCCTGCTCACTCGTGCCAATCAGATGCAACTGGTGGTGCGTGACTTGCAAGGCGACGGCGAAGACCTGGCCAACCTGCTTGCCCTGGCTGAAGCCAAAGGCGTGGTTGTTTCTGAAAATAGCGCGCTGCCATATCGTGCGGCGGTTCTTTTAACTGCTTGACCAGGAATTTGAAATGATAAAACAAAGATCCCAATTGCAGCTGGGCGCTTCCATGTATGTGCCTGCCACCCAGGACATCGACCGCCTGGTGGCCATTGCCAACTCCGAGAAATTTCCGCAACTGAGATCGGTAATCTTCTGTACCGAAGATGCCGTCAGGGGTGAGGAACTGCATACGGCTTTGCGCAATCTCAAACATGCCTTGCCCAAATTCAAAGAGAACAACCGGCTCTTGCGCTTCATCAGAGTGCGCAACCCGGACGTGATGGCCCGCTGTATCGCTACTCCCGGTATCGAGAACATCGACGGCTTTGTCATGCCCAAGATTACTCGCAGCAATATCGGTACTTATTTGTCGCTCCTGACCGATAAGGACGACTTCAGCTTGATGCCCACCATCGAGACAAGGGAAGTCTTTGAAAGCGCTGAAATGTTGAAGCTGAGGCGGGTGCTCTTGAATGATTCACGGGTGGTGGGGCGCATTTTGTGTTTGCGCATCGGCGGTAACGACTTGATGAGCTGCCTTGGTGTGCGTCGTTCTTTCGAGCACACCATTTACGAAACTGCTCTGGGACCGCTTATCGCTCGACTGTCCGGAGAGTTTCTGCCTTATGGCATCGGTCTGAGCGCACCGGTTTGCGAAATCACCTGCCCGCAAGCAAGACCAGTGCTGGAACGGGAATTGGAGCTTGATCTCTTGCATGGGCTTTTCGGCAAGACAGCCATTCATCCCAGCCAGATTGAGGTAATCGAGGAGTCCTACAAGGTGCGCCGGGAGGACATCGAGGAAGCCCATAAAATCGTCGACCCAAATGCTCCGGCAGTGTTCAAACCGGGGCGGCGCATGTGCGAACCCACAACCCACATGAGCTGGGCGCAACACATCATCGCTCGCGCTGAAATTTATGGCGTGCGTTCTTAACTTTGGAGTGAGTCTTATATGCAAAAACGAGTATGGTTTAACCAGGGAATGCCTCTTCTGGAAGAAGTGTTTGAAGTCGTGAAAGCTGTGGGCGACAGCAGTATCTTCATCATCTGTAGCCATCGCTTGCTTGATTTTCCCGCCGGTCGCAAATGCGATCTCTTCGTGAAGGAGCCCGACAACCTCTCCGATGCGGATTATCTGGAATACTGCCTGCGCTTTGCCGAGGAACATCACGTGGACTTGTTTGTGCCTTCAAGCCGGGCTACCCTGCTTGTGGCCAATCGAGAGCGTTTCAGCGCTATCGGGGTCAAGCTGATGGTGGCCGGTGAAGCCGATGTTCTGGAAATGATTCGCTCCAAAACCGAGTGCTACGAGGCTCTGGGAGCGGGTCTTGTGCCTATGCCCGAGTACCGCGTCTTCAGTGATCTGGCGGGTTTCGAAGCGGCCTACGCGGAAATGGCGCCCCGGCACGACAAGGTGTGCTTCAAGCCGGTGGCCGGTGTTTTCGCTCATGGCTTCCGAGTAGTCGTGCCCGATGGCGGTGCCTTTGACCGGCTCATGGATACCGGCCCTTACACGGCTACTACCTCTGTGGGTCTGTCTGAAGCGCGTATTATCTTCGGCGAGCGGGAGAGCTTTGAGCCCTTCATGCTCATGGAATATCTGGAAGGGCGGGAGCGCAGCGTGGATTGCATAGCCGATAAGGGAAAGCTTGTGCGCAGTATCATTCGCCACAAAGATACCCACAGCACTCAGCTTATGGAAGCCAATCCTAAGGTGGATGAGCTAATCGATCGCATCGTCGGCAAACTCAAGCTTGATGGTGTTTTCAACGTGCAGTTCAAAGACCACAACGGTGAGCCTTATCTGCTCGAGATTAACTCTCGCATGTCCGGCGGCTTGCACAAAGCTTGTATGGCTACGCAGTTCCCCATGCCGTATTGGGCTTTGCGCCTGGCTCTTGGTACGGTTTCGGCTTCTGAGATTCCCTATCCGAAAACAGGGGTGCGTCTGCGCAAACGAAAGTCGTACGAAATGGAGTAAAGGCGCTACGCCTGCTTCCTGAAAGCCCAGAGGGTGCGGCCGCCGACTGAAAGTGGCAGCTGCACTCGCTTCACTTTCCATTCCCATTAAAACGCGGACCAGCGGTCCGCTTTCTTTAAGGAGTTCCTCATGTTCCTTTCACATCCCACTCTTTCTCTTATGCTCTTCGCCATTGTTCTGGTGGGGGCTAAAAAGGTTTTCGCCGTTCTGGTGAAGATGTTTGCTTTCAGCCATGCCTCGGAAGCCAAAAGACGTCGCGCGGCATTCATGTTGGTCGGTACCACCATTGCTCTCATGGCGGCACCGCTGATCATTCCTTTCGGCGGACCCTTCCGCTTACTGGTGGCGCTCTTGTACATGCTCTACATCGGCTGTGGTCTCTGGCAGGTCTGGGCCTGGTATTACGGCAGCGACCGTACCGAAACGAGCTCGTGATGCCTGACCTATACCGGTGATTTGGAAACGTACCAGTTGCCGGTAAATGATCCGAATTTAGATGCTAAGGGTTAGGTCCTTATTGGTAATTGAGCGGAGTCTCAATATCATTGATATCGCTGGTAGTGCAGAGGGTTGCCTACCGGCGATGGTTTTGTGGCTTCGCTGCTAAAAAAAGTTCCAGATAATACTATAGGAAATAGCAATTGGTTGTAACTTTTAAAGGAGCGCTGTCTTGCCAGGTTGGCGGGCCACTATCAACTGGCCCAGTTCGGCATGTTTCTGGTTCGGTTCCGGCTGTTGGGCATCGCGGTAAGAAGATGGTTCACCATTAGTGGTGCCATTGAAAGCCTTTGACAAGTGGTTGACCGGGCTTGAGCGTGGTTATTTACCGCTGCAATTGCTTTGTGAATACCGCTTGGTTTCAGATTGCCGGCCGTCCAACTCTTGCTCCTTGCTTCACCGCTCTGTTAGAAACAGTTGCTTCTATAATCCTTTCCTCAAAGGTGTTTTAACCCTTACCAATTTTCTTCCAAATATCCCGAAAACCTGAAATTAGCCTGGAATCGCGATGAATACGAGTCTTGATAAGCTATTGGCTGTCCTCCTGTTCATTTTAGGGCTGCTCTTTTTACTGAGTGGCAATTCTTCCGGCGGCTCTACCGCCAACCTTACACCCTGCCGCCTTTCGAGTGTGGAAGAGGTGAAAAACTGCTTGCTGACCAACAGGCGGGATGCAACCGATTTTTCCAGTTTGCTGCAAGGAGAGTCTGTTCTCATCTTCGGAGAGACGTATCTCAGTGTGGACAATCGTTTTGAACTGATGGCCGCTTTGCCGGCTCTCAAGAAGCTTGGTTTTACCAGGCTTGCTCTTGAAGCAATGCCTTCTTCCCGGCAATCCCTGGTAAATGAATACAAGCAGGGCAGAGTGCCCCGCCAAGAAATAAAGGCGGCTATTAAGTCGATCTGGGGACACAGTCCCGAATCGTACATGCAAGTTATTGATGCGGCCCTGGATCAGGGTATTGAAGTGGTCTTCTTAGATCGCGACTACGAGCGTGTCGACCTCCATGCCGACAACTGGCAGGAACTTGAAAAACAAGCCCGGAATAGGCGGGAGAAACACTGGCTTAATGTGCTTACCAGGCAATTAGAGCAGCATCCTGGCGCTCGCATGCTTGTACTCGTAGGCAGTGACCATATTTCTCCCCAGGCGGCCACCATGCCCTTGCAATGCCGCTTGCGGCAGTCCGGCATCGCTGCCGCCTCCATTGCTATTGCCGGTGGTGGCGTTTTCTATGACGACGTTCTCACCCGAGCTGCCCGCCAGGGAAGGCTTGAAAGGAGCAAATTCTTTGTGCGTCTTGCCCCGATCAAAGGTGCCTGGCAAGGTATGGATTTCTATCTGCATCTGCCTCAAACCAGCGAAAAGAGGAAGATTTATTCTTATTCCGAATGAGCACTTTCAAATAGAGAGGAGACATAAACATGTCTATCCGTTATGAATGCAAATGTTGAGCCGGAAGTTTCGGCAATATCGGCAGAGCAGTCTACTGCGCTGCCGGAATCAGAGTTTTTGGAGGCGCCCCCGACCGCCACCGAGAGTAAGCCGACCTTCAGTGCCGAGCTATTGGAGCCGGCGGAAGCTGATAACGGTCGTGGCACTCTGGTGGTAGTAGATATGCAAGCGCCCTTTGTCAGTGCCTGCAAAGATCCGCTCCTGGTTGCCTCTGTGGTAGAGCAGGTGGAGCTGGCAGTATCTCGCGGCTGGGCCGTTGTTCTGGTGGAAGTGAAGCCCTGGGCTTATGGTGCCACCCTGGCGCCGATTCTAGACCTGTTGAAAGACAAGTACGAGCATTACAGTGCCTGCCAGAAGGAAGGTGATGATGGCTCGGCGCCGGTGCTTGAGACTTGTGAAAGACTTCACTTCAGTGAACAATTCTTTCGCGTTACAGGGGTTTTAATTGGGGCTTGTGTTCTCTCCACTGCTCGTGGTCTGGTGCACAGGCGGCAGGACTGTCTGGTGCGGGTTATGAAGGAAGCCTGCGGTACCAGCCTGGAAGACACGGCCCTGGCCTGGGTCAACTTCCCTCAAGGGGAGCGGCTTGTGGTGAGCAGCAAAGCCATTGATGGTGCTGGAAACACTGATATTGCCGCACCTGACTCCCCGGCTGAGTCTTTGATGGAAACCTAGAGCGGAAGCGGAAATTTCTTTGCAAGGGAGCGCTCTTTGCCTGACTTTGCCTATATGCGGGCATGTAACGAAACCGCAAGGATGTAAAGTGATGGAATTCACATGTTCTTGCAGTCTGTTGGTCTGGAACCCGGCTGGAAGCCTTGGTTCCAGTGGCTAATGCACAGCCCTGAAGGCTTTTAATCATCTCAATGTGAGAAGTTCGGATATTTGTGGGGCAGTCTAGCGAACCCTCGCGAGGATGCCCCTTGTAAACATGCTGTTTGCAGCCTGTACCTGGAAATGCCGCTGGGATAGGGTGAGGTGTCTTCTTCCTTCCCCAAATTCAACCGAGTTCCAATCTCCTTTACCACCTGATCAAGCTGCTATCGCACATGCACCCTCTCTCCCTTGAATTCAATGGGGATTTGAAGGAAGCAGGACCTTTCTTAGATGACCGGCGTGTGCCTGGGGCAGCAGTTCGATACGGCATTCTTGCCTATCAACCTAAACCATCCAAATCAATCCAAACCAGGTCAATGACCTCAGGAGAACTAATGAACCTCTGGAACAAAATCCGTGACGCCGCCACTTCCGCTTCCGCCGACCTGAAGGGTCGCGTTTCGCGGTTCAACAACAGCAAGTTCAAAGATGCCGTCATGGCTATCTGCGCCCTCATGGCCAGCGCCGACGGCACCATCAAGCCGGAGGAGAAGCGCAAGACCATTGCCTGCATCGGCAGCCTCGATGCCCTGCAGTCCTTCGACGCCAAGGAACTGAAGACCCTGTTCGAGGCCCACTGCGATGCCATCGCCGACGACGTGGACATCGGTCGCATCAACGCTCTGCGCGCCGTGGCCAAGATCGCCGGCAAGGGTGAGGAAACCAGCTCCGCTCTCGAAGTGGCACTGGTGATCGCCAATTCCGACGGCGAGTTCGCCCCCGAGGAGAAGGACATGTTCAAGCAGATCTGTCGCACCCTCAAGGTGAATGCCGCCGACTACGGCGTCTGATTGACGCAGACGTTCTCTACGTCTGTTCTTCTCGGGGCTAACTCCGATTTGAATAGGACGGTCATTTAACAGTGATGCCGGGCTTCCGGCTCGGCATCACGCTTGAGTCAGTCGGACAATCACTGTTCGTTTTTTTTCCATGGGGACGGTTGGAACTGTCAATACCCCTGAAAGCCGCATGATTTCATCTCCTTTTGCTACTTTTTGTACTTTTTGGCAGCACAAAGTGAGGGTCCAATGTGATGTGGACTCACTTGGTGCCGAAGAAAGCACCGGTGGCCTCGTCGCCGACCGATTTGAGAGTAACAAGCTCTCAGGTTAGAGCTGCCGCGAATAGCTGACCAGGCGGACTGAACGAGCATCCAGCGCATCAATTTGGAGCCGCATTTAGTGATACGGCCGTTGCGCCTGGTGTCTCCACTGGAGTAGACCCTGGGAGCTAGCCCTAGAAAGGCGGCAACTTGATTGGCTTTCCGAAAGCGAGAGATATCGCCGACTTCAGCGATGAAAGCGATGGACGTGAGTACATCAAAGCCTGGGATGGTTTTGAGCAAGGCACATCGGGATTTGACCGAGCAACATACTTGACCTTAGCATCTTGTTCGGCGATTTTGAGTTCGAGGAAGTCGATGACTTCCAGGTCGTCATCAACCTTTTGGCGCCGAGGCTCACTCAATTTTACCTCTTTCAGCTGTTGTCGACCTTTAAGGGAAAATGGTGCGTAGATGCACTTGTTCTCCTTGACCAGATTGGCATGGACACGGAGTTTGTGCTTGACGGAAGTGCGAACGAGCTGGGCTCGGTGGCGAACAAGTTCGCGAAGGAGGCGCTCAGTGGCAGACGGCTGGTAGCATGTAGGCAAGAACTGCTTGGGCCAGAAGTTCCATGAGTATCTTGCTGTCGATTTTGTCAGTCTTGCAGCGGGTGACGGCGATGAGCTTGATGGAACGGGAGTCGCCCATATGGACGGTGTGCCCGAGCTCCTCCAGAAGCTCTACAAGCCATTCGTAGCCCCGGCAGCTCTCGATGACGCATTCAAGACCAACGAAGCCCTGGAAGTACTCGCGAATGATTCGCTCTTCGTTGATGAGGGTAACTTGCTGAATGAGACCACCATGGGTATCGCCAATTGCGACTACTGAGGTACGTTTGTGAAAATCGATGCCGGCGAATTTGGCATTAGCGAGATCTTTGCTTAACTCCTGGGTATGTTTTTTCATGGTGAAAAACCTCCGTCCGGGTAGAGTGCGTTGGGGTACAGCCCCCTTGTGTTTATTGCTACCTGCCCGGCCGGAAAGCATTGAGCACGCCCACCCCCATGCGGCACTGCCGGAATACGGCGAAGCAGGGGTCCCGCAGTCAAGCCATCCAAGCGAAGCGAGGCTTGACGGAGGGCTGCGAGCAGTAGGCTCTTTTGCCTGGCAGGGAGTTGGGCGTGCGCCCCGGTTCGCTGAACCGTCCCCATACCATTTTTTTTTTTTTTTTTTTTTTTTGCCATACTAAGCGATATAGTGGAATTGAGGCGCCCCGGCCATCAAAGTGACGGTTTGCTCCGCACAGGAAACTAAACCGATAACGGTTAAGGTAGGCACGATTCCAGTGTATGTGTCGTATATCTTTTATTGCGAAGCGTAAAGCGGCTTTGTGCGGCCGGGCTAGTCAAGTGGGTCAAGGTTCGCCATCTTTACTTGGTTCTACATAATGTTCGTGTTCGGGCTCTCCGGGAGTTGTCCCCGCTGGTGGTGCCAAATCAGCATTCGGGATGAGATGGTTTTGGGGGCTTGAGGATAGCTGAAACGGACTTAGGAAAACATAGCTGAAATGCTCACGCAATTGGCGATAGGCGTGCTTGGCAACTTCGCGGCGTTGAGCTATCCGGGGTGGCGAAAAGCTGTCATAAATTGGTATTCACTTTGATGGTAATGTGTGAAGAAATCATAAATATATACTTTTGGATACCGGGGCAAGACTGTCTATTCATCTCGTTTTTGAGAGATGTACTGGGGTTTGTGTTGCAATGTTTATGGATGCGCCGTTCACATAACTTAATTGCTTAAATAGCTCCGAAAGTCCTATGTACATAGGTACATCTGTCTCTTCATTGCAACCAAGCAAAACCACCCCGAGTCCAAACGACCCATTCTTCGACCAATCCTTCCGAGGGCAGCCTGCCTTCAGGTGGAACCCGGTGCAAAGTACATGCATCGGCTGGTGCTGAATGTGGTTGCGCTAGCTTGGGTTGATGGTGCGTTTGCTGATTCAGCTGGCGTCACCGTCACTGGCGAACTTGCTTGCCCGGCTATGAGAGCAGTTGTATCGAACCGTCGCGACTGAGGCGAAGTTCGATTGCGTCTGAGCAGGATGCTGCCCTGCACGTCCTGTAACTGGCTCTGATTAGAGCGTAACCAACCTCAACCCACCGCCCCGCAGCTCCGTGGCGGTTGCAAAGGAACTTTTCATGGATTTTCTCACCTCGATCTTGTCGCATGTGCCCACCGGCGCCGAACTCATCGCCGAAGCCCCGATCATCCTGACGCTTATCCTCATCGAGGGTCTGCTTTCCGTCGACAACGCCCTGGTGCTGGCCACCATGGTCCGCCACCTGCCCGAGAAGCAGCAGAAGTTCGCCCTCAAGGCCGGTCTGCTTGGCGCCTACCTCTTCCGAGGTGTGGCCCTGGTCTTCGTCGGCTTCCTCATCGCCAACCCGTGGATCAAGCTGGTGGGCGGCGCCTACCTCATCTACCTGATGTGTTCGCACCTGGGTGTGGCCGAGGAAGGTGAAGAAGGGCAAGAGTCGGTCAAGTCCGCAGCCAAGGGCGGTCTCATCGCCACCATCATCTCCGTCGAACTGATGGACCTGGCCTTCTCGGTGGACAACGTCATTGCCGCCGTGGCCCTCTCGCCCAAGATGTGGGTGGTGGTCCTCGGTGTCTTCATCGGCATCCTCGCCCTGCGGTTCGTGGCCGGTTTCTTCATCAGCGTCGTGAACAAGTTCCCGGTGCTGGAGAAGGTGGCTTATGTGCTGGTCGGCTTCATCGGCGTCATCCTCTTCGCCGAGTACTTCTTCGACTTTCACCTGAGCAAGATGGAGAAGTTCGCGACCATCATGGGCATCGTCGGCTTCGGCATGGCCTATGAGAAGATCGGCTTCCTCCAGACCGTGTTCGGCGGCGTCTTCACCTGGATGGGCCAGGTCATGGGCAATGTGGCCGAGCTGGTGGATTCCCTCATGGTCCCCATCACCTACCCGGCCAAGAAGATCGGTCACGCGGTGGCCGGCTGCTTCAAGAAGAGCTGATTTCCCCATCGGCGTTCAGCCCGGCTCGGTGCCAGAAAGGCGTTTGAGCCGGGATTCCGACGGTATCGTCGGGTCTGACTTCAACGTCCTGAGGAAGGACAACACCTCCTGTTCAGGAGCTGACGAGACTCTTGCTCCGTCGGCTCCGCAAAAGACATGCGTCTGCAACCGCTCACAAAAGCCGCAGACGCTTCTAGAAATCGCAACGAAAGGTAAAAACTAATGGCCATCCAACTCCGCAAGGGGCAGAACATCAACCTGACCAAGGAAGCTCCCAGCCTGAACAAGGTGCTGGTGGGCCTCGGCTGGGACGCGCGCAGCACCGACGGCAAGGACTTCGACCTGGACGCCTCCTGCTTCCTGGTCACCGCCGAGGGCAAGTGCCGTGACGACCGCGACGTGGTCTTCTACCAGCCGGCCAACCTGAAGCACTTCGAAGGCGCCGTCTCGCACACCGGCGACAACAAGACCGGCGCCGGCGACGGCGACGACGAGTCCATCAAGGTGCAACTCGACAAGGTGAACGCGGCCATCGCGCGCCTGGTCTTCGTGGTCTCCATCTACGAGGCGCCGGAGCGCAAGCAGACCTTCGGCATGGTCAACAACGCCTTCATCCGCCTGGTCAACGAAGAGACCGGTGAGGAAGTCTGCCGCGCCGACCTGTCCGAGGACTTCTCGGTGGAAACCTCGGTCTGCTTCGCCGAACTCTATCGCCACAACGGCGAGTGGAAGTTCAAGATCGTGGCCCAGGGGCACCAGGCCGGCCTCGAGAAGTACGTCACCGACTTCGGTCTGACCCTGGCCTGAGCGCCCTCCGGTGTGACCTGACACTTCGCACAGAGCACCTCAGTTCCTTTTAGTGCTGAAGGCGCGCGCCGCTCTCTACGAGCTCCTGGGGCGCGTCGCAGCACGGTCCACAAACGTCAGCAAACTTTCCCCTAAGGAGAATTCACATGGCTCTCAGCCTCAAAAAGCGCGATCTTTCCAAGTACGACCTCGAGGTCTTCGTCGACATCTCCGGCTCCATGAAGGAGCGCGACACGGCCTCCGGCAAGACGCGCCTCGATGACTGCCGCGAGAAGGTGAGCATGCTCGTGGAAGAGTGCGAGAAGATCGACACCGACGGTGTCACCTTCGGCTTCTTCAACGACCAGGTGACCACCTACGAGAACACCGTCTTCGCCAAGGTCGGCCCGCTCTTCGCCAAGTGCCAGCCCACCAACGGCACCGCCACCGCCAAGGTGCTCGAGGAGCGCATCGGCGACTACTTCGACAAGCGCTTCGGCAAGCCCAAGTCGGGCTTCTTCGGCAAGGCCGTGCCGGCCGACCCCAAGACCAAGCCGCGCATCATCGTCATCTTCACCGACGGCGAGCCGAACCTGCCCGATGCCCGCTCGGGCCGTCAGGCCGTGCGCGATGCCATCGTCAACGCCACCAAGCGCCTCACGAAGGAAGGCCTCGGCCGCGACGCCTTGGGCATCTGCTTCATCCAGACCGGCCGCGATCGCGACGCCAAGAACTTCCTGGTGGAACTGGATGACGACCTGGAGAAGGCCGGCGCCACCCTGGACATCGTCAACTGCCTGACGGTGGACCACTGCGATGGTCTGTCCACCAAGCAGATCCTGGAACTGGCCCTGGACGACTAAGGGCGTTCCTATCGCCGCCGCCGCCGCTGCCCTCGGCCTGACCGGCGGGAGCGGCGGCTCATACTCTTTGCGGTCGGCCCGGTTTCGGCGCCGACCGGCTTTCTTCCTCAGTTCTGGCGGTAGCTGCTGCATGGGGCAGCAGCACCGCAAACTCAATCGCAACGAAACAGGAGAAATCACCATGGCCATCAGCCTCAAGAAGGGTGCCAACGTCAACCTCGCCAAGGAAGCCCCGGGCGTCACCAAGTTCAAGATCGGTCTGGGCTGGGACGCTCGTGCCACCGCCGGCGAAGACTTCGACCTCGACGCCTCGGCCTTCGGCCTGAACGCCGCCACCGCCAAGGTCAACAACGAGAAGGACTTCATCTTCTACGGCAACAAGGTGCACGCCTCCGGCGCCATCACCTCCACCGGCGACAACAAGACGGGTCAGGGCGCCGGCGACGACGAGTCGGTCATCGTCGACACCTCGAAGATGCCCGCCAACATCCAGAAGATCGCCTTCACCTGCACCATCCACGATGCGGCGGCGCGCCGTCAGTCCTTCGGCATGGTCAACAACGCCTACATCCGCGTGGTGGACGAGGGCACCGGCACCGAGGTGGCGCGCTACGACCTCTCCGAGGACTACTCGGTGGAGACGGCGCTGATCTTCGGCGAGCTGTACCTGCACAACGGCGAATGGAAGTTCAAGGCCATCGGCCAGGGCTTCGCCGACGGCCTGGCCGGCCTGTGCAAGAACTTCGGCGTGGAAGTGGAGTAAGGCGGTCGGTCGCTTGCTCTTTATTCAGGGTCGACCCTCGGGCCGTCCCTGAAGCTGTCATTGACCGCCTGAATAGTTAGATTCAAGCCGGTCACTAAGGGAAGGAGGGTTGTCCCTCCTTCCCGTCGAAGTTCCCAAACTCCGGGGCAAAGCCCCATCCACTGAAAAGGTATCAAACAAATGGCAATCACTCTCCAGAAGGGTCAGAAGATCTCCCTCGCCAAGGAAGCCGGCGGCGCTGTCTCCAAGGTCACCATGGGCCTGGGCTGGGACACCGGTCGCACCCAGATCGACCTGGACGCTTCCTGCGGTCTCTTCGCCGAGGACAAGAGCCTCATCGAGGCCATCTCGTTCCGGCAGCTCAAGAGCGCCAACGGCTCCATCGTGCACACCGGCGACAATCTGACAGGCGCCGGCGACGGCGACGACGAGCAGATCAAGGTGGACCTGGACAAGGTCGACGGCAAGGTCAAGCACATCGTCTTCACGGTCAACAGCTTCCGCGGCCAGAAGTTCACGGTGGTGGAGAACGCCTTCGTGCGCATCGTCAATCAGGCCGACAACAAGGAGCTGTGCCGCTTCAACCTGTCGGAGAAGTTCCCCACCACCGGCCTGGTCATGGCGCGCCTCTACCGTCACGGCGGCGAATGGAAGTTCGCGGCCATGGGCGAAGGCGTCGACGGCCAGACCATCAAGGACATGGTGGGCAAGATCCAGGCGCTGCTGGGCTGATCACCTGACGGTGATGGGAAGCGTTGCCTTGTAGGCGGCGCTTCCTTACCCCAAGTGGCGTCAGCAGATTTTCAACAATCGGCAACTGGTTCTCTTCCCGGGAGCCGACGCCAGGAGGTTATTTGTGACGCTCGAAGAAATCGATATCAAATTGGCAGCCTGGCAGGCTGATGTCGCCACGCTGCATGCCAATATCTCGGAGCTGCAGAGCCTTATCGGCTACCAGCTTGCTCGCGACGGTCGCGAGCTTTCCGGGGCTACCAAGGAGAAGCACCAGAAAGCTGTGGATGCGGAAGCGCGTCTGTGGGTGAAGGTGGATCTCTTCTCCAAGCTGGTGGTGAAGATCAAGGATAAGCGGGACAACCTGCCCACTTTCGGCAAAGGCAGAGTGCTCGAGGAAATTGAGCAAATGTTCGATGGCGAGTCCATCGACCTGCCCCCCGAACAAGTGGCGCTGGAGAACCGCGACCTCTTCGCCGGCAGCCAGAACATCAAGAAGATGACCGTTGCCACCTTGCGGCAGCTCATGTCGCGCGACTTCCAGCAGTTGCGCGATGCTTACGTGACCGTAGGCGAAGCCTGGCAGAAAGTGGGAGAAGAAATTGCGGCGGTGAAGAAGGAAGTGGAGCGTATCTGTGCGGAAGAACGCCAGTACGGCCGCGAGAATTCCACCGACGTAGCGGCTCTTTCCGCTCGTCTCGAATCGACAACGAGACGCTGGCGCAACGATCCCCTTGGTGTCACCGAAGACATCAAGAAAGACCTGGCGCCTTACTTCAAGGCCGCCAACAACTTCATCGCCGGTCTGGCCCGCGAGCGAGCTCAGATTGCTGCCGACGTGCGCGTAGCAGCAGAAAAGCTGGAGCTTTTGAAGGCGCGCAAGGTGAAAGCGCTGGAGTTGCACCAAGCCTGTGTCGTCGAGGTGGGTGGCTCGGAGGAACCGAAGGTTCCGCCCTCTACCCGTGGCTTGAGCGACTGGCTGGCCAGGCTGAACGCCATGCTGGCCGACGAGAAATGGGATGACAGCAAGCACAACGTCAAAGAGTGGTTCGGTCTGCATGACCGCATCAGTCGCGACACGGAAGCGGCCATCTCGTTCAACAAGGCTCTCACGGACAAACGCGCCGAGTTGAAGCGCCGCTTTCTTGAAGCCGTGGTCAAGTACAAAGACTACGGCTCCCGCGGCATGGAAATTCCCAAGTCCGTGCATACCTTCACCGAGAAAGGCCAGGAGCTCCTCAAGGGCAAGGTCGATCTCGTCGAAGCCGAGCGCATCATCCTGGCTCTGGAAGTGAAGGTCGGCGAAATCTGCGCCGAATTCGACCGTGCGAAGGAAACTTCGCCGGTGTCCCAAGACCGAGACCGCGCCTAAACAGCAAGGTCTCAACGGTTGCACGCATGCCTGCAGCCGTTCCTCCTTTGTGCATGCAAACAGAATCTTCAACCTCGAAAGTAGGAAATTCAAAATGATCACGTTCAATCTGACCACCATCCTCGTGCTGGCCGCTCTCGCCGTTGTCGTCCTCTACTTCACCTGGCCGGCCTTCCGCCAGATGCTGCAGATCAAGGGCGGCAAGGCTGTCTCGGGTGCCACCAAGGCCTCCGAGAAGCAGCGCCATGAACACCAGCGTCTCACCGCCGAGCTGAACCGCCAGCTCGACAACGTGGCCTCGGCCAAGGCCAGCGCCACCCAGGCCGAGAAGGACGTCGCCACCGCCGAAGCGCAGGTGGTGAAGCTGACCGGCCAGTACAAGATCGCCGTCACCGGCAATGCCTCCGAGGACGCCAAGAACGCCATCGCCGGCAACATCGCCAAGGCCAAGGCCTCGGTGACGAGCAAGCGCGCTGCGGCCAATGAAGCGGCCAAGATCGCCGCCCAGGCCGTCGAGGCCCTCGACCAGACCCGTGAGGCCCTGAAGGACTTCGCCGACCAGATCCAGGACACCGAGCAGAAGGAAGCGCTCACCGCAGTGCTGAACACTGCCGCCGATGCCTCCCTGTCCCTGAAGAACATCAAGGACCGCCTCAGCGCCGCCGGCGAAGCCGCTCGCCAGGCCGATACCGACCTGGAGAAGGCCCGCGCCAAGAACGAGCTGGCCCAGGGTTCGGACACCGACCGCGAGATCGCCAAGATCGAGAAGGACGCCGCCGCTGCCGCGGAGCGCGCCCGCCTCGACGCCGAGCTGGGCATCACCTCCACGCCGCCGGCTCAGAAGTGAGCCCGAGCTGCTAAGAGAGCAAGTCCGCTGAATAACTAAGGTACTGCCTGCGCACCGCGGGCAGTGCTAGTTCTTTGTTGGAGAGCGGCCAGCCTGAAAACTGGTCGCTCTCTTTTTTTTGCCTTCACCACTTGGAAACGAATTTGATTCGTCTGGCCCAAAGTGGCTTACCAGGCTAGTTTCAAGCGGTAAGGGCAAAGAAAAAACCGCTGCCGAAAGAGCAGCCACTGTTGCTGTACTGCCGAGCTTGAGCTCGGTTCAACCCTTTTTATGTGCGACTCGAAAAAGGAGAGCAGAAAACATGAATACCGATACCCGTAATATTCAGTTCCGGCGTACTGTGGAACTGCCCACCGGTGAGATCACCGTGGAAGTGCACGAGAGCCTGATGCCCCTTGATGAGCTGTGCGGCTTTGCCGCCAGGCGCAATCCCAAGCGCGGCTTCCTCTTCGTCTCCAAAGTGCTGGGCAAGCACATGCCGGTGCGCCCGTCCCTCATGCTCTCGGTGCATGAGAAGTTGGCCCGTCAGATTCCGGCGGACCTGCCCGGACCGGTGGTGGTGATTGGCATGGCTGAGACGGCTACCTGTCTCGGTCAGGGCGTCTTCGAGGCCTTCAAAGTCCTGAGCGGACGCGAGGATCTGGTCTTCATTCACTCCACGCGCTACCGGGTCAACCGTCCCGCCGCCCTGGAGTTTCTGGAGGAGCATTCCCATGCCGCCGACCACATCATGTACATGCCGGAAGGGGAACGTGCTCGCGAACTTTTCGAGCATGCCCGTTCACTGGTGCTGGTGGATGACGAAGCTTCCACCGGCAAGACCTTCGTCAATCTGACCACGGCCTTCAAGGAACGCATTCCTTCGCTTGCGCAGGTGGTCACGGCCGTGATCACCGATTGGCGTGGACCGGCGCGCACCGAGGCCACGCTTGCGGCGATGCCGGTGCCGACCCGGACCATTGCCGTGCTCAAGGGCGAGTACCAGTTTGCCGCCGCCGCCGGGCTCAAGCACATGGAGATGCCCAAGGTGACCGGCGATGATGGGCTCAAGGATGCTCTTTTGCCTCGCAACCACGGACGGCTGGGCACGACGGAAGTCCTGGCGCTTGCACCGCATTTGGTGCGGCAGGCGCAGACGCTGGCCAGTGAGACGGCAGGGTGCAAGGTGCTGGTGCTGGGCACGGGCGAGTTCTCCTTCCCGCCCTTCCGCCTGGCCCTTTATCTGGAGCAGCTGGGTGTGGATGTGCTCTACCAGACCACCACGCGCTCGCCCATCATCGCCGCGCCGGATAGCGCCATCGCCTGCGGCATGACCTTCCAGGACAACTACGAAGACGGCATTCCCAACTTCCTCTACAACGTCTCTCCCGGTCAGTACCAGCAGGTGCTGATTGCCCACGAGACGCCGACAGAAACCATCGACCCGGCGCTTGTGGAAGCCCTGGCCGCTAAGACAGTGGAGATCTGACTATGAAGAAAGACATCATTTCCGGGCAGACCGGTGTTGCTGCCAGCGCTGCCGTGGTGGCCTTCTGCGATGTGGACGACAGCCTGATCACCACGACGCGGGTCTCGCCCTGTGAAGGAGCGGAACCCTGCGCCGTGGACGACAAAGGCCTTGTCTGTGGCTACTTGAGCCCCAAGCAGAGGGTGCTCAACCAGCTTCTGGCGGCGAGCGCTCAGGTGGTTCTGACCACGGCGCGCTCGTCCAAGGGGCTCAGGAACGTGCAGTTGCCGGTGTCGAGCGGTGCCTATGCCATCGTCAGCTTCGGCGGCGTCATTCTCACGCCGGCAGGCTGCCCCGAACCGCGCTGGCATCAGCGCATGAGCGAAGAGTCGGGGCAGTACGCCGCCCTCCTCGATGAACTTTGCGCCCATATCAAGGATGTGGCCGCCGAAAAGAACATCGACGTGCGGGTGCGGGTTGTGGTGGACGCCGGTCTGCCGCTCTACGTGTCGGTCAAGCACAACCAGAAGAACCTCTTCGAGCTGTGCACCATCAAAGCGGCGGCCGAGAGCTTCCTGCAGGAACATCATCCGGCGGCGGCGCGGCAGCAGATGTTCACCCATTTCAACGGCAACTTCCTGGCCTTCCTGCCGCCCTTCCTGCGCAAGGAATATGCGGTCAGATGGTTCATGGAGAACGTCGCTGCCCCGGGTGCGCTTTCCATCGGTCTGGGCGACAGCGAGAGCGATCTGGCTTTCATGTCGCTTTGCGACTACGTGCTCATGCCGAGCCGGTCGCAGGCTTTCGCCGGCCTGCGTCGCTGACTGTTCCTGAACGTTCTTTGAAAGAGGTATCTATGAACGAAGTGAAAGCAAACTGTGAACCTTTCAGCGGCAGCTACGTGCGCGGCGATGTGCTCTTCCTGCTCAAGCAGGTGGAGATCGCGCCGGTGAGCGTGGCCGAGAAGGAGCGGGCGATTCAGAGCGGTGCCGCCCATTACAGCGAGATGCTGTCGGTGGAAAAGACCCCGGACGCACGCTACCTGCGGCTCTTCTACCAGGCGCTGGAACAGAACG
Source organism: Candidatus Obscuribacter sp. (assembly GCA_016712465.1). Taxonomy (GTDB): domain Bacteria; phylum Cyanobacteriota; class Vampirovibrionia; order Obscuribacterales; family Obscuribacteraceae; genus Obscuribacter. The sequence continues at coordinate 322,953 of JADJQZ010000001.1, forward strand.
CCGGTCAACTGGGCTATCACCTGGCTTGTCTGTGCGCCACCCTGGCGGCTGATCTCAAGGCCCGGCGCGGACGGGAAGTGGTGCTCGTGAGTCTGGCCCGCGCCGGTACGCCCATGGGCGTGCTGCTCAAGCGGGGCGTGGAAGCTCTCGGCCACAAGGCCTGCCATTACAGCGTCTCCATCATCCGCGACCGCGGCATCGACTGGGCGGCGCTGGATTACATCCGGGCTCGCCACCGCGACTGCGACATCATCTTCGTGGACGGCTGGACCGGCAAAGGGGCCATCACCGGCGAACTGCATCGTTCGGTGAAAGCCTATAACCAGAGCCGCGCTGCCCGCATCGTGCCACAACTGATGGTGGTGTCGGACCTGGCCGGCTGCGCCGACCTGGCCGCTACCAGTAATGACTACCTGATACCGTCGGCGGTGCTGAATGCCGTGGTTTCGGGGCTGGTCAGTCGCACCGTGCTCTCCGAGCGCTACGTGGGCGAAGGTGATTTCCATGCCTGCGTTTACTACGCCGAGAAGAGCAAGGAAGACCTCTCGCGCTACTTCATCGAGGCGGTCATGCCCTACCTGCTGGAGGCGCTCAGCGAGGCGTCGCCGGTGGTCTGGGACGAGGAGATCCGCCGGCGCTTGAACAAGCGCTCGACCGACTTCATCGCCTATGCCATGCAGCACTACGGCGTCGTGGACCGCAACCACGTCAAGCCGGGCATCGGCGAAGCAACGCGGGTGCTTTTGCGCCGCGTGCCGGAGCGGCTCGTTTTGCGTGAGCCCGATGCACAGGACGTGCAACACCTGGTGGCCCTGGCTAATGCCGCCGGCGTGCCGATCGAGACCAATGCGCAGTTGCCCTATCGGGCTGCTGCATTCATCAAGACCGTTGATTGAGGAATCCCAAATGATTGACCACCAACAGAAGACCCAGCTCCACCTCGGCGCTTCCATGTATGTTCCCTGCACCCAGAGCCCCGAGGTTCTGGCTGCCATCGCCAATGGCGAGAAGTTTCCGGAACTGCGTTCGGTCATCTTCTGCACCGAAGATGCGGTGCGCGAAGATCAACTCAATCAGGCCCTGGAAAACCTCAAGCTGGCCCTGCGCCTCTTCCGCAACGTGGGCAACCCCATGCGCTTCATCCGCGTGCGCAATCCGCACGTGATGGGCCGCTGCATCGCCTTCCGCGGCATCGAGCAGGTGGACGGCTTCGTTTTGCCCAAGGTGACGGCCGAGTCGCTGCCCTTCTACCTGTCGCAACTCTCCAGCGGCGACACCTTCAGCCTCATGCCCACCCTGGAGACGGTGGAGACCTTCGACGCCGGCCAGCGCCGGGAACTGAAGAAGGTGCTCATGCGGGACAAGGTCAAGAACCGCATCCTCTGCCTGCGCATCGGCGGCAACGATCTGCTCAACTGCATCGGCCAGCGTCGCCCCAAAGACCGCACCATCTACGACACTCCCGTCGGGGCCCTGATTGGTGAGCTGGTGCGGGAATTCCTTCCCCATGGTTTCGGGCTGACGGCGCCGGTCTTCGAGCTGATCGACGACCAGTACCAGCCGCTCCTGGAGGAGGAAATTCGCCGGGACCTGGCCAACGGTCTCTTCGGCAAGACCGCCATCCATCCCACCCAGATCGGCAAGATCGAGACCATGTTCCGGGTCGATCGCACCGACGTGGAGGAGGCGGAAGCCATTCTCGCTCCCGATGCCCAGGCGGTCTTCCGCATGGGCGGTCGCATGTGCGAGCCCACCACCCACAGCAAGTGGGCCCGGGACATCATCCTGCGGGCCCAGGTCTACGGCGTGCGCGACTGAGAACTTGAGGCAAGGCTGTCGCTGTCCATCCGTGCCGCCGCAGTAGAGAAACGAGGTCTATATGAACGATATCAGAGCAAAAGGGTTTTGTTTTGCCGACCTGGACGGTTCTCTCTTCGACTCCGGCGGCAAAGCCTGGGGCGGGGACAGACAACCGGTGGCCCTCAACGTGCGAGGTGAGGCTTCTTCCTTCATGAACGCCCAGCAGCGTGCGCTGCTTCAAGTCCTCAGCGGCAGCCGGGGACTGCTTGTGGTGCCCAACACGGCTCGGGATCTGGCTTCCTTCAAGCGCGTGGCCCTGCCCTTCAGCGGTTACGCCATTCTCTCCTTCGGCGCCGTCATTCTGACGCCGTCGCCCGGTCAAGAGGGGGGAACGGGAGTGCCTGAGCCGCGCTGGCATGCGTTGGTGAGTCGGGCCAGCCGTGAGGCGGAACCGCAGCTCGAGGCGGTGCTTGCCCTCATGGAGAGCGCCGTCCACTCCCTGGGGCTGAAGACCTCGGTGCGCCTGGAAGAGATGGGCGACCTGGAGGAGTTGGCGGAGATGAGGCTGCGCCTCTACGCCAACGCCAGAGAAACGGAGGCAGGCGCCCTCGATAAGCTGGAAGCGGCTTGTGCGCCTCTTCTGCCCCAGGGCTGGTGGGTGCATCGCAATGGTCATAATCTGGCCTTCCTGCCGCCCTATCTGGGCAAGGAAAAGGCTCAGACCTGGTTCCTGGAGAACCTGGCCGATGGCGCCCCGGCCGACGAGAGCCGGCTTACCGTGGGGCTCGGCGACAGCGGTTCGGATCTGCCTTTTATGTGCGCTTGCGACTACGTGCTCATGCCGAGCCGGTCGGGAATTTTTCAGGAGCTGTTGGACAAGCGTTCAGACGCTTCCTGAGTCAACCTCTATCTGCAAAGGAAAAAACTATATGGGTAAACCCATCGGTGCTATCACAATCTGGTTCAACAAGAGCGGTCTCAGTAACTTCGCGGTGATCGAGAGCATCAAGGCCAGCGCCCAGCCGGGCGAAGAGTTCTATTTCATCGGCAGCCACAACCGCTCCGACTTTGCTTTGAGCGCCATCTGCGACAAGTTCGTGGTGGAGCCGGAAGGACTCAAGGGCGAGGACTACGTGGAGTGGTGCCTGGCCTTCGCTGTGGAAAACGGGGTGCGGGTCTTCTTCCCGGATCGCGGCGTGGAGGACCTGGCCATGGTGCGGGGCAAGTTCGAGGCCGCCGGCGTGCACCTGATGGTGCCCACGGACGGTGAGACCCTTGCCGCCATCGACCACAAGGGTCGGCAGTACGAGCTGATCGGCAAAGCCGTGGCCGACATTCCCGACTACCGCATCGTCACCAACCTGGAGCAGTTCGATGCCGCCTGCGCCGAGCTTGCCGCCGTGCATGAGCGCATCTGCTTCAAGCCGGCGGTGTCCATCTTCGGGGCCGGCTTTCGCTACATCACAGGCGATGGCAGTGCCGTGAGCCGTCTTCTGAACGGCAACGTGACGGCTATTTCCATGGCCGAGGCGAGATTCATCCTGGGGCAGGAAGAGCGTTTCCGGGACCTGATGGTGATGGAGTACCTGCCCGGTCCCGAATACAGCGTGGACTGCCTGGCGGTGGGCGGTGAAGTGGTGCAGGCGGTCTGCCGGGTCAAGGTGGCCGACCGGGTGCAGGAGTTGCCGGCCAGACCCGAGGCTCTGGCTGCCGCCGCCAGGCTGGCGCGGCATCTGAAGATGGACGGCATCTTCAACGCTCAATTCCGCAACAAGGACGGTGTTCTCTACCTGCTGGAGGTGAATGCGCGCATGTCCGGCGGGCTCTACGTCACCTTCCACTCCGGGCTGTCCCTGCCCTACTGGGCGGTGCGCCTGGCAGTTGGTACCGCCCGTCCGGAGGACGTACCGGCACCGGCCACCGGCGTGAGAGTGGGGCAGTTGCACCGCTCCATCACCATGTGAGGCTGCCTATGGCCAGTGGTGATTCGCTAAAAAAAACGACGGTCTGGTTCGTGGGCGGCATCTTCAGCGCACCGCTGGTGATAGCAGCCATACGCCGGGCTGAAGCGGAGCAAGGCTCGTCGGCGCAAGCTCAAGGGCTCGGGTCGATGCGCATCATGGTCAGCCATCGCCTGGACGAGAAGCGCGGCATGGCCCAGTGCGACATCTTCGAGCCGGAACCGGCAGGACGGGACGAGGCGGGCTTCATCGAATGGAGCCTGGAGATGGTGCGGCGTCACGGTGTGGACCTGATCATTCCCCGGCGCAACGGCTCCTGGTTCGCCCGGGCGCGGCAGCGTTTCGCCGATGCGGGAGCGCAGGTGCTGGTGCCGGCTGACGCCGAGACACTGGATACCATCGAGAACAAGGCGGCGCTCTACCGGGCGCTGCCACCGCAGATGGTGAACGTGCCGCGCTTTCACGTGGTGCGCGATCTGACCGCATTTGACGATGCCTGCGCCGATCTCTCGCCCCTTGGCACCGTCTGCATCAAGCCCACGGTGGGTATCGCCGCCCGCGGCTTCCGGGTCTTGAACGAGGCTCTGGGAGCCGGGCGTGCCGACGGCGATGTCTACATGTCGCGGGAGCAAGCCCGGGCCGAACTGGCCGCCATGAAGGTCTTTCCGGAGCTGATGGTCATGCCCTATCTGGCAGGACCGGAGCGCTCGCTGGACTGCCTGGGCCTGAACGGCGTGCTGGTTTGCGCCGTGGTCAGGCGGAAGTCGCAGGAGGGCGAGCAGCTTCTGGAAGACCACCAGGAGCTTTTGCAAGTAGCAAGGAAGCTGACCGAAGTACTGAACCTGAGTGGGCTGTACAACATACAGTTCATGGAGGGCGAGGACGGCAGGCAATACTTGCTGGAAATCAACACTCGCATGGCCGGAGGCGTGCACCTGGGTGCCGCTTCGGGAGTGTGTCTGCCCTACTGGGCAGTGCGTCTGGCCACAGGCAGTGCTTGCCTGGAAGATGTACCGGAGCCACGCACCGGAGGCCTGGCTCGCAAATCTTGAGTACTGCTCCGGCAGTTTCCTATCAACCCGCCGATGCGTTGTTCCCGGCAAAAGGGTCACGGTCGGCAAAAACGAGCGGTCAGGCATGGACAGCTTGTCCCACCGCTCCTCAAGGAGTTCAGCATGTTTCTTCACAGCCCCACGCTTTCCCTCATTCTCTTCGCCATCGTCTTGATCGGCGCCAAGAAGGTCTTCGACATGCTCGTCAAGGTCTTCGGAAGCCCCTTCAAGAGCGTGCCGGTGCAGCGCGTGCGCCGCTCGGCCTTCATCGTCGTCGGCATGAGCATCGGCATCATGGCCGCCCCTCTGCTCATTCCCTTCGGTGGTCCCTTCCGGGCCATCGTGGCCATCGTCTACATGATCTACATCGGCTGCGGCCTGTGGCAGGTGTGGGCGTGGTTCTACGGCAGCGACAAGTCGGCCGGCAAGTAATCAACGCGGCTCAGCCCGCATCTTTCAAGGAATCATTCCCATGATCGCCTCCAGTGCTTTCCTCTCCCTGCTTCTCTTCGGCATCGTCTTGATCGGCGCCAAGAAGGTCTTCGACGCTCTCGTCAAGGTCTTCAGTAGCCCCTTCAAGCAGGTGCCCATCGCCCGTGTTCGTCGCTCGGCCTTCATCATCGTCGGCATGAGCATCGGCGTCATGGCTGCGCCGCTGCTCATCCCCTTCGGTGGACCGATGCGGCTTCTGGTCATGGTCGTCTACATGATCTACGTCGGCTCCGGCCTGATGCAGGTCTGGTCGTGGTTCAGCGGTAGCAAGCCGGACGGCAAGTAGCCGGCTGCTCCAGGCAGGGTGAAGGCATTGAAAAATGTCTTCATCCTGCCCACTCTTTTCCTGGCGTAAAAAAAACAGCCGGATATACGATATGTAATAGTGGAAAATGGCGATTTAAATAAGGAAATAGTGAGGCGGCGCCGCCTTCTGTGAGAGAAGACGGCACCTGGGAGTTAGTTAGTCTTTGAGACAATAGGCATATTGTTTCATGACTTCAGCAAAAGCATCTTTAAGAGCCCTATTGCCGGCTTTCTTTGATAGATCTTGCTCAAGGGTCTGGTGAATCTGGAGCATCTGTTTGGCCCAACGGCGTAATCGCAGGTCGGCAGCCAGGCAATTGTTCAACATCATACGCAGGGTATGATAGCGCTCAACCGTATTGCGGTCGATGGCGGAACGGCTTATGGAGAGAGCCGGGGTTGTGGTGCCCATTTCGGCTGCTTCTACTTTCATGAGCAACTGGTTGGTTTCGGCAACTGCAGCTTTCAACGTTTCCACAACCTGTTCAAGCAATTTCCTGGCATTGCCGCAAATAATCTGTAGCTTGAGGCGCTGCACTTCGTAGATGAGACGGCGCTCGTTCTGGGCGGCAATCTGTTGATCCAGGTTGCCGCAGCAAGAATAGGAATAGGGCGCATTTTCTTTGTCGGTCATGTGCAGGAAGTCGAGCATACGCACGGCATGCTGACGCTCATTGATACTGCCGTTTTGTCCTTGGGCGAAAGCACCTTCCTCCTTGAGGACCAGGCTCATTGCTTGCTCGCATTCTTCCAGCAATGAGGCCAGTCGGTCGCTTGCCGGAAAGTCGTAGTTTGGTTCCTTGACCAGGCGAACGCCATAGACTGCGCGAAGGTCGACGTTCTCGTTAAGGTGAGGTTGGATGCCTTTACCGGGTATTACCAGCGCCGTGCTGTAGATTGTGGCTCGGCTGAGGTTGGGCAACTCAGTCCTGAGTACTTTGAAGGCGGCCGCTTGTATGTTTTGCATGCGTTTGAGGAAGGCATCCTGGGCGTGAATTTCACCGTGCTCAACTACACTGGAGGTGTGAATACGGCGGGCCAGGATAAGGCGAGCTTCGATGAACGGCTGCAGCCACAGGTCTCTGGGGTTATCCTTAGCGCCTTCGTGCAGCCTCAGTGCCGCTCCGATGCAATCGGCCAGGTCTTTACGACAGTTCATGAGTATGCTCCTGTGGTCTTGCCACTGCAGCCAGGTACTCATGAAAGTGAGCGCCTTTTCGTCGTAGAGTAGGCGAATGCGCGTCAATTCATCTTCACTGTCGCGAGCCGCTTCGATTTTTGCAGACCAGTTGGTCGGGTCAACTTCTTCGATGGCGCGACTGAAGATTTTGTAGGTGTTCCAGGCCCGCTTCAAGGCTTCTTGGTACGCGCCCATGGCCGTCTCGAGTGCGGCAAGGGTCGGATGCGGTTGGGCGAAGAGGGCGGATGGCACATCTGTTTGAGTATTGTCTTCATTCATGCTTGTGTCCTGATATGGTTAACGGCGGGAATACCTGAACGGTAGTCGCACCTTGGTTCTCCGACCGGCCCACGGGGCCCGATGCGGAGAGGTTCTGTACTGGCCTGTTTTCCTTAAGTCACTCTTCGACTCTTTTCTCAAACCAGAGTTTTCGGCGGGCTGAACTTCTGTACTGAGTACAGACCTGGAATTCCATGTAGTTCGAGCGCACCCTATGGTTTTGAGAGTTTTGTCTAGTTGGCGAGAAGAGATGAAATAGGTTCAGGAGGACAATTTCATGCTTAACTGAAGCCTGGGAGCGGCGTCAAGGTCTGCTGTCGCTGATAAGCCCGCGGCGCTGCCGCAGAGAGCTGCTATTCCAGGTTTGGCAAGGACATTGTCGGCGCTTATTAGTAAGAGTTCAGATGGTGCGGTGCTGTGGTAGCCTGTCGCTAAGCGCACATGTTTCTTTGCAGGTACCAAAAGCGTACTGCCCGGTTGCTTCGTTTCCGTCTTTGATATCGAACGAAAATGCCGGTCGGTAGACCGAGATACCGTTCCCACAAAGTTCACGAAAGGGTTGGGTTTGACTATTTCGGACTGGGCTGGAAAGATACTCCTGGTCTACTGAGGTCTTTCGATGGCTGGAGCAAATTCTGCATCATGAACAGTGCCGCTTCGTCTCCGCCCAGGCGTATTTATTTTGCCGCCATTGCCAATGGTCTGGGCGATTTGATCGTCTGCCTGCCCGCTCTCCAGTGGCTCATTGCCACCGCGGTGCCCGTGGTGCTGGTGCTGCGTTCACCGGAGCAAGCCGGTTTGTCCGGTCGAATCGAGGGGTTGGCCGGCACCATTGAGGAAGTTGATCTGGATGAAGACGCTCTTGGCGCCGACGAAATCTACATCAACATGCGCGCTCACCCGCTCCAGGCTGATTATATCTGGGGTTCTGCCGAGTTCGAGAGCAAGTATCCGGGCTATAAGATAATCGATGTGCTCAAAGGCATCAGCCAGGACTGGCGAATAGGCGCTGATTATGAGCGGCTTGTGCCGCTTCCGCACAAGACTGTGGAGGCTTGCCGGGAAAAAGTCTTGCTCATTCCCGGGTCGGCCGGGCGGGTGAAGTATTGGCCCGCCAGTCACTGGTTCGGGCTGGCCAAAGAACTGGCCAGGGACGGCCTGGATTGTCTGGTTCTGGGCCAGCCGGAAAAGTGCGACATTGTAGCCGAGTTGACCGGCTTAGCCGCTGCCGGACTGGCTGGCGGTGCCGGGGCGGCCACTGCGGGCGAGGCTCCGGCCTGGCTACCGCACTTTGCCACTCCCACCCTGGCCGATGCCATGGATGCCATAAGCAGCGCTCGCCTGGTGGTAGCCGTGGATACCGGCTTGATGCACATGGCGCTGCACCAGGGTATTGCCACGGTGGCCTTATTTCGCAGCAATACCATGTTCTTGCGTCCCGGCCCGCATTGTCGAAATCTGGTGGCACCCCAGTGCGATCCCGCTTGCCTCAGGCAGGAGTTCTCGGCCGTGCCTAATAAGATGCTCAATTACAACAAGGGCAATGAGTCATACACTTACTGGAAGACCTGGGATTGTTCCCTGTCCAACCCGGCTGAGCGTTGCATGAGTCGCATCAGTGTCGGCGAAGTGTATGAAGCAGTGCGCGATCTCTTGTCTTGATGCGAGATTTAGCCCGGGTAAATTAACGTGCCGTGCCCCGGAAATAAGATGAGACACAGGCGCGTAGATCTTCATCGCTGACGCAGCCAGGTTGCAGCACCGGTTTCGCTTGCGGTTCGGCACTGTTGATCAAGGTGTGATACCACTTGGGCAAGTGCACGCGTTTGTCTTGCAGGGTGAGGAAAAGCGGCGCCACATGAACATCGCGAAAGATGCGCTTGAGTCTGTGGTATTCAGTCTCCAGCGATTCAAGCTCGTCTACGATGGCGTCGTTTTCACAGTGGTGAGCGACGAATTTGGCGGCGGCTTCCTGGCTCCAGCCCTGGTCGGTGAGAGCTTTGGTCAACTCCGGTCGGTTATTGCGTACCTTGGCCATGCCGCAATCATCGTGGGCGATGAGCAAGATATTGCGCACGCCCCGGGTGAGAGCATAGGCTACGGCAAATTCTTGCCCTACCAATCGGCCGCCGGCGGTGCGGATCACATAGGCAAATTTGGCGGGAATGGGCAGTGCATAGCGAAACTCAATGCAGGTGGAAATGAGAATCTGCGGGGTTTCCGACGGATGGAGCGGGTAGCCGAGATTTTGGGCCTGGATGTAATGCTCGATGGGAGTGCCGCGCCACCGTGCCGGGATCTCATGGGTGGAGGTCATCTCCACCAGCCGATCCCTCATGTCTGATTCTATGCTGGAAAAACCTCTGTACATCTTTCTGCTCCGTTTGCGCTGCTTGTGTGCTAGACCTGAAACGGTAGAATGGAATGATTTTCAAATTCTCAAAAAACGTCTTGTGCGCCGGCTGGAAATCGCGCTTTTGATATTGGCTATTCAGTCTTGAATTCTACGATTTACTTGGAAATCAGATTGCTGTTCTTCCAACGACTCTTCTGTCTGGCGTCTGCTCGTGAGCTTCTGATTTCCTTCTTCTGACTCTGCCACTCAGTTCAAATTGGTTTTGACTGCGTGCTTTTGTCGTGCTTGCTTCTAACTCTGTATTTCGATGGTAGCAGTCTCTGTTATGCCCGGAACTTTCCATAATTATTTCTTCGTCTGATAAAGCCGCTAGGTTCGGGGTGCCTCAATCCGGCAGACCATGTGTGTGGTCGCCATTTTGAATATACTAAAGCATATACTAGAGCCCGTCAAAAAGAAGAGGCGGGGAAGGCAGAATAGATCGCGTTGATCCTTACTGCACGGTCCCACGCCCGTTTTAGTTGCTTTGGCTGCAAAGGCGGCAGCGAGTTTTTTCTTGCATAATCAGGGGTTTTCAAAGCGGTGCCTCCGGATCATGCGCAGCCGAGTCTCTGCCGTTTGAATCAGGTTCCAGAGCAGTCCCTGACTGTGAGCGGCGCTTGTGCTTTCCTCGCTTAGAAGTTCGGCAACCTTTTCCAGATTGGCTTCCTGGGCAGGAGGCAGTCTACCGCTCAAGCTGGTTATTTCACGGCGCATTTGCCAGACGCGAAACCAACCTGAAGTCTGCAGGTGGAAGAAAAGAAAGACGAGGGCGATGGCGAAAGTGAAGATTGCCGTGCCCTCCATGGAGCCATCCATGGGTAAGAGGGTTGTGTTCATTTAGATTCTCCCAGAAGGGGGCGTCGGCGCCGGGGCATTGGAAGCCGAGGTGCCGAGGCCTGTTGATGGATGGTTGGGGAACGGATGGCAAACCAGTTCCCGCAACCGTTAGAGCTTGGGCATTAACAAACAAGCACAAGCGGGCGCTTGCGATTATTCGGCTCTGCCGCTTCGATGATTTTGCGCACCAGAACACCGGTTTCACCTGAGCCGAAGATGGCGAAGGTAATCGAACCGCGCAGTGGTCCCTGGGTCGTCCAGCCTATGTGGGCAGCGCATTGCACCTGGTATTCCTTGCGGATGTACAGGAGTATGGCGGCGATGGCGTGGGCTACGGAGAGGCACTGGCAGCGCAGGATGCGGTGGGTGGCGTGGGGTCCTTCATGTTCCGTGGCGGTGATGTAGATTGACTCCTCCTCAAAGTCTGAGGCATCATCCACTTCGATTTCCAGAAAGAGCAGATGCTCGCCTTCCGGAACCCCGTGCCTTTCGCGCACTTCTTCCTCTCGCACGGTGTAGGGTGTACCTCCAAACTTGTGAGCGACAAGGTGAACCACACCTTTCTGGCTGGCCTGGATGGCGTCACTTACGAAGATTGCCGCTTCCGGTGAGAGTTCAACTTTCTTGATTCGAAGCTCGAGCAACCTGGCGATGCGTGAGAGCACCGATGTGACAAGCACGAGCAGAATGAAGAAGAAGGCAATCTTGGGACCGTCGGGATGTCCTATGACATTGGCGCCTGTGGTGTAGAGGAAGACCACGGCGACGCTTCCGTAGAAGCCGCAGTACCACTTGCTTTTGCCATAGGAGCACCAGGCGGCGGCGATGGCTGCCGAGGTGATCAAGACGAGTACCCCTGTAGCGTAGGCACCACCCTGAGCCATGACATCGGCTTTGAAGATGACCGTGACGACAATGGCGATTGTGGTGAAGACGATGATCATGGGGCGATCGGCGTGGGCCCATTGCGGAACCATGCCGTAGCGGGGCAGATAACGCACCAGGTTGAGCAGACCGGTTAGAGCGGAGGCTCCGGCAAACCAGAGAATGGCAATGGTCAATGAGTCAAAGACCGTGCCGAACTGATGACCTAGGAAGCGGTGGGCCAGAACGCTCAGGGCCCGACCGTCGGCGTTGCCGCCCGGTTGCATGTCCCTGGGGTCGATTAGCAGGGTGGTGGCCAGACTGCTGAGAATCAGCATGACGCTCATGAGCATGGCTGCTGCCAGAAGCAGTTTCTTGGTGTTGGCGATTCGTCCTGCCGGATGGTGTTCGCTGTCGTGTTCATTGCCCCTGATGAGCGGCATGACCTGTACGCCGGTTTCAAAGCCGGACAGGCCAAGGGCCAGTAAGGGGAAGATAATCACGCACTGATAGACCATGCTGCTGATGGAAAAATCGTTGGCCGCCAGCAGTTTCTGCCACCAACCGCTCACCATTTCCGGATGGATGTAGACATGGTAGAGGCTGACGCCCACTACAATGGCGCTCAGGGACATAAAGCCCACAACCAGCAGCACGGCCACACCGAGCACTTCTCGCAGACCTTTGAGGAAGAGCAAGCCCAACGCTACCACCATCACCAGTGCCACGTCCATACGGCTTTCGGCAAAGTAGTCTAAGAGGGCATAGGCTGCCACTGCTACCGCCATGAGCAGAATCTGCTTGCGGTACTCTTCTACCAGACCGTAAGCGGCCAGGAGGACAAAGGCAATGATCATGTAGGACCGCGGGCTTAAGGCGTCATGCATGATGTGGTTTTCGACGAAGTGGGCGGCACCGTCGGAAGCCGAAAGCGTCACCGTGATGATGAAGGCGCAGGCGGCAAAACCAAGTAGCACCAGTACGCAGAGTTTGGCGTACCAGCCGGTGAGGCGACCTTCCAGCATGGCTATACTGCCCTTGCCGTGGGGGCTTTCATTGGCCACCTTGCAGTAAACGGGCAGGGCGGCAAAGAGGGTGACCAGGGCCAGAATAATCGTCGCCAGGGGCGCCAGGCCGCCGGCGGCAGCAAAGGCGATAGTGGGTTGATAGCAAAGCGTTGAAAAATAGTCGACGCCGGTGAGGCAGACTACTCGCCACCAGGGCGCCGTATGTACTGCCGCACCGCCGTTCTGTTCGGAGCTGGCTTGCAGCCAGCGTATTACACGTTTTTGTCTGGTCATGGTCGATTTTTCTCGTATCAAATGGCGGCTTCCTCGGTTGCCCGGGGAAGCCGCGTTAAAAGATATTCCGGCTCAGGCCAGAGTCGACCGGTTACTCGTCGAACTCGGACTGACCGGCTTTCTGTGCGGCTAGCATGGCTGTTTCCCGCGCATCGTGCTCAGCTTTGGCGGCTTTCGCCATCTCGGCTTTGCGGGCCTGCACATCGGCGCCTTTGGCTTTCACCAGCGCCTCATCGCCAAGAGCTAGAATTTCTTCCGCTTTGACCATGACGTTGTCCACATTCTCGACGGGGTTGTCACGGAAGGACAGGTCGGAAGTGGCTTCAAAGTCAGGCAATACCGCCACGCCCAGGTCGACGCCGCCAGGCAGGAAACGGAAGGTGGTCACTTTCAACCCGGCATTGAAGTCAATCGGGTTGACTGATTGACCTACTTCCTTGCCGAAGCTGGGCGTACCTACAACTGTGGCCAGTCCGAGCTTTTGCAAGCCGGAAGACATCAGTTCGGAGGCGCTGGCACTGCCTTCGTTCACGATTACCACGATGGGCAGTTTGGCGGGAGTGACGCGCATCATGCGCGGATGCGTAACCAGCTTCACCGATTTGCCGTCGACGAATCTTTCGCGACGGAAGTCACCGGCTGTCACCGATTCTTTTACTTCGATGATCTGATCACCTTCGCGGCTCAAAGTAGTGACGATGGTGCCTTCTTTGATGATGGCTTGCATCATTTCCACGACCTGATCCAGGCGACCGCCCGGGTTGTTGCGCAGGTCTATAACCAGTCCTTTCATGGAGGCGCAATCTTGCTCGGGATTGTAAGTATTCACCATTTGAGCCAGGGCGCTGGGGCTTGCCGGCCAGGCTTTACCAGTGCAAGCCTGGTAGAGAGCCTGGGTGAACTCTCTGGAAACGTGGTCTCCAAACATGTCCACCTTGACGGCAACACGACCGCTTCCATCGGTGAGTTTCCACCAGTTCACTTCACGGTTCTGCACTTTACCGCGCACGATGGACAGAGAAAGAGTTTCGCTGCCGCCGGTTGCTGCTTTGCGCATCACCTGCAAGTTGACTGTAGTGCCGACAGGACCGCGAATGGCCGCTACCACTTCGTTGATGGTTTTGCCGACTGTCGTTTTCCCGTCGATGGCGATGATGCGATCACCGCGTTTCAAACCAGCTTTTTCCGCCGGTCCGCCTTCTACCGGTTTAGGATAGACGACTATGGGCGTGTCTTCGCTGATTTTGCTCAGGGCCATAAGAGCATCCTTGGCAGGATTCTTACCCAGAGCTTCCGCTTTGCTGGCCAGATTGATGCGGGTAACAGGCGCTCCGATGCCGGTCAGGCTGGCATCGAAACTCTGTGCCAGGTCGGCGAACTGCTTACCGGTGAAGAACATGGTGTGCATTTCGTTCAGGTCGGCAAGCATGGCACGAATGGCTTTCTCGGTGCCGTTTTCGCTACTAAGCTCGCTGCCGGCGTCAAACTTGTGTTCCCACTTCTGTTCGAAGGCGCTGCGTTTCTCAGGGTTTAACAGAGCCAGGTCGGTGTTTACGATCAAGTCGTAAGCGCAGGCATAAAGCACCTTGCCGTTGAAGGCATCCTGATTTTCAGGGTTGCACAACTTGCTGACATAGCTGGCCTGGGTGTCGTCACCGTCCTCGGGAGATTCGCCGTAGGTGCGGAAGTTCAGCTCGATGAATTTCTTCAGATCGGCTTCACTGGTGGTACCGGCCGGCGCCACCTGCATGGAGTCATTGGCGTAGATGTGCACGGGATAGGTCAGCTCGGCGCTGACCATCGGCGCCGGGGCGGCGACGGTGGTGTCTCCCGTTTCGCCTGTCACCGGTGTCGGTGCGGCGTTCTTACCCTTAGCGGCTTCGGCGGCGGCTTTCTTGCCGGCTTCAGCCATGGCTGCTTGCTGCGCCTGCAACTTGCCTACAAGAAGTTTGTTCTTGGAGGCATCGGCCTGCACAAATTCAACATCCGGATAGGCTTTTGCCAGCTTTTCCAGGTCGGCAAATTGGGCGGCGCAGTCGGCAGGCAGGCAGACCTGAATGAAGGTATTACCGCTGGCGGCAAAGTCAGCCCGAATCACGGTTTCATCATCAGCCACTGATACCAATGGTTTGACGACTTTTCCTTGATCGGGCATGATGGGTTCATGTACTCCCGGTACGCGGATACCCATGCTGCTGTGACCCGATACCGCTGCCTTGTCGGTTGCAGTAGCAGGAACTACAGGTTGGTTGCCGGTGTCGGTTGCAGTGGCAGGACCGGAGACCGGTTGGCTGCCGGTGTTGGTAGTGCCTGTGGTGGCAGCTTGCGCCGGGGCGGCAGGCTGTACCGGGGTGGATGTGGCGCTGTAGTTATAACCGATGTCGCCGAAGACTCCGGTGAGGATAACTAGCAGGAATAGTGCTTTACTCAAGATGTTCAGCATGACGGGAGCCCATATGGTGCGGGTTTGCAGGTAGACAATACCGGCCAGAAGCGCGAAGAAGAAGGCGCTCATGGGGTTGACCGGATTGACGGCGGCATAGAGTGCAGCGGCGATCAGGACTGCGGTGTAAGCTGCACTGGCTTCCACAACCATGCCGACGGCACGGGAGAAAGCGCTTTCGGAGCTTCTCAGGGACCGGGCCAGAGTGTCAAAGGCAGCATGCCAGAGGTTCTGGACGATTCCGCGAAAGACAAACTCTTGCACCACTGCCACCACAACGATGGAGACCAGCATGGTGACAATAAAGTTTGTCCCGCTGAGACCAGCCAGCGCTGCCATGGCGCTCTGTGTTTGAGCGAAGGCTTCGGAGCCGGTGACGGCGGTCTGGCTGAGCGTGTTGAGGGTGCCGGTGGCGTAGTCGAAGATCGACAGCACCACTGCAGCGCCCAGGGCCCAGATAGAAACCTCCTTGAACGGCACACCGACGCGGCGGTAATTCATGCCCAGTCTTGCGGGGAATTCAGGCATGTGGCTGTCCAGGTGGAAGAACGGATGGAGGCGACTGGTCCATGTGGTGAAGACCTCCGCCCGGCCGGTGAAGTAGAGATAGCCCAGAAGGAGCATTACTCCACTGCTACCCAGGGCGAACATAGTGGCGGCGATAACCGGCATGTATGGTGCCAGGGAGCCGGCAAAAGACAAGATTGTGACGCCGCCCCAGGCCAGTCCGTAGCCGAAAGCGCCCGCCAATCCTAGAGCCAGGGTGGCAATGAAAGCCCACCGCAGCGCTGATAACCCGCTTCTTGTGGAAGCGGGGCTTTTGGATTCGTCGAACATAATGGTACCTCGATTGAAGTATGGTGGTGTTTCGCTCGGGCAGGCGGATGCTTGCCGGGCGAGATAGGATGCCTGCTTGGACTTCGAGCTGGTGCAGACCTCACCAGGTGAGACTGCGGCCAAGCCAAAGCTTTTGGATTCGTCTTCTTGCGACTGAGTCGATCATTGGCGAAGAGTGTGTTCCACCGGCACAACCAGGTTGCGCGAAGAAGAGGCTCTTAGACCGGCTCTGTCGTTGATGGTGTTACAGAAGTCCTTGCAGGCGAAAAATGAAAAGGGAATCAAAAGCTTATATCTGCTTGTATCAAAGACAGTCTTTTCTAGACAAGAGAAAATACTTGCGTCGCCGTGGCGCCGGAACTGCTTCGGTTTACGCAGGCGGCTGCCTACCGCCTTTGCGCTAATCAGCGCGAGGAAGCGGCGATGATTTTCTTGCTCCCACTACTTTGAGCACGGCTCAAATTGTCTCAGCCGAATTGTCATAAGCGGTCTATTAGTGGCGGATGTTTGGCTTGTGGTTAAGCCTTGGCGATGAGCATAGCATGGGTGGGTGGAACTGAGTGTGGTTGCGAGAAGAACGTGGTTATGTGGTTTTTCTCAGTCCCACCAGAATGTCCAGAAGCGGGCGCCCTGCAAGTCGGCCGCCAGCTGACAGAGATTTCCGGCTCCTTGTTTGACTTTGTCAGGGCAGTAAATAAACTGTTCGCGGGCCAGTTTGAGCGCCTCCTGGTCCGTTCTTGGCGGGTTTTTTACGTGAAATTCCATGCTGTCATCGGTGATGGAGACTAGTTCGGCACCGTACTTTCTCTGCCACCATTTGGCAGCCGCTACATGCACCGCCGGCTTGGGGCAAGCGTTTACATCGCCGAAGTCTAAATATGCGGGAGTCAGGTATGATTTTTTTGCCGGAATCAGGAGAATAATCGCGTTTGGTAGAGGAAAGTATTTTTGCTTCATGAAGTCGTACTGGAAGGCGGCCCGGCTCTCTTGTTGCGGTGTTGACACTTCATCGGCGGTGCCTGTCTCGACTTTGTAGTAAGCGTCGGAGTGTTCCGTCATTGTTAACCATTGGGGAAAATCCTTCTCTTCACCTCTCTGGCAGGTTTTCGCTATTTGTTCTGCGGGAATGGACGGAATTGAGCCGGCAGAGTCTTTGTTTTGATGGGTTAGATTTCTTCCTTTTGACTGGGGTTTGCTCATGACCAGCATCATGACGGTCAGATACTTGCGGTTGATATCGCCGTAGGTGGTGATTTGCTGCATGCTGGTGGGCATAACACCCGGTGCTACACCGTTTCGCTTTAACTCATGCATGTGAAGATCTTGCAGTTGTAGCAGAATATCCGCACGAATTGCTTCTTCCTGGTTTGTGACTTTGCCTGTAGGAAAGGGATAAGCAGGAAATTTGGGCCGAGAGGCCAGGCGCGCATTCACTTCTTTTAGGTCTACCGATGATCTGGGTTTTACGCCCAATTCTTTCAGGGCGAGGGCGATGGGCGCCGACACGCGTTTCATATGTGCCGAGTCGATCTCGGCTCGGGCTTTGTCAAGCCAGATCAAGGGGTAGTAGCCGGTCTCGGCGGCCCTGGCATGAAGCCTTTGCCAGGTGGGAAAGGCTTGTATGCCTGGCGTAGTTAGATAGTAATAGTCTGGAAAGCGTTTTAAGCCGATGTTGACTCTGGAATTTACGCCGACTGAGGCCAGCGTTTTTGTCACGGAGGCTTTTGCTTCCAGTGTCCTGGCTTGGTTCTCTGCTATTGCAGGCAGGGCTGTTTCAACTGCAAGGAAGATGGATATGGCAATACCGGCGGCTATTTTTTCGGACCCGTTTTGGGCACCCTGGAACTCGGAGTTTCTGCTGAAGAGTCTTGTAATGAGCATTTTAAGGTCCCAAGTGTATTTTATTGCGGCGCCGTGACTAGCAGGCGGATTTAAATTTTATCTCTTTCCTGCTTGCTTCAAAGTTTGGCACTGCTTGCATCCGATTCCGTCATGACTTGATTTACTCCCCTTAACAGATTCTCTGCCCTGCTTCCTGCCGCTTCTTGGCATTGTTCCTTGATTTCGAGTGCTTGATTTGGCTCGGGGGGCCGCTGCCGTCCGCCGGTTTCCTGAAGAAGGCACTCATTTGTGGTGCTTTGTGGTCCTTTGTGGTCTGGATTGGAGTAAAATGGGTAACCCCATGTTTTGGAAGGAAATAACCGTGAATTCGTCCGCACCAGCTCCGGCAAAAGCATCTGACTTCATTAGAGACATCATCAACGAAGATTTGCAGGCTGAGCGGCACCAGAAGGTTATCACCCGCTTTCCTCCAGAACCCAATGGCTTCCTGCATATCGGGCATGCCAAGTCGATATGTTTGAATTTCGGTCTGGCCTACGAATATCGAGAGAAGCTGCCTGAATCCGGCTCACGCTGTCACTTGCGTTTTGATGATACCGACCCGGTGAAAGAAGACACCCTTTTTGAAGACGGCATTCAGGAAGATGTGCGCTGGCTTGGTTTTGAATGGGATGGTTTGTATCATGCCAGCGACTATTTCGAAAAGATGTATGAGTATGCCGAGTATCTCATCAGCGCCGGAAAAGCCTATGTGTGCAGCCTCTCCGATGCCGAGACCAAAGAGTATCGGGGCACCGTCACTAGCGCCGGCAAAAATAGCCCTTACCGGGAACGGACTGTAGAAGAGAGTCTTGATCTCTTTCGCCGCATGCGCGCCGGGGAATTCAAAGATGGCGAGCATGTGCTGCGCGCCAAAATCGACATGGCTAATGCCAACATGAAAATGCGCGATCCCATGCTCTATCGTATTCGCCATACTTCGCACCATATGACCGGTGATAAGTGGTGCATTTACCCGATGTACGACTATGCCCATCCTATTTCCGATGCCATAGAGGGCATCACGCACAGCATCTGCACTCTTGAGTTTGAGAACAATCGAGAGTTGTATGACTGGGTTATCGACAATCTCATCGATTACGCCAAGTTCCCCAGCCGTCCTCATCAGTATGAGTTTGCTCGTCTGAACTTGAACTACACTGTGATGAGCAAACGCCGTTTGCTGGAACTGGTAGAGGGCAAGCATGTGAGTGGTTGGGACGATCCGCGCTTGCCTACCATCGCCGGCATGCGAAGACGGGGCTATACACCGGAGAGCATTCGCGCCTTCTGTGCCAGCGTCGGCGTAGCCAAAGCCAATAGTACAGTCGATATGGCCCAGCTCGAATTTTGCATTCGCGACGATCTAAACCAGAAAGCGCCGCGTGTTCTGGCAGTGTTGAAGCCTATCAAAATTGTCATCGAGAACTATCCCGACGACAAAGTGGAAGAGTTGGAAGCTTCCTACTGGCCTCATGATGTGCCGAAAGAAGGCACGCGCCTGGTTCCATTTAGCAAAGAGATCTACATCGAACAAGATGACTTCATGTTGGAACCGCCCAAAGACTATTTCCGCCTTGCTCCCGGCAAGGAAGTGCGTCTGCGCTACGCCTATTGCATAACCTGCAAGGAAGTGATTCAAGACGCTCAAGGTAATGTGCAGGAAGTGCGTTGCACTTATGATCCCGAGACCCTGGGTGCCAATCCTGTGGGTCGTAAGGTGAAGGGCACCATACACTGGGTGAGTGCTCGCCATGCCCAAGATGCGGAAGTGCGCCTCTATGACCGCCTGCTCTCCCTGGAAGCACCGCCCGCCGGGAAGGACAGCGAGTTCCTCAATGCCATCAATCCTGAGGCTTTGCAGACTCTAACCGGTTGCAAGCTGGAGCGTAGCCTGGCTGAAGCCAAGCCTGGAGAGCGTTTCCAGTTTGAGCGCCAGGGTTATTTCGTGGCAGACGTGAAGGACAGTAAGCCCGGCATGCCGGTCTTCAATCGTATTGTCACCTTGAAAGACTCCTGGGCCCGCTCGCAGAAGAAATAGCACCGGTTGGATCACTCCCCGGGCGCTCAAAAGAAATAGAGACTGGTTGCACCAGTCCCTATTTCCTTTAACGCTGTAAAAATCTGGGGTGCAAGGATTCGAACCTCGGAATACCTGGACCAGAACCAGGCGCCTTACCACTTGGCGACACCCCAATGTAGTTTGATATTAGAAGTCTAGGAAGCATTTGTTCCGGTGTCAATGAATTATGAATGACCTCACTCAGGAGGGTCTCATTGCCGCCTTTCTTGCCGTTTCCTGTAAAGGACTGTAACCGTTGTTCGCGCCATTGAAAGAGTCCTTGACTACCTCCGCCTTTCTGATTCTTAAAATTCCAATCGGATTTGGCGGTGCCGGCCGGCAATAAAATAACGCCTTTCCGCAGAGGCAATCCAGGCCAGGTTTCAGGGGATCTCTGAAATTAAGTCAAGGATAGCTGCATTCCTTGAATGATTATCATGACAATTGTTAGGTTCTAAAAGTACTTCTTTTCCCCTTTCCCGAGTTACCCAAGCAAAAGCTTCCGTATACGCCGCTACCGATTGTTGGCTTCATTTCTCTGCTGGTACTGGCAGTGAAGAGTAGAACAACCGGTTGTTGGAGCGCTGCTGATTCCACGTTCGAATTGAGTCTGCCGTTTTCACTTGGGTTTACTCAGGTGGCGGTTCAATTCGGCTCAGGGTTTTACAGCGAGTTCCTTCCTGGTGGGCGAGACCGTGAAAAGAAGTAGGGCTGTTCTCACAGGCTGTGAGGCATGCCAAAGAAACCAATCCAATTCAAATGCAACCGCTTAGAAAGCAGGAATATCCAATGACGCAGACCAATACTCCCAACACCGCCGCCGCTTCCACCACTTCTTTCGGCCTGGCGTTGTTCAAGGAAGAAGCCCGTCAGAACAAGGGCAAGAACGTTCTTATCTCGCCGGCATCGGTGGCCATTGCTCTGGCCATGACCATGAACGGCGCCCGTCAGACAACGCTTTCTGCGATGCAGTCCACTCTTGGCTTCGGCGAAGGTGAGACCATCGACACTATCAATGCCTCCATGGAAGCGCTGCTTTCGGCTCTGGCAGACCCCAAGAGCGGCGTCGAGCTGACCGTGGCCAATGCCATCTGGGCCGAGCAGTCCATGCCCTTCAAGAAGGCCTTCCTGGACGGGGTCGTAGCGGCCTATAAGGCTCGCGTCGTCAATGCCGACTTCGCCGACCCGGCAACCGTGGACGCCATCAACAATTGGGCGAACGAGAACACCCGGGGCAAGATTCCCACCATCCTCGACGAAATTGCCGCCGACATGGTCATGTATCTGCTCAATGCCATCTACTTCAAAGGTAGTTGGACCACCAAATTCGACAAGGACATGACCTTCGGCGGCCAGTTCGCCTCGGAGACCGACGGCGAAGTCTCGGTCATGTACATGAACCGCCTGGCGGACATGCGTTACAGCCGCGGCAAGACCTTCCAGGCAGTGGCTCTGCCTTTCGGCGAGAGCAAGCGCGTGTCGCTCTACGTGCTTTTGCCCAACGAAGGCGTAGACATCAACGACTTCGTGGAAGGGCTGAGTGCGTCGGTTCTGACCAATCTGCAGGAAAGCTGGGAGAGCGAGGTGGACCTCCGTCTGCCGCGCTTCAAGGCTGAATACGACGTGGATTTGAAGGATTCGCTCTGTGCCCTGGGCATGGGCGAAGCTTTCGAGTCGGGCGCCGATTTCACCGGCATGGCTGACGCCGCCATGGTGATCAGCACCGTTAAGCACAAGACCTTCGCCATGTTCGATGAAGACGGCGGCGAAGCTGCAGCCGTCACCGCCGTGGGTATCGCTTTGGAGAGCGTGCGCATGACGGCCCGGGTTCATGTCGATCGTCCCTTCGTGGCCGCTCTGGTGGACGAGGTCACCGGCGCTCTGCTCTTCATCGGCAAGGTGGCCAAGCCGGACTGAGCAATTTCAGCGGCGCTGATTGAGAGCGGGTCTTTTCCTTACTAGGTCCGCCCAGTCGGACAGGGCTCAAGCATTTTCCGCTTGAGCCCTGTTTCCTCACCGGCCTGTACTAGCGGTCTGATATTACTTTCCTGACTTTCCCACAGTGTTTTTTTGCGATTTAACTACGATAGCGCACAGTAGAAGTGGGAAGCTTACATCGACCCTGCCCAGATATGCGACACGGAAGCTAAACCGATAACGGTTGACCTGCGATAATGTCCGGGCATGTCGGTTGGATGCCGCTGGATTGTCAGGAGTCTCAAGGACCCATTGAAGTTTGATCTGACGCTGGACCGTGAGGCAAGAGTTGAGCTCAGCCAGCAGATTTACGAGCAAATTAAGACGGCCATACTGAGTGGCAGGCTGAAGCCTGGCGACAGGCTATCTTCTTCCCGGGAACTATCGGAGGAACTCTCGGTTTCTCGACCGACAGTGGCCGTTGCTTTTGAACAGCTTTCACTGGAAGGTTATATTGAAATGCGCCATGGCTCAGGCACCTATGTGCAGGAGGGCTTGAGGGCGGCCGCTGCGGTTAAGAGAAAGCGCGGTACTGTCGGCAAAGCTACGCGTGGGAGAAGTAATTCCGACTTCCGGCGGGAAGCCGAGCAGATGAGCCCTTCCACCAGAGGTACGGAGAGTCCGGCCCTTTCCTTTCAGTATGGTATCCCGGCACTGGAAGAGTTTCCCAATGCTGAGTGGAGTCGACTGGTGGGGCGCATCTCCAGAAATGCCTCCCCCGGCGATCTAGCCATGACAGGCGAAGCCTTCGGGCTCGTCACGCTCAGGCATGCCATAGCTGATTGCCTGGTGCGTTTTCGGGGACTCTCCATTAAGCCTGAGCAAGTCATAGTCGTGCAGGGTTTGAACCAGGGACTGGATCTTGTCGCTCGGCTGCACCTGAATCCCGGCGCCGTGGTGGCTATGGAAGATCCTGGCTATCCCCTGGCACCGCGTATCTTTCGAGCCAATTCGGGGCGTGTGGTGCCGGTTGGTTTGGACGACCAGGGACTCCATATCGAGCAATTGAAGGGCTCCAGTCAGGCACTCCTCAACAAAGCCAAGCTTATCTACCTGACTCCTTCCCATCAGTTTCCTACGGGCATCACAATGTCCCTACCACGCCGCCTTGAGCTATTGGCCTGGGCTAAGCGCTCCGGGGCAATCATTCTTGAGGACGACTTTGATAGTGAATACCAGGGCACCGGTAAGCCGATTCCTGCTTTGATGAGCCTTGATACCAATGACCAGGTGATTTATTCCGGCACATTCAATCAACTGATGTTTCCAGGTATCGGTGTCGGTTACTTAATCGTGCCTGAGAGTCTGGTTCCTCTTTACGAGAGGGGGCGCAGACTGCTTGGTGAGCCTGTCAATTTGCAATTACAGCAGTGTCTGGCCGAATTCATTTTGCGCGGAGAATTGGAGCGGCACTGGCGGCGTACCAGGGTTGTATACAGTGAACGACGGCAGGCCTTCCTAGACGCCTTGGAGCGTTATACGAGCGGGCTTTACACTGTTCGCGGCGAGCAGTGCGGTGTGTTCGTTTCGGTTACTTTCGCCGGTCGCATGACGACGGAAGCAATTATCAAAAAAGCTGCCCAAAAGAATCTCGGCCTGTTTTCCACGCGAGATTTCTACAGTCGGTCCGCAGCGCCGGAGCGTGAGTTCATTTTCGGTTTCGGGGCTCTCAAGGAAACGGCAATAGTGAAAGGCGTCAAGCTTCTTTCGACAATTCTGGCATGAATCAAAACAGCGGCAAGGTCGTTGCCTGGAGCCTAACAGGCTGCAATTGCGCTGCTATAAACCGAGCTTAAAGCAAGCCGGCTGTCTTGAGCAGTACCGGCTGCAGGCAGACTGTTTCTACTGAGCCGGAGCAGTGCTTGTGGCAGGGGCAGTGCCGGTGGCGGCAGGCTTTTTCTTGCCCAATTTACTGAACAGGCTTTTGACGCGATTGTCTTTCAAAACGCGCCGGGTTGCGCCGGTCATTCTGGTGAATACGTTTTTCTTGGCAGGTTTGACGGTAGTCTGTTGCGGCAGTTGAGCCTGTGCTTGCAGGTCGCTTGTGAGCGCTTGACCGACTGAGAGGAGCGCGATCAGGGTGACTATTCTGCCTTTCATTGTTAACTCCGGAAAACTTGACGGTTGCTTATTGTGGAACTGCCGACCGGCAGTTGATTTTGAGTTTGGGAAGGTGGCTTCCCATGTACTTGAGGGGTGGGTTATCCAGATGATTTTAGCAGTAGTGAGCAGCCAGTGGGCTTTCGCAGGAGCAGAGGCAGTTTGGTCGGGACTGCGTGAACTCGCGGTGCTATTGGGACATTGAACCGGTATCGAGTATCTGTGGAGAATATTCGATGCCGGTGCTTGCCGGTTCGGGAAGTTGAAATTTGCACCGGAATGGGCTTCGGTAGTCATTTTGCGGAATCGCTGCTTTTGTAACAATAGTGATGTGAAGAAATGTTGCATGGGCTTTCGCGGCTTTTCGCCGTCTTGAAACCCGCGCCTTCAGGGCGTTTGCGCTGTCAATTCGATTTAATTTCTGCCGTTACATGAGTTTGTTTGGTTTCCTGGCATTTTCAAAAAAGACCCCCTGAAGCCGGATCTAAAACAGATTTCTTCGTCTCGGACTAACTAAAAGGAATAGTAAATATTCGAAAAATAAGAAGTTTCCTGAAAGCGCGTTTCAAGCCGGCAAAATCCAAGTCTGGTTGTTATAGGAACAGGGCCGGGTCTAAGGGTCGGACTCAAACCAGGCGCGAAAAGACCGTCAGCAGTCTCCAAATCAGGAAAGTTGCTGACGGCAGAAATCTTAGGGCTCCCTAGGGGCTATTCTTCGGTAATGGGGACTTCCCGCGAGCGATCTTCAGTGGCGATAGAGGTGATGCAGCCGACCGAAGATATCCAGGGTCACCGGGTGGTTGTTGCCCAGATGCTTTTCCAGAATGGTGAGAGCCTCGACGAAGGTGTCGCGGGCCCGGATTTCTTCGCCCATGGACTCCTGAAGTTGAGCCAGATCGTTGAGGGCATAGCCGACGGCCTGATGCTCCGCGCCCAGTTGCTCTTTGGCAAGGGTGATTGCGTCGACGTAAAAGCCTTCCGCCTTTTCAAATTCCTGCCAGCGCTGGTGGTCGGAGCCCTGCTTGAGCAGGTTGGACACTTCGAGGAGAATCGGGCAGGTGGGGGGAGTCTGGTTCATACTGTCTTCCTTTTGATTGTGCTTCAGAGAAGCCGTTCCCAGGCAGCGGTTGCCGCCCTGGACAATGTTGCGGTTGTCAAAGAAATCCTTGCGTTCTCGCTCTTTCAGGCAGAAAACCCACCGCGTCGGCAGCCGCAACACTTGAGAGTGAGGGCTTTGGCTTGGAAATGGGCGGGGGGCGCTGGTAAGCGATTTAGTTAGTGATACCTGAAAAGGAAGGAGAAAGAAGGATGCTTACTGTTCTAGCGGAGGCGGGCTCCACTTCAAAGCACTTTTGTGAAGGCAGATTACGAGCGATCGTTGCTGGTTCGCAACATTTGCCTTTCGGTTAGTTCTGCAATGTGGCGCTTTTCGGCTGTTAGAAAGGGCATCCAATTAGCATTTGTCAGTTTGTTGGATACCCCATAAATGTGGTTGGACTTGGGCGTAGGCAAGTGCCTCCAGAGCATTATGGCTTTGCTAAGATTGTCGAGCACGCTCAAAATGCGCCTAGCGCAATTACGCAATCCCAGTGCAAGCCGGAAGCCGGATACGAACCGGAGAACTTGTGAGAAGCGATGTCTGCCGTCATTGAAGTGCGAAACCTGGCTAAGAAGTTCGACAAGGCAACTGCCGTGGAGGATATCTCCTTTACCATCGAGAAGGGGGAATTCGTGGGGCTTCTGGGCCAGAACGGCGCCGGCAAATCAACGACGATTCAGATACTTCTGGGCTTGATTACGCCCACATCCGGTGATGTGCGTATATTTGGCTACAGCCCCTGGAAGGAGCGAGTAAAGGTTTTAGAGCGCAGTAATTTCAGTTCGGCTTATGTAGCCATGCCGCCCAATTTGCAGGTAAGGGAGAACCTGGAAGTGTTTGCCAGACTTTATGGCGTGCGCAACCGCTCCCGGAAAATTGATGAGCTTCTTTCCTTGTTCGCCGTGGATCATTTAGCGCGAAAGATGACCGGTGCCCTCTCTTCCGGCGAATCTACGCGGGTGAACCTCTGCAAAGCCTTATTGAACGACCCGGAGCTTTTGCTTCTGGACGAACCGACGGCCAGCCTTGATCCTGATATTGCCGATAAGGTGCGGGGCCTGTTGCGTCAGATTCAAAAGGAAAGGGGGCTCACCGTGGTCTACACCTCGCACAATATGACCGACGTGGAGGAACTCTGTCACCGCGTGCTGTTCTTGCACCGGGGGCGAATAATTGCCCAGGGTACTCCCGGCGAGATAGTGGAGAATCTGGGTGAGTCGTCACTGGAGGAGGTATTCATAGCTATCGCCAGAGACACCCTGAAGGTTGCTCCCGGTCCGTCCTCTGTTCCCGGAACTGCTCCTGATGTTGCTCAAGCTCCTGCTTCGGCCCGGAACGATGGCGAGAGTAAAGGCGAGGATGCGTCGGTGGAAATTTCTGCAAGGCCGGGACGGGAGAAGGAAGAGCCATGCTGACTGTTCGCCCGGACCGGGTCGCCGGTCTTTGTTACCGCTATTATCTTGTGCTTTCCCGCAGCAGTTTCAGGGTCATGGATATAGTCTTCTGGCCGGTAATGGACCTTCTTGTTTGGGGCTTCGTCAGTAATTACTTCTCCAGTCTGGGTGGTTCGGCACCACAGGCAGTGACGTTTTTGGTGGGTGGAATCATCTTTTTCAATGTCCTCTATAGGGCGCAGCAGTCTATATCGGTGTCATTTTTGGAAGACCTCTGGTCTCGCAATCTGCTCAGTATTTTTGTTTCACCGATTACGGTAGCAGAGTTTGTCAGCGCTACCTATGTGGTAGGAGTAGCTCAGGCACTGGCTGTCACGCTCATAATGTCTGTTATGGCTGCGTTTCTTTATGCCTTTAATATGCTCAGTCTTTCCTGGTATTTGATACCACTTTTCGTCAACCTGCTGGTAATGGGCTGGTGGCTGGGGCTTGGCACCACGGCCTTGATATTGCGCTATGGCTATCAGGCGGAGGCCCTGGCATGGGCTGTGCCCTTTCTGTTGCAGCCCGTCTGTGCCGTCTTTTATCCGGTTTCGGTTTTGCCCGCCTGGCTGCAGTCTGTGGCCTGGTTTGTGCCGGCTACCCATGTCTTTGAGGGCATGCGTCATATCCTTTCCGGCGGCAACCAGTGCGCTGTTTATTTGATCAAGGCCTCCCTTCTGAATGTTCTTTATTGGGTGGCTACTACGATATTCTTCGGGGCGATGATCAACAGGGCCCGGGAGCGCGGTTCCCTGGCCAAGATAGTCACTTAGTTACTTTCCTGGAAATGGAAACAGTTGTCGTTCCTTATGTTAACGGCGTAAAGCACACTTTCAGCTTTGCCGAGAAGATTTTATTTTGGGCTTGAAAGCCTGCCGGTTGCAGGTTTGTCCGCTGTGGTGGCGAGGATGGTGGCGCTTGTGGTGTTGACAGACCTGTTTTGGAAGCGTATCAATGTCTGTAGAACCGCATGGCGGTGGCTTTTGAAGATGCTTTGTTTTGAAAAGCATTATCGTTTTTAAAAAGCCGAGTTCAAAAAACATAGTATTGATTTTCATTTTCAGGAGATTTCAAATGACTTGCGGAAGCGAACATAAAGGACATGACCATAAACATGGAGAAGGTTGTGGTCACAAGACAGTCGAGCATGATGGTCATAAAGACTATCTTCATGACGGTCACCTCCATAACGTACATGGCGATCATGTGCACGATCACTCTTTGAGCGTTGGCGGCGCCAATGCGGCAAATTGCACACCTGAGCACAAGTGCGGCGGCCACGACGGCGGTCACAAACATGCTGACGGCTGTGGTCACGAAGCCGTGCCCCACGGTGATCACGTTGATTACCTGGTGGAAGGTCATCTGCACCATCCCTGCGGCAGCCACTGTGATGATCACGGTCCTGTCAACGTCAAGTAGGAAGCGCAACGGTATTTATTCAACTGTTGGTCAAGGGGGTGAGCCAGGCGGTTCACCCCTTTTGTCATGGCGTTTTTCCAGCACGCGCTGCTCTTAATTCGGACCTATCGTTTGGTGGCCATGATGGCGTCAGAGAGAGTCTTGCGTGACAGGCAGTAATAGCGGTCTGCTTCCGATTCTCTCCGCATGCGGCTGAGGAGCACGCCGTGGTCTTTGTATATGGCTGCCAGTCGACGTTTGAGCAGGCTGCCCAGGGTGCATTGTTCGCCTTCATTGGAAGAAAGCAGCAGGTAGCCTCTCAGCGATGCTGTCTGCATGTACTCGGCCGCCTTTTTAAAATGCTTTTCGGCCTTGAACAGGAGACCCAGATGGCAATAGACCAGGGCCAGGCGATGATAGACGAGACCCTGCAGTGCGTCGCCGCGATCTCCTCTTGTTTCCAATAGAAGCAGGCAGCGCTTGAGCAGTTTTTCGGACTGCCAGCTTTTGCCGGTTTTGAGATGGTGGCAGGCCAGGAAAGAAAGGTCTTTGAGGAGATTTGTCTCTAATTGAAAAGTCTGGGAAATGGCCAGGCTTTCCTCCAGAAGTTCTTCGGCAACCAGGAGATCGCCGCGTTTGAGGAAGACTTTGCCGAGACGGGAACTGGCATCATGAAGAGCGCTGAAGAACTCCTGTCGGTCTGCCGGCACATAGCTAAAGGTACTGGTAGCCGGGAAAAGATCCGTGTACTCAACTACTTCTTGCTCGCCCTCACTGGTCTCCGTCTGGAAAAGCGCCGCTGAGAGTCTTTCGAATTCGGCTCTCAGTGACTGATCAGCGGTGTGACCTACAGTGTCTGTCGTTTGACCGGCACTAGTTGCGGACGGGTGTGCCGCCGCGTTGAGGGTTGTTCTTCTATCTTCTTCCGTCTTTGGCGGGGCGAATTCGGCTTCCGAAGCGGTGTCCTTCTCTGCTCCGAGCTTAGCCTGCTCTTTCTGTTTGCGCTCGAAGTATCTGCCTCCCATGGCCTGCAAGGTCTCTTCCAGTCGCTGGGGCGTCATGGCCGGTAATTCATTGACGGTCATGGTGGCGCGTTTTTCGGCTTTTTTGAAATAGCCGTTCAACTCGCCGGCAGTGATTTGGGGCGGCAGTCCTATCTTTAATTCGGTTGCCGGCTGGGATTTGACCAGGTTCAATTCCAGAATGCATTCCGATACGGTCTTATCGCTATTGAAAACTTTGACCATGCAGGCGGTTGCTTCTCCAGCCGTCAGTTGGAGATTTTTGACCATGGTTTGCAGTCCGAGGGCGGCGTCTAGCAGGGCTCTTGTGATAAAGCCGCGTGCTACCAACATTTCGCCGATGGGATGACCATGGGCAAGGGAAAGTTCCAGCGCCTGGTTAATGTCGTTTTGCCCGAGTATGCCGGCCCGCACAAAAAGCTCACCGAGGCGGATGGTATTCTCGCTTTTCTTTACCAGTGGTTTAAGTGAGCGACTGTCAAATGCCTCACTCTCAAAGGTTTGACTTTCGAAGCTTCTGCCGCCGGTGGCGGCAGTGGTAACTGTGAAGACCGCGTCTGGTGAAACCATGTCCAGAAACTTGCGAGGGTCTTGTTTGAGCGCTTCCACCGCCTGTTCGCGGCTGAACATGCCGTCTCGCACTCGAATCTGTAATTCCAGTGCCGCATCTAAATACGATTCCGAGAGAACCCCTGTGCTGACCAGATGGAAACCCAGCGGGTAGCCCGATTCAACGGTGGCCACTGAGGCGCTCTGCATAATTTCAGGTGTGACGGCACCTGCTGCCAGTAGTAATTCGCCCAGTTTGCAGGTCTCTGTGCGCGATTTTAAAACAATGGCGCGGTTGCCGCTCACTGATACCGAATTCAGTGCTTCTTCAAAAGTAAGACCGGCGGCGCAGGCCGTCGAAAGAGCCTTGAAAGCGCTGTATGTGTCAATAGCGCCGTCTCTTATGAGAGACTGCGCTTGCAGCGCTGCTCTCAAGTGTTCGGGGCTGATATAACCCCGGTTGATCAGTGTTTTGCCTATTAATCTGTCTCGTGTGCCGGAATCTTTCACGGCATCATCGATTTGGTTTTGAGATACTAGTCCAGCTTTAACCAGTAGCTCGCCGATTGGTAAATCGGAAGCATACCCTTTCAAGGTTCAGACCTCGGTTTAATTATCTAGAGAGGAGGTTAGTTTCCAATAGGGATTCCGAAATGTATTGTCTTACATATCTATCGCATAATAAGCCTAAAACTTTATCAGAATGTCGGTCGGCAGAGGTTTATAGACTTCTGTTTACATTGATGGACAGCGGAGTTTACAAGGGTGCCTTCGCTAATGACTACTCAATAAGCTGCTAGAATCTGCCTCTGGACCAGAGCTATCATGCATTCTTCTTCGCAGACCCATAACTGGAGAGCCATGTGCCTTTAGCTGAGAACAATCTCAAGCCTTTAGGAAAATTAGTAAAGCGGGCATCGGCTGCCTATTTTGTTCTGGGCTGCATTTGGGGCTTGGGGTTGGGACGCTTTCAGTTTGCGCAAGCTTATGACCCCAGGCAGCCCATCGAGAAAGAACCGGATGTGTCTGATTTTTTTGCGGTCGGCAAGCAGTCCGTACCGACTCTCTCAAATTATCGTCCTACATTGGTAACGCCGGGAGATCCATCTTTCGAAGCTTTTGCCAGGGGCTGTGAATGCGCCGAAATGAGGAGCGGCGATGAGGCGCTCAAGTGGTTCGATCAGGCTCTCAAACTCAATCCGCGTGATGCCGAGGCCCTTTCAGCGCGGGCCGCTGCTTACATTTTTAAGGATGATTTGAAGCGTGCCCTCAAGGATCTGGATCAGTCCATCAAGCTGGCGCCAAAAATGATGAAGTCGTACAGTCGACGCGGCTATGTCTACCTGGCTTTAGGGCGTAGAGAGGAAGGCATAAAGGATCTGACCCGGGTGATTGAGTCCGATTGGGTTGACCCGATAGATCAAATGCCCCACAGCGACTTGCTGAATCGCAGTAAGGCTTATCGCGCCAAAGGCATGTTGAAGGAAGCGGCACGTGATGCGGCGCTGGCAGAGAAGTATGCCTTATTGGAAAAGCTGCAGGCCTTCCGTATTCAGTTCAAGCTGAAAGAAGCCAAGCAAACTGGTGATGAAGCCGTAAAGCAGTTGCCGGAAAGTTCCTATGCCAATCTGCTCGGCGGTGTATCCGCCTTGAATTTTGCTTCTTATAGAGAGGCTTTTGACCGCTTCAGCAAGGTGATCAGCAAGCATCCCGATTGCAGTTTCGCATATTACTTTCGCGCTGATGCAGCACGAAG
Organism: Candidatus Obscuribacter sp.; assembly: GCA_016712465.1. GTDB lineage: Bacteria > Cyanobacteriota > Vampirovibrionia > Obscuribacterales > Obscuribacteraceae > Obscuribacter. The sequence goes on from JADJQZ010000001.1 coordinate 353,986, forward strand.
TCTGAAAAGGTTTGCCCAGGCCCAGAGCGATTACGACAAGATTTTGAGCCTGAAGCCGCGCTATGTGGCCATGAGTTATACAGCCGCCACCGGCAAGTCGGCCGGCAGTAAAACCCAGATCGACTGTCAGCCTGTGCTTCTTTCCGATATCTACTTCCTGAAGGGTCTTGCTTATGAGCAAGCCGGCGATCTGGTCAAAGCTGTAAACTGTCTTGAGACCTATGTGAAGTTGCGCCCGGAAGATCGAGAAGGCTATTTCGAGCTGGCTAATTTTCTTGTCAAACAGAACAAGCTTTCGCAGGCGGAACAATATTGTTTGAAGGCGCAGAAGATAAAAGTTACTGATGCGGATACGAGAATGCAGGGGCAGCAGGTGCTTCTGGAAATATATCGAAGGCAGGGAAAGAATCGTCAGGCCATTGCCGTAGCTGATGAAATGGTGGCCAAAGATCCGGATAACGTGGAAGCATATTTTGTCAGGGCGCAGCTCTATCTGAGTCTCAAGGATTACGCTAAAGCACTTGCGGAATTTAATCAGATAATCAAACTCGATAGTTCGATGGCCGAAGGCTTCGCCGGGCGCGCTGAAGTCAATCGCATATTGGGGCGCAAGGCGGAAGCGCTGGCTGATTTTCGCCGGGCAGCTTCCCTCGACAGAGCCTACAAGCAAGCTCTTCGTGATTTTGAGTTGAAGTTAAAATAGGAAAGGCAGAGGACCAGGCGCAGGATATTCGATAGATGAAGACCAATGCAGTGCGAATTCTCGATAATCACAAAGTCAGTTATGAGTTGAAAGAGTACGAAGTTGATCCCGATGATCTGCGAGCCGAGTCTGTAGCGGCAAAGATCGGCTTCCCGCCCGAGCAGGTGTTCAAGACCCTGGTGGTGCGCGGTGATAAGAATGGTGTCTGTCTGGCAGTCGTTGCCGGTGATGCGCAATTGGATCCAAAAGCACTGGCCAAGCTCTCAGGCGATCGAAAATGCGAAGTGGTGGCCTTGAAGGAAGTGCAGCCTCTAACCGGCTATATCCGCGGCGGTGTCACTGCTCTTGCCTGCAAGAAAGACTATCCGGTTTATGTGGACGAGACCGTATATCTCTTTGAAGTGATCTCGGTTTCGGCCGGGGTAAGGGGCACCCAGATAATCGTCAATCCGGAAGACTACATAGCTGTTACCAGAGCCACTGTCGGTGCGATCGGGCGTAAGGCATGAATTGATTGCTCAGTGTACGCAGGCGAAGTCGATAAAGGCGTTGTCTTCGTCCACCATCAAGAGTTTCAGTCTTACTTCGTCCCCGACTTCCAGACCTTCCGCTCCTTCCACGATACGACCTTCCGCCGGGGGCTTCAACAGGCGCACATAAACTTCTTCGTCTTTGACACCGGTGACGATACCATCGAAGAAATTGCCAATCTTGTCGCCCAAAAGGGACGCGGCCGCTACTTTGCGTAAGGTGCGCTCTACCTTCTTAGCCAGGCTGCTTTTGCGTGTGCACTCCAGAGCCAGGTCGGATAGTTCGTCAAAGCTGTAAGGACAAGTCTTGCCGTCCATAGCGGCTTTTAGAAGGCGCTGCGTGATTAGATCGACGTAGCGCCGGTTCGGAGCGGTGGAATGGGTGTAATCATTGACGGCCAGGGCGAAGTGTCCGGGGTTGTTTTCCCCGGGCGGGTCAAGCACGTACTCGCCTTTACCGAGAAGCTTAACCACTCTTAGCGACAGATCGGGGAAGCGGAGCGGATCGCGGTCGCGCATCTTGAGCAGGAAGCTTTGCAGGGCCGGTGCGTCCGGACTCTGAGGAAGATGGGAACCCATTGCCGCTGCCAATTCTACAATTTTGGGCCAGCGGTCGGGCGTACGGACAATGCGTTTAATGGAGGGGAAGCCCTTCTTGTCTAAATAGGCTGAGACAGCCACATTGGCCGCTATCATGAAGTTCTCGATTAAGTCTCGGGCCGGGTTCTCTTCCACCAGTTCCAGATCCAAGACCTGTCCTTCAACCGCCACGGCTCTAGCTTCTACGGTGCGAAGAAAGAGGGAGCCGTGTTTTTGTCTCAAATTGAAAATCTGCTGCTTGACGTGATTTTGCAAAAGGAGCTGCTCGGTCAAACCCTTTACTTTAGCCACTTCTCTCGGTACGCCAATTTTGCCGTCCAGCCAGAGCCCAATTGTCTTATAGTCCAATTGTGCTTTGTTGGTGACGAAGGCGCGGTAGACATGGCTGTCTACCACATGTCCATGATTGCCCAGGTGCAGCTCGTAAACTACCGCCAGTCGCTCCTGACCGGGCAAGAGCGAGGTCATGTCGTATGAAAGCTCGTCGGGCAACATGGGGAAATTGATTACACCCATATAGACGGAAGTGGTGTTCTGTCTGGCGCTTTCGTCGATGGGTGATTTGTGAGCGGCAAAACTATCCACGTCGGCAATGGCGATAAGCACTTTGGTGCTGCTGTGACTGGTTCTCTCCACGAACTCGATCTGATCAAGATCTCGGGAATCTTGGTTGTCTATGGATGACCAGAGCAGATGCCTCAAGTCGCGAGTCTTTTCACAAGCAAAGCTCTTGAGCCCCTGCCCGTTGTCGTATTGTTTCAAGAGACGCACAACTTGTTCGTGAACTTCCGGGCTGAAGACCGCACGCAGTCCGTTAAGGGCCATTTCCAGTTTGGCCCGATCTCTTAGATCATGCTTGAGATGAGGCACCCGGCTATAGAGATTATCGTGGCTCTGCCCTTGATGGTTGTGACCATGACCGTGGTTCTTGTGATCGTGCCCATGGTCACGATTGTGGTCGTGGTGCTGGTTATTCGAGCCTTTGTCTTTCTTCCTGGGCAAGTAGGGCCTCCCTTTCCAGTCGAAAGGCTATAGTAAAACCTCGGCACCGTCAATACAGTAAGGCGGTGGAGCTTTTGAAATGAGGTGAGATGGCACGATACAGCGAGCATCGTGCCATCTCACCTTCGTGATTGAATTTACTTACGGCAAATGCCCGTAGATGAGGCATTTGCCAAATAATTCGCCAAGTTTTGCCAAACAATTAGCAAAAAAGTCTGCCAAATAAAGAGCAAAGTTACACCAGTTCTTTGAGTGATTTTGGGCTGGTGTTTGTAACGCTCCTGCTGCAAACCCTGACTCTCCGCTAGTTGGCGAACCAGCAATTTTCATTACAGTTGAGGTGGAATCTAAAGGCAGTGTAGAGATTGCCTGGCTTGATGCCGGTTCTTACACAAGTCTTAGAGAACGTAAATTTAGAGAGTGATGGTAAAGCCTGAAAAGGAGGCTTTTGATCGGACAGGGTGAAGTGTATTTCATGGCTCTTATTTCGACAGGCACAACCAACAACCCCTTACCAGGCAATCAGTTTCAAGCGAAGCATCCCGGCGATCCAGTCGCTCTGAGTTTGCTGCCGGTCTGTAAGTGCCCATGGATACATCCATTCAACAACCCAAAAGGTAACAAACAATGAAACGAACATTCAAAAGCCTCCTGGCGGTAGCCGGGCTGGCATTCATCGGCTTGGGCTCTTTGCTTACAGCCGCTCCTGCCCAGGCTTACACCACAAGGGATTCCGTAAGCAATGGAATTACCTGCAAGCAGTTTTACGGCGAAGCATACCCTCACAATTATAACTTCTACTACTGCGCAAGCCAAGCCTATTGGACAACCACCGGTAACGAAATTTATGTCAGCAGTAAACGCTATAATCCGACCGGTGCCAATCCTTTTGGCGCCACCATGTCTGCTAACAACATTGAGATTTTTGTTTTTGAGAACATGGCTGAGTTTCAGACTTTCTTCGGCTATCTTATCCTTCCTCCTGGACTAAGTGCAGAGAGCGATGCCTTCTCAGAATTTGCCCCTTTAATCAAAACTCCAAATACGACAGGAACTGGTGCGGGGCAATATAGTGGGATTCGCCCCCGTATAGTGCTTTTCCGCGCGAGATACTTCCCTCCGAATCCACCCTACCCACAGCTTGTTGTTCCATTCAAAATGCCTTACAGCCTTGATCATGAGGTGGGACACTTTATCGACCGGTATATTCCGCCACCATTCAACGGACCGCGCCAAGCTATTACAAACTTGCTGGTATACAAGCCGCCATTTGTGCAACTTGTCGAACAAGACAAAGCGAGATTGGTAGCTGGTTCTGGCATAAACTGGGTACTTTGCCAGAACGTTTTTGTGAGTGACACACGCGTTTGTTCAAATGGAGCGCCAAAGGCCGCTTTTGTTGGCAAATCTCCGTGGGAAGTTTTGGAAATCTTGAATCCGTACTATTTCACTGTGACCGGTATCAATACTCCACTGTGGGCAGAACTATGGGCTGGCGAAGTCAGCGTCATTGGGGCTCAATCCAGTCCGAATGCTGGCTTTAGTAAGGATATTAATAACTTGATGCCTTGCAGCCGCCTATGGGTGCAAAAGCGTTATGTTAACGGCACGGTTCCCTTAGACACGGAGATCACAGGCACGCAATTGAAAAACGTTTATTGTAAGGTCCCTAAGCCTTAACTTTGCCTGACCTTAGCGGGTTGACAACTGAAATTGCTCGTCAACCCGCTTTTCTAACTCCAACAGTTCTTTCTTTGTTGCTGTCGAATGTGCATCAAAAAATGCCAACCATGGCTGGCGAAGCGTCTTTACCGCACTTGCCGAAATTCTGTCATTCGCAAACACTCTTGAATGACGCGGTGCTGCTAATTCAGAGTAAGTAAATACTCCTGGATATTTTCTCAGCACGGATAACGGAATGGAGTGAAATGCGGAATAGTTCGCTTTGGCTTTGAATTTGCGGTTAAACCGAACAAGGAGAGCGTCAGAAATTGCATCTTTGCCCGTTCTAAACTCAATTTCTATAACACCGTTCTCTCTCAAAACATTGGGTACCGAAATTGTTTCAATCGAAAGTAGTGCATCTAGCAGATCCAGGTCTGTCTGAGGATCGCCGCTAGCTTTGAAAAGTACGGCATCGTCAAAGCGTCCAGTGGCTAGATTGAATTTTCCAGTCAGCAAAGCTGGGAATTTTTGATTTTGCTCTTTTGAAATGTCCAAATCTGAGCCAAAAGCCTTACTGAACTTAGAATACAATTCTTGTTCCTCGGGTCTCGTTACGGTGCTGGCTACTGCCGCATTACCGAGAGCGTTGCACAATAATAGACTGGTGGCGATGACAAGTTTTTTCATAGTTTGCTCCTTGAGAATACCCATTTAGGCATTGTCCCTGGGCCGGTTTCAAAAAGCTACTCTTGTTAACACTGAATTCCCTTCCAATGTTTGTGGTTCCTTGGGCCCTCATTTTGTTTCAAAACGACCTTACCTGAGTATTTAATGCAGGCAGTTCCGAAAATGAGCACAGGTTCAGTTATTTAAACGTTTCCGTGAATATACTATATTGCACAGTGCCATACCCCAAAAATGGTGAATATGATTTTACTCAATGCCAGTTTGATTTCGTATATGGAAGCCTATGGAACAGAGGAAAAGTGCGTGGACGCTATTTATCAGAGTAAATGGCAGCATGGTTTCATATGTCCGAGATGTGAGCACAACAATGGATATCGGCTATCCAGGCGACGGACAATGAAATGCAGTTGCTGCGGCAGGCAGACCTCGATTACAGCGGATACCATATTTGAGGACAGCCGGATACCGTTACCATGCTGGTTCTTAGCGATATATCTAGTAGCGAACGACAAAGGTGGAGTGAGTGCGACAAGGCTCGGGAAGCAGCTTGGGATGCAGAGGAAGAGCGCCGCTCTGTTGCTGCGTAAGTTGAGGAGTTCAATGGGAGACAGAGACGAAAAGCTCACACTGGCTGGCTATATCGAACTTGATGAAGCCTTTCTTGGTGGCAAAAGTCACAGCAGAACTGAGGGGAAGTCTCCATTTGATGTTAAGGTACAGGTTCTGGTAATGGTGGAGTCAGACCCGCCGGGGCAAGTGTTTCGAACGGACGCTCTAGACCGGCATCATGGGCTGAGGAGCCTGGTGCACTACGTAAACATGACCAAGATGACAAAGACAGAGCTGAACACCAAGATGGCCTGTCTGAGCCTGGCGATATCGCATCTAAAATGCTTTATCAAGGGAACATATCATCACTTCTGTAAACTGAACATTCATAGCTATCTGAACGAGTTCTGTTACCGATGGAATCGGCGACACCTGGAGAAGCAGATTGCCAATCATCTAATTACGGCTTGTGTGTTGCATGAGGCGGTTCCAGCACCCAAGAGGAAGCCCAGAACAACGTACCTGCAAGCCGCCTGAGGTAATTACCCACTCGACACACTTAATTTCCAATCCTCTCCAAAGCACTCCAGTACTAAATGGGGTGCCCTTTGTGTGGGCGAGATCATTTTTGCTAGAACTCCGAAAGCTTTGCCCCGCCTGTCACAGAGAAAATCACTCCTCGACAACTATATGTATGGGTAGATCAGGGTAAATTTTTTGAGTATCTCCCGATAATTTCGCGCTGGAGATCTTCATCTGGGGTGACTGCTTGGAGAAAGTGAGAGGAGGAGGGCTAAAGAGCCATCCTCCTCGTTGGTGGTAGAGCACCGATTTAGTCGACTACAGCCTCAACAGCCTGGTCGGATTTCTTATCGGCTTCCGGCAGGTTCGTCTTTTTGGTTTTCTTGTCGGACTTCTTCTCGACTTTTGCGGCTGTCTTCTTCTTGGTCTTCTTGTCGGACTTTTTCTCCGCTTTCTGGGAGGTTTTCTTCTTCCCCTTCTTGTCGGATTTCTTCTCGACTGTTGCGCTTTCCTTGCCGCCATTGCCGTTTTGAGCCTGGCTGCCGCCAATCTGGATGCCGGCGGAGAGAATCTGCCTCAGCTCTTCCAGGCGCGATTCTTCGGTGCCGTAGGTTTGCACGTAATCGGCCTGGCTCTGGCTGATTACCTCGTAAGCGCGCTTGCGACCGTAAACCTCGTCGATGGTGACAACCGGGGTATTACAGTTCTCCGCTTCCGAGGGAGGCCTCTTGTAGCTGAGAAAGTAGTGTTGCAGGCGTTCGATTACCCCCGGGGGCACTTCCGAAATGTCGCGGATGTGTCCGTAAGTGATGTCCTGGTCAAGCACGGCGATGATTTTGTCATCGGCTTCCCCTTTGTCCACCATGAGCAGACCACCGATTACCCGTGCCCGCACCAGAAGATCGCCGTGGGCGAATTCCTTCTCGGTGAGAACGCAGATATCGAGGGGGTCGCCGTCGCCGCGGTGGGTTTTGTTCTTGGCGTGCTTGTTGGCCAGTTTGCTGATGCCGTCACCGCAGTAGGTCTGGGGAATGAAACCGTAGAGGGTGGGGCAATTGGACGAGAAACGCTGTGGTCTGTCCACATGCAGGTGACCAGTGCCTTTGTCGAGTTCGAGCTTCACTTCGCCGGGTGGGGCGATTTCGATATAGCTTGTGACAAACGCTGGGGCATCCGCTCCGGCGGTGACGCCGTGCCAGGGATGCGATTTGAACATGGTCGAGAGCAGCTCTCGGAAGGTGCGGGTTTTGTGATTCATAGTCAGGTCCATATTTTAGTCACTGGTACCCTAGAGGACTCTAGGAATTGGTGCTCTCTTTGAGCGGCAGTTTGAAGATCTGCTGGCTGGCCTCATAAAACTGCCGAGGTCGACACAGGTTTGTATCTCAAGCTGGAAACTATAAAGCGTTTGAAGGTCGGGTTAGTGAAAATTGGGGAAGATTGAAGAACTTCATGTTACTGACTGAACATACTGGAAATCAAGAATGAAAGTATTACCGGCAGACCGGCGCAGCGGACGCTGTGGCGAATTCCTGGCGGAAGGGCTCTTTAACCTAATCTCAGCTTGCGGCTGCGCTCTTGTCGATTAGAACTAACTTAGTATTATTTCAAGGCAGGTACAGTGGTTGGGAAAGTCTCTCATGACAAGTCCGGAGCGAATATCTATTGAGCTGACCAACCGCTGCTCTAAGGCTTGCAGCTTTTGCTACAACGGCAGTGCGCCGGAGGGAAGTCTGAGCTGGGGCGAAGCAGAGCTGGTAGATTTTGTGCAAGACTGCGCCGCTTCCGGTATCAAGGCTGTTTCTTTCGGCGGCGGCGAGCCCTTGCAATATCCTGGTCTTTTTTCGGTTCTGCAGAAATTGAAGGGGCGACTTTTTCGTTCTCTCACTACCAATGGGCTGCTTCTGGAAGAAAATCTGGCTCAATTGAAGCTGGCTGCCCCTGAGAAGGTGCACGTTTCCATTCATTTCCCGCACGACCGTAAGGAAGTGGAAAGGGTGGCTATGCAAGTGCGCACGCTGGCCGATGCTGGTATCAAAAGTGGTGTCAATCTCCTGGTGGCGCGCTCCTGGTTGGAAGAGGCAAGGTGGGCTGCTCAATATCTCTTTGCGCAGGGTATCGGCAATGAGCGAATAGTTTATTTGCCCATGCGCATGTCGGATACTCCGGCGCCGGAAGAGCTGGCTAAAGTGGCGGGCAGTCGCAATTTTCAATCTATGACCTGTCTCAGTGCCTGCGGCATTAGCGAGCGGTTTTGTTCCATCGCCGCCGATAAGTCGGCGGCCTGGTGCTCATACACAACCGCCAGGCGTGTGCTGCCGGAGCTTTCTCATAACGGTCTGCGGCGCGCTCTTGCCGGTCTGCCCTTGATTTTTTGTGGTGCCGATTGAATTGTCTGTGAAGGAATCCTTGAAGGAATCCTTGATTTTGTAGAAGTTGATGGAGCCTATTTATTAGAGATGGAAAATTTGGAAAAGGAACTGAAGGTGGTGCAGGAAATGAAGGCCGTGACTGAGGGCGCTTTTGAGAATGCCGATTGTGATTATCCGGCCGCGCACAGTATGGATACCACCTGGTTTGCCGTGGACAGAGATGGCTTCGTGGCCATGCTGGTTACCAATGAAGAAGGGGCTTTGCCCCTGGCTTCCCAGGAAGACCAGGGTGATGGGATGGAGTTCCTGGAGGACTTGAGTGCCCACACGGGGAGAGAGTTGCAACTGGGTGATTATGAGTTTCCCTTGCCTGAAAGCCTTGGTCTCTTTGGCTACGAATGGCCTCTCGACGAATTTCCGGAGGGTTGTGAATTGAGTGAGGATGAGCTTTGCGACATGCAAGAAAGTGACGGTCTGCCGTCACCGTACAAGCGCTCCGCCGTTCCTACCGCACCTTTGAAGATTGATGATTTGCCGCCCAATTTGCAGAAGAAGTTGAAAGGGCTGGTATTCAGTGAAGTATCTTTTGCCGGGGAGGAGTGGCTGCAACCGGCCATGCATTTGCCTTGTGAGTTTTGGGCTTCCGGAGATGTGAAGATCATGGACGTCGATGGTTGCATCAAGCCCGTTCCTGAGGAATTAAAGACCGATGGCAGCAAGGCTAAAGAGGCGGCGGCCGGAGATCCCAGCGAAAGTGTGCGTAACTTGCCCTGGTGGCAGAGGCTTTTCAAAAACTGAAGGTTCGACCCCGGCGAAAGTACCTGCGGGGACTTAGTCAAAAGGGAGAAAGATGTAAGTCTTTCTCCCTTTCAATTTTTCAATCGACTTTCGGTCGACTAGCTATGCAATCAAGCAGCTCTTCTTAGGCGATGGTGACATCGTCGCAGAGGTAGACGTCCTGAATGGCGTGCAGCAGTTCGACGCCCTCTTTCATGGGTTTCTGGAAGGCTTTGCGGCCCGAGATGAGACCCATACCGCCGGCTCTCTTGTTGATTACGGCAGTCATGACGGCTTGTTCGAGGTCGTTTTGACCGGAGGGACCGCCGGAGTTGATCAGACCCTGTCTGCCCATGTAGCAGTTGGCTACCTGGTAGCGGGTCAGGTCGATGGGGTGGTCGGTGGTCAATTCGCTGTAAACGCGGGCATCGGTTTTGCCGAATTTGATGGCATTGTAGCCGCCGTTGTTTTCGGGCAGTTTTTGCTTGATGATGTCGGCTTCGATGGTGACACCGAGGTGGTTGGCCTGACCGGTGAGGTCGGCGGCCACATGGTAGTCGGTATCGCCGACTTTGAAGCCGTTGTTGCGCAGGTAGCACCAGAGAACAGTGGCCATGCCCAGTTTGTGAGCTTCACGGAAGGCTACGGCGATTTCCTGAATCTGACGGGCTGATTCGGGGGAGCCGAAATAAATGGTGGCGCCGACAGCAACGGCTCCCATTTCCCAGGCTTGTTTGACGGTACCGAAGAGGATCTGGTCAAACTTGTTGGGGTAGGTGAGGAATTCGTTGTGGTTGATTTTTACGATGAAAGGAATTTTGTGGGCATATTTGCGAGCCACTGAACCGAGTACGCCGTATGTGGAGGCGACTGCGTTACAACCGCCTTCAATAGCCAGCTTGACGATGTTTTCACCATCGAAGTACATGGGGTTTTTTGCGAAGGAAGCGCCGGCGGAGTGCTCGATTCCCTGGTCGACGGGGAGGATGGAGACATAACCGGTGCCGCCCAGACGACCGTGATCGATCAGGGTCTGCAGGCTCTGAAGTACGCGGGGCGAGCGATCGGAGATCTGGGCGATGCGATCTACGAAATCGCCGCCGGGTAGATGAAGGTGCTCTTTGGGAATGCCTTTGCTCTTATGCTCGAGGAAATAAGAAGCTTTGCTGCCGAGGGCTTTTTCAATTTTGGATAGTTCTGTCATAACTGGCATCTTTTAGACCATTGCCTCCCTTTGGGCGAGAACAGAGTCAGAGACCCATGGGGTTCTGCATCTGAAAAAGGATATTGGGAAAGCGTAGCAGAGGTTGGTATAGCCTTTGCAAATACTCAGGAAAGCTCAACAATTGTTGCGTGTCTGTGTGACGAAATGGCTCCGTACCGCCTTCTGTCTTGTAAAGAGCAGGATGGCGGCCACTGGTTTATAGCGCGTGTTCTGACTGGTTTTCTTTTGGTAATCGTGCCGTTTCTACCTGGCTCTGGGCTGGGACAGCTCCAGCAGTACTCCGCCTGTGGCTTTGGGGTGCACAAAGGCTATCTGGGCTCCACCGGCGCCGATTTTGGGTTCTTCGTTAATGAGCTTTGTCTTCTGCTCTTTCAAGAGCGCCAGGTTGTCGACTATGTTCTCTACTCCCAGGCAGATATGATGCAGTCCGGGTCCGTTTTTGGCGATGAACTTGCCCACCGGAGTGTCAGGGGAAAGGGGCTCCAGTAGCTCGATGTGGGTGTTGCCGGTGCTGAGCTTGGCAACGCGCACGCCTTGCTCTTCCACTACCTCTGTTTCCAAGAAGGTGAGTCCTAGCCCGTCCCGATAAAACTTGAGGGCTTCTTCCAGATTTTCTACGGCTATGGCCACGTGGTCGAGGCGTTTGCCCGGGCAGCTTTCGTCGTGGCTTGCCACGGCGGTGTCTTTCTCTGTGCTACTCAAGTTTTATACTCCCGGGCTCAGGGACCAAATCCGGAATATTTTTCCAGCTTTTTATTAATGACGTTGAAGATCCGATATTGCGAAAACTGATCGTACTCAGGCCAGGTGGACATTAACCTGGTTGAGCGTTCAATCAATGAAACCTGATCGAAGGGAGCCCAGACTTCGCCTCGCCACTTGGGATCGTAGTAGAAGCTGGAGATGGCGTCGGTGAGATTGATGGTGGTATCAATGTTGAGCAGGAATGGCTGCCCGTCTGCGCGCACAGGGAAATAGATTTCTTCACTGGGAGGCGGTACCAGGTTGTCCGGCGAGGGCATCGGCGCCGGAGGCTCCTGTGGTAACGGCTTCCTCCTGAACCAGGCCAGGGTTTGGGGAGCACAGAGCCGGCCGCTTTCGCAATTAGAAGCGGCGCAAGACTGAGGCGTAGTCAAGAGGGTGGTGAAGCCGAGGACCAAAAGAAGAGTGAGCCGGGATGCGCCTTTCCTTCTACTGCCGTTAGTTTTCAGCGTCTGCTTCATGATGGCCCGCGGGTGAGACAACTTTCATCACCGGTATTATACGAGCCGAGAGGGCTTTTGTTCATTACAGAAAACTCTTGCCCTGTTGGAGCGGGTGTTACCGGGAGCATTCCTGACCCGGACCGGCGGCGTTAATTAAACGGATTGGCTAAAAACTATGGCGGGTCTTTAGTACACTTTGGACCAATTGTCATAGGTTCTGCCCTGGTTCGAGGTTTTGCTCGTATGTCTGAGAATCATTCGTTTAATGTCTCTGCGGTAAATGTCTCTGCGGTGGAACCCGCCAAGCGACTGGTTCTGTCCCTCTCCCTTTCCCTGGTGATGCTGTCGGGACTGGCGGTATCTTCCCTGTCCGTTTGTCTTCCTGCCCCGGCCGATGCCCAGGCCGGTGCCGACCAGAGTGAAGGGCTGCCTATCAAAGATATAAAAGTGGATGGTTCCGGCCAACTCGTTATTGTTTTTGCAACCGGCGGAGCCTTTCCGGAGGCTCCTCGCGTGGCCGAGCTGGATTCACCCCGGCGCGTGGTGATGGATTTTCAGGATGCTGCTCTGGAAGTCGGTTCCTTGCCCTCCGTTGATGCTCTCAACGCTCGCCTGACAGGGGCAGTGCCGGGCGTCAAAGGAATTCGCTATTCCATGGTAGGGGGCGCCAGACCGATTGCTCGTATAGTGTTGGAATTGGATGCCGCCGCTTCGGTCAAAGCGAAAGTAGCAAAAGTAGAAGAGGGCGCGGTTACTGTCAGTCTTCTCGACGCCGCCGGTGGTGCTTCCGGTGCTACCGCCAGCGGTGCGACCGCCGCTTCCGACAAAGATGCTTATGACGACTATTACAAGCAGCTACTCAACCAGAAGGAAGCCAATAAGGCAGCTTCCTCCGAGTGGGGACCCCGTCGCGGTTCACTCTCGGAAGTGGGTGGAAAAGTAGCCATCAAACCCATCACCAATGTTTCCAACTGGATGGGTGGATTCTGGGGCAAGAAAGACCAGGGCGATGCCGCTGCTTCTGCTAAGAAACCGGAAAGCAAGGCTCCTGGCACTAATGCCGCGGCCGAACCGGCAGAACGTGCTGCTTCCAACCAGAGCGCGGCCCAGACCAAGGCCCCGGAGCAGTCACTCTTGAGCAAAGGTCTGGGTGTGGGAAAACTCTGGAAGCGCGGTAAAGCAGCTTCGCCTGCCACTCAGTCTCAACCGCAGCCTGCGGAAGCGTCCACCGCTCCGGCCGAAGCGCCGACCAGCGCTACGGCCGGCACTTCTCCCACGGCGGAGAATGCGGACAGTGGAGCCGCCGCCAAGAGCGCCTCTGGTGAAGGCGGTTGGGGTGAATGGGGCGATGGTAACAAGACGAGCCAGACTAACCCTGCTCAAGAAAAACCCGTTCAAGCGGAAGCACAGGCTCCTGTGACGCCGGTGGAGTCTCCCACTGCGGCCGCGCCGGAGTCGACACCTGCTCCTGAGACAAAGGCTACAGGCGCCGGCGAGGTTGGCACAACTCAAACTCAGGCTGATGCCTCTGTTGGAAACAGTGATGCGGCCAACTCCGAAACTCCCAGTTCGCCCCTGGAATCGGCCTCAGGCGAGACCGGCGCCAGCGAAACTCCTCGCTACAAAGCCGGCAAGCTCTTCAACAAAGCTGTCCATCAGCATCTCTCCGGTAATCTGGCCGAGGCCATCAAAGACTATCAGGCTGCCGTCGGCATCGATCCCGAATTGGGTCAAGCCTATTGCAACCTGGGTTTGGCCTACAACCAGCAGCACAATTATGCCGACGCGCTGGCGGCCTTCCGCAAGGCTCTGGCCGTTAACGCCAGTGATGCGATTGCCTATAACGGCATCGGAGCGGCACTTAAGGCTCAAAAAGACATGGTCGGCGCTACCAAGAACTGGCAGACGGCCGTTAAACTCAATCCCAAGCTGGGTGTGGCGCAGTACAATCTGGGCACCGCCTATGAGTTTCAGGGTGAATTTGAAAAGGCTCTGGTTGCCTATCAGGCTGCCATCAAGTGTGATTCTCGTATGGGTGAAGCCTATTACAGAATCGGCTTGATCATGCAGAAACAGAAGAAACTCGACGAGGCGCGCAGTCAGTTCAAGCAGGCCCTGAAACTCTCCGGCAATTCCGAGTATTCGGAAGATGCTCGGCAGAGGCTGGCTTTGATCGATAAGAAGGTAAAATAGCGGGCTCTAAGCCTGACTAGTTTTGCTTGATTTTGTCCACGAGAGAAGTGGTGCTTTTGGCCGGGACGAGAGCCAGTAGTACCACTTCGCCGCCAAAACTCTCTACCACAGGGGTCTCTTCCAGGCGCTCTTTGGAGTAGTCGGCACCCTTTACGTGCACATTCGGTTGCACCATTTTGAGAAACTCCACCGGCGTGTCTTCGTCGAAGATGTAGACGTAATCTACGCTTTTCAGATGGGACAGTAATTCGGCGCGGTCCTGCTGATTGTTGATTGGGCGGCTTTCACCTTTCAGCCGTTTGACGGAAGCATCGCTGTTCAGGCCCACAAAGAGGCAGTCTCCCAACTGGCGCGCTTCCTTGAGAATGCGGGCATGGCCCACATGCAAAATGTCGAAACAACCGTTGGTGGAGACCACTTTGTGCCCTTGTTTCTTTTCTTCCAGAGCAATTTTAGAAAGCTCATTTGAACTCAACACTCTACCCACGGTTTCCCTATCCTTCCTCTTGATTTGGCGTGCGGCTGTCAGGTCTTCCGGACTGCTTCGGAGACAGTTTAGCAATTCGGCGTCGGCGACTACAAATTGTCTCTGTTTTCGCGTGCGGCGCACTGCCGATCTGTCGGTTCTTCTTTGCTGGCGCTAGCTCAGTCAACAACTTTACTAAGTTAAAAGCTCATGATCTTCTATGAAACTTAGTTCTAACTGCTCAGACAGGGGCGCGGAATATGACTTCTCTATTGAGACCCATGAGGGGAAGCCTTAGGTTGAGGATCTATTCCTTTCCCCATAAACCAAGGCCATAAGACCCAGCATTCGGTAATCTCCATCAGCTTTTCAAAGTCAGTCGGCACCTTGCAAGAGGCGCTGGTGTTGGCATGAATTGATGTTGCTCTTTGCCAGGAATAGTTTGGGGCAGCCAGAACTTTTGTGTAACTCTCGCTTCCAGCCTTTGCGGACGCGCGTTCTTAACTCTCACCAGAGCGAGTAACTATCATGAATGAAACCACCAACTCCCATCAGGGTGCTGGTTGCAGCAGCTGTGCCGGCAGCGGTCAGTGTGCTGGAGCCTGCGCCGGCTTCCCCTATGTCTGCCTCGATATCAAAGCCCAGATTCCTGCTCCCCTGCGGAGTCGGACTCACCGGGTGGCGACTTTCGAAGTGCGCACCATGAAAATCGAGTCGCCTGCTCCCGGAGTCGACGGTCCCTTCGAGGATTACAACGACTTCCTCAAGCGCGGCGTCATCGACATCGAGCAGGAAGTGCGTGTCTACAAGGTTGTCGGTCATGCCGCCGAGATCATCGTGCCGGTGTCCTACAATCTCGACGAAGTGCGCTCCCTCCGTCAGGAAGTGGAAGATCTCAGCGCGTCCGGAGCGGAACAGGCTCTCATCGACGCGGTCAGGCAGAAGTTGGCCACCCATCTCTACGGCGACCGCATCATCCCGGAGGACATCGTCACTCACCTGGATGAACTGCCGGATAGCCGTTACCTGGGTACCGTCTATCTGCTTGACCAGGGCAATTCCCACGACCTGTGGAACCGCCTCAACTACGACCGCAACTTCGTCTCCAGCGCATCTGTGAAGCCCAACGGCGACATCATGTTCTATCGCGGCAAGAAGGACATCTTCCTGCGAGACAACGTGTTTCACGAGTGGGCGCACCGGCTGGAGCAGAAGTCCAAGGAACTCTCCGATCGCTGGGCCGACACCCTGGAGTTGGAGAACGGCGAAGTGCCTCGCACCTATGCCTTCCGCGCCTATGATGAGCACTTTGCCGTCTTCGCCGAAGAAATTCTGGCGCTGGACTGCGGGCGTTTCCTCAAGGTAGCCGGCTACGCACCGCTGCGTGTGCCGGTCTGGTTGGCAGGGTTGAAGAAGGCGCTTACGGAGTGCATGGAGAGCCGCCCGAGCTGCTACCACATTCTCTACAGCGAGCGTGTTCGCTACGGCGTCGAGGTCTTGAAGCCCCTGGCTCTCAAGTATCTCGATGGTGCTCGCGAGCGCGCCCTGGCGGAGCAGGTGGCTGCCACCAAGGCTCTCGCCGACAAGGACACCGATGACAACCGTCTGCGCATGCGCAGAGCGGATGAAGCGGTGCGTGTGGCCGACCCCAATGCTGCCGAGCCCTTGCTCGTGGCTGAGGTGAAGGCGGCGCGTGTGCGGGCTTTCCTTAAGACCTGGTTGGTCTGAGGAGGCTGTTCTTGTGTTGGAAAGCGGTGCAGAGCTAATCTCTGCACCCCTTTTCTTCTTTTCCCCGGGAATATTATAAGATATAGTGAAATGTGAAAGTGGCTGTCCATCGCCCATAACAGATGAAAATGCAGTAAGGGTTGGGTGCAAAACTTAACGACAGCTTCTTGAGAGTCGTCGGTCTCATATAATCAAGAGATCACTTTGGGCATGAAACGAACTTGCTAGCCGTCTTCGAACAATCCTCAATAAGTGCATTTGCCGGTGCTGAAGAAGCTGCCGGTGTTTGTTTTGGCACTGCGGATGCGGTTTGTTCCTGGTGTTCGCAAGCCTGCCTTCGGGCTTTCATGCCGATGATGTATATGTCCCGCCAGGGACAATAATTTCAAGTCGGTCCGTTGACCGCAGTTTACTGAATTGAATATGTGTTTGTCGGACGAGAAGGGCTTCTTGCTTGCAGGAGTTACCTGCCTTAGCACTGGTAACAGCTTGGTTCTTTGCACCGACGACAAATGGATAAAACACCGATGAACAGCTTCTGCTCATCGGCTTTCGTGCTGTTGTGGTGGTGTCGCGGGCGGTATTGCGGGTGGTGCTAGCTGCGCTAGCCCAAATTGCATCAATAGCATCTGGATTTTTCCTTCAGGTGGTCAGAGTAGCCTCACAATGACTTACACGAGGGGGATTTTGCCCCCTGCACGTGATTAAGCTGAAGGAAAATCAGTTTCAAAATTTCAACGGAATCCAATTTTCTCAACACGACATTACCAGTACCTGTCTATCTGAACAAATCTGTTTGAGCTCTTCCTGAGCTTTTGTAGAAGTTCGCTATTGAAGGAGACGACATGAATGAACCGCGCTAACCAAGACCAAACTGTTTCGCGTGTGCTGACTACAAGAGAGCGCCCCTGGTGCAACAAACGTTGCCAGCATGCGCTGGGCCGATTCTACCTTGATGGAAGCACCGGCATTTATTACCAGGAGGGAACCAGCCCTGAACACATCGAGCGTTTGCGCTCGGTTTTCCCCTTTGTCTCTACGCCGCTTTTGCAGGCCGGTTTGAAACTGGGCTTGACCATGACCACCTGCGAGGGACTCACTCCCAACGGCGATTCTTCCACTATATATGCCGATTTTCGCAGTTACACGAAGGACGGCATTTCACCTCATATTGTCATGGGTAGCGAAAGTCTCGAGGAAGACTTTATCCTGCCCCATTTAGTGCATGAACTCAGCCATATCTTCTACGCCCTTTTGCCGGAGAGCCTTCGGCAGCGTTGGATTGAGCTTCTTCCGCCCGATTCTTCGCTGAATTCGCCGCATGAAGTGACGGGCTATGCACAAAGAAACAGAGAGGCCTGGCTGAGCCGGCTGAATGAAACTGCCGGTTGGTCCGAGCGCCAGAATTGTTGTCGGGTGATGCTTGAGCGTTACGCTACCGAGACATTTTGCGAGACTGTGGCAGTGCTGAGCAGTCCCACCTACTTGAGTCGCCGCTGTAACATTCCTCTGGCAGGTCGCCGTGCGTTTCTGGAAGAACTTGGTCTGTTCCTCAGGGATGGAAGCGGCACTGCCGACAATATACATTGGCACCAAGCGGCCTGACTTTTGCTCCGCCGATGTAAACAAGCAGGCGTTTTGCCGTGAAAATCATACCCGAGGCTGATAGCGCGGCTGGCGCAGACCGAGGGTATGATTCACCTGACGGTACGATGTCTCAGTCGCCAGGTTTTGACTGGCTTCGAAATTGTCTCAGGGCGCCCTGAGCGCCCTGGTAAAAGACTTGGTAGGCACAAGTTTTACCGCTGGGTGTGGTAGGCGTAAACTTCTTCCGGTATGCCGGTCTGAGCCGCCTCTAACCTGCTTGCGATCATCCTCTTGGCCTTTCCGGCTTTTCCGAAAATTGTCAGTGTTTTCAGTTGAATTGAACATCGATCAATCTTGCGGATGAGCTTATAAAGCTATTTTAGAGAGCTTTGTAAAGCTTAGGCCGGCTTATATTTCTTTCCGAGCATGCAGTTTCTTATGTTCCAGGTATCGCTAATTCACTTTTACCTCACAAGGCATTCAACTCCACAAAAAACCAGGCAGTTCCATCAAAACCCATTTTCAGTCAGCAGTTTGCTGGCATGGGGAAGGTGGTGCTTTGAGATTTTGGTTTCCGGAGTTCTGATTTTCCTGGTGGTGTGCAAGTGATGGCGAAGTGCCCTCAGGGATTTCCCTTGAAGGCGAAACCACAACTAAACTGGAGTTAAAACTATGCTTTGCCCGCATTGCAGTTCTCCCCGTCACATCCTTTGCGACGAGGGATTCCGTGTCAACGTCAATTTCTCTACCTTTGGTTCGGCTGATGATGCCCTGAAGAGCATCAAGGCCATTGCTGCTTCTGTCGGCGAGACCCACCTGCTTGGCCCCCAACCCGACAGCGAGAAGGCGCCGGTTGTGAACGGTTCCATGGCCAAAGTGAAGCGCGACGAGAGCGTGCTTCTGGTTCTGCCAAGCTTCCAGGACACCGGTCTGGGTGTCTATGGGCGCGGCGTGCTCACCGCTCTTTCCCCCGCCAATCTGAGCGAGGTCAAAGACGGTGTGGTGAAGCCCAAGTTCGACGACCAGGTCTTCGACGGCGCCTTCGCTTCCACCCATGCGCTCACTCTGGCCCCCATCGACGGTCAGCGCCTGAGCGTGCTGGTGATCGGGCTTGGCAAGCGCGACGACTGCAGCAAGAAGGGTCTCTGCGGCCTGATCGGCACCGCCGTGGACAGCGCCGTCAGCGGGCTCTACTCGCACCTGGTGGTGGCCATTTCCGACTTCACCGGTGCCCCCATCTACGGTCAGCAACTGGGCGCCGTCTCTCGCTGCCGGCTCTCGATTGCCGTGGTGGAAGATGCGGACGATCTGGTCCTGAGCGAAATGACCCTGGTGGTCAACGTGGATCAGGTGGCTGGTCTTTGCCAGGGCATCGACATCGCCGGACCGCTCTGCTCCCACTGCAACCATCCGCGCGCCGGCACCATCAAGCTCGGTCGTCCCGAGCCGCACAACCAGGGGTATAACTGAGAACCGCTTCGCAAGCGGCTTTCAGGTAACCTCAATTTCTTGAAACGTCAACCATAGAAAAGGAGGACAGTATGACTGCCTCAAGATCTGTTTCCCAGAAGAAAGCGCGTTCTCGCAAGGGCGCTGCTAAGACCCTGCCGGTGCTGGTGGAAAGCAATTGCCAGTCCGGCTGCAGCGATTGCGCTCTAGCCAAAGGCGGCAAGTGCGGCGGCTCCTGCCCCGGCACTGCCAGCGCGGCGGTCTCCCTCATGCCCGAGTTCAAGGTGATCCCCGGCATCAGTTCGCGCCATCAGCATGGCGTGGATTATGACCAGGGCGACTTGCTCATTCTCACCAAGATGCTCGGCTCCGCTCTCGGACCGGGCCCCATGTGCTTCGATGCTCACCATGGCGGTGCCATCAGCCAGGCTGTGCAGGAAAAGCACTTCCAGGGGGCAGCCGGCGAGCACCTTGCCGTGGAGTTTCCGCCCCAGGAAGGCAGCCCGTCCGGGCGCAAACGCCATGCAGTGGTGGTTGGTCTGGGGCGTCCCGATGAGGTGTCGAAGCGGCGCATTTGCGGCTTCTTCAACTACGCTCTCGACCTCTGCGCTCACTACCAGGCTGAGACTCTGGTCTTGCCGATATTCCCGTATCGGCTCTCCCAGGGGTCCCTGAGCCTGACGGCTACGGCCGCCATCCTTCGCTGCATCACCGCTGAACGGGTGCGGCGCGGCACTCTCTCCGGGGTGAAGGAGATTCGTCTCCTCTGTGCTCCTCAAGCCAAGTCGCACTTGAGTCGCGGCCTGGCCGTGCAGCATACGCTCTGCAGTCAGTGCCACATTCCCGGTTTTGCCGAGGGCTAGAGTCGCCCGTCGACTCTGCCTTTCGGCGAGTTTCTTGCAAATCGACAAAACGCGACGGCGGTGCAGAGTTTTGCATCCGCTCAGGCTGCACTGCCCGCCGTCTCAAACTTTCTAATTCGCACAGGAGAAAGACCATGCTTACCGCAAAAGTCGACCTTCAGCAGATTCGCAAGAGCGTTCTGCGTTCCCAGATGCTTGCCCTGGAATCCCAGGCGCAGGCCATTTACTACCTCGGCACCGAGCACCGGGCCGGCATCGACCTCGGTCGCAATCCCGAGATCTACCTGATCGTGCAGGACGTCAAAGACATCGCTGACACCGCCCGTAAGACCACGGAGGACGCCAAGTCGCTCACGCCCGAGGCGGTGCTCAGTCGCCTGCAAGGGCTTCAGAGCCTGGCTCACAGCGTGGTGGAACGGGCCGAGGAAGCCTACCGGCACATTCAGGTGGACTCCGATGCCCGCCTGGAAGAGAACCTGGCTGAGAATCTCGACAAGGGTGAGAACCCCACCGAGATGCCGGAAGTGCCTGCCGATACGCGCCACCTCAAGGCCCGTGCCGGTATGGCCTGTCACAGTGCCGAGATCGATCAGCACCTGACCTTCAAGTTGCAGGTGCGGGCCATTTGCGACCTGGCTCTGGAGCTGTCTTTCACGGCAGCGGCCGAAGCCGGTCACGACTACCCGCAGGATGAGGGCTACTGGAAGTAACCCGCCGGTGAGCTGACCGACAGCTTGCCCCGCTACCGACCCTGGGGGAGCGCAGTTCTTCATGGACTGCGCTCCTCTTTTTTCGATGCCCTCTCATTTGCTTAGCTTTTGTCTCTTTCACCGTTCAAAAAAAACACATACACTATGGCAAGTAGTAACCCCTCTCGCTGCGGGTGTGAAAATCAGGATGTCGGCGCATTTTTCGCAGACTAGTCTAGCTGCGCTATCTACAATAGCTGCTGCCTAGGCTTCTTGGCAGCCGGTTGTCAACACGGACTCAGCTTCGCGTTCGTTGTGGGATACGAGCTTCTGTACTGCATGGGGCGGGGGCCGGCCGTCTTCCGTGTCGGCACTTGGTGCCAGGTCTCTTAATTCTGAAAGTCAAAGATCCATTTGAGAGTAAGAAAAAGTTCTTGAGTCAAAAACTTCAAGCGTTGCCATTAAACTCCCTGACCTTTTAGGTTCTATAGGTCTTTAACTAAATCGTTTTCTACTTTCTTTAGAAGTCCCTGATCACCCCCCGAGCTCAAGCACCAGACTAAATGGCTTTCTTTTAGCGAACCAGTTGTTCGCAATTGTCCTGTCGTGCTCATTTCGCTTGTGCGGTTCAGAGGCTTCGTCGACTCAATTTCCCGAAGGGATACAACCAACATGTCCAAGAAATACCGTATCATCGGACCCGATGATCCTAACTTTCCGAAGATGCGCCAGCGTCTTCTGGTAACCTGGCTGAAGACCATTCTCGGTTATCTGGCTATGGGCGGCCTTGCTCTGGCTGCCTTCGCCGGGTTCGGCTTCAGCTATCGCTTTCAGATGGGTTTTGGTTTGCTCTGGTTTCTGGTGCCGGTTTTGAGCTGGTGGTTCAGCGCCAAGATCGCCATCGCCATGACCAAGTCGACTCCGGCAGACCCCTCCAATCCCGAACACAAGCGCTTGCTTGATATCGTGGACCGGGTCTACGCCAAGAGCGGTCTCAAGTTCAAACCGCCTGTCTTCATCTCCGACAACCCGCTGCCTAACGCCTTCGCCACCGGACCTATCCACCGGCAGGCTGTGGTAGCGGCGACCAAGGGCCTCTTCCTCACCGGTATGACCGATGAAGAAATCGAGGCTGTTTTCGCCCACGAGTTGGGTCACGTCAAGAATTACGATGTGGCCATCAACTCCATGCTCTCCGTCATCTCCATGATCTTCTTCATGATCGTGGATAGCGGCGTGAAAGTTCTTCTTTCCGGCATCCGCATCTTCAACCGGGACTTCGGCTTGAAAGAAGAGCTGCGCTCCAAGCCGCGCGGTTTCATCACCGGTGTCCTGGAGTGGGTAGTCATGTTCCTGGTCTTCCAGATCACGGGGCAGATGACCAAAGTAGTGCAGATGTTCGTGATGCGTGCCCGTGAATCGGCAGCCGATGCCACCGGGTCGCTCATGACCGGTAAGCCCTGCGATCTGGCTTCGGCCTTGATCAAGCTGGTGGCTTATGTGGAGAAGAACCGTCCCCGCGGACGGGAAGCCGAGCTTTACCGGGCTCTTAGGCCGATCATGACCATCGATCCCATCTTCGATGCCCGTCAGGTCGACCCGGCGCCCAGCTCGCTCTGGCAGCGCCTGCTGCGTTTCTGGAAGCAGCTGCAGCTCACCCACCCGCCGGTGCCGGAGCGCGTCGCCGCTCTGGAAACCATGAACGGCGGTGCCTGCACTCTGCCCAAGGTCTAAATTTCCTCCGAACAAGAATAAAAACTCGGGGATGGCGGTCTATTACAAGATTTCGGACTGCCATCCTCCGCATTTCCCATGAGGGATAGCTATGCAAAAGAAAATTTCCGGCAAGCTCCTGGGCGGCATTATCGCCCTGGTAGCAATTGTCTCTGTTTGTGCGTGGTATTTCACCGGCTCGGGAATAGGCTCCTTCTTCGGATTTCGCAATTCCGAAGTGGTGCTTTCCGGCAGCACACCCGACAGCGTCGAGGACTCCAGTCTGGTGCGCCATGCCGATCCTGAGCGGCGCATCGAGATCGTGATTGGTCTTAATGTGCGCAATGAGGCCGACCTCGACAATTTGCTTGAGCGTCAGGCCGACCCGCAGTCGCCTGATTACCTCAAGTTTCTCAGTGTGGATGACTTCGTCCGCCTTTATTCACCGGCTCAGACCGATGTGGATGAGGTGGTGAAGCATCTTACCCTGAACGGCATCAGGGTCAAGCAGATTGCTCGCAATCGCTTGCTCGTTCATGCCGAGGGGACCGTGGCCCAGATGGAACGTGCCTTCCACGTTACCATCAACGAGTACAGCTATTTCGCTGGTACTGCCGGTAATGCCACGGTCAAGACTTTCTACAGTAATGACCGGGACCCCTCCATTCCGGCTCACCTGAAAGATGTGGTGGTCTCCGTTCTTGGTCTCAATGACCTTGATCGCCTGCAGAGTCGTGCCGTCAGTCCCCGCAATCCGACCGCTAAGGCTTCTCAGGCTGCTCTCAGCCCGTCCGACGTGGCTACGGCTTACAACCTGCCCAACGAAAACAATAGGGCGGGCAGCCGTAAGCTCACCGGCGAGGGTGTGACCATGGCCATTGTCACAGCCGAAGGCTATAACAAGTCTGACGTTGAGGGCTACTGGCAGCACCACGGCGTCAAGCGGAACGGTCGAGTCATCGATGTGCCCGTCAACGGCACCACCAAGGAAGTGAACGAGGAAACGACCCTGGATCTGGAACTCATGGGTTCCCAGATTCTCGATGCCGACATCTACATGTACATCGCCTATGACGCCAAGTTCGTCAACTTTGCTCTCGCTTTCAATCAGATGGTGGTGGATAACCACGCTTCCGTCATGAGTGTCAGTTGGGGGCTTTGTGAGCGAGGCACAGGCTGGCTGATGATGAAGACGGAAAACGCCATCTTCAAACAGGCCGCTTCGCAGGGCATCGCTCTCTTCGCTTCCTCCGGCGATGACGGTGTCTATGACTGCAAGGAAAAGAAGCTGCGCTGGGAAGTGGACTTTCCGTCTTCCAGCCCTTATGTCACTGCCGTTGGTGGCACCACGCTGACCATCAAAGACGGTGCGCGCAGCTCGGAGTCTGCCTGGGACGGCTCTGGTGGCGGTATTTCCAGCCACTTCGTCCGCCCCAAATGGCAGGACGGCAAGGGTGTGCCCAGCGGCGACAAGCGCGTCTCCGCCGACGTATCGATGGTGGCCGATCCCAGCACCGGTTACTCGCTCTATTACGACGGCAAGTGGGCCAAGATTGGCGGTACCAGTGCCAGCGGTCCACAGTGGGCGGCTCTCTGGGGGCTTTCCGTGCAAGCGGTGGGCAAACGCCTGGGTCCGGCCAATGCGCACATCTATCGGGCCGGACGCTCATCCGACGCCGGCAAGATCTTCTTTGACGTCGTCACCGGTATGAACGGTGCCGGTCGTGGGCCTGGCTACAAAGCCGCCCCCGGCTGGGACTATCCCACTGGGTGGGGTGCTCCTGACGGCGAAGCCTTGATTCGTCACCTGGAAGGTGTGAACAAGACCACAAAGTAGGCGCTGGAGCCGGCAGCGGCAGCAAGCCACAAGCTTTGCTTCCTGTCTGCCGGCTAAGCGGCTATCGACATTGTAATTTTAGTGGACGAAAATTGGCACTTAAGATCGGGTGCCGGTTTGGGAGAAGCAAAAGGAAGCCTCACCGCTAACGGTGCCGGTCAAGCCTTTTGCTTTCTCTTTTTTTTGCATGGGTTTCATGACTTCTCAGCCCCGTTATTATTGCTTTGATTTGGGCATACTGTATCGTATAGTGTCCTACCCCAAAAGGAGGAAAAATTATGCAATACGAATCAGTTAACTTTCTGGAATTTCAGCGGCGGTTCAATTCGCAGGAAGCCTGTCTCAATGCTATTTCTAAGTATCGATGGCCGAAGGGATTCAGGTGTCCAAAGTGTGGACATGATGATGGCTATCAGCTATCCAAGCGGCATGTGACACAGTGCACGTTATGTCGGACGCAGACGTCCGCTACAGCAGGGACCTTGTTTCACAAGACGAAGATACCGTTAGTTAGGTGGTTTTCCCTCATATTCCTGATGTCTCAGGACAAAGGAGGAATTTCAACAATGCGGGCTTCTGAGCTACTAGGCATGCACTATACAACCGTTTGGAACATGATGCACAAGATCCGAGAAGCGATGGCGGTGAAGGTGGAGAGGGAGATGCTGTCAGGGTTTGTAGAGATTGATGATGCGTTTTATGGAGGCCGTACCAAGGGAAAGGCGGGTCGGGCGCTCAACAACAAGCGGCAAGTGGTAGTGATGGTTGAGCGTCTGGAGAGAGGAGCCGGGGATGTGGCGATGGTTATGCTTCACAACCAATCGGGAAATGCCTTCAAGCAGGCAGTGCTAGGGCATGTGGAGCCAATGACACACATCAGAACTGACGGCTATTCTTACAACTCCATGCTCCACGGGCTGGGCCGACTGAACATGGAGAAGATTGGAGGAGTGTATTGCAAGGAAGGTCCGCTCAAGAACGTGGACACAGTCATATCGTTAAGCAAACGTTTCTTGCTGGGCACCTACCATCAGTACTGCGCAAGGGCGCACCTGCCGCGCTTTTTGACCGAGTATATTTTTCGATTTAATCGACGCTACGAGTGGTGTCAATTATTCAGCCGGCTTGCCGCAGCCTGTGCTCTGTGCCCACCAGTTCCGTATGCTGCAATATCCTGAGACGCAGGTTTTTTTGAGAGATATTATAGAATGTAGTAAGCACCAAGAGTGGGACTGTACCGAGGAAGACCTCATCTGGATCGGCTACGAAGCATCAGGCTTTCCGGCACTAAGGCTGCCTGTTTGAGAGCCTCAGTCGCCGCCGCGAGCGCGGTTCAACATGAGTTTGGTAATAGACTTGAGGGTGGCAAAGACACCTTTGCCTTCCATAGCAACCGCTTCAAAAGCCGGCACTTTCATATGATTTAGTTCGGCTTCCATGCGCTCCACTTCCATGGCCGTGGTCAAGTCGCGTTTGTTGTACTGCAAAACCCAGGGGATGTCATCCAGGGTGAGCCTGTATTCCTTCAGGTTCTCCATCATGTTGGCCAGGGACTTCTGGTTCTCTTCCGAACGTGTGACGTTGGAGTCGGCTACGAAGACTATGCCGTCTACGTCACGTAAAATCAGTTTGCGACTCTTGTTGTACTCTTCCTGTCCAGGTACGGTGTACATGGAAATTCTGGCTTTGAAGCCGTTGATTGAGCCCAGGTCGAGAGGCATGAAGTCGAAGAAGAGAGTTCTTTCCGTTTCTGTAGCCAGGCTGACCAGTTCGCCCCTTGTCTGAGGCGACAATTGGCTGTGGATTATCTTCAAGTTGGTAGTCTTACCGCCCAGACCGGTGCCGTAATAGACTAACTTGAATGTGATTTCTTTGGTACCGTAGTTAACTAGCGCCATAGAGGCCTCGTTGCCAATATTTCCATTTCATTCCCGTATTCGACCAGGGTTAGTTTACGTCAAAAGATCTCTTTACATATACTCTTGTAGTTCTCAAGCTCGGGGATAGCAGAGGTTTGTATCGATGGGCTCATTGAGGTTTGTTCTCCACACTTTTGTATTCTGCAATAAGCAAGTTATTGCGCCTGGCGTATTTCTTCGCCTCCGAAGCACAGCAAAGTAAACCACCGGCGGTTTTGCAGTCCTGGGGTACGGAGGCGATGCCGAAGCAGACGGTAAAGTCTGCTCCTTCCAGCCCCGGGGCCGGTGCCTCCTTGATCCTTTCGATAATGCGTTGCGCCACTACAATTGCCGATTTGGCACCGGTTTGCGGTAGCATCAAGCCGAAGTCAAAAGTTTCGAAATGGGCCAGGATGTCCATGTCTCGCTTGACGCCGTTGATTCGGTGCAATAATGCCTTTACGGCACCGGGCGGCAGAAACTCCAGATTATTGTCGCGGTTGGTCATCATGTCGAAAATGATGAGGGAAAATGCCTTGCCGTCCCGCTCAAAACGACCCAACTCCTGCTTGATGAAGTACTGCAGAACCGGGTAGCTGAATACCGCTGTTTCCGGTCTTTGCAGCAGTCTCATGGCCGACTGAATGCCGGCCTCATCTATCTGGTAACTGGGCTCCGCCGTCTGGGCCGGCAGGGCCGGTGCCGGCGCACTGTTGGAAATTTGTATCAAGCCCACCTGCAGCAAGTTGTAGATGACCGGTACCCATTCCTGGCGGCTCAGGGGCATGAGCACCAACAAATCATAGAGATTTGTCTGATCATCAATTTCAATGTAGAAGTCTTTCTGCATCTGCAAGTTGTAGCCTGTTCCCCGGTTGGCCAGTTGTTCAAACTGGGTTTCCGATAGGTTCGGGTAGACCTGTTTGGGATAAGACTCCAGGGTCAGTCCGGCTGCTTTCAAGTAGTTGTATTGGTCCAGAAAGCCCATGCTTTCAATGATTAAGCTGTCTAGGCGCTTAGTGACGGTGGTTTCTTCGCTCAGCTCATTTTCGAAGAACTTGAACTTACCGGCCTGCCAGGTTAGCAATTCGATGACGGCGGCATCGCCGGTGAATTCAGCGGTGAGGGCGTGCACCGGACTACCTTCGGCGAAGTAGATCTCAGCGGTGCCGTTTGCACCGGCAACTGATAAGCGGCCGCCTTTTTTGCCCAGGTGCAGAGATTGCAGAACGGCCGGTAAGGCCAGTTTCTCCAGGTCACCTTCCAGGGCTGCCTGCTGAGTGCTTTCCATGCGTCCTGAGTCGCGCTGGCTCACCACCGGCAGGCGCACAGTATCGGTATTAGTATTGGCGGCGGTACTGAGATTCTGGCTGACGGTTTGTTCCTGGACCGTTTCCGGAATAGTAAAATTGCCTGTGCTGGAGCGGGTATAGGCCGAATCTGTGGCGGCAATGGCCACCGAACTCTCGCCGCTGGTTTCCGATGAGATCAGATTGTAGATTAAAAGCACATCGATGGAGGGCAGGGTCCATTTGACGGACAGGCCGGTCAGGGTACCGGTTTTGAAGGTCCACTCCGGGTCACCGCCTTCGCGTACAACCACTCCCAACTGGTAAAGGCTGTTGCAACCAGGTACGGAATAGGGCAGGTCTACGGAGGAACCCGGTCTTTTCTTCGCCTTTTCCAGAAGGTCTGCTACGTTCTGGGTGGTCGGCGCTTCCCACAATTGCGGTAGCCGCAAAGGTCCAGTATCCGGCTTTGTTTCCTTTTGAGATTGTTGGTTTTGCGATTGGCCGCGGTTTAAGTTGGATTTGAACATCAGCCCCAAGGATAGCCTTTTCTATTTCACTTGATTTCGTGGCAGGAAATTGAGCGCAGTTCCTGTTGCATTTTTCATACCCCCATACGTCATCTTTAAGACATGCTCTTTTTCCGGTATGGTCCGAGTGAATTAGGGGGGTGCTCTTGGCGCCGCCCTGATTGAAGCCATGGGGAAAGGCAGCGGCTATTGCTTGAGCAGCCAGTTTTGCCAGCGCATACATTCGGCCACTGCCTGGGCCTGATTGGGGCAGCCCCTGGGCAAGTGGGGGCGATTGCCGTCGAAAATTTCGGATACGCCGCCCAGTAGAGCTTCCTGCGTCAAATGCTCAAGCATGGGTGAAAGCAGAATACGGATACGGCTTACCGTTTCCGGCAGGGGTCCATAAACGTTCAACAGAGCTTCCATGTAGATGCCCAGGAGCCAGGGCCAGACCGTACCTTGATGATAGGAAAGATCACGGTGATATTGATCGGCGTGGTCGAAACCGCAGCCGTAGCTGGCTTGATACTGTCCATCCTCGGGAGAGAGGGTGCGTAATCCCATGGGCGTAACCAGTTGGCTTTCCACGGCATGGAGGATGGACTTTTCCTGCTCACGGCTCAGGGCGCGGAAAGGAAGCGCCACTGCCAGCAATTGATTGGGGCGGACTGAGCTGTCTTTTTTCGGTCCTTTATCAGCCACACCCGGTGGCATGTCGATTACGTCATAGAGGCAGGAATTTTCTTCGTTCCAGAAACGCTGCATGGATGCTTGAACGGTCTCTATGGCTTCTTTGAGGCTCTTTTCCAGGCTGCTTGGCAGGCTCAGGTTCAGCTCTTGATCCTGGGCGAATGCCAGTATGGTACTCAGGAAGTTGAACCAGAGGGCATTGAGTTCTACCGCCTTGCCTGGACGCGGTGTAATGGGAATCTCGGCTACTCGGGCATCCATCCAACTAAACTCTGTTCCTGGCAAGTCGGTATGCAAAAGACCGTCCCGCTTGTCGATAGTCACACCGGGGGTAGTACCATTCTGAAGGCTGCCGTAGATATCCAACAAGGTTTCGAACAGCTCTTTGATCAGCTCTTTATCGCGGGTGATGCGATAGTAGTGATGGCAGGACCAGGCGAACCAGAGGCTGGTATCCAGGGAGGTGAATTCCAGCGCGGGGCGCGACTGGCTGGTGACCGGTCGGGGCGGATCGAGAGTGCGATTGGCAATGAGGGCGCCCTGGCGGCGGCGGCTGAAGTTTTTCAGTATCGCTTTTGCTTCGGCAAAGCGCCTTGTGGCCAGGCAGAGACCTGGTAAAGAGGTAAGGGCCGCTCTGCCGGAGTCATTGAACCAGGGATAACCCTCGATCACTGAAAGGTACTCCGGTATGTTCTCGGCGGGCAAAAGGCTTACACCCGTTGGTCTGCCCCAGTTGCCCTGCTGTTCTTCGAAGGCCGGCACGATAAACTGGTCGCAAGCCAGAACGAGCATGTCGGTTTTAATTGAGCGGGGCAGACTGGCTCGGCGCACCAGGAAGGACTGTCTGGCAATGGATTCTTCCACGACTTTGTTTGTGTCGGGCATGCTGATGGCATTTTCGAAACTGGCTCCCAGAGAGTATTCCTTCCCTGGTTCCATCTTCATGGAGACCGTGCCCACCAGAAAGAGATCTTCGCTATCCGGCTCTCCTCTTGCTGCTTCTTCCACCCATTTGTAATCCCACCACCATTGTTTCTGGGTTTCGTACTGTCCTTCCTTCCAGGCCAGGCAAAGCCGTTTGCCGGTTTCGGAAAGGATGACCATGGACTGGTTGGGTGAAACGAATTGTGGATAGCGGTCGTCGGAGGAACCTTTCACCTGACCATGAAAATTTCGGAAACCCACTAGAAATCTAGTGGTCAGTTTTACTTCCGGGGTATCGGCGCCGGCTCCCGCTTCCT
Source organism: Candidatus Obscuribacter sp. (assembly GCA_016712465.1). Classification (GTDB taxonomy): domain Bacteria; phylum Cyanobacteriota; class Vampirovibrionia; order Obscuribacterales; family Obscuribacteraceae; genus Obscuribacter. Next base: position 383,978 of record JADJQZ010000001.1, read on the forward strand.
GCAAGTCCGGTGAATATGGCATATTCGAAAATGGTAAGAAGGTATAGCCGAGATAAACCTCATTCCTGCCATGGGGCATGACCAGTCGCTTGATCAGGTAGTGCCCGTTTAAATCGTAAACCCAGGTTGGGCAGGGCAGGTTGGTGAAACTTTCCAGTAACTTGTATCCGGTGGGCGAGATGACGCCGGAAGCCCAGGCGTTAGTGGCCAGCTCATATTGGGTGCCATTGATGGTGACCAGTTCTTCCACCCTGGAAAGAACAATATTGCGAGCCACCGGAGTGGCCAGGGCGGAAGCCATGACGCAGTGATAACGCCTGCGACTGGCGCCGCAGACGGTTCCCATGGAGTAACCGCCCAAACCGTTCACCATCAGCCATTCACGATTGTCCCGCTTATCCCGGCTGGGATACCAGACCGGAATCTCGTAATCCAGCGCCTTATGGCGCGATTTGAGCCAACCAATCAGTCCGAAGGTCATGGCGCCTGGAGCTGTCCTTTTCTGATGCTACTTCTGCGTAGAGAGTGTTTCGCTGTTTTCGGGAGTAGGCATGGCCTGCCAGTTTCCGGTTTTGCGCCAGCTTGTGGCTTTTACTTTTTCGGCCAGGGCTTTCAGTTCGCGAGCTTCTTCGATTCTATCGAGCATGAGCAAAAGGTCGGCATAATTGCCCAGCAGTGCTACGACCTCGGGGTGTCTGCCACCCAGAACGCGAGTTTTCACAGACATAGACAACTTGTAGAAGGGTTCGGCTTCTACATATTTGCCCCAGGAGTGATAAAGGAGAGCCAGGTTGTATGACATTGTGCCGACGTCAGGGTGGTTGTGCCCCAGCTTGTGTTCGTACATTCTCAGCAGACGGCGGCAGATTGGCGCTGCAAATTCATGTTTGCCCTGGTACCAGAACACTTCCGCCAGCCCTTCCAGCGAAGTTGTGAGCATGGCATTGTCCGGACCGTAATCTTCTGCTACTTCCAGAGCCGCCAGCCAGAGCTTCTCCGCTTCCACATATTGACCTGCTTTGACGCAGCTTTCCGCGGAGGCTCGGTAAATTTTCCAAATGTCGTTGACGATTGACATGAGGCGGTCCTGAATTTATTGGAAACCATTAGCTTTTGAATAGCCAATCATACCCTTATTCTACCGGTTAGCGGCCGCTTCAGAACCTACTTTCTCAATCCGGCGGTCTTGGGAACCTTCTCTCGTAATATACTAAAGCATATGGTAACTTTTCGAAAAAAGAGAAAGGGGGTCCCGCCAGGGGACCTCCTTTCCTTCCGTCTCTCTTGTCCCGGCTCAAGGCAGGGGGACGTTGAATCCTGCCAGGGGCAGCCAGGCGTCCTTGTCGTCATTGAAGCAATAGCGAACGCCGTTCACTTCAATGCGGAAGACAAAGCCGAGAGACTTGGCACCGCGACCACAGGAGTGGAAGCGACGCGCGTACAAGCTCAAGAGTTCACTGGCCGGTGCAACCCGTTCATCGAGGCTGAGCTTGAGAACGATGGCGCCGGCGTGCTCCTTGGTGGGGGCATCGTCGGAGTCCACGAAAAGCTCGCACTTCTTGATGGCGAAGTTGACCCGGTCGTGGGGAGCGTTGTGCCACCAGTTGACACGAGCCAGACCCACGGTCCGAAAGACCTTGAGGGCAAAGGCTCGGCCAGGGCGGACGCGGTCTTCGTCACCGACGCATTTGTCGGCGATGACCACGATGGCCAGTTCCGGGAACTTCCTGAGTTTCTCCACGGAGATTTTCAAGAAGTCATCGGACCGATGGCAGGCGACCACCGCCGCAACGCGACCGGCAATCTTGTGGGGGAAACCCTTTTCGCTCAGATACTGGAGGGCGATAACCTTGCCGGCGCCGGCATGGTCATCAACGGAGACGGCGCGGCCGATGTCGTGGAGAAAGGCGCCTGCCGGGATGACGACTTCCGCCGCCAGTTGGTCCAGCAGATCGGGGAAGCGACGCATCACTTCCGCCTTCAGGTATTGGGCTGTCTCGAGCACGCTGTAGGCATGGGCCACGTCGTGCTTGGTCTGAGAAGCAGATACCTTGTCGCCCTCGTCGTAGAGCTTGAGCAGCTGCGGGTCATGAGTCATGGCCTGGACGGCGCTGACCATTTCCTCCAGAGAAATAGTTGGTGTGTTGTTCTTAGACATATTACTCCTATAGTTAGATAGCGGTCCGCTGAAGCGCTGTTCCTCTGAATCGGCGCTTGGTTTGCGAGTCCCTGTTGTTATGAAAAATCCAACCCGTATCTCAAATAGAAGACAGTCACAAGGGCAAAACTAGGCTTGGCGCAGGTTTTGGTCTTGCTCGGGTCTCCTTTGATTTAAAATGGAACGGGTATGCTTTATGCCTAGCAGAGCGGCACTCTGGATATCAAGAGTTTTTTTATTGCTGGAAGATTTTCTAAGAAAAAACGCGCTCCCTATACTGGGAACGCGTTTTGGGTTTATCTAAATTGCTCGCAGGACCGGTGCCGCCCTCGGTATTGACCATCCCTGGTCCATCTCGCTGGAGAACCTGCGATATATTTTCGGAATCACAAGCTGATTGACTGGTGATGCCAATATATTAGGGGGTTTTTGGGCCTATGTCAGTGGGGAAAATACGAGTTTTTCCATTAAACGAGAAGAGCGACAGGCGCCCATTCTAAAGTGCGGCCAGGCAGTGAAAAATCAGGCTAGCTGTTCTTTCAGCAGTGAGACCAGATGGGCCACCAGTTTTTCGGCCTGACTGCGGCCTAGCTCATCCCAGTGAGGCACGCTGAAAGCTTTCAGGGAATAAGAATCGGCTTGCTCGTCGGTCCAGCCGATCAAGTCCAGGGCGCGTCCTAAAACGGTCAAATAGTTCTGGTCGGTTACTTCTCCCAGTCCGAAATTATCGTCCACGCGCTGATGGGTCACCTGGGGGGTGGGAGCGGAGACATTGGGACCGAAATTGACCTGGGGACTGGGGGTGGATGGTGAGGCCTGGGGAGCTTCAACCACCGGTCCCAGTTCGGCTGGTTGGGCATACGGTGCCGGAGCGCCGCCAAAATCTTCAGCTACCATCTCTTCTTCGGGAATTTCATCCAGATCATCGTCGTCGTCCGGAGTGCCGTCACTGGCAGGAGCCAGTGACTGTCGGTGCGCTTCTTCCTGGTCGGCCGGGCTGTCATAGGAAGGGACTGCCGTTGTCTGTTGGTATTCGGCTGCCTGGGGCGCAAAACTTTCTAGAATCGGGTCTCTTTCGGTTGGAGCGGAAGGCACCGGCTCTTCACGGAGAGGGGCGGCTGAGGAGGCTGTTTTGAAGGGATTCGGAGGCAAAGGCGGAATGGCGAAGCGATCTTCGGATGCCGGTTTAGCCACGCTGTCAGGGGAAGGCTCACTGCTCTCGGGGGCTGCCGTCTGCGATTGGGCATAGGCCTGGCTTGTGGCTTGTTCTGAGAGGACAGAGCCCTGGTGACCCGTGCTCTCAATTGCGGGTTGCATCTCTTGTTCCGTTTTGTCTGCTGCCGGTGCGGCGGCTGTGGGCTGCGGCAGGGGTGGAATGGTGCTATGCCGGACCAGGGGCATCGAACTAAAGGTTTCGGATGAGTCTGACTGTTCGCCAGCGGGGGAAACCTGTTGAGGTTGAGAGTTCGCTCCCAAGCCTCTCTCGAAGGACATACCGCCGACGATTTCGCTGCTATCGGAGGCTCCCGTGTAGCCGCCGCCAATAGTTATTTCTCTGGCCGGAGGCGTGGATTCCGTGTAACGCTCCGGCGGTCTAGCGGGCTGGCTGGGGGCTCCGATGATTGGTCTTTGTTGATAAGGCGAAGGCGTGGAAGGTTTGCCGGGGGGATCGATGGAAATCTGAGGTCCGATTGTAATTTCCTGGGGCGGCGGCGCCTTGGGCGTCTGAACATATTCAGTGGCCACCGGCTGCCAGGGCGAAGTTTTGTCGGTGGAGAGTTCTTGCTTGAGCGTGATGGAAATGAGAAGTTGTCTCAGTTCGTCCACTTGCTTGGAAATTTCGATGAAGCGTCTTTCTACAAAACTGCGCAAGCCGATAATTGATTCTTGTAGAACCTCGGGATTGCCGGGATTTGTCGGCATGCCTATGAGCTTGGGAGTGAGCAAGCCCTCCGCTTCCAATTGCGGTCTGATCTGGGACGTCGGCCAACCTTGCTCCACCAGCTCTTTGATGCGTTCAAGCACCGAAAGATCTTCCGGGCGGTACTGTCTCTGTTGCCCGCGACCTCTTTTGATTTCAAGCCCAAACATAAGCTCCCAACGCCTGAGCTGGTGCACGGAAAGTTGTAGCTTGTCCGCCACATTGTTGATTGAAAGCAAGTCCGAGTTGATCATGAGCGCCTCCACGGTAACCACATACCAGATTAGCATTTACTAGCGCAGCTAGGCTAGCTACTACAGGAAAAAAGATTGGATGTGGCAATTGGTGGGCTTTTACAGGTCCCTCCCTGGAGGTACTACTAAAGCAGTGAGTAGACAATTCTGAAAAAAATGGTATGGGGACGGTTCAGCGAACCGGGGCGCACGCCCAACTCCCTGCCAGGCAAAAGAGCCTACTGCTCGCAGCCCTCCGTCAAGCCTCGCTTCGCTTGGATGGCTTGACTGCGGGACCCCTGCTTCGCCGTATTCCGGCAGTGCCGCATGGGGGTGGGCGTGCTCAATGCTTTCCGGCCGGGCAGGTAGCAATAAACACAAGGGGGCTGTACCCCAACGCACTCTACCCGGACGGAGGTTTTTCACCATGAAAAAACATACCCAGGAGTTAAGCAAAGATCTCGCTAATGCCAAATTCGCCGGCATCGATTTTCACAAACGTACCTCAGTAGTCGCAATTGGCGATACCCATGGTGGTCTCATTCAGCAAGTTACCCTCATCAACGAAGAGCGAATCATTCGCGAGTACTTCCAGGGCTTCGTTGGTCTTGAATGCGTCATCGAGAGCTGCCGGGGCTACGAATGGCTTGTAGAGCTTCTGGAGGAGCTCGGGCACACCGTCCATATGGGCGACTCCCGTTCCATCAAGCTCATCGCCGTCACCCGCTGCAAGACTGACAAAATCGACAGCAAGATACTCATGGAACTTCTGGCCAAGCAGTTCTTGCCTACATGCTACCAGCCGTCTGCCACTGAGCGCCTCCTTCGCGAACTTGTTCGCCACCGAGCCCAGCTCGTTCGCACTTCCGTCAAGCACAAACTCCGTGTCCATGCCAATCTGGCCAAGGAGAACAAGTGCATCTACGCACCATTTTCCCTTAAAGGTCGACAACAGCTGAAAGAGGTAAAATTGAGTGAGCCTCGGCGCCAAAAGGTTGATGACGACCTGGAAGTCATCGACTTCCTCGAACTCAAAATCGCCGAACAAGATGCTAAGGTCAAGTATGTTGCTCGGTCAAATCCCGATGTGGCCTTTGCTCAAAACCATCCCAGGCTTTGATGTACTCACGTCCATCGCTTTCATCGCTGAAGTCGGCGATATCTCTCGCTTTCGGAAAGCCAATCAAGTTGCCGCCTTTCTAGGGCTAGCTCCCAGGGTCTACTCCAGTGGAGACACCAGGCGCAACGGCGTATCACTAAATGCGGCTCCAAATTGATGCGCTGGATGCTCGTTCAGTCCGCCTGGTCAGCTATTCGCGGCAGCTCTAACCTGAGAGCTTGTTACTCTCAAATCGGTCGGCGACGCGGCCAAAAAAACCGCCATCATCGCCATTGCCAGGAAACTCGCCACTATCGCGTATCACGTTTTAAAGGAGAAAGCGGAGTTCGATGAACGAATGCTGGACGCTGGGCCAGATCGTGCCGTCTTTTGACCCTGCCTGCAGAGGTCGTTAAAAAAATTGAGTCAGCCCAGCACGAAAACCACCGAGGCAACCAGGTCTAACCTGGAGTGCGAATGGAAAAAATGTGAGTTCAGCTACCTGGATATCACGCACGTCGGCTAAAGTTCCGGTGCTTTCTTCGGCACCAAGTGAGTCCACATCACATTGGACCCTCACTTTGTGCTGCCAAAAAGTACAAAAAGTAGCAAAAGGAGATGAAATCATGCGGCTTTCAGGGGTATTGACAGTTCCAACCGTCCCCATGGAAAAGGAGGCCGTGGTTACCCACGACCTCCCAAAAGTGAACCGGACTTTCAAGCTGGCAGCTCTGCAATCCGGTTGGTCCGGGAGCTGGTCAGCCTGAGGTTAGCGGACGTAGCGCCCGGTGTAGCAGATCTCGCCGTAGCGGTTGATGTAGTACTCGCGGCCGTACTGGTCGTAGTAATACTGCACCGGCGGCACGTAGACCGGCGGCGGCACATAGACCGGCGGACCCGGGATGTAGACCGGCGGCGGCACGATGATGACGGGCGGGCGGCGGTAGTGGTCGTGGCGGTAGCCGCGGTTGTCCCAACCGCGATAGTCCCAGCCGCGGTTGTCCCAGCCGCGATCCCAGTTACGGTTCGGACCGTGCCCGCGACCGTGACCGTAGTTGTCGAAGTAGATCGACGAGCCGTAAGGCGTGATGGTGACGCTGAAATTGTCACGGGCCTGGGCGGTGGCAGTGGCCGAAAGGGCGGCAACTGCGATTGACAGAGCGAGGAAGAATTTCTTCATAACTACTCCTGGATTCCTGCCGGGGGCAAAGAGGTTTTTGGCACTCTCGGTCCACGGCTATTGTTGTGGGCAGGTTATCTGGTAAACATCGGCTCGGCGCTAACCTGATAAACACGCGAGTCGACGCATTCCCGAAAGTTCCCGCATCGTGCCGCACCCTCAAACTGCAGTCCTCAGCCAAAGCTGTTCCAGACAAGGCACCGACGAATCTCCCAGCGGGAAGACAGGTGCTCGTTGAAAGGTCCAAAATGGGCTGGTTTGAACTATTGAGGGGAGGTGTTGATTAAACGAAGGGGAGAGGAATGTAAGTCGAACCTAGCAAAAGCATTTCGGCAGACTCAAGAAAAAGGTTTTCAAGGTTCACAATTAGTTAGCCCGAAGAAGGGCTTCTGTGTCCTTAGATCCTCTTTACAATTGAGCGATGGGGCGTAACTCAAGCCTACTGGGGGAATTTGCAAAGTCCACGGGAGCTTTTTGAGCAAGATATATTCATTGGCTACTAAAATATGCCCCCGCACCTTAGAATATAGGGCGCATTAGCCGCTCCGAGCGGCTCTTGGCATTTGTCCCGAGTAGTGTAGATTGGACCGTCCGGTTCAGCTGATCCTGCTCAATCTATCGCTCTTCCGGCCTTGACGCCGATAGCGACAGTGGACGGAAGGCGGTTCGTATGGTTCTAGAGGTGGTTTAAGTGAGTCAGTTAAGTAAGCCTGGAAGCGGACGCCGGGCCATAGTAGTGGTGATTGACGGTTGCGGCATCGGTGCCTCTCCCGATCATGCCGATTTCGGCGACGCTGCCGATTGCAATACTCTGGCCAATACCGCCAGAGCGCTCGGCGGCCTGGACTTGCCCAATATGGCTGCACTGGGACTGGGAAATATTACCGCCATCGAAGGCGTGAAGCCGGTGAGTGCCAGCCGCGGTTATTTTGGACGATTGGCTGAAGCCAGTAACGGCAAAGATACTCAGACCGGTCACTGGGAGATGATGGGTATTATTTCTCCCACTTCCTTTCCCATGTATCCAAACGGCTTTCCACCGGAAGTCATCGATAGATTCATCAAGGAGACCGGCTGCGGGGGAATTCTCTGCAACAAACCGGCCTCCGGCACCGATGTTCTGGAGCAGTTGGGTGAGGAGCATGCGCGCACCCGCTTCCCCATCGTTTACACCAGCGGCGACAGTGTTTTTCAAATCGCCTGCCATGTGGATGTGATACCGCTGGCGGAGCTGTATAGATGGTGCGAGATTGCCCGGGTGATTCTCGACGGTCCTCACCGTGTGGGAAGGGTCATTGCCAGACCCTTCGCCGGGGTCAAAGGTGCCTACAAACGTATTTCCGCCGACAGGCGCGACTACGCCGTACCGCCGCCGGCCCAGACCTTTCTCGATTACACCCTGGCAAGCGGTCTGGGGGTATTCGGAGTGGGCAAAATTGAAGATATTTTCGTCGGGCACGGGCTTTCCCATGCCAAGCACACCGGTACCAATCGGGAAGGTCTGGAGCTCACGCTTCAGGCCATCCGGGATGAAGTGGACATGAAAACCATCGAAGTTGGAAAGAGTAAGCCGGACCGCCTGGGACTGATTTTCACGAATCTGGTTGATACGGATTCTTTATACGGCCACCGCCGTGACCCCAAGGGTTATGGGGTGGCTTTGAAAGAGATCGATCAATGGCTCGGTCAGATCATGCAGTCCATGGGACCGGACGACCTGCTGCTCATATCTTCCGATCATGGCAATGATCCCACCGCACCCGGCACCGACCATACTCGCGAATATGTGCCGCTCATTGCTTACAGTCCGTCCTTGAACGGCGCTGCCGCCCAGAACGCCGGTGCTGCTCATGATCTGGGTATCCGCGAGGGCTTTGCCGATATAGCCGGTACCTTGAATGAGTGGCTGGCACTTGATTGGCACGGCGCTGGCAAGTCGGTATTGCCGGCGGTCTGAATTGCCTTTGTTTAACCGGCGGCGGTTGAGCGCATTAACATAGAGACGTTGGGCTTAGGGGAGAGAAGAGATTGAAACTGAGACATGCAAAGCTGATTGATTTCACTGGAGAACTAGGTCAGTTTAAGCAATATTCCGGTTTTATACCTGAGGTTGTGACTGAGCTTCGCAATAAGGAAAAGGCGGAAGTGGCGATCATCGTGGACCGGGCATATTGCCAGGGCTTGGGTGAGAATGTGCCTTACCTGGTCAGTGACCATCTCAATTTGACCGGCGACAACCCCCTGGTTGGACCCAATAACCCGGTGGGCGAGCGTTTTCCCGTGGTCAACAACATCTATCTGGGGGCCGCAGATACCATGGACCAGGAGGAGACCTGGGCTATCGGCAACCCCCTCGGTAAGTTTGCTACGGGTGTAGCCGCCGGTTTGAAAGCCGGGGTGGTTCCAGGCGGTGAAGAGATCAAATTTTTGCGGGAGCTGGGTGTCAGTCTTTATTGCTATAACCTCGTTCCCGCCATGTTGGTGGCGGCGCACGCCGGCTTGAAAGTAATCGGAATCGCCCTTCCCCAGGGCGAAAGCTTGAGCAAGGATGTACTGGCCTGTCTCTTGCGTTGACGGACGCAGGTGCTTAAGGCGATTTTGGCTGGGGATTACAGGAACTTGGCAGGGAATTGAGAGATGGTGAAAGAATCAGGTCAGATGGTGGAAGTGAAGCCGGAGAGCGCAGTAGCGCTTCTCAAGAAAACTTATCCGGTGGTGCCCGATGCGGCGGTAATTCTAGGTTCCGGAGTGAATGTTCTGGAAGGTTTGCATAATCCGCTGGTGCTCAAGTACACCGATCTCTTCGGCCATGCTCCCAGCGTGGCCGGCCATTCCGGCACCCTCACGATTGGACGCCTGGGAACTGCAGGACATGACCCTCTGGTGGCGGTTTTGCGCGGCCGCTTTCACCTGTATGAGGGTTATCCCTGGGACAACGTCACTCTCGCCGCCCGCACCGTGGTGGAATGGGGCGTGCCTCGCCTTCTGGTGACCAATGCCGCCGGTGGTTTGAATCTCGACTACAACGTAGGCGACCTGATGGTAATCACCGGCTACCGAGACCACCTGCAACCCTGTTGGAAGGAAGAGGGGCTCTTGCCTGCGGTTATGGCAGAGGCAGTGCCCTGTGCCAATGCCGTGACGGACACCCTGCTTTCCGTGGGCAGTAAGCTCAGCCAGGAGGATAGCCGTTTCAGACCTCTGCGGCAGGGGGTTTATGCCGGGCTTCTAGGTCCAAGCTATGAGACCATGGCTGAAATTTCCATGCTCAGAAGCCTCAAGTGCGACGCCGTAGGCATGTCCACCGTGCCTGAGCTGATGGTATGCAAGGACACAGGCACCGCTGCCGGAGCGGTTTCCGTTATCACCAATGTCTGGCGTCCGGACGAAGTGATGGGTGGGCACGAAGAGGTGCTGGAAGCTTCGAAAGCAGCCTCTCGTCGCCTGGACACCTTGTTCCGGCGCATTCTCACCAGCGCCTGATCCCATGTATATATACTTCTTTGCAAGATGTTTCGAGGCCTCTCGCCGCTAGCGCTATCGGGAGGCGCTCTTTTCGCTGCATTCCTCGACCTGGACTGCCTTTGCAGAATGCTGAAGGAAACCTTAGGGTTGTCATATACTCATAAACATTTTCTGAGAGATCATTGAAGCAAGCGGGTACTTAGTTCTAATTTGATTTTGCTGCTTTATATTTCCTTCTCCAAACAAATTCTCCTAACCTTTCAAAAAAACACAGATACGCCCTTCACCCCCTCAATGCTGATCCGCCCTGCGGAAATTCACTGAGCCGGATTTGAGGAAGCTGTGGTTGGGATTGATATTTTGTTGGAGCCGGGAACTGACTTTTAGCAGCAAGCCGTCCGAAGCCATGAGAGACTGACTCAGACGGCTGTATTGCCTGTTATACGCATGCGCGATTGCTCTTTCCTGCGGCAGAATTCGGCTGGTGAAGCGGCCTGGGTTTTTGCGCTGGGTGCTAAAGACGAAAGCGTGTTGCCGGGAAACGTTTCAAGAAAGGAGTCTCTGCCAGCGCGGCAGTATGGACGTTTCCCGTTAATGGTGCTGCTTTGCGCGGAGCTTGCCTTCGTGCCATGCGGCGCCGATAGATGAACTCAGGAATGCCACCCCGAGAACAACCCTCACGGGTAAGGGTGCTTCCGCAACTGGTATAAAAGTCATGAAAGACACCAAAGATTCCAGAAGAGTCTCCGGGCCGGTCATGGTTCTGTGCTTGTTCCTGCTGTCCTGGCCGTTGATCGGCTGGGCTGCCTGGACCTACGCACATGAATACGCGGCCAACGTCGTAATGCCCTGGCTCATGCAAGTCATCAATCAGTCCGGCGAGGTGGCCACATACGCCCTCGGAACCGGACTGGCAGTGGCCGGGTCCTTTGTTGCAGCAATTCTCGTCTTTGTCTTGCTGCTGCTCATCAGCATCGGCTGGTATCGCCTCAAGAGCGCTTTCACCAAGCCGCGCTGAGCGAGCCCCTTTGTTGAGAACTTAAGTGCGGGCAATTGCCCATTCAGGTTGCTAAACGCGCCAACCGGCGCAACAAATCCAGACCGGGACGGACTTTCGCCGCGTCGGCGCAAGGTCGGGTTCGACCGGAGCCCCAAGCTCCGCTTCTCGACTGTCCGCCCCGGTCCAACACTTACGGAGAAAAGAAACCATATGACGACCCTGAACATCATCAGCGGTTGCGACGGTCAATCCGCTGAACAATTCAATGAGGGCACCGAGATCCATGTCCGCGTCTGCAATGCAGAAGCGGCACGCCTGGTTGTCTTCTGCGAAGACCCGTCTCATATCAGCGTTTCAGTTGATGGCGAAAACACCTTCGAGAGCATGATCAGTGCCAATCACCGGCACGAGTTCGCTCTCAAGGACGTGCTCCTGCCGCGCAAACAGCGTCGCAACATGGCGGCGTCCGGTTTCATGGCTCTCTTCGGCGGCGGTCGCTCGCATTCCGGCGCCAAGAGCCAGCCAGAGCGCGAGCCAATTCCCATGGTCTTCACCGTGGAGATTCGCACCGGCTCGTCCGAAGGTCCCATCGAAGGTACCTATCACTACCGCCTCCTGCCTAACGCCGACTTTGCGCGGCGTCTGGAAGGCTTCCTGGGCACCAGGACGCCGGAGGTCGAACGCCCCATTTTCTCACCCGACGCTCGCCCGGCATCCCAGATCATCCTTGGTCTGCCCCGGTGCCCGAGCTGCGGCGATGCGATCAGCGATCCCATCGTCGGCTGCGAAAACGCCGAGTGCCCGACTCATCAGAGCGACCAGGACAAGTAGTCCTGAGCAAGAAGAATAAGAGTTCGCCCTGACCCCTACTGGGCGGGCTCCAACCACTGCCACTGGCGCAGACGGTTGGAGCCCGCCATTTTTTTTCTTTTTTCTGCCTGGGATTATTAAGCAATATAGTAAAAGTGAAATCAGAGACGGAAATTGGGTATATATTCCTAGCTAGGTATCTTTTAGAGGCAGTTGTGGACCGCGGCACCCCCGAGCTTGCAAAATCCGAGGCTAATCCCGATGCCTCGCTCCGCGTCGCCTTCCACAGTGTCGACAAGGTTGGATTTTACGGCAATGGCTCCGATGCCGGCAAAGTAGAAGCAGGGAAAGTTGCAGACTTTGAGGGCGAGAAGCGGCGCTCTTTCTCGCCCACTGAGAGCGCCGGCACTTATCTGGATGACGGCGTCAAGAAAGCCACCAGTCTCTTCGGTCAGGTTGTCCTGGGGGAAAGCGAAGAGGCTTCCCGTAGTCATGTGGAAGTAGAGAAATACAGCAAGATGTTTCTCAAGGCTGCGCCGCTGTTTATAAGCCGCAAAGTGGGGCTGTCCATGACCCTTGGTATGTTCGGTCTGGATCAAGCCAGACCGGAAGACAGTTTTGGCACCCAGGCTGCCGACTTCGCTCTGGGAGCCACCAAAGGAGCCGCTCTCAAGGGCACCATGCTGGGACTTTCGGCCCTGAACGCTTCTCCGGCCATGAAGGGCGTAGCCATGGGCATGACCGATCGCACCGTGCAGACCGCACTTACCCGTCAGACCTGGGTAGATCAAAACACCGGCGAAGCTTCATTCTCGTCCGGTCTCAGTTCCACATTTATGACGGCTGCCGATCCGCGGGCCATAGGCATGGACGCTCTCTTGTTCGGCGTCACGGAATTTACTATGGGGCGTTTGAACTATGCCACCGCCGGTGCTCTCTATCGTCATCCGGCACTACCGGTAATGGCATCGGGGGGCATTTTTGGTCTGGGTAGCGGTGCCGGAGAGGAAATTATTCGGCAGCGCCGGGAGAGGGAAGAGTTCGACTTTTCCAAAGTGCTTTACCGGGCCGGCATGGCAGGCGGTGTCAGTGCCCTGGCTGCCGGTGTGGGTGGGCTTGATAAAGCACGGTCTCTCAAGATTCAGGGCTCGGGAGAGCGCGCCTTCGCTGATACCAAAGCACCAGTGCCGGAGCGGGTGGCCAAGTTTAACGAGCTTGATTCCCGACAAATGGAGCTAAAATCCTCACCGCTCAAGATCACGGAACAGTTGAACGATGTGGCTTATATGGCTCAGATCAATGTGGCAGGGGGAAGCAAAAAGGTGCTTTTCCGCCTGACGGAAACGCCGGATATGAAAGCGCGCTTCGCCAATGAATTGCTCGATTATCAGTTGCACCGGGCTCTCAAGCCCGGCACTGATTCGCGGGCCGTGGCCCCAGTGGAAGCCATGATCAATGGGCAGAAACGACAGGGCTATGTGCAAGAGCTTTCCGGCCGTTCTTTCGAAGACGGTTTGAGAGATCGGGCTGCCCAGCAGTATGACCTTTTGACTGACAGAGCGGCAGCCCGCGTGTTGCGTAACGACCCGTTTTTGATGAACCAGTATGAAAAGCTCTGGGCCGAGCGCATGCTCATGGCTGAATGGGACAATCATAGCCACAATATGCTGATGGGAGCCGGGGGAAGACTTAGCAATATAGACTTTGCCAAGGCTCTTCCTGACGCCAAGTACGTTACCGACTATGTGCCTACCTGGGGTAAAACGGCAAGCCGCGTATCACTTCTGAACGACAGGCTGGTTGGTTCCTTATCTGGAAAGCCTCTCTCAGCAGATACTCGCGATATGATGACCCAGTTTGTCAGAGACTTTGACACGGGCGTTGGTCGTCAGGCACTTTCCGCTGCCGGTCATTCCCCTCAGCAGGTGGATGGTTTGCTCGGACGAGGCCGATGGTTCTCCGAAAACGGCACTATGCCGGTGCAGGATGTGCCCAACTATTTTGTGCAGGCTTCTTTGCGGGCTCTCTACTGGCTTAAGAAAGGCCGTTCTCAGCGCTTTGAGCAGGAGGCGGAGACTGCCCGCTGATCAGTGCTCGGAAGTGGCGGCTGTCTTGTCTTGCAGTGTGGTTTCCCCAGGGGCAACTACTGCTCCTACCCTGTGGCTTGGAAGATGGCTGGGGCTGTGTTGTGAGCTGTGTTTGGAGCTGTGTTGAGGGAGGGATAGAGACCTGAGCTGAGTCCTGCGTTGAGATACTGTAGAAACTAGTAGAAGCGGGGAAAAGAAAGAGGGAGCGGAAACTCCGGAGAGTTAACCGCCCCCTCGTGAAACATGGCTCAGGCGCCGGAGTTATCTCCTTATATGGAGAGTGGCCCCGGCGCCCTTATCCGTTCAGGCGGTCAGCCGAGCCGGTCGGAAGTGCTTACTTCTGGGCCGGCGGCGTGGAGGTGATGCCGAGCTCGGCGTCGAGGCGGGCGCGCTCCGCGGCAGCGGCGGCGTTCTTCTCGATCTGGGCGATCTCGCGGTCGGTGTCCGAACCCTGGGCCAGCTCGTTCTTGGCGCGGGCCTTCTCCAGGTCGGTGTCGGCCTGGCGAGCGGCTTCGCCGGCGGTGCTGAGGCGGTCCTTGATGTTCTTCAGGGCCAGGGAGGCATCGGCGGCAGTGTTCAGAACCGCGGTGAGCGCTTCCTTCTGCTCGGTGTCCTGGATCTGGTCGGCGAAGTCCTTCAGGGCCTCACGGGTCTGGTCGAGGGCTTCCACGGCCTGGGCGGCGATCTTGGCCGCTTCGTTGGCTGCAGCGCGCTTGCTGGTCACCGAGGCCTTGGCCTTGGCGATGTTGCCGGCGATGGTGTTCTTGGCGTCCTCGGAGGCATTGCCCTGGACGGCGATCTTGTACTGGCCGGTGAGCTTCACCACCTGCGCTTCGGCGGCGGCGACGTCCTTCTCGGCCTGGGTGGCGCTGGCCTTGGCCGAGGCGACGTTGTCGAGCTGACGGTTCAGCTCGGCGGTGAGGCGCTGGTGTTCATGGCGCTGCTTCTCCGATGCCTTGGTGGCACCGGCGACAGCCTTGCCGCCCTTGATCTGGAGCATCTGGCGGAAAGCCGGCCAGGTGAAGTAGAGGACGACAACGGCGATGGCGGCCAGAACGAGGATGGTGGTCAGATTGAACGTGATCATGGATTCACTCCTGGTGACAAAAGTTGGTCAGTTGTTGGTGGAGGTCTGGAGTCGGAATGACTCCAGACCGGGTTTGCCTGCGCGATCCGCTTGGAGCGGCGCGCTGTCAGGCGATTGACGCGTTGAGTCTGGAAGCTGAAGCGTCGAGCCTTTTCAGGGGCTCGACGCAGACACCGGCGCAGCTTCCGGCGCCGGTGGAGAGTGGCTCAGAGCAGGCTTGCGCTTACTTCTGTTCCGGCGGGGTGGAGGTGATGCCGAGCTCGGCGTCGAGGCGGGCGCGCTCCGCAGCGGCGGCGGCGTTCTTCTCGATCTGGGCGATCTCGCGGTCGGTGTCCGAACCCTGGGCCAGGTCGTTCTTGGCGCGGGCCTTCTCCAGGTCGGTGTCGGCCTGGCGAGCGGCTTCGCCGGCGGCGCTGAGGCGGTCCTTGATGTTCTTCAGGGCCAGGGAGGCATCGGCGGCAGTGTTCAGAACCGCGGTGAGCGCTTCCTTCTGCTCGGTGTCCTGGATCTGGTCGGCGAAGTCCTTCAGGGCCTCACGGGTCTGGTCGAGGGCCTCGACGGCCTGGGCAGCGATCTTGGCCGCTTCGTTGGCCGCAGCGCGCTTGCTCGTCACCGAGGCCTTGGCCTTGGCGATGTTGCCGGCGATGGTGTTCTTGGCGTCCTCGGAGGCATTGCCGGTGACGGCGGTCTTGTACTGGCCGGTCAGCTTCTCCACCTGCGCTTCGGCGGCGGCGACGTCCTTCTCGGCCTGGGTGGCGCTGGCCTTGGCGGCGGCGACGTTGTCGAGCTGACGGTTCAGCTCGGCGGTGAGGCGCTGGTGCTCATGGCGCTGCTTCTCGGAGGCCTTGGTGGCGCCCGAAACGGCGTTGCCGCCCTTGATCTGGAGCATCTGGCGGAAAGCCGGCCAGGTGAAGTAGAGGACGACGACGGCGATGGCGGCGAGCACGAGGATGGTGGTCAGATTGAACGTGATCATAGGATTTTCCTGTTCTTTGGACCATCAGGTCCGGTTTGGAAAGTTTGGCTCAATGGTTTTCAAAGAGCCGGTTTGAAGCCGGGGTTTGTTGTCCCGACCTCGGGAGAAACCGCCAGGCAATGCTCCCCGCGGGAAGCACGCCTGGTTGAGTTGTTACAGAGAACTGCCTTTCAGCCTGTGGCTATTAGAAGTCGCCACCGCCGCCGGAACCACCGGAACCGCTGAAGCCGGAACCGCCGGAACCGCTGCTACCACCGAAGCCCGAGTCGGACGATGACGAACGACGGGACTCTTCATCCCGACGACGCCGGTCGTCTTCTTCCTGCTGGCGACGACGGCGCTCTTCCGCTTCGCGGCGCTCTTCTTCCGCGATCTCGCGGTTGATCTGGCTTTCCCAGGCTGCGACGGCGGCTGCCACCGCGGCCAGGGCGATGCGATCGGCTTCGCGAGCGGCTTGTTCCGCCTGCTTGGGCCGAGCGGCTTGCCGCCTCGTAGTTGCCGTTGCCGAACTCGGTCTGAGCGCGGCGCAACTGCGAATTGGCCGACGAGACATCGGCGTTGACGCTGCTGCCGAAGCTGTTGCTTCTGCCGCGGTGCGACTCGCGGGTGGAGTAGCTCTTGTTGTCGACGGAACGGATCTCGCCGCCGGCGGCTGCGATGTCCGCTTCCGCCTGTTCGCCGGCACGCTGGTCGGCGTTGGCCACCTTGACGGCTTCGTCGAGGGCGTTCTTGATGCCTTCCACCGTGCGGGTGAGGGCATTCCAGTCCGACTTGGCCACCTTGAGGGCGCCGTCGAGACCGCCGGCCTTGTTCACCACCTCGGCATACTTGCTTTCGGCGGTGTTACGCACGAAGCGCTGCTTGAACGTGGGCTGAGCCGCGCGAACGGCGCTGACCACGTCGGCGATACGCTGCTTGGCCACATCATAGGCCTTGCGCTCGTCGTCGATGGCTTTGTCCACCGCCTTGAGCGTTTCGGTGATGCGGTCGGCAGCCTTGGCTGCTTCCACCCAGTCCGTGACGTCCTTGGCCACGTCCGACTTCTGCTCGCGGATGACGGGCAGGGCGTTGGCGTAGGCTTCGTCGGTCTTGGCCGAAGTGGTGAAGGCATTGGTCTTGATCTTGCCGGACAGGGCGTTGGCGCTCTGCTCGGCAGCCTTGACGGTCTCACGCGCATGCACGCGCAAGTCTTGCACCACCTTGAGACGGCTGTGCACTTCGACCAGACCGTTGCGGGCCGAGTCGATTTCGCCGCCGGATTCGGTCAGCTCCGCGCGGGCAGCCAGGTAGCGCTGCTCGAAGAAAGCCTTCCGTACCTTGGCCAGCTCACCGTCGGTGGTGTCAGCCACCTTGTGTGCCGTCTCCACCTTGACCGGTTGACCCTCGAAGTTCTTGGCCAGGAATTCGGCCTTGAGGGTGGCCAGGGCGGTGTCCGCCGCAGGCAGTTCACCACGCAGCTTGCTGAGCTTGTCGAGGACCACCAGCACTTCCTTCTGTACGAAGGCGCGGGCAGCCAGCACGGTTTCGATCAGCTTCACTGCTTCAGCGGCTTTGGTTTCCGCCTTGGCCTTCTCGTCCTGCGCCGCGTCGAGCTTGCCGGCCAGAAGATGGGCCAGGCAGGTGCTCAGGTGTTCGCGGGCCTGAGCCAGGGGTTGGTCGGGGTTGCCTCCCTTCTCGTTCAAGAGGTTCTTGCCGGGCAGACCACTGGAGTCGGTGCCCTGGGCGTCGCCGTAGCTGTAGTCGGCGCCTTCGGCACGAACCTTGTCGGTGCGGGCCTGAGCGTCGGCGATGGCCTTGTCGGTGGACTTGAGGCTGTCCTTCAGCTTGATGGCGTTCTCGATGTCGGTCTCGATGGCTTCCACGGCCCGTTCCACCGTTTCCGACTTGGTGTAGGCGGTGAGCGGGTCGCTGGCCATGAGGCGCAAGAACTCTTCACGACCGGTAGACACCGCCGCGAAGCGGATGTCGTAGGGCGAGAAGGTGAGCTCACGTTCGGTCAGCTCGGCCTTGAGGGCTTCCACCTTGGCCACCAGGGCTTCGATGTCGGCCTTGTTCTGGTCGGCTCCCTTGAAGGCCGCCATGATGTCGGCGCAGTTGGTGTTGGCGGTCTTGAAGAGCTGTTCCATGTCGGCCAGCAGCTCATCGGGAGTGAAGGAGGACTCGTTCACCACGCCGGAGAAGAGGCTGCGCTCGGAAAGCGGAATGTCGTCGCCGGTGACGGTGACCTTGCGGACCGTGAGGGCTTCGACCACGCCGTTGAGCTTGCCCACCGAGAAGATGTTGGCGCTGCCGATGTTCTTTTCGGCATCCTGCGCCATGGCGATGGCCTTCTTGATGCGGGCACTGAGGGTGCCGTAGGCAGTCTTGGCCAGGTCCAGCGAGCGCTGGGTTTCGCCCACGAAGTTGGCACTCAGGCTCTTGAGGAAGCCCAGGTACTCGCTCTCCAGTTGCAGGTAGTTGTTGTTGGCCGGATCCAGCTTGGTGCGCCAGGTAGCCAGAGCTGCCACCGCACGTGCCTTGGCATTGCGGAAGCGGACGAACATGATGATGAGCGCGATGACCAGGAGGATGGGCAGCGTCCAGATCTTGAGGAACTGGGCGATAGCGGCATTGCGTTCGGCGGTAGCCTTTTCGTCGGCGATGCGCTGAATGCGAGCTGCTTCTTCATCCTTCTTACGCTGAATTTCAGCCAGACGCTGCCGTTCGGCTTCCTGCTTGCGCAGTTCTTCCTGGCGAGCGGCGTTGGCGATGCCGGCGTCGATGACGTTGTTTGCCTCGGAGGCGATCTTGACCGCGAAGTCGCGCGGGGCGCGAGGCAGAAGCGAGCTGGGGTTGCTGTTGTTGACGTTCTTGCCCCAGCGGTCCATCAAGGGCACCATGTTCGGGAGCGTGACGCCCTCTGCCGCCAGCGCCGGTGCCGGGTTGATGGCATAGGAACTCTTCGTCCAGTCGGTGTCCAGGCGCACCACGTAGATGATCACGTAGCGCGAGGAGGTGAAGTTCTTGGCGCCTGTCCATTTGCCGGTCAGGTCGTCGAGGCGACTGACGGCGAAGGGCACGCCTTGCTGGATGGGCTCAGAGCCCTTCAGCGCCATGACGAAGTAGAAGTCGATGTTGTGCTTCTTGCCCGCATCCTTGAGCTGCTGCTCCAGACCGCTCAGATTCACCGATGGGCTGCCGTTCTCCAGGAGCGGGTCCAGGTAAACATGGCTGCCGTTGAAGGCGGGCTGGTAGGTCTGAGCCGCGAAGGCTTGTGACGAAATGCCCAGTGCTAGGAACAGAGCCAGGGCGAGGATGGGTGCGAAGAATAGACGCGAAATGCGTTCGCTCATAGCTGTACCTCTTTTCTTTGAGGATTGAGAGAAGTTGTCTTCGGTCGGTGTCGGACCTGTCAGGTGGCGTGGTTTACATCGCTACCTGTGGTTCGCGCACGTGATGCCGCTAGCGCTACCGAGAGTCGCTGCCACGTGGTACTTCTCGAAGAGAGTTATCCATCACCGGTTCACACGCCGAGCAAGACCAGAGGGACCATGTCCGTAAGTTCTGGGTTGCGATTGAGGGGAATTTATTGGTTCTCTGGTCGTGATTGGGCGCGGAGGGAAAAGTGATAGCTCCTGCAAACTAACAGTTGTCATGGGTTGTTTTCTATTTAGAGATTTGTCAGGAAGTCCGCATTGTTAAGGCGCCTTAATAGTATGGTCGGGGAATAACTCGCTCGTATTCTCTCTTGACATCAGGGTGGGCGCCTGTTTTGTCTTGTTTTTTGGGGTAGTAGGTGGCAGTTTTGTAAACGTGTGTAAACTACCAGGGCTGCTGCTTTAGACTGTTTTCCAAGTTGGCCTCGCTGGCGTAGGTTTGTGCAGGGGGATGCAAGTTGGCCTTACCTGAGGGAGTTCTCAGAAGTGCCTTCCCCGGTCCTTCTCAGCCGGAGATAGCCGAATGTTGCGTCGTGTATATGCAAAACCTGATGCTCCGCAGTTGCGCTAGTTATCAAGGGGTGGGTGAGATATGCTTCATTCAGCTCAAGAACCTTATCCAGTCTGGGTTTTCCTGTGGCTTCATGGGACGGACCGGCTTTTGCCCGTTTTCGCAGGCAATTGTGCAAGCGAAAAGGGCATGGTTACACCCTTTTAAGCCTTCTCCCCTTGAGTTCACCCCTGGCATTTGCATATGTTGAATCGTCTTCTCTATTTCATTTCACGGCAAAGGTCTTAAGCCTCTACAAACCAATCTATTCCGGCTCACTTGCTAATTTCTTCGCTCCTCCAAGGGAGTAGGTACAGCCCAGAGCATATTGTTCGGCTGGATCAACAGGAGTTTGAGCAGGTCAGGCAGTACCGGAGTGGTTGCTTTTAGGGGCGGACGCTATGCGTGGGTGTGGGAGAAGCGAGCGATTTTGCCTGCAGGACTGACTCCTCAGTGATCCGCACTGGGGAGATTGCTTGCAGGCTGATGTCAAAAGTCGTTGCGCTTTGCAAAGGCGGATCTTTTGCGGGCGTTGTGAGGTATAAACCATGATCAACTCTACTTTCACTGTAACGACTGGCAGCAAAACAGCGGTTTTGGGCTTGCGGGAAACGCCGATGCTCGTTCTCGGGACTATGTCCGGAATGGGCCTTGGCTCGCAAATCGCCGACCTGGATCAGCATCTGGGTGGTGTCATCGCGGCAGAGATCAGCAAGAAGGGCTTCCAGGGTGACCTGGGTAAGAACTTCGTGCTCGAACTCGACCAACCTGGCGCCCCCGAGAACGTGTTGGTTCTGGGTCTCGGCTCCCCTGCCAAGTTCGACCGCAAGGCCATCACTCGAGCAATTCAGATTGCCGTCAGTCGTGCTGTCAAGCTCGGCTGCAGCAAGCTGACTATCCCGATTCTGCCCAACCGGCAGACCCAGGGAACGCTCAATCTGCGCGGACAGGCTTTCATCATCCGCGAGGCCGTGGAAAAGAAGCTCAAGGAGCTTGAGGAAAAGGAAGGCACTCTCGAAATCGAGTTCCTCTGCACCCCTCAGGCGAAGTCGCATCTTGCCAAAGGGCTGGCGTGCAAGCGCATGTCCGCCGATGGCGAGTGCTGCGTCGAAGAGTAATCTTTGACGGCAGGGAAAGGGTTCGCCGCAAGGCTGACTGACTTTACCTGCACTTTCGGGGCACCAAGTTCGCACGGACAGCTTGCTATAACGGTCTAGAGCTAACCAGTCGAAGTTCGATGTTTCGTGCTCTCAACAGGCACGTTTCAACCAGGGTGGCGGCATACTCGGCATCTGCTGATGTGCCGCCACCACTCGGTTGTTATTTTGTAGCTCCTTTCACGGGGGAACTCCTCCCAGTCAGATAGTTGTGATTAAGGCACCAGTTCTATTTTCATTTTCTTCAGATACACTATAAGAGCTAGTAAACAATTGCAAAAAATCAGAACCGGAGGAAGGGACAATTGCTGTCTCACATCCTCGAAGGTTCTGGAAGGTGTTGGAAGCGCCATCCCTGGCTTTATGTCCTACTTAACGGCCGGCAGGGCAGTTAGAGGGACTAATATCCCGCAGGTAGATTGGAGTGTCTGCATGCGAGATTCGTCCTGCTATGGCGACATCCTAGTTTGGGCTTGAGAAAAGATTGGCCCGATGCAATTTCTGTGCCAGGGAGCCGTCTTGATAGCGGTGCCAGGCATCGCTATCCGGCAGCCTTTCCCTCAAATCCAGGGTCTGTCCTTTCAGTCTCGCCATAAGCTTTTTGGCAGTGTTGAGAGCCGTCCTGGCTTGTCCTTTCTTGCCCATCAGTTCTCTTAAGCGGGACAGGCAGAAATACTTGATGCAGTAAAGTTGATCAAACTCGAGACGTTCCGTGTCTTCCATATCGAACCCCTTCAATCTTTCGTAGACGGCTATCTCTTCCAGCATGTGACCTTCCATGGCTGCAAATTCTCCACTAAGGCTCTTCCTGCTTGGGACTCCGGCCAGTTTGTCACCCCACTCCTTTAGTTCCAGTTGAGCTTGCCGGGCATACTCTTTGAGAACATCGAGGCGAACCATGCTTTGCAGATAGTTCATTTGAGCGGCTGCCCATTCCTTGCTGCGCTCAATGAGCGGAGTCTTGTCTCTTTGTTTGAGATAGAGCCTGGCTTGTTTGGAAAATAGCTCGAAGAGGGCTTTCATGACGCTGCTCAGCTTCTCTCTGTCATGATTGGCCTCAGTGAGGCTGAGCGCTTCCAGTAGTATTTTCTCTACGGTGCGGCTCTCATCAATGTGTTTGAAGTCTACGGGATAAGAGCCGGCTAACTCGAGCAGGCTGTCTATTTCACGCTCGGGGCTGGGTTCCAAAAAGCCGATCCAATGACCGATGTGGTCCTTCAGATGTACCTGTTGTTCCGGCTCGCCGAAGAGCTTGAACAGTATTACCGCCAGTCTGGAGAAAGTCTCAGTGCTATTTATCTGCAAGGTGCGGTCATCAATCGAGATTACTTCGGCTTCTCCCATCTCCTGCCGCACTCTTCCTGCTGAAGCTGCCCCATCAGCGCCATTGAAGCTGACTTGCCAGAAATTCCATTCTCTCTCGAAGAGAACTTCCAGAACTTTGTCAGGAGCGGCATGGGAAGCCAGCCTGAGGTCGGTTAGTGTTACTGCCTTTTGGGTGTCAGGCATTTTGAAGATAAGCAGCCCTTGCGCCGTGGATTTTACGTCTTGAGAGCGTGCAATTCTGTCAAGCATTACTATGGGAATGCGCGCGCTGACAAGCTCTGCCAGAGCGCGGTTGGTTGCCACATCGCGGTGGCGGTTTTGCAAACTATACATAGTTCCTCCTTAAGTAGTAATTGCAAGTGACTATGTGAAATTCGGAAGAAGTTTTTTCGGAGGACTATTCTGGACAGTGACTTGTACTGAACGGCCGCTTCTAGTGTCAGGAGGTAAAAGCCAGGTCTGAGCCGGTTTTGTGGCCCAGAGCGAAGGCGGCACCGGCGATGGCGCTGGCAATACCGCCGCCTATCAGTATCAAAACAGTGGAGAATGCACCAGCTCCGGAAATGAGCATGACGGACAGCATGGTTAGTACTGCCGCAGTCCAGTAAAGGGAGTCTTTCATACTGCCGGTGTAGACATTGCTGTAAGAAGCAAAGCCGATCCAAGCTGCTACCGGCAAAAGCCAGTAACTGGCGGTCATCATTGAAAGTGCTGTAACGCAGATGGCGGCTGTAAGAGCAATGGCCAGTGTTTGGATGGAAGAGTATTTGTTTGGATTGAAAGTCATGGTGATTCCTCAAATTGAATGAATGTGAACGTGAACGGTAAAAGCAGCTTTCCCGCTGCTTTTGACCGGTGCATTGCTTTTCACCGCTTCCAGGCAATGATATTTTCTTTGGGGCTTACAAGTTGAACCGGGGCTACTGGAAGACGGTCGCCATAATATAGGGCGTCCGTAAACCGAAAATAAGCTCCTGGTGCAGTACATCGGTGTCGTTTTTAGTGTTGTCGTTGGCCTCGATGACCGCCCAGCGCATATGAATTGCGCTAAGGGAACTTGCTTGTGCAGCGAAAATGTTGCTTATCGGTTTTCTTTTAAACGAATGAAGAAGGGGAATACCCAAGCTTTATAGAAAGCGATAGTCTATGGCAAGTTGATAAAACTGGCGCAGGCATAGGTTGATCTGACTCTGAAAGCGGCGCCGTGACGCGCTTGTGTGCACTTGTGTCTGTTTTATGGCACTTCCAGTGGTATCAGTGCGCGCCTAGCTAAGTACAATGTAATTTGGGACCAATTAGCGAGTCGTCACAGGAGCGGGCGCCCGTAAACCCTTGCACATACTGGATTTTCGGTGCCGGCTGCGCTTGGCATCCTCTTGCTGTCTCAACCGTAAAGCTTTTACCGGCCTGTAAATTCATGTGCCTGGATTTATGTACGCGGCAAGACCTTTTGCCGCCACGCGACAGTGTGAGCACTCTCGATTCTTGCCTTCCTTCCACAAGTCCATGGGGGATGGTCGCCCCACGCAAATAGTCCCGCGCTACTGCCAACAAGCGGCCCGCCCAGGCTTAACCTTCTATCACAGAGGTGATTGCCGTCTGGGCGGTAACTATGGCTTACCTTCCTCTTTCATGTCCACGATCCAGCTTTTATGATCGAGACTGAATTTTTCTGATCCCAGATCCACTTTGGGATCGATTAAGTCTTGCCACTGGTGCTTGTTGAGGGCAGCAGTGGAACGCACCGTAATGCGTGGTCTTTTACCCGTCCGTTTCTCTTCTCGGTCGGCCAGCCAGACACAAAATTGATGGATTAGCTCCGGTCTTTGTTTCATAATCATGCGCTGTCTTCTGGTCAGCAAGTCATGGGTGTCGACAACGGAAATATCGCCGCTAGCCGGATCTTCCTTGTATATGACCAGTTGGGCTTCCTTATGGTGCAACATCATGCGCCAGGCGAAGTAATACCCTTCTTCGTTCCAGTCTACATTGCCGGGGTAGAGGAAGTGACGCAGCGGAAATACTACATGGAATATCATGTAAACGTGCACGAAAACGAGGGCTGCTAATTGTTTCCAATTTGTTTTGAGCGCTTGCCCGCCCTCCTGAACCGACACCTCCGGTAGTATCACCGGCCCCTTCAGCCAGACTGAAAGCCGGCTTGCTGCTTTGTAGGGCCAGTCAGGCGGAGGAAAGAGCACAATGGTGCCTAGCATCAACCAGGGGAAGACGCCGATATCGAAGAGAAGGGAGTTAGTGGTATGGAAGAAAGTGGCGATGGCCACACCGTACCAGAATGTGCGCGGAAAAATAAGCAGAAAAGGTAGGGTAAAGTCGGTGAGAATGCCGCCGTAGGTGACCAACCAGACAAACCATTCCTGACTGACTATGCCGCCAATGAACGGCTCAGCTGCTCGGTTTGTGAACCAGAAGCGTTGGGGCTCACCTCTTAACCAGTCTGGATTGAGCTTCCAGATCGCTCCGTAGAGGTAGACCACAAAAAGCTGGAAGCGCAGAAGGAAGTGATTCCAACGCGGTACGGGCAGATTCGGGTTCTTCCTGAGGTAATTGTCGAGGCTGAAGCAGTGGCCGGCTTGACTCACGGCAAGCAGCAGCGAGAGCAGGCACATCAAATACATGTGATTTAAATACTGGGCGCGATCGAGCAGAAAAATGTAGGTCAGACCGAGGCAGAAAAACCAGGCGCTGAAGCGGTAAAAGAGACCGATGGCCATGAAAAGCGCGGCTACGGCCAGGGCCGCGAAGAGGGCTTCCAGCAGGGCGGGAGCCGGTCTGGCCATGGAGTGAATGTAGAGAAAGAGAAACTGCGGATCGATATATTTGGAGTGCACCCGGTTCATGAGCAGGTAGAGAAGCATATCCAGGCTCATGATCAAGCCAAATACAATGCGAAAGCTGACCAGACCGGCCGGGTTTATCTCGGCGAGCAGATAGTTGGACCATTGGCGGGCGGCTGCTTTTAGCTTCATTTAGGGGGTTTTGAAGGGCAGGGGATTGCGTTCCTGGAATTGCCATTGATGCCAGTAAGGATAAATCGGTGTGAGGGCGCTGGCCTCGTCCAATTTAGCGATTTGTTCAGTGCTCAAACTCCAACCGACAGCGCCGAGATTTTGCCGGAGTTGTTCTTCATTGCGAGCTCCCATCACCACATTGGTGACGGTGGGCCGGGTAAGTAGCCAATTGAGAGCAATCTGGGCTACTGTTTTGCCTGTTTCTTCGGCTATCTCTTCCAGTGTATCAGTGACTCTGTAGAGATAATCGTTATCTACCTGGGGACCTTTCTCGGCGGTTTTGTGCAGGCGGCTTTGCTGGGGCAGGTCCTTGCCTCTGCCCAGTTTTCCGGTCAGGCGTCCCCAACCCAGGGGGCTCCAGACCATGGTGCCCAGGTTCTGATCTTTTGCCAGGGGCATAAGTTCCCATTCGTATTCGCGACCAATCAGGCTGTAATACGCCTGGTGTGCCACATAGCCGCTCCAGCCGTACTGTTTACTGATAGAAAGTGATTTCATCAAATGCCAGCCGGAAAAGTTGGAGCAGCCTATGTAGCGTACTTTGCCGCTTCTCACCAGTTGATCGAGGCTGGAGAGGACTTCTTCTACAGGGGTGAGGGCGTCGAAGCCGTGCATGAAGTAGACATCGATATAGTCTGTTTTGAGGCGGCGCAGACTGTCTTCACAGGCTTTGATCAGGTGGTAGCGGGAAGAGCCGACATTATTGGGTTCGTCGGACATGGCGAAGGTAGCCTTGGTGGAAATGAGAACGTTCTGGCGGCGTCCGGCCACGGCTTCTCCCAGAATCTCTTCCGCCAGACCACGGGAATAAATATCGGCAGTATCGAAGAAATTGCAGCCGGCGTCCAGGCAGAGATCCACCATCCTGGTGGCCTCCTTCACGTCTGTGGCGCCCCATTCCTTGAAGAACTCGGTGCCACCGCCAAAAGTGGCAGCGCCAAAACTTAGAACCGGCACTTTCAGTCCGCAATTGCCAAGCTGTCTGAATTCCATTATGGGCCTCCATGAGAGTTTTGCTTATTTTATCCGGTTCTCGCGTATGGAAGCGTTTCCTTTTCTCGTGGAGGTCGCGGCTCCTCCCCACCCGCCTCCGGTCCAATCCGGGGATCAGAATTCCAATTCGGGGTGCTGACTTTCAATTCGGGGGGCTGACTTCCAATCCGGGGATCAGAATGTCAATTCGGGGGGCTGACTTCAAATCGGGGGATCAGACTGTAAATTCGGGGGGCTGACTTCCAATCCGGGGATCAGAATGTCAATCCGGGGGCTGACGTCCCATCCGGTTCGCCAGGAAGCACTGGTCCTCTGTGTTGTAGTATTATAGAATGTAGTAAGCCGCAGGAAAAATGCAAATCCCCGGAAAGCTCCCCCTGAAATGGGCTACGTGTCCATAGGATTTGCGGGTGCTGAGGCGGGTAATGTACGAGACATTACCCGCTTCAAGCAGAAAGGCTGGAGTTGAATTTGCTTCATCCCAGCCAGACGAGTCCTGAGCCGTCGGAGACGATCCGGCAGCTGGGTGGAATCGGATGGTTGCCTTTGATGTCGAAGTACTTGGCCGCTTCGTCCAGATTGGCCTGGGTGAGCTTGACCTGCACCAGGGCCTGGCTATAGTGCCCCTTGTGTATGCAGTCCAGGGCCATCTGGAAGTGCGTATCGGCATCAGCCAGGTGCATTCTGCCGGTGTTGACGCGGCTTGTGCCGTTGAGCTTGAGGTTTTGCAGCTCCTTGTAGGCACGGTTCATGCCCTCGCGCACCGGTTTGTTGAAGCGACGGGCCTGTACGGACTGGAAGACGAGCCAGCCCAGGGCCGGAAGCATCGTCAGTGCCAGCATGAAAGCAAGGAATTGAGGAAAGGTTGAATCCATTGTTGCCTCCTTGTTCGCGCGGTTTGGCTTGAACAGGTGGTTGAAAAACAGGTGGTTGAAAAACAGGTGTTCCGGCAAGAACAGAAGCCGGAACGGCAGGTAGCTTTCGCTACCCGCCGCCCGGTGCTGCTGAAGCGTTGACCGGCAGCGGTATTTGCAGCTTGTGCTGTGAACCGCTACCGGTCAGTCCGGCGCTTCTCCGGTGTGCACCGGCTTGCTTCAGCCCTGGGCTTTGCCGGCCACCATCATGCGTGCGATCTTGATGGTGGGAGCATTGACCGAGGAACGGAAGACCAGGTCATTCCCGACCATCTCGATGTTCTCGAACATGGTCAGGATGTTGCCGGCGATGGTGATCTCTTCCACGGCGTGGGTCAGCTTGCCGTCTTTGATCCAGATGCCGGTGGCGCCCATGGAGTAGTCGCCGGTGACGGAGTTGAAGCCGGGACCGGAAACCGAGGTCAGGTAGAGACCGTTCTCCACGGAGGCAATGATCTGCTCCGGGCTGAACTCACCCGACTCCATGTACAGGTTGGTGGTGCCGCCGCCGTTGGGCTCGCAGCCGAGCTTGCGGGCAGCGTAGCTGGAGACCAGGTAGGTCTTCAGCTCACCCTTGCCGACCAGGACGCGGCGGCTGGTGGGCAGACCCTCGCCGTCGAAGGGGCGAGAGCCGAGGGCGCCGGGGATGAGACCGTCGTCGATGATGTTGACGTTCTTGGCCGCCACCTTGGTGCCCAGCTTGCCCACCAGGAAGGAGCGCTTCTGGTAGATGGCGTTGCCGGAGGCGGCACCAACGAACTGACCGATCAGGCGAGAAGCCATGGTCGGTTCGAAGACCACCGGCACTTCCTGGGAGCTGACCGGCAGCGGGTTGAGCTGCCGCAGCGCCCGTTCGGCTGCAATCTGACCGACCACTTCCGGGCTCTGCAGCCCCGAGAGATGGCGGCTCGTGGAGCTCCATCCGCCGGTCTGCATGCCGTTGTCGTCCTTGGCCACCACCTGGGTGGAGATGGTGCAGTAGGACGAGGCGTAGCCTTCCAGGAAGCCGCGGCTGTTGGCGTACAGGAAGTAGCCGTTGCGGTCGGAGAAGCCGGTGGAGCGACCGACGCTGATGCGCGGGTCGGCAGCCAGAGCGGCCTTCTCCAGGGCGATGGCCATCTCGATCTTCTTCTCCACCGGCAGCGAGGCCAGAGCGTCATCGAACATGTAGTCGATGGGCTTGACGTTCCTTGCCAGGTACTTGCTGTCGGGCAGACCGGCGAATTCGTCGGGCTGCGCTTCCCGTGCCATGGCGATGGTTTCCCGCACCAGCTTGGTGAGGGCGCGCCGACGCAGGTCGGTGGTGCTCATGGAAGCACTGCCCTTGCCCACGAAAGCCCGGAAAGAGAGTTCCAGGCTCTGAGCCCCTTCCAGGGTCTCCACCTGAGCGAGCCGCACTTCCGTCTCCACCGAGGAACCGGCGGACAGCGAGAGGTCGGCATCAGTGGCGCCGAGGCGAGCCGCTTCGGCGATGACGAACTGAGCGATACCTTTGAGCTTGCTTTCGAGCGAAGCGATATGATTCTTTTTCATGGAATTGTCTCCTTGTGTACTCAGTTGGAACCGCCGACCACGACATCCTCGATGCGGATGGTGGGTTGCCCCACGCCCGCCGGGATGCTCTGGCCGTTCTTGCCGCAGGAACCGATACCCCGGTCGAGGTCCATGTCGTTGCCGACCATGGTCACCTTGTGCAGGGCCTTGGGACCGTTGCCGATCAGGGTGGCGCCCTTCACCTGGCGCGTGATCTTGCCGTCCTCGATGAGGAAGGCACCGGTGGCGCTGAAGGTGAAGCTGCCGCTGGTGATGTCCACCTGCCCGCCACCGAAAGTGGTGGCATAGAGACCGCGCTTGACGGAAGCGATGATCTCCTCCGGCGTCGAGTCGCCGTTGTCGAGGAAGGTGTTGGTCATGCGCGGCATGGGAGCGCAGCGATAGTCCTCGCGGCGGCCGTTGCCGGTGAGAGCCACGTTCATGAGGGTGGCGTTGAGGCGATCCTGCATGTAGCCCTTGAGCACGCCCTTCTCGATGAGGACGTTGCGCCGGGTGGGCGTGCCTTCGTCGTCCACGTTGAGGGAGCCGCGGCGGCCGGCCATGGTGCCGTCGTCGATGACCGTGCAGAGCTCGGAAGCCACCTTCTGACCGATCATGCCGGAGAAGGCGGAGATGCCCTTGCGGTTGAAGTCGCCTTCGAGACCGTGACCAACGGCTTCGTGAATCAGCACGCCGGGCCAGCCGGAGCCGAGCACCACCGTCATTTCGCCGGCGGGAGCAGGCGTGGCGGTGAGCAGGCTGATGGCGTCGCGGGCGGCGATGCGGGCGTGGTCGAGATAAGTGTCGTTGTCCTTGAGGACGCCGAACTCGTGACGACCGCCGCCGCCGGAACTGCCGGTTTCACGGCGGGTTCCGTCTTCGGCCAGGCAGGAGACGTTGAAGCGCACCAGGGGACGACGGTCCACGATCAGGTCGCCGAAGGAAGTGGCGATGATCACGGTTTCGTCCTGGGTGCCGAGGCTCACCGACACGTTCTTGATGCGCGCGTCGAACTTGCGGGCCTCGATGTCGGCCTGCATGAGCAGGCTGAGCTTGTCGCGGCGCGGTACCGAGACCGGCGAGACACTGATGCCGTACAGGTTGTGCGGCGCCTTCCGGTCGGCCGGTGTGTCGGCGCAGACCGTGGTGTTGCCGCTGTTGTACACGATGATGGCGCGAGCGATCTTGGCGGCCTTCTTGAGGGAGGTCACATTGACGTTGTCGGTGAAGCTGTAGCCCACCCTGTCGCCCATGATGACGCGCACACCGGCACCCTTGACCAGGGTCTTGGAGGTGCTCTTGAGGATGCCCTCGTCGAAGCCCAGGGACTCGGAAGAGCCGCACTGCAGGAAGATGTCGCAGTAGGCGTGGTCATGGCGGCCGTTCAGGGCGATGTCCATGACTGCTTCCAGGTGGCTGACGGTGACACCGAACAATTTCTCGAGGATCTGCGATCCTGTCGTTTGGAGGTGCATGATGATGCTCCTTGTTTTGGGTTGAGAGATAGTGAGTTGAGAAGCCACGGGCTTGGCCTGCGCTGTCCTTGCGGTACCTGAGCCTATGAGCAATTGAGAGTCTCTTAAACTTCCCGCTGCCTGTTTTTGAAAGACCTCGGATTCCTCACTTCCAGGGGAAGTGCGAGCTGAGGCGTGGCTGGAGGCAGAAGCTTTTGCTTAACTCTTCCGAAGACAGAGCCAGGTTTCCGCAAAAACTCCCGAAGGTACATGAAACTACTGGACCAGTACAACTGTTCCGGAAGTCATATGTCGGGGGTGAATGCGGAGCCTTTAGCTGTTTATTTGTTTCCGAAAGATGGGTGAGAAAGAGATATCTCCAAAATAGTCATTTTTGGCAGAATTATTAAAGGGAGAAAGACTTCATCTTGGCAACCGGCGCCTTGCGCGAAGCTTGCGCTACTTCCGGTCTGTGTCCGAATTACTCGCTCCAATGCGGCATCGAGAGTAAGGACAGGTGCTCGGGGGCTGTTTAAGCAGAGACCTGATTTAATAATCGGATAGTATTAAGGGGGTTGTGCGGATGGCGCGAGGTCTTGGCAATCTGCAAGGGCGTTACCTTCAATCAATTAAACTGCTGGTTGTCAGGCAGGGCTTGACTGATGGAGCTGCTGTGGCCAAGGATAAGTCGTAATCACAAATTCTTTTCCCGAGAACTTTCTACAAGGCCCTGCAACCCCTCCCAAGCTGAAATTGCCGATTCCACTCTTCCAATGGTGGCCTGGGGTTATACAGTTGCAGACTTAGACTGATTTTCGAAGGAAACCTGAGCGGAGACGTGTCATGGATGCAGATAACTGCCTGTCTTCGGCTTTGGCGAGACCGCTTTTGATACTGGATCTGGATGAAACCCTGGTCCTCACTGTCGAAAAGCCTCTCGACCGCCCGGCCGACTTTCGCCTCAAGGACTACCATGTTTACTTCCGCCCGCATTTGAAGAGCTTCCTCACCCGTGTGCAGGCAGTCTATGATGTGGCGGTTTGGTCTGCTGGTGGTTCCGGCTATGTTGAGCCCACCGTGGCTCATCTCTTTCAAGAACTGGCTGCGCCGGTTTTTGTCTGGAGTTATCGTCGCTGCACGCGCAAGTTCGACCACGAGAGCCACGAAGAGTACTTCATCAAGGACCTCAAGAAGGTCTACAAGAAGGGCTTTCCGCGCGAGCGCATGCTGATAGTGGACGACCTGGAGAGAAATTGCTTGCGCAACTACGGTTCTGCCGTCTATGTTCGCGCTTTTGACGGCTCTTTGGGCGACGACGAATTGCTTCAGCTGGCTGCTTACCTGGAAGCTCTGGCTCCGGAGCCGAATTTTCGCACTGTGGAGAAGCGCTACTGGCGTAAGCGAGCCAGTCATGTTTGAGTCTGCAGGCAGGATCTGAAGGTGTTCGTCTGTACACCCCGATCTTGCCTGCGGATTTCACCTGCCTTTCCTCTTCTCAAAAAAACAATAGAGATAAACTATAGAAGACAGTAAACCCTGGATTTTTCTCAGGATGCCTGCCTCGCCCCTACCGACGCTGGAAATTTTTGGATTTGGATTCATTAGTTTTCTTTCTTTGTCATTCCTTGTCATTCCTTGTCACTCCTTGTCACTCCTTGTCATTCCCTTTCATTACATGGTTGTCTTTGAGTCTGTGGGGCTCACAGGCGAAAGTGTTGGTATGTGCTAAGGCGTGTAGTAGTTGTCTGGAAAAAAGAGTGAAGCAGTAAGCCAAACTTACTGCTTCACGAGACGGAGATTGAGGCAGGCTTTTCAGCTTCCGGAGAAACTGAGAGCCTGCCTCAAGGGTTACTTCTTGCCGCCGCAGCCGCAGTCGAGCTTCTTCTTGCCGCTGTCGGTCGGAGTAGCGGCAGGCGTGGCCGGGGTGGTGGCAGGAGCAGCCGGAGTGTTGGCCGCAGCGTTCTTGGCCGCATCGGCGCACTTCTTGCACTTCTTGTTGCCGCAGTTGCCGCCGCAGCCGCAGCCGCCAGCCTTCTTGTTCTTGGAGGTCATGATGAGATCCTTTCGGGATTTTGATTGGGTTGTTTGTGGTGAAACAGTCAGAACTGTAAGTCCTGACTGCTTCGGTGTTTTGTCGGAGTACTGAGAACGCAGCCCGGTGGCTCCGACAGGCGCAACCGGACTGAATTGGACGTGACCCTAGGGCTTGCTAGCCTGCTTGGGGCTCGTCATGTAAGCGGAGAGCCTGTCCAGGCACTGTTGAGACTGTGTCCTGGCGTAGGCTAGTTCCTGCTTGATCGCTTCGATGCGGGGCACCGAAGCTTTGAAAGCCTGGTTGGTGACGATGAGGATGCGTTGGGGCTCCACTTCTCCAACCAGGATGTACTGCCCGGCCACAGACGGACCTGCCATCCAGGTTTTGCCCCCGGACTGCAGATTCGCCATGCGAATCTTTGACTCAGCCTGATTGGAGAGTCTGAGCAAGCGCCTGGAGGCACGGTCATGAGCGGCCAGGCGGTCGAGCAAGTATTGGGCTTCTTTGACGCCGCTTTGTGTGGTATCAACAGTAGTGGCGAATTCCAGCCTGAGCCGGTTCAGAGTCGCCTCATCGTGCTGGTACCGCGTCAGCATGGCGCTGTCGTAAGCCGTTTCGGAGAGTTTGCGGCTCAGGTCCTCCGCCTCCTTGACGATGGCATCGGTGACCTTGATGTTGTCCAGAAGCTCACGATTGAGCCAGCGAGCCGTATGCAAGCAGCGTGCTGCACGCTCTCCCTCGGTTTCCTCGATATGGGAGCTGGCGCCCAGCATGCCGCCGAAGAAAAGAGTGACGCAGGGTATCGCTAAGCCCAGGAACATGCCGGAGATGCCCGGATCGCTGCTTATGTTCCAGAGGGATATTACCATGCACAGAAGAAAGCCGATAAGCCCCAAGCAGGCCAATCTGACTAGGTTTTTCATGTATTTCTCGCGTCTCAGGAAATCCGGTCGAGTCTATCCCTGGCAAACTTGAGGTAGAGTTCGGCGGACGTGAAGCACCAGTCGGTATTGATGGCGCTCGGATTGGGATGATGTCCGGTAAGAACTGAAAGGAGTAAATCTCGCTCGAAAGTAGCCATGCGCACCTGTTCCTTCAGGATTCGCCGCTCCGAAAGAGTGGCGGGATCTTCGGGCAGGGCTTCGACTTCTTTCTTGATGACGTCGATCCGACTTGTGAGGTTGATGACCTTGATGAGCGGATGTTCGGGCTCCACAGGGCCATGTTGGCAGTTGCATTTCTCGGAGACCGCCGGAGCGATTGCCTTTGCATCTGCGGCCGGGTCCTGCTCGGGATTGCCCTCCGGCTTGCGACTGGAGGGTTTGTTGCGCAGGCGAGACGGTCTGGAAACATTGAGCAGAATGAGAAGACCCGAGATGATAAGCAGAAACAGTACGGTTTTCATAGTTATTTCTTTCCGTGAATTTCAGCTCGAGCGAGACAGACTCAGTTGTCTTCGTCGTCCTCGTCTTGCTTGTTGAAGAGTGCTTGGGACCTGGCTTTACGCACATGCAAGCGAGCATGTTCGAGACCGAGGGCGAAGCCGTCCACTTGAGCGTCGGTAGTGGCATTTTCCATGGACTGCTCGATGGAGGCTTTCAACTCGGAAGCTTTGTCGAGCTCAGCCTGGGCTAGCTGACGCGCTTCCACGGTGGCTTTCTCATCACCCTTGAGGGCGTCGATGTAGCCTTGAACTTGACGGATACCCAGACCCAGGTCATGGAGTTCGCTTCTCAGCGTATTCTTCTTGGCTTCGACGAGCTTAGCCGGTTGGTTCTTGGCACGGTCGCTACGACCCTTTTTCAGAACCAGGACGATGAGGATGAGCACTGCAATCGCCGCGATGGCGAAGATGCTGTTAGAAGGCATATTTTTCTCCTGACAAACGCTCCGGCTGGAGGCGTTCATCGAAATTGTTTAAGGGAGATAGTCTCGACAGATTGGGGGTGGTTTTAAGTCGAAGTGAGTATTGGAAGAAAAGTCAGATTCTGACTATCAAGATTGATGCCCTTTGCTCAAGTTAGAAAAAGCTCCCGATATTTGATCAGGCTTTCATGGATTCAAGAGAAAGTCGGTAGCGGTAAGGGTTTTAAGCAGGTTCCCGGTATGTGCAGTTGTCATGGTGGCGCCCGATATATACTTTCGGGGTGGCTCCTCTGGCGGTTTTACGAGGATGTCAGGGTGGCGCGGCTATGCGCATCCCACTGCGCGTCGTATTGATTTGGGAATGATGACGAGGTATTTCTCTCTGGAGATATCGGCTTGCCGAGAGACGCTTGCCAACTTGGCTCAACGTGGGGCCAGCATAGCCGGTCGCATTGGTTTGACTCTATTGAGCAGTGCCGCGCCGGCCCGGCTGCCGCTTGTTTACCTTTTAGTACTTGGTGATATAGTTGAAAGTTGAAAAATAGAAATAGAGGCGGTGCGTTTGTGAGATTTCCGGTTGTGCCCCGGCTGCAGGCGCATCGAATCGCTGTTTTGAAGAGCGAATTTCGATGCGCCTGAGCTGTGGCGGTTTGTATCAAGGGAGCAGTTGAGCGGTTCTCGCTTGTGGTCCTGCGGCTTTTGCCAGCCTGTGAACGACCGGGTCATACTTTCTCGTCTCTTGCCTTCAGAGCTTTTTGGCGTCAGCCAGATAGCTCAGAACGATGCCGATGGAAATGCCGATAGTAGCTCCCAGACCCAGGGTTCTCCCCCAGAGGCTGATTGCGTAGGCTGCCACCATGCTGGCAATGCCGATGCAGACTGCAACGGCGGCAAGAATCGAGAGCAGATGCGCAATTTGACGTTTGCGCTGGTCCTTGTTCTTGATGATCGAGTGGCGCGGCTTCTTCCCGAAGAGATGAAGCGTGCACCAGTGACCGAAAGCGTAACCTGCTCCAACTGCAAGGGCGGTCACCAGGATGGCGGCCGCAAGGAGCAGTAGGTTGGTTTCCATTTGGAACTCCTGTTGTCGGCGTCGGCAGTGCCCTTGCCCTGAGGCGCGGGTACACTGCCGACGAGGGCCGGTTCCTCTATTGCGAGGACCAATCAGCCCGGGTTAGAAGATTATCGCCCCGGAATACTGCCAGGCGTAGCGCACATGGCCGTCCGGGAAGAAGATGAGCTGCCGCAACTCGTCCGATTCGGGCTGGACCGTCAGGCAGTTGGTGATGCAGACGTTCTGGCCGTCCAGGTCGTAGACAGTGGCGCCGTGCGCGAGGTCCAGAATCGGCTTGCCGACCTTGCGCAGATGCTCGTTCACCTCGCCTTCCAGGGTGGGCTCCACATGGTGTTCGCTGGTCCACTTGAAGATGGCTTCGTTCTCGCTCTTGTCCGGTTTGGAAACCGGGCGCAGGGTGAGCTGTTCGACGCCGTGCTCTTTGGCGAAAGCGGCCATCTTTTCCACTTCTTCGATGCTGTCGATGAAGCCCTTGAGCATGACCACGGCCAGTCGCACGGAGAAGCCGTACTTGTGCAACTTGGCGATGAGAGCCGGCAGGTCGATGTAGGGCTTGCTGCCTGCTCCCATGTAGATCTGCTTGTTCTTCTCGCTGTCATAGTGACAGATGGAAACAGCCACCGTGGTGAGACCGGCTTCGTACCAGTCTTTCAGGTGCTGGTCGCTGATGCGGTTGGTCTTACCGTCGGCGATGAGGATGCCGTTGGTTTGCAGTTCCACCACCGGAAAGTCATAGGCTGTCAGGGCTTTGAGGAACTGGGTCACCTGGTCGGGGAAGATGGTGGGCTCCCCCTTGGAGGTGATCATGGCCGTGGAGCAGCCGCCATCACGGGCCAGCTGGCAGGCTTTCTTGAAATTGCGCCAGTTGACGCTCGGCACCGTTTTGTCGATGCCATTCTTGGGTGTCATGTGGGCCACGCAGAAGGGGCAGCGGGCGTTGCATACCATGGAGCCAGCCACGATACTGAAGGTGCGTACTTTCATCAGATTTCTCCGGTTGTTTTTGGTGAAATAGAGGCGGCGGGGAGTGGCGCTTTTGCGAGCGCAACTCCCACGCGATCGTTAAACGTTGCGCTTCTTCAGCGAGTTGCGCATGCGGCTGAACCAGGCTTTGATGGCGCTGGTTTTGCCGTTTTTGAGGGCGGTGAAACCGTCGGCACTTGCGGCCGCGGTAGCACCGGTGGTGCTGCCGGCTTGGTGCAGTTTCGGGGCCAGGGTACGGCCGAGAATGGCAGCAGCAGCTTTGCTCCAGCTTCCCAGAAGCGGTAAGTTGTAAAGCTTCCGTTCCAGCAAGTAAGGGGTGTGGCAGCCCGGGTCAACGAAGGCCACCAGGTCTTGCTCCGCCGCTTCCACCGTCAGAATGGCGCCGCGCGGAAAGTCGTACTCGATGTGTTCGCCGTCCACGAAGAGCTTGCCGCCCTGCATCTGGCTGACGAGCCGCATTGTCTCTCCGGCTTTGACGGTGCCTTTCAGGAAGACTTGCTTCTCGAAGAGGCGCAGAAACGGGGCTCGTTTCTGGTAGGCGAAGCAGCGAGAGGTAATGGGCAGCACCGGTCCGCCTTCCGAACGGAGGAAGCCGGTGCTGCCTGACGGTGCCGCAATCAGGAGACCGGAGCCTTTGTGATTGGCGGACTTGCCCCGGACGGAGATCTGATAGCGACTGGTGCCGGCCGGATGTTTGTGCGCCACCAGTACTTCGTTCAAGACCGGCTCCCGTAGCTGCACTCCGTTCAGAGTCAGACGAAGGCGCAGGAGCTTGATCGGTTGAATTTCGCTTCGGAGAATGGCCGCAAGCACTGCCGGAAAGCCGTGTCGGTCGGTCAGACAGAAGTGTCCGAAGCTGGTGATGGGAGCGGAGTTGACGCCGAGCACGGGCACTGCCGTTTGCACTTCATGGGAAATGCGCAGGAAGGTGCCGTCGCCGCCTACTGTGACGATCAAGTCGACATCCGGCACGAGCCTGGCGAAGTCGTCCAGTTGTCTTACCGGCACAACCTCCAGCCCGGCACTTTCGAGGGTTTTGACCACCAGGGCCAGGGTTTCCTCGTGTTCCAGGTGTGAGGCTTGCACTGATTCGACGCCGGAGCGTCTGGCGCGGATGTCGGCTAACTGAGCCTCATCTCCGGCTTTGAGCACCTGCTCCAGGTAGGTCTCCTTGACCAGTACCAGTACCTTCCTGTACCGGTGTTTACCGCCACCGCGGTCACGTTCACGAGGATTTGTTCGAGTTTGCATATGCACCTCGTATAGGTTTTGAGTGAGCGTATATGCGCCTTTCAGCGCAGGTCTAGACAAAAATCTCGATGCCGATAGGCGGGCGTGTTAAACCGCACCTCGACATTGGGGCAGAAGCAAGAAGCCGCCTCCTGAGAAGCGGCTTCTTGCGGTTCGTGGAAAGGGGCACTTTTGAGAGGCGCTCTTTTCCAGTTCTTCTAGCGCTTACCGGTTCTGGCGCGGGTGGTTTTCCGGGCCTTGGCCGGTGCCGGGTTGACCCTGGTGGTGACCTTGGTCTTCTCGGTTGTGGCACTCACTGCAGCACTGGACGATTCCTCACCGTAGAGCTTGCGCTTGCGGATGATTTGCTGCACCGACCAGGGTGTCGTGTAGGCGATGGACTCACCCCTGGACACCCAGCTCCGGAGCATGGCGCTGGAAACGTTCGGACGCGGTGCCTTCATCACTTCGATGCGAGCCTGCGGTGCCTTCTTCTTCATCAGCTTGGCCCACTTCACCGCCTGCTCGTAGCTGACGTCGCCTGTGGGGAAGAAGAGGAAGCGGGCCTTGCCGGTCAGCTCTTCGAAGCCCATCCACTCGTTGAGCCGCCACTCAAAGTCGGGACGCAAGTAGTCGGCGGCGATGAACATGGAGAGTTCCACGTTTTCGCCGTACTTCAAGCGCATGTCGTTGACCGTGAGCAGAGCGTAGGAAGTGGTGCCGCGATCGAGGTCCACGCGGGAAGTGCGGAAGTTGGGGTTGTCGGCGGTTGCCGCTACCACCATCTCGTGGCGGGCTTCTGCCGATTCGGCAGCCTTCTTGTTATGGGGCGGCGTGGCGGCGGTGACGAATTCCACCACATCCATGCCGTACTCTTCACGGGCCCATTCGGCCAGGAGCAGGTGACCGTAGTGGATGGGGTCGAACTGACCGCCGTAGATGCCCACGTGCTTGATGTTGTCCAGCTCGATGGCTCTCAGCGCCGGCACGGCCGGGGTATCGGCAGTGCGGTAGATGCCATACTTGGCGATCATCTGCTGGGTGACCCAGGGCAGCCGATACCAGATGGAACGACCCATGGCCACGCTTTCGCGGATCATGGTGCTGGAAAGTTCAGGGCTGGGCACCTCGATGGCCTCGATGCGGGCTTCGGGGATGAGCTTGGACCATTCCTGGATCTTGGCCACCTCGTGCTTGTCGCGGGGAAAGACCAGGATGGTGACGAGTTTGAACAGCTCTTTGCCGCCGGTCCACTTGCCCATGAACCACTTGTGGTTGGGGTCGAGGTACTCGGAACTGGTCAGGTAGAACAACTCGACGTCGTCGCCGTATTGCTCCTTCACCTGCTCCACAGCCATGAGCGTGTAGCCCACGCCCTTCTGCTTGATGCTGATGCGTGAAGCTTCGAACTGGGGATTGTCCGAGACCGTAGCCACCACCATTTCGTGGCGAACTTCGGCGTCGAGAACACCTGCCTTGTTGGGCGGATTGCCGCAAGTCAGGAAGAGCACGAGGTCGAGCCCCTTCACCTGGCGAGTGCGCTCGGCACAGATCAGGTGTCCGTAGTGGATCGGGCTGAAGGTGCCGTCATAGAGACCTATCCGGCGAGGAGCACCGGTGGTTGCCGCCGTGGGGGCGGGCTTCGTTTTGACGTTTTTCATGGTTACCTCCGTAGGGCACCGATAGTGGGATTATATCGATGCCTGGTTAGATACATAAAGAGAGACCACAAGAGCAGGCTTCTGATGGTCATGGCTGACGCCTGCCACTTTTGCTTGCTTGCGGTGCGACGCGACAAACTGATTCCCGGGACGGAGTCCTGGGGGAGAATGGTTGAAAGTCTGAGTTTCTGATTGAGGTTAAGCTTGAGGGCCTGGTTGAGTTTATGGGTGCAAAAATAGACTTTGAGCTTATTCGTTTCCAAGCGCTAAGCTCAAGGTCCTGAGAAAACGCCTCAATAGTTTCTGGCAGCAAAAACACTTCTATCTCTTATTAACAGAGTCTGTTTTCTAACAGCTGCGGGCTTTGTGGGGATGAATGACCGGATCTGTCAGTCCGGATGGTTGATTTAAGGTTGCTCATCTTGACATCTATCAGTTAGCGATACTCGCGCAAGGTGTTAACCGGCCGATGGCAGAGGCCTGCCCAGCCCAACTGTGGAAGTTGTTAACCGTTATCGGTTAACAGCACAATCTGGTCGGTGACGTCGACGGGTCGCGGGTCACCGCTTCAGGGGTCTGCGGCTCGGTTCAGAAGGTCGGACACAAGCATGATGGACTTTTCCAGCCTTTCTTCGAAGCTGCCACTGATGACCTGGTATGGTCTTTGCCAGCGTTCCAGGTATAGCTTGCAGGAAGCCAGAAAAGTTTCTCTCTCCTCGGGATAGTAGCGCTGTGGATCTTCTATCCATGGCACATCCACATCCAGCAAAAGGTAAAGGTCATGTTTCTGCCGCTGGGCCAGGGCGAGAAGCTCTTCCGGCACCTCTTTGTAGAGCCATTCACTCCAGATACAGGTGGTAAGGGCATCGGTGTCGGAGAAAAGCACACGATTGGCGGTGTGAGCCAGGGCATTTTCAGAGGCGGCCATGCCGGCAGCAAAAACAGCCAGGTCCTGGCGCTCCAGCTGGTTATTCTTTGCTTCCATAAAGGTGCGGGCGTATTCAGGCACGAAGCGGGTCTGGAAGTGTCTGGCCAGATTTTTGGTGAGGGTACTTTTGCCGGTGGATTCGGGACCAAAGATACAAACCCGTTTCAAATAAGTCAGACGCGCTGCCGGCGCCAGCTTGTCAAAGTTCTTGATGGGATCAAACCTTGCCGAGGTGTCCCTCTGGAAGAGTTCGCCGCCTGGATCGGTGGGTACAAATCGGGCGGAAAGGTTGTCGGCAAGGGCATTATCGCCCTTGTCTGCGGACAGGAAAAAATCAAATTTACGTCCAGTGCTCTGCCCTTGTGCAGTGCTTAATTGCTGCAGATAGGCCAGTGCCGATTCTTTATCGGCGCAGATTTTTACCTCGATGTCGGGACGGCTTTCCTTGAGCCAGTTTAGTCTCAAGCTGACCGGAATTGGTTTCATTCCGACTTGCGACATATCCTCTAGAAGCAAGACCAGTACCGAATCAGCAAGATTGAGGGCAAAATCGATACGGTACAGGTGTTCTTCCGTGAGAGGCGCGAAGCTGTCCACCAGCACGGCTGTGGTTCTGGTCGGAACCCTGGCCTCCTTGCTTTCCAGGCTATGCACACCCATGGGTACCAGGTCTTTCCGTTCAAGGAAGGCGACCACTTCATCCTTTAAGCCGGGCTCGAGCAACTCCAGGGACATACCGCAAATATCGGCGGATAGACCGGGCGGCGTCGGCGTAGTGCGACAACTGAATTGGCTCTCGGCGGTTCGGAGAAGCTTTTCTGCCTTCAAAACTTGTTGTAAAGATGGGAAGGTCAGAATCAAGCGCATCGGGATGTCCTGCCAGGCGAATTGAGGTTGGAAATCATTATCCGACATACTTGGGGGTCGGTTTGCTAACTTTGCTGAACAGCTCACCTGTTTTGTCGTCAAGTTGTGCCTAATTTTTGACCGGTGCCGGTTTTCACAAAGAGCAGGAAGTTCCTGCTGCTTGCCCCGGGGTTTCAAGGAGACTTTTAGATGGAAAGTAAGAAGCAGGTAAAAAGTTAGGTAAATCCTTCACTGTGCCGTAGACCGGCGCCCGCACTTGATTTCCTGTGTTATACTGCGAATTAGAAAGAGAGGGATCTATGCAATATTTGCTCTGCCCAAGATGTCAATTTAAGATGCCGGCAAATAAACATATTTGCCAGACTTGTGGCTTCAAAATTCCCTCTGCTGCCCCTGCTTCCGATGCCTCTAAAGGCGCCGACAGCAAAGCGCGAGTCTTCAGCAAGTTGTTTGGTTTCACCAACTCAGCCAAGTCTAAAGAGCAGCAAGAAAAACACGCGCTCGGATAAAGTTCTAACTGCTGAGCGGCAACCTTAGGCGGTACTGTATTTGGTACCGCTTTTTGTTCGGCAATTTTGCGGCGCCTCGTCTTCATTTGGAAACTCTTCCAGGGTCTGCCGGTAGTTGCAGTAACGGCTTAGCCATGCCTAGAATAGCGGTTTCAGATCTGCACTTTACTCTCCGCGTTCCTACGCCAGGAAAGATCCTTGCCCGCTTCCTTGCCATCTCCTGAACAAGCCCCGCC
Source organism: Candidatus Obscuribacter sp. (assembly GCA_016712465.1). Classification (GTDB taxonomy): domain Bacteria; phylum Cyanobacteriota; class Vampirovibrionia; order Obscuribacterales; family Obscuribacteraceae; genus Obscuribacter. The sequence continues at coordinate 425,760 of JADJQZ010000001.1, forward strand.
GGGCGCTGTCGCCTCCAGTCAGAAGGGCGCAGTTGGGAACTGGCGCAAAATCTTGCCCCTACTGGTGATTGCCGCATTTTTCGCTCTTTCCGTGGCGGTGATCTCTCCTGCCGGTGATTTCCCACTCAATGATGATTGGTCTTATGGTGAGGCGGTGCGAACCTTCTTGCAAACCGGCAAGTTTGTCATGCCCACTGTCTGTGCCGCAGGCTTCTTGCACATTCTCTGGGGGTCGCTCTTCTGTCAGTTGGCAGGCTTCTCTTATGAGAGCCTGCGCTGGTCATCGCTGGTAGCGTCGCTCTTGGGCGCCTGGGCCTTTTACCTGACCTTGCGTTCTTGCCGCTTGCGTATCCGAGAAGCGCTTTTCCTGTCGCTTTTGTACGCCGGTAATCCGATTATGATAAATCTCGCCTTCGGCTTCATGAGCGACAGCACGGCACTGGCCCTCCTCTGTGCTTACTTTCTCTTGCTGGTTCTTTCTATCAGGAAGGGTTCCAGAATATTGGTGCTTGCCTCCATGTTGACTCTGTTGGCAGCTATTTCCATTCGGCAGTCGGCGGTGATTTTTGCGCTATGTGCGCCGGCCCTCTTTCTGGTTAACTGGAAGCCAGGGCAGAAGGAGGCTTCTGCCACTGCCGTCGAGAAACCGGCCGTGTTGGCCCGTAGCGCTCTAATCTTGTCCCTGCTGTTTCTGGTGCTGCCGCTCCTGTCTGCCTCTGCGGTTGATAACTGGCTCATGGGCAGGGAAGCGGCCGGGCAGTCTATCGCCAATCACTATGGTCTGGCCCGAACCGCCCATCGCCAGTTCTTGCAATCTCTCTGGCAGGAGCCGGGGCAGTCCTGGCCTCTCTTTCTGGCTGCCTGCGGCGACGTGCTTTCATATCTGGGTATTTTCTCTTTGCCGGTTCTCTTTGCCTGGTCTGCACTACCTGTGGTGCTAGGGAAGAAGCGATGCCAATGGTCCGGCGGGTCCGGCATTCTTCTTCTCGCTTCCTTTCTCACTACGGCCTCAGCCGCTCTCATTACTGTTTTTCAAAGACACCGGCTGATGCCCTTTTGCGAAAATGTCTGGCGTGTCACTTCGGTGGGGGCCCAGGGCATTATGGGTATCGCCATTGCCGGTTTGCGGCGCGGGCACAAAAACTTTCTTACTGCCCTCTCTTATCTCTGCGCCTGGCATTTACTGGCTTGTTTTCTGGCACTTGCCTGGTTGACCCTGAGACGGCTGCGGCTGGGGCGGCTTCCTATATCAGGTCGAGCCGCAGCGGCGGCGGACAGGCAGCCTTGAGGCTGGTAATCCTCCTTTCTTTTCTGGCGGCTCTGGGTTTTCTGTCTGTGGAGACACTGGTGCGCTGCACCGACAGGTATTACTTGATCGGTCTGGTGCCGGCGCTTATGGTGTCGGGCTACGCCCTTTCTCTGGTGAAAGTGAGATTGAACCAGCCTTTGCCCTGGCTGGCACTTTTGCTCTATCTCACCTATTCACTATTTGCCGGGCAAGATTACATGGCTTCCAATCGCGCTCGCTGGCTTTGTCTGAACCGGCTGGAAGCGAGCGGTATCAGCTTCAAAGAAATAGACGGCGGCGCCGAATATAACATCGTGCGCGGGCTGGATATTTATGCCAGCCACTATCGGGGCGCCCCGCCGCGGGACACCTGGCGCTGGTGGCCTATTCGGGGCGAGAAGTACATCGTTAGCTTTTCCACAATTCCCGATTATGATTTGCTCTTCAGTCAGTCCTATTTCTCTCTTATGACCATGTCTGAACATAAGGTGTTTGCTCTCAAGCAGGTGGAGAAGCCCTGATATCGATGGTCCGGATTTTCCCGGCTAGCTTTTGGCAAAGGAGAGGAGCCGGTTGTGAATCTCGCTCAAGCTTACAAGATCATGCAGGAACTGGTGCCGATTCTGGCCCTGACCAGAGTGGAAGAGTCGACTGCTCTGGCCTCTTGTTTCTTGCCGCTCAACGGCAGCGAGCGACTTCAGGCTTTGAAGGCTGTTCTGGAGCCGGTGCGGCAGGCAATTCTGCTGGCTGCTGCGGATTGCCCCGGTCTGGATACGAGTCGACGGGTGAAAGCGCTTGCTGCCATCAATGCCATCAGTCGCTACCGACCTCTCAACAGCCAGCTAGAGCCCCTTGTGCAAGCCCTTGAACAGGCTTCGGCCTCCTATCGGTTGGTTCCTCCCTTTGGGGAAGAGCCGGTCATGGAGGACTTTCTCAGGCGCTTCCCTTTAAGCAGCTATAAATTTGTCGATTTCGATTCTCTACCGGACAGCCTGGTAGTTTACGAAGAGGCGCATGGAGACGCCATCAGGGTTCTTGCAGATAGAGCCGCACAATATGATCTGCTCGAATCTACGGTTTACTTCACCTGGGGAGAGCCTGAGCCGGCCATCGAACTCAAGCTGCAAGCACTGCTGGCTTTTGGTCATGAAAGTTTCTGGGGTGGCGACATGCTCGTGATAGGTCCGCAAGCTGACTGGGTTTACGAGGTCTTCCATGAGGGAGAACTGGGCTTTGCGCTGGCGCCGTTTTGAAATTAATGGAAAAAGAACCCCTTGCTTCATGCTCTCGGGAACATGGAACAAGGGGACTTTTGCTTTGCCAGTCTGATTAACTACCGCTGCACCTGGAGAGATGCCTGTCAGCCGTGAACCGTCGTGCTTCTATTTGTTGCGCAGCCAGTCCAGACCTTTGCCGACGAGGACACCGGCCGCACCGGCCTTGGCGCCTTCCTTGCCGTCGATGGCGGCACCGACTGCCGCACCCACTACACCTTTGACTACGGTGTCGGTGACCTGATCGCGGTTATTGGGTCCGCCTACCTGGTCTACCATTTTGCCTGCCACGGCACCGGCTCCGCCAGCCAGAGCACCTTTCTTACCATGGATGGCGGCACCAACTGCCGCACCCACTACACCGTCTACAACCGTATCGGTGACGGCGTCGCGGCGTTGACCGTGCTGATCTCTGGGATCGACTGGTCTGTAGATGGGCTGACCGCGACGGTCTACTTGTCTGTCGTCATGTTGTTGGGGGACACGTCCCATTCTCTGGTCGTATTCACGGGTGGCCACCACCAGTTGATCGCCGTTTCTATTTCTGGTGTCGATTACCACCAGTCCGTCATTGTCGATGTAAAGGTCGGCGCCGACGCCTTTTCTATCATTGCGACGAGCTTCATTGATGACTTTATTGAAAGCGCCGGGAGACATATTGTAGGAGTCTTGTCTCAGGAAATTAGCAACTTGCTCAGGTTGTCTGTTGTCGAGCAGTTCAGCCAGGGCTCTGCCTTCAGCGGCGAGAGGATCTTGTTGGGGTTGAAAACACTTCTGGTTTCTTTCGCATGACATAGCAAAGCACTCCTGAACATGGTTTGGGAGGGGGATATATTTCAGACTGCACTCGGGGGGAGGTGTGTATTAGCAAACCATAACTATCGAGTGGTTGCAATGAGGGAAACTACGTAGTTGCTGTTTTTAACGTTTATGGCACTTTTGTGACTTGGCGTAAACTGCGATAAACACTGGGTTTTGCTCCTGCAATCGGACAGCGACGTGGAAGAAATCTTTTCTTCAGCGCCAGGGACTTGCAACCAAAAGTGGTATCAAACTATGCCACGAGAATGTCACAAACCTGCGAAAAGCGGCACTGCAGGCTGTGTCACAAAAGTGTCACAAACTGCCTGCAATTTGAGGAAATGACATTCTCAATTATTGGTCTTGTCGTCGACCCGCGAGTCTCTCTTATTTGAAGAAGATATCGCAGGGCATGGAATAGAGTGCGCGCAGGGAAGCCAGGTCATTCTGACTGGGGGCGGCGGCTCCGACGGCGGTCGGATTTTGGCTTGATTCATACATTAGATCTTGTGGAGAACTGGAGCGGGCCAGTCCCATCACATGTCCTATTTGCACAGCCGCTCTTTGCTTAATCAGTCTGAAAGCTTCCGCTTCCGGTAACGCGGCGGCCTGTTCCAGGGAGATCTGTACTATACAAGGTTGTCCTTTTTCCGGCGGACAGACTGTGATGCCGCCGAATCCTTCCTGGGTTCTCTGGCAGTAGAGCACGATTACGTCGGCATTGTTGGGGCTGCCCACCAGTGCGAAATTGACCAGCTTGGCTTTGATTGCCCAGTCCCAGACCTGGATGCCGTCTGCTATAGCCCTCTTGAAAGAGGGTTTGTAGCCGGCCTGGGGATGCAAACCGCCGGTACGCACGTGATTTACCACTTGAGTAACTTCCGTGGCGGCAAGATCGCGACCACTGAGATTGGGATTCACCCCTTGCCCGTCGGTAATGTACATCTTCAGGGGCATTGATTGCGGAGCCCAGCGCTGGCTCTTACCGGCCCTTGTGCAGGAATAGGGGCGCAGGGTTGGCTGTAACTTTTGCAAGCTCAGCATGGCGTTTACGTTGTAGGGCGAGTTGGCTTCGGTGCCCACGATTACCCTGGTGAGGGCAAGCTCGGCAGTGGGCTTATCTCCAATACCCTGGGCACAGATTCCCAGATAATACTGGAGAGACATTTCCCTGGGACCGGCCTGGGCCATGGCTTTAATTGACGGATAAGCTTGTTTGAACTTACCGGTCTGAATAAGTTTAAGGGTCTGCGCCGCATTGCCCTGCGCTTCCGCTCCGGTAGTCTGGCTGAGAGCAAGACCCGATGCCAGTATAAGGACAGAGGCCAGGGAGGCAATCGAGGCTACTGAGGTTCGGGGGGAGCGCAGTTCTCTTGTCAATTTGAAGGGACCTGATTTTCAAGCGGTTATGGGAAGCAGAGATTTATATATAAAGTTTAGCAGTTCCCGCCGGCGGGTGCTTTTGCCAGAGGCATTGCGGTATAAGGCTTTTGGGGAGTTTGCCTGTTTTCCTGTCCGGGGTGATTACTACGCTAATAAGGATGTAAAATCAGGGGAAGCGTACCATGTACTGGTTCGAGTACCGGTCTGTCGGCACAATGAGGATTTTAATGGCTGCTTCACAAGTCTTAGTGGCTGAGGATAACGAAGTCAATAGAGCGGTTCTGGTTAAGCAACTGGAAGGTCTTGGTTGCAGTGCCGTAGCGGTAGAAAGCGGCGAAGCAGCGGTGGAAGCCGCCACGAAGGACAACTTCGTGGTTATCATGATGAATTTTCAGATGGGTGCCCTCAGTGGCGTGGAAGCCACCAGACAGATCCGGCAATCGGAAAAAGGAAAGCAGTGCCGCAGCATCATTATCGGTGTGACGGCTAAGTCTATCCCGCAGGAGCGGGAGAAAGGCTTCGATGCCGGTATGGACGAGATTCTGGTAAGACCATACAGCCTCCTGGATCTCAAGGATGTACTTTCCCGCTGGTTGGAGCTGAAGGACCTGGAAGGGTCAACTCAGACTTTTGATGATCTGAAGGCTGTTAAAGATCCGCAACTCAACCAGGCTTTTCGCAAATCTATTTCGGGGCTCATGAACAGGCTCTTTTTAGCTGTGCACAATCAAGATAACGGCGAGATCAAATCGGCCACCCACGAGATGAAAGGGCTCTGCCTCTCCTGCGGCTACGACGAATTGGCCGGCTGGTGCAGTCAGTTGGAAAAAGCTCTGATGGTCTCGGATTGGGTGCAGGTGCAAGCTACTTTTAACGCCATGGTAGATCAATACAAAGATCTACTTTAAGGCGAAGGTCTTGAGCGTTTTGCACCCGCCCCCTTCCTGTGCTAGTTAGCCTGGAGTTTCAACGGCTTCCTTTATAGTGAGCTTGCGCCCGGCATTGCCCTCGTCTTTCAGTCTGGGGGCTCTGATTTTTAAGATGCCGTTTCTCAAGCTGGCAGTGGCCCCGTTGCTATCTACTGCCGTGGGCAGAGTCAGGTATTCCTCAAAATTTATGGTGCCGGCCTCGCCCTTGCTTTTACTTCCGTCCTGGCTTCGTTTCCCTTTCAGATGGAGAGTCTTATTGGTGATAGTCAAGTCCATGTCCCTGGCCTCCACTCCCGGAACTTCACAGGTGATGAGCAAATCGTTGCCCTCCTGCGCCAGTTTTATACCGGGTTGAAATTGCCACTTCTCCCCATGCCGGAGTAAGCTCTCGCCCGCAGTCGGCAGGGCCGTGAAGTGGCGGAAAAAATTCCACGGATTGGTCGGGTCGGCAAAGGTGGGAAAGACCAGTCCGTCATCTGCCAGTGCCGGCGGTGGCACCGGGCTGAATATGCAATTGCTGGTGCTGACGGTGAGAGCCAGCATGAGCAGTGGTTTTAAGTTCATACTAAATCTCCTTTCTGTCTATGTTTGGTAGATTCCAATTGAAAGAGCCATATTAGTAATCGCAAAAAAGTTTGCTCTTCTCGAAAAGATTCCTTCTTTTTTTAAACTTTTCCCTGGGCGGCAATTAGAACCAGTGGTGAAGAGCCACTATTGAAGCCTCTTTGCCCTGTGGCAGCGGGCGAGAAAAACTTTCCAAAAAACCTTAAAAATGCTTGCCTGAATTTTGAATTTGCTATATAAAAAATATTGGCAGCATTTCGATCTGCCCGGAAAATTAACTGAAAGAACTACAAAATCATCATTCTTTGAAACCATTGAAGGAGGTTGATTTCGAGATTTTTCAAGAGCGATTAAATTGAATACCTGTTTGGTAGGTATTCCTTTTTTATAGTCACAGAAAATCATCCCACTAGAGGCGGAGGTGATTACCTATGTCCAATTTTACTTTGCATAAGTCAAATAAGTTCGATGATTATTTACAGGCCTGCGACCCTGATTGTGAGCCGGCTCTCTTGCGCCGGTTTGCAGAGAGTCCCAGCCAGCGTGTGCGCCTGCGGGTGGCTGAAAACCAGTCCACTCCAGCCGACCTGCTGGAGAAGTTGTCGCAAGACCCGGACCCTGATGTGAGACTGGCTGTAGGCGCCAATCCACGTGCACCTGTAGATATCACCTATGCTCTGGCCTTCGACGCCGATCCTACCGTCAGGTATGGTCTGGCCGAAGATGCTTCCTTGCCTCCGGGTGTGCTTCGTATCCTCTGTCGGGATCAAAATCCCTATGTGGCATGTCGAGCGATGCGCACCATTGAGGCTCTGAATGGGCGGCCGGGCTTGTGCAAAGAGCCGGTCGGGGGCAATGTGCTTGAATTTGATCGGGAGCACAGACGAGACTATTGTCGCGGCGCTACCGCCGGGTACATTTGCTCGTAGGTCCAATAACTGCCGAAAACCTTGCGTACATAGTCGCGAGTTTCGCGGTAGGGGATGTTCTCCACGAACAAATCCAGGTCCGTGCCCCCGGACTTGGAGTGTTGGTCAAGCCAGCGTTTAACGGCGTTGGGTCCGCCGTTGTAGCTGGCTACGGCCATCATGGCATGACCGCTGAAGCGGCTTAAGGTGTAAGCCAGATAATTGGTGCCCAGCTTGATATTGTTCTCTGGAATGAAGACATCTTCTTTGCCGGCCAGGGGTAATCCGATTCGCTTGGCCACACCAAAGGCGGTGCCTGGTAAGAGCTGCATCAGCCCGATGGCGTTGGAACGGCTGAGGGCTTTTGGATAGTAGCGAGATTCTTCTCTGATCAGGGCATGCACCAGATAGGGGTCCACTTTATTGTTCCTGGCCGCATCTTCTATCTGTGAGGCAAAAGCCCAGGGATAGAGCATCTGCCAGCGCGGCGTCTTCTCCGGAATATCGCCCAGGTCGCGACCGGCGGCCCGGATGGCGTCAATTTCCTGGCCCTGGCGTAGAAAAAGATAAGCCTTGAAGCCGCTCAATTGTTCCTTGCCTGCCGGTGTATCAAAGACGGTCTCTTGTTCCCGGGGCGAGAGTTGAGCGAGGGCTTCGTCGTATTGACCGGCAAGAGCCAGCATCGGTGCCTTTGCTCCCAGCATGGGCAATAGCTTGTCGTAGCTGAAGAGAGCTTCGGCTTCGGGCCAGTTCCACTGCCTTGGACCACTGCGGCTTGTGTGAATGGACCAGCCCCGGTCTTTTTTGTCCGCCGAGCTGATGGCTTGCAAGCGGGCTCGCGCTCTTCCGCCATAGTAATTGGTGGGGTAGTGGCGCCAGGCGTGCTCATAGGCTAGTTTGGCCGCCTGCACATTGCCAAGTTTTTCGCTTATTTTGCCAGACCAGAAGGCAAAGCGTGCCGCACTGCGGTGACGTGGATAGCGGCTGACGCCGCTGTCGGCCAGCCTGGCCAGGGACTGGGCCTTGACTTTGTTCGCTTGAATTTTGCCCGGGTAAATGGTTTTGGTCTGGTGCCAGAATATCCACCATAACGACTCGGGGGCATGCTCGGAGGTGGGAAACTCCGCCAAAAGACGCTCAAAAAGCTTGATTGCTTCGCCGTCTTCGCTTCTCACCGCCAGATTCCAGAGGGCATGATCGAGATGCTTCGGTTTGAGGGTGATAATCTTGCGCCATACTTCTGCTGTTTGCTGCCTTGTGAGGGGGCCGGTGACGGCATCGGTAATCTCGTCATAGCTGGTAGAGGCCGGATCTCTGGCAATGCCCTGATAGAGAGCTTCCAGGGCTTCCTCTCGTCTGCCCAGTTTAGCCAGGCACTGGGCCTTTTGCAAAAGGCGGCCGTCGGCGGCAGGCTTGGGCAGAGCTTGGGCGCTTTGCCAGGCGCTGAGCGCGCGATTGTAGTCACCCTTCTTGAAGTAGACCAGACCGATGGTATCCAGGTCGCTTGCTGAAAGTGAAAGTTTGGGGGCGGTGCCGCTGCCGAGGCTCATCAGTTTGTCGGCAACTTCCGGCGAGAAACGGCCGCCGGTGCTGTTCTTTAAGTATTCGCGAAAATGTTGCAAGGCTTGATTATAGAGATCGTCACCGCTGCTGGCATCGGTCGGGGCCGGGGAGGCTGAGCCGGCGGCCTGATTGAGGGCCATTTGCCCCAGGTAATAACTGGCCCCTTTGGCGTATTCGGTGGAAGCAAAACGCTGTTTGAGGGAAGTGAGCAGGGGATAGGCGCGCTCTACTTCTGCGGTGCGCAAATAAGACTGGGCCAGCTCATAGGTGGCCCTGGCAATTTCCTGGCTCTCGGCTTCGTGGGCGCGCATAATCGTAGAGAGAATGGTGCGCAGTCTTTCTTCATCGCCTGAGGCGGCGGCAAGTTCGGCGCAATGCCAGAGGCAGAGTGTCTTCAAGAGTGGGTAAGCGCTGGTATCGGTAAAAAGTTCAAGGGCTTTGAGGCGCTCCTCCGCCAGGCTCGACTTGCTCAACAAGCGGGCCTTCACATAGTCGGCCAGTCGTTTTTCCAGCGTCGAAACATTGCCTCCAAAGCCGCCGGATAGATCGCTGAGGCGCTTGATAGAGGCTTCCCGGCTTTCTTTGCCGAGAGACTCGATGGCCTGGCTGAACGACTTTGATGGTTTTTGCCAGAGGGCGGCTATTTCCTGGCTGAATTCGGCCGGTCTGGGGCTCTGAGGTGCGGCAGACAGGGGTTGCCAGGCGGCTGACTGCAAGCAGAGCAAGAGGCTTGTTGCCGTTAGCAAGCTGGAACTTTTTGCATTATCCAGGCGCCGGCGGCGCTTCGCCTCGGTGGCGGACCTCAGACTCAGCAGTGTTCTATTCAAGGGAGCCTCTTCTTTTGCTTTTTTCTATCTACTGCATAACACCCGGCAAGAATGCTAGCATGAGGCGAGCAGCGGCAAGTAAGGTAGCAAAAGAAAGTTCATGGCAGACAAAATCGTTTACTTTGACAACGCTTCCACTTCTTATCCCAAGCCTGAAACGGTTTACCAGGTTTGCGATCAGACCTTGCGCAGCGCCGGCAACCCTGGTCGGGGCGCCCACCGGCTTGCTTATCAAGCGTCTCACCGATTTTTTGAGGCGCGGGAGACCGTGGCCGATTTTCTCGGGCTTACTGATTCGGAGCGCTTGATTTTTACCTCCGGCTGCACCCAGTCAATAAATATGGTGGTGAGCGGAATGCTAGGCGCCGGCACTCTGAAAGCTGGTGACCGTGTGCTCGTGACAAGCTACGAACACAATGCCGTCATGCGCACCCTGGCCTACCATGAACGAGTCGATCAAATTGAAGTGGTGCGAGTGCCTGCCGGGGCTGACGGGGCTATAGTCGATCTGACGGCCCTGAGACGACTGGTTTCGGAGGAGCCGAAGCCGGCCCTGGCTGTCTTTACAAGGGCAAGCAATGTAACCGGGGCGCTACTGGACCTGCAGTCGGTATCCAACATGTTGGATTTGAGCGGCATCCCACTTTTGCTGGATGCTGCTCAGAGTGCCGGTTTGATCCTGGATGACCTGGGCAGTCTCTCGGGTGTTTCCTATTATGTGGCTTCCGGCCACAAAGGTCTTTATGGACCGCCCGGTGTAGGCATTCTCTATGTGCGCGAGGGGCATGACATCGATCCGCCTAATTGCGGCGGCACCGGTTCTCATTCCGATAGTCTGGCTATGCCAGATTTTCTGCCCGATCGCCTGGAACCTGGTACCCATGGAGTACAGCTCGCCGCCGGTCTGGCCGAGGGCGTGCGTTATTTGCAAGAGCGCGGTCTGGAGAATATTCTGGCCCACGAGGAGAAACTGGCTCGACTCTTTTTCGACAGCGTCCGTGATATGGAAGCCATCGAGATTCGTGGTCGCAGCTTTGAACATCTGCAGGGGGAAGGGGAGGCGGCCGGCTCGGGCGCTAAAAAGAGCACCCTCGAACTGCGCAAGCAAACCCAGTATTTGCCTGTGGTTTCCTTCAGTTATAAGGGCTTGACGGCCGACCGTGTGGCTGACTGGCTTGATACCGGCTACGGTATCGCCATTCGTTCCGGGCTGCACTGTGCTATTTCCGCCCATAGAGTTTTGAATAGCGAAAAAACAGGGCTGGCGCGGCTCAGCTTCGGAGCATTCAATAGTGAAGAAGATGTAGAAAAACTTCTTGCGGCGCTGAAAGATCTGGCCAAGGTACCGGCTTGAGTCTGCCGTAAGCATTACTTTCAGAAGTTTTATAGAGCAGTTGGCAGAAGTTGGGTTCGATTGAAGTCTGGACAAGTGGCACAGCCAGAAGAACGGCAAGAAGCCGCCGACAAACACGCCAATGCACATTCAGAGGACCATCAAGGTAACCGTACTTATTGGGTCGATATTGAGGAGCTTTACCGGGATCTCTTGGATGACATCTATGAGCCGGTCAGGTTCGGGGAGCTGGAGTATAGCCCGTCAGCGGTGCTGGAAGCGGTTGATCCGGTGGTTTTCAGGATAGGGGCGCAAGAAAATGCCGATAGCGCCGTGGAAGACTCTCTGATGGTCTGCCTGAACGGGACTTATTACCTAATAAGCGACATAGTTGAGTGAAAAGAAAGGCGGCTCCAAGAGCCGCCTTTTGACTATCTGTCTGGGTTTGTCGAAGCCAGCTATGCCACTATCGCGTCATGAGAAAGAGCGTTCTTGGCTTGCTTAATGAGGCTTTCAGCTTCGCTACGGTCAGTGACGAGGAGCATGTCCTCAAGTTCATGGGCGTTGAAAGCAAGGGGATCCAGCCAGCTTCCATCTTTGAAAGAGGCAATGAAATCATCTTCCCTGGAGGCAACAACCACATTGCCGGTTATTGATTTGTGGACTCGATACGACATCGCGTGTACCCCTATCTGCTACTCCATTATGGCATATTTGGGTGGGCTTCAAAACCGTAAATTGAAGCAGGTGGCGTGCTTTGGGGAAGTTGATAGATCAGGATGATGAGGACATAATCAACCCGATTGAACGCGGAGCAAAAGAAGAAGACAAGGTAAAAGAGCTTCGCCGCTTATACCTGGAGAACGAGCCCAAGGTTAAAGAGTTTCTGGAAAAGCTGGATAGCAAATACGGAACCGAGTCCAAAACCAGCTTCAAGGAGCCTGAGAAGATACTGGAGAAGGCATCGAGACCTTCTATTAGAGCCGACAAGCCCTGGCATGATGTTGAGCATGTCAGAGATTCGTTCAGGTTCAAGACAGTCTTAGAAAACATCGAGCAGCTGCCTAAAATTGCAGAAGACCTGAAAGAAGCTGGTTTTACAGTAATTAAGACCGACACAGAAAAAGTTTTGAGGCCGGGCTTCTGGGGATGGAGGATAGCGGCATTGGATCTGAAAATGCCTAACGGTCAGCTTGTTGAGTATTACTTGCCTCTAAAAGAATTGGAAGAGGCTAAGAAAAACGGCAATCATGAACTCTTTGAGAAGTGGCGAAACGAAGACCCGGAGACATTATCAAAAGAAGAGCAACGACAGTATCTTTCCGATTCATATGACAGCTATGACAAGTATGAGGCAGCCTGGCTAGAGAGAACAAAGCAAAAGCCGGAGCACGTCAAGGCGGCCCTGGAAGCTACAGAGAAGGTATTTGAGAAAGACAGAGCCAAGACAGAGGAGAAGAATGTGATTAAGAGGGCTGAGAGCAAGCTCATTCAGAAGATCAAAGAGCAGAAGGCCAAAGAGAAGGCGAAAGAAGACGACCTCTTGCGTTAGTCCGGTTTCCATATAGTTCACTATTTTCAAGAGGTGGGGCGGTAGAGGCAGAGCAGCTTCTTGAAATGTGGTTGATTCTCTATAAATAAGTCCTCGACTTGCTGATTGAAGTAATGTAAAATCGGCTTATTGATCGGTCACAATGAGAAATGGCTCAGTAAGCTAATCTTAAGGCGCATAACGCTTTAATTAGAAACCTGGAAGTCGCGCAAGCCGCGCCAGTACTCGAAATTCGTGTGAGCGTTTCCTTATTCTTGTGCAAGGGTGAAGGAAAATCATCTTGGCTTGTCACGCTTTTAAAAGACTGCCGGTAGATATGCGCTTAATGACAACCGCTCCGATTGGTAGATGTCAGCAAGGCGGGGCGAAGTTGAACTTGGCCCCCTGGCAGGGCTAGAAAAGTCGTATCAACTTCATTTGCACTTACCACGAGCGGTTCCTCGAAACCACCCCTAACCGGACCGATTCAATTGAATTCCTCAGAGCCAGGCATCTGGTTGGGTTTGGCTATGTAATGAAGTTGACCGGATGAAAGAGATCCTCATAGATGGCAGCGCTGGGGCTCCTTGGCTAGCGCAGCTAAATTCTCTAAGGTCTCTAATCTAAATAATCGCCGCAGCAACAACCGCTCCCGATCAAAAGGAAGTGAAAAGTTGCTGCTGTTCAACGTGTCGATTTGGACAACTCCGAATCGATGAAATCCACTCACACAAAGGATAAAGACTATGGCCGCAGATACGGCAACCTGCACCTATGACAACCTTGGTCGTCTCAAAACCGTGACCTACGCTAATGGGACGATAATTTTTTACAGCTATGACCCTGCGGGGAATCGCACGTCGGTTGTGACTACATGCCCGTCTGGCACTTGTTGACAGATGCGCCTGACAACGAAGAATAGCAGGCAACCCCTGAGTTTGTCTGCTTCCAGCACGGCTTGCTCTTTGAAGGCCGTGCCAGTTCGTCCTGCCAATCAAACACAAAGAAATCAAGGAATCCTATGACTACGCAAAATCAGCCAACCAATCCCTTCAGCCCTCATGGTCCGCAGGCGCTGAATAACAGCATGTCGCCCAAGAACATTCAGATGCCAGCGGTTCATCCAGATCACGCAAGGCAAGTACTTAAGTCCAAAGTCATTGCTTCTGCCGTGCAGTTGCCTTCAGCCAAGGCCCTGTCAGGCACAGTTCAGGGAGTACCGTCACTTGTCGAGTTGTTTCAGGCTCTCAAGAACGACCCGCAGCTCATTTACGAGTTTGTGCACAATAACATTGAGCATAAAATTGGCATGGGGCTAGCCAAGGGCGATCTTGCTACACTGCTTGACAGCCGCGGCAATTCATTTGACTTGTGCTCGCTTCTGGCCGGCTTGCTTCGGCTGGCTGGTAAGCAGGCTTATTATCAAGTTGGTCAAATCCAGCTTACATTTGCTCAAGCTGCAGCCTGGCTTGGTGTTACCGACACGAACATCACTACTATCGTCACCCTGCTTGCAAATGCCGGGGTGCCGGTGAGCCTTGTCGGTACTGCGCCTGATCAGGAAATCCTGATGACGCACTGCTGGCTGAAGGTCAACATCGGCGACACAATCGTACCAAACTGGGTTGTGATGGACCCGTCTTTCAAGACCTATACCACGAAGCCGGCGATTGACCTGGCAACAGCCATGGGTTATGACGCCGCCACATTCTTGAGTGATGCGCGATCTGGCTACAGTATCGACCCGGCGGGCAATTGGGTGCAGAACATCAACCGCGATAACGTCCGCAACTCGCTGACTACCCTTTCGATGAATCTAGCCAACTGGATTCGTACTAACAATCCAGGAGCTAAGACTGATGATATCGTCGGCGGCAGACAGATTGTGCCAGTGAGCCTGCCGGTCGCATTTGGAACCAGCCTTCCTTACCAGGCAGCGGGCGACGTTCCGGTGGAGTTTACCGGTGACTTTTCAAACGCCTACAAGGTCTCTGTGCGTCTGATATACGAAGGAATTGATGCCACTTTCACATCAGATCAGCTCAGCGGGCGCAGGCTGGTGCTCTATTTCGTTCCAAACCTCTCGAACCAATGGGTGCCCACCCTCTTTCTTGATGGGTTCCCGATTGTGGAAGGCACTATTCCGGTTGGGCCTTTATTCACTTATGACCTTCAGGTAGTGGTAACTCACAATGCCTATCCGACCACAGGTAGTGATCAGACCTTCTTCATGAAAACGGAAGGACCAACAATTCCAGGAAGCGCCCTTGGTGCTAACTACTACTTGCTGGGTAGCTCTTTTGGCGCTAATGGCAAAGGACTTTTTGATTTCCACAATGCAAGGCAGGCGCAATTTGAATCTGTTTACGGCACTGGACCGGTAGTAGTGCAAGAGCCGTCGCTCGGGGAGCGCATGGCGGCACAGTGGGCTAACTTCGCATCTCAGCACACTATGGTTGCGGATCTTGCTAATCGCATGTCTGGAACGCATTACCACAACCACCACATGGTTGGATTGGTTAAATATCGGGTTCAAGTTGCAACCAAGGTATTTTCTGGCTTCGATATTCAAGGCGTTGCCAGCTCAATATCCAGTCTTGATAGCGACAGTTCAAATACTGCCGCTGCCGGTATCTTAGCTGGGATGCATCTTTACGCCCTGGAGATGCTTGCAATTCAGCAGCTGACCACATCCAACGAGTTTGCCAATCAGTCGAAAGCAATCTCAACGTGTCCGTCCGGTGGCTTGAAAAACTCTGTGGATTTCCTGCACTTTTTTGCCTTTAAAGGTCGAAAAGGCGCAGAAAGCTAATGCCACCAAATACGCTGCCAGAATTATCTGCCAACGTCCGATATTATGTCTTATGCTTCATCGTGCAATTTGGTAAAGTCCCATGGATTGGGTGTTTACCAAATTACAGGAAGGCTAAGCGACTTTTGGGGTAGGCTGAAACTGGGTGATTTCGGCTGGCGCGCCAGTGAGATATCTGGGATTCCAGTTGTATGGAAGCAGGTCTTCGAGGTTTTCGTTGGGATTTTCGCTCAATCGCTGGATTACATCGGTTAAGTAGTCAGGGTTCGACGCCGTGGCGTCTGCATGTTGCGATCATCGAGAGGATTATGGCGTGATTCTTTCCGCCCTCGTCGCTGCCGAAGAACAACCATGCCTTTCGTCCCATGGCGATATATTTCATTTCTCTTTCGCAGTGGTTGTTATCAATGCTGAGTCTGCCGTCTCTGACGTATTCGGTGAGAGATGTCCAGTTGTTCAGGCAGTAGAAAATTGCCTTGCCGTATGCGCTTTTGGGCTGCGCAGCAAGTTGTTCCTGTTGCAACCAGCGGTGGAACTCTTTAAGTATCGGCACAGCTTCTTGCTCTCTCATCAGTTGAGTGTTCTCTGGTGACAGACCGAGTTCCTTCGCCGTTCTTTCGATTTCGTAGAGTTGCTGAAAGGCAGAAAGTGCGTTACCGGCGCCGAGTTTGTTGTTTGGCAGCGACTTGATGAAATATCGTCTGGCATGCGCATTACACGCCACAAGAACAGTATCGATAGCGGCACAAATAGCCAGATTGCCGGAGAAGCAATCACCCTGAAGTCGACCATTGAAGCCGGTGAGAAAAGTCATTGGACCGTCACGGCTCTGCTGTGAGTGTAATCGAAGAGTGTTACAGGATGGGTTTCATCTCCCAAGTAACCCCAGATGCGACCGAGCTTCATGTTTCTCGATTTAGAGCGGTCAATTACCTTTACGGGCGTATCATCCGTGGAGATCACGTGAGATTTGAGCAAAACTTGGCGACTGAAGTCGTGCAGTGGCTGGAGGATTCTGGCGGTCTGAGAGTAGAAATCACTGAGAGTGGAGCGACTGAGCTGGACTCCACTGCGATTGTAAATGGCTGACTGACGGTGAAAAGGAATATGGTCACAGTCACGGGAGACTGCTATGTGAGCAAGCAATCCGGCCGAAGCCGTGCCGTTTTCTACAATTTCCGGCGTCTTAATCACAAGTTCCTCTGAGCATTGACAGTTCTTGCATGAGTAAACTTGGGAGTACAGATCCTCAAAGTAGAACCTAGCTGGAACGATTTGGTAGCGACTAGCTTGAAGAATTCGTCGCGTTGGCACACGTGCTACACCGCAGCAAGGGCAAGGAAGCAGCGCTGGATCTGGCGGTGGCGGAAAAAGTTGAACGTGTGGCAGATCCGGCTTCTGGTTGCGTGTATGTCCCTGTTGCTTAGTCTTTACGCCTAGTTTCTGGGCCGAGTCTTGCGAATCCAAGGATCCTGAGTTTGTTGACGGAGAGGGAAAAAGCAACAGCTGCCCTGTACTAATGAAGTGTTCGGTCTTCCTGCCGTACTTATCGGCAAGCGCAATGCGAGCGTTTTCAGCGAGCTGCTGATACTTAAAATCAAGCTGAATGACCAGATTGATCAGCGCTTCTTGATCGAGGGTGACGAGGAACTCTTTTGAAAGCTCGTGGTACTGCGTGTTTTGCATGGCAGAAATTATATCAACTACAATTGAGCCACAGCTTGGATTTCGGTGCTTTGTTTCAATCTTTTGCCGGTGCGTTTTTGCGAACTGGGATATGGATTTATTCCGGCGAGAATCAAGGAGAAATCGGAGGCCTGCATTTCACCATTTGCTTCAAGACCGAGTTCCATTATCCACGAATAGCTGCCCCGCTCCAGGCGCTTGTAGTACAGTGCGAAACCGTCAATGTCCCAAAAGAGGACCTTCATGCGGTCTCGGCGACGACTGAAGAATACGAAGACATGACCATTGAGGGGATTCATGCCGAAATATGTAGTGACAAGGCCGCAGAGAGCATCAAAGGAAAACCGCATATCGATTAGTTGCGAACAAAGAAAAACTCGAGTTGATGGATCTAGATTTAGCAAGCAGAATCTCCGGATTTGAGAAAGGAAAACAGTTGCGCTACGAATTCAACATTGCAGGTATCACTGACGCGCATTACCGCACCACCAGGAACAACAATTTCCACTCGTGAATCGTGCGGCGGCGTAATCACCTGGGGCACCGGCTGGAGAGGTGCCGCTTTGCCCTCGTTGTCAGACACAAGCCTGATTGGCACAAATGGATTTTTGGAATCCGCTAAGAGCGTGGCAACATTTTCTGTCGGCACATACTCTCTTTCCCGCAGAGCTATCTCTCGAATCCAGGCATTGAATGAAGACTCGGACAAGTTGTGTGCCCTGCTGTAGGCACGCTTCGACATGCCGCTGGCCTTCCATGCCTCAATATGCTTTCGCCAAAAGGCTTCTTTGCGATCATCGCGGACCCAACGCTGTTTGGCAGCATCGCTGCGAATTTGAAATTTGGTTCTCTTTGCGGTCGACATTCTGGGCAGCCTCCATTTGCTCGGAGTCATCATCTCCTGCTATTCACGCGCTGCACAATGGTCCGGACGGACACATCTCAACAACCCGCGTTATCGACGTGGCTAGTCAGGCAGGAACCAAGCTCTACAAAGGCACGGCTGCAAATTGGAACAGTGATGTTGCACCAAATCTGCCGTCCTATGGAGCGGGAACCTTGAACTCTCTTTATACCAACTATCTTTTGCCCGGGTTTAATCTGTTATTGCCGGAGAATTTTCTCAATTCGTTCAACGTAGCTTGGACGCTAGCAGGATGGTCCATTATCAATCCAGCTGGTAGCGCTGCCGGCACAATTTTCTATTCATATGCCGGAGGCGAAGGCCGGGGTTGGTGGCGTGCGCAGCCTTGGAAGAAACGTCGGAACTGTGTAGAAGATTATGTTGATCCAAGAACAGGCGACATGATTTTGACACCACCGCCGGATTTGACAATCGGCAGCGGCGATGTTCCGTTGATGATTCCATTTTACAGGCGCTACGATTCTGCAGATGCTCTGCAGGGCGGACCGATGGGAAATGGCTGGACTCCTGATTGGGATGCTCACGTTGCAGACGGATCTAATGCCGCGCCGGGTTCTGGTGCTGGTCCATACAGTGATGGTTTCCTTGCGCTAGGCAGCGAGTCTCCGATCAGCGCTGTCGCTTCGATAGCGGAGATCTTTGTCAACATCGATATTCTGAGTGATACCACGTTGCCGGTGGATAAACTCGTCATTGCTCATTTGGCTGACCAGTGGTGGGTGGACAATCTCACTGGCAATATCATCACCGTTCGCATGCCTGATGAAGATCTGGTTTTTACGAAACTTCCTGACGGAAGTTTTCAGCAGCCCCGAGACAATGCGTCCACGCTTACCCCAGTGTTCCTGAGCTACAAGATGACCACTCCGCAGCAGGTGGTCTACCAGTTTGACTCTAACGTCAATCTGAGACTGTCTTCTATCTCCTATCCATCAGGAGAAACGACGACTTTCAACTACACCAGCGGAAAGCTCACGTCGGTCAGCAGTAGTGCGGGTCGCACCCTGACTCTAGGCTACACCGGCAACTTCATCACGTCAGTTTCTGATGGAACAGGGCGTTCTGTCAGCTACTTATACGATAGCGCAGGCAACCTAACCCAGTTTACTGATGCCCTCGGTCAAGCGCATGTCTATGAGTACAGTGCGCCTGGTCGCATGAGCCGGTTCTTCAGGCCTGCTAATCCCACAAATCCTGTGGTGACAGCTACCTATGACAGCCTGGGCCGCGTGCAGTCCCAAGAGAACATTCTTGGGCAGGTGACTACCTTTTACATCGCGGGCTCCCGTTCCGAGATAGTCGATCCTGTGGGCAATTCAAAAGTTGCTTACTATGACTCGGCTGACAACACTGTCCGAGAAGTCGATGCTCTCGGTAATGTGAAAACCATGGACTTTGACGGACTTGGTCGATTGGTGAAGGCGGTAATGCCGGAAGGTAACTTCACAACCTGGCAGTACGACCTCAAGAACAACGTCTTGATCGAAACCATGGTGCCGAAGCCTGGTTCCGCCCTGGCGAATATCGTCCGCACAAACTCATACGATCCGCTCTGGAACAAGGTGGCGGTAGCGACTGATGGACGTGGCAATTCTACCCTATTTAGCTATGATCCAGTCACCGGCAACCTGCTTAAAATAGAGCGTCCGGCCGTTGGTGGACAAACTCCGACCATAACGATGACATGGAATGCTCGCGGGCAGATGCTCACAAGGGTCGATGAGACCGGAATAGTGACCTCGATGGTTTACGATGCCGCAACTGAGAATCTGCTCTCAGTCGTGGCTGACTCTGGCGTCAGTCCCCATCTGAACCTTACAACGAACCTTGGCTATGATGCTGTCGGCAACCTGACCTCGGTCCAGGACCCACTTGGCAGAACAACCAGCTTCCAATTCGACGTTCTCCGTCGCATGACGCGCAGAACTGAGGCGGCACCGTTCAATCATCAGACGCGATTTGCGTATGATGAAAATGACAACGTGACCTCCGTCAGAAGGCAGACTGGCATTGTGGCAACTCCCTGGCAGATCTATACCTTTGGGTATAGCCTGTCGGACAAGAAAATCCGAGTCACTGACCCCGCCGGTAATATCAACCGCTGGTTTTATGACGGAGCGGACCGTCTGCGCCGAACCAGAGATGCTGAAAACCGTGAATACATCTATGGGTACGATGTTCTCAACCGTGTTCGCACCGTGACCGATCCCACTGGGGTGGTTAGCGAAACCCGCTTGTACTCGGATAATGGCAAGCTCCGCAGTATCAAGGATGCCCGTGGCAATCAGACCACTTTCAGCTTCGATGGCTTTGACCGCCCCAATCGGACTAACTATCCAGATGGAACGTTTGAGCGAAATCAGTCTTATGACGCGAACGGTAATCTCCTGAACTTCAGGACCAGGTCCGGCAATACTGTAATTCGCACTTACGATGTATTGAACCGCATCTTGACCAAGCGTCCGCAAGGTCAGCCCACGGTGACCTATTCCTACGATTTGGCAGGGCGCCTACTTTCTGCTCGCAAGCCGGTAGTGGCTGGTGATCCATCTTCTGGTATTTTCCAGCAGCAGTGGGATTCGGCTGGTCGTTTCTTCAAGGAGATCTATCCAGACTCCAAGGAAGTTACCTTTGAATTGGATGCGAACGGAAACGCGACGAGAATCGTTTATCCAGACGGTTACTTCGTCGAGAGAGCCTATGACCAGCTCAACCGCCTCTCAGCAATCAAGCTGAATGGTGCCACGACCAATGCTGTCTCTTTCAACTATGATCCGTTGTCGCGCCGTACCAACATGGCGTTTAGCTCT
Source organism: Candidatus Obscuribacter sp. (assembly GCA_016712465.1). Lineage (GTDB taxonomy): Bacteria > Cyanobacteriota > Vampirovibrionia > Obscuribacterales > Obscuribacteraceae > Obscuribacter. The sequence goes on from JADJQZ010000001.1 coordinate 446,394, forward strand.
GGAGGTTCCGTTGCCTATGACTGGCAGCTCAATGACGATCTGACCGGACTGACCAATAACTTCGTTGGTTCGAACCTGGCTCTGACCTACGGGTTCAATGCTGTTCATCAGATCACCAGCCAAAACTTCTCAGATGACCAGTATTCCTGGCATCCTGGAGCCGCAGGCTCGGTAGCCTATGATCCGGCTGGTTCAACAAACCAATATCCTCAGGTTGGCGGTAATCCGTTTACTTACAACGGGAATGGCTGCCTGACTAGCGACGGCGTTTGGACCCACGGCTATGATACCGAAAATCATCTGTTGTCCTCTTCTAAGCCGGGGACCGACCTTGCATTCGTGTATGATCCGTTCCATCGGCAAGCCGAGAAGGCTGCTACCACTACCGGTACCAGCAAAACCCGGTTCATTTACTCCGGCTGGCAACGTATTGCTGATTACGATAGCGTTTCTGGCGCTTTGCAGAGTCGCTATGTTTATGGCGTGGGGCTTGATGAACCTTTGATTCAGGTCTCTGCCGCTGGGGTGCTGACATTCTTTCATGCCAGCCATCAAGGGTCGGTTCTTGCTGTCACTGACAGCGCTGGCGTTGTAATCAATAGGAACGCATTTGGACCGTTTGGCGAAGGTGCCCCGACTGGGACCACCTTTGGTTACACCGGTCAGCGTTATGATTCGGAGTCTGGCTTCAGCTACTTTAAGCGTCGCTATTACGACTCAGCGACTGGCCGCTTCCTACAACCAGATCCGATTGGGTATCAAATTGAGGTGGCTTGTGGTTGTGCATGCTCTGGTGGATGCGGTGGTGATGCTAATCCAAGCCAAATTAACCTTTACGAGTTTGTGAAAAATGACCCTCTGAATCTGCTTGATCCTATGGGGCTCCAGGTTGCCACGCAGACTGTTACCGTGCCAACTTCTCCGGGTGCTGGGCCAGCCGTAGGTGCAGCTGTTTCCGAGGCCGCTGCTCTTGGTAGTAATATCGGTTCGCCACTAGGCCCTCGTGGACGCATTGTAGGCGCTGCAATCGCTGGTGCGGTTGTTCTTGCAATCATTGGTGGCTTGGTGATCATCTATTTGGTTGGTAAGACCAAGATTTCGATCAAGATCGATGGAGATGTCGAAGATTGCATCGACGATTGCATCTCTCAGGCGCTGGACTTCAAGGCGAGAACGAAGTGTGATAACAAGCTGTGGAAGCAGTTTCAGGATGACTGCAAAGCACTTTGTGAGAGTCATTTCGGCGGTGGTGGTGGTGGTGGTGGTGGTGGTGGTACACCTAACCCAATACCAGCACCAACTCCGCTTCGCCTAGATCCGCCTACTCGAAGAGCTGCATAGCTATTTGAGTAACCTCTTGCGGGTGGTGACTTGTGTCACCACCCCACTTTTACGTGCTATATTTGTAACTCCAAGTAATTCGCAGATGAGGCTCCCAGTTATGGTCGAGAAGAGACTCCAAGAGCTACTAAACAAGTACCAAACTTGTACTAGTTACGTCGATATCGGAGTCCTTTACACAGAGGAAAAGGGACAGCAGTTGCCTGCTGTTAGGTTTGCAACTCACTTTGAAAGACCAGCAAGTCTGCGATTTGAGTGGAGTGGTCAAACAAGAATTAAAAGACCGGGACTTTCCAAAAGATCTAACCTCTCTACGATCATTACTCAGTCAAGCAATGGCTTCCCAACTTACTATGACCCTGGAAATCTAGAAGAGCCTTGTCCTAAATTTTCAACCATTCGTGAAGCATTACTTTTTGATAGGCCCTACTCTGGTTGGGTGGTTGATATTGCTGTGTCAATTTTGTCAGCTGACTTCGAACATGAGAATAGAATTTTGACTCAGCAAGCTCTATCTTCATTTCAGTTGAGACCAGATTCAGGTTCAAAAGACTATCAATATGTTAGAGCCTTTCGAAGTGTCGAAGAGGAGTACACAATGACTTTTGAAGAAGAGATTAGCGTTTCTCCGGACTTGCACATATCCCAGTTCAAACAGACTCGATCGATAAAGAAGGAGGATAAGAAACCACTTCGCTCTCTTGATCACCCTTCTTATCGTTCTGCTCAGCAGCGCTGGTTGTCTCAAGACAGCTTTGCTTTGAGCGACTATCGGTTTGAGGAGGTGCGATTCAATTGTGAAATTCCACCTGAAGTCTTCTTGGACGCCAGAGAACGTAAACTTGATAGAAGCAAAATCTTGCGGTTTCCAACATAAAGCACTTTATGGCACAAATTGATAGGCTGATAATAACTGATATGTCGCATCCGCAGTTTGAAAGGCTGTAGATGCCGACTTGGAGGGGGTCTTTGGAAATGAATTTTCCAGACCCCTCCCTTTTTTTGCCTCTTTCTATTTTTTGGGTACCCGTCTTTTGGGCGTTTCAAGGGTGATCTCACCTGGAGCCCCGGCTATCAGCCGGATTTATCGGACGCCATAGTCAAAGTACACGCTCTCCTCCTATTTTTGAGTCTCTTGCCACACATTTGAAGAACCTCTTCAAAGTCTCACATCCTTACCGAAGCCTTTGAATCTCTTTGGGTTTAGCTGGGTGTAGAGAACAGTATGTTGAATGTTTTTGTGCCCCATGTAGCTTTGAATAGCTCTGGTATCGATGCCTTTGTCAGCAAGCTGGTGGCCCTTCGCGTGCCGAAGCATATGCGGGTGCACGCTCAGTTCTAGACCAGCCTCTAGCCCGGCTCTTGCAATCATTTTGTGAATGGCGTTTGTCGTGAGTGGACCTTGACGTTCTGATTCAAAGACAAATTCAGTCGCCCCGTAGTCCCGGCGCAGCTTTCTCAGAGCCCGAATTTCATCACCTTCTAAGTAGTGAACTGAAGGGTCGCCGTTCTTGAGCCTGTTCACATGCAGCCGTCCTCGATTTAGGTCAAATTGCTCCCAGCGCAGGTCGGCAGCCTCTCCGACTCTAAGGGCGTGTCGATACATCACAAGGATGAGCAGGCTATCCCTTTCGCTGTGCCTCCCCAGACTTTTGGCGGCTTTGATGAGCTTGTTGACCTCGGCGACCGTTAAGTATTCTCTGGATCGCTTCTCTCGATTTGGCAGCTTAAGGGGTGGACCGTCCTGGTTCTTTGCTTTTGACTTGGACTTTCCCGAAAATGATTTCTGGTTCGACTTTTTTGACATAAGTGAAAATCTGCCTTTGGGTCTTCTCTTTGTCTATAACATTACCGTAAATGGACATTTTCAGTAATGTAGTTAAATAGCTGATTATGAACTGAGAGCAAAGGTCCACTACTAAACAACTAATTTTGCCTGGAATATCCATCTTGTCCTTATTCTATAGAATAAGCGAATTAGAAAGGTCATTCTAGTTCTACTATTTCTAGAAGCATCTTGGTCAATCGATTGAGCACAGGGTCGATAGCCAAGTGTGACAAATAATTCTGGAAGTTATGCGACAAGTAACTCGGCAACTTACAACTGATGTAATGGACCTTAAGCCCGAGATGAGCCTGCCTGTGGAGCGAGCTTTAGCAAATCGTCCTTCATCTCGCGGGCGCTAGGGTAACGTGTGCTGATATCGGGGGCGGTGGCGCGAGCGACGATGGCATCCATGGCCGGGGTGAGGCCCGGGCAAAGGGAGGCCGGGTGTGAAGTGTTTATGGGTTCAGGGTCTTGCCCTGTCAAAAGCCAGAAGATTGTGCAACCGGCCGCGTAGATGTCGCTCTGTTCGCAGGCTTTCCCCCGGAACTGTTCGGGGGGCACGTAACAGTGCTTCCCTACCATGGTTTTAGTCTGCTTCGATTCCAATTGTTCGGCCACATTGAAGTCGATCAATGCCAGTTGACCGTTTTTGCGCAGCAGTAGATTCTCCGGGGTAAAGTCGCGGTGAATAATAGGCGGCGAAAGCGAATGCAAGTAGCTGAGAACATCGCACATGCCAATGGCTAGCGGTACTACTTCTTGCTCCGGCAGGGCGCCTCCTTCCTGCACGATTAGGCGCAGGGAAGAGCCGTCTATGTGTTCCAGCACCAGGTAAGCTCTTTGTCCTGTGGCGAAGCAATCCAACAATTTGACAATTTGATCGTTATCGAGAGTGCTCAAGAGTTTGGCTTCGTGCTCGACGTTTTCCAGCGCCCGGCGCCTGATTTCGATGCCGCCTCTGACCGGCAAGACAAATTCTTTCAAAACTACCGTGGCATCTTGCCTTTCGTGATCGATGGCTAGATAGGTGACGGCCTGCCCTCCTGCTCCCAGTTGGTCGACAATTTCGTAGCGCTTGCCGCAGAGGAATTCTCCCGCTTCCAGATTGCCTCTTGTTAGTTGAGGCTTACCGGCGTCGAAGCTGTCCAGCCAGAGTTTTGTGAAGCTTGCACCGGTGTTTTCTTGTTCCAGTTGTAAAAGTTCCGGCCCCAGTTTTTCGTCCGGCAGGAGATTGCGCAGGGCTCCCAGGAGTATCGGTAGATCCGCTTCATGGGTAATGGCGGCAATATCCAGGCGCAGTTTAAGCTTGTCCTTATCGAGGCTGAGGCACCAGAGCGAAGGGGCAATTAGATTTAGTATTGTGCGAATTCCGGCCGGCGTATTGGCTTTGTCGATATAGATATCGATGGCCCGAGATTTATACCAACCGCGTTTGAAGTTTGAAACCGTAACTTGATCGATGTAGTCAAAGCTTATCCAGGGGCTGGAGATAAGTCCCAGTGCCGATAACCAGTGTAAGCGGATGCCTTCTTTACCGACTTGCAGATTAGACGGGGACGTGAGCAATGGGTAAGAGATGATGCCCACATAGATATACAGCAGAATATTGAGGATGTAGATATTGAAGCCGTGTATCAGAAGGGGTTGGACTACTCTGGGTAAGATGACGACGAAGGCTATCCAGATTCCGAAAACCGTCAGCAGAATTTTGGCGACTTCTTTCTTGTAATTGACCTGCAGCATGAGCTGGCGGCGAAAGCGAATTTGCGCGCGCCAGGCGCTGTATGGAATGTAAATCTCATGGGCGCCGGCCGGAAGGTCGGGTAGCTTCGGGAGGTTCGGCTCACTTTTGCCCGCAAGCTGTTTGCGGAGCGAATCAAGAAAGGCCATCAGCTCTGCTTCCTCTCTTGCCTATTGCCTGCCGCTGCTGCGCTGGGGGTGGCAGAGAGTTTTTCCAGAAGGGCTCTGGCGCTTTCCGGTCTGGCCTCTGCCTCAAAGGCAGTAAGCTGGTTGATTAAAGCACTGGTGGCGCTGGAGATCTCCGGCACCAGGTCCTTCGGATTGGAGGCACTGAGAGCTTCCGGGTCGCTGCCTGTGAGCAGGAAGTGCAGGGTGCCTCCCAGGGCATAAAGATCGCTTGCCTGGCTGGCCTTGCCCCGCAACTGCTCCGGTGCAATGTAGCATTGTTTGCCGATCATGGTGCCGGTGGCCTGACCGACGAGTTCGTTGGCGGCACCAAAATCCACCACGCAGAGACTGCCGTCCTTTCTGAGAATAATATTGTCGGGAGTAAGGTCGCGGTGAATAAGTGGCGGGTTTTGCTCGTGCAAGTAGGCGAGAATCTCCAGAAGCTTGCTGCAGTAATTGAGCACGTTTTTTTCTTTTTGCTTGCCCCTGGTCTGTACCAGTTGACGCAAGGTCAAACCCGGTATGTACTCCAAAACCAGATAGTCCCTTCCCTCTTCCACAAAACGGTCCAGAACCCTGGCGATATGCGGATGTTTAAGTTTGAGAAGCAGGTGCGCCTCTCTTTCAAACAGCTCTCTTGCCTTTTTTCTTTGCTCCTCGCTTACTCCCTGTGGGAGAACCGATTCTTTCAGAACGACTTTGGCATTGCTGTTCTCTTTGTGCCTTGCCAAATAGACGGCAGACATCCCTCCGGCAGCCAGCTCCATCAGAATTTCATAGCGCCCTTCTTGCAAGAGGTGGCGACCTGGCAGTGGGACATAGCTGGTAGCGCAGTAACTGGGATTGAGATCCTCACTCCAGAGTTGCGTGAAGCTTTCAGCATTTACATGTTCAAGCACGATGGCCTTTTGCAACTTGACGAAATCGCTGGAGAGTTTGCTCTGGTCGCCAAATTTATCTATGGCGGCGAATAACTCTTCTGCTTGCGCTCGGCTCAGGAGCGACAGGTGAAGAGTGGCGGAGCCGCCGGACTTGAAATCGAAAACGAGACAGGGTCCGATGCCGCCGGTTTGAAGAAATTGCCGCCAGTTTATCTTTTCTCCGGCGAAGTTAGGGAAGGTGCAGGTGGCTGCTGCTTCCGGATAAACTATCTGGACTGAGTGGATGTCTTGCCAGGGGCGCTTCCGGCGGCGGTGTAGTTGCAGGTTCCAGATGGGAGCAAATTCCAGGGTCTGGCTGTCGTAGGAAATTGTGCAGAGACGTTGGCGCACAGCCAGGTAAATGAGGGCGCCGGCCACCAGACCGGGCAGGAAAATGCCCAGGCAGGCACTCGGATTGGTTAATATGTGCCTGTTGCTCAGGCTGATAGACACCGTCAGCCATAGATAGACCAGGGCCAGAAGACCGAAAAGACCGTAATGCAGTGCCCTCAATGTAGGATGATACATGCTGAAGGTAATGGTGTTCAGTGGTTCATGACCGGTATTTTGCAGAGCCGGTACTTTCAGGTTCTCGTCTTCAGCGTGCATTTGGTCCTATTCCTCTTCCTCCTTGTGTTCCCTGCCTTCTGCCACTGTAAACCGGACCGGGCAGGGTGGGAATCTCATGGGAGGTTCTTCAGGTAGAGTTCGATGAGCCTTTCGTCGGGCTGAGGACATCTGAGCGGAGCCAGGGCCCGATCTGTGTTTACGGTATCGAAGCAGACGTCGGTGGCTTGAAATAAGTCCATGGAGCGCAAGTGCCCGAAGGCTTTCTCTTGCGTACCGACAAGCAGGCGGCAGAGCCCCAGGTAAGCGGCTGCCGCGGCACTGTCGCCATGGTCCCGCCACTGCCCCAGGGGGCTCACCGCCATCTGCGGAAAGCGCTCCTTCAGTTTCAGGCAGAGGCGCTTGAGGCTCAGGCTCTCACTATTGGCTATATGGAAAGTTCTAAGCCCGCTGCCCCCTTTTCCCCCGGTGATAAGCCTGCTCATGCCGGTGGCGGCGTAATCTACCGGCGTGATATCGACGCAGACTTGCTCCGCTTTGTCGCTCAGGCATTCCTGCGGAATTGTGTTCATGGACCTGAGACCGTTCAAGAACATGGTGAGAAAGTCGGAATCGGCCATGATACCGTTTGTGGTGTCGCCGGTTATTAAGCCCAGGCGATAGATACTGAGAGGCAGACCGCGTTTGCCCAGCTTGCGCAATAGCACTTCCGCCAGCCATTTGCTCTGGGCATAGCCGCCCCATATAAGGCGCGTCCGGCTCAAGTCGTCGCTTTCCAGAAGCCGCCCATGGTTTTGATCGGTGGAAACGAAGACGGAAAGTGTAGATGCATAGTGAAAATCTTTCAGCCGACCATGCATGGCAAATGCCGCCAGGTTGAGGGTGCCTTCCGTGTTGGCTGCTTCCAGCGAGCGGTAGGGCAAGACCATATTCACTCGCGCTGCCAGGTGAATTACACGATCTGTAGCCTCCGTCAGTTCTTCATAGCAGTCTTCCAGACCAAGGCGCTCCTCTTCAATGTTTCCGGGCAAGGGGCGCAGTTGACCCCGGCTCAGGGCTGAGTTTAGTAACTCCAGGCTCTGCCGGTCCTGCAGGTAGCGGCCGGCCGTGTTCAAAATGCGAACGGTCGCTTCCGCCTGGTTCCTGGCCCGCACCAGGGCATAGAGTGTTGCCGGCTGCCAACTGACAGCGTTGCTTGCCTGGTCGGCCTCCAGCAGTTCTTTCAAAAGTCTGATGCCGAGAAAGCCGGTGGCACCGGTGAAGAGCGTACCGCTGCGGTTTTTTCGCTCACTGGCGCCAGTCACTGCAAGCTTTCCCCCCGAGTGCAGCAGGGCTTGGAACTTCGGCCACTCTTCCAGTCGCCTGGTGAGGGCGGCTGCTTCCATCACATCGCCTGAGTCTGCGCTCTCATGGTCGGTATTACTATTGCGGCAGAAGCGGGCCAGCCGAGTGCAGCTAGGATGAGTGAAAACAGCCTCGGGGGAAAGGTCCAGACCCTTAACGGAAAGGGCCGCCGCCAGTTCCACCGCGCCCAGGGAATCCAGACCCAGGTCGAAGAAATCGTCCTCCAGGTCTATCTGCTCATAGCCCAGGATGCGACAGAGGCAGCGGGCTATGAGCTCCTCTTCAGCCTCGCTTGCTCGGGTATTGGAAGGTGGCGGCGCGCTCGTTCGCTCCTTGAGCGGGTGGGCGGCCAGAGCCGTCAAATCAATTTTGCCGCTGGCGGTGAGGGGCAGAGTCTCAAGCCACTGGTAACGCTGCGGCAGCATCCAGACAGGCAGGGAGCGGCTCAGGTGCAGCCGCAATTCCCTGGCATTCGGTAAGCTTTCATGCAAGCGAGAAGGCAGAAGAAACGCTACCAGCATTTCCCTGCTACTTTTAGGGCTGACCGCTCTTTTCAGTACGGCCGCTCGTGCTATTTGAGGATGCTCGCAGAGTCTGGCTTCTATTTCTTCCGGCTCAATGAGAAGACCGCGCAATTTCATCTGGCGGTCGATGCGACCTTGAAATTCGTGGTTGCCTGAGGCATTCACGAGCACGCGGTCGCAGGTCTTGTAGTATCTGATACCATCTCTGGTGAGAAAGCGTTCCCGGTTCAAATCGCTGCGATGCAAATAACCCCTGGCCAGTCCTATGCCTGCAATGAAGAGTTCGCCGCTTTCGCCCACTTCTGCCGGTGTGCCGTCTTCCTTCAAAACCAGGTAGCTGATATCTTTGATGGGTGCTCCGATCAAGGGCGCTTGCCAGTCCGGCCCGCAGTGGGTCAGGCTGGTGCAGACCGTTGCTTCCGTGGGTCCGTAGACGCAAACCAGCTTGACTCTGGCCGCCCAGGTTCTGACCACGTCCTGGGGGCAGACCTCGCCGCCTATTACTATCGACTTGAGGGTGGGCGGACAGAGGGTCGGGTCGAGCAGCTTGAGCACACTGGGAGGGATGTCCACATAACTGACCTGCCTCTTTTTCATCAGTTCGATCAATTCTTTCCCCGGTCTCAGCTTGTCGGCTTTCTCGATGATCAAAGCGGCCCCGCTCAGGAGGGCTGTGCCGATGTCGGATATGGAGGCATCGAAGCTGGTGGAAAGATAAAAAAGAGAGCGGCTCTCTTCGGTGATGGAAAATGCCTGGATCTGCTCTTTCAGCAGGTTGACCAGACCTCTCTGCTCAACCATCACTCCCTTGGGGCGCCCCGTAGAGCCCGAGGTGAAAATGATGTAGGCCAGGTCGCCGGCCTGTGCCATAGCATTTGGGAGCGCGGGCGGTTCATCCTGGTGGGCAATTGTGAAGGGCACGGGTTGCAGTTGCAATTGGTCGCTTGCTGCACTGAGAAGATGTTCCTGGTCTTCATCCCGTGCCAATACCAGAATTTTGTTTTGCCCCTGTTCTTTGTTTTGCTGGATGAGTTCTTGGAAAATATACTGCAGGCGTTGCACCGGCAAAGCCGCATCCACAGGCGCAAATGCAGCGCGCACCAGCCAGGTGGCCAGCAAGGCCTTTATGTAGTCGTAAGACTTAGGCAAGCAAAGGGCCAGCACCGTTTCCGGTGCCGCTCCCGCTTCCTTCAGTCTGGCCGCCAAATGCAGGGCTTCTTCGTAGAGGCGCCGATAGGTGAATTCTCGACCTTCTTCGATTACGGCCGGTCGCTCCGGATAAGCATGCACCACAGTCTGAAAGACTGCCAGGAAGCTCTGCCAATCAGGGGTATTGTCTTCGTAAGCAGACTCTTTCACGATTATCTGGCCAGTGCTATACAGCGGGGACTGTTGACGCCGAAGGGCGTGCCATGGAAGTCTCCCATTAGTTCTATCCTTTCGAAGCCGACTTGTCTGAGCATGTCTTTGATCTGATGGGGTAAGTAGACCGCCAGGCTGCTCTTCTGACAGGAGCGTTTGCCGTCCGCTTCAATAAAGGTCCATTCTTGTAAGAGGCGACCGGTTTCCGGGCTGAAAGCTGCTTCTCTATTGACCGTGAGAGTGCCTGTGGCGGTATCTATATGGCGCACGATATGCTTGCGAAAGCTGGAAATCACCAGGTAGAAGTTAGGGAAGTCGAGCAAGAAGGGTGCCCCTTCTTTCAGACAGCCTCTGACCATTTTGAGCATGGCCAGATTGACGCCGTCATCGCCGTAGCCGAAACTTGTGTAGAGATTGACAGCCAGGTCGCAGGGGCTGGGTGTTGTGTAAGTGGTGGCATCGGCCAACAGATAATGAGCCCGGTTTTGCACCTTCAGTATTTCGGCGCGGCGCTTGGCCTCGTCAATAAACTGGGGGCAGAGGTCGGTACCATATACGGTGTGGCCTTGGCCGGCCAGGGGCAAACTTATTGAGCCAACTCCGCAGCATTGATCATAGATGACGGCTCCTTCAGGTAAGGGGGTGTGCACAGAAAGAAATGCCAGAATCTCCTCCTGGTCTTCCCGGTGAGCATTGTCGAGATACTGGATGAATGGTGTGTCCTGGTAAAATTTCAGCCACCAATTCTTTTCCGTTTCCGGTTCCGGCTTATCTGCTTTGGACTTAGTCGTATCAGCCTGGGCGTTCATGGTGTCATAAATCTCCGTTGCAATGATAGATAGGACAGGGCGGTCATCAATACCGGATCCATAGCGGCCCTCTCTTCCCCATCGAGAGTCTCCAGGTTATCCAAAAGGTTGAGCAGTTTGTTCTGGTCAAAGAAGCCGAGACGTGCAAATTGCGGGTCGGAGAGTTTTTCCTGCATGAGACGGCGCGCTCCCTGGTCGGCGAAGCGACTCAGAGGGGGTGCTACAAAAGGATGTTTGTGGCGTTCGTAGATGGTCCTGGTCAGGTGTTTTTCCAGGGCTTGCTTGAGGATATATTTCTCGGTATCTCCCTTGATTTTCATAGTCAGGGGCAGGTGTCTGAGAAATTCAAAGAGCTTGTGATCGAGGAAGGGCAGCCTTCCTTCCAGGGATTGTCCCATTTCGACGCCATCGCCGAGGGTGCGCAGAATGTAATTGGCGAGGGCTGTTTTGCTCCAGAGATAAAGCGATTGGTGCACCCGATTGCGTCCCGTCAATTGCCCGTCCACGTCGAAGTGTCGAAGCAGGTCTTCGTAAGCGTCTCTCTGCGCAAAGGCGGAAAGAAAGTCAGGACTTGCCACCGCTGTCATTTTTTTGCCCAGAGTGCCTTTGGCTTTCAGAAAGCTCGGCACAAAACCAAGGGTTTGTTCTACGCTCTTAAGAGAAAGGGATGCGCCGGATGCCAGCATGATACCTTTGGACATGGGATTTTCGGCGTAGAGAGACTTGAGCTTTTCTTCTTCTCCGCAGCCTGTCAACAAGTCACTGCGCAAGTGGGGATAACCGGCCAGCACTTCGTCGGAACCCTCGCCGGTGAGGGAGACGCGGAAACCGGCCTGGTGAATGGTCTTGTTCAGTATGTGTTTAGCCGACAGGTGTCCGTTTACAGCCAGTCCCTCCGAGAGGTAGCAGGCATCTTCAAGATTGTTGATGATATCCAGATTCGAGACTTGCACCGTGTGCAGTTCGGCCTGGACGAGGTCGGCCATTTCTCTGGCGATGGGTAACTCGTCGTAGCCCTCTTCCTGGAAAGAAACAGTGAAGCAATTCATGGGACGGCTGCTGTTTTTGGCAGCCATGGCTAGAACTGAAGCGGAATCTAGCCCGCCGGATAGATGGCAAACCACCGGAAAGTCGGCGAAGAGCCGCAAGCGTACCGATTCTTCAAAGAGGCGGGCAAACTCCTCGATATATTCTTGCTCAAGGCTCCGGCTCAGGGTGGCGTTTTCTTCAGTCGGGCTTCTTTCCAGGGGATAGTCCAAATCGAAATAGCCGGCGATCTTGATCTGCCCGTCTTCCACCAGGAGGAAATGCCCCGGAGGCAGTTGCTTGATGTTCTGGAAAAGGGTGCGGTCACTGAGGGTGTACTGCATGTTCAGGGTATGGAAGACCGATTCTTCGTCGAAGGCGCAGGGCAGACCAGCGGCAAAGAGAGCTTTGGCTTCCGAGGCGGCATAGAGTTTGCCGTTCTGCACTGAGTAGCAGAGCGGTTTGATGCCGAAGCGGTCCCGCGCTAAAAGCAGTCTCTGCTTGCGTTCGTCGTAAAGGCAAAGAGCAAACTCCCCTCTCAATTCCTTGAGAAAATCTATGCCATGCTCTTCGTACAAATGCAGGGCGATTTCCGAATCGGAACTGGTGGCAATTTTGTGCCCACGTACAGTCAGTTCACGGCCCAGGCGTTGGTGGTCGTAAAGTTCACCATTGACCACCACGCGGATGTTTTCGTCTTCGTTGGCGAGGGGCTGATCGCCGTCGGCTACGGCAATGATGGCCAGTCTGGCATGGCCCAGGGCGACGTTACCGTCGGGGCTGAGCCAGTATTTCTTGCCGTCCGGTCCCCGGTGGTGCATGGCTTCCAAGCCGGCCTGCAATTTCTTAGTGTCAATCGGTTCCGGCTGGGAGTGGCCCTGGCCGCTGCTCAGGTTAATTATGGAGATTACGCCACACATAAAGTACCGATTTGTAAAGAGGGACAGCCTGCACGTGCCTTATTTTGACACTGAACTGCGGGGAAAAGTCTGCATATGGAGAGGTTTTGCGTCGAATCTACTGGCAACCAGGCGCAAACCTAAGCTAATTGGGCTTCTACCTTGCTTAAGTCCCCCATCTGGGGGAATAATATAACTAGATGGGGGATTAGATACCTCTATTGGGTTACTGAAAGTGCAGGAATCAAGGTGGTATCCGGTGAAGAGAGTTAGACGACTGACTAGCAGGATAGTTCACCGGCTCACCAACATCGATAAATTGAGTCGGTCGGCCTCCCCTCGTCACTTCAGTGCCTCTCTTTCCCCGGCTTCGTCGAGCAAACTGGCGGGCTCCGGTGCCATTAACTGGAGGAAGAACTTCACGGCAGCTTCTTTCTGTCTGATTTTGGGCTTGCCTTTCTTCTTCCCCTTCAAAGTTCTGGCTCAGGCTTTCGAACAGCCGGCCAGTGTGGTGACCGCCACGCAGTCCGTATCTGTGCCGGACAATACTGCCACGGTGGCTGCCATCGGTGCTTCCGGCAGTTTGAGCGTGACCGTGCAGGACAATCTGCCGGGTTCTTCCAAAGATGGTCAGTCCGGCGGCGGACCGCAGGCCCCGGTGGTGCCCGCCGCTCCCGGCATGCCCCAGGTGGATGCCACTACGGGGCTCATCCCGGCGGTGGCCGGAGTGCCTCTCAGTCCCGCCGTACCGGCATTAGTGGTGGACGGATCAGCCGCAACAGCCCCTGCCGCCCCTGTCGCCACTGTCAGTGCACCTGCTGACACCGCTGCCGTTGCACCGATCTCGGTTCCATCTGCATCCGCACCGATGACCAGCCCTGTTGCTGCTGTCAGTGCGCCGGTCGAAAGTCCGGTCGGTGCCGCTCTCTCTGCCTCGATCAATCCGCCAGCCGGAGCGGCCGGGGCTGGGGTTGCCCTTGCTGCTCCCAGCAATCTGGCTCTTGATCTTTCTTCCAGTCAGGCCACCATTGTTGCGCCGGTGTCCGCTCCCACCAGCATCATAGTGGGTGGAACGATGGGTGCTGATGGTGTTGTTAGTGGTGGCACTGCCCTGGTCGTCAGTCCCGGGCAGATGGTGACGCCTTCCCAGTATATTGCTCTCACCCAGGTGACCGGCAGCGGCAGTCAGAGCATAGTGCTGAACGCCGATGGCGCCGGTCAAAGCGGTGCCCTCTCCCTTGTGGCCAATCAGACCGATACACTCAGTACACTGGTGGTTCCGAGCAATATCACCCTCTACGGTATCGGCTTCAACTCCGCCGATCCGTTGGTAGTGATGGGCGGCAGTAACATTGCCGGCAACCTTTACACCTTGCAGTCAGGCAGTGCAACCGAGTCCAGCTTGAATTTCGGCAACCTGACGGTTTCCGGTTTACTCTCCGGTAGTGCGCCGGTGGTCAGCTCGCCGATCTTGAGTGTGCTTATGCCCTCAGGGGGGCTCTTCTCGTCTTCAGGGCTTTCTATCAATGCCGTCGGCTCAGTCTTCAACACCGGCACCATCGCTTCCCCCGGTGTACTATCCATCACCGCCGGCAGTAACATCAGCAATAGCGGCATGCTTTCCGGCTCCACGGTTAATCTGACGGCACAATCGGTGAGCAATTACGGCACGGTGCTGGCTAGTGCCGGCAATGTTAATTTGAACGCCATGTCCGGTAGCTTCGTCAATAGCGGACTGATCGCTGCTCCTCTAGGCAGTATCAATGTCAACACGGATGCCGCCACCCTGGCTTCCAACATCAATTTCGACAATCTGGGCGGTACGCTCAGGGCCGCTCAGAATATTCAGTTTCGCAATAGCGACTACAGCGGCGATGCCGATATTAGTATTACCGGTGGTGACTTGCTTTCCAATGCCGTCAATATAAATGCCGGGCAGGGCACGGCCGATCTTAATGTGGGGGAACTTACCGGCACCTTGAGTACATACGGGCTGGCTTCTCATGTGATCGCAGATACCGCCGTGCTAAACCTTGGCGAGCAGTGTTTGACCGGCGACCCCACCTACTACAATAGCGGCAATATCAATATCAGCGGCAATATTACCGTGGGAGAAAAACTTGCCGTTATTGCTTCAGGCAATATAACCAACAGCGGCGCCGGCGGTTACAGCATAACTGCTCGCAATGCCGGGGTGGGGCAGGACATCACCATGATCGCCGGTGCGGCCTTCACTACCGCCTCAGCCGGTGCCGGTACGGCTACTCTCACCGGTGCTCCGCCGGCCGGCGCCGTGCCCGGTGGAGGCACGGTCACCGTTACCGGCGGCAGCGCTGCCGGAGGCAGTATCACTTTGACGACGGGTGCCGGAGTCAGCTTGATTGATGCCAGCGGAACTACCGGCGCGGGCGGCAACGTCACCCTGCTCGCCTTTGCTGATGCTACTGGTGCCACCGGTGGTACCATTGCCCTGCCCACCGGTTCCAATATTCGTACTGACGGCGCTAGCGGCTTTGCCAACGGCAACATCACTCTTGGTGCCGGTCGTACCGGCGGCGCAGCCGGCAACTCTATTCAAGCCGGTTCCCTTACTGCCTTTGGTGCTGGTACCACAGGTGGTTCCATCAATGTGGCCGTTGGGCAGCCCACTGTGGTGGGCGGCGTCGGCGGCGGCGTGCAGTTTGATTCTACTGGGTCCGTTGTTAATGGCGGCTCCTTTTCGGTTTCAGCCGGTACGGGCGCGGACCGGCGTATTTCCATCGGGGCCGGTGCCGGCCAGTCGATCTTGAGCGGCGGTAGTGCCAGCATCGCTGCTCCCTCCCTGGTCAATCTTAACGTCGGCACTATCAATACCAATGGCGGCAACTTCACCATAGACTCCGGCCTGGGTAACACATCAATTAACCTCAACGCCGGTACTATGGCTACCCAGGGTGGTGCCGTCAATATCACAGCCGGAGACAACATCACCTTCTTGAACGGCACCCTCAACACCAGTCCAGCGGCCGGAGCCGGTGGAGCCGTCAATCTACTTGCCGATCGTGACGGAGTGGGAACAGGGGCTATCAACACTTCCACGCTTTCAATCGTGGCTAGTGGGGTGGGCGGCGCCGGCGGTAATGTCTTGATTGAAAATCAACTGACGGCAGCGGGCAACCAGAGTTTGAATATCGGCAGCATCACTTCCGCGGGCACTGTTGGTGGCAATATTCTCTTGCATAGTTATGGCGGGTCTATCACCAGCCGTGCCCTCACGAGCGCCGCCGGCGGCAGCGTCAAGGTGTTGGCCGGAGCCAATGGCGGCGGTACCGGTCAGTCTATCAATATGCTGGGCGACATCAATACGGGCGGTGCTAGCCTGGCCCTTGTCTCCACAGGCGGGATCAGCAGTGGTGCGTCTATGTCCATCGCTACCGGCGGCGGTTCCGCCCTGCTTGCTTCGGGAGTGCGCGGCACGGCGCAGACTTCTCTTTCGGCCGCCAGCAACATCGATATATCTGATCGCTCCGGGCAGGGTGGTAGCGTCAGTCTCACCAATGTCAGTTCCTTTAACACCGGCAGTGGCAATCTCAATGTGACCGCTTTCTCTAATAGCGCCGGTGGTGCTACTGGCGGTGCCATTGCCCTGGCGCCTGCCGTGCCGATCGTGACCGGGGGCGGCAATGCCACTCTGGTTGCCGAGCAAACCAATGCCGGCGGCAACTCCATCGCCGTGGCCGGCGGTATCAATGTGACCGGCGGCGCCGGTGCTGGTACGATCAACGTTTCAACTGCTACACCGGGCTTTCCTGGTGTTTTCAACAGTGCCACCGGTGCCATATCCGGCACCATCACAGGCGGTACTCTGCGCAATGGCGGTGTCAATCTGGGCTCGTTGCAAGCGAGTGCCGGTACCAGCTCCGTCATCAATGTGGGCCGGGTAGATTCGGCTAGTGCCATTCAGGGTAATCTGGGCGCCCTTTCCGTGCAAGCTGCTTCCGGCCTTATAAGAGTGGGACCGCTCACTACTTCCGGGCTGACCACGGTACAAAACGGCGTCACCGGCGACATTACAATTGTGGGAGCCGTCAGCAACACCGGCGGCGGTTTGAGCTTCACTACTTCCGGCAGTGCCGCCAACGGCGGCATCATCACGGTGGGGGCGGCCGTCACACAAACAGGCGCCGGAGACCTTTCCTTTATCACCAGCGGCGCCGGTAGCGCCTCCAACATTGTTTTCAACGCTGCAGCCAGTGAGAGTGGCGCCGGTTCGCTAATCGTGCAGACCTCCGGTGCCAATTCCGACATTACCGTGGCCGGTGCTTTGAGCAGTGATGCCGGTTCCCCTCTCACGATCACAGCCGGTGATAGCGGCTCGGCCAGTATTGATGTCAGCACGGCCGGCTCCATTGCCGGTGACTCTCTCACCTTGAACACTCCGGTTTTGACCGTGGCCGGCAACGGCTCGGTGACAAGCAATGCCGGTGCTCTGACCATTAAGAGCAGTCTGGCCAGCGGGGCTCTCAATGTAAGTTTGAGCGGAGCTGCTCCTACTTTGCGCTCTTCAAGCGGCGATGTGTTTTTCAACCAGAGCGGCAGCCCCGGCGCCGTTACTATCACTGGTGGTGCGGCCGCAGGCTTGATCAGCGCTAACGGCGGCAACGGCACTATTAATCTGAACGGCGGCAGCAGTGCCGTTAGTGCCAATGTCAGGCAATTTGATGGCTTTGTGAAGGGTAGTGGCAGTACCTTTGCCGTTAACTCCGGTTTGGCTGGAGCCGATTTGAAGGTATCAGGTGTCTCGGCCTCAAGCAACATCAGTTTGGTGTCTGCGGGCGGCCTGCTGATCTCCGGTGATGTTTCCAATAGTGCCGGTACGGCTGTGCTCACAGCCGGGAATAGCGGCTCTGCAGCGGTCAATCTTTCGGGCGGTGCCGATGTAAATGTCGTGGGCAATCTGACTGTTAACTCTGGTGCCGTCAGTCTTGGCGCCGGTAGCGTACTGACCACCACCACCGGTGATGTATTCCTACAGTCTAATTTCGCCGGTAATGCTCTCAATCTAAGTCTGGCTGCCGGAGCGCAGATAAATGCCGCCGCCGCCACCGGCGACATCTTCTTCAATCCGTCTGGGGCAGGTGCTATCACTGTCACCGGCGGTGCTGCTGCCGGTTTGCTCAACGCCGGTAATACCGTTTCTCTGAGAGGCGGCGCCGTAGACGTCAATGTCAATCAGATTAATGGACGCGTGGTGTCGAATGGGGCGACCATTACCACAAGCACAGTGACAACGGCTGCCGGAGACCTGAGCCTGGGCGGCTACACCTCTTCCGGTGCCACCAGTTTCACCGCCAACGGGGCAGGTGCCGACATAATAGTGAACGGTGCTCTCTCGAACGGTGTCGGTGGTCTGACTCTGCAGGCGGGAGCCGGTGCCGACAGCGACGTGCGCATCAATTCCGCCGTCACTTCCTCTGGCTTGCTGAATATCAATAGCGGTACCGGCGCCGGGTCGGACATCACCATTGCCGCCTCCCAGCTCGCCCAGGGAGCGACGGTCAATGCCAATAGTGCCAGCCTCAACCTGGGTACCAATGCCGGTTTGAGAGCTAATACCGGAGCCTTGAATATTCAAAGCAATAGCGGGGGCACTCTCAATGTTACGCTTGCCTCGGGAGCCTTTTTGCGCTCGACCAGTAGCAACGTTAACTTCAATAGCGTCGGCAGCCCCGGAGCCATCACAATGACTGGTGGTCTCGGCTCAGTTCAAGCCGGCGGTGCCACCCCGCAGGTTGTCTTCAATGGCGGCAGCAGCGCCGTCGATGTTAATGTCTCTTCTATTGTCGGCAGTGCCGGCGGTACCGGTTCTACATTTTCTCTGGTCACCCAGAGTGGTGATTTACGGGTCGGGCCGGTTACCAGTACCGGTACCACTTTATTGCAGGCTGCCGGCAACGGTGCCGATCTGATTACTACCGGAGCTATCGATGCGGGAGCCGGTAATCTAACCCTGGCCACCGGTACGGGAACCAATGCCGACATTCGTCTCAATAACAATGTCACGACGACAGGAACCTTACTGGTGAATACCGGTACCGGTGCCGGTTCGGATCTTGCTGTGGCCTCCGCAGTGACGGTTTCGGGCGGTGCCACGACAATCACCACTCCCACCATGTCTGTGGCCAACGGCGCCACTGTCAGAGCGACAGCCCAAGACCTTCAGATATCGGGCTCTGCAAGCGGGGGGCCGCTTGCCGTCACTCTGGGCGGCGCCAACGCCACCCTCGCTTCTGCCACCGGTAATGTGAACTTCAACAGCGTCGCTAATCCCGGAGCCGTCACTATATCGGGCGGACCGGCCAGCGGAGTGATATCGGCGAACGGCGGAAACGGCAATATAAACTTGAACGGCGGCACCAATGCCGTGAATGTCTCAGCCAGGCAATTGGACGGATTTGTAAACGGCACCGGCAGCACTTTCAGCGTCAATTCCGGGCTGGCCGGCAATGATTTGAAGATTTCAGGCGTCAGCGCTTCCAGCAACATCAGTCTCGTCTCCGCCGGCGGGGTGCTTATTTCAGGCAATGTCAGCAATACCGCCGGCACTGGTGTGATCACGGCCGGTAACAGCGGTGCGGCGGCCGTTTCTCTCCAGGGCGGCGCCGATGTCAGTGTGGTCGGTAATCTGAACGTTAACTCGGGAGTTGTGAACCTGGGCGCCGGTAGTGTTTTGACTAGCACCGCCGGTGATGTAACCTTGCAGTCCAACTTTGCTGGAAACGCTCTCAATCTAGCAATGTCTGCCGGTTCTCAGATCAACGCCGCGGCAGCCGGCGGCGATATTTTCTTCAATCCTTCCACTGCCGGAAACATCACAGTGACCGGCGGCCCCGGTGACGGTCTCTTGAACGCCGCCAACACCGTCTCTTTCAGAGGCGGCACCGTGGCGGTGAATGTCAACCAAATAAACGGGCGTGTGGTGTCCAACGGTACTACCATTTCCACGGCCGGCGTCAATACGGCCCAGGGCGATTTAAACATTGGTGCTTTCAGATCTTCAGGTGCGACGAACTTTACTGCTGGTGGTGCCGGTGCCGATATCGTAGTCGGCGGCACGCTTACCAACGGTACCGGTGGACTGACCCTACAGGCCGGCAGCGGTCTTGATAGTGATGTCAGGTTCAATGCCGGTGCCAGTTCAACCGGTACACTCACGATCAACTCTGGCACGGGAGCAGGTTCGGAGATCATTCTGGCCAACAGTCAGCTTGTGCAGGGGGCTACGGTCAACGCCAATAGCGCCGGTTTTACTCTTGGCACCAGCGCCGGCTTGAGAGCTAATACAGGGGCTCTCAGCCTGCAGAGTAACGGTGCCGGTGGTGCCCTCAATATATCCGCCGGCAGCGGTGCGCTCTTGCGTTCGGTCACTTCGTCTGTCAATCTGAATGGAACCACGGCTGGAGCCATAACCATGGTGGGCGGCACAGGCGCCTTACAGGCCGGTGGCGCCTCGCCCGCGGTCAACTTCAATGGCGGAAGCAATGCGGTTGATGTTAATGTCGCTTCCATAACAGGCAATGCCAGTGGTACGGGGTCCACTTACTCGGTGGTCACCCAGACCGGCAACTTGAATATCGGTCCGGTCACTTCCACCGGCACAACTACCTTCAGGGCCTTGGGTAGCGGTGCTGATATTGTCACCACCGGTGCTATCGATGCCGGAGCCGGCGTTCTTACGATAGGTACCGGCAATGGCGCTAATGCCGACATAAGATTGAATCATAATATAAGCACCACAGGTGCTCTGACCGTAGATTCCGGTAGCGGTACCAATTCTGACGTGGCGCTGGCGACAGGGGTGATAGTATCGGGCGGTCTTACGACCGTCAATACCCCCACCTTGAGCCTGGCCAACAATGCGGTGCTGCGTTCCACAAACGGCGACTTGCAGATTTCGGGCAGTGCCACCGGTGGACCCGTGCGTGTATCTTTGCTTGGCGGAAGTTCGGAACTGACTTCTCAAACCGGTAATGTTAATTTCAACTCCGCAGCCAATCCCGGTGCCGTCACCATAAGCGGAAGCAGCGTCAATGGCATCATAAATGCAGCCGGCGGTGCCGGTTTTGTCAATTTTAACGGCAGCACCGCCAATAACGTAAGTGTCACCGCCAGTCGTATCAATGGTATTACTAATGGTACCGCCGCCACAATGAGCTTGACGCTGGCTAATCCTAACAGTGCCTCCGGCACTTTCGACCTGGGCACCATCACCACCAATAATACGTTCAGCTACAGCACTCCCATTACCGGCAATATTCGCGTCTCCGGGGATATCACTTCCAATACCGGTCTTGTGAATTTGACTTCCGGGACTGGTGCCGCCAATTCAATCACATTAGCTTCCGGTGTCGATCTCAGGGGGCAGACCGGCATTAATTTGAATACTGCCAATTTGAACTTGCAGTCGGGACCTGCCGCCGCCACCGTCACTGCCGTGACCGGCAATCTCAGCGTGCAGAGCAACACCGCCAGTAGGGCTCTGAACATTCAGGGTACGGGTACCCCGGTCTCCAGTCTGAATGCCCTGGCCGGAGCCATCGGCCTCAATCAGAGCAATGTCGGCAGTATTACCGTAGGCGGCAGTGTCAACTTGATTGCTTCCGGTAACCTTAATGCCCGGGTGGGCACAGGCAGTCTCACGGTTAATGCCAATCAGATAAGCAGTGCCGGATTAAACGTCAACAATGGTCTGGCCACATTAGCCGGCGCCATTACGGTCAACAGTCAGAGTGGCGATCTTCTGTTCGCCTCGCCGGTTAGGACTAACGGCGGCGCCGTAGTGCTCGGAGCTAACGGCGGCAGTCTCAGTCTCTCCGGCAACGACATCAACACCTCTCGCGCCACCGGCGGTGGCAGTGTCAGCCTTTCTGCTCTGAACGGCATAAGCGGTGTCGGCAACATCATCACTACCGGTGTGGCAGGCGCCGGCGGCAATGTGTCGCTATCCTCCGCCGGTCAGAACATTATTGTTAATACCATTCAGACCCGCAGTACCAATGCCGCTGGTGGAAATGTCACATCCAGCAGCGCTAATTTGCGGGTGATTGGTATTGACGGTACCGGCCAGAGCATCAGCGCCACCGGCTCCACCGGCGGTACGGTGAATATAACAACAACCTCCACCAATCCTTTTATTATTGGTGACGCTTCCATCAATGGCACCGCTAGCGGTATCAATGCCAATGGTTCCAATCAGGGCGGCAAGGTTGTTGTTGCCGCCAACGGCGTCACCGTCAACGCCGGTCGTACCGTCAGTGCGGTGGGAGGCACGGGGGCCGGTGGGGTGGTTACATTTACCGCCAATAATCCTGCTAACGGCAATACTGTTTTCAATATAGGCGGTACGGTTTCGGCCACGGGCGGCACCCCTGCTACTGGTGTGGTGGCGGTGGGTGCCCCTGCCGGGCGGGCTTTCACCCTCAATCTTCCGGGCGTCATCAATGCCGGTCAGCAGTTGACCCTTGGTAATTTCAATGCTCTAAGCGGTTTACCGACCGGGCTTCCTTCCGGCTTGATCACGCTTAATCCTCAACCGGCGGCAGTTTTACCCTCGCCGCCCTACAACACGCCCTTCATTTCCTACAATGGCGCTCTGACGCCCCCTCTGATTCCAGGCGGCTCCGGCCCCGGCACTCCAGGTTCGTCCGGGTCTGGTAGTGGTATTGACGATGTATTGCTGCGTTCGAACAATAATTTAAATGATGACGCCGGCCTGCGCATCTCCACAGATTTGACGCAAGTCTTCCCTGAGGATTCTCTCGATCAGGAGATTCAGACGGTGATGAATGTGCTCGCTCGCCGCAAAGAGTCGCAGGACTTAAACACCATTGGCGGCAGCGTCACCCACAAGAGCGACTTTACGCCGGCTGAAATAGCGCGACTGAATTCAGAGGGCATTGTTACTTCCGGCGAAACTGCCGGAAGTAACTTCGGGCTTGTGGAAGGCAACCTGGTTTTTGCTCCTGAGCATGACATTACTGTGCACTTCAACGAGGGTAAACTATTCATACCTGCTGATTCGGTTGTCTTTGTTATGAAAACTAAAGATTCAGTCGGCATTTACGACCTGCACCAGCGTGGTCAGGGGGGCGTCAGCGTCGTTGCCAGCAAGAAATTGATACAGCTTGATCCTGGTCGGCTGCTTGTTTTGACCAGTCAGCCCGGTCGCGACTTCGACCGTGTGGGTGGGCAGTTTCGCATGGTTGGTTATCGCAACGCTCGGCAGCAAGACTTGAACGACGATTTGCGTGCCTTTGCCATGGACTTTTCGTTACCCTCGGCTCTCACCAATGTGCTGCCTCTCAAGCAGATGCTCGATTCAAGCAACCGGCTCGATCAGATCGCAATTCAAAGAGTACTAAAAGACGGCGCCCTGCTAGGTGAACTCACCGGTGCCGCCGGTCCCTATAAGAGCAGTGCTCCTGCAAGCAATTGAAGCCGGGCTCTTAGTTGCCCGGCTTCAGCGCGTTTTCTAGATCAGTTTTCCTGGCGTTGGGACCCTGCTTTAGTATGCACCGGCACCGGCTTCTGCCACGGCGTGGTCTTGCTCGCCGCTACCGCCGCTGACCCCCACTGCTCCTACAACCTTACCGTCTTTGAAGAGGGGCACGCCGCCGGCGAAGATCATGATCTTGCCGTCGTTGGAAGCATTGATACCGAAGAACTGATCGCCCGATTGACTGTGCGAGGCCAGATCTTTGGTGGCTATGTCGAAAGCTCTGGAGGTAAAGGCTTTCTTGATGGAAATGTCGATACTGCCGAGCCAGGCGCCGTCCATGCGCACGTGGGCAACCAGATTGCCGCCACCGTCGGCGACGGCAATGTTCATAGGCTGTCCAATTTCGGCGGCTTTCTTTTCGGCGGCTGCAATTATTCTTCTTGCGTCGGCTAGCGTTACCATGGGTTCTCCTTTAGTTTTTACCAGGCTGTCTACATAACATCTTTCTTGAGCAATTCTATGGCGTCTTTGGATTCCTTCAGACCCTGTCCCGTGACGCTGCGGTAGTGCTTGATTGCCTCTAGCAGGCGTCCTCGGCGAATCAGCATGGTGATTTCATCCAGATCCTGAGCGGGCAAAGCGGCGGCGATTTGCACTGCCGCTCCCGTAGTAATTTGGGTTCGCACGGGCCGGGGACTCTCTGCTTCTATTCTGGAGAACTGCTTACTCCCGCTTGAGCCAAACTTAGTGCCCACCACGAAGCCAAGAGTGAGGCAGCCGAGAGCGAGGATGATAATGCCGATGTCCATGAATCTATCCGTAAATAGTAATGAGGCGCATTGAATGGCGCCTCTATCTAATCGCGACTAGATTATAGCAAGCCTATCGGTCGGAAAGTTTTTTGCTGTCCAAGGTCAATTGCCCAAATTGCCGTTGATGAAGCGAGCTTGTAGTTTCTCTGCATCCTGAGCTCTTTGAAATTCGCTTTCTGAATTTTGTGTGTTGACAATCTTTAGATTCGGACGGCGCGAGTTGATCTTCGGCAACAAACCGGCATTTTTTGAATAGTCCAGGAGCAGGACTTGCAAGGACGGCAGATTTACAATGATTGAATCGGCGTCTGTGGGTAGTTTGGAGGCTCCGAAGGAGAGTTCTTCCAACTTGTGAAGATCGGACAGTAAATTCAACTCATCTCTTTTGAAAGCGCTGCTTGGTCTAGAAATTCTCAAGATTTTCAGAGAATTGAGCGAGCCGATTTCTAACAGGTCTTGCCTGCTAAGGTCGCATTCCAGAAGGCTTAGTTCAGTTAGCTTTTGGTAGGAAGCTAGAAGTTTCAGCGGTACCTGGAAGTTCCTTCCACCGTTAAAGCGAAAGGAATGGAGTGATTCCAATAAGCTGGGGACCCCGAGGTTTTTGCCGTCGACATTTGCCTCATTGAGGTTTAAGGCCTTAAGTCCACGGTATTTTATTAGAGCTTTACAGGCTGGCTCGTCTTCTCCCTTGTACTTCGCTATGCTGAGCCCCGAAATTCCCGGTACTAAATGACCACGGTCAATTGTATGGGCCTGGGTACCAGGCGTCCAGAAAAATAGTCCGTACAGGTCGCCGCTTCGAAAGCGTTTCAAATATTGAATGTTTTTAGCCGTAAAAGCAGTCGGCTGGAAGTATCTTTTGCTGTTCCAATCCATGACCACCTTGCCTTTCGCTAGTGACCAATCGTAAAGAGTATCATCAGTCATTCGATGAGCGGTTATAGTGCCGAGGCTGACGTCGGCTGGGAAATTGAATTCTATTTTCTCGACGCCGCCTTGCTTGAATCTGCGGCTGTACATGGCTCTGTCGCTACTTGAGGCCAATTTGCCTTCGGGGTCTGCCAGGTCAACCCCTGGAATTACCTCTATCAGACCGACCGAATTGGATAGATCCGGCTCCGTTGAAGCAATCTCCTTTTTTTCTGCCGCATCTGGCTTAGCGGCGACATTGACCTTCTGGACTGTCTTTATAGAGTCGGTTGCCCCAATATCCTTCGGCTTAAGCAGGAAGTAGGCGCCGGTGGCTCCTGCCAGAAGCACTACTGCCATAGCGGCAATGCCAAGCTTAAAACCCAGTCCGGATGAGGCCGGCGGAATAGTGTACTGCCCGGAGTCTTCCTGAGGAGTGAGTTTAGGCTGAGTCTGCCTGGCTGTGGTTCTGCCTGTTGCAGACGATGAGGAAGTAGTACGCCCTGCTGTGGCGGAATTGGAAGTGGTGCCGCCGGTGGTATCGTAATTCTGGCGCTGGCTGGTGGCCATGTATGGCAGGACTGAGAGATCCTTGCCTTGGAGAGCCAACTCCAGGTCGTGTTTGACGGCTTCCATTGACTGGTAACGTTCCATGGGTTCTTTGGCCAGCATTTTGGCCACAATGAATTCCACGCTCTCTGGAAAAGTTTGTCCCCCCGAGGCTTTTGCCAGGGTGGGTGGTGCTGCGGTTTGATGCAAGAGCATGGTTTCGGTGGAACTCTTGCCGCGAAAGGGCGGTGTGGAGACCAGCGCCTCAAACAATGTGCAACCCAGGGAGTAAATATCCGACCGGCCGTCTACCCTCTGACCCATGGACTGTTCTGGACTCATGTAATAGGGCGTGCCGAAGACTTCCCCCATTTTTGTCAATTGCTGATTCTGGAGATCTTTGGTTTCGGCCAGTTTGGCGATACCAAAGTCTACGATTTTCACAAGAGCCCCTGAGGCTTCCTGCTCGTTGAGCACCACTATATTGTGCGGCTTAATGTCTCGGTGTACGATTCCCTTCTTGTGCGCATAACCAAGTCCTTCGCAGACTTGAATGAAGAGAGGCAGAGCCTCCGCCACAGAAAGTTGTTCTACCCGGTTCAGTCTGTCAAAGAGCGATTCCCCGCTCAAGAGATCCATCACATAGAAAGGCAGTCGACCTGCGTGCACACCCAGATTGTAGATCACTACAACATTGGGATGATTCATGCGGGCGATGGCCTGGGCTTCGATTTGAAAGCGACGCCAGGAGTTTTCCGTGATCTGGTTTGTGTTTAAGACTTTGAGGGCGTACTCCCTGGGCATCATCTCGTGCTTGGCCCGGTAGACCTCACCCATGGCCCCTTCGCCGATGAATGAGAGAATACGGTAGGACTCTCCTATCAGATCGCCTTCTTTGAAGCCGTGCGCGGCGGTTTTCTTCTGGGGTGTGTCGGTGGAGCCGGTGGACATAGTGCCTCAGTCGATGTTCAATTCAGGTTCGGAACTGGAGACGCTGTTTCCTTTATGGCTTGCGGGCGCCTGCTGCTCTAAATTATTCCCACTCCACGGAGCTTATAGCGTTTTCCATGGACTCCAGCTTGCCCCGCTTACGGGCCGTCGTTTTGAGACCATCAAGCTCCTTACAAAGATCAGCTATTTCCTGGCGGCAGGCTTTCAAGCTCTCAAAAGTTTCAGACGACTTCTCCGGAGCAAAGGCGCCTGTATCTTTGAGAAATTCCGGATCGGCCACAGGTGCTTCGTTCGGATTAAGTCGACGTTTGGGCATAGTAAGCTTTTTACCGGCCAGGAATTCTTTGGAATTTAGCACCTGGCCTCTGAGCATCCGTCTCAGGTAAATCCAACGCTGCCCTTCACCCAGCATGCTTTGTTTGCCCAGCGGTGACTTTATGTACTCTTGAAACTGTCCTAGAGTCCACTCTCGAATGGTTTCCGGTGCTCTGTGGCTGGAGTCGAATTCACGCTCTTCCCCGGACATGCCCATGGGTCTTGCCAGAAGCATTTCTTCTGTGGTCCATTCCTTTTGCGGGCCGGTGACCGTATGGCTTACCGTCAGACCGTCTTCCGATACGACATCTTTGCCTACTACCACATCTCCGCCGCTGCTACCGGAACTTACGCCCGGTTCCCTTCCATCGCCTTGGCCGGGATAGTTCGGTTTGCTGCCCGGAGCACTGGCGCCCGGTGCTCCTCCATAGCCGGGCTCGCCGCCGCCGGCATAACCGGGTTCGCTCACACCGGGTTGACCCGGATAGTCTGCGGCGCCGGTGCCGGGCGGGGATGCTCCGGCGCTGCCGCCGGGAGTGACTCCGCCTGGATTGTCGGAACCGCCTGAATCTGAGACCGGGCTGTCGCCGGATTGGTTGCTGCTGCCCTCTTCGCCCCGGTTTCCAGGCCAGCCGGGTGGAAACTGTTGCTTCTGGGCTTGCAGGGCACCGTCAATTTCTTTGCTGCCGCTGCTTGAACAAGCCAGCAGTTGCCCGGCGGAAACCATTGCCAGGGCGATAGTAAGAGCTTTCGAAAGGTGAATATTGCGGTGTTTCATGACTTTGCACCATCATTTAGTAAAAGATCGGACCGGTGTCGATATTGTGCAGGCTCCATTCATGAAATACCATAGGGATCTCACTATAAAGCCGTTGTTTGGAAAGGCATAGCTTGCCGCATTACCTTAACCTTGCCCTGGTGCCCGAAGATGAGGATTTCGCTTCCTCCTGTCTGGAGTTCGCCAACCGGCATTTCGCCGGTATCGCCGATGTTTACTTGCTTGGAGAGAACTGCCTGCCGCATGTGACGCTCTGCCAGTTTCGGGGTGATAGCGAGCGGCTTGGCAGCCTTAGGTCTGAGTGCGAAAACTCCTTCCCTCACTCATTGGAGCTGAAGCCCACCCATTTCTATATACGCCCCGGACGCGGCCGCCATACGGGGCATCTCTGGCTGGGCCTGGCCATTGAGCCATCGTCCGAGCTTTTGGAGTGTCAGCGCCGGGCGGTAGCACTGCTTTCTGGGCTTGCCTTTGAAACTCAGACCCCAGCAAGCGAATATTTCCCGCACCTCAGTATGGCTCGCTGCGGCTCTGAGGCTGAGGTAGGTGCTCTGAGACTGGCCTGGGACAGCAAACTTTTTCAGAAGAGTTCTTTTAAGGTGGCGCTTGCTCTTTCAAACCCTGATGGGGTCATGCTCAAGACCTTGGGTTGCGCGTCTGATTGGAAGCATCTAAGGTAGTCTGCTTGCGACCGGGTAAGATGGCATCTGGAGGTTGCGGCTAAAAGTTGTGAAGGGCGTTCATTATTGAGTTGTGGCGGTTTTATCGGCTAGCTTAGAAAGCTCGATAATTCCCGGAATGTTAAAATCCTCAGAGTTTCTTATCGGAATGAGACGGTGCGGAAGGTGACGGAGCAGATGGCTAAGAACTCACTCCCTAATTTAATGCTTACCGCCATCTTCTCGGCGGGTTGCCTGGCTGTTCCCCCTTGCTATGCGCAAATCGAACAAATTGAAGCCAGTGCAATGGAAGCGGAAGCGCTCGATGACAAGGAATCAGGGAGGGATGCCGCTTCACTTGAGACCCAGTTCAGCCTGGTAGAGGCCGGACCGGTAGTAGTGGAAGAAGCCGGCACCACGTCTTCTAAGGCGAAGACAGCCGCCAAGATAGCCCCTAAGCCCTTGCCGGTGCCCACTAGTGCCGCCAAGCCGGCTGCTGCTGCAGCTGCTGCTGCTGCCACTACTTCTGCTAAAGCCACGGGCAAAGTCGACTTCACCGGACTGGCCGACTACTATCACCACAGCCTCTACGGTAAGAAGACTGCTTCCGGCAAAATTTTGCACAAAGAGCACATGACTGCCGCGCATCGCACCTTGCCCTTCGGCACCCGGGTGCGGGTGACGAATAAACGCAATGGTGCCTCCTGCGTTGTTGTGATCAACGACCGGGGGCCCTTTACTAAATCAAAAGTTATCGACCTATCTCATGCTGCGGCCAGTCATCTGGGTATACTCCAGGTAGGAACCGCTCAGGTAGCTTGTACCGTCGTCGAAAACGAAAGCAAAGAAGAATAACCTCTATGATCAAAAAAGGCGGTATGCAGCTTCGGAATGTGCCGGATATTCCGGTGCTGCACCAATTGCTTTCTAAAGCCGTGCAAAAGGGTGGCGAAAAACAGTATGCTGCCTGGCGCAATCCGGACAACTTATTGCTTACTCTGGAAGTGGTCAGTACGCTCAAGGAGCGCAAGCTGATCTGGTCGCTATCGGTTGAGAAGAGCGGCCGCAAAATAGAGCTTTGTCAGTGCGCCGGGCACGATATTCTCATGGTTTACAACCAGGTGAATGCGGCCGCTCTCAATGCCACCGCCGCTGCTACACGTCCGGATGATAACACGCGTCTCAATCGCACAAAGGAAGCACGCTCGGCTGCTCTGGAGAAATTGCAACCAGGCGGCTCTGAACCGAATGTGGTGGCACCGCAGTCGCGCCCTGGCGGCGCGGCTCGTCAGCCGGAGGAGATGCGACCGCAACCGCAACCGGAAGTACGCCCTGTGCCGGCTGCAAATCCGCCCAGACAAACTCCCCCACCTCAACCTGCCCGTCCGGCCGCTGCTGCGCAAGAGCCGGCCCGCCCTGCTCAGCCGGAACCGGAGCCACCGCGCTCCTACTTCAAGGAGGTAGAACGCCAGCGCTCTCAGCCTGAGATTGCCCCCGTGAAACCCAAGGCGCCGGAGTTCAAGAACGTATCTGCTCCCTCTGCCGGCCGACCAGCACCGAGCGGGCCTGCGGGGCAGCCGTCTCAAACACCGCAAGCGCCTCAACCCGCAGAACCTTACCAGCAAACCCCGCAGCAAAAACCTAACGCGCCGCAAGCAGCGCCGGCACCACTGGCACCACTGGATTCTACCGGCGGTTTCGGGATTCCTGTTATAGGTAATCCAGTTCAAGTTCCAGTTCAAGCTCAGCCGCCGTCGGCTCCGGTGCAACCGGCGCCCTCCCGACCGGCGGAAGCGCAGGACGTGCCTGAGTCGGGTAGCCTCAAGCAAATTTCTCTTGTGAAACTGCTGCGCCTTTATAAGGCTGCAAGAGTATCCGGACGACTACGCCTGGATACGCAGGATGCCGCCGCGGTCATCTATCTGCACGAGGGTGAAACGCTGCAAGCCCTCATGGGCGAGTTGAAAGGCGATGAGGCGCTTACCGAAATTCTACTCATGAGCGATGGTCAGTTTGTGCTCTCTCGCGGTATTTCTACAGCCAACGCCGCCCGCAATATTGAAACTCCGCCGGAAGTGCTACTGGCCAATCACAAGCAAATGGCTTACCTGCTCAAGGAATTGCAAGACTACGGCATGCAGGCTAACTCTACTTTTGTGAGAAGCGACGCCAGTTTGACCAAGCAGGAGTTCTTGCGGATAGCCTCGCAAGAAGCGCCCATGGACCCGGAGATTATGTCCAAGCTTTACATAAAGCTTGATGGCAAGCAGACCCTGGCTGAACTGGCTAAAACTGCCGGTCTATCGCGTTTGCGTTTGATTGAAGCTCTTTATCATATGGTTTCCTTCGAGCTGGTAGATATTTACATGCCGCCTGCAGCACCCAGACAACTGGTGGTGACGCCGAAGAAAATCGATGGAGCCATGATTCAATCGGTGATGATGAGCTTGCGCCGGGAAGATACAGGGCTCTTTATTTACCCGGCCTTCCTCTATTTTCTGGAAGAAGAGTTCTTCAGAGTGTACCGGGCACGGGGCACAATGACGGTTATCGTTTTTGAAATGCGCGATGAGGTTAACACCGACGGTGGTGTCAAACGACGCGTCCTGCCCTCCGTTGCTATAGCCGATGCCGCCGGTCGAATTGCCGGTCGCAAGCGTCATACGGATGTGGTGGCCCATTACGAAGCCTATGATTATGCGGTGGTGCTGCCGGGCACCGGTAGTGCCGGTACAAAGGTATTCATCAAGAAGATCATCAAGGCGCTGACCGAAACTCCACTGGCCGGTATGGATGGGCGAAAGCTTGTCATAGCCTTTGGCACTGCCACCATTCCGGAAGATTTCACCAATCTAAATTCTATGCTGGGGGCTGCCGAACTTGCCCTTGAGCAGGCTCGCAATCAGGGTAAGGTCTTGGTGCAGTATAGAGACTTGTTGAGTTAGTTAGTGGACCGCGCCGTCCGGGTGTTTTTGCCAGGCGAGGTCGCGGGTACAAACTTCTAAGTGCTTCGGCGGATTTTCATTTGGGGACTGCGGAGTGGAACAAATTGCCTCCACCATTCTTTTCCGGCTCATGGCCCTGCTCGGCCTGGCCTTGATCTTTGTGCTCTGGAGTTTGTGGTTCGCTTCATACAAGCTGATTTGCTGGATCGGCTCGCTCCCCACTCATATGCAAATACCTTTACAAGATGTCGGTTATTGCGTGTAATTGGGGATGCTATGTATGAACTGGACCAATACCTGGATGACCAACTAAGCCGAGGCCGCTGCTACTTTTCCAAGAAAGAGGCATTGGAGGCGCACGGCTATACTCCGGAAGCATTCACCGCCGCGGCAACGAGATTGATAAAAAAGAACCGGTTGGCGATTCCGTATCGTGGATTTTATCTGGTGCTCAGACCAGAAGATCGTGTGGCTGGAGCACCAGAACCGGTGCGCTGGATTGACCCCTTGATGAAGTATCTCAAGCTGGATTATCGGGTTTCCCTGCTTCGCGCTGCGGCGTTTCACGGGGCATCGCACCAGGCTGCAATGGTGTTTCAGGTAGTTGTACCGAAACAATTGCGGGGTATTGATATCGGTCGTCACCGAATACAATTCGTTTACCAGGCCACGGATGTGTTTCGTGAGGCGAACCAAGCCGAATTCCTTCAGCAGATGAAAAGCGATACCGGCTTCGCTAAAGTAGCTGGTGTCGAGTTGATGCTGCTGGATAGTATACGGTACTTCCACAAAGCAGGTGGAATCAATGGTGTAGCGCAAATTGTCCACGATACAGGCAACAAAGCCGACCCGAGGAGATTGGCTAAAGTATCTGTTTTGTATGAGAATTCAACCGTTCGCCGCTTGGGTTATCTGTTAGATCGCTTTGATCATGGACGACAATCCAAGGTTCTGGAGCCGTTTGCTAGAAAGGCAAAATCGATGAAGGCTCTCGATCCTTCGGTTAAACCGATAATTGAAGGAATGCCAGAGTTCGCTGAAAGAGACAGCAAGTGGATGCTCCTAATAAATGAAGAAGTGGAGATAGATGTGTGATTCCAAATGCGTTTATACAAGAGTGGTCATCAAAAGCTCCATGGCCGGACTCACGACAAATCGAGCAGGACTTGATTATTTGGTGTGCTTGCTTCCGACATTCCTCGTGATTATTTTGGACAGATTCTCTATCCCCTTGTGAAAGCGCCGTTGTAAAGGTGGGTCTGGCGGAGAGCGTTGAGGCAAGGGACTGAAGGAGCGTTAGTGGGGTCCTGTTCTTGTGATACTATAGAATGTCGTAGGAGCGAGAAAATGAAGAAGGCGCAGGACCGGTGGACCGGCTGCACCTCCTTCATTTTTTTTTTGACGATGGGGCTCAGGCTGCGGGGTCCTGCGCTTGCGTCGGTCCGGCCAGGCGCTCGAGCATCTTGCGAAGTTCGTCGACGGCGGCCTTGAGACCTTCCGGTCCGCGGTCTGAGTCCACGAGCACTTCCGGTTCAATGCCACTTGCCGTGGTCTGTCCGCAGTCGCCCAGCCACTCGCCGCCAGGGGCAAACCAGTGGATGCGGGTGATGCGGATACGCACGTCGCTGTCAGGCACCTCGTATTCGCCCTGACCGATGCCTTTGCCCGGTGTGCAGCCGCTGCCCACCATGAGCACCTTGCCCACTTCACCGTACTGGACCAGAGAGCAAACGGTAAGCTCGCCGGCGCTGGCAGTGCGGCTGTTGATCAGAAGCACCAGCGGCTTGCCGGCAAGGATAGCCGGGCGACGCTTGTACATCTCGTTGTGCACGGCGAGCACGTTGCCTTCGCTGTCGCGCTCCGTCACTTCGGCGAAGAACTGGTCGCTATTGACGAAGTACTGCCACGTGCTCAGACCATCCCCGTTGCGGAATTTGAGGGTGGAAATGAGCGCGTTCTCCAGAAAGAGGCTGCAGCATTCCATGGCCTGGTGCATTCTGCCGCCGCCGTTCTGCCGCAGATCGAGGACGATGCCGCGACAGTCAGCCAGCTTTTGTGCGGCTTCTTCCACCCGGTCGGCGATGTCCTCTCGGTCGAAGCTGAGCACTCGCAAGTAGCCCAGGTTGTCACCTGTAACTACGGCGAGCACATCCTCGGGCTTGTCCTGAGCGGGCTTTTCGCTCTCGCTTCCGTCTGTGGGTGCTGCCGCTGTCAGGCTGAGCCGTGGCGGTACGACTCGCTCTGTGTAGGTGTCGTTGAGGGTGGCCAGAAGCCGGTCCACGCAAGCCAGAGCGCTCGCTTCATCAACGATTTTGTCGTCAAAGGCATGGGCCAGCTTGTCCCAGTCCTTGAGGCGACTGACGTCGAAGAAGGTGGCTTGCACCAACTGCCAGACGTCGAAGTAAAGCTTCTGCCACCGTGAGGTGGTGTTAGAAATAGAGTCGTTCATCTGGGCATCCAGTTGTAGTTGTGCCAGGAGTTGGCGGTGTTGGTTTGGGGTTTCGCCAGGCGAAAGACCAGTTGGAAAACCGCCCGGTCAGGAGCGCTCTTTCCAACTGGTTCTCGCCTGACCCGATTACTTCCGATTTGGGTCCTTCTACAGGTTTTCAGCATCAGTGCCCTTGTCCGTGCAGTTCCACAGTGACGTTGGGGATGGAAGGAAAGTCTTCGCTCCACACGTCGTTGTCTTTGCCGGTGAGGCAATTGCAGGCGTCCTGGGGCACGGTTATCAGGCAGGTGGGAAGTTTTTCCACCAGACCTTGCACTGTCTCCAGAACGCAGGCGTCGCTGTTCACTCCGCAGATGCGCAGGCTCAAGGGTGAGTAACCGAAGCGGCGGCAGGCTCTGAGAATTTCAGCCGAACCGTCATTGCCGGACTTGGAGATGAGCTGGGCGCGGTCGTAGCCCTTGAGCAAGAGCTTGATACTGTCGAAGGTTTCGCCCATTTCATGAGCGTCGAACTCCACCAGCAAAATCGGCAGATTGGCGGCGCGGTGACGCTCGACTTCTTGCTTGACGAACCATTGGGTGACGGCATCCAGAGCGGCGGGGTAGCCGGGCTGCATGTCGATGACAACGAGGACGGTGCCGGGGAAGAGCACGTCGTCGGGAGTTTGAGTCGGTGCGAAGACCGCGCTGAACTCCCGCTCAGCGTTTGTATGGGATGTGTTCATAGTAAAGGTCTCCTCTGGCGGCCTGACTCTTCTACACGGAGGTGCAGCTACTTGAGGCGCAAAAGGTTAGTGAAGGGTGGGTTGATGTGTTGGAGTTTTAGTTCTTACTCGTTTAAAGAATCTAGGTAGATAAATCGAACCTACACCTGGTTTAGATCTCAGAGCAATTACTTGAGGTAGCTGCCAGACCTGCCGCTGTTCCGGAAAAATTCAGGCAGTCGATGGGCCGGCCGGTGCGGCCGAACCTGCTGAGTGGCCTGGTGGCAGGGGGCGCAACGGTATAAAAAAGCTAAAAATATGAGTAAACACTCATGCTAGCTGCGCTAGTCCAGCGAAATTTGCCGTATCTGGTAAGTCAGAGCTACTTGCCGCTCTCTTTGATGGCCAGCACCGCTTGCAGGTCCAGTAAGTGACGTTCCCAGGTGTCGGCTTTGCCTTTCTCTTTGATGAGCGGTATAGCCTTTTTGAAGACGGCTACTGCCTCCGGCAGCTTTTTCAGCTTCTCCAGGGCCACGGCTTTCCCGAGAGCAATATCGGCGTCTCGGGGATACCACTTTTGTCCCTGGTCGAAAGTCTTGAGCGCCTCCGCCAGCTTTTCTTCTTTCAGGTAGATGTTTCCTAGAGCCTGAAAGCTCTTGGCCAGAGCGTCTTCCTTTTCGATCTCGGTATGATATTCGGCTTTCGCCTCCTCGATGCGACCCAGGCTGTAGAGAATCTCTGCTTTGAAATTGCGGGCCTGGGGATTGTTGCCGCCCTTCCCCTTGATGCTCTTGTCGAGGTGGGCCAGAGCATCCTCTTTCTTTCCCTGCTTGTAGAGCACTACCGCTTTACCAAGATGGGCGTCGGCATTCAAATTCTTGCCCTCCCGCCCTAGAACCATGTCCAGGTGGCGCGAGGCCTCATCGAGCCCATTACTCTGGGCCAGTGCCAGCCCCAGAGCCGTATGCAGGGCATCCGACTTCGCCCCCTGGCGCTCGGCTTGCTCCAGGTATCTAATTGCCTCTGCCAGTTTGCCCTGGTTCTTGTAGAGATTGCCTAAAAGAATCAGCGTGTTCAGGTCTTTTGGCCTGAGCTGATTCATAGCCAGCGCTTCATTGGTAGCCATGGCTACTTTGCCCTGTCTCATATAGCAGTTGCATAGCCCCTGGTGTGCTTCAAAGCGATTAGGGTCAATAGCCAGTGCCAATCTGTAGGCTTTTATAGCTTGACTGGTATTGCCGTGAAAAAGATT
This sequence comes from Candidatus Obscuribacter sp., assembly GCA_016712465.1. Lineage (GTDB taxonomy): Bacteria > Cyanobacteriota > Vampirovibrionia > Obscuribacterales > Obscuribacteraceae > Obscuribacter. Next base: position 481,721 of record JADJQZ010000001.1, read on the forward strand.
GAAATTGCCGAGGTCAATTTTCTCTGTGGCATGAAACTTAGATATGTTGCGAATCTTGCTTGTGCCAAGGGAGAAGACTTTCTTGGTTGCAGGGGTAGATTTACTGGTGGCACCGGCAGTATCGGCGCCGAGAGTACTTTTCTGCGGTTGGGCGAGCGCCGGGCTCGAAGCGCTGATGGCCATCGGCGCCAGAAGGTAAAGAAAGGCAAGGCCTGCAGTAGTAAGGAAATTTGGAGAGTTTGGCATAAGTTACTGACAATTATGTCAGAAGAGGGTGGGGGCGGCAAAACCGCAGAAGCATTTGTTTCGTTAGGGGAAGCCAAGATAAGTCGGGCGGCCGCGGCTTGTTCGCCATTTGCTATTATCTGACGGTGAGTCGGACACGGAAGCGAGAGATAAATGAAAGACAGCCCTGAAATTGTAGGAATTTTCCTCTGCGAGCGTATCTTGCAAGATGTTTTCAGACCGGATTCAGTCACCCTGGTGAATGTGCATAATTCCATCGGATCACATGCCTTTCCTACTCTGGTGCCGGTGCTTTATGCCTTTGCTCAGTTGAGAGGCTTCAAGAAGGTATTCTCTTACAAGTTCAACATCATCGATCCTAAAGGTACGGTGATAGCTGCCTCTGCTCCCGGTAATGTAGAGCCTGGTGCCGATCCTACTTTCCTTTTGAAGGTAGTCAGTGCTTTTCCTGCCCTCGTATTTGAAGGTGCTGGAAACTACGCGATCACGCTGGAGATAGACGGCAGTGTCATGGGTGAGGTGCCGTTCAAGGTGGAACAGTTGGCTCAGCCGGAGCCGGCCGCGGTCTAGTTTTTCTGTCGGCAACCGGTAACAAGACCGGTCTCAGTTAAATCTGAGAATCCTAACCTTGCCGCCCAGGTAGGGGTTGGTATGCATGCGGCTATTGAACTGACCGTGATGATGATTGTAGATGTCAGTTCCCTGCCCTATTACCTCCTGAGCGGCTCTGAAATGTGGCTTGCCCGGACCGCCCGGTAGATTCAAGCCGGTATTGCCGTTGAACATGAGGGCGCCTGAAGGGTAACCCCAGTTTTCTGGAACCCTTGAAACCACCATAGCGTGCTGGCTGCCGTCAACCTTCTCGGGAATGACGATATCTCCAGGTTTGAAGTCACTGACTTTCACGTCGCTCTGTTTCTTTACTGTGATGGTGCCCATGTCGTTTTGCTTGAACCAGTCAATGAACTTGTAGGTGCTGTTAAATTGCGGTGCGGTGATGCCGTTCTTTTCAAAAAATGGCTTTAGCACATAGTCATCGATGGCGGCCATGCAGCCCTGGCGTCCCAGACCACGCGGCGTCAGACTATGGCGCAGGGCGTGGTGGAGGGCTCGTTCTTCCAGTTCGCTTCCGGCTTGACCGTTTGAAGAATATTTTGGTTCCGGCTTTTCGGTGTAGAGTTTGGCGGTATCGCCCTTGCGCAGGATGCTGTCATTTTGAGCCAGAGCCAGTAAGTTGAGACCTTCGTTAGCCTGTACCAAAGGGACCTCCGGCCTGATTCGTTCCTGCCCTGTCCGGTGGTAATCGCCTCTGGGCGAATCCTTCTCCTGTTCTGGTGCTGCCATGGTAAGTCCTCTTCAGTCTCCTGTCATGATTTAACCAGCCAAATAGACTTTATGGCATCAGTGGAAATACTAATGCAGCCGCCACAGTTCTGTCACTTCCCTGCCACACCTCGATCACTTGCCGGGGCTATTATCGGGGAGTTCGGAAGGCGAGGCGGCGAACCCTCAAATTCTGAAAGACCCCCCCGAACTATTTATCTAAGGCAGGCACAAGAGGCTTTGCTGGCGAATCTGGAGTAAAGAACATGGGCATAAGCGGTGAAGCTGTAGCGGTGAAAAAGCACGGTGATACGCAGGGAGAAAATTCCGCGCCTCTTGCCGCAGGTGCCGGCGTGCACCAGGATGCTGAGAGGCTTGCTGAACTTGGCACCGAGGCCCTGATCGGTGACTACCAGAATAGGGGGAAGTTTCAGGCAGAACTGCATGAAATGGAAAAAGACCCGGCCCACATGCGACTGGTGGCGCAAGAGTTGACCAACATTAAGAGCGTCGGCAAGGATAAATTACCCGTAGATGCCGATGTTCAGACCGATGGACAGGGGAATGTGACAGGTTTGACTTTTAATCTCAGTGAAGAACTGGAAAAGAAAGTCTATAAGATGGACGCTTGCCCGGAGGCTTATTCCTCAGAAGAGAATGGACCTTGCCAAAAGGGGGAGCATGATGTAGCCGGTAGGGGGCAGTTAGCTCCGCGTTTTCAGGCTAATGTGCTTCTACCTGAGGAGCAGCAGGTGCTGACGGCATTGAAGAGCGCATTTGCGTCCGGAAGTGAAGCGGCGGTTGCTCAAGTAATCAACCCATATTTCGGCAAGAATCCGCAACTACTCTTTAGAATTACCGAGACGGACAGCTCCGTCAGACCTTTTACCTATAATGTAGTCGATAACAAGCTAACCAAGATATATTTCCCCAAACCTGGTAGTAACAAGTACATGGAGTTTGAGCCTCGATGAGCCGACCCGCACTTCACTTCTAAGAAGCCAGCCTGGCCAGCACCGGCATCAGCTGAGCGGCGCTCTGGTAGCGGTCTTTGCTTTCCATCTGGGTGCAGGAGACAACAATTTCGGCAAGCTCCTTGCTCAAGTCGGGCACATGTTCGCGCGGGTCGGAGGTGCTCAGCGCCTCCGGCTCGTTTCCGGTGAGCAGGAAGAAGAGAGTGCAGCCGAGGGCATAAATGTCGCTCTGTACAACGGCTTTGCCTCTAAACTGTTCCGGGGCGATGAAGGCATGTTTGCCCACGAAAGTACCGGTGGCATTGCCGATGAATTCGTTGGCGGCACCGAAGTCGATGACGATTATTGAGCCGTCCGGTGAAAGCACAAGGTTGTCGGGGGTGAAGTCGCGATGAATCAAGGGCGGATCTTGTTCGTGCAAGTACTTGAGAATTGAGGTCATAGTGAGCGCCCAGGTTATAACCGTGCTCTCACTCTGGGGTCCGTTTTGTTTTACCAACTGGCGCAGGTCCTGTCCGTTGATGTATTCGAGCATCAAGTAATTGCGCTTCTGCTCTACAAAGTAGTCCATCACCTTAACGATGTTGTCGTGCTTCAGTTTCAGGAGCATGGCCGCTTCCCGGTCCAGCATTTCACGGGCTTTGTCCTGGGCGCTTTCAGTGGCGTCGTCGGCTACAACCGCTTCCTTCAGCACCACCAGTTGCCGCTCGTCCAATTGGCACAGGTAGACGGCGGAGAGACCGCCCAGAGCCAGATGCCGTAGTACCTTCAGGGTGCCGTTGCGCAAGACCATGCCCGGTTCAAGGGGCACAAAGGCTGTGGGGCAAAAACGGCGAGAGAGTTCTTCTTCCCACATCTCGGTGTAGCTCAAATTGCCGGGCAGGGCCGGTAGAGCCGAGTTGCTGTTGCCACCAGCGGCGATGGCTTGTTTTAGCTCCAGAACGCTTTCCTCAATTTCAATGCCCGTTCCCCACATTTCAATGGAGAGGATCAGTTTTTCTACTGTCTCCGGGGTCATATGGGAGAAACTTATGTATTCTTTGCCTTTATTGGTTGTATAAATGACGAGCTCTTTTTCGCGCCAGGGCTCGGCCGCTCGCCCCTTTTTCTCTTTGTCGGGTAGCGCCTTTTCACTGCCGGCGGGGGCACTATTGAGGCTGATTCTATTGATTGAATTCCAGGGTAATCTGAGCCTGCCTTTAAGAGGAATGTAAGGCATTCTCAGCCCGTCTTTGCTTACTTCGATGGTGTCATTGGAGAGCCAGCGTACCGCTAAGAGCCCGGTGATGAATAGCAAGAGGAGGGCGAAGGAGCCGCTCAGGACCACTGATTCGCTGGTGGTAATTTTGCCGTTGGCGGCAAAGGCGAAGTAGGAGCCGATGGCTATAATTATTGATGCTACCGGGAAGCCCACCCCCCAGAACGGAAAGGTCAGCTTGAGGGTGGCCAGGGAGAGCGCCCGGGCTGGATTTGTATAGGCGGTGCGTACAGCTAACTCTGCCATTAAGCCTCCAGAACTTCCTTGGTCTTGATCTGAATCCTTTCGCCGACGGCTGCGGGCTGGCCTTCCGAAGAATGGGTTTCATCCAGTTTTATAACCAGGCTCTCGTCTTCGGGCAGTGTTATATTCAGCATGGCAGCTATAGCCTGCACCGATTGGGCGCGCTTGCCCACGTCTACTTTTGTGCAGAGGCGTATGATTTCATCCAATTCTTGCGAGACCGTCAGACCGCCGGCAAGCGGGCTTGATTCGCTAATGGCTTCCGGATCTTTACCGGTGAGCAAGTATTGCATGGTGGCACCGAGGGCATAAATATCACTCTGCAAGGTGGCTTTGCCCCGGAACTGCTCCGGCGGTAAGTAAGCATGTTTGCCGGCAATGGTGCCGGTTGTTCCGACCTGGGTGGACTGCGCTACGTTGAAATCAATTAGCTTCAAGCGACCGCTGAAAGTAAGAATGAGGTTGTCCGGTGTGAAGTCGCGGTGGATGATGGAGCGGCTGTGCAGGTACTGCAGGATGGTCAGCATTTGTGCGAGGATGTCGCGCAGTTCCTCTTCTTTGAGGGGTCCATTATGCTCTACGTGACGGCGCAGGTTTTCACCTTCGATGTGCTCCAGTACCAGGTAGCCGCGATGGTCTTCGAAGAAGTAGTCTTTCAGTTCTACGATTTGCGGGCAGTCTATCGCTTCCAGCATTTTAGCTTCTTGTTCGAAGCGCTTGAGGGCCAGTTCCTTCACCTGCCGATCGGCAAAGGCCGGTACGGAGGTTTCCTTGAGCACCACATCGCATTTGTTGGCGATGTCGTGACAGAGATAGGCCGTGCCCTGTCCGCCCACGGCCAGTCGTTTCAGTACTCGGTACTGTCCGTGTTGTAATTCATGTCCCGGCTTCAGGGGTTCCAGACTGTTGCGCTCTGGTGGTGTAGATAGCGACTGTAGCCACAGCTCGGTATAACTGCGGTCGCGTCTTTGCAGCATAGCCTCGCTCAGAGTTGCCTCGATGCTGCAGTTGGGTGCAAAGCGCTCCAGGGCTCTGGTCAGTCTGGGACGGTTTTGTTGACTGATGGAACTCAAGTTGAGGCTGAATATTTTGCCGTTTTTCTTGCTGAAGTTGATGCGGCTGGTGCCATTGTCGGCGGTGGCCAGGGCGGCCCGTTCCACATCGCTCCAGTGCAGGGTTTCTGAAAAGATTGTATTGCCTGCCAGGCTGGTAGTTAGTTTCAATCCTTCCTTTGTGATAATCAGGGCATTGGGGCGCAGGGAGATTCTCAGGGCCTGGAGAACCAAGAGGATGATAGCCAGGAGGGATATAGTAGCTATGGCCGGGTGGGAGAAGAAGTTGAGCATGGACATGCCGGCATCTCCCACCGAGCTGAAGATGCGTGAGACCTGGCTGGAGGCGATGGAGTTCAACTCGTTGGAGGCCTTGTAGAATTCGCTTCTGGTATCACCCCAGTTTATAGCCATGGTGAGGGCGCCGCCAATGGCGCCGAGCCAACACGGGGAGGTGACAACGGCGGCCAGAATAGGCCCGAATCTGAGCCAGGGGGCGGCTGTATCCAGGAAGGTGCGCCAGAGATTTTTGAGCAAGTTCTGGGAATTGTATTCGATGATGAAGCGATCGCCGTCATCCACAAGAATTTTTCTAGCCTTTTCTTTGTTCGACACAAGTAGGTGCAAGACCGGGTCGATTTGCACCTGGGGATAGTTCTTGCTCATGTGTTTGAGCAGTTTTTGGTAGTCGGTAAAGTCGATGCGGCTTATTTTCAGATTGAAACTTTTGCCGCTCTTAAATGTGAGTATGATTTTCTTAGGCACCACCTCTTCATCGCTGTAGTCAGTGCCCACAGAAAGCAAGTCTTTTAGTTCGGCCTGCTTGAAGCCGTGGGTGATTTTGCCGTCTTGAATTTTCAGCCGACGTTTGAGAGTGTCTTCGATGAAGTAGCGCAGGCAGAGAAATAGAACCACAAAGTAGGTGGTGGAAAGGGCCATGGAGCCGCCCAGGGAGACCAGGGAGCCCAGAAAGGGTAAGAGGAGGAGACCCCAGATGGGCACCAGAAAAATCGCCTTCCACCAGAGCATGAGGGTGGAAAATCTGTCGGAATAGGCAATTGTCAGCGTGGTGTTGCTTTGATCGGAACTCATGATAAACCCGGGTCTTTTCGGATATATTCCCCCCGCATTGATAAAAGATACAGGTGGTTAACCCTGTATCTTTTCCTGTTAAGCAAAGCAGATGCGATGTTGCGCTGCTGTGATTTAGAGGCGGCGTTGGAAAACCATGGCCTGGGCTACTATGTACTGATACTTGCGCTCATGTTCTCTGATGATGAGGGGCATGTCATGCTTGTCCAGCAGGTCGAAATGTTTGCCCAGTGCGGCTTGCAGCCCTTCCTCCGAATAGTGATTGCGGCCGCTTTCATCCTGGTAGCCGCCCAGCCAGACCTCTCTTGGTGTGAAGCGCTCCATCCAGGTATAAGGGGATACCACCACCACAATGCCTCCCGGCTTGACCAGACCGCGGTCGCCGTCAAGGCGCCCCAGGCAGGCAGCCGGGCTGGGCAGCCGGCAAAGTAGATTGGCCAGCAGAACGGCATCGAAATCTAAAAGGTCGGCCGGCAGAGCGCAGGCATCGGCTTGCCGGAAGTTGACTCGCCTGGACAACTCCGGATCTACCTCGGCCAGGCGGCGCTCCTGCAAGTCGCCTTCCAACTTCAGATCATAGGCGAGCTTGTGCTCGCTCTGTAAGGTGCGAGCCGCTTCGATGAAGCTCTTACTCAAGTCAATGCCCACTACGCTCTCGAAGGTTCTGGCCAGGTGGAAGCTGGCGCCGCCCACGGCGCAGCCTATATCGAGGGCGCGCTTTCTGGTCACGGCAGTTTCCCGGCAGAAGCGGTCCACCAGTTCGGCGCAGCGTTGGGGAAAGCAGGCTGCTTCTTTCGGGCCCATGGCCCAGGGCATCTGATCTTCAACTTTTCCATAATGCAAGTTCATGTACTCGTTGAGGGTGGTCTGCGCTTCGTAGGGATTAGCATCGGCGGCGTTTTCTTTCACGCGCACTACGGCTCCGTCGCTGCCCTCTGGTCTGACTACCAGGCGGAAGCCGGCATGCTGGAAGAAGTGTGGACGGAAATGAAAGCGGGCATAGATGTCGGCTTCGTCGCCTGTGCTGATGAAGGAGCCGCCCATGATCATCTGGTGCTGACCGTCGTAGCAAGGTGTGCTGAAGTCGTCGTAATACCTGTGCACCCTGGCGCCTGGCAGGGGATGGAAATGATCCTCGAGCCATTGCCAGAGATTGCCGAATAGGTCATAGATGGCGGCAGTGCCCTCTTTGAGCGGGCTTGGGAATTTATCGGTGGCACATTCCGAGCCGAAGCGCAGTAAATTATTGCTTTCGGCTGCGGTGTTGAGTACTGCTGCACGCATGGCCTGGTGCTCTGCTTCGCTGGGCAGGTTGTAGGGTTTACCGTCTTTTTCCGATTTCCAGCGGCAGAAGGCCTGGGCTTCGTGGTAGTTGACCACGGCGGGCCAGTTCCACTGCATGGGTATTATCTCGAAGCAGGTGCGCAGCTTGTACTGGTGAGTGCCGGCCGGTCCATCCGGTACCCAGAAAGTGGGGCATTTTATGTTTCGGAACTGGCGCCAGCGAGAGCCGGTTTCGCTCCAGTACTCGCTGTTCAGATAACCGCCTTCGGCCACAAACTGCCAGAACTCACCGTTGGAAATTAAGCGACTGGTGGCGGCGAAGGCGGGTAAGTCTACCTGGCGACTGCCGTATTCGTTATCCCAGCCAAAGGTCGGCCAGTGATTACTTTTGCCGAAGTTAAGTTGGCTTCTGGCGATTTCCACCAGGGCATTTTGCGGATAATGGCGACCAACCTTGGGCGGGAATGCGGTGTCCTCCAGGCGGGCGATTGGTGCCTTTTCCGGCCAGGCTTGCGGTTTTTGCAGCAGATGCAGGGGCAGTTCGCGCATCAAGACCGACGAGGTCTCCAGGTGGATGCGCTCATGCTCAAAGCCCATTAAAAGCGCCCAGAGTGGATGTTCCATGTTCACGGACCCTGGTGCGGCTAAGTCGGGATGATTCAAAATCAAGTTCTTAACCAGCTCGTAGACTTGTTTGCGATAGCGGTGTGCTTCGTCTATGGCAGGCCAGGCGATGGTGTTTTTGGCCATGTCGTCCCAGCTCATTTCGTCGACGCCTGTTTCGAACAAGCTTTCAAAATAAGAGTTGATGCCGTTTTCAATTAAGCCGGCTACTCTTAATTTGTTGACGTAGAGAGCGGCCGGATGCACGTAATAAAAGACGAGCGGATGCCTCAGTTCGTGATAAGGCGGGCGATAAAACCCTTCTTCGCCGTTCAGGGCGCTGAATAAAAGCTCGGAGAGAGTCCAGCCGTTATCAAAATATGAGAGCACAGCCTCCCGGTCGGCATTTTCGAAGTTGAAAATGGGCAGGCTTTTGAGGGTGCCACTGGCCGGGTGGAAGCCCGGGCACTCTTGCGGGGAAAGACCCGTCCACCAGTCGGCATCTCTCTCTCCGGTGAGCTTCAGTTTGGTCCGGCCCAGGTTTTGCTGCCAGCTCCGGCACTCTTTTCCGGTTTCAAGTGTGATTATGCCTAGATTGGGATTTCTGGAGCCTGACATAGGGAAACCTCGCACTGAGAGTGGATACTTTATTTTGAACAGGACTGGGCAAGGGCACCGACAATTTTTACGGCAGTCTCGGCGTCGCTGTAGGGGATCACGGTTTCGCCGATAACTTGGAATTTCTCATGACCAAAGCCGGCAATGAGCACGGTGTCACCGTTGCCCAAATTTTCACAGGCAAATTGTATGGCTTTGACCCGGGGCGTTATTTCCCTTGCCTCGGGGGCACCGGCTTTGACGGCTGCGCGAATCTTGGCCGGGTCTTCTCTTCTAATCTGTCCGTCGGTGATGATTACTTCGTCGGCGAGAGCGGCAGCCTCTCGGCCCATTTCAATACGCTTGCCGGGATCTCTTTCGCCGTTGGCGCCGAAAACCACCCAGAGCTTGCCCCGGGTGAAACTGCGGCAGGCTTTCAGTGCCGCCTGCAGACCATCAGGTGTGTGGGCGTAGTCCACGATCACCCGGCCGCCCTCGGGGGTGGTGGCCACCTGGTTAAGACGGCCTTCCACCGGTTCGAGGAAGGGCAGAGCTTCGATGCACTCTTCAGTGCTCAAGCCGGAAGCGAGCGCGATGGCCAGACTGCAAAGCACGTTTTCCAACTGGAAGCGACCGAAGAGTTGAATATTTGATTGATAGGTTTTGCCGTCGATGAGAAGCTTGAGTTTTTGCCCATTTTTTGTGGTTTCAGCAGCCAGTAATTTTATTTTGTCGCCCTTTTCGCCGAAGCTCAATACTTGGTGTCGGCGCTGCAGGCAGATGGCTCTGGCCTCTTCGTACCAGGGGGCGTCGGCATTCAAAACGGCAAAGCTGCCTTCTGGAAGCACGTTTTGAAAAAGAGTCATTTTGACTCGGAAATACTCTTCCATGGTGCCGTGGAAGTCTAAGTGGTCTCTGGTCAGGTTGGTGAAAGCGCCGATGGTTGCTTTTGTGCCATCGAGCCGGTGGTCGAATAGGGCATGGCTGGTGGCTTCCATGGCCACGTGTTGCACCCCCTTGCGGGCCAGGTCATGGAAAATCTTATGCAAGGTGACGGTCTCCGGCACGGAGAGCACCGGGTCTCTTGCCCAGACCAGGCTGCCATCACTCAAAACGCCGCCGAGATTGCCGATACTGCAAGCGTTCTTGCCTCGTCTGGTCCAGAGCATGCGGCAGAAATTGACGGTGGAGGTTTTGCCGTTTGTGCCGGTGACCAGGGCGATGCACTGGGGCGGCGGCACATCTTTGCTGTAGAACCGGGAGGCGAGGGGACCAAGCAGGGCGAGGGGATTTTCGCGCAAGATGAACTGGGCGCCTGTGAGTGGTTGCACATCGGGGGTGGTTATCACCACTGCCGCTCCATTCTCGATGGCACGGCCGATGTAAGCTCTTCCGTCCAGTCTGACGCCCAGTCTGGTAGAGTCTACAGTTTCACTTTCGTCCGCCACATAGACAAAGCCCGGCCGGCAGAGGGCGGGGTCGGTGGTGATGCCGGTCACGACCAGTCCCTTCGGCAGCTGCTCAGGGGCTAGTCGCTGGAGCGCCTGCTCGATGGAGACGGATTTTGTTAGGCGCTCGGTTTCTTCTCTAGACACTTGTTTGTCCTTGGAGCTTTGGGAATTGGCCCAGGAGGCATCTTAAAGGGGGCAGTTTAAGGTTCAGTTAAGCGAGGCGAAGTCTGGAGGAGCCTGACTGGTTTTCTTCCTGATTTTGGCATATGGCGTTAAACAAATTGTGAACAGTCGGGAATCATTGTTCTTCTGCATTTTACAGGCAACACTGAGGCTCAAGCTACAGCTTGCCTCTGGAATATGCCTGATTGTGAATCTTGCAGTGGCGGTATGTTAGTTGATTGCAGCAACTTTCTAGCGTCCTCGAATTAGAAAAAGTTCGACAATAACTTGTCAATTGAAGGCATGTGTTACTGACAGACAATGATTCGCACAATCATGGAGCCTGTGTTGCCTTCGTCGTACGCTTTTGTTACGTAGGCCTCGCGCTCAGCCTCTGTTGGCCAACTGAAGCGCGCAGACGGATACGGGTCGTAGAACCCTAGAAATAAGGGTCCGGTCTTGGAGGGGACGTATTTGTAGAGTTGAGTTCCGGCAACAAAATATGAGTCGGCTCTATAAATGAAGGTCGACTTAGGGCTGATGGAACCGATGAGGTTGTACATGATCTGATTGCTGTGGAATCCACTATGGTCTTGAATCATGCCATCGGCAGTTAGTTTAGGCATAGATAAAGGCCCCCAGTTGCCATCTGCGCGAAAGTCAATCCATACTGTTTGTCCAGGTTTTACCGTCAGACCGGTGTCGGTCCAGCGGGCATTGTTGGCTTTGACCTGAACTACTGTATGGTCCACAATATGGCTGCCTGAAGTTTCGATTTCTTGATAAATGTGCGGGCGGCTCCAGGGCTCGGTAGCTTCTTTTGCTGCGAAAACAGGGCTGGCGAATGAGGTTGCCTGCGTCGACTCGGCGGCGTTTGTGGGCATGCCGCTGTTGCCTGGACCACGTGTCAGACCATGCGGGAATTCAGCACAGCGTTTTACTTTTGCGCTGAGTGTTATCGGTGTGCCAAGCGCCGGGACTGATGCTAGAAATGGCACGGCCTGTAAGTTGATGAAGGGTTCTACTTTGTAGGTTGTTTGAGCGCCGATTTCATAGAAGCAATTGGTTAGATCGATGGGCGGGTGTATTGCTTTGTTCGGTCCGACGGTTCGGCACTTGCCTGCATCCATGAAATCTACGGCGTCTACAAAGAGATCGGTGCCGGAACCGTTGTAGCCTTCTACGGGCGACATCTTTAGCATATTTGTTAGCCAGCCGCTGTTAAAGGCAGCTGTTTTCTTGAGCAAGGCCGACAAGCTGCCATTAAAATCCGGCTGAGTGGAGGCTGACTGGGCGCATTGAAAGGAAACAAACCAGACTGCACCGTAGGCCAGTCCCAGTGATATCAGATCTAGAAGTGGAAAGGCGAGAACGGCAAAAAGAATGAGCAAAGTGAGCGGCATCTCTGCTGCGCTTCCCCTACGAGGTCGATTGGAATGTTTCATGATTTGCGAACTCTTGGTGAGTTTTTACCGGCGCGTTGCGTGCTGTCTGCTCAAATCCAAAGTACTTCCTCTGATAAAACCGTTTAGTATCTTCTTCTAAAACAATGCTTTAGAGAGGTCTCCAAATTGTTTTGATATACCCATCTCCAAATCGTTTTCATCGAGTGCTGTGCTTTTTGGCTAGAGCTAGCATGCCGATTTGATTGGACACACTGTTTTCGGCTCCTGTTGATTGCTGAAGCTGGGCTTGAGGATTTCCTGTTGCAAGTTTGGCGGATTCGTGATCGTTCCATTAGCGAGAGTCCACGGCAGATGCTGATTTGAAATCCGACAACAACCGTACTTGGTCTGCGAGGGAGGAATGGAAAGATACAAATTCATCTTTAGGGTTTTGATTTTTTCAGTCAGGCTCCCATATGGGTTCAGAATATTCTGTTTGGCGAGATGGGAAGTTTTACAGGCAGTACCGGGGCTCTATGTGCTGCTTACTCGAAAACGTGCCTGATTGTAAATCTTGAAGCGGCGGTAAATGTGGAAGGATTGGGGCACATTACTTGGTAGCAAGCCACTTGTCCCGGCCGTTTCTCAAGTCGCATGCAGGATGCCGGGGCTACCCGTACCACCTTGAGAAGGACGTGAATTATGCCTGGTGAAGCAACTGCCCCGGCCAAAGATACGCCTGTCACTGACGGCGGAAAGCTATTTGACGTTAAGTGTCGGGCTACTTTTCGCGCGGCTAGATTAATTCTCCTGGTACACGGTTTGCTGGGAGTGATAGCAGCCGCCGTGCTCACTCTAGTTTCGGCAGGGCTCTTTCACGCTAATCCGTTATTTGCCTTCTGCGGCTCTTTTGTGGCTTGTACCATACTTCTTCTTGGTCTGGTGCCGGTGAAGCCCATCTGGCAGTCTTATTACACCACGGTCTGTCAGGAGCGCGGGTTGTATGCGGAGGCTGATCGCCTCGCTTTCAGTGGCGTTCGTCAGGTCCTGGACGAAATTTTGAGCGGTCGTACACCCAGTAATGTGGACATGGACATGCGCTTGCAGTTGGCCCAGGTGCAGCTGATTTTTATTCGTCGGGGCGACATGCTCAAGGCCACCAGAGTGGCTGAGTTTCTCAGTCGAGGTGTGGACGGCTCCCAGGACCCTTACACCGATACGTCTCTGGCTTCGCTATACATAGAGATCGGTCGCTACGATGAGGGCTTTCAGATTTTGCGGCGCTCCCTCGCTGGGCTTGACGGGGACGGCAGAGCTAATTCTCCGGCTGCCGTGACGACCATTGTCAGTTTGATTTCCGGTCTGGTCGCTCTTCATAAAGTAGAGGAAGCGGAGAGCAATCTGCGGCGCCTGAAAACCATTATCGACGGAGGCAGCGAGGACAGAGGCGATCTAACTGACTTGATTATCCGCATTGATGCGGCCCGCAGCGATATTGATCTGGCTTTCTACTGGTATTACCTGGGCCGATTGCTTCTAGTGAAGGGTGATGCCGGTGCTGTATCCACCATGGAGAAAGCCCGGGTGCTGATGCGCAAGCCCGAAAATAGCCGCATTTTGACCCTCTTCCTACCGGAAATAGAACTGGCTATGGCCGAGGCCTCGCTCCAGGGCGGCGACTTGAGCCAGGCCTCGGCGCTGGCGCAGTCTTCTTTGAAGTTATACGAGACCACCACGCGCTACCGGGGGCCCGACTACCATAGGGGCCGGATTGTATCGGCCCGGGCGGTCATGCTCAAGGGCGGCGAGAATAATCTGGAAGTGATGGAAGACGCCTTGCGTCAACTCTCCAGCCAGTATGAGCCCGTGCATCCGGTTTTGGCTACCTGTCTGGTCTATCTAGCCGAGAGTCAAATTAGCAACAACGACTTTGCGCCGGCGCTTTTGAATTTGCAGAAGGCCCGGGAGATTTGCGGCAAACTCTTTTCTGAAAATGATCAGATGATCCAGAATATTGATCGTCTAGTTGCCACTGTACCTGGTGCGTGATCCGATTTCTTCCTCTCGGTGGAAGAGGACTTGTCTAAAGGCTTGGATCGAAGAATGGCTTTTTGGCTTCGCTATCCTGGGCCCGTTCAAAAACTTTTTCAAAATTCGAAAGTGCATAAACATCGTCAATCAGGTTGTCTATTTTGATGCGACCGGAAACGAGTAATGACAGCGCTTCGGGAAAGTCGCCGTAGTTGACCACGTGCATCACCGGTTCCTTCTTGAGAAAGTCGATGAGGCGGAATTGCAGCGGTTCATACTGGCGACTTTTGAGGACCATGGTGCCGCCCGGTTTGATGGCTTTGCTCATGGCGGCAAGAACGGCGGAGGAGGCATAAGTTTCAATTACATAATCAAGCTGTGATTCGAGGGCGGCAAGTTCGGCTTTGTGAACTGCGTCGTTGAGGTCAAAAACCGGTAGGGTGGGAAAGCCATAGGCATCGAGAATAAGTTGCAGCAATTCGGAAAATCTATTCTTGCCGATGATTGCACCTTTCTGTGCCGGTGCTATGCCGGACTTCAAGACGGCCAGGGAAGCGGCCACCGGTTCGCAGTAGGCGGCATGCAGAAAAGAAAGGCTGTCATCGAGAGGCAGGACGGCATAGGCCGGAACGACTGCCTGTTCGGCAAAGCCGCCATCGGCATCAAGACCGACGAAGCCGGAGTTGGTGCAACTGAGATCGTGTTTGCAGCGGTGACACTGGCGGCAGCGCAGCACCGGGTCTATGGTGACGCGCATGCCGGGCTTGATGCCTTCCACCGATGGGCCAACGGCCTCTACCACGCCGGCCAGCTCATGACCTAAGACCAGGGGGTCTTTCACCTTCAGTTTGCCTGTGGCGGCGTAGATATCGGTGCGACAGAGTCCGGCCAGGGCTACCTGTAAGAGAACGTCATCTTCTCTTGTTATTTTCGGAGCAGCGGTATTGACCACCTGCACGGAATTTCGGTTTTTAACCAGTGCCTTCATGGAAGCCTTTAATTTACTTTTGCAGGAGGTCCCGGTGGTTTTTGCCTTCGTAGCTTCTGGCCGTTTCCGTCAGGTAAGTGAATTCCTGGTGGAAGCCAAGGGCAAGCATCTCATTGAAGCTGGTCTTGAAATCGAAGCCGTCCACCACCATGCGGTAGATACCGACCATCATGCCGGTGCGGTCTTGACCGTGCAGGCAATGCACGAAGACGGGCTGATTTTCAGGCTCCAGGACGATCTCCAGAAAACGAAGTACACTTTCGTGCCCGGGTCGGTGGAAGGGGTTGAGGGGGATGCTCTCGTAACTCAAGCCGAGAATCTGCACCAGCTTTTCTTCTTCCAGAATTTGACCGGTCTCTTCCCTGAGATTGACCACGGTTTTCACGCCTTCGCCCCGCAACCTGGTGAAGCCGTCCCTGGTGGGTTGGCCGCCCCGCAGCAGAGTCTCATTGATGACCTGGTAATTGGGCAGGTCGGAAAGCATCTTGGCCAGCTCGGGAAAGAGGGCCAGGGTCTCTTTATTTTCTTCGTTAAAATCAAAAGACAAGTAAAGATGACCCCTTAAAGTTCACCGCTGGGCGCCGCACTGAAAGATAATAGTCTGCCAAAGCCGGATGGGCAACACTGAGGGGGGCGATATGACAACCAGTCAAGTCAAGGGCGACAAGGTCAGGTATGAGGAGAATGCTCTCAAAGACGCTATAGCAATCCTGGACTTCGGTTCTCAGTATTCTCAGCTGATTGCGCGCCGGGTGCGCGAGCACTCCGTCTATTCCGAACTTCTGCCTCACAGCGTCACCGCCGCCGAGCTGAAGCGCATGAACCCGAGGGGAATCATACTTTCCGGCGGTCCCAACAGTTGCTATGAAGAACACGCCCCCAAGCTCGACCCGGAAATCTGGAAAATGGGTCTGCCGGTTCTGGGAGTTTGCTACGGTATGCAGCTCATGTCCCACGACCTGGGCGGCAAAGTGGAGCCGGCCAGTGTGCGTGAGTACGGCCGGGCCCTGCTCACCGTCGTGCATCATGGCAAACTCTTCGAGGGTCTTGACCCGGCCATCGAGAGCTGGATGAGTCACGGCGATAGTGTGGTGGACTTGCCGGAAGGCTTTGCTGTGGTGGGTTGCACCGCCGACACGCCGGTGGCGGCCATCGCCGATGAAGAGCGCAAGTATTACGGCGTGCAGTTCCACCCTGAGGTGGTACACACCGTGGGCGGCAAACAAATTATCGCCAACTTCGCCCTCAATATTTGTGGATGTCCCCAGAACTGGACCATGAGCCGCTTTGTGGAAGAAGCGTGTAAGTCGGTCAAGGAGCGAGTGGGAGACCGCCGCGTCTTGCTGGCTCTTTCAGGCGGTGTGGATAGTTCCACCCTGGCCTTCCTCTTGCACAAGGCTATCGGCGATCAGCTCACTTGCATGTTCATCGACCAGGGCTTCATGCGTAAGAACGAAGCGCAGTGGCTGGTGGAAACATTCGAGCGAGATTTCCACATCCATGTGCATGCCATCGATGCTGCTGAGAGATTCATATCCAAGCTGGCCGGAGTGGAAGATCCCGAGCAGAAGCGTAAGACCATCGGGGCGGAATTTATTCGTGTTTTTGAGAGCGAATCCAAACGGCTCGGACCTTTCGATTTTCTCGCCCAGGGTACCCTCTATCCAGACGTAGTGGAGTCAGCCGGCACCAAGGTTGATCCCAAAACCGGTAAGCCGGTGGCGGTCAAAATTAAGAGCCATCACAATGTGGGTGGACTGCCTGAGGATCTCAAATTCGAACTGGTAGAACCCTTTGCCAAGCTCTTTAAAGACGAAGTGCGTTTGGTCGGTAAGGAATTGGGAGTGCCGGAAGGCATTGTGGAGAGACATCCATTCCCCGGTCCCGGTCTGGCCATCCGGGTGCTTGGTGAAGTGACCGAGCCCAGGCTCAAGACCCTGCGCGAAGCCGATTGGATTATTCGAGAAGAGATTAAAGCGGCCGGGCTCTACCGGCAGATCTGGCAGGTCTTTGCTGTCTTGCTGCCTACCAAGTCGGTGGGCGTGATGGGCGATCAGCGCACGTATCAAAACCAAATTGTCTTGAGGGCCGTAACCTCTGAAGACGGTATGACCGCCGACTGGGCGCGCTTGCCCTATGACTTACTGGCTACGATTTCTTCGCGGGTGGTGAACGAAGTGCCGGATATCAACCGGGTGGTCTATGACATTACATCCAAGCCGCCGGCCACTATTGAGTGGGAATAGCTCCCGGCATGGGCGCTGAAGACAATAAAGACAAGAATGAAGCGCCGTCCGAGGGAAAGGAAGGCGGCCATGACTGGATGGAGTTTGCGCGCTCGGAGGGCTTTGATTTTGCGCCGCCGCCCAGGGATCCAAACAAGCAGCAAGTAGTAATCTCCGGCTCCGAACTATTGGGGCATATTTGTTCGCGTGTCACCCTGGGGCTGATTCTCTTCATCGCCTTTCTGGCCGGAGCCTGGGTGGCCGGAACGGCTTTGCACGACCCTGATACCTGCTGGCTCATGGCCATGGGCCGGCAGATTTTTCAGACCGGTGCCCTTCCCTCCACCGACCCCTTCTCTTATACTTTTGCGCCATTTTCCCAGGCTCTGAGCGGGCAGAAATTCGTGCCCTATCAGTGGCTCTCGGAGCTTATCTTTTACCTGGTGACGGTACCGGGCGGGCTTTTGCCTTTGCTTATGTTGACGGCAACTTGTATGGTCACCGCTTTTCTTTCGCTGCCTTTGAGCGTGGCCGTGAGGAGAGAAGCGCCCTTCTTGCTGGCTCTTATTGCCGTGATTCTGGGCATGTTGAGTGCCAGCTTCCACACTCTGGTGAGACCGCAAGTGTTTTCCTTTGTGTTCCTTTCAGTCTTTTTGCAACTGGTGCATTCGGTGAGAGCTTCCTCCCTGGCGGGCGAGAAAAAGCTCTTCCCCATGGTGCTGGTGGCCGCACCGCTAGTGGTGCTGTGGTCTAACATGCACACCGGTTTCACTACGGCCTTTAGCGTGCTTCTGGCTTGCTTGATCGGCACTACTCTCGCCCTTGTCTTCGGTAAGTCGCCGGTGCGCAGTCTGCTCGTTACTTTCGCCGTCAGTATGCTGGGCATGTTGCTTGCCAGTCTAGTCAACCCTTTCGGCGTCGGTCTCTGGCTCTATATTCCGTCTTTGTTCTTCTCTGCCACCAATAAATTCATTATTGAACTGGCTCCTCTCGATTTTGCCAAGCCTATTTACTATCCCTTCCTGTTACTGGTGGCTTTCTATGCGGTCAGTTTTGTGGTGGGCTTGCGCCTCTATCTGCGGCTTCGCAAGGAAGCTGCCTCGGTGGAGCTGACTGCCACAGCCGGGCTTTTGCTTTGCGAACTGATCATTTCTTTTTTGATCGGCACCATCGGAACTTACAATGCCGTTAAGACCAGCCGCTTGATTCCCTTTGTGGCACTGATGCTGGTGGCTGAAATCGCTGCTTTGCTGGGGCTCGCTAATGTACTGAGAGGCGCCGGCAAACTGCCTGCTGCTGCTACTGCTGCTACCGCTGAAAGCGCCGAGCAAGACCAAAAGCAATTGACGCCTTTGCAATCTGAGAATCATCACCGGGGCTTCTGGTGGAATTTCAACCACCACACCCTGGACTTATGGAAGACTGGTGGTTCGGGTGAACTGGCCATCGTTTGCTTTTGCGCCCTGGCCGGCGTGGCCCTCATTGCCGGGAGGGTGGTGAAGCCGGAGTTGCCTGCTTCCTCGGTGGCTTTTCAGGCGCCTTCCGAGCAAGCTATGTTGGTTTTGGAAAGAGAGCGCAGCAACTTACAGGGACGTCTCTTTAACGATCCTCAGATAGGCGATGTGCTTATCTGGCGCAGCCCCGGGCAGCCTAAGGTATTCATCGATACACGCTTCGATATGTACGGCGACAAGCTTGTTCTGGATTACCGTTCCATAAATGAGTGCGAGAGCGGCTGGAAGGAAAAACTGGGGCAGTACGGCATCGACTGGGTGATGATCAAGCCGCAAGCGCCCCTTGCCCGGGCTCTCAAGCAGCTTTCCGATTGGACCGTAGTGTTTGAAGACCAGTCGGCGCTTATCATGCGCAAAGTCAAGTTTTAGTTTTTCACAGACTTCAATGTAGATTGAAGGGGCTGTAGTTGGTGGTGCTTGGATTGTCGATTTGATCTACATGTTCCACCCGCTTCAGGTATTGAGCGAGGCGCATGCTGACAGGCAGAGCCACTATTTCATAGAGAACTTTTGCCACGTAGATGGTGAGAGCTGTCTCGACAAGATCTTTGAAGGCCATGGTGCCGTAAAAGGCAATGCCCAGGAAGACAATGGAATCTACGGCTTCACCGGCGATAGTGGAGAGGACAAAGCGGCTTGCCTGGGCTATTCCCGACTGTCCGCCCTGGGCGAACTTGAGGCGGGAGAGTATGACGCTATTGACGAATTCTCCCATGATATAAGCCATTAAACTGGCCAGTGTGATGCGAGGGGCGATACCGAGGATGGTATCGTAGGCGGTCTGGTTGTGCCAGAAGGGAGCGGCCGGCATAATGCCTACCAGCCAGTAGGCGAAAGCCGTCAAGATCTGGGCGGCAAAACCAAGCCAGATAATTTGGCGGGAACGTGAGTAGCCGTACACCTCGGTGAGAATGTCGTTGAATATATAGGTGACGGGGAAAAAGAGGGTGGCGCCTGAGATGTTGACCGGACCAAGGGCAATGAATTTGGATGCCACGGAGGGAACCAGTACGAGAATGGCCACATAGAGAGCGGTAATGGCGTTGAATAGCACTGTGCACATGCCTGGCAGGGAGCGAGAGAAACTCTAGCATCTTGACTGAGCTATATGGGCGGCGGGCTTCTGGCGCTTCTGTGGTTTTCAGCCTGTGGGAGTGTTATAAATGAGAACCTTTCAGACCTCTGGAGTGACGGCCGTGAGAACCCATATGATTTTTTATGTGCATGATCAGGAGCGCAGCAAAGAGTTTTACGAAAGGGTGCTGGGTATGGCGCCGTCACTGCATGTGGAAGGTATGACCGAATTTATGCTGGCCGGAGACTGCGTGCTTGGCCTGATGCCGGTGGCTGGTATTAAACGCTTGCTGGGGGAGACCCTGCCGGACCCCTCAAAGGCTGACGGAATACCAAGGGCGGAACTTTATCTTGTGGTTGAAGAGGCCCGGCTGTATCATGCCGCCGCTCTGGCCAATGGGGCGAGAGAACTTAGCCCCCTGGCGGAGCGCAACTGGGGGGAGTCGGTTGCCTACAGTTTAGATCCGGATGGGCATGTGCTGGCCTTTGCCCAGGCGAAAGCCTAACTGGCTGCCCCGGCTGTAGACTGAAGCTTACTACTTAGCTCCCAGGGTCCAATCCATAAATCTTCCTGTTTTCAAAAGACTGCGGGCAATGGCTCCCACGGTCTCGTTCATCACTTCACAGCCGCTTCTGTAGGTGACTTTTTCCTGCGAGTCGGCCAGTTTCTGGAGGGCGGCGAGACCGGCCTTGTGATCTACGGCGTAGAGCAGACTGGCGCTATAGAGTTTTCCCGCCGGGCTGCCGTCGATTATCAGGTTGTCTATCTCGCCGCGATAGCTGCCGGCAAGCGGAGCTATTGCCAGGAAGGCCTGGTATTCCTTCGATGGTGTAGCTGCTTCCCCGACGGTGGCGCTGCTGAATTGTTTTGCTGTTTTGAGCGTCTGCCAGGCTTGGGACAGGTTTGTCATTTGCGGTGCTCTCCCCGGGGTGGCCCCTTGCCTTACCTTTGAGGGGTTGTTCTTTGTGTTGTCGGTGTTCTCAGGCTTGCTTGCCGCCGTGGGGCCGGCCTGTAGCATGAGAATTGCGAACGTCAGGAAAAATAGTGTTCTCGAAGTTTTCATTGCTTGCTCCTGCCATTTACTGACCGGGATCGAACATGACCACCGCTCCGTCCTTGAGACCGCTTAGTTGCTGGTTCATATCCAGAAAGAGCCGGTATGACTCCAGCATTGGAATTGGTTTGCGACTGCGGTTTTGAAAGAGTTTTGCTTCAGACTTGATGCCGTATTTAAGACAGAGGGGCGGCATCACCGACATGGCCTGATCACCGCCTAGGTCTTTGATGTCTTCCTGCCAGCCCGGCCAGCGGTGATTATTGTAATATTTATCCAGATCGGTCTGGAAGCAGAGCCCGTAAATGAAGTCGCTGTAGCCAAGCTCGGTGTTCTCCCAACTCATGGTATCCGGTGCCAGGAAGAAGACTTTGCCGTGGTCGCCCAGGTAGCCTGAGTCTAAGGCGAAGAGACCTCCCAGAACGTCGTCGGCAATGAGCACGTAGGGCGCCTCCAACGGGTCCATGCCGGTGGCTTCCCTGGTCCAGTCAGGCAGGCTGCGCGGCAAGCGGGGGTGCCCGGAGCCCAGTATCCTCAGCCAGCCGTGATCGACCAGCAGTCCGCCGCTTTCGTAAACTATGGCACCCATGGGAGATCTGGTGGTTACTTGAATTTGCAAAAGGGCCTGCTGCCTGGCCTGATCATCGGCCGGCAAGACTTCCACATGGTTTTTAGCTTCGGCCATCCATTCTTGTACGAGAGCCCAGCCGGGTTCTTGCCGGTTAATCAGTTCTTCCAGACTTCTCAGCGCCATCTTCTTCGATCCTTCAGTTGATTTCCTTTTGCACTTTACTCTTTTACTTCACAGCAAGCCGCGCACTCCCACATAGAGCGCGTAGAGTGATGTGCTTGCCGTCATGAAAAGCCGATTCATTTTCTCGCCGCCAAAACAAAGGTTGGCGCAGATTTCAGGCAGATGCACTTTGCCTATCAGGGTACCATCCGGGCTATAGCAGCGTACGCCGTTTTCCCCGGCATCGCCCCAGCCCATGGCGCACCAGAGATTGCCGTGGCAGTCGAATCTGATGCCGTCGGTGGTGCCGGGGGCAAAGTCGTCGGCAAAGATTCGTCCCGGTTTGAGCTTGCCGCTCTCGCAATTGACATCGTAGATCTTTATGCAGGCTCGCCCTTCATGGCCCATGGCACTGTCTACCACATAGAGCTTTGTTTCGTCGGGGCTGAGAGCAAGTCCGTTGGGTCTGACCAGATCGTCGGCAAAGACGGAAAGCTTGCCTGTGTCTCCATCAATTCGATAGAGGCAGCGGGGCAGTTCTTCCTCGGCCTGGAAGCCTTCGTAGTCATTGATGATGCCGTAGCCTGGATCGGTGAACCAGACATGGCCCAGGCTATCTACAATTAAATCATTGGGAGCGTTGAGTGGTTTGCCTGCGAAGTTATCGGCCAGGACTGTGATTGTGCCATCATATTCGGTGCGGGTGACGCGGCGGCTGCCGTGCTCGCAAGTATAGAGCCGGCCGGCTCTGTCTTTCGCATTGCCGTTGGCGTAGTTGGATGGTTGGCGAAAGATGCTCAAATGCCCGCCGGCAGAGTCTTCCGTATAGCGCAGGATGCGATTGTTGGGAATATCCGACCAGAGCAGGCAGCCCATGGCCGGAAAATATACAGGACCTTCACTCCAGCGGCAGCCGGTGGCCAGTCGTTCTACGGAAGCATTGCCGATGCGGTATTTGTTGAAACGACTGTCTAAAACTTCAATAGCGGGATCAGGGTAGGGAGCCGGCTGAAAGTAGTTCATGATCTTGTCTCCTTCAAGAATTGGCACTGAGGCGCCATACTCCAAAGGGATTGGAGCGGATGTCCGATTCTTTGAAGAAGGATGCCGGTTCGATGTTTACTCTCAGTTGAGGGCTGTCGGCACTCAAACTGAAGGTATTACCGGAGCGGAATTGCGAGAGCGGGCATTCATCGAGGAGGTAGTAAGCCAAAACCTGGAAGAGTTCGCCGGCGGCCTGATCGAGCTTATCCTCTGGATATTCAAGACCCCTGAGAGTTTCTTTGTTAATGACGAAGTCGGGCCTGCCGAGGCTGTGCATGCCCACTGAGAAATACTCGTTTTTGTACACAGCCGGCATCTGCACGAAGCCGAAGAGGAGGGAGACCAGGGGTGTTTCCTGAAAGCGTTCCAGGAGATCCTGCCAGGCCCCTCTGGAATGCGTTAAGTTGGAGCTTTCCACCGAGACGGTGAGGGCCCCGGCCGCCAGCAATTTGCCTATCAGGCGCAGATAGCAGGAAGCTACTTCCATGGCCTGGTCGCTGTTGAAAGGTTTGCTGCGCACCACGAAGTATTGCAGATGCCTGGCCAGGTCGCTCAGTTCCGACTTATCGGCTTTGGGCGGCAGAAGGCTCATTTGATCTATGAGATGGCGCGCCAGACCTTTGTCATGCTCTTTAGCTTCAAATTCCAGGCCCTCGTATTCACTGTCGTTTTTCGCATTTTCCAGAATTTCTCGGCAGGCTCTGGTGCCGGGGCCCGAGGTCGGTACGTAGAGAACCAGGGTGGGCCAATAAGACTCTGTGAATTCGATGCGGCGGCGGTTCCATTCGGCGGCAACGTTCTCGGCATCGATATCCGCCAGACCGCGCTCTCGTTCAAGCTTTTCTACATGCTCTTTAGCCATTCTGATACAGACAGAGCGGTCTCTCACGTCAATGATTTCGGCTTCCGTCAGTTTTCTTTTGAGCGAGCCTTCTTCCAGGGCCAGCACCGAACCCAGCAAGGGCACAAAGTGCAAGGTCAGTTCTTCTTCTTCGACTTCACCTTCTGGTCCGGTCATAGTGCTTGCTGCTTTTGCTTTCTCTTGTGGGATGGTCGGCTGCGTAGATCTAGCGAATACCGGAAAGAGATTCCGTCAGGGTGGATTCATCGGGACCTTTAGAAGCATCCTTGGAAAATTTCACCAGCTCCGCCTGTCTGTATTCTTCCGGTGTTTGAATGGGGGCGTCCCCTACCAGGGCCAGGCTGTCTCTGAAAGAGCGGGCATATTTGTAAGTGGGTTTGAGGGCGAACTGGGCGCTCTTATCGACGAAACCAAAGCGGCCGTCCTTGCTTTCCTGCACCAGTCCAAGACCGTCGGAAAAGGGCGCGGCATCAAAGAAGCGGAAGGTCTTGGAGTTCCAGATGCCTGCTGCTTCTTCCGGTACCCCGCCGCGATAGTCCATTTTGCCGCCGTTAGCGTCTTCATAGGCGACGAAGTAGCCACCGGTAACGGGATAGATATAGTCGTAAAATCCGGCGAAGGCCCGGGCGTCGAATTGCTGGTTGATGGCGAATTTGGCATCTACCTGGCCGATGGATTTGTTTTCGCTGAAGCCGGGTGAAACGAAGGAACTGAGCGGTCTGTGCCAACTGCTCTCTACTGCAGCTTCGGCGGTCTCTTTGGGATCGAACTTGACCCAGAGCTTGGGTCTTAAATTTTTGAGAGTGACGCCGTGAATGGTCTTTTGAAATTGCACCTTGCCTTTAGCGTCCATATAGTCCAGCACCTGATCAGGATTTTCACCGGAGAGACCGGTGCCTCTGCCCGCTACTATATTGCCGTTGCTGGCCGAATAAACCACGTCGTATCTGGCCGGCACAATCAGGTTTCCGGCTGTGTTTATGGCGCCCATCTTACCGTTCACTTTTACGACGGCCAGCCCGTCGTGAAAAGGTTCGGCCGCTTCAAAAGTATCTTGAATGACTTGTTGCCCGCCTTTGTCGATATAGCACCAGCGTCCGGCCTTCTTCGGATCTTCATGTTCTTCGGGCAGTTTCACCGCTGCCAGGTCACCGCTAAATTTCTGAGCGGCAGCGAAGGCCGGTCTAACGGCCGTAGTGCCGTTTTTATATATGTAACCCCAGCGTTCGCGGCTGGCACCGTCGGTGGTGCAGTAGGCGGCTACTCCTTCGGCAAAAGGAGACAAATACTTGAAGGGTTGGTCGAAGACCAATTCGCCGGTCTTGCTGAGGCAGCCCCAGCCCTGTTCGGTCTTTACTACGGCCAGACCTTCGCTGAAGTTTCCCAGGACGGTGGGTCTGGGGCTGAGCTTGTCGAGGTTGAGTACCATGCCCCCTGACTTATCGATGAAACCTGATGGTTGTTTTGGTTCGCTACAGGCAGTCAAACTCAAGGACGAGATTGAGACGGCGCCCAAAATCGTAGATATCAGTAGCTTTCTCTTCATGGCATCCCCCGGCGATAGACGGCTAGTTTATCTTATTGGCGACCCGGGTCGTAGTCTCGAAGCGAGACGAGGTTGCCAGGACGAGGAAGTAAATTTTGAGCCTCAGCTTCTCATTGTGTTCAAGAAGTTCTGCCAGTGTGGCGGCAGGCGATTCAGTTGTTGTTCAAAAAGGCGGTTGCGGCGCTCCTGCATATCTTGTCTTTGGGCTTCTATGAGTGCCCGACCTAGAGGCCCGGCTTGAGTCTCTCGTAGTAAATCCTGCAGTTGTCTTAGCGACTGGTCGAATTCTGTTTCATTCTTGGCCGTGGCCATTTTCTCTACGGCTTGAGCGAGGGGTTTTGTATCGCCAAGATTTTCCATATCTTCCAGCGAGCGGTTCAAACTCTCCGCTAAATTTTCGCGGTTGTCGAAGCGGGCAAACTTGCGACTCGGCGTGCTGCTTGTGAGCATGTCCGTCAGTGGTGAATTGGCGGCAATGTGAGCATCCAGACTGAGTATGTCGCTGCCGGGAAGAAATACGGAAACACCGGCCATTTCGTTGTAACCTTTGTAGTTTTCGCCATGAAAGTCGCGCACCAGGCTCTTGAGGGCGCTGCGGCTTGCTTCCAGGGCCTGCTTGAGACTGCCGTCAGGATCGGTAATTTTGTTTTCTTTCAGGCCCTGCTCGAGGGCATTGAGGAAGAGTCCGAGATCGCGCCTTGAAGGTTCAAAGGCGCCGCTGATACGGGCCCCCTCGCTGGCGAAGGGGTTGACGCCGTCGATGATTTGCACCAGGGCCTGCCGATTTTGCGGCTGCGATGCGGCCGTCATCAGTTTCTCGCCCAGGTTGTCGAGGGTTGCCTCCATTTGTGGGTATTTTGAGAGGTCCAGGTGGGCGAGAGTCTCCGTACCGGAAGCTTCGGGGTTGAGATTGCCGGTGTCGTCGTTGTGTCCCTGGCGGGCCAGCGCAATGGAGCGGTCGGCAAAGTCCTGAGGGCTCAAGTCCGGCTGGTCGAGGATGGCACCGAGGGTGGTGCGGACATTTTGACCGTCGGCGTCGTTCAGTGAACGTTCCACCTCGGCGGATGCTACCACGTGTCTGGCTTCGCCCTGCATGGCCTGGGCCACATTGAGATTGCCCATGGAGCAGGAGTCGAAGTTGAGAATGTCGAGGGCCTCTCTTCCGGAGGCTTTCAAACCATTGCGGATGGTTTGTTCCAGCTCATCCAGGCTGGCTTCACCGGTATCACCCCCCAGACCATTGGCGGCAAAGCCATGGGATTGAATCATGAGACCGAGGTTGCCCTGACCGGCTCTTTGGGAGGCGCGCTGCAGAAGGTTTTCCAGATTCTGTTGGAAACCCTGACTGGGCCCCTGGTCCACCAGTTTGATCTGCCCGTCTTCCAGGCGGTAGGTTGCCACCTGTTGATCGTTGCGGTTGGTCATGACCGAGCCGTCCGCTCGCACGGTTTCAGGCAGGGGCAGCGCGGCTTGCACATAGAGGGTGACCGGCGTGTCTTTAGTCCTTTCCGCCAGGTCGAGAATTTGTTGCAGCTTATTGTCGGCGCCGGTGGGGCGTCTTTCGCCCTGGAATTCCACATTGCCGGAGGCGGTCAGATCTATGGCCATGGTCCAGCGCCTGGGTGAAGACGGTGAATCCGTCTCGTTTACCGAGACACGGTTTGTGAAGGGATCGGTGAGGGTGAGAAATTCGGGAGAAGACGGTCTTACCTTCTCCGCGCCGCTATTCTTGAGGGCCAGCAGCGCAGCAGACTCTTCCGCAGCCGGATTGGTAGAGGGCTTTGCCTCAACCGATTGGTCATTGCCTGTACTTGGTCTGTCCATGTAGAAAAGGTGGGAGTGAAGAGAGGGTGGTTCCCAAGTGTAAGGGCGGCTTTTCCTTTCGGCAAGCGCAATTAATCTGGGAACCGGAACGAAGCAGGCAATAGTTAGAAAGTGACGGGCATGGTCTTGACTCCGCGCAAGGCAAAAGGCACCCTGTATTCCAGATCGTCGCTTTTCAAGGCGAGAGCGGGCATGTGCTTCATTAACGCCGCCAGGGCAATTTTGCCTTCCGCTCTCGCTAAACTGGAACCGAGGCAATGGTGAATGCCGGCTCCGAAGGAGAGGTGCTTGATATTTTTGCGTGTGATATCTAGCTGATGCGGGTTTTCAAATTGCAGGGGATCGTGATTGGCGGCTCCTATCAGGAGCAGGACGGTATCGTCGGCGGCGATGGTTTGTCCGGCCAGTTCCATGGTCTGGCTGGCGCTTCTGCGAATCAGTTGCACGGGGCTGTCATAGCGCAGGAATTCATCCACGGCACCTTCCAGCAGTTCAGGCTGGGATTTGAGCAGGTCAAATTGTTGCGGATGCCGTAGCAGAGCCAGGGCGCTGTTGCCTATCTGGTTGACCGTGGTTTCATGACCCGCCACTAACAGTAGTACCAGATTTGCCAGTAGCTCGTCTTCGGACAGTTTGTTGCCTTCCTCTTCGGCCTGCACCAGAGCGCTGATCAGGTCTTGCCTGGGAGCTTTGCGGCGACTTTCGATGAGGGGTTTGAGATAGTCCAGGAGGGCATTATTGGCGGCGGCCGCCGCCAGGAGTTTCTGTGGAGCGACGCTGGGTTCCAGCGCCTCGGTCAGGGTATGAGACCAGCCTTTGAAGTGCTCCCGGTCTTCCGGGGGAATGCCCAGCATCTCTGCAATGACGGTGACGGGCAAGACGAAGGCGTAGTCGGCGATCAGGTCCATCTCGCCTTGAGCCTTGTATTTGAGGAGGAGACCCTCGGCAATGTCTTCAATGTGCCTGCGCATTTCGTTGACCATGGCCGGTGTGAAAGCTTTGTTCACCAGGCTGCGCAGGCGGGTATGGTCGGGCGGGTTGGAATTGAGCATGGATTTGCCGCGAAATTTGAGCTGTTTAGCCAGTTGTGGAACCAGCTTGATCAAGGGGTTTGTGGTTTTCCAGCGGTCGAAACCCTTTTCGAATTGCAGGTCGCGCAGTACTTCGTTTACTTCCTGGTAGCGGCTCACCAGCCAGTACTTTCCTTTTTCGCTCCAGAGCACCGGCGACTCCGCCTGCATTCTGGCGAGAGTGGGGTAGGGATCTTTGAGAAAGGCCTGGCTTGGATTAATTATTGGGTCAGTCAGTGTGGCGGGACTTCTTTTCATTTGACCTTTCCTTTCTGTGTAGCATCATAGTGATACTCTGCCGAAGCAAAAAAGTTTCACTCCACCGGGTGAAGCCCGGTGGAATTTACGAGAAGTTTATATCTCAAAGTTACTATTTTGATCCTAGAATCCACCATTTTCTTCCTCGAACCTTACCAGTTTTGCTAATGAATCAGGCAAATCCCTTAGTAGACCCAGTGAGCCAATCGGGTAGCGTCGAGTTAATTCCCGGTAGCCTGTTTGTGGGCACTTACCGCATCCGGGGCTGCATTGGCGGTGGCGGTATGGGCAGTGTTTTCGAGGTGGTGCACGAAAATCTCGACAAGCGCATGGCCCTCAAGGTGTTGGTGGCTCGCCGGCCAGACGGGCACGAGTTTTTGCGTATTCAGAAAGAGCCAGGGCCCTGGCCCGTTTTGACCACAAGAATATCGTGAGAGTCTTCGATGTGGGTGTGGAGGGAAACGTCGCCTATTTTTCTATGGAATATTTGGAGGGCGAGAGTCTTGCGCAGCTCCTGCAAAAGCAGGGCACCATAGATCCGTGTCTGGCCTTCGACATCTTCAGTCAGCTGATGGAAGCGCTTGAGTATGCTCACGGCAGGGGTGTGGTGCACCGGGACATCAAGCCGGCTAATATCATGATTGTCTGGCAGGAGGGCGGCACCCCTCTGGTCAAGGTGGTAGATTTTGGCATTGCCCGTTATTCCAAAGGTGAAGGTTCGATTTCCCTGACCAAGACCGGCGAGGTACTGGGCAGTCCCGTTTACATGAGCCCCGAGCAGGCCGTCGGACAGAGAGTTGATCGCCGTTCCGACCTCTATTCCAGCGGGCTGGTTTTGTATGAGATGTTGACCGGGGAAAAGATTTTCGAGGGGGATTCCGCGCTCCTGACCATCGGCAAGCATATTTGCGAAGACGCCGCCCCTATTCTCGCCCGCCAGTTCGATCGCAATCCGGCTATCGCCCGGCTTATCGGTATTCTGCTCAACAAAGACAAAGATGACCGTTACGGCAGTGCTTCGGCGGTGCTTGAGGATATGCGCATCCTGGGACTGTGGCCCTTTGATGAGGGATTTCTGGATAGCCTTGAGGGGGCGGACGGCGATGGAAGTGATGAAGGTGCTGACCATCAGAACCAGAAACGCCGCCGTGCCTTTGAAAGATCTCACCGGCAGGCTCTTTTGCGTTCAGTAGAGGCGCTGGCGGAGGGCCGGGGGCTGAGCTTGATTAATTCCATCGACACGCCGCAATGGGTGCTTTTGCTTGGATTTTTTGCCTTGCTTTGCGTGGTGAGTGTCAGTGTCATCTTGTTCACCGTGGGCGGGTACGGCTTGAAACAGCCCGGCTTGTATGAGGGATATAAGGCTGAGAAGCTATTGCCTGTCTCTTTTGACGATGGTCAGAGAGAGAAGACCCAGGCTCTCAGTGAGTATCTGACGGCTACTACTCCCTTCTCCCACAAGGAGCGGCGCGGCGGAAGGAATTTTCGGGTTTTTCACTTCGATGAGAAGATTTCCGTGGGCACCATCATCACGCAAGGTAAGGAATACGATGCTCGCGGCACCCTGGTTTTTCCTTATGTGCAGTGGCTTGAATATAGACCAAGCGGCAATATCGCGCAGTTTCCGCAGCTTCTTGATCGTTTTGCGGCCGATGATTTTTGCCATGTTTCTCTTGATCACAACTTCAGTGTGACCACGGAAACCGTCAGGCACCTTGCCCATATGAAGAGCATAATGGTTCTCAATCTCGAGGCCACAGACGTGCGCAATGATGTGGTGGAAGTGTTTGATCAACTGCCTCTGCTATCCGCACTGCATATAGGCGATACTCGTCTGGAGCCGGAGGCCATCGCTAAGTGGAAGGGTTTGCATAATTTGAGAGTGTTCAAATTATCGGGAGACTTAGAATGCCGGCGCGTCCTGGACATGCTCGCGCCCTGCAAAGGTCTGGAGATGCTGGGGCTGGGCGCTATAGTTGTTCACCGGGCTGATATCCAGAGACTGGCTGCTTTCCCCAAGCTCTTTTCCCTTAGATTTACAGCAGTGGACCTCGACCGCGATGATATGACAAGTCTGGCGAAAATGCCGAAATTGCGCTTCTTGACTATCTACGTGCAGGAATTCGGTCCCGAATATGCGGCCAGCCTGGTGGAGTTCCCCAGGCTTGAAGCCTTCGAAGGGCGCATGAACAACTGGCCCAGCAGTTACCCAAAGATGCTCAAAAAGATTAGACCGCGTTTGACCTTACGTCGGCAAACTACGACCGACTTCGAGTTGGGTGTGCCGCTCAGCAGTTTTGTGGGCAACTGATTTTTGGGCAATTGATCCATTGCGCCTGGCAGCCGGGCTCTTGCCGTGGTGGTCTCCCCGGGGCTGGCTCGGGGCTCCTCAAATATGGCATAATGCCCATTGTTGAGTGACATTTTGTGAGATTATGGCGCCTGAAAATATAGCGGATGCACGTGTGTTGGTAACCGGTTGTGCCGGTTTCCTCGGACCCTGGGTATGTGAGTTGCTTCTGGAGAGAGGCGCGACGGTCGTAGGGCTTGATCGTCAGTATCCGCAGTCCTCTCGTATTCATGAACTGTCTGAAAAGTTTGCCTCTTCACCAGAGCGTAACGGCAGCGGCAGTGGCAAGCTCAAACTCGTGAATGTAGACATTGAACATTACCAAAAAGTATTCGACGTCATCAAAGACAATGACATTCAAGTGATTTTCCACCTGGCGGCCCAGGCCATTGTCGGGGTGGCCAATGAGAATCCCGTCCCCACCTTCGCTTCCAACATTCAGGGCACCTGGAATATTTTGGAGGCCGTGAGGCTCCTGCGCCAGACCGGGCAGTCCATCGAGTCCATCGTGGTGGCTTCTTCCGATAAAGCTTATGGCGACCAGGAAGTCTTGCCCTACCTTGAAGATGCGCCCATGCAAGGTCGCTTCCCCTATGATGTTTCGAAGAGCTGTGCCGATCTGATCACAAGATCTTATTTTCATTCCTTTGCTCTGCCTGTTGCAGTGACCCGGTGCGGAAACTTGTATGGCGGCGGGGATCTGAATTTCAGTCGTATTGTTCCAGGCACGATTCAGTCAGTGCTGGCCGGGCAGGCGCCGCTCATTCGCTCCGATGGATCGCCTGTGCGCGATTATATCTACGTACAAGACGCAGCCAGAGCCAATCTGGCAATCGCCGAACGGCTTTTGCAAGATAAGACTATCGCCGGGCAGGCTTTCAATATAAGCAACGATGCGCCGGTGTCGGTGCTGACTATGGTTGATGAAATCTTGAAGAATATGCAGCGCAGCGACCTCAAGCCGGTTGTGGAAGGTCATGCCACCAGGGAGATTCAAGCTCAGTATTTGAGTTCGGAGCGCATTCGCGGTCTGGGTTGGTCACCCCGTTACAGCCTTGCCGAGGGACTTGCCGAAGCGATCGCCTGGTACAGAGAGCATCTCAGTGTCGGAGCCCAGGTTTAAGTCTGAATGGCTGGTCGCCTCTGCTTTTCGAGCATCATCATGATTCGCTTTCGTTTACAGGCAGAACTCTGGCTGGCCGCTCTCTTGCTCTTTGTGGCTTGTACTCCGGCTTCTTGCGCCGGGGAGAGCTATCAAATTCGCTTCCAGCACCAGTTGACCAATAAAGAAAATAGAGCCGTCAGTGATCTGACCGTGGTGCTTGCCCTTCCTGCCAGCTGTGAAAGCCAGCAAATTGAAGAGCTCAAACCGGAGAGCGATTGCCGAATAGTCCCTCAAGTTTTGCAAGATCAGTATGGTCAATCAGTGCATGTATATCGGGTGCCGCGCATAGAGCCGGGACAGACCCTCTCTTTCGGTTATTTCTGCCGGGCCCGCTTTCTGGACTTACCGAATCGTTTCCAAGCTTCTCTCGGGCAAAGTAAAGGTTCCGTCGCCGTTCCTGAGTCGGTGCGTTCCGTGTACACCGCGGATGATGAGCGCATTTATAACTACCGTTCCCCACAGATTAAAGCCCTGGCCGGTCAGTTTCTCTCAAGGTATCCAGATCCGCTGGAGCGGGTGAGGGCAATTCATTATTATGTGGCCAGCAATCTCAAATACAGTATGGAAGACAACTGGGACAGCGCCCCCACTGTACTGGCTCGGGGCTCGGGCAGCTGTTCGGAGTTCAGCTATTTGTTTTGCGCGCTCTGTCGGGCTGGTGGGCTGCCCACACGTTTTGCCGCCGGCTCCAGGCTGAGAAAGGCGCTGCCCTACGAGGATAGAGTGGGGCACCGCTGGAGTGAGGTATATCTTCCCTCCCTGGGTTGGGTGCCCTTCGATCCGACACTGGATGGTCGCAGCGCCAGCAAGCTTGACTATGCCGGGCGATTTTTTCAGCCTTCCCTCATTACCTTTCACGGAGGCGGCGGTAGTAACTTGCTCGGGAACGCCTACAACAGTACAAACACTAAGAAGGAACTCTTGCAGCGCAGTCGTATTTTTTACTGGCGCTGACATGCAGCGCAGGCCGATGGTCTTGCGCTGGACTTCGCCGGACTGATTAGGATGTATGATTAGATTGCATGAAAGAGCAGGCAAAAATTTGTTCAAAGTGCCGCAGAAGCATAATTTCTGAGGAGCGGCGTGGTTCGCTTACCTCATTTTTGCTCTCCGACTTGAGCTGTTGTTGCGGTCAGAGAAATGCCCCCGGCGGTCGCCTGGCCGGCGATTCCAACGCCGGTATCTGTCGGCGATGTGGCAAAGTGGTACCGGCCTTGAGCCGCCCCGGCAGCATGACGGCATTTTTCTTCAAAGATATGCGCTGTCAGTGCAAGTCGCCGCTGGTGGACGGTGCCGGTCGTAGTGGTGACGGGCTTAATAAGGGCGCTAAAGGGCTGCCCGCTGGGTCGCTGGCCACCCGCTATGGCGGCGGCGAACTTTTACAGAAGCGCACTGCCGCCCGCACGGCCATGCGAACTCGCCGGGCGGGGGCCGTGCAGGCTGCTGTCTTGCTGGCGCCAGGCGCGGTAATTGGCGGCTGCTACAAGCTTGTGGAACTGGCCGGGCAGGGTGGTATGGGTTCGATTTATCGGGCCAGGCACACGGTATTAGGCCGCCAGTGTGCCGTTAAGTTCCTTGCACCGTCGATGGTGTCGGAGCAGAGCTGGCGAATGTTCCAGAACGAGGCAAAAATAATCTCCGCCCTGCAGCACCATACTATTTGCCAGGTCTATGATCTGGGATTGCATGAAGGAAGTCTGCCTTACTATGCCATGGATTTCATCCACGGTGAAACTCTGGCTGAAACCATAGACAGGCAGGGGCCGCTTTCGGTAGGTGCGGCCCTGGAGCTTTTCGTCAAGGTCTGCGAGGGGCTTTCTTATGCCCACAGAAGAGGCGTGGTGCACAAAGATTTGAAGCCGGCCAATATAATGCTCACCGTGGATGGTGGCGATGAGATCGAGGTGAAAATTCTTGATTTTGGAATTTCCGATCTGGGAGAAGCCTGGCAAAGTCGTCGCGAACATTCTAGAGTGAAAGCGGGGGCTGAAAGGCTTTCGGCGCCGGATTTGAGTGAAGTAATCGGTAGTGCCGCTTACATGAGCCCCGAGCAGTTTCGAGGGCGCGACATTGACCGCCGCTCGGATATTTACAATTTGGGTTGTGCTCTTTTTGAGACCTTGAGCGGAGTGCCACCCTTTACCGGTGACGGTTTTGAAGAATTGGAGGCAGCCCATCGTAAGGCGGAGCCGCCCAGTCTGCATTCTGTAACCGGCATCAAGTTTCCCTCCGGTGTGGAAGCAGTCCTCAGTAAGTGTCTGGAAAAATCGCCCGAACGAAGATATCAGAGTGTCAATGAGCTTTCCATCGACATGGAGCGTGTTCTGGCTGTTAAACCTTTACAGTTTGCCCGAGATAAGGAGAGCGAGTTACTCGCTGCCCAGGTTGTCGGGCAGAAGGCTGCATCGAACCGACAGGCGGTACTATTGGTGCTGGGCTTGACTATAGCCATTGTAGTGCCACTTACTGGGGTAGGCGCCTTACTTTACTGGATGCAGCTGGACCGCTCTCTGCAACTTCATGGATCTGGCAAGACTGAGCAAGGGGATGCAAGCTCTTCATCGAAGGTGCGGCTTGCAAACCTTCCGAAGTCGTTGCCGATTGAGGAAGCGGACATAAAGAAGGTGTCGAGACCGGCGGGGAATGAAGATGAAGGCAATCTCGGGCATGCCACCAGGGGACCAATGTCCTCAGCCTATAACGATTTGACGGCTCGCGCCCTGAAAGCTGTGCCGGCTGAAAGGAACACTGCCGACTTGCTTCAGGATACGCTCCCCTTTGACGCAGACAAGAGTAGCCTTGACTTGCTGCAGAAGATGAAAATAGCGCCTGGTTCCTTCTCTTCCGGCATTGTTAAGGAGAATGATGTTGCCGTCAGGCGTTTCAAGTTTCCTGGGTTGCGCCTTCTGGGTACCCTGGTTTTAACCGACGAGAATGGGTACGTCGTCAACCGGGTTGCATGTGACGGCAGCTTGGCTGTGCCTGCCAAGTATTCGCTCACTTATCGACCGCCGTATTTTCCTTCTCATATCTTTGGGAAAGTGCTTGCCGGCTTTGGTAAAGGGGACCTATTCGGCCTCGATCTTTATGCGTATTCTGAGAACGTTGGCGAACTCTCTAATTGTCTCGGGATTGTTTCAAAGACCTGTCCCGATCTGAAGAAGCTGATGTTGACCCTCTCCGCAGCTTCGACGCAGCCCGATGCGGTTGCTCGTTCTTGTCCGGCCAGTTCGCTCCTGGCTCTACAGCAACTAAAACAGTTAAAGGAGCTTTCCATCACGGGCAGGGGCGACGGTCTTCTGGTAGCTTTACCGCCATTGCCACAGTTGGAGAGTTTGCGTGCGTATGGTCTGAATGATGTTTCGGAGCTAATCCGCTTGCGGGCGAAACCGGCCTCACGCAATAGACTTTTAAACCTGCGTATATCTGGTGCCAATATTGCTGCCGGTGAGTTGAAGTATTTTCTAGAGTTACCAGGTTTGCAGTCTTTGAGTATTCAGGGCGGACGGATTGCTCCCGGTGAGATTGATAGAATGGTCGCCTGCCGGAGTCGCAGCCTTACTGATCTCACAATTGAACTTGACGAAGCTAGTCTTTCTGGCCTTAAGCCCGCCGCATTTGTCGGTTTGACCAATCTAAAAAATTTGCGGCTGCTAATTCCTAAGGGGCTTATGAATAGTAACTCTCGTGCCTGTAAGTCTATTGTTTCGAGTCTCCAATCTGCGTATCCGGGGCTTGTAGTGCACACTACAACTGTTGAGTACGAGCTGTCAGGTTTTTAGAATAGTCCGCGAATGGATCGAGCCGGGCTTTCAAGCGTTTGTTATTGGGCGCGGATTTCTTTAGAATAGAGCCGCCTTGGATGTTCAGGAGATATGAAATGCTCAGTCCCTTTGCTGGTAAGCCCGCCCCCATTGATATGCTTGTCAATGTGCCCCGCCTGGTGACGACCTATTTTAGTGAGAAGCCTGATGTCTCAATTGCGGCCGAGCGGGTAGCCTTCGGTACTTCCGGCCATAGAGGGTCGGCATTCAAGCGTGCTTTCAACGAGGATCATATCCTGGCTATCACTCAGGCCATTTGTCTCTATCGACAGGAGCAGGGCATCAACGGTCCGCTTTATCTTGGCATCGACACTCATGCCCTTTCCGAGCCGGCCTTTGCCACAGCCATGGAGGTGCTGGCCGCCAATGAAGTGAACGTCATGGTGGACAGTCAATTGGGCTTTACCCCCACACCGGCTATTTCTCTGGCTATTTTGACTTATAACAGAGGACGCAAGAGCGGTCTGGCTGATGGCATAGTCATTACACCCTCCCACAATCCTCCCCAGGACGGGGGCTTCAAGTACAACCCGGCCAACGGTGGACCGGCGGACACCAATATCACGGCCTGGGTGGAGCAGAAGGCCAACGAGTTTCTGGCCAACAAGTTGCAAGGTGTCAAGCGCGTTAGTTTCAGGCAGGCGATGGCCGCTTCCACCACTCACAAGTTCGACTTTGTCGATCTCTACGTGAAAGAGTTGAAGAGCGCAGTGGATCTTGATGCCATTGCCTCTTCCGGTTTGAAAGCCGGCGTAGATCCCCTTGGTGGCGCCGGTGTGGCCTACTGGGAGCGTCTTGCGGCTGAACACAAATTGCCCATCGAAGTGGTGAACCATCGCGTGGATCCTACTTTCTCTTTTATGTGCGTGGATTGGGACGGTAAGATCCGCATGGATTGCTCCTCGCCTTATGCCATGGCCGGGCTGGTGGAGATGCGCAATCGCTTTGACATTGCTTTTGCCAACGATACCGACCACGATCGCCACGGCATTGTCACTCCCACCGGCTTGATGAACCCGAACCATTTCCTGGCTGTGGCCATTGACTACCTTTTTCAGAATCGCAAACAGTGGCCGCTCCAGGCGGCAATCGGCAAAACTGTTGTCAGCACAGGCTTGATTGATCGTGTGGCGGCGCGTCTTAACCGCAAGCTGGTAGAAGTGCCGGTGGGATTCAAGTGGTTTGTGGACGGCTTGCTGGACGGTTCCTTTGGCTTCGGCGGTGAAGAGAGCGCCGGGGCATCCTTCTTGCGCAAAGACGGCTCGGTCTGGACAACAGACAAGGACGGCATTATTCTGGCCCTTTTGTCTGCCGAAATTACGGCTGTAACAGGTAAGGATCCCGGCAAGCATTACGAGGAGTTGACTAAAGAGTTCGGTACACCCTGTTACGCTCGCATCGATGCGCCGGCTACACCTGAGCAGAAGTCTAAACTGAAAAAGTTGGCGGCTGAAGATGTGAAAGCTTCCGAGTTTGCCGGTGAGAAGATAACAGGCAAATTCACCAGTGCCGCTGGAAACGGTGAGGCTATCGGCGGACTGAAAGTGACAACGGAAAACGGCTGGTTTGCCGCTCGACCTTCCGGTACCGAGGATGTTTATAAAATCTATGCAGAGAGCTTCAAAAGTGAGGCCCACCTGAAAGAGATTCAGAGTGCCGCCCAGGAACTGGTAACACAAGTGCTGGCGCCGACACCGCAAAAGGCATAGAGAGTCGAATCCTACAGTGCTCTGGTGTTTAGAGCGGCCACCCGAAAGTTTTGAGGGAGAGATTCAAAAAAGATGTCCTGTAAAGTGCTCATTCCAATAAACGACCAGGAAGCTGCCCTCTATTCCCTTGAATCTGCAATGGCCAGGAAGTGGCCTGATGGCGCCCAGTTTATGCTGATGACTGTGGTGGAAGATCTGGCGGCGACCGTGCCGGCAAACCGGGCCGTACACAAAGAAGTGTTGGCGGCAGAGCAAGCTGAATACCTGGAGTCCATGAAGGGCTGGATCGAGCGGCTTCGAGACTCGCTCTCCCTTGTCTTTCCGGATACTGCTACAGAAGTAAACTCTGGTGAGATTTGCGAAAAAATCCTGGAAACTGCCGCCACATGGGGGGCTGATTATATTATTCTCGGCTCCCATGAATTTGCTTTTTCCAGTCGCCTGGCCCTTGGCAGTATTGCTTCTCGCATTCTGGCAAACGCTCCTTGTACGGTGGAGGCTGTGCGTTTCAGGCAGTTGCCGGCTCTTGTGTCTGAGGGTGTGCCGATCACTCCGGAGAAGATTCGAGAACTGGCCTGTGAGCCACCTCGGCGAGTGCTGGTAGCCACAGACCTTTCCGCCCACTCCGCCGCTGCCGTTGATTGGGTGTCAGGCGGCTCCTGGAGAAAGGGCACTGAAATCAGGCTTGTCACCATCAGTCTGTCGAACCGGCGTGAATCGGCAGTAGTGGAATTGCACTCGGAGAACAAGAGCTTTCTTGGTGAGGAGAAGTATCATCGTTTAATTGAAGACGACTTGCGCGTGCTAGGTACACGCATTCGTGATGCGCAGCCCCATTGCAAAATCGACGCCTATTTACTGCAAGCGCAAGTCGTTTCTGATGCAATTGCCGAACTATCGCGAGACTGGCAAGCGGATCTGGTTGTGGTCGGAGCCCAGGGGGCAGGTCGAACGGTTTCTTCTAGAATCGGCTCCAATGCCATTTCAATCATGGATAAATTGCAGTGTTCGGTGATTGCAGTGAAGAAGACCGAAGGTGAGCCGGTCTATTTCTCCTGGTATTGAACGGGCTGAATGCGGATTGTTTGACTGTGAAAGTTTCGGAGCATGAGATTGAACGAGAACGAGAACGAGATGTGTACTTGGATTGTCAAAGAAAGGAAGGATATTGTGAAAGCGATGAGAACAAAAAGCATGTTTAGTTATTCCAGTGTGTCTAAGTCGGCGAGCTTGCTGTCTTTCCTTCTTACCTTGTCGCTTTTCGGTGCAGGGCTGGCAATTTCCAGTGTTTCCTTTTGTGCTCCCGTCCAGGCCAAGAAAATGACGGTCTATGATCGGCAGGTAGCTCTGAAGAAAGAGATCGACGCCGGCGAAAAAAGCAAAGAGCTGACCCTTAAGGAAGCTAGCAAGCTGAGAGAAAAGCTGGAATCGATAAACGAGAAGAAGGAAAAAATGCTCGCTAAGAATGGTGGCAAGTTGAGCTACAAAGACGAAGAAAAGATGGAAAAGTGGCTCAATGGCGTCAGTATCGATATTCAGAAGAAACGGCTGGCCAAGCGCGTGCGGTAGTTGGAGCCAGGTTTTGTAGAGGCGCTTATGTGTAGGCAAAGAGTAAGGG
This sequence comes from Candidatus Obscuribacter sp., assembly GCA_016712465.1. GTDB lineage: Bacteria > Cyanobacteriota > Vampirovibrionia > Obscuribacterales > Obscuribacteraceae > Obscuribacter. Next base: position 520,281 of record JADJQZ010000001.1, read on the forward strand.
TCCTCGTTCTTCTGATGGTTTGGTTACTGTCCTCAAACAGCGCGCTCAATGCCTCTCCTCCCTATCGAGAACTGGCATTGAAGTACGGCGTGGTTGTACCGGAAAATAACGTTGAGAACGTTGGTTTTGAAATCAAGGTGGCGCCACCGGTTGCCCGTTCCGGCCAGCCCGTGAAAATTACCTTTGTAGTAAAGAATTTGTCCGGCAATACGATGATTTTGCCCTGGCAGCATATGTACGCAAGGTGTTTTTCCTATCGGGTGGTTGGTAAGCAGGGAATTGTCTTTTGTGATCCGGAATATGGATTGGCTCCCGGCGCCAGTGGCGTGGTTAAGCTTAAGGGCGGGGAAACCTATTCCGAGTCGGTTGTCTGGGATCAGCAAAAATTCCTTGGTCCAAGTGACTTTGGTCGCACTCCGGAGGGACAGGTATCCCCGGGAGATTATGTGATTGCCGCCAGTTTTAATCTGAAGCGCAAAGAGAAAAGAAGTTCCGACCGCTCTGGAGCTACCCGTGACTCGGCGTCGGCCCTTAAAAGCATCGGTGGTCTGGCTGGAATTTCCATAATGCCTTAATTTTGAACGGTTGGGCGGTTCAGTGAGTATTCTGCTGCTTGCTAAGGTCAAGTTGTGGGTATGAAATTTTAGGCATCTCGTCAATCCTGCGATAGGTTCACCAGGGGTGAGCCGATAGGGGTAATATGCAAATACTTGGAATTGTCTTGATGGTTATTGGGGCCATTATCTGGTGCGGAAACGTTTTCGGTTTTATGCCGACATTTCCGCTGGCCGGTTACCTGACCATAGCGCTGGGTGCCTTTCTGTCCAAGAAGGCAAAGGCCGGCGCTTAATCCGTCGGCAATGATATCGGGCCTCGCTGCATGCCAAGAAGTATTGGCTGAAGTTGGTGCTTTCTATCGATTGTCAGGCTGGCTTCTTTATAATTATTAGTATTGTTGAGCATCCTTCAGGACGCTCGATTGTTTGCTGCGGTCACTGATTGCGGCATTTGTGCTAGTGCTATTTGGGGGAGACTCTAGTAGTATAGGTAGACTGGCTCGGTCGGCTTTTCTCTCACTGGTCGGCTTTATTGAAAGAGAGCTGTTTCAGGCGGTGAATTGAAAGGGCGGTATTGATGCCGGAAACTTTTCATGTCGATGTGTTTGTGGTGCTTCTTATCGTCACCGCTGCGGTAGCTATGACCGTTAAATGGGTTAAGCTGCCCTACTCGATTGCTTTAGTGATTGTTGGATTGTTCATTGGTGTTTTCCATCTTTTGCCGCCGGTGAAGATGACACCCGAATTGATTTTGCTGATTTTCTTGCCGGCTGTCTTGTTTGAAGCATCCTGGAACATGGACATTGCCGAGTTGCACGCTAGTTGGCGTCCGGTCACAGCCCTGGCTACTGTCGGGGTAGTTTTGAATATGCTGGTGGTGGCTCTTGGTATGCACATGCTTGCCGGTGTTCCGCTTCCTCCTGCATTCATTTTTGGGGCGATGGTGGCGGCTACCGACCCGATTTCAGTGCTGGCGCTTTTCCGGAAGCTTGGTATGGACAGGCATTTGACCATGCTTTTGGAGGGAGAGAGTCTTTTCAATGATGGAACGGCGGTGGTGCTCTTTAAGATCGTGCTGGCTATGGTCTTGGCTGGTACAGTCTTTCATCCGACCGCAACCATTGGTCAGTTTTTTGTGGTTGTGCTGGGTGGCGCCACAATTGGTGCCAGCCTTGGCTATGCCGCCTCTCGTGTTACCAAACTCTTTGATGATCACCTGCTGGAGATTACTCTTACTGCCATTCTGGCCTATGGTTCTTATCTGTTGGCCGAGCAGATGCATGTATCGGCCGTGCTGAGCGTGGTGGCTGCCGGTGTTGTAATGGGAAACTACGGCAGTCGCACGGCGATGTCGCCCCTTACGCGCATGGCGGTCAATTCCTTCTGGGAATACACGGCCTTCGTCGTCAATTCCATGATATTTCTTTTGATTGGTCTGCAGGTTCAGTATGATCTGCTCCTCAAGTATGGTTTGCAGATCTCGGTAGGTATTTTGCTTGTGCTCATTGCCAGAGCCGTGGTTGTTTACGGGCTCTGTCCTTTTATCGGCTCCCGCCAACACAAAATTCCTATGAAGTGGCGTCATCTCTTGTTCTGGGGAGCTTTGCGCGGCTCTCTTTGTATGGCAATGGCCTTGAGTATTCCGGAAGGCTACAGGTACAAAGAGATGATCACGATCACTACTTTTGGAGTGGTGCTCTTTACGCTGCTTGTTCCTGGTCTTACCATTGAACCCCTGGTGCGTTTATTGAAGATGACGGTGAGCGATTCCAGGCAAGAGCAGTATCGAGTTTTGAAAGCTCGATTGATTGCCAAGAAGCGGTCTCTGGCTTTCCTAACTTCTCAATTTAAATCTGGAGCCATTTCAGCCGGTTCCTATGAAAAACTCAGTGCCCAGGCGGTGAGCGATAAAGAGACTATCAGAAAGGAAATGGAGGACTTACACCTGGCAGATGCTTCAATCAAGCAGCTGGAAGAGGAAGAGACTCTCCGTCGAATGCATGATATCGAGAGGGACTGCTTGAAGTCGCTGGTGAAAGAGGGCTTGATTTCAGAGGAAATTTTGCAAAAGTATCAGGCTGAGCAGGACGTGAAAGTAGCTGAACAGCAAGATGAAAGTGTGCTGCTTGAAGAAATTGAACAGGAAGGGCAAGATGGTTCCGGTCTGGAAAAAGAAGCGCCGGTAACAACTCTAGAGACTAAGGAAGCAGGTGCTTCCTGAAGCTATCTTCAGGGCTCAAGCTGCGCCCATGATTTAGAGAGAACTGAATGGTTCGGTTCATTGACCGTTATCCAGCGTACATGGGTTTGATGAGCGCTGGCTGCGGCAGATTTGTTCCGGGTTTCAGGTTCATACTCGGGAGAGTCTTCTTCCATCTGGCTTTGTGCCAGGCGGTTGTAGTAGTAGGCAATTAATTGAATGCGCATCTTGGTGTTGGAGGCATCTTGATTTAGTGCCTCCTCCAACATCTCAGCATCTTCCGGGCTCAGTCTCATGCCCTTTAAGTAAAGCTCCGTCTCCCGACTGATCATGACAATTCTCTATATGGTGGGATTGCTGTGGGCGGTAAACTTTTCGTCTTCCAGATTGCCGGTGTTACGCGTGCCCCTGGGTTCGAAAACTAGTACTTCGCACTCTTCTTCGGCAGCGCTGCGGTGTTCGATGCCCTGGGGCACTACCAGACCATCTCCTGGTTCCAGGTGAACAACCTTGTCGCGAAACTCAATTCGCATCTTTCCTCTCCAGACCAGGAAAAGTTCGTCTTCGCGCTCGTGCAGGTGCCAGGGAAACTCGCCTTGCAGCTTTACCAGCTTCAGCTCTTGTTCGTTCAGGCTGGCTACGACCTTTGGTTTCCAGTGATCGGTAAAGAGAGCAAATTTGTCTTGCAGGTTGAATTTTTCCATTGTCGATTTATTTTCGCTTCCAGTGCAGTACAAGATTGTAAGATTACCATTGCCGGGTTGGACAGGTCTAGTTTACCGTCCACTCTTAGCGTTCTTGGGACTAGCATTTGTGATTGGAGTAGAGCGTGTCTTCGCAAGTAAGAGCTGCCCGTATCGAGGATATTGAGGATGCAACCGATGTCTTCCTGACGACATTAGACGATTTGAAAAAGCGCAACGGACTGGCTCCCACGCCGATGGATCGGGATGATTGGTTGCAGGGCTACACCCATGTGCTCCGCACTGGCATCTTCAATGTCGTAGAGGTAGACGGTCGTGTGGTTGGGCTGGCCAATGGAGTAGTGCGCGATTCCATCTGGTTCTTGAGTGGTTTCTGGATGCTGCCGCCCTATCAGGGTAAAGGGCTCGGGCGCAAGCTGATTGAGAAAACCTGGGCAGATGCCCGTGCTCATGGAGCTGATCTGTTCTTTGTCTGGGCTTCCATAGATGCTGCCGCTCTGGGAAACTATATGAGGCTTGGAATGTTGCCGGGCTACCAGATTTTTACTCTGCGACTGACTGAAGGAGCCCTGGCGGGGAAGTTAGGAAGGCGCCATAGCAGTTATGAGCTGGAGGCGCTGACGGTGCAGGCGGCTTGTGAAATTGATCGGGCCGTGCGAGCCACGGAGCGCCTAGTAGATCATCAATACTGGTTGTTTGATGACAGTCGACAGGGTTTTGCAGTTCGGTGCATGGGAGAATTAGTAGGTTACTTTTATCTGCGTAAAGGTGTTGTCGGTGCTCTCGCCTACCTCGATAAAGCCCATGAGCAGCCGATTCTTGATATTGCCATGAAGGAAGTGTTGAAAAACGGCGAGGCTATCTTTTTTATGGTGCCGGGTATCAACCGTTCTGCTCTCAGCTATCTGATGGGACTGTCTGCGCGAATTGTCAGTTATTCCCATTTTCTTACCAGTGCGCCGTTTGGTAATTTAGAAAATTACCTGCCATCGGGACCACATCTCTATTAGTGTGCTGAATTCCTGCTTCCAGTTAAGGGGAGTCCGCCTGAATTGACGCTTCTGAAGGCGAGGTATTCCAGCACTTCCTCTTGAGAGAAAACTTTGGGGATTTTCCGGGCGGAATTTCTATTTTCGGTTATCATCGAATTTGTGTTCTTTGTCTTTGGGCCTTCCGGAAGGTGGTCGTCTGATTTGGGCGAACAACGGATTTGATGAAACGGGGAGATAGCCGAGGTAATGTTAAGAATTAGAGGGGGCGCTGGAGTTTTTTCAGTTGCACTCAGTCTTTCTCTTTGGTTTGTGGGGGCAATGGTGGTTGTACCCACTGCCTGCGCCGAGGACGGTGCGGCATCAGGTAGTGCCAGCGCCGAGCCTGAGAATGCTGAAAGCAAGTCCATCGTACTTACTGCCATGGAAGCGGAGTTGCAGCGGTCCATGCGCAAGTTGAAAAATGCTGCCGCCGCTCCGCTCTACTACTTGAGCTATAGTGTCTACGATGTGCAAACTTTAGATCTTGGTGCTTCCTATGGTGCCCTTGCATATGACGACGATAGTCGCAGTCGTAACCTCTACGTAGAACTGAGAGTCGGTGATAAGACTCTCGATAATACCCATCAATTCCGCTCGCAGGCGCCGGCTAGTTCACCCCTGGCCTTTGGGCGCGGCTATTCCGGGGGCGGTAGTTTCCCGCTGGAGGATGATCGGGATGCCATTCGTACCAGGCTCTGGGATGCAACGGATGGTGCCTTCAAGCAAGCCCAGATTGATTATATGAGGGTAAAGACCAATCGGGATGTGCGTGTGGCGGAGGAAGACGCCAGTAGCGACTTCTCAGCGGCCACTGCGGTCGTACATAGTGAGCCGGCTTCCCGAATTGAGGTGGATAGAAAATTATGGGCGGATAGATTGCGTAAGGCTTCTGCAATCTTCAAAGAGTTTGCGGAGATAAACGATTCTTCGGTTACCTTCAATGTCGAGCAGGTGCGGCGTTTTCTGGTCAATTCCGAGGGCAGCCGTATAGAAGACAATCGCGATAGCTTGCGGATCACGGCTGAAGCAAGTGCCATTGCCAAAGACGGTATGGTTGTTCGTCTTTATGACGGGATAGAGGTGCCCAGGCAAGCCGATTTACCCAGCCAGGAAAAGATCGAGGAAATGGTGCGCAAGCTGGCCCGGGCTGTGGTTGATCTGCGCAATGCACCGCCCGCTCAACCCTTTGTTGGTCCTGCCATCCTCAACTCTAAAGCGGCGGGAGTATTTTTTCACGAAGTGCTCGGGCACCGGGTCGAGGGGCACAGGCAGAAGGATGAGACTGAAGGTCGTACCTTCGCCCAGAAGGTGGGTGAGCAGATTATGCCTGCCTTTATGTCGGTCTGCGATGATCCGACCTGCACTTCTTTTGGTGCCAAACCCCTGGTGGGTTGGTATCGATTCGACAACGAGGGCGTGCCGGCACAAAGGGTGCAGCTGGTTGAAAGAGGAGTCTTGAAGGGCTTTTTGATGGGGCGCAGTCCGATTCGCAATTTCGAGAGTTCAAATGGTCATGGTCGGGGTGCTCCCGGCGCTTCTCCGGTAGCCAGGCAGGGCAATCTGATCATCGATTCAGCCAAGCGAGTGCCTTACGGCAAGTTGAAGGCAATGCTCATCCAGGAGGCGAAAGCACAGCGCAAGCCTTATGGCCTGATCATCGATGAGATAGCCGGCGGCTTCACTATCACACAAACTTTCCAACCTCAGTCGTATTCGCTTTTACCGTTGCGGGTTACGCGTGTTTATGTGGATGGTCGTCCCGATGAACTTACTCGCGGCGTCAATATAGTCGGAACTCCCTTGAGTTCGTTGGAGAAAATTGTTTGTGCAGCCCGGGATGACGATACATTCAACGGGCGTTGCGGGGCCGAGTCAGGCTGGGTGCCGGTTTCTGCCACCGCTCCCAGTCTCCTTGTGAAGAACATCGAGCTGGAAAAGGAATACAAGCAACAGGATCAACCGCCAATTTTGCCTCCACCTGCTGAGGGTAAGTAGATTATTCATGTTTTTTGATAGCCGCTATTTTAGAAGAAGATCTGTTCTTACCGGTGTTTTGGCCGGCAGTGTGTCATTACTTGCCGGTTTACTTGCCTCAGTTTCGGTTGGATTGGCTCAGGCGCCATTGGCGGTGGACTCGCCGGCGTCGGCTGCCCTGGGAGCCGCCTCGGCAAGCGAGGGAGAGCGGTCCGATGTGGTGCTGAAGGCCATGGGTGATGAACTGGCTCGGACCATGAAGAGTCTCAAGTTGCCTGCTTATCCGCTCCCTTATTTTGGGTCTTTTGATGTTACAGATGAGCAGTCTATGCAGATTACTGCTAGTTTCGGGGCTCTCTCCAGCCGCGATGTGCTGCGCAGTCGGCAGTCGGACATCACGCTGCGAGTTGGTGATAAACGCCTGGATAACTCTTCCATGGGCGCCGGCCTGGGCATGCTGTCCCAGAGAGGTAATCTGGTGCTGGAAGATAATTATGACGCACTCCGCCGCGATTTGTGGATGCAGGCAGATCGTACTTATAAGCAAGCGGTGGAGTCTCTCACCAGCGCCAAAGCGCAGTTGAAATATGTGAATATCGAAGACCGTCCGGATTCCTTCTCTGATGCCAAACCGGTTGTTAGCATCGGAGACGGGGCAGCATTGGACGCCGATCTTGAGCAGTGGTCCAAGCGGATCAGGGCGCTTTCCAGCGTTTTTAAAGAGTTTCGGACAATTAGAGAATCGTCGGTTGTATTGAATGTACGGGCTCGTACAAAGCGCCTTGTGAATAGTGAGGGGACCATCGTTAAGACCGGAGAAACCGGGGCGCTGGTCTTTGTCAGTGCAGCGGCGCAGAGCAAAGACGGCATGACCATCTCCGACGGAGAAGTCTTTGCTGCCGACAAGGATAGTGAATTGCCCTCTCAGGAGGCAATGGAGTCTTCAATACGCCGGCTTTGCCAGCGTATCGAGGCCATGACCGCGGCACCCCGTGCGGCGGACTATCAGGGGCCGGTCCTTTTCGAGAAACAGGCGGCCGGTGAACTGGTTGCTACTCTTTTGCCGTCTGTGGTTTGTGCTCGCGGTGACACCGGCTTCGGTTCCGACGAAGAACAAAAACTGGGAAAGCCGGTGCTGGCAAGTTCGATCAGTGTGTTGGATGATCCAATCGTGAAGTCTTACAAGGGCAAGACCTTGAAGAGCGGTTGGAGTATTGATTATGAAGGGGTGGAGGCCAGACCCTTGAGACTGGTCGAAAAGGGTGTATTGAAGGAAGTATGCAGTACGCGAACGCCAAGTCAGTTGTCGAAAGTTAGCAACGGTCATAATCGCGGCGGCAGCGCCAGCCCCGGTCATTTGTTTCTGAGCAGTGACGCCGGTGTTGGATTAAGCGGCCTGCGGCAGAAGCTAATCGAAGACGGCAAGAAAGAAGGGTTGGATTCTGTTTTGATTGTGCGAAAAACCATGCCGTCGTTTCTTGGCTCCGGTTCTTCGCGCACTCTGGACTTGATTCGCTTTATAGGTGGACGGGGCAGCCTATTTGGACCGAGTGTCGTTTACAAGGTTGATGTAAAAACCGGAAAAGAAGAGTTGATTCGTGGTGCAAGAATCAAGACTATCTCTAAGAAAAACCTTTTAACCATGCAGGCGGCTAGTGATGATGCTGATGTCTATGCGGTTTCTTATCCGACCGACCGGAGCGCCACCACCATAGGGCTCGTCACACCCTCCGTTTTACTTTCTGACGTGGAATTCGCCAAGCCGCAACGCACGACGGAACTCCCTCCTTATCTAGAAAATCCCTATTTCGAGAAGTAATAGAGAGTCAAGATTTAGTCGGTGCGGTTCTGTCTGCGGCTTGGCTGATTGCGTCCGAAACTGCTCCCGGGAATGCTCAGCGTTCCACCTTTTTGCTGCTGGTTGCTTTCGGGGCGCCGTCGTTACCTGCTGAAAGGCGCTTGCCGAAACCAGCACCAAATTCGGCGCGGTTCATGCTTTGCTTCATGGCTTGCCTCTGCTCTGGTGTAAGCAATTCGGCTGTCTTGAGCATGTTATCGCGCATAAGACTATCCATGGCTTGCTTTTGAGCTGAAATTTCGTTGCTCAGCCGTTTTAGCTCGGCTTGATTTAATTCCGATTGTGCCAGACCGGAGCGAAACTCCCGTTCCAGTGTTTGCAGTTTAATACCAATGGGAGCGGCTTTGTCGGTGGTATCGTCGCGCAACTTTGCTAGTTTTTCCATCTGATCATCGGTCAGATCCACGGCCGCAAGCGGCAGGCCCATTGGCCCCATCCGTCCGTGAGCAAAGGATTGACCTCGACCACCGGGGCCGCCGAACTGGCCGCCAGGTCCGCCGGGGCCGCCGGGACCGCCAAATTGACCGCCGGGGCCGCCGAACTGACCGCCGGGACCGCCAAATTGACCGCCGGGACCGCCGAACTGACCGCCGGGACCGCCAAATGGACCGCCGGGACCGCCAAATTGACCGCCGGGTCCGCCACCCTGAGCGCCCGGTCCGCAATCGTCCGCACAACCCATACTGGCCAGGTCAATGTTTAGACCTGGTTCCGGTCCTGCGGCAGCTGTCGGTGATGCAGTCAGCACAAATAGGGACATTGCTAGAAAGACTTCGTGGGGTCTTTTGCTTATGCTCATTGGTTTCACTGTGGCGTCCTCGCTCTCTTACAGGATTTTTGGCAAGCCGTCCTTCACTCTTGCGGCTATGGTTCCATTTAAGCGCAGAAGTGTAAAGCAATTATGTGCATTGCCTCTTTAATCATTTGCGGCGGGGCTATTCAATTTTTGATTGCCACAATGAACAACCTGGGAAACGGCATGAGTATTTTCCCGTCTTTGCGAGGTTTTAAGTGTTGCGCGATACGTTTTACGTAGAGTTCTAGAAATCTGGCGGCTTCACCCTCCGGCAGAGCGTCGAGAAAGGGGCGCAAACCGGTGCCGCAGAGCCATTGTCCGATGGCGCCGGCATCATTCATCACATGAAAATACTTGGTCTGCCATATGTCAACGCTGGCCGAAAGCGGTATCAACATGTCATAGTATTGTTCGGGTTCCAGCACTGGTGGGGTGCTTCTTATGGCACTTAGGTCTTTGGACCAGGTGAAATCGGTGGCAATCTCTCTCATGGTCGTATGGGTTATTTCCATGTGATTGTTCGGCATTTGAACTGCGAGTGTGCCGCCTTTCCTGAGCGAATTCATGAGCCGAGGAAGAAGCTTTTCGTGTTCTGAAACCCAGTGCAAGGCGGCATTGGAGAAAATCAAATCGACAGGTTCCGGGCTCTCATACTGATCGATACTGGCCACGGCAAAATGCAGGTATGGATACTTCTGTCCGGCTTCCTGGATCATTGCCGGTGAGCTGTCGATACCGGTGATCTTAGCCGCTGGAAAGCGCGAATAAACAACAGCTGAGCTGTTTCCCGGACCGCAGCCCAGGTCGACGGCTTCCTTTACCGAGAGTTCCGCCGGTAGGCGACTGAGGAGTTCAATGGCTGGTCTTGTTCGTTCACTGAGAAACTTGGTGTATTGCCCTGGATCCCATCCAAAGTTGACTTCGGGTTTCATCATTTTCAGTTCACCATACAGGCGGTGGTCGGCGTTATTGAATGGCCGCGCAGCGCTAGAATACGTCTTTGATCAAATAGAGGGGACGATCTTTTGCTTCTTCATAAATTTTGCCCACGTACTCGCCGATAATTCCCAGACAAATTAGTTGTATGCCCCCCAGCAACAGAATGAGAATTACTATTGATGTCCAACCGATGATGGCTGTGTGGAAGTAGAACTTGACGATGAGAGCATATATTGCATAGAAAAATCCGACTACTGCTGAAATTAGCCCGCAGAATGTGGCAAGTCTAAGCGGCACCACAGAAAAGGATGTCAGACCAATCCACGAAAAGCTGATCATGCGCCTGAGCGAATACTTTGTCTCACCGGCGAAACGGGCACTGCGGTCATACTCCACCGTACCCTGGTTGAAGCCGAGCCATGCCACCATTCCCCTGACATAGCGGTGCTGCTCTCTCAACGATTTGAGCCCGTCTACCGCGCGTCGGCTCATCAGCCTGAAGTCGCCGACATCAACGGGAATATCTACCTGGGCAATTTCGCGGATGATTCGATAATAGAGTTTTGCCGTCAGCAATTTGAAAGTAGTCTCACCCTCTCTCTTCCGTCTTTTGGCGTGCACGACATCGAATCCTTCCTGCCATTTTGCCACCAACGCGGGAAACAATTCGGGGGGATCTTGCAGGTCGCCGTCTATCACTATTACGGCATCGCCACCGGCCAGATCAATGCCGGCAGTAATGGCCAACTGGTGACCGAAGTTGCGACTGAGGTCGACTATTTTGATATTTGGTTCATGGATGCGGACTTCTTTCAGAATCTCAAGGGTGCGATCTCTGCTGCCGTCATTCACAAATAAGATTTCGTAGCGACACTTCATACCATCAAGAACAGTTTTGAGCCGCTTTACACACTCTTTTGCGCCTTCCTCCTCGTTATACATCGGTACGACGACACTGAGCAGAAAGTCTCCATTTGCGCTTTGCGATTCGATTTGAGTGGCGTCTTGGACTGTCATCGGCTGGTTGATTCTGCTTGGGGAGGGGCAATAGGTGGCGACGTGGCGCAAAAAGCTAGTAGAGCTTACTATACTTTATTTTAGTTTAGAATGCCTTGAGGGCTGCTGGAGTACTTCTTCTTGCTATTGGACAAGTCCAGCCGGCCGTGCCGATTTCGGCGTCAGAGGCGGGGCTGGGCGGATGGTGCCGGCCATGTCTGTTGCCAAGCGCTTGGGTCTGCATGCTCTCGGGTCTTGGGTTTTGCCGATATCGGTCTAATTCACCCGGCACTAATTCTTGTTGAGGCGATAGCCTATCTTGTTTACTGTTTCGATCATAGATTCCAGACCCGGTTCGTCTATGACTTTGCGAATGCGTTTGACGGAAGAGCGCACAGCCTCCACGGTAGGGCTCTTATCGGTGGCCCAGACTCTTGAAATGAGGCTGTCTGTGCTGAAAGTTTCACCGGGATGGCGCATGAGAAACTCCAATAGTGCATAGTCCACCGGCAGGAGAGAGAGCGGTTTGCCATCTTTGAGGATTTTCCTGGCCGTGAGATCCAGATGCAGCTTACCCACGGTGACACTACCTCTGTAGGTGTCCGGTCTGCGCAAGAGCGCACGTATGCGGGCACACAGCTCTCTGACGCTAAATGGTTTGGTGAGATAGTCGTCTGCCCCGGAGGCGAAGCCGGTTTCCTTATCCTGGATTTGGGCTTTACCGGTGAGCAAAATGATCGGTGTCTGACCGCCGGCGTCTCGGTACCGTCTGCAGATCTGGAAACCGTCCATGCCAGGTAGATTGACATCGCAGACAATGATGTCAAAATCGCCGCCCAGAATCAGTTCGAGTCCATTGAGACCGTCGCCGGTCACCTCTACGGCATGCCGCTCCAGGGTGAGCCACTTCGCCACGGTGGTGGAAAGCTCTTGGTCATCTTCTATCAGGAGTATTTTTGACATAGGCATATGATATTAGCATCCGAAAATGCTAACCGCGCAGTCCGCTAGTTGCAAAGCTTCCATTCATTCCAGTCCAAAAATCCCTCCCCCCGTCCTTCCGGGTTTGGGTCGTGCCCGGCGGCGGTGGGTTTTCCTACCGCTTTCACTGGGTATAGAGAGTGAGACGTTAGATTTTGGGGGCTTAGCTATGTCTGGAGATAGAGGCGATAACGTTCGCAAAGCAGTGTACGATCCAAATCAAGATAGTGCCGGTGATAATCTCAGGCAGGTCGCCTTTAATCCCCAGGAGTGCGGCAAGTTCCAGGAAATGTTGCCACACATGCAGACAAGCAACCTGTTCCAGCGAATGGATCAGTTTGTCGGCGGCACCATGCGTCAGAACGGACTTGACATGAAGCAACTGGATGGCATGCTCCAGAGTGACAAGTTTAACGATAAAGACAAAAAGGTCTTTCAGTATATGAAGGATAACTTCGCCCAGGCCGCACCGGTGCTTGGGAATCCCGAGCGTCTTTCTATGGGAGAATTGCAGAATCATCTAGCTAAGGCTGTGTTCCAGGCCTGCGACCAGCGCGGCGCTCCAGGGCAACAGCGGTCTAAGCGCTAGTTCGGAATTTCCTCTATGCGCAGGTGAGAGAATAGCTCGTTGAAGTCGTGCAGCGAAAGCTGAAATATGCCATCGTCAACTTTGTCTATGGGCTGCCCTGTGCTGAGCAGTTTGAAATCACCGGCACCATAGGGGTCGGCAAGCCTGATGCAGCGGATTTTGGGGTCGTAGCCAATGACGGCATAGGCGTGTCCGGAGCGTAGTCCGTAAGTCTGGCAGTTGCCGGAAATTTCCGTTGTGGCGATGCAAATTAGCTGATTCCTGATGGCCTCGGTGAGAGCTTTGTCTTGCTCGTCTATATATTTCTTCCGTACGGCTTCGCGCCCCAGCCAGCTCTCCATCTGCCTGAGAGTGACATAGCCTTTACCGAGACCGAAATCGCCGCAGTCGAAATGAAAAGTCGAGTACTCCTTCATTCCGTGTCCGGTGAGGGCTTCTGTTGCTCCGTTGTCGGCCGCGCCAAAGGAAGCGCCGAAGCCGGGCAATTCTGTTTGAGGACTGAAGCGGCCTTCGAATATCAGGTGCTTGGCCGTGCGAAGGACTACATAGTAAGGCGCCTGATTACTGTTTCGCCAGGTCCCGTAAGCCTTTTCCAGAAGCGGTAGCCAGATTCCACCCTCCTTTTGATCAAATGATATGGACCGCGCATACAAGATACTTTCCAGTGGCGTCAGGGGCGTGATCCGGTAACTTTTGTTGATACCGTCCATGGTGACAAGGTGGGTCCCGTCTTCGTTTTTCTTGATGCTGTTGAATATGAGTTCTCGCCCCCTGGGGCTCGCGCTCAAAGAACTGACCGTGGCCAGAAAGCGGCAGTCATAGACCGCTCCCTGCTTTATGTAAGCTGGGCTGATTCGTTTCTCCGGTTCTATAAAAAGTGCATCCTGGGAGTAAGCGTACTGATACTGTTTGTTCTTATGTTCCGGGGAAAACTGTTTCAGCCACATGAACACTCGCCATCCCCTCACAGAAATGTCGTAGCCGGTGTACTCCACGTCGTGCAGCATATGGCTGAGAAAAATCAAACATAGTACAACCAGTCCCGGCTTGATGAGCCGCTTTGGGTGTTGCCAGAAGGGTGCTTTTTTGCTTTCTTCCACCGGCGGTGAAGTTAGCGTAGACGACAGACTATCTGACAGAGACCTGGGCTCCTGCTGCATGGGATATTGCTCCCTGGTTGAATATGTAGATGTACTGGAGGAATTTTCTCCAGCGTCTTAGTAAGTCAATCTCGAATATGCCTTTAAAAGCGAATAAAGTCAATCAGGGATTTTACTGATTCTTTCCAGTGACCATCTGATTGCGACTTTTAATCCGGTTTACCTTTCAGTTTAACTATGGTCATCCGGGCCTTGAGGACGGCTCTATCTACGTCATCCAGGTGCTGAATCTGCTCTCCGGCTTCGCTCACCACGGCTTCTATGTTTTTGATTTCTCGTTCTATCTGCCTGGCCAGATGCCGCCTGTAACTCTTCAGGAAAAGCGCTATGGGCAAAAGCAGAATACCGATTATGGAAAGTAGAGTCAGTTGCAGAAGCGTCAGTGGTAGAAGAACCGAAAGACCAAGCGTTTGCCCCAGCAAAGAGAGTGCACTTCTTTGCCTTCTACCTTTGCCCGATCGTCTCAAAGCAGACACCTGCCGCCACCTGAACCATTTTCAAAAACAGTAGATGTTATTGATAATGCCCAAAATTCCGAGTTTTCCTCGCTGCTGACTGAATTTCAATCGATTCCCAGCTCGGTATCCATCAAGCGGGCCATAAGTTGGTGAAACTGTTGTACTCCCTGTTCCCAGGTCGGCGCATAACGTCCTGATTGATAGAGTCTTGATTGTATGCCCTTTTGGACAAGATGCACCACATCTTCGTCTTCCATTTCTGTCTGCTTGATGTCTGCAGGAGAGTAACTGCCCATGCGCGTTTCATCCAGCACATAGGTGCGGAAATGCACCCTGGTACGGTCATGTCCCTGGGGAGAAACAATATTGAGCGAGAGTCCCCAAGGATAAAAGTTGAACATCATGTTGGGAAAGAGCCAGTAATAATAGGCGCCGATTTCCTGTCCGTAATCCTGCGAGTGCGGCGGTAAATCGAAGCAATCTCCCTTGCCGGCCGCTACGCCCAACTGTAAGTTGCCGTACTGAAAGAGTTCGGTTCGATAACTTTTCAGGTCCAGTACCGAGGTGAGTGAGGGGTGCACGAAGGGGATGTGCAGACCTTCCAGATAGTTATCCACGTAGAGCGCCCAGTGAGCATTTATGTCGTAGTCGTTGGATAACTCCGGTTTGAAGACAAGTCGGTCAAGGTCGAGAAAGCTCAAACGCTCGCTCATGTGCCCCATCAATTCTGAAAAGGCAAAGGCCGGGTCCAGAGAGGCGAAGGCAAAAGGTCCCCAGTGTTCCAATTTGAGCGAGCTCAAGTGATCTTGCTTTTGGGGAAAGTTCACGGACTCTTCAAAGCCGGGTGCCGACTGATAGCTGCCATCGAGGCTGAAGCGACGTCCATGATAGCGGCAGCGCAAAGACTTGGCCTGGCAGCCATGCTCAACCAGGATGGCTCCCCGGTGAGTGCAGACGTTTGAAAGGCAGGACGGACTCTCACCCCTGGCGCCGGCTACCAATAAGAGCGGTTCATTCAAGGCGCCAGGCAAAAGAGTCACAGGCGCTACCGCACCTTCTTCCGGATAGCTGCCGCTGTCTGTGAGCCATTGCCAGGTTCTGGCAAAAATGGCATCTAGAGAGTGTTCATATAGCCTGCGGCTGCGGTAGAAAGTGGCCGGGAGGGTTCGTTTTTCAATTGGCGCCACTCTCTTTTCTGACATTTTCCAGCTCTTTTTTCTTCTTCTGCACGGCAGCTTTCTGCTGGCTTAGATTGTAGATTACTTCCTTTTCGTAGTCGAGTTGCTGCTGCTCAAGAGCTTGCTCATTGGCTTGTTTTTCCTGCCGCAGCGCCCGCTTCTCCTGGGCCTTCATTTGTTTGAGAAGAGCCTTGGGGTTTTGTGCTCCATCGGGACCCGGCTTCCATTCGGGACCGAGAACATCAGGCCCTTCGCCAAGGCTTGTGCCGGCGCCGAGAGCCGTGTTTATTTGATTGGCATTTTGTTTGAGGACATTTTCAATCCGTACTTTTTCTTCCTCTTTCAGTTCCCCACCGTTAGCCGCTCTTTTAGCTTTAATGTCTTGCTCGACTGCCGAAACCAGGTTCCTCAGTTTGTTAGCCTGAGCCTCTGTCAGTTTGCCTGATTTGAGCCCCATTTCGATGCGCTTATACTGCTTCTTTACCCTCATGTCGGGGGTGATGGCTTTACCGTGTTTGTGGGTCTGGCCCTCACCGTCATCACCGGCCGACGGCTTGCAGAAGCCAGGCTGGCTGATTTGACCGAGCATGACCGTAGCCAGAATGAGACAGCGTTTTGCGGTCTTTAATTTCATGATTGTCCTCGTATATTGCCGCTAGCATTCAATTAGTCAGTTACCCGGCTGAATGCTCTGTTAATCGCAACTGTTAACGAACAGATGAGGGCAGCATCGCAAGGCTACTGAGTTTCGGTCGGCTCCGGCAGAATTAATTCTTTACCGTCGTAGGCGGGCGAATTTACCCGGGTGGATACGGGAAACATGGCGATGACGTTGGCCGGGAGCGGTTGCAGAATTGCAGAGAGTTGAGCCGGGTCTTGTACGGAGGGATCGAGCCAGAGCTTGATGCCCTCTGCTCCCAGAATGACGGGCATGCGGTCGTGCACCGGCTTTATACTCTCGTTTGCTTCCGTGGTGATGATCGTGCAAGTCTTTACCGGCTCACCGGCGGCATTGAGAATATGCTCGTTCTTGTCATAGAGTCCGGCGAAAGCAAATAGCGGAGCCCTTTCACTGCTTTCGCCCTTGAGGTGGATCCAGAGCGGCTGCTTCTTCTTGGTGCCCGGCACCGTGCGCCATTCATAGAAACCATCGGCCGGTATCAGGCAGCGCCGCCTTAGCAGGGCTGTCTTGAAGAACGGCTTTTCAGCCAGTGTCTCCGCTCTGGCATTGATCATGGGGCGAGCCTTGGCCGGCTCTTTCACAAAGAACGGAATTAGACCCCACTGAAAGCTGGTAAGGACCCGCTTACCATCTTTGGAGAGGGCTACAACGGCGGCCACCGATTGCGATGGTGCGATGTTGAAGCGAGGCGTCAGAGCCGTTTCCATGAAGACGTCGTCTACCTGAAAACGCTCGATAAGCTCTGCTTGATCGCAGCTAAGTGTGAATCTACCGCACATTATCTCTGTGTCGGCGCCCTATTTCGCTTTGATGGCCTTGGCTTTGGTGAGAAATTCTTCCGCTTCTCCATCTCTGCCGCGGCGTTTGAGAAATTCGCCGAAGGCATGATAAGCGTTTTTGGCTTCGCCGGGATTTTTCGACTTGGCTTTGTCGTGTACTTCCAGTGCCTTAGTGAATTCTTGCTCGGCTTCGGCAATTTTACTCAGCTCTTCGTAAATGCGGGCGAGCAAAAGATGAATCTCAGCTTTGTAAGTGTCTCCCTGGGTGTGCACTTTGTCGGCCAGGGTCAGCCAGGCGGAAGCTTGCTTATGGGCTTCCTCGAACTGTTTGGCCCAGCAAAGGGCGTTTACCAGTAAGAAATAATCGTGCAGAGCGGAAGATTCCGCAATTTCGCTGCCGCTGTTCAGACGCGTGGTTACGGCTTTCAGAGCCAGATCGGCGGCTTCTTCATACTCTTTTGCTCTGTAGACGAAGGAGGCGAGGCAATAGTATGAATTGGCCAGGTTCAGACCGTTTGCTTTTTCCTTGCTCTTGCAAAGGCGGTTTGTCAAATCCAGCAGTCTGGCGAATTTCTTTTTGTCTGTTTCTTCGTCGGAATAGAACAGTTCGGCGGCCCCTTCGGCAGCTACAGCCAGTTCGGGACGCGGATACTTGGCTATAAGTTCGGTGGGCGGCGTGGCGCTGAGAAGATCGAGGAAATCCTCGGGCATCATATCTTCAATGTTTTCGAGTTCTTCGACGTCTTCTTCTTCCGGCATATTCCAAGTCCCCTGGGTAGACCGTCTATATATACCAGACGAAGTGCGATTTTGGCCAGACCAGGCCGGCACCATAAGAATTTTTGACTTTCCTTTGCCGCTGCCGGTGTTTTTGGCGGTTTTCGGTCTAGGGTTTTTCCGGTGTCAAAGTGTGGGTACCGGTCTTATTATCTTGGCAACGTTGACTGGGAAAAGGTCCCTTTACTATCCAGGAGCTCCAATAAAATGACTACGGTCAATCGCCCTTTTTCTTGCGGGCTGGCATCGCCTGTGCCCGTTTTCAGTCTCGTTTCCGCTTTTGTTCTCGCCTTTCCGCCGTCCATGCAAGCCCAGGACGCCTTTGGCAGTGGCCCTAGCGCCGGCTTGGAGAATGTTGTGGAGTTCGAAGTTGCCGATTACGGGGATTACACAGTTGTGACGGGTAGGAACGGAGGCCTTCCCGGGGAACCTCCATTATTAGAAGGATGCACGAACGGCACCATTGCCGAGCAGGATGACACAGTGCATCTGCCCCGAGATGAGTACAAAAAGCTGGTAGTAATGCCTGATGGCCGTGAGATGCTTGGTCTCTCCCTTTGTGATTTGACCTGCAGGGAGGTGGCCGCAGAGGAAGAGTTGCCGCCCGCTGATTTCCCGATCATGCCCAGAACCATCGCCTTGCCGCCTGGCATGAAGATGAGCGGACTGCCCCGTCCGGCTGGCGATGAGTATGCCTTTTGGCCGCGCTCTTGTTATGGATGGAATCTGGGAGAGTATGTGGATCGAGGTAGAGAGCATGCTTTAGCTGGAGTAAGTGTGCCGGTTTCCGGTAGCGATGATGTTGTAATTACTCGTAAATTGTTGGATGAGATTATGCGTGTCAACGAGTTGGCCGCTGGTAATCCTGATTACAGCTGCCGAATTGCCGCATTGGGGCTCAAGTATTTCTCACATTGCCGGGTTAAGGAGTCGCAGGAAATTGCCAGAGATCAGCTGGATCTGGAGAGCAACCGAGAAGTTGTTTTGCTAAAGCGGGTTTTGCGTTTCAAAGAAAGTATTGCCAGAATTAAGGCCAGTGATGCCCCCGCTTCTAAGCGAGAAATGTTAGCGGCGCGCCTCGAGAAAGAGGGCAAGCTTTACGATGCTCTGGTTGAGCGCCTCCGCGTAGAGGAGATGCAGGACAACGGGGTGGCGCGATATCACCTGGCTATGCTTTACCGGCGGCTTGGTGAAAGGAAGTTGGCCTTTGAGAAATTGAAGGAAGCTGTTGAATCAACCTGGGCGCAGACGGATCGGGCTCTTTTGACCAGAGCCAATGTGGCTTTGGGAGACAGTTTGATGGACGCCTCGACGGCGGCCCTCAGGCAGGGCGCTGAACCTCTCAGCCTGGCAAGGCTGCGAAACGCTTCCGCCGCTTATCGCAGGGCTTGCGTTCTGAGTCCGCGAGATCAAGCTGCAGTCACTGGGCTTTTGCGCTGTTGCAAACAAGCAGCGGCAATCCACCCCTGTTTCGATAACTCGCTTATGCTCGCCGGTGCCTACTGTTTGTCTGGAGACTTTGGCAGAGCCCAGGGGTTGTATGACGCTTGCGCGGAAATCAACGCTGATGACCCTCGGTTGCGTAAGGCTCGTTTGGTGGCGCAGCAGTGTCAGCGCCGCAGTGGTTCCGCCGGCTAAATTTTGTGGGGCTTAATTGAGGGAAGTAAGGAAGCGAGCGCAAAGTGCTGTAGCCGAATTTGGATCCTGCCGCGCTCCCGCCGTTAAGCAACCCAGATGTCCGCCCATGGGACCGCGGTAGAAGGTCTTCTGTCCGCGGCATTCTCGGTAGATTTCGTCTGCCTGTTCGACCGGCAAAATCGGATCATCTGAGGCATGAAACATTAGTACTGGGAAAGCTTTGCACTGAAATAGATCGTTGCATGCCAGATCGGGAGCGGGAAAGCAGAAGCTCGGGTAGCAGTTGAGATAGGGGAGTCTGAGTCGCCAGACGCTTTCGAGGGATTTATAAGGACTGACTAAAACCATGGCTTTTACGGGATGGTTGCGGGCCAGGCTGTATGCCGGACCATGCCCCATAGAAATTGCTGCTTGCACAATCTGCTCTTTCGGTGTGTTCAGTTCGACTGTGAGAAATTGATAGGCGGTCTCGGCGTCTTGCAGTAATTGCTTGTTGCTTGGTTGTCCATTACTTTTGCCGTAGCCGGAGTAATCGTAGAGTAGAACGCTGGCGCCGGCATCATAAAAGGCGTGCGCACTTTCCAGATAGTGGGAGAGATTGCCGGCTTGTCCGTGGTGAATGAGCACCGTATACCGGGCCTGTGGATTCTTGAAGTACCACGCGGAAAGGCGGCTGTCTTCCGGGCCTTTCATGGAAATTTCGCTGCGATTGTAGCGAGGCTCGTCCGGTAGATACTGCTTCACCTTGATCGGGCGAAACTCGAAATAGGCCAAGACTACGGCCGGGTTCAAGGCCACATAGAAGCAGAGCAGGGCAAAGAGGAACAGGCGAACTAATTTGATTCTTCCGGACTTACCCTGGAAGTATTGGAGAAGGCGTTGCTGCATGACTTATTTACTTCTGTGGTTTTGAGACGTGAGCTGGCCGTGCCGGTGCTTCTATCGTCAGACCCGACCTTAACTTGCTCGGGGGCGAACCAACAGTTGGTTAAGTGTGTGGGCCGGCAAGTGTGGCGCGGGCGATTTGTCGGTCGTCGTATTGCAGGCGGTGCGATTTGTATCTTGTTGATGGGTAGAAATGCCCTGACGGTATGTCTTTTGAAAAAGTTTGAATTTATGGCTTGAGCCATGTAACAGTAGAAATTAAATCTGCTTGACGCCGAGAAGGCAGATGCAGCAAGGGTTTTAATTGTGAAAAAGGCGCAAGACGTAGATGTAATATTTCTTCGCATCACTATTGTTACATTTGCAGTGGTTCCGCAGAATGGCTACCCAAGCTAAGTCTGGCGGTAGTTTCGCCGTTTATCAGCAGACTGCAGATTCGCATTAGATATAACCTTTAAATACCCGCTCGGGCTTTTTAGCCGCCTTTTCCTTGCCTCCGGTTCGAATTCAGAACAGGCGCTGCGGCAATGGCCCTGTTTCAAGGCAGGGCTACTATTTACAGAGAGACCTCTCTTTCTATGGCGAATGGCATCGAGGGCGGTCACTACAAAGATCCGCCGCTACCTTCAAGGACACCAGCGATTCTGTTAAAGCCTTCTGTAATGCTGGTTTCAGAGCCCTCTTGTAGAAGCATCGAAAAATATTATGTGCAATCATGCAAAGCAGGAGGAAGTTACGAATGGCTCCAGGGCTATGCTTGTAGACATGGTCGCTAAACCAGCGGTTTGAGAGCTCATTGAAGCCTTCGTTTTCAATGCTCCAACGAGCATGGCCAAGGGCATGTACGGTCTTCGTGCCAGCCCTCATGCGCGGCAGAGAACTGATCCATATCCAGGTGTTTGTTTTGATGTGCGGGGAAGAATCAATCTGAGACTTGATTCTGGTTGATTCTTCAGATTTGACAATGCGCAATGCCCTAGAGACATCCGGCATGCGAAAGTCTTCCTCATCCCGGCAGGTGAATGATTTGGAGCCGTATTCGAAGCTCAACGATGGCTCGCAATTAGCGAAAGCAAAGTCGCCTGCTGGTAGATATTGGTGCGTTCGTCTTTCAAAACCGTGATTACATGCTTGCCTGAGTCGAGAATCATATTGATGAAGGGAGCATTGGTGTAGAGAGCATCACCAAGCACCACATCAAAAGCGCGTGGATAGTCTCTCAAGACCCGTTCGTACAGTCGCTTTGCTACACTCAGCTCGCCTTCTCCGGGACGTTGCTCTTCCATGTCTACCACAAAAGAAAAATTGTCGAAAACTAGCTGGGCGTGACATTGCGATGGTAGTACTGAATTTTGCCGTCGATATCGCGATCAAGGCAGCCAACGCAACGTTGATTGTATGTGCAGTGAGATTCGTGACCATCAAGAGCGAGCGCAATCAGACCGTGGAGCGGCGCCACAAGCTGCTTGTTCTTCTTCATGCAAGAGTAGAGCAACTTCTGAGACGCGCGCAAAGAGCTGGAATCAAGAACTTCAACCACACGTCCGATGGTATCGGCGCTAACGGAATGCGCCGGAAGATTCTTCCAGGAGGACAGGTGATTGAGCTTCTCCAGGGCATTGAGACTTCCGAGCCGAGCGAAGAACATCTCAAGCACGGCTTTCACCACCTCAGCGGTAGGCACGTGTGACCAGTGGCGGCGGTCTCGAACACCGGTGACAAGCTCGCCAAAATGCAGTTGCTTGTCTGCGTAGCGCAGCAATCGCTCAAGCATTTATCACATCTCCCTGTCGGCCACGCGCTGCCAGGAAATCTCGGAAAGCTCGTTAATTAGCTGCTGAAGGACCTGATAGTTCGCCACCCATTGCCGTACATCATCGTGAAAATCAGGATGAACGTACAGCTGCCGAACTTTACCATCACGCTTGGTGACCAGGTAAAGCCCCTCATGCCGCTCACCGGAAGCGCATTTGCAATTCTTTTTGCCGCAAACACGCGAGCGTTCGTTAAGAGTGGCATGGAGGAAGTTGCCATCCTTTAGAAGCTCACGAAGTTTAGTCCGAAGCTTAAATTCTGAAGCTTTGCGGAGGTTGGGAGGAAGGTGGGAGTGGTTGTCAGTCATGTCTAAGCCCTGGTCGAGTATATACTCGTTATACCAGATTTATTTGCGGACGACGAATACGAATCTGCTCTCGGCGATCAGATGTTTCTAATGCTTGAATATGCCGGCGTTTTAGCGCACCTCAACGGCGAGTCTGCGGAATCGCTGTTACATTTGGGCTGTTTCGCAAAATGGCTACCCAAGCCGGGTCTGTCCGTACTTTCGATGTCCGGCGGCGGCGAGCACTCTCATTTCCGGAGGCAATTTCAGAAGCAATTTCCGGACAGATTAAAACTATCCCAACCGGTTACAAAAAGGTTACCAGTCTGTATATATGCTGCTAAGATATTCATTAACCGGCCGGTTGGTCAATGAATGATTTTCCCAATCGAGTTGGTCTGAGAGTTTTTGAGGAGCTAGATAGGGCAGTGACTACAACTACTTTGGAGTGTACTCAAGAGATGGCTACAAAAGAGAAATCGGCAAAGTCTTCGGCATCCAAGTCATGTGCGGAGAAAGCTACGACAAAGGTGACCAGCTCAGCCTCCTGCCAGGATTTGACGGCGCCGCCCAGTCAGCACGATCGCATGCCTGACCCGGCTGAGCTTCTGCTCAACGCTCAGGATGCTCCCAAAATCACTGATAAGCTAAATATTTTTCCAATGGAATGGCGGGTAGAAACACCCAGACTGTTGGACATTTACGAGAGTTCCAGAGACCCGGGTTGGTCTCCCGGTCAGTTGCCATGGCGCACTCTGGAAGTAGAAAAAATGACCCTCGACCAGCGCTATGCCATTTCTTACTGGTTTGCTCTGCTTTCGGTCTTTGATGCTTCCGGACCTGCCGTCTTTTGCCGGGCAATGATTCATGCCTATGAGACCCACGAAGAAGACGCCATTCGTAAGTGTTTCTTCTCGGTGGCCAGAGACGAAATGAACCACGAGGAAGTTTGCGGCAGGGCAATTACAAAGCTCACCCCCGGCGGTCCGCTCGGCTATGAGCCGGAGACCGAACTGGGCAAATTGGCCCGTAACAACATTCAGTGGCTCTATCACAACGGTGCCAGATACTGGAACGGCTATAAGACAGCCGTTGAGCACTATCCCATGGCTATTCTCTTCAGCTCTTTCTTGTTCGGTGAAGTGGCTTCGTCCACCCTTTTCCACAGCATGTACGAGCGCACTCAGATTCCTGTCTTCAAGGAAGCTTTCCGCAACATCGGTCGTGACGAAGGTCGCCACCTGAGTTTCTGTCTGGCGCTCTTGAAGGAAGTGTTGCCCAAGCTTACTGACGAAGAAAAATCCACCATCACCAAGCAGTTCCGTGCCGGCTTTATTTTCCTCTCCGGTATTCTGTATGAGCCGCCGGCCGAATTCTGGCAGTTGCCGCCTACCTTCATGCCTGCACAGCGCTTGCTGGAAGAAAAGGCCCGGGAGGCCGGCTTCGGCATCCTCACCCTGGAAGAGCGGCGGGAGAACTGGAGAACCGCCGTGGTGCGCCTGAAGACCATTGTCGAACCTTACGGCGTCAAGTTCCCGGCCTTGCCGGAGATTGATGTGGATGGTGAAGATGTGGCCTTTGACTGCGACAAGATCATTCCTATATTCTAGGAGTGCGTATCCTATTTCAGGAATGCGCAGTTAATTCCGGTTCAGGGACACGATGATTAATTTCAAAAGCGCAGAGTATGCGCCATGGTAAGACCGCGCGCCGAGAACTATGAAGAGCGGCGAGGGGAAATCCTGGACAAGGCGGCGGCTATGTTTGCCGAGCGCGGTTTCGACGCTACGTCGATGTCATCCATTGCTTCCGGTTTAGGCGTTTCCAAGGCCCTTGTCTATCACTACTTCCAGTCCAAGGAAGAGTTGCTTTATCAAATGCTGCACAGCCACTGCCTTTTGCTGGTGGAGACGGCTGCTAAAGCTGTGCAATCCTCCCAGAAAGCCGATCAGCAACTGGAGTCGCTTGTGCTGGAGCTGATGCGCCTCTATATGAGCTCGCGGGATAAGCATGTGGTCTTGATGAACAGTCTGAAGGCGCTTTCGCCGGAGCAACAAAAGGAAATCAAGGCTCTGGAAAGGGAGATTGTCGCCCACATCAAAACCCTGGTTCAGCTTCTGCGCCCGGGTTTGAATGAGTCTGAGGTGACATCTCTGGCTATGTATCTGATGGGCTCGATTAACTGGACCTATACCTGGTTTAAGGTGAGCGGTTCCATCTCCCCTGATAAGTATGCGGAAATGGCGGCCCAGCTCTTTCTAAATGGTCTGAAAGGGGCAGCTTTATAGCTATACTGTCGGTAAGCTGTGTCCGCTTCCAGCCCGGGTGCAGACCGCAGTGCCGTTCTAGAGCCAGTTAGGCGCCGGGTGAACTCAGTTCCGGCGCAGGGGAACTCAAAAGTGAATTCGCTTCTCTCTTTGTTTTGTCTCTCAAGTAGGCATCTAGCGATTCCAATCTGGCATAGGTGAGCTTGGCTCTGGGTGTGCCGCTTTCGGCGGCGACTCCTGGGACCGCTGGGACCTCCTCCGGCTCTGCTATCCGCGCCTGCGCGGGGCTGCTATTTGGGGAGAGCTCCGATGATGGTTCCGGCAGAAACTCTCTGGTTGTTTTCGATTTTGTGCCGGATAGCCTTGATAGTCCCAGCGCACAAGCAATCTTTCGCCAGAGCGGGAGAGTGTGCAGTTCTGCGCATGTTTGCTTGAGGTGCAAGGGAGTTCGGCCTTTCTCTTGCGTCGCCGTCTGTCTTTGGTCAAGCATGTGTTTCCCTCCTGCCGGCCTGCCTTTTGACCTTTGGGCGCAACGGTATAGCCCGACTTTCCTGTGGTAAGTCGCAAGCAGGCTGATTTCACCGGCGGTTTCGATCGTTGAGCTGTTGCCCCCTTTATTCAGGTTAGCCAGGCTTGAGAAGTCTGCATATCCCCCAGAGAGGTTAGAGCAAGCAACAGTTAAACAACTGTTGCCTTCTATAAGTCTTCTGAAGTGCGAGGCTTCTAGACTGTTCCGAAGAGAGTGTGTTTGCGCCTTCAGTATGGAAGCAATAGGCAATGCCTGAAGCGAGGAAATTTCTAGTTGCTGCGGCAGTCGTTTTTCTGGCTGTGTTGTCCGTCATTGCCGGTGCCGTCTTCGACTGTACGGCTATGCCTGGGCGTTCCTACCAGGGTCTAATTCCGGCTCTTGATTCTGCCGATTCTCAACTACAGGAACGCCTGCGTGCTCATGTGGCGGCTCTGACAGCGATTGGTCCTCGTTGTCACCAGGTGCCCGGCAGTATGGCGAAAACCGTTGCCTATATCGGCGAGCACATGAAGCGGTGCGGCGGCAAGGTGGAGTTTTTGCCGTTTACTTATGACGGCGAAGTGTTTACCAATATTGAGCTTACTTTTGCCGGTAGTTCGGAGGCACATCGCGGCGAAATTGTGGTGGTTGGTGCGCACTATGACTCGGTTTCACATACGGTGGGAGCAAATGATAACGCCAGCGGAGTGGCCGCACTGCTAGCCCTGGCGGAAAATTGCCGAGGGGCAAACCCTGGTCGAACTCTGCGATTTGTAGCCTTCCCCAACGAAGAATTCTACTTCCGTACAGATGGCATGGGCAGCTCGCAATATGCCAGGCGCTGCTTCGAGCGCAAAGAGCAGGTGGTAGCAATGCTGTCCCTGGAGACCATCGGTTTTTTTTCCGATCTGCCCGGCTCACAGCGTTGTCCGGCCTTGCTGAGCGGGCTGTATCCTGACCGGGGCAACTTTCTCGCCTTCATCAGCACCTCTGAGGCTAGAGCGCTTGTTAAGCGCTTCTCCGGACTCTTCCGGGAAAACTCCTCCCTGCCCTCCGAGGGCCTTGCCGCACCGGCTTTCGTATCGGGCGTGGATTGGTCCGATCACTTGCCTTTTCTACAGTTGGGTTATCCTGCCCTCATGATCACCGACACGGCGCCTTATCGTTATCCCCATTACCATAGTGCCGACGACACGATTGACAAGCTCGACTTTTGGCGCATGACCCTGGCTGTGAAAGGCATCGAGAGCGCTTTGCTGAAACTGTCCGATGCCGGTACCCGTGACTTGCGATAATTTTTGCGCTGTGCTAACTTCAGTCGCTTCGATGTTGTTCAATTTCTTGTGGAGATGCCCATGTCCCTTTCGGTAATTAAGCAAGCCATAGCTGACCAAAAATTGCTCTGCCCCAGTTGCCACAAGCCAGTAAGCAAGTTCGAAAAGTTTGTTGAAATGATCAGCTCGGCCTACGACGGCCCGGGCTCCGGACTTGACGGTGACACTGCCGGTTCCAAGGTGACACTTATTTGCGGCAACGATTCTTGCGACTGGAAAGAAAGAACCGAATACTGGGCGAATTATATAAGCTGAAATTTTGCACCTGGCGCTGATTGGGTGGATAAAGTCATTTCCTTTCGGGGAATTATTTAGTTTGAAGGGTTTGCGCTTTCTACTTCGTTTATCCTGATTCCGGCAAAGGGGGCATCTCTTTGAGTTCTTCGGAGCCGCGATATTACTTCTCTCTGTCCCAAGCCGAGGCTTCCACGCACCGGCGCAATACCGGCGGCCTTTGTATAGCCGGAACCTTTGACGAGATCAAGCAATTTGCCTTCGATTCTTTCGCCAGGCTGGATAAAAACGGCGATGGTTTCATTTGCCGTAATGAACTGCGACAAGCTTTTGATGATCCTAATACCGATTACAAATCGCGCTCTTATATCTTCTTCTTACTCAGACGCATTGATGAAATTCAAGCTGCTTATGACGAAGAGTGGTCAGATAAGGACGGCATCTCCAGAGCCGACATTCAAGAGTATTTCACTAACTGGATAGTAAAAACCCGCAGCAAGCAATCAGTCTGAATTGGGAGATACTTCCGTGGAAGTCAGGCTCTGGGCTTTGTCGAAGTCTTTCCTGGCCTCTGCTGCTTTGCCCAGCTTCTGATAGGCCTTGCCCCTGTTTATGTAATTCTCCTGCGCTTCCGGATCCAGCTTAATGGCTTGATTTAAGTCTTTTATGGCTGTTTCAAATTCCCTCAGGTTGAGAGAGCAGAAGGCACGGTTTTGATAGGCTCGACCGAGGGTGATTTTGTAGTACTCGGGTTTCTTGAAGAGCTTCTTTTCCTCGGGGCTGTCGCCGGCCTTGATGGCCTCGGTGAAGTATTCACGCGCTTTCTCGAACTTATAATCGTCCCTGGCTATTCTTCCTTTCTCGTAGGCCGTATGCATTTTGCTCTTTTTGAGGCTATTCATGCCGTCTACGTAGATGCGCTTGGCCATGTCTTCGAACATGGAGCCGAATTTCTTGTGAAGTAAGTTCTTTGCGTTTGAACTCAGTCCAAAATTTCCCTGCATTCCCATTTTCCGCATGTCTACTTCAATAAAAGCCGGAAACGGTGCGAGATTACTGGCTTTGGCCAGGTCTTTCAGGCATTCTTCCTGGCGATTGAGATTTTTGTAGACGCCGGCGCGCATTCTGTATGGCATGGAATAGTCAGAGCAAAAGAAGATCGCGTCGGTGAGGTCGGCTTCGGCGCTCTCATTGTCATTCAGGCGCATATGGCACATGGCTCTGGTCATATAGGTGCGGGACTGGCGAAACTTCAAAAAACGAGGATCTTTGTAGAGTGCCTTTTCTTCTTTTGTGCCGAAGAGCTTCAGGGCCGTGTCGAGGTTGGCAATCGCCTCCTTAAGTTTGCCCTCGGCTAGAAGTGCACCGCCTTTTTGATAAGCTTTGTCTGCCTGGCTCTTGTCCAGGTCGGCGGCGCCGTGTACCAGGTAGGGGGCGTAGAGTTTCCGTTCTTGTTCCAGGGCTTCTTTGCGCAATTGTGCCTTTTCCTGGTCGCTGAGGTGCGGCATGGACATGCCAGGCATACCTTGCATTCCCGGCATGCCATGCATCCCATGCATACCGTGCCGGTGCCCATGCCCATGCCGACCGGCGGACATATCTTCTCCTTGTCCCTTGTCGGCGTCGGTCCTGGTCGGACCGGCTGCGCACCAGACCTGGGTGTCAAGCAGCGTCAGAGCTATGTAGGCTGCGGTCAGGGCGCATTTTGAAGAGCGATAAAACATTAGGACCCCCGGGCTGAACTCTCTATAGTTTACCCAGTTGCAGTCACGTTATATTATTGTCGCAAACTGCAGTTGGCTGAAATTCATTCTTGCTTATGGGTCTGGCTGCTTCCTCTCTGCTTTTCCGGTTGTACTGAAATGGATAACAATCCCATCCACAAGGCTCTGCAGACAATTGATCTGGAACCGGGCGCTACCTGGGAAGAAGTGGTTGCCAGGCACAAGTTGCTGGCCCGTTTCTGGCACTCCGACAAAGCCAGAGGGGACGATAAGCCGGTGGCCGACCGGGAACTGGCTAAGTTCAATCATGCTCGGGATATCCTCAAGGCACATTTTCAGGGGGGTGAGCATCGAGACGGACCCGATTGTCTTTGTCAGCCTGCTGCCACAGCTACAGGAAGTGCTTCCGCCCCTGGAGGCAGTGACTCTGCCTCTGGTGGCGGCGGCGGTGGTGATGCCCACCGGAGGCAAGCCGGTGCTGCCGGTGCAGCAGCATCTTCCTCTTCCTCATACTCATCGTCTTCGTCTTCATCTTCATCTTCATCAGCTTCTCAAGCTTCATCTAATTCTGCGTCTTCAGCTTCAGCTTCGTCTTCGTCTTCAGCTTCATCGGCTTCTCAAGCTGCATCTGAATCTCAAAATGCAAACCAGACCGGCCCGGTAAGGGCTTCAAGGGCCGGGAAAGATAGCTCGTCGGCTGGCTTTTCCTTGTCTCTCCGCCAGAAAATAGTGCTTGGTGTTCTGGCTTTTTCCTTGTTCGGTTTTATGGTGGGAGGTGTGAGAAAAGCCGTTTCCGGCGGCGGAAATGAAGCCCCTTCCACTGCACCGCAAAAGCCGGTGCCGGTCGATTCAACTACTGACCCTTCCCATTTGATTCAAATTCCGAGCCAGGATAGTCCGGCTCCCTCGACACCGTCGCCGGAGCCGGAAGTGCTGAACTCCTTGCCTGAAAGTACTAAGCCTGATCCGCAGCTCCTCATCGAACAAGGCCGCGCCTGGAGTGATGTGGATCGGTATCAAAAGGCGGTCAGGCAGAATAACAGCAATATTACCCAGCTTAAATTGAAGTTGGCCCAGTCCGAACTCACCCCTGCCATGCGCTCCATGCTCGAGCAGGAGCTGGCGCGGCGAGAAGAAGAGTTGTCTCGCGATAAGGTCTCGCTCGGGGAGGCGGAGTCAAGGTTGAAGCAGTTGGGTGGCTTTCACGGCCAGACCGTGCATCCGGAGCCGGGAGAATAGGTGTCGTTAATCGGGAGTTTTCTTTTAGCATTTTGAGTAGAACCAAGATCGTCTCTGGCATTGTGCTGGCTTCAATTGTGGCTGCCGGCTCGTGTATAGCGTTGTTTGTCCGGCAAGAGATGAAAATCGATGGTTTGTTGCGGGCGGAGAAATTTCTTGAGGCGGCAGTCTGCGTGCAGACTGCCGCACTACCGGTGGTGCTGGGGCCGCATCGGGACGGCGGTGCGGCCGACCTTTATTTGCTTGCATATTTGAGCGAGAGAGCCGGCGACAAGAAGTTGGCGGCGGAAAGCCTGTTGCGGGCCGATGCCGAACTGCCGACGTCCGCGGTAGTGAAGGCCACCGAGAACCTGGAAAGTGCCGCCTCGATGCTGCAGTATAGATTGCATTTGGGTTATCTGTCGGAAGCCTGTTTGAGAGCCGGTGTGCAACTAGCAAGGCGCCGTCAGGAAGCCGGCCCGACTGGCCTGAAATTGCTGGCCAAGTCACTGCTGGCCCTGGGGCGCGACTATCGCCTCAATGGTAAATTCAATCTGGCAGCCCGTGCTCAGGCGGAAGCTATCTCGGTGTGCGAGCAGGCTCTAGGGGAGCGGGAAGCAGCCAGGGAAGTTGATCGCGAAATGGAAGCACTGCTGAAAGACTGCTTGAGCGCGCAACTGGAGTTGTTTCGGCGCTTTGGTCAGCTCGATGATTGCAAGCCGCTTTTGCAGCGTCTTGAAAGACTTGAGTCTGCAAAGTGAGCGGAATTTTATTGCTTGAAAAACTTTTTCCGCATGGGCCTTGGGTTCGAGACTTCATTAGTATTTTTACCACTTGCGGAAGTCAAGGGTGGGCTTACTATGGGTTTGTTGATGGCGGATACAGGGGGTGACCAAATGGCAGATGCAAGACACTCTCGTGTAAGTGACGAAAGAATTCGTGAGCTTACGGAATCTATTGAAAATGGCAACATGACAGCGTTAACTAAGTTTCTCAATCGACTGAGCTCTTCTTCGGATCGCTTGGACGTGCTTGAGAGAATTGAGAAACTCAATAATGAAAACCGCTACAGGAGCGGTCGGACTCCCCGGCTTGCCCTTGAGCAGAGAACCTACCCCGATAGTGATTTTAGAGACATCGCGCTGCTCAAAAAGAGCACCGATTGGCTCTTCCAAGATGATGTGATCTACAAAGAGTCGATTGTTTATCAACATTGATGTTGTAGTTGAATTTTGACAATTCAACCCCGAGCAATCCATAAAGGCTTTCCGAAGGAGTATCATTACTCTGGAGGATGAAATGCCGTGACAAGTGATCAAGAAGCTGACCGCAAGCCCGCTGAGGCAGTGTCAGAACAGTCTCCCGAGGTTCAAGAGAAACCGTCAGAGACTGCCCCCATGGAAGAATCGAGTGTATCGCTTAAGCCCAAGGCCGGACCCTTCAAAACCGTGGTCTTCGTATTGACCATGGCCGGTGTGGCTTTGACTCTGGCTGGTATCGTATACGATGCCCAGTCGCAGCTTGAGACTACCTTCAAAAGTCCGGATGGCAAGTTTGCCGTGGAGGTTTATGCCTATCCACGGCTTTTGCCTGGCAAAGCACCGAAAGAGAAAGGTCCCGGCAAAGTGCGGCTTGTCACCGGCAGTGGTGTGCCCCTCGACCAGGCGCCGCTCAATACGCTTTCATCGATGTCTGAGCCCAGATGGACAAAAGATCGTGTGCACATAGAAAACGTTGCCGATTTCGTTCTTCCTGAGGAGCAAGGAAAATAGTCCAGCAAGAGCGGGAAGAGTCCGTTACGGTACGAGAGTTTTGTTTGGCAGCCGAGAAGTATTCAAAAATGCAGAACTTGGAGCTCATGTTGATTGAGGCTTTGCGCAGAGATGCTCTCAGGCAGCAAGAGGGGCGGCTTTCAGAGGTCGGTAAGGAGTTTGATGAGGCTGAGGAGTACCGCAGCCTCCACCGAGGAGAGTCGAGCTCCAAAGAACTTGGTATCGCCCTGACTTTCTGGGATGCCTGGGTGGATCAGGTGCGCCACGGCTTTCAACAGAACTTTTATGGGGGCATCGGCCCGGCTGATTGGATAGAGTTGGCTCGGGAAATCGCTGCACAGCTTGAAGGGAAGCAGCCCATCACCAACGCTCTGGTCCTCAAGCACTTTTGCTAGAGTCGTTTCTTGACTGCGGCCAGCAGGCGGTCTACATCATCGCTTTCAGTTAAATAGTGAATGGATGCGCGCAAGCAGTCGGGCTCTGGAATGCTTCTGACATATACACCGTCGCTTTCCAGATCGGTCACGAGCTGATTGTGATTTTTGCCGGGAACCTTGAAGCTTAGAAGTCCAGAGGCGCCAGCACCGGCTACAGTTTGCACCCCCAGTTCTTCCAGGCTCGATTTCAGATAATTGAGATTAGCCATGATCTTCACGTAGCGGCTTCGATCATCGCCAGCTTCCTGATGGCACTTGAGGGCTGTGCGCAGACCGGCCAGAAGGGGGAAAGAAGAGGTGGCTATCTCATATTTTTCTGCGCCGCGCTCACTGCCGTGTAAATGGTGGCGCCAACCCATATAAGTTGGTTCTAGCTTGCCGAGCAGGCTTTCTTTTACGTAGAGGGCGCCGGTTCCCTCCGGGCCGCAGAGCCATTTTTGACCAGTGAAGGCGTAAAAATCGCTGTCGTAGTCGCGCAGGCTGAGAGGAAGCACTCCGGCTGATTGGGCGCCGTCGGCGAGAGCCAGAACTCCATACTGTCTGCAGAGGTTGTTTATTTCTTTGAGCGGTAAGACCTTGCCGCTATTCCAGAGCACATGGCTGAAAACAAAGAGCCGTGTGCGCCCATCTTTGCTGATCTGCTTTTCAATGCTGTCTACAAGCTCTTGCCCGTCCAGACTTTGTACCGCTACCTCGATGAGATTGAGCTTCAGCCGCCGCACTAGATTATTTACCGCATCCACCACGCCGGGGTGTTCACAGTCGGTGATCATAATGCTGTCGCCGGCCTGCCAGTTTAGTCCCCAGAGTACTATATTCACTGCTTCGGTGACGTTTTGGGTGAGGGCAAAGCAATGGGCCGACCCGCCGAAGACCGCAGCAAAAAGCTCTTTGGTGTCGTTCAGCTGCTGCCCTATCCAGCTGAACATTTTGCTTGAGAAGGGACCCTCGCGCTGTACATATTGATAGGCCTCAAAAATGGCGTCGAGGCTTGGCTGGCTCATGACACCCTGCCCACCAAAGTTGAAGTAGGCTTTTCCCGCCAGACCGGGATAGTGTTTCGCTGGTAAGGATTGTGCTGCTTTGTTTTTCATAAGTCCCCGAGAGTATGAATCTTACCGCATGGCGGTGATTTGAGGGCCATAACTTGCGGTTGCGGGGCATTAACGGGGCGTTCACCTGCATTCTCAGGGGGTGGCTTGACAAGTGTGTAGTGTGTAGTAGATAATACACACATGACTCATTTCGGCGACTACATTCGAAACAAGAGAGAGCAGCTCCAGAACAGAGACGCCGCTGCTTATTCTCTGCGTCGCGTGGCTGCTCAGATTGAAATCGAGCCATCTTATTTGAGCAAAATTGAAAGAGGTTTGCAGCCTCCGCCGGGTGAGGGCACCATCATTGCTCTAGCCCGAGTGCTCGAAGAAGATCCCGATGTTTTACTGGCTCTGGGGGGAAAGATTTCAGAAGACCTGAAGCGAATCATTAAGCAGCGCCCCAGTCTTTTTGCTCAACTGATTCGCGAATTAAAGGATATGCCGGACCATGCAGTGTTGCATCTGGTGCGTGAAGTACGCGACGGCAATTGGTAAGGAGAAGATGGATGATAACTCTCAATCAGAATCAACTGGTGGTGTCATTTCCCGAAGTGCATGAAGATGCCGTGCTCAGCCTCAATTTTCAGCGTACCCTGAGAATTCCCGATAACGACAAGGTCTATCCTCTGCCGCCCGGTCTCGGCAACTTCCCCCTTGTGCATGTTGATGATTATAGAGATGAGGTGCCCAAAGGCTGGCTTGAGCACGGCGGCATCATCATGCCCATGTATCAGTCCGAGGCCATGTGGATTCTCTTTTCTGCTTCCTTCTCCGCTTTGAGAAGTTCCGCCTATCCCATGGCCATAAAGATTTCCACCGGCAAAATTGATGCGGTGACCGGCGCCCCTCACACAAACGGGCTGCATCCCCATCCGCAAGACTATCTGGTGGTGCCCGGGCAGCCCTGGCTGGACGGCTACTGTGTTAAGAAGGGGATGATTCGTCAGTTTGTGGCTATGCCTCTGGGAGAGGGCTATACGGCTGAGGAGCAGATTACACACAAAGCCGAGCATGGCGGTGTGCAAATTGTCGTCTATCCCATGAAGGCAGAGGCGTACGAAAGGCTGTTTCCCAAAGTCGAGCGAGAGATCTGGGGGAGCAGGTCTACTGGTGGTTGGGGCGCTCCCGGCTCAATGCCGCCTCCCCCCGGCAGTGCGAAAATGATGATGGCGGCCGGTGGTCAGGCGCAGTCCATGGGGCTGGCTCCCGGTGGTCGAATGAAGCAAGAGATCTATAAAGACCGATTTGACATAAACGATTGGGATACGAGTAAGTGCAGTCGCTGCTTTGTTCACATCGCCAATTCCCTCACCTGGCGCGAGATTACCGGCGCCAATCCCCCGCACAGACCGCCCACGGCTGTGCAATATGCCGACTACGGGCTGCCCTGGTTCGATTATTATGATGAGAATCTCAAGGCCCTCTCCGGCTCAAGCAAGCTGGCCAATCTCAAAAGCGTGCAAGCTCTATCTCAACTTAAGGGAGAGCCCATCGACAATAAGCCGGTAAATACAGGCAGTACGGTTAAACTCGGGCCCGGACAGGTGCGAGAAGGCGATTTCTAAAGCCTTTAGCTCAGGTGTTTGCAGGCGTCGGTCGGCTCTCAGTCGGCCGGCGCCTGCGGCGCTGCCGTCTGTCTTTCCGTCCGGATTTTCTGCGGTTATAGCTATCTAGACCTGCTGCGACCGGCAAGATTGTAGTTGTAGAGAAAGAAGACCCAGAGGGCATAGAACAAGGCAAAGACGAGCATGAGAGTCGTCCAGGCCACCCAGAAGCTGGGGCTGAACAGTTGAATGGATACCGTGCTTCCGTGTCCGTTTTTGGGAAACAACACATGCAGCACGAAGCTGACCAAAGATATGGCACCCACCACCGCCACGCCGGTTATATAGTCGATAAGCTTCTTGCGAAGGTTCACTTGGCGATATCTCCCTTGCTGTTTCCGGTGGAATTGGCTGCTACCAGATTGTTGTACCCTCAAAGGTCGTTATTGCCTTCCTGTGCGGTCTGCGCTGCCTGGGGAAATCGTTCTTTCAGGCGATCGACGCCGAAGGAGAGTATCATGGACCAGAAGAGGCACAGCATTTCTCTTATGCCTGTGAGTACGAAGGCGCAGTTTAGCAGGGCTCCGATTGATTCGAAGCCAAGCTTACCCGGTAAATAATGTGAAGCTGCTACCAGGCAGATGGAAAGCAGGGCGAACTGTCTGGCGAAGTAGACCAGGTACTTGCTAACGGTAGAACTATCGAACAGCTTCTTCTGTTCTTTAAGCTCCGCCATTTTGGCTTCGCGGTTACGGCGCTCGGCCAGGGAGTACTCCTTGAAGGTTTTGCCTGACTTCAACAGGACAAGTTGAGTGATACCTATGTTGATGAGGATGGCGGATAGACTGATGCAGATTACAAGCAGGCAGCTTTCCAGAAAACCAAAAGAAAAGGTGACCTGCGGCATGCCGGCCAGAACATATTGCCAGACCATTACTTGCGCAAGTATGGCCGTGACCGGCATGGCTATGGGCGCCACCAGTCCAAAAAGGGCCAGGAAGCCCCATATCACCCGCCAGTCTTCTTTTGTCAGATCAGGTTCCTGCAGGTTGGGGGTGTTAGTGTTTGCCATTTCGGTGCTCTTGCTTTTATTCTGTTGAGAGTTTCGGCTCTAATACGTTTTTCTTTGATAGCTCCATTCTTACACTTGACAACATGAAAGGTTACGCATCTAATGAATTGTTCAACATTTGGGGAAAGTGAGCCATGAGTATCTTCAGTCCATTGAATCCCCTGGAACCGCTCGCCCTTGAGACTGAAAGGGTTGTCTTGCGGCGCTGGCGCAAAAGTGATTTCAAACCCTTCGCCCGCATGAATCAAGACCCCATGGTCATGGAATTCTTTCCCCGTCGCCTCGATGCGGACGAAACACGGGCTATGATTCGCCGCATTGAAAGCGGTTTTGAAGAGCACGGTTTCGGGCTTTATGCCGTTGAACTGAAAGAGAACAATGGGTTCATAGGTTTTGTAGGACTTTCCGTACCTAAATTCAGCACTCACTTCACACCCTGTGTGGAAATAGGCTGGCGTCTTTCCTCGGAGTACTGGGGGCGCGGTCTGGCTACTGAGGCGGCCCGGGAAGTGATGAGAGCGGCCTTTCACGACTTCGGTCTGGAAGAAGTGGTCAGTATGACCGCCATTCCCAATCAGCGCTCAAGGCGGGTAATGGAAAAACTGGGCATGACCACTCTGCCGGACGATGATTTCGATCACCCGCTGGTGCCGGAGGGTCCGCTCAAACGCCATGTGCTTTATCGCAAGCGCCGCTGATCTCAGGGACAGAAGACGCTTTATCGGCTTGGAAGGATTCGTAGGTATATCCTTCTTTGCTTTTGCATAAGTTTTGCCGGCAGGCGGGTACATTTTGCTTTAGGCGGGGTTCCTTTGGACCCCCGGGAACTTGTGGTGGCTTAGGGAGATTTGCCTATGTTGGATGCCAGCGAGAGGAAGAAACTCGGTGGACTGATTGTTGAACTGGGACTGTTGGATAATCGCGATCTGGGACAGGCGCTCTCTATCGCCCAGGAGACCAGTTTGCCCCTGGGGCGAGTGCTGGTACTCTCGGAAATGCTGACGGAAGAAACCCTGCAAGGGGTTTTGCGTTGTCAGAGCTTGATGAAGCAAAATCTGGTGGACCTTGATCTGGCTCGCAAAGCCATGAAGCTGGTAGCTCAAGACGGCGTTTCCATTGATGATGCTCTCTTCAAGCTGGGCTGGAACCACGAAGCTACCAAGGACACCACCCCTCTGGGCGAACTGCTCATCGATGCCGGTTATGTCAGCCGGGAACAGTTGCAGCAGACCCTGGAGAAGAGCTCCACCTCCGGTCTTCCTTTTGGTCGCCTTTTGGTCTTCAGCGGCATCCTGACGGAAGGACTCTTGACCGGTGCTCTCAATGCTCAGATTCTCATTCGCGACGGCAAGCTGAGCAAACAGCAGGCCGTAGAGGCTTTGAAGGAAGCCAGGCAGCGCCAGGTGACAGTGGAAGTGCAGTTGAAGGAGAAGGGCTTCTATGATTTGCCCAGCCGCAGTTGTCCGCGACTGGGAGAGCTTTTGCTTTTCTGTGGAGTTATTTCTCAATCCGACTTAGTCAGTGCTCTTGAGCTTGGCTTGATGAATAAGACTCCGGTGGGGCAGGTTCTCACCTCTTCCAACCAGGTCAGCCGCAAGATTATGGATGCCGCCCTGCACGTGCAAAACCTCATGGCCGAGCAGACCATGAGTATCACCGATGCGCGCGCAGTGATCAGTGCCGTGAAGGAAGGCAGTACTCTGGAGGATGCCATTTCCGAGCTTCAGACTGAGGCGGAGGAATCGGGTAGTGAGGAAGCCGAGCCTGAGAAGCATTACCTGTCGCTATTTGAGTTCCTCAAGAACCTCGGTCGCACCGATGAAGCGCAGGTGAACGAAGCTTTCCAGATCGCCATGCACAATTCCGACGTGCTTTCACAAGTGCTTTTGATTTCAGGCAGCCTTGACGCCAAGACCATCGAAAGAGCGGAGAAGTGCCGCAAGCTGGTGCAAGACAAGAAGTTGCCCATGGAACACGGCAATATCGCTTTTGACTATGCGGAAAGGTTCGATATCGACGTTTCGCAGGCTCTTAAAGAGTTGCAGTGGCACAGACCGGAAGAGATGGACGAAGAAGAACTGGAGGCCCTCACCGAGGAGTCTGCGGAAAGGCCCGCTGTGGCGGAGAAGTCGGGAGTTGGTGCGGCAAAAGCTGCCGCCCACAAAGGTGGTCATGCGGAAAAAACGCCGGCAGGTCGGGGGCGTGGTGTCACCGGTGGTGGTGGCAATGGTGCCGACAAAGAGCATGAAGACGGTGCCGAAGCTGATGGCTCGGAAGCTGTGGATGCCCATGCCGAGGCTGTAAGCGAGTGGGAAACTTTAACCAAGAAGCTTGAACATCTGAGTGTCTCCGGCAAGCTTGATAAAGCTCTCGATACGCGCATCAGGCTTTTGCAACTGGCAGAAGAATTCTTCCCCGAGCGTCGTATCGATTGTCTCGATGCCGTAGCCGCCCTTTATGTGCAGCGTCTGAACATGGACCAGGCCGAGCAGTATTATCTTAAATCTATGGAACTGCGCAAGGCGGAGGGTGAGGATAATGGCCCCAGGCTGGCCCAAGGCTATTGTAACCTTGGCAAAGTAAGCTATTTCAAACAGGATTACCCGGCGGCAGAAGAGCATGCTCGCAAGTTTATCGAAGTAATTGCCAACAGTCTCGGTAAAGGACACCCTGATGTAGCCTGCGGCTGGCAGAATCTGGCTAATATTTTCTATGTGCAAAAGAAATATGTGCAAGCTCAGCGTGCCTATCAAGTAGGTATTCAAATCTGTGAAAAGGGGCTGGGAGAGACACATCCGACCACGGTGCAGATGAAGCGCAGCTACAGCATTTTGCTTGCCGCCATGGATCCCGACGACGCGGCCAACTTGCGCCGGAGCGGCTCCCCCGGCGTTATCACCGGCAGTTGGCGCACCCTGCCGCCGGATGCCGGTCAGTCTTTGCACGAGAAGTAAGTCACTGTCTCTGAAAACTTTCTGGTTGACTGCGGGAATAAACCCCTGCTCTCGCTCGTATATGAACGTGTAAGCGTGATTGGAGTGGGGAAGTCAGGAAGAATGAGATTAGTTCCAGGAATATTGTTTCTAGCAGCCCTCTTGGCGATGGTTTCAACAGGAGCCTCCAGGGCTGATACTGGAGACGATAGACCGCCGGTGGTGCTGGAATTATTCACCTCAGCGGGTTGCAGTAGTTGTCCGCCGGCAGATAAGCTGCTTGCGGAACTTTCCAAGATGAACGGTTCCTCGGTCATCATTTTGAGTGAGCACGTAGATTACTGGGACTATCTTGGCTGGCGCGACCCCTTTTCCGCTCCCATCTTCACCGACAGGCAGCGGCTGTATGCGCGAGTCTTCAATCAGGATAGTGTTTATACACCGGAGATGGTTATTAATGGTGCGATAGGCTTTGTTGGAACGGATCGGCAAAAGGCTGAAGGGGCAATCAAAGGAAGAACGGCGCTTCCAAAGGACCGCATTCTCTTTAAGGCTGTTGAGAAAAACAACGGGCGCTCGGCTGAAATTGTTTTGCAAGACACAGATATGCAGTTATCAAAAGACGAGCGAGTGGTCGTGTTTCTTACTGAAGATGAGGTTTCCGTGCCTGTAAGAGCCGGAGAGAACTCGGGGCGGGTATTAAACCACGCGGGCGTCGTCAGGGAGACCTTGCTCTTTGATAAGGTGCCGCCTCGTTTTGAGCTTCCTGTTCCATCGTCTGGACGCTCTCGCGCCTTTAAAGTGGTAGTCCTCCGGCAAAATATGCGCACCATGTCCATAACCGGCGCCGGTGCTTCTCGGTTGGCCAAGGCAATTTAGTCGGTCA
This sequence comes from Candidatus Obscuribacter sp., assembly GCA_016712465.1. Lineage (GTDB taxonomy): Bacteria > Cyanobacteriota > Vampirovibrionia > Obscuribacterales > Obscuribacteraceae > Obscuribacter. The sequence continues at coordinate 559,590 of JADJQZ010000001.1, forward strand.
GAGAATGACTGGGGTATTTGAGAGCTTGGTTTTTCTGCAATTTCGCTGCGTTGTGTTTTTAGTGGTCGGCAATTAATGCCGGACCACTAAAAATCCAGAGCCAGTTTGAGAAAAGCCAGCTTGTCCCTTATCTCCCAACTGTAGCCGCGGCGATTGTGTCCTGAGCCTTTCTCCAGGCGCAATACCACAGGGTTGCCGCCCTTACCGGTCTGGGCGGCAAGCAGGGTTGCCGCAAATTTATAGCTATGCCAGGGTGGAACCCGGTCGTCAGCTTCCGCCGCGCAAAGCAGCAAGGGCGGAAACTTCTTCTGTTTATCATCCTTGCCGTGCTGTGGGATATTGTGACAGGGGGAATACCCTCTCAGCACCTGGAATTGCTTCTTCTTGCTCACTGAGCCGTATTCAGCTTCCCAGTGGGCTCCTACCGTATGGTCTGCGAATTTGAGCATGTCAAAGAGACCGTTTACGGCAATAGCTGCTCCAAACAGCCCGGGCTTTTGTGTGGTCACGGCTCCCACTGTCAGTCCGCCGTTACTGGTGCCTTGAATGGCCAGTTTGCGCGCACTGGTGATTTTGTTCTTTATTACATAGTCGGCGCAGTCGAACACATCGTCGTAGGTGCGCTGTTTCTTTTCCAGGGTGGCATCATCGTGCCAGCTCTTGCCCAGTTCGTTGCCGCCGCGCAAATAGGGTTGCAGCCAGATGCCGCCCAGAGCCGTCCATGATAGAAGTTCGTAAGAATGGAAGGGCGTCCAGGCAATACGAAAGCCGCCATAGACATTCATCAGGGCCGGCGTGTTTTTATCCGGCCTGACACTTTTTCGATGCACCATCCACATTGGTATTTCTTTGCCGTCACTGGCTTTAACCTGAATGAGCTTCTTCACGATGTCCGCAGTGGGCTTGACCGTTTGCGGGAATAGCAGCCTCAGCCGCTTGCTTCTGAGGTTGTAGAAGTAAGAGGCGACCGGCTCGTTAAAATGCAGTATGGAGTAAAGAACATCTTGATTTTGTCTGTTGGTGGAAAGGTTGACCACAAAGCCTTTAAAGGGGAGCGGTATTTCACCGCAGGCAGTGCCGTCGGTCCGGAAGACTCGCAGTTGATTGGCTTCCCCTTTACCGGTGAGATACTGGGCGATGATGCTCTCTTTAGTGAAGCGCAGCCGTTGTAAGATATCCTGCCCTTGCGGAATAATCACTTTCGGTTTCGATATCTCAAGCTTCTTCTCATTCAGCTCCAGGGCAATCAGCTCGCCCCGGTCGGCATGTTCGAAGGAAATAAAATAGAGTTTGCCGTCGCGTGTGCCCACGAAGTTGTGTTCGTTAGGCTTGCCTCCGAAGAGGGGAATGATGCTATTCTGCTTGCTTTTGCTCTTGAAGACTTTTAGATAGGTGATACCTTTGGTGGTGCGCGGCACCAGTTCTCTAACCAGAGCAATGTCTTTGGAAACATAGCTGACGGAAAGATATGCCGTATCATCGCGCAGCGGCTTGAGCAGGGTTTTGGGTCTGCCTGAGCGGGACAGGGGTTGGTAGACCACTTCTACTTCTTTGCCCAGCGGTGTTAGATCCGGCGGCTGGCTCTGACCGGCACCGTCCGCTCGCGTTTTCTTGGAGCCCCTTCGAGCGGTTATTGTCGGCTGCTTGCAGCGCTTCCAGTAAATTAGACCTTTGCCGTCCGGGTGAAAAGCTATCTCTCCTGTGCGCACCCTCAGCAATATATGAGGCAGATCTTTGCCGGTGTTCAGATTTTTGACACGCCATTCCTCCCAGTCAGAGCCGTTTTTGGTCAGTCCGTAGGCTACCAGTTTGCCGTTTTTGTGAAAGCGGGTCTCGGCAATGTAGTAGCCTTCGGGGCAAATGTCTTTGCCTCGAAATACTACTCTGGGCTTGGAGAAGGCACTCTTGGCTCTTTTAATGGTGCGATGGATGGTGCCGTTTTCGGTTTCTCTAAAGTAATAGTAATCGCCGATGCGGTAGGGCATTTCTCGGCATATTGCGTTGCCGACGCGATGAAAGTCTCTGGGATTTTCGTAGTTTAAGAGGCTCAAGTTCAAAACAGCCAGGCTGTGCTTCTGCAACTGGTTGAGCCAGTTTCTGGTGCGTTCGTCCTTGAAATTTTCCAGATAGGCGAAGGGGTCGGAAATTACTTCTCCATGCCGTTTTCGGCTTGCATCGTCGGCTTTCGGCGGCGGTGCCTTTACGGTTAGTATGTGCCGCTTGAATTTCTCGAACAGGTGGCGGCGCAGGTTGCGGCACTGGGCTTTGTGAGCGGAAGTCTTGAGGCTGTTGTAGCTCTGTAAATTGGTAAGAATGGCGGTGAGATAATTGAAGGCAATGAGAAAGCAGTCTTCCTGGCTGTTCAGGTGCTTTGCCGCGTTCTGGTAATGATTCAGTGCCCTGCTGAATTTCTTTAACTGGGCGGCTGCTACACCGGCGCCGGTGAGCATGATGCATTTTCGGTGTTCGCGCTCTAGTTTGAGCGAGTCTAGTTTGTTGACACAGTCCAGGTAGTTGTTTTCCACAGTGGCCCAGTCTTGTCTGGACCAGGCTTCATCGCCGGCTTTGCGCAGGGCCATATAGGCGTTGTAGTCGTTTGCCTGGCTTTTTCGGCTTGTCAATGCTGTCCGGTCCTTCCTGCACTTTTCATTACCCATTATAGATACCCGCTCTTGCCGCTTTCGACAGCAGGAAAAGTCGGTTTGTAGTTCAGGTATTTCCCCATAGTAAGGAGTGCGGCAATGGGGGAGGATAGCGGCAATCGGGAGGTAGGTAAATGAGCAAGGTTCTTGTGTCACCCATTGTCGGTCGGAACGCGCCGCTTACTTCGCCCCAAGCGTGCCAGGCTGCGCCCCGCGCTTCAGCTGAAGAAAGTGAGTGCAGCGGTGCTTGCCGGGTCAATACTGCCGGTACGGTGCGAGTAAATAATATGGCTAATCTGGAGAGCTATATTACAAGCATCGAGTGGGGGCTGGCTGCCGGCTTCCTTGTGGTGGGTGTGAGTTTGATGGTGAAGGCTGCTCGCCTTCACTCTTTCAGTAAGATGACGGCTTTCCACAAGTGTCTTATGGGGCTTGTCTGTATTTACCTGAGTACCCGTATGCCTGGCATAATCACATTTTTGCTCATGGGCGACACCAGTAATATAGACCTGTTCAGCTAAGGGGCGCGGCACTATTTGTGGCTTTTGCTTTCCTTGCTTGCATCGGTGCTGTTGTGATAGCTGCGCACGTAGAGATTGGAGCCTTCCGGTATAAGCTTCGGACCTTTCTTGCAGTTCTTTTCACTCATCAGGTCTTGCAAATTTTCTGCCGATTTTTGCAGTTCACTGGTTCTTTTGCCTGCGCTTAACTTGTGCATGGAAGACTGACCGTCATAAAACGACTTAATGGCTTCCAGCTGTTTGAGGCTGTCGGCGGGCAAAGGTAATTGATGCACCCGCCCGCGTCTGATGTACTTCATTGCGTCCAGGAGTTCGTTTTTCTGCCGGGAGACCAAGTCGGCTCCGCGGCGGGCGGTGCTATCTGCCAGTTCGGCGGCGATGCGCTCATTTAATTGCCGCTCTCTATCAACTTGCTCTTTCAGGCTGGCGGCAGTCTTCTCTTTGCGCAGCTCGGTTTGAGATTTAGGCGGCGGTAGAGGCGGCGGTAGAGGCTTTTGCTCTGCTTCGCCTGTGCCTGGTTCTACTCCCATGTACTTGAGAGCGAGCTTGGAGAGCTTGCCGGCTTCCTTCTCGGGTTCGAGGGCGTAGGCAATGCGAAACTCTCTTATGGCGGCGTCTCTTTGCCCCAGGTGCACAAAGGAGTTAGCCAGATAATAGTGCAGCACGGCGTTGTTGAAGTCCTGGGAGAGAGCACCGCTCAAATGGCTGACTGCCTCTTTGTAGTCGCCTGTGTTGTAGGCGGCAATGCCTTCTTTCAGGTCGGGGCTTAAGGCCACTGCCGCAGTCTGACCGCACAGGCAAGAGGTAAGAGCCAGAGCCAAGGAGAACCAGCGGACCTTAGCGGGCGCATCCTTTTGCTGCCATTGAGTCTTAGCTCTCTTCACCGTGTTTTTGTCCTGATCACCATTAATTTGATTATCCCCTAATTTCCTTGAACTCAGGCCTTTTTTCACATTTAAGGGGCCGCCTGGTTCTGTTCCCCAAAGTAGATCTCAGTCAGTCTGGCGAAGCGCAATTCGCCCAGATGCTGCCCGTAGCCTGTGCCCGGCTGCCACATGATATTGCCGTAGACATCGGTATAGTGTTTCACCGTGGGTGAACTGCCGCCCACCACATAGCACCAGCAAAAGTTGGGCTTGTCTCTCATTTTGTCTTCTTGCATCACCAGCTTTTCCAAGCCGTCCGGTGGATTGTCTGGATTGAGCCAGGATGGCAGGTCGCCTTTGGATGAGCCTATCTTGATGGTGGGGTCGGTTTTGTCCGGTGAACTGTAAGTGGGATAAATAAAATACTTACTGGGGGGCAGGGAGCCATCGGCGCTGTTTTTGGTAAAGACCTGACTTTCCAGCAGTTTCATGAGCTTTTCCATGGAAAAGGCGGGATCTATCTCTTGCACCCTTTGCACTAGTTTCTTGAAGGCGCTATTGTGATTGCCGGGCACGGCGTTGATTACATCGAGAAGGCTGGAGGCGGCGCTGTATTCATTGCCCAGGCTGGCGTTGCCGTAAAGCTTGCCGCCTGTGGAGAGAGGAAAGTCTTTGATCTCTTTCTGCTCTTCGGTTTTGAAGCCGTAGGTGGTTTCTTTGATTTTCTTTCCTTCCACGTACCATTTGGCGGTATTGCCTACCTGGATGGTGACGAAAGAGTAGGGAATGGCCACATTGTATGACCGTTGCGGATTGGCTACGGCGCAGGCCACTGCCGTCAGTTTGCCCGCCGGTGCCTCCACTTCTCCGTAGCGCTTGAAGGCATTGGGCAGTGGTGAATAGCTCGAACCGGTAGGCTTGACGGCGCTATTGCTCTCGAAATAAGCATCGTCAATGAGATGGGGCATTTCTCCCTGACGGAAGCTTGTGAAGCAGAAATCTTTTTCGTTGGCTTTCATTGGAACATAGCCGCTGAAGAATGATTTACCGCCGAATTTTCTGGATTTTGGCGAAACACTGCCTGGCATTTGCCCGCCGCTGAAGGATAGATTGCTTTCGGCCCCCCGGTCTACCATGGCGATAGAGCAAGTTTCTACTTTCGAGCGCTCTACTTTGGTGCCCTCGCCCAGCATGCGAGCTTCTCTTTGATGGGCCAGTTGCTGAAAATACATATTGAGCACATTGTCGCTTGAGACCTGATTGAAGAGATCGTCGTTGAGAGTGCGAGCCAGCGCGTAGGCGCCGTCGGCCCCGGCCTGGGTGTCGGAGTTTGCCTGCCCGTCGGCTTTCATGGCTTCAGCATTGGCATTGATGAGATAGGCTTTGCCCCAGATGCGATTGACATTGCTGAGGCTGACACTACCGGTAGAGTCACCAACGTCTTTGAATTTATCCGTGACCGGTATTTTTACTTCGACGATACGCTTGGATATATTGAGCACCCCGGCATCTACGGCATTGCGCACCTGTCTGGAGCCGCCCATGAGCATGCTCAGTTGGAAAAGACCGAAGATGCAGGCGACGAGCAGGAAGGCACTGACTATAACGAGACCGAGGGCGGCGCCCCGCGCTTGTCTAACTCCCTTTTGTTGCTCCCGCTGGCGCTGCTGCATCCGCTGGTGCTGCCGCCTCCGCTGGTTCCGCTGGTGCTGCTGGTTCCTCTGGTGCTGCATGTTCTGTTTGATTGAATGTGGAAAATTGTTCATATGGGAGCAGGGGTGGCGACAATGGGTTGAATGGAAGCGGCGTGACATTCCAGCTCGGAAAGAAAGGGCATGGGCACCGGCATTGCTACTTGCATGGTGGTACCGATGGTGACTTGCCCCCGGGCCAGATCGTAGTCGACCTTGCTGACTGTGACACTCTTGATGATGGAAGATAATTTGGCTCTGGCAAGGGAGTTCTCGGCTGCCTTCCTGGCATTCTGTTCGTTTGCCTGAGCGGCTGCTGCTCGGGCTGCAAGTTCCGCCCACTGTTCGTTTGATTGTGAGGTCGACACTACCGCCACCAGGTTCACGGCCATCAGTCCCAGGGGAATGATGACGATGAAGCCGGCGAGAGCTTCGATGAGAGTCTGACCGCTGTTGTCCCTTCCCCCGGCTTTTCTCAGTTTTAGTTTGTTGAAATTACACTTGATCATGGCGACATCTGCGGCTAGTAAGCTAAGAAGCGAGGGTTTTCCAGCATTCTGGAACTTGTGATGGTGTATGTGGCAGGTGCCCCCAGCCCGGGGATGACGGTGAAAAAGGGAATGGTCAAAAAGGGCTTGACCGTCACATGGGTGGTGACGGTGACATAAACATTACTGGCATCGTTGTCGTAGCTGACTTCCGTGACCGGCAGGTCGACAATGCTGGCCAGCCCGCCGGCGATGGAGCTGACATAATTTTGGGGAATAGCCAGGCAGACTGGACCTTCCGGATCCTGGGCCTGGGATTTGGGAATCTTGGCTGCTTGCCTCAGTTGCAGATCGTTTAAGGAGACCGAACTGACATAGCCGAAGCCCATGCCGATAATATCGAGCACCGGAAAAACAGCAAAAATGAAGAGTAAAAAGAAAGCCGGGCCGAACTCGGCCAGGGAAGCTCCTCGCTCTCTTTTGCGCTTAAATTTGGCGCCCAACTTCAATACGACCATGGCTGTATCCAGAGCTACAATCTGAATATACCACCCATCTGTAAAGGAACTGTGAGGGTGAAGGGGCTTGATGCGGATATCAGGTCCAGATATCCGGTTCTTGCCTGAGCACGAAAGTAGTGAGTCCGAAGAGCAAGCAGACCAGACCGGGAATGATAAGAATCCAACTGGCCAGGAGCCTGGTGGGGTCGCCGCTGCCGTCGTCTCTGCTGAGCAGGTAGGCCAGAACCAGAATGATGATTCCCATGACCGTTTGCCATAGGAAGGCGAGCTTTTTCTGTTCGGAAAGATGCATTGACCTTTACTCCTGCAGACCGCTCTAGTGTATGTCCGGTATCAGACAGGCACTTCCCCCCTGAGAGTGATTTTGCCGGGGTTCCATAGTTCGAAAGAATGATTGTCGCTTTCAGCTTGTTGCCGGGCTTAACCTCACCGGGTTCCGGCAAGAGTGTCAGGGCGCGTCCAGAAAGTCGGTATAGTCAGGCACAGATTCGCCTGTATTTTCGAATCGGCCGCCACGGCTAGTCATCTCTCGCTCTAAGAAAGCTGCCAGTTGGGGGTTATTGCGCAGATCCAGGGCAAGATAGCGAAGGTCGGTCATTTTCTTGATTGTGTTGACTGATGCGGCTGTCAGAGCCGCTTTGCCCAAGTGCAGGCGCTTGAGGTGGTTCAGTTTGGCAAGGGCAGCCAGCCCTCTGTCGTCTATGCCGCAGTTTCGCAGTTCCAGGGTGGAAAGTTTGGAGAGGGAAACTATTTCGGCCAGGCTTTCGCTATTGAGTTTACTGTTATCGAAACGAAGCGCTGCCAGGTTCTTGCAAGTTTTCAATTGTGGTATCAGTCTTTTCAAGTCTGTCCGTGAGATTTCATCGATGCACAGACGTACTATGGAAGAGTCTTGAAAGATTGTGCCGTAAGTGTCGTTCTTAAACAGTTTAGTGTTGCTTAAGTCCAGGCTTTTCAGTTCCGGATTGTGGCTGATATTCACCAGCGGACCTTCCAGACGGGTGTTGCGAAAGCTCAAGCTGCGCACCTTCAAGGTGGGGTTGTTGGTGTGTATAAGCATTTCTTCTGTAACTTCTATATTCTCCGGAAAGCTTATTTCCCAGATGTGTAGGGCTAATAGGACGCTCCATCTCTCGGTTTTTTCCAGGAACCAGGTGTTTGGTTTGAACACAAGTTTTTTTTCGGTGGGAAACATAAGCGTACCCTTTGCCTGAACCAGCTTGTCTCCAAGCACACCGACTTTGCCTATGCCGCGTTTGGGGAAGTTCATTTTGCTGACTTTTGAACCGTCCGGCAGGACTTCCTGACTGACGTCGATGCCGGGAAGCTCTTTCGGAAGCTTTTTGTAGTCGTCTTCAGGAATAATCGAGACGAGCTCGGTTTTGGGGCCGGCTTGGGCTTGATCTGTCGGAGGGGGAGCAGCTTTTGTAAGAAGGTGCGTGACCGCCAGGGTGGTGCCGGCCAGTATTGCTACAACTGCCAGGGCTATGGTGGTGATCAGCACGTATTGCCGCCCTTCTTGCTTGAGGCTCTCCGGGATTGGCGGCGTGGAGTCCGCTTGGCTGGATTTCTTGCTGCGAATGCCTCGGATGTTGGTATTGCGCTGCGTGACGGATTGCATGGGCTGTAGATCTACAGCGGCAGTATCCTTGAGGGTCTCAAGTAGATCTGTCAGTTCTTGCTTTACCTCTTTCATTGTGGCAATGCGCTTTTCGGGATCCTTGACGAGCATGCGCCTGACCAGCCCTTCCAGGCGCTGGGGGTAGCGGCTGCCGATGTCTACGTCGGCTAAATTGGGTGGGTTTTCTTGCTGGTGTCTGGTGAGGGTGTCGACAATGTTCTCACCCAGAAACGGCGGCTTCTCCGTCAGGCATTCAAAAAGGGTGCAGCCCAGGGAATAAATGTCGCTTCTGGCATCAATATCAGCGCCCATGGCTTGTTCTGGGCTCATGTAGAGCGGGCTGCCGAAGACCAGACCGGCGCTGGTCAGTCTCTGGCTCTCACTTGTGGCTAGTTTGGCAATGCCGAAGTCTACAAGTTTTGCCACCGGTCTTTTGGGGTCATCGTCGTTCAGATGAATATTGGCGGGTTTGATATCGCGGTGCACCACGCCGCACTGGTGGGCGTGCTCGAGGGCGCCGGCCACCTGGATGAAGACTTGCAATGTCAGACGCAGAGGCATGGCTCCGCCTCTGGAGAGCCTCTCCGCCAGGTCCGCACCGGTGAGAAGTTCCATCGCGTAGTAAGGGCGGTTGTCCTCGGCTATGCCGAAGTCATAGATGCGTATGATATTGGCGTGTTCCAACCGACCGATAGACTGTGCTTCCCTCTGAAACCTGAGCCAGGCTTCTTGATCGATTTGTTCGGAGCGAAAGGTCTTGAGCGCCAGGTCTTTACCCAGGGTCATATGGTGCACCCGGTAGACGGTGCCCATGCCACCTTCACCCAGGAAGCCTACCACCTGGAACTTGCCGTCAATCACGTGACCGGGTGTGTAGGTACGATTGGGAAGCGCGCGCTCTGAAGCCAGATCCAGCGTATCCGCAACTGGAGTTGCGACTTTCACTGTTCCTGAGCCCGGTCTGAAGAAGCGGGACTTCTCCTGGTCTTCATCCATAGTGGTAAGCGCAGATTCCCGACGGTGCCAGCTTTCATTATTCCCTGATCCGCAAGGCGGCAATCGAGGATGTGTATGCGGAATTCACCATTGGCAGAAACTTGTAACCAACTTAAGCTTGTGTGATGAAAATGGTGCATAAGCTTGTTTCCGTCTCTCTGGCAGCTTCGCTCTTAGTCTCGAACTTGAGCGCGGCCTTTGCCGGATGTCCGAAATCAGCTTCTTACAGGCAGTCCCTGACCGGTAGTCAGACCTTCCCCGGTCTGGATGCGATGCGGCAAGCTGTGGCAATCTCGCAGGTTGACAGCAAACGAAAAGCACGGGCTGCAGAAATGGTCCTGGTCGGCTACAGGATGATTTGGCAAGGCAATCAGCTGGCGGCAATGAGGGCATTTAACCAGGCCCTTGCCCTGGACCCTAATAACTATGCTGCACTTATCGACCGCGCTGCCATTCAGTTTAATTCCAGAAATCTGAGAAGCGATCCTGAAGCAGACTGTCTGCGTGCTATAGCAGTCAGCCCTGAGCGAGCGGCGGCTTATAACACTTTAGGCACAATCTATGAAGACCGGCACGCATTTGGACTGGCTGAGCAGGCCTACAGAACCGCCATTGATCTTCGTGCTGATTATTCTGAGCAAACCTTCAATCTTCTTGGTCTTTTGCGGTCAAAAAGCAGTGTTTCAATGACAAAAGACGCTCGCCTGGCAGTGATGCGGTTTCCGAAAAGTTTTGAGAGCCACTATTTTCTTGTCATGGCTCTTATGCGTGAGAATAAGACCGAGCAAGCATATAATGCCGCCAACGAGGCAGTTAATGTTTTGCCATCCCATGCTGCCTTGCATGAATGCAGGGGCTGGCTTCTGGCGAAGCTGGGGCGGTATGAAGATTCCGTGCGAGCCTTTTCACAGCAGATTGCCCTTGACCCCGACAGCGGCGAGGGCTATCTAAATCGTGCTCAAGTAAGTCTAAAACTTGGAGACGATAAGGGCGCCGCTCAAGATTTTCAAAGCGCTTTGGGTCTTGAAAGGCTGTATCAAGATCAGTCTATCCATGCCGTATTTGCAGCCAGAGAAAAGCTACTTTTGCGTGATTATCAGGGAAATTTCGACAAGCTGGAACCACAAGATTTAGCATGCTGTTTGGCCAGAGGAAATTACTGGCGGCGTTGGAATTATGGAAACGCTATGGGGCATTTTCAAATGGCTATAAAAGCCGCTCCCAATGATTTTCGCGGCTATCTGTACAGAGCCGAACTTCTCGCGCACTTAAAGCAAAATCTTACTGCCCTGGCTGATTTCGATAGTGCTTGCCGCCTGGCACCCAATAACTTCTGGTGCTTTTCTCGCAGAGCCTATTCTAGAGCCATTTTAGGTCTTAATGCTGGTGCCGTCGCCGATTTTACCAAAGGAATGCGAGGTGGGCGGGACCACTATTCTTTGTGCGCAAGGGGCATGGTTTATGCATCGATGGGAGACTACCGCCTGGCAATTGCTGACTTCGATCAAGTGCTCAGTTACGGGGACAAGCGAGTTGAAAGGCAAGCACTGAATATCAGGTGCCGCGCCAAATTCAAAGCCGGTGATAAGTTTGGTGCAATATCAGATTTCCTAGAGTTGGCATTGCGCTATGGGATGAGCAATGACATCGCGGAGTGTTTACGAAACACCCTGAGATAATTCATCTATCTTCCTTCACTACTTCTTCAGACCCTTGAGGATGTCCTTCAGGTTTGGGTCATTCAAAAGCTGGCTCGGGTCGCCGCCTAAGCCGCTCAATTTTTCCTGCAGACCGGGCGGCAGTTTGTCTTTGAGATTGGGTGGAATCTGACCACCATATTTGCTTTTTAGCTTCGAGATAATGTCACCGCCTCCACTTCCGAGATCCGGCAGTCCGCCGCCGCCCATCATGGCGCTCGGCGGCGGCGATGATTCGGCTATTGGGGGTGTCGGTCTCTGGGTTTTGAGAATGGCGCTTCGTTTAAACTGGTCTTCCAGGCTGTTATCGAGAGAGTCTATCCTTTTGCCGATATCGGCTTCGGCGGCTTTTGACTTGACCATTTCTTCGATGAAATTAAAGGCTGCCATGTAAGAGGCAATGCCAATGCCCTGGTCTTTTGCCGATTGAATCTTTTGCACCAGGGTTTGTCTCTTTTCCCTCAGCGGACCTTCCGCTGTTTCCACCAGGGGCGGCGCCGTAACTGCTTCCGGTCCGGGCGGCATCTGTGCCTGAGCCGGCAGGGGAGAGACTGGCGTCAGGGAGAGGAGGCAGGCTGAAGCGGCAAGCAGACCGGCAAGAGCTAATTTAGACTGAGGCGAACGGCTACCGGTGGGAAACTTGCAGCGGGGGGCTTTCATTTTGGCTTTCTCCATGAAACTCAGCTATGACATACCCAGTTTAATGCGGCTGTAAATCTCCCGCCGGCATCACTAGCTACTTGCTGCCTGCCGGCGGAAGACCGGACTCGGGGCTATGGCTGGAAAGCCCTGGGGTGTGGTACAAGGGCAATAGGCCCTTGTGAAGAAGCTCTCGGGGTGCACTTGATTCCTAGAAAAAATCCTAGAGAAACCCGGCAAATTGAAGCGCCCAGAGGCGGAAGCTCCTCAGAACGTCTTTTGAACAGACGTGCTGGCAACGCTTTGTTTCTGGTGCTCTTGCTCAGTCTTGCAATGCTCCGGGCTGATGCTCAGCAGAAGCAATATGAATGGGTGCCCGGCTCCAGGCAGGCTCGCTGGGTCAATCCCGCCGGCAATCAGACCGGGAGCCAGTATCAGAGCCAGTATCAGAGGCAGTATTACCAGGGGCGCCAGCCTGGTTATCCGGCTTACCCACAGAATCAGGGTTCCGGCAGCATGCGTCAGGTCGCCAGGCAGGCACAGCCACAGCCCCAGAGCGTTCAGTCCAGGTCAGCCCAGCCTGCGGCGCAGACGACTTCAGCTCAAGATTTTAGCGACACGGTCAGTGTGGGCGGTGTGGAACGCAGCTACTTGATCCATGTGCCCAGGGGCTACGACAGCAAGCGTTCCTATCCGCTGGTCATGGCTTTTCACGGGCTCGGCATGAACGGGCAACTCATGTACGGCATGTCCGGGCTGACGGGAGTGGCTGACCGCAAGGGTTTTGTCGTGGTTTTTCCCAATGCCCAGGGCGGGCGCTGGCAAGATGGTCTGACTGCCGGCAATGACGATGTTTCTTATGTGGAAGCCATGCTCGCTAAACTGTCGCGCACCGTCAACATTGACAGCCGACGCGTATACGCCTGCGGTATTTCCAATGGCGGCTACTTTACGCAACTTCTTTCCCTCAGTATTCCTGAGAAAATTGCGGCTTGCGCCGTGGTGGCTTCCACTCTAACCAGGGGTGGTGCAAATTGCGCCGGGGGCAGGTCTGTGCCGATAGTATTTTTTCTTGGCACGGAAGACCCGCTCATACCCTGGGATGACGGGCGCAAACGAGATCTCGGCAAGCTGGGGGAGGTGTTGGGAATCGGCGCCCTTGGTTCCCTGGACGGACCACTCGCCAAAATGGGCGGCTTGAATAGTGCACCGGAGACCATAGATTTCTGGATCAATCATAACGGTGCCAGCGGCAATCCTCGGGTATCTCAGGAGCCGGACAGCTCGCCCCGGGACGGGACTAGAGTGGAGAAGCAGGTTTTCGGCAGCGGAGCAAGCTCGGTGGTGCTCTACAAAATTGTGGGGGGCGGTCATACCTGGCCTGGCTGTTTGAATTTGCGTGCCATCAGTGACATCAGCGGGCCGATTTGTCAGGATATAGATGCCTCTGAAACTATGTGGGAGTTTTTCCGAAACTTTTCCCGCTGAGTTTACCCACGTCTTTTGCCTGGTAGATTATTAGCTTAGGGGGCCGAGTGCGGCTCTTTTGGAAAATTTGATGGGAGTATGCCGTGTCTGACGATTTTGATAAAGCCTGGGTTTCCAATTATGTGCCGAAAGGAACGGTGCAAGACAGCATCAATCAGATAAAAGAGTATGCCTATCGGTCTTTTGATGCCCTTGATACCAACGGCAATGGTTTCATTGAGCGCGGCGAGTTGGAAGTTGTGCTGAAAGCCGACGGTACACCGGAGCGTGAGAAGTCGTTTATTACCTTCCTGCTCACCAATCAGGAAGCGATTTCCGCTCAAGTGCGCGAGGATCCCCTCGGACCCAAAGACGGTATTTCCAGGCTTGATCTGGATGCCTATTTCAAGCTTTTGCTAGCCAGTATGGGTTGAAGCTGTAAAGTTTCCCAGGTGGTTCGTGTATCTCTTGCCGGAAGGGGTGCGGGTCTAAGACTCGTGCCCCTTTTGGGTTCTTATTCGGTTCAGACCCAGACCTTTTTCGGTATTTTCCGGACTTTTCCTAGTCAGCCCGCACGTCGCTGTGGTCTTCTCTGGGAGACAGTTTTTCTTTGATGCGGGCTTTCCAGGTATGGGCGGCAAACGCCTTTTGCGGATCTGCTGCCAGGGCCTTGTCGAAGTCATCGCCGGCACTTGCGTAGTCGCATAGAAAGAAGTAGCACTGCCCGCGACCAAGAAGGGCTTTGACATCCTGGGGGGTCTTCTTGAGGATGACGTTGAAGTCTTCAATGGCTGCCTTGTAGTACTTGGCGTTCAAAGAAAGAAAGGCGCGCTCGTTGTAGGGGTGCATTTCAGCGGGGTGTTCTTTGATGATCTGGGTGAGCTGTTCGTAAGCTTTGCGGTAGGCGGCTTCCGGTGAACTCAATAGCAAAGATGTGTCTATGGCGGCTGTGGCCCCGAACTTTTTTGCCTTGGCTTCGTCGGCTTTGGCCAGGGCGTCTTTCTTCTGCACTTTGTAGATGGCGCTGCGAATCTGGTAAGCCAGTCCGGCTTTGGGATTGAGGGCGATGAGTTGGTTGCAGTCGGCCAGGGCTTTGTCCGGCTCCTTGAGCATGACATAAGTGCGGGCGCGCTCACCCAGGGCTAATTTGCGGTATTCCTTGAGCAGTGAGTTTACCGAATTGACCGGGTGTCCTTTGTCGGCCAGGGCAATCAGGCTGGTGAAGTCCCTTAAGGCGTCTTTATACTTGCCCAGTTTGGCCAGCAACATGCCACGGTCCAGGTAGGCGAAGGCGGCGCTGGATGTTTTTTCTTGATCTTTGATGCCCAGCTCGATAGCCTGTGCAAAGGCTTTCAGGGCGCGGGGATAGTTGTTCGAATCGCGGTAGAGGAGACCGAGATTGTAAGCCAAACCAGCCATTGGGAAGGATTTATTAGCTGATTCAAGGGCTTCGATGGCGGTGGCGCGATTGCCCTCCCGCACCTGTTTGTGCACCGCTTCCAGCACGGCGCTTTCTTGCTCGCGGGCCACCAGTTTGCCGGAGAGTTTGTCGAACTGCTGCAAATCTTTGCCGGCCAGTTCCAGCTTGCCCAGCTTCTTATAAGCCATGGCCCGGTTGTAGTAAGGCTTGGGAGACTGCGGATTGAGCTTGATGACGGTGGAATATTCGCCAATGGCCGCTAATGTATTGCCCTTCACGGCCAGGCAATAGGCTTTGCGGTCGTGGGCGTCCGACATCTTTGGGTTTATTTTCAGAGATCTGTCGCAGTCGGCCAGGGCACTTTCAAGATTGCCTTTGTCGATGTAGTTGGCCGCACGTTCGGCATAGAAACCGGCGCTTTTGCCGGCTTTACTTTCAACTGCGGCAAGAACGCGCATGGCTTCGTCGGTTTTTTTCTGTTGTCTGGCCATGGCGGCTTTGACGATGGCCTGATCTACCGTGGTATCGGCGGCTTCTGCCCCGTATGGCAGGAAAAGACATGAACCGGCGGCAAGAGTAAGACTCGTGAACAGTGCGACGAATGGGAACCGTTGTGGAAACCGTTGTG
Organism: Candidatus Obscuribacter sp.; assembly: GCA_016712465.1. Classification (GTDB taxonomy): domain Bacteria; phylum Cyanobacteriota; class Vampirovibrionia; order Obscuribacterales; family Obscuribacteraceae; genus Obscuribacter. The sequence continues at coordinate 574,787 of JADJQZ010000001.1, forward strand.
GAAACTTGTGAGCGGGATTTTGGTTGGTGCCTAATTCGAACTTGTGAACCATTGCTTTGACCTTGAAATCCTGCCGAAGAAAGAGGACTGAGCTTTTAAAGCTCTCAGAAATCATACCCAGCCGCTGTGGCTTTTGTCAGGGCGCTACCACCTAGCACTGTCCCGGAAACAATGAGCGGGAGTGTTTTGCTCTTGCTGTTACCCTCAAGGGAGCATGGTTTCAGGCATTTCCAGAGCTTTCCCTTGGTAGATTATTAAAACTCCAGAAGCACTTCCAGAGCAGAAAATGACCTCTTCACTCTGCTAGGTATAGTCATCTTTCTTCAAATTCCTCTTTCGAGTTTTCTTGCAAATTTAAGCCAAACCCCTCTTTCCACCAGTGACTGCTCAATAACACAACATGCAAGTGGTTGTGTCGTATTGAGCTGGGGAGCGGTTCAGTTGTCTTGGCCAGGTTTAGCACCTGTTGGCAAGCAATCTTGCAATAGAACTATCCAACCATCAAGGACCCTAAATGCAAACAAATACCGGAATTACAAGAGTCCCAACCAACGACGAACGGCTTGACTTCATATTGTCCGATGAGGCTCTGGCCTTCCTGGCAGCCTTGCATAGACAGTTTCACGAGAAACAAGCCAAGCTTTTAAAACGACGAGTCAAGCGCCAGAAAGAGCTGGATAAAGGCAAATTTCCGAGCTTCGGCGATGGTGCTTTGTGGGCTCACGAGCCCGACTGGCAAGTCGCACCCTGTCCGGATGATTTAGAATGCCGCACCGTTGAAATTACCGGCCCAGTGGATGCCAAAACTATTATCAATGCTCTGAACTGCGCGCCCGGTGCCGATGTGTTCATGGCAGACTTTGAGGACAGTTCCAGCCCCAGCTGGAGCAACATGCTGAACGGTCAGGTAAATCTCTACCAGGCCGTGCGCCACACCCTCTCTTACACCGACGAGCGCGGCAAGAGCTACCGCTTGAACGACAACCTGGCTACTTTGATTGTGCGTCCGCGCGGCTTGCACCTGCTGGAAAAGCACCTGCTGGTAGATGGGGCGCCGATTCCTGCCAGCCTCTTCGACTTCGGGCTGTTCTTCTTCCACAACGCCGGGGAACTGCGCGAGAAAGGCAGCGGCCCATACTTCTATCTGCCCAAGATGGAAAGCCACAAGGAAGCCCGCTACTGGAACAATGTTTTCAACTTTGCCCAGGATTATCTGAACCTTCCCCGCGGCACAATTCGCGCCACAGTTCTGATTGAAACCATCATGGCCGCCTACGAGATGGAAGAGATTCTCTTTGAGCTGCGGGAACATGCCGCCGGTCTCAATGCCGGACGCTGGGACTACATCTTCAGTTTCATCAAACGCTTCCGCGCCCATGGCGAAAAGGTCTTGCCGGACCGCTCGCAAGTGACCATGGATGTGGATTTCATGAAAGCCTACTGCCTGCGACTGGTGGAGGTTTGCCACAGACGAGGTGCTCATGCCATGGGCGGCATGTCGGCTTTCATTCCCAACAAAGAGAAGCCGGAGATTACCGCGCAGGCTCTGGCGAAAGTACAGAAGGACAAAGCAAGGGAGGTTTCACAGGGCTTTGACGGCACCTGGGTAGCCCATCCCGGCTTGATTGAGGTGGCTAAGCTGGAATTTGTCGGCGGTCTTGCCGGCAAGCCCCATCAGAAAGAGCGCCTGGCCATGACCGACGGGAACTGCGGCTGCCAGTCTAAAGGGAAGCGTAAGGCCATGGAAACTCTCTCTGCCAGCCTCATTTCCGTGGAAACCTTGCCACGCGCCGTCAGCGAAGAAGGCGTGCGCAACAACATCAGCGTCGCTTTGCAGTACATCGCCAACTGGCTTTCCGGTCGCGGTGCCGTGGCCATCAACAATCTCATGGAAGATGCTGCTACGGCGGAAATCTCCCGTGCCCAGCTCTGGCAGTGGCTGCGCCACAAAGCCGACCTCACCGACGGCAGACGCTTCACTCGGGCGCTCTACAAGCAATTCTTGCAAGAAGAGTTGCAGGCTCTACTCAGCGATGCCCGTGGTGAATGGCCGAAGTTCTATGAACAAGCCCGGACGGTGCTTGACCAGGTGGTACTGAGTAAGGAGTTCCAGGAGTTTCTGACTCTGCCTGCTTACGAAGTGCTTTTACAAAACGAAGTCGAAAACAACGCCGCCGAAGATTCACTCTCCGGCGTAATTTCAACACACAAAACCGAGATCACTATGAACGAAGAAAAACAGTCCACACAGTCTATTCAGCCCACCGAAGTTCAGCCGGAAGTTAGCCAGAACGTAGCTACCGAGGGCGAGAATTTGCAGGCTCAGCCTCAGAGCGATGCCGCAAGCTTCTTTGGCACCGTGCATGCGCCTACTTGTTGTCATAGCGCTGCCTCAGGCGAGGGCGAGACCCAGACCACTGCCGCTCCAGCGCAGATTATTTCCCCGGCTATGGAGCTTGATGCTCAGTGGTCGGTGCTGGACCGCTGGCAGGGCATTGAGCGTCCTTTCAGCGCCGGCGACGTGATCAGACTGCGCCCGTCCATTAACTCCGACTGCGCCCTGGCTCGCCACGGTGCCGCCAAGCTCTGGCAGCTTCTCAATTCACCTGAGCATGTGATTGCTCTGGGTGCCTTGAACGGTTCACAGGCCGTGCAGATGGTGAAGGCCGGGCTGAAGGCTATCTACTTGAGCGGCTGGCAGGTAGCAGCCGATGCCAACCAGGCCGGACATACCTATCCCGACCAGAGCCTTTATCCTTCCAACAGTGCTCCCATGCTGGTTAAGCGTTTGAACAACGCCATGACTCGTCTGGACCAGACCTTGAAGCTGGAAGGCAAAGGCGGCGATGAGAACTACCTGCCCATCGTTGCCGACGCCGAAGCCGGCTTTGGCGGACCGCTGCAGGCTTACGAGCTGATGAAGATGATGATTGAAGCCGGCGCTGCCGGTGTGCACTTCGAAGACCAGCTGGCTGCCGAGAAGAAATGCGGTCACATGGGCGGCAAGGTGCTGGTGCCTACGGCTCAGTTCGTGCGCACCCTGGCTGCCGCTCGTCTGGCTGCCGACGTGCTGGATGTACCGACTATCCTTGTGGCTCGTACCGATGCCCTGGATGCCACTCTGCTCACTTCCGACATCGACCCCCGCGACCAGGCTTTCATTACAGGCGAGCGCACCCCTGAAGGTTTCTTCCGGGTGAGAGGCGGCATGGAATCGGTGATTGCCCGCGGTCTGGCCTATGCGCCTTATGCCGATGTGCTCTGGTTCGAATCTTCTCGTCCGGATCTGGCGGAGGCGAAACGCTTTGCTGACGCCATTCACGCTCAGTTCCCGGGCAAGATTCTGGCTTACAACTGTTCGCCTTCTTTCAACTGGCAGAAGCATCTGGATGACGCCACCATCGCCAAGTTCAACTCGGAACTGGGCAAGATGGGCTACAAGTTCCAGTTCATCACCCTGGCCGGCTGGCACTCAGTCAACCTGGGCATGTTCAAGTTGGCTAGCGAGTACGCAGAAGAAGGCATGCCTGCTTATGTGCGCTTGCAGAAGGAAGAGTTTGAGCTGGCGGAAGTGGGCTACACCGCCGTCAAACACCAGGCTGAAGTAGGTGCGGGCTGGTTCGACAACCTGCTCATGAGCATCACTTCCGGCGCTTCCTCCACTGCTGCCTTGAGCGGTTCCACGGAAGAAGACCAGTTCCACGGCAAACACTGATTTAGCGGCAAAGGCTGATTCTTCGCTCAAACCTGAGCCAAATCACTGAGCCTAAGCACTGACAGCCTGCAGGCTCTGCTTTCGCCATTGAAGGCAGAGCTTGCAGAGGCGTTGAGGTGCCGTCGCAGTCGGAGAGCCGGTTCAATTTAGTAACGGAAGCTTCCCATAAGCGGAAGCCGCCTTAGTTTTGCTTTTCGAAAGAACCTGCAATCTGTGTCAATCTGGAGGAGAGACGTCCGCTCTCCTCCTTTTTTATTTTCTTCAGGCTTATGATATTATAGAATGTAGTAAGCCGCGCATGAAAAAAATCCCGGGCAAGAGGGGGCGAAAAAACGGCATGAGACTATCAGCCTTTCAGCCTCTGTCCCATGCCTTAGATGGCTTTATGAGCCGGTTCTTGCTTTGTCTAACAAGTCAATTTCTTCAGCCAGGCGCTGGCGTTCCTGCTCCAGACTCTGCTGGACATATTCGACGGCGCCGTCGTACTCAGCTTTCAGCTCATCGAGCCGGTCCTGGTGTTCTTGTTCTATGTCCGCAAGCTCCAGAAGCAGTGCTTGCGCCGAGGCGGCGAAGTCTTCTTGGCTTGGCTTTATGCTCGCCGCTTCATCGATTTCCGTGATGGCGTCTTGCACCGAAAGGGCAAATCTGTCCACGGCCGGGTCGCTGGTTAAGTCGAAGTAGCGCAGGTTGCCGGGTCTGAACTGTTGCCATTTTTCCTCCAGCAAGTCTCTGAGCTGCAGGGGCATAAACTTGCCCTTAAAGTCCTGCCGTACCTGGCGGATGTGACTTGTGACCTTGAGAGCCTCGTCTTCAATCTGTTTCCTTCTGACCTGCTGTCGTTTGCTGACATTGCTTGCCAGAAACCAACTGATAACGAGAATCGAGGCAATGACCAGGAAACCCAATAAGGTCTGGTTTTCCAGAAGTGGTTGGTAGTTTGAATTCATGTCGTTTTGCGGCTATGAATTGGAAAACCCGCCCTTCGGGAGAAAGGCGGGGCCGTTAGCCGGTTACTCATTTCTGAGCCGGTAATTTATTCCTCGCCCATCAGTGCTGATGCAGATGATGGGTGTCGGGAAAGTGAGCATGACTGTGCTCTAAGGCTTCATGGCGGTGAACGTGGCTGTGCTTGACCTTGGCGCCTGCTTCCACCTGAAAGCCGAACTCATGCTCATGATCGTGGTGTTCGTCATCGCCATGGGTATGCACGTGGTCATGCTCGATGGCCTCGTGCTTATGGCTGTGCTCATGAACTTCCGTCAGATGCAGCCAGAGTCCCAGGGCCATGAGCAGGGCGGCTCCCAGAAAGAGCAGACCGACCGACTCATGCAGAATGACTATGGAAAGCACGGCGCCCACGAAGGGAGCCGTGGCAAAGTAGGCGCCGGTGCGAGCCGTGGCAATATGACGCAGGGCCAAAACGAAAAGCACCAGGCTGACACCGTAGCCGATGAAGCCGATGCTGAGGGCCCAGGCAAGGGTGGCGGGCGGTGGCAGCAGGGCTCCTTTGTAGAAAATAGCCAGAGCTATGTTGACCGTGCCGGCGAGCAAACCCTTGAACCAGGCTGTTTTGACGGCATCGGCGTTAGCTACCTTTCTAGTCAGGTTGTTGTCTATGCCCCAGGCCAAACAGGCTCCCGTCACCAGCCAGGCACCCCGCGAGAATTCCAGGGTTTCACCGGAGTCCATGGAAAGCAGAATACCGCCTCCTACGATGGCGAACATGCCCAGGACAATGCGGCGGTCGCAGTTTTCCTTGAAGACCAGCCAGGCTAGAAGGGCTGTAAATACGCCTTCCAGATTGAGCAGGAGCGAAGCAGTTGTCGCTTTCAAGCTGACCAGACCGAGCATCAGCAAGACGGGGGCGACCATGCCGCCGCATACGGTGGCACCAAGCAACCATTTCCAGTCGCTTTTAGCCAGTGGGGCTTCCTGCCGTTTGCCGCGACCGGCACTGACCAGAAGAAAAACAGACAGGCCAAGGCTGGAGCCAAAGTAGAAAAGTCCGGCCAATAAAACCGGGTCCAGTCGACTTTGCTCTATTAAGCCTTTGGCCAGGGGCGTAGTCAGCCCGAAGAAAAGAGCGGCCAGCAGGGCGTAGATAACTCCCTGAGCCGGCATCTTAGTTTTAGTATTTGCTTCCATGGTGATTCACCTCTGACTTCCCAGTTATAGCATTAGTGGTTGAAGGCGTAGCGGTTGACCCAGGCTATGGCCATTGCCGAGACGACAAAGACCAGGTGCACCGCTACAAGTTTTATCAGTTCATCCGAGCTGACATTTTCGGCATTGACGAAGGCTTCCAGCAGGTGAATGCTGGACACGCCTAAAATGGACATGCTCAGCTTCACCTTGAGGGCGCCTGGATCGATGTGTCCGAGCCATTTCAGGTTGGGCAGGTAAGACACAGCGTTGGGATCTTCTTCGTAGCTGCCGCTGATGAACAGCACATAGCCGCCAATCATGGTCATGACGATCAGGTGGCTGACCATAATCACATCGAGCAAGTGCAGCACGGTGATAAGGATCTGGCTGTCAGTGTATGAGAGTGAGTGGGCTACCAGTTCGGCGGCATGCACCAGAAAGCGCACACCATAGACCAGTAGAGTCAGTAAAAGTCCCAGGTACATTGGCAAAAGCAAAAGTCTGCCGCCAAAAATTATTTTTTCGAACCGTTTGTTCATGATCATTCCAAAGTTGTCGTGAAGTGCACGAACACCGCGGTGTTCGCATTCGATTTGTGAACTAGAACTGCAGTTCGATATCTTTAACCAGGCTATATGGCTCTCAATCTGAAAGCACCTTGGTCATTGAGCTCGGGCCGGTCTCTCAGCAGGTTTTGAAGGAGACCTTGTAGGAAACATTTTCGGAAATCTTTTCAGAAACCTTTTCAGAAGCCTTGTCGGAAGCTTTATCGGCGACCTTGATAGAACCTGTGTAGGTTTGACTGCCGTCGCTGAAGCTTACCTTGCCTTCTGCTGAGGCTGAATTGGGCTTGAAGCGCACGATGGTGGGCTGGTTGTAGGTGACGGTGAGGTCGCCTGTCACTTCCAGGTTCAGCTTGTCGCTGCTGACACCGCAAAGATGACTGATAGAGACCTGAACCTCGCCGTCTTCAGGAATCTCCATTTCAAAATTGTTTTTCTCTTTTGCTTTAATTTCGTAACCGGTGGCAAAGCAATTGCCGCCTGTTTTCTTTGTATGGCGAATGCTGACGTACATTTGACGCTCCTCATTTGGGTTGGTTTGCGCTCTTAAAAGGGGCAAAGTTGAATGAAATTGGACTAAACGAAGAAAGACCAACGAGCTTGCGCTGATGGTGGAAAAACAAAAGGCCCTTCCCGCCTGCAGACAGTACACGCAGGTAAGAAGAGCGATTAAGTAAGGCTTAGTATTGGTAGTAGAGAGATTCCAGAAATTCAAATGAAAATAGATAGCTTCAATATGCCTGAATCTTTGACTGGTAACAATCTCTTTGAAACTATTCTTGGCCTTTGTCAGGTAGCGACCGCTCAGGTCGTCTGGCGGCGCTCTTAGTGTACTGGTCGCAGTTGCGCATAGCGGCCTGATCATGGTTTGCCGTTGGCACCAGGGGAGGTGGCACCAAGATGAGAAGGAGTTATTCTTTCGCGGCGGTGGAAGCACATCGCCCTTCACCAATGGCTGCCGACGGTGAAGAACTATCCTGTCGGAGCGGTCTTGCTGCTTGAGGCAACCCGCAAGAGTCTCTTGCGTCCATGGCAGGAAAGGCCTGCCTGGTCTCAGCTCGCGCTAGGCAGGCCGCCATTACTAAAGAAGCTTTTTCTGAGAGTACCGTTGCAAAAAAGGTGACTATACTAAAAGCTGTAATAAATGGTGACCAAAAAATCATGCGGCTTTCGGGGGTATTGACAGTTCCAACCGTCCCCATGGAAATGACTCTAACACTGAGTTCGGGTGGGAGAGACGGGTAGCTAAAGCTACCCGCCTCCGGTCTGGTTAGGTCATGCTCCAGATGAAGTACTGCGGATGGCTATTGGCAAAGCCCACCACGAAGTAGAGGAAGAGTGCCAAGCCCAGGAAGGACCAGGCCCAGCCGATGCCTTTCCAGGGAATTTCGTAGTACTTTTCCAGCAGGTAGAGCACAAAGAAAGTGCCGCCTACGCCAAGCAAACCGCCGATGTGAAAAGCATTGCCCAGGTAGAAAGCAGCAATGCCGGAGATGATGGTAACGACCTGCAACTGCACGTAGTTTTCTTTTGAATACCATTTGCTCGACATAATCAGTAAGCCGAGGAAGTAGACGAAGGCTCCCATAAAGATGGCGCCTGTTTCGAAAATCGCCATGGGTCCGGTCATGTTGCCGCTCAGTTTGAGGGCCACATAGAGACCAAGAATGATGAGCGATGAGACTACCGATTTGGGAATCTGTTTCTCACTTTCCCAACCCAGAGCGACGCAGCCCGGCATGGTAATGACGGAGAATCCCATGGCTGCTTGCAGGGCGATTACGGAAGCGAAAGCCAGGACATGGGGAATGCCGGCAGCCGGATAGATGCTGTTATAGAAACAGGCGATTAAGCCCCAGGCAACTGTGCAGAGCCCGAACATGACCACCGGAAAATCAAAGAAGCCGGGACCCATGCGCGATGTACGACCACCCTGGACTTCAAAGTGCAGTCCTCGGGTTAAGGCGATACAGCCGGCCAGTGCCAGGGCACCAGGTATGGCGAACCAGAGCGGCTCCACGGAAACTGCACCGATGTGGAACGGTTGCCAGAGGTAGCCGCTGAAAAGTAAGAGCGCTGTGCCTCCATAGGCCATCATCTCGTATGCTCCCGGCGGTATCTGCTCCAGGAAGTCCTTGAAGTAGAAGGCCACGAGCCCGAGGACGCCGAGCAGAAACAATATGCCGGCAAAGACAACTACGGTATTCCAGAAGGTACCAAGACCTTCTGTACTAACCTCGCTTTTGACGAGAGCGTGCAATTCAGCCGCTGTCACGTCGTGTCCGACGATGGCTTTGGCGGCATCGGTGTACAGTTTGCCGGCCACAACAGCTTGCTCGGCAGAGAGCACCTGTTTGTCCTGTAACTCCTGTACGGTGTAAAGCTTGGCGTCAAGGACTTGCAGTGAGTCCAGTTGTTTATCGGTGAACTGTCCGGCAAAGCTAATAGCCGGCATGAGGATGAAGAGCAAGGCTAGCAAGCCTGTAAGTGTTTTTCGCATGGAAAATGCCTCATAGTTGAATTTGAGGGTGGGAGAAAGGCCTGGCTCTTTGCCGAAACACCTTTCTCCCTCAGCCTGTGGGTCTTTAGGTCAAGACCGGTGGTGTTCGCACCGGTCTCGGGTTAGTTTTTAAGCGGGATAGATGTTGCCGCGTCTTTCAGCAAGCTCGGTCAGGTACTGACAGGGCTCGAAGTTTTTGCGCCAGCTCTGACCGTTTGCCGCACTGCCGTGACCGATGTCGCTCATCAGGTCAAAGAAGGTCTTGCTGCCCCGTTGGTCGATATGACGCAACGGTCCGCCCAGAGAGGCAGTGAAGCCGGTGCTGATCACGAAGGCCAGGTCGAGCAGGAAGGGCTCGTCCACGACACCGGCGGCAAGTACGCGCACAGCTTCGCTTTCGATGGCGCCCACCAGAATCTCCTGAATGGCTTCCGTGGACATGCTGTACTGACCCAGTGTAGGAGCCAGTTGACGCAGCACAGGGTTGAACACCGCTTCCCGTTTGGCGCCGCCGGTCAATTTCTCTACACGAGATTTGACCAATCCGCGAGCCGGTTTGGCTACCTTCAGAACCTTTTCACCCTGCCATTTGTAGAAGCCCATACCGGTCTTGCGACCCAGTTCACCGGCTGCTACCAGGGCTGAGATCAGATCGTTTTCAGGCAGCGCCAGCCGTTCTCCGTGGGCAGCACCCAGGGTTTTGGCTACGCTCAAGACCACGTCGAGACCGACGTAATCCATCAGTTCTACCGGACCCATGGGCATGCCGAAAGCTTTCATGGCTTTGTCGATGGCCTCGGGAGAGACACCCATGGAAAGCAGGTGGGCGGTGACCAGAAGTTCCACGCCCAAAATGGCGTTGACGATGAAGCCCGGGTAGTCCTTGCAAGGCAGGGCGATTTTGCCCATGGCGCCCACAAGAGCAATGGAAGTGGCCACGGTTTCCTGGCTGGTGTGCTCGGTGCCCGGCAACTCCACACCCAGCATACGGCTGACCGGGTTGAAGAAGTGCATGCCGCTGAAGCGCTCTTTGTATTTGACGCCTTGCGCCAGGCTGTTCAAAGAGAGGGCGGAGGTGTTGGAGAAGATGAAGTAGGGTGCCTCTCTGCCGGCTTCTTCCATGGCCTGGTCGATGGCGGCATAGCATTTCAGCTTGAGGTCGATGCGCTCAGGAATGGCTTCGATGATGGCATCGCAGCAAGCTAGCGCACTGTAGCTGGTGGCAGTGCTGATCTTGGCCAGGCAAGCCTGGGTGGCCGCTTGACCTTCTTCGCTCTTACCAAACTGTGCTTCGGCCAGGGTTTTGATATGACCCATGGCCGCTTTCAGGTAGTCGTCCGAGACGTCTACCAGCACCACCGCTTCGATTTCAGCGGAGGCTGCCGAAACAAAGGCGATTTCGCGGCCCATGATGCCGGAGCCGATGATGCCCAGGCATTTGACCGGGTAAGCTTCGGCGCCGCTGGCCAGTCTTTTGACGCGTTTGCGGTCCAGGAAGAGGTCCACCAGATTGTGGGACTCATTGCCCTGGGTCATATTGGCGAAGACTGCCGATTCGTACTCGAGTGCCTTATCCAGAGGCATGTCGAGCATCTTCAAGGTGGCAGCCGCCGCCGTCGCCGGTGCCGAGTAACCGCGTGACAGGGCTTTCACCGTGCCTACAGCGGCGCTGACCGGATAGCCGCGCAGGGCTTTGCCGAGGCGGTCTTTGAAAGAGCCTGATTTGCCTTTCAGGTTGAGCAATTTGCCCACGGCTTTTTCCACTGGCGATGCGCTTTTGTGATTGCTCACCGCTTTATTGCCTGCCGGGGGCTTGACCGCCGGTTGACGCAGGGCCAGGGCTTCGGCGCGGGCAAAGAGGGTTTCGCTTTTGGTCACTTCATCCACCAGACCGAGGCGCCAGGCTTCCATGGCACCGACATCGGAGCCGGTGGTGACCATTTTCAGAGCTTCGCTGGTGTCGATGAGGCGAGGCAGCAGCACGGCACCGCCATAGCCGGGCATCAGACCCAGGCGCACTTCCGGCAGTGCCAGGGCTACGCGGGGATTGTCGGAGGTGATGCGATTGGTGCACCAGAGGGCAAGCTCCATGCCGGCACCTTTGCAGGGACCGTCGATAGCCGCTACCACAGGCACATTCAAGGCATGGATTTTCTTGAAAATGCTTTTCGCCGTGCCCAGAAGTTCATAGACGGAGGCGGCGGAACCTTCTTGCAGGGCGTCGATTTCACCGATATCGGCACCGGCGATGAAGTCTCCCGCTTTGGGTGAAGCAATGACCAGCCCTTTCAGGGTGGTGTCGGTGGCCAGCCAGTCGAGAATGGTGCCCAGTTCGTAGACCGCTGCAATTTTGAAGAGGGTGACTTTGCCGGGCACGTTCACCCAGAGAAACTTGACGCCGGAGGCTTTGGTTTCGATGGTGAAGTAGGTGGTCTCAGGAGGATTGGCCGGGCTGACCGCGGCAGTGGTTGCTTTATTGACCATGCAGCCGCAGTCTTCTTGTCCTTGATGTCCTTCCTGTCCTTGAGCTTGATTCAGGGTTTCAGTACTAGTGTTCATGAGTTTATCTCGCTTGTTGAGGTTGAAAAATCTGGTCGGGCTTGGGTGAAGGGTTTCAGCGGTAAGCCTTGATCAGAGTGGCTGCGCCCATGCCGCCGCCAACGCAGAGCGTGGCTACGACCAGTTCGTAGTCCTTTTCCTTGAGTTCCAGGGCGCCGGTGCCGATGATGCGGGCGCCTGTCATGCCCAGGGGATGGCTGAGAGAAACGCCGCCGCCGTTGTGGTTGACCTTCTCGATATCGATGCCCAGTCTCTTGATGCAAGCAAGAGCCTGAGCGGCGAAAGCTTCATTGATCTCCCAGTAGTTGATGTCGGCGACTGTCAGGTTATGTCTTGCCAGCAAGTCGTTGACGGCGCCGACAGGACCAAGACCCATGGAAACGGCGTGGCGAGCCGAAAAGGTAACGTCCACCAGCTCAGCCAGAGGCACGATACCCAGTCTTGCCGCCATTTCTTCCGTGCAGAGCACCAGCGCACCGGCCCCGTCGCCCATACCGCTGGCGTTGCCGGCGGTGACCACGCGGCTTCTGGCTTGCTCAGGCAAGCCTGACAGGGCCGTCATGTCGGTTTTGCGAGGGAATTCGTCGGTGGCCACCACGCCCACGCCGGGAATGACCAGGGGTTCGATTTCCCGGGCCAGGCGACCGTTCTTGATGGCAGTGAGAGCCAGAGACTGTGAGCGGTTTGCGAAATAATCCGCTTGCTCTCTGGTGATGCCGCACAGGTCGGCTACGATCTGGGCCGTTTTGATCATGTTCAATACGGAGGGATCTTTGGCTTGTTTGAGCGGTCCCAGACCACTGTCGGCCAGACCGAAGAACGGCAGTGGACCGTAGGTCTTGAAGAACTTGCGCAAGAATTTAGGCGCTTTGGTGGTCAACCAGCGGTTGATGCCTTTATAGCGGGCATGACCGGAGACAATCAGGGGCGGCAAAGACATGGACTCGACGCCCACAGCCAGACCCAGTTCCGCTTCGCCGTTTTTGATGGCGGCAAAGACGGCATGGGCGGCGTTCATGCCCGATGCGCATTGCTGTTGAATGGTGTAAGCGCTGATGCTGTCCGGCAGACCGGCTTTCTGCATGGCGATACGAGCCGTATTGGGCTCGAAATAGCTTTGCACGGCGTGGCCGGCTACCACCAGGTCAATCAATCCGGCTTCTTTGATGCCGGCGCGTTTGACGGCGCTTCTCAGGGCATGGGCTGCCAGATCCGATGCTTCCAAGCGGGAAAGTTTGCCGCCGACTTTACCGATGGGGGTGCGCACATAGGCGCCGATTAGGACTTTGCGTGCGGAGCCGGTATTTCCGGCATTTGATGAAGTGTCTGAAGTATTCATTTGGAACCTCGTCAGGTTTTGTCGGTTAGAAAAGAGAGCTCTTTCGCTTCCCGGGATATCCCAGGAGAGATTGAGCTCTCTTCGGTTGCTGCGGACTGCGGCAGGCGCATGGCTATGCCATTGCCGGCCCCTCAGTCTGCAGGTGAGGTGTGTGTGCTATCTGCAATTGGCGTCGACCGCGGGCCGGCGCCGAGAGCGAGAGCGGCAGCGGGCTTATTTCTTGCCGGTCTTGGCGGTTGCCGCCGGCACACTGTAAGGTTGCAGGATGGCACCCGTCGGTACGCCTTGCACCGGCATGAAAGTACCGGTGAGGACATGCTCGGAAACTTCCTTGACGGACTTTCTGTAGGCGACGCTGGTGCGCTTTTCACCGCCCAGTTTCACCCGCATTTCCAGGCAGGTCAGGTTGAGCGCGGCAACAGCAGCGGCGTCGCCTCTTTTGGCAGCGGCCTGGGCGGCTTTGATGGAGACCAGCATGGTTGTAATCTGAGTAAGGGGCTCGTAGATTTCTTCCAGCATGATCAAGTCTTCGTCCACAAGCCGCTCTTGATACTTGAGCACTTGCAGGATGAAGTTTTTGCGCCAGACCCGCCAGGCTTTGTTGGCGAAGTTCATGTGCCCTGTAAAGCTCTTCGGCAGGTCTTTCAGCACGCTTGCGGTGCCGACATCGGGCTTGCTCTTCTTAGACAGCATGCGCAGGAAGCCCATTAGCTTGAATACGTCTCTGGTGAGCTTGCCGCGGTTTTTGAAGAGCCCGCCTTTGACCGACCACAGGTGACCAAGGGTGCCCATGATTTGCTTGAAGCCGCCGAATCTGAGCGCCTGGGTGTTGACGCCGCTGGCCTTCATGTTGTCCATGAGGGGCTGCAAATACTCTTGCCCGAAGGGTTTGACCATGGCTTTGATGGCGGCCTTACCCAGCATCGGGTTAGGACCCTCATAGACGCTGGAGACCATGTCGTCGGCAAGGTTGTCGCCGATGGTGTGATTGTGCAAGACGAAGCGACCGCCGTGCATGAACATGCCCAGTTCGGTGGCGGTCTGTCTCAGCCAGTCGGTGACCCGGGTTTTGACGATCATGGAAGATACGTCGCCCTGGTAACCTTCGTCGATGAGGCTGGCCGACCAGTCAACCAGGGCTTCCGCGCTGGTGATGTAGGCGGCTTGCAAGGCCATCAAGTAGCGGATGTACTGCCTTTCTTTCAGCTTTTCGCCGAAGGTTTCGCGGGTATAGACCCAGGGCAGTCCGCTGGCCAGAATGCGGCGCATACGGGCAATAGCAGTGGCAGCCACAGCGAAACGACCATCGTCGAGGTCGTGGAAGATGATAGACAGTCCGTCGCCGGGCAGGAGATTCTTCTTGGGCACGCGCAGACCGTTGAAGCGCAAGCCTTTGTTGTGAATCTGTCTGAGGGCGTGGATGCCGTAGTGCACGATGTTGAACTCGTCGCTGTCCTGCATGGGCAGAGGCACCAGCAAGACTCGGAGCTTGTCTTCGTAGCGAATTAAGAGAGCGATCAGATGACCGTACCAGGCGTTGGAGATGAACAGCTTCTCGCCGTAGACGAGAATATCATCACCGTCGTCTACACCGTGGGTGAGAATCGAAGTGATGTTGCAGCCTGCGCTTGGTTCGGTGCCGCCGAAGCCGGAGCGCACATGCCCTGCGGCCATTGCGGTGAGGAACTCTTGTTTCTGTTCCCTGGTGCCTTTCCAGATCAGTGGTCCGGCGGCGCCAATAAGGCGTTCGATAGACAAGAGACCGCCTACTACTTCGGCGCCTTTGGAGCCCATCTCAATCATGGCTTTGCCGCAGAAGTATTTGGAAGCGCCGGAACCACCCCATTCTTCAGGAATGGGCAGACCCCAGTAGCCGGCTTTTGCCAGGTCGTCGATGAGAGCGGCGCTGACTTTGCCGTCTTCGCCCAGGATAGTGCCGGCCGCTACGTGATTCTGTATGGCTTCCAGGCTCAATTTGAGAGTTTCAGCCGCTTTGCCGCTGGTGAGTTGGTCTGAAGCGGCCAGGCAGCCGAAGTGGTCGAGGCTAAGCTGCTTTTGCAAAAGGGCTTGCTGCAAAACGCCTGGTTTGCCGCGTCCTTGATCGACGGCGGTTTGTGCGGCGTCGACGGTAGTAACGCTGCTAATTTCTTCCTCGTTTTTACCAGCCTTGATGAGAGCGTCCTTAATTAGATCGACTCCATCAGCCGGTGGACTGGTGGTATTAGAACTATTTTCTTTTGACTCAGTTGCGTGGTTCATAGAAATTCCTGTCAGGTTGATTGGTTTGAGAGAGCACAGCCGGAGCCGTGCCGGTAAATGCACCGCTGGTGGAGCGGTGGCAGGTGGCATCGCTAGTGGAGCCGAGTTCGGCCGTTCAGGCGGAGCCCCGAGGGGAACGACTGTTTGGGCCGGTTGGATATTCGTTTCTTGAGGCGGTGGTGGCAGAACCGGGGAACTTCCATCTCTGAGGGAAAAGTGAGCTTCTTTCACCCGAGTGCTAATCGTCTAGCGGGCAGGGTTTGGGCTCATGTGTTGGGTGATGGAAGAAACTAAAGAGTTTGACTTGCTCAAGAAAGGAAAGGAAAAAGGGACAACCTTTCCTAGCAGATCGAGGCCCATGAATTCACTATCTAGAACAGTCAAAATGCTACAGCGCGGTGTTTTCGTGCTACTTCCCTTGATACGGAATTGACCGGGCTGAAACTGTCACGCCGGAAAGATGGCAACCGTCTGCGGTAGCCAAGGGGTTGAAATGCGGGAGCTTTTGAGGGACTCTCACGGCTCTGGTTGCGGCTCCCTTCATAGCTGCCAACCTGGGGTTGTTGTTCTAGATTCTTGGTTGTTTTTAAAGTCGGGTTGGGGCGGCGATGTTTCACTCCGCTGGTCTTTTACTCGCTCACTGAGGGTGGTGCGCTTTGCTCAGGCAAGATCGTCGCTGCCGCCCTTACCGCTTTCCGGTAGGAATTAAGCGGCTCACATTTCCGCTTGCGCCCCGGGCGATCAATGACTACCTTCTCTCGCTGCCTGATTTTGCAACTTTTTGAGCAGGCGTGCCAGTTCGTTATCGCTGTAGCGGGCTTGATTGGCACGGGGGCGCCGGAAGGCTTCCATGAGAGCGGCGGCAATGCCCAGTTGTTTGAGGTCTTCGAAGCTAATGGAGTCAACCACGTCGAACCTGGCTCCCTGACTGACCAGGGCATCGTCGAAATAGTTTAGAACGCCTTCCCCGATTGTGTTTTCTCCTATGCCCAGGAAGGTAATCTGCAGGTCGGTCTGACGTTTCTGTCTGGCTGTGGCGGCCCTTATCAGGGCTGCCACCTGCTCATAGGCGTCCGGTTCGCCGTCGGTGATGACAGCCACCAACAGCGGCTTGGGTGGATTACTGCCGGCCTGGCGTTCCAGGCAGTATGCCAGGGGCGAATAGAGATCGGTGCCGCCTTCCGGGGTCAGACCGTTGAAGACCTGATAAAGAGAAGCCGGCGTCACATTCTCGGTCACTTTGAACTGGCGGTTGAAGGTCAGAACCGTGAGGCTCTTGCCCGCGAACTGTTTGGCTTCGAAAGCAAAATCTCGCACAATGGTTTGCATCCATTGCCATTTGGTCTGGCGGCCGCCTTCAATCTCGTCTTCCATGGAGCCGGAGCGGTCTATCAGTACGCAGATATCGTAGTCTTTCAAATAAGACCAGTCGGCAATCTGGGTCTTGAGTGTGCGAGTGCTTCTAGCGGCAGGAGGGCGGAGCGGCGTGTTGGTATTGGTATTGTTGGTCTGGGCAGGCGGGGCGGTGGCGATATTGGCCCCGTAAATTTTGCCGTTGCGCCTGAACACAACTTGCAGAGTGCCTGCATTGAGGGTCATTTTTTCGATCAAGTCTTCCTCGGCCATACCGGCATAATATGCCGGAGATCCCATTCTTACTTTTACTACACGGCTGGGCAAGGTGAGGCTTTCGATTTTTAGTCCCGCACCGTGCATGGTGCTACTCAATTCGTCCACCCGACCGTAGAGCTTAAGCGATTTGACGGCCGAAGCGTCTTTCTTTTCGGCTGGGGCGCGGCTCGTCCTGACCGGCTCAGCCAGGACGGTCTGCTCAGTGCCTGGACATAGTTGCATGAGAGATTGCAGCAGGAGCGGTAGTAGTGGCAGAGGCGCCAGGCGCGCCCGTTTCTCGCCAAGCCTCTGGCCGGGTCGGGCGGGGACAGCCATCAGGGCGCCTTCTTCCGGCTTGTGGTGGGGTTCTGTTTCTTGCTGGCCCTGGTGGGGGTTTTCGGCTTTTGCTTTTGCCCTTGTTCGAGGCTGGCCGGTGTAGCAGTCAGTGCTCCCGTCACCGGTATGGTGTCTATTTCCTCGTCTTTGCCGTAGTTGACGTAGTTTCTGAGGGTTCCGCCCTGCTCCGGCAGTATTTGAGCCTGGGCGGCAGCGGCGGTGCCGCCGTACTGATCGATAGCCTCTACCCGGCGCTTGTAGGATTCGTTTACCCGCTCTATGTCATCGTTTAGCTTTTGATTGAGTTTGTAGATCTTTTCCGACAGTTCGATTTGCAACTCCAAGAAGTGTCTGTAGTTTGGGTCGTCCGTGATGGCCAACTGTTCCCTGGGGCTGATGCCCTTATCCCAATTGCGCAGGGAGGGCGGCAGGTAGGGAGCGGCTTTGGCATCGGTTTCCTTTTTCAAAGCGGCCACCGCCTGCCGGTGTTTTTCCTTCAAATCTTCTACTTCCTGGGAGCCCCGGGTCAGTAGTTCCGTCTTCAATTGCAAGGCCGTTTTGCTGGTGTTGCCGGCGCCCGCACCGCCGGCTGTCTGTTTGCCGACGGCAGTGGGCGGGCGGTCCGACAAGACCTGATCGATGCTCTTCATGGCCTCTCTGGCATAGCCTGCTACCTGGCTGTCTTTGCCGAAGTTGACGCAGTAGGCGTATTCGGACATGGCTTCATGGGCGAGACCCAGTTTTGTGTAAATATTGCCCAGATAGTACCTGGCCGTCAAATTGTTGCGGTTCTTGCCTATTAGTTCTTTAGCCATGCCCGCTGCTGCTTTCAGGTTGCCGTCCTGGTAGGCCTTCTCGAGGGTTTGCATGTTTGCTTCCTGCCCGGCGGCCGGTTCCCACAAGGCACAAGCAAGGCAGACCAGACAACTGAGGGCCGGCTTGAGGATGGAAAGGCTGGTCGACTTTGTCGGCATTATTCTGTCGGCATCTACTTCAGGCAAAAACTGGGGGGTGTCACGGGTTATGCGTCACTTAAAACGACTAGAAGCATTATAAACTTTGGTGCCGGTCAATTGTCGGTAGTTCGGGGCGAACCGCCGCCCTGGTGTTACCATAGAAGTTTAGATCGCCGTTAGTATCAGGATTCCCGTGTCAGTCACGTTTGCCGTAGATTGTGGTAGTTTGCCGCCGCCCGAGCAGTTTCTTCTGGACCTGGCGGAGCGTCTGCAATGGTCGCCTATTTGCTGCTCCGGCTTCTTTGATGAAGGTCAGATCTTGAGCAACCGGGCTCGCAGTTGGCAGCAGCATTTTAAGTATTTGCTTTACCGTCCCTTCGTTTCGGAGCGGGGGGTGGAAGTGAAGCTTGATCTGGAGCGCTGCTATGTCAGCCTGCCGCCTCTGGCAGGGCGGGCTGATTTTGAAATGGCGGTGGAGCTTTTGCGGGAGTTTCTGCAGTATGCCGGTGGTTGTATTAAGGCCAGCGATGGGCGCAGTGCTGCTAGTGCGGCCGAATTGAAAGCGGTATTCGATGATCAGTGGTACGGCGAGTACCTGCAAAATTCCCTGGCTGAGCTCTATTACATGGTGGAAAAGTCACCACAGATAGTACTGGAATTGGCCGGACCGGTGCGCCCCTTTCTCTTTGGTTCGCGTCTCTCCACCAGTTTGAAGGCGAGCGGCGGATCAGTCTTCGAACAACTGGATAAGCTCTGGGCGCTCATGCTCAGGACCCAGTATTACCTGCTCTATCCGGAGCATCAAGGTTATTGCGAGAGCACTATCTATAATTTACGGGTAGCCGGGGCGGAAGGCTGTGCTGCTGCTTATTTCCCTTCCTGCCAGGGGGTGCTTGTGCCGCGGGTAGACTTCCTGGCTTTCGATGGCTTGAGGGGCGGTAGCCTGCACCTGTTACCGGGGCGGTGCTTCCACTCGCGCTTGCCTGAGGTGCTCAACCCTTCTGAAATCGAGTTTCTGGACGAATGGCATTTCGCCCTGGCCCCCCTCAAGGACAGTCGCTACAGCGAGCTGGTGCTAAGCCTTTCGGCTGATTGTTTGAATCATTGAAAGGGCAGCGCCGTTTCGGGTTACAATTGCTCGCAGATAGGAATTGGAGGCTCTTGAGAGGGTCTCTCCCTTCGAATTCGGCTTATTTCATTACTTTGGAGTGCTTGGCAGATGAAGAAGAAGCAAATGATGGTTCTGGCGGTTACTTTGACGTTGTCAGCAGCCCTCAGTCTGCCTGTAGTCCCGGCCGGGGCTCAGGGGCAGACCACACCTCAGGTTTATGTGGTCAATTTGCAGGTCGTGCAAAACCCTGACGGCAGTCAGAGCGTCGTCACACCCAAAGGTGACCTGGCCCCCCTGCCCGGCGGCGGTGTGAACGGTGCCGTGGCTCAAATTTATATGGGTGCTCAGGGCGGCTACTGGTATACCGACCGTAACGGTCAGACCATCGATCTGGCTCCGGCTGTGCAGCAGTTGAAAGCACGCCGGGAAGGTCTGCAAAGAGCCAGTGCCGATCAGGTTCCACAGTACGCGCCCAATCCCTACAGCCAGCCGAGCCAGTCGCAGAGTCAGACTCAGAGTCAGTCATCGGGCTCTTCCGGCAGCTCCGCCCTGGGGACAGGTCTGGCAGCCGCTGCCGGCGCCGGTCTCGGTGCCATGGCCGGGACAGCCATGACCCATGGTTATTACAATGCTCCCTACGGCACTCCCATGTATTACGGGGCTAATGGCAATCCCTATTACTGGGGCGGCGATAATCAGCCGCTGCAAAACTTGAACGAAAATCAGCAAGTTGCTCTTTACAATAGCCGCCAGGTTAAAAACCAGCAGCAGGCGGCCATGGTGCAGGGACGCCAGGAGACCCAGCAAGCGGCCATCAGTCAGACCGGCACCAACCAGGCCCAGAGGCAGGCCGCTTACACTGCCAATAATACGCCCGCTTATGCGCAGGGCGCCGGTGCCCATGCCGATCTGCAAAAACAGCAACAGTGGTATCAGCAGCAAATGTCCCAGAATCCCCAGCGCTTTGCCGGTCAAAACGAGAATCCCTTCGTCAACAGAGACGGCGGCTCCGGTGGTCGTTTCGGCGGTGCTTCCGCTGATGCTTCCGAGCGCGGCGCTCAGGGTGGCGGTCGTTTCGGCGGCGGTGAAGGCGCTCAGGGCGGCGGTCGTTTCGGCGGCGGTGAAGGCGGTCAG
This sequence comes from Candidatus Obscuribacter sp., assembly GCA_016712465.1. GTDB lineage: Bacteria > Cyanobacteriota > Vampirovibrionia > Obscuribacterales > Obscuribacteraceae > Obscuribacter. Next base: position 595,015 of record JADJQZ010000001.1, read on the forward strand.
GGCGGCGGTCGTTTCGGCGGCGGTGAAGGCGCTCAGGGCGGCGGTCGGTTCGGCGGCGGTGAAGGCGCTCAGGCTGGCGGTCGTTTCGGCGGTGGCGAGGGCGCATCACGCTTTGGCGGCGGCGAAGGCGGTTCGCGCTTTGGTGGCGGCCAGGCCGGTGGTCGTTTCGGCGGCGGCGGCAGACGGGGTAGATAAACGCCCGGGCTGACCAGCCAGGGGCTGCAAAATTGAGGACGGCTCGCCATTATCCATGATGGCGAGCCGCTTTCTTTGCCGTCAGTTTTGCTGGTTTAACGTTTTACCGTCAGACCGGCGTCGTGCTGGCTGTATTCTTGCAACTCAATGCGCACCGGCTCAACTTTCCAGATATCCCGGCAATACTCCTGGATGGAGCGGTCGGAGGAAAACTTGCCCATGCGTGCCACATTATAGATAGACTTGCGGGTCCACTCCTCTTGCTTCTTGAAGGCGCTACCGACTGCCATCTGGGCATCCAGGTAGGAAGCGAAATCAGCCAGGACCATAAACTGATCCTGGTAGAGCAGGTTGTCCAGCAAAGGCTTGAATAGATCCCGATCGCCCCGGGAAAAATGACCGGAGCCAAGAATATCGATGACGGCCTTGAGTTGATGATTGGCCTCGTAAAAGGAGCGCGGGTTGTAACCGGAGGCTCTCAGTGCCGCCGCTTCATCGGCGTTCATGCCGAAAAGGAAGAAGTTCTCGGCACCGGCTTCTTCTCTGATTTCGATATTGGCACCATCGAGGGTGCCGATCGTGACGGCGCCGTTCAGCGCAAACTTCATATTACCCGTACCGGAGGCTTCCTTGCCGGCTAGCGATACCTGTTCGCTCAAGTCGGCGGCCGGGTAAACCCTTTGCCCGAGGGTGACATTGAAGTCAGGCAGATAGGCCACCTTGATGATCTGGCTGACATGGGGATCGTTGTTGACTACTTCGGCAATGGAGTTTATCAGTTTGATAATCAGCTTGGCCATGTAATAGCCGGGAGCGGCCTTGCCGCCGAAAATGAAGGTGCGCGGCTGAATATCCAGCTTGGGATTTTCCTTCAGTAAATTGTATAGTGCCACTATATGCAGTGCGCTGAGGTGCTGGCGCTTGTATTCGTGGATGCGTTTGACTTGTATGTCAAAAAGGGAATCAGGATCTACCTTCAGGTCGAGGCGGTGCTGAATCCAGTCGGCCAGCCGCTTTTTGTTGTTGGCTTTGACGGTGCGCCATTCTTTGCGAAATTCCGGGTCTTCTACATGCTTTTCCAGGCGCTTCAGTTGGCTAAGATCTTTCACCCAGTCGCTGCCGATGCGGCTGTCTATCAGGCGGGACAGCCCGGGGTTAGCCAGGCGCATCCAGCGGCGCGGTGTGACGCCGTTGGTTTTGTTGTTGAATTTCTCCGGCGCGATATGATAAAAGTCGGCCAGGGTGTGTCGTTTTAACAGCTCCGTATGCAAGGCGGCGACGCCGTTTATGGAGTGGCTGCCCACTGAAGCTAAATTGGCCATGCGTATATAACGTTCGCCGCTCTCGTCGATGATGGACAGTCTGGCAATCAGACCTTCATCGCCGGGAAAACGAATTCTCACCTGGTTGAGGAAACGCTGGTTGATTTCGTAAATGATTTCCAGATGTCTGGGCAGTACTTCCTGGAATAAGGCTATGGGCCAACGTTCCAGCGCTTCCGGTAGGAGCGTGTGGTTGGTATAGGCCATGGTTGCCGTGGTTATCTGCCAGGCTTCATCCCAGTCAATACCGTGCACATCCACCAGGAGCCGCATCAACTCGGCGATGGCTATGGAGGGATGGGTGTCATTCAATTGCACGGCAAATTTCTTGTGGAAGTTATGCAGGCTGTCACCTTCAAAAAGGTGTATGCGAATCATGTCTTGCAGGGAGCAAGAGACAAAGAAATACTGCTGCTCCAGGCGTAGTTTCTTGCCCTGGGAAGAATTGTCGTTGGGGTAGAGAATTTTGGAAATCGTCTCGGAGGCGATTTTTTCGGAGACGGCGCCGGCATAGTCGCCATGATTGAAGGCTTGCAGATTGAGCGACTCAGGCGCTTCCGCCTTCCACAGTCTCAGGTCGTTGGCCGTATTGTTGTTGTAGCCGGGGATGGGCGTATCGTAGGGCACACCGGTGACGGTACGCTCCGGCACCCAGTCGACGCGATAGCGCCCCATGGCGTCAGTGTACTGCCTGGTGTAACCGCCGAAGTGTACCGGCACGGCTCCGTGGGGGCGCACAATCTCCCAGGGATTGCCGTAGCGCAGCCATTTGTCGGTGATTTCCACCTGCCAGCCGTCCTTTATTTCCTGGTCGAAGATGCCGAATTCATAGCGTATGCCGTAACCGATGGCGGGAATTTCCAGGCTGGCCAGGGAATCCAGATAGCAGGCCGCCAGTCTGCCCAGACCGCCGTTGCCCAGCCCCGGCTCCTCTTCCTCTTCGATAAGGTCTTGCATGGTCAGCCCGGACTCTTTGAGAGCCTTTTCGAAGTGCTCTTCCACGCCCATGTTGAGCATGGCATTGCCCAGATGCGGTCCCATGAGAAATTCCGCCGACATGTAGCAGACCACGCGCACATCCTTCTTGAGATAAGTCTGCACGGTATTGAGCCAGCGTTGCAGCAGGCGGTCGCGCACGGTATAGGCAAGCATCATGTAATAGTCGTGCTTGTTGGCTATGGCCGTGTACTTGCCTTGCTGGTAGTAAAGATTGTCGGCCAGTGCCCGCCTTAATGTGGGAATGCTCAGCCCGGTGCGGTCGTCTTCCACGGCATTGTTAATGCAGGCGGTCTTGTCCATGTTTTGGCCTCTCTGGCTCGGGAAGGGAGTGATTATATATCTTTCTCGGTTTACAAGACTATAAAATTGACTATGCGCAAAATTCAGAGGGCAAAAGAGTCATGGACGCCAACACGGCTTCGGTTGTAAGTACTAACATACGCGGCAAGATTGGCATTATTACCATCTGCAATCAGAAGAAGCGCAATGCCCTCAGTAAGGCGGTTCTCGATGGTATCTGCCTGGCCCTCTCGGAATTTGAGCGCAGCCGGGTGACGGTGGCCGTGCTCAGGGCGGAAGCCGGCAGTCAGGTCTGGTCGGCCGGTCATGACATTTCCGAATTGCCCCTGCATACCGATCCCCTGGGCTTCTTTGATCCACTTGAGGCGGCCCTGAGAGCCGTGCAGAACTTCCCCGGACCGGTGCTGGCCATGGTGGAAGGCACGGTCTGGGGCGGCGCTTGCGACCTGGCTTTTACCTGCGACATTCTTATCGGCGAACCGGGTTCTTCTTTTGCCATTACACCGGTGAAACTGGGGCTGCCTTACAACGCTTCCGGCATCATGCACTTTATCAATCGTGTGGGCTTGAACATAGCCAAGGAAATGTTCTTCACCGCCGACCCGATCAAGGCTGAACGCGCTTTGAACCTGGGTATTCTCAATCACCTGGTGCCAAAGCCGGAGCTTGAAAGTTTCACCTTGGCCATGGCTGAGCGCATGGCTTCTCATTCTGCCTTGAGTATCTCGGTGATTAAAGAACAGTTCAGGCTCTTGACCAATGCCCATGCCATTACCCCTGAGTCTTTTGAGATGATTCAGGGTATGCGTCGCAAGGTTTATTTGAGCCATGATTACGCGGAAGGCATCAAAGCTTTTATGGAAAAACGCGCGCCTGTGTTCGAAGGGAATTGATTTTGTCTGATTGCGATAAGTGCTCAAGACGCAGCTTCCTGACCGGTGCTCTCACTTCGGTTCTGCTGCTCGCCTGCGGAGCCGAGGCTGTGGCGGCCGAGAGGGAGCTTCCCCACTTTACCGGCAAAGAGGTTCTGGAGCGCATCCTTGCCAGGGCTCGGCAAGGTAATTGGCAGCTTTTGCCTATGTCTGAACTGATGGGTAAGGTGGCCTGCGAATTTCTTGGTACGCCTTATAAAGCCTTTACCCTGGAGCTTTCCCGCTCAGCTGAGATCGTCAGCGCTAATTTGAAATATCTTGATTGTGTGACCTTCTTCGAGACCACCCTGGCCTTGAGCCGTCTGATCAAATTAGGCGGCAGCAGCGCCGCCGATCTGCTCAAGCAAATTGCCTTGCTGCGCTATTATGGTGGCGCCGCCGGTGACTTCAGCACGCGCCTGCATTATACGAGCGGCTGGTTTATCGATAACCAGCGCAAAGGGGTGGTGCGATTGCTGGATAACTTACCGGGTGCCATGCCGTTTTTACCGCAGGTGAATTTCATGAGTACCCATCCTTCAGCTTATCCCCAGCTTGCCGATGCGCAACTGGTTGAGAAGATCAAGGCGCGGGAAGAGGCTCTCAATCGGGAGCAACTTAGCTACGTGCCTCTGGCTAAGCTTGCCGGTGTGGAGCCTTTTTTGCAGAGCGGCGATATCGTCGGCGTCTGTACGCGGCTTTCGGGGCTGGATATAGAACATACCGGTCTGGTGCTGCGTCAGGGCCGGGGCAGTTCTTCGTCGGTGCATTTTATGGATGCTTCTTCGCGCAAGCGCAATATGAAAGTGGTGATCGAACCCGGCCCCTTGAGTCGGGCTTTCAACTGGTCTTCGCAGTTGACCGGCGTGGTTTTTGCCCGCCCGCTGGAGCCCAAATAGTCAGTCGAAACGTGGCTTGAACTGCTCATCTACAGGAATCTGATAGCCGTTGGCCAGGCGATTGGTTTCGTTGGCCAGCCCCACTACGGCAAGCAATTCGCCGTACATTTCATCGGTCATGCCTTTGGCCCTTGCCGCAGCCGTATGGGAATGGATGCAGTACTCACAGTTGTTGGTGACACTGACCGCCACATAGATCATTTCTTTGGTGAGTGGATCAATTGCTCCCGGCGCCATCACTTGTTTGACATTGCTCCAGATGCGCAGCATAGTGGCGGGAGAACTGGCCAGAACCTTCCAGAAGTTGTTGATCCAATTGCTTTTGCGCAGTTCTTTGATCTCGTCAAAAACGGTTTGCACCTCCGGTGGTGCGGCCCCGTCTTCCACCATTTTTACCATCACCATAGCTTTTCTCCTGCTCGTCTAGTTATTGGCGGAGTCTAGAATGGCAGCCAGTTCCGATTTGGAAATCATACCTGTAACTTCGTTGACTATCTTGCCGTTCTTAAAGACCTTCAGGGCCGGGATGCCCCGTATCTCATATTTGGCCGCCAACTCTTGATTCTCGTCTACGTCTACCTTGCAGACAGTTATTTTGCCGCTGTATTCTCCGGCCAACTCTTCCAAGATGGGAGCCATGGCCCGGCAGGGTCCGCACCAGGACGCATAGAAATCAACCAGCACCGGCTCTTTCGCTTCCAACACGTCGGCTTTGAAGCTCTGCGAGTTGGAGTGTTTGACGATGCCTTTGGCTGTGCCTTCCTTGTTTTCGGATTTCTCTTCTTTGCCGGGCAAGTCGGCTTTCTCGGATTTGGGATCGGGTGGGTTTGACTCTCTGGCTGCTTCGTTTTGGGCTTTTGATTGCAGGCAGACTGCCCCGAAGGCGAGAGAGCCCGTGAGCACGGCTGCGATGGTAATTAGTATCGACTTATTCATGGCTGACTCCCGACCGAATGATCTTTCATAGATATGATTCACACAGTATAACAAGGTTGCGCCGGCAACTAGTAAAAAGAGAAACCCCGCCTGCCCCTCCCTCGGAATTTAATTGCCGATGCGGGGCTTCTCTTTTCGGTCGCAAAGCACCGCTTATCTAACTTGCCAGTCTCCTCAAAGCGGGAGTGAATTCTCCCTGCCGGGAGTCTTCTTTGCGGGACGGGCAGGCCACTGTCAGAGTATTGTCTACAAGACAGGCGGGCAGGACCGAAACCCAATTCTTGCGCCTTTCCACAACAGTCCTGAGGGTTTTCCAGGCTCTTTCGGATACATATGGATTGTCATCCTGCGTCAGTTGGTGCAGTTTGTGCAATTCCAGATGGGGATTCTCAGCCAGTTCCAGTCGCACTTCAGGGCATTCGTCATGGAGTAGAATTTCCAGGATGATGGCCGGCAGGCATTTTCTGCCCGAAAGTGAGATTCGCACCTCCGGATGCGGATCTTTAGCCAGGCTGTAAAGGAGCTGGATGGAGGCGTGGGGGTGTTCGGCTACCCTGGCACGCACCCGGTAGTGTCCATGACTGGCCAGCTTTTTGATTTCCTGGGCCGGAAGGTTGAACTGTGCTGCCCTTATGTAGTCTTTATGCCAGCCTGGCTGAGTTGTGATTTGATGCATGGTTAGATGCCTCCGGGAGTTGCTCTCAAGGAAGGAACGGTTGAATCATGTCGGGGTCGTGGCTGTGCAATGCGGCAGCCTTCCGGAGCCGTGCTTGAGAGCTGGTTGAGAATTACTTGGTCGATTTTTCGCTTTGCCGGTCGGATCGCTGGACTTTGGCCTTAGATGCAGCCGGTTGTCGATAACGGTTTCACTGTTTTCATTATTGGGCCGGTTTGTTTCCGTGTTGTGATCAAACTTGAGGACCGACCATTCGTGTAACTAGTTTGTAGAAATTGAGAGTTAGCATTGAAAATGGGCACTGCCTGAGAATTTAAAATAAATCTCTTCTCTATATACGTGGTCCCACCATTTCTCGAAAGCCGATTTCACGAGAAATTTACTAGAGCTGAACAATGATAGAATAGCCCGCAATTTGCGAGGCAATTCCTGCTTGCGAAGGAGACAAGTCCGACTTTTTCCCGACCTCACCCTGAGGAACGCCATGTCTTTTGATTTACCTCTTCTTACTACCGAATCCATCATCTACGGCGCCGCTCTCGCTGGCGGGCTGTGGTTGGTTTATCCGCGCCTGGCCAACTTCATCGAGTACCGTGTCTTGAGCCAGGTGGTGAAAGCCGTTACCGGGCACAGTACCCTGCGCCCTCGCGCTATCCGCGTTGGGGAGAATCTGAGCAATTCCTATGATTCCGTCAAGCGTGCGCTGGCTTCTCGCAATAACGCTCAGCGCTGGCAGATTCGCCAGGTGCGCTTTGAAGAGCCAATAGAGAAGGCCATTCGTCTGGAAGGTCTGTCGGTTCTCAAGGAAACGCCGGAAGAGGAAATGGAGCGCATTAAGAAAGGCGGTAAACGTCATTCCAATTCCTTGCGCATTCAAGTGGACATAACCGAGACCATACAGGGCACCCAGGTGTCATGGAAGTTCCTGCCCGAGGACGAGCGTTATTTCAATCAACGTTTGCAGGTAATGGATGCCAGCACATCACTTCTACTTTTGCGGACTAATTTCAACATCATTCGAGAACTGGGCCTGACCGGCTAGTTCATCTTGTACCAGCCCTTGCGCAAAGCTTTGACTATGATGTGGGTGCGGTCGGTTATATAGTAGGCTTCGTCTTCGTGATAGCCCTGCCTTCTGGTAATGACCAGGGAGCGGTTCAGCTTGCGACATTCCTCTTTAATCACTTGCAGGAGCACATGCTTGATGCGCTTCATGGTGCCGGCAAAGGGTTTAACTACGCCCTGAGAGAAGAGGGCAATAGCCAGGTCAATTTTGTCTTTCTTGAAGCTCTGGAAGGCTTCTCTCTGTTCTGCCGGGAGAGCCGCTGCCAGTTCGTGCAAGGTGCGTTCAACTTCCGCCTTGCAGTCGCTCAGTTCGTCCAGAAGGATCAAAGGCACTCGTCCTTTCTGGAAGAGCTGAGCGAGACCACGATTATCCTTGAGGCAAAGGAGCAGATCGCAGTCTTTTTCTCCGGACTCCAGGGTGGCTTTTGCTTTCTCTATTTTTTCCAGGCGTGCTTCCAATCTGGTGGCTCTTTCATGCAGGTGCGAGGAGTCCAGGCTGCCTTTATATAACCTTTCGGCACGGGAGCGTTGAGCCGGACTGAGGGGGCGATCATCGCGCATACGCAAGACTGCCAGCAGGAAGATGGGCTCCGGAGCATAGCCCACTGATTCGCTGTAAAGCTCCATCAGTTGTTTCAGCTCTCTGGAATGCTGACCATAGGTGATATCCAGGGAATCACAGATAAGGCGAATGGTTTGCACATCCTGTTCCATATGCAAGACTTCGTGCAAGAGGGTCGACATGAGGGCTTCCGAAAGGGGCTCGTTCGTCAATAAGAGATCTCTGGCAACGGCAATACGACCGGTTCCTACCAGGTAGCAGGCGGTCATATGATTGTTCTCGGTGAAGTCGACTATGGCGGCTGGAATGTCGAGGGCGGCGCAGATGCGATTGACCAGCTTTTGCAAGCTGCCGCAGCGCTTTTGCGAAAGCACCTGGCATTGTCTCTCTACCTGGGCAAGTTGATCTTTGAGCGTGGCAAGCAGGCTGTGTTCCATATGCTCGCCGGCGTACTTGATGCCCAGTCTCAGCCTTTCCAACTCCAAAAGACAAGTCTGCACTTCCTCTTCATCGTCTTCGCCGTCCATCCACTGGAAGGCTGCTGCCATGTTGGCCAGGTAGAAGTTCAAGTTCAGGTTGAGCATGGGGAAAGGTTCCAGCCAGGGAGGATTTTTCCCTTCCGGGCTGCTCCAATAGTGCATCAGCTTCTGGGTGGCAAAGAGCGAAACATCGTCGCAACTATCTTCGGCGGCGTAGACTAGTAGCCGCTCTCTTTGATCCGGTGGGAAGTTGTCGGCCAGGGCGACGGCGCGCATCTTGATGTTGGCGGAGACTAAAGATGGTGTGTGCGCATAGCGAAGATCGAGGGGCTCCGGGTCGCCGAGTATATTGCCGAGCAGTTTGTACTGTTTTACCTCATCGCTTGCCAGGGCCTTCCAGATTGAGGCGAAGTGGCTTTCACTCAAGCTCGTGCCGAAATGGGCGTCCATCTCGCAGGAGAGTACCAGTAAGTCTTCCGCCGAGGATAGCCCGTTCAGGGCCATGTATTGCCAGTGTTCTTGTTCCATGCGACTGAGGAAAATCTTTCTGGCTTCGCCGTCGTCCACCCGGTAGAAGAAGGCCTGCAATGCCTTGCTGGCAGATACAGAATAGCCGTGGGCCAGGCGGTAGAGGCAGTCGGCCTGGATGGCATAGGGCTGCGGATTGGCTTTGTACTCTTCCGCTTCGAAATCGGCCAGACCAACTACGGCAATAGCGGCCAATTCTTCATCGGCTAGATTGGCAGCGATGGTCGCCACTTCGCTGTAGCGTTTCTGGCGCAATAGCAGCCTGATCTGAATGCGGCGGTTCTGAGTCTCGCGCTCTTGCTTTGCCTGTTCACTCAGTCTGCGCTCTTCATCCGTTGGTTGGCGTCCCACGCCAAGCACGTTCCAGGGCTTGGTTTTCCAGCTCTGGGTGGCGCCGCTGATTGAATCCGTAAGGCTGGTAGCCAGGTTTTGAATCAGCCCATGTATCTTCGGTTGTCCTGGTGGAATGTCGGACATTAGGTATTCGCTCTTTTGCCTGGTCGATTGGCGACCATTAGAGCGAGAATAAGGCCGGCAGCCTTTCTGGAAAAGGGGGAAAGTACGCATGAAGACGGCGCCGGCTGGGGCAGAGGGCGCTGTATAATGGCTTTAGCCTTGCCGCCGCTGTCGATGCGAAAGCAAACGGAGTCATGTTACAACAATTTGCCGCAAGCTAGTCGGGAGCGGCACTTCACAAGGTCTTTGCTGTGCGAGCTTTGCTGCTTCTGCCGCTGTTTCTTTTGCCGCTGTCTCTTTTATTCGGGCCGCGGGCTGTACCCTATGCTATGGGCAAGCCGCCTGCCGGTGCTCGCCTGGAAGAGTGGTGCAGTAAGAAGTTTTTGCAGGATCCGGCCGACATCACCCATGATCCGGTTTTCAAGCAAATTCAGCGTTTCCGCAAGGCGCGCAGAATCGATCAGGCTCTTTCTTACACAGATGGACTGGTGAAGCGTCAGCCGACCAGCGGTAATTGCCTGCGGCACCGGGCTTATGTGTATGCCTTGCTGACGGAAGACGAGAAGGCTATGAAAGATCTGGCTGCCGCCTGCCGGGATAAGAAGCTGACCGGCGATGACTGGTATGCCATCGGCCGGCTCTATTCCAAGCTGGACGCGGACAAGGAAGCCTTGAATGCTTTTGGGCAGGCCGTCAGGCTTTCAAGCAATCCCTACAATGCCTTGCGTATGAAAGCCAAGGAAGAGTTGAAGATGAACTTGCTCGATGCGGCTGAAAAGGATCTGAGCCGCTGTGTGGAACTGAAAGCCGGTTCCAGTCGTAACCTCATTGATCTGGCTAAAGTACACACCCTGCTCAAGAAGCACACCCTCGTCATCGAAGACGTGAAGAAGGCGGAGGAAACCGGTCGCCTCAATGAGCGTGAAGAGGTTAAGGCGATGCGTATGCGCGCCGACGCCTTTGTGGCTTTGAAAAAGTGGCAGGAGGCTCTGAAAGACTTGAACAGAGGGCTGGCCATTGCCCCCCTCACCCGTGATCTCTATGCCAGGCGCCTGAAAATCTATGAGCTTACGGGCAATAAGACCGCGGCGGCAAAAGAAAGCGCGCTTCTGGTCAAGCTGGACGGCAGTTTGAAATCGGCTCCGGGAGTGGATGAGGACCGGCCCGTCGAGGCGGATTGAGGCGAATTTGTGGACTGCACTTGAGGGTCAGTGCCTGGTTCCACTTTTGCCTTTGAGCGGGGCTGCCGGAGGGCGTTTGGTTGCCTCCGGTTTTACTATGGCGGCAGCGGCATTGCTCTCGGCCGCTGCCTTTCTTGCCTGGCGCATACCCTGGGCCATGTTGTCCAGAGCTTCATGCATGGTCTGGGTGTCATCCAGACGGAGGCACTCGTCTTTGATCGCTTGCGCCTGGGCTTCTTTGCCGGCCCCCACATAGGAGCCGTAAAGCATGAGGACCATGCTCGGGAAAGGGTCGAAGTCTTTGGATACTTCGGTGTGCGGTGCCGGTTTCTTCATGGCTTCCGCTTGCTTGTAATACTCGTTGATCTGCTTGATGGGATCACCATAAAGATAGGTGGCGGCGTCGGACCAGCGGCAGGCCGAATACAGCACTTGCACCAGTTGATTGCTCAGACGCGCAATTAATGGGCGTGCTTCCGGCTTGTCTTTTACCTGGTCGAACCATTCCAGAGTACGGGCGTTTTCATCAAGAATGCCGTTCAGCATCACTATATCCAGCCTGTTGTCCGCCGCTTCGGCGCTCTTCCGTAAATCCACAAGCCGGGCTCTGGCGGGCGGGTGGCTTTTAACAAGTTGCTTCAACTCATGGGCGATAAGCCCGGTGCGCAGTTCGGAAAGAACTTTATTGCCGCCGGCAGTCTGCTGCCAGAGCCGGATGTATTCATTAAGTGCTTCGTCATACTGACCGGCGGTCTGGCACTGCCTGGCTCGACCAAGCCCTTCGAAAACGGCATTGTCGCTGCCGTCCATGGTTTCTTTCTCCAGCTCCTCTTTTGACTTACCGCTTCTGGCCCCTTCCAGCCAGCGCAGTAGCTCCGCCGGGCTCTGGTAGCCGACCTTGCGCCCGAATTCCGCTCCGCCTTTTGCCGGTGTGAAGAGGATCAGGGTGGGCATGGCTTCCACTTTCAAGGCCCGGGTATCGCTGCTGTTTTGATCGACATCTATTTGCACGGCAAGAGCATTTTGCTTGATCCAGTCTTTCACCTCCTGGTCTTCCCAGGTGGTTCTTTCCATCTTCTGGCAGGGTGGACACCAGCTTGCCGTGAAATCCAGAAGCAGAAGTTTTTTGTCCTGGCCTGCCTGTTCTTTAGCTTGAGAGAGGGAAAGCCTGGAAAATATATCGGCGGCCTCGGCCGCTCCGGCGCTTGCGCTTTCGCACAGGCAGGCTAGAAGTAAAGCCAGTATCGCCCTTTTTTGACGCCCAGCTTTTTTCATGTGTTTACCTCGCCTGCACCGGCCAGAGGATAGAGTACACGCCTTTCTGCCTTGAAGTGCTCGGAGCCGAAAAGATCGAGAGCTTCCTGGCGCATCTCTTTGGCTTTGCCATTGAGGTACTGGTCGAGACTCTCCTGATCTTTTAGAAAATACTGAATTGTCCAGAGCGTTTTCTTTGGATCTTTGCCTTCGAATTGCGGTTCGCGGAAGAACCAGTAGGCATTCATAAAACCAGGCATAGTCATCATTTTCTCAATATGAGAGGGCAGCCAGCCGGCATATTTGAATTTGATGCTTTCGTCTACTTCCAGATTTACTTCGTAAATAATCATGCTTTGCTTGACCTTGCTTGCTTTTCATTTCACAGAAATTTTATGTGACAGGCATTATAACTGATGCAGATTACTACCAGCGGTACCGGCGCCAGACCGGTCTAAAGTCTTCACCAATACTCGGACCTGAGGTCCGGAGGATGGATTTTCTTATGGGCAAAATTTTCTTCGGGCGGGTCGGCTCTAGCAGCAGCGTGCTTTCTTTTTGCTATTTCCTGGCGGTGCTGTTTTTGCTGGCTCTGTCAGCACAAAACGCCGGTGCCCAGGGCTTTTACAATGGCGGTGCCCGGCGCCTGCCGCCTGTCAATATGGATAGCTTTGTGCAACAAGCGGGCGGTGCCGCAGAGGCCATCTATGGTGATGAAGGCGTCGGCGGGCGTGAAAAGAACGGTGCCTCGCTGCCGCCATATGACGGCTTCAGTGCCTCCCACCGCATCGATGCCGGTATCTTCGGTGCCCGTGATGCCGGTTTGACTACCGGACACGGCAGCAATATGCCCTCCGCCTGGGGGGCTGATGAGTACCTGGCGGGAGAGTGGGCCAGCACCGGTTCGGGGCATTTCGAAGAGTACCAGAGTCCGGAGTTGCAGAGCTATGAGAACAGTCAACGCCTTGGTGCCGGTTCTGCTTCAGCGTCCGATATGAGCAAGTACACCGGCTTTCCCTAGGGGCTTATAGCAATCGGTTACTGCACTTTGCCTCTAGCCAGGATGGGCACCGCCTCTACTTCCTGACCAGGTTCGCTTAGATAGAGGGTGTCGTAAAGATTGAGAGTGGTATCACAGTGGCTGGGAATCAAGAGCAGTCTGTCTCCCGGCTTTAGGTCGGGAAGGGTGCCGTCCTGACCGGCTTTTAGTATGCCGTGCTCGTCGCCGCCGGGAGTGTAGGTGAGATGAGCGAGAGGCAGTCCGTCTTCGCTGCCTTGTGCCGACAACTGTTTGAACGGTCTGGCAAAACCCATGTCGGTACTGAGGCTTTTCAGGCCGGCGTCCACCACGATTCTGTCGCGGTAGACCCCTAAGACTGTCGTCATGACAGTGAGGGCATTTTCGTAGGCACCGGCAAGCGCGTCTGTGTAGGCCGTGTCCATCAAGGCGAAACTACCCGGTTGCACCTCCGTGACACCCTCAGCGGCAGCGCAGGTAAGGAAGGTGCCGGTACCGCCGGTGGTGACAATCTCCGGCGCCAGACCGTGGTCTCTCATTAGCTTGGTGGTGGCGGTCAGCTTTTCCATGGCTTCCCGGCAGAGTCTTTCTCGCTCGCTAGCGGGGCAAAGATGTTGCAGGTGCCCTTCATAGCCTTGCAGCCCGACCAGTTTCAGCTCCGGCATTTGAGAAATGAATTGCGCCAGTTGCAGGGCTTCTTCTCCCGGCTCTACGCCGGTGCGGTTCTGCCCTACATTGATCTCAACCAGCACTTTCAGGGGCTGGGGAAGCATGGCTTCCTTACAGGCGCTAACCAGATTTTCCACGAGAGCGCGGCTGTCCGCCACTACTTTCAGATCCGGGCAGAGAGCGGCAAGTTTCATGAGTCTGTCGGTTTTGTTCTTGCCGATTACTTCGGTTGTTATCAATATATCTGTGATTCCGGCGGCAACCATTACTTCTGCTTCCGATGTTTTGGCAACGCAGATGCCTTCTATGGTTTCGCCTCCCTCAGCCAGGAAGAGCCTGGCCAGCGCAGGTGCTTTCACGCCTTTACAGTGAGGGCGAAGCTTGACTCCGTCACTTTTCTCGCGCAGCAGGTGCAAGAGTTTTCTGGTATTGGTTTTGAGCTTTTGCCTGTCTAGAAGCAGGGATGGCGTATCAAGGCAGTCCAGGGCATTTGTCATGGCAGTTTCTTTCAGGTGGCGGCACGGCAGGCAACAAGGCAGAAAAAGCATAGCAGATGATTCTGCTGGTAAAAACGTTATATCTTGATTGCAAGAATCTTGACGTCAAGATATACTGGTTTTACTGATTCCGGTGCTTGCATAAATCAGGTAATAGGGCTAAGCGGGGTGATTGTCGTGCAAAAGGAAGAGGATGCAGTCGGCATCGCAACCGCTACCAGGTTGTGGCTTTCCCTCTTCAAAGCCGGGCGCTCCCTGGAGCGCCATGCTCTGGCCAGTATCAGCAATCTCGGTATGAGTAATACTGATTTCGCCATTATGGAAGTCTTGCTCCACAAGGGACCCTTGCCGGTAAACACCATCGGCAAGAAGGTGCTTCTCACCAGCGGGTCCATTACTACTGCTGTAGACCGGCTGGTGGAGCGCCGGATGGTTGAGAGAACTCCCTTATCAGATGAGGGCGATCGGCGGGTGCGGTTGGTGCGCCTCACCCGCTCCGGTAAAAAACTGATAAAGGAGGCATTCAAGCAGCACCAGAGGCATCTGCGCCGGGCTGTCTCTGCTTTAACGGAGGAGGAGCAAGATACGCTCCTCACCCTGCTCAAGAAGGTCGGCAAAGGAGCCGATGCTCTGGATGTCCTGCCTTGAACTTGTTTTACGGAAACCAAAGAGGTAATAGATTATGAAAGATATTGAGAGGGCGGTTGCCTATCGGTCTGTGCTGGAAGTCTGCAATTCCACGGCGGGGAAGGAAGGAGCTGGATTTTCCATACTGAGACCTTTCCCTACGAGAACCTTGAGTTATGTGGATCCCTTCCTGCTTCTTGATCATATGCAGCCGGTGCCCCTCAAGCCCGGTGAAGCCAAAGGCGCCCCGGACCATCCTCATCGTGGCTTTGAAACGGTTACCTATTTACTGGAAGGAGCCATGGAGCACCGCGATTCGGCCGGGAATTTCGGAAGATTGACCGCCGGTGACGTGCAGTGGATGACGGCCGGTGCCGGTGTTGTGCACTCGGAGATGCCGGGCCCTGAACTCTTGCAGCATGGCGGCGTCTTGCACGGCTTTCAAATTTGGGTGGACCTGCCGGCCGCTCTCAAAATGACCGCCCCCCGCTATCAGGACCTCTCTTCGGCTAAGATACCTGTGGCAGTCAGTGCCGATGGTTTGACGGAAGTGAAAGTCATCGCCGGTGAAAGTTTGGGGATTAAAGCTCCCACCAGGACCCATACGCCGATTACCTTCTTGCATATCAAAATGGCTGCCGGAGCTGTTTTTACTCAACCGCTCGGCGCCGGGCAGAATGCCCTCGTTTATATAGTCTCAGGCACGGCTCGCTTTGGTCCGGGGGCTGAGACCGTGGAAGGGACGGGCAAAATGGTTCGCTTTGCCCTTGAGGACCGCAGTTTGTATCTGGAAAACGCCGGGGCGGATGACAGGCTCGATTTGCTGGTGCTGGCCGGCCAGCCGCTCAACCAGCCGGTGGCTCGTTACGGTCCTTTCGTCATGAACAGCGAAGCGGAAATTGAGCAGGCCCTTGTGGATTTCCGAAGTGGAAGGATGGGGCAGATCGCCGGCGCTTAATTTCCCTTTGCTCAATGGAGCTTGTCCATGGCCTGGTCTACGGAAGTCTGATATTCCCGGCAATATTTTAGAAGGGAAACTGCCTGGTCGCCGCTCAAGGCGTCCAGGCGCACCAGGTAGAGCACCCGTGCTGCTGCCAGGGCGCACTTTTCGTCTATGATTTGTTTGTCCACCAGGGCGGCCAGGTATTCCATGAAGGGCGCGTTCTCGGAGAGCGACAAGCGGATGGGTACGATGAGCGCCTCCTGGGTAATGCCTGAATAGCAGAGCACGCGGTCCAGGCTGTCGAAGTCGCTGTCATCCAGTACCATGGCTGCTACTTCGCCCATGGCTACTTCGGAATCCTGGCCGCTTATTACAACTCGCCGCACTATAGCAGGCACATGCTCATCCGCCAGGCGGCCCTTTCTGACAAGCTCTTTGATCAAAAGCGCTTTCTCGAGGGCCTCTTCCTTGATTTGTCCCATGGAGACAAGCTCCTGTCCCAGGGGGGTGCCCCTGAGCAGGCTCAATTCCAGGGCTGAGATAACGGCGTTGCGCGGTACCAAGCCGCACTGAGTCAAAATTTCTCCCAGTCTTACCTGCAGGGCTTCTTCCGGTATTGCTTTGTTGTGGAAATCGAGGGCATCCTGAAAACTCATGCTCTTGCGGTAGCAAGTGGTCAAAATCAAAACCAGCTCGTCCTTGTGAAAGTAGCCTTCCCTTTCGTAAACCTGGGCGCAAAGAGCGGCCATCACCGACTCGGGATTGACCACACCGGCATGGGTGATGACCCGACCGAGGGGCAGACCGGTTTCGTTAGCGGTGGCCTGATAAGATTTGAGCTCACCGCTTTGCAAAATTCCGGCCAGGATAAGCAGTTCCGACAGAGGTGTGTAGCTGGTCTTGGCTCTCACGGCCTGGACCTGTCCGGCTGAACTCATGACTGCCAGAGCCTGCTCCAGTTCGATGCCTTCTTTGACGGCCCGGTACAGGGCCTGGGCTACCTGCTCTTCGTCAAAGACGTCCTGCCTGACAACAAAAGCGGCGTCTTTTGCCAGTCTTGCCGTTTTCTCGTTGATGTAGCCGTTCATGGTCAGCATTTTCAGCACGTCCATGCCTGTTTGCCTGGCCATTTGTTGCGCTTCGCCGAGCTGTTCGGGGCTGATAATTGTGGACATTTGCAAGAGCACCGAGCCCAGATTGTAACCCCCCGATTTTACCTGTGTCTCACCGCCCGTCCTGCTGGAGGACGACTTGGAGGCTTTGTCATGGGAGCGCGAATGCTCGTTCATCAATTGGCCTGACTGAAAAGGCTCGAATGCATTAGCTTCTGAGTGGATGCTGTGCTGACAGGGGGGTAGCGTCTCTATGGTTATGTTCCACGTTTGAACTATTTTGTCAGATAAGTTCTGCAATGAATGTTCACGCTACTTAACCTTGTCAAGGGAGAGTGTTCGTGTTTATCTGGGATAATCAGGCTTTATAGCCTCGGGCAGCAGTATTACCAGTTAAGGAACGGTCGATGTCGACGAAAAAAGCCGTAATCATAGGAGCCGGACCGGCTGGTATTACGGCAGCCTATGAACTCGTCAAAAGGACCGACGTCAAGCCTGTCATTGTCGAGAAGTGTGATGTCATAGGCGGTTTAGCTCGCACTATGGATTACAAGGGTAATCGCCTTGACATAGGACCCCATCGCTTCTTTTCCAAGTCCGATCGGGTTATGGACTGGTGGCTGTCTATGATGCCCTTGCAACCGGTCTCGGGCGGCTCCGTGGAGATCACTTATCACAATAAGACGCGCAGTATCAGCGCCGGTGAGGCCGGTTCCGGCTCGGCCGAGGCAGAGAACGTGTTAATGACACTTTCTCGGCAGACGCGAATTTATTATTTGCGCAAATTCTTCGATTATCCCATCAGTCTCAAGGTCAGTACTTTTGCCAATCTAGGTCTTGTGCGCACCATCAAAATTGGTTGCAGCTATTTGAAGGCCGCCGCTTTTCCGATTAAGCCCGAGCAGAACCTTGAGCAGTTCATCACTAACCGCTTCGGCAAGGAACTCTACCTCACCTTTTTCAAAGACTACACCGAGAAAGTCTGGGGTATTTCTTGCTCTAAAATCAGTGCGGCCTGGGGCGCTCAACGTATCAAGGGTCTGTCCATTACCAGGGCGGTCTGGCATGCCCTCAAGAAAATCCTGGGACCGGTTACCGATATCCGTCAGAAACAAACGGAAACTTCTCTGGTTGAACAGTTCCTCTATCCGCGGGAGGGCACCGGCTCCATGTGGCAGGAAGCCTTGCGCAAGGCTACCGACGGCGGTGGAGAAGTGCTGCTCAATCAGGATGTGGTCAAGATCAACACTAGCGGCAATAAGGTTACCTCTATTGAGGTGAAGGACAACCTGAGCGGCCAAATCAGCACCATATCCGGTGATTACTTCTTCTCCAGTATGCCGATTCGCGAACTGGTTCAAAAGCTGGATGCTCAGGTGCCGGCTGATGCCAGAGAAATAGCTG
This sequence comes from Candidatus Obscuribacter sp., assembly GCA_016712465.1. GTDB lineage: Bacteria > Cyanobacteriota > Vampirovibrionia > Obscuribacterales > Obscuribacteraceae > Obscuribacter. Next base: position 613,048 of record JADJQZ010000001.1, read on the forward strand.
ATGGTCTGGTTTACCGTGATTTCATTGCCGTTGGGCTTCTGGTCAAGAAGCTGAAGGTGAAAGATGAAAGAGGCGGAGATAAGCTCATCGCCGACAACTGGATTTATGTGCAAGAGAACGATGTGCTGATTGGTCGCCTGCAAATCTACAATAACTGGGGCCCTCGCATGGTAGCCGACCCTGATACGGTCTGGCTCGGGCTGGAATACTTTTGCAACGATACCGATGAAATCTGGGCCTGGCCCGACGACAAATTGAAAGAGCTTGGTGCAAACGAACTGGATAAGATAGGCATTATCGAAAAGAGCGATGTGCTCGATGCCATGGTGGTGCGTATGCCCAAGACTTATCCCGGCTATTTCGGAACTTATGAGCGTTTTGATGATTTGCGCAAGTACATCGATACTTTCGAAAATCTCTTTCTGGTCGGCCGAAACGGCATGCACAAGTACAACAATCAGGACCACTCGATGCTGACGGCCATGGTGGCGGTGGACAATATCGCCGGTGGTATCACAACCAAAGATAATATCTGGGATGTCAACACCGAGATGGAATACCACGAGGAAAAGCAGAGCTGAGCTCTCAGCGTCCTTTCAGTTCCCGGTCGGCTTTCTCGAGAGTTTTCTTGAGGCTTTGATAGAGTTTCTTATTGGCTTTCAGGGCACTGCTGTCGCGCATTTCCTGCAGCAGGCGCAGACCACGCTCCGCCAGTTCCCCTTCGCCGTCTAGCATGAGGCAGGCTACGGCAATTTGTGTTTCCGGTCTTTTGTCTTTAGAAAGGAGAGATTCGAACTTGAGGTGCTCAAGTTCTTGCCTGGCAAGGGCCGCTCTCACGCTGGTCAGTTCTACCAGTTTGCCGGTGGTATTACTGAAGATATAAAAAATTGGGCGGCTGATGCCTGTTTCTCCGATTGCTTCCTTGATGATAATGCCCTTCTGCCCCACGTCTTCCGAGGGCACCATACTCACGCCCGTAAGGGTCTGAATCAACTGTGCGGCCTTACCGTCGAAGGCCACGGTCAGGGCTTGCTGACAGTTGCCGTTCTCCACCAGTAAAACCAGCACCTGCTTGCCCTTTAGGCTCCAGGCTCGACTGGTGACCAGCCGTGGATTGGCGGCACCCTGGACGGTGGTGTAGAAGAAGGGAATTGGTTTTGTACCCACTCTTCTTTGCACGCTGATTTGTAGTTCCACGGCGCTATTGTCCGGTTTCATTCGGGCCTGGGCGAAGACCTTGCCCTCCGGGCTGGAGAAAGTCAGTTCGCTTTCTCTGACGGTGTCGGGGCGAGAGAAGACTGCTTCGATTGCCGGCAACTCTGCAAATATCTCGCTCAGGGAAGGGGAGGGGCTGGTAACGGTGCTGTGCACAATTTGCACGAGGTCGTCTGTGAGCGGCTTGAAGAACCAGTAGTCGAGTAGATTGGCCAGTCCCCGTCTGCTTCCGTCCCCTGCCGGCTGGCAGCTCGACACGGTTTTGCTTAAGGTCCAAACTATGGCTACATCTTTGTCGCCGAGGCGTTTGCTCAGTCCGCCACTGCGCTTCTCTCCCGTGCCGGCGGCCGCTCTCAGGGTGGATGGTCTGGGATTGCCCGGCGGAATGAGCCCTTCCAGGGCGGTGATTTCCTGATCGGAGAGTGCCCGGCCTTCATCCAGCAGTAAATTCTTCAAATAGGAAAAGAGTCTACGGTCGACCGGTTGGGGGGGCAGCGCTTCTATGGTGAGAATGGTTCCCGGCTTATTACCGCTCTTTTGCAGCACGGTGCCGCGGTCCGAGGGCATTGAGCCATCCACCAGGCTGGCCTGTGGCGGCAGCTCTTGCCACTGTGATGAACCGCCGCCTTCAGCGGTGTATCCCGGCTGTCCGCATAAGGAAAGGGCCAGGATTGAAAGTAAGAAACCGGAAGCCGTCTTTGCTCTCATTGCGAATCTCTTTTCGGGCGCCCCACTCCCAGACCGTCGGCAACTCTATTTATATAATTGAAGTAAGAAGCGATCAAGTTTACTTGCAGAACGGCAGTGTCATCAAAACCGTTTTCTCTCAACAGATCGACGTCTTCCTCTTGCATGAGCCAGGGTGTTCTCGTCAATTTTGCCACATAGTCGAGCATGGCGCGTTCTCTTTGGGAGAGCGCGGCTTTTGTGTAGTCTTGCTTGATGGCATTGGCCAGGGACTCATCCAGAGTCACCCGCCGAAGAAATTCGGCATGACTTTCTATTCAGTAAAAGCAGGAATTAATCGATGAAACCGTGGCTGCGATCATCTCGTGCTCCCGCCTTGATAAGGGCAACTCCGGCGAAAGCAAGGTTCCGAGAGTGGAAAAGGTATGGCGCAGGGTTTCGGGCAAGAGGCTGTGGGCCATGACGATGCCCGGACCGTCGCCGGTTGCTTCGGCATGGGCCAGGCTTTCTACCGGCGTGGCATATTCCACAGGGTAGAGGCTCGCCTGAGACTCAATGGCGTTTAGCAACTGCGGCTGAGCCTCGGATATGGGTATGGTCTTGATCCAGGTCATGCTTGTTTCTACCTCCCTGTGGTCCGTCTCTGCAAAAGTGTTCTTGCCCGAGACAGTTTACGGCAGGTAAATTTTAGCGCGTCTTCAGGATGGAAAGGTGTAAGTCCTGCTTTGCCAGGGCTGCCGTCAGTGGCTCAAGCATATTCTTGGCTTCCAGCGCGAGACTGTCCCTTTCCAGAATGAAGAGACGGGCTGGTCCTACGGTTTTGATTGCTTTCAGGGTTTGCCGCAAGCAAGCCTGGGCACGCTCTGCCTCGTCCCCGGCTCCCGGTTCCAGTTCAATGACCAGTTCGTCACGACGGTTGAGGCGGCTTCCCTCTGCCTGCAGGGCCAGGCTGTGAGCTCGGCGCAGGGCATCTCTTTTAGCAGGCAATTCCACGATGCAATCGGCCGGCATGGGCATGTCGAAGAACTCAGGTAGGGGCAGCAGGCTGTTGACGAAGAAGATGAGAAGGTCCGGTGGCTGGTAAGGACCAGTTCTTGCCTGCGAAACCGGCGCTTGGCTGAAAGTCATGGCACTGTCCTCAATAGCTGGGGCGTGAGTTTTCTTTGGTATCACTGGGGAAGGGTTTGCCGAAGCGGTTGATTGATGGTGTCAACTCCACTTTCTCTTTGATGGTGCGGTGCAGTTCGGGAATGGTTACCCAACCGTCCATTCTTTCACCGTGCTGGTTGTCGAGCAGGATGATGGTATCACCGGCTGCGTTTTTGCCAACGTCGTGAATGGTTTGCACATGAGCACCGCCGATGGTGGGTACTCCCATGGGCAGCATGCCCTCTTGCTTGGCCTTGATCAGTCTTTGCGCATCGGGTAGATCATAGACCCAGGGCTGATTTTCCAGCTTGTAGGGGCCGGCTATATAGGGCATGGGATTTTTCAGGAGCATCTTGGAGGCATTGATGTTGTCCTCCACGGTCAGGTTGGGACCGCTATCTTCCTTGCCAACGTATTGTCCTTTGCCGTTGCGCAGGCGGTCTTCGCCTACGGTTCTAGTCACCTGCACCAACTGTCCGTTGTGATACTCGTTGCTGGTGACCTTCTGGGAAGGCACCATCACATAATTCCAATCGCGTCTCGATTCAACCTGCTTTTGCCCGTTCACGGTGCTCTCTTTGTCCATGCGACCGGTTTCATACATGGCGTTAATCAGGCTCATTTGCACAAGTTGACTGGATATATTGCGCAGTTTATCGCTTGGTTTGTCGATGTTGTATGCTTTCTCATCGTCTCCCGGCTTGAGGGCCTCCCTGGGAGGCGTGCAGGTTTCACCGGCAGCATTGGTCCACTTGCCGGTTTTAGCCACGTCTCTGACCAACTGGGTGTAAGCTTCCGGATGCCTGGTGGCAGTGAAGATCTCGACGGTGGTTATGTTACAAGTGGGATGGGCACCCTGGTCGATTTGCATGGGATTGCCTATGTTGTGCAGGGCGGTTTCCGCCAGTTGGTTTAGTTGCTCCCGGGAATAGTGAGGGCTTTTGAGTTCCGGGTCCAGAAGGGCCCGAATATTGTCGAGGGATTTGACCAGATTCTCTTCCTTGACGCCCCACTTGGATGAGTTCTTCTCCAGATCCTGGACGAAACGATCTGCTCTTTCCGTGTTCATTTTCTGCGACCTGAATGCGTTCAGGAGGTCTTCCTTGGCCTCCTGCAAATTGTCCGAGCTGAGGGTCAGCTCGCCGGTGGCAATCTTCTCCAGATCTTCGCTTCTTGCCGTGCGAGTTTGCTCCTGGTTCTTGTTTTTATACTGATAGTTGCCGGCGGCGTCCGGTAGGTTTTCGATGATTCTCTCTTTAGTCTTGGCGCTCTCGTCCAGGGTGAAGACATTACTTGTGCCCTGGCGCGTGTAGCTTCGCTGCTTTTCTGCCCCGCCACTGCCTGTGGTGAAACTTTCCTTAATGGTTTTTAGCTTGTCTCCGTCGTAGGTAAACTCACGTTTGGCGCCTGAGGGAAAGCTAACTTGCAGGAGGCGACCATCGGGGTCAACTTCGGTGGTTCTGGTCAGTCCCTCTTTCACCAGGTTGCCGTTGCTCCGTTTGTATTCTATGGTGCCGTCATTGGTTACTTTCAACTCTTGTTTGTCTGACTTTTCACCCTTGACCGAGAGGGTCTCAACCTTGCCCTTCTCTCCTTTTCGCTCGGTGGTGACTGCTGCGATTTCTCCGTCCTCCCATTTGATACTGCGCTTATCTCCTTTCTCATTTGTCAGTTCGGCGAGCCTCCCTTCCCTATCCAGTTTTCTGGTAACGCCGTTTTCGGTGAGCGCTCTAGCGCCGTCTTTGTACCGTGTTTGCAAGACACCCTCTTTGTCGGTGAAAGAGAGCGTGCCGTCAGCTTGCAAGGTCATGTTCTTGCGAACTTCCCCCGGGAAGGCCGGATTCGTGAAAGTGTCGCCTTTCCTTTCCCATTTGCTGGCCTCTACCAGCAGGCCGCCCTCCATGCGGGTTTCTATCAGTTCGTTGAGGGTGCTGCCCTGATAGCGTCCGGTCAGGGTGCTGCCGTCACTGAGGGTGGCGGTCAGTTTGTTTGGCCAGATGCCGCTAGCTTCTCGCTTTTGCCGCTCTTCCTCACTGAGGGCTCGGCTGCTCGCGTCTAGATGAGAGAGTTCCTTGCTGCCATCGCCGGTGGTGAGAATGCCGTTCTTACTCATTTCGATGGCGCCGCTCCAATTTCCCGTGAGCTGACCCTTCTCGTAGATGGAGTAGGAAGATATTTCATGGCCGTCCTTCTTCACTACAGAACCGTCGGAATATTTATTGTTGCCGACAAAGCGAAACTCGCGTTCGCCGTTAACGGTAAAGGAGGTGACTCTGTCCGGTTTATCCTTGTCCTCGTACTTGAATTCCCTGACTGTTTTGCCGTCGGCGGATGTGCTTTTGATAACCTGACCGGCTTCATTCCTCTCGTAAGTACCTTCCTCCAGCTTGATTGTCTTAGACGGCACCGTGCCGTTGTCGCCGTTTTTTGCCGCAGACCCCTCGCTGCTTTCGACTTTCTTCTTCTTCTCACTGTCCTGGTATTGCACTAACCGTATTTTGTCGCCTGCCGCGCTACTCTCATTGGCCGTCAGACCTTCCTTCTCTCTCAGTTTCAATTGCCCCTCGCTGAGCAGATTGGCGCCGGCGTCCTTATACTGAGCCTGACTTTCGCCTTCAGGCTGAATACCGAAAAGACCGGAGCGGGTCATCGTCAGATTGCCCTTCCAGTTGCCCAGATCTTCTGCCTGCTCCTTTCCTTGCAGGCGGCTCAGATGAAAGTTGTTGCCCTCGGTGCGGCGAAATTCCACATCATTGATGCGGGCCGTGGCCACTTCCAGTGATTCCCCGTTATAGGTTATCTCCCGCTTCAGTGTGCCGTCGGCTGACTTTGTCGATGTGACTCTGCCCTGCTGGTCGACCTTGTATTCGCCCTCCTCTCTTTTGATGAGAACTTCGCTCGGCTTCTCCTCCTTGCTTTTGGTTTCCGGTTTTTCTTGCTTAGCATTGTTCTCATCCATGGTCTTCTTCAACTTGCCGCTTTCAGCAAGAAAGTTGTTGAACCAGGCCCGGCCCTCCGCCTGTCCTTGAGGGAAACCCGATAGGTCTTTGCTTTCGCCGAGGGGCTTGCCGGCTTTGTTCAGGGCCATCAGTTTGACGTAGGGTACACCGGTTATTTCCTCCGGTTTGATGCCCAGTTCTTTCAGTATCTGCTTTTGCTCCTTCACGAGAGCCTGGTCGGCCGCTGAAAGCGTAGACGGATCGCTATTCAATTTATCGATGTCCAGCTTTACCACTTTCGCCTTGCCGGCCAGTTCCTTCTCGTTTGCATGTAATTCCCGCCCCAGGGCCCGGCAGGGGCCACACCAGGAGGCGCCTACATCCACAAGCAGGGGCAGACCCTCTTTCAGGGCCTGCTCTCTGGCTTGCTTGAGTTCGCCGTTTTCATAAAGGTTTTTGGCGGCAGACTCTGCTTTTTGACCGGGGTAGGTGAGTGTTCTCTCCGATACCAGGTCCAGCGCCGGAACAAAGGGACTGGCCTTATCGCCGCCTGTATTTCCAGCAGGTTTCAGTGCTGTTAGTTGCAGGGCCCGTTCATCCGGCACGGGGCTGAAGTCCAGAGGCTTCAACGGCGCTTTTTCCGACTGCTCTGGCAGTTCTTTATCTGCGGGTCTTTCCGCTGCGGCTGCTGATGCTTTCTCTTTTTCTTGCTCGAAACTGGACATGGCTATCCTCTACTGGGGTGCTGGAAGAAGATTCTCAAAGACTTTTGCAAACTGATTTAAATCTGGCTTTCACCAACACTAGGGGGCAAATGTTTCAAAGTGGTTGCTTGGTGCCTGGCCTTGTCTGCCTTTAGCCCTTGCCGGGTGGTGTATCATGGGTGAAAGTTCCCCACCCCGGCTTGACCAGCGTTGAACCCACCGCCTCTTAGCGTTTTTTTTAAACAGATGCTCTGGGGCTGGGGCTTAATGGTGGCAGCGCTCTTGCTTTATTGTGATTTCAAAGAGCAGGCTATGCTGGCCAGTTCCGATTATCTGATGACTTTTCACACAGCCGGATGGATTGCCGGACATGGGCAGTGGGATATTCTCTATCCGCAACCTGGTGCCGGTACCTTTCATGGTGAGCCCTTTGATGTAAAAGCACATGAGCTTTTGCCCTTTTTGCCGGATTATTCCGTGGCCGAATATATGTATATGCCGGCTTCTGCCTTTCTCTTTCTTCCTTTTGCGGTGCTGCCGCCCAATCTCTCTCTCTTTGCTTTTCAATTGCTTTCTCTTGCTTGCCTGTTCGGCTCATCTCTGCTCATTCCAGCCGGTACTAAAATGGGCCGGGCTTTCACTCAGGGCCTTTCGCTTCTAACTTTCCTTCCTACTTTTCTCACCCTCTGGATTGGTCAAGTTGGTCTGGTATTCGGCTTGTTCCCTCTCTCTTGCGGCTATTACTTGCTCTCCAAAAAACAAGATTTTCCAGCCGGGTTGGTTTTCAGTCTCCTGGCCCTGAAGCCGCAGATGCTCGTGCCGGCAATTTTTCTGCTCTTCCTGAAGCTATGCCAGAAGCAGTTTTCCCTGGCTTTTGGCATGGTTGCCGGTCTCATCGGTCTTGCTTTCCTAAATTATGCCTTGCTGGGGCAGAAGCTTCTTTTGAGCTGGTTCGATTGTCTCAAGCTTAGCGACCGCATTTATTCCGATCCCGCCATGGGGGTGCCGGTGCGCCTGGCTACCTCTCTGCCCCGCGCCATTTTGCTTTCTCAGCCTGAGCAAGTGCGCCTCACTCTCAAGCCCTATCTTTATGCCGGTGCTGTTCTGTTGGCTTGCCTGGGTCTTGCTCTCGTTTTTGTATTGGCTCGCAAAGCAAGCCCCATGAGTGAGGGCGACAAACTCAAGAGTGCTCTCATCCTGGGCTGCCTGGCGCTGCCTTGCGTCGTTCCCCATCTCTTCATTTATGACCTTTGTGTGCTGGCGCCGGCCGGTTTTCTGGTTTTCTCGCCGGTGGCGGCGGAAGGAGAGACCTTTGCCTGCTTGAGACCTTTTTTGCTAATGCTCTGGTTATCCGTTACCGCTTATTGCATGCTCTTGATGTCCTGCCCGGGTGTGGTATCGCCCCTGGTATTGTGCGGCATAATCCTTTTGGTATATGTCGGCGCCATGCTCAGGCTTTATGCCGGTCGGCTCAAGGTTCGGAGTTGAAGCAATGGCCAAGAAGATAAGCCGAAGATTTGATCGCCTGGTTATCTGGCCCCTTTGCTGGCTCTCCCTGGGCGCCCTTGTCTTCTTCTATTTTAAGGGCTTTGAGGCCGCCCTGACGGCGCCGCTTTCTCTCGGGGGCGAGGGACCATCCCTTTATGCGGCTTATATGCTCAGCCAGAACCTCAACCCTTACGATACCCTGGCCCTCAGCGAGCATCCCTGGCGGGTGGTGGCCAGTCCGCCTGTTTACTTTGCCATCACCGGCTGGCTCTTGAAGCTGAGCGGTCCTTCTTTGATTCCACTGCGGGTGGTATCAGCGGCCGGCTTTGTTATCTTTCTTGTGGCGGCTCATCGAGTTTTTGCCCTCAGTGGTGCCTCTCGTCTGGGGCGCCTGCTGGGGCTCATCAATCTGGGTGCCTTCTGGTCCATCTGGGCCTATGCCTTTCGTGCCACTCCCGACATGCTTGCTCTTGCTCTCATGGTCATGGCTATCGAGCAGTACATGGTCCTGGCTCGTAAACCAAAGGACGACAATATCTTTCGCTTTCCGCGCTTGATCGTGATTGCCACTCTGGCGGTGCTCGCTTCCCTGGCCAGAGGTTCTTGTGCGGCGGTGGTGCCGGCCATTGCCCTCGCTTTGATAGTCGGCAGGCAGTGGCGGCTCTCCCTTGTCTTTATGCTGCTTTCATCGGTGTTGGCTTTCGCCTCCATGCTCTTGCTCAACAATATTACGGCCGGTGGTTTGGCTGCTCATCTGGCTTTCTCCGAGTCGTCACCCTTTAGCTTTCATGCCCTGCACGAGCATCTGACCTGGCTCAGTTCCGACTGGCTGATTTTGGCGGCGGCGCCGGTATGCATAATCAACTTACTGGTTGGTTACATAAACGGCTACGAGGAACGAGAGGGACCTTACCGCCATCATCTGGCCGCTCTGGTCGTTATGGTCACCCTCTTCTTTCTAAGCAGCGCCGTCAGTCTTTATGTTATGGGCAAAGCTGCGGCCGGTGTGGCGGACTTCTTCTTGATTCTCTTTGCCGTGGCCTGGATGGTGGCCGTCTCTGCCGAGCACTTAAATCGGCGCTATCTACTCTTGATGTTTCTCGCCTTCGGCTGCGGATTTTTTGTTATCAGTTCTCTTCATGTCAATCAAAATAAGCAAATTGCCGTTATGAAGCAGGGTCTGGATGAGATCAAAGAGAGAAATCTGAACGGCGACCTGATGCTTTGCGAAGAAAGCAGCTTGCCGCAATTGCTTGATCTGACTCCTGAGTTTGTCGATCTTCCCACCATGAGGGCGGTCTGGGAGCGCAATCCGCAGGTTTACGCGGCGCGTATGGCTGAGATAAAAGAGCGCATTGCCAGGAAAGGTTATGGCTCAATCGTGATTAATTCTCAGGACGGCTGTTTGATTAAACCCTATCAGTATTGGGATGAGGCGGTGGTGCGGCTCATCAAAGCCAACTATAAGAGCGTAGCTGAAATAGCCGTAGATGGTCGTATGCAAGACTTTTACCTGCCGCGAAAATAAACAGCCGCTATAGGCTGCGCATAACTCAAATGAAAGAGCGGGCCACGGAGTAAAAATACTGCTGAAAAAGTTCCACATGCATCTTGAAGCAGCCGTCCTCCAACTGTTCGAATTTCAGGTGCTGGGGGTCGCTTTTTAAGCTGAAGCGACGGGAGCCTCTGCCGTGAGGATTTCGGATCGTAATTAGATTATGGGCGGGGTCGAAGCCGATGATGGTGTATGCGTGCTGGTCTATTACCAGGGGCGGGTATTTATCGAGCATGGAAGCCGGATAAGTACCACAAACTATCGGGTTCTGGGATCTCACCGCTCCACCTATGAAGGAAGCCAGTTCGCTCGCTGAAGCGTGACCGGGATCGAGGAACTCGGCTTTGCGTCCGGTGATGCAGCCCAGCCCTACTTCCAGCCGCGACTGATCGCCGTCGGTGCCCTCCGCTCCTTTATTGTCGGGAAACTTCTTGGTCTGGGCGTATTCTAAGAGGGAGGCCCAGACAGCCGTGTCGGTGATACCGGCGAGCCTGGCTTCCTTGCGAGAAACTACATATTCATTGCCGTCGCCGGGAAAGCGCACGATATAACTCGCGCCCTCGCCGCGCCTGATCATCGTGGATAAGAGTCGCTGTCCTCGCGGTAATTGGGCTAGAGCCGACATAGAGGCCTGGAACCAGCAGTTTTCAAAGTTGCTCTGGTCGATGCCATTGGCGCCTTCTCTGGCTATGTCTTCCGGCGTGAAAGGATAAAGACCGGTACCGGAACCAAGATTGGCTCGACTACCGGTGCCTGTACTACCCGGTCTGCCTTCGCCCACTGCTGCCGTCTTTTCAGCGCTGTTTAGCTTTGCTCCACCGGTGAGGTTGTTGAGCATTGTCCCCGAGTGGAGCGCTTCTTCCGTGGTGGGGAAATTGCTCACGATGTAATTGAAAATCTGTACGGCCCTTGCCTTGCGGTCGGCATCTCGATTGGCCAGGGCGGCATAGTAGTAAAGCCGGGCTGCCGGTTTTTCCGTCTTCAGGAGCTTTTCAAAGGCGTCGGCGGCGGCACTGTATTGCTTCTGTTTATAGAGAGCGAGGGCTTCCGCTGCCTTGTTCTGCGCCGATGCGGCTGTGTTTGTGCCACTAATGATTAGCAGGCTAAGGGCCAGCAAAATTGACTTTTTCACCGTCAGTTTTCCTTTCTCGATAAAGTACTTCGCGTTGCCAGAAATATGTTGGCGCAGAGAACCGCCAGCAAAGTGTTGGTAAGCAAGAAGGCTATTCCCTCTGCTTCCATGGAGCCGAGAGCGAAATTATAGAACCAGCTCACAAATGGATAGAAGACCAGAATGCGGCACCACCAGCGGTACTGCGGCATTGCCTTGAGGCGCTTCCACTGAGCGTAGTCTTCCGATTCGCTGTCACTATCAGCAAGCAGCATACCTCTGAGGGTGAGTGCAGCCGGTACCGTCAAGAGCAGGCAGTCGAAGTAGTGAGAATGAGGACTGAGTACCAGGGAGAGAGTAAAAATGAAAGCTAGAAGAAAGCGATGGGTGACGCTTCTGTTTGGGCTCAATGATTCAGGAAGATTGCTTGGTGGTGTTTTGAAGGCAAGCCAGGCTACCGGAATGAGCGAAGCAAAGAGAGTGAGGGTGGTGATAAGCATGGCTGTTTTGTGTGGCAGGAGCACACTCAAGAGCCCTCGCATGCTGGCCATGACATGGGGGTTGACTCCCACGAAACGGGTAGAACTCTCAGCGCTAACCAGCACCCGGGGATAATTCAAAATGGTGTCGAAGCCCATGAAGCAGCCTGCCAGAAGGAAGAGCGCCGCTTCGGTGGCAAAGAGAGCGGCAAGCAAGCGCCATTTCCTGAGACCGAACATGGTAGCCAGTGGCAATAAGATGTACTGGGGTTTAACTGTGGAGAGGGAAAGAAAGACGCCTGAGAGGATATCCCTGCCCCTTAGAAAGGCGCACATCGAAAGACTCATACAGGTAACCAGAAGAAAAGTAGTCTGTCCATGCCAGACCGTCAGGTAGGCTGGAATCGAGGACCAGGCCAGGACCAGAAAGAGTGGAATAAAAAGCCCGGTTTTGAGGCCTTTCAAGCTTTCTTTCAGAAGTAGAAAGAGTGAAGAAAGGGCCATCAAGCCGGTGGTCAGACACCAGACCACATAAGCCAGGTTGTAAGGCAAGAGCCCGTAGGGAATGCAAAAGAGGTAGAGGAAGGGCACGGACTGATTGTAGAACAGCCCCTTGATTGGAATCTGCGGGTAAATGAGGCCCAGGCACCACCACTCCTGCACGTCGGGATCGTAAACCCGGTGCGAGTGGGGGCTAATGATCAGTTGGCCGGCCTGATAAAACTGAGAAAAATCAGTCAGGTCGAGGCGAGGGCCGGTGAAGTACCAGTGAATATTTACCAGCGCTCTGTATAAAAGGAAGAAAGTGAGAAGCTGGGCAACCAGGGCGAAGGCCAGAACCAAACTGATGACTACCTTGTTTGGTTTGAATGCTTCTGGCGGTTGGCTTTCTGTCATGGGTTGGCTGCTTTCTTCTGCGGCTCCACGGGCATGCCGATGACGGCTGTTTCAGTGATTATAGAGGTAGGGCTGAAGCTTAGCCAATGGTAAGGAAGCAAAGCGGGAGCGGCTCCGCTTCTCAGGACCGTCCGGCTGAAGCTTCGCTTGTCAGGAGATCGGGGCGGGTAGCGTGTCTGGGTTATTCTTCGCCGGCGCTCCGGGAATTTTTCTCAAAGCCGACGTAAAGCCTGGCGTTAGCGTTTTTGCCAAGTTCGGCCATGGTCTCCAGTTCCCGCAGTCTCAAAAGGGCCGGATGATCGGCATAGGCGGCAGCGGCCTGCGCCTGCAAGCGCAGTGATTCGGTATCGGCAGTGGTGCGAATGCGCTTTACTTCCGCTTCCGACTCGGCCATGGTGCGTTTGGATTCGGCCAGGGTTTTGCTCATCATCTTTTCGTTGTGAGCTTTGGTCTCCGACTCTATTTTTTGTTGCTCGGCCTTGGTTCTTGCTTCAATCAGGGCTGCTTCCGCCATTCTTTCTGCCGCCAGAACTTTGTTCATGATTTCTTGCAAGTTGCCTGGGAAGATAAGGTCTTTTACATCGGCTCTCAAGATATTCACACCGTATTTGGTGGCTTGCTCCTTGACGTCGTGAAGAATATCTTCGCTGAGGCGATTGCGGTTGGTGAGAATCTCTTCCAGGTTCATGGCCGCCAGTGAGCGTCTTGCCGCCAGTTGAACGTCTGTGTAGAGCCGATCTTCGTACTTTTCCACTTCGTGGGTAGCGGCACGGGGATCCATGACGCGAAATTGCACTACAATGCTGACACGGATGGCCACTTTGTCGGCGGTAAGTATTTCCTGCCCTTTGATGGTCAGTTCACGTTCGCGCATGTCCACCAGGGTGACCTCCACTTTCTTGTTTCGCAAACCCAGAAAGTCGAAGTGTTTGGGCAGCTTGTACCTTCCTGCTTCCAGGGTTTTGGTCAAGACACCGTCTTCGTACCACAAGCCTCGGTGGGTATCTTTGATAATTATTTCAAGACCCATTTGATTCTCCGCAATTATTGAGGCGGCCCCGCAGCAAAGCTGATTTGGAAGATGTCAAAACAGATGAGATAGCTTGATCGCTTGCACAAAGTGTTTGGTTATGTACCTCATGTCTCGATGGTTCCTAACCCTGCCGGGACCTATCGAGACCTTACCACTGCGCAGAACGGCCTAAACATATGACTGGTTGCGCTTTTCACCGGCGAAGAGTTTTACCAGGGCCAGTCCGGCGATAAACCCGCCTATATGGGCGGCATAGGCTACACCGGCGGCATCCGGGGCGCCTCCTAAAACGCCGGAACTGTCAGCCAGTTGGAAGAGTATCCACATACCCAGGCAGGCAAAGGCCGGTACTTGCATGACTTGCCTCAGGAAAAGCACGGTGATGCTCTTATGGGGAAAGAGCACCATGTAACCGCCGAGTACCCCGGAAATGGCTCCGGATGCTCCCAGTGAGGGAATGAGCGCATTGCCGCCCATGGCTACCGTGCAAAACACGTGAGAAAGCCCGGCCACAAGGCCGCAGAAGAGATAAAAGATGAGGTACTTGCCGTGACCCATGGAGTCTTCCAGGTTGTCTCCAAAAATATTGAGGTAGAGCATATTACCTGCGATGTGAGCAAAGCCGCCATGCATGAACATAGACGTGAAGAGAGTCAGGTAAACCGGAATGGGTGTTTCGCCCAGTTGGATGACGGTGGTGCTGCCGTGGGGACCGGCCAGGGGCAGTTGCCCGGCTATATCTTGTCCGCTCAATATTTCCTGCGGAACAGCAGCGAAGGAATTGGTGAAAACTTCGTTGGAGCCCATGCCTTGCAGGAAGACAAAAACAAAAATATTGATGCCGATGAGAGTGTAGTTGACCCAGGGGGTGAGGCGTCTGTCGGAGTTGTCATCGGATAAAGGAAGCATGGCTCTTTCGTTGTGGCCCAGGATGCGGACGGACTTCGTTGCCAATACTTTAGCAGTTAATCGGCACCTTGGCTGCCGCACCGTCCGCTGGAAGCGCCCGGTCGAGCGGTGTGCCGCGGTTGTGGTTGTCGAGGGCAAGGGCTAGAATAGTCCTGAGGCAATCCTTTTTGAATGGTAGTGTTTAGCCCTGGCGGATCGGAAATCGAGCAATGTTTGCCGACAATGGAAGAATGTCCCTCATTATTCTTTCCCTGTTCACGTCAGTGTTCATGTCGGTGGTGTGTGCCTGGTATTCACATTCATGGGCGCGCCCTGAAAGTGGCGCTGCCTCCAAGCTGATCCCGGCCCTCAAGCTTACACAGTCTCATTGTTACTGGGGAGGCTCGGAGACAATTGTTTCCATGGACGGCATGCGTCTTGAGAACAAAGGGCGAATGCACTTCATTGTTGTGGCTTCTCGTCCGACCTGGGACGTGACAATTTACCGCGATGACGACAAGGTTTACATCAAAGAGTCGCTGAAAGAGTTTGAGTCCACCGGCCTGGTTTCGGAGTTTCTTGTCACCAAGCAGGCGCGCAAGTTCGATGGTGTCGGCGCGAAATTTACAGCCAAGATCGGGGACCTGGAAGTATCTGAAGTGCGCGGCCCCAAAGAGCAGTTTGCTTATTTGCCCCTCGGTAAACTTGCTGCACCGGAGGTAGAGAGAATTCTCTACACCGTCTTCAAGCAGTCCACCGATGGTGGCATTCCTATCAAATACGCAAGAACTCAAAAAGGAGTGGACTGGCTGACCGGTCTCAAGCGCAGTGGTCAATTGCGAAATGTGCTTTACACCAGTGGTCTTCAAAAAGTGAAGGTGAATAATGAGATTTTTGAGGCCCCGGTAGGTTATAAGCGAGCGGCGTCGGTGCAGGAAGTGCTGATGAGCAAGGTCAGTCGCGATGCCTCAGGCGATATGGACGAGATCTTCGAGATCGGTGGTAAGAATCGCAGTGCCAAGCCGCGCTGAAATCGAGTCAGATCAGGTCTGTGCACTTGTTACCTTTTTGTGACCGGTGGCGGCCCGTATTAGCAAAAGATTGCAACAATTGCCCTTCAGGCTTAAATGTTGGTACAAACTCCAGGGTGACGTGGAATACTAAGACTGTTCGGATCTTTAGGAATAAGACCTATGACCAGCGCCATAGACAAGCCCGGCATTAAGTATAAATTTGCCTGGATGTTTGGGCGCAACAACGACCTGCTTTTTTATTTCGCTCCTATTCTTCTGGCACTGGGCTTGTATGCGGCAGTGCAGAATAATATCGTCACGGCCGGGCTGCTCTTTCTGATTGTGGCCAATGGGCTGGGTCTCAACCAATTTCATCTGGGACCGTCCTGGTATTTCTATTTCGACAAAAAGAACCTGGAGCACTGGCGCAGCGACAAGGGTCGCTCCATGCTTTTTTTTGGCGGTCCGATAATAATTCTTACCGTTTGCACTTTGCTGGGAGCGGTGCAACCGGGCATTTTGTTCCTTCTGACTACACTCTGGGGCATTCAGCATTTTATTCAACAAAATTTCGGCATTCTCATTCTTTACCACAACCCCAATAGCGGCGAAGCCATAGCCTCCCGTACTTTGCAGTCGCGCAGCCTCTGGTCGGCTTCGGTTTTCTTTTCGATTTTCTATTTCGAAAAACTGGTTTTCAAAGGTGGAGGTATTGCTATATTTGCCGCAGTTGCCGCCGTTTTGGCTCTGGTGGCAATTTTTTATTGTGCCCTCTACCTGAAAGACCTTATGGGGCAAGTTAAGCAGGGCGCCAGTTTGAATGTGCCGGCTCTGCTTTTCTGGTTCATGGGTGTTGTCTATTTCGCGCCCTTTGCCCTGGCTGATTACAACGAGACCACGGCTTTCATCATTCCTGGTGTCATGCACTGGTCGCAGTATATGTTCCTGAATTACATGCTGGTCAAGTACAAGTATCAGGGTGAAGAGTCTAAGCAACTGCCCATGGCACCAATGCTACTCTTCTTCGGGCTGGCTGTGCTGGTTTTTGTACTTTCCTTTTCCCTGCAAAACGTGAGGCTTTCCGGTACTTTTGTGAATCCGATTGTCGGCTTTCTCCTCGGTTTGTCCAACGTACATTACTTCCAGGATGCCTTCTTGTGGCGCTTTAGAGAGCAGTTTCAGCGCCAGTCCATTTTGCCTTACCTCAAGCAAGCACGGATGATTGAGAGTGGAACCCAGTAGCGCCCCCGCCGGCGCGAGCAAAGAACATTTGCGACCGTCGCCATTTAAGAACATCTTTGAGAGCCGCCGCAGCTTTGTGCTCTTTTTGCAGATCTTGCTTTTCCCGCTCTTTTTCGTCTTGGGTTTGCTGGTGCCCGGCTTGCGGAGTTATGTGGGAACTTATGTGCCGGTGGTATCCATGGCCGATACGGTTTCTCAGGCGGTCTTCTGCTACTGGGTTTGTCTTTCCGTTGTTTGCCTGGCGCTGGTGGTGCGCAACTTGCGCACTTATTATGACGGAGAGAGTCTCAGTGTGAGAGTGGCCGTCTTTGAAGCAGGCTATCACTTTTTGATGCTGTATATAGTGGCAACGCGCACCTTGCAACTGCAACCTCTCGGTGATGATGCCTTTATCGATTATCGCTATGCCACTCACTGGATAAACGGTATGGTGGACTTCAACAGCACGGAGCGGGTGATGGGCTTCACGGCTCATTTGCATATTTTCCTGCTAAGCGTGCTTGCCTTTATAAGTCGCCTTACCGGTGTCAGTCTTGAGCAACTTTCCATTATCGCCAATTGTTTTCTACAGTGCCTGTCGCTCTCTTATCTGTTGCGCTTCCTGCGCTTGATCGTGCGCAATCATGTGCCGGTGATACTGGCCGGGGCGGTCTTTGCCCTCAGCCCCTTTGAGATGTTTGCTTCGGCCATCGGTAAAGAACAGCCTCTGGGCGTATTTCTCATGGTGGTGGCCTTACTTGCTTTTACGCGCAAGCAGGCCGGAATATTTGCCTGGTCATCCACGGCCCTGGCTTTAGTGAGACCGGAGGGCATTTTCTTTCTGGCACTGGCAGTGCTCTTCTCTGTCAAGCAAATGGGGAGAAAATGGCTCCGGCCCTGGTTACTTCCCGTATCTTTGTTTGCTCTTTATCATCTGGCTTTGTTCTGCTATTTCGGTTCACCGTTTCCCCATGCGGCTATCGTCAAATCACAGATTTATACAAAGAGACTGTTCCCCTATGCCGCTTTCATTGAATTGGTGCGTCATATCGGCACCAACTCCATTGGCTGTGTGCCGTATAAGGAAACCTATACCATTGGAAAAGGGGCTATTTATCTGGTTCCCGGCGGGCTCCTTATTCTTTTGATTGCCTTTGGCTTAAAAGGCAGTCGCGTCTTTCGCCTGTATGTGCTGGTGGTCATTGCTGTTTTGCTCTTTTACAGCATTCCCAACAGCTGGATCTTCAACTGGTATCTCCTATGGTTTGCACTTCTGCCGGTGCTTCTGCCGGTCTTTATTTTTCAAGCTCTTTCCACCAGGGGTAAGGCGGCCCTTGTGCTCAGCTATGCCATCTTTGCCGGTACCATACTGGCTCAGATCAGTATGTATCCCCGCATCAAGGTTGTGGGATTGGACCTTCCCCTGCCGCTCTTCTTGTATCAGGAAGAGTGGGGACGTTTTGCCGTCTATCGAGAAATTGGTCTTTTGATCAAGGAGAATGCCGCACCTGGCGATCTTGTGGCGGTGACGGAGCCCGGCCTGGTCGGTTATTACTACGGCGGACCGATTCTTGATCTGGGAGGGCTTGTCTCTCACTGCGTGGTCTCTTGCTACAGCAAACTGCCCCGGGCTGAGACCCCCGACCTGCTTTATGCGCCGCCGCCGGAGGCTATTTCAAAATTCAAGCCGCGCTTCATTTGTTTTCAGGATGGTCTGGTGACCAGGGAATTTTTAGAGAGCCCCTATTTCAAAGAGAATTATGTGCTGATAAAGTTCTGGCCCCTGCCCATTTACCAAAAGACCGGGCTCTTTCTTTATCAGGCGAAGTAATTGGCTGTTTTGCCGGCCGCACCGCTTTTCCCTCGCTAGCTTCCCTGTTCGGCCGCCTGTTTGAGCAGGCTCTTGTCTCTCATGGTGATGGGCAGGGCAAAGACTTGCGCAATATCGGCAATGGCCGGACCGAGCAGGTCAATATCCTTGCTCTCGATATTACCGACAACTTTTCCGGCCATCTTTATATAAGGAAGATCGTTCGGTTCAAGCTTGATCATGCGGGCGCAAGTGGCGTCCACGGCAGCTAGATCTTCTCCCACAACCAGATAACCGAAGGGCTTGGCGGTGCCGTTTATGGGCCCGTCTCCTTCCATGGCCACTATGGCATCGACCACGGCCAACTTTGGTTTGACTAGATGCTGCAAGTCGATTATTGAGTGGGGAATTCCTTTTATGTGCAGCATATTTTTGGGCCAGCCGTATTTGCGACCCGGTACCGTCCCGAAGAGATTCTTCATGCTGCAGGTCATGCCCACCCAGTGATGAGTCTTCAACTTTGGTACGCTGACGACGGCATCGGCTCTCACTATGGTTTTCGGCAAGTAGAACGGATTCAGTTCGTTCAAGCCGTCGCTGTTGTCCACCGCTTCTATATCATCGAGATTGAGGTCGACATAGGGGACGCCGGCCTCCTTGATTACTTTGCCTAACCCGGTTACTTCCAATAAATACTCGGTGTCGCGCATGTGCCCTGGCCCTTCCGCCACAGTGATCTGACCGGCGCCGAGGTGCTTGACCAATTCGATGGCCGCTTTCAGAACGGCAGGGTTGGTGGTGACCGGCGAGCCCTCTCGATATTCCACCATGTTCGGTTTCAAGACCACATGCGCGTTTTTGAAGTCGGGCAGTTTGGCGTCTTTGAGAGCGTTCTTGAGAATCGGCCAGAGGTCATGCTCGTAACTCTCGCATTTGATTATGGAGACCTGGGAGCGACCACTTCTGCGCCTTGCCAATTGTTTTGCCGTTAGCTCCGTTGGTAATTCGCGATTTAGTTTGGCCTCGCCGCTGCACGATGTGAGCGTGCCCGCAGCTATAGCGGCGCCGGTGTAAGCTAGAAATTCTCTGCGGCTGGTGCCTTCTTCCACCGTCTCAGCCGGGGATGCCTTCTCTTCTTCATTGGCTTCAGCCATTTTCTGCCTGACCTTATTTTGTGTGGTTGTCTCTATTTTATTTTTTCAAAAATAGCGGTGATTTGTCTTTGCCGCCGGCTGCCAGCGCCAGTGCGCTTAGGGCTGTGGTGGTGAGGTTGGCGGTGAAACTGCCGTCTTGCCCCTGTCTTTCGACCAGATAATTTAGTTCCGACTGAGCGCTTCGCCCGTGGGCCATAAGTGCCAGGGCAGACATGGCCAGCGAAAGAGAGGATGTGTTTTTATCGGACCAGGTGCTGAGATAGTTCAGACCCTCTTTCACTTTCTTTTCTTCCTTGAGATCCTGCAGGGCAAGCAGTGCTTCCGCCGTAGTCAGTCTGTAGGCCGGCAAGGCCGCACCAAGGGTGATGTCATTGCCGTGGTTCCAGCCGCCGCCCCGGCAGGCATGATCAAGAATGAAGCCATTGGCTTTTTCTATGGCGTGCTCGATGTCCGCTCTTTCCGTATTCGACACCGTCGGTAATCCAGGCAATTTCAAAGCCAGGAGGGCGTAGGCCGTAGGCTCAATCCAGTGGAAGCAATCAGGGTCCCAGGGCCAACCCCGGTCCTTATCGAGGGACCTGGCGCCTTTAGAGACTAAAATCACCAGCCGGGTAGCCGGCTTTTGAAAATAGCGAGCATCGAGAAGATAGAAGAGGCCGTTCTCGATGGAGCGCTGAAGTTTTTTCTTCGGAGGGGCGCCGCTTTCTTCGCCAATTTCGGCTTGCAACAAGCGCAAGGCCAGGAGACTGGGAGCGCTTGACCAGTCTGAACGACCGGCATCCGGTTTAGTGGACCAGCCGCCGTCCTGATTTTGAGTGCTGTGCAGAAAATGCATGGCTTTGAGAGCCGGACCTCTGGTTTGCTCGTTCTCGTCCTGGGAGAGAGCCAGGGCGGCCCAGCCGCTTGCCTCAAGAGAGGCGTCCTGATTGGCTTTTTGATAGGAGAACGAGCCGGTCTCAGGGCTCTGGGCCTGTAGCAAGCATTGGAGCGCTCTATTAAAGGATGTGGAGTATGTTTCGCTTGGCAATTTATCGATTCCGCCTATTCATTATTTATAGCGGCAAAAAAATGTTTTGTAGAGAGAATGAGGGTATTTAGCATGGGAATTTGAAGTGGTGAAGAATAAGTTACCGGATGTAAAGATGTAACTAAAGTATTTTTCTTGCACCCCTGGGATTTTCCCGTGATCAAGGGCAAATATGTTGCCCGCAATACAGAAATGCGCAGAAACTGCTCTAGGCAGCCGAGTGATGTCAAGTTAGAATAATTAAGTGGCTCCAAGGAATTTGCAACTCTACTTCCTGGGTCTGCGGTAATTCCTTTTAAAAAGCGAGCTCTGAAATCTTCTCTGGTTGGGTGTTAGTTATCTGAAAGAACTGGGAATGATCGTCGAGTGAGAGTGTTGGAGGTGGTTTTATAGACAATTTTTTCAGTCTTTAACGTGGCTTTAGTTTGTTACTAGTTATTTTTCTCGGTTACCATCAGCATTCGCTACCTGCAGGTTTAGAACATTGCTTTAAATGTTTCTTTCTTGCGTGTAATATGATGCATCGGTTCCGTTGAAGGAGGTTTGCATGAACGAAACGATTAATAAGTTTATCAAGGACGAGTCTGGACAAGGTATTACAGAATATGGCGCCATCTTGGCGTTCGTAGCCATCCTTGTAGCTGTTGTGTTCTCGATCACTCAGGGCGCCCTGTCCGCAGCTATTTCCAAGGCATTTTCTGCTGTAGTCAGCCAGCTCAACGCCTTGTCTTCTGCTGCAGCGGCCGCCAGCTAACTCGAGAGCTCGAGTATACGGCGTTCTCTCAAGAGCAGTAATCGTAGCAAATAGTGGCAGGTGGATAAACCATCTGCCACTATTTGCATAAATTGTTGATTGAACATCAGCCTGGGCCGCTGTTTTTATCAGTCGGTAAGATCTTTTTGTTGATGTTCGATTTTCTCAATTAGTAAATTCGACTTTGAGGCAACTTTTTGAGCGCACGCCATAACTGAGAGCTCTGCTGGCATGGAGGGATGCAAAATGGTTGGCGGGCTTGAGGGTGACCCTGGAGAGATTTATTCTTCTCCAGCGGACACGACATCTAATTTGAAAGTGGAACGTAGTTTCTGGAGTCTGCGCTCAATCTTGTGGGAGCAAGAAAAGTGCGGAAAGTTTGTTACTGCTTTTGTGAAAGACGAGAGCGGTCAGGGCATCTCCGAGTATGGTGCCATCATTGCGTTTGTGGCGTTGCTAGTGGCTATTACCTTTTCTGCCGGCAATGGATCTTTGATGCCGGCTGTTTCGAAAGCCTTCAGAGAAATCAGTTCGCAAGTGAATGCGCTGTCCAGCACAGCGGCCAGCGCCAGCTGATTTTAACAGTGGTTGTCATTCGTTGATTTTGATCCTTTAAAACTTGGTGCATTCTCGCCGGAAAGTTGACCGACTTGGGGTAGCTTTCCGGCGAGCGCCTTTATGAGACGGTGCAGAGGATCGGCAGTGGTTCTGCGCTCCAAGATGCCCTTGGCGGCTGATTTTTTTGCGAAAGATTTTGAGCATGCTTTTCAAGTGTCCGGTGTTTCCTTGCAAAGTAGAAAGCGCCTCGAAAAAGTTTTGCAAAATTCTAAGCTAGCGATTTCCATCAAAATCGGCTAGTTATCAGCAGCTCGTCAAAGCCGAAAAGATCATTTGTCATGTGTTCCCAGTCGATGTCAGGATAATACAAATCTTGACACTTTGCCGGTTTTGGTCGAATCGCCGGAAGCCAAGTGACGTATATACCTGTAGACTTTCCTGGTTGAACTACCGCTTCCAAGGGTAAAACTATTTTGGGTGCGGGCAAGGACAGCCGTTGTCCTTGTATCACTGATGTGCGTTAATAGTAAGTGGTTAATCTTTCTCACTAAGAAAGAAGGGGGAACCGTAATGAACCCATTACGAGCGTTATTTCTACAATTATCTCGAATGCCTCCAGCATTAATGCTCGTGCTGATTATTGGTTTGGCTGTGCTTATAACTATGATGGTTACAAGCAGCCAGCAGCAACAAGAAGCAGCACTGAAGCAGAAAGAGAACGACCTTATCGCGAAAATGTCCGCGAAAGGTAAAGTGGTGTATGCCATCAAGGACATCCCTGAAGGCTCCACCATTCCAGTAGAGTCTCTGGAAGAAAAAGAAATCGAGCAGGCCAAAATCCCGCAAGATGCTCTTACTTCCGCTTCTCTGGCAGCTGGACGCGTTGCCAAGTACGGTATTCAAACCGGACAAATCGTTTCTCAGCATGACCTTGCTCCGCAGGGTATCTCGCTGGGCTTCGAAGCTCGCCTCAAAGAGGGCATGAGAGCTGTCACCTTCGCTGTTGACAGTAACTCCGGAGTTGCTGGTTTCGTCACTCCTGAAAGCCATGTCGACGTAATCGCCATGGTTGGAGCCGGCTCTGAAACTAAAGTAGCCCCGATCCTCTCTGATGTGGAAGTCATCGCTTGTGGTCAGATGTACCAGAAGGCACCCGGCGGCACCGCTGCCGTACCTGCCAGCTCGGTAACCGTTTCGCTCTCACCGGAAGATTCCGCCAAGCTTATTAAGGCGATCACCGCGAGCAAACTCTATTTGACCCTGAGAAATGACAAGGACCATACTCCTGTAGCTACAGTAGATGTGACTTCACTGTTTGTTAAGCCTCCGTCCAAGAACGAAGGTGGTGGCGGTGATGCACTAGCGGCTCTGCCGCCTCCGTCTGCTCTGCCTCCGCCTCCTCTGCCCGGCGCCCCTGATGCGGGCCCGATGCCGATGGGTGGACCAGGAATGGCTCCTATGGCACCACCTCCGCCTCCGTTGCACGAAATTGAGATCTGGTCCGGCAGTAAGAAGGACGTGCTCTCAGTTCCGAAATCCTAGTCAAGCCTAAAAAGCATTGGTTGGCAGTCGAATAGACTGCCAACCAATTCTAGGTAAATTGGGCAGTCGAATAGACTGCCAACCAATTCTAGGTAAATTGGGCAGTCGAATAGACTGCCAACCAATTCTAGGTAAAACGGGGCAATGGCGTGATAAGGGCGCTATTTCAAAAAATCTGGAAAGTGCCGGCAGTCTTAAGGGCTGCCAATACAATTTTTAGTACCCGGTACTTAGTACAAGAAATGTTGGGGTGGACACGGTAATACTTTTAGATGGTAGTACCTGGTCAATTAGAGAATCCAGAGCGGATTTTGGAAAGAAAGAAGATTGGGAGGTCGACTCGACAACCAGAATTAGCCAGGGAAAAATATATCGAGAAGAAGTACTTTAGTGACTAAGTCCTTGATGCTGGGTAAAACTTAGCTAGGACTGTCAGCAAAGGGGGAGAAAGCTGATTTTATGAAACTGACCACACTGCTCGTTTGTGATGCTGGACTGGACAAGCGCCAGACCATCGAAGATTTGATCCACAGTCAGCCGTCGCTGGCTCTGGTGAGTACCGTTTCCGGTAGTATGGCGCGCGAGCAAATCGGCAGCTTACACCCAAAACTGGTTTGGATTGAGCTCAGCCCCGCTCCGGTGCGCGGTCTGTCTCTCTTGGCAGAATTGCGCGAAACCTTCCCGCAACTTTACTTCTTTGTTAGCTACGAAGTTCCGGACCCGGAGTTGATCCGCACCGCGTATCGCCTGGGCGCATCCGACTTCCTCGATGCCGAGCGCTGGCGCACCGACTTGCCGGCCGCTGTACAGAGCATCCAACTCAAGCACCAGTCGGAATCGGTATCCACTGCTGCCGGTAAGGTGATAGGCATATTCAGCCCCACCGGCGGTATCGGCGCCACCACCATTTGTACCAACCTGGCCGGTTACCTCGGCAAATACGGTGAGACCTGTATCGTCGACCTCGACTTGCAGTTCGGTATGGTGTCTCACTACCTCAACCTGGAGCCTTCCTTCAGCTTGAGTACGATTGACTTCTCCCACACCAACTTCGATGCCACTTACTTGCGTAACCTGATGACCCGTTACGACGATAAGTTGAGCATCCTGGCGGCACCACCGGAGCTTGAAGATATCGGTGACATCTATGCCGCCCAGGTGCAGGAAATCCTCTACACCTCCAAGCAAGAATTCCGCTTCACGGTTGTAGACCTGCCCAAGAACTTGCTCGATGAACGTGCTATCGCCACTCTTGACCTGGCCGACCATGTGCTCGTGATCACCGAATACAACTGGGCTGCCATCCTCAATGCCAGGAAGTGTCTGGACACGTTCAAAGCTCACTACAATCAGGAAAAACTGCTCCTCGTCGTAAACCGGTCCGAGTGGTTGCCGCAGGACGTACTCAGTGAGTGCCGTGCCAACCTCAACTACCCGGTCTTCCACGAGATTCCCAACGATACAAAGACCGCCAAATGGGTCAACAACCAGGGTCAGATTGCTCCTGGACACACCCCCCTGGGCAAAGGTCTCGATTCTCTCGCCCGGAGGTTGGCTGGCGGCGAGCAGCTCCTTCTGACTCAAAAGGATGGTGACAAAGCGGGTGGATTCAAACTCCCGGCTATCTTTGGCAAACGTAAATAAAGGCGGTTAGAAAATGGGTGACGAGAGAAAGGATCAGAATCTTCCTGCAAAACCAACATCTTCACTTATGGGCCAGTTGGTCCGGCAGAGGCAGGCATCAGAAGTGGTGCCTGCTCAGCAGCAAAATACAGGGCTGGCCGGTGGACAAGCTGGAACCAATGTAGGTGCAAGACCGGGCGCAGCTCCGCCCCCAGGACAGAGCGGAATGGCTCGCCCAGGTGGTGGTGCTCCCCAGACAGGTGTTGCCGGATCCGGTGGAAGACCCGGCGGCGGCGGTGTACCGGCCACAGAAGGGCCGACCCGCTCCGATATTGAGCGCATTGACGCCAAAGACGAATACGGCGGCTACGGCCACGGCGGCGGCGGCGGCGGCGAAGCCAGCCCCACCGATGTAGGCGGTAAGTTCTCCGCCAACCAGCAGCTCATCCGTGAACGCGAGAAGTTCATCATCGAGCAGTTGAGAAGAGAACTGGATACTTCCAGGTTGACCAACATCTCCGAAGATACTCAAGCTCAGGTAAGGGCTCGTATCAGAGAAATCGTCAACTCAGACCCGGCTCCTCTGACCATGATGGAGAAAGGTATCCTTCTCCAGAACGTACTCGACGAAGTGTTCGGTTTCGGTCCTCTCGGTCCCTTGCTGCGTGACCCGAGCGTCGGCGATATTTGCGTCAACAACGTGAACAGCGTCTACGTAGAACGTCACGGTCGTCTTGAGAAGACCAGCGTGGTTTTCGAGAACGACAGACACTTGCGTCAGACCATCGACAAAATCATTCAGCCTCTCGGTCGTCGTCTTGACGAAAACTCTCCCATGGTTGACGCCCGTCTTCCCAATGGTTCCAGGGTTAACGCCACGATCCCGCCGGTCACCATCGACGGTCCGACGATCACAATCCGATGCTTCGGTACGTCCATTATGTCCCTCGGTCAATTGGTCGAGAAGGGCGCTATGAGCGTACAGATGGCTGAGGTACTGAAGTCTTGCGTTAAAGGTCGTATCAACCTGATCATCTCCGGTGGTACAGGTTCCGGTAAAACGACCCTGCTCAACGCTCTTTCTGCTCACATCAACCCCCGCGAACGCATCATCACCATTGAGGACGCGGCGGAACTTCGTTTGCAGCACGAGCACTGGGTACGCATGGAGACCCGTCCTCCGAACACGGAAGGTCGTGGTCAGATCACACAGCGCATGCTTGTTATCAACACCCTGCGTATGAGACCCGACCGCATCATCCTTGGTGAGTGTCGTGGTGAGGAAGCCTTCGACATGTTGCAGGCCATGAACACCGGTCACAGCGGTTCCATGACCACAATCCACGCCAACAATCCCCGTGACTGCACGAAGCGTCTTGAAAACATGATCCTTATGTGCGGTATGGAAATGCCTCAGAAAGCTGCCCGCGAATTGATCGCCTCAGCTCTTCAGATCATTGTGCAGATTAAGCGTCTGGAAGACGGTACCCGTCGTGTCACGGAGATCGCCGAGATAACCGGAATGGAAGGCGACACCATCGCCATCTCCACCATGTTTGCTCTTGAGCGTGAAGGTCGTGACCCGAGAGGCTTCTTCAAATGCCGCCACGTTGGTTCCGGTTTGCCGCCCAAGTTCCTCGAGCAGCTTGAGCAGGAAGCCGTGCCCTTCAAACTGGAGTGGCTCAGATAAAGCTTGGACTTTTGAGGAGGGTTGGCAATTTCCATCCAAAGTGGAATTCCATCCCTTCTCAATTTCCATTTTCTCTGTTGATTGCCCCAGGAATGTGCTGGTTTTTCCACCTGGCTGACTGAACGGTCGGCTGACCACAAAATAGATTTCGAAAAATAGCCGGTCCCTTTTGATTTGAGATATCTGACATGCAAGGTCCAATAATTTTCAGCTCCATTATTGTCATAGGCCTGCTGGCCATGGTGCTCCTGCGCCGTGATTCAGTAGACCAGTTGGCGCGTTTGACCAAGCAGTCGCGCCGTATGGCAGAGAAGATGCGCGATAACGCCGATCCGGAGAGCATCTTCGTTGACCAGAAGACCGACTACTTATCTACCTTGCTGGCTCGCGCCGGTCTGGAAGCTCAGTATGACAAGATGCGTATGCAATGGCTCTACGCAGCTATAGGAGCAGGTGCCCTTGGCGCTCTCGGCTTCATTCTCAACGGTCTGCCGGAAATGTCGCCGATTGGTTTCTTCCTGGGTGTGCCCATGGGAGCAGCCGGTTTCGTGTTCTACATTGGTGAAATCGCTAAGAAACGCCAGGCTAAGATGACCGAACAACTGCCTCAGATTCTGGAGACCATGGTGTCCGCGCTGAGAGCCGGTTCTCCGGTTATGGAAGTCTTCAAAGTTATTTCCGACACCGGCCCGGATCCCATCAAGTCTGAGTTCAAGAGAGGCCTTATTTCTCTCCAGCTCGGCAAACCGTTCCGTGATGTGATGAAAGAAATGTCCCTGCGCATCAAGGCACCCGACTTCAAACTTCTCACCCAGGCCATCTTTATCTCGCAAGACGTAGGGGGCAACCTGGCGGACGTTGTGGCTACCATCGCCGAAGCTATCCGTGAAAGATTCAAGCTGAGAGACTTCCTCAACGCTCTAACTTCTCAGGGTAAAGCTACCGCCACCTTTATCGGATGCCTGCCTTATTTGATTACGGTAGGTACTTACTTCTTGACACCTTCGTATATGACCCCCTTCTTGAACCATCCTATTGCTAGAATCGTAATGGTGGGTCTTGTGATGTGGGAGCTCCTCGGCTTCTATATTCTGAGACGCATGGTCACCTTCGAAGTTTAGGCGACCCGGGCTAACCAGCTCTTGATTCCGTAATTATTCAAGTACTCTTTGAGGAAACTAGACTCCAATGCCAACACCAGTACTAGCCATAATGGTCTTCACCTGTGTGGTCGCAAGCTGCATCTTGGTGTTGCGTCCGGTCTTCGGCACTTACGTGGACAACTACGGGGTGCGCTTGAGACCGCGGAAGGCGCAAGAAGATACTGCCGCCGAAAAACCGAAAGATTCTGCCTTGCTGAAACTGGCAGAGTTGGTTGGTACTTTTGCCCTGCAGTTGATGCCTGCTCTTGCCGATAAGAGAACCGTCCAGCTTCTGACCATGGCTAACTACCGTACCGCCAATCACATGGCGATCTTCATCGGTATCAAAGCCATCTTGATCGGTACCGTTCTCACCATGACCTTCCTGGCTGCCGCTTCCAATCCCGTTATGTTGCTCCTGGGTCTGGTCGGCTGTATTCCCGGTTGGATTCTTCCCAACTTCTTCCTGGCTGGTCGAGTTAAGGCCAGACAGACCGACATCTTGAGAGAGTTGCCGATCATCATCGACTTGCTCATCGTATGCGCCCAGGCTGGTCTTGGTTTGATGCTTGCCGTAGACAAAGTTTCCAAAGAGGTCACTGAGTCCTGTCCCATTCTTTCTGTTGAATTGCAGCAGCTCATCGCCGACGTTAAGGTATTCGCTAAAACGGTACCTTATGCGCTGCGTGAGATGGGTGAAAGATGCGGTGTAGACGAACTGATCAACATGGCGTCCGCTCTCATCGCTGCTGAAGCGAAGGGTGCCGACATGAGCTATCCTCTGCGCCAGCAAGCCGACGCTCTCCGCGACCGCCTCAAGCGTAAGAAGGAAGAAGAAGCCGGTAAGGTGCCGGTTAAGATGGTACCGGTAATCATGATCTTCGTTATGCCTTTGATCTTGTGTCCGATGTTGGGACCAGCCGTTGTAACCATCATCAACGCCGTCGGTCCGATCATGGCTGGTACAAAGTAAGTCTTGAAGCTACCTGCAGACGGAAGTACTTGCCAGTTCACCAATCTCACTAAAGATAGGGTCTTAGCAGAGCGCGCTTCAATAGCGCGCTCTTTCTTTAGGCGGCTGAAAGGGCTTTTGGGTACGGACAGCTTGCCTGACGGTGAGGGACTTTTGCTTTCTCCCTGCAATAGCATTCACATGTTCGGCATGAAGTACGCTATTGATGTGATCTTTCTCGATAAGGAACTGGTGGTGGTGGATGTGCTGGAAAACATCGCTCCAGGAAAGGCCTCGCGAGTTTATCGCAAAGCATATTGCTGCCTGGAATTGCCGGCCGGGAAGGTGAACTTAACCGGCACTACCATCGGTGACAAGTTGGATTTTCGGAATCCCTGACTGTGATGAGCACAAATATGACCGACCTGGTTAGAAAGTCTCTAAATCTAGCTTTTGTCGCTCTGCTTACGGTCTGGACGTTGGGGGCAGGCTTTTTCATCTTTCGAGTTTATCTGACCGGACAGACCCCACTCAATCCTGCCACTGGCTTCCATTCCGATTACGTGCGGGTCTTCGTGCTGGGGAAAATGATGAACCAGTACGGTGAGAAGGCCGTCTACGACAAAGTTATTCACGACCGTACCATGGATGAGGTAGTTTATCCGGTGAAGCGCACCGGCTGCTCCTACATTACCTATCCACCCAATGTGGTTTTTCTCTTCTCCTTCATTTCCCGCATTCCCTTGGCACTTGGTCAGGTCTTGTGGATAAGCTTCGGCATAGCCCTTTCCACCCTGTCGCTGCTGCTTTTGCGGCGCACCGTTACAAGTGCTGCTAGCTGGTGCAGTGATCTTTTCGTGGTGCTTACCTCTTTCGGCTCCTACTCTTTCTTCGATATGTGCAGGCTGGGTCAGACTACGCCCTATATTCTCTCCGGCACGGCTCTCTGTTACTACTTCGCTCGCCGCGGCCATCCCATATTAGCCGGGCTGGTTACGGTTTTGGCGGCAGTTAAGCCCCAGTACTGTATTCTCTGGCTCATCCCCTTGCTTGCCATGCGCAACTGGAAAGCGCTCGCCACTGCTTGCACCGTTCATCTTTTGCTTCTGCTTGCCACTGGCTTCTACTGTGGCTTTGCTATTTACCCCGATTATCTGAAGTATGCGGCCGGCTCCAATCATAGTGATCTCGATAATCTGCGCAATATCATGATTACTCTGGGCGGACTCTTTACGGTCTTCGGCAATCCTACTTTGACCAATGCCCTGAGCTTCCTCATATTTGCCTTTGGTAATCTTGCTCTCTATCTGCTCTTTACTCGCTGCCGCCACAGTGGCCCGGAAGCACTGGTGCTCTGTTTGTCATTGAGTGTTCTATCAGGCGTACTGACCAATTTGTATGCCCTCTGGTACGACGCTTCACTGGTCACTATCGTGTCTGCTCTGCTTATTTCCAGTCCCCGTATTTTTGGAGTCAGTGGTTCATGGTTGGAACGAGCCGTTAACTTCATGCTCCTTTGTTTTCCGATTTTTAGTTGGCTGCCACTGGCCGTGCTTGTGTTTTTAGTCAAGGCGCCCGCTCTCACACCCACAATGATCCTTTCGGTGAGCGGTAAGAGCATCTGTCTTTACTTAACGTTCGTGGCTATCCTTTGTTTACTTCGTGTTCGCCGTTGCCGGCGCACAGAGGCAGAAGGGGTTTAGAGGGGTTTAGAGCGATTTTGCAGCAGCGTCTCGACTTTCTTCCAGGCTGCTCTCTGACTCGTTGGGGAGCGCCCAGTTTTTCAAAGCCTGAGTTCTTTCGTGGAAGGGTCCAAAGAGTTGCTCGGAAGTCTTAGTTGCTTCCTCTAACTCAGTTCTGGCATTTTGAAGCATACCCAGCTCCTGGTCTACGGTCACAAGCGAAATTAGTGCCGCAAGGGCTTGTTCGCTCCTTTCACCCCAGATCGTTCGCGCCAGAGTGAGGGCCCGCAGCAGGTTCATTCTCGATTTTTCGAATTGTCCCAGGGCTAACTGTGCGGCCCCCAGGTTAAGCAGAGGGGAGAAGGAATTTTGCGCTTGCTTGTCAGTTTCCTGTTCTCTCAAGGCAAGGGCCCTGGAGAAAAGAACCTCTGCCTTGAGGGGGTCGCCCAGGGTCAGCTCAACTTTACCGGCGGCGTTTAGCATAACCGATCTCTCAAGGTCTCGGCCCTTTGTAGTGGCCAATATCTGGGTGATCTCGGTCAGGCAGGCTCTCGCTGCTTGCTCTTGTCCGAGGGTCGTATGGGCAAGGGCTTCGTTGGTGAGGATTTTGGCTGCTTGCAGGCTATTGCGATTATCATCACCCAGTTCTTTGCGGGCCTGGCGGAAACAGTCGATAGCAGCCTCGTCCTCACCTTCTCTGTGATGGTTGACCCCGGATTGATTGCAGATTTCTGCTCTCTCTTGCCGATCTGTGACGCCCGCAAGCAGGTTCGTTAGCGCGGAAGGAAGCTTCGGCGGCCATTGCCTCTGGGGCTCTTGTTCGCTGCCGAATGTGGGCGAGCAGATGGATGAGGAAAGTCCGGCAAGGATTAAACAGGCAAGCCATCTATGCAAGGTGAGATGGAGAATGACTTTCGTGATTTGCATTTGGCATGCTTTTGCATGGAATTTTGTGTTATGTTGCTGGCAGACGCCTTGGCGAGTATGGACGATAACACAAGTATTTGAGCGAGTTGTGCAGTTTTTGTGCAGGCCGCGGTGGCGTTGACGGCAGGGACGTGTGAGAATTCCTTGATTATGTCTCGTATTTTGATAGTGGAAGACGAAAGAGGCTTATCCGGTGCCATCAAAGACTGGCTGGAAAGCCAATTTTACCTTGTCAGCGTAGTAGAGGACGGCTTGACCGCTCTTGAACGCTTGAGCCGGGATACCTTTGACGCCATTGTCCTGGATCTGATGTTGCCTGGATTGAGCGGGCTTGAAGTTTGTCGTCGTTACCGAGATGTGGGTGGCGCTGCGCCTATTTTGATCTTGACGGCACGTAGCACCCTTGCCTCCAAGGAAGACGGACTGGACTGCGGTGCTGATGATTACCTGGTCAAGCCCTGTGATTTGCGTGAGCTTTCGGCCCGTCTCAGAGCCATCATGCGGCGACCTGCCAGTGCTCCGATTGTAGTTTTTAAGGTCTCCGACATTGAACTTGACACAAATGCTCGCCAGGTTCGAAAGAGCGGTCGGATAGTTCACCTTCTGCCTAAGGAGTTTTTGCTGTTGGAAGCTCTGCTCATGAACGCGGGGTCAGTGCTCTCAGTAGAAAGACTTATTGATCTAGTCTGGGGAACAAACTCTAGTTTGACGCCTGACACGGTCAGATCTCATATGCGCAGTCTGCGCTCTAAAATAGAGAGTGAGCGCGGCCATGGGCGGTGCCTCATTCGAACTATTCATGGTCGCGGCTACTTGATTGAAAGAGACTGATGTATCTTGGTGTTGCAAAATCGCAGGTTCGCCGCCTTTTCTGTGGCAGTGTCTAAGACGGCTAGGAGCTTTGTTTTATGTTTAAGAGTTTCAGATGGCGAATAGCACTCTGGTTCGTCGGACTCTCTTCTCTTGTCTACATGCTGCTGTCAGTGGTCGGTGGCTTTTGTTTCTATAGTATTCTTTCTCGCTCAATGGACGATGAGCTAAAAATGGTTGCTTCTCAGATCGGGCACGCCATCGACCTCAGCGGCGAGAGACCAACCTTTAGAGACTGGCTCAGAGTCGTGGAGACCGAGCCGGCTCGGTCGGTCATGAGTATGCAGTTGTTTGACCCTGAGGGGCGGCTTCTGGAGCGTTACGGACCGGCAGGCATTCCGCGCCTGCTGCCCGGTCTTTCTGAATTCACTGAAGGTAGCCAGGTGCTCAGAGTCAGGCAGAGCAAATTACTTTATCGCGGCAAATTGGTCGGTTACTTGCAATTGCAGCTTCCGGCAGAAAAGCGCGCCCTCATGACCCGCGAATTCCTCTACACCATGGGTATCATGGCTCCTTTCGTACTGCTTGCCTTTGGGCTTTGCAGCTATGCTGTTTCAGGTATCGCGGCCCGACCGATTGAAGATCTTGTCTCCACCTTGAAGCGCTTTGTTGCTGATGCCGGTCATGAGCTGAATACGCCCGCTAGCGTCGTGCGAGCGAGGGCTCAGTCGCTGGAATCGAAGCTGGAGAAGCAGGGAATTGTAAGCGAGGATCTGAAGTTAATCAGTATGTCGGCGGAGCGTATGGGTCTGATTGTGCATGACTTGATGTTGCTTGCCGAATTAGAGGCGGCGCCGGTTCGGGCTGGAGCCGCTAGTCGAGAACTGCGACTTGATCAGGTGGTAATGCGGGTGTTTGAGAGGTTTGCCACCCGTTTCGAGAGCAGTGGTCTGAAGACTCATTTAGATCTGGTTCCGGTGACGATCGAAGCCGACGTTGAGTCGATGGAGCGAATTGTGGGCAATCTGATGGACAATGCTCTCAAGTATACGGAGAACGGCGGTGATGTATGGATCGCCTTAAAGATTCATAGGAATGAAGTGGAGCTGAGTGTCAGGGACAGCGGAATCGGCATCCCAAGCGAGCATCAGTCGCGAATCTTTGAGCGATTTTACCGAGTCGATAAGTCGCGGTCTCGGATTTCCGGCGGTAGCGGACTTGGATTGGCCATCGTCAAGGCGCTGGTGGAGGGCGCCGGTGGGCGAGTCTCGCTGGAAAGCAAGTGGCAGGAAGGTAGCACCTTCTTTGTTTATTTGCCTTTGCACAGAACAGTTGGTGCTGCACGAAAATTGCACGCAATGAACGAATAATTGCTCTAAAGTGTTGTAGTCAACAGCACAAAAAGAATTGAGATTTGTTGTTCAATCGAAGACGCAGAATTGTTTTTGCTCTTTTCGCGCTAGTTTATCTGTTCAGGGCAGTGCCGGTGCAGGCGGCAAGCGAGGCGACGCTGCCACTGAGACCGCCAATTGGCACCAGTGGGCTCTCTCCTCTCAGTCTTGCCGGTGTGGTGGAGTTGGCCAGGCGGAATTTCCCGCGAATCCTTGAACAGGAAGCCGAATACCGGGCCAGTCAAAGAAACATTTCCCTGCGGCGGGTGAAGGAATATTTGCCTCATTCCATGCTTTCCTATCAGGATGTGGCCGCTACCCACAATCGTCTCACCCAGACTGTTTTCTCATCTTCCGTCTTACCGACCACTCCCGGACCCGGACCGGAGCGGGTGCAGATGAACGCTGACGCCTTCAGTGCCATGGGGTTCATTGTTGATTGGGACCCTGTGGATTTCGGCTTGCACCGGGCGCGTATTGATAAGGCCAGGGCTGAGTCCAATGTCAGTGGTGCCCAGTTGAAGTTGACCGTGCTGGAGGTGATGGTGCAAGCCGCTAATCGCTTTCTGGAGGCTCTAGTAATGCGTGAGCAGGTGGCTGTTGCGCAGGCGAATGTACAGAGGTTTCGAGATTTTTCTCTCGTGGTCCATGCCCAGGTGCGTGCCGGCTTGAAGCCCGGTGCTGATGCTTCTTTAGCTGACTCGCAGTTGGCTAACGCCGAGAACGATCTTATTCGCGCTCGCCTCAATGATGAGTTAGCCAGAGCGTCTCTGGCATACGCCGTCGGTTTGGGTGGGGAGATGGTCGATATCAATGAGGGCGGACTCCTGTCCGTGCCTCAGCCCACCACCTCCATTGCCGCCATTGAGCCGCAGTACAGGGCTCACCCGCTCACTTTGAAACGGCAGGCCCTTGTGGATAATGAAAGAGCTTCCCTGAAAGTTTTGCAAAAGGAGTACTATCCGCGCCTTCGCTGGCTGGGGGGAGTCAACCTGCGCGGGTCGACTTTCAAGACCAATAGAGGCGATGTTCCGGCTTCGGACTTGAGTGGCGTCTTTCCCAGTGTTCCAAACTGGAACGTCGGGCTCATGATCGATTTCCCCTTCCTGGAGATCTTTCGCATCGCTGCCGAGAAAAAAGTAGTTGGCGAGCGAATAGCGGCTTCCGATCAGGCTCTTTCCCTGGCCCTGCAAGACCTGAAAACAGAGGAAGTGAAAGCCCAGGCCACATATCGAGCCAGCCGCGCCCTTGCCGCCAATATGCCAATTCAGGTGCAGGCTGCGGGATTGGCCGCCCGGCAGGCTCAGGCTCGGTACGAAGCTGGTTTAGGGACAGTGGCGCAGGTAGCGGAAGCAAACCAGATTCTGGCCGATTCTCGGGTTAAGGAAGCCGTTGCCAATGTAGGTGTTTGGAAGTCCCTTCTGATGGTCTCATTTGTGCGTGGTGATCTGGGACCGTTGCTTAAGACTGCTGCCGCAGTCGGCAAATAAGGGGGAAGTTTTCGGATGTGGCTGATTCGGATGGCAATGAATCGACCTGTTACAGTGATGGTCTTTGTAATCGTCATTGTTCTGTCGGCTCTGCTGTCTGCTCGCACCATGAAAGTTGATATTTTCCCGAATCTCAACTTACCGGTGGTCTATGTGGTTCAGCCATACGGCGGCATGGATCCGGCTCAGTTTGAGGCCTTTGTGGTGGCCCATTACGAGAACCACTTTCTCTACATATCCGGCGTTGATCACATCGAGTCCAAGTCAGTACAGAACGTAGCAGTGCTGAAGGTCGTCTTTAAGCCTGATACTAATATGGCTGAGGCTTTAGCAAATATCGTGGCGCAGGTGGAGCGTTCTCGCTCCAAAATGCCTCCGGGCACTGTCACTCCCTTTATTCTGCGTTTCGATGCCGGTAATGTGCCTGTCGGTTATGTGGTCATGGCCAGTAAGACCAGGCCGGTTGCCGAGATTGAGGCTCTAGCGGATGAAAGAATCAGACCGATCATCTCAACAATTCCAGGGGCGAACACGACCCATCCATTTGGTGGCAACGTTCGCACTATTGTAGTCACCGTCAATTCAGACAAGATGCGGGCGCTGCGCCTTACTAATGATCAGATTGTCAATGCCATAAGCGCCGGCAATCTGATTACGCCTTCTGGTGTCGCCAAGGCTGGTGATATTCAGCGGATTGTCAATCTCAATTCAACAGTCCTGGACATTCATCAGCTTGAGAAGATTCCGCTCCACCTGGGTGCGGGCCCTTCCGTATTGCTTGGTGATGTGGCCAGCGTCAACGATGATATGGATATTCCCACTGGTTTTGCCCTTGTGAATGGGCGACGTACGGTCTTTATGACTATTACCAAGTTGGCCGAAGCCTCTACCGTGGAGGTTGTTGGATTGGTGAGAGCGGCCCTTCCCGGAATGCGCGCCGCTGTGCCGGAAGACATCGAAATTAGTTTTGATTTTGACCAGTCCGTATATGTGACTGAAGCGGTGGCGGGTCTGGCCTATGAGGGGATAATCGGTGCACTTTTGACCGGGCTCATGGTCTTGCTTTTTCTTGGTGACTGGCGCAGTTCCCTGATTGTCATCGTCACAATTCCCATTGCTCTGGCCGTAGCGCTGGTTTGTTTAAAGGCTTGCGGGCAAACCATCAACATTATGACTCTCGGAGGCTTGTCCCTGGCCGTAGGGGTGCTTGTTGATGAAGCAACCGTGGCTATCGAGAATATTCACACGCATCTTGAGAAGGGCGGACCCCTGTTCCAGGGGATTGCCGCCGCCTGCCGAGAGGTGATTACTCCACAGCTACTTGCAGTTATGTCGGTGATTTCGGTTTTCTTGCCCTCATTCTTTATGGAAGGCACTACCAAGGCACTTTTCGTGCCCCTGTCTTTAGCAGTGGGCTTTGCCATGGTGGCTTCCTACTTACTTTCCAATACGCTGGTGCCTATTTTGTCTGGCTGGATGCTGAAGAATGTGAAGTTTGGCAGACATGTTTCTACATCAGAACCGACCCCTAAACCGACCTTGATCAATCGGATACGTCGTGGTTACCGAGGCCTGCTCGTTGTCTTTTTACGGAAGGGGGCAGTGATTTTGTCTGCCGCCGCCGTGCTTGTGATGGTGGTGCTTTTGAGCGTATCTCCGCTTCTCAAGACCGAGGTCTTTCCGGTGGGTAATCCAGGCAGTTTTCAAATGCGTTTATCGGCTCCGGCAGGCACCAGGGTCGAGCTAACGGAGAAGTACGTGAAAGAGGTACTGGCGCTGGTGAGCCAGACAGCCGGCTCAGATAACCTTGAGATCAGTATCTGTTATGTCGGCACTCAGCCGCCGAACTTCGGTGTCAGCAATGTTTATATCTGGACGGCCGGACCCCAGGAGGCAATCATTCTCGTTTCCTTGAAGCCGGGGGCAGGAATTCGGCTTTCCGCCTTGCGCGAGACATTGCGCCGGTTGATTGCTGAGAAGTTGCCTTCGCTGAAGGTTAGTTTTGAATCCGGTGACATCATCAACAAGATTATGAATCTGGGGGCGCCTACCCCCATTCAGGTAGATATTGCCGGTGCTGACTTGCATCGCGACGCCGTGATTGCCGACAGGTTGGTTGCCGCTTTGAAGCGCTTGCCTATGATTCGAGATCCTCTCATAGTGCAACCTCTAAGTTTTCCCACCATAGATGTCATTGTTGATCGAGTCAGAGCCGGCGTACTCGGTGTTACCACTGCCGATGTCAGTCGAGCTCTTGTGCCGGCGGTATATTCCAGTCGGTTTCTTCGACAGATCTGGTGGCGAGATCCGCATCACGGACATTCCTATCAGATTCAAGTGCAGTACCCGGCCTCTGAAGTCGATACCCTTTCTGATATCGAGAATATCCCCGTCAGGGAAGGAGAGGGCGGCGGACCTACAATCTCCGACCTGGCTCAGGTGAACTATGGCACCATGGTTGGTGAGTATGATCGTTATAATCTTCGCCGCATAGTCAGTGTGACCGCCAATATTGCCGGTGATGATTTAGGTGCGGCAGCGCGCGCCGTCAGCCGCTCCATCGAGAGTCTGGGTGAGTTGCCGCGCGGTATGACTGTCAATTTGCGTGGGCAAGTGCCGGTGTTGCGCAGTACTTTTGATAGTTTGTCCCAGGGGCTGGTCTTGGCTGTTGTGACGATTGTGCTTATGCTTGTCGCCTATTTTCAGAAGGTGCGTTTAGCCCTGGTGGTTATTTCAGTGGTGCCCTCAATATTGGCCGGCGTTGAGCTTGCCATTCACCTGACTGGGGTGACCCTGAATGTGCAGTCCTTCATGGGCGCAATCATGGCTGTAGGAATTGGAATAGCCAATGCCATTCTGGTTGTGTCATTTGCCGAAGCTCGAAGAATGAGCGGGCAAACTTCTGCACAGGCGGCTGTTTGTGGCGCAGTCAGTCGCTTGCGACCTGTACTGATGACCAGTTTGGCCATGATTGCCGGTATGACGCCGATGGCTCTGGGTTTGGCTGAAGGGGGAGAACGTACTTCTCCGCTGGGTATTGCCGTGATCGGCGGTCTGATCAGTTCGCTTGTGGCGGTGTTGTTTTTGCTGCCGGTGGTTTTCTGCCTTACTCAGCGTAGGGCCGGTCGTACTCTTGCCAGTATGTTGCCTGAAGAAGGGCATGAAGGGATTGCAAATGATAAATGATTTGGACAAGCTGCGAAGTGGGACTTTAACACCCTTGCTGGCGGCACTTATTCTCTATTCGCCGATTGCTCTGTCCGGCTGTGAGAGGGTGCCACGGCGTAGTGTCGCCAAGGCAAAGGCGGGGAGGAAAGCCTTGCCTGATGATGGTCAGACTGTGGAGACTGTGAAGGTTCAGTCTCTGCAATTGAGTCGGAATGCAAAAATTCAGGCCGAGCTATTGCCTTTTCGTGATGTGGCCATCCGGGCGCGTGTACAGGGTTTTGTGGAAAAGATCTACGTAGACAGGGGAGCCCATGTGGCAAAAGGGGATCGGCTTGCTGATATAAGTGCACCGGAGATCGAGGCTAATTATCAGGAGTCCCTGTCCAAGTGCGCTGCGGCCCGGGTGTCGCTACAAGAGAGTCGGTCTAAGATTGAGGGGCTTTCTGCCGATCTGGAAGAAGAACAAGCGAAGCGCAGGAAGGCAGAGGTAAACCTTGGCCGAATTCGGGAAGCCGCCAAAACTGAAGGCGCTATTGCTCCGGTCGATATTGAAAATGCTGAGTCTGAATTGGCGGCTGCTGGGGCGAGAGTGAGGAGTGCCACCCTGGCCGTCGAGGCCGCTCGCTCTCGACTTCTTTCAGATCAAGAAGGATTGCATGCTTCCGAACAGGGTTTGAAGGCCCTGGAAGAACTTAAGGGTTACCTTCATATTAGAGCCCCATTTTCTGGAATAGTGACGGAAAGGAATGTCCACGAGGGTTGCCTGGTTGGGGGGAACGCGGGCAATTTAGCCCTTTTGCGTCTGCAACAAGTTTCGCCTCTTAGATTGACCGTGCCGGTGCCGGAGTCACTGGTGGCTGGTTTGAAGGAGGGAGTTGCCATGAAATGTTCTGTACCGGCCCATGTCGGACAGACTTTTCAGGGAACGGTTTCAAGAATTGGACACAGCCTCGATCCCAGGAGCCGCACGATGATCGTGGAATTGGACGTTCCTAATCCGGGTAACGAACTGGAGCCCGGAATGTGTGCCGAAGTATCATGGCTGATGCAAAGACCAAGCAAAACCCTCTTTGTTCCAGCTTCGGCCGTATTCAACGAGGAAGACCAATCTTACATCTTGGGAGTCTATCATGGTAGGACCAGGAAGCTCTCAGTGGTGAGGGGGTTGACAATGGGGTCCATGGTTGAGGTTGTTGGTCCGATTGCGCGGGGGGATGAGGTGGTCCTGAATCCCCAGACTTCAGCTCCCAACAGTCTGGTTCGCACCCATTTAATTGAACCGCCCCCGTTGCCGCTCACTGCCAGTGATGAACATTGACGCGGGGGCGCTCTAATTTAGTTCCAGATTTTCAATAAAGCTCATGTCTTGCGCTGTCAGTTCGAATTGCTCGGCCAGGAGGTCTTCTTGCATGTGTTGCCGGTTGCTTGTGCCGGTGAGGGGCAACATGGACAGTTGCATGGCAAAGCGGAAAATTACCTGGGGCAGCGTGGCCTTGAGACGCCGGGCGATGTCGTGCACACCGGGATGGGAGAGGACCCTGGTATTAGCAGTGAGCAGCGAGAAACCCTGGTAGATAATCTCTTCTTTCCGGCAAATCTCTCTTACTTCAGCGTCCCAGCCCATGACGGCATAGCAGCGGTTTTGCACCATCATTGGTTTGACTCTAGCCAGGGCGCAAAGCTCGCTCAATTGCTCAAAAGAGACATTGCTCACCCCGATCACTCGGGTCTTGCCTTCGTCATAAAGTTTCTCCATGGTCGCCCAGACCTCCAGGTCTTCGGCTGTCAGACCGTATCTTGCCTGGGGACCATGCAAAATATAAGAATCCACGAAGTCGGTATTGAAGTGCTTGAGCGAGCTTTCCATAGATTGCCTGACCTGCACGGTCAGGGGCTGGCTGGGATCATAGGGCAGGCGGTGGTCCTGGCCGTTCAGGGAAGTAAACTTGGTCTGCAGGAAGAGATCTTGCCGCTTTACCCCCTGGCTTTCAAATTCGGAAATGGCCTGTCCCACCAGGGCTTCATCGTAATGCTTCAATTGATTGGCGCTATCTATGGCGGTAAATCCAGCTTCTAATGCCAGTTTCACCAATCTCGTCGTCTGTTCCTTTTTCCAGGCCGTGCCATACATGATGGCTGGTACCTGCACCTGGTTTCTAGTGGTTAAATAGGCCTTGCTGGTCATAATGCTCTTGTTTCTGTTTGGCTCGCTGGTTGTCAGAGGCTTATGCTTCACCGTAAAGGTAGAATAGTCTGATTAACTGGTATTTTAGCTTCATTGGCAATTTGAGCGACCGTTTTCATGAAAGTGCCCCCGGGAAGATTGCTTGCTATTGCTGCCCTGGGCAGCCTGTGCCTGGCGGCAGGGGTGGCGGCGGCGCCGACCAAACCCTGGGAGCGCCTGAAAGATCAGGCTTCCATCCTGGAAGTCAATCACCATTACAGCCAGTCCATTGAGCTCTATAAACAGGCCCTCAGGCTTGTACCGGCTGCCGATGAGCTATGCAGATTGCAGATTCTCTGCGCTCTGGCAGACTGCTATAAGAAAGTGCTGGATGGCGAAAATACCTGCGCCATGCTTGATCAAATTGAAGTGCTGGCCAAGACCATGCAAACAAACGGCAAGCTCGGCATGGAAGCGCAATTCAGCCTCGGTTTTTTGCTGGATGATTTAGACCGGGGTTTACCTTATGTAAATCCCGGCGGTGACGCCCGGAAGCGCCTCAAGGCTTCCCGCTTGATTCAGGGCCATGTGCTCAAGCTGACCCGTTCCGTTATGCCCGGCCGGCTCACGCCGCCCCGCATGCTCAGTATCGCGCGAGTCTCTGTTGCCGATGGTGATCTGCAGGCGGCGGAAGCCCAGCTTGTGGAATTTATGAAGACGCTGCCGGCAAACTCCCCTTTCCGTCCTGATTTTGTGGGTAGTCTGGCTGCCTGCCGGGCTCGTCAGGGGAAGCCGGAAGCGATTTCAGCTCTGCTCAAGTCTCTGGAGAAGAATGGAGGCAAAATCTATGCCCGCCGCGAACTGGCCAAGTATTATTACTGGAGCGCTGATTATCCGGCAGCCTTCAAGGTTCTGGATGAGGCCGTGACTTTGCTCGGACCAAAGCCTGAGGTCAGGCAGTTGGAGGAACTCCTGGCCTTTAAGC
The DNA here is from genome assembly GCA_016712465.1 of Candidatus Obscuribacter sp. Lineage (GTDB taxonomy): Bacteria > Cyanobacteriota > Vampirovibrionia > Obscuribacterales > Obscuribacteraceae > Obscuribacter. Next base: position 654,296 of record JADJQZ010000001.1, read on the forward strand.
TGAAGTTGAGCCAGGACAGCGGTAATGTCAAAATGTCCGAGGAGATTTGCAATAAGCGCATACATAATTTAAGACCCTGTCGTAAGCAATATCCTGATCTATACAAAACGGCGGTAACAGATCTCTACTCACTGGTGAAAGTGGTGAGACCGGCAGATGCGGCCCGCGTTCTGGCTAGTTCCGGGCTTGATGCCGATGAAATCATGAAGCCTCAGGCGGAAATGTTTATTACAGAGCGTGACCGCCTGGAAATGGAGAAGGCAAAGGGGCTGAAAACCGGCAAGCCCTGAGGGCGGCTGACAAGACTGATATGATAGTTTCCGGACCGATTTGAAGAGTTGATAGTACTGTCTGAGAGTGAGCGGTTGTTTTGAGTCTATCCCATAAGCCAGGTGCTGCTTTCGGCGCGAAATTGGCTGAACTGCGAGTCGAACTTCTGGCCTTCCTGCTTTTCTCTCTGGCGGCTCTGCTAGCGGCCTCATTCTATGTGGGCGGCGAACGGTTCTTCTATATCAGTGACTTCAATTTTTACCACTACGCCTGTATTTCCACCTGGGAGTTGTGGGCTACCAAGGCCTGGATAGTGCCGCTCTTCTTGTACTTCAGTACCAAGATGACCCACAATCTTCTGTTTACGGCTTTGCCGTCTCTTTTGATGGTCCTGGGCGGACCCGGTCGGGTGTCGTATATCGTCTCCCTCATGGCCAGTTTTACCTTGCCCTATCTGTTGGCTCTGGCGCTGGTGTTGCGTCAGACCGTGCCATCGGAACAGAAGCGAACTCGCACCGTGCTCTGGCTCATGACACTCTTGGCGGTGGCATTGCTGCCGGTCTTCTTCGTGCCCGTGCTGCGGGGCTATCCCGATAATCTGGCGGCTCTGCCTTCCATTATTGCCGTCTTCCTCTATTTGAAGGCTGAGCGCAAGCTTTCCACCCGGCTTTGCGTGAAAATTGGTTTACTCTTAGCGTTTGCGCCCCTGGTACGGCGGCACTACTTCTATTCCGATATTGCCTGTTTACTTGCCCTATTTATCGATCAGGTTCTCTTTCACCGGGGCAGTGGTCTCAAGTTAGACAAGCAGGCCGCCCTTGTCTTCAAGCACTTTGCCCTGATTGGATTTTCCATGGTGGGCTTCCTTGCTACTTTCGGCATACTCTTTTTGCAGCAGGTGGTCTTTGCTGCCAATTACAGCACTCTTTATCGATCGGCGGCGACGCCGGCGGCGGAGTGCATGGGTTATTTCTTCACGGCTTTCAGCATTCCGGTTGTCCTCATGGCCCTGGCCGGTTTTGCCATGGCACTGGGTGACAAGCGATTTGATCACGCCGGTGTAAGGTTCCTGGCTATTTACTCACTTTCGCTGGCCTTGATCTGGCCCCTGTTAGGTACCCATGTGGCCCAGCACTACCTGCTCTATTGGATGCCCCTGGTGGTTTTCGGCAATTCCCTCTTTCTCTTTCAAATTGTGGAAGCGGTGAAGCTTAGATGGTTGATGGCGCCGATTCTGGCTCTGGGTGCGGTAAACCTGATGCTTGGTTATATGCCCTATGAGACCTTGCGAGAAAAATTGCCCTTTCGAATTGCTCGTTTTGGTATGCTGCGCACGCCGCTTGCCAGGGGCGATGCCCTCAGTCTTGCTTTCAGTCCGGCTTACGGCCCTTTGCGCCGCAATGATTTTGAAGAAGTGCACCGGCTGGTCGAGTATCTGCGCACCAATGTATCGAAACACGGCAAGGTCTTTGCCGGGGTTTCCTGGGATGCCGCCGAAGCCGATGCCCTGCGTAATGCCGAAAGATACTTCTATGGTCGCAACCAGCAGAATCTTAAGCTGCTAAACCAGCCTTATGCCGATTCTTCAGAAAGCTATCCCTTGGAGCGCATGCTCAATGCCGAGTATATTCTCATGGCTACTCCGGTCTTTTATCTCTATTCCAAACCCGGTGAGTATCTGGCTGATGTCTTTGTTGATGTGTTCGAAGGGGGCTGGCCCTTCAGCCGGGACTTTCAATGTTTACCGCAGGACTATAAGCTGGACGGCGGCTATACCCTCAAGCTCTACAAGCGCCTGCGTCCCACACCACCGGCAGTGGCGGTAACCACCCTCGAGCGCATGGCTGATTTTGTGCCGAATGTGCCAGGGGGACAACCCATCTGGCTCAATACCGATAATTGTTGTGAGACCGTAGGCGAGAGCAAGCGTGATTACTTTACTTTCAGACCGGATGGCGCGGTGCTTAAGACTGGAGAGAAGTCGGAGCCTCCTGGTCATTACTTACTCAGTTCGAAAGTCTATCAGGGAGAGGTTACCGTTAGTGCCGCTGCTTCTCTGCCTGAGACCGATGAGTATAGAGATGCCGCCGTCAGCCTGGCGGAGGCGCAGAAGCGCTTGACCGGCTTGCCCCATCAGGCGGTGCTTGCTTGCTACGGAGAAGATGGTTCATTGCTGACCACAGCCCAGTCTGATTTTCAGTTTCCCGGTACCTTCAAGTTATCGACACGTTTGGACAAGCCGGCTTATCTGGTCTTGAGTTTGAGGCGTGGCGAGAAAGAAGCGCTCTTCCTCGATCAGATAGAACTTAAGTCACTCAAGATTGAAGCTCATTGATGTAAAGGTCGGCTTCCAGCACATCTCTACTGCGGCGGTGCGCCTTGCTGTTGGTTGTTATTGTAGTTACTTCCCGGCGGCAGCGAGGCGTCTGAACCGGCGCTGGTATTGTCCTGGCTCGAATTCGAAGACGGTGCCGGCAATGTTTCTGGAATGCCTGACTTGCTGCCGCTGTCACTTCCCGTCGATAGACTGGGCATGCTTGGCATGGGCATTTCCTGCATTGGTTTTTCTTGCAGCGGCATGTTTTTGCAGGAGTGTTCGGCGGTGCTGCCGTTCTCTTGCTCCCGGTGCTTGAGAATAGTTTCCGGCTTATTACCTTTATTGCTGTTCTCTTCCGGGTTTGGTTTGGCTTTCACTTCATAGCCCTTACCATCCTGATCCATCTTCAGGTCAATTTTGGGTAAATGCTGAGAGTCGTTTTTTGATTCTCTCTGGTACTGGCGCAGGGCATCCAGTTGTTCACCCATGCTCATGCCCTTGAGGGCGTGACCGGCGTCGCAGCCCTGTCTTGTGCGCATGGATTCGGAGACATCCGAATTTCTGTCACCACTGGATATAGCCTGGTTGAGTTGCTTCGAGAGGGTATTATTAAAACTGGGCGGCGCGATATAGGTGTCGGTATTGGATCTGCCAAAGTCAGCCATGATAGCCTCCAGTCAAAGAAAACAGTAAGAGTGAAATTGGGACCGTGAGCGTGGACTTTTCTTGAATGCAATTAGACCGCCGGCTGCGTGAAAATCACTGGAAAGTTTCTTGACCGGTGCTTTCCGTCAAGGGCCTTCTTGCAGCATTTCAACGAGCCTCGGCACAATAGTGTCGCCGTTTCGCCGCAGTCCGTCGTGCTCAAACTCGTTTGTGATCCAGAGCTGGATGTCTTTAATTTGAGACGCCGTTTGCTTCGAGAGTTCCCTGTCTACATACATATCATTGAAGTAGAGGGCAGCGGCGCAGGGCACAGTGTTCTTGCTGAGTTGCGAGGGGTCGTAGAGGCTGTCCCAATCTTCATATTCAGCCAGCTTCTCGGCTACTGCTCGCAAAGGTTTGAGGCAGTTGTATTCTTCGAACATCCATGGATAGATCATTTCGCCGGTGAAAAGCGGCGGGTCTGCTTCCTCGTTGAACTGAGGGAAGTGACTGAGCAGGCGCTCTGCCGACCAGTTGGAAGCCTGCCCCTGGCAGTAAATGGCTTCATGGAGGAGGGCATAAATGGGGTTTGTATTGAAGTGCAAAAGATTAGTCAGGTAACTTTTGAAGTAGAAGGAAAGTTCGCTGTCGTTATCCGGGCGGAAGGCTCTTTCCAAAAGGTAGTGTAGAGCCGTCATGCCGCCGCCTGTAAAGCCGAAGTTGAGACCGGCTTGCAATAAGCGTCTTCGGCTGAGAATTTCGCCGGTAGGTAGAAACTCCTGTTTGCTCTCGAGCATTGCCACAAGTTTCTTCAGGAGCGGTCCGTCTTGTGGAAAGCGTTTGTAATAGAGTGCATTCTTCTCCAGCACCCGCGGGTAGAGGGCCAGGTAGACTTGATCCGGGTTTTGTGAAAGTGGCGGCAGACCTCCCGTGATGAGGGCGCCGCTCAAGCCCTGCGGCGCAAAGGAAAGATAGGTGGTGGTGCAGAAGCCGCCGAAGCTCTGGCCCAGAACCGTCCAGGGTCTGCCGCCGGTGATGGTGGCGCGAACCAATTCACAGTCTTTGACTATCGAATCGGCGCGGAAATTCTTGAGGTAATGCAATTGCGCGTTTGTGTCTCTGGCAGCCAGGCTTTCGTGGCAAACCGGGCTACTGAGACCGGTGCCTCGCTGATCTAGCAGTAAGACTCGGTAATCCATGGCCAGAACGGCTTTGATCCAGCCCTCCGCGCTCTCTGGCCGGGGCGATTCAAAGCCGGGGCCGCCTTGCAAAAATAGTATGTAAGGTTTCTCCGCCGGTTTGCCGTCCTCGTCCTTGAGGCTGCGCAGTTCTCTGGCAAAGAGGGTAATCGTCTCATTCGTTTTTTTGTTGGAGCGCTTGTCATAAGAGAGCGGCACCTGAAAGAAATGCTTGATGGTAATCAGATCGGCTATTTTGCTCTTAGTTTCTTTGTGGTCCAATGGCGACAATTTCGATTCCTCTTATTTATAGATCAGTTTTTTAGTTTGAAGACGGTAACTTCATAGGAGGCGGCGCTGCCTTTGTAGAGCCCGGTGGTTTCGATGGTGTAGCGAGAAGCCAGATGCTGCATGAAACTGTCGCCCAGTTCTTTGACGGGCATGAATTTAGAGGTCGGCTTGTAGGTGTCTCTGATTAGAACCAGGCGTGTCTTGCCTTTCTCGATGGCGCCGTCGATTAGTTTCTGATGCAACTGATTGAGGTCCTTGACCTGGCACCAGGCTACATCTTCTTCGTGCTTGATGGGGCGGGTGCCCGCTTCCGGACAGGTAAAGCCGTAAACCAGAGGCATTTGCCCCGCTTTCAAGTTGGCGTCATGCTTGAGGTAGAAGTCGAGGATCATGCCCACAAAATCGGGTGCTGTGTAGAAGACGGCATCTTTGTAGCGACCGGCGCTTATCTCTCTGGCTATTTGCCTGAGACCGGAACGGTCTTTCTCGGCCAAAAGGCGAACCTCCCAAAAGGAGCCGGCCAGGCAGGCGGGCAGAAGACAGATTAAGACTATTTTGCGAAGTTTGCCTTTGCAGACCGACAGCAGTAAAGTGGCTAAAAGTGCCGATGTGAGCGGCACAAGGGGGCTCAAGTAGCGCACATAGCCGAACATATAGGGCGTAATGTAGCCGTAGGCGGCGCAGGAAATTAACACGATCAAAAGGGCGGACATGACTTTGAAGCTGACCGCTGAATTTAGCTGAGGGCGGAAGAGCGGTGCTTTCCCTCTCATTTTTTTGATGACCGCGAAGGGCAGGGTGAGGAGGCCTGCGGCGGCCGAGACCAGAACGAGCAAATAGGATGGTACTACCGGTAGAGGCATCATGGCTGCCAGGTTCCCGGCCATGACATGGGCGAAGTGACTGAGGGGCGTGGGATCGGCCCAGGGCGTGCCGACATTTTTGTGATAGAGGAGCACCGGCAACCAGGGAATAAGCGTGGTCAGGCTGAGGGCCAGTGGCAGAAGGGCCGGGGCGGCCGCTCGGCTGGGCTTTGCTTCGGCATCTTTGTAGAGCAGGCAGAGCACCATGAGAATGCCTATATAGAAGATTGCCGTATAGTGCGTGTAAACCAGGGCTGTGGCGGCCAGGAAGAGCATGACGGCTCCAAGCCTGGCAACCGGACCTTGGAAGTACTGCCAGTAGAGAAGCAGCACCAGGCTGAGGAGCAAGCCCGCCAGACTATAGGTACGCGCTTCGTGGCTGTAGATTATGGCAAGCGGCGAAACTGCCTGGAAAAATGCTGCCAGAAGAGCGCAGGCCCTGGCTTCCGTTTGCTTGTCGTGCTTCGAGCCGACCATGGTCAGGGTGAGTAGATAGGTAAGGGGGATGGTGAGGGTGCCGAAAATGAAAGAGGGTAAGGCCATGGTCACCGAATTGATGCCGGCCATGGTCACCAGCCCCTTGAGGGCTAGAAAGTAAAGGGGCGGGCTCATCTCATATTCTTTGATGCGGCGTACCATTTCCGCCAGGTTCTGGGCTTCCACCACACTGGCAGTGCAGGCGTCATCTAGAGTCAGACCGATGTTGAGGAGGACGGCCCGCAAGAGGGCTCCCAGAAGGCAGAGTGCTACCAGCAAGACCAGGGTGAACCGGCTAATTGTGCGCTTTTCATTTTCCTGGGCGGGCTGGTTCACCGGCTTGCCTCGCGCTCTAAGAGAATGAAATCGCCGCTGTCCTGCAAGACGCGACAGGCGGCAAGCTCGCCTGCCAGGCCATGATTTTTCAAGTATTCCAGAAAGTCTACATCGCCCATGCCGAAAGCTTCCCGGCGTCTGACCAGGATAAAGCGTGGTTTCATCCTGATCATGTCTGCTCTGGTATTGCTGAAGAGTTCTGCTAACTGAGCCTGTGCCCTGGTTTTCTCAGATTCGCTTCTGGCGGTGCGAATTTGGTATTCGAGCATGGGGCAGGCGAAGAGCCAGAGATATCTTGAACCGGGTGCCAGCGAAAATTTCAGGGCGGTCTTAAACCAGGGTGTATCGGATGTATCAAGCAGCAGGGCCCGGTCGCCCGGGCGGGCTGTTTTGGCCAGCACGGTCTCCCATGGTCTTAACCAGTGTGCTTCCACCGAAGCGGTAAAAAAGTGGTTCAGGCTCTGGAAAAGAAGAACAGCAAGTAAGAGCGCCAGAGCCTTGAGCCGGGGCTTTACCTTTGGCAGTTTGGCCAGCCAGACCGCAAGGACTGCCACAAAAATAAAGCACTCGAAAAGGTAGAGCGGCAGGGCATGATAGTTCCAAAATTTTTGTTGCAGTTCGATATTGGCTAGACATGCTGAAAGCAAAATAGCCAGTGGCGCTCTCAAACCGAGGCGGCGCGGCAGCAAGAGCAGGCAGGGCAGGGCCAGGAAGTAGGCTCCCAGGGCAAAGCGCCAGATCAAATTAACCACGGTGTCTCTCACTATATTGAACGCCGCGTAGCCGCGCACTATAAGTGGTGCCATGTAATGAAAATAGATTTCCCTCACGGCGGCAGGTAAGAAGAGAAAATGTAGCCCGTAAAGAACCATGGGCAGAAGGGCCGTCAGGGTTTCACGGCAGAAAAGCAAAGCCGGCTTGCGGTATCTGGCCAGCCAGTAAAGCTCCAGCAGGAAGGGCGGCAGGAGGAAGTGGGGTTTGAAGCAGAGCATCAGTCCCATGAGAAAACCAACGCAGCCCTCCAGGGCGCCCGCTTTCCACTGGGCAAGACCTTGCTCGCGGCACTGAAAGCGGCCGTAGCGCAAAAGCACGAAGGGCAAAAGGAAGAGACAATAGAGATGCTCCCTCTGTCCATAATCGAGACCGGCGAGCGCGTTGACCAGTACCGGCGCCAGGAGGGTGGGAGGCGTCAGCAGGGTGGTGTCGAGACCGGCGCCATTGAGCTTTCGAAGAACCCCGTAGCAAAGGAGCCAGCGAAAGGAGGCAATAGGCACCGGTGAACAATGCACCGCTCAGGGCTAATTGAAATCCTGGCAAAATTCCTTGCGCACTTACCGCCGGACTGAGAGCGGCGGCAAAGGGGCCGAGGGCCGGCGCCAGCATTGCCGGCAAGAAGCTCAAATACATGATCAGGGGCGGGTTCAGGTCTTGAAAGTCCACATAAGGCAAAAGCCCTTCCTGGAGGAATTGACCACACTGCAGGTACATTGCCGTATCACCGACAATGGCCAGGGGATTGAGGCAGTATTGCAGGCAACCCAGAACCGTAAGCAGGAGGGCGCCTGCGCTATAGAAGCCCAGGAGGCTATTTGACCCGGCTTTAGCCTCAGGCAGTGCGTTAGACTTGGAACCTTCCTCGCCGTCAATAGAATCGGATTCGGAGTCTGAAACTGAGGTCAAGTCTGAGTGCTTTCCTTTTGGAAGGTCCCGGCGTACTTCTAGATTCTACTTGGATTTGAGGGCTGAAATTTCTTCTGACTTCTTTCTTCTGCGGTTGAAAGTTTCACAATTCGTTTACGTGACCTGGATTATTCTCTTACCACGAAGCAAGCAATTACCGCTCACTTCACTGTTGCCAGGGTGTTACCCCAGACCACTCTGAGTAAGCAAAAAGCCGACGAAATCTACTAGATCTCTGGAAGTTTCCTTGGGGGAGCTTGGCTGGCGCCTAAAAACGCCAGCCAATTACTATCTACATAAGACCGACGGCAGGAAGGGCTGCTTCAATGATAGCCCCGGTTGTGCTCACACTTTCGGCTACTTGTCTTCAATCAGGTAGCCGGAACCGAGGACTGTTTTGATGAAGTCTTCCTTGCCGACGGTGGCCAGTTGTCTTCTCAAAGTCTTCATACAGGTGCGCACGGTGTCTTCCGAAGCTTCGCTGTCGGAGGGCCAGACTGCATCCAGCAGGGCTTTGGCGCCGAAGGGGCGATTGGGATGGCGCATTAAATATTCAAGCAGGGCGCACTGTTTGGGCATTAGATGCACATTCTGGGGACCAACCTTGACGGTTCTGGTCTCAAGCTCCAATTGCACGCCCTTGAGCATTAATTCGGTGGGCAAAAGACCCTTGGGGCGTCTGAGTAGCGAACGAATCCGAGCCGAAAGCTCCCTGACATCGAAGGGTTTGACCAGATAGTCATCGGCGCCTGAATCCAGCCCTTCCTCCCGGTTAATGATTTCCCCTCTGCCGGTCAGGAAGATAATCGGCGCGCCCCCGCCCTGTTTACGGTATTGTTTGACTACATCGAGACCGCTCATGCCGGGTAGACCCCAGTCCATGACCACCACATCGAATTCGAAGCTGGTCAACATCTGCAGGGCGTCTTCACCGGAGTGAACCACTTCCAGGTTATGGTTCTCGAGAGAAAACCAATCTTCCATACGCTGGGAAAGTTCGAGGTCGTCTTCGACGAGAAGTATTTTTGCCATTACTTTTGAAATTGAGTGGTTGCTGATTTCCTGGTTGTCTATTATGGTACCCGAATAAATCCATCAAAAGATCCATCAATAAAACTGGGATTGCCCACCCCGCTTAAGTAACTCTTGGAAAGACCGGAAATTGTCCACGGATAATCAAAGCAAAATAGGTTCAGGCAGGCGCTTTGCCCCGAAGATCCTGCACAAGGGGTTGGCCCTTGTGCTGACTCCTATTTTGCTGGAAAGCCTTTTCTTCTTTCAGTTATCGGAGCTGGTGACAAGAGCGGAGCAACTGGCAATTGCGGAAAGGCGCCAGAGTACCGTGGTAGAGCATATGAACTGGCTCATTTCCACCTTCGCCAATGCTTCCAGCAATCTGGCAACCTATATCATGACGGGCAATCGCATATATGCCACTGCCAGCCGCCAGTCGAGGGACGACATCAAGGCCGAATTCGATGAACTGGACCGCCTCATCGGTGATGACCCCCGTATGAAGGAGATTATTCTCCAGCTCAAGAATATGTCCACGGAGGAGTTCGAGCGTCTTGAGAGCATTAAACCGCCGGCCGGCGGTGAGAGCTACGGTGAAACCATTCTGCGCTTGCAGGAACTGAGACCGTTCATTAAGCAAGCCGGTATCAAAAGCCGGTTGGTCACCCATATTTTGCGGGAGCAGCGCCAGTATCTTGAACAGGTGCGAAGGCGGGAAGCTGAATCGAGAGAAAAGGTCAAGGAAATAGTCTTCTGGGGTGTAGTCGGAAACTTCTTAGTGGCGGTCTTTCTGGTTCTGGTCTTCCTTCGCGACATCACCGGACGTCTGGCTGTCCTGGTGGACAATGCCAAGCGGCTGCCCACCGGAGAGGAATTGAACCGTCACGTATCCGGCTCCGACGAACTCTGGTATCTGGATAACGTGCTCCATAATGCCGCCCGGCAGCTTAAGGAAGCTCAGGAGGATAGAAGTTCCATCATGGAGATGGTGGCCCACGACTTGCGCTCGCCCCTCATGTCTTCCCAGGTCGCCCTGGATTTATTGGGCAAGGATTCTCAAACTCAGCTTGGCCAGTCATCGGTGCGCCATGTTGAGACGATCAAGCGCAACATAACCAGACTGGTGACCCTGGTCAATGATCTGCTCACGGTGGAGAAGCTGGAAGCCGGCAAACTTGAACTTGAGCTGGAGGCTATTGATTTGCGGTCCGTGGCGGATGAAGCCATAAACAGCGTCGGTGGACTATCGGGGCAGAAACATATTGCCATCGTCAACGATACTACCCATGAAGAAGTGGAAGCCGATCGAGCCAGGATTATTCAGGTGCTGGTGAACTATCTTTCCAATGCCATCAAGTTCTCTCCCAACAATTCCACCATTACCATTTTTACCGGTCGGCAAGAGGGCATGTTGGTGGTCTCCGTGCAGGATCAAGGCCCCGGTATCAGCGACGAGGAGCAGGAGCGGCTTTTCAGCAAGTTCTATCAGTCGCGAGAGGGCAAACGGTCAAAAGGTTTCGGACTTGGTCTGGCCATCTGCAAACTGGTGGTGGAGTCCCATGGCGGGCAGGTGGGGGTCGAGAGTCAACCTAATCAGGGGGCGCGGTTCTGGTTTACCCTGCCTCTTTAGACCGGGCAAGAGTTCTGGGTAAGTTCATGGTACACAGTAGGAATCGAATTCTTTCAGCATCTTCTCGGCCTGGGCCACCGATTTCTTGTCTCCTTTTTTCTCAAAATATTTTTTTGCCTCAGACAGATTGAGGCGATCGTTTTTGTCCCGACTGAGCACCTTCTTAAATTCCGCTTCCAGTCCTGCCTTGTCGTTCAACTCTTGCAGGGCTTTTAACTTCATAGATGTGCACTGGCGGTTTATGCTCAGAAGCCCCGGGTGCCAGTCATCTAAAATGGTGCTTGTATCTTGCACGACACCGCGCCAATCACGCTTCTTCATGCGCACACGGGCTCGGTCCAGTTTTAAGTCCCTCGACAGGGGCATGTTCTTGATGCCTTGTGTGAGAGTGGCTTCGGCGCCGTTCAGGTCTCCCATTTTAATTTCAATTTCCGATTTGGTTTCGTACAGGCTGGAGTCCTGTCCGCCTTCACAGGCCAGTGTGGCTGACTTCAAGGCTTCCTGCCAGCGGTTCTTTGGACCTCTAAAAAGCAGTTTCGCGTGCAATTCCAGGCAGCGTTTGTCTTTCGGGTTCACACGCAGGGCTCGTTCCACAAACACCAGTGCTTCCTCGTCGCGTTTGAAGTCGATGAGCCAATGGGCCTTAGTGCTCAAGTAAGTGAGGCAGTCCGGGTTTCTCGCCAGAAGCTTGTCCAGCATGGCCAGCGCTTTTTCGCCGCTGTCTATGTCATGTTCCCAGAGTTTTACAGCCTCCCGGTATTGAGCCTCGTCTGCCTGGCTCGGCTTCGCTTCGCAGGAGACCGGCAGCCCTGGTGTAATGAGTGAAGACAGGGCTAACAGAAGAAGAGTGGCGCTTATAGTGAGAATCTTTGCCGAGGGCCGGCGCTTGCATTGTTGCGATCTGAGACTGGGGTTCAAGCAAGGTGCGGCAACCTGTGCAAGAACGTCTCTGCGCCGGTCACTAAGCCCATTATTCTCATGCATACGGTTAGCCCTGGGGATCCCTCATAATTCCAGTTTAGCAGTCAAGCAAGCCGGTTCTATCTGTTTTTAGCCGGTGGGATGGTTCTCTTGCGGCGGCAGTTTCCAAGACAACGGATTAATGTCGCCGTTTGGAAAAGTGTATATCCTTGGTCGTTCTGAGTGTGTACTTTTTTATAGAGGATCGTATGACAAAAGCTAAGCGACTGAGGTATCTGTTCAAGTCCGCTACAGTAATGGTGTCTCTGTTTGCCCTTCTTGCGCCGCTTTCGGCCCAGGCCGCAGATCCTGCCGTCAAAGCAGTGCGCGGATCATTTTTTGATTTTGTAGATGATCCCTGGAAACACGTTGGCAAGGAAGAAGAATCTGCACGCTTCTTGCCTGACGGTATGCTGGTTATGGAAGACGGTATTATCAAGGACTTTGGTCCTTACTCCGAGCTTTCAAGCAAGTATCCGAAAGCACAAGTCACCACCGTTAGCGATCGCATTATTTTGCCCGGCTTTGTGGATGGGCATGTGCATTTCCCTCAGACCAGAGTGCTTGGCGCTTATGGTCTGCAACTTTTGCCCTGGTTGCAGGATTGGATCTTCCCGGAAGAAACAAAATACAAAGATCCTGAGTATGCCAAAGTCGGCGTCAAGCACTATTTCGATAATATGCTTGCCGCCGGTACTACAACCGTGCAGGACTTCGGCACTTCCTTTCCAAACGCCGTGGAAGCCTTCTTTGATGAGGCATCTCGCCGTAATATGCGCGTCATCTGCGGTATAGGCGGAATCGACAGAAATGCTCCCGAGTCTTTCCGCACACCGCCGGATATGTTCTATAACGAGAGCAAGCGCCTGATTGAAAAATATCACGGCAAGGGGCGTAATCTTTATGCCATCACGCCGCGCTTTGCCTATGGTGATTCATCCGAACTTCTCAGCATGTGTGGAAAACTGCACAAAGAGTATCCCGATTGCTGGATCAACACCCACGTTTCGGAGAACCCCACCGAGACACGAAATGCTCCCCTGGAGCATAACACCAAAGACTATCTCGGCTGCTATGAGAAGTTCGGACTGGTCGGTCCTAAATTCACGGCCGGTCATGGCGTATGGCTTTCCGATTCGGAATTTTCGCGCTTGAATAAAGCGGGAGCATCCATCTCGGTTTGTCCTATTTCCAATACCTTCCTGGGTAGCGGTCTCTTTCGCCTGGGTCGTGCCACCGATCCCAATTGTCGAGTGAGAATGACTTTTGGCACCGATATGGGTGGAGGCAATCGCTTCTCCATGATCGATGTGGTAGATCATATGTATAAGGTCGGCATGTGCAACAATGCCATGCTGGACGGCAGCATTGATCCGCGCTGGCACGATGACGCGGAATCGGAACGCAATAAGTTGAACGCTTATCGCGCCTTCTATTCCATCACTCTCGGTGGAGCCGAAGGTCTCTATCTCGACGATAAAATTGGTAACTTCAAACCAGGCAAAGAAGCTGATTTTGTTGTTCTCGATTGGAAGGGTGGACCGCCTGCTACAGCCTGGCACCAGTCTCTCATCTGCGATAAACCGGCCACAATGAAAGAAGCGGCACAACTGCTTTTCGGTGTCATGGCCGTAGGCGATAGCCGCGCTGTGGATGAGACCTGGGTGATGGGTCGTCGCCTTTATAAGAAGGGTTCCGACTTTGGTCTGGCCTCTACCGGCACCAAGTCTACAAACAAGTAGATCTGGTCCATAGAAGCGAAACGAAATCACGCTAAAACAAACATGAGGTGCCTGCTGTGTCTGAGAACAACGAAATAACTCGGCGTTCCTTCCTTTCGAAAGGAGTCAGCGCAGCAGGCTCTCTTGTTTTTGCATCCGGCTTGGGTCTTTCCAGCGGCAAATCCGCTTCTGCCAAAGTTGCACCTTTGATTAGCTCCCTCAAGCTGGATAGCCTCAGGGGCAAGTTCAAGGGGCGCCTGATTACCCCGGTTGATCCGGAGTTTCCTGTGGTGGCCCTGGGTGGACTCTGGAATGAGCTCAAACCGACGCGTTACCCTCAGCTCATTGCCCAGGTGCTGGACGAAGCCGATGTAGCCGCCGCCATTCGGTTTGCTCGCTCTAATAAACTGAAGGTCACTGTCCGTGGTGGCGGGCACAACTGGTGCAATCCCTCCGTGCGCAACAGCGGCGTCATGATCGATCTGACCAAGATGAATCAAGTGATTTCCGTCGACAAGGCTGCTAAGAAAGCAGTTCTCCAGCCAATTATCAGTAATCGCGACGTACAGAAGCGGCTCAATGCCGAGGGGCTTTCCTTTCCTAGCGGTCATTGCCCGGAAGTTAAATTGAGTGGTTATTTACTTAGCGGTGGTATGTCCTGGAATCAGGGCGTCTGGGGCCATGGTGTGGGCAGCGTCGAGGCTGTGGAACTTGTCACTGCCGATGGTCAATTGCTTACCGCCAGCGCCACTGAAAATCAAGATTATTTCTTTGCCGCCCGTGGTGCCGGTCCTGGTCTCTTTGCCGTTGCCACTCGCTATCATCTCAAGCTTTATGATCTTCCCAAAGCCATTACCGCATCCAGTTATGTTTATCCTTATGAGCATCTGGAAGAAGTAGCTCAGTGGGTTTCCGGTGTGGCCGGTACATTGCCGCCCTCCGTTGAATTGAGTTTGTTTATGGTAAACGCGCCGGCGGATCTGGCCGATAAGTGCAAAGAGAGCGGCGGTAAAGTCTGTATGGTGACCGCCACCATGTTTGCCGATAGTGCCGAAGAAGCCGCGCAGACCCTCTCGCGTCTCGATAGTTGTCCACTTTTACCCTATGTTTTGAAGAGTTCCACTTGTGAGCCCATGACATTCGAGCAACTCTTCGATGCCTCCGGCGCTCTCTGGCCGTCCGGTTTGCGTTGCAACGTCGATGCTATGTTCTCCGATGAAAATCTGGCTACGGTTGTGGCTTCCGTCAAAGAGCACTACAAAACACATGAATCGCCTTCGACGGTGGTTATGTTTGCCGTCTTCACCGGCAAGAATGTGCCTGAACCCCTCGACCCCACCATGGCTTTCTCAATGACCGCCAGGCTTTACGGCGGACCCTGGACAATGTGGAAAGAGGCTTCGGCAGATGAACGTAATATAGCCTGGCACAAAAAATGTGTGGAACTTCTTTCTCCACACATCAAGGGGCACTATGTGGCTGAGTCGGATACCGTTGCCAATCCGGAATTTTCCAGGACTTCGTACTCTCAGAAGAATTGGCAGCGGCTCTCGGAGCTTCGAGCCAAGTATGATCCCGATGGTGTCTTCTTTGATTACAACCAGGGCCTCACTTAAGCCTTCCTCTTTTTGCAGAAGGGGGCGAAGGCGAAATTATTGCGAAAATCGCTCAGTGTTTATTTTTCCCCTTGAGAAGCCTGGCGCCGGAAGTTCGCACTTCCTCTAACCCATCGAGCAGCGGCTAGCTCCTGCTCGTATCCTCTTCCAGAATTCTCAGGTAGTTCGCGGAGATGCTATCTGCCTCAAGGTGCTGCTTTCTGCGCATTAGTTCTTCCACAAGGGTGTGTATATTGCCCTCTTCCATGGCCGGCGGTTGCTTCGGCTTCAGGTGGCAGAGGCATTTATAGGCGAGGGAATGGGCTTCCAGAACCGAATCCGTGCATTTGAGCGAGCCCAGCCAATCGTTCAGTTGCTTTTCTTTAAAGCCGGGCTGCGGCTGTTGCCCGGAATGCTTCTCCGCTGGAAGCGTCGGCACCGGCGTCGGCACCGGCATCGGCACCGCATCTGCACTTGCTTCCATTTGCATGGCCAGCCGGGCTAGTTTTTTTGTTACCAGATGCTGAGCTAAGAGGTTGGCGGCAAAGACCGACAGGACAATGGCCAGACTGGAAAGATGGGTGATCTGGAAGCCGATGATCAGCCCCAGGCAAATGGCTGACCAGGTGAAGATTCCCAACCTGCCACTGTATAAGATTTTCTCTGCCAAAAGAAGGTTATCTTTCTCTGGCTGGCAGGGTCTGGGCAGAATTTCGAAGGCTTGCTCACGTTTTCGCTGCCAACTGCATAGAAGAACCCCGAGAAGAAAGGGCGTGCAGCAGCCCATGCCGAAGGCCAGAAGGACCAGGAGCAGCGGCAACTCGCTGAAACTGGCTGTGATCAGACAGGCCAGTTTGTGGAAAAGTGCATAGGCGGCGAAGTTTACTCCTGTGGTCAGGGCCAGTGTAAATACTCGTTGCGGGTGCGATAAGTTGGAGTTGGTGCTCTGCCTTAGTTCTGGTAGAGGCAAGATAGCATTACTGTCCTGCATGTTCTAAGACCTGTGGTTACCAGTGGACCCTCTGTAAGGCGCGGATATTGACCGGCACCTGCTCCAGGCAGGGACTGGTTGTTTAAACTCAAGGTAAGCCTTTCAATTCAGCATAACAAAGTCCGACTTGCGGGGCAAATCGGCGCGCTTCCTTAACGGTGTCGGCGATCAACGACCGTTCTTTCTGGCTTGAATGAGCTGAGCGATGGCAGCCGGCATTTTCGTTACCTGGGTTATGGTGGGGAAGACGTCGTTATCTTTCACGTGGAAAGTTTTCAGGTCTACGTTTTCCTGAGTCTGAACTTTGCCGTTGCCTATGATCAAATTGTTGGTGACCGTGCTGTCTCGGGCTCCACCCGGGCGACGCTTCTCACCTCCACGGGTGAGCCAGGCCAGTTCGGCATTCTCGATGATGTTACCGGTGGCTCGTATTCCTGAAGCATTCAGCTTTGAATGTTCACTGGCAATCTCAAGGCCGAAGTCGGAGTTCTTGATGTAGTTATTGCGGATGTTAATATCTCTGGCGCCATCGATATAGATACCTGCAGCCGAGGGCTCTCGGCTATAGGTGTCATTTCTTCGAGAGCTTATACCGTCGGCATAGTTGAATTCAATGGTGCCGCGCCTGGCCTGGTCAAGTTCTTTGTTGGGCGACTTGCCCTCGCCGCCGATAGCATCGATAAAGAGATTATTGAGCTTGTAACCGGCATTGCCGATCACCCGAAAGTCGCTGACATTGCCGTTAATGGGCATGGCTTCTAATTGCCCGAGATTAAGGTCGTGCACTTTGTTGGAAACCAGATTGATATTGCGCACTCTACTTTCTTCCGTGGTGCCCCGTCCGTAAACCCTTATGCCTTCGGCGCCGGAGGCTGAGTGAATATTGTTGCCGGCCAGGGTAATGTTGCTTATATTCTTGCCTTCGACTTTGATGCCGGCTTCAGTGCCTGTAAAATTGCGAATCTCGAAATTCTTGATGGCTACATTATTGATATCGGAGCCGATGGAAAAGGCGGCATCCCCGCGTCCGCCTGCACCTTTACCGGGTTCCAGTACGGCTGGATTTTGTGGGTCGGACTGGATGGTCAGGTCGGATCGACCTACTTTCACTTTCTCTTTGTAGATGCCCGGACCGACATTGATGACGCTCAGGGGCGGTGCCTTGTCTACCGCTTGTTGGATGGTCTGGAAGGGATTATCTTTTGAGCCCAGGGGGTGGCGCGAGTCACCGGTTCTCTGGCTGACATAGATTTGAGGCTTGAGTTTGTCTGCCTTTTCCTGAGCGGCCAGGGTAGCCAGCCCCAGGCGCTGGAAGTCTTCTGCTATGGGCGGTAGAGAGTTGCCGTCGCCGCTTCCGTCTCCGTGTAAGTATTCTTTCAAGTCTCTGGTATCAATGGCTTTAGGCGTCCTGTCGGGGCTTTCGTGTACTTCCCTGGGGCGGTTTTTGTCAGCCGTTTGAGGTTTCTCGCTGAGCTGGGGTTTGGCCAGCGCCTCTGCGATGGCCGGGGGTGGCAGGTCTTTCGCCGGTGTTTTTTGAGCCTCTTTAGCAGCCTGGCTGAGAATGCGCGGAGCTGAGGTGATGATGCTACCGTCCAGAATTAGTTTCGGTAACTGGTAGCTATTGCCGTCCTTTGGGTTTTCATCTTTGCTTTTGATGGCGTCAGAAAATTTGACCACTGCCGGGACCGAGTTTTTGGTAGTGTTTTCCGCTGTCTTTAGATAGGCTGAATTGAGCAGTCCGTTTTCGAAGTGGGCCTGGTCAGGTCTGGTGATGGTTTGTCCCGACTGCTTCTCCGGTTGTGTTTCTGAACCGTTGTTCCTGCTGTTTTCGAACCAGTTTATTCGGCTTACCTGAGCCTGCCGCGGCAATTCCTGAGCGTGAAAGGTTTCTGTCATGTATTTTGGTAAGAGCGCTTGGAATTCCATATATTATTGTGTTTCCAGGTGAAAAACTCATGAAATTTCTTTGCCGCTCAGTCCGCTTTTTCACTGTCGACCAGCACAGCCCTCCAATATTTTAGTTTCTGGAGATCAAACTCTAGCTTCTTCGGCATATTCTATCCCTTCTTCCGTTTTTGTCAGATTTGTAATCGAATCCAGCTAGAGGCACCAGGGTTCTAACCCCACCTCGCTTTGCTCGATTGACGAAACCATCAAACCGTAAGGCCGGTTTCCCTCTAACACTTATTTCAGCGCATGGACCGGTCTCTAATGCCGGTGCACGCTCAATATGGATTTGACTGTTCACCGCTAGTAGTGTCACGGTTTTCTTGCCGAAATGTTGCTCGCTTTCGCTGCCGGTAGTAAACTGTGATAAATGATTCCGTAAAAGCCGCGACGAATAATTCCGAGCCTGGCACTCCTCTAATTCGCGTTCGCGTAATGATGGCAAACAACGGGGCGCCGCGGCTCTCTTGGTAAGGGTGGGTAGAGCTGGCTTTAGTGCTTGCGTTCGAATAATGCGCCGTTGATCGAAATGCGTATCGGTTGACCGCCTTCCATTATCGGATAGGCTGTGCAGTGCATCGTTTCTCCACCAAGAGAGATAGTCATATCGTTGCCGCTCACAGTATATGTTCCGGCATTCTTTTGATAAATACTGGCTGTCACGCCGGTGTCCTTGGTGTCTCCGCTGATTCCTTTAGTGCTGTCAGTGGTGACGGTTCCGTTTGGACTAAAGTTGTAGATTCCGGCTTTCGTGATCGTTGGTGCTGTGCCGATGCTATAGTTGCCGCCGAAAACCGTGCCACGATGATAAGAGCCACTCAGCTTGGCGTTGGCACCGAACTTCTCAACTTTGACCGTGGGCGACATGTTTAGCTCCATCTCCCGCCCACTCTGCATTTTGATAGGCCAGGTGTAGGGAGCATTTCCGGCATAGCTGAAGGTGATTTTGTTGCCGTTGACGCCATACTGTCCACACCGCTCTGGATGAGCCTGCTGTTCTTTGGCCCAGTTAAATCGTCCCGGACCCTCTGGTGGAACGCCGTGATAGACGCGCCCGTCGGTGAAGAAGTAGTAGTGATCTTCACGGTAACTCAGTGCTGTTCCCTGCCATGTTTGCTCGTGTCGTAGATAGAGCCCCTCGAAGGGATGGCTTCCCGTCACGGGACCTGCGGGTGCGGTCGAGGTACCGGTGCTCTCATTTTTGCTCTGCTTGATGCGTTCATTTATGTCGTTGAACATTTTCTTGTAAGGATCATTGGCTGAGCCCTGCCACTGACTATATTGTGATTTTGGTGTCGTATGCGGTGCCACCAGTGCTGCTGCGCCGGCCGTAGTCGGCGCCGGATCAGGTGCAACACCTGTTGTGCCGGTCGCCGGTGCCGAACCCTTTCCGGAAATCCAGGTCTCGGGCACGAAGTACTCACCCGTGTGCTTGTTGCCCGGCAAGAGGCGAACCTCATAGCCTCTCGCTTCCTTCGCGAGGACTTTTGCTGACTCGAAGTTCTTGTTGCCGCCAAATGGGTCTACCATGACTATGTCGCCGACTTCATACGCAAATGCTCCGGCGCAGAGAGAGATTGCAGCCAAGAATACCAGTCCGATGACCGAACATAAAGAATTTGCTTTCATTGATACCTCGAACCCATACGGCAGCGCCATGTTACCAGAGGTAAAGGGAGCTTCGCAACAAGTCGGGTCCGTCGCTAACTTGATGACAAGCTGGTACAAGAGCCGAATCGCGGTCATCTCGACCTCTGGCAAGCTCCTCGGGTAAGCGGGCGATCTCGGCTCCTCTGTAGACGAGCTGTCGGCGGAGTTCCTCACATGCAGCAGTAGGGGGAGCGTTCAGCTTCGCCCTTTGAAAGCTCCGTTTGTTTTTGCTTGCTGCTTTCCTTCGGTGAGGCATTCTCTATTGCCAAAGCTTCCCTCGCTAGCTCCAGATTCTCAATGGGCTCCAGGGCACCTTATGACTTAAAAGAAACAGGGCGCTCCATTACAGTCCCTGAGCCGCTGATGTTTGCCTCTTTCAGCCTGCGACTTTCAATAAACAGGCCCCGCCACCTTTATCTCAGGAGCCTGATTCTTCGGGCTCTGATCATTAGTTGAAAGATTTGTCTTCAATGAAAGCAGCATGAACTATAGTTGTAGTTGATAAGCTAAACCGAAAATGCGTTTTTATGGGTTGGAGATTTCTGGCGTGAGGGCCTTTCCCGTGATGGCGGCGAGTAATGAGCAGAGCCCAGTCGCCTTACGTGACAGCCGAAGGCTGCCGATTTGGAGATGCTTTCTTCTGCTTCCATCTCTGCTTGCCGGTTTGCTTTGGGCGCTCTTCCTGTCATTACCGGTTGAGGCGGAGGGGCGCGGGCGGCGGCTGCCCGAGAACTTAATAAGGGTGCCTCTGGTCAGGCAGTCCACCGATTATACCTGCGGTGTGGCGGCTTTGCAGTCGCTGCTCGCTTATTTTGCCGTGGAAGAGCGTGAAGACCGTCTGGCTGCCGAATTGCGCTCCAACCGCAAGCAAGGTACCGCCTTTGAGCGCATCGTTAAGGCGGCTGAGAAGAGGGGGCTTTCGGCGCAAGTTAAGGTAGGCATGACTGTGACGGAGCTTGAGCGGAACATTGATTCGAGAAAGCCGGTGCTGTGTCTGGTGCAGGCCTGGGCTGAGTCTGAGAATGGACAGGCTGTGAATTACGAAAGGCGCTGGCAGGATGGTCATTATGTGGTGGCCGTAGGTTATGACGGTGACTGTGTTTATTTTATGGATCCCTCTACCCTCGGGCATTTTGTCTATGTGCCCCGGGCGGAATTTGAGAAGCGCTGGCACGACACCGACGGGCGCCGAAAGTTGGAACATTTCGGTATGATTTTCAGTAATGTAAAAAATGTTCCGAAATATGAGCCGGAAATAGCCATACCGATGGAATAAGGTATTACACACCTCTGTTAGTCCTGCTCGGGAGTCTTGATGGTCGCCATTAGCAATACTTACCTCCTGGGCGATCTTGCGGTGCAACTGGAGGCAGTTTCATCGGAGCAAGTGGTTCAGTCCCTGGCTATTTCCAGCGATACGGGCTTGCCCCTGGGTCGGGTTTTGGTTTTGTCGGGGCTCATCACTGAAAATGATCTGAGCAATTTGATTTTATGTCAGAGCCTTCTTAGGGAAGACCTGGTGCAACTGGATCAGGTGCGTAATGCTTTCTTGCGGGTGCGCGGCTCCAGCCGGCGTCTGGAAGATGCCCTTTTGGAACTGGGCTGGGAAAGGTCTCTGGAAAAGCAGCTCTCACCTCTGGGAGAACTACTTGTCTCTTCTGCGGTGATAACCGAGTCGCAGCTTGATACTTATTTGCGCCAACAGGAGCGGGTGCGCCTACCCCTTGGGCGTATGCTGGTGTCAGCCGGGGTTATGACCGATGCGTTTTTGAGTACGGCGCTCAATGTGCAGATGATGATAAGGCAAAAGCGGCTCAGCCGGGAAGAGGCGGTTGATGTTCTGGTTGAGGCGCGCAAGAGGCATTTGGCGCAGTCAAATGTTCCGCGCACCAAGAATTTTTACGAACAACCGGTCTTGAACGTTCCCAAACTTGGTGAGCTGCTTGTGCTGTCGGGTTTGCTCAGTGAACGTAGATTGTTGGAAGCGCTCGAACTCAGTATTATCGGTCGCAAATCCATAGGCGAGATTCTTCTGGAGAAGCGCTATCTAACCAAGACACAACTGGACAATATTTTGCTTCTGCAATCAAGTCTGGCAGAGGGAATTATCAAACTGCCGCAGCTCAAGTCGGTGCTCAGGCGCCTTGAAGACGGCTTCTCCCTTTCTGATGCGATTGGGCAGGCTACTGAACAGGTTGTAGCCGATAGCGGTGAGGCGAGGGTTCTCACATTCTTTGAGTTTCTCAAGTCGCTCGATCATACAAGCGGCACCAATATCGACCAGGCTTTTGAAATGGCTAAGAAGAATCAGAGGCTGGTCAAGCAAGCTCTCTTGATCTCCGGCATGCTCGATGAACCAACCATTGAGCTAATGGAGCAGTGTTATGCCCTTTACGAAGACAGGCGATATTCCTTTGACGCCGCCTCGACCTTGTTTGAATACTCAAGACGCCGGGGCATTTCGGTAGCCGATGCCCTGGAAGAATTGCGCTGGCTGAAGAAGCCGCCCTGCATTGCCGTTGAGCCGACTGAGAAGTTCATCAAAGCCACCGATTCTTCCCTTCTTAACATGAAAGAGATGGCGGAGCAGCTTATTGCCCTCAGAGATCTGGTCAATGCCAGAGCGCTCTACGAGCAGCTTTTGAATGCTCTATCCGTATATAAAGACGGGCGCTACCGCTATTGTCTTGAGAGAATCGCTTATATCTTTTTTGAGCAAAAAGATTATCTCAAGGCGGAGAGCTATCAGCGTGAATTAACGCGTCTCAGCCTGGAGTGTTATGGCGAGAATAGCATTCCCCATGCCCAGGCCTTGAATAATCTTGGTAAGTCCCTCTATTTCATGGGGCGAATTGATGATGCTCTCCATGAGACCCTGGTCTATATCGAGGTTTGCGCCAACTTACTGGGGGCCGATCATCCCGATGTCGCTTGCGGCTGGCAGAATGCGGCCATGCTTTATTTTCAGCTTGGAGACATAGCTGAATCATTGCGCTGCTATAAGGAAGCTCATAAGATCTGTCGTGAGAGTCTTGGTCCCAGTAATCCGGTTACCTTGAATCTGGAAGCGAAAGTGGACGGATTGAGGGAGCGAGTGGTGACTTCCAGGCGTTCTCTGGAAGGTTTGATTACCGGTAGCTGGCGTACCATCGATCTGGGCGCTTCCTTGAATTCCATGAGCGAATAGGGCTTGTGCTAATCGGGCCAGGGAGCTACCGGTTTGTTTTCTCCCGGTTTAAGGGGTCCGACATGTTGCAAAATTTCCTGGTATTGCTCATGTTCCTTTTCGTAGGTGAGGATGCCGTGGCCGATTAGCCCGTCCGGCCCTTCTGCAATCAGCTTGAGCACGATAGTACCGTCTTCTTCCATCCAGCAGACTCCAATGGTTTCTGGTTGGTTTTGCTTCATTTGCTCCGACCTTTCCATCGGTAAGTTACCTGTTTCTTGTAGACTAATTGGCACCAGTATCGGGAAAAAGGAATTTTATGCTTGCCACGGCCAGAATACATCATGTTGCTATAATCTGTTCCGACTATGAACGCTCCAAGAAGTTCTACCATGAGCTGCTTGGTTTTGAAATTATTGCAGAGCATTACCGGGCGGAGCGGCAATCATACAAGCTCGATTTGCAAGTGGGTGCTTGCCAGATTGAGCTATTCTCCTTTCCCGACCCTCCCCGCCGTGTCACCGGTCCTGAAGCCTGCGGCTTGAGACACCTGGCCTTTGAGGTTGATAACGTGGCTGAGGTCTTGCGCTTCTTGCGCGACAACGGTGTCGAAGCTGAAGACGTGCGCGTGGATGAGTATACCGGTAAGCGCTTTACCTTCTTTCGCGATCCTGACGATCTGCCTCTGGAAATCTACGAAAGTAGCGTCGTGTAGGTGATTTAACTCTTGAGTGCCGGTTGCTCCACCCGTGGTGCCGCTTCGAATTTCAGGTGGGGCAGGTTCCTTTGTAAGGCGGCGCCTTCTTCCGGGCTCAGGTCGTTGCCATGAATGATGAGCCGCTTCAAACCCGGAAGCGTCTTCAGATCTTCAGCCAGGGTTTTGTAATCGGACATTTGTGAAATTTCCAGGGTCTCCAGTTTTTCCAGTGTTCTCAGGCTGGGCAGGTATTTGGAATAGGAGAGCGAACTGTTGAGGCAGAGATGGCGCAATGACTTTATGTCGGCGATTTGTTGCAATTCAGCCTGACTTACCGGTTCGTCGACGATCTCCAGATAGGTGATCTGCTTGGACCGGTTGAGCTTTTCCAAAAGACGCGAAAGCTGGAAAATGCGCCCGACTCTGAGGGTTTTCAGATTCAGAAGACCCTTGAACTTCACCAGCCCGTCTCCGGTCAGTTCGCTGTGTATGGCGGCCAGTCCCTCCAGTTCGGTGAATTTGTCGAGTGCTTCTACGGCGCTGTCGCTTGCGCCGGTATAGGAGATATCGAGATACTTGAGCCCGGTCAGATGCGTAAAATTAGCCAGGGTCTCGTTGGTAAGGGCGCGGTTGTTGGCCAGGTCGAGACCCCAGACTGCATCCGGTTTGAAGTTTTTTAGAAGTTCCGGATGGGAGGCCACCAGCTTGCTGGGAGAATAAATTAGCCTTGTGTCGGGGTGAAAGACAAGCGTACCGGGACCGGCATAGCTTTTCCCTGTGGGCAGGAGGACATCGCCTGAGAGGCTTGCGGGGTGATCGGCGGTAAAGGCGCCTAGATTGAAAGGGCGCGGGCTATTGAAAGAGCGCCAGGTTTTGCCCTGAATTTGTACAAGGCTGAAGGGCTCATGCTGAGCATAGTAGGCTTCCAGAACCTGCACCGGGTCCCGTGTCTTTTGCCGATCCTTTATGAACTGCTTGTCCTCAGCGCTTTCGGGCAAGACGTCTCCCTCTTGCAGAGCGCCGCCGCCGAAGCGAAGCAGGCTTGTGGTCGGCTGGCTGTTGCCCTCTTGACCCATAAACTTGAGGGCCAGAGCAGCGGCGCTTGCAATAGCCAGCACCGCCAAGCCATAACTTACTATGCGCGAGCGGGCGGAAAAACCTGCCGGTTTTACACTTTTCACTACTGGCTCTGGGCTGGTGTTTTTTTTCTCTGCCTCTCTTTCATTGTGGCTGCCCTCGTTGGCAGGCAGTTCCACCAGAGAGAGGCGATTTTCTTCTTGCAGGGCGCGCATTTTTGAAAGTAGCTCAGTAATCTCGTGAAAAGATTGAAAGCGCTTTGCCGGTTCTTTAGCCAGCATCTTTGCCAGTGCTACTTCTATAGCCTGGGGAAAATCTCCGCCCAGGGTAGCTTCTTTCAGAGTGGGGGCTCTTTCCAGTTGATGCTTGCTGAGTACAATCAAGATGGATTCGCCGATGAAGGGCGGAGTGCCGGTCAGTGCCTCGAAGAGCGTACAGCCGAAAGAGTAGATGTCGGAGCGAATGTCGAGGTGCTCATTTCTGGTTTGCTCAGGGCTCATATAGGGTGGGCTGCCGCAGATCTTTTCTCTTTCACCGGCGCTGAGGGCGCCACTCTCCTGCCTGGCCAGACCGAAATCAACAATTTTGACTTGCGGACTTTTGCCGTTAGTTTCCACCAGCATGATATTGCTTGGCTTGATATCTCGGTGTACCAGTCCCAGGTCTTCCGCATAAGCCAGACCGGCTGCTACCTGCTCAAAGATTGCCAGGGTCTTCGATAAACTGAGGGGGCCTTCTTCCTTTATCTTCGCGGCCAGAGTGCCGCCGGCCACGTAGTCCATGACATAGTAAGGCAGGCGATTGTTGATGATGCCCAGATCGTAGACCTTGACCAGGTTCGGGTGCTCAAGGCGGGCCAGCACTTTAGCTTCCAGCACAAAACTATTCCAGGCGGTCTGGTTGATACGGTCTGTTTTTAGAGTTTTCAGGGCCAGGGGGCGCTTTAGCTGCAGGTGTTCGACCAGG
Source organism: Candidatus Obscuribacter sp. (assembly GCA_016712465.1). Taxonomy (GTDB): domain Bacteria; phylum Cyanobacteriota; class Vampirovibrionia; order Obscuribacterales; family Obscuribacteraceae; genus Obscuribacter. The sequence goes on from JADJQZ010000001.1 coordinate 679,767, forward strand.
TAGACGGTACCCATGCCCCCGGAAGCCACCAGCGACTGCACCTGGTAGGCACCGCCCACGATATCATCAGGGCTTAACCCTGCTTCGCGGTTGCCCCGACCTTTCAGGTGTTTGTCGATGCCGCTGCCCTGCTTGCCTTCGATTTCCCTTACTCCTTATTGTCGATTGAAGTTCACGAAACTGCGCCTGTCTCTTGCTACCTGGCAGGGCGCAAGCTCTTTTTGGAAGTTCTTGAAGTCTTGCTCAGTCAAGGTCTCATTGTCTATGACAAGAAAACGTAATTTGGGAAAACGCTTGAGAATTTTAGCACTGGCGGTGGTGACAGGGCAGTCTTTAATTTCCATTTCTTGCAAATTCGGAAGAGAAGCCAGTTCTTCTAGATACTTGTCGTCCAGGTTGGCAGAGCCCAGGTTCAGCTCTCTCAGGGGCTTGATTTTGGCAAGATTATGCCAGTCTTCCCTGGTGAGAGGGCAGTATGTAGCCGCAAGCTTCTGTAGTTTGTCGCTTTTTGTAAGAGCGTTCAAAGTGAGAGATATGGTCGGCTGTCCCTTCAGATCGAGGTGCCGGAGACCCAGGAGAAAACCAGCTTGACTGAGGCTTTTGTCTCTGACTCCCTGCGTGCCGATTTCCAGTTTGTCCAGGGCCGGCAACTGTTCCAGATATTTGAGCCCGTCGTCGTTAATCATTGTATTGTTCAACTTGACTGTGGTCAGGCTTTTCAGATGAGTCAGATGTTTCAAATAGTCATTTGTTACCAGTTCCTCGTTGCTAAGTACCAGTTCCTTTAACACCCCGTCCTTAAACTTATCCATAACTTCCGGATGTTCCAGAATCAGATTGTTCGGTGTGTAAGTGATGGCGGCATCGGCCGGGAAGCGCAGTTCCCCCCGCACATCTATGGCTTCGCTGGCACGCCCGTTCTTGAGAAGACGAAGGCTGCCTATGGAAAGGTTTTGGGGCAGGTGAAACTGCTTTTGAGGGGCGGCTGAATTTAGCTCGCAAATTACCGGGATTTTTTCCAGTTGCGACCATTTACTGGTGCTTTCCTCTTGTGGCTTGCTGCTGGTTTGGTTGCCGGGCTCAGTTTGCGGAAGCCCTAGAAAATTTATCTCCGTCATTTGACTGGTTTTTGTTTTGCCCGGGTTATCGGATTTTGGTGCGTTGTACTGCCAAAGTGCAAGGGCGCAAAGCATGGCCGCCAGTCCCACCAGGCAGACGGCCGGCAGAAACAACTTCTTGGTCAGGGACTGTTCGATTGTCTCTTCTTCCTCTTGTGCAAGGTTAGCTTTTCGGGGCGTCGGTTCCTGGTTTTTGGCGTTTTGATCAGTGGTCAGCTTGCCGGGAGCGGGGGGCGGCGCGCCCATTTCTTGCATGACCCTGATGGCTTGCAGGCGTCCCACTACATGTGCGGCTGTGGCCGGCCGATGATTGGCATCGGTTTCCAGCATGCCCGCCACCAGATCTTCCAGTTCATCATCAAAGGTAATGAGGGAGACTTTCGCCCCCAGCCGCGGCGCCGGGGTGCTGGTTTTCAATTTGAAAGTTTCCAGGGCGGTTTCCCCTGAGAGGGGCGGCACTCCTGTCAGGGCCTCGAAGAGTGAGGCTCCCAGGGCATAGATGTCGCTGCGCGGATCAAGGGGCTGTCCGAGGCATTGCTCGGGGCTCATATAGAGGGGGCTGCCGAAGACTTCGCCCTGTAGCGTGAGGGCTTCGCCGCCCCGGTCTTTCAGTTTAGAGATGCCGAAGTCTACCAGTTTTGGCGTTAGCCCCGTCTCGCCTTTGACGAGCATTATGTTGTCGGGCTTTATATCGCGATGGATGATTCCTTTCTCGTGCACCAGAGCAAGTGCTTTTGCTATTTTTTCGAAAATTGCTACGGCTTCTCGAGCGCCCAGTCGCCCGCATACTTTCAATCTCTGCTTGAGAGACTCGCCCGCGAGAAGCTCCATGACGTAGAAGGGATAACTCTTGCCGCCTGCTTGATGGATGCCAAGATCGCTCACCTGCACAATATTGGCATGCTGCAATTTGGCAAGGGTCTGGGCTTCTTGTTTGAAGCGCAACCAGTCGGTTTCGGCAATGTCGCTTTTGGTAAGAAGTTTGAGGGCAAAGTGCTTGCCCATAATTACATGCTCTACTTCGAAGATTGCTCCCATCCCTCCTTCTCCCAGGCATTTGAGCAATCTGTAGGAACCGCCGATAACGGTACCTGTGGGCAGATATTTTTCGCTGATTTCATTCACAGGCTTAAGATGTCTTCAATCGGACCGGCACTTAATCTTTAGTGAGATTGCCATCTTCAAGGGCAACCCGCCACTGACTTTATGCCCAGAGCCGGGCATGAATGGTTAAGTCATGAAGGAGCGGGCCATTAAATAGCTGTTTTTTTCAACGGGAGCGCAATTCTTTCGGGCTTTGCTTTATGATCTGGCAGCGTCACTCGGGGGAGCCCTTTTAATGTCCACTGCGGCGGAGCCGGAAAAGTCAAATCAGGCAAACAATCTGAGAAATAGGACAATACTGGACGGTATTTTTGGTCTGGTGCTTTTTACTACCATAACTTTTGTGCTGGCACCGCCGCCGGCTGCCGTCTTTCAGGTAACCGATCTTTCCGAATTCTATTGCGGTGCCGCTCTCTTTCAAGCTGGTCGTAGCGCTGAAATTTATGATGTGGCCAGGTTCTTTCCCTTTCAGATTGAAACTTTCCCGGCTCTTGGCACCCGCGCCGTGCCACTTTATGTCGCGCCCTTCGGCTTGCCCTTCCTCTTACCCCTGCTTATCTTCCCGACTGCGGTTGCCTACCTCTGCACCAAGGTCTTGCTGATCGCCTGCTTTCTTGTGGGGCTCTACCTTCTGGTGCGGGTATTTAAGCTGAGCAGTCGCTGGTTTATGTGGCTCTCCGCTATCTTGCCCTTCAGTGGTCCGGTCTGGGAAGCGCTGCGTATTGAGCAGGTTTCACCCATGCTGTTTCTATCCATGGCTGCCCATCTATACTTTCTGGAGAGGAAAAGACCGGTGCTCTCGGCGCTCTGCTTGCTGCCGTTTCTGGTCAAGCCCCATCTGGCTGTGACCATGGTGGCCTTTCATCTGGGCGGCTGTCGCTTTCGTTTTTGCCTGGCTTTTCTTGGCTTCAGTCTGGCTTTCCTGATTGCTTCCTATTTCTACTGCGGTGCAGATACTTACAAGAATTATTTTGCCCTTCTCAAATTTTCCATGCAAGATTTGCGCTGGATGAATCCCGAGGCTACCCCTACATTGCGGGGGCAGCTTTTGCGCCTTTCAGTTTTGCCCACGGCCACGGTCAATTCTCTGACCAGTGCTTTCTTCGCTCTTTTGCAACTGTTTCTGGTAGGCTTCGGCTTTAAATTGCGCAGAAAATCTGTGGCACAGGCCGCTGCCATGGTGGCTTTGCCAGTGGGGCTGGTTTTTTCTCTGCACTGCTATTCTTACGACCTGGTCTTGATTTTGCCGGCTGTCATTCTCGCCTTTCATGGCGCATTTCTTGCTCTGGGTGAGAACCTCAGCCTTAGTGCCGCTTCCCCTTCGCTCTTGCGGCGGCAGATGCCGCTCTTGATTCCGGTCTTCTTTGTGCTGGGGCTCCTAGTGCCTGTGCTTTCTTTCTGTCTACCCTTCTATGCTCTGATTCACTATGTCTTTACCCTCAGAGACAGCGTGATCAATTATCACTTCATCTTGCTTCTGGCGCTTACTATTTATCTTGTCGTAGATGGATTCCGGCAATTGCAGGGGCTGAAGTGGCTGAGGCCGTCTCCTGTCTGAGGTGAAAGCCCCATTTTGTCTCTTCTTTATCTTGGATAGACTTGCTTGCCTTCCAGGAAGGTGGCGAGTACCTTTGTCCTGGCTATCTCATGGGGCGGTAGATTGATGAAGTCGCGGTCAAGGACGACGAAATCGGCGTACTTGCCTGGTTCCAGCGTGCCGGTATGCTTGTCGCTGTGGTTGACGTAGGCACCACCTGTGGTGTAGGCTGCTAGAATTTGTTTGATGCTCAGTCTTTCTTTTTCGTTGAGGGGGCCTTTGGTGGTATCACCGGCGGCACCGGCATTAATCGGTAGCCTTGTCACCGCTACTTGCATGGCCTCGAGGGGATTCATGGTTGAAACCGTCCAGTCGGAACCGGCTGCCAATCTGGCTCCGGCTCTGGTCAGGCTGGCCAGCGGGTAGATGAACTCTGATCTGGCCCCCAGAATGGGAACGGTTAGTTTCTCTACATAGGGATCGCGAAAGGCCCAGTAAGGTTGGAAATTGGCAGTTACATTTAGTTTTTGGAAGCGATGAAAATCTTGCTCGTCAACCAGTTCCAGGTGGGCGATATGATGGCGCAGATCTTTTTCGGCACTCAGTTCGGTCATTGGTTCCAGGGCATCTAAAGCCATTCTTACCGCTCTGTCTCCAATGGCATGAATGTGAATCTGGAAGTCGCGTGATACCAATTCCGCCACCAGCTTGTTGAGCCTGGGCTGGTCTAAATTGGTGAGCCCGAGGCAGTCTTTGCCGGGGTTTTGTTCTACCCCGAACTTGCCGATATAGGGTTTTAGCAGGGCGGCGGTGCCTGTTTCGATAACGCCGTCCAGGAAAATCTTGGCGCTTCTGACGCGCAAATTGCCGGTTGTGTAGTTAAATGACTTTGCCTGTAATTTCAGCAAATCACCGGCATCCATGTTTGGGCTGGTGTGCAGGGCCGCTTCCACCCTCAAGGTTAGCTCTTTGCGCCTGGCTAAATCGTAATAGGCTTTCAGTACGGCGTCGGTGGCATGAGCTTCTTGAATAGAAGTGATGCCCAGTGAATTGGCTAATTTGAGTCCGTCTTTAAGAGCATGGGCGAATTGCCTGCGGGAAGTGCCTTTGATGACGGAGTCTACCAGGTACATAGCTTCTTCTTTGAGAAGACCGCTGTTGGCATCACCTTCCAGTTTGTCTAGCAGTCCCTGTTTATCAAAGAGCGCTAATTTTTCCCTGGGGATGCGGTTCAAGACCTTGCTGTTCACCCAGAGGGAGTGACCGTCTTCGCTGTAGAGGGCCATTGGTTTGTCGGTTAACTTGTCGAGGTCGACGCGGGTCAGTTTGTCGTCTAGCACAGCCGGCAAGGAGATGCCGTGACCAATAATCTCTTTCAGATTTTTGTGTTTCTGAACATAAGCCTGAATAGCCGAGAGAATCTCGGTCTTGGACCTGGCTTCATTCAGTCTGAGTTGGGTGTACTCAACAGCCCCTTCGGCCAGATGGATGTGGCTATCATGAAAACCGGGCACTATCAGTTTGCCCCCGGCATCATAGAGCTTTGTGGTTTTGCCGGCGCCTGCCAGAATCTCTTTGCTCTTGCCGATCTTTATGATTTGCCCGCCGGAAACGGCCATGGCTTCCTGGCGCTCTCCGGATTCGGCGCTGACAACAATCTGGGCGTTATGAACAATCAAATCAGGCGTGGCCGGATCCGGCGCGGCGGCGCCGGCCGGCAGTGCCGCGAAAGCCGCTGCCAGGCTGAGCAAAACTGGTTGGCGCCGCCGTCTCAAGCCCCTTTTTAGGTCTGCATTTTGGACCGAGGAGAATAAGGCAGTCGCAATGTCGGGCAAGGGTAGGATTCTTTTCATCGCTATATTCTAGCGGCAAAACCCGCTGCCCTGAATAGCCTGGTGAATTGGAAAGCCTGATCAATTGTCTGGCTCTATGACCTCAGGAATGGCTGTCGGCCAGGTAGGCACTGCGAATGGCGATATATCCTATTAGTCCGTAGAACATAAATAGGATGCAGAGCCCCACCAGGGGGAACTTCATGGCTACTTTGAAAAAGGGCCTGATCAAGATATCGAGAAAGAGGATGCCGGTTGCTGCGCTCATGGTTGTGGGTCTCCGTGACTTGACGATATGTTCGTCCGGTCGCGGTTAATGAGCGGTTAAGACATTTACTTTGTGTCAAAACAATAAGCTTACTGGTACCAGGCAAAGCCCAGGAAGTGCATGGTCCACTTATCCAGGAAGACGGCCAGCAGGGTGCCTGTGAAGATGATCGGTCCCAGGGGGATCAGTTTCTTTTTGGCTTTTTCCACCTCGGTCATGTCGAAGCCTTCCGATATGTTTACACCGGCAAAGACGAAAGACTTGAGCAGAAGCCAGAACCCCTTGATTTGCTCTTTGGGGATTGACTTGAGAATCAAGAACATGGAAACCAGACCGTAAACCAGGCTGAAGTAGAACATGCAAATGAGAAACTTGGTGATGCCAAGGACGGCTCCTACTGCGGCCATCATCTTTACATCGCCGAAGTGCATGCGTTTGCCCGGATTGGGAAACATCATGATGGCTGCCGCCACCATCCAACCGCAAAAGGCTTCTACGGCTCCTATCTGGTGAAAGCCGGTGTAGATACCATTCAAGTAGCCATTCAGGGCTACTCCGATCACGGCCGTTGGAAAGGTCAACCAGTTATAGATTTTGCGTGTGGTCAAGTCGGTGCCCGCACCAATGGCGGTGGCGCCGAGGGCGACCATATCCTGCACGCTCAGTTCTAAGCCCATTATCATCATCAGCATGCAGCCACGACTTCGATTTCTACCGATACGTCGCGGGGCAGGCGCGCTACTTGCACAGTGGCCCTGGCCGGCTTATGGGTGGGAAAAAATTCGGCGTACACTTCGTTCATTTGTGCGAATTCCGCCATGTCTTTCAAGAAGACCGTCGTCTTGAGTACATTGTTGAAGTCGGTGCCGGCAGCTTTCAAGATGTTTTGCAGATTGGTTAAAACCTGCCTGGTTTGCACCTTGATGTCGCCTTCCACCATTTCGCCCTGGGGATTCAGTGGAATTTGCCCTGAGACAAAGACCAGTCCCCCATGTTTTACGGCCTGTGAATAAGGTCCAATGGCCTGGGGAGCGTTAAGGGTTGAGACCACCTCGGGCATTTCGATTCCTTTCGCCTTTTTGTCTGGTTACTTTTCTGTATGGTAATGCGTGAAGCTGATTTTTTAAGAGAAGTTCTTAAAAGCCAGGATATTGTACCGCTTTATGGATGTGCCGATAAATGCCGACACGGCCGGCGGTGACCCGGGCAATATAGACATGCCCTGATTTTCTTGCTTTCACTCGGAAACTTGAGAACCCGGTTGGAATCGTCAAATTACTTAGCAAGCCAAGAGAAAGGCGCGGCTTCCCAGGGGAAGCCGCGCCTGTAGCTCGAGTCGTCGATTAGTTGCCCGGTATGGTTCTGCCGCCCTGGGGTCTGCCCATTTCGTTTTCCAGAATGAAGCGAGCATTCTCGGGGCTGCCCAGGTAGCGTCCGGAGTAGACGAATTGTTCAAAGGCCGCCGGGAAGTCGGTCTGCGAGAGCGCCACTTCTTCGGGGCTGTAATAGCCCACGAACTGACCGTGTACGGTGGCAGGCTGGTAGCCTTCTCCTGGCGGTGGTGGCAGTCCGTTGCCGCCGCCCGGGTCGCCGCCTCCTCCCGATGAGGTTGTGCCGCCGACTACGCCCTGTACTACTGCGGCGGCGGCTGCCTGCCCGAGCGCGGCGGCGTCAAGATTTTCGCCTCCCCAGTGCATGGGCGGTCTGCCCCGGTTTGTGTCGGACCATTCGGCTCCGATATATTCGTCACCACCCCAGGCGTCGGGCATGACACTGCCGTGACCGGTAGTGAGACCCTGGTTGCGAATACCTTGTATGCCGGTGTCAATGCGGTGCGCTTTGCTGAAGCCGAAATAGGGAGGCAGTCCGTTGGCGCCCTCGTCTCCATAGATATGTTCGGCATGACCGCCGGCTTGATCTACGAAGCTATCCATGCGCACCGGCGGTAATTGACGGCGCTGACCGGCCTGTCCGCCCATGAGCTGCCGCAGGACCTGCCCCGATACTATGTCTCCGACGCTCTGGGCCTGGGCTGGTAAGTTTTGCAAGCTAAGAAGTGTCAGAAGAGCCAGTGACATAACAGGCTTAATCGACACAGCTTGTCTTTCTTGCTTGGGAGCGAGGTGGGCGCCTCTTTGACTGAACATATCTGTTTGCCTCTTGAATTACTAACTTGCCTAAGTGTTTTGCTTTCCTTGAAATACTGATTAGAAGCCGCTGCCGAAAGTTCCCAGACCGGGAATGGAGCCGCCTACGGTTCCGCCGTTGCCGCCGAAGGTACCGCCGAAACTGCCGTTACCGATGGAGCCGCCGCTGATACCGTCGGCTCCCACTGTGAGACCGCCTCTGACATCGCCGATGCGGCTGACCACCTGGCCGGTGCTCGGCACTACCGATATGTGTCCGCCGGGGACCATCGTGGTGATAGCCTGGTCGAGGCGGCTGGTGAACTGGGGTCCGGGATTTTGCTGGTTACCGAAGCCGAAGATGGGAGCAAGCCCGCCTGAGGAGGTGAGGGGCAGCTCCAGTCCGAACGGATGCATGGGGCTGTTCAGTCTCATGTCGCGGTTGTAGAGCTGCTTGGTGCTGAAGGCCGTTTCGCGCTTGTCGTAAACGGAATAATCGGAGGGAGAGGCCCCGGTCAGATAACTGCCGCGGTCGATATCACCCTTAGCGCCCAGGGAATTTTCGGCCTGACCGAAATTACGCGAAACGTAACCCATGTCTCGGTTGGTGGGCATCAATCCGGAGGTGTCGTAGCTCTGGGCTAGCACCGCTTGTGGTGCGCACCAGAAAGAGATTGCGGCACTCATCAATATTGCTCGTCTGACAATTTTGCTCATTTTAAAGAGGCCTCGCTGAATGCAGAAGGTTATGGTCCAAACCCGGCGCTTGATCTGGTTACGGTGTTGAAGTCGACCGAGCCGGTGGAGACGCGCGGCAGCATTTGCCGCCCGCTGCCGATGAAGCCCCCGGTTAGCCTGCGTCCGAGGTCGTCGATGAGGTTGTTGCCTGCTCGAGTTAGTCCGTACATGCTGTCGTAATACTGTTGGGGACCGGCGGTGAAGCCGTAATCCATGTGCCCGCTGTTGGTGGCTGTCACCGGCATGGGGGCGTTGCTGAAGCTGTTGGGAGCCATGAGACCGGTCTGGGTGCCGGAGAGACCGAAGTTGGAACCGCGCCCTTCGAGCGGATTGTTGCTGCCGGTGGTCATTCCGTCTTGGATATTGCCCATGCCCTGGTTGCCGTAACCGGTGCGGAAGCTGGTGCGGCCGATGGTGCCGCCGTCTCCCATAGAGGCAGGACCGCTCGAGAGGGCGAAGCCCGGACCGCCGCCGCCGCCTATTTGAATCGAATCGCCCGTGGCGCCGTTCGATAGTACACCGGTGGGACCGTTGGCCCCCATGGTGACACCGCCAGTGGCGCCGCCGCCCAGGTCAAAAGAGCCGTCTATTGATTGGGCCGAGGCTGTTGTCGCTGAGGCGCATGCCGCAAGGACGGAGAGGAAGGCACCTGCTAGAAAGGCGTTGGTTCTTGGAAACTTGAAAGTATGGTTTTTCATTGGCTGGCCACCTGATGACCGGAAACTGTAAGCCGATTGTTTAGTAAGAAGGACGGAACTTCTTCCGTACCCTTAGCGCCTGATTGGAGAGCATCCAAAGAACCATAGATTGGAACCCGGGGATAATTCCCGTTGGGATTTTCCTTGGATACACCCTTTATAGATTGTGCCCGGAAATTGGGCACCTGAATCGGGCGCTAATTGGAAAGATAGTAAGCTTCAACCCCTTCCTTGTCAATAGGTTCTTTTGTTTGCAAGGTTAAATCCGGAACCCCCATTTACCGGCTTGGATGGGCTGTCTGTGCTAGTGTAGTCAAGATCGTGCGACCGGGGAGTTATCCTTGCTTTACCTTGGAATTGAGACTAGCTGCGATGAAACCGCCTGTGCCCTGGTGGAGGACGGTCGCAAACTCATTTCGGGACGCCTGGTTTCGCAGACCGAGGTGCATAAAGCCTTCGGTGGTGTGGTGCCGGAAGTAGCAGCCAGGCGACATCTAGAAGTTTTTAATGGACTTCTGAACGAGATGTTCGAAGAAGCTTGCCTCAAGCTCTCTTTGCCTCTGCGGGGCGATAATGAAAATGGACTATTGGCACAAATTGGTGCCGTCGCCTGTACCAACGGCCCGGGTTTGATTGGTACGCTCCTGGTGGGTCTGGCAGGTGCCAAAACCCTTGCCTGGGCTCTGGAAAAGCCTTTGCTTGCCGTCGATCACATTCAGGCCCATGTCTGCGCCAATTACATAGATTCCGACCTGGAACCGCCTTTTGTAGCCTTAGTGGTCAGCGGTGGACATACGCAGATTATGCACTTCAGCTCTTATAAAGAGTTCGCCGTTCTCGGTCAGACCCTCGACGATGCCTCCGGGGAGGCCTATGACAAAGTGGCCCGCTTGTTGGGGCTTGGTTATCCAGGGGGACCGGCTATTGACAAGCTGGCTGCTACGGGAAACCCCAGGGCCTATAATTTCCCTGAAGGCCGGGTGGAAGGGCTCAACTTTTCCTTTAGTGGGTTGAAGACGGCGGTAATGCGCACTATGGAAAACCATAGCGGCGTGGTCAATACAGCCGATGTGGCTGCTTCCTTCCAGGATGCGGTCAATCGTGTGCTATTCAAGAAAACAGTGAACTGTGCCAGAGAACTGGGGCTGAATCGCATAGTTCTGGCGGGCGGGGTTGCCGCCAATAGCGATTTGAGGCGCCGCTTCAGTGAACTGTCCGAGGCCGGTACTTATCGAGTTTATCGACCGCCCCTCTCCCTTTGTACGGACAATGCGGCAATGGTAGCCAGTGCCGCCTTCTTTAGCGGTGTTCCGGCTCCTCTCTCTATTGGTGCATACTCAAGGGGCGCCTAGGTTTCGGCTTCTAGACTGCTTCTCAGGGGCAATCATGCTATGGAGATTGCCATATTTCTATGGTGCTAACCCCAGGGCGTGGGTTTGTGATATGCGGTGCCAATCTGTTCGTGATACCATGGCATTATCGTCGCAACTCTTGTCAGCCTTTTACTAAGCTTCTGCCTGTTTAACGCTTGACTAAGGAAACCCCTATATCACAGGTGGCATGCCATGGTTTTCCAGGATAAGGACATAAATTGTCGGGACTGTAATAAGACTTTCGTGTTCTCTGCCGGGGAGCAAGAGTTTTTCCACACAAAAGGCTTGGTGAATGAGCCCAAGCGTTGTCCCAATTGTCGAATCTTAATGCGTGTGCAGCGAAACGGAGAAGATCCCGGCCGCACCGCCGAAGTGGCTTGCGCCGAATGCGGCTCGCCCACCAGGGTGCCATTCCAGCCCAAGGGCTATAAGCCGGTTTACTGCACTTACTGCTTCCGCACCCGCAAAGGCGGTGCTGAAGATGATGCAGCTAAAGAACCGGAAACCGAAACAATTTCTCAGACTGCCAGCGCCTGACTCGATACTGATCAGGCCGCGCCGCCTCGCTTACCCTTGCGCGATTAAACGCTTCAGGAAATTTTGGGCCAATTGTTACCACTTGGTTTGCGCGGGGCAAAGTGAGATTAGCCCAATTCGGAATCTTCTTTTCTCTATTCTCTAAAGAATTTGTTTCCCATCTATCAAACCTTGTATTTTGTAGCCGTAATGGGTGCGTATAATAGCTCTGTATCTCAGAAGCGCTTCATGGAAACCAAGCGCTTGTGGTTAGGTTAGGAGTCGCATGCCAGAAAATACAGAAGCCTGTCCCAGTTGTGGACGTCCCACTCCGGTAGGCACCCGCTGTGTCTACTGCGCGACCGTCACCGACCTGGATCTCAAGAGCTTGCAGCTCGACTATCTCAAGCAGTCTGATTCCAAGGCTCCCGAAGAGCCCATCCAAAACACCGTGGTGGTGGTGGTTCAGAAAACCGGGCAGAGATATTCTCTTAAGACTTCTAAAGTCAAAATCGGACGGGACCCCTCCAACCAGGTTGTCATTCCCGACGACACTTTTACCTCCCGGCATCATGCCTGGATTACCTTTGAAGAAGGCGATTTCTGGATCGAAGATCTTGGTTCCACCAATGGCACATTGCTGAACGGGCATCCTGTGGTGAAACGGCAGGTGCTTTCGGCCGGTGACAAAGTTCGTGTGGGTCACACCGAATTGACGTTTGAAGTTGAGAAGAACTAGGTTAAAAGGTGGTCCAGGGTCATGGCTGATGCAGGCGGAGCAAACAGAATTGAGCTGGAAAGCCAGATTTTGTGTGCCGCTCTCAGGCAGAGCTGGGCAGATAACGATGTCACAGGGCAGGTCAATTCCTGCAGCGAGTTGTATCAGCTTTTCCCCGACCTGGTGCCTGATCTGAGACCCAATCAGACCGAGACGCCGCGCAACCTCTACAACGTTCTGGCTATTGATTGCGACGTACCACCTTCCATTGTTGTGGCCGGTTTTTTCAAGGCCGCCAAGCAGTTTCTCCGGCAGGGCAGTCCCAAGGATCGCAAAGAAGAGTATTACCGGGTGCTGGATGCCGGCTTTATCCTGCGCAAACCCCGTCTGAGGTTGAGTCACGATCTGATCGTCAGCCGTGGTGAACTGGTTTCGGCCGAAATGATACCGGATGACGGTACCTTCGAGCTGATTATCGAGCAGGAAGTGCGCCTGCCTCAGCCTCTCATGGTTACAACCCAGCCCATAGTCCATCAGCCTCTGCCCATGCTGGTGGAGCTCATGAAAGAAGCACAGTTTATCGGTGCGGCAGAAGTACAGGCTCTCACCAATCAGATGCGCAGTTTCCCCGATGTGGCCCTTGCCGACCTGGTGCTTTCCGCCGGCTACGTGACCGACTCGGAGATGAAGTCTTTGCAGTTGGCTGAGTACCTTCTCAGCCAGGGAAAGATCAACATGGGTCAGTTTTGTGTTGCCATGTATGACGAGCGCATGACCGGCGTCAAGATGGCTGAGTCCCTGCAAGTAAGGGGCTGGTTGGAAACGCAGGTCTCTCCCTATCGCAAGGATTAGGGCGTTATTTAGCCGTCGGTCCAATTTTATATGTGTCGTAAGTGCAGTAGGGAAAGACTAAAACCTACTCAGGTACTTGATTTCACCGGGATTTCAAGTCTTTTGATGTTACAATCAATCGGCTTGATTGTGGACTTTGCAAGCCCACGGTCCGGTTGGTAATACCCTCAGGAATCTCCTGGTTGTCAGGGCTTTTCTTCCATGCCCTCTGCTAGCATAGACGCCGCTTATCCTCGCCATGGGTTTCGAGCTCAGGGGCGAGTTGGTCGCTTGCAGCCAAAATTGGATGAATTGAACCTTTCCACCCCCAAGCAAGGTGCTGTCCGAGCCTCCAGTCCGGAGGCATTTCGTGAACGTCTGCTGGATTATTTGAGCCAGAGCGCCACTTTGACCGAGAAGGCTCTTCTGGAAGCCGGAACGGTTGCCTCCACCGGTTCCAGTTCACGGGCGGCACGTATGCTCGATGCCTGGTTGAAAGGGCGGCAGGGAATTGACAAAGTCAACCGATCCACAAATACTACCGCCGCTCCAGTGGCCAGAGCCCACGTTTCAGCGCCAAGTTTCGCATCCAATCAGGTAACAAGCGGGCGCTTGGCCGGCGAAGCGGGCAGTACCTGGGCTGCTCTTTCGGCGGCCGTAGCGGGGCAGGCGGAAAACGGTGCTCCCTCCTCCCAGTCACCGGACGGTCCTGCTGCCGTGGGCAGCCTGCACAAGGAAGAAGGCGATGGAGAGCTTGATTTAGACCTGGAATTGGCCCTCGGTCTGGAGCCCGGTGCAGGCCATGCTTCCGGCCTCTCTGGTGTTGAGAATGACGACGCCGACTTGTCTGATGGCGATCTCGATTTTGATAGCGATGAGTCGGATTCGGACTTTGTTTATATGCCCAAGGCCCAGTACGATCTGGAGGAGAGGCTCCCGGATTGGGCACCCCGTAGGCTCTATGGTGAGCCATCTGAAAGTGAGGCGGCGCCTGTCGCCATCAAGTTTTTCAGCCCCGGCGGCGATCCCGGGCATGAGCGCAGCGATAAATCCTCTGGTACTTTTGGTCCTCAGGACCGGCTTAAACGCCTGTCCGGACAGCGAGCCCCGGCGCCTCTGGCCATCAGCCCCGAGGGTAATCGGGGCGATCGCATGGAGACTTTTCCCGGTGGTGCCTGCATGGTCAAAGACGGTCTGGGCCGGGTGAAGGAAATTCGCACCACCAGAGGCGATCGTCTGGAGTTCTATTACGACGGCAAGGGACACCTGGTGTCCTTTGTGCGTATCGATGGTGATGGCAATATCCATTCTCGCGCCGATCAAGACCGGCACGGTGTTCTGGTGCGTGATGGCAATGGAAGAGTGCGAGCCCAGGGGGAAGCCATCCACGTGGACCCTTTTGGTTGTGTTTCTATTTCCCGGCAGGACGGTCAGTACTGGAGTCTTGATCTGGTGCGCTCCGTGCATATCGAACGGCGGCTTTTAGCAGATGAATTCGGCAAGTGGGTATCCATGACGGCACTCTTTAGTGCGGACGGATTTCGCATGGCTACTCGCTTCAGCCCGGTGGATGTGGAGCAGGTGAAAGGTTCGCAGTCGGGAGGCGGCACTGTCTATGGTGTGGAACTGGTCAAACCCCATTTGCGTAGCGGTCATGGTCGCTACCGCTTCTACGGCAGAGACGGCAGTGTGATTGAATTCTGTTCCGACCGTGACCTGGAGCAGTTGAAACCTTCAGGCGTGATGCCGCCCGGCTCTCGACCGGTTATAGACAAGCATTGGGGTCGAAGGCAAGCTGGAACCGCCTGGGAGTCACTGCGGGAGTATCTTTCCAACTACCTGACGCCGACCTGAGTTGGCGGCTACCGGCCGCGCCAGGCACGGATGAAATGGAAGACAGAGACCGGCTTTGAATACAAAATAGACAAAACAGACAAGAAAGGGGTAAACGGTGGAAGCAATTAGATTTGGGACTGACGGCTGGCGAGCCATCATTGCCGAGGATTTTACTTTCACCAATGTGGAGCGTGTGGCTTTTGCCATCGGTCTCTATATCAAGGAAACCTATGTGAATGTTTCAGGGGGCGAGACGCTGCCGGTTTTGCTCGGCTATGATACCCGCTTCTTAGCCGACCAGTTCGCTCTGCGCGCGGCCCGTGTGCTGATGGCTATGGGCTTGACCGTAAAGCTCGCCAACCGTGACATACCCACCCCTTGCATCGCCTGGGCGACACAACACGAGCCCACCGGCGGTGCTCTGCAATTCACCGCCAGTCACAATCCCCCCGAATATTGCGGTGTCAAATACATTCCGCCTTACGCCGGACCCGCCACCAACGACATCACCGCCAAGATAACCGAGAATCTAAAACATGTTCCGGCTGCTGGCCCCGAGCTGGAGCCTTATGGTTATGCAGATTCGCACGGCTCCCTCAGTCATCTTCAGCCGCCCACCTTTGATGCTTCCGAACCGTATATGGTGGCACTATCTCGGCTTGTCGATCTGGAGCGGCTGAAAAAGTCGGGATTGAAAGTGGCTTTTGATGCCCTTTACAGTACCAGTCGCGGCTACATGGATGCTATGTTGGAGCGAGCCGGGCTGGAATACCAGGGCTTGCATATGCAGCGGGACCCCCTCTTTGGCGGCGGCATGCCCGAGCCCAAGCCGGAGTATCTCAAGGACCTCAGCGCCCTGGTGCAGTCTGAGAAATTCAATCTGGGCATAGCTACCGATGGAGACGCGGATCGCTTTGCCGTGGTGGATGACCGGGGTGTTTTCTTTACTCCCAATCAACTGCTCTGTCTTCTCACCAGGCATCTCTACAAGAACCACGGCATGACCGGAGCCGTGGTGCGCAACCTGACCACCACCCACATGCTCGATCACGTGGCCGCCAAATATGGTCTTGAGCTGATTGAGACGCCTGTGGGTTTCAAGTACATCGGCGAAAAGATGCGCAGTGTAGATGTTTTGATCGGAGGGGAAGAGTCGGGGGGCGTTTCCATCAAAGGCCACATACCTGAAAAAGATGGAATTCTCGCTAACCTACTGGTAATTGAAATGCTGGCCATGGAAGGAAAGCCTCTGTGCGAGATCTGGGCCGACCTGGAAGCGGAAGTGGGCGTCAAGTTCTATCAGCGGCGTGGCGACTTGCATCTGACCAAGCAGACCCAGAAGATTCTGCTCGAGCACCTGGCCCGGCATCCCTTCGAAAGTCTGGGCGGACGTCCTCTGGCACGGGTGAGCAAACTGGATGGTCTTAAGCTCTATTACGATGAGGATAATTGGCTTTTAATCCGTCCTTCCGGCACTGAACCGGTCATACGCGTATCTGGTGAGGGTACTTCCGAGCCATTAATTGATTCGCTCATGCTTGACTTCAAACGGCAAATAGACGAAATTCTTATGGGTGCAACCGTCTAGAACGGAAGACGGCGCAGCGGTTAAATGCAGGGGCGAAAGTGATTTCCAGTTTGAAACCAACTTTGAAAGGCAAGACCGTCAGGCATTTGATTGTCATGGCTATTACCGGTATTGCCCTTTACCAGGCCGGCCGAGCCATCTATATCTCGTTTGAGCGGCAGGTTTTCCTGCATCATCAGGCAAACGTATTAAAGGATGGGCAGAAGCAAGCCGAAGAAATCAACAAGGAATTACGGGATGGCTTGAGCTCATATCGTTCAGCTAGCGGTATTGAGCGCCTGGCCCGGGAGCGGCTCAATCTGGCCGGACCCGATGAGGTGGTTTTGAGAATCGGTAAGTAATTCTCGGTTCCTATATATGAGTAAAGCAAAGAGCCGCCCTGTTGAGAGGCGGCTCTTTTAACGTACTCGGGATTTACCTAACGGTTCAGCCTATCTCACCAGGGCACGAGAGAGCCAGAACGCTCTGATGGAGCGGTAGGTCTTCAGGAGATTGGTCTGCGCCGGTTTGACATTAACCGAGGCATTCACTGCGGTGTTGGGGACAGTAGTGGGTGTTACGACAACAGGACCGCTGGCAAAGCTGGCCGTACCTGCTCCCATGGCACCTAGAACTAGACCCGCAATTAGTAGACGTTTTTTCATCTTATTTGTGTATACCTCCGAACTTAGACTTATGGGACCTTCGATCGACTATTTTTGTTCCGGTTTTTTTTGTAATCACCTCTACTTGAATAATCGAAAGAATAGAGCGGGTTTTAACCTTCTCTTACTGGGACGCTTCTTGGCATGGCCCTTGATGCGGGCTAATCAGGAGGTTTACCCCTATGATAGAAGATACCCAGATATTCGGACCTTGACAATATATTAGCATGGTCAAAATACATTAAAACTGGTTTTACCCTGAATATTTCGGATTACAAGGGGGACTTGTGTCGCCAGATATGATTTTCATCATTGTTTGCTCCATCCTCGGGCTAATTGCCCATGGCTCCCGCAAGGTGGCCTGGCTGGAGTGGATAATTCGCAGTTTCATACTGCTCTTTGCCTGTGGCTTTGCCCTTTCCTACGGTTTCGGGGGGTCTTTTGACAGCCCCTATACCCTGGCGGTGAACGGCTCGCTTTCGATGATACTCTTCCTTATTCTCTTCCGCCCCTTCCGCAAGATGCTTTCCCGGGTGCTCACTCTTCTGGATGGGGTGGTTTCGCTCAGGGCCCTGACCGGACCCCTGCGCCACAAGATGACAGTCTGGGCTTCTTTAGTCAGTCTCAAAATCTATCAGGAAGATTCCATTCCGCATTTGAACGGGCTTTTTTGCTTCATCGTCTGTTTTGGCGTTTATCTGGCCAATACCAATTTGACTTCCGGCTTCAGTTTGCCAGGCATACCACTGCCAATGATGCCTTTGCCTTTAGACCAGCTCTTTTCCTACAACGGGCTTGGCTTAATTGCAGTATCGGCTTGTGGTTGCGGACTTTTAGTATCAAGGCGTTTTCGTGAGACTTTCGTGGAGCGGCTCGGCTGGCGCAAACCCACCCTTGCTCAAGTTGGCATTGGACTGGGGCTGGTGGTTTTCAGCTTTACTTATGACTGGTTGTGGTCGCTCTTCACTCATGCTGCCACGCCCGGCATGGCTTCTCAGATTTCTGCTTATAACTCGGGTACATTCTCGGTGGGCGGGGCCGGCGGTGCCGGTGTCAATCCGGAGAATCTGAGCGCCGCTTTATTGCTGGCTATCGCCACGGCCCTTTGCGCCGGTATCGGCGAAGAAACCTTGATTCGCGGTGCCTTTCAGCCGGTCCTGGGTATTTTGCCCGCCGCTTTCCTGCATGGCATCATGCACGGACAGTTCGCTCAGGCCCCCACGCTTATTTTGCAAGTGGCAATCTGGTCATGCTGCATGGGCATCGCCAGACGCTTCACCAACACCACCACCACTATCATCGGCCATGCCGGCTACAACCTGGTTACTACCTTCCTGTTTGCCTTCAATCCCTGAAGTGTGAGAGCAAAATGCGCACTGCCGGCGATACCGTGCCCGCCGGACTTGTTGCAGTCTTCTTGCCGGGGGCGACCTGAATATTGATGCAATTGTTGCATCTCCGGTTTAATTCAACGGTTGCACAACTACGTCGTTTTTGCAGCGTTTGCAGGTCCAACCGATGGAGACCTTTCTGGATAAAGCCAGGGCTGCATCATATTCGGATTTAGGAAGCGAATATGGATCGGGGCGGAACATTGTAGTCTGGCGAAGAATCAAAGGACCGACGACGAAGCCATCCAGCATGTCGGCCCCGGAAGGACAGCCGAACCAGGTACTAACGCTGTGGTAGGCGGCTTTGACCTCGTCGTTTGCATGGCACTTGGGGCATTGAGGACGACATAACCAGATAATAAGCATTGTCGATGCAATTAAACCCAGCCAGGCAAGAGCCACTAGCGCGTATTTGAGAATTCTCTTCATTTTTGTCGCGATGCTCCAGGGAGCCAATTGATTGCTTCCTTTTGCGATCTTACTCGCCGCCGCCTGTTTCCATCCTCATGGAGAGTGCTTTGGAGTTTATACAGAGTTACACCCCTCAGTACTGCAACTGAAAGGCTCCCGGTTTTACCTCCGCTACCCAGGCATCCAGCACCAGCATTGACTGGCAAAGGGAAAACTTGAGCAACTCTATGCGTTGCACGTCGGCTTCTAAAATAATGTCTCCCAGGGCAAGGGCCGCATCCACTCGGGTAGAACCAAGGGCCAGTTTATGACAGACATTCATAGATAAGGTCTGCACTGTTGGGACCAATCCCAGGTCCAGGGGGTAAGTCTGGAAAATGTCCCTGGTGATGGGTTCATCTATGAGCTCGTCGCTTGCTCTCAGGGAGTTGTAGCTGAATTCCTTAAACCAGTCCGGGATCTCATCTCCACAGTTTTCGCAGATAGTGAGCCAGAGACTGATAGTCTGAACCTCTTTGGCCATTCTCTTAAACTGCTCTTCCGTTATCGGTTCTGTCTCCACCGGCTTGAACTGACCGGTGGCGCTGAAGACCACGGCTGACTTGCAGTAATTGATATAAGAGGTCAAAATATTGCCCGCCAGAACGGCCGTGGCCGTGGCGTAGAATATTGCCCTCTCCCGGGAGTCTTGCTCGTCTTGAGGTTTAAACTGCTCGAGGTCGGAGAGGGTAATCGGTTGTCTTTGCGATTTGCTGCTATCTTGGGCCATCGCCAACCATTTTAATCAATTTCAGGCGGCTTCCTACGTATTTCTCCCAATGACATGCCCGCCTATAGCTGTCATGCTGAGAGTGCTATATACCCCCTTGCAACTGAAATTTGACTCGCCGGCGCTGAAAGGGCTGCCGGTGGGGAATAACAGCAAGTAGCACTCCCCCAATTCTTCCGATGTATTCAGGAGTTACTTGAACATGGCTGACAAACCGGACCCGAAGAAAGACGAGATTAAAGCCGATGCCGATAATACCCTAGGGCGTGCCGGTGGCGGCGGCAACGACGGCTACCAGGCTTTGATGCAAGATTTCACCAGAGCCGAAGGTAAGTATGGGATAAATTCCGACAACCTCAAGGCCTATACCGACAATGTCCTGAAAGGTATGGCACCGGAGCAGATTTCCAACTATGCCGAAATCTGGGGCAAGCAAAACTTCGAGCGCCTCGACAGCATGCAGAAAGACAAGATTTTAAGCCGCGGCGAGGTCTCGCCCGACAAGGCTCAGAATCCTCTGGAAGCAGCTTTCCTGAAGAATATATCCGAACGTTATTCGGCTCTTCAAAATGATCCCTGGTACAGAGATAAGTCTGGTCGCCTGAAAGAAGGCGACTTCGACAAAGCGCTGGAAAATCGCGCCAAGGGGCGGGATGCCAATCAAGTCAAGGAACACCGGGCCGATAAAGAGACCGCTGCCAATGCCGAAGTGCAGAATATGACCGGGCCCTCCTGAAAAATAACGGCGATCCCTCCAAGAGCTTGTTCAACCGTCTGGTGGCTCTGGAAGACGGCAAGCCCGATGATTCGTTCAGCCGCTCGGCGGTGCAGAAATATTTGAACCTGGCTTCCTCGCAGCCGGAAGGCTCGCCTGGCTTCAGCAAGGAAGAGGTAAACACGGCTAGCGCCCTCTATAACAACTGGGACAGCCCGGCTGTTAAGCTCATGCGTGGCGAAAGAGCAAACAGCAATCATAGTCATGATAATCAGCCCGAGTACAATCACAACATCGATTTGAGCCGTCTGTCCAAGAATCTGGGTACCAACCCCGATGCTCTCTACGCCGCCAATTCCCCCGAGGGCAGGCAGCGTCAGGCCCAGGCCAGACAGGGCAATGTACAGGAAGTGCAGTATACGGGAGAACCTCAGCCGGTTGACGGCAATGGTGTCGGTGAAATACGCAGAAACAAACCGGAGTACAGACCTGTACCTCAGGCCAGCGACAATAATGGCGTGGCGGAAGTGCGCCACCCTCCAACCAGACCCGGACAGGACGTCAGTGGTGAAGATGCCGTCAACAGACGCCGTCAGGAGCAGCAGACCGAGGCTCCCAAGCCCAAGCCGGTTGAAGTCAGACAAGATCCGAAAGTGCCTGATTTCAAAGGCGACGCCGATGATGCCACCATCGCCAAAACAAGAGAAGCCTACGCCCAGGAACTGGCCAAGGTCTACCAGGAACGTTCCTTCCAGAACGTGAACCCTGGCGACGGCTGGGATCGCATTGCTCGTAGAGAACTGAGGCAGAGCGGTGCCGACTTCAGCGAATCAAACGTAGTGAAGTTCTCCGATTCCATCGCCAAGTTGAACGGTTGGACGGGCCGCTTAGATCCGGACAAAATGCTGATGAAAGGTCAGGAACCTGTGCGTGTGCGCTCGGAAGAGTGGGCTGCGGAACAGGTGAAAGCCAAGCTGGCTGAGTTTGACGCCGAAGTAGTGAAACGTAAGGAGGCAGCAGCCAAGGCCAAAGCTGAGGCAGAAGCCGCCAAGCCGCCGGTAGATCAGTTCCAGGATCAACGCAACAATCCCAGTCCAAATGATTCGACAGCTGCCGTAGGGACCTCCCCTGATGGCACCGGGGATGCTGCCTTAGCTGAGAGGGTGCAGCAGCAGGCCGCGGAGAAAGCCAAGTTGGAGGCGCAGGCTAAAGCCGGTGGTGCAACCGTTACAACCGGTGATGGAAGTCAATTGACGGACAGTTCCGCCAACCCGGTCAACACCGGCACCGGAGAAGCGGAGCGCCTGCAGCAGCAGCAAGCTGCCGATAAAGCCGCTTTAGACCAGAAAGCTGCCGATGAAAAAGCCGATGCTGCGAGAAAAGCGGCTCTAGATAAGGCTGCCACTCAAGATCGAGCTTCCGCCGAGGCTAAGATTGCTGCCGATAAAGCTGCACTCGATGCTGCTCAGGCTAAAGCCAAGACAGGTAAGACAGATACCGCTCAGATTCCAGCTCCCGGAGCCGACTTCGATGTGACCGGATATAGCCCGGTCTAGTTGTGCCTGCGCAGATAATTGGAATAGCGCCGAGCGACATAGTGCGGATGCCGTCTATAATGAGGGCATGTGGCTTTGTGATGGCGCGAAGAAGGCGGTTAGCTCTCTGCTGGTAACGCTTGCATTGGGGGCGGTCTTCGGCTGCCCTCAAGCAATTGCAGGGGCTTCCGAACCGACGGAGAAGTCTGCTATCGCAGAAGTTGCTTTGACAGAAGCCAAGCGACTGCGGCACTTGCATCATTATGATCAGGCTATTGCCGTTCTGGAAAAGGCTCTCGGACGCCAGCCCGGTCAGTATGACTTGCTGCTTGCCTATGGTCGCCTGCTCATGAAGCAGGGGCGCTATCAGAAAGCCATCGATACTTTTCTGCAATGTCAGATGGTCAGACCAAAAGACAACGAACCGCGCTTTTTGGCGGCTGATGCATATTTGAATATGGCCAGGCTTAAAGATGCCGAACTGGTGGCCAGGCAAGTTCTGCAACGTTCAGGAGAGGTTCGGGACAAGCGCATGGCTGGTGCTTTGCTCAGGCAGATTGCTTCTTACCGGGCCATGGGTGATCTGACGGCGCCGCACTATGTGCGTGGTGATTTGCAAGATTACATGCGTTTCAAGCGCTCTGATTTCCCTCTGAAAGTAGCAATCTGGGTGGAACCGGCCCTGCGTCAGTATCGGGGTGTCTTCGACAAGTCTGTACGCAGCTCGTTTCAGCGCTGGTGCGATGCCTCGGGTGGCTACTTGCGCTTTGACATGGTACCCGATCAAAAAGACGCTCGTATCGTGTGCAAATTGCTTCGCACGGTGCGAAATCCAGACAGTACAGATGGCCGTAAGCTGGGGGAAACCAAGTTGGATGACAATGAAGGACTGGAAGACAGTTTGAAGTTCTCCAGAGTGGAAGTGTTTTTCAATTTAGAGCAGGACCCCAGGGAGATTCCGGCCATCACCCTCCATGAAGTTGGCCATGCCCTGGGCCTCGACCACTCAGGCAATCCCAAGGATATTATGTTCCCCCATTCCCGGGAGCCCTATGCTGATGTTCTTACTGCCCGCGACAAGAACAGTATCAGGCGCCTTTATGGCATTACCAACGATATGACCGCCAGGCAGTAGTTCTCGCTTCTACGTTTTATATCGATTTGATCTGCGCTGCCGTAACTTCATTGTGTTCACTAAATGAAACTTTGAGGTCTTGCCTGCTATGGAAGGAAGAGTTACTCCGGTGGAAATGCATCCCGGCTCGGTTGGTGGTCTGAAACAAAATTCCAACGAGATCTTGTTCAATGAGAGCGAGATCTACTTTCGCCGCCCCTCTTCTCTGTCTGAACACAGTAAGGGTTCCCCTGAGGTGCAAAAGGTAAATCCGCCGTCGGAATCGACCCGGGTGCCTCCGAATGTGGCTCATGCCTCAAAGGAAGAATTACTGCAATATCTTGCCGATAAACCCATGCCTGAGCCGCGTCAAGACAAACCTGTCGCCAAAACTACTGACGACCTCGTTTACGAAGCTCTTCCCGGCATTGCTTGTCTCGGGCTTGTACCCGGAAAACCGCATGGGGATTCGACTCTGCGCTGCTTGTGGCGCAAGTATATGCCTGTCTGGAATTCACTTTGATTGATTTGCGCAAAGGGAGATTGAGTTGTCTCTGGCAAGGGTCGCTTTCACTATGATTTCACGTCGGTTGCTTTATTTTCGATGAACAGGCGTGGATCACTTACAGGAGCGATGGCAATGGGCGGCAGAGAAATACTGAGAGAACTCAATCAGCGTCACTCTTCAGGCGGTTATCAGGTTGATGGCACTTCCGCCAGGGTCTTAGAGGAGCAGCGCCCAACGCTGAGAACTCCTCGCTTACCCCTAGAGCAAACGGGGCGCCTTGAATCCCGGGATGTTTCCAGTACCATGCCTCCTCGCGAAGTCGACGTGAGGAAGTCCTCCAAGGACCAGCTTCTCGACTTCCTTGCCAGACAGAACCCCAACTTGCCGAGAGCGCCTCTGCCGGAGGTGAGCAAACCGGGTTTACCCAAAATCGAACTGGGTCGCGCACCTGGGAAAATTGACTACGATAAGGTGCCTTTGATGAGTTGTTTGGGGTATTTTCCCGGTCGACCCAAGAGTGATTCAACCATTACCTGTTTGCGCAACAAATACAGTCCCTGGTAACTCATAACCGCTAAAGGTCATGGTTTTACTCCTTCAGGAATTCAAACTCGTAGGGCTGTTCTGCCGGTTGTTCGGTTTCCGCAGGAGCCAGGTGTATGCCGTCCAGGGTGTACATAATGTAGCTGGCTAGAGACATCACTCTTGCTGCTTGCTGAATGCTGAGAGGGGCGCTGTCGGGTATGCCTTTGTAGCGTTTGAAAAAGCCGGCCAGAAGATCTGATATGCCTTCGTTTTCCAGGGCGCTGTTTTCAGGGCTGCAGAGCAGGCCGTCTTCCGGGTCGAAGGCTTTGCGAATTAGTTCAGCGCCGGACTCTTTGATGTTACCACTGGTGGCAAGTCTGACGGCATCTTCCACTTCTTTCACTGATAGGGCCACAGCCTGCCCGTAGTGCCCCAATTCGAAGGGGCGCCAGGTGGAGTGATAAATCGCCGGATGCATGAGGGCGCCGATGTAGTCGCCACAGGGCGGTTCGGGAATGACTGCGGCCATCTTTCTGAAGCCGTTCAGGCGATCCAGTCTGCCCCCTACGATGAAAGGGAATTCGTCCAGGTCCCGCTCAAATTCGTCATTCTTGAGACTGGGCACGAAGTAGACATTGGAGGCAAAGTAGAGTGTGACCGATTCTGTGGAGAAGCAGCCCCTCAGCACATCGGATGTTTCAAGCACCCAGGACCAATTTTGCCTCTTTAGCTGTTCCATCATCTCGCGCGATTCTGGTTTCTGCAGCATCGCGCGACCTTTAGCAATGGCCTGGTCTATGGCTTGCTCAACTCGTTCTTTAGGTTGTGCCAGAGTAAGACCAATAGCAGGTACTGGTGGTAGCTGGTTCATATTCATGCTCCCAATGAAAACCCAGGTATTGGAAAAGTAGTTTTTCTTCTAACCCAAGTATGCCCACCGATATGGACTTGAATCAGTCTAGCCGACTCATTTCAGTTTTCTCGGCGAGAGCTTCGGAAAGCATGTTCAAGATGGCATGACCACGGTCTCTTTGCTGTTTTGATGAAATGTTGATGCTGGCTAGCAGCGCTGCTTGTTGGGTGCGCCCGTCATTTTTGAGAAGGCGCTGGTAATGGACGGCTACTTCATCAAATTGAATGGGCATGGTCTGGCTGTTATCGGTAAGGGTCTCGGTTAAATTCTTGAGGATGCGTATGTAGAGATGCTCGGCAGCTCGCACATTACCTAACTTGTGCTCGATGGAAGCCAGAAGATAAAGGGCATCCAGTACCTGTTGATCTCTGGGTGGTAGACAGGTGGAGCAGATACTCAGGAGCCGCTCCGCGTAGTGATAAGCTTCATGGCAATCAAGTTTGAGGCAATAGAGAAAAACCAGCTGCCGCAGTAGCGGCGAGAGCATGAGGGATTTTTCCCCGAGGATATCTTCTTTTAGTTCAAGGGACCACAAAAGGAGCGTTTCCAGTGTGTCCAGGTGACTGTTATCTTTCGACATCTGGAAAATGAGAGCGTCAAGAGCCAGCCAGAAGCGAGGATGGTACTGATCGTATTGGTTTTTGGTCAGCAGACAAGCCGAAGCCAGAGCTTTAAAATGGTTATCTTCCTGCCTTTCGGCCAGCTCTGTTATGGTCGTAATACAGTCTGCGTCAATCATGCTTTGGAAACCCATAGCAGCGTTTGATTTGTCGAGAGTTTCCTGCATCTATACATTCCCCATAGGGCCGCAATTTTGCAGTTTCAGGGGATAAAATTTCTGGGGAAAGCCCCAGTAAGGGCTGGTGTTGTCCCCATAATGAAGCAGGGCAGGCTTCCCGTGGCATATGAAAGTTAGGTTCTGTCGCGGGAAGCAAATATGAAATCCTTCACTGACCAGAAAGTTTTGACTGCCCGGCAGAAAGCCAAACGCCTCCGTATGGTCTTCCTGATCTTTGCTCTGGTCACCATGTGCGACATTTTGACCATTGCGCTTTTACAATATGCCGGCATCATCACGGAGCGTCAGAAACTCCTTGTATTTGTGATTCTTGTCGGTCTTGCCAGCCCTTTGGGTGTGGTTCTGGCCATTGTTTGCGCCCGTGCGGAAAGTATGGCCAGAAACAGGTGAATTAGGGCGGCGATATTTGCTCCCGCCGGGCATAAAGTCTCTAGTTTCCAAATGTAATAAATTAGGGAAAGCCCCATGACCCAAAGTCTCGACATTTCGAGTTTACCGCTTGCCAGAATCAGTGAACTGGCTGAATTTCTCGATGTATCCGCGGCTAATGCCGAAGCCATATTCCGCAAGTTGGAGCGAGCCGGTGACGGCTTCCTGCCTGAGGATGTCGATGGAAGTGAAAATAATCAAAGTGGTAATGCCGAGGGCGTAGGACGGGTCAGCCGCCTGGCTCAGACTCTGGCCGCTGAAGTAGAGAAGGTGTACCGCCGTGAAATGGATAAGCTGACAGCCTGCGCTTCTACGCTTGAGCGTTGGCGTAAGAGTAGCCCCAGTGCTACTGAGGCTGGTGAAATTGAAAGACTGGGTTGGGAATTGACTCAGTTGCAGAGCAAGTATCTGAAAGTGATTGAGTTTGCTTCCAGACTTTCTTCAGCCAAACTATAACTTGCACCTTACATTTTGATCCCTGGCTTGACAATGTTTACACCAGATGCAGTTTTATCTGGCGAACTCAGTTGGTCGCGACTAAACTGAGATCAGTGTCCTTGTCTTCGACCAGGGTGAACAAGTAAATGCAAAACCAAGCTTCCGAGTTAATCGAGACTCTACCTGAAGGTTCCCTTAGGTTCGGTCTGAGAGTGTCGCCACTCCTGATTCGCACACTCACTTCGATTGCGGCCATCGCCACCAATGTGTTGAATCTGGCGGTGTGCTTCTATGTTTTTGTGTTTCTTCTGGTCGCTACTTCCGTCATTCCCGCGATTGGTTGGAGTGTTGAGTATCTATGCGCTCCCCTAACGGCCTGTCTGATTGGTATTCTGTCTACTCGCATTAACAGGAGCTATATCGAATCTTCGCACAAGCTTATTGGCAGTGATGCAAGTCCCGATCACGATCTGATTCAGATGCGGTTCTTGACGGTGGTGGGTTTCTTTTGCAGCACAATGTTCACCCTCAGTATTCTCACACCGGCTTTATCCTGGCCCTTTGCCACGGTCTTGCTGCTTAGCAGTTGGATAGGCATTTTAGGTGTAAGAAATTGCTTGAACAAGACCCTCTCCCTTGCTGGAAATTCCAGTTCCGCGCTACCGGCAGTGCCGAAATTTGCCGATGATCTGGAAGTGATGCTGGTCAGTCTATGTAAGGCCGATTCAAGCCAGATGGCTAACGCGCTGGCCCGGGAATGCCTCAATAGTTTGAAGCGAAAAGTGAGCGGCGATACCCCTGGTGATGAAGTGCATACTCTCGTCAATGAGCTAATGAAACGTAGGCGCCATGAGGATGCCGATATGATTTCCGCTCATTACCTCAAACTTTTGGAAGCGGAAGGAGAGTGACGTAGTCTTTTGGTGACCTGAGCTTTTGAGAGTTGTTAGTCGAATCTGAGTGCGGCGGGTTAATCCAGTGATTGAAGAAGAAGGCTCCCGGCGCTTGGGAAAAACTATGGTCGGACTACCGGCTTGTCTGCTTAGTGCCGTCGTCTGGAATTTCTTAGGTACGGGGTTCTTGTATGCATCTTGTGGAGTATGCTTTCAAGTAATTCGTTTGGAGGTTCCGTACGAAAAGGAGCTATTCCGCTTCTTTATACCGTTCTTGATAGGGTTGCTGCTTTCTCGGGTTCATTTTGACTATGTCAGGCTCGCGGTTAAGCATGGAGCTGAACTCAATAACTTCGCCAGAGCCAGCCGGCTTAAAACGATGTGTGTGGCCGGGGCTCTTACCTGGTATGGGACGGCTTGCAATTGCGCTCTGTTATTGTTCTGGATGATGCATTTTGACTATGAACTCGTGGACTTTGCCATAGTCGCATTGATTGCCACGGTAGGCCTGGCAATTGGTACGCAATACTATTGCGATGC
The DNA here is from genome assembly GCA_016712465.1 of Candidatus Obscuribacter sp. Lineage (GTDB taxonomy): Bacteria > Cyanobacteriota > Vampirovibrionia > Obscuribacterales > Obscuribacteraceae > Obscuribacter. Next base: position 707,674 of record JADJQZ010000001.1, read on the forward strand.
TCTGGGCAACCCGATCGTTAGTTTGAAGACGCCAGGCGAGCATTGAGTCTGCTTGCCACAGGAGAGATCAGTTGCGAAAGTGATTTCTTCTGCGGCGCTATTCATCTCTGGTTGTCTATGCTTATTCCAGTCACCAGTTTAAGGGCTTATGGAGATTGAGAGTAATTGTACCGACATGGCTGAGCTTTGCTCTGGCAGTTTTCCTAGTCAGTAGTTGCTGGAATCCGGCAGCAGCGAGAGCACGAGACCTGGAACCCGTATCCACAGTTTCGCTTTCACCGCAAATACTTGAGTTTTTGCGATGGCTACCGGCCGACACGGAAACTGTGGCTGTTACTCAAGTGCCCATTGTTTTGCCTGCTGAAAAGGAATGGTATGAGCTTGAGCCAGAGTACTTTACCAGGCGGATAAGCACCGTTTGTGGAATGTTGCCTGGATATACCTGGGCAAAGGGGCTAAAGATAGATCGGGTGGTATCTGGTTCTCGCAACTTTAGACAACCTACAAACATGGGAATGTCTTTATTTGATGGTTGCTCCGTGCTGGTGATTTCCGAGGATTCACCAATAAGTGGCCGGCAGATCATACAGGCGGCTTCAATCAATTGTGACTTCAAGGAAAGAGCGTCCGGCTTGGAGATTCTAAGTTTTAAGAAGCGAATTATGGATGACACATGGACGTTCTATATGTGCTCGGTGTCGCCCAATATTATCCTTTGGGCTAGCGACAGGCGCTATCTACATGAGCTTTTGGCTCGCCGCAAGTCGAAAATCAAACGCCAGGCTTTTCTTTCATCCAGTGAGCTTTGGAGAAATTTAGATGTTCGTTCTGACTTCTTTGCCCTGAGAGATTTTAGAAAGTGCAAAAGTCCAACAGATTCCTTAAGCACGTTTTTTCTCCTTGAGCCCTCCCCTGAGCGTCTATACATTGATACGGGACTGGTTGGCTACAGGGTTTCATACAAGTACAGTACGACTACTCTTGAAGAGACCTACATTTCTTATGATTGGAAAGCGCAGGAGATACGAGAGTACCATGAAACTCATTCAAAGTCTTTCCGCGATGAACTTGTTCCCTGTAAAATGGCTTACCGTAGGGGGACATGGTTGAATGTTTCTACTGATGTATCGAAGGGGTCGAGTGATGCTCACTTTATTTTTCTATTTGGTGCCCTTTCTCTTTTAGGGCACACCTTGGTTGTTTGAGTCGGTTGGTGCTGCTTGGACAGCGAGTTTGCTGTTTCTGCCGGGTTGGAGTTACTAGCGCCAGTGATTGCCTAAGGTTCGTGAGTTTGAAAATAACCAAGCCTTACTTGATAGATTACTCTTTTGCTTGCCCTTGTGGGCTGATGGGTCTCATTTGTTTATAATGGCAGCATGAAACCAGAGCGCAGCCAATTTACCCGCACCGAATTGAGGATAATCGACCAGTACCGCACGCCCTACCAGGTGCAGCGATATCTGAAAACGCTTTCCTACAATCATGACCATACGATATGGTCCTTTCGCGAAGTGGTAAAGCGAAAGACGGCTCATTGCCTGGAAGGGGCGTTGACTGCGGCTGCCATTCTGGAGCAACACGGCTATCCGCCTTTGCTCATGAGTCTTGAATCAGTAGATAATCTCGACCACGTTTTGTTCGTCTTTCGTGCTTCCACCGGCTGGGGGGCAGTCGGTCGCTCGCGCGATACCGGCTTGCACGGGCGCCGTCCCGTTTTTCGCAGCGCACGAGATCTTGCTCTCAGCTATTTTGACCCCTATGTCGATAATAGCGGACGTATCACCGCCTATGGTGTCGTCGATTTGAATGATCTAAGTCGCTGTAATTGGCGATTTTCAGAGTCTAAGCTGACTCGGGTGGAGAATTATCTCATTGAATGCGACCATACCGACATTGTCTCGTCGGAGCGGCGCTATCAGCGCCTTCTTAAGCGTTTCAAGGAATTCAAGGCCAAGTACCCAAATCGACAGGTGACTTACTTCGATAATAAAGATACCTGGATGTGAGGCTGCCTGAACTAGGTCCATGTGCCGATATATGCTTCATTGACTGAGTCGGGACTTATCTGAGAGTTACTTCCAACGCCTTCGGGAAGTAAACCTGATCATCTTCCATGAGACGCTTGAGATGCAGGCTGTTGACATTATAGGTGAGCTTGATCTTGCCCGGTCCGGCTTTGTATTCGGGATGGGCTTTGACGCTGTAGTAGAAAAGTTCAGGGTCTCTGGGAAACTTGTAGACCTCTTTGCGGGGGCTCCAGGGTCCTTCCGGGCGCATGGCCGTGCGCACCATGATAGCGGACCTGTCTGAAGGAATATAGAAGCAGTAGAGACCCTTTAAGCCCTCAATTCTTACCACGGACATTTCCGAAGCCCCGTCTTCAAACAGAATCTCAGGCAACTCTCTGGCTTTCACCCATTTGCCCGACCACCACTCCATTTCTTTCATGTTGATCTGAGCGAGGTCGTACAGTTTGATGCGGGAAAGTGCCGTGGGATTTCGCACTGTGCCAATAGCCATGCCGGTGTAGGAGTTGAACATATAGAGATAATCGCCTTCTTGGTAGCAAGCCACTGAGAGTAAGGCGATGCCGGCGCTTTGCTTCAATCTGAAGACGCGCTGGACCCATTTGTCGGGGCTGTCTTTGGGGTTTAGTACGACGATTATGTGATTGTCGCGCATCTTGAACTGAAAGGGTGCGGGCAACTGTCGGTCTGTCTTGACCGTATGCTGAAAGAGATAGAGGCGGCCGTCGATTTCAATGCCGTCGCCGGGCCAGTAATAATTTGTGCCGTCTTCTTCCCGGCAAATGAAAAAGTCGCGTTTGCCGAAGTAATACTTGAGTTTACCGCCAGCTTGTCGTGGCTTATCCACGGCTACACAGTTGCGCTCCATGCGGCAGCCTGTGCGTTTCCCACCGACAATCTTGCCGCGAAAGCTGTCTCCGAAGAGCCAGACCGAAGTTCCATCCGATAGGGGGATAGAATAGGCGGCGTCGCCGCCGCAGAAACCGGTTTTACTGTCGATGCGCCTTTGCAAGGATGGGTCGGGGCGGCAACTCAGCACCTCAGGCGGGGCTTTCGGCTTTTGTGGTGCCCCGGGCGGGGCCTGGGCTAGCACCGGCACGCTAGCGGCAAGGGCAACTGCCATGGCAATTGCCCTTGCACCGAAGCCTCTTTTCAGACTCTTAGTTTTGCTGAGGCTGATTCTCGCCATCTTTACCGTCGGCTGGCTTGTCCTGGCTGGTTCCGGCTGCGCCTGTGGCGTCAGGTTTATCTGACGAATCAGAGTGGCTGCCGTTGCCGTTTTTCTTGCCGTTCTTACCATTGCCGGTGCTGATACCAGTCAGTCCGGGCAGAAGGTCGAGGCTAATGACAGCCGGCGTGCCCACCTGCTTGCGCTCGGCCAGAGCATTGATTTCTCTTTCAATGTCTTCCTGGCTGCGAGTGGGTTCGAGAATGGCCACCAGGTCGCGGTAGTAGAGGGTCTCTTTCTCAACCAGAGCCCTGGCAATTTTGTCCAGTTCAGCCCGTTTTGATTTGATCAGGTTGCGGGTGCTCTCCACGCAGTCGTCGACTATTTTCTTGATTTCGCGATCAATCTGAGCTTCCGTTTCTTCTGAGGCTCTGCCATAACGGCCGCCGCTGCCATCGATTTTGTCGCCGAGGCTGCGGTCGGTGTTGAAAACAAAAGAACCCATACCATACTGGCGCACCATGGCTGATGCCGTTTGCGCCACATTGACCAGGTCTTGTGAGACGCCTGCCGTGGTGGTCTCCATGTAGAAGTTTTCCGCCACATAACCGCCCAGGGAGATTTCGATGCGAGTCAAAAGCTCTTGCTTGGTGGGGGAATGGTGGAAAGGATCGTCTTTGCGGATCGGCCACATATAGCCCAGGGTGCGACCCGTGGGAACGATGGTCACTACCTGCACCAGCTCTTTTTTGTTTCTGAAGTAGGTGACGATGGCATGACCGGCTTCATGATAAGCAGTTGCCCAGAGTTCTTCCACCAGAATTTTCTGGCTGCGGCTTATTCCGAAGCTTACTCTTTGAATGGCCCGGAAGAGGTCGTGACTCTTGATGGTGGTGCGACCTTCTCTGATGGCAAAGAGACCGGCTTCGTTGACGATATTGGCCAGTTCCGCGCCCGAGTCGAAGACGGTCATGCGGGCTATTTCCAGAATCGATACATCGCTGTCCAGTTTGTATTTTTCCAGGTATTTGGAAAGGATGGATTCCCGTCCTTCCAGGTTGGGCAGGGGCACTTCAATGATGCGATCGAAGCGACCTGGTCTGGTGAGTGCCGGATCTAGCATGCTGGCATTGTTGGTAGCGCCGATGGTCAAGACCTTGTGCTTGCCGAAGCCATCCAGTTCAACCAGGAACTGGTTGAGGGTTTTATTGGAATCCTGGATGGCGCCGCCTCCGCGGTCGAAGCCTCTTTTGCCGCCGATAGCGTCTATCTCGTCGATGAAGACAATGGCTGGTTTGCCGCTGCGGCGAGCCTGCTCGTACACTTTGCGGATACGCTCCGAGCCGACGCCGGCCCACATAGATTGGAAGTCGCCGCCGGAAAGGGCATAGAAGGGTACGCCAGCTTCATTGGCGATGGCTCTGGCCATCATGGTCTTACCGGTACCGGGAGGACCAACCAAGAGCACGCCTTTGGGGGCTTTCAGACCCAGGGAAATAACCAGGTCGATATTTTTGAGCAGGGCGATAACTTCCGCTGCTTCCGCCTTTGCTTCGTCCATGCCTTTGACGTCGTCTAGTTTGACGTCGAGGTCGGGCACGCGACCAAGGTTCATGCCGCCTGTATTGAGTTTGTGACCGGCAGTGACGGAAAGCTTATCGATAGCCGCTTCCAGATCTTCTTCGGTAACTACTTTGCGGGCGTTTCTCACGGCTAGAATAGCCGCCTCGTTGCAGGTGGCGGCAATGTCGGCGCCTGAGAAATTGACGGAGAGCTTGGCCAGTTTTTGCAGATCCGGCTCGGCTTCCAGTTTGATCTCTTTCAGATATTTGGCAAAAATGAGGGCCCTGGCCTCTTTATCAGGCAAGCCCACATAGACTTTTCTATCGAAGCGACCGGAGCGGAAGAAGGCCGGGTCTAATTTCTCTTCCATGTTGGTGGCGCCGATGGTGACGACGTTGGAGCGGCCGATGCCGTCCAATTCAACCAAAATCTGATTGAGTTCATCGGTTCTTGAGGAGCCTATGTCGGTGACGGTGCCGGCGATGGAATCGATTTCATCGATAAAGACAATGGCCGCCGGGCTCTTTCTTGCCTGGGTGTAAATGGAGCGAATGCGATTGGAGCCCTCGCCTTTAACGGAGCCGATCAAGAATGAAGCAGAAAGACCGTAGAACGGCACACCGGCTTCGTTGGCGATAGCCTTGGCCAGCATCGACTTACCTACGCCCGGAGGACCGATCATCAAGATGCCTTTTGGCAGCTTGGCGCCTATCTTGCGCAGGTCATCGCCCCTTTGCAGAAAGTCGACAATCTCTGTCACTTCTTGTTTGACGTCGTCGATGCCTATGACCGAGTCGAAGCGAATAGTGGGGTCGTGGCTGATGAGAGCCACATCGGAGTTTGTGATGGAGCGCTCAAGCCCGACCGAGACTCTGTCGAGGGCCTTCAAAACCATTTCGGTGTTGACTTTGCCGGGGTGGCCGGGGCGTCTGGCGATGAGAGCGGCTTCGTTGATGACACCGGCGATTTCAGCGGGAGAGTAGTTGGCCGTAAGGTTTGTCAGATGGTCAATATCTAGATCGCTTTCATCGCATTGCACTTTGCCCAGGTAATACTTGAAGAGATCTTTGCGCTCTTGCGGAGTGGGCATCTGGAAGTAGATGCGTCTGTCCATGCGGCCTGCCCGCATCAAGGCGGGATCGAGCATGCCATCATTATTGGTGGCACCAATGACCATCAGGCGAGAGCCGTGGAAGCCGTCCATTTCCGTAAGCAGGGTATTGAGGGTCATGTTCATGTCGGCCATGCCGCCGAAGCCCCGGTCTTGCTGCCGCTTTGAGGCCATGGATTCGATTTCGTCGATGAAGAGGATGGCCCGGTCGTGTCTTTGCAGTTTACGGAAGAGGGTTTTTAGTTTGAGCACTCCCAAGCCCATAATCAGACCGCTAATGGCGCCGCCTTCTACTACGTAGAAAGGCACGCCCACTTCATTGGCAATGGCTCTGGCAAAAAGGGTTTTGCCCACGCCGGGGGAACCCACGAAGAGCATACCCTTGGGCACCTGAGCGCCGGAGCCTTCGTAGTGGGCGGATTTTTTGAGAATATCGATGGCTTCTTTGATTTCAATCTTAGCCGCCTCGTTACCCACCATCTCATCGAGGGTCTTGGGAGCTTTGGGACTGATTGGGGATTCTTTGAAGAGGAATTTGAAAGCTTTGCGCCAGATGCTCTTGGGGGCTTTGGAATCAGCCCGGGGCGGTAGCGGGAAGATAATGGAAAGGAGGATGTAGAACTGGATGAGTATGAAGAGGGCGCCGTAAACACCGGCCGCCACCACGGAGACGACGGAGTATTTGAGCAGAGCCGGGAAAGAGACGAAGGGATTCCAGAACTGCGCCGTTAAGACCAGAAGTACAATCCATAGAACGAAAAGTGTCCAGCGAGCCCAGTTTTTCATGATTCAGGTCGTCTCCTAGTTGTTGGTCGGAAAATCAATATAGCGATTGCCGTGCCGGTCGGTTACCTTCTCGGGGATGCGGTACAACCTGGGCGAATCGGTGATTTTCAGTTCGGGAATGCCCCCTTCCGGTCTTTTCGTACCAAGGGCGGTAGTGCGCACATCGGAAACGCCTACTGGAACAGGCACCGGCGGATAATTGGCGCCTCCGAACATGGTGGTGAGGGCCAGGGCAATCAGTATTCCTATTATTGTTAGCTTCATTCTATTGTCAGCTTCATTTTATCGTCAGTTTCATTCAGTGATCCGCTTGTGCTTCTGTATGCATGGTTATGCTTGTCGGTCGGCCTAGCTTACCGGTATATCCAGTTCCTTTTTGACCCAGTTGGAAAGCTCCTGCTTGCTCATTTCTCCAGAAGTGCTATTGACCGGTTTGCCTTTGCTGAAGAGTACGAAACCCGGCAAGGCCATAACTTCGTAGCGCTCGGCCAGGGCGCCGTTAGCTTTGGCGTCGACTTTATACACTTTGAGGTAGCCCTGGCTCTCCTGGGCCAGCTTGCCCAGTTCCGGCTTCATATTGGTGCAATGCACGCAGTCTTGTGAGTAGAACTCTACCAATACCGGTTCATGGCTATCGAGCACTTCCCCCTGGAAGGTGCCTTCATTGATGTCATCTACAAGCTCGGTCCCCTGATTGCTGCCGGCACCGGGTAAGTTAGCAGCCTGATTCCAGCCGAACTGGCTGTCTATGTTGCTGCCGTTCATATAGCTGCTTATTACCAGGGCTATGAGAAAACCTATGATGAGTTCTTTCATTGACTGACCTTATTTAGGCTCAAGGGTTGGGTGAAGTCGACAGGCGCATCTATGGACATTTAAACAGAGTTTGCTCGGAAAGTTGTGCGAGCTTCGGCTTTGCCGGGCAAAAGGTCGGAACAGGTTTGCACCTGTGTACCAGACTACATATATATATTGGCACAGCCTTATGAGATTTACACATACCGATTACGGTTTCACAACGGGTAATTACCCTGAATATAGCGAAAACGGACGATTTCTCGTCCGTTTCCTTGTAACTGCTTCGATTCTAAATGGGGTAAGCCCCGGGCGGCTCTTACTTGCCTCTTTCAGGAATCGGAATGTAGTCGATGATGTGGATAACGCCGTTGGAGGCTTTTACGTCGGGGGTTGTGGTAACGCAACCATCAACGATCAAAGTGCCGTCTTTGTTATCGAGCATCAAGCTTTCGCCCTGAAGAGTTACGGCGGAGCGCTTGTTGAGGAGTTCAGCCGCTTCTTGCTTGCCTTTCAGGTGGTGGTACTTGAGAACTTCCTGAAGTTTCTTGGGATCGTTCATCAGACCTTCACGGTTCTCTTTAGCCATTTTGCCCCAGCCGGCGTCGCTGGGCATGAAGACGGTGCGCTGACCGCCGGCTCTCAGAGCTCCGACCATGCCGGCTTTTTTGTAGGCTTCCATGGTGGTCTTGAGTTCGGGGGTACGAGCGGCGACAGAGGCCAGGTCGTTATGACGAACTACTCTGTGATGTCTTCTGTGGTGTCTGGCCGAGGCTTCTTGCGAAGTGCTCGCTACGAGACCGAAACCGACCAAAAGCGCGGCAGAAAGCGCGAATGAACGGCGACTCCACTGATTAAGTTGCATTAGCTTCTCCTTTCAATTCAGCCGGGGGGGAGACCCTTGCCGGCTTTACTGACTACTTGTCTAGGCTGCTTGATAATTAAACGTGCTTGTTTATGTGCTGGGTGAGCGTGGACTTGGGCACAGCTCCAACCACTTCTTCCATGACCTGTCCGCTTTTGAAAAGGAACAAGCTGGGAATGCCGCGGATTTTGTAGGCTTGCGCGGTTTTGGGATTTTCGTCGGTATTGAGTTTGACTACTTTCAGTCTTCCCTCATACTCCTTGGAAAGGTCCTCGACCACCGGCGCGACGGCCTTACAAGGTCCGCACCAGGGTGCCCAAAAGTCTACGAGCACTGGAATGTCAGCTTTCAAGACTTCCTGCTCGAAGGTGGAATCGGTTACGTTTGCAACGGACATTTCTAAACAGGACCTCCCATGTGGCTCAGCACTTGCTGAATGCTTTCAATTTGTGCTCTCTTTATTTGACCGCTTTACCGGGTACTAAGAGTTTTGCCTTGCTTTAGGCATCACCGTGGATAAATCCGACTGCGATAGTCGGCAATTTCCCAATAGCTCAGTCAAACATACAAAGAGATTATAGTGATTGTGAACAAGTTTCCCACAGCCCACATCTCACAGTGGCGATTTTGAAGCAAGTCAAGAAGCCGGCGGAAGCACTCTGTAAGAATAGGGAAGCCAGGACGGGTGCGCTTTATGAGGATTGTTCCGGGCACTTGTAAAAACAAGGTTAGACTTTAGAGGGGCATTTCAAGTGGTGGCGCCGTTGGAAGTATTCCCTTACTTTGTGAGAACCTTTAGTTTATGCATATCGTTATATAAGGGTCTTTTGTGAGTCTTTTCGATCGCATACTGCACAAGTGGTTATTCCGAAGTCTGGCCAACCAGCTTCTGATAACTTACCTCTTGGTCATTACCATAGCCCTGATGGCGGTGAGCCTGTGGGCTCTGGTGGCGATTCGCAAGGAGTCCCTGACGGACTTGCAGAATACCCTGGAAGTGGAAGCAGTCAACCTGGGTCTTGAGATCGATAATGATCTGGTCCTCGACTCCCCCCAGGCTCGCCGCCGTATTCAGACCGCAGTGGAGCGCCGCGCCACCAGACTCGGTGTAGCTATCGTCGTGGTGGATAAAGACGGGCGTCTGCTTTCCGACTCCTCGCCGCCGCTGGCCTTAAAGAACTTGTCCAACGAACAGGAAATCAATGAAGCTCTAGCCGGGGTGATTTCCAATACCACCCGCTCCGAGCCGGCCAGCAATATCAATTGGCTCTATGTGGCTTATCCGGTGCGTTCTATGGGGGAGACCACCGGGGTAATTCGTGTGGGCGTGGCTCTGACTGAGATCGAGCGAAGACTGAAGCGAGATCTTATTGTCTTCCTGGAGATTATCTTTGCTACCGGGGTGGTGACGATTCTAATCAGCCTCTGGTTGGCCAACCGTGTGAACCGCCCGGTCAAGGAGATGAGCGCTCTGGCCAAGCAGATTTCCATATCGGGAGACTTTTCCGCCTTCCTGCCGGTGAGCCGCAAGGACGAGATCGGGGAGCTGTGCATTTCCTTTAACCAGATGATCGGGCGCCTGCGGGAGCAGGAGCGCATGCGGCAGGAGTTTATTGCCAACGCCTCCCATGAATTGAAGACGCCTACCATGGCCATCGGCTCGGTGGTTGAGGCTTTGCAGGCCGGGGCCGCGGAAGATCCTAAAATGCGCTCGCAATTTTTGCAGTCACTGGAGCGCCTTACCGACAGACTGACCAGTCTGATCCAGGACTTGCTGGATATATCCAAACTGGATAGCGGTGCGGAGGCTCGTGGGCAGGAGTCGGTCAGCATCAACGCCCTCATTGCCGAAGCGGTTGAGCAGGTGCGGGCTCATGCCGAGAAGAAGGGTGTGGAACTGAGCTTGAAGCTTGCCGACGGTGAAGTGCCCGACTCGGCTGAAGGCGGCGCTGCCGCGGCAGAGCCCAAGATTGTCGGCAACTACTTGCAACTTTTGCGAGCCATCACCAATATTCTCACCAATGCCGTCAACTACACACCGGAGGGGGGTGCGGTGTCCGTTACCAGCCGTTTAATTGAAGGTAAGGTGAGCGTGCGTATTCAAGACACCGGAGTGGGTATTGAGCCTGCAGACTTGCCCCATATCTTCGAGCGCTTTTACCGGGCCGATAAAGCGCGTACTCGCGAGACGGGCGGTACCGGTCTGGGGCTGGCCATCACTCGTGAAATAATTGCGCGCCATCATGGTACGGTGGATGTAGAATCTACCGTAGGGAAGGGTTCTTCCTTCACGATTCAGTTGCCCTTGCGATAGTCGGGCACTGGGGAGGCATTCGTGAAAAATACTCTGGTTGACATCTTGCGCCGTTTTGTCGGCAAGGGCAAGGGCAAGGCGCCGGTCCAGGAAACATCCGACGAGAATTGTTGCAGCGGAACGGTGCATATTGCCTATCGCGGTGTTAGCGACGAGCGTCTCTACTTGAGCAAAGGACGGACCTGGTCGGAAGTGCGGTATTTTCGCCCCCACGGGCTGCGCGTCTTTTGCGCCGATTGCCGTCGTCGAATGCTTTGAGGTGGTCGGTGGCGGATAGCGGTTTTGAAGGCGGCGGATAGCGGTATGGACGGTGAAAGGCAGCAGTTTTGAAGGCGGCGAATAGCGGTATGGCCGGTGACATGCAAGCTTTGAGCCGTTATCGGCGGCAGATGACCTTGCCCCAGCTCGGTCATGCCGGGCAGAAAAGGCTCCTTTCTGCTCGCGTATTGATTGTAGGGCTGGGAGGTCTTGGTGCTCCGGTTTTGCAATATCTGGCCGCTGCCGGCGTTGGCACAATCGGACTTTGCGACGGCGATAGAGTGGATGAGAGCAATCTGCATCGGCAAGTAATTTACGGCGTCGACGATGTCGGATTGTGGAAGGTGGAGGCTGCCGCAAACTGGCTCCAGCGTCATAATCCTGCTCTTTCCATTCGGGCGTTTCAGGATTTCATAGACGAAAGCAATGTCCGCTCGCTCCTTGCCGACTTTGAGGTGGTGGTTGATTGCACGGACAATCTGGCTGCTCGCTATGTGCTCAATGATGCCTGTCTGGCCCTTGGTCTTCCCCTTGTGTATGGGGCTTTGCACCGTTTTGAAGGGCAGGTCAGTGTTTTTTGTTTGCCCGGTGGACCATGCTTTCGCTGTTACTTGCCTGAAAGTGGTAGCCAGCCTCAGACTTGCGCCGAGACCGGAGTTTTGGGCGTCTTGCCCGGGGTGGTGGGAACCTTACAGGCTACGGAGTGTCTCAAGCTGTTGCTCGGCCTGGGTGTGAGTTTGAATGGCGAGATTCTTTTTTTCGATGCGCTTGCTTGTACTTTTTCCCCACTCAGTCTGGAGCGCGAGCCGGGCTGTATATGTGCGGAACATGCCGAGGCGACTGCTTTGGCAACATCTGCATCTGACTCTTCTTCGAGCTCTGTTTCTAGTTCCGCCTCCGGTTCCGCTTCTAGTTCCGCCCCCGGGTCAGCTTCTCCTTCCGCCTCCGGTTCCGTTTCTCCTTCGGCCGATGCCACCAGTATTGATGCCGACTCCCTGTCCGCGCTGTTAACTTCCGGGCGTTCCGTCAGACTAATCGATGTTCGCTCCGGCAAAGAATTCAAGGCGATGCGCTTTGCGGCCGGCGAACATCATCCGCTGGAGAGCATTCTGGAATTGGAGGAAGCGCCCCCGTCCTTTATCGGTTGCGAGACGCTGGTACTCTATTGCCGCTCCGGGCAACGCAGCCTGGATGCCCAGCTAAAGCTTGCCGGTCTGGGTGTGCGAGCGATTAATCTAAGCGGCGGCATCCTGGCCTGGCACAGGCGGTTTCAGGATTTGCATCTTGCCACTGATACCGGTGACCTGCTCAGCCGCGATTCTTGAATTGAAAAATAATTGAGGAGGAGGATTGCCGGAAGTGGTCCATGGAATTTCGGAGTAGGAAGGGTCTCTTGCAGAAATCCGATCAAATGTAACAATAGTGAAATTGCGATTTATTACATCAGGTTCTCGGGACTTTTGGCTAAATGAAACCATTGCAGTGACTGCGTTGCAGCCGTCAAGCAGATTTAATTTCCGCCTTTACATGAGTTTAGTGCTTCGGCACAATTGTTTCAAAAGAGACAACGCAACAGGTCCAAATTCATGATTCAGCTTTGTGGTTGGCTGAATACCTGTTTGATTTCACCGTTGAAAATGCCTGCTACAGCGCGTGGGTTGGAAGGAAAGTAGGCATGCATGTAACTGGCGGCAATGTTTGCTTGCGCGTTGACTAAAAGTGATTCTCCAGGATTTCCCTCCAGCTTCTTTCGGGCCTGTGATAAAACTTCCTCTGCGCCGGTCATACTGGAGTAGTGAAATGTGTGTCCGCGAAGGGCACCATAGGCAGTGTGAAAATATTGATGACCCAGGGCACTTAGTCGGGCTTGCAGCCGGGCACTTCCTTTGAGTAAGCCCAGCATGGTAGCGGAGTTGCCTTCTTTATCCGTCAGTGAATCAAGCAGGTAGAGCATACCGCCGCATTCGGCGTAAATGATGCCGCCACGTTTGTGATGTTTGTGAAAGGCTTCGCGCATGGTGAAATTGTTGCCCAGATCTTTCAAGTAAAGCTCCGGATAACCGCCCGGCAGGTAGATGGCATCGGTTGCCGGGCAGACTATGTCGTTGACAGGTGAAAAGTAGCTGAGTTCGGCGCCCATTTCTTCTAATAGTCTCAGATTGGCGCTGTAAATGAACGAGAATGCTGAGTCTCTGGCTACTCCAATGCGCCGGCCTTGCAGTAAGTTCCCGATTGTCTGGGATGGGGAAGAGGGGGCGGGGGTATTGGTTGATCGGCATGACGACAATTCCGGCGGAAGAAATTCCACCGCCTCGGGCAATGCAGCCAGGGGTGTTGTCTGCAGGCTTTCCGCCATGGTCTGGAAGCGACTTTCCAACTTGTCGATTTCACTGGCCTGGGCAAGTCCAAGGTGCCGTCTTGGTATTTCAAGGCGCGGGTCGCGCATCAGTGCACCAAGATAGTGTTCTTTCAGTGCCGTTGCCACAACGGCGGCGTGACGTTCGCTACCGGCATTATTGGCCAGAAAGCCCAGCACTTGTAGGTCGGCGTTATAGCTAATCAGACCGGAAGCCAGTGCTGCACTGGTTTCTGCCATGCCTGTGATATCCATGACCATGACCACTGGTAATCTGAATCGTCTAGCCAAGTCGGCGGTGCTTGGTTTGCCGTCATTCAGACCCATCACCCCTTCAACCAAGAGTACATCGTACTTTTGAGCGGCTTCGAACAGGAGTTTGGCGCAACCGCTTTCGCCTACCATCCAGAGGTCCAGTGGGTCCACCGGCTGCCCGGAGGCTTGCTCCAGAATCATAGGATCAAGAAAGTCGGGACCGGTTTTGAATACTTTCACCCTTCGCCCTTGCTTACGATGGTGGTAGGCCAGGGCCGCAGTGACCATTGTCTTGCCTTGATTAGACGCCGGAGCGCTCAGTAGCAAGGCCGGACACTTTACAGGTGACTTTCCTCCCAGTAGAAGCTCGTTGTTTTTTATATCGAGAGGCAATTCAGTACTCAACTCCAGCCTGGGCTTTTATGCCTTGTTCCGCATAGGGGTGTTTGATCGCCTTCATTTCCGACACCAGGTCGGCCGCTTCGATTAGTTCAGCCGGCGCATGGCGTCCGGTAATAACTATGTGCATCTCTTCCGGTCGCGACGCCAGGGTGTTCAGAACTCGCGTTAGATCCAGGTATTTGTACTTGAGCACGATATTCAGTTCGTCCAGTATGACCATGCGATATTTGCCGCTGGCAATCATGTTTTCAGCAATGGCAAAGCCTGCTTCCGCTGTTTCAATGTCTTGCTGCAAATCTTGAGTGTTCCAGGTGTAGCCCTGACCGACCGTGTGAAAGTGGCAGTTGGCATGGTTCGCCAAAAGGTCCCTTTCGGCCGTGGCCAGAGCGCCCTTGATGAACTGCACTACTCCCAGATTCATGCCGTGTCCAAGTACTCGCAATCCCATGCCGAAGGCCGCGGTGGTTTTACCCTTGCCTGTGCCGGTGTTGACTATCAAAAGTCCTTTTTCTCTGGTTGCTCTGGCTTTCTTTTGATCGAATACTTGTTTGTGTTTCTCGGCTTTCGCCTTGTGTGCTGCTGCTTCATTCTCAGAGAGGGTCATGGTTGTTTTTCTCGTTTGTGTTTCTTTGGCTTTGATTCGATATCAGTGCCAGTGTGCTTCTGTAAGGGAGTTGAGGAGAGCGCTCAGCTTTGCTCTATCCAGGTGGTAACCGATGAAGACCAGACTTGAGTTCTGTTCATTCTCGTGGCTGTGGTCATGGTGGTGCGTGTGGCTATGGTCGTGAGTATGGCTATGGTCGTGAGTATGGCTATGGTCATGAGTATGGCTATGGTCGTGAGTATGGCTGTGGTCGTGAGTATGGCTATGGTCGTGAGTATGGCTATGGTCGTGAGCATGGCTATGGTCATGAGTATGGCTGTGGTCATGAGTATGGCTGTGGTCATGAGTATGGCTGTGGTCGTGAGTATGGCTATGGTCGTGAGAGTGAGCGGCGGTCCGTCGTCCGGAGCTTTCTATAAGAATGCGCTGGTTTACTCCCTGGAACAGCACCGGCGCTTCTTCTTCAAGGCAATTTACAAAACCCTTTACTCTCATCAGCGGTAGCTGCCGGGCCACGCTCTCCAGAGCTAGCTTGAGTTTTTCTTTCTCTAGTTTTTTATGACAGAAGAGGCTGAACGAAACCCAACCCGGGTCTTCCTCATGCAAGTGCTGGTGTGTATTGAGCCCGTGGTCATGGGCTCCCAGACCGGAGTGGCTGTGTCCGTCTACTGTCTGATGCAGGTGGGCGGCAAAAGCCGGCAGCCCTGCCACATGTTCGGTGGCGCGAAATTCATTCAGGTGCAGTCCCAGACTGAGGCGACTGTCTAGTTTTGCTTGCCAGGCCAGTTCAATAAAGCGAACATCAGGTGCCAGGTTGCGTACCTTGCTTTCTGCCAGGGCCAGTTGCTCTTTTTCGATGCCGTCAATCTTGTTCAGGACCACCACGTCGGCTGCTCTCAGTTGATGCGAAAGCACTGACAGTGTTGCTTCACTGAGAGTTCCTTCCGCAAGAAAGAGGGGGGTGTCGATGAGGGCCAGGGTGGCATCCAGGCTGAAGCGTTCTTGCAATTCAGGGCTATTCAGGGCTTCCATAGCCGCGGTGGGTGCTGCCAGCCCTGAGGTTTCAATTAGAACATGATCAAACTGGGCGGCTCGGTGAGCAATGTTATTCATGATTTCTCGAAATTCATCGCCTTCGTAGGCAATCAATCCGCCGCTCAGTTTGTATATTTCGAGGTTGTCTGGCTGAGCACCTTCTTTCACCAGAAGGTCGTCTACTGAAACCGCACCGAATTCATTGATGACTACGGCAAAGTTCTTTTCTTGTTCAGACTTGATCAGGCTCTTGAGCAAAGTTGTTTTGCCTGAGCCGAGAAAGCCGGTGAATATTGTTACGGGTAGTTTGCCTGGCACGTCTATTGCTCCTCTCTCGTTTATAAATTCAGGTGGTTCAGGGCTTCGATAAGTTGGGGGACGCTTTTATGAGTGTTCCGGGTCGATGCGGCTGGCGGTCTCGCCACCACAATTAAAGGTAGGGCCAGGTTTTCTGTTGCCTTTATTTTTTCCGAAAGCCCCCCTTTTGAACCGGAGTCTTTGGTGACCACGCAGTCGATTTGCCAGTCCCGCCAGAGGGCTTCGTTAAAAGCCTGGGAGAAAGGTCCCTGCATGGCACAGATATTGCTGCGGGGAATGCCCAGTGCTACAGCTCTTTCCAGCAAGTCCGGGTCGGGAAGGATGCGCAGGAACCACTGCTTATTTGCTGCAGAAGGGGCACTCAAAAAAGTTGGTAATTCTTTGGAGCCGGTAGACAGAAAAATGCGCTCTCCCAATTCCATGGCCCGGGTGGCAGCCTCGGCAAAATCAGCCGCTATTACAGCGTGAGCGGGCAAGCGGGAGGCTTCTCTTTCCAGACGGAGATAGGGAATATTGAGTTCTGCGCAGATATCGCTCAATTGCTTCGAAATCTTCTGGGCGTAAGGATGCGTGGCGTCTACAACGGCTTTGCAGGAACTTTGTTTTAGAAGTTCCTTCCTTTTGTCCGCACCCAGACTGCCGCAAATGACCGGCACCGCGGCGTCGGTCATGGTCTGCTTGTTGATGCCGGCACCATAGTCGCTGGCTACCGACACTACCACCTTTCTACCACTTGCTTTGATTTTGAGCGCCGCTTCATTGCCGTCACTGGTGCCGGAAAAGACCCAGACAGCATCGGCTTGAGGCGGCTCCGGTCCGGCTTCCTGCCAGTCGCCGTAGCCGCGCGGAGTATAGATCCAGTTGCGCTTGCGTCTGGTGAATCGGTTGCCCACGATGATGCTGGTGAACATATCGAATTTTTTCTGCCGCAGCTCGGAGAGGGTGGTGATATAGCTCTCCTGGGCGGGACGGTAGGCATTTTTTACTACGGCGCAAAGTGTTTGGGGATTCTTGCCGGCCTTTAGCAAGATGTCGATAATCTTGTACACACCTTCCTGGCGCTTCTCGCTCTGTACGTTATAGAGAGCCAGGCACAGGTCCGCTTTGCCGACAGCTCTTGCTCTTTCTTCGATCCAGTTCATTGGGCAGAGTAGGTCGGAAAGGCTCAAGGTGGCAAAGTCATGGGAGAGGGGGGCACCGGCTATGGAGGCGCAGGCTGTGGCCGCCGTGATGCCGGGGATGACTTCTACCTGGAATTGATCATCTTCCTGCATCAGTTCAAAGACCAGAGAGGCCATGGCATAGACCCCGATGTCACCGCTGGAGAGGAGCGAGACTTTCTTACCCTGCCGGGCTGCATCAATAGATATTTGAGCGCGTTCGCGCTCCTGGGTGAGTGGTGTGGTGATGAGCTTTTGTTTGTCGAGAAGAGGTTTTACCCAGGTCAGGTAAAGTTCATAAGAGGCGATCACGTCGCTCCTACTTATAGCTTCTTTGGCTTGGGGACAAATGTATTCGCTGCGTCCGGGCCCGACAGAGACAAGGTAGAGGCAACCTGTTTTTTGTGCGCTTCCGTCGGTGCCTTCGCCGTTGGTTTTCACGGTAGCTTTCTCCCAGCGGCTGTCGGTTTTAGCGATGCGGCTTGCCTCGTCAATTATGGGTGCGCTCAAAGCTTCCTCCTTCGATCTTCGACGATAGCGATAGCCACGCCTTTCACCGGCGTGCATTTTTCTACCAGTAAACTGCCGCGTGCGCTGGCCATGAGGGCGCAGGGCTCGCAGACGCCGTCCACACCCACGGTTTCTAGGACATGGCTGGATGGTCTTGTGCTCCACTGTCTTGCTGCAATATCTTCCTGTTTGAAGATTCTCAAAGGAATGTCATGACGGGCGCTAAGCTCAAGTAGTCCCGGTTCTTGCGCTTTAATGTCGATGGTGGCGAATTCTCTTACTTCTTGCAGGCTTCGACCGGCCAGGGCCTTATTGACGGCGGCTTCGATGGTGTCGGCGGCAACGCCTTTGCGGCAGCCGATGCCCACCACCAGCGGTTTGATGCTTTCACTGGCGGTAGTGACTACGGGGACGGCCTGCACGAGAGCTGCTACTTTGTAGGCGAGGGCATTGCCGCCGCCTTCGTGACCGCCCGCCAGGCTGACGGCAAAGCCGCAACCTTCGTCGAGCACCACCAGGCAGGGGTCCTGTTTTTTGTCTTGCAGAAGTCCCTGCAGGTAGCGGCTGGCGATGCCGGTGGTGCCGATGAAGAGCCATTTCGAAAAGGACGTAAAGTGTTCTCTAAATTGCTCGATGGCCTTTTTGTCACTCAGCCAGGGCTTGAAGACCTGCGCTTGCAGCGCCTCTGCCAGTTCAAGGGCGAGGGGCTCACCTTCCTTTCTTACCAGCCAGATGGCCAGGTCGTTTCTTCCCTTGCTCATGACTGAACAGGCACCCGGGCCTTTCTGAATTTGTGACTGTAATCGGCGGCATACAATTTTGATGCGGCTTCTATTTCATCATCGAGGACGGCTCCGACAAGCAGCATGGTGGTCAGTTTCCAGTCGTCCACAGCTACCTCCTCCAGTACTCTACCAAGGGTACTCCTGTGAGTGCGCTGGTCTTCCCAGGTGGCTCTGTAGACGAGAGCTACCGGCGTGGATTCGGCATAATGCTGCATCAAATCGTCGACGATTTTCCTTAAATGCGGTCCTGACAGAAAGATGCAGAGCGTGGCCTGGTGATAAGCCAGTTTGTCGATGGACTCAAGCTCCGGTACGGCTGAAGCCCTGCCGCTTACCCTGGTGAGGATGATGGTCTGGGAGACTGTCGGTCGTGTCAGTTCAAGACCAAGTTCGGCAGCGGCAGCTGTGAAAGAGGAGACGCCGGGAATGATTTCGTAGTCGATGCCGTGTTTTTTTAGTTCTTGTATCTGTTCGCCGGTGGCGCCATAAATGGCCGGATCACCGGAGTGCAGGCGAGCTACATCGAAATCATTGGCCTGGGCATGCAGGTAGTGGCCGATTTGCTCTTCTAGGTTGAGACCGGCTGTATTGATTATGTCGGCATCGGGGCGACAGTGTTCAAGCAAGGCTGGTGGCACGAGAGAACCGGCATAAAGTACCAGGCTGACTTTTCCCAGGGCCCGGGCTCCCCGAATTGTAATCAGATCGCCGGCACCGGGCCCGGCGCCTATAAAGTACACTTTCATCTTTTTATGGCCTCTAGTTGTGGATCTTCGTTGCTTGCTGTCTCTGTTCGGCAGGTTGCCGCTTCCTGATTGAGATGAAGCCAGGGGCTTACGGGGGCTGTTTTTCGAATCAGCATGGTGGAAAGGTAACCCTTTTCTCCCGCTTCCAGGTTCTCAGCCGTTTCTATAAACTGTGTGGGCAAGCCGAGGCGGCTACCCAGGACACAGTGTCTGGCGATGTCCATCTCATGTAATAATTCCAGCACCATGGGCAGGCGTCGACCGATTTTCATCAAGATAACAAGGTCGTGACTTTCAATATCTTGTTTCAAGTCTGAGGCTTGCTCCGGGCAAGGCAGAATAAGCAGTCGTTCTTTACCCTGACCAAGCGGATAACCGCTGAGGGCGGCCAGCAGACTGAAAGAGGTGATACCGGGGATGGTGGTGATGGAGAGGTTCGGGTCCAGCGCTTTCAGGGCTGTGAGCGTGTAGCCGTATGTGGAATAGGTAAGTGCGTCGCCGATGGTCAGGTAAGCTACGTTCTTGCCTTCTTTGATGGTGTTGACGATTTCTGCGGCCAGTTTCTTGTAGGTCTTGAAGGCTTCCTGGCGGTCTTCTTCCATGTCGTATTCCACGATCTGAAAGCGTTCCGCAGGCAAATTGAGAGCGGCGATGGAGTCTTTTGCTACGCTGTTTTTAGCGCGGTTGGCTTTGGGGCAAAGAATCACCTGACAGTTTTGCAAGACTTCGGCCGCCTGTACGGTGATAAGGCCGTCGGCGCCCGGCCCTACGCCGATACCGTAAAAATTTCCATTTGTGTTTGCCGTCATGAATTTTTCCCCAACTGATGGCCGCTCATGTCGAAGAGGCGTACTGCTATGTTTTTTATGCGTTTTAGCTTTCGTTTCGCCACTTCCGTTTCGATGGACGACTGAACGGAGCTCCAGAGGTTGAGGCTCAATTCCGGGTTGTCTCTTGTGGTTTCGATGATGGCTTCCACCGTATTGGCCTCCAGGCAGATGTTTACCAGATCTCGGGAGAAAGCCTTTTGCTCTGCTACTTTTGCCACGGCGCTGGTAGCCATTTTGCTTTTTTGTGAGTGGGTGTCTGAGACTCCGTCCAGTAGTTTGGCCAGCTTGCCCGGATGACCGAGCAGGTAGAGTGTTGCCAACTCGCCGTCGGTCTCCTCTAGATAGGCTTCAGTGGCAGCGAGAGCATAGCCGACGAAATTGGAAATATGGACAGTTTGCTTCTCGTTCAGTTGCAGGACCTGGCGAGCGAATTTAAGACCGATATTGCCGGGCAGGTAGGCCACGGTATTGGCTGGTCCGGGCGCTGAGAGAGCAACGCGAATATAGACTTCTATGGCTGCTTGGTAGGCGGCCAGAGACATGGGCTCGACTATACCTGTGGTTCCCAGGATGGAAATGCCGCCTTTGATACCCAGCCGCGGATTGAATGTGCGCTTTGCTATTTCTTCCCCGCCGACGCAACCTATTTTTATATCAACGCCCGGAGGGCAAGTATTGGCCTGCGTTGTTTGCTGAAGGAGTTCTTCTACTACCTGGCAGATCATCCGGCGCGGCACCGGGTTTATGGCCGGTTCTCCGACCGGCACTCTGATACCGGGAGCGGTGACGGTACCGACTCCCTCGGAGGCAAAGAAGCGCACACCCGGATGATCCTTGTCTTTGTTGAGGCTGACTATGGCATAGATTGTGGCGCCGTCCGTTTGATCGGGATCATCTCCGGCCATTTTCACCACTTCCGCTTTGACGGAGCCGTCCGGTAGTGCTTCTATTGACTGTACCGGCACTGGCAGATAGAAGTTTCCTTCCGGTAAGGTAATGTTGACTTCCTCCTGTACCGTTTCTGTGAGCAGGTAGCCGAGGGCGGCTTTGACGGCGGCGGCGGCGCAGGAGCCGGTGGTGCGTCCTCGACGCAAACCGTTCATGGCTCTTTCCGCTAGATCAAAGACTCTGGTGTTCACGGGAGCGACTCCAGAGAGGGCTCGTTTGTGTGTGCCGTTTCCAGCTTCTCGCCTGTCTTAATGAAGGTGGATTCTTGTGCGGAAACTTTAGCGGCATCCTTCTGGGCATTAGCGGCTCTGGCCAGGGCTTCGATCAGGAGGGCATTCAGCACCGTGGCTGCCCAGGGTGAACCGCCTCTGGTGCCGGCGTTGGTGATGCGCGGTATTTGCAGGCAGTCTCTCAGCTTGTTTTTGCTGTCTACGGTGCCGACAAAGCCCACCGGCAGTCCTATGACTAGCTGCGGGCGCCAGTAATGTTCATTGACCAGACGCACCAGTTCGTAAATGGCCGTGGGGGCATCACCGATGGCTACAATGATGTCGTTTCCGAATTTTTCGAATGCCAGGCGTATGCCGGCGGCTGAGCGGGTCAAGCCCTGACTGCCGGCAAGCAGGTAGGCTTCTTCTTCGTGTACGCCGCACCAGGTACTGATGTTCAGGTCTTTCAAGATACTGCGCTTTAAACCGCTTTCGACCATGGTAACGTCGGTGACAAGCCTGCGCAGTCTCAGGAGGGCGCGCACGCCGGCCTCTGCCGCTCCGCTGGAAAGGAAGATGTCGTCTGCGGCACTGAAGTCGCCGGCCGTATGCACCAGTCGCATGGCAATGCTGCGCTCCAGTGGGCTCAAGTGCTGGAACTGGGTACCGGCGGCAATGATCTCCATGCTCTCTGCTTCGATCGGGTGAGGCTGGTAGGGTGTTAGCTGCTTTGCCGGCGGCAACTCTCCGGTGCGGGGGTCTCGCAAGTGATTGGACTTTTGTACTTCCCCCACCTGTCTTTCGAAGCCAACTATCTGCACCCGGTACTTGCACAAAGAGCAGTCCATCGTGGCCTTGCCCATGATGCCTTCCCTGGCTCTTTCGGCGAAGACTTCGGCAAGATGGGGATGCACGCCCATATATCCGGCTGTTAGAATTTCCGTTGTTTCGCCGGCCGCATTTGGCCTCTGCCTTTCTTGCATGGCCGCGGCCGTGTCTTGTATGCGTTTGACTAAGACACCGTTGAAGAGAAGGAAGGGCAAAACAATAATACGTTTTTTGCCGAGTTTGAGGGCTGCTTTCAACCCGTCCTCTATTGTTGGCTTGGCTGTGCCGGAATAGCATACGAAGGAGGTGCCGAAGCCCATGCCTTCCTCCAGCATGCGGCAGAGTTTGGAGATTTCGGAATTGGCGTCAGGGTCGGAGGTGCCGCGTCCAACTAGAAGGAGACAGGTATCGGCGCGGGATATTTTGCCGCTTGCCGGCGAGGCGCTTTCTGCTTCGATAATTCGTTCTCGCGCCAGTTTCAGCAGGAGCGGATGTAGGTCCATGGCGGCTGCGTATTTAATATCTATCTGTGGAAATTCGCTGCGCAAAGCAGCCAGCTCACCCGGCATATCATTTTTGGCATGGGTGGCGGCAAAAAGCAGGGCCGGCACAAC
The DNA here is from genome assembly GCA_016712465.1 of Candidatus Obscuribacter sp. GTDB lineage: Bacteria > Cyanobacteriota > Vampirovibrionia > Obscuribacterales > Obscuribacteraceae > Obscuribacter. Next base: position 730,161 of record JADJQZ010000001.1, read on the forward strand.
TACTACCTGTTCGGCTCCTTCGTCGATGCAGCTTCTGATGGACTGAGAGATGGTGGGGCTGGCGAATTCCAGGTAGCCATGTTTGACTTGAATTTGCTCCTCTTTCAGGTGCTCTTTTAACAAGTGCGCCATGGCTTCGAATTCCGCGACCCCCTGGGGATCACGGCTGCCGTGTCCGGCCAGAACCAGGCTGTAAGCTGTCGGCGTCATTTTGCCTCCGGGTAGATTTGACTCGGAAACGGCGTCCTGGCCCGGATCAGCATAATGCACATGTCGGAAAAACGGCTGGCTTTTTCGTTCGTCTGCGCCAGGTCTTTCAGGGTGCCTGTCCAGGCTGCTTCCATCATGGTGAGATTTTCCCAGACTTCAACCTTCAAATCTTTGTCTACGTTTTGGCTGATCAGATGGGCGGCCACAAGCTCAGGCATGAAATCGAATGGTCGGGGAATGACGATGGCGTTGCGGCCGAGGCTGAGGCTTTGTTGCAAGTGCAGTTTGAAGGGTTCGAGATCGCCGCGCCGGTGAAAGGTGATAAAGCTGGTTTCGTCGAAACAGACATGACCACGAGAAGCCAGAATCTGGGCGGAAGAGATGCCGGGCACGGTGGTGACTGAGTGACCGCAAGCTTTTTCCACGCGCTCAAGAAGTTGGAAGCCGCTGAAGTGAATATCGCCCATAAATGCCACGACGCAGTTTTTGCCTTGATGGTGCAGTCCGGCCACGGTGTCCAGTTCATCGACCTGGTTGCGGTAAGTCATGGCTACTATTTGAGCGTCTCGTTTGATAACGGGGCTGACAATATTCAAAACGGCGTCGAAGCCGGCTACCACATCAGCCTTTTCAATCAAGGTGAGAGCCTGACGGGTGGTGAAATCCAGATGTCCGGGGCCGATGCCCACACAGGTAATCATTTCAGTGTTGTCCTTAAAGTGGCTGGGGAACTTGTAGCCAGTGTTCTCAGTAGACTGAAACCGTCTGATTCCATGCTCTCTTCCCCGGCCAGAGATACTACAGAGCCGATGATAATCAGTGATGGGGTGTTCAGTTTTTCTTGTTTGACTTTGTAGGCGATGTTGCCGAGTTTGCCCCGTACTATCTTTTGTCTTTCAGTGGTGCCGTTTTCAATAACTGCCGCCGGGGTATCAGGGGAAAGCCCGCAACTCATGAGCTTGCTGCTGATATTCTGGAGTTGCCTCAAACCCATGTATATGACCAGGGTCGATCTGCTGTCGGCCAGGGCCTGCCAGTTGGGTTCTCTGCTGTCGTCTCCCTCCTCTGTCTCTTTGCTCAGGTGACCGGTAAGAAAGGTGGCGCTGACGGCCAGACCTCGGTGTGTCACCGGTATGTCGGCGGCGGCCGCTGCCGCAATACCGGCTGTGACACCGCTGACAATGGCGCACTTGATGCCGGCGGTTTTTAATGCCAACATCTCTTCGCCGCCTCTACCGAAAACAAACGGGTCGCCGCCCTTGAGTCGTCCCACCACCGCACCAGCTTTGACACGCTCCACGAAGAGCGCTTCAATTTCCGTCTGGGGCATGATGTGCTTGCCGGCACGCTTGCCCACTTCAATAATTTCGCAGTCAGGGGCGGCAAATTCTAAGACCTGACGGTTGACCAGTTCGTCAATTAGAAGTACGTCGCAAGCCCCTATAGCTTTTATGGCTTTGAGTGTGAGGTATTCGATGTCGCCGGGACCGGCTCCGATAAGATAGGCCCTGGGTTCGCCGCTCTCGTTCGTGTGCCGCTCCAGAAGCGGCTTCATGACGCCGAGCTGCTTCGCCAGTAGTTCATTTGGCTGGCAGTATTTTCTGTTTTTTGCTGACGCCGATTTATCCATTACTGAAATTTCTGCCTGCTCTTGAGTTGCTTGCGCACGTTTAAAGTGAGGTTCTCACTGGTGAGATTTTCCAGGCAGAGATAAGTTGCCTGAAGTTTCTCCGCCAGTTCCCTTGCCTTTGCCAGTTTGACGAAACCGCTCTCTACATCGATTACCAGAGAGGTGAGACCGCGATTGCCGAGAATTTCCGCCAGAGCGAGGCTCTCTTGAAACGAGTCTCCGCCCTCTAAACTGACATTGGTTCTGCCGTCTGAAATCAGCACCATCAAGGGGTCTCGTTGCTCATTGCCGGAGACAAAGTCATCTACCAGTTTGAGGGCGTGCGGCAAGGGGGTTGTGCCGCCGGTTTCCATACATGCCAGTTCCCGGTGAGCCTGGTCGATACTGCGTGTCGGCTGCAAGGCGAGGCGCGCCCGGCTTTCGTTGAAGGTAATTACCGCTACTTCTTCCCGCTCTTGATAGGCGCCGTCCAGAAGGTCTTTTACTGTTCCTTTCACCACTTCCATACGTTTGCGAGCGGCCATTGAACCGGAACAGTCAACCACGAAGAGAATTAAGTTCTTTCTCTTCTGCACTTTCTCTTTCTGGTGAAGGTCCTGGCGGTCGATAGTGATTTTACCGCCGGTGCGCACCAGGGCATGCTTTATAGTGGCATGGGCCGCCAGGTTGGTGGGCTGAGGATTGAGCACGGCGGTGCGACTTACGCCCAGGCTACTTTTGTTGTTGCCGGCTTCGTACTTACCAGCCTGATTTGGGCTTGTCGTCTCCGGTCTATGGTTCTCTTTAATGTTGAGGGTGATTTGTCCGGGATTTATCCCAATAGCAAAGATTTTTTTCTCGCACTGCTCACCCTCGTTTTCTTGATTGAGACAGGGGTCTTGTTCTGCTTCCGTTGCTGCCCCGTGCCCAGGCATTGTATGACTTCCGCCAGGGGGAAGGTTTTGCTTCCTCTCTTCTTGTTCTTCTCCTTCTTTTCCTTCTTCTAAATCTGAGGTCGCGTTTTGAAAAAGCTGGTCGAGTCGGTCTTGATTGATGCCCGGTTTCTCTCCGGGTCTAGTTCTTTGCCGGTGGGGCAGTGCCAGTCTGGCAGCCAGCTTCAGGTCTTCCAGGCTGACATGCAGTCGTCCTTCTAAGGCCGCTAGAGTTCTAGCGGTTTGCCCGAGCACGATGTCGCCCCTCAGACTAGCAAGACCCATGTCACTGCAGATGGTGCTGGCGAAGAGCAGCATGCTTTCCGATAGTTGTACGCCGGCAAGAAGTTCACCTGCTTTTTTGATGCGTTCCCTTTGAACTTCCTGGCTGGCCAGGTAGAGTCTGCTGAAGCCTTCCGGGTCGCTCTCGAACTTGCTTCTACGGCTGACTATTTCGGCTCGCAATTTGGGGTCACTCGGTGCCTTGACGTCCACCATCAGTCCGAATCTGTCGAGGAGCTGGGGGCGCAGATCTCCTTCTTCCGGGTTCATAGTGCCGATGAGCGAAACTCTGGCGGGGTGCGAAATTGAAAAGCCCTCGCGCTCGACGATGTTGACGCCCATGGCTACTGTGTCTAAAAGCAGATCAACAATATGATCAGGCAGAAGGTTGACTTCGTCTATGTAGAGTATGCCGCGGTGGCAGGCTGCTAGTAGCCCGGGCTGAAAATCTTTCTTGCTTTCTTTGAGAATTTTATCGAGATCCAGTGTGCCAAGCAGCCTCTCTTCGCTCACTCCCAGCGGTAGGTTGATGAAGGGTACTGGTGTGGCCTCCGCCTTCACGGTGCTGTCACTTCCGTTGCACATGGGGCAGATTTCGGTCGGTTTATCCAGCCGGCAATTGAAGCGACAGCCGGGACGGCGCTCGATCGGCGGCATCACCTGGGCCAGGGCCCGGGCGGCAGTGCTTTTGGCACTGCCCTTGTCGCCGCGAATCAGGACGCCGCCCACCAGGGGGTTGACGGCGCAGACGGTGAGGGCCAGCAGCAAATCTTCCTGACCGACGATAGCTGTGAGCGGATAGAGTTTCATCTTTTCGCCTGCTCCTTTGCCTGTCCTTCCAGTCGGGCTTCCGAGTCGAGGAAAGCCTGTTTGAGTTTTTCTAAAGTCTCTTCCTCTGGCTTCTCCCATAGTCCTCGCTGTGCTGCTTCCAGGAGCCTTTCCGAGATTGAATTGAGCGCCCAGGGATTGCTTCTTTCGATGAAGCGGCGAATTTCTTCACTGAAAACATACTCTTGTGCCACTTTCTCGTACATCCAGTCGTCCATGACTTTTGCAGTGGCATCGAAGCCGAAAAGATAGTCCACGGTGGCAGCCAGTTCCAGCGCGCCTTTGTAGCCATGCTCGGTCATGGCCCTGAGCCATTTGGGATTGACGACGCGGGAGCGGAAGACCCGGTAGGATTCTTCCTTTAGATCGCGCACCCGACCGCGTCCCGGATCGCTGCTGTCTCCGAAGTATTGTTTCGGCTTTCTGCCTGTGAGGCTGTATATGGTGGCAATCATGCCGCCGTGGAATTGCAGGTAGTCATCGCTGTCGAAGATGTCGTGCTCTCGATTGTCTTGATTATGGATGGCGATTTCCACCTGGGTAAGACCTCTGGCGAAGTCGTCCCGGGCTTCCCGTCCGGCGCTGCTGCGACTGTAGGCATAGCCGCCCCAGTTGAGATAGGTATTGGCAAATTCATGCTCGTCCTGCCAGTTTTTCTCTTGAATGAGACCGAGTATGCCCGCTCCGTAGCTGCCCGGTTTGGAGCCGAAGATGCGATAGGCTGCTCTTTCTTCCGCCTGGGTAGCCGGCACGCCTGCCTCCTTGAGTTCCTTCAGTGTGTGCAAGTAGTGCTTGCGTACATAGTTCATTTCTTCCGGTTCGTCCAGGTTTGCTACCAGTCTCACGGCATCGTCCACCAGGTAGATGAGGTGGCTGAAGGCATCGCGGAAGAAACCGCTGATGCGGGTAATGACATTGATGCGGGGGCGCTTCAATTCGTTCAGGGGGATTATTTTAAGACCGATGACGCGCCTGTTTTCCGCCTGCCATATGGGTTCTACACCCATCAGATAGAGTACCTGGGCGATGTCGTCGCCGCTGGTGCGCATGGCGCTGGTGCCCCAGGCGCTCAAACTGACACTTTCGGGATAGACTTTGTTTTCTTTCAGGTACTTTTCCAGCACCTGCCCGGCCAGTTGCTTGCCCACATTCCAGGCGGAGGCGGAAGGCAGACTGCGCGGATCTACGGAATAGAAGTTTCTGCCCGTGGGTAACACGTGAGCCATGCCTCTGGTGGGGGCTCCGCTGGGACCCGGCGGAATGAAGCGGCCATCCAAGGCGGCCAGTATGTTCTGGATTTCCTGGCTGGTTTTAGCCAGGTCGGGCACCAGGGTGCGGCAGATATAAACGAGCACGCTCTCCAGGCTCTCGGCGGTGCTTTCTCTCAGACCTTTGCCCAGGCGGTTTTCTATAGTCTGTTGCAGATTCCCAGCTTGAAATCTGCTTTTGAGCAGATCGTCCAGGAGTTCTCGGCTGAGCTGGTAGATGGCCTCGAGACCATCTCCGGCCGTGAAGATGGGGCGGCTGAGTCGCTCTAATTGAGCCGGTCTTTCGGCCAGCTTCTGACCGGGCTTTTTCAAGAAAGCTTCCAGATCGAGATCGAGGTAGGCCGCCACTGCTTGCGGTAGAGCCGGTAATTGCAGGTTGGGCAAGCGGGTGAGGGCGAAGAGCATGTCCACGAGTTTTTCTTCTTGTGGGGGCGCTCCCAATACGTGGAGACCGCCGCGTATTTCCGCTACGCCCAGTTCGCAGAGATAGCCGTCTATTTCCTGGATTACGTGGGAGACCCGGGAGGCATTCATGGAGGCCAGGCTTTCCGGCACACCTACTTCGTTGAGGGGCAGGGCTTCAGCAGCGTGACTGTGGTCATGTTCGTGGTCATGATCGTGGTCATGGTCGTGATCATGTTCGTGGTCGTGGTCATGCTCGTGAGCATGTTCATGTTCATGGTCGTGGTCGTGGTCATGCTCGTGATCATGTTCATGGTCGTGGTCATGTTCGTGGTCATGATCGTGCTCGGACAGTTCGTGGCCGATAACCGCAGCCAGGTCGTGTTCAAGGCTGGCTTCTTGCATGAGCTGCCAGATTTGTTGCTGCAGTAGCGGCAATTTGGCCGGGTCCAGCAATTCCACCTGGTAGTATTCATCCACCAATTGCACCAGTTGCGAGAGCACGCCGTAGTTGTCGGCGGTGGTCATGGGCGGCGTCAAGTGATCAACGATGACGGCATGGCTTCTACGTTTTGCCTGGGAGCCTTCGCCTGGGTCGTTGATAATGAAGGGATAAATCAGAGGGGTATCGCCGAAGAGAGCATCTGGGAAACAATTTTGTGATAAACCCACGCCTTTGCCGGGCAGCCACTCCAGAGTGCCGTGCTTGCCCATATGAACTACGGCATCGGCGCCGAAGTATTGATTTATCCAGAGGTAGACGGCAGCGTAGTGGTGCGTGGGCGGTAAGTCCGGCTTGTGATAGATAGCATTGGGGTCCATGCCGTAGCCACGAGGCGGTTGCAGAATTACGACGGCATTGCCCAGATTGAAACCTGCCACGAGTAGATTGTCTTCCGCATCCAGATAGGCTTCTCCCGGGGGCTCTCCCCACTTCTCCACCATGGATTTCTGAAGGGCTTCCGGCAGCGTCCGGAAAAATTCCAGGTAGTCGTGCCTGGTCACTTTACCCAGGCACTGCCTGGTCTGTTCTTCCGTGAGAAATTGTTCGTCATAAGAGCACAGGGCTATTAAGTCGTGAATGAGTTTGTCGCCGTCATCGGGGACTTTCTTAAAGGCATAGCCCTGTGCTTGCATTTCCTTCAGCAGCACGATCAGTGATGCGGGTGAGTCCAGCCCCACGGCATTGCCTATTTGGGATGCTTTGGAGCTGGAGTTTGTGAGGACGAAGGCGACTTTTTTCTCCTGGTTGGGGAGCTTCCTTAGTCTCACAATACGGGCCGTCAGTTTGGCCAGGCGGTCCACTCTATCTGCAGGACTTTCGTAGAGCGCCGCGCTTTCTCCATCCTGACCGCGGAAGCAGACGGGATGAGTAATGATGCGGCCGTCGAATTCAGGCAGGACTACATTCATGGCCGTATCGAGGGGGCTCAGTCCACGGCTGGAGTTTTCCCATTGCTCCATGGTCATAGTACTGCAAATTGCCTGCAATATGGGGACAGAATCTTGTTGCGGCGCTGCCTCTAGCGCATCACCGTATTCGGAAGCGGAGAAGGAGGTGGTATTGATAATGGTGTCGAGGGTGATACCGTAGGCATCAAGTTGGGCTAGGGCCAGGGCTTTTCCTTCTTCATTTAGGCAACGCAATGAGGCAGTGTAGATGCCTATGGCGCAAAGCCCATGTTCTTCCAGGTCCGAAATAATGGCGTCCACAAACTTGAGATTGCCGCTCAGCCAGTGAGCTCGGTAAAACAGAACGGCCACTAGGCCATGGTAATTTTCCGTTTTGAAGTCACCCAGAAGCTTCCGGCAATCTTTGCTGCCGTGATAGAAGCCGTGGTCCGGCAGGGTTCTGGGCGCTGCGTAGCCGAAGCTGGTGAATAAGAGCGAATCAGCCAGGAAGGTCAGACATTCTTTCAAATTCTCTACACCGCCGCAAGCAAAGTAGTGCCTGGTGGCTTCCAGGGTTTCACTACTCACGGTGGAGAGGCAGGCTAGATCGGCGTTTGGTTCGGCGGTGCCGCTCAACATGAGTAGCGCCGCGCCATTATTCTCTCCTGCTGCCAGTATTTCTGAAAGACCGGCGATACTGCCGCTGTCTCCCAGGGCACGCACAATGACAATCTTGGCCGTCTTGAGATGATGGGCCAGATCTTGCCAATAGCTTACGTCGTTTTCGCGGCCTTGTAGATCTACCGCCACGGTGGTAGGGAAGTCTGCCGGAAGTGTTTCGCACAGCCGGCGGTGACAGAGAAGGTCGCTGTGGGCATGACTCAGGAGCAGAATTTCAGTGGCGGTGTTGGCTTGATCTTTCAAAGTTTTTCCATAAACAAAAACGACCTGGCGATGCCAGATCGAAACCACAAGCCTTTGCATGTCCCCGGGGGGGTATACATAAACAAGCATTCCTCCTTGCATCGAAGAGGGGATACTGAATTTGACTTCTCAGGTGGGTATCCTGGCTTGCCTATTGAGGCTACAGTTGCGAGACAGCGGTGGCGTTACCACACTTCCCCCACGTGCTCCCTAAATTTGAAATTTAGTGGCTTACACAAGCTGAGTGGTTAAAGAAAGTAAGTGTTTCCTCCACCAGAGTTATCTGACGACTTGGCAATTATAGAGTGCCTCCAGGCATGAGGGATGGTTATTACATTCCTTTTAGAGAGCAGTTGCCGTGCTCTTGCAGTTCATTCAAGAGGCTGTCCAATTTGAGGGAGGTTTCCATGGCATCAGCGATTCGGTCGAGATTTTCCAATCTTACCTTTTGATAGTCGCTTACTGCGGCATCTTTTAAGCCGAACCAGGAAAGCAAGGACTGAAGAGCGTTTTCGTCATCGAAGATGCCATGCAAATAAGTCCCGAGTATTTGTTCATCTTCTGAAATTGCACCGTCTGTAGTGTTTACGAACTTTACAAGTGGTCTTTCCAGGGCTTTGCCGGTTGTAATTCCCATATGAATTTCGTAGCCGCGCACTGCCGCATCGTCCAGGGTAAGAGTGCCGCTGACAAGGGTGAGGGTCTTATTGGCCAGCATGGTGGTCTCAAGATCAAGAAGACCCAGGCATTCGGTTCTGGCGCTGGTGCTTTCCAGAGCATCCGGGTCGTAAAGAGTTTTCCCGAGCATTTGAAAACCGCCGCAGATGCCCATGACTTTTCCACCATAGCGGAGATGGCGTCTGATTTCTGCTGCAAACCCGGAGCGTTGAAGCCAGGCGAGATCTTTTGCAACGCTTCTTGAGCCCGGCAGGACGATTAAGTCGAATCCCCTGAGACTGTCGCCGCTGTGTATGTAGGTTAAGTCTACTTGCGGATGGAGGGTAAGGGCGTCGAAGTCGGTGGAATTACTCAATTTGGGGAAGCGCAATACGGCTACTTTCAACTTCTGCAAGTTGCGCTTGGTAGCTTCTGTTTCTCGTTCAAGATTGGTGGTTTGACTGAGGCTGTCTTCTGCCTCCATATAAAGATTTTCCAGATAAGGCAGCACCCCCAGCACCGGTTTGCCGGTTTCCTTTTCCAGCCAGTCTATACCCGGCTGCAATATGGCGATGTCGCCGCGAAATTTGTTGATGATAAAACCTTTGATGCGAGCCCGTTCTGAAGTTGAAAGCAGGGCCATGGTGCCCACTATTTGAGCAAAGACGCCGCCCCTGTCGATGTCAGCAACCAGTATTACCGGGCAATCGACGGCCTCAGCAAAGCCCATATTGGCAATGTCGCCCTGGCGTAAGTTAATCTCAGCCGGACTGCCTGCACCTTCCACCACAATCACGGCGTACTGTTTTGTCAGTCTGGCAAAGGCTTCCATGACTGTATATCTTGCTTGCGGTTTGAAGTCGTGAAAATCGCAAGCGTTCATGGTCTTAAATGCCTTGCCGGCCAGTATGACCTGGGCGCCGCAGTCGGTAAGGGGTTTTAAGAGCACCGGATTCATATCGCTATGGGCTTCTACTTCACAGGCGAGCGCCTGGGTAGCCTGGGCTCGCCCAATTTCGCCGCCGTCTTTGGTGACTACGCTGTTCAAAGACATATTTTGTGGTTTGAAGGGGGCCACGCTCAGACCCCGGCGCTTCAAGATTCGACATAAGCCGGCCGCCACGAGACTCTTGCCGGCGTTGGAACTGGTACCTTGTATCATTAATGTGTTTTTCAGCATAGCAATCAGGGATTCTTTCACGCCGCCGATGAAAATTGCTACATCCCCGCTCTTGGTTGTGCCGGCGCTCGTGCTGGACGAAATGCTTGGTGAGCCTCAAGGTTGGCACCCCCTTGCAGTTTTTGGCAGAGAGGCGGAAAAAATAGAAGATTTCTTTCATCCTTTGGCAAGGGAGGCTAATGGCAATCTCGCCAACAAATCTAACTCGACCGGAAATCTTGCCAAAAGACTGAGAACCAATCTTGCCGGACTCCTGGCTGTGAGCCAGTGCGTGGTGCCGCCGGTGGTGCTGCTCTGCCGCTTGCGCAAGCAAGGTAGAAACATTCCCCTGTTCTGTCATCTTCTTGATGTGATTGTTCTTTACGCTTGCATTGCTCCCAGCAGTCTTCGCGAGCATGGTATGTGCGTGCATGAGGCTCTGGTAAATGGTTCTCTGGCTGAGGCCAGAACAGCCGTAGGTCGCATAGTCAGCCGTGACACAGCCTCCCTCAATGAGGAGGGTGTGGCCGTGGCCGCTGTGGAGTCGCTTCTTGAGAACGGCAGTGATGCCATTTTTGGTGCCTTGTTCTGGTTTGCGTTGGCCGGTGCGCCGGGCGCGCTCTTCTATCGCCTCGTGAATACTCTCGATGCCATGTGGGGTTATCGCAATGAACGCTACTCGGACTTTGGCTGGGCGGCGGCCAGGCTTGACGATCTGCTCAACTTTATACCGGCCAGACTGACCGCTTTTACCTATGCCCTTTGCGGAGACAGCGAAATGTCGCTCCACTGCTTGCGGGAGCAAGGGCGCACATGGTACAGCCCCAATGCCGGCCCGGTTATGGCTGCCGGCGCCGGTGCCCTTAATTTGAGCCTGGGTGGTGATGCCGTATACGGTGGCAAAGTCAAGAGCCGGCCCGTGCTCGGTAGCGGTCCTCGTCCCTGTGCCGAGGACATCAAGCGGGCGGTGAAGCTGGTGAAGAAGTCGCTTAAAGTCTGGGTCTGTCTTTCGGTTCTGGGAGGGGTGCTGGCAATTGCAACACGGCGGCAATCTCGTTGAAGCGGAGAGACTTTTCGGTATCGACCGCAACCAGTGGCTCGACCTCTCCACCGGCATAAGCCCGCTTGCCTATCCGCTTTCGCCGCTTCCGGCAGGGCTCTGGCAACGCCTGCCGCTCGAAAATAGCGCGCTGCTGTCTGCTGCGGCCGGCTATTACCATTGCTCTTTCCTATTGCCTGTGTCCGGTTCACAGTGGGCTATACAGACCCTGCCCCGGTTGCGTCAAGGTTGCCGGGTGGCGGTGGCCGGTCCTACTTATGCAGAGCATGCTCAGTGCTGGCAGCGTCATGGGCATGAAGTGCAGGCTGTGCAGACTGTAAGTCGGGAGCAACTGCTCACGGCAAGCAAAAGCGTGGATGTGCTGGTGCTTGCCAATCCAAATAATCCTACCGGCACCTTGCATGAGAAAGACTTTCTTCTCGCGCTCTATGAAAATCTGAGAGAGCACCAGGGCTGGCTGCTAGTGGATGAAGCTTTCATGGATTTCGAAGATGCTCAGAGTCTTCTGCCTCTTGTGGAGTCTTTGCAGGCGGAAGGACTTTTAGTTTTGCGGTCGCCGGGAAAGATATTCGGACTGGCCGGAGCGCGACTGGGCTTTGTCTTCGCCTGGCCGGAGTTGCTTCACTTGTTGTCTGAAGAGCAGGGACCCTGGGCTCTGCCCGCTCCCTGTCTGGAAGTATTCCGCCCGGCTTTTCTGGATCGCTCCTGGCAGCGCCATACATTTGCCGAACTTGAGAGCTTGAGTGGACGCCTACGTGCGCTGCTTTCTTCTTACGGATTGCAAGATAGCGCGGGCACCACTCTCTTTTGCTATGTGGAAACTTCTCTGGCGCCGGTTATCTATAGGGAGATGGCGGCTCAAGGTGTTTTATTGCGCTTATTCGAGAGCGGGTCTCCGGCTTTGCGCATTGGGCTTCCCGGCTGCGAGCCCGATTGGCAGCGCTTAAATTCGGCGCTTGCCTCTCTTACCTGCTTGCAAGGCTGTGTCTTGTGAAGCTGGTGCTGCTTGGTGTAGGAAAGTTGGCCCTGAGCGTGGCTCGGCTTGCGCATGAGAGCGGTGTCGTTCAATCCGTGTATGGTACTACTCGCAGTGCGAAGCGCTTTGCCGAACTGCGGGATTCCGGCATCGAGCCTTTGCATTTCTATCAATTGTTCGGGGGTGGCCCCGGGGGTTTGGCGAGGGAGTTCTCAGCGCAGCAGGTTGCCGAATTTCACGAACTCTTTGAGGATGCCTGCCTGCTGATCAGCTTTCCTCCCTCGGGCGATTTTTCATATCCGGCTGCCTTTGCGCAATTGTGCCGCAATAGAGCCCGAAGCGTTATTTACATTTCCTCCACCAGTGTCTATGGTTCACAGACCGGACTTATTGCGGATAGTACCGATGTCTGTGCCGATACGCCACTTGCAGCGGCGCGCCTGCGGGCGGAGTGCTTCTTTCGAGAAGCCGGAGCCATCGTGCTGAGAGCGCCTGCGCTCTACGGCTTTGATAGAGGCCTTCATCTGCGGCTGCTCTCCGGCTCCTATGTTTTGCCGCCTCTGGCCGACAACATTGTCTCCCGTATTCATCAAGACGATCTGGGGGCTATTATCCTCTCTGCTTTTAACAAGCTCGCAGCCGGGGAATGCTATTTGGTCGGGGATAAACTTCCGGCCCGGCATCGGGATGTGTTTCTCTGGCTTTGTGAGCGGCTCAAGCTTGATCCTGCCGGCTTTGCCGGTAAAAACGCGGGCGGCACTATTCGCGCCGACCGCTCCGTGGATGGTGCAACTATTTTGAAGCGACTAGAATACGAGCTTCGATACCCAGACTATAAAATGGGCTACGAGGCTATTTTGAGCAGGCTTGGCCGTTAGTAGAACTTCGCTTTAAGGTCGCTGCCGGAATAACTAAATGTGATTTAGGATTTCGTCATAGCGGGCGGCTACGGCCGTAAGAAGATGGTCCGGCAGCACTTTCGCGGCTTTCTCTTCGCGCCGGGGCTTAAGAGAATGGCTGACTATCTCTTCGTATTCGGCCGGGACATGGTGTCCATAGTGGGCCCAGATGAAGCGTATGCCGCGCGATGCTGCCACAATGCCGTCTTTACTGAGGCTGTCACCAATGAACATGCATTCCTGCGGATAAACATCGAAGTCTTCCAGAATGCGATCCAGACCGTGGGGACAGGGTTTCTCGTAAGACTGAGGCAGGGTGAAGAAGCTGGATTTGATGTTGCTGCTGGAGTTGAGCAGGGAGGAGAGGCGCTTCCTGCCGTATTCGAAAGTAATCGGCTGGAATATGTCGTTCTTGCTTGGTTCTCTCGTTTCCAGGGCATAAACGGCGTCCAGCAGACCATCAAAGAGCTGCTGATTGCGTACCCGGGCCATGAAATCAGGAGCGTCGCTTAAGGCTACCACCTTGATGCCCTGGCTTTTCAAAGCTGCCAGCGTATCGAGCACGGTAGGGAAGGGGCGCAGGTACTTCTCCCGGTTGCTGTCCAGGGCTTCCCAGAAGGGCTGCACTATGCGTCCGGTGAACTCGTCCACTTTATCTTTATAGTGTTTCCAGGCGAAGCTGGTCTCTTCGAGGAGCCACGGGTATTCGTGCGTGCCACGGCGTTCGATGACGTGGCCTATGTCCTGGGACAGTTCGTCCACGGAAACTTTGACCTCCTGGCTCATCTCTCGCACAAAATCGCGGATGGCAGGAACAAAGTAGTCCCAGAATGATGAAAGGGTACCGTCTACGTCGGTGATGACCAACTTGGTGCGTATTGCTGTTTTGTTTGGATTGACAATGGTCTGCATGATTCTTTTCTCTATCTTCTGTCTTGCTTTTGGTTTCTATTTTCTTAGTTGCTATCCAATCAGCTTGACTTAAAATGGGTAAACATCAAGTTAAGATGCCGGTTCGCGCAAAACTTATTCATCAAACTTCTTGAATACGCAAAAAAACATGACTGTTTACAAACCTGGAAATGCAATCTGTGTGGCGTCTTTCGGTTCCTTCCTGGCTTTGGCTTTGCAAATCGGCGCACCTTTTTACTTAACAGCCGGGAACATAAAAACTCCCGCTGCAACCGCTGCAGAAGCTAGACCCGAGCCTGAAAATAGCGGCGCTCATGGTAAAAGTCCGGTGAAGGCGGAAGCGGAAGCTACTCTCGGAGCCGCCCATGGAGAGGTTGCGCTAAATGGTTCTATCGATTCTTCCGAAGATTCTCAAGCCCTTATCTGGCAGGTAGAAGAGAGTTCACCCGGTCTTTTCAGGGTTCTAAAAGGTAGCCAGTTTCGGGTCCGTCTTGACCAGGAACTGACCAGTGATGAGTCTCACGATGGTCAGCCGGTGGCCGCCAGTTTGGTGGATGAGCTGAAAGCCGGCCCCGTAGTGCTGGGCCGGGCTGGTGCCCAGGTGTTGGGTATCGTCAACGATGTCAGCCACAGTCGGCGCACGATTAAGGCTTACTTACCGGGCAAGCACTGGTTGGACGCTCAGGGTCGCATCGGTTTCAATTTTTCCGGCATTGTAGATCCTTCTTCCAACCTGATTAAGATTGATGCAGTGCCCTCGGAGAAGACCAGTGTCAATCAGGTAAAGAAGACCAAAGCCCAGCTTGTGGCCAATAAAGACGGTGAATATGTAGTTAAGTATGCTGTAGGCAAGTATGCCGCCATGGATCTAGCTATCGGTACCATCGGTCTGGCCACGGGACCGGTGGGGATACTTACTAGCGCGCTGGTTTCAGGCGTAGCCGGTAGCGCCAGCAAGAACTACGCCGCCGGAAGACCTGTGGAGGATGACGAGCAGTTCTCGAAGAAGAAGGGCTTTGTCATGGGAGTGGGTAGGGGTTTACCGGGCGGTGCCATCATTCAAGGCGTGGCTACCAGCGGTAAAGATCTGGAATTGCACAAGGGCGATATCCTCACCGTCAGTTTGCGGGACGATCTGGAAGTACTGGAGAAACGTCCGCATGGCCGTTGAGAACCATTAGCTACAGGTACCTGAGGTCTTCTCTGAGATCGGGGGCTTGCGGAAATTGGAGAGGCAACGCAGGAGTCTGAAAATATGCTCCTTCTCATGCTTCAGGGAAATAGAGATTCTCAGCCTGGCGTTGCCTTGCGCCAGGTTGCTTGGTCTAATGGGGGCGGCAAAAATGCCGTTGTCGTAGAGATGCTCGGCAATGCGAATGGCTTGCGAGTCGGTGCCTGCCAGAATGGAAATAATTTGTGTGGACGAGGGACCTGTTTCAAACCCCATTTTCAAGACTACTTTGCGGAAGTCTTCGGCCATTTGCAGCAGTTGCAGTCTTTCTTTGTGCATGCCCGGCACAATATCTAAGGCGGCGTCAATGGCTCCGAGGGCGGATGGCTGCATAGGCACGGCGTAGATACTTGCTTTACAGATATCTAGAAGTTGGCTTTTAACTTCATGGGAGCAGAGGAGGTAAGCGCCGGCGCAGCCCAGACCGCGAGCAAAGCTGCCAAACGCCAGACCATTACCGGCAATGTAGGAGGCCAGACCCATGCCGTTCACGCCCAATACGCCGGCGGCATTGGAATCGTCAAGGAGAACCTTGATGCCGAAGTTACGGTGCATCTTTTCCAGAGCCGGAACACTTTCAACTGAACCATCAAGGGCGTAAAGAGATTGATTGAGGAGCCATTTTTCCTGGCAGTCATCATAGATCTCTGAACACAGCCTCACCCGAGCATCTTCGTGTTGCCAGTGTCGGTAACTGAACCACTTGGCTCTGGTTTCGGCGCTGTACTTTGCTAATGTCTGGGCCGTGGATCTGGGCATCAGTCTATCTACGGCGATTACAGAGCGGCTGGAGAAAAGTTCGGAGAATAGTACTTCCAAAAGCTTTGCCTCGCTCTGAAAGAGCAAGGCTGTCTCAAAGCCAGTCAGGTCGGCGAGTTTCTTTTCCACTCTGTCGTAGCCGTCAATGTTGCCTTCGCTCAAATGTGAAGACGCGTTGTTTACACCATATCTGGTGACGAATCTGATGGCGTTTTCTTTCAGGCAGGGATGAGAGGAAAGACCCAACCAGTCGTTGCTGGCGAAAGAAATGAGAGAACGGCCGTTGTGCATGACATAGGGGCCGCTCAGGGGGGCGAAGGTATCGAGGTTGTGAAGTCTGTTTTCTCGATTGTGTACTAAAAGATTGTCAGGACGGTTTCTATTGAAACTGGTAGTCAAAGCTGCTCCTTTCTCGAGTGAGTCGATTGTATATTCATTCGACCGGTCCGAGACTACTTGCCGACTAAAAAGATTTCCTGGATTAATACCGCTAGTGGTGCCGGTAAAATCGCTGCTCGCCTTGGTTTCTGGTCTCTGTCTGTTTTTATCAGTCGATGTGAACGAGAAATTGTTACATGAACAACAAAAGTTACAGAGCCGGATTCCGCTTGCAGAGGCGCTCAACAAGGAGGCACTGCATTCAGTGGCAGTGCCTCTTTCGCTGAATTTCGGACGCTTACCTCTTGCTTCTCTGATGCACTTAGGCAAAGTTTGAACAGAGTGGTTGTCTTGTTTTCTTAAACTTTTGATGCCTGCTTCTCAAGCCGATCGAATCTCTCCGCGTCGGATTTTGGTGCGAGCTTGCTCTCCCCATTTGTTTCCCCATTGATGGTGGTTTCAGCTGCCATAAACACACCGGCACCTTTCAAGAAGTCGTGGGGAAAATTGAGAGTAGGAGCAGAAACTGCATCTAACTGCTGTATTTGTGCCTGGCTCAAATTGATTTCAAGGCAGCCCAGATTGTCTAGCAACTGCTCTTTTGTTCGGGCTCCGATGATTGAAGATGTTACTCCACTGCGCGCTTGCACCCAAGCCAGGGCTACCCGAGCCGGTGTTGAGCCTACTTCCTGGGCAACATTTATAAGGGCGTCTATTACCTCGTAGGTCTTTTCTTTGCCCAGATGGTGCAAAACCCAGTCGCCCCTTGCCGGATCTACTTTGCCTTTATTCTCGCGGCTGTACTTGCCAGTCAGAATTCCGAATTTCAGCGGGGACCAGGGCGTTATTTCAAGGCCCATTTCCTTCGCCATTGGTAGAAGTTCTTTCTCTACTGTTCTTTCAAGAAGGGAATATTCAATTTGCAAAGCGATAAGTGGTGCCCATCCTCTCATTTTAGCCGTCACCTGAGCCTGCGCCGTCTTCCAGGCGGGAGTATCGGAGAATCCGATGTATCGTACTTTCCCTTGCTTGACCAGATCGTCGAGGGCCTGCATGGTTTCTTCTATGGGGGTGAATTTGTCCCAGCAATGCATCCAGTATAGATCTATATAGTCGGTATTGAGTCTGCGCAGTGTGGCTTCCAGTGCGGCAAAAATTGCCTTGCGGTTGGCTCCGCCGGCATTAGGATCACCTGGGTGAAGAGTACCGAAGAACTTGGTGGCAACTACCGCACGATCTCTGCGAAAGCCGGGCTTGTTCAAGTAATTTCCCAGAATTAGTTCTGAATGCCCCTTTGTGTAGACATTGGCGGTGTCTATGAAGTTGCCGCCATGTTCAAAAAAGAGATCGAGAATTTCGTGGCTTTCTTTCTCACTGGAACCGAAGCCCCATTCAGAACCGAATGTCATTGCACCCAGGCAGAGAGGACTGACTCTCAGACCGGAATGACCCAGGGTGACATAGTGATTCAATGACATCTTCCGTTTCTGTACCTCGACTAGAGTTCTGATTGCCCGAGAGCAATTCTAACCAAGTTCTTGCCAGAGGCATTGAATTGTCAGATTAGCTTTATGCTTGCTCTACTTTTCCTGCGTCTGCCGGGAGGATTTCAGAGCGTGCTGAGAGGCTCTTTCACCGACCAGAGGTCTAAGTGAAATTGTTTTGGAATGGTACCGAGCGGATGCAAGAATTGCTTATACAGGTAGCGATCTGTTTGCCATTGAGGCATCAGCGGTTTGTACCAGGGTAGTGCTCTTTTGTGCTTTTCCACCAGCGGCTCGATGTCTTCGAAAGTGGCTCTAGACGGGCGGTTCCGTTTGCCTACAAACCACAGATCGCGCATTGCCTTTCCTATTTCTGAATTTCCCAATGCTATCTTTCGTTTGGACATACCCAAAAGTACTACGCGATTCTTGCTGGTTCGGAAGGCACTGGTTCGTCCTGATATGGCGAAAACTACAGTGTCCTTCTCCAGACCAGGCATCATGTGCTTTATGTCCTCGGGCAGGACCGTGCCGAAGGAAACTAGTACGCGCCCAAATATCCGGGCTTTGAATTCCGCAATCTTGGCTACGCTGACCGGTTTATTGCCCGGCAGGCGCAGGCGAAAAACACCTTGTGCCAGTCTCTCGATAATCTGTCTGTTGACAAGGGTGTGGGTCGCCCAGTCTACGCTACCTCTTTTGCCAAAGGGCAGTAGCTCTCTGGTGCTAATCAGGGTGCCTGGCGGCAGTGAGCTGAAATACCTTTTTATCTGCGAGAAAGTGCTGGCCATACTTTTCCCTCCTTTTGTTTTCCTCCGCTTATTTAGAAAACGGTGGCAGAAGAGAAAAAGTTCAAATCCGATATAGTCTTTTTTCTTTGAAGGAAGCACTAAGATTTTTCTCCAAATTTCTTAGTGCTTCCGGAGTTGTTGCCGAAGGATACCTGGTAGAAGGCTGCTGTAAAAAGAAAGTCCCCGTGCTCGCCGGGGACTCTCGAATCTATATAATTGCTTGAAAAATGGTTAGTTCTGCGAGGCTACCAGAGCTTTTCGCAAAGAGCCACCACTTTTAGTGATTAACTCTTCCGCTTGAACTCTGCCCATTTTACGCTTGAGCATCAGTACCGCAGTTTTGGCATGACCGTTGGATGCTACCAGCGCGCCTTCCGCAATTGGTCTGGCAACGTCACAAAGCAAAGCAATCATAGAGACGGCACGCTCCCGCAGCTTTTCATTGGTCGGCTTTAGATCAACCATGAGGTTCTCGTAGACTTTGCCCAATTTCACCATTGTGCAGGTGGATATCAAGTTTAAGATCATTTTCTGTGCCGTACCAGCCTTCATGCGGGTACTGCCGGTGAGGGCTTCAGCGCCAACGATGGGGGCAATGGTGACATCGCAAATTTTGGATAGCGGAGTGTCGAAGTTATTTACAAGAGCTATGGTGGCGGCGCCCTCTTTCTTAGCCAGTTCGCAGGCAGCGATTACATAAGGAGTGCGTCCGCTGGCGGTGATACCGATCATGGCATCTTTGCCGGTAACCTTGATATTGAGCGCATCTTGCAGACCCAGCTCTTTGGAATCTTCGGCATTTTCAAAGGAGACAAACATGGCTTCTTTGCCGCCGGCGATACAAGCCTGCACCAATTCACGGTCTACGCCAAAGGTCGGATGACATTCGGTAGCGTCCAGCACACCCAGTCTGCCGCTGGTACCGGCGCCAAAGTAAATGAGGCGTCCACCGGCGTTGAGGCGGTTTACAATCAAATCGACGGCTGCGGCAATCTCAGGCACTACTTTCTGGACGGCTACAGCAACATCAAAATCTTCCTTCTGAACCCGAGAAACCAGTTCTTCGGTGTCCAGCAGGTCCAGATCCATGGTTCTGCTGTTTCTTTCTTCCGTCACCATCTTGGTGAATTCTTTAATGTAGCCCATGTTTACCGTCCTAGATTTCCTGAGGGTTCTTTGCCTAACTTAAGGCGGGTTGCCTAACTTACCAAGCCTGATAAATTCCAAGTTAGATTCTAACAGTGATTCCACAATTTATTTGTATTTTGTGATAGCCAGCGCTGACTCTTTGGTCTTGTGCTGCACGGTGGAACGCTTCAGGAAGCTGCCGTCACCGGTTTTACCCAGGTATTTACCTTTGTCAATGATTAGCTTGCCTCTGGAGAAGACGTACTCCGCCACCCCCTGCACTTCCATGCCTTCATAGCAGCTGTAATCCACCTTCATATGATGGGTTTTGGCGCTAATGGTCATTTTCTTCTGCGGGTCAAAGAGCACTATGTCGGCGTCTGAGCCGACGGCAATAGTGCCCTTTCTGGGGAAAAGTCCGAAGATCTTGGCGGCGGCCGTGGAGGTGATTTCCACAAAGCGATTCAGTGAAATCCGTCCCTGCACAACGCCGCCGTTGAAGATAAGGCTCATACGATTCTCGACACCAGGGCCACCGTTGGGAATTTTGCTGAAATCGTCTTTGCCCAGTTGTTTTTGATCAGCGAAGCAGAAGGGGCAGTGGTCGGTAGACACCGTTTGCAAGTCGTTCATGCGCAGCCCGGTCCAGAGTTCTTCCTGGTTCCACTTTTCTCTCAGAGGCGGCGTCATCACGTATTTGGCGCCCTCGAAACCTTCCTGTTCATAATGGCTATAGTCAAGGAAGAGGTACTGGGGACAGGTTTCGGCAAAGGCAGGTATGCCTTCGTCCCGGGCCTCTTTAATCTTCTTGAGGGCGTCATAGCAACTAAGGTGCACTATGTATACCGGTGAGCCGGCCATCTCGGCCAGGGCAATGGCGCGATTTACGCCTTCCGCTTCTGCCTTTGTCGGTCTGGTCAGGGAGTGAAACTTGGGCGCGGTGCAGCCTCTTTCCAGGGCATATTGTACGATTTCATTGATGACAACGCCGTTTTCAGCATGCATGCAGATAAGGGCGCCGTCTTCGCCGGCGGTTGCCATGGCCCGAAAGATTGTGGCGTCGTCGACGAGAAGCACTCCGGGATAAGCCATGAAAAGTTTGAAGCTGGTGACGCCTTCATGGCTTATTAGCTTCTTCATCTCGCTGATGCGCTCCCGGGGCAGATCGGTGGCAATCATGTGGAAGCCGTAATCAATAGCCGCTTTGCCTGCCGCTTTGGCGTGCCAGGTGTCGAGAGCTTCATAAAGCGATTGACCCTTGTTCTGGATGGCAAAGTCGATAATGGTGGTGGTGCCGCCGTGGGCGGCGGCGCGGGTACCCGATTCGAAGTCGTCGGCGGAGGTGGTGCCTCCGAAAGGCATATCCATATGGGTGTGGGCGTCTATGCCGCCGGGAATGACTAATAGACCCTCGGCATCGATGATCTGGTCCACCTCCATGTCGAGGCATTCTCCGATCATATTGATGCGTTCGCCCTCGATCAGAATATCGCCATGATAATCATCCACTGCGGTGATGATGTGGCCATTCTTGATCAGTGTTTTCATGCCTACCTCCGGTGTAGCCGAATTGCTGGTGCTTGATACCGCTTGTGAGCAGGAGCTCTAATGGCGCCGCGCATTGGCTCAAAATTATATACGGTTAAGGGCTTCCCGTGTATTTGCGGTTCTCAAGGGTCGAGGCGGCTTGCTGCGGTTGCATTCAAATTCGGCAATCAGCCCGGGTTTTTTGCAGGGGCGCAGGTGCTATTTCGTGCTATAAACTGAGAATTAAAATGTAAGGGGGAAGTCTTTCGCCGCGCCCTTGCAGAATACATACACAAAGTGCAAAGAGCGCGATATTTCCCAAGGGGGACCTGGCTTGAAGGGCGTGACATCTGAGGTCATTGCTGAAGTGCGGATGCGGGCAGGCATCCTGGAAGTAATTTCAGAAACAGTCGTTTTGAAGCGCACCGGCAAGGAATACAAGGGACTTTGCCCCTTTCATGGCGAGAAGTCGCCTTCTTTTCACGTCAATCCCGATAAGGGCATCTTCAAGTGCTTTGGCTGCGGTGAAGGGGGCGATGTTTTTGCATTTGTTCAGAAAACCAAGGGGCTCGATTTTATCGACTCAGTGCGTGAACTGGCTCGCAAATACGGCGTTAAGTTGGCCGAGTCTGTGGAGGATCGCAAGGAGTATGACCGGCGTTCGCAGATTCTCATGCTCTACCAGCAGGCAAGCGAGTACTACATCCGTCTGTTGAAAGATCCTAGCGAGGGTGCTTTTGCGCGCAAGTACTTGCAGGACCGCGGGCTTTCGCAGGAGACTATCGACAAGTTTAAACTGGGTGTGGCCCCCAATAGTTGGGACGGGCTCTTGCGATACTTGACCGAGAAAACCAAGGTGGCACCCAGCACTCTGGAAGAAGCCGGTTTGATTCGGCGTCGGCAGGAATCAAGCGGGCACTACGATCTCTTTCGCAACCGTTTGATGATTCCCATTTGCGACAGCGAGGGGCGTGTCATCGCATTTGGTGGCAGAACCCTTGGTGATGATCAGGTCAAATATCTCAACTCGCCGGAGACTCCCATCTATCACAAAGGTCTCCACCTCTTTGGTTTTAACCTGGCCAAGGAGTCGGTTAAGGAGAAGGATTCGGTAATCGTTGTTGAAGGATATTTCGACGCCATTACCTCTCACCAGTTTGGTTTTACCAACACGGTGGCTACTCTGGGAACGGCTCTGACAGAGCAGCAAGCCAAGCTTCTGGTCAGGTACACGGACAGCAAGCGGGTCTATCTCTCATTCGATGCCGATGCTGCCGGGGTGCGTGCCGTTGAGCGCGGTATTGAGATGCTCAGCCAGATCGCCGAGGGCATAGGGATTGAACTGAGAGTGATAGCCATTCCCGGCGGCAAAGACCCGGACGAATGTTTGCGCTCCGGTGCTGCCGGAGTAGAAGCCTTCAATCGGGCTGTCACCGATGCGGCTTTGATGATCGACTACCAGCTCGAGCAAGCCATCAAGGGTATCGATGTAGATCTGCGTACCGGTAGAATTGAAGCGGCCAGGCGAGTTGTTCCCATCCTGGCCCTTATCAAAAACGCCGTCGGTCGGGGTGAGTACATCCGACTCTGGGCTATGAGATTGAGAGTGCGAGAGGAAGAAATTCTCTCCGACGTGAGCCAGTATCGGCGCGCCAATCGCCTGGATGGTGCAAGACCTGCCGCCGGCGGCGGATGGCGGAGCGGTCAGGGCTACAATTCCAATTACAACAATCAGGGCTACAATCGCTCCGGTTCCGGTGGGCAGAGCTGGGGCAAGGGTTATGGCGGTCGGGGCGGTGCTTCCGGCCAGGGTGGGTATTCGGGTCAGGGCGGTTCCCAGGGGGGATACGCGGGCCAGAGCAGCGGCTCTCAAGGTGGATACGGCGGACAAAGCTCTTCCATGGCTCAAGGGGGGCGCTCGACTCAAGGAGCACGACCGGCTGATAAAAGCGCGGATTTTGACGAATCTTTCGCAGAGTCTTTTGCAGATCCTTTTGCCGCGGCACACGCTTCTGAAGATGAATCGGGTCTGGGGTCAGACTTTCGGGGCGAGGAATTTGAGAAGGAAGTGGCGCCGCCGGTCCGTCCGCTGTCAAGTCGTGAACCAGGAAAGGTAGCCGGTCCGCCGCAGAACAATCAGAACCAGCCGGGCTACGGCAGCCAGGGCTATGGCGATCAGTTCAATCCATATGGCAATCAGGGCTTCTCCGGTCCGCCCGATTTCAATCCCTATGGTCAGGGCGGACCAGGTCCGCAGGGGTTCAATAAGGGTGGTTTCAACAAGGGCGGCTTCAAGAAAGGGGACGGCAAATTTAACAAGAAGGGGGCCAAACCTACCAAAGATATCGCCGACGAGGAGTCCATGCCCATGCCCATGTCGGCCATGAGCCCGATGATGCGACGGGGTCCTCTTTCCGGTTCAGTTGAGGCGGAGCGGGCGCTGCTTGCTCTCTTCCTGACATCCAAGGAGGATTACGATGTTGTTTACACGGCCCTTGCCGATGAAAGGCTCCTCAGTCCCATGCATCAAGAAATCAAGAATGCCGTATACGGTGTGGGGTCGACCTTTTCGACCATGGAAGATCTGCAATACCAGCTCATGGACCGCCTTGCTCCCGATCCCCAGGCTTCCAAGGCTCTGATCGAGGTAATTCTCAAGGTAGAGGAATTTAGGAAACAAAAGGTTCCGGTTCAGGTTGTTTTGAAGGAATCCCGGGCAAGATTATTAAAGGAGCGCCTGACCCTCTTGATATCAAGGACCCGGGGCCAGCTTGCTTCTGATGTGGATGAAAGCGTGGCTACCCTATTGCAGGGTAGAATAAAGGAGCTCTCTACTCTCGATTCAACGGTGCTGCCCAAAATAGAAACGGTGGAAGAGTTGGAAGAGCTGAAACGCAAGCTGGATGCCATAGAAGACGACCATGGTAGTGTGAATAAGACGGAGACCCGCGTGTGAGTAAGGGGAAAGACAAAGAAGACAGCTTTATTCAGAAACTCGACAAACTTGAAGTTGCCGGAAAGCAGCGTGAGTCGGGTTTAGAAGAGCTTTTGGTCACAAATGACGCGGAACTGGAAGATGAACTGCCCAGTTTGCCGGAAGCCTCGTCCGACGACACCTTCGAGTTCAAGGACGACCTCGAGGATGATCCCGAGCGCTTTGAAGAGAAGGTCTCCCAGGGGCTTTCTTCCGACGACCCGGTGCGCATGTATTTGCGGGAAATTGGTCGTATTCCGCTTTTGACTGCTGATCAAGAAATCGAGCTGGCTCGTAAGATTGAAATGGGCGGCTCCGACGGTGCTATCGCCAAGCGTCGCCTGGTGCAGGCCAACCTCCGTCTGGTGGTTTCTATCGCCAAGAAGTACGTTGGTCGAGGCATGCTTTTCCTCGACTTGATCCAGGAAGGCAACATGGGTCTCATCCGTGCTGCCGAAAAATTTGACTACGAGCGTGGCTACAAGTTCAGTACCTATGCCACCTGGTGGATCCGTCAGGCCATCACCCGGGCCATTGCCGACCAGGCTCGAACCATCCGCATTCCCGTGCACATGGTTGAAACCATCAACAAGCTCAAGAAGGTAACGCGCAAGCTTCAGCAGGACAAGGGCCGTAAGCCCACGGAAGAAGAAATTGCCGAGACCATGGAGATAAGCATCACCAAGCTGCGGGACATTATCAAGGTGGCGCAGGAGCCTGTTTCCCTGGAGACGCCAATCGGTAAGGAAGAAGACAGCAAACTCGGTGACTTTATCGAAGACCGCGAAGCCGAGACGCCTGCTGCGTCCGTTACCCAGGATCTGCTCCGGGAAGACATCATTGAAGTAATGGCATCCCTTTCTCCCAGAGAAAGAGATGTATTACGTCTGCGCTTCGGTCTCGATGACGGTCGCCAGCGTACTCTTGAGGAAGTGGGGCAGCTTTTCGGCGTTACAAGAGAACGTATACGCCAGATTGAAGCCAAAGCTTTACGCAAACTGCGGCACCCGAACCGTAGCCGCCGTCTGCGCGAATACATCGACTAAATTAAGCTCGGAATGAATGTAGTGCTGCAAAAAGCCGGTCTGTCCTGGTCTCGTTAATGTTGCGGGCTGTGCTTCAGACTTGTTCGTCCAGCCACTCCAGTATTTCCGGCGGGCGGCGGATCTCTTCCGTAATCTCATATAAAGAAGAGCACTCTTGGGCCGCAACTGCTTTCAGGGGGACTGCCAGGACAGTCACCGTAATGGCCCGGGCGCCCAGTTCCAGATGGACTTTATCGCCCACCTTCAGCTCCACCGCCGATTTGGCGGTTTTGTCGTTGACATAGACCCGACCCTGGTCACAGGCCATCTGGGCGACTGTGCGCCTCTTGATCAGGCGCGATACCTTCAGCCACTTGTCCAGTCTCATAGTCTGCCTCCCGTTTGGCAATATTCTATAGCGTGTTTGCTCCGGCGGGTGTTTGCTCCGGGCCGGACCGGTTTGCCATCCCTCTTGGGGCAGGGGACGGTATCTCGGACCCCAACATTGCGAATTTTCAAGTGTTGTACTAAGAATTTTGGCGAAATATCTTAGCTGGGTGTATGCTCTTCTCTACCCAGGGGTCCCCTCTGTACGATTGCGTACAAGTCAACAAGCATTGTTCAACAACTACTTAACCAAACCAGGCGCCGATAGCACGGCACGGTCCGAAATGGTTGACATCCGGAGGCGATTTTCCCTGCGGAGGTCCTGCATTGCCCTCTCGCTTCTGTTTTTGCCGGTTGTTTCGGTACTTTCTTTGAGCGCCTGCGGCGAACACTCTAAGCCTGTGGAAGAAAAGAAGCCTGAAAAGTCTTCCGGTCCCAAGATTATTCCTCTCACCGAGGAAACCGCCAAGCGTATCGATTTTCAGACTGAAACAGTGACAAGCCGCGCCGTTGTTGTGCCGTTACACCTGACCGGAAGAATAGAACCTGACTACGGCTGTGCTGTGGACGTTAGTGCCAGAATTGCCGGTCGCATCACCGAAATCAAGGTTAAGCCGGGCGAAATGGTCTCGCGCGGTCAACTCCTGGCTATGGTTGATAGCCCACCTGTGACGGATTTGCAGGGTGAGCTGGTGGAAGCCAAGTCTAAGCTGGCCATTGCAGAAGCTCACGCCGAGCGGGAAAGGCAGATATATGAGGAGCATTTGGAGCGGCCCAAAGGCTTGCTCGATGCTCGAGCTCTCATGCAAAACACAAGAGTGCAGGCTGAACTGGCTGAGCTAGAATATCAGCGTTTGGAAGGGCTATACAGGGAGAAGATTGCCGCTACAAAGGATTACCTGGCAGCAAAGGCCGCCCTGGCTAAAGCTAAGGTGGATTTTGAGCAGGCCAGCACAGCCCTGGCCCGGGAAGAACAGCTCTACAAGAACCGTGCTCTCATGAAACGTGACTATCAGCTTGCACTGGCTGAAGTGACCAGGATGAAGCAGCATCTGAATACTATTGTCAAGCGGTTGGACTTCCTCGGCGCCGATCACACCATGACGCAGCGTGTGCTCAAAACCGGTGATATTAATGGTCTGGTGCGCATTGTCTCGCCTATCACCGGCATACTGAGCAAGTATGAAGTGGGAGTCGGTGAGATGGTTCAACCTGATCTTTCCATGTTCCGAATCATTGATTTGAAGACCGTACAAGCCAGTGCCGACTTGCCGGAAGTTGATTTAGAGCGAGTAAAACTCGGCGACACGGTGCGGATCCACGTGCCCAGTTATCCTGATCGTAAGTTTCAGGGCAAAATTAGTTTCATCAGCTCCGATGTAAATCCGCTCACGCGCACTGTGCCGATTCGGGCTCGCCTGGTTAATTCCACAGGACTTTTGAAGGCTAACATGTATGCTGAAATTGACCTGGAGGGAGCCTCCCGCAATTTCCTGGCCTGTCCCAAAGCGGCTATTCAGGAGCGAGAGGGGCGCAAAGTGGTATTTGTCAAACATCCGGACGGCTTCGAAGAACGTGCTGTCAAGCTGGGCGTGATTGGTGAGCAATACATCGAAGTGCAGTCAGGCTTGTCTGACGGCGACGTCGTAGCCACCCAGGGCTCCTTGATGCTCAAGACCGAGCTCAGCTATCAGCACTAGTGAGTAAGGGCAATTATGATCAAACTGATTAGATTTGCCCTCAAACAAAGGTTGCTGACCGTGGCTGCCGCTCTTGGTATTGCCGGTTTTGGCGTCTACAGCGCCATGAATATTCCCATTGATTCTTTTCCCGACGTCTCCAACGTACAGGTGCAGATCATCACAGAGCCTGAGAGCATGGCCACGGAAGAGGTGGAGGCCCTGGTTACCTTCCCCATCGAAAACGGTTTGAACGGTCTGCCCAAGGTGAATAAGATCCGCTCCAATTCCAGCTTCGGTTTGAGCGTGGTGACGGCCATCTTTGATGACGACGTGGATGTCTACTGGGCTAGAAACCTTGTACAGCAAAGGCTTTCGCAAATCGAACTGCCGGCCAATTCAGCCAAGCCCAACCTCGGACCAGTGGTTTCCACGTTTTCCAATGTGCTCAGTTATTACCTCACCTCTGATCGTCACGACCTGGTGGAACTCAGAACCATTCAGGACTGGCAGGTAGCCCGGCGTCTGCGCGCCGTGAACGGAGTCGGCAATGTGGTGAGCTATGGCGGTTACGTCAAGCAATATCAGGTTTTCGTCAATCCCCATACTCTCAAAGGCTTTAACCTGACCCTGAAAGACGTCATAAACGCTCTGCAGATGAATAACCTCAATGCCGGCGGTAACTTCATTGAAAGGGGCGGGGAAGAAATCATCATTCGCGGCCTTGGCCGCATCGAGAACATCAATGACATCAAGAACATAGTCCTCAAGTCCATTGACGGTACGCCAATAAAAGTTGGGCAGATAGCCACTGTAGAAATCGGACCGGCCTTTCGCCGGGGCAGCGCTTCCATGGACGGTAAAGGTGAAACCGTGACCGGCATGGTGCTCACCCGCAAAGGTGTGAATACCAAGGCGGTGGTGGAGCGGGTTCGGCATGTGGTGGAGGAGATCAAAAAAGAATTGCCGGAGGGTGTGGAACTCCACAATTATTACGATCAAAGCGCCCTGGTCGACAAAACCATCGAAACCGTGAAGGAGGTGCTCACTCTCGGAGGCTCTCTCGTTATCCTGGTTCTGGGTGCAATTTTGCTCAATATACCTTGCTCCCTGATTGTGGCTGTTATCATTCCACTCTCTTTGCTCTTCAGTTTCATCATGATGAAACACACCGGATTGACTGCCAATCTCATGACCTTGGGCGCCGTCGATTTCGGCGTCATTGTCGATGCCGGCGTCGTTATGGTGGAGAACATCTTCCGCCATCTGGCCGAAGAACAAGAGAAAATGCATAAGGGGCTCATTTCCAGCGCCGAGTACGAACGCAACCGTTTCTCCGTGGTCTACACGGCGGCTAAGGAAGTTGGCAGTCCCATATTTTTCGCCATCGCCATTATCATCGCTGTCTACCTGCCGCTCTTCACCCTGGAAGGGGTGGAAGGCCGCATGTTCACACCGCTGGCTCTGAACTACATATATGCGCTGTCCGGTGCGCTGGTAGTTTCGCTGACCGTGATTCCGGTGCTCTGCTTCTGGTTCATGCGCGGCAAGATCGTGGAGCGTAACAGCCCCATAATTGAGGGTGTGCGCCGCTTTGCCGAGCCGGCGTTGCATCTATCTCTCAAGCACCCTCGCCTCACCATTGCTTCTGCAGTGGGGCTCTTGCTCTTTTCGTTTTCTCTATTTCCTTTCCTCGGTTCCGAATTCATTCCTTCTCTTGATGAAGGTTCCATCCTTTTGCGCACCAAACTCTCCGCTTCCGTGGCCCATACGGAGTCGAGGCGGGTAGCCGGAATCGTGGAAAAGACCATGATGGAATTTCCGGAAGTGGACGTTGTCGTGTCCAAGATTGGTCGCTCCGGCATGGGTGGTGATCTGGAAGGAGTGGATAATGCCGACGTTTACATTGGTCTCAAGCCTAAGAGCGAATGGAAAACCACCCACGATAAGGAAGACCTGGTTAACCGCATGGCCGAGAAGATAGATAAGATTCCGGGTCTTATCTACAGTTTTTCTCAGCCCATCGCCGATATGATCGATGACCTTGTGGCCGGTATCAAGGCTGATCTTGGTATTAAGGTCTTCGGGGATGATCTTGTCACCATAGACAGAGTGGCAAGCAAGATTGAGAAGATCGTGAAAGAAGTAAGGGGGTCCGCCGATGTTCAAAGAGAGCATTTGCTTGGACTGCCGCAACTGAACATCAAACTCCGGCGTGATGTGATTGCCCGCTACGGACTGAATGTCGATGACGTGCAGGAGATTGTTTCTACGGCGCTGGCCGGGCGGGAAGTGACGGAAGTGGTGGAGGGTACGAAGCGCTTCGGGCTCCTGGTGCGCTTCCCCATGGATTTTAGGGATACTCAGGAAGACATCGAGTCTATCCTGGTTGATACCCCCAATGGTGGCAAAGTGCCCCTCAAGCAGTTGGCGGAGATAACCAATACGAGTGGTACCGTCATGATCAACAGAGAAGACGGACAGCGCCGTACCGCTGTTCTCTCTAACGTGCGCGGACGCGACCTGGGCAGCTTTGTGGAAGAAGTGCAGGCCAGAGTCAATAAGGAAGTCGAAATACCGCGGGGATATCGCATCATCTGGGGCGGGCAGTTCGAGAACCAGCAGCGGGCCATGGCTCGCCTGGCGCTGGTGGTGCCGGTGGTCTTATTGCTCATCTTTATTTTGCTCTTTGCCTCCTTCAACAGCTTGCGCAACGCCGGTCTGATTATGTTGAACGTGCCCTTCGCCATTATCGGCGGCATCATCGCCCTGCTTATCTCCCGTCAGCCCATTTCGGTGCCGGCTATCATCGGCTTCATTGCTCTCTTTGGAGTAGCGGTGCAAAACGGCGTCATCATGGTCAGCTATATCATGCAACTGGAGAAGAAAGGCGTGCCTGTCCTTGAGGCTACCATTGAGGGGGTGAAAGTAAGAATGCGCCCCGTTATCATGACGGCCCTTGTGGCCATGGTCGGTTTCCTGCCTCTGATTTTCTCCCACGGCACTGGCGCCGAAGTGCAGAAGCCCCTGGCTACAGTTGTGCTGGGTGGACTATTTACTTCCACCATCTTGACTCTGATAGTTTTGCCGACGCTGTATACGCTCATCAACAAAGATCCGGACGTGGCCCCCACAGCCGGTAGGAACGGCGGATATCTGCCGCCGCCCCTTGAATCGCCCGATCATATTGTAGGTACAGCCGGTGGCGGTGCTACTGCTCAGGACGGCAACGGCTCAGGCATTGCCGCATCTTCTAGCGGCGGCAAAGAAAGTCTGATTTCCGAGCACGAAGGCGACAGCGTCTCGCCGCAACAGTAAGCCGATTAAGTGATTTCTTCAGGCGCCTGTATGGCGGGCGTAAGGTCCGTGAAAACCGACCAATTCTTTCGCCGGGCTCGCCTGGGGTAGATTCGAAGGCGGCTCCAGTAGGGCGGCTGCCAGCGTGTGATTTAAGAACTTCAGACTTTGCCAGGCTCCGCCTTCTCGCCAGGCTCTACCGATGATATAGCGAGCGAAGGAGAGGAACTGGCGATTGGTGCCCCAGCGTCTGCGCAGGCGCAAGCCGTCAAAGAACCGCTCTTCCGCACTTCCCTGAGGTAGACGCGGACCATTGGCGAAATAGGTGCCGGAGCCTTCCTTGACCCGGGCGCCGCATTGCCAGAGTCGAAAGCAAAAGTCCTGAGCCTGAGCCAGATTGGTCATGAAGCTGGAATCCAAAAGGCTGTCGCCATCTGTCGGAAGACCGTATTCGCGCTTCCTGAATTCTTTCAGGTTTTCTTTGGGAGCATAATCTCCTTGCGCCTGCGAGAGGGCACAAGGGGTTCCCGGCCCGGTTGAAATTGTTGCCCCATCCGGGCTGGCGGCTGTGCCTTTCTCTTGCGGGGCAGACCGGCCTGGGGCGCTCAGGTCAGCGGTGAGCAGCAGTTCTCGTGGAATGAGCATGCCTGCAAATTCATGCCAGGACAGATTCCCCTCACTGTCTTTGCCGCCGGTGAGGCAGGCGCTGCCACCTTCCTCCTCGCAGGTAAGAGCAATCTCGGCTCTGGCGGTTAGCAGAATACGCTCCTTGCCGCAAGCGAGCTGCTCAGCTTCTGTTACCAGCTTCTGCAAGCAAGTGGCTGCCGGCAGCGTATCGGCCGTCAGCACAAAAATGTAAGGAGCATTTGTGCCCAGGGCAATGCGTTTGAGAATTTTGCCTATGTTATTCGTAGCGGGGCTGCCCCACTGACTGTCGGCAACTTGCAGCCGGCATTGGCTGGCATGTTCCGGAATGGTATCAACTCCTTTTCGATCGAGAAAACGGAAGCTGCGGAAGTCGCTGTCGGCAAAGTTAGGGGTCTCTTTACCAGGCCGGTCGGCAATTTCAATTTTGTCCTCGGCGGCAGTGCCGGAGCAAAACCAGAATCGCAGTTTACTCTGGTCATACTTCATGAGTTTGAGGGCCTGGTGATAGAGGTCATCGGCCCTTTGTAAGGGCGTGTCGATGACAGCCACATCCACCGCCGGCAAGTTCTCAGTCAGGGGCTGAGACAATTTTGCCTGCACGATGAACTGGTAGGTGTCTGCTTCCGGGTCGCAATCGAGCAGGTGTTTGAGACCGGCCAGGTCGGGCGGCAGAGTTCGGGGCGCTTCGAAGCTGACTTCCGTGTAGCCGGTACTCCAGCGATTTCGCTCCAATTGCACAATGTCGTAACCGCTCTCTACGAAGAGTTTCTCCACCAGAGAGCGTGTGAAAAAGCGTACATGGGTGTGATCCAGCAGGCCCATGGGGCGGAAAGGCAGTCGACCAAGGAGGGCTGCCATTCTGATGTCGCCGTGAGTGCCGTGGGGGATGGATGCCACGATCAGACCATCCGGTGCCAGTAGGGTCGCTAGTTGCTTGAGGGTTTGTTCCGGGCTGCGCAGATGTTCGAGCACATCAGCCAGAAGCACGGCATCGAAGCTGCGTCCGGCAAAGTGTTTGGACAAATCGATGAAGTCCAGGTCTAAGACATGCACTTCAAAGCCGCGTGCCCTGGCTACTTCCGCTGCATCCGGGTCTATTTCCACACCGGTGACGCTACAACCGCGCTCGGTCATGGCTTGGGAGAGATAGCCGGTGCTGGAGCCCAATTCCAGTACCCTTTTGTTGCAGCCGATGCGGCTTAAGAGCCGCCCGTAGTGGTCGCTTTCGTTGAGACTCTCGACCTGATAGTCATAGCGTAGCGATGACGAGGCCAGATCTACTCCGGATTCCGCCGGGGACTTGTTGTTTTGCAAAATTTCAGCCGCGGTCATAGCTCGGTCTCAAAGGGGTTCACATTAGCAAATCGGACTAACCGAACGATCTTAAGAGATATAAGCCCTGATTTGATTAGATAATTGCCATGAGGTAAAGCAATGCGGCCCAGGCCCTATCGCTAGCAGGTAATTTCGCTACCTGGCCGTTTCGCTAGCAGGTAAATTCGCTACCAGGAAATTCGCTATGAGGCTTTCAGCCGACCGGACCGCGCTAGACCGGACTGATGCCAGCGTTATAGCTCTTGAGCGGACCGCGCTAGACTGAACTTCTGCCAACCGGACATTCTGCCCTTCAGGACTGACGCTTGGGTTTCCACTCGCCGATGGAGCAGACGCCGCCGCTACAATGCCCCTGACTTGCCTGTGGCAACGATTTACTCTGGAAGCGCGCACTCAACTCCAGGGTGTGGCGCTTATCGTTGTTACCGCCTTCGCTGGCAGCGCCGGAAGCACTTGTGAGGGGGTGACGGCTATCGGAGTCGATATGTGCTTGGGCGTTCATAATCTGGCCTCCTTGAAGGCGCAAAATCACCGGCATTTGGCTGGTGTTCGTAAGTTAGACTGGCGAGTCGGCGGTTAACACTTTGTAGGTGAAGAGTTTACCTAGCCGCTTCAACAATAGATGAGACGGAATTAGAGAGGTTGGGTTCCGTTTGCCTTAAAATTTAATGGGCGCTCATTAACATGGGGCTTCGGCGACGAGAGATATTTTGAAGACGGGTGACAGTGTGACAACCAATTTGAAGGCTAATTTCGCCCCGGGCAAAGGAGCAGGATTTGGGCTGGCTGGCCCTGACCGAATCCCCTTTTATGCACCGCTCCTTGCTGCTGCACTGGTATTAAGTTTGAACGGCGCCGCCCTGGCCGCACCGCTCACTCTCGCTAAGAGCGGCGAGCTTGCCGTTACCCAGCCGGTGGAGCGCATCGGACGTTTACTTCTGCCACAAGGTCAGGTGAAAGTGCGAGGGCGCGAGGTAGAAGTCATGGCTGTACCGGAGTGGCTGTTTGATCGCCACGCCGTCCTCAAGGGTAAGCTGATCAAGGCAGATGCCGGCAGCCAGGCTCTTTCGGCGCTGGTTTACTTCGACAATGGCGACTGGTTGAAAGATCTTTACAGCGGTCGCAGAAGTCGTGAGACTTTCACTTTGAAGAACGGCAGCAATGTCTACGGCAATGTACGATCAATCACTCCCACCGACGTCAATATCGAAGTCCTGCCCGGCAAAATCGAAAAGATAGGTTTGTCTGAAATTGTCTCCATTGATTCTCCCTTTGCCTACCAGGTGACAATTTCCCTCAGTCAGGTACAGTTGAGTCCGGAGACCCAGGAGTTGACTGCCGAGGGAGGCACTACCGTTCTCAAGCCGGTTTCCGTGGTAGGAAGCAGAATAGCCTCTAAAAAGGATGCAGTTCTGCCGCCCTCTCGTCTGCCTGGTACCGAGGGCGGTATCACTAAGGGCAAGATTGCCTCCATGGTGGCCATGGATACGGTCAACACCCTGGCACCGCTAGTGGCCATCCCGCTTGTTGTGCCGCTGGGAGAACGCAGCGCCATACGCCAGCTCAATGCCTATCAGCAAGCTGATATAGCCAATGTTGTGTTTGACCTACCGGCCGTTCCCCAGACAATTGCTCGGTTTTAGGACCCGGCTCTTTACCTGGAACGCCGCTCTGCTTATTTCTTTTCGCCCAGGGCATTCATATCTGCCTTGCCGGATTCTATATGGATAAAGCGACTGATCGGAACTGCATATATGATGCCGTCACCCTGTTGGTGAGTGCTGACGGTGCGAGTGATTAAATCAATTATCTCTTCAACGCGGTCGTCATTTACGGCCACTTCCACTCTGCTACGGGGGCGCACATAGGCTGGTTCATCCCCGACTACTCCGGAACCTTGAACTTCTTCCACTGTATAGCCGGAGACCTTTGCTTTCCTCAAAGCTCTGGTGAGACGGTCTACCATGAAAGGTTGAATAATCGCTGTTACGAGTTGCATTAGTGACCTTGGCTTTGTGGGATGAATCCGGAGAGTGTTTTGTCCGGAATTATTCAATTGACTCATATTAGCTATATCCGTCCCGGATTTAAAGATACCGTCCCGTCTTTCTCGTCTTCTCCGCCTGATGAGAGACGGCAGGGCCGAAGTCTTCGTAGTTTCCCCCCTGAAGACCCGGAACTGTCACAAACCGACTGAATACTGAAGGCATGAAAGGCAACCCACTGTTTCACGCGGTATAGCCGCAAAAATAGAGCCCCGTCCCCAGGTCACAGAGACCGCTTTTTCTAGCCCCCCCCCATCGGAGAAGCCTGATGTCTAAGTTTGAAGCCCTCGAAGGTAACACCCCCGTCAAGTCCAGCACCACCACTCTCTTTGATGACGCTTATAACCTGTTAAACCGCGATTCCGATCGCACCGAGCAAGTGGCCGGGGTTGCTGCCGGTGTTCTGGCAGTCGGCATTTTCGCTGCTACCAGAGGCAAGTCCGGCATGAGTACATTGCGAGAGGCCCTGGCCTTGTCTGAAGGAACTGCCGTGCAGAGCGGCAAGCAGGTGGCGGAAACGGCGCTCTCCCGACCTGTCATGAACAGCATCAGTCATGCCGGAGCGGAAGCCGCTCTCACCAAGCCGGTTATACAGAGTGTGGGTCAGGTTGGCACTGAAGCCGGTTTGGGTTCAGGACGCACCTTGCAAACTTCGCTGGTTCGTTTCACTGACGATGTGCGCCCGGACGTATCCAAGGACATGTTGAAGCAAGGTTTAGCCCTTGCCGATAGACCTCAGTATTTCCACAAAGTTGATCTCGGTTTGCCGCTCAAAATGGATGCCGAAACCGGCAATCGCCTGCACGCCAGTCTGGTTTCCCGTGATCGGGCTTCC
Source organism: Candidatus Obscuribacter sp. (assembly GCA_016712465.1). GTDB lineage: Bacteria > Cyanobacteriota > Vampirovibrionia > Obscuribacterales > Obscuribacteraceae > Obscuribacter. The sequence continues at coordinate 765,194 of JADJQZ010000001.1, forward strand.
GCAGCGGCAGTTCTCGATGATCTGTTCGGAGCTCCCTCGAGCTATACGCAAATGCGTCGTCAATTTGGTGGATAATAAGCACCTGCCTATGCCCTAATTTATGAGGTCCGAGTTGCCGGGGCATTACTTCCAAAGTCGAGATAACTGGCTGGAGCAGGCCCGGCTCCTGGGTTTTGACACGGCGCTTTTGAGCGAACCGCCCTATTGGGTGGAAGCGCTTGAGGCGCCGTTTTGCCTGGAATTGACTGTGGCGGACATAGCCCTTCTGGAGCAGGTCGGCCGGACTGTGCAGAGTCAGGTGCTGGCTCTGGTGGAGCGAGTTTGCTGCGGACCGGATAGCGAAGTATTGATGGAGCGGTTGTCGATTCCTCCCGATTACAGAAGGGCGGTACGCTTGTCCTTTGAGCGGCACGATCCTTCGCTCTACTCGCGCTTAGACTTGGCCTTTCAGCCTGGTCAATCTTCGCCCAGGCTGCTGGAACTGAATGCCGATACTCCCAGCTCGCTTATGGAAGCCTCCGTATTACAGCTTGCCTGGCTGGCTGGCATGAAGGAGCGGCAAGCCCTTTTGCCGGAATGCGATCAGTACAACTTTTTGCAGGATGGTCTGGTTGAGTTTTTTTCCGGGTTTGCAGACCGCACCGGGCAGAGTTGGCACTTCGCTTATTATGCGGGTGCCAGGGAGGATAGAGAGACCGTCAAATATCTATGTGCCGTGGCTCGCTCTCTTGGGTTTGACTCGATGCTTGTTGAATTGAATCAACTTCGGAGCATTGACGGAACCCTGGTGGATGGGGAGGGGCGGCTTGTGGAAAGACTATTCAAGCTTTATCCATGGGAATTGTTGTTCGAGGACGATAGTCGAATCAAAGCTAAGACCGGTCAGTATCTCTTCTTGCCGCTGCTTGAAAGCGGCAGATTGCAGGTCTTTGAGCCGCTCTGGAAGTCGGTCCTGGCCGGCAAGGCCGCATTAGCTCTCCTCTATGAGATGTTTCCCGATTCTCCTTATTTGCTTCCTACATATATGGAGTCGGACCTGCCCGGCGACTTTGCGCCGCCCTACGTAATAAAGCCTGTCTTTGGCCGCGAAGGAGCGGGAGTGCGAATTGTTCTCGAAAGTGGAGCGGCTTATGCTACAACCGCTGATGCTGCTCATTCTTCAGGCGGCAATGCCGATCGGGAAGTGGCCGTGGAAGTTGCCGCCGAAGAATACCATGGACCAGGTCGGGACTTGAATATCGTGCAGCGATATTCAGCCCTGCCTGTATTTGCCGGCTGCAGTTTGGTCTTCGGTCTCTGGCTTATGGCCGGCAAACCCTGCGGGCTTTCCCTGCGTGGCGATAAGAGCAAGATTACCGGCAGGAGCGCGCTTTTTGTACCTCATTATGTGATTTGATCAGAGCTAGTGATGTTTGAAGTTTTAGCCCTGCCTTGAAACAGGGCCATTGCCGTAGCGCCTGTTCTGAATTCGAACCGGAGGCAAGCAAAAGGCGGCTAAAAAGCCCGAGCGGGTATTTAAAGGTTATATCTAATGCGAATCTGCAGTCTGCTGATAAACGGCGAAACTACCGCCAGACTTAGCTTGGGTAGCCATTCTGCGGAACCACTGCGAGTGTAACAATAGTGATGCGAAGAAATATTGCATCAGCTTTTCGGGACTTTTCTGTTTCTGGAACCCAGTCTGAGCCAGCATTTCCGCTGTCAAACAGATTTAAGATTCACCGTTACATGAGTTTAGTGATTGGCTGCCGCTCTCTCAAAAAGAGGTAGGTATCCCTCGGGTTTGGTGAGAGCGCCCGGCCCGGGCGGCCAATTGCAGAGTGCCTCACTCTTACGCTCAGGCAGAGAATGCCTCACGTTTACGAGTCTTTCCGGATCTTTCCGGACCTTTTCGGAATTTTTCGGAACTCTTCGGAACTTCTCGGATCTTATCTGCGTGTCCTATTTGCTCAATCTTTGCAAGGCCATGCCTAAGAGTTTGAGACTTCCTTCTGCGGCCACCACATCGCCGGCCTTAAGACCGCTCACGACCTCCACTGAGTCGCCGAGAATTCTACCGGCTTCCACTTTCCTTTCAACGAAGCTCTTGTCGCTGTTGCGCACGTAGACCACGGAGGATTCACCGATCTGCTGTATACATTTAGAGGGAAGGAAGTAGGCCGTGCTTTTGCCAATTTCAATGTTGAGGTTGCCGAACATTTCCGGCTTGAGAATGCGGTCCTGGTTATTGATGGTAGCTCGCACCGGCAGGGTGCGGGTTTCCGTTTCAATATGGGAGTCGATGAAGTTGAGGTGCCCGGGAAACTCTTTATGGGGGTAGCCCTCGACTCTTGCTTTTACCGGCTGCCCGCATTTCACTTCACTCACGTCTTTTTCCGGAAGCTGGGCGGTAAGCCAGACCTGGCTCAGGTCGGCGATCACGAAAAGATTCTTGCCGGCGGTGATTATCTCGCCGGGGTCAGCGTCGCGCAGGGTTATCACCCCGCTTCTGGGGGCACGTATCTCGAACTGGTGATGAACTTCGTGTGTCTTAATTACCCTTTCTACTTCCGCTCGTTCGATTCCAAAGAGTTTCAGTCTTTGCACCACTGCTTCAGTGTTTGCTTCCTGTTTGTCGGTAATGGCTCTAAGCGAAGCACGCTCCTGTTCCAGCTCATTTTCAGCTACTTCCAGATCGGCACGTGCGGCGATCTGTTCCTCCAGGAGGGTCTTCTTCCGCTCGTATACCTTTTGCGCCAATTGCATCTTCACTTGCACTTGCTTGCGCTCTGCTTCCAGTTCCAGAAGTTTGGTGAGGAGTTCGGCTTCGATTTGACCTACTTCGTCAGAACGCACAAGTGCAAGCAACTTGCCTCTGGTCACTTCGTCTCCATGCTGTACCATTACGTCTTCGACGCGACCGGGAACCAGGGAGGTGACCGGAGTGGTCATATTGGGGTTGGCTTGCACGACGGCCGGCACATTCAATTCTACGGGCAGGGTGCGCATTTTCACCGTGACCGTACTGAGGTTCATTTGCCTGGCCTGGCTATCGCTCAGTTTTAGTGGACCGTTAATGCAATTGCCACCGGCAATGCCTGAATAATTGCCGCTATTGTCTTCCGATGTTCCACTAGCAGAGCCGGCATTCTCGGATTGAATTTGTCCTGGTAGGACGCTACCAGGCAACTGAGTGCAGCCGCTCAAAAGCAGAATCTGGCTGAATCCGGCAAGCAGTATCAGGGTTCTTAAACTCGGGATTTTGCTGAAACTAGTCATATCCTTCCAATTCATTTTTACACGGTTTTAGAATGGTCTGTTGATTCGGCCAGCTCCGCTGTGATGCTTGAGCCCATACCGCCGCCTGCACTGCTGCGTTTGCCGGGACTTGGTCCGAATTTGAGGTAGAGGGCGGGCAGCACATAGAGGGTAAGTAAGGTGCAACTGATTAGACCGCCGATAATCACGATGGCGAAAGGCTTTTGAGTCTGACTGCCGATCTCGTTTGACAGGGCGGCCGGTAAGAGTCCCATAGCAGCTATTGTAGCCGTCATTAGCACTGGGCGCATGCGGGTGAGAGAGCCCTGGTATATGGCGTCTTCGATTGAGTAGCCTTCATGTCTCATTTCGTTCACGAAGGAAACAAGCAAGATGCCGTTTTTCACCGCCAGTCCGAAGAGAGCAATCAGACCGACACCGGCGGATATAGAGAAGTAGGTGCCGGTTAAGTAGAGGGCGCATACCGCTCCGATGGCTGCCAGTGGCACTACTGAGAACATGATCACGGCACCGCCCAGGGTGCCGCAAGATAGATAGAGAATGATAATGATCAGAACCAATGTTACAGGCAGAACTATTGCCAATTGGTGTGATGCTTCGCGTTGTCTTTGAAATTCACCGGTCCAGTTGACTACATAGCCTTCCGGTAAGCTCACTTCCTTAGCAACACGGGCCTGGGCATCTTCCACCGCCGTGGCCAGGTCTCTGCCCCTGACATTGGCTCGTATGGTGGCCATGCGTGAGCCGGATTCGCGCCAGATCTGTGTGGCGCCATTCATGGTTTTGAGGGAGGCCAATTGGCTAAGAGGTACTCTATTACCGCTCGGTGTGTCCACCAGCACCTCCCGCAAAGCCTCCTGGCTGGAACGGAAGGGAGCGGCCAGTCTGACCATCAGGTCGAAGCGGCGTTCACCTTCGATTACGGTGGAAGCGGAGGCGCCACCAATGGCAATCTCCACCAGCTCTTTCAAATCCTGTTCGGAAAGCCCATAGCGTGCTGTCTGGGCCCGGTCTATTTCAATCACAAATTGAGGTTGGCCAAGCAACGGGTCTACGATCACATCTACGATGCCGGGCGTTTCGCCCATGATATGGCCGAGCTTATGACCAAGGGCTTCCAACTGCGCCAGATCGGGACCGGAGATTTTGGCTACAAGAGAGCCCTGTACGCCCGACAGCGCTTCGTCGAGCGTGGTCTGGATGTATTGGGTGAAGTAATAACCAACTCCGGGAATCTGCTCCAGTTCCTTCCTCATGGAAGCAATCAGAAGCTCTTTGTTCTCATGGAACTGGGGGCGCCACTCTTTGGCCGGTTTCAGGTCAACATAGTGCTCCTGGTCGGCAAACTTAGCCGGGTCGGTACCGTCGTCCGGTCCGCCCACCTGGGACAGTACTTGTTTTACTTCCGGGTATTTTTCCAGCAAGGTGGTGCGCACTTGTCGGGCTACTTTTAGACCCTCGTCAAGAGTAACTGAGCCCGGCTTGACTGTGGCGCGCAGCCAGATATTGCCTTCCTCCAGGTGCGGGAGAAACTCGCTGCCTATGCCTGTAAAAAGCCAACCGGCGTAGCCAATGGCGGCGCAGGCGCAGGCGATGACGACCAGGGGGTGTTTCAATGACCACTTCAGGCTTGGTTTATAAACGAAACGGGCTAGTGCCACCACAGGTGATGTGCGTTCTTTGAGCGGTTTCTTTACCAGAAAGAAGGACATCAGCACGGGAACCAGTGTGAGAGCGGCCAGTCCGGCTCCAATCAAGGCCGTTACCATGGTCAGGGCCAGAGGGCGGAAGAGCTTACCCTCCACCCCGGAAAAGGTGAAGATGGGTAGGAAGGTAGCAATAATAGTGATGATGCCGAATACTATTGGACCGCCGACTTCTCTTGCCGCTTCACTGAGCAAGATCAGGCGTTCACCCGGTGACATGTCCTGACCGTCCTGGCTCAGCCTGCGTACAATGTTCTCGGTCATAACCACGGCACTATCTACAAGAATGCCGAAGTCGATGGCTCCCAGCGAAAGTAAGTTGGCCGGCACTCCCAGCAAGCAGAGACATATGAAGGCAATCAGCATACTGAGCGGAATGACAATGGCGGTAATGACTGCTGAGCCCATATCCACGAGAAAAACGGCCAGCAGAACCACCACCAGGGTGATGCCGATCGTGACATTGGTGCCTACTGTATGCAGGGTCTGATTGATCAATTTGTCGCGGTCGTACATGGCCGAAAACTGCACGCCCTTGGGCAAGTGCGAGAGAATCTCCGGCAATTTTTCCTTTATAGCTCTCAAGACCTGGGAGGGGTTTTCTCCCCTGCGCAATAGCACAATGCCTTCCACCACGTCGTCTTCATAGTCTTTGCCGACCTGACCGCGCCGTACCAGGGAGCCGATGGTGACGTCGGCTACATCGGAAATACGCACCGGTGTGCCCTCTGGCGTGGCTTTGATGACTACATTTTTGATGTCTTCGATGCCCCGGACCAGACCTAACTGTCTGACAATTAGGGCCGAGCCGTTATGTTCGAGGAAGCCTCCGCCGGTAGTGGCATTGGAATTGGCAGCCGCCTCGAAAACTTCTTTCAGGGTAACGCCGTAGGCTTTGAGCCGATAAGGATCTACGTTGATTTGATAGGCCTTGGTGGCGCCGCCTTCGCTGATGACGCCGATTACACCGGGTATCTGCCGAAAGAGCTTTTCCATTTCCCACTGTTCTATGGAGCGCAAACCCATGGTGGAATAGTAAGGACTGTGCAGGCAATATCGATAAATCTCCCGCAGGGAACCCACGTCAGGTTCCAGATGGGGGGTTATATCAGGGGGAAGGGCGGCGGCATGAATACGTTCAAGCACCTGCTGTCTGGCCAGGGTTGTGGGCGTGCTGTCCGTGAAGGTCGAAATGACTACCGACAGACCATACAAAGAAAGCGAGCGCAGGGCAATTTGCCCGGGAATACCGTTCATTTCCTTTTCCAGGGGAACGGTAATGAGTTTCTCAACCTCTTCCGGTCCTTTGCCGGGGGTAAGAGTTATCACTCGCACTTGCGGGTTGGCCAGCTCGGGATAAGCTTCAATCGGCAATAGCTTCCAGGCGGCAATGCCGGCCAGCACCACAACCAGAGAGGCGAACAAAGTCAGGTAACGGCCTTTCAGTGCGGCATCGATAAAGGCGTTGATAATTTGCTGCATGCAGGTCCCGGCCTGGAAATGATGAGAGAATGCGCCAATCGACGGAAACGGAAATGGAAATGGAAATAGATTCTCGGCGGCGGTAACACTGCCTCTTTTGGCAAAGACCACGCTTCCGTATATTGTTGCATCCAAATGTGCTTAAGTTGTGATGAAATGTCCCCTTTGCCTCCATTCACGGCACATGCGGGCTCTGATTTCTGAGGCGGCAGGGCTAAAATTAAGAAGAATTAGTCCTGGTTCCGCACTGCCTACCGGTGCTGCAATTAGTATTCCAGGGGTCTGCCGCAAGCCTGTTCCAGTTCGGTATAAGCATCCTGATAAAGGCGTACGGCATCGAGATACTGTCCGCGAATGCTTATGTTGGCTTGTTGCACCTGCAAAGTAGCAGTAATGTCCGACTGTCCTACTTCGTAACTGCGCCTCGATAGGCGCGCTACTTCATAGGAATCCGCCAGTACGTGATCCTGATATACCTTGAGCTTCTGTCTGGCTGCCAGCACATTGTTGTAGGCCGATGATACCTGCTGGCTGATGATATTTTTCTGGCTGTCCATCTCGTACTTGAGCTGTTTGCCCACGGCCTTGAGGCGGAAGATTTCGCCCTGGTTCCAGTTTGTCAGAGGGGTTTCGATATTGAGGGAAACATAGATAGAGCTTAGCTTGGGACCGGTGGGGGCATTGCCTGAAACCGAGGAGCCGAAACTGACGGCCGGATTGGGAATGACGTTACCGTAGGCGGTACGCAGGTTGGCGTCATTCAATTTGAGCCTTTGGGCAATGCTCTGCAACTCGAGCCTTTGCTCCAGCGCCTTGCCGATGAAGACATTCAAAGGCGGCATGTCCTGGTCGAAATCAGGCAAAAGCTGGTTCTTCTGATTCTCATCCAGCTTTACTTTGGTCTGGTCCTTCAGATAAGCCGGCAGTCTGGGAATGTTTATAGGGGTCTCAGGGCTGCGTCCCATAATAATGTTGAGCTGTTGCTTGGCTCGGATAACCCGCCTCTGTCCTACTTGTCTTTCCACGTCGGCCTGAGAGGTGGCCAGCCTTGCCTTCAAGACATCCAGCTCCGGCACGTCGCCTGCCTGGAATCGTTTCTCCGAAACCTGGGAGAGCTTGCTGGCCAGATCATAGAGGGAGTTGAGGGTTTCAACCGTCTCCTGAGCCACGACTGCTTCCGTGTAGGCGCGGCGCACATCGGCCCTCAATGTCCAGAGGGCGGCCATGAGGTCGGTACGGGCCTGGTCTACCAGCCGTTTAGTGGCCAGCAGGCGGAAGACCAACTTCCACGGTGGCTCCCAGCTGAAGGATGGTCCGATGCGGCGGACCTGTTCGGCATAGGGACCGCGGTCGAAGAACAAGCCGGCATTGGGTTGGGCGGCGGCTTCTGCAAAGGCCGACCTGGTAATGTTGAGCTGGGCGCGAATGGCTGCCGCTCTCGGGCTTTTCACCAGGGCTTCGTCCAGAGATTGCAGTATCGTGGTGCCGGGGCCGCTCTCCGGCCTGGGGGTGGCTTCGTTAAATTGCACCGTTCCCAGCACTTTTGTGGAGTCGTTCACGGCCGAGCTTTTGTCCGGCCCAGTTTGGCTGCCGTCGCCACGGGGGTTGGGTAGAATGAGCCCCTGGCCGGAGCCGGTGGTGACCATGCCCTGGTCGGCCGGAGCCGCCGGGGCGGGGGTCTGAGGTGAATACTTAGTTTGATCCGTCGAGGAAAAAGTATTGTTCATGGCCGGCCGCAAGACCGGATTCTGGGCCAATTTGTCCAGAAGTGAGTCGGTTGCGGGTACATACAGGTTTGAAGGCGACTTTTCGGCAGCGATGGCTGAGTGTGAGAGCACAGTCGCCATGGCGGCAGAAACTATGAGCCCAGAAGTTTTATTGAGGACTGTAGACAATGGATTCCGATTTACTAAAGCAGTCATTTATAGCTATTGCTGTTTCCGCCGGCTCAAGTATAACGGTTTCCCGTCTTACTGCTTCCTCTTATAATCTGCTAACATTGCTGCCCTTGGGTGCTTGCGCACTGCTTGAAGACCCGCCCGGCGGTACTTTTCGGTTGTCATGAAAGGTCTTGCTTGCAGGGTCCGCCGGTAAACATTGTGAAAGCCATTAGAGAATGAACAACAAGGAAAGTCGAGCATTTTTGAAAGGGGAGATGGAGTTTACTCCCCAGCGAATGATGCGCTACATCCGTTCTCGGGCTCGCCTTGCTACCAGCGAGGATATAGAAGATATATTGCAGAATGCACTGGTTCTGGTTACTCAGCACTTTGATCCCGGCCATCCCGATGCCAAGTTAGCCCTATATTGTATGGGCGCCTGCAACAAAGCTATTGCTCAGAACCTGGAGCGATATCACAAGATTTCCCTCAAGAAACGCAGTGATGCCGGTAAGGAGGCTAAGGATGGCGCCCCGGCTACAGCGGATGAGGGTGAAGGTGAGGGGCAGGAAGGCAGCGACCCGGGAGAGTCGCCGGTGGGACTGCCCAAAACCGCCGGTATAGCTCAAAGCGCGGTGGGCCCGTCCGACTTGCGGCAGGCGGAACTGGACGGTGCCGTGGTGACTGTGAAGACGCTCTCGCCGGGAAAATCCTTCGACGAGACACCATCCACCACCAGTCAGTACCGCACCACATCTCTCGATACCATGTTTGACGAAGAGGACGGGCGTAGTGCCGATGACCTCTTCGGCGGCGATATGAATGTGCTTGCTTCTGGCGGCGGTAGCAGCGACCCGGCCGGTAGAGCATTAATTAATGATCTGGTGGAGTTGGTCCTGGCCGAACTGCCTTCCCAATTGCACCGTACCTGCTTCGTTTTGAAGTATGTGGAAGGTTATAAGCGAGAAGATTTGATTGAATGTCTAAAAATGGATGCGAAGAGTATAGATACCATCGACAAGAAAATCGTCCGAACCCTGAAGGCATTCAAAGACAAGCTAGATCAGGACGAGGCACGAATTAGATAGATTCAGGAGATGGCAATGACAACGCTAAATGACAAACTTAAACAAGTGCTCTCGATTCAGGACGAAACCGAGTGTGCCAAGTCGTTTGAGAAGTTCTGTCAAGAAAACTTCCACGACTTGCCCCTGCCCGGGGAAAATTCCATGTTTGACCGGGCTATGTGGATGGCTTCCCAGTTTCTCTCTCTTTCTAAATCCGATGAAGAGGTGGTGAAACGGGTCACCAATCGTATGGAAGCGAAGCTCCCCCGGGAAGTTTCAGCCCTGGATCAGGCGGTGGATAAAGCCGTTTTTCACCTCAAGGACCTGCTCGGTCAGGCTCGCGAAACTGCCATCGGCACCTGGCAGGACATGCTCTCGGCCTGCGCCTGGCAGCAAATGGTACCGGCCGGAGCCACCCGCGGGGTGGGCAGCCAGTTGGTATCTCTTGGTACTTTCGAAAAGGTTGAAGGTGACGTTCGCATTCAAGTGAACTTAGGCTGGATGGTCGATCAGAACAATCTGCGCCTGCTTCTGCAAGCTAAAGACAGCGAAGACAATGCCATCGCCGATGTGGAAGTGAGGGTCACGGAAAGCGATAAGGGTCTTATCTATTCTTCCAAGACCAACCAGGACGGTGCCGTCGTGGCACCGGCGGTCAAGATCAATCCCGGGCAGTATCAAATTCAGGTGTTTTGGTCCGACAAAGTGGTGGAAACACCCTTCTTCCGGGTCTAACAGCGCTCCAGCCCGAGGCCTGCTCCACTGGCGGCTTTTGGTTCCGGCAATGTAAACTTCAGGCGGCGGTTTCTTGTCCCCGCAGACCTGAAATATCTCTGAAATCTATCAGGAAGAGGCACCCACCCGGTGCCTCTTTCAGTTTCTAGGGAAGGACGAAAAACCGTTCATATTACGCAAGGTTGGCAAGAGGTTGGGAGTTTTGTGTTATTCTCTTCCCAGGTGTTGGCAATATCCAGACAGAATGAATCGAGGCGTACTTCTGGTGCGTTCATTCGGCGCTTTCATTCGATTGGCCCTATGGAAAATAAAGAAGACGAGAAGACTAAGAAGTATGGGACAGCACCTCTGACTGAGTCTGCTGCGGAGCCGGGCGACGACGACCACGCCAAGGTGGCTTTGCACTCGCCTAGGGGCGAGGACGGTGCTTTTCTCCCTGAAGCAGAAGAGTCGGAGGGGGTCTTGAGAGCTGAATATGAAGCCCTCAAGCTGGAACTCCAGAGTTTGAGGCAGAAGGAAGCGGAGCTTCTGGCCCGGCAATCCCAGGCCAAGCAGAAGTATCGCCTCGAGCACCCGCCTCAGTCTTGCGTGGCTGGTTTACACAGTCTCTCGCCCCAGCAGCGGCTCCTGCTCCTCAAGGACAGCGCCGCACAGATGGAATATGTGATGCATTCCGCTACGATTCCGGCCTTCAAAGTGTCCGAGGGCGAACGTATCGTCGAGGCCAATCAGGCCTTTTTCAATTACCTGGGCCTGGAACCGGAAGCGGTTTATGGCGGCAAGTTGACTCTCAAGCATGTGTCAACGCCGGAGTCTGTGGCGCTGGAGCGTGCGCACCTGGCTGATTTCAAAGAAACCCTGGTCACCCGCCCTTTCGAGACAGAGCGCGTCAGCAAGGAGGGTTGGCTGAAACCAGTCATGACCACTTTGCGGGTGACCCGTCTTGAGCCGCTGGAATATGTGGCATTTTGGCTTGATCTCACCGAGCTCAGGTACCTGGAAGACAGTATCAAGCAGCGCAACTCCATATTCTCGGCGATTGTCGAAGAGATGCCCCATATAGTCTTCGTTTGCAATCAAGACGGCGCCGCCCGCCAGTTTAATCGGCGCCTATACGAATTGACCGGCACCAATGGCAGCCGCGACGACGGCTATTTGCTTGAGCATTATATGCATCCGCAAGACCTGGAAAGCTTCAAACGGCGCCTGAGCAAGTTAGCCCAGGTGCAGACTTTCAGCGATGAGTATCGACTGCGGGCTCAGGATGAAGAGTATTACTGGCACACCTTTCGCATTCAGCCGCTCAGTCTCACCAACGGTTTGCTGGATCTGGCCCTGACTAATAATTTGCCTGAGGAAACCTGGCGGCAGTTTGCCTCTGAGGATGCCAGGCTCTGGATTGGCACGGCCACCGATGTGGACAGGCGCAAACGGATCATGGATGAAGTTTTGGAATCGGCCCAGGCTTTCCAATCTCTAGCCAATCAAATTCCTCAAATAGTTTGGACCGCCGCTCCCGATGGGCGAATCGAATTCTTGAACGAACGCTGGTATGAATTCTCCGGACACAGCCGGGAACATAAAATGGGCCTTGATTTTGCCCTCTTCATTCATCCCGAAGATCGGCGTGAATACATGAACCGCTGGAAGTCTTCGGTCAAGACTGGAGATGCCTTCGAGGTAGATTTCCGTTTGCGCGAATCGGATCGCAAGAAGACCGACGACTATGTGCGATGCCTGGCTAGAGCCGTGGCTTTGCGCAATTATCGCGGCGAAATTGCTCAGTGGATCGGCACCTGGACATCTATATAGGACCATCCTCAACAATGACTACAGTAGATCTGGACAAACTAAAACTGCCGACGGCTGAGAAGGTCGCCCTCCTGAAAATGCAGGTGGAGCAATCGAAAGAACGCATTGCCGTGCTGGAGGAAGTACTCGCGCAGGAACAATGTCTCTCGATTTCTCGCTGCGCCGGGGCTGAACCGGCGGTGGTAGTGCAGTTTGATAAGGATTTCAAACTGCTGGAAATGAATCAGGGTTTCGCCGACTTAACGGGCTACCAGGAGCAGGATATAGAGAGCGGCATCAGCATCGACAAGTTCTTCAATGAAGAAGCTCTCGCTCGCTTTGAAAGTTCAATAGCCACTCTTGATGCCGGCAATGTTGCCGAGCCTTTCGAAACCGCTCTCAAGAGAAAAGATGGCGGCACGAGAGTGGTACTGACCGGCTTGACCCGTATTGGTCCCGGGCATGCGGATTTACTTGCCTATTTTTTGGACATTCATGAAAGAGTACTGTTGTCTGAAAAGCTGGCTTTCAAAGAAAACAATTTGCGTGCTCTCACTTCGGTGATTCCGCAACTGCTCTTTGTCAGCGACGCAGAAGGCAACGTCATCTACGGCAACGAGAGTTTTTACAACTACACCGGCATTGATAAAGATACCGATGATCCGATTGTCTGGACGGATTTGTTGCATCCTTCGGACAATCTCAGTTTCAGCGGCGCTGGCTTTTCCGTAGGCGAAATTTATGCCGATTTTCAGAGCGAGGTGCGGCTCAATAATCGAGACGGCGATTATAAGTGGCATCTGCTCAAAGTGGTGCCCTTCTTCGATGGCGACAGGGCCACACTCAACTGGCTCACAATTGCCACCGACATAGATGAGCAGCGTCGTGTTACTGATGCTTTGATGGCTTCGGAAGAACAACTGAGGCTAATCGCCGACGCTCTTCCGCAGATTGTCTGGACTGCCGACGCTTCCGGTAATATCGATTTTTGGAACCATCGCTGGTTTGAATATACCGGTCTGACCGCTCAGCAGAGCTTGCACGGCGGCTGGCGGTTGCTCATTCACACTGACGACCTGCCCGCTTATGACCAATCATGGAAAGCGGCCCTTGCCGCTGCCGGTGCCTTTGAAGTGCGCTTCCGGCTCAAGCGTGTTTTGGGTTTGGGTGGTCGGCACCGGCGCAGTGCTTTACGAGAGCGAGAACGTGAAATTGGGCGTGATTATCTCTGGCATCTCTGCCGGGCCGTGCCCGTTAAGGACGCCGATGGTTTAGTGGTGCGCTGGTTTGGCACCTGGACTGAGATTGAAGAACATAAAGTTCTCGTATAGAACTGTCATATTTGTTCAGACTGATGCGGAAAAAGTTTGCTGGTCGGCAGATGCGTTATAAGCTTGAGCCGTACCGACCAAGTGTCATCTTCCGGAAAAATGACAATTGACTAAGGGAAACCATCGTGCTTTCAACAAAATCTCAACAGCGGCTCCTGCGTGTCTTTCGGGTGCGCGTCCTGGACATGCCCGGCTACCTCGGCAAACTGGCTACCAGACTGGGTGAACTTGGAGCCAACATCGGCGAAATTTCCATCCATTCGCAAGGTCCAGATTTTCTGATCCGGGAGATCAGCCTGCAGTTTGAGGATCAGGAGCATCTGGATAAAGTTGTAGAAGGACTCTCCGCCCTGGAGAATGTCAGGCTGGAAGCGGTTCTTGATCCGGTAGAACAGGCCCATGAAGGTGGGAAAATTGCCGTCAAAAGTCGGTTCCCTCTGGACAGCATTGCCGAGATGCGGAAAATCTATACTCCCGGTGTGGCGCAAATCTGCAAGCTCATACATAAAGACGAGTCAGCCAGTCGCACTTATACGTGCATCGGCAATTCCGTGGCGGTCGTGACCAACGGTACCGCCATTCTTGGTCTGGGTAATATCGGTCCGGTGGCCGGAATGCCTGTGATGGAAGGCAAGTCGGTGCTCTATGAGCAACTGGTGGGAGTAAGTGGTATTCCCATTTTGATCGACTCCAAAGATGTAGATGTAATAGTCAACACCGTCAAGCAAATTGCCCCCACATTTGGTGCTATTCACCTGGAAGATATCGCCGCGCCGGAGTGTTTCGAGATCGAAAGACGACTGCAAGAGGAGCTGAAGATCCCGGTCTTGCACGATGACCAGCATGCTACTGCCGTGGTAGTGCTCTCGGCACTTATGACCATAGCTGTTCGCAGCGGTTTGAATTTGCATACATGCCGAGTGGGTATCATCGGTCTGGGAGCGGCCGGTTCCGGCATCGCTCAATTGTTGTTGTCTTATGGCGTCAAGGAAGTGTTCGGCACCGATTTGAGAGAGGAAGCGGCTCGCCGTCTGGAGAGCCTGGGAGGCACAGCCGTAAATCTAGCCGGTATCATGTCCGATTGCGATGTGGTAGTCACCACCACTGGTGTACCTGGCCTGATTAAACCGGAGATGGTGAAAGCGGGGCAGATTATCTTAGCCCTCTCCAACCCCGATCCCGAAATCTTGCCGGAAGTAGCCATGGCCAGCGGTGCTCTCTTTGCTGCCGACGGTCGTACCATCAATAATGCTCTCTCCTTTCCCGGGCTCTTTCGCGGTGCTCTGAAAGCCCAGGCGGAGCGCTTCACTGATGCCATGAAACTGGCAGCCGCTCATGCCATTTGCCGCCAGACCAAGCTCGATAATATAGTGCCCAGCATACTCGATAGAGAAGTGCACCAGCGCGTAGCTGATGCCGTAGCGGATGCCGCCTACCTCTGAGGTGAGAGGGTTATTTAGAAGTGCTGGTAGCAGCGCCGGCTTTCTCGGGTGCTTTCTGAAAGAGTGCCAGTAACTCTTCCGCATAGATTTTATGCCCGTAATTGTTGGGATGCAGGAGCCCGTCTACTAGCAGCAGCTTTGGTTTTAAGCCTTCTTTGCCGATGCTGTCCCAGCGCTTGGCCACATCGCAAATGGTTACGCCTTGCTCCTGGCAGAGTTTGCGCAAGAGCTTCGGATAGGGTCCGTCTATTACGGCATGCCAGGTTGAGGCGTTGACATAGCTTGGCACCGGCGGATGGGGAACGCAGATGATCAGGGGAATATTAGCTGCTTTCGCTTTGGCGATGATGGTCTTGTAGTTCTCCGCCAGTACTTCCGGTCTGAGAGTGTAGTCGTTGAGAAATTCTACAATGAGCAGGTCAGGCGCTTCCGCGATTACCTCTTTGTCGAAGTTGGCCAGTCTCCAGCCCGTATTCGAACCTGATACCGCCTGATTGACCACGGTCAGCTTGTTATCGGGGAAGAGTTTGCTGAGACCGGCTTGAAAACGATTGGTGAAAAAATACTGAGGGGCCGTGGCGAAGCCACCAGCGCTGATACTATCGCCCCAGAAGACAATCTTCAGACCTTGTTTGTTCTTTAGTTTCTCCAGCACCGGTTTCAAGCCTTTATTGTCGGCTCCCAGGCTGACCGGTTGTTTGCGTTCGCCAACGCTGACCAGCATGTAATTGGCCAGCGATTCATCTTCCCTGGGCGCAAAGACATTCAGGAGGGGGGTGTCCTTCTCGCCCAGCGTGGGCGGGTCCGGTGCGAAGGTGTCGGCTGAACCGGTAAGCAATTTGAGATTGCCGCCGGCGTCCTTCACCACCGTATCAAGGCGTCTAGTGCGCACCTTGTAGGTGATCTGGGCCCTGGGATCGGACTTTAGAATGGTGTTGGAAATTCCAAGCATGGTCATGAATTTTTGGTCCAGACTGTGCAGCGCCGTCGGGGTGGGCAGGAAGCGATCTTCTATGACAGGGGTAGTTTCCCTCGGTGCTTCCGTCGGGAGTGACTGGCTGCCGACTAATTTGATTGAGCTTGGAATGACGATGTCGCGCATGAAAGTTTTTACATCCGCTATGGCTGATGATTTGCGGATGGCTTGCAGCCAGACCTGGAGACTGTCATTGGCTGTCATGTAGTCGGCGGCGTCTTTGATCTCCAGGATGGGGCAGGGGGGCACCGCCAGGTTAGTGCCTTTGCCCACCGGCTCACCGGCGGAATTGACCGGTGTGAGCGTCATGTCACGCTGGCCGAGCTGCACCTCGTAACCATTGATAATTTTGTGCCGGTGCCCGGTCGGCTCCTGAGCCGGTAGGGCACTCTGGCAGGCCAGGCAGAAAATGGGGCTGATGATCAGACCAAAGAGACCGGTCTTGAGCCGGAGCGGCTTGTGGGGGAGTCTAAGGGTTGTCTTTCTGGAGGAATTGTCGGTTTGTCCGACTCTTTTCACTTTTGATTTCACCGTTAAATCCGCATTAATACCATTTCGAGATTGCTAATTCTATCAAGGATAACAGCAGGAGCACTTGCTCTGCCAAAGCTGTGAAGAAAACGCTGCTTGCCCTTGTTTTTGTTTAAAGGGCCTGGTCGATGCGCTCTTTCAGGGTCTCGCCGGGGGTGTAACCGACGCTGCCGCCCATCAACTTGCCGCCTTTGAAGACAGCCACGGTGGGTACTTTCTTGATATTGAAGCGCTGTGAAGAGCGGGGATTCTCGTCCACCAGGATGCGATAAAACTTGACTTTCCCCTGATAGCTGCCGGCGATGCGGTCCATAATCGGGTCTAAGGCCCGGCAGGCTTCGCACATATCGGAGTAAAAAGTTACTACTACCGGTGCCTCAGACTTCAATACCTGGTTGTTGAATTTTCGGTCATTGATTTCTTTTATATACAGGGATTTGGCGCGGACCTCTCCCTCTTCACCGCGAGCTTGTCCACCCATGAAGGGCCACTTCGCCTGGGCCTGACCGGCGCCGATGCCAATGCAAACAAAAGTGATTAAGCTTGCCAGAAGGGAGCGTACGGATAGTGTCGACGCTTGTTTTGAACTCATTGATATACCTCCACACTTCAGTCAGTATGAGCCATAAAGAGCGATTCTGCCTTTCATGGAGTTGGTGATTCTGTTAATGAAACACTTGATAATATCGGCTTAAGCGTTGTAATCTTCACTGGTACATCCCCCCGGTGCAGGCATTTTTCAGGCAGATACCAGAGAACGTGAGCCAAGCCCCCTGAAGATAGCGCTTGCCTTTCTGGCCGTTTATCTTATCTGGGGGTCCACTTATATCGCCATCAAGTTTGCCCTTGAAACCATGCCGCCCTGCTTTCTGGGTGCGGTGCGGTTTACCGGTGCAGGCTTGCTCATGTGCCTGCTGGCCGTCTTACGCAAGGAGCCCCGACCTAGCTTTGAGCAACTGCGGTCGGCCGCCGTTCTTGGCATGCTTTTGCTGGTCTTCGGTAGTATGGGTGTAGTTTTTGCCGAACGCACCGTGCCCTCGGGGCTGGTTTCGCTACTGGTCACCTCCGTTCCCATTTACATAGTGCTGTTGCAGTGGATTTTGCCGGGTAGTCTGGGGCGGGCTCCCAGCTTGAAAGTGCTTCTTGGTCTTGCTTTCGGAGTGTTCGGTTTGTCTTTGTTGCTCGACCTGGATACTATATTTGGTGCGGAGAAAATTGATCCGGTCGGTGCGGCCTGGGTGCTGATTGGCGCTTTTGGTTCCGCTTGCGGTGCCCTTTATACTCGCGTGGCCAGGGTTCATCAAAGCAAGATTTACTCGGTGGGTTTGCAGATGTCCTTTGCCGGGTTATTTCTTCTGCTTGCATCTTTTGCCACTGGTGAGTTTTTGCACATCGACCTGCATGGCATAACGGCAAAGTCGCTCTGGTCCCTACTTTATCTTGCGGTTTTTGGATCTATCATCGCCTTTTCGGCCTACGTCTACCTTTTGCAGAATGTCTCACCATCCCGGGTGGCCACCTATGCCTATGTCAATCCCGTAGTGGCTGTGCTCCTTGGTTGGCTTCTGGGCGGCGAAGCCGTCACCACCCGTACTCTGGTATCTGCGGTTGTAGTCATTGCTGCCGTCTGGATGATCAACACCGGGCAGCATAAGTCCTTTCTTGCACCCCGTCTTGAAAGGAAGATGAAAGGAAAGTAGGCGTCTTGAGAAAGACCGCGTTAAGTGTAAGACTAATGCTCCTAAATCCATTTTCCTGTTCAGTGGTAAGGTAATTGGTAAATCCGGAGTTGTCATAAGTGAAATTGTCGCGCAGTCTTAAGGCTAGTCTTTGCACCGGGTTCTTATTGAGCGCGGTGGTGGGGCCGCCCCGTTACATTACTGCGGCCGGCGCTGCCGAGGCTCCTTATGTCAAGCAGTTGGAGCGCGGTGTGAGAAAGCTCAAGAAGGGCGACTATGAAGATGCCGTGAGCTGTTTCACCAGCCTTCTGAAGGACTATCCGACTGTATATGAGGCCTATCTGAAGCGGGCCGTTGCCCGGGCGGAGCTGAAGGACGTAGACGGAGCCCTGAAAGATTATGAGCAGGCCATTAAGACCAATCCCAATGCCACCGAGTCTTATCTGGCAAGAGGCGCTCTCTACTTGAAGTTGGGTGACCGAACGGCTGCCATTGCCGACTATTCGGAGGCCCTGCGCCTCAGCCCGCGGGATGGCAAGGCTCGTCTTCTAAGGGCGCAGGTGCTTCATAAAAACGGCGATTATGCCGGTGCCGTTCAAGACTTAGACCAGGTTTTGAAAGTGGAGCCGGGCAATGTGGTGGCCCGCAAAGAGCGGGCGGATTGTAAGTCGCACCTGGAGTTATACGACGAGGCAATCGCCGACTATGAATACCTCCTCAAGAAAAATGGTTCTAAAGTATTTCCAGTGCACTATGAGCTAGGAGAGGCGCTGCAACTGAAGGGTGACAAAAAAGCCGGCAGCGAGCATTTTAATTTGGTGGTGCAGCATTACACCCGTGAGCTCTCTCGTTCTTCCAAGAAGGGTGGTGATTACATTTATCGGGGCATGGCCTATTACCAGTTAGGCGAAAAGGAAAAAGCTTTGCATGACCTGGAAAGAGGCGTGGCGCTTCTGACCGACGACGCCCAGGCCAATTACCAGTTGGGGCACCTCAAGTACCGCCTGGGAGATAATGAGGGGGCCTTGAAGGTTCTGGACCTTGCTCTCAAGCTCGATCCCAAATTGCATCCGGCCCTTGTTGACCGGGCTGAGATATACAGCAGCCAGGGTGATTTCGCAGCGGCCCTCACCGATTTAAATCAGGCTCTGGCTCTTTCTCGCAGCCCGGAAGAACTCTCTGATCGGGCTATGGTCCGGCTCTCCATCGGTGACGTGGGAGGCGGTGTCCAGGACATTTTGGAAGCCAGTAAACTTAGCCCCACTTTTATCGGGCGAAAACAAAAAGAGGTGGCGGAAAAACTGGAAGCAGCCTCCGGTAAGCCGGAAACGGCAAGATTGCAGGCAGGCACGCTGTTGCAGATTGCCTTGCTCGATCTCGCCTGCGGCAATATCGATTCAGCCGAGAGCACGGCCAGGCAGGCAATTTCTATTCTTGATAAATTGACCAGAGAGAAAAAGCTTTCCGCCTCTGACCCGCAGAATGCCTATGCGCTCCTGCTTTTGGGTAATGTGTATCTGAAGAAACGCTCTCTGGTTGAAGCTGAATCGCTCTTTCGTATCGCCCTCAATAAGCTGCGTAATACCGCCAGTGGTGAGCAGAAATATGCCGTGTTTTCCCTGGAAGAATGTGCAAAAATGCTCATTGCTGCCTCCAGCATGGAAGAAGCCGGCTCTATTCTTTCGGATACTCGCCTGGTGCGAGCTACAACCGGTTTGACCGAGAATGCTTTTTCTTCCGATATGTCGCGCAAAGCGGAGCAGGCCGTGGAAGCTTATAAGCAGAAGCGAAAATATGATCGGCAGGAAGATCTGGTGCGCCGCGCTGCGTCAGGCAGTGCATCCGCCGGGGAAGAAGCTGCCGGCGACGCTCAGGAACAGATTCAAATTAACCGGCCCATTCGCGATAAATGGGCTTTGATAGTCGGTACGGGGCGCTTCAAAGATTCTCGTATCAATCTCAAGTATGCGGCCAAGGACGCTGAAGACTTCGCCAATTTCCTGATTAAGGAGAAAGATTTCGCCCCTGACCACGTTCAGCTTCTCACCAACGAGGCTGCTACCCGGGCTAACATTCTTTCGCTTCTGGGCAGCAAGTGGTTGCCGCGGGTGGCCGAGCGCGACGATCTGGTAGTAATTTATTTCTCCAGTCATGGCAGCCCCTCCAGTCTTGATGTGGGCGGCGTTAATTATCTTGTCGCCCATGATACCGATCCAAACGATCTCTACGCCACCGGCATCGCCATGCAAGATCTGGCCCGCATCATCAAAGGGCGGGTGCACTGCGATCGCATCATGCTTGTGCTTGATGCCTGTCACAGCGGCGTGGCCGGTCCATCTACGGCTGCCGGCAAGGGCATGGAGCGTGCCGCTAACGTCAATGTGGAACAGGTGGTGCAGGGCACCGGGCAGCTGGTGATTTCCTCCAGCAAGCCCGATCAGAGATCCTGGGAGAGCAGTCGTTATGAGGGCAGCGTCTTTACCAAGTATTTGATGGAAGGGCTGCGCCGCAACGGCAAGCTGACCAAACTTGGCGATGCCTATGCCTATTTAGAGTCGGAAGTGCAGCGGGAAGTTCTGCGTGATCGCGGCGTCCTGCAGACCCCTGTCATGCGCAGCAAATGGCGCGGTACCGATTTGATTATCGGCGTGACGCCGGCTCAGCCTTCCCCCGGTTTGGGTGATGTAGAACTGCCCGATGCGGTGGATTCTAAGTTGGCAAAAGGCAGCGGAAAGTCTGCTACCATAAGCGGCGGTAGTGCTTCTTCCGGGGTGGGCCACAGTGCCGGTGGTCGCGGCCGTGCCCGGGGCAAGCGCCGCTGACGGCATTCAAGAAGGTATTTCTGAAAGCCATTTCTTTGCAGTAAATCCAGTATGGGAAAGCTTATGAACACTTCTAAGAACCAGTCCGAAGGCAGAAAGGCTGGAGGTTCCGGCGTACCACGGCTTAAGAGCGTTTTGATTGCCCTTTCTCTTGGCTTGCTCCTGGCGCCGCCTGTTTTTTGCCAGCAGATGATCTGGCAGGCTTTCAATGATAGCGGCAGCAAATTCTATGACGAACATGATTATGAGCGGGCTGAGAAGAGTCTACTGAATGCCGTTAAAGAAGCTGAGAAATTGAGTAAGGACGGACCGGAACTTGTGGCCAGTTTGAAGCTCTTGCGCAAAGTCTATCTGGCTCTCGATAAGCAGGCTCTGGCTGCTCAGGTGGCGGAGCGACTTTCTACTCTGGGCGCTTCTGAAAGTGGTGGCGAGACCTCCACCAGTTCTTCCACCAGTCCCACTAACGATAGAAAGGGCGAGACGCCGACAAATATCCAAGCAGAGACTTCTATGGCCAAGCCTGAGACCGCCGTAGAAACTTCTGCCAAAAATTCTTCCGGCAAGACGGAAGGCGCTTCCGGGGTAGAGAGTGCTGACGCTTCAACTCTTGAAAGTTCCGGCGATTCCGGGGACAAGACCCTGCGGCGCGAGGGCGGCAGTGCTGCCCCGTCAAATGGCGCTTCCGGCAGTGCTCCTGCTGCTTCTGTGGCCGGCACTGCTTCTTCCCCCGTGATTGCCTCCAGTCGAGGTATAGACGGTGAACTACGAGTCGGTCAGGGAGTGAAAAAGGCTGTTGAGCTTTTGAAACTTAGCGGTCATATCAGTTGGGAGAAATCCGTGGCCATCTCCAGTGACGGTCTCCGGGCTATTTCCGGCAGCGATGACGACACGGTGCGGCTCTGGGATTTACAGACCGGCAAAGAGTTGAAACGCTTCGATGGTCATGACGACAATGTCAACAGCGTAGTCTTCTCTCCTGCAGCCAACACGGCGCTTTCCGGCAGCACCGACAAGACAGTACGCCTCTGGGATCTGGAGACCGGGGCTTGCTTGAAAAAGTTTGAAGGGCACAGCAACATAGTCCTCAGCGTGGCTTTCTCACCTTCTGGAAATCGCGCCGCCTCCGGTGGTTACGATGGCACGGTGCGTATTTGGGATGTACTGACCGGCAAGGAATTGCAGGTCTTGCAGGGACAGCTTGGTACCGTGCGCTGCGTGGCCTTCACCCCTGACGGCGAGCAGTTGCTCACCGCCGGTAGTGACAGGGTGATAACTCTCTGGCGTCTGAAAGATGGCTCGGTAGTGCGTCGGTTTACCGGTCATAAGGGTGATATCACCAGCCTTAGTGTATCCGCTGACGGCAGTAAGATTCTTTCAGCCGGTCGCGATTTGTCCATTCGCATCTGGGACCTGGCCGGCGGTTCGGAATTGCAGAAACTTGTGGGTCACGGTGACTGGGTGTCTAATGCTGTTTTTGTTAGCGGCGATACAAAAGTGGCCAGCGGCAGTCTCGACAAAACCTTTCGCATCTGGGACGTGGCTACCGGCGCCGAGCAGGATTCCTTTACCATGAACAGCTTCGGTATGTGGTGCCTGGCTTTTACGAAGGATGGCGATCGGGCCTTGACGGGCAGCAACGACTATTCCTTGCGCTTCTGGCGTCTATCTAATTAATCAATTTGATCATTTTTGAGTGCCGCCTTCCGTGGTATAGAATTTTGAAGAGTCTCTAGTTCCCTAAAACAAGGAGTAGTGAACACATGAGATATGTGCTGGTTTCGCTCGCCCTGGCCGGCCTGCAATTTAGCGCAGTTGGTAGTGTGCTGGGGCAAGACCGCGACTACTACACAAAGCAAGCTGAAAAGTATGCCGCCGATCGCTACGAATATAACCGTGAGATGGCCAAGGCGGAAAATCGCTATCAAGAGCAACTGAAGCAGCAGGCGCGGGAGGAAGCTCGGCGTGCCGAGGCGGCCAGGGAGGCTGCTCAGTATCAAGCCAGGCAATATCAGATGAAAGACGAGGCGGCCAGGGCTGCCCAGAAAGCAGAAGCACAACGCTATCAGCAGATGAAAGACCAATCTGCGCTGAATGCCCGCACTGAGGCCCAGAAGGCCGAGATGAATGCATACAACCGCAGGCTTGAGCAAAACCGCGCCGATGCTGCCGCCTATTCTGCCCGGTCGGAGACCCAGAAGCTGGAAGCACGGTTGCAGCAGAATAAGGCCGATGCCGCCGCCTACGCCGCTCGTGCCGAAGCACAGAAGTTGGAAGCACGGTTGCAGCAGAATAAAGCCGATGCCGCTTCTTTCGCGGCTCGCAGTGAAGCTCAGAAACTGGAAGCGCGTTTGCAGCAGAATAAAGCCGATGCTGCTGCCTATGAAGCCCGAATCGAGGCTGGCAAGGCGGAAGCGAGAGCGGCAGCCAATAAGGCGGAATACAGATCTTACGAGAATCGCAAGGAAGCCCAGCAGCAGGAGCAGCGGGCCTATGACACTAAGATGGAGAATCAGAAGGCAGAGGCCAGAAAAGACGCCTATAACGCTGAAACCAGAGATTATGAACGTCGCCGGGAAACTCAGAAAGCAGAAGAACGCGCCTACGAGCAGAAGGTGGAGAATCAGAAGCAGGAAGCTCGTGATTATGCCAATGAGCAGGAGCAAGTCCGTCAGGCACAGATGCTGGAAAGTGAAAGACGCAGGCAAATAGTGCGTCAGAGCCTGGAGCGGCAGATAGTCCAAACCAAGACTGGCGCCGGTGCTACTGCCGCCAGACCGGCTGCCAATACCGGAGCTGTTGCCAGACCAGTCCCCGCCGCTGCACCGGCGTCCAGCGTGCAGGATTCCATTCGTGCTCAGTTTGAAAGAGCGCGGGGGCGCTGAGTTTTACTTGTAGAGCCTGGTGACCCGTGTGTATCTGTGTTTCGGAGGTGAATTGACCTTGAATATCATGTTGAGAAGATTTTTGATTTTTCCAACGCTTGCCGCTTTCTCTCTGGCATTGAGCGTGCTGCCGTGCCGGGCCCAGAGTTTTCAACCGGGTGAAATAGTGCAAGCCAAAGCCTATGGGGAACCCGTGCAAGTAAAGGTCGTCAAACAAGATTCGAGCGGTGTTCAGGTTCTGTTGAAAGACTGGCAGGACGGTACCTTCAAAGAGGGTGGTTCGACCCGGTATTATTCTCCTTCTGAACTGAGCCGCATTGGTGCCGCCTCTAGTGGCGCGGCGGCTGCATCTGCCGGATACGGTGGTAACGCCTCTGGCGGCAGTGCCTCCGCCGGTGGTGGCGGCGCCAATGTCCCCGCTGCACCTGCTGACCTGGGCGGAACGGGACTGCTATCGAAACAGCAAATTGTCGACTATTTGCGAGCCAATGTAGGTACAGACGGACCCCATCCCCGCAAGGAGGAAGTCAATGCCGCGGTAGTTGAAGCTATCAAAAAGCGCGGCGTCAATTTCAAGTACTCCTGGCAGGACCTGCCTGATTTCACTAAGGCCGGCGGCACTCAGGTGGTGAGCTATGCCTTGCAGGATAACTTTGGCCCGCCTGCCTCGCAGAAGTGGTTGATTGGTCCCTGGGAATTGCAGTTCACAAATGCCACCGGTTTTTTTGCCAGTCGTGACAGCGCCGCTAAAATGGGCTTTGTTTCTATCGAGCCCGGTCATACCTACATCTGGAAGATTCACCAGGATGATCCGCCCAATCAGTGGATAGACGGCAAGTGGAGAGAGGCTACGGCGGCGGAAATGAAATATCAGGGCGGTGCCGGTCTGGTGCTTCTGGATGGGGAGCAGCACTGGGATTGGATTGTGCACAAAGACATGACGGCCAATTCCGGAGACTGGATTAACGTGGCGGACATCAATACCAGGCAGATGATTCGTAGCGGTGTACGCAAGCTGCATTAGCTTGGTTGCGTGAGGGCGAGGTGCATTTATCACCCCGCCCTCTTTCTGCGTGGACGGACTGGGTTTAGAGACCGAGAGCGGTTCTCCAGTTGCTTACAGCCGGCAAGAGGGTGCCGTTTACCGTGCCGCTCTGTCCGACCTGGGCCAGGCGGGAAGTGAGGTTGGCGAGGCGATTTTGCAGGCGTGTTCTTTCTTGCGCTGAAAGATTAGTGCCGTTCAAGCGGCTCTGTACCTTGAAAATATCGCTTTGCAGTCGACTGATTTGATTGTAATTCTGATTCGGATAGTTGTTGTTGTTATAACCCGGATAACCGAATATGGTGCCATTGACGTTCATGTTTTGACCATAGGCGGAGCGGTTGTAGTTTCTGTCGAATCGGTCTTTGTCAAAGCCGCGGTGGCGCCCGTAGTTACGGAAACCGGCGTTGTTTTGCCAGCTGGTCGGATTGCCGTAAGCACTATTGTTTGCTCTACCGTCGCAGCCGTCGTGAGCCAGGACGGGGGTGGTGCCGAAGGCAGCCAGGGCGAGGGCGGCCAGGGCAATTTTGTGTAACTTTGTACCTTTCATGGTTGTATCCTCAATGTGGTTTGCTGTTTGGAGTTAATAGAGGTTGGAATTTCAGGAGATTGGTTTATCGCCTTGAGCGCGGCTCTTCAGCTCTTTGCCGAAGCTACCTGGGGAACCGCACCGGCCGCCCTGGCAGCCGCCTTTGCGCCAGTCTTTCATTTTGGCCTTTTGTTCCGCCGTGAAGACTTCGCCCGAGGCAAGCATCATGTTGAGACGGGCAGTGGAAAGGTCGGCTTTAAGTGTGTTGATTTTGCTTTGCAGGGCAAGGGCCGCCTGTTTGTCTACAGTGTCACTGTGCAAGAGCTCCATGAGCTGGCGCATGGCTACTTTTAGTTCGGCTTCTTTAGGGGCGGTGGAGAGTGTAAATTCGTCTCTTATTTGGCCGAGGCGGGCTTTCTGGGAAGCTTTGAGGTCAAGCTCCTGAAAGTTTCTGTTGACACCACCTGGGTGATGACCGCGGAACCCGGAGTGAACAAGCTCAAGGTGAGAAGGTTTAGCTTTACCAAAAGTCGGCAAAGACGGGGATTGGTCAGGTAGCTCTTGAGCCAGTGCCGGGGCGGCCAGGAGAACAATTCCAGCAAGCGCGGCGAAGTTCTTAGTATTGATAGGGTAATTGTTTTTGTCAGCATCTTTCATACTCATGGTTATGTCCTCTAACGCTTTTCTTGAGATGACCTCATCTCGAATCTTCTGCTGTATAAGACGCAGGTGGAGCAAGAATGGTTCAATCGAAAAGATAAAATGCGTCTCATCGAAAGGTCAAAAGGCTGAAAAGATCGGCTGTGCGGTTGTAGAAGTGCAGAGTGCTGATGATTTGTGTCGCTGAATAGTTGCTATCTGATTATCTATAAATGGATAATACTGACCGGAGCAGAGAAAGGAGCCACAAGTGGAATTTTCAGGAGCCGGAAGGGTCGACTCGGGAGCATTGCCGGATTTTCTCAGGGATAACATCGGTTATTTGTTGAATCGCAACGCACGCACCTTGAAAGAGTGGATGACCCTGGCCCTGGCGGAAGTGGATCTGGGGTTTCATGAATATGTGGTGCTGCGTATGCTGGAAATGGAACTGGCCGCTTCGCAACAGGATATTGGGCGGCTGAGCGGCATCGATCGCACTAGCATGGTGGCCTTGCTCGATCGCCTTGAAGCTCGAGCCTTGATCATCAGAAGCCGTGACTTGCAGGATCGTCGCAAGCACAAATTGATCCTGACGCCTCGGGGGCGCAAGACCCTCACCCATGCCAAGCGTATCGCCGGGAAAGTACATCAGCGTTTTATCGCGCCGCTCACGCCGGAAGAATGGCAGGGCTTGAAAGGATGTTTGGAAAAACTTATCCTGGGTTCAGGGGAAAATATTCTATAGTTGCTCAGGCTTGAGGAGGGAACGGAAGATGAGGCTGGCTCTGGTTCTTACAGCTGTCGTTGTCGGTCTTGAGAGTACACTCGTACCCTGGTCGAAGCCCGCCTGCGCCGACACCGTCACGGATGCCTGGCGCCTTTACACCAGTAAGAGGTTTGAAGCCTCGGCCGTCACCTTCGAAAGGGCTCTGGCTTCGGCGCCGCCTTCCCCCAGGCTTTATTATTATGCCGCCCTAGCTAACCGTGAGGCCAAGCGAACGGCAAGGGCCAGGCAGCTATTCGAGTATGTGGCCAAAAACTTCCCCAGCGCTCCGGAAGCAGCACTTTCGACGGTGGCTCTCGGTGGAACAAGTGCAGCGGCGGCTGTTTCTGCCCTTCCCGGGGGGAATGCCGCTTCGCCAGCTGCTGTCGCCGGCTCCGGCAGCTCTGTTCTCTCCGGCGAATCCGGTCGCAGAGGCAGCAATTCAGCCGTTGCCAGAGAGCTTTTTGCCAGACCTCACAAGAAGGGCGACTTCCCATTTAGTGCCGAAGATATTGCTCGTGATGGCGCCCACGGCGTTGACCAGACCAATGCTCCCAATTGTTGGTTTGAGTCCACGGTCTCTGCCCTGGCTCAATTACCTCGCGGTCAAAGGCTCTTGGCCAGAATGATCACCTATGGAGACGGCGAGAGTTTTATTGTCAGGTTTCCCGGCGACGGGGTGGAGTATAAAATTTCCACCACCGACATGCGCAATTCCGGCGTTAGTTGCAAGGCTCTCTGGGCTTCCCTCATCGACTATGCGCAGAGGCAGAAGTTTCCCGATAATGCCGGCGCGGCCGGTGCTTATTCCGACCAGCATCGCTTGCAGACGGCCCTCAGTTGCATCACGGGCAGTCGGGCCGAATTGATCAAGCCGGGGCAGGCCTCCACTCAGGAAGTGTCGTCTTTCATTTATGGCGCCGTCAGCTCTCAAAACCCTGTCACGGCGGGTACATCCGGTCGTGATACCAGTATTGCCGCACCAATAATCGAAGGGCACGCTTACACCGTTATTGGCTTCGAACCGGCGCGGGGCATGGTGACGGTGCGCAATCCCCATGGGCGATCGTCACAGCGCTTCAGCCTGCCCGATGATCCCCAGCATCTCAAGTTCGAGCAACTGGACGACGGTGTTTTCAAAATGCATGTGGACCTTTTCCGCGTCTCTTTCGGCTCACTCTGCCGCGCCAATATATGAGGCTGTGAATAGCCGCCGGCTGGTCTTATCTGCCCGGTATAAAGTCGAGGGCTTTGATATTGCCGGATAGTTTTATAGGCTGCCGTCCGCCCATTTCCAGCCAGAGCCTGGTGGTAGTTTCACTGCCTTGACCGGCCAGCGTCTGACCCTGTGTCAATCTAATTGAACTGACCTCGGTGTTGAGTACATCCAGAGGTTTGATGCCGGGCGGGCGGCTGAAGTGCTGCAGGGCGATGTCCCGTCCTTGTTTGTTGAGATAGAGATCGACACTGTCGTCGGTCATTTTCACACCCTGTACAACCCAGCGTTGCAGAAAGCCTAACTGAGAAGGATGCAATTCTTTGATGCTCTGGGCGTAGTTGAGGCCGGGTACGGCTCCCACCGAGTAATTGTGCTTGATGGCTTCCGTGCCCTGGGTTACTTTTGCCATGTCGAAGGCGCCGGCTACTTCTCCGTCGGCTCTTTTGAACATACTGGTGAGTGGTTTGGCGGCGTTGTCGTCCAATTGTCGTCCGACCTGGGCCAGGGCTCCGGCACTGTCATTGCGGGCAAAGAAGTTGGCAGGCTTGAACGAACTGAGAGCGAAGTCATCTACAAAGCTGCCGGCTCGCTTGCTAATCGCCATACCGATATCATCGGCGGCACCGGCTACGTAAGCCAGAGCTTTTGGGTTCTGTCCTTTACTGGCATAGAGAAGTGCAGCTGTTCCAACAACAGCCATGGCCATGTATGCTTCTTGCTGCAGTTTGAATGACTGTCCGTTTTGATTGTCTGTACCGGGCGAGGACTCCAGGTTTTCGAATAAGTTAGAACCCATTGCTCTTACTCCTCGGGGCAGGTGAGTATTAGCAAGATATAGCTCGGATTCCCTTGCGATTTGGTGGTAAAAATGACTATAACTCACCGGGCGGTAAATGTTGAATAAATTCTTGAGTTTAAGGGGAGAATTACGAAGCCGATGCGCATTTTAGTATTGGGAGCTGGAGCCACCGGCGGATATTTCGGCGGCAGAATGCTGGAAGCCGGGGGTGATGTGACCTTCCTGGTGCGGCCGCAGCGAGCTGAGCGGCTGAGGCGGGAGGGGCTCGTTGTGGAAAGTCATTACGGCAATTTGCATCTTCGCGATCTTGCTTTAGTAGAGAAGGTGCAAGAGCCTTTTGATTTAGTCATACTGTCCTGCAAGGCTTACGATTTAGAGGGTGCCATGGAGGCGGTGGCACCGGCTGTGGGAGCGGATTCTATGATCTTGCCCCTACTGAACGGCATGCAACACTTGTCGGTTTTGCAGAAGCGCTTTGCCGAGGAAAATATTCTCGGAGGCTGTTGCGTCATATCGTCGGAACTGTCTGAAGATGGGCGAATTGTCCATCTCAACAAGAACCACAGCCTGCGCTATGGTGAATTATCCGGTGTCATGAGTGAGCGCATGCAAGAGTTGGAGGAGGTGATTGCCCCCTGCAATTTCACTTCCCAGGCCAGTTTTAGCATTGTTCAGGACATGTGGGAGAAGTGGGTCTTGATTGCCAGTCTGGCAGCGCTTACAACCTTGATGCGGGCTACGGTCGGCGATATCGCCCGCGCTCCCTTTGGTAAAGAGATAGCGGAGCAGCTGGCCACTGAGTGTCTGTCCATTTTGAAAGCGCATGATTTTGAGCCGTCGCCGTCTTTTGTGGAAGCCACTTATTCGCGTCTGGTCGATCCTGATTCTACTCTCACGGCCTCTATGCTTCGCGATATGGAGCGCGGCAATAGAGTGGAAGGAAAGCAAATTCTCGGAGACTTTATCCACATGGCAAAGGCTAAAGAACTGTCTGTACCTGTGTTGCAGACTGCCTACTGCCATGTAAGCGCTTATGAACTGAGGCGCGGATTTGGTGACGCTGCTTCTTGAGTCTTCCTTCGTACCTAGGCGTATACCTGGCAATCTTTGAGAAGTTTCTGGGCCTTATTGTTTAAGTCCAATGCCTTCGCGCTCTGCCCTTGCTCAGTCAGTAAGTCTGCTAAGACCATGATGGTTTCTGCAATCTGAGGATGATTGGTGGGGTGTAGTTTGGTTCTTAGTCGCAGGCACTCGTTCAGTTTCTCTTCTGCTTCTTTGAGCTTGCCTTCGCGCATCAGTAACTGACCCTGGCTCTGAAGCAAGGTGGCGGTGGCCAGTTGGAATTGTGGTCCGTTGGCATTGGCCACTAGTTCCAGCCCGGCAGCAATGGCATCTTGAGCTTTCTTTGATTCACCTTGCAGCGAATAGCAGGAGGCCAGGTGCGCCAGTAGTTCCGCCCGTTTTTCGCTAAACTGCGTCTGCAGCTCATTTCTCAGAGCTAAGGCTTTCTCCAGATCCTTTCTAGCCTCTTCGTGTGAGTCGAGCCTATTGGCGAGGCGACCTTTGAGAGTGAGAGCATTGGCTAAGGCCAGTGCACCCGGTTTGATGCTGCTTCCATTCCTCAACTTGCCTGTGCTCATCTGTGCTTGCGCCAGGTCTGCTGCAATACGGGCCCGGTTCATGGCTTCATCATAGCGGCCAAGAAGAAAGGCGGTTTCTCCTATATCATGGTGGCAAAGGGAGACGATTTCGCGGCAATGAGCCTCTTGAAATTGGAGATTGCTTTTCATTGCAATTTTCTTTAGGTCAAGATTGTCATCTTCTTGCACAAACCTGGTGGTTAGATTCAGCCATTCAGTACCCACAGCTATAGCCTTTTCAGCCAGACGATTGGCTTTGGCAAAAGCCAGTTGTTCTCTGGCTATGTCCGATTGAAGTGCGGCGGCGAAGGCTGCCTCGACGGAAACCGGGAAGAAGGTGCTGAATACGAAGCCGTTGAAATCGGCCAGGGCGCCTGCAATTTGAAACTGTCTGGTGCGCACGAAATGAGCAATTAAAGCCGGTAGGGTCGAGAAGAAGATGACGAGACCCAGTCCTCCGCCGAACAAAATTGTAAAGGTCAGCCACTCAGCATTTATGCCTTTCGGCACAAAATGATCAGCGGCCCAGGGGATTGCCAGGGCGATTGCCACCAGTGCCGCTATTGTAATAGTAGGGACGGCACGACCTACATTGGCAGTAGAACTTGCAGAGGCTTTGCTTGGTGTTGAGATGATTGAGAGGTCGTGACCGGTTTTCCGACCTTCGCCATGGGCGAATTCTTTGAAGCCAAGGCAAATTATTAGAATTGCGCCAAGGAGCGACGCTAGCACCGGTAGTTGATTGAATCCCGGCTCTAGTGCAGATGCAGCCGGGTTGGCT
Organism: Candidatus Obscuribacter sp.; assembly: GCA_016712465.1. Taxonomy (GTDB): domain Bacteria; phylum Cyanobacteriota; class Vampirovibrionia; order Obscuribacterales; family Obscuribacteraceae; genus Obscuribacter. Next base: position 796,191 of record JADJQZ010000001.1, read on the forward strand.
TTTTCATAGCGAACCTCTATTTTGGCGTTGAGGGGATATTTAGCCACAGTGGCGGCTGCGTCTTGGAAGGCCGATGAACCGAACTGAACCCGGTCGCCGCTGTAGGTTTTGCCGTTCACCTGGTATTCATAACGAATTTCGGCTTCATAAGATTCACCCCACTTCTTCTCTACTTTTTTGAGGGAACTGGCAGTGACCGTTCCCTGGGCCAGCGGCCAGTTGCTGCAGCTCATGCCGTTGATGGCCTCGCCGCCGGCCCAACAGGCAAGCATTAAACACACAGCGGCTCTTAGAAGCAGAAGCGACAGGTCGAGAAGTCGAGACAGCTTGGTCATCATGCACCTCGCTCAAAATAAAGGTGAATTTGAAAGAAGGGAAAGATAGGTGGCGGCAGACGAGGTGAAAAGGAAAGATGGATGCCAAGTGGAGTGTCTATTTATTCTAGTGGCCGCGGCGGTGGCCGGTCCGGTCTATAACACCGACTTAATAATTGCCGACGGCTTTGTGCCTGGTGGTCAAGCTGGAAGCCCACCTGGTAAGACCAGCGCCGGTGGTCGCTCCAGAAGTCCTGCTGCCAGTACTTGGGATCTCTAATCACCAGTTTGTATTGGACTTGCTGTGTGCCGCAGTCGCGGAGGCGCATTTTCAGCCTGGCCGCTTCTACCACCGCCGGGTACTGAAAGGCTTCCTTGAGGTTTTGCAGGGCTTTTGAATATTGAGACTGAGGACCTTGCCTTTGCCGTTGTTGTGAGCCTCTATATAGTTTCACCGACCTTGTTGAAAGTGGTTACTAGATTTTTGCTGTCGGTAAGGCCATGGGAGCGGTCGGTGAGAACCTTCTGTCTATTTCAGGACTTCCCGTGGGTCCGGTAATTCTCCTGGTCCTGAGACAAAAGCCGGTTGTTTGCAACGACTGAACGGGAATAATTGAAAGCAGCGAAGGTGAGGGGTTTAGCGATGGTAGAAGGCAAACCGAGCGACCGGTTAATCAGGTACCAGGCTGATGAGCAGGCGCTAGATGGTGAAGAAGCGCAGCTAGTAAGAAATGCCACCGGCGATCAAGTCGAGACGGCGAGATCCACAAATCCAAATAGAAGCGACGGTTCGGCGACACTGAGAAATAGAGCGGGAATGCCAGACCAGAGGCAGTCCCTGCCTTTTATACGGTTAATTTGATTAGGTATGGGATTGAGCCTTTCGTGATCGCTGCGATAACAAGAAACGAGATAGCCCATAGGAAATTGCTTATAGATGACTCACAGGATTCCCAGGTGAAGGTGTTTGGTAAAGCTTTGGGTGCAAAATCGGAAAGGGTGTCAATCGGAAACCAACAAATGCAGTCTGTCAATATTGAACGCCTATTGAACGCCTATTGAAAGCCTTAGACTCAGAGGGAAAGCCGCTTTATCCTCAATTGCAGGGGCTTAAGAATGATGCTGAGAGGATGGCCCTTGACCCTAAATACGGAGCACTTTTGCTTGGTGCGTATTTGCAAGATGTGGCTACCCGTCTGGAAAATGGTGAAGACCCGATCCCAACCTACAATGGAGCACACAGGTCCGAGATACTTCAGAAGATTAGAACTCTATGGGCTTCCGGAGATCCTGAGAATAGGACGGATGCGCTAATCCGCTCTTATAACCCAGGTGACGGACAAGTCCATGTTGACAATGTTAGGCAGCACTTACGGGAGATCAAAACAAACGTAGGCAAGTTATTTATTTGAGCGGTTTTGGGCGATACCACTGATGTGACTGGCAATTGCAGCAACAGTAAGCACTATAAGGGAAGAAGCAGTTCCGAAAATAGAGCCGGTGCATAGCAGATCCAGGAAACCATCAATGAGGATCTTGTACTCGTCAGTATCAGGTTTTGCTAGTCGATCAAGGACAGTCCCAGAACTAATCAAACCACCGCCTAGAGCAAACGGTATGAAAAATGAAAGGAGAGCCAGTTTTTTCGTTTTCATAGTATTAGATAGGTGAATCGCTTAGCATAACTGACGCCCACATCATAACCTGAATTGGTCAGGAAATTTCCATAACCTCTGCCGTTTCCATCGGCAAGCTATACCCGTTTTGCTCTCCTTTCGCCAACTTAGTAATTTTCCGGGCCGGGAGTGAATGGCGGGCTGGCACTTAGACAGAGTCTTCCACGTCCCTTCATCGAATGCCACTGGCGTGATGAAGACATCTCCCAGTGCTCTGAAAAGCCAGCCCACATACGCGATAAATGCGAAGCAAGGCAGCAATACTAATGACCAGACGAGAACCCGTGCGATCTGTTGGCTCATTGTGCCCTCCTCAAATTTCAGCTCTGAACGACTTGTAAGAGCCTAACGCCTGGCGATAAGCAATTGCAGCGGTGGGCTATCAGTTGGAGAAGTGTTGGGAGAATGCTCTTGGAAGTGTGGATGGATGCGTTAATAGATGAAGACACAAGGTTGTACTACTTACTGTCCAGTATTTGAACTCTGCGCTCTATTGAGCCAGTTGTCTCTCCTCTCAAGGTTCCAACACATGCCTGAGTCGTTTGTTCGTTATAGTTTGAGCATGGGAGAGTGGTTCGCTAAATGACTCGTATAAATTCCTTCAGGCTGTTGCTAAATTCTGCTCTGCTTTCAGCTATAGCATTGCCGTCGGCTTTGCCACCTGCAGCTCTTGGCTCAGACTATATCGAGACGCCTCAGAATCAAAAGCCTGTTTATCTTGGGGAACTGAGAGCTCCCTTTCATTTCTACGAGTCGGTGGATGATTTAATCAACGTTCGCTGTAATTATGCCGACGCAATGAAGTTGATTGAGTATCACAAGAAAAATGGTGCAGGTCGTTATGATGCCCTGATCACCAAGTTAGAGAAGCTAGTCATTCCTAAGTCTCCGCCACCGTACGAAGCAGAACTTATTGTTCGGAGGGTCAACCTGATGATATACCAGGGCAGAATTTTGGAGGCTGAAAGAGAGGCGCGTGCCTGCATTGAGAAGTTTCCATCCTATGCACCTGCCTATTCTGCCTTGGGAGGATCTCTACTGATACAAAAACGCAGCAGAGAAGCTTTTGCGATTACTCAGAAAGGTTGCGAGGTGGCAAAGCCAACTAATTTGCACCAACTTACAGTGCTCGCGGGCTTCTACCTGATTACTGATAATTTCAAGAAGGCAGCAGAAGTCAATTTACAGAAGCTGAAGATTGATCCCGAAGATCCCAGCGCACTGGCCTTCTTTGGCAGATATGATCAGGATGGTAAGGAATTGCCTGAGGTTACTCCTCCATGACAATGATGCATGGCTAGTTCCAGAAAGATTGGAACCTCAAAGCGAAGACTGCAATCACCGGCTATTTTCAACGTTCCTAGTTGTGTCTTCCAGCTTGTGTCGAATACGCTCACCAGTCATCCTTCTCGATGCCGAATTTCTTATTGTCCTGGCGCGCCCATTGAGGCAGGCTCGGGCTGAGGGGGTTCATGGCGCGGCGCTCTTTTGTGCCGTCCGGTAAGACCAGCATGTAAGAGGGATTGCGGGGGTGAAAAGAGATCTTTTCCTGGTCGAACCAGTGCTTGCCGCCTGCCTGGGGCATTGCCAGCACCACCAGAGACTTCTTCTCCAGTGGGCTCAGGTAGATGATACCGCATGTGAAGCGGCCTCTCCTCAGGGTTACCTCTATTTCCGGTTTGCCTGAAAGCCTGGCGTCAAGCCAGGCAGGCTGTATGAATTCATCGATGTTCTTGCCTGGTTCCAGTACGCAAGATTGACCTGTGACGGTACAGACGATCTGGTTTTCACTATTGCTCTTTCGCCACTCTTCCAGCCAGGGGTGCTCTTTTACTGCCGCCTGACAGAGCTTGAATTTGTCGTGCAATTGCTTCCAGGAGAAGACCGGTTTGCCGATCTTCAGTTGATTTTGCCAGAGCAGACTGTCAACCGCTCCTTTGTCCACGGGTGCCAGCTCGGCTATAAGTAACTCCGGTTTGCTCAAATCGGCTGCGAAGGAGCATTTTTGCACGGTATAGTTTTTGCCTACTGAAGGAGCGCCAGGTAGGGCCTCCAGCAGTTCGATGCCCAGGGCCTGGTCAAGTTGGAAGCCCACCTGGTAAGACCAGAGCAGGCGGTCGCTCCAGAAATCTTGCCGCCAGTACTTTTCTCCGTCCAGAAGACTCTGATTGGGTCCCTTAGTGTATGGGTCCAGAGCCTTAAGCTTGAGTGGAAGAGTGGTGGAGTAAGTCGAAGATTTTGTATCTCCCATTCGAATTGTCCAGGGCAGCATCCAGGGGCATTCATGAGTGCTCGATACCTCGATAGTCTCGGCGTGCAAACTGGGATCTTTAATCACCAGTTTGTATTGGACGTGCTGTGTGCCGCAGTCGCGGAAGCTCATTTTCAGCCTGGCCGCTTCTACCACAGCCGGGTACTGAAAGGCTTCCTTGAGTTTTTGCAGGGCTTTTGAATAATCGCTGTTCGATTGGTGGCAAGCCGCCTTGTGCATTTCCATGGTATGCAAGTTTACCGACTGCGCTGTAATTCCCAGGCTCTCTGGATTGAAAGTTGATTGGCTTCTGGCTTTCTCAATGGCAGTCACAAGGTCCAACAGTTGTTTGCGACGGAGGACTTTGCCTCTGCCGTTCTTGTTAGCCTCTATGTAGTTGTCACCGACTTTGTTGAAAGAGGTTACTACGCTTTTGCTGTCGGTACAGCCCTGGGAGCGGTCGGTGAGAACCAGTTCGTCCCTGGCCTGGGCTTTCGCCGCGTTGAGCAGAAGCATGGATGTTGTGAGCAAGCCGGTAAGTAAGGTTCGTGTATTCAAGATGGCACCTCAAGGGTTTGCTTCCAGCGGCTGCGGTATGCCTATTTTAGGACTTTCCCCGGTGCCGGTAATTCATCAAGTCCTGATAACCCTTCAGTGTAAACCCGGTTGTTTTAGGACCGGCGCTCACATAGATTTGTGTGAAAGTTGTCGATTTACCAGTGCCGTTTTCTGCCGGAAGGCTCATTTAGTGAGGCTACCGCATAGTTTCCTTTGGGGAAGGAGGTTTACATGGAAAACACGATTGTATCGGGGGTGAATACTGCCGGTACCGTGCGGGTCAATATGCTTGCCAATCTGGAGACCTTGTTGAACATATTTGCCAACGGTACCGAACTAATTATGATTGCCTTTGGTGTCTTGCTCATCATTTTCGCTTTCTACCAGATGTACCGTGCTCGGCAGGTAGCGGCCAGTCGCTTGCGCCCTGCCACTGTGGCCATCTTGCCCTGGCGTCTCTGCACCACCAGGCTCTATGCCGGCGGCGCCGTGATCGGCCTGGGGCTGGCCGTTCCTGGTGCCCTTAACTGGATGGTTGCCTTTGCCCGTGATTGTGCCCTCTTTAATTAGTTGGTCTTTTTTTCTTTGTCGGGAGACCTTTAATGGAAACAGTTATTAGTGGTGTTGCCCAGACAGGCCCGGTGCGAGTCAATAATCTGGCCATGCTGGAGGCGCTCTTTAACATCGGCGCTAACGGTATAGAGATTTTGCTGATTGCCATTGGTGCGCTGCTGCTTATGACGGCCCTGTACCGCAGGCATTGCTCTATCCGCAGTCTGGCTGCCATGTCTGCTTCGGGGAGGGTGCCAAAAGATCTGATTCGTTTCGGTTCCGGCTCCGGCTATGGTAAGGGCATGCTTGGTTTTAGCCTGGTTATTCTTGGCCCTTATGTTCCTCTCTGGAACAAAGTCTTCTGGAGCTGCGTACAAAATGTTTGCTGGTTTCGCTGAGGCAAGTCCATGGGTTACGGTACGAAGTGGCTGATATCACCGGTGGTGGATCTTACTTTTATCTGCGGCGGCGCTCTCTGGTTTTTGTTCGGTCTGCATGCGGTGGCTTTGGCTCACTGTCCGGTGGCATTCCCTCTCAAAGTTCTGGAGAATATTGCCAATCTAGGAGTCTTGTTCATTGCTGAAGCACACACCCTGAGCACCTTCTTCCTGGTGAGCGACGAGGTCGAAGAGGCGACTCAGTCTTCCGGCTTGTGCCAGCCCCTGCGTGCTTCCAGGATAAGTGCGGTCTGGTCGGTGCCGGCCATGTTGTTTCTTTCCGTACTTGTTGTTGGTTCTGTGTGTTTGCAATTTGTGGTAGTGCCGGCGGTGCTGGCTAAGATCTATCTGTTACTTGTGCCGCAGCACTTCATCGCCCAGAGTCGGGGTGTTTTTATTCTCTATTGCCTGCGCTGCCACTGTTCCCTCAGTGGCTTGCGGCGTTGGTTTCTGTTCTTTACTACTCGCCTGGTCATGTTCTATTGGATGTCGGTATTGCTATCACACTGGTCGAGCCCTTCTCAGGTATTTCTCTTTCAAAAGCTGCCCGACTGGAGTCTTTTGCCCGATGTGGTGCCGGCCGCCCTTTATCTGCTTTCGCTGGCAAGTTGTCTGCTCTTATCCGTAGTCATGGTGGCGGACTTTGCCGCCGGGCGCGGGCCGGCTTCCTGGCCAGGCAGTTTACAGCTCATTTCCGGCTTGTTTCTCTTTTTGATCCCGGAGCCCTTTCTGGGAGAACTCTGGCTCTATGCTCCGGCCTACTTTCACGGCAGCCAGTATCTCTGTCTGGTTTATAGTCGCACTAGAAATACGCGGGAATTTCTTTCCTTCGTGTTCTGGCCTCTTGCCCTGGCTTTGTCCGTCATAGTCTTTGCCGGCTTTCCGCTCCTTATACAGGGCTTGGGCCTGGCTGCCGGTGCCGCCTCGGGAGCGGCTGTGGCAGTGGTGTTTTGTCTTGCTCAGTTTGTGCATATAGTCGCCGATGCGCGTATCTGGAAGTTGAGAAAGCCGGCCGTGAGGGCGGCTCTGTCTTGATTTCAGAGTGCAAAAGAAAAGATGCCTCTTTCTGAAGAAGCATCTTTTCCGAGTATTTTATTGCTTAGCTTTTAGCCTTTGCGAATTTGCCAGAAGTCTTCGCCGAGGATGTCCCAGGGCAGTCTTCTTTCGTCGGGCTCATTGGCATCGAAGCACTGATTGACGAAGTAAATCATGTTGGCCGGATTTTGCCAGACATTAGCAAGACCGTGGGCTACACCGCGAGGAATGTAGAGGGCCTGGGCGCGACCGGCTCCCATGACGAAACGCATGGTCTGATTGTAGGTGGGGGAATCTTTGCGGGCATCGAACAAGCCGATCAGAAGTCTGTCGTAAGGCATGATGAACCAGACATCTTCCTGGTTGTAGTGCAGGTGGAAGGCTTTGATTACGCCCGGCAGCATCTGCGAGAAGGTGGTTTGCTTAACTTTGAAATCAGGCAATATCTGCAGATTGCCGTTGTCGTCAAAACGTACAATTTCTGCCAGGGAGCCGCCGTCGTCTACAAACATGTTGAGGTTGATCAGTTGTACTCCATCAATGACAGGCTTTTTGGAATAGTCCTGCACTGAGAGTTCTTTGTTGTAGTCGTGGCCGATGGCTTCTTGTGTAAGTGGTTTCAACATAAGCATAGATTATTAGCTGTTAATTCTTGTTGCCTGAATTTGGGTGTGTAACGAAGACGCTGCAATTATAACACTAGCGGCTCAAGGCCTTCTTGCCTTCTACGTTGAGGGCCAGATAACGTTGCAGAGCATCCTGCCAGGGAGTCAATTCCCGCCCGATGGTGGAAATGAGTGTGGTTTTGTCAAGCACGGAGTATTTGGGTCTGGTGGCTGGTCTTGGGAAGTCCTTTGTCTCGATGGGCACGACTTCCACGTCTTTTCCCTTCACAATTTCCCGGGCGAACTCCCACCAGTTGGTCACCCCTTCATCGGTGGCGTGGTAGACGCCCCAGCGGTTGGTGACGATCAGGTCGGCTATCACTTCCGAGAGAGTGAGCGTGCAGGTTGGTGTACCGACCTGGTCCGAGACTACTCGCAGTTGTTTGCGTTCGCCGGCCATGCGGGTGATGGTGTCCACGAAGTTGGAGCCGTGGGGGCCATAGAGCCAGCTTGTGCGCACTATGTAAAAGCGGTTCAAATGTCTCTGAACAGCTTCTTCGCCGGCTAGCTTCGATTTACCGTAGATGGAAAGGGGGCGGGTTTTGTCCCAGGTAGTGTAAGGTTGCTTCTGCTCGCCGTCGAAGACATAGTCGGAGCTTACATAGAGCACCGGTATATCAAGGTCTCCGGCTGCCACCGCTAGATTTTCCGTGCCGTAGCCGTTGATGAAATAAGCCAGACCTGGTTCCGACTCAGCCTGGTCGACCTTGGTGTAGGCCGCCGAATGAATCACCAGGTCCGGCTTGACTTTCTGCAAAGTGGACCGGACCTCTGCGAAGTTTGTGACATCTAGCTCTTCCTTGGGAAGGGCGATTACCTCATGGCGGCGTTTCTCCAGGCAGGGTGTCAGTGCTCTTCCGAGCATGCCACCAGCACCGGTGACAACAATTTTCATCTGCCGCTCGCTGGTGTAATTGCTTGCGTCCTGCTTCTGAGCCACGATATCTACCACCGTAAGTGCATTTAAGTCTGTCCCTTACTCTAACCTGAAGGGTTTACTATTGAGCTGTTTTAACCAGTTCTTTAGTGCCCTCTGCCTTGCCCGCAGTGCTTGCATGGGGTTTGGTGACGGCTTTTACCCATTCGGTGTTCTCGGTGTACCACTTGATGGTTTCGCGAATGCCGGTTTCGAAAGTGTGTTTGGGTTTCCAGCCCAGTTCTCTTTGAATTTTGCTGGAATCGATGGCATAGCGACGGTCGTGTCCGAGGCGGTCTTGTACGTACTTGATTGACTCTTCCCCTTTGCCTAATTCGGAGATGATCAATTTTGTGATGTACATATTGGTGCGTTCGTTGTGACCGCCTACGTTGTAGACTTCGCCGGCAACACCTTTATGGAAAGCCAGGTCGATGGCGCTGCAATGGTCTTCCACCTGCAACCAGTCACGCACATTCAAGCCGTCACCGTAGACCGGCACCTGTTCACCCTTGAGCAAGTTGGTGATGAAGAGCGGAATCAGTTTTTCGGGATGCTGGTAGGGACCATAGTTGTTCGAGCAACGGGTGATTACCGTGGGCATGCCGTAGGTGTGGAAATAAGCGCGGCAGAGCATATCAGCGCCGGTTTTGCTGGCCGAGTAGGGGCTGTTGGGCTGGAGCGGGGTTTCTTCGGTGAAGAGTCCTTCCGGTCCCAGGGAGCCGTAGACTTCATCGGTGGAAACCTGTACATAGCGAATTTTGTAGTCTTCCGGTTTGTAAGGTTGGCTGGCACCGGCTTTTAGACCGTATTTGAAGGCAGCATCGAGGAGCACCTGGGTGCCCATGATATTGCTCTTGACGAAGACGAAGGGATCGGAGATGGAGCGATCTACGTGGCTTTCCGCCGCCAGATTGATAATGCCGTCGATGGGTCCGAACATTTTGCCAGAAACCAGTTCGTCCACGAGTTTTTCGTCTTCAACTCTACCGACCACCAGCTTGTATTTGGGATTGCTGTCTACATCAGCCAGGTTCTCCCTGTGACCAGCATAGGTCTCGGCGTCGAGATTGATGATCTCGTAGGTGGGGTGGGTTTTGAGCAGGTATCTGACTAGATTGCTTCCAATGAAGCCCAGTCCGCCGGTAATGAGAAGTCTCATCTAAAAATCCTCGTGTTACTTAAGACGCTGCCTGACCGGAAGGGCGCCTGCAAGTTCGAGAGGGTTCTCGAAGCGGCAGCCATGCCCTGGCATTTAGCCCCCTAATTTTCCCCTTGAAAGGTAGTCTGGATCAACCTCGCGGCGATAATTTAAGGCGCGTGGCGGGCTGTTTTGGCTCAGAATTATTTAACTTAGACTACTTCCACCTTGCTATCGTCGCCAATCATGAGGCGGAAAGCCTGGGGTTTGTTGTGGGAACGGGTCAGCTCCACATTGACTCCAATCAAGCTGTCGGCGATGCGACCATGGAATTCCATGATCTGGCACTTTTCACGCAAGATGCAATGTTCGATTTCGGCATGGCTCACCCGGGCGCCGTCGCCGATGGAGGTGAAGGGTCCCACATAGCTGTTTTCCAGCACGCAATCCTGACCGATTACAGCCGGTCCGCGCACGGTGCAGTTGACCAGTTTGCTGCCCTTGCCGATTTGCACGCGGCCGGAAACTCTGGAACTGTCGTCCATGTCTCCGTTCATGGAAACTTCAGTCATCTCGTCCAGGACCACGCGGTTGGCTTCCAGCATGTCGTCTTTTTTCCCGGTATCCAGCCACCAGGAAGTAAGAATGTGGCTGTCTACCCGGTTGCCGGTGGAAATCAATTGCTGAATGGCGTCGGTAATTTCCAGTTCGCCACGGCGGCTGGGCTTGATTTGATCGATGGCAACATGAATCTTTGGATTAAAGAGGTAAACCCCAACCAGGGCCAGGTTGCTCTTTGGCTTGGCCGGTTTTTCTTCCAGGCAATTGATGCGTCCGTCCGGATCAAGGAGGGCAACGCCGAAGGAACTGGGATTGGCTACTTCTTTGAGGAGGATGAAGGCATCGGCGCCGCCCTCTTTGAAGCGCTCCACCAGTGGTCCGACGCCGTCTTTGATGAGGTTGTCGCCCAGGTACATGACGAAGGGCGAGTCTTGCAGGAAGGGGCGGGCGGTCTTAACTGCATGAGCCAGACCGAGGGGTTCCGCTTGCAGGATGTAGTCGATTTTGATGCCCCAGCGGCTACCGTCGCCAACGCATTCTTTTACATCGTTGCCGGTTTCGGGGCTGATGATGATGCCTATCTCTTTGATGCCGGCGTCAATCAGGGCTTCTATACCGTAAAACAGGATAGGTTTGTTAGCCACAGGCAGAAGCTGTTTGGCGGCTGTATGGGTGATGGGGCGCATTCTTGTGCCTTTTCCGCCGCTTAGAATTAAACCTTTCATTTTGTCTCTCCTGGGCTTGTCCATTTATCTGTGCGCTATTAGCTGGTTGCTCTAAAGTTGTCTCAAAACTCAAAAATGTTTAACTTGGGTTTAAGGCTTGATCTGTCTCAGTTTGCACCCTTTTTACTGAAGACGGCGCCGAAGGTCAGGAAGATGATGCGCCAATCGAGCCAGTAATTCCAGTGCTCACAGTACCACTTGTCCGCTTTCACTTTCACATCGTCGGGTAGTTCGTCGCGGCCGTTCACTTGAGCCCAGCCTGTGATGCCGGGTGGGAAACGCAGGACACCTTCGCTTTTGCGTTTTTCCGTCAGTTCGACTTGATTATACAGAGCCGGTCTGGGTCCTACTAAACTCATCTGCCCCGCCAGTACGTTGAAAAGCTGCGGAAGCTCATCCAGACTGGTCTTTCGCAGAAAGCTGCCGACCCTGGTAATGGGGCTTTCCAGCTTCAACATCTGGTCTGTAGGCAGGTCCGGTGTGCCGATTCGCATTGTGCGGAATTTATAAATTTCAAAGAATTCGCCATCCTGACCGACTCGCCGCTGCTTGAAGATAACGGGACCGTTTGAGTCGAGTTTGATCAAAACGGCAATGATTGCCAGAAGCGGGGCAAATCCCAGCAGGGCGGAAACCGAGATGAAAATATCGGTCAGTCTCTTGGCAAGCATGGCTTCGACTTTACTCTTTTGAGCTTCGTTTCTGAGTCTTGAGGCGTCAGTCGCGTATTTTAGAAGATGGTCGTTCATCCTTTCCTGAGCGCCGTTATAAGATTGCCCTAAATTATTTGGGCACCAGGCAAGCTACACTTTCCGTTCTATGCTTTTATCTGTTGTCATCGTTAGCTGGAATACCAGAGATCTCCTGCGTGCTTGCCTGGTTTCCCTCAAGGAAGAGATTGCCACAATGCCCAATCCGGCAGATGTGGAAGTCTTTCTGGTGGACAACGCTTCCGCCGATGGTTCGGCGAAAATGGCTCAGGAGGAACATCCCTGGGTGCATCTGATCGCCAATAGCGACAACAAAGGTTTCGCCAAAGCCAATAATCAGGCCTTTGCCCTGGCCGGCGGTCGCTTCATCCTCTTGCTCAACCCTGATACCGAAATCAAGCCCGGTGCGCTTTCTACACTGTTGGCTTTCTTCGATAAGCATCCCCGGGCCGGCATTGTGGCGCCCCAATTGCTCAATACCGATGGCACCGTACAGCGCTCCTGTCGCGAGTTTCCGACCTTCGTGGGCATGCTCTACGAATTGATCGGACTTTCACGCTTGTTTCCGGCCAACAGCAGCTACGGCAAAGAGTTTCGCCGCTACAAGATGCTTGATTGGAATCACGATGATGAAAGGCAGGTAGATCAGCCGGAAGGGGCTTGCCTTCTGGTTAAGAGAGAAGTACTAGAGAAGGTGGGCACCCTTGATGAAGGCTTTTTTATGCTCTTCGAGGAAGTGGACTGGTGTTTCCGCATCATCAAAGCCGGCTATGAAATCTGGTTTACTCCAAGGGCTCAGGTGGTGCACCATTACGGTCAATCCATCAAGCAAGTGAAGGTGCCGATGATTCTCTCGTCCCATCGAGGTCTCTACCGTTTCTGGTACAAGCATTATCGTGGTGAGCGCTGGTGGCTGGACGGTTTCGCCTATATTTCCTTGATGAGTCTGGCTTATTTGCGCATTGCATCATATAGATTGCGCAGTCTTTTCTCCTGATAAGAGACGACAAGTCCTATGAAAAAAGATTTAGAGATTGTTTCTCTCATCAGGTCAACTGCTGCTTCTATTAAACTGGAATAGGACTTGAAAAGAGGATGAATGATAGAATCGCAGCGTTTCATCTCTTGATAATTTGATAAACACCGGTCCAGTCCAACGCGGGGAAACCAGATGCTGTTCACCAGCCTTCAGTATTTAGTATTTTTGCCGGTGATAGTACTTCTGTTCTGGGTTCTGCCGCGGGGCTGGCGTTTGCCTATGCTGCTTGTGGCCAGTTACTACTTTTATGCCAGTTTTATCTGGCAATTCCTGGCTCTCATCCTGCCCATGACCCTCTTCAACTGGCTGTGGGGCAAGCTCTTAGTCAAAGACCACAGCAACAAGAAGATTCTGGGTGTAGGCATTGCCGTCAACCTTTTTATTCTGGCCGTCTTCAAGTATGCCAACTTCTTTGCCGATTCTCTGGGCGCCATCTTTCCCCTGGTGGGTGCGGCGAACCCGCATTGGACCTTCAACATAATCTTGCCTCTGGGCATTTCTTTCTTTACTTTCGAGTTCATCCATTACTTATTTGAGATTTACCGCGGCAAAAAGCCTATCGATTCTTTTGTTCTCTTTGCTCTCTTTGCTGCCTTCTTCCCCACCCAGATTGCCGGTCCGATCAAGCGCTATCCTGATTTCGTGGCGCAAATGCAGGCCGACAACAAGCTCAAACTCTCCGACTTCGATGAAGGGGTGCCGCTCATCATCATCGGTCTGGCAAAGAAATTGCTTCTGGCCGACAACCTGTCCATCTTTGTGCAAATGGGCATGGACCATCCCGAACTCTACAGCGCTCCCGAACTCTGGCTGTTTGCCTACGCATTTGCCTTCCAGATCTATTTTGATTTCTCCGGTTATACCGATGTTGGCCGCGGTTCCGCACTTCTATTCGGCTATCACATTCCAATCAATTTCAACATGCCTTATATAGCAGCCAACATGGCTGATTTCTGGCACCGCTGGCACGTATCACTTTCCACCTGGCTGCGTGACTATCTCTTCATTCCTCTGGGCGGCTCTCGCGGTGGGCGTTGGCTCACCAATCGTAATCTGTTTCTGACCATGGCTCTGGGCGGACTCTGGCACGGCGCTTCCTGGAATTTTGTTATTTGGGGCGTTTTTCACGGACTGGCTTTGATTGTTCACCGGGAATTCGTGCAGTGGCGCAGTACCGCCAGCGGTGTCAGGGAGATCTTCGAGAATAAGTTCTTCACTCCCTTCTGGTCCTATTTTTCTATCTTTCTTACTTTTCATGCCGTCTGTATCGGCTGGGTTTTCTTCCGCATTCAGGACATCAATGCTGCCTTCCTGATGGTGAAGCGCATGCTTCTTATGCGCCCTTTCTTCAGCATGGCCGCGCCGGAGCACTTCCTGGTTCTCAGACCGGAAATGCCGGTGGTGGTGCCGGTGGTAATGGTCATGGTGGCTTTGCTTTTGTTGACTAATTTGCCGGTCAGCATGCTCAATGAAAAGCGTTTCTTTCAGCGGACACCGGCTCTTGTGCAGGCGGTCTTCTGCACGGTCTTGATTGTGGCTATGATTACCTTTCAGCCTGACAACTCGGCTCCCTTCATTTACTTCCAGTTTTAAGTAAAATAGCCTTACTTAACCTGGAGTTGCCTAATGACCGCCTATAAATTCCTCACGGCATCACTGTTCCTGGTATCACTTAGCTATTCTTTTCCGCTGGTTTCTCCGCTCCCTGACCTTACAGTTGCCCCAGCCCTGGCTCAGACTGCCGCAAAAGGCGAGGACAAAAAGGAGGCAGCGTCTAAACCCAGTGATAATCCTGACTTCAAGGTGGGACCTGCCAGGCTCAGTCTTGGCGATAAGCTGGCTGAAATTGATTTGCCGCAAGATTTCGGGCTGGTCAGTAAGTCTAAAACCGAAGAATTTTGCAAGGCCGAGGGGAACTCCACCGAGGGCGTCCTGGGCATGATCGTGCCTAAGTTTGCCAAGGAGGAGAAGGCGCCGCCTTACTTTGTCATGTGCCGCTTCGAAGACATCGGTTATGTCAAAGATGATGATGCCGGTAAGTTAGATGCCGCCGAACTGCTGAAAGCCTTTAAAGAGGGCAATAAGGAAGCCAACGAAGACAGAAAACGCGAGGGCATCACACCTTTCTATGTCGGTGATTGGTCGGAGTTGCCGCACTACGACAAAGCCAAGCATCAAGTTGTCTGGGGTATTGAGGTAAAGGACGAAGATGCTGCTAATGCGCCGGTCTCGGCCGTCAATTACAACACTCGTATTCTTGGCAGACGCGGCGTACTTTCCATGAACCTTGTCAGTGATCCGGCTACGCTGGAAAAGAATAAGAAGGAAGTAGCCAAGCTCCTGGACCGCACTACCTTTGTGAAAGGGGCCTCTTACGCCGACTATCAGCCTGGAAAAGACAAAGATTCCGGTCTCGGCATCACCGGTCTAATCCTGGGCGGCGGTGCCCTGGCGGCAGCGGCGAAATTCGGCGTGCTGGGCGGTCTCTGGAAGTGGGCTATCGGCTTACTGCTGGTAGGCAAGAAGTTCATCATTCTAATTGTTGTAGGTATTGGTGCCTTGATTGCCAAGATTTTCAAGAAGAAGGACGGCGGCGCCTCCGGAAGCTAGGTTCCGGTTTTGGCCGCGATGGAGCAAAGAAAAATGGAGAAAAATCTTTGGTCTTGCCAGAGCTCAAGGTAGGTTTTGGTTTTGAGCGCTATCTATCAAAGAAAAATGGAGAAATATCTTTGGTCCTGCCAGGGCTCAATTTAGAGGGGTTTGTTTAAATCTAGGCTTTTATTTTGAACTTTCCACCATGTTCCGACGTTATTAAGGACATAGGGCTTTGGGAGAGTGCTTATGTTCATGCAAGGCGGTCTGGAATCTAGTAATACTCTGAGTTTCGCTTCGCTGCCAATCGATGAAGTGCTGGCTTTGCAGAACTCGCTTCTGGCTGCAGCCGTCGAAAATGGGAGCGGGTATCAATGCTCGCTCGAGTGGGCCTTCTTTATAGCCGGTCTTTGCTTCACGGCAGTTTTCGTGGTCAGTCTCCTCTATGTCTTTGTAGTTGATACTGTCAGCGAAGCGAGTGAGCTTGACAGGCGCATTCAAGCCCTGTCTGCCCATCAGGAGGGGGCGCGGCAGGATTAGTGAGCTAAAAACTGGGGCTGATTTTACGAAATCCAGAGCTGCATTTATTGCGCTTGCTCCGTCCGGGGGCTGCCGCCTGCCAGGCTGCGGCGTCTGCAGAAAAGTACCAGACCGGAAAGCAGAGCGGTAGCGAGAGCTAGAAGTCCGTATTTGAAGCTGTCCGGTTCATAAGAAAAAACCAGCTCATGGACTCCGTCCGGACATGCTACGGCCCGCATCAGGTAATTGGCTTTCCTGATTGCTACTGGTTTGCCGTCCAGTCGGGCTGTCCATCCGGGATAGTAGATGTCGTTCAGAACCACGAAGCCGGCTCTATCGGTCTCTACCTTAAGCTTGATTTGGTTGGCAGTCTCGGCTGCTATCTGAACTGGCTTTGATATCGCCGGTGATACCGGTGTCGGCTCCGTCTCTTTCTCTTCTCTTTCTAGAATTACACATGGAAGATCCTTCTTAGCGGACTCTTTCAGGCTGCTAAGGGCCGCTTCTTCCGAATTTACGAACTTGAGGTTTGTAGAAAAATAGGCTCTGGGAAAGGCTCCGGCGTTGCTGTAAATTCTAATTCTCTCCGCACTTTCAGCAACTAATTGCCAGTCCTTCGCCGTAGTGTCCAGCGCTGTTGGCGACTTAACCAGGCTTACCACGGTCAGGATCTGCCCGGCGCTATTCTTGCTTGCCTTTCTTTCTGGCACCGGCAGAAACTGCCCGGCTCTGGTATCGAAGAGTTGCAGGGCCAGCTTTACCTGGCTGCCGACTTTCAGGTCGCGGGGGAGGGGGAAGCCCACAAACTGCGGTAGCTTTTCTTTCTCGGCGGCACCGGCCATTGCACTGGCTTCTTGCTGATCGGAAAACCACAAGGTATCGTCCTTATCGCTAAGGAGTACGTAGACCAGGGCGAGATTCTCGAGCGTGGATTTTGTTCCGCCTACCAGCCTGACGGGCAGGTAAACTGCGCGGTTATCCAGATCAAGTTGGGCTTTCCCCAACTCCAGCGACAGTCCGGATTTTGCCGTCAGTGGTAGTCTGACAGCCGCTTCCTGGGGCTTTGTTTCGCTCATAGCGCGGCTCTGATCGGACAGGGAACGCACCGGTGTCAGTGAGGCCACGGCATTGACCGAACCTGCTCCCAGCAGGGCGCTTAATGGCGCTTCGAACTCCTGGCTGAAGACGTCCACCCTGGCTCCGCTCTCTTGCATGAAAGTAAGGTAGCGTTTGGGGAAGAGTGGGTTGTGGCTGCGCAGGTCCTTCAGTTCGTAGACGACATTGCTGTTTGGTCTCAATAAGTGTCCGCCGGAGGCCACCATTCTGCCCTTTGTGTCCGTGACTTCTTTGAGCTTTTGCACCGCGCTATTGCTTTCGTATTCAAACTGGGGACGAACAGGCATCGAACTTTTGCCGATAGCGGCCAGGCAGAGATAGGAAGCTGTGGCGGTGAGAACCAGGAATCCGGCTGTTTTATTGCTGGGGTGCAGGCGATGCCGGATGAAACCCAGCAAGAAGACCGCTGCTACCAGGCTGTATCTGAGCACGTCGTGCCGGTTGAAGGCAAAGGAGGCGATGCAGAGGTCGAAATTGGCACAGGCCAGCGAGAAGCCGGTGCGCTTGATGAGGGGGAAGAGCAACAAGAGAAGTACTGCCACTGCCGCCGGTGCAATTTGTGCCTTGCTGCCTGAGCGCTTCAGGGCTTCATCCAGACCGAATGCGCCCAGGATACTGAAGCAAACAAGAGCCGCCGGTAGGGCATAAGTTACCACCAGAAATGAAAATGGAGGGTGCTGTAAAAGACTGTCCAGAGGCGGCATCTTGACCATGATTGCCAGGGAGACCGCTGCCACGAGAGAGAAAGCGAGCATGACCGGTCTGCCGGCTGCAGTTTTGCCCGCGGCCCAGGCAAGCAAGATAAAGGGCAGAATGAGGGGACCCAGGCTGGGGCTGGCACCACCGTAGCCCGGCGAAAGACCGTTGAAGAGGAGGGTTTGCCAGGGAATGTAAGCCGGTGCTCCGGAACCGAATTTGTAGCACTGGGAATTTTTCAGGAATTCCAGAAAGGGCAAGAGCATTGGGCTTGCTAGAAGCATGGTAAAGAGACCGCAAATCACAAGCAGCAGGAAATTCCTCCCGACTGTCGCCATGGTCTTAGCACTGCCCTCTCTAGCGGAGGACAATGCGGTTTTGACAAGCATCGTGAAGGATGCGAGGCTGATGGCAAAGAAAGACATTTCCACATGGGCGGAAAAGATAACGAAAGCTAGACCAAGAGCTGAAAGCCAAGAGTCCCAGAGCTTTGTCTTGAGGGGGCGTTCTTGAGCGTCGCTCAATCGCAGTACCATCCAGAAGGCCAGGGGAACAACGCAGAAGCCGTTGCCCAGAAGCTCCAGATAATATAGATGATAGGGGCAGAGCGCTGCCGTCATCATGGCGAAGATGCAAGAAGGCAGGGAGAGTTTTAAGTTCCTGGCTAGAAAAAAGGTGAACAGGCCCAGAAGAAATACTTCCATCGGCAATATGTAGTTGAAGGTGGCAAGCGATGGTGCCAGGATGAGCGGAATGTGCAGGGGCGAGAAAGCGAGAGTCTGTGGATCGGCTGCCAGAGGCGCTCCTAGCCCGGTGTAGGGATTCCAGAGCGGCACCTGACCCTCCCTCCAGAGTTTGGCTTTGAGTAAGTAGGAAGGCAGCATTAAGTAGACCAGGGATGGGTCCATGGCCATGCTCTTGCCGGTGCTCTGGCTCTGGAAGGCGGAGTCCCATTCGGCCAGCATATGGGCCTTGGACAGACTACCATGGCCGCTCAGAGGGCCGGAGAAGTAGGCTACTATGAACAGAAAGAACAGCACTACCGGTAGTAGCACCGTCAGGGCTCTGTTCGTGGATGCTCTCATACTACCGGCGCGGACCAACCGAAGCAGTCTAGGGTCTCGTCTATGGTGAGGTTGTTTTCTATGGCATAGACAATGGCGATGGTGGCTTGCTCAAGCTGGATCAAGTTGTGGTCCAGGTAAATTTTACATTGATTGGCGAGATCAAGATTCTTCTCGTTTACCAGTTTAGCGTCAAGCAAGGTCTTGAGCAAAGGTTGCCGGTTGGCTAGAGCCAGGGCTGTTGCTATTTGCAGTTCTTTATCGCTTATAAGCCCGGCCTTCTTGAGAATTTCCGGTATTTGAATCTCCGGTTTCTCTTCCGCCAGTTCATCCTGGATTTCGTCTATGCCGGCCAGCACTTTGTTTAATTCGTCGTAGGAGGTGACGAACTGTATTTTCTTGACGATAGCTGCGGCTTGATTCTCAAAGAGCATTCCTTCTTTGATCATTTTGAGAAGTTGGGATGCCGTTTGCACGCAGGGCTCCGAGGCGAAGCCTGACTCGCAGATGGCCTTTTCCAGAGATTTGCCGTCCACCACTTCCGATTCTCTGGCACTCATCAGTTGACTTTCCGAGACGATGCCGGCCAGTACGAGTAATTCGCCGATGCCGAATTCCTGCTCAATCGGTGAGGGGTCGATAGCTTGATTTCTCAGGCTCTCAGTGAGGGAGCGGGCTCTCAGCCTGGCTTCCTTCAGCGCGAAGAGAATCTTGTCTCGTTCTGAGACGCCCTGCCTGATCAGTCTCTGAGCCGTCAAAGCTGAATTCAAACCAGTGCGAGTCAAAACTCCTTTGCTCAAAAGCACCATACCCAGTGGCAGCCCGGTATCGGCTGCGTGGATCATGGCTTCTTCCACCTGCTTGGGTGAGGCGTAGCCCGCAGCCATGAGAATTTCTCCCAGCCGATTGCTGGTGGGAACCACTGTTGGTTTTGCCTTTGGCATCAGGCGATTCAAGGCCTCGTCCACCTCGATATCGTCGCGGCAGGACACCTTCAGGGCATTGACGCCGTGGTCGAGGGGCAGGGCTTTGTCTTTGATGCGTGCCTGGATCTCGATGGCCTTGGCCAGCATGGCTTCCGTCACATGTCCGTGCATGGTCAGTATTCGACCGATCGGCAGGCGCATCTTGAAAGCGAGGCGGTTAGCCTCGTCCAGTTTCTCCGACGACATCAGCCCGCTGCGAACCAGCAGGTCACCGATTTGAATTGTTGCCGCCAGCGCTTCCTCTGACACAGTCTTGCTGTCCTTCTATATTGAGATTGCTTTTGCCTTTTATGGCTTATCTCTGCGTGCTCTCGCTCATTCTCCGCTTATTCTTTTTTGCCGGTTCTGGCAAGCACGATGGGGAAATTACCCTCGCGCGCCTCAAGCCGAGCCTGCTCGGCGGCCTGCAATAAACTTTCCACATCTTCGCCGTCGGACGGTAGATTGGCTACACCAAAGGAAAGCGAGATATTAGCACGGTCTATGCCTGGCGCCAGGGGAGTCACCGTTAGGGCGTCGAGAATACGATTGGCTACGAAGGCTGCTTGTGATGCTTTGGTGTTAGGCATCAAAATTGCATATTCATTTACCTGGAAGTGTGTCAGTAGATCAAGGGGGCGTTTTACCAGTCCGATACGCATGGCAGCCGTGGCCAGTGCCTGGGGAGGCAGGGGCTCGGTTTCACCGATGTTGGAGCCGGGGCGACGCAAACTCATTTCGAAGGCCACCAGAGACATGGGCCAGTTGTAAGCTTCGTAGCGGTAAAACTCGTATTCCAGGAAGTAGAGTAGGGCTTCGAAGCTGACTATGCCGGTATCCGGGCGCACAAAATTGTAAGCCAAGTTCTGGATAATCTGCTTGCCTTCACCCAGGAAGTCCAGCGCACCACCTCTGGTGGCGGCGGGCGGCTTGATCTCTATCAGCCCGCAGTAGAGCAGGTTGAAGAGCAGCGGAGCCCACTGGGTCTGATCCATCGGATTGTCGCGCAGCAAGTCTGTAAAAGTCTTTTTGTGCTTGAGCGAGTCGTAAGCATTCTTTTGCATCTGGAAGTCGAGGGGATGCCCTTTGGCCAGCATCAATTTCAACTCCGGCTCGCCCAGATTTTTCTGCTTCTGGACCAGGATCGATTCATAAACCAGTCCTGCTTTTTCAAGATGTTTGAGCTGATCGAGCAAGGCCACACCTTCCAGCAAGGTGGTTTGCAAGCTCTTCTCCACCGAACTCATCTCGGTGCGCAGACCGTTCTTGAATAGATAGGTGCCGCGCCGCCAGGTGACCAGTTCTTTGATGGCGTCGTCGCCGCGATTTGTGGAGGTTTGAGCGTCTTTAGGAATACCGTTTTCGAAATAGACATGCCCTACGGCCGTGTCGCCCATTACTTCCAATTTGCCGGTCAGTTGCTGCATACCGATACTGGTCAGCACTGAGTTGAGCGGATTCTGCTCAATAGAGCCTTGAATAGATGCGGTTTTGGCTGGGGCGGCACCGGCAATGGTCGCCGGCGCATCGGAAAAGAAATCTGCCGGTAGCGAACCTTCCGGCATGGCATGGCTGGCGGCGCCGGCCAGGGCGGCCTGCGGTGACGGCTGGGGCGGTACCTGCGCATTGGCTTTCAGAAGAGACTGGCTGCTGGGCAGGGGTGGAGTATTGGGCGGCGGCTGACCGGCGGCCAAATTGGCCATGGCGGCCTGCAGGGGATTGACGCCACCCCCGAAGGCTGAACCGGACGCGGGAGCTGGGAACTGTCCAGGGTCGGGACCCGGTTGTCCAGCTGGTCTCCAGGTGCCGCTGCTGGCCATGCTGGGATTTGCTCCGCCCCCTGCACTGAAGGGATTGGCCGGTGTTGGCTCTGCTGCTTTCCAGGTGCCGCTGCTGGTGCCCTGGTCGGCTGCTTTCCAACCGCTGTCTCCACCTTTCCAGCCGCCTTCGTCTACGGTTCGCCAGCCGGTGCCGGTGCCTGTGGGGTTAGCGGGTGGTTGGGGCGGATAGCCGGCAGCCTGGGGTGGTGTGTTGGTGGAAAAAATGCCCGAATCTACGGCGCCGGATGAGCCCACCAGCCCCCTCGATTGACCGGCCGTCTGGCCGAGGGCAGGAAAAGAACCGGTGTTGCGGGGCGTAATACCCGAGGGCGGTGTGCCGGGAGCACCAGTGAGTGGCAGCCCTGTCTGGCTCTGATTGAGGGTCTGAACCGTACCGGTAGTCTTTTGATGGGAAACGTCGAGCATGGCAATGACGTCGAAGATCATGTTGATGTCTGAAGTCTCAAAGCGCCACACCATTTTGTTTTCGCGACCGTTGTCTTCCCAGACCTGCCAGAGTGGATGGGGGGTGACCCGGTCGAACCGCACCAGGATGCTGTAAGTCTTGTAAGTGCCCGGAACCTGCCAGATTAACTCGACTTCCCGACCGCGGTTTTCTTTGGCTTGTTCATAAAGGGCTTGCAGTTCACGCACGCCCGGGGCTACCGATTGTCTCGGCAGTCTGATTTTCCCTTGATCTGGACCTTTACCTGGTCGTAGCATTTGCCTTCAGCGCTTTACTAGCTTGTGTTTGAGTGATTCGGAGTTAATTTAATTAGTAAATGGGCTCCTGCTCCCGGGAGCGGCCGCCACTGGCTCCCCTTGGGGGTTGTCAGGAGCTTGGGCGTCGGCCGGAAGCTTACTTAGTTTAAGCCACAAAAGGTGCATTTTCATGCATTTATACAACACAATCTTGCCAAGCTTTTCCCGATTTGGATTGCCCCGGGGCCCGGGGCGGTCGCTCTTCCGGTCGGGCGTCTGATAAACGGAGGCGTTTTTCAGGGCCTAAAGATATCGGTATTGATTAGTAGATGTGATTTTTACCTAAGGAAAATGCCCTGCTCGGGACTGTATCATGACAAGTCGGCAGCCAGCGTCACTTGAGGTTCCAGTTGACCAGTTCCGGCGGGGAGTCCAAAAGCAAGATAGATACCCTCACCTCCCTGCGCTTTTTCGCGGCGGCGGCCATTGTCGTTTATCACAGCCGAGGCCACTTCGGTATCCCCAGTGATTATCTGTCCCCCTTCGTCCTCGACCAGGGCGTTAGTTTTTTCTTCGTTCTGTCCGGCTTCATTCTGAGCCTGGTCTATGGTGAGAAGCTGAAAGAGGGCGGTCGCAATGCCGGTAGTCGCCTTGCAGACGTCCTAACCTTCATTGTGGCGCGCTTTGCCCGCATCTGGCCCTTGCACGTGGCCACCCTGGTGCTGGTTGCTTTTCTTTTACCCGAGAAATGGAACCACGATCTGAGCCCGGTTAATTTGCTTGCTTCCCTCTGCTTGATGCAATCCTGGATTCCCATCAACGATGTCAGTTTTGCCTTTAACGGTGTCAGTTGGAGTCTGTCGGCGGAGTTGTTTTTCTATCTCTCTTTCCCGTTTTTGATAGTGGCTTACGAGAAAAATTGGCTGAGAAACTCGCTACTAGCCCTTGGGCTGATGACTTCTCTGTCCTGCCTTTGTGCAATTTGCGGATTCCCAGAACACGTTGGAAATGGTGTCAGCATGCATGAACTCATGTATGTGAGCCCGCTTTCGAGGGTGTTTGAGTTTAGCCTGGGAATTGGGGCCTTTGCTCTGGCCAGGCGTTGGCACATTAACTGGCGCGCCGGCGAGTCGGCAGCGGCCGCCTCGTCCTTCAAGTTACGGTTGGTCTTCACCATTATTGAACTAGCCGTACTTTTGATTGGGCTTTTCGTTGCCTACAAGAGCACCCGCATCTCATCTTTTCTGGCCGAAGCCATGGACAGCTTGCTGCCCGGAGTTTCTGCTCCACTAAATACGTGGCTCATGCATGGTGGTTCCGTGGCCCTGGTCTTTGCCCTGATGATTATCGTTTTTTCCTTCGGTCGGGGACTCTTAAGCAAGGTGCTCAGCTGGCCTTTGCTTGTCTATCTGGGCGAGATCAGTTTTTCTGTTTACCTTTCGCACCGCCTGCTCTTGCATTACTACTACAATCACTTTGCCACTATAGATGGTGTTATGCCGATCGCCGTTTATTGGCTGGTTCTTCTCAGTGTCAGCCACCTGCTCTACGTTTTCGTGGAATGTCCCTGTCGCAGTCTTATTGTTGGTCTCTTTCGCCGTTTCCAGAAAGGGGCGAGACCGGAGGGTGTTTCCTCTTCCTGGTCACAGATTTTGCCTCAGTTTCGCTTGAGCCTTTTGAACCGTTTTTTCCTGGCGGCAGAAGCGCTTTTTCTTCTGGCGCTGCCGGCGCTCTTGTTCTCCGGACCGGCTTTAGCCCGGCTCGAGGGCTCTCAACTGACGCCAACCGTCTTGGATAGTGTAAGTAAACCCCTGGCCAGGCTGGGCGATGATGTGGAACTATTGAGCGTGAGCGGCCGTGATGATATCGGCGGCAAGCGGAAGGTCATACTGACCTGGCGCGCTTTGCGGCACCAGAAACTGAATGGTTTTGTGACGCTGCATCTATACACGCCCGATAATGTCTACTACAAGCGCCGCGATTACAAGCGCGCCTGGCGGGAAGAGGAAGTAGCGAGCGGCCAGATCTGGCGGGATGAAGTGCTCCTCAACCGGGAGGAAACTGCTACCACCAGTCACGTTCACGTTGGCATCTGGGGCTTGGGTCATGATCTGACCACCTTGAAAGTAACGGTACCCGAGGGCTCGGGCGCCGTTGCCGCGCAGTCGGAAACAGTGAGTGTTTCCGTACTTCCGTGTACGGGCCGGGCGGAACCTGTTGCTTCCAGCGGGAGAACTCTGGCTGGACGAGCAGGCGCAGCGGGGGGAGAACTTTAGGGCATGGCGGCGGCGAAGACTAAGAGTGCAGGAAGTAAGCACAGCCTTGTGAAACGTTTGGATGCAATGCCTGGCTATGAGACGGCTGGACCGGGCACTGCCCGTGGTGTGAAAGGGGCGGGAATTGCTTCCAAGTTCGGATTCCTACCGGACTGCCTGGCCTTCCTCTGTCTTGCCCTGGTTGAACTTCTGACTTTTTTACCCATTTTGTCTCGCGTGGGCTATTACCTGGATGACTATGCCACAGTGGCATTCTTGCATTTCGCTCCCCACGACTCCATCGTTTCCACTTTGTACAGTTATTTCATCAACGACGGTCGTGTGCTTATCAGACCGGTGGAAGTCTTGCACTACGGATTGATTTACTTGCTTTTCGGTGAGGGTTCCTTCCCCTTCCACCTGGTCAATGTTGGTTTCGAGATACTGGCTGCTTTTCTCTTCTACCTGGTTTTGAAGCGGCTAATCGGCAGTCCCACTGTGGCACTTGCCTCCGCCCTGTTTTTCCTCTTGCATCCCGGTCACGATTCCAGTCATTATTGGGTAATTTGCTCGTCGCTCTCTCTGAGCATGCTGCTCTTTCTAACTTCTTTCTGGACTGCCTTGAAAGCTTTTGACAGCAATTCGCCAGGGCTTCGTTGCCTGTGGCAGGCGCTTTCCTTCTGCGCTTTCACTCTCGGTCTCTTTAACTATGAGACCATTCTGCCGCTTTGCGCGACGACAATTATGAGCGTCTTTGCTCTGCAGCTAAAGCAGTCGGAAGGACCGCTCTTTCAGCGCCTGCGGCAGGCTTTCGCTGCTTGTTTGATGCCGATTGTTTCGGCCTTGCTGGGGGTCGGTCTGCTGATTTCCTTCTTGAAGTTCGGCGTGCCGTACTTTGGTAAAGGTTACGATCACGCTGCGGTGCTGGATCCTGCCTTGATGTTCAAGACGATCATGGCCGGTCTGCAGATAAATCTCTCGCCGGAGCCGCTGCAGTTCTTCTATAAGCAGGCCCAGTTCTGTCTTCTCGAGTTCAGCTCTTCCGAGAAATGGCGCCTGGCGGGGGCCGTGGCCGTGATGCTGCTTGGGGTTTGCGCGTTAGCGGTAGGTTCCAAGCCCGATAGCGCCTTACAGATGAACAAGGATGAGCGCGCCTCGGTACTGTCCCCGGCAGAATTATTGTTCGTCGGCTTTCTTTCCGTGCTCGCCTCCTACACCATTTTCGGTCTCAGCCATGATCATTTCCCGACCCTGGTGACTCTTGTTAATCGCATCAATGGCGGTGCCAACTTTGCTGTGTCCATGATGTTTTCTGCCTTGATGTTGCTTCTTTTGCGGAGCCTTGTTTGGATGGTCAGTGCTCACCGACAAGGTGCAAACGGGAAGAGGGCGGCCATAGCGGTAGCCGTTTTTTCGCTTGTAAATGCGGCTATTTGCTCTTTCTTGCTTCTGGCCGACTGGGGTATGGCGAAACCCTGGATGGTTTCATGGCAGACTCAGAAGCATATCCAACAAAAGATGAAGGAAGCCATTCCTTCATTGCCCTCAGATGCTTGTTTGCTGCTGATCAACTGTCCGCGCTACGTGATGTGGGCGCCTGTCTTCGATGGCGTATGGGATTTCCAAAATCTACTGCGCATTGTCTCCAATCGAACCGGGGCTATCGGTAACGTCGTTTCCGACAGGCTTTCCATCACCAAGGAAGGGCTTGTGGATGTTTCCTATGGCTATGAATGCGGCAAATACCCGTTTTCCAAACTTTATGTGATGGTGGCGCCCAGTGGTGAAGTCCTGCGAATTCAAGATGCTGATGCCTTTATCGACCTGGTAGAGGCTCGCGGCCGGCAGTTCGGTCTCGATGATAATGTTTTTAGCAAGTGGCGGAAGCAGGCTAAGGCTGTGCCTTGATGGCTAGATTGGAGGGAATTTTCTTGACCTCTTTGCAGGGTGCTGATAGATTTGCTACCTATTAATGCAACTTTCGGATAGTTGCCAGCAACTTGAAAGAGGGATGACTGTGTTCAGAAGTGGTGAAGTTCCGCGAGTCCTAATATTTATAGTCGCGTACAACGCCGAGTCCACCATCACTAAGGTGCTGACCCGCATTCCACAGTCCTTAAAGCAGTATCACACGGAAGTGCTGATTATTGACGATGCCTCAGCCGACCAGACTTATGAGATGGCAGAGCAAGCTCGCAGGGAGGGCTTGATCGACTATCCGATTACGGTTTTGCGAAATCCTGTCAATCAGCGCTATGGCGGTAATCAGAAGCTGGGCTACCACTATGCCATCGAGAATGGCTTTGATGTGGTGGCACTTGTTCACGGCGACGGACAATACGCGCCTGAAGCTCTGCCGGACTTGTTGAAGCCTCTTATCAAAGGTCAGGCCGATGCTGTTTTTGGTTCTCGCATGATGACCATGACTGGCGCCATCAAGGGTGGCATGCCTCTCTATAAATATGTGGGCAATCGTATTTTGACCTTCTACCAGAACACGTTGCTGGGAAGTAACTTATCGGAATTCCATAGCGGTTATCGTTTGTACAGTGTGGCTGCTCTTAAAAAAGTGCCTTTCGAACTCAATAATGACGATTTCCATTTCGACACTGAAATCATAATTCAGCTCATCTTTGCCGGTCTGCGTATAAAGGAATTGCCGATTCCTACCTATTACGGCGATGAGATTTGTCGGGTGAACGGACTTAAGTATGCCTGGGATGTGGTGAAAGCCACTACTACTGCTCGTTTACAGGCCTTCCACTTGATGTATCGTCGCAATTTTGATGTGCATCCTGATAATGCCGGCAATTCTTTCTATTTGCCGAAGCTCGACTTCAAGAGTCCTCACACTGAGGCCCTGTCACTAATTGATGATAATACCACCGTAGTGGATGTAGGTTGTGCGTCAGGTTACCTGGCTCTGCCCCTTAAGAGAAAGAACTGCAAAGTGGTGGGAGTCGATCTCTATCCGGCCAAGGAAGGAGCCTCCTTCGACGAGTTCATTCAATTCGATCTGGATAACCCTGAATTTCCTGTGGATCTGGAAGGCAAAGACTATGTCTTGATGCTTGATGTAATCGAACACGTCAAAAATCCCGAGGAGTTTGCCGAAAGTCTGCACCGGGCTTGCAAAGGTAATTGGAACATCAAACTGGTCATTTCCACCGGCAACATCGGCTTTATAATTCCCCGCTTGATGCACCTCTTCGGTCAGTTCAATTACGGGAAGAAGGGCATCCTGGATCTCACCCACACCAGACTATTCACTTTTGACTCGTTGCGGCGCCTCTTGGAAGAGTCCGGCTTCGTTGTTCTTTCGGAGAAGGGTATACCGGCACCATTCCCCCATGCAGCTTCTAACCGCAAGTTGGCTGATTTCTTGCTCAATTTGAACGACAAGTTTATCTCCCTCTGGAAAGAGCTATTCTCCTATCAGATTTTTGTGGTGGTAAAACCAAAGCCGTCGCTGCCTTCTCTGCTCAAGGATGCTGTTGAACACAGTCGTTTGAAGGGGCTGGCCCTTGATGCGGTTGTGCCGGATAGAGCATTGTCTGGTACGACCCACTCTCTGGAGCGCGAACTCAGTGCAAGCGCTTCTACTGTTTGACAGCAGGTGATGACTTGGGCATTTCGCTGAAGGGCAAGGTCGGTCCGGAACTGGGGGCTGAAGCGCAGTACGCCGAGCCTGCGCCGGCTCAATCTTGGTATCTACGGGCGGCCGCTGCGGTTTTGTTCGCACTGGTTCTGGCAGCACACCTCATCCATCATTTTCTCTTTGACCATGCACTGGTCATGTTCGCCTTTGACGGTAAGCATTATCTAGAGACCACCCGCTTGCTAACCGAAGCCGGGCAACTGCTCGTTTCCAACCCGGCCGCCTTCAACGCTGCCATATCGGCGCCCCATTTCATCAGCTATATGCTCTGGGATGGACCGGCTATCCCGGGTCTGCCGGCTTTAGTTTTCCTTGCCCTGGGCCGTTTGCCGACTGCCAATGACTGGATGGTCTACTGCCTTTTACTGTCCAGCCTGGCCGCTGGTTCGGCGGTTCTGGTGATGCTGATTTGCAAAGACCTTTACAGCGCCGCTGCCTCAAAAAGCCGGTCCTCTCAGGCGCTGAAGTGTCTTACCTTACCTTTTTTAGCCGGGCTCGCCTACGGCCTTTATCCTTCTACTCTCGTTGCTACCGGTGTTAATCGCTCAGAGACGCTGGCTACTTTCCTGGTTATGGTCTTTATTTATGCCGGTTGCCGTCTTTTAGAAAGCCGTTCGGCCCTTATTGTTACCGGCATCACCGGTGGTTTGTTGGCCTTGACT
Organism: Candidatus Obscuribacter sp.; assembly: GCA_016712465.1. Taxonomy (GTDB): domain Bacteria; phylum Cyanobacteriota; class Vampirovibrionia; order Obscuribacterales; family Obscuribacteraceae; genus Obscuribacter. Next base: position 824,820 of record JADJQZ010000001.1, read on the forward strand.
AAGCCGGTTTTGATTCCGGTATTGGCCATGCTTTATGCTTACTTTGCCGTGGTTCCGGTTACTCTTTCCGCTGTTTTTACCGGCTCCACAGGAGAGCGACTTCGAATTTTTTCGGCTTCCTTTCTGCGCCTTCTCCTTTTAGGGGTTGTGACAATTGCTACGATTTCTCCCTGGTGTCTTTACTCAGGGGTGAAGGCTGGGAAAGTGGCGATAACCGCAGAAAGAGGACCCTCTTACAATGCCGGTGTGGGAACGGATTTGGAGATGGATGGCTGGTGCACCACGCCTGAGTCCAACCACGTGAATTTGATGAAAGTCTCCGATAGTCCCGGCTCCGTGTTGGCAGCCATTTGGGTGAAGCAGCCCATGGAGTTGACTGCGCTGACTCTGCGCCGGGTGGCCAGGCTCTGGTGCGATCCATGGAATGACTTCCGGGAAGTGGTTTTTGGTCTCTCCCCTCAAGGGCAGCGTTATGTTCACGTGCTCATGCTCTTTCTTGGTCTTGGCGGCGGGTACCTTCATCTCATAAACCTGTTCAGACGAAAGACCGCGTCTCGGTCTGAAGAAAGCGGCTCCGGGTCATCCTTTCCGGCACTCAGCTCGAGGCAGAGTTTGCTCCTTGATTTACTGGTCTTGTTTGTTTTGAGTCATAGCGCTTTTGCCGTTTTTCAGGCCATGGCTCGCTATGCATTCACGGCTATGGCGGCCCTTTATTGCCTGGCCTTTTTCCTTCTGCTAATGGCCTTCAGGCTCAAGGATGGAGCGCTGCGGGCTTACTTACTGCCGTCCCTGCTCCTGTCTGCTGGTACACTTCTGGCTCTCTACAGTATCGAACCTCTCTCCACCGCCGGACGATTGCAAGAAGAGCCGGTGGAGCTTTCCGCCGGTGAAAGTCTTTATCGCTATCTGGACATAACGGGGACCTCGGCCCGGGGCGCTCAGGCTCTCCTTCTTGTTGACAGTGACGGAGCCTGTGAGGGGCTGAAGGCTCGAGTCAATGGCGTTGAGCTAAGTGGTAGCTTCCGACCATTCAATCAGTTTAGTTCCTCCCACTACTTCCTTTTTGATACCATGGCCGAACATGGAGCCCAAATGCGGACCGCCGTGCAAGATTTTCGTCAGTGGCGTGCCTTACCGGTCAATGGCGCCCTCTTGAAAGATGGACGAAACGTTCTGCAAGTAACCAATGGTGCCGGCGTACCCCTCACCATATACGGTGACCGACCCGGTGCCGGTGCATTCTGCTCCTCTCCGCAAATGTCCTGGCGCCTGCCTTCGCCTGATTATTTCGGCTCCGATCGGATGCTTGTTTCCGTGACCTCTCTGGAATCCCGCATTGCTTCCTTGCGCCCTGCCTTTGGCTTTAAGGCGCAGGGAAAGGAAGTGCAACCTCGTCTTTTACTGGCTCTTTCCAGTAGTCCGCGCTTCGGAGCGAGCCCTGTTTCCACTCAGCTGAGGGTGCCCTTCCAGAGCGTCAGCAGTGTTACACTTCCGCTTGACTGCAAGCGTTTCCACTGGTTTAGCCGCGGCGAGGAAGATACCCTGGTGGTCAATAAGGATGTCCTCAAGGCCGTGGGAGTTCTTACTACTCAACTGCCTTGTCGTCTCACCTCCGACGGGGCCGCTCCCCTCACTCAGGTTCGCCTCACTTTGCGAGGACAGGCCCGTTGTCTTTCCGGTCCGGGTCGGCTTGGTGTTGACGTAGCTATCAAATCCCCCTCTCGTATGCAGGGGCTTGGCTGTGTGCCTGATTTTATCTCTGTCGGCAAAGACTGGACTGATTTTTCCGTCAGCGACATGGTGCCCCTGGCTTTCATGGGCGGCAATATAGACGGCGTTTCTGTGGGCTTCGCGCCTTGTCCGCGGTTGGAGACTCAATATGGTCCGGGTCGGCACTGCTCCAACTTGCGCCTTCGCAACCTGCAGGTGACCATAGAAGGTGTAGCATCTTACGACCTCGGTTATGGCAAGATTCGTTACTACTAAGTTTGTTATTCGTTTTCAGGGACGTTTGATGCGCCGGTAGAGCTTGATTGTGCTGCTGTCCGGTAAGGTCTTCTGTCCAATCAGCTTAAAAGATGGGCTTGTAGCTAGCAGTGTTTCTAATGCTTTGTAGGCTTTCTCACTTTCTTGGTCGGCCAGATTCTTGCCGTTGAAGCCGTCTTTGACCAGGTACCAGTCAAAGTAATCTATGTCACCCTGGGTACATGTGAAGACATCACCATTGAGAGTAAAGCGGCGGAAGGTGGAGATGCTGATGGGATAATTGGCAAGCAGAAAGGCTACCGTCATGGTGTGTACGCTCAGTTCTTTAGTACTGGGCAGCATGTTGAGGGTACACTTGCCGCCTTTCTCATAGGTGCGAATTTGCTCTATTAGCCATTCTTGTCCCCAGGGGTCGCCGGCCGGTACCGGTGCAAAACCGGGACCCACCAGGTCTGTCTCACAGCGAGTCAGAGTTTTTGCCATGTTAACCAGACTTTCCGGCATCTTGATCGGATAAGGGCTGAAGTTCAAAAGCAGGTACTGTGTCAGGGCCAGAACTAAAGTCAGGAGAGCGGCCAGTCTGAGAGGTTTGCCGTAGGCGCCGCTTTGCCACCAGGCCGCCAGAAGGAGAGCCGTTTCCAGGGCGGGCGACAGGAGCGCCGGCATGATATAACGCGCTTCGGCATTATTCATGGAAAGCAGGCACATGAGCGGAATGCCCGTGACCATGGCGCTTAGCAAAAGCATTCTAGGCAGGGAGGTGAGGGCCCTTGGTAGGGAGCCTATGGAGATAAGCCAGAGAAGAAAGAGAAGCGGCGACATGAGGGACGGCAGGCTGGTTAGATAGAGCCAGAGATGCTCGAAGAAGACCAGGAAAGGTCCGGCATGCTGGGTAGCCTGCGGCGTGTAGTAATCGCGCCAGGCTGAGAGACTTTCACGATTGGGGATGAGCCAGATTAGCAGCGAGAGTGCCGCGCTGAGCGCAGCGGCAAAGAGCTGACAGAGGGCTTTCTTATCCTTTTGGGCGGCGCTCCTGACCAGGAGCAGAAGCCCCGGCACAAGTAAGAAAACCATGGCTGCTTGTTTGGCGGTGACTGCCAGGGAAAGGGCGATACACATAAAGATGGTGTTGGCGGTGCTTTTCTTTTGCCACCACTGGGCCATGGCGCAAAGACCAAAGGAAGAGAGGGCGATATGGCCGAAATCCAGCATTTGAGAGTGGCTGTATTGTGCCACCGTGGGATAACAGTTGATTAAAATCACAGCGAAAGAGGCGGCTCTCCAACTGCCCCCGCTCAGGCGGATCAGGCGAGCCATACTGCCCGATAGAAGCAAGAGATAAAGCACGTTCACGAGAGCGTCCGAGAAGCGACCGTAGCCGAAGAGGGCTTTGGACGCTCCAAAGATCAGATGTTGAGTGAGAGGGTAGTTGAAGCTGACTGTGAGAAATTCGTGCCAGAAACTGCTCTGAAGTATGTGGGGATGGCGCAGTAGCTGTGCATATTTGATGGCGTCCTGAAAGTGAGAACCGGCGTCCCAGAGTGGAAAGCTGTGGTCCAGGCACCACCAGTAGGCAAGCAAGCAGGCAAAGACCAGGGTGGCGCCGAGGCAGGCCAGGGCCCCTTCTTTATCGGACCTTGAATTCTGCGGCGGCACCAAGCTCGCTTCTACTTGTTGCGATTCTGAAGGCATGGAAGAAGCTTAGAACATTTCCCTGACGATTTGCTGAAGGGTTTAACAGGGGATATTTCTCCTCTTAAATAATTCTTCCTATGCGCTGGGGGTATCCTGCCTTAATATTCGTCATATATCGACCCCCGTTTTGCTCGGGCTTCGCCTTCCGGCGGGCCGGGGCAAATTTGAAAGTAAAATCGCCGAGTAAATTTGACCCTCTAGCTAAAGTAAGGCCAGGCATCGCTCAATTTATCACCAGTTCCCCTCGGGAGATGTTCCATGAAACACGCCATAATTCTTGCCGGTGGTGCCGGCGAAAGAATGCGTCCGGTGCAAGAAGACAGACCTAAGTGCATGGTCTCCGTCATGGGACGTCCGCTCCTTGCCTGTATGATTCAATGGCTTACGGCATACGGAATCCGCAATATCACCCTGGCTTGCGGCTACAAGTACGAACTGATTCAGCAATATTTCGGGGATGGCTCATCCCTGGGTGTCACCATCAATTACCTGATAGAAGATGAGCCCCTGGGCTCGGGCGGTGCGCTCAAGAATGCGCTGCGTTTTCTCTCGCCTCTTGAGGAATCGGTGCTGGTTGTAAACGCCGACTCCATCACCAATCTCAACCTGGGCGATCTCTTTGCCTATCACGAACAGAAGAATGCTCGTGTGACCATGGTTTCGGTACCCATGCTCAGTCCCTACGGCGTGGTTGATTTCAATGAAAGAGGGCAGGTAACCGCTTTCCGTGAAAAGCCGGAGCTGCCCTACTGGGTCAATGCCGGTATTTATGTGGTAGACCCTTCCATCTACGAGCAGCTACCCGACCGTGGCGAACACGAACAGTTCACCTTCCCGCTTCTGGCCGAGAAAGGTCAGCTCCATGCCTTCAAGAGCACGGCCTTCTGGCGTTCCATCAACACTGTGCGTGATATAGGCGAACTGAGAGCCGACATGGAGAAGCTCTTCTTCTCGCTCTTCTTCTCTCCGGTGGTCAGTTATGCCGCTAATCAGGCCGTGAAGCAAGCCAGTGTCGGTCATGCCTTCAATGCCCAGACCGTCGCCCCCAGGGCGGTTATAGAGCCGCCCTCCGAGGAAAGAGAGGAAGTGCCGATGGTTAGCGTTAACCGCATTTCCCTGGTTTAAATCCTCAAAAGGTCAGGCTAAGAAAGTTTAATGAAGTGCAAGGGCATTTCCCGGCAATTGCATTGAACTTTTTAGCGCGCAATTACGTTTATGAAAGGGTAGATTGCCTGAGGGTAGTCTGGGGCATCTCCTTTGAACTGAGGTAAGCGCGATGAAATGGAACGTTCTGCCTGGAAAGACGCTGAGTCTGGCCCTCTCTCTGGTTTTTGCCTGTGGGCTGCTCTTATTTGAGAACTGTGAGCCGGCTCAGGCTCAAGGGGTTCCTGGGGCGGCTGTCGGCTCCGATATGGGCAGTGCCGCCGGTGGCGGCGGTCAGATGAGGGGCAAGCACCGGCGCGGTCATAGAGGTGGCGGTAAAGGGCATAAAGGCGGTGGGCGAGCCAAAATGATGCAGCGCTTTGACACCAATGGCGACGGAAAGCTGGATGAGGCAGAAAAGGCCAACCTCAAGAAGTTCAGAGCCGAGCGCAAAGCTCAGCGCCAGGCCATGCAAAACGACGGCAGCCGCAGGCACTGAGAGCCGGTCCTGTAAAGTGCTGATTGGACCCTTCTCATGGGGATCGAGTCCTGATGTGCTAACATCTTGGGAACTGCGTTGTCTTTTGTGGAACCATGAGCCAGACCAATTCCAGCCAATTCAAAGTTGAAGTAACAGATGTATGCAAGCGCTATAACATCTACGATAAGCCCGTAGATAGGCTCAAGGAGCTTGTTACACGCAATCGACTTTGCTGCCACCGCGAGTACTGGGCTTTGCGGGATATCAATGTGCAGTTCCCCAAAGGTGTGACTGCTCTCATTGGTCCTAACGGCTCCGGTAAGTCTACCCTGCTGCAGATTATCGCCGGGGTGTTGGAACCGACTTCCGGCACTGTAGAAAGACGCGGTCGCATAACTGCTATCTTGGAATTAGGTGCCGGTTTTCAGCCGGATTACAGCGGCAGAGAAAACGTAATTTTGAACGGCATGATCCTGGGCATAAGCCGGGAGGAAATGGAAACGCGCATAGAATCCATTGCTGAATTCGCCGAGATTGGCGACTTCTTTGATCAGCCCATTAAGACATATTCCAGCGGTATGGTGGTGCGCCTGGCCTTTGCCACCGCCGTTAGTGTCGAGCCCGAAATCCTGCTTGTGGATGAAGCCATGGCTGTTGGTGATCAGAACTTTCAGACCAAGTGCCGGGACCACATCTGGAAAATGAAGCAGTCAGGCAAGACCATCATCTTCGTTACCCACGACATGGACATGGTTCGCTCCTGGTGTGATCAAGCCGTACTATTGAATGGCGGTCAAACTGTCAAGGTCGGCGATGTCAACGAAGTAGTGGAAGCCTTCGAAGATTTGATGAATCACCACGAGAAAGTAGCAGTGAAGCGCTTTACGGCTCCGGCAGAGGCCGCTAAGGCCGGTGTCTAAGCCTTCATCTGTTCCGGTGTTGAACAACAGCATGCAACATCTCACTCGGTTGAATAGACAGTAGAAAGAATTTTATGGCAGATCTGGTTTCCGTACTTCTTCCGGTGTTCAACGGCGCTGCCTTCCTGAATCAGGCTGTAGAAAGTTTGCTTGCGCAGTCGTACAGAAATCTGGAAATAATTGCCGTGGATGACGGGTCTACCGATGGTAGTGTGGAAATTTTGCAAACCTATGCAGCTTCCGACAGTCGGTTTAGATTTTTCCAGAACGAGGAGAACCTGGGACTTTTCGCCAATTACAATCGCTGCATGGAACTAGCTCAGGGGTCTTACATCAAGCCCTTCGCCCAGGACGATATCCTTTATTCTGATTGCATATCCAAGGCTTGCGACATTCTCTCAAGCCGCCCTGAAGTCAGTCTGGTTCTAACCGGTAAAGACTTCTTGGATCAAGATGGCGGCATTAAACCTGCTCCTTGTCTCAATAGGGAAGGTATCCTTCGCGGTAAAGATTTGATTACCTGGAGCTTGATCTTGCTCGACAATCGGCTTGGTGAGCCGGTAGTCGGCATGTTTAGAGCCAAAGATAAAGGTTATGGTTACGATACTCGCTATTTTCACTTTGGAGATCTTGAGTTTTGGTTCCGACTTCTAGAGCGGGGTGATCTCTACTTTATCAACGAAAGACTTTGTGCGTTTCGCTTCCATTCAGGAGCCACGACGGTATTCAATCATCGTCATCTGCGCGACATACTTGACGGTTTTCGGCTTGGTCATCAGTATTTTGACTATCTTTCAGCTATCGGTGAGACGAAAGAACATTTTCAAAAACGCCTGATAGAATTTGCCGCTCTGCAGGTTGATCATCTCGTGCGTGAGCAAGGGCTTGATTTGGATTCGGTGCGACGAACGCCACCGGAGACTATTCCTGGCGGCACACTTAACCTGGCTGATGATTTCGCTCAGGTTTTGTTCCTTTCTTTGCGCTATCTGACACCTACGCTATCCGAACTGGATCATCTCAAGCGCTGTCGCGAGAAGGACCACGATAACTTCCAGAAAGAAATCGATAAAATCCACGCTTCTATATCCTGGAAAGTGACAGCCCCCCTTCGGGCTATTCGCAAGCCGGTGAAAGCAATCATGAAAGACTGAGGTCTTCTATTTCTTCAGGCTTGATAGAAATACCGAAATGGCATGAATGTCTTCGGGGGTTAGCTTGGATGCGGGCATGCTTATGTGATTGGTGGGTGCATCAGCACCGCTGGAGGAGCCTTCCTTGACGTTATCGAAGCCCAGAGCTTTCAGCTCGGCGCGGGTGATTCGTCCTTCGATATAGTCGATACTGCGACGACTGCCTATCCCGGCCAGGTTGGGAGCCAGTCTGCCGCCCAGGCTGCCGACGGCATGGCAAGCCAGGCAACCACCGCTGAGAAAGCGTTTGCGTCCGTTTTCCGCCAGCGCCAGGTCGGAAGGCAATTTGGTACTGTCTTGCGGCGTGGGGTTGCTCAACTTCTCTTCGCTACTTTCTTCCCGGGCATGACCGTAAACCTGGTAACCGCCGCTGGGCGCCGGCAAGCTCATCAAGAAATCGGCAATTTTCTGGGACTGAGCCAGGGGCAGACGCGGGTGCGGCATAAGCTCTTCGTCTTTGTAGCGGCGGGCGAATTCGGTAGTGAATTTATCTCCCAGTGTGATTCTGGCAATCACATAGGGTCTGCCCCGGTAAGCGCCGATACCATCCAGGGGCGGAGCCAGGCAACCGCCTTTGTCGGCCACGGAGTGGCAGTTGGAGCAATTATTGGCGGCAAAGAGAGCTTTGCCGGCGGCAATAGCTTCCGCTTTCTTGCCGCTTGTGCTGCTGTCACCCTTGTAGGGCTTTACCTTTACGACGGCAAATTTGTCGGAATCGCTTTTGTTTGGAGCCGCCGTGGGTGCCGCAGCGGCGTTGATCTGGGCCAGCGCTGCGATAGTTATGGCGGCCAGGGCTGTTTTAACCTGGGTTTTTCTTACCAGGGTGCGGTCCGAGCCGCTGCCGCTTGCGGTGTTTGTAAGGCTTGTAACTTGGCGGTTCTTCATCGCTTGTCAACGGTTCTCTTGAAGGGGCGGACCTGGATGCAACAGAGCATTCCGATACTTATGGGAGCTATCTTAACCTCAGCAGCGGAAAAATTTGTCGCTATCTGTAAAGTAAATCTAGACCTTTGGAATCCCCACAGGCAACCTCTGAAGGGATGAATTTTCGGCTCCCATGGGTGCAAAATCGCTTTTGCCCCGGGGGCGGCTGGAATAAAAAAACTGGGCGACTCGGTCACTGGTGAACCCTTTTGCAATATTTTGGGTTTAATCTAGTTGTCAATGCTCGATCATAGGCAGAGTATCTTTCAGGAGTTCGATGTTGTCAAAGGAAACTCATTCTGGTTCTTATCGCAAGATTTGTCTTACTTGCGGCAAGGAGTTTGCCGAAGACATTTTGCTTTGTCCGGATGATGACGAACTTCTGACCCCGATTAAGGCCGACAATTTGATCGGCACCGTGCTTTCAGGCAAGTACGAGATACTTGAGAAGCTGGGAGCGGGCGGCATGGGGCTGGTGTACAAAGCCAAGCATACGCTCATGAAGCGCCTGGTGGCCATAAAAATTATGCTGCCGCAGCTCATCGCCAGCGTGTCGGCGTTGAAGCGTTTCAAGCAGGAAGCGCAGGCGGCAAGCAGCCTCAATCATCCAAATATTCTCACGGTCTTCGACTTTGGTGTCACCCCTGATGGCATGCCCTACCTGGTCATGGACTACCTTGAGGGTACAAACCTCACCAAACTGCTGGAGACCAATCAGCATTTACCGCTGGATGTAGCCGTCGACATCTTCATACAGACCGCCTCCGGCCTCGCTCACGCTCATCGCAAGGGCATTGTTCACAGAGATTTGAAGCCCGCCAATATCATGTTGACCGAATGGGAAGGTAAGTCGAATTTTGTCAAAGTCGTTGATTTCGGCATGGCGAAGATCCTGGGAGCCGTAGACGGCGAGTCGGAAGAGCTGACCAAAAGTGGAGAGATCTTCGGTAGTCCTCTCTACATGAGTCCGGAGCAGTGCATGGGCAAAGTTCTCGATGCCCGCTCCGATATTTATTCGCTTGGCTGTGTCATGTACAGGGTTGTGACCGGCGTCACCGCCGTGAACGGACAAAGTGCCATCGAGTGTTTTTCCAATCATGTAAGCGGCGTTTTGCGCTCCTTCGAGGAAGTGGCACCGGGTGTAAGTTTTCCTGCCGGTTTGGAAGAAGTGGTTTTCAAAGCCATGGCCAAGGAGCCGGAAAACCGCTATCAGTCAATGGACGAATTGAAGGACGCTCTCGTAGAGATGGTGCGCACCAGTATGTCCGGCTTGTATGGAACCCTCTCCGGCTCGATTTATGCTCAGAAGGAAACCGTTTCCTTGCATGGCATCAGCTTGACTGACGCCATGGCCGTGGTCAAGGAAGCGGAAGCGCGGGCGGCCGCCTCTGACTCCGACTCCTCGGTGGCTGGTTCCGACGGTCACACGGTGCGGGTCTCCCCGTCTGAGGGAAAAGGAAGCGGATCAGGTTCAGGTTCAAGTACAGGTGTGGGCACAGGCGACGCCGGCGCTACGGCGGCCCTGCCGCGCCCCCATCTCTCCGGTGCGCCTGCCTTTCAGACCGGACCCCTGCCAGGCTCCGGCGTCAGTGCCGAATCGATAGTAGCCGCTGCTTCAGCCAGTTCAGTGCCGGCCGTCCCTACTGAGGTCGGCGCCCAGCCCAAGACGCCTACGGAAGAAAGACAGGCCCTGCCTCCCCCTAAGAGCCCCCAGGAGTTCATCGGCGGCAAGGGTGACAAAGGCGACAAATTCGACAAAGGTTCGAAAGCCAGTGCACTGGCTTCTACGGCTTCCAGGAAGTACTCCTCCGGTAAACTACCCCTGCCTCTCTTGATCGGTGCAACTGTCTTGGCTCTGGCTGCCGGCGGCGGCTCCTTTTACCTGCTCTCCCGCGGGAACCAGGCTAATGATGCCGGCGGCACCGCCAATGTTGCGGTTGATGGCAAAGCGGCTTTCGAGGAACTAATGAAGCGTGGTCATGCCGCTTTTGATCATGGCGACTTTAAGGGTGCCCTCTCTCAGTATGAGGCGGCGCTCGCTAAGGCCAAGGAAAAAGGTCGCTATGAAAAGCAGGTACCGGAAGCGGAGATCTGGATAAACAAATCGTGTTATGAGCTCGGGCAGTTTGATAAGGCTCTGGAAGCCTGCCGGGCAGTTTTAAAAGTAAGGGAGAGTGCCGGCCAGATTAATGCTCCTGATGCCAGCGAAGCCCTCAATGATATGGGCACTATCTATCTGGCCAAGGGTGATTTTAAGGAAGCTAAGACCTATTTCGACCGGGCTTTGAAAATTCGCCAGGGCTATAAAGGCGCAGAGAAAGACAAAGTAGCGGAGACCCTGGCCGGATTGGGCAATCTCGATCTTTCCACCGGTCATCCTCGTGATGCCGTCGGTCATCTTTCCCAGGCTCTCAATATTGCAGAATACTCTCTGGCCTTTGATCCGGTTGATAAAGCCAATATTGAAAGCGCGCTTGGTCAGGCCTATCAACTTACGGGCAAACTCAGCAAGGCCAAGGAGCTGTATCAAAAAGCTTTAGAACTGAGGGAAAAGAGTCTCAGCCCGGATAATCCGGCCATTGCAGATTCTCTCTTGATTCTGGGCACCCTGGAGTTCAAGTCGCGCAATCTCGATAAAGCTGAGACTCTCTTCAACCGGGCCATGGATATTAATACCCGCAACGGCAGCGCCGGTAAAGACGGGCTATCCGACGCGCAGTTCTGCCTGGCCATGGTTTGCGACGCCAAGAAAGACAAGGCTCGGGCCTTAAGTCTGGCCAAGAGTTCTTATGAACTCAGGCAGCAGACGTTCGGCGAAGAAGATCAGCGCACCGTGGAAGCCAAGTCGCTCATGCAGCGCCTCTCCAAGTAGAATTTGCCGACCGGCTCAGACCGGCACGATGGTGTGTGAAAAGACATTCTCGGTCATCAGTTGTTTCTTGCGATCCAGATATTCCAGCACGCAGGTGACGAAAGTAGCATGGCTCCAGGTGAGCGGCGAAACCGAGAGGGGTTCGTTGCTGTAGGGATGTACCTGTTCCGCCAGCACGCCGGAGCTGAGGGCGCGATTCGCTACCCATTCCATCAGTACCACGGCGCTTTTGAGATCGTCGGTGGTGCGGGCGGCGGCGATATCGTACTGGGCCAGCCACATGGTGCAAATGAACCAGGGATTGCCGGGCACGTTTTCCAGATCCTGGGAAATTTGGTGGTAGTAGTCATTTTCATAACGGGCCAGACCGCCTACTTCAGTCTTAATCCAGAGCCTTTCTCGGATGGCATTCATTGTGGAAACTACTTTTGAATCATGGGGATTCATTTCGCCGAAGGCGAAAATACTGTACATAGCGGCATCGATGGTCATATCCAGATCGTAACCGCTCTCGGTGCGCGTGGCCATGCGACAGAAGCGCTTATGCTCTTTACTCCACATGTATTCGCACATGGCTTCCTTCACTTCTTCAGCCACTTCCTGATAGTGATGGGCCCGGGTCAATTCGCCCACGGCCTGGCAGAAATTTGCAGCGGCCATGAGCCCGGCGATGACACTAGATACGGTGAATAGATGGACTCCCCAGCGCTCTTCCCAGAGGTCATAGGAAGGCAAGGGCAGCTTGGTTGTCTCATCCCGGTAACGACAGAGGAAATCGGCGCCGTCAAAAATTATCTTATCCATGACGGTGCGCACGAATTCGATGTTGCGGAATTTTTTGAAGTGGTGCCAGAAAGACCAGATCACCAGCGCCGTTTCGTCTTCCTGGATGGGCAGTACTTCCTTGCCGTCCTTAAGCCAGGGATGCCAGCTTGATGCCACGGATTTGTCGGGATTATATTTGTGCATCAGATAGCCTTCTTCTTTCATTACTTCATTGCAGAAGCGGAAGAAGCGCTGAGTGAGGTCTCGATGTCCAGCCTTGGTCATGGCGTATGCCACCAGGGCGCCGTCCCGGGGCCACATATAAGAATAGGTGTCCCGGGCAAATTGCGTGATGTCGTGGTCATTGGCGGCGATAATGGCGCCGCCGTTATCCACCTGGGTACGAATCGTCAAAAGAGAACGTTTGAAGAGTTCTACGACTTTCGCCGGTAGTCCGTGAAAGTCGATATGCTCGGGATTGACCCAGAGGCGCCAGTAATTTTGATTGCGCGGCACCATCTGCTCAGCCTGCTCGCCGGCAGCCATCACGGCATTCAATTTGGCTACTTCTTCGTAGCTGCGCCCCAGGCACATCCAGTAGTGGCCAACGACTTCACCGGTTCTAGGCACGTTCAGGTGCAGACCGACGGTGGAGTCCACCGAACCCTGCACAATGGGATTGCCGCCCAACTTACCGTCCTCGGCGTCTTTGTAGGTGCCTTCCAGTCCGTCCACCCCTTTCTTGCCCACGGACCAGTCGCTGATGCCGGTTTTCAATTGGGTTTTCGTATTGATCAGGAAGTAGCGGTTTTTCTTGTAGTGAATCACCGATGAGGTACGCGGGTCGTAATAGGCTGTATCTCCCACCTCATTTTCCGAGATACTGAAATCCTGATGGAAGAAAACGCGAACCTGGTGCTCTTTTCCGTCAATTGACGAAATTCTCAGTTCGCGCAAAAGCACATTGTCGAAGGCATCCACCAGATCATGGAAGCGCGCTTCGATGCCGAGCCTGTCGTTGCGCAAAAGCACATCGGTGACCAGGGTCTCTTTCAAATATTTCTTTTCAATATGCCAGTCTTCGCTAATCCAGGAAAACTGCCCGTCCACCCAGAAGCCCAGATGGTTGACCCGCCCTACGGTCTGATTGTCCTGCCCCACCCTGGGAAAGTAGATGTCTCTGATTTGATACTGGCTGTCGAAATTTACCAGTACATTGCCATTGCCGATTGGAAGGTCGCGGGGCATTGAATCTACCTCATAGTTACTAGCGTATCTGCGCCAGGGGTCTTTGCTCGTGGCCGGTGACCCCTTCACCCTGGGGGAGACGGCGGTCTCTCCAGGGCCTCTATGCCATGGGCGCTCTCGATTGAAACCGGCAATTTTGTAAATCTTTCAAAACAGGTTCAGCCTGAAAACCGAAACATCAGTGGCCACCATTTTGAAGCCACCTTTGGAATGAATGGTGAGCCCTGTGCCTGCCTGGCACCCGTCTTTGGTTTCATCCCGGCGTTGGTACCAGGATCATTCTTTTTACTGATGGTGTCGAGGCTCGGGAGGGGTAATATAAGAGTGCAAAGAGAAAAGGTCTAGCACAAAAGAAACATCGGGTAATTCAGGTTAGTGGAATTCCAAACGGGTTCCAAATGGTAGGAGATACGAAAGAATAGCCAAATGATGTTCATGATTGAAAGAGTAGCTGTAGCTACCCAGATTTGGAAACGGCCAACCCAAGCATAACCCTCTTAAGGGCTTGATTTCAGGGGCTGGCCGTTTCTGCTTTTGCTTTTAACGCCGGGGTGCTTGTACGGAAGCCCCCGGCGTCTAGCTTTGCCTGTAAAGGCTTCTGGCTGTGAATATGAAACGAACAGGCTTGCAAAGTGTTGCATGGTCTGTCTAAACTTCTTCGGACTAAAGACCTGCTCGTATCACGATTTTGGAGAAATGACATGAAGTTTCACAGCGATCTCTTCGGCTGGGAGTATGTTTGGAGAAATTTCGCCGATGAAAAAGGCGGTGATTCCCTTACCGATTCCGGAGAAGAAGAGGGCAAACTCCTCTGTCTTTCCATTCCTGTGGGTATGGCGGGCGCCAGGGCTTTGTTTGTTCCTGAAACTCATGGTCAAAAGATGACGGCGGGAACGGTTCTACTTGCTTACGAACCGGCCGATGACTTCGCATTTTCCATCTTTCAAGAAAAAATGCACCATCAATTGAGCAAAGCCCTTGGTATGCAAGACTTAAAGGTGCAAGATGATCTGTTTGACAGCAAGTTCATGATTCAGGGCAACGATGCCGTCAAAGTGCAGGAAATTTTTCTAGACGTTCAACTGCGGGAACTGGTTCTATTGCAGCCACCTACCACTTTGCACATAGACAAGAAAGCCGGCAAGACTTTCCCCGCTCTGGCACTGACCGACGGACAGCATGCCGTTGTCGCCAAATATGACGGCGCGATGGACAAATTGCACCAATTGCAGACAGCTCTGGATGTAGTGGTGGGAGTGCTAGAGCAACTGACACAGATTGGCTCAGTGGCCGGTGTGCAAGCGGCGAAGGTGGCGGCTCAGCCTGAGGCGGCCCAGAGCGATACTCAGTCTAAACGACTGCGCAGCCCCTTACTTGATCGCTAGTTTGGGCGGAAGGTAATTTACTGGGGTTTTTACTGGTCGACCGACCTGGTGCTTGTGCTAAGCTCGAAAAAATCAGCCGTATTAGAGTTTGCCAGACGATGATATTCCCAGCTAGTAACCGGTCCCAGAAAGCGGCTTACATCTTCGCTCGATGCTTTGCTCTTGGCCTTACCCTGCCAGTTGTGCTGCTTTCCATTGCCCTGCCGTATTCTTTGCCTGTAAGTTTTGCCAAGGCCGCTCCCATGAAAAATTCAGCCATCATTGCCGGAGAGAAAGCCGCCGCCTCCTGTTATGGTCAGAACATCGAGCAGGCTGCTTTGATCGTATTGGGCGACTATGGGGCCGATGGCCGGGTGCTGGTGCGGAAGGTGCTCAAGGGCGACGCTTCCCTTTTGGGTAAGCCGCTTACCCTGCCTGGACCGCTCACCATGGGCTGTCGAATGCAGCCGGTACCGCCTCTCAAAAATGTAATGCTACTCTTGTGCTCCGACCACAGCCTGGTGGAAATCTATGACTTGCCCGAGTCCATAGGCTATGTGAGCGTTCTGGTGCCCATTTACGGCAAGACTCAGGAGAGGGAAAGACTTCTGGCTCTGCTTTCGCTCTATAAGAACCCCGGCAAGGTCGGCACCACATATAATGGCGAATACAAAAAGGAATTTCTTTACGCCATCAGGCAGATGAAGGAGCCGGCCAATTTTGAGATTGTCAAAAACGTATATCTTGACGAGAAAGTTGATGCAAAGGATAGATTGTCTTTACAAGAATGGCTGGCTGAGACTCAGGACCCGCGGGCGCTTCCGCTTCTGATCGGGGCTCTGGATTCTCACGATAAATGGCTTGTGAATGACGCTGCCTCTAAGCTTATCTGTTATTTCCCCGGTAAGGAATTGGATGCTGCCTTTGCGGCGCGTCTTAAAACCTTGCCCGATGACTTGCGACCCATGGTGGTTCGAACTCTTCTTGCTCGGGGAGTGAAGCTCACTGGCAGTGTAAAACTGCCGGAAACCACCCTCTTTCAGCGGGCCGAGGCCCTCGATAAGGAAGGTAAGAAGAAAGAAGCCGGTGCGCTCTATTTGCAGATTCTCGAGTCTGGTGAAAGCAATGGCTATATATTGCGCATTGCCGCCCTCAAATGTCTCGATGAAAACTCGCAGGCAGTCAGGGAGCGCATCATCAAAAGTCGCCTGGACTGGCTGACGGAAGATGCCGCTCGGGGCAATTATCTGGAAGTTACCGATACGGCACGAATTTTGCGCAAACTGAAGGATACGCGTTGTTTGAAGGGGCTCATGGCCATTTTGCCCCGCCGTGATTTTATCTTCGCCAGGGCTAATCTGCTTGCCTGCCTGGCTATTGCCGAACTCGGGAAAGATGCAGCCGGGCAAGCCGCCAGTGCGCTCTTGCGAGAAATGAACCTTTCACACAAGAGCGAGCTTAGCACTAGAAGCGATGAGCAGGTGCGACTGCTTTTGGAACTGGGCTTTCTCAGGCAAGCTTCAGCTATAACCGAAGCTCAGGAATTTTGTCTTAACCCCAAGAACTCCAACTGGGCATCGTCTTATAAGAGCCTGGAACCAGTGCTGAAAGCTTTGCAGGCCAGGGATGAAGGACTCTCCCTTACAAATTTGCTGAAGATGCAAGGCAGCCAGAAACTGCCCCAGCAGGCTGTTGAGTACATCATATACCGCCTCGGGGAACTAAAAGATGCTCGCAGCACCGGGGTCTTGCTTGCTCTTTTTGCAGCCAGACCCGCATACAGTCCTCAAACAGTGAATGAAGCCCTGCAGTCAATTGGCGGCCCGGAGATTGTATCTCATATGGAAGCCACCGCCCTAGATGGCAAGTCGCCGGTGCAGGCTGAGGCCATAGAAGTTCTCAGCAATATGGCGCCGGCAAGGGCGCTGCCTGTTTTACGCAAGCTTGTGAAAAACGGTGCCATTGAAGTGCGAGTGCGGGCCTTGGCAGGGCTCTCTCGCCTGGGTAATTGCGACGACTACAAAATGCTGGCTCCCCTGGCCGATTACTGGAAGGGCGATCGTCCGGTTCATTACTGGGTGCTGCAGGCTCGTTACAACATAAGCGAGCGCTGCCGCTGTCACTAGGCGGTTTCTTTGTGATTGCTACTTGTCTCCGTAGGGATTGGTGAAGTCTCGGGTGAAAACGGAATTTTATTAGCAGATGCTCATAATTTCGCGTGTTGTTTTGCTTATTTGTGATTATACTTGATTGCAATTGATTGTCTTCTTGCGTAACTGTCTTTGAGCAAAATGAATTTCGATTGTTATCTGGCGAGCATGGAAGTCGTGCGCCTACTTGGTGAGATTGACGAGTTCAAGGGTGCCTGGCGGTCACTTGCAAACATTTCGCCGGAGCGACTGGCCAATCTGAAGAAGATCGCAACCATATAGAGCATCGGTTCTTCCACTAGAATTGAGGGCGCATCACTGTCTGATGAGCAAGTAGAGCAACTGCTTAGCGGCATCATGACTTACTCTTTTAAATCAAGGGACGAAGAGGAAGTGGCAGGTTATGCTTCCGTGATGGATACTGTCTTTGCAAATTGGCAGAACATTCCATTTACAGAGAACTATATCAAGCAACTTCACGGCGATCTTCTTAAGTTTAGCGAGAATGATAATCGTCATCGCGGTCGATACAAGACCCTGCCAAATCGAGTGGAGGCTTTTGACGGTTATGGCAATAGCCTTGGAATCATTTTCGATACTGCGAGCCCATTTGAAACGCCTTTTAAAATGACTGAATTGGTAGGGTGGACTAAAGAAGCATTGGGTTTGCGGAGTGTTCATCCACTGTTTGCTATAGCGGTCTTCAACGTTTCATTTCTAGCAATTCATCCATTTCAGGATGGTAATGGACGGCTATCCAGGATTCTTACCACGCTTCTGTTATTGCAGGCAGGCTATGCTTACGTGCCCTACACTTCACTGGAAAGCGTTATTGAGGCTAACAAGGAAAAGTATTATCTGGCGTTGCGGCGCACCCAGAGCAGTCTTGCCAAAGATTCACCAGACTGGGAATCCTGGCTTCTATTTTTCCTTCAGGCCATGCAGAAACAGAAGGTACGCCTTGAGGAAAAACTCAAGCGAGAGAAGCTCCTTCAAGGGGATCTACCCATTCTTGCCACAACGATACTTGAGTTGGTGCGGCAAAACGGCAGATTGAAATCTTCAGACATAGAAAAATTGACAGGTGAAAGCCGCAGCACAATCAGGCTGCGCCTCAATGAATTGGTGCAAAAACGGCATCTGAAGCGGCATGGACAGAGCCGAGCTACCTGGTATACAGTCTTTGGAACGGACGGCGAAATTGATTAGTGATTTGGCTTTTGCTCCAATTTTAAGACTTGGAGAGCCGCATGGAAGTGGCTGAATTGCCCACTGAGACGCGCCAGCCTGCTTCGATATGGCGGCGCTTGATTTCGTCAATCACGTCTACGGGGTAATTGCCTAGCTCGATTGGAACGTCTCGACCCGGAATCCAGTCTTTTTTGAGCTTTTCATGGATTTCAGTTATGGCGGCATCAGCCATCTGATCTATGTTGTTGCGGCGCTCTTGCTCATAGTTTTCAGGTCTCCAGGGTATTATCACTGGTCGCTCCTTTGCATTGTCTGCGTGTCCAGGCAATATACCCGCTTAAACCAGGCGATCTCTTGCTGGCTGGATATTTACTTTTGGCTGGAACTCTTACAGCGGCCCGGTGGTCTTTGGAAAAAAGTCCGATCAAATGTAACAATACTGATGTTGCAAAATATTGCATCTGCATCTCGGGACTCTTTTGTAGATAAAACCCTTGCTGCATCCACGTTTCAGGCGTCAAGCAGAATTAACTTCCGGCTTTACATGAGTTTTGAGAATTTGCGGGGGATTCCCAAAGGCACACCCCTGACGAGGCAATCCCAAAGATACACCCAGGAAGCGGCATCAGTTACCACCTAAGGGCGCCGTTTATAGAGGGCCTTCCAGGCTAGATGCTTTTTACCGCTCGGTAAGACAAAGAAGCTGCGCTCCAGCTTCACTATTTCGAAGTATGGTTCAACGTGTTCCAGAAGTGCAACTGCCGTCAATTGAGGCGGTCCTTCTTCCGGGTTGTCTCTTAATTCGTCTTTGCAGCCGGCCAGGCAAAGCCAGTGCCCGCCTGCCTTCAGGGCTTCCGCTACTCGCTCTACGAAGGTTGAGCGCTGGGTTTCCGGAATTACATGGTAGACGCCCCGGTCAAAGACGAAATCTTGAGACTGTGCTTCCACCGGCGATTCTTCGCAAATGTTCAATAGATGTATGGCTACTTTGACATTGGCCTGGCCGGCTCTCTGCTTTGCCTTCTCGATGGCTGTGGGTGCAATCTCCGTAGCCACGACGGAACAACCCTGAGCGGCCATCCAGACGGCATTGGTACCTGTTCCGCAGCCGATTTCAGTTACGAAAGCGGGATAGGCTTGCTCTTCCTGCTTCAATAGCGCGAAGTACTCCACCAACTCCGGTGCCGGTATGCCCGAATCCCAGGGCAGGTCAGATTCCTCCCTGTAGCGCTCCTCCCAATCGTAGTGCGCTATAGGCGGCTTCTCTTGCTTCTCTTCACTCTTCAGGGCTCTTGGCTGATTGTTCATACTTGCCTGCCGCTAACTCTTTTACTTTGCCGGTGCCGGTGCTTCCATGTGAAATTTTAGCTTGAACCGAGGCAATCGGATCAAAGAGTGAATGAGTGTCTACACCAAACTTGCCGCTGAACTTCTGAAAGTCTGAAAGGGGTAGTTGGCTCAGCGTCAGTTGCTTCTCTCTGGCCCAGGCCACCAGGCTTGAGACCTCTTCATGGGGCCTGCCTGAAGGGCGTACCGCGGTTGACCAGATATTCAACCAGGTCGGTGGTGATCATTTCCGGATCGGCCGCTGCTTTCATTGTGTTTTCGCCATTGACGGTGAGGTTTTGCAGGGCTACGGTCATGACGGCCAGGCAGTTGCTCAGTTCCTTCGCTACCTTGATGGCCGGCGGCTTGCTTTCCTGCAAGTCGCGGTTGTATCCAAGGGGCAATCCTTTGAGGGTAGCCAGTACGCTTACCAGTTCGCCTAACATTACGCCGGCTTTGCCTCTGACAATTTCCACCGGGTCCGGGTTCTTCTTCTGGGGCATGAGACTGGAAGAAGTGGTGACGGCGTCGCTGAAGGCAATAAAGCCGAACTCTCTGGTGGCCCAGATGATGAAGGTTTCGGCCATCTGGCTCAAATGGGTGGAAGTGAGCGCCGCTGCGAAAAGATATTCGGCTACGAAATCGCGGTCGGAAACGGCATCGATGGAATTGGCGAAGCAGCTATTCAGACCCAGGAGTTCGGCGCTGAAATGGGGGTCGATATTGAGACCGGAGCCGGCCTGGGCGCCTGCACCCAGGGGCGAGACCGAGGCCCTTTTGCCGAGGTCGGCGAAGCGCTCGCCATCGCGCTTGAACATTTCCATGAAGGCATGCAGAGCGTGGGCAAAGAGTATCGGCTGGGCCCTTTGCAGATGTGTGTAGCCGGGCATGACGGCGTCTAAATTAGCCAGGGCGCACTTGGCTAGAGCGCCCTGCAAGACCTTGATCTGCTCTTTGTGTAGCTCCACCTGGTGCAAAACAAAGAGGCGCAGATCCAGTGCTACCTGGTCGTTTCTGCTTCTGGCCGTATGCAAGCGCAGCGCGTCCTCTCCAATTAGGGCTTGCAGTCGTTTCTCCACATTCATGTGCACGTCTTCGAAGCAAGCATCCAGTGTGAACTTGCCGTCCTCGTATTCTTGCAAGATTTGATTTAGCCCGGCCACGATGTTTTCACCCTGGGGCTCGGTCAGGAGCCCCTGTTTGGTGAGCATGGTGGCGTGGGCGATACTGCCCTTGATGTCCACTTCGATTAAGGACTGGTCGGCGTCGACGGAGTTGACAAAGGCGGTAACGATTTCATCAAGCTGTTGGGTGAAGGCTTTTCTTAATACTTGCATGCTTCTGGCTCCAGGTAGATAGTCTAAGTCCGCTGATATTGATGAAACCGCCCGAGTCGGCCGGGTTGAAGCTGGACATGTTTTCAAAGCTCGTCATTTTTTCACTATAAAGTGAGTAATCCGACTTACGGGCCACCACCATGGAACTACCTTTGTACAGCTTGATTTTGGCGGTACCGCTGACGGTGCTCTGGCTGTCTTTGATGAAGTTGTGCAAGAGCTGTGCTTCTGGAGCAAACCAGTAGCCGTTATAGGTGAGTTCGGCAATTTTACCCACCAGACTTTGTTTCAAGTGGGCTACTTCTTTGTCTAAGGTGAGTGATTCGACGGCTTGATGGGCCTGCATGAGAATGGTGACGCCTGGTGTCTCGTAAACCCCTCTGGACTTGATGCCGATATAACGATTCTCCACCAGATCAATTCTGCCGACCCCGTGAGCGGCGGCAATTTCATTGGCTTTCTCCAATAGAGCAACGGCTGAGAGCTTCTCGCCGTCGATGGCCACCGGCACACCGGCTTCAAATTCGATTTCCACAAACTGCGGCTTGTCGGGGGCCTGTTCCGGATTCTTTGTCCACAAATAGATGTCTTCGGGCGCTTCCTGCCAGGGGTCTTCCAGAATTCCGCCTTCGTAACTGATATGCATCAGGTTGGCGTCCATGGAGTAGGGCTTGTCTTTTGTAACCGGTAAGGGAATGCCGTGGACTTCTGCATAGTCGAAGAGGTCGGTGCGGCTCTGATACTGCCATTCACGCCAGGGGGCAATGACGCCCAGTTGCGGTGCCAGCGATTTGACCGCCAGTTCGAAACGCACCTGGTCATTGCCCTTGCCCGTAGCACCATGGGCGATGAAGTCGCAACCTTCTCTCAGGGCCGTTTCCACCATGCCTTTGGCGATGCAGGGACGGGCCAGGGAGGTGCCCATCAGGTAGACGGTTTCATAGACGGCGTTGGCTTGAATGGACGGGAAAATGAAGTCTTTGACGAATTCCGCTTTCAGATCATCGATAATGCATTTCTCGGCTCCGGTTTTCAAAGCTTTGGCGTGTACCTGTTCGAAGTCTTCTTCCTGCCCCACGTTGGCGCAGTAGGCTACTACCGGTACCTGATATTTTTCTTTGAGCCAGGTCAAGATACAGGAGGTATCGAGACCGCCTGAATAAGCTAGGAGAATTTTCTTCATGTTTTGGTTCCTTACTGAGGTCGGAGAGTTTGAATGAAAGTCAGTCTGAATCGTTTTAGAGGACCAGAGCCATAATGGCCTTTTGAGCGTGCAGGCGGTTTTCCGCTTGATCAAAGACAACAGAATTGGGTCCGTCAATCACTTCGTCCGTGATTTCCAGACCACGGTGGGCGGGTAGGCAGTGCATGACCAGGGCATCTTCTTTGGCGTGCTTGAGCAGGTTGCCGTTCAGTTGATAAGGCGCGAAGATCTTTTCTCTTTCTTTCGCTTCCGCTTCCTGACCCATAGAGGTCCAGACATCGGTGTAGACAGCATCGGCACCCTCCACTGCCAGTTTGGGATCTTCCACTAGGGTGAGGTTTGCTCCGGAGATTTTTGCCAACTCCAGGGCTTTCATCCAGATGGATGCCTGGGGCTCGTACTTGTGCGGGCAGGCCATGGCGAAGTCTGTGCCCAGGCTGGCGGCCAGTAAGAGCAAGGAATTGGAGACATTGTTGGCGTCTCCGACATAAGCCATCTTGAGACCTTTGATATTGCCTTTGTGTTCAATAAGGGTTTGAAAGTCGGCCAGGGCCTGGCAGGGATGCTCTTTGTTGGAAAGACCGTTAATCACCGGTACATTGGCATTAGCGGCCAGGGCCACCACGGTTTCGTGCTCGAAGGTGCGGGCCATGATGCCGTCCACCCAGCGCTCCAGATTTTTGCCGATGTCGTTAACGGATTCCCTTTCTCCCAGTTTGCCTTCCAGGTAAATGGCATGACCTCCCAGTTGGGTCATTCCCGCTTCGAAAGTAACTCGGGTGCGCAGTGAGGGCTTTTCAAAGAGCATAGCCAGGGTCTGTCCCTTACCGAAGAGGGTCTGGGTTTCGTCGAATTTGTTTTCTTTCAGTTTGGCGGCAACATCGAGAATGAGATTGAGCTCGCTAATTGAGAGGTTCTCGATGCCAGTGATGTCTTTGCCGCGCAGGCTGTGTTCTTCCAGCACAAAGGCTAAAGGCGATGTGCCCGAGGGCTTGGCCATGCGCTGTGGTTTGTTCATGTTCAGCGCTAAGGGCTTTGTGGTCAGGCTCATCTAGTCTCTCTCCTTATTTCCTGGTGTAAAAAAAATCCCCGGTGTTTGCCGGGGATGCTCAAGTCTTGGTTTTGCAGTTGCGCTTACAAGATTATGCCCCGGTTCGTTGAGAACTGGCGGCGGCGGCGGCTGGATACGGCTATTAATGCTTTGGAGTTGACGCGCATTAGAGTGCAGATCCTTGCCGCAAAACGGCTTGCTGAAAAACATCGACCATTGAAAGTTACAGTCGAACGAAAGCTTTGTCAACGAAAATTTGCCCCATCGGCAGCAAATGTTGCAGGATGCTTCACACGAAAAATTCTGCCATAGTTATGTAGGAAATTTTCGTGATTCTATGTCGGGAGCCTTGCCTTTGTCGGGAAATGATGAACTGCCTTTGCCGTATGGTGCTCTTTCCTCCTATCCGCTCTCCGGTTGTGAGGACGGGCCGCTTAAGGGTCTTACCTTTGCCGTCAAAGATGTTTTCGCTCTAAAGGGACATGTGAATAGTTACGGTTGTCCTGACTGGAAGCTCAGCCATGACCCATCTCCTTTCACCCAGGCAGCTGTGCTCACGCTCTTAGAGGCCGGTGCCGACCTCAAGTATGTAGCGCTTACCGATGAGCTGGCCTTCAGTCTGGACGGCATCAATGCTCACTATGGCACACCGCTCAATCCGGCATGTCCCGAGCGCATCCCGGGCGGATCTTCCAGTGGTTCGGCTTCCCTGACTGCCGGTGGTTTCGTAGACTTCGCCCTCGGTACGGATACGGCAGGCTCTGTGCGGGTGCCGGCTTCCTATTGCGGACTCTATGGTCTGCGCCCCACCCATGGGTTGATTGAGCTGGAAGGTGTCTTACCTCTTGGTCCGAGCTTCGATACGGTAGGCGTCTTGTCTTCCACTTTGCCGGTTTTAAGTGCGGTGGCAGAGGTCTTGCTTGTTGCTTCCGGGATTAGTGACGTAAGTGATGACGGTGGTGCTGCCGCCGCCAAGTTATTTATAGACGAGAGAGCACGGGCTTACTTGCCGCCTTCGCTTCGCCCTGTTTTTGATGCGGAAATTGAAGAAATGGCAAAAGCTTTTGAGGTGGTTGAGCGGGGCGAAGGTCCTTTTGATATGGCTGAATTGTCTCGGCACTTCGCCGTAGTAAGAGGCTATGAGGCCTGGTTGCAGCACCGCCAGTGGTATGAGACTGTTCATCCGCGCTTGTCCGAGCTGGTGCAAGAACGACTGATTAAATGCTCCCAGGTCGAGGAAAGCGATTATCTGGCCAGTCAGGCTTATCGCCAGGACTTGCGCTTAAGGCTGCAGCACTGGTTCTCCGATGGGCGCATTTTGGTTCTGCCGACTACCTGCGCGCCCGCACCGCTATTAGTGGCGTCTTCGGAGCAACTGCTGGAGAACAGACTGAAGAACCTTGATCTGAATGCGCTTGCTTCCGTGGCCGGACTGCCTCAATTGACACTGCCGCGCTTGCATGTTTCAGCCGGTGACGGCAAGCGTGCACCGCTTGGTCTTTCACTGGTGGGTGGTGGCGGGCAGGATCTCAATTTGCTGTCTATTGCTGCGGAACTCTAGTCGCTGAAAGCTGTGTCAAGGTCGCGGCGCTGCAGCGAGGGCACCGGGCTTTCTGTGCGCTGCCGTCGATTGTTTATGCCACATCTTGATCGGCAACGTCAATAGTTACTTGCTTGCCTAGCTTGGACAACCACTTAACGAGCATGTCGATGGTGAACTTTTCTAGCTTGCCGTTGTATAAATCTGACAGTCTCGGTTGTGAGACTCCCAGGAGCTTGGCGGCTTCTGACTGAGTTAAGCCTTTTTCTTTGATTGTTTTTTCAATCGTCATCATCAATTTGGCACGTGCCAGAAGATTCACAGCTTCTGCTTCAGGAAAACCTAAATCTCTGTAGATATTGTCTGTGCCTTCTAAAAAGGTCACTCCGTTAACTGTTTTTTGTTTCATTTCTTTTGAGTTCGGCATATGCAGTCCTTGCGATATTTAAATCCTTATCGGCGGTTTTCTGAGTTTTCTTTTCAAATGTGTGCAAGACATAAACGGCGTCTTCAAACTTTGCTACGTAAATTACTCGGTGTTCGTGTGGATCGTGTATTCGTATTTCCATGGCACCCGGTCCTATTGAGGACATTGGTTTCCAGTCGGTAGGTTCTTCTCCTTTCTGTACTTTGCCTAGCTGGTATCCGATTTGCCTGATTGTAGTTTTGGGAAATTCCAGCAGGCGCCTATAGCTACTGCCCATCCATCGTATTTGCTTCATCTTGAGATTATATCAAATTTTATATTTCTTGCGATCTACCAGGAATCTCCGCCGCCGCTGTCGCCGGAGCCGCCTGAGTCGGAACTTGAACTACTGGAATCGGAACTGCTCCAGGAACTACTGCTGGAACTTGAGCTACTCCAACCACTGTCGTAGTCATCGTTGTAATAATAGGGATCGTTGTTGCTGTAGCTGTTGTAGCCGCTGCCGGAGCCTGATCTTCGTGTGTTGACCGGTTCTTCTTTGAAGCTCGTACTCTGGCAGGGGCAGCCCTTGCGGCAACCGCAGGAGCAGCTACAGACCGGACCACAGCGGCAACTGCAATTGGACTGCGATTTAACCAGGGCCGTAAGCAAGAGTACCGAGCCCACTATGCCCACAATCCATAGAAACACTTGCAAGTTGTGATCGGGTCTGGTGAGCTTTTGCAGAAAACCCGGTTTTTCTTCACTAACCGCAGGTGCGACGGCGGCTGTCAATTGGTTCGCTGGCGCAGGCAAGTTTATCTTGACTGATACTACCTGGGCCGGCTGTAGGTCTTGAGCCTTGAGAGTGTAGTTGCTGCCGGTACTGCTGATAGTGGCAGTAGGCAGGCTGTCTTGGATGGTTACCGCCAGTGACTTGCTTATGCCGGCAGTGGCTCCAGTGATATTGACCGTCATGGTCTTAATCGGCATATGCCAGTTCTTGCCGTTGGGAGACCATTCGTATGTGTAAGAGTCGCCGCTTTTCTTGGCCGGGTTTTTGATGATGTATTTAAGTCTATATGTGTGTTTGCCGGAGATAAGCGCTCTGGGATCGCCTAGTTTGAGTTGGAGAGACTGGTTCAATTGGGAGACGACTTTGTGGCAGTTTGTGCCGGGTGGAGATTCAGCAGCCAGTACCTCTAGCTCGGCATTGTCCGAGGCAAAGTAGGTGGGTATTTTTCGCAGCAGTCCGTGTCTCTGGTTCTTACCGAAGTCAACGAGAATGCTCTCTTCCACTGTCAGGTTGCCGGTGTTTCCTACCCTGGCGTTGACCGTGAAGTCGCTCACTTCGTCGGCGCAGGCGGGACCTGCGGTTAAAACTGTGACAAGTACGGTAGAGATGAGTGCAGGTTTTAGAAAATGGCGCATCGAGTATCTCCCTTAAGCGATCTCTTGGCAACTCTAGTATTGGTTCGGAACGGTTAAGGAGCGGTTATAGGAGCACGCATTCTGCTTCGGTTTAAGAATGATATAAGATTTTCTGAGAATTTGTTTATTCTGCTCGTAGCTCCTGGAGAGGAGGACAAAGTCTTGCCTTGCCCTTACGCTAAGTGCCGGACTCAACAAAAGGCTGGTATATCTTGAAGAGACGACATGTAGAAGCTCATTTTACGGCGGGGCCCCTGGTTCGCGACGTCGTTATCGGTATGTCGGACGGTTTGACCGTTCCCTTTGCCCTTGCCGCTGGCCTGTCCGGTGCTGTTACTGCTACTGGTTTGATTATTACTGCCGGACTGGCGGAAGTGGCGGCGGGAGCCATCGCCATGGGCTTGGGCGGCTATCTGGCAGCGAGGGGGGAAGCAGAGCACTACGTGCAGGAGAAGCGGCGAGAAGAGCAGGAAGTAAAGGAAATTCCCTTTCAAGAAGTCCTGGAAGTGCGGCAGATATTCGCTGCTTATGGAATCGACGAGAAGGCTCTCAAACCCATTGAGGAGGCCTTTCAAGCCAATCCCGATAAGTGGGTGGATTTCATGATGCGCTTCGAACTCGATCTTGCCGAACCGGAACCTGGACGTGCCAGGCAGAGTGCCTTTACCATTGCCTTTGCTTATGCCCTGGGAGGCATGATCCCACTGGCGCCTTATTTCTTTATTGCCAGAGTGGGCGATGCTCTCATCATGTCGGTTGTCTTTACCCTATTGGCTCTCTTAGCTTTTGGTTTTGTCAAAGGTAAGTTCGTCGGTCTCAACCCCTGGCGCTCGGCACTGCAGGCCCTGGTTGTGGGCGGTCTGGCTGCCGGTGTGGCTTTTGGCGTGGCAAAACTGGTGAATGGGGCGGGGGCTTAGCATTTTAGGAATGCCTTTATGAACCGGTCTCAAGGTTTGATTCCGGCTGACGCAGGTAAACTTTAGTGGACTCATTGGTGGAGGTTTTGATGCAGGAAGCAGATATCAGACCGGCGGAGATGTTCAAGGAGAGCCTCAGGCTTGATCAGGAAGATATTGCTCGGGTACTTGCTCACAGATCGCAGTTTGTAAGGGTCTCTTGCCCTGCCTGCGATTCTGCTTTGAGCGAGCCTGCCTTTGAGAAATCCGGTTTTCTTTACGAGCGCTGCGGTGAGTGTCGCACACTCTACGTCAACCCCAGACCTTCAATGGAAGTGCTTTCGGAGCATTATCGAAACTCGCTGACGATCGAATACTGGAATGAAAACATCTATCCAGCCTCAGAGGAAGTTCGCAGAAATAATATTTTTGCGCCTAGGGCCAGGCGGGTGGTGGAGATTTGCAAGGCTAGAGACGTTGGCCTTGGTTCTCTGCTGGATATTGGAGCCGGTTTTGGAACCTTCCTGGAAGAGCTTCAGAAGTTAAACCTCTTTGAGGCTCTCTATGCGGTAGAGCCGTCTTCTAAACTGGCAGACACCTGCCGGAAGAAAGGACTTGCCGTAATGGAGGAGCTGGCAGAGAATTTAAAGATTGATGCTCCGGTGGATGTAATCACAAATTTTGAGCTGATTGAGCATTTATTCGAACCCCTTGCCTTTCTCAAGCATTGTCATCGCTTGCTTAAGCCCGGTGGCTTGATGATTCTCACGACTCCTAATATTCTCGGTTTCGATTTGCTCGTTCTGGGTGCTCTCTCAGATAATATCGGCGCGCCCAATCACATCAATTATTTTAATCCGCTGGCGCTGAAGATATTGATGCAGAGTGCCGGTTTTACTGTTTTGGAAACACTAACTCCTGGTGAGCTAGATGTCGACATCGTGAAGAACAAGATTAAATCAGGCGAATTCGATGTTAGTACGAGCCCGTTCCTGAAAGAGGTGCTTGTGGAGCGCGGTGATAGCTTAGGTGGCGCCTTTCAGAAATTTCTTGCAGACAATCTACTTTCGTCTCACATGTGGGTCGTAGCGCAAAGAATTTAGAGATTAGCTTCGATCTTTTTCAAGGCAGTAAGTACGTCTTCAATGTCACTCATTGTCATGGAGGGGAAAATTGGCAAACTTATCTCTCTAGAGTAGAAGTCTTCTGCTCCGGGACACAGCGCGCTCCAGTCTCGGTCTACGACCTGCTCTTTGTAGTAGGGCATTTGATAAGTTGGTATGTAATGTACCTGTATGCCGATGTTTTCCTTTTGCAGAGCTTCGAAGACAAAACGCCTCTTCTCTCGGGCGTTTTCACCGTTGATGAGAATTGGAAACAAGTGATAGGCTGATTGACTAGCACCGCTGATGGTGATAGTGCGATAGCTGTTGCTGTCTTTGAGGGCGGCAGTATAAGCAGCTGCGATCTGCAGTCGGCGCTCGATAAAGCCTGGTAGCTTGAACATCTGGCTGGTGCCCAGGGCGGCCTGTATGTCGCACATGCGGTAATTAAAGCCCAGAGTCTGCATTTCGTGATACCAGGGTCCATCGTGCTTTTGCAATCGCTCTTTTCTTTTCTCAATGCCGTGGCTGCGGAATGCCAGAAGCCTATCGTACAGTTTTTCATCATTGGTGAGGATGATGCCGCCTTCGCCGGTGGTGATTGTCTTTACCGGGTGGAAGCTCATCGTGGACATGATACCGGCGAAGCCACCGGCTCGCTCTTTGTATCTGGCGCCCAGAGAGTGGGCTGCGTCTATTATCAGGCTCACTTCGTACTGGTCGGCCAGGGTTTGCAGCGTGTCGTAGTCGGCCGGCTGACCGGCGTAGTCGACTGCTACTACAGCCTTTATCTTCTTGTTGCCTTTGGCTCGATTTTCTTTTAGCAGTTTTTCCACGGAAGCCGCTGAGATCAGCCCGGTATCAGGGGCTACATCTGCATATAGCGGTTTGGCCCCAAGATAGAGGGATGCATTGGAGGTAGCGGCGAAGGTAATGGGGCTGGTGATGATTTCGTCACCGGTGCTGATACCGGCTGCTTCGTAGGCCGCGTGCAGGGCGGCTGTGCCGTTGGCGATGGCTACTGCGTACTTGACTCCCACATGGTCTGCCACAGCATTTTCGAATTCCTGAATACGCGGACCCTGGGTGAGAAAATCCGAAGTGAGAGCGGCCGTCACCGCGGCAATGTCATCGTCTTCGATAACTTGGTGTCCGTAGGGCAGCCAGGTCTCTCTTACAGGCTTGCCGCCTCTTATCGCAAGGCTAGATTGGTCGCATCCTGCGATTGGGCTATTAGTTTGCATAGGTCTTCTCCGGTCAACCAGTTATCGTTTACGTCGGAACGGTAACGGAAACCTTCCGCTACCGGCGCGCCGCCCCGTTTAATAAGTTCTTGCGCGTCCCACCAGAGTTGGCTGGGTTGGATTACATAGCGGTCTTTGAACTCCAGGCACCAGGGTGATTCATCTCTGGGTACCAGGGTCTCATGTAGTTTTTCGCCTGGGCGCATACCGCAAAATTCGAATTTGCAATCGGGACCGATAGTTTTGGCTAATTCCATCAGTTTCATGGACGGAATCTTGGGCACAAAGATTTCGCCGCCGTGTACTTGATCAACGCAGGAGAGAACAAAGTCAACGCCTTGTTCCAGGGTCAGCCAGAAGCGGGTCATGCGCTCATCGGTAAGACGCAGAACGCCGGTCTTGCGCATCTCCATAAAGAGGGGAATGACACTGCCGCGGCTGGCAATGACGTTGCCGTAGCGGACGATACCAAATTTGGTTTCTGATTTGCCGGCATAAGAGTTGGCGGTGACGAAAAGTTTGTCGGAGCAAAGTTTTGTGGCGCCGTAGAGGTTAATTGGGTTGGCCGCTTTGTCGGTGGAAAGGGCGATTACCTTTTTGATGCCGCGGTCAATGGCGGCATCGATGATATTGGCTGCGCCTAGTACATTGGTTTTGACGAATTCGAAGGGGTTGTATTCAGCGGCGGGAACTTGTTTGAGCGCTGCTGCATGGATGATGATGTCTACATCTGTGAAAGCGCGGTAGAGGCGATCGCGGTCTCTGATATCGCCGAGGAAAAAGCGCAGGTTCGGATGCTTCAACTCTTGCTGCATCTCGTACTGCTTGCATTCGTCGCGGCTGAAAATGATAAGTTTTTTAGGTGGATTGGTGGCCAGCAGTTTCTTCACCAGGGCCTTGCCGAACGAGCCGGTCCCACCGGTGACCAGCACTGTCGAATTTGCCCAATCTGTTGTTGAAGAGAGGTCCATATGATTGTTTCCCGGCTCCAGAGAGAGTGATATCTATTTAATCGCAGATTCTTCTTTGAAACAGTAGAGAATAGCACGGCAGGCTACCCATAGCTGGAAAGCGGTTTAAGGAACCAAGCTCCAGCTCAATCTGAGTGGTTTTGGACTTTTGTTTATTTGCATCGCTGCTAAGCCGTTGATAGTTTTGTCCAATGTTGACTCAAACGAATTCTGCATCCGCTTCACTCAACACGGCCAATTGATTCATGCCGCTTTCGCGGAGCTCGCTGGTTTGGGCCGCCTCGAATTTTGTTGTTTAGCGAGGCGAAGGATTCGAGTTGTCGGCAATAATGAAAAACCGGTTTAGTGTATGTTAATGAGATCTTTAGTTGGGCTGATTATGCCCTCAATTATTTAATAGTAGGCCTTCCAGCAATCGTTGCTCGAGGCATGTTCTAATTAAAATTAGGTTGAAGGATAATCAACTTAATTAGTTGGATCCTCAATCTTCCTTTCTGAACTGGGAGTCTTTAGTGAAAGAGACCGATATTAGACCAGCCGACTTGATAGAGCTGAGCAAAAAACTCTATGCAGAGGATATTCGTAAGATTCTTGTAGCTAAGAATGATTTTGTCCGGGTAGATTGTCCGGCGTGCGAGTCAGCTCATTCTCATTTTGCATTTGAGAAGTCCGGTTTTTCGTATGAAAGGTGTGTTGATTGTCGCACCTTGTACGTTAGTCCCCGTCCAACTATGGAAATGCTTGGTGAGCACTATCAGACGTCGCTGATGTATGACTATTGGAGCGAGAATATTTATCCTGTTTCCGAGGATGTGAGACGGAAGAGTATCTTTGCGCCCCGCGCTCTGCGTGCAGTCGAATTGTGCAAACAGCACGGTTTGAATGGCGGACTGATTTTGGACATTGGAGCAGGATTTGGCACCTTTCTTCAGGAAGTGGACAGGATTGGATTCTTTGAGAAGTGCCTGGCCGTGGAGCCGACACCTAAGCTGGCTGAGGCTTGCCGCAAGAAGGGGCTTTTTGTGCTTGAGGAACTGGCTGAGAACGTTAAACTAGACTCACCAGCCGACGTAATTACCAACTTTGAGCTTATTGAGCACTTGTTCCGTCCGGTCGAGTTTCTTGAGCAATGCCATCGTCTCTTGAAGCCCGGTGGTTTGCTGCTGCTGACCACGCCGAATATCTTGGGTTTTGATTTACTTGTACTTGGAGCGGCCTCAGATAACATTGCGGCTCCGAACCATATTAATTATTTTCATCCTGGTTCTCTTCGAATTATTATGAAACGAGCCGGTTTTGAGGTAATTGAGACGCTCACGCCGGGTGAGTTAGATGTGGATATTGTGCAGAACAAAATTAGGGCTGGTGAATTTCAGGTAACAGATCAGCCCTTCTTGCAGGAAATTTTAGTTGAGCGCGGAGATAGTATTAAGCGTGAGTTCCAGCGTTTCTTGGCTGAGAATCAAATGTCTTCGCATCTCTGGGTTGTGGCCAGGCGAATTTAGCGGGTGAAGTCGTGGTTGCCCCTAGTATCTGCATAATTGATTATGGTTTGGGAAATGTTGGCTCAGTGGGCAATGCGCTCAGAGTTCTCGATGTCGATTATATGGTCACGCTTGATCCTGCCGCTCTCGAGCAGGCTGCTGGTCTGATTTTGCCAGGTGTGGGTGCATTTGGCGACGGTATGGCTCGGCTTCGTCAACTGGGCCTGGTGGAGGTGCTCGGCGAACTCG
Source organism: Candidatus Obscuribacter sp. (assembly GCA_016712465.1). GTDB lineage: Bacteria > Cyanobacteriota > Vampirovibrionia > Obscuribacterales > Obscuribacteraceae > Obscuribacter. Next base: position 856,994 of record JADJQZ010000001.1, read on the forward strand.
TGTTGCGACGGAAGAAGCCTCTTCTGGGGATTTGTCTTGGTATGCAGCTGATGGCAAAAACGGGGCTAGAGCACGGCTGCCACCAGGGTCTTGGTTGGCTTGATGCAACGGTGCAAAGACTGGATGTGGAGTCGCTGGGTTTGAGTTTGCCGCACGTCGGTTGGAACGAACTTTCTATCGCTCGCGAAGGGGTTTTGGTTGGTTCAGAGCAGCAGGGAAGCGACTATTACTTTGTGCATAGCTATCATATGGTTCTTAATTTTCCCGAAGATCTTGTGGCTTCTTGTACTTATGGGCAATCGTTTACTGCAATTGTCGAGCATGAAAACATTTTTGGCACGCAGTTTCACCCTGAGAAAAGCCAGAAGAATGGACTCAGGCTATTGCGGCAGTTTGTGGGGTTTGCAGCGAAGACGGCTACACTCGGGCTGGAAAGCCGGCTTCCTTAATTTCCCTTTTCACTTCCATCGGTGTGTGTTGAGTGAAGTGGAATATGCTGGCTGCAGAAATTGCCGATGCCCCTTGTTTTAGTGCCGGGGCGAAATCTATCAGTCTGCCGGCGCCGCCACAGACGATTACAGGAATGGTGACAGCACTGGCAACTTGAGCAATCAATTCCAGGTCGAAGCCCTCCATCATTCCGTCATTGTCGACAGAATTGAGGAGTATTTCTCCGGCGCCAAGTTGCTGCAATTCGCAAGCCCAGGTTGTTACAGAAAGCTCGTTCGCTTTACCACTAAGGTAGTCAAATACTTTGTAGCCATTTGGGGTTGCTTTGGCATCTATGCTCGCTACGATAGCCTGGCTGCCAAACTTTATGGCGCCCTCTGTAATCAGGCTCTTCCTTGATCGAGCTGCGCTGTTAATACTAACCTTGTCTGCTCCCGCACGTATGACACGAGTAATATCTTCAACAGTAGTAATGCCCCCGCCAACCGTAAGTGGCATAAAACACTCTGCCGCTATCTCGCCGATAACGTCCAGGTCTGGTCCGTGCCCGTTCCGTGTGCAGGTGATATCCAGAAAGACTAACTCGTCTACCTCTCTGGAATTGAACACTCTTACGACATTTACTGGACTGCCCACGTTTCTGTGGCGTTCAAATTGAATCGACTTTACCATGACGGAGCCGTTGTAGAGCACCGTTGGTATTACCCTGACTTTGAGCATCTAATTGGTTCTTCTCTGGGCTGTTTGCTAGCGCACCGTTACGCTTTGCTCAGCTTCAAATCCTATCAGTTCAGAGGCTTTCTTGACCGGGTATTTGAGAATCAAGTTGCCCGCCGGATCTCTTTTGAAATTACGATTTTCGTCTAGTTCAAAGATCTTCTTATTTGTGAAAGAGTCTACGATTTTATCGAACTCGGCTTTTGTAATGCCCAGGTAATCAATGCAATCTTTCATTGATATGTAAGGGTAGCGTCCATCGTATTCTCTAACCAGGTCTACGGCCTGGTCTCGTGTGATGCGATGGTTTCTTACATCCAGGCATGCGTGGTCGGTGGCTCTGCCAAAGCCGAATTTCACGAATTTGAGATAGTCGTGCACACCGGGCAGGGCGCAGTCTAGGTTTTCATAGTTTGTGAAGGTGCCTTCCACAGGCCCGTCGTCTTTGCATTTAAAACCGGCTTCCATCACGCGTTTTAGTTGCGCCCTGGCATCCCACTTAAAGTAGTATCCGAGGAATATGGAGGTTATGCCTGCCTCCTTGAGCTCGCTTTCTTCCGGATAAATGTAAGGCGTCAAATCTCTCCGGTCGATTCCCTCTGCTTCCATATCGCTGACCCGGTAGCCTAAGAGTCCACCGAACTCCTCAAGCCAGCGCCTGTCCAGGATATTGCTTTCTGTGGACTTTGGCGGTCCACCGTATTCGAGTTGAGGATTTTCACCCCAGATAATGAGGGGAATTTTGTAGTTTATGGCGGCGCGAATAGGAACTGTAAAGATTCCTACGTGGTTTGGCCATTCGTTGTCTCCCACTCTCAGGAAACCAATCCGGCACATCTCTCTGTAGACTTCGGGATTCTTTCTAAACTGAATTAGGTCGACGCCTAGCTTATTTATGTTGGCTAAATTTTGTTTGCCCAGCTCTGTTGGAACAGTAGGTTCGAAGCTCACACACAGCGGCTTTAGACCGTATTCAAGAGCCATTATTACCTGGTATGTGCTGTCTTTGCCGCCGCTGACTGGAATTACGCAGTCGTAGCCATGCTTGTTGCCTTTGAATGGTGCAATAGTCTTTTCGAAAAGTTTTCTGCGCTCGTCCCAGTTGACCTGGTTATCTTTACGCTCAGCCGATCGGCAGGCATCGCACACCCCGGCACTATCAAAGTGCAGGTCTGGCTTTGTATTTGGCATTACGCAATTAGTACAGTGCTTCATTTGTATACTTGCCCATGGGAACTAACTCTAGGTTTTCTCTTGGAAATAGGATAACATGGCTTGAAAGCCTTTCTTTCACCGGCTGAGCCTGTTCTAATCAGTACGGGCGGACTGCCGGTCTTGCCATGCAATAATGATGGCGATTCTTAGCCTCATTTCTGTGAATGAGTCACTGTTGATGAGCAATTTTTCAGGTCGGTGCCAATCTGATGGAACTTTTTGCATCTTCGAGAGTTCTTCGTAAGATAAAGTCTGTATTGGGTTTTGGTCAGACCTCGGTTCAAGGGCACTCGCTTACCACCCAGGCAGGTTCTGCCCTCGAGGCGGATTGCCTGGAGTGGTTGCCGAAGTCGCAATTAGGTTCGGCTGACGGAAGTGGTTCATTTGACCGACTATTTGGTGGATTTTACGCCAAATATCTTTCTGCAAAAAATTCTAACAGCCTTCAAGAACTGCAACAGTTGAGGGAGCAGTTGCCTAATCTTTACAAGTTCGGCGGTATTGTCTCCGGCTATTTTGATGACTGCAGAACTGCCGATGCACCTATGAGAGGTGCTTTTGCCAGGCTGCTATACCAGGTTTTGCCCTATTTTCAGAATGAAGGCAATATTTCACCCATGCAGGTTAAGGCAACGCTGCCGCGGTTGGGCTTGTTTTATTTTCCGAACCCGGAGCCTCTTGAGTTTTTACTTGATGCCGTCCGTGGTGAGTTCAACGTCGAGATTATTGAGCCGGGCGCCATACTGCAAGAGTTTTGGCAGGGGCGCGAGGTCGATTATGCATGTTACGAGCAAGCTCTGAAAGAAAAAGTAGGTCTTCAGTTAGAGAGATTTGTTACTTTTGCCGATTTGCCGCCTCAGGTGAGGCACGAGGCGGTTGACCTGATGAGCAAGCACATTCAATTTCAGATGGCCATGACCAAATGCGTAAAAGAGAAACGCTGGGACCTACTGATGATTGGGGCCATGGAAATGAGCCTTGGTCTTACCTTACAGGACATTGACCGGGCCATAAGACCACCGCTTGTTATGTTTTACCACGGCGTTCCTACCGGGGAGCCAATGGAGAATTTGTTTAGCTCACCGGATTATCTAGTAGTAAGAGCAGCATCGGAGCTGGAGTTCTACAGACAACTTGGCATTCCGGCGGCGCAGACCTTGAGAGTCGGTTCGCTTTCCCGTGAGGCGTTTCCATTGTTCCCGTTTATCGAGAGTGCTCGCCGACAAGCTCGAGCCAACCTGGGTTTTGAAGATAGAGATATCGTGGTAATTTGGGCGCTTACTTACACCCTGGGGTATTATGATGCCCTTTCTGACCAGGATTGTCTCAATTTAATCATCAAAACATTTGAGCACCTGGCTGCGAAGCCGGAGTACAAAGACAGGTTGGTTTTATATCTGAAGTACCATCCAGCGCCCCGCCCTGACAAAACATTCAGCTTCTCGCGCAGTCAGTTTCCTCTCTCTATTGTCTTTCAGTCGCTGAACGCCCTTGGTGTGAGGGTATATGTGCACGATCAGCTAAACGAGATCATTCATGCTGCCGATGCGCTTTTGGCTCACGAGTCTACGATTCTCTTTGAGGCGGTCGAAGCCGCAGTGCCGACGGTCTCTTTGAAGATGATCAAGGGACCCAGTGAGCCTGTTCTAGGCAGTGCTGCTTACAGCCTACAAAACACACATCGATTCTGTGCGGAAACGACCACCGTTGATCAATTCTCTTCCGCTTTTGAGCATGTTTTTGCAACTACTCTGACGGAACGCTTTTCAGATTCTCAGAAGGTGTGGTCAGAGGTATATAGTTGTGGACGAACTGCCGGTTTGGTTGCGCTTCTTGAGTTTCTAAAGTCTATTGTTCCAGAAAGAAGATAGGTGTTGTTTGTCTACTATTGCCATTATTCCGGCCCGTGGCGGCAGCAAGAGAATTCCCCGCAAGAACATTCGGGACTTTCGCGGGAAGCCCATTATCGCTTATTCCATTGAGGCTGCTCTAGATGCGAATTGTTTTGATGCGGTGCTGGTCTCCACCGACGATGAAGAGATTGCTTCTATAGGCAAGCGGTATGGCGCCAGTGTTCCTTTTCTTCGATCCGATGAAAATAGTAATGACCAGGCCGGTTTAACCGAGGTTGCACTGGAGGTTTTAGAGCGTTACGAACGCGACATTTGTGCTGTTGAAAAATTTTGCTTGATCTTGCCCACTGCGCCTTTTGTTACAGGTACGCGTATTTTGGAGGGCTTCAGGGCTCTTGAAGAAAGTGGAATGGATGCTGCCGTGCCGGTGGTTCGGTTTTCTTATCCCCCGCAAAGGGGATTTTCTATAGATGCTGCCGGTCGCGCCCGCATGCTTCACCCGCAGTATTATAATAGTAGGTCTCAAGATCTAGAGCCGATTTTCCATGATTGCGGTCAATTCTACTGGATCAAAAAAGTCGCCTTGTTGAGAGAAAGGCGCTTTTTCCCGGAGCGTACTTTTGCCATTGAGTTGATGGAGAGTGAAGTGCAAGATATTGATACCGATGAAGATTGGCTGATGGCCGAGCTTAAGTTTGAGCTGCTCTTTAAGCGCTTAACCGCGAAACCCTCAGATTAGTGGCAGTATCTCTTCGAGTTTGCGTATTTTGTGAACCTTGTCAGGCCAGTCATGGCTCCTTCCTGACCAGTCTATGGCGAATGTGTAAATATTGGCAGCCACTGCTGCTTGCGCACCAGCGGTGGAGTCTTCCACAGCCAGGCTTTGTTCGGGTTTCAGACCGCCTAATTGGAGGGCTGCCAGATAGGGTTCGGCAGAAGGCTTACCTGTCTTAACATCTTCTGCGCCCACAATATAATCAATGAATCGCTTCAAACCTGTTTGCTCAAGCCAGCGCTCAGTTCGCAGGCGTGAATTGGAAGTAACAATGGCAATCTTAAAATTGCGACGGCGCGCACCCGCAAGAAGCTCTTCTGCTCCTGGATTTGGGCATACGCTTTCATAGGCCTTGTCCACCAACACCTGGTATTCTGAAAGTAGTGTGTCTAGCTCTGCTTCAATGGCGTGTTTTTGTTTAAGAAGAGCAGCCACCATTCTTAACGGCGGTCCGTTCAAGCTGTCGAATTCGGTGTCTGAAGGAACTTTGCCGTTGTTAATGAGAAATTGTTGGTAGACCAATTTCATCACTCCCAGGCTATCGGCGAGAGTGCCGTCTAAATCGAAAAATATTGCCTCAGGGTTAATTCTCAAGGTCATCGAATCTAAGCCCTCTGCCCGTCTCTATATAGCTAACGGCGCGTTTTCCCTGTATATCAGTTAAGTGCTTGGGATGTAAACCAAGAGGCTGCTGCCCGGGGCGCAGTACGGCAAAATTTACCTCTTCTTCCAGAATGTCCCCCGGTTTTATATCTTTGATTGCCTGCAGCCCGCGACGGGCATATGCCGCAAGCTCTTGCTCGGCCGGCAGCACTTTCTTTATGCCGTCACCCAGCGCTTCTTCCGCCATTCTTACTTCCCTCACCATTCTTTTCAGGTCTTCGGGATTTAGGGCAAATGAATGGTCCGGTCCAGGTAGTCGATTATCTAAGGTGTAATGCTTCTCTATCACTTTTGCGCCCATGGCTACGGCCATAACTGGTGCTACTGCCGGTTCGCGGCTGTGATCCGATAGGCCCGTCTTGACTTGAAAGCGTTGCTTGAGTCGTCTTATGCTGAGAAGATTGAGGCTTTCCATGGGGGCCGGATACTTGGCTGTGCACTGCAAAAGACAAATATCTTCTCCGCCGGCATTTTTGAACGTATCTAGTGCCCACTGAATGTCTTCTTCGTTGGAGGCACCGGTTGAGAGCAGAAGGGGCTTTCCAGAACGCGCCGCCATGGTCAGCAGGTGAATATGGCTTATCTCGTAAGATGCAATTTTATGGATTGGCACAAAGGGGTCGATGGCTTCGAAATCTTGCTTTGAAAAAGGTGTGGATAGGAAGTCGATAGAGTTTCTTTTGCAATAGTCTGCTAGTTCGGGCAGCATCTCGTAAGGCATGGCCAGATCGGCAAAAATGTCCTGAATATCTTCCGTGATGCCGGCTTCAGACAGGTAGCCGCTTCGCCCGGCATTTTTCACGTAAACAGTTTCTGGCTTATATGTCTGGAACTTGACGGCGTCGGCGCCTGCTTCAACCGCTACATCTATCAAGGCTTTGGCCATGGCCATATCGCGCTTGCCGGTGCCCATGCGCCAGTTTGAGCCTGCTTCTGCAATAATATAGACTCGTTCCGAGTGCCACCAGGTGTTTGGGGAAATCATGGGGAAGTAGACAATCTCCAGAAAGGGTTTTTGACTGTTGTATCCTCAAATTGTATGTTCTAAACCTGAAATTGTCTGAAATTTACCCCTTATGAGTTAGTATTCTCAGCGATGATAAAGGTTTATGAACTTGCGCGAGACATGAGAGTGCAGTTGAGCTGCGCCTCCGCGCCGCTATCCGTGGCTGTAGAGCGAGAAGTCGAGGCTGTCTGGTCTGGTGAATTAAAGCGACGCGGTTCGTCCCTTTACAACGGCAAGATTTTGAGTGTAGATCAGATTTTAAGCGATTTGGTTTCTTGCTCCCTGACTGAATACAGGCGTCTTGCCGTGCAAAGGTTACGCCCCGAGTTGTTTTGTGACCTTAACGTGCGAGCTCTAGCGGTATCGGGCATGTTGTTTTGTAAGGACGGTCTGGTAATTGGGCTGCGCTCAAGTCGGAATACCCAGGACCAGGGACTATGGGAACTAGTGCCATCAGGCGGAATCGATCCTGACTCAAGAGGAGTCACTGACGCTTGGAGCGCAGTTTGTGAAGAGCCTAAGGCCTTTGTGTCGGTTGATTATCTCGCACAACTCAAAGACGAATTACGTGAAGAGGTAGGAATTGACTGGTCACATATTGGCAGTTATGAAACCATATGTTTAGTTGAGGATCTAGTAGAACACGTTATAGATATTGTTATTCGTCTCAATGCACCAAATCTCACAATATCTGACATACAGAACACTCATAGTAGATCTGGTAGTGCGGAGTATTCTCGTCTTACGGTTTTACCGACGGGAGCTCAGGCTAATTTGGAATTGTCTCTCTTCTACGATTTGACACCAGTGTCCCAATTCCTGCTTGAGCGTTATCCGCTGGCAGCAATTGAATCTTCAGGCTAGATGCCGGCCAAGTGTGAAGGCCTCCGCTGCTTTGAACCCAGCTGAAGCGCCTCGATATTTTGCTAAATTAGAGATGCCCTCGTAAGAGCGTGGATGAGGAAACGCTCTCATTTCGCTGTCGTAAGCTTTGAGCGCTTTCAATTTTAGTTCCAGAGTGTCTTCAATATTGACATACCAGTTTGGCACAAAGGCGCTGCCTCCGCCGGGCACCTGCCATTCAGATGAAGACGGACTCTCGAAAAAGAGTAGAGTTTTTATCTGCGCTCCAGGGAGAGCACGAGCTGCCGTCACTGTCGCTCTGTGGGTTAGTTGATGATCAATGTTAAGGCAGCCTGGCTGGTGTGTGTAGATTATCTCGGGGTTGACTTCCTTGATTTTTGCTTCAATTGGCTTGATTATGTCCAGCAATGAGGCGCTATCCATTTTGTTGTCAGGCAGTCCTGTGAATTCCACGGACTTGGCGCCAACAATTGAGCAAGCCTCTTGGGCGCAACGTTGCAAATGATTTAGAGAATCAGAAATACTGCTCTGGTCTGTAAGTCCAGAAAATCTGCTAGTTAGCCCTTCTGCCATTATTAAGATGTATACGCTGTCCCCAGTTCTGCTGTGCTTGACAATCGAGCCCCCGCAGCCCAATATCTCATCATCAGGGTGGGCTGCTACTACTAGTACTGTTGCCATTTTTCACCGCAGGCGCTAGCCTGATTTAACCACCGTTCTTGGACTTTAACTAAAGTACTGATTGCAGGCTACTATAGACCCATAATATTAGCAGTCTTGAACCCTTGTTGCCGGATGCATTTTTAATGGCTATTCTTACCTAATCTGTTAGGTAGACGAAGTGATACGGACAGACTCAGTTTTTGACAGGCCATTGCCGGGGTGATTTTGAAGCGGTTTTTTATTAAATGGATAGGTAGGCAGTCTGTGACTAATGATTCCGAGCGCTCTTCGATCGATGAGGCGCTTGATAAGGAATTTGAGTCTCTGCCTAATACTTCTCTCCATGCAAGGTGCTTGTCGCAGCTCGGATCCCCGCTTTCCCGCGAAGACGACAAGGGTGGCCAGTTCGCAGATTTTATAGACCGCTATTATTCTCTTTTAGAGGCGACAAAAGTCAATTTCGCTGCTGCCCCCGATGCTGCTCATGACCTGAAAGTATTGCGGCAAAAGCATTCGGTTCTCTGCGACTGTGCAGATATCGTACTGGCATATTTGGCGCGGCTCTCCAACGTCAGTCCTGTCGTTTCTGGTGTTATGAGGCGTCTCTCCTTTCGCCATTTATCATATTTAAATAGTGCTACGCGTTCAGGAATTCTGGATTACAAGACATCCTTACCGAAGGTGGGTTTGCTCTTTTACCCGAATGCCGATGCCCGTGATTTCTTAGTCGAAGCTTTGAACGGCGTTGCTCAGGTAGATGATATGGAGCCTGGTAAGTTACTTGAGCGTACCTGGGTTGGCCGTCCCTATGATTTTCATCGTTATCAAAAGGAATTGCGCGCCCGAGTAGAGGCGCTACTGCTGGAATTGCCGGAGGATCTCATCCAGCTTTATCCCAGCAGAGCCTGGCTTGAGCAGGAGTTTATAGATAATTTGCAATATCAGTTTGCCTTAGTCGAACTGCTCAAGAGACGCGAATGGGATTTGATTTTTCTAGGAGCCAATGAGGTACCTCTAGGGCTCTTGCTTTACGATATGGATCCAGCGCTTTTGCCTCCGATCGTCTTTCTGTGTCACGGTATGCTAGCCGGAGATCCAGTCATGGATTTTTGGTTCAGATTTGATAAGACGCTGGCTCGCGGAGCGGTCGAGAAAACATACTTTCTCAAGGCTGGTGTCGAAAGCGACAGAATTGTGGATATCGGTAGTCCCGCACTTGATGCTTTCCCCAGCTCGGATGCTTTGTCTGAGCGAAGAAGGCAGGCCCGCGTCAAACTGGGCCTCAGTAGCAAACAGTCAGTATTCATCTACGCCCTCACCTACGACGTTTATCGGGCAGATGTAAGTGCGCAAGTGATCAACCTGATCTTGGAAAGTTTGCGTCGGGCTCGAATGCATGAGGATTTACACGAACCGGTATTATTTCTGAAGTACCATCCTTCGCCGGCTGGCGATCCGACCTTCAGCTACAGCCGCAATCAGTATCCGCTGCCAGCTTTCATGGCTTTGAATGAAGCTGGATTCTCAGTAAGAATCCTTCCTGAACTGGATGGGTATTTGCCGGCCGCTGATTGTTTTATTGCCCATGAATCATCCACGCTCTTTCAGGCGCTGGAAGCCGGTGTGCCTACGATTTCGATTCGCTTCAATGATGGAAATACATTGCCCACCATGGGATTTTCAATATATGAAGGATCTGGTGCCCATCGTTTGCGCTCGCTTGCCGATGGAGCTAGCGTGATAGGTCTGGATTTGCATGAGCTCTCGCAGATGTCGCGAACAGATGCCTTTGAGCAGAGTCGGAGCGCATGGTCAAAGATTTTTCACTGTGGTCGCACAGAAGCCCTGAGTTGTGTCGTTGGAGTTGTGCAAGAGATGATCGCTAACTCTAAGAAACGCTGATGGTTTGCTGCCAATTGGAATTGAGGCTCTCTTCGCTTCTCAAGATTCTGAGGGATTCTGGCCCGGCATTGAAGAGCAGATCAATGATTGACATATATGGATGAAATTTAAATCCATTATCAGTTCCGCCATCGTTTTTTTGTCTGCCGGTTTGTGACAACTGCTTGTAGCGGGGGTGTTTGTAGTCATGGAAGACTACATCTACCTTCGCTTCGGCAAATGTTTCTGGGCTCAGATATTCGCGCCCAAACGGTCCGGAAATGTAGGTAGTGGCGCCACATTCTCTGGCCAGGTCTAAAATCAACTCGCCCTTGGTGCTTCTTGCCTGCATTTTGCTGCTTCTTAGAATGGTTTTGTCAATACCTGTTGACGGCGGTTTAAAGAAGCAGCTTTCTTGACGGCAGAGCGAGGCGTATAGCCAAGGCATATCCTCCGCGAGCAATTGTTCCTCTCGGGTTGATTTGAGAAATTAGGAATTAGCAAAAAGGTCAAGGGCTCAAGCTGCAACTTGAACCCCTGGATTCATCTATTGGACGATGAAGGAGAGAGTTTCCTACAAGAATTGAGTCCTGTCAGGCCTTTTGCTCATTGAGTGGACGATGAGCAAGATTCCTTTCGAATGTTCAACTGCGCCCGATGCCGGGAACAGGTAAGGCTTTGCAGGAGCTGTGATCGTGGCAACCGCTATTGCGGGCGAGAATGCGCACTTCTAAACCGCCGCCAGGGACAGGCTGAGGCAGGGCGGCGTTACCAGCGCACGTTTAAGGGGGCGCTAAAACACAGCCACCGGCAGGCAGAATACAAGAGGCGGTGCAAAGAAGAAGTGACGCATCAGTGTTCCCCTGAGGCTTGTCAGGATGACATTGTTTGTCCAGAGACCGAGGAAGTGGTCTCTACGGAAATCACAAAATTCGAGCCGGCTGAAGATGCAGTGTTAATTCGCTGCAGCGGTTGCGGGCCGTCTTTGTGGGGCGTTCGCACGCCAAGACTTCATCGGGCGATGTCGCCTGGGAAGAACAACAGGAGGTAACAGTGGGCGTTTCAAAAGAAGTAGAATCAGAGATCCTGCGCTTGTTTTACGCAGAGAAGTGGAAAAGAGGCACCATCGCCAGGCAGCTACAGATTCATCACGGTGTAGTTGATCGGGTATTAACCAGAAATGGAATTAGCGTTGAGCGGGTCAGGATCAGGCGTTCGTTGATTGACCCGTATTTGCCGTACATCCGTTCTGTGCTGCAGAAGTATCCGAGACTGACGGGATCGCGGCTGTATGCAATGGTGAAAGAGAGAGGGTATCCTGGGGGCATCGACCACTTTCGAGACATGCTAGCCAGGCATCGACCAAAACCGGCAGCTGAAGCGTATCTCAGGCTGAGTACGATTAAGGGAGAGGAGGCTCAGGTTGACTGGGCTTGCTTCGGGAAAGTGAAAATCGGTAATGCCGAGCGGCAACTGTACGCTTTCGTCATTGTCTTGTCCTGGTCACGGCAGGTGTTTCTGAAGTTCTACACAGGCATGTCCACGGCGAACTTTCTACAGGGGCACGTAGACGCCTTTTGCAGTTGGGGAGGTGTGCCGAGGCAGGTCAAGTACGACAATTTGAAATCGGGCCGTTTTGGAGAGGAGTGGCGATGCTATCCGATTCAATCCTCGGCTGCTGGACTTTGCAGCGTATTACCGATATGCCCCGAAGCCAGTAGCTATCGCCAGGGGCAATCAAAAGGGGCGGGTCGAGAGGGCGATACAGTACATCAGGCATTCGTTCTTTGCTGCGCGGAAGTGGGATGGACTGGAGGACCTGAACAATCAGGCGATAGTCTGGTGCCGAGAAGTAGCAGGCACCAGACCGTGTTCAGAGGACCGAACAATGACTGTAGCAGAGGCATTTAAGCAAGAGCAAGAGAGCTTGATGCCATTGCCGGACAATCCGTATGCAGTATTTGAGAGCACGGTTGTATCGGTTGGCAAGGCACCGTATGTCAGGTATGACCTGAACGATTATTCAGTACCTCATGAATACGTGCAGAAGCAGCTCACCGTGCAAGCAGACAGCGATTGGGTGCGTATCTTGGATGGATTGAAGGAGGTAGCGAAGCACAAGCGCTGCTTTGAAAAGCGGCGTCAGATTGAGACTACCGAGCACATTTCGAGGCTGGTCGAAGAGAAGAAAAAGGCAAAGAAGGGCAGCGGCATGAATCGACTATTTTGCTCGGCACCAACTGCAAGAGAGATGTTCCGTATGGCTGCGGAGCGGGGGTATTCAATCGGTTCGCTGACAAGCAAATTGCTGAGGCTGTTGGACTTATATGGTCCGGCAGAAGTGGAGGAGTCAATCAAGGAAGTGGTGACTTCTGGAGCTTGCCATTGTGCAGATGTTGCCAACGTACTTGAGAGAGGAGGAGGAGGCAGAAGGGGCTGCTTTCGCCAATTGAGATTGATTTACCGGACGACAAAAGCGTTACCGATCTTGTTGTTTTGCCGCACTCGCTGGCTACTTACGACAATCTTTCCAAGGAGGAACAATGACGACAGATTTGAAAGAACAGGCGAGCAAGCTGGGCTTCAAGGCCATGGCGGCCAGATGGAATGAATATGCCAATCAATCGTGGGTCAAAGAACTGTTAGAGGCTGAGGCGGCGGAGAAGAATCGGCGAAGCTTAGAGCGGCGCTTGAGAGAGTCTCAGATACACGAGATGAAGCCTGTGTCTGACTTTGATTGGGAGGCCGAAGGCGATTGATCGAGAGCTTGTAGAAGAGCTGTTCACTCTAGAGTTCATGAGGAGGGCAGTCAATATCATCTTTCTTGGCGCCAACGGTCTGGGTAAGTCGATGTTGACGAAGAACCTGATCCACACGGCTCTGCTTGCCGGATACAAAACCAAGTTTGTCTCAGCCAGTCAAATGCTGTCGGATCTGTCAGCCCAGGATGGTGCCACATCCCGCCGGAGATGCCTACAGAAGTACGCGAGCCCGGACTTATTGGCAATTGATGAGCTTGGCTATCTCAGCTACGACAATCGCTATGCCGACTTACTTTACGAGGTGATTAACGCTCGGTACCTGAAGTCATCAACAATCATCACGACCAACAAGCCCTTCAAAGAGTGGGGAGAAATCTTCCCGAATGCGGCTTGTGTAGTCACTCTTGTGGACAGATTGATACACAGATCAGAAATCGTCAAGATTGACGGAGCCTCCTATCGAACGAAAGAAGCACTGGAGTCCGCTGAAAAGAGAGCCCAGAGAAAGCGCGGTCGAGCAAGAAAGATGGAGGAATCAGCCAATGATCAGACTGCTGTTCTTGCTTGAGTGCGACCAATGCGAGGAGACCTGGCCTACAGTGGTAAGGCAGCGTGGTTCAATCGGAATCCAGTGGGATGAGGAACTCCAAAACCTTGAGTTCGCGGCGGAGGAGGCTGGCTGGAGCGGCTATCGAGCCAGCATGCTTGCGACAGCTGCGTGATGGAAGCCATGTCCAAGCAGAACGCGGGTTGAGCGTTCTCAAAAACCAGAAGGAAAGGGCTGCCGTAGCCGGCAGCCCTTTCCTTCTGATATGTGAAATTCTGTTGCCGCCCAATTTGTTGCGCATTTATGCCGCCGTCAACATCAATACCGAGTTGTCTTCTGAATATCTCATTACTGAAGCTGCACAGTTCATTTAGACTTTGCCACCGCCTGCTGAAGATGTCTTCAACTTCATTCGCCAGTGCTTTGAAGTAAGGCGCTTTGCTGTAAGCCTGCTTTATATTCTTCCAGTGATTGCTTCTCCAGTCGGTGGAGTTGTCTATTTCAAGGTTCTCTATGGTGACTTGCTGGTAGAGACCCTTTGTTTTGACAGGTACGGATAGCCATAGTGGTCCGTTCGCTGAGAGTATTTTGTTCCGGGAAGTAAAACTGCGCTTCTCGAATTGCACGTGATCTAGCTCCACGTGCAATTCGCTTGCTGCTATGCGATCGAAATATCCAAGCCATGGTAGATATGCTGGTTGAGATATTGAGACGATCAAGAGTTTTTCTCTTTGTACATGAAGATTGTAAAGTCGTTCGGCATATAGTCATGCTTGAGGGCTAGCCAGGGAGTCAGGGTTCGGCAGAATTCAATCGTTTTGACAGGGCAGGCATAAAATTCGCCTTCATCTTTCTCCTCGCACCAAGCCGACAAGCTGTTGAATGCTAGCCCCTGGTTGCAGTTTTCGAAGAGAATAGATATGGCTTCATGCATGCCCTTCTCATCGCCGCAAAAGAAGATGCCACTAGCCATCACGTAGTCGAATGAGCCCGGTAGCGTTCTCTCTTGAAAGAGGTTGTAACAGTCAAACTTGCTATTCGGGTGGCGCCGTTTAGCTTCGCTAACCATTTCTGGCAATATATCAATCCCTTTATAGGTCCCATGGAAACCCAGGACATCCAGATAGTCGCGGAAATGTCCGAGACCGCAGCCTACATCGAGTATCGAGGTACCAAGCGGCTCCTGGTTGTGTACGGTACGGGCCTGTTCCAGCAACTGCACCAGAACCGAAAACCTGAGAGTTTGTCCTTCTTTTGAGCCCCAATCTACAGCCTTAAAAGATTGCCCGTGGGCTGCCAGCAGTGGTCGAAAATGACCTTTGACCTTTTCCGTGTACTCGTCTTGTATGCTCATCGCCCAACTCGCCCTAATTCGACGTAACTCTACTTCCTTACTTTAGCTATAGCGCGCCATTCCGCGTGCACCATGTAATTTGCCTGTTGTTCTTCTTGTATTTCCAGGTGTTTGACGCTCGTCAGTTCAAATTGCTCGCCAAATAATTCAGCCAGCTCTCTTCTGGAGTAGAAGCAGACCTGTCCGACGCCGGTGAGACTGCCTTCCTCAATGTTTATGCTGAGACCGTCCGGCCCACTTCCGCCGGCTAGGTAGCTGGAGCTGCGCTGCGAATAAGGATTAGCATGGAAGAAGCCTCCGGGCTTCAGTACTCTTGCCACTTCCTTTACGGCTAGTCTTCCGGCGCTAAGACCACAGCAGGTCAGTGCTCCACGGTCGATAACAAGGTCAAAGCTATTGTCAGCGAAAGGGAGGTCGGTGAAGTCGCCTACTCGTAGGTCTCCATTTAACCCCTCTTCTTGGAAGCGTTCCTGCGCATATTTGATGGCGCTGGCACTGCCATCGATACCACTTACGTTGAATCCTTCTCTAGCAGCAAACCAGAGATTACTGCCGGTGCCGCATCCGACCTCTAAAATCTTAACCTCGCTTCTCTCCTTATCTCTGGGATAGTGGCGATAGACAAAGGTTACGATACAATCCCAGGGATACCTTTGAACTTGGCCGGAGCTGTACTTCTCTTCCCATATTGGGTCTAGCGTTGGTGCTTTCATTTTTGCTTCTACCATGGAACTCCTTAACTTAGGTGAGATCTTCAACTTTAATTGTGTGGCTCGAGCTAAGTGCGCGTGCTAGTTTTCTGCCCAGAATGTAGTTAATGTGGGCTGGCGGAATGCCTGTGCCGGGACGCCGAAATGCTATGTCGGCTTCAGTCAGAACGTGTCCCTCCGGTAGATCTCTAGTTGTTTGACAGGAAAGTCTGTAATTCCTGCGACCATGCGCTTCTGTTTCTGTAGGCTGAAGCGATGAGCTGCCTACCATCTTCTCCATTTCCCGCACTGAGCGGGCGAGAGCTTGAAACTCATCTGCATCGCATGAGAAGCGGTGATCCGGTCCAGGCAGGTTCTTATCCAGAGTAAAGTGCTTCTCAAGCCAGACAGAGCCGAGAATCACTGAACCAACAGCAGCCACGATGCCATCTGTGTGATCGGAAAAGCCGGTGAGGCAGTCGAAGCTTTGTCTTAAAGCCGCAATTCGCAGAAGATTTACATCTCGGGGGGCGGTTGGATAGCTGCTTGTGCAGGCGAGCAAGATTAATTTGGTGTTTCCTGTTTCTCTGAATGCTCTAACCGCCTGGTCTATTTCTTCCAACGTGGCCATGCCCGTCGATAGAACTGTAGTTAGCCCGGTTCTCCCCATGTCGCGGATTAGGGGCAAATGCGTAAGGTAGTCGGAGCCATTCTTGAGTACTGCTGCGCCAAGCTTGACTAGATCGGCTATTCCTTCCCGGCTGGTGGGAGTGCTATGGAAGGAAATTCGAAGTTGGTCACAGTATAGTTTTAGCTCTTTCAACTGGCTAAAAGTCAGCTCGCAGCGCTTAAACATGTCGAATTGAGTTTCTTGAACTTTCCTTCCCGAGTTCTCGTACTCATAGACTAGAGTGCGGTCAGTAATGAAGTCTTCAGTTTTGTAGCTCTGAAACTTCACTGCATCTGCTCCCGCCTCTTTTGCGGCAAGAATGGTCTTTTTGGCAAGTTCGATGTCGCCATTGTGATTGATGCCGATCTCTGCAACCAGGAAGCAAGGGCTGCCAATTCCAACGATGCGACCCTCGATATTGAGTTGGGTAATTTTGCTCTGAGGCGAGGTGATTACTGCCTGCATATTCCCTCAATCGTCTGAATTAGGCTGATTATGCCTATCTTAGGCTTCAGTGTCTTTCATGGCTGCAATGACGCGCTGCACACCTTGCCCATCCACCAGCGATCTGGCGATTTTGGGCATTTTTTGCAGAAGGTCTGATTCTATCAAAGTCTTCAAGACCGTTGCAATCTGTTCCGTACCGGTGTTGGGAAATTTACCTAGGCTCATAATTGCGCCAGCTTCAACAAGGTCAGCAGTTCCGTCCTGGTTGTCAGCTGTAGTTAAAACAAGATTAGCCAGACCCAGATAGGCTGCTTCAAATACTGTAGTGCCGCCGGCGGAGATTAAAATGTCTTGTTCGTGCATAAGTTCTGCCATGTTGTTCGCGTTTACTATCAAATCAAGCTCGATGTCTGGACGACCTCCGGTCGTCGGGGTGCTTGTTTTTTCTTGCGCGATCAGTTTGGCAATGTGCTCTTGGTTGGGATTTGCAGCGCCCAGCACAACTCTTACATTGGCTTTGATTTTGCTTGGCTTTAGTGCTTGTAGCAGAGCCGTTAGAATCAGAGCAGTTGTGTTTTCTGCATCCGAGCCGCCCATGGTGACTAGAATGTCAATTCGTTCGCTATGGCCTCTACTC
The DNA here is from genome assembly GCA_016712465.1 of Candidatus Obscuribacter sp. Taxonomy (GTDB): domain Bacteria; phylum Cyanobacteriota; class Vampirovibrionia; order Obscuribacterales; family Obscuribacteraceae; genus Obscuribacter. Next base: position 874,187 of record JADJQZ010000001.1, read on the forward strand.
AGGTTGGTTTTTGGTAGCTTAAGAAACTCTGGGCGCAGCAGTACGTATTTTGTGCCAAGGAGAAGTTTCGTATGTTCAGCTATAGATGGGTACAATGATTCTCTGGCACTGGCGTTCTGGTTTAGTATCAGGTCAGCTTCATAGTGCTGGCAGTGTCCAAAATCATCTAGGAAAAGCAGTTTGAGACCTGCGTTCTTGACCAGCTTCTGGTCATTTAGGTTGAAGTGGTAACCATCCATAGCCACATAATCACCAGGTCTAGCTAGTTCAATTAGGGCTCCGGTGTCGCAGTTTTTCGACTGTGAGTTGAGCGGTAGGCTCTTGATGCCGTAGCTTTCCAGCTTCTTGAGCAGGGGCACTGGGCAGGCATTGTAAACAAAGAGAACGTCGGAGTTTGCCTCAACCAGCGCGGCGCCGAGCGCGCTCAGGCGCATGACGTGACCGATGCCAATGTCTACATCGGCGTCGGCGCGCAGTATTACTCGGTTACACAGATTGATGGAAACTCCTGGATCGTCAGCAGCACTGTTATGAGTGGGCCTCAGTCCGGTTAGTATAGCGCCGACGTTGATTGTGTCTTTGGGTTCATTTTCTTGATGACATGGAATTTTCAGTCAATCATCTGGTTTTCTAAAGGTTGCGCGTTACTAGATAATGCTTATTAGTTTGATTTCATCAGCGCTGGCGTCGCTCTCTGGCACCTCCTTAATTCGATCGTCTTGATAACCTGGGGCTATTTGGGCTAGTCTGACTGGACCCTGTCTTTTGAGGAAAGGCTCAATCAGAAAGTAATGGTTTTCAGCTCCCTCACATTTTTGCTCTTTTTCTTACCGGTCACTTTGCTTTTGGTAGGGTGTTCCAAGAAAGTGTCGGTACAGAACGCGCTGCTCAGTTTCTTGAGCTTAGTTTTTTACACCTGGGGTGATTTCTCTCTTTCGTGGATATTGCTTATCTCGGTAGGAACCAATTTTCTTTTCGGCATCAAAATTGGCGAGGCGGTGGATGATGCGGCAAGAAAACGGAGACTTCTTACCCTGGCTGTAACGGCTAATTTAACCCTGCTTCTCTTCTTCAAATACGCTAACTTCGGTGCTGAGAATCTCAACTACCTGCTCAGTGTCCTGCATCTGCCTGTCTTAAGCTTCCCTCATATTCCATTGCCGCTGGGTATTTCTTTCTTCACTTTCCACTGTATCTCTTACCTGGTTGATATTTACAGGGGCAAGACCGGTGCCCTTAAAGATCCTGTGGTTATGTTTCTCTACATCGCTCTTTTCCCGCAGCTAGTGGCGGGACCGATCATTCGCTACCACGAGATCGCCAGTCAGTTCGTTACTCGCAAAGTCAATGCCGATTGTGTGGCTCAGGGGATGCGGCGCTTCATATACGGACTCAGTAAGAAAGTCTTAGTGGCAAATCCGGTAGGCGCCATAGCCGACAGGGCTTTTGCGGTGCCACTCAGCCAGGTTGGTGCAGACACTGCCTGGCTGGCGGCCGTCTGCTATGCCCTGCAAATCTATTTTGACTTCAGCGGCTACTCCGACATGGCCATAGGGCTTGGTCGAATGTTTGGTTTTACTTTCCCGGAGAATTTCAACTTCCCCTATATTGCCACATCCATTCGCGACTTCTGGCGGCGCTGGCATATAACGCTTTCATCTTGGTTTCGCGACTATGTCTACATACCGCTGGGTGGCAATAAGAGCGGCCGTCTTGTGGAAAGTCGCAATTTGCTTACAGTGTTTTTCTTGTGCGGGCTCTGGCATGGTGCCAGTTGGAATTTCGTTATCTGGGGACTGTTTCATGGAATGTTCTTGTCCCTGGAGCGCACCAGATTAGGTGCCGGTTTGTTGGAGTCGGCGCCCAGACCGCTTTGTTGGCTTTATTCCATGCTCGTAGTTCTGGTGGGTTGGGTCTTCTTCCGCCTTGAATCTCTGCCGGAAGCCCTCACTTATGTGGCTGCTATGTTTGCTCTCAAGCAGCCGTCTCTTGCCTACCCGGCTTCATCTCTGGTGGACGGCTACGGTCTTTTCTGTATCCTGACCGGGGTTTTCTTTTCCATGCCCTTGAGCTTCTCCACTGCTCCGGTGGTGAAAGTTCTGGCTCTCACTGAGGCTAGATGGCTGCGGTCGTTGCAAGCCCTGCGTCTGTTGCGTGTCTCTCTGACCATGATTTTGCTTTTGCTGTCCACCGTGGAGCTAACTGCCGGTGCCAGCAATCCCTTCATTTATTTTCGCTTTTAGTGGGAGCTTCCATGTTGAAGAGAAGACAAGAAAGCAAACTTATGATCGTCCTCTTCATGGCCGCCCTGGCCGGTGCCGGTCTGGCTACTGCTTTGAGCTATAAGCCTCATCAGCTACTGCATGCAGACGGTCGCTATGCAGCCGATCTGCCGACCCTTAGAGGAAAACTATCGGATCTGATTCGTATTTGCCGAGAGCTTGACTCTTGTATTCTCGATCATATGGTGGCACGCTCCGAATTAATAGCCTGGCGCAACAAGTTCATTTATCAGGTTTTCCAGGCCTCTGGAGCCGTTAACGTGGCAGTCGGTAAGGACAACTGGCTTTATTTCTTGAATCCCAGCTCCACGACCGAAGCTCTTGGTTTGAGTCCTTTTAGCGAAGCCGATCTTGATCTCTGGTGCCGGGGCGTGGAGGCTCGCGCAGAGCGCTTACGGCTGAAGGGCCGCAAGTTCGTTCTTGTCATTGGGCCAAGTAAAGAAGAGATCTATCCTGAATATCTCGCCGCTTCGCTTAGGCGAGCCGTTGGCGGCGTCTCCCGCCTGGAACAATTAACAGAGCGTCTTAAGCAGCGAGACAAGGTAAAAGTCGTGGATCTTCGCCCGACTCTTTTAGCTCATAAGGGTGAAGCCCCTCTGTATTTTAAAACCGATACTCATTGGAATGGGCTTGGTTCTTACTATGCCTATTGTGAACTGTTAAGGGCGCTGCAAGCCGATTTTCCAGCCCTCAAGCCGCTTCCCCTCTCCGGCACTGTCGGCGTGGCTATGGAGGGAGAGAGCGAATCTGCTGCTGGAAAGGGTCCGGTCGGTGGGGACTTGAGCCGTATGCTTGGTCTGGATCGAGATCGCTTAATGTCCGAGGACCTGAAAATCCGCTTCCCAGAGCCCTGCCACTGGCGACTTGTGGGGCCAGATGGTAGCCTCTCGAAGGCGCGTGCTCTTTCGATTGCTGAGCATATGCGGCCGGTAGACACCACTGGCGATACTAATGGACCGCGCTTGTTGATGCTTCGCGACTCTTATGCGATTGCTTTGGTGCCGCTTCTTGCGGAGCATTTCAGTAAGTCTGCTTTCCTCTGGCAGCGTCAGCTTCCAGCTGATATCGTAGAGAAGGAGAAACCCGATGTTGTGGTTTGGGAATTCGTACAGAGGGCGCTTTACGAAGACCTCAACTGGGAAAGTGAACTGCGTCAGGTTGAGCCTGTTGCTTTGCCGGGCGCCTCGAAAGTACTTGTTTTTGGTGCCGAGCCGCCGCCTAGTGCTGTTAAGGCGAGGGGGGCGAAGGTCTTGTTCAATGGGGGTACATTCTTGCAATTTGCCAAGGGTGATGGCTTTGTGGAAGTGCCGCTGCCTTCGCTTGCCGCAGAGCCTCTGCTGTCCTTGAAATGGCGTTTGTGTCAGAATGGTGACAATGGGCTCAATGTAGAAGTGGAAACTGTTGACGGGAAGTTCATCAAGCTTTTTAGCAGAAGTGGCGCTGAGGTCTGGCGCTTGCCCGTTAACGCAAAGAAACTACGCTTGAAACACAGTGATGCGCCTTGCATGGTTGAGGTCGGTGAATTCTCGATTTACAGGCCTTAGCCTATCTTTGTTCAAAAGCTTTCTGATACTGGTGTTGTTGGACAATTAGAAATGATCCGCCACAAAAGTAGTTGACCGCAGACACCTCAATCAGTTCCAGGCAAACTTGAGTGTTCTCAGTGGCTCCCTGGCGGACGCCCAGGACCTGCTTCTTGCCCCAAATATCAATACCCAGAGCTACGATGTTGTCGACATCAGCGATTCCGATGCCATCAATCATGATGACAGCAAACTCTCTGTCCGTGAACTGGCGCGTGTAAAACTCTTCCAGGAGTTTGCCGGACTCCTTTACCGCCCTCCTGCTTACGGCACTGCGGCTAACGCCATGCCCATCTAAGACGTGTTCCAGCGTTTTCTCGTAGTCGCGCGTTGAAACTCCTGCGACGACCTTAGCCATCACCGCCTCGTTCATTGCATCCGGGTTAGAGAAAGCTCTGTATGTCTCAAGCTCAACTTCTGTATGCCTGCCAGCAGACTTCTTCACAACCCGAGGTCTCTGGATATTGACCTTCTGTCCGTTAACGTACACCAGGCCTTGCTGAGTTCCCCAGCGACTCTTGTCATTTTCTGGATCTCGAACATACCTCAGACCGGCAAGCTTTTCCACTTCGGCTTCCATTGTTTGCCGCACGGCCATCATTCCGACTTCCATCATGAAGTCACGGAGACCCATCCTCACTACCTCCTGGAGGTCCACCGACTGGACCTTTAGGTCGATTGCCGGTGCTTTCTTGGCGTTTTCTTCCTTGACATGGATGCGTTTGACGTTCGATGATTTATTCATGGTTGATCCTCTTTAGTGGGTTTTTGATTTCGCAACCAAAACCATACCAGGCTAGTCCTGGTGGGGATCACCTAAATTTTCAACTACGTCCGGGACAAGGCCACTAAAACGGGTGCACCTTCATGTTTAGTTAAATGTGAGTTTTATTACCGGCGCCGTAATCTTCCCGTTTTTGACTGCCCCGCCGGCTGAATATCTCGCCGCATTACAGCTAGTCCTGGTGGGGATCACCTAAATTTTCAACTACGTCCGGGACAAGGCCAAGTTCTCGGGGTGGGGTCACTATCACCTAATTTCAACTGGGAAAGAGACATCGCCAGTTGTGGCGTCGCACTGTAGAAAGAAACTAGTGAGCCGTTCTTGGCATCGGCTTTATGTCGATCAACAATCTGGTTCCGTTGTCGTCTCTGGTTCCGTTTTGTGGGTAAAGTGGTCTTCCATTTTGTCTAATAATTTTGAGTGACATGTAGGATGAATTCTGCAGTATGGCAATACAGGTCGGAATTTTTAGATCAAAGAGTTCTCCTGCGGCAATGATTTCAGGTTTAGCTGTCAGGCCCTGCCTGAGGAATAGTCTGGTTCGTAAATCCTTATCTAGAAACTGGAATTCCACCCGCTCAAAAAGCAGAAATTGCTTTACTGCTCTAAAGCGAAAATAGATTGCATCATTGGACCGATACACACCACAAAGCTCAATCCTCCTATCGAAATTTACTGATTCAATTGCGAAGGGAATTGTTTCGGTGAGTTCTCGTTGATAGTTCTGATGTCCTGGAATTGTTAGGTAGATTGCCAAGAGGGCGAGGGTTGCTTTGCTCGTCAGTTTAGCAAGGTTTTGCATAGAGGCATTGGCATCTGGCTTCTTATCTGATTTCCTCGCGGGCTTGAATAGTTTTCTAGTTGGCGTCTCAATAAATGAAAACACAAAGAAACTAGTAGAGATAAGTATCAGCAGAAAGAGCGCAAAGTCGGGAACGGATTTATTCAGCGGCAGACATTCGACCATGTAGCAAAGGAATATGTGGTGCAGCATGTACATTGCAAAGCTGACTTCTCCCAGTAGGACTAAAGGTTGGAACTTAAGTAGCTTTGAAACGAACCCCTTCTCTTGCTGGAAAACAAGGATCAGTAGCGCTGAGGACAGAGCCGAAAGTCCGCCGTGACTTGCCCAAAGAATAAAATGCGCTGGAATACTGATCAGGTCTAGACCGCTAAGTTTTGTTGAAAGGTGGCAAACCAAGATTGTCAAAAGTAGGGTGAGTAACTCAAAAACAGTCGGTAGCTTTGTAGGTGGTATTTTCTCCCGAGCCGATGCTATTGAGATTCCTAGGGCAAATTCAAATATGCGTGCAAGCGGATTTATATACAGCAATCCATGACTGCTTATGAAGTCCATGGAGTACAGAGGTGTCTTCGTTAAGGAGACGAACAGGTAACAGCTGACAAGGCTGCAGAATGTAATTAAAATTGGAAGCAGTGTTTTTTTTCGGCCAATGATTAGCAGGGCTGGAAGGCTGATATAGAAGAACCACTCCGCTGATATGCTCCAAGAAGGAGAATTCCAAGAAAAATAGAATTTTTGAATGGGAATCCATCCATGGGTCATAGTTAGATATGCAAGAGAAACTTGCCAGTCCTTAAGGAGGGGCAAGCAATGACTCGGAATCATTAAGAAGAGAGTTGCTAATGCAAAAACATGGACCGGATAGATCCGCCAGAATCTTGAGAGCAAGTATTGTTTGGCGTTTGCCAAACCGAGGTTCTTATGCGCGTATGTAAGGATAAAGCCGGACAGTACAAAGAAAAAGGAGACAGCCTGTTCAAGCTCGAATTCCTTTGCGATGCTGATAAGGAATGGAAATTGTGCTTGCGCGTGGTACAAAACAATTGCGAACGCTGCGAAGAATCGCAGGGAGGTTAAACTGTCTAGGTTCTTCCGGTTTGGGTGCAACGTCTCTCTCAGCATTTCAGGCCCACTACCTAGAATTTTTCCTTAGAACAAACTAGTTCAACGTTCCCTAGCTCGATTGGTGCCGAGGTGTTATCGACAAAAATCGGCATAATTTGAAGTCCGGTTATGATACTTTCTGGTGCAGGCTGAAAAAACTTGGTGTCGAAATCGTATGTGTGCCTAAGACCATCTTCAAGCACTGCTGTAGCCATAGTCTTGAGTTCATAGCCATTGAGAACAATGTGTATGCAACTTCTTGGTACGACTAGAGATTTTGGAACCTTTAGAGTGTATCTGATGCATTGGATTCTTGAAAAGGGCAGGGCAAGTGAATTTTTAAGAATCAATTTTGGGCCCGAGCCCGTTACTTTGAATGTCTTTATGCCATCTGATTCATTAAGCTGGATGAGGTTCTCTAGTTCGTAGTTTTCTCTATTTATTTCTATCCGCTTAACTTGATGATTGTCATACTGAATCGGTCTGTCAACATTATTAGGTAACGGTAACGCGGACGCGCCTGCGTAATAAGCACCTTTATGAGGTTGAAGTAACACAAACATTTCATCAATGAGGCATTTTTTTAGCGCCGTAACCTTTATAGTCGTTTTTGAATTTGCAGGTTCGTCTAGGTCTAGCCTTAGTGTCTTCGACTTCGAGGTTGTCTGTTTGAGCACTCTTCTATCCCCAAAGATTTCTAATTGGAGCAACGTAGGGTTGTCTTCCGCCTTGATTTCAAGTCTTCTGATATTGTAATTGGGCTCTAAAGGTCTCCAGTATATTGATGTTCCTTCTGAAATTGCGAAACGAAGCTTTTCCGGGCAGACGGGAGAAATTTGCTTGTTTTGCTTATTCTTGACCCAGGATAGTCCGCTGTTTCCGTCTTTACCGTCAATTACTACTTCTGGTTGAAAAAAGCATGACTGCAGGCTTCTGAATTTTGAAGGTGTGCGACGGAAAGTAATCCAGTTGTTTCTTTCTGCGATGGAAATTGCTTTGTAGATCTTGGAAATTGAGAGAAGTTCGCCACCATTTAAAAACTGAAAGTTGTATGTTGGTGTTATCCTATATTGTTCAACAAACGTCTGAGCTGAGCCGCTTCGAGCTCGGTAGGTGTAATCGTAAGGGGCTAAATTGAGGTTCGCTTTTAGCAGGCAAACGGATATCAAAGTCAATATTGCGGTGCAGAGCAGCTTCTTTTGTTGAGTTATTCGTCTTGGACCCGGAAACCACGCCTTTAGAAGAAGAAATACTAAACCTATCCAAAAGAACGACGTTAGTGCTACATGCCACTGCGCAACTGCATTACGGAAGGCGCCTAAAACTATTGCACTGCTAAGGCCAAAAACTATCAAACTTATGGCTAGTGGTTCTGCTTTGCCATTAGGTAATGAATCCTGCTCTGGGGGGCTTTGACCGCTAGGTTTGGGGTTTGTCCGTACTAGAAAAATAAGTGCAATATAACCGGCAACTACGACTCCAAGTAGTCCTTGCGAAGTGTAGGTCCAAAAAGATTTGAGGCTGATCTGAGAAAGGTCTGAAGCCGTCAGAATGCCAAGCATGTCAAGAATTCGCACGGGATTGAAAGTAGAGAGAGAATTCGATGAGGCTTTCTTGAAGCTCATTAAAACAGCGGTATAAGGTAAAGCTGAAACGCTTGCTGCTAGCAGCCAGCACTTTAGTAGTGAGAAACGGCGATGGATAAATATAAGTGTGAAGTAACTGCAAAACGCAGGGATCAGAATTCCGGCAGAGAGGCAAGATAGAAAACTGGTAAGAATGAAGCGAACCTGCTCCGCTCGCGAATCCGAAGTCTTTGTGCATGCTGAATTTAGCTGCGAAAGTCCTATTAGGAAAAATAAGGTTGCTAAACCAAAGACCGTTGATGCGACAGGATATACGAAAACCGTTACCTGTGTGCTGCTGAAACAGATAGTTAGCAAAAGTAATACAGTCAGAACGCTGCTTCTCGTTATTGGCAACATAAGTTTAGACGTAATGGCAATCTTTGCCAAAGTAACCAGCAAACCCAAAAGACGTTCCGCAAATAGATTCCAATGAAGAAGTTTTGCGTTTAGAATCCAAACGAGAAGGGGAACAACAGCTACGTGACTGCCGTATGCACAGTCTGTCCAACCTTTTAGGTTGCCTGAAAGTATTGCGTCAACAGTTGGAATCCATTCGAAGTAGTCGTCTGAAATCACTTCTGAACTATTGAATAGTGCTTCTTGAGAGATTCGTAGAAATTGAAGAGTAGCTACTAACCCCAATATTGCAACGACTAGATTGCGCAAACGATTTCTTGAGAAGGACATAAGCTTGATCTATCCTATTTCTTAGGGAAACCAGGACGCAACCATGCCGGATAATCTCGCCTACTTCAGAATAGCATTCATAAAACCGAAAAGGCTACTGGTTGTTAATGGCAAACTAAAAGTACACCAGTTTGGCAGGAATGGCAGCCGAAAAGCGTACCACCTGGCAGCCTGGCCTGTGGTCACTTCTTGCCTGATTGGCGAAAGCTTTTCTCAGGTGCCGCACTCGACGAAGCAGCCACCTGTCCTTCGCTTCAAAAACTGCATCGCGTAGCTACACTTTTTAGAACCGCTCTGGCGCAGCAGACCATGTCCCGAGCGTGGTTGAAAATTTAGGTGTTCCCCACCAGGACTAGCCTGGTATGGTTTTGGTTGCGAAATCTAAAAAACACTAAAGAGGAACAACCATGAAGAAATCAGCGAACGTCAAGCGCATCCATGTCAAGGAAGAAAACACCAAGCAAGCACCGGCAATTGACCTAAAGGTCCAGGCGGTGGACCTTCAGGAGGTCGTGAGAATGGGCCTCCATGACTTCATGCTGGAAGTCGGAATGATGGCCGTGCGGCAAACAATGGAAGCCGAAGTGGAAAAGCTTGCCGGTATGAGGTATGCCCGAGATCCAGAAAATGACAAGAGTCGCTGGGGAACTCAGCAAGGCCTGGTGTACGTTAACGGACAGAAGGTCAATATCCAGAGACCTCGCGTTGTGAAGAAGTCTGCTGGAAAGCATACGGAAGTTGAGCTTGAGACATACAAGGCGTTCGCTAGCCCGGATGCAATGAATGAAGCGGTAATGGCCAAGCTCCTCGCCGGAGTCTCAACGCGTGACTACGAGGAAACGGTGGAACACGTCTTGGATGGGCATGGCGTCAGCCGCAGTGCAGTGAGCAGGCGGGCGGTCAAGGAGTCCGGCAAACTTCTGGAAGAGTTCTAAACGCGCCAGTTCAGTGACAGAGAGTTTGCTGTCATCATGATTGATGGCATCGGAATCGCTGATATCGACAACATCGTAGCTCTAGTCCTTGATGTTTGGGGCAAGAAGCAGGTCCTAGGCGTCCGCCAGGGAGCCGCAGAGAACACACAGGTTTGTCTGGAGTTGCTGGAGGATATTGTTGATTGCGGGTTAAAGGTTGATGATGACTATCTTTTCGTCATCGATGGCTCCAAGGCATTAGCAAAGGCGGTCAAGAAAGTATTTGGCGCCAACTCAGCCGTATAGCGCTGCTAGGTGCATAAGAAACGTATCCGACAAGCTACCCAAAGAGCACCAGGAGAGAATCGACAAGAGACTTGCCGCTGCATACTCCATGAACGAACTCGGTGAAGCCCGCCAGGCCGTTGAGAAAGTCTTCGACGAACTGGCCAGCCTAAATGAATCTGCCGCTGGCAGCCTGTTGGAAGGAATGGAGGAAACGCTTACAGTCCACAAAATCGAGCTGACTGACGATCTTAAGCGCATTCTGTCATCCATGAACAGTATTGAGTCGATGTTCTCCATGTCTCGTAGATATAAGAGAAACGTGAAGAAGTGGAACAGAAAAACCAACCATATTGAACGGACTCTAGTCATGACCCTGGTTGAAGCCGAAGGGCGGTTCAGGAGAGTGCGCGGATACAGAGAACTCAAGAACCGAAAACTTAGGGAAAAAAGCATGCGTGCCACCACTTGCACTACTAAGGCCGCGTGATAGGATATCAAAGAGATGAGCAGCCAGAGCCGCTATCGCCTGCTTTCTACTAAGCAAGAGGCATCGCGTGACAAAGGCTCAATGGCGCTATGTCTGGGCTTGAATCTATCTTTCAGCTTCAGAAAGGGCTTTTCAATCAAGAAATATGAGACGCTCGCCAGGCTGAGACAAAGAGAGTATTTAACCACATCAACATGGGCGGTTAAATGCGGCTGGCAGGTAATTAAAACTTGATAGATTTGGTTCGTAGCTATACCGTGCCACAGATAAAGACTGTAAGAAAGCCTTCCTACAAAAGCCATCAGATTATTCGAGAGCAGCCAATGAACCGGTGAGCTTTGATTGGAGCACTTGAGGAGTGAAACCAAAAGCGCCGTGGTCACAAGCGAATGCAAAGGCAACTTCAACATCCACCAGTTCAATATGCCATTTGGATTGCGACTAATGATCAGCTCGGGATGACCAATTTTCAAAGTGGAAAAGACAAAGCCGGCAAACAATAAAACAACCACAAACCAGTGCACGCTTAGCTTGGTAAACTGGGGGAAGGCATCCTTATAGTGCAGCAAGACGGCACCGGCGGCACCAAGCAAAAGCCCGTCAAGATGGGTGTCAAATCCTGCAAACAGGCGAACCGAGGTGGCAAAGCAAAGATAGTGTATTGAGCGGTAGGCAACCATGGCCAAGAAGGCGCTCACCAACAAAGCGAAGAGGCTACGGGCCCATTTATTTTGCTCAAGTCCAGTCAGACGAGAACGCCAAGTCAAAAGAACCAAGGGGAGTATCAAATAGAATTTCTCTTCCATACCCAGTGTCCATGTATGAACCAGAGGCATAGCATCTACATTGACCGGAATAAAATGAGTGACAAGCAAAATATCGAAGCAAGAAAAAGCGGCCACTAAAACGTAAGGAAGCCCAGCCCCGAAGACACAAGCGACGGCCAGAAAGACAAGCAAAGCTGGTGCAATTCGCAGTATGCGGCGAGCCCAGAAATACTTGAGATTGATGGTGCCGGTTTTACTAAGCTCTGATAGACAGAGGTTTGTAATTAGAAATCCGCTGATCACAAAAAATGTTTCTACGCCGACCCAACCGCTCGAGCCGAAAAAGGAGTGAAGGCTGTTGCTTACTTGATGAAAACCAAGCACAGGCAAAATTGCCAAGGCCCGAAGACCGTCTAGAAAGAGTATCTTCTTTTCGGATAATTTCGAACTGTAGTTTAAAAATGCTTTTGAGTTGATTTGTTTATCTAAAGAAGCAGACACGTTCCAAGGATAGGCGACCCTTGGCGCAGCCTCATCTGTCATGAGAATTTGTCTTTCCCTTTGCGTTATGGACACTCAGACCTCCAGGGAACCCAAGATTATCATATAGATTCAGCCATTTCGTTTGCACCGGTTAACTTGAGCACGCTCTAATAGTCCGTGACTTTGCCTCCAATTTCAAAGAAGCTTGTGAAGGGCTAATCGCAGACTGAACAAAAGGTTGGCTATAGGTGCCTCCAGCTCATAGTCCGACTGTGCGGCGCGGCCAAGCAAGCCGCCAAATTGCCGATGCGACATCTTACCGGGGGGATGGTTCACCATAATTTTTCCGCATTAATAATAGCGCCTTTCTTTATCGGCTTTCTAGTAAGAACTCCTTTGCGCACCAGTTTGGGCAGTTTCCGGCTCGCTAGCCACTGGCTGCCTGGTTGCCAAGCATAGCGTCGCTTCCAGATTGCTAATCAGCTGCACCAGACTGGTAAAGTCGGCAGGATCTTTCTACGCCATCGGATCTGGTACAGGCTGGTCTCTAGATTTAGTGATATGCTTCTCAATAACCTGCTGCCCCATAGCCTCGGTGGCAAGAGCCACTTCCTGAGCAGCTGAATGTTCAGACAGAGCGGTGACAAGACCAAAGCGCTCGAGCAAAGTTGTGATGCCGCGCAAATTGACAAACTCAAAAGGTCAAGGATAAATGCATTGTGCAATGCAGGACCGAATCATGGCTTTGCAAATCTTTCCGCACCAAGTTGTTATAGCTCAATGCGCCACTACCGGCGATGGCATGATGGGGGGGTAAAGGTCAAGCAATGCTGACTCGACAGCCTTTGATGTTGACATACCGGTAGAGAGAATACAGGGTTAACTGGTACGCCCGATGGCATCAAGGAAGGAAGTATTGGCTATAGATCTTGGAGCTATCTTATAGCGCTTAAGCCAGCAACTCTCTAGAAGCCCTACAGCCTCTACGTCAAAATGGGTGGAAAGAAACTCAACGGGAGCTAAGCATTCTGTCCACAGGTGAGGCGTTTTCGTCACTCTGCGCTAGATTGTCAGAGAAATCACGGTATGAATAGGTTAGAAGAATGAATTTTGGTTGTTTTGCTGGTGGGTGTCCGTCCGTTCAAACACGTGGTGGCGCAAGGAAAGTCAAGCTGATTTGCTAAAAAGGTGGCAGCAGGGGATTGGGCGGCGATGGCGGTGACCAGCGATGAGGCAGAAGTTGTTGAAGTTCAGAAGTCTTCATTTCATTGATGCGAGCCTGGACATCGGCATACCAGTCAACCGAGTTGATGCCATTGCGCTTGGCGCTAGAAATGAAGGAGAGATGAGTGGCAATGGCGCAGGCCCCGGCATCTGAACCGGCAAAGAGACTATTCTTTCTCACAAGAACCCAGGATTTAATAGCTCTTTCGGACTCATTGTTGTCGATGGCAATGTCAGGATTTTTGAGAAATCTGGTCAACGCAATCCAGTGATTGAGGGTGTACTTCATTGCCTTTGTAATATCGTGTGTTGGGGGAAATTTATCTTTAGCATTAACGATAATTTTTCGAAGCTGTTTTGTGAGCGGCATGGATTTTCGTCGTCGCATGGCAAGGCGATAGGCCGCAGGTTTATCTTTGATGTCACGTTCGACCTGGTAGCGAATCTCGTTTAAGGGCTGGTAGCGGGTTTTGTAGACCTTCATATCAGTTTGAAGGTCTAACTTTGGAATAGCTGTTTGAGACGGAGTATTCTGCTTCGGTGCTTGCACCAGATAGTTCTTTCTGAGCTGCTCTGCTTGCTGAGCCAGCGTGGTTCTAAAAAGTGCAGCTACGCTATGCAGGTGTCTTTTGTGATGCAAAAGGCAGGTGGCTGTCTCGTCGAGTGCGGCACCTGAAAAAAGCTTTCGCCAATCAGGTAAGAAGTGACTGCGCTCTCTTGTGTAGGTAAGCATTTTTGCCACCGGGGAGGCATTCTCTTCACTTTGAGCTAAATTGTCAAAGAAATCACGGTATGAATAGGTTAGAAGAATTAGTTTTGGTTGTTTTGTCGGAGGGCGATCCAGCATGGCCGCGACTAGTTTCTCGTAGTCACTGATCAGGTTGCCGGGAGAGGCTAATATGCTCAGTTTCGGGGCTGAGCCTGTGTTCGCCTTTATGCTGTTGCGGCACAACTGGGAAACTTTGCCTTCTTCGTCCTCAATTACGGCCAGAATAAGAGAGGAACCCAGTGTGCCTATGCCCAGGTCTTCCCGGCTGTTAAGGGTGTTGGCAATTCGCTCCGTGTAGCCCGCGATCCACTCTGGAATTTCGGTAGAGGCCAGTGCTCTCCAGGGGAGATAAAAGCTCGCCAAGTAGGCCGCGCTCAGTGTCGTCAATGTGAGGGCTGTGCAACTTGTTAGGAAATTTCTAAGCAAGTGTGAAGCCGACCGGCACCGCGCTATGGCATGCGGCGCTCTGTCTGTAATCACATTGTCTTGGGAAACGGCTGGAGGCACTATATTGCCGTTCCTTATCAGCGGGCAGCCTGTTCTAAGTTGTCATAGGATAGCATGTCAGGTGTCGGGTCGTTTGAGCGGAATCTTATTGCAGTTGCCTCAAGTCGCAGTGCAGGCAGTGTACCGTGTAGGTCAGCGTGGCGCCGGCTTTGAGCCACACCCTGTGGTTGGGGGTGTTGGAAATGTGAGTCCAGAGTTCAACCGTTTCTATCTTCTGGCTAATAAACCAGTCAAAAGCATGCTTTAGGAGGCTTGCGTAGATACCGCGACCTTGATGCTCAGGTGCCACTGCCATCATGGGAATTGCACCGCATTGACCGCTTGCCAGGGTTGAGGGTTTGTGGCTGGGTAATTGGACGGAAAGGAAGCCGAGGGGACGGCCCTGGCTGTCCTGGGAGACGAAAACCTGGTCGGCCAGTTCGCCCCGGGCCAGGTTTTTGAACCAGGTGTGGTAGAGCGCCGGTAACTTGCCAGTTTCTAGAAACTGCGGGTCACTGTTAAATCTGTTAATGTTTCGTGCTCTGTCCAAGAAGCATTGGGCAGTAACTGCCGCTAAGGCATCGATGTCGCTCTCTCTTAATTCTCTGATACCACTGGCGGTGGGGCTGCCGGTTTTGTAGTTACTTTGCCTACAGGCACTGTGGTCGCGTTTATTTTGTGCCCATTCACCCAGATTGAGCTCGTATCGCATAGTCGTATCCATAGGGACGAAGCCGCACAGGCTTAGGGCTTGCAAGAGCTGAAAATCGGAGGGTTCGCAATATGCTGAAAGCTGCTTAAATCCATGCCCGGCCGCTTCTTGCAAGAGTGCCTTCAGATAACTCTCTAGATCTCGACGCTCTACTTTAGTCCAACGCTCCGTCGGTGCCACCACTAGTGGTTCGATTCTACCGACTTCGAAACCGAAGAAGTTACTGTCGAAGTTTTGTCTTCGTAATCCGGCAAAGACTCTTGGAGCAGCATTAGATGAATAGCATCGGAGTCTACCTGCATCTTCCGCATCAAGGAGATTTTGCACGGCGGCCAGGTAATTCTCAATTTGTTCTTGCTTGCCTTTTGTAATCCCTACCGACTCAGGCTCGGCACAGTTGCTTTCTTGCATACTGGAATGCGGTGTACTGAGCCTGCCATCCTTGCTCGCGGGCACAACCTGAGGCAGACGCCAGTCTGGTAACAACTCTTTTAGGAGGGATAAATCAGAAACAGTGGTGAGCATGTGTTAATAGTAACTTGGTCGCCGGACCCTAAAGTGCCCGCCCGGAAGTAAAGAGACCGCGGATTGTTTATACTTATCTAATTGCCGGTGTCAGAAGCCGCAGGCAGGTTTATCCGAGTCCTTGCTTTCAATAGTTCAACTTCTCAGTGGAGGCTAAATTGAGACCAATTAGATTTATTCAGGAGACATCGCCCGGGTCTGTTCAGAGACGGAATTTCCCTTCCCTGGCGTCAGCCGCAGTGAAAAGGGCGGTGACGGTCGGCGTGATGGCGGCCTTTTCCCTCTTTGTGATGGCCGGCCCGGCTCATGCCGACCGCTGGGAGAAGTTTCCCGGCCGGGGAAACAGAGCCGACTGGGAGAAATCCTGGAATATAGTCCTCAAGCAAGCTTACCCCCTCACCCAGCAAGAAAAATGGAAAGAAGCCATGCCCTTGCTGGAACGTGCCATCAAAATCTATCCCGGCGACAGTTTCTACCATTTTCTCCTGGCTATGGGTAAGCAGAAGACCGGCAATCCCAAAGGGGCCATACCGGAGTTTGAAAAGGCTATGGAACTCGATCCAAACGATGATCACTGCCCGTACTATCTGGGCTTGCTTTACGATGAGGAAGGTCAGTTCGCCAAGTCTAAGCCCCTTTACCGCAAGGCCGTCAAGATAAGCCCCCTCAATTCGGAAGCCTGGACGGCTCTAGCCCTTGCCACGCAAGAAGTGGATGGACCGAAGAAGGCGGTGGAAGTCTACAACGAAGCCACCAAGCTCTGTCCCAAGGAGATTATGCTCTGGAACAACCTGGGCGGCACTCAACTGGCTCTGCTCAAGAACTACAAAGAGGCTGAGGCTGCCTATCGCAAAGCTGTGGCCATTGATCCCAAGAACTATTCTCCCAAGGTCGGTCTGGGTGAAGCTCTCTTGCGTAAAGGGGCGTACAAAGAGTCCCTCAAGGTCTTGCAGGAATGCTCCCGCATGCCTGAATCCAAAGACCCGGAGCGGGCCAAGGCTCTGGGGGCGATGATCAAAGAAGTGAAGAAGAAGCTCGCGCCCAAGCCCAAACCGAAGAAGAAAGTGGTTAAGCCGGCCACCCCGGGTGCTTCAGGGACTCCAGGTACGAGTCCAGCCCCTGCTACCACCGGCACTACCGCTCCGCCGGCGGCCCCGGCCACGCCGTCTTCCGCCCCCGCTACCCCTCAATAATGGGTCTTTACAAACCCTTTAAGAAAGTCGATTAGCGAAAGCCACCAGCAAATAATTGCTTAACAGACCCCTGATGAAATAGGAAAGAGAGATTTTCTATTTTGTCGGGGGTTTCCTATGCCTTTAGCAGATTCCTTCAATACTCGGTCGGTCAATAGTCTGCGCTTGAGTAAGATGAACGGGGTGCCGAGCAGCGAAGACTTAAAATACGCCCTTAAGGAAGCGGCGCAGAAAGACGCCAGCCAGAAAGATGCCAGAAAGCAGTATTTGCCGTACTCAGTGGAATTGCCGTTTACAAATCCCCTCAATGCCGGAGGCACTGCTTTTCTCATTGCCGTCAGTGCCGGGCAGGGAGTCTTGCCGCCGCGCTGGACTTTCTATCGCATGGAGGGCGACAGTCTGGTGAAGCTCTGGGTGCGGGAGACCACCGAGGTGATAATGATTCAGGGGCGCATCAAGGTGGAATCCCTTTATCAGAGAAGCGGCGATACCGGGCAGAATCTACCTGTCATCGATGGTGAGTTGCTGGGCCTTAGTGACCGCTTGAGCCCGGAGGCTTGTCCTGAAGCCGATGGAGAAGGCGGGGCTGAGGTGGTTTTGCTTGAATCTCAGGGCGAGGAACTGCTCTGTCCCGGTACCGCAAAATGTGCCTATGAACCCTACGACCTATTTTCTCGTCCCCTGTCCGGGACTATCGTTGAAAGCGTTCCCATCGACAGAGAAGAAGTGAACAAGCTACTTTCGCTTCTTAAAGAACCGGTTTGCGGCATGCTCAGCTTTCATGCTTTTTGTATTTTTCTTCTCAGTTGGTGTTCGCCTCGTCCATATGATGAGGCACCACTTTCCCTCATTGTGCTGAAAGTGAGGGGTAGTGACGGTCTTGAACCGGCTCCCGAATATTTGTCGGGTGTGGCCAAATGCATCACCAGATTGTGCGCGCCATACGATGTGACTGCCTACTTTGGCGGGGGCGAGTTTGCACTCTTGCGCTGGGGGGCCGACAGTGCCACGGCCCTTACAGTGGCGGAGGCCCTTTGCAGTGTCATTGATGAGAGTTCGCTCTTTCCCCATCATGTTAGCCTGAGAGTCAGTTGCGGAATTGCCACCATCTCCGCCCTGAGCGGTGCTCCCAAGGAGCCTGGAATGGCTATTGCAGCCGCACGAGCCGCGTGCGACATGGCTTATAGAAGTGGAATGGCGGTACTGGTTTTTGCCGGCAGTTGAGGAGTCTGTGGCATACTTTATACAAGAACGTAGATCATTTTAACAAGAACGTAGTTCATTTAAACAAGAACGTAGTTCAATGTTTGAGTTCTCGGAGGCTTTGGCTCCCGCTGGTGTTGAAAGAGAGTGTTTCTTGGACGATGAGCTGAAGACAGCTTCTGCCGATGGCGGCCATAAGTTGCTCCTGGTGGACGACGACCTCAAATTTTGCCGCCTGACGGCGGACTATTTGAGCCGCTTTGGTTATGCCGTCAGTCTCTCCCATGACGGGGAAGGGGCTCTCAGAGCCCTGGCGGACGTAGCTTTCGATGCCGTCATTCTGGATGTGATGATGCCCGGTATGGACGGGTTTGAAGTCTTGCGGCGGATTCGGGAGAAATGGCAATTGCCGGTTTTGATGCTCACGGCTCTGGGTGACGAGACAGATCGTATTGTCGGTCTGGAGATTGGTGCCGATGATTACTTACCAAAGACCTTTTCGCCCCGTGAACTTCTGGCCAGGGTAAGAGCGGTTTTGCGCCGAGTGAGGCGGAATGTTGAGCCGAATCTCAAGGTGTCCGGCGAGGGGGCTGAGTCTTCTAAGGACGAGCTGAATTTAGGGGCTTTGATCATTGATCTGGCTTCTCGCTCGGCGACACTTTCCGGGCAGAGCCTGGCTTTGACTCCGGTGGAGTTCGACTTGCTGGTGGTACTTGGTCAGAGCCGGGGACGGGTGAAAAGTCGTGAGCAACTATTGAATGAAATTCGCGATCGCAACTACGATATCTTCGATCGCTCAATCGATGTGCACATTTCGGCCCTGCGGCGAAAACTTGGGGATCCGCCTCAGAATCCTCGCTTTATACGCACTGTACGCTCCGCCGGTTATATGCTCTTAAATCAAAGTGAGAGTGAGGGAGGCGATGAAAGCTAGGACCTCACTTTATTTGCAAGTTTTCAATTTGCTGGTCTTGTATCTGCTCTTGCTTTGCGCCATTGTCTTTTTTGTCTTTAACTCAGCCTTCGGCTTTGGCTGGGAGACGTTAATCGCCAGTCCCATCGGCGAGCGTGTTGATACCGTGGCCGGTGCAGTGAGCGGACAACTGCGCGGCCGACCGACCTCACGGTTCAATGAGGTCTTGCAGGATTTTGGGCGTATCTACAACGTTCAGTTTTATATATTCGACGGTGCGGGGCAGCTAGCCGGCGAGAAAGTGGACTTGCCCCCTGCCGTAGCCGGACGTGTGCAGATGCTCCTGCCGCCTGGTGCTATGGGCGATCGCGGACCGCGGCCGCCTATGGCTTTGCCTTTACCCGGGCCCTTTCCTTTGCGGGTACAGGGTTTTCCTGAGGGCGGCGCGGCCCCGCCTCCTCACGGCTCCGGGCGTTTCATAGTGCATAGCGGCAGGGATGGACGCTTCTGGATTGGCACCAGGTTGCCGCTCACCGGTGATGGGGCCGAGATGAGTCCTGTTTTGGTGCCGGGGCGGCAATTCTATCCTCCGGGTTTCCCCGAACCTTTTCATCCGGCCGTGCTGCTTGCCGCCAGCGACAATATCTGGCAGAGCAGCCTGGTCATCGATTTTGCCTTCGTCGGAGCCGTTGCCGTTGCTATCTTGATTATCTCCATTGTTTTCTGGTACCCCTTTGTCTACAGCCTGGCCGGTACCATTGCCCAGTTGACTCTGGCTACTGAGCGTATAGCCGAAGGGAATTTCGATGTGCGTCTGCACTCTGGGCGTACCGATGAATTGGGGCGGCTGGCTGAGGCCGTCAATGCGCTGGCTGAGAAATTAAACGGTTTTGTCACCGGGCAGAAGCGTTTCCTGGGTGATATATCTCATGAACTGCGCTCGCCGATTGCCCGGTTGCAGATGGCTCTGGAACTGCTTTCCAGCTCCTCCCGCCTGAGCGAGGAAGAGCAGAACCGCATCCATGACATTCGTGAGGAAGTGCAGGAGATGACCCATCTGGTCAGTGAACTGCTGGCCTTTTCCAAGGCCGGTCTCAAGGGCAGTTCGCCTGAAATGAAGCCGGTCAATCTGCATGAGTCGGTGCGCACGGTGGTGGAGCGCCTGGGCTTGAATGAAAGAGTGGAGCTGGATTTTGCCGACAATCCCTTTGTGGAGGGCGATGCCATTCTTTTGGAACGGGCTGTTTCCAATGTCTTGCGCAACTGCGTGCGCTATGCCGGTGAGGGGGCCATCAAAGTACGGATGAAGGCGGGGGCAGCGGAGCATATACTGACTATTGCCGACGAGGGCCCGGGAGTAGCAGCTGAGGCTTTGCCCCACCTGACCGAGCCCTTCTATCGTCCTGAATCCTCTCGCAGCCGCAGCTTAGGCGGTGTCGGGCTCGGGCTGGCAATTGTCAAAACCTGCGTGGAAGCCTGCGGCGGCACGGTCAGCCTGGGAAACGCTGCCGCCGGCGGTCGTGGTCTGGAGGTGCAATTCAAGCTAAGACCGGTGGGAGACAAGAGTCTCAAGTAGGGAATTAACGGTGCTGATTGATCAGACCGTGAAAAGATTCCGCGTCCATGGGGGCGCCGCCGTTGTAGATTCAGATAGCGTTTGATTCCTGCGTTTCGTCCTTGTCTAGGGCCAATGTTTCTCCAAAGTTTGCTATCCTGATCGCCCCAGTTTCCGGAAAGGTTGCTACCAACTCCAGAGTACCGCCCAGAGCTTCAATGTAGTGGCGAATGGTACTCAAGTAAACATCAGTCCGACGTTCAAACTTTGACAGGTCGCCTTGATTCATGCCCAGGCGCTTGGCTAATTCAGCTTGCGAGCACTCCCGCGCCTTCCTGATTTCGCGCAGTGACTTCTCTTCAGCAATCAGCTTCCGGGCGAGCTCGTCAACCTTTGCGCGCTGTTCAGGAGTCAGTTTTCTTTTGTAATCGCGGTAGCTAATCATGTTTCTATCTCTTTGCGAGGGGATTCTTTATCGGCTTTTCGCAGCTTCTCCAAGTGCTCGAAAAACAGCTTTTCAGATATTGGTATGTTGGTGTCATACCAGCGCTTATCCGCTTGTTTGCTGCCGCCTAGAATGATCACTGCTTGCTGTTTTGGATCAAAGGCGAACAAAATTCTGATTGGTTCGGTTTTGTGTTGTACCCGAAGCTCCTTTAGATTTGGGATTTTGGAGCCTTTGATCGTATCGACATAAGGGCGTCCAAGCAGTGGTCCGCGTTCTTCCAATAAATCGAGATGCCCTAAAATCTTGATGCGGCGCTCTTCTTCTTGCTCGTCGAGCCAGACCACGAAGTTATCCAGTAAGACCAATTCGTATGGCATAGACTCTATAATATGGCGCGGACGCCATATCGTCAAGGCTTTACCTGGATGAAATAGTCGGTCGGCTTAAAGCCTGCAGATAGAACTATCTGCAGTGACGCTTAACGGTGCTGATTGATCAGACCGTGAAAAGATTCCGCGTCCATGGGGGCGCCGCCGTTGTAGAGTACCTGATTGGAGCTGTCGAGAAAGACTAACCTGGGAATACCGGTTACGCCGTAACGACCGGCCAGTTCCTGACCACTGGGTTCGTCAATATTGACTTGCTCGAAGGAGATATCTGTAAATTGTCTTTTGGTTGCGTCAAACACGGGCGCAAATTTCTTACAGGGCGGTCACCAGTCGGCGTAGAACTCGTAGATCTTTCGCACCTTGGAGCGGGCTTGTGTGGTGCTGGCACCGCCTGCTGAGGCGATGGCTATGGCGCCGGAGCCGCTGGCCGAACTGGCGCCGGAAAGCTGCCTCATGCCCTGGGCGGCGTATTGCCCGAGGGAGCCTCGGTCAAGTTGTTGTACCACTTGAAACTCTTGTTTCGCCTGGGGCACATGACCCAGGGCCTGGTGGCAGAGAGCCAGGTAATAGTGACAGAGGGCGTTTCTGGGATAGGCCGCGGCCAGAGCCTTGAACTGCGTCAGGGCGGCGGCATAGTTTTTGCTGTCGTAATCGCCCTTGGCCTTTTGATAGGCATCGGGCGCGGCCTGGGCCGGCTGGGTAAGACGGGCTTGCATCGGCAGGGGCAAAAGCCCTGCGTCTGCCGCTACTCCACAGACCGAAAGGAGCGCGGCTGCCAGTATTGATTTTCTTCTAAATGTTGAAGTGCTGCCCATGGATTAAGCTACCACCCGGAAAGACCCTACAGAACATGATTATAGCCCAAGATCCGGTGGGCTATATTTTATGTTAGGCTTGGATTTTCACCGCCCATTCACCGCCCCATTTTTGGACTTGCCCCTTACCGGAACGGTTCTTCCCAGCTTAAATGAACCTCAAGCTTTCCCACACACTTTTCTTGCTGGTTGCCGTGCCGCTGTTCTTCGAGCTGCTCTTTGTCGGGACGCTCTATTTTATGCTCGACCAGGTGGAACAGGAGCGTGCTCGCGAAGCCCATGCGCGGGATTTGAGCAAGCATTTGAATCGAGTGCATCAGATTTTACTGAGCGGTATTGCATACAGCTCCAGCGCCACGGTCTCGGGTCTGGGTGATACGCCCCGGCAGATAGGCTACGGCGACATGCTCAACCAGGAGTTTCAAGTCATCGATCAGCTCCTGGTGGGTCGCCCGGACGAAATCAGGGAGTTCGGGCGCTTGAAGGCCAGGCTCAGCGCCACCTGGGGTGAGGTCAAGCACATCAAGGAGCGCTGGAAGGAAGGCGGCTACGTAGCAACCCGCGAGTATGTGGAGAAAGTAAAACCGGGCTTCAGGGCTATTTCTCGCGAGATCGATGACCTGATGGCGGCGGAGGAGCGTATCGAAGAGGATAGCCCGATTAAGCAGCGCAAACAGCGAGAGCTTATTAAGGGCATACTCACCGGTGGAGTGGTCTTCAATATCGCTCTGGCACTCTTTCTGGCTCTCTATTTCAACCGCGGCATAACCAGGCGCCTGGACGCGCTCACCGACAATATCCGCCGACTTGGTGCCAACCTGCCTCTGAACAAGCAGTTGACCGGCAACGACGAGTTTGCGGAAGTGGATAAGGCTTTCAAAGATATGGTTTCCCGCCTCAAGAAGGCTAAGGAAAAAGAGCGGGCGGTTCTCGATAACTTGCGTGTGGTTCTGGAGAGTTTGCCGGTTGGTATTTTGCTTCTCAAGGAAGACGGCGAAGTGGAGATGACCAATCCGGCGCTGGCCACTTTGCTTGCCTACAAAGAACCGCCTGTGAAGCGCAATATTCGTGATCTGGTCTATTTCAGTGATACTACCGGTAAGGGCACTACCTTGCGTCTGCCGACCTCGGAAGAAGAGAGACCCTGGTGCGAGGCCGAGGCTATTGCCAGGGATGGACGCACTGTTGCCGTTGAGCTTGGCATGCGGTTAATTGACACCCATGACGGTAGCAGGGTGCTGGTTATTCTGGTGGATATTCGGCAGCGCCGCGAAATTGAGCGCTTGAAACAAGAATTCCTTTCCATGGTCAGCCACGACCTGCGTACGCCTCTCAATTCCTTTCAAGCCTTCCTGGAGCTTGTAGCCGATGGTATATACGGTGAGCTGAATGAGGCGGGAGCCAAAAAAGTAAGTCTTCTGGAGAGTGAAGTGGAGCGCTTAATGCGCCTTATCCAACAGCTTCTTGAATTGGATCGGCTTGAATCGGGCACGGTCAGCCTGTCCTTGCAGTCCCACGATGGTGCCTCCCTCATGCGTCGGGCGGTGAACTCGGTGCGTAGTCTGGCCGAGCGGCGTTCCATCAGCCTGGATATACTGGAGACGACGGTGGCGGTGAAGGCGGATAGCGATAAGATTGTCCAGGTTATTGTCAATTTGCTCTCCAACGCCATCAAGTTTTCCCCTGATGGTGCTGTCATAAGTTTATCCGTAGCCAGGCACGGCAACCTGGCTACTTTCAAGGTTACAGACCGCGGTCGAGGCATTCCGGCCAATGTGCAGGAGCGTATTTTCGAGCGCTTCAAGCAAGTGAAAGCCACCGATGCCAGTGAGAAAGGCGGCGCCGGGCTTGGGCTGGCCATCTGCAAGAATATTGTCGAGCAGCACGGGGGCAAGATTGGTGTGGAGAGCCAGGAAGGTGCAGGCAGCACCTTCTGGTTTAAAATTCCGATTGCATCCGGTGGAGCTCAAAGCAGCCAGGAAAGTGGCTCTTAAAGGCTTTCACCGCCTGCGAATTTAGGATTTATTTTGTAGCCGACTCCATGCAGAGTCTGAATGAGAGACTCGTTATCATCGTCATCGATTTTCTTGCGCAGTCTCTTGAGGCAGGTTCTCACTGCTTCCGTGCCGGCATCGGATTCCGAATGCCAGACTCGATCTAAAAGCATTTCGGCAGTGAATACCTGGCTCGGGTGGCGCATCAAATATTCCAGCAGGGAAAATTCTTTTGGCAGGAGTCTTACCTCTTCCCCGTTTTTGGTCACCACGTGGGTAGAAGGATTGAGGCTGATATGACCGGCTTTGAGAATGCCTGTGGGGCTCGGACCGGTGCGGCGGATCAAGGCCCGCACTCGGGCTGTCAATTCGCGCATGTTGAAGGGTTTGGTGAGATAGTCGTCGGCACCTGAATCAAGCCCCTGTTCTTTCTCTTCTACTTTATCGCGGCCCGTGAGCATGAGCACCGGCGTCATACTGCCGCGATTTCGAAAGTCGCGCAAGAGGTCTATTCCGGTCATGTCGGGCAGACCCCAGTCCAGGATGATTACATCAAAATTGTAATCGCGTAAGAGTGCCTGTGCGTCTTTTCCGTTGTCGGTCATTTCCACATGGAACTGCTGAGCGGTCAGATAGTCCACGATCATCTGGGCAAAGAGCGCATCGTCTTCGACTAGAAGAATTTTGGCCATTAATTTGCTTCTGGTACTTTACATACGGGGAACGAACTTATTCTCGCACAAATTTTCCCATAAATTTAATGCCTGCTCAGGCTTCTCTTAGTTCAGTCGCAGGATGACAGGAGCTGAAGGTTGCCCCAGGGTACGCCCTTGCCCGTCCACGGCCCTCACTCGTACTTGCTGGTAGACGCCGCTTTCCAGGTCGGTGCTCTTGATATTTATCGGTAACTCCAGAGAGTTTACTGGCGCCGCCCCGGCCTTCAGGCTCGAACTCGGGACCGGAATCGTGAAAGTGCGGCTGAGTGAACCCGGCACCGCCTGTGGCGCTAAATTTTCAAAGAAGGTGTTGGCTCTGGTTATTTCAACCACCAGATTTTCCATACCGCTCAATGCCTGACAATCTTTTTGAAAGACTGCCGTCAAGGTCAGGTCGCTATTTTCTCGATAATAGACACCGGTGGATGAGCATTTGAGATGCGCCGGTCTGAGCGAGGGGCGCACTTGGCAGGCTTTCTTCAGTGCCACCGAATGTAGTTTCAGGTTGGCGGAAGCCGGTAAATTCACTACGATAGTGTCGATGTCGCCCACATACCAGCGCCAGTTGTCGCTCAAGGGAAGCAGTACGGTCTCTTCCCTTTCCTGCTTCTTACCAGCTTGTGCCAGGTTAAGGGCCGCACTTTCCGGTAAGTGGGCTTCCACTTCATAGGGGGCATAAATTGCGGCCAGGGCTCTTTGCTGGTCGTCGGCGCTTGCGGGATTATGCTCGGGGCTCGAGGTTGAGCCTGCCGACGCCTGAAGCGCTGCTTTCAGTCGCCCGGTACCCGGCTTCAAGACGGTCAATTTGACTTCCAGGTAGTCGGCGCTGAGGGGGTTCAAATTGAGACCGCTGAAGGCGATGCCGTCGCCTTCCAGAATGTTGTCGATGAGCAGACCGTCTTTTGCTGCCCGGACCACGGCATGCCCCATGGTGTGCAGGAAACCGGTGCAGGGTTCTTGCACACCGGAGCGGTCTTTGGAACTACTGCCGCTATCGTTATTCAGCCCGGGTAGGATCAGTGGTCTCAAATTCTCACTGAGCGGAGCAGCATAACTGACATTCAGGAAGCGCCTCAGCTCTCCCAGCCAGACTAGTATGGTTGGTTTCTCGCCGGCCAGTCTTTTGAAGCGCTCACTATCTATGTATTCGGAATTGCCGAAAATGATCGGGTCGAAGGTTTCTATCCGGACTGGTTTTGTGGCGGTGGTGTTACCGGCAGTGATACCGGCGGCTTGCGCCTCTTTGTTTTTGGTATAGGGGGGCGAGAGCAAGATGTTGAAAGTGGTGCCGTTCAAGATCATATGGGTTCCGCCGCGGCGTTTGGGAATACCGAGCAGCAATAGTTTCTCATCCTGCCTGTCTGCCAGAGCGCGAGCCTGCAGGCAGAATTCCTTTACCTCTTTGCCGGTATGAACCCAGGCCAGGTTAGTGGCGGCGCAGATCTTCGTCAATACGGCAGTGAGGACCGTCATGGTGGAAACGGCCAGCAGAAAATAGGCGGCCATGGAAAAGTTCTTTTGATCGCCTGTACGGTTGCCCTTTTCCACCGGAGCAAGGAGTAGCAAGGGCAGGGCGGCACTCAAAGGTAAGGTCAAGAAGAAGCAAAAGCGTGCGCCTTCCAATTCATAGCCGAGACCCCAGAGTTTGTAGATGGGAATCAAGGTGGACACTATCCATACCGGTAGGAAAAGGAGCATTTTTACCGGCGCCCGCAAGCAGAAAAGGCGCACCATTAGAAGACCTGTGCTTACGGCATAGAGCAGGGTGAGGCAGTGTTGGTAGAGATGATTGGAGCCGAATATGCCGAAGGCCAGGGGGTAGAAGAGTCTGATCAGGGTGTCTTTATCAAGCCAGCGGCTCAAGGCATGTGCCGCCTGGGCATCACCGATGCCCTGCACGTATCCGCCCAGGAGCGTGCCCAGAGCCAGATAGCGCAGAATTAGATAGATAACCGTGGTCAGCCAGATTGGCAGGCATTGTTTGATGACGCTTCTGAGGCTGCCGTCACCTTTACCGAAAAAGAAGAGCAGAAATGGCAGCAACACCGGAACCCCGATGGGCATTTCCTTGGTCCACATGGCCAGCACGAAACTGGTCAGGGCCAGGGTTAGATAGAGCCTGTACCGACTTTTGATTGGAAAGACTGCTTTGGCAAGCAGGAAGAGATTGAGGGAAAGCAGATAGAAGAGAGCGGAGACGATGTCTACACGTCCGACTACCCAGGAAACGCTCTCGCAGTGCAGTGGCGAGGCCAGAAAGATAGCCGAGGCAAAGAGAGCGGCCGCACCGGATCTGGTACTGGACCAGGCGGCTGTGATTTGCCTTATGAACCAATAAAAGAGGAGCACGACGGCGTTGTAAGAGAGCAAGTTGGTCAGGTAGTAGCCGAAAGGGTTGGTGCCCCAGAGCAAATAATCGAAGAGAAGGCTCATGAGCAGCCAGGGGCGCCAGACACTCATGCTTGGAATTTGCATGAAGTTGCCTGTGAAGTTGAGCCAGATTAGCCCGTACTCGCCGCCTACAATACGCGAAACATAAGCAATTTCACCAAAGTCGTCAGCCAGGAAGTAAGTGCCTAAAGTGCGATTGAAAATGAACCAGGTGAGAGCCGTGAGAGACAAAAGGTGGATGAGTACTACCATTTTGCTTGCACTGGGCTGTTTGTCTGCTTTCGCCTTGCTCACGCTAATATAGCTCCGGGCTTTCGAGGGGATGTTTGTCCAGGTTAGTCAACTTGAGGCTCAGCTTGTAGCCCCTGTCAGGGCAGTCCAATTTGATTTTTATGTCGTTACCAGGGATCTTTTGAAGGTAGAGGGGCAGGGCCAGGTGCAGGCGGTTGCCCGGATTTTTCAGCCAGGGTAAAGGCATCTGGCAATCTTTGCCGGCTTTGTCGCGGAAAGTAATTGTGAGTGTGGGCAGTTTATCCGGGCTGTTCAAAGAGAGCCTGCTATCCCTGGAGGGCTTTTCCAGTTTCACAAAGAGCAATTGCAGCGGTGAAGCGAGGATTTTCTCAGGCACTGGAAGCGTCACTGTCCCTTCCCCTTCCACCATCTGGCTTTCTACTTGTGGCGGTGACTCTGGTTGAGATGGGCTACCTCTTTGACAGAGCAAATAGATGTTTGCATCGAGCTGAGGTAGCGGCAAGTTCACATCCTTGATGCCGACAGACCACTGGCTCTGGCGGGGGCTGTGCTTCTCGTCGAAGCGGCTGTCGGTCAGCCCGCTGTCGTTCTCGACGCCATAGAACGCTTTCTCCCAGGAGTAAAGTGCGAGGCTGGGTTTGAGAAGGCGCGCGCTCTTACCGTCCCTGGGCGGGCTTGCCGCCGTACCGAAGAGCCTTAACTGTCCTTGTTTGCCGATTTCTATCTGGTAGGCCTCTTTGCTGTTGGCCTTGAGCGGCACGGCACTGGTAGCTTCTGTCGCAGTTGTTGCTTTGAATTGTTCGGTCGGTAGAGGCAGCAGGTACCATTGTCTGATATCCAGATTGCTGATGCCCATGGCCTGGGTCATGCAATCGAAGATGTAGGCACACTCCAGGTAGGCAATGCCATCCGTCCGTACTTTCAGTTGATTCCAGTCGTCCAGAATTGCCAGCCCCGGTATCAAGGGTGCCACCACTTCCCGTCCGTTTATCTTGAATTTGATGTCGTCCCGCAGGATTTCTCCCCTGTCGGAGTCAATCAAAAGATAGCGCGGTTTAACGGTTCCGACTGAACTGAGTCTTCCGGCCGGAACCAGCAGTTCTCCTTGAATTTTGGCTGGCGGGTCGATAGTTGTAATGCGCTCCTGGAAGCGTCCGTTTGCTCGTTGCGGCAAGAGCAGCAGCGGCATCAGGCAGATTGCTTGTAGTATCGTCAGAGCCCTGGCCAGATTGAGACCTACATTCTTGAAGCTTACCTGCTTGAGGTCTTCTTGCGAGCCGGTGCAAGTGCTTCTGCGGAGAAGCGGTAGGCTAAGGAAAAGGGAGACGAAGAAGACCAGTCCACAACTTGCGGCGATCAGGCTGCGCATAAGCAAGTCGCTTCCCTGCACGGCCAGTACCGATACGGGGTTAGTGTAGCTGAAGCTGCTCAGATCGTCTCTCAAATAGAAAAACAGGAAGAGAGCGGAAACCAAGAGCGTTTGCGGGATATGGTTTTTGCCGGCATTCTCTTTGAGCAGTCGCCCCAGGAAATACATGCCGGCACCGGCAAAGATAAGTAGAACCGGCATGGCCGTCAGGTTATAGCGCGGTACTGTGATAAAAGCCAGGTAGGGCAGATTAAGTGCAAAAGCCATGAGCAGGTAGAATTTGCCGGGTAGAGTCGAAAGCCGCGCCGTACCGTTTGCCGAGGCAAGCGTGATCATGCCGAAGGAGAGTCCGGCCAGGGCTGCCAGCAAAATAATTTGATGATAGGCCGTCTGCCATTTGTAGTCGATGGGACCAAGGGGTGTGCGGTAGTCGTTCCAGGGAAATTTATAAAGCCTTGCCGGTTTGTCGAGCATGAGGCGCAAGAAGGAGTTGGGGCTCTTTTTGTAAGCCTCCGCCACCAGTCTGGGAAAACTCTTTTCTTCAATACCGCGTCCATCCGGATAAGGATAGGAGAGAAAGCCCTGGCTGGCAGTATTGGTGCCGATGAAGAGGTTGTAGTGACCGACCCGGTCTACCACCAGGGAGACCTTGTGGAAGGCTTGATTTTCGAAGACAAACCAGGGCAAGAGGACGGAAGCAAAGCCTAGCAATAAGCTAGCGGCAGCAAGTGCCGGAGCGCGAAGATTCTTAGTTGCCAGATAGACCTGGGCAAGCACGAAAACGGCAGTGGCTCCTGTGAAGAGCAGCATGGCCGAGCGTGTTAATTGCAAAACGGTGAGAGACAGCCCCAGTAGGAAGTAGAGGAGAGCCGCAAGGGAAAATTTCTTTTGGGTTTCCGAATTCTTAGTTCCCGCGCTTGTGCCCGGACCGGCTTCCAGTGTGGAGGCAAAGGCAAAGAGTGTGAAGCAGGCGCATTCCACAAAGGTGGCAAAGGTTTCGCTGTAGAGTCTGCCTGTGTTGATAATAAAGGCCGGATAGAAGACTGCTAGAAGTCCTGCCGCCCAGGCGGCTTTATTGCCGAAGAGGCGGTTTGTGGTGAGATAGATGAAGGCGCAAGTCAGTGATGAAACCAGGCTTTGAAAGACCAGGGGGGTGACGAAATTCTGGCTGTCAAAAGCTTTGCCGGTGACGAAGTTGAAAAGCCAGAGGGCAAAAGGGAAGGCCGGTCCGGTGATGATGAATTCTTTCCATTCCGGACCGTACTGAGGATTGAGCCAGTTCAACCTACTAAGGGCCGTGGCGTAGCGAAGATATTCGGCGGCGTCGGCGCTGGAATAGGCATTCACGTGCTCGGTGCCGAAATTAAACCAGAGTCTTGCTACCAGCGCCAGGCTTACCAGAATGGCGCAGTTTTTAAGAAGCGGGCTGGCCAGTGGTGGTAGGTCGGCGCTCTGGCTTCGACCGGAAACATCCGTCTCGTCTTCTTTTCCCACAATACTAATTGAGAGGCTCCCCTTTGGCCGCACTCACGCTCATTTCGTCATTGCTTTTGAGGGTGGACGGTTGACCCGGCCTGGCTGCAATCTCTTTCAACTTAATATCGCTCTCCAATTTTCTCAGGAAATTGGGATAACGCTCTTCTTTGGTTCCGCAGAGCTTCAACAAGATTCTGGAAGTTTTGCTCAGTGCTTTGGCTATAAACAGTCTGGGTCGGGCCTTGAGGAAGTGGAACCAGTGGCTGAGTCGGAAGCGGTAGGACTGTTGGTAGAGAAGATCGTAGATCATCTTGTCCATGGCATCGAGGAATATGGTGGCATCCTCAGTGGCACGCAAGTAGCTGTGCTGATACAGGTGTTTTATACTGCCTGAGCCGTTGCCCTTGAAATTGGCCATGGCCAGTTCATAAAGTTCTGCAGTCTGCCTGGCTATTTCCTTGCGGTCGAATTTTTCAACAGCACGGGCCCTGGCGCCGCCGGCCAGACGTTCCCGTTCGGCCTGGTCCGTGAGCAGTTTGATCAGTGCTTCCGCAATCGCCTGTGGGTCTTTGGCCGGAATAATCAGTCCGGACTCGTTATGAACCATGTATTCCTTGGTGCCACCAGCAGAGGTGCCGATCACAGCCCTGCCGCAAGCCATGGCTTCCAGGCAGGTATAGGGCGAATTGTCGTAAACGGAAGGCACGATGGAAATGTCGGCGCTGCGATAGTAGGCAGGCAGGCTATCGAGCGGCACCCTGTCGATGAAGGTGACGGCGCCGGTTGCCCCGGCTGCTTTCAAGGCTTCCTTCAATTTAGCCAGAACGGAAGTCTGACCTTCGGCCGTATTGGTATCATCACCGATGATGACAAATTCCACATTGGGGCAGGCTTTGACCACAGTCGGCAGGGCTTGAATGAGGTAGTTGATACCCTTTCTCTCTTCCAGTCGACCGACAAAGAGCACCCGCAGTTTGCCGCTGGCTGCAGCCGGCGGCAGCATGGTCTCGCCCTTCGGTGTGAAAATGGTTGTATCGATTGGGTTTCTGACGATGCAGATGTCTTCTTGCTTAATACCCAGATCTCCGGCCACAAATTCAGCCAGGTCGTCTGAAGGCGAGGTCAGTACATCTGCCGAGAGCATGGCTACTCGCTCGATCATGGCTACGAATTGATGGTCGAAAGAGGCGGAGACGTTATGCAGTTTCTCTGAGATGAATTTGGAATGGGGTGTATAAAGCCTGATGACCATGGGCAGAGCACGGGTGACGGCAGGATAGATACCCTCGGCCAGAAGTTCCGGCGTGTCTACTACGTCGAAGGGTTTCTCCCGGTGTAGTTCGGTAAACTTGTGCCAGAGAGCCGTTGAGGTACAGAGCAGGTAGCGGCTGTAGGGCATGGCCATGTTGACGCAGTTGAGTTTGGACGGAAACTCGTAGGGCAGAACCCTGTGGATTGTGACTAGCCGTTTTTCGGCGCTATCCTTTTGGGCTGTATCGTGACCGTCGCCGGCCACTACCTCTTCCGTGTAGGAGCGTGGCTTTTCCTTGGCCAGAGAGACCACGACCACATCATGACCCAACAAGGCCAGCCCGTGGGCTAGATGCCTTGTGAAGGTGGCAATGCCGCCATAGCCGGTTTCCGGTGGATACTCGCGCGATATGAGACAGATTCGCATAGCCTTCCATTTTAACCCCGCTATGTATCAAGAAGAGCGGCACCATCATTAGGATCTTTAAAATCCTGGTAACATAAAAGGTCGCATGAAAAGAGTTTTACTTACCTCCCATAAGTTTTTTCCTGAACACAAAGCCGGTACGGAAGTACTTACACTCAAGATTGCCCAGGACCTGCAAAGACGGGGCTATGAAGTGAAGGTGGTGGCAGCCTGCCCGCCTGACCTCGATGCCAGGCGCAAGGTCGAGCATAGTTTTGAAGGTGACTTTCGAGAATATGAATATGAGGGCGTGCCGGTCCACATAGTGGGAGAGTCCCTGAGGCTGAGGGATTACGAGTTTCGCTCAGAGTATTATCATCCGCTCATGAAGCGGCATTTTCAGGGTCTACTGGCCGACTTCAAACCCGACCTTGTACAAATTGTGCATGCACAGAATCTTTCTGCTGCCGTAATTGAGCCCTGTGTAACGGCTCAAATTCCAGTGGTTTTCTACAGTACCGATTTCTGGTTCGTCTGCCCGATAGTGCAGCTGAAGCGTCCGGATGGGCAGGTTTGCCGCGGTCCCGGGCCCATGGCCCTCAAATGTCTGGATTGTTATACTCCCCGCTTGCTTCCGGCCGCCGCAGAAGTAATGGAGGCTGTCTCTGCCAAATATCAAGTTGTGGGTAGCGCCCTTGCACCCATGCCGGAGCTTGTTAAGCAGGCGGTCGGCAATGCCGCATCTATGGCTTTCAGTGGGCTTAAGGCTCCCTCTGCGTTTGCCGCTACCATGGAGCGACCGGGCGTACTGAGAAAATTGGCCAACCAGCTAAGCGCCATCATGGTGCCCACGCGCCTCATGCAAGACATCTTTGTGGAGAACGGCATTGAGAAACGACTCATTTCTCATGTTCCCTTCGGCATTGATACAAGCAAGCTGGTCAATCACACCGAAAAGATAGCCTCGGATAAGTTTCGCATTGGATTCATCGGTACCTTTTTTGAGCACAAAGGTGTGGATTTGCTGCTGCGCGCCTTTCTTTCTCTGCCGGCCGCCGGCAAAGTCAACAAAGATGGGCGCAGTTTCAGTGGCAGTGAGTTGAAACTTTACGGCGATCCCGGGCAGTTTCCCGAATACTTCGCCAAACTGGAAAATATAGTCAAGCAAGGCGGTGCCCGCGCCAGGAATGTGCATTTTCTGGGCACCTTTCCTAATGATGAGCTGGGATCGGTGTTTCAGGAGTTGGATGTACTGGTCGTGCCTTCCCGCTGGTACGAAAATACTCCGCTGGTCATGCAGTCGGCGCTTGCCACCCGCACGCCCCTGGTCGTTACAGACCTGGGCGGTATGTCCGAACTGGTGAAGGACGGGGTAAACGGATTATTGTTCAAACTTAATGATCATCGCTCTCTGGCTGAAAAGCTGGCGCTTATCCTCAACAAGCCCCAGCTTCTGGAGCACTATATGAGCAATATCAAGCCTGAGCGTACAGTGGCTGACATGGTTGATGATATAGAATCAGTCTATTCAAGAGTATTAGGTCTTTCGAGCGCGAAAAAATGAAAGCATTAGTCATCGGCGGCAACGGATTCATCGGCACCAACCTGGTGCAATTACTGGTAGACAGCGGCCATCAGGTACGGGTCTTTGACAGGTACCCCAGCCGTTTCCGCGGACCAATCGCCGGCGTCGAGTACATGATGGGTGACATCGGCAATCATGGCGAGATGGAAGAAGCCGTAAAGGGCATGGAATGGGTTTTTCACCTGGCTTACACTACCTTGCCCCAGACTTCCAATGATGATCCTGTTTACGATATTCGCTCCAATATCGCCGATACAGTGCAGCTTCTCACTGAGTGTGTGAAGTCGAAAGTAAACAAATTCGTCTTTATTTCTTCCGGTGGTACCGTATACGGTGTGCCGTCCGTTTCGCCGATCCAGGAAGATCATCCTACAGAGCCTATTTGCTCCTACGGTATCAGCAAGCTCTCAATTGAGAAGTATCTGCATCTTTTTCAGAAGTTGTACGGGCTTGAGTATGTTGTCGCGCGCATCTCCAATCCCTACGGAGAACTGCAGAATCCCAACGCCAAGCAGGGTGCCATTGGCGTATTCCTGGGTAATATTGCGCGCAAACAGCCGATTACCATCTGGGGCGATGGCGAAGTAATAAGAGATTATATTTACATTGGTGATACCGTTAAAGCTCTCTTATGTGCCGCTGAGTACAAGCCGGCTGAAAATGGACCGCGGGTATTCAATGTCGGCTACGGCGAAGGTCATACCCTGAACGAGATTGTGGAAGTGATTCGGGAAGTGGTTGGACCCCATGTCGAGGTGAAGTACACCGAGGGTAGACCAGTCGATGTGCCCGTGAACGTTCTGGATATCAAGCGGGCGGAGCGCTATCTTAAATGGCGTCCTGAAGTCAGTTTAAGGAATGGTGTGGAGCGCAGTTGGAATTGGGTTAACTCTCTCCAACTTACCTGACCTGAATTAGAATTGCCAAGTTGACCGGACAGCTTATCTGTAAGACAATTTGCATGCTTACAACCTGTTTGGGTTGGTGGAAGCGTCAACGTACATCTCCGAGCATTGATAAAGGTCAATTCTGTGGTCCTGGCTGGCAAATTGGATTCTGAAAATACGGCGCCTATAGACCTTTCGGTGATAGTGGCCGTCTACAACGAAGACCCCCGTAACCTTGTGGCATTGCTTGATCGGCTTGCTTCGGTCATCAGTCCGACTGGTACTACCTATGAAGTAGTATTCGTAAATGATGGCTCCAGACCTCCCACCTCCAATGCGCTTCGGCAGATTGCCGCCGAGTACGACGGTGTAAAACTAATCGAGCTCTCCCGTAATTTCGGACAACAGGCCGCTATCACTTGTGGGTTGGACCACAGCGAGGGGCAGGTTGTGGTGAATATTGATTCCGACTTGCAAGATCCGCCTGAACTGATAGTGGATATGCTTCAGAAGTGGAAAGAGGGCTATGACGTAGTCTATGCCCAGCGCTCAACTCGTAGAGATAGATTTCTAAAGAGATTCACTGCGTATCTGTTCTATAGGCTGCTCGGCGCTGTTTCTTCCGTTGAAATTCCCTGGGATACCGGTGATTTCCGCTTGATGGACAGGAAGGTCGTTCTGGCGCTTGCTTCGCTGCCGGAAAAAACCAGATTCTTGCGTGGCATGATTCCCTGGTTGGGCTTTAAGCAGTGCGGTATTTCTATCGATCGCGGCGCCAGAGAAATGGGTGAAAGCACTTATACGATCAAGAAATTGATCAGTCTGGCACTGGATGGACTTTTGGCTTTGAGTATCGCCCCCCTGTATTTTATTTCTGTAGCGGGCGGGGTGATAATCGGCCTTTCGGTTCTGTCCCTGGTGGTGGCTCTTGCCGCCGGTAGCTTCATGAGTGCCACTCTACAGTCGCAATTGGTGATCGTTTCGTGTATCGCCCTCTTCTCCGGGGTGCAGATTTTTTGCACCGGTGTGGTTGCTGCCTATATGGCAAAAGTTCTGGATGAAACCCGGGCACGCCCCACTTACATAGTTGGTAACCGCCTGGGTCAAGGCTTCGAGTCCGGCAGTCGTAGCAAGGTTGCTACTGTCAGTGGCCGACAGATGGAAAAAGCGGAGTTTGCAGCCGGTCATCGATGAGATTGATTGGTTTTCAGATTTTTCCAAGTAATTTCTAAAGGTCGTCTGGACTTAGTGCAGTCAACCCTGTGCTGCCCTTTGACCGTATTCGGGCGCCTGCCGGTCCAGGAGTAGAGATAAATTACCGTTGTCGTGAGAAGAGTGGGAGAGTTAGCAACTACCTCTCTCTGTTTCTATGATGCTGGGGGTGATTTAGAAAAACAGCGGAAAATCTAAATTCGATTGTCGGGCCTGGTGTTGTACCAAATGGGTTGGAGAGGAGTCCACATCAATCAGGGACCTTCTTTAGCCAGTTTGCGATGTTGCGATTGATTTAGAAAAACAGCGGAAAATCTAAATTCGATTGTCGGGCCTGGTGTTGTACCAAAAGGGTTGGAGAGGAGCCCACATCAATCAGGGATTGTTTAGCCAGTTTGCGATGTTGAGGTTGATTTAGAAAAACAGCGGAAAATCTAAAATTGGCGCCAGGTGCCTTTGCCGTTGGAGAAAAATCTGAATCCGATACCCGGTGTGGCTAAGTCGCGAGGGTGAATTAAGAAAAGCAGCGGAATAACTAAATTCGTTTATCGTCCTGGCGCTGTGAAAATACGGTTAGAAAGGAGTCCAGGTCAATCCAGTTGGCTGAGCACTGTGTTTTAGAAAAACAGTAGAAGATCTGAACCGCCCCCAATAGTTTTTAACCTCTCCGATTGAACCAAATGTGATCTGCTGCCGTTTTAGTAGGTAGGAGAATTTGGCATGGGGGGCGCATTATGAGCGTTAAAGCAATGTTGCGTGAATACATAGGCGATTTACCCGAAGACCAGCTGTTTTGTACGAGGGATCTGCTGGGGCTTTGCAGCCGACAGTCACTTGATGTAGCTCTCTCCGACCTCGTGAAGGAAGAATTCCTTGAACGGCTCGCACAGGGAGTCTTTCGCTTGAGAAAGGCAGAGAATGCACCGGTCAGCCCACTGGTGGTGGCAGAAGTGAAACTTAAAGCCTTCGGCAAGAGTATGTTTGATTTGCCTGAAGAGCGCCGCAGTCCTGTAAGCAGAAAGCTAGTATCAGCCGAAACTGAGAGCAGCCTGGTGATAGTGGGCACAGACGGTAAGTCCAGTTCTTTTCGCTATCAGGGCAAAAAAATTGTATGCCTCTCCCTTGGCCCGCGTAAGTGCCGCCTGGGCAATGGCCTCTTCGGTTCGACTCTGCGCCGACTCTGGCTCCTGGGAAGTGGAGAAATTCCCAATGAGCAAGCACAGCCGGCAATAGATAACTTACTGATGAACCAGCAACTTTGGAATAAGTTCGTGAAGTTCTTGCCCGATTGGCTCTGTAGACGGCTGTCTCTGGCTGGTCTGGCGTATCGTCCGGCTCAAGTTGTCTGAGTTAGTTCTGAATAATTTCAATCAGTCGCTTGGTGCGGTCTTCCAGAATTGCTTCCGATACTGCTCCCACCGTCAGTCTTAGTACCGGCTCTGTTTGGGAGCCGCGGGCAGCAAACCACCATTCGCTGAAGTTGATGGAAAGACCGTCGATGTGCTCTTTCGTGCCGCCGGTGACGGTGGTTTCGAGCTTCTGCAAAGTGCTTTGAATTTCCTGCACTTTCAGGTTTATCTCTCCGCTCAAGGCGTAACGGCAGAGCGGCTGAATCAAACTAGAAAGGGCCGCCTCGTTGCTGGAGACGACATTGATTGCTTCCAGTATGGTTCTGAGCGCGTTGTCGGTGGCGAACATGTCGCCGTAATAGTAGTGACCCGAAAGTTCTCCAGCAAAGAGAGCATTGTTGTCCTTGATGCTGTTCATCATGAAGTTGGTACCAACTCCGGTGCGAATCGGTGTGCCACCGGCCTCGGCGATGTACTCCGGCACGGCCCGACTGGCTCGCAGGTCGTAAACTACGCTGCCTCCGCCGTGGCGTTTGATAAGTTCGCCGCCAATCAGACCGATCATCAAATCGGTGGGCACCAGATTGCCCAGTTCGTCTACGAATACGGCTCTGTCGGCGTCTCCATCGAGGGATACCCCGAAGTCACAGTTTCCACCTTTTACAGTTTCAATTAGTTCATCAAGGCTGCCTTCATCCAGGGGATTAGGCGTACGTTTGGGGAAAGCGCCGTCCGGTTCGGCATTGAGGGTGATTATCTCAACGAGTGCACTGGCCTGTTTGGCGAACTCTATAATTTCCGGTCCGGCAGCACCATGTCCGGCATCGATGGCGATTTTTAGTCTGCGCTTGGGCTTCAAATGTTCCATCAAGCTTGTCACGTAATGTTCCGTGACTGCCGCCGGGATTACTTTTCCCTCCGCATTTGCTTTGGGCTCCGGAGTTTGAGCAGAATTGCCGTCTTCGACTACTGTATTTTCTACAACTTTTCGAATTTCACCCAGTCCGTTATTGGCTCCGAGGGGCTTAGCCTTTGCTGCATAGAGCTTGAAGCCGTTGTAGGCTTTGCCGAGATGAGAAGCCGTTATTACGGCACCGCCGTCCATACCGGCATGGGCCGCATGCCAGACAGCCATGGGTGTGGAAGAAAGTCCGATGTCTACTACATCATTTCCACTTGCGAGAATGCCTTCTACAAATGCTTTGTGTAGGGATGGCGAAGAAAGTCGGGCGTCGTGACCGACAAGTACCTTGCCGCCACCCTGCGGTTTGAGATAGCTACCGTAGGCCTTGCCCACCTTCCTGGCGAAGACCTCGTCTAAACCGTCTCCGTATATGCCTCTGATATCGTACGCGCCAAAAAGTTTTTTCTTGTCGCCGTGATTTCCACTCATTAGTAACAGCTCTCCGCCATCAGTTTGCCTGGGATTTCCTGGTTGGATAGGCAGTTTATATGCCTCTGTGCCGGTCTGGATACTTTTGTTATAGCGCTTCCGGCTTCACTTCTTTACTCGATTGATAATACAACTTTGCCGGTCTTAAGTGCTGTACCTCTACATTACGTCAGCGAAGCTCTTCTTTGTTTTATCAAAGAATTTGAAACCAAGAATAGCAACAACAACAGCTAGAGCCGTGTAACTTGCATAGTGAGGCCAGTCCGGCGGAAGTCCTTCCAAAACTACCCGTCTGTAATCCATCACGATTCCCGCCATAGGATTGATCCAGAGCAGGAATTGAAACTCCTGGGGTAATTTTGTAGCTGGATAAACTATGGGAGTAGCATACATCCAGGCCGAAAGTAAGAGTGCCATCATGTGTTTGATGTCGCGAATATAGACGCCAAGACTGGCTAAGACCCAGGCTATACCTGCAGTCAGTAAAACTTGCGATAGGGCAATCAGCGGCAAATAGGCGACGGAGGCATGGAATTTCTGGGTGCTGATCAGAATCGCGACGAGCAGCATACTGAATGCCATGGCTTCGGTTACGAGAGGCGAGAGTACCGTCACCAGGGGCAGAATCGGTAACGGGAAGACCACTCGCTTTACCAGGTTAGGGTATTCGAGAATTATTGTAGAGGAGCGGGAGAGTGCCTCGGAGAATGCTCCCCAGGGCAAAAGCCCCGACATCAGGTAGAGGGCGAAATTACCAACCCCGCCGGTTTTGCCGAATTGAACGTTGAGGATAATACAGAAGAGGAAAGTATAAAGGAGCAGGTGCCCGATGGGATTGACCAGGGGCCAGAGGGCGCCCAGCAGTGAGCCCTTGTACTTGCCCATGCTGTCTCTTTTGACCATGAGCAAAAGGATGTTGCGGTTCTGCCAGAGCACGGCCGGACCGTTGGCGGCCATTTCCACCGGTTTATTGCTTGAGTACCCTGGAATCGCGCCGGGCACGGCGCCACCAGTATTATTGTTTATAAGAAGCGCTTTCTCCTGCGCCTTTTCTTCAAGACTTGTCGCCATGCTCTCGCTTTGATTCTTCGTTTCTTGTTTAAGGTACGCTGAAACGGTCCACTGCCATTGATGCCAAGATGGTAGCACAGTCTCTCTGCGAGCTCATGAGAGGACAATAATTGCCGTCTCAAGGCGCTTTCTTTAGCATTTCCTCACGCTTGAGGGCGTTTTCCACCAGGGGGCGCCGGGCGATCTGGTCGGCTTTTGAGTCTTCTACCGCTTGCTTGAGGAGCTGCAGATTCGTAGCGGATATGCTTTTGACGGTCTCACCGTTTTTGTCGGCGCAAAAGAGTTCGAAGATATAATCTTCCCCGAAAAAGTAGGTTTCTCTGGGCTCGGGTAGATGCTGCCGCACACTCTCGTCGTCTACGCGAGACTGCGGTGGCGCGTCCTTAGGCAGAAGTCCTTTAGCCAGGGCCAGGGCAGCCTCTTTAGGAACGGGGGCATTTTGGTAAATGACTTCAATGCGGAAGGGATTGCCATTTTTGCATTGCACCACATATTGACCGCCGCCGGCTGTTTTTTCGCGGCTTAGAAATTGGCTCCTACCGCCGGCATTAGCGGCGGCACTGAGGTCTTGCGTAAAGGTGATGCGGGCCTCTTTCAGGGCGGATTCGCGGGTACCCAGGTTGACTGACGAAAGCGGTATGGTGCCTTCAACAGTGACGCCATTTCCCTCAAGATCGTTATATGTTTCGCAACCGCTGAGGGTCAAACCGCTGCATATGGCTGCCATTGCAATCAGAACCGCAAGCAAGACCGCCTGGTTCGCTCTGGAACTAGCGCGCGGCGGCAGTTCCGCCGGTCTTGCTGCTGATTTCAAAAGCCTTCTGATATGCCTTGCTCCGGGTAACGAGAACGCTAGCTATATTAACAAATCGACCGGCGCCAACCTGGTTCAAGTGCACCGAATCGGTAAAATCTTTATCGAGGATAAAAGTTTCCGGCCCCTCGTTCATATCGATTGTTTCTGCTCCGTATCTGGTGCCGATAGTGGCAATCATGTCTCTGAGACGGAGGTATTCCGCCTGCCCGATTATGTCTTGATTCTCTTTGCTGATGGGCATTCCCAGCAAAATGACAGGCACTCTGGCTTGCTTGAGGCGGCTCAGCATTTCTTCCAGGTAAGACAGTTGCTGCTTGATGCGCTTGTGGTTGATAGGTTGGTAGCGAGATTTGTAGAGGTCTAGATCGACCTTGAGCAGGGCCTTGTCCTGGGTCAGGAGGGCTGAATTCTTCGCCGACCCGGCTGTTGCGGCTGCCGGCGTCGTTTTTTTGGCTATCGGAGCCTGAGTCTGTGCAGCAATTGCCGTTACTCCCTGAACCGGCGGCGCCGGCTCATCTGATTTGAGCTGAGCATTCGTTTTAGTCGGGGCGACATCTTTGGACTTTTGTTCGGCTTTGTAGGCAGCGTGAAAGAGGGTCTCGGGATGGCTTGTCAGCTTACAGGCAAGCTCCTTCAATTGGCGCAATTTCCAGCGTCTGACCGAGTCTATGAAATTGCCGTGGGCCTTGATGCAATCTTCAATCTTGGCGGGAGTCAGGCTTCTGGGTAAGAAGTTATGCTCCAGATTGGAAAAGTGGAAGACCCGCCCGGTCGGCGTATAGTCGGGATTGTCCCCAACATCGTTGGCCATGAAATCGCGAGGCGCATAAGTGAATATAAGGAGCGCCGGCTGTTTCTTCTCTTCCAGAAGATATTCCACTACCTTCAACTGGTCGCTGGCCATGGCTCCCGGTACCGCCAGAATTTTGATGGAATGTTGCCGTCCGTTCAGGCGCCGGATTTCGTTCTGGTAAATAGTGGCTCTGGGCGCCGAGCCTGTTTTCTCAGAGGAACCGGGCTTGGGTTCTTCCATGTCGTTAAGGCGTTCTGACGGCGCCAGAATGAGAGAACTGCCGAGGATGAGCAGGTCCTGGGCGGGGGCGTTCGAAAATATATATTCCGGTGCCTGGGCTGCGCGCTCGACAATCCAGGCGGAGCTGTCCATCGCTGCCAGTTGGCGCCAGGGGAAGCTGGTGTAGACCCAGGCGTAAAGTATTGAAAGAAATATGATGAGCAGGATCGTGACGCTGGACCAGGGGCGAAACACTCTCACCGACTGCGTGGGCGTAGGCGTCGGCTCTGCCAGTACTCTGTCCTGACTGTCGGATTTTAGAAGCAGGCTATTACTTTCCTTCATCGCTTTGTGTTGTCAGTAACCGGCTGATGCTAGCACGATTTGATTTGAGGTCTCTTAGAGAAGTTACATATATAAGAAAAACACATGAGCATTTGTCAAGGTATCCTGGGGAGGGGCGCTGGTACTATTTAAGGCAATTTGAACCGACACTCATAATCAAGGCGCACCAAGCGGAAACGAGTCTATGTTATTCAGCAGCATTTCATACCTGCTTTTTCTGCCTCCCGTTTTACTTTTGTTCTGGCTCTTACCCCATCGTTTTCGCGGGGCTTTGTTGCTTGTAGCCAGCTACTACTTCTATATGAGCTGGATTCCAGTTTATGGACTGCTTTTGTTTGTGCTCACCCTGGTAAATTACTTCCTGGGCATGGCAATTTATTCTGCCCGCACAAAGTGTGAGGCTCAACTTTCGGAAGGGCAGCCTACAAAAGCTTCTGAAGTTTCGCGTCGGGCCGCTCGCGCCTGGCTCTGGTTGGGCGTTGTGATCAACCTGTCCACCCTCAGCTACTTCAAATATACCGATTTTGCCATAGCCAGTTGGAATAAGGCCGTTGCTATTTCAGCTCCCTGGTTGCACTTAAACGTTCAGACCATGAGCTTCCCTCTGCAACACGTCCTATTGCCTCTGGGTATTTCCTTCTTCGTCTTCGAATTCATTCACTATATTGTGGATGTGTACAAAGGCTCCAAGACCATCGGCAACTTCATTCACTTCTCTCTCTTTGCTGCTTTCTTTCCTTCGCAAATCGCCGGTCCGATTAAGCGCTATCAAGATTTCATCAAGCAATTGGAAACGGCAAGAGTCTTTTCCAGTCGTAACCTGGAACTGGGTCTTTGTCTCATTTTGCAGGGCTTGTTCAAGAAGGTAGCCCTGGCGGATAACCTCTCTCCGATAGTGGCTCAGGGTTTTGCTCATTCCGCCAGCCTTGGTTTTGCTGAAAGCTGGATTGCCTCTCTTGCCTTTGCTCTGCAAATCTATTGCGACTTCTCCGGCTACACAGACATGGGGCGCGGGTCCGCGTTGATGATGGGTTATGACCTGCCGGACAACTTTAATTATCCCTACATCGCCAGAAGTCTCTCTGATTTCTGGAAGCGCTGGCATATCTCGCTTTCGTCCTGGTTGCGCGACTATCTCTACATACCTCTGGGCGGTAGCAAATGTAGTATGCCTCGCCGCTATACCAATCTGTTCCTGACCATGCTCCTGGGCGGGCTCTGGCACGGCGCTTCCTGGCATTTCGTGGTCTGGGGTGCCTTTCACGGCTTGGGTCTGATTGTCTGTCACACCTACGAGCATTTGCTCAATGTCTCAGCCGGTCCCATCTCCAGTGCTTTGAAGGGCTTCCATGCCAGCCTGCCGGGCAAGGCTTTCAGTATGCTGGCTACATTTTTCTTTGTCCTTGTAGCCTGGGTTTTCTTCCGGGCTGAGAATCTCTCACAGGCGTTTAATGTACTCTCTGCTATGTTTGCACCGCATGCGGTGTCTACCTGGTTGGCGCTCGACCTGGAGCGTTACCCGATCATGGCTGCCGTGGTCGCTTACAGTGTCTACCGCCTGGTCTGGGATCGTCGCGAAGAA
The DNA here is from genome assembly GCA_016712465.1 of Candidatus Obscuribacter sp. GTDB lineage: Bacteria > Cyanobacteriota > Vampirovibrionia > Obscuribacterales > Obscuribacteraceae > Obscuribacter. The sequence goes on from JADJQZ010000001.1 coordinate 917,339, forward strand.
ATTGCGCTCAAGTTGCCGCTCCTGGTGAAAGAGGCAATGGCACCGCTCTGGCCGGCGCGAGTGGTTATTTACCTGGCTGTTTTTGTGATGGCGACGGGATTGGCTCCCAGCCAGGCCTCTCCCTTCATTTACTTTGCGTTTTAGAGTAGGTTATGCCGGCAAATACCGAGCTTATCACCAAAGAGTCAGCGGCTTTTGCCCCCAGGGCAGGACGGAAGCAGGCTCCGGCATTGCGCATCGCCTTTCTTGTCTGGCAGACGGCCGTATATCTCGCTCTCACGGTCTTTCTTCTGGAAGCTTTCTTCTATTTTGCGCGGGTGGGAGATAGTGAGCATACTCGTCCCGATCGCAAGGTGGGGTACAAGCTCTTCGCTAATAAACGGATTACCCAACGCAAGGAGGGCTTCGGCTGCTTTAAGCTGAATTCCTTCGGCATGCAAAACGATGAAGTGCCCGTTGCCAAGGCACCGGGCGTCTTTCGCGTTGCCGTCTTTGGCGATTCCTATGTGGAAGCTCTGCATGTGCCGAGGAAATCCAATTTCCTCAGTGTGATAGAGGAGCGCTTGCGCAAGGAGACCGGGCGTCCGGTGGAAGTGCTCAATTTCGGTGTTTCCAATTATTCGGTGGCGCAGGACTACTTGCGCTATCAAACGCTTGGACGGCAGTTTAAGCCCGATCTGGTCGTTCAGACCTTTCGCGTAGAGGAAATTGGCAAACTCTTGCCGGTTAATACCACCAATTTGCTCTTCATTCGTCCTGTCTATTTTGCAGATTACGACGGGCACATCAAGTACGACGACACCTGTGTGCGTAATTACTATTTGTCCAGGGAGGGCAAGCGCATGCTTGCCACCGATTGGCTGCGCGAGTACAGTCGTATCTGGGGTGTGATTGGCCTGATGAGAGAAAACTGGGCTTCTTTCAGTGAAACAGTGAAGCCGGCAATGTCGCTGCTCAAAGGTGGCGCTGCCGCTCCGGCTGCTACTTTCACTCTGCCCACCGATGAGACCAGAAAGAATTATGCAAACTGCTACTGGTACATGATGGACGCGCAACTGGCTGCTTTCGCTCGGGACTGCCGGGCTGACGGCGCTCAGTTTATGTTGCTGCGCACCCCTATGATCCGTCCCGGTATGCACGAACTGACCGACAATCCCACAGAGACTGCACTATTGGATAAGACTGCCAGGAAGCTGAATGTGCCCTTGCTCAATCTTGACCAGGACTATAGAAGCTTTGTTGGTGTCACCACAGATGATGGCACGAATTTTTCGGCGGGCGGCCATTTTACGGCACCGATGCACCGCTGGGTCGGCGAGAGAGTGGCGGCTTTTCTCTTGCAAGAACAGGTATTGGAAGCACGGACCGCCGGCAAGTAGCTGGGGCTATTCCGCCTTCTTACTGTCGGATAGTTTGCTCATCATGTCCTGGGTGCGAAGCAAGAGCCTTTCCATTTTGTCGGGGGCTACTTCCGTCAAATAAGTTTCCAGTGCCTTAAGCGGTGACAGGACGGAAGCTTCCGTGAGCTGTGGAATGCGACTTCTGCCGTGGTCTGCTACTACCTCGGTTTGAATCTTGAAAGATAGAGCCTCCGCACAGGCTTCGCGTACCCGATCTTCGTTTATCTGCTGCAGATCTTCTTGTAAAACCCGGTAACGCAGCCTCAGAACACAGCCTGGCAGAATCTTCTTGCGCAGGGCATCAATCAAAATGTCCGTAAGGGCATCGCGGCGTCCGGAATCTTCCTGGTCTACTTCTGTCTTTACCGACTGCGATTTCGCTGCTTCTTTTACCAGGTCGACTTCCACCGTGATAAAGGGACGCGGATCTATAGAATGAAACTCAAAGGTTGTCCGGCCCCTCTCCAACTTCACGTGCACGAAGCCTTTGTCTTCCTTCTCTTCGCCGAAGTCAACCCTCTCCAGTGAGCCGGCGTAGACAATAGCCGGGTCTTGCTTGCGCAGAACCTGGTACTTGTGTATGTGACCAAGAGCTACATAGTCGATACCTTCATAGACGAACATATCGGTGGGGAAGGTCATGGTGTAGCCGACCAGTAGCTCTTCTTCGATGCCGGCCAGGGCCGAGTCGGTGCTCATATGTGCCGTGAGCAGGCAGGGTTTGTTCAGATCGAGCTTGGCGTAGTAGCCCCGAAGAAGGCTCTGCACATGTTCGGCCAACAGCCTGTCTATGTCCTGGGCTGTGGCGTCTTTATATTTCTCGAGGCTGGCCAGGTTGTGCCGGGTGATGTGAGGCAGGCCGATCAGCTGAAAACTGCCCTTCTTTGTTTCTATCTCCACCGACATGGGTTTATCCACAATCAACATGCCCGACACTTCCAGGCTCTGAAATACCGACATGGCGTGGCTTTGGGTGGAACGAAGCAATTGATCGTGATTGCCCACGACCAAAATAGTCTTGATGTCGTGCTTTGAGAGTCGGTTCAGCTCCCGGGCAAACATTTTTAGATAAATCGGCTCCGGGGAAGCATTGCGGTAGGCGTCGCCGGAAAAAAGGAAGACATCCACACCCTTTTCGATGGTGTAATCAACAGTTTTTTTCAGCGCCGCCACAAAGTCTTCGAAACGAATGTTCAACCCTGTCTGCGGGTTTATTCGCCCGTGATTTTCGCCGGAACCAAAATGTATGTCGGAAACGTGAACAACTTCAATTGTCATGGTGTCATTATATGGTAGATTTATTTCGCTTAATCAATTATCTTACGGTCTGAAAACCGGCTCACAACTCTCGCTTATTTGGTAACCGATTGGTAGTTTGGCACGCCCCTTGAATTTTCTTTAATCACTATGTCTGTCTTCGGTCCGTGGTCCGTTCCATATAGTTCCACCTTGTTGCACAAGTCACTCAAGGGCGGTTCTGCACTGCTAGTAGCACTTGGCATCACTCTGGCTACACCGGTTTCGGCCCAGGAAGTTCCAGAACTGACGGAGCATTCTACCTTCGCTTCTTCGTCTCTCGCTTCTAGTGAGAGCGGGCGGGCCCTCTCATCCTTGTCGCTGCGGTCTGCCCCGGCGCTGGAGGCCGCTCGGGATAAGGCCATGGCCGCACTTCTGGCTAATCCGCTCGTAAAGCTCAGTCAGCCCATGAGAATTGAGATAGACGGCAATTCAAAGCAAGTTCTCCTGAAATTGTACCGTGACAACAGAGCCGGATTGAATGACTTGAAGATAGATACGGTCCTGATTGCCAAGGTTCTCAAGGGTGCCCTGCCGGATTCTTTCGAGAAGGTGGAGGTACATTTCTTTTCTCGGGATGAGCAAAGCAGCTTTGACACCTGCCAGGTCACTACCTTTGCCGTGGATAGCTATGGGGCCGGCTTGCTCAGTCAGGAGGCGATATTGCAGTGTGTTCAACATGCAAGTCAGCGGCGCCCCAGCCTGAAGCGCAGCCTGCAAGGCTTGAGTTACAAGCAGATTTTGAATGGAAGCGGAGTGCTGCCCGGCGCCTATGAGGAGCGCCGCCGACGGCTGCGCGCCCATTTAGACGGTTTACAGATTTCCGGCGTGGATGTCAGCTCTTATGAGAAGCAGTTCCTTCAAGAAGAAGACCTGATTCGGCGTAAACAGGACGGTGAGGCCCTGGCCCTGATTGAAAACCTGGAAGGTGACTTGCGCCGCACTGCCACTGCCTCGTCCTCGATGCAAGAAACCTCCCGTTTCCGTGCCGGTTCCACGGCCTCACCGCCCTCGGCTTTTGAGTCCCAGGCATATTTGCGCCGCCTTAACGATCGGAAAATGGTCTCCTCTCGCTAATCTGAAAGAGTTTGCGGTCAAGCTGTTAAACTGTCTTAGGCTGAGAATCAGTCGGCAAGAGGGGTTAAGTAGGTGGCTAAGGTTAAGCAGGCTCATTCACTAGAGCGCGGACAGTTGGTTGATGTAGAAATTTTGTCCATCGCCGGTGGTGGCGCCGGCGTGGCTAAGATTGACGGCGTTCCGGTTTTTATTGAACGAGCTGTGGTGGGCGACCAGCTAAAAGTCATGCTCTTCGATGTTCGAAAAGATTTTGCTCGGGGACGAATCGAGCAAGTCCTCAAGCCGGGCGCCGGGCGCACCAAGCCGGAGTGCAAGCATTTTGAACGTTGCGGCGGCTGTCAGTGGCAGCAAATGACCTATGCAGAGCAGTTGCGCTCTAAGGAACGCCTGGTCAAGGAGACTCTGGTGCATCTTGGCGGCGGGGCCATTTTCAGTGAAGAGCGCTTGCAGTCAATCATGCAGCCCATTATCGGTTGCCATTCTCCCTTCAATTACCGTAATAAGGCTCAGTTTCCCTTCCAATTTCAAAACGGTAAAACCCTGGCCGGCTATTTTGAGCATGGAAGCCATAATCTGGTCAACATCGACACTTGTTCGATTCAGCCGGCGGTGATGGATCATGTTCTACATGTTTGCCGTGACCTGGTGCGTGGACACAGGCTCTCCATCTATGACGAACGTAAGCATCGCGGCTTGCTGCGCCACTTGAATGTGCGTATGAGCTTTGCAGAAGAAAAGCTATTGGTGACTTTTGTCATCAATCATGAGCCGGTCAAGTATCGGGATTTCGCTCAAGACGAATACTTGCAAGTTTTTACCCGCATCGCTCAAGACCTCATGGCCGAGGTTGATTCGGTGGAATCCGTAGCTTTGAACTTTAATCCTGAAAAGGGTAATCGAATTATGGGCGACGCCACCTTGAACGTGTTGGGGCGCGGCTATATTGAAGAAGTTCTCAAGTCGGGCCGGCACGACTTGCCCAAGTCTATGCAACATGGTCTGAGGTTCAGGCTTTCTTCCGAGAGTTTCTTTCAAGTAAATAGCGAGCAGAGCGTCAAACTTTTAGAGCTTGTCCATGATTATGCCGCCGAGGCCCTTGGTGCGGCCAGCGGTAGTGACGCCGTGATTGTAGATGCCTACGCCGGTGTGGGTACCATTGCGCTCTGGCTGGCTCATCAAGGTTCCGAAATCTTCGCCATCGAAGAGAATGAAGAAGCCGTCAAAGACGGCAAGACAAATGCCGAGCTGAACGGGATAAGCAATCTCACCTTCCTGGCCGCTCGAGTGGAAGATGCCCTGGATGAGCTTTTGCAGGACCGTGAGCAGATTGATTTGTTGGTTCTTGATCCGCCCCGGAAAGGTGTGGACGGGGAGGTGCTGCGCTCTATTAAGGAGAGGGGACCGCGGCATATTATCTATGTAAGTTGCAATCCCGCTACTCTCGCTAGAGACCTCAAAATTCTGGAAAGTCAGGACACGGACGGCGAAGAAAGTGCAGCATGTGGGTATAAAACTATTCGTATCCGACCCGTAGACCTTTTCCCACAGACTTATCACGTCGAAACGGTAGTACTCCTCACGAGGAATTGATATGGTTCTGTCAGGCATCTGGCGCAAGAATGAAAATTCTAGGGACCCCTTGCCGCCAAATCTTATTGTCAGTCATGACAAGGCTGTGCCTCCAAACAGCGTACAGGAGCTTTGTGCATCCGTTGGCTGGAGCCGCCGAGAGCCTGATTTGATTGTAAAAGCTCTGGCCAATTCCCTGGCGGTGGTTTCCATATGGGTGGATGGTGAACTAATTGGTTTTGCCAGAGCCACCGGTGACAAGGTTTTCAATGCCACGATCTGGGATATGGTTGTGCGGCCGGACTTTCAGCGCATGGGAGTGGGGCGCCTGGTGATGGCTGAGCTTTTAAAAGAGCTGGATGAAGAATACGGCATTCCTCTTGTCACCCTATATGCAGACCCCGGTACCGACGGCTTTTACAAGCGCTTCGGCTTCCTTTGCGATCCCTCCGGCGTGCGTGGCATGTTCCGGGAGAAATTAGACTATTGACCCTGAGAGCCGTTTAAGGCGTCCGGGTTGAGATAAATATCATTTTCCGCAGCCACAACTACCAATTCCAGTGGGTTTGCCGGGCATTTGTGAAGCGAGTTTTCAAACTGAGGGGCGAAATCCTTGCGCCGGTTGGCCCTCAAATGGCTTTAGTGGTAATCTTTCCTATCTGTATATAAGTGTATATATGATTGGAACGCTTTCACTTGGTTGGGAGAGGTTATGAAGGTTATTCTGCAGCATTCGGTTCAAAAACTCGGCAAAGCCGGAGATATTGTTGAGGCTAAGCCCGGTTATTTCCGCAATTATCTGCAGCCCCGCGGTATCGCCGTAGTTGCCTCTACCGGCACACTCAAGAAGCGGGAAGAAGATCTGGAAGCACTGCGTCGCAAGGCTGAGAAGTTGCATCAGGCCTCCCTCGATCTAGCTGAGAAGATTACAAATGTAGGTACTGTTAAAGTTTCCGCTCGCGTAGGCGAAGGCGGCAAGCTTTACGGCAAGATCACCCACAAAGAAATTGCTGCTTTGATTGAAAAAGAAGTAGGCGAGCCTATCGACAAGCGCTTGATCAAGACCAACGAAGATGTGGCCGCACTGGGCACCTTCACCGTCACCGTCAAGCTCACTCCCGAAGTGCACGCTGATGTTAATCTGGAAGTAACCATGGAAGTCGCCGCCGCCGTATAGGTTGCTGCTAGAGCCAGAGGTCACTTTCCTTTGCATTTAGAGAGCCCCGGCTATTGTCGGGGCTCTTGCTTGATTGTCCACTCAGTTAACGACGTCGGCGACTTTCTGAGGCCAGTGTCGGGCTCTGACCGTTAGTCGGCGCCCAGCCCACAACAAAGCCGTCCCGGTAACTCATCATGCTTTGCAGATGCCTGGGGCTCACGGGGCTGAAATGACTGCGGTTGGCTCGGTCCGGATCGCCAATGATGTAGTTGCCTTTTTCGTCTCTACCGGCTACGTAGATATAGTGGTTGTTGCCGGTATGCGGGTTTCGCACTCTCGCTACAGCCGACTTACCCTGGTCCAGTTCCCGGTTCAGGTCTTGCATGGCGCCGGCTCCGACCCCGCCTGCATATTCAAACGCTTTGGCATGCAAGCCGACTTTTTCCAATTTAGTGGCGATTGAATTGAGGTCGCCTCTGTAGCCTGTTCTTGTCACACCGGCCAGTTCTTTGAAAGCCTGAGTTTCTTTGCCGTAATTGAGCGGGCGACCATAAAGATGATCACTGGCCATCATACCCATCGAGAAGGCAGAGCAGCTCAGCCCATCGTCCTGGTGCCGGTAGAACTTGCTGAGTTCCTGCGCGCTACGCACTACGCGACTATTCTGGGGTCTGTCCCCTTTCTCAACGGGTTGCTCCAGCTTTTGCGGCTTAGGCTGAGCTTCTAGTTTCTTGGGCTGCGGCTGCGCTTCAAGTTTCTGAGGCTGTGGTTGCGCTTCAAGTTTCTGAGGCTGCGGCTGCGCTTCAAGTTTCTGAGGCTGTGGTTGTGCTTCTAGTTTCTGGGGCTGCGGCTGAGCTTCAAGCTTTTGCGGCAGCGGCTGCGGCTGAGCCTCTAGTTTTTTGGGCTGCGGCTGAGCTTCAAGCTTTTGCGGCTGAGGCTGCGGCTGAGCCTCTAGTTTTTTGGGCTGCGGCTGAGCTTCAAGCTTTTGCGGCTGCACTTGTGGTTCTACCCGCTGCTTTGGAGCCGGCGCTTCTGCGCTGCTTCCCTCCGGCTGCAAGCGCATGTTCTTTAGTTGGTGAATACCGCGACCTTCCAGTGAGACAGACTGTCCTCTTTCATTTTTCTGTCGTTCGATCGTTTCACCGCCGGCAATACCACGCAGGGCCACTGCTTCATGCCGCCCCTGTCTGGCGAATAGGTGCACCATCTCGCGGTTGCCCAGTTTCTCTACTTCCAGGCGCAGGGAGCCTTCTCTGCCTTGATTGTCTATGGTTTTGATACTGGTAGTGCCTTGCTCCACTAGTTGTTTGACTGCGGCCAGGCGCTCCGTGGAACTGAGGGAGTTGTCCATAACCTTTGCTTTCAGGTCTTCCTTGCCCTGGATCCCCGCCTCCGTGCCGGTTCCGCCGGACGCGGCGGGGACTCTGCCTCCCGTGGGCTTGCTGAGCGGTCCGTCGCCGACTATGGTTACACCGGGCAAAATCTGTCTGCCGTTCTCTGCTAGCAGTGGTGCCTGAGTGAAGTCCGACATCTTGAGGGGCTGTTGACCCAGACCGCGGTTGAATGCCGAATATTGTCCATCACTGCCGCGCATCATGTAGTCAATTTGGGAAATGAACGGGCGATCGGTTGGTTGGGTCCAATTGCTCATGGCTGCCCAGGATTCCCGGCTCAAGTCTTGTCTGACCATGGACTCGGCAGGCGTGTGGTTTTCCTGACCTCTTTCGAGGGGAGGGGTGTCTTTGGCTGTCATAAGAAAAACTCACTTCTTGATTCTTAGTAAGCGTGGAATCGGTCAAGGTTTTGAGTATGGCTTATGAGGTGTGAAGGTTTCGTGAGTGCGATGTGAAAGGAGGAAGGAAATGGATTGAAAGTACATTAAATCTTTCCGGGATAGCACCTTTCCTGTTCCCACGTAAGACGAGTCATGTACTCGCTCCGCGTCGATAGTAAGCAATGAAATTGGCGTTAGCAGGAGACGAAAGGCGGGAAGCTTCGAGCCTAGAGAAGCCTACTGCTCAGGGAAAAGCCAGAAGGATTAGCGTAAGCGAATCATCGCTGGAGCCTCGTAAGTTTCGATTGGTGAAATAAGGCTGATACACCAAAACCAAAAGGGTAAGCGGGTTGGCGTCTGGGTTTCACGTCCCAGGTGCACGGTGCCTACACTCCCGCCGGGGTATAGATGAGGTCCTAACTGGCTGTTGGTCTACCTTCCTCAACACAGTAAACCCGATGAGTTCTCTGGCACTCCAGAGTAACCAGACCGCAAGGAATGGCTAATTACCCAGCGGGCATAGGAGGCTGGAAAAAGCGAATGCCGCCCTGTAATGGGGCGGATAGGGCTCTTGCCCAAATCGAAAGATTGCAGACTTCCAGCTGGTCCTCGACGGATATCTAAGTAAGGAAATCGAACGATGACAAAAGATAGAGCCCCCAGGGGCATCGGACTCATCGGACCAGACTCTGATTGGTACGCCATAAACTGGCGCTCCATCGAGTCTAAGGTCAGAAAACTAAGACAAAGAATATTCCGTGCTACACAAAACGGTCAGTGGAATAAGGTCAGAAGCCTCATGAAACTGATGCTGCGCAGCTATGCAAACCTGCTCCTGTCTGTGCGCAAAGTCACTCAAGAGAACGAAGGGAAGAAAACACCCGGAATCGACAACCGGGTGTATCTTACCGCAAAATCTCGCATGAGACTGGTTAATCAACTATTAGAGCTGAAGGCTTGGAGAGCACAGCCTGCTGTGAGACTGTACATCCCAAAGCCCGGCGGTAAATCAAGACCACTAGGCATTCTAACAGTGAAAAACCGCGCCGCCCAGGCAATTGTCAAAAATGCCCTGGAACCTAGCTGGGAGGCTCGCTTCGAGTCCCACAGCTACGGCTTCGACCGGGGCGCAGTGCTCATGATGCCATCGAGCAATGTTGGAACCGCCTTAAAAAGGTGAGCAAAGACAGATGGGTACTGGACGCCGACATAAAAGGCGCATTTGACAATATTGACCATGATTTCATCCTCCGTAAGCTGGGACCTACCCCGGCTCGCGGACTGATTAAAGCATGGCTCAAAGCCGGCTTTGTAGAAAATGAGACTTTCCTGGAAACGCAGGCTGGTACTCAGCAAGGTGGAGTAATTTCCCCTCTTTTAGCTAACATCGCTCTCGATGGGCTTCAAGAGGCGCTTCCTGCTAAATTCGGATTCATTCGATATGCAGACGACTTTGTTGTTACCGCTCGCTCCAGAGAAGACCTCATTTCCATCCTTCCAGCTATTCAATTCTGGCTCTCAGCCAGAGGATTGGAACTGAATGATGAAAAAACCAAAATTGCCTCCATCCTAGATGGGTTCAACTTCCTTGGTTTCAACATCAGACATTACAGTGGAAAGTGCCTTGTCAAACCACAGAAAGAAAAGGCTCAGAAGCTGGTCCAATCCATTAATGAATGGCTACGGAGAAATCGCTCTGTCGAACCCCGGGTGGTCATCTACCACCTGAATCCGATTTTGCGAGGATGGGCGCAGTACTACAAGTATGCTGTCAGTTCGCAGATCTTCCAATCGGTACAAAACCATATCTGGAAACAAATCTGGAGATGGTGCCTGCGTAGGCATCCTGCCAAAAGCAAAGCCTGGGTCAAAAACAAGTACTTCTGTACCTGCGAAGGGCTTGACTGGACCTTCTTTGCAAAGACACCAAATGGACAAATTCACTACCTAATCAACATAGGCAAGGTGAAAATCCAACGTCACCGCAAAGTAATAGGCTCAGCCAGTCCCGATGACCCGGTCCTCCGCAATTACTGGGCTGCTCGTCGCGCAGGCTATCACCGAAGGTCTGCCGAACCCGACTCCATCGCTAGTGCCGTCAAGTCGATGCTGAGGGCTTGAGCCGGATGAAGGGTAATCTTCACGTCCGGTTCTTAGGGGAGAAATGAGGCGGCGACGCCTCATTTCTTACCCGACAAGTGTGCTACAAAGTCCGAGGGTCTTGAATTTTTAGACGTTGGAGCGCGGCCTGCACTGCGGGGGTCTTCAGGGCTGCTGCCAGATCGGCTGGGCTGGTTTCCTTCAGGAAGAGCCGCAGTTCGGTCAGCACCATGATTTCTTTCCCCTGGTGGAAGGTCTGTTTATCCTGTGCTCCATTCCTATATAGGTACAATCGGTTCAGGTATAGTTCCAACTGCTGGTCCTTTGATAGGCCAGGTTTTTGTTCATCAAGGCTGGTAAGCATTACCTCGGCAACGCTGAAACGTTTGCGCTCAAGGAAACCTCTCAGCTTTTTGAGATAGCGTTCCAACAATTTGGATGCTCTCTCCTGGTTTTGATTTATTTGCGCTTCTTTGATCTGTTTTACAAGCTGATCTGAACTTTCTTCCGCAATATACCGAGAGGTACTCTTGCCCAGGAAGATAAAGGCGAAGAAGGCCAGGAGCAGAAATACGACCACCACTCCTTTTGTATTGTCGCGCTTCTGTTGCTCCGTTAAGATACGTTTGCCCAGGGGATCCATTCGCAACAGGAAGGTAAATAGATGGTTGGCTGACCAGATTAGCAGAAGGGTCAAAAGCACCAGGCTTCTCAGGGCTGGAATCAGTAAGAGGATAAGTATGAAGACCACACGTTTCTTGCCGCCCATTTCCGTGAGCCAGTGGGTGAAAAGAAGCATCTTGTGGTAGATGGGACTGCGGCTCTTAATGGCGTCCAACAGGGCTTGTTGTGCCATTTCCGAATTGGGGTCAAGCCTCAGCGCTTCCTGCAAGTGTGAGGCGGCTTTGTCTATTTCGCCACCCTTGATGAGCAATAGGGCCATATTTGTATGGGTGAAATCATTGTTCGGCTCAAGTGCCAGGGCCCGTTCCAGATCCTGTCTGGCCAGTTCCACCTGGGAGAGTCTGGCCAGGGCATAGGCTCTGGCATTAATGCAAAGGATGTGTTCCGATTCCACTGCTAGCCCCGTTTCAGCTAGTTCCCTGGCTCTTTGCCAGTTGTTTTTGCCAATCTGGATCATGGCTGCCAGGGATAGATAGTCGGGGTCATCGTTGCAAAAACGGAGTGCTTGCTCTATGCATGACTGGGCTTTGCCGAGGTTTTCTCTGTGCAGATGAATACCGGCCAGCACGTAGTAAACCTGGTCGTCTTCCGGTGCCAGAGCCAGCGCCGCTTCGCCTTCTTTCAGCGCCTCATCCAGTTTCCCTTGCAAGGACAGAGCGCTTGCCAGCAGGTGATGGGCCAGCGCACTGTCCGGATTCTGAGACAAGGCCAGCCTTAGCTCCTTCTCCGCCTCGCCATAGAGGTTATGGGAAAGGAGGGTCGCTCCTCTATCCAGATGGGTGTTCATCAGAGTTTTAGATATTTAGCGATTTCATCGTAAAGTCCGCTCTCGTTGGAGTAGAGCGCATAGTTCCTGGCAGAGGAGAACCATTCGGCGGTGGAAGGTTTGACTCCCCGGGCCGATTTCTCCAGGTCTTTAGTTGTGATTGGCTTGGGCTCTGAGCCTTTACTCATGGCTTCTTCAATTTTTTTCTCAATGCAGTCTTCAACCAGGGCTTTCAGATCAGCGCCTGAGAACTTCTCAGTTTTCTTTGCTAGAAATTCGAAGTCAATATTTTCTTGCGGCTTTCCCTTCAGGATTATGCGCAAAATGGATGCTCTTGCCGCGCTATCAGGCGGCGGTACGAAGATGATGCGATCAAAGCGTCCCGGTCTTCGAAAGGCGGAATCCAGATGCCAGGGCGCATTGGTGGCTGCCAGAATGAGCACCCCTTCGTTGGATGTATTGACGCCGTCAAGCTCATTGAGGAACTGATTGATGGTATGTCTGTGGTAGGTCTGTTTCATATCGGCGCGGCTTGCCGCCAGGGCATCGACCTCGTCAAAGAAAAGAACACTCGGCTTTTGCTTCCTGGCGATTTCGAAGATCTCATGCAGATTCTTTTCACTGCTGCCTATCCACATGTCCAGTACTTGATGCAAGCCGATGGGAATAAAGCGGGCCTCTATTTCTCCGGCAGTGGCTCTGGCTAAATAAGTCTTGCCGCAACCAGGGGGACCGTAGAGCAAAATTCCACCCCCCATTTTCTTGCCGTAGGCTTTGAACGTCTCCGGGTGTTTGAGGGGATAGATAATCTTCATGCGAATCTGTTCTTTGACGGCATCCATGCCGCCGACATCGGCGAAGCCGGTGTCGGCTGTTTCTACCAGATCGTCGAATTCGCTGGCGAGATAGTTGTCTGACCCGTATGCTGAATCCTTCTCCCTTTCAATTTCTCGCATCTCGCCGGAGGCGGTGGCCCCCATCGGTCGTTGTTCGCGGTTTTCTTTTAGAGACGACTGACCGGAGTCGCCTTTCAGACCGAGCCGCTCTTCCAACGTGGCATCGCGCAGAGATGGATCCAGCCCTTTTGCCTGGTTGTAATTTTCTTGTGCCGAGGCCAGCTTACCTTCATTCAAAAGCAGTCTGGCGTAGAGCAAGAAGGCTTTAGGCGGCACATCGCTCTTGCGGATGACATCTTCGATTATGACCAGCGCCTGGCTGTATTTTCCGTTACCAAAGCAGGCCTGGGCCAGGCTCACTGCCAGTTTTAGATCGCTTGGTGCAAGGGCCAGGGCGACAGTGAATTCACGCTCTGCTTCTTCCAGTCTGCCGGAAGCGAGCAGGTTTTCTCCCAGGAGCATGCGCAGGGGCAGATTATCGGGGGAGAGCTTGAGGGCGGCTCTCAGGGTTTCAATTGTTTCGTCCAGGCTGGGCATTAGAATCTCCGGAAAGAATATCTCCGACAAAAGCAGGTTGAACCAAGATCGCCTGTCTATTGAGCGCTGTCATCACTTTCGCTAAAGTCTGAAAGCTCCATGGTGCCATCGGCTTTCTTCTTGAGAATTTCAATTTTGCGCTTGGCGCTCTTAATGAACTGCTCGCATTCGACAGATAGTTTTATACCCGTCTCAAAGAGCTTCAGTGCTTTGTCTAATTTGACTTCGCTATCAAGTTGCTTGACGACGGTTTCAAGCTCCAGAAGGGAAGCTTCAAAGTCGATTTTCTCTTCATTTGCAGTAGTCATAAACTCATTCCTCGTCAGTTCTTTCTTTGGTTCCTTGGTTTGAATGTCGTAAGACCCGTCTTGCTCGCTTCCTTTGGGCTTTGCTTTGCCTGGTTTCTTTTCTTTCTTTGCCTTGTTCTCAGGTTTTTGCTCCGAATTTTGATCAGAAGGCTCTCCTGTAATTTCGCCGAGCAACGAAAGTTGCTTGAACTCATTGGTCATAGCACTTTGTCCTGTCGACGCTGTCTACGGTCATTTTGACTCTGCCGACTTTGAAAATGGCCTCTACTTTGTCGCCGGCTTTGAGGTCTCCGGCATCACTGATGACGTTGCCCTCCAGGCTGCGCAAGATGGAAAAACCGCGGCTGAGCACGCTGCCAGGACCAAGGTCTTTCAGTCTTTCACGGAGTTTGAGGAACTGATGCTCTTGCTTTGCCAGCAGGCGATCTATGCTGCCCGTCAAAATTTGCTTGTTGCGTTGCACATTGGCCAGGCTGAGATCGAGTCGCCCTTCATAGCGACCCAGGGCATGCAGGGGGCTCAATCTTATAAGTTCTCGTTCTGCTGTAGCCAGTTTTTCGTCAATGGCACCAAGCAAGCGACGGGAGAGGAAATTCCACTTTTCAGATAACTCGCTGGCCCCTCTGGCCACCAGTTCGGCTGCCGCTGTAGGCGTGGGGGCTCTCAGATCTGCCACCAGATCGCAGATGGTCAGGTCGGTTTCGTGTCCGACCCCGGAAATCACGGGAATGCGGCATCCGGCCACGGCTCTGGCTACAATCTCAGTGTTGAAGGACCAGAGGTCTTCAATGGAACCCCCGCCACGGGCTACTATCACTACATCTATATCTGGTAGCGCCTCAAGGTAGGATATGGCCTGAGCGATTTCTTCAGGGGAGCCTTCCCCCTGTACTTTGGCCGGCGAGATTACTACCGAGACGGAGTTGTTGCGCCTGGTGAGGGCGCTGAGTATATCTCTCAGGGCTGCGCCCACCGGACTCGTTACTACCCCTACCCGACGCGGCAAGATAGGAATTGCTCTTTTTCGCTCCGGGTTGGTCAGGCCTTCCGCTTCCAATTTACGCTTAAGTTGCTCGAAGGCCAGTTGCCATTCGCCCACACCAACCGGTTCCATATAGGTAGCAACCATCTGGTAGGCCCCGCGCGGGGGGTAGACACTCAGTTTGCCGCGTGCCACAACCATGAGTCCGTCTTCCAGCTTGAATTTGATAGAAGCGTTGGAGTTTTTGAAGCAAACGCAGGGCAGGGTGGCTTCTTGATCTTTCAGTGAGAAATACCAGTGGCCGCTTGGATACACCTTGGCATTGGAAACTTCTCCCACTACCAGCACGGAGTCGAACTCATCTTCCAATACGTCTCTGATGCGGTTAGTCAGTTGTGAGACTGTCAGCACCGGTGTCGGAGGTTGCTTTGATGGATCGGTATCCTTGAGGCTGTACATGGTTTGCTAAATTTTCCAGAACGGTTGCTTACAGGTTTTGGCTGAGCATTGCGGGTCTGCGCAATCTGGGCCTTAAATGCTTCCCAGCATTTAAAACGTCCATTGGCCCAAAATAGTTCAAATCATTTCTACTCCCCCAGAATTGAATTGAAGCAGATTGGGAGTGCTGGATATCAGCTCAGCTAACATTATCAATTAATCTCAATCTTTAATGTGTCGCCGTGAGCCTGCCAAGTCTTTGATTTTATCTGTGATGGATATTTTGTGGGCGGGTTTTGGGTGATCTAGTGTGATTCTGTTGGATGTGTTTTGGGCGCAGTGTGGCGCCGGGTTTTGCCTTGTTGTCATGTGGATTCGGCGGAAACAAGGATGGGCATTTATAAGTCAGTGAGCTTATCGGTGCAAAATCGCCGAACCAAAAGATAATTGCTCGCTGCAAGCAAATCATATTTATAGAGTCCCAAGCGCAAATTTCTCAAGCGGCTTTGGTAAGCGTCTGCGTACCGTTTTCGCCGAGGACTGCGGCATATTGCTGGTTTTTATGGTTGGCAACAAGGCTGCCTGGAATTTATTTGACGACGGCGCTTTGGATACTATAAATTGGTATGACATACAAAAATATGGTAACACCAGGGGGGTCTCATCATGGACCGTACATTGTTTTCGCCAACTATGCTGGAAGCCTTTCGTGCCTGCAAGCGGGCTTACTTCCTGGCCTACCATCGCGATGGCGCCGAGCAGGCTCGGGCGCAGGCCTCCAGCATCTGTAAGAGGTTTATATTGAGGGGCTTGGCCGAGATCAATCGCGCCAGGTTGAGCAGTGTCAGTCAGATTCAGAAGTTTATGGGCGAGTCCTGGCCGGTGGAGCGTCTGAGTGGTGATCCCGACCTGAAAGATGCAGCCACGCGAGCCTTTCTCTTCACTTACAAAACCCTGCTGCGCTACCAGAGTCAACCTTATTTACCCAAAGGTGCTCAGGTCGAGGGTGTTTCCACTAGAGTGCGTTCCCGTGTGCAAAACGAGAGAGTTTACCTGGAAGAAGTATTTGATCTTGTGCTCTGGTATCCGGAAGAGCGCAAGCTGGAGCTGGTTATCTTCAATTTGCGACCGGCAAAAGAAATCAATCCGGCCTGGCCCTCCGCCACTCATTTGGTTCGGCAGCACCTGGCTGAGAGACTCAGGGTGCGCTTGCCGTATGAAAGACTGGTTTTGACAAATATCAAAGTGGGTCCTCAGGAAATGAAAATAACCAGCCGAGAAGCCAGCAGTGAGATGTACCGCCTGCACTGGCCGGAAATAGTCAAGAGTCTTTCCGAAATGAAAGAGTTGGCTGATATGCCGGAGCATGATGGCGTGCACGCGAAAGAGGGGTGCTCCTACTGCCGGGCCATAGAGAGCCGGATGGCTGCTGAAGTTATATCGGTAAGGGAAGTGACAGAGGAAGATGCTCTCGGCGGCGAAATAAGCGGCAAATACCCACTTTCCGCTTGATAACATTGGCGCTCCAATAATATAGCTATAATTTTGCGGTTGCACCTGGAGGCAAAGACCGTTCTGTCTTTGGCCCTGTGCGTTGCCGGCAGAAAATCAGGCGCTTAAGACGACTGGCTTTCACTTCTATTTTTGTAAGTGAATTGGCTCTCGCTGGGAGCCGGGGGAAGAAAATAATGGACAAGCAGAAAGTACTGGATGCGCTCAATCTCGATCTCGAGCACGAAATGTCGGCCATGATCCGATATCTACATCACTCCTTTATTGTGACTGGGCCCCTGCGCGGTTCCCTCACAGCACTCTTTCGCACGATGGCTACCGACTCCATGAATCATGCCATCAAACTTGGTGAGAAGATTGTTGCTCTGGGCGGACATCCTTCCGTAAAAATTCAGGAAATATATGAGCCTGGTGAGCAGAGTATCGAAGAGATGCTCAAGGAGAATATCGAAGCTGAGAAGATGCACCTGGCGCTATATGAAGAGCAGCTTGACATAATGCACGACAATACACCTTTGCGCTTGATGATGGAGCAGGTGATTGTGGATGAAGCTCGTCACATTGAAGAACTGGAAATGTACGTCCGCAATAACACCCCGGCTAAAACCAAAGCAAAAGTCTGAAGCTAAATCCATAGCTATACAGATACAGTCGAGAAGTAAAAAAGGAAAAGGGCGGATTACCCGCCCTTTTCCTTTCTTGCTTCTGGGGGATGGTAGTGTCACCACTGGTGAAGGCAGTGTCGAATGCGCTTTCCCTGAGCATACACAAGCTACTAGTTCGATCTGCGAAGAATATGTGGCACGTGTCGCCAGGGATATCTACCGATGGCTTCTCTCGATTGGCAGGTTCCACACCAAGGCAGGCCATTTTCGCAGCCTTCCCGATCGCTCCACCACCGGTAGTGCAGATCTTTAGCCACCTCTTGTGGTGCCATGAGTGGTACTACCTGGGGTGATTGGATCGTGGTATCAAATTTGGTCATAAATTCTTTGGATTTTCGCTTGCCTTATTTAGAGCATTGGTTATAATTCATACGTTGCCACCACTCGTGGGGGCGTTGATCCATAAACCGTGTTGTTAGAGCTCAAGGCTCCTCAGTGGTGCAAGCGTTTTGCCCATGTTGGCTTTGACCGTGGGATAGCTTTAAGGCGGACTTTCTTCTAGAGGGGAATTTTAAATGGCAGAGGCTAAGCGGGTACCCGAGGAACAGCCTGAGAGATCTGAGTTCAGTATTGACATGGAAGGGTTCGATCAGTTCTTCGCCGAAGGCCCCGGCGAGCAAACTGGAGCTACCGGCACTGCCTACGGTGATAGTCACATGCGCGGTCAGGTAGAACGCCTGGTCGATCGTATTACCGAGCTTATGTCCGTCAGTGTGGATCAGCGCGTAGAAACCAGCAAAATTGCCAGCCAACTAATAGAGAATCAGCGGCAGTTAGTAGCAACCCAGCAAATCCTGATTAAGCTGATGGAGCGTTCCATCGAATTGACCAGGCACATTACCAGTATCGAAGAGCGCATGCCGGCCCTTCTGGAGGTGCCGCGGGTGGTCGAGAGTCTGCGGCAGCGCGTCGCTCAAATTGAAGGAGTGGAAGTAGATTAGACCAGGCCGGGCGCGGCTCTCTTCCATTCTTACCGAAGCTAAAATTTTTAAAAGCTGGCGTCCTATGCGTGGTTTTACTATTTACTTCGCCGGGCAACTGCCTAGAATCACCTGATGTAGGGGTGTCTTCCGGGGTAGGTTCCTTGAGCGGCGTTTTCATGGATGGCGGCGGTTCGGACGGTGGTTTTGACCACGGTCATGATCATGGTCACGACCACGGCCACGGTCACCATCACCATGGTCACAATTCAGTGGCTCAATTCCTGGGTCTTGAAAACGACCATGATCACGGCGACCATGACCATGGTGAAGCGCCGCAGCAGACTGCAGCCTGGAACAGCGCCCTGAAGGGATTGAGTCTCAAATCCCTCACCCAGGGGCTGGTCATTACTCCCAATTTCCTCTTCCTCATGCTCTTTCTGGCTTTCACAGGCTGGCTGGGAGTGGTTTACTGGGTCCGTCATAATGAGCCCTTTGCTAATGCCGTTTTGGGCAGCGGTCGGGCCTATGCGCCCACAGCCCATGCCGACCGCCGCCTTCTGGATGGGGTGCGGGAAGCGATGCCCTTCAAGACTTCCCCCAACACCGGCAAGATTTACACGCCCACTCCTGGACCGGGCCCGCAGCCTTACGGCTATCAGGTGCCCCAGGCAGCCGCCATCGGGTCAATTGCCAGCCCCGGCCTGGCGCCCGCGCAGATTCCCTCTGCCCCCGCCCTGGGACACTTTGCTGCTCCGCATTCCATGCGCTCTTACGGCAATGTGCCGCAGTATAATCCCGCACCCGCTCCGGCACCGGCGGCAGGCTATGGATGGTCCCTGGCTGAAGGCGGATTTTCTCAGGAGAGTGCGCATTTCATGAGTCAGTTCGGTGCGCCACAGGCTCTTTCTCCCGCCTATTCTCATGTCTATGTTCCGGTTGCAACGCCCACCGGTCAGCGCCTGAAGGTCTACACCACTCGCTGACCGCCTGCCCGGGCTCTAGCTTTCTTTCCAGATTTCTCTTTCCGGTTTGAAGCCCCTGGCTTGCATTTCTCTGATTTTAGCGAGCTCCGTCTCCTTGAGACCGGCCTGCACCGCTTCTATATTTTCATCGGCTTGTTCCGGTGTTTTTATACCTACTATTACTGTAGAGACCGAAGCTTCGCTGAGGCTGTATCGCAGCGCCGCCTGGGGCAGGCTCTGTCCGACCCTCTCCAGGAAACCCAATTGAGCAGTAGCCTCAATGCGAGCCTTTATGTAATCATCTGGCCAGCTTTTGCGCATGTCGCCGGCCGCAAAGCGAAAAGGCTTACCTGATTTATATTTGCCGGTGAGGAAGCCATTGGCCAGTGGTTCCCTGGCGATTATGGCGCAGCCTTTTTCAAAGGCCAGAGGAAATAACTGTTCCGCCGGACGGAAACTAAAAATGTTGTAAGCAATCTGCAGGCAATCGGGGTGACCCACGTTTATTGCCGTTATTCCCTCTACGGCCGTGAAGACGGAGACACCCCAGGCTCTTATCTTGCCTTCTTTCTTAAGCTCCTTGAGGGTGGCATAGGTAGCCTCGTTGCCAAGCAGCTTGAGGGGCGGATTATGTAGCTGGTAAACATCAAGATAGTCTGTCTGTAGCCTGGCCAGGCTCTTTTCCAGGGCAAAGCGAATGTACTCGGGTGTGAAGGTCTGAAAGCCCGTTCCTTGATAGAAGTCGGCCCCTACTTTGGCTGCCAGGATGATGCGATCTCGCCTGCCTCGGAAGCATTTGCCGAGCAGCTCTTCGGCATGACCCCAGCCGTACACGTCGGCAGTGTCGAAGAAATTTAAGCCCAGATCCATGGCTCTCATGACAGCGTCGGTGGAAGCTTTGTCATCGGTGGGACCGTAACTCATGCCATGCGAGTTACCGCCGATAGCCCAGGTACCGAAGCCGATTTCGGACACTTTGATACCGGTCTTGCCGAAGTCTCGATACTTCATCTTGTGGGAGGCCAACTAGGCAAGGTGTTTCAGCTCCTTCATTATTCGTGAATAGCAACGCCTTGAGGGGATACTTCGTATTACAATAGCCCCTTGATTATCAGATTATGCTGGAGACTTGGATTCACTCATGGATCTATACGACATTACGATTATCGGCGGCGGGCCGACTGGTTTATTTGGTTCTTTCTATGCCGGTCTTAGAGGCCTGAAGGTAAAGGTGATTGACGTTCTGCCCGAACTTGGTGGGCAGCTCACCGCGCTTTATCCGGAGAAGTACGTTTATGACGTCGCCGGTCACCCCAAGATCCTGGCCAAGGATCTGGCTAAGAACCTGGCTACGCAAGCCTCTCTCTTCAAGCCCACGATTGTGCTCGGGGAGAAAGTGCTGGACCTGAAGAAGGGTGAGGACGGCAACTGGCAGATCGTCACAGACCAGGCCGACAATCACTATTCCAAAACTGTGCTGTTGGCTCTGGGCGCCGGTGCCTGCGTACCCAAGAAGCTTGATGCCGATTATCCGCGTGAACTGGAAGGCGAATGCATCTTCTATGCCGTGAAGAACAAAGAGAGATTCCGCGGTAAGAATGTGCTTATCATCGGCGGCGGCGACTCCGCAGTTGATTGGGCCAATGAATTCTCGGTTCTGGCCAACAAAGTCACCTTGATCCACAGACGCGACGGCTTCCGGGCCGTGCAGACTTCCGTGGAAGAGATGAAGCGTAATAAAGTCGACGTTAAGACCTTCTACGAATTGAAGGAAATCAAAACTACCGACAAGTCCGTAGAAGAAGCGATTATTTTCGATAACCGCACCGGTAAGGAAGAAACTCTCAAAGTCGACGCCATTGTCATCAACATCGGCTTCGTCATCAACCTGGACTTCCTTAAGAGCTGGGGATTGAAAATGGATGTTAACGCTATTTCAGTTAACGAAATGATGGAAACCAGTTTGCCTGGTGTTTATGCCGCCGGCGATATCGCCGCCCATACCGCCAAACTAAAGTTGATTGCCACCGGTGCCGCCGAGGCAGCGACCGCCGTCAATTTCGCTGTTACTTTCATCAATCCGTCCGCAAAAGCTTTCCCGGGTCACAGTTCGAATCTGAACTTGAGTATTTAGCTCGGGGTTTATAGCATTAATGAAAAGGGTGGGCTCAGCCTACCCTTTTCCTTTGCTTACCTGCGGTAATATCTAAGTAGCGTCTGAAACTTGTTTGACTGCTCCCGTCTAAAAAACGCCGGGGTCCATAGTTAACCTGTCAGTCGGGGAAGGAAGTTGATTGTGAGCCAGAGCGGAGAGAAAGCAATCGATGCGCGTGAACCGGATGCGTCGCCTTCTGAAGGGGAAGCAAAAGAGTCGGTGCGCCTCCTCATCGTCGAAGACCATTACATCACCAGGGTAGGTTTAAGGCTTGCACTTTCTCGCTATAGCGAGTTCCAGGTGGTAGCGGAGTGCGCCTCCGGTGACGAAGCTCTTAAGTTAGTATCGCAAGTCTCTCCCGATCTGGTTTTGATGGACATAGGGTTACCCGGCATAAGTGGAATTGAGGCGGCCGCGCTGATCAAGAACGACTTTCCTAATGTCAAGATCGTCATGCTCACTTCCCACGAGACCGATGCCGATGTGGCGGCTGCTCTGGCTGCCAAATGTGACGGCTATTGTTTGAAGGAAGCTCAGGGCGACAGTTTGGCTGATGCCATCAATGCCGTTATGCGCGGCAATATCTGGCTCGACCCGGGCATCGCCCGGCGGGTAGTTAAGGTATTCGTGGATAGTAAGGAAGGTGCGGCCAAGCCCACTGAGAATCTTCTTTCCGCTAGAGAAATGCAGGTCTTGGCTCTGGTTGTGGAAGGTCTCAGTAATCAGGCTATAGGCGAGAAGCTCTGTATAAGCGCCGAGACGGTCAAGACTCACATGCGTCGCTTGATGGAAAAACTCTCCGTTTCAGATCGCACCCAGGCGGCAGTGGTGGCCTTGCGCAAGGGCTTACTCTAAATAATTCCGAGAAGAAGTTTCTCTAGATGCTCTCTCTGCTTTCTTTCGGTGCGGAGGCTTTGGTAGCTTGTTCTTTGACCACAGGGATTTTGAGAGAAAGAGTGGTGCCTTCTTCTTCGCTACTTTTGCAGGTGAGATTGCCGCTGTGCAACTGCGCGATGCGATGACAAAGGTAAAGCCCCAGACCCGTGTTGGCTACATAAGTTTTCCCTGGGATGCCCTGCCAAAACTTTCGGAATAATGTTTTCTGAATGCCTTCCGGTAGGGTGGGACCAGTATTGTGAAAGTCGATGGACAGTTTGTCCTGAGCATTGTGGAGTTTTATTGTAATGGGACTCAGTCCGTCACCGTATTTGATGGCGTTGTCGAGCAGATTGGCGAAAAGTTGTTCCAGTGCTTCTGGATCACCTACGATAGAGAGATTGGCCGGGAGATTGGCCCGGTCGATTTGGATTTCGACGTTTAGATTATTGGTTATTTGCCTAACGCACTTGGTCAGCAGTTTTAGGGGTTCCAGCGGACGAAGCACTAGTTTAAGGGCGTTGGTTTCATATTTGTAGATTTCCAGAAGCTTGTTAATCAGTTGCAATTGCTTCTGAGTAGAGTCTCGCAAAGACTGCAATACGGATAACTGCGTTTCGTTCAAGTCTCCCAGTTGCTTGGCGAGCAAGGCTTCCAATACTTTCTCGCTGCCCAAGACTGGAACTTTCAAGTCGTGGGCGAGCATGGCTGTAAAGTCTTGAATGGCTGCCATTC
The DNA here is from genome assembly GCA_016712465.1 of Candidatus Obscuribacter sp. GTDB lineage: Bacteria > Cyanobacteriota > Vampirovibrionia > Obscuribacterales > Obscuribacteraceae > Obscuribacter. The sequence continues at coordinate 940,153 of JADJQZ010000001.1, forward strand.
TCAATCGCTGTTCTTCGGATTTGTGTCTCTCTACGGCGTAGCGGATACTTCTCACCAGGGAGTCTTTGGTGATGAATTGTTTGACCAGATAATCCTGGGCGCCGCGGGAAAGGGCTTCAAGACCCAGACTCTCACTGTCGATTCCGGTTAAAACTAGAATTGGACAGCTAATTGCCAGGTCGCCGAGCTTATCAAGGGTGCTCAGTCCCTGGGTTTCACGTAAGTTTAGATCCAGTACCACTATATGCGGTGGCTCAAGTTCAATCGCATCTGTGGCTTCATCCATGGTATGGACGGTGCTGATCTCGAAGAGGCAATTTTCTTGGCGCGACAGCAATTCCTTAGTGAAGCGGCAGTAATAAGGGTCGTCGTCAATCATTAGCACCTTTATTACAGGCAACGGTACTGTCGATGCATCAATTTTATTCTCGGACGACATGGCGTGATACCTCGGCTTTCGTCAAGCTCTATCTTAAGTATTACCCATCTTTATTCAAGTGATATAAATATCGGCCTTGGATTCTTTCGATAAACGAAGGACATTGAGAATTAATTTTGCCCGGGGGCTAGCTCAATATCCGAAAGAAGTGTCTGTACGGCCTGTAGCAAATCTTCCTGTCCGGCACTTCGTTTACTCAAATGCCTGGTTAAACCCAAGGTGAGTTCTTGCTTCTGTTCCCGACTCAAGTCCTGTCCAGTGTAAATAATTAGCGGCGTAGCTTTTCGTTCGCCCTCTTTGAGGGCGCCAAGAATTTCAAAGGCATTCAACTGGGGAAGGTTGACGTCGAGAATGATTAAATTGGGTTGTTCATCTTTGGCCAGGCGCAAGGCGGTCAGACCGTCGTTAGCTAATACGCAGGCCATGCCCAGTGATACAAGTTGGGTCTCAATCACTTTACAGAGCCCAGGATCGTCATCCACAACAAGGATGCGCTTGCCGGCGGAGGGTTTTGTAGCACGCACCACCGCCCGGGTCAGCTCTTCTTCCGTGAAGGGTTTTCTCAGCCAGTCCAGAACCCTTGCTGATCCTTTTTGAATGGTCGGTCGGAAATGTCTCTTGCCGGAGTCTGTCTGTCCGTTATTGCCTTCGGGGTCTCCATATCCATCAGGGGGGGCTTCTTCGCCGGAAATGACGATGATGGGGATATCTTTCGTTTTGCCTTCAGCCTTGATTTCTTCGATTAGACTCAGTCCGTTGCCATCCGGTAGTCTTACGTCGAGCAGAATGACGCTAGGCGAATTTTTCAGACAAATTCTAGCTTCAGCCAGGTTGAAGGCCTGCTCAACTCTGTAGCCGGCATTTGTTAAACAATGGGTCAAGACCGTGGATAGGCCCTGGTCATCTTCCACCAGCAATACAGATCTTGGCAGGACAGGCAGATCGGTTTTGGCCGGCGGTGCCGACGCGGTTGTATTACTGTCTTGTGCTAACGGTAACTCGAACCAGAAGCAACTGCCCTGGCCAGGGCTGCTATCTACTCCGATTGAGCCTTTGTGCTGTTCTACGATGGCTTTAGATATGGCCAGTCCAAGTCCGGTTCCACCTTTCTCTCGGCTATCAGAGGCATCCAGTTGCTGAAATTTCTCGAAGAGCTTAACTTTGTCGGCCTCGGCGATACCCGGACCCCTGTCGTAGACGGAGAAGCGTACGGTTGCTTCTCCTGTCTTGGCCGGTGTCTCTCCCTTGCTTACCTTTACCAAAACAGATTGGCCCGGAGGTGAGAATTTGATTCCGTTGGCCACAAGGTTGGTAAGAACTTGTGTGGCTTTATCCCGGTCTGCCCTGACCAGTCTCTCAAAGGAGTGTTCGGCGCTGACGGATACTTCTGCTTCTTCCGCCATGCCGGTCAGAGCTTGCAGGCAGCTTTCCACCAGCTCCCTGGTGCTTGTGGGCTCAAAGTCCATGTCCATTTTGCCAGCTTCAATCTTCTTCAGGTCAAGCATATCGTTAATGAGGCGAATCAGCCGGTCTGCGCTAGCCCTTGCTACCTGCACCAGTTCTTGCGCTTCGCCTGAACCCGGCTCGACTATACCACCTTCAATCAGCCCCAGAACGGCTCTTATTGATGTGAGAGGAGTTCTCAGCTCATGGGAGACGATGGAGTAAAACTCCGCCACTCTCTTTTCTGCCAGCTTTCTGTCGGTTATATCTCTCAAAATTACCGAGCATCCCAGTATTTGATGGTTCTCGTCCATCACGGGCGCCATGGTTATGGAAACGTCGATGCACTTGCCCTGGCCGTTCAGAATTTCAGTGTCTACCGGCTTCTTCAAGATACCGGCGGTGGCGTCCCTGAATAGTTCTTCCTGCTCTTGCCTTCTGCCTTCGGGGATCAGGCTCAGGTAAGGAAAACCAATCAGGTGCTCAGACTGATAGCCCACCAGAATTTCGGCGGCATTGTTCCATGAACTCAAAGTGCCGTCCAGGTTGACGCCCACTATGGCATCTCCACTGGATTGAACCAGGTAGGCTAGATGTTCGTTCTCCGCCTCAGTGGCACGCTTGTCCAGGAAGTCCGCCAGTTGGCCGGCAACGGCCTTGAGCATTTGCTGGTCTGCCTCGTCGATGGAGCCCCCGGCCTCTGTGTATACCTCCATTCGGGCCATCAAGCCGCCTTTCATATTTGATTCGATGGGAAGCTTGAGGCAGAGCATCAGGTCGTCACTGCTGCCGGATGGCTGTTCTCTGTTGCTGCGGCAAAAAAAGCGCAGAGTTTTTCTCTGGGTTTCGTTTTCTTCCGTTGAATCGCTGGGCTTAGTTTTGGTAAAGCGACTTCCTGCTTCGTATTCTTTCAAGACTATCGAATAACGAACACTCATGGTCAGACCGCTGATAAGTGCGTTCATAAGCTCTGCTGCAGCTTCGCCCAGGTTCTTTGCGTTAGATAAAACTGCTGCCACACGGTAGTCTGTGGAAGCTCGCATCTGGCTTTCCTTCAATTGCCGGGTCTTCAGTTCAACGACCCTCTCAACACTTTCGCGAGTTTCGGTCAGTTCAGCCTGCTTGCGGCTTATCTCGCGCATTTCGTCAAGATTTTGGTTTATCAATTTGAACAGGAAGTATACTTCGAAGATGACCCACCAGGCATGCTCAATCCAGCGCCAGGGCTCTATGATGTTGACGCCGTAAATTGACATGGGGAAAAAAATGCCTCTGGCGATGTGGTCGATCACCACCACGGCTGAAGCGTAGACTAGAACCGATCTGTCACGGTAGAAACTCAAAAAAGCCAGTGATCCGAAGATAAGGAAATGACTTTCAATGCGACCGCCGGTTAAATGAATCAAGAGCGCGCCCAGAGCATCTGTCCAATAGCGATTGAATTTCTTGTGCTCAGCCGGCCTGGCCGTTTGAGGGCCAAGTAGATCGGTCGGGCTAGAATCAGCCCACCCAGCAAGATCGCCGTGTAGACATGGATGTGCACGTCGCTATAGGCGCCATACCAGGTGCGGGGCGAAACAACCAGCGCCACAAGCAAACCTGCTATCCACTCGCAGATGAGCAGGTTGGCAAAGAGATGGTCTGTCCGGGCGTGTACAGCACCCAACATCTCATGGAAGAGTTTCTGGCTCTTGCTCTCAATCTCTTTGTCTATCACCTGTTTGATAGCCTCTTCAGTCATTTTGTAAAGCTGAGCTCCCTGATTGACTTTCCAGGGGGAATTGTTTTGTTTGCTCTGTCAGAGAGTGCTGAAGTTTCACTTAACTGCTCTGAGTCGTGCAAGAGTGGACAACCGAAGATAGGGCAGACGTAGGTTCCTTCAGCAGTTGCTTTCACGCCTGGCTGAATTTCCACACCTGTCGATTTCTTCCCGGAGTTTACAGACGAGATGATTTCGAGCATGTCTTTGCCGGCGCTATCTCCTTGGTGTCCCCGCCCCGGTGTGATTCCACCGCAGAACCGCAAGTGGCCGCTTTTGTCATAAAGCAGAACTTCTCCCGATGTAACAGCTTTGAAGTTTCTGGTTTCCCGGGCATTTTTGTCGGTGATTAAGGTGAGACCAGGTATTGATCTTAAGCGATCCAGCGCCTCCGTGTTAGCGAACTCCGGGGGCGCTCCCGCAGGAATCGTCAAAACTGCAATGACCTGTGTTTCCCTCAGGCGCGGTACTAGTCTGGCCAGCTCAGAAATGGTAGCTGCACTGCAGGGGCACTTGGGATGGAGAAAGACCAGCAGAATTTGCTTGTCCAGGGGCTTTTCAAGTTTGCTCGAGCGCGGCCAGGTTTGCGGTGGGTCCGGTGCCGGTCCGGCCCGGCTGTGATAGTCCAGTAAAATGGCGAAGCCCGCCAGCACAGGCATTAGCCAGAGAATTGTGAAAAGCAAGCTCTTCTTATTTGCGCGCATGAGTTTCACCTCAAAGGTTGCTTTGCTCTTCCCTGTTGCGCCTTGAGGTTGCCGCTCTCAATCGCCGCTGCCCAGTAAAGATCTGATTTCATCTGGCAGCGTCATGGGATTGAAGGGTTTGGAAATGACGCCGGCCGCTCCTAATTGGGAATAACTTTCCATTTCTTGCCTTTGCACCTTGGCGGTCATGAAAATTACCGGTGTTTTGAAATCACCACTGGCGTCTTTCAGTTTCTTAAATGTGGTTGGACCATCCATTCCGGGCATCATTACATCGAGGAGAATAACATCTGGCTTGAACTCATTCACCAACGTCAGCGCCGTCACTCCCGAGTCGGCCATGGCGACTTCCCATTTCCCCACTCGTTTCAAGGTCACCTCGGCTACCTTCCTGATGGATGCATCATCGTCAACCATCATGACCTTTTCGATTTTCATTTTCTTGGTTTGCCTCAGATAGGGCACACTATTTATGTTCCCACCTTAGTAGATACCACCGTATCCCCCGTTCTGGTGATAGTAAACTGATCTGATAGAGAGAATGATGGTATGGTCAGGCCTGTTAAAGATTCAAGCTAGAAGCATCGCTGCATCTATTGCAATTTCAGCCTTTGAGTTTTTTGTTGTTATGTATCTAAATTTGTTATGTCCGACACCGCCAGAACGGTTCTAATAGTTGATGACGACCCCATGTTTCGTCGATTCGTGGCCAGTGCTCTGTCGGCCAGAGGCATTAATGTCAGAGAGGCCCGCAACACCATCGAGGGCGAGAGGCTCCTTTTGGAAGATCCTGATTTACTCATCGTCGACTACAAGTTGCCGCAGGCCGACGGAGCTTCCTGGATTCGAAAATTAAAAGAGCAGGGAGTTTCCATACCAATCGTGTTTTGCTCCGGGTCTTGCTTCGATAGTAAGGTCTTTTCCGTTGTCAGAAATGTGCTTTCGGTAGATCTGATTTTGCAGAAGCCGATTGCTCCAGAGCGCCTGGCAGAAGCCATTGTTTCTCTACTGCCCCAGTCTCAGTTCGCCCCTGAGGACGTATCCAGCCCACTCAAGCCTCCTCTGCCATCCTCGGCCGGTCGCGAAAGCTCAGAGAAGTCTGCCGCTGACTGGATGGAGACCTATGCGGCTGAAGAAGACCTGGAGACGCGCCGCATATTGGAAGAATTGGCCAGAGACTATGTCGCCAATCTGCCTGCGGCTATCGATGAAATCGCCGCTGAGATTTGTCGGCTCGGCTCGGAAGAAAGCGCTGAGCTGCTGGAAGGTGCCGCCAATCGGGCTCATCAAATTCGAGGTACCGGCAGCTCCCTTGGCTTTTGCGAATTAGGAGTACTGGCCGGCGAGTTGGAAGATAGACTCAATGCTCTTGATGTCGCTGACAAAGAATGGCTTGCTTCATGGCGAGAAGAACTACTTGTATTCGTTGATTTGATGCGCAATGTGGTTGACAATCACATACGCCAGTATGCGCGGGCCGACTCCCCGGTTGAAAGCGCGAAGGTCGAAAGCGGTCTTGAACATAAGCCAGACCGCCATGGTGGCGGCGCCTTTGCCCAGGTTGCTGAAGCCGAAATGAAGCCGGTTCTGGTTCGCTCCACATTGAGTCGTTTGGCCAGGAGCGTCACGCCTCCTCGGGTTCTGCTGGTACTAAATCCTTCCGGTACAGTGGGTGCGCATGAAATTGAGCCGGTTTTGTCTATGCTGCCCGCCACCAGTCATTGTCTGGTTCAGACTCTCAGTTCGGCGCTCACACTCATGAGCTGCCTCAACGAGGGCCCTCCCGATCTGGTATTGATGGAAGCTGATTTGCCCGGACTGACGGGTTTCGAGGCTTGTCGAATGCTGCGTGCCCACCCACTCTGGGGGGAGTTACCAATCTTGCTTCTTTTGAAGTCAGCCGATGCTGAAGAGAGACGCCAGGTTTTTGAGTGCGGGGCGAGCGACTTTGTACTCCTGCCGATACTGGAAGAGGAACTGCAAACTCGTGTGAGAACGGTCATTCCAGAGCCTGACAGAAATAATTTGCTGAGTACCATACAAATGTAGTATAATTGTCCTACGTTCAAAAACTTAATTGACCATTTCGAGTGCTTCCACGTCGCTGCAAGGCAATGTTGTCGCTGTATTTATGACTGCCTTAAACCGCTTCCAAAGCTGTTCGACAGGCAGTGGTGCCATGCAGATGCAGGGCTGCCTTGCCTCATGGTTTGCAGTCCATGTAGTCTTGGCAGATTTAATTCAGTCGTGGGGAAGCATATCTTGCTAGTATTAGTAATTGCGGGAGGTTTGCATGTTCTCCGATAACGCGCTCAAAGTTCTTCAGAAGCGATATTTCCTCAAGGACGACAAAGGGCGCCTTGTGGAAGATGTTGCCGCCCTCTTCACCCGGGTGGCCGGCGCTGTAGCGGCAAGTGAGCGAAGATTTGGCGGGGAAGAGGCAGTCGAGAAATACTGCCGAATATTTTTTGATTTGATGATCAATCGGCGTTTTATGCCCAATTCTCCCACCTTGATGAATGCCGGTAAGAACGGTGGCCAGCTATCCGCCTGTTTTGTGCTGCCGGTACCTGATAACCTCGAAGGTATTTTCGAAACCTGCAAAAATGCCGCCCTCATCCACAAAACCGGTGGGGGTACGGGGTTCTCTTTCTCGCGCATTCGTCCCGCTAACGATCGGGTGGCCAGCTCTACCGGTGTAGCTTCCGGTCCGATCAGTTTTATGACTGTATACGATGCCGCTACTGAAGCAATTCGCCAGGGCGGTACCAGGCGTGGTGCCAATATGGGCATCTTGCGTATCGATCATCCGGACATCGAGGAATTCATCAGTTGTAAACGCGACACCGATAAGCTCAATAATTTCAATATTTCAGTAGCTGTTACCGATACCTTTATGCAGGCCGTCAGAGAAGACAGAGACTTCGAGTTAATTCACCCCTCGTATTTTGAGGCTGAACGAAAGAACGGCGCAACTGCCATTGACCGCAGTTTATATGTGGTGCGCACCGTTTCGGCCCGAGATCTTTTCCGCCGCATTGTCGAAAATGCTCATGCTACAGGGGAACCCGGGCTCGTTTTTATAGATCGCATCAATGAGAGTGATCCGGTTTTCCTTACCTTTGACTCTGATGGACGTCCCGTTGCCGGAACTGAAGACATTGAGGCTACCAATCCCTGCGGTGAGCAACCGCTCGGTCCGGGCGACGCCTGTAATCTTGGTTCTATAAATGTGGCCGCTTTTGTCGACGAGTCGGGGACAGACTTCGATTATGATGCCCTGGGTTCTGTGGTTGACCATTGTGTGCGCTTTCTTGATGATGTTATAGACGCCAACTGCTATCCCTTTGAATTTGTGCGGGCTGCCACCCTCAACAACAGGCGCATTGGGCTCGGAATTATGGGCTTTGCCGAAGCGCTGATTCGTATGGGTCTGCCTTACGACAGTGAAGCTGCCGTGGCCAGAGGCGAGCAATTGATGCGCTTTATTGATGAGCGGGCAGCGCAAGCTTCGGCTGCCCTGGCCGACGAGCGGGGCAACTTCCCGAACTGGCCCTCCTCCACATGGGGAGCCCGGCAACAGAAGAGACGAAATGCAACCGTCACCACTATCGCTCCGACCGGCACCATATCTATTATCGCCGGCACCACATCCGGTATCGAGCCTCTTTTCGCTATTTCTTTCGTGCGGCGGGTTATGGGCGGTACGGAACTGATCGAGATCAATCCCTTATTCGAGGAGCAGGCTAAAGAGCGAGGTTTCTACAGCGAAGCTCTCATGCGTAAAATCGCGCAGTTGGGAACCGTTCACGATATACCGGAGGTGCCGGAAGACATACGCCGGCTCTGGGTTTGTGCTCATGATATAGATTACGTCTGGCACATAAAAATGCAGGCAGCCTTTCAGCGGCATACCGACAATGCGGTTTCCAAAACCATAAACTTCCCGGCTGCGGCCACGGAAACTCAGGTTGAACAGTCTTTTCTGGCGGCCTACGAACAGGGTCTGAAAGGCATCACGGTATATCGAGATACTTCCAGGCGCAGCCAGGTGCTTAACCTTCGCCATACCGACCCTCTGAAGAAAGCGGCTGGAATTCTCGCCCGGGATCACCACATCGAGGAAGCCGAACCCGGAAAAAAGACCGTTTCTGTTGGCCGAAAGGGGACTGTGACTAGTCCCCGGTCGGAAAGCGTCAGTATTTCCATGGTGGCTTGCGAAGTGACTTCCCGGGAATCCGGCCCAGAGGTCAGTCAGAACCAGGAGGCAACCTTTACAGTTTCTACTATGTTGCGTCTCTCGGACGTATATGCGAAGGTCGACTTCTGTCCCCAGTGTGGCATAGCTGAGAGTTTCCTCAAATATGAAGCCTGTCGTTTGTGCTCATCCTGCGGTTATACTAAGTGTTGACGCCGCCCCAGGCAGGGGTTGACCGGGGTAAGCGTCGCCCCTGAGGGATTTGAGCAATGTCGATACTTGTAGATCATGAGATCAAAGAGGAAGTGGCAAAAGGCCGCTTGATTATCGAGCCTTACGAAGAGCGCTTGATACAGCCTAATTCCTATGACGTGCGGCTGGCTGATCGCTTTTCCTGGCACGAAGACTCTGAAGACATTATCGATCCTTATGCACCGGATACTGTTCTTGCCGGAGTTAAACAGACGGTGCAAGAGTCCATCGTGTTAAATCCCTACGAATTCATCCTTGGCGCCACTCTCGAAGCCCTTTGTTTGCCTGATGACATTGTCGGGCAATTGACCGGTAAGTCCAGCCTGGCTCGTCTTGGGGTTATGGTTCATGTGACTGCCGGTTTTATCGACGCCGGTTTCAGTCACCCGCCCGCTCAGATTACCCTGGAAATCTTGAATGTGGGTAACCGACCGGTACGTCTCCATGCCGGGATGAGTATCGGGCAGATGGTCTTTACACGCACGGCGCCCTGTGAATTGCCCTATCACAAAAAGCCCGGCGCCAAGTACAACGGTCAGCAGGCCGCTGCTCATAGCAAGTACTACCTGAATAAAGCACAGTCCCCCGCTTAAGGTCGCTGCTATTGTGATCAGGTATTGGGTTCACGATTGTTGAGTAGTCGCCTCAAGCCTTCACCTTTGTTGCCTACCTTTATATCCGGAACGCTTTTGGGCTGTTCCTGTCCGGCTGGTTTGGGCTCCGGCCCCTTATCAGGTTGATCTCTAGGCGCTGAGGTCGTCTCTTGAGCTTGAGGCACGGGCAGTTTGATTGGTTCCTTAGGCTGGTGCCTGGCCGTATCCGGCATGATAGGCACGCCGGTGAGAGATTCGCCCTGGAACTCTGCCAGGAACCTGTCCGGCAGGGCCATATTTTGCAGAGTTTCGGCATCATCAGTGACGTTGTAAGTGCCTCTTTTGTATCGAGGGATGCGGGTCTCCCTTGTGTTCAGTTGAGAGAGCGGTCGATACGTCTGATAGGCGGCAGAGTTTTTCTGATTGCGTTCCTCTGTGTTTAATCTGTACTTTTCTTCAAGCTGCTTGGCGGCTTGATGGCGGTGAGTTTCTCTCAATAGTCCGGCATAGTTATTCAAGACATTGAGTGTGTGAGGGTGGTCCATTCCCAGTTGTTTGATTTGTATAGCAATGGATCTCTGGTATTCCGATTCCGCCAGGTAGTGCTTTTTCTGCCGATGGTAGAGCAGGGCTAAATTGTTTATATAAACTCCCACATCCGGATGCTCCGGGCCCAGATTGCGTTCATGCAGATCGATAATGCTCTTAACCAGTGGTTCGGCCTGGGCAAACTTGCCATGGCTGAAGTAGAGCTGGGCCAGGGTCTCCAGGCTGAGGGCGCGGCGGCTATCTCGCATTGGTAGTGCTTCGGCCAGAGTCAGAACTGTTTGCAAGAGGCTTTCGGTTTCGGTGAAATTGGCCTGAGCCATGGATTGTTGCACCTGCTTCCAGGCCTGGGTCCAACGAGCTTCGGCATCCGGGACGCTTGAGGTTTTGCCCGGCTCTGTCTGCCCTGTCTGTTCACAGGCCCCGATTTCTTCAATGTTCTGGCTTTCGTCCATGGACTTGGGAATAATCCTTACCTTAATAGTGTTGTGCTTCCTGTCCAGTGCCGTTTGTGGGTTTTCCGGTACCTATATCCCGGCCGCAGCAACAGGTATAGAGGACGCGCCTTATTTATATGCCCACTTTAGATTTGATGCTTCAAATAGTTTTTCTAAACTGCCTGCCTTAGATAAAATCTAGCCTTTGCCGGGGTGAAAGTGGGAATTCCACGCATTTACGTGCGGCTGAGTTCTGTCTAATATGATGAAGCGCGTTTATGGGCATAGTGCCTATGGGAAAGGGCAGCGCTTTTTCTAGGTCTGGAGGGGTTCTAATGGGTGGCGAAATTCCCGCTGAAAGCGGTGACGGTAAGCAGAAGAAACAGGAGCAGCCCCGAATCAGCTTTTCGCAGGCCTTTGACGAAGTGCAGCAGGCGCCCGGCGTGGCTCCTGGAGCCTTGCAGAACGGCGAGAAATCAAAGTCGCTCGATCCATTCTACAAACCGCCGGCTGATGGTCATAAACCTCCGGGCCGAGCTACCTACGGCACTGACCGGGATCCTACCGGTGGAACTATAGACCGGAACAGGCAGACGGAAGTACCGAATTTTCAAGAGCACCACGCCGACAAGGCGCGTGATCCCAATCAGCCCTACAGTCGCTATGATCCAACCGGTCGTAATCAGACCGCCCAGGTAGATATTCAGCAGAAGGCCCGGGCTGATGCTCATATCATGTCCATCATTGCCAAGCGCGGTCTGGCTAATGATATTTCCCGTGATCCTGACGCCCGCACCGGCAACGGCATGATGAGAGGCTCTGCCCGCCTGGTGGTAGCCGGTCTTGGCGGCGTACTGGCCAGCAAGTCGGAAGGTTTGATCAACACGGCTGCAGAGCGGTCTGTCAGTTACGGTCAACAGCTGAAAGCCGGCGAGGGTGGTTTCAGCAAGGCCGCAGGTACCGTGGTGGAGCAGCCCGGTAAGTTCTGGCAGAGATTCGGCACCAGCACGGGGGATTATATCCCTACCAAGGGTGCTAATCTGGCTGCAGAAGCTTCTACGCTGCGCACCGGCATGATCGATAGTATGCAGAAGATTGCCGCCGAGGGATCCGATGATGCCGCCAAAGCTCTGGCTAACCACAAGCTGCCGATTTTGCGCGGTTCCATTACCCCCGATGTGATTGCCACCGCCAAGACTTCTCCCGGTATATGGTCGGCTGAAGAAATCGCAAGTTTAGAGAAAATCAGCAAAGCCGAAGCCACCCTTGCCGCGCAAGCGAAGAAGGCCGGCAGTGCCGTGGCTGATGAAATGGGTGGGTTCAAGGCCTTCCGCAGCGGCTTGTCCGGCGCCGTGGGTACTTATGGTATGGTACTGGCCGACCGGTCCGCCGCTGAGGCCATTAGCGGCAATAAGAATGCTGCCGCCGAGTCCTGGAACGTTATGCAGTGGGCAGCACCTGCTTCTCTGGCCCTTGGTAAGACTACATGGGGTAAGGCCGGCTATCTTGGTCTCTCCTTGCTTGGTTCCAGAGGTACCGACGCTTTGCTCGGCAAGGCGCCCGACAATTGGAATGCTCCTACGGGCATGATGGATTGGAAGGATGCCGGTATGCTTGGCGCTACTTTGACTCTCGCCAGCCGCATTCCCAATCCTATAGGCAGAGTCGGTGTAGCCCTGGCCGGTGTGACCGCCGTCAAAGGTATTCACGCCTTCGAAGATAACCTGCCCGGCAACCTCAAGGCAACTTATGCAGATACTAAAGAACAGGTACTGAATGACAGTCGTGAGCGCAGTGGTAGTTCTCTCAATGCCATGCGTGAGTCATATCAGAATCTCAGCGGCAAGAAAGAAGATTATCTCTTCGACCTGGTGCGTGCCTCCGATGAACAGATGAAAGCCAGCTGGAATCTGAAGAAACAGGACGGTACTCCGCTTCTCAGCGACGATATGAAGCTTCTGGCTTACAGACAGGATGGCGTCATGAGACGCTCACTTGCGGATGAGACTATCAAAAACGGCACTCGCATCATCGACAAGTCGAAAGTGGCCTACATGCTGGAAGGCTATAACCTTGACTTGAACGGTCTGGCTGCCGACCTCTTGCTTCGTTCGGCCAGTAGCACCGGCGGTGCGGCCTTCATGACACAGTCCATCATCAACAATAACAACGACTCCTCCAAGCCCAAAATTCTTGTGGAAGGTACCCAGCCTACGCAGGCAGAAATAGACGGTTTGAATAAGTTCACCGCTGATACACGCAAGAATCTGGATGCAATTCTGGATGGCAAACACGATATTCCCGGTGCCATAAACGAGCTTTCCAAGCCCCAGTGGGCTGGTGCCAATTCTGATGATTTGCTGCGCACCGTTGTTTTTGAAGTAGACAGGCAGGCGATCAAATACGCTAAGAAGGGCGCTGGTGCTCGTGATGCGGCTGCGGCCTACGAACAGGCCGGCAACACTGGCCTGGCCGAGATGGCCGGTCGTGAGAAGCAAGACTGCGAAAGAATGCTGGCCAAGCTCTTCCGCGATCAGGCCGTTGCCTATCTGGCTATGGCTAAGAACAAGCTTGACCATGGTAAAGACGGTGGTGGTGCGCAAGATTTGCTCTTCAACGAGGCCAATAATCAGCATGACCTTTTGCCAGGCAATCGTCGCAAGGCCTACAACGGAGCCCAGGGTGCCATTTTGATGGCGGCTCGCTTTGGCGGCGGTTTTGACAATCCAGACCTGAAGCAATTGGTGGAAGAGTACAATAAGTTGGCTGAAAGAGTTCCAGCCACAATCCGCAGCAATTTCCGCGACACCAAGCTCAACCCCCTGAACGTAGATAACGGCCTGCAGAGATAGTCAGATTCTTGTTGGTTGGTTGGTTGGTTGGTTGGTTGAATTGAACTTTTTGCCGACCGGTGACGTTTTAGATAGTGGAGGAAGCGTAAGCTTCCATCTCTAGTTCCGTCACCAAGTCACTTAGGGTTGAATATTGTCTATGTCAACAAGCCCGGTCAAATGCGACCGGGAGCCGGAGCTGTGCGTCTTCGACCTGGAGTCGCCGCAGCACGGTTCTCGTTTGCTTGCATGCGCTCATCCAGAAGGGATTACCAGCGCAAGCGGCGGTTTGGGTCTGTATGCCCTGACGCTGTCCGCACTTTGTGGTAGCCTGGCCAGTGCTCTGGTTTCCTCTGTGGATGCCGGGATAGTCTTTCTTTTGCCGGGCGCCGCCCTGGCTCTCTTCTTGTTCTGGTTGCTCTCCAGGCGACCCTGGCTGGTGCTCTTTGCGGGACTGGTGCTTGTTTTGAGTTTTACGCTGGCGGCAAACGGAAGAGCCCACCTTGTGCAAAGCGAGCTTGAGCCCTTACTTGGCAGTCCGGTTGAGATATCCGGAGTCGTGGAGGCGGAGCAAAAACTTGGTCGGGGTGATGCATCCGCTCTAGTTCTTGCCGGTTGTAACATGCTCAAGCCGCGTAACCTGAACATCAGCGGTAAGGTGCGCTTACCCTGGGTGAAGCCGCCTTTCCCTCAGGGCGGCCGGCTCCAGGTGAGAGGAATTTTGCTGCGCCCTAAAGAGAATTCTTTCTCCTTTTCACTTTCTCCCAGGCGCTTTGCCAATAGCCAGGGCATCTATTTTGAACTGGGTCAGGCTCGCCTTGTCGGTGGTAATAGGGTGCCTGAGTCCTGTCCTCTTTCTTCCCAATTGCCTCTGAAGGAACTAAGACAAAAGCTTTTGCAATTGCACCAATTGGCCATCGGTTCTGAGCTTGGCCCCCTGCTTGGTTCAATGGTGCTGGGAGAGCGGGCGTGCAAAATCGATGGGCAGATGAAGCTGAGCTTCAATAGAGTCGGTCTTTCACACCTGTTGGCGGCCTCCGGCATGAATCTGACGATTATTCTGGGGCCTTGATGCTCTGTCGTTCTTTCTCAATCGATAGTGCTGAGCCGGCGAGGTCAAAGAAATCTATTGATATCTGGCTCAGCCTTCTGGCCGTGCTCGGCTTCACAATGCTGGCCGGTCCCAGTCCGTCGGTGAATCGCGCCGCCATAATGTGCTCCCTGGTGCTCTTCTCTTCCTTGTTGTTTCGGGGGCTGCCTGCTGTTCGCGCTCTTTGTCTGGCGCTTCTTATCAATATTGCCGGCGATCCCCTTTGTGTCTTCGACCTTGGTTTAGAGCTTTCTTACAGCGCTACTTTCGGCGTACTGGTGCTACTGCCCCTGGTGCAAGGCAGTTTTGACTACTTCTTTGAAAAGTTGCCTGCTTTCCTGCGTTTACCACTGCTGCAACTGTTCTTGCGACTGCTTGCCGTGGTGCTTGCCGCTCAGTCAGCCGTCATGCCCTTGCAACTCTTCTATTTCGGTCAGTTCAGCACCTTGTTCTTACCTGCCAATTTACTGGCTGAGCCCCTGGTTGCACCAATTACCGTACTTGGTTTCGCTTCTACCATTTTTGCTTGTCCCCTGCTTTTGCTTCCCCCCGGCCTGGTGCCGGCTTGTGCCTATTTACCGTCTCTTTGTCTGGACTGGCTCAGCTTACCGTTCCTGCAGGCCTTAAATGCACTCAGCCGGATGCTTTCTACCTGGAGCGGTTGCATCCTCACCGTTGGCCGTCCTGCTTGTAGTCAGTTGCTCTTCTTTTATCTGGTGGCTCTGGCGCTGCCGGCTCTTCAGCCCGGTCTTAGTCGGTTTTTGCGGTGGACCACGGCCACAACTCAAGCCTTCCTTGGTGCCTTCTTCCTCTTTTTCAGTGCCGCTTTCCTGGCATTCTTCCTGGTCTTCTCTCCCTCACTTGAAATACTGACCACCAGCCAGGGTTTTATAGTGCGCCGGGCCGGACAGGGGCTTTACTGTTCCGGCATTGATATTACTAGTGATACCATCAATGCCGCAGGCAGCCAGCCCTCTTCACTGGCGGCCTTCCTCAAGGCACGCCTGGAGCCGCGGTTTCCGGTGACCATGAGTACGCCGGGCGCCGCGGCGGCAAGCCTGAGCCCACCGCCAGAGGAGTGCTACCGCATTGCCCTGGTGAAAGACGGGCTGGTGATTCTGGCACATCGCCCGGCAGGCAGCCGGCGCCCGTTTGAAGTAAGCATTTTCAGAGGCGGGGCAAAGGCTGCTCGCTACAAGCTCCACTACAGCCTCAAAAACGGCTGGCATGAGACCGGCAGTATCGCTTTCCCAGCATGCTTGCCCTACTTTGAGCTGGCCCTGCCGGTCTATCCAGTTCTTACGAGCGAGCGCGAGTGTCGGCGCGGCAGTTGCCTGGTGCGCTTTCGCATCTGATGTCGCTAAGAAGAAGCCCTCCCCGGAAGAGGAGGGCTTTCTTCTTTTAATTGACCTTGTCTTATTTGCCCATAGCGGCAAAGTAAACAGCGCAGGCGTGGTCGAGATATTCTCTTGAAAGTCTCGGGTCTGTCTGCAGGAAGGCACAGAGGTTGATCACCTGGTCTACGATGTCGCGCGGGTGGCAGCAACGCATCATGCGTTTGCCGCTTCTGTATTGAGATTCGATCAGGTAGTTGACCGCTTCCTCATTGTAGGGAACACCTGTGCGCTGACAGTATTGCAGGAAGATCCACTTGAACTCGTCTTCAGTGGGGTTAGTGATATTGATCTTGTAGGGGATCCTTCTCAGGAAGGCTTCGTCTACCAGATCGGCAGGGTTCAAGTTGGTGGAGAACACGATGAGCTGTTCGAAAGGCACTTCCAGTTTTTTACCGGTGTGCAGGGTCAGATAGTCGACCCGCTTTTCCAACGGTACGATCCAGCGGTTGAGGAGTGACTTGTGGTCGATTCTCTGTCTGCCAAAGTCGTCGATTAGTAGCAGACCGCAATTACTCTTGAGCTGGATAGGCGCTTCATAGAGCTTGGTACCGTAGTCGAACTGCAATTCCAGCATGTCGATGGTCAACTCACCGCCCACCACCACGCAGGGGCGTTGGATACGAACCCAGCGGTGGTCGTAGTCTCTCGGATAGTTGGCCGCCGAAACCTGCTCGTGGTTGTGGTTGTCGTAGACCCTGATGATCTGACCGTCAATCTCCACGGCGTAGGGAATGAAGATATGGCCTTTGAAGGAACGCACGATGCGCTCGGCGATAGAGGTCTTACCGTTACCGGCTTCACCGAAGAGGAACATCCCTCTGCCGGAGTTGATTGCCGGACCGACGGCGTTAATTGTTCTTCTGTTGACCATGATGTCTGAGAAGGCCACTTCCAGGTCTCTGGGGGTGACGTGCTCGCGACGGATGGTTTGATACTTGAGAGAGTCGACGTAACGGCTCCACGGTACAGGACACGGACCCACGTAAGCGTTGTGGTCGAAATATGCTCTCGCTCTATCGCGACCTTTTTCTGTGGGCGTGTATTCATAGTCAGCCAGACCACCGGAGCTTCTTACTTCGATGAGCAATTGCTTCTTCAAGACTTCGATGATCTCTTCAACGATCTTGAAGGGCAGCATGGTACGCGAAGCAATCTCGCGACCAAGGGCGAAGTTGACCATGTATATGTCTTTGAGCACCAGCTCTTCCAGGAAGCCTTCCTTCATGCCGGTTTCAGCAATGCTGGCCGGATATGGAGGAACAAACTCCTGTTGTTGCTGCGTCCCCGTTCTAACCTGTTGCATGTCTATCTCTCTTATGTGGAGCCACTATCGATTTTCAAGTAGAAAGCTTGGTCGTGGCGCTTGACTTCCGGGCTTGACTTCTGCTTCCCTGGGCAAGATTGCCGGCCCAAGTTTTTAGCCTTGTAAGCATAGCAAATATAACCACTTTAGCGCGTTGTGCCGGTTCTTACCAGCACCTGAACGGCTTTTGCCGCTTAAATAGTAAATACGAAGCGATTTTTAGCCGTGGGGGCTAAGATTTGCTGCTACCTGCGGCAATGGCTTTGATCTGCTCGGCAATTTCCGTCAGCTCATCCAGGTTATCTATGCCTCCGAAACGGTCTTCGTTGTAGAGCTGCATGAAGCTGCTGACAACCGGCTCGAGCTGCTTGGGCACGGGTTTACCTTCGTCGGCCAGGGTCTGGAAGCGCTCCGATAACCTGAAAGAAATTTCGTCCACGGTTTCTGTTGGAAACTTCACTATCTCGTAACGCTTCAGCTCGTTCAAGACATCCAGGTAAATTACGGTGGAGGCTTTGTGAGTGAGGAGGAGCTGCTTCACCTCGGCTTCCTTGCGGTAGCGTAGGTAGAGGAGGATAGCCACGACCAGCAGCGCCAGGGCGAAGAGCACGCCGGCAATTTTGGCCGTTAGCTGCATGACTGCCGGGTCCACCGTACCCAGGAAGGGCAGGTTCAGCATTTTACTCTTGTCGTCCGCTCCCGGCAGGGGCGGTGCTTCGGGCTTGCCGTCGCTGTTTTGACCGAGTCCTTCCAGTCCAATCAGGTTTCGCCGGGGCTTTTTGTTTGATTTGATCTCCTGGGCAAAGGGGTTGGCCAGGCCGCTGCGGATGAATTTTGAGAGGACATTGCCCCCTTCCTCGTGAGCCGGCAGTTGCCCCTGGGGGGTGGCATCGAAAGGCACCCAGTTCCAGTAAGGAATATAAACCTCGGTCCAGACATGGGAATCTTTGGCTCGAATCTCGTTGTAGCCGGTTGCTTTATTGAAGGTGCCCGGCATATAACCCACCACCAGGCGGGCCGGTATGCCCTGGGCCCGGCAGAGCAGGGCATGGGCTGTGGCAAAGTGGCGACAACTGCCGGTCTTGCTTTTGAAGAGAAAGTTGTCTATTGCTTCAGCCGGGTTTTCAGTACTCGGGGCGGTTTTGAAGAGCCCGTCGTTTTCGTACTGATAATTTTTCTTCAGATATTCCTGTATTTTTTCGGCGCGGGAGAACCAGTTAGCTTCCGGGTCATTGCAGATTTTCTGGGAAAGTTCCTTGATACCGCTTGTCAGTCCCCCGCCATGCTTCAGGCAGCTGGCTGCCGTTTCATACTCATCTTTGCGATCCTCGTCCAGTTCAAGGAGGGTTTCAAGCGGATGATTGCGCATCACTTGCATGTCATAAACAGGGGACTGGCTGATGACGGTAAAGGCGGCGCCGCGCTTGATTGGTTCGGTGGCTTTGACGGTAGCGTCCGAGTCCATTCTCAGCTCTTCGCCGCCAATCTTTACGATCTGAGGGATCCAACTGGTGGGGACGATGTAGCCCAGATCCGTCTCGGCTCTGAAGTCTTGTTTTACTTCCAGGGTGGGAAGGGCCGGCGGCACGTAAATGGTATCGGATGTGGTGAGGTCGAAACCGAAAGTTTTGTTGGCTTTGATGAGGCGCGGCGTGGTGGGCAGTGCTCTCTTCCAGAGCGTGCCGTCGAAGCCGTTCAGGGCATATTTGCGGATATACAGGTGCTGAGGGGTAGCCACCTTCATTATTAGTGTTTCGGCGTTGGTCTGTGGATTCGACAGATCGATGCCTTCCTTCTGGTAGGCTTCGTTCAGGGTCTTGTCGCGCTTGAGCTGCGCTTTCAACTTGGCCATTTGCTGGGCGTTGAGGGTGCCTTTGATCTTGCTCAAATCAATGTTCTCTTGCCCCTGCCCCAGTGGTGCAGTGGTGGCCTGATTTGAACTCTTGGGATTGTCGGCTGCTTTCCCTGCACCACCAGCAGTGCCATGCTCGCCGCCCTTGACGGTGAAGCCGGAGCCGCCCTCTTTCTGACCATCGACGCCGCCTCTGAGAGCCTGACTGCGTCCGCCTTTACCCAGTTGTCCGCTCAAATAGGCCGAGAGGGGAAACTTGGAGCGCACTACGTTGTCTATGAAAACATCGATGAGACTGTCGGTGCGAGGCAGCACCACGAAGGTGCCAAAGCTGAAGAGGGGCAGAAGTATCACCGGGATAAACGATGTTAGAGATATGGCGCGCAGGCGCTTTTCCATCACTTGCTTTTTGCTGTCGCCGCCGGCTACCGCTCTTGAAGGTCCCAGCTCGTGGGAGCGTGAGGATGAATCGAAGAAGAGAAGCAGACCGGCAAGAATCGTGTAGCTGAGGATGAAGGCGCCGAAGAAGGGATCTTTCCCGCCCACGCCTGTGAGGAAGGTCAACAAGGCCAGTCCGATCAGGGAGGCTATGGAGAAGTCTGTGCGGGTGCGCAGATCGAAGCAGTGCAGGGCGGAAAGACCGGCGATCAAGTGCACGAAGGCGGCCACGGCAGTGCCGCTTGAGCTCATGGAAACGGTATAGATCTCAAAGCCGAAGTTGGTAAACAAAAGCAGGGTACCGACCGTCGGTAGCGTACCGAGCCAGATCGGTCTGGAATCACGGAAGAGATAAGCCAGGTAACTGCCGAGGATGGCGGTCATCATGAAGAGCAAGGTGATGAGTGGCGGTGTCGGGATATAGCATGCTGAGCCGAAGAGCAGCACCAGGTTCATGGTCAGGGCCGTCAGGCGCGTGCCCAGCGAACTTTCCGGTGCTTCCTCTTTCTTCTTGTTTTTCTTGGGAAGGTTGTTCACAGGTGGGCAAGCTCCTCAAACTCTGCCAGGGACGCCAGAATTCTGCCGTACTGAGCCGGCTTGTCCCTGGTCATCGGTGAACTCCTCCGATCACCGGAGCCCTGGGCGTGGAGAGGAATTGGTGCGCTGGCTTGTCTGGCCATCATGAGGGTGCTGTCGGCTTCCAGGAAGGCCCGGGACAAGACCCAGAGATCGACCTGCCTCAGGGCCGAAGCCGAGACTGCCGGTCTCATGGTGGCGGCCGTAAGTCTGGCTAGTGGGTCTTTCGACTCATCCAATTCAGGTTCTCCTGCCTTAAATTCCTCTTCCGGCTGTGTAGCGAGATCCGAGGGGCGCACGGTGAGCAGAGCCAGAGTATCCGACATACCGACCTGGGGCACCCGCACCCGGTATTCACTATCTTTCACTTCCAGTGCTTCCACTCTAGCAAGAATTTGGGAAGCCCACCCGATTCCTCTGGCGATGGGAGGCAAGTCGCTGAGAATATCCGGCAGTTTTTCCAGATCCTCATCCAGACTGGGAATCACGAATAATTCCGGTGCACCTCCCAGGCGGAAACCCAGTTGGAGTAGCGAAAGGGTAATAGAGACGGCCAGCTCAAACTGGTCTTCACTTTTCCAGTCAGAGGTGAGGTCGAGCAAAACATCAAAGCCGGGCAGTCCTTCCGACTCGAATTCTCTGATCATCAACTTGCCGGTCTTGGCTGAACTGGGCCAGTGAATGAAGCGCGGACTGTCGCCGCTACGAAATTCTCTCAGAGAGCGAACCGAGGCGGACGAGAGCGCGGCAATCGGCCTCGATGATGAAAAGAAGAGGGCGGAGTCGCCGGCGGCGCGCAAGCGAAAGAGGAAGTTGCCGTCTATATTGTTGATGCGCGGGTAGACGGTCATCTGCGGTATGCGCGAACCGGCCCGCACTTCGCTGGCTCCCTGGTTGGCCGAATAAAGTCCTTCTTTATCTTGTTTTTCCAGCCCACGTTGCAGTTCTTCTGCAAACTTGTCGCTCAAAATGTAGCGCTTGTTCCACCAGGCCAGACCGAAGGGGTAACAACTGAAGATTTCAATTGCTTCCAGGTTGTATACGCCCCGCTTCAATCTTGGTGTTTGCGCCACTACCCAGGCTTCGCTGGTGAGGTGCTCGACCATGATCGGACGCAGCATGTTCTCGCGTTCCCCGAGTTTGACCAGTTTGATTTGCACCAGAAGCCATTTTATGGGCAGATACGGGGCCAGGAAGCCCCACCAGTTTTTGCGGATTACCTTTACCCGCAGGTTCAGCCGCTCTCTGGCCACGGCCTCGGCTGGTAAGTGAAAGTGAATGCTGGTTTCCAGAACCTGTAAGAGGGGAAGTAGTACTCCCAGCAAAATTGAGGTGAGGGCCACGGAGGTGAGGAGATAGCACCAGAGATTGCCTGTTTCTCCCCCGAAGAGATAAAGGCAGAAAGCGAGAAAGAGAATGACGAAGAAACGGGTCTCAAGAACGAGATCCATTTCGGAGTCGGCGAATTTAAAAGTAAACTTCAGCCCGCGCGGTTGAAGTTCTTCCTGTGATGCCCTATCTTTGCCGCTTTTGGCGCCAAATCTAAACTGGAACGGGGACTTCTTCGAGGACTCTTTCAATAAGTTGAGCATGGCTGACCCGGTTGTCCCTTACCTTGGGGATTATTCTATGACCCAATACATACGGTGCGAGCAATTTCACATCATCAGGCTTGACGTAGTGGCGTCCGTCTACCAGCGCCGCCGCCTGCGCTGCTCTCATCAGGAGCTGGCTGCCCCTGGGGCTGACGCCCAGCACGATGGAGGGGTGTTTGCGGGTGGCACCAACAACGGTGACAATGTAGTTCTTTATGGACTGTTCGACGACGATGGTTTTCACTACCTGTCGGGCTTCCAGTACTTCATCTTCCGATAGGACGGCGTCTACGCTGAATGCACCTTCGTCAAGAGTCTTATCGAGGATCTCCACTTCCTGGCTTGGCTTAGGATAGCCCAGCGAAAGCGATAGCATGAAACGGTCGAGCTGGGCTTCAGGCAGGGGGAAGGTGCCGTGGTATTCGATCGGGTTCTCGGTGGCGATCACGAAGAAGAGGTCGGGCAGCCGTCTTGTGGCACCGTCAGTGGTGACCTGGTTTTCCTCCATAGCCTCCAGCAAGCTGGACTGAGTACGGGGAGTGGCTCGGTTAATCTCGTCGGCCAGGAGGATGTTGGTGAAAATTGGACCCGGCATAAATTTGAAGACGCCTTCCTTCGCTTCGAAGATGCTGACGCCGCAGATATCCGAAGGCAGAAGGTCGGGCGTACATTGAATTCGTTTGAATTTGGCATGCACCGACATGGCCAGGGTCTTGGCCAGAAGTGTTTTGCCGACTCCGGGTACGTCTTCTATGAGGCAATGACCGCCGGCTAGAAAGGCTACCACCGATAGGCGCGTGGCGTGCTCCTGACCGACCAGGACACCGTTGATGTTGTCGAGAAGCAACTGCACTTTGGGCGAGAGCACCTGCACTCTCTGGGCTGGCCCGGCGCCGTCATAGGGGTCCATGTCTTGTACGCCTGTTATCCGCTGACTATCCACCGTGGGCTCCTTGTTGAGACGGTTGCCAAGTTGGTTTTGGTGTGGCTGTGGTCACAGCCGCTTCATTCTCTCTTCTCTTGAATTCTTCGTGCGGTCATTGAGCTGTGAATCCAGGAAAAAATTGAATAATCATTATACTGACTAAATTCTCACGGTCCACGCTTCGACCGCAATTTTTCCGGTTGGAATTTGGATCTGGATTGCCTGCGGTAGGGCTCCTGGTTGCTGCTTAGCGGAACTGCGCCGACTCTATGGAGGGCTTGCTCTTCGGAAAATGTAGTTGGGTAAATGTGCTGCCTCAGTTCCTTCTCTTGACGAGTGGCAGGTGTTAAACTGGCACCTGCTTTAGCGCTTGCGCCAGCTCATCGAAGCCCCTGCCGGGGCAAGAAAGACCTTTTGCAACAGGAATTCGCCATGGCTTTGACCTTTCAACAAGTAATTCACAGTCTCAATGATTTCTGGGGCCGCCATGGTTGCGTGGTCATGCAGCCTTTCGACCTTGAGAAGGGCGCCTCCACTATGAGTCCGGGTACCTTTCTGAGAGTTCTCGGTCCGGAGCCGTGGAATATGGCTTGCGCCGATCCCTGTCGCAGACCGACTGATGGTCGCTATGGCGAGAATCCCAACCGTTTGCAGCATTACTTTCAGTATCAGGTGATTCTCAAACCGTCTCCGGATAATGTGCAGGAAATCTACCTGGAAAGCCTGAAAGAGCTGGGTATCAATCCGTTGGAACATGACATTCGCTTTGTGGAAGACAACTGGGAATCGCCCACGCTGGGCGCCTGGGGCGTCGGCTGGGAGGTCTGGCTGGATGGACTGGAAATTACTCAATTCACTTACTTTCAACAAGCCGGTGGTCTTGATGTGAGACCGGTTGCCGCCGAGATCACATACGGGGTGGAACGCCTCTCCATGTACCTGCAAAACGTAGATAACGTCTATGAATTGCAGTGGAACGACCATGTTAAATACGGTGAGTTGTACCGAGCCAACGAAGTGCAGCAGTCAACCTATAATTTCGAGAAGAGCAATCCCGAGATGCTCAGCACCCTCTTTCATCTGGCTGAAACTGAGGCGCTGCGCCTCCTTGACGAAAAACTGGTATTGCCGGCCTACGAGCAAATTCTCAAGTGCTCCCATACCTTTAACTTGCTGGATGCGCGGGGTGTACTGGGACGAGATGAGCGTATGGCCAGTATTTTGAAAATTCGCAAACTTTCAGAGAGAGTGGCGCGAGCCTTCCTTATACATCGAATCGAGTTGGGTTTCCCGCTTCTGCCGGAAGGGGAAAGAGAGGCAACTCTAGCGGCTTTCCGCGAGAAGTATATCGAAAAAAGCAAGGTTGAAACTAAGAAGGGCTAGTGCTCTCTAAGTCGTATATGCATTTGGATTGCTCTGAGTATGCCGCAGTAATCCCCGGTTTCTGTCGGCTTGAAAAGCGGAAAATTCTTGCCCAGAGGGGTTTTTATTTGCTTCAGAAGCGATATGCTGTTTGAATAAAGAGTGGCTGGTCTGGGTATAAGTAGCTTAAGTGAGAGCCGTCAGGCAAGAGCCTTTACTAGAGCGGGAGTCCGTAGTTTGACAGAGAGAAAGAGTGGAGTCAGGTTCGCTCAAGGATGTGCCCCAGGCCCATCCTGGCAGTCAAGAACGGCTATTTCTCTAGCTTTTACCCTTCTGGCTCAGTGCTTCTTCGCTGCTGCCGCCGAGTCCAAGGGAAAAGTCAGTCTCGCCGGGAAAGCCCCGCTGGTTGCCATGGGTTTTGTGCCGGTTATCCATTCACCCCAACAAGGTCGTTATCATGTTGTGCGCGGTGGCAATGCTAAATCAGTCTGGCGCAAAGGTTTATCCACCCCTTTTAAACCGGCGGTCAAGGCTGTTCCTGGCGGAGCAACTGCCGCCCTCGATGGGAAAAACGGCGTGCCTGCCGGAACTGCCGGCAAAGCGGTGGTGAAGGCGCCGACGGCAAATGCCACGGATAATTCAGCGGAAGCACTCCAAACTTTGAGCGTTAAAGCCGTCTATGACGGAGTCTTCTACAAGGTGTTTTCCGGTCGCTTGCCTTCGGGCGGCCATGCCAGAATCAATTTGCTCGATATCGATATGTCCCGGTCGCCGGTGAAAATCCGTCCAGTTACTGGTTCTTACGCCTTTGCCAAACTCAAGGACGTGCGCGAGCACTGCCGTGACAGTGGTGCTTTGGCTGCTATCAATGCCAATTATTTTAAAACTACTAACGGCATTCCCCTGGGCACTCTCATTGAAGATGGTGATTGGCTTGCCGGACCGCTATATGACAGAGTTACCCTCGGCTTTACCGAGGGCGGCTATGCGCGCATCGATAGAGTTTCATTGCACGGTCTGCTTTATACAGATAACACCGAAAATCCGGTTCTCTGGATAAACAACGTCAATCAGCCGCGCCGCACCGGTTCCCATTGCATACTTTACACGCGCCACTGGGGCGGCAGTGCCAGTTTGCCTTATCCCGGCGTGCTCGTCGGGGTGGATGCTTCAGGGCGAGTCGTCTCTACTGATGATATGAAATTGACGATTCCCTACGGCGGCTTTGTGCTGGCCGATTCCAAAGGCTCGCCCATCAGTAAGCTTAAGGAAGGTGAGCAGGTCAATATTCGCTGGCAGATTCATCCGGGTGATTGGGCCAATGTGACCGAGGCTGTGAGCGGTGGTCCGCTTCTGCTCAAGAACGGCAAACTCGATCTCGACTTGAAGAGAGAAAAATTTCCCGCTTCCTTTGTCGGCAGTCATATCCATTCCCGCACTGCCTGTGGTATCACCGCTGACGACCATTTACTGCTCGCTACTTTCGAAGGTCCTCACAGCATGTACGACATCGCCAAGTTTTTCTTGAAGCGTGGTTGTACGGAAGCTATGAATCTTGACGGGGGTGGTTCTACGACAATGGTGGTAGACGGCAAGACGGTGACGGCCAATGCCAACCATTCTCAACGGCGCGTCGCCGTTGCTCTCGGTTTGTTCTCACCGGAGAAAGCCCGCGCCCTCTCTACTGTTCTGGGAGGCTCTTACAGACCTACCCAGGAGATGGCCAGCTTTGTCGGTACCAGTATCGTTCCTTACGAGAAGATCTACAAAGAAGCCATCCGGCAGCCTGAAGCCGATCCGCTTATGACCTCACTCATGTCCTTCGACCTCAGGCAGCAATCCGATGAGGTGCGCAGCGCTGCCGTCAGTCAACCGCAGCCCCTCGATGATGCTGCTTTGCTTGAGCCGTCTTTGGCTCAGCAAGAGCCCCAGGCGGCTGTCTCCGGCTCCGCATTTCCCAAAAGCGAGCCCTCGCCGACGCTGAGCGACAGCACCCGGCAATTAAGCCAGGTCGAGAGCAAAATGCCGGCCGGATCTGCTAAATTGAAGTCTGTCAAACCCAGGTTTGGAAAGGCTCCGGTCAGCCTTCTCAAGGGGCTGTGGAACCGCTAGCCTGAGTTTGCTGGTACATTTGCATAGGCGGACTGGTCTTGGGCGATAAATTTGCAGTTGGCGTAGATCTTGGCGGAACCAAGATTCTTGGTTCAGTAGTCAATCTCAATACGGGCCGTATGGTCTCCACCTCCAAGAAAAAGACGCGGGTGGTGAATGAAGGACTGGATCTAGTCAAGCGTATTTCCCTGGTTGTGGCGGATGCCATCGATGAATCAGGCATGGACCCTAGCAAATTGGCTGGTATCGGTATTGGTGCGGCGGGCATGGTCGACCGCGAAAAGGGTATTCTCCTGGCGGCGGCCAATTTGGGCGCCAATGATGTCGTTTTGGCGGAGCCGCTCAAAGCGCAATTCGGTCTACCTGTGAAGGTGGGCAATGATGTGGAAGTGGCCACCCTGGGTGAACTCAATTTCGGTGCCGGCCGGGAGTGCAATAACTTTGTCTGTATCTTTGTTGGAACCGGCATCGGCTCCGGCATTGTGCATGAGGGTCGGATTTTGCGCGGCGGCAGCGGTACTGCCGGCGAGGTCGGGCACATCATTGTAGATAACGATGGACTCGTCTGCGGCTGCGGTGGCTATGGCTGCCTGGAGACCTATGCGTCCAGAACGGCTGTGGCTAAGTCTATCGTCTACGATCTCGGGCGCGGCATGGATTCCGTCTTGCGCGATAAGATCGATCCGCAGAAGGGTATCTTGCGCTCCAAAGCCATTTCGCAGGCTGTCGAGTGCGGTGACCGCGTGGCCCTGCGAGCCATACATAAGGCTGCCCGCTATATGGGGCTTGGATTAGCCACCGTAATCAATTTCTATAACCCTAAACGCATCATCATTGGTGGCGGTCTGGTGGAGGCTGTTCCGCTCTTCCTGGAATTGGCGGAAGAAGAGGCGCGCCGCCGTTGCCTGCGCATACCGGCTAAGAAAACTGAAATAGTACAAGCCGAACTGGGTGATTTCGCCGGTACTATCGGCGCTGCTCTTCTGGTTAGATAAGGGCGGCTCCGGCGAAACGCGAGCCTTGCTTGCTGCCGCGGCGAAGCAGTTCGGCTTCGATTTTTTGCATCACCCGCTCCTTTTCAAAGGCCCATGACGGTGCAATGATTTCATCCTGGGAACCTTCCGCCACCAGGCGCATGATCACCAGGTCCGGCGGCAGCATTTCCAGGGCGTCGGCTACCAGTCGCACATAAGTATCTTCTTCCATGGTTTGAAGCCGTCCGGCCCGGTAATCTTCTTCCATGGGTGTGCCTTTATAGATACACAACTGGTGAATCTTTATGGCCGTCAGCCCCAGCGGCGCCACGCGGCGCACGGTCTCCATCATGTCCGCTTCGCTTTCGCCGGGTAGACCAAAAATCAGGTGGGTTGCCAGTCTCAGACCGTGTTTCTGGGCCCGTTCCACGGCATCAAAAAACTCTTCACCGGTATGCCCCCTGTTGATTGCCTCCAGGGTGCGGTTGTGGATGGTCTGAACCCCCACTTCCAGGAACAAGAAGGTCTTCTCATGGTAGGTCTTGAGAAGAGCCAGAATATTGTCATCCAGGCAATCGGGCCTGGTACCCACGGCCAGACCCACCACATCTTCAGGTTCCAGAGCAACGTCGTAAAGTTCCTTCAGGACCCCTTCCGGCGCGTAAGTATTTGTAAAGGCCTGAAAGTAGGCCAGGAATTTGCCGGCTTTAAAACGCTTGCGGATGCGAGCCATGCCTGACTGCAGTTGATTCCTTATAGATAGAGCAGTCTTGATGGTGGGTGCACCAGAGCCCCTTTCATCGCAAAATGTACAACCGCCAAAGAGCCTGGTTCCATCTCGATTCGGGCAGGTGAAGCCGGCATCGAGGGGTACTCTGTAGACCCTTTCGCCGAACGTCTCGCGCAAATAGTTATTGAAGGAGCGGTAGAACTGAGACATGTTACGTTTCGCTTAGTACTTGGTCGAGCCCGAGATTGCCCGGGCTGCCGTAGCCTGGACTTTCAAAGGGGATAATAATAGTACTACGAGTTACAGGTAATTGATTTAGGCGCGTCTGTTATTGACACTATTCGTCGCGTTTTGTTATTCTCTGAAAACGCCTTGACTGATGCCCCCATCGTCTAGAGGCCTAGGACACCTCCCTTTCACGGAGGCGACGGGGATTCGAATTCCCCTGGGGGTAAGTCTTTAGAAAATGCAGAAATTGCATTAAACTGTCGGAGTCATTCACTCCGGCAGTTTTTCTTATTTTTAACCGAAATGGACCCTGCCAAGTGGGTGAATGTGGGACGGTCTGGGATTAATTACTAGTAGTCTTTACTCTATTATCTGAACTGATCTAGTTAGGAAACTTCATTGAAACCGGAAACCAGAACATCACAGCGCCTGGGAGAGCTACTTCTCTCTTCCTCGGTCCTGACCGAAGCAGAACTGGAGCACGCCATTGAGCTTTCCTCGGAGACAGGCTTGCCCATGGGGCGGGTGCTGGTCATGTGCGGTTATATATCCGAGCGCGAGCTGGAGGCTGCCGTCAGGGCTCAGTCCCTGGTCAAAGACGGAGCCCTCACCAATGAAAAAGCCAGGGAAGCCATTCAGCTCATGTCCAAGAAGGGCATGGATTTTGAGCGCTGTCTCAAAAGTGTGGGTTTCGCCAGGGAGACTTCCGAGCCTACTTTCCGCCTCGGTGAGCTCTTCGTAGAGGCCCATATTCTCACCAAGTCCCAGCTCAAAGATGTCTTACGCACTTCCCAGGAAACCGGTTTGCCGGTTGGTCGGGTGCTGGTGTTGACCAGTGTGATTTCCGAAGAAATGCTTTCTGCCGCACTCACCGCGCAGGTGCTGGTACGGGACGGCAAAATCTCACCGGAGCAAGCCATTCAGGCTTTGCAGAGCAGCCGCTTCCGGCGCGTAAATATCGAAGTTTCCCTGATGGACCTGGGCTTCTACAAGCCGCCGCCCCGTCAGAGAGTCAAAATTGGAGAACTTCTGGTTTTATCAGGTCTCGTCAATGAATCGGATTTGATGACGGCCCTTGAACTGGGACTTATAAGGGAAGCGCCGGTGGGTCAGATGCTCGTAGAGGGAGGCTTTATCTCCAAGCGCATATTGGACGCCGCCTTGAAACTGCAAGAACTGGTTTCCGGTCATTCCTTGAGTGCCCTGAAAGCCTCGGAGGCCTTGAGGCGGGTGGCGGTCAACCACGTATCGCTGGCCCGGGCCATTTCCGAGTTAGACCTGGAGTCGAGCGAGAGGAAGGAACGGGTTCGTCTGGGTGAGATGCTAAAAGCCTGCGGTATCGTTGGTGATACCGATATCAAGAAAGCCCTCAAAGATGCCAGTCGTAATTCCGCCCTACTGGGCAAAGTTTTGCTGGTCACAGGCGTCATCGACGAACACACCTTGCATGCCGCTCTCAGGCTCTTGCTTCTTCTGCGCAGCGAAAAGCTGACCATGGAACAGGCCATTATGGCTCTCAATCATGCCCGCAAGCACAAGTTGACTGTCGATGAGGCTCTGCAGGAGCTGAAGTGGAGCGTGCCGGAGGAGGCTGATATTGAGAATGAGCCGGAGCCTGAAGCTGGTTCGACCTAGCTGCATCTTTCGAGTCATCTGCAAGCAAAAGACCGCCCGGATAACCGCGGCGGTCTTTCGCTTCCTTTTGGTGAGTTTGTTTCGGCGCTCTTAGTTGAACAGGGCTGAATCACGGGCGGTGGCTACCAACCAGTTGATCACTCCCGGTGAGGCCAGACCAATGACAATCATGGAAAGACCCATCACGAAGGACTTCGATTGGAAGCCGCGCAGGCAGGCCTTTACTATTGTGGTCAGTCCCAGAATCGAACCAATCAGGGCTATGCCATTGGCCAGTATGTTCAAGAGTGCTTCAATATCAGCCAGGTTGTCGACCCTGACCGTACCGGCAGTGTTGACGCCCTGAACTACAGTACTTTCCACTCCCTGAGGCGCAATTGTACCGCTGGTGGCACCTTGCAGGATGGGAGCTGCGCTGAAGGTGTCACCGGACGTGGTTATGGCGATAGCTCCAGTTGCAGTCTGTTCGGCCGTACCGAAGCCGCTTAAGGAATCTCCGTTTGCCAGTCTGGCCGCTTCGTTGTTCTGTCTGTTCTGCCTGCCCGGCCCGTTCTGCTGGATGCCCCAGCGCTGATAGTCGCTCTGATTTTCCAGTACCACTCCGGAAGTTAGCGGTGAAACCATATGGTAGTTCACGGCCAGTGTTCCTGCTGCCGACAAATTGCGATTGGTCAGCAGTTGTTTGCAGGTTTGGGCCGCCACCAGTGTGGATAAATCCTGGGCTTCCTGTCCGGTGAGAATGTTGCAGGCCGGCTTTTCGTTCATTTTGAAGAGCTGGACTGAATAATGATGCCCACCGGGTTGCCACTGATCCAGGAAGCGATTGAGGTCGCTTGCCAGATTGCCGCTGCGCAGCACCGGCGTCATGGGACCTATGTCTCTGTGGTTCTTGAAGAACTGGCTGCTATTGGTCCAGCCGTCGTCCAGGGCCAGCTCATAGTAGGCCGGTTTACTGGCTCCCTGGGTGGTTATATAAATCTCCTCGTTGAAGGCCGGCTGTGGTCCATGCACCCAGAGTACGGCCGGTCGTTCTTGATCCCCGGCAAGTTCGGCTGCTTTCACTACCGCAGGCAGATTGTCGTGTCCGCCTTCGAAGCTGCTTTCATTGAGCTTTTTGATGGCATTTTCGACCGATACGGCTTCCGGACCCTCGAGCTTATCGTCGTCGGCTAAGAGGACTGTGGTGGGCATCATCTTGGCCATGCGCTTGAGCATTTCGCTGAGGTCTTGCTTGTATTCCTTTACCTTACTGGAGCCGTCGATTACCACCACCAGGTTCTTGGGGGCCTGGTTGGCTACCTCTTTCACCGTTTCCACGGCATAGCCGCCGTAAACTTTATCTTGCGCGGCAAAGGCTCCCAGGGTCATGGGCCTTGAGGCCGATAGTGAAAGTCCGGTGTTTTTTTGATCCTGCTCTTTCATTTCTCCCACATAAAGATGGCTGCTGCTGCTGAGGCTCTTCATCTCCTTTAGACCTGCGGCTGCCAGGCTCAACTCTTCCGGGGAGTTGAAGCGAAGACTGTGGCTCTTGCCGGCAGCGAAGTTGCTGGCCACAAGGCGGGGCAGGGTGAGGGAAGATTTGGTTCCGGCGTCCAGTTTGAGCGGTGCGGCCATAGACAGACTGACCTTGGTCTCTTTGCCCGGCATGACCGGATAACATTGAACCAGGACTCTCCCCTTACCTAGATAGGTGACTAGGGCCGGATCTCGTCTTCCGGTCACCACTTCCGTATAGGCTCCTCGGGCCTGGCTGGTACTGGTGATGGTGGCATCGACGGGTTTGCCGTCTATCCACAGGGTCATATTTGATACTACCGCTCCTGGTGGCAGAGCAATTTCTGCTCTGGCCTCCTGAGCTGTGCTGCTGGCGTTTTTCAGTACAAAGGTCCAGCTCATATTGGCCGTCAGGCTGCGGGCATTGATCAGTCCGGACAGTTGCGACCGCTTGAGGGAAAAGCCTTTGATGGCCTCCCCCACTACCTGCCTGGCTAGAAAGTTATCGTAGCTGCTGGAGGTAAGCGTATCGTTTGACTGGTCGTCAACGGCCAGGTCTGTAATGGCTTCATAAGGTTGGGATGTGAGGGCGAAATAAAGTTGCCTGCTGCTTGAGTCGTTGACACCGAGGAAGAGTCCGGAGAGTCCGCCGGTGCGCGGCGCCGCTATGTCTCGCTTTAGCTCCTGAGTGCTGTCCAGTAGAGGGTTTCTCAAGTTCCTTAGTGCTTCTGTTCTCTTGTCGGAATCTTCCGTGAGCGCCGCCTTTTCGTTGACTCTTACGGCTACCTGTCTGGCTTCCGAAGCACCCACTGCCAGAAGAGACAGCATTACTCCTGCCAGACTGTAGATTAACTGGCTGGTGCGAGCGCCATCGGTTTCCCAGATCAGGCATAGCATTTGCATCAACCGCAGGCTGGCTACCAGGGAGCAGAATGTGAGCATGGCGCAAATGGCGTATTCGCTCTGGTGACTGATGAAATTGCTGTCGATAGCCGGATAACCCAGGGCGCAGGCGGCGACGCAGCCGACCAGAACAAGGCCGGCTGCCCCTGCCGAAAGACCGTTAAGGAGCCCGATGCGGAGTACATTGGCCAGGTTGCGCTGTTTAAGGCGCTGCCAGACCACATAATTGCCTATCGGTATGGTCAGGACAATCCCATACTGTATCAAGGTTTCCAGCGGATGTCGGAGTACCATTTCGGTGCCCATGACCAGATTGTTCAAGGCTACCATGGCGATGGCGGCCCCCGGTATGGCTGTTCCGGCTACCAGAATGGCTATGTCGGAAGAGTTTAACTTCTGGTGCAAAGGCGAAGCCGTATTTCCATCGGGACTGCCCTCCGGTCTGTCTAGGGTGGCAATACCGGGTGATTCACCCGGGTTTTCTCTTTCTTGCGCAGACATGATCTTTCTCCTTAGTAAGATGCGCAACAGCCGCCCGCGTTTGAGGCGGGCCCGGCATGCGGTATCACCAGTAGTGCCTGGCTGCAGAAAGCGCAGCGGCAAGCAGAACCGGAAGACCGGAACTAGTAGTCGGCCTTTTCCCAAAAGGGTGCCACGAATCTGCAAGCACCGATGCTTCGGCTCGGCAGGCAGGGAAGAGCTGCCGCCAGGCTCAAAGTTGGCCAGTGCAGTTGCGGAGACATGACAAACTTTCGTTTGCACGCAGATTTTGCCGCTGCATCCCTTTCGCCTCGGCGAAAAACCTTGTCAGAGTTTTATGCCAATGCGGAAGCAAGGTCAGCGGGGTGTTGCTAGGTTGTTTTGGTAATTAGTAAATGGATTCCTGAATAGCCTAAAGCGGCTAGTGAAAATGTACTACTTCTGGCGTTTTTGTCAAGGGGGCTTTCGGTCTCTCTCCGGTACTCGCTGATTTTGCCGCATCGGACCGGCATTCATGGACGAAGAGGCAGACCGGTCAATCCTGTGTATGACGGTGTGTGCCTGTGTGTGTCTGTGGTGCGAGGGAGACTTTCGCTTCTTCGGTGTCTAAGGCTCAGAATAGGACGGGGTATTCTTAAAATCCGATGGAAGATGGACATCCATTTGATTTTAGAATCTCTGCTACCAGCGATTCCAGAGACTCTGTTGCCTTTGTCTTGGTTATGAATGTTGTTTGTTTCAGGGATAACTTGTCCCTTTCTATTTCACTCAATTCTTGGGAGGTATGGACAATGACGTCCACTTCTTGAAGATTTGAATCTTGGCGCATCAGCTCCACAATCTCAAAACCGCTTAAACCAGGCAAGGACGCATCCATGATCATCAGACGCGGTGCTCTTCCTTTCATGATTTCCATAGCTTCTCTGCCACTTGTAGCAGTGCGGACCGACAGTCCTCCCAGTCGCTGTAATCTTATGGCCATAATCATATTTAACAAGCGGTCATCTTCTACTATCAGTATGTAATCAGTAGTTTTCTGTGCGTCGCTTTTCCTGGTCTGGTTAGCGTTCAAGCCCGCCCTCAGATAAGATTCAAGCTGCCTGAACTCCGCAGTCAGACTCTCATGTACTTTCCTGGCAAGGTCGGATTTGTCTCCTGCGGGTATTTTTTCCAGCTCCAGGCAAAGTTGTTCCATCCTGGCGGCACTAACTGTTCCGCAGGCGGAGCGAAGATAGTGAGCCAGACCTGCTACTTTGCTTTGCTCACCACTGGCGATGGCTTTTTCCATTTCAGACAGTGTTTGCGGGGTTGAATTGACGAACATTTCGATTAATGTATATGCGGCTTTGGAATTGAACTTTTGCAAGAGCCCATCTATGTTGAAGGGTTGCCCAGGTTCCGTCCCTGCCGATGCTTCGGGCTGTGGCTGTACAATTGCTTTGGCGAGCCACTTTCGTAATACTTCTTTTAGTTCCCTATGGTCCACCGGTTTGCTGATATAGTCATCCATTCCTGCCATCAGGCATTGTTCGCGATCTCCCTTCATGGCATTAGCCGTCATGGCGATTATGGGAATTCGCCTGCCTGTAGTGGTTTCCTTTTGCCGAATCGCCTTCGTGGCGGCAAATCCATCCATCACCGGCATCTGGCAGTCCATCAAGATCAGGTCGTATTGATACTCTTCGTTTGCCAGGGCTTTGAGCGCTTCCTCACCATTGTTGGCAATGTGGCAATTGATGCCTAATTCATTCAAATACAAAATTGCCACTTGCTGATTTATCTGATGGTCTTCAGCAATTAGAATGAGGCTTTCGCCGGTATTTATATCACTGAGGCTGATATCTAGGTTGTCTATGGTAATTGCCTTAGTCGTTGATGCTGTTTGGCATAGAAGCTGCATAATGCAATCAAGCAGCAGCGATTGACGCACGGGCTTGGTTAGATAGCCGTTGAAACCCATGTCAATAATTTGTTTCCCGAGTCCTGGCTCATCGAAACCGGCAAGCAAAATTAGTTTCATCGAGCTTATGGCAGGCTCTCTGCGAATCTGAGCAGCCAATTCTAAGCCGTTTGTTCCCTCTAATGCCAGGTCAATGATTGCCATACTAAAGGGTTCTCCCGCGGCTGCAGCCTCTTTGAGCAGCCTCATAGCCTCCTCGCTTGTTTTCGCTACTTCATTGGACATGCCCCAGGAGGAGACATATTCGTGGAGTATCTCTCTTGCCTTTGGCTGGTCGTCTACCACCAATACTCTTGCCTGGCGCAGTGTCTCACTTGCGGCCATGACCTGGGCGGAGGACCTTTTCTCCAGCGGAAGTTGACACCAGAATGTGGAGCCTACCCCCTTTTCACTCTCAACGCCCATGGAACCATCCATGAGAGTCGCTAACTTCTTGCAGATACTGAGACCGAGTCCGGTACCGCCGTATTCACGAACTATACCGTTATCAGCTTGAACAAAAGGTTGGAATAGTTTCTGGCAGTCCAGTTCACTGAGACCGATGCCGCAATCTTCAACAGAAAGTAAAACCTGCACGGTATTACCCCCGGTTGATGCCACTTTCGCGCTGACTATTACTTCTCCATTCTTGGAGAACTTAATGGCGTTATTTAGTAAGTTCAGTAAGATTTGCCGCAGTCTATCCGGATCTCCCCGCAACAGTGCCGGCATTTCCGGGTCAATAAAGCTGGCAAGGGAGATTTCCTTTGCTCTTGCGTCATTGGCTAAGAGGTCACAGGTACTTTCGACCAGCTTCACAATATTGAAGTCGACAATCTCCAGTTCAAGTTTCCCGGCTTCAATTTTGCTCAGGTCAAGGATATCGTTCACTATGTTTAGAAGCGCCTGTCCGGCTTCTTTGATGTATTGCCCATATCTTTGCTGGGTTTCGTTGAGACTTGTCTTCAAGAGAAGATTTGTCATGCCGATTATTGCGTTCATCGGAGTTCGAATTTCATGGCTCATGTTGGCTAGAAACTGTGACTTAGACTGGGATGCAGACTGGGCTTGATCTCTTGCGATTCTGAGACCGGCTTCCGCCTTCTTTCTGTCGGTGATGTCCACGATAGAGACAAGTACCTGCTGTCCAGCCTCGGTCACTATGCCGGTCAGGTTTATTTCTACAGGTACCTCTGTACCGGCTCTGGTGCGTACGGTAAAGTTGTCCTCAATATTAGCGGGGGAAACGGGGCATACATTCAGATCTTTTAGAGGATGGTGCAAATCTTCTGAGATGAATCGACTGGGAATGAAAATATCCAGGGACCGAGTCAAAAGCTCATCTGCCTTGTAGCCGAACAGTTCCTCAGTCTTGGAGTTTACCAGTAGCATCCTGCCATTCTGGTCGGCAAGCACGACCGGATTTGGCCAGTTCTCTACCACCTGATGGAATTTCTCGTCGGTTCGTTTTGAAAAGTCTGTCAGATCTCGTGTGACTTTGCCGAAGCTAAGCAAGTTTCCATCAGAGTCTTTCAAGGCGGTGATGATGACGTTTGCCCAGAAAATTGAACCGTCTTTGCGAACACGCCAGCCAAAATCTTCAAAGCGTCCCTCGCGCTCTGCAATTTGAAGTTCATACTCCGGCTTCCCCGCATTGAGATCGGCTTCCAAATAGAAGAGCGAGAAGTGCTTCCCTATGATTTCGTCTGCGCTGTAACCCTTGATTCGACGTGCACCTTCATTCCATGATGATATTATGCCGGAGGGATCGAGTACAAAAATTCCATAGTCTCTGACATCGGATATAAGCACTTTGATACCATCGAGTAGTTGGTCTGTCATGCGCTGGTGCCTGCCGAGTCAAGTAAAGACGGCGTTCTTCGCACTTGAATCGGGCGGATAAGCCCGGAATCTTTCAAATGCCGAATATAGCCACTTACTAGCAATATAGCAGGCGCAGGCGCCAAGTGGGACAGTAGTTTTGATGTCAACTTCAACCCCTCGGCAGGAGCAATAAAATAAAAATTGTGTACTTTACCTCTTTTGGGGGATAGCGCTGATTCGCCGGGTGAATTGGGTCTGCTTCGTGCGGTCGGCACGGGGGTTTTCTGTGTTGTCGTACTCACCTGGTGCCGTGCTATAGCTATATGTATGCCTTCAAGTTCTATGGCCTCGGTCGACTGTAGATGCTCGCTGAGGCTAAAGGTGATACTAACGACAAATATCGGTGCCCAATGGTTGATGTCAGATCCATCTCCGTCATGATTGCAGAGGATGAGAGCGTGACAAGGATGGGTCTCAAGTTCACGCTGGAGACCTTTCCTGATGTTTCGCTAGTGGCGGAGTGCTCCGATGGCTTGAGCGTTATCTTACAGGCTCTGGTAACGAAGCCCAATATTATTTTGATGGACATTGGTCTTCCTAAGATTGATGGTATTACTGCCGCAGCGAAAGTGAAAGAAGTGCTTCCCGGCACCAAAATAATTCTGTTTACCAACAAAGAAGATACGAGTTTGTTGCGTGTCGCTCTCAGTGCTGGATTCGAAGGCTATCGCCTGAAGAAAATGTGTGGGCAGGACCTGCATTCAGCCATAAGGAAAGTTGATGCCGGAAAAATGTTCATTGCACCCGAGTTGGAAACCGCGTTCTTGACCATGGGAGCAAAGACTGAAAATCAGACCAATGTGAACGTCCTGGAACAGAAGGCAGCGGCCCCCGAGCATGAGGTTGGTACCGTCGTTAGCGAAGCGTATGAGATTGAAATGGTCCTGGGTAAAGGCGGCATGGGAATGGTCTATCGTGGGCGGCACCGCGCTACTGACCGTGCTGTGGCTATCAAAATACTCCACCCTGAATTTACGAATGACCCAACGGTATTGCGTCGATTCCAACAAGAAGCAGATATGCTCAGTAAGTTCTGCCACACCAACCTCACTTCCGTGAGTGATTTTGGACGTACTAAGTTCGGGGAACCTTTTATGGTTATGGACTTTTGCCGGGGAAAGAGCCTGGAGTCTGTCATCGGCGCTAGCGGCGCCCTTGACCCTCAGATTTGTCTGCCCCTCTTTTTGCAGGTTTGTAGTGCTCTTCAGGTGATCCACGCGGCCGGACTTGTTCATAGAGACGTGAAGCCGGCTAACATAATCCTCTCTGATGATGGAGAAATTAAGCTTGTGGATTTCGGGCTTTGCAAGGACACCGCTATTGTTGAGCGAGCATTGAAATTGACAAATACAGGAGAGGTGCTTGGTTCGCCATCATATATGAGCCCGGAGCAATGCCTCGGCAAGAATCTCGACGCAAGAAGCGATCTCTATTCTGTGGGGATGTCTCTCTATGAAGTGCTGACCGGTGAGCTTCCCTTCCAGGCCAACTCTTTCTACGAAATGTTCAAGATGCAGGTTCAAAAGGAGGCTCCCAGGGAGCCCCTGATTAAGGCGTTTGTGCCGGCTGCCATAGAGGAAATCATATTGAAGTGTCTGGCAAAAAGTCCGGATGCCCGATATCAGTCTGCCGAAGACCTGGCGCAGGCTCTGCGGCAGGCTAGTATAGGCCTTCAAGGGTAATAGAGTTCTTGAATTTCGTGGGTATGGCTGGATTTGCCTCTCCGGGGCTCCATATTTACCTGCTGCCGGTTCGATTTTTAAAAGAGGTCCGTATGGGAGAGCCTCAGTCCTGGTTGTCACCTTATCGTCACGATAAATTCCTATTCTCTCAACATTCGGACTGGCTCACGTATTTTACTAGCCTTCAAGATAAGCCAATCTGATGAAAACGCCCCTATCTAAACCGGTAGTCCGGCATTTATCCCTCCGTTTTCCCTTCGGAGAAATTTTCTTTTATGGCTTTCAATCGAGAATTAGAAAATCCGGCCACAAGCGCCGACTCAAGACAAGTTGAAAACAAACTGCAAGTAGACATTGTAGATTTGTATTTTCAGTCGCAGCTCAAGCCGCCCGAACTAATCAAGAATGACCAGGCTTACGACAGTGCCGGCCCGGCTCTAATGGATGGTCGAGAAAACCTTTTACTAAACGCCTCTCTCCAGATCGATAACAAGCAGGAACTCTCGCAGTTCAAGAACGATATGACTGACTTTGAGAAGCAGGCAAAAGAGCACAACATTCCCGAGAGTGAAGTGGCAAAAACCTATCAAGCTGTAGATAAATTGCTGACCAGTTCCGAAGGAGTATTGAATCAAGACAGTCGGCGCCTGCTAGCTGAAAACTTCATGCATCTGGCCGCCCACCCGTCCAAGTCCGACCAGGGCATTTACAGTACCTGCAATGCCACCTCTCTGCAAGAAATTCTGCTCAGCCGCAAACCTGGGCTCATTGCTTCCGACCTGGCCGATGCCGCTATAAATGGTAGTTTCGCCGCTCCTGACGGGCAGAAGATCGTGCTGGACGCTGATAGCATGCAGCCTAATTACAGTTTCCCCGGTGAAGCAGCAAGCTTGCCCCAGGACAATGTTCGGGCTTATGGCACACAGGTGCTCAATCATATGTTGGTGAACGAGATGACGCAGCGTGTTACTCCCGAGCACAACACCATGCTCTACCAGCAGCGACACCAGCGCACTGATACAGACAGCGGTGAACGGCTCATTTCACCTCGTGACGGCAGCGAGATGACCAATGTAAGTGGAGCCGCCATTCGTGGTCCGGGTCTGGGAGAGCGAGATTTGGCCGCTGCTGTGAAACGATTCTTCCCCGAGGATTCTCAATTCCTGGCGCGCAGCGGTGGCAATGAAAGAGATGGCCTGGTGCAGGTTGATACGCCGGAAGAACTGAGCGCCATTGTGCAAAAGGCCAAGAAGGAAAGCAAACTTCCCCTTATGGTGGAAGTAAACGGGGCAGATCCTCTTTTTGGTGGTGGATTCGAGCCGGGCAAACATGCCAGTCATGTTCTTTCCATCAAGGACACTGATAAGGACGGCAAGCAATTGTCAATCTCCAATCAGTGGGGTGAGGCCGGCGATATTCAAGTTTCTTCCAATGAATTTTTCAAGACCATGATTTACGAGAAGGACTGAACGGTCTATTGGGCTAAGTTCAGGTGCGAGGCTTTGCTCCACGGGCTCGTTGTCCAAAAGGTATAATTGAGTCAGGAACTCCTGCATTCCAGACTAAAGAACTATGGAGATGATTCTATGTATAGAGCCGGCGAGCGTCTCAATTGTACTGTCGTGTCAAAGGAACCGGACTCTTACAGCGTGGCTGTGGGCGACAAGGGGC
Source organism: Candidatus Obscuribacter sp. (assembly GCA_016712465.1). Classification (GTDB taxonomy): domain Bacteria; phylum Cyanobacteriota; class Vampirovibrionia; order Obscuribacterales; family Obscuribacteraceae; genus Obscuribacter. Next base: position 979,625 of record JADJQZ010000001.1, read on the forward strand.
TACCGGGCCTACTCCGCAGCGCTGAAGAGCTGGAAATAGGAGCCTGTTTAGAAGTCTTTTTTGTATGCATGCACGGAGATCTTTTAGTGGTTAGACAAATAGACACCACTGCCTTGAGCAAGATCTCCGAAAGGCTCAGGCAAGAGAGCCTTGAGTTGGAGCAAGCCTCGACGTCTGTAGCGGACGTTGGGCTAGGGCAGAAGCTTCTGGAATTGCTTGCCGGTTGTGGGACAATTGATGCTCAAACTGCCCGAGAATTTGCCGCAGGCTTGGATGGTGCTCCGGAAGTAGAAGCGATCTTTTCGCATCTCAGGCAGAGCAGTTACCTCAGCCCCAGACAGATTGATGAACTGCGTGAAGTGCTGGCCCTGGTCCAGACCGGCAGAATCAAATTTGAGCAGCTAGCCGTTGCCCATTATGATTCTGTCACGGCGGGGGTGCCCTTGCGAGAGTCTCTGACTGTGCGTGGTTGGCTTTAAGGTGGTGTTTTGCCCGGGAAGTTTCGATATACGCTTGAAGAGTAAATCGTCGGAATTTCGCTTTGGTGTGAATGCGGTAGTGTGATTTGGTCAGTTGAGAGTAAGGCTGATGCGATTGGCAAAGTGGTACGCAATGGTTTGTTCTGTCCTTCTCGCGCTACTTGTCTTTTGGCAGTGCGGGGCAGTTGCACGACACAAAAGCCGACCGGCTCTTTGCCGTCATTCTGAGTTGGCGAGGACTGTCGGTCACTCACTCGCCCTGTCTCAGGCTGGTATCCGTCCAGATTCGATTCGATGTTATATCCCGAAGTTGGTTAAAAAGTCAAAACCAGTTCTAATTACGGTTACCAACACGGGCATGGGCGGCGGTCCTTACTTGGAGTTCTTACTCTTTGAGGACGGGCAAGCTATTTTGGACAGCGACCAGAGTGCAACAGGCTTGTTGACATGGCAGCTCTCAGAGCGCGAAATGAATGAATACAAGGCGCTTATTGAGCGCTTGGGTCAAGTGAAGCAGTCCGATTTGAGAAATAACATTTTTTGTGTCACTGATTTGGGTTCTTCCGCATACTCGTTCAGAAAGGCCGATGGCACAATGGCAGCCATATCAGTTGAGGGAAGTATTGGCGATTCATTTTGGCTTATGAATAGTGAAGAACAAGCCACGTTTTCTTCTGTGCCGGAGTCCGTTTTGGATATTTACTACCAGACTCATGCTATGCCGGAGAGTGCTGAACCCTGGTTTCCGGAGGAGTTGGTTTTAACAATTTCACCGTTGGCCGCAGGCGACAAGACAGATTTACCCGATAAAACCTCAGTTTGGAAACCTTCTGCTGAAACTGCCTCAAAGCTTTTGGAAAAACGCACAATTCAGTCAAATGAAATAGGAGCTGCAGAGTTTCTGGCTCTATGCAAATCAAAGGGGCGAATCTTGCGAGCCGTGATTGGCACTGAAACTTATACCCTGGAACTGGCAAGCGGCGTTTTACCGGCAAAGTAGAATGGTTTGCCTGGAGGGGGCGCCTACCAAACTTAATTGTTTGCTTATGTAAGTATCGATTGTTTAGAACCAACGATTTATCAACTGTTGCGGCCACTTCCGCAATTGCGCCTAAACCCAATATCATCAAACAAGAGTAAATTTGGTGGAGTAATCGTGAATGGCCAAGAAGGGCTTCCAACGTCGGTGGGTCTTTGCCTCTACGCTGACATTAGTAACGCTGCTTGTCAGCCCTGTCTGTGCGGTAGGTCAAGAAGACAAAGCTAAGAGTGATTTGCCAAAAACTGCTGAGCATAATGATTGGCTAGAAACTGGCAAGGTCAGAAGAGGCTTAAAGGCAATTCAGTACTACTTCCTCGCCGAAGCAGCCGCGAAAAATTGTGATCTACGCACTGTCTTAGAATGCCACCAGCTACTGCAGCAGTATACGCCCAGGGACGAAGCGCAAGGGTATCTTACGGCAGTGCAAGAGACCTTGGTCCCGAAGTATCCAGTTGATCGTAAGTGTCTTGAATTGTATGAAAAGGCAGTCGCTGCCAAAGGTGATGAGGGTGAGAAGCAGAGCTTGTCGGAGGCATTGATTAGAAAGTATCCAAAATTTGAGTATGGCTACCTGCTGAGAGTCAATGGCAATCCTTTTGGGTGGAATAAAGAAGCTGACAACAGCATCTATAAGCAAGTTCATAGTCTCAATCCGAATAATGCCCTCATTTTGGCGGCCCTATGTGCTAAGGCCTATCAAAACTACGAGGTGGAACAGTGTAGAGAGCTATATCTGCGACTACGCAAACTTAATCCCTATTTTAAAGGTTCTGAGCTACGCACTATAGATAGTGCCTATGAGCAGTGGCAGTTGACCAACCGGCAGAAAACTGCCCCTGAAGATGATGGTGCAGCCAGGTCTCCCTTCGAAAAGCCGAGGCCAAAATTTTATCCTCGGGGTGGTTCACTGCCATCTGGTGCCAGTGGCAAGACCGGCTCTTTGTTGCCTTCATTCATGAAAGATGCAGAAGGTAAGCTCATAATGGTGCCGGAAGAACTTCAAAAGCTTGTTCGAGAAAAGAAAGTTAAGGTTATCGAGAGAGTCAAGCCGACCATCGCCTTCATTGACAAGAGCGGAGTTGTAGCCTTTGACCCCGGACCGAATGTCTCTCTTGGCCGTTGTTATCAGGACGGTCTGCTTGTGGTAAATGCCTCAGAGGGGCATGGAAGCAACTGCAATAACGGCAGAACGCAATACTGGAATAGCAAAGGCGAACTGGCGATTGATGCCACTTTCAGTGACGGGAAGAGTTCGACGGAGGGCCTGTGTGCTATAGAACAAAACAACAGATGGGGCTTTGTCGATCACGAGGGCAAAGTAGTAATCGATTGCAAATATCTGGAAGTAAAACCATTCAGGCAAGGGCTTGCAGCGGTTCGCAACGCTCAGGGATGGGGCTTTATCAACAGGTCTGGCGTCCTTGTAGCTGAGCATATTTACACAAGTTGCTTGCCTTTTAGCGAGGGGTTGGCAGCTGTCAAACTGGGCGATAGAATTGGTTATATTGACACAGACGGCATCCTGACAATACCAGCTACCTTTACCGCGGCGCGCAGCTTCAATTCTGGTGTGGCGCGAGTGCGGTCTCCGCAGATAGAGGGATTAGATGGTGGCGGCTACATCGATAAGTCTGGTAGACATTGTATAGAGTTGGGTTTGCTCGAAAAGAGACAAGGCCCTGATTTGGTTTTGTCTTTAATGTCCAGTGACGGTGATTCGGATGACCAAATCTCTTCAGGAAGTTTTGGCTACATGAACGTGGCTTTCATGAGCCTTCGCAGTAAGTCTCAGGCGCCGGAGGACTTCGCTGAGGGCTTACTCCCATTTAAGCTGGAGCAAAAAGTAGGCTACGTTGATATAACCGGCAAGGTGGTTATAGAGCCTCAATTCGATAAGGTAGAGCCGTTTAGTGAAGGGCTGGCAAAGGTAATTGTAGGCAACCGAAGTGGCTTTATAGATAAGTCTGGCAAACTTATCATTTCTCCAAGATACAGGGGCGCGGGCTCATTCAGTGAGGGACTGGCGGCTGTGTCGGAAGACGGAGAGAACTGGGGCTACATTGATACATCCGGTCGGCTGGCTATACCCTCAAATTATGCAATGGCTGAGAGGTTTTCTGGTGGGATGGCTCGGGTTGGTATCTTGCCGGAGAAGCTGACATTGGTAACGCAGACTAATAGAGATGACAATGCGAGCACTTTAAATGCGCATGCATCTACCGTGGATCTGGGCGGTACGTCGATTTCTCTAAGCGGATACGAAGCAAAAATGGCAAATTGCATTAGGGAGCATTGGCAGTGTCAGGAGGCGATTCCTGCTCTGAAAGAGCAATTCGCTTTTAAGTTGACTAAAAAGGGACTGCCCTATGATTTGCAAATCACACAAGGCATGGTCGACTACGCCGCTATAGTCAGCACTATAGATGCAATTGTGTTAGCGGCACCATATCAGTCGCAGCCGAGTTCTGTGGTTTCGGGAGATGCGACGATGGTTTGCACGGTTACTGGAAGTAGCAACTCGCCTCAGGTTGAGGTGAAGGCAATTAGAGTGCAAGAGTCTCCGGCGCAGGTCCGCAGTAAGTTATTGCAAGAAGCTTTGAAGGCAATAAAATACCCGGATTCCAAACCTCATGATGATAAGATAATCCGGCTCTGGATGATGAATAACGTCGCTGACCTTTGCCAGATAGCGGCTCAGTATCCCGACTCACCGGAAATACAGGCACGGCTGGCTTTGGCGCTGGACCAGATCGGACTGGATAGCAGGAATACAGCTGACTGGTTGGCCTTGGCCAGAGCTTGCGGTACGAGTATCTTTATCGAGCGCAATCCTGACACAACGAGCAGGCAGGGTGTAAATGCATCCATCGGTGCATTTTCTCAAGCATACATGCTCAGTCACAATAAATTGTATGGTTTGGAGCTAAGCAGGGCCTGGGCCGACAGTGTTGCATTGCAGGTATTAGCCTATTCCAAGTCTGACCCGCTTATGCTCGGCACTGCAGCCGCCTTGAGTGACAACTGGAGTGCTGCAAGAGAGCAATATCTGAAGGCTCAGGCTAAGCAATCGAAGGAGGCAACTGCTTTGCTGGAGCGACTTGATACAGGGAAAGACCAACCCTATCGCATGCCGTCTATCAAAGCGGCTCCTCAGATGATGCCCGGCGGCACCAAGAACGATTTGTCTATTCTTCGGCGGTGGTTACCGGTTGACACCGAAAGCCTGATCGCCAATCGTGGACTATATAAGATTGCGAAAGATACACCTTCAAATCCATTGAGACCTCCCGACGTTACCTTGGTAGACACCCTGCGACGGTTTTGCTGCGGACCAATTGCAGAGGGCGCCGACCAGAAACAAGGAGAAGGCGACAAAGGACAGAGAGTTTCTTTCGATAAACTGGAATTTTCAGCAGGAATAATGGCCGGTCGCAATTTCAAACTTCCCAATGGTTTGGGTTGTGGCGCCAGTAGCGGTGCTACGATATTGGTCCTGTCGCGCCGAGATTTTGCACAAACGCGAGCTGTCATGTCTTCGCTCAAAGCAAAGGCGAATCTGTGTACGAGAATTGGAGGCATTGAGACCCTGGTTTTTCACACTGCAGGCGGCAGATTTGAGCAGGGTGGAAGTAAGTACGTTTTTGCGCCAATGGAAGGCGTGATTGTACAGGCAAACGACAAAGCCTACATGCTCGAAATGCTGGAGCGTCTCAAGTGCGCGCCTGCGGAAATGGCATTTGCAGAAATTGTCTTTGACATCAAAGACCTGCAGACCGGGTGCGAATCTTGGGCCGTTCGAAAAGTGCCAAGAAGTATTATGCCGTTCGACTATACTTCTAGAGATTACATAAAGGGAAGACCAGGTAAAGATGAGGACGACGGATTCAGGTTAGACCGGCGTTTTGTTGGCACGGTGGTAAGCATCAAGCCTGATAACGTAGTTAACATCAAACTGATTGGCGGCGATAGTGAGTCGCTCAAAGAGCAGGCTAAGGGTTGGAAACGACTGCTAACTTCAGATAGTACCAGCGCTGGCTACTTATTCAACCCAGACCTGAAGCAAGATGCTCAGACGGTCAAGATTACCTACAAAGCTAACTCAGTCGAGATAGAACAAAAGTGTAAAGACTACCAGAGTGCTATGTTCGGCCTGGCGCTTCTTAGCGCAATGGGTTATGTGGTGTTTCTCTAGAGACCTTTTATGGACAGGTCTTAGTGAATTCACCCGGGTTTTCAGCCTCACCCCGCCTGGTAGAAAACCTGGGCGCCGTCGAAGAGGGCCGAGAGCGGCAGAATGTCTGAGCGCAGGCGGCAGAGCCTATCGAAGTAGTACTGGGTAAGTTGTCCCATTTCAAACTTGAGGGCGCAATCCAGAGGCGCGCCTGTTTCGCTCAGGCGCCTGCAGTACATGGTTGAATTAGTCTGGCGCGATTGCCTGAGGCGGTCTTCTATTTCTTTGCGCCAGAGTGCCGCGGCTTTTTCGTTCATCGGCTTTGCCATTACCAGCGGTGCACGTCCCGTCAATAGGTTGAGAGCCAGGTGGCAGTGTGCCGTATCAGCGGCGGCTTTCGCCCCATCTGCCGCTATCACCGGTTTGAGCGGCTCAGTCAGCTTCTCTGTCAGATGCTGCCCATAGGCCTTTTCTAGAATGGCCAGATAGTCAAAGCCTCTCAGGTCGCAGGCTCCGTAACAGCGCTCGCCCTGGGAGAGGGGGCTTACTTTCAAGGGCGCCGCACCCGGGAAAGTCACCAGGTAGCCGTTCTCCAAAGGCTTGATTCTAGTTTTTAAGTCTGCCGTAGCACAGGGCAGGCAGCTAAAGAGAAAAGCGAGCAGGAAATTTTGGCTGGGTGCAAAGCCGGCTACGATTTCTTCGCCGGCCTCTAAGAAACCCTGCTTGTCCGGTAAGAGTGCCCCTTCAAGGCGTTTGCCTTCCAAAAGACTGAACCGGTCAGCGGCAAAATAGGCAAAGGTCTCTGAATCTTCCAGGGTCGGTTCCAGAGAAGTTTGACTGTTATGGTAGTAACCTGCAGTCAGGGCGGCTAAGGTGGCTATGGGTCCGGTTACCGTAGGGTCTGAAACTATTGCTCTTACCGCTCTCAGGAGGGCCAGGCGCTTCTCATCTTCGGAGCCGTGATGGGTCAAGTTGACGTTCTCGCCCAGCGACTGTAGCAAGGTCAGACAGGCCCGCTCCAGATCGCGGGCCAGCAAATCTCTTGGGAGGGCGCCTTCCTCCTGCCGGTTTCTGCGAAATTGATCGGGTGGCGGCTGCAGGTAATGCTCTAGCGCCTTCTCGTGGGGATTGGGTAAGTCAGGTTTGACACGCTTCGAGGCCAGCACCGCCTCCTCTTCAATAATTTCGAAAGTGGCAGCCTGCTCTTTTGCCGCCAGGTCGGTCATTGATTGAAACTGCTTCTGGTCTACCTGGCGATTTTTGCGTAAGCTGAGATTTTCAGGAGGCTTCTTTGCGCCTGGCTGCTTTTCATCATCGGATTGCGCCATGTTTCCACTTTCCTTCAAGGCGATTAGTCTATTTTCTGATAACCAGGTAAAATTTGCAGACGAGGATAGCTCCTCTTTACTCTATCTATTCTTTCATCTCAAGGGGGCGGGCAGTGAAAACGGGAAATCCCGTGTTGTTCATTATGATAGCGGGAGTGCTCTATTTGAGTTATGCCCTTTATGCCCAGAAAGGGTCTATGCAGACTCAGCGCGGCCCGGAGATGCCGGGGGAACTTGCCGGTGATAGCCCGGCGGTGGACGAGACTGCCCTTGCTTCGCTTTCGGTGAATGTGCCCAAGAAACTTTCGGAGCAAGCCAGGCAGCAAATCGCTTACTTGAAGCAACCCATTAAGGTCAGACCCTTTTCCAGTCATCATAATTCTCTCAGTCACTATTCATATTTGAGAATATTGGACCGTTCCCAGGAAGGGGACCGAGTCGGTGAAATCAATCGCTTGAAGGAAGCCCTTCCCAAGCAGTCCAATCAAGCTTTTGCTTCTCTCGTTTTACAGATTCTCGCTGATGGAGAGAAGAACGATCCAAAGAACGGTCTCAAGCATGCTCTGGCTGCCGTGGATCTAATAGACCGTGATGAGAAGCTGGTTGCCGACAAGAAAATGCCGCCGCTGGCCTTACTGGTGCCCTTTGTTTATGGTGCTCGTTTTGCACTCATGCTCGATGATGAGGCGGAAGCTTGTGCCTTGGCGCAGGAGTCGTTAACTTATTGCCGCCAGGCCAATGACTTTGCCTTGAAAGACATGGAGGCTCTCTATTACAGCGCTGAGAAGCAGGGGGCGGATTTTGCCCTCTTCAACAAGACTTCCGAGAGCTTTATTGAGAGTCTGAAAGCCGGCAAGGAAATGGAGTTTCGTGCATACAGCGACGACCTGCTCAAGTCTCTCGGTAATTTGAACAAGTATTCATATCACGTTCTTAATGCCCGGCTGGCCGGAGTGCTCATGCTGGAGATGACGCAGAAGCGCATCGCCGCCATTGAAGAAGCTAAGTCGATTCGCGACAGAGCCAGAGAGTGTGGAGACGCTGCTGTATGCGAAGATGCCGGAAAAATTGCGGATAGGCTGGAGCATCCCTGAACTTAATCAAGGGCGGTGCTCTACATTAGCCTTCACCAGAGGTGCCAGTTCTTGCGCTCTTTTGAAATAGGTTTCTGCTTCTGCCGGCTTACCCATACGAATTAGCAAGCTGCCGTAACTGTTGAGGCTCCGGCTCAATAGGTCGAGGTCTTTCTTGGGCAGATTTTCGGCTGTTTTGATGGCTTTCTCCAGCTCAACTTTCGCCTGGTCGAAATTCCCTTCGTCGCGGTCCAACTGTCCCAGATCCACCAGGGCCATGGTTCGTTTTCGCTCATCGGAGCGGGCCGCCCCTTCGTAGATTTTTAGTGCTTCTTGCAGCAGGGGGCGCACCTTGTTTTGCCGTTCCTGCCGGTGGTAGCATTCGGCCAGCATGACGTTCAAGTCGGCCACCAGAGCGTCTTGCTTGCCCAGTAAGTCACTCATTATCTGCTTGGCGCGCAGCAATATTACTTCCGCTCTCTGGTCTTTTGACTGGCTGGCCAGACCGTTCACGGCATGTCTGAGCCGGTCGATTACATAGGGGGCAATCACACGGTTGACGCTACTTGTGGCATTACTGTCGCCCGCTTCCAGTTCGTCCAGATCCTTTTCCAATCTGTCGCACATATTTACTATGATTTCTTCATGGGTGAGGGCAATGAGATCACTAACCCGCTCCAGGTCTTCGAACATACGTGCTTTCTTGTAGAGATTGTATTCAAAATTGAGACAGGTGAGCAGTCTTGCTCTGTTGCTGAACTTGGTTGTGGCGGTGTGCTCCGTGTGCTGTAGTATGGCGCGGGAAAGTTCATACCAGTGCCAATCCATGCATGTCTGGGCCATTGTGGTTTCGGCGTTCCAGATGGTCTTTTCCAGCACTGTGCCTTTGTCATTGTCGGCGCCGTCATCGACAATCATGTAGGAAAGTACGGCTGCCAAAAGCACAAAGAGCGTCCAGAAGGCATAGCGAAGGCGCTTCATCTCTCGCTTTTGCTTGGTAGGGTGCTCCACTTGCTTTATTTTCATTGAGCCTGATTCAGGCAAAATGGTCGGCAGATCGGAAAGTATTTCTGCGGCCGACTGGTACCTGTCTATGGGGCGCTTTTCCAGACAGCGAAAGACCAGGGCTTCAATACTGGGGTCGATCTTCAGTTCCGGGGCTGCTTTGCTGAAGGGCTCGGGCTTGCCTGAGACATGCAGAGCCATGGTTTCATAGGCGGTGCTGCCCACAATGGGCGGCTTGCCTGTCAGGCTTTCGTACATGAGGCATCCCAGGGAATAGATGTCCGAGCGGTTGTCCAGGCTTTTGCCGGTGCACTGCTCCGGGCTCATATAGAGCGGCGAGCCGAAGACTTCACCGGTCTGAGTCAACTGCAGTTGCTGCAAACCGGTTTTATTCATCAGTTTGGCGATGCCGAAATCGACTATCTTCAAGTGTTCATGGCCGTTTTCGTCCGGAACCAGGCAGATGTTGCTGGGCTTCAAGTCCCGGTGAATGACGCCGTGTTTGTGGGCGTTTTCCAGAGCCAGGCAGGCCTGCCGGAAAAGTCGCACGGCCCGGTCGGCGTTCAAATGACCTTCCGTTTCAAGCACATCGGCCAGGGTCTTGCCCTCCAGGCAGTCCATGACCAGATAGGCCTGTTCGCCAAAGATGCCGAAGTCGTAGATGCTGATAATATTTGGATGATTGAGGAGGCTGGCTGATTTTGCTTCCTGTTTAAAGCGCTCGATGGCGATGGCTTCCGCATCGCCCTGCAAAACTTTGATGGCGACAATGCGATCCATGAGGCGATGGCGGGCCCGGTAGACAACGCTCATGCCGCCTTTGCCCAAAATCGACAAGATTTCGTACTGTCCGGCGAATATATGACCGGGACCGAGGGTACTTTTGTGCTGGTTCTCATCCAGAATCAGGTCAGCGTCGTCTTTGGGACATTTGCTGATATCGTCAGCGAAGTTAGTAAGACAGGTGGGGCAGATTTTCAAGCTTCACCGAGGCGCTCATCTAATAACCAACAGTTAACAGCTATTTATAGCTGCCCTGGATATTCCACGCAAGCGTCCTTTCCTATCGAAGCGAAGAGGCTATGGTTTTCACATATAGGCCGGGCATGCTGCCGTGGGGGCCCTGCTTGCCGTCCGTCACATCGCTGCGTTTGAAAACTATGGATTTATTAGCCATTTGCTCCGGCTGTAGAGGTCTATTAGCATTTCCCTGGTCTACCAGTAGACCCTCCTGAGGGAGACTCCGTTCTCCCAGTATTTGTTTGATGGTTTTAAGCTGCCTCTGACTTTCTCCACTGGTACCGTGATAGATGTTGGTGAAGCGCTTTTCTCCCCGGGCCAGGGCCGTTGCATTAGTCCTGAGCCAGCCTTCCATGCCGGCGGGGTTATAGGCTGAGTCCAGCAAGGTGAGACTTTTTACTTTCGGTCCCAGGGTGCCATCGGCCAGCATTTTCTCGGTGGGATTGTAGCCGGCGGAATGGGAGATTATGCCGATGTTCTCTATGTCTTTTAGTTTCTTGCCCTGTAGCCCCGGTGTCTTGTCCAATATTTCTTGCAGCATGCCTGCATACATGCCCGGCTTGCTCAAATTCCCTTGTCTGCCGCTTTCAGCCCCTGGCGATTGTTGCCATTCCGGCACGACCAGAACGGTATTGGGCGGCGCACCGGCGATCTGTTCGCCCAGTTTGGCGTCTCTGTAAGATTTCCCGGCTGTGGTGTTCCAGCCGTGGTTGTAGATCATTAGATTGACCGGCTTGCCGGGGTCAAAGCCCCGGGGCAGATAGACTAAGGCATCGGGGTGTCCGTGCCGGTCGGAGTTATGCTTTAGATTCATCTCCCAGGCTCTGGCCGGAGCCTCCCCTTCCGGCTTCGTTTGATTGGGCCGGTCTCCCTGAAAATCCTTGCTGTTTCCGCGTTCCTGTGCCTGAGCCAGGATGATTGTCTCTCTCTTCAAAGCGCTGCCTGTGTCCATAACATCTACTCGGGGCAGATTGGCGGAGCCCTGGTCTGTGGGCTTTGGCAAATCACTGAAGCCCCGATAAAGCTCAAGACTATTGAAGGCAGGCTGGGTGTCTTTACTCAAGTGTAAGCGCGACTCAAGGTTGCTATCTTGAGCGGTAGCGGCAGTCGATTCGTTCGCTGGATGGGTGCCTCTGGCGGACATAGTAAGCTCCGAGAATTCGAAATTTGAATCAGCCCAACTTCTGGAGAGTAGGGCTCAGCTAATGAAAAAATCGTGAAACTCCCGGGATCTCGCCGCTATCCTTATCAGACCGAGCTGACTTTGCAGAAGCAATAGAGAAATTGTTGAGTGGTGCCGAAAGGCGTGCCGTGCAGTTCCGTGTCGGCTTGCACCAGCTTGAACTTGACCCCGAACTGATCATGCAGGGATTGACTGTCATAGTTGACCACGTTCAAGCCGGAACATTGCTTCGGACCATCAGGGCCGAAGGTGGCTACTATGACATGACCGCCGGGTTTGACGGCATGCAGAGCCTGTCTGACATAGGCCTTTCGATCTTGATCTGCCGTCAGAAAGTGAAAGACAGCTCGGTCATGCCAGATGTCAAATCGAGAGGGTGGAAGCTCCACCTTTGTGATGTCGGCTCTCAGCCAATTGATTGATGGGCAGTTGCTTTTCTGTTCCACCCTCGTTCTTGCCACATCCAGGGCTGCTTGAGATATGTCCAGCACTGTCAGATCTGTGCGACCGCTTTTGACCAGGTCGTCTATGAGGGTGGAATGCCCGCCGCCGATATCGACTATTGAGGCACTATGGTGCGGGTCGGCGCGCTCGATAAGGGTTAGCGAGCGCTCCAGATGTGGGCGAAACCAGCTGACGCCGTCCACCGGCTTAGTCGTATAGACCCTGTCCCAATGCTCTTGTGGGTCAAGATCCGGCCGGTCGCCCTTTGCACTTGCCGCCATTTTTTACCCTGCCTATGTCCTCAAGCATTGCTATTTTAGCCTTATTGGCCCTTTTTATCCTCAAGAAGCTCCTGGCTGGACGGAAAGCCAAGGGTCACGCATTTTGCGTCATATTCTTCAGCGGTCAACATTTGGTCCATCAGGGCATTAATGCCATGATTTCTGGTGGGGTCGGCAAAGCTCAGGAGTCGCTCCTGCAAGTGGTGGCAGGTTTCCACCGCCGCCCCATCTTTCCCGTCTCCGGCTTGCGGATGGACCTTTTCACTAAGGGGCGGTTCCGGAGTTTTCGGCACATCTCTGTCTAGCATAGTTATTCCTCTTAAGTTAAGCTGGTTGGCTGTCCAAATTGAAACTTCAGGGGGCAGCTTAGGCTTGAGGGCGTGAGACTATCGTGAAAAAGGACGGCGGAAAACCGCCACCCCATGGGAATTCCCGCCTCAGTCGCGCTCAGCTTGTTGACGATCGCGCCGGGCCAAGTCTTTCTGTCCCAGTTTGTCGTACAGATTGGCTCGCTCAATCAGCAGGGAGGCCGTGGAGAGACTCTTTATGGCTCTTGTGTAGTCGTCTATGGCGCCTTTCGTGTCGCCGGCTTCAGCTTTCATCTTTGCTCGTTTGTGCAGGGCGGCATCGTCGTTGGGATGGGCTACCAGCATCTGATCGAGCATGGCAATGGCTTCTTTCTTCTGCCCACTTTTGCTCAGGCACTGAATTTGACGGTACTTGATACCGTCGTCGTTCTTGATTTTTTCTGCCTGCCTGTAGACGGACAGCGCCTCTTTGTAGTTGCCCTGATTTTCCAGCACCGAGCCCTTCATGAGCAGTACTTCCAGCTTGTTAGGCTCGTACTTAATCAGTTGCTCAATGTCGGCCAGGGCTTCTTTATGGCGGTTCAGGCTGGTCAGAGCCACCGCTCTTTCGCGGTAGGCAGTAGGTGATGGTTGCTTGGCCTGAATGGCTTTGGTGGCCATCTTCAGTGCTTCCGGATAATCGCCGTTTATGTTGGCGCAATCGGCAAGGTGTCTGTATGCTTCACCACATTCCGGGTCTATTGCCACCGCTTGCTGATAATACTTGATGGCTACGGGAAAGCCGCGGCTCAGCGCCTGTGAATTGTCGTCCGCATTCAGATAGGTGCTGCCCAGAAGGCACAGCACGTGAGTACTCTTAGGGCTGCCGGTCAGAACGCTTTTGAGGATCTGTCGGGCTTCTGCATAATGTCCGCGGGACATCATAAAATTTGCCTTTGCCACCAGTCGCTCGGACGTGTCGGCAGCCTGCGCCACTGTCGAAAACGTACCTTGAACAAGGATGAGAAGTACCAGGCTGAGCGAGGTTCGGATGGGCACGGGGCGGCCCTCCTGGGGGGTGTACTTATCATCTTACACCCCGATCTTCAGTCTGTCGGCTCCGGCTGTCTAGTTTCCAGCGGCGGCGGCCGGTCGGCCTTGATGACGAAGATGCCGGAAGCCGTCACCAGCAAGGCTCCCAGCACTGTGGTCAGGGTGGGAATTTTGGCAAATATGAGAGCGTCGAAGCCGCTGGCCCAGATAAGCGAGCTATAGTTGAGGGGGGCAACGGTGGAAGCGGGGGCATGTTTGTAGGCTTCCGTCATGAAGATTTGCGCAATACCACCAGTGATACCAATGCCGATGAGAATGGCGGCATCGGTGGGTCCCGGCATGGTGAACTGAAAGGGCATGGTGAGAAGACCAACCAGGGTACAGGCGGTCATAAAATAAGAAACAATAGTGATGCTCTTTTCCGTTTCGCTCATGCGCCTCAGCTCAATGGCCACGAAACCGGCACCCAGGGCTGAACCAAGTGCAATGAGGGCGCCGCTCAAACTGTGGTTGACATGCGGTTGCAGCATATAGAGCACGCCCCCGAAACCAAGCATGACGGCGGCCAGTTTCTTGAATGAGATGGTTTCTTTCAGCAGGAAGATGGAAAAGACCGTGGTGATTAGCGGCGCCGAGTAAAAGAAACTGGTGGCTTCCGAAAGCGGCAAAAGTTTGAGCGCTTCAATGCAGAGAAAGGCCGAGACCAGACCCATGGTGGAGCGGGTCAGGTGCATGAGGGGCTTTTGGGTCTGAAAGACTTTCAAGCCGCCGTTGGCAATAATGGCCGGCAAGAGCGGAATGAGGGCAAAGAAACTGCGACAAAAGAGGATTTCGCCGGCCGGATAGGCCTTGCCCAGGAGCTTTATGAGGGCAAACATGAGGGAGAAGATGGCGGAACTGGCCAGGGCCAGGCGCACTGCCGTGTGCACCGAGGTGGTGGGGCTGCCCTGTTCGGCTTGCTTGAGACTGTTTTCCGGTTCCGCGCTGGTTTCCATGAGCCAATTATGGCACTGAATACCCAGTTTTACCGTTAAAAACATTAAGGAGAGACGTTCCCACCAACGTCTCTCCTTAATTTATGACTTACGGGCGTTGCACCGAGCTTTGCAATGCCGTAGTGCCTTTCGACACAGATAATCTACAACAGCATCTGTGTCGAAATAATGACATTGTCGTGTCGGAGCTGTGACAAAAACAATTTTTTTCAGTGCTTTTCAAGTCTACTCGGGTAAGCGCCCCGGAGATTGTTAAAATAGAAGCCCTAGGGGTTGAGGGAAGCCATGGCCGATTTTGATAGAGGGCGCAAAACAGGCAGCGGCACGGCGGTGCTGGAGGAGACTCGCACTAAGCCGCAAAAGCCGCCGATGTTCAAGGTCTTGCTGCACAATGACGATTACACCACCATGGAGTTCGTGGTTTATGTGCTCAAGAACGTCTTTTACAAGTCTCCGGCCGAGGCTGAACGCATCATGATGAACGTGCACAGGCAGGGCGTCGGTGTAGCCGGTCTTTATCCCTACGAAATTGCGGAAGCCAAGGTAGACAAGGTAACCAAGCTGGCCCGGGCCAGGGAATTCCCCCTGCGCCTGACAATCGAGCCGGAGAATTAAAGCTCCTGAGAGTTAGACTTATAGATTAGAACAGCATGGATCATATGGAAACGCGGTTATTAAATGCTCAGTCGTGAATTGCAGAATACTATCTCTCTTGCCAGCCTGGACGCTCAAAAGCGCAGGCATGAGTTTGTCACTCTAGAGCATGTGCTTCTGGCTATGACCAGGGAGAAGACTGCTGCCGAGGTTTTGACGGCTTGCGGGGCCGACCCCGGCTATCTGGCCCGGCAACTGGAGTCTTATCTGGACCAGAACGTGGAGAGGATTCCTGAGGGCTTCAGCCCCGAGGAGGAAGAGTTTGGCGGCGAGGAGGGTCTCGCAGATTTGACGCCCCAGATTACCGGCGCCTTCGAGCGAGTGCTGGAGAGAGCGGCCATGCAGGCATTTTCGGCTCAGCGTTCCTCCATCGATAGTGGCGCGGTGCTGGCGGCCATGTTTTATGAAAGGCGCTCCCATGCCGTCTACCTGCTTGAGCAAGAGGGTGTCAGTCGTTTGGACGTGCTCAACTTTATTTCGCACGGAGTCGGCAAGTACGGCGCCGGCAGTGCCCGAGACGGCGTCGGCACGGACGGAATCGATATAGATGCCGGCGGACTTACCGAGCCGGGCGCTGAAAAGCGCAAAGTCAGTGCTCTTGAGGAGTTTTGTGTAGACCTTTTGGAACAGGCGAAAGCCAACCGCATCGACCCTCTTATTGGTCGAGAAGCGGAAGTGGCCCGCACTGTGCAGGTGCTTTGCCGGCGACGCAAGAATAATCCCGTTTATGTGGGTGAGCCCGGCGTGGGCAAGACAGCCATCGCCGAGGGGTTGGCTCTCAAGATTGCTCGCGGTGAGGTGCCGAAAGCGCTCAAGGCTTCTCATGTGTATGCCCTTGATATGGGTGCTCTAGTGGCTGGCGCCCGTTACCGGGGCGATTTTGAAGACCGCCTGAAAGCGGTGATCAAGGAACTGAAGAACTTGCCGGGTTCCATTGTCTTTATCGACGAAATTCATACCATCGTCCGGGCCGGAGCGGTGGAAGGCGGCGCCATGGATGCTTCCAATATCTTGAAGCCGGCTCTGGCTTCCGGAGAATTGCGTTGTATTGGTTCCACCACCCACAATGAGTACAAGGCTTCCTTCGAGAAAGATAAAGGATTGGCTCGACGCTTTCAGAAAATTGATGTGCTTGAGCCCAGCATTTCCGACACTATCAAGATTTTGCAGGGCTTGAAGCCCCACTACGAAAACTACCATGGTGTTCATTATCCGGATGTGACCCTGGAAGCCGCCGCCGAGCTTTCCTCTCGGCATATAAACGACCGATTCTTGCCCGACAAGGCAGTTGATGTAATGGACGAAGCCGGTGCCCTGGTCAAGTTGAAGGTGGAAGCCGAACAGGCGGAGGTGGCGCCGGATTCGACGGACAAGGCGGAGGTGACTCCCCAGGACGTAGAATTAACCGTGGCATCCATGGCTAAAATTCCGCCTCGCACGGTTTCCGGCTCCGACAAGGATCGCCTGCAGAATCTGGAGAAGGAACTGAAACAGGTTATCTTCGGGCAAGACCATGCCATCGAAACCATGGTCAAGGCCCTGAAGCTCTCCCGTGCCGGTCTTGGTCATCCCGATAAACCAATTGGCTCCTTCCTCTGCTCCGGACCTACCGGCGTGGGCAAGACCGAATTAGCCAAGCAGTTGGCCAGAATTATGGGTGTCAATTTCCTGCGCTTCGATATGAGCGAGTACATGGAAAAGCACACAGTCTCGCGCCTTATCGGTGCGCCTCCCGGCTATGTCGGCTTCGACCAGGGCGGCTTACTCACCGATGCCGTCGGCAAGACTCCGCACTGCGTGGTCTTGATGGACGAGATTGAGAAGGCTCATCCGGAAGTCTTCAATATCTTGTTGCAAGTTATGGATCACGGCTCCCTCACGGACAATAACGGTAAGAAAGCCGACTTTCGCAATGTCATTCTCATCATGAGCACCAATGCCGGTGCCCGTGACATGATGGGTGATACTATCGGCTTCCAGGCGGCTTCAGGCAAAGGCAGCCTTTCCGAACATCTGGCTCAAGAAGCGGAAAAAGCAAAAAGAGAAAGGGAACAGGACAAATCCGCTTCTTCATCTTCGGGCAGCTATGGCTTCGGCCTTGGAAAGGGGCGCGGTGCCATTGAGCGCACTTTCTCGCCGGAGTTCCGTAACAGGCTGGATGCCTGGATTCCCTTCAATCCTCTTACTTTTGCCAATATTCTGCTTGTGGTAGACAAATTTGTGGGCGAAGTGAAAGAACGACTTTTGGAGCGCAGTGTGCAAATTACTGTTACTCCTGCCGCTAGAGAGTGGCTGGCGGAACACGGTTATGACCGTATGTACGGCGCGCGCCCCATGGCCCGGCTTATCAAAGAGAAAGTGAGCGAGCCTCTGGCGGAAGAAGTGCTTTTCGGCAAACTGGAACATGGCGGCTCGGTGCTGGTGGATGTCGAACCGGCTGAAGGCGGCGCGGCGGAGAAACTAAAATTGGACCTGCGGGAAGCCCTGGCCAAGCCTGAAACCACTGCGGAATGATGAAACCATGAACGCCCAAATGCAGCTTCTCAATCAGATTAATCAAATTCTCAACGCGCAGTTTTTGCCTGTGGGTAAGACCACGGTTTCTCTGACGATGCTTTTTTATGTGGCGATCTTGTTCCTGGCCCTGGTCATTATCACGGGTCGCTTAAAAGTCTGGTTCGAGAAGGAATTGCTCTCGCGCACTCCTATTGAGCCGGGCCTGCGTTCCGCCGCCGGTTCCCTTTTGCGTTCTATTTTGCTCTTCGTCGGCTTTATAGTTATTTTGCAAACGGCCGGTGTGGATTTGAGCGCCCTCACCGTGGTGGCAGGCGCTCTCGGCTTGGGTGTCAGCTTCGGTCTGCAAGGGCTCTTCAGTAATCTGGTGAGCGGCATAATTATTGTATTGGAAGGTCCTTTTAAGGTCGGGGATCGGGTTGAGTTTGATGGCACCGTAGGCAGTGTCATGAAGGTCTCCCTGCGTACCACCACCATTGTCACCAATGACAATGTGGCTATCATCGTGCCAAACTCCGAGCTAATCAAAGGCAAGGTAACCAACTGGAGTTGTAATGAAACCGATGCCAGGCACTGCGTGAGATTTTCCTTCCCGGTGCCGGCCGATCCCCGCATAGATCCCGAGCTTGTCAGTGAAGCCCTCTTGTCCGTAGCCAGAGCCCATCCAGGCGTTTTGAGCGAGCCCCAACCCGATGTGGTGCTGCAGGAACTTTCCGATAAGTCAAACAGCTACATCCTGCGAGTCTATACGCACGACTATCTCTCCAAGCCCAGTTCCCTGCGCAGTGAGATCAATAAGGGTGTGCACAAGGCTTTTAGCCAGAAAAAGATTGCTTTTGCCGCCTCGGATAAAAGCTAGTTATTTACCTGATTTCTTCCCGCTGCCGAAGTCTTCGCCGATTTTCAGGTCCCTCACCATTTCGTCTACGTCGCTTACGAAGCCTGAATTGACTGCTTCATCCTGACTTTTGCAGAGATGGTAGCGGCTGGGAATCTGAAATATGCCGGCGGGTTCTTTCACCGCTTTTATGCTCTTAGTCGACCAGGGTTTTTGCACGGTTCCATCACTTAAAATTTCATGGCAGGCCAGGGGAAAGCTGTCAAATTGCGGCAAGCAGTGCTCGGCGGCCAGGATTCTGGCTGCGCCCTGAGGCAGTTTAATGGCCTCGGTCATATAAATCTCGGCACGTTTAACGTATTGAGGTCTGGTTCCTTCCACCCGGCTCATGAAAGGAAGGCCGGTGGCCTGCTCTTTGGACGATACGGGGGGCACGAACATTTTGGCTTTCAGACCGGCGTAAGTGGTGCCGACGGCCGGCCAGTTGGGCGGGCGGCCGGCTACGGCGGTCATGCCCCGGCGCATGCGAAAGTCTCGCAGTGGTTCCTCGAAGTAACCCTGAGATTTGCCGCTGCACCAGATCAGATTCCAGTTGGGCGGTCTGGCTATAATGTCGAGCTGCAAGTGGGGATGAATGATCCGCATGCCGTTCTGGTTGACGTATATGGATTCTGTGCCGTAGCGACTGTTGCGCTCGATCAGGAACGCTTCTCCCGGGTTAAGCTTCAAGTTGGTTTGGCTTGCCTGCTGAGCCTCCAGCGGCTTGGCGGAAAGCCCCGGCGCAGCCGTGAGCAAGAGCAAAGCTGCCAGTCCCGGTGCGGCCGTGAGCAAGAGCAGAACTGCCGGCGTCGGCATCCTCCGCCTGTTTGAATTGAGACGGCTCACCGCTCTGGGTAGGTTAAGACAGCTCCATTTCATTTTTTTTCAGGCGTTGCCCGTAGCATAGCTGCAGCGGAGTCTCCACTTCAGTCATACCATAAAAAGCAGGCAAGATATATGTGGCGGCCTTACTTGCCTTTCAGAGCCTTCCACAGAAAGCTAAAAGACAGTGCCTTCATATAGGCGGTTTGCTTGTTATTGGCGGCTGCGCTATGACCGCCTTCAATATTCTCGTAGTACCAGACCTGGTGCCCGAGTTCTTTGAGGCGGGCGGCAAATTTGCGGGCATGCCCCGGGTGCACCCGGTCGTCCAGAGTGGACGTGGTAATGAGAATCGGTGGATACTCAGCTCCCGCTTTGAGGTTCTGATAAGGCGAATACTTGCTTATATAAGCCCATTCTTCCGGCTTGTCCGGATCGCCGTATTCGTCCATCCAACTGGCTCCCGCCAGTAAATGCTTGTATCGCTTCATATCGAGGAGCGGCGAACCGCACACCACGGCTCCGAAAAGATCGGGTCTCTGGGTAAACATCACCCCCATCAGTAAGCCGCCGTTGGAGCCTCCTTCTATACCAAGGTGCTCTTTTGTGGTAATTTTTCTTTTGATCAGGTCTTCGGCTACGGCAATGAAATCATCGTAAGCTTTCTGGCGATTCTCTTTGCGCGCCGCTTCATGCCAGGTGGGTCCGAATTCGCCGCCACCCCTGATGTTAGCCAGGACATAGACGCCCCCTTTGGCCAGCCAGGCGCTTCCGGTCAGGGCCCGGTAGCCCGGTGTCATGGCTACCTCGAAGCCGCCGTAGCCGTAGAGCAGGGTCGGGTTTTGGCCGTTCAGCTCAAGGTTCTTTTCCGCCACCAGAAAGTATGGGACCATGGTGCCGTCTTTTGAGCGGGCCTCAAATTGTCTTACCTCCAGATTGTCGCTGGGGAAGAATTGCGGTTGGCTCTTGAGCTTTTCCGTTGCCTCTTGCTCCGCATTGCAAAGATAGAGGGTGGTGGGGGTGAGAAAACTCTCAACGGTCATAAAGTAATCGTCGTTTTCATCACTATCTACGCCCCAGGCACTGACCTGGCTGTACTTATACTGCTTGCCGGTGATTTCTCGGCCGGCAAACTTTTCCTTTTCACCTTTGAGCAGGTAAACATGGCTGGCGGCATTCTCCAGGGTGTTTAGAAGGAAGTAGTTTTTGGTGGCGGAAATATAGCCGTAGGATGTGCGAGGGGATGGCTCAAACACCATAGTGAAAGCGCGACTACCGGCCAGGAACTTGTCGAAGTCCAGAGCCAGGAGGGCGCCGGCCGGATAGGTTTTACCCGCTGCCGTGTAGGGCGAGCGGAGTCGCAGAAAAACCACATTGGAAAGCACTGAAAAGGAGGCATCGTCCGGCTTGTCTATTTGTCTTAGCTGCACTGCGCCTTTGTCGTCGTCGGCCAGCCTTACATAGTCAATTTCTTTGAAGAAGGCAGGGCGGCGGCTCAGGAAGTCGTAACGTTTGCCGTGGTCATAGTAGGAGATGCCGCTTACGCTTACATCTTCCTTCTTCCCTTCGAATATAAGCCTGGCTGCGCTCAGGGGGGTGCCGCGCCGCCACTCTTTGATCAAGCGTGGATAACCTGAATCGGTGAGAGAGCCGGCACCAAAGTCAGTACCGACATAGATCTGGTCTTTATTGCGGTAGCAGACCTGGCTTTTGGCTGCCGGTAAATTGAAGCCGTCTTTCAGGAAACGTTTTTCCACAAGGTCGAATTCGCGCACGACGCAGGCATCGGAGCCGCCCCGGGACAGGCTCAGGAGGCAGCGGTCGTTTTCCGGTTCCAGAAAGACGCTGCCTTCATAGACCCAGTTTTCCCCTTCTAATTTTGCCAGCTTATCTAAATCCAGCACCTCTTCCCATTCAGGGTTTGCCAATTTGTATTGGGAGAGGCTGGTGCGCCGGTAAAGACCACGCGGGTGGCTTTCGTCTTGCCAGAAGTTGTAATAGTGGTTTCCGTGCTTGGTGACGTAGGGAATCTTTTGCCGGTCATCGAGAATGTTCAGAAGTTGCTTCTTGAGTGTCTTGAATCCCGGGCTGGCTTCCAGGGCGCCGGCACTTTGCTTGTTCAAGCGGCGGGCAAAAGCAAGAGCGTCTTTGCCCTGCACTTCTTCCAGATATAGGTAAGGGTCCTTTTCTTCCACGGACAGGGCTCCTGTTGTGGGAACAGCATAGCTCATCAGACTGATAAGAAGCGCCGAGCCTAGCCTCACACTCAACTTGCCTCTCAACTTACATAGATTGACCGGCATTTACCTTCTCTTGCCACTTGTGATTTACGGTTGCTTGCGGTTCAGGTGTTTTTACCGCTCTTCATGTGCTTGATGCGGGCCAGTGTATGCAGCATGAGAGCACATTCTATTTCTTGACCGTCCCTGATTACGGAAACTGTGGCTTCGGTTATGACAAGGGTGCGTCCGACTTTGATGATGCCACCGCGGGCGATGATTTTTTCGCCCCTGGCAGGCTGCAGAAAATTGATCTTAAACTCGGCGGAGACGCATTCTTCATCGGGAGCCAGGACTGTATAGGTGGCATAACCGGAGGCCGAGTCGGCGACCATGGCTACCATGCCGCCGTGGAAAAGACCATGTTGTTGCCGCACCATATCGCTGTAAGGTAGATGTGCTTCCACATGACCGAGACTGATTTCTTTAAGTTCACCGCCCAGCCGTTTCAAGCCTTGATGTTCGAAGCTCGCCCGAATTTTTGCTTCAAAATCAGGATCGAGTGCGACCAGGGGTTTTCTAGCTATGGTGGCGAAGGCTGTCATTTTGATTCGGGACTCCCGGTTGAGTTCTGCGATTGTACCAAATCCAATCATGCAGATTGGGCCGCCTTCAGTCTGTAAATAGATATTTCGCATTGAAAGGCTGAATTTCTGCGGATTTTGAGACCTTAGTCGCCTCTTGCCGGTCTTTCGCCGCTTCTTTGCTCCGCCCCAGGCTATCCAAGATAGCCGCTCGCTTCCTTAGCACAAAAGCATAATCGGGACCACCGGCGGCTTCGCTCCAGCCCTGCGCCGGTGGGGTTCTATAAAGTTCGCTAGTGAGGCATTGATTGATCACCTTGAGGGCCTGGTCGGGTTTTTTGAACTTCATCAAGATGTCTGCTTTGGCCAGGTAAGACGTGTCTAGAAGGGGCATTAGTTTTATGGCCTGGTCGCAATCGGCCAGGGCTGCACTTTCTTGCGACAGTCTTGCTTTGGCCTGGGCTCTCTGGATGTAGTCGAAGGGATTGGGCTGTGATTTATTGAGTCTTATGCTCTGGTCAAAATCCTGCACGACCAGGTCGTAGTGCTTTTCAAGTCGGTGCAGAACGGCGCGACTGCGATACTTATCAGGGTCTCTGGGGGCTAGCTTTACGGCTGCATTCAGGTCGAGAGCGGCATTCTTGTAGTCTCCCGTTTTCAGATAGAGGTTGCCCCGTTCTTCCAGGCAGCCGGCGTCTTTTGCATTCAGTTCCAATGCTTTGCTGTAGTCAGCCAGGGCCTGAGCCGACTGCTTTAGCTGTTCGTAGCAATTGGCCCGCCAGTAGTAGAGATTCTGAAATTTCGGATCAAGGGTAATGGCCTCGTTATAGCTTGCCACTGCCTCTTGTGGTTTTCCCATTTTCAACTGACAGTAACCAAGCCAGTTCAGGAGTTGGGCTTGACTGCTTTTGCCGCCATTGAATTGCTTGTTCCAGGCTAGTAGTTTTTGCAGTTTCGCAAGAGCCTTGTCGTTCTCGTTCTGCTCAGCCAGGCAGTAGGCCAGTTCTTGCTCCACGGCATATTGCCGGGCAGGGGTTTTTTCCGCGTTCTTTTCGTCCAGGACCTTCGCCGACTCCTGGCTGACCAAAAGTAGTTTGGCGGCTTCAGCTGGTTTCTTGTTGCTGCGCTTGGCTTTGGCCAGGCATAGACGCGCAAAGACTAAGTCGTCCGCTCCTTGCTTTTCCTCCAGCGCTTCATCCAGCAAGTCTTGTGCCACTTGCTCGGCTGCCTGGTGATGTTCGGCGCGGTCTTCGGCGATTATTTGAAACTGCTGAAAGAACTTGACGGCAGGAGCACCTTTGCCGAAGGAATTTCTAACCGCGTCTACTGCTTCTTCCAGATCCTTGTGGGCCGCCGGATAATTTGTCTTGAGAAAACCAATGGCTCTTACAGTCTTGGTCTCAGCCTGAGCAACGGCGGCCATGTGCCTTTGCCCCTGGAATAGTGCGGTGGAAACACCGACCGTGAGCCCGTTCACATAATTGCTTTCGTAATCTTCCAGGGACGAGTGCGTTGCGGCGCTTTGCCCCAGGTTATATACGCACCAGGCAATGAAAGCCACAGCCGTAATGAAAGTGAGGCTGAGAGCAGTAACGACTGCAATAATGATTTTATTTCTTGACGAAGATTTTTCCGCCATTGCCCTGTCCTAATGAATTACTTGACTTAACTTACCCGGCCGGACGAAAAGTTAAATTGGAGCGGCAGTCGCCGGTGAGGGGGTGGTAACCCAATTGGAGCGGTGCTATGCCGTGGTGATTGAAAGTGCAGTGGGAGAATTAGGCTTCTGCAATGCCAGCTCATTTAGCAGTCACCCGAGCTCTTACAAAGGCCCTATTTCCTCTCTTGCTTCCATGAGAATCCTATCGTCCAGGGCCTCTCTCGCGATTGCACGCTTGTTGAACAATATATCGTCAATACATTTATCGATAGGTTGTCAGTTCCACAGGTGCCTTTCCGACATGGAGTTCAAAACCAAAATTGCGGTGATTCCCACTTAATACCGCAGATCAACGTTATTAAATCCCTGCGAAGGGAAGGTGTTTATTTACCTATAGGGAGCGCCGCCATGGTGACTAAAATATCAGGACTCAGGACAACGGCAAGCACCCGTTCTCTTCTATCTTCATGGGGCTTAAGTGCTCTTGTGTTTTTGTGCATGCCTCCTTGTAGCGCTCAAAACCCTGAGACTCCTTTGGAGCCTAACCGCCCTAAGTGGGGCATCATTGACGAAAGCGGAAACTATAAAATCGAGCCTAAATTTGAGGAAAATCTGAGAACCAGCGAAGGCATGGTTCTCGCTACTCCCTATGCTGCAGAGAATAAATACTTCGAGAGATTAAAGCTATTCCTCTATGATATTCATGGCAATAAGGTCATAAAAGAACCGCTTAATGAGCCTGACTCCTATCATAGTGGCTTAATGTCGATTAAAAGAGGAGAGGTGTACGGCTATCTCGATAAAAATGGCGAGACGGCAATACCATTTCGCTTGTTGTCCGGTTTAGAATTCCACGGCAATTACGCCATCAATTTTCTAAATGACCATTTCGAAATCATGGACAAGACCGGTAAGACGGTCTGGCGACCCGGTGATGGTGGCATCAAAAGTGATAACGATTATGGATTGGGAGTTATAACAATCGAGGATCAAGCAATTGCCGTCAAACTGATCAAAGATAAGCCGCCTAGCTTTCTAGCGTGGTTTGACCAAGATCTCATTCCATTTCAAGCAGACGCGTTGCCAATCGCGTCTTGCATCCAAAACTATGGATACCTCGACAGGCAGGGGAAGGTAGCTATAGCTCCTACCTTCATCAGTGCCACCAACTTCGCAGGTGGCTTTGCCCAAGTCCAGCGAGAAAATCAGCATTTAATTATTGATACCAAAGGCGCTACCAAAATTAAGTTGCCTCCAGGTGCACTGCTGCGCCAACACGGACAACCGTTAATAGTCATAACGACTAGTCCGGCTATTTTAGGATTGCACCGGGACCTAAGTGCCCTCCTTCCAAGAAAGATAGGAGCGCTTGACCTCAACGGGAACACATTGATTCCGGCGGAATACGAGTATCTCTCGATTGGCGGAAATTCTCCACTGATACTGGCATGCAAGAATACAGACAACGGTCAAAAATACGGCTATATAGACACAAATGGCATAGTAAGAATACCGTTTAAATTTGACAAGGCCATGGATTTTTCCGATGGTTACGCACCGGTAGCAATAATTGAGGCGCAAACGGCCACAAGTAGTAAACCGTCAACAGAATCTTGCGCTTCACCCACGATTGAGCAATTGAGAGAACTAGATAATGCGATACGCAGTCAGCTTAAAGCCGCATCTAGGGACATCGTCATTACTAATCCTCTTAGAATAATGGTCGCACTCCAGGTTGATGGCAGCAGTAACTTCAAACTTTTGAAAGGTGCTGCATCCCAAACATCACATTTGGATTTGTCAAAGAGACTGAGCGCTCTATCACCAGTTAGGCGCCCGCAAAGCCTGAGTAATTCAGGAGCCTTATTGGAATATATTGCCCTATCTAATGGCAATGTAATTGGTCCTGGTGAACCAGGCGATCCATTTAAAGATGCTCGCGCTAAACTAAGGGAACAAAACATACCGCAGCGCTTTACATACTATTTCGCTTCGACAGAAAAGCAAATAGAATCTCTGGAAAATCAAGCGGACCTAGAATTGAGTCTATCGGACGGGCGCATCGACGGCTCAAGTACAATTTTGGAATTGGTTAGGCTCTATTGCACCCAGGGAAATTTCGAAAAAGCCGAAGCGCTTGCCAATAAAATAAACCAGGCAGATCCAGAATATGGTTTTGATTTACTCATGCTCGTGTATTCACGATCGCAAAACAATCAGAAGTTGTTAGCATTACTAGACCGGCAATATCAAAAGAGGCTTCGTCAATATTCTAAGTTTGAAGCCTATGATGACTTGCTCTCCATGGGCAACATCTATTACAGGATGGGCCTCATGAGCAAGGCAGAGAACTTTTATAAATCTGCAGCTAGCGCAACCGATAACAAAGTCGCCACAACAGATGCATTTAGCGAGCCGGTTAGGCAAGTACCACTAGATGCGATGTATAATTACGCTTGCTTTCTCGCTGATAGAGGGCGTATTAGAGAATCCGCTGTATGGATTCGTAAGTGCTTTACGATCTTACAAGAGCGTCCGCCAGGCTTGAGTCCTCGCATAGTACAGGGACGTTTCGATAATTTTTCAACCTACCTCACTATCATTGGGAGGAAGGACAAAGCTCTATTTGATGAGTTTAAAGCAAAAGCGGATAGACTCTATCCGAGCGCAGCAAAGTACGGCTTAATAGATATGTCAGGCAAACAATTGACTGCAGCAGCTTTTGAAAAAATCTCGCCCTTTGTAGACGGGCTGTGCGTAGCTAAAGATCCGGTGTCGCACAACTGCGGATATATTGACAGAAAAGGCAACTGGGTAATCCCAGCCAAGTTTTATGAAGCATCACTCTTTTACAAAGGCATCGCACTGGCGGCGGTGCGTGATCAGATACTGCCAATATCCGAATACGGTTATGAGAGGCCATTCTCTTTGATCGATAAAACGGGAAAGGTACTAAAGTCGCTAGATGTAACTATGCCAATAGCCTTATCAAAAGAACTGTTCCTTACCAGGTCTTCAGGCAAGACAAGTATCTGCGACCTAACAGGAAAACCACTTTACACTGGAAGAATCAACGTTACAGATCCCATTCCCCTAATTGAATCAGTTAGCAGCATTCAGGTTTTTCAGAGTATCGGCATCGAAGACTCTGGGTGCACTCCACAAGAAATAGGCGTCCCCATCAGATTCGAGATTCTAACGTCATCTTTGCCCGAAGATGCTCAAAAGCAAATTTCAACTTCTAAATGCGCCTCACCAAAGATGCTGTCACAAGTGTTTCCGACGCCGTACAGGACGGAGGATCAAAGCCCCGAACGATTTGGCTACAAAGACGAAACCGGAGCAGTCGTACTACCTGCTAAATTTTTGAAAGCAGGGGTATTTTGCGAAGGTATCGCTGCGGTGCAGTCGGAAATGACTGGCAAATACTCATATATAGACACAACAGGCAAGCCTGCTTTCGATGCGAGTTTTGACTATGCAAATGACTTTGCAGACGGAGTCGCCGTAGTGCACAAAAGCAACCATGCCTATCTCATAGATAGAAACGGCAAAATTTTGTCTGACAAGTATTCAAACATATTGCGCCTGCCGGGGGGCTGCTATCAAGTCATCGATTCTGAAAATCGCTCAGGTTTGATGACCAGAAGCGGCCAGCTAATGATTGCTCCCAAATATCAGTCAATAAGACAGTTTAGTGATGGTTTGGCAGCATTTTACAATGGCAGCGAATGGGGCTTTATCAACGAACGAGGCGTTGAAGTAATACCTCCAAAGTATGCAGAGGTCGGCGATTTCAGCGAAGGGGTTACCTTCTACAGAAATGAACAGTGAGCAACTTGAGGCGACATTGGATAGGACTCAATTTCAACACTGTCCATTTAGTCGTCTTGCACCCTTTTATACAATCTAAATGTAAGAGCTCGCCCGATTGATTTGCCCGGAGTCGGGCCTCATTAGCAGTGTTGGCGCCGTACCTGCCGATGGTGACGCGCCGATTTATGCCTTTGACTTTACAATCGGCGATGTAAGCTCTCTGGGTCGCGCTCACTCGAACGCGGAATCCGGTGAGGGAGTCATCCCTTCAGGCACACGGTATACAGAAGCCAAGCGTGGAACAGGTAATCTATCTCTACAACGATGACGTAAACTCATACGGAACGGGCAAGGAAAAAACATTCATATCTGTTTCTGCCCCTGGGTCCGCTACGGCGGAGAAGTTGTTGCACTCGGATCTAAGACGAGAGAGAATTCCGAACGATCCCCAGATACTGGAAAAGTCGGTTCATGTCCGGCATGTGATGCACGCTTTGGATGAAGTGAATAAAAAAATCCGCTACTTGAGACCCCGATAGCGCCGGGACACAAACATGACACCCCCCGCCAAGAGAAGTCCCACAAGACCGGAGCCGGAACCAACAATCAAGAATTTACTGTTTGACTCCGAATCTAGTTGCCGTTCATCATCTGCAATCTGCTTGTCGCTAAGCAATCCACCTCCACCGGCATGAGGATTATCACTCATGTTTGCTGTCCATAGCCAAGCGCCGATGCCGCAAATAAAAAACGGCAACACGAATGATAGAACACAAATTAGTAATTGTTTGCGCATATTCCAGCATTTAGGCGACTCAACACAGTATCTCTTAAAAAATGGCTACAGGTCAAATCTGTAAGTTTCAGGCCGAGATCGTGTCGGCGGAGGTACCCCAAAAGGGTCCGTCGGCGGGATGGTAAACAGGAAACGCCCATGAATTGGGCATCTAGCAAAAGTGCTAATGAAAGCTATGTTATAGGAGGCTCGTGATGACAGAGCGGGCAAATATCAGCGATTCATGCACGTCAAACAAATCGTCTATGGCGCAGTCTTTGGGTAGCACTGCATCCATGCCCGAATCCTGGCATTCTTTTCTTACGGTGTTGGTGTGGCTTGTCATACCAATTACTGGCAGCCTAAGCCCTGTAGAGCCTTCCAGCCTTCTAATCTCGCTTGTAAACTCCGCTCCTGCCATTCCCGGCATATCGTAGTCCATGAAGACAGCCGAATACCTGGCTGACTTGAGCTTGTGCAGGGTGTCAAAGCCGTCCTTGGCCTCTTCGGTCTTGAATCCCCTAGCTCAAGTAATTACCCGGCCAGCCGGAAGGTCAAGTTGAAGCGGCAGGCACCCGTAAGGGGATGAACACCGGCTTTGAGCGGTGCTATGCCATGGTAATTCAATCTGGACACACCGCCCCAGACCACTACATCGCCGTGCAGGAGGGCGATGCGCTTTTGCTTGTGGCCGCGCTCGCTGCCGCCGAAAAGGATGGTGGACGGCAGACCGAGGCAGGCGGAAACTCTGGAATTCCGTCCTGCCTGCTTCCTTGTGAGTTTTGCGAATGTACCACTTCGGCTGTCTTCGCTTGTGCCGTTGAGTGCTTTGAATCGCTCTCGACATCGTATTTCCCGCAAGAGCTGTAATGGAATTGTCACCGTCAACAATCTATGTTGCCTCCATGCCCTCCATAAGGATGTCTCTTAGATGAGTACCGGTTTTGCCCTCCATCGCGCTTTCTCCACCCTGGTATTGGTTTCTGTCTATACTGCCGCTCAGGTGTTTGGCTGCATGGGGGCGGCGGCTGAAAGCGAGGGAAGAGTTCTGGCCTACGGGCAGCCTCTAACCGGTGCTGCTTCCTCATTATCTGAGATTCGCCTGCGGGCGCAGTCTGCTTATCAGGCCGGTCGGTTTGCGCAGGCTGCCGGACTCTATCAGCACCTGTGTAACTCTTCGGCGGCAAGCGCCGTTGATTTCTACTGGTTGGCGGAAAGCCATGCCCATCAAGATGATTTTGCCCAGGCCGGCAAGTTTTTGAAGGAAGCGCTCAGGCTCGATAACACTAGTGAGAGATACCATCTGCGGTATGTCGAGTTTCTCTTGTCTAGTCACCAGCGACAGGCGGCCATGCAGGCTTGTCGCGAAGCTTCCGCCGTTGTGGCCAGTAACTGGGGGCGGGAGAAGCTAAGGGTGCTTTACTTGATCAGTAGCAAGGCAGAACCGGAATTGCAAGCCGGTGCCACCGCGAGAGGCGGGCTGCGGCGTGCTGCCACTGAGCGCTGATTGTTTAATTGCGGCACTATTTTAAGCGGGTAGTAGGAAGATGAAATTCAAGGCAAAGGCATTAACTGAGCTAAGTGTTGGCTCTCTCCCGAGAGTCGGGGGCTGTCGGCGGCGCCGACCCGGCCGCGGCTCGCTTCTGGCTGAACTGCCGATTGTCTTGTGGATCTTGTTTGTTGTCATTGCCTTTCCGCTGCTTAATTTGACTGCGGCCTTCTTGCGCTGTTCCTTCCTTTACGCAGGCATTCACATGGCCAGCTTTTCTGCGGCCCGTGCCGGTAGTTTCCTTGCTCCGGTGGACGGTCATCCCTCTGCCGTGACTGAAGCGCAGAGCAAACTGCAAAATGCTAAGAATGCCTTCTCGGGTATTGATGTCGAAAACATCAAGACTGAGATACTGATCACCAATATAGATACGCAGTCCACTGTTGCTCGTCTTTCTCCTTTGACTGATCCTGCCGATGTCAGTGTCAACACGTACCAGATACAGGTATCTGCCCGCTGCTCTGCCAGTCCTCTTGTGCCGATTCCCAGTCCCATACCGATTGCCGGTGTGTCCGCTCCGCTTGTTTTCGATATGACCGCCAGGCAATACTGCGAAAATCCGCAGGGTCTGACTATGTAGTGAGCATCGCTTCCTTTTAGTTTCCTAGAGTATTTATCAGGTTTCCAATCATGTCTCATTTTAACAAACCACTAGGCAGAGGTCGTTCCAGAGGGCAGGGCATCCTCTCTTTGCTCATGCTCTTTGCTCTGGTGCTTTTTCCTCTCATTGCGGTGCTGGTCTTCGAATTTTCCAGGCTCTATCTGGCTAAGCAGGAACTACAGAACGCCTCTGATGCTGCGGCTCTTACCGGAGCCGCCACACTTGCCAGCTCCGATAACACCAACCCGACGCAAGCGCACCTCGATGCCATCGAGAGTGCCCTCAAGATATTCAAGTCGAATACTTCCCTGGGCGTGCCTTTGAGCAACTCCGTCGTGGTTGCCTCTCCCTCTCTGTTGGAGTGTGCAAGCGGCGAAGCTAAACTCTTTTTCGAATTCCTCAATCCGGTGACCATGCTGCCGGAGCCCATTACCAGTGCCAATGGCAAGGTCGTTGAGATACGCTCCTGCAACGGCAGCGATCTGGCTTTTGGTAAGTTTCTTGGTATTAAATCATGGGGTGTGACAGCCGTGTCCACCAGTGCCGTTCCCAAGCTGGACATAGTCATATGCTTTGACGTCTCCGGTTCCATGGACGATCAGACTCCTGTTACTTTCAGCAAACGCGTCTGGGACGACACCCTTGGGGGCGGCAAAATTGTCTATTCCAGCGTTAATGGTGCAAATGGAATCATGCAGGGGCGAATCTTCGACATTCTCAAACCTGCCATAACCGGAACCAGCTTGAATGGAACCTTTCCCCAGCTTTTGACTGAGTCTTATTGGAATGCCAAGACTTATTTCTCAGAGTATCTGGCAAGTTATTATGGCGTAAGTGGTTTGCGTTCCGGCGGCGTCTATCCCGAGGCCGGTGCTCCGCCTGGAAACTGTCCGCCTGGTACGGCCTTCACTTTTGATGGCTTTAAGACCTTTACCGATGTGGTGGTTAACATCGACGGCAATACTACTTTTGGTGGCTTTAGCTATGATGGATATGCCTTCCCAGATCTGGCCACGCTGATTGAAGCTTCTCGAGGCAACCTGGAGAATAGCTCGGTCTTCAGCAGCAGTAGAGCCAACACAGCCGTGTCGGTGTCTCCCAAGCCAGGCTACCAGAAGGCATATTTTGAAGCGGCCCAGAAGCAATTGAAGCCCATGGCTGATGCTAAAGAGGCAGTATTGACCATGACTCAAATACTCAATACCGATGCAGATAGTCATTTCGGTTTCGTTGCATTTGATGCTGATGTTGGCGTCGATAGTGCGAGCACGGAGCAATGGCACAATCTGGATGACGCCGCTCCTTATGGCGTTTTGCAGGGATTCCCTCTGCCGCGGGTAACTATCAGCAAGAATCCAGGCTCCACGCAGTTCAGTCAGGTGAATACTTCCATCAAGAGTTGTGTGCCCCTCGGTGCCACTAATATTGGTGCGTCTGTGCATGCTGCGGTGCAAGACCTGAAGAGTAATAGTCGCACAGGCAGTGTTAAGGCAATCATTCTCTTCACCGATGGCGAGCCGACGGTTCCGGCCGGTCCTTTGAGTTCCGACCCGGAGGCAAATGCCAGACTCGCTGCCGTAGAGGCTCGCGACGCCGGAATCGCCGTGTATACGATCGGTTTAGCTCAGAATCCGATGATCATTGCCGACCAGGAGAAGATTCTCAACGACACCAACTCCGACCCTACCACGGGAGGCATGGCCGCTATCGCCGGTCATGGCAGTACCTTCAATCTGGTTACCGATAGTTCTCAGTTGCGCACCACTTTTGCCAAGATTGCCAGGCGCCTTGTGAAGCTGGTGTCGAATAAGTAGGGGGGATACTAATCATGTCATCGCAAGCAGGGTTGATGGTAGTTTCCGGCAGGCGCTCTTGCCGGGGCTCACTGTCGGTGGAACTGGCCAGCGGCAGTTTTCTTATGGTTGTCTTTGTGCTTTTGTCACTGCACCTGGGCATCATAATTTTTGGAGCTTATTTAAATGATCGAGTCTGTCGTGATGCCTGCCGCAATGCTGCCCAGGGGAAGGACTTAGTTGAATCAACGCGGCTTGCCAGTGCGGTGGTGAAAGGTTACTCTTCCTCAAGCTTCTTGGATGCTCCGCAGATTGCCGCCCCTCTGGTTTATCAGGATTTCGCCGGTAGCCCGCCTTCACAGACTTCTCCCTATGTTTCAGTTACCACCACCCTAAGGCAATTATGCCTTTCGGCGTGCTGGCATTCTTCGATGCCGGAATTTTGCAAGACGGCAAGCTGACATTTAGAAAAACCTATACCTTTCCAATCGTCAGAATCAAGTGAGCTTGCGGCCACCAGCAGAATTGCTTGAGTTACCGTTGATTGTGAGGACGGGGTAGCTTTGGCGGTGGTTTTACTCAAGGTCGTTTGTGGAGCCGGAGATACTGAAGAAACTGGCGCTAATGGCCGAGCTTCCGAATGTGAGAGGATTCTTGAGCTTCGACCGGGAGAACTACAAAGAGGGGCTCAAGGCATTTAAGCGGTACCCGGAAGTGTTTTCTGTGGCGGTGATGCAAGAGAAGCCGAGCCCGCAGGTGAAGAAGATGCTGCTTGAAATAGAGAGGGTGGTGCCGGAGAAGAGGCTGGTGGTGTTTCCGGTGCACAAGGGTCCGTTTCATGTGGAGCCGCTGAAGACCAGGGGCGTGGTGTGCCCGCAGGTGCTAGGGCAGTATGAGCTGGTGAACGAGCCAGACAGAGAGAAGCCGTGCCAGAGCTGCCGTGTGTGCCTGCCGCGGCCTCCGTCGGAGCCAGGAGTTTAAGAGTGCCACCCGCGGCTTGCAAGGCGGGAAGCGTAGAAAACTAGACCGAAGCGTTGACTCGCGCCGATGACAGTTCAAGCCCTTACTGACGAGGACTTGAACTGTCGCGCGAGCTTTGGCGGAGGTTATCCCGAGGATTGAAGCGATGAATAGAGAAGTGAATGTGATGACCAAGGTATCGAAAGAAGTACTTCTGGGGCTGAGGAATCAGCTATGGATGCTCATGAAAATGAACTACACGGGTCTGAGGATGGAGGACCGGGAGGACCTGGTGCAGGAGGCGATGATAAAGGTGTGGAAGGCAGGAAGAATGAGTAACCCCGGCTATGTAGTGAAAGTGGTGAGGTCGGCGGCAGCGGACCACTTTAGGAAGGAAGGACGGAGGTCGGTGCACCTGGACTCGACTGTGGAGTATGACCAATTGGAAGGAGCGGTTATGCGCGGAGAGGAAAGGATAAAGGTGGGGTCGCTTCTGGTGATGGAAGAGGACCGGTACGATGCCGTAGAACTCTTTGAGAAGTGCCTGGCGCAGCTGCCGAAAGAACAGGCGGAGGTGATGGAGTTGGTGGGGCAGGATCTCGACTATGAGGAAGTGGCTAAGGTTGTGGGGGTGAAGGTGGGAACAGTGAGGTCGAGGCTCCACTACGGGAGGAGGCGGCTTACGCAGTACCTAATGGAGGCGTGATTCCGACCGATGCCGGAAGTTAAGTGAATATATCTTCGGTGGCGTGCTTCTCTTGAGGTGCGCCACTGGCGCCGACCCTCCTGGGCAAACCCCCAACATCCGGCAGCCACCAGACGAAACGCCAGACTCCACATTGAACCCGCTACTCTTAAGTATTTCGACAATTGCGGCGCGCTTGCAACTTGTGGTTTTCCCTTTCTCTACCCCCTACCGTCGCCAGAGCCCCCGAGGCGCAGTCTGATATGGAAAGGGGCTCCGAGTCCCATGTCCTTTACCTGGCGAGTAGTTGCCGCTTGCCTGAAGGAAAGTCTCCGTGGGCGCCCGCCTTAAGCCGATCACGTGTGAATTCAATGGTGGCGCTCCATTAGCTGAACTCGTGTGTGAAATTAGCCGACGCCTGCGCGTGCGGCAAGGGACACTGCGTTCTAACGCCCTTGCCTGGCTTGAGCGACGGCTCTTGGGGGAGCACGTAAGTTCAAGCTAAAAGGAGCTAACCATGAATAACATCACACTAATCGGACATGTAGGCGGCGCCCCGGAAATAAAGACTTTCCAATCAGGGAGCAAGCTGGCAAGGTTCTCGCTGGCGGTAAAGGAGTATGTGAAAGGGCAGGAGCCCCAAACCATATGGATAGACTGCGAATGCTGGGGACCACTGGCGGAGCGAGTAGGGGAGTATGTAGAGAAAGGGAAACAACTGGCGGTGCAAGGACGCCTGGGGATGTCGAAATACACGAAGGAGATAGCGGGGACAAAAGTGGAGATGACAAAGGCGTTCGTCAAGGTGGCGAGCTTTCAGATGATGGGGGTGAAGAAAGCCCAGGAGGGAGAACAGGCGCAAGAGGCGGAGGAGGAAGAGAAGCCGAGCCGAAGAAAGAAGGGCTTTAAGCTCTCGGCATAGGGTCGGGGCACGACTCAAAAGGATGGGGCTGCGCAAGCGGCCTCTATTCCTTTTTGGAGCCTGAGGGGAAATGCAATTCAGACAGAGCGACCAGAAAGACACGGAGCTGGCATAAAGCAAAAACGAAAAGGGGTGGGGGCTAAAAATGGTGTGGTTTTAGCCCCTGGAGTTCTGTTCCCGGTAGTGGACGGTACTAACCAGAAGGTAATGAATGGTAGCCGGGGGGAAGCGAAATCAGAGAGAAGAACAGGAGCAAAAACAAATTAGAGGCAGCTGTTAGGTCCAGGAAGAGGAGATAGGTCAATTGGCCGACCAAAGTCCTCCTCAAGTAAAAATACAGCCGCCCAAAGCATGAGAAAGGCGGCTAGAGAAACGTGGTGATTCTCCGGGGAGATTATACAGCCAAGAAAACAAGAGGAAGGCGGTAGCCAAACAATGCCGACCTAGAAAGATGACCGGCAAAGATACGTGGTTCACCGGCGGCAAAGAAACATGAAACGGCCGCCGGCAAGGAAAGAAAAACAACCTCTATTCAGCAATACCTATTGCCAAATCCTCCCCCTGTTTTGAGAGCGTCCTAAAAAAACTCCAAAATTAAAGGGGTAGGCAAGAACCTTACCAATACAGTAAAACAAAAGTTCAATTTGACCAGGTGTGCCGGGTGAGCAACCGGAAGCGGCCGGAGGTGGCCAGAGAGGCCATCATCTGGTACATGGAACAGCTGGAAAAGAGGGTGCAGGACGCCAGGGAGACACTGGTGGAAGCGCGGATAAGGAAGATGGAGAACCGGATGGCGGCCTTGATATCCAGGGGCAATATCGACGTGGGTGTGATCCTGGAGCTTATCTACGGGAACATGCCAGCGGTGGACAGGGACGAGGTGATAAAGAAGGCGCACAAGAGGGCAGCGAAGAGGCTGAAGAGCAAGGTCGAGGAAGTGAAAGACATAGAGGACTTGTTCAAGAAAGAGTTAGAGAAGGCGGCTGAGGTCTAGCTGTGAGGGCGACGGTAGCGAAGCACAGGTACTGGAAGGGGAAGCCGGGGGTGAAGTCCGTCGGTGAGTAGTACAGGAACCCTCATGAGTGTGAGCTGGTCTGGGTTGTGCGACTTGTGTAGTCGCATATGTAGACGCGCGTTGGTGATGTTCTGCGCTCTTGCATTTTTGAGGTGCCGCAGGCGCAAGAGTCTGAGAGTTTTCTACAGGTGCAGGTGTAGACATTTTGTAGGCAGAAGATCTGTCTACAAGATCTCTAAGCCGCCGAGTGGTATGAGCAACTGAGTGACTTCGGTCAATGGTTTCTCCCCAGCGAGCGGCAAGGAGAGTGTTTTTGTGTCGATGATTCCGAGCTGTTCGATAAAGGCATCAGTGATGCGCACCATGTGCTTGCGGAGGCGTTCGATGTCTAGAATTAGATAGTGACCGGTGGTGTCACTCGAAACGCTGTGGTTAACAAGGCGCTTTAGGGCGTAAGGAGGAACGTCCTGCTTTTCAGCCATGGTCAAGAAAGTGCGCCGGAGGTCGTGGAAAGTGAAGTGAATAGAACTCTTCGCCGTTACCCGCTTAAGAAGTTCGTGGCTAGGGCTGAGATGTTTGTTTCTAAGTCGGCAAGATTGGAAGACCCATTCGGAATGGTTGCGGTAGACGTAGCGTTTTCTGAGAAGAGCAATAAGAAAGTCGGTGAGAGGCAATTGATGCTCGCGGTCAGATTTTGTTTGTGAGCGAGGTATGGTCAGAAGTTTGTTGTGGAAATCGACATAGGTCCACTTGAGACGTCTGGCTTCGCCACAGCGCAGACCGGTGAGGAGGAGGAAGAGCAGGAAGTCGCGAGACACTTCGTGGGGAAGGGAACTGACCGCCAGGTACCAGTCTCTAAGCTTGTGGTCGGGAATGATGCCTCGGCGGGGATGGATGCGGTGCCAGGACCGATTGCGAGAGAGCCTGGAAACAGGATTCTCTTTGAGAAGAAGTTCGTCGTCATTACCGAATCTATCGGAGGCAAAATTGATTAGAGAGCCTAACTTTTTGAGGGCGTTGTTTGCACGACCGTGTCCGGAGGTGCCAAGCCTGTTAGGGCGAGAAGTTAGCTCTTGATGTCGTTGTTCGACCATGTCTTTGGTGATGGCGGTAATCGGTAGGTCGAGCCAGTCACTGAGATGAGAGTTGATGGAGTAGACATAGTTGCGACGGGTCTCGTCGCGTAGAGGCTTGATTTCGAGAAACTTCTGTAACACTTCACGCAGTGTGATGTCTCGAAGAGTGTTGATGCGCTTGCCGGTTCTGGGGTCGTTACCCTTAGCCAGCTCACCGAGCATAATGCAGGCATGCTTTTTGGCCGAGTCAAAAGAAATGTCGCTACATTTGCCGATGGTGATTCTGCGAGAAGCACCGGCAATTCGTCGTTCAAGAATGTATGACTTGCACTTTCTAGTGACACGAATTGCGAAACCTGGGACATCATCGTCACGATAGAAGCGTTGACCCGAAGTGGTTAGGTGGATTTCGTTTTCGACGAATTCTTTGGTGAGTTTTGCCATAGGCAGGTGCTCCGCAGTTGAGAGTAGCAGTGATGATCGGATGCCAGAGTTAGGTTGCCGAGCCGACGTCAGCGCCCCAGTAATTTAAAAGACGGTGCGGAGGCGTAAAAGTTCACTGCGATGGAAAATTATTTGTTGCTCGGTGCCTACACGGCATCTACAAAAGAACGAAGGTCGCTTTCCTGAAAGGTGCTGGTGACGGGGACTCTTGAGACTTGACCAGTGCTGAGGTTTCTGTGTAGGTATACACGCCTGCCTAC
This sequence comes from Candidatus Obscuribacter sp., assembly GCA_016712465.1. Classification (GTDB taxonomy): domain Bacteria; phylum Cyanobacteriota; class Vampirovibrionia; order Obscuribacterales; family Obscuribacteraceae; genus Obscuribacter. The sequence continues at coordinate 1,017,212 of JADJQZ010000001.1, forward strand.
ACGGCTTTGAAGACGCCCATCAATAGGACAGTGTGAGGGTTCCTGTACTAACGTCACTTCCTATTCTTTCGATGGGCATGATCGCCCTGAGAAAACTATTTACCCGGATGCGACTTTCGAGCAGGTAACCAGCCGCGACGGTAACAGTAATCCTCTGACTGTGGTGACTCGCTCTGGGGCGACTGTTACCCTGACCTTTGATGAGTTGAACCGCGTTAAAACGAAGACGCCTAGCGGTCAGCCGACGGTCACAACCGTCTACGACATCGCTGGCCGGGTAGTGACAGTCAGCACTCCAGTGGTTGCTGGAGATCCAAGCTCTGGAACCTTCACCAACTTCTATGACACCGCCGGGCGCTTCTACAGGGAGCAATACCCAGATGGCTTGTCTGTTACCCATCAGCTTGATGCCAATGGAAACCTCACCAGGACGATCTATCCCGATGGTTACTTCATTGATCGAGTCTTCGATCAATTGAACCGACTCACCGACATCAAGTTAAACGGCGCGGGGACCAGTTCTCTCCAGTTCCAGTACGATGCGCTTTCTCGGCGCACCAAGCTCATTTATGAGAATGGCTGCTCAACCGGCTATGGCTTTGAGCAGGACAATGACCTGAATGGGCTGCTGCATAACTTTGTTGGCTCCAATGTCAACTTCAGCTATGCCTTCGATACCGTTGGGCAGATGCTTTCACAGAGGACTTCAGATCCGGCGAACTTCCGCTGGACCCCTGGTGCTCCCGGCACGGTCTCTTATGGCACGGCTAATAACATCAATCAGTACCCAACTGTTGGTGGCATTGGCTTCAGCTATAGCACCGATGGAAACCTCACCAATGACGGTGTCTTTAAATACGAGTTCAACTCCGAGCGGATGATGACTCGTGTTCGGGACGCCGGCACCAACGCCATTGTTGCCGATTATCTTTATGACCCTGCTCTGCGGCAGCGTCAGAAGAATGTCGGAGGCACCAAGACCAATTTCTATTACTCTGGCTGGCAACGGCTGGCAGACTATGACGGAACCGCAAACACGCTCCAGCAGCGCTTTGTTTATGGTTCTGGACTCGATGAAGTCTTGATTCAGATTAGTAGTGGAGGGACAAAAACTTATTTCCATGGAAATCATCAGGGTTCTGTGATCGCCACAACTGATGCTTCCGGTGCTGTCTTGAACCGCTTCAAGTACAGCCCCTATGGTGAATCTCCCAGTATGAGCGGTACTAGTCACGGTTATACCGGTCAGCGGTATGACAGCGAGACTGGACTCTACTATTACAAGATGCGTCAGTACTCGCCGAAGTTGGGGCGGTTCTTACAGGCTGATCCTGTTGGTTATGGCGCTGGTCTCAATATGTACGCCTATGGTGGGAACAACCCCACAGCCGGTTCAGACCCGATGGGCTTAACCTTTGGTGCTACTTGGGGATCTGCCGTTTATCAAGCCTATCTTCAGGGGCAGGGTATCATTCCTCCTCCGGGCGATTATGTGGCACCGCCTTCTGGGGCTACTAACTCTGCCTCTTCTAGCTCTCCTGCCTTTGGGGCTGGTTCAGCGTCTTCTAGTGCAAAGACTGCAGCTCCAGCTTTCGCTGCTTCTGGTTTTGCTTATGATCTCTTAACTCAGACTCAACACCTGAATCAATCAGCCGTTCCACCAATATTGTGGGATGATCCAACTACGACAGCCGAACTTTCATTTCGGACTGCCGAGCTGGTCGAACCTCGCACCTATGTAAATGGAGATATCTCCAGTCTCCAGGCTGCTAAGAACAGAGTCGTTGCGGATGCAACATCTGTTCTTTTGAGACCTTCTTATGGATTCTTTACTTCCATCGCAAACGGTCAAATGCACTTTGGTACCGATTTCGTTTTAACGACCAAAATGTATCCGAATTTGGTGTATATTGGAAACTTCAAGTATTGGATACCAGGCCGAGACGAGCCCCCGCCTGATCATCCTGCTGTCTGGACGCGTCGCGAGGTTTTTGACAAGAACCATGTGCTCCAGATGGTTTTCTGGCGCGATATTTGGCTAAGACTGAACGTGATTGACCCCCCCGCTGCGGATGGTACTTACATAGGTTCCGTCCCTTCATCTGGACAGCTCGCCCAGAGCCTCAATGTTCTCGGCTACTATGATTTCCAAGTTTCGTTCGGTGGGGCTGCATTCGCACAAAGAACTCTTTAGTTCGTTCATATCAAGGGTAGGCATACTTGCCTACCCTTCAGCACATTGATCAGGAATTCCCGAGTTTTTTCATCATTTTTGTTGGAGCGCCAATAATGCATTAGTGAGTCGATACCATCTCTCATCCTGTTTTGTCCAAGATAACAAATTCCCCTCCGGTAACCGAATTTTGGATCAATGGAAAGCCAGTGGAGCGCGTTCTTCGAATCGATTATTTTTCCAGCCTTTTGGTAGTCTCTTAGGTTGCACAACCTTCTGAACTCTTTATATTCGGCCTCAAGCGTTGCTCCTTCAATACCACTCGGACGAGCGATTGTGTATTCCTCGTCAAGTGTATTTTTAACTGGTTCACATGGAATCGAAAGCAGTCCGTATTTAGCCACGTACTTACCAGGCGTTAATTCGTAAAGAAAGAGCTCTGTGAAATCGTCCGTTGCTATCCTGATAAAGAAACCATTCTCTGGTTGCTTTGTGTCATGCTCGTTTGTTGCACCAATTAATACAAACCAAGCCAGAATCAGCACCCCTGAAACAGTGGCACGTGAACGAAAGGTCGGGTCCTTCATCATTTACCAAAGCTCCATCTTTGCAACCAGCTTCCTATATTATAACCTGATGTGAATATATCTGTTTTGGCTTGACTAAACCAGCATTAGAACCAGGTATCAATCCACAGTGCTCTTGTTTTGGCTAAACTGAGCAGACTTTTTCGCAATTCGCTGCACCGCAAACCCATGAAGCTGCCAGATTGTTTACGATCCGACAACGCACACTATGCTTTATCGCCTCGGCTCGTAGGCTGAAACGCCGACCAGCTCAACCTTTTGGGAGTCGTATTTATCACCGCCCCCTGGCTGTGGTCTCTACGGCTCCCTCTTTTTTTGATCTTGTTTTTCCTCTACTATACTGTGCCGCAAAGCTGCCCCAACCCCGCATTATCAGCCCCTTTAGCAGCGCCGCTGCTCAGTTCGAAATGGTCAGCGCCGATCCGCCGGCTCCATACAATGAGACCGCCCAGAATGAACTGAGGTTTCATTGTTGCCTCGCAGTCCCAAAAGATGCAATTCAAGTTCTAGTCTCCTTCTTATCATTCAATCCCGCTTTGACAGCAGAAGAAGTACCGGCAGAACTAGGCATCATGCTGATTTTGGTGCCTTGCTCGAAGTTGAAAAGCCGAACAGGAGAGGACATGGAAACTTGCTTTTCTTCAAGCTCCTTGACCTTTTGAGCAAGCGCGATAGTGAAGTCATGTCGCTTGCCGAGGAACTCAGAGCAAGTCGCAAGGCAACCGGAGAGGATGCTTTTAGCTTCGGCGAGCTCGCCGTTTTGAATGTGACAGGAGGCGAGCTTCTGGCCCAGGGTAATGGAATCGAGGCTGGGAGTTTGGTTATCACCGTTGGCGAGAGTGTAAGCGCATTTGAATTCGGTAAGAGCTTCATTCAGGCGGCCTTGAGCCAAGAGGATGTCACCGAAGTGTTCAACAGTGGAGATGAGGCGAGAGTCGTCCGGGGGGAAAGTGTAGGCGCAATCAAGAGCGTGGCGAATGAGAATCTTCCTGGAACAAACTCCAACAACTACGTCCGATACCTTCTTGATTCTGTTGGCTATCGAGGTGATTTGTCCACGCTCAGTGGATCTGCTCCTGGGCTTAATGAATCCATTCGCAATAATGGGCAAAGAAACGACTCTATTGACCACTATGGACAATGGGAAGACACAGCCTATCGGTTGAGAGAGTACGTCAATGACGCTCGTGGCTAGCACCTGATTCTTGTGATTACCATTTAGGTATCTAGTGAAGAGGGCGGCTGCATGCAGACGCCCTCTCATTTTCTGGAACTAACTATCTTGAGTGGATCATATCGTTCGCTTTGAAAGTGGTTCAATTCGCTCGGAATTGAACCACTTCAGCTGTATCTCTATGGCCGCTCGCAGAATCGGCTATGGGGCTCGCTTGTATGTATACTCCGCCATCTATAACATACTGTCCACCACTGAGCCTCTCTGCGCAATCCTCAATTACTTCTGTTAACTTCGGTTCTCCTTTTTTCGCTGATACCCTTGCTGCACGACCAAAGTGTCTCCCTGTCTTTAGAGATCCAGCTTGAACAAACCGTCCCGACGTTAACTCATAACGGAATATTCTATCTGAAGAAAATCCCGTCAATGTCAGTGGTAGTCCCCCCAAATAATAGGGTTTCCTTCTAAATCCTTACAGATTGTAGTATCAACGAGACCTACCGGTAATTTAGCTGGCACTGAAATTATTTTGTTGTTTTGAACGTCAATAATTTCTGCTGAATCGGTAGCATGTGTCGGTCCTGAGTCCGACATGGCCAGACCTCCTACACAAAATACTGTTTTGTTTGGCAACAAAACAGCGCTATGGTAAGCCCTTCCCTGGAACATCTTGAACTGTTTCTCAATTGAATCCGTTGTCGAGTTGTAGACTACTGCACGTGATAAGTACAGCCAACCGCTAGCATCATCATCATTCATTCCTCCTGTTATTAGAAATTTACCCTCCCCCAAATTAACTGCGGAACATCCAACCGGCCATACCTTTTTCGAAACTTTTTCCCAGTCCTTTGTAAGCCTCAGTCGCTCCATCGACTTTGCCATTACGGGGCTTCCGTTGACAATTATATGGTCGTATCCCTGAAATTCAATCGAAGCCAATACCGTTTTACTCTTTCGAGTTTTTGGGTTCCAGAAGAGAATCTTCTCCGAGGCTTTGCTGGTTCCGTCCTGTAGCGCAGCTCTAAAACGCTTATATTGAGAGCTGGTAAAGAAACACACTTGACCATCTTCTAATTCAAAGAATAAGCCACCGCAAGCATATGTATGCGGAGCACAGTAGCTACCTGCTGGCCACTCACTTCTAGGGGAGCGTGCGTGTTTTATCACCTGCACAGTTTCGAATCCTGGCTTGGCCTCAGCGCTAACACAAACACCGAGCAAACCTAAAACAATAATCAATTGCGAGTTTTTCATGCCTTTAACCTAACATTCAGAATTGATTCTCACAAAAGAGAAACAACAGTTTGTGAACTGATCTCGTGGAGTTGATTTTCCATTACCAAGACCTAGCCTTCAAGATAAGTTTTGATTACACTTCCGAGTAATAGTAATTCCTGATTATGGTCACGCGGTCTGACTGGGTAGTTGCGACTCGCTACTTCCCCTATGACTGCAACTTACTGAAGTTTCAACAGTGTCCGATAACCCTGTCTATATCCCCCTCCGAAAATTCGTAGGCTGAAACGCCGACCAGCTCACCCTTTAGGGAGTCGTAATTATCACCGCCCCCAGGCTGTGCTCTTTACGGCTCCAATTTTTTTCTGCTTTTTTACCTTGTACTAGACCATGTCGCAAGCGGACTTAAACCCGTATTGCCAGCCGCCTTCCAAGCCTCCTTCCAAGCCTCCTGGGCTGTATTGAAATGGTCGTCAACAATCCGCCGGCAGCAACAAAAGGACCGCCCAGAATAAACTGCGGCGGTCTTTAAGCTATCGTCTGACAGTCCGCTTGCGAGGACTCGATATTTCTACTGCGTCAGTCAGTTTCGGCAGGTAGCGGGCGAGTTGCTACAGTTTCGGGTCTGCGCAGACCTGGCGTTTGTACAGGAACCCTCATGAGTGTGAGCTGGTCTGGGTTGTGCGACTTGTGTAGTCGCATATGTAGACGCGCGTTGGTGATGTTCTGCGCTCTTGCATTTTTGAGGTGCCGCAGGCGCAAGAGTCTGAGAGTTTTCTACAGGTGCAGGTGTAGACATTTTGTAGGCAGAAGATCTGTCTACAAAATGTCTAAGCCGCCGAGTGGTATGAGCAACTGAGTGGCTTCGGTCAATGGTTTCTCGCCATCGAGCGGCAAGGAGAGTGTTTTTGTGTCGGTGATTCTGAGCTGTTCGAGAAAGGCATCAGTGATGCGCACCATATGCTTGCGGAGGCGTTCGATGTCTAGAATTAGATAGTGACCGGTGGTGTCACTCGAAACGCTGTGGTTAACAAGGCGCTTTAGGGCGTAAGGAGGAACGTCCTGCTTTTCAGCCATGGTCAAGAAAGTGCGCCGGAGGTCGTGGAAAGTGAAGTGAATAGAACTCTTCGCCGTTACCCGCTTAAGAAGTTCGTGGCTAGGGCTGAGATGTTTGTTTCTAAGTCGGCAAGATTGGAAGACCCATTCGGAATGGTTGCGGTAGACGTAGCGTTTTCTGAGAAGAGCAATAAGAAAGTCGGTGAGAGGCAATTGATGCTCGCGGTCAGATTTTGTTTGTGAGCGAGGTATGGTCAGAAGTTTGTTGTGGAAATCGACATAGGTCCACTTGAGCCGTCTGGCTTCGCCACAGCGCAGACCGGTGAGGAGGAGGAAGAGCAGGAAGTCGCGAGACACTTCGTGGGGAAGGGAACTGACCGCCAGGTACCAGTCTCTAAGCTTGTGGTCGGGAATGATTCCTCGGCGGGGATGGATGCGGTGCCAGGACCGATTGCGAGAGAGTCTGGAAACAGGATTCTCTTTGAGAAGAGGTTCGTCGTCATTACCGAATCTATCGGAGGCAAAATTGATTAGAGAGCCTAACTTTTTGAGGGCGTTGTTTGCACGACCGTGTCCAGGGGTGCCAAGCCTGTTAGGGCGAGAAGTTAGCTCTTGATGTCGTTGTTCGACCATGTCTTTGGTGATGGCTGTAATCGGTAGGTCGAGCCAGTCACTGAGATGAGAGTTGATGGAGTAGACATAGTTGCGACGGGTCTCGTCGCGTAGAGGCTTGATTTCGAGAAACTTCTGTAACACTTCACGCAGTGTGATGTCTCGAAGAGTGTTGATGCGCTTGCCGGTTCTGGGGTCGTTACCCTTAGCCAGCTCACCGAGCATAATGCAGGCATGCTTCTTGGCCGAGTCAAAAGAAATGTCGCTACATTTGCCGATGGTGATTCTGCGAGAAGCACCGGCAATTCGTCGTTCAAGAATGTATGACTTGCACTTTCTAGTGACTCGAATTGCAAAACCTGGGACATCATCGTCACGATAGAAGCGTTGACCCGAAGTGGTTAGGTGGATTTCGTTTTCGACGAATTCTTTGGTGAGTTTTGCCATAGGCAGGTGCTCCGCAGTTGAGAGTAGCAGTGATGATCGGATGCCAGAGTTAGGTTGCCGAGCCGACGTCAGCGCCCCAGTAATTTAAAAGACGGTGCGGAGGCGTAAAAAGTTCACTGCGATGGAAAATTATTTGTTGCTCGGTGCCTACACGGCATCTACAAAAGAACGAAGGTCGCTTTCCTGAAAGGTGCTGGTGACGGGGACTCTTGAGACTTGACCAGTGCTGAGGTTTCTGTGTAGGTATACACGCCTGCCTACACGGCTTTGAAGACGCCCATCAATAGGACAGTGTGAGGGTTCCTGTACGAATCTCCCGTACAAGCCGCAGCTGCCATTACCGAAATGTTCGTGTCAGTTCAGATTCTGGCTGATCAGAGCCGTCCACTGAACAAGTACTTGAGCCTTCTGATTGCCAACCAGTGGTTGATGAATCAGTTAAAGGGCAACGTGGTGCAGGTTTCCATGCCTGACACGGTCCTCACGTTCACAAAGTTGCCCGATGGAACTTATGCCGCTCCACGGACCAATGCCAGCGAACTCGTGCTTGCGAGTGGTGCGTACACGCTTACCACTGCCCAGGGCGTAGAGTACTCCTTCGATACCGACGGGAACATCGATGAGATCGTTTATCCATTCGGAGTGACAGTGAGCTTTACCTATACCAGCGGGCGCCTAACAAGCGTTTCGAACGGCATGGGTCGCACTCTGACGCTCAGTTACACGGGAGACCGATTGACCTCAGTTTCCGACGGAAACGGTCGCAGCGTGCAGTATTCGGTGAATGGAAGCAATGAGCTTGTAACCTTCACGGATGCAAACGGAGAAGACACCACCTATGACTACAACGGGGATGGAAGGCTGACGCAGATTTTCTATCCGGCCAATCCACTTGTAGCATTCGTCACAAACACCTACGACAGCCTAGGTCGAGTGATGGAGCAGGAGGACCCCTTAGGAAACCTCTACCAGTATTTCCTAGCCGGCAGCCGCGCAGAGGAGCTTGATCCTGAAAGCAACAGCTATGTCCTTTATTTCGACAAGTTCGGCAATGACATCCTTGATGTAGATCAGCTCGGCAATGAAACGGTCAAGGAATGGGACGGGAGGCAACGTCTGGTCAAGGTTACGAGCCCTGAGGGAAACTATTCGGAGTTCGAGTACGACGACCGCAACAACATTCTGAGCATCACCAAGGTGGCGAAGCCAGGCTCTGGACTCTCTGATATTGTCTCTGAGTTCACCTGGAGCAGCACGTGGAACAAGGTAGCGACGTTCACAGATCCAAACGGAAATGTGACCAGCTTTACGTATGATGCGACTACTGGGGTTCTGACCAATGTGGAATATCCGGTGGTCAATTCCCAAACACCTGAGATTGTGATGACTTACACTGCCCGAGGGCAGGTGGAAGATATTACTGATCAAGAGGGCATGGTGACTCGTTTCACCTATGACGCAACAACGGAGGTGCTGGAGACAGTTGTTCGTGATTACGGAGTGAGTAAGCTCAACCTGACTACAGTCATGGATTATGACGCCGTCGGTAATTTGACTTCAATCACCGACCCGAACGGGAATGAGGTTTTGCGGGAGTTTGACGACAACCGCCAAATGACCAAGAGTACTGCGCCAACGCCGTTCTCTTTCGAGACGCAGTTTGAGTATGACGAGAACGGAAATCGGACCGCCCTGAAGAGGGAGACGGGAGATGTCGGGACGCCATGGCAGATTTTCGCATCGACATTCAATGCGGCAAATCTAGTGGAGACCACAACAGATCCCCTTTCTCATGTGACAGATCTGACCTATGACACGCTGCGCCGCCTGTCTACGGTGGAGGATGCGGAAAGCCGCGTAACCACAACAGAGTACGATGAGCTGAGCCGAGTCCAGAGGATCATTGATGCGGCAAGCAACGATGCCTTGACGGCGCAGTACACCGACAATGGGTTGCAAGACTCATTGGAGGATGCTCGGACCAAGGTGACGGCGAAGACCTTCGATGGTCATGACCGTCTGGTCACCGTTACCTATGCAGACTCAACAACCGAGGAGTTCACGTATGACGACAACGGAAATATCTTGACTTTCCAGAACCGAGCAGGGGACGAGATTGCCTTCACGTATGACGCCTTGAACAGGCTGATTGAAAAGGCACCGGATGGACAGGCGGTTGTGAGCTTTGAGTACGACCTTGTTGGTCGGTTGACCCAGGTATCCACACCGGTGGTTACGGGGAATCCTGCCAGCGGCGACTATGACTTCGTCTATGACGGAGCCGGAAGGCTGATTACGGAGGAGTTACCTGACAGCAAGCAGGTCCAGTATGAGCTCGATGACAACGGGAATGTGACGAAGATTACCTGGCCGGACAGTTACTATGTCCAGCGCGAGTATGACGAGCTGAATCGGTTGACCGCCGTCAAACTCAATGGCTCTGGGACACCAGCGCTGCAGTTTGACTATGACGACTTGTCGAGGAGAACCAAGATCACCTATGGAAATGGAGTGGAGACAAACTACACCTACAACTGGGATGACACGGTGGAGAGCATCGAGCATGTCTTCTCGGGGTCAAGCGTCAAGTTTGAGTACGGCTACAACAACGTCAGGGAGGTGACGACACAGGATGTGGATGATTCCACCTACATGTGGCATCCGGCATCAGGCGGCACAGTAACCTATGCAGCGGCAGGAGATGTGAACGAATATCCAACGGTGGGCGGAGTCTCGTATGCGTACGATGACAACGGCTGCCTGACGGATGATGGGACCTGGGATTTCGCGTATGACACTGAGCAGCATTTGTTGTCAGCGACGGACGGCTCAACAACCGTGGACTTTGTGTATGACGGGCAGCATCGGCAGACGCAAAAGACTGTAGGAGCCGCGAAAACGCGCTTCATTTACTCGGGGTGGCAGCGGATAGCTGACTACAACGGGGCGACGGATGCGTTGCAGAATCGCTTCGTGTACGGCGTCGGTCTGGATGAACCGCTGATTATTGTGAGCAGCGGAGGCACTCTGACCTATCTGCATCACGACAAGATGGGGTCACTGGTGGCTACGAGCAACAGCTCTGGAGTTGTGACGAACAAGAACAAGTTCGGTCCATTTGGGGAAATCACGACCTTGGCGGGAACGGCAGGATTTGGGTTTACCGGACAGCGGTATGACTCTGAAACCGGGCTCTACTACTACAAGCGTCGGTATTATTCTCCGAAGATCGGCCGCTTCTTGCAGCCGGATCCGATTGGGTACAGAGACAGCTTGAACTTGTATACATACGCGAAAAACAATTCTCTTCAGTATATGGATCCGTTGGGCCTAGAGGCTTCAGACGGATTCCAGAAGTGGTGGGATAGCCTTGATCCCCTAACTCAATTGCTTCTGATAATTGCTGCTCTTGGCGGTGCAGCAGCAATTAATCCGGCTCTAGCAGCTGCCATTCTTGCAGCCGCTGGCTTGAGTGGTTGTGGTGTGCAAGACGTGAACAAAGCACAAGACGTATCACGGCAAGATGATGCAAAGGAATTGCAGAAGCGTCAAGATAATCCGACGCAATCTGATAAGCAGACAACTAAAGGGCCTGATGGAAAAAATCAGACCAGTGGCGATCCTCAGCCGAATCAAGGTCAACAAGGTCAAGGTCAGAGTCAGGCTCAAGGTCAGGCACAAACTCAGAGCGAGCAGCAAACGCAGTACAATCCGACCACCCAGAGGAATCAAACGTATGCTCCACGGTAATCGTGGAAACGACTTCAGATTAGGTTAGTTTTTGTTGAAGGGTAAGGCGTATTACTCCTTACCCTTCATTTTTTCATACGGTCTCTTCGTTAACTCAAGCCACCAAGTGCACTGTATATTGACAGTCAACTTATCGTTCTTTAAGCATCTTGAGACTGTGAGACCAGTTCTCTTTGATCGCAACGACTGTAGGATGGTTATCACTAAAGTGATTTTTGCTCAGTTGATAAGCTTCTTTGTATAACTCAACGGACTCTCTAAATTGCCCCTTATTTTCATATAGTCGTGCAAGATTGTTCATGGAGATAATGGTATCGGAATGATTTTTGCCAAGAGTTTTGCAGTCGATTCGAAGGGCCTCGCTCAATAACCACTCAGCACGTTCATAGCTTCCTTGGACCCGATACAATTCACCGAGATTTCTCATAGTAATAGCAGTTTGCGGGTTTTCATATCCCAAAGTCTTGGTCTCAGAATCAAGAGCACTTTTAAATAGAACTTCGGCATTGGAATTGCGACCTTGCTGTTTGTAGAGCACAGCAAGATTGTTTTGAAATTTAGCTGAGAGAAGTTCGTCGCTGCCATTAGAGTTTTTTGCAATTCGTATAGCTTCAAGCATTAATTGTTCTGCCAGGGGAAAGCGATGTTGCTCTCTGTACACCTCCGCTAGATTATTCAAAGACTTAGCTGTTTCCAAGTGAGTGGGACCATAAATCTGACGATGAAGGGCAAGGGTTCTGCTGTAGAAGGATTCTGCTTCAGTGTACCGTCCGCGTTCAAAAAGCATGAATCCCAAATGATGTGATGCGAGGGCGCATACTTGAGCACCATTATCTCCTGAACTCGCGAGAATCGCAGCACGCCAGGATTTTTCGGCAATAGAATAATTTCTGCATTTATATGCAATGTCTCCGCTTACTGATAGTAATTGTGCTTTCCAAATTTCTAAGCGAGCTGACCAGTCAATAGGAAAGGCTATTAGGCAAACCGCTACCATTAGCGAAAAAATGAATACCGCTGATCGTCGAGAGATTGGCATAGAGAAGTACATCATAAGTTTGCCCCGACTTCTACACATCTTTAACATATCACATATATGTTATGGGTGACATGGTGTTTTTACGAAACAGGGCGATAGCATGAGACAACGGCTCTATTAGTAATCCCCCCTGAGCATTCAGGAAGGTGAGCATATGATGCCTGAGCACGCGAGGGGGCACATTCCGTTGATACCGGCCAGATCAGCATACTTGCGAATGATCTGTTGGACATGCCTGGGAGTGAATGGCTGTTTCAGCCTGGACTCTAATAGGAACAGATTTCCTGGATGCGGGTCAATGTAGGCTCTACTTTTCGCCAAGATCATGGTCGGAAAAGGTGGTGAACATTTCACAATGGCTAAGGAATTACCCTCTCTTTTAGAGGAAAGAGCTAACAATCGCTGATTGTCTGAATTCAGTTTATGGTGAGAATAGTCTTGAATATACACCCTTCTTGACTAATTAGTCTCGTTCCTATTTCTGCACCACGGTCCAGTCGCCAGGTTTTACTTCCGGGGGACTTTAATTCCGTTCTCATTCCGATCACTGTATTTGATTACCCCGCCTCGTTGGCTGAAACACCAAATGGATAACCCTTTTGGGAGTCGAATTTATCACCGCCCCCCAGGCTGTGGTCTTTACGGCTCCCTCTTTTTTCGCTCTTTTTCTCATTCTACTATACTATGCCGCAAGCGTGGTGCAACCCCTCATTATCAGCCGCATTCGCAGCACCGCTGCTAAGTTGAAAATGGTCGCCGTCATTCCGCCGGCACCCAATAAAAAGACCGCCCAGAATGAACTGAGGTTTCATTGTTGCCTCGCAGTCCCAAAAGATGCAATTTAAGTCTTAGTCTCTTTCTTATCATTCAATCCCGCTTTGACAGCAGAAGAAGTACCGGCGGAACTAGGCATCATGCTGATTTTGGTGCCTTGCTCGAAGTTGAAAAGCCGAACAGGAGAGGACATGGAAACTTGCTTTTCTTCAAGGTCCTTGACCTTTTGAGCAAGCGCGACAGTGAAGTCATGTCGCTTGCCGAGGAATTCAGAGCAGGTAGCAAGGCAACCGGAGAGGATATTTTTAGCTTCGGCGAGCTCGCCGTTTTGGATGTGGCAGGACGCGAGCTTCTGGCCCAGGGTAATAGAATCGAGGCTGGGAGTTTGGTTATCACCGTTGGCGAGAGTGTAAGCGCATTTGAATTCGGTAAGAGCTTCATTCAGGCGGCCTTGAGCCAAGAGGATGTCACCGAAGTGTTCAACAGTGGAGATGAGGCGAGGGTCGTCCGGAGGGAAAGTGTAGGCGCAATCAAGAGCGTGGCGAATGAGAACCTCGGCAACAGTGAGGTTGTTCTTGAGGAAGGCTGATTCGGCAAAAGAGCAATAGAGTTCCCAATCAGTGGCTTGGTTCATGAAAGTACCTCGTTGAGGCAGCGAAAGAAAAGCCTCCGAAGGGTGGAGGCCTCTCTCAAGCGTTTGGCGACGTGGAATGAATCTCTAAGAGATATGATTCACGAAAATAGCGACAAAGTAACGGGCAGAAGGAAATAAGCAGATTAAATCCCCGACAGTGAGTGTTCGTAAGCAGATCTGGCTCTAGAAACAGTAAAACCGCCCAGAATGAACTGCGGCGGTCTTAAGGCTATCGTCTGACAGTCCCTTGCGTGGACTCGATATTTCTACTGCGTCAGTCAGAGTCGACAGATAGCGGGCTGGTTGCTACGGTTTCGGGTCTGCGCAGACCTGGCGTTTCCACAATGCCCCTCGGCTCAAAGCGATGAACCAAATTGGTCGCCGCTCACCGTGTATGCATTAAGAATAGTGGGTTTTGAGGATAGTTCCAGTACCCCGGAAAAGGTCTAAGGAAGAAAAATAGGGCTGCCAAAGGTGGCGGTGAAACTGCCGCAAAAGAGAGCGGGAAATTGTCAGAAGCCTGAACTAGACCAATATGCGGCGGCTCAAGGGTGGATGTTTTATGGATATCTACTAAATATCCAAAACCACTTTTCTGTATGTCCGTAGCGCTCTTTGAGGGTGGTTGGCACACTTACCCAGGTGCCACCACTATGTCAGGTTGGCGCCACCCTCCGCCAACCGAAGGCGGCAGCAGGGATGACTGCCCGCGGCCGCCGGTTGACTGCGGGAGCCAACCTGACTGCCCAAGTCCGCACTGAGCTGCGGAGGGCAAGCTATGGATGGAATGTACGGATTGGAGCTGACGAGGAATTCGAAAGTTGGGTGGGCGTTTAGCGTGTCGAGGAAAGAGAGCTGCATTGGGGCGACAGAAGCCTGCCGCACCCTCTGCTATGGCAACGGCGTCAGGTACAGCACAAAGGGAGCCAAGAGAAAGAGGGAGAGAAACTTCCGCACGGTAGAGAGGCTGCTTGCGCTAGGGGGACCGGAGCTATTGGCCGACAACCTGGTGCACTTGATAGACATGGCGAGACCGACGGATTGGCTAGTGGCGAAGCTGTCCGGTGTGAAGACGAGGGTGCCGTGGAGTTTGAGGCTCTTTGACATTGGAGACGTACACCGACCGGAAGTGGCATATGCGTGGTGTTTTGCGGCGATCAAAAGACCAGATTGCTTGTTGTGGTTCTATTCAAGGTCGTTTGTGGAGCCTGAGATACGTACAGGAACCCTCATGAGTGTGAGCTGGTCTGGGTTGTGCGACTTGTGTAGTCGCATATGTAGACGCGCGTTGGTGATGTTCTGCGCTCTTGCATTTTTGAGGTGCCGCAGGCGCAAGAGTCTGAGAGTTTTCTACAGGTGCAGGTGTAGACATTTTGTAGGCAGAAGATCTGTCTACAAGATCTCTAAGCCGCCGAGTGGTATGAGCAACTGAGTGACTTCGGTCAATGGTTTCTCCCCAGCGAGCGGCAAGGAGAGTGTTTTTGTGTCGATGATTCCGAGCTGTTCGATAAAGGCATCAGTGATGCGCACCATGTGCTTGCGGAGGCGTTCGATGTCTAGAATTAGATAGTGACCGGTGGTGTCACTCGAAACGCTGTGGTTAACAAGGCGCTTTAGGGCGTAAGGAGGAACGTCCTGCTTTTCAGCCATGGTCAAGAAAGTGCGCCGGAGGTCGTGGAAAGTGAAGTGAATAGAACTCTTCGCCGTTACCCGCTTAAGAAGTTCGTGGCTAGGGCTGAGATGTTTGTTTCTAAGTCGGCAAGATTGGAAGACCCATTCGGAATGGTTGCGGTAGACGTAGCGTTTTCTGAGAAGAGCAATAAGAAAGTCGGTGAGAGGCAATTGATGCTCGCGGTCAGATTTTGTTTGTGAGCGAGGTATGGTCAGAAGTTTGTTGTGGAAATCGACATAGGTCCACTTGAGACGTCTGGCTTCGCCACAGCGCAGACCGGTGAGGAGGAGGAAGAGCAGGAAGTCGCGAGACACTTCGTGGGGAAGGGAACTGACCGCCAGGTACCAGTCTCTAAGCTTGTGGTCGGGAATGATGCCTCGGCGGGGATGGATGCGGTGCCAGGACCGATTGCGAGAGAGCCTGGAAACAGGATTCTCTTTGAGAAGAAGTTCGTCGTCATTACCGAATCTATCGGAGGCAAAATTGATTAGAGAGCCTAACTTTTTGAGGGCGTTGTTTGCACGACCGTGTCCGGAGGTGCCAAGCCTGTTAGGGCGAGAAGTTAGCTCTTGATGTCGTTGTTCGACCATGTCTTTGGTGATGGCGGTAATCGGTAGGTCGAGCCAGTCACTGAGATGAGAGTTGATGGAGTAGACATAGTTGCGACGGGTCTCGTCGCGTAGAGGCTTGATTTCGAGAAACTTCTGTAACACTTCACGCAGTGTGATGTCTCGAAGAGTGTTGATGCGCTTGCCGGTTCTGGGGTCGTTACCCTTAGCCAGCTCACCGAGCATAATGCAGGCATGCTTTTGGGCGAGTCAAAAGAAATGTCGCTACATTTGCCGATGGTGATTCTGCGAGAAGCACCGGCAATTCGTCGTTCAAGAATGTATGACTTGCACTTTCTAGTGACACGAATTGCGAAACCTGGGACATCATCGTCACGATAGAAGCGTTGACCCGAAGTGGTTAGGTGGATTTCGTTTTCGACGAATTCTTTGGTGAGTTTTGCCATAGGCAGGTGCTCCGCAGTTGAGAGTAGCAGTGATGATCGGATGCCAGAGTTAGGTTGCCGAGCCGACGTCAGCGCCCCAGTAATTTAAAAGACGGTGCGGAGGCGTAAAAAGTTCACTGCGATGGAAAATTATTTGTTGCTCGGTGCCTACACGGCATCTACAAAAGAACGAAGGTCGCTTTCCTGAAAGGTGCTGGTGACGGGGACTCTTGAGACTTGACCAGTGCTGAGGTTTCTGTGTAGGTATACACGCCTGCCTACACGGCTTTGAAGACGCCCATCAATAGGACAGTGTGAGGGTTCCTGTACAAACCTTACCAGGACCACTTATCCTGATGGGTATTACATTGAGCGAGTCTTTGACCAGCTGAACCGTCTTACCGATATCAAGCTGAATGGTGCAGGAACCAGTGCTCTCCAATTCCAGTACGATGCGCTTTCGCGGCGCACCAAGCTCATCTATGAGAATGGCTGTTCGACTAGCTATGGCTTTGAGCAAGACAATGACCTCAATGGGCTATTGCACAACTTTGTTGGCTCCAATGTCAACTTCAGCTATGCCTTTGATAGCGTTGGCCAAATGCTTTCGCAACGTACTTCAGACCCGGCTAATTTCCGCTGGACCCTTGGCGCACCTGGCACTGTCTCTTATGGCACGGCTAATAACATCAATCAGTATCCGACTGTTGGTGGCACTGGATTCAGCTACAGCACCGATGGAAACTTGACGAATGACGGTGTCTTTAAATACGAGTTCAACACCGAAAGGATGATGACTCGTGTTCGGGACGCTGGCACCAACGCCATTGTTGCCGACTATCTTTATGATCCTGCTTTGAGGCAGCGCCAGAAGAATGTCGGAGGCACCAAGACCAATTTCTATTACGCTGGCTGGCAACGGCTGGCTGATTATGACGGAACCACGAACACACTCCAGCAGCGCTTTGTTTATGGTACCGGTCTCGATGAAGTCTTGATTCAAATTAACAGTGGAGGGACAAAGACTTATTTCCACGGAAATCATCAAGGATCTGTGATTGCCACAACTGATGCCTCAGGCGCTGTCTTGAACCGCTTCAAGTACAGCCCTTATGGCGAATCTCCCAGTATGAGTGGGACCAGTCATGGTTATACCGGTCAACGGTATGACAGCGAGACGGGGCTCTACTACTACAAGATGCGTCAGTACTCGCCGAAATTGGGGCGGTTCTTGCAGGCTGATCCTATCGGGCATGAAGGAGGATTTAATCTCTACTCGTATGTCGAGAACAGTCCTATGACTTCAAACGACTCTCTCGGATTACAAGGTGACAGTGTCACACTTTTTGGAGTGACATCGGCCGGTAACAAGCTTGCAGCACCTGCTGTTTCGGTGAATGCAGCCGGAAGTTTGCCTGAGATTGGTTCCTCTCCTATTGATAGTGACATACTCGCTTTCCACGGACCTTCTTATCGTCCAGACAATGAAGGTGTTACCAAGACTCGCTTGTTCATGACAGGTGACCGACCAATCTACGAGTATGACTATTCTTCCGCAACCCGGAGGCTTCTCAGTGTCTACAGAGAGGAAACCTCAACGGTTAGATCTGGAAGGGAATATATGCTGAGGAACAGGAAGGTCGCAAAGGAAGAGTTCAAAAATACCTGGCAATATGCTGGAGGTTTTCCCCCGATCGCTACTTTTGCCACGTTCTCCAGCGCCGACGCCTGGGTTGGTAACTTTATGACTTCAAATCGAGTCATGATTCATGGAGAGTATGACGTTTGGACTAAACAGATTGCCGATTTTAACAATGCCTTCGGTAACATTTTCAGGCATGCAGCCGTTGCAGCTACTCTCGTCAGGTATGGATTCTCCCAAAAGCATGTTGCCATTGGAGGTCTTCTTTTGGAAGGGGTAGAAACTCTTAACGAGGGTGATGGATTTAGGGGAGATGCGACTACCGATCTGACTTCCAATAATCTAGGAATTCAGTATGGAAATCTTCATAAAGCAGAGTCAGACCCAGCGCTATTCTACGGCGGACTTGCTGAAATGATTTGGCGCAATCTACGGTCTATTTAGGTCCGCTCTGCAGTGTACGTTTCCTTAGTCCATGATTGTGTTAAAATTGTCCTTGGTGTCTGTTGTTGAATCAGGAATTAGCGCATTGTGCCATCGGTTAGATTGAGCTAAAGGTGACTTGCGAAATGCTGAAGTATCGGATAGAGAAAGTAAGTATCTTTATTTTTGGTACTTTGTTTATCGTTCCCGTAAGCTACCTTTCTCTCCGCTGGTTTTGTAGCGCTTATGAGCTACCATTTTCACGATTCGTTTGGGAGGCAGATCATTGCTTTGGGAGTCAATTCTCGATGGCCAAGTACTTAGCACACAGCAAGTCGCTCCAGGGCAAAACCATTGCTGAAACGAAAGCTATGCTTTCCCGTCGTGGTTGGAATTGGGACCAGCAAGACTTCAAGAGCGGTAAATCCGTTGCTCTAGTGCTTTTGCCAAACTACGATTATCGGGTATTGACGATCTATTACCAACACGGCAAAGTGGTTGATGCAACAGTATCCGGCGATGGACGCTCCTGGTAGACGAGAGTCAAAATTGGCAGTCAGTTGTTTGCCGAATCTCGTAAGCTGATAAATTTCAGATTGTTCCGCTCGCGTACTGTATTTCATTGCCCTGATTCGTAGGCTCAAATGCCGACCAGCTAACCTTTTCGGGAGTCGTAATTACACCGCCCCCAGGGCAGTGCTCTTTACGGCTCCCTCCTTTTTTGTTCTTTTGCACCTTCTACTATACTATGCCGCAAGCTGCCTTAAGCCCTCATTAAAAGCCAGATTTCAAGCGACCAAGCTATGTTTGAAACGGAACTTCCTTCTTTGCAGCGTCGGTAGAAACAGCTGACCATACAGCCCTTGGGCTCTAGCAGAATCGGCTTGTGGCTTATTTGGTGTCTACATTGGGAACCGCTCGGTGACTTGGTCTCAACAAGTTTGATTTTAGCATCCCAAACAGTGCACGGACAACAGTTGGTGTCTACCAATTACCGTGCAAAAAATTCATCAATCCTTGAGTCTGTGCTTAATTGCGCGATTCAGTCGAGGCGGTCAGGAAGGAAGTTCCGTTGAAATGGTCACCAGCAATCCGTCGGCACCAAACAAAAAGACCGCCCAGAATAGACTGCGGCGGTCCTTAAGCTATCGTCTGACAGTCCGCTTGCGAGGACTCGATATTTCTACTGCGTCAGTCAGTTTCGGCAGGTAGCGGGCGAGTTACTACAGTTTCGGGTCTGCGCAGACCTGGCGTTTCCACAATGCCCCTCGGCTCAAAGCAATGAACCAGATTGGTCACTGCTCACCGTGTATGCATTAAGAATAGCGGGTTTTGAAGATAGTACCAGTACCCCGGAAAAGGTCTAAGGAAGAAAAATACGGCTGCCAAAGGTGGCGGTGAAGCTGGGTCAAAAGAGAGCCGGGAATTGTCAGAAGCTTGAACCAGACCAATATGCGGCGGCTCAGGGGTAGATGTTTTATGGATATCCGTTAAATATCCAAAACCGCCCTTCTGTGTGTCTGCCGCTCTCTTTGAGGGCGATTGGCTTACCTGCCCAGGTGCCTCAACTATGTCAGGTTGGCGCCACCCTCCGCCAACCGAATGCGGCAGTCGTGGTTGACGCCCGCGGCCGCCGGTTGACTGCGGGAGCCAACCTGACTTGCCAGGTCCGTACTGGGCTCTTGGAGGGCAACATATGGACGATGCAGAGGGATTGTACGGATTGGAGCTGACGAGGAATTCGAAAGTTGGGTGGGCGTTTAGTGTGTCGAGGAAAGAGAGCTGCATTGGGGCGACGGAAGCCTGCCGAGCCCTCTGCTATGGCAACGGCGTCAGGTACAAGACGAAGGGAGCCAGGAGAAAGAGGGAGAGGAACTTCCGGACGGTAGAGAGGCTGCTTGCCCTGGGGGGACCGGAGCTACTGGCCGACAACCTGGTGCACTTGATAGATATGGCGAGACCGACGGATTGGCTTGTGGCGAAGTTGTCCGGGGTGAAGACGAAGGTGCCGTGGTCTTTGAGGCTTTTTGACGTTGGAGACGTGCATAGGGCGGAAGTGGCATATGCCTGGTGGTTAGCGGCGATAAAGAGGCCGGAGTGTGTGCTGTGGTTTTACTCAAGGTCCTTTGTGGAGCCGGAGATACTGAAGAAGCTGGCGCTACTGGCCGAGCTTCCGAATGTAAGAGGATTCCTGAGTCTTGACCGGGAGAACTACAAAGAGGGGCTGAAGGCCTTTAAGCGGTACCCGGAAGTATTTTCTGTGGCGGTGATGCAAGAGAAGCCGAGCCCGCAGGTGAAGAAGATGCTGCTTGAGATAGAGAGGGTGGTGCCGGAAAAGAGGCTGGTGGTGTTTCCGGTGCACAAGGGGGCGTTCCATGTGGAGCCGCTAAAGACCAGGGGCGTGGTGTGCCCGCAGGTGCTAGGCCAGTATGAGCTCGTGAACGAGCCGGACAGAGAGAAGCCGTGCCAGAGCTGCCGTGTGTGCCTGCCGCGGCCTCCGTCGCAGCCCGGAGTGTAAGAGTGCCACCCGCGGCTTGCAAGGCGGGAAGCGTAGAAAACTAGACCGAAGCGTTGACTCGCGCCGATGACAGTTCAAGCCCTTACTGACGAGGACTTGAACTGTCGCGCGAGCTTTGGCGGAGGTTACTAGCCAGACCAGTCTATTAGTTGTGGCGAAAAGAAAGAGATTCCTCACTGGAGAGTCTATTGGTATTAAGTTGGTCCTATGTCCTTTATTTGCTGATAGGCGTAGTCAAAATTGCTAATTGTTAGAGTTGCGACTCTACCGTTTTCAAATCTAACAATTAACAAACATTGGCTATTAGTCTTCGTTCTATTGTCAAAAGTCTCAGATATCACAAGACGGATTTTTTTCTCTGTCCATGATTTTTCTGTAAGTCCAAGCAATTTAATTGCTGTTCCTTGATCTGCGGAAGCAAGAGTTTGAATGTTTTTGCTTACCCATTTCCATCTTTCTTGATTAGTCTTCCCCTCAATGAAAGGTTGCTTACTGCTCATACTTGCAGTATTACTATCGCGAGAATCAACTGGCGTACTAGTTGTTGGAAATAATAGTACGGCGAATACCCAAGCCCACCATTTAATATTCATGCTTCAAATGTCCTTTTCGATTGCTTTTAGAACGAAACTTGGCTTTGGCGATTATCAGACCTGGGATTCCTTGATACTTTCTCCTTGATTAACTCATTTTCTTTGATTTTGCAACCAAAGACAGACCCGGCTAGTCTTTCTCGAATCCCTTAAAGTCTTAGTAAGCTTTGGATAAGGCTGAAATCCATAATAAATAAAAAGGGCAATTGAGTAAAACACTCAATTGCCCGAAACAATTACCCAGCCTAGACTTTATTCAAATTCTGGGTATGGCGGTGTTAAACTTGCGCTTGGAGGTGGTATCACCACAGCACTAGGAGGACCATACCCGGGTGCGTCGCCAGCATTCTCTTTGAAGTATGGTCTGCCGCCTTCATAGAAGTTGCCAGTAACGCGGTATCCACCTTTGGAGAA
Organism: Candidatus Obscuribacter sp.; assembly: GCA_016712465.1. Taxonomy (GTDB): domain Bacteria; phylum Cyanobacteriota; class Vampirovibrionia; order Obscuribacterales; family Obscuribacteraceae; genus Obscuribacter. The sequence continues at coordinate 1,038,950 of JADJQZ010000001.1, forward strand.
CCCGTGGAAAGAGCCATCTGTTTCCACTGTGACATACGATCCGTCGGGATACGTATATGTTATGGACCCGTCTGGGTTGTAGTACACCGGGTCAGTAACAACCGGTGGAGGATCAACATTACTCCCTGGTGCATCTTTTTGAACACCACCCTTGAGTTGAGCAATAGCAAGAGCAGGCACATAAATGCCATAGGTGCTGTCCTCATCACCAAAGAGCGGTGATCTTTGAGCACCAGGAACTAGCCAATCGACCAAGCCAGGTGTGGCTCCATCGCCGGTATTTCGTCCCCAGTCAAATCTTGCTCCCTGCGCGAAAGTCAGCCCAAACTGCGCGAACCAATCCGCTCCAGACATTCCATCAGGATTGTCATACCAAGGGATGTAGCTGTCTACTGGGTCGCCAGTACCAGGAATCCAGCACCACTGCAAGCCCATGGGGTCGGTATACTTCTGAGGACTGTTGCCCACATAGGTATAGAGATTGAAGTCCCGTCCGGTGTAGCCAATCGGGTCGGGTTGCAAGAACCGGCCAAGCTTCGGTGAATAGTACCGGCGCTTGAAGTAGTAGAGACCAAGTTCCGAATCATAGCGCTGACCGGTGAATCCGACAGTGGTTCCGCCTAGCGTGGTGATTTCCCCAAACGGGCTGAACTTATTCTTGTTAGCCACGGCCCCGGAGTTATTGCTCACGGCAATAATCGAGCCGACTTTGTCGTGGTGCAGGAAGGTCGGAATAGAGCCCGTCACAATGATGAGAGGCTCATCCAAGCCGGTTCCGTAGATATAGCGGCGCTGAAGGGCACCACTGCTTCCGTTGTAGTCGGCAATGCGCTGCCAGCCGGAATAGACATAGCGGGTCTTGGTAGAGCCCACAGTCTTCTGGCTTTGACGGTGCATGGGGTCATACACGAAACTAGCACTGGTTCCGGTTTTGCTAGCGGTGAGTAAATGGTTCTCGGTGTCATAACCGAAGGTCCAGACACCATCCCCAGTCAGGCACTTGTTGCCGTTGTAGCTGTATCCCACACCTCCTACTGAGGGATATTTATTGACGTTATCGGCCGTTCCGTAAGACAGGGTCCCGGCTGCGGCAGGGTGCCACATGTAGGTGCTGTCACTGACGGTCATGCTCAAAGGCTCATGCACGTTGTTGAAGGTATAGGTGAAGGCGACGTTGGCGCCCCCTGCAAAGTTGTGGGTAATTCCCGTCAGGTCCTCATTCAACTGAGGGGTGTACACAACCGATGTGCCGTTGCTGAAGGTGATGCCGGTTCTTTGAGACAACTGGTTGTAGCTGAAAGTGGCAGCACTTGTGCCGCTTCCATTCAACTTAATTGTGCTCAGCCGGTTGAGCTGATCATAGGCCCTGTCTACGAAGTAGGAATCTGGGTAGGTGGTTTTCGTGATGTTGCCATTGGCATCGAGCACATGGGTAACGGTCTTGCCGTCTGGATATTGCTCCTTGAAGAAACGACCGGCGGTGTCGTAGAAGAGCTGGATGGCTCCAGAAGAAGGGTCTCCTGCGACAACTGGCTTGCTGGTCTGAGTGAGGCGACCGGCAAGGTCATAGGTGTTTGTGACCGTGGGCTGCCCGGAAGGTGCCTTTGTGGAAAGCCGGTTGAGAACATCAAAGGTGTTCACAATCGTGCTGCCAGAGCGCGTGACATAGGTCAAGACGTTACCATTGGCATCATATGAGCTGTTCTGCTCAAAGGTGGTGTCCTGGTAAGTGGTCTTGTTAGGTCGGTCAAATCCGTCGAAACTGAACTGAGTTACGAAACCGCGAGCGTCCATGACCGAAGCCAGCCGGCCATTGGCAGAGTAGGTACGAGTCTCAGTAACTGTACTGGTCGGGTCGGTAACGGTGCTGATTCTGTTGTTGGCATCATAACCGTAGAGCCATACGCGAGATTGCGCGTCCGTGACACTTTGAACACGGTCATTGCCATCAAAGGCCCAGGTAGTGGTCTGGCTTGCAGGGTCCACAGCGGTAAGCCGCTCGTTACCGGCAGAATACGTCCATGAGTAAGTCTGCCATGCAGGACTTCCACCGGTCTGCCGCTCCTGCTTTGTCAGGTTGCTGTTGTCATCGAAGGTCCACTTCGTGACATAGCTGAACGGGGCAGGATCTGTCTTTTGGGTCAGTCGCCGCAAAGGATCAAACTGGAGGGTAACCGTATTGGAACGAGGATCTGTCACCGAAGTGACGTTCGTACGGGAACCCTCACGAGGTGGTATCTGTCTGGATTTTGGGACTTGTGTAGTCGCTGATGTAGATGCTTGCTTGTGAGTGTTGGCAGCATAGTGTTTTTTTTAGCCGCCGCAGGTGCGAACTTCAGGCAGTTTTCTACAGGCGCACGTGTAGACATTTTGTAGGCGCAAGAGCTGTCTACAAGATCTCTAAGCAGCTGAGCGGGAGGAGTAAAGAGCTCACGGACTCGAAATTATTTGTTGCTCGGTGCCTACACGGCATCTACAAAAGGACTAATGCGACTAGCCTGAAAGCCGCTGGTGAACCCAGCTTTTGAGACGTAGCCAGTGTTGAGTTTCCTGTGTACGTATACACGTCTGCTTACATAGTTTTGAAGACACCCATCAATTGGACGGTGTGAGGGTTCCTGTACCAACCAAAAAGATTGCCGGTTTCCTGAGTCATCCTCACGAAGGCAACAAAATTTACATACCGTCCAACGGATCTATTCCTGCGCAGAGTGGCATATTGAAGTAACATTGTTGACCGAGAACAATCAATAGTTAGGCTGTCCCCTTATACTTGAATCAAGGGGACAGCCTTTAGATCTTGGCGAGCCTGGAGAACAAATGAACCTTTATCTTGTTGCTGCTTTATTGTCCGCTCTGATAACTGGCTGCGGGTCGCTAGAAGGCATGCTTGGGAAGGATGGTATATTCCTGCCTTATCCAGAGTCTTTGAAATCATTTGAAAAGCCGGACGATGATCCCACTTTGAATGCTGTTCTTAAAGATCCCAAACAGTATGATGGAAAGTTGGTCAAACTTAGAGGATACGTTCGATTTGGATTTGAAATAAATTCGCTCTGGCGAAACAAAGAGTCTCTAAGTGCCCATGATGCCAGGTTATCGATTGGAGTTCAGCTACCCAATGCTCAATCGAGCGAACAGAACAGACTTATTTTCGATAAGTTCAAGGCAAGTGCTGGCAAAGTTGTTGTCATCAGCGGCAAGATCCACATTAGATACATGGGCAAGGGGGAGCCTTATTGGACCGTTCTTGAAGAAATAACTTCAATTGAAGAATTTAAGCAACCAAGCTAGGATGTCTCTCAAGCATGACACTTAGCGACTATGTCAATCATTTGAATTCCTGCCATTTTATGGGGCTCCAAACCAATGGAGCCCCTTTCTTTGTTCACGCCGGCATCAGACCAAAAGACCGCCCAGAATAAACTGCGGCGGTCATTGCTATCGTCTGACAATCCGCTTGCGAGCACTCGATGTTTCTACTCTGATAGATCAGTCCAAGAGCGTTTAGCCGGCCAGGCGAAAAGTCAAGTTGTAGCGGCAGGCACCCGTAAGGGGATGAACACCGGCTTTGAGCGGTGCTATGCCATGGTAATTCAATCTGGACACTCCGCCCCAGACTACTACATCGCCGTGCAGGAGGGCGATGCGCTTTTGCTTGTGGCTGCGCTCGCTGCCGCCGAAGAGGAAGGTGGCAGGCAGACCGAGAGAAACGGAAACAATGGGGGCTGAGAAGCAGGCTTCATTCTTGTCTTGGTGCAGGGTGAGCCTGGTTCCCGGCTTGTATTTGTTAATCAGGCAGGCGTCCGGTTTGAAGTCATTGAATCCGGCTGCCGTTGCCGCCCGATTGGCCAGTTGCTCGAAAACAGCGGGCATTTTGGGCCAAGCTCTGCCGCTAAGCGGATCTTCTCTGGTGTAACGGTAGCCGTTGGCGTCAGTCACCCAACCCAGGTTGCCGCAGTTGCTCATGGCCACTGACATAGTATGATCGCCGGGGGTGACCATTTGTCTAAATGGGGCGCTGGTTTCGGCCGTGATATCAGCAATATGTTGCAGCAATTCCTCATCAATAGAGAGTGCAAAACCTCTTAACAGCACCGCTTCTTCGCCAAGCGATTCTTTTACCGTCAGGGCGAGGAGATTTTCCGGTAGATTGTCCGAGCGTTTCATGGCGACTCTCTATCCAGAAGGGCTTGTTTGCGCGCCAGACCCCAGCGGTAGCCTGAGAGACTGCCGTCTTGCCGAATTACCCGGTGGCAGGGAATCACTACCGCCAGTTTGTTGGCGGCACAGGCAGAAGCAACGGCGCGCACCGCCTGTGGTGCACCAATGGCGGCCGCGATGTCGCTATAGGTAACGGTTTGGCCGGCTGGAACTTTTTGCAGAGCCTGCCAGACTCTCTGCTGAAAGACCGTGCCCTGTATATCCAGTGGCAACTTGAGGGCTTTCTCCGGATCGGCCGGTGCTTCCACGAAAGCAATTACCGCCGCCACGACTTTTTCAAAATTGCTGTCGCCGCCAATTAAGGTGGCGTTCTTAAAGCGTTCTTGCAAATCGGCAAGCAGCGCTTCCGCATCGTCACCCATGAAAATGGCGCAGATGCCGCGCTCGCTGCGAGCTACCAGAATTTCACCGAGAGAGAATTTGCCCAGAGCAAAATAGATGGTACTGTCTTTGCCGCCATTTCTATAATTTTGGGGTTTCATACCGAGGGTCTGGTCGGCTTCTTCGTAGAAGCGACCGCTGCTGGAATAGCCGGCCTGGTAAAGGGCCTCGGTGATGGAACCAGCTTCCGTGAGGGAGGCTTGCACCAACTTGCGGCGATGAGCCTGTCCATAGGCCTTTGGCGTCAGCCCTGTTACTTGCTTAAAAAGTCTGTGCAAGTGATATTGACTCAGTCCGGCTTCTCTAGCCAGTTCTTGCAAGGGCGGTAACTGACTGGAATTTTCAATGAGGCGGCAGACTGCTTCAATTTTTTCTACATGGTCGGTTTTGATTTGCGCTTTTGGCAATTGGTGCAATTTCCCCGAAAAGTTTTTCTTGACCTCTGTTCTTTCCATGATGCCACACTCCCCTCTGCCCTGTCGTCTCTGTCTGGCGCAAGGTTAGCAAGTTTGGAGGGCGTCGACACTCCGAATCTTGCTATTGGAAGAAGTGTTCGCCTTGTCTAATTTTGATGGGGTTCCCTTCTCTTGAAGTTAAGCGCCACTTTCAGCTTTTCCAGGTGCTGGTTGACCGTCTTCTGCCCTTCCTGCACGGGGTGTTCGGCAAAGAAGACCTCTACTTCGGTAGCCAATTTCTCATCCACCAGGCCGGTTACACCTTCTACCAGCCTGGTGATGATCAAGCTCGGGAAGGTTTCGCGAATTTGCTTCCAGTTGTTTTTGACGAAGTTCCAGCCTACGTGCCGACCGCTCGTATTGAGCATGACGTTCCGCACTAAATATGGTGCATTTTGGCTGCGTACCGCTCCGGTTAACGTCTTTTCTAGAGTCTTTTGCAGAAGCGCGCTATCCCGGAAAAGGGCCAGGGCGTTCATAAAGCGCTCCTGTTCCTGGGGCGAACCACCATTTTTGAAGCCATCTTCAAATTCACGGTAACGCTCCTCGCCGCCGGTATGTGCCAGAATGGCTACCACGGCGCTGAGCACTTCGGCATCCAGTACACTTTCGCCGCGCTTGTGCGCTTCATAAAGTGCGGCCGCCTTCTCTTGCACATCCCTCTTATCTCCCAGTGTGCCCAAAGCTGTCAGAGCCAGTCCCCGCAATTGCTTTATTTGTTCACTTTCCCCCTCACAGGCAGTGTAGCCGAGGCAAGCGAAGGTCGGTGTCAAAAGCTCGGTTGTAAGGGTCGCCATTTGGTTTTCGCGCTCGGGAAAGACGCGGTCGATGTAACTGAGGGCTGAGATGATTATGCTCCAGACATTTTTGTCGGACTCCAGTTGGAAGAGTTTGATGAAGTTGAGGAAGCGGTTCAACGGCACGGTGCCGTTTACAGTCAGGGCAAACATATCGTTGACTAGATTGAAGCGCTCCAGGGCTGATAGCGTAAGGCTTGCCCGCCCGGACACTTCAGCGGAGCCGCCGTGCTTGATTTCTACTTCTGTTTTGAAGGAGGCGGTGATGGCTTGCTCTAGTTTCTCAAGCAGGGCGGCTTCATAATTGACTCGATAGAAACCATGACCGCCGGCATTGACCAGTACTGACTCTATGGGACCGTCAAAAAGTATGGTTTCTTCTTTGTCTGAGAGAAGATGGCGCTTTTCTGTGATACCGGTAGCGGTGCTGACTCTCAGTTTGAGCGGCACCTGAAAGCAGGTGTTGTCGCTTGCATTGGCGTCGTTCAAGTAGAAGAAGCGTTTCTGGCTCAGTTGCAAGCCTTTCTTGTCGGCAGTGAGCGAGACATCAATTAGAGGATAGCCTTCCTGAAAGATCCAGGAATCCATTATTTCCTGCACCGGCTCTTCCGTGCTCTGCGCCAGTGCCAGCCAGAGATCGTGGGTTTCGGTGTTGCCGAACTTATGCTTTCTCAGATAGCCGTTTACGCCATCTTTGAATTTATCCGCCCCCACATATTGCTCCAGCATCCGTAGCACCGAAGCGCCTTTCTCGTAGGTGAGTACGTCGAACATACCGTTTGCTTCTTCCGGTTTGATGACGGGATATTCAATTTTGCGGGTGGCGGTCAAACCGTCGGTGGCAAAGGCGGCGGCTCTGGATACGCCGAAAGTCTCCCAGCGCCGCCACTGGGGGCGAAAGTTGTCCACGGCTACCAACTGCATAAAGGTGGCAAAGGCTTCATTTAACCAGATGCCGTTCCACCATTTCATAGTGGTCAGGTTGCCGAACCACATATGCGCCAGTTCATGAGCTACCACATCGGCAACTCGTTCCAGTTCGGCGTGGGAAGCTTTGGCCGGGTCTATGAGGAGGGCGTTTTCCCGGTAGATGACGGCGCCCAGATTTTCCATGGCACCGAAGGCAAAGTCGGGCACGGCGATCATGTCCATTTTTTCGCCCGGGTAGCTGATGCCGTAATAACGATTGAAAAATGCCAGGGCGGAAGCCCCGATTTCAAGTGCGAACTCAGTCAGGTTGCCCTTACCCAGTGGAGCATAGATGCGCAGCGGCACACCGTCTACCATGACTACCCGGCTGGCATCAAAGTGTCCCACCAGAAAGGCGACAATATAGGTGGACATTTTCATGGTCTCTTTGAAAGCTACCGTCTTCCAGCCGTCTGCCTTCGTCTCTTGTTGCACCGGTGTGTTGGAGATAGCCGTCAAATCATCTTTGACTGTCAGAGTGAGGGCAAAGACGGCTTTGAATTGTGGTTCGTCAAAGCAGGGGAAGGCACGGCGGGCATCGGTGGCTTCAAACTGGGTGAGGGCAATGTAGCGTTTTTCACCGCTTGCCAGGGTCTGGGCGCTGCGGTAAAAGCCTCGCAGTTTGTCATTAATCTGACCGGAAAATTTCAAATGCAAAGTGTAGCTACCTGGGGCCACCGGCTCGGCGAATGTCAATTCGACTCGCTCCAGTTCCCCGTCAATTTGAATCTTAGTAGCGCGCAGCTCAGTATGTTCAGCCGCACTCTTCTTGAGCGCGGCGCTGTCGACGACCAGTTCGGCGGCGTTCAGGATGAGAGACTTTTGCTCGGCTTTGACAACCAGCGCAATTGTCACCTCTCCTGTGAATTTAAAGCTGTCCGTAGCCAGGTTCGGCTTCAGGTGTATATCGTAGCGTTCCGGATAGACCGCCTCGGTGAGGCGATAGCGCGGGTCTCTAGCGGCGTCTTCTTTGTCCATGGTGCGACAGTTGGCATGAGCTTGCAGGTCCATGAGAAAGCATCCCCCTGGTAGTGAAAAGTGTTCCCAAAGCGAACAATGTCCGCAAGGATAACACGCAAGTCGCGCCGCCTGTCTTGAGTGTGGTTGCCGAGTGCGATAGCTGCATTGGATGCAAAGTGCGGCTCAATTGCTGGGCTCAAGCTGCGGTAGTCGTGATGTCATAAGGTAGCCAATAGTTAAGGCAAATAATGGAGAAGCGGGGTAACATTAGGTACCTTATTCAGGGCTGAGGCGGGGCTGAATTGCCGGAAGGCAGTTTTAGCCGTGCAACAGTGAAGGTTCGTCCCGCGGACAGCGGGCAGTGCAAATCTGTCTGTTCGTCTATAGCAGTTGCCAATCTAATTCATGAAGGAGCAAACCCATGGTGGAAGTACAGGCTCTTGCCGTCGAGAAAGTCACTGAGCTAGCCAGACAGCTCAGGGTAGACAGCATTCGTTCGACAACCGAGGCCGGCTCAGGTCATCCCACATCCAGTATGTCAGCTGCCGACTTGATGGCAGTCTTGATGACCAAGTATCTCAGATACGATTTCGAAAGACCTGATTACGCCTACAACGACCGCCTGATTTTCTCCAAAGGGCATGCTTGCCCGCTCCTCTATTCCATGTACAAAGCCGCCGGTGCCGTCACCGATAAAGAGCTCATGAGCCTGCGGAAAATGGGTTCTCGCCTGGAAGGACATCCCGTTCCGAAGATTATTCCCTGGGTGGATGTAGCTACCGGTTCGCTGGGTCAGGGGCTGGCTCTGGGTGTGGGTATGGCCATCAACGGCAAATTCCTCGACAAGTTAGACTACAGAGTTTGGGTGCTCCTGGGTGACAGCGAAATGGCCGAAGGTTCGGTCTGGGAAGCCCTGGCTTGTGCTTCTCACTACAAGCTGGACAACATGATCGCCATCCTCGATATGAACCGACTGGGACAGAGGGGCGAAACCGCCCTCGGTTGGAATTCCGCTGCCTATGCTGAAAGAGCTAAAGCCTTCGGCTGTCACGTCATCGAAATCAACGGGCACGACATCGCTCAAATCGATAACGCTTATAAAGCTGCCCTGGCTGTGACCGGTCAGCCGGTTTTGATCGTAGCCAAAACTGAAAAAGGACACGGCATTCCCCTCACCGCCAACCAGGATAACTGGCATGGCAAGCCGCTCTCTGCCGAGCAAGCCGCCGAAGCTATCAAATTACTGGGTGGCACCTCCGACATTTCCGTGAAAGTGGCCATGCCGCCGGAAATGCCGAGCAAGCCGCAATTGAGTGCCGGAATTACCGGCTCCGGCAAGTTCATCGTGCCCAGCTATAGCGGCCCGGCTGCTACACGCGAGGCCTACGGCGACGCCCTCAAGGCTCTCGGAACCGCCTACAGCGATGTAGTGGTGGTTGACGCGGAAGTATCCAATTCCACCTACTCCGAGAAGTTTGCCAAAGCCTTCCTCGATCGCTATTTCGAAATGTACATTGCCGAGCAACTGATGGTCGGTGTCGGTTTGGGTCTGGGCACCAGAGGGAAGAAAGCCTTTGCCTCCACCTTTGCCGCTTTCCTTTCAAGAGCCTATGACTTCATCCGCATGGGTGCCATCAGCCGCGGTACCATCAAACTTTGTGGTTCCCATGCCGGTTGTTCCATCGGCGCCGATGGTCCTTCCCAGATGGCTCTGGAAGATATTGCCATGATGCGAGCCGTACATGGCTCCACCGTGCTTTATCCTTCCGATGCTGTTTCGGCTGCCCACCTGGTAGAAAAAATGTACGCTCTGGACGGCATTTCGTACATGCGTACCACCAGAGAGAAAACCAAGATCCTCTACAAAGATACTGATGAGTTCCCCATCGGCGGTTCCAAGGTGCTCTATTCCAGCAAAGATGATGTTTGCACCCTGATTGGTGCCGGTATCACCTTGCATGAGTGCGTTAAAGCTTACGAAGAGCTGAAGTCGCAGGGTATTCAGGTGCGGGTAATCGACCTCTATAGCGTCAAGCCCATCGATGTGAAAACCCTTGAGGCGGCCGCCAGAGAAACCGGCACCCTGGTCGTGGTGGAAGATCACTGGCCGGAAGGCGGTCTCGGGGACGCCGTACTGGAAGCCTTCTCCATCAAGGCACCGCCTGCTCGCGGCGCTAAACTGGTCGGAAAAGACAAGGTCGTACCCAAGGTTGTGAAAATCGCCGTGCGTGAAATGCCCGGCTCGGCTTCACCCCATGAACTGATGGATGCCGCCGGTATCTCTTCACCCCACATTGTGGCTACGGTGAAGGGGCTCATAGACTAGTATTCCATTTATTAGTCTTGGCAGTCTTGAAAGTCCAGTCTTTTGATAAGGCAGCGTTGGCGCTGGCTATCCTTGCGATTGCCTGTGCCGCGCTGCATTATTTTATTCAGCCTTACTCAAGCGAGCTGACTTTTGATGCCTGCCACTATCTGGCATCCAGCGAGCTTATTGTGCGCGCCCTCTCCGGGCAGGCTGCCGATACCAATCCCCTTGTCTCCGCCCATGTTTCTACCGGTGCCTTTGGTCCTATGACCATGGGTCAACAGGTAGCTCAGGCCATCAGCATAGACGGCCCGCTGCTGCCGGCTCTGGGAGCCATGGCTCTTATTTTGGGCAAGGTCTTCAATGCTTCCGCCTCTGCCACCGCCGTGGTTATCTCTACTCAAATTCTCCTGCATGGGCTTAATACTTATCTGGTGGTGCTTGCGGCCCGCGCCCTTCTAGGGGGCGGCGTCATCGGTCCCCTGGCCGGCTTGCTCTGGGCTCTCTATCCGCCTGCCCTGGTGGCGGCCGGCATGTTCCTGACCGAACCACTGGCTGCCACTCTGATGCTTTCTATCACGTGTCTGGCTTGCCGTTCCAAGACCCTGATGGGTGCTGCTTCAGAATTGAAGAAGGCGCCGGGCACTTTGGTCTTGCTGGGCATTCTAGTGGGCCTGGTTGTCTTGCATAAGGCGGCGCTTTTTCCTGCTGCCGCTCTAGCCTTGGCTTTGATGTTTCTTCCCGATGGCAAACGCTTTAAAATCGCGGGCGTAATCGCGCTTGGTTTGCTTTCCGTGGTGATCGGTTGGTTTGCCCTGACCCGCTCTTTGAGCGGCGAAGGTAGCCTCATGCCCAATCGCGTGGCCTCTGAGAATATGTCTCTTGGAAGTGATATTGAAAATGCGGGCTGGCATTGTATGCCTCTGCCTCCCCGCACCCAGTTTTATTTCTTCACTCATCCGCTTACCACTTACGCTGTTTCGTTCATCAATAACACACCGGCTATGCTGGTACTGGAAACCAGCAAACTGGACAGATTGATAGCTCATCCCTGGAATCACTATCGCCGCACCGTCTTCGGTCTCGATTTTACGGCTCAGGAAGTATGGCAGCGTCTCACCTTATTGCTTGCCGCACTGGGTATGGTGGCGGCCGGTCTGCGCACTTCCAGTAAGTTCGCCACCGATGATGGGGTTGTTAGTAGTCGCAATCTGGCTTTTGCTCTGGCGATAATAGTGGGACACCTACTGTTCTTGCCTTTTGAAGGCATCTCTCGCTATTTTTTCTCAGCCATGCCGCTGGTGACAATACTGGCTGCTTATGGAGCTTCCCGGCTTTTCCTCATGGGCTTCGGTGCTCTGCCTATTCTCATAGATATGCTCATCTGCCTGCTATCGTCAAGCTGGGGGGCTTCTCTCATGGCTCCCAGCCTCGGTTATGAGAAGGCTGCCTTGCTTGGTTTTGTAGCCGGTCTATTGAGTTTTCTGCTGGCGCTCCACACTTTCTTGCGGCTTGAATTGCGCACCCTGGCCGCCAATCAGAACCTTTCTGCCAATCAGAGCCTTTCTGCCAATCAGAGCCTTTCTGCCAATCAGACCCTGCCGCAGTCGGACGCTGCTTCTACAGCTTCCGCTGCCTCTGCTAAATCCGCCAATCGGCTGACCGCCGCGGTGTTGACTGGTTTTCTAGCTGCCGCTTTCGCTCTCGTTCTTTCCGTCAAGCTTTTGCCGGAAGAGTCACCCACTCGGCAATTTGAACAGGTTCTGCCTGCCGGGCAGGCTCTGGAACTTAAGGTGGTGCTGCCCGCCGCCGCTGAGAAAGCGCCGCTTAACAGCCCCAGCTATTGCGGTCTGCTTCTGGATGTACCGGGAACGCTGCCGGTAGGGAGCGTCAATGTCAGTGTAAACGGCCGGGCTTGTAACGGGTTTGTGCCCTGGAATGAGATGATCAAGGGTCGGCAGTTTCATGCCACACTGAACAGTGTATCGGATACCTTTGCCAGAATGAGCAGGCGGGAACCGCACCGCTGGTACTACTTGCCCGTAGCATCTGATCTTTTGCGGAGTGGTGAAAACCGGATTGAGCTAGTATGTGAAAGGGACCTGGCCGTTGGTGCTCATTTTGCTTCCGAGCGCAAGCGCTTTCTTTCTCCCAGCCTGGAATATTTCAGCAGCTCCAAGTTCGGAGAACAGCAGGACGGTCGTCCTATCGATACGGTGCGCCGTCTGGCAGAGCCTGGCTCCACCAATCTGGATAAGACTAAAGACAGGCGCGTGCACCTCTATCTGCTCAGAGCTTTTGCCCCTGCCGGTGTAAAGCCGGCGGACCTCTCCCAGTGTTATTACCTGCTTTACTGATCTGAGACCGGAGGCGCCGCTCGAAGCCAACTTCGCGCAGCGACTCCGGTTTCTTCAGGACAGATCTTCAATCACCCCTGGGTGGCTCCTCAGCTTGCTGCGTCAAAGCTCTTGAGCGGACGCGGCTCCTTGGGTATCAGCCAGGCATGGGCCCGGTTGATAAGCGCTTTCACCAGAAGGATAGGCGCAACAATTAGCCAGACGGCGCTTGCGGCAATGAGAGAGAGTCCGATAGCCAGGTCTTTCAGTGCCCCCTTTTGCTTGCCCAGAAGTTTCTTGCCGGCGGCAAATAGGAAGTACAAAGAGGCAAGTAGGCAGCCGCCGTCAAAAAGTGCGCTGCCGCTTGAGAGCAGTGACTCAAGGGAGACCAGGTTGTTCACTCTCACTGTGCCGGCAGTGTTGACTCCTTCGATGGTGTTGCTGTCTGAACTGGGGGTGATATAGCCTCCGGATGGCGCCTGACTCAAGAACGGCAGCGGTATCTGCGGCTCCGGGGAATCGAAGAGTGCGGCGTCTCTGGCACTGGCTGTGAACCAGTTGCTCAAGGCCGAGACTGAGCCCGCCCCCTGGATCTGTGGATAGCTCGGGCTTGCTATGGAGCCAATACCGAGAGACAAGCCTTGTGGTGCCAGGGTGCCGTTTGTGGCTCCCTGCAGGGTGGGCATGCTACCGACCTGCAAGTTATTTTGGCTCAAGTCGCCGCTATAGGTTGTTTGCCTGTACTGCTCTCTGTGCAGCCCTTGAGTCTGGTAGTCGTTTTCAGTTTCAAGCACCACAGCACCGCTGACCGGTGAAACTATGCGGAAGGTGGAAGCCAGTTCTTCCGCTTCCGCCATTCTTCCCTCGCCAACCAGCCTTTGCACTTCCTGGGCAGCCCAGAGCGTGGAGACTCTGTGGGCTGCGTCCTCATCTTTGAGAACTGGAATGTCTGGTAGGGTAGTGACGCGTTTCAGTACCATGGCTTCGCCTTCGCTGTCACCGGTGGCGGTGGCAACAATATAGGTGCCCTTGGGGGCATGGGTGGCTCTCACGGCAAAGGTATTTGCTTCTTCCGGCGCCAAACTCTGCAGTTTCAATCGACTCAGCTCCTGACCCTGGCTGTGTGCTTTGAAGACATAACTGTTGAAGCCGCCTCTTACCACGCGTCCTAATTTTCCTTCTGCCGACAGCGGTTTTGTGGATTCTATGTGCACCAGCGATGACTCAGGCATGGAGAAGTTTGCGTTTTCCAGACCGGGAAAAGTAAGAACCGGTATTCCCCGATCATCGCAGGCTAAAGGTGCCGTCAGCCCCAGGCGAATCCGCATGGGTGTGCCGTTTGCCGGCACCGGTGCGGCTTTTACAATTATGGTCTGAGCGTCTTTCCATGTGACGAGCAGTGGGTCGCGGTGTCTGACGACAATATATTCATAAGCTGCCTGCACCTTGCCGGTGGTGTTAAATGCCGCTTCCTGCGGTTTGCCGTTTATCCAGAGCGTGGCGCGTGAGACGCTGGCGCCCCTGGGTAGTTTCAATTCAAACTGGGCTTCTCTTTCCATATTGGAATTGTTCTTCAAATCAATGGTCCAATAGAGGCTGGCTGTATTGCTGCTCGGGTCAATAAGCCCTGTCAGCTGGGAGATGGGAGCACTGAGGGTGAGGGTGCTCAATGCTCTCTGCACTGGGGCCGTGAGGGTGGAAGCATCAGGCGAGAAAAAGACGCGGCTGTTTCTTTCTATTGTTTGCGGCACGCTGCTCAAGGTATTGTAGGCGTCGTGCATTACAACTACGCCGTTTTGCATGAGGGAGAGTGCGCAGTAGGTAATCAGGCAGCCGTAGAAGAAGCTTTTCTTCTTCTCGCTTACGGCTGGTTTTTCCTCCAGGTGCGCCTGAAGGTATCGTCTTGCCTGTCGATACTCAGGATTTTGATCATCTTTTCTATAAGTATTCTCAAGGCTGCACCAGTTATCCTTGAGTTTGACGGGGTTGTTCTGACCCACTGTCGGGGCTGGCTCAATAGGCTCGTTCTGGCATGAGTTGTCTGTGCTGGTCTTAGTATTCATGGTTGCTCCTTCAATGCCGTAGCCGCATCCATTCAGCATTCACTGGTCGCGCTTAATCCTGCGCCGGTTTTGGCAGGCGCGCCAGTTTCAGATAGTCCACCTCTGGAAGTGAGGCGAACTACCCGGCCGGCTTTCGATAGGCGGGACGGGCTCAGTCGGACGACCGGCCCGGCGAACCTGGAAAGTTGCCGGCCATGCCAAAGCCGAGATAAATCTCGTGGCTCGTGCTATGTGATTGTTGCTTAGTAAAGGGATTCCTGGACAAATGCGGAAAAAGCTCCGCAAGTTGCAATATAACACCAAGTTGGAATCTTGCCAAGAGTTCATCTTGCGAGATTATTTCTGCGTCGTTGCAGCGATGTCTAATGTTGGGATTCAGGAAGGCGTGGGTGCGTGATTAGAGAAAGATCTAGGTTTTTCTCGAAGGATCTGGCTTTAATTCGTGCAAAAGTATCTTTGACACCAGCTTGACACTTTCCTGTGGCATTTTGACAATAGCTATTCAGCCGCTGTTGTGGGCTCTTCACTGTGAAACAAAAAGAATTTGAATACACTACTCCAAAAGCCCTGGTTACCAGCCCCATTCAAAAACGTGCTCTAACTGATCCAGAAAAGATTAGAAGTGCACCAATACCACAAAAGGTCGCTAATGGTGCCATGAAGAACCTGGATTGTCCTACTCAATTCGAGAGCAAGTGATTGCTTATGTCTGCAAACAACTTTTCTGTTGAACCTAATACTCGCGTGGAATCGAGCGAGCAGAAATTTGGTAAAGTAGTCGATTCAGCAGGTCATCTGCGCACCGAAGCAAACGCCCTGCTCAAACAGGTAAAATCGGCAAATCACGTTGACAATCTGAAGATTGTTGATGCTGACGGTTCACTGCTGTTCGACTTGCAGCCGCAAGAAAAGGATTTCGATACTACCAGCAAACTTCAATCAGATAAAGCGATTCAAGACATGAGCCAGACTCTAAGGGGAAGTGGCATGTCTGACATTGAATCGATCAAAGTTTCGAGAATCATTCATGAGCGATTCACGCACATTAAGGAAGGAGCCAGTGGCCAATTTGCAGAAGCGCGATTGAAGGGCACTCCAGTCAGCCAAATGGAGAGAGTAAGAGAGAGCTTTGAAGCAATTCTCAAACCGGGACAAGATAACTTCGCTGGTTACAACATGCGACAGAAACAGAATGTCATCAGAGATCTCGCGTATAGATTAGCTGCACCAAACGACTTCGTAAACCAGGGCAACAAAGGCACATGTGCCTTGCAAGCCCTTCAAAAGCAACAGCTCTTCGCCGGTGACCCGGCTAAAGTCATTGAAAATGCAGCTTCGGTACTGACAAAAGGCTACGCTGATCTCCCTGGCGCCAACCTAGACGGTTCAAGCATGCGCGTTCATGTCATGAAAGACAGCCTCGTTCCAGACTCGGAATCTGCTCAAGACTATAACAATTTTGATCATGGTGGAGGCAAAGGCATGCGGGGGCTGGGCGGACAGGCGTTAGACGCTCTTTACGGACAGGCCCATGCCGACCATTTTTCAATCGACTCAGGCCTACCAACTTCCGCCGAGGGAATTGACAAAGCCCAGATAATCTACCTAACGGCCGGAGCCCAAGCTCCCCCTTTCGAAATTGCAATTTCAAAAGATAGTAAAGGAGAGGCGCTCCTAAATAGAACGGAGGACGGACATTTTGAACTATTAAGGCCATACCTTGTATTCCGCGATCTAGATTACGAGTGGCTAAACAAAGCATTTGGGGGCAAGGCCGGCGCGATTCTGGTACACGAAAGCAACGTAGAGCAAGAGCAACTTTCAACTGATTTGGACGAGAGTCCCCAGCATCTTGGTTTAAAACACCATACTTTCAAGAATGCGAAGGAGTTAATAGAGAAAGCTGCCCAGTGGGAGGAACAAACGGGCCAGCCAGTTATAGTACGGATGATCAATGCCTCGCTTATAGAAGGGCAGGGAGGCTTGCGAGGGGAGAGCCTGCATGTCATAACGGCAACGGCAGCAAAAAAAGGCTTAAGAATGGACAACCAGGGCCGTGCAATCTTTGACCGCGTAATACAAGATGGACAAATAGACTTACTTACCAACAACAAAAACTGGAGTATCGAAAATGAAGGAGAGGAATCCAGTTTCTTTAAAAAAGCTCAGGCAATTGTTGAAGATTTGATGACAACTGCCTACGAATCCTATTTGGACTTTAACACCCAGATTTATAAGCAGTCAGAGGTCCCATAAATGCATGATTTTAGAAATCGAACAAGCGCATAGCTTTCTGATGAGAGATTCGAGATGGCTGCGGTGCCGGGTGGAGATATTTGAATCAGCATTGAATTTGGCTCTGATAGATCTGAGTCAAACACCTAGCAGTTGTCCAATGACAGATCGATGATTGACACTTTGAGGGCATTCTCATGAATTCATGTGACAAAACTAAGGGCACCTTCAGCAATGATTGCTTGCGCTACGGTTGCGCCCTCGCTGTCTGCTTGTTGGTATTTTTAAACGGCTATCCTTATGGCATCGGCAGTATTGAGAGAAACTGCCGTGAGGCTTATGACTACATGAGGGTAGAACCGTCCGACATTCTGGGTATCCTTTGAGTCTGTAAAATGAATTGTGTCGTGCGCCGCGAAAGTCGTGATGAGGGGGAGGTGGTTAGACACTGAAACCTTGTTAGTAACCCGGTGAGTCAACCTCACCTGGCAAAGCGAAGCCAGCAGCCAGAAGCGAGTCTTGCGCAACTAGGGTGACCGAAGTTGTGAAGCGTAGACAGCGCGTAAGTAGGCCTTGCCATCGAGCCACGAAATTTATTCTGTCGCAGGAGCCGACGCTTTGACACAGGCGGAAGGCAGCATCAGCAAACGAGAAAGGCTAGTGAAACTGGTCCTGCCGTGGTCTAAGAACAAGGCATGCTTGCACCAGGGTTACCACGGAACGCGGGAGACGCTGCGGTTTCCGCACCCAGGATTAGCCGGGCTTCCAAGGGCAGAAGCTTAATCGACATTGCCTGTCGAAGTATATCGACGAATTGACCGAACTGATTCCTGACAAGTGCGGTACTGGAAACGACCGAAAAGGAAAGGAACCAAGATGAGCCGTAGCGAGTCGGAGCGCCTGAATAGTACCGTTGAAGGAGGGAAACCAGACCCTGCGGGAGCCTCTGGAGGGAAGGCGGGCGTCAAGAGTAGGAATCGAGGAAGGGAAAGACAATGGAGACATCGAGTTCCAATGACGTCTCAACGAGACTTCATCGAGTAGCAACACTGGCAAGAGAAGCTCCAAATATGGTGCTCACAACGCTTGCCCACAACATCGACATGTCCTTCATGAGGGAGGCATATAGGTACACCAATAAAGGCGGAGCTGTAGGGATTGATGGACAGACAGCGTCGGAATTCGATAGCTGTATGGATGACAATCTCAGAGAATTGCTAGGACAATTCAAGTCCGGCAAGTATCGAGCTCCTGCAGTTAAACGAGTGTACATCCCTAAAGCGGGCGGAGAACAGCTTCGTCCGATCGGGATACCAACCCTAAAGGACAAGGTGCTGCAAAGAGCTGTAAGCCTGATCCTGGAGGCGATATACGAGCAAGACTTTTTTGATCGCTCGTATGGATTCAGGCGTGGACGATCCGCCCACATGGCTTTAGACACGCTCTGGCATGACGTAATGTCGATGGGTGGAGCCAGCATAATTGAACTGGATATCCGAGATTTCTTCGGGACTCTAGATCATAAGCATCTTAGAGCTTTTCTTGACAGAAGGGTGCGAGACGGAGTGATTCGCAAAGCCATAGATAAGTGGCTGTGCGCAGGGGTGATGGAGGAAGGATCGATCAGTCGATCCGAATCCGGGACTCCTCAGGGCGGAGTGATATCACCAATACTGGCAAATATATTTCTCCACGAAGTGCTGGACACCTGGTTTTTCGAAGTAGTAAAGCCAAGACTCCGAGGCAAGGCGACACTTGTGCGCTTTGCTGACGACGCTGTCTGCATCTTCGAGAGCAGGGAGGACGCTAGGAAAGTACTAGAAGTTCTTCCTAAACGCTTTGCCAAGTATGGACTGTCGCTCCATCCAGAGAAGACAAGGTTGGTAAACTTCTACAAACCTGCCGGAAAAACGAACGTAGAGAGCTTCGATTTCCTTGGTTTTACCCACTACTGGGGTAAATCTCGGCAAGGAAAATGGATCGTCTACAGGAAAACTGCAAGAGACCGCCTTCGACGAAGCATACGTTCGCTCAAGGACTGGTGCCGGCAGAACCGCCACATGTCTTTGAGAGACCAGCACAAGCAAATTGCGCTGAAACTCAGCGGACACTATGGATACTTCGGAATAACCGGCAACATGCGCTCCTTGAGTCTCCTTCACCACGAAACTAAGAAGGTCTGGCATAAATGGCTGAGTCGTAGATCTGAAAAGGCGGCAATACCATGGGATAGATTCCTGAAAATTCTAAGGGTCTATCCCCTGCCCAAACCTCGAATAGTCCACTCCGCCTGGGCAGCAAGTCCTACTACCTGAGGAGCCGGATGCGGGAATTCCGCATGTCCGGATCTGCGGGGGAGCTGGCAGGGCAACCTGCCAGCTTATCCCGACAAAAGGTCGGGTCAATGACAACCACTAGAAAGGCGAATGACCATGACGACAAAAACAACTACAGACATGCTGGATGCTTTCATTAAGGACCATCTGGCGCAAGGAAAGCACCCGAAAGAGTTACTTGCAAAAGACGGTTTGCTGGGGCAACTGACCAAGGCACTGGTAGAGCGCTGCTTGGAGGCTGAGATGGACGATCATCTCGGCTACGAGAAGAATGAGCGCACCGGCAGGGGTGGCGAAAATCGCCGCAATGGCTACACGAAGAAGACCGTAATAACGGACCAAGGAGACGTTACTCTTGGTGTTCCCAGAGACCGCAACGGGGACTTCGAACCGCAGATAGTGCAGAAACGGCAGACCAGGCTTGAGGGTTTTGACGACAAGGTCTTGGCGCTTTACGCAAGAGGAATGACTGTCCGCGATATACAGAGCCAACTCAAGGACATCTACGGCACTGAAGTCTCGCCGACATTGATCTCGAATGTGACGGACGCTGTCATGGATGAGGCCAGAGCCTGGCAAACTCGGCCACTAGAAAATGTCTATCCGATTGTGTTCTTCGATGCCCTGGTCGTGAAGGTCAGAGAGAACCAGCGAGTGATTAACAAGTCCGTGTACTTGGCTCTAGCAGTCAATACCAGCGGACAAAAGGAACTTCTCGGAATCTGGATTTCGCAGAACGAGGGAGCGAAATTTTGGCTGGGAATACTGACGGAGCTGAAGACGCGTGGTGTGCAGGATATCTTCATAGCTTGCGTCGACGGTCTGACCGGCATGGATGAGGCTATTCAGACCGCCTTTCCCAAGACCTGGGTGCAACTTTGCATAGTGCACATGGTCAGAAATTCACTCAAGTTCGTCTCCTACAAACATCGCAAGGAAATGGCCGGTGATTTGAAAGCAATCTACCGTGCGGTGACGGAGGATGAGGCGGCGAGCGCCCTGGAGGCACTGGCAGAGAAGTGGGATGGACGCTATCCCACTGTGAGCAAGTCGTGGAGAACGCATTGGGCGAAGATCATTCCCATGTTTGCCTTCCCTGACGACATCAGGAAAGTCATTTACACCACAAATGCAGTAGAGTCGGTCAACATGACTCTGCGCAAAGCCAGTCGCAATCACCGTATATTCCCAAACGACGAAGCGGTGATCAAAGTCATGTATCTTGCGGGTCAGCTGATTTCGCGCAAATGGACCATGCCGCTGCGCGATTGGGGTGCTGCGATGAACCAGTTCTCTATCCTGTTTGAAGGGAGAGTACCATCATGAGAGAAAAGAGCGACGATTCCGCCGGCTTGCCGAGCCGGCGGCTTCCGGACACTCTACCCCCAGCGCTTCGCGCTGGAGGTAATCGTGCCGGTTCACATCGAACGACAAAGACCTGTAACATCAGTTATGAGTGACCAATAAACCTAATGACACAGTTTGATTGACAGATCCCTCCATGAGGGTAGAACCGTCCGACATTCTGGGTATCCTTTGTCCATTCGCGGTCGAAGGCTCTTCGTCTAGCGCAGCTCGGTCGCGCAGAAACAGTAACCTGAGCCTGCAAATCACGGAAACCCTGCCTACAGAAGGGCAGGCCCTGTCTCTCCGAGTACCACGGCCGGAAACGGAACCCCCACTGGTAAGGACCTATTCCGAATGCGTACATTTTACGCCCCTCTTTCCATTCCCTGACACCCTGTGCAATTGTTTGGACTGGGGATTTAGCTTCCTGTCAGCCCTCTTTCTCTGTAGGGCGCTCGTAGGCTTTTGCAAGAATGATGTGGCAGCAATCAAAAATCTAACCATCGCCGCCTCGCTCTTTTGCCTGCCTGTTCTCTGGCTCTTTTGCCTGCCTATAATCTGGGAAGCAATAGTCTCGCGCCAGCGCAAAAGCAGTGTTCATAAAGACAAAGCAGCGACACCATAGAGTAATCTCTTCAGTTGGTCACAATAATTCTAGCTATGACCGAACCTCTGTGGAAAAGAGAATAATACTCTTTCATTTTTTTCTCATACTGCTCCCTGAACTGAACATCAGAATCCAAAGTGAATCCAGAGAATCCACGGCTGGTGATATTTTCCTTCACTCTGTCATAGGAAGTGAGATCGTTAAAGCCTAAGACAAGTTTGCCAGCGCTGGTTGGTTTGTACTTGTAGAGCGATGTACCGATATTGAAACTTCCCCTGTCAGTAATAATGTTTTCCATTGGCGCAACACGACCAATTAGATTAAAAGTCTGTCCAGAACGCTCTTTCTTGATAGAACGCCAGGTGTTATCTTCCCACTCGCCATCAGCCGTGTTTTTTGGCGCCACACTAGTTCCAAAATTCCACCCCCAGTTTCCGTCCGCCCTGAAATCCAGCCAGACGGTCTGACCCGGTGCCACCGTCACCCCGGTATCTGTCCATTCCGCCCTGGTGGCCGGCACTTCCACTACGGTGTGGTCCAGAATGTTACTGCCGGAAGCTTGGATCTCGGCATATATCTGCGGACGATACCAGGGCTCGGCGGCTTCCTTCTCGGCCAAGATGGGACTGGCGAAAGATGTTGCTGGTGATTGCTGCGCGGCATTCGCCGGTAAGTTGCCATCACCAGGTCCGCGAGTCAGTCCCTGCGGAAACTCAGCACAACGTTTGACCTTCACTTTCAGTACTACCGGAGTACCCAGAGCTGGTACCGTCGCTAGAAATGGCACTGCCTTCAAGTCTATGAGTGGATTTACCTTGTATGTGGTGTGAGCGGCAATTTCATAAAAACGATTGGTTAAATCAATTGGTGGCGCTATCGGTTTATTCGGCCCTATCACTGTGCACTTGCTGGCATCCATGAAATCTACTGCATCTATGAACAGATCGCAACCCGAGTTCTTATAACCGGCTTCGGGCACCATCTTCAACATATTGGTGAAGCCATGACCGTTGAATGCAGCGGTTCTCTTCTCTACTGCACTGAGGCAGCTGTTGAAGTCGGTCTGGGTAGATGCAGATTGCGCACACTGAAAGGAAATGAACCAGATGGCGCCGTAAGCGAGCCCGAGAGATATCAGATTAATAAGGGGGAAAGCGCCGAGAACAAACAGAATGATCATGGTCAGCGGCATCTCGGCAGCACTGCCGATGGATTGCCTCGAATTTCTGCTCATTGCCCTTCCAACCTCCGTCAATCAGCCCGGTTTAAAGCTTGGCAATTTTGATCTGGTCGCATCCGCTGATTGCGCGGGAGGAACCGTTTAGATCCTAAACTTTGAGTATTATTCCCTTCCGTCGTTATTCCTAAACCTTTGCATGGTTTTATATAGCGGTTGGTGGATTTTGGTGGCTCATTATATTTGGTGGTGCGTTTTGTATTGGTAGTGAAAGGTTCTGAGCCGGCTGTCCAGCATTGGTTTGGTTCGCATTCTTTCCAGGGATGAAGATGACGAAGTTGGGAATGGAAGTTTGCTGTTTTGAGTGCTTCTTTGATAGCACCTTTGCAGAAGTTGGACTTGTGTCTAGCAGGTTCTCCTGAGAGTGTGGATGGCGAGAACCGCTCTAGAAGATTGAAACCTATACTTGCTAAACCAGTCCCAGACAAAGGGCAATGGCTGTTGCCAGAAGCAGTACGGCTGCCGCCAGTTCGATTTTCTTCACGGTAACGGATACCTTCTTCAAAAGCCGGCTGCCCACGATCGAGCCGACCATGGCTAGAACAATCGTTGTCACCAAAAGCGGTGTCTGATCTTGAAGGAGGCTTTTGTTCTTACAAATTTGTTCGCTGTATACGGTCAGCCGGCTCAGATCCACAAGAAAGCCGATGGCGGCGCCGGTGCCGATCAATTCTTCCTTACTGAGACCGGCCTTGAGGAGAAACATGGTGCGGAAGGCGCCCTGGTGTCCCGAGAGTCCGCCGAAAAAGCCGCTCAGGAGTCCTCCCAGAGGCATGTACTTGGGTGGCAGGAGCCATTTCTCTGACAGTTTGGATAGATCCAGCATGGCAAAGAAAGCCATGAGCAGACCTATGACCAGCTTGATTGGGGTTATGGTGCAGGTTTTGTCTTGGATGGTGAAACTGGCCAGGGCCGGCAGGTTCAAGGTCTGGTTCAGGAGGGCGGCTCCTGCCAGTGCGCTCAATAGGGCCGGTAGACCAAAGCGAAGCAGTACCGTCTTATTGGCGTGTTTGCCCACCAGTGTTAGTTTAAATATGTTATTGGCGAAGTGTACCAGTGCCGTAGCGGCGATGGCTAGTTGCACGGGCAAAACTAAGACCAGCGCCGGGAGAAGGATGGTACCGAGCCCGAAGCCCGTAAAGAAAGTCAACATAGGACCATTGGCCTGTAGTACCTGGAAGTTGCTGAGACAGTCGCCATGGTGGTAACGGAGTTCGGCGCCAGGGGCTTGTCTTGGGGGATTTAAGAAAAACAGGAGTTTTTCTAAAATCAGATAGCCAGCCATCTTATAGGTCGCCAGGACCATTGGCCTGGAGTCCCTGAAAGTTGCCAGGATGGTCGTCACAGTAGTGCCGGAGTTCAGGGCTTTGGGGGTGTATTGAGGATTTTTAGAAAAACCGCGGTTTTTCTAAAATCACAGGGTCCCGTGTCCCGGTGGCACACCCTGTCACGAGAGTAAACAATCCCGCTGCATTTTCTTCAGTTCATCGGCAGGCAATAATTCTTCTGCCATGTTGCATAGTTTCTTCAGTTGCTTCTTCCGCTTCAGGCGACGGGCAGTCTCTGCAAGAAGGGTTAAAGATTCTGCTTCAGGGCAGTAGGACAAGACCCGTCTTGCCACTTCATCGGCATGGTCCCACCGTTTGGTCGCTAGGGCCAGTTCGTATAGATTTCGTCCGTCCTTTTTTATGCTTCTTGACCAGAGAGCCGCCATCTCTTTGCTTCTTCCTCTGGACTTCCGTCTGGGCGGCAATAGAGTATCGCAGTCGAAATTTAAAAGGCTCTGGAGGAAGTGTGCGCCGAATTTATCAAAATAGGCATCCAGAATCTTGTACTCTCCTGCTTCTAATAGCCTTTCGTAGTTTTCACGAATGATTTGGCTCTCGAGGTCGGCATCTAAAGTGCCTGTATCTTTTAGTTCTCGCAATAGCTGCAGTTCTCTTTCATGCTCATTAAGGTAGCGATTGAGCGCCAACCATTCGTGAATGACATCAAATTCCAGCTCTCCACTCCTGATCAGCTTTTCTCTGGCGTCCCTTCTATGACTTAATGCCAAAGTTGCAGCCGGAAGTCTTTCTCCAAGTCGGGCAATGGCACTGGGCACATAGCTCAAACGGACTCCGCCCCAGCCGGGAACAAGGTGACCGTTGTCGAATGCAAAAAGATATGCTTCAAGAGCTTTCTCCAGTTCTCCGGCCTGTTCTAGGTCCTTTGCTCTAGCAAAGCTTGACTCAATCTTCGCAATGAGGCGCAGCCGGTTTTCGTCGCAACTGCTCAATGGCATAGGAAGCCTCCGCTATGATGAGATTGCTCCTCAAGTATATAATCGAATTATGAACGATGAAAGTAGTGAACTGCAACTGGCGCTGCTGATGCGTCAGTCAATAATTGATAGAGAGCGCCGTGCCGAGGCTGCCCTTGATGCAGCTCAGGCCTTGCTCAAGCAGAAAGACTATAAAGGTGCTTTGCGTGCCTTCAAGAAGTACTATCAGCATTTTGATGACGATGATCCCTTTGGCATTTCGACTAAAGACGTTGCGGTCCTGGTAGAAAACTACGAACCGGCACGCCTGGTTGTGCGAAGGTGGCGCAATGACAAAGAAAAGATCATACTTCAGGGCAAGGCAGATAGAAAACTGGTTGACCAGTGGATCTCGCTCAATGAAGCACTAAAGGAGAAGGAGCGCACTGAGTCAGTCTATAGAAAGCTCAAAGATTCTCGTGCCGACGACGATGTGCTTGAACCCCTGGTTCGTCATTTGTGGCGGCAATTAGTGCGCGTCCGCCGGTACGAGGAAGTTCGGTTGTACTTTCACTCTTTGGGATTTTTCCTCCTTTTGCATATCACAGAATTTGACTGCTCTGTTTTGTTTCCTGGTCACAGGGGGAAAGCTGTCCGGGGTAAGAATCCGGCTATTGAGCAGTGTTTGCGTTTGATCATTCCGGATGGTCCGCCTACTTATGAGCTGGCTTTAGGGCTAGGCGAAGTTGAACTGGCTAGGCAGTTCGCTCGGCGAATGCTGAGGGTGGAAACTTCCGATCGAGTATACGCAGCCCTGATAGGGGCGGCTATACATGCTGGAGCCTTCGCTCAGGGCGAGGAACTTTATGCTGAGGCCAAGGCAACTCTGGGATCTCGCCGAATCAGGAAGACCAACAAAGTTTTCTGCGGCGTTGTGGACACGAAATTCCGCCTGCCAGATCGGAGTCGGCCCGGATAGCTGTCGGTTCGCTAGAATAGTTGCAGTTTGTTGTGGCTGGATGTGTGAAATGTGTAAAGAGATTTTCGACTCGGAGTTTATGAAGGCAGTAAAGGAAATCGAATGTCCTGGCTCCAAGTGGATCTACCTATATACCACTTCTGATGCCGCAGAAACTGGTATTGGTGAAGAACTCCAGGAAAAGTATGGTTACTCAGCGCAGGCGGTCAGAGACCGGATCGAGAAAATCAGAGCCCAGTCTTCAGACGATTTGATTAAAGTGGCTTTGAGTGGTGGTGAGAACGCTGAGGCGGCCTGTGCTGCACTTCAAATTCGGACGACAGAGCCTGATAAAGAGCGAGCCCTGAGGCTCATTGATAGTGATGTTGCTGAAGAAAGAGCACTTGGCGTTCGAATGGTTACTCATTACCGTGACTCTGAGTTTCAGCCGGCGATACTTTCCCGACTGTATGAATTGTCGAAAACAGAGAAAGACAGTGAGGTATTGGAAGATCTTTGTTTTGCAATGTCTCATCTTGGGGCGGACGAAGCGGTCCGTCATTTGGAGCATCTTGTAGATCATGAAAGTCCGGCTGTTCGATTCGCACTAGCCAATTGCTTCTTCGCCACTACCGAACCTGACGGATTGTTTTGTTTGCGAATTCTTGCCCGGGATGAGGTTGACGAGGTAAGAAACTGGGCTGTGACTGGATTGGGGGCCTCTGTAGACGTTATCTTTCAAGATTTGGAATATTCCCGAAAAATATTTCTTGAGCGGTTGGATGATGAGAACGGATCAACAAGATTGGAAGCTATGTCCGCTCTGATAAGGTTAGGTGAAAAGGGGGAAAAGGTGCTCAGCGTCTTGAAAACAGAGCTGAATACTGACCCCGTGCCCTTAATTGCAATAGAAGCCGCCACGTTGTTTGCCTCTCCGCTCTTGAAAGAAGCGCTCGGGAGTTTACGAGAGCGAACAGAGCCAAATGATCTATACCTTCCCTATATTGAGTTGGCTGTTGAGGCTTGTCGGGACTAAAGGAAGATGACCTTGCGGCGACCTGCAGAATTTTTATGTCGTTGTCATGATCGGTTCCTAATATGAGTCAGTGCACACCTCGATTCATAGTCGAATTATTTGATCCGATCGCTTACCAACACTTACTAAATCTTTTACTCATGGGTATACTGCCATGTCGATTCATGTTGAACTTAATCAAGAGAAATTTACCCCTAAGGGCAGCGGCTCTGACGCCAACTTTCAGTCAGCCTCGCAGTTGTCTTTTGGAGACAATCAGATGCTTCTGTCCGCCCGCGATTCAAGCGCTACTCAGTCTTCCGCCAATGAAATATTTGGTCAGTTGCAGCTGGTGGACGATCACTCCGCAAAACCGGAGCCCGCAAAGCAACCGGTCGAAATCGCCCAGGTCAAGGACGCCAACGATGTTGCGGCCAGGGCCCGCCAGGCCTACATTGACTGGGGCTCCGGTGCTCTCGGTCTGGAAGCAGCGGAGAGAGTCTTGAACGGAGAGGGGCCTCAGAATCCCGATCAAAGCTCAGAGGATCGGACCAGGAACGCCAATGCCTGGAACAACTATGATGGTGGAGCAAGAGGCATGTGTTTACCGAATCGCAACGGCACCTCGGCTGAAATGGTTAGCATAACAGCCGGAAAAATCAATGGAAGAGTCGAACTTTCTGATGGTGGAGACTGCAACTAGGGGAACAGGTAGGAACCGTGAAGGTGTCCAGGGATTGGTTTGAATTCTCATTTCGGTTTCGGAAGTCAAACCAGTCCCAGACCCAGTGCAATGGCTGTTGCCAGAAGCAGTACGGCTGCCGACAGTTCGATTTTCCTGATGGTGACGGATACCTTCTTCAGAAGGCGGCTGCCCACGATTGAGCCGACCATGGCTAGAACAATCGTTGTCACCAATAGTGGTGCCTGCTCGGCGAGGAGTTCTTGATTCTTACAGATTTGTTCGCTGTATATGGTCAGCCGGCTCAGATCCACAAGAAAGCCGATGGCGGCGCCGGTGCCGATCAATTCTTCCTTACTGAGACCGGCCTTTAAGAGAAACATAGTGCGGAAGGCGCCCTGGTGTCCCGAGAGTCCGCCGAAAAAGCCGCTCAGGAGTCCTCCCAGGGGCATGTACTTGGGTGGCAGTAGCCATTTCTCTGACAGTTTGGATAGATCCAGCATGGCAAAGAAAGCCATGAGCAGACCTATGACGAGCTTGATTGGGGTTATGGTGCAGGTTTTGTCTTGGATGGTGAAACTGGCCAGGGCCGGCAGGTTCAAGGTCTGGTTCAGGAGGGCGGCTCCGGCCAGGGCGCTTATTAGAGCCGGTAGACCAAAGCGAAGCAGTACCGTCTTATTGGCGTGTTTGCCGACCAGTGTTAGTTTAAATATGTTATTGGCGAAGTGTACTAGTGCCGTAGCGGCGATGGCTAGTTGCACGGGCAAAACTAAGACCAGCGCCGGTAGAAGGATGGTACCGAGCCCGAAGCCCGTAAAGAAAGTCAACACCGAGGCCAGGAGGGCAAGGGCGGCGGCCAGCGCGTATGTGAGGGCGGTGGACAAGGTAGGAGTAGCTTCCTTTAGATAGATTGCCGTGAAATGATGTTACTATGAGATTGGTGCCCCATGCCAGTGCCTCTAAGCAGGTGACATATGAACGATTTATTGTGGTTTCTAGGAATTGTAGGGCTGTATTTTGCCCTGCAACTATGGATCTTGCCGAGCTTCGGCGTATCCACTTGAATGTCTCGCAGCTGTTCGGTCGAACAGAAGGGCAAAAATATAAAGGGTAAGGGTTCTGCCGCTGAGCAGTCAAATGCAGCCACTGATACGGTTGAGCCGGCCGCAAAGAACAGTTCCTCAGAAGTTCCGTAAATAGAGTTAGTTATCTAGCTTAATCAGGCGCTTTCGGCAGGTCAAACCAGAAATTGCTGCCGGCGCCCTGGTGGCTAATTACGCCCATGGTGCCGCCGTGTTTCTCTACGATTTGCTTGGCGGCAAGAATTGTGCCGAGATTTCCGCCGCCACCACCCTCGGTGACCGTCGGCTGTCTGAGCGGATCAAAGAGAGCATCTTTTTGATCGTCTGTCATACCGGGACCGCGGTCGATAATTTCGACTCTGACCTTTTCTTCGGCATCGATTATCTGCACACGCACTTTTGAACCATGGGGGGAATAGCGCACGGCATTGGCAAAAAGGGTCATGACCACGGTCATGATTTTCTCTTCGTCCACCATAACTGCCAGTTCCGGTCCGTTTATTTCCAGCACCAGTTCTTTCTCTCTTATCTCGGAGAGCATGGCCATAAGGGCTTGCCGTAAGAGGACCATAATGTTGTTGGGCGTCAAATCCAGTTCGAAGGTGCCGGACTGTAGTTTGTTTACTTCCAGAATGCCTTCGATGGCATTCATCATTTCCTGGATGTCTCGCAGAATGGTTTCTGCCCGTCTTTTACCCTGATCGTTGAGGTTGCCGTGTACTCCCTCCAGGGTCAGCTCAATGTGCATCATAATGGCGGCCAGGGGGGCTTTGATCTGCACCTGCACACTATCGATGAATTTCTGGCGCATGCGCTGTAATTCGAAACGCTCGCTTGTATTCAAGACGGTGCCCAGGTACATGGGCAACCCGCCCACATTGACCCGGCGCAGGGAAAACTCGATAGGCAATTCCCTTTGTTTAGCGGTCAGCACGCGCATCTGGGTCTTTCTATCGATGTAGGGACCGTAGGCACTGTCGCCGGAGGCTCCCACTCTTACATCCATCGGGAAGACGGAGCGGATCAGTCGCTCGCTCAGTCCGAGGGCGCCGGTTTCCATGAGGGTTTCCAAATTTTTGTTGGCAAAGTCGATTTTGCCGTCCACGGTGGCTAGAAACAACCCAAGGGGCAAGCTTTCCATGAGAAAACGCATGGTTTCGCGCGCTTCTTTGAAAGGGTCTTCGCCGTCTTTTGGCTTTATATGGTCCTGGGCCACCATGAGCATGGCATCGTCCATGTCGGACCACTGAGCCGTCCAGTACATGGGTACTACTATTGCGTCGCGCCTGACTACCCGGCATTCGAACTGAGTCGGTTGCTTCATGAAGGTGGCTGACAACAGTGCTTGTTGTGCGGCCATCATGTCTTCCGGATAGAGAATGTCGAAGATGGACCGACCCACCAGTTCATCGGCAGACAGTTTCCAGGCCTCGAACGAGTTTTGGCTGATGCTCAGTACTTTGCCGTTGCCGTCGACCGATGCGATTACTTCCACGGGGACATCCAGGACACTTTATTACAGGTAAATGACTCTTGGGAAATGCTACCACCCATTCAAATGGGTGGTCAATATTGCCAACCTGGCGCTTTTCCTGAAAAACGGCGATTCTTCAGGGCTCAGTCTAGCGGCTTCAGCAAAAGAACCATTGCTCGGCTCGCAGAAGTTCTACTGCAATTTCTCTGATGCGGCAGGCAAAGGCTAGTTGACGCTGTTCCAGGTCGGTGAGACTGGAGGCGATGGGCTCGCCTTGCTGGTTGCGAAGTGGATAGCGCAGGGGGGTGTTCCAGAAGGGTAAGCGCCCGGGACCAGGCTCCGATTGACTGGGTTCACGCTCGCTGAAGGGGATATCGCCGTACTGGGCTTGCCACTCACTGAGAATCAAGCCAACTTTCTCCACCGCCTTATCGCGGTTGCGATGCCCCTCCTCGGAACTGTAGCCGGCTGCCTTTTCAAATATTTCGGGATTCTTTACCCGGGCTCTCTCCATGGCCTGTCTGACTAGTTCCGCCCCTTCCTGGGTCTTTCGCATTTCTCTGGGACCGATGGTGATACCGGCGAAAAGTTCGGTCATGATGCGCAGCACCCTGGTGACTGCAATGTGTGTGCGGCGAATGCCTTTGAGGGCCAGAGAGCGGGCTGCCGGTAGAAGAATGTTGTAGGAATCACCGAAGCTGGCCATGGCAGACTCAAGGGAGTCATATATGGTGCCGTCTTCGAAATAACTTTCGGTGAAGGGTCCCCGGATCAGGGCTATTTTTGCAAAGCCGTCGGGGTTATTGTAGTTGATGGAATGATCGCCGGCGATGAGGGCGTGGGCGATGACGGAGTCGTGTACTTCGGGATGAGGCACATACCAATCTTCGATGCCGATTTCTTTCAGCATCTCTTTTTCATCGTCGGTAAAGTTGATGGTGAGCAGATCTTCTGCCAGATGGTGTTTGTCGTAGGGCAGACGAATTTTGCTATAGATGGAAACCACCCGGCGGTTCAACTTATTCTTGGCTAGTTCCATGGTATTGCCGTGGCTGATCAGGCGATCAAAGGGCTCCAGCCCAAACTTCCGGGTTAAGAGCACCGCCACTGTTCTGGCCATGAATTCCGGCGGTGCGATTTGATGTTGTTTGACCGCTACGACAATTCTTTCTACGGTGCGCATCTCATCCGGATTTTCCGGGTCGAAGAAATAGGACAGCACAAGGGCTGCCGCTTCTGCCCCGTGGATATTGTGAATGATGAAGTTGGAGCGATTTTTGATGGCATCTGAAAAGATGGAGGCTACCATGGCATCGCGACACTCTTCCGGACCAAGGCCGAGGCAGCGTCCGGCTTCCAATACCTGGTCAAGTTCGGCGCGGGTATGCTTCCAGTTCATGTTCCACTGATAGCCGGCGTTGGTGCCGTTACCATTACCGTTACCGTTACCGTTACCGTTACCGTTGCGATTGCCTTCGCCAACTGAGCCCACACTGGGGTTGCCTTCCTCTTCTTCCAGCTTGATATAGGCCTCTCGCACCAGGGCCAGGCAATGCCAGATTAGATCTTTGTCTTTGCGGCTGAGGTTCTCGGCCTCCAGCTTATCGTAAGTGTTGGTGACGGTGCCGTCTATTGCCAGAACCGGAACTTCCGCCAGGTCTTTCCGCAAATCTTCCATTGCGGCTCTTTCGTCTTTCAAAGGCGGAAAGAGGTGTTTCCACCGTTCGTTGCCGGAAAGCTCCCGCAGACGTTCCCGTCCGCTCTTGTGAGGCTCTTTTGTACCGGTGCCGGTTTTACCCTCTGCCATAATCCCTCTGACTCTGAGTGCCCCTATTATAAGTCCATGTGCCTCAAATCGACCCGGGTGAATCAATTATAGTAATGGTGCAACTTGGGTTATTTGGTAAGCTGTGGCGAGCTTTTGGGGATAAAGACGTCCTGGGCTTCGCAGTTGCCGTTGATTTGCCCAAGCAGGCTGTAATTTTCCGTTATGGCGTCGGTGATGGAGCGGCTCCACTGCCTGGCCGACCTGGTACCGTCCATCTCTTTGTGGTTGATGACAATGGCGGCGTACTGGCGCCCTTGCACTTTCTTGAGCATGTCGGCGGCCTGTGGTCCATCCAGTCCAAGCACCTGTATAAAGGTGGTGATGTCTACTGGCTCGGCGGTGGCCCCGTATAAGATGTTGTAGCCGGCGTCTTCGCACAGCACCGGTTTGCCTTTTACTAGGGTTCTAAATTCTTCCACATTGACGGGGTTGCTTAAGCTCAAGACTTTGCCCTGGGGCCCCTGAGCGAATTGTGCAAAGCCAAGAAAGACAATGATCAGGCTTGACAAGATGAGGGTGGTGCCCGTAAGAAAAGCAAAGAAAATTGGTGGATCGGAATTTTCTTCCAGTTTTGCGCGGCCGCTGTCCAGGGCGCTGGCAATAAGGAGGGGCAGGGGCAGGAGCGTCACCAGAAAGTGGTTGACGTTGGAATAAGCGGTGCCGGCTGTATAGAAGGTCACTGGAATGGTAGTGGCAAGCATGAGCAAGGCCAGTCTCAGGTTGTCTTCCTGACCCAAGCGAAGTTTGCCTTTTAGAAGGAGTGCTACTGCCGCAAATCCCGCCAGCAAAAATTTTGGTATATCGCTAGCCATAAGAGCCAGTCGCTCAAAAAGATAGCGCCACTCAAAGGGCATGTGAGAGGCAAAACGCATGTGTGCCAGAAAACCGCCCTGGGTGACAACTTGCATGGCCAGTATGCTTGACACAAGAAAGAGCAGGTAAGATCCGGAGAAGAGAAGCAGGTTCTTGAATTTCCGCCGACAAACCAAATCCAGGGCCAGTGCCGGGACAAAGAGGGCGGACGGTTGTTTGGTCATGGTGGCAAGCATGAGGGCGGCTGCGCTCAAGATGAGGCTTCCAGGCTTGTTGTTTTTACAGGCGGCACCGTAGAGGAAGAGCCCCAGGCAGGTAAGGGCAATGGAGAGGGCGTCCACTCTGCCTTTCGCCGACCAGAGCCAGATGGCCATGAAGCTCATCAAGAGGCAACTGCCGCTGCCGGAAGCAAGTCGACTGAGGTTGAGACTGCGTAAAAAGGCATAATAGAAGCCTGCCGTGGCCAGGCTTGCCACCATGGAAATGAGGCGAGGCATCAAATAGGAAGGCTCACCGTGCAAGAACAGGGAAGCGATATAGAAGTAGACCGGTGGATAGATTAGTACTGCATAGGGGCTCTGGCTGAGGCTTTCGAGTGGATAGGGGTTGAGCCCGTGGGCGATGCGATAGGCACCCCAGAGGCAGGGCCCTTCGTACTCTATGGCTTGACCCTGTTTGAAGGCATAGCTGAAGAAAAGCCAGTAAGCAAGAGACACCACCAGGCAAGAGAAGATCAACATCGCCTTGAAGACAAGGTTTGTTCGGCCGGGGCTGGGCTTTTTAAAACCGTCTAGATTTTCTGACCGCGC
Organism: Candidatus Obscuribacter sp.; assembly: GCA_016712465.1. GTDB lineage: Bacteria > Cyanobacteriota > Vampirovibrionia > Obscuribacterales > Obscuribacteraceae > Obscuribacter. Next base: position 1,072,108 of record JADJQZ010000001.1, read on the forward strand.
TTCAGAATCCAATCTATACTCCTTCGCATACCCTCTTCCAGAGCCACCGTGGGTTTGTAGCCCAACTCCTGCTCGGCCCGCTTTATGGAACAGGCAATGTTTTTATTCATTTCCGAAAGCACGTGAAATTTCTGATGGTACAGTCCGGCCCCTTGCAGTCCGGCATCGACCATGAGAGCCACTTCCGATGCCAGATCAGGTAAGCGCATGCGGCTGCCCCGGCAAGCGATGTTGAAGTCTTTGCTCAATACCTTCTCAATGGTATCTACGATTTGATTCATCGTATAGGGCTCCTGGTCGGCGATCCAGTAGGTGCGACCGGCGGCGCCTGCCACTCGCTCGCAGAGCATGAGGCCCTGGCAGATATTGTCTACGTAGGCCATGGAGCGAAGATTGTTGCCGCTTCCCACTATGGGCGCCTTGCCGTCTTTGATCATGGTGAAGAAGAGTGTCTGCCGGGGCGGCTGTCCGGTGCCGTAAAACCATGGCGGGCGAATTATGACCGTCTCAATTTTGCCGGCGGCGGCATTGACCAGGTCTTCCGCCAGCTTTTTGCTTTTGCCGTAATTCATGTAAGGGTTATAGGGGCTGCTCTCATCAAAGATAGTCTGACCGGCCCTGGCTACGCCGATTGGTGAATTTGATGAAACGTGAATGAAGCGTTTGACACCGGCTTGCACGGCTCTTTCCAGCATGCGACGGGTGCCTTCCACGTTCACTTCATAAAATTCCTTCACGCCTCTTGTGGGGTGAATCACTCCGGCTACGTGAAAAACCGTGGCGCCTTCCGCATCTTTGAAGAGCCTGTTGAGACCATTTTCGTTATTATCTTCTTTGGCCAGGTCGCCTCTTACCACTTCCAGGGTGGCGCCCTGACCGGAGAATTGCTTTTCCATCTCCGCCGTATCGGCTGCCGGCAGGGCCAGGGCTCGCACCAAACGTGGTGCGGGACTTTCCAGTCCCTTAACTTCGGGCAGCCCGCTGATCAGGCTCTCTACAAGCTTGCTGCCCAGCCAGCCGGGTACGCCGGTGACCAGGGCCGGTTTTTCACTCATCGATTCCTCCCCTTACGTTCCCTGTTGGTTATGTGTTTCTGCAAAGTGCAGAGCATTGCGTCTGGCGATGGCCATAATTGTTCCCTGAGGATTGATGCCGGGAGAATCAGGCAGCATACTGGCATCGGACAAATAGAGGTTCTTGAGACCATGCACTTTGCCGAAAGAATCGGCCGCGCAGCGTTCCGGTCTTTCGCCTATGGGGCAGGTGGAGAAGCCATGCACAGTGGTGAGGCTGAGGCTGGAGCGCGGCAGGCTTTCATCCAGCCAGCGCACGGCGTTTAGTTCGGAGGTGATTTTGGGTAGCCCGAAGACGCAGGGATAGACCTCGCGGGCACCAGCCGCCAGAAGCAAGGTGGAGAGTCTGGCCAGCCCCTGGCTGAGGTGTCTTATGTCTACGTCCGAGAGTTCATACTTGAGTGTCGCTTCTCCGTCACCGGTGAGCGAGGCTCGGACGGTACCGGCGCCGGTGCCGCGCACGCCTACATAGTAACTGGCCATGCGTCGGTAATTCTTGATGACATCACTGGTGGTGAGCCAGTTGTCGGCCAGATTAATGGCCAGGTGTCCGACTGAGAAGAAGGAACCGCCCAGGGAAATATCGGGCCAGAACTCCTTCACTTGCAGAAGAGGCATGACGCTTTTGTGTGCATCGATGTCTTCGTCGAAGACGGCGCTCACTTTCAGCATGGGGTGAATTTGGAAAGTGTCGCCGATATGTTCTTTGATACCGCTCTTGCGCAGCAGTGCCGGAGTCTGTGTGGGGCCGGCGCAAACAAAAACGTAGTCGGCGTCGATGCGCACCAGGTCGGAGGAGCCGTCCGGTTTGGTTATGTCGGCCAGTACGCCGGTTACTTTGTTGCCGTGTTTGATTATGAGCTTGGCGCGGGCGCCGGTGATGAACCGGGCCCCCAGGCTTTCCGCTTCCGGAACAAGTTTAACGCTCATGCCTTGTTTGGCGCCCTTGGGGCAGCCGGCGGCGCAGGCATTGGTATTGACGCAGCCGGAGGCTGCCCTGCGCACTTCCTGGGCCGACCATTGCATGGCTTCGATGCCCCGTTGGAAGACCTGGGTAGACTTGGGCCAGTCACCGTTTCTGTCCTGCACCCGTAGCTTGTCTTCGGCCCAGGCGAAATGTCCGTCCAGGGCTTCCAGGCTGAAATCTTGCAAGCCAAAGCGCGCCTGCCAGCGCAGCAGAAACTCCGGTGGCAGCCGGTGCCAGAAGCCGCTGTTGATCTCGGTGCTGCCTCCCAGGCAGCGACCCTCCACGTAACCGATGGGCACCGAGCCCATGATGGGCATCATGCCGCGGTTGCGGTAGAGCTGGTTCATAGCTTTGGTAGGAGCTTGTCCGTAGCTCGTGAGGGGATGGCGGGCTCCTTCTTCCAGTACGACTACATCGAAACCGGCTTCCGCCAGAGTAATGGCCGTAGTGGTACCGCCGGCGCCACTGCCGATGATGAGAACCTGTCCCCGCTCTTTCTTTTCAATCTGGCTCATTTAGGTGGTTGCCTCGCTTTTTTCCACCGCTATCGCACCTTCCTCGGTAGCTTTCAGTGGCGGGGTCGCACAGGCGCCTGTCGCTTTTTCAAGGGCTGTCTGTACGGCTTCATTTTCGAAGAAGGCCAGAAGGGCGAGGCTGCGCAGGGGCTTGAAGAGTTTGCGGGTCAGTGAGACCTTGCCGTAAGACCAGGCGTTGACCATGGCCGAGCGCCTTTTGAGGCTGAGATTTTCAAAAGTATTGAAGCTTATCAATGCCGCTAAAACTCTAAAGCCGATGGTGCCAATCTTGAGCATACCTGCCAGTTTTGGCGGCAGACTTGAAATCTCCCGGCAGAGAAAATCTGTGGCATCTTCAAGAGCCCGGGCTCTCTCCTCTTCAGCGAGGGACAGTTGATGCTCTTCCGCCGGCAAGACCATAGCCTCCGTCAGGCTCCTCCAGAAGGGAGTTTTCTTGAAGCAGAGAACCTCATTTTTCACCACCGGTGTAGAGGTGATGAGAGCGAAGTTATGGGCTTGTGCTTCCAGTTCTTGCAGTGGCAGTGGTTTCGCTTCCCAGGCCAGAGCGGCGGTTGTGCCTAACTCCATGCCGTAGCGGGCCATGGCAATGACACCCCAGATGGTGACGGTGGCGTAGAAGATGAGGTGCACCACTACCGCATAGGAGATGGCTGTAGAGGGGTCGACCATGTTGACCGAGACCGGCATGATTACTCTCAGTACATCTGCCGGTAGAAAGGGCGTGAGCATGCCGGCGCCCTGCTGGCTTGTCACTGCCTGTAGTGCTTCCGAGCAACAACGGTGGTAGACGGCCAGATAGCCCGGCGTGGACGGCACCAGGATGCCCAGATTGGTGAAAGACATGACGGCGAGCGCCTTTACGGGGCTGAACAGCATCAGGAAGCAGGGCATAACAAGGGCAAACATGAGCCCTTCTACACCCCAGATGAGAAAACTGAGGAAGAGCACTACCATGGCCGAGCCGGCGTCACGCAGGCAGCTGAAGCCTCTTGTGACCTGGGTGGTGATAGCCAGCGCCTTGTGGTGCAGTTTGCGCCCAAATGGATGGCTTAACTGGGAGATGAGCGAGAGGGACATTTGCGGGAACAGGGCCAGCATCATTACACAGGGAATGACCATGGCGAAGGCCAGGGCGGCAATCTGTGAGGCATTGCGCATCCAGTCCTGGGTGGGTGTGATGAAGCTGGCAATGACGAAGAGTGACAAGATGGTAAGCCCGTCCAGTAATCTCTCTAGAAAGGTGACCGTGAGAGAGAGGGCGTAGGGCAGACCGGTTCGCTCGGCCAGCATACCGGCGCGGGCGAATTCTCCCAGGCGTGCGGGCAAAATATTGTTGACGGCGTAGCCCACCGCAATAATATTACTGGCGGTGGCCACGGTTAGATTGGCTTCGTTGCCTACGAGTTGCTGCAATCTCAGGCCTCTGAGCAGCATTCCCACCATGTAAGTGAAGACGGCCAGGGGCACCCAGGGCAACCAGACGGCGCTTTTGAAGGCATTGGTTACTACTTCCCATTTGATGGTGCGCCCGGTCATGACAAGCAGGAAAACGCTTATGGCAAGTCCGGCAAATACAATGGCGCCGCGACTTTTAATAATCTTGAGGGTGGAGTTCATTCAGCTTCCTGTCAAGTCAGGTAAGATCTTCCCTGGCAACCACTATTTAACTCTCTTGAAAAGCAATATTGGAACTATTTCTTATTACTTACCGCCCCTGCTTCATACCCTACTGTGTGGTGAGTGCCGAGATCATGAGGAAGAAAGCTACTAATGGATAATTCTTCGGACCAGGTCCGCGCCATAGACGAGTCGTCTCTCAGGCAATATTTCCGGCGGGTCCTTGAGGTCAGTCCCGGGAGCGGACGCAAGCAAATCCGCCAGTCTCGCGATCGTATTTCCGGTCGGTTGCGAGAGCGTCTTTTGCTTGCCCAGGGGGAGGAGCGGGAACGCCTGGAGCGGGCCATGGTTCTGGTCAACACGGCTTTCGATTGTCTCTCCAATAATGAGCGCTTTACCGATTATTTCAACAGAGTCAATTCCGGCGAAATTGATGTTTTTACTCCCCAGGAAATGCCGCCGGAATTGGGGCCGCCCATCAAGCCTCCGCCCCGCAAGCAGGCAGAGCGCAGGCAGGCTCAAACGGTGGAGCGCATGGAGCGCATCGCTTCGCTCATAGCAGATGCCGTGCGCAGTGCCGGTGCCGAAGAAGCCCATCGGCAGACCAAGACCGACGGCAAACTGCCCAACGCCGATGTCTTTTATGAAACCATTTACGATGTGGCTAGAAACGCCGGACGCCGCGTCAAGAAAGAAGAGCTGGCGGATGCCGAGAAGTCCGGCAAATATAACATTGATGATGAGTGCATCAATGAATTGGATGCAGTTATTGAGGACACGGCGGAGATAGTCGCCCATAAGGAATACGATCGACTGGAGTCCATGGCGGCGCAATTGCCGCCGACTCAGGCTAAGAACAAAGTGACGGCCTTGATTCTGGCCGGCTTGATTCTCTTCCTGGTGGGCTTTTACGGCTGGTATGCCATGACCCAGGGACCGGTCATGGTGCAGAAGGCAGGCAGCGGCTCCGCTAATCCCGGGCAGATTATGCCGAACAGTTATGACTCTACTCAGACTGAGGTCATGTTCGACCCCGGATACTCTGTACCTCCGCTGAAAGAACTTTCCGTCATTGACAAGCTAATCTCCACGGCTGGTTTTGCCGGATTGTGCGGACCGCCCAGCGACCCGTCCAAGGCTGGTGCCTCGGCTTTTCAAAGTGGTCTCAAAAGTGCCATGGCCGGTAATGTGAACGAAGCTATCAGTTATTTCTTTGAGTCGGCCAAGTTTGATGATTGCAAGGCGGAAGCTCTCTATTGCATAGGTGTTTTGCAGGCTCAGTCCGGTCGTTTCGATGAGGCCATCGATGCCTATTCCAAGTCGTTGATCAAGAATCCCGCCTTCTCGCAGGCCTATTACAACCGCGCCCTTTGCCATCATGTGCTGGCTAATTCCCTCTTGCGCGCTGCCGATAACGAGTTGAAGGAGAAGTGTTCCAGGCACCTGCAGTCGGCAGTGAAGAACTACGGGTTGGCCCTTCGCGTTGATCCCCGTCTCAGTCAATGTCTCTATAACCGGGCCTGGACTTATTATTTGCTTGGCCGAAACGGTGATGCCATAAACGATCTGGATGCCGCGGCAAAAATTAGCTCCATGCTCACGGCGGCTGAGTACAATCGCAATTTGATTATCAACGCGCTCAATCCCGGCGCCAATGTGCCGGTTGCTGCCGTCGCGCCGGCGCCGCCTGTGGGACCGGTGGGACCGCCCGGGCCTTGAGTGCTTTCCTAGAGCGGGCAATCACCGCAGGCGGTATCAGTTGCTCTGGGCGTGAGCGGTACGCTGACGCAGTCGGGGCTGCGTGATTCATTGATAAGCTCCGCCAGAGTGGATTTCGCGAAAGCTTCCTCCACCTGGCGGCTGGCTGTGGAGAGCCTGGCGTGCAGTGGGCAGAGGTTGACGCCATGAGACTTGATATCGAGGGGGCAACTTCTAATATGTTTTATTGGGTCCACGGCATTGACTATGTCGAGGATGGAAATTTCCTCTGCTTGTCTGGCCAGGGTGAAGCCGCCGCCGATGCCGCGCTGTGAGTGCACGAGCTTTGCTTTGGCTAGTTGTTGCATGATCTTGCTCAAGTAACCGCCGGGCACAAGGGTAACGGCGGCAATTTCCTGGCCGGTAGCGGCACCCTCTTTCATAGCCAGAAAAACCATAGCTCGAAGTGCGTACTCTGCTGTTTGCGAAATCATTTCCGTTTTCCTGCTGAGGATTCACTCTAAAGAATTGAGAGTTTCCGTGGTCTGGCTGTATATAAAGTGTATTTATCTACCTTTATATACAGAATACCATAAAATGGGGCTTTAGGGGCTTGACGCGGGCCGCCAGAGTGCTATTATGGACATAAAGGTCCAGAAGTTGATTATCGGAGGATAGGACAATGAAATACATATGCACCCTTTGTAATTATGTTGTGGAAGACAGCCGCAAGCCCATGGCTAATCTGCCGGAGCCGCAGGTGCCTTTCGAGAATCTGCCTGATGATTGGCATTGCCCGGAATGCGCTGCCGTAAAGGAGTTTTTCCAGCCCTGTAGCTGTGCCAGTCTGCATTTGTATGAAGCAACAAAAGTAGCGGTTGACGCCGCTTGAATGAGGGGAGGTCGGTAATTATGTGTTGCGAAAAGCAAGAGCCCTGCACTCCGCGCCATCTTGAGACTGCCAGCCGCAGAGAATCTGAATCTCTCGACGAAAAGTCCATCGGTCTCATGGTGGCGGAAGAACCAAGGCGTGCTGCTGTGTTTGAGAGTTTTGCCATTGACTATTGCTGTGGTGGTAAGCGCACGCTGGCCCAGGCTTGTGAAAATGCCGGTGTGTCTATAGCGATTGTAAAAAGCGCTATAGAAGAGCTTCCTGATTTGTCGGGCGAGGCTGAACCAAATTGGCTCCAGGCTGATCTTAAGGAACTGGCTTGCCACATTGAAAACACTCACCATGCCTTCCTCAAAAAGGAATTGCCGCGTCTCAAGTTGCTCTCTGAGAAGGTGGCCGCGGTACATGGCAGCAAAGATGAGCGCCTCATTAAGGTGCGAGAAGTTTTTGCTGCCTTGAAAGAGGAATTGGAGGAGCATACCTTGAAGGAGGAGCGCGTGCTGTTTCCATATATTTGCGCGCTTGCTTCGGCTCGCGCTCCCATACCGGTGCCCTTCGGCACCGTAGCTAACCCTGTACGTTGTATGGAAGCAGAGCATGATGAAGCTGGGAATGCTCTCTCTCGGTTACGGGAGTTGACGGATTCCTTTCAAGCACCCGCCTCGGCTTGTGCGAGTTGGACTGCTCTACTAGCTGGTTTTGCCGCCTTAGAGCAGGACCTGCATCGCCACATCCATAAAGAGAACAGCATTCTCTTCCCTCGGGCTGTGGTGGCGGAGGAAGCCCTGATGCGGAATGCGGTGCATTAGGTTGGTTTTGAAAATTAAGTAAAGTGAGGTGTGCCATGAATATTACTGAGACAACCACTGTTAAAGAAATTTTGGATGCATATCCGTTGGCCGTGAAGGTCTTTGAGGAGCATGGAGTCGATGTTCCCCTGGAGTGTGATGAGAGCATCCTCGATACCGAGCTTTCCATTTGTGATGGCATGTGCCACATTGATGATCTGAGCGAGCTGATTTCCGACTTGAAAAAGTTCATAGCAGACGCCGGATAGCCCTGCTTTCGCCGTGTACAATCTATGTAGGTTGTACACGGCAAATGAGTTCGCTTGCGCTATGAAGCTTTTCCATCGTTTTATGCAGCCGGTCTCTATAGTTCCATTTAAAGACCAGCGGAACTTATGTGCTAATCGGGGCTTGCTGCCAGTGCTTGTGGCTATGTTCTTGTGTGTCGTTCTTGGCGGATGCGCTGCTTTTCCACTGGAGCGGCCTCGACTACCGACAGGCAAAATTATTCTTTGCCGTGCCGGCGAGCGCGCCGGCAAGGGTTCTGATCTGGTGGAACTTGACTCTAAGGGCAAGGAAAGAATTGTCGCCCACCTTGCCGGTGGTGTCACAAGCCCGCTCTGGTCTCCCGACGGCAGGCGAGTTGTCTTCGAGCAGGAGGTGAATGGTGCCTGTGCTCTTGCTGTAATGGATGCCGACGGTAGGAATCGTCATCTTGTTACTTCCAATCATGAGAGAGTGCGGTCGCCGTCCTGGTCGCCGGATGGAAAGAGCATCGCATATTACTGTTGGGATGAAGGTTCCTATTGCTCCATACATATAGTCGACGCGGACGGCAAAGCGGACGGCAAAGCGGACGGCAAAGCGGACGGCAAAAAGGATCGGCGCATTGGACTTAGCGATTGCACCCAGAGTTATCCCCAGTGGTCGCCGGACGGAAGAAAAATACTCTTTCATATGAATGAGAGTGACGACGACTGGAATGTGGCGATCATGAACATCGATGGCTCGGATTTGAAAAGATTGACGGGAGGCACTAAATCAAACTGGCTGCCAATATGGTCGCCGGATGGTTCAAAAATTGCTTTCTGGTCTGATAGAACCGGGCACTGGCAGGCGTATTTAATGGATAGCGACGGTGAGAATTTGAGAGTGCTGCCGGGCACCGGTCTTGGTTTTGTACTGGGTGTGGCGCGGGCCGTCTTTTCTCCGGACGGGAAGTATCTGGCTTATCCGGTCACTAACTTGTTCGGAAAATCGTCTTTAAAAGTGGTTGACCTGGAAGGCAATCAGATAAACTTTGCCGGTGAAATAGATGATCTAAACCAGTGGCTCCCGGCAGATTTCCCGGCTCAGTGCGGCAGCGAGACGATATCCGCTCTGGTGCCGGTCAAATAATCGGGCTCTTGCATCTTATTTAACGATATGGTTTAATGACGCCATCGTTGAAATTGGTCTTTTGACCGAAGCCACATGGCTTTCGGTTTTGAGTCTCATGCATTTGGTGGGTATGGTTAAGCATTATTCCGAGCAATTAGACCGAACCTTCTTCGCGCTTTCCGATCCCACCCGCAGGGCGATCCTCAATAATCTTGCCCTGAAGGGATCTTGTTCCGTACTGGAGTTGGCGGAGCCGTTTTCAATGTCATTGCCGGCTATATCAAAGCACCTCAAACTTTTAGAGAGCGCCAGACTGGTCGAGCGGGTGCGTAAAGGTCGGGTGCACTACCTCAAGCTTGCCGCCGCACCTATGGAGGAAGCCAATGACTGGCTTCTGGCTTACCGCCGCTTCTGGGGCAATCAACTGGATTCACTGGAGCGCTACCTCAATTCTCAGGGAGAAGACTAAAAATGCTCACCACAAATACCCAGGCATCTCTTCTGGAAATCAAGAAAACCTTTAAGGCTCCTCTCTCTCGGGTCTTCAAGGCCTGGACCGAGCCGGAACAAATGACCCAATGGTTTGGTTGCGGCAAAGCTCAAGAGGTGCATGTAGAGCAAGACTTTCGCGTCGGCGGCGACTTTTGTGTTGAGGTTGCCTGTAGTGATGGAGAGCAGGTGCGCATGTCCGGCACCTTTCTGGAAATTGTTCCGAACGCCAAGCTTGTTTATACCTGGAATAATACCTCCAGCGAGTTTCCAGCTTCCGACACCTTGGTGAAGGTGGAGTTCATCGATAAAGGTGATAGCACCGAGATTGTTCTTCAACATTCTAAGTTTAATCGACCCGTCAGCGTTCAGGGTCACACAATGGGTTGGACCGCCTGTTTCGAGAAGCTGGAGACTCTTCTTCGGTAGAAAGTCTCATAGTAAAGTTTCAAATCTCAGTAGGAAAAGTCACTAGCAAAAGAAGGAAAGATAATGTCAAAAGCAACAAACTTTGTACCGGCAGGAACTCAAACCGTCATACCGCATCTGGTGCTGCAGGGCGCTCCGGCAGCTATCGAATTCTACAAGAAGGCATTCGGCGCGGAAGAGGTGTACAGGTTGGCCATGGAAGATGGTCGCATCATGCATGCCGACCTCAAATTTGGTGACTGCCATGTGTTTATGGCTGATGATTTCCCCAACATGGAGGGCTGCCCCTCATCTCACTTGCCGCTCAGCCGCGGCAATGTCACCATTCACATGTTTGTTCCCGATATCGACGCTGCTTTCAAGCGTGCCGTGGATGCCGGTGCCAAAGCTGATATGCCGCCCATGGACATGTTCTGGGGCGATCGCTACGGCCGACTCACAGATCCCTATGGCCACACCTGGAGTCTTGCCACCCACAAGGAAGATTTGACTCCTGAAGAAATAGGTAAAAATGCTGCGGAATGCATGAAGCAGATGGCACAGGCCTGTAAGTAATAGTGATTAGTTTGAAAGAGAGGGCGGTGTCTGAGGCGCTGCCCTCTCTTTCCTTTACTGCAACCCGGCGACCATTTCTTCTATCATTCCTTGAATTTGGTCGTGAAGTTTCTGCGTCAAGTTATGACGCAAGGCTTTTGCGTCTTTATCGTAGTCGGCCAGATAGTCTGCCAACTTGATTGGTTCCCCTAATTTGATATGGGCATTGCGCCTAGTCAGTTGTTTGGGGCGATGAATGTGATACAGTTCACGCTCCATTTTTAGCAAGGCTTCAGCCAGGCGGTCCTGGGATTGACGACTCTGATAGTACTGCGGATCCCAGCTTTCCAATTGCGCTACTTCTTTTAGCCTGTCGAGATCGGCTTCGAGGCTACGTTTCTCCGCTGGGTCCCGGCTCGCGGCGATGTCGCTTCGTAGTTCCGCCTCCAGTTGCCAGGCCTGGTCAATCAAATGCTTTTGATAGGTGCTTAGATCTTTGTGGCGGGCTTCCACTTTGGCGATCAGCGCCGACTCAGCTGCTTTGATCTCGGCAAGCAACGTGTCGAAGGCGGCAGGGTCGACCGGCAGTTCCTGCTCTTTGATTTGCTTTTGCAACAGTTTAGTTTGAATGGCTTGCAGCCGCACGGCCGGTTTAGCATCTAAATGAGGTAATAACAGGTGACTTTCTAAGCGGGTAAGACGCCTTTCCAGAAGCGACTCGATGTTTTCCGGGTAGTGGTATTTGATGGCCACCGGCATCACGAAGGCTTGCCAACTTGCATCTTCGGCTCGGCGCCTTTGTATGGCTTGCATACCAATCTCAATGGCACCGGCATGCATCGGTTGTATCTCTTCGTTGAGGTAGAAAATCTCCCCCTCAGGAAAGACCACCAGTCCGTCCGAGCCTCGTTTTACGACTTCTATGGCGTGTTCTATGGCATTAGTGTCGTGAGCGCCGCGCTCCACGGAAAAATGTCCTAACCGCTGCAAGACATAGCCGGCCAGACCAAACAACTCATCGAAGGCTTCTCGATTGCACATGGAAATAAGTCGCCTGCCGCTCAAGCGTGATATTTCAAGGCAGAGCCGCGGATCGGTCTCATCGGCATGATTGGGTGCCAGTATCAATCCGCTTTGCTTCGGTAGCTCTTTCAGCTTATTGAGGTCTTGATCGGATAAGTAGACCGGCGTCTGGTGTTGAAGCTGGGCGTGGACAACTTCTTGCGCCGCTCGGATGAAAGCTTCCGATGGTTTCTCGGGAATGAAAGGGCGACTGTTTTCGTTGGAATTAGTCTGTGTCATAGACCTGATAGTTTACCACCCGGGCGCTGTGCTTCCGGTCGCTAATGGGCATCGTACTTCAGAAGGAGTCGCTTTAGCTCAGCTTTTTCCTTTTCGACCAGGTTTTTTGGAGCGGTAATTTTGGCCTTTGTTCCAAAGGATCTTACCCAGTCAAGGAAGCCCCTGGGATCATGTAATTTGATACTGAATTCCACGTCGCCGGTGCCGTCCCGGCAAGCCCTGATTTTCCCGCGAGGATGTCTATCGGTTGCTTCTAGTATGTATGCCGCCACTGAGGCGTCAAAGCGTGCCACTAGATATGGTTCGGAATCGGAGGCGTGGTACTCTCTCAGGTTCTTGGGGAAGCTCATGCCCCAGCCGCTACTGAGCAGAAAGCCGGCTTCGTCTATGTTTTCCTGGGCGTCCCGATTTGGCTTGCCGCCATCTATTAGTTTCAAGTCGGAAATGCGATCGATTCTTCGGGGGCTGTAAGTGCATGTGGTCAGGTTGCGCATAATGCAGTACCAGCCGCGCTCGTGAAAGACCATCAGGAGTGGATAGCCGCTCACGGTTTCAGAGGCTTGCAAGCGGGGAGTTTTGTAGGTGAAAGTGACGGGGCGAGTTTGCCTGATGGCCTGGTTGAGTTGTCTTTGAAAAGCTTCACTCTTTTGAGCACTGAGAATGTTGCGCTGGCTTAAGGTGCGGGTGCGTTTGGGCGCCGCCCGGGTCGCTTCTGCGGCAAAGTTATTTTGGCTCCTGGCGGTCTGGAGTGTCAATGAAAGTGCTTCCGCTTCTTTGTCCTTTAGTCTGGTTCCAAGTAAGTGCAGGGCATCCAGGACAATTTCAATGTCTTCTCCGGACAGAGCCATAATATCTTTCAGGTAATAGCCCTGGCGCAGGCGATCTTTGTCCGGCAGAAGCTTGTAGTCTTTCTTGAGGCTGTCGATGTCTTTGGCGAGAGTTCGTTCGGAAACGCTGATGCCTCGAGCCTGCAATTCTGCATGCAAGCGGCTCATGGTAATGCCAGGGGCGTTGGCGATTATTTTGATGATGATGGCGGTGCGTTCAAGTTTGCTTGCCATATATGGTGTTTGCCTGCTTCAGCTAAACTAAATAGGAGCCAGAGTACGGAGTTTCTTTAGAACCCGCGAATGTATTCTATCTCTTCCTGGCCCGGACGGACCTTGTAAGTTTCATCTTGATCCGGAAGCTCGATTTTGTCGAGTTCCCCTGCTTCTGGTGTATCAAGGGGCTTCTGTCGGTCGGCCAGGACCGGCTCGGCTAGTCTTCCTTTCCTTTGCTCGGCTTTCCATTTGGCAATGTGCTTAAAAGTGTTGACGTCGAAGCCTGAGGTCATAAAGACTCCGTCGACCTTTGTAGAAACAGGCGTTGTGTCGTAGCTGGAGAGATTCCAGAGGACAATGTCGACTTCGCCAATCAGACACCGGTAAGCGGCAATGGCTGACTCTAGAGGCGGCTTATGGGGGCTGAAGAAGTCTCTAATGTTTATTCTAAAGAGAGGTTTCGACGGCAATGTTTCGATTTCCGGCGGATCGAATTGCATGTCTGAAAAGAAGTAGATTGTGGTGGGCCTGGGACGCTCAGGCTGATTGAGGAGAATCGCTATCAGGTCTATAACGGCGCGGGTGACCTGGGTGCCGCCCCAACCTCGTCCCCTTGTCTTGATCTCATCGGCGAATTCCAGGACGGTTTCTTTTGTGTGGTCGATGATTTGTATCCCTTCGCCGAAGGTACCGGCATAACCCAGGGTTTCTGCCATTAATGAGGAGAAGAGGATGGCTGCATCACCTGCCTTCATAGTGCTGAGGTCGCCGGCCAGATTGACCGTGAACATAGATGGCGATATGTCCGCCAGACCGAGGCTGAGCCCGTCCATTGAGGCCGCCTTCATGGTCTTACGCAAGACGGTTTCGAAGATGGGGGTCAGTTCTTGATAGGAGTAAGCCTGGAAGGCAACCTGCTTGAGTTTCCTCTGGCTCTTGCCCTGATAGGCTTTGTCTTTGTAGCGAATTATGCCGCGCTTGACGGCTGCATAGCCGGCGAAGACTTGATGGGGATAAATTCCAATGTACTTCCTGCTACGGGCTTCCAGGTTGATTCTATTGATGTTCACTCCCGCCTTGTACATGCACCGTATATGGTTCTTGAAGGCCGTGTCCGGTAGTACATTTTCCATGTCGAAGAGATTGTGCCAGACCAGGGTGCCCGAGCCTCTGGCGCTGAGAATTTGCTCAAGAGTGACCCGCCCGGCTTCTGCGTCGGCATAGTTTCCTCCTTTAAAGAATTTTCGCCGGTGCGGTGCTAAGTCGAGTGCCTGCGCATATTTGTCTTTCAATCGGCTTGGCGCGTGCAGGTAATTGTAAATGGCGAGAGTTCTCTCATTTAGATAGGCTTTTGCCAGTCCCAGGGCATCAACAATTCTCAAGGAAGCGTACTTTTTGCGCTTGCCCGCTATGCGCAGCCGTGAAATAGGGTATTGCTTACCGGCATATTTGAGAAGCTGGTATTCGTCCATCCCGTTGGCGGCCCTTGCTATTCCTCTTCTGGCGGCCTCCGGCACATCGCCTAGATGCAGATTGTGAAAATGGGTGAGGAAGATAATTAGATCGTCGGCCCGGTGCTTGAGGCATTTGTAGGTGTATTCTTCTGTGAAGGCACTATTGGGGTCGGCTGATGCCAGAATAGCTGCCGCTACCGTGCCCTGGATGCGGTTGCCTTTACCGTTCTTGGGATCGCGCATATAGGCGGCGAATTTCCAGCCGAAGCCAGGCTCGAAGGCTTCGGCGGCAAGAAGGGCTTCGCTGTAAGCAAAGAGTTCTTCTTGCCGGCTGCGGTAGAAGGTGTCTGTGAAAAAGGCTGAGCCCTTTGTGAAAACCAGGTGCTTGAGGGGATCGCTCTTGTTCAAAAGATAGGCGGCGGCGCCCTTGTAGTTGATGGCTTGAACTGCCCGTGCTATTAAGCCTGTTATCTTCTTCGTCATTTTTACATCTCCGGGTCGGCACCCCTCCGCGCCTGAGGCGCGGAGAGTTTATTTCCCTTAGACCGAAGTAGGGGTGCCAGATGCTTTCAATTTAGCAAGCGTAGAGGAGAAGGCATACCGAACTAACTGCACCACTAATGTGCAGTCAGCTGAAGTTTTCTCAGTGCTGTTCTGGAAATAGTTATTTTTTCAAAGCTACACTGGAAAGAACGCGGCTCCAGATCTGGTGTGCTTCATTGTTGTTGACGCCGGCTGTGGTGAGGGCTATGGCATAGAGGTGCTTGTCGCTCATGATGTAGCCTGAGAGGTGGTGCACATTGGTGCCGTTCATCACAAAGGTTGACTCCCTGGCGATGCCGCTCAAACTGCCGCCCTGTCCCATTGAGCGAGCTTCTTCGTTTAGCTTGCGGTAGCCCTTCTGGGTCTCGAAATACTTTTCTTCCAGCATCTGGCACAGTTGCGGCAGGGTGTGATAGTTGTCGGCTTCACCCCGGTAAACGTCAACACAGATCATTTTGCCGTTCTCGGCACTAGTTGCCTTGAGTGGGTGGTCGTCACTTTCAGTCACGGTTTCTTTCAGATAGCCCGGTAGGCTGAGGGAAAGTTCACCGTCCTGGCTGCTCCAGGTGCTGGCGTTGAGTGGTTTTGCAGCCTGTGAGCCGGGATTCTTAGAAGTCTGCGTCTGGCTGCTTTTGCTTGCCGCTGCTTGTCCGCCTTTTATCGCGGCGGTGTTCATGCCGCCCCGTTGCACGAGAGATGCTACAGCCGTGGACCAGATCGTGCCGGTGGCATTGTAGTCATTGAGCGGACAGGTGAGCAAGAGCATGTGGTTTTGGTTTTCCGCTCCTGCATTTTTGTTCTGGAAGAGTAGATGCCGTTGGCAAAAAATAGTGCCGCCCTGTCTGAAGGTTACTTCTCGACTCAGTGCTGTCTGTCCGTCTGCCAGTCTTACGGACTTTTCCGGCTGGGCTTTGTACTCGGGTAGTTTGCTGAAATAGCCTTCCTCCAGAAGTTTTAGGAGCAGGGGTAGACTTAACTCGCCTTTGGGATTGGTCAGGGAAAGTTCGGCAAAACCGCCGCCTGGCAGAGCGCCACTCACCTTCAAAAGATTGTCTTTGTCTTCGCTACTGCCGCCGATGGCGGTCTTTTTCCAGGTGGTGGGAAAAGTGAGGCGAATTCCTTCCGCTTCAGTTGTAGTCCAGCCGCCGGAGGTCTGGTCGGCCATTGCCGGGGTGGCGCAAGAGAGAAGGGCAATGGTCAATGAGAGCAGGAGGTTGCCGCAGAGTTGTCTTTGATTTTTCAATTTTCAATCCTTCCGTCTTGAACCTAAAGTTTTACGTTGGCGCTGAATTCTACCTGAGAGCCCGCTTCATCCGGCTTAACCACCAGTTTGACGATACTCAAGTCTTTGTATTTTTGATTTTGAAAGAGTTCCAGGGTGCCTTTATGTTTTACCGGGATTGTTATTTTACGCAGGTGGGAGAGAATGACCTGCCGTTCCGTTGCCTGTAGTATGCCCGCTCCTACTTCACTCCAGTCCAGATCCATGTCTTTGGGCAAAGGCAGGCTCATGGCCAGATCGTAGTTGACCTCGGAGAGTCTTTCCTTTCTGGCGGCGAAATTGTATTTGACGCTGCCCGGACCCTTAAGATGGGCTTTCAGTGACCATGGTTTGGTCTCCCATTTGTTTTTACCAATCAGGAGCCCGCATTTATCAACTGTGCCTTCCAAAACTACTTCGGCTGAGGCTTGAAAATCGAGACTGCCGTGTTGCCTGGGGCGCATGTTGGTGATCTTGAGATTCTTTACGAAGACATTTTTGGCGATGGCATTTTTATAGCGCCAGTGTTTATCTTCCACAACAGTCTTATTCAAATCTACTTCAAATGCCGATGGCGTCTCTGATTGAATCGCCATGGAAAGTGCCTGATTGGGAACCAGCACGCGGCATTGCTTGAGGGAAAGTTTTGAATTCGTATCGGCAATTTCCAGATCGAGACCGCGCACTTTCACTTCCGCTTCCTGGTCTTTGAGCAAAGGAGAGTGCTTGATGGTGAAGTCCAGATCGCTCTCCATCTGAATTTCTTTCGCTACATCGAAGCGCAACTTGCCCTTTAGTTGCTCAAGAATAGTTTCATCGTCGCCCAGTTTTACCTTGGCCTCACCCACGTGGATGTCTATGGGCAGAGATAAAGTGGTCTGTTTGCCTCCCAGGGTCTGCTCCAGAAACATTTCTGTGGGTACGGTGAGGGTAGACTCGCCTGCGCCATCCAGCGTAAAGCGACTGTTGCCGCTTCTCCAGTCCAGACTCTTGAAACGAGCGTCACCGCGCTTGAGGCTGAAGTTTAGCTTGCCGAATTTATCGAAGGAAACCGGACCGAGAGTGCCGTCTTCCAGAAGCAGTGTCAAGCTGGTGTGGCTTTTGTTCAGTGTAATGGCTATGGTTCGAGCTACTGCATCACCCATAGTGGCAAAGTGCGTGTCGCTTTCCTTGCCCTTCGTATCTATGTCCAGCACGGTATTGACGGCGTTCGGAAGAGTCAATTTGGTCTGATGGGAGGAAGTGTTTATGTCGGCAGCGGTGGCCACCAGGGTCATGGTGCTCTTCAGTTCGAGGGTGGGTTCTTCCACTGCCGAAATACGCGACCATTTGAGATCGGTTACATCGATGGCAGCGCTTTCGCTTATTGATGATGACAGTTTCTCATGACCGAAATTGAACCGGCAATCTTCCAGTTTTATGTCGACAGTGCGACTGTCTAAAACGGTCGGGTGTTCTTTGTTGAGAGAAAGAGTGAGAGTTTTGTCGCGCCCTTCCACTATCAAGTAGAGTCTGGCAAAACCCCCATTGAAGCGGGTATCTACTCTTTTGCCCAGCCAGTCGCAACCCTTGTCGAAATTCAGATCGAAGACCATTTCCCCTCTATAGTTGAGGTTATGGTCAATATCCAGGTTGTTCAATGTGATGCTGGAATTTTCTCCCACAATCAGGCTTTTTTGACCAAAGACAAGCTTTGCGCCGGGCTTAAGCTCCAGTCGGGCGCTTTCAATTTTCATGGAAGCGATGGTGCTGCGCAGACCGCCGTCGTTGTTTCCTAGTTGCAGTAGGTTGACCAGGAAGGCGCCGAGCCATTTCCCGTATTCCACTTCGCCGGTGAGCTTGCCTTCCACCAGTTGGATATTCTTCGGTACCGGCACGGCATTGACGGCAAACTCTTTAGATGTGGCTAGAAAGCCGGTGGCATTTCTAGTTGATAAAATTTCCGGATTTTCCACAGGCATTTCCAGATTGACCTGGAAGCTTGTATCGGGGGCGAAGGAAAGCTGTTTCTTGTGAGACCAGTAATTGCCAGGGGCGAATTGACCGGAGGCAACAATTTGCATTTTGGATGTGACGGCTAGAAGATGCTTCAGGTCAGGCTGTGTTACCGGCACATCGAGTACGGTGGAGACTTTCTGTTTGACAGCGAAGTCGGAAGGGGCGCAACCTCCCAGATTTAATGCCATCGAAGCACTGAGAGTTACACAAAGCAGAGATGAGAACAGCCTGGCTGTTCTTCCTCTAGGCGCTGGCTCTCTTTCGTGCGGCTGTTTCATGGGGTTTGAATATGTACTTCCTCTGTCTTTCTCAATGTCCGGCAGACCTCAGCAGGGCTTCTGTTTCGGCTTTCAAGACAGGCAAGTACTTGAGCTTTATATGTTTGAAACCAGCAATGCTTATGAGGGGCTGCGTGTCACGAGTGAGGAAGAGTCTGTCCTGAAAGGCGCGGGCCGTTTCCGCCGAGGTGTCTTGTTTCTTGAGGGCCTCATCGATGTTGGCTTTTAGTTCCTGGAGAAGCCGGCAGTTGCGGTTCTGCACGGTCAGACCGAGCAGGAGCATGCGGAAAATAGGTGAAGCAGTGATGAGGGTGCAGCAGGTGTTTGGCAAGCTGCCGCCAAAGAGAAAAATCTGCACCGCTATCAAAAGGCTTGTGATAATCAGCATGGGTAAAAGGAAGAGCTGCATGTACTTCTGGCGATACATGATCTCGAAACTGCAGTTTTGCCTGAGGCAGTAAAGTCTGGCCGGTTCAATAGCTATGGTTTCGATCAGAGGCGGATACCAGCTATCTTCCAGGGAAAGCTCCGGGGGATGAGCTTTGGCCAGGGCGTTGTCGTAGCCCCGGGCTTCAGCATCGAGCGCTGACTGGCTGGGCCTTTCTCCGGTGACGGCGGCATGCCAGGGGAATTCCAGAACGGCAGTGTCGTAGGCTTCCAGATCGACATTGGCGGCCCGCCTGTGCATAGCCCGCAATGGCTCAAGCTTCAAGTCGCAGACCAAGAGCATAAGCACCCCGGTCAGAGCGCAGAGGTTGAGCAGGTCGGCGGGGAAATCCCTTGCACCGCCGGAGATGTAAGGACCAAGCTGGTAAAGGGACAGGCAGGCGATGACAGGGGCGAAGGACAGCATTATCTCCAGCTTCCTGACACCTTTGGCCCGTGCATAAGCGAGCCTGTAGGCTGAAAGATATTGCTTGTATTTTTGATGATTGCGACAGATGGAGTTGGTCATAGTCGTTTGGACTGACTCCTCTATTTTGCCTGTCTTTTTCTCAGGACCGCCAGCCCGTAGCCGCCGTGCTCGCCGCCGTTTTTGTCTACGTAGCTCCAGTCGTCGATGAAGGTTGCTTTAGCTGTGGCTTGTTGTCCGGCTTTCAGGTTGCCTTTCTCGTCTCCGGAGGCGAAATGCCCGACGATATCCAGGTTCTCCATTTGATCTACGATCAGCCATTTGTGAACTTCCTGGTCGCCGTCCTTGAAGGCGGCTTTGACTGCAAATTTTTCGCCTTCCTGTTTATTCTTAAAGGCCGTGGCAAACTCGTCAAAGTGGTCTAAGGCTTCCACTCTCGCTTTCTTCAGTTCCATGTCTTCGGCTGCGGCATAGGTGGTGCCTTCCGGCGCCGGTTTGTCGGTTTTGACCTGGGCTTCGGGTTTGGCGCAACCGTCCAGGCTAAGAATTACCGCCGCCATAGCGGTAAGCAAGCAGGCCGATGATAGGCAGTAGGACGGGGAAGTTGGCGTAGATTGTGGGCATTTGCCGGATCTGCTTACGATTTTCAACACTTTTCCTCATTTGCTACAGCCTCAGATCATAGCAGAGCTTGCCTTGGCGGCGCTGCCGAATGGGTTAAGTCTGTGCATTTGCACAGTGCTCTTGGCCGGCGCCGGCCCTAAATTGAGGGCATGAACCGCCCCCTCCGGCTCATGCCCGGAGCTAACCACCAACCCCGTTTTTTGAAGGAATAGAATCATGGAAAGAGATAACAGAACTTATAAATTTGACTCCCGCAGCGCCGAGGCTCTGGGCACGCAGTGCGACAGAGAGATGGAGCAAGCCTCCGGTGCCTTTTTTGATGAAGTGACGAGAGAACTGAAAATGGCCACCCGCTTTTGCTTTCAAGTGGGCGAGAAGTTTTCGGACGGCAGCGCAGCTGCCCGCATGTTTTTCGGCGATGCCGGCGCCGGTCGTCACCTGGAAGAACTCGATCAGGCCTATCAGAAGGAGCTCTCCCGGGGCAATCTGGCGGCCGCCGGTCACTATCTCAAACGGGAGCTAATCTTGAGTCAGGGCACCAGGGGTTATGATAGCCCGATTTCAGAGAAGCTGAGGGGGCAATTGGAGCAGCTCAAACTGGTTCAACAACAGGCGCCTGGCGATGGGCCGGGGGTTCGCTCGGTGCAGGTCGGTCAGCACTCTACTTCCAACTTGCTCAATCGCTTCCACAACGCTCCTAGAGCCTGGTAGCCCATCTTTGGTTTTTCTCCCGGGGTGTGAAGAAGGAGTTGCCGCAGGCAGCTCCTTCTTCGATCTAGTTGAAGATCTTTGGGGCTGCCGCTGGTAGTATAGAATCGGACAACTGAAAGGGACCTCTGCAAACTCGGCTCTCTGGGCAGTCTTGTCTTAAACTTCGGCTATGGGCGGTATTCATGCAGAAAGCGGTCAATGAAAGTAAGAAACTGGTCGGCGCCATCATTGAAAATCGTTTTCTGCTCACGGAAGTAATAGGAGTGGGTGGGCTCTCCACGGTCTTCCTGGCTGAGCATACGAAGGCAGACCTGCGAGTGGCAGTGAAGGTCTTGCATTCTTACATCAGTGATTCGGAAGAGAGCATTGAGCGCTTCAAGCGGGAAGCGGCCATCATAAATCATCTCAATCATCCCAATATTGTGCACGTGCTTTCCTTCGGCGTGCTTGAGAATGCCGTGGAAAAAGCAGATGGAAGCTCTATGGAGCTGGACATACAGCGTCCCTACCTGGTACTTGAGCACCTTCAGGGGGAAGGTCTCGACAAAGTGCTGGAGCGGGAGCGGCAGATGGATGAAAAGGAAGCTTATCGCATCGTCTGCGGCGTTTTGAAAGGCCTTGAAGAAGCTCATGAGTTGGGGATTGTGCACCGCGACGTGAAACCAAGCAATGTCATGCTCACCAGCGAGTCTTCCAGCTTCGACAGAGATTATCCGCTGGAGCATTTTCAAGCTATCAAGCTTCTCGATTTCGGCATTGCCAAATGCAATAAGGTGCACGACGAGGAGCGTAAGTCTTTGACACAACCCGGTTTTGTTTTCGGCAGCCCGCTCTATATGAGTCCGGAGCAGTGCATGGGGCGAGAACTGGATAGCCTCACCGATATTTATTCCTTCGGCTGCATGTACTATCGCATGCTGGCCGGAGTGGCGCCCTTCGAGGGCGAGAGCGCCATGCATACCTTTGCCATGCATCTCTATGAAACAGCTAGACCCATAGGGGAAGAGAGAGAGGGGCTGGCCGCAGGCGTTGCGCCTATCATTGAGCGTTGCCTTCTGAAGGATAAAGCCAAACGGTTTCAGTCGGCGCGGGAAGTGATGAACGCCCTGCAGGCTGTCTATGACTGAGACTTGTGGAGCCTGGCGGGCGGGCGTTTTGAGCTAGAAACGCGATACCAGTTTCAGCAAGGCCAGCACTTTCTCTTGCAGGGGTTTGCGGTGGGCTGAGCCGGCTTTGCCTTTCATGGACGCCTGGTAGTTGGAAGTGAAGCTGTCGTAACTCTCGGACAGCATCTCGTCGTTGGAGTATTTAGGCTGCCAGCCAAGTTCCTTCAGTTTAGTGACGTCAAAAAAGAAATCTTCGCCATAGCTCAAGTAGTGCCAGGGAGCCAGGGGACTCAATTTTAGCTTGTCCAGAAAGAGCAGCGAGGTCTTGGCCAGTTCTTTGGGCAGGTGTCTGACTTTGGACTTCGAACCGGCATGCTTGATCAAATTGCCCAGGTTCTCGTTCAAGCTGGCATAGCGGTCAGTGCCCAGGTTGTACATGCCGGGTCGTTTGAGATCGTTGAGCAGTAAATAGCAATTGATCAGGTCCTGGGCATGCAAGAACTGAATGCGGTTGTTACCGTCGCCTATGGTGTAAACATTGACGTCGTTTTTGATCCAGTCGAAGAGCACCTGAAAAATACCGAGGCGTCCCCTGTCGATGATGGTACGGGGGCGAATGGAAATGAGCGGCATGCCGGTCTCTTCTGAAATTTTCTTGGCTTTCAGCTCGCCGTCCAGCTTACTTTGTCCGTACTCTTCCGCCGGGCATGGTTTGACTCCGGCATCAACGGGTGATTTCGTGATGCCGTAAATGGCGCTGGAGCTCATATAGATGAAGCTTTCGACGCCGGCCCGGGCGGCCTCTTCGGCTACTATACCGGTCCCTTCCACATTTACCTTGCGGAACATGTCTCCGGCTTTGGTTATGGGCACAAGGGCGGCGGTATGGTGCACGACATTGATGCCCTTAACGGCTCTAGCCACGGTCTCGCGGTCGAGCACATCGCAGAGGATGAACTCGGCGGCCTTGGGTCGCTCCGGATCTTCCCAGATATCGAGTATGCGTACATCCTCGCCTCTATCTACCAGGTGTTGGGCAATCAGATTGCCAAGGAAGCCGGAGCCGCCGGTAACTAAATGTCTCATCAGTCTCTTATTGGTACCAAAACGGAGGCAAGTATAGCTAATATCCTCATGCGGAGTCTCAAAGTATTACCCTCTTGCCCTATCAAGGGGCAGCAAGATAAGACTTCTTTACCATTGCAGAACATCGACGAACTGATTAAACAGGGCCGCAAAATCACTCTTAAATTGCCTGGCAGCACCAGTAATTTGGGACCAGGTTTGGATTGCCTGGGTTTGGCCCTCAACATTTATAGCCGCATGTCCTTCTTCCTCCTGGAGGAGAATGACCCGAGCGTGCCCCTCATTACATTTCGTGGCGACATTGCCAAGAGTAGCCTTGCTCAAGATCAGGGTAACCTGACCTACACCATACTTTCCAAGCTGTGGCAGAGAGACCATCATCTCCTGGACCGCGTGCGCATCATGGTCGATTCCGAGATTCCACTGGGTGTGGGGCTCGGTTCCAGTTCTACAGCCATTGTCGGGGCTCTCTGGGCTGCTAACGTGCTCAAAGACCGCATACCCACCGCGCCTTCCCTGCTGGCAGAAGCCTGCGAACTGGAGGGGCACCCGGAGAACCTGGCGGCCTGTCTCCTCGGTGGTATGGTGGTTTGCTGTCCGGCCGCCAGCGGTAAGCGGATAGTGACGCAGCGCCTGGTCTGGCCTGCCGATTGGCGCCTGCTTGTCTTTACCCCGAACTATACTCTCAATACCCATGCCGCTCGGGCCGTGCTGCCCAAGCAAGTGCACTTCGAAGACGCCATTTATAACGTGCACAAGGTGGCTCAACTTGTGGCAGCGGTGGCTCGTTCCGACGAGTCGGCCGTGCGTGAGGCCTTTGACGACAGACTGCATGAGCCCTTCCGGGCCAAGATTGTGCCGGAACTCTCGCGCTTGCGGCGGGAACTCATGAACGAGCCGATTCTAGGCTGCGTGCTCTCCGGCGCCGGCTCGTCTGTGGTAACCATCGTGCACAAGCGCAGCAAAGACGCGGTTGCCGAGCGCATCAATCAGTGGATCAAAGCCGAGGGCAAACATGGTCACCTGCTCGACCTGCAGGTGGACGATCAGGGCATTCAAGAGCTGGAACTCTAGAGGCGCTCCCGGTGCTAACTGAATTGACCACGACTCCCCCCGGGAGCGTTGTGCATGCGGATACCTTTCCCTTTAGTGACGGCGGCGGCGGAAGAATGCCAGAACCGGTCTGGAGGGGTGGTAGTTGTCGTGATTGTCGGCGATCAATCGGTCTCTCTCCTGTCTGAACTGGCTGGGTTTGACGGCGTCGGCGATTTTGAATTCTTTGTTCCAACTGGGTGCGAAACTGCGCTCAATAGGGGCGTGGTCGCCGTTGTTGAGCCATTGTTTCAAGTCTCTGATCACTGAAACTACCCGGTCCCGTCCGTCGTACTGATCGCCCCTGACGATGGCCCAGTTCTCTCCTACCTTTCTCAAGGCCAGCGTGGCCACGTGATTGCGCCCACCATCCCGCTGTGCTCCTACTGCTTCCAGGAGCTTGAGCCTTTGCTCGCGATTTCTCGGCATACTGTCTATGTAGGCCATCTCGTCTCCTGTGACGCGGCGCATAATTTCTCTTTGTCCGCCGCCGCCGGTGCGAATGCGGTCGGCATTGCCGGCGCCGCGGTAGCCGGCCCCTCTATCCATGACGGCCAGGGTGCGGTCGAAGCGGTGAGCAACCGGGCTTGGCTGGGAGCCGTCTTCCAGAGCTTTGACAATGCTCCAGCCGGCGCCGTCGCGACGGTCGTGGATGCCCAGTTGACCCTGGCTATACTCGTAGCTGTTGCCCTTCCTGTCTGTGTATTTGCCGGTGAGGCTGACATCGGCGAGCACTTTGGCCATATCGTCCGGGTTCTTACCCAGTCCGCAGGGAATGTAGCCCGACTGCAGCCAGCACGAGCCCCAACCCTGCTGATTGACTGTTTCCGGCTCCCAGGCGTGGAACATAAAGGTCTCAGCCAGCACAAAACGGGTCTCTTTGTTGTCTATGGCGCCCTTCAACTGCCCGTCTTCCGGTTCCACCATACGGCTCAAGTGGTCATAGGTGCTGGTTATTTTCTTCTCGATAATCTCCCTGGCTTGTTCTTCACTTTGACCGGCAGCCACACGCAACTCCACTTGATCGCCGAGCCGTTTTTCGAAACCGGTCATCATTTGCTCCAGGCGTTCCATGCGTTCGCTGTCTTTTGTCGACCTTCCCATAACTTCCAGGAAATTGTCGCGAGCCTCCAGCACCGATGCCGAGCCCAGCCCGTCACCTGTATTCAGCAGTCTGTCGGAGACTTTACTTTCGCCGGGGCGGTCCTTTGCGTCTTTGAAGCTGTAATCACCATTTTCCTTGAGGCTTATATCGGAGCGTGTTTGCACGACTTTGCCTGTCTTTTCATTCACTCTCTCAAAAGTGCCGGTAAGCTGACCGTCTCCTTCCGGTGGTGGGGAGTTGCGTCTGGCGGTCCAATCTGTCTGCCTTTCCCCCGTGCCTACTTTGGCGATGTCGCTGATCTTGGCTAATTGTCCGCTCTCAGCGTCATAGGTAAACTGGCGGCTGGAGCCGTTTGCCATGGTGACGCCGGTAAGTTTGCCCTGGGCGTCCTTGCTTACACGAGAGAAGTCTGCTCGCTCTACCGTGCTGCCGCCGTCAGCGGTAGTGTATTCCAGAGAGCCGTCCGGTTTTAGCTGAGCGTTCTTGAGGTCCTTCACCTGTTGCTTGATGGAGCCGTCTGCCCCATGGTCCGTGAAGCCCGTGACCTGTCCGTTCTCTCTTGCGAAGCTGCGGTATTCACCTCCGGCTGACTGAATCTTGCTGATTTCGCCGGCCGGATTCAATTCCAGGGTGGGACCCTTTTCACCGCTCAGGCGCCTTGAGACGGAGCCGTCGGCATTTGTCTTTTCCCGGTATGTCTGACCGTCGGTGGGCACTTTTACCCAGAAGTCATCCACTTTCCGTCCATTGCCCTGACCGTCTTTTACTGAGAAGGTGCCGTCTTTTGCATACTCAATAGAGCCGTTCCACTTGCCCCGGCTCTCCTTGCCTTCGGCGTCTTTGCCTTTGTATGACCAGCTCTCCTTATCGCCGATACGTGTGTATTCGTGGGTCTTGCCTGTTTCCTTTTCGAAATAGGTCATAGACTTGATCTTGTCCGAACCTGCCTCATAGGTGACGCTTCTACTGTCGCCTTTGGGATAAGTAATAGACTCTATGCGCCCTTCCTTGTCGAACTTGAGGCTCTGCCCCGGCAGTTCGATGAGTACATCGGCTCTTTCCGGCGCTTTCTTGCCGTCTGAAAGCGTGCTCTGGTCAGGCTTTGTCTTAACTTCCAGCACCGACTCGCCGGTGGGCAGAGTCTTCTTGTTTGTTTCCGTGGTGCCGTCTTGACCCGGCTTGATGTCGCCCACCAGTTCGAAGCCGTTGTCGAACTTAGTAAGGTTCTTCTCTTGCGCCTTCTGAAAGAGATTATTGTTTTGCGGCAAAATCTCATTCACATAAGGTTGATGAGGAACCTTCTCCTGTTCCTCTTGCTTCACCTCGGGTGAGGGAATGCTTCTTGGCTCGTATTGAAGCGAGCCAAAGTCACGGTTTGGTCCGTAAGCCATGGCGGTATGCCCCGATTAAAACTGGTAATGCGCGTACCAGTCCAATCTAGATGAGCATTGTTTCAGACTTATTGCAGCGGTTACTGGCCCAGCACGTAAGCGAAAACGAGCGGAGCCACGATAGAGGCATCGCTCTCAATGACGAAGCGCGGCGTTTCTTCGCTCAATTTGCCCCAGGTGATTTTCTCGTTGGGAACCGCACCGCTGTAGGAGCCGTAAGAGGTGGTACTGTCGGAAATCTGGCAGAAATAGCCCCAGAGTTTGCAGTCTTCCTGCAAGTCTTGCTGAATGAGCGGCACCACGCAAATCGGGAAGTCACCGGCGATGCCGCCGGCAATCTGGAAGAAGCCGATGGATTCATCTTTGCTGTTTTGTTTGTACCAGTCAATCAGGAAGCCCATCTGTTCGAGACCGGATTTGACCACCTGGTAGCTGGAGATGTCTTTGCGCACCACGTGGGAGACGAAGATATTCCCCAGGGTTGAATCTTCCCAGCCGGGCGAGAAAATTGGGATGTTTTTCTCGCAAGCGGCAAGCATCCAGGAATCTTTCGGGTCAATCTGGTAGTGATGCTTGATTTTGCCGGAGCGAATCAGCTGATACATAAACTCGTAAGGGAAGTAGCGGTTGCCAGTCTTGTCGGCTTCCTGCCAGAGTTCCAGCACTTCGTTTTCAATACGGCGAATGGCCTCGTCTTCCGGTATGCAAGTATCGGTAACACGGTTCATACCGCGGCTGTGCAATTCCTGTTCTTCCGCCGGGCTCAACTGTCTGTAGTGGGGCACTCTTTCATAATGATTGTGAGCGACCAGGTTGAAGATGTCTTCTTCCAGGTTGGCGCCGGTGCAGCAAATGGCATGCACTTTGTCCTGGCGAATCATCTCAGCCAGAGACAGACCAAGCTCGGCGGTGCTCATGGCGCCTGCCAGGGTCATGAACATTTTGCCGCCTTTGTTCAAGTGGTTGATGTAAGCCTCGGCAGCGTCCACTACAACGGCAGCATTGAAGTGACGGTAGTGATGCTTGATGAACTCCTTGATAGCCATTTGCTTCCTCTTAAATTCGGGCGGAAAAATCAGGTGTTATCCTAACTCTTATGGTTCTCAAGATGGCGTGAGGCTGTGAGATTGTTAACGGCTGGCCGGTTACATAACACTCATATGTGCGCTGATGACTCCGGGAGAAATGGGGTGGAAGTGAGAATTCTGAGTATTTCGTCGGCCGTGATCCGCGTTTGTCGGCTCTCAATTGTTAAGCAGCCCCAGGCGCGCAAGCTGCGCCAGCTTTGACGTGGTTTGTGAGCGCTGTCTCACAGGCGGCGGTTAGCGGTGCTTGGGTATTAGTGAAAAACCGCAGTTTTTCTCGAAAGGGCTCCCCTTGCATAGTCTGAGAGTGAACACTGGTTTGGGCTGACGACATTTGCTCGGGTGGCTGCCGATGCTACCTTAGTCTTGCTTAATCGTATCCTTCGCGATAGCTTGCGCCAGGGCATTGAACCGGCCCGGCGGGCTTCTTTATGGTGTACCTGTATTTTTCATTCCGCGTTTAAAAGGAAACCTTTCAACTTAGCTTCTACTTGCCCGACAAAAACCACTAGCAAGTCTTTAAGCGGTGTGCACCAGATACGGTGCGCATGCGGTTGAAAGTAATTTCTGAGAAGAGCGGCAAGCATTTCGCTTCGCTTCCCCGGTGGTTGTGCTGTCAATGTGTCGCATCACTGGTGGTGCGCTTGGCTTGCGCAGCTAGTTGCAGGTGGCGCTGCTCTCTCACGCGATAAACCAAGGCATTATGCCTGTCTAAGGAGACACCTATGACTCTCATCGAGTATCTCATTGTCTTTGCGATTCTCGCAATTCTCTTCGCGATCGTGTATCCCGCCCTGAGGAATCCGCGTCGCCGCGGCGGCCTGCCTCCCCAGGAGGAACCGGGGCGTGAACCGCTTCCGTCCAGCCACGATCATCAGCACGTCGGCCACAGCCACGGCTTGCCTGCCGGCGAGACTCCGCTGGTTACCCCCGATGTCGGCGACTTCAGCCCCGTTCACAAGGGCAAGGCCGCTTACAAGGGCTGCAAGTTCGACCCCGATGAGGTGCGTCGCACTCGCTTCCTGGCCGGTCCCAAGATCGATGTCAGCAATCTGCCGGCGCCCAACCCGGTGGTGCAGGCATTGCTTGCTGCCGTGGACGAAAACCGCATTCGCGAGCACATGCTTCGCTTGAGCGGTGAGCTGCCCATGACCGTGGGTGGCAAGACCATCAAGATCGCCACTCGCAACACCCATCACGGCGACCTACAGCACGCTCTCGCCTATGTGCTGGAGCAGTATCAGTCCATGGGCATCTCTGCCCGTCGTGTGCCCTACAAGGTGCGCGGCAAGCAGTTGGAGAACATCGAGGCTGTCATTCCCGGCAAGACCAATCCCGACAAGGTGGTCATCGTCGGTTCGCACATCGACTCCACGGCTGGTCGTCCCTGGGGTGTGGAAGCGCAGGCTCCCGGCGCCGATGACGATTCCTCGGGCACCGTCGGTGTGATGGAATTGGCTCGCGCCATCAAGGACCTGGGCTTGCCCTTTACCGTGCGTATCCTGCACTTCTCCGGTGAGGAGCAGGGTCTCTGGGGAAGCTATGCTTACTCGGACATGGTGGCAAGCGCCAAGACCGATGTTGTGGCCATGGTGCAGATCGACATGATCGGCTACTGCGGCAAGCCGGGCAACCGCGTGGACATCCACGACGGTGCCGACAAGAACGGCTCTCACGACATCACGGTGCGCTTCTTCCGGGCCATCGCTCGCTACGGCATCAAGCTCGGTCCGGTCGACCCGCACAACCATGCGGTGGATGACCGTTCCGACCACGCCGGCTTCCTCGACCACGGCTACAAGGCTGTGCTCATTTCCGAGGAATTCACCGACGACGGCTTCAACCCCAACTATCACCAGCTCTCCGACCGGGTGAAGAACTGCAACCTCCCCTACATGGTGGAGGTGGTCAAGGCAGTGATCGCTCTGACGGTGGATCTGGCCGGCGGCAAGTAACACCGGTTTGAAGCGGAGGGGACCAATCTGATTCTAGATTGGTCTCCTCCTGCTTCTCTTTGTTCAGCTGCATCCGCACTTGAGGCAGTCAGAATTCGTAGAGAGGATACGGGCCTTTGTCTTAAGCTTTGAAGTGATCAAACTATATATCATAGTGTCCTGCCCCAAAAATATTCCGCGGGAGGCAGTAATTAAGTCATCTTGCGACTCTGGGCATTTGCAATTGTTGATGCATATGCGTGTGATGAAAATAGTGGCAAAGAGTTCCTAGTCGCGCTGGTCTATTTTCAGGCCAGTGGCTATTTTGATTGAGCTAGCCATTTCTGAGGAGTTTTCAAAAGTTTCATGGTTCAATGGAGGGCTTAGAACGTCTTATTGAGCTGGTATCTGGCACGGTAATTTAAGAACAGACTCAAGTCGCAATACCTACAGGGATGGATTGAACTATAGCGACTCTTTTAAGCACCGTGTCTCCTATTGTTTGTTCAGCGAAAAGCATATATGCTGTGAATTTCGACATCCAGGAAAGTTGAGCGGACAAGTTTGAGTCAACGACCCCATTATTCCTCATCACCAATTCAGGAAGCCATAGTCGAAATTAGGACTCCTCAGAAAGGCTGGGATCCGAGGGTTCCGGGTTTGGTTTCTGAGAAATTGAAGTCCGTGTATCCTGATCCTGAGTATTTGCAGACCGTTCCGTTTGTTAATTCGCCGGGAGGTGGTGCTTTTCACTCAGACCAGATGCCCGGCATCAGTGTGCGATTTTGGGATAAGCTAAGATCAGGATTGATCCAAATTGGTCCTGGTATAGCTTCGGCAAATCAGACCAAATATGAGACCTGGGAGCAATTTCGTCCATCAGTGAAGCTTATGCTAACCTCATATCTCAGTACCACAAATCCGGAAACAGTACTCAGGTGTGCCGCTCGGTATATCAATAGGTTCGATTTCGAGAATATGGATGAATTCAATCTGGATGAGTACCTTGATGTTGGTTTTTGGTTTCCATCATCGTTGTCGCCGATTGAAGGCTTTCAGCTGGTTGCGATTAGTTCATTCGATAATGTTGAACGACCCGGCCGAGCTCGTGTGAATCTTTCTTCTCTTCCAGTGTCGGATAAAAAGGTTTCACTGATTTTGGATATAGACTGTTCCTCTGAGGGTAATTTATCTAGTAGTCCCAGCGCGCTTATGGGATTGGTTGATAGGCTGCATGACAAGGTAAGCGAAATTTTCGAGTCGTTTCTCACGCAGAAAATGCGTGAGATTTTAAGTGTAGAAGGTCAACGATGACATCAGCAATCAGAGAACAAAAACGAGGGCGAACTTTACTCAGGCTGACCGATTCGCCGGTGGTAGAGACTGACTCCTTGTCTGTATCTATCGGGGAGCCATTCAGGATCTTTCAGAGCTCTCCTACTGCAGTGACTCTATTGCGGGAGACAGTAAATGAGCTTTGTCTGAAGATCGAAAGAAATAACCTCATTGAGGAGCGAGCAAGGCTGATAGACAGCATTTTCTATCAGTGGGATAAAAGAAAGAGAGCTCGGGTGCGGCAAATTGACCTTGAACTGGAAGAAATAGACGATGTGCTAGATTTTGATTGGAATCAGCAGCGCAAGCAATTCCTGAGGGATATCATCGCTAGTTCGGCACGCAGTGATGATTTGCTGAGAAGAGCAGAGCGAATATTGCAGAGCGATGATGGTGAAACTTAAGCGCAAATTTAATCCATCTCCAAGGCGTAACTATCAGGAGTATAAGCCGGAACTTCGGATGGAGTTTGACTATTCTTGTTGCTGGTGTGATATTTCTGAGTTTGAGGCAGGTGGGGTTCAGTCGCTTTCTGTAGAACACTATAAGCACAAGAATCGGTTTCCTGAACTCAGACTTGACTATGAAAACCTTCTCTATGCTTGCAACAGGTGTAATGGGCATAAGTCAACTTATGAGCCAAGTATCATCCAACGATGGATGAAGAAGGTAATTCTAAATCCTTATCTACATGACTATGAGCTCCATTTGAATAGGCATGATTCTACTTGGCTTGGTACTTCCACCATGGGAGTGTTTAATATCGAGCGGCTGCATCTTAACACCAAGCGATTAATCGAACTGAGGAAGGACAGAGGTCTGTACGATTTGCTTTTGAATAAGGCGTTGGGAGATGTTGACAAGAAACTTGACTTGTTGGAAAAAGCAAGAGCACGTGGACCTGTCAGCTTGGAACTGGAACTACAGCAAAGTATTGAAGAAAGTCTTGCGACCGCAAGAATGCTCTACCGGAGATTGAACCGATGGCAGAATTAGCTGCCGCAGGAACTGAATCCATCGGGGGACTTGTCGGTAGTCGCCGAGTTTGTTAGGTTCATAACCTCAGCACCACAAGCCCGTTTGGAATGGCCAGGCGCTTGGGGCGAATTTCGCTTCTGATAGTGCCCGACAGGCTTTCGTTGTGATGGGACATGAAATACTGCAGGCTCTTGAAGGTGGCATTATCCGTCGGACCCACCATCATTTGCATTCCCTTCTCTCGCAGTGCCGGTGCGCTCGAGACGGAGAAAATGCCGTCGTGGGCTGACTGCAGCTGTTTTTGATTGACACCGGGGGCACCCCTGTCGAAGATAAAGTCAATGTCGCCCGGCACCGGTTTCTTAGAAACAAAGCTGCCGCCCACATTCACTTCCTTCACACCCATCTCTTTCAGCTTTTGCAGGGTCGGCTGAAATTCGCTTAGAAGTTTCTGACGTTCGCTACCTTGACCGAAGTGACTGCTGAACGTCTGCCAGTCCATGGGGTATTTGCCAGGCATCAGTCTGCCTGTGGGGCTGAATTCCGGGGCTGACTTGACGGGCAGGGCATCCATGTAAGCCACTTTAAAGTGTTCAGGCTTGCTGAGTAACTCGCCGGATACCGGATGCCTTGGCACGAAGCCCTTTGCCTCTTGTTCTTGCATGGCGGCGGCGGCTTTGTCGCGCAGTATCTTGCCGGCGGTGCGCTCGGGGGCAAAGGTGGCCTTGATTTGCGCAATTTCGGCGCGGGCTGCTTCATCGCTTATCTTGGCGTAAGTGCCGCCTGTCTTGCCTGCTTCCAGCTTGAGTGCCTGCTTTGCCTCAAGGGCACCCATTTGCGTCAAGCCGGCTCTGCCCTGTAGTGCCACTTCTTTCCCTAGCGGTAAGGCGCCCGCCTTTGTCGCAGCGGCGAGACCTTCGACGGCGCTCGTGCCGAGATTGGCTTCCGCCATTCTTGTGCCCTGTGTAAGTCCTGATTTGCCTCGTGTGGCAACCAGTACTGCCGCCCCCAGAACAGCGGCCGTGCCGACTGCCGCCGCCTTGACGGCATCTTCTTTGGTGACGGTGATGCCGCTTATGGTCAGCAAGTTGAGATCTTCTGCGGGCTTTGTTGTTCTACCGCTTTCAACCTTTTCCTCCGCCTGCTCAAGTTTGCCTGGAGTGGCGCCTTTTGCGTCACTCAACTGAGTCTTAGACTGTTTGTCTCCTGTCACGGATTGCGCCCGGGGATGGAAAAGAGCTGCCTTACTTTTATACTTATGCCCCGCCGAGCGCATTCTCCACGGGGCTTCGGGCTTGCCCCGCCAAAAACGGCGAGCGTCTAGCCCGTCTGGCCATCGAAGCGGGCGAGAATAGACTCAATGGACTTTGTGTGGGCAATGGCCGAGTCTTTGCCGTAGCCTCCGGCCAGCACCATGGCTAGAGGGATGTTCATTCTTCTGGTGGTTTCCACTACAAATAGGTCGCGCTCGTTCATTTCTTCCACCTTGAGGCGGAAGGTGGAAAGGGGGTCGCTATCGAGTACGTCGGAGCCGGCGTTGTAGGCAACCAGATCGGGTTTGTATTTCTCAAGGGCTACGGGCAGGGTACTTTTGAGCTCTGACAGATAGGTTCTGCCGTCAGTATTGCGGGGAAAGGGTATGGACCAGTCTTCCTTCACTTTGGGATGAGGATAGATTGACTCATCGAAGTAGTCGAGCACGAAAAGCTGCGACTCGCCTCGGGCAACGTTGGCAAAGCCGTTGCCCTGGTGTGCGTCTGTATCCACTATCAAGGCGGTCTTGAGTAAGCCCTCCTGGCGCAGGGTTTTGATGGCGATGGGAATATCGCAGTAGACGCAGAAGCCGCCACCCTGGTCTTTATCGGCGTGATGATAGCCGCCGCCTATGTTTATTGCCAGTCCCATCTGCAGGGCGGCCCGGCAGGCGGCCATGGTGCCTCTTGCTGCCAGTCGCATTGGTTTGAGTATGCGCCAGTCGATTACCCCGGCGGGCAATTTAGCCAGTATCCCCACTTCCAGAATGCGAGAAAGTACTCTGCTATCGCCCAGCGAGTCTAGATACTCTTTCGAATGTACTTTCAGTAAGGCGGCTTCCGACAGGGCGGCGGGCCGCTCCACGCTACTTGGTCTGCGGGGCCCCTTTGGATTTGTGAGCGCCTCATAGATTTTCTGATATTTCCTGCCGTCAAAAGGGTGCAGGTGCTCCAGACCAAAGGCGGAAATGTTGTAGCCCTTCGAATAGAAAAGTGGAACTTTTGAGCCATTTTTCGGTTTGTCCTCGGTTTCGCGGCTGGGAGCCAATAGATCCTGGCAGTCGGCATCTTCAAGCAACAGACCGGCGCAGACACCGCCCAGTACCAGCCCGGTCAGGACAGTACGGCGAGAGACCTTGGGCGCCTTTGATTTGTCATTGGCCAGGTTAGAGTCATTAGCTTCACTTTCCATAGAAAATACATTCTAGGTTTTCTCACTCTGATTCGCCAGACCAGGCTCAAACTAGGTAGAATTATCCTTTGAAATGACTGCCGGGGAGTAATTATGAGAGTTTTCCACGCTGGGTCTTGCAGTCTTCTGGCAATTTGTCTCCTGGGCGCGGCAATTACTGCCCAGGCTGCCCCTCTCGACAAACCGCCGCCGGTGCCCAAGCATGGGGCTACAGCCAGACCGGTAGAGCCTGTAAATAGTGCACCAAAGGCAAAAGACGAGAATAATCCGGCTTTCCATAAAGCCCTGCTTGAGATTGCCGGGCAGTATACTAGATATCAATTGTCGGATGAGCGCCCGAGACCGGCGCCTGAACGTTGCGCATTGTCGCTGCCACAGTTAAGTCAGAGCGGTGATGGCGGTAGCCATGGCAAGAAGTTCTATTATCTTTATGTGAAAGACCTGGCTCCCTATCTCAAGCATGATAAGGTCAAGCCCGGTCAGGCACTGGTAAAAGAGTCCTATAAGGCTATCCCCACCAAGACGGGGCCCTCGCAGAAGGTCGATTATACGCTCGGCGATAAGTATGGACTCTTTATAATGCTCAAGATGCCGCCGCAGACAGTCGGCACTGATGAGGGTTGGATTTATGGTACCGTTACGCCTGATGGGAAGACCGTGACCGGTTCAGGGCGGATGGCCTCATGCATGAGCTGTCATTTGTCTGCACCCCATGGAAGACTCTTTGGTGTCAAGGCTGCTCGGTAGTGGCTGTAGAAGCCTGGCTCACGGACGCTCTCAAGAAAGGAGCAAATCTTGAATGATTGGAAGCCGATTTTGGAAGGCGTATCCTACTTCCTGGAGATGCTCTCCCTAGCCACCGGCGTGCCTGCGCTCTTGCTTTGCTGGCTGCCGGCTATCCTTGGCTTCAAGGGCTATACACCGCGAGTGATTCTCGTAAGTTTGTTGACCATCATCTATGGTATTGCTGTTCCAGGGCTGACTATTCTCGTCTATCAGTCTTTGAAAAATTCCAATGAGACTTTCAACTTCGTTTGTGCTTTGCTCGGCTATTTTGCCGT
This sequence comes from Candidatus Obscuribacter sp., assembly GCA_016712465.1. GTDB lineage: Bacteria > Cyanobacteriota > Vampirovibrionia > Obscuribacterales > Obscuribacteraceae > Obscuribacter. The sequence goes on from JADJQZ010000001.1 coordinate 1,107,196, forward strand.
TTTCGCCATTGCTCTGACCGGCCCGCTTTGTATCGCCTTCATTCCCAGTTTCATCGCCAGAAAGCACGACTTGCGCATCAAGAAGAAGGTGTTTCTGTGGAATTTCCTGGGTCTGGTTGTGCCCTACATGTGGATTGGGCTGATCATCTGGTGTGGCGTTGTTCATAGGGAAAAGGACGAAGCTTAGGCAAGTGGGACTTTCACGGTCATTTCACGTGGTGCTGTGTAACTTGTAAGGCATCAACCTCACGCACCGCCCCTTACTAGAATTTTTGCAGTATCGCGTGAAATCCACCGCTTTACCCCATTTTCTTTGAGAGTATTTACCATGAAAGAAGACTTTGAATCACCTTCTCAGCAGCCAGCCGAGCGCGTCGAGGCTCCTACCACCGCTCAGACCGAAGCTGTTGGTGGTCTTGACGGTTATAATGCCGCACGCGATGCCATGAAAGGCGCTGATACCGCCACAGTTCCTCCCCTGGAATTGTATGATTCTCAGGCCGGCAGTGACTCAAGCGGCAGTAAGAGTGCTCAGAAATCTCAGGCTGATGGCAGCTCTTCTGGTGATAATTTAGGTGTCGGCAGTGGCACTGAGAGTTCCCAATCAGGCGGTGATGCTACAGGCGGTAAAGGTGCAGAATCTCAAGCTGCCACTGGCGACGGGAAGAGCGCCACTGATTCCGCTCCGAGCGATCAGACCCCTCCTTCCATCGATAGTTCCGCTGGTACTCAATCCGATGGCAAGCCTTCCTCTGACTCCCAGGCGGCCGGTAACGACGGCAAGAGCGCTACTGATTCCGCTCCCGTCGATCCCAACAACAAGGGCATAGAAGCCTCTTCCGACGCGGAAAACAAAGGTGTCGGCAAGGAAGGTAATGACACCGGTAAGAACGGCCCTGACAGTGATAAGTCTGGAAAGGACGAAATCAAGTCACAGATTGATGGTTCTACAGCTGACAAGTTCGGTGGTGGCGAAAATTCCAAAGACCCCAGTTCCAGCAAGTCCGCCGAGGCAATGTCTAAGAATCCAGTCAATGATCTTGATGATATGACCACTACGGCTCCGGGCGGTGATCCTAGCCTGGGCGATTTTTCACCCCCGCAGGGTGAAAGCAATGTAAATCCGGGAGCCGGTGACGGCGGCACCAATAAGGGTGATTCCGGCAGCAAGCCGCCGGTTAATGAAAATGGCAAACCCAATGGAGATGCCAAAAATCCTGGAGCCTATGAAAGTGACAAAGATCCCGGAGATTCCAAAGGCGATATCAAATCTCAAGATGGTGCCCCGGACAAGAACGGCAGTCAAATCTCGCCCTCTCAGAGCCTGCCCTTAGGACCTTCCAACACCCCTGCGAGTACAGGCGGGTCAGTTAGCCAGCGTCCGCAGTGGTAACGAGTCGAGCGGAGGCTCGTCCTAATCCTTTGCCGGCAGGTAGGATTGTATGAGTTTGGCGCAGTTTGGGAAGACTTTTGCTATCTTCGAGTCTAGGAAATTGTCTTCGGTGCCATAGAGGGCTGCAACAAGGTCGGCAAATGCCTCTCTTGGTCCTCTTTTCCCTTCTTGCATGAAGTATTGCCGAGCTTGCCTTTGCGAGGCACTCATAAGCTTGCGATCGTTTTCGTAGGCGGCGATAAATTCTACAGTTAGCGAGGCATCGCGAAGCATATGGTCTAGTGCGTGTCCTGCCTCGTGGGCAAGGGTTTTCTGGAGGCGGTGGTTCTTGCCGGACCGACCGAAGATGTAGAGATTTTCTGCAACTATTGCGCCATGCTCCTTAGAAAAGACGCCGCTCATCTCGTCGTAACTCTGGGCAATTTCCTGACCTATCGGTTTTTCTTTCTTTAGCTCGGGAGCGGCGGTGGTTATATAAGGAGCCAGGAGAACGTAGCATTGTTGTTGATAAAACAAGCATAGAATCGAGCGGGGAAATCGGTTAAGCGCCTCACGGGCTGCCTTTATTGTCTCGACACTAACGGCTGTTTCTCCCTTTGCCGGTGGTATCACTTTTATGATCTTGGCTAGAAGCTCTTCGGAAGAAAATGGGATGGTATCGGCTGCTTTTCCTAACCACTTGTCGCTCTTGCCCAGGCTCCTGGTCGCCGGATAGGGGCGATGCCCCCCGTCTCTCATAAGTTTGTCTATGTCACTGTTTGGCCCGAGCAGCGGTTTACTTGGGTCGTAGTTCCAAATAAGGTCGTGTCGACCGGGCAGAGGGAGATCTGTAAAGTATGGGGCGTCCGATTGAAGCTGCGCTTCGCAGGGAGAAACTGAGCAGAGCGGCACCAAGATGGCCGGCGCTGCGAGCAAGGCCGCATAACTCTTGGGGTTTGGCTTTAAGGCAGTAGTCCTGACGTTTCCACTCACGGTCACATCCTCTTCAAAGCCATGTATACTGCTTGCCGTTTTCGGCTACTTTAAGTTAGACATCTGGCTTGAGTTAATGTTCCCGCGCCGTATTAATCTCCCACTGTGGCTACAATTTTGCCGCGGGCATGGCGCTCTGCCAGCTTCTTGAGACCGACCGGGATTTCCTCAAGGCTGATTATCTCTTCTACCAGGCAGTTCAAACTGCCTGATACTGCAAGTTCCAGCATTTTCGTGCCTATGTGTGCCAGCTCATGCTGAGCCTGGTGATCGCCGCTCAAATGGGCGCCGCCCAGGGCTACTTCGTGAATAGATAAAGCCGACTTGAAGGGGATAATTTTGCTGAAATCGGGAAACCCGGCACAGCACACTAGAGCACCGCCAAAAGGCAGCATTGCCAGTGAGGCTGTGGCGCTTTCTGGACCGGCTGTATCCACTATATAATCCACCCCCCTGCCGCCGGTAGCTGCTTTGATCTGAGCCGCTACGTCTTCCGTGTTGTAGTCTATGGCCTGGTCGGCACCCAGGCTCATGACGTATTCAAAATTGCGCCTGGAGCAAGTGGTGAAAACTTTCAAATTGGCCAGTCTGGACAGTTGCAGAGCGAAGCCGCCCACACCGCCGGCGCCACCATGAATGAGAATAGTCTTGCCGCTCACCACCTTCAATTTTTTGTGAATGGCTTGAAAAGCCGTATAACCTGCGCAAGGTAGGGCGGCGGCATCGGTGAAGGACAATTGTTCGGGTATAACCGAAACGGCGCGGGCGTTTGTCGCGGCGTATTGGGCAAAGCCCCCTGGTTTTGAAAGGTCACCGTGGTAGACCACTCGCTGACCGGGGCTGAGTTCTCTGACATTTTCGCCGACGCTGTCGATTATGCCCGCTACATCGAGACCTAATATAAAGGGAAATTGCCAGGCGGGATGACCTGTACGAGCAATTTTGTAGTCGACGGGATTGAGTCCGACTGCTCTCACCTGGACTCGAATTTCGTCGGACTTTGGTGTCGGCTCTTCCCGGTCAGTCAGGTAGAGTGATTCGATAGGTCCCGGCTTGTCGAGGCAAAGAGCTTTCAACTTTTTTCCTTCCTACTTAATACACAAGGTCGAGAATTTATACCTGCTTCAACCGTTCAGGCGATAACCAAGCTTGGGAATCGTTTCAATCATAGACTTAGAATCTTCCAGACCTTCATCGTCGATTTTCTTGCGCAGACGTTTGACGCAGGCTCTCACTGCTTCCGGTGAAGAATCGGAGTCAGTATGCCAGAGTCTTTGTAGCAGAGCTTCGGTGCTGAAGATTTGATTTTTGTGTCTGAGGAGAAACTCAAGCACGGCAAATTCTCTGGGCATGAGTTGGATTGGTGCACCGGATTTGGTGACGAGGTGGCTGCGCGGATCGAGTTCTATATTGCCCGCTTTCAAGACTGGGCTGGCGCTGCCGGCAGAGCGGCGGATCAGGGCCCGGATGCGAGCCGCCAACTCTTTCAAACTGAAAGGCTTGGTCAGGTAGTCGTCCACTCCCACATCGAGTCCGGTGATACGGCTGTCTATTTCGCCATGACCGGTAACCATGATAATCGGTACGTTGATGCCCTGGTCGCGAATATTGCGGCACACTTCCAGACCGCTTGTGCCGGGTAATTCCCAGTCGAGAATGATGGCGTCGTAGCTGGCAGTGCAAATGCGGTTGATGGCTTCTTTTCCGTCACTAACGTGTTCAACTATATGATCCTCGTCTTCAAACCAGATTGCCACCGATTTGGCAAGGTCTAAATCGTCTTCGACTAATAGGATTTTGGACATGAATGCCGAGGATATTTCCGCTGGGTCTTCTCCTCTATTCTACTGAGGCATTGAGTCAGTGGCAATCAAGATGCATCATTGTCAACGGATGTGACTTACCGTTACGTCTGTTTAAGTCGTCGCATCTTGTTAACCGCTGTCCATTCCTTATTAGTCTCAGTCCTCCTCAGTCTTTTCTCTTTGCTCTGCCAGCATGTTTTCAAGTTTGGTTTTTTCCACTGCGCAGTTGGCGTTGACCCTACGTCCATCCCAGGCCTTATCATGGGATATTCTGGTGGCTAGTCTCTGTTCGAAGCGATTTTCATTGACAGAGCCGGCTATTTTCAGGGCTTCAATTGCAAGAGAGGTATTCTCATTGGCGATGCCGCAAACCGCCTTTACGGTTTTGATCTGTTCGCAGGTTTGATTGAGCCATTGTTCTCCCGCTCCTACTCCGATGACAAACAGATTGATGCCAAATGCTCTAGCTTCTGCACACTCGCTTGTGCTGGTCAAGACCGGCATCGTGGCCGCACCTTGCCTCGTGACCATGTTTACTTTGCCGCCCGCGGCATTGGCGTTGGCATCGGCGTTTGCAGTGTTGACGTTTCTGGATGGTTCCTCTGGCTTTTCAGGCGGCGGCGGTGGTGGTGGCGGTGGTCCGCAATCCACCGTGCAGTGAGGCTCGGTCGGAGGTTTCTCCGGAGGCTTTTCCGGCGGAGGCTCAGTGGGAGGTTTCTCCGGGGGCTTTTCCGGCGGAGGCTCAGTAGGAGGTTTCTCCGGAGGCTTTTCCGGCGGAGGCTCAGTAGGAGGTTTCTCCGGGGGCTTTTCCGGCGGAGGCTCAGTAGGAGGTTTCTCCGGAGGCTTTTCCGGCGGAGGCTCAGTAGGAGGTTTCTCCGGGGGCTTTTCCGGCGGTTTTTCCGGTGTATCGCAAGCGTGTGGCTCAACAGAGCCCTTCCCGCCGTTTGCCACAGGTGTAAAGTCTAGGGACTGAGGCTCTTGAAGCAGGCTTTTGCCGGTGTTTCGGTTCTGATCGCCGGACCACGCTTGATGGGCGGCGTCTTGTGTCCATTGGGCAGGGCTTCCTGCTTTCGAATCAATCTCTGAATGTTCTAAAGAACTCATATGAGGGTCCCTCGGGCGCTTTGTCTTAATTAGGGGTTTTCATTGCCACGATCTCTGACGGTGCCGCTTGCATGACCATGGCACCATCTTCCACTTGCACCTCTCCTCCGGCTGCAATAAACCTGCCGCCGGCAAGCACTCGTGCTTTGCTGCCTGGAAAGCCGAAGCCCGTTGCACCACGGGTGACTGTGGCTTCTGAGCCCTGGTGCAGCACCACTTTTGCTCCCGGCAGTGCTGTGACGGTATCGCAGGCACCGGCAACTTTTTGACCGTGGGTGCTTTCGTAGTTCCTCTGTTCGCAGCCATTTTCGTCTTTGTGGCGGCCGGTTCTGGTGCCTTCGATTTTCAATACCATGCCAGGCTTGAGGGCATGGGGATCGAAATAGATTTCCGGATGATCTACGAGGTTATCTGTGGCGATGTGAGACATTTCGTCCCACACCGCTTCTTCGTCCTTTGTGTTCTGCCCTTTTCCAGCAAGGGAGCGTTTGGCAATCTTCCACAGCGTGTCGCCGGGTTGTACCTCATATTGCCCCTTGCTGTCCAACTCCAGCGGTTGAAGTCTTCTCGATTTTCGATGAACCTCTGAACTGAGATCAGCCGCTGCTTCTTGTTGCAGTCCGTCAAGAGCGCTACCGTGGTGACGGTGCCCTTGCTCTGCGTGTTCTGGTCGCTGATGATTCATGGTCAATACCTTAGGATAGAAGTGGTGTTCATGCTATTTGCGCATGCCGTGCTCCCATGCCCGGTTGACGATGGTGTTTACTTCTTGCTTTGTGTAATAGTTGGCGGCATCGGGACCAGGCGTGGCTTTCTCTTGCAGCGGCAAGGGTTTGTTTTTATGTTCGATGCCCATTCTCGAGAAGCAGTTGTCGTTTGCGTCCATGGCGCGTGTGGCCTGGTCGTTGGCTATGCCCTGGGCTGCATAGTGCTCCGCTCTTGTGTCTGGAATACTTGCCGATACTTTGAGAGCCTCGAGGGAAAGCGCTGTTTTGGCATTGGCGTCTCCGCAGATTGCCTGGTAGGCTTTACGCTGTTCGCAATTTCCATTGAGGTTGCTTTCACCGTAGCTTATCACCGCTCCGTAGCCGCCCAGTCCGCCGCTCTTCGCTTCAGAGCACTCGGAGCCGCCGAATGATGGTGGTGCCACGAAGGCTGATTGGTTCGTAATTTTGACGTCGCCACCGGTGGCATTGGCATTTGCATTGGCATTAGCCTTATTTATGTTGGTGTCTCCGCTACCACCTGGATGTGGTTCTACGGCGCCTCTTCCGTAAGCGTCGTCACGGGCTCCTGCCAGTCCATCGTTAATACCTGAGGCGTCTGCCAATTGAATGTTTTCGCCTTGCTCGAAACTTGCCATAATGTGTCCTCCTGGATCTTTTGTGCGTGCGTACCAGGCCGTCATGGACGCCCTTCTCTGATTCCATTACTAGAATATTGGTACTAAGTGGGAGGCGGGGGTTATGAAAGGCGCCTCCGGTAGATGAAAGATAAGTCACATGCGTGACGAAACTCGGACAATTTTATTGATTTGAACGCCTTCTTTTGCGTAACAATACGAAAGGGGCGTCTTTTTTGACGCCCCTCTGCATTGGTTGGCTCTGTGTCTTCCACTATTTTGTTCGCACGATTGGAAAAGTATAGGTTTTAGTGAAAGTCAACTTGCCGTCTTGCAGCACGCCGGCATTGAAGAAGGCCAGCACACCAAAAGGCATACTGGCGGAGGTGGTGGTGCGCACCTGTACATAAGGTGAAGTTTGGGCCGGCGGTGTGCCGCCGAAATCCTGGTAGACGATCGGGGCAGCAATCTGTGGTGCCGACAGGAAGGTTGTCGATTGGTAGCCTTTAATGACGGCATTTGCCAGTTTGGTCGATTCAGTCAAATCCTGTCCCTGGGCGGCGTTACGGCAGGCATCCCGGCAAACTCGGTCATTTAGATAGGCGCCGAAGATAATAATGCCCAGGTGCAGCCCCAGGAGCACAAATATTACCGTCATGAAACTGCCGCAGGCCAGCTCTACCGAGAGGGAACCTCTGGCGCGAGCGTGGCTTTGGTTTTTGTTGTCTTGGGTTTTCAACTGTTTCATGGTGCGGCTCCAGGGGCTGCTTTAAATGACTTGTTTTAAGTACTCGTATAGACTATTTGTTGGAGATTAGCTTGACCAGGTGTCTGGCAATTTTGGCAAAGGAAGTGCGCAGCTCGGAACTGTCGGTGACCAGGGTGAAGGTACCGCCGTGTCCGGCGATGCCGGCCATGCCACCGGTGGTGGGGTCAGAATTGGTGTCGTTGAGGATATCCTTCTGGTCGGGAATGATGACGGGATTTTGGGCCAGCCCGACCGTGTAGACGGCAATTCCTGCATCGCGGGCCTCTACCGCCGCCATTCTGGCATTGGCTTTGGGATCGGCACTGAGGGGCCCGCTTGGTACCGTCGGTTCGCCGTCGGTGAAGAGCAGTATGGCTTTGACACTGCCCAGTCGAGCATTGGTTTTGAGGTCCTGGGTGGCGGCATGGACTGCCGCTCCGATATTAGTGGAACCCATAGCCACGCAACTGTTGAGAGCGTCGTTGACTTTGTCGAACTGCGTATTGCCGGCGGTCGGACTGATTGGCACATGGGGGATAGGAAAGCCCTGTTTGGTGCCGAAGGGTGCATAATCGTCGATGTTGTACCAGGTCTCGGTGCTGTTTGCGGCCGCGCCTATTTCTGAGTCGAAGGCCACAAAGCCGAAATGCACATCGGCATCAGTGTTGAGAATTTGATTCATGGTCAGAAGCGCACTCTTCGCTTCCGCCATGGGTTTCAACTGTAGCGCCGCGGCATTCATATAGGCTTTTTGATAACCGGCTCTGGGTGTGACAGAAACCGATGTGTTGGCTTTGCTGCTTTTGAAGACGGTGTCCGACTCGAGGTTACCCCGGGCTGCTTCCACCAGGGTATTGATGTCGGGGAAATAGTAGCCGTCATATGTAGTGCCGCCGAAGGTTTTATTGCCATCAATATTTACCACTACATCGGTGAAGGATTTGAAGCCGTCAAAGGTAAAGGCATTGCCGGGCGGGCAGTTGCCCGGAGGCGCTCCCGCTTCCGGGTAGGCACCGCCGGAGCGCAGACCGACCACGCCGTAATAGGCTGCTAAATATTCGGTGAAATAACTCTTGGCGCTCCAGTAAGACTCGGTGAGAATTTGCGGATAGGTGGCATTGAGGCTGGTGCCTGTGGCAGCCGGTTTGATGATGTCGAAGATTTTGCCCTGCATGGGCCCGTTGGCGCCGGTCACCGGTGAATAGACGATTTTGCCAGTGCCCAGGGTGTCGTCCCATTTGCGTTTTATAAAGGTGACCGGGGTCTGGTCATCCATGGAGCCGGAGACGTCAAAACACACAACGATGTCTAGCTTGGGTACTGCACTGGTAGAGACGGCGGTGACGCCCCATGATTTTATGCCGAGAAATTTGCCGAAGGCCAGTTCCGCGCCGGTGCAGGAGCTTATTTTCACCACCTTGCCATTCGGGCTGGAAATGGGCTCCACCGCCGAAGTTACCGGGTTGAGGAATTCGAAGTAGAGTTTTGCTTCGCCGATATTACAGGCAAGCATTGCCGGCGATGAAACGACGCTGGAGTTAGACAGGGGCAGACCGAGATTGGTATTTGCCTTGAAGATTTTGAGGGCGCTCTCGATGGCGTCAAGATGGGCTTGAGTGGGATTAACGTTATCCGAGCTGGCCAGGGTGGCCGAGCCTGTCAGGGCGGCTGCGTCGCAGGCATTTTGCAACTCTTGCTTAGCTAGATAGAGGCGGCTGAATTCAAAGGAGAGAACTACAATCAGAGGAAAGAGTGTGAGCGAGAATAACATCAGGAGGGAGAGGATGCCCTGACCATCAGCCTTACGTGCGAGCCTGGAACCAGTGTTAGCGCTTTCGACTTTGCTTGTCTTCTTTGTAGTCTTCAAATAGTTTGGCATGATAAGGCTCTTCTGTTTTCAGCAAATATGTAGGTGGGCGGTTTCCGATCTGAGTGAGCGCACCTGTCACAGGGTTAGACCCTGAGGGTTCTCGCAGTACTGCCTGGCCGATAGTGTGAAGACTATCGGCTTAGAAACACCGGCAATCGGCACCGGTGTCGGGATTGGCAAAAGGGGCGCGCCCAGGCAGTCTGCCGTTACTTGAATTTGATAGGTGTTGACGCTTTGGTCGGCAGGCTTGCTGAGGGGCAGCGCCGAGCTTGTGGTGGCAAGGGTGTTGACATTGGTGACTAGAATTTCGGTCTTGATGTTTTGCACATCGAGACCAGAAAAGGCCGCTTTCACTTGCGCCAATTTTGCATTACCTTCCGCTACCGCTGAAGGTTTGCCGTCCACGGGTGTTAGGAAGGTGTTGGCTCTGGCGGCTGAGAAACTGGCAAAGTGTATGCCTGCATAGAGGAAGGTCACCCTCAAAAAGGCGGCGCTTAAGTTTAAGAGCGGAAAACCAATGACCATGAAAAGAACCCAGAGCACCAGGGGCAGTTCCGCCGCCACCGAAGCTCTTTCTCGTCGACCGCGGCTCAATCTTGATTGCTTCCTCGCGCTTCCTTCTATTTTTGCCTGTCGCATCTTCGTCAGCGCTCCATTGATTTTTGCTGCCACAGACCATTCAACTTGCCTCGCTGCATGGCGGCTTCCGGCTCGGGCTTGGAGGATATTTTGAGGAGAAGCAAGAGCTTCTGCCTGGCGGCTTCAGTTTTTACCACGCCCAATGCGTCTTTGCAGGCCTGCGCCGCTTGCTCAAGTTTGTGGCTGGAGAGCAGAGATTCGGCATAGCGAACTTGTAATTTTTCGTTGCCGGACTCCAGCTTCATGGCTTCACTGAAAGCTTTTGCGGCATGTTCGTATTGTTCGGTATGGGCGTAACTTTCGCCGAGCCAGTAAAAGTCGAGGGCTGTAGGCGGGTTGGAGCGCCCCGAGCAGATCTGGTGATAAAGAAGGAGAGCTTGAGCGAATTGCCCGCTCTGATAGAGGTTTTGCGCTTTGCTGCGTTCGGTATCGAGTGTGGTGCTACTGCCGAGGCTGCTGTTTGGGGCAAGATAAGCAAGAGACTGCGCATTTTGGGCTTCAGCGGACGACAGGGAGGTCAGGCTGACAAGTGTAAGTAAGACGAGGCGGCAGTTAAATCTGCTCATCATAAGAATGACTCCCTGCTTTATGGTTTGCCAGGGCTAGAAGAAACAATTGCGGTCACGGTTGTACCGCCCGGCTTCCAACTCGGTTGTAAGCGGTTTACCTTGTTCCCTTAATTTCAGCCCAATGGCATATTGCACTTTAGAAGTGCAGTACTTTTCGCTGCAAATCTTCTTACAGACGCGTGACCAAAAGCGGACAATTCCTGCGGGAAATACGCTGCTGGCAAGCCCTTCGTGTCAAGAGGGGAAGGTGCTCTGACTTTTATCTGGGCGGCCAGACTGCTCGTTGTTTCCTTTCTTGCAGCTCTTGCAATTCTTGAGCGGCTTGCGCCGCTTCTTCCGCCTGTTTTCTGTTGGCTTCCCGCTGCTCTGCCAGCTGCTCAGCCAGCTTTTCTTCCGGGCTTTGACGAGCCATAAGTGGAGAGTTGCCCACAACGAGTGTAATCTGGCTGGGACCGAGGATGGGGGCCAGTATATTGGCCATGAAAGCGAGCGTGGCATTGATCACGGCAAGGGAGCTGTTTCTTTCCCTGATACTTTTGCCCCAGTATGATGCACAGTCTTTCGTTATGACCATTCCGTCTTTGCGCCGGTAGAAGCGCACGCATAGCTTGCCTTCTTTCTCTTCTATGAGAGCGAGGGCCTCTTCCTTTGTCATTGCCGAAAGGTTGTAGACATTTTGTCGGCAGGACTGGCAGAATCGAATTCGCTCATCGCCGCTCATTTTTTGCCATTTCATGGGGCAATTGAAGAGCATCGGCATCGCAAAAAGAGGGTCTTCTTCCTTCTCCAATTCCGATGCCATAGTCAACCTCATCCCAGTCTCAGAAGGGTTTCCGGGGCCCGGCGCAGAAGAATTCAGGCGTGCCTGAATAGCAGTTCAAAGAACCTAGTTTGTTCTGCCCGGTGTTTCAAGATGGCTAACCGACGAGCTTTCGAAATTTACAAAGTGATATGGAGGCGGGTTGCGTGCCCATCTAGTTTATAAACAGTCTCATTTAGAAGCAGATTGATCAGGGGCAGACCGGCGCCAGATGCTCGTGAAATTCGCCTGTGTATTTGAATTTGGGAGCAATGACAAGCTTGCCGGCTTTGTCGATGTAGCCCCATTTGCCTGATAGGTACACACTGGCCAGTCCTTCCGAGAAACGGTCGGCAGCGTCGAATTGCGGTGGAATCAGTGTCTTGCCGGTCAGTTTGATATAGCCCCATTTGCCGGGAATCCACGAACGGTAGCCTTTACCGATATTTTGCCAGGTTCCGAACTGCACGGCTGCTGTGTCTTGCGATGGAGCGTGCACATCTTGGAATTGCGGTTTGATAGAGAGTTTGCCGTCAGTGTTCAGAAAGCCCCAGCGGTCCGGGCGATTTACACCCTGTTTGTAACCCAGGGCCACCGGCGCTAGATTTTGCGAGAATAGACCGGCTGCTTCGAATTGACTATCGATAACGGTCTTGCCGCTTTTGTCGATATAACTCCAGTGCGCGCCGCGCACTTCGTAACGGTCTTCACTCACTTTGAACTGGTAAGAACCGAAGCCGTCGCCTGTCATTACGGCTGCTCTGTTGTCGCTAAAGCGACAGACAGTTTGAAAGTTCGGTTCAATCTTCCATGTGCCGGTGCGATCGATAAAGCCCCACTTGAGGCTGGACCGGCTTGCCGGTGCCAGCCCTTCCGAGAAACTGGAAACGTCTTCGAACTGTGGTTCAATGACGAATTTACCGCTCTTGTCGATGAAGCCCCATTTGCCTTGTCTGGCTGCTGCCAGTCCTTCAGAAAAGGCCAGCACTTCTTCAAACTGTGGTTGAATGACGAGTTTACCTGAGCTATCTATAAAGCCCCACTTCGCTTCGCCGTTGTCGGCTTCTTCGCTCTTTTCTGACTGCTCATCTTGATCGTCCCTGGATTGCTCTCCGCCGGCGGCTGCTTTTGCCTTCGCTGAGACATTTACTTTTACGGCTGCCAGACCTTCACGGAACTCTCCCGCCGCCATGAACCGGGGCTTGATGGCATAGTCGCCGCTGGGAGAGATATAGCCCCAGCGCGGGTCTGCACCATCATCATCCGAGGCCGCGGCCGGTGCCCATTGGCTGAGACTACCCAACCATAGCAGGGAAGCTGTAAAGGCAAGCAGCCGCCTGCCGGTTTTGCGGCTGGAGCGGCGCACGCGCTTTATTGAGTCTTTCTCTAGGGTTGGTCTGGAGGGAGCGAGCATCTTGAAATTCCTTGTCCTTTCAGTGCAGTTTCAGTGAGCTTGCTTTACTTACTTCTTTATTCTTGGAGTTATTGGCCGGCTCTGTGGAGTCTAGCTCTTGCTCCACTGCCGAGCCGATCGATTTAGGCGGTTTTATGGCTACTTGAGATTTCCCGGTGTTTACTGGCAGTTACTTGCGGACTTTGACAGGCTTTTGCGGATTCTGGTATTTCCGGCACATCTCTGGGCTTGTGAGGCCGCCTCCCAGGCTCGCGCGCTCGCCTCTGTACTACTGGCTAAGATAGAACTATAAAAAGTAGTAAAAGCGACAGCCCCCCCCCACCGAACCAGGTTGTTTTTATTAGCCTCCATGAGAAAATCAAGCTTCTCGGGCTCTCATTGGCTGCCAAGTGTGCTATTGGCGTTCAGTTGTGGAAAACTATAGGGACCGGCCCCGGAGCGGCGGCGTATTCTTGTCGCTGCCCTGGTACGGACAGTCAGTTGCGATGTGAATTGCGATAATAATTGCGGACGTGTGAGGATGGTCGGTTGGTGGACATGAAGCAAGAGCCTCAAGTGAAAGAGGTTACGCCCTATAACTCGGAACAGGCCAAGTTTGAATTCCTGGTGGAACGAATTTCTACCAGGGTGCGGGGCAAGATTTTTGAGTCTTTCAAGCGCCTGGTGCCGCCTACCCGCGAGTTAAAGGTGCTGGACGTGGGCGTAACTTGTGACCGTCGAGCCGATTCTAATTTTTTCGAATTGCACTATCCTTATAAAGATCGCATTACCGCCGTTGGGCTTGAGAATGCGGCCTTCCTGGAGGAAATCTATCCCGGCCTGACCTATGTCAAAGCCGATGCCCTGGATTTACCCTTTGAAGATGATTCTTTCGATGTAGTTGTAAGCTGGGCGGTTATTGAGCATGTGGGCTCAAGAGAACGGCAAAGGCGCTTTATCAATGAGCTTTCCCGGGTGGGTAAGAAGATCTTTGTCACCACCCCCAACCGCTGGTATCCGGTGGAGTTTCATACAGTGTTGCCCTTCATGCACTGGCTGCCGCCCAATCAGTTTCGCTCTATTTTGAAAGCCCTTAAGAAAGACTATTTCGCCGATGAGGCCAATCTCAATTTGCTCGACGAGAAGGAATTTTTTGCCCTGGCGCCCCAGGGCATGAAGGTACAGGAAGCGCATGCTCGCTTGCTGGGACCTGTTTCCAATTTGGTGCTTTATGGGGAATGGCAAGGTCAGGACTGAGCCCGATCATTGGGTTTTGTCTTCCGATTTGCCTTCAGACCGGCTTTCAATATTGTTCTCTTTCAATAGTTTCACCATGAAGGTGGAGGGCCGCTTGCCTGGCTCCGGTACTGCAATGAGCCTGCCGTTTTCGTCAATGGTCTGCCAGCCTTCGTCTCTGGCGGTAGTCGTGCCGGCCAGATCTTCCTCTTTCATATTGAGAGGCACTTCCTTGAGATAGGGCTCTTGCACCAGGGCTTTTACCCCTAGCTCTTGCAGCCTTCTGTAAATGGCTTGTCTACCTTCTCTGGATAGTTGCCAGAAAGCTTTGATGTCGGTGATATCGGCTACGATTTCCAGTTTTGCCAGACGGGCAAAGAAGTAACGGCAACTGCCCAATTGGGCAATGCGATCACCGGGTTTCAGACCGAGCTGAGACAGTGCCCCTGGTATGAGCAATTCTACAGACTGAAATCCTTCTCCCAGGGCTTTCTGGTTTGTCAAAAGGGGCCAATAACCACCGCCCACAAGAGCGAGCCTGATCAAGATGAAGCCTACTATGGGCGCAGCCGCCGCCAGCCAGACTTTTCGCCTCTGGAGACGAGGCGGCTTAGTGCAGGACAGGAAGATGCAGGCATAGACCGGCACCAGATACGGTGTGTAGTAACGATCGGAATTGACGGTCACGTCTATGCCCAACATGATAAAGCCCAAACCGACGGCTGCCGGCAACCAGAGCGGTAATGTCTCTGGCAGGGCGTGTCGGCTCAAAGGAACGGTTTTTGAGCATACAGCGGTCAGGAAAAGGATGAGCAGCCCGCCGCCAAAGAGCAGTGTATACCGCAGGGCATTGGCAATCACTCTTGGTATGTATTCATGCCATTCGATGATGAGCGGCACGCCCTCATACCAGTAAGACGGTGCATACCAGGGCGCATAGGTGGTGCCCGGGAACTGTCCCTGGAATTCGTATACTTCCGGCTTGGTGCCGAGCAGGCGGGTGGGATGTACGAATTCGGGAGAGCGTCCGTGAATTATGGGCTGCTTGAGGAAGATGTTCCAGCTTTGACCGACCTTCCACACATCGCTGAAAGTAAGGTGCCCAGCCTTTTGCGATATTAATGCAATGTAGGGTGTCACCAAAACTGTCAGGAGCACAAAGGCGGTAAGGAGCGGTTTGCGTATTTGCTTCTGGCTGAGAGTTTCCGGTACGAGCGCCAGCAACAAGAGGTAAGAGTAGGAAAGCATGGGCGCTTTGCAGAAGTAACCGAGGGCGCCGACGAAGGCCAGCAGGAGGGCGGTAAGCATGGCTCCGCCTCTACCGCTTCGGCTCAAGCGTCTCAATTTGAGGGTGAGCGCCGTGGCTGTGAAGCCGAGGGCGCTGGCCAGAAGGTCTGGGGTGCCGTACATGGTTTGCCCCAGGGCCAGGCTCGAGTATATAAAGATGAAGCTGAGGAAGACGACCATCAAGCTGTAGAACCAATTCTGGTCGCCTTCTGTGCTGCCTTCTTCGCTGCCTTCGGCTCTAGCGGGTTGGGCTTCTTGCGGCTCCTGTCCGGCCTCGCCGCTGGCTTGTTTTTGTTTTTCTAGATTGGATAATTTGAAATTCTCCTCCAGGCGTTGCTTCAGCTCACCTAGTAAAAAAGCAAAAGAAGCAGTCAGGCTCAGGTAAATACAGACATTGGTAAGCCGCACCGTCAAAAGCTGCATCTCCACGGGGGAGGCCGAGAGCTTCAATACTAATGCCGTCAAAATGCCGTAAAGAGGTGACCAGTATGGATTTAGGAACAGTTGAAAGTTGCCGTTGAGGAAGTCCTCACCATTGTCCAGGTAAGAAATCAAATCAGTATCCCAGAGGTTGGCAAGTCGCGACCAGGCCAGAGCTTCTTCCAGCGCCAACAAGAACCCGCCGCACAATATGGCGGTGGTTGCGAGCCTGGCGGCTCCGGTCAGCTTCACCCGGGCTCTCCCTTACTCATGGACATGGCTGAAATAAAGAGCGATGAGAAGAAGCAGGAGACGCCGATGATGATCAAAGTACTGGCGAAGGCTGCAAACTCTGGACGAGGCAGGGGCGTCAGACCCAGGTTGAGCCATTTGAAGACCAGAACGGCCATGATGGCGCTGCCGGTCAAGGTTAACAATAGTCCTGTAATCAAGCCTGTTTCCAACTTAAACAATTTGTAGAAGGAAAGTATGAAAGGATTGTTTCTGTCAAAGCGCCGGCTCCAGGAATAGGTTTTGGCATGGAGCCAGAGGCTCAAGATCTGGAAGCCGGTTACGGCCATGGTCAATGCCACCATCGCTGATACTACGCCCAGCGCCCTTCCTTCCGACTGAATGAGCCGTAAGAGCACGACCAGGTGCAAAAGCATGCCGCCGCCAAAGAGGAACAGCCCGGGAATGAGAAAAACCTTGTTGGGGGCGTAAATAAGCATCATGCGCAGGCTGCGCCAGCCGTCTTTGAAGGTGTTGAGCTTCGATTCGCCCAGGCGCTCCCCCAGTGTGATCGGTATTTCCTGGATGCGCAAACCGGCAAGTTGAGCGTTTATAGCCAGTTCCAGGTTGAATTCCATGCCCGGGCTGACCGGCCGGATTTTTTCGTAAGCTTCTCGGGTGAAGGCGCGGTAACCGCAGTAGACATCAGAATAACGGGTGGCAAAGAGGAGGTTCAAGATGAAGGTGAGCATGGGATTGCCCACATAGCGGTGCAGCCAGGTGATGTTCTTTTCGCCCTTGCCCAGATAACGGCTGCCCGTGACAAAGTCATATTTGCCCTCTTGTAGACCTTTGAGGAAGTCGGGAATCATAGTCAGGTCATAAGTGTCGTCGGCATCAGCCATGATCAGATAACGGCCGCGGGCATGCTCAAAGCCTTTCAAATAAGCATTGCCGTAACCTTTGAGGGGCTGGTGACAGAGGTTGGCTCCCATTGACTGGGCGATTTCCACGGAGCGATCGGTGGAGCCGTTATCGGAGACCACCACTTCGCCGTCGATGTTGTGCTCCTTAAAAGTTTTCTGGATTTTTTCAATGCAAATACCGAGTGCCTTTTCTTCATTCAGGCAGGGCATCACCACTGATACCAGGGGGCTTAGTTTGTCTGGCTGGTCATCTTGGCTTGTCATCTTGGCTTGTCGTCTTGTTCAAGTTCTTGTTTGCGCAGCAAAATCATCTGCATGTTGGAGGTTTTTGCTCCCAATTTTGCCCTCACTATATCGAAACTGGTGAAGAGACTCAATAGAAGCAAATTCTGGAAGGGGTTGAAGAGCCTGACAACCCAGGGGATGGCTATTTTCTCTTTCACTATGTGGTGCAACGAGTAAATCCAGAAACTCTGAGCCGGCAGGTAATTGACCTCTTTGACTGTCAAACCGGCAGCCGCAGCAAGTTTTTCCAGGTTGTCGGGATTGAAGATGTACCAGTGCCTGGGAAAGTGATAGCCTCCCCAATAACGTTTGCGAAACAAGTCTACGTCCAGACTCTTGCTGTTGGGTGTCTCCACTACCAGTACGCCGCCCGGCTTGAGCAGTTTGGCCAGGGACTCTATCACCGCTTGCGGACTTCCTACATGCTCCAGCACTTGAAGCAGCACTATCAGGTCGAAACTGGCTGCCTCAAGGTCTTTTGCCGCTTCTTCCACTCGCCCCTGCACACCGTTGAAACCCTGCTTGCGAATTCTTTCTACGGTATCGCCGTTGATTTCCATACCGTAGAGGTTCTGGCGGGCATAACCCAGTTCTGCGAGTATTTGCAGGTTTCTGCCGTTGCCGCAGCCCACATCAAGAAAGCGCAATTCCTTTGTGGAGACATGTTTGAGCCAGCCTCTGGTTTTTCTCTTGTCGAGGAAGTCTTTGGCTTTCACCGCCAGGGGACTTATGGCGCTGTCGTAATTGTAAGAATAATAGTTGGCCGGGTAGATGCGGCTTAGCTCAGCAGCAGTGGGTCTCGGGTTTAAATAAAGCGTATGACAGAGGGGGCAGTCGACCATGGTAAAGGTATCGCCGCTGGTGTCATACTCGAAATCGAGACCGCTAGCCACTACCGGCGCGCTCACGGCTTTGTCGCCGCAGACGGCGCAGACTGCATTCTCCATATTCAGTGGGGTTGATGCTGTCAGGGTGCTCATCCGGGCTGTTCTTTCGTCAAGAGTGTTACTTGTGAATCCTCTTCCGGCACAGGCAAACTGGCAAAAAGCTGGGCGAGAAAGCCTATATAGCTCTTGTGAAAGGTGATGTCGGGGCTGTCTTTGAGCTTGTGGTAAGCCTTCTCACGGTTGTAGTAAGGCACCCTGGGGAAGAGATGATGTTCGGCGTGCAGGTGCATGGAATGCGGCGCAAAGATAATCTTCTCAAGCAAATTGGGCGTGAAACTGACCAGACGTTTGACGTCGGCTTTGCTGTCCGGTAGGACGGGCACGGCATGGTCGCAGAAGGCTCGGATTTCATCGGCCAGGAAGACGCAGACATAAATAGGTCCAATCCAGTGGCTGAGGTAATACCAGAGCGGTAGATGCAGGGCAAAAAACATGACGCCGAGGATGAGCAGCTGCCAGAGCGCCACGCTCAGCCGCGACCGGACGTAAGTGAGCAGCACCTGGCTCTTCTGCGTGCTTTTGCAGTTTCGGCTCTGGGGCAGATCGGCATAGGCTTCCTGGCTCTCCGGCTCAATGTCCTCGACAACGGTGCTGGTTGCTTTCAGGTTTTGATTAGCCTTGATGCTGCCCAGGGGCGAGACCTTGAGGACGGTTTTGATGAAGGTCTTGAGCCCGAGGCAGAAGGAAAGAAGGCTTAAGAAGCTGTTTTTGTCGGAGAGGCGGTGTAAATAGCGGTCGGGATCATCTTCGTGACCCAGTCGCTTGTGATGGTCGAGGTGGTTGCGGCGGCCGTCTTCAAAGCCCATGAGCATGGGTGAGTAGATGAGCCAGCGGCAGATCCGGTCATTTACCGAAAGACTACTATGGAGGCAGCCGTGCAAGCCGTCATGACCGAGGATGAAAAGTCCGTACTGACCAAAGCCAATTAGAAAGAAGGCGGCAGTGAGCGTGACGGCGGGCATAACCCCGGCGTTTCCGGCCGCCAGGCAGAGAGCTCCAAGCACTATTGAGAGCCAGTTGATGCCGAGGTCGAAGGCGGAACGGACGGGATTGAGCCTGAGCCATTCCTTTAATTCTGAAGCCGGTATAGAGGTTCTCAGGCGCCGTTGCAAAAGGTCTAGATTGGCGGGACTACCGGCACCTTGAGGTTGAGAAATAGCACTATCGAGATTCATAGAATAAATAGTATCCGCAAATTCACGGTTTGCTCTCGGCTGACCCAAAACAAATACCCGAGAATAGAATTCCCACTTGGAGAACTTTACCCTCGGGTATGTTTAGGTTTATCAATCAGCTCTTAGCTGGATGAATTACCCTGCGGATCGTATTCAGCGACCAGTTGTTCTTGCAATAGTCTTCTTTCCGAGCCGTTGGAACCGGGCATGGGATGATAGAAGACGAACAACTCGGCCGGGCGTCCGCCGTGGCGGTCCCACCAATTGCCCACCTGGCTGTTGATACTCTGAGCCTGAATAGACAAGTCGTCGGCCTGACCAAAGAAGAGCACTGTGTGCGACTTGGGTCTGGCATCCGGATCTTGCTTGTAGGTGACGGCATAGAGCGCCGGGGTTACCGGAGGCTGCCATGTGTCAAGAGTACCAGCGGCGATGAACTTGATGCGCTGGCGTTTACCGAATGAGAGAGCAGCCATTTAGCGACGTCCGCCGCCGCGATGACCACCACCGGTGTTGGATTTGGGCTGGGAGATGCTGACGGAAATCTGTCTGCCGCCCAGGTCTTTGCCGTTCAAGCTGGAGATGGCAGCTTCAGCCATGGCTTGAGATTCCATTTCAACAAAGGCGAAACCACGCGGACGTCCGGTGTCACGGTCTTTGATGACGTTTACGGAGCTGACCGTTCCTACCTGACCGAAAAGTGTTTGCAAATCGTCATCGGTGGTGGAGTAGGAGAGGTTGCCCACGAAAAGCTTGTTATTCATATTTATTACCTTATGTATTTCCTTCCAGGTTCATCTAAAAGGAGCAGTGCTGATTTCTGTAACTCGGGACCCTGTATTGCTTGCACTTACGGTTGGGATCTAAGGAGCATTTTGGTGCTTTACCCAGGGCTCAACCGGTTGTGCTTTTCGAACCGTGCTCAGAAATTTGTGCAGCGAAACTGCAAGATGAGAACTTGGCCTTCAATACAACCTTTCAATGATCGCACAGAATTGCATTTATTTGGCAAAGTTTGAAATTAATGTGAGTATTAAGATTGCGGCTGCTGTCCCGAAAGCTGGCAGGGGGCACCTTCCCGGCAAACGGGCGGGGGCTTTTCAGGGGCTAATTCAAATTCATCAAACTCAAAATTCGGGTCGATTCGGCCCTCGCGCAGCGGTTACCGCGGCTCTCTGGTCCATGGGCTAAAATATCGATCTTGCTTAATTGGCGGCATTTTTTTGCCTATGACATCATCTTCGAGGCGCCCCATAATGAAATCGATTCGGAGCCGATCTCTAAAGCGGAGCCTGGGTTTGGGCTTCGCGCTTGGCACCGGTACCCTCGCCCTGCAGGGCTTGACTGCCGCTCTTTGCCTCTCCTTCTTATTGCCCCTGGCGCCGCCGCCGCTCTCAATGGGGCCGGTGCCGGCTGCGCTGGCTGAAGGCAAGACCCTGGTGCGGTTTCGTTCTTTTGACAACAGTATTTTCGCCGAAGCCAAACGAGACAATAAATTCGTTTTGCTCGATCTGGAGGCTGTCTGGTGCCACTGGTGCCACGTGATGGATGAGAAGACCTACGGCAATGAGGCGGTGGCCGACTTGCTCAATTCCCGCTTCATTTGTGTCAAGGTGGATCAGGATGCTCAGCCGGACCTATCTGTAAAGTACGAGGATTATGGCTGGCCTGCCACAATTATTTTCGACGGGGAAGGTCGGGAGATAGTAAAGCGCTCGGGCTATATCAATCCTGAGAAGATGAAGGCTCTGCTGGAAGCCATTATCAAAGATCCAAGCCCCGAAGAAGCAGAACCGCCGTCCGCAAGTCTCAGTTCTACTTCTGCTGCGGAATCTAATGCCGATGCCGAGTCAAAGAATCGGGGCGATTCCGATGCTAAGAGAGATGCCAATGACGGTCTATCTGAGACCTTGAGACAGGACCTTCTGGACAAGCATTTGCAAGGCTATGACGCCAAATACGGTGCCTGGGGAACCTACCAGAAATTCCTGGACTGGGACAGCGTGGAGTATTCCATGCTGATTGGGCTGGGGAAAGACCAGTCTGATGCCAGGTCTTACCAGGAACGTGCACGCAAAACCCTGGACGGGGAACTGAATTTGCTCGATCCGGCTTTTGGCGGCGTTTACCAGTATTCCACCGACGGAGACTGGAAGCATGCCCATTTTGAGAAAATTATGCAGACCCAGGCTGAGAATCTGCGCATCTACGCCCTCGGTTCCATCCTGTACGGTGATAAACGCTACCTGCAGGCGGCACGAGCCATAGCCGCTTATCTGCAAGAGTTTTTATGCTCCCCGCAGGGTGCGTTCTATACCAGTCAGGATGCGGATCTGGTTCCCGGCGTTCACAGCGGCGGCTATTTTCAACTGAGCAAGGAGGCGCGCCTGAAAAAAGGTTCGCCCCGTGTCGATAAGCACATTTATGCCCGGGAGAATGGCTGGGCCATTTGCGCTCTTGCTCACCTTTACGGAGCCACAGGCGATGGAGCTTATCTGGACCAGGCTCTGAAAGCGCTCACCTGGATCGAAGCGAACCGCAGCCTCGGTGACGGCGGTTTCAGCCACGATCAAAAGGATGCCTCCGGACCCTACCTGGGTGACACTCTGGCCATGGGGCGGGCTTATCTGGCTCTCTACGGTGTCACCGGTCGGCGTAATTATTTGCAGGCGGCCGAGCGCTGCGCTGATTTCATGGAAGCTCAGTTTCGTCTCAAGAACGGCCCGGGTTACGGCAGCGCCCGGGACAGCGGCGGCCCCATTAAGCCCGTGCCCTTGCTGGATGAGAACGTGATGCTGAGCCGTTTTTGCAATCTGCTCTACCGTTACAGCGGTGAGCCTCGTTACCGTTCCATGAGTGCCGATGCCCTGCGCTATCTGGCTCAACCGGAGGCCGCCTTGAAGCGGAAGATTCTGGTAGCCGGTATTTTGCTCGCCGATGCCGAGTTTAGAAACGAGCCCACGCATATTACAGTGGTGGGTCCTCGGGGCGATGAACTGAGTCAGATGCTCTTTGCTGCCGCCAACAAATTGCCTCTGGTTTACAAGCGAATCGAGTGGTGGGATGCTTCGGAAGGTCCCATGCCCAATAAAGACACTGAGTTGCCGCAACTGTCACAACCGGCTGCCTTTGCTTGCAGTGATGGGCGCTGCTCTCGACCGGCCCATTCGATTGTGGAATTGACGGCGATTTTTGAGAAACTGACCGGGCGTAAGGGTAAATAACTCAGTTTGCTCCCCTGGCTTTCCTGTCGGCACTCTCCGGCAGACCCGGCGCTTCAGGCAAGTTAAACTCATCTATGAGACAATTATCGGCCAGTTAATGGAAAGGGAATGTCCCATGGATGATGCGACCCCAGTTATCGCCGACCGGAAGCCCTGCATTCTAGAGCTGGAGCCGGGTGAGTATTACTACTGCACCTGCGGCCGTTCAAAGGGGCAACCCTTTTGCGACGGGTCCCATGCCGGTACTAGTTTCTCTCCTCTTCAGTTTACGGTGACTGAGAAAAAGCGGATGGCGCTTTGTGCTTGCAAGCACACGGGCCATGCGCCACAGTGCGATGGTACTCACTCCAAACTTTGAGGAGTTGCGACCGGTGATGGAACTAGCAGCTATATGGCGAGGGCTTGTCTCTAGAAGTACCAGGATACTCTTTGCCGGTATCGTATTGACCGCTCTCGCCACTGAAAACAGTGCCGTCCAGGCTGCCCAGGATACTGCCACGGTTGTCGGTACTGATACTGCCGGCGGTGAAAAGGCGGCTTTGGCGAAGCCGAGCCGTGCGGGTAAAATAAAACGTCGCTTCGACCAAACTTATAAGCTCTGGAACAGCGAGCTAGACCGCTATGTGGTTGACGGCAACGTAAACTATGGACTCTGGCAGAAGCATCAAGAAGGGCTGAAGCGCTTTCTCAAACAAGTGGAGACGCTTTCTGAAAGTGAGTATGAAAGCTTCAGTCGTCATGAGAAGTTAGCCTTCTGGCTCAATGTCTACAATGCGCTCATAGTCAAAACCGTGCTTGATCACTATCCGATCAACGGCAAGATCGCCCAGTATCCCAAGGATAGCTTCCGCCAGATTCCTAATGATTGGGAAGCGGAGAAGTTCAAGGTGATGGGAAAGGATATCAACCTCTATCAAATTGAGCATGAAAAGATTCGCCGTGATCTAAGCGATCCGCGCACCCATTTTGCCGTGGTATGCGCCTCTCGTAGTTGCGGCAAGCTTTTCAGTAATCCTTACCTGGGCAAGGAACTGGATAAGCAACTGAACGAAGCCGCTCAGCGTTTTTTGAACGATAGTAAGAACCTTGAACTTGATCCTGAAAACGGCGTCTTCAGAGTCTCCAAGATCTTTTCCTGGTTCACTCTCGACTTCGCCTCCCGCGGGGCTTCCAAGCCGGTCTTTCCTCCCCCGGGGGACGAAGAAATTGTAGCTGCCTTCATTCGACCCTATTTGAAGGAGGGGGACCAGAAGAAGCTCTTTCTCATCCTGAAGAATCTCAAGCAGGTCAACTTCGACTACCTGCCCTACGACTGGTCTTTGAACGACACGGCTACCGCACCCTTGCATCAATAAGGGCGGTTGTGTCTGCAGTGGACTTTTCTTGAAGCTTTCAGGAAAGGTACTTATGCCGTGCGGGGGCGAATCGCTTCAGCCATTTTCATAAGTCCCGTTTGTGCCGCCGGGTTTTCTTGATTCATGGCTGCTTTCTGCAAAAGATCGGCTACCGGTGCTCGGTCAGTGTTGGTGAAGCCGCCTTCGCTGAAGGCGAACTTGAGAAAGTTCTGCGTCAGTTTGAATTTTTCCGGCGACATTTGCTCGTCATCGCGAAGCAGATTTTTAGCAGTGTCGATGTTGGTGAGGCGGAGCTCAGCCGGGTTGTGTTCCGCGGTAGCAGGCAGGTCGCGAGTGCGCATGGACTCAAGCTCGTGCTGAAAAGCCTGGGAGTCTGCATGGGCTACGTGTTCTTTCGGAGTTTCGCTAAAGAAGGAGTTGTCGTTGCCTTGAACCATGATATTACCCGCGCGCCTTATGCCATTAATGCCGTCTTGAAAGCCGGAACATACTTATCAGATCAGGTTGTACCCGAAAAGAGGCTCTGCCAGACGCCCCTTGGAAACAATTAATTTTCAGGTGCCGGTGGTACCTTCGCGTCACCACTCAGGGCCGCCACCAGAAAGTTGCCGGCGATTGCTTGCCTGAGACCAATGCCGATGATGGGAGCAGGGTCGGGCAGGGCATTGTTGAAAGCGCGATCGGCATTGTTGTCGAAGTGACCGACCAGGTGCAAAACTCTGCCCGCGCCGTAAGGAAAAGTCAGGGCCAGGATACCCAGATTGGAGCATTCTCTCTGCATTAGATCGCGGCTGCGGGCCAGCACCTGCACTTCTCGTCCTCGCAATACTTTCACTGTCTGGCTGCGATTCTCCAGCTTCCAGTAGGCAACCCGCGGTACACCCACAAGTAAGACGGGGTCTTCATCCACCACAACGGCGTCGACGATGCTGCTTTCCGTATAGTCGCTGTTCCATTCCACATAACCGGGAAAGGCTTTTTCCAGGCAGGAATCCAATGCCCAGTCTGTGGTCAGCAAGTAGCCGCCGCCGGAGACGAAGTCTCTCACTCTCTGCACGGCGCCGGCGTCTAGATTGGCGCCGCAGTTTACCACCAGGATGCGGGTCTGGGCCAGGTCGGTTTCCTTGAGCTTGTTGGAAGTGATGCGAGTGAACGGCAGCCCGTAGCCGCGCAAAATGTGACCGGCGTCGTCCCACTGGCCTTTCACTTCGATAATAGTGGTCTTGCTGAATGCGGCGGCGATGCCGGCATGATATTGCTCCAGCCAGTTTTTGAAAGTGGAGGGCTGCACGGCGATGGTACGGGGCGGCTCCAGATAGGGTGATTGCTGGAGAAAGCGGGAACCCATTTTGTCGAGACCGCGATTGTTGCGCTCGAATCTTCGGTAGGTACTGGAACTGATACCGCCGGTCAATGTATTGCTGCCGGATTTGATCTGTAGAACCGGATTGGCGGACTCTGCCGCCGCACCTGGCTGAGCTTGCCCTGCACCGGCATCGCCCTCCGTAAAATTCTCGCTGCCGCTACTTCCTGTCTTACGGCGTGATTGTGGACGACCGCCTTCCGTTTCGGGAACAGCTTCTCCCCGGTCCTGATTATAGTTTGGCTGCGTTTGCGGTCTGCGTCTTGAGGACGGGCGCTCTCGCATCTCTTCCGTGTCGCCGTCGACCCAACCGTTATCATCGCCGCGGGCGCACGGTGGGCTGACCAGAGGCGTAAGGGCCAGGGTCAGGCAGAAGAGCCCGGGCAGGACCGACAGCACTGAATGGCGTTTGTCTGAGGTTGGTAAGTTCTCTGGTGGCACGATTTACAACACAAGGGGCGCTCTATTGAGCTGTTTTGAGCGTTCAGACCCAGTCCGTTCCGTTTTCCAAAGGGAAGCTCAAGTCAGCTCAGTATAGCCCATAATTCAGGCTAACCCAAGAACCATGGGGCGACACCACTTGCAAGGATGCTGCTGCGCTTGCTTTATGGCGATCAAGATTGCTAGGCGCTTCTTTTGGATTCGTCACCGGTGCCGGGCAGGTCGACTTCATCCATGGCTCGGCGCAAAGAGGCGAGCGCTCTCAGGTTCGGCCAGATTGCTTCTTTCATTTCTTCAAATTCGTACTCACCAATCTGCCTGCGCTCATAGCGCTTGCAGACGTCTTCCCACAGCTCAAAGAGAGCCTTGGGGCAAAGAGTCTCCCTGGCTTTCTTTTGAAATTCGAGTAGGTCAAAGGCTTCGATGGTAGTAATCCTCAGAAAATGCACAACACCTATTAACTAGAGTGCCTAGTTTATGGGATTCTGTCAAGTTATTCTTTGCCGGCACCGCTACCAGGGGTGGTGACATATCATCAGTGGATATCCTTGAGGCGGTTTTGATTATGCTTCCCGGAGCGCCCCAAAAAGCCCCGACGGACTCAAGGTAAAACCTTGAGCCCGCCCCTTTTGTCTGGAAAATCCGTTCGGTCTTATTCGACGCCCAGATAGACTTCTTTCACCGGTACTGTTTCGTAAAGAAGTTGATCTATGAGGGAGCTTAAGGCGTCTTTACTGAGCACGAGAAGTCGTTTGAGTGAAGGCTTCTCTTTCTTGATCTGTTTGACCTGTTCGAGGAAATTCTTGAGCATGGATTTCTTCTCTACTATTTCTTCCGGGAAGTCGCTTCCCTTAAGTGCTTGCAGATCCTTGAGACTGATCCTTTGTAGATTTCTCAAATTGTTTTTTTTGGAACTTTCCATGGTCTCAGCCATTTCCTTCGCCAGTGCTCGGTTAACCGATGCCTGAATGATAGGAAAGATTTGTGATTTTTTTGTGGCACGTGCCGGCTTTGGAAAATTAAATCGCTCATGGGAAAGCCTGAAAAGGAGGCGTTCATTTTTGTCGGCGAAAAGGCGGAAGAGCCCAAGAGCGATTGAAGTTCGGGCTTTCAGGGCAAAAAGTACTGGTCACCTTCGTGGTATCCCCATTGAAAGGGTTGTCAATGGCGCATAGTCTGACCATATAGTTGGCGTTTTCAGGTCTTTCCTGGCGGTATCATGGCTGAGAATCCGGAACTACATAGAAATAGGTTGCGGGAAGTCAACGTAAATGATTTCCAGACCGAAGATCCTCTGGGTGCTCTGGCCAGGGAAATCTTGAACAGGGAAAAGGCAGCCGAGAATAAGTCGTTGCTGGACAAGACCGTGGAGGTCTTCTACAACGTAGAAAAAGGTTCTCTCGAAAATATGAAGGCAGTCGGGCTCAAAGCCTACGAAGCCTCTAAGAAGGGTGACACTGCCGCCCTCCAGGCTATGACGCCGACCATACGCGAGACCATCGATAAAGATAGACAAGCCGTACAGCATCAGGAAGAGGTCAATTTCTACGCCGGTAGCTTCGCCAAGGCCGTGCCGCTTTTCGCCGGTTCGAAAAGTAAGCTGCTTCTGGCTGCCTCGGTGGGCGTCAATGCGGCCGAGCAAGTGAAGGTCGGCGATGATCTGGCCTCGGGCAGTGTGCACGCGCTCATGGGCGGGACCAAGGGCTTCGCCATGAAGAAGACCTTCGATTATCTTGGCCCTCGTCAATTCTTCTCCGAAACTGGTGTGGGTACTGGCACCGCGGCTTTGCGACCGGGTCTGGAGTATGCCAACGTAGCAACCAAAGGTATCGCTCTGGGCGGTCTGTCGCGCCTCTACGAAACCGGACTGACTGCATCCAATTATGTGGATGCCCAGGGCAAAGTGACTACAAGCTCAATCACCGACGGCTTGTTGAAGACCACTTCCACCACCCTCAATCCCGGTGCTATGGCTATGGACGCAGCTCTCTTCATGGGCGCCCACGGAGCCTTCAAGCAAGTGGCAGGTGCGGCGGCGCGTGCGACGGAAGGCTCACCGCTGCTAAGTTCCGTGGCCAATTCTCGCCTGGGAGTCTTCAGCCGCGAAGGGCAGGTCCTGACCAATGCCGGTATGGGTGCCACCTTTGGTCTGGCTACAGGCTCTTCGCAGGAATTCATCAGACAACAGTCCAGCGGTGAGAATTTTGATTTGAGTAAAATTGCTCGCCGCGGCGTCTTGCAAGCCCTCACCGATGGTGCCGCCGGTGCTACCGGCTCTTCCCTGGTGCATGGCGGCAAGATGTTGCAAGCAAGGGCTTTTGAGCTGAAGACCGGACAACCGCAATTGAACAGAGGCTTTGCCGGTGATGAGGCGCCCCTGGTAGACCCGACCGCTCCCAATAAGGCAGTAGAAGGCGATGCTGCAGTGCAGCCGAAAGACGGCACCGTGGTTGTCGATGCCGCTACCTCTGTCAAAGACGGTACCGTGGTTGTCGATGCCGCTAGTCAGCCCAAAGAGCAGGCTGTGGTTGCAGACAAGCCGGTTGTGGATGAAGGCGCTACGCGGGTGCAGACAGTGGAAGCCGCTCCCAAACCTGAGAGCCTCGGGGCGGGCGATGGAACCTCCGCCACAGTGGAAGTTTCTCTCCAGGCTGATAGGGCACCGACCGTGCGTAACCCGGCTCTGGAGGCTATCTCCGAGGCCAAGGCCGCCTCTTTCATCGGACCCAAAGAGCCGGCACAGTATGTGCGCAAGGCCAGCTACGAGATGACTGAGGCTCAGAAGCCCGTTTTTGAAGAGGGCATTAAGCTCATCCAGGGTGTATTCCGCGGTCATTCCCAGCCCGGCGATGTGGTCAAATTCCTTGAATTTGGTGCCGGACGCGGACAGGAAGTGCGCACCCAATTCGAGCAAATGGCTAAAGACTATTCCGAACTCGGAAATGTGCAGGTTCAGAAGTTAATCGAAGTGGCTATGAAAGCCACTCCTGAAACGGTGGCACTTGCTCCGGAAGGGGTGCGCTTAGCCGATCAAGCGTCCCGGAACGGTGTCGATCCGCTTGGTCCGGAGTACCGGGCCCTGGTGGAATTCGCCTGGGGTGCCGGAAAAGGCGCCGAGGGACCGGTGCGCATCGTTAGCGAGTTGGTGGGGCACCCGGGCATGAACAAGCTCCTGGGAGAAGTCTATGCCGCCTCCGGCAAACTTGAGCGAACGGCTGAGGGACAGAAGCCTCTGGTCTGGGGCGATACGCCCACTCTGGCGCGGGACCAATTGCGAGCTATTCTGGGTCATCGCCCGCAAAATGCTGAACAGCACCTGGTCATGCGTGAGGGCATTCAAGCCTGGGCCGATGCTTATCCAGCCCACCATAGCGTTTTACACCAGTATGCCAGAATGACTCGTTACGGCGATATTGCCGCCATGATCGATGCGCGCCTGGGAACCGATTATTTCAGTCGCTTCCGCAACAGCCATCTGACAGAACTGCCTGATGCGCCTGATTCGGCTCGCGTGACCGGACCTGATGTCGATAAGGTTACCGCCAAGCCAGTGGAAGACCAGGTTGGTACGCCCAAAGACGACCAGGGCAGCGGCAGTAAGCAACCTGTAGCCGACGGTGACGGCGCTGCTGAGACCGGCAAAGTGACGCCACCGGTCAAGGGCGGCACTGATGACGTGGCTGAGGTGAAGCCACCGGTCAAGAGTGGCACTGATGACGTGGCTGAGGTGAAGCCGCAGCATCAGGAGCCCGACGTGGTGCAAACCGAACCCGCAAGAGAAGGCGGACAGGTTCTGGATAAGCCGGCCATTGTTCACGAGCCGGGCAAGATCACGGTATATCCGGAGCGTCTCATTCACGATTTTGAAAACACCAGCGGTGCAGCCAAACAGGCTCGGGCACACCTGCTCAGCGAGCATATCGGTTCCATGTCCGATGCCCAGTTTCTCAATTGGCTCAAGTACCTGCACTCCACCGTAGACAGACCCAATGCGCCGCCCGAGTTGACCAATCTCTCCGTCATGGGTATGAGTCGGAGCAGTGTACTCAGTCGTCCGGAAGTGAAGGCCCTGGTCACCAGTCCTGAGACCGCACCGGTTCCTCTTTCCACTATCCGCAACTTCCTGGCGGCGCCGGTCAAAGGGCAGTCTGGCGGTGAATTACCGGCTGGAGTGGGTGAGCACATTGCCTATCGATTGGAGACGGCCCTGGAGATGCAGCGGGCTAAGAATGAGGCAAAAGCTGCCGCCGAGACTGATCAAAACACACCCCCCAAGCCTGTTCCCATCGACTATCCTGCCGCTCTCCGGGATGCGCTGCCCGGCTGGTATACAAAGCAGTTGCGTGATGCTTACTCGACCAGGAATCCCCAGACCGGTCAGTATGAGTACCCTCCCGGCTTTGATCCCATTTTGAAAGACTGGCTGGAACTGTCCCGACAAACTGAGATGTCCAGCCCCCGGTACCGCGAATCGACGCCGCCTCGCAATTCCATCGCCGACCGCTTCTCTGCCCTGGAACAGGCTTTGAGTGTGCGCACTCCTGAAAATGCAGCCCTGGTAGACCGGCTCTTGCAACTTGGGGCCGGGGATCAGCCCGTGGTCAAGTCGCTGCTTTCCAAATTGGACCTTACGACCAATGCGCCCGAACATGCCGAAATGCTTGCCATTGTGGCTCCCAAGACCGAAAATATCAGCGATTTGAAGACTCTCATGGATGCTGTATATTTCGGCAAGAAAGCCGATCAGGATTCTTATAAGTCGCGCAAAGACGGCCGTGATACCAGTCAGTCGGACAAGGTGCGCGATTCTAACGAAGCGCTAGCTCAGTCAGTGGTCTCCCGACTGCTTCTGCCTGGCTCCCCCGAGCACGCCCGCGTCAGTCAGATTGTCAGCGATGTTATTTCCGGTCGCATCCGTGACCCGCGTCCTGATGACGGCGGCTTTAACCGTGGTGGTAAGCCCCAGCGCAGCCCCGGCGGCAATGGCAGTGAGTTTAAGGGACGCCGTAACGACGGCGGCGGCGAGCAGAAAGGAGATTACGGCAAAGACGGCAATCGCGGAGATAAACGCCGCGACGGGGTAAAACCGGTTAAGTTTAGCGATGCTATTGAGGGCGATGGTTCCAAATCTTCCAAGCCTTCCCAATTGCAGGGTGGCGATGATGCAAGCAGCGCCGACGCTCAGCGTCAGGCTGAGACTGTGGTGCAGGAGCCGCCGCAATTGATCGGTGACCCCTTGCAGCCGCAGGCTGAGAGCGGTGACGGTCAGGGGCAAAGTAAGCATGCACAGCTCGACGGCAAGCCGGCTTCGGGTCAGGATAGCGGTACGGTGCTGCCTCGCGATCAGGTCGATGATGGCCTTGCTTCCGGCGGCACGGCTGAGAACGTTTCTCAGACCGAGAAGTTCAATCGTCGCTACGAAGGTAAGCGCCGCAAAGGGGGCGACGACGACGATGACGGAGACTCGGGCAAGAAACCGGACAATCCCAGGCGTGCGGCCAAAAGAGAGCGCGGTCAGACCTTCAACAGCTTCGAAGACCTGGCTCGTTGGCGCAACGGCGGCCAGTAAGCAAGATCCCAGGGGCTATAACTATGTACCTCAGGTCTTTTGCGGGGAGCAATTTGACAGGCTCTCACTGTAGGCTGCCATAGTGGAAGGGTCGAAGGCCACCAGGTGTATTTCGGTCAAAGGGCAGTCGCTTTTCCTGGCCAGGAAGTCGCAAATTGTCTTGATTGCCACTGCTGCCGCCTCCTCGAGCGGGTAGCCGTAAGCGCCGGTGGAAATCGAGGGAAAGGCGATACTTTTGATTTCGTAGTCGCAGGCAAGTGCCAGGCTGTTTTGGTAGGCCTCTGCCAGTACACCGGCTTCGTTATTCCTGCCGCCGCGCCAGATCGGCCCCACCGTGTGTATGACATGGCGGGCCTTGAGCTTGCCACCGCCGGTGATGACAGCCTGTCCGGGCGGGCAACCCCCTTGCATGGCTCTTATCTGTTTGCATTCCTCAAGAATAGCCGGCCCGCCTGCGCGGTGGATGGCGCCGTCTACGCCGCCGCCGCCCAATAGCGAGGAATTGGCGGCATTGACTATGGCCTCTGTTTGCGAGCGGGTTATGTCACCCTGCACTAGCTTAATCAAGACGCCATGCAGTTCCAATTCTTTCAGCATGAGAAGAGCCCTTCCTCATATGAGTGCGTCTGCCGGCTTCAGACCTGATTTTTCGGCACCAGTTTCTGATCGATAATTTGACCGGCTGAGTCTAAGGTGTAGTCGATTACCTGGTCCCCGATGACCATGCGTTTGCCGGTAGGAATACAGGGCTCGGCGGCATTATGGTACTGATAGCGGGTTTCGCTGATCAGATAACCATTGGCATTAGATTCGCGCACAATCATGGGACGGGCTTGAATAGTAGTGGTGCTGCGCAGGTTCTCGGTAAAGGTGACGGTTTTGCTGCCGTCGGAGCGGCAGGATTCAATACGAGTGCTGCTGCTATCAGGCAACATGGTGGTGATGGTTTTGACACCACTCATGGTGTCGATGCGCATGGTCTGCACGCAATTGGGTGCTTCAAAGGCTTCATTGTCAATTTGAAAGGCTGCCGGCGGCGGCTCGGCGGGTTTGATCAATTCTTGCTTCTCAACC
This sequence comes from Candidatus Obscuribacter sp., assembly GCA_016712465.1. Classification (GTDB taxonomy): domain Bacteria; phylum Cyanobacteriota; class Vampirovibrionia; order Obscuribacterales; family Obscuribacteraceae; genus Obscuribacter. The sequence goes on from JADJQZ010000001.1 coordinate 1,139,363, forward strand.
ACCGGCTGCATTTGAAAGGCGCGGCTTTCCGTCGCCGCTTGATTGAGATTGAGGTCATAGCGTCCGCTCTGGGGAATCTGTAGTTGAGGCGCGGCCAGTAGTTGCGGCGGCAGCGGCGCCTGGATGCTGTATGGATCTTTGACGGGCTCTTGCTTATTGACCAGACCGAGGGCCTCAAAGGGATTTTGAGGCGCAGCCTGAGGCGTATTTGCCTGCTGATGCGGAACCTCTTGTTTGAGCGCGACTGGTTTTACTTCCGTCGGGTGATATTGAATCTGTTGAACTTGCACCGGTTGCGGCGGAGGTTGCATTTCTTGCGGTTTGAGTTCTAAAGGTCTGGGCGGTTGCATGGGCTCTACGGCCGCTTTTAGCATGGGTTCCGGCATCGGTGCTGGCGTCGGCGTCGGGGTGGAAATCTGGGTTGCCTCTGCCAGGGGGGCGATGACGTTGGGCACGTTCATTTCTTTATTGCGGGTTTCGCGGGCAGCAGGCTGCATGCCCTTGACCAGAGCGTTGAGTGAGCGTTTCTGCGGTTTTTCGTCTTTAGCCACGGCTTGCTCTTGCTTCACTACATTCTCTGGGACGGCCTTGGTCGGCAGGGATTCAGGGCCCGGCTTGGCGCCCTGCTGATAATTTAGATTGACGGCGGCTTCTTCCGGATTGTTTTGCCTGGCCCGGTGACCCTGTCCCCAGCCCTCTTGCTTCAATCCGCCGCCGGGGAGATCGGTTTGCTGATTGGCCGGGCTCATAGCCCAGACTTTGGCGGCCAGTCCATCAGGTTGACTGGCTTTATTAATTTGCGTCTGCAGAAAACGCCGGGCCCCATTTTCATCTGGTTGGTCCTGGTTTTGCGCTTGCGATTGTACAAAGTCAGGGGGCTGCCCCATGGTTTGAACCTGATGATTTACCGCCTGGGTTACTCGAAAAGCAGCAGAAACTGCCTTATTCTCTATTCAAAACTGCCGGATCTGCTCTATAAGCTTTTAGCCTCCTTTTGCTGTACTGTGAAAACGCTATCGCTACTTTTATCAGCTGCCCAGGATTTCCCTGGCCAGTACCACCCGCTGGGTCTGCTTGGAGCTGTCTCGCGCCGCTCGCGCCGAGTTGAGCAGTTTGTCCAGTTCCTGCCCGTCTTCCGGTACTCCTGCCACGCCGAAGGCGAAAACCAGCCCGCGGGGGTCCATATCCGCTGCCAGCGGCGCTTCTTTCAATACGTCGACGATACGATTGGCCAGCGCCGCTGCTGCTTTCGCGTTTGAGTTGGGCAGGATGAGGGCGAAGTCGAAGGTCTCGTAGTGCCCGAGCAGGTCGATGGGACGTTTAACCAGGCTGATACGCTGCATGGCTCGCTTCACCGCCAGAATTTGCAGGGCTTCCACCGGTCCACTCTGACCCTGGCGCCGGTGTCCAAGGCTGAAAACCACCAGAGAGAAGGGGAAGTTGAAGTATTCGTAGCGCAGATATTCCTGCTCAAGGAAATAGAGAAAAGCCGGATAGGTGAGAATGCCGGTTTCCTGTCGAATCAGGTGTTTGGTAACGCTCTGCAAAGTGCCTTCGTCAATGCCGAGGCTGCGGAGATTGCCCGAGCGTGCTGCTTGATCTGTGACTTGCACCAGGCCGCAACTGATCAAGTTGAACAAAATCGGCACCCAGTCGGCTTTCTTCATGGGTTTCTTGCGCAAGATATCGAAGAAGGTGCTGCGCCCGTCTACTTGCTCGAATAATTCCATCTGCGGCTTGATTGGCAGCGGCGCGCCTTTCTGCAATTTGCTGGCAAATTCCTGCTCGGAGATGATGTTCATTCTCTTCACGAGAATGGACTCCATCTTCAGGTTGGCCGATTCCAGATACTTGCTCTGGTCGAGCAAGGTGACCCCTTCCATGAGCATGGCGTCCAGACGGCGTTTGACCGTCTGGTGCGGGCTGGTTTCATCGGGCCAGAAGCGAAACTCGCCGGTGGTCCAGGTAATCAGTTCGATCACGGCATCGTCGCCGCCCACTTCTTTCAGCTCGGCGTGCATGGGCGTGCCGTCTACGAAGTAGACTTTGGCTGTCTCTCCCTTGTCTTTCACATCGAGGCGCCCGGTCATCTTGGACATGGTGATGGATTGCAGTAGGTTGGGCGCCTGCATCTTGGTTAAATCGCCTTCCAGCGTAGCTTTCATACCCGGTCTTGGCGCGTCGAAGAGAATGGCGCTTTCGGTGCCGGTGATGGTCGGCACTTCCGCCGAGGTGTTGCCAATGGGCTTGAGGTTGGACATGGAGTCGGTGCCCATGAAGGTATCGGCAGCCAGACTGTCGCCAAGCGGATCGCAACCGCAGCCGCTCATGACGATGTTGGCTACGAGGCTGACATCGCTTTCGGCGTGTTGAAAAATGACTTGATGCCCCTGACTGGATACCTGGGTCAGGGTCCAGACAGGCAGCCCGATTTCCTGCTCGAATTTGACTGCAAGCAGATACTCCTGTGAACCTTCCGTCACCGAGAAGGGTTGTTCCACCAGCCTGCCGGGTACCTTGACTGCTTCCTGGTGCAGAAATTGGATGTCGGTGTAGGATGGTAAAACGGAAACTTTGGGTAGGCGGAAACCGCGCGGAATTGGCGCGTTGCCTTTGCCCTGTTGTGATTGCCTAGATGAAAACATGCCGATACCAGAAAAGCCATCAGTACATCAGTACAGAAACTGTTTCACGCCTGACCTGAAAGTCTGACCAAAAAGCCTGACACTAATTATTATCAGTTTGCCACATATATGAGTCTATGAAACAAAAATAGAGGTAGAAAAGAGACACCCCTCGCAAGAAACGAGGGGTGTCTTTCTCTTGGCATTGCCGGCAGCTTGTGCCGGCGATTGCTACTTACTTCGGGCTTATGGGTAGAGACCACGCAGGCGCTTGGCTTCGGCGATTCTGGAAACGCCGATGCGGAGAGCGGCCATACGGGGGCGCAGTTTGCTCTTGGTGGAGAGCTCAAGCACCTGGTCGCAGGCGCGTCCCATAATTTGTTCGAGGCGCTGATTGACTTCATCTTCGGTCCAGAAGAGATGCATCATGCCCTGTACCCACTCGAAGTAGCTGACGGTGACGCCACCGGCATTGGCCAGAATGTCGGGTACGACAATCACGCCTTTGTCGTGCAGAATCACGTCGGCTTCAGGGGTAGTGGGGCCGTTGGCGCCTTCCACAATGATTTTGCATTGCAGTTTGTCGGCGTTCAAGTTGGTGATTTGACCACCGAGAGCGGCAGGCACCAGCACGTCACAGGGCAACTCTAAGAGTGCCTTGTTGTCGAGATCTTGGGAGCCGTTGAAGCCCTGTACTTTGCCCATTTCGGATACGTAGGCGATCAAGCGCGGGATGTCGAGCCCTTTGGGATTGTAGATGGCGCCGTAAACATCGGAAACGCCGACTACTTTGAAACCGGCTTGGTGCAGGAGTTTAGCGGTGACGGAGCCGACGTTGCCGAAGCCCTGTACTACCACGGAAGGCGCATCACCTTTGATACCGTAGTGGTTGACGGCGCGGCGCACGCAGTAGGCAACACCGCGACCAGTTGCTTCGGTACGTCCGAAGGAACCGCCGATGGAAACCGGCTTGCCGGTGACCACGGAAGGCACGGTATGACCGACGTTGATACTGTAGGTATCCATGATCCAGGCCATGGTCTGCTCGTTGGTGTACATGTCCGGGGCCGGAATGTCTTTGTCCGGTCCGAGCAGGTTGATGATTTCGGAAGTGTAGCGGCGCGTCAGGCGCTCGTTTTCACCGGGTGTCAGGTTCCAAGGCTCTACGCGGATGCCGCCTTTGGCGCCGCCGTAAGGCAGACCCATAAGGGCGCATTTCCAGGTCATGAGCATGGGCCAGGCAGGAGACTTCACCCAGGTTCACCTCAGGGTGGAAGCGGATGCCGCCTTTGGCGGGTCCGAGGGTGACGTCGTGGTGCACTCTGTAACCGGTGAAGGACTTGACGGAGCCGTCATCCATGCGCACCGGCACGGTGACGATGAGAGCCCGTTTGGGATAACGCAAGCGTTCGTGCAGCTCTCTGTCTAGACCCATCTCCTCGGCGATTTCGTCGAGCTGGCGTTGAGCACCCAAAAAGTGCTCGGTTTCACATTCCATAGTCGGTTTATCAGCCGACGTGACCGCTACCATGCAGAGTTCCTCCAGTTAGAGCCAAAATTCTAAAGGTTAAACGCCTGAAATATTGAAAGGTCCATCTATACATTCAGATTGTCCGAAGTTGCTTCCGGACCTACGACCTTTCAAAGACGTTTCAATATGTTAACGCTTATATGCAGGCGATATGGCCATACTTACCGAAAGGCAAGCACTTAATTTTTTCTCAGTCCTTGTCCTTACCGGCTTTAGACCGCTTGGCCTGCCTGTCCCGGTCGAAAGTTGACCGGCGGGAGGACTAATTAAATGTTTATCGGGTAAGAGTAGAGTTATCCTCTCTTATAGATGTGGATGGCCGATAATTAAGTCGGCTTATTTTTCCTTGATGGTATCGTCTGCGGTGCGATATCGGCCGGCTCCTGATTTATTTCAACCTGATTCATTTCAATTAGCTTCGCTCAAATCCTTACCATTCCTTTGAAATATCGATGAAACTGTCTTTCGAGCACATTCTCAACGTTTTTTTGGTCTTCATTCCCGTGCCGATTCTTGGCAGTTATCTGCACTGGCCTCCCGTGGTGATTTTCCTGACAGCCTGCCTGGGTATTGTGCCCCTGGCCGGTCTCATGGGCAAGGCCACGGAGTATCTGGCCGACCGGATCGGCTCTAGCTGGGGAGCTTTGCTCAATGCCACCTTCGGGAATGCCTGCGAATTGATCATTGCTCTTGCCGCGCTGAGAGCCGGTCTCATCGATGTGGTGGAAGCCTCCATCACCGGTTCGATTATCGGCAATATTTTGCTTGTGCTGGGCGGTTCAATGCTTGTGGGCGGATTGCGCTATCAGACTCAGTATTTCAATCGTACCGCAGCTACGACTTCCGCTACGCTACTGGCTCTTGCCGCCATCAGTTTGACGGTGCCCGCTGTTTTCCATATTTCCAATTCTCATCATTCTACAGCGGGCGACCATCACAGCGACTATAACCTGGCCCTAGCCATTGCCGTCATTCAGTTGGTTACCTATGTTCTAAGTCTGATTTTCAGTCTTAAGACCCACAAACAGCTATACTTCAGTAACGAAGGCGATGATAAAGATGAGGCTCTCGGCACGGCCGGCTGGGGCGTGGCTAAGTCCAGTCTGGTCTTGCTCGCTGCCACCATCGGTGTGGCAGTGCTTTCCGAGTATCTGGTCAATGCCGTGGAGAAATCGGCCGAAACCCTCGGTTTGAGCCATATCTTTATCGGCGTCATCCTGGTAGCCATAGTCGGTAACGCTGCCGAACACAGCACGGCTATTTTGATGGCCTACAAAAACAAGATGGATCTCTCCATCAATATAGCTCTTGGTTCAGGCAGCCAGATTGCTCTCTTTGTGGCGCCGGTAATTGTCTTCGTCGGTTACTTCACCGGTCATCCCATGGACCTTTGTTTCTCGGAAGTGGAGCTGCTTTCCATCGTGGTTTCCGTGATTATTCTCTCCTTTGTGGCTACCGACGGTGAATGTAACTGGTTGGAAGGGGTGCAACTTCTGGCTGTTTACGGTATTTTGGGTGCCGCCTTCTTCTTCGCCAGTCACTGATTATGCCTGAACTACCTGAAGTCGAAACCGTGGTGCGGGGCTTGCAGCAAGCCCTGCCCGGCGATAGCCTCAAGAGTGTGCAGGTGCTAAGACCCGACTCCATCGGCTTCCCCGACCCTGAGCAGTTCCGTCGCCTGCTGCCCGGGCATGGCTTTCTGTCTGTGAGCAGGCGCGGCAAGTACATTCTCATTGATCTTGACGAAGACGCCGCTCTGGTCTGTCACTTGCGCATGTCGGGGAGGCTTTTGATTCGCGCCAGAGGGGCCGGCGCCAACGACGCGCGTTTCTTGCGGGTGAAGATGCCGCTCGCCAGCGGGCGCCAGCTACATTTTGAAGACATGCGTGTCTTCGGGCGCCTCTGGTACAAACCCCGAGGGGTGAGTGTGGAAGAGGTGGTACCGGCTCTTTCGGAACTGGGGCTTGAGCCCCTGACCGATTTGACGGCCGCTAAACTTAAGGTGCTCTTTGCCGGCAAGAGACAGGCGGTGAAGACGACCCTCCTGGACCAGACCCTGATTGCCGGAGTGGGTAATATCTACGCCGATGAGGCTCTCTTCCTCACCGGTGTGCATCCCCAGACCAGTGCCGGCGATCTTACCGCCAGGAGCCTGACTCGACTGGTAGAGAGCATTCAGTTGGTCTTGAGCCGTGGTATCGAATCCGGTGGCTCGACTCTGCGCGATTACGTGAACGCCGAAGGCGTCAACGGTAATTATCAAAATCAGGCCTGGGTGTACGGGCGAGAAGACGAGCCCTGCCTCAAGTGCGGACGGGAAATTGTCAGGGTGAAGGTGTCCGGGCGTTCTTCACACTTTTGCCCCGGCTGCCAGAAGCGCCGCTAAGATTTCTTCTTGGGCTTGGCTACCAGTCTAACTCCCACCGGTGCGATGGCGCCGCTTTCAGCCAGAGCTGCTTCCCAGTGGGCCAACTCGCAGGCCAGTTTGCCACCGTCTATGGTGTGAGGTAATAAATCTGCCAGATAGCGAAAAAGATAGGGCACGCGCGCGTCCAAAAGGAAGCGGAAGTTATCTTGCATGACACTCTTGATATGCTCGAAGGGCGTAATGTTGTGCTTATCTTCGTGGTGATGGCGCCAGCTATGCAAAGCCTGCCTGGCGTATTCTTCCGGCGAGGAAGCCTGACTGACGGCTTGTTCGGAGAGCCAGGAGTGCCGGCTTGCCTGCCCAGCTTGGGGTTCCTGCCGGTCTTTCAGCATCTTGGCCAGCGGAAACAGCCAGGCGCAGGTACGGCTGTCGACCCGTTCATAGGAAAAGTCTTCCACAATCACCAGACCGCTGGGCTTAAGCATCTTGATTGTGGTGTCGATATTGGTGCGCAAGGGCTGCAGGTGATGCAGCACCCGGCTGAAGAGAATGGCATCGTAGGGCTCGCCTTTGAGGTCTTTGAAGTCGCAAACCCTGGCTTTGATACCGAGGGCCTCCGCTTCCTTGACTCGGACAGGATCTATATCCACGGCCTCCAGTTTAAATCCCCCATCCATAAGATTTTTGGCAATCATGCCGGAACCGACCCCCACGTCCAGCACCCTGGCCCCGGCAGGCAGGTACTGCGCGGCAAAATTACTGGTGGAACGAGCTTGAAACTGCTCCGGCGTGAGGTCGAGGCTTTCCGGTAATAAGGAAGCGGTTTTGTCTTTCGATCTGGCTTTGGGCATTAGTGCTGCTTCTCTCAGGTTGTTGAAGGTTTGCTCTCTCTGGTCTTTCTGTACAGGAAGAGCAAAGCGGCGGGAATACAGTTTGTCATGACAAAGGTGAGCACGTGTAAGACCGTGGCGTAGGCCAGGGCTTGTTCATAGGGAATGGTGGGCGCTACTTTGGTGAGGGCCAGTGCCACCAGAAAGTGAAAGCTGCCGGCATTGCCGGGGGTGGGAATCAAGACTCCCACCGAACCAATTGTGAAGACAATCAGGCAGGACATGGGGCCCACTAACTTATCCAGGTGGAAGGCCGGCAACATAAAGTAGAAGTTGAGCCAGTACATCGACCAGATTACGAAGCTGAGAGCGGCGATGAGGGGATAGGTGACCGGACTTTTAAGGGCCCTGGTACCGCTTTCGAATTGAGCCGCCAACTCCAGGAGCTTCTCATGCAGGGCGGACGGCAATTTCTTGCGACAGAGATCCATATTGAGGATAGCCTTGAGAATGGCTCCGACGTTGGGCAAGAGTAAGAGTCCGATAATTGTGGCAATGAGCAGACCGATACCGCCCGGTATTAAGCCCGGTACCGCCGCCAAAAGGCTTTTGGGCAAGACCAGCAGGCAGACGCCAAGTAGAAAGACCAGCATGGCCATATCCAGCATGCGGTCTATAAGCATTGTGGGCAGTACGCCGGCCCAGGGCAATTTTTCGTCTTTGCAAATGGAAAGAAGGCGGGCCACTTCTCCGCCTCTTGGTATGGCAACGTTGACGGCGTAGCCTAGAATGACGGCATAGAAAGAATTAAAAAGTCCGATCTTACGACCGGCCACCGGGTAGAGCAGAAAGGTCCAGCGGTAGGCTCTCAGCACATGGCTGAAAATGGCGGTTAGGCAGACTGGCACAAGCGGCAGAGGGTCTATATCCCGTGAATATTGCCATAGTTTCTGGGGATCCACATTATGGAAGGCCAGGTAAAGCAGGACTACTGCAAAAAGCCCGGAAACGATTTGTTTGACAAGGTTATTGGACTTCTTGACCGACTTCTCTTGGTTACTGCCGGACGTTTCATCACTTTCCTGTTTTACTTCCAAGTTTGGTTAGCCTTAAGTCGGGGAACTAACCAATAAGGTTACTATGGGTACACTCTACATAAAAGAACTATGTGCAAGTTTGCCGAGTTCAAGTTGTAATTTGAGCTAGGTTTGGGGTTTGACTGGGCACAATAGATTTGTAAGCGTCAGGCTTGAAAGGAAGAGTGCATAGATTTTGTCAAGGGTCCTGTGAGACTTTGTACTGTTCGGTGATTTCTTGCTAGGTAGGCGGTTTACAATATTGATATGTCGGGTTGCAAGTTAGCTTGTAAACTCTTGGGCAATCAAATGGAAACCTTTGTTCGGTGGTGAAATGGAAGCCAGGAAAACTAAAGTACTCTTGATCGAGGATGGCAAAGAGGTTAGTCATGACCTCAAGGATGTCCTCAAGACAATGGCCCATGAGTTCACCATGGAGGTCACCGACCATCTGGCTGGTGGGCTGAAGGTGCTCTCCGAGGGCAATTTTGATGTGGTCGTTCTGGACGTGTCCTGCAGCGATCAAGTCAGCGATGGACTTTCGCATTTCCTTAAATTGAGAGAGAAAGATGCCAGCGTGCCGGTGGTGATGCTGGGCTCTCGCGAACAAGACAAAGTCGGCAGTGAAGCCGTCAAGCAGGGTGTCAAAGATTTTCTGGTGAAAGACGAACTGGATGGGCGTGTGCTCTTGCAGTCTATTCGTTATGCTTCCACCCTCAAACGCATGGAAGACGAGCTTACTGCTTTGAAAGCGAAGCTTGTGCAAACCGAAAAACAACTGGATATGATCGCCAATGTGGATGCTTCCACTCAGGCCCTCAGCCGTGCCGGTCTGGAGCGAGCCCTGGAAGCCGAATATGTGCGCGCCCAGCGCGGCGGCTGGAATCTAGTGGCCATGCTTATCGACTGCGACGACTTCGATCGCATCAACCGCCAGTTTGGTCACGCCGTGGGCGATGTGGTGCTCCGTCAAATAACCGAACGCATTCGGGAGACGGTGCGTCCTACCGACCATGTGGCTCGTATGGGCGGCGACGAATTCCTTTTGATTTTGCCGGATACCCGCATAGCAGAAGGTATGTTGGTGGCTGAGAAGATTCGCCTGGCTGTGGGTGAGAGCCCCTTGCGTCTGGCTTCCGAGACGGTGCGAGTGACGGCCAGCTTGGGTGTGCTCGCCCTGCCCTATGAATTTTGTTCCATTGAGGAAGTGCTTTCGCTGGCCAGGCTGGCTGTGCGCGAATCTAAGTTGCTCGGTAAAAACCGCGTCTCCAGCGGTGAGAAGAATCCGACCCTCACCCCTTCCCTCAGCCCCGACAAGGCTGCTTTAGACGAACTGACCGAGAAACTGCGCAAAGGTGATTGCTTCCGAGCTGTCTCCATGCCTATTTTCCACCTCTCTGATGAAAAGGTAGTCGGCTATGAAATCCTCAGCCGTGGTCCGGCCGGTGCTTTTGAGATGCCCGATGATCTTTTCAGAGTGTCGGTAGAGCACAACTTGCTCACCATAGTCGACTTGCGCTGTTTGAAGACTTGCCTCTCTGCTTGCAGCGATCCTAAGTTTGATCAGAAAGCGCGCTTTCACGTCAACCTTTTCCCCTCCACCATCATGGACACTCCCATCGACAGGCTGATGACGCTTTTCCCGCAGGAGACCCACGAAGGTACTTTCTGCGTAGAAATAAGCGAACAGCAGTTCATCGGTGATCCCGCTTATTTGAAAGATCACGTGCACGCTATCAGAAAGCGGGACATCCTCGTGGCCATCGATGATGTCGGCTTCGGACGCAGCTCCCTGGAGAGCCTCATTATCCTCGAGCCGGATATAGTCAAAATCGACCGCAAGTACGTCTCCGGTATCTCCGCCGATCCGGCCAAAGCAAGACTGCTTAAGCGGCTGGTGAAAGTAGTCAACTCTATCGGCGCCGAACTTATTGCCGAAGGCATCGAGTGTCGGGAAGAACTTGAGCTACTGGTGGAAATGGGTGTTCCTTTCGGTCAGGGCTGGCTCTGGGGTAAACCGGCTTAAGGCTGAGTATTTCCGTACCGGCAACTTTGTGTTCTCCTTACCCTGAGATCAGTTGTCGATGCAGCAGGACCATAATCAAGGCCAGGCAAACGGAGAGCTGGATCCCTCCTGCAGTCTCGGCTTGGGTGAAGTAATCGACGGAAAATATACGGTGCTCAGCTTGCTGGGTGCCGGTGGCGCCGGTGCCGTCTACCTGGTGGAAGACCAGGATGGTTCATCTTTCGCCTTGAAAATCCTGCATGCAGGCGCGGCCACGGTAGAGAAAAAACGTCTGCGTTTCGTGAGAGAAGCCCTGCTTGCCTCTCGGCTGGAGCATCCCGGCATTGTGCGCATTGTGGCATCAGGCGTGCACAACGGCACCATGCTCTACTATGTTATGGAAATTGTGGAAGGGGAGACCCTGGAAGCGCGGCTTCGCAAACGCCCGGTCTCTCCGGAGTTCGGGCTTGATGTTGCCCTTTGTCTGGCTGAAGCTCTGGAATACGCTCACAGCAAGGGCGTCATCCACCGGGACATCAAGCCCGCCAACATCTTTCTAGCGCCGCCGCTGCCTTCGCGAAAGCCCCTGGCCTGTCAGGCTAAGCTGTTGGATTTCGGTCTGGCCCGTTCCATAGTCTCTGAGGAGTCGCAGAGTCTCGGCTTGACCGGCTCTCGTGATGTTATCGGCACACCTGTATATATCAGCCCTGAACAAAGCATGGGGCGCACTATGGACGCGCGCTCCGACTTCTATTCCCTGGGTGTGACTCTCTTTGAGATGTTCGCCGGTGCACCGCCCCTGCTCGGCAATTCCGCCATGGAAACCATCATCTTGCATCAGGAAGTGCCGGCTCCAACAATGGCGGAAGTAAATCCGGATGTTGAGTTCAGCCCTGAATTGGAAGCAATAGTGGCACGCTGTCTGGCCAAGCGCCCGGCCGACCGTTATCAAAATGCCGGTGAGATTTACCGAGATCTCTTAGCTTACAAGGAAAGCCTCAGTCAGGATGGAACTGCCGTGGAGAGCCAGGCTGCGCAGAAGAGTGTTACCTCCTCTTCTTATGTCTGGATAGCCGTGGTGGCTTCCGTCTCCCTTTTGCTTCTGGCTTTTAGCGCCTATTTCGCTCTGGCAAGTATGAGAGAACCGAGGCATCCTCCTGCAAAAGTAGTAAGTTCGGTAGCCAGGCCAAGCGATATGGTGCCTTCCGTTTCTGAAGAAGAGCGCCTGCAGGAAGATTGGCGGCGGCGCTCCCAGGCTGTGCAACCGGGGTCTTATCTTCTTAAGGGGAATTGGCGTGATGGCGCTCAGGTTCGTCGCTACGGTCTGCCCCGTCAAATGCCTCCCGCCAGTTTCTCTGTGCACGAAGGCAATATGCTTCTGGGGGTGCCGATAAAACCCGGTGCCGGAGGGCTGATGCAGGTGCCTGCCAACGCCGGTCTGGCGGTAACCGTTTCAAGCGACTTGATGGCGGCACCGCGCTTTTTGCTGGGGTTTGATCCAGGCGTTTTAAAGATTATGCATTTCCACAAGAATGCCGTGGGCGTCAATAAGTTTCTTTCTCAAATGACCTATTTCAGTGGGCTGGAGCGTATCGACGCTCAATGTGTTGATGCCGATGACAGTACTATCGAGTATCTGAATAAATTTCCTGCCTTGAAGTCAATAAATCTTGGGCAAACGGCTGTCACCGCCGGTGGTGTGGCTCAACTTAAGCGCTTGCCGCAACTTTTTAGTCTGGAACTGGCCGGAAACAAAGGCGATTGCTTGCTCTTTCTCGATAAGTTGAAGCCTTCCACCAGTTTGCGATTGCTCATTTTGGAGGCTATGCCTCTCAATCAAAATTGCCTCTCGGCTCTGGCAAAAATAGGAAGCCTGGGAGAGTTGCACTTGCGTGGTTGTGGTTTGGGCTCTTCTGATTTGCATGAACTTTTGCCTCTAGCCTCGCACCTGGCTGTGCTGGAGATCTCAGGCGATAAGCTAAACAAAGGCAGCCTTGAGACCTTGAAACGTTTCAAGAAACTGCGTTTTCTAATGATCGAGAGTGCTGATTGGACGGAGCAAGATCGCCAACAGTTAGCCCAGGCTTTACCTGTCTGTAAGATTATGAGCAGAGAAGCCCGGTCGGTAGCGCCTGAAGCCGATGCGGAATTTTAGGTTCTTTTGCTTCTGCTTAGAAGCGCCATGTGGATAGTGAGAAGCAAGAGACTGGCGAAGTTTAAGGCAAAACCAATAAGGAGAAGCGTTAAGGTCCGCCTGCCCTGGGTTCTGATTGAGGAGTCGTTTGGTTCTTGCTGAAGTTCTTTCAGTTGCTCCTTCAATTGGTCGGCAAAGGCTCTAATCTTTTGAAACGAGTGGCGCTTGCGAACGTTGGCTACATCTATGGTGTTGTCGTCTATGGCTTTCTTCGACTCCATCAGCAGTTTCATGCCGTCATTAATGGTGACCTCGATTGCGTCTATCTTCTTGAGCGCAACTCTGTCCGACTCCTCAAGTGCTCGCAGTTCCTTGAGATCTGCGGGAATCTCCTTGATGATTTTGTTGAATCGCTCCGAAAAGAGATCATTTTTTGTTATCGAATAGCCGCCCATGGCCACGGCGGCATCATAGAAGAGTTTTGATAGAGCCGTTATCTGGGTATTTACGGCTCGTATTTTTACCTGTTCATAGAGTGCTTCGCGCTCAGCTTTCCACTGCTCGAACAAGAAGTAATGACTGACTGCCGAGGCGAAGGTGAGAATGAAGACTAGAAGCGGCAAAATGACTTTCATTGGTGGCTCGTTAAGTCAGGCGATACAGGCGTCTTTTAGGGACGGGAGTGTCTGTAATCGTTCGGATGCCGGGTGTAGTCTCTGGCTTCCATGCGTGCGGCATAGACGACTTTTCTCAATATAGCATGGCTTGGTAAGCGACACGACTTGATTCGGGAATCCCGTATTGTTAGAAACCTGAATTGACTCAATAATGAAGCCTGGTTTCAGATGGTAAATACGTGATAGCGCAGCTTCCCAATTGTTATTTAAGCCGGTGGCAGAAACTGCCGCTCATTTGTCTTGCAAGTCTTTTGTTAACTGCTGTAGTTTTCCGCATGACGGTAAGTCCCCATTTTTTGACTACGTATTATTGTGAGTACTTTTTGAGTTGTATCGATCGCACTCCGCTCGATAGCGCCGCATTGCTTGTTGCTTTGCCATTCTGGGGCACTTCGTCAGTAATAACTCAGTGCGCGCCGGGGCTTTCGAAAAGGCAAGTGCAAACACTTATTGGCGCCCCTAAGTTCAAGGAGCGTAAGCTGGCTTTTCCTGGCGCGTCGCCGGATATTAGAGACGCGGACGAAGTTCATTTCTATGAAATTTTGCCGAATACCTTGCTGCTTCTGGGCTTCAAAGGTGACGAATGCCGCTTCGCCAGGCACTTCTTGGCAGACGAAGAAACGGCATATTCCTATTGGAAAGCAGAGCAGATTCAATCGCTTGGCCGAGGACAGACCAGGCAGGAATTAGAAGCCTGGCTTGGTAGATGCTTCGTTGAAGATTCTCCTCTTGTGAGACAGGTGCTGCTTTCTACGGGGCAGGAATGGGCCCGGAAAGCGACTTGGGCTGAAGGCGACGGGCGGTTCTATCTTTGTGATTCCGATGTGATTGGGCTTGAAATGAAAGATGGAAGACTGGCTTCTACCCAGGTGTATGCCATCTTTCATTAGTGCAGGAGGCGCGCTCGCCTCTATCGGATAGAGTGAACGTGCCTCTGGTTATGAAGAAACATTCGTGATTGGGGTCGAACTCGATTTTGCAGCAGATATAGTTCTTAGGCTGCTTGCCGATGGTAGATAGCCGCACTTACTATTTAATGATTTTAGCGCTGTAAATTGGGGTTTTCAATCGGCTAGAGTTATAGCAACAACTTGAGGAGACTGAGAGCTATGGACGATAAAATCAAAGAGAAAGCGATAGCAATTCTCAATAAGATTATGGAGTTGGAGCTGGCCGGTGTGGTTCGTTATACCCACTACGCTCTCATGGTATACGGCTATAACCGCATTCCCATCGTTAGCTGGCTCAAGGCAAACTCTAATGAGAGTTTGATGCATGCTCATAAAGCAGGCGAATTGGTTACCTTGTTGGGCGGTCACCCCTCGCTCAAGATTGGGCCTCTTCTTGAGACCGAGAAGCATGATCTGGGCGATATTCTACGCGAGAGCCTGGACCATGAGAAATGCGCTATCGCTGCATATTATGAACTGCTGCATGCCACTGAAGGCAAATCGGTTCTGCTTGAAGAGTATGCTCGCGAAATGATTATGGGCGAAGAGCTGCATCTGGATGAAGTCAATAAGATGTTGAGAAAGCCTGGAGACATTCATCCGTTCAACCCTTAACTCTTGCGTTTGGTGATTGAATTGGCAATGCTCGATTGCTCTCGCGCTGTCGGGGCTTAGAGCCGTTGTCATCATCCAACCTGTTTCGGGTGAAGGTTGGTCGATTGCCTTAATGCCGGTGTGCGTCTTCTGTGGCGCGCACCGGCTTTTTAGCGTTGGCGTTAACGACAGCGGCTGTCCGGTGTATGATCGGATCATCAGCGCCAATTTCAAGGAGTCTGCCGTTGTTCCCCTTCGATGCTACAACTCTGGCAGTCTCGGCTCCGGCACTGGTGTTATGGTCTCTTGCATATTTTATGTATCGCTGGCAGAGTCGGAGCCGCAGGCTGCGTGCCTCCGCTCTTTCTAGAGAGCCTGCAGAAGGAAGGTTTCTAGGGCGGTTCGCCAAGCCGAAGCCCTTGCGTCCCGCACGTCTGGCACAATTGATCATACATGGGTTCTGTCTGGTTCTGGCTTCAAGCCTTCTATCGGTTTTTGTCTATTTAGATTTCTTGCGGCCGGCGGTGCTGTCGGTAACAAATGTAATCCTGACGGTGTTTGCTTATCAGCTCATTAGTATTGGCGTGGTGCTGCCGGTTTTTTATTTTCTGCTGGCTGCATTGAATCGGCGCATTGTTCCCGATATTGCCCCTCTCTGGTCGCGACTGCAACCGATAACTCAATCTATACTTTTCTGCGTCATTGCTATTGTTGCTCTTCCGCTTCTGGAAAATTTGAAAACAACAATTGGTATTACGCATCTTCCTCACTGGATTGCACGTGACGTTTTTCGGGTTGCGCTAACCATCTCAACCTTCCCTTCAGCGATCTTGTTTATGTTTATGACAGCTGTTCTTTCGAAAGAGAATTTTTTATACGGTATTGATGGCGACGAAGCGTCTTTATATCGGGATTACCTTGAAGACCGGAATTTCCATCTATGGCTGTTGGATGATAAGTCTGACGAGGAGATTAACCGAATTATCGCTGTGGCGAGGAGTATAGGCGATCTTGCCAAAGCTGATGTTTTGTCTCGAATTCTGTTGGACAGGCATCTTTTGGATCGGTCCAACTAGGTTAGACTTCTTCAACCTCGCTCTCTTCCCCGCGTTTCTGCTCGCCCTTTTCTCCCTACCTGGTGTGTCTGCGCGGCATAGCGGCATTTCCCGGCGATTTCCCCTAATTTCCCCTGTTGGCAGGTTAGTGCCTTGTCGGAAGTTATCCTGTCGGAAAGGCAGTCGTAAGTTAAACGGGTAAAGGTCATGAAGTACACGAAGTCTAGGAATCAGAGGTCTCATGTAAAAGTAGCGGCTACTGCTCTTGTGGCGCTTGTAATAAGTGGATTGAACGGCATCGCTCCGGTTCAAGCCTCCAATAACAATAACTCTATCAATCAGCAGTATTCAGCCGGTGTGCCCGAGCAGTTGCTTGTACCAAATGAACTCATCGTAGAAGTAGACCCTTCAATGGGCTACCAGAACATTGAAGATCTTTTCAAGCGCGTGAACGCAACTTACTATTTCCCTATCAGCAGTGAAGCCTGGCATATGAAGTTCGCCAACAAGACCGACCAGATCTTAGCCTGGCAACAACTGGCGAAAGAAAGCAAAGTAATCAGCATTGGCTATAACTTTAAGGTTACTCAGTGTGGTAACAGCGCCCCTGTCGGCTCTAATGCCGCCGGTACAGTAGGTTCGGGGCAGACCCAGGTGGCGGCTGGAGATCCGCAATTCTCTTCCGAATGGCACATTGCTGCCGTCAAAGCCGGCAGCAATCAACCTAAGCCTCAAATTAATTCCTTCAACGGCTTTGCCATCATGGACAACGGTGCCGTCTACCGGCATGCAAACCAGGATAGCCAAGTATCAATGAATTGTGACATTCATATGGGTGGTGAAAATGCTTCCTGGGGCGCTTCTGCCGATCATGGTACGATGATTGCCACTACTCTTGGTGCTAAGTGGAATCACTTTGCTACTGCCGGTGTCGTGAGAGACCCTCGTATAGTCTCTGCCCGCCTTTCTTTTGATGGAAAGGGAGAGATGACTGAGGTTGACCTCATTACAGGCTTGGGCTGGGCGAAGGGCTTTATCTGCGATGGTAGCACTAATTATCCCAGCGCCATGATTATTCCCCTTAATATCATTCCGCCCTATTCACTTTCGAATCAGGCTTACCACCCGGCTTTTCACCACGTGTGCAAAAATATTCACGATAAGTTTAGCGGTCTGATTTTTCTCTCAGCCGGCAACAACGGTATGTATG
Source organism: Candidatus Obscuribacter sp. (assembly GCA_016712465.1). GTDB lineage: Bacteria > Cyanobacteriota > Vampirovibrionia > Obscuribacterales > Obscuribacteraceae > Obscuribacter. Next base: position 1,156,417 of record JADJQZ010000001.1, read on the forward strand.
ACGCCAGCCCCCGTGTCGACTATATCAACGTTGTAGGCGCCTGCGATCAGGATGGCAAACTCTTGCAAAACTCCAACCGAGGCAAGTGTATGACTATGATTGCTCCCGGCAAAGACATAATCTGCACGCAGCATAGCGGGCAGGTGGTTTCTGGAAATGGTACCTCCTTCTCTGCAGCGATTGCCGCAGGCGTTGCCGGTCTCATCCACAACAAAGGCAGAGAGTACGGTAAGTTTTTGAAGAATACCGATATCGATTATGTCTTGAAAGCCACCTGCTCGCTCAAGCCCGCTTCCGGTTGGTCTGATACCACCGGTTATGGCATGCCCGATTACAAAGCCGCCACTAATGCCTTGAAGTAGGTAGTCTGTGAGCGCGCCTAAGCCGGTGGATCGATTTGCAGATTGGCGATTACTTCGCACCACTCTGATGATGAACCACCCTGGGCAACATATTGATTGATCAGCCACATGCTTCTGGCTTCGGGATTGGTTGTATCGCGCCAGATAGTGGAGAAGTCTCCCCAACGGTTGTATCTCTGTCCTTGTAGGGGCTGAAAGTTATTTGATAGCCCGCTTTGTATAGGAACTATGGTAGGGGCTGAGCCATCTTCGCGAATAATGGCAGCATAGGCGCCAAGATTTCCGCAGTTGGGATCATTTGGATCGCTTGAAGTGGTCGAGTCGCCGGAGCGTGAGAAGCAGATTACTGTGTAATCGTCTTTGCCGAACGAGGCGATTGATGCGTTAAAGTAGTCGTAGTGCCCTCTGGGGTCCGCTAGTTCTCCCCAGTTTGCCAGGCTGAGATCCCGTGTAACCGGATCAATAGCCAGGCGGTACCAACGTATAGCCAGGCTGCCGAATCTCATTATTGAGTGTGTGAGCCAGACGTTGAAGCCGTCGCTTACAGGTGCTGCGTCTATATTTGAGGAATAGAAAGCAACCTTTTGTAATCCTGCCGGGTCTGGTTGTTTGACATAGGTGAATGGCATGAACTCCCAGGGTTTCACTGGTATGTTGGTATGGCTGACAATGGCTCGTTGTTCCGGGAGCATTTTTACATAGGTCAGGTCTTTCAAGGTTTCGTTATTGGCGCAAATGAAGTTTGCAGTTTTCCACCCGGAGCCGGTGGCGTCTGCCACCGGATAAATTCCGGTTCCGTATTTTGCCGGGTCGAGAGGCTCAAAGACCTTTATGCCGCTTTCAGGACCAAGCTGGGGCGGAAATGCCAGGGCGGAAACCTGCGGCATGTATACAAATTGCGACCAGCGCCCGGCTCCGGCAGTACCTTCTGCCTCTGCGTCGGCGGCTTCAGGGGCGGTGTCTTTCTCCGATGGGGCTGCCGCTATGTCTTTCCCCTCTGTACTCGTGGCGCTCTCAACCGTAAGGTAAATTCCTCTGCCGTCGTATCCGACTTGAGGAAAGTCACAGCCACGCATGTCGATCTGTGATGCTTTCCAGTTTCCCGGAAGCGGGCTGGGATAGGCGTGCTTGGGGTCGGTGCAAGCCAAGTAGACTTTATGACCAAATTCTAGTTGCACGACCAGCCATTGTCCGTGTCCATATTTGCCGGCCTTGGGAACATAGAGAACCCGGGGGTCAACCAGTAACCCGGGGTTTGCTATACCTGCCTGGCGCCAGAACTCCTGGTCTGTGATTTGCGCCAGCTTTGTGTGGCTGGATTTGTCGTATACCGTAAAGACACCGTTGAGGAACTCAACATAGTGGGCTGGGCCCACAGCACCATTGGAATCCGGTGGCTGCGACGACTTTGTCAAATTACTACTGGTGCCGTTGAATTTATTAAGCGTGAATTTTGGAGTCTGGACGGGTTGAATTGCCATGACGTGCCTCTCTGCCGCACCGTGGGTGGTGCCGGATAATGTAATTGCAGACTTGTTTATCTGGCGGAGAGTATAGCAGACGATTCCGTGAAAAACGTGTATTTTCTTGGTGGACTGTCAAGTATCTGGCTGCCAGTTCCATTTGTGTCGGTGTTCGCTGACCGTGGGTATTTTGACTAGAGGTCAAGAGTCAGCGGCGTGCCTTGCTTTCCTCAATCTTTATTGAAATAGGAGATTACCTCAACTTCTATTTCCTGTTTCTCTTCTCTTAACGCTGCTGCGGTGTCGGCTTGACCGATGTGTTCATAGTAGTCAATCAGAGCTGATAAGTAGGGTAAGGTGTAGCCTCTGGTCTTACCCGCTGCCAGTCTGGCTGTTGCTAGAGCTTTGATGTACAAGGCTTCCGACTGCTTGAATTTCTTCATGGAGAAGAAATGGTTAGCCAGGCACTCTTCCGTGATTGCTTTTTCAAACCCTTCAAACTTGTCTCTTATGGCAAGTGACTGCATGAGCAGCCGCTCGCGCTCTTCCAAGTTATTTGTCACGCATCCCAAGTTGTGTGCAGATTCCGCAAACTCTCTTCTGAGAAAAGGATCAATCTTTCTTTCGAACATGGAAACTCTGAGCGTCTTCTCTGCTGCATCTAGTCTGTTTTCACGCGCAGCTGCCAGCCCCTGTAAAAGTCTTACCTCGGAGTCTACTGTCAGTAGTAAGTGGCAAGTGAAAGCTGCCAGCAACGTGTGAAGTGCCGTCTCTCGCAGTCCTGGAAGGCAAGTCCTGATTGCAAATGTCATCAGATCATTCTCTCTTGGCCGTTCTTCTTGCGATAAGCTATCACTTCTAGATGATCTTGTAATTGGTGGAAGTACGCAGTTGGGATGCTTCCCCGTGCGCAAACGACTTCGCCAAGTCGGGCAAACTGAATTATCTGAGCGGCTCGTACTCAAGAATGAGAATACCCTTGTCGACTGCTCTGGATTGCTTAAGCGCGAACTTCTTTAATTCTCGACTGTCATCAAAGAGTTTCAGCCCGCCGCCTATGGAGAGCGGATAAATAATCAGACGCAGTTCGTCGATGAGGTCGTGGTGAAGCAGGGCTTTTACTAGTGTGGCGCTGCCGTATACGAGAATATCGCCACCTTCTGACTCCTTTAATTCAGCTACTTCGCTAGCGACGTCGCGCAGAATGTGGCTGTTGTGCCACTCTACCTTTTGAAGGCTTTTGGACACCACATACTTCGGCATTTTATTGATGGGGTCTGCGAACTCGTTGCCGCTTTGACCCGGCCAATAGGCGGCAAAGCCCTCGTAGGTATTTCTGCCTAAGAGCAGGGCGTCCACTCGGGAGAGTTCCTCAATTTTATATCGGCCTACTTCCGGCGAGTCGTAGGTGAACTGCCAGCCGGCATGAGGATGTGGTGTTTCATTACCGCCCGGCGCCTCGATGACTCCATCTAGTGTAATGAATTCGGTGACTATGAGTTTTCGCATGCAAGCAGGTAGTTCCGTTGGCGCTGAGAATTCGTTCCGGGCTGTGAGCGCAGCAATTATCGCACCTAATTAGTCACCCTGAGTACCCGACCGGTTTTCACAGGTCAAGTTGCCGATTTTCACTGTTAGACCGATTCTGGAGCCGTTGCCGTTGCCACAGGCTTTTAATTTAGAGTCTGGATATAATCGATTTAGTTAACTGGTACTGGGGCTGGTAGAAATGACTCAGCGGGCCATCAAAGCTTTTCTTGAAGGTAGGAAGTTGACCAGCCAAGCTGCCGATCTTCTTGAGGGCAAGCTCGCTCAAGAGCCGGAGGATGAGCATTCGCGGTTCACCTTGCTTGGATATTACTGTAAGCGTGCTGTTTGGAAGAGAGTTGACCGTGAGAGGTTAATGAACCACGAACTGTGGTTCATTCGGAACAAGCCTGATCATCCGGAACTGCGCTTTGCTATCGGCCATCTTGTAGCTTGTAGTGACAGCGACCTGTACGATTTAGGTAAGGCGGCCTGGTTGGAACATGTTCATGAGGGTTGCACCGATGTTGCTATTCTTATGAACGCTGCTAGGTTTTTCTCCCTGTGGGATAGTGAAATGGCGATGCGGCTGGTAGAGCGGGCGAGAGTGATAGAGCCCTCCAACCGCCAGCTTCTTCGCCGGAGTGCTCATATTCACGATCTTGTAATACTCCGGAATCCTGATGATACCTGGCTTCGTCGAACCTACGAAGTGCGCAAGCAGTTGGCGGAAGCTGAGCCTGACGATTTAGACCAGCTAGTTAAGTTTGCGGAAGTTGCCCTGCGGTGCGGAGATTTCAGCGCAGCCAGGGTTGCTGCCCAAAAGGTGCTGGAGGATAAATCATCTGAAAGTCAGTCCATCCGAAGTGAAGCCCACTCCATTCTGGGAAGAATCTATTTGAGAGAAGGAGATTTGAAGGCTGCCAGAGTAGAGTTGCTAAATTGTGGCGCCAATTCTGAATACGAACTAGAGAACGAGTTTGTAGCCATCGGCGAGAGAGAAATCGTTTGCGAGCACTTGTGGCGCAGTTTGCCAGCCTGGAAATTTGGACGGATTCAACTATTGTTGTGGATATTTCAACTGCGCCTGGGCGGTAGTCCAACTTTGAAGCGAACTTGGCTTCTTTCGTACGGTATCGGCGGCTATGCTGGGCAATAAGCTGCCAGGAGGAGAAAGGCGTGAACTCGGGTTCTAGAAGTTGGAAAATTGCTTTAGCCTCATGTAGCTCCCTACTCCTGGCTTTGTGTTTTGCCTTTAGTGTTGGTGGCGAGAACTCATTAGATGGTAGTTTGCATCGCAAGCGAGTTCAATACCTCCTATATGGAGATGATTTGTTGTCGATGCTTCGCGGGATAGTTTCTTCAAGGGGGGCGCAAGTCAATGAATCTGAGATTCAGCAGTCGCTAGGCAGGCTACAGGCTCTGGAGAGCAAATTGTCTGTTCCGAATGGAAAGACTAACTGCCTATCTGCAAAGGGGCGCCTCTGTTTTCAGAAGTTGGATGAGTGCGCAAAGAGGAACAAGGGTCGCGACCCCTTTCCTGCAGTCATGCGTGACTGGCAAGCTACCAAGGTTTACTATTTGGAGTATGAACAAGCTCTCTCCAGTGTGAGAGAAGAAAGTTTATCTGAGAGTGAGGCTAGTGGAGACAAAGCCGGCTACTTATACCTTAAGGCTAGTTCCGTCTGGCAGAGTCTGGTGGAAACTTCGTCAGCTCTCTCCAAAGTTAGTCTGGCTTCGAAATCTAATAGAGAAGCGCAGGTATTGGAGTTCGAGCGGTCTATGGGGAATTTGAATGAGAGAATTAAGGACTATCAAACAAAAGTCAGAAAGTTGGGGCTGGAAGATGAGACGACGAAGCGCATGGCTTCCGCGTTTCAAGTGCGTGCCGAGGGATTGAGGCAGGTTTTCAGGGAGCTGAATACCGAAAGAAAGGATGGTGGTACCCGTGTCTTGCGGCTTGGCAGTTCCGAGCTTTCGTCTATGTTGGATTCTATGAGAGGGCGAGCAATGTTGGATTTGCAGAAGTAGTTCTCGCTGCTGCGTTTGCCATCCGCCCCAGGCAATCAATACCTACAAGTCATTGTGCGGTGATAAGGTCGAATGGCACTTGGGGCCTGGGCTTCTTTTTGTGATTTGAGCCAGAGTAGATTGTCCACTTCGGCGGCGCTGAGGCTGACGCCGCGCTGGGCGATCAGGCGTTTTAGTTTGTCTACTGCCACAATTGTAGAGGCTCTAATGCTCAGCTCTTCCAGGCTGTCTTCCGGCAGTTCGATTTTGTTGTCTACTTTCTCGCTCAGTTCAGGGTCGTAAATTAGGGCGCCTGCCTCTCTCAAGAGTTGCGGCACTTTGTAGTCGGCAAAGGCTGTGAGCCTATCTGCTTCAGGTAGACCGCTGCCGCCCTTGAGTCTGATCAAATAGTCTATGTCGCTTACCAGAAGTTGTGCCCTCTTGAGGAACGGCAAGATTACCTTTCCTTGTGGTGTGTCGATGCGGGCGGTGTCCTGAAAGCCGCTGTAAGAGGCTTCGATGTAAAATGCTTTGGTGAGGCAGTCTTCTTCTTGCAAGAGCCGAGTCAGTTCGCCTTCTTGCAGTCTCTTTGTCAGGTCTCTGAAGAATTCTAGTCGCTCGGGTAAGAGGCATAAACGATTGACGCCGCCGAGCCCGGCGCTAAATTGCTCGGGGGTGGTAGTCTGGTTTGCTGCCAGGTTTTTCAGGTGGTAGAGATTTTCGCGCAGGCTGTGTAGAAGGGCCAGGCTGCCATTGTATGTGGTGCCGTAGCTGGTGAAGGTCCAGCGTGGTTCTCCCCAGTAGCAAAAACCGATAGCATGGAAAAGCGTAAGAAAGCTCACGGCTTCTTGCAGATGGGCCTGGTTGATGAAGACCTGAACACTGGCCGGCGCTGCCGCCAGCCAGTGTAGAACCTTGACGGGCGGACCGCCGTAGGCGGCTGCCAGTTCGGATGCCAGGTACTTGAGCGCGGCTTCGTCGATTTCTACGCAAGTCTGTGTCTGCACGAAACGGCACATTGGTGCCAATATGGGATGAGCGTCGGGCTCATCCGCGTTGCTACCAGTTGATGTTGTGCTCGAGTTTGATTCCGTCATCGAATGTATATTGACCGAGTGAACCTTCCCTGGCCTGGATGACGATGAAGTATAGCTCTTCTTGACCGGAATTTCGCAGGCAGCGCCGGGCGGCGGGAGCCAGGCGCACACAACTGCCTTCACTGACGGGGATGATGTCGTCATCTACGGCCAGTTGACCCTGGCCTTTTAGGAAGATATAGACCTCTTCGTTTTGCTTGTGGGCGTGGCTGAAGGGGATGGTATATCCAGCCGGCAGTTTGTTCATAGATATTTCGCTGCCGTTTGTGCCTATGAGTTCTTTCAGGAAGACCTTGCCTTTGACGGTTTTGTTGAGGGCGGGCATGAACAGGGGATATTCAGTCAATTGCTCCAGGGCACCCAGGTGGGCGGCGCTGTAGTTCGTTCCCTGGGACAGTTTGCCGCTGCGCTCAAGCTGTTCCCGCACTTGGGAGGGCTGAGTTTCGGTGTTTGTGTGGGCGCTCATTTGTTTTACCTCTTATGAGTTTTTCAGTCGCGAACCTTACTGTAGATATTAAATACCTAGTGGATAGGAAAAAGCAAGTGACTTGGCAATAAATATTTTCAAGTGGTCGGGAAGGTGAACTGTTCAGTCCTGACAGTCGCCTGCCGCCGCCAGAGGGTTCTGGGGCTGAGCCCGGCTCTTGCAGACGGGGCAGAAGTAGTCGACCTCGAGGCTGTGACCGCATTTTCGTCCCACCAGCCGGTTGCCCACGCCTGTGTATTTTTGACCCCAGTCGTAGAGGGCGCCCACTATTTTGCCCAGGTCGCGACCCTTTTTGGTCAGGTGATAGGAGAGTCTGGGAGGGTGTTCGCTGTAGAGGCGGGAGTCGACCACGCCCTCTTTCTCCAGATTCTTCAGGCGTTCGGAAAGCACGCTGGCGGTTATGCCCGGCAGTGATTCTTGTAATTCATTGAATTTAGAGCGTCCTAAAATCAGGTCCCTGACTATGAGTAGGGTCCATCTTTCGCCCAATAGCTCCAGCGCTTTTGCTACCGGACAAGCTTGCTCGTAGTTCCTACCCAACCGCCTTATATCCTTATTGGTCTTCAGGTAATGCTTGCTATATCTACGGCGACCAGATATCTTACCTCTCGGTCGTCGGTTGAAACGCAGATTTACTTATGATGATACCTCAAGGTAGAGCAGATGCGCCCAGGTCGCTCTTTTGTTTCTGCCTATCGTTGAGTCTTCTCTTTCTGCTCCTTCATATGGTGCCGTACTGGTACCTGCATCCTCTTAAGATCTGTCCCGACCAGGCGGTCTATCTGCAGATGGCCTCGGCAATTCTTTCCGGGCAAGTGCCTTACCGCGATTTCTTCGACTTTAACCCGCCCCTGATTATGTATCTGAGTATGATACCGGTGGTAGTGGCGAAGCTCTTGCCCTGGCCGGTGCCGCTTTGTTTCAATTTCTCGGTTTTGGCACTTAGTATCTTCGATACGGTTTTGCTTTCCTATCTGGTTTTGCGAAACCAGACCGTCTTTCCCTTGCATCAGTTTTTGCCAGTATTGTTCGTCTTTGCTGCCTACGGCAGCTTTGTTATCTTCGACATGGGGCAACGGGAGCATCTCTTCGTCTTACTGTTTTTGCCCTATTGTTTTATGCGGGCCCTCTCTCATTTTCAGGCAGAAGCTGCAGGCATTGCCCCCACCTGGCTGAGGATGCTTTTGGGCCTGATGGGCGGGCTGGCGCTCTCTTTGAAGCCGCAGTTTCTTCTTTTCGGTCTGGCGCTGGAGGCTGGTTTGTGGCTGGAGAGCAAGAGGCTTCCCTGGCGTACGGTTGAAACGAAAACTCTGGCGGCCGTTATGGCCGGTTATGTTTTGGCTGTGCTTTGTTTGCCCGGGGAAGCTCTCGCAATTTATTTTCAGGAAGCGGTGCCGGTCTATTTACTTGGCGCCAGTTGGAACGGTCGATGTTTGCTGCATATGCTTTTGTCGTATGAATACTTTCGGGAACCGGTTTATCTTTGTTTGAGTACTTTGCTTCTGTCCCTGGTCAGTCGCCCCGGCCGCTACTGGGCTGTGTTTTTGTTGCTTTCTCTGGTGGGCTTCTTCCACTATTTGAGCGGCGGTCAAGCCTGGACCTACAGGCTTATACCCTTGCAATTCTTCTCGACGGTGTTGCTTGCCTATCTGCTTGGCTGTTATGTCCATTTTGTTTTGAGCGGGCACCGGCTTGCATACCGACTTTTCTTGCAGGCGGCTCCAATTTTGCCAGTGGCCGGTCTGTTTTTCTGTACTTTTCGCATCATTTCTTTCTATAACGAGAGTGTTGGTTCGCCCGGGTACGACCTTTCTCCCCTTGGCTATGCCATGGTTAATCCCCGTCAAGACTTCGATTCTGCCTTTTTCTCGATGGTTTCGAACAGTTTGCCCCAGGAAAAAGTGGTAAGCATCGGAACAGCCATTAGACCTGGTTTTCCGGCGCAGTTGCAGTCTATGAGACCGCCGGGCAGCCGATATTATTACAGTAGTCTGGTTATGCTTAAGGAAGCCAGGGAAAGGCATCCTCGCCATGCTCGCTATTTGTTGGGTCTGGAAGCGAAGCAGGTGGCCGCCCTGGGGGAAGATATTCGTAAGCTGAGACCCCGGTTGGTTTATATTCAGACTGAGCCGATGTCCTCGATTCTTGCTCCCTACAACTTTAACAAGTACCTTGAAGATTATGAGCCGGCCGGTTATGTAGAAGGTTCGCTGCTATACCGGCGCAAGTAGTTTGAGCTTGCATTTCCTCTGGTACTATATTTGTTAGATTCATGAGGCTCAAGCACTTGCCGGTATTGTCAGTTCAATCTCTCAAGGAGCGCTTTCGGGCTCTCTTTTTGACATCAGAGGCGGTGGCTTTTCTCTTGCTTACCTTGCCGGCCTTTCTGTTTATCGGGCGTGATTATTTGACGCGCCGCGGCGATCTCTCGCCCCTGGTGGCCATGCACCTTGTCACCAACCAGCTTGTGACCACCGAGCAGGTACCTTATGTAGATTTTCTCGACCTGGCGCAGCCGATAATTTATGAGTTATACAGGTTGCCGGCCTTGCTCAACGATGTGCTCGGGTTTTGCGGTATGCCCATGCGTCTGGAAGAAGTCGTCAAGCTTATGGTGCTTGTTCTTACCGCGCTTTCATCGGTTGCCTGCTTCCTGATTCTTGGGCAGGCCAGGAACAGTTTGCAGGCTCGGGCGGGTACTGAGCCGTCCGATAAAGAGGAAGAAGAGTCTCTGCTTGAAGCGCTCCGCCTGGCCCAGGTGGCTTTCCCGCTGGCGCCGGTTTTGCTGACTTATATGGGGCGTTTTCAACTGGGTGAAGTGCAGTTCCTTATGGCGCTGGCCTTCATTCCCTGGATTGCCATTCGCTACCTGGCATATCGGGGCTGGCAGTTGCCGACCTTTGTGGGGCTCTTCCTCGGCTCTGTCACCGGTCTGGCTTTTTCCCTGGAGTTTCCCTATTTGCTCGCCCCCCTGGCACTAGAGGCAGTGCTTTCGGCTTCCATGAGGAAGTTGAAGCCGGTTTTCTGTATGGATAATCTTGGTCTGGTGCTGGCCGCATTGGTGGTGGCGTTGCGGCTTTATAAATGGCCGGAGGCGATGCAAGCGGCCTACTGGAACTGGATTATACCGCTGCGTTTCATGCAGTTCGGTGATCTGGATGAAATGATCCATGGTCTGGGCACTTCCCCGGATCTCTTCTATGTTTTCTATGGCTTCATTGCCGTCTTTATTCTTTTCGTGCTGGCCGGAAAGCGTAATGCTATGTATGTGCCTGTCATCGCCGGTAGTGTCATTGGTATAGCCTTCTTCCTGCTCGAGAAGCAGGGCTTTACTCGCGATATTCTTCTGGCTATGGGCAGTATTTTGCTTGGTCTGGCGCTTTTCCTGTGCGATTTCATCCAGCGCTTTTGTCGGCGTTTCGTTACTGTGGAGGGGCTCAGAAAACGTGTGTCTTTTCTGCTTTTGGCTTTGCCGGTTTGTGCTTATAGTGCCTTCTATCTGGTGCGAATCGAGGCCGACTACAGCGAGGGAATTAATCCTAATCCGAAGGTCAAGTCACCCGGTCTCGGTGATGTCAATTTGTACGTGCAAGCTCATTCCCAGTGGCGCCATCCGGTAGCCATCCTCTGCGACTATCCAGATTCCACTTATCCGCTTCTCTTCAATCTGGAGCGCACCCCCGGTACCTATTTGATCAATGGTAGGCCGGTCCGCCACCTGATGCGTCTCGAGAAGCTCAGCATGCTGAGTGGTCACTGGAAGGAACTGAACGATACTATTTTGCGTAACCTGGAAGCGGAGTTTTCCAGTTCAAGGGCCGACCTGGTGCTGGTTAGTGGCTGCTATTTGCAAGATTATGTGCGACAGAATAAATTGATAGACCTCTTGCGCGAGAATTATGATCAGGGTAAGCCCTGTCTTTTCTTGAGCGATAACCGGCAACCGCGCGAGTTTATTGGTTTCTACTATGGGTTCGATACCTGGCTCCGGAGGAAATCCAAGTGATTTCGCTCCGGAAGCAGATACCGCTGGTTTTGATTGCTTTAGGTTTGTTTCTCTTGAGTGGAGCCAACCTCCTTTACTGGTCCATGCATCCGCTTTCCATTAGCGCCGATCAATCGGTGTATGTGCAGAGCGGTGTATTGCTATTGCAGGGCAAAATTCCTTATCTGGACTTCTTTGACTTTAACCCGCCCCTGATCATTTATTTAAATGTGGTACCGGTTTTGGTGGCGCGAGCGTTTGCGCTGCCTCTGCCGCTGGGTCTTAATATGACCGTTATGGTCTTCCATGTTTTTAGCACGCTCTTCTCCGGTTTTTTGTTGTACCGGTATGGAGGGCAGTGTCGACCGTCTGTAAGAATGGTTGAAATGCTGCCGCTGCTGGCTATGTATGCCTATTTTACGCAGACGGTTATAGCCGACCATGGACAGAGAGAGCATCTCTTCACTATGGCCTTCATGCCCTTTTTCGTGCTGCGCGGCTTACGTCATGCCGGCGCCAATCCTGCTCCGGGGAGCAGTTGTCTGGCCGGCTTCCTTGCTGGTTTGCTCATGTCTTTGAAGCCGCAGTTTTTCTTGATCTGGCTTTTTTCCGAGCTGGGTTTTCTCTGCCAGTCTGCCAAAGGTGATCGGGCGCGCCGCTATCTCTCTAGCGGGAAGACCAGGCTCTCGCCTGAGCTTTTGGCACTGCTGGTACCACCTTTCGTTTATGCGCTCAGTTTCTGCTTTCTCCCCAGGCAGGCTTTGAAAGTGTTTCTGGATGTGGCGCTGCCCATTTATTCTTTCGGTAATAACTGGGGCGCGCGCAGTTTTATGCACATGCTGGTGGGGGAGTACCTTTTTGCCTGGCCCTTCTATCAGTTTTTGACCGGCGCCATTGTCTTTCTTGTCTTGCGGCGGGAGAGCATCTGGATGCCTCCCCTGCTAATGATCTGTCTGGCCTGTTTGTTTAACTACTTGAGCGGCGGTCAGGCCTGGACCTACAGACTATTGCCCTTCTCGCTCTACAGCAAGCTATTGCTGGCACTGGAGTGCGGTATCGTCTTGCGTTTTATTTATGATCACTTCAAGGATAGTTTCCGGCAGGCAACCGTTCTGGCAGCCGTTCTGTTTTTACTTTGCACGAGCTATTTTTCCTATCGTTTCATGGCTGACGCCGTGGAGGAAGTGGACAATGCCGAGGGCGAAGTTTTTGATTTGAAAGAGATAGGTTATTCCGGCACTAACATGCGCGGTGAGCTGGACGCGACTTTCTTCGGCATGACGGAAAATAGCCGTCTGGGAGATAGAGTACTCTATATCGGCTCGGGGATAAGACCGGGCTATCCGGCGCAGTTACAGTGTGGACGCCGCCCCGGCAGTCGCTATCTTTATGGCTATCCCCTCACCATGCTCGACCAGGCCAAGGAAAATCGACCGGATTTGACGGCTCGGTTTAAGGCTCTGGAAGCGCGCATCATTGCCGAACTGGGTGAGGATATTAACAAGAATAAGCCCGAACTGGTCTTCGTACAGCTTTGCCCGATCGCGCTAATTCTTGAACCGTATCATTTTATTTCACGTTATATGCAGAACTATTCCTTGGTCGGGGAAGTAGATGGAGCCGCTGTTTATAAGCTCACCGGCAGCAAGGTTGACTTGAAGAAGTATTCGGTGGGACAGCGAGAAGAGATGGTTCTGCAGATTATCTGCGGGCAGAAGACAGTCATTGAAGTGGCTTATGAGAAGGGCTTGCCGGTGCGTCTTGTGGAAGATTGGGTGGAGAGAGCCCGAAACGGTATGCGTAGCAACCTGAATGATCGTACCCTTGACGAGAGAGGGATAATGAAGCTCAAGATTGATGAATTGAACAGTGAAATCTGGCAGTTGCACCGGGAGATAGACAAGCTCAAGAACGGTGGGCGCTGATTGCTAGTTAAATCGTGTTTGAGGTGTTTGGCTTTGGACTTTGCTATAGTCTGAAGTGTTTACCGGTAGAGATAAAAAGTCTTGAATAAAACCCCTGTGCTTCTGTTAGCCCTGACCAGTGCCTTGATTGCCGCCCCGGCTTTTGCAGATGCCGTTAGTTGGGAAAAGGTTTCGAAGGAAGCTCTGGCTGCCAGAGAGGGCAAGGAGCTTGATAAGGCCGTGGGTTTGTACCGAAAGGCGGTGGAGGATGCCCGTGCCAGCGCCCTGGAGCCTAAGTTTGTCGCTCTTTCCTTGAACGACCTGGGGCTCTGCTTGCTTGCCGCCGGGCAGAAGGGCGAGGCGGAGAAGTATCTGCTGGAGGCCATTGCCGTTCGTGAGAAGGCTTACGGCGGGCAGGAGCCAACCCTGGTGCCCACTCTCGGTAATCTCGGTCAGTTATACAAAGGTGAAAAACAGTGGGACAAGGCTCGTCAGTCTTATGAGCGGGCTATTGCTATTGTTGAGAAGAATAGCTCGGACAAGGACGTCAAACTAATTCCTCTGGTCAACGCCCTGGCTGCCCTTTCCATGGAAGCGGGCGCCAATGAGGAAGCCCTCAAGCAACTGACCAGGGTGAAGGATCTGGCCGCAGCCAGCGGCGACAAGGGGGCGCAGATTATCGCGCTCAATAATATGGCTGTGGTTCTGCGCAAGCTTGACCGCAAGGACGAGGCCGAGGCGCTCTACAAGGATGTTCTGGCCCTGCAGGGCGACAGTTCACCTGCCGATCAGGCTGGTCGAGGCGAGAACGCCGAGGCTAACAAGGCGGCGGCCCTCACCAATCTAGCCCGGGTCAATCGTGAAAAGGGGCAGTTCGAGGAGGCCAAGCCGCTCTTGTTGGAAGCTTGTGAGCTTTTACAGAAAGGCAAAGACATAAGGCCTGAGAGCCTGGTTACGGCTTATGACAATCTAGCCACGGTGTCTAAGGAACTGGGCGATTATGCCGATGCCATAAAGTATTACAGGTTAGCCCTTTCTCAGCAGGAAGGCATAAAGGACACCAGTGCCGATGTGAGGGCCTCTCGTATGACCAACCTGGCACTTGCTCTGGTCAGCTCAGGCGAGATGAAGGAATCGGAAGAGCTGTTCAAGAAAGCGCTGGGCTTGCTGGAAGAAAAGTATGGCAAAGACAGCATTAAACTGGCTCCGGCACTGTCGAACTTGGGTGAACTTTATCGCCAGCAAGAGAAATACGATGCGGCGGAGCCTTTGATGAAGCGCTCTTTTGACATAAGACAGGCTTCTCTGCCGGCTACCGATGCCGGGCTTGCCGATGGAGCCAACGATCTGGCCCTGCTTTACAAAGAGATAGGGCGCGAGAGCGATTCCATAAATTATTTTGAGAAGTCTCTGGCTGTGCGTGAGAAGAGCCCGGACAGTCCGGAACTGGCTACGGCATTGAATAACCTGGCTCGGTCCTACAGGCAGTCGGGTAAGCTGGATAAGGCGGAAGAACTTTATAAGCGGGCCCTTGCCATGAGAGAGCGCCTGTCCGGCCCTTCCGATCAAAGTGTGGCAGCGGTTCTGCGCAATTACGCCGTGCTGCTCAGGCAAATGGGTCGTAAGCCCGAAGCCAGAGCCCTGGACAAGCGGGCGCAAGCCATCGAAGACAGCGCTCAGTAGCCGAAAACAGCCCTCAGTTGCGGTGCTATGCGCGACCCTTGCCTGATTTAATTAGCCGGCGTCGTCATCGTCGTTGTCGTCAATGACTGTGCAATCGATATAAGCTACGCCTTTGGGTAAGGTACCGAGGCGTTTGGCTGCTTCCTTGGCCAGATCCATGACTCTGCCATGGGCGTAGGGACCCCGGTCGTTCACTTTGATGACGATTGATTTGCCGGTTTTTGGATCTTCCACCAGAACCTTTGTATGGAAGGGCAATTTGAGGTGGGCGGCGGTCAATTTGTTCATATCAAAGGTTTCGCCGGAGGCCGTCTTTCTGCCGTGAAAGGGGATGCCATACCAGGAGGCGTTGCCGCTGAAGTTTTTGGGATAGCTGGCGGTGTTCTTGCTCTTGCTCTTGCCTGCCAGAAGCTGACCATGGCCGTTCTCGTTTGCCAGGGCGCGGCTGTGTGCAGCACTGAACAGCGAGACGAGAGTCAGCGAAAGCGGCAGGAAGAGTTTAACCGTCATTTTTCAGAATCCCCTTTAGCATCGGAATTATCCAGATTGATTTCCACAGTAGCCTTTGACTTGCCCGGATCTTTTTTGATGTCGGCGTAGGGCGTGGATACATTGACCGAACCTTTCGATTCGTCTATGTCTACTTTTATGCCCGGTAGATTGACCTTTACCCTGGTATCTCCATCGCCACTTCCTGCTTCGATATTCACCGATTTATCGTTGCTTTCAGTCGTCTGATTGTTGTTGTCATCATCGTCGGCTTTCTTTTCCGATTCCTTTTCCACCACCGTGGTTTTGCCGTCAGCTCCCACCGTCACTGAAGTTTCCTCTTGTTTGGTGACGGACGGGCTGGAGTTATCGCTGTTTCCGCAGCCGCTCAGCGCCATGGCGGTACTCAGAACGCTTATGCAGAGGAGAAGGCTGAAAGTTCCGGGCAGAGGTCTCTTGGTCATTGTCGTTTCCTTTAAGGCGGTTGGGCGTTCTGGCGCTTTCTTGGGCCGATAACGGTGGCCGAATTAATATGTTAGTGTCACAAGATTTTAGCTAAAAGGCTATCATAGCTCTCTGTTAAAACCGATTCTGGAGTTTCATGGACTTTTTCCACTTCTGCTTCTATTTGATTGTCTCGGCAGTTTGTGCCGGGCTGGCGGCGCGGGTCCTGCCCGGTAGTAAAGTGAAAGACCGGGCTAAGGAAGTTTTTTCGCCGGCCGGCTTTCTCTCCAAGGCGGTGGTCGGTATTATCGGCGCCTGGTTGGGCGAGATGGTGCTTGGTCCGATTGGTCCCAGTTTGGAAGGCGTGCGTCTTGTACCGGCCGTTGTTGGTTCGGTTTTCTTCGTGCTGGCCCTGTCTCTAGTGTCGCTTCTGGTATCGAAGATAGTGGCGGTCTGTAATTTGCCTTCATTGATCAAGGGGCGGCAAACCAGTCGCTGAGGCGGCCGCTCTTACCTGGTCATGTAGTTGTACTCGAAAGTGAAATCCACATCTACGGGAGCCTCCAGGGACGGAGGCAGAGGCGTCGAACCGGAAGCCCCTTCCAGGGCTGCTTTGATTGCATCCACGTCAACGCCGTCTCCGAAGACTTCCATAATTCTATCGTTGACTATTCGCCCCTGCGAATTCACCTGGAAGGCCACGGCTGCCCTGTAGGTGGTGCCATTGCTTTGCGGCTGCCAGTGTTCCTTGATTGACTGTTGCAGGCTTTGCATGAAGTAACCGCTGTCTGCTTGCACCTGTGCCTCTGCCCGCTCCCTGATGTTCTGGGGCAGAAGCTGCCAGGTGAAGGAGGTGCCAAGCAGTGCTTCTTCCTGCCTCTTTACCTGCAAAAGCGGTGAGAGATCTTCGGCTTGTCTGGCATAGACGGAAAGGGCCAGGCTGCCTGCCAGATAGCCGATTATGGGAAGCGGCAGGCAGAGGGCCAGGCGCCTCAGTCGTTTGCGAGTATTGAGACTGAGGCTCTCCGGGCTGGTTTCAACCAGTTGATCTCCCTTCATTATGTTTACAACCGCCCCTGAAAAGAGCGATAGCGAAAGGGCGGCGCCGCCGTACAGAAGCAGGCAAACTGCCGGATGATAGGCGGCTTTGGAAACGATGAAGAGGCAGGCCAGCCCGCCAATTAGATAAAGCAGGGCAAGCAGGTAGCGACTGCCCGGCACGAAGCCGCGGCTTTTACTTTTGACCATGGGCGTCTCCCGGCAAAGCACTTAAGAAAATTTCCGGCAGCAATAAAGCTTGTTAGCAGAATATCTTGGCAACCTTTCGGAAGCACTGGGAAAAACCCTGAGCCTTCAGCCTACGATGACCACTGGTCGCGAGTGGGGCTCTTTTACCACTTCTCTGAGAATTTCCCTGGTCACCGGTGCGGTTTCGCCTTCGCCCAGGAAGATGTAGCGAAAGACATAGCTCAGGGGGTTACCTTCGGTCCAGCCAAAGTAAGCGTGGGGAATTGTCTTGGTCTCATCCCGCAAGTGCAACAGGATGGCGGCTATGGCGTTAGGAATGGCCGCACTATGGCAGCGCAGAACTTTATGGCCGTTGATGAGATGTCCTTCCACTCTCAGGCAATTGTCGAAAAACTCCGAGGGATCGGAGAGGGACACCTCAAGGAAGATAAAGCTGGCTTCTTCGTCGGTCAATTTGTGAATGCGGCGGGTCTCCAGTTCTTTCGTTTCATAGTGGGTGCCGCCCGGTCTGTGGGCCAGTAAATTGATCTGCCGGTTTGGCATGGCTAGTGCTTCTTCAACAAAGCCGCAGGCCACCTCGTCGAAGTTTACTTCCAGAATGCGCAGTTCCAATGAACGCATCGCCCTTGATACCAGGGAAGTGCACAATATGGTGGCAATGAAGAAGGAAGCAATCTGCAAGCCCTCCGGTCTTTCATACATGTTGGCGATAGTGGTGTATATGAAGATGATGAGAATGCTGAGAAAGTGAGTGCGTTTAAGCTTGCTTTCTTTCCAGGCGGAAAGCACCACGGCCAGTGAGGCGGAGGTAAAGAGAACGAGTACTCCGGTGGCGTAAGCACCGGCCTGGGCGTCAACATTTGCCTTGAATAGAACGGTGACGGTGAGAGAAACAAAGGTGAAGAAAAGCACTAGTGGACGGAGGGCCTGCGACCAGCTCGGGGCCATGCCGTAGCGAGGCAGGTAGCGCGGCACCAGATTGAGTAGACCGGCCATGGCGCTGGCTCCGGCAAACCAGAGAATGGCGATGGTGGACAGGTCATAGATGGTGCCGAAGCCTTCACCGCCGAACTTATGAGCGAGATAAGCCAGGGCTCTGCCGTTGGCTGCGCCGCCCTCTTTGAACAATTCCGGCGGAATTAAAACCGTTGTGATTACGCTTGATATGAGCAGCAAGACGGCCATAATCACGGCGGCCGTGGTGAGTAGCCGACCGGTGTTTTTGATGCGACATTCTATTTCTTGGTCGTCGGCGGCTTTTGGGGCTTCGTTCTTATTCTTTCCACTGGCGGCAGGCTTTTTGTCGTCGCCTTTGACCAGGGGCATGACTGCCACACCGGTTTCAAAGCCTGACATGCCCAGGGCCAGCTTGGGAAAGAGCAGCAGCGACACCCCGATCATGCGCGGGATGGAATGAAATTCATTGAAGAGGGCATTGTGCCAGTTTGTCAGGAGCTGGGGCGCCTTGATGATTTCCTGGATGGACCAGACCGCCACAAGTCCGTTGGCCGCCAAGTAGACGCCGACGATCAGCACCGCCAGACCGATGGCTTCTTTGAAGCCTTTCAAAAAGATGAGGCACAGCGCCAGGATGAGAGCCGCGGTGACGACTATTCGGTCTTGCATGAAACTGGGGCAGAGCGGGTTTTCTACTATGTGGGCGGTGGCGTCGGCGGCCGAGAGGGTAATGGTAATGATGAAGTCGGTGGCGGCAAACCCTAACAGCATGAGGATGAAGGCCTTACCGAGCCAGCCGGGCAGAAGTTTTTCCAGCATGGCAATGCTGCCTTGCCCGAAGGGGCTGGCTTTTGCCACCCGGCCGTAGAGTGGTACCAGTCCAAAGAGTGTGACCAATACCACGATGCCTGTTGCCAGGGGGGAGAGGATGCCGGCGGCCAGAAATGCTATGCCCGGCTGGTAGCCGAGGGTTGAAAAGTAGTCCACGCCGGTGAGGCACATGACCTGCCACCAGGGGGCTTTGTCATGGCCGCTATGTTTGGGGTTGGCGTTGGTTCTCACTCCCTGTAAGAGCCACCGGCGCATGCGATTTGTTTGCGTGTCGGCTCTTTTTTCTACGGTGATTGTACTCATGGGTTTTCCTTGCGCGCCCGCAGGCGAGATATTTCTTCTGCTATTAGGGCAAATTTCTGGTCAAGCTTGTGTCAATTGCGACCATGCTTACATCAAGAAAGAAGCAAGAAAGAATTGAGAAAGCGACAAGGTGCCGGGTTCGGGGCTTCGCCGGCACAGGTACAATAAGCCTCAGTACCGCTCTCTGGGAGTGTCATGGTTCGACCGCTGAGTAAAGGGCCTGGTTACGAAATACAGCTTGCGGCGCTCTTGCACAAGCTGAGACGTGGCTATCTCAGTCGGCACAATAAGCTCTCCGGTGAGCGCTATGCGGAGCAATTGGAGCGTTCCCTCTTTGATCTGGCTCTCGCTTTTCTTGGCAAGCCGGGGCAATTTTCTCTAGACGCAGAGTGGCAAGAGGTGCTGGTCTTTGCTCCCCTCTACGTTGAAGGTCTCAAGTGCAGTCTGGCTGAGCAAGGAACCGTCGCCCAGGAGCGAACTTTGCTGGCTTTCTATCTCTCGCGCTTGTACGAGACCCTGCGCTTTGGCTTTGAAAAACGCCCGGCTGCCTCTTACTACACGCCGCCCCGGCTGGCCTATGCCATGGCTGCTCAGCTCTTGAAGCGGCCCTTGAAAGAGGGTGCACGCCCTCCCATAATCTACGACCCTTGCTTGGGCACAGGCTGCCTGCTACTGCCCTTTCTTGATCTCCTCGGCGGTAGCCGGGAGTTTCCTGAAAGAAAGCTGGCTCTCAGTTGTCTCAGGGGCATGGAGCAGGATGCGCATGCTCTTGCTCTGGCGCAGATTTTAATGGTCTTTGCCGTGGCAGAACCTGCTTGCGACCACTGGGTGCAGGCTTGCTCTTTCAAGCAGGAACTGACTGTTTTGCGGCGCTCCAGGCGCTTTCGGCGGGGCGATAGTTTGAAGGAAAGGGCGATACCGGATTTCGATTTACTTGTGGCCAATCCGCCCTGGCAGAGTCTGAAGGGTACAAAAGATCTTGGTGCCGGTAATATCAGTCGACTCTTTTTAGAGCGCGCTGCGGCCCCCTTGCTCTACCAATCGGAAGCAAGGCGAGTGGCTCTGCTTTTGCCGGCTTCTTTGTTGGCGGATAAATCGGCTGCCGCCTTTCGCGGCAAACTACTGGCAGCTAATTTGCTTGAGCAGGTGTGCTTGTATGATAACGGTGATAGAGGTTTTCCGGCTCATGCTTCTTTGAACTACAGCCTCTGGGTTCTTTCTAAGAAAGAAGACCATGACGGCATTTATGTTCAGGGCCGGGGTGGGACGCGGCATTCGCTTTCAAGTGAGAACCTGCTTGCTCTCTCCGGTCCCTTCAGCATTTTTCTCCTTCCCGATCACGAGCGGGAGCTCTTACTCTTGCTCAAGCTCAGAGAGGCTCTTGAGTTTGGCCGCTTACTGGGCGAAAAAGGGCTCTTTCAGCTTGGCCGTGAATTTGATATGACCACAGACAGAGCTTGCTTTCTTTCCGCCGAGAAATTGAGCGAGGGCGAGCGCGCCGCCCTCTTGCCCCTCTTGGAAGGGCGTATGGTCAGTCGCTACGGACTATCCGGGCGAGCCTTCGTGACCGGTTGGGGGCGCAGTGCCCGCTGGCAAAGTCTGAAACAAACCGCTGCCGGTGGTGCCACCGCCGGCAGTGTAGAGGGCGGCGCCTTACCCTTGGGGACGGCGGCGATTAAGCCGCAGTTTTATCTTAAGGAGGAGGCGGCCTGCCGATTTGAGGGGTTGAACCGGCTCAAACTCTGTTTCCAATCCACCGGTAGTAGCGCCAATCGCCATTTGATGGTGGCAGCACCGGTGCCCGACTTACCCTGCGGCAATTCGCTCTCCGTTCTTAAGGCAAGCCCGAGCAATGCCTATCCGCTTACTTCCCTTTTCTGTCTGCTGGCAATTTTGAACAGTTTGGTCTTTGAATTTCAGTTAGGTAAACGCCTGTTGGGCAATAACCTCAATCAATTTCTAGTGGGCGACTGCAGCCTGCCGCGAGTTTTTGAGCTTTTCCTGGCCGGACAGCCGCAGGAAGAGCGTCTTTCGACCCTTCTTCTTGCAGCTACGACCGAGAGCCTGGAGCAGGGTCTGAACCCGTGCTACCTGAGCGCACTTGTGGATGAAGGGCTTCTTTGCCTGGATGAACTGGCAGACTGGCGGCGTTTTAAGGCCGGGGACCCTGAAGGTTTTGCCGAGCGCATGGAATCTACCGTAGCTTCTCTCTATCAGCTTTCTTCGGCGGAACTGCAGATAATAAAAGGAAGTACCCCGCCACAGGCTGTGCTTGGCAACGGCTGATGACCGGTGCCCACCAGAAAGGCGGCACTTTTCATTGACTTGGCCTTTGCCGGGCCTCGATAATAGAGCCTGGCAGAAGCAATAGTTGGCGGTTTTAATGAGAAAGAGCAGCAACGACTGATGCACCAGGGCAATAGTTCGGCTAAGCATGTTTCATCTGATTTTGTTTCATCTGAGCATTGTGTTGCTTCTTCCCCAGACGGCTCCAATGAGGGAAGCGACCATTGCTCCTCGGGAAACACCGCCTTCCCTTACGGCTTGTTTTCCCTGGTGTCGGTGCTGGTGCTGGGATTCTTGCTGTTGAGAGATCTGCTGGATAAGTCTGGAGACCTTTCTACTCTTCTAAGCATGCATCTCTCCCTCGCTCAGACTTTTCTAGCCGGGTCCAAACCTTACCTGGACTATTTCGATTTCTCACCGCCCCTGGTGTTTGAGTTTGCCAAACTGCCTTATTTGCTGCAGACGGCTCTCGGAACCTGGTTACCCATGCGCGTCGAGAGCCTCACTAAGGTTTTGGTTGTGCTTGCCATGTTGGGCTCGTCATTGCTCTCGGCCGCCGTCATGGTTTCTGCTCGCAGGCAACTTGTCGAAAGACTCAGTTTCAACTTGCCCTGGCAGGAAAGGCGCAGATTCAGCCGGCTGGAGAACGCTCTTTCAGTCATGATGGTTCCTTATCTGGCGGCGCTCTGGTACTTCGCTTGTTTTGTCAGACTGCAAGTCGGCGAACTGCAGTTTCTCTATGCCCTGGCCATAGCGCCCTTTCTTCTGCTTGCCTGGCTTGCTGCCGAGGGGTTGAATTTTCAGCCCTGGTTGCGCTTTCTTCTGGGATTTTCCCTTGGAATTGTTTCTTGTTTTGACTTTCCGTTCTTGCCAATCAGTATGGTCTTGATTCTGGTCGGCATTTTTAGCAGCCGCTCTCTTTTGCAGGGCTTGCTCTCGCTCTTTACCTTTCAGAATGCTGGTCTTCTGTCTGCCCTCTTGCTTGGCGGCTTGCATTATTTTTGTTTACCTGATGACGTCAGGCATGCCTTTGAACACTGGGTCTATCCCATGAAAATACTGAGTTACCAGACCTTCGATCAAGACATGGCCCCCCTCGGTAGTTCACCGGAGCAGCAATTGCACTACTACCTGGCCGTCCTGGCTCTGTTGGCGGCTGCCGCTCTCATGCGCTTTCAGCCGATTCTCGCTTATTTAGCCCTGGTTTGCCTGGCCGGATTGGCTATCAATTTACTTGAGAAACAGGGCTTCAGCCGCGATCTGCTTTTGGCTGACTTTGGCTCGGTGGCTGTCCTGACGGTCTCAACTTATTTTCTCGTGAGCCGGTTTCCTCTGCTAATGCGGCGGCGCATCACTACTGCTGGAGAACTCCCCGCCTATATCTTTCAAATCGGTCTGCTAGCTGTCGGCATCAGTCTCTCCCTCTTTTTGCTAAAACGGGCCGATCTAGCCTATGCGGAAGGGTTGAATCCGCATCCGGTCTTGCACCGCTCCGATAGCTCGGATATCAATATTGCGGTTGGCGAAAACTCCAAATGGAAAGAACCGGTCTTTATTTTGTGTGATTATCCCGATCCGGCTTATCCGTTGCTGTTCAATCTGGAGCGTTCGCCCGGTGCCTATCTGGTCAATGGCAGACCGATGCGTTTACTACAGACGCTCTTGCGATTGGGACCATTGACCGGTGATTATCTAGAGTTCTACGAGCACATAAAAGACAGTTTGTGCTTTTCCTTTGAGCAGCGTCGACCGCAACTGGTATTTGTGCATGGTACCGATGCCATGGAGTTTCTCACGGCGGCCGGTTTGAGACCGCCTCTGGAAGCCGACTATGACCGCATCGAGGATGTGCTCTTCTTGACGGACAACGTGGCGCCCAGAGAATTCCTTGGCTTCTATATTGATTTCGCGCAGTTCAAGAGGAAGCCAAATGGCAAATAGAGACCGACAATTGGCTCTCCTCTTTCAGCGGGACTTCACGAAAGTGGCGCTGGTGTTGCTCTTTCTCTCTCTTCTGGTAATGGTTTTGCAGAGGCTGGTTTACTGGTTCCTGCATCCCCTCTTTGTTGATTCCGATCAGTCTGTCTACCTGGCCATGGCCAAGCTGATTCTCCAGGGTAAACTGCCCTATCGCGACTTCTTCGATTTCAATCCGCCCCTGGTGATGTATCTGAGCGTAATACCGGTACTGGTGGCAAAGTTCTTCCGCCTGCCTGATCCCTTTGCCCTGGCCATGACCATGGAAGCGTTGCATCTGGTCAGTACATCGTTCATGGCTGTGGTAATCTATCGCTACCGACAATATGTGCCGGCCCTTGTTTTTGTTCCCTTTCTGTTTGCCTATGCCTATTTCACGACCACTCTGGAAAATGACATGGGTCAAAGAGAGCATGTCTTCACACTCTTGTTTTTGCCCTTCTTGGTGCTGCGAGGGTTGCGTCATGCCGGTGCCACTCCCGGAAAGTTTGTGGCCGCCGGTAGCGGTTCGCTTTGCGGCCTTGTGCTTTGCCTGAAGCCGCAATATCTTCTTCTGGCGGTACTGGCTGAAATAGGTTTCCTGATTGGAAATGGGGCTTTGCGCAACCTCAAGGCCCTGGAAATGCGCTTCCTTCTGGTGGCGCCGCTGTGTTATCTGGTCGGGCTCTTAGCACTGCCCGGCGACTGTCTGCGTATCTACCTCGAGCAGGCACTGCCGGTCTACACCTATGGCATTAGTTGGAGCAGCAAGTGTTTCAGCCATATGCTAGCCGGCTTTGAGTATTTTCTGCAGCCCTTTTGCCAGGTCACCATGGCTCTGTTTCTGGCATTTTGCCTGCTTCTATGGGAGAGCCGCAGCGCTATGCTGGAGAAGATGCGTTTGCGCTTGTGGCTCATGCCCCTCATTTTTCTCTGCCTCGGGTCCATGTTCAATTATATTCAGGGTGGACAGGCCTGGACTTACCGGCTTCTGCCAATGGCTCTATTTGCTCAGCTCCTGCTCGGCTTCGAACTGGGAGTTTTGCTTACGGTCATGCTTTCAGGTTCTCTGCGACGCTATCCGGCTCTCAGCCTGCCTCTATCTGTTATTACCTTGCTTGCCGTCTCGTACTATGCCGAACAACGAATTGATGCCTACTACGAGGAAGTAGCCGGGCATTATATGTTCGATCTGGCTGATATCGGCTATAGCGGTAAGAATCTACGCAGCGATTTCGATGCTACTCTTTTCAGCATTTTGGAAAATAGTCAGATCGGCGATCGTATCGTTCATATCGGTTCCGGGATAAGACCCGGCTATCCATGCATATTGCAGTCTAGACGGGAGCCGGGTTCGCGCTATCTCTATTTTATGATTGTCATGATTGAAATGGCTCGCGAAAAGAAACCGGAATGGAAGGATAAATTTGACGCCATTGAAGAAAAAGTGGTGCAAAACCTGGGCCAGGATATTCTCAAGAACAAGCCAACTCTGGTGTTCTTGCAAGATCTGGGCGTCAGAGATGCCCTGGAAAGGCATAACTTTGTGACCCGCTATTTGTCTAACTATACCTGCATCGGCCATGTGGACGTGACTTCCATCTACAAACTGACCGGTAATAAATTCAACCCCTCTGCCATTAGTCCTGAAAGGCGCGCTCAAATTGTTTTGCCGATACTTATCGGTGCTAAGACGATTGAGCAGGTGGCCGCTCAGACCCATATACCGATGGAGTCGCTTTCTGATTGGCTGAAGCGGGCTCGGGCCGGCATGCTTTCCCGGCTTACCGATCGCAGTCTGGACAGAGAGGGCGAGTATATAAATGAGATCAATCGCCTCAATGATAAACTCTGGCTCCTCAACAAAGAGAAAATGAATGCAGAGCAGGAGCGGGACTTGCTCAAGGCCGGTAAGGGTCTAAAGCCTTAGAGAATAAAAGAGCAAGGCTTCAGACGAAGCCTTGCTCTCGATTGTTCTGTAGGTTGTATCAGGCTGACAACAATGAACTAAGTTTGTTGCCCTGTACTTCATCTTTTTCACTGGGTTCGGTGGTACCGGGCTCCAGGTCGAAGCCTTCCAGCCAGCCGTTGGATTGAGCAACCTTGGCTCTCAGATTGTCCGGCTTGGCATCACCAAGAGCTACCTCTTTGTAGAGGGCCAGCAATTGCAAGGTGGTCATCAAGCAAACATTCTTCTTGGCTGCGTATTCCTGCAATTCCTGGTCTTCCGTGGTGTTGCCGCCGGCCTGGGGTGGTCCGTCGCCAATTTTGCTGACCAGGAGAATACCCTTGGGCTCTACACCCTTTTCGCACCAGTAGCGGGTCTGGGAGATGGAAAGTTGTCCCAAGTGGGATCTTTCCGCCTGAGTAGTGGTCCAGATCACCCTGGCTATGCAGACATGTTTGTCGTCTACTTCCAGTCTCAGCTCGTTCTTATCATCAGCGGCGATAGTCACTTTCCAGCCCAGGAGGCCAAGCACCTTACCGCAAGCTTCCACGAGTTCATCACCGGTGGTGGTCAACAGTGTATTGCGAATGCCTCTTGTCAGAGCTACTCTGGTTTCGACGTCGCGAATTTTTTGTTGCGCCAGTTTGACCTGGTCGTTCAATTCGTCTAGCTCTTTATTGAGCATTCCAATTTCATCAGAAAAATATCTTTTACACCAATCTGGCACTGCACTCGCCCCCGCTGATATGACTCTGTCCTGACCGTTCTCTTGAGGCTCAGCTTGCGCTGCCGCCACCTCCGTCCTCTCTGTTTCCACGGCAGCCTGTTGAGGAGGCTCCGCAGTTTCTATCCGTGCTTCTGCAAAAGCGGCCTCTTCTTCGGTCATGCTGGGGCCGGCAGTACTTGCGATTTCTTTTTCGGTGTTGACCGAGATCTCTCCGGTTTGCGATTGCTCTTTGATGAGCTCCTTCTCGCTATCTCCGGAAGCCTTTTCCGGTTCAGGAGTAGTGTTGGTGCCGGCGGCTACTTTGCCGTTACTGTCTTCTTCCTTAGGTTGCTCTTTTTCTTCGGCTTTGGCTGGTTCAGCTGTCGTCTGGACTTCCGCCTGCTCGGCTTGTTCCGCTTCTTCAGCCTGCTTCCTTTCCTTTTCCTCTTCTTCGCGTTGAGTCTCGGCGTGGGCGAGAAGATTGCCGAGAGCGATCTTAGGAGGCTCGATTACTTTGCCTTCCTCTTTCTTCGGATCTTCAGCTTTCACTTCGCTTTCAGGTGCTTCCTGTGTAAGCGAAGACTCAGTGCCGTCCGGCTTCTGCAGCGCTTCGATGGTTACCGTGTCGCTGGGCTTGTTCAGTATCTTCTCTGGAAACTTGGTTTTCTCTTCCACGACCGCCGCACTGTCGGTAGTGGCAGTGCCGACTTCTTCCACTTTAGCCGAGCTTTCTGCCGCGCTTTCGATTTCTTTCAGAAGCTCGGCGTCGCGAGCGGCAAGCTTGGCCTTCACGTCGTCTACATCTTCTTCTTCATCTTTGCTGTTGTTGTCGGCCAGGGGCGACAGAAGAGATGCGAGAGAGGCTTTGCCTGTCGGTTTTTCTTCAATTTGAATGGAATTGGCAGCCTGTTCCAGCTTTTCTATCAATCCGGCGTCCGGCTTGGCCATTTCTTGAGTGTGATCTTTGGCGCCGGGCGTCGGCTCATCGCCTTCCTGCGGCTTCTTTAGTTCCACCGGCTGGGCATCTTCTTGCCCTTCAATGGCTCCTACTTTTGGTCCGGCATCGCCGCCCGCCTTGTCAGCTTGTTCAACAACAAACCAAAAAAGCGAAACTCCCACTTTCAGCACGTCACCATCTTTTATGGTTTCCGGCGAAGTAAGCTGGTTACCGTTTAGAAAGGTGCCGTGACGGCTTTTGGCGTCCTGCACCGTGAACTCATCGTTTTCATAACTTATGATGAAATGAAAGCGGGAGATCGACTGATCTCCGCTGATAACAATGTCGTTCAGATCGTCACGACCAACTCTACATCTAGGTGTAGCTACCGGAATTTTCCGGTTGGATACCAGGTCGACGAGAAATGCAGTTGGAGTTTTTTGTCCGTCTTGGTTGTTGTCCATTGCGCTGCTTTCAGGGCGAGAAAAAAGGAATTTTACTGGAAATCATCTCTTGGCGATCGCTAGAGAATCGTCCACATTAAACGTGCAGACATTATTCATGTTCCACACTCATGAGAATATAAACGCTTAGCAGGCTCTTGTGGGAATTTGCCGCTCATATTATTCATTATCAGCCTGTTTTATTTCTGAAATCTGGGGATCATCTTTTCTGTGCCGGTTTCTAAGCGGTTAGCGTCCGAGCGCTTGTGCGATTTCCAGGGCCAGGGTTTCGGCTATTTCCGGCACTTGCTCATCCGTAAATACCGATACGACGGAACGCCCCTTGGCGGCTTTTACCTTTTTATAGAATTTACGTGCTGAAACTCGCCAGAGTGGACTGCCGGCTCCGTCTGCCTTCTGGAGCTTGGCTGTCACTATTACAACGTATTTGTCGCTCAGGACCGTGTTCCCGTCGAACTCGAGGCGATCGATATTGCCTTCCACCAGGTAACCGGCTGCCAGTTTCCTGGCCAGTTCATTGTTTCTGGAAGATTTGTCGGCAGTAGCGCTGAGACCGGCCTCATCCATGGCTTTGTTCAATTCACTTTCGGTGACCACTGCCTTACCCAGCTTGGCTTTCAGTTTTTCGGTCAGTTGGCTGGATATAGCCCGTGGAATGCCGTTCAGCTCCTCTTTCGTGGGATCGGTGTTGCCTGTTTTCATCTTCCAGATGATGTCATCGTCAATGGCCACTGTTTTGGGGCCGGAAAAAGGAAGCACCAGAAGCTTTTCGGAGCCTTTATTAACGGTTTCCGCCGTTTCTCCGCTACTGCCTTCGGCTTGGGCCGTCGGCCCGCAGATAAAGGTCAGTATGGTTGCCAGGGTGAGACCCGCAATCCGGGAACTGTACCGGCAGGAAAGGACGTTTCTCATTTTGCACTCCTGATTTTCCGGGCCCGGTCTGGAGCCCCTTATCTGCAACGAAGAAGGAGAATAGTAGATGTGCGGCCTGGCATTAGCAGGAAATATGAAGGAGTATTAACATTGTGCACTGTTTGCTTGCTCCCTGGGCAATCGGGCAGTTGGCCTGAGGGCTTAGGATCCGGGCCTTGCGGTTTCTGTCACTTGGCAGCTGCTTGCTGCTTTGCACGGCGATAAATAGACTGTAGCCTGTATAGAGTTGCTCTAGGTTAACCAAGCGGAGTTTTATCCATGACCGACCCAGCAGACGCCGTGGCACCCAATGTGGCTAATGAGGCTTTTGGTGCAGCCTTCCTGGCTTACTTGAAAACCCTGCCCTGGTGCAAACAAGAAAACGGTTCACTGGTAGCAGTGCACAAACTCACTTCCGAAGTTATCGAAGCCATTCGAGAGCACGAAGTGAAGCTCTATCCGGGTGGCATGACGGTGAAGTTGCCCCGCTCGGTGCTTATGGGTTTGCAGAAACAGTGCGATGACGGGCAGCCACTGCCGGCGGTGCTGGTTTTTAAAAAGGAAGGCGTCGAACTCTGGTTCCGCCGCACTAAGCCTGAGGGCTTCCCTTTCGATACCTGGAGTGATCCAAGCGCTCTCACCATCGAAAGAGAGAAAGGTTTTGTACCGATTGACAGCATGGGCGGCGATGCTCATTCCGCTTATGCAGAAATTTCGGCCAGAGCCAATGCCTGCCCGGCCATGATGCCGCCCTATTAATAGCGCCAGAAATAGTGCCAGTTGTATTTTAGTTCGCTGCTCTCTCCGGGGCTCAGGTCTTGGCGGCTGACGAATTTACCCATGCCGTTCATGTGCGACCACCAGCCGGGGAAGCTGTAGTAGCTGTGCCAGCCGACTTTGCTCCACTCCTCCAGGGGATTAAGCATCTCCATCTTGCCCGGACTTGAAACGTCGTCCAGTTTGCCCATGACTTTGCGGCTTATTTCCACGGTCACCGGTTTACCCGTGAAGTTTGTCAACTGTAATAGACCATTCAAGTTGATGCGCGCATATTTGTTATCCTGCCAGGTGACGGCGTCTTGTACTCGCCCTGTCTCTTTCTCTACTTTTTTGACTTTGATGTCCACTGCTGTAGTGATGGTCAACTCACTGACCGAGCCTGGTGAGGCATAGGTCATCATGCCCTGGGCCAAGACTTCGCTCTTGCCTTTGTCGCTTGAGACAATAAGCGCTGGGGCGGTAGTGAAGGGCTGCTTGGTGGAATTAACGAGACGAATTTTGTGCAGTACTTTCAGGGCTTCCGCTAAATTGGCCAGGGTGCGTTCGTCCATTTGTTGTCCGGAACTTTGCATCTCCTGTGGTGGCATGAGCGGAAGATCGAGCGTATAAAGATCTTTGTAATCCACCTGGTACTCTTGCACGGGCAGAACCGCGCGCTCTCCCTTCTTGAGAGTCAGATGCTTAATGGAAAAGACATACATGTCTTCAGCTTTGTTGCCTTCCGGATTAACGGCGGCAGCGCCCTGATCGTCGGCCTGTAGTGGCATAGCGCTCTGGGTCATGATGGCGTTGGAAAATGTGTTGCGCAACCTTGATTCCTGTCCGGCTCTGTGGGCCACCTGGGCCAGAGTCTGACCGAGAGCGATGGGGTCGGTGTCGTCTTTGAATGCAAAAGATGGCACACCAACGACCAGATTGGCATTTACGTCTTCCAGGTCGATAAGGTCGTTGACGATAGTTGCTTGCAACTTGACTCGGGCATGACCGCTGCCGTCAATGGTTACTTTGTAAGAGGGTATCCAGCGCAGTCCTCTCTCCACATACATCATGCCTACATTGGCTTCACCGCCGGGGTTGCGTCCGTGTTCCTCTAGTTTGAGGGTGAGCACGTTTCTCAGTTCTTCTTCCTGATCTTTGCTCTGGTGCTCGCCCTTGAAGCTAAGGGTCTGAATTCTGGCAATGGGCACGAAGGTATTGCCGGTCTCGGTCTTCAGTTCCACCAGGTGGCTCTTCTGCGGCAGGATCAGCCCCGGGTTAGTGCCCTGGGCCATGTTTTCGGCTTGCTCTTCGGCGCTTCTGGTGGGAATACCGATGATCCGGGCGTCATAGCTGAGCAGTTTTGTGTTTTCGCCGCTGCCCAGGAGTTCATCCACTCTCACTGAGGCGCCAATGTTGCCGGCAATCAATTCCTCAATCGAAAGGGCTGTCATAGAGCTTTTAATTTTTCGTTGACCGGCAGTAACGGAGATAAGCTTCCTCTCGCCTTCCAGGCTGTAGGGGAAGAATGTACCGAGCACCGGAGTGGGCAGTCGATCGAGTACTACTTCGGAGGCATTGTTTACGGCCACCGATCCTTCCTGGTTGATTACCGCATGACCGTCCTTGAATATGGTTACTTCCTTGACCGGCATGCGCATGACGCGGGCTGTGCTAGTATTGTATTTGGTGGCACTGTCGGCGGCCCGGCAGGGGGACTGGCTGCTCAGGGCAAAAGCTAGATTAGCTGCGCTCAAGAGTAAAATGGAACGGGCCGTGATGCTGGTAAGTCTAAACACTGTCATTCTTGGGCCTCTTATATGCACTCATGTCGATTTAAGCATTTGCCCTATCGACCAACCCTGGTATTTACCCTAGAATTTGCTTTTACAACCTGAAAGAGTTTTAGCTTTGAGTGAGCCCGAAAATAGTTCCAAGCCTGTAGAGCCGTCCCTGGTTGCGAAGGCCGCTGAGGCGCTCAAGCTGATTAAGAGCAAAAGTGCCGCAGACAGGCAAAGGGCGCTCAGCCTGTTTCAAGAGGCCGCTGAGGCCGGCTATGCTCCTGCCCAATACAACCTGGCTTCCATTTATATGGGCAATCTGGTCGGCAAAGACACCGAAAAGGCGCTGCACTGGTTTTCCCTGGCGGCGGAAGCCGGTGATTTTGATGCAATGTTCAATATCGCTTACATCTATGACCGTGGTTTTCTCGGCGAGCAAGATATGGAGCAAGCTCGATTCTGGTACGCACGGGCGGCAAAGGCCGGCTCAGGGCGGGCTCAGTATGACCTGGCGGCCATCTATCAGCATGGTCGCGGCGTGGCGGTTGATCTTGAAAAAGCCCTCTATTGGTACGACCGGGCGCGGCAGTCTGGTGTGGCGCGAGCCTTGCCTAACTTTGAGGAGATCAAAGCCGCTCTGCAAGCCCGGCAAGACGGGAAGACCGCACCCCGAGAATGACTTTTGAGACTTTTAGTGCCGGCTCGCGGGTTGCTAAGGGTCGGTGCTCTTTCATTTCTCTAATGCCGCTGCAAACTGAAGGCAATCATGCTGTACTCTTATCTTTGCATCGAAGAAATAGGCGTCACAGAATAGAAATGCAGGCAACCGGTCGTTCGAAACCTATCGATAAGTTATTCTTTGCGCCGCTACTGGGTTTGGTTCTGGTCGGTTCCTCGGTTCTTCCGGTAGCAGCTCTTGAGCCCTCCGACGGACTTTCCGCCGGTGCCGAACCAGCCGTAGTAATTGCGGAAGAACCGACTGCTCCTGCTGGTTCTGTGCCACCTGCCGAAAGGGCCCAGGCGCCCCATTTGCGCGGTAGCGTCACCAGTCTGGAGCCCTTTAACCGGCAGATATTGCTCAAGGAAATTGAGCTGGAGCGCTTCGCCATCAACTTTCGCAAAATGAATAATGTGCAGGGTCGCTGGCGTGGCTGGCGCTATTTCCTATCTCAGGAGGCCAATGCCGGTGCCACCGCCGGTGGTCTCGTCTATCAAGCCGTGGAGAGACAGCGCGTCATCAACATTGCCAATGAGATGTTCCTTGATAAGAACGGCAAAGTCAGCTATCGCACGCGCGCAGCCAACCGGGCCAAGCTGGGTGCCGGGCTGGTGCCTCAGATAGTTGGACAGACCATCGGCGCAGCCGGCTCCGGCTTGGAACTTGGTATAAACTTTTACCATGAATATCAAGCCCGCAAAGCAGGCTATGGACCTAAACCATCCATTGCCCGAGTTCTTTCTATTCGCAAAGAGATAGAAGGTCTCTTTGCTCAAAGGCAGGCGGCGGCTCTCGCCGCCAATTTGAGTGATTCCGACCTGGAAATCGCGAAGGCGGAGGAAGCTGTGCTGAAGGACATTACCAGTATGGGTCTGGCTGAGTATGTGCAGTTCCATGTTCGTGCCAAACGATTTCGCGCCTTTCAGGACTCTCTTTATGTGCTAGATATAGCTAAAAATACAGTCGGTGCCGTAGGCAACGTCATGAATTTGAAGGGCTTGCACGAGCGCCGTCCACACTACGCAGGTCCAGGCGGGATTCTCACTTTAACTTCCGGCATACTGATAATCGGCACTCCCATACTGTCTAGATTGTATGGCAAAGCCGTGGCTCGAATGCACGAGAAGTCGCTAACAAAGGTTCTCGAAGGCATTGATAAGCGCGACTTGCACAAGTTGAATGATGACCGAAACAAGCTTTTGCAACTGGTGGCGGCGCGTACCGATAAAGGCGCCATCTCGCCGCAGTCATGTTCGGCGCAGACCCTGGCCTTACTCTCTACCTATGAGCAGCAGTCTAATCTCAAGCAGTGCCAGTTGGAACTTGCCTCCCGGGAGATTCGCGACGGCACCCGGGCTGCCACTGAGAATATCACGGTCGGTACCGCTGTGGGCGGCACCAAGGTTACTCTCGGTATTTGCTCTATGATCTCCGGCTTTCGCTACGCTCAGCAGGGGCACAAGGGCAATTCCATATTTCAAGCCGGCACCATTGCCTACGCCTCCGGCAGTTTTCTCACCGTCGGTGATAACATACGCCTTCGCATTAAGGATGAGTGGAATCGCTATCGCCTGGGCAAGAAGCGACAGCTTCCCATGCAGGTTTTGGGCGACAGGTTGAAAGCCCTGGATGCCATCGAGTCTTCGTTAAAAACCTGTAGCGGCAAGTCGGAGAAGAAGGAATGAGTCAAACTGCCGAGAACGATCTAGCGCCAATGAAAGCCTTTCTGACAGCGGTACCGCACCGAAAGCTCACCGCTCTAGCGCAGTTGCCGCCGTTTTTGCACCGCGAACTTGAAGATGGACCCCTGGCCGACGTCGGCGCTTCCTATCAGGTTGGTTGCGTGGTGCGGGGTGAGCCTTTGCCTTTGAGTCGTTTTCTATACGCCCTGGCTGCCGATGAGCGCTGCCTTCTGCACATCGAAAGCGGCGGCTTTGCTCATACCTACAGGCTCAGGCTCTACGAAAAGAAGGGGACCGGTGCCCGCCTGTTATGCGCTACCTATGTGCCCGAGCCCATGGCGGACGGCGCCGCTATTCTGGCTTTTTTGGAAGGTCTTGCGGACTGAAGCGCTGCTGGAAATCTTCACTGGGATTGGCAACGCCGGCGCGACCGTTCTCCAGTTTATCCACCCGCGCTTTTACCAGTCGTGATACGGCGGGAAAGTCTAGCAGAAACGCTTTATTGTTTCTTAGTATAGGATCTTTTGGGTCACTCACAGTCTTTTCGCTGGTGAAAAGAGCCGAGAATACTTGAGCAAAGGTCTCGCTCTTAGCCACTGCTTCATTACTTTCGCTTTGTCCCGCAGTTGAGTCAGTAAGATAATAGGCGAGTTGCTTTCTTTTCGCCTCATTCAATTGGCTTGTGTCTTTGGCGTAGGCTTCAGCAAATTCCTGACTCCGAGAAAAGCTACCCAGTGCCTTGTCTAAAGCATGTCCGGTTTCATGCCTCACCGATTCGGCCAGATCATCGGGCATGATCCAGAATTTCTGGCCCTTTTCGTTTTCTACGGTCTGACGGATATGAACCGTGTTAGTTATGGGAGAGTAGGAGGCCGGTGACATCAAGTTGGTTTCTCCGTTACCGTAGCCTCTTGGAGTGGTCATGGCTGCGGCTGGTGCTTCATGGCAGAAGTCTGCCGAAATTTGCAATTTGACGCCGGCTGCTTTTAGAAAATCTTGCATGCCGGTCGGCAGAGCTTCGATAACTCTTTTGGCGGTATCGAACCTGTGCTGTTCTCCGCCTCGGCTGTATGTTTCCAGTGGCATATCGGCAATCAGCTTGGGCCGGTCAGCTTCTACACCGTTGGAAACCAGCTTGCCGTCAATAGCCAATTGTGTTCCGGGTTTTAGCTGCTTTGGAGTTTTGATCTGATTGTCTCTAGCAATTTGTCGCCAGGCATTTTCTACGCGCTCATTATTCGCTTCCACCTCTGTGCAACTATTTAAGGCTCGCCTGGCTATGCTATTTAGGGTGTCACCGCTTTTCACCCGGTACAACGACGGCAGTGGTGCGTAACTAAAATTCACTTCCTGGTACTTTCCGGTGAGAGTAGCGGGAGAGGTTTTTGACCTAGTATCATCCCAAAGCTTTTGAGCGACTGAATCCGTACTCTCGACAGGTTGTGCTGAACGCCCGTCGACGCTATCGTCGGCAGGAGTTTTAGCTGGGTGGTAAAATGCGGAAAGGTCCGTCACGGTAAAGCACTCGCTGGTCTTTTCCGACGAAAGTAGCCAAAAGAATAGCAGTTGTCACTGGTGGAATTACGGAACTCGCGGCAGTCTTGAAGTTTGGCAGGCTTGAAATTGTCTGCAAGTCGGAGGTGAGCGCCATGGAGCGTACCACTGTTTTAAGGCGGGGGACAGTTATCTGCGCGGGGCTTCTCCTTGTTTTTCAATGTCCTGCCTGGGTCTATCCTGTTGGCTCGAAGCAACTGAGTATGCCGCCGGATCTTGTGGGCGATCTCTACGCGCCCAATAGTCTCTCTCTTGACGAAGCGCTCGAATTTGTGGCAAATAAGCAGCGAGTGTGGATCAAGAGTAGCCTGCCGCGCGAACAGGCCTACTTGCGACTCACGGGCATGTCTTTGCGTGTCTTTCAGGCTTCCACTTTTCGCACGATGTTTCGCCGGGCAAGAGAAGCCGATAGGCTGAGTGTATTTCTGGCGGAAGAACTTGCCTGGAGTGAAAAATTCTTGACCGACAGTTCCGAGTCCGTTAAAAAGAAGCTGGCTGCCTGGGATAAGGAAGGCGCTTCCGGGCAATTGAAGAAGCAACGATTTCTTCTCTACAATCTTGCCGACTGTCTTGAATATCAAGTTAGAAGCTCTGACCCTAGGGATTTGGCATTTTTGCAGAAGAATCAGGAGGTCTTATTGAAGATCCGCAACCGTCTTTCCACATCTAGTCCTCTGGACTTGAAGTGTATTGGTGAGATGGTTAAAAGCGAGACCCTGGCTCCGTGAGTTTGGACAAATCAACCCTTGTTGCTTTTGTAAGTTAAGTTCAACTGGCTCCTATACTGCTTCCGGCGCCCTCACCGCCGGGACTATTGGGAGTCTCATTTACCGGGCTCAGTTCCACATACTCTGACAGTATCGATTCAATTAATCTCAGCGTCACGTTGGGTATGGAACACAAGAGAAATGAGAAAATTATGGCTGCAAGATACTTCCTTGCAGTCATTTTGTATTTTTCGAGATTGATCGAAGGGCGGAACTCTCGGTTCAATCGGTTGACTTCAAGTACAACAAAAACGAGTGTTGATAGTGCAACAAGCTTGCAGCAGGGCCACGCAAGCACAACAATTTTTTTAGGGATCTCATCGTTTAAAAAGAGATACACCGTAGTAAAGGACATAAACAGATAGCTTGCCGCGATCAGAGGCTTTGGAAGCTTAAGGCGGCCACCCAATTGCTTAGCCGACTCATCCAGGTAGTTGAGCAAACTGATGAGCGTGAACGGAAGAAACAGGCATCTGGCGAGAGCCATTATCTTCGGGTGTTTTACAAACCGCTGGTCTTTTTGGAAAGTTTGATAAGCCCAGACCTCCGAAAATACGCCAAAAGTAATGAGATTCAGTATGATGAAGTGCTTGGGCGCAAGCGGCATACCTATCGCAGCTTTGTCATTTTTGAGAATTGCGGCGATTCTATCTCTGTAAGCCTGATTGAATTTATTCAAAATTGGTTTGATCCATCATTTGTTGTGATTCATAGAAGATTCCGTCACAGAAATTCTTTGCTTTTTGTTTTGGCTGCGAGTTGAACCTAGTCAAGCCTGTGCCCGCAACTTGCAGTCATTATGATAGCAAACTGGTAAGCCGTTCGAATGAAACCTGAGGTCCCGGTTTGCAAGGCGTATTCGCCGGTGAATCCGGAAGTATCCATCATTGGCGTAGGCGTGGAGCTTGCGGTAATCTGGAAATTGAGCAGGCTTGCATTTTGTCTTCCGTTTATAATCGATGGAAGGCAACGGCTCGATAGAGCAACCGGTGACGAATGAACAGACGTAGATTCAGGCAGATTTTATGCTGGGCTCAGGTAGCTGTGCTCGCTATCGTGCTTTTCTTACACGCCGGTTGCGTTTTCGAGCCTGGCACTGATGGAGCCATAGTTAGCTGGCTGTTTTGCGCTTGTGAATTGTTGCTCAGTCTTTTCCTTCTTTTTTATGTGTTCTCTCGGCAACTGGGCAATCCCTTGAAGGCAACGGTTGTTGTTTCTACAACTCTCTTCGCGGTAATTTTCGTGGGTTCCGTCGGATCTATTGAGCGCTGTATGAAAGACACCACTTATCGAAAACTTTCGGCTGCGCAGCGGCATGCCATCAATGAAGAGCGGATTCAGGAAGTGATTAGCAAATTGACAGCCGGGGCCGACCGCAAATCTACACAGTCTCACGTTCCCTAACCTGGATGGGCACTACTTATGAAAGAACGTTTCAACATTCTGGCACTGGCTTCTTTCTTCACCTTCGTTTGTGGAAACCCTGCTGTTGCAAGCTCCCCGAAAACTGTGGAGACAGGAGCCGGGACGCGGCTTCAGACCAATAAACCTAAGATACCGGTCAGTCCCGAGTCTGCCACTGAGCCCAAGTTTGTACCGGAGGTCAAGCCTTTGACCGCCGACGAGTTGGAGAAGCTTTTGAAGACCCGCCTGGACGGGCGCCTGTCGTTCTTGTTTCGGCAGTTTGCCAATATGTTTGTGGTGAAGAGCACCATAGAGCTGGGAAAGACGGTGGCTCTGGCGACATCCTCCAATTTGATTGAATATGCTGAACTAGAGAGCGTGTTTCCTGTCAGTTATAAACCACGATTGCAGGAGTTGCTTGATGCTATTGCTTTGCAGACCGGGGCAAAGTGGGTGTACGATCCCACTGGTAATTTCATTCGTTCTAATAGCAGGTTGAAGAAGCCTATTAGCGACATTGTGGTCTTTGAGTTTAGCAAAGTTGAGCGCAAGAAACCTATTCAGGTGACTCTGGCCAAGGGCTGGACTGCCACAGATAGAGGTCACTGGATCATGTGTGTGCCGCCCACCGCGCCTGTGGGAATGGATATATACGAGTTGGGGCGCTACTCTTGCGATGACAAGGTGAAGACTCAAGAGCTGTTTATGCAGATTCCTAAGGATGTCGCTCTTGATTGGGCCAGGCGAGTTAAGCCGGACGCTTCGGCAAGTGAGCTGAAAGCTGCGAAAGTCGGAAAGTATGATGCCTTGCTTTTTGAAGCCACTGTTAAGGCTAAAGCCGGCGGTGATGTGCACTGGCGACACTGGGTCTTTATGGCCGGCGACAGATGTTTTCTCGTTTTGAGTACCTTGTTCCCTGACCAGGAGCAGGCACTTCTGTCGGACGTGGAAGCTATGATCAAATCAATTCAGGTGACCGAAAGTGAGGGTGGGGATGACAGCAAAGTGAACAATATTCCGTAGTGGGCATTTATCTCTGGAAATGAAAGTGGACAAGCGAAGTCTATTGTGTCTAGGTCTCTCTATAATGGTTTTGGGTTTGCCGATTCTCTTTCGTGCGTTGCTTGGTAGATTGGTATGGCTGAACTGGAACCTTTTGGATTGGCTGCTGGTGCTCTTCTTGGGACTAGCTCTGGCATTGGCGTTTTGTGCCTTTCGAAGGCGCGGTCACGTGGTATTGAAGGTTGTTTGTTCTTCATATATAACCTTTCTGTTGGCAGTAACCTTGTGTAGTATTTATCAAGCTGCAACTGATAACTGGTCTGTAAAAACTTTGGATAGTAGTAAAAATGGAGTGGAGGCTGCGCTCTTTAAGCAACACTCAGACTGTTTTGAGTACCTGATTTGCTATAAGGTACTGATTCCGAGAATACTAGGTTTTCAGCTAGTGAGAGTAAATGTCCAGGATGTTGCAAACCATTTTGACTCTCCAGAGTACTGTCAAATAATTAGTGATAGAGAGATAGTCCTGTCTTTGCATGAACGCCGGTACAAGGTGAGATTAGACGAAGAGAATGAGATTGATGCTTCGCAACTCGTTGAATCGGCAGCGATAAGTAATTGAATTGACAGACCCGGACTCATTCCTGCATACGGAGTGAGTGACGAGAAAACCCACCATGGCAATCTCCATGGTGGGGTGAGCTTTAGGTTTTGTATCCAGTCTCCTGCGAAAATGACTATTGGATCTTAATGGTGAGGAAAATTAGATGAGACGTCTGAGGTAACGAAGGCCCAGGCATGGGAGGCAGCATAGTACAGCAGCTGAAAGTCTTCGTAGCCACTGGGAGTGAATCTTGGCTCCATCAGCGTCTTTGTATAGAACTCTTCGCCCATGCCAATTATATAGAGCCTGAGATAAAGAAAGGAATCGTCTGTTTGGGCCTTATCCGCGTATCTAAAGTGCTCTTTTGTGTCGAGAGCTGCCAGCTTACTCTTCAGATTTCTTTGAAAGGCACAGAGCTCATCTGAAGAGAGTTTTCTAAGATCAGCATCTAGATATTCGATTGCCTCCCGCTGGTGTCCATTCATGAGGAAATCCGTTTGCACAAGTCTCATCAATCGCCAGAACTTGTCATCGGACATAACGGTTGGTACGTCTTGCTCGGATTCCGGCAAATCTTGCTCGGGCATTTGGATGGCTGATTTGGCTTGCTTGAGTTGTTCTTTCAACTTAGCTGGGTGCCTGGACAGCTCAGATTGACGTTTCTTGATGTGTTCACGGAGACGCTGAACATCGAAGTCATCGGCAGGTTCAAGGTGCTTTTCCAGTATAAGCAATTGCCTATATAGCTCCTTGCAGTAGTTGTGGAATATCGATACTGAGCCGGGAACGCAGTCGGTGCTGTAGACCACGCGGGCCAAGCTTCTTAAATCATCGCCTGTGCAGACTTTGCTGTTATAGCGAAAGGTGATATTCCTGTTTTTCCTGGAGAAGATTACTTCTGGGAGTCTCTTTTGAACCGCTTTAAATCGCTCTGATAATGATTGCAGAGCGTACTTTGGTTCCAGCACATCAAAATGAGGCTCTATCGAAAGTAATTTAACAGCGTGTCCGAGCGCCGGAAGCCCGATAGCTAGATAATTTGCCAATGCTGGAAAGTCACCTTCATTGTTGCTATTGTAGGTTCTGGCTGTGATACTCAATTTCATTTATAAACTCTGACTGCTCAAAATTTGCGATCTCAAATCAGTCCCTCTGTCCTTCAACCTGGCGACTAAGATAAGGAAAGGATCTAGGTTATCCTACTGGCAACTCTGTTTTTCGCGAGTGCATTCCGGGTTCACACTGGTTAGCCGCCCGCCCCATTGCTACAGTGATTGGATATGGAGGAAAGGCTGTCTCTAGGATTGGACTGGAGGAACTCTGAATAAGCCTGTACACATGCGGGTGCTCACATAGGTGATGGACCAGGACAGTTTTTGCCAGAGAGTGATTTGATAGTTGGTTCCCAACCGAATTTTAGACCAGCCAGGTGAGTATTTGAGGCTATTCAAGCTGCCAGAGCCTGAATAAGCTTTTCTGAAGGTAGGAAATGACTGCAGTTTTGCTAGTGTCGACCGTTGTTGGTAGCATTTCCGTAAGCCATTGAGGCATGATCTTCTTCATGGCTACCACTTGAGTTAACTCTACTTCGCTCAAATTGGAAAGCGAAGTTTCAACTTCTTCTCGTCTGCATTTTTGTGCACCCAGCAGCCAGTGATTCCTTAGTGCTCGACCGGCTTTGCTCTCACCCAGAGCAAGCATGCGCCTGCCAACACGCTTGAGTTCTAGTTTTACCTTAGCCGGCATGAGCTTGAAGGAGCTGGAGGACCCATCGGTGAGAAATCGATGAGTGTCATTGGCTGAGAATGTAGTGTTGGAAAAACGCTGAGAAAGCACTGCCGCATCAGCACGAGCCATTTTGCCTGCAAATGCCCGTCTCTTAACTGCCAGAATTTGCTCTCTGGATAGAACGGTGTCATTGTCTGAATTGCTTTTGTCTCGGAAGACCCCATTTGCTAGCCGTTCAAGTTGATGAGTCTTTACCATTCTACTTAGGAAGGTGTCTACGTTTGCGCGAGATGCGAAGGGCAAGAGCTCTCTCGTTGTGAATACATAGTTCCTCGGCATGAGGGCAATCAGTCTGCGTAGCAGTTCTGCAGCCGGTAGGCTATTGTTTGAGATTGCTTGAAGGAGCTTATCTGCGGCAAGATGCCGGAGGTCTTGAAAGTTAGACATTGCCACCTCCCGTAAATCATCACTGTGGAAGTTTGAGAGAATCCACACAGTTAATAACGCAGTGTCGCTGCCGAAAGTTCAAAGATAAGTTGATAATTTATGATTTCTGTCGCTTAAACCAATACTGTCGGCTGTTGATTAGGAGCTGAATTGATTTGTCAGGGCGGGCGGAGGTGTTGTAAGAAATTCACTGCGAATTTCTTACAACGACGGCTAAAGAGATTGTTGTGGGGGGTCCTGGTCGTTACGGGCATGCGAGAGTCGAAATGTCGAAGCAGCGCCCTGGCTGGGACAACAGTATTAAATTGGACCTGGAGCATCGCCAGTGTTAGACCTGGCTTCGGGGGTGTCAGAAAATCCGAAGTAATTTCTTACATCTCATTGCAGCAGCGGCTGTTCGGTGCCGGAGCAGGTCTGGCATAAGATGAGGGTGTCAGAAAAACCGAAGTAATTTCTGACATCTGTTAGCAGCAGCGGCTGTTCGGTGCCGGAGCAGGTCTAGCATAAGACCAGGAATTGGTTATGTCAGAAAAACCGAAGTAATTTCTGACATCCAGCGGCAGCAACGGTAATTCGGAGTCGGTCCAGGTCTAGCCAAAGACAAGGTATCTGGGATGTCAGAAAAACTAATTTAATTTCTGACATCCCCCATCCAGCCTTCTGCCATGGTTGAAAGACAGAAAGTGCTCGAACCTTAGAAGCACTGCACCATTCATCACAGGTGTGCTCTTGAGCCACGTATAAATGTCATCTGCCAATGACTCTGGCGTTCCAATTCGTATTAGACTGAAGCTGCTTCAACCTCTAATAGAATCAATCTTCTGTTGGTGAGCCGCTCCCTGAAACTAATTGGGCAGCCAGATTTCCAGTATGCCGTCTGGCATGGTGTGTCCGTCGCTCTTGATCTTGCGAGCTTCGCTCAAACTCAGTTTTAGTTTGCCCTGCAATTCAGTTGCCAGGGCCTCCGCCAGAGCCTTTTGTTTGTGCAGGTAGTATTTAACCAGTAGTCGGTCCGGTGGTTGATTGCAGATTTGCATAGGAGGCAGTGTCATGCCCTTGGCGATCAGCAGCTCTTTAGTTTCGGTGGCTTCGTCTCGTCTACTTTCCGGGTACTGTACATAGGCAATCATATCCTGGCAGTGCGAAGCTTCCTCTGTTTTGGCACCGCCCGTACCGTTCAAATTGTTGACGGTCTCCGCTAGTGCATGGTCTCTACCATAGAGTACTTTTGCAGACTTCGATGACTTATGAATCGCTCTTTGAATTTTGGAAATAGCTCCAAGAGTGGAGAGCCACTCAGGCGAGGCGTTACCTTCAGTGTTAAGGCTTGGCGTCAGTTTGGATACTTCGATTTCCAAAAGCGATTGCACTTCTGCCGGTGCGACGGAGGCCAGGAGTTGCAGGTTGCGCC
Organism: Candidatus Obscuribacter sp.; assembly: GCA_016712465.1. Taxonomy (GTDB): domain Bacteria; phylum Cyanobacteriota; class Vampirovibrionia; order Obscuribacterales; family Obscuribacteraceae; genus Obscuribacter. The sequence continues at coordinate 1,198,270 of JADJQZ010000001.1, forward strand.
CCGCCTTGTTTTTATCGGCTGTCAGATCAAATGAATTGGGATTCTTGAGATAGAGTTCCACGACTTTGACCGACCAGTCGTGCTTGTCTTTTGCTTCCGCTTCGATGCCTGCTCGCTTGGTTGCTTCTTCCTGGGCTTGTTTGTCTACGAGAGTAATCGTGGCTGAGATTATGGCGATTACAACCGTGGTGCAGACCGGCAAAATTATGGGCAGCCAGGTTTTTATGAAGGAACGGTCGTGGGCAAACCTGTTGTTGTCAAGGAGTAGCTTCTCTCGCTCGATTTCCAGCTTGTGCTCGTCGATTCTAAGCTTGCGCACTTCCGGGCTGAGGTGTTCCTGGTTCTCGTTTGGGTTTTGGGGATCTTGATTCATAGCCAGACATTTTAGCTTGCCTGGGGGGAAAGTAGGTTAATGAGGAAGGTGGCAATATTGTTGCCTTCAATAATTGACATGCAATTGATCCGCGCCATTGTTCAGTTTGGCAGGTCTTTTTGCTTTTGCAATTCCTGCCGGTGTTCTTTCAACCAGCCGATGTTGGCGAAAGATGTACCTGCCGTTTCCAGTATAAGTGGTGCCTTATCTATCTCAAGAGGCACTCGTTCGTTGCTGTTATCTCCGCAGAGAACGGCCGGTTTGGTTACCCCGCTGGGCAGTTCCAGCGGCTGAAATATGGTGTTGATTCCCGCCTGGCTGCGTGGCACATCTTTGCCGTCGAACTCCAGATGCACGGTATTACTTATGGTGCCAGGGGCGTGGTTGTTGTGGGTGGGATCAAGGCGGGCAAGATCATCCTTGGAGAACTCCATGAGATTGCCGTTATTGTTCATGATAAAGTTGCCGTCAGGCTGCCCTTTCTCGTCGAGTTTTGCGTAAACACCGACGGCGCCGTCTGCTTTCTGCGTAAGACTGTTGGTAGTGGAAAACGGATCGTCGCATTGCTGCGCTTTATCTCCTGAGCCCAGTTGATTCTTAACCGTCAGGTTGTTTAAATCAATGCGGTCCGGACCTTCATTGCCGGCGGCTGAAAGCACAGTCACCCCGCGCTTTGTGATAGACTCCAGTGCTTTATTTGTGGCAAGGGCCTCTGCATAAGCTTCATCACGGGGAGCCAAATACTCCAGCGATTTGAGCAGAGCCGGACGGTTCTTAGCCAGGTTGTCGGCTGTAACTGGTAGTTCCAATTTCAACGGTGGATTTTGCTGCTCTAGAAATTGCGAGAGCGCGGTGCCACCTTTTTCAAGATCGCCGTTCAGTTTAGCCAGTGTCAGCATGTCTTTTTTGTCTACGCTTATATTGAGCACGTCGCCTTTACCCAGCGGTAACTTGCCGGTTTCTATGCTCTTATCAATTTCTGAAAGATGCTCACTCATGGATGTCGTGCGATGACCGTCTATATCGAGAATGAAGCTGTTAAAACCGTTTTTGGAAGCAGCCAGGGCGCTCACTTGACCATGGGAAAGCTGGTATTGATCGAACTTAATCGGGTCGGTGCGGCCGGTATCTAGGAAGGCGACCGTCGGTTTGAAGACATCTAGTTTGTCGAGGTCACCCTGGACAGTGAAGGTCTTGAAGGTCTTTGCGTCGCCTGTCTGAGCCTTCTCGTCCACCTTCGCTTTGTCCCCTTCGCTTCCGGCGCGTTGGAAGGCTCGGGTTGTCGTATCGGAATTGGTAGTGTAAACATCATCAAAGACGAGCCGCTGCTCGTCTCCGGATCGGACTGTGGAGCGGTCGCCTTGCCCAGCCAATCCTTTAGAATTGGACATTATGGTGGTAAAGTCCAGACCGGCCGCAGAAGGGTTTCCATCTTGCGGGTTCGGTAGTTCTCTGGCGTCTTTCTCGGAAGACTCTATCTTGCCTGCACCCACAGTCGGTAACCCTCGAAAGAAAATTGCTCGTACCGGTTTGGTTTTCCAACTCTATCAATAGGCGCAAAACGTGACAGTAACGTGTCAATTGCTTATAACGTCGGTGCCTTTGTTTTTATTCCCTGATGACAGGTAAATTAAGTATGAATACCACGGGGCGGGCATAATGAATGGGATTACCAGCGAGCGAGAGTTGCCAGTGTCCAAAGCCATGAAGATTAGAGTAGCGCTGTCCTTAATGGCTGTCTTCATTTTGGGGCTTTGTGTTAGTGTTGACGCCAAGCCGGTCCGCAAGAGCGGCAAGAGCGGCAAGAGTGCTAAGCACGCTGAGGAAACTCAAGAGTCAGAGAAGGCCGGAGAGCTTTTCGGCAGGGCTAATCGCCGGGCCATGGCGGGAGACCATGCCGGCGCGCTGAAAGACTTTGATGAGCTATTGCGAATTTACCCTAACAACAGCTTGTTCTTTGCGGAGCGGGCCCATGTGCACGCTTTGCTTCATCAGCGAGAGCAGGCCCTCAATGATTGCCGGAAGGCGGAGGAACTTGGCGGCAAAAGTGTTTTGGTTTTGGGGCGGGTGGCCCAGGCCAGGTCCTGTGCTCGCGACAATGAGGGCGCCATAGTCGCCTACACCAGGGCTATTGATCAGGCCAGTCCTCAAACAAAAGCCTTTCTGGGCAGGCTCTATACTGGCCGGGGCGACGTCTATGCGCGCCTGCGCAATAGCAAGGCGGCAGCCGCCGATTTTGCTAAAGCCATAGAGATTAGCCCCCAGTTCGGCTACCGTGAAAGAGCCAGGGCCAGAACCGATGCCCGTAACTGGCAGGGGGCAATCGAGGATTTGACTGAGTGCATCAAGCTTAATCCCGATGATGCTGAGTTATATAGAGAGCGGGGCACCGCCAAGTTTGTCCTCAAGGATGCGGTGGGAGCCATAGACGACTTTGACCGTGCTATTCAGATCAAGCCTGACTATGCGTGCGCCCTTGCTCGCCGGGCCGATGTGCGGGTGCGATTGAAAGACAAAGCAGGCGCAATGAAAGATTTCGACAGGGCCGTAGAGTTAGAGCCGGACAATGCCATCACCTATGTGGGGAGGGCTATTGGAAGGGCGGAGTTTGACGACCGGAAAGGGGCTCTGGAGGATTTCGAGAAGTCTTTGCAGATTTATGAAAATTCCTCGGTTTACTTATGTCGGCCGAATATAAAGCTAAGTGGGGCGATTTGAAGGGTGCCATCGCCGATTATACAAAGGTGCTGGAGTACAGACCCAGGGACGCTAACGCCTTTAAAGAGAGGGGGCAAGTGCGGTTGCGAGTCGGTGATCTGGCCGGGGCTCAGTCTGATCTGGCCAATGCCGCCAAGTATGCCATTAAGGAAACCTTCGAGCCGCCTCTGGTGTTTTAACTCTCCAGAGCCATGCGGCGGATTGTTTTGACTAGTTGTTCCAGTTCTTCGTTCATTTCACCTGGCATAAAGCGGACGGTGTTGGTTTCGCCGTTTTCAAATTCTACGGTCAAACTGGAAAGCGCCATGTCGCGTACCGCTTTGGTTATGGGACTGGTGGACATTTGGGAAAAGTTTTGCGAGCTTAATATCTGGTCTATTAGGTCCTGATCTGCTTGGGTCATGGTGTCGCGTTCAATCGGTCCGAATCTTTCATACTTCGGAGCTAGACCTGCCCCGGAGGCAGTCGTAGACCAGATTTTGCGGAAGCGCATTTTCAGGTATTCGCTTTTGACTTGGCTTGTTTACTGCTCAATTTTGACAATGTTCCTGATTCCATGGCCAGGAGCATACCGTAAATGATACTCCATGGATGGGGCGGGCAGCCAGGGATATACACTGATACCGGCAGCAGGTTTTCCACCCCGCAGGCGTCGGCATAACCGCCTTTGTGTACGCCGCCTGATATGGCGCAGGTACCCAGAGCGATTATGGAACGGGGGGCGCTCATGGCTTCGTGGCAGCTTTTCAGGGCTGATTGCATGCCCTTGGAGACGGGACCGGTGACTACCAGTACATCGGCGAAGCGAGGTGAGGCTACGACAGTAATGCCGAAGCGCTCTATGTCGAAGATTGGGTTGCCGGAGGCACCAAGCTCCATGTCGCAGGCGCTGCACCCGGTGGAGACAACCCGGGCCGCTACCGAGCGCCGGAAAAGTGGATTGAGGGTGGGTACAATCGGTGCCGGGCGCTCCAGATCGAAATTGCTGAGAATCAGGTCTTGCCGTTTCTTGACGGCAGTGCGGGTACTGGGATTATTGATTATGGTGCCGGTGGGACAGACTTCCACACACATACCGCAGCCTATGCAGGAGCCAAGGTCCAGGCTGACTTTGCCCTTCTCGTCCGCCTTGAAGATGGTGATAGCATCGGTGGGGCAGGCTTCAGCGCAGCGGTTGCAGTCTGTGCCGTCTTTATTCTTGCAGGCCGCTTCGGTCAGTTTGGGCAGACCACGCACCCCCTCAGGCAAGTCTGGGCATAGTTCCTTACTGGTAGCCACGCCTTGTTTTATCAAATAGCTCAATAAATCCAGCATAATGCCTCTAAAGATCGTTGCCGCTGTACGAGAGCGAGAAGCTCTTGTTACACAGCGGGAAGTCGGCGATGAGATTGTTGCGGATTGCGATAGCCAGTGCGGTCCAATTGTTGAAACTGGGGTGCTTGATGGCGTAGCGCAAGACTTCTCCTTTGGGACCACTAATGATCAGGTGTACCAGCTCGCCGCGGAAAGCTTCTACCACCCCTAATCCGATTTTGTCGGACGGTAGTTTGTCCGGTACTTCTATTTGGGTCTGGCCTTCCGGTAAGTTGTCTATGAGCCTGTCGAGTGTATCGAGGGTAGACCAGATTTCTTTGATGCGAACCATTTCTCTGGCCAGGATGTCACCGTCCTTGGCTGTCACTACTGGTGGTGCCATGGCCGGGTAGGCACCGTGTGGGAAATGTTGTCTGGTGTCGTAGGCTTCGCCGCTGGCACGGGCGGCCGGACCGACCATGCCGAACTCCCGGCAGAGAGAATTTTTCAAGACGCCGATTTCGCGCATGCGCTCCAGGGCCATTTGATTGTCGAGGAACATATTGAGCGGCTCTTTCAACTCATGGCGCAGGATGGTTATCTGCGATTTGAAGTTGGAGAGGGTGCGGCTGGCTGCGCGGACCCCGCCGGGAACTATGAAGCCTCTGAGAAAGCGGGAGCCGGCCAGCATATCACCCAGACCGAGGGCTTTGCCGCGCAATCTGCCCATTGTGGAAGCGATGCCCAGGAGTCCGATGTCGGTGGCGATGCCGCCGACGTCGATAATGTGCATGGCCAGCCGTTCGATCTCCAGTGCCATGGAGCGCAGATATTTGCTTCGCTCGCTGACGGCGAGTTCCAGCATCGACTCCACTGCCTCTGCATGGGCCAGGGCATTGGCGGCGGCTGTGTCGCTGGCTACGGCTTCGGCGATGAAGTGCATGCGGGGCAGGGCTACTTCGGTGAGGCGTTTTTCCACGCCGCGGTGCACATAGCCCAGTTGAATTTCCAGGTTGACGATGGTTTCGCCGTAACAACTGAAGCGAAAGTGTCCAGGCTCGATGATCCCGGCATGGATGGGACCCACGGGTAATTCATAGACCCCTTCGCCTTTTACTTCCAGGAAGCTGAAGTGACGTTTGATGGGCGACTGGAAGTTTTCCGGTAGGTGCACCCGGCGCAGTGGGAAGAAGTTTTCTTCGTAAGGATCATGCATGTAGATGTGCTTGAAGCGCGGGTGACCTTCGGGCAGAATGCCGAACATGTCATATGTTGCACGTTCGAACCAGTGCAGTTGGGCATGGTGCGGGGTGAGGGAATGATAGGAGTTGGCGCCTTCCAGAGGTATTTCCAGGAGAGACGCTTTGCCCTCTTGCGGATAGAGAATGAGGGCGATCAGTTGGCTGCCGTCGATGGAGGTGAAGTGACCGAGTCTACCCCGACGTTCTTTCAGTACGGCATTCAATTCGGTGAAGTTAGAGGGGATTCGTTCTACCTGCATGAGACCTCCGCGACTTTGCGCTGGATTTGACTGATGTGTTTGTGGTCGTATCCGGGCATCCATGTGGCAGTGTCTACAGCCAGACCGATGACCAGGCTGCACAAGACAAGCAGCACCGGTATGGCTACGGCGCGTTTTTCCGCATAGTGTTTGAAGTTTGGTTTGCCGGCCCCGAAGATGACCTTGCCGGTGTGGGAGAGGATGCCGAGGAAGCTTATGGCCAGGGCAATAGTGATGGTAAGCGCCAGGACGTAACGGTGGTCGGTGAGGCTGAGAGTAAGAAGGGACATTTCTGCCACGAAGGCACCGAAGGGCGGCGCCCCCGCCACGGCCAGCGAGCCCAATGCCAGTGCTGCCGCCCAGGAGGGTGCGTTTTCCATAAGACCGTGCAGTTTGTTCAGTTTCTTGGTGCCGGTGGCTTGAATTATGTTACCGGCCAGGAGAAAGAGGGCTACTTTGGCCAGGCTGTGGTTAACGGCTTGCAGGAAGAAAAGGGGACCGGAGCCAAGCCCGATCGCAAAGATCATCAAGCCTACATTTTCAATACTGGAATATGCCCAGAGGCGCTTCAGGTTGTGTTGACGGATGATGAGCAGACTGGCGGCGAGTACGGTAATGGTACCTAGCACCGAGACCAGTTGAAAGGACGGAGCGGTGGGATTGGCGGCCAGAATAACGGTTGAGACTTTCCAGATCCCGAAAAGGGCGCAGTTTAAAAGCGAGCCGGAGAGCATGGCGGAAGCCGGTGCCGGAGCTTCTGAGTGGGCGTCAGGCAGCCAGGTATGGAGGGGGAAGATACCGGCTTTGGTGCCGTAGCCCAGCAGGCAGAAGATGAAGCCCAGGCGCAGCAGGGGGAAGTTAAGCGCTTTTGCTCCGGCTATTAGCTCCGATACATTCAAAGTAGCGGCCTGAATGTCGCCCCTTTGACTGGCTGCGAAAATGAAGACCGTGCCGAGGAGGGCGAAGGCAATACCGACCGAGCATACAATCAGGTATTTCCAGGTGGCCTCCAGGGCGTACTTGTTGCGCTCGAAGTAGACTAGCGGGGCTGATGAAAGTGTGGTGGCTTCAATAGCGATCCAGAGGTAGCCGAGGCTGTCGCAGCAGAAAACGGTGGTCATGGCCATGAGGAAGATGTTGGTGCTGGCGTAGAAAACTTTGACGCGATTGGCGCTGTATTCATCGCCCCGATTGGCTGCCGCCTGGAAGAAGTAATCGGCATGGGTGAGGCAACTGGCTACTACAAAGGTAGTCAGCACGATGAAACAGGCTCCCAGCCTGTCCACGGCAAGACCGCTTACGAAGGGCAAATTGGGAACGTGGCCGGTGAGAATTTGGGAGAGCATGGAAAGGACGATGACGAGCTGAATCCAGGCGGCGATGGCGCAGAACTTTCTGGTTACGGCCAGATTCTGAATCACCAGACTGAGTATGGCTGCTATTGACGGTAAGAATAAGAGGGAGCCGAATTCGTTCATTACTTCTTCCTTGAATCCCCGTCAGTCTTTCAGTTCGGTAAGTTGGGATACGTCGATGTGTTCGAAGCTCTTCTTGATGTTGAAGAGCAAAAGCCCGGATATCATCACGCCCACCAGTACTTCCAGCAAAAGCCCCATCTCCACCAACATGGGCATGCCGTGGGTCTGGGTGATGGCAAAAAGATAGATGCCGTTTTCAATTACGAGGAAGCCCACAATCTGGCTCAAGGCGGCGCGTCTGGTCAGCATTAAAAGTACGCCGGTAAAGAGGATGGACATGGCGGCGGTGGAGCCCAAGTGAGAGTCATGTCCTCCTACGAGCCCAGGGATTTGTTTGCTCAAGAGAAAGGAGAGCCCCAGCATCAATGCGCCCAGATGCATGGAAAGCGGTGCGGCAATGAAGGCCTGCTTGTCGCTGCCGACATCAACCTTTTTCATAACCCAGTTGAGAAAGTTGGGAATGAAAATGACTTTGATCAGGAAAACTCCCAGTGCCACCACAAAGAGATGGTCTTCTTTTGTGATGTGGGCGATCCAGGCGGTGACGGCAGCAATCGCCAGGGTGTGCATGCGATAGAAGGACAGATTGGTGCGCAAAAGGGTGGTGCCGAGGATGAGAATACCCAGAATGGCTGAGAGAACAGAGAGTGCTTCGAAGGTGTCCAGGGTCATTGGTTATTCTCCGGTTTGCGTCAGTTGGTGCTGCGAGAAAGTGCAATTAAGACGCAGAAGATACTCATGGCCACTGAGTAGGCGATGAATTCAGGTAGCTTGGTCCAGCGCAGTTTGACGGCTACGCTTTCTATTACGGCGATGAAGGCGGCCATGAAAAAGACGCCGCCGATGGAGGCAAGGGCTCTTGTGATTTCGGAAGCGTGCCAGACCCAGGGTAAGGAATGCAGGAAGCACTGGCTGGAGATGCCCAGTAATACTACGATTTTGACGAAGTGCGTCAGTTCTGCCAGGGCCAGGTTGGTGGCCGAGTTTTCCAGGATCATGGCTTCATGCACCATGGTCAATTCCAGGTGGGTGGTGGGATCGTCGGCGGGCATGCGCGAGAGCTCCACCAGGCTTGAGAGGAAAAGACCGCAGCCGGCGATGAACCAGAGACCCGTTTGAGACTGCAATTTCACATTTTCAAAGGAGAAGACCGTGGTCAGATCGCTGGTACCGGCGGTGACGCCAAGGGAGGCCAGGCTGAGCATGATGGCCGGCTCTACCAACAGGGCCAGGGTGACTTCGCGGCTGGCGCCAAAACCGCCGAAGGCCGAGCCGGCGTCGAGGGCTGAGAGCACTGTAAAAAACCGGCTGAAGGCTAAGAGATAAATGAGAAGGAAGAGGTCGCCGGGAAGCCCGAAGGGATGCAGCGTGGTCCAGGGAGCCAGGCAGGCCACGATGAAGAGCAGGGATAGATTGATAGACGGGGCACTGCGAAAGATCCAACTGACATGATTGCTTATGGTTTCGTCTTTCTTGAGTAATTTGGCCAGGTCGTAGAAGGGCTGAAAAATGGGTGCGCCGATGCGGTTTTGGAAACGGGCCTTGGTCTTTCGAATTATGCCCACGGTCAGGGGCGGCATAAAGATAAGCGAGAGGAAGAAGGCACCGGCTCGCAGCCATTCTTGTCTATTTAGATCAGTGAGAAGGCTTTCCATTACAAGGTAGTCCCCAACAAAACCAGAACAATCATGGTCAAAAAGAGGTAGAGCAAGTGTACGTGTATGCTGCCTGTCTGCAAGCGGGTGAGGGTCAGGGAAAGCCAGTTGACCACATCCAGAAAACGCCTGTAGGCTTTGGTTTCGATGAATGGTGACATTTTTGTTTCCACTCGAATGGCTTCCGGGAAGTGCCGGCGGTCTTTGCCTTGAATTTCCGTTTCAACATTGAGCTGCAGAATTTGAGAGAAGATTCTGCCGATGGGATGAGAGAAGCTGGAGCCGGTTTCCTCGGCCCGGGCGGATAGGGGACCGTAGCCGCAGTCCCAGGTGATATAGGTTTTTATGTCTTTGGTTTTGGGACCGAGGATAATCAGATAAATCGCCGCTGTGAGGAAGACGCCGACCAGGCTGAGCTGACCAATGGCCAGGGGAAAGAAGCTACCGGTGTCATTACTGCACTGGGTCAAGAGGGTGAGGGCGGGGCTGAAGGCGCTCAAGCTGATACCGGCGGAGGTTCCCAGCAAGATGCACAGACAGGAAAGTAAGATCTGCGCCGCCGCCAGATTGTCGATTCCTGATTCGGGCGGCATCTGTGCTTGCCTGGAGCGGGGGCGTCCGAGAAAGGCGATACCGATGGCTTTAGCGTAGCAAGCCAGAGCCAGGGCTCCCACAAAGGCCAGAACCCCTACCATGGCCAGGGCGATGGCCCGGTCGAAAAGTGGTGCTTCGTCGCAAGCCAGACGGAAGAAGGCCTGGTAGATAAGCCATTTGCTTGCAAATCCGTTGGTGGCAGGCATGGCGCAAATAGACATGGAGCCCACGAAAAAGCCCAGCATGGTCCAGGGCATGCGCTTGGCCAGTCCACCCAGTTGGGAAAGTTCTCTGGTGTGGGTGGCTCTTTCCACACTGGCGGCTCCCAGCATCAATAGGGATTTGAAGAGCCCATGATTGAAGGCGTGGAAGAGGACGCCGGTGACGGCTATGGCCATCACCATATCGAGACCGTGATGCCGGGCCAGCATGGTCAGGGCCACTGCCACCATTATCAGACCCATGTTCTCCACGGAGCTGAAGGCTAGTAGACGCTTGAGGTCGCGTTCCACGAGGGCGAAGAGCACTCCCCAGACACAGGATACAGTGCCCAGGGCAAGGGCTAGATAAATGACGGGCAGGCTCTCACAGTTGCCCTGAATTAGCAGTCTTAAAAGTAGATAGATAGCGGTTTTTCCCACTACGCCGCTCAAGACTGCGGCCGCCGGACCGGGGGCTTCCGCATAGCTTTGGGGCAGATAGACGTGCATGGGCCAGAGCCCGGCTTTGGTGGCTGCCCCCAGGAATAGCAGGATGGCCGCCGGTAGAGCCCGCGGGTCGTCGAAGTGCCAGGCTGAAAAGTCGAAACTGCCCGACAGATGTTGCATCCAGAGGAAGGCCGCTGTGAAAAGAGCTGTGGAGATGCGGCTTGCCGTCATATAAGAGATTGCCGCTCTCTGGGCCCGGTGCCTGATGTGATCGGTGGTAATCAAGCTGGCGGCGGCCACACTCATCACTTCCCAGAAAACCAGGAAGGCAATGGCGTTGGCACTGAGAAGTACCATCAAGATGCCGGAGAGCATCAAAAAGGTGAGGCGGAAGAAGTGATTATGTTGTGACTTGGTGGCCAGGGTATGGGTGAAACTGGGGGTGGCAAGCGCTGCCGCCAGGCTCACCAGTCCAAGCAGTAAAGTGAAAGGCACGCTGAGGCTGTCAGTCAGGCAGGTGAGCGGTGCCAGTCCGAAATTGGGAAAGCCGCTGAAGCCGAAGGCCTGCGCCTGTGAATAGCTCTTAATTGATCCGACTATGGTAGCCAGACTGCCCGCTATGCTCAAACCTGTCATCCAGCGATCTTCCAGTCTCAGTTTGGTCAGGTCGGAGACTACGGTGAGAACCGCACCAGAGCTCCAGATGACGCAGGCTGTGATGAAGAGGCTTGAGGGCGTGATGGCTTCTATATAAGGGATCATAAATGAAATAAAGGGGAATAATTCGACCTTAGCAGCCATTTGTGATCGGACTGTGATCAACCGCCAAACTTTTGTAAACCCACCACTGTCCGGTACTGCTGGGGATGACTGACTCCCTCTCGGGTTTTTATGGTGATCACAAGTTGATCATATTTGCTTGCTAGGGTTGCTTTATAAAGTCGTACTATCAGCATAAATGGTCGCTATCTATGCCCGCTCGTAAGACCTGGGAGTCAATCAAGGCTACCATTACAGGTCAATTCCAAGCTCTCACGCACCCGCTCTCCCTTCCCGATGCGCCTCAGCGCACGGTTCCCTATGATGGGTTGCGAGGGCTGGTGCAGAATTTTCGCTATGACAGTCTGGCCGGTTTCATCATATTTCTCATTGCCATGCCTCTTTCTCTTGGCATTGCCATGGCTTCCGGATTGCCGCCGGTGGCCGGTCTGATCAGTGCGGCGGTGGGCGGCATTCTGGTGTCGCAGATCAGTGGTTCTCACGTCACCATCAATGGTCCGGCGGCCGGCTTGATCGTTGTCGTTGTGGGGGCCGTAGATGCCCTGGGCGGCGGCAACGAAGGTTATCGCAATACCCTTGCCGCCATTGTGGTGTCAGGGCTCACTCTTTTTGCTCTGGGGCGGTTGAAATGCGGAGAACTGGGCAAGTTTTTCCCGGCTTCGGTGGTGCACGGCATGCTTGCTTCCATCGGGCTGATTATCATCCTCAAGCAATTGCCGGTGATGCTGGGGGTGCAATTAAAGGTGCGCGAGCCTTTTGAGATTGTCATGCATTTGCCCCATGTTTTCACACATTTAAATCCATATGTTGCTTTGATAGGCATTGTCAGTTTACTCATTTTGATAGTGCATCCAAAATTGCCTCTGGCGGCCTTGAAGAAGATACCCGCACCAATTATGGTGATAGCAGCGGGTATTCTCATGTCGGTGCTCTTTCAAATGAATGAGAGCCACGACTACACTTTCTTCAAGCAGGTGTTCTCTGTCAATCCGGGCAAACTGCTGGTACAGGTGCCCACCGACTTTAGTAAGCTCCTTACTTTCCCTGATTTCGGGGCGTTGCGCATGCCGCGATTCTGGCCGGCCGTCTTCAGTATTACGCTCGTGCAGGGCATTGAAACTGTTCTCTCTTGCGCGGCAGTGGATAAGCTGGATCCGTTCAAGCGTAAGTCTAATCTGAGCAAAGACCTGTCTGCCGTCGGATTCGGCAGTGCTGTTTCCGGTGCCATCGGCGGGCTGCCCATGATCGCCGAAATTGTGCGAAGCACGGCTAATATTGCCAGTGGTGCCCGAACTAGATACGCCAATTTCTTTCACGGCGTCTTCCTGCTCGTCTGTGTGGCTACCTGTGCCGCCCTCCTCAATCGTATTCCGCTGGCGGCATTGGCGGCTCTTCTAGTGTTTACGGGCTATAGATTGGCCACTCCCAGGCACTTCAAGGAGATGCACGAGATAGGCGCCGAGCAGAGCCTGATTTTTGTCAGTACTATTTTGATAACTTTAGCTACCGACCTGCTAATCGGTGTCTTTAGCGGTGTGGCCATCAAACTCTTCCTGCATGTTTTGCGAGGCGTCAAACCTGCCGAGTTGTTTCGGGGCGCGGTGGATGTACAGGAGGGCGGTGAGAATGATATCTACATTAGCCCCCGCGGCGCTTGCGTGTTTTCCAATTATCTCACTCTCAAGCATGCCCTGGATAGTTTGCAGCCCGGTCGAAACGTCACCATTCAGTTTGATAAGACTACCTTTTTGGACCACACGGTCATGGAGCACCTGGATGACTTTCGTACCGACTATGAGCATCTGGGCGGCAAGGTTGGTTTCATCGGGCTGGATCGGCTCAAGTGTATATCCGAGCATCCGCAGTGCAGCAGGCGTCTGGAGAGGCAGCGTCTTTAGGCACAGTCGAGAATTGACTCTTGCATATATGTTCTTGTATGCGATGGAGCGGCATTTTGCCTGGTCCGGCGGCAGCTATTTTCCGGTCTGAAGAGTTAGAATTACCCTATGGCTAAGATTCTCGTAGTTGAAGACGAAACAGACCTGGTCGGTCTTGTAAAGGGCTGGCTGGAAAGAGAGCATCATCTGGTGGAGACCGCTTGCGATGGTCTTGAGGCCCTGATTCGCATGGAAACGAATAAGTATGATGTGGTCTTGCTTGATATGATGTTGCCGTCTTTGGACGGCCTTGAGATCTTGAAGCGATATCGCCGTGGCGGCGGCGCTGCAGGCGTAATAATGATTACCGCACGCTCCCATGTGGATGATAAGGAGCTTGGTCTGGATGCCGGTGCGGATGACTATTTGACCAAGCCTTTTCAGCTAAAGGAATTGGCTGCCAGGGTGCGCGCCGTGCTGAGGCGCAATCATGTGCCGACATCGGATGTTTTGCGCTTTCGCGATCTGGTTATTGATCCCCATGAATTCAAGGTGCTCAAAGGCGGTAAAGATGTACACCTTCTGCCTAAGGAGTTTCGCCTTCTGGAATTCCTGGTGCGTCATCCCCATCAAGTTTTTTCTGCCGACGAGCTTTTATCTTCGGTCTGGGAGTCTGACACTGACGCCCTTCTGGATACTGTAAGGGGGCATATTACCAGACTGCGCAAGAAACTCGACAGTGAGGGGGAGCCTTCCATAATTGCCACTGTATATGGTGTGGGTTATAAGCTTGGGCCTGACGAAGGAGAACCAAGATGAAGCGACATTTGCGGTTGCAATTGACGGTCGAATTTGTGCTCCTCTTTGTGGCTCTCTACTTTCTGGGTGGGACGGTGGCCCTTGTGCTTTTTGCCTCCAAGTTGGACGCTTCGTTGGATGAAGAGCTGCACGATGTGGCCAACGGCGCTCTTGCTTCGGTGGAATACAGTGCCGGCCGTCCATCTTTGCAGAACTGGTCGAAGCGTGCTGCTCTCAGACATGATCAATTGCTCAGTACCATTCAAGTTTTTGATAAAGAAAAGTCCTTGCTGGAGGAGTTTGGTCCGCCGGGGGCGAAGAAGCTTTCTTTTGGCAATGTGAACGTGCCCCAGGAGGGCGAGGTGGATAAGACCGGACGTCTGGTGGTGCGGTCTTACTACACGGAACTTATGGATGGCGATAGATTAATAGGCTATCTGCAGGTGCAAGTTTCAGTCAGGCAGAGAGATGAGGCCCTCAAGCAGATCATCGTTACCATGTTGGCCCTCACTCCTTTCCTGGCGCTTTCCGTAGCCCTCTGCGGCTCCTGGTTCTCGGGCAATGCGGTGAGACCGGTTGAAGAGACCATGGAGCTTTTGCGGCAGTTTGTCATGGATGCTGCCCATGAAATCAATACGCCGGTGGCTGTAATTGAGGCATCCTTGCAGACTCTGGAGGCGGAGTTCGAGGAGGGCGAAGACGGGGAAGGCAAGCCCACGGCCGGTCAGAGCAAGCGCGATATTCTGCGTATCATCGAGCGAGCCACCAACCGTATGAAGAATCTCGGACAGAGTTTGATCGTTCTCTCCAAACTGGAGTCGCCCCAGTATCAGTATGAGGAAGAATCTTTTACACTATCTGAGCTAGTGTCGCCGGTGGTGGAGGAGGTACGGCAACTGGCCAGGGCCCGTTCCATCAATTTTGAGCCCCAGGCTGTTCCTGAAGGCGTACGCTTGTCTGGTAATTTGGACGCTCTGCAGGGGATGCTTCTCAACCTTCTCTCCAATGCCTGCAACTATTCCAAACCGGGTGGACGTGTCACCCTGGCCTTCGCTAACGGTCAGGCCGTGGGCTCGACCCAGGAGCGTCCCCAGGAGCGTTCTATGATTGCCATAACGGTGGCCGATAACGGCCTGGGCATTCCGGCGGAGAGTCTGCCCAAGATTTTTGAGCGGTTTTATCGGGTTGATAGTTCTCGTTCTCGCAACCTTGGTGGCTGCGGGCTCGGTTTGAGTATCGTTAAAGCTACCCTGGACAGGCACAGGGGAGAGATCACAGTGCTGTCGAATTTGGGACAGGGCAGCACATTTACAGTGCGATTGCCGCTTGCCTCCAGTTAGCATTCAGTCTTTCTTGTTGAAGGAATCTATTATCTCGCCGTCTATCTGAGAGTTCCTTTTAGTGAGGCTGCGGTAACGATCTTGCCAGAGTCGAGCCTCCTTTTGATTTTGGGCAAGACCGGGGGCGCCGCTTGCATAGAGCGAGGCCAGCAGGCGGCAGGCATTTGGATCAGTCTCGGCTGCGTATTTCAGGAATGGAACAGCAGCGGCAGCATTTTTCTTGCAGCCGATGCCGTTAATGAGATAGTTTCCGACTTTGAAGTTGTTTTTGGCATCTCCTTGTTTTGCAGCCATCATGCGGTATTTAAAGGAGAGGGCCTGGCGTTCCGGCGAGGGCTTGCCTCTTGAATAGAGCGTTGCCAATCTGCGTTGTGCATCCAGATAGCCGCCGTCTGCGGCAAACTTCAGCCACTTGAGCGACTCCGTGGAAGTTAATGGCTTGGAGCCGTCATCCTTTGCCATCTGCGACTGCTTGTAATCGAGGATGCCGGCCAGCCGGCAGGCGGCTTCCGGATCGCCTGCCCGGGCGGCAAGCCGGTACCATTTCTCTGCTCCGTCTAGATCGTACTTACCGCTCAGCCCCTCTTCCAGAATAGCGCCCAGGCGGGTGGCGGCCCGCACGTCACCGGCTTCGCAAGCTTCTTTGTAGAGGCGTTCGGCTTCCTGGTAGTTTTTCAAGCGGAGGCATTGATCGGCGCTTACCCTTAACTTTGAAGCGTTTTTGTTAAGACTATTGCTGCCGGACGGCGCCGAATTGGGCGCCTTTGACGGCTCTTTTGCCGCTGTCTTTAGGACCGCCGCAGCGCTTACAAGCAGGCAGAAGCAGAGCAGCACAAGCATTCGCCTGCCCCTGTTGAGCTTCTTGCCTGGTCTTTGAGATTTCAATAAGATCATCTGGAGACGGGTTTCTGCGCTGCCGACCTTGTCTTCAATCATCTCATAGATTCGAAATTGCCATCGACTTGGTTTACAATAGGAGCAAGATTGAAGGAGCGTTAAATGAAAAAACAGACCTTGACCGAAGAAGGCACAGCCGCGACACAAGTTGACGCACTGGAGCGCATTGCCCGGGCCCTTGAACTTGTGGTCGAGAAGCTTGCCGGTCTGGAAAACAAAATCGAAGATCTGACATACGAGATTCAGTCCCACGGTTCAGTTATCGGCGACAGTCTGGCTCACATGGTTAATGAGGGGGAGGAAAGCCTGCCGTTTCATATGGAAGCCGATTTTGAAGGTGGTTGTGGCTCGGGCGGATGCGGGAGCGGTGGCTGCGGCGGCAGCGGCAGTAATTAATGCTGTGTTTTCCCGGCGCCAATTCTATTTCGCAGCGTTACTAGCAGCTTCCTTCTATTTGCCGGCAAGCGCGCAGTCTCCGAATTCCTTGAGTGTCACGCTGAACACTGGTGAAACTCTGGTTTTACCGCGTAGTCGCACTAACTCACTCTTTGCCGTCGGTCTCAAGTGCGTGAAAGAGGGTAACTATCAAAAAGCCCTGCAGTGCTTTGAGGCTGCAATTGCCGCCGATAAGCGCAATGCCTACGCCTATTATTACAGTGCCCTCTGTCTGGCTAAGCTGGGAGATAGAGCCCGTAGTCTCGCCTATCTGCAGCTTACGTCCCGTAATTTCGCCGGCAGTGATGCCGGTAGAGCCGCCGCTCGAACCCTCAAAGAGATCGGCACCCAAAATGCAAACTATTCGGCCCTTTCCAGTTGGAGTGGTCGTGGGAACCTGCCCAAGGAGACCTGGATTCCCTTTACTGTAGAGGGCAGTTCCATGGTTGTGGATGGTATCGTCAATGGTGTGCCGGTAAAAATGATTTTCGACACCGGCGCCGAATCCTGTATCTTCAGCCTCAAGCACTTGAAGCAATTTGGTTTGTCCACGCCCCAGGGAAAACCGTCCACACTGGTTGTGGGCGTCGGCAAGGATGAGCCCATACCGGCCTGGATTGTGCGGGTCAACTTGAAAGTGGGGCGCATCGAAAAGTACGACTTCCCGGTGATGGTGGCGGATATGCCTGTGCGTCACCCCCTGTTAGGGCAGCAGTTCTTCAATGATTTTGCTTACAGCGTCGATAATACGGCCGCTACCATTTCCTTCAAAAGCCGTACGGAAGGACACTCTGACGGCAAGAAGCCGGTGCAGCCGGCCATGACCGTCAATAACTCGGGGAAATACGTCTATTCCGTGCCTTTTCGCAAGGACGGTCAGGCGCTTTTGGTTACTTGTGACGTGAATGGAAGAAAGACTGAGATGGTTTTTGATACCGGTGCTGAATTGACCCTCTTCAGTGAGAAGCGGGCTACAGCTCTGGCTCTGGAGGTGGATCGCCGGCGCCAGGTGGCCATCGGCGGGGTGGCCGGGGCCACCAGCGCCAACGTTGCCGTGGTGCGGCGCCTCAAACTTGGACCGGTGGAGAGAATCGACATGCCCGTGCTGGTCACAGGCAAAGTCTCAACTCGTGATGTCGACGGCGGTGAGAAGGGTATCGCCCTGCTTGGTCAGGATTTCTTTTCCGGCTGGCATTACAAAATAGACGAACGCCTGGGCACGATCAGTTTCATTCGCTGAAGCGAACTCTTCAGTCTTCCAGCACAAAGTCGCGGCGGCCTTGCACAATGGTGCTCTGGAAAAATTGCATGGCGTGTTTGTATTCTTCTTCGTTGCCGAACATGTGACCGCCGCCCTTAATGGTAATCAGACGGCAGGGAACTCCGGCTTTCTTGAGCTTTTCATAGAGTTCCTGGCTCTGGGCGTAGGGCACCACATCGTCGATATCGCCGTGCACAATGAGAAAGGGCGGATCATCCTTGCTGACATAGGTAACCGGGCTGGCTTCTCGGGCCAACTCAGGTTTCTTTGTCTCACGTCCGCCGAGAAACTTTGCTACCGGACCGTTTTCATCTTCGTAATCGATTTTTGTGCGAGAGCCCGATTGTTCGTTCACCGTCATCAAATCACTCAGTCCGCACCAATTCAGGACTGCCTGTACTTGCTCCTCCGGCTTCTCCCGGCTGCCGCTGGTACCCAGCAAAGAAGCCAGATGTCCGCCGGCGGAAACTCCCCAGACTCCTATACGGCTGGGGTCTATGCCCCACTTGTCGGCGTTTTTGCGCAGGTAGCTTATGGCTTGCCGGCAGTCTTCTATTTGTGCCGGAAATATGGCTTCATTGGTCAGTCTGTAGTTTATGCTGGCGAGAGCGAAGCCATGCTGGGCCATAATTAGCCCGGGGCTGTCGGCTTTGTCGCCCTGCAACCAGGCGCCGCCGTGAATGAAGACTACCAGCGGTAAAAGCTTGTTGGGCTTTCCGCCGGTAGGCAGGTAAAGGTCGAGGGTCTGAGCGGGATTATTGCTGCCGGCGTAGCTCAGATCTTTCACTACCCTCACCGCTCCCGGACCGGTGTCATCGTGCCCTTTTGTGACAAAGGGTATGGAGGCGATCAAGCAGACCGTGAAGATAATGAGGAGAGTCTTGACGTTCATTGGCGTGTGTCAGTCACGGTAGTTTTCCAACTCCACATAAAGCTCTTTCATGGACTGATGGCGGTCTTGCGGATGCTTTTTGAGCGCTTTCATGATGGTCCGCTGCAACTTGAAGGGAACCGGCAGACCGGGGCAGATTTCTGCGAATTCCTTGGGTTTGTCGGTGATGTGCCTGCTCATGGTATCGGCGGAAGTGCTACCCAGTATGGGTAGTTTGCCTGAAATTGTGTGGTACATGAGCACACCCATACAATAGATGTCGGAGCGAGCGTCGAGGCGATCACCCATGACCTGTTCGGGGCTCATGTAAGCCGGAGTACCCAACACCTGACCGTCCATGGTCAGTTTTTTCGAGTTGTTGCGGGGTTCGTTCACGTATTTAGCAATGCCGAAATCAACCAGTTTGACGAATTCCGGATTCCAGCTTGTTTTGAGCAGCACAACGTTTTCGGGTTTGATGTCGCGGTGCAAAATGCCTTTGGAATGGGCGTGCTCGAGGGCGCTGCACATTTGCAGAAATATGTGCACGCCCCGCTCCACAGGCAGCCGCTGGTGACGAGAGAGAATCTCTTTGAGGTTCACCCCTTCTATGAAATCCATGACCAGATAGGGGGTTTTCTGGGCGGAAAAGCCAAAGTCGTAGACTGTTACTATGTTTGGATGGCTCATGGAACTTGCCGCTTGAGCTTCTCTTTGAAACCTTAAAAAGTTGGTTTCATCCTTGGTCGCGTCCACCTCGCCGAAGAGGACCTTAACGGCCACGGTCTTCTCCATTACCAGGTGGCGGGCTTTGTAGACCACGCCGAGGGCACCCCTGCCTACTTCCGACAAGATCTCGTAGCGGTCGTCAAGTATGACTCCGATTAGTGAGTCTTTGGCCACCAATAATTCCTTACGAACCGGTGAGTGATAGGCTTTTCGGGATCGCACCGGCACTTGGAACCGAGCCGGGCTTTTCTCGATGGAGCCAAGGTTAGATTTTAACCTGTTCGGAAGAGTGGGGGGACCGATATTAAATTGGTCTTTTTATGTACTATTTTTGGGTCCGGCTTCTGCTTGGCTTCCGGCGATCGGCGATGATACCACTGGCAGTTGCGATGCCGCCGCTAGCTCTATAGGCAGGTCTACAGCAAGCGCAGGGGTGTTCCAATCTGCTAGGCTTAAGGAGGCGTCACCGGAGATCCTGGTCAGGGTAAGTCTGGGAAAATAGAGCTCGGAACGGACTGAAGGGAGTATTTTAATCTTTATGGCACAACCTGATAGAGATAAGTCGGGTCCGCCGGTGTTGGCGCCGGGCAAGACCACGGTATTCGAGAAACCAATTGATACTAATGTGGCCCTGGCCGTTTGTTATCTGCCTCTGGGTATAGTCAGTCTGGCAGCCTGCGTGCTGGTCTTCATGTCCAAATCCGACAATAACCGCCTGGCTCGATACCATGCCGTGCAAGCGGCTCTCATTGCCGTGCTGGTTCTTGTTGTCACCGGTGTGGTAGGCGTTGTCGGCGCCATTCCTTTTATTGGAATCTTAGCCGGGCTTTTGCAGATTGTTATCGCCATGGGCTACTTCATCTTCAGTGCCAAAATGGCATACGAAGCCTTTCGCGGCAAAGATGTGAAGTTGCCGTTGATTGGTAGTTTCGCCGAGGAGTTCAGTAAGTAGTGCCACTGCTGGTGGTTCTATTGTGTGGGCGAAGACTTGTTCATCGTTTGAGAGGGAGGCGTTTTTGAATGGATAGCGTGGCGAAGCTTTTCGACAACAAGAAAGTCAAAGTTCTGGCCGGCGACATACACCAGGGCGACTGGGAATTCAATGGTGGCGTGCTCTGGGGCGGTTTTGATCAGATTAATATCGGGGCGGATCTGGTCAAAATTGAGGTCAAGAACGAAGAGTCTGCCAAGAACATCGCCCAGACCCTGGGTTGGGCCATAGCCGGCAACATCGTACTGGGACCGCTGGGGCTTCTGGCGGGAGCGGCCATGGGAGGCAATCGCAAAAATGTCTGCGCCATGTGCGAACTCAAAGATGGGCGTAAATTCCTGGCCGTCATGGATTCTAAGATTTTTCAACAGATGTTGGCGCTGACCATGAGCGTTTGATGGTAGTGGTGTCGCATTTGGTGTGACGCCTGTTTTTGCGGTTGCGAGCTAGTTGAGATGCGTTTAATGGCCGCGGCGGCAATGTTGCAAAGTAAATGTTTATAGCTTTACTTTAAGGGTGTTGGGAAGGGGGCAGAGCTTGCCCGTGTTGCCCAAATTTGAGCCTTTTCCTCTCCGGGTAAAGCCTATCTTAGCGGTTAATATAGCCGGAATTGCTTGAAAGTCTCCTAGAATTACAGCATCAGCAAGTAAAAAGTGGGAGTCAATTCTGAATACCTCAATTCCGCCCCTGGCATACAATGGTAAACCGGCTCTGGCGAAAATTAGCGCCGTTGGAACAGCCCTTCCTTCCAGAACTCTCACCAACTTTGATCTGGAGAAAATGGTTGAGACTTCCGACCAGTGGATCACTGAACGCACCGGCATTAAAAACAGGTTCTTGGTGGGACCCGGTGAGACGTGTTCTGACCTGGGTGCCAGAGCCGCTCTCGATGCTTGTCAGAAAGCTGGAGTGGATCCTGCCGATATCGAGCTGATTGTCTTTGCCACAATCACGCCTGACATGATGTTGCCCGCCACGGCCTGTCTGGTGCAGCACAAAATCGGCGCCACCCGCGCCTGGGGCTTTGACCTCTCCATCGCTTGTTCCGGCTTTCTGTATGCGTTGCAAGTGGGTGTGCAGTTCATTTTGAGCGGCTGCCACAAGAACGTGTTGGTTATCGGTATGGATGTGATGTCCTCCATTGTGGACTACCAGGACCGTCAAACTTGCATAATCTTCGGTGACGGAGGCGGGGCCGTGCTCTTGCAGCCGAGCGAGAGCGCCTCTGATGGATGTTTTGTGGATTACCTTCATGAAGTGGATGGATCCGGTGGCGATTTCCTTTGCATGCCCGGTGGCGGTAGTGCGCATCCTGCCTCCAAAGAGACAGTAGAAGGCCGCCAGCATTTCGTTAAACAGGATGGTCCGGTGGTCTTCCGGTTCGCCACAAAACGCATGCCGGATCTTTGTGTGCGTTTACTTGAACGTAATGGTCTGACTGGTAAGGATGTAGATGTATTCGTGCCTCACCAGGCTAATTTGCGCATTATCAAGTCGGCGGTTGAGCGGCTGGGGATGCCTATGGAAAAGGTCATTGTTAATATTGAAGAGTACGGCAATACTACGGCCGGAACCTTGCCTCTCGCTCTTTCCACCGCCCTCAGTTCTGGACGCCTGAAGAAGGGTGATCTGGTGCTCTTTGCTGCCATGGGAGCCGGACTCTCTGCCGGAGCGGCTTTGATGCGCTGGGGCTACTGAGGCAGGCGGCAAATTCAGGAATCAGGCTCGCCGAAACGTCTCAAGGTGCCGCCGCGATAGAGGCGGTTGCCCAGTATTTTTATCAAGTCTTCTCCGTCGAAGGGCTTGCGCACATAGTCGACCAGTTCGCGATTGTTGATGGAAAGACCGGGATTCTCGGCGCCGCTCAGGACTACTACCGGCGTGGCGCCGTCGTCCTGCCTGCCGTGCAGCCAGTTTATGAAGTCGACGCCGCTGCCGTCAGGCAGATGAATATCGGCGAAAATTAGATCGTAGCGGTAATTTCTGGTTAGCTCTTTTGCTTCCGCCACAGAGGCCGCACGCATGGTCTGGAAGCCCTTGCGCGTCAGGAAGGCTTTCAAAAGCATGGCGATGGAATCGCTGTCTTCCAGAATAAGTAGTTTAGCCGGCTCCTGCCTATCTTGTTGCGCTGCCTGATTGAGGTCGCTTATAGTTGTATGTGGCTGACCTGCCGAATTGCGCAGTACTTGCGGCAGTGTGAACCAGAAGGTGGTTCCCCTACCAGGTTTGCTCTCTACACCTATTTTCCCCGCCATGTTTTCAACCAGGGCTTTGGAGATAGCTAAGCCCAGACCGGAACCGGTATTGCTTTCATTCTCCAGGCAAGAGAGTTGCTGGAAGAGTCCGAAGAGTTCAGGCATTTCTTCTTCTTTAATGCCCGGTCCGTCATCATTGACCATGAAGCGCAGCATGCCGCTCTGCTCCTGGCACTGGGCCAGTTTGATGCGCACGGTGCCTTCTTTGGGTGAAAACTTGATGGCGTTGGAAATCAGGTTGGTCAGCACCTGCACCAGTCTGTCGCTGTCGGCCTGACATTCGTGTGCCTCATCGGTCTCCAGGGCAATTTTGACGGAGCGCTCTTCGGCATAGGCTTTCAATGTGTCGATGGTATGCAGGGTCAGGTCGACGGCATTGACTCTCACCGGCTTGAGGTCGAGTTTCTTGGCTTCCAGTTTGCGAATGTCTAGTATGTCGTTTATGAGCCGGATCAGTCGATCACAGTTATCTTTGGCAATAGTTGTGTACTCCAGGGTCTCTTCGGAGATATCGCCGGTCAGCCCGCCCTCGATCAGTCCCAGGGCCGCGCGAATCGAGGTGAGCGGGGTGCGCAGTTCATGTGAGACTGTGGAATAGAATTCCGAAACGCGGCGCTCAACTTCCTTCTTCTCTGTAATATCGTGGGCGATACCACAGAGCCTGACGGTTCGACCGCTCTCGTCTTTAACGGGAAAGACTCGTGACCAGAGCCACCTCTCTGCTTCGCTGCTTCCCTCGGGAGGGCGAGTCCTGAATTCCAGCTCCTTGCCGGAATCTGGTATGTCTGAGAGAGTGAGTAATTCCTTCACGGTTTCTTGATCTGCCGGCACTATTTGTTCGAGGAAGACTGCGGCATTTTGATACAAAGCCTGGCAACTGTGGTGGAATACCTCCTCGAAGGCCGGTGAAGCATAGATGAAATGATTACTGCGTTTGTCTATAATCCAGAACACTTCTCTGATATTTTCGGCAAGTTGCCGGAACATGGTTTCGCTGTCCAGAAGTTTTCTTTCGTAGTCGTTTCTAGCCTTCTCCGCTGCTTTCAGTTCGTCGATGTCCCGGTGTGAGCCTGCCATGCGTACCGGCTTGCCCTGGCTGTTCCAGACGGCCTGTCCTTTGGCCGATATCCATTTGTAGGCACCGCCTTTGGTGAGCATGCGAAACTCTACATCGAAGGGTAGTTTCCGTTCGATATGTTTCTGCACTTCTTCCATTACCCGGGGATAGTCCTCGGGATGACAGAGTTTGCGAAATACCTCGAAATGGTTGCCCAGCTCGCTCTCCTCATAGCCCAATTGTTCTTTGTAGCGGGGCGAATAGAAGACTTCGTTTGTAATGAGATCCCAGTCCCAGATGCCGTCGTTGGATGCCGTTATGGCTACATAGTAGCGTTCCTGAGCCTTCAAATAAGCTTCGTTGGTTTCGATGCGGTCGACGAATTGTCCGATTTGCAGACCGACTGAACTCAGAATCGGCAAGATTTCCTCTTCCACCGGTCCTTTGTCCTTGCTGAAGAGGGCTATCAGACCCCAGTTTTGTTTGCCGGTGGCAATCGGTATCACTACTGTCTCTCGATAGAGTCGGCTGATGCGCGAGTCTTGTTCGCTAAAGATCACGGCCGATCGGTTCAGCGAGAGTTTTTCGCATTTGCCTGAAAACCATGACGTAGAGGGAAAACCGGCTCCGATGGCCAGTGGAATAGAAACGGAACGGGTGAGCAGGTAGTCGTGGGTTTCCCTCTCGCCATTCAAGGCCATAACCACACGTTTTAACCGGTTGCTTTTCTCGTCTGCTTTCCAGACCAGACCGATGTCGTAGTCGAGCCAGCCGGTAAGTTTCTGTGTAACCTGTAAGAGTCCTTCGTAAATGCTGTCTGCACCAACCAGAAGCATAGTCGCCTCAAATTGCATCTCTCGCAGAAGCTCTTCCCGTCTTTTTTGAGTAATGTCTCTGGCAATGACTCTGATATAAGTGAGCTTGTTGTTTTGAAAATGACCGTTGGCAGTGATCAGCAGATCTTTTGATTTGCCTTCCGCGTCGCGAGTTTTGATTACTTTCTCCTGGCGGTCTGTGCAACCTTCGGAAAGTATTGCCGCAAGCAAGGTCTCATCACCATAGACGGCGGCGAGACTGCGCCCTAAGTAGTCGGCTTTTTTATAGCCCAGTAGGCTCAGTTCGGCTTTGTTCACGTGCAGAACCGTGCCGGAAGCATCAACAATGCACATGGGCAGAGGGGAGTTTTCGAAAAAGTCCAGGAAGATGTCGCCGAAGTCGGCAGGAACTCCGGCGTATTCTGCATCTGCCGCTTCAGGCTGAGAGCTGCTAACTCGTTCTTTTTCCGACTGGAGGTGGTTTTTGCTTACATCATCCATGCCGCTACTTCCCGATAGGCCTGAAACTAAGGGTTATCTGCCCACGCTCATGTATTTTATAGGCCTTCTAGCTCTTATTAAGTTCTACCCTGATCTCCTTGATGTAATTCCCATTGCCAGTACAGCTTAATATTTACTAGTATGCCAGCATCAGGATTCCCGCTACCTACAGCCCAGTTTTTAGGCTTGCATAGGAAGTTTTATATTGGTGGAAGAACGTCCCGACATAGCTTTGACCGATAAGGCAGACCAGAATCTCCGGTCCCAGGTGCTTTATTCGAGGCTGTTTGGAGCCGGCGGCGGGGAGAATGTTGCGACCAGGGAGAGTGGGGCAACGAATTCCGCCCTCAATGAAGAGTCGCTCTTCCAGGTGTTGGGCCATAGAGTTGGGAGTAAGGTGGCGGAATCGGCGCCCCAGCCCCTGCCGAAAGTGCAGGTTGTCGGCGCGCAAGAGTCGGCATCCGAGCAAAGCGCGGCGCCGCCGCAGTCGGCTCTCGTTCATGGAGCCGAGGTCTTTCGCTATAACCTGATTCAAGCGCCCCTGACCGGCTTGACCCAACTAGCCGATTTCACTCTCGGCACCAGGTGGGAGTCACAGACGCGGTTTTATCAGGCGCCGGTTCCGGCTGCTCATGGAAGTGCAGCCTGGGTGGCAGAGGTGGCTGGTGGAGTAGCTGCCGGGGCGGTTCCCTTCTTGCTTTTGCATAAGGCAATTGGTCCGGGAGCCGTGGCCAAAGTAGAAGTGATGGGTGATTATTCGGCTGCAAAAACTCTGCCGATAATAGGTAGGTCTGCCCTGGTAGGTGCCGGCTGGGGTGGAGTTTTAACGCCCGTACAAGAAGGTGAGAATTTCTGGACTACCAGGTTGAATAATTCTCTTTCCAACGCAGCGGCCTTCGCTACCCTGACGGCCGGCACCGTGGCCCTGAAGCGCTCCGGTTTCATGTTCTTGCGCAACGACATGGTAGACGGTACCGCCAGCGGTGCGCTAGGTGGTTTTGTGGCTGCCGACGCGAGAGCCCTACTAACTCAAGGACACCTTGCCTCCGGTAGAGAGAGGCTTCATTCTATGAGCACATTTGCCCTGGGCGGCTTGATGCTGGGAGGCGCCACCACGGCCTATCAGAACTTCCGCCCCGCCAGCGGTATTGCCGGTGTGCGTACACCCGAGGACATGCGCGTCCTGGCCGACCGAACCATCAAACCCGGGCACCCGGAGCGATATGCCTTTGAACCGGAGCAGAAGATACCAGCTAAGGCCGATGCCCTCATGGCCGAGTCGAAGGTTCATCCCGAGTGGCACAACCGGGCCAGTGTGGCGGTGCGCCAGGAAATAGACAGCAGCAACATGCCCGTTGATGCGAAGAAGCTTGTGGTTTCAGGCTTTCAAGAAATGTCTTATGGACTGGAAGCCTTGCATTCACGGCCGCAGCAAAAGCCAATAATGGTTGTGTACGGCTCGGCGCGCTTCAAGGAAAATGACTTTCGCTATCAGCGCGCCCGCTACATAGGCGGAAGGGCTGTGGAGGAAGGCTTTGATGTAATGACGGGCGGCGGACCCGGCACAATGGAAGGCGCTAATCGCGGCGCCTATGAAGCCGGTGGCAACTCCATCGGAGTGGTGCTCAAATTGCCCCATGAGAAACGAGGTAACGGCTATCAAACCATGACCTTGAAGCATCGCAATTTCTTCACCCGCATGGAAATGTTGAAGCAGGGCGATGTTTTTGTAGTAGAAGACGGGGGCATCGGCACGGCGGCCGAGGCCCTTGATACCCTCACTCACATTCAGACCGGCAAGTTGAAGGAAGTACCCATTTACTTTGTCGGTAAGGATAACTACAAGCAAATGGACTCATGGTTGGCCCGGATGGAGCGCAATGGCACCATCTCTCCCGCCGACCGGCACCTATACCGAATTGTAGACAATCCGGATGATATCTTTCTTGATTTAGAGCGCCGTCGAAGTCAGTCCGGTACTTAGATACTAGAGACCTAGACCTTTTTGATGGAAGGCGGCTGCCAGTCGCCGTTCAGGGCTTCCGGTTTGGGCGCATAAAGTCTCATGGTCAGACCCAGCACGCCGCCGGCCGGTGCCGGTAGCCAGTTGGCTTCTTTATCCTTGCCCGGGCTAGCATTCTGCACATAAATATCCAGGGAGCCGTCGCTGTTCTTGACCAGGGGCATCCAGGAACTGATGGCAAAGCGATTGAGGCTGTTGGCGCACTGGAAGCCGTCTTTATCGTAGAGGGTGAGGGACCAGAAGGCATTTACCGGCGGCATCTCTTCTTTCTTGAAGTGCAGCACGTAGTTGTTCTGTGCTTCAATTGGCCGTCCCTCACTATCGGCATAGTTGAGCGGGTAGATGGCGTCTTCCGGTTGGTTGGCGCCAAGACCGACCATGGCGACTATGGCGCGTTTCATGTAGTTGTTGCCGTAGACACCCATGCTCTCGGTGTTCATCAGCCAGCCGTTGACCGGGCTGCCCATGCGGGTGGTTTTTTCTACCATGGTTTTGAGAGCGTCGGTTGTTGCTTTTGCCACAGCCTTTTGAATCTGCTCTGGTAGAGAATCCAGGTTGAAGCTCTCACCTGGTACAAGACCGAGGCGGCTCATTCTGTTTATGATCGACCAGTCTGTGGCGTGGGGGGCGTATAGCTTGAGCAATTCGGCGGCCTGGCTGAAGTAAACGGCGGCAGTCATCTCGTTGACTGTTTCCAGGGGCGGTTTCTTCATGTCGATGCTGTCGTCGATTTTGGCCACTATCTCCGGCGCCTTTTTGCCCCAGGCAGATAGGGGCGTCACATTCAGTCCGTCTTGAATGGCATGCACGGCGGCGTAATCGGAGGGTCCGTCGGTCTTGATGCGGCCGATTATCCAGACAAAGGGTGTAGGTGCCTCGATGACTTTAAGGTCTCTGGGCACATTGCCCTGGAAGCCCCTGGTGGTGATCAGATACTTTTGCTCTTTGGTGCCGCTGGTGCGCCAGCCCGGCGCTGCAAAAACATCGCTCCACATGTCCAGCATGGGCAATAGATAATAGCGGCCCTTGGTGTCAGGCGTCGTAACAACTTGAGGCTCTTGCCTGAGATCGAGCCAGACCACGGAATAGAGAGTGTCGAAATTAGGTCTCACAACTGCCCGGAAATCTGCCTCCGGGTAGGCTCTCATATGAGAGAACAAATTGGCCGGTCCAAAGCCCGGTCTTGCTCCCACCGGCAGATTGGTGCATTGCTTGCGGGTGGCTTCCATGGACATCATGGGATAAAAGTAAAAATATGACTCCAGCGCTATGGCGTAGGCTTCCTCTTCGGTCGGAATGGTAGCCGTATTGCTTAATGTAGAGAGCGTGCCCATGATTCATCTCCTGCCGAATATATGAAAGACATCGGAAGGTTAGCACATAGAAGGGCAGTCAGGTATTACGCGATTAGTTGGTCGCTTTATGTGGAGGCTGGTGAGGTCGCACTGGTCTATTCGGACTGTCCGGCTTGTCATTATGATTGCCCGGTTCTTCCGGTCGTGGTTTTGGTTCTGTCGGGTTATCCGCGGATGGATGTTCAGGTTTTTGAGAGCGCTCTCTTTTGGGATGTTTCTCTCTTTCCTTGTAATCGAATCCCAGTAGGTATTCGTTAGTGTTTCCCTCTTTCAACTCAATGCCGCCCATGAGCGTCATTTCCCCACCTCCAGCTCTGGTTGTGACATAGCCGCCCACTTCTGAGAGACCACGCCCTTCTGAGAATTTTATGTATAGTCCGCCGCCGTCGGCGATTTGTGTCTCGTTCAGGTGTTTAGAGGGTTGCCCCTGTTTTCGATCTGTCAATAGTAAGTGCTCGGCCGCAAGTTTGTCATTCCAGATTTCTCCGGCGAGTTTTTTTCCCAGGGCGGGTTCTGCGGTTACGTCGCGCTCTTCAAAATTTTCTGCTTTCATTTTGCAAATGCTCCTGCATTGACCTGTAAAGACACAGTCAGAAGCGTATTTGGCCGATTCTCAGGCAGCCAGTGAGAAAAGTCATGTTGTTGAATAATTCATCCGATACCATTTTCTGCTACCCATAGCGCTGCCTGGGTGCGGTCTCTCAAACCCAGTTGGGTTAGAATGCTGCTTATATGATTCTTGACGGTACCTTCCGAGATGTTCAAGGTCGTTGCAATTTCCTTATTGGAATTACCCTGACCTATGAGTTTTAGAATTGTCTTTTCTCTCTCTGTCATAAAGCGGAGCTTTTCAGTTTCGCCCCTTTCTTTGTAAGGACGCAGTCGCGCCAGCACCTTGGGCGCAATTGAGGGGCCAAGCTGCACATTGCCTTTGTGCACGATTTTGATTGCTGCCGAAAGATCTTCAAGCGGTGTGTCTTTTAGTAGATAACCGCAACAGCCGGCCTCGATGGCCGGGAATATGTATTCATCTTCGTCGAAGGTGGTGAGAATCAGAACTTTGATGTTTGGGTAGGCCTTCAGGATTTTCTGCGTGCATTCGATACCATCCATATTTGGCATTCGCACGTCCATAAGAATTAGCTCCGGGCTCAGTCTTGGAACGAGGGAGAGTGCCTCGGCACCACTTCCAGCTTCGCCCACAACTTCTATGCCGCCTTCCAATTGTAGAAGTGAAACGATTCCCTTTCTCACCATGGGCTGGTCATCCACTACCATTACTTTGATGCTGGTGGCGGTAGCATCTTGCTTTTCCGTCGCTTCTGAGTTGGTCATAACTGCTTCTTCCCGTTTGCCGATGTTTGGCGGTCTCCGGGAGGTATTTTACCCCGGTCGCCTTCTTCCTTCTTCAATTTGGCTCCAAATGCGCTGGAAATGCCGGACTTTCTCGTCGTGTTATGAGTTTGCCATAAGTACGCAATGGGGATGTCAAGATTCGTTGCTAATGTGACGGCATAAACCCCCGAGACACCCCAGAGTTTTGCAACAGGCAGTTGGAGAAATGAAATGCATTTTCCGGCTGCTTGGCTGCGCCCTTCTAATGCGAGGACAGGCTGATGAGTATTCTGAAAGGTAACAAGACCACCGCTATCTCAACTACATATGTTTGTCTGCTGGCTGGACTTTGCTTGTTGCTTCAGTTTCAGGCTACGAGCATTTGCCGCGCCGGTGCGGTCGGTGTTGCTGTTGCTTTCGATTCTCCGTGGTAGCGGCAGAACTGATTAATGTAATCACTGTGCGTTTCATTTGTGGTAAATAGTGGGAGACGTTTGATTGATTGGGATTGACTACTTGTTTGGAGCGCATGTCTGAAACAGGCACACCGGCCCCAGAGCCCGAAAAGACTCCGGGCGAGCAGAT
Organism: Candidatus Obscuribacter sp.; assembly: GCA_016712465.1. GTDB lineage: Bacteria > Cyanobacteriota > Vampirovibrionia > Obscuribacterales > Obscuribacteraceae > Obscuribacter. The sequence goes on from JADJQZ010000001.1 coordinate 1,228,434, forward strand.
TGCTTCACCGGCATCCGCACTTGAGCATCCCTATTACGGTAGAGCGGCTCGGCTTGAGAGTATTGTATTGGTTGTCGTACTTTGTGCCGATTTCATAGCTCTCAGCTATTATCCGGACGGTTCCATCATCACTAATCCCCCATTGGTGTTTGCGGCCTCCATGCTTTATGGTCTACTCGGTATCTTGAGAAAACCGGCAATTTTGCGTATCAGTATGCCGGCGCAGATGGTGCTGGCGGGCATTGGTTGCGCATTCGGACCGGCGCGCTTCTATCAGTGGCTGTTTGTTCCTCTCGTGGTGCGTGCCTGCTTCCTCGTTTCCAGGCGGGCGGCGCTTTTTTTCGCCCTGATTTGCCTGGTAGTATTTACAGTTGCCTATAGCCTTACCTTTGAGCAGCGCTATTCGTCTTTAGAAGGCGGTCTTGCCGCGCTTCTCTTTGCTCATTTACTGCAATTGTCCGTGTTGTTGTTTAGCGCGGTTGTTATTACACTTTCGCTCCTTGCCGAGTATCAAAGCCGAATGAAAGCGGAGAAATTGGCCAGGGAGATCGAGGAGATTGCGCGTAAATTGGAGCGGACGGAAATTGGCAGAGAAATTCATGATTCCCTGGGGCATTCTCTCACGACCCTCAATCTGCATTTGACTCTTGCTGAGAAGGTTTTTGAAAGCGATCCGCAGAAGAGTAAAGCGGCTTTATCTCTGGCGAGAGATTTCGCCAGGCAGTCTATTGCTGACGTAAGGTTCGCTCTGCAAGCTCTGCGTTCCGATAAGTTACGGATGGATGAGGCCGTCGGACGGCTTGTGGAGGATCTTGAGAAAGTACACTCTGTAAAGGTAACTGCGGTTATGACATGGCCGGCTCTCAATACGGAACAAGCTCATCATCTTTATTGCATTATCAGGGAGTGTTTGAATAACACACAAAAGTATGCTCAGGCTAAGGAAATTTCCATTGAGGCTTTTCATGATTCTGAGTGCCTTAACGTTTTAATCAAAGATGATGGGCAGGGTTTCGATCCTTCATTGCCACGGGATGGAAGCTATGGATTGATGGGTGCTTCTGAGAGGTTGGCTCAGCTGGGAGGCTCTTTTTCCGTTCAGTCTTCGCCGGGTGCCGGTACCGTGGTTTCTATCAAACTTCCTCTATAATGCATGACTTTTGTCCTTGCTCCACAGGTTCGGAAGAGCCAGAATCGGTTATTGAAATTCGATTCCGGTGGGAGCTAAGGTCAGTGGTTGAATCCTTTGAAAATGAAGCTGTTGTGAAGAATGACACAAGCAAAAAGCTGGCCTCTGAAATTCTCCGAAATCAGTTCGCTGAGACTCTGGCATCTCGTACCCATCCATCTTATACGCCGGAGCAGTTGGTCGCTTTTGGTGATCAGGTGCTCACCGTTTTAGACCCCGATGGTGACGGGCACTCTCGCTTTTCAATAGTGACGGCGCCGGATAAGTCTGTTCTTGATTCTCATGAGGCAGCCGGGCAGACCATGCGGAGACTGGAGGCGCTGGCGGGGCGCAGCCTCAGTTGGCTTGGCCGAAGCGGCGACAAGGCAGGCACTATTGATGTGGAAATCATTGGCAACGGTGCGGCTGGAGATAAAGTCCGGACTGGTACGTACTTCTCGGCACCAGTAGAGAATCTTGTCAGTACTGAAGCCGACAAAATCTTGCCTCGTGCTCAATTGGCAAGCGGGTCTGTCAATGGCGACAGCCCCGAAGACTGCCGTAAGTTATTGACTGATTACCTGGGTCTGGACATCGGTGCCAGCCAGGAGGAGCTAAACCACAGACTGGCTGCGAGATCTCGGCAACTGCCCGACGATACTACTCCCGAAGAACTGCTGGAAGTATTTAAACGTGAGCGTCTCTCAAACCACTTCAATACACGGAGGATGGACTCACGGGGGTTGAGCCTGGAACAGATGCAACTGCTAGTGGCAGACGATGCGAAAAATGCAATAGCACCGGATACTGCTGATGGTGCCGCCGAGGGGATTTCGGACGTTATGCATGGAGCCGAGGGTTTCTATGGTTTGCCGCCCGGTTCTAGTGCCAGCGATTTACAGCGAATTATGTATGCAAGAGATGCCGCTATAGCGGGTTTGCCGGCCAGTACTTCGAGAGAGATTGTAGAGCAGGCTCTTGATAATCTTTACGGAGTGCGCCGAGACCGAGAGCTGTATTTGAGAGGAATAGGACTTAGCAATCAGGCTGATATGGAAGGCTTGTCCAACTTGAGGCGAGATAAGTTGCTTGAGGCCGGTTATCCGGCCGAAATGGCTGACACGGAGGAAGGCATTGCTGTTTTGGATGCCCTGGCTCGCCGTGAACAGTCCGCAAGGCTCCGTTTGCCTGAGGACTTCGATGTGTCTGTCTTCCCCAGCGAGAATGCAGACGGAAAAGCCCAGGATAGAAAACAGACGGCAAGGTTGCTTGGTTTACCTGAGGACGTGAGCAGTAGCGACCTGGACAGCGCTGCTGCAAACACCTTCGGCCAGTGCGCGGCCTCTGTGGAGGACCTGGTTTCAGGAAGATTTATTGAGTTTCCCGGGGGGGAATAAAGAGGGGTCGAGGTCAGCGAACAGAAAGAACGCGTAGCTGAAATTCGATGATGGGAGGGGTGAGCTTGGCTCAAACCTCCCTCTCTCTTCACTTTCTCTCAAGTCACCGGAGCAAAGAAAGCCCCAGTCTTCAACTGGAGCTTTCTTCCGCCTCTCGGTATCGGACCGGCAATTGCGTCCGTCTTTCGGTTTGGCCGTCAGGGTTTGTCAATCATCGCTCGAATGATCTCGGCGCGTTGTGCCGGAGGTAGATTAATTACCTCTTGCGGGATCTTACGGTTGAGAAGTCCGACCTCCTGCCCTGACCCCTCTTGCACCATGTTCTTTATGGCGGCGCTCCTGGCTGAAGGCGGCAGATTCATGATACTTTTGTCCACATGCTTGTCTAGTAGGGCGCCACTGGTTGCGCTTGAGGAATTCCCCGCTTTTAACGGCTCCGCCATCTGGTGAATTGCTTCTGCTCTGGCCTTGGGTGGCAGTGCCATTATTTCCTCCGGGATGGCGGTGGTTGGTTTGATGAATTTCCCCTGCCCATTGCTACCGAGTGCGGACGCCTCGCTGCGGGCTGTGCCGGTCAAGCCTGTGAGACTGCTTGTTGTGGCTTTTGTAAGAGCAACTGCAGCCGAGCCCCCAGCTGCACCAGCCGCCAGATCGGTCATTCCGGCGCCCATCTCGCGAAGTTCGTGGCGGCTTTGCTCAACTTCTTCTTTCGTATGTTCGGTGTCGTTCGCTACCGTCTTTGCAGCCTTCACCCAGCCCTCGATGTTTTCGTAGACCTGGTATGCAGCATAAGCGGCACCCGTTACCGCTGCCGCGACGACCACTTCCGGAGCGACGACGGCCGCTACCACAGCGGTGCCGACGGCGGAAGCCGTTGCTATTGCCGCCACTTTGATTGGGTGTTCAGTAATCTCTTCCAGGGCGCCCGTGGCTATCTCTTTGCTCACACCCAGATAACCGGATGGTTCTGCCTTCTTGTTGTCGCTTTGTGGTTCATTGCTTGACCGGCTGGGCTCCTGTGTCTTTTCTGTGCTTTCTCTTTTGAGTTCCACCGGCACGGTGGTGCTTTGATTTTGAGGTGTTTCCGCCTTTGCTTCCGGGCTTTTGTTCTCGGCTTTTGGTCCTTCAGCCGAGGTTTTGTTGTCCTTATTGCTGTCTGCTTGCTTGAACAGTGGCGGAATGGTCAGGTATTCACCGGTATGAGCAGTGGGATAAATTGTTCCGTCGGCTTTGATTTTTCCATCGTTTACCTTTTTGTATTCATCAACAGCCTCATTAATGTGCTTGGGTTTTGCCGTTTCACCCGGCTTCTGATGTTCTATAGAGGCTTTGGCTATACGCCAGAGCGAATCTCCCTGAAGCACTTCTACATGCTCATTATTGTGGACTCTAACTGGTCCCCACTGTTCTATTTTGTCGTCATCCTTTCGAGTCCGCTCATGGTTTGCCATAGTAATACCGTCCTGCTGCGGTTGCTGCAGCGCAAGAAAAGTGTAGATGAATGCATGTAGTAATTGGAATTAGTGGCAGCCGAAGAGTAAGTTGCCTGTCTGGGTTGCTTTCCTTATTGGCTTGGTAAAAGCTTCGGCTCTACAATCGCGATGGATTTGTGCCAGGTGCCGGTATTGAGACCAAATCCTGAAGGGATACATAGTCTTAACTCAAGAAGATAACGGTCCAGCTCGATAGAAATTTCGAGAGTTTGCTCATGGCAGCTATTGTAGAAGTATTCTTCAGAGGATTTTATGGAGCGGTGATAGAGCTCTACCGCCCGTTTAATGTCTCTGTTTCGTCTTGCCTGCCGCGCGCCTTCCAGCAGCACTTCCCAGACCACGAGCCCGGAGTTTGAATCAATTGTTCTGTAGAATTTGTTTTTGTTCATGACCTTACAAGGCTCCGTTCATTTGGGAAGCCATATGGCGGTGCATGCCGATTTCGGGTTTTTCGGTCAGACCTTGCGGTGCGAAGCTGGAGGCAACTTTCACAGAACCGTCGGTGGGAGTGACTGCAGTTTCGTACTGCTCCACGTAACGCACCAGAGCCTCGATCAGGGTCTGGCGATTTGGCGGGGAGAGAACCCTCATGGAGTCCTGAAAGACCACCCAGGCGGCTTCTCTTTCATTGCTTTTGAGTTTGAGAATTATCTGGTTGATATATTTTTCGGTGTGTTCGTCGTACATGATAGTGCTCCGTCAATTTTCAAAGGTGCGGGGGCTCAGCTTCTTAGCTGAGAATCAGAGCATATAGATCAAATGTGTAATTGTGATGTTGCAAATGACATGTTAAAGTCTATGACTTTTGTCATGTTTGCCTTTGTTCGAACTGCCTGAAAGTTCCAGCATGCCCTGTCTTTCGACCTGCAGGTCCAAGAGGGTGTAGCTGCTACTGCGAGCGGACATCCATTTTTCAATTTCGGCTCGCACCATTTGTTTATGTCGCACATGATAAATAATGAGTACCGCCGGCCCGGCCCCGCTTAATACGCAACCCAGGATAGGGAAGTCTTTCAAGTGAGCGCTGAGCGAATCTAGTTCCGGTACCCGGTGTCGTCTGTATGGCTCATGGATGTGATCTATAAGTCCTTCTTTCAGGGCCTGATCATTGCAGTTGTTCACGGATGCCAGAAATATGGACAGTCTTTGCAGATTGTGAATGACGCTTGCCGTGGGTAGCATAGGCGGTATTAGCGCTCGCATTTTTATGGTGTCAAGGGAATAGGGAGGGATTACGCAGAAAAGATGCCAGACTGGCGGCCAATATAGCTGCTGTGTGAAGACCTTCCTGTGTTGGGGAGATTCGGCCGATATAACCAGGTCACCCAGTAACGCTGCCGCGGCGCTCTCCGCTCTCACCTCCAGAGCTATTGATTGTGAAAGTAGGTCGGCCTGTCCGAGAATCAGATCTTCTATGGAATTTACTGCATACAGAGCCGCCAGGATAATTCCATCGCTAACTCCCAGCCCTCGATTGAGAGGTAGGTCGGATTCAACGAGAATCTTGAGATGCTGAAGCAAGTGTCTGCGCGACAGGCATATCTTAGACAGCAAGGTATAGACAAGGTTGCCGATGGCAGATGCGTCGCTTGCGGTTCTTATTGCACCGCTCAGTTGCACCATGGGAATGGTGGCATCGGGATGGGGAAGTATTTCTACTGTTACTTGACTATAGATGCTTAATGCTAGTGCGACCGAATCGAAGCCTGGACCTAAGTTGGCAGCTACTGCCGGTACCTTCATAACAAGCGATTTGCCGCCTTTGCCGCGGCAACCTGCTGCTGCCCGTCCGGCAACGTAGCCTTGAAGATTGCTTTGAAAGAACTTGGATGGCAGCAATGTATTTACTGACCTCGTGTCAAATCTGCTTGCAAGAGATTACATCCTGGCAATTGATCTGAGAACTGACCAAAGTCACAGAGCACCTATGACCATGAGGTTGGCGCGGCTATAGATAGTTGTGCTAGCCGTAGATTTGGACGTAACGGCTTTCTTGCCTAAGCTTGAAACTTTGCCGACTTTCTGTAAGCGCTCTTGTTTAGGCGCTTGCATCCTCTTGGGTTGGCGCGGTTTGTGCTAGTTGGCCTTCCTTGTGCAAAGGACTTTCAGGAAAAGTGGGTGGTGCTAGTTGCGCTTGCTGGAGTTGGCAACTTTACAGGTGGTCAGGAGTGTTTGTAAAGCTAATGACCCGTCCTTTAAGTGCTGATGGAATGAGAGTGTGCCACCGGTAGCGGTGCATTTGTTGACGGTTTGTTAAGCCTGCTTGCAGGCTTGAATCTTTACAGAGTCGGCGTCTCATTTAAGTAGCCGATGCGCTACAGTCCGGGTATTACCTCGTTTTTCCTTAGACCTCGGGAGCCCGAACAGACAGGCAAAAAAGTGCAGCAGTACCACAGGCGAACCCTATCAGTTCACGTAGTTGATGAGCAGGGTTTTCACCCCCCAATGGCGGAATCAACTTCTTTGAAGTTTTGCCCGTTATTTCAAGCAACACTCTCGATGTTGACCTAACCTACGCGAGGATGACATTATGTTCAGAGGTAAATTGACGCTGACGGTAATTTCTATACTGCTAGCGCTAACGGCGCTGATGGCAGTGTCCATGTCGACATTGCACCTTTCGCTCTCTTTCTTGTTGGACCTTGGCTGCTCCCTGTTTTCCTGTGGAGATTTCACTCCCCATGCCCCCCAGGCCTATCTTGCGCTCTTCTGTGCGCTAACCTTTCTTGTCAGCCGAACTTTTAGTCGGGACTTCGCGCCTGCTCGCTTATTGGTTTCCTTCTTGCTAGTCTGTCTTGGACTGCGTTACTTGCTCTGGCGAGTCTTGAGTCTGGCTATGCAGGACGATTCCACTACGATTTATGTGCAGGTGTTTTATCTGCTCATTGAACTGGCGGTCTTTCTCAATAGTCTGCTCTTCATCATCATTACAGCCTGGCCTACCAATCGCAGCCGCCAGGCCGATGAACTGCAGGTCGCGGTTGATAGTGGTCTCTACTTGCCTAGAGTCGACATTCTCATACCTTCCTACAATGAAGACGGTGAAATGCTGCGGCGTTCGATTTGTGCCGCTCAGGCGATTGACTATCCGCCGCACCTAGTGCGGGTTTTCCTCCTTGATGATTCTCGGCGTGATCATATTGAGCGGCTCTGTTCGGAACTGGGCTGCAACTATGTTCGTCGACCGGACAATACGCACCATAAGGCCGGCAATGTGAACCATGCGCTAAAGTTTGCCAGTCCGTCCATAGATGCCGACTTGCTGGTCTTCTTCGATGCCGACTTTATGCCTGTTACCACCTTTCTGCGGCGCACCGTAGGCTTCTTTCTGGACGGGCAGGTGGCCATGGTGCAGACGCCACAGTTGTTTTTCTCTCCGGATGCTCCGAGGCAGAATCTTGGTGTAGAAACCCGGAGCACTAACGAGGAGGACTTGTTTTTTCAAGTTATTCAACCTGGACGAGACAGGTTCAATGCCACCATGTGCCATGGAACCTGTTTTGTAATCAGGCGTTCTATTCTGGAGGAGATCGGCGGGCTGCCAACCGATTCTCTTTGCGAGGACTGGGGCACGTCGATTCTGGTGCAGTCCAGGGGCTATAAAATTCCCTATTTGAATGAGCGTCTTAGTTGTGGAGCCAGTGCCGTGACCGTGGCCAACTTTGTTAAGCAGCGGTTGCGCTGGGCTCAAGGTACCTGGCAGATGCTGCTTACCCCTCTCAGTCCCTTGCGAATCAGAGGTTTGAGTTTCATGCAACGTCTTGTGCATATGGCCGGTGTTCTGCACTGGTGTATGAGTTTGTGCACGGTAGCCACCATACTGTTGCCCGTCATCTTCTTCACTTCCGGTACCGGTCCCTTTCGAGTCACGATTGAGGAGGCAGTGGCCTACTGGCTACCTTACTATGCCGCCAATGGTCTTGTTTTTGCCTGGCTGACCCGTGGCTATAGGGCTTTCTTCTGGTCGGACATTTACGGACCTTTGCTGGCGGTGCCTGTCTTTGTAAGTTTTGTCAGATTTTTATGGAAGCCATTTGGTGCTACCTTTCAGGTGACTCAGAAAAGTGGCGCCAAAGGTGGTGTGGCAGTCTGCTGGTCTGTGCTCTGGCCGATTCTGGCGATTCTGAGTAGCTATGCCCTGTCAGCATTATATTTTGCCTTCAATCAGATCTGGTTGGGAGTTGATCGAGGCAGTTCGCCCTTGATGCTGGCTCTCACTGCCTATGGCAGTGTGGCTCTTGTTCTCAGTGCCATGGTTTGTGTGGATCGACCGGAGAGAAGACAATCAATTCGGGTGCGGCTTCTGGTTCCGGCAAGGATCAGTGTTTTGCTGCAGGATCAATGCCTGCCTGTTGAGGTTGTAGAGTTGGCAGAAGGCGGGCTTCTCTCTTCGGGACTGGGTGCGGTAGCGGCAGTCGGTGAGAGTGCTATTCTCTCCCTGCCCTCATTAAACCTGGAGAACCTCAAAGTTAAGCTAGGCCCGGTTCGCGCTGATGGCTTGCGGGCTCTGGTATTTGAAAAGGAGGAGTTGTCCCATGACCAGTATCGGTTATTGGTTCAATTCCTATATACGGATCCGGCTCGTTGGGCTAAGCCGGAAGTCAGTGAGCTTACTGGCATTCTCGCTCTTCTTACAAGCCTGGCCAATCCGACTTTCCTCAAGGTCGGCGGCGGCCGATGATTTTCTTCTTCTCCTTGCACTTGGAGTAAAAGTATGAAAACAGTCAGGTTTATCCTCAAGGGCGCTATCTATTGCACCATCATTGGTCTGATGGTGGTGTCAATCTGGTGGTTGTTCTTCTCGGTTGACGGCACCAAGGCCTATATCAACGGCAGCCTGTCGTCTGTTAACGCTCCTATCGATGGTACTATCAGTCTGGTTCGCTTGATACCCACCGATTCCGTATATGAGGGCATGACTCTCGGCGCGGTGACGAACCCCAGGGCGGCTCAGCTTGAGCTCGAATACAACCGACTTCGCTCCGACCACCTGCAGCTATCGCTCAAACAAGAATTTATGAAAGCCGCCCTCAGTGAGAGGCAGGCCCTTCTTGAAGATACTCTGGTGCGGGTAGCCAGTGAGACCAAGCTCAATGTGGAGCTGGTTGAGGGTGATATGGAACGGGCTTTGCAGGAACTGAAAGGCCTGGAGGCTTCTGCCCGTGTCGCCAATGATAAGTGGCGCCGGGTGAGCGACCCGAGAGTGCGAACGGCCCTGTCCCAAAACGAGCTAGTGGAGGCCCAGGGGCTTGCCGATACTGCCAATGCCCTGGTCACCGCAAAGAAGGCTGAACTGACCGCATATAGAAGTCGTTTGAATGCCGCTAAGGGCGGATGGGATGCGCAGTTGCGCCAACGTACTCAGTCATTCAGCGAGAAGATCAAGTTGGAGCGGGAAGTAAAGGATTTGACTCGTGATATTTCGGAGGCAAAACTACAGTTCGAGCAATTGGCCGTGCAGGTCAAGCAAGCGGAGACGCAACTCGGTCTGGCTCGTGCCGCTGCACTGGTGAGCCAGATCGCCGGCTGCGTCTGGAGTATTGAGCGCCGTGATGGTTCTGTAGCCCGGGCGGCCGACACGGTTCTGCAGCTTCTCAATCCTGCAGATCGCTGGGTGGAGGCCTTCGTTCCCGAATCACAGGCCGGTCGACTTGAAATTGGTGATCAGGCTGTTGTTTCAGTTGCCGGATTGAATGAGAGCTTTCCTGCAACCATCGAAGCTATTCGTAGTGGCGGCGGCCGCATTACCGCCGGACAGGATGTTGCTTATCCTCCTCCGGAGAGGATGCGCAAGGAAGTGGCTGTGCGTCTTCGGTTCAACCCTGAACAGGCACCGCAATTTTCCAGCAAGGATTTCTATGGGGTGGGCAAAACCGTCACCGTTGAATTTGCCGGTAGCGGTTCCCTCTCCGGTCTGATCAGTCTTGTGCTGGACAATGCAGAAAGCCGGTTCGGACAGGTCGTGCCCGTGCTAGCCTCTTCCATTGGGAGCTTTAGCCTGCCGCAGGGTTTGCCTGGGTCGGCCCTCGGACCCGCAGTCTATCTGCTTGCCGGTATGTTTGGCGGCATGCTTTTCTCGCTTCTCCTGAAACGGACACCACGCTTGCTTCCCGTTTCCGGTGACTCCGCGCCAGTGCCGGTGCTGAGCACAACGCCTTCGGCGAGCCTTGCACAGTCTTTGCCTCAAGCGGAAGGGTTGATTCATTATCCCAGTGAGCGGCTCAGTTTGCCTGAGAGGCATTTCCAGAAGTCGGCGGTTGTCTCTGCCGGCTCAGTTGGCGCCGGACAGTCGTTTGGTGTTCGGCAAACAAACAACCAGGTTCCGCCTTGTAAGCGAAAAGGCAAGCGGAAACAGCAAGGCAAAGGCAAAAGCCGAAGGAAGTGAGATTGAGTAAGAAGAGTTGGCTTGGCTACGTGGTATCTGTCACCACAGCGAAGTCGGAAACGCTGTTGAAAGTTGATAAGTTCATCAGCGGGAAGGAACTTTCCCGACTAATTTCGGATCGCTGCGGCAAACGCTGGTTGAGATTGCCTCATCGGTTTTGCAAGTCGGACTTGAGAAAGCAAGAGTCTCTTGATTTTAAATCGGAGGCTGCTTGCCGGATGGAGAGCATCACTGAGTTTGTCTTGGAGCATTTTGAGGCGCTATCCGGACTTAATGGTTATGTATGCGCCGAGGCCCTGGAGTCGTTCCCTCATCCCTATCTGCAAGTCGATTTCTGTTTGAAGCAAGAGTCCCTGAGCGCTGTGTTGCGGGAGATCGGCAGAGTGGTGCGGGTAGAAAGATCTGTAGAAGTGGTGTGGAGCTTCTGTATCACTCCTTGTGGAGCCGTTCGATATCCTGATTCCGTGGAAAGGAAGAAACCAGTCTTCGGAGCTTCACGTAATGAACTGCTTCTGTGGTTCAACAGTTAGTTGATTGAGACCGGGCAAGACTGGTTGATCCAGACATTGCTCCGGTGAATTCTCGCCGGCGCTCGGGCAGGAGTTATTTTCCGAGCGCCCTTCTGAAACTAGAGGTTACCTATGAGCGACCTAATCCTGGCATCAATTGTTTTGCCACTCTGTTTTGTGGCGGGCTACCTCGCTGCTCGCATCCGAGACGAAAGAACCGCACCTCCAAGTGTTGAATCGGAAATCGTAATTTTACTGGATAACCTCCGGCAACTGGAGCGCCGTTCAGCCAACTGTGATGCAGGCATGGCCGACTTTCTAAGCAAGGCTCGCGAGCTTATATTCCTGGCCATCGAGGAATACCGCGCCCCCTGTCTCACCAATAACCGTCCCGTCTACTTTCGCCGCGCTCTTATCAGTGAGTACTTGATGAAGGCTCGGCAAGAGTTGGCACTAGCCAAGACTTTTGAGGAGTAATCGAATGTACACATACAATCCAGTCGTCTTTTGGGGTTTGCTCGTGCTGGTCTTCCTGACCTGGATGATCTGTCGCAAGTATTTCCCTTTCAAGATAAACCGGACCGCGTCTCGGGGCAATCCTGTCGAGTCGCAGCGACAAGAATTGAGCAGAGTTGTCGCCGAAATGATTTCGGAAATGAAGAAAGCTTCCGCCGCCATGGGCGGTGCAGCCCAGTCCTATAACGGTGTGGTCTCTGCGGAAGCGGCAGTAGCTGAGCAAATTGCCTTATTCCTCTCTGCTTCTGCTGTCGGAGGCATTCAAGAGCAAGAGCGCAAGCTTGCCGTTGCCGCCAGCATCGCCCAGACCCAGGCGGAGTTGAGGGTGAAATGTGCTGCTTGCCGGGAAGCTATAGGGACCTCGGTTCAGTCTTCTGCGTCTCTAGAGCGGGCCTTGCTGGCTCTTAAAAATGCCGTAGCCCTTGAAGCCAGGCAGATTGAACTTCTGTCTGAACTGCTTGCAACTGCTCAGGCTCTTTTGCATGTTATAGAGATTTGTCATACCTGTATTCGTCCTGCCGGCTTAGCGGCTTCTCTCATTGCTGTAGAGGCGGAGCGGGCTGTCGTCCCAGTGGTGCCGGACAAGGGCTTGATAGCGGATCAATTGCGTGCTAAACCTGAGGAGACGGTCCAGCGCCGCTTCTCCTACGGCGCGCGACCGCCTCTTCCTTAAACTCTCTACCAACGTGAGGCGCAGACGCAGAATTGCGCCTCACGTTATTGTTTGGTCGGCGGCTTTGACCGAAACCTTAGCCTAGGATGCGCTCAGGTTTAGTTCCGGTAGAATGTTGGAGGCTCTATAGTCCTTGCAGTCGGCGGGATTGGTGACTATTGGTCCGCCCGGCCCGCACTCGTAAAGTGTTAAAGCTTGTCTTGAGAGGTCGGCGGCCTGTTCATCGGCCCTGAGCGGCTGGGCATGCTCTGATGCTTTTTCATTTTCCATTTGTTTATACCTCAGAAGGAAGAGTTATTTGCAGAAAGTCTAGTTCCGACAACTCCGTTGAGTAAGAAGCGGAGGTCATCAGAAGTTAGTTACTTTTGTCACAGTGCTGCGAACCTGGTCGTCGTTTAAGGGCAGTTGCACACGTGCTTATGCGCGGCACGTAGGCTGTATTTATCTGCCGCCAGTGGTATCAAGGGGTCCGAAAACGTAGGCTTTCAGTTCACTCAGCTCCATGACGGAATATTTCTTGATACCATCCTCGAAGCCGCCATGTGGATCTCTTATTGTGACGGTACCGCCGTCTTTGCCTGCGGCGTCAAAGTCCAGTAGTGAGTACGCGTGCTCATAGGACTCAGACGCAGGGGTACGCCTCAACATTGTCAGGTTGAGGGCGCCGCCGTTGCCTTTTGCAAGGTGCTCGCTTAGATAATGAGCGAATTGTTCCTGGGAGATTTGCCAGGGTTTATCTGATTGGGGGCGCGCTGTTAATTGCGCGGCACCGTAGTCTCTTCCCGTGAGGAGCCGAAGGGTTGCAAACATATCCCAGCCGCCGTCCAGGGCCTCGATGGGAGATGTCTTTGGTGCCAACTCCAGTTCTGCGGCTTCCCCGAAGGTTTCCGCGGCAGCCATGGCATCGATGGAACGCTCTTTTTGCCTGCGATATTCCCCCAGCGCTTTCTCGATAATAGAGCCGGTCGGACTCCCGGAGAGAAAGACCGTCTGTTCTGCCTCGGTTGGAGGCAGTATGTTAACTGGATGCTCTTTATCACCGGGAAATGTAACCGTAATTGTGTCGTTTTCGTTTTGCCGGATCATTGCTTTTAGCAGAGCCGGTTCGTAGCGCATAATTGAGGCTACCGCCGCCACCAGGTAGCAGTCACCGATTTGTCCCTGGTCGGGATAACTATATGATTCCGTAGCTTCCGGCTTAAGTGCCGCCAGTGATTTATCCAGCCTTCGCGAAAGCTCGCCGATTTCGGAGTTGATTGAAAATGCCGCCACCTTCTCCCGGACCAACTTTTCCACTGCTGCCTCATTTACAGATGGAGTTTCGGCCCGGTGCAAGGCCCCATTTTCTAGTCGCTCTTTCATCAAGTATTGAAGCATGGCGGCGTCACCTACAGAACGTCCGGCACTGGATGCTTTCCTGAGTTCTTCATCGGAAAGAGCTGCATCTCCGTCTAAATCGAACTTAGCAAAGTCCGGCGTTTTGTTTCCTGGCGCGGAGGGTTTAAAGAATGCCAGAGCTTCCTTTGCCTTCGCGAAATCCTCAACACCGACTGAGGCGGTAGCCTTGAATTGCGTCAGGTCTGCTTTGCTTATGCCGCGGCTTTTCTCAGACCCGAAGTCGTCATGGAGCTCGACCAGCCAGTCATAGTAGCGGTACATTGCGGCAAGAGCTAACGCATCTTGCCCCTTGATATTATTGTCTTGTAAGGCAGTTGAGAGTTCTCTTTTGCCTAGAAAGTCATTGCCGTCACTGTCTAGTCTTTGAAAAAGTTGAATAGATCGCAGCGCGGCCTTCTCAGACGCTGTCCCCTTCGTCTCATCTATTTCAATTTGCGGCAGGACTTGGCTCTTTTGGAGCTCTCTTTGCGCATTCCGGGTAGCTTCGTCGGAACTTGACAGATGAGCTACTCCAATGTCGGTGTCTTGGAAGAGTTTTAATTCCGTTTGGCTGAGGTTATGTTCGCTTTTCTGCTCACTGCGGTCTGGATTTTCCATGGTCTGGTCTTCCGATTTCAAGAAAATGAGGATTGCTTGCCGAATTAAAATGATGCCCGGAGTAACTGCGGACCGGAAGTGACCTTAGTAATTTGATTGCTGTTCGGGCCTCTTCAGAAGGGTGTCCCAAATTACAGCGCTACTCAAAACTGGCGGCTGTCCAGTAGTTTGAAGAGTTGCTCGGCAGTTGGAAAGACGGATTCATGGAATTTTGGATCTTGCGTAGTTCGGCTTATGGAGTTGACCCCAAGTAAGGCGCCGTCTTCACTGAATGTCGGTCCGCCGGACATGCCTTTCAAGATTGTTGTTTCGCCGGCCATTACCCGGGCTTGACGGCTTTCATAAAGACGACTTGGAGGCATTTCGGAATTGGAGAATAGGGTGCCCAGTGGTCCGACTTTACCGACCTGGCCAACGCCGGAGATTACCTGATTAAAGTTTCGAATGGTGCCGAATGGAAAAATGTACTCTTGTGGTCTGGCTTCTCTAACCGCATCGCCTGAGATTGCTGGATAGGAGCGGTAGCCTATCCCGGCTCTGTTCTGGTCTAGTTCCAAAATTGCCAGATCAAGATCTGGGTCTGATTTTATGACTCTTGCTGTATGTTGACCGGGCTTAAGAACACCCTGGCTGTCGAAATAGGGCGGTGCATTGAGCATGTCTGCCACTTCGATGTACAGGTTGGAGGATGAATATTCTTTGATAACGTGGTGCGCGGTGGCAACTAGCCGAGAAGGTCTGCCGGTAGAGTCTGTAATGAAGAAGCCGCTTCCCGAGTTGATAGTGGGTGACTGCGGGGTGCGTCCTTGATTCCAGATGCGGGCTACACTTGGACTATAAGCTGTATACAGTTTGACCAGTTGGTTGTCGGGCGCAAAAGCGCGAATTTCCGCCCCTCTGGTCAGATCTGTGACAACCGGAATGTTGATTCTCTTGCCGGTGTCAGCCCCTTTTGTCGCAGGTGTTTCTTGCTGCCCTGAATTAACCGACCGGCGTGGTGAGATGTTGATTGGATCAAGATTGAAGCTTCGAGCCAGAGCGTAGTATGCTTGCCGGTCCGTGTAGTCTCCGAAAGTACTGGAGGAGTGTTTGGCCGTGTCATTAAGATAGACTCCTCCATGGTAGTTGTCGTCCGACTGAACCTGTGCTTTTAAGACTAGATTACCTTGAGTGTCGTATCCGAGACTATCGCCTCTAAGACCACATGTGACTTCCAGTTTTCTAAGCAGGGTGTCACCGAGCCTTTGATTCTTTGCTACACCATAACGGTCTTTGATGGCTTGAATGAGGGGCGTATCTACTAGCGCCAGCGGATGAGACGTCGTTGAGTCGGGAGAGCGCTCCAGCACATCGCGAGTAACCGTGATGCGATTGCTGCTGCCCATTCTGGTAGAGGTGGCTGTAGCTCCGGTTTCAGTCCTGGCACCTACTCCCTCACGGGAGATAATTGAGTCGAGCTTTCTTACGGTATCCTCAAGGTTGTTGTCCTCTCTGAGATAAATGGTAAATACTTTTTCCGCTTCGCCTGTAAGCGGCATGTTGTCGTCTGCAAAGCCCGGCGACCCATTAGGATGGCGGCCCGTTAAAGTCTCTTCCAATTGCAAGGTTTTCCAGCCGGAGAGCTGCTTTTGCAAGTCAGTGTCTTTAGCCATGGCCTTGATAAGGGCCGTCTGTAGTTCTCTTCTTTCTCCCTGAGTGGTTGCCCGCACTTGCACTTTGATCGAGGAATTGTCCGGTCCCCATTTCTGGACCGGGGAAAACCAGCCGCTGTGCCATTTCAGTATGACTTGGGTGTCTCCGTCTGTATAGAGGCGGGCGGAGTTATTGTCTTTATCTCTTAGATAATCCAGTCTAATTTGTGTCCCGTCCGGCTTTGTCCAGATGGTTTGCCTCCATGCCTTGTTGTTCTCATCCCTCGTATAGATCATGCGCAGGGAGCCGTCGCTTACTGCAACGGTTTTATCGGTGGTGACCTTATGATTGGCCGGCACTCCTCTGTACCCAAATGCATGCAGGTGGGAATTGTCTGAGTTGGGCGAGAATGGTTCCCTGGAGTTATTCCGTTCGTGATTACTGGAATTCTCCTCCTTTGGTGCGCTCTTGGCGATTGAGCGACCCAGGGTGTCTCCAACCAGGGTGGATGTGAAGACTTCAGAGAATGCCTGCGAGTTGAATTCCGTCTCCGAGTACTTCGCTTTAACGAACTCGCTTCCTCCAGCGACGCCGGCATTTCCCGCCAGTTCTAGTCCTTCAAGAGCAAGGTTTGTAAGAGGACCGGCATCGGCAGAAGCCTTTAAGTAACCTGCTTTGAGCCCGATTGTGCCTGCTGCGATGCTGGCGCCGGTGTCCGTAAGCAGGCGTACTGCCAGTTGGTCCGGTTGTAGTTGCCGCTCCTGGGAGAATTCCTGCCACTTCTTTTGTTTCTCGACATCATCAAGGGAACCGTGCTGCCGTTGGAACTCGTCGATGGCCATTCTATACTCGTCTGCCAGATTAATACCTGAGGCCGTGAGCCCGGAGGATGCAGCTGACGTGGTCATGGACAGGATTTCGCTGCCGGTTTGTGAAAGTCTGGTAGCGCTCAACATCGCTCCTTTGGCAACTTGTGTTCCCACACCCAGAGAGACTGCCGTGATGGATGCATTCTTGAAGTCGTTGACGGCTCGTGTTTTAAAGCTGTCTATAGACTGTTCAAACGGCTTGTCATTTATGACCATTTCTGTGCTTTCTGTGCCGACGTTGCTAATCAGTCCATTGGCCGTGCCGGCCGCAATGCCAAGAAGAATCGAACCGGTACCACCTGTAGTGAGAATCACTGTTCCCGCTACGCAGCCGTCGCGGACTGTGTTGACCACGGCATGAGCCGTAGACATGTTCTTGTGAACTTCCTCTGTGTGCTTTAGGTCTAGCTCAGTGCGCCTTTGTGAGTCCCGGATGAATTGCCTGTCTATATAGCTTACGCCGTCTAGAGACTTTTCTAGTTCCAGCAGGCGTTGTTTGTCTGCATCATTCAGACTGCCAGCTTCTTCTTTCTGCTTTATCTCTTTCAATACCGTTTCAGTTGACGCTACTTTTTCATCAGCCAGGTGCTTGCGCTTTTGCAGTTCTTCCAGGGAAGCCCGTTTGTCTTTTATGCTTTCCCTGTTGTTTTCGATTGTGCCGGTTATCCAGTCGAAGAAACCGCTTTCTGCGAGTTCCGTTTCAGTGCGCTTGATACTTCCTGTTAGTGAGTGTTCCATTGAGTCGGCCACAGGTTTTGCATTCTTAATTGCTTCCAGTTTGGTTTCAAGAGTTTCAGCGCTAGCGATCTGCTGTCGCTCTTCCTTTTGAGCGGAGACCGTGGGCGCTTCTAACTTGCCTGGCACGGCAGTGCCGTAAGAATCGTTCAAAAGCTTGACGGCAGCTAAATCATGCGAGGGATCGTCGCCAGTGTTGTCACCCTTTTTATGAGAGAGCCTGTTTTCGAATTCTTCTGGTTCTGTAGTCATTTTTCACAGGTGCCTCTTAGCCTACAAGAATAGAAAAGCAATTTCTTGAGAGGCTGGGAAGTGACTTTGGTAATGCTTACGGTTTGCTTGTTGCCTTTAATGAATTTGGCGTTTTTGCTGAGGTTTGCCGGAGCTTCAGTAGTTCAATTTTGTTTGCGAGGAATGCGCTTGCCTTCTTCCAATCGGCGCTCCTTGTCTCTCAGGACATTGTGATCGGCTTCTCCCTGGGCTCTTGCCAGGGCTTCTTTGGAATTGTGCATGTGTTCCATTTTGACCGCAGCTATACCGACGCTCACCCCGGCATATGGAATCACTGCTTCACCTTTGGCCAGCTCCTCAGACGGTCCCAACACTCGAATACCCGATACCGACTTGTTCTTGCCGTCATCACTGAATTGTCCGACGAAGCGCAAACCGTCAAGCTGTTTCTTGAAAGCCTGCAGTTGCTCGGGTCTGGCGTTTAAGGCCGTTATCTCAAATTCGTCGGCGCCGTAAGGGTGTGAGACGACATCTGTCGCTCGTCCCCGCTTATTCAGCCACTGACCAAAGGCTGTAATCATCTGACTGCCGGCGTCGTGTCCGTAATTGTCGTTCAGGTTCTTGAGTCCGTCTAAATCCATGGATACAAGAGTCACCGGCATGGGCGGATTTTCCCTGGCGGCGGCTTTGATCAGATTTTCAGAGCGTTGATCTGCTGCCCATTTCTTCAGAAGTCCGGTTTCCGGAACTTTTGTGGCGGAGTCTTCCAGCCGCCTGGCATAGAGTGGTCGAGCCAACTCCACTGGAATGGCATTTCGGAGCTGACCGGCGCCTTCTTTGAGGCGCTCAGAGAGATTCCGGCTATTTTCACTGAGTTTGAATTCCGTAGCAGGAGTCGATTCAATCTTCTTCTTGAGTTCGCTGTTCAGGTCTTTACCGCTTGCTTCGACCTCCTGCAGTAGCTTCTCGTTTTCTTGACGCTTTTCTGCCTTGGTATCATACATGTTTCGATCTGCGCGTCTTTCCATCTCTTCGCGCAGTTTGGGTCCGCTCAATTGCCTCAGTTCCGGCGTCAGTTCCTGAAAGCCGGCACTCATTCCGGAATTCAGGAGTACTGTTTCATCGGGGCGCAAAGTGTCTCCTGGTTTTACAACACGCACACCTGCCGTCATCACTTTCCCTTTGTCATCCTTCAATATGTTGCCGTTGCTGTCGCGTTTTACTTCAACTGCCAGTTTGAGGTCCTTCATTTCCCGCTTGAGAGAAGCCAGCTGTTGTTCGGAAGCGGCTGCTCCTACTAAGAATTCGTCGCCATGCAGGCGTCCTTTCACATCTGATGAGCGTTGTAAACGGTCATTCAGGTAATCCCCTGCTGCTTTAAGTGCTAGATCTCCGGTTTTGTGACCGTAGGTGTCGTTGAATTCCTTCAGACCGTTCAGGTCAATGCCGATTAGTGTGTAGGGGCTCTTTTCCTTTACTGCTTTTTGAAGACCCGCATCTATAGCTGTATGGGTTCCTTCCTGATTGAGAAGACCACTGATGTGATCCGTTACAAGAGCCTTTCTCATTTCCTGCAATTTGTTGCGGTCATGCGGTAAGGGCATTTGATCTACCAGTGAAGACGGCTGTGACGCACTTTCAGGCGCAGGCGCTTGTTCGCGCTGGTAAAGATCCGTTGGAGTTTCTGCTGGTTCGACCTGGTGCCCGCCGCCGGCATCTGCGCTAGTTGGCTTATTTGAGTGCTCCGTGTTGGCTTTGGCGGCCATACCGCCGACCAGCCTTCCGGTTAAAGTGCCGGTGGCCGCTCCGGCCAGATCTTCCCCGGTTACCTGGCGACCATCCATGGCTGCTGATAGCTCTGCCGAGCCGGCTGTAATGGCGGCGTCCGAAGTGAGGTCAGCGGCCGTCCAGAGTTTTTTTGAGGCAGTGCTGCTTGCCTGTTTCCCAATTTCCACTCTCCCGCCCACCGCACCGGCTATGGCCCCGGTCGTAACATCTATGAATGACTGTTTGATGATGTCGCCGGCGGTCAGTTTCCTCTCGCGCTTGAACTCCTCCCAGCGGTTTTCTCGGTCTTCCGGAGCAAGATTGGCATTTTGTTTGTCAAACTCGATTTTCGCGCCGGTAAAGGTATCTGACGTGCTGAGACCCGTTGAGACGGAAGCTTCGGTACCGCCGGCGATGGCGCCACCCGAGATGGACTTGAGAGCTGCAGACTGAGTAGTAAGATTGGTTGAAAGTTTACTGCTTATGCCGAGCCCTGCAAGAGTTGAGGTAGAGGTAATGAGCGCAGTTTTCGCGTCTTGCATAGTATTTATTGCGGCTTCGGTCAGGGCTGCCTTCGGGTCTTTATTGTTGACATAGATGTCGGAAGTGGCTTCCGTCAGACGGCTTACCGCACCTACGCCTGTGCCGGCGGCCGTTCCCGCTCCGATTGCCGAAACTGTTGCCAGACCCACTCCATATTGCAGTGCCACCGGTGCCAGTGTGCCGCCGCTGACTGCCATAGCCGCGCCAGCAACAGCACCGTCCCTGACTGTATCGGCAATTACTTTCGTGGTTTTTAGATTCTCCTTAAAGTTTTCTACTTCGACTAGTTCGGCTTGCCGATTTGTACCGCTGTTTTCCAGGGTTCCCCGTTTGATATAGGCGACACCCTCGGTGGCTTCCATGACCTTTTGCATTTGAGCTTGTGCTTCTTTCGCTGTTTGTTCGGCTTTTTCTATGTCACCGTGTTGTCTTTCCTGCTTTTCTCTTTTGTCTAGTTCTTCCACTCTGGCAATGTCCGGGCTGACCGCATTCATTGCCTTCTGCGCAGAGTTCCTTCCTCTTTCCACATCGACAAGTTCTTCTTGCCGATGCTTTAGTTCGGTTTCGCGGCGCTCCTTATTGCTGTTGACGGCGGCATAAATGCGCAACAAATTGGGCGGCAAAAGAATTTCACATATCAGAAGGAAAGGGCTGCCGGCTACGGCAGCCCTTTCCTTCTGGTGTTTTGAGATCGCTCAACCTGCGTTCTGCTTGGACATGGCTTCCATTACGCAACTGTCACAAGCATGCTGCCTCGATAGCCGCTCCAGCCAGCCTCCTCCGCCGCGAACTCAAGGTTTTGGAGTTCCTCATCCCACTGGATTCCGATTGAACCACGCTGCCTTACCACTGTAGGCCAGGTCTCCCTCACATTGGTCGCACTCAAGCAAGAACAGCAGTCTGATCATTGGCTGATTCCTCCATCTTTCTTGCTCGACCGAGCTTTCTCTGGGCTCTCTTTTCAGCGGACTCCAGTGCTTCTTTCGTTCGATAGGAGGCTCCGTCAATTTTGACGATTTCTGATCTGTGTATCAATCTGTCCACAAGAGTGACTACACACCCTGCGTTCGGGAAGATTTCTCCCCACTCTTTGAAGGGCTTGTTGGTCGTGATGATTGTTGATGACTTCAGGTACCGAGCGTTAATTACCTCGTAAAGTAAGTCAGCATAGCGATTGTCGTAACTTAGGTAGCCAAGCTCGTCAATTGCCAATAAGTCCGGGCTTGCGTACTTCTGTAGACATCTCCGTCGGGATGTGGCACCATCCTGGGCTGATAGGTCCGACAGCATCTGACTGGCGAGACAAACTTGGTTTTGTATCCAGCAAGCAGAGCTGTGTGCACCAGGTTCTTCGACAACATCGACTTACCCAGACCGTTGGCACCAAGAAAGATGATATTGACTGCCCTACTCATGAATTCTAGAGTGAACAGCTCTTCTACAAGCTCTCGATCAATCGTCTTCAGCACTCCCAATCAAATTCAGACACAGGCTTCATCTCGTGTATCTGAGACTCTCTCAATCGCCGCTCTAAGCTTCGCCGATTCTTCTCCGCCGCCTCAGCCTCTAACAGTTCTTTGACCCACGATTGATTGGCATATTCATTCCATCTGGCCGCCATAGCCTTGAAGCCCAGCTTGCTCGCCTGTTCTTTCAAATCTGTCGTCATTGTTCCTCCTTGGAAAGATTGTCGTAAGTAGCCAGCGAGTGCGGCAAAACAACGAGATCAGTAACCCTTTTGTCGTCCGGTAAATCAATCGCAAATGGCGATAGCAACCCCTTTTGCCTCCTCCTCCTCTCAAGTACGTTGGCAACATCTGCAGAGTGGCAAGCTCCAGAAGTCACCACTTCCTTGATCGATTCCTCCACTTCTGCCGGACCATATAAGTCCAACAGTCTCAGCAATTTGCTCGTCAGCGAACCGATTGAATAACCCCGCTCCGCAGCCATACGGAACATCTCTCTTGCAGTTGGTGCCGAGCAAAATAGTCGATTCATGCCGCTGCCCTTCTTTGCCTTTTTCTTCTCTTCGACCAGCCTCGAAATGTGCTCGGTAGTCTCAATCTGACGCCTCTTTTCAAAGCATCGCTTGTGCTTCGCTACCTCCTTCAATCCGTCCAAGATACGCACCCAATCGCTGTCCGCATGCACCGTGAGCTGCTTCTGCACGTATTCATGAGGTACTGAATAATCGTTCATGTCATACCTGACATACGGTGCCTTGCCAACCGATACAACCGTGCTCTCAAATACTGCATACGGATTGTCCGGCAACGGCATCAAACTCCCTTGCTCTTGCTTAAATGCCTCTGCTACAGTCATCGTTCGGTCCCTCTGAACACGGTCTGGTGCCTGCTACTTCTCGGCACCAGACTATCGCCTGATTGTTCAGGTCCTCCAGACCATCCCACTTCCGCGCAGCAAAGAACGAATGCCTGATGTACTGTATCGCCCTCTCGACTCGCCCCTTTTTGATTGCCCCTGGCGATAGCTACTGGCTTCGGGGCATATCGGTAATACGCTGCAAAGTCCAGCAGCCGCGGATTGAATCGGATGGCATCGCCACTCCTCTCCAAAACGGCCGATTTCAAATTGTCGTACTTGACCTGCCTCGGCACACCTCCCCAACTGCAAAAGGCGTCTACGTGCCCCTGTAGAAAGTTCGCCGTGGACATGCCTGTGTAGAACTTCAGAAACACCTGCCGTGACCAGGACAACACAATGACGAAAGCGTACAGCTGCCGCTCGGCATTACCGATTTTCACTTTCCCGAAGCACGCCCAGTCAACCTGAGCCTCCTCTCCCTTAATCGTACTCAGCCTGAGATACGCTTCAGCTGCCGGTTTTGGTCGATGCCTGGCTAGCATGTCTCGAAAGTGGTCGATGCCTCCAGGATACCCTCTCTCTTTCACCATTGCATACAGCCGCGATCCCGTCAGTCTCGGATACTTCTGCAGCACAGAACGGATGTACGGCAAATACGGGTCAATCAACGAACGCCTGATCCTGACCCGCTCAACGCTAATTCCATTTCTGGTTAATACCCGATCAACTACACCGTGATGAATCTGTAGCTGCCTGGCGATGGTGCCTCTTTTCCACTTCTCTGCGTAAAACAAGCGCAGGATCTCTGATTCTACTTCTTTTGAAACGCCCACTGTTACCTCCTGTTGTTCTTCCCAGGCGACATCGCCCGATGAAGTCTTGGCGTGCGAACGGCCCACAAAGACGGCCGCAACCGCTGCAGCGAATTAACACTGCATCTTCAGCCGGCTCAAATTTTGTGATTTCCGTAGAGACCACTTCCTCGGTCTCTGGACAAACAATGTCATCCTGACAAGCCAGAAGGGAACCATGATGCGTCACTTCTTCTTTGCACCGCCTCTTGTATTCTGCCTGCCGGCGGCTGTGATTTAGCGCACCCCTAAAGCTGCGCTGGTAACGCCGCCCGCCTCAGCCTGTCCCTGTCGGCGGTTTAATTTCGCGCAATCCTGGCTGCAATATCGGTTACCCCGGTCACAGCTCCTGCAAAGCCTTACCTGTTCCCGGCATCGGGCGCAGTTGAACAGTCGAAAGGAATCTTGCTCATCGTCCACTCAATGAGCAAAAAGGCCTGGACAGGACTCAATTCTTGTAGGAAACTCTCTCCTTCATCGTCCAATAGATGAATCCAGGGGTTCAAGTTGCCGCTTGAACCCTTGACCTTTTTGCTAATTCCTAATTTCTCAAATCAACCCGAGAGGAACAATTGCTCGCGGTCGATATATTTCCGATATGCGTGGCGAAACGCCGTCAATAAATACGCGCTTCTAAAACGCCGTCAACATTCCAACCCGCTTAGCTCGAGAGCCGGAAGATATTGGCAGGCGCTGTTCGATTTCTGGTTTGTTTCCTTTTGAATCCGGGCACCACTCTCATTTTCTAGTGCCTCGTTGGCAAGTTTGTCACAGGCTTCGGAGCGTTTGCCGGTCTTGTTCTCAGGTTCCTTTTTTATTTCCGGGCTGTCCATAGGTGGTTTACCGTGGCGTAGAAAATGAGAAAGGCAAGTATTGGCCGTCTAATTGCAGGCGGCTTGGAAAATACTTTGATAGATGCGGAAAGGATGGTAATGGCCTCGAGGGGGCGTTTATGAGATCGAGGCTAGACTAGCTTAGAGTGTGTCTATGGCAGGACTATGTCAGGATTATGGCAGAGGCATAACAGGGATGCAGAAGCGCATGCTTTACGTCCTTGCATCGTGCAATGCAGCCTCATTATTGATAGTTGCTGTTAGTGCCCGAGATAGTTTCGATGGGCGAAGATGGAAAGAAAGTTTTGAGAGCGCTGTGCTTCCGGACGTATGAGTAGATAGGCGGAGTCTTCCAGATAGGTGCTGCGGGGTTTGTGGACACCGGTCATTTCACCAAGTGATCTTGCCTGGGGATTTACCTCGAAGGTTTTTAAGTGTAGATCGCTGATTTTCGTCAGTGGATTGAGAAAGAATTCTCCGCGTTCATCTAGACCCATCCTGAGCCAGATATCGGGGGTAGTTTTAGCATCAACCGGATCCAATTTGTGTGTGAAGCCGTATTCATCTGGAGATGCCTTTGCCGACAGCGGCTTCCCCCGGTTGTAGATCGGCTTTAATAAATTGAGGCTGTGTGTAGCCTTTCTTGATTCAGCTTCTGAAGTCAGTCGGCTAGTTTGCTCACCGGCTTTGCCTTCTCTGTAGTTCGATCTAAGTTGAGTGTAGGTTGGAATCCGGATGCCAGCTGTCCGTCTTTGCTTGCCAGTCTTAGGGAGAAAGCGGTTTTGGTGTTTGCGGTTAGTACATTTGGTGCCGAATGTACTAATTTTAGAGGCGCTGGTGCTTTCGCTGTCACTTCGGCTTCCTCAATCAGCAATCGGGGTAGGACTTTGCCTCGAGAAAATATGGCAAGGGCCGCCATAGAGGCTGCTGCCAGACCGGTTTCAAGGGGATGTGACTTAATGCTTTGCCAGCATTCTTCTTTCATGCTCCCTTTTGGTTTGTCCGTCGTCTCGTTTTCTAAATTGTCACGTGGTTTTGTATTTTCTACATTTATATGTTCTTCCAATTCCTTTTCCTTTATTGATATTCGAAATACAGTCGCCTATTTGGCGCAGCAGGGTAGAAACGTTCTGTTTGCTACTTTAGTTGGTGACAGTGTTTTTGGCTTGTGTCGGAAGTCACAGTCTGCTCGGCTTGCTTTTCGGGACGCCTGGCTGTGACTTTTGTCATGGTTAGATTTGGACTTGGGACACGTTTGCATTGCGGGGCGGACCTCTAGCATGAAGTGCGTGCGGTGCCCCATCGTTCATTAGTAAATTGGAAGGCCAGAGCCATGCCTGAAATTGCAGTACATAAGGAAGTTTCGTCACCCGCGGCAGCCGAGCGGGAACTGAATAGTATAGATGTGAATTCCCTTTTCAAAGGCGTTGAGAAGGGCGCTGTAGCAAGTGGTGCCGTCAGTGATACCGTGCATGGCGAAAAGGTGTTACCCAGCTTACAGATAACCGGCCTGGCCGATGATCAGCCAAAGTCTTCAGTGGCTGCGGCGGTGGTAACTCGCGAGGCTGGTTCAGCAACTGCGGAACCGGCGGGTTCCGGTAGCAGTTCACGTGGTAGTGTTGGCGATTTCGCCGGCGGCAAACAGATTTTCGCTGGTACGGAAGGCGCGTCTGAATCAGTTCCTTATTACTCGGACAATGAATCCTTTAATTGGAATAACTTCAGGCGGAAGGACGGTGTCGATCCCAAGGAGATTCCGGTATTGCCGGATGGACCAGGCTTCTGGGAGCGGATTAAACCCAAGCCGGAGCCAGCGCCGGAGCCCAAGCCGGAGCCAGCGCCGGAGCCCAAGCCGGAGCCAGCGCCGGAGCCCAAGCCGGAGCCAGCGCCGGAGCCCAAGCCGGAGCCAGCGCCGGAGCCTAAGCCGGAACCCAAGCCAGAGCCAGCGCCGGAGCCCAAGCCAGAGCCCAAACCGGAACCTAAGCCGGAGCCAGCGCCGGAGCCCAAACCGGAACCCAAGCCGGAACCAGCGCCGGAACCGTTGGAGCCGCCCAGACCGGAGCCGGAAGAACCTCCCAAACCAGGTGAGGGCTCTGTGGAACAGGCGCGCCAGGAACTGGAGCGGTCTTCGGCACAGATAGAAGATCCTGCTGCCAGGCAGAGATTTGTGCAGGACTGTGCCGACTTTGAGAAAAGAGCTAAAGAAGAAGGGCTTCCCGTGGAGGAAGTCGTTAAGACCATGGAGGCTACCACCCGGCTACTCAATAGTGAGACCGGGGCCGTGCCTGAAGCGGAAAGAATCAATGCCGCGCAGGGAATCATGCGTCATGCTGCTCATCCGGAATCTATAGATCAGGGTGCGCATGGTACTTGCAATGTGGCCACAATTGAGAACATGGCGTTCACCGATAGACCTGGTGAAGCCGCATCTATGATTTCGGAAGTAGCATTGACCGGAAAGTGGACGGCGCCGGATGGAAAGCAGATTAAGATTGACGCGCAATCTCTAATTCCCGGCGCCGAGGAGCGCACTTTTCCGCCTCAAGATGGCGCTCGCAGCTTCGCTTCGCAACTTTACCAGGTGACTGCTCTCAATGACCTTGGACAGCGCGAGAATCCGCCGCTTTGCTTTTCGCAGCGGCGCCCGGCCAGCCGGTCTGATACCGGTGAATACTGGACCGATTCTTCGGGGCGGATTTTAGAGCCTTTCGGCGGATTGACTGTGGGAGAAATTGCCGATGAAGCTGAAAGACTTTTGCCCGGTGATAACACGGTGGTGATGCTTGATGCTAATGCCAACTGGCAGGACGGCAGTATCATCGCTTTTAACAACGAGAAGGATTTGACCAATAAGTTGTTGGAGCTTAAGGAAAACAACGACTTGCCGATAATTCTTGCGGTTAATGGCTCAGACCCCGTGTTTGGAGGTGGCAGTCCCAACAATGGCATTAATCATGTGATATGCATCAGCGATATTGATACTTCGACGAATCCGCCGCGGGTTCAGATCGACAATCAGTGGGGCAGCCGTAATGACGGCTGGATGAGTGTTTCGGATCTCTATAATGGTTGTTCTTAGGGGAAATGTTCTATGCCTGAATTATATGTACAAGCTGATCTGGAGTTGAAGAGTTTCCGGGGAGAGGGAGATCTTCCTGCTAATCATGAGCGACTGAATTCTCTTGATGTTTTGGCAAAAGGGGGGATGGAGTTGACCGGCAATTCCTCGCCAAAAGAGGGTTTCCTAAAGCTTGCGCCGCCGCCCGACTGGGTTAGGGCGCCGCTCAGTTACAGCGGGGAGCCCCGGAGTTCTCTGGAAGCCTATTGCGCACCTGCTAACGCTGACGTGACCCTGAATTTCTACGATCGTGGTCATGATCTTAGCCCTGCAGGCAGGAAAAGCTTTCAGGAGATCCTGGAGCGCAAAGGTAGTAGCGAAAAGGCGCAGCCTCTATTACCATCTGAAGTGGCGGCCATGTCTGAGGTTTTTGGTATCAATTCGGTTGGGGACAATCAGTTCAGCAATGGAAATATGGCCGGCGGTGCTGCCGGACCGGTCTTTCATCTTGATATGGCTTATGCACAAATGGTGCAGGGTCACAGGTCAGTATTCGTGGAGGGTCGTTTCGTCGATGAGAACGGTGCTCCCCAGAGAGAGTTTGTTGGTGCCTATATAGAAGGTGCAAAGGGGGCCGGTTCCAGGGTGCAGGAGGTTTACCTGGAAGGTTCTTACAGCGACCGAGCCAAGCCTGATGGATTTCTCTCTCATCGTTCTACCTTCAAGAAAACGCTGGAGGAAGGTCGCTGAGGTTTGAAGCGGCTTTTACCGTGGTTAAGTCTTTTTATCGGAGCGGCTTTTGCAATTTCAGGCGGTTGGCGCTTCTCACACTTGGGTGGCAGTGTTGTTGAATCTACCAGAGAATCTGTGTCCGAGATGGGCTCTTACTTGGGTCTCGGCGGTCATTGTGATTTTGCCTGCGATCTCTTTACCTGCAATTGCCCATCGAGGAGGTGGGAAGGTGCTTCAGAAAGAACCGAGTCGCCCTGAACTGGAGAAGATTGAGAGGGAGTATCTTAATAGTTTCAATTACGAGCTTTGTACCAGAGGCCTGACGCAGCTTCAGGCAATTCTCAAGCGTAATCAGAGTGATGGTTACGTACACTTCTTGATTGGTCTTTCGTATCATCGCCGGGCTTATGCACTTGGTAGCAGGTATAAGACGCGATTGAGAGTTAAGCCTGAATATGAACTTGCCTTGCGTGCATATAATCAAGCCTTCAACTGTGGATTTCGCACGGCACAACTGTATTATCATCGGGGTGAAGCGAAGCTGAATCTGGGAAGACCCTCAGAGGCGGTTATCGATCTGAGTAAGTCTATTGAGATGGAGCCCGGTCGAGATTGGGTCTGGTCCACAAGAGGCGTAGCCTACGAGGATTTGGGCGACAGGCGCAGGGCTCGCAGCGATGTCCTCAAGGCTATTGAGCTTAATCCTAACCGTTCCACTAATTATGAGAAACTGGCTTCTCTGAATATTGCTCTTGGTGCCCTGCCTGCGGCTCGTCGGGCTATGGATAAGGCCATCGCGCTCCAGCCGGAAGTTCCGGATTATAGAGCCTTGCGGGCCCACATTGCTTTTGACATGGGTGATAGGAAAACTTGCGAGGAGGATATCGCTAAGGCCCTCGTCAAGGATCCGACCAATGCCGCTGCCCTAAAATTGCGCGGTAAGCTCAACTTGAGGCAGGATCAGCCGGAGCAGGCTCTTGCCGATATGGTCAGCGCCGATGAGATAAATCGAGATCTGGCTGGTGGGGCAAAGACCATGTTGACGGCGGAAGCGGCCCGGTCGGCCCTGTCAAAGGCTCTCGCGCAGTATAAGAACATGAGGAATGTACAGACGCCGCAGTATCTGTATGAGATAGGTTGCTTGGAGTGGGGATTGGCGCTCTGGCCTGAGTGTTGCGGTCATCTGGAGGTTTTGCTCCCGCAGAGCCAAACCGGAGAGTTAAGCGGCGTTCAATTGCATAGCATCGCGCTCACCTCTCTGGCTCTTTTGTCCCGGGGGCAGGGTCGAGAGGCTAACGAACTTTTGACCAGATTGAAAACTGGTAAAGCAGCAAGGGGCGTCGTTGCCGGTATCGTAAGTTATTTTTGTGGCAGGAAAAGTCTGGAAGAGTTGGATAGAGTTGCCACCAGTCAGCAAGACAAAAGTCTGGTTAATTTCTATGTGGGGGCCTGGCTGGCTCGCCACGATCAGGAGAAAGCAGCGAAGGAGCGTCTGAATTGGGTGGTGGAGAAGGGCGACCGGAAACTGGACCAGTATATGCTGGCGGTTATGGAATTAGCGAGGTTGAAGGCTTCGAAAGGGGTAAATCATTAGTAAGACCAGGCTTTCACTTGTTCAGTTCGTAGAATCGGTCAGATAAAAGTTTCTCGCGTGGGGTGGCACGTGTCCCTTAAATTGACTCTTTCTCAACGAACCATTCTGCTCTTGCTCGTGCCATTGATCTCCGAGATTGCCATGATAGGCAGTCTGCTTTATTTGCAGAACCTCTCTGAGCGCGAGGCTGCTCAGGCTACACAGGCGCGGGTTGTGGCGGAGGCAATTGGGCGTCTCATCAAGGTGGTTTACGATACCTATGGCGCCGTAATCGACAATACAAGCGGTACGGAATTCGTCGTTGTACCTTCGCGGCAAAAGCTTTCTGACATAGGTGAAGAATTCAGAACCCTTCGCGGCCTTGTCGCGACGGATGGACAGTCTTTGAGCCATCTGGACAGAGCCAGCGAAAGTAATAAGCAGGCGGTTGAGCAGATTGAGGCTGTTCGGCAGGAGTATGAAAGTGGGCACTTGCAGGAAGCGCACTTTTCTCTACGAATATTGAAGCTGTTGCGCAAGTCTATTACTCAAGAGCTAGTTACCGTTTCCGACATACACAGGGCGGTGTCCGAAAAGGGACCGGTCCGCATGGCTGAAATTCGTGGACAGATTCGCTGGGCCCTTCTAGTTGGCGGCATTGCGACGTTGATTTTGACTGTGCAGGTGTCCCTGGTATTTGCTCGCACGGTCACCAATCGCATTGTCCGAATTAGCGATAACGTGTCCCGTCTGGCGCGGGGAGCCTCTCTTCTACCGCCCCTGGTGGGGACTGATGAAATCGCTCGACTTGATCAGGCTTTTCATGAAATGGTGAGCGCGCTGGAGGATGCCATCGGGAAGGAGCGCGCCATTACAGAGAACGCTGTCGATATGATCTGCTCTATTGATGCGGGCGGCGCTTTCTTAGCGGTTAATCCGGCCTGTGAGAGACTATTGGCTTGTGAAGTCGATGATTTGATTGGCGCCAGGCTTTTGAGTTTGGTTCCACCTGAGGAGCACGATTCCGTCAATCAGTCTCTTGAGAGATGCCGTGGACAGGAGGATGTAGCACAGTTCGAGACCCGGCTGGTCAGGCGAGATGGAAAAATTGTAGATACCTTGTGGTCTACAAGAAGTTCTCCTGAGAACCAGAATCTATTTTGCGTCGTTCATGATGTCTCTGACCGAAAAGAGGCGGAGCGTATCAAGCAGGAAGTTATCGCCATGGTCAGTCATGATCTGCGGTCACCTCTGTCCACCGTAAAAGTTGTTCATGAATCATTGCTGCAAGGGGTGTTGGGCGGATTGAATGAGCGTGGGGAGCGGATGGTGACCGTGGCTGCCGGAAATGTTGAGAGAATGATGTCTCTCATTAACGACTTGTTGCTCATTGAGAAAGCAAAGTCTGGTGGCATGCGCTTGCGCAAAACTACGCTTGATCTAAAGGCTGTTATGGAAGCTGCCAGAGAGAGCGTAATGGGCTGGGCCGGTGAGAAGGATATTAGTGTGCAGATCTCCGATGCTGAGCTTCTTCTAGAGGCTGACGAAGGAAGAATTATTCAGGTGCTGACTAACTTACTTGGAAATGCCGTAAAGTTCAGCCCCAAGCACAGTCGTGTAGTGCTCTACAGTGAAGTTCGGGAAGGTCAGGTGTTGATTCACGTAGAGGACCAGGGCGAGCCCATTCCATTGGAAATGCGCAGAAGTATCTTTGAGCGCTTTCAGCAGGTGACCGGCAAAGATTCTGAGAACATGAGCGGTAGTGGGCTGGGTTTGGCGATCTGCAAGACTATCGTAGAGGCTCATGACGGGCAAATCTGGGTGGAGTGCGGAAGTCATGCCGGCAATCGATTTAGCTTTTCATTGCCTTACAGTATGTACGCTTGAGCACAATGGCATGAGTTCGCCTGCACGGTAAATTTGCCGTTGACTCGGTGGTCCGCGTGAAGTTCAATGTCAAAGTGTGACTTTTGTCACTGCTGTAGATTTCTAAAATAGGCAAGAATAGTCGGAGTATGGCAAGTGGTAGCATTGTTTCGACTCGGAGGCGAAGAATGATAAAGGTCGCTGTGTTGACCAGAACTACCGACGAGCCGATAATTGCAATGTTAGTGGACCTTCTTGCAAAGCAGAATATTGCTGAGATTGTTGCCGTTTGCGATACTGTTAGCCGATGGAATCAACTTATCGAGAAGGATAGCGTTGCCATAACAATTTTGGATGGACGTTTGCCGGAGCTTTCATCTGCCAGGAAAGTTACGGAGTTCTTGAGTAGCTATGCTCCAGAGGGGATGAAGTTTATTTATTTTTCCGATAGTCGCAATGTGTTTGTGCCGGACTGCCAGGCCTGCCTGACTGCGTCAGTGTCGCCTCTTTTACTATCGGCAACGATTGTGCTTGTCGCATTTGGCTACCGGGTACATCTATCTGATCTTGAGGAACGGCTCGAAGAGGTGGCTGTTGTGCATGGATTGAGTGCAAGGGAGGGGGAGATATTGCGTTTGATTGCCAACGGGCAAACAAACCGGCAGATAGCGGAGCAGTTGGGCATTGCGGTAGGTACGGTAAAGAACTATACTTCCCGGATTTTTCAGCGGCTTGGTCTAAGAAGCCGCACCAATGCTGCCCTCTGGGCGCAGGACAGGTTGTATGAACCAAGCAGGTATGAGGACTAGGTCAGCCGGCTTAGGCTGCATGGATGCTGTTGTAGATTCGTTTTTGGTGAGAATTTCCGTGAGATGTGATGTGTTTATCTGCTGTAGGAGACCATCCAGGAGGTCTGAAATGAACAAAGGCTGGAGCGCAATCTGGCAAGATAGCGGTCGAATCGCTATTTCTGTGCTTGTCTCTCAAGTGCTTAGTGCGGGCGTGCCACCAGTTTGGGCCCAATCTGATGGTTCTGGCGGTGGTCTGGTAGCTGCCCCTGGTTCGACTGGGGAGGCTTCCAGCGCCGAGAACCCGGCCCCCAGAGGGAGTCTTGGCGCGGAAGCCTCCGAGAAGGTTAGAGAATCGGCGAAGCAGTCGTTTATTGAAACTCGCGATCTCGCTCGCGAATTGAATCAGGAGGGTGCCTACAGTGACTCTCTTTCCCTCTGGGATAGTTATATTGCCACCCTGGATTCCAAGCCGATGTTGCGTTGTAGAGCTTCCGTGCATCGTGGTTATGTTCTCGCTCGCCTTGGCAAGTATGACAGGGCCCTCGACAATTTTGATTATGCTATCGCCAATGCGCCACACCTGCCACCAGTGATTGCCACTTATTGCTTCTTCTGGAGAGGGCGAACACTTGTGAAACTTGGACGAATTGCGGATGCTGTTTGCAGCTACTCAATGGCCGAGGCTCGTAACACGGATCCGGAGCTCACCAGATACATACTTAATGGAGAGGCTAATTGTTTGACCAAACTCGGGAGGTTTGAGGAAGCGCTCTCTGTGTTTCAGCGCCTGGAAGCAATGGATAAGGAGAGTGATCGGAAAATTCCTGCCGTCAAAGAAGCAGGACCTTCTTTGCCCCCTGCGCCGACAGGTAATTTGACTCCGGTCGGCACCGGTGCCTCCAGCAGTGGGCATCGGTCCTCATCGGTTGGCTCGAGTAGCAAGACCCGGTTGCCTTCTCCTTCCAGGAAGCCGGCTAGCTCCAAGCCATCCGCTCCGCGGAAGGAGTCGAATGGAATGCCAGTGCGTCAGCCTGGCAAGAGAGCGTCTACAGACGGACAGAACAGAAAAGCTAGTATAGACGACGATCTGCTCAGTGATATTATCCTTGCTGATAAGACTAAAGAAGTGGATGAGTATAGCGGACTTCTTTGCAGTGGAAGCAGCGATTCGGAATCGTATTATGGACGCGGAATTGCGCTGCTCTGCCTTGGTAAGTACAGGCAAGCGGCCCTGGACTTTAAGAACTACCTGGAGCGAGCGGACTGGACCGGCCAAGCACCTTATCAGGCTGTCGTGTTTTGCAGGCTCTCTGATATTTTGTCCGGACATCCTCAGATTTCCTCGCTGCTCTTGGCGCGAGCTGCAAACAGCATAAGCAGAGACAATAGACTGGGAGCCACTGTGCGTTATCTTGTTGATCCGACTACGGAAAGGACACTGATAACTAGCTCCTCTAGCGAGTCTTCGATGACGCGAGCTCATTGTGTTATTGGCATAGTGGCCCTAGCAAAAGGAAATAAGGCAGTAGCTAGAAAACATCTCGACTGGGTTCGAGAGCGAGGCGATAAGCGCATGGATGAGTACCTAGTCACCGTTTCTCTTGCAAAACGTACAGGAATGAGCGTGCGGTGAGAACGCTCTGCATATGAGAAGAGCCGTGGCTGTATCGCTTCCTTCATTCTGAGTGTTATTGACCGGCTCGGCGCGCTTCTCTTTCGGCTCGGCGCGCTTCTCTTTCGGCTTGGCGCGCTTCTCTTTCGGCTCGGCGTGCTTCTCTTTCGGCTCGGCGTGCTTCTCTTTCGGCTTGACGTTCTTCTCTTTCGGTCTGATTTTCTGGATTTAGATCGCTGCCATCATCCTGATTTTCTGATTGGGGGTATTCGTCTATTTCAATTCGCCCGAGCAAATGCCTGTATCCACTGGCAGGTGTCCATCTCATGTAAAGCGGGAAGCCTCCTGGTGGATCTCCGCAATGGCAGGTTTTGCCGTCGGCTGCGGTTCCAGGCACTCCCCAGGATGGGAAATTGGCAGTCATAACGAGGTGCCCTTGCTCCACATAGAGGTAATGGGTAGCGCCAGGGGGAATGACCAGGGTATCTAGAGCCTGGGCAAGATCGTCCGGACCCACGGTAGATAATACCTGTTGTGTTCTGGCCAGCAACTCTCGTTGTGTTCCTTCGCCAAATGGACAATTAGTAAGGTCGGCCGTTGCATGCAATCGAATTTGTCTCCAAATCTTAAGTAGTGTCTTGTTGCTCAGTCTTTTACTGAACAAACTTGCATTGTTTCGTATTTCGATGTAGCCGCCGGGAATCGACAAAGGAAAGTCCTTACCAATGGCAGTCGTCATTGCCGCTGATTCTGCGCTGAGGGAGTAACGCTGAGAACCGGCCGCGGCTTTCATGAAGAACAGGTTCGGAGGAACGACTTTAACCGGTAGGCTTGCTACCGTAGCACCGCTTTCCCCTTCTGAGCTATTTTCGGATGATAACTCGCTGGTTGAGACAAGATGCGGTAATCGCTGTGGTGGCAGAGGCACTGCGCAGTAAGTTAAGCTTTCTCCGGAAGCGGGAAATTCAACGGTAAGAGGCTTGAAGCCTGCCAGGTATTTATTGCCGTCGCCGTGAGCTATGTTGTTTGTATTTACAGGGAAGGCTCGGTTATCTGAAAATCTTTCCGTTACATTTAAGGGCATGTATATATTGCTTGAGGTTCCTCGCGCTGTGTATCCGCATGAGTACTTTATGCAAGAGACGCGGCTATTGCCAAGCATTTTCAGGTTGTTAGCGGAGGCCATAGCTTCGCCCGCCTGAGATGTTCTTTCGAGTCTCATCAAACGTTGCCGAAGCTGTGCGCCTACATCATTACTGGCTTCCCAGACCTTACGTGCTGAAACTGCTGCTTCCATCGTGTTTTCGTTCTTGGCATTCAGTGCGACGAGATAAGACTGTGCTACAACCCTGTTGTAAACCAGTAGATCTAACTTTCCTTCGTCTGTAAGCGTTGAGAAGTTGGATGCCACTTCTGGATTCGGTATGCTGTCTGGTGAGAAGCCGCCATGACGTAGAGCGGTTTTTGCTAAATTGAGAGTGCCGGCGTCAACCGCGTTGTGTAATTCCCTTGAGCCGGCCTGTGCGATCAAAATAAAAAGCAGCGAGCCTCCGGCTACTAAGATAAGTAATGTAGCCAGCACGCTCAGTGCCAACATGTGGCCTGAATGTCGACGTCGTTGCCGCGCTTCTTTCATTTGTATTACTCAAACCGAGCCGGTATATCAGAGAATAAGGCGACACCTGAATTCTCTATTGTGTTGTCTTGTTCTTTAAGCGAAGCTATTATACTTGTCTCATTCTAGCATCCCTAACGCGCTAGAGACAAGTTACTTTAGTCATGTTTGAATGATGTCTATTCTTAGTGGTGCTGCTGCCACGGAGGCGTCCTCCATTTGTTGCTGAGAATCCAATTAAGGTCATCTTGAAGCATTTAGAGCAGGAACCAGAGTTGTTCTCGCTTGCTGAAGTCGCGCCTTCCTCTGTAGTGTCCACAATTGAGCGTTGCCTCGAGAAACATCCCGCCGACAGATTTCAAACTATTTCAGAGCTGTTTGATAGTCTGGAGCGGGTGAAAAATGGACAGGAACCGTATATGGTGCGCCCTAGAAATGCCCTCCAGAAGGAGCGGGAGACTATAGTATGGCGGCGAATCGCTGCCAGTGCAGTTGATGGCACTTTTATGGGACTCTCATATTTCTTCCTTCTCTTGCTTTCGATAATACCGGCAGTTGTTGTCGGTGCAATGAATGGGAAGCCTTCAGACCTGACCTGGCTCATTCCTATTCAGCGATACTTGGTTGAGTTATTGTTTGATCCATCTCGATGGTTTCTCGCCGGATTCTTCGACAATTGCCTGGTCTATCCCAGTCTCTTGTGGTTGTCCGATGGTGCGGCTCATGGACTCTTTACGGAAGCTGCCACATTGAGTGCACCTCTCGTGGACAGAGTATTCAGGTTGTGGTATTCATTCTCCACTATATGTATGTTGTTTTGGAACATGCATTATCGTGTTTCGTGTGAAGCATCGATGGCGCAAGCGACCTTCGGCAAGAAGCTTGCAGGCTTAAGAGTGGTAGCCGAAACCGGAAAGAGTCTGACCTATAGACAGGCAGCTATCAGGCATTTCTGCAAGATGGTATTCTTGCCTGTGCTGCCCTTGGAAATCTTTGCGAACATCTTGCGCTGGAGAAGAATCGCGCAGACCAATCCTGTAAAGGAAGCCTTTAGAGATTTGGTGCTCTCGCCGTTTCAGGATCGCATGGCCAAAGCTGTAGTAGTGATAAGAAAAGACAGAGCCACCGGTGCATCCAAAAGCGTGGGCGTACCGGAGATTGAGGGGTAGGCATCCTTTCAGTTGAGCGGGTCGTGCCGGCAATTTACTAGCAGTAGTTATTACTTTTGTCACTGGTGAAGGAGTGCCCTTGAACTTATCTTTGAATGATCATCAGGGAATGGAGTTCTTTTCTGCAATACGAAGGGAGTGGAATCAGCAATGAGACATAGCGATTTACAGAAAGGTAAGACTGTGCCGGAGACTTATGAACCTTTCTCTTCTGAGCTGGGCGGTGATAACCTTCGCTTTGAGGTTGTCCAGGCAAAAGAGAAGTCTATAGGCTCGGTAATGGGTGAGGAATCCAGTAGAGATTTATCTCTGCCGAGGCTTTCTATTGTAGATGGCGACTCTCCTTATAAGGCCGAGTCTGCCAGCCGAGAAAGTCGACGCTTGATGCAGACCGGTTCGGAAGACAATCCGGATGCCCGCGGTTGGATTCCTGAAGGAGCAATTCTTGAACGAACGTTAGATCCGAGGGTAAGGGAAATTTGTGATAATCCCGATGCCGCTGATTGGATTCCCAAGGGACGATGCGAAAATTGAGGGTGCTATGGAAGGCTGAGTCCTGGAATTTAAGGGTTTCGAGCCGATTGAGGTGTAGCAAACAGTATTCGCGGTCTACAGGTTTGCGACGGCCTAAGTTCAAAAGCCGGCTCCTGTTATTTTCTGGCTGAGGGTGCTTGAATTTTGTAGCCGACGCCATAGACCGTATGAATGAGGGGCGCTTCGTCATCCTGTTCAAGTTTCTTGCGCAGGCGCATAACACAAGTTCTGACGGCATCGACACTGGCGTCCGATTCGGCGGCCCAAACGTGGTTTAGGAGGGCCTGTCCCGTAAAGACCTGATTTGGATGGCGCATGAGAAATTCCAAAACGGCAAACTCTCTGGGGAGGAGCTCAATACTTCTGCCGTTTCTACTGACCTCGCGGGTTGCTGGGTTTAGTGCAAGATTGTCCAACTCCAGGATATTTGAGCTTGACATGGCATAGCGGCGCAGCAGGGCCCGCACTCTGGCTAGGAGCTCTCTGGTGGAAAAGGGTTTGGTCAAGTAGTCGTCGGCCCCGGCATCGAGTCCAATCTCTTTGTCCTCCACTTCCGAGCGACCGGTCAGCATCAAGACCGGGGTTGTCTTGCCTGTAGCGCGGAATTGTTTGCAGATTTCTACACCGGAGGAATCTGGAAGTGACCAGTCTAGGATTATTACATCATGATCGTAGTGCCTGAGTCTGTCTCGGGCATCGGCTCCGTTAAAGACCGACTCTACGGTGAACATTTCACTTTCCAACAATATTGTGAGACTCTCTACGAGTTGGTGGTCGTCATCAATTAGTAGTATTTTGGGCATAGAAGTGGCTCTTGTCAGAAAAACGTGGTTCTAGACTTGACTTTACCAGGAAACCTGCCAGTTGACTGACCTAACCTTAAGAGGTTGGGTCTCTTGGCAATGCTTGGCTCTTGTTGCTTCTGGTTGACAACCCGGGCTGCTTGCTTGGTTGGGACCTGTACCGTGCATCAATCGGGGAAGCCGCTTGGAAGTGAATCTTGTAAAATTCGAAGACTTTCCACCTGGTCAGTCTGCGCCTCATGACTGCTACTTGCTCAGACCGGTTCGACCTGCGGGCGCGGCAAGGAAAATTTGTCGCGAGTGGTTGTATAGAAGCTGCCGCCCAATCTTCCCACCAGGTCCAGGGCATCGCTTTCCAGTCGCCCGTCTTTGAGTACGGCGTCATCAATATGCATGCACTTAATCTCGCCCATGACCAGATTGCCGGCGCCGGGAGATTGTCCAAATTCTATGAGCTGGTAAAGGCTGC
The DNA here is from genome assembly GCA_016712465.1 of Candidatus Obscuribacter sp. Lineage (GTDB taxonomy): Bacteria > Cyanobacteriota > Vampirovibrionia > Obscuribacterales > Obscuribacteraceae > Obscuribacter. Next base: position 1,266,578 of record JADJQZ010000001.1, read on the forward strand.
ATTCCATGCTGATAGGGCTTTCCGCTACACGCGGCGGTCGCACCATATGTGATGGCGCGGCCGTCAGCCCGGCTTTCTCAAATTCGCTTATATGACTTTCAAACTCGCCGCTGGTCAGATTCATATTTTCCGCCAGGGCATAGGTGACCACATTAACTACAAACTCGCCGGTCTCTTGAATGTTCTTGAGAGTATCTTTTTTGACCGTGACCTTTTTGCCGTCTTGCATAACCAATTTGAAACCGGGAGAGAAGACTAGAATGGCCGGATCGCTTGAGACCACGTTGAAAAACGAAAATGGCGCCAAGTTCAGGACGCCATCTTTACTGATGGTCGAAACCCAGGCGATTGGACGGGGCATGACGCTTCCCGTTAGCAGCCGGTAGCGAGTTTCGATGGGAGTTTTTTGAATGTCAATTAGCACGGCTAAGAGTATACCGGAGCCAGCCGGCTCGAACATTATTTGAGTGATTGTAGACTAGTCTGGTACAGAGGTTGGCTGGCGGTTTTGTGTTTTCGAGCTGGGCGGATCGCAGTGGGTTTCCGAGCATTAAATTGGGAGGATTTCCTTTACGCAATTCAGGGCTACTGGAAACAAGATCCCGCCATAGCAAGGGCACTGAATGTCCGAATCTTGTGACTAAATCAAAGCGAACACCAGCTAAGTCCGTGGTTTGTTCATTGAAGGACATTACACGTGGTTTAACATCGATGGAAGGCGCCTGAGTTATCGCTTCTGCTATATTCTGATATTCCGGGGTGTGCCGAAGAATGCCTACTCCAGTCTCTTGTTTCCATGAAACGTAGTCTTTATACGGTGAAAGAGTTTGGGCTACTTTCACTAGCCTGTCGTCGGCTAGTCCCACAACCCCGAGAGAATTGCCGGTTTTCATTATCGCACCGTCGGGAAGAATCATAGCACCATCCGTGGAGCCGCTTAGAATGCCTGCTTCCAGTTTCCTTCGCATGGTTGAAATTTTAAGTGCCCGATCCTGACCGGAGGAAATAATCGTCATATGCCTTGCTGCTCCATAGAACTGCGGCAAGGAATGGCTGAAGTCGTTTACGTCGATATCAGAGTGACTAAAAGTAGCACTTCTGACTGAGTGGTTAGTTTCCCGTTGAAGTGTGGCCAGGGCTCTGGCAAGATTGACTGAGCCCCGACTGTGCGCTACGAGATCGAGGTTATTGTCTCCGTAGAGATTGGCCAGGTCTTTGAGGCTGGCGTTGATCATGGGCTGACTGTCATAGGAAGACTGATAGTCTTTGTCGATTTCTTGAAAAATACCGACGTTCAGCCCTGGTTCCTTGGCTGTTGTGACCCAGTCTTCCACCACAAAAGCTTCGCCGCTTAGGGACTGGATCTGGGCGGCGCTTAAGGCTGCTTCGCCTGGTAGATTGCGCACGCCTGGTATGTAAACACCGAGACGGCCGTTATGGGCTTTCATAGATTCCCGGAGACCTCTGTGAAAATCCGCTTCGCTTAATATGGTCACATTGCTCTTGGCGGTAGCTTCGGTGGTGGCCTGGTCCTGGTTCTTATTTAAGATTACGTCCTGTCTGTAAAAGTAAACCGCCGGTTTGGTGGTTGCTTTCTCGGAGTTGGTCGGAGGTGAAATAGATTCTTGACTGAGCCGACGATTGGTAATGCCGTAGACACTCACCATTGACAGATTCGAATCTACCGCCTCGTTGGTATCGGCGGAAGCTGGAAGGGGTTTCTGCTCTGCTTCATTGAAGGGCATATCTTTTGTTCCGCTAACTTGAGCAGTCTTCATAGTAGTGGGAAATTCGCCTGCTGTAATTAGGGAAACTACGTAGTCGCCGGAGGAATCCGCTTTCTTCTCCGGCGGGGGGTAAAATGGTCCAATTCTTACTCGGAAAACGGGGATTCACCGGTGAAAAGTCTGTCTGTAATGCTTGGGGTTTATCTGTCGCTGGCAGCATTTTGCGGCGCCTCTGCCCAAAGGGCCACCCCGGCCCGTCCTCTGGCTTTTGAATCGGCAAAAGGCAAAGCCGCACTGGGCAAAAGAGTCGACCAGGTGGTCGCTCAGGCTATCAGGCGCAAGACCATAGTGGGCACAGTCGTGCTGGTGCAAAAGGACGGTCGGTTGGTTTACAGCCGTGCCGCCGGTTTCTTAGATAGGGAAAACCGCATTCCCATGCGTAAGGATGCCATCTTTCGCCTGGCTTCCATGACCAAGCCGGTAGTTTCTGCCGCTGCCCTGGCCCTGGTAGATCAGGGCAAATTGAAGCTTGACGAAGCCGTCACTAAGTACCTCAATTTTCGTCCGCGCCTGGCAGACGGGAGAGAGCCGGTTATCACCATCAGGCATCTGATGACCCATACTGCCGGACTGGATTACGGTTTCATGCAGGATGAGGACGGACCCTATCATCTTGCCCGCGTCAGCGATGGGCTGGACATGCCTGGTTTGAGTCTTGAGGAGAATCTTTCCCGCATTGCATCCGTGCCGCTTTTGTACGAGCCCGGTAGCGACTGGCAATACAGTGTCGCTACCGATGTGCTGGGCGCGGTTCTGGAAAAATGTGCCGCTAAACCTTTGCCTGAACTGGTTGAGAGCCTGGTGACCGGGCCTCTGTCCATGAAAGATAGTTCCTTCTCTTTGCCTGCCGGCAAGCTTCGGCGGCTGGCCGTCCCCTACGCCGACGGCAAGCCGCCTGTACGAATGCCTGATGCTGAGCCGACATTGGTGCCTTTCCCGGGCAAGGGCTACTTGCACTTCGTGCCCGCCAGACTCTTTGATAGAGCCAGTTTTGCCTCAGGAGGCGGCGGTATGATTGGCACTGCCGCCGACTATCTGCGCTTTCTGAATAGTATTGCCGGCGGTGGCGCCCCTGTATTGCGAAAGGAGAGTGGAGAGGCGATGCTAAATAGCCAGACGGGCGCCTTGAAATTGAAGGGGCAGCCGCCCGGTTGGGGCTTCAGCTACGGCTATGCGGTATTGGTCGACAGGGATGCTGCCCATACGGCGCATGAGAACGGTACCTTCAAGTGGGGCGGCGCCTACGGGCACGCCTATTTTGTCGATAGAAAACAAAGGCTAATAATCCTAATTATGACCAATACCGCTGTAGAAGGAACCCTGGGCGCCTTTCCCCGGCAGGTGAGGGATGCTGTCTATGAAGCGGCAGTGGAACCCTAAAAAGTCTTGAATTGGGCGCAGTTGGCGGAATTTCCTTGCATTTGACAAGCTTTATCAGGGTCTTTCCGATTATGGCTGTCGGCAGTGCGAAAATATAGGGGTGGTTTTCATGGGTATGACCTGGTGAGCTTGGGCGAGTTTAAAATGAGTAAAGGGCACAAGGGGTTTCTACTTTCGGGTTTGGCACTTTCTTTTATTGGTGTGTCGCTCGGCTCCTTCTGCCTGGGCCCTGGCTGCCGGCCGGTGTCGGCACAGTCTCTAACCCAGGGGTCCGATGTCAATCGCCCCATTCGCGATAAATGGGCGCTGGTGGTAGGCATCAGCGAGTTTGCCAATCCCCAGTTGAATCTCAAGTATTCAGCCAAAGATGCCCGTGACTTCGCCGACTATCTTGTGAAGGAAGCCGGCTTTGCTCCCGACCATGTGAAAGTATTGCTCAATAAGGATGCCACGGAAAGGCGCATCCTCTCAGAGCTTGGCGATCGCTGGTTGCCCCGGGTGGCTAACCCGGATGACCTGGTGGTGCTGTTTGTTTCCACCCATGGCAGCGGCGCCGAACTGGATGTGGGCGGACAGAATTACCTGGTGGCTTATGATACCGACGTGCAGGACCTGTATACGACCGGTGTGCCCATGCGCCGCCTGGCTGAGGACATCAAAAACCGGGTGCACTGCGATCGGGTAGTCATTTTCCTGGATGCCTGCCATAGCGGCGGTGCCAAGTCGGAGGCGAAGGGGCTGGTTCGCACCGGTGTGGATGCCTCGGAATTGGCGGTCGGTTCCGGACAGCTTGTGATTGCATCCAGCGCAGAAGATCAGGTTTCCTGGGAGAGTAAGAATGGCGCCAATGGTGTTTTTACTTCCGCTCTCCTAGAGTCGTTGCGGAAAAAAGGTCAGTCGACGACTATCGGCGAGATGTTCAAAGACTTGAAAGACAAGGTGCAGGATCAGGTCTTGCGGGAGAGGGGCCGTCTGCAGACCCCTGTGATGGAAAGTAAGTGGCAGGGAAATGATCTGTGTATCGCCGCTGCTCCTGTTTCTCGCCGACCCGGTCTCACCCTTGAGCCACCGGTGCTCAAAACCAGTATGGAGCCGTCCACGGTACCGGTATCTGCACCGGTAACAGTACCGGCAGCGGCGGCAGCGCCCGTCGCGCCGGTGGCGGCTACAATCGTTACGCCGACTGCTGCCATTAAGCCCGGCATTTTGATTGTGCCTGGAGTTTCAGTCGGTCGTACCAAAATCGGTATGAGTAAACAGGAAGTGGAAGCACTGCTTGGCAGACCCGGGCAAGAAAACGTGGATATGTTTACCTACCGGACATCAGACCGGCGCTACTTCCTGTCCCTGCGTTTCAGTGGTGATAAGGTGTCCGAAATCGCCTTTTCTTCTCCTGCCTTCTCTACTGCTTCCGGGCTCAGCCTGGAAAGCATTAAGCATCGTCCGGAGGATCTGGTTGAGTCAGGGCGTTCCGGACCCTATCAAATCAAGGTCGGCAAAGGCGGCGGTCTTTCTTTTATCGGCAAGGAAGGTGCGCCCGCTCAGTTTGCCATAGTGCACCAGGGACCGCCCACCGACCCGCAGCGGTGGTTGGCTGATTTGAATACTCGCAGCCTGTCGGCTACCGCCGCTGCGGTATCGGATACGGTGAAGAAGTCGAGCCCTGGTTCCGCCAGTACGGATAATCCCAATCTACTTCGGCCAGGACATTCGCTGGCCAAGGTCAACCTGGGTATGAGCCGGGAGCAAGTGGTGCTGCTGCTGGGTCGCCCCACTGATGCCAAAGGCTCGGTTATATCTTATTGGACCGGTGACCGCCTGCATTTCATTGCCTTCCATTTCGGCGGATCGCAGGGAAATTCGCTCACTGACATTCTCTTCACTTCGCCGTCCTTCGTCACTGCCGGCGGTATCAATGTCGCCAACTTCGAGACTTCAAATGCCGGACAATTCGCGCCTGCGCATCTCGCTCAAGACAGACCTGCGTCTATCTATACTTTGAAGGAAGGTGGTTTGTCCTTCTTCAAGCCGGCCTCCTTCCCCCGCGCCATTGGCTGGTTGCATGCCACTGACTCGGCGGCTAATGATCTGGCCTTCATGGACGAAGTACGTGCTGATCTCATGCCAGGCAAGCCTCGCTTGCAAAAAGAAAATGCTGCTCTTGGTCCCCGGGGTAGGCGTCGGCTCAATAGCATCATGCAGATGTCCGATCTGGTAAATCGTCGCCCTTATTGATGTTTGGGTGTCTTTCGTTTGGGCGAAAATTCCGGCGGCAGATATTCGCACCTGGCTCCGTGGGCTTGCAACCATCCGACTATACCGGAGGTGATGTCTTCTTTGAACCTGGGTGCCTCGAAGATAAGATGCTCGGCACCGCCGATTACAACCAGGGTTTTTTGCTTGGTGGCCAGGGCGTCAAATAATGCATAGGTGCTGCTCTTTTTCACCAGTCTGTCTTCATCGCCCTGAAACACGATGACCGGGGTGTGGGTTATTTTCTTTGCGTAGAATGTATTTTCGTTCATGAATTTCTGGAAGGCCAGTAATTCCTTGGGAGTCAGCTCCAGCCTTGAAGATGGGTCTTGTTTCCATTTTTGACGTTCGCTCGATCTGCTGGTAGATTGCTCTACAACTTTTTTGCCGATGGCGAAGGGGCGGTTGGGATCGCTGACATAGTGCAGGGCGACGGTAAGAGCCGTGGTGCCGGCTTTGTAGCGCTTGGAAGCGGGCACGGCGCAGACCACTCCGTCGGTAAGCTCCGGAAACTTGGCCGCAAAACGCAGAGCGATGGCGCCGCCCATGGATTCTCCCAACATAAAAAGTGGTTGGTCCTTGTAGTCGCCTTTAATTTCACTCACCACATCCTTCAAGTCATTTACGCAGGCATCGAGATCTAGTTTCTCCTGCCCCTGACTACTGAGGTAGCTGCCGAAACCTCTCACGTCGAAAGCGATGACGATGAAGCCTTCCTTAATCATTTGTTTGGCAAAGGAATCAAAAGATCTATGGTGCAAACCCAACCCGTGGACGCAAATTATTATGCCGGCCGGCTCCCTGTGGGGGTTGATCCAGACCCAGCCCGGTGCTTCAGTTTGCACCGTGAGACTGTTTGGCAAACCAAGATCACCGTCGCAAAAGTTCACCTGGGCGTTTTTCTTGTCTTCCATCAAGTCGGTGGGCATTTCTTTTTTATTGGTGGTGCCGAAGACCAGGCGCCAGATTCGCTTGCGTATGACTTCTTTACCTGTTTCAGATTCTTTGGCGATGGCGCTCTTTATGCCGTATTCAGACATAATGCGGTCCATATTGCACTTTCTGAAAAGGTAGATGGCGTGGCGAAAATGCTCCTGACTATCTTTTACCTTACCTAACTTCGCCAGATTTTCCGATTCGTTTAGAAGACTCCAGCCGTAATTGATATTGCCGCCGCCAAAAATTTCTTTAGTTAGCGTCGATAGATCGTGCAAATATGGCTCAGCTGCAGCATAGTTCTTAACACTACTGAGGCAGGCGGCCTTACCACGCAGGCAGGCCAGGTTGAGCGCCCGCTCTTTGTCGGTAAGTTGTCCGGCCTTCGCTTTCTTCGCGTTCAAAATGACAAGCGCTTTTTCGTATTCCAGCCCAGCTTCATCATAGCGGCTGAGTAAATAAAGACTGTCAGCCAGCCAGTAATGAAGCAAGTCCGAGCGGCTTTCTCCGCTTTGCTTCTTGTCACGCTCTAGGCAATCTTTTAAAAGTTTGGCGGCTTCTGCATATTTTTTTTCACAGAGAAAGGCCCCGGCCTCTTTCAATTCTTTTTCAATACTTGAGTCTGCTTGCGCCTGGCCGGCGCACTCACTAACTGTCTGCCCTTGCTCCTGGGCCCGCACCATGGATGGTTGCTGGCTCAAAAGCGCGAGAAGGCAAAGACCTGTGAGTTGGGATATTTTCACGTTCTTGTTTGTCTCATAGTATTTCTGCATATTGTAATTAAGGTATTGCCAGCGGAGCAACCGGTAAAGCTATGATAAAAAGCCCACGCTATTCGCATGGGCTTTTTATAACTCCTGGCACCGGGCTATCTTCCCAGGCAGTCTCCCGCCAAGTATTGTCGCTGCTGACCGTCTTTACCTTCGTGTTCGGGATGGGAACGGGTGTGTTCCGGTCGCACGGGCACCAAGAAGCTTTTAGGGCATATTGGTGATGTATCACCAATACCCTGAAGTCTGCATATTGAGGTTTTGTATTTCACTTTATTAGTTGGTTAAGCCCTCGACCGATTAGTAACGCTCAGCTACGTGCTTGCCTTGCGGGGCACTTCTACCTGCGTCCTATCAACCCGGTGGTCTTCCGGGGGTCTTACTGGATTAACTCCATGGGATTTCTCATCTTGAGGTGGGCTTCGTACTTATATGCTTTCAGCACTTATCCGCTCCGAGCACAGCTACGCTGCGTTTACCGCTGGCGCGATAACAGCCATACTGGCGGCTCGTTCGTCCTGGTCCTCTCGTACTAGGGACGACTCCTCTCAAAAATCCTACGGGCATGCCGGATATGGACCGAACTGTCTCACGACGTTCTGAACCCAGCTCACGTACCGCTTTAATGGGCGAACAGCCCAACCCTTGGAACGTACTACCGCTCCAGGATGCGATGAGCCGACATCGAGGTGCCAAACCTCGCCGTCGATGTGGACTCTTGGGCGAGATCAGCCTGTTATCCCTATGGTAACTTTTGTCCGATGAGCAACGACCCTTCCATGCGGAGTCGTGGGATCACTAAGCCCGACTTTCGTCCCTGATCGAGATGTCTCTCTCTCAGTCAAGCTCCCTTCTACCTTTACGCTCGATGGCTGATTTCCGACCAGCCTGAGGGAACCATTGGGCGCCTCCGTTACTGTTTAGGAGGCGACCGCCCCAGTCAAACTGCCCAACTGAAACTGTCCCCGACCCGGATAACGGAATCAGGTTAGTATGCTAGCTACATCAGAGTGGTATCTCAACGTTGACTCCATCAGAACCAAAATCCTGACTTCAAAGTCTCCCACCTATCCTGCGCAGATATAGCCCGCAGACAATTTCAGCCTACAGTAAAGCTCAATAGGGTCTTTCTGTCCTGGCACGCCTAGTCCGTATCTTCACAGACAATCCTATTTCGCCGAGTCTCTCTCCGAGACAGCGCTCAAATCGTTACTCCATTCGTGCGGGTCGGAACTTACCCGACAAGGAATTTCGCTACCTTAGGACCGTTATAGTTACGGCCGCCGTTCACCGGGGCTTTGTTTCTCAGCTTCGCTTGCGCTAACCGATCCACTTAACCTTCCGGCACTGGGCAGGAGTCAGCCCCTATACATCACCTTACGGTTTAGCAGAGACCTGTGTTTTTGATAAACAGTCGCTTGAGCCTCGTCGCTGCGACCATCTCAGGCTTCAGACGCGAAGTCTTACACCCTAATATGGCACCTCTTCTTCCGAAGTTACGAGGTTATTTTGCCGAGTTCCTTAGAGAGAGTTATCTCGCGCACCTTAGTATTCTCTACCTGACTACCTGTGTCGGTTTCGGGTACGAGTACCATGTAACCTGGCTTTCGCCGCTTTTCTCGGCAGCGTGGCATCTACACAATTTGCTCCGTAGAGCATTCCCTACTCGGCCTTACGTTAAAACGCCCGGGCGGATTTGCCTACCCAGACTAGCTACGCCTTTGGAGGGACAACCAATCAGTCCCCTGTGTATAGCCTCCTGCGTCCCGACTTAGCTCCTAGCGGTTACAAGGTAGCACGGGAATATTAACCCGTTGTGCATCGATTACGCCTCTCGGCCTCATCTTAGCTCCCGGCTAACCCCACGTGGACGAACCTTGCGTGGGAACCCTTAGTCTTTCGGTGCATTGGATTCTCACCAATGTTTTCGCTACTTAAGCCGACAGTCTCACTTCTGCTTCGTCCATGCGTCCTTCCGGTCGCACTTCGTCCTACAACAGAACGCTCCCCTACCGATCGGATTACTCCGATCCTACGATTTCGGTATCATGCTTAGCCCCATACGTTTTCGGCGCAGAGTCGCTTGACTAGTGAGCTATTACGCTTTCTTTGAATGGTGGCTGCTTCTAAGCCAACATCCTAGTTGTCTATGCAACTCCACCTCCTTAATCACTTAGCATGAATTTTGGGACCTTAGTCGGTAGTCTGGGCTGTTTCCCTCTTGAGTACGGAACTTATCTCTCGCACTCTCACTGCCAGATAATGACGCTACAGGTATTCGGAGTTTAACTCGATTTGGTACGGATTTTCTCCGCCCGCACCGAACTAGTGCTCTACCCCCTGTAGGATAAATCTGACGCGGTGCCTCAACGCCTTTCGGGGAGAACCAGCTAGCTCCTGATTCGATTGGCATTTCACCCCTAAACACAGCTCATCCACCGATTTTTCAACATCGGTTGGTTCGGACCTCTACGCATTGTTACACGCGCTTCATCCTGGCCATGCCTAGATCATCAGGGTTCGGGTCTACCACACGTAATTATCAACGCCCTTATCAGACTCGGTTTCCCTATGGCTTCGCATATTAACTGCTTAACCAACTACGTACGGTAACTCGCCGGCTCATTCTTCAACAGGCACACTGTCACACTATAAATAGTGCTCCAATTGCTTGTAAGCACACGGTTTCATGTTCTATTTCACTCCCTCTCTCGGGTTCTTTTCACCTTTCCCTCGCGGTACTTGTTCACTATCGGTCGTCAGTCAGTATTTAGCCTTACCAGATGGTCCTGGCAGATTCGTACAAGGTTTCTCGTGCCCCGTACTACTTGGGATACTCCCGGGGTTCAGAGACTTTCGCTTACCGGACTGTCACCGTCTATGGTGGCTCTTTCCAGAGCTCTTCGGCTAATCTCATCCCATCCCTTATGGAGTCCCGCGACCCCGCTACGACTTGCGTCGTAACGGTTTAGGCTCCTCCCCGTTCACTCGCCGCTACTGAGGGAATCACTGTTTTGTTTTATTTTCTTCCCGGTACTAAGATGTTTCAGTTCCCGGACTTACCTCGCTATACCCTATGTATTCAGATATGCGTCGCTGAGCTTCACTCAGCGGGGTTGCCCCATTCGGAGACCTACGGATCGTAGCCCATAACGGCTCCCCGTAGCATTTCGCAGTTTATTGCGTCCTTCTTCGGCTGCTGACGCCAAGGTATCCACCGTGCGCTCTTAGTAGCTTAACCAACGTTTAGAAGATCTTTGTGATATCGGCTGATATCTCATTGTTTTTGGCGTGCGTCTTCTAAACTGTGCTGTAAATGTCTTTCGACATCCACAACTACTTGGTGGAATACGGACCTCAATATGCAGATTTCAGGGTACTGAACCGGTTTTTAGAGCCTCTCGGCTGGCTCGTGGGCGTAAGCCCAAGTCTTTTGGCAAGCACTCACTTTCGTTTGTCTTGCTTTCGGAGTCATCTAATGTATCACATGTCTCCGATATTTGAAGGGGGAATTTCTTATTTGTAATTCACTCTTCTTTTATATCTGCTCGGGTTGCTTTCGGCTCAATATCTCTATTGAGAAGAAGGTTTAGCAGACCCTCGTTTAGATTTTGGAGGCTAGCGGATTCGAACCGCTGACCTTCTCGGTGCAAACGAGACGCTCTACCAACTGAGCCAAGCCCCCGGGCTTTCCGTTCGGCGTTACTTCGTCGAGTCACTCAAGGTTAGTTGAGGAACTCAGAAGTTCGGCTGAACTTCGCGGGCATCTCTCTGCCGCGCTCACTTCAATCATACTATCAAGTTTTGATTTGAAGTGTTTGCTTTGTTGCAGAAAGCTTTACTTACTGGGCCATCCTGGACTCGAACCAGGGACCTCACCCTTATCAGGGGTGCGCTCTAGCCACCTGAGCTAATAGCCCGCAGCTGATTTAATTTACCACCGCGGGCTTCCGATGTATCCGTGCTCGCCTACTTGTTTTAAGCTTCTTCACAAAAATGGCTAGAATGCCCGTTCTACCGTGACAGTTGCTCTTTACCAAATCGTTGCAGGGGGCAATTATCAGGCACTGCAGGCTCTTTTATGAGGAGGAGGTAATTTGCCTGGTGCTTCTGACTCTACATATATGTATTGCCCAGTTGAGCTTCCTCGATTTTCTCAATGTTCTGTCTATGTCGGTCAGTAGTGGGGTTTAGAGCTTTTGAAGGGAGCGTCCATAGAAGAATTATTCAAGAGCGCGCTAAGGGCGGGAATATTGCAGATAGAGCAGGCAGATGGTGAATTCTGGAAGCATGATGAGGTTGCCGCCGAAGTGAATGAGTCCTCAGAGGGCGCATATGCAAATTGGTATGAGCCCGGCGACCTGGTCGGTGGAGACTACCTGCTTGGAGTTTTGATCGGCAAGGGCGGCATGGGCGCTGTGTATGAGGCGGAGCATCGGCTCATGGGCGGTCCCAAGTACGCTCTCAAGATTCTCTACCCGCACCTTTTGACAGAAGAGAACTGGCAGCGTTTCGGGAGGGAGGTGCGCGTCTTGAGCCGCCTGGAGCACGCCAATATAGTCAAGGTGTACAACATGGCCGTCGATAGCCGTGGTTGTCCCTTCTATGTAATGGAGTTATTGCGGGGGAAGACACTATCCGAATTGACCGAAGGAGGGCGGCGACTTTCAATGAAAGAGGCCCTGCCGGTCTTTATTAAGGTGGCTGAGGCTCTAGAGTTTGCTCACAAAAACGGCGTGGTGCACCGTGATTTGAAGCCCTCCAATATCGTGCTCCTGGAAGGTTCGTCTGTTGAAAGTCCGCTGGTAAAGGTTCTCGATTTTGGTATTGCTCGTGTTTTGGATACTTCCACTGTTTCTAAGGACGCGCAGGAACTGACGACAGCCGGTCAGGTTTTTGGTACGCCGTATTTTCTCAGCCCCGAGCAGGCCAGAGGCGAGCCGGCCGGAACCGCCAGTGATATCTACAGCCTCGGTTGCTCTCTCTTTGCTGTGTTGACCGGGCGTCCTCCGTTTCAAGGCAATTCAGCTTTCGAGACCATCGGTTTGCATATGGGGGCAAATGCTCCCAGTCTGAAGGAAGCCTCCGGCGGTCTGGATTTTCCGCTTTCGCTGGAGCAGATTCTTGTCAGGCTCTTGCAGAAGTTACCGGCCAATCGCTACAGCTCTATGGCACAGGTAGCACGAGATCTTGAGCGTTGCTTGCAGGGCTTGCCTGTGTACGCCGGTGGTATCAAGTCTAGCGGTTTTGGTGCTCAAGCCGCAGCTACCGTGCCAGAGGAAGCTCTCGATAATGAGGGGGTGAGCCGTTCGGAGCCGGTGGGCAATAGTGCTTCCCCAGTCGGCGCTGCCAACACCGGCCGGCAGGCAACGTCTCGCTTTGTTCTGGTTCTTGGGGCTGCGCTGGCGGCTATATTGATACAGGTAATTGTCGGCAGCCTTATCTTGATACCAAAACTGGGCCCCACTCCTGTTTCCAAAGAACCTCTGCTAAAGACCGCCCCAACTTCTACGTCGAAGCCCACGGATAAAAGCACTGTTAGTTCCGTAAAGCCGGAAGAAAGAGTTTTGGGCAATCTTGATCTTGACAGTGTTATCAGCCCGGAGACGCCGAAGCAAATGGTGGACCTTCTGGAGGACATTAGTTCCAGTTCCTGGCCGGGCGATAGGGTGAGCGGAGCGCTTAAGCGATTCAGGCAGGAAGAAGACAGCAAGGTTCTCAGTCACTTCTCTTCCTTTAACCTGCCCTACCGCGACGGCCTGGTGCGTTTTCATTTCCCGGATATTAGTATTGGAGATATTCGTTTCGCCGATGGTGCAAGGCAGAGAGCTCGCGGGGTCTTGCAGGGACCGGAGAGTTCTAAACCCTTCTTTTTCTTCAATGGATTTCGGTCGCCCTTGTTGCTCAAGAAACTGCGCCCCGATTCCGTGAATCTGGAACTTACCATTCAGATTGAGTCTGAACTTAAGGAATGTGCGGCTGCGCTCAGGGGGTGGAAAAGGCTTAGCACTCTCAAGCTTTCTAACCTGGAATTGACCGATGGATTGTCGGCCATAGACGGTTTGCCCCCTGCCGATTACTTGCGGTTTTGCAGTTGTGTGCTCAGGCGAAGCCGGTTTGACGACCTTGATTATTTGAGGACCGTTGAGACATTCTCGGTTGAGAAGGTGGAGGATGCTGCAAAGACCGGACCTGGTGCCGGTTCGGTTAAGGCCCTCTTGCGCTCATTGCGGACCTGTCCGGGTCTCAAGACTTTGGCGCTAGTACAATTGCGAGCCGAGTATCTGGATGCGGATAGCATTTGTGCGCTCAAGCAACTGGAGACCCTGGATCTGGAGAGAACTCTTGTTTCAGCGAAGGACTTCAAGCGCTTCTGTCATATGGAAGGGTTGAAGAGGCTTTATTTGCGCGATAACTTTTACTCTTCCCAGGAAGTGGCTGAGGCTCTAGCCGGCTCGAAGTTGAAGGGTTTGACCATTACCCGCCCCAGCTTCTCTGCCGCTCAAGCTGAGTGGTTGCGTCGCCTTCATCCGAATGTATCTGTCGAGTCTAAAGAATGGTTACCTGGTGCTTCGCGGCAATTCAAGAGACAGCTTGAGTTTGAGATGTCCGAGCCGCTCAATTTCTTTAACGAAACAGCTTACGACAAGATTGATCTGACTGATAGACCGTAGCCGGGATGACGCCATGCTAGATGAACCCAACTGAACTCGTGATTTGTTCTTGACTGAATTTGTGAGTGCTTTAGAGAATGGACAACAGCAACGATTCTGAGACTACAAAGCAGGTGCCGGGGCTGCACATGCGGGAACTTGACGGACTCGGATACTTTGAGTCAGGGTATGTGGTGGACGGTATCTATCAGATAATTGATGTCATAGGCAGTGGTGGAGCCGGCATCGTATATAGAGCCGAGCATATTATGCTCAACCAGCAACACGCGCTCAAAGTGCTCTTGCCGGCAGCGCATACTGCCGAGAACTGGAGGCGCTTCGAACAGGAAGCGCGGGCTCTGGCCAAGCTGGATCATGCCAGCATCGTCAAGGTATTCAATATGGGTTTCGATAGCAATCGCTACCCGTACTTTTCCATGGAGCTGGTGGATGGTGTCAGCCTCAGTGATTATTTGCAGCAGCACGGAAAGCTTGCTCCTGAGGCTGCTATCGAAGTGTTCTTGCAACTGACAGACGCGCTCCGGCAAGCTCATAAGCTAGGTATCGTGCATCGAGATATTAAGCCTGGCAATATAATGCTGCTTGAGAAAGGTAAGGGTGAAGGAGCACGGCAGGCTGGTTTTGCGGTGAAGCTTCTGGATTTTGGTATTGCCAGGTTGGTAGATGATCGCAGAGCGCAGGAGCAAACCGCTGCCGGCGTAGTCTTTGGCACACCGCTCTATATGAGTCCGGAACAGGGGCGCGGCGAGTCTGTAGTAAGTCGCAGCGATCTTTATTCTTTGGGCTGCGCCTTTTTTGAAACCCTCACAGGCCGTCCACCATTTCACGGCGGCAGTATTCTGGAGACCATTGACCTTCATCAAAGAGGTCAGCTTCCCTCCCTGGGCAGTGCCGGTCTTGTCAGTGATCTGACCGATGAGCTGGATATTTGCATGCAGCGCCTATTGGCCAAGGAGCCGCAGCGGCGATATCAGTCAGCCGAGCAGTTTGCCCATGATTTGTTGCGAATCAAGGACGGCAAGAGTGTTTCGCCCTCTATTCTTGGTTCTTTCGACAAGTCCTTGTCTTTTTTTGTCACCGGCAGTGGTGATGTGCACGGAATGAGAGTTAGACTGATAACGCTGGCTGTTGTTCTGGTTACGGCTCTGGGTTTGATTGCAAACTTGATTTCTTCAGCATCCAAAACAGGTGAGCCTATCAGAGCAGAAACCAATTTGACTAATCCATTGAACTTAAAACAGTCGGAGAACTTGAACCAATCGGAGAATTTGAAACAGTCGGAGAACTCGCACCAACCTGCCATACCCTCCAGAAAGGGGAGATACTATAAGGGGATAGTCTCCGAGGGCGGGCGAAAGTATTACCATTTTCTCTTTCCCGATAATGACGCTTATGTCGGCAAGTTGGCCGTATTTGGCGGCGGGGCTGCTAAATTTCCAATCGGTGAGGTGAAACTGCCTGCTGAAGGCTCACTGCTTGTATGGCTGAGTAATGGTGGTGAAGATGGCCTGGAGGATGCCCGCTGCTATACCGGTAGTCCCATTCACGGGCTGACGGTTTCAGATGTAGATGTGGCGCGTTTGGTGGAGATCATCAGACCCTGGAAGGAGCTTACTTATTTGCGAATCCGCACCGCCGGATTAACCGCTGCGGATGTCGATGCGCTCTCCACTATGACACGTTTAGAGGGCTTCAGTCTGGAAAATCTTGAACGTCGGAAGGGCGATGTGGATGTAGCTGCTCTGGCTAAATCGAGCTTGCTTGGTCGTTTGAATGTATTGGAGTTGTCACAATTGCAATCGGTGCAACCTCTGCTGCCGTCCCTGCGTAAGAGCAGGACCATCGAGCGTCTGCATATTGTCGGCTGTCAACTTTCTGAAAGCGATCTGAAAGAGATTTTGAAATTACCAGGTCTGAAATATCTTGATATTGACCAGCGAAAAATGCCTGCCGCTCAGACTTTGAAGGCTTTGCAGGGAACCAACCTGAAGAGCCTGAGACTGATTGTCGGCGGCTGGACAAAAGCAGACGAGGCCGCTCTCAAGAGTATAAACAGCGGTTATGTTTATCGCCCCTGGAAGGAGCGCAATGATAGCTCATCTTACCTGAACTAGGAGCAGGGTGAAAAGCTAGCGGTTTAGCCCGGTCCTAGGTTGTATACGTCACTGATGAGAGACTCTTCATTAAAAAAATGGAGATAAGGGGATTCGAACCCCTGGCCTCACGGGTGCGATCCGTGCGCTCTACCAACTGAGCTATATCCCCTCAGGATGCATATATCTTATTCCAGACCACCCACTCTTAGGGCAGACTAGGCTCTACAAATTCTCAAATTCTCATAAATCCCGGCTTAGAACCTCCGCGCCCGAGAGAGTTTATAAGTCCTCCCGCGAGGTGTTTATTTCGGTTGGGATTTCTTTAGGTCATAGTTTCTCTTGGATGGGGGGGCTTTCGGTCAGGATTCCTTCCGATCGGGAATTCTTTGCCTGGGGCTGTTTCGACTGGCTTGTCAAGCTAAAAGGGGAGCCAAATGATAAGGAAATTTGACCGGGCTGAGGGCTGGCAGTAGTATAAGAACCTCTAATTTATTGACAGGTGTCTTTCATGAACGTGTCTTCCAAGATTACACAGAAACTAGCTGCCTTGTTTATCTTGACCATGGCGGTCACACTTTCCAACGAGTTTGCTGATGGCGGCTTCGTTCGCGCTCAGTCCGGTGCAAGTGCCGCTAAGACGTCCCAGGGTGAAAATGCTGTCAAGATGTCGGCTCAGGTTGGCCAGCCCGCGCCAGATTTCAGTCTGGTGGATGCGCTGGGTAAGCCGGTTTCTCTTGCCAAGCTGAAAGGCAAGATCGTAGTTTTGGAATGGTTCAATCATGGCTGCCCCTTCGTAAAGAAGCACTATGACGGCGGTAATATGCAGTCCCTGCAGAAGACTTACACCGGCAAAGGTGTGGTCTGGCTATCCATTTGTTCTTCCGCTGCCGGCAAGCAAGGTTTCGCCACCGGTGAAGAGCACTTGAAGGCTATGGCTGATAAAAAAGCCAACCCTTCCCATATCCTTATTGATGCCGACGGTAAGGTCGGTCATCTCTATGGTGCCAAGACCACTCCGCACATGTATGTCATCGATAAGAGCGGAAAACTGGTCTATGCCGGAGCCATCGATGATAAGCGCAGCACCGACTCGGAAGATGTGAAGACTTCCAAGAACTATGTGAAAATTGCGCTCGATCAATTACTCAAGGGTAAAATGCCTGATGTCGCTACAACCGATGCTTATGGTTGTTCGATCAAGTATCAGTAGTCGCTAGCCTCAGTTTCAGGCGGAATTTATGGCGGGGGCAGGTCCTCTAGATTCTTCGGATTCGTTGGAATCTTCAGACTCTTCTGATGCTCCGCAGGCTTCGGACTCTTCTGATCTTTCTGATGCTCCGCAGGCTTCGGATTCTTCTGATCTTTCTGATGCTCCGCAGGCTTCGGACTCGACAGACTCTGCCGATGTGCCGGTCTCTTCTGCTTCGAGGGATACATACTCTCCCCAACTGATCGATGCCGGAACTGCTACAGCCGGTGTTTTGACCCTGCCCCTGTCTTGTTATTGGCTTTCGCCCCTTTATCTTCTGCAGGTGCTCTACTGGGGTTGGCTCTTAGCACTCTGGATTTTGTCCGACCCGGATAGTTGCTTCCTGGTTGGTTCCGGTCGCCTTATCCTGGAGCGGGGTATCACCGCCCTTGGTGGCGACTGCTTTTCCTGGACATTAGCCCAGTATCCAGGCGGTGACTTCGTACTTTATCAATGGCTGGCTTCCGTCATATTCGCTCAGACAATGGCGCTTTCCGGTTCAAGTGGATTAATTATCTTTGGAAGTTGTCTTGCCCTTCTGTCCTTTGTCTTTCTCCCACAGTTGGTAGTTTTACTATGCGGGCGGACTCGAGCCTTCCTTGGTATTACATTGGCTGCCGTTGCGGCCTTCAATGCAGCAGTGTTTCACCTCTATCTGCGCCCCGAACTCTTTTCCTTTCTGCTGCTGTCGATTTTGCTTGCTGCGTTTTCTCTCTCCGCGGCCCAGGAGATAAGACCTCCGGCTAGAGATGGCGGTTCGGCAAGCGGCCGGATGAGAGTGGTGATGTTTTTCGGCGCCATGCTTTTCTTTTCACTTTGGGCTAACCTGCACACTGGTTTCGTGCTTGGGCTGTTCCTTCTCGTTCTCAATCTCCTTGCCCATTGCCTGGTAAAGGTCAGGCGCACCGACGGCACAAGCAGTCGGCAACCTCTTCTACCCTTCCTATCTTTGGTGGGTGCTCTAATAGGTTGCTGTCTGACCCCTTATGGCATCAAACTCTTTGCCTATTTGCCCCATTTGTTTTTCTCGCATGTAAATGCCCGAGTTGTGGAGTTGACGCCGCTCAGGCTGCCTGAATTATTTACTTCCGACTATCTGCCATTTACCTCACTTTCCTTGATTGCTCTGGGAGTTACTATCTGGTATTTGCTTCGAGCCAGGATGAGAAAGCAACTTCTCGGCTGTCCTGCTTTCTATACCGCTAATGTCCTCAGCATTACCCTTGTGGGCGCCGGGCTCAGGCATCGGCGCCTGGTGGTCTTTGCCGGCTTGATTCTTGTTTATTATTTGCTGTTGCTTGTTCTTAAGGACCGTGAGAATACTGAGGCTCGACTACCCTTTCGCTGGCACAAAGCGGCTATCTGCTTTCTTGCCCTGCCCTTGCTGGCCATGGTGGGCGGTGCTTCTCTCTCGGCTCGTACCTTTGCAATTTCTCTGCCGGCGCAGACAGTTGGCTTCTTTCCACCCTTTGCCGCGATTGAGTTTATTGCAGCGCAGAGACCGGCTGGGCGTTTGCTCAATGACGCTCAATACGGGGATGTGATGATTGAGCGTCTCGGACCGAGGGCGCAGGTTTTCATTGATACCAGGTTTGATGTCTATGGCGACCAGTTGGTGCTTGACTATGACAAAATGGCTAATGGGCAGGATAACTGGCAAGAGCTTTTGAAAAAGTACAAAATCGACTGGGTTTTCTTCTTCGAGCAGTACAGGATTGTCAGGCTGCTTAGAGAACTTGGATGGCAAGAAGTTTTTTGTAAGGACGGTGCTGTCATCCTCAAAAGACCGGAGTAGACTTAGGTGAGCCGCAAGTGGAAGACGGTAGATCTGCCGGAGACAGAAAAGGAATAAGGTGTTGAAAAGTTCCTCGTTTCATGAGCCATGTCGCAGCGGCAAGCCTCGCACCGTGCGCTTCTTCTTCCTTACTGCGATTTTTATATACACTCTATACCTGGCTGTAATATTTGCCCCCAAACTAATGGAAGGCGTCGTTCTGGCCTTCGAAGACGGTAAGGTGCAAAACTATCCGGCTTTCGCTGCGGCCGGTCGCTTCTGGACTCCATATTTGTTTTGTGGTTTTCCGGTCCTGGCCGATCCTCAGGTCGCGACGTTTTATCCGCTTATGCAAATAAGTCGCCTGCTTCCCGGTGGTTTCAATATCTATGTCCTCGGTGCCTATCTACTGGCCATGACCGGTGCCGCCTTGCTCTCCTACCGACTCTGTCGCTCTAAGTTCGGCGCTCTTGTCGCTGGTGTCGTCTATGGTGGTAGCGGCTTCTTTCTCTCAGAGCTGAATCATGTGCAGATTTTGCATACAGCCGCCTGGTTGCCGTATTTGCTTTTGATGATTGACAGACTTAAACAGCATCTGAGACCGGCCCGCCCTCTGTTACTCTGCACCGCTGCAGAGAAACCGGGGAAACCAGTTGCTCTCTTTCTGGAGTTTTTGGCGCTTGCCTTGCTTGTTTCTCTGGTTATATTTGCCGGACATCCGCAGACGGCTTTCTATGGGCTCTTACTTTCTTTAGCCTACATATTCGTAGACAATGGGCTGATTAATAGAGTCAAGTTTCTTTCCGTGAACCTGCCCTTACTTCTATGTTTGGCTCTGGGAGTGCTTGTGGCGTCGGTGCAAATTTTACCTTCATATGAACTGGCTAAATTCAGTGCTCGCCCGTTTTTCAATTACAGCGATTTCCTGGTTGGGCAGTTGGGTTGGTCCGATTTGCTGGGTTTTGTCTTTCCCTATATCCTGGGAGGGCAGTACGGAACGATTCAAGGGCTGGCTCCAATCAATCAGGGACCGCCCCTGGGCTATTTTTTCTTTGGCTTTGCGCCCTTGCTGCTGGCCCTGGGCGTTTTAATTCGGCGCTTTCGAGAGCCGCAGATAAGGTTTTTTGCCATAGCCGGCTTCCTGGCCTTTCTTCTAGTGCTGGGCTCAGCTACTCCACTGGCTTATCTGGTTTATCAACTGCCTGTATTTGGGTCCTTTCGCGGACTATATCGCCTACTGATGGTGCCGGTTTTGAGCGTCGCTATTTTGACCGGCTTTGCCATCAGTCGTATTGAATCTCTGGCGGCTCGGCCGGGTAGTGGCGGACGGGCTTTATCGTTTGAGCAACTCTGGCGTGGCCGAGGGCTACGGAAGCATCTTTATTTGATGACTTATCTTACGCTTTCCGGGTTGAGTCTAAACTTTTTCCTCGGGACAATGCCTCTGTTTTTGTATCTGCAGGCTCCGCTTGTGCGGTTTCGGAAAATTTTGCTGTTTTTCTCGATCTGTATCTGTCTTGTTGTGTACGGGCTTCATGCGGATTGGCACAACAACTGTCACAAGGCTTCCGAATTCGAGGCGCCGCCGGAAGTTGCCGGTCTGCGCGATGAACTGGCCCGGGAGCATGTACGAATTTTTAGCATAAAGGGGCTGGAAGGCGGTAGCCATGAACTCCCTGCAAACATTTGTCGTCTCTGGGGTATAGCCAATGCTTCCGGCTATTCTCCCCTGGTACCGTGGCCTTATGCTCGGCTGATAGGTATTGCCGAAGGTGGCTTCCTGAAGCCGCCATGGGTTTTGCGTGCTGAAAATAGAGCTTTTGACATTGCCTCGGTGAAGTACGTTCTGGCGCCTGAAGTGGAGGTCCCGCCCCAGTTCGTCGACTCAGAGAATCGCGATAACTGGACCATGAAAAAGTCAGAGTCCGGTGTTATTTACTTTGAGAATCGTCGGGTCATGTCCCGCTTCCGGCTAGTTGACGAGGCTATCAGCCTGGAGATGAGAGATGCCTTGCGCTCATGCCGCACATCGCTTTTGCCGGGCGGCAGGGTTTTTCACCCGGAGCGAAGTGTCATCATCACCACTGGTGAAGCTTCGCTCCCGCTTGAGAAGAATACGCGCATTACCGGGCGTTCTATAATTGCTGAACTGCTCGCGCCATATAAACCGGCTGCCGGAACTGTCCAACTACTTTTCGAGTCGGAAAGCAGTATTGATCTGCAAGTGGACGCAATTCGACCTGCTTACCTGGTCATAGCGGATCAGTACTACCCTGGTTGGCAGGCAACAATAGATGGTCTTCCTGTGGAGATTCAGCGGGCCAATTGCGCATTCCGGGCGATTGCCGTGCCCTCTGGAGCGCACCGGGTATCAATGAAATTTAGATCCCAGTCTGTCAGCCAGGGCATGTATTTGAGCCTGGTTGGGCTTTTCTTGCTCTGTGTATTTGTTTGGAGCTATTCGAGAAAAACTTCGAAATTGCGCTAAGCACTAATATGGAATTCGAGAAAATCATCTGATTTTATCGACTGTGTTAAACTAGAAAAACTTCAGTAATTCGTTAGGGTTCGAGAAAAACTTCGAAATTACTGGGAAGTCCCACTCTGGCGCAGCGGCTTTATGAAAATCGTAAGTTCTTCGTCATTGGATTTATCACTGTCGACTTTCAGCCATGTCAGGTCCTGAATTACAAAGTCGCTATGCGATATGTCATGGTTGCCGGAGTGTGCAGCGATGGCAATTGTTCTCATGCCGGCTGCCTGACCCGCTCTTATCCCTGCCGGTGAATCTTCCAGAACAATACAGTCTTCCGGCTTGATGCCAAGTTCTTTTGCTGCCTTGAGATAGCCTTCAGGATGCGGTTTGCCATTAATTACATCATCGGCGGTGATGAAAACTCTCGGAATAGGGAGCTGCGCATGGGTGAGGCGGTGGCTGGCCAGCCTATTTGAGCCGGAAGTTATTACTGCGAATTGGTGGGCTGCCAATGCTGCCACTACCTGGTGTGCACCGAGCACCGGCACCAGTCCCCGTGTGCAAGTCGCTTCTAGCTCCTCGATAAAAGCCACTTCTTCTTCCGTATTCAGGTGGGGGGTGATATCCCTTACTGTTTCAATGGTTCGTCGTCCGTGGCAGACACGCATCACTGCATCGAGATCCAGTCCGCGGTCTTCAGCCCAGACTTGCCAGGAATAGTCGACACAGAGTTGAGAATCGACCAGTGTGCCGTCCAGGTCACTGAGGATGGCCCGGCAGGTGAGGCTAAGACCTGTTTCCGGTATCTGCTGTTTTCCTTGTTTGCAATGCATTCTGGCGACCTCTCTAACCCAGTGTGTCCAGCACTTCATGTAGTCCCATGTGGATACCGGGCAAAATCGGTGCATCGTTTTGGGTGTAAGTATTTGCCTTTGTTTCCCGCAACTCCTGCATCAGTTCCATGAAGTTCTGTGGATTCTCGCACTGGCAGATAACTATGAAGTCTTGCTCGCTAAGACCAAATGAACTTGCTGTGTTTAGCTTTAAGGTTGGATACTTGGCTGCTATCAATAGTTGTTCATCCAGCAATTCCTGTCTTTCCTGCAGGGGCAGGCGGTACCATTCATGTTTCTTCTTGATTGGATAGACGAACAAGTAGCGATGCAGTCCCAACTGTGAAACTTCTGCTGTGTCGCTCTGTCCGCTTGCCGCGCCGTCCTGGTAGGTTCTGTGATTCTCTAGACCAACCAGGTCGGTCTTACGAGTCAAGTAACCGCCTATCTCCGATTTTGCAATAGCTGTGGCCAGACCCTGGACTGCGTCAAGATTGTCTGAGATCAGAAAGAGCATGAAATCTGCTTCTGCCATCATTCCCATTGTGGTAGCACCAAAAATCTGGTTCTTGTTCTGAATGGAAAATTGTCTGATGATGTTTTCCAGTTGTTCCTTGTCTTCCTGCCTGACTTCTTTTGGGAGTTGACGCCATTCAGGCGCCACTCGGTACAGAGTGAAGCTGACGAACTGACCTGTGTTTTGGTGCTCCATGGTTGTATCGGTCTCCTTTAAGCAAGACTGACAAGCCTTCCTGGGCGAGTCCTCAGAGCCTCATTATGTCAGCCGGAATGAGGGCTGTTGGGTACTACTAAAGAAGATTTTGTATTTGGTGGATTGGTCTTGAGCTTGGATTCGAGATTTTTTCCAGATTTTCTCTTTAGTGCAGACCGATTCAGTCTTGGAACTCATCGAACCAGGAGAAGCCCTTCTTGTACCTTGTCATAGGGTGCTTGTAAGTAACAGCTTGGCAAGAGGCTTGCCGGGTGGGGAGGGGGCTGTCTGCGGTCAACTACTTTTGTGCCCGTGGTCAATTAAAATTGATCATTAACTCAGGTATTCTGCCTCGGACTTTCAGTAGGGTCCACCGGTCCCTGGTGCTCTGTTCAAGGGCGAGTTGAGACCGCCCTTGAACAGAGCAGCGAATGCTGCGGACGAAAGGGTGGTGAGCCGCTGGGCGGTGCAAGCCCAGCGGAACCTCAGCCTTTGCCAGTGGTAGCCCGGCTAGCTCAAGGGCGTGTCGGTGGCACTGTAGACAAGTTCACCGTAGTAGTCTCCGGGATGCTCGCGGAAGAGCTCACCGGACGCACCGCTACAGTGGGGGCACCGGGCTTTCTGGAAGAAGTCCCAACCGATGCCTTCAGCATCAGCTTGCAGGGTACTTGCATCAGTCCGCCAGGAGATCGGATCTATCTCCTTAGACAAGACACTGAGAGAGTGGCAATCACCGCATTCTTCGCATTGAATACTGATGAGTATTTTGAACATTTTAGTTTACTCCTTGGATGAGGCATCGGTTTCCGGCGCTTGTTTTGTGCGTTTGGTAGTCTTTTTGAGGCTCATCTGCGCGGAAGCTCGGACCCTTCAGTTCGAGGATTTCGGAATGATGTACAAGTCTGTCAATCGCGGCGGCGGTCGTCATGGGATCTTTGAAAACCTGGTGCCAGTCAGAGAAGGCAAGATTGCTGGTGACAACTACACTGCGCCTCTCGTAGCGTTCAGAAAGGAGAACGAAGAGAACATCCGTCTCATCGCGAGTCTGGGGTATGTAGGACAGGTCGTCGATGATGAGAGCCTGAAAGCCGTCGAGAGTCTTTATGAACTGGTTGAGGGAGAGTTCTCTTTTTGCACGAAGCAGCTCTTGAACCAGGGCAGCGGCCGAGGTGTAGAAGACCGAGCGTCCTTGCAGGCACCACTCTCTCCCGAGTCCAACAGAGAGGTGAGACTTGCCGGTACCGGGCTCACCAAAGATGATTAAGTTTTCGCAGGCATCGAGACAGTCGCCGGCAATCAACTCGTTGATGAGGGTGCGGGAGAGCAAAGGCTGCCGTTCGAATTGGTAGTCTGCAAGAAGCTTGCTGTGTGGGAGTCTCGCGTTCTTGAGCAGTCTGGCTATCTTGCGCTTAGAGCGGTCTTGTTCTTCAGCGATGGCGAGCTGATGGAGATACTCCACATGGTTAAGCTTCTCGCGTTCGGCTTTGCGGGCGAAGTCCAGGTAGTGAGCCCGGAATGAAGAAAGGTGAAAGAGCCTGAGCAAGTGCTCGAGTTCTTGAGTCTGTTTTGGTGGTTTCATGGGAGAACTCCTAGAGCCGGCGAGACTGCATCAGACCGTTGTAAATGCTGAGGTCAGGGGCGAGAACAGTGATATCAGGTGGTGATGCGGGTTTAGTAGCGGCACGTTCTTTAACGAGTTCTTCGTTGGGAATCAGACCTGCCAGCAAGATTTGGCAGAGAGCAGTCTCGACCTTAATCTCACCATCGAGAGCGGCTCTATTGAGGATGTTGAGATATTCCTTGTCGGCTTGGCGTTGAGAGCTGTGGTGCTCAAGAAGACGGTCGTAGCAGCGTCTAAAGACTACAGATGGGAAGAATTCGTCACGAAAGACCCAGGCGGCAAATGCGCCCGGCTTACGAACAAGCCAGCTAATGACGTGCCGGTAGTCTATCTTTCGCTCACCTTTGCGCAGGTGGGGCATTTCTTGTACGAGGACGGTACCGAAGAAGAGCTTGATGGTATCGGGGTAGACTAGGGCTTTCAGAACCTTGCCGATGAGTCGGCTTGGCACCGAGTAGATTGATCCATCGATGGTTACAACGCTGAAGGGTGTTACAGAGGCGGTGCACTCGTCCGGGTTATTCCAGTGGCGTGGCGGCAGTGGTTGGAGCACTTGAAGCTCTTCCAGGACCAATGACTCTCGGCGGTCGTTCAGGCGACGCACAAGGCCTTCGAGAAAAGTTCTGTAATGGGCAATATCCCGGAAAGCGCGACTGCCACGGAGCCTGAGGGTTTGGTCAAGTGCAGTCTTGAGACCATGATGCCGACTTTCAACGCTGCCGTTTTCGTTGCTCTTGCCGGGCGAGTTCTTGGAAGGACTGGCATTGTAGTGCCTGAGGAAACCTACCCAACGTTCGTTAAATCCCTGCGGGTCGCGGCTATCCTTGACGGCGGCGGTCAAATTATCAGTCCTGTGATCTGGGGCGACAGCGCCCAGCTCACTGACGGCTTTCATGTAGCCGCTGGTGAGAGATTCGAAAGTCTCAGAAAAGGCGATGTTGACTGATTGCCAACCGGAGTACGGCAGGATGAAGTGATACAGAAGATGTGGAAATGGCTCACCGCCGATTGTTACTCCGAGTTCTCTGCAATCGGTCCAGTCCGACTGGCTCTGCTTGCCGGGAGAGAGGAACTGTTCGAAGTATACTTCCTTGCCGGTGCCATGCTGGGCACGCCAACGCTCAATGCGACGGCGCAGTGTTCGCCCATGTGATTCATTGAAGACGCCTGGATACCTATCAATGAGGTATTCCAGGATCGTCTTTGCTTGGAGTCCATCATCATTCTTGAGAAGACCGCAAATCTCCTCCCAGTGACCAGCAAAGCGATCAGGGCGGGTTAAGTAGTTTCTGGGTGTGCTCTGTCCACCTGGCGGGGCGCCACGAACATACTTTCGAGCGGTATTGATTGACATACCAGCCTTAGCGGCTGCCTGTCGCAGTGGAATACGTTTGTAGTACTTAAACAAGAGGTTCACCTGTTCCTTTGTGCAAGACATGCTGACTCCGGGTTGACCATCACCCGCAGTGTCACGTGGAATCAGACCCCATGCAAAAGTCCGACAGCATGGCGCCTGAATATGAATTAGACGGCCATGCCAGCAGCCTAATCTATGCATTTAAGCGTGGCGCGAAACACCTTACGGATATCTTCGCTTACTCCAAATGGACACTCCCCCAAAAAGGATCACTTTTAGTTGACCACGTGATCATTTCTAATTGTCCATCAACAGGGACATCTCCTTGGTTGATCATTCGAGCAATTCTGATGTTTTTCTCGTTTCGTAATTAATTCCATTCGGTTCAGGAATTTGTTTGGTTTTTCTCAAATCCTCTCGCTCTCCCTGGCGCTGGCTTCTATAGCGTCGCTACTTATGCGGGCTGCGACACATAGGAGCCTTTGAACTTTTTCCCCGCTTCAGTCGTCTATATAAAGAGGAGGATACACTCATGAGCAGTACCTGCGAACTCATTCGTGAACACGTTGCCTCGCTTCTGCCGCAGCAGATATTGTCGCCGCGCGATCTCCTCTCTTATGGCAGTCGCCGTGCGGTAGATTCCTGTCTTCACCAGCTGTTTAAAGAAAAGCTCCTGACTCGAATTGCGCGGGGTTTGTATGTTCTCATAGAGTCCAATCTTGATTTGATTTCAGCCGAGCAAATCGCTCGCGCGAAAGCCCGTGCATTCGGTCGGACTATTGAAAAACAGCAAGAATCCGACGATTGTCTATACTTCACTGATGGCCCGAGTAGTAGCTTTCAGTCCATAAAGGGGCGAATCGAAATGTGTCGGATTGCTCCAAGAAAACTGGCGCTTTGTAGACATAAGGTGGGACTCGCCGCCTTGCAGGTGTGGCGCAGCATTGCAGGCGGCAAGTGTCAAGATGATCAGCTGGGGGCACTTCTTGAATCAAAAGAAAGAGCAACGTTGCTAGGATTGAGTCGCTTCCTCCCTGCCTGGTTATCCAACATTCTTTCAGGACGCAGCTGCCTTCCTGTATCTTGATAGTGACAGGATTAGTGTCAATTGCCGCATTGGCTAATTGCCTGTTCCAGCCAGGTTCGCAACTCTGTGAAACTGGTGAAACCCTCTGCTAGTGCCAGCGAACCTGTGTTCGTGAGCCTCAGGCGCAGAGCCTTAATTAGCAATGCTTCCAGGTCCTGGGGCAGTTCCGGGCGTAGCTCAGACGGCCTGACAAGGTTCTTGAGTGGTGTTAAATATGGTTGCAGCAGCGACTCTTTGAAATTAATCAGATCGAGCACATCTTGTTCGAGAGCAATTGGGGTGAGCGTGATTACTTCCTCGCTTTCAGGCACTTGCCTTGTGACGGGCGCTGATCTTGGGATGAATGGATTAATTCCAGTCAGGGCCTCCCATAGACAAATTCCCACCGCCAGCAGGTCGTCTGCCTCGAGTAGGGGAGAGTAAGAAGGCGTTGAAATCATGCAAGTCTCAAAGAAGCCTTCTTTGCAGTCTAAAGGTCCGAAGTAACCAGGGTCTATCAGGGTCAGTCCGGTCATGTGACCATCTTCCGGATGGTATTCCAGATAGATATTGTCGGGGGTAATATCTCCGTGGTATTTTCCCGCTGCTGTGAAGTTTGTGGACTCCGAGTTGAGAGTGACCGTTTCCATGTAGAAACTCAGTGCATGGAATAGCGTCAGTACCTCTTCGATGCTCAGCCCACCTTGTGCGAGTTTTTGTCTCATGGTGCTGCCCGACAGTAAAGGCATCGAAAAATAGTAACGGTTTTCAATTGTGCCGCTGGTTATGACAGGGATTACCAGTGGGCTGCTCAATTCCTGTAGCCGTTCGATTTGAAGTCGAACCATTTCATCGGGCTTTGGCGATACCGGACCGGTCTGAAACGGGATGACTTTCAGGGCCTGGGTGGAATATTGCTCATCCTGAAATACGTCTTCCGGTGCTCTGGCGATTTTGAATACGCATTGTTCTCCAGTTTTGCTCTCCGCTTTGAAGAGGAAGGAAAATCTTCCTTCTGCCAGAAGCCCTGTCAACATGCAACCATCGATTTCGGTTCCCAGCCAGGACATCCATGTTTTAGGTTTGCTTTCATTGTAGGAGATGTTGCGGCGGCGGAGTTCCTCCACCACGGCTTCAAGCTCAACTACATCGGCTGCCGGCGGCTCTATGCCGTGCAGGGAGCAGCCGGAGAGCAGTGAATCTAACGCATTTCGTCTCTGCCGCAAATAGTCATCGCTGGCTTCTTGCAATTGTACGCTGGATAATTGGTTGGTTGATTCGAGCATATTTAGTGGATTGTCAATGGACGGCTTGTTTCGGGAGCCAGTTAAAAGTATCATGCAGGACTTTCATAGTCAGCTGGCATTTCTAACGATAACTGCAGAGTAAATCTGAAGTTTCTCTCTAACCCCTTAGCGCTCAATTTTAGCTGTCTCGACCGGGGATGTTTCCTGGCGGTAAATCTGGACTCAGCTTTGTGGATTGAACATGAGGTTCTGCCGGTGGTAGGGGGGGGGTCTTGATGCGGCTGTCGATTCTTGGTGGCTTTAGGAGCTCGTCTAGTCCTACACTCGTGAGCTTCATCGGTTTCTGAGGCACCACCGTGCCTTCCCCTGCCAACTTGGCGAATTGCGGCATACCACTCTCGGCATTAGGTTGCACAGAGCGCGCCACCGGTGTGTTCTCAGGCACTGCTTCCAGAGCACCAGTTCTGCGTGTGTATAGTTCTCCTTGCTTCAGTGTTGGTCTTGTCGTCAGCCCGAAGGCGCCGCCAAGGACGGCGTTGGTTAGCATGGTCTCTGTAAGGGCCTGACCAGAAGCCGGTTTGGATGTCTTCAAAAAGGAACTTCCTTCTGCCGTTACGAATCCGGAGGCGCTGCCTGCCAGGACGCCCGTGGCGCTGTTTCCGAGTTGTCGACCAAGGATGCCGGTCATGGTTTCAGGGGCATACTTGGCAAGACCTGTAAGATTCTGCAATCCCATTTGTGTTCGTCCCATCGTATACATAGCTAAACTGCCGATGCCCGCATTGGTTAGACGGTCCCTCCAGAAGTTGTCACCGGATGTGGTGACAAGCCCTTCGTAAAGTCCTCCTGCCACCGACAGACTGCCAAGTGACATCCTCCCCATGGCTGTAGATTCGGTCATGGTCAGGCTTCTTGCACCGGCTCCGAGACCAGGTACGGAACTTATTCCTTTATGCAGGAGCATTATGCCAGCTAATTTGGAAATTCCGCCTCCGGCCGTCTGTGCCATCCATTCGCTAGAGCCGAAGTCTCTTGGCTGTGGTGCCTCCACTAGCTTGCGTTCAGGCATATTGCCGCCGAAGTAGTTAACGGCCTGTGATATACCGTTGTAAGGCTGTTGCACCGTTGAGTATTTGAAAGATTGCCAGAATTCTTGCATAAGAGAAGATGGTTCACCGGCACTGGCGCCATCTGCCGTCAAGTTGGATTCTAGCTTTGCCTTCTTTGTTTCCGGTTCCAATCTGTCTACCACTTTCTCTCACCTCCTCTCTAATTGCTGACCTTGTCTTCCGTTCCATACTATTTCCAGACTATTGATGCAAGAACTTGCTCTATCTGGTCTATGTAGTTAACATAGTCCCTTTCGGGGGCGAGAAAATGAATTTCTTGCACGGCAGAGCCGGTGTTGTCACTGTCTATGAAAAGTCCATAGTCCGCTAGTCCGGATGTTTTCCACACCCCCTCAACTATTAGAATGCGCTTCCCATTTATATCTTCAGTGTGACTGCTACTGAGTGAAAAGTATTCTTCATCAGAAGCATTGCGAATGACGATTTCGACCTGTTCAAGTTCTTCAGTCGTCAGTTCATGTGCATCGTGCGCCAGGATATTCTGAAACTCCTCCGCCGCCACCCGAGGGATTCGTTGACCACGGTAGTAGAAGGACAGTTTTACATCTTCACTTTCCTGGGAGCGGAACTCCTTCAGGTAAGCGCCTGATGTGCGCTGATCTTCGGGGCACGGTGTCCAGCCGGGTGGAAGCTCCAGGTGCTTTACCTGTCCACGATCTTTTACTCTTACTCTAGTTCTTGTCATGGCTCTAGTCCTGCTTTCCCTCAACGTCCCGAGTCATCGGAAAAGTAATTGTATGCTTCTGCGCCCACTGCACCGGCGGCTAAGGTGCGTTTCAGTATCTTACCTCTGGTGGAAGACATGAACTTGTACATGCCAGGCTCTTGCATGGCTTTGAAGAGTTTGTCTACTGGATAGCCTTTATCCATATAGTCTTGCGAGCTACCCCACTGATTGGTGAATTTGACCATTCCGGTTTCCGGGTCGAAGCTATGTACGTTGATTACGTGCCAGCCTGCGCCCATGCCCACTGCAGATTCTACACCCAGTAATTGGGAGAAGGGTCGTCTGGCTGTGTGCACTGAGATGACAGCCGGCAGTTTGCCTTCCTTGCTGAGTTCTTGTAATGCATCTCCCAATTCTTTAGCAGTGCTTACTTCTCTAACTCCATTTCTCTCGGCGGCCTCCTTGCCGAAGCTTATCTTATATCCTGAGTCATTGGTTCCGGTAGCAGCCTTGTTGACGCTCTCCAGTTCATTGCCGAAAATTGACGGGGCGTCCATTTTCTCGCCGCTTCTGTCTTTAAGATGCACCCAAGCGTCACCATCTTTGTATAGCACTTGCTCGGATTCGAAGGGACCCTTCACGGATTTTTCGTATTTGACGTCACCTGGTTTTGTTACTCTGAAAATCTGTTTACCGCTTTCGTCGTAGCCGATTGCACCAGCCTCTAAGCTGTCGAGTCGCTTGCCGGCGCTGTCGAATACCTTGTTGACGTCTTTCTCTTCAATAACCCCTTTTAGATAACCGCTTTTGTCATAGACCATCTTGCTGCGATCGACGTTTTCTATTAGTTTGCCGTCTTTTGTATAGAGTTTAGCGTCGGGTCCAGGCTTGTGCAGCATCAGACCTTCTTCGTTGTAGAGGCCTTTCACTCCATCGCTTGATTTCGGTCGACCGATTAGTTTGCCGTCCACATCGTAGACCAGATCCCAATTGGTGACGCGCTTGCCGTCCATGATCATGTGGGGCCGTCCCTGCCAGTAGGCATTGACCATGGCGGTTTCCGTTATTTGACCAGCCCAATCGCGACTGCCGTCTCTCTTGAGGCCATCTACTTTTCCTTCCTGCTGTAGCTTAAGGGCTTTCCTTGCTTCTCCGTCGGGCTTGAGCCCATTTTCCAGGGCCGTCATATCGACGGTGACACCTTCGGTGGTGACAAATTTGCCGTTTATGGCAATGTCCGCGACGAGCTGTGCGTTTCTTTCGGGATCTCTGGCATAGTTCCTCACTTCCAGGGTGGTGACATTGCAGGTGCTGTTGCAACCCTGGTCGACGGTGCTTGGTCTGGCGGCATGAGATAAGACTTGCTCAGCCAGATCTGCTCGCTCGGCCTGGCTCAAAACGGCTGCCGGATTTGGTTCCAGCAGTCGATTGATTTGTTTGTAGAGCAGTGCTTTCTTCTCGTCGGAATAACCGCGCTTGCCTGCCTCTTCCTCAAAATCCTTGAGAAGCTTGTCAAATCTCTCATGGCGAGCTGCATCAGGGAAGGAATCTCGAGAGAATCTTTCCAGATTCTTCGCTTCCGCTTCGAGGTTGGCCTTCTGATATTCGACTTTGCCGTGCAGCTCAGTGTATCTGGAGCCATCTGCGGCATCAACTGTGATTCTGTCATTCTCTCTGGTCGATCTGAAGTACTTGATGGAACCGTCGCCATCTACCACTATATTGCCGCTGTACCAAATGTCTTCTTTGAACGTTCCGTCTTCCTGTTTCATAGGAGCAATCCAGTCGCCGTCGGCATTTCTTCTCACGGTGCTGCCGCCCTCTAGATTGAAGGACTCAAGCTTGCCATCTTCACCGTAAGTGAAGGCTCGGCGTCCATCGCCGTGTACCGACTCTATGATACGACCTTGTGGGTCGTAGGTTCTAGTTGTTCTATTTACTTCGTCTATCACCTGGGTGGTACCGTCGGCGGTTCTCAGGATACTGCCGTTTTTCACCGGCGTGATTGACGAACCGTCGGAAGCTATCGATGCAGGACCGGTGGCTTCTGGTATTTCGGCCGGCTTCGACTCTAACCAGTGCGCATTCGATTGACGTTCCGGTTTTATCGTTTGCGGGAATTCACCGGGCAGAGAGCCGTCAGTGCGATGACCGGCACGGAGCAAGTCGGCCATCTTGGCTCTCACTTCCTTGGCTAACTCGTATTGCCTGATTTCCTCCTCGTTCAGACCCTTATATTGCAATTCGCGCAGTCTCTTTGTGGCGGCATCCGCTTCCGCCGGTGGGAGCTGCGACATGTTTCTTTGCAGGTTTACGATTTCGATCGATTCTTCTGCGTTGAGCTTTTCGTGGTACTTGAGCTTACCGTCTTTCTGGAAGTAGACCACGTCTTCCGGATTCAAGCCTTTCGAGCGCAGCCATTCTTCCATTTGCACTCTGATGCCGGTTTTCTCATCGTAGAGCATGGCATTTCGCTGTGCCAGGCTGGAGTCTGCCAGTTGTCTTCCTTCCGGAGTAAGTACAGAGTAGGCGTCTTTGTAGCTGGCTTCTATGGAATCTATCGATTGCCAGATGTTGCCGTCAGGGAAGCCGGTTTGTGGTCCACGGATAGTAACTATTTTACTAGCACCGCCCAGAGTGGCATAGTTGTCTACTGCGTCGCCGTTAATGAGAGCGGTTGAGATTTTGTATTGACTGAGTGCTTTCTCTTGTTCGAGTTTTGAAAGTTGCTTGAAGCCTGGAGTTTCAACAGGATTGACTGGTGTAGACCAGCCGTCTATGCCTGCCAGTTTAAATAATTCTCTTTGATCCGGCGTCAGGGCAAGTTCATAGCCGCCCGCTTCGTTCTTGACTTTGGGCCAGGTATTGACTTCTGCTATGGGCTTGAGTCTGGGAATACCATCGGGACCAGTTACGGTCATGTCTTTTAGAACCTGGCTTAGCTCGGCATGGCGTTCTACAGAAATCTTTCCTTCCGTGAGCATATTAGCCAGAGTTGGTCTGATTTTTGCGTTCAGATAGAGATTGCCCATGAACTCTGGTGGGGCAATTTGGTGCTCCTTGATGGCCTGCACAATGCGTTCCACCCGTTCCGGCGGGAAGCCCTTGCGTGTCAGCGCTTCGTTGGCAGCCAGGGCACCATCGAGGTGGTGGGTGAAGAAGTTTGGCTCTGCTCCGGTCGGTGGAGGGAAGGCAAATTTGACGGAATCCGAATACATGGAAGCGAGCACGGCGTCTTCCATCTCGTCGGCGGTCAACCCGGCTTTTCTACTTACTTCCAGAACCTTGGCCATCTCGCCCTGGGTATGAATCCAGTTCACTTCCGGGTCCGGGTGCATGCGATCGCCGGCGC
The DNA here is from genome assembly GCA_016712465.1 of Candidatus Obscuribacter sp. GTDB lineage: Bacteria > Cyanobacteriota > Vampirovibrionia > Obscuribacterales > Obscuribacteraceae > Obscuribacter. The sequence goes on from JADJQZ010000001.1 coordinate 1,299,958, forward strand.
GGTAAGAGGCGAAATGCTCTCTCACTTCGGAGAGGTTTTCCAGTATGTTTTGTTTCTGCCTGTCGGAAAGAGTTTTGTCCGACATCAGACTTTCATAGGCGCTGGTCGGCTTGCCATCAGGTCCGACTGCTCTTACATCCTTTAACTCATCGGCTACGCGCGAAACGGAAATTTCTCTTGTTTCAGTATCTAATGGTTTGAATTTCTCTTGAACTTTTACTTGATACTCAGGTGAGCGACCGTCAATCGGGTTGATGTCGCCTTCCGGTCTAACGGAAGTACCGTCCGGCCAGCTTTCGCGCAGCAGTTTGTTGCCTTTTTCAATGTTGTAGAGTCGGTCCACTCCATCGAGATCGCTTACAACCTCCATTTCGTCTTGTCTGTAGACGAAGGCACCATTCTCTTTTATGCCATATTCGGAGCTTGTCCATCCTGTTTCTTTGCCATCTGCATTGACAGTACTCCAGCCAGACTCCTTTTTGACTCTGATTTGCCCATCGGGTGTCTCAATACGGCTGACGTTTCCGCTTTCGTCATAGGTATAGCCCCAGCGCTGACCATTGCTGTTGATTGTTTCGGTGATTTTGCCGGTTTCGGGGTCTCTTGTCAGACGGGCTCCTTCTGCCGTTATAACCTTGTGAGCACTGCCGTCTTCAGGTTTTATTACAATGTTGCCGTCTTTCTCGACTGAAACTTTGCCGGCAAACTCGCTCTGTGAACCATCAGCGGCCGTGAATCTCACTTTGCCGCCGTCCACGGTCTCTACTACGGAGCCGTTGTCGAGCTTGGCTCTGCTCAGGCTGCCGTCTTCGGCGTGTTCAAATTTGATGCCGCCATTCTTGGCTTTTACTTCTTGAATGACGCCGCTGGATGAACTTGTTACTTCTCTCAAGCCACCCTGGCTCGTTTCAATAGTGGTGCCGTCTCTTCGCAAGACAAGTTTGTTGCCGCCCTCTGCCTGCCAGGTGACATTACCATCGGCGTCTACCTTCATGGCGCCCTTGGTTTCGATTTTCCCACCGGGCACATTGGAGTCTTTGAGAGTCCAGTTCACCCCGTCTTCACTTGAGAAGGTGCGACCATTGGGCAACTCTACCTTTTTGACGGCACCTTCCAATTCGCCGGATTTGTGATACTGGAACTTGACCTTGCCGTCGGGTGTGACAACCTCTGCCACTCTGCCGTTTCTATCGAGCTTGGGCGGATGCAATTCGACCTGATCTGCTGACTGTGCTGCTCTGGCTAGAGCAGTTTCACCACCGGCCGTTTCCCCATGCCGGAGTGCCGAAGCGCTTTTGCCGATACCCTTGAAGGCCAGGGTGAAGGCGCTGGCCATTGCGCCACCGGAGATGGCGCCCATAGCTGATTGCTGCAGTACGGCTTCCACCGACTCTCCGTCAACACCACCCCTGATACCACCGGAGAGCATGCCTCCAAAGGCGCCGGCGCCTGTGTTGAGGGCGGTTTCACGCATGGTGGCCTTCAGTCCGGATGCTGCTTCCTTTTCAATGGCTTCGGTGAGGGTGGCCTTGAGCATCTGTTGCACTTGGGGGGCATCATCGGCGTTGGCTGCCACCTTTTCGGCAATTTGTCTGATAGCCTTGTCATCGACTCCTTGTGCACCATTAGAGATGGCTACGGCCACTTGCTCTCGCATTTCGCGCTCGAGCATTTCGCCTGAGCCTTCTTTTAGTAATTGTTTCCCTGTGGCTTTGGCCACGTCGTCGGCCTGTGCTATCACTGTGTGCGCAGCAGTGACGGCACTTCTTTCTCCCATTTTGAGCATCTGGGCCGCCTGGGCCGGACCGAGGAAGATGGTGGCAGCATCGACTGCACCCGTGGCACCATCGCTGAGAATCTGAGAACTGCCGAAGTCATAGTCGGCTCCCATGATGGCCGATTTTGTGCCGACCTTGAACATTGCGCCGCCGATGCTGGTATAGGCCAGAAGCGAAAGGCTGACGCCGCCGGTGAACTTGGCGCCGGCAACACCGGCGGCGATGATGGCGCTGTCTACCACCATGTCGGCTGCTGCACTTTCTGATTTTTGGTAAAGCTCCAGAGATTTGGAGAGATCTTGCTCGAATTTCTTGCGCTCTTCCGGAGGCATTTCTTGATAGCGCGTGGAATAATCGCCCATGGACTTGGAATACTGTTCCAACTGGTCCTGGGTCATTTCGCCGGTGCCGTCCCAGACATTCTTGACCCACCACTTACCGAGACCATCGGCGCTCTTATAAACTTCGTCGCGGGCTTCGTTGTAGGTTTCTCGGCTGGTCTGCGGACCTCTCAAATCGCGTGCAGCCATGGCTTTGTCGCTGCCGCCCAGTTCGTCCATCACATCGCCGAGCAGGCTGGTGCCGTATTTTTTCTCATAAGCATCTTTGAGACTCTGCCGGTCCTCGGGTTTGATGCCTTGCAGCACTTCCTTTATCTTGGCTTCATCGGTGCCGGCACCGAGCATGGCAGCTCTCAGCTCGTCTTCCGGCTTCATTTCGCCTTTCTGGCGGGCGATATTGAGGGCCACTTCGCGCTCTTCCTTAGACATGAAGGGCAGCGTCTTCTCGGGATCTGCGATTAGTTCTTTCCAGTCCGCTTCAGTTCCTCTGCCTTTCTTCAACGCGTCATAGACACCTTGTTCGTCGTCATTGAAGACGCCTTTGTAGAGTTCGGCCTTGACCGCGAAGGGAATGTGACCGGTCTCAAGCAGAGGCTTGGCGTATTGCTCTATTTCGTCGGCATCAAGGGTGCGGCTCAGAGCTGACTTGAACTTCTCAGACATATCGCGGTCTTCAGGTGTCTGAGGGTTATTGAGGCGCTCGCGCAGAGTAGGATCTTTTCTGAAGGCCTCTTCCATGTCGGCCACTACTTTGGCCTCATCCACGTTCATATGGGTTGAGTGCATTTCCAGTTTGGCGACGATATCAGACTCCGGTTTTTCGCCTCTGGCAACGCGCTCCAGAATACGATTGGCAGCGGCCTGTTCGGAGCCGGAATCGAGTGAACTTTCCAGCGCTTCCTTCAGGTCTCTCCTGAAGGCCGGGTCTTCCCGATAGCGGCGCTGCTCATCCGGCGTCATATTTTCCAGCGCCTTAATGATGCCCTCTTCGTTATCGTTGAAGAAGCCCGATTTCTCTTGCACGGAGTCGATGACCGAACGTTGCTGAGTCTTACTTTCTTCGTAAGTTTCAGCCTGCATTTTCTTGTCGAGCACTTCCCGTGCTTGAGCCATTTCTGAGTTACTGAGATCAATGGCCAGGGTTTGCTCTATCTGTTTCCTAAACTCCGGATCGGTCTTGAGCCTTTGCCAATCTTCTTTGGGCATGTTCTCAATGGTGGTAAGAACATCATCCATACTGTCGTCGAACATACCGCCATGGGCGGCCAGTTTAGTCACTAAACTTCCGTCCTTACCATGGTTGATAATGTCTTCCCATTTGGCTACTTCGCGCTCATTGCCGGCGTTTTCCATAGCGCCATGCACTTTGTTGTAGTACTCAAGGCTGGCCTTGTCGCTGTCTGAAAGTGTGGTGCCCTCTCCTGCCTCTGCCAGTTTCTTACCTGCGGCGTATGACTGTCTCTCGGCTTGCGTCATCTGCCCGAGGGCTTGTTCGATGGCTTCTTCGTTGTCGCCCATCCAACTGCTGTTGTCGGCAATCTTTGTGGAGGCATCCAGCTTGCCCTGTCTGACATAATCCATGGCGTGGTCCACTTCGCTGTTGCGCGAATAGGTGGTTTCGCCGGTAGTATCATCATAGGAGACCGAGCCGAAGGCCTTCTTAACTTTATCTTCACCGCCCTCGCTGAGGAACTGGCCCTGGCTTCTGGGGATGCTCCACGGAAAGCTTCCTGGAAGATGTCGGTATTCTTCGAATCAAGACCGATTTGGGCCACGGCAAGGGTGTCGGCCGGCGTCATTTTGTCGGTGCCCTTCAGGTAGATACCGAGGGCCTCTTTGGTTTCTTTCGGCAGATTTGGATCGTCTTTGAGAACATCCTTCAGTGATTTGCCATAGCGCTCCTGATAGGTTCTGTCCAACTCTTCTACTTGTTTGGAGTTCAAAGTCGAGATGGTGTCGCGCAGATCCTTTTCGATGTTGTTATTGGAACGAGCGCCGAGCCCCCATTCTTTGTGCTCTTCCAGGGCAACGTTGATGCGGGCGGCGTCGTCGTTGTGTCCGTCGGCCAGGTTCAGGGCTCTGGTCAGGTCGGAACCGGAAAGTTCATCACGTAATTCGTCTTTGAGGCTGATGCCGGTTCTTGCCCTGTAAGCCTCATCGATGTCCTGCAATTCTTTTTTTGTTTTGCCCTTTAACTGTTCCTCGATGGCTTTTTTGTCTGTACCGATGCCGAGGAAACCGCCGTTGGCGGCCTGGTCGATGGCTTCGGCTGCTTTTTCCGCTCTTACCTTGTCGGCGGCCGCTTTTTCGGCAGCCGCTTTCTCCGCTGCTACTTTTTCTTCGGGCGTTTGCACTTTTTCCGGTGGGGCGGCAACCGCACTACCGTCTGCATTTTGTCGGCTTTGTTCCTGGGGAACCGGTGTTTTGCCGTCTCCCGAAGCTGTCTGTGCTGGTTCGGGCTTTTTATCCTGGGGAATTTCTAACTTCTGACCGATTTCCAGTTTGTTTGGATCGTCTAGTTTGTTATGTTTGGCTACTTCCCCTACCTTTTCGTAGAGGCGCTTGACGTAGTCTTTGTGGCTCTCGCCTTCGTTTTTAGGAAGCTGTTTCTCAACAATCTGGCTGAGGGTGTCGTCTTTCTTGACTTCGTACTTGGTGACTTCCGGTTTGGTTTCCGGGGCTGCTGCTTTAGCTTCCGGCTTTTCGCCGGCAGTTGCAGACTTCTCACCGGCGTTTCCAGTCTTGGCGCTGGTCTCTTCCGGTTTTCCGTTATCTTTTCCAGCCGGCTTCTCTGCGGTTTTTGCCGCTGCGGCGGTGGAATCATAGAGTTCTACATGGGCCAGTCCCTGGGCAGTCTTTCCCTTATCCGTGTCCTTGATGATGGCCAGGGCTTCTGTGCCTTTGGTCTGCTGAACGATATGCGCCTGAGCGTTGTCGCCCCCATGGTCTTTGGGGGGCGCCGCCTCCTTGGCGTGGTCCTTCACCGCTGTTCTGTCGTCAGCCATTAATGCTCAGGGGTACGTAGTAATCCGTAACAATGTTCCCTTATATATACCTTCCCTAAACTTCGCCGGACACCATTCGTGCCGGATTTATCTTAATTGTTGGGTGCCGGCCGGTAAGTAAGGGCTATTGGTCTGGCCGTTTCGGTGTCTGTACGACCTATTTTGCTGTTTGCTGCCGACTGCGAGCCTTGTGGCATTCGGCGAGGCTCTCACGGGCCGCTTTCAGATCATTGTGTTCTGCACCCAGAGTCATTTCTAGCGTTTCACGGGCGCTTGAAATCCTCGCCAGGGCGCTATCAAGGTAGCGGCTGCGTAGTTTAGGGTCGATCGCTTTGTCAGCTCTGGCAAGCAAAAGCCTGCCCAGAGCGAGTTTTGATTTGGCGGTGTCGGGATTTTGTTCGCCGAAGGTCCGTTCTCTCAGCTTTAGCGACCTCTCTAGATATTTTTCGGCGAGAGAAAAATTGCCTTGCTTCGTTTCCAGTAGGCCCAGCCCTTCCAGATATTCGCCGGCTTCCGGGTGGTCTTTCAGACCAGCGGCATGGAGGGACTGCAATGCCTGCTGGTAGTAGTCTCTTGCCTCTTCGTATTTCGCTTGCTGAGAATAGAGATTGCCCAGGTTGCCCAGCAGGATGGCAGTCTCGCGGTGATTTCTGCCAAGGGTGGAGAGGCGGATTTTGAGAGCCTGGCGCAGTTTCTCCTCACAGAGCTCGTAGCGACCGGTTTTATGATAAACAGCGGCCAGGTCACCCAGGGAATTGGCGATTTCCTCACTCTCGGGCGGAAGAATCGCCAGTCTCATTTTCAAGGCCTCATTCAGGTCAATTTCGGCGTTGGTGTAGTCTCCCAGCCAGAAGTAGAGTGCTCCCAGGTTGTTTCTGGCTGTGGCGGCTTCTCTGGCATAGGGCGAACCAGCGCCGGTTTCCTTCAGTATGGCTGTGGCATCCTTCAGGATTGGCAGCGCCTCTCTGTATTTACCTTGCTGGCGTAAGTTGTCGGCCAGAGCCAGGCTGGCTACTGCTGTGCTGGGGGCGGTTAGAGAAATTCTTTTGAAAATCTCGAGAGCCCTTCTGGCATAGGCTTCACCTGCTACATAGCAGCCGGCGCCGTCTTCAATGAGAGCAAGTTTGGACAGGCAAACGGCCAGGTCCTCCTGCTTGCCGCTTTCTCCGAGTCGGGCGGCTTCTTGGGCCAGGCGCCGGGCTTGCGAGTAGCGACCCTGGTGGCGTCCATGGTCGGCAAGATAAATGAGAGCCACGATTAAATTGCCGTTGTCTTGGCCTGGGTGGCGGCGGCTGATTGTCAGGCATTCTTGCAGAGCTTGCCCAGCCAACTGCCACTGGTCGAAAGACTCGGCCGCCAGACCAAGGCGAGCCAGAGCGGAAGCCAGGGCAATGCTTTCGGGTCTGTCCTTACGCAGCCGGCGCACTTCCTGTTGCAGGCTTTCCAGTTTATTCTCAGATTCAACGGCTTTGACGGCGTTTGTCGAGGCGGTGCTTGGACCTGTGGAAGGGCTGAGGGCCAGGAGCAGTAGCAAGGCGGAAATGCAGCTGGTTTGCACGGGCCTCCGCTTCCGAAAGCCTACTGTTTGGGGGGATTCGAGAAAAACGGAAAAAATTCTTGCAGTCCCCCCTAAAAAGTTCCTGCCGCCCGGTCAGGTAAGAACAATTGTCCCATTTGAATGGTTGAGTTTTTCAAGGAGCGTTTATGAAAGTCGGCAAAATAAGTCTCACCGGGCTCGCTCTTCTCACTTTGCTTGCTGTCTCACAGCTTCCCAGCCAGGCCGCTCCGATGGCTAATGGCGCCAGTCAGACTCAACAAGATGTTGAAAGTCTGGACCGTGCGGGCTTTATGCCTGGTGGCTGGGATAGAAACGACCTGCGCACCGATGTTGAAAACTATTCTTCTGCCAATGACCAGGCTGCAACTGAAGAGAGTCTCGACCGCACTCAGTTTATGCCCGGCGGATGGGATCTAAATGACCTGCGCACCGATGTTGATAACAATTCATCAACTCAGGGGCCGAGCGTGGCTAACCAATCTCAGGCTGCAACTGAAGAGAACTTGGACCGCACGCAGTTTAGACCCGGCGGCTGGGATGGAAATGACCTGCGCACCGATGCCCCCTAGTGCATGACCGCTGTTTCAATTGAATACATAAGATTGCCCGGGGCGGGGAATGTCTCTTAAGCATGGGTGAATGGAGAAGCGTGCTTGCCTGGATTCCTGAAAGACTCTTCGGCTGGGGTGCTCATCTTTTTTGCAGTTCTCTGCGTTTGCGGCATCTGTTTGTTGAAAGGATTTTTGGGGCTCACCTTCGACTATATCGACAGGGTGGCTACCTTCAAAGGCGCGGACGGCTCCAGGTTGGGGGCAGCCAGGGACGGCGGGGTCGATTGGTCCCCTGAACTGGCATCGCGCGATCTGGCCTCCGTTGACGGTGAAACCGCTTTCAGTAGCAAGAGCGGTAAATTGGAGTTGGAGCGCACAGAGACTGTCATTTACCGAGAGCAGTGCCGCTTCGTGACTGAGACGATAATTGCCGGAGACCATAGTTCAGAACAGTTTGCTCGCATGCTCTCCCTGTCGATGTCTTCTAGGGTACTGCGGAGTCTGCTTTCGCCCGGTGCCGACGCGGCCGGTTCTGCTCAGCCGACGCAAAGTTCCAATTTTAAACCGGCAGATTTCTGCCAGGTCGATAATGTGAATGTGGAGCGCACTCTGTCCGGGCTCTGCCTTTGCCAGGTGCAGGGCAGCTACAGTCGTTTGCGGCAGGAACCGCCTCGTCGGTTTGAGGTGAATTATCTGGTGGCCGATAGTTTTGAGAACAAGCCAATTATTGTAGATTTGCGCTATACGGCAAATGTGGCTCCCTACTTCCATCTTGACCGTAGCATTATGGCTGCGCTCACGCACTCTTTGCGCGAGCGTTCAGCCACCGCTGCTACTGCCGCCAATCGAAGCGAGGCTGAAGGTCTTTGCCGTGACCTGGCGCAGGCTCTTGTGCTTTCTTCCAACGAGAAGTTTCGACCTTTGCTTTCCTCGTTGCGGGGCAGTCTTTCTCCTTATGTCTATGAGCAGTTGCGCGACTTTCGTTTTGGCGGTGGGTATCAGCCCGGCCGCGCATCCTACTTTACTTTCTCTCAGCGGGAGGACATCAAAGATCTGACCGTCACCATGAACGATAGTTCTCCGATCAATCCCGATTTGCTTCTGGGAAAGGTGCGAGGCAAGATTGCCGTGAGAGGCGGACCGGAGCGGTGGCGCAATTTCGGCTTTCGCTTTGTTTTTGCCCGGCGCACCGATCTTGATTCACCGGTGCTCATAGCCTTTCGCATCTTGCCGGCGGAATGAAGGTAGAAAGAGGCACTGATAATGCCGCTTCTTTTGCTTCGCGGAGTTGATGCTTGAGCTGAGAGCGGAACAGTCAGACTGTCCGGCTCACTCGTTCCTTTCACGGACGGGCTCTATAACTTTATCCGGCTCCCGTGCTGTATCCGGTTCTACAACAGCGTCCGGCCCTGCTACAGATTCCGGCTTCACCTTGCTCTCCCGGGGTTTCTTGTTGATTTGTGCGTAGATGGTGGGTAATAAAATCAAAGTCAGAAGAGTAGCAGTGATCAGTCCGCCCAGTACGACTGTGGCCAGTGGTCTTTGTACTTCCGCTCCGGTACCGCTGGAGGAGATTTTCGGTATCAGGGCCACCACCGCTACAAGGGCCGTCATCAGCACCGGTCTGAGGCGAACATGGGCTCCGTGCCAGGCTGCCTCCTTGACGGAGAGACCTTCTTTCTCTACCTGCATAATGTAGCTGACCATGATCACACCATTTTGCACGGCTACGCCAAAGAGCGCAATGAAGCCGATTATGGCAGGTACGGAAAGGGTCTGATGGCTGAGGAAGAGCGCTACTATGCCGCCGATCATGGCAAAGGGGACGTTGAGCATTATTAGCCCGGCATTTCGAATGGAGTTGAAAGAGCCGAAGAGAAGGACGAAGATGAGCACCAGCACCACCGGTACTACTATGGTCAGACGGGCCATGGCTCTTTGTTGATTCTCGAATTGTCCAGCCCAAACAATTCTGTAGCCTTTTGGCAATACTACGTTTTGTTCTACTCGCTTCTGCGCTTCCGCTACAAAGGAGCCCAGGTCGCGACCTCTGACGTTGGCCAGTACTGCTGTTCTTCTATGACCGTCCTCTCTCATGACGCAGACGAAGCCCCGTGTTGTTTCCAGGTCGGCTAGCTGCTTCAAGGGGATGGAGGCACCAGTGGGAGTATCAACTAAAATGGATTCTATCTGTTGCGGTGTGTCACGGTAGTCTTTGTGAAAGCGCACCAATAGTCCGAAACGCTTCGCTCCTTCTAGTACTTCCGACGCTGTCTTACCGGCCAGGGCTGTTGTAATTATGTCTTGCACATCTTCTACATTCAAACCGTAGCGGGCAATGCTGGCTCGTTTTATATTGATGTTGAATTGCGGTAAGCCCAGCATTTGCTCTCTTTGCATGTCGGCGGCACCGGGGATGGCGGCAACCTCGTTTTGTACTTTCTGGGCTAGATCGGCCAGGGTCTCCAGGTCTTCTCCATAGATTTTGATGCCCAGATCGGCTCGGATACCGGCAATCAAGTCATCGATCATGTCGGCAATCGGCTGCGAGAAGCTGTACATGAGACCGGGCACGGTCTTAACCTTGGCGGCCATGGCATTGATGAGCGCTTCTTTGGAATGATAGTGCCGCCACTTTGAGTGTGGCTTTAGACCGATGAAGAAGTCTGTCGATTCAACGCCGTCCAGAGCCGGTCCTGTGTTGGAGCGGCCAGTGCGGGCGACCACCGTTTCCACTTCTTCAAAATCCAGGAGTAGCTTCTCCATGGTGACGGCCAGTCTCTCGGAATTGGAATGAGCAATACTGGCCGGCATCTTGGTGCGCAGCAAAATAGGGCCTTCATCCAGTGTGGGAATGAATTCCGAACCGAGGAAGGGCAGCAGAATAAGACTCGTGCATAGCGCTATGACAGCTACGGTGATGGTCTTGCCCGGGTTCTCCATGGCGAACTTGAGGCTGGGGCTATAAGCTCGGGTTACAAGGTTCAGAACAGGGTTTTCCTTCTCGACTATTTTGCCTTTCATGAACCAGTAGCAAAATAGTGGTATCACTGTCAGTGATACCAGTAGCGAGCCCAGAAGGGCGTAGATGAAGGTCAGGGCCAGGGGTTGAAACATCTTGCCCTCCACGCCTTCCAGGGTGAAGAGCGGTATGTATACCGATATGATAATGGCGATGGCGAAGACTATGGGCTTGCCTACTTCTTTGGCCGCTTCGCCGATTACTTTCAGGGCGGCGCCTCTGCTGGCTGGCTTTTCGTGAGCCAGGTGGCGGAAAATGTTTTCCACCATCACCACCCCGGCATCTACCACGATGCCGAAGTCTACTGCACCAAGCGTCATGAGGTTGGCGGATAGTCCGCTGTATTTCATGAGAATGAAGCTAAAGAGTAAGGACAGCGGGATTATCACGGCTACGATGAGAGCGCTGGGAATATGCAGAAGCACGGCTGTAAGGATGATGATCACCAAGCCGCCGCTGAAAAGGAGAATTTCTTTGACGGTTTCGATGGTTTTGTCTACTAACTCCGTTTGATCGTAATAAGGCACCAGCTCCACACCGGAGGGCAGATCCCGGCGAATTTCTTCGATTTGCTCCTTAACCTTTTCGACGGTTTCTTTGGTATTGGCTCCCTTGCGCGTCAGCACTATGCCTGTCACCACCTCGCCCTTGCCGTCATAGGATGCGGAGCCCCGTCGAAAAGCTTTGCCCACTTCCACATCGCCGATTTGACTGATTTTGATGGGAGTGCCGTTGACGGTTTTGAGCACGACATTTCTTATGTCATCCACATTCTTGATGCGCCCAATACCACGAATTACTACTTCCTCGCCGGCTTCTTCGATGAAGTTGCCGCCGGCATTGCTGTTGTTTTCAGAAAGTGCCAGCATGACGTCGTTGATATGAAGATTGTAGGAGCGTAGTTGGTAGGGATTGACCAGAACCTGGTACTGCTTGACGAAGCCGCCGTAGGTTGCGATTCCCGCTACCCCCGGTACGGCTTTCAGGCGCCTGGCAATGTCCCAGTCCTGGAGGGTGCGCAGTTGGGTATTGTCCAGGTTATGCGACTGCAAGTAATACATGTAAACCTGGCTGAAACTGGATATGACTGGACCCAGGGTTGGCGTCGGGCAGTCGGCCGGCAGGCTGGAGCGGGTTTGCAGAAGCCGTTGTTGCACCAGTTGACGGGCGAAGTAGACGTCGGTGTCTTCTTCAAAGATGGCTGTTACTACCGATAGTCCGAAGCTGGATAGCGACCGGATTTTCTTTATTTTGGGCAGACCATTGAGGGAAGTTTCGATAGGATACGTGATCAGCATTTCCACTTCTTCGGTAGCCATGCTCTCCGGCTCGGTGACGATTTGCACCTGCACATTGCTTACATCAGGGAAGGAATCTACGGCGATGGTAAGCATGGAAAAGACACCCATGGCGGCGATTGCCGCTGCCACCGTAGCAGTTAACAGTCTTTGCCCGAGGGCAAAGTCAATAAGTTTCTGGATCATTTTAAGTTTGCTACCCTGAGATTGGGACGGAAACGAGACTATGCCGCGTCTTATCAGGGTTTAAAGCAAGAGTTGTCGGTTTTGAAGATAGAGAGGGCTTAGCCTGGAGTTCTGGCAAAAATCCGACCAGTTAAGAGGCCGGGCCTTGTCTGAAAAAATCCGCCGACAGAGCCAGAAAAATAAACAGGCGAGCCCGGCCAGCAAGGACGGTAAAGACTGCCAGTCGCTGCTAAATCTGCCTGTTACGGCGGTGTGTTTGATAGCTCGGCTTGGCAGGAACGGGTCGAAAGTGACGATGTCTTCCAGGTCGGTATCCTGCATATCCTCCAGGCGTTCTGGGTTGAGAATGGTGGCAGATTGCAAACCGACAACGAGGGAGTAAGCCTGAGCGTAGAGCATCAAGCTGAGAAAAAGAGTTAGCAATAGCTTCCTGAAAGACATCGGCGATTATTTCTTCTCTTCAGGTTTGTCGATTTCTGTTTGTATCTGTTCGGCGGCTGTGCTTGCGCCGGCACTTGTATCTTTGGTCAACTCTTCCTTGACGAACTGATCTATCACCTTAGTGTCTGTGCCGATGGCTTTTGATTGCTCTCTCATGATTTCAATCTGTTCAGCCAGTACCCGCTTCTCTTCCGGCTGGTTCTGGTCGATACGAATGGCTTTCAATTCCTGGGTGATGCCGCCGTTGTACGGTACCTTCGACCTTGCCCCGCTGATTTTCTGGGACTTGATTGGTTTCTTCGGCTTGTCTAGTGCGTCGTCGCTCATGGTTGTTTATCTTGTCCTGGCGTGGACGGCACGTATGGCAACATGCCTGTGTGTAAGATGCATTCTATTACAGTCCACCACAAACCGGCACCGGCTTTTTTAAGCTGCCGTGGGGAACATACGAGTTAGCGTGCCGGCCGGCGTTGGTTCACATAGGTTATTAGCCAATCTTCGCTCACCCTAGTTTATTTACCGGATTTTATTTGCCTAAGAGTTTAACAAATTTGCGCCTGCCCACCTGGAGAACATGGCTTTCCCCGGCAGCCAGCTTTATCAGGTGGTTGGGATCTTTCACGGTTTCGCCGTCCAGTTTGACGCCCCCTTCCTGCACCAGGCGTTTGCCCTCACCGTTGGAGGCCACCAGCTTGCTCATGGTCAGGAGCCGGAAGACAGCTTCTTCCGCTGCCACTTCAAAAACCGGCATGTCCTCAGGCATCTGCCCTTCCGAGTGTACCTTTTGCCAGTTTTCCAGTGCTCTTTGAGCCGCTTCGGCGCCGTGATACTGGCGCACCACTTGCTGGGCCAGTTTCAGCTTGGCGTCTTTGGGATTGCCACCGTCCTGCAAGTGGGCGCGCTCGATGGCGTCCACTTCCTCTCCTGATAGAGTGGTTGTCAATCCAAAGTACTTGAGGATAAGTTCATCGGTAATGCGCATGCATTTGCCGAAGATTTCTTCAGCGGGCTCCTTCAAACCTATGTAGTTGCCGTAGGATTTGGACATCTTCTTGACGCCGTCGGTGCCCTCCAGGAGGGGCAAAAGCATGGCCATCTGCGGAGTTTGACCATATTTGGGCTGCAATTCTCGCCCCTGCAAAATGTTGAAGCGCTGGTCTGTGCCGCCCAGTTCAACATCGGCCTGTATGGCCACCGAATCGTAGGCCTGCAGGAGGGGGTAGAACAGCTCGTGAAATGCCACGGGCTGCTGTTTATCCAGTCTTTCACCAAAAGCCTCTTTGGCAAGCAATTGATTGGCAGTGACGGATGCCGCCAGCTTTATGACTTCCTTCATGGTGAGAGGAGCCAGCCAGTTGTTATTGTTCACTACTTCCGTCTTGTCCAGGTCCAGGATTAAACCCATCTGGTTCAAGTAGGTCTGGGCGTTAGCATTCACTTCTTGTTCGTTAAGTGGCGGTCTGGTGCTGTTGCGACCGGTGGGGTCACCTATCTGGGCGGTGAAGCCGCCGATGATCAGCACCACCTGGTGCCCGAAGTCTTGAAAGCGGCGTAGTTTCCGGAAGACCACCGCATGACCGAGGTGCAAGTCGGTGGATGTCGGATCAACGCCTAGCTTGGCTCGCAGTTTTCGCCCCTCCTGACGAGCTTGCCAGATTTTTCTCGCCAGACCGTTCACTCCATCCGGTAAAACCTCGGCACCGCGGCAGAGTTCAGCCGCTTCCGCCAGAATATCCTGGGGGATTTCCGGCTGACCGCTCGCGTCAACCTTCTGCTTACTTCCATCCTGGGCGCCCTGGGCGATTTTTTTTTCTAGATTGAGGTCTGCGTTCAAGAGGATTTCCTTCGCTTGGCTGGGGTCTGAAGCTTCCGTCAGCACATTCAACTGCCCTTTTCTCGGGCCCAGTCGTCTGTTGCTTTATGTAACGGCATTAGCTGGTCGGAGCCTCTTTCGACCAGCAGCGGTCGGCAGGCTTTTGCCGTCCAATATCAATGCGGCAAGGATCTTATCATGATTACTCTTTCCCTTGAGTCGCTTGCGCTTTCCAAGTAAGATTTTTGCGAGTACTGGCAGCAGTGTTAGGTCCTGACCGGTATGACTTTGTCGCATGCCCAGGCGGGGCTGAGCAAAGTCAAGTGTCGATTTTACAGCTTGCGGGGATTTGAATTAGATGGAGAGCCAATACAGTCCGAAGGAATTCGACGAAAAGTGGCAGAAGCACTGGGAAGCCCTCGAGCTGTACAAGGCTCACGACGATAGCTCTAAGCCCAAATTCTATTCCCTGGTCATGTTTCCCTATCCGTCCGGTGACCTTCACATGGGGCACATGCGTGTTTACACTATCTCGGACGTGATCAGCCGTCAGCGGCGCATGCTTGGTTACAACGTGTTGAACCCCATGGGCTGGGACGCATTCGGACTGCCGGCGGAGAACGCGGCCATCAAGCGTAAATTGCACCCTGAGAAATGGACCAAGGAAAACATTCGCTTCATGCGCGACGAGCAACTCAAGAAGCTCGGTACCAGTTATGACTGGCAGCGGGAAGTGACTACCTGCGACAGCAACTATTATCATTGGACCCAGTGGTTGTTCTTGAAGTTTTACGAGAAAGGGCTGGCCGTGCGCAAAGAGGCACCGGTCAACTGGTGTCCTGATTGTCAGACCGTACTGGCTAACGAGCAGGTGGAAGGCGGCGCATGCTGGCGCCATCCTGAGACGCCGGTGGAACAGAAGCAGATGAGCCAGTGGTTCTTGCGCATTACTCATTATGCCGAGGAATTGCTCGCCGACCTGGATACCCTCAAAGGTTGGCCAGAGCGGGTGCGCCTCATGCAGCAGAACTGGATCGGCAAATCTCAGGGAGCGGAACTCTACTTTACGGTCGAGTCCAAGCCCAATGTGCAGATCAAGGTTTTTACAACCAGGCCTGACACCGTATTTGGTGTGAGTTATGTGGTACTGGCACCGGAAAATCCGCTGGTGAACGAACTGGTCCGTGATGATTGTCGGGAAGCCGTCTGCGCTTACGTGGAAGAAGCTAAGCGTAAAACCGAGCTGGATCGCATGACCACGGAGAAGTCCAAGTCGGGCGTCTTTATTGGTGCCCATGTGGTCAATCCCTTCAACGGTGATGTAGTACCGATTTACGTCTCCGACTATGTCTTGATGAGCTATGGCACCGGTGCCGTCATGGGTGTTCCGGCCCATGACGAACGCGACTTTGCCTTTGCCAGAAAATTTTCGCTGCCTATCACCGAAGTCATTTCCGCGGATGGCAAGTCTGCCGGAGAACTGGCAGCGCCTTATCTCGATGATGGCATTTTGCTTAACTCAGGCAAATTCTCCGGAGTGGATACCACCAGGGCCAAGACGGCAATTACAGAATGGGCCGAGCAGAATCAAGCCGGTAAAGGTCGTGTGCAGTTCAGACTGCGCGACTGGCTTATTAGCCGTCAACGTTACTGGGGCTGTCCGATTCCGCTTGTGCACTGTGCTAAATGCGGTATCAAGCCGGTGCCGGAGACCTCGCTGCCTGTGATATTGCCTGTGGAGGGTGTGGAGTTCACCGGCGAGGGCGGCTCCCCTCTGGGACGGATGCCCGAATGGCTCAATTCCACTTGCCCCGATTGCGGCGGCGCGGCCAGGCGGGAAACCGACACCATGGATACCTTCATCGATTCTTCCTGGTACTTCCTGCGCTATACCGATGCCACCAATCCAGCCGAGGCTTTCAGCAAAGCCAGGGTAAATTACTGGATGCCCGTGGATCAGTATGTGGGAGGCGTCGAGCACGCCATTCTGCACTTGCTTTATTCGCGTTTCTTCACCCGGGCCTTGAAAGACATGGGGCTGGTCAATTGTGTGGAGCCTTTCACCAATCTCCTTTCTCAGGGCATGGTCACCATGTATTCGCCGGTTTCCGGTCGCATTGAGAAAATGTCCAAATCAAGGGGCAATGTGGTCGGCACCCTGGACTTCTTCAAGCGCTATGGAGCTGACGCAGCCAGGCTGTTCACCCTCTTCGCTTCACCGCCGGAGCAGGAATTGGAATGGTCCGAGGACGGCGCTGTGGGGCAGCATCGCTTCCTCACCAGAATCTGGCGTCTTTTGGTTGACTTGAAGGGCAAAGGAGTCATAGACCGGGAATTGTGCCGCAAGCCCCTGGCCTCCTCAAATGGCAACGGTAACGGAGCCGCCGCTCATTCCGCCGCCGATAAGAACCTGATCAAGCTGGTGCACAAGACTATCAAAGCCGTGTCCAATGACTTGAGCCCGGAGCGTTATGTGTTCAACACAGCCATTGCTCGCTGTATGGAACTGGTGAACGGACTCTATAAATATGTGCAGGAAGTGGAGCCGAAAGAGGCTTCGCCGGTACTCAGTTTTGCCGTCTATAACCTGTTGCTTTTGCTTGCCCCAATGGCACCGCATATCACTGAAGAGCTTTATCACCAGCTTGGACTGGCTCTGTCTGATAAAGATTCGATTCATTGCTCAAAGTGGCCTGACTTTGATGAAAGTTTGACCGTGGATGATGAAATTGAACTGGTTCTGCAAGTGAACGGCAAAATTGTCTCGAAAGTGCCTGCCTCGCGGGGTCTTGACCGCAAAGCCGCAGAAGGATTGGCTATGGATGATGACAAGATGAAAGCCAAATTGACGGGGCAGGCGGTCAAGAAGGTAATTGTTGTGCCAGACAAGCTTGTCAACGTGGTAATTTGATAAGAGACCGTTGCGCTTCTGAATCATTTAATTTTGGTTGGAACCCTCGGTGAAAGAAAACCGTTCGTTTCTCGAGGAGCGCCATGTCGAATTCCATCAAGCCCAAGATTAACTTCGAGCAGCAACAAATTCTGCCCGTTGGTTCCTTCATGCTTGTACTGATTTGCGCCATTATGTTCTGGCAATCCGCCAGCGCCGGCGGCTCCGAGCGCTGGATCCTGTCCAATTGCTTCGTGGTCAAGAATATGGCTGAGCTATTGCAGGGCTTACAGGCCCTCTTGATGGCTACTTTCAGCGGCAGAGCCGGCGCCTATGAGCTTTTCGCCTCCAATTTGACCAAGTTTATCAGCACGGTTTTTATGTCCTCATTTACCTCTTTAGACCGGGTGCAGGCCCTGGGCAACTGCTACTTTCTCTATGTTTTCGGGGCAAGCATCGAGCAGCGTATCGGACCGCCGCGATTCATGCTTCTGGTCTTGCTGTCCTTGCTGGTGCCATGGCCGTTCGTAATTTTGGAAGCTCAGAAAATGGGCATCAACGCCTGCTACTTCGGACCCTTCTTCCTGCTCTGTACCTTGCTCGGCGCCAACTTTGTATTTCCGCCGGAGCGCAAGATCAACACGGAATGGTTCAAAAGCACCAGGGGTAATATCTTCGCCTCGGAGCCGAGGGCCGATATGACCGCCAAATATGTCTTCAAGCCCACTTTCTTCATGATTCTCTTCATCGTCTATGAAGGCGTTATGGTTTGGCTGCTCAGTCACAGCAACCCGGGTCTGCGTATTGCCGGCATAGTGCCCGGTGTGGCGGCTCTGCTCTCAGGTTATGTTCTGGTTTCCTGCCTGGTCTGGAGCGCCACCGGTTCCCTCAAGGACGGACCGATGCGTCTCATGGCTGTGAAGATGTACAACGACATTCTCAAGCTCGATGTCGGCCACGATATGGCCATCAAGGGCACCAGTATGGCACTGGGCTTGCCGCCGGAGCGCGTGAAAGAGTGGATTCTTGCCCAGAAAGGGAAGATGCGTATTTCCTGATTGCTCAGGTGAGTTTCGCGTAAGCAAAGCACCTCCTGACTAGTGCTAATATAGCCTCCTGAGTTAAGGAAGCAATCTTAGCGGGCGTTTATGTCTTCTGACAGCAAAGACAATTTTGGGCAAGGCAAGTCCGGCCAGTCCGGTAACATGCCGGCTTCAGTGCCGGCAGCAGCAGATCTTGCCGATTCCGGTTTCGCTGAGGCTCCCTACCGTTTCCCCTGGTTGCGTCTCCTGCAGGTAGTGCTGGACGCCGGGCTTGCTGCTGCTTCGCTGGCTGGTGCCTATTTCATTCGTTTTGAAGGCCATCTCTCTCCCCTTTACTTGCAGCAGTTCCTGGTTGTTGCACCGGTGGTGGTGGCGCTTCGCCTGGTCGCCAACTGGCGCTGCGGCGTTTACGGACGTCTCTGGCGTTACACCGGTCTGACGGAAGTAACTGAAATCGGACTTGCCGTTTTGACTGTTTCCGGTTTACTGCTATGCCTCAGGGCTATGGGTTTACCGCTCATGAAAGTGGAAGGGCATCTGCTCTCTTTCAGCATTCTGGTCATAGACATGGGCATTTGCTATTTCCTTATGACCGCCAGCCGGGTCTTGCGGCGCTTGCAGACCGAGCACAGTCAGAGGCGGCACTGGCGGCAGCCTGTACGTCGGCGCGCTCTGGTGGTGGGGGCCGGCGACGCCGGTTTGATGGTGCTGAAAGAGCTGACCCAGCGCAGTGACCTGGGCGTGGATGTGGTCGGTCTTGTCGATGACGATCCGAGTAAGCTGAAGAAGCGTATCGGGCATATCACCGTATTTGGTGCCACGCGGGAATTGCCCAGACTGGTGGAATTGCTTTGCATCGATCAGGTGATCATCGCCATGCCTTCCGCCCCGGCTGCCGAGATTCGCCGAATTGTTGATATGTGTCGTGAGGCTGAGGTCGAAACGCGAATTCTCCCCGGCCTCTTCGAGCTTATCAACGGGCGGGTCAGCATCAATCAATTGAGGGAAGTCTCCCTGGAAGATCTTCTCGGCCGCTCCCCAGTAGAACTGGATTCAGCCTCTATTGCTTCTTATATCGAAGGGCGTACCGTGCTTGTTACCGGTGCCGGTGGTTCCATCGGCTCGGAACTGTGCCGACAGATCTTTCATTTCCAGCCGCGCAAGTTAATCATTCTGGGTAAGGGTGAGAATTCTATTTTCACCATCCAGCAGGAACTTTCGCGCCGAGTCGAGCCTGTAGAGGTGGTGGCAGTCATAGCCGATGTGCGCGACCGTCCGCGCATGGAGCAGATTTTTAGCGAGCACAAGCCCCATCTGGTCTTCCATGCTGCCGCCCACAAGCATGTGCCCTTGATGGAAGCCAATGTCTATGAGGCAATCAACAACAATGTATTCGGCACCAAAGTGGTGGCCGACCTGGCCAGCCAACACGGCGCCGAGAAATTTGTCCTGGTTTCATCGGATAAAGCCGTTAATCCTACTTCCGTCATGGGCGCCACCAAGCGCATGGCGGAGCTTGTCATTCAAGACCTGGCTCTCCGTGCCGGTAAGACAAAATATGTGGCGGTCAGGTTTGGAAATGTGCTGGCTAGCCGCGGTTCAGTAATTCCGCTCTGGCGGCAGCAAATCGCCGCCGGTGGCCCCCTGACCGTGACCGATCCGGAAGTGACCCGCTACTTCATGTTGATACCGGAGGCGGTGCAGCTCATTTTGCAGGCCGGCGCCTACGGCTCCGGTGGCGAGATCTTCGTGCTGGATATGGGCAAGCCGGTCAAGATACTCGATCTGGCTAATGATTTGATCAAGTTTTCCGGTTTACGCCCTGGTCACGACATCAAAATTCAATTTACCGGTCTAAGACCTGGTGAGAAGCTTTACGAGGAGCTGCTTACCGAGGATGAAGGGCTTTCCCGCACGGTTAACGAAAAGATTTTCGTAGGACGCCCCAAGCCATTGGAGCCCGAAGCGCTGGCTGAGGCTCTTGGTCGTTTTGAGTCATATGTGGCCAGTCTTGACGAGGCCGGTATTCGCGCCGAGCTGGATCGCTTGGCCGCGGGCTCTCTCACTGCTGCACAAATGGAAGTCTAGATTGTGACTGGCTCTTGCCTAGAATCGCCGGAGCAACCAGCGGAGCTACTGGCTAAGGACCAGCGCTTGAGAGACGAGATCAGGCAGCTTGGCTCAGTACTGGTGGCTTATTCCGGTGGAGTTGATAGCTCCTATCTGGCGCTCGTTGCCTTTCAGGAACTTTCCGAGGCGGCCCTTGCCGTTATCGCCGTCTCTCCCTCCCTGGCGCAAGTGGAACTTGTGGACGCCAGGCGGCAGGCGGAGCAAATGGGCTTTCCCCTTCTGGAAATTGCCACAAATGAAGTGGAGAACGAGCTGTATAGAGCAAACGGCGGCAATCGTTGCTACTTTTGCAAGGCCACCTTGTTTGACAGTATGTCTCTCCTCAAGCAAGAGCGTGGTTTTTCTGCCATCGCCTATGGTGCCAATATGGACGATCTGTCCGATGTTCGCCCAGGTCACGCTGCCGCCCGTGCTGCCGGTGTTCTCGCTCCTTTTGTCAATTGCCATTTGTACAAAGAGGAAATTCGCACCCTGGCCGGGCTGCATGGTTTGCCTTCCTGGGATCGACCGCAAGCGGCCTGCCTTTCCTCACGCTTCCCTGATTTTACGCCCATAGATGCCTCTCGCCTGGCTCTCGTGGAAAGGGCTGAAGCTCTCGTCAAAGCAGCCGGATTTAAGCAAGTGCGTGTGCGCTTCTTGAGCCGACCGGAAGGTCTGACTGCTTCGGTGGAAGTAGGTCAGAATGAACTGGCGCTACTTACCACCTCCCTGACCGAGCCATTGAGCCTTGCTATCCGCGCTCTCGGTTTTGAGTTTGTTCAGTTCGACAAAGCCGGCTATCGGCAGGGAAACGCCAATGCCGTCTTGTTTGAGCCTGCCGTTCGCTCTGGTGTCTGAAAATGGATAGATTGCATTTGGAGAGACTTTTGCAGTCGGTTGCCGATGGAAATCTAACCGTAGAGGCTGCTCTTGCCAGTTTGCAGAAAACGCTTTTGGCGCCGGAGAGGGCTCTGGAACTGGAGTTTGCCAGACCCGACCTTAAGCGCGCCTGGCGTCAGAGCTTTCCTGAGGTGGTATTTGCTCCCGGTAAGAGCAGCGAACAGGTTTTTCAGATTGCCGTAGAGTTGCGGCAGACCCATGATGTGGTGCTGGCTTCCCGCGCCGAGGCCGAACAGGCGCGCTCAGTGCTTTTGCTGGCTCAGGAGCAGGGTCTCAGCGACGTCAAGTATCACCAGAGCGCCGCCGTTATTAGTTTCGGCGTGTTCCCGCAGGTTGAGCGAGGCAGTGAGGATGCGGCTGAGGTGGCTGTTCTTACCGGCGGCACCGTAGACATACCGGTGGCGGAGGAAGCGCTGGTGGTGTTGGAGTCGGCCGGTGTTTCCTGCCGTCGCTATTTTGATATGGGTGTGGCCGGCTTGCACCGTTTGCTTGGATCTCTCGACTGCGTGCGTAAGAGCCGAGTGGTGCTGGTTGTAGCTGGCATGGATGGGGCTTTACCCAGCGTGGTCTGTGGTCTGGTCGGCGTTCCGGTCATTGCCGTGCCCACTGCCGCCGGCTACGGTACCGGTCTGGGTGGTCTAGCCGCCCTGGCTTCCATGCTCAACACCTGTGCGCCCGGTCTCACCGTGGTCAACATCGACAACGGTCTGGGAGCGGCGGCTTTTGCCATCAGGGTGTTGAGAGGGGCGCCTGAACCGGCATAAACAGGAAAGCGTCTTCATCCCTTTCGGCAATGCGCCATTTGCCGCTAGCCTCAAGGGCCTCCGCCAGTGGTGCCTGGCGCGGAATCAGGATAAAGGGGAAACGAGCTTCCTTGATAAAGTCCTGGTAACCGCTCTGGGCAAGAAGAAGGGCTCGATAGGCGGTGTTGAAGTCCTTGGGATAGAATTCGGTCTTGTCGTCAATGAAGAAACTCTGTCCGCATTTCACATAGAGATAATTGCCCCAGTTATCGTATGCAAAACCCCGCGCCTCTTTGTTGCAATTGTCTTTGAGAAAATTGCTGCAGCGCACCGGCAGAAAATGTGGATTCATATCCTTTATATGGGCTGTGGCGGCAAAAGACAGTATCAGTATGGCCGTCAGGCTGAGGAGTAGTGGTGAAGCGCCTTTCCATTTCCCGGCGTGGACGGAAGGTTCTTCTTCCTTGACTTCTGCCGGCTTTGCCTTTGCCTCGAACATTGAGAGCATGAGCAGTGAAGCATAGGGAATGATTCGCATGCAGGGAAGTGCCGTCAGGGCAAAGCCCAGGGTGACCAGGGTGAGGGGCAATAAGTCGGGCCGGCGGTACTGCTTCCAGTGCCTCACGCAGTTGGCCAGAAAGATTAGAGCAAGTATCAGATAGGCCCAGGTGCCGATACCGTAAGCGGTATCAATGCCGGTCCATTCCGAGCCCTGTCCGAGAATTTGTCCCTGGGTGGCGTATTGAAGCAGAAAGCTGAAATAATGAGGCCCGCGCAGGCTGCTCAGGCAGCCCAGCAGGGCGGCAAGCAGAGGTAAGCAGGCAAGAAATGGTTTTGACGTCGGGGTGGGCGCTGCCTTTTGCTCTGCCTGGCGGGCCATTGTCAGGGCTAAAACCAGAGGTAGACCGAGGATGGCGCTGCCGTGGAAGTTTACCCAGGCTGCAAATAATAGAAATAGCAGGCCGCTCAATTTGCCTGTGCTGAGCTTGCTTCTGGCAAGCCCCATGGTTAATGAGAGGAAGACGTAGGAAAAGATATGTGCTCGTGCCGACCAGTGCAGGGAGGTGGCTGTGGCAGCCAGCACTACCAGCGGTGCGATGCTTAGTAGGGCGCACCGGCCCCGCTTGATTGAATTTTGGGCAGCAAGGCTGAGGGCCAGCGCCATGGCTACTGCCGCAGCCAGGACCACGAGCTGGTATTCGCCCGTGAGCCTATAAAGGCAGCCAAGAGTGAAGTCTGTCAGCAGCTCGTGTGTTTGCCAGGGGGCAAGTGGATCTACATACCAGAGATAATTGCTTGTAGCCGGTCTTCCGTGCTCAAGTATGTAGATCCCGCTGACAATGTGCCGGGCGGTGGCGCCGTCACGAAGAAAACCCATGGGCGCTACCAGGAGCATGTAGAGGAGCAAGAGGAAAAAGCTTGGAATCAATTACTTGGCTTCGATGACGGACAACCATTGTATCGTAGCCAGGCAGCGATCGAAGGCCGGCAGATATTTCTCGAAAATCTCCGGATTTTTGCTCTGTAAATAGATTTCTTCGATTTTGGCCCGGGGCTCTGCCGGGCTGGCATCGAAGAAGACGCCTTTGTAGTAGTTGTTCGGCTGTCCCTGATAGTCGTGGTAATAGCCCCTGGCCGTCAGCATTGTCCTGGTGCCGACGGTCAGCAGTTCCAGACTTTGCAAGTGAAATCCGGCACCGCTAAGACCGGTGGCTCTAGCCGTGTAGTTCCTCGTATATTGATTGTCGCCCACATTGCCCAGTACATCAATTACGGAGAAGAGCAAGTCCAGTTCATGGTCAGCAGGCTCTTGCCGGTCTGCCTCGAGCAGATTTTGATTGCCCGGGCTGTAAGAGCTTCTGTCCGTCACTCGGCGCAGGGCCTCGGTGTCGCTTTGATCGCAGACCCGCCCTCTGTAAAAGAAGCAGATTTGGACGTCCTCTTCCGGGTTTTCCGAACTGAGGGCGCTGAACTGAATCAGCCAGTTATCACCCCGACCGCCGTACTCTTTGTTGGACGGAGCAAATTCGGGCGGCAAGAGAATCTTGTCGATGGCACCCAGTTCTTTCACAAGCATGAGAGAGTTTTCTTTCTTCTTTCACTAACGGGGACTTTTATTATCCTCTATCTATTCCGTCGGTAGATAGGCCTTGAACTCCGGCGGTTTAACTTTAGCGTTGGGATTTTTTGCCACTGCTTCGTGATAATCGGCCAGGGCCTTTTGATAGTCGGCCAGAGCTCTCAGCTTCTGCTGCATGGGAATGTCAGCGGCGCCCTTCTTATCTTTGTCTTTGTCTTTACCCAGCGGTGAGTTGAGAATGTCTTCCGGCTTTTGATCTTTTTGGAGCGGGTCTTTACCATCTGTGTGGCGTTGCACCGGCTGGTTGGCCCGGTAGGCATCGTCGCTGCCGGAACCGGATGGTGTGCGTCTGTAACCGCGTGGACCCTCGTCCACCATGGGGGCGGCTGGCGGCGCATCTGTCTTTGAGCCTGGGGCCGGATTCGGTCCCTGGGGCCGATCGCCGGTATTCCAGTTTTTATTATTTGTGGCAATGTCGATTTGCCTCATGTTCATGACGCGGTCCAGGCTTCTACCATTCTGGTTGTCCATGAGCAAGCCTCCTTCCACTGCCCTGGCCGTCATGGCATGGAGGGCGTGACCCTGGAGCTTGTCTTGACCATTCATAAAG
Organism: Candidatus Obscuribacter sp.; assembly: GCA_016712465.1. Lineage (GTDB taxonomy): Bacteria > Cyanobacteriota > Vampirovibrionia > Obscuribacterales > Obscuribacteraceae > Obscuribacter. The sequence goes on from JADJQZ010000001.1 coordinate 1,324,326, forward strand.
GCGGCATGCACCATGAGCTGGGCCGGTTGACCGGTTTCTTTCTCCCACTGGGCGACCTTCTGCTGCAGTTCCTCGGGGCTCTTGAAGGTGTTGAGGCGCAGGTCCAGGTGCGGCGGATAGCCCAGTCTGGCATCCGGTCCGTTGTTCGGTCCGACACTGTTTTCGTGCACCATGATGGCGCCTGGCTTGCCCCCGAAAGTCTGGTTCAGCCATTCGCGGTCGAAGGCGCCGATAACAGGACTGTTGTGGAGCATTTTGAGCTGGCCGTCCGGCTGTCTGGTGAAGAGTGCTTCTCCGGTGGCATCTCTTGAGCCGGGCATGTTGAAGGGCGGATTTTGGGCGCCGGCTGTGATGTAGATGTTGCCGGCCTTGTCGAAGCCGTCGGCGGAGGTGGGTTGCCCCATGCGGATGGAGCGGTTGTCGGCATGGGCCTGTCCATAGAGAGCGTCCAGGGCCTGTCCGCCCAGACCGCGCATACCCTTACCGGTACCGTGGTCGCTTGTGTTGAAATCGCGCGCCGACTCCGAGTCGGGCGTGAGGCTTTCTTTCATAACATGAACGCGCATGCTGGAGCCGTCCTGGTTAGTGCCAGGCACATCGGCATAACCTTTATTAAGAACGGAAGCGGCGTTTTCAATGACCTTGGCCGGATCGCCGGCGGAAAGATGCTGTTTCTCAAGGGATTGCAGGGCGCAAGTCATCTTGTTGCCCTGGTTTACGAAATCGTCCGGTGAGGCTACCTTATATGCCAGGTCTTTGACGACATTCTGTCTCTGTTTCTCGTTGTAGCCTGAGAAGTTCTCCTGGCCGGGCTTGAGAATGCTCTCGAAACCTTCTCTCATCCTTTCCATTTGCTCAGCCGGCGTGCCCTTCAGGCGAGTTTCGGCATTCTCTGTGCCGCCGCCGTCTTTGACGTTGGTGAGTCGATCGTGTATGGCTTTGGAAACCTTAGCGGCTTCCGCTTCGCTCATGCCGCCTTCTCTCAAGGTGCGGCTCATGTCTTCTATGGCTTTATCGGAGGCCGCTTTATTGCCCCTGTCGCTGCCGTCTTGCAGGCGGTCGCCTTTATCACCGCCGGCCTCCTGTGGTTTATCGGCTTTGTCGGTCTTGGCGGCATCACCGGTTGCTCCCTGGGCTTTGACCTCCAGTTTGCCGTTGCCCTGGGTGAGCTGGCTGTCCGACTGACCGTTCATGTAGGCTGTTACTACCTGATCCTGGCCCTGGGGGCGGAAGTCTAAGCGCTTGGTGCCGTCGGCTCCGACCACGGTGGGGCTCTCCAGCTGGGGCGCCGGTTTTTCCTGATTGAGCAGGGTGGTTGCTTCAGCGCGCAGTTGCGGCGGGGCTGTATCGGCAGCCTTGCCTATTTGATTTTCGACTCTTTCTGAGCCGGCACCATTGTTTGGATTGGCGTTATTACTAGACACGGTTGGTAAATTGACCTCACAAGGCAAAGCAGGCAATTTGTGACGGCTGTCACGGGCGCTATTCATGACGGGGGCGAAACCTGGTGAGTACGCTTGTACGACTCATCGGTGTCTTTGGTCTTGTGACCTGGGTCTACCATAACATTATTCCCTTTACATGCAAGGAAAATCTGCTCTGGGTGTCGTTTGACTTACAGTTTGGCTGCCATTTCAAAGATAGCCTGCAAAGTTTGCAAATCCATTACAAACTTGGTGCTTAAATAGCAATTTGAAGTGCCCTGGCAGGCGCGAAACTTTCGAAAGAAATGCGACCGAAATTCGACTGGAATTCTGTCGGCGGCTCCTTTGTACCGGCTTTCATTAGCGCAAAAGTCTGACTGAGCGCAGCGAAATTGCAGCCAGCTGGCTCGGGCTGTTGCTGCTCTCCTGGCTGAGACCTTCGGTCAGCCCGGGTACCAGTTTGACGGTGAAAAGCAAGTTGGAACCGCCGTCTCCGTGCTTTTGAATTTCCAGAATTTTGACTGCCACAAAGCCGAGTACGTTCTGGCTTTCGTTGAAAGCCGGCTGCCCCGAGATGATGGGCAGGAAGAGGCATTCCTTGCCCAGGAGGATCTCCCGGTATGGGCTATTGGCCAGGTACTTCAGACCCATGACGCCGTTACCCATGTCGATGCTGTCGCCCACTTGCACCGATTCTTCTGTATTGCTTTGTTTGAGATGTCCGTCTATCAATGACTTTACCGCCGAGGCACTGGTTGACTCGGGACCGAGGGAAGTGAAAGCGGCGTTCTTAAATTGCTGCGAACTGAGATAGAGAGTAGTGATATCACCCAGTTGCAGGTCTTTGAGGGCTCTGGCTTGCGGGTCGTCGGATGGTTTGGCATCATAGCTAACCGCCAGCGGAAAGACTTTGTTTCTAGCCAGAGCTGTGACGGGTGCTCCCGCTCCGGCGGTGCTCTGGGCGTAAACATGATCCTCGTGCCGCCCCAGTAGGGGCATGAAAATATGCCTTGTTGTAGTGGATGTGGCTACGGTTACCGTTCCCTGATTTTGTCCGGCGGGATTATTTATGGTTACCGCCAGTGTTGTACGCGGCGGATTATCAATGATTGGTTTGCCGTCTACCCGATTGGCTGCGGCTACGTCGCTTACGGCGCTGATGACGGTGGCGCTCTCGCCTGTGAGACGAGCGGCGCCGGCCAGCGCGGCGCTGTCTGTCACTCGTATCAGTTCTTGCTGAACCAGGTAGACATGGGCGCCATCAATTGCCGCCGATATACAGAGGAGGGCTGCTAGAAAAGCCGCCAGCCCCATAACAATAGTCATCTGGCCTCGCTGGTTTTGCACAGGGCGCATTTTCATCTTTGTCTGGTTCTGCATCGTCTTTTTTCCTGCTGTGATCAGGCATGGGGTCAGGCTCTTATCTCATTCCGTGCGTGGCACTGGCTTTTAGGTTCAGAGGCAGCGGCGTCAGGGCAAAGGTATTCGGTCCGCTGTAAAGTCCATATTGACCGGGGCTGTAGGATACCGTTACCGTCACTAACTGCGTCTGTGACTGGTTGTCGAAGCTGGCATCAAATTGTCTGGAGTCGACGATGATGCCGGGGATGCGAATTTGATCGAAGACCAGCGCCTCTTGCAGGCTGCGATTGTTCTCTACCTCGGGGTTATCGAGGCAAGCCAGGGCCAGGGAGCGGGCTGCTCGATGGGCCGAGGCTGAGAGAGCATTTTGCAGCAAGCAGGCCGTACTGACCGAGGCCGTCACCACGATCATGAGCATGAAGAGCGGCAAAAAGAGCACAATTGCCGCCGTAGCCTCGGCCAGATTTGTACCGTGGTGATGTCTCATCATTTACGCAAATGCCCGCCAGCTCTACCCGAATTGTCAATGACCGGGATTGCCAATTAGCCCGTTTGTTTTCCTGAACCCTGAAGGTGCCTTGTTCGCTTTAGGAAGCATGAAAATCTCAAGTGCTTCAGTTCTATCATTGTTTAGTTTCCAGCTTGCTGCGTCGCCCCGGGGGCTGAGTTATCCGCTAATCACAAAGTTTCGAGCCTGTCCCCTGAGTGGGGGGCTGCTTCCTGGGTTTCCGCGTGCCGACGCTCTATTCACAGGCTAGCACAGTTAAATTGCCGTGGTTGAAAAGGCTTAGATCTTTGACTTCATCTGTAATCAAATAGGATATTTCATCAAGAGCTGCAATTTGAAAGGAGGCTACAAAGCCTATTTTTTCGTGTCCGGCCAGCACCAGAGTCTCGGCGCTATTTTCGATGAATTGTCTTTTGACGGCGGCGTCTTCCCCGCTTTCTACCGTGGCTCCGGCTGCGGCGCTCATTCCGTGTGCGCTGACGATAGACAGGTCGGGGCGAAAACGGCTGGCTTCTTTCAGGGAGTTGGGACCGACCGCGATCAGTAGATCTTTTATTAGTTTGCCGCCCAGCAGGAAAACCTCCAGACCGGCTATTTCACTAAGGCTCTGGGCCATGACCGGGCTGTGGGTTACAACCGTGACGTTTTCCAGGCTGCGGGCTTTTAGATGCGGGGCCACTTCCAGAGTGGTGGTGCCGCCATCCATGAATATGAGCATGCCGTTTTGAATGAACTGAGTAGCCTTGAGGGCCATGGCTGCTTTGGCTTCTCTATTCAGGCGGCGTCTTTCGGAATGGGCATAAGGCACGGTGGAGGCGGCAATGGCACCGCCGTGTACCTTCTTCAATAAGCCCGCCGAAGCCAGTTCTTTCAGGTCCCTCCTGATCGTATCTTCCGATACTCCCAATTCCCGCACCAGATCCTGTACCAGCACCTGGCCGCGGCTCTCTAGTTTTTGCAGGATTTGCTTCTGTCTTTCCGGGGCCAGCATTGTCTTTTGCCTGTAGGTGCCGTTGGCAGTCGGGGATGGAGGGGCAGGCACTTGACCTGCGGGAATATTCGGTATTATACTGGATTGTGCTGGAATTGGCAGGTATTTGCAGGAATCTGCCCGAAGGAGGCCCATGGCTAGAATCGCAGTGGATATGGACGAAGTGCTGGCTGATGCTCTGGGCGAGCATCTCAGCCGTTATAACAATCTGTTTGGTGCCAATCTCAGTCGGGAAGACATGATTGGTCGGGCTCTCAGGCATGCCGTGCCCCTGGAGCATGCTCACCACGCCGAAGCGCTGGTGCACAATGAAGACTTCTTCGCCGACCTGGCTATTTTTCCCCATGCCCAGGAAGTGCTATCGCGATTGAGCGAGAACCATGAAATTTATATCGCCACGGCAGCCATGGAAGTGCCTCTATCGTTCCGCTCCAAGTATGACTGGCTATTGCGTCACTTCCCCTTTATCTCTCCCATGAACTTTGTTTTTTGCGGAGACAAGGGCATAATCGATGCCGACTATTTGATCGACGACAATGCCAGGCACTTCAGCCGGTTCAAGGGCACGGGGCTGCTCTTCGATGCGCCTCATAATCAGCATGTGCGAGGCTTCAAGCGCGTTCATAACTGGCTGGAAGTGGAAGAGTTCTTTGTGCGAGAAGCAGCTCTAGTTTAGGTTTAGGTTTGGATTCAGCTTGAGGATCAGGATCAGGTTTCAGTTCTGATCCTGATTCCGCTTCCGGAACCTGTTAGTTTCTGCTTCGGTGAAAGCGGCGTCTTGCTCTACATCTGCGCGAGTTTGGTGGCGGCTAGTGCTTCAACGGAAAGGGGCTGGTTTCTTCACCTGCGGTTTGCCCTGGGGGATGGTGGCTTTTGGCGGGTTTTTGTTATCGTCGGCGGTCTGACCTGGACTGGTCTGGGGTGTGGATTTGTTCAGTCCCTCCGACCGTTCTTTTAGATCGATATAGTCGGGATAGGCTCCAATTGTTACTTCCGTCGTCTTGATTGTTCCGTCGCGCAGAAGCAGGAAGTTGAGCTTGTCTTTGACGCGGTGTGCTCTGACCGTGGTTTGCACGTCTCTAGGCGAAAGCACGGCTTTGCCGTCGATCTTTTGAATGATGTCGCCGGGCTGGATGTCTGCGTCTTCCGAGGGGCTACCCTTGTAGACTTTTTCAACCAGTACGCCGCGGGTATTGGTGGGAATACCGAGGCTGCGGGCGTGAGCCTCTTTCAGCTCGCTCATGCCGATGCCGAGCCAGGGGCGTTCGATGGGTTTGTTGTTGATCAAATCTTCCACCACCGAGCGGGCTACGTCTACGGGGATGGAAAAGCCGATGTTCTGTGCGTTGTCTTTGATGGCCGTATTGACGCCCACCACTTCGCCGCGGAAATTGAGCAACGGACCGCCGGAATTGCCCGGGTTGATGGCTGCATCCGTTTGAATGAAGTTGATGTTACCGTTGATATCATCGACGGTGCGACCTACCGCCGATATGATACCGAGGGTGACGGTATGGTCATAGCCGAAGGGACTGCCGATGGCTATGGCGAACTCGCCCGGGCGGAGGTTTTGCGAGGTGCCGAATTTGAGAACCGGCAGTCCCTCCGCTTCGATTTTCAAAAGGGCTAGATCTGAAAAGTTGTCGCTTCCCACTACCTTGGCCGTGAAGGAGCGTTTATCGTTGAGAGTGACGCGAATCTCCTGGGCATTTTTGACCACATGGGCATTGGTCATGATGAAGCCGTCCGCTCTCACTACGAAGCCTGAACCGGTCTGCACGGCACGCTTTATCTTGATAGATTTGGGAATCAATTTGCTCAGGTCCGGACTGTCCGGCATGATCCTTCTGCCGTTGTAATAGAAGAAATCATGGGCATCTCCGAAGGGGAAGCCATCAAACAGCGGGATGGATGAGCTGGTGCTGTCCTCATTGCGCTTTACTTCGATGTTCACCACCGATGGTGCAGCGAGGGCGGCAATGTCGGCGATGGTGTTGGAGTTAATCGGTACGGCTTCCTTGTCGGACTGGCTCTCACCGGCGCCGCTCAGGGCGAGTATACGGGCATAGCCCTTCCCTTCGTAAGTCTGGTTGTGAGTCGGGGAGGCGTTCCCGAGAGGCTCACCAGGCATTGGATACCCAACAGGTCGGATGCCGGTGGAGTGAGCTACGGACTCCACCGGCACCGGCTGAAGCAAGGCTTGTGCAGCCAGGGCCAGGGCGCCTGAACTGGCGACCAGGCTGAATATGAAAACGGTTTGCGACAAGCTTAACTTCATAGGGAAGCTCCCTTTTTGCTTATTTACGACCCATACCCAGTTGCTGAGCATTTTGGTAGACCTTACCTTCGGTAAGAATGGAAGGAGCGATAATCACTTCGCATTCTTGCATTTCAGCCAGGGTCTCGGCTCCCAGGGTGGCCATACTGGTTTTCAGGGCACCGGTGAGATTCTGGGTGCCGTCATCCACGGCTGCGGGACCGTTCATTATCTGTTCCAGGGAGACCGTGGTGCCGACGCGAATTCTCGTGCCTCTGGGCAGGACCGGGCTTGGTGTGGCCATGCCCCAGTGGTAGCCGCGTCCTGGCGCTTCCTTGGCTCTGGCCAGGGGGGAGCCGATCATGGTGGCATCGGCACCGCAAGCAATGGCTTTGCAAATGTCGCCGCCTACACCCATGCCACCATCGGCGATGATAGCCGGTCTGAGGGCGCCTTTGTGTTTGGCCATGAAATCTTCTCTGGCCTGAGCACAGTCGGCGATGGCCGTTGCCATGGGAACGCCGATGCCCAGTACCGAACGGGAGGTACAGGCGGCGCCGGGACCGACTCCAACAAGAATGCCTGCTACACCTGTTTCAAGCAGTTCCAGGGCGGTCTTGTAGATGACACAGTTGCCTACCACAACCGGGATGCCGATATTTTTGGTGAACTTGTGCAGGTTCAAATTGGGTGTGCCGAGGGCACTTTTGTGTTCGATGCCGGTGACGGTAGACTGCACAAAGAGAATGTCGCAGCCGGCTTCGACGGCGATTGGTCCGTATTTCTCTGCAAAATTGGGAGTAACGGAAACAGCGGCCACGGCGCCTGTTTTTTTAATGGCTTTTATACGCTTTTCGATCAGTTCTTCCTGTACCGGTACCTTGTAAAGCTCTTGCATCACTTCCACGAAGCTGTCTTTGTCGCAGCCGGCAATTCTTTCGTAGACATGACCGAGGTCATCGTAGCGGGTTTGCACGCCCTGCAGGTTGAGCACGCCCAGTCCGCCAAGGCGACCCATTTCGGCGGCGAAGTGGCTGTCTACCACGGAGTCCATGGCGGATGCAATAATCGGGTTGGCGAACTTGATGCCGCCTATGCTGCAGGAGATGTCACAGAGTTCCATATCTACTGTTTTGGAGCCGGGTACCAGCGCTATCTCGTCGAAGCCGTAGGCGCGGCGCGTCTTTTTGCCAAGTCCGATATGCATGGTGTCCTCTGTTCTGGTGCGCTCTTCTGCCTTGCCCGAAATCATAGCTTGAATACCCGCCTTTCAGTTTAAGTGATGTTTCCGCCCGGACTAAGTTGAAACCCGGTTGTTGACTGCATATCTTAGCACTGCCATGGGTATGAGGTCGTGGATGTCAACGGGCGGATCTATTCATTCGCGGCTCGCGGGCGGGTGTTTGTCGCCCGGCGCGGCAGTTGGCTGGATTTGAAAAGTCGTTCACATTTAGATATTTGTGCGTACAATTAAGCTGGATCTAACTTAAGCCGCCTCTCCAATCAATGATGAGAAAAGACCGGTCTGCCGTTAAATTCACTTACCACCAATCCTGACAGGTTAGCGAGGTAGCAGATGTCCGCCTTAGGTCATGTCCTGAAGAGTATGAATGTGCTTGGACTGAACAGTGGCACTTCCATGGACGGCATCGACGCCGGTCTCTTTCGCATCGGTCCGCAGGTGGAAGGTGCTAGCGGCGGCGGCCTTTGTCCTCCCCTCAAGGTCGAGTTCCTCTTTAGCGAACTTGTGCCGTTCGAGCCTGAATTCAAGGGACAGCTGGAGAGTTTTGTAGCCCGGGGCGAAAGCGATCTGCGTACCATGTGTTTGCTTAACAGCAGTCTGGGGGAAGTTTTCGCCGCTGCCGCCCTGAAGGTCGTCAGGCAAGTAGACGAAAAGGGCTTGTCCGTCGATCTGATCGGCTCCCATGGACAGACTATCTGGCATGAGCCTCGACCCTCTCAGTTCTGGGGTTTGTCGGCAGCCGGCACCTTGCAATTGGGTGATCCGGCTTACATTGCCGCTCGCACCGGTGTCACCACTGTTGGTGACTTTCGCACTTACGACATGGCCTTCGGCGGTCAGGGCGCTCCCCTGGTTTCTTTTGCCGATGAGGTGCTTTTCGGCCACAGCGGCGAGCCCCTGGCTGTGCTCAATCTGGGGGGCATTGCCAACATTACCGTACTGTCTCAGAGCGGTGAGGCCATAATGGCCTTCGATACCGGTCCGGCCAATGTTCTTATCGATGAAGCGATGCGTATCCTTTTCGGCCGGGAATTTGACGAAGGGGGGGCAGTGGCTGGCGCCGGTACCGTCAATGAAGCGGTATTATCCGATCTCCTCAAAGAGGAGTATTTTCACCTGGCTCCTCCCAAAACAACCGGAAGAGAGCTCTTTGGTCGTAAGCGCGCCAGCGAGCTTGTAGAAAGGCTCCGGGCCGAAAGTATTGGACCGAAGGATATCGTCGCCACCCTTACGGCTCTTACGGCGCGTTCAATTGCTGATGCTTACAAAAAGTTTGTCGCGTCCCGGGTGAAAATTAAGAAATTGGTTCTGGGCGGCGGTGGGGCCGAGAATCCCACCCTCACTTCGCTTTTGCAAAAATATTGGGACGGCGAACTGACGCTTTATCGCCATGAGGATTACGGCATTTCCACTAAGTTCAAGGAAGCCTTGCTCTTTGCGCTTCTGGCTTATACTACTTATTTTTCTATTCCGAACAATGTGCCGTGCTGCACGGGAGCCAGTCGTAGAGTCTGTCTCGGCAAGATAGTAAAAGCTTGAGAACGGTGGGCGTAGTTAGAGTTATCGGAGAAGATGGAGAACAATATGAGTGGCTCAGAGTCGAGTTCGAACTCCCTGATTATTCCCGAAGGAATAAATTATGAATGTATGGGCTGTGGCAAGTGTTGCAGTGGTTGGTCTGTGCCGCTCACGGCTCCCGACTACGAGCGAATCTCTAAAGTAGATTGGGCCGCCAAGAATGATAAATTCGAAGGCATCGAGCTTTTCCGCGAGTTGAAGGACTACGAGAAGAAAGGCAGTCCCTACACCCATGCCATCAAGCATGGTGACGATGGCTTTTGTCCGTTTCTCGTCAACAATTTGTGCTACATCCACAGCACCTTTGAGAGTAAGACTAAACCTTCCATATGCCAGCTCTTCCCTTACAACTTCAATGAAACGCCTTCCGGTTTCGTTTCTACGGTCAGTTTTGTCAGTGTGGGGGCGGTGAAAAATTCCGGCAAGGCCCTGACCGAACAGCGCGACTATCTGGAGACCAAGCTGGGAGAGTTCAAGGCTCTCTATCCCGACCATCATCCTAACTGGAGTAAGATCGAGCTGGTTAAGGAAGTACCACTTACTTGGAATGAGTACCTGGAAATCGAAGCCAGGCTTCTGGCGATTCTTTCTGATGGGACCAAATCTCTCAGTTTGAGGTTGGCCCACATGTCCCTAGCCATTGTCGAAGTCTACTTAGGAAAGCGGGGCTCCAGTCTGCCGGAGAGCCAGAAGCAAATCGAGCTCAATCGGCATTCGCTTAAGAAAAGCGATCATGTGCTTTTGCGTGAACTCTATCGGCTTTACTTTCCTGAGCGCTTGTTGAACCGAGCGGACATGAATTTCTCCGCCTCCAAGTACATGCTTTCGTCTTTTGCATCCAAATTAGGTATTGGCTCGCCCCTTTCCCTCAAGGTCCCCGGCGACTCCTATTCGATAGAGTCAGTCAAGGAAGTAGCTTTCCCTTCTGAAGAGGTTTTGGAAGGAATTCTTTATAGGTTTATTTATCAGCGCATTTTCGGGAAGCTGTATTTCGGTGCTGGCTATGGTCAGCTCAGTTTGATGGTCGGGTTCCACCATTTAGTAGCCGCCTATGTCCTGTTGAAGCTCCAGGCCCGGGCCGTGTCCCGTAGCCGCGGATTCAAGGCGGTTCAGGAAGCGGACCTGATCAGTTGCGTGCGCATGCTTGAGAAACGGCTGGGTGACAGTAGCCTGGATGGCTATGCCGCTGCGGTGGTTGAATTGGAGCTTCAAAGTCATGGGCGTTGTCTCAGACTCTTATCTATAGCTGATTAAGAAAGCATGGCTTTCAACTTGGGGAGCAAATTGTATTGCAGGCAACAAAAACGCTGTTGACTTAAGGTCGGCATTTGATTACATTGTTTGCACGTTTCCAAGCGGTACGCCGCGGAGCGAAGTTACTAGAAAAACTGGTTTGAACCGCAGAGCATTAGCTCTGGGTATCCGGTTAGTGTTACCTCAGGAGGTAATTAACTTATGCGTATGCTCTCCAAACTTACTATGGCTTTCTCTGCTCTTACCGTTGTAGGCGCTCTTTCACTCGGCGCTCCGGCTCTAGCCCAAGATGCTTTCGGTTCCGGCCCCGGAGGCGGTTCTTCCACCGCTGACGAGTCCAACGGACACATGGGTACACAAGCTTATGGAACACAGACAACCGGTTCACAGACTCAACAGTTGAACCTGGGTCAGTCGCCCACCCTGCAAGGTGCCACCAACGGTACCATCGCTCCTCAAGGTGTAGAAGCGACCGTAGTACAGGGTGTGAACACTGCCGGTACTGTCCGTGTAAACAACTTGGCTAACTTGGAAGCCTTGCTCAACATCATCGCCAACGGTATGGAAATCCTGGGTATCGCCTGGGGCGGACCGACCATGATCATGGGCTTCATGCACATGGCTGCCGGTTCCCATGACGCCATGAAGAAAGTACTGTTCGGAGCTGCCGGCGTAACCGGTGGTTTGGCAACACCCGGTTGCATCAACTGGCTCGTTGCTTCCGCCCGCGACGCTGCTCTCTTCAACTAATTCACACACACCACAAGACTTAAAGGGAGGCTATAAGCCTCCCTTTTGTTTTGTGTCAGATCCTCTAGAATTACTAGTGTTAAAGGACTGGTCATGTGAGACAACATATGGCAAACCAGAAGAAGAAACCGGAGTCTGCACTTGCTATCTAAATTTTGCTCTGTCTTGCGCGTCTACTCTGCCTTCGCAACTACTATTTTGCTTGCCTCGCTTTCTCTGACAGGTTGCGCCGGTCCTGGGGCTGGTACTGGAGTGGCTGAGATTCCCTCGGCGCAGTTAGAGTTGCCGAAAGATCTGCCCTACGACCCGATCATGCGAAGCAGTGCCCCATCTTTAAGACATGATGCTTTCTACAGCGTCAAGGAACTGGGCCAGAATGGGCAGAACCAGGAGCGGTTTATCACGAACGGTCGCGGCTTTGTCGCCTACAGTCAGGAGCCGGGCTCTTTTAAACGCTACTATCTATATAATTTTGCCGCCCATACCAGTTTGCTTGTGGACAGTGAGGAGCACACTCTGAAAGTGACTACGAGTTCTCCGGCAGACGATATTTTTCTTGCCTACCAGTTGGAGAAGGACAACGCCAAATTGCCGGCAGAGCAGAGGCTTGGCGAGAAAAAGATAGGCAAGTACGACTGTGTTGGTTATTCATATAAGGTAGGCGAAGGTAAAGATGCCGGCACCAGGGAAGACTGGTTTGCCAAGGGACTGGGACTTTTGGTCTCTCAGAAACTGAGCCGCTCCGGGGTGACCACAGAGCGCACCTTGACCCGCTACAACCCATATTGTGAGACTACACTGCTACGCTTGCCCCAGGGCTTCACCCTGTTGAAGTAAGATTGACGGGACTTTCCGGACTTTTGGAAGACAAGTGCAAAAATTATTGCTGAATTAATATTTGAAGTGCTTGACTTGGAAGTATGCCTGGGTTATTCTGTACTCCTCGGACTTTTCCCGAGATTTTGTCCAAACCTTACTAATCACTTATATATTTGCGCATTGCGCGGAGGTTCTCTTATGAATATCCTCTCTAAACTTACCATGGCTTTCTCTGCTCTGACCGTTGTTGGCGCTCTTTCACTCGGCGCTCCGGCTCTAGCCCAAGATGCTTTCGGTTCCGGCCCCGGAGGCGGTTCTTCTACCGCTGATGAGTCCAACGGACACATGGGTACTCAAGCCTATGGAACACAGACAACCGGTTCACAGACTCAACAGTTGAACCTGGGTCAGTCGCCCACCCTGCAAGGTGCCACCAACGGTACCATCGCTCCTCAAGGTGTAGAAGCGACCGTAGTACAGGGTGTGAACACTGCCGGTACTGTCCGTGTAAACAACTTGGCTAACTTGGAAGCCTTGCTCAACATCATCGCCAACGGTATGGAAATCCTGGGTATCGCCTGGGGCGGACCGACCATGATCATGGGCTTCATGCACATGGCTGCCGGTTCCCATGACGCCATGAAGAAAGTACTGTTCGGAGCTGCCGGCGTAACCGGTGGTTTGGCAACACCCGGTTGCATCAACTGGCTCGTTGCTTCCGCCCGCGACGCTGCTCTCTTCAACTAATTCAAAGGAATCGAACAGCAAAAAGGGGAGGCGAGTGCCTCCCCTTTCGCTTTGGAAGGGTTCAGTGGATTGGGTTCGAGAAGAACTGATGTTTTTCTGGTAAAGAGAAAAGCATCAGTTCTTCTTTTGGCAGAATTAGAGCAGTTTTCTAGAGGGGCCGCGGAGCTGAAGAACTTTGGCTTCACCGGGGTTGTGTAAGTCGTTCGAGAAAAGCGGCGGCAATTCTTGAATCATCTGTCTTTACGCGCTCCCGTGGGGCGGCACTCGTTATTATGGAATTTGTGGTGAGGATTTTGAAATTTAGAATTACAGGAATTTTTGTAAATTCGAATGGTCCGCTTCCAGAGGGGCCGCCTGGTCCTCGGTGCTGGCAGACCTGACAGTCGGCGCAATCGACCTCTGGCGCACCGCTGGCAGGAAGGAAATTTATAGTTACTGCTGGTTATCTCGAATTCGAAGGTGCTCCCACCCCGCCAGGAGGTCTTGCAAGGAGTTTGGTCGAATTGCCCTTGAAAGCGTCAAGGCAGGTGCTCCTGGAGGAGTGATGTGTAATTGTAGGAAGAAGAGTTGATGTTTTTCTTGAAACCAGTTTTTAGAAATGCTTTCCAGACAGTAAATCAATGGGGTTGCAATCAGTACTAGTGCTCGCTTCGTTTACTCAGAGAGGCTCTTTGGTTTAAGACGGTCGAGAAAAACCTATGAATTTCTCGAATCAAAATCCAGACCGAAGGGTGTCTTCTCCATTGGCGCTCAGGACTTGATGGTTATCTGGCTGAATGAGGGTTGTCGTGTCTCTGGCTATGATTTGGGGTTAGAGAAAAACGTATGAATTGCTCGATTCAAGACCCAGGGCATGGGGCGTCCTCTTCAATGGCAATTAGGACTTGATGGTTGCCTGCCCGAAAGTGGTTTTTGCATCTCTTGAATTATTTGGAGTTAGAGAAAAAACTATGAATTTCTCGACTCAGAATCATGGGCATCGGCAGTCCTCTCCAAATGGCGCTCAGGACTCGATGTCTGCCTGGCTGAATGGGGTTTGAGCATCTATGTGGATGATTTTGGGTTAGAGAAAAACCTTCGAATCTCTCGAATCAAATTCCAGGGTGTTGGGAGTTTTCTGCGCTTGTGCTCAGGAGTAGATGTCTGCCTGGCTGACCGTGGCTTTGTGCTTCTTTTGGAATTAGAGAAAAACGGATGTCTTTCTTTTGAATCCCCCCAGCTTCGACTGGCAGATGAGGGGCGAATCTTGAGCAGTGGTGAAGGAGGCATGCAACCACGCCCTCAATCCCTGTATATGAATTGCCGATATCAGGATTCGAGAAAAACCAATGGTTTTCTCGAATCCCCCACACAAACACGCTTTTGTGATTTAAAAATGGTCCGCAAGTGAACCACTTGAGAAATTATCGAGAAAGTGTTGTGTAGCCAACAAAAGTGTGCTTGACTTCATTCTTGCCAGCGATTATTCTGTACACGATTCGAGATTTGATTCGAATCGCTTCAAATTCTTCAAAACCTTACTAATTACCATAAAAATTTCTGGAGGAGCATACTATGTCTCTCAAGCCTCTTTTCGCCGCTCTCGCCGTCGTAGTCGGACTTTCCTTCACTGCTCCTGCTCTAGCCCAAGATGCTTTCGGTTCCGGCCCCGGAGGCGGTTCTTCTACCGCTGACGAGTCCAACGGACACATGGGCACACAAGCTTATGGAACACAGACAACCGGTTCACAGACTCAACAGTTGAACCTGGGTCAGTCGCCCACCCTGCAAGGTGCCACCAACGGTACCATCGCTCCTCAAGGTGTAGAAGCGACCGTAGTTCAGGGTGTGAACACTGCCGGTACTGTCCGTGTAAACAACTTGGCTAACTTGGAAGCCTTGCTCAACATCATCGCCAACGGTATGGAAATCCTGGGTATCGCCTGGGGCGGACCGACCATGATCATGGGCTTCATGCACATGGCTGCCGGTTCCCATGACGCCATGAAGAAAGTACTGTTCGGAGCTGCCGGCGTAACCGGTGGTTTGGCAACACCCGGTTGCATCAACTGGCTCGTTGCTTCCGCCCGCGACGCTGCTCTCTTCAACTAACACCTTTTCCCCGCCAACGCCAGCCAGAGACCTCCCGCAAGGGGGGTTTTTGGTATGGAGGGATTTTTATTGCAGTTTCCCCGGTAGCTAAAAGCGGTCGCTATGGGTAAGCTTAGGAGGCTTGGTTTGGTTTTGCCGAAAGAGGTTTAAGTGGAAGCTGGTATCGATTCTGATTCAGACTCGCTGGGTAGTGAAGCGGCGCGCTTACTTCGTTACGAAAGACAGCTTGGTCTTCCTGGTTTCAGTCAAACTCAGCAAGAGAAGCTCTTTATGGGTTCCGTGCTTTTGCTCGGGGCCTCCTTCGTTTCTCGCACCGTGGCTATGAGTCTGGCTCAGAGCGGCGTGGGAACTATCAAGCTGGCCTCCGCCTCACTTTCTGAATTAAGCAGTGCCAGGCAGTTCCTCTCTTCTGTGGAAACCCCTGATTCCAAGCTCAGTTTTCAATTGCTTTCCGAACCCCTGATGGGGCACCTGGAAGAATTGATGGTGGCTTATGATGTAATCGTGGATGGAGTGGAGCGCTGGCAAACCAAACTATTGGCTTCCGATGTGGCCATGCGTCTCGGGAAGCCGCTTGTGCACAGCCATTCATCTGGTCTGCGCTGTCAGGTTTATTGCATGGTGCCCGGTCGTTCCATGTGCTTGCGTTGTTTGCTCATTCAACTGGAAATGGAGGATTTTCCCCGGGAAGAAGCTTCCCGGTTTTCCTCCTTGCCTGCGCTGGAGAGCATTGTGGGAGGGTTTCAGGCCCTGGAAGTGATAAAGCTGCTCTCGGGTTTGGGCGTCAGCCAGGGCAATGAACTGATGCGCTTTGATGGGCTGAGCGGTGAGTTGGAAGTGCTGCGCGGATTGGATCCTAAGTCTGATTGCCCCGACTGCGGCAGACCTTAGTTGACGTCATCGTCATCCACGGGCGGAGCGCTGGCCTCCCGTAAGGCTGTCAGAATTGTCAGCGACTTGTCCTTATACTTGCGCTTAATGAGGGTGGAGAGCATATCCCACTGCCTCGCCGTTTCTCTCACCGCCAGTTCGCGGGCGGCTCTGAAATAGGTGGTGCCGCCCAGTTTTTCGGCGCCCTCTTCTTCGGTTTCCATGGGTCTGCCGCCATCATCGATGGTGCTGCCGTTCAATGCCTTATAGTCGGGGTCGGTGACCTTGCTCCAGTCCACCAGGTCTATTTGGTAGGGATCGAATGTTTTGTCCTTGCGGTTTTTGAGGCGTTCTGATTCCAGTTCCAGATATTTTGAGTGACTGTAGAAGTCCTGGCTGGCCCTCAACAGGGCTCCCAGGTGCTTGAGGGCGCGGTACCGATCTTTGGGATTGCTGTCTGCATCATGGCAGTAGTTGATGATTTTCTTTTGCTCTCTATCAAGAAAGCTGAGGGAACTCTTCAATTTGCCTTTTGAAAAAAAGAACTGCCCGGTGGAAGGCAGTGTCTGATCGCCGCTTTCAATCAAGACTGCCAGATTCTTCGAGGAAAACTTATTACCCAGGGCTTCTCTGGTAATGGATCCATGGATGGAGCGCCCATCTTTGTCTTTGAGCGCGAAGGCATGTGCTTCCTTGATGCATGCCAGGCTCAGTACCAATGCCAGTCCGGTGCCGAAGACCGAAAACAAGCCGTCCCTTGAGATGCCGTATATCTTTTGACTATATCCTCTGCTCGTGAAGGCTTTTGCTTTTTTCATTTTTCCGCGTCTTTGCCGGTAAATTGCATTATTCATCACTATAGTGCCAATATTTTCCCTCTGCCCGAACCTTTCAAGAATTACTCTTACATACAACCAATTTCCGCTTTGGCGCTTTGCTGTATGGTAGCTCTGTATTTTTGAAATTTAAGGAAGGCAAGATGAGTTTAGCGGCCGTAAACGCCCAGGCTGGCATTAAAGGTCCTCTCAAGGAGCTTCAGTTCGTTGCCTTTGACGTGGAAACCACCGGCTTGTCGGCTATTGCCTGTCGCCTGGTGGAACTTTCCGGTGTTAAGTTCGATGTCTGGCATCGGGATGTCTCCACCTTCAGCTCCCTTATCAATCCCGGCTCGCCGATTCCGCCTGAAGTTTCCAAAATTCACGGCATCACCGATGACATGGTTAAGGATGCGCCAAAAGCCGAGCAGGTTCTGAGAGACTTCCTTCACTTTGCCAGGGGCGGAGTCTGGCTGGCTCACAACGCGCCCTTTGACGTGGAGTTCTTGAAAATCGAACTCTTGCGCCAGAAGCAGCCTCTTCCGGAGGTGATGGTTTTGGACACGCTCACTCTGGCCCAGGTCGTTTTAAGTGGACCGGAAAACTTCAAGCTCAAAACCCTGGCTGAATATTTTGGCTTCGGCGGCGCTGAGTATCACCGCGCCCTGGCCGATAGCGTCTATGTGGAGAAGCTCTTCGGTAAGCTTTTGGAAGTTTCTCACTTCACCACCGTGGAAGAACTGAACGGCACCGGAGCGCTCAAGAGCTTTAGTGACTGGGGGCGTCCCGCCAGCCGAGAGCATTTGCCCGAGAGTGTCAAAAGCCATATCTGCCTTCTGGAGGCGGCTATTGAAAGCAGTAGCACGGTCAAGCTCAAGTATCAGGGTGAGTTTCTCAGCACCCGCACGGTTCAGCCGGAAGCCGTCATTGAAAGCCGCGGCAGTTTATACTTAAGCGCATACTGCCTGAAGTCGAGAGCCCAGAGAACCTTCCGTGTCGATAGAATTGTTGAGGCGATCATTAATACATAGAGCCGGTTTCGGCTTGTTTCTGGCTGGGGCGGTACTGCTTTCGCCCTGGCTCAATCCGTTCCCGTCTGAGTCGGCCCCTTTCTTCTTTCGTAAGCGTTCTTACAAGCTTGATGAGAAGGCTATACAGCAAGAAAGCGAGAAGGTCGAGCGCGACTTGAGCGGTAGCGATGACGAGAAAGGTAAATCGGGGCGGAAGCCGGAGGGCGAGAATCCGGCCGGTCGAGAGCCACTTGATGATGCCCTGGCTCTGGAAGAGGGCGAGGACAAGGAAGCGGACAAGAATAAGCAGATTGAGAAGCATACACGCCTGGGGGACATGTTTTTTGCCCGGCGAGATTTCACCAATGCTTTGATTGAGTATGAGGACGTACTCAAGCTTTCAGCCGATAATTTTAAATCCCATTACATGCTCGGCAAGGTCTTGATGAGTATGGCCGACTACGAAGAAGCTCTCAAGGAATTCGATCGCGTCGTGGCTATTCGCCCCACCTCCTCCGATGGCTATTTTATGAGGGCCGAGGCCTTGCGTATGATTGGCCGCTATGAAGAGGCCCGCCCCGACTATCTGCGCTCCCTGCGCATCGACAGCGGCAATGCCCTCGCTCATGCCTATCTGGGGGAGTGCTATCGCATGAAGGGCGCTTTTCGGGATGCCATTGCCGAGTGTAAGATTTCCTCGCGGTTGAAAAAAGATCTGGTAGTACCGCATTTGATACTGGCCCAGTGTTATAACTCAATTCGCTTGCCGGAGGAGTCTTGGAAAGAGTATCAAATCGCCATCAGTCTCAGCCCGAAAGATCCGGTCGTGCATGCCCGTTACGGGCTGGCTCTGGGCAAGCAGAATAAGTGGAAGGAAGCCCTTGCTCAGCTCCTGACGGCCACCGATCTTGACCCCAGTTATTCGGAAGGACATGTGGGGTTGTCCTGGGTTCTGGCCAGTACCGGCAAGTTGGAAGAGGCCTTGAAGGAGGCCCGCCTGGCTGTGTCCCTTGCCCCGAATGATCCCGACAGCCATTCCAATTTGGCCTGGGTCTATTCTAAAAATAAGGACCATCTTTCAGCCGTAATCGAGTATCGGCTGGCCTTGCAGATTGATCCCAAGAATGGTCAATTGCACAAGGCTCTCGGTCTGGAGTTTAAGGATCTGGGTGATACGAATTCTGCCATAGCGCAGCTCCTCAGCGCTCGCAAGCTCTTGCCGGCCGACTATGAAGTGAAATTGGCTCTCGACTCTTTAATGCCCAAAGGCAAGAATTAGGCGCCGCACTATTTCTTGCTGCTGCCTGGTTTGATGGGAGCGGAGCCGTCTTTGCACATAGGGCAAAGCTCAGCTTCGTAGGTCTCCAGATTGAGGGCGATCAGGCTAAAGAAGGGCAGTCCAAATTGTGCTTTGCCGCCGCTTCTGTCTATCAAGGCTGCCACTGCTACCGGTGTGGCGCCCAGCGCCTTGATAAGCTCCACTACTTTCTTGGCCGAGCCGCCGGTGGTAGTGACGTCTTCCACCACCAGCACCTTCTCTCCCGGGCGTAGTTCAACGCCGCGTCTGATTGAAAACTCGGCGCCGCCGCCCTCTCTCTCCGCGAAGACCGCTCTCACCTGTTTGCTGCCGGAGCCGTTGCCTGAGGCTGCCGCATCGCCGGTGGTGTCACGCAGTTCATTCAAGGCGATAGCCATGTAGACTTCCATGTGCACGGCGCCAAGGGCCGGACCCACTACTACTTCGGGTTCAATACCGGCAGCTTTGATTTTGCCGGCCAGGGTGCGTGCCAGTGCCAGTCCGTGTTCCGGATACTGCAAGACTTTCTGGCATTGCATGTACTGATCGGAATGCAGCCCGCTGGTGAGGAGAAAGTGCCCGCTTTGCCAGGCCTGGACCGACTTAAGTAGTTCTTCCGGCTTCACTTTTGCCCCCTCTCATTCAATAACCCTGCTCAACGGTCTTATGTTAGTACCCGGCCCCTGCCTACTTGCATGAAAGTTCCCACATAATTTTAAAATTGATTTCTCAGCCGCGGTCCTTTGGAGCGATAGAGCGGGCTGGAATTGGTTTAAAATAGCCCTTTCGGGAGCGGTGCCTCTCACTATGGCAAGTCCGGCGCGCAAGCGCTTTCCAATGGCGGAACAGCCCTCAGACCGGATCAATTGCTTTCATGAGACTGAAATAAATCAGCTCTAAACCCGAACAATGTCAGGAATCTCTTCAGGAAGCATAGGAACGGAACGGTGAATAAAGCGGATAGAAAGCCCTTAATTGGAATAAATCTGGATATCAAAGGGGGACCTCCGGAAGAGGCCGCTATTCAGACTACTTATACCGACGCAATCTTGAAAAGCGGTGGCGTGCCGGTACTGTTGCCGCCCATGGAGGAAGCCGATCTTTATATCGCTTTGAGCCGACTGGACGGACTGATGCTGATTGGCGGGGCTGACTACTGCCCTTCCCTTTACAACGAAGAGCCCCACGACAAGCTTGACCTGGCCCACGACCGCCGTCAGCAGTTTGATCTGGCTCTCGCTCGTCAGGCTCTTGCCAATCAGCACTTGCCGATTCTGGGAATCTGTCTGGGTGCGCAGTTGATCAATATCTTGCAGGGCGGCTCCCTGGTTCAGGACATCAAAACCTTCATTCCTGAATCCACTATTGAGCATGTCAGCGTCAATGGTTGGAAGGACGGCTTCACTCAGCATCCGGTCAAACTCTTACCGGACACGCAGATAGCCCGTATTTACGGCAATAACAATTTTGCCGTACCTACTTCTCATCACCAGAGCGTCAAGCAACTGGGGCGCGGCTTGATGGTTTCCGCTGAAGCGGAAGACGGGGTTGTGGAAGCCATTGAAATGCCGGAACGTACTTTTGTCATTGGCGTGCAGTGGCATCCTGAGCGGGATTACCCTACCAACAAGCCTCTTTTCGATGAACTGGTAGCCGTGTCTTTGAACAACCTATCGACCAATTCGTCGCCTTCCAATCTTCTATCGGCAGACAATATAAGGAACCGCTCATGACGCAGGGAAAACGCAGCATCTTAATTACCGGCGGCGCCGGCTTTATCGGTAGTCATTTGAGTGAGCGGTTTCTTTCTCTGGGAGACTGCGTCACCGTCATAGACAACTTCAATGATTTCTACAATCCGCTTCTGAAGCGCCGCAACGTCGCCGCTTTTGCCGGGAATGCCAATTACAATCTGGTGGAAGGCGATATTAGAAACAGCGAAGACCTCGATAGAGCCTTCAGTCACGGTCCTTTCGACGTGGTCATCCATCTGGCGGCCATGGCCGGGGTGCGTCCCTCTCTGGAGCAGCCTGCCTATTACTTTGATGTGAACGTCAACGGCACCCAGAAACTACTTGATCATATTTTGCCGACGGTAGAGCGCACACGACTGGTTTTCGCCTCTTCCAGTTCGGTATACGGGGAACGGGCCGGAGAGCCCTTTAAAGAGACAGACCGTGTCTGTGAGCCGATTTCACCCTATGCGGCCAGCAAAGCTTCCAATGAATTGCAGCTTTATGCCTGCCATTATGCTACCGGTCTGGCCGTTACCTGCCTGCGATTTTTTACGGTCTTCGGGCCCCGCCAGAGACCAGATCTGGCTATTCACAAGTTTTGCCATTTGATCGACGCCGGTAAGCCGGTGGAACTCTTTGGCGACGGCTCCACCAGGCGTGATTACACCTTTGTCGGTGACATTGTCAGCGGCATCGAAAGCGCTATGAGTTATGACTTCAAAGGTTACGACATTATCAACCTGGGCCGCTCGGAGCCGGTCGGTTTGTTGGAGATGGTGCAAGCCCTTGAGCGGCACCTGGGCAAGAAAGCCGATATCGTCTTCAAACCCATGCAGGTGGGTGATGTTCCCTATACCTATGCTGACATCTCCCATGCCCGGCAAGTGCTTGGCTACAGCCCCGTTACCAGTTTTGACGAGGGTGTGAGGCGCTTTGTGGAATGGTTCAAGGAGAGCCGTGCAGTCCCGGTTTGAACTTGTGCCTGACTTCCGATTCTATACTTTTGTTTTGCGATGGCGTTTGTAGGTGGCCCTCGCCTTGACAGTCATGCCTCGCTATGGATAATCTGAAATCCGACTGCATGGCACGGTAGCTCAGTCGGCTAGAGCGGGCGACTCATAACCGCCAGGTCGCGGGTTCGATTCCCGCCTGTGCCAAATTTTCTCATCGCCTCAAGAGGCTATGTTTCGGTAATTTGAAATCCAGGTAGAGCTTGCTACCTGGATTTTGCTTTTGCCTGGTCTGAGTCAAGTACCGCTTCAGGTCTCAACGACCAGGCACTGTGTACTTTTCGACGTCGCCGAATTTGAAGAATTCCCTGTCCCCCCGGTCGGAGGTGATGATAGTGGCTGTTTCGTTTACGCGCTGCCGTTTGGAATTGCGCGGGAAGCGCAAAATGCTCGTGCCGTCGAGGGCGTAAATAGCATCCAGAAGCGCCTTATCGTAGTCCGGGTAGCCTGAAGGTTGGACGATACGAGCTTTGACGATGCGCTTGTCGTTGGAAACCCGCACAAAGAAGGTGGCTCTAGTGCCCAGCGGAATGTTTGGTCCCACTACCACTCGACCACGCTTTGCATCCCAGCGTGGTTCAACGTTTTCGGGGCTATTAATCAACTCTTGCACACCCGATTGTATAGACCAGAGCAGCCGGTTGTGCCATTTGTCCCATTCCACCATCAGCTCCTGATCGGCTGTGTCAGGGTCCTGGGCTTGCAAATCGGTATCTTGGGCAGAAGCAGATCCTTTCAAAACGCCGCCCTGTTCCTGCAATTGCCCCTTCATTGGGCCGTCCAGCTGGTCTTCCTGCGCCTGACCTCGGTTCAAGCCGTCGTTCTGGTCCTGGGCCTGACCGCTGAGGCCGCTTCCCTGAGCTTCCCCTTCTAATTTTTTCTTCTTTTCCTTCACCACCGGTGCCAGCATGGGCACCGCCGGCTGGAAGGTTTGATTTTCCACGGCGCCGGTTTCTTGCACATTGCCCTGCAGGGGGGCATCGCAATAACCGGGAGCGGCTTGTAAGACCAGACTGAGAGCGCTCACTGCCAGAGCCAGGCGCCCGGCCTTGCCCTTCAAGGTCGGCATATCCGACCCGGCAAGCGGGTTCGGTAGCGCTCTGAAGGAGTAAAACCTCGTTTTCATGCCCTGTATCACCAATTTGCTCCGGCTTTTATTTGTTTCCAACTGGCCCCGACCATTTACTGTTATCTTAAGAGCATCTTTCCTATTTTCGCTTGATTTGAGAGCAATTTCCAGTGATGAGCGGCGAACTTCTTGCAGACCCGGTAGTAAAACGGTTTAAAAAAGATTTCTGCAAGCTGCTTCCGCCTCAAGTCGGGACCGATGACCGTCTTTCCCTGCCGCCCCTGGTTGTGGCTCTGTCAGGCGGTGCCGACAGCGTTTTCTTGCTTGCCGCCCTCAAGAGTTTGTATGCCGATGGGGGGCAGGAAGCGCTTCTTACTGCCTGTCATGTCAATCACAATGTGAGAGCGGCGGCGTTAGACGATGAGAATTTTTGTCGAGAACTTTGCCTGCGCCTGGCAGTCAGCTTTCGCTGCCGCGTTCTTGCGCCTGGGCCGGGCGATGAAGCCAGGCTGAGAAAAGCTCGTTATCAGGCCCTGGCCGAGGAATGTGCTGAGGCAGGCGCACCATATCTGGTGAGTGGTCATCACCTCGATGATCAAATCGAGACAGTGCTTTTCCGGATCTTGCGGGGGACTGCCGCTGCCGGGGCTGTTTCCATGCGAGGGCGGGCGGCTTTGCCTGAGTCTGAGGGCGGGCTGAATATCTTGCGACCGCTACTTGGCTGGTCCAAACTTGACATATTGACTGCCCTGGAGGAGGCGCGCTTGCCCCATGTGGAGGATGAAAGCAATGCGGAAGCATCTTACAGCCGCAACTTCCTCCGTCATAAGCTTTTACCTGTTATTGAAAAACGATTCCCAGCCGTCAGGCAAAATATCGAGCATTTTCGCAGGGGCCTTGAAAGGGATGAAGACTACTTCCATGAGCTTGTGGAGGAAGCCCGGAGCGAATGTTTCGTCTATTGCCGGGAGGGCGTGGCCCTCAGCCGCCGGGGCTACGAAAGCTTACCGGAGGCTATCAGGAGTCGCATTCTGGTTGCTTTCCTGCGGCGCTGCAAAGTAGAGCCCGATTATCATTGCCTGGAACGCCTGCAATCGGTTCTGGA
Source organism: Candidatus Obscuribacter sp. (assembly GCA_016712465.1). Taxonomy (GTDB): domain Bacteria; phylum Cyanobacteriota; class Vampirovibrionia; order Obscuribacterales; family Obscuribacteraceae; genus Obscuribacter. The sequence continues at coordinate 1,348,262 of JADJQZ010000001.1, forward strand.
GGGACGCTCGCCGCGGCAGAGCATCAAGGACGGGCTTTCCGCCTACCTTCTTGACGACGGGCTCCTTTACTTGCAACCCGAGGGTCAAGAGGCAGATGCCGTATCGGAGTCGGAACTTGTGCGATTGTCCGGTTTAATGGCGCCCGTTTTGGTGCCCCTGCCGGTGCTGGCTGGCGGCAGTCTGACCGTGCCTGTGGCCTGGCTCAATATGGCCGTCAAGGTGGACTGCCTGGCTGAGGCGGTAGGGTCTGACTCGCCTCCATCGGCACTGGTTCAATATGTGAAGTTGTCGGGGGGCAGTGCCCTTCATTTTCGTCCCCGGCGACCGGGCGATCGCTTTTTTACTTCAAAAGAACGTTCTTTCAAGACCTTTCTGCATCGTCAGGGCGGGCGCCAGGGGCAGACTCTCAAGAACCTCATGCAGGGCGGCGACGAGCCCGCTTCCCTGGCTTACGGGGCGGCCATGCGGCGGCTTTTCAATGAGAATGGAAGGGGCCTGGCCCTCAGGCTTTTGCCGGTACTGGCCGCCGGGGAGCAAGTGCTCTGGGCGCCGGGCCTTGCCGTTTCGGGGCTCTGCCTGGGCGGGGGAGTTCCCACCCATCGGCTGGAACTTTTACCACTCAGTCAACATCATGAAAACATTGGAGCCGGGGCAAGCACAACTTGCTAATATGAAATAGTAATGTTACCAACGGTTAGATAATTTATCGCTTGCCAGGGTGTCAACTCTGCGATGACGGGGCGCCACGGGGCTTCTCCCGCCGAAAGTGTTATAATTTGGGGCTGTTTGATATGGAATTCCCAAGGCGGATGAAATGAAGAAGTACGGTACAACCTGGGCCGTTTTGCTCATGCTCTTAATTCTGGTGATATTCGCCGTTTCTCTGGCGAGTATGGGCAAGCGGGAAGAGCAACTTACCTATTCCGGGTTTATCAACTTGATCCGGGAAGGCAAAGCTAACGAGATCAAGAAGGTGACTATCGCCAACGGCGAAGATGTCATCATGGTGCAACTGCAAAATCCCGAAAACGAGCGGGAAAGACCTGTGGTTGTGCCCAGTGAAGCCAAGGAAGATCTGGTCAAGGAACTAAACAAGGCCAATATCAATTTTGAGGTCAAAGGTGTAGACCGCTCGGCCATGCTCTTCAGTATGGTCAGCTCCTTCTTCCTGCCCATTTTGATTGTGGTGGGCTTTTTGTTCATGGTGCGCTCCGCCCAGTCCGGCGGCAACCAGGCCATGAGTTTTGGCCGCAGCCGGGCCAAGCTTATGATGGATAACAAAGTAAAAGTCTGCTTCAACGATGTGGCCGGTATCGACGAGGCCAAACAGGAATTGCAGGAGATCGTGGATTTCCTCAAGAGTCCTGAAAAATTCCAGGCTCTCGGTGCCCGTATCCCCCGGGGCGTGCTCCTGGTAGGTTCGCCCGGTACCGGTAAGACCCTGCTTGCCAAAGCCGTCGCCGGCGAGGCGGGGGTACCCTTCTTTAGCATTTCCGGCTCTGATTTCGTAGAAATGTTCGTCGGTGTTGGTGCTTCCCGTGTGAGAGACCTCTTCGACCAGGCCAAGAAACAGGCGCCCTGCATCGTCTTCGTAGATGAAATCGATGCCGTAGGCAGACAGCGCGGCGCCGGTCTCGGCGGCGGTCATGATGAAAGAGAACAGACCCTCAACCAGCTCCTGGTGGAGATGGACGGTTTTGAAGGCAGCACCGGCATCATCGTTGTAGCTGCCACCAACCGCCCCGACATTCTCGACTCCGCCCTCCTGCGTCCGGGTCGCTTCGACCGCCAGGTGGTGATTGACAGACCCGATGTGAGCGGGCGAGAACAAATTCTCAACGTGCACGGCAAGGGCAAACCCCTGGCCAAAGATGTAGACCTGAAGATTTTGGCCCGGCGCACCCCCGGCTTCACCGGCGCCGACCTGAGCAACCTCATCAACGAAGCTGCTTTGATTGCCGCCCGGGCCGACAAGCGTGAAATTGAAATGACCGATCTGGAACTGGCCATCGACAAGGTCATTGCCGGACCGGAGAAGCGCTCCCGCCTTATCCCTCCGAAAGAGAAAGAGATGACCGCCTACCATGAAGTCGGTCATGCGCTCATGAATGTCCTCCTCCCCCACGCCCATCCCCTGCACAAAGTGACAATCATTCCCCGGGGCTTTGCCCTTGGTCTGACCATGGCTGTGCCGGAGGAAGATGTGCTCTCCATGACCAAGGCCATGATCGTTGATCAGATTGGTGTATGTCTGGGCGGTAGAGTGGCTGAGGAAGTAGTTTACGGTGATGTCACCACGGGCGCTCAGAACGACCTCGAGAAGAGCACCGGGCTGGCCCGGCGCATGGTTACCGAGTTCGGCATGAGCGAAAGACTGGGACCGATGACTTTCGGCAAGCGCCATGAACAGGTCTTCCTCGGTCGTGATTTCGGTCATGAGCGTGATTACGGTGAGAACATCGCCACTGCCATCGACGAAGAAGTTTCGGAAATTATTTCCGGACAGTACGCCCGGGTGAAGGAGTTACTCCTGACCCATCGCCCCCACATGGATGCGCTTGTGAAGGCACTCTTAGAGAAGGAAACCCTGGACAAAAAAGAAGTTGACGCCATTCTGGAAGAGGTGAATCGTCGCCTTGCCCTCGGTGAAGATCCGACAAGCCCCAGTTCTTCCGACAATGATCGGCAAGAGCCTCCTTCGGCGGTGATTGTCACCCGCGAAGAAGAGAAGCAACCGGTTATGAAAGAGAGTCAGAACGATAGCGGCGGCGACGCCAGCCCCGGCTTGACTCCCAAGTTCGCCTGATCCTGTTGTAATTGCGGCAGAGTCGACTTTTACGAAACTTTCACAACCTCTAAGTAAACTGGGTTCACCCCCAAAACTTAGAGGTTGTTGCTTTGGTAAACGCTTTTTCCAAAACGGCGCTGGAATCGGAGCCTGATCTTGCCGGTCGGCAAGACCATAACGGCATTACTTTTGCTGACGTAAACGCTTTTCAGCCCGCGGTTTTGAAAGGCGACCAGCAAAACTCCCTGCAACTTGTGGCTGCCGGTGGTGAGGTGCCGAAGACCAAAACCGTCTACGTCGATATCGGTCATTGCACTAGCGGCGAGCGGAATCCTTTAGGGGTGGGCGGCAGCGATCAGGGCTTTGCCGGTCCCGGCTATTCCGAATGCGATATCAACAAGGCCGTAGGCAAGGAGCTCATGAAAGAGCTCAAGAACATGGGACTTTATGTTGTTCCTACCTGGGATGTGAATAATCCGCCGCCGCCGGTGCCTAAAAGTCAGGATCTCGATCGCCGTATCGATACTGTCAATCGGGATGTAGCCAAATATGGCGATGATGCTGTCTATGTCAGTATTCATCACGATTCCGATACCACCAAGCAAGGTGGGCAGTGTGTCTTTTACGCCGCCACCAAGCGTGAGGAAAGCCAGGTGCTGGCCCGCTCCATTCAAGCAAACGCCTGGCAAGTGCGGGAACGTGAAGGGGTGAAGGATTGCATCAACCCCGATACGGCCACCGGCAAGGGTTATCTGGATGGCTTGCGTCGCACTAACGCTATTGGAGTGCTCATTGAAGGCGCCAACGTTCAAAATCCTCGCGACCGGGCCCTTATGCCCCAGAGTCGTTTTCAACAGCTAGAGGCAAAGGGTATCGCTCAGGGCATTTTCAATTACTTCAATCTCCGTCCGGGGCAGGAGCGGCCTTATTCGTCCGCTATTCGCCAGCGCTTCGGTCTTTGAGGCTTGTAAATAATTAGGCCATACTTAAGAGTTTTCTTGAGTCAGACAGTTACTTAACGGTTCGTGATAATCTAGCCAGCTAATAGTTAGTTGTCCAGAGTCCGTACAACTGTCAGTTTCGGAGGGTCTTAGCGTGGCCGTCGTTCAAGAAAAAGAACTACTTTGCAAGGAATTCCTTTCCCGCCCCAAACAGCTTCTCATTGATGGGAAGTGGGTTAATTCAGTATCGGGAAAAACTTTTGAGACACTGAATCCGGCAACGGAAGAGGTACTTTGCCGTGTTGCCGAAGGCGGCAAGGAAGATGTGGATAAGGCCGTCAAAGCTGCTCGTAGAGCCTTTGAAACCGGTCCCTGGCGCAAGATGAGCACCGCCGAGCGGGCGCGCATCATGCTTAGATTGGCCGACCTGATTGAAAAGCATGCCGACGAGTTGGCTCAGATTGAGACCCTCGACAATGGTAAGCCGATTAATGAATCTCGCTACGTGGATGTTCCGCAGACAGTTGAGACCTTCCGGTACTACGCCGGTTGGGCGACCAAACTGGAAGGCGAAACCATCAATGCCAACACCAATTTCTTCACCTACACCTTGAGAGAGCCCGTCGGTGTGGTTGGTCAGATCATCCCCTGGAACTTCCCCATGCTCATGTTGGCATGGAAGTGGGGTCCTGCTCTGGCTGCCGGTAACTGCGTGGTTCTCAAGCCGGCCGAACAGACTCCTCTTTCCGCTCTCAGAATTGGTGAGTTGGCTCTGGAAGCCGGCTTCCCTGATGGCGTCATCAACATCATCACTGGTTTTGGTGCCGATTCTGCCGGTGAAGCAATCTCTCACCACATGGACATCGACAAAGTCGCCTTCACAGGCGAAGACAAGACCGGCAAATTGATTGTTCAAGCTTCCACCACTAACCTCAAGAGAGTTTCTCTGGAGCTTGGCGGCAAAGCTCCCAACATCGTTTTTGCCGATGCCGATATCGATGCCGCCGTTAAAGGCGCCATCACCGGTATCTTCTTCAACCAGGGTCAGGTCTGCTGCGCAGGCTCCAGGCTCTTCTTAGAGAAGAACATCCACGACGAGTTCATGACCAAGCTCACCGAGCGTATCGGTAAGATGCGCCAGGGCGAAGGTATGGATGAGAAGACCCATATCGGACCTCAGGTCTCCAAAGAACAGCAAGAACGTATCTTGAACTATATCGGCATTGCCAAAGGCGAAGGCGCCAAATTGGCTTGTGGTGGAGAAGCCCCGGCTGAAATGAAGAAAGGCTATTTCGTTAAGCCTACCGTCTTCACCGGCGTCAACAACGATATGAGAATTGCCCAGGAAGAAGTCTTTGGTCCGGTTCTGGCCGTGATACCTTTCGGCACCATGGATGAAGTTGCCGAGCAGGCCAATAAGACCACTTTCGGTCTCTCCGGTGCGGTCTGGACCCGCGACGTTAAGAAGGCTCATAAATTTGCCAGCCACATCAAAGCCGGCACAATCTGGGTCAACTGCTACAACGTCTTCGATCCGGCTGTTCCCTTCGGCGGCTACAAAATGAGCGGCTATGGTCGTGAGCTCGGTAAGCATTCCATCGAGCTTTACACTAATATCAAGTCGGTCTGGGTAAATATGATGGACTAAGTTGAGAATTTCTCTCAACTAAAATCCAGTCTTCTAAAAGCAAGAGGAACTGCCCTGGCGGCGGTTCCTCTTCTGTTTTGAGGAGTGAGTTTGCATCTAAACGAATTAATTCTATCTACCGCTTAGCTTCCGGTAGCTGAATTCACGGGTCAAGAGGAGTGTGTAGTTTCACTACGAGCATTATTATGGGACTGAACAAAAGGGCTTCCGCCCATTACCGGCCTGTCTTTTCGCCGCAGAGAATGCAGAACCGGCCCGGGTCTTTTGTGTAGGGATGATGTTCAGCCACTAAGCCTCAGTTTCCGCATGGGGAGCTAGGCTTACTTTCAACCACTTGGTTTCTGCCGAAAATGGTGGCCAACGCCGAGCCTTGCTGACTTAAGCACCCTGACCTATACTGGGAATATGGTGATTCTCATACGTTGGATTTTTTCTTTTAGCATAGTCAAAGTAAAAGTCTGATTTTTGTATGATTGGTTGGCTGGGTGCTTGGTACTGCGAGGCGTTTTCTTGGTGGGAAGCGCTGAGAGTGCGAATTTCGAGCAAATATATAGCTTGACGGAAAAGCCCTTGAGGTTCTCCTCCGGACGCACTTTTGTTTCTCGTTGTGCCACTTTTGAAAGGCGAATTTATGAGCACAAAAGAATATATTGAGCCCGAGGCCCTCTTGAGGGGCTTGTCGGAAACTATCCGACAGCGTAGAAAAGTATTGAAAATCAGTCAGGAGGACCTTTCTCGTAGTGCCGGTTTTGCCCGCGGTTATCTCAGTGATATCGAGCGTGGTGCGCGCAGCTTCAGCATCAAAAATCTGGCGCGTCTGTCCAATGTTCTTAAAACCTGTCCCTCTGCCCTCCTATCCACTACCGAGAAGCGTCTGAACGGCAGCAGTGTATTCGCCGATTTTCGTCTTGATTTGCCGCTTATAGGTGCGCTTCTGGGAAAGCCTGATCGGGCTCTTGCGATCGTAGACGCCAAGCAAGCCGACTTCCCTTTGATTTTCGTATCGGATACTTTCTCTCAGATCTTTGGCTACGACAGAGATGAAGCCATTGGTCGAAACTTCAGTTTTCTTTTGCGCGGAGAACTCTATCAGGAAGGCCTGAAGACTGTCTGCCAGGCTGTAGAAAACAAAACCTCTTGTGTGGCTACCCTGAAGATTTACTGTAAAGACGAAACTGTGCTCATGGGCGAAGTTTCCAGTTCGCCGGTTCTGGACGATAAGGGCGAGGTCCTTTACGTGGTCTGCCTTTATCAGGGCGCTTCTGTTTCCGAGTAAGCCTGGTCTTGCTCGCAGGCTGAATTTAGTTTGGAAAGTCTGCAGGGTGGATGATTTTTGCCGGTTTTGCCAAGTGCAAACTACTGTTTGTTCAGGCGGTCCTTTTTTGCTTACCAGCGGCTCTTTGATGGGGAAGCCGCGCCAAGTTGAGGCAGTCATGTAAAGATGTGTGGGAATTTACCTGACATTTTTTCGCATTGGCTTGGAATTTCCTCTTTCTTCTCGTAACCTAGAGAGGATCGTTACCGATCTTGGATAAGAGGTGGCGACGCCGGGATTGGTGTGTCCCGGCAGATCCGTTTGGTTTAAAGCAAACCGGGAGTATCAATATGTGTGGGATAGTGGCAATCTCTGGAAGCACATGTGCTTCGTCGGAAGTGCTCCTGGGACTGATGAACCTGCAACATCGCGGACAGGACGGGGCCGGTATCCTCTCCCTGGATGAAGCCACGGAAACGGGCGGTAAAGCCCTGCATTTTTCTCTCAGCAAGCAGGCCGGTCTGGTGTCTCTTGGAGAACTGGAAGAATCGGTCCGTCACAAGAAGAACAGTTATGCTCTCGGTCATACCCGCTATGCCACCGTGGGTGGTGACGGGGTGGAGATGCTGCAGCCCTTTCTGATTGAGAAGTTCGGCATTGGTCTCGCTCACAACGGCAATATTGTCAACTTTCTCGATATGGAAGACGAACTGGCCAGGGACTCGGCTTTGAGGCTTTCCTCCGGTCGCTGGGTTCTCTCCGATTCCTTCATGCTCCTGGCACAACTGGCAAGAACTTTAAGATGGCGCGACTGGAATAGTAGCGCCATTTTTGATGCAGTGCGCTCGGTTATGCGCAAGGCTTCCGGCAGTTACAGTGTCGTATCGATTCTGGAGAACGGCACCATCTTCGGGTTTCGCGACCCCCACGGTATCAGACCCTTGTTCTACGGCAAGCGTACCGGCCCGGAGCGTACTGAGTACGGCGTGGCCAGTGAGCCGGTGGCCCTCTCCTACCTGGGCTTTAAAGAAGTCGTGGAGGTGAAAGCGGGGGAAGCCTTTGTCATCAGTCCCGATGGAAAATTTGAGTCGGCCCTGATTGGTTCCGGTAAAGAGTACGCTCCATGCATGTTCGAATGGGTCTATTTCTCCCGGGTGGAGTCGGAGTTTGGCGGTAAGTCGGTTTATGATGCTCGATTTGCCCTCGGCGTCGAACTTGGTAAGACCGTGAAAGCCATGGGGCTTGAAGCTGATGTGGTTGTGCCGGTGCCTGAGACCAGCAGAGTTTCGGCTATTGCTCTGGCTGAATATCTTTCTTTGCCTTTCCGGGAAATTCTGGTGAAGAACCGCTACGTCAATCGTACTTTCATTTTAGACAACCAGACCAGCCGGGAAGAGGCGATTCGCCGGAAACTCTTCCCCATAGCCAGTGAGCTGCAGGGCAAACGTTGCCTGATTGTGGATGACAGCATTGTGCGCGGCAATACCGCCCGGCAGATCACCAAGTTGGTGCGCGACTCCGGAGCCACTGACGTGACTTTGCTTTCAGCCTGTCCTTCCATCAAGCATCCTTGTTTCTATGGCATCGATTTTCCCGACAAAAACGAATTGCTTGCCGGGCATCTGAACGAAGAAGAAGTGAGGCAGGAACTGGGTGCAGACCGGGTTATTTTTCAGAGCCTGGAGGGCCTCACTAATGCCCTCGGTTCCCAGAAGCTTTGCACCGGCTGTTTGACCGGCCAGTATCCCACCGACGTTACCATTGCCGGGCGCTTTGCGGCCAAGCGCAAGGTGGACAGAGAAGCCAAACCGGAAGTAGAAAAAGCGGTAGTTTCGAGGAAGAGCAAATGACCGAAGTCATCTCCGATGTGGATAGCAAAACCATGACCCCCACTCTTGTTTACCAGGGTTCAGTCAAGGATGTCTATGAGCTTGGTTCTGAGGAATTACTCTTCCACTTCTCCGATGACTTTTCCGTCTTCGATTGGGGCAAAATGCCCGACCGGATTACCGGTAAAGGTAGAGCTCTCACCCTGTTTGCGGCCGGCTTTTTCGAAAAGATGACCGGCGCTTCTTTCTGGCAGGAATTGCCGAATTCCAAGCATCTGCAGCAGTTTGACCGGGAATACTTGCAGACTATCTTCAGCGCCTTAGAACCTTCAGAGACACTGGCTAATCATTACCGTGGTCTTTATAGTCGGGGCAAGACATTCAAGCTGTCGGCGCCGGCCCTTGCCGACCAGGACCAATCCCAGGAATTATATCTACAGGTGGCCCGTGCGCGGGTGGACCGACCGGAAGTTCGCAAGATCGGGCAGTCTCTGGTTTACTTCTACGACGACGCCGCCAGGGGCGAAGGTCTCAGTTTTATCCCCCTGGAAGTGGTTTTTCGCTTTGCCGCCCCGGCTGGAAGTTCGCTTCTTTCCAGACTGGAAAAAGATCCAAACTATGCCTATGTGCTTGGACTGGAGCCTGATGCCGTCAAGGTTGGGGCTCTTTTCCCTCATCCGGTGATTGAGTTCTTCACCAAGCTGGAGCCCTCCGATCGCCTGCTTTCTTATCAGGAAGCCGCTGCCATAGCCGGTTTGAGCCCGGCGGAATTCGAGCGGCTCTACCAGACCGCTCATCTTTGTGCCCTGGCAATTTTCCATGTTTTCGCCGAGCAGGGCATCACTTTACTGGACGGCAAAGTGGAAGCCGCTGTCGAGCGCAGGCTAAGCGGCAAAGGCGAGATGACCAGCCGCATCGTTCTGGCTGACAGTATCGGGCCTGATGAATTGCGCCTCGATTACAAAGGCATCCAACTTTCAAAAGAAGTTTTGCGCCGCTATTACCGTAAGACCGCCTGGTATCGGGAAATCGAAAGCAGTAAGGCGGAAGCTGCCAAAAGACCATCTGTGAAGTGGCAGGATATTTGCCGCCATGAAAAAGGCAGCGCGCCGCCGCCTCTGCCGCCCGCCTTGAAAGAGTGCATCGCTAATATGTATCTGGCCCTTGCCGCCACCATGGTGGGCGGACCCCTGGCCGAAAAGATCTGTCCCCTGTCTCTGCCTGCAGTTGCAGAGCAGTTGGCGAAGGAAATTGATCTTGCAGAAAAGGAAGGCAAGCCGTAAATGGTGGACACGAAAGAGCAGTTGCAGGAATTGGTGCTGGTGGTAGGCGGCGGCGGCCGGGAGCATGCCCTGGCCTGGAAACTGGCCCGCAGCCCCCGCGTCAAGCATGTTTTTGTCAGTCCCGGTAATGCCGGAACGGCGGCTGGTAAGGCTGTCGGCCCCGAAGCCTGTCCTATCGAAAATGTTGCTCTCAAGACTCATGAAGAGATAGCTGCTTTTGCCGCCCGCGAAAAGATCTCGCTGGTGGTGGTGGGACCGGAAGTTTATCTTAAGGATGGGCTGGTCGATAGACTGAAAGAACAGGGCACCAGGGTTTTCGGACCCACTCGGGAAGAGTCGCGTCTGGAGTGGTCCAAGGCCCATGCCAAAGAACTTTTGGCTTCGCTTTCCATTCCCACGGCACGCTTTCTGGTGGCTGAAACCGGGGAAGAAGCGATCGCTCTCATTGAGAAGAATGACTTTGCCAGGGTGATCAAGCTCGACGGTCTGGCTGCCGGCAAGGGGGTCTATGTCACCGCCGGCCGTGAGGAGGCTGAAGAAGCCGTGCGGGAGCTAGCCGCCAGTCAGGGGCTTAGTCTGTGCGATCCCATGAAATTGGTGCTGGAAGAAACCCTGGTAGGTGAGGAAGTCTCTCTCTTTTGTCTTGCCGACGGTAAGATGCTCTTCAGTCTGGCTGCCGGCCAGGATCATAAGCGACGCTTTGAGGGCGACCAGGGACCAAATACCGGTGGCATGGGTGCCTATACGCCGGTACCACTCTACGAAAAATTGCAAGCTTCCATTCAAGAACAAGTAGTTGCGCCCCTTTCAAAGGCATTGGCCAAGGGTACTTTCAGTTTTCAGGGGCTCTTATTCATCGGCTTGCTGATTGACAAGAATGGCACCGCCAATGTGTTGGAATTCAATGCCCGCTTCGGAGATCCGGAAACGGAAGCGATCATGCCGCTTTTGGAAAGTGACCTTTATGAGTTGCTGGAGGCTTGCGTAGAGGGACGACTGACCGAGTGCAAGCCGCCTCGCTTCAAAGAGGGGGCCAGCGTCACCGTGGTGGCCGTCAATGAAGAATACCCGCGCAGCGGTTCTAAGGATGTACCTATCGAAATCGGCCCAATGCCTGAAGGCGTCGCCCTCTTTCACTGCGGTACGGCCTTGAAAGATGGTCATGTGGTGACCAACGGCGGCCGCATTCTGGCTCCGACTGCAGTAGCAGCCACGTTGGACGAGGCCAGGCAGCTTGCCCTGCAAGCCCTGGCCCCAGAAAGAATTAGTTTCAAGGGACTGGCCTTCAGGCGCGATATAGCCTGCGTGGCAAAAGCGGCGGGGGAAAAAATTTGTCAATCGACATAGTGCTTCTCGCCTCCGGGCGCGGCTCCAATGTGGAGGCCATTGCCGACAGTATACTGGCCGGGCGATTGGATGCGCGCATTGGCTGTGTGATCAGCAATAATGCCGATGCCGGTGTGCTGGATGTAGCCCGGCGTAAAGGTCTGACTGCCCATGTGCTTCCTTCCCAGGGCTTGAAAAAGGCTGAACATGAAGAAGCGCTTCTGGCGCTTCTTGCGGAGCATAATTATGCCCCCGACTTCGTCGTCCTGTGTGGTTATATGCGCATATTGACCGGACGCTTCCTGCGGGCCTTCCTTTCTCCCGCCGGGTTCTTTCGCGTCATCAATATTCATCCTTCCCTGCTACCTAGTTTTCCCGGCGCCACCGCTTATGCCGATGCTTACAAGGCCGGCGTCGCCGTATCGGGCATCACCGTGCATCTGGTTGATGAGCAAGTTGATCACGGACCGATCTTGGCGCAAGTGTCTTTCCCTCGCCATGAAAGCGACAGCTTCGAGGACTTTTCCTTGCGCGGCTTAGCGCTTGAACACAAGCTTTTGCCGGAAGTGCTGGCACGCATTGAGCGGCAGGGAGGCATAGACCTCTCCCGCTTGCCTTTTGATATGGAAGAACTGCTCGCCCAGTGCGGAGGAAAGCAATGAATTTGAAAGCCAGGGAATTAGAGAGCAAAGACGACAAAGCCGGGCAAGACCCAACTCTGAAGCAATTTGCGGCCCTGGTGTTACCCTCGCATGGTGGTTCTTCTACGTCTTCCAGGCTTGCCTGTCCTCTCTACTGGTTCGCCCTGGAAAAGCCCAGTAGCGAAGTTGAAGCCAGACTGGAGAAAATGTCCGGAGAGTTGCTCTGCGATTCGGTAGACGAAGTCTTTTGTTTCGCACCACTGGATAAGGTATCTGACTTTGCCGGTCATATTGATGGCGGCTTTAAGTTCGCCGCCGTGCGCCAGCTCAAGAGCGGTGTTACCGACAATACTGCCAATTCAGTCGCACAAGCCCTGGCCATTATGGGGCTGGGAGTGGAAGTGCAAGTTTCCGCCGGCACTTTGTTCTTGAGTGTGGATTCCCTGGAAAATGTCGCCCACAACAGCCTCACCGAGAAGGTGAAACACTTTCAATTGGGCGGCCAAATGGCCCTGCCTCCTATTCCGGAGCGGCGTCATAGTGTTTGCGGCGGCTATGAAGTGGTGGACATCAATCTTGCCGATCAGGAGCTGGTTGATCTCAGTAAGGAACGGTTGCTTTCCCTCAATCTCGAGGAGATGCAGACCGTCAAGGGCTACTTTGCCGACCAGGCTTTTCAAAACGAACGTAAGCACCATGGCTTGCCTTCCTCGCCAACCGATGTGGAATTGGAGATAATTGCCCAGACCTGGTCTGAACATTGCAAGCATAAAATCTTCAACGCCACCATTGAGCATATTGATGAAAACGGCCGCACCGAAATCATCAAGAGTCTCTACAAGAGTTATATCAAGGCTGCCACTGAAAAGCTCAAGAGCGAGCGTCCCGACTTGCTCTCGGTCTTTGAAGACAATGCCGGCGTGGTGGCCTTCGATGAAGAGTATGCGGTCTGCTTTAAAGTGGAGACCCATAACTCACCCTCTGCGCTTGAGCCATATGGCGGCGCCCTCACCGGTATTCTGGGGGTTAATCGCGATATCCTCGGCACCGGCCTTGGTGCCAAACCCATCTTCAATACTGATGTCTTCTGCTTGCCTCACCCGGATTCTCCCTTTGTGGCCGGTCTTAAGCACGATAAACTTTTGAGCGCTAAGGAAATAGTCTGCGGTGTGCGCAAAGGAGTGCAGGACGGCGGCAACAAGAGCGGTATTCCTACCGTCAATGGAGCGGTCTTCTTCGACGATTCCTACCGGGCCAAGCCGCTGGTCTACTGCGGCACGGGCGGTCTCTTGCCCCTGGAAGCGGCAGGGCGAGACGCCGTCAAAAAGCATACGGCTAAAGGAGACTATATTGTCATGGCCGGCGGCAGGGTCGGTCGTGACGGGGTGCACGGCGCTACCTTCTCTTCCCTTGCTCTCGACGATAATACCGGTTCCGATGTGGTGCAGATAGGTGATCCCTTCACCCAGAAGCGTCTGCTTGACTTTGTGCTACAGGCCCGCGACGGCGGTCTTGTTACGGGTCTTACCGACAACGGCGCCGGCGGGTTGTCCTCATCCGTCGGTGAAATGGCCAGTATCACAGGTGGTGCGCTGCTGGAGATTGATTCCGTTCCCCTCAAGTATCCGGGGCTCTTCGACTGGCAAATCGTGGTTTCCGAGTCGCAAGAGCGTATGACGTTCTCCACCGACAAACCCGACGAGCTATTGGCTCTGGCCGCCAAGCTGGATGTGGAAGCTACCGTGGTGGGGCGCTTCACCGATGACGGCTACTTCCGGGTGGTGCGGGGCGGTGCTACCGTGGCCCTTCTCAATCTGGATTTCCTCCATGGCGGTGCGCCCGGTCTCAAACTGAAGTCGCGCTGGCAGCCGCCGGCCATCAATGCCGCTAAGCCCGAAGTGGCCGCTAGCGGTCGGCAACTCCTCTCCTTACTGGCCAATGCCAATATTTGCAGCCGCGAGCCTGTTATTCGGCAGTACGACCATGAAGTGCAGGGCGGTAGCGTGATCAAGCCTCTTATGGGCCCCCGACAGATTTCTCCCTGTGATGCCGGTGTGCTCTTGCCACGCCCGTCCGAGAAAAAGGGCATAGCCGTGGCTTGCGGTATGGCACCCCGTATGTCTACATACGATCCGGCCTTGATGGCCAAAATGAGCGTAGACGAAGCGGTGCGGTCGGTGGTCTCGGTGGGCGCCGATCCCGATACGATTTCTCTGCTCGATAACTTCTGCTGGCCTGATCCGGTGGAGTCTCCGCGTAATCCTGATGCCCAGACGAAGATGGCTCAGCTGGTGCTCTCGGTTAAAGCTCTGCACGACATCTGCCTCACATACAAGAGCCCGCTTATCTCCGGCAAAGACAGCATGAAGAATGACTTCGATGATGGACGTTTGCGTCTTTCCGTCCTGCCCACCTTGCTGGTCTCCTCCCTGGCCATGGTGCCCGATGCCGGTCTGGCCGTCTCCTCCGATTTCAAACAAGCCGGAGATCTGGTCTATCTACTCAGTGCCGGTACACCTTCCCTCCTGGCCAGCCAGCTTGTACCCGCAGCCTCTGCTTTTGACTTACCCTGCTTCGATGAGCATCTGGCCATAAGTCTCTACCGTCGTCTTTATCAAGCGATTTCCCAAAGGTTGGTGCGCTCCTGCCATGATGTATCGGACGGCGGACTGGCTGTTTGTCTGGCAGAATCAGCCATGGGTGGCAATCTGGGTCTGAAGGCGGAACTTAATGCTAATCTGTTTGCCCATCTGACGCCTGAATGCGACGATGCCACGCTGCTCTTCGGTGAAGGACCGGGCATGATTGTGGCCTCGGTGGCCAAAGAAAATCAAAAGCAATTCGAGGAAGGCTTCGCCGGTCTTGCCGGCCTCAATCTAATCGGCTCGGTGCTGGAAACCGCTTCCGGCTTTACTCTAAAATTCGGACAGTCCGGGGAAACCATTAAATTGGAGCTTTCGTCCATGCTTGAGGCTTTTCAGTCGGCCCTGCCCTTTGAGGAGGACAATTAATGACTAAACCAGATGCTCTGGTCTTGCGCGGCGATGGTATCAACTGCGAAGAAGAAACCGTTTATGCCCTCAAGTTGTCGCAGTTCAATCCGGTGAGGGTCACCTGTCTGGATTTGAAAGAGCAGCCGACTCTATTGAAGAGAGCCCAGGTAATTGTCTTTCCCGGTGGGTTTTCTTTCGGCGATGAAGTGAGAAGCGGCAAAGTGCTGGCTGTTAAGTTGCGGGCCTATTTGCAAGAAGCCCTGCAAGAGTACACCAGTGCCGGGCGGCTCATGCTTGGTATCTGCAACGGCTTTCAGGTGCTGGTGCAACTGGGCATTCTTCCCAGTGGCCGGCTTTTGCTGACTGACGGCGAGCGTCCGGTCACGCTTGCTCACAACAGCGGCGGCAAATTCCTGGATCGCTGGGTAAAACTTTCAGTCGCTCCGCAAGCAACCGGTTTCTTTGCCGGTATGGGCGGCAGCACTATCAGCCTGCCGGTGCGACACGGTGAAGGTCGGCTTGTCTTGCGCCAGGAAGAAGACGGCTCCAAAATTGCCGCTCTTTCTCCTTTGCGCTACGAAAGCGATATCAACGGTTCTTACGACCGAATCGCCGCCCTCGTATCAGACAAAGGCAACATACTTGGTCTGATGCCCCATCCGGAATGTTTTGTGCGCACCAGTCAGCACCCGCAGTGGACAAGTTTGCCGGAATGCGAACCTGATGGACTCAAGCTTTTTACCAATATGAGAGCAATGCTAAGTTAACGGGAACGAGGGAGAAGATGGTGTCGGAGCAAGAGACAAGCAGGGAAAAACCAAGGTCCTATCTTGAGTCGGGCGTAAATATCGCCCTTGCCGATCAATTCGTCGGGCACATAAAAAATCTCACCGGTCATACTGCTGCTGCCTCCGGCAAGCTTCTGCCCGGCGCCGGCGGTTATGCCGCCGTCTACAAGACCGATTCGGGTTTGAATGTAGCCTGCACCACCGACGGTGTGGGCTCTAAACTCTTGCTTTGCGAAGAGCTAGATTGTTTCGACACAATCGGCATCGACCTCGTAGCCATGTGCGCCAATGACATAATCTGTGTAGGGGCGGCTCCCGCTCTCTTCCTCGACTACTATGCCTGCGGCAGTCTCGACCTCAAGCGCAGCACCAGCCTGATTGAGGGTATTGTGGCCGGTTGCAAGCTGGCTGATATGCTTCTGGTTGGCGGTGAGACGGCGGAGATGCCCGACCTCTACCAGAGTAACCATTTTGACCTGGCCGGTTTTGCCGTAGGTTTTGTGGCCGAAGGCAAACTGCTCACCGGTGAGAGCCTCAAGGAGGGAGACTTCTTGGTGGCTGTCTCTTCCAGCGGCTTGCACTCCAACGGCTTCTCTCTGGCCCGCAAACTTATACCGGAAGGCTCGCCATTGCGGGCTGAGCTTCTCACACCCACTGAAATTTATGTGAGACCCTTCCTGCAAGTGTTGAATGAGTTGGGCTCTGAACTGACCGGTGCTGCTAATATCACCGGCGGTGGCTGGACCAACTTGCTCAGACTCAATAAAGATTGCGGTTTTGCCCTGAAAGCCATGGAACTAAGCCCGGTCTTTGAAGAGCTTGCCAGGCATGTGGAGCCGGCAGAGCTTTACCGTACTTTCAATATGGGCATGGGCTTTGCCGTCATGGTCAGGAGTGCGGAATCGGCCCGTGCGGCCATCGATATTTTTGCCAGAGCCGGTTTTGCCGCTTCCGTACAGGGACAGGTGAAAAGCGGGCACGGAGTCGAGATAGACTGCGGAAAATCTACAATTTTTCTAGAGTGAGTGTTGCAAAATTAGCTACCAGGAAAACTAGCTACCAGGGGGATGAAATGCTGACAGTATTGGCAAGCGTATTTGACAAGACCGGGCTCGTAGAGCTTCTCAAAGCTCTTTCGGAAGTTGAGCAGGTGAAAGTGATAGCCACAGGCTCCACTTGCGGCTACCTGCGCGAGCATGGTTTTGACGGCGTCAAGGTGGAAGACATGACGGGCTTCCCCGAGATTCTTGATGGACGGGTCAAGACCCTTCATCCCCGGGTCTTTGCCGGTGTGCTGGCCAGAGCTTCGGAGGCTGACCGGGCTACTTTGAAAGAACACAACATCAGCGAAATCGATGTGGTAGTTGTGAATTTGTATCCCTTTGCTGAGAAAATGAAGCTCGGACTGAAGCTTTCCGAACTGATAGAGTTCATTGATATCGGTGGTCCCAGCTTGCTGAGAGCCGGCTCCAAAAACTATGACCGGGTTGCGGTTTTGTCTAGCCCCAGCCAGTATCAGGCTTTTGCCGAGGCCGTCAAAGCCGGCAAGGCCGATAAAGCCTACCGCTTGCAGTTGGCAGCCGCCGTCTTTGCCCAGACCAAAGAATATGACGGCTTGATAGAGCAAGTGTTGAGTGCCGCTGCCAGAGGCGAAGAAGCCGAGAGCGCTCATTTCCCGGCTGCCGTCTCCTTGAGTCTGAAGCAGGTGAGCACCCTTCGTTATGGTGAAAATCCGCATCAGGCTGCGGCCTGGTATCAACCGCCCCGCCTGGCCGAAGGTCTGGAAGCCGATAGTTTCCCGCCCTTTGAACAGTTGGCCGGCAAAGAGCTTTCCGCCAACAATATTGTTGACTGCTACGCCCTGGTTCGCATTTTGCGCGATATTCGCAAAGCCACATCAAGCGCTGCTGAAGCTGCCTGTATCATCAAGCACAATAATCCCTGCGGCGTGGCTATCGGTAAGACCACGGAAGAAGCCTTCGACCGGGCTTACGGCACCGACCCGCTTTCCGCTTTCGGCGGCATTTATGGCTTTTCCGGCAATGTAGACGGTGCTCTTGCCGCCAAGATCGTTCAAGGTTTCGTGGAAATAGTCGCCGCTCCCTCTTTCAGTGAAGAAGCACTCAAGACCTTTGCTTCCAAAAAGAATATGCGCGTGCTCAAATTGAAAGCCGGTTTGCTGGGCGAAGCCAATACCGCCTCTGCGGAAGCCAATCCGATTCGTATTAAGGATATGGGCGACTTTGGTTTGATCCTTGAGAAAGATGTTGAAAAGCCGGTATCCGTAGCCGAGTTTGAAACCGCCTGCGGTGACGGAAAGCTTGCCGTAAGCCTTAAAGATGATCTGGCTTTTGCCTGGAATGTGGTCAAGCATCTGACTTCCAATGCCATCGTCGTGGTAAAAGACGGCAACGCCGTCGGCTTCGGTATTGGTCAGACCAGCCGGGTCGCTTCGGTGAAACTGGCTCTGGCTCAGGGTGGTGCACTCTGCCAGGGGGCGATTATGGCCAGTGATGCTTTCTTCCCCAATGTGGACAGCATCGAAGAGGCCGCCGCCCATGGTATCAAGGTAATTATCCAGCCGGGCGGTAGCATCAAAGATAAAGATGTCATTGCTAAAGCTCAGGAACTGGGCGTGACCATGCTTCTCACCGGTCAGCGCTGTTTCCGTCACTGAGGTGCCCATGTCTGAAAGAACAGATGTCGCCAATAAGCCTCCGGCCAGAATTCCTCTTGTAGGTCTCGTTATGGGGAGCCAGTCGGACTACAAGGTGATGGTGCATGCCAGGGAAATTCTGGTGCGGGCGGAAGTGCCTCATGAGACCCTGGTGGTCAGTGCCCACCGCACCCCCGAGCGTATGTACGAGTACGGTCAGAGCGCTCAGGGGCGCGGTCTCAAGGTGATTATTGCCGGTGCCGGCGGGGCCGCCCACCTGCCCGGCATGCTCTCCAGTTTGACGGCCTTGCCTGTGCTCGGCGTGCCGGTGCCCGGCAGCAATTTGTCCGGGCTCGACAGCCTCCTTTCTATAGTGCAGATGCCCGGCGGCGTTCCTACCGCCACCTTTGCCGTTGGTAAGGCTGGTGCCGTCAACGCCGCTCTCTTTGCCATAAAGATTCTCGCCCTTGAGAGCGGGAACGAGAAACTGGCCCATTTTCTGACCATGGAAAGACAACGCCGGGCTGATGAAGCAATTGCCTCCAGCGACCAATTGCTCGATTTTGATGGGCATCTCTAAAGGAGACCTTAGCTTGAAGGTTGTTGGAATTTTAGGCGGTGGGCAATTGGGGCTCTTCCTGAGCCAGAGTCTTGCCCGCCTCGGCGCTGCCACTGCCGTGTTTGATCCGGATCTGGAGGCGCCGACCCATCGGCATACGGCTGCCGCTTTTCCCTACCCTTTTACCGACCAGGAAAAACTCAGGCAGTTTGAAGATCTGTCCGATGTCATCACCTATGAATTCGAACACCTGCCTGTCAGTGTGCTCTCAACCATGGCAGAGCATGAGAGCCTCTTCAGACCTTCTCTCAAGGTTCTGGCAGTGGCTCAAGATCGCCTCATGGAGAAATGCTTTTTGCGTGACAAGCATTTCCCGGTGGTGGATTTTCTAGCCATCGAAAAGAAAGAAGACCTTGCTGCTTTCGAGCAATTTGGGCTGCCTTGTCTGGTCAAGACGGTACGGGGCGGCTACGACGGCAAAGGGCAAAAAAGGCTCAAGAGCGAGGCGGAAAGGCAGGCGTTCTTGCCGGAACTGCTTGCGCGCCTCGAACGGGGCGAGACAATGGTGGCGGAAAAACTGATAGACCTCAGTCTGGAGATGAGTTGCATTGTAGCCAGGCAGAAAGGCCGCTGCGTTACCATGCCCGTCTTTGAAAATGTCCACAAAGATTCGATTCTGGATACCACGGTCTTTCCCTCCAGTCTCTCTAGAGAGTTGGATGCCGGGGTGAGAAAATTGGCCTGCGATATCGCAGCAGCACTTGATGTGGAAGGGCTCTTGACCGTTGAATTTTTCTTGAGCGGGCAGGACATTTTTGTAAACGAGCTGGCGCCTCGCCCTCATAATTCCGGGCATCTTTCCATGCAGGCTTTCAATTTAAGCCAGTTCGACTTGCTTTCTCGAATCTTGCTCGACATACCCATTGCCGATTGCGAGCCCATTTCCGAACAGGCTTTTGCCATGGCCAATATACTGGGCGATTGCTATTACCGGGACGGTGATCGTTCCACCCTCAATATGAAGGCCCTTGAGCAGGCTCCCGGTTTTGTGGAATTGCTTTTGTACGGCAAGCAGGAACCTAGAAAAGCTCGTAAAATGGGCCATCTGGTTTGCCGGGGGGCAACGCCGGCGGAAGCTTTACACCGGGCTCTGGCTCTTCGAAAGGCGTTGTCTAGCCCATCTTAAGGGGGAACCAATTGAGTCGGACTAAGCAGATAACGGCGGCGCTGTGTTTTACACTCGCCCTCCTGGTCTCAGCCGGAGCCGCTCTCCGGGCGCAGGACAAGAATGAGGCGCAGCCGGCGGAGCCTGCGGAATTCCCGGCCTTTCAGTTGGACTTAAAGCAGCAGTTCCTTTCTCCCTCCCTTTTGATGAAAGGCAAAGTCGCTTTTGATCCGGGTTTGAAAGTCTATTGTTTTACTTACAAAGGTTGCCGGGTCAGTTTGCTCTTATTGGATAGTCAGAAGCTGGCCTTGAAACCAGCACTGGCTTCCTCCGGTACCGAGCCTACCGAGATCTTGGCGGCCGGAAGAGGTGCGGTGGCTGCCACCAATGGTGGTTACTTCAATCTCTCCGATGGTAAGAGCACCAGTTTTGTGGTGTTGGACGGACGTCTGGTGGCTGATCCCAGAGAGAACAAGGCTCTAACTGGTAATCCCAGACTGAGAGCCTTTCTGCCTAAGATTTATGAGCGCAGCGAATTGCGCGTCTATCAAGACAAGCACGGCAAAATTTCTTATGCCATCGCCGCTCATAGTGAAGCTGTTCCTGCCGCTCTCGCACTCAAGCACTCTCTACAAGGGGGCCCGCGTCTTCTGCCGCAGTTGACCGCCGAAGCGGAGGCTTTCCTGCGCACCGAGTCTGATGGCAAGGTCGTTGATTCTATCGGCGTCAATCGCACGGCGGCCCGCACTGCCGTAGCCTTTTTGAAAGACGGTCGGGCGCTTTTGGTTTCTTGCGCCGGTAAAGGGCAGGATGAGTTTTCTTCCGGTCTTACTCTGGCCGATTTGAGCGACTTGCTAAAATCTATCGGCGCTGTGGAAGCTCTCAATTTCGACGGCGGCACCTCTACAACCATGGTCTGCCGTGTCAAAGACAGCAAGAGTTCGGCAAAGTCTTACACTATGCTTATTGGGCGTAAGCCGCAAACCCGCGTGCGGTCGGTCTTGCAAGTGGTTGGCCGGTAAGGGCGACTGTTTACAAGGTGGACCAGTCTCTATATTTTGATCATGACAAGACGCTTTTGCGTGTTTTTATGAGACGCTTTTGGTGTAAATATGTGAAGAAACGAGAACGGTTCCCCAGCCTCACTGACGAACTGCACCAAGTCGCCAGCACCGGAGAACCGTTCCCTACCCCAAAGTCGCCACAGTTGTTAACAATACTAAGCAACCAGTCGACTCGCGCGGGCAAGAGTCCACTTCTCTTGGTCCGCACTACAGTTAGTATCATAGGCCAATGAGCTGCCTGACAATAGAGGTTTCGTTTAAGCACAAAATTAGATGTCCTTAGAGAAACACTTGCACTGCCTGCGGTGAAGTTTTCTAAGAATGGCTCTAGAGGCTGTCTTTGGAGTGTCGCTTAAAGCATTGTTTAGTATCGGAATTTGCATGAAATTCCTTCTAGCTTATGCCGCAGCTGAAGCGGATTTCCGATGATATATCTCTTTTATGGATCTTTTTCTGTGTATTCTTCCGTTAATACAGAGCGCTGATGTTTCTCTCATTGAGATGGCTGTAAGCCAATGCAGTGCTTGGTTTTCGGCTTTGTTGCGTTTTGTGGAACACTATTACATTTGTTGCTATTGTTGCAGGTATTGCAAATCGAAGCTGCGTTTCGGCAATGTATATAGACATGGCCGGTCTTTGACTGTCTCTTATATTTCACACTTTCTGTACAGTGCCTTTGCCATTGCCTGTGGTGCAGGTTCTTTAGCATCCTCTCAGTTGCTGTCTTTTATGCGATGGATATGTTTTTGGTGGCTTATGGTATCGGAATGGGTAAAATGCTAAACAGGTGATCCTTTAGCAGGTCTTCCAGTTGACCAATAGTCATGACGAAAGCCCATATGCTGCCCTTAAGCTCAAAGACTTTCGTCTGCTTCTGCTTGGTCGCCTCTTTGTTACTCTTTCCGTACAGATTCACAGTCTTTGCGTGGGGTGGCAGGTTTACGAGCTAACCCACAATCCCCTGGTTCTGGGCTTGATCGGCCTGGCCGAGGCTCTCCCTGCTATCGCTGTCTCTCTCTATGCCGGACATGTGGCCGATATTTGCAACCGCCGTTACCTGGCGCTAGTTTCTTGTCTTCTTCTGTTTCTCAGCCTGGTTGCTCTTTGCTTCTTCTGTATGGGCTTGACCGGTGTTCCCCTGCTATACGCCATCTTTGCCGTCATTGTAGTAACCGGTGTGGCGCGAGGTTTCTACGGTCCGGCTGTTTTTGGACTCTTGTCCGATGTGGTGCCGCGTCCCCTCCTCGGCAATGCCGCGGCCTGGAACAGTGCCTGCTGGCAGGGGTCGGCCATGCTTGGTCCGATCATGGGTGGTTTCTTATACGGCGCCTTAGGTGCCGTTCATTCTTATATGCTCTCCGCCGCGCTCTTACTCTTTTCTCTGGTTTGTTTTTTGTTCTTGCGCAGCGCTTCCACCCTGAAAGCTTCCACGGCCGGAGTGATCGCCAATATAAAAGAAGGCCTGCGCTTCGTATTTACCAACGAACTGCTTTTAGGGGCGATGTCTCTTGACTTGTTTGCTGTGCTCTTCGGCGGTGCCGTGGCACTTTTGCCGATTTTCAGTGCGGAAGTCTTCCACATGGGTCCCCAGGCTCTCGGCTTTCTTCGGGCCGCACCGCCGGTAGGGGCATTGCTGACAGCCTCTCTGCTCACCCATGTGCCTATTAAGAAGCATGCCGGACGCATCTTGCTTGCCTGCGTGGGGGGCTTCGGTCTCAGCATAATCGGCTTTGGGCTGTCGAGGAGTTTTGAACTATCGCTTGCTCTGCTCACTTTGAGCGGCATGTTGGACGGTGTCAGTGTTTATATAAGGGGCATTATCTACCAGCTTTCCACTCCCGATGAGCTGAAAGGGCGGGTATCTTCGGTGAACAATATATTTATTGGTTCCTCCAATGAAATCGGAGAGTTCGAGTCGGGCGTAACGGCTCGCCTTATGGGTCTTGTGCCGGCAGTGGTATTCGGCGGGGCCATGACCTTACTGGTCGTGCTTTTAACTGCCTGGAAGGCACCCAAACTGCGCAATCTGGATATGCAGAACCTTTATCTGCGCGAGAGCCGTTGAGGTCTCCTTCTATTGAGAGGGTAGAATGTTAGAGCGGGTTTAATTTAAGCTCCATTCCCCCTTTCAGGTTTTACGGTTTCCAAGTGAAACTTCGCTTCTCCCAGCAGGTGCTCCTCTTAATCAGCCTACCGCTCCTTTTTCAGGTGGCTTTTATTGGGCTTCTCACGGCCAATCTAATTGAACTGAGAAACTCCTATCAGAAGGAGTCGGCCATTGCTGATGTCATGATATCTTTCAATAATTTTCTCTCTCAGATTGTCACTTGTGCCGGTGCCCAGGCACTCTTTCAGATTTCCAAAGATGCTAAGAACAGGCAGTCCTTCGAGCAGAGCCTTATCGCCATGCGGGCCGAGCAGAAAACTCTGCGCAACATGCTCATGCCTTTAGAGAGAGTTCGCAGCGAGGCTACCGAACTGGACGGACTTTTTACCTCGCTGGATGATTCCTTCCAGAAGGGGATGCGGGCTCTCGATACTCAGGACCAGGTAGATGCTACCGTTGCTTATATTCAGGCTCGTCGCACTACTGTCAAAGTAGAGAATCTGGCGCGGCGCCTGCGTCTTAAATTGAATGAGCAAAGACAGATCTTTGCCGAGAGGCAGGCGCAGACAAGCACTCGCACCTATATACTGGTGGGCGCCGGTTTTGTATTCAACATATTACTGGCGCTTCTGCTCTTTCTCTATTTTCAGCGCCGCACATCAAGACGCTTTGCACTACTTACGGAAAATATCACGGCCCTTGGTCTGGAGCGACCGCTTCTAAAAGCCCTTGCCGGTGTGGACGAACTGGCTCAATTGGACCGCACCCTGCATAAAGTGTCGGAGTCTCTGAAGGAAGCCCGCATCAAAGAGCAAGCGATTTTGACCAATGCCGCCGATTTCATTTGCTCAATTGATGCCGGTTTGCGCCTGACGGCCATCAATCCGGCCGTGGAAGCCGTCTTTGCCGTCAGTCAGGATGAATTGCTTGGGCGTAACATCAACTCTCTGGTGCCCCCTAAGAATGCGCAGTTCGTGCTGGAGAGATTCAAGCAGATAGCACAGGATAGAGCCGGCTCCTTTGAGCTGGCTATCGTCAACCACGACGGACGGGAAGTAGAGTTGTCCTGGAACGTCATCTGGTCTGAGCCGCTTCAGAGCTACTTCTGTGTTGCTCACGATATCACCGAGCGCAAAAAACTGGAGCGTTTGAAGCAGGAATTTGTGGCCATGCTCTCTCACGATATGCGTGCGCCGCTTACTTCACTGCAACTGACTTTGAATGTACTCTCCTCCACTGCTGATCAATTAAATGAAAAATCGGCTCAGCGTGTGGCCCGTGCCGAAGCCTCGGTGAAGGTGCTGGTAGATATGATCAGCGAACTGTTGGAGATGGAGAAGCTACAGTCGGATGTGTTCGTTCTGGAATGCCAGACCTGCTCTTTGAATAATCTGGTGGAGGAAGCGCTTTCACTGGTGGAGGAAAGCGGTAAAGCTAAGCATCTTAGCCTCAAAAAGGCTCTGGAGCCTATCGAGGTCAGTTGTGACGGGGAGCGTATCGTGCGAGTCTTGACCAATTTGCTCTTCAATGCCATCAAGTTTTCACCACAGGGAGGGCAAATCGCCGTCACCATAAGCAGAAGCGGTGAATTCGTGACAGTGGAAGTGTCCGATCAGGGACCGGGTATACCGGAGAATATGCAAGAGCTGGTGTTCGAGCGGTTTCGCCAGGTAGACTCGGGAGAGGGGCGGGGGGCGTCAGCCTCGGGGACCGGTCTTGGTCTGGCCATCTGTAAGGCTATAATCGCCGCTCACAGGGGCGAGATAGGGGTGCGCAGCCAGTTAGGGAAAGGCAGTGTATTCTGGTTTAAAATACCTGTTTAGATTCGAAAGGTTTTATAGGTAGCCAGGGGTTTTGGTCGGTGTTCTTGTCAGGCAGTGCTAAAAACAGGTACTCTCCTTTGAAGCGTAAGACGCTGCAAGTAGGTTTGACTCTGACTTATATATCCATGAGCTTTGCTCTGGTATCGTATGTGATACCGCTACCGCCGGTGCTGGCCGGTACCGCAGGGCTCAACACTGTCAGGCGCTATGCCGATGATGACGATCGCTTCAGCTTGAATTATTTTATGAATAATCATCCTGATTTGCAGAAGAATGCCGAAGCTATGGAGTTATGGGGGCTTTCCATGCTCTCTAATAAGCGTAATCAGGAAGCCCTGCGCACTCTGTCTCAGGCTAGTGTGCTGGACAAGGGGAATTTCAGCGCAGCCTCCTCCCTGGCCTACGGTCTTTGTTTAACTGGTAAAGGCGAACAGGGAATGTCTTTAATAGACAAGGTGTTGGCAGGCGATCCCGATAACTGCCGCGCTCTTGTGGTCAAATCGCTTTTGCTTGGTCTCAGTGGCAAGGAAGTGGGAGCCGATCGATGTTTGAAGCATGCGGAAGGCGTACTGAAAGACAATAAGAAAGACGAGTATTTCCTGGTTAAGGCCCGCATCGATACTGCCTTGCGGCGCTTTCAATCGGGGCAGGCCCTGGAACTAGCCGATGCTTATGTAAAAGAACACCCTGGCAATGTGCGGGCTCTTGTTTTGAGAGCTGAAACCAAACGATTTTTGGGCAAGTCCGAAGCTGCCATCAAAGACTTTGACGAAGTCATCAAACTACGCAAAGACCATGCCACGGCCCTCAAATCTGATGGCGATTTGAACCGGCAGACCGGGCACTATGAGAAGGCTCTTTCCTTATATGAGAGATTTCGGGGGGATGGGCTGGATACTTCCCGAAGAGATCTTTCCCTGAAGGCAACGGCAGAATGCTATGAAAAGTTGCGCCGCTTCAAAGAGGGGCTCAAAACTCGCACCGAGTGGCTTGGTCTGCGTCTGTCTGCTAACGGGTTGACCTGGAAAACTCTCGAAACTGAGAAGAATTTGAATCTGCAATTGGCCCGTGAGCTTTTGACCCGTTCCTTTGATCAAGTTGAGCTTGGTCTATATAAAGATGCCCTCAAGGACCTCAATTTGATTTTGCGCCATTATCCACGCATGGCTTCTGCTCTGGAGCGTCGCGCCCTCTGTCTGACCAATCTGAAAAGATATAAGGAAGCACTGGCTGACTATAACCAGCTGGTTCTGGAACAGTCCCAGTACCCTCGCTGGTATAAAGAGCGGGGCAGAGTCTATGAAAGCCTCGGCGAGAAGACTAAGGCCCGGGCGGACGAGGCGCGATTTGCCGAACTCTCTAAGCTTGATTGAAGCTCTGTGGGGCTTTGCGGAAAAGTTTGGGTGAATTTTTCAGGTTCACTTCCATGTCAACCTGGTGTCAACTTGCGGCCTTAGATTAGGAGCACGGAAAGAGATGCACGCCCCCGCAGCGCTACCTCAAAAGACAAAGTTCTTGAGCAAGCTGTAAAACAAGTGACCGCCTCTTTCAAGCCTAAGCTTCGATTTCTATTTTCTTCTGGAGGTTCTTACCATGAAATTCGCTACCAATGATTTCGCCGACACTAAAGCTGCCCGCATTGAAAAGCCTTCCGCCAGCCTTTATAACGATGCCTTCGATTTCGCCGCCATCAAGGACATGAAACTCCTGGCCAACAAAAAGGCTAAAGCTTATGAAAACAGCCTTCCCGAGCTGAGCTTCTGCGACAAGGAAGGCAACAAAGTCGACAAAGACGATGCCATCCGGGGCGCCAAGAAAGATAAGGAACTGGAAGGTCTGAAGAAAGACAAGGAAGGCATGAAGGATGCTGAAGGCAAGAAAATCGAGAAAGATGGCGGCATGAAAGATGCTGAGATCAAGAAATTCGATAAAGATGGTGGCATGAAAGATGAACTGCCGGAAGGTAAAAAGTATTTCGATGAGGGTGGTATCAAGGACGGTATCTCTGAAGGCAAGAAAGTAGTCCAAGATGGTGGTCCGAAAGACCCTGATTGCATCAAAGGCGAGATCAAAGACGGCGGTATCAAAGACTGGTTCCGTAATGAGAATCAAGGGCAGAACCGCACCGAAAGCAGCAGCTCCAACGATCGCCCTCAGGCACCTGCCGAGCAAGCTGATCATGAAGAGGGCGAGAATAGATAAGCAATATCACTGCCGGTTTTCAAACGGGGGGAAGAGGGGCCAAAAGCCCCTCTTCGACTTGGGTGCAAGTTGAGGA
The DNA here is from genome assembly GCA_016712465.1 of Candidatus Obscuribacter sp. Taxonomy (GTDB): domain Bacteria; phylum Cyanobacteriota; class Vampirovibrionia; order Obscuribacterales; family Obscuribacteraceae; genus Obscuribacter. Next base: position 1,375,407 of record JADJQZ010000001.1, read on the forward strand.
GGCTACATCATGGTTATTTGGCTAATGAGAAGCAGGCGTGCTAAAGGTGGACTTGCCGCTGTGGCGTAAGAGTCCGCCAGCTTTATTTTAGAGTGTTAGGTGTTGGTTTCGTCGGATATTTCTGATTTCACTGGCTGTTGGGACTTTATCCACATTAGCAAAGGACCCAGGCAGGTTCCGACGAAGAGGAATGGTAAACAATCAACTTCATTTCTTGCAAGTGCCAACAGAAATCCTTGCTGCATCAAATCTTGTAGAACCTTTGGTGTTTTAAGCCCCTTGTCCCAATATTGCTGCTCTAAAGTCATATTCAGGGCAAGAACCATCTGAGCAGGACCCGCTTGCCTACTGGGTCTCATGAAGAGAACTCCCGGAAAAACAACCAGTGAAGCACTGATCAGAAAACCGGCGAGCGCTGAATTAATACCTTTGAGTAGAGTGGATTTCACGATTCTAAAGCAACCATTACCCAGTAAACGCGACCTTTGTGCGTTCTACACCATCATAGCAAGTTACGCTACAAGAGCATTTTGGTGACTGCTCTCCTTGCCAGACCGGCTGGTGCAAGCTTAGAATTCACTTATTGCTGAGTTGTTTGCTGAGTTGTTTGCTGAGTTTTTTAAGGATTATTGGTTGATGGGAAGTTTTTTCAAGAAGCGACGCCGAGTTATCATTGCTTTGGCGGCTGTGTCGCTTCTTTGTTCCTTCCTGACTCCCTATCCTATGAAGGTGCTTCGTCGCGTCAAGCGGATGGTAGTGAGTGTGGTGGAGCGTAAGCCGGTTGTTGAACCACCAGTTATCTACACCGCTGAAGATCAGATTGCCACTTATGGAGCCGCGGCCCGAGCAAGACTGCAACCGAAATTTCAAGCAAAAGGGGTAGCCTATCCGCCTCAGCGGCTGACAATGGTAGTGATTAAGTCCACCAAGCAGCTCATGCTCTATGCTTGTGCCGCTGATTCTTCTTACAAATACATATGCTCTTATCCCGTTCTTGCAGCCAGCGGTGTGCTCGGTCCCAAACTCAGAGAAGGTGACTGCCAGGTGCCGGAGGGGTTGTATAACCTCACTCTTGAACCCAATACCCCTTACCATTTAGCCCTTCGCTTGAACTACCCAAACCCCACCGATTGGGCCCATGCCAAAGAAGACGGTCGCGAACAGCCTGGTAGCGACATTCTGGTGCACGGCAAGGAATGTTCTATTGGCTGCATAGCCATGGGTGATCCTGTCAGTGAGGATTTGTTTGTGGCGGCTTATGATACTGCCGACAAGAATTTGCCGCTGATTATCGCGCCTGTGGATTTTCGCACCACTGCCATTCCGGCCGCTAGTGCAACTGATCCGAAATGGTTACCGGAACTCTATGGTCAGATTAAGGCGGCATTGGCGGAGTTGCCGGTAAACTAGGGTTTTGTTTTGTGCGGAGGGCTCCTCAAGCATCGCCGTGCTCAAGTTTGCGATCGGTCTACCGGTCCTGATTTGTCCATCTCCGACCATAAGACCTGGAGGTTTATAGTGAGAGGAATTTTGATAGTTGATCCAGATGCCTTCGCAGTGTTACTTTGCAGGATTCGTCAATGTATATGTACAGGTAATTGTCGAATGCGCGTACGTCTCTGAATTCCTCTGTGTGAACGCCGCCGTACTGGTCATAAAACGCTATGTCAATTGGAGTAAATTCTCCGGAGTGCGCTAGAATCGTGATTTTCTTATTCGCGCCGAGTTCTCGAATAGTAGTTTTACCTAAACCATAACCGAGTGTGACTCTCTCAATAGTTGATGGGCTGCAGTTCTCTATTTCTACCAGGCAGTCTGGAGGGAAAAGTATAGTCCCGGTATAACTCATTCCAATTAGAAGTGCCGCAAATGAACAAAAACCCCAAATGAAGCCCTTCTGAAATTGATTCGTTGCAACGCCCATTCCTAACTCCTTGAGCTTTATCTAAATTACGTATTGAAATAAAATTCGCCGCTACTCAAGTACCTCAGTTCCAATCGACTTGCTCGGGTCCCACCAGCTTGCCCTGCTTGAGTTTGAAATTTACTACCTTGTGCTTGGTGGGACCAGGCGCACTGTCATTTGGTCTATGCGTCATGATATCGAGCACCAGGGCTTTATTTTTGATGGTCAGGTTTTTCGTCTCACTGCGGTCTCCGAGAGAGCGCATCCCTACTTGCACCGGCTTGCCATCCTTGCAGATAAACACCGCCATGCGCATAAAGGATCCGGAGCCGCCGTAGTTCTCGTAGTAGACCACTGCGCCGTCAGCCTGTCCATCACCATCAAGGTCACCCACTGCCGTCTTCAGTATTCTGCCGTTAGCAGACTCGGTTGCATACTCACCGCTAGTAAATTTCAGATGGTGCACGCCGTCACCTTCCCAATCCGGGGCGTCTAAAGTGACATTGTTGAGTTGAGCGGTAGTCAGCCCGCCAGCAAATGCAGGTGGTGAGGTAAGCAATAGACCGGCGCAGACGAGCCAGGCACGGCCCATGTGTAGACTTCGGTAGACGTTTTTAGACACTGTTTTTACCCTGTACATAAGTCCTGCCAATCATATCAATTTAGCACTACCTAAAGCTTGCCCGGTCTTGGCTTGAGCGGTCGACAGCCGAGGATTATTTCATTGCCTGACCACTTGCTGGCTTCCACTACTGGGGTTTGAAGCACCCCTCTTTCCCTCACCACCTGCTCTTCCACTTTCTCTTTTACTGTTTTGAATACTTCCGAGATCGGGCTCTGAGCGCCTTTTTCCTGGAAGGCGTCGATGAGGTTTCTGGTGAAGACGGAATTTTGCATGTTTTTTCCTTCCCAGGAAACTTGATTTTTATCGCTGGAGCAGACCACCATTTGGCCGGTGCCCTGTGAGAAACTGAGAGCGTCGGCGTTAGCATTTCTGGTTAAGCCTTTGCTCTCAGATGCACCGCCGGCATGGCAGGTGTCCAGCACCACCAGTACCCTTTCGGAGTGTACCCGTTCTTTGATGGTGGCAGCCAGTGATTTCATGGCGATGCCTGTGGTGAAGAGTTTATCCGGATTGGTGTCGTAGGTTACAACATAGTTGACGCCGCAAATGTCTGAGTCGGAGGCGCTGCCGTGGCTGCTGATGAAAATAACTACCAGGTCATCGGGAAGGGCGAGACGAGGCAGCCAGCTATCACCCAGTACATCGAGAATGCGATCTTTGGTGGCATTCTCATTCAGTAAAAGTTTGATATGGTCCGGGGCAAAGTTGCCCTTGGTGACCAGGTAGTTGTAGAAGTCCTGGGCATCTTTGGCGGGATAGCGCAGGTTCAATTTGGCATCGGCGAATTTGGAGACGCCCACAACCACCGCCCACTTATCCAGAACCGGTCTGTTTTTTGCACCGGAGCCTGGTTGCCCTTCTCCTGAGGCTATGGTTTGACCGGTCTTGGTGCTTGCCTCTTTACCTTTGGAAGCTAAGAGTTCTTCAGTATCAGGCTCTTCCAGATACCGACCGTAAACTTGCACACGGGCCAGGTGAAAGTAACTTACTCCGTTCAAGCTGAGCTTCAGGTAACGCATATTTTCCGGCGCTTTCCCGAGCCAGAGCCAGGAGGCACTGGGTGCCTGGGGCTTAGAGAGTTGCTTCCAGTAGGTCTTATCCGACGATGCCCACATGGTCAGTCCCTGGGCCCTTTCCTGGCATTGCCGCAGTCGGTTCTGGACGATAATTTCTTCAACCTGGCAGGAGCGCTTCAGGTCGATGATGATGTAGGGGTTCAGCTCTTCTTTCGTATGGAAGGCGAACTCCTGTTTCTGTGAGCGGTCCTGGGGCAAGATGGCTTCGTGCAAGTCATTTGTGCCGGTGAGAAGGGCCCGTCTTGGTGGATAGCCGGGATAAACCGAGCTTACTTCATAGTCGCCATCCAGTGATAGACAGAGGCTGCCGTTTGTCTGGCTTCTTTCTTCCCGAGCGGCAAGGGGGGCTGATTTGGACGCCAGGGAATTGGTGAGAATCTGGCAGGCGCACATGGCTGTTAGAAGGGCGAGACTTATTAAGAGTGGGTTTCTGAGAAACGTTTTGCCTGATGCGGTCTGATCTTTTTGCATTTGTCTAAATTACCCTTTGCCGCCTTCGCCTTATTTTGTCTGTATTACTTCCAGTATTCTTTCGCTCAATGCCTCGGTCAGTGCCGGGTAGACTTGCCCTTTCAGGAATTCCATGCGTTCGTTTTTGCCGCCTTTGAAGGGCGGCGTGTTGACCCGTTTGCCCTCTACCAGAATCAGTTCGCCTGTTTCACCCGAGCCTACTCTCAAGATTACTTCCATGCGGCAGGTATCTTTGATGAAAGCCAGGTCTTCTATGCTTACTTCGGCGATGTAGCGTGCTTTCATGGCTCGGCCGAGCATCATCAGGTTCTCCTGCTCGAAAAACTGAGTGCCGGTCAATACTGCGTTGCCCATTGCTTCTCCCGAGTCGAAGCTGCTCACCAGTTTGCGTCCCAGGCTGGAGCGCAGCTTTGTTTGCAACATATATTGCAGATTGACGGCCGGGTCATTTATGTAGTCGCTGCCCAGGCTCAGCCTTGGAGGTGCGGTGCAGGGAAGTAGGGCGAGACGATCCGGCAGGGTGAGAGTCTTTGCCCGGCGCTGTTTTGCCTGGGGTTCTTCTTCTTCTTTTTCCTCCGGTAGTTTGATCAGGTCCGGTTGAATATCATCAAGAAGTTTGTCGATAGGGCCGGCCTTTAGAGGTCGTTCCGCATTGTCGGAGGCTTGTTGCTTTGGTTTGGTCTCTTCGGCTTGTTTTAGTTTGGGTTCGTCAGTCTGCTTCTGGCTTTCTTCCGTCAGTCCCGGGCGGGGCGCTTGGGGCGGCACGGCCAGAGCAATTTCGGCGGCCGGCCAGGAACTTGCCAGAACCGGCGTTTGCAAGACGCCCCTTTCCCTCAAGACTATCGCTTGCACTTGCTCTTTCGTTTCTTTGAAGATCTCTGCCAGGCTGGCTTTCACTCCGCCTTTGCGCAGGGCGTCTAGAAGGCAGCCGGTGAAGACTCCATTTTCTCTGGCTTTGAATTCGAATGATTCCTGGTTCGGTTGACTGGAGGCAATCACCAACTGACCGCTTTCCGTAGCCAGTTGACCGGCGTTGATATTGCTCGTTGCCTTGGCGGCTTTGTCTGCCCCGGCGGCGGTGGCGCCGCCTGCGTGGCAGGCATCGACTATGATGACGACGCGCTTGCTGTAAACCTTGGCTTTGATGACCCGGGCGATTTGTTGCATTTCGATGCCGGTGGCGTAGAGGTCGTCGCTATCGCTGTCGGCGGCCAGCAGGAAGTTCAGACCCTGACCGGCTTCGGCGGCGCTGCCGTGGGTTGAGATGTAGACCACGGCCAGGTCGTCGGGGGCGGCACGACGACCGAGCCACTGGCTGCCGAGGCTGGAGAGGATGTTGCACTGGGTGGCTTCTTCATCGAGGAGAACTTTTACATGATCGGCTGCGAAGTGCCCCTCATCTACCAGGTAAGCGGCAAAGTCGGCGGCGTCTCGGGCGGCCTGTTTGAGATTGAGTTTGGGGTTTTTGAATTTGCTTATGCCTATGACCAGGGCCCATTTATCGCGAGGCGGGGGCTGTGCCCCGGCGGGCAAGCTTGCACATGTTTGGGCGCCCACCAGCAAGAGTATAGTCGTGGCTGCGAAGGATAGAATCCCGGTCTTGCGCGCTCTGGTTTTCCTGGTCTTGCCTTTTACCTGGTTCACTTGCTATTTCCTATTTTTCAGAACCGATTGCTTCTTCGATCATTGCTACTAGAGCGCGGGCATATTGGGGCAGTACCCGATTTCTCAAAAAGGCTTCCCGGGCGCTCTTGTCGCCATCACAGTGCAGACCTTTGGCGTTTATACCGCGGGAGGTCAGGTAGTCGCCGCTAATTCCTGATGCCACCGTCAGTGATACCGAGACGCGGCAATCGCCGTTCTCCTGAAAGTGCGCATCGTTGAGATTGACCTTCACCAGATAGCGAGCATTGAAGGCTTTACCCATGACGCGCCTCACCTCGGGGCTCCAGATGCCGCCTCCCAGATTGTATTTGCCAAGGGCGGCGCCGATAGCGTAAGGGCTCAGGAGGCGGTCTTGCAGTCTGGCGCTTAGCCCGCTTCTCACCAGTTCCTCCAGGCGGACGGCCAGTCCATCGAAATCAAGTTCACCGGTTTCCAGGTCCGAGCCTTCGCTAAAGGGCAGTAAAGCTACCCTGGGAGCTAGTTCCTTGACAAGGTTGGGGTCGGTTGCCTGGGTTGGATTTATGTAGCGACTCTCCTTTGACGTAGCCGGCTCCTCAGCTTCGATGCCTTCGCTTTCCAGACCGGTGACTGCCGGTCTGGGAGCGGTAGGTAAAACCGAAAGGATGATATCGTTTCCCTGCCAGGCGCTTTTCAAGACCGGGCTCTGGAGAACGCCGCGCTCCCTTAAGACTACCGTTTCCACTTCTTCTCTGGTGCTGTTGAAGGCTTTGTCCAGGCTTATTTTGTCCTGGGTGCGGAGGGCGCTCAAGAGGCAGGCGGTGAAGACACCGTTTGGTTTGTCCTTGAATTCCCAGGATGATTGGGTGGGTTCGCTGGAGGCAATTACCAGTTGACCGGTGCCCATGGCTACTGCCTGGGCGTCGATATTGCCGGTGCGCACAAGACCTTTGGCGCTGGCTCTGGTGGCGCCGCTGTGGCAGGCATCGAGAATGATGACGATGCGCTGGCAGTGCACCCTTGATTTAATCAGGCGGGTCAGTTGCTGCATGTCGATGCCGGTGGTAAAGAGGTCGTCGGGATCGGTGTCGTGCACCACCAGGTAGTTGACTCCGCCTACATCCATTTCGCTGGCGCTGCCGTGGCTGGAGATGAAGATAACCACCAGGTCGTCGGGATGAGCCAGCCTGGGCAGCCATTTGCTGCCTAGTTCGGAGAGTACTCGCCTGCGGGTGGCGGCTTCATTAATTAGCAGTTTGACGTGGTCCGGGGCAAAGTTGGCCTCCTTGACCAGGTAGTCGTAAAAGTCCCGGGCGTCTTTGTCGGCATTGCGCAAATTGAGGGCGGGACGGGCGAATTTGCTAACGCCCACGACTATTGCCCATTTGTCTTTGATCGGTCTATTGGCGGGGCTTTCGGCTTTTGCCGGCACTTGTTCCGGCGTCTTTTGCCGCTTACCAGGCGCTTCCCGGCTCTGCTTCGGGGCAGGCACGGGGGCGGCCTGGGCTTTGAGCACGGGCATGCAGGTGAGAGCGGCTAAGAGCAGCAGGGCGGTCGAAAACCAGACCGGCTGCCTTTGCTTTTGGTTGGCCAAGTTCATCGCCCCCATTCCATCTGTGCTGCTTCTATATTAGAAAGAGAATTAGATTCTGAATTCGGCCTTGCGGTTGAGTCAAGGAGGACATATTTCGTTGTATTGTTGTAACTTCCGATAACTTGTATTCAGGAGTTATAGATAATGCCGACTACAGAGTCTCTGGGTGTGCGTACCATGCCCAAAGTAGAAGCGAGCTATCCAGTCAATAAGCATAAGAAATTGCAAGACTGGGTTAGTGAGGCTGCTGCCCTTTGTCAACCCGATCGCATTTACTGGTGTGATGGTTCCGAAGAGGAATATAACCGTCTTTGCGATGAAATGGTTGAGTCCGGAACGCTGATTAAACTCAATCCAAAAAAGCGCCCCGGCAGTTTCCTGGCTCGTTCGGCCCCTTCCGACGTGGCTCGGGTGGAAGACAGAACTTTCGTCTGCACGACTCTCAAAGAAGATTGCGGCCCCAACAATAATTGGATGGAGCCCGAGACGGCCAAAATAATTCTCAAGGATTTCTTCAAGAATTGCATGCGCGGTCGCACCATGTATGTCATTCCTTTCAGCATGGGACCGCTGGGTTCCCCCCTCTCGCAAATAGGCGTGGAAATCACAGACTCGCCTTATGTTGCCGTCAGCATGAAACTGATGACTCGTATGGGCAAAAAGGTAGTGGAATTGCTCGGTACAGACGGCGATTTTGTGCCTTGTTTTCACTCCGTCGGTCACCCGCTTTCGCCAGGCGAAAAGGACGTAGCCTGGCCCTGCGATGCTGAGCATAAGTACATTTGTCACTTCCCGGAAACTAAAGAAATTTGGTCTTACGGCTCCGGATATGGTGGCAATGCTCTGCTCGGTAAGAAATGTCTGGCTCTTCGTATCGCCTCTACAATGGGCAAGGAAGAAGGCTGGTTGGCCGAGCACATGCTCATTCTGGGCGTGAAAAATCCGGAAGGCAAGAAGTCTTATGTGGCAGCGGCCTTCCCCAGCGCTTGCGGTAAAACCAATTTCGCCATGATTATCCCGCCCAAGAATTTCGGCGGCTGGGAAGTGAGCACGGTCGGTGACGATATCGCCTGGATTCGCCCCGGAGAGGACGGCAAACTGAGAGCCATCAACCCGGAAGCCGGTTACTTCGGCGTGGCGCCCGGAACTTCCGCTAAGACTAATCCCAATGCCCTGGCTACCCTCAGCAAAAACTGCCTCTTCACCAATGTGGCCCTCACGCCCGACGGAGATGTCTGGTGGGAAGGCTTGACCGATGAGCCGCCGGCTGAGCTTATCGACTGGCAGGGACGCAAGTGGACACCGGACTGTGGACGGAAAGCCGCCCACCCCAATAGCCGCTTCACCGTTTCCGCCACCCAGTGCCCGTCTCTCGATCCTGAGTGGGATAACCCGGAAGGCGTGCCCATTAGCGCCTTTGTCTTCGGCGGACGTCGCGCTTCCGTAGTGCCTTTAGCCTTTGAATCCTTCAACTGGAACTACGGCGTCTACATGGCTGCCACTCTTGGTTCCGAGACCACGGCAGCCGCTGCCGGCAAGGTCGGCGAAGTAAGACGTGACCCCATGGCCATGCTGCCTTTCTGCGGTTATCACATGGGCGACTATTTCAGCCACTGGTTGAAAATGGGACACATGGTCAAGAATCCGCCGCGCATTTTCTGCGTCAACTGGTTCAGAGCTGATGCCAACGGCAAGATTATTTGGCCGGGCTTTGGCGAAAATATGCGCGTGCTCAAGTGGATTTCCGATCGCGTGAGCGGTCTGGCCGGTGCCGAGCAGACGGTGCTTGGTTGGATGCCTCGCTATGAAGACTTGGATTGGACCGGTCTTGAGTCGGTCACTCGCAGTCAGTTCGAGTCTTTGATGCATGTAGACACCCAGCTCTGGCAGGCTGAACTGGAAGCTCACGATGAGCTTTTCAATAAGCTGAGCGAGCGCATGCCGCGCGAACTCCTGATCACCCGTGAGATGATGCAGCTCAGTCTGGGTCGACTCTAGACTAACGCATACTGCCGCTAAAACAGAAAGAGCCCCGTCTTCTTGAGACGGGGCTCTTTCTGCAGTGGCTTGGGTTGAGGCTACTTAAACATGTCCACCATCTCCTGGCTGGCCTGACCGGAGATGTCTTGAATAGACTTTACTGTCTTATAGTTGCCGGGCACTTCAAACAGGCTTTTAGGCACTGTTTTGATTTGCACCTTTACCAATTTTAGTTCGTCCTTTTTCTTGGCCATACCGTAATTGGTTGTTTCCAGTTTGAGGGGAATGGCTCCCACGCAGGAAAGAGCCAGGGCGCGTTCAAAGCACTTTGCCGCTTCCGGCGGATAGACCTTGTCTTCCGCCACCCAGTAATCGGCTTCTTTTACAATCAGCCGTTCCCAGGCATGAGTAGGGTTGGCTATTTTCTGGCGGATTTCCATCTTGTAGAGACGGCACTTCATGCCTTCCAGGGTGGTTTCCCGGAAGGATTTTGGTATCAGTCCGGTGGCGGCGCTCGGTCTCAGCCAGCCAAAGGTGTGTATATCATTGGGTTTCCACTGGCTGGGCGGGCAAAAGTGTACCAACCGCGTTTTCGTATTCATGGTTGCAGCTTGCCACTGGGGCGCTTTCAATAAAAGCACAAAGTTACGAGAGGGCGTGTCCATGCGGATGGCCGTCTTCGTATAAGTAATAGTGCAGGCGCCCTGTACTTGCGACCAGAGGTCGAGGGAGCGCGCCTGCACTGTTTCGTTTTTATCGGCGGGCTTCTTAGGTGTGTGGGATTGCGCCCAGGCAGCGCTACTTGTGCTTGCTAGCAAGAGTGCTGTCAGAAGGGATACCGGTCGGTTTTTCTTTGACCGGTCAGGCAATTATCTTATACCGCCACCACGTTGTTTGCGTAACTTGCCGAGTTCTGCCGCCTTGAGTCGAGCCATAGCTCTCGAGAGAGCCAGTTCGGAGGCGTAGACATCGATCTTGTCTGTTCTTTGAGTTTTTTCGGCTTCCACTCTTTCTTTGGCTTGCTTGGCGCGGGCTTCGTCGATTTCCACATCCAGTTCGGCTACGTCGGACATGATGGTGACTTCGCTCGTACCCACTTCCATGATGCCGCCAATTACGGCTGCAACTTCCTCTTCGCCGCGCACCTTGAAGCGCATGACGTCGATGCCCAGAGTTGTTACCAGGGGCTCGTGGCCCGGCAAAATCGTCAACTCACCATCTCTTGCGACGGCAGTGATTTGTTCTACCGGGTTTTCGTACACAATGCGATCCGGGGTGATGATTTTCAGGTTGAGTGTATTTGCCATCTTTTATTCGTCCCAAATTCTTTTTTTGCAGTTCAATTACTTTATAGTTCAGGCCTTGCTTTTACCACTTTTGGCAGCGGGCGGTTTGGCCTTGCCTTTCTTCATGCCTGAAACTGAACCCTGATGCTCGATGAGTTTGTCGATGAGGTTGTATTCAAGGGCTTCTCTGGCGGAGAGATAGAAATCACGTTCGATATCTTTGCGCAAGCGATCTTTGGGCTGACCGGTAGATCTATGCAGCACTTCGATTTGTGCTTCTCGAAAACGCCGTCCCTGTACGGCCTGAATTTCCAGGTTGGTGATGTCGCCTTCAGCTTCCCAGAGGGTCTGATGGAACATCAGGGTAGCAAACTCATAGGAGCTTCTCTCTCCGGTACCGGAGGCGAGAATTTCACATGCACCGGAGAGCGCATGCCCCAGACAAATTGTATTCACCGGCGCTTTGATACTGTGCATGACTGCGATGATGCAGTCGGCATTGTAGCCGTTGCCGCCGGAGGAATTGATATACAGATTTATCGGTGTCTTGGAACAGCGCTCATCGAGCTTGAGCAGGCGCTTGATCACAGGCAGGGCAACTTCATTTTCCAGTCTTCCGAAGACATAGACATTGCGATTGCCGGGGCCGCTTTCAGGCGCCGCTTCTTTAGTGTGCTCGACTTTTTCCGGTTGATGTTTTTTCTTCATTAGGCTTGCATTTTCTTGGCTTGTTCTTTCGCTTCTTCAATGCCGCCCACCATGTAGAAGGCGCCTTCCGGCATGTCGTCGCATTCTCCTTCGAGAATCTGACGGAATCCTTCTACGGTGTCTTTGAGCTTGACGTATTTACCATCGCGGCCGGTGAAGTTGGCGGCAACGGAGAACGGTTGGCTCATGAAGCGCTGGATTTTTCTGGCGCGACCGACGATGAGTTTGTCGTCGCCGGAAAGCTCATCCATACCGAGAATGGCGATGATATCCTGCAAGTCTTTGTAGCGCTGCAGAGTCTGCTGTACGCCGCGGGCTACGTCGTAGTGCTGCTGTCCGACTACTTCCGGCTTGAGAGCGGTAGAGGTGGAAGCGAGCGGGTCAACGGCAGGATAGATACCGAGTTCGGCAATCTGACGGCTGAGAACGGTGGTGGCGTCGAGGTGACCGAAGGTGGTGGCGGGAGCCGGGTCGGTCAAGTCGTCGGCAGGTACGTATACGGCTTGTACCGAGGTGATGGAGCCGTTCTTGGTGGAGGTAATACGCTCTTGCAGCTGGCCCATTTCGTTGGCCAGGGTAGGCTGATAACCTACGGCGGAGGGCATACGTCCCAAGAGCGCCGACACTTCGGAACCGGCCTGGGTGAAGCGGAAGATGTTGTCCACGAACAAGAGCACGTCTTGCTTGGACACGTCTCTAAAGAATTCGGAGACGGTAAGAGCGGACAGCGCCACGCGCATTCTGGCGCCCGGGGGCTCGTTCATCTGACCGTAGACCAGGGCTACTTTGTCGAGAACACCTGAATCTTTCATCTCGTGATAAAGGTCGTTGCCTTCACGAGTACGCTCGCCCACACCTGCAAACACTGAGTAGCCGCCGTGGTGCTTGGCGATGTTGTTGATCAGTTCCATGATGATAACGGTTTTGCCTACGCCGGCTCCACCGAAGAGACCGATTTTGCCGCCCTTTACGTAGGGAGCGAGGAGGTCTACGACTTTGATACCGGTTTCGAAGATAACCGTATCGGTCTGCAGGTTGATCAGCTCGGGGCAGGGTCTGTGGATGGGCCACATTTCGTCGGCTTTCAGGGGTTCGCCTTCGTCCACAATCTCACCAAGTACGTTGATGATGCGACCGAGGGTGCCTTTTCCTACCGGCACAGTAATTGGGTTACCGGTGTCGGTGGCGGTCATGCCGCGGGTCATACCGTCAGTGGAGCTCATGGCTACGCTTCTGACGCGGTTGTCGCCCAGCATCTGCTGCACTTCGCAAACCACTTTCATGTGGTCGCCGGCCGGGTTGACGCCGGCAATTTCAAGGGCGTTGTAAATCTCGGGCAGGTGACCGCTGGGGAATTCCACGTCCACAACCGGTCCGATGACCTGCACGACTTGACCCTGGGTCTTCTCTAGTACTGTGCTCATTTGTTCTCCCTAACCGCTTTGACTAACGTCAATATTGTTTTGGATTTCGATTGGCGCCGAAGATAAAGGATATGGATTACCTGTTTATCAAGGAAGTCAAAAGCGGCTCGCGCTTCCCTTGACTTCTCGCCTTCTACATCGCCATCTAGGATAGATGTTATTGGGAGCAAGTTCCCTGTCGTTTATGATAGTTTTCGTTCTTTCTTAGTGAGCTTTAGCTAAGGTGGCTAAATACCTGTAAGCTTGTAGGGGCGGCGCAAGTCCCAGTTAGCTCCCTAAATCCAGAGGTGGTCAGTGAAAGAGACGCTTGGCAAGCGTTTTACTATCGATTTATTACGCCTGACCGGCTTTGTACTTTTTGGCGCCCTGGGTTTCATGGTTGTCGAGGGATGGGACTTTCTCGATGCCCTTTTCATGACAGTCATCACCTTGACGACCGTGGGTTATGGCGAGACCAATCCTCTTTCCACGCACGGGCGAATTTACACGATTTTTCTCATTCTGGTGGGTGCCGGCGTAGTGCTCTACGTGCTCTCCGACATGGTTGAGATTTTCTTGAGGCTTAATATTGGAGCAAGAAGAATGAAGCAGAAGATTGCCAAAATGAGCGGCCATCACATTGTTTGTGGCTATGGACGCAGCGGCCAGGAGGTTATTGACCATTTCCTCCTGAACGGCATTTCCTTTGTATTGATTGAAATCGACCCGGAGAAAGCCAAGCAAGCCATGGAAAACGGGCTCCTGGTGCTTTGCGGCGATGCCTCCAGCGATGATATTTTGATGCAGGCCCAGATTGAAAAGGCATCAGGCATAGTGTGTGCACTGCCTGATGATTCCGCCAACACTTTCATTGCGCTATCGGCACGGGGACTGAACGAAAGAATTAAGATCGTGTGCCGCGCCGCTAATCCGGGTTCCGAAGCTAAAATGCGCCGGGCTGGTGCCGACATGGTAATTTCACCCTATGTTATTTGCGGCAAGCGTATGGCCACTGCCGTGACGCACCCCCTTGTTACAGAGTTCCTCGACGTTGTCATGCATACGCCCGGCTATGATCTGCGCATGGAGCAAGTGCGTTTGCCGGGCAGCTCCCGACTGATTGGTTCCACCTTAAAGGATGCAAACATTAAGCAGGCTTCCGGGGCCATGATACTGGCGGTAAATCAAAATGGTAAGCTGATATCCAATCCATCGCCGGAACTGATCTTTCAAGCTGGGGATGATTTGATTGCTCTGGGAACGGAGCAACAATTGAGTAAACTGGTGGAGTTTTCAGGGGCTAAATCTAGTAGCCGCTAAGCTCTAGTCAATGAGGTATATGTAGATGAGCGAAGCTCCCCAGGTTCCTGCAGAAGGCGCAGTGCCGGTATTTGTTCTGGAAGGCGAAGACGGGCATTCTTATGAATGTGAATTTCTCGATCGCTTCGATTTTGAAGAGAATGAATACGCTCTGCTTCTCAAGCTGGCGGAAGAAGGCGCTGAAGAAGAGCTGGACGAAGAAGATCAGACTCTTGTAATAATGCGTGTCTTCGAAAGAGGCACCGACCTCATTTTCCAGACTATCGACAATGATGAAGAGTTCAATAAAGTGGTGGCCTTTGTAGAAGCAAAAGTGGAAGCCGAGCGGGCTGCCATGGAAGCCGAAGGTCAGAACTAAGGACCGCAGTTTCAAGAAATTAAGAGAGGGCACATATTTTGTTGTGCCCTTTCTTGTTTTGCTGCTAGTAATAAGTAGATTAGCCGCCCAGAAGCAGTGTCGTCGGCTTTTCTATTGTCTCAGGGTGGCAGATGATGTCTTGCACAATGGCTTCCACCACCACTTCCAGGGGAGCTTTGCTGTGGAATTTGCGCTCAGAGCTGAGAGCCTGTGACCACATGCCGTCTTCGCCTTTGCCGGTGGCATAGATTGAAATGTAGCGTGCCCCCTTGTGCACGGTGAAAAGCGTGGCAGTCTTCTCAAACTGAGTCCAGGAGTCGAGTTGCAGCTTGTCGAGGATGAGGGAGCCGGGTCCCTCATTTTCATCGGGCGTGGGAATGACAGGCATGGCTTTGCTAAGCATTGAGTGTAGCTGAGCTTTCCAATTGTCCACCTGGGCGGTGTCGTAAACGCGTAACGGCGCCGTCTCCACAAAGAAACCGGCCTCGGTTTCGGCCATGGTAGGCAAAATCACTTTCTTGCCCGGTCCCCAGAGATAGATCTTGATCATATTCATTGTGGCGTTCTTGACCTCGGCCCCTCTACTTTCGTGCTGGTTTATTCGTACTGCTTTACTGGTGCTTGATTGGCTTCATGGTGGGGAAGGCAATCACATCGCGAATGGAAGCTGAATCGGTAAGCAGCATCACCAGCCGGTCTATGCCGATGCCGATGCCCATGGTGGGAGGCATGCCGTATTCCATAGCCATGATGAAGTCAAGATCGAGAGGCATGGCTTCTTCATTGCCGGCTGCTTTCTTTTTGGCTTGCTCTTCCAGGCGCTCTCTTTGATCTTGAGGATCGGAAAGCTCGCTGTAGCCGTTAGCCAGTTCCCGTCCGTAAACGAATAGTTCGAAGCGTTCCACTTCGCCTTCGTTGGTGCGGTGAATTTTCGTGAGGGGCGAAATTTCCACCGGATGATCCATGAGGAAGGTGGGTTCGATAAGAGTGTGCTCTACCTTGCTTTCGAAAATGGCGTTGATGATGTGACCGCGGCTGTCTTCATTTTCCAGCTCCACTCCCAGCTTCAAAGCAGCGGCTTTGGCTTCTTCTAAAGTTTTGAGGGTGCTTACATCAAGACCGGTTACTTCCTTGATGGCATCGGCCATGCGCAGTCTGCGGAAAGGTTTGGCAAAAGAGATGTTTTTGCCCTGGTAAACCAGTTCCGCCGTACCGAGCAGTTTCTCTGCGATGTAGCGCAGCATTTCTTCTGTGAAGTCCATGAGCTGGTTGTAGTCGCCATAAGCGCAATACATCTCAAGCATGGTGAACTCAGGGTTGTGCCTGGTGCTGATGCCTTCGTTTCTGAAGATGCGACCGATTTCGTAGACTCTTTCCATACCGCCGATGATCATGCGCTTCAAATGCAGTTCGGTGGCGATGCGCAGATAGAGATCGATGTCGAGAGCATTGTGGTGGGTGACGAAGGGGCGGGCGTCGGCGCCGCCGGCTTCTACCTGCAGGGTTGGTGTTTCCACTTCCAGATAGCCGTGATCATCGAGGAAATTGCGCATATGCCTGATGGTCAGACTGCGTTTGCGCAGGGTGTCGCGTACCTCGGGGTTGGTGATCATGTCGACGTAGCGGTGACGATAGCGCGCCTCTACATCGGTGAAACCTTCCCAACCATCAGGCAGGGGCAGAAGCGATTTACTCAAGATGACCAGGTTTTTGGCCCGCACTGAAAGTTCGCCGGCCGGGGTTCTTTTCATGGTGCCGGTGCAGCCCACGAAATCGCCTTTGTCAAGGAGCTTGAGCATGTTGAACTGCTCTTCCGGCAAGCTGTCTTTGTGGCAGAAAAGCTGAATTTTTCCGGAATCGTCGTGAATGTCGGTGAAGAGCCAGTTGTTGCGGCTATTCATGATGCGTCCGCAGACAGTTACTTGATCTTCATTTTCGCTGCCTTTGGGCATCTCTTTATAGATTTCGTGCAACTGAGAGGCCAGGTGACTGCGCTCAAACTTATAAGGGTAGGGATTGATGCCTAACTCTTTTAATTGACCAAGCTTCTTCAGTCGGTCGGCTTTGAGCTTGCTGACGTCCATTTCCTCTTGCTTAGGAGTTTCGGAGTTGCCAACCACCTTGGACATTGAACTTGACCTCTTATTTATAGATACGGAAGCTTTATATTGTAGTATCCGCAGTCGATTTATTCCGCGAGCCGGACTCTTAACATGCATTTTGTTACTGAAAGCGGCTTAAGGCGCCGCTTTCTCTCTGGTCCGTGGATGCCCTCCTGGCTTTGCTCGGGCGAGCAAGGTAGAAAGCCCGATGCCCTGCTTGAAAGGGCTGGCTGTGCCAACTCCAAGGGCTTTAGTGCTATACTAAACGGCGAGCACGAGCGAGCTCAGTTTACGGCACCGCCAGGAATACAGGCGCTTTTAGCTTGTATATCGGGTGGATATCGGAGGCCTTTGCAGGGTTACTTATCTGCAAGCGTCCTGGTTATAGACCGTAGCTATTCAGGTAACGTCAGTCAAATTTATGGGGTGATTTCACTGTGACCCAGTCTGGAGGCGGCTCCACCGAGCGCATTATCTCCGTTGAACTACAAGCGGAGATGAAAAAGTCGTTTATCGACTACGCCATGTCCGTTATTGTCAGCCGCGCCATTCCCGATGTCAGGGATGGTTTGAAGCCGGTGCACCGCCGCATTATTTACGGCATGTATGAGCTGAATCTGGCTCCCAATGAAAAGTTTAAAAAATGTGCCAGGGTCGTGGGCGATGTCATGGGTAAATATCACCCCCATGGCGACTCAGCTATTTACGAAGCTCTGGTGAGATTGGCGCAGCCTAGTGCCAGCCGTTATGTATTGGTAAACGGTCATGGTAACTTCGGCGATCTCGATAACCCCGCCGCCGCCATGCGATATACCGAGGCCAAGTTGGCGCCTATTGCCATGGACACCCTGGCCGATATCGAAGCTGAAACCATCGATATGCGACCAAACTTCGACGGTTCCGCCAGCGAACCCTCGGTCTTGCCTTCGAGAGTACCGATTCTTCTTTTGAACGGCTCCTCCGGTATCGCCGTCGGTATGGCTACCAATATTCCGCCCCATAACCTCACCGAAGTCGTCAACGGCACCATCGCAAAAATAGACAACCCTGAGCTGACTTCCAGAGAATTGATGCAGTGGATCAAAGGACCTGACTTCCCGTCGGGTGGCATCATCCTTGGTACCGAGGGCATTATCGAAGCTTACACCACCGGCCGCGGCTCAGTGCCCGTGCGTGGTCAAGCTACCATCGAGCAGATTCCCGGTTCCGGCGGCAGGCAGTCGCGCATGGGTATCGTGGTTACTTCCTTGCCTTACATGGTTGGTCCCGAAGCTTTCACCAAGCGGGTGGCTGAACTTGTCAGAGATGAGAAGCTGACCGGCATTTCCGATGTCAACGACGAGACCGACCGTACCGGTCTGAGGGTGGTCATCGAACTGAAGCGCGACGCTCATCCGGAAGTAGTCCTCAATAATCTTTATAAGCACACTCAGTTGCAGGGATCTTTCCCGGTCAATACCCTGGCTCTGGTCAAGGGTCGTCCTGCCACTCTGCAGCTTTCCGACATGCTGCAAGAGTTCATCGATCACCGTGTCGATGTGGTGACCAGACGCACTCGCTACCTCTTGCGCAAAGCGGAAGATCGCGCCCACATCCTCGAAGGCTTGCTCATTGCCATGAGCCACATCGATGAAGTGATCGCCACCATTCGTAAAGCCGACTCTACAGATGAAGCGAAAACCCAGCTTATCGAAAAGTTCAAACTTGACGATGTGCAGGCTCAGGCCATTCTCGAAATGCAGCTCCGTCGCCTGACCGGATTGGAAAGAGGCAAGGTTGAGAAAGAGCATGCCGAACTTCTGGTCAAGATTGCCGACTACAAAGAGATTCTGCAGGACAGGCAGCGGGTGCTCAATATCATCAAAGACGAACTGGTGGAAGTACGCGACACCTTCAAAGACTTGAACGGCAACAAAGATGCTCGTCGTACCCTCATTGAGGCCGGCGCCAACGACAATGAGCTGTCTGCCAAAGACCTCACTCCCAATGAGCCCATGGCCATCTTCATCACCAAGCAAGACTACATCAAGCGTATTTCCCTTGATACTTTCCGCCGTCAGCGTCGCAATACACGCGGCGTCACCGGCATGAAGACCCGCGATGAAGACGACCTGCAGCACTTCTTTGTGGCCAACATGCATGACCGCCTGCTGGTCTTCACCAACCGTGGTCAGGTCTATTCATTGGAAGTTATGGACCTGCCGGAAGGCGGAAGATCGGCTAAGGGACTGGCTCTCGTTAACCTCCTGCCGATATCCCAGGAAGAGACCGTCACCACCGTTATTCCTGTCTCCAGCTTTGATCCGGACAGCTACCTGATCATGCTCACACATCAGGCTTACATCAAGAAAGTGCAGATGTCCGACTTCGCCAACATAAGAAGAAACGGCATCATTGCCATTACCTTGAGTGACGGCGATCAGTTGGGTTGGGTCCGTCCTTCCAGCGGTAAGTCTGATGTCATCATCGGTACCAGCGAAGGCATGTGTATTCGCTACTCTGAAGACGAGCTTCGCCCGCTTGGCCGTTCGGCAAGGGGAGTGAGGGCCATTACTTTGAGAGAAGGCGACAAGATTGTCGGCTTCGATGCCATCGAACCTTCGGAGGGCAACTACATTCTGGTTGTCACCAACGATGGCTTCGGCAAGCGTGTTCGCATCGAAGAGTTCCGTCAACAGGGACGAGGCGGTATCGGACTGATAGGCACCAAGTTCAAGAATGCCCAGTCCAGATTAGCCAGCCTGCGTGTCGTCAAGCCTGGTGAAGAGATGATGATTGCCACCGCCAATGGTGTGGTGGTCAGACAGAACATCGACGATATTTCCACTCAGGGACGTATGGCGACCGGTGTACGCTTGCAGCAACTGGGTGAGGATGATTCGGTGGTCTCGGTGACACCTATTGTGGAACCCTCTCCGGATGCGGACCAGGGCGATAACGGCGCTGAATAAGAGCGTCTTTGCCGCGCGATCAATTCAAAAGGCGTGACCTACTGAGGTCACGCCTTTTGGCTAAAAGTACAAAGCCGGTTTCGGGGCACTCAGGAGAGATGCTCGAGGCACTTATCTACTGATTGGCCTGTTTGTTTGCATTTGGAAATGCACCAGTTTATGGCCAGCTGTCTGGCCAGCGAAAGATTGCCGGCTGAGGTGGGTCTGCCGTTGAAAAACTTGCCGAGCAGATTTTCAAGTTCCCACTGATGGGCCTTGAGTGCAGGCGGCAGGCTGACCACGAAGGCACCACTTTCGGACACTGAAAGAAGTTCGGCCGTACCGGTGGTCGGCATAACTGAATTTGAATATTGGCCCAGCATCGTACTCATGTGATTTCTCGTTCTTCGGCGTTTTTGGAAGGCAAGTACTAATAATTGAATTTGCAAGAGAACGTTATTTGAATGACTCTTTGCAAGTTCTTGGCAGTGTAAGTTGCTTTCTGAAACATACCTAAACTATATACCGTTATCATAACGTTACGTCATGTTTTTTTACAACCCCGGTAATTCCCATATTAGGCTGATTTTGGCACTTGGAAATGGGAATATTCCCAGGCTTTCCCCTTGGCAGTTTTGTGGTTCGGCAAAGTTTCAACAAAGACCGACCTGATGATCCTCAGGGTCACCCGTGGTTTCAGCAAATTCACCCTTAAGGTTGACGGTACCGCGCCGCCGGTCCTGGGCATAAACAGTCATCAGGTGCTGGTTTTGGTTCCAAATTTTAAAATTTAAGAGGTCGGAAAATGGTTGAGAATGAGTTTTCGCAAGGGAAGCCTGAGAACGAAGTTGGAAAGGAAGGTTCTTCAGTCCTGGAGATGCGGCATTCAGAGGATTCACACGTCAGAAGAATAGTAGCCGGCAACCCGAACACACCACTTGCGGTGCTGACCCGACTGGCTGACGATTTGTCATACCATGTGCGCCGGGCTGTGGCTGAGAATCCTCGTAGCGGCGATGCTTTATTGATGTACCTGGCCTCGGACGGCAGTTCGGAGGTACGTATGGCTGTGGCCGAAAACCGCAATACCAATTTGCTTACTCTGCGGCAACTAGCCGAGGATGGTTGTGACGACGTCCGCTACGGTATGGCCGAATGCCCCCATGTGCCGGCCGAGATTCTCTTGCGTCTGGCGGACGACGAAAATCCCTATGTGCGTTTTCGCTCCATGAAAACCATGCAGCTACTTGGACTGCCCGGTAAACTCTGTCTCTTGACGGGGCGCCCTCTGCATCGGCTCTACGGTTGAAGCTCAGAGAGGCATGACAAAAAGCCGCCCCTCCTGACAGGGGCGGCTTTCCTTTGGCAATTTGCCGTTTTAGCGGGAGGGCTCTTCTTCTCTCAGCACGTAGCCTTCACCACGCACGGTTTGAATGAGGCGCTTGGAGCTGGCATCTTCCAGTTTGGAGCGCAGGTAACGGATGTAGACTTCGATGACGTTTGATTCGCCGATGAAGTCATAGCCCCATACTTTGTCGAAAATGAACTCGCGTGAAAGCACTTGCTCGGGATACTGCATGAACAGTCTGAGCAGGTCGAATTCTTTGGCTCTCAGATCAAGCTGACGCTCGCCTCTTTTGACGATACGGTTCAATTGGTCCATCCACAAGTCGGCATAAGTAAGAATGCCTTCCTGGGGCTTACGGCGCATCACTGCGCGAATTCTGGCCAGGAGCTCTTCTGTGGCAAAGGGCTTGGTCAAGTAGTCGTCGGCACCGCTGTCGAGGCCGCTGACGCGGTCTTGCACGCCGTCTTTGGCGGTGAGCATGATCACCGGAACTTTAGACATGCCGCGCAGACGCTTACAAACTTCAATGCCGTCCAGTCCTGGGAGCATCACGTCGAGGAGAACAAGGTCAGGTTGGTCTTTCTTGAAAAGGTCGAGACCTTGATTACCATCGTGAGCCACGGATACTTGATAGCCTTCATAACCCAGCTCTAGCTCGATGAGACGAGCGATGTTTACGTCGTCTTCAATGATCAGGATTTTCAACGGACATACCTCACATGCACTTACCACGGTTAATATTAACCCCCGTTCAATATGGCATGATCTAATCTTTTTGTCCAACCTTCTTAAATTTGTTACAGGAAGAGCCGAAAGCCAAGCTGGGTCGGGCATTGACTCAGTTAATCTTTACTAGAAGCAGCGAGAATTTCCCTGTGGGAAAGTCAAAAAAGAAAAGCCGCAAATCAAGTGCCCCTGGCAACCAGGGGGAATTAAAGGGGGATGCTGCCGGGCAGGAACCTATATTCCTGGATTTGGAGGCAACTGGTAAGGGAGAGGGCTTGCTTTTTCCGTTTAATGAGAAGGCACTTGCTCAACTTGCCCGGGGTACGGCCGTGGTCATCGCTACCTGCCTGGCCCTGCCTGACGCCATCGCTCTCATTCCTAACGCTACATCGCCGGTCTCCTGGGCCATACGAGTTATAGGCGTGTGGACCATTGCTTCCGTGGCCTGGTTTGTGGGCTTCCTCTTTCTCACGGGCATTTTCAAACTGATCTCGGGCGGCGTTTTGCTCACCAGCAAGGGTTTGAAACTGTCGCGCTTCGACAGGCTCATTCCCTACGGCTGCATCCACAGCGTTTTGCTTGAGCCCAACCATCTCTTCACCCGTCTCTTCTCCCTGCCCGACACGGCCAGAAGGCTGACCATACTTTTCGATCTTGGTTTCGGCGGCAAACTTGTGAAGAGCTTCCTCTTTCCCAATTTTGTTCCTTCCTTCTTCTTCTCGAAAGCTACATTCGATGCTTTGGTTCTTCACCTGCTTGCGCGCACCGGGCTTAAATTGCCGACCCTGGAGATGAAAGAGCAACTTGAGCAGCCGCTGCCGCCTGATCTGGCCTTTTGTTCCATAGAAAAGGACAAACTGCCGGCGGTGGCGACCACGTTTCGTTTCCTCAAAAGCCAGCGAAATCTTGTCACTATCATCATTGCCATTTCTCTGGTTTCTTTTCTGGGGCGCAAGGCCGTGGTCAATTTTGCCTACAATTCCGGCAACCGGGCATACAGCCAGGCTCGTTTCGACTCGGCCAAACAATACTATGATCTGGCCGTCAAGGTCGATCCTACTTTTGCTGTGGCCTGGAATGCCCTTGGTCAGACTCAGTTTCGTTTATCCGAGCGCAATCTGACGGATTTCAAAAATGCGGAAGGTTGTTGGAGAACGGCCATTTTGTGCAAACTCGATTATGTGGAGCCGCGTCTCAATCTGGCTCGTTTAGCCCTTGTGGGGCGAGATTTTCGCGAAGCGAGGCGGCTTGTTGTGCATGCCGAGAAGCTGGCTCCCCAGGACAACCTGGCACCACTGATGGAGGCAGAGATCGAACTGAGGCAGGGACGTTTGGCAGAGTGCCTGAACGTACTCTCGAGAGTGAAGGGTAAGCTTTCAGGCGATCAGGAGCTTTTGTCCCATTGTCTGCGGGCCCAGGCTTTGCTCTTCGACGGTAAGACGAAGGAGGCTCTCAACGAAGTTTCTGCTTATAGCTTGAATCCGACAACATACAGCCATGGTGAGAATGTAACTTTACTGCTGAGCACCCGGGCCCTCATTGAAGTGCGGCAAGAGCATTTTGCGGAAGCGCTGCCCCTGGCAAGGCTCTCCGTACAGCGTCAACCCAATAACGCCGATATTTTGCTGGCCGCTGCTTCCGTTTATATTGATGCGGCGGCGGAAACTGCCTCTCAGCGCCTTGAGCATCTGCGGCAAGGACAGGTCCTTATAGAGCGTGCCGCGGCCAAGGCCTCAAACAATCCCTGGCTCTACCTGGAAAAAGGGCGCTTGTTGTTTTTACTGGGCAAGCCGGGGGAGGCCGGGGCCAGTCTGAGGCAAGTGCTCTCCGTTGCCGATGCCAGCCAGGATGTAACTGCGCTCAAGACCCTTGCCCATTTTGTTGCCTCTGTTGCGTCCGGAAAAGAGGCGCAGTCTCTGACCGAACTGAAGGACTCGGCTCTGAGCCGGGCGGCGCAACTGGAGTCGGTCAAGTACGAGCGAAACTTTTCCATTTTGCCCAGCAGTTGAGGGAGTGTTTCTCGATTCTGTACTAGCAACCTTGAGCTGTTTACGTTCACAGCATTTTCACAGTGCTTACCTTAAGGTGCTGAGGATTCCCTGCCGAGAAGGTAAATAAGGAATGGCCATAATCGATGTTGCCTGTAAGGAAGCTCAAGACTCTGCCTGTGCAAAGGATGCCGTGCTTCCATTTGTGGATAGCATTGACGGCAAGCCGGGACAGGCGGTGGACCGCTCTGTCTCAGGGCGGCTGAGTGGCTTCAGTTCTGTGGCGGAGATGCTGGAGGGGTTCAAACTTTATGGGGAAGAGCAAAAGCAAGTGGGTAAGGTGGAACATGACGTTAAGCTACAAGACTGCCCCTCTGAACATCCGGCTGATGTGAAAAGGTATCTGGAAGCACATGGGCTGCCCGCTACAAATGATGGTGGCGGCAGGGACGAGTTCCTCAAAGGCGTGGCCAGAAATACGGTTGTGGAAAGTATGAAGCAGAACGGCAGCCTGGCTGCCGATGCCAGACCGACCGATGCTGAGCTTGGCAAAGCCATAATTGACAGCACCTTTGCCGAAACCGTTCGTCAAATCGGTCTTGATAGACTAGCGGCCCAGCTTGGTGTGGAAGGAAAACCACTGCCGGAAGTGAAGGCGGCCATGAGCAGGGCTATATACAGGCAGTCGGAAGCACAGCTACCTGGCTCAAGCGTCAGTGATGAGGCGGGGCTGGCCCGCAACGTGCAGGAGCTTGGTCTGAGAAATTTGAAAAGCGGCATGGGTCTAAGCGGCTGATGAAAGCGAGCGGCCCTAGCGATTGATGCGAAAACCCGGTGCCGAATAATCTGCTTTTCGGTTTGCTGCTGGAATGGTTGTTTCGTTTCCATCTCGCAAACTGGCATAGTGCGGTGACATAATTTCCACTCCCGCTTCGTTGAAGCGGTCTTGAATTTTGCTGTGCAGTTCGGAGTAGATGCCGACCATCTGATGGGCGGCTTTTGTGTAGGCATTGATTTCGTATTCAACATAGAAATCGTTGAGGGCCCGTTGCAGCACAAAGGGCTCGGGCTCGCTCAATATACCGGAGCAGTCTTTTGCAGCTTCAAGCAGAAGGGAATGGACTTGCCGCCAGGGGGCATCATAGCCGATTGTCACCGAGGTATGGAGTATGACGCCCTGGTCTCTAGCCTGGGCTGAGAAATTGACAATATCGGCTGTAATTACCTGACCGTTATGTATGGTGACTATTTCATTCTTAATGGTCTTCAGGCGCGTGGTGAAGAGCGTTCGTTCGGTGATATCCCCTGTGTATTCACCAATGCGCACCCTGTCACCGATCTTGAAGGCTCTGGTATAAGTGAGCACCACCCCTGCCACCAGATGTCCGATGGCGCCGGTGGAACCAAGGGAGACCAATAAACCGATGAAAAGCCCTACTTGCTTGAAGGCCGGGCTCTCCCAGCCAGGCAGATAAGGGGCGGCCACCACTACCGCCATGAAGATCGTCAGTGCCTTGACTATCTTATAGGTTGGCTCAGCCAATTCGCTGTCGAAATCGCCGACGATGAGATTGGCTTTGCCTATTTCCGTGAAGAGAAATCTCAGTAGTGCCAGCGTTGCATAGGTGAGGTAGCAAATCACCATCAGCACAAAAAGGCTGGGAATATATTCGCTCAGCGCATGGAGCCCGTTATTGAGCGGAGCGATGGTTTTATCCAGCAGTTGCAGACCATAGATTTTGGTCCAGGGGAAGTAATTCAACACCCAGAAAACATAGAAATGCAGGCAGCCCAGGAAGACAAAAAAGAAGACGCTACGGGCAAGAAAGGAAACCGACAGTTCTAGAAGATCTCTTACCACCGGACCTCGATAGCCGGGCCGAAGGGTCTTAACCCGTTCGGTCACGGAATGAGAAAACTTACCGGAGAGCGTGCCCAGGTTGGAGATGAAGAAAACCAGTAGAAGCAGACCGCCAAGGGCGCCGAGCACTCCCAGAGCCAGTCGGCCGGGCTTAGTATCCCGCTGGTAATCTGCCGAAACCTCTTTCAACCTCTTTATATAGTCGAGGGCCAGGGCCTTACTGGAGATTTTGATGCTTTGCGCCTCCTCATTGGAGACGAGCATGATCGAATCCTCTCCGTAGAAGATGCGGGTGCCGAATTCATCCTCTACCGCACGAAATTTCTCCGCATCAAAATCGCCTTTACTGAAGACTGTGTCGACCCGAGATTGGATCAACTTCAGCCGCTCTACCTTGGAGAGGGGACCATTGCTGCCGAAGACGCCTATGACGCGGACACCGTCTACGTAGATAAAGCCGGGCTGTTCTTCCGACTTGCGGTCTTCGTCGGAGGCCAGAACTGCTCCGGTGGTTGCACTCAAGCAGATTAACAGACTCAGGGCGAGAGCAATTACCTTGAAAAATGTGGTCCGCTGCGGGAGCATCGCTTTGACCGCTAGAAATTTAGGAAGGGAAAGGCAGCGGCTTTTCAGGACTTGGGACGGGGACAAGGGCGGAACCTCAGGTTGACCGGTCAATTATATGCCAGCCGGCCTGAGGTTGTTACTTTCCTTCACTATTGTCAGCATCGTTGCCGGGCGAAATACTGAAGCGGTGAGCTTTTCGGCTTTTATACACGTTTTCGTCCAGACGGTTTAGTCATAGGCGCCGGCGGCTGCTTTGACTAGGATGAATTCATTGGCAACTCGGCATCGCTCAATCACTTTTACTAATTTTCTAAATTTTCGCTTGCGAAATAGGGGGGTATATGTACTACCTGGGCTTTATGGCGACCTTCTTCCTGCTTCTAGCACCTCCGGCCGAAGCTTACATTGACGCTTGTACCGGCAGTTATCTGGTGCAGATGATTATCGGGGCAGTTTTAACGGTCTTGATGCCTCTGCAAAGGTGTTTGCGTAGAATTTCCGTGCGCGGGCGCCGCTCCGGTGATTCCTGATGGGTACGCCGCGCCGCTTTTCCTTCCGAGATCAAAGTGCCACGGTTTATCGCAAAGACTCCAGTGTTTTTCGTTTCATTTCCCGGGATTACGAGCCCACCTACAAACACTTGATGGATAGCGGTTTGTACACTGAGCTGGTGCGCAGGGAACTGCTGGTGGAACATGAGGAGACAACGGCGCCTACCTTCGTTTCGGATCTCGATAACTGTGCTCGTGTAATCAAACCGGTACGCATTCCCTTTGTGTCTTATCCCTATGAGTGGTCCTTCAGCCAACTCCAGGATGCAGCCTTGCTTACTTTGAAGGTGCAGAAGTTAGCTTTGCAGTACGGTATGACTCTCAAGGATGCCAATGCCTGGAACGTACAGTTCTGCCAGGGGAAACCGGTTTTCATCGATACCTCCAGCTTTGAGATGTACAAACCAGGTCGGCCCTGGGGGGCTTATGGTCAGTTCTGCCGCTTTTTCTTGATGCCTCTTGTGCTCATGGCTCGCCGCGAAATAAGACTGAACCGTCTTTTACTAATTTATCCGGACGGCATCCCCTTGGATCTGGGTGTCAGTCTTCTGCCTTGGACCGTCTGGACGGATCTCTCCCTGGCGGCTCATTTACTGGCGACGGCGGTGTCTCATGGTTTCTACAAGACTAGCGGCAAGAAAAGCGATAGCACCGTAAGCATTTCCGGTTCGGCTCTGCCCAACATCATTGAGCACCTGGAAGACACTGTGGCCGCTCTCAGGCTCAAGGACAAGAATTCGGTCTGGAGCGATTACTACAAAGACAACACTTACAGTGATAAGGCCTGCGCTTCCAAGCAGAAGATTGTGGAGGACGTGCTCAGTGCCGGCGAGCGGAAAACTGTCTGGGATCTGGGTGCAAATACCGGGGTCTACAGCCGTATTGCCGCTCGTCATGCCAGACAGGTGCTCTCTATGGACTACGACGCCCTGTGCGTGGAGCGTAACTACCGGGCGCTCAAGAGTGAAGCCGTCACCAATATCTTGCCCTTGCTCATGGACTGTGCTTCGCCTTCTCCGGCTATCGGCTGGGCTTTGAGCGAAAGATTGAGCCTGCCCGATCGGGGACCCTGCGATATGCTTCTGGCGCTGGCTTTGATTCACCATCTGTCGGTGGGAAACAGCATCGATTTTGAGCAGGTATCGGATTATTTTGCGGCCATGGCCAGGGAAGTGCTGGTGGAATTCGTGCCGAGGGAAGACGAGCAAGTGGTGCGGCTTATGAAACAGCGCACTAACTATTGCCTTTCCTACACAAGGGAGAATTTTGAAAGGGCCTTCCTGCGCAATTTCAGACTGGTGGCGTGCCACCAGGTGGAAGACTCAAATCGCACACTTTATCACTTCGAGCGTTTGTGATGAGAGAAGAGGCTCTACTTAGCGACGGAAGCGCCAGAGTGCAGGGGGCGGCGACAACCGGCCCCTGCCCCGGCAAAAAGCCGGGGCTTGCCGCCGGACTTGCCCTCTACCCTCTTTACTATGCGGTGCTGCCGGTGCTCATCTCTTTCAATGTGCGAGCCGCCAATTCCGTTCCCCTTTTAAATTTGCTTTTGCCTCTTGTCGTCTGCCTATTGCTCGGTCTCACTGTTTTAGTCGTTTCGCGTGTATTGCTTCGCGGCCGTCAGGAAAGCGCACTTCTGGCTTTTAGCATCATCAATGCTTTCTATGCCATCACCTATTTGTTGATCGCTTTCGAGTTTGCGCTAACGGTTTTTCATGTTGGTCTTGCCGCTCACCTGGCGCAGTATGCCCTGCTCGCAATCTGGTTGGGACTGCTTCTCATTGGTTTGACTGCCGTTCTGAAGCCGGTAATGGTATTGCCAGTAGTGCCGATTCTGGCGGACTGCGGGCGTTTTCTTTTTGTCTTGCAGATACTGGTGCTGCTATACCACGAAGGGACTTACCAGTTGCTTGTGCGTCCGGCTGTTCAAGCTCGGCAGGCGCAGATAAGGCAGCAAGCCTGCAGCCGCTTAAGCACTAACCCTGCCATCACAGGCAGTCCCGATATCTATTACATTATTCTTGATGAGATGGCCGGTGCTTCGGTGCTTTCCCGGGTCTTTGGCTACGATAATTCTTCCTTTCGCAGCCAACTGGCTGAAAGAGGTTTTGTAATAGCTGGTAGTAGCCGCAGTAATTTCCCCCTCACCCGCCTCTCTATTTCTTCC
Organism: Candidatus Obscuribacter sp.; assembly: GCA_016712465.1. GTDB lineage: Bacteria > Cyanobacteriota > Vampirovibrionia > Obscuribacterales > Obscuribacteraceae > Obscuribacter. The sequence goes on from JADJQZ010000001.1 coordinate 1,403,997, forward strand.
AGTCTCAATCTGTCCAATCTGGAATTTTTGCCGGACCTGGCCGGTAGGGGCTCGGAAGACTATAGCGTTACCAATGACTTGCTTCAGAACAGCGTTGTTTCCAGAATCTTAGCCGATCGCGGTTACAGCTATGTGCACATTGGTTCGGAGATGCCCCCCACCGACTATTCTCCCTTTGCAAAGGTAAGCTCTCACCCTGATCTGGACGAATTTGCCATCAGGTTTATTGAATCTACCTCTTTGGGCTTTCTGCCTGACCTCTTTCAGTATCTGGCCGATAGTCGCCGGCGTACCAGGCTGGCTTCGCTGCGGGCCCTCTCTGAGAGCGGCGAACCTCAGGGGCAAGGGCCGTCGCCTCGTTTCGTATTCTGTCATTTGCTTTCACCCCATGAGCCCTTTATCTTCAATCACGACGGCAGCGGTCGAACAGCCTTGATGCCCGTGCGCCGGGATGGACTCTGGGATGAGGCGGCGCGCCGGGCTTATGTGGAGCAGGTGCGTTTTATGGAAGCGCGCATTTTGACCTGCATCGACGACATTCTCAGGCAGTCGAAAGAGAGACCCATCATTATTTTGCAGGGCGATCACGGCACCTATGCCGAGGATGAATTGGCGAGAGAAGATCCCCGGGAAGCTTTATTTAAGGAGCGCTACGACATTCTTAACGCCTACCTGGTACCTGAGAAGATTAAGCCTTCCATCTACAGCAGTATCAGTCCGGTGAATAGCTTTCGCCTTATATTGAGTCAGTTTGGCTACGATCTGCCGCTGTTGCCGGACCGCTGCTTCTATTCCACCTATGGGCGACCCTTTAAGATTCGCGATGTGACGCAACGGGTGTTGGGGCGTCCCTGACTCTGCAGCAACGCCATCATTGGTTTTTGAAACTGTCTGGTGACTTCAGTGGGGTTGTTTTACAAACGCGCAGACAAAATCAATGGTGCAAGCCAAAGACGAAATAGACCAGGCACATGACGGCCAGAATTATTGAACCGCCTTTCAGTTCGCCGGCCCGACCAGTGAGAAGTTTCATGAGAGCATAGAGCACCAGTCCGGCCGTCAGCCCGTTGGCGATGCTATAGGTGAAGATCATCATGGCGATGGTGGCAAAAGCTGGAAAGGCTTCCGTGGCATCCTCCACGTCAATTTCCTTGACGGAATTGAGCATCATTAAGCCCACGCAGATAAGCGCCGGTCCATAGGCATACTTCAAGTGTTGCAGGGGTTCTAAGAGCGGAATAAAGAAGAAGGAAGCCAGAAAAAGTAATCCAGTAACAATGGCTGCCAGTCCGGTTCTAGCGCCTTCTCTTATACCGGCTGCCGATTCGATGAAGGCACCGCTGGTGGAGGAACCGACGGCGGCGGAGAACATGCATGAAAGGGCATCGACAATCATGGGTTTTTCTACTTCCACCAGATTGCCGTCTTTGTCGAGCATGCCGCAATTGGCACCTACCCCTACTATGGTCGAAAGGGTATCCAGGAAACTCATGAGGAAAAGGGTCAGTAGAATGGGCAGGAAAGTTAGCTTCAGGCAGTCCCTTACATCCATTTTCATAAAGATGGGGGCGATGCTGTAATCGCCTGTGAAGGGCAGAGAGAATATGGCTTTGGGGGCTTCGCCCACGCCCAGCAGGTAGCCGAGTATGGCACTGCCGGCGATACCGATGAGCATGGCTCCCCTGACCTTGCGGCAGAGCAGAGTGGCCGTGAGAACAGTGCCGAAGACGGCAATCAAAACTTTGATATCGTGCAAGTTGCCGATTTTAAGGGGCACGGGCGGATTACCCAGTTTGATGCCGTCCGGCATGAGCAGGGCCTGGGCGGGCATGCCCTGTACAGCGCTTTCCACGATGCCGGTTTCGTAAAGCCCAATCAGGGCCAGGAACATGCCGATGCCGGCGGCGAAGCTGTGCTTCATGGAAAGGGAAATGGAATTGGCCAGCCAGGGGCGGATTTTAAAGAGGGCCATGGCTAGAAAGAGGAGACCGGAAATGAAGACGGCTCCCAAACGCTGTTGCCAGCCGATGCCCAGGGCGGCAAGACCGAAGGCGATAAAGGCGTTTTCGCCCATGTAAGGTGCTACCGCCAGGGGGCGATTGGCGAAGAAGCCCATGAGCAGGCAGCCGAAAACAGCGGTGCTGATGGTGGCCACCGTACTGGGCCCAACCGGAATACCGGCAAAAGCGAGGATAGCCGGATTGACGACGATGATATAAGCCATGGTCATAAAGGTGGTCAGACCGCCCAGGATCTCTGTTTTCACAGAAGTGCCCCGGGCGCTTAACTGGAAGAATTTTTCCATGACCTCAGCCTTTCAATTGCCGGTGCTAATGGATGCCGCCGATCTTTATAACTGTTCGTTCAATTAGATCAGTTCGCCGGACCGGGCCCATTCTACTTCGTTGGCAATGCCCTTTTTGAGGGCGGTGCGGGGCGTGAAGCCTGTGGTCTGCACAAATTTATCGATGGAACAGGTGGTCTCGGTGGCCAGCTTCTCGATTTGCTCGGGGGTGACCGGGGCTTTGCCGGGCATGAAGGTCTTGGCTATACCGGCGCCGATTTTAAGAAGACCTTCCGGTACCGAGGCAAATTTCTTGGTGACACCAAGCACTTCAGCGATGGTATCTACCAGTTCTTTGGTGGATACAGGGCTGGGATTGGCAATGTTGTATATGTTGAAACCGGCCGGAGCCTTGGCTTCGGCCAGCAAGATGGCGTCGGCGAGATCCTGGCAGTAGATCAAGCTCTTGGGCGTGACACCACCCGAAACGTGTACATATTCTTCTTTCTGAATTTGTTTGATCAGGGAAAGCATATTGCCACGGTCTCCTTCCCCGAATACAAGAGAGGGGCGCAGGACAACCACTCTCGGTATGCGTCCGTTCAGAGACTGCAAGTAGTTTTCGCTTGTTACCTTTGATACTGCATATGGTGTCTTGGCCTGGGGCGGAGTCGACTCTTCGATATTCTTGAATGGTCCTTTGCCGTAAACCGCTGAGGTGGAAAGGAAGATCAATGTTCTGACGCCGGTTGCCATACATGCTTCGGCCAGAAGCTGGGTGGCGCGCACATTCACGACTTCGTATTCCTGATAAGCGGCCCCTTCGTTATGCACGAGACCGGCACAATGTATGACGGTGTCGCAGTCTTTGGTGAGGGCTTGCATTTCCTGGGCACCCACCCGGGTGAAGTCGGCTTGCTCGAATTCAACCATGGTAATGTCCATAGCTTTGCCAAGCTTGGCGCGGGCTGCCAGTCTGTCTCTTACCTGGGTCTTGAGGAGGGAGCCCTTTCGCTCCAAGAGCTTGCTCAATACTGCTGAGCCAATCATGCCGCTGCCGCCGGTTACCAGGATTTTTTTTAAGCCGCCCGAAGTCATATTTTGCTGCCAGTTACCTTTTTTGATTGCCAACCGAATTTTGAATTAGTTTGGATAGTCTATTTTCTCTGTCTATTTTGAATTATGCCCGGCTATGCAGATATCAGCCTATAGGGAACGCTCTTTAATGAGCATTCCTTTCAGCACGTTGACAACAATGAAAATTGCCGCCCTCATCCAGATGGCAGCATACACCAGGAAATTGAATGGGGCCCAGTAGTTTTTTGCCAAGTGTTTCCTGTAGAAAACTTCCATGCCTTTGTGAAGGTTTATGGTGGTCCCCACCGGCCGTTTGCGGCTGGCCGCTCCATGAATGTGGAAAACCGAGGCGGTCGGAATATACATGACCCGGTAGCCGGCTTCTTTCACACGCCAGCACCAGTCTATGTCTTCGCCAAACATAAAGATGTCTTCATCGAGCAGCCCAATTTTGTCGATCACTTGGCGACGCAGCATCATACAGGAGCCGGAAAGGGCGTCCACATCAAGAAACTGGTCCGGGTCGGCAAAGGTCATGTTGTAACGGGACACGGCCGGGTGGTTGGGGAAGAGCTTGGATAGGTAGGTGAGGCGGAAGAAGGAGGCCTGCACCGAGGGAAAGGCCCGGCGACAGGCCAGTTGCAGGCTCCCGTCCGGGTTGAGTACCCGTGGTCCGACGGCGCCTACTTCCGGATGGTCGTCAAGGTATTTGAACATGGTGGAAACGGCGTCCTTGACCGAGACGGAGTCAGGGTTGAGGAGCAAAACGTTGCGTCCCCCGGCTATTTCAATGGCCTGGTTGCAGCCCCGGGAAAAACCGGCGTTGTCCTTGTTTTCGATCAGGCGCACGAAGGGATACTTCTCTTTCAGCATGGGTACTGATTCGTCGCCGGAATTGTTGTCCACCACTATTAGTTCGAAAGTGTCGTACTGGGGATCTTCCTTGAGGGAATCCAGACAACGGGCCAGAAGCAAGGGGGTCTTCCAGTTGACGATGACTATGCTGACGTTGAATTGGTAGGCCTTTTCGCCTGCACTCACTTTAGGCTTGCCTCTATTTAGATTGTGACCATGGGGCGGAACTTGCCGAAGGCCTGTCTGAGAGAACCGGTGATTTCACCCACCGAGGCATAGGCTTCCACGGCTTCGCAGATGATGGGCACCAGATTATCGCTTTCCTGTGCGGCTTTAGAGAGGCGGGCCAATATAGCGTTTACCTTTTCCTGGTCCCGACCGGCTCTTATCTCTTTCAGGTAGTTTACCTGTTTGCTCTCCAGCTCGGGAGATATTCGCTGCACCGGAATTTCTTCCTCTTCCTTATCGATGAAGGAATTTACACCCACCACAAGTTTTCGCTTGGATTCTACTTCTTGATGGTCTTCGTAGGCGGAGTCTTGAATTTCTTTCTGGATAAAGCCTGTTTCCACAGCCTTGATAGCGCCGCCCATCTCTTCGATGCGGGCCAGGTACTCCTCTACTTCCGCCTCAATCCGGCTGGTGAGGTTTTCTATATAGTAGGAGCCGCCGCAGGGATCCACCACCGAGCCGACTCCCGTCTCGAAGGCAATTATTTGCTGGGTTCTAAGCGCCGTCAGGGCTGAAGCCTCGGTGGGCAGGGCGATGGCTTCGTCCTTGGAATTGGTATGCAGGGACTGACAACCGCCCAGCGCCGCTGCCAAGGCTTCAATAGTGGTGCGAACGATGTTGTTGTCCGGCTGTTGCAGGGTTAAAGATGAGCCTGCCGTCTGCACGTGGAAGCGCAGGGTCATGGACTTGTCGTTCTTGGCGTTGAATTTCTCTTTCATTATTTTGGCCCAGAGCCTGCGGGCCGCACGGAACTTGGCAATTTCTTCAAAGAGATTCATCTGAGCCACAAAAAAGAAACTCAGTTGGGGGGCGAAGTCGTCTACATCAAGACCCCGGGAGATGGCTGCCCGCACGTATTCGATGGCATTGGCGAAGGTAAAGGCCAGTTCCTGCACGGCCGTGGCGCCCGCTTCCCTTATATGGTAGCCGGAGATGGAAATGGTGTTCCATTTGGGCAGCTCTTTCGAGCAGTATTCGAAAATGTCGGTAATGAGGCGCATGGAGCCCCGGGGCGGAAAAATATAGGTGTTCCTGGCTTCGTACTCTTTTAATATGTCGTTTTGAATTGTGCCTGAAAGCAGCCTGGGATCAACACCTTGTTTGATGCCCACAGCCCGGTACATGGCAAGCAGGATGGCGCTTGTGGAGTTGATGGTCATGGAAGTCGAGACTTTGCCCAGGTCTATCTGGTCGAAGAGGCGTTCCATGTCCTTGAGGGTATCGATGGCAACGCCGGTGCGTCCGACCTCGCCAAGGGCCATGGGGTCGTCGGAATCGAGACCCATCTGGGTGGGCAGGTCGAAGGCGACGGAAAGACCGGTCTGCCCCTTGTCTAAGAGATATCTAAAGCGGCGGTTCGTGGCGTCGGCGTCACCGAAGCCGGCGTACTGACGCATGGTCCACACCCGTGTACGGTACATCTCCGGGTATATGCCGCGGGTGAAAGGGTAGGCACCTGGTTGCCCAAGGTCTCTTTCGAAGCGAAAGTGAGAGAGATCATCAGGTTTGAAGAAGTATTTTGACTTGGTCACGAGCTTATAATATTCCGTTACTTTATCCATATATTGTAAGGGAGGACCGCCCCTCGTGAAGTACTGCGAGAATATCCTTGAAACAATCGGCTCAACGCCTCTTGTAAAGCTTAACAAGGTCACTAAAGGACTGAAGCCCACCATCCTGGCTAAGGTTGAGGTTTTCAATCCGGGTGGTTCCATTAAGGACCGACCTTCCCTGAAAATGATTGAAGAAGCCGAAAAGGCAGGCCTGCTCAAGCCCGGCGGCACAATTATCGAGCCGACTTCCGGCAACACCGGTACCGGTCTGGCTCAAATTGCCGCCGTCAAGGGTTATAAGTGCATTTTGATCTGTCCCGACAAGGTAGCGCCGGAAAAAATAAACTTGCTTAAGGCTTACGGTGCTGAAGTTGTAATGGTGCCTTCCACGGTTTCCGCCGGCTCGCCCGAGAGCTACTACTCGGTAGCTAACCGCCTGACCATGGAAATTCCCGGATCCTTCCAGCCCAATCAGTTCGCCAATCCCAATAATCCGCTGGCGCACTACCAGTCTACCGGACCGGAAATCTGGGAACAGACAGGCGGCAAGATTACTTGCCTGGTGGCCGGCGCCGGTACCGGTGGCACTATATCCGGTACTGCCAAGTATCTAAAAGAAAAGAATCCTAATATCAAAATTGTTGGTGCCGACCCGGAAGGTTCGATTTACTCCGGCGACACACCGGGCTCCTACAAAGTTGAAGGTATCGGCGAAGACTTCATTCCCAGAAACGCCGACTTGAAAATTGTGGACCATTTTGAGCGTATCTCCGACAAAGAGTCGTTCCAGATGGCGCGCCGGTTGGCCCGGGAAGAGGGTCTCCTGGTGGGTGGCTCCTGTGGCACTGCTACCTGCGCAGCATTGCGCGTAGCCGAGACCATGACGGAAGAAGATGTAATTGTGGTGATTCTGCCCGACGGCGGCAGAGGCTATCTGTCCAAAGTCTATTCCGATGATTGGATGCGCGACAATGGCTTCCTGCCTGCTTCCGGCATGAGCTTCTACGCCAAAGATTTGATTGCCGAGAAAATCAAAGATGGTCGCGTGCCGCCCATGATTACCGTCAAACCCGACGATACCGTGCAGCATGCCATTGACTTGATGGAAAAATATCAAATCGATCAGCTGCCTGTGATTACCGAAGCCGGTCAGAACGTTGGCCATATCAATGATCTTGTCGCCATGCAGATAGTCTTCGAGCGCAAGCATCCCGAAGCTACTCATATCAGCTCGGTCATGGGTAGACCTTATCCGCAGGTCGATTCCGATGCTGAAATCGATCATGTCTATCGGCAATTCAAACTCGGTACCTCCATGGTGATTCTCACTAAGGACGGCAAAGCCGCCGGTGTTCTCACTAAGTTCGACATCGTGCAGCATCTGAAAGCCGAGACCGGTGCCGAGACTGTTAAGCACAGCAAGAAAGAAAAAGCATCAGTCAAGTAATTTATTGGAGTTAGAAATGAAGTTCTCGACAAAGGCTATCCACGCCGGGCAGGATCCGGATCCGACTACCGGAGCCATTATCACGCCCATTTTTCAAACCTCTACATATGTACAGGAAGGGCTGAACAAGCACAAAGGCTTCGAATATGCCCGTACGCAAAACCCGACCCGCTCTGCTTTAGAAGAGTGTCTGGCCGCCCTGGAAGGCGGCAAGTATGCCCTTTCTTTCGGTTCCGGTCTTGCTGCCGAAGGCAACATCATGAATCTGCTTTCGGCCGGCGACCACGTCATCTGCGGCGACGATGTTTATGGCGGTACCTACAGACTCTTTGAGAAGGTCTGGAAGCGTTACGGTCTGACTTTCACATTTGTGGACGCCAGTGATGTAGCGAAAGTGAAGGCGGCCATCAAGCCCGAGACCAAGATGATCTGGGTGGAAACACCTACCAATCCGCTTCTGCGTCTCTGTGATTTGAAAGCAATTGCCACCCTGGCCAAAGAGCATAAGCTTATCTCCGTTGTGGACAACACCTTCGCCAGCCCCTACCTGCAAAATCCGCTCAAACTTGGTGCCGATGTGGTAGTGCATTCCGTCACTAAGTATCTGGGCGGGCACTCCGATGTGGTGGGTGGTGCCGTAATTACATCCGACGACAAGCTCTATGAAACTCTCAAGTTTCACCAGAATGCCGTCGGTGCCGTACCTGGCCCCTTTGATTGCTGGCTTGTTTTGCGCGGTCTCAAGACCCTGGCCGTGCGTATGGAAGCACACCAGAAGAATGCCATGGCTGTGGCCAAGTATCTCGAAAAGCACCCGGCTATCGAGAAGGTCATGTATCCCGGTCTCGAAAGTCATCCCCAGCACAAGCTGGCCAAAGAGCAGATGAACGGCTTCGGCGGCATGGTTTCTTTTGTACTCAAGGGCGGCCTGGAAAGTGCCAGACAGTTCCTGGGCACCACCAAGCTCTTCGCTCTGGCTGAGAGTCTGGGCGGTGTGGAATCCCTGGTCTGCCACCCGGTATCAATGACCCATGGCTCCATTCCCAAGGAAGAGCGTGATGCCCGCGGCGTAGTGGATGCCCTGGTGCGCTTGTCCGTGGGTATAGAAGACGTGGATGATTTGATTCAAGATCTGGAAGCCGGTCTGGCGAAAGTACAGGTTCTGGCCGGTTCTTCCAAGGGCTGATTCAACTGATAAGAAAGGTCTGAGATCGAATCGAAAGAGAGAAGCTGCCCCGGCCGCTTCTCTCTTTTACTGTGTGCTGACGAGCGGATCTTCCGTCGGCAATTGTTTGATTTTGGCAGCTCGCTCCCTTAGCAGTTCCGCCTCCTTCAGGTTCTTTTGCTGTCCTTCCAGGTCGGCTTTGGCATTCAAAACTTCAGTGAGCATGCGGCGTCCTTTGCCTATTTCTTTAAGTTCTCTGGTATCGTTGGCGCGTGGTTCTCGCTTCTCATAGCTTTCGGTGAGAGAGATGGCCGTGTCCAATTCTTTTTCCGCATCAGCAAAGAGGCTGCGGTCCCGGTCAAATTGACCAAGGCGCAGCCAGGCTTCCGCTAAGTCGAGTGGGCGTAATCCCGGTTTGTGATTATCCGAGGCTCGCTTCATTATCTGCAGGCTTTCTTTCAGGAGCGGTCCTACTGTTTCTACTTCATCTCTTTGCCAGTGGCAGATGGCTAGTTCCATCTTGAGCCTGGCCAGTTGTGGATCATCTGAGGCGGCAAATCTGTTATAGAGAGTGCAGGCTCTAGTGAGGAGCTTTATTTGCCTGTCGATATCTTGATTGGCTGCCAGTCGGCGACCCAGTTCGATGATGCCCTGAATGACGGCCGTCAGGTCTGCATCAAGTTGTTTGGTGAGAACCGTGTTGCCCCCATCTTGAGAGTTTAGTTTGCGGCTGGCCGTGTCGATACGATCCAGTTCTCCCATGGCACTGGCATAATCTTCCAGCAGGCGCTTCATTAAGACGCCGTTCAACTGTGCCAGGGTTTTTTCCGTTCCGGCAGTGTTGTGGCTCTTTTCGTAGAGATTGAGCTTGGCTCTGAGAGCGTTCGCCTCATGGGCGTGGCGATCATCGAAGCTCTTGGAAATTTCCAGAGTGTAATTGTAGAGCTGTTCGGCTTGATCAAAATTGCCCGAGTCTTTTAGATAGTCGGCAAAGCTCACCACAAAGAGGAAGCGGTTGCGATTGAAGAAAGTGCCTCTGTCGGTGCTCGGACCCTGCCAACCGAAGTAGAGGTAAATGAGAGCGCCACCAAGGATAGTAGCAAGTAGAATCGCCGTGATTGCCCCGGGGCGTTTCTGGGGATCGGCGAGAGACCTGGCAATACTGGTGCGACTGAGGTGGTGGAGGAAGTTTTCTTTGCTGCTTGATGCCTTGCCGTCTGTGGCCTTGCTCAAGCCTGTAGAACCTTTAGACTGGTCGGCGCCCACTTCTCCGCCTGTCTTTAACTGCAGTTGCAGACCGGAACCGGCCGATACCAATCCGGTTTTCGGCAGCTTCTCCTGAAAGAAGGCTTCGTAGAGGTCGGCTACACTGCTGAAACGATCAGCCGGGCGCTTGGCCAGGCATTGCATAATGACCGCTTCCGTGTGGGGTGAGAGGCTGATGCGAGGCGAGACCTCGGTCGGTTTTGCCGGCTTGGTTTTCAGATGCATCTGCATGGTGTCAAAGGCGGTGCTGCCAATCAGTGGTGTCTTTCCTGCCACCACCTCATACATCAGGCAACCGAGAGAATAGATGTCGGAGCGCGCATCCAGGGATAAGCCGGCGCACTGCTCCGGGCTCATATATAGAGGAGAACCGAAAACTTCACCGGTGCGTGTCAGATTTTGACCGCTCTCGATTTCTCCCGGCAGGTTTATTTTAGCGATGCCGAAATCAACCAGCTTGACGATAATGGAGCCGTCGCTCTGCGGTTCCAGAAAGAGGTTGCTTGGTTTCAGGTCTCTATGAATGACGCCTTTGCTATGGGCATGATCCAGTCCCATGCAGGCCTGGCGGAAGATTTCACGAGCTTTGTCTTCCGGCAGAATTACATCGCGCTCAAGAATGGAGGAAAGGTCTTCGCCGGACAAATAGTCCATGACCAGATAGGCTCTGCCATCATCAGTAATACCAAAGTCATGAACCCTGACTACATTGGGGTGGTCCAGGTTGCTGGCGGCCTTGGCCTCGTATTGAAAACGTTGGAACATGGAGGCATCGGCCACAAGAAAAGGATGCAGCAGTTTGACTGCGCATATTCTTTCCATATACTTGTGGCGAGCCTGGTAGATGACGCTCATGCCGCCCGAGCCAAGCACCTTCAAAATCTGATATTTGTCGGCAAAAGTAGTGCCTATGAGGGGATCGTTTGCTACCGGTACAAGTTGCCCGCCGTCTCTGGGGCAACTGTCATCCTGACTGTCATACTCGGTTTTGCAACTCAGGCAGACTTTTTTGTAGGAACTCATAGAATTTGTAATAGCCTGCTGCTGAGACAACTTAGGTGAATGCAAACCGTATTCAATAATACACGGGTGCAGCAAGGGATGGTTGCAAAAGTAAAAGCCTGCATAAGCTTGTTTATTTGCGCAGTACCGGCAAAAGTATGCCCAGGGCGAAGAGGAAAATGTGGATGCAGTGGGACTGCATCATGCTCTGACCGACAGCCTGATCCTCGCCTATTGCCTGAGAAAGGCTCAAGGCCGTGAGCAACTCCTGCCTGAGTGGGCCAAGAGCCATGCCCAGGAAGAGGCCGGCCAGAATGGTAACTACAATTTTAGGGCCGAGCTTATAGCCGGCCACCCGGTGCACGGACTTACCAACCATGTAAGAGAGACCCAAAAGGATAAGGTAACTGTAAAAGCCGAAACCCATGCCTGTCAGACCGGAGTTGACATAGCCGAAGGCAAAGCCCAGAAAGGCTGTATATGAAAGGGTTTTTAGTAAAATCGCGGGCGGCACCTGCAGCACATGGGAAGTAAACCGACCGGCGCATTTCTTGCAGCGGTTGCCTACGGCGCACTGCACGAAGCACTTAGGGCAGACCGGCTCGTTGCAGTCGATGCACTTGAGGGCGGAGTCTCCGCATGAGTGTACTGGTGTGATTTTTGTGCTCATTTTTGAAGAAAATCGCTCTCTTTCAGCCAAATTAAAACACTACAGTAAAACACTGTGAGGTTTATACCCGGGTGCTTGCTTCAATATCTTAAACAGCCTTGCTTCTGAGGTCTCATATAGAAGGGTACTATTGACTGAAATTATTTAGGACGTTGCCCCGGCGGGTAGTTATTTAAGGAATCTGTTATGGCACAAGTAAATTCAACAAGTTCGCGCACCACTGAGGCTCTTGCCTTTCTCGGTATGGGTATCATGGGGGCGGCCATGGCCTCCCATCTGGCTTCCGCCGGGCATAGCCTGCGAGTATGGAATCGAAGCGCCGGTAAGACCGGCGCCCTGGAGGCGCTGGGGGCAACGGCTTGTGCCGACCTGGGCGAGGCGGTCTCCTCTTCCAGCTTGATTTTCACCTGTCTGGGTGACGAAAAAGACGTGGAGTCGGTGCTCCTGGGTGCAAACGGGGTGCTTGAGCATTTGCCGGCCGGTTCCGTGGTGGTTGACTTCAGCACAATCGGTCCGGAAACGGCCAGGCGGCTTGCGGACCGCTTCCAGGCATCCGGCTCTTGTTTTCTGGATGCTCCGGTGACCGGCGGCGATGTGGGGGCGCGCAACGGCACTCTCACCATCATGGTCGGGGGTGATGCAATTGCCTTCGAGCGGGTGCGACCCTACCTCAGCTTGATGGGCAAAACCCTGGTACATTGCGGGGTAAGCGGTAGCGGTCAGGCTCTCAAGCTTTGCAACCAGGTGCTCTGCTCCGTTAATCTAGTGGCCCTTTTGGAAGCCATGACCCTGGCTCGCCGCCTTGGACTGGACGAAAGCCTGGTGGTGGAAGCCCTTGGCAATGGCGCGGGCGGCTCCTGGGCTTTGAGCAACCTTGGCCCGCGAATTCTCAAGCGGGATTTTGCCCCGGGCTTTTCCATTCGCCATATGCTTAAAGATTTGCGACTGGTTGGAGAAAGTCTTAATGAGGGTGGTTTTGGGGTGCTGGGCGGCACTCAGTGGTCGGTGCAAAGATTCAATCAGGTGGTGGAAGAGGGCGGAGCGGCGGCTCTCGACCTTGGTACCCAGGCCATGTATCTGGCCTATGAGGACTCTTAAGGGGACAGTCGATTACTTAGGGCACCGGTGGGAGTTTGCAGCTATCTGGCAACCAGCATTTCAATACATATGAATGAAGTATATACGGTTGTCACGGCAGAGAATTTAATTCAAAAGCAGTACACAAGCCAGTTAAGGTGGGGTAGCATTTATTGTCTAGTCAATACCTGTCTCCCGCTCCTTGGGGCTGGTGTTGTTCGTTTGTGAGCCTAGAGAGGGAATTTTAGAATGTCTACAGCAACAGCTACAGTAATGGACACAGCCTTGCTCGATGAGGTTGTGCACTGGGTAAAAACCCTCACCGCTGCCGGCGTCTCTCCTGACGCTGCCGCAAAAGTGACCACTAAGATTCTTCTTGCCGCCAATTCGGAAGAGTCTGATGATTTCTGGTGCGAAGGCGATGAAGATCTCGATGATATGGACGATGAAGAGTAATCGCTTCACGTCGTAAATCTACTTGATGAAAGCTCCCCGGCCGACCGGGGAGTTTTTGTTTGGCAAATCAGGTAAAAGATAAGTAGAAGATCCTGGGGAGATTGATCTTGCCTGCCAATCAAGAAATCAAAACTACAGACGGGCTTCCCACCCCGGCGCTGTCAGAGGACAGTCCGCCCGTAGACCTGGTTCTTTCTTATCAGACCGGTAACTTTGTAGCCACCCGCCTCCTCCTTCTGGCACTCTCGCCGCTCTGGTTTGCCTGGTCGCTTTTCTGCCTGGTCGGATTATTTACCGAAGGTGGAAAAGCCGGGTGGTTAGTTGATTTCAACCAGATGGCGGCGGCGGCATTCTGCTATGCGAGTTTGCTCGCTCTCAGCTTTTTTGCCCTGCGGGTTTGCTCCGATACCAGGCTTCATCTGGGAGAAAACGGTGTGCGGCTGCCATTACGGTTCTTGCTCGAAAGCCGGGGGCGACTGAAGCGTTCATGGTCGGAGCTTGTTCAAGTAGACTTTCTTGAAGACGGCAACCTCCGCACCCAGGTCAGTACGATGACTCTGGTTTTCCAAGACGGTGCGCGGGTACCCTTGCGTCTTGCCGGTCTGGGGCGAGCAGCCTTGAAGAACCTGCTTCTCATCTTTTCCATCAAGGCGCCCTCCGTCACTTTTCGTCCCGAACTATCCCAGGTGGATCTCTCTTTACCGGTAGGAGCCGTATCTGCTTCCGGTCTTGGTCTGCATCCCTCCTATACGCAACTCTGGGAAGAAGAGATGGCCAGCCGTTTCGGTTCGACCAGTTTTGTGCCTCTCAAGCCCGGCGATAAGTTGCGTGATGGGCAGATTCAGATTACAGGACAACTTGGCTTTGGCGGACTGGCAGCGGTTTATCTGGCTACGCTTCAACCGGCAGGACGCTGCGTAGTAGTGAAGGAAGCGGTGCTGCCCCTGGGAGTGGAGGCGGCGCTGAAAGAAAAAGCCGTGGCACTGTTCCAGCGCGAGGCTGAGATTCTGAGCCAGGTCCGGCATAAGAGAATCGTGTCTATTGAGGATAACTTTCAAGAAAATGACAGACATTACCTGGTGCTCTCACATGTGGACGGCATCGACTTGCGCCGCTTCATCAAGCAGGAAGGCGCGATAAAGAGCGTGGTGGCAGCTCGCTGGCTCTTTGACCTGTCCTCAGTGCTGGTTTATTTGCATGGACTTGAACGACCGGTTTTGCACCGAGATTTGACTCCCGACAATGTGGTTATAACCAGTGATGGGGAGTTGGTTTTGATAGACTTTGGCGTGGCTGCCAGCTTTGTGGGAGAAGCCACCGGCACCCTTGTCGGCAAACAGTCTTATATACCACCTGAGCAATACCGGGGCAAGGCCTGTCCGGCAAGCGATCTTTATGCCCTGGCCTGTACCATTGCTTTCTGTTTGAATGGTGAAGACCCTGAACCGCTTGCAACTCTCGGCGAGAGTTCGCTTCCTGCGGGAGTCGATGCCGAACTCTTTCAACTATTGAGGGAAATGACTGAACAGGACTGGCATTTGCGTCCGCCATCGGCAAAAGTTGTAGCAGCAAGAAGTGAGGCTATCTGCAAGCGTCTCATCCATGGCTTTGAGGCAGCTTCATGAGTGCTGAGTTCGAGTCTGAGCGAATTGATAGGGATGCAGCCTTGCCATCGCCGCTGGTGCCTGTTAGCCATACCAATGCGGAAGAGTCGGTGTTCTTTCCTGAGGAAAGCGAGCTTAGTTTTTGTCTTGGTGGAGTGCGGGTTTACCGAAGGCTCTACCAGAAAACCTCCTTTGCCAAACAGTTCCTCTGGCTGAATATCGGTTTCTGGGCTGTCTTTCTCATTTACTTGACTTATCTGCAGGCGCTAGGCATCGGCATGCCTCAGCCGGGTGGTTTTGTTGCTCAATTTTCTTTACTGCTCCTGCTTGTCTTCATGGCCATTCCGGCCAGCCTGACGGCCCTTTATGTGTCGCAGTCGGCCAGACCGCGGCGGGTGAAGCTCTTGAGCCGGCATCTGGTGATCTGGGCTCCAGTGACGGCAGGTTCGTTCTCGGAGATAGCCATACCATGGAGCGATATCAGCCAGGTTGAAGTGAAGCCTGCAAAACGCTTTCTCTTGCCGGAAACTCGTTGTCTTTTGATTCAGACCAGGTGGGGGCTGGTGCACAAGATTCCCTTCGAAGATGTGCTTGTAGACAATAGCGAAGCTGGTTTTTTCAATCGGCTGGAAGTCTTTGCTCCGTCCCTGGCGGCCAAGGTAAACCGGGCGGTGCCGCTATCAGAGAGCGAAGCCGCTCCCGGTTTTACTGAACTCTGGCTACATTCCTTCGCTACTACCGGTTTGAGAGCCAACGACGGGCTGCTTGCCCCCGGTCAGAAGCTCAAGCAAGGGCGCTACACAGTGGCAGGTGTACTGGGCGGCGGCGGTCAGGGCAATACTTATCTGGCGGCTCTAGCAGCAGATTCTGCTCAAAACGCGCCTGACCCCGCACATCCTTCGGAGGTTGTACTGACGGAGAAGGCTGTGTTCTCACATCCTTCGGAGGTTGTACTGACGGAGAAGGCTGTGTCCTCACATCCTTCGGAGGTTGTACTGACGGAGAAGGCTGTGTTCTCACATCCTTCGGAGGTTGTACTGACGGAGAAGGCTGTGTTCTCACATCCTTCGGAGGTTGTACTTAAAGAATATATTTTGCCCGTCTATCGAGGCACAAGGCTCCTGGAGAACATTTCCAGTCGGTTTTTCGCCGAAGCGGAGTTGCTGGCAAAGCTTGATCATCCAGGCGTGGTCAAGTTGCTTGATCACTTTGTGGAAGACTTCCGTGGTTATCTGGTGCTCGAATACGTGGAGGGCAAGTCTCTGAAAGAGCTGGTCATGTTGCAAGGTCCGCAAACCGAGCGCTTTGCCATAGAGGTGGCGCGCCAACTTGCCCTGGTGCTCAAGTATTTGCATGAACAGTTTCCGCCGGTGGTGCATCGCGATTTGAGCCCGGACAACATCATCGTTGGTCTTGATGGGCAGATTAAGATTGTGGATTTTAACGTAGCCAGGCGGTTAGAAAATTCCAACCGAACTGCCGTTGTCGGCAAGCACGCCTATTTGCCGCCCGAGCAGTTTCGGGGGCGGCCTACCACCCAGAGCGATCTCTACGCGTTGGGCGGAACGCTTTTCTATCTGGTCACCGGTGTGGAGCCCGCCCCGCTTTCCTGCTCCCGCCCGGGCGAGACGGCAGCTGTCTCGGCGGAATTTTCGAGGATTGTGGCAAAGTGCACCGAACTTTCTCTTGGCGACCGCTACCGGAGTGCTGAAGAGGTTTTCAGGGATTTGTCAAGAATAGCTGGCGATTCGTAAACATTAGTCGCGTAAGGTTGTGATTGGCGCTCACATCTGCGACCATTCTGTCATCTAGAGAGCATATTCTTTAGGCTGAGAGAGAAAGAGGGTAGAGCATGTTTCTTGGCTGTACAGGGAATCTCTCAGGCGAACGAGCGCCTGAAACTGGTTATACTTTCGGCAAGTGTCCATGGCCATTGCTAGTTCTAACAGTCTTAGTTGTGGGGCTTGGTGTTTCCGGCTGCGGCGGCTTTGTCGATTTGGCCCCGGGAGCCGGGGTCGATAGCAAGAGAATCGTTGTCCTCGGCTCCGACACCATGGAGTCTATGGTGCGGAACTGGGCTAATGGATATATGACTGAGAATCCAGGCTGCCAGGTGACAGTCAGCGCCGGTGATACCGGGGCTGGTATCAGAGGCCTTATTGCCGGTGAAATTGATGTTGCCAGCGCATCACGCGAATTGAGCCAGGAAGAGAACGCCCTGGTTCATAAAGAGAAGACCCATCTGAAGCGAGTCATGGTGGCAAGAGATTCCATCGCCGTGATAGTGAACCCAGTCAATAAGCTGGACGAGATTGGACTTGATGATCTGCGTCTGGTTTATGCCGGAGAGATTAAGACCTGGGATAAGCTAAGCAAAGAGGAAACCAAGGCTGAGCCTATCAGGGTGTTTGCTCGGGAAATGACCAGCGGCACCGCCGATTGTTTTAGAGAGCATGTCATGCAAGACAAGCCCTTCGGCCCGGAGGTGAAGCTCATGCCTTCTTCGGAAGCCGTGATCGGGGCGGTTTTCGGAAACCGGCTCGGCATAGGATTTGTCGGCATGTCCCAGGCCCAGGGTGCCAAAGATAAGGTGAAGATTCTGGAGCTTTCGCTGCGTACTGAGGCTATCAAAGAACCTGCTCAGGGCGAGGCCTCTCGCTCTTTGACCCTGGATTCCTATCCTCTGTCGCGCCCATTGTACGTTTATTACAATGCAAAGACCGAGACTAAGGTAAAACCGTTTATAGACTATCTGCAGGGCAAAAATGGCCGCAAGCAGGTAGTGGAAATGGGCTTTATGCCTGCCCCCTAGCCTGTTCGTTCTGATTGTTCGTTTGCTTACCTGGAGACCCCGTGGATTTTCTCAAAGCCCTCAAAGAAAAGGTGCTGATATTTGATGGAGCCATGGGCAGCTCCATCCATACCTACGATCTCAGTCTTGATGACTACCACGGCTACGAGAATTGTCCTGAGATTCTGGTGGAAAGTCGCCCCCAGGTCATCGCCGAAATTCACGAGTCTTTCTTCAAAGTCGGCTGTGACTGTGTGGAGACGGATACCTTCGGCGGCTCGCCCATTGTTCTGGCGGAGTTTGATCTGGCCCACCGGGCCTATGAGTTGAATCGCAAAGCGGCCGAGCTGGCAAAGGAAGTAGCTTCTTCGTTTACAGATAAGCGCCGCTATGTCTCCGGCTCCATCGGGCCAACTACCAAGATTCCCTCCCTCGGGCACATCGACTTTACGGTCATGAAAGACGCCTACTACGAGCAGGTGCGTGGCTTGATCGACGGCGGCGTGGACGTGCTGCAGTTTGAAACAGGGCAAGATCTTTTGCAGGCCAAAGCGGCAATCATAGCCATTCTTGATTATTTCAAAGTGATTGGGCGTAAGATTCCGATTATCACTCAGGTCACCCTGGAAGCGCCGCCTCTAGGCACTATGTTGGTGGGCACCGATATCTCAGCGGCGCTCACCACTCTTGCTTCCTTTCCCGTGGATGTCATCGGTATCAACTGTGCCACCGGCCCCACCGAGATGTACGATCCGGTGCGCTATCTTTGCGAAAACTCGCCTACCGCCGTGTCCGTGCTGCCAAACGCCGGTCTGCCCGAGAATGTAAACGGCGAAACCGTCTACAAGTTACGCCCGGATGAACTAGCATCAGCCATTGAGCACTTTGTCAAAAATGACGGCGTCAATATCGTGGGCGGTTGTTGCGGCACTACTCCCGAGCACCTGCAGGCGGTGGTGGCGAAAGTGGAGGGGCTCAGCCCCAAGAAGCGCAAACCTGAATTCACGCCGGCCGTAGCCAGCATTTACACTTCCTGTCCGCTGGAACTGGACAGTGCCATGATGCAGCCGCCATTGATCGTGGGTGAGCGCACCAATACGAACGGCTCCAAAAAATTTAAAGACCTCTTGCAAGCCGAAGATCTGGACGGTATGGTCTCCATGGCTCGGGAGCAGGAGAAGGAAGGAGCGCACATCCTGGATGTGTGTACGGCCTATGTGGGACGGGATGAAGTGAAGGATATGTCTTCCTTCATCAGGCGTCTCAACACCGAACTGACCATTCCTATCATGGTCGATACCACCGAATATTCGGTACTGTCTCAGTCTCTCAGTTTGATCGCCGGTAAGCCCATCGTCAATTCCATAAACCTGGAAGACGGCGAAGAAAAAATGCTCAAGAAGGTTGAGCTGATCACCAGATATGGTGCAGCCGCCGTGGCCCTGACCATCGATGAAAAGGGAATGGCCAAGGAGGCGCAGCAGAAGCTCTCCATTGCTCGTCGCATTTACGACCTGGCGGTGCACGCCGGCATGGCCCCCAGCGATCTAATCTTCGATGCGCTCACCTTTACCCTCTCCACCGGTAACGAAGATGACAGGCGCTTAGGCATCGCCACTCTCGATGGTATCAGGCTGATCAAGGAGAATCTGCCCGGAGTTAAGACTATTCTTGGTGTAAGCAATATTTCCTTCGGTTTTGATGCGCGCATCAGACGCATTTTAAACTCGGTCTTCCTGCACTATGCGGTGGAAGCCGGCCTCGATATGGCTATCGTCAATGCTCAGAAAATCCTGCCCCTCTATCGCATCGACGAAGAAGAAAGAGAGTATCACCGCAAGCTGGTTTTCGATGAGCGTATAGCCGCTGGTGCTGACGGCATCGGTGGTTATGATCCGCTATTTGCCCTTCTGGACTTCTATCAGAAGAAGCAGAAGTCTGACAAAAAGGTGGTGCGAAGCGTAAACCTCTCTATCGAGGAGAAGCTCAAACAACGAGTCATTGACGGCGACCGGGTTGGTATCGACATTGATCTGGCAAAGGCCCTTGAGGCCTACAAGCCTCTCGATATTATCAATAACATCTTGCTGGATGGCATGAAAGTGGTGGGCGAACTTTTTGGTTCCGGCAAGATGCAATTGCCCTTTGTCTTGCAGTCGGCTGAAACCATGAAGTCGGCTGTTTCCTACCTGGAGCCATTTATGGAGAGGGTAGAGGGCTCGGCCCGGGGCACGATGGTACTGGCTACTGTCAAGGGCGATGTGCACGATATCGGCAAGAACCTGGTGGACATCATTCTCACTAATAACGGCTACAAGGTATTCAATCTTGGTATCAAGCAATCCATAGAAAACATTGCCGCCGCCGCCCTTGAACATAAAGCCGATTGCATCGGTATGAGCGGGCTTCTGGTCAAGTCTACCGTGATCATGAAGGAGAATCTGGAGATTCTCAATCAAAGAGGCATTACCACACCGGTTATATTGGGTGGGGCTGCTCTCACAAGGCGTTATGTGGAAGAAGACTGTCGCCGGGTTTATGGCGGCAAGTTGTTTTATGGTCAGGATGCCTTCGACGACCTGCACATTATGGAAGCCATAGCCTCCGGTCGTGAAGACGAGCTTCTTCGCGGGCTTGAGGCAGAGCCGACCGATCAATGCGAAGATGACGATGACGATTTCGGTGATGAGCAAGCCGAAGGCGAGAATAACGGCAAGAACTCTGAAGTCTCCCACCATCTTCCGCTCAAGCTACGTTCCGATGTGGAAAGAGCGCTCCCGGTCTGCCTGCCGCCTTTCTTGGGTCGCAAGGTACTCACCGATTTCGATCTGGATGAGATCTTCTCTTTCATCAACGAAAATTCCCTGATTCGCGGGCAGTTTAGAGTTCGACAGGGCGATATGCCCGATGCTCAATATGAGGCTATGCTTGCCGAGAAAGTTTATCCGGCTTTGAATGCCCTCAAGGAGCGCTGCCGGAAAGAGAAACTTCTTGCTCCGGCCGCGGTTTATGGTTATTACCCCTGCCTCTCTCGCGGCAATGAACTTTTGGTTTACGAGCCGGACCCTTTGCTGAGCCCCGCTGAAGTCATTGCAGGCAAGCGCCGCGACGGCAGCCCCATTGAGCTCAAGCACAAACTTTCCTTTTCCTTCCCGCGGCAGGACTTCGGGCGTCATCTTTGCATAGCCGACTTCTTTAGAGACGAGGAAGAAGGCGGCTATGACATACTGCCTCTGCAGGTTGTGACCATGGGGCAGATTGCCAGTGAGCATACGGCCAGACTCTTTAGCGCCGGTGAATACACTGAGTATCTTTATTTCCATGGGCTCTCAGTGGAGGCGGCGGAGGGACTGGCCGAGGTGGTGCACAAGCGGGTGCGGGCTGAGCTTGGTCTGGCTTCATACGATGCTACCGACCGGCGCAAGTTTTTCCAGCAGGGTTATCGCGGCACGCGCTTTAGTTTCGGCTATCCGGCCTGTCCGAACCTTGAAGATCAAAGTGGTCTCTTTCAGTTGCTCAAACCCGAGGAAATCGGCATGGAATTGACTGAAGAGTTCCAACTTGTGCCTGAGCAAAGTACGTCTGCGGTAGTGGTGGTTCATCCGCAAGCGAAGTATTTCAACGTCAGACGCAAGGCAGCGGTGCCGCGATGACTAAAGTTGAATCTCTGAGCCCGGGAGTAATAGCGTGAACTTGGACGAGCACAGCCCTGAGCCCTCTGAGATTGTGGTACGGGCCGCCACGGTTGCTGACGCGCAGGGTGTCTTGGAAGCGCACTTCGCCGCCGTGCACAGCGCCGCAGCCCATTATCCCGCCAAATTTTATGATGATGAAACTCTCGATGACTGGTCGCCGATCGTTGACGAGCAGCGCGTGCAAAACTTTCTTGCCACCTGGAAGCCTGACCAGGAAGTGATGCATGTGGCTTGCCTGGATGATTTCGTCTGCGGTTTTGCCTCGATTTACGTGCCGTCCTCGGAACTTAGAGCCTGCTATGTGCATCCCGAAGCCACCGGTCTTGGCGTCGGCGGAAGGCTTTTATCCAGTCTGGAGGGCGCTGCCCGCGAACTCAGGTTGGGCTGGCTTACCCTGGACGCTTCTCTAAATGCCGAGAACTTTTATAATGCCATGGGCTACCAGTCTGACGGTATCGCCCGTCACTTGCTGCCCACGGGGCGCCACATGAACTGTGTGCGAATGTACAAGTTTCTTTGAGGCATAATAGGCATAGCAGCTATGTCGGTGCACTAAAGTGTTCGAATGGTTTACTCAGAGAGCAATTGAAGTAACAGTTCGGGCACAGCAGGAGGCTCGTGACTTAGGGCATCCTTTTGTTGGTTCTGAACATATTCTGCTGGGTTTGATTGGATTAGAGGGCGGTGTTGCATTCAACACTTTGCAGAAATTCAATGTGGAGCTTGATGCTATTCGCGAGGAACTATTAAGGAGTAGCGCACGTGGCTTGCCCCTGCCCGACGAGCTTCTGCCTTTTACACCCCGTGCCAAACGGGCTCTGGAGCTTTCCTGGGATGAAGCCAGGCAATTGCACCACAACTATATTGGCACTGAGCATCTTTTAGTGGGCTTAGCCCAGGAAGGTGGCGGATATTGTCCCCGAATCTTAAAAGCGCAGGGAGTTGACCTGGCAGATCTGCAGCTTGCAGTTTGGGAGACTTTACTAGAATGGTATCTAGCTCAGGCAACCAGAGCTGAGTCCGGCGCACATGATTTTGGCTGTGCAGGAATTCTACTGTGCCGACTCGGTCGGCTTAGCGATGCCGATAGACATTTCGCCAGAGCCCTGCTGTTGCCTGGCGGTGAGTCATTCGAGTCGGAGGCATTGGCTTGCCGAGCCACGATAAACGAGAGGACTCAGACTTAGTTAGAAAGATTGGCCTATCGCTAGTGATTAACGCCAGTCTTATTGAGCATCGGTTGTGGAAAGTCACATGGGAAAACGATTCGAGTGCCAAATCGGATCTGTTTTGCTGTCCTGACTCATTCGATGCGGCGCCATCGCTCAATACTTAAATGGTAAGCGAAAACGAGAGGTTAAAACGATTCACAAATAAAACCTCGAAGTGTTTCGGCGTCACTGATTCGTTCGGCATCTACATGTTTTCTCCATCACTCTGGAGTAAGCCGGAGTAGCTTTTCCGAAACATTCTCAAAAGCGACTGAAGGGTCGTATTCTAATCCCGTTCGAAGCAGAGCTGGGACGTCTGTGAGAAATCGCTTGTCAGTAAGCTTATCTTCTAGATTTGCCTGCAATTCATTTCTGGCTATCTGCAAACCGCTGTGTTCCATGTATTTGCAGAAACAGTAAACGATTTCTTCTGGTGAGCATTCGCAATGTGTAAGCGCATACCAAAGATCAAACAAGTCTCGGCCCTTTCTTCGCTGAT
This sequence comes from Candidatus Obscuribacter sp., assembly GCA_016712465.1. Classification (GTDB taxonomy): domain Bacteria; phylum Cyanobacteriota; class Vampirovibrionia; order Obscuribacterales; family Obscuribacteraceae; genus Obscuribacter. The sequence goes on from JADJQZ010000001.1 coordinate 1,426,880, forward strand.
AGAGAGCACGAATCTTTGTGCCAAGCAGTTCGTTCAACGCAAATGTTTTGACATGCACCCTGTTCGAAAACCAAGCAGAATTGACTTCAAACGGCAGGCTCCGGTAGCCGAGCACAGAGAAGTTTTCTCTTGTATTCACCTCCACTTTTAGGCGCATTTTTACGGCAGGATCTGCTTCTGAGTTGAAGCGATAAACCAGCTTAATGCTAGCGTCTGAAAGTTCACTTTTCGGTGAGCCGAGCCAAGGATCGAGTCGTTTTCTAATGATGTCAAAAATTGGACCGGCCTTCCCAGTGCCAACTTTGACTAAGTCAATGTCTTCCGAATACCGACTGCCTCCACCAAAGAAAAATTTGTTCAGGACCGTACCGCCACGCATCGCTAGGAGTTCATGCAGTCCAGCATCGGCGAATAATTCTGCCACTGCTCGCGATACTACTAAATCTTGTTCCACTTGTAGATCACTGCTCCACGGAGCCGCCTCGCGCCAAGCATCAATGAAAGACTGAGGGATCATGCTTCCACCTCAATGTCGTCATTGACCTTTAATCTCCACCTCTCGTTGATTTGAGATTGTTCGGACGACCTTTCTGTGCGCAGGAGTACCAGTCGCGGACGCTGTTGCATTAGCCACTTTGATAACGGGTCGGATAATGCTCCACGCTCTATCTTGTCCAAAATGTACCCTAATCGTTGCACCACCGAGAGTTCAAATGACTCGGCGGCTTTAAGCAGCTCCCGCGGTTTCATCGTCTCACTAAGTTCGGCAATAACCACGGCCACCGAATCCAGTCCACCCAGTTCAAAGGAATACCGAACGAGATCCAGTGCCGTAGCTTCCGGCGTTGAAATCCGCATATATCCGGTTCGAACTTTATGGCTCGTCGTCGGCGTTCTCTCGATATATCGCTTGGCGAAAAATCGAATTCGAACTCTGCCACACTCTACCGGACGACGCGCGCGATTGCTGATTACTTGCAACTCCTGCGGGCGGTGGTGAGCCGCGCCGAATAGCTCCGCTGCACTCAGCAAACCAATGTAGTAGGGTTCATTGATGAACTTCATCAGGTGGTCTATAAACCAGTTGGCCGGCAAACAACCTGCCGCCCGATATTCTGGCGGAACGATTACGTAAAAGCCTTTTCGCGGACTCGCTATGGTGCCGTGCTCGCGCAATCTACTTAAAGACCGTTCGACCGCCTTTGCAGTCTTTTCAGTTTCAGCTTCAAGCATTTGGTAGGAGAACCAATATTGTCCGCGTGCCTGTAAACCGTCAATATACTTGGAAATAGACATTATTGCACCTGGCATTCTGGTTGCGTAGCCCCCCGGAAGAAGGGGGTTACTGCGATCGGTACCGTTGTGATTATACCCCTAATTCGGGGGGGTAGCGCAATCGAGTTGTCTAGGGTCGCCGGGTGCCTTGAGAGGAAGGAGTTACCGGCACTGGAGATAACGGCGCAATCAACATAAACAACGAGTAAGACCGTAGCTTTGACCTTTTTTGGAAAGCCGCATTATTTCGGGCCGCGATGAAAACTCAAGGCGATAGACAAAGAAGCCTGAGGGACCTTCCGAACCATGTAATCTGGAAGCCCAATTCCCCTCTCCGACTAGAAAGAGCCAATTGCGGCGACCTTTGACAGCTTTGGGAGTTTTGCTTAATGCTTGACAATCGTGAAGGTAGTAAAATTTAGCCTTCACCCCATTCCGCAGGTCTAAAGTGATGCGGAACCCGAGGGGTCAAAAAACTCTGGGAGTAAAGATAATGGTCCAAGATCTGGAAAAAGCCAAGGCCAAATCCAGGCAGGTGCTTGATTTTATAGCCAAGCCCCAGCTAAACGAAGACGAGCGCAAGACAGTCATAGGTGAATCAGTTCAGTACTGGGCTGATCACGTCAACGCCGGCTTCCTGCAATATCGTAAATCAGTCAGTACCGACTATACCGCCGTCGAGTGGTCCGATGAAGGTTCTACTTTCCGTGACATTAACGGCAAAGAGTTCATCGATATGCTCGGCGGTTACGGCGTATACAACGTCGGCCACCGCCATCCGAAAGTGCTGAAGGCTGTTAAAGAACAGCTAGACAAGCAGGCAATCCACTCCCAGGAGTTGATTGATCCCCTGCGTACCTACCTGGCTCACCTGGTTTCCTTGATTACACCGGGCGATTTGAAGTATTCCTTCTTCAGCAATTCCGGTACTGAATCGGTGGAAGGCTGCTTGAAGATGGCTATGCTAGCCACGGGGCGGCGCCACTTTATCGGCACCATCGGCGCTTTTCATGGCAAGAGTTTGGGCTCCCTGGGTGGTACCTCGAAAGCGGTCTTTCGCGAGCCGTTTTTACCGCTGCTCAACTGGTCGCACGTTCCTTTCGGCGATCTCGATGCCCTTGAGACCATCTTCAAGTGCTGTGATTTCTCCGGTGATCGCATCGCTGCTTTTGTGGTGGAGCCCCTGCAGGGCGAAGGCGGTATCAACGTAGCGCCTCCCGGCTATCTGGCCGGCGCTCGCGCTCTTTGCGATAAATATGGCGCCATGCTCGTGTTTGACGAAATTCAGTGCGGCATGGGTCGCACCGGCAAAATGTTCTACTGCGAGTACGACGGTGTAACTCCCGATCTGATGGCGCTCGGCAAGGCTTTTGGTGGCGGTGTCATGCCCATCGGTGCCGTGGTTGGAACTGAGAAGACCTGGGCTAAGTATATTGAAAATCCTTTCTTGCACACCACCACTTTTGGTGGCAATCCCCTGAGCTGTGCGGCGGCCATCGCCACCATTTCAGTTCTCTTGGAAGAGGAATTGCCAAGGCAAGCCAAGGAAAAGGGCGACTATATGATTCCTCGCATGAACGAGCTGGTGAAGAAATATCCGGACGTCATGAAGGAAATCAGAGGGGTTGGTTTGATGCTGGGCATGGAATTCACCGGTAACGATACCGGCTATGCCGTGGCTAAGAATCTCTTCTCGCGCAATATTCTCATTTCAGGCACCTATATCAATTCCAAGTGTTTGCGAGTGGAGCCGCCGCTCACAATCAGCTACGAGCAAATTGACGTCTTCCTCAAGGCTCTGGAAGAGTCAGTAAAGGAAGTGTCCAAACTGGCTACCGCTGCTAAATAAAGGGCGGTATTCCGAACTCAGTAGTCAGTGCTCAGGGCTCAGGGCTGCCCGCCGCTATCGCGGCTGGGCGCTGCTTCGCTGCTTTCCATGCCGGATGTCTGGCTGGTGCGGCGCAGATGCTTGCGAGCTTCATAAGCTACAAATGGGTCTACGTCATTTTCCAGTTGTCTGGCCACATCCAGGGGGCAACTGGAATTTTCCGCCAGCCTCAGCCTTACTTCGCGGGCTTTGTCTCTGGAGAGCAGGAAGAAAGCTTCACTGGGGCTGCCTACGTTTTCGGCCACAGCCTTGCGTACCGATTCGTTTTCGTGGTGAGCTAATTCTAAAAGCCGTGACGGGGGAGTGGTGGGGCGGGCTGCGACCATGGTCAAAAAGGCGATAGTGTCATTGGCTGAGGCTGAAACTATGTTGCGTTCTTCGTTTTGTGGGCCGGTGCGATTGTAGACACCGGCAGGGTTGAATTTGAGATCTTTGACCGTATCTTTCTGCTGCTTGTAGGCTGATTTGGCTACGTCCGTATTGAGGGCATGCCACTCGCCGGATGCAGTACCCTTATCAAGGTCGGAAGCGGCATTGGTGGTACCGCTTTCGCCAGAAGGTACTGCATCAAGCGACGAGTAGGTGGTGGTGAGGTGATTACCGGTTGGTTTAAACTTGTGTGTGGCGAGTAGATTGGCGCCGGTGTTGTCCATTTCGCAGGTCTTGAGCTTTTTGACCAGCATGCTGCGGGCTTCTCCGGCAACAACTTTGTTTTTGTCGTTGGCCAGTTGTCTCAAGATGTCTGAACCGGCTTTGCGATTATTAGCAACTTTGATTCGTACATCGGCATCATCGTCGCCGGCCAGCCTGCGCAGGGTTTCTTGCGGAGTGCTGGGATTGCCGGCAACGGCAGCGCGGACTTCGGCGGAAAGTTGACCGGCCAACCAGTTGAGCGTGGTCGAGGCCGTATGCGGATTTTCCGCCACTTGCCTGAAAGAATCGCTGGTGGCCATGCAAACTTCGCTGGTGGCCCTTTCTGTGAAGACCAGGCTTTCCTGGTCGATGTGGAAGTCGCTCACGAAGAGTGATTCGCCTGGCTCAGGTTCATCCATATCGTGGATGGTTTTATCGATACTCATGTCTCGTTGAAGGTCTTTCTGCTTCTCCTGGGAGACTCCGAAAGATTGCAGACCTTTATCCTGGCTGAGGGAAGGCAGGCTGGAGGGCGGCAGCGCAGTTATTTCACCGGCGCCCGGCCTGGCGAAGCGGGAGAAGGAGCGACTCATCCTTTCGCTTTCGTCCAGACTGTCCGGCTCCGAAGGTGAAAATCGTTCGGTTTCCTGGGGAACTGCATTTGCTACATATATAGGAGCGGCATTAGCCTGGGAGGCGTCATCGAGAGCGCCATGGGCTGCGGCAGGAGCCTGCACTTCCTCCGAGCTTTGACCTGCAACCGGCTCCTGTGTGCCGTTGCTTTCAAGCCGGTCGACTACCTTTCTAAGGAGTCGGGCCAGTTTGTTTTGAAAGGTTTCCATCCCCCGAGTAACCCCACTTACGCCCAAGTAAGAAAATAGAGAAATATAAATCGATGCTATCGCGCCACTCGTGGGCATGGGTATAGATTTGGCCGTATTTCTATAGGGGGCAACCTATACAGTTGTCAGGTGCCTATTTTTGCCTGTATTTCACGTTTTTGGCGAGTTTATACGATTCCCGTACAAAGTTATAGGATTGGGGAGCAGCGCCGGCATCCTGCAGGGGTAAGAATGCTAATGAGCCCCCTGTTTGGGACCGTTCACCAGGCAGTGGTCAATTTGATGGAAGGCTCTTGATTCATTACCATCCTTCTAAAGAAGGTACGAAATTAGGAAATGGTATCAAGAAGCCTGGCGAAGCAGGACAGTGTAACTTCGCTTCAGGCAGGCCGACATTCACAAAGGCAGAGAGCACGAGAACCGAGGAAGCTATGAAGTGTGAAACTATTCCGGAACTTGAGAGATTCTTGAACATTCAGGAGCAGGCGCTCGGATGCAACAGCCCTGAAGTAGCCAACACTATTACCAGGTTGGCGGAACTCTACTTTAGTAAGGGTTTGCTTGAAGATGCCGAAGCCCTTTATCGCCGCGCTCTCAATATAAGGGAGCAAGCGCTTGGTCCTCACCGCGTAGAGATAGAAGATACTAAAAAGAATCTGGAGAAGGTACTTACCCGTAAACGTGCTCCCTCTCAGAGCCGCACGCCTCAGAGTATGACCGATTCTTCTACATCCCTGGATGCTGTGCCGGCCTCTATGGCTCTTGGTTGGCCCTCTGCTTTCGATCAAGACAAAGAGAAGGAATTTGAAGTGGAACTGGCCTCTCTTCGGCACATGATGGGGCGCGAGCATCCGCAGGTGGCAGACTGCTTGACTCGTATGGCAGATCAATATTGCCGGAACAAGCGCTATCGGGAGATGGAACCCCTCTTGCAGGAAGCGCTGAAGATAAGAGAGCGGGCTCTTGGCCTTGAGCATCCGCTGGTGTCGAGCAGTTTGAAAAATTTGGCCCGTCTCTATTATTTCCAGACTCGTTATGAACTCTCCGAACCATTGTTTAAGAGGGCCCTGACCATTAGACAGAAGACCTACGGCAAAGAACACGAGCGTTATGCCGACATTGAAGAACAGTACGCCAAGCTTTTGCGCAAGACCGGTCGAGTGCTTTTGGCCCAGGAACTGGATAATCATGTTCAACGAGTGAGAGGTAAGGCTCGCTAATCAAGACAGAAATTTATACGGCTTTTCCTGCCCGTGCCTGACAACAACGAGGATGCAGCAATGCATCCTCGTTTGTCGTTCAGGTTTCTTCCGTTTAGTTCTGTGTGTTGGTTGCCGGGCTCTTACACACTGCTTCTTGTGCATCATCTATAATGGCGTCCTCTTGAGCCATTTCCTTTTTCAGTGAAGTGAGAAACTTTGATATTTACCAGGCGCACAGTATTGACCTGTTCTGCAGTCGCTCTTTCTCTTGTCTGGATGCAAGGCGGTGCGGCTCAGGTTCCGCATTCGTCGCCTGCATTGCGCGCCGGCAAAAAGCTAGAGAGTGCGGCCGGGTCTCTGATTGTAGAGACACCGCTGCCAAAGCTGAAGAAGAAACAGCAACATGACCATTCTGATGAGGGGCGCCTGGAAGGTGGACCCTTGAAACCGGTTGATATTTTGTCCGTGAAAGATTTGACGGCGCAGCAACGCAAGGAATTGGCTCGACTACAAAAGGAAATGAAGTCGAGCCTGAGGCCATTGAGGCAGGCACTGCTTGAAAAAACGGGACGGCGCGGTAAGGATATGCAGGAGATTGATTCTACGCGCAGTACCAGGGGCGAGAAAATTGGCGGAGCGATTCTTGGCGGTCTGGTATCGGTGAACAGCGAGGGACAGGAGAAGACCGGCGGTGCGAAACCGGGCGCTGGCAAACCGGCACGGAATGAGGTTCAGACCCTTGAGCCGGGAGAGAAAGTGCAAAGTTCGGCACACCTGAAGCGGCAGCTTCATTCCGTCAAACATCGCTATCTCAGTCTGATGCTTAAGGTGCTCACCGATAAGCAACGACAAGAACTTGCCCGCGACACCGGTGCTGATCTCTCGGCCTTTTAGCAGATAAGTCAGGTTTGTCGGACCGGATGGTGGTCTTCGGCAGAGTTGCCGCTCTTGGAATGCGTTACATGAGCCGTCCAATTTTCATGCAGGAGATCGGCGTCATTTGCGCTGAAGATCCGTGAGCGGGCTCTTGGCCTTGAGCATCCGAAGGGGATAATCATGTTCAACGAGTGAGAGGTAAGGCTCGCTAATCAAGAAAGAAATTTATACGGCTTTTCCTGCCCGTGCCTGACAACAACGAGGATGCAGCAATGCATCCTCGTTTGTCGTTCAGGTTTCGCAAGCTAAACTTTCGCCCGGACTTAGACACAAATTTAGCCTAGTCTTTCTAACTAATCTGGGTAGACCTTAAGTTTCAATGGTCAAGTTGGTGAATGGGAGCGGGAAATCAGTGAAAGAAGGTTCGAGAGAAGCAAACGCAGCTTCTAAAGTTCAATCTTCCGGTTTATCGGAAGAGTCACAACTGCCGGCATTTTCCCAGTGGGAAGTGCTTTCCACTGTGCCCGAGAAGTTGCCTCCGAATTTTAGATTGCGTTTTGACGATAGTAATTCCGGACCGGAGGGATTGGCAGCTTTGCGTGATGCTTATTATTCACGCCACGATAGCCGGCTCAATCTGGTTGCTTACTGGCCGGAGAAAGGTGACGGCAAGGTTGCCGTCGCTCATCTTCTCCCGTCGGTTGCTATCGTTGATGATTCCACATCCAATGCTCCTCCCAAGCCATCTGCGGTGGACCCCTATATTGATGAGAGCATGAGCGCACCATCGGTGACCGGCAATATTGCTCCGGACTCACCAGGGCTCAATTGCCTGATCGGAGCTCGTCGCGGTTACAGTGTGCCCTGGGACAAGATGGAGGATATTAACCTAACTCTCACTCCCAATAATGTTGATACCGCTACCCTTGCCAAAATCATGAACTTGCCCGGTGCCAGCGGCGAAGAGGTTCTTAAGACGCGGTTAGCTCGGCTCTACAAATTTGATGAAACCTTGCCTGTCCAGGCTATTGTCAGTCAGGCTAAGGCTATAGAGCAGTCGCGGTGGAAGGCGGCCCTCGGTTTAGAGTCGGAAGCCTCGTCCCAGCAGATTGATACTGCATTTGGTCGGTATATGATGGACCAAAGTCACTCAACTGAAGTAAGACCTTTTGTGTATGTCGATCGCGCTGCTGATCAATTGGCGGCGAAGGTGCTTGGCGTGTCTTCGCTAGAGTCTCTCTCTCATGCTCAGGTCGATGCTCTATTGGCTGAGCGACTGGCAAGTAATCAGGCTGCCATGATGAATTTGCCGGCTGGAACAACCTGGGCAGAGTCACAGCGAATCGCCATGGCACGCCTCAATGATTTGCCTGATTCCGCTTCCGAGGGGGAAATAATGTTAGCGCAGTTCTTGCATGGTAATGATTATCCCTCAGTCAATCCAGACTGCGGCAGTTGAATGTATGGGTTTGCCTGAAATCCGAAAAGCGATTGCTGCTCATTTAGATCAAGGCAGCGGTGCTGCTCCGGGAATACGTTGCAGGATGCGCCCGATCTCGGCTCTGGAGATTGGTGTTATCTGTGCTGAAGATCTGGCTTTGCGTTCATCGGGGTGCACACCGGATGACAGACCGATTACTTCGCCGCGATTATTGTAGGTGGGACCACCGGAATTGCCCTGGTGAATCTGTGCTCTCGTTTCTATTAAGGGGCGATTTACTCTTTCCCCGGCCATGGGCGAAGGATGGGCGCCGCCGGTGAGGGCTTCGTAGGTGCCGACCCGGCTTATGCGACCGGGAGAGGCATGCAGGGTGTTTGTCCCTTCGGGAAATCCGGCTGTCATGGTCTGACCGCCGCCGCTTCTATCGGATCTATCAAATGGGTTGGCGGCAATCTGGGCCGGGTGGCAGACCTGATTGGTATCAGCACCGGTGCGCACTGATAGAATGGCCATGTCTTTGCCGGGTATCCTCATTTCAATGCTGGCCGGGTAGGTCTTGCCGTTTTCAAATTCGGCGCCGCGAGAAACGATGTTTTGATTGCCTCTTTCACCTGAAACATGATTGGCCGTGGCTATGAAGCAAGTGTTTTCGTTCCTGGCAACAGCCACGCCGGTGCCGTGACCGCCGCCGCCGCCAGCCTCTTCCACTTTGATGCGAGCGGTTTGTCTCTGGGCTTGTTCATAGAGTTGTCCGGTGTTGAAGGGCGGCATGGTGCTGCCTTCCGGTGTGCGGTCAAAAGACTGAAAGTTGCAGCCGCTGGTTTTTTCGCCTGCTCTCAGTACTGGGAACTGTCCGTTTTCCGGTTGGTTGCGGCATTCTCTGCCGTTCAGATCGGTGACGGGAGGGTTTGGTCTTTGACTGAGAACCTCCTCCATCATTCTGGTGCTTGGGTTGGTGCTGGCGGGTGGAGTGGTTTCAGTGGGGCGTTCCTGCCGGGGACTTTCCGGTCTCGTTTCCTGGCTCATTTTGGTACCCTCAAGAAAAGTTACCCACAGGCAAGCCAACGCCAAGTAACCTTTCAAAGGTTGGCTATTGGTTCAGTAGAGTGGAGGTGGGTAGTATGGTGGGAGGTAGGATTTTCAACAAAACCGAGGTAGTTGTGCCCTACCCCGTTGTCGCTTTGGCGCCAGTATATCGGCCGCAATGTAAAAGAATGAGAAATTCCGCTTCTCTGTACTGAACGGAGGGCGGCGAAAGAAGGAGGGCTGCGCTGGGCAGCCTCTCCCATTCAATCTTGAGAATCTAAATCTTCTACGTATTTCGGGCTAGGCCACTTCAATTAGGGAGGGCTTTCCACTGATGATCTCTTCTATGACTTCCGTCAATTGATCGCATCTCTCCAGCGCGCGAAACACCGGTGGACCTGCCGACACCATTTGCTCGTTAACTTTGGGCGCCTTGAGCGAGTGGATTTGTTTCTCAAGCTCTTGATAGAGGTGGTGAGTGAGGTCGTAGTTGCCGTAGTCAGCCTTTATAAAATGAATGTCTTTGGTCGGTTCGCCGGTCAGTCTTTGATACTGTCGCCAGTTTTGTGCGGCCATCCCTTCCTTGCTTTCTTTGTCGCCGCAGATCATTAGTTCTCCCAGGGCGCCGTCGAGAGACTTTGCGATTAGCTCTATTCCGGCACAGCTTGGCTTGGCGCAGGCTTTGGAGATGGCTAACTTAAGCTTGAGGTGCCTTGTGTCATGTTTGTGCTTTATGGCAAGGATCCTATCCTTGGATTTCTGAAGGCAATCCCTGTAGCGGCTGTGTCTCAATTCCGGCATTTCGGTGCGAATGGCCACAAGTCCATGCACGAGCGGAAGCAAGCCTGTTAGTGCCAGTCTATCTATGGCAACCCAATCCGGGGAGTCTGTGAGAATGATGATGTCCAGACTTCTGAAGTGAGAACGCAATTTTGCCAGGGTTTGATGAACGCCCTCATAGACTTCTATGTTTTGATGATGTTTCTGGAAACCTTCCCAGAAAGACTCCGCCAGGGCCATTATCTTTTGAGGGGGCAAATGGCTGTGGGCCTTGACCTTCGCCGCGATGGTCTCGACTACGAATGCGTATTCGTGGAGAGTCGTTGCCAGCGCCACGTCGCCGTAATAACGATTGAGGAGTTCCGGCTCAATCTTGAGAGCGTGCGCCAATTCTTCAGTGGAATTGAGAATGAAGTTTGCAAACCATCTTCTCGTGTCTGTGAGCGTATTATCGAGGTCAAGCAAAAGAACATGTTTGGTTGCGTTGAACTTTAGTTTCAGGCGCTCCGACGAAATTGATCTTGGATTTTGCATGGCGTATCTCCTTGAGCGTTTTAATATGTTTTTTTGGTTCTCCTTTTGCCCTATTAATCGAGCGGTGACTTCTGTTTGAGGACGCACACAAGTAGCAGGCACAGGCACCGGCAACTACGAAAGGTTATTTTCGCGGTCGGGCTTATGGCTGCGGACGTGAGTCTTGGGCGCAATAGTTGGTATTGCGCTCATGTCGCCAACTTCAATTAGAGTTGCTTCATTGTTGTCACCGGCGCCGCGGGATGTCAATGGGAATATTTTTTTAGGAACTGCAAGGCATTGTCTGAAGGCGCTGTTGGGGTTTTAGACCAATTTTGCCGCTTCTTCCCTGGTTGCAGATATGGAATTGTCACAAACGGTCGACGACGAGCGAGGCATCGTCGATGGTGGCAGAGCAAATGCTAAATGCGAACGCCCTATTTGAGCGCTCTCACCTTCGATTTAAGCCTTGTCACCAGTGCCGCCATATCGTCGTAGCGGCCGAAGGAAGGCACAAGATAAGTACCTTCGATGGTGTCACGCAGTTCTTCAAGTAATTTCTCCGCTAGCTCCAGACCAATTCTGGCACCGTCTTCACCGGCTTTGGCCATGGCTTCGCGGATATGCTTGGGAATAGTGATGCCCGGTACTTCGTTATGGAGGTATTCGGCGTGTTTGGAGCTATGCAGGGGCATGATGCCGACCAGCACTGGAATGGGGGATCCCCCCATCTCTTCCAGGAAATCGGTCAGGTCGCTCACTCTATATATGGGTTGGGTCATTATGAAATCGGCACCGGCCTCGATTTTGCGCTTGATGCGCTCCATCTCCAGGGTGCGGTTCTGAGCGGTGGGGTTCAGGGCACAGCCGATTGAGAGAGTGAGAGGTGCGCCGATGGTATTGCCGGCGATATCCTTGCCTTCGTTCAACTGTTTGATGATTTTGATCAGACCAATGGAATCTACATCGTAAACAGCCGTAGCATGGGCGTAGTTCCCGAGAGCCGGCGGGTCGCCTGTTAGGGCCAGGATGTTCTTCAGTCCAAGGGCCTGGCAGCCGATTAGATCTGCTTGCATACCCATCAAGTTGCGGTCTCTTGTGGTGAAGTGAATAATGGTATCCACTCCCACTCTCTGGCTCAAAAGTTGGCAGGTGGCCAGTGAAGACATGCGTACTCTGGCCATGGGGCTGTCGCCCACATTGATGGCATCGGCACCGGCTTTGTACAAAAGTTCAGCGGCTGCCGTAATTTTCTTGACGCCGGCTCCCTTCGGCGGGTCGAGTTCGACCGAAACATAGAAGTCTTCGTCGTTGCCGTTTTTCTTTATGTTGCGCAAACGATCGGCCAGAGAAATCTCTTCGGCGCCTTTGCTCTTCTCGGTTTCTATTGTGTTTTCAATCGCTTCCGGGTGGAAGAGCACGGATGTTTGGGTGCCTTTTACTTCACCGTTGCTTTCCTGTTTGAGGAATTTGTCCAGGGTCTGGCGCATGGCCTTGATGTGCTCCGGAGTGGTACCGCAGCAACCGCCCACGATTCTGGCGCCGGCCCGCAAATAAGGTTCAATATAGGAAGCGCAATACTTGGGCTTGCTCATGAACATGGGACGACCGCCCATCAAACTGGGTTGACCGGCATTGGGGAGACAGGAGAAAGTAAGCCTGTCTTCCGGAATTTTCATGGCTCTCACAGCCGTGGTCAGCCTCAAGAAGGAATCGAAAACAGGTCCGGGGCCGGCACCGCAGTTGATACCAATGACATCGGGCATTTCATCGCCCAGATCTTCCAGCAGTTTGGTCACATCTTCCGGGGTGGCACCCAGTAAGGTGTGTCCCTCTACTGAAAAGGAAAGCTGGGCAATAACCGGCAACTTCGAAACTTTGCGGGCGGCGCGCACGGCTATAGCAGTCTCTTCCAGGCTGGACATAGTCTCGATTAAGAAGAGATCGACGCCGCCGGCTAGAAGCGCTTCCATCTGCTCACGAAAGACTGAATCCAGTTCATCTTTCTGGGTGTCTCCCAGGGGCGGTAAAAGCTTGCCGGTGGGACCCACCGAACCGGCTACAAAAGTCGGCTGGCCGGCTATTTCACGGGCATTTCGGGCAATTTTCGCGGCCCAGACATTGATTTTCCAGACATCCGAGTCCAGTCCGTGGTTGGCCAGCTTAATTCTGTTTCCACTAAATGAATTGGTTTCAATAATTTCTGAGCCGGCGTTTATGTAGTCCACGTGCACCTGCTGCACGGTCTCCTGCCGGGTCAGGTTGAGATGCTCAAAACTGGCCTCCCCCATGGTACCTCTTGAATACAATAGGGTACCGATGCCGCCGTCGGCCAGAAGCGGACGCCTGGCCAGTGCTTGCAGGAAGGGGTGGGGTGTGGATTTGGACATTTGCTCAGCCTTATATCGCGCTAACTAAATCATGCCGCTCTGACAACCGGCGTAACGACAATAATAACTTGTGCCCCGGAGGGTTTATCGGCAAAGAGCCCACCTGCTAATATACTTTACTCAAGTGCCTATATTTGTAGGCTTCTGCCGGTACCTCAGGCGTTTCTTCTTCCGAAGCGCTATTTTGATTGAAAAGGTCGCAAGTGACAGATCCCAATCTCATCAGGAATTTTTCCATAATCGCCCACATCGATCACGGCAAGTCTACCCTTGCCGACCGGCTTCTGGAGATGACTGAGACTATCTCCAAGCGCGAGATGCAGGCCCAGGTTCTCGACAGCATGGATATCGAGCGCGAACGCGGTATCACTATCAAAGCCCAGGCTGCCCGCATGGACTACATTGCCGATGACGGTAAGCACTACATCTTAAACTTGATCGACACGCCCGGTCACGTAGACTTCGGCTATGAAGTATCGCGCAGCCTGGCTGCCTGCGAAGGCGCTTTGCTCATCGTGGACAGCACTCAGGGTGTGGAAGCCCAGACTCTGGCAAACGTTCACCTGGCGGTTGAAAACGATCTCGAAATAGTGCCGGTGATCAATAAAATCGACCTGCCCAGTGCCGAGCCGGACCGCATTAGAGCCGAGATTGAAGAAGTAATCGGGCTTGATGCCAGCAATGCCGTTTTGGCCAGCGCTAAGAATAATATCGGCGTCAAAGAAGTGCTGGAATCTATCGTCAAGTATGTGCCGCCGCCCAAGAATAATATCGACAAGCCGCTCAGAGCCCTCATTTTCGATAGCTACTACGACAGCTATCGGGGCATCATCGTTTACTTCCGGATCAAAGACGGCGAACTCAAAGTCGGCGATCGCATTCGTTTCATGGCTAACGACAAAGCTTTTGACGTTGTGGAGTTGGGCATCCTGCGCCCCGCTCAGGTCAAGGTGGAAAGACTTGGTCCCGGCGAGGTAGGTTACCTGGCTGCCGCCATTAAAGACGTAGAAACCCTGGTGGGCGACACTATCACCCTGGATAGCGCCAGAGCTTCCGAGGCTTTGCCCGGTTACCGTCCGGCCAAGCCCATGGTCTATGCCGGTATTTATCCGGTGGATAATGACCAGTATCCGGATTTGCGAGAAGCATTGATCAAACTGAAGCTGAACGATTCATCGCTCTTCTTCGAGCCGGAAACATCGGATGCTCTAGGTTTTGGCTTCCGCTGCGGCTTCCTTGGCCTCTTGCATATGGAAATCATTCAGGAGCGCCTGGAGCGCGAGTACAACCTGACTTTGATCACCACTTCCCCGTCTGTGGTCTACCGCGTCACCAAGACCGACGGTTCTGTGATCATGGTGGAAAACCCGGCTCTCTTACCCGACCCCAACTATCGGGAAAAAATAGAAGAGCCTTTTGTGGAAGCCAATATTCTCACGCCCAACGAATATGTCGGCACCCTCATGGAACTCTGCCAGACCCGTCGCGGTGTCTATGTGGATATGAAGTACCTTGACCCCCGGCGCGCCATGCTGGTTTACTACCTGCCCCTGGCTGAAATCATCACCGACTTTTTCGATCAGCTCAAGTCTCGTTCCCGGGGCTATGCTTCGCTCGACTATCATTTTAGAGAATACCGTGAAGAGCGTCTGGTCAAACTCGACATTCTCATCGGCGGCGAAAAGGTGGATGCACTTTCGGCCATCGTACACTTTGAGAAGGCTCAGTTTTCCGGTCGCCTTCTGGCTGAGAAATTGAAAAAGCTAATTCCCCGGCAGATGTTCGAAGTGCCTGTGCAGGCGGCTATCGGCGGTAAAATCATTGCCCGTGAAACCATCTCTGCCCAGCGCAAGAACGTTCTGTCTAAGTGTTACGGTGGCGACATCAGCCGTAAGCGCAAACTTCTCGAGAAACAAAAAGAAGGTAAAAAGCGCATGAAGTCTGTGGGTAAAGTAGACATTCCGCAGGAAGCTTTCATGGCCTTGCTCAAGCTGGAAGAATAGACCGCAAGAACAAACTGCAATAAAAGAGAGGATTGGTGTTGTCCGAGCCCGAAATTGACGAAGCCGAATGGGAAAGAGAGCGCGAGGAAAAGCGCCTCTTGCTTTTGAGGCAAGCCTGGCTGGGACGGGACCGCCTCTACCGGGATCTCTTCGGCGAACCTACCTGGGTTTCCCCCAAGAACTACGGGCCGCCTTCTTTAGAAGTGAAGACCGACAAGAAGGTAACGAGCGGCTCCATGTCCGTGGATCCCACCAATCCCTATCAGAGCGTCAGTGAAGATAACGTAGACTCGGCTGAGCAACACCTGGCCGTGCTTGCCTATGGGCCAGATCCCTTTCGTCCGCACTGGACTTATATAACCGCCGGCATTTCCAGCCCCTGGGTGCATTATGAGCCCCAGGAAGTATCAGGCTTTGGCTGCGAGCTCATGATCAAGAGCCCGGTAGATCTGCCCTGGGCGCCTCAGGTCTTGCGCACAATGGCTTTCTATATTTTCAACCATGCCGGCACCTTGAGCCCCGGCGTGAGAATCGGTCTGGGTGGACCAATTCAAGCCGGTTCCGATTCGGCGCTGCGCAATGTCATCATTTACTATGCCGATGAGGCGCCAGACTGTTGGTATCAACTGCCTTCCGGCGGCTTTGGAATCTTCTTAGCCATCGGTGTTACAGAAGCGGAGTGTCGCTATGCCGAGTCGGTAGAGAAATACGGCACCTGGTGTGTAGAACAACTGCTGCGACGCAAGGGCTACGGACAGATTACCGACCCGACTCGCCGTTGCACCATGGATGATGCCGATACGCCTGCCATGTTATCGTCCATCAAACAATTTGCCGACACCTTCCGCGAAAACGAAGCCGACATAATGGGCGAAAATCTATAGCACCTGCACTTTAGTCACCTGCAATTTAAGTCAGTAAGGGGGAGGGAAAATGGAAGCCGGAACGGAATTTGTCCCCAGCGATTTCACGCGCTTGAGCAGAAGCCCCAGACCAGTCTTTAAGCGCAAGGTCTACGACGATATCTTTCAAGGGCGCCTCTCCCTGGCTCTGGCTCAAGTGGAAGGCGTAAAGGTTTATCGCTTCAGTGTCTTGCCGAAAGGTGAGAGCGCTATGCCTTCCACCCATGCCCTGGCCCCCGGCAGCGACATTGCCTTTGATGTTCTGGAAGGCGATGCCCGCCTTGGTCTGGCTAAAGTTTTGTCCGGATGTACCTTTCAACAGTCCCTGCGGGCCCGCTTCGAATTTTCCTTTCCCCTTGCTAAAACGGCTTGCTGTCTTGGTCTTGGTGAGCGCTATTCCAGTTTGAACCTGCGCGGCGCACGTCACACACTTTGTTCCACCGATAACCCCAATCACGACGAAAGCTCCGATAGTCTCTATAAAGCTATTCCTTTTTCTATCTTCCTTGATGACGGTCTTGCTTCCGCCTGTTTTCTAGACAGCTCCGCGCCGCAGATATACGATCTCGATAGCGAACTTGACGGTCAGGTGCGCATTGAGCTCTTGAGCGCACGGGGCTTCAGCTTCTACTATTTTGACAGGGCGCCCCTGGCTCAGATCGTAGCGGCTTACACGGCTCTGACCGGACGCTCGGAGCTTCCTCCCCGCTGGGCCTTAGGACACCAGCAGAGCCGCTGGAGCTATCCCGATGCAGAAACGGTGAGAGAACTGGCCCGGGAATTTCGCCGGCGTCGCATACCTTGCGATACTCTTGTGCTCGATATCGATTACATGGATGACTACCGAGTCTTCACCAGTGACAAGGGGCGTTTCCCCGATTTTAAGGGGCTCATAGAGGAGTTGGCGCGGGACAATTTCCGGTTGGTGACCATTGTCGATCCTGGCGTAAAACTAGATAAAGACTACAAGATTTATCAGGAAGGTCTGAAGTTAGAACTCTTCTGCCGCGACGCCAAAGGAGAAGTCTTTGTAGATAGGGTCTGGCCCGGTCGCTCTGTCTTCCCTGATTTTCAAATGGAAGCAACCCGTAAGTGGTGGGCTGAGAAATTGCAGTTCTACTACGATAACGGTGTGAGCGGCATCTGGAACGACATGAATGAACCGGCTTTCTTTGACACGCGCTTCATTCCTGTTTCAAGCTTTGATGAGTTACCCGAGACCGGCGAGCAGCCATTCTTGCAGCGGGATGACGCCGATGGCGAACCGACAACTGTCGGTCATTTGGAAGTGCGCAATCTCTACGGTAGTATGATGTGCGAAGCTACATATAATGCGGCTCTTGCCGCCAGACCGGGGGAGCGCCCGTTTGTCTTGACGCGTTCGGCTTTTGCCGGTATCCAGCGCCATGCCGCCGTCTGGCTCGGGGACAATAAATCATGGTGGGAACATCTGCGCAAGTCGCTACCCATGCTCTTGAACGTCGGCCTTTCAGGAGTGCCTTTTGCCGGAGTGGATATCGGCGGCTTTGGTGAAACCTGCAGCCCTGAAATGCTTCTGCGCTGGTATGAAGTAGGCATTTTCTTCCCCTTCTTTCGCAATCACTGCTGGCTTAAAGGCAGAGCCCAGGAGCCTTTCGCTTACGGAGCGGCGGTGGAGGAGAAAGCCCGTCGCTTGATTGAACTGCGCTACAGTCTTCTGCCCTATATCAGTGGTCTCTTCCACGAACACCGGCAAACCGGCGCCCCTCTCATGCGTCCACTGCTCTATCATTACCCTCAAGATGCCATGGCCCTCAATTGCCACGATCAGTTTATGTTTGGTGCCGATATTCTTGTGGCGCCCGTTATGGAACGGGCACAGACCCATCGTTATGTCTACCTACCGGAAGCCGGCAGCCAGTGGACTGCTCTTGCGGGCGACAAAACCTATGAGGGCGGTCGCAGTCATTATCTGGATATGCCTCTGGGGACTTGCCCGGCTTTCGTAAGAGAAGGGGCGATTTTGCCTTTAGCCGATGCCATGCAGAGTACCGCCGAGTATGAGCAAGCCGCTATCACCTTCAAGGTCTATGGACAGCAGGGCAGCGCTGTCTTTTATGAGGATGACGGCAAGAGCTTTGACTATAAAGAGGGCGGCTTTGCTCAGTGGCAGCTTGCCTACAGTGAGGGCTTCCTGAGCCGTCTTATGGGTGGTCACTACAAGACCAGCCGCCGCTACTTCCTGCAAAAGCCCGATGGTTCAAAAATACCAGTGCAGCTTTAGTTTCTGCTACTATCTCTCCACGAACTGCCGCTTGATTTTGCTGATTAGTTTCTTTAGCTCGCTATCTTTTGGGTCGTTAAGGTTGCATATGAACTGCCACCGCTTTGGGCGCCAGAGGTAACCAAAGGACGGCTCAATCTTGGTAAATTTAGAATCCTGCTCTTTGATATATTTAACTAACTGCTCAGCAGCCGGGCGCTCGCTTGCGTTTTGAATGTTGACCACCACAGTGGAAGCTAGATTTAGACCCTCGAAGCCCGGCGCAAGCTTTTGTATGGTTACGGGTTCAATGGCATCTATCGGTGTCGAACTTTTGGCTATTGCTTCGCTTGCTAAGTCTTCGAGGGATCTGCCAAACCTGTTAAAGACCGGGGCCAGGTGTGCAAAACTTTCAATTAGACGGTCCCTCATATATTTCTCGTCTACCTTAAATTGGGAAAATTCGAAAATACTCATGGGGTCTTGAAGAGCCGACATTACGAAGATATTCAAGTTCATAGCAAATTGATCGTTGCCGAGTTCGGCTTCGAAATATACTGAATTGAACAGATTTGCGTGAAAGTCACTACACCAATATTCGTCAGCAACACTGGTTTTGTTGTTGTCTGGGTACTGCATTAAGAGTACTTCGTCGGCACCAGCCTTAAGATAGCGTCGAGTTTCTTCGTTTCCGGCTACTATTTCCTTGGGGGCTCTTAGCTTTGGATTCTTGTGAAGCCTGACAACACCTATGCTTCTCTTTCTGTTGGCTTCGAGAGCTCGCTCAATCAGTGTTGTCTTGCCACTGCCTGGGGAGCCGTCAATCCAAACGAATGAATGGTCTATCAATGGAGTGGTTCCTTTCCGGTTGAGCTAATAGACAAATTGACGAGCTGCTGTTGTCGATTATAGCGCCGAGTGCAGGGTCCTGTTAGCCAAGCACCCAGATTCTTGAATTGCGGCTGCCTGAATGGTGCACTTGGTTTGATTGCAGTCTGAAGAGGATTGGTCAGTCGGAATCAAATTCTCTGGATATTCAAGCAAGTTTCACGTAGGGCGCGATAGGCTAAGCTTCGGAGTCAGACTTGGAACCTGGGAGGTCCTATTTGTGACTGATGGTTATGCCGAGGCGGAGAAAACTATTGCCTGGTCGGAGAGACTCAATCGCGCATTCTCTTCCGTAGATACCGATGGCGACGGCTTTTTGACGAAAGGGGAAATGCAAAACTGTTTGCAGAAGGAAGCCTGTGGTTTGCTTACTGGAAAACCGGAGGCTGAAGCCTTCAACAAGAATTTTGATGACATCCAGTTCGCTTCCAATTTTTCCACCTCCTTTAAGCGCGGTCTGATGGGCAAGGAAGGTGTAGCCCGGTCGGATCTGGAGGAATTGGCGAGGCGGGCCAGGGAGCTACCGGAAGCCATGGAGAAAGCTACGGCCGTGGAGGCGGTGCTGTCTAAGTATTATCAGGGCTCGGAGCTGCGAAAGTGGCGCTTCGACAATCTTGTTAATTCCCCCAGGGTGAATGAGGCTGACCGCGAGGTTTTGCGCTATGTACAGAGTAACTGGCGCCACTTCAAAGTAGACATCGGCAACCAGTTCAATGCCGACCAGGCTCTAATTCCATCGCGGCTGCCGCAACTGGCCGAGGCCCATAGAAGTAAGCTTGCCAGGCAGTATGAGCCGGTGCGAAAGGTCGGGGAGAGCCTTTAGGTAGAGCGGCGTGCTCGGTTCCATTGGGAGCAGCTGTCATTGGTTGTAGGCTTAATCGGCAGAAGCCTTCCTTTGTTGTAGGCTTCATCGGGAGCAGCCTTCATCGTTAGATGCCGTCACTCGGCGGTGCCTTCTGCTTTGCTGGCGGCTTGCTCCTCTACGAGAAAGTCATAGATACGCAGCCAGGCTTCCACTACTCTGTCGACTTCTTTGCGCAGGCGTCGGCCTTGTACACTGGAAGTATCGATGAGTTTGCGCGCTTTCCATATTTCTTGAATCATGACGGCCAGCTCCTCCGGATCTTCTGTTGGCGCCAGTTGTGATAGATTGCGGCTTTTGAATTCAATTGCATCAAGAATTTGCATTTGTGCTTTTCTGACTTCTTCCGTCGCAGTCACTATGGTGTCCTCGCCGGCGTTTAGGGTTAGCCTTTGTAGCCGCTCGTCGAAGAGGGTTCTCATTTTCTCCAGATCTTCTCTTCGTTTGCCGGAGACGGAGTCCCCATCTGTTGCCGTTTTCAATGAGGCAAGCAGTTTGTCAGTTTGCAAGATAAGGGCCGCCAGCTCTTCCGAGTTGTAGTTGTTAATCTCCGCTACTAGAAACTCTTTTGCGGAGAGCAAGAGCTTTTCAATTCTGAGGCTTGCTTCCTTGGCTTGCTTTTCAGTTTCTCCGACAGTACTTTGTAGCCGGCCGAGCAGGGTCAGCACCTTTCCCATCTTTCCAGGTTTTGCATTTCTTGCGTACTCATGCCCTTCATAAGCCTCCAGCTCTCGCTTCCTCACTGCCACTTCAACGCGCCGAATTGTGGGTATGAGTTCTTCTATCGGTACTTGCAGCACTAATGGTATGTCGGCTTGAGCCGTGAGTTCACATATTCGTATGTTGATTTTCTTATTGAGCTCGAAAGCATGAGATTGAGATTGTTCCATCAGATCCAGAGCTCGCTTCAAATCGGTCTCTCTGATTTTTCGAATATGTCTGGACTGGACAGCCAGAAACTTGTCCTGGATTTCTTCTGTGGCGAGTTCCACAAAGTCTCTGAATTTTACCAAGCGTTCGAGCTCGGCATTGATTGCCGCGGCTTTAGCCGCTTCTATCTTGCTTGGCGGACGAACCCTCTTCCGTTTCCCTTTCCGTTTGCCTTTCTTGCCTCGTGGCCTGTAGGGTTTTGGGTTCGCCATTTTAAGCGCTGAAATTCTATCTCCAAGGTCATTCAGCAAGATCTTACCGGCTAGAAGCTTTTCTTCTAGATCCAGATAATGCCTGGAGACCTGCCCCTGGTCTGACTTAAAGCGTACCGGCGAAAGGAGCCTCAGTCTTTGATAAAGGTTTTTGCAGAAGTCGAGAATTGGCTCTGAACTGGCGTCTTCAGCCCGAATCAGACTTCTGGTCAGGAAATCTTGGCTTTCGATTTTATCACCACGAACCTTGCGTAGCGAACCTATCTGCTCTTCCAGATTGTCCCGGCGAATGATTTGAATTCGTGGCCGAAGCATTAACGCCATGACCAGTTTGGGATGGCGCTCCATGAGCCAGTCGTGAACTTGTTTTTTCAGGTTCGTCATGGCGTTAACCCGGCTCAGCGAAGTTCAATACCAAAAAAGGTATTCTAAAAGCGATTATATCCGAAGGGTATCGGTCTGGATTCTTGGAGAGCTTGGGGAACGCTAGCCTGAAGATTCAGAGCCGGGACGCCTATTGATGGTGCACAGTGGCAAGTGCTCCGCCCTCAGGCTTTCAAAATGGTAAGCTTGGGGTAGCCCTTGCAATTACCTCCTGAGGACTACGAGCCATGAGAACCTCTTCATTGGAAAAGGTCTTAGAAAAATTCCTGGTAGTGGTCCTTTTGAACCTACTAACGGCTTCTTTCTATGCAGATCCGGTTATTGCAAGTCCCAAGAAGGCAGTCGGTGGACATACGTCCGCGGCGCCGTCGCTACAGAAGCGGAGAACACTTTCTCCTGCCGAACAGCAGAAGTTTCTGGAAGCTCGTATGCCGGGCGTCATGATAGGCACATTTAGGTCTTATGCGAGTTTATTTTTCGCCACGCAAGATGCTTGCATTGGCACGCACGACCAGGACGTCAGCGAAACGTCTCTTCAGTCGTGGTATCCCAAAAAAGAATTATACATGCCGACTCACGCAGAACTATTCGACATGATTGCACGTCAGACCGGATCTTCATTCTCTTATGAGCCTAAGTCGGACTACTGGGTTTTCCATCCTCCTCCTATGGGGCTGCCCTATAAAATAGCGAAGGCGCAGGGCTGGACTGAACAGAACAGGCGGGGGTATGTTGCCTACATTCCGTCGATTGCGCCAGTCGGCATGGACATTTACCTGCTGGGAAGATATTCCGGTTTGACCCCAGATAAAGAGAAGCTGATTCGCGAGTATGGTGCAAAGCTTTTCTCCAGTCACATTGCTCCGCACTCTACAGTCAATGAAATGAAGGAAGTCACTGTTGATGGTGCGACAGCCTTGTACTTTTCTTCGCCTGCTCCGAAACCCGGGCTGCTCTGGAGGCAGTGGGCGTTCTTGAAGGATGGAGAGCTTTATGTGATTGTCAGTGCTTACAACAAAGAACAGAAGGAGCAAATAGAACGGGATGTGGACTTCATGGTTGACTCATTCCATTCATGCCAGGCTCGCTAATGTGGAGGACCGGACTAGTGCCGGTTCTGGCTGCTGGTTTATGCTCTTGGGCGTTGTTGCAAATCGCTATATGCTTTTGTCCTGAAGTTTCTTTAGTGCCCAGAGACCGGCGATAGAGATTGCATTCAAAAGAGCAAGGGCAAACCAATAGAGCAGAGCCGGTCTTGCCCCCTTGTCTATGATAGTCAAACCTACTGCCGGTCCTACTGTACCGGCAAGCCCCCAGCAGAGTGAGTTTACCGATAGATAGGTGGCACGGGCGTTGGCTGGCGCTAGCTCTACCACCAGCGAGGAAGCGGCTGGACTATAGAGGGCATTAGCGAAGGCCAGGATAGATACCGTCCCAATGGTAAAGAGAAGAGTCACTATCTGTTCGGAGCCAAGTCCTAATAATGAGCAGAGACCAGGCAGAAGGGCCGTGAGCAATTGCCCGCTAAGCCAGGCTAAGCAGGCTAGCATTAAGGCTTTTGTTTTGGCTGCGCGCGCCGCTTTCCTGGAAATGGGCAGTATTAAAAGCGATACCAGAATAATATAGTAAGAAAACACCACCGCCACGCTGCCGGCGACCGCCATACCAGGCAGGCGCGATATGTATATGGGCAGGGTCGAACTCATCTGTAAGACATTATTTGTGAAGATCAAATTGAGCAGAGCATAGAGAGCCAGCTTCTTGTCTTTCAGGGCGGTGAGCCAATTTGAGAGCAGGCTAGGTCTCTGGTGTGACGCAGTTAACACCAGAGTCTCACGGGTGCCAAAGATAACAAAAGCCAGCAAAGCCAAATAGGAGAGAGCATCAAATAAAAAGAGCAGTCGATAGGCGGCGTGGGTGCCAATCACGAGTCCACCGGCGACAACGCCGATGCCGAGCCCTGAATAGTCTGCCATACGAGACAAGCCGAAAGCTTCATTCAGCTTGGCTTCGCCGGTAAGATCCGAAACCATAGATTCGGCTGCCGGCCAGTAAAGACCGATGCCCAGACCGCTAAGTATATTGCCGACAAGAAAAACAATAAAGTTATTTGAGGCGGCAAAGCAAAAAGCACCCAAGCTTAGTGTAAGACAGGCAAGCATGACGGCGCCTTTGCGACCGCATCCGGCATGGTCAGCCAGGCTGCCCCCGGCAATGCGCCCCACTATGCCGGACATACCGCCCATTCCTAGCCCGACGCCCACACTGGCTGCCGGTATACCGACCGTATTGACGAAATATATGGGAGCATAGAACATGGTGAGACCGCTGCCCATGCCCGAGACAAAGCGCCCGAGAGCAAGTATGAGAACCTGCCGGTCTAGACCTAGCGACCTGAAGTAATTGATGCCGAACAAACTGATTATTGCCTCGAACTGATGTTTGCTTCAGGAGAAGAAGCAAGTCGTCCGCCACTCAGTAAAGCACCTTCCAGTTTAGGCGATTGCAACCAGGCTTTGCAACAGGCAAGTTTGGGAGCTTTGTCGCGAATATTGCTTTGTTTTGGCTCAGAGAGGCAGCCCGATGCCTTTCGCGTTAGAGCGTAACACCAGTGGTATAGCGGACTAAAGATTACAGCCGGTAACTCAATTCGTCCCTATAAGGCAGAAAGAACACCGGTCAATCCTTCGTTGTTCTCAGCTTCGGATTCTTGCGAAGCATTACGACACCCATGCTTTTCTTCTGTTGGTTCAGAGGACTCGTTCAACCAGGGGGCTTGCCAATTCCCGGTGCGCCGTTAATCCAGGCGAATGAATGGTCAATCAGGTGTTTACAGTGCAATTTCTAAACAATCGGCTGAGTGAAAACCGTGCTCAGTTTATCTCCTCTGCGCTTTTGGTTGGGAACCCACGACTGTTTGATATGCTTAAGGTCAAGTACCGATTTTGGATGAACTGTCATGAATCAGCTAGCCCGAATTCTCTGTGCCACACTCTTGATCGCAAGTACCGGTGCCGCTTCTCTCGCAAATGCGAATTCTCCTAATAAGCCCTCTTCAACTACCCCATCTCCTCCTGAAGGCTCACCTGGATTCGTCCCTGATGAAGACTCTAAAACTCAGTTAACGGAGATAAGCTCGTTCCCGCTTTCGGCATCGGCCTTAAAAACAAAGTTAGTTGCGATGTTCTCTGTTGACCGGAGTAATGATGGTTCAGCGATATTCCACAGTCTCTATTGGAATGGTAAGGAACAGCATATTGCTCACGGCTTGAAAGTTTATGAACCTGATAAGGGTTGGTTTCCATTAAGTAAGACCGTCGCTACAACGCTCTTTGGTTCTCCCGTCGAGTCAGAGGAAGATGGTGTAAAGATATCAACATTTGATGTTTTTTCCGACGGGCAAGAAAGAAACTTGTTTCACATTGATGTTCAATTCGATGAAGACGGAAATTCATTTTCTTATAGAGTTAGAGGAATAGGAATAGGCGCTCCTGCTTGGGTCCTTGAGAAGAATTGTCCTGTCTACAAAATTTCAACGCCACGAGTTACTCATTAGGTCCGGAATCTATGTCTCTCTCTGAGTGGCTCAATAAGGGGGGGCATTCTCAAGTAATGAAAAATCGCCAATTCCTTTTCTGGCTTGTATATGCGAGAGACAAATGTTCTCTTGCTGACAGCAAAACATGGACCTCATTGTTCGAACTTTTTGATCCGCTAGTATGTGCCTCTGGTAAGAAAGCCCACATCGACGTTATTAATATGTCAATACCGCTCGTCAAGCCTCTACCGGAACTCGCCTGGAAGAAAACAAACATCGATAGATTTATTGACGCTGACCAGGAGGCCCGAGGGATTGCCAAGGTGGAACCATTTTCCTCCCTTCATATTTGGCTTCCATTTGAGAGAGATTGCTTAAAGCGAAGGAGCAGCCCGGACTTCTTCTTCTCCGTCAATAAGCACCAGGAAATTGACGGTCGGAACACTATGTTTTACATGCGGGTCGCTACCGAAATTTCTTTCTACCAATCAAATATTCAGCTTGTTAACGAGATCGTGACTTCCTTGCATCTTCAGTTTCCGCCTGATTCTCTACGAATCCTACTCTTGACTCCTTGGCTTTACAGGAAAACAGAATTCGAAAGGTGCTCTATAGCTGGAATGCAGGGTACATTTAATTTGTTTTCGACTCGACAGATTCTGGAACGCGAAATCACTGAACAAGACTTTAACTTAGAAGGGGCCAGGTTCAAGGTTTTGACTCTCAACCAATCTCCGCTAGACTACTTGTCCGACATGGATCGCCTTCTGGAAGGAGTTGTATCTAGTTGATTTGTCGAACAGGTGTAATACGGTTTTTCCAAGGTGCCGGTAATTCTTGGTGGAATCTAAGGGTGTTTGATAACACGTCATCTAGCCTGCCTCTGGCATACTAGAATCTAGCGGTCTCAAGGCTAAGTACAGGAGTTAATCATGCCAATGTCCAGTCTGTCTGAGAAAGTAAGCTCAATGCTCGAAGGCCGAACTCTTGATCAGGCTTCGATTTTCTCAACCGTCTGCAACATGATCCTTTCCCCCGTTGAATCTGCTAAGCCCGGTGTTTTAGCTTCTGAGCTTAGGATATACTCTTCTGCCACAATCCGAGACTTTAGATCTCCTGAAGCTATTTTGGAACTCGGTCTGCCGCCGGAAGTTGTTGCAAGGGCTAGTTCCTCAGCATTGATTGCGCTTGCAATCGGTGCTGAACTTCGTTCTTCGAAGGTGGAGCCAAATGGAGATCTTATAATGACGTTCTCAAATGGATTGACGCTGACAGTCTCTGGAGTTTCTGACACCTACGAGGATGCTTGGGTTTTACTACCAGCCTATGAATCCGAACAGCAACGACCATACTCGGAAATTCATTGTTCCAGTTCTGGTGAAATTGATGAATATGTTATTGGTTCATGCTGAAGATCATTTGCTCACATCTGGAGGGACAAAAGCTATTTTCGCTCAGAAGAAGTAACTCGATGAACTTTATACCAGGTGGTTTTGATATTCTTGGGATCGAATTCTATGCTTACCGGACAGTTATCTTGCTTTGCTGTCATTAGCGTCTCAAGCACTGTAGGCAGGTCGCTATCATAGATGTATTCAACAAAGTGGAAGCTTCCGTACTGCCAATAGGATGCTTGTTTAGCCGGGTTGTCGGCGGAGCATTTTTTGTTCTGTAAATTCAGTCCCGGAGCGGTTTAATCTTTCTGGTGTCATATAGCTCGAAGACCTGATTTTGAATATACCACAAAAAAGACAATTAACAGGTGAAGATTTTCGAGTACAAAGCAGGACTCTGCGGTACTGCCAGTAGTCTCATCCGCTGATCCTGTACTTGATAGATTGGATGAAACAGCCGCGCCAGGTCCTGGCGCCACGGCATTGTCCCCGACGTTTGTATGTGATTGCGAACGAGACAGCCCACCTTTTGGGGAGGTGAGCTATCTCGTTCGCTCAGGGCGCTCTATTACGCATGAGCTGCCACTGCCAAATAGATGTGTCGCTCTATTCTACCGGTTGGGACGGCGTGTTAGCGAAACTTAGGTAGCATTTGTCAGTCTGCCAGTCCTCGGAGATCTCCATCACAACCGCAGTTACTAGTCGCAGGCATGAGGCCGAGTTTGGGAAGATCGATACAACCCGTGTGCGCCGCTTAATCTCCTTGTTCAGGCGCTCGACACCATTAGTAGTTCGAGTCCGAATTCGATGTTTGGCTGGCAATTTGAAGACCGTAAGACCTTCCGGTATATTTTCCGCCATCCAATTTGATAGGCGTGGGGCTGTCTTCTCATAGCTTGCTACGGTCTTGCTCAAAAGCCTTTCCGCTTCCTTCCCATCCGGCGCATTGAATATGTTACGTATGTCCGCTGCGACCTGAAGCTTCATTTCCTGCTTTGGCACGTGCTTTTGCGCATTCTGCTGGAGATGGTACTGGCATCTCTGCCATGGAACAGCCGGAAATACTGCTTTGCGAGCCGCTTTTAGTCCCGCATGATCATCACTGATGAACATTTGGACTCCGTGTAAGCCTCTGTGCTGGAGAGAATGCAAGAACTTTCTCCAATGAATCTCCGCTTCAGAGAGCTCAACCGACACTCCCAAGACCTCGCGCTTCCCGCTCTCGGATACCCCGACTGCAACAAGAACTGCCTGATCTATGACAACACCTCCCTCTCTCACGTTCTCGTAGCGTGCATCTAGGTATACATAGCGGAAGCGATCGAGGGCCGCTCTCTCCACGAGGAGAATAGCTCATCAAGCTGGGATGTCGCCTTGCTGACAGAAGCCGAACTGACTTCAAAGCCGCACAGCTCCTGGGTTATCGACATCACTTTGCGCGTTGATACGCCCTGTAGATACATCTCCGCTATAGCCAATGTAAGTGCTTTCTCGGAGCGCTGACCCTTCTCTAGGCAGTTAGGATAGAATTTCCCGTCCCTTGTCTGCGGGACCGCTAGCGGTATCTCACCTACTCTTGTCTTAATCGTCTTTGGCTTAAACCCGTTGGCATGTGTGGTTCTTGCCTCTGTTCGTTCGTAGGCCTGGCACCTAAATGCTTCTCTCGCTCAGCTAACATGGCGCATTTAGCAAAATCTGAATGGCATCTCCTATGCGCTCCAGACCGCCCTCTGACAGTATTTCCAGGATATTCCCTTGGATGTATTTTGTGCTATCATCTTGTAAGACCATCGGTTGTCCTTCTTTCTTGCAATTGAAAGATTAACCGAGGTCTCCCCCTTTTTGACCGCTTTTACAGAAAGTTTCTTGCACCGACGGGTTGTCGGCGCAGTCTTTGAAAGTATCGCGAGTTGCACGGAAGCTGATCTGTATATTTTTCGTGTCATCGCAATCTACCTGGATAGGCTCCTTCAGAGTGAGGACTATTTCAATCAGGTTGTTGTTTCTATTGGGATCTTCAGGGGAATACTTGAAGACTGGAAATGATGCTTCAAAAGTTGCAACATCATAGCACTTCAGCCCTGCTTCGATAACGTGATCGTCACAAGGACCGTCTTGGTTAGTTGATTGTTTCATTGGTCTCTTTCTCTCCGTTGCTGGTACTCTGCACGTGGATTTTCGCCGCGCTTGTCCTTAGTTGGAACATTTTCGCTTTTGCACAAACCGTTAGGGATTATACATGAGTGCTCCGTGCTGTCCTTGCAGTTTATCCATGACCTGGTGCAGCAAGTGCTGCTTCGCCATGCTTCTACTTGTCTGGCTAGGTCTTTGCATTGTAGCCAGCGGCCGGGCAAGCGAATCCAGAATGCTTTTGTAGAAGGCGGTCTGGTGCACAATTCGATCTAGGTCAGCTGCTTTACCCAGAGAACAGACTTGCATCCCAGGGTCTTAAGTTGTCGAGAGAGGCTTTCCGCATCCTCCAATGTACTAGCATAGTAAAGCGCATCAGATTGTGACTCTCGTCCGTCAATGAGTGCAAAGGTCTTTGCCTTGGTGCGGTAATAAATTAATCCGCTTATTTTCTCGAATATTTCCTTTGGCAGTTCTTCCAAGAGATGCAGGTTCTCCCACTGAAAGTTTTCCCTTTCCCTTTCCTTTTCCACTGGTAAGCTGAACACCGCTCGGTCACGGTCTACCTGCCAGCGAAGAAGTATGGGCACCTGATTGCAAATTCCGAACCAGACCGCTAAGGGACCAGGTGGATCTCCCATGCCGGGTGGGTCGAAAGTTGGTTCTGCCTTCAAGAGCGAAATGAGCATTTCCAATGAGATGATTACTTGAAGTTGATCTTCCATGTACAAATTTGTACGTTTATGGAACGCAGTCCAAATTGTGTCCCACTCTTCCATAGACACCCACTCAATCATTAATCAATTCCTTCCGTATTTGCTGCGCAGCCAGGCTTCCACTAGTCTTTCTTCCTGCTTGCCTGCGTAGCTGGCGATCTTCTTCATTGCGCCATTGGTAGCTTTCTTTCCGCCTTAGTTAATAGATTGTGCTCAAACCTCTTCAGCCCGGTCCTCTTTCTCATGTGTTCCCAGCGGCGGCGGACCATACAATTTACTTATCCAAGTTCTTCTTCCAGCATTTAAGGTAAGATGATAGTTTGTCAGATTTTCCGGCTTACCCATGCTGCTGATGGAAATTGCTCTAAGCTCCCAGGCTCACGGATATATGAGCGCATTGTCGAATGACTTGACGGCTTTCAATACGGCATCGCTGCTGGAAAGGATGATATAGACATAGCCTGAGCCGGGGAAGGAGACGCTGGAACAGAGCCTACCCAGCGCTGCCTGAGTTGTTGCAGCGTTTGTTTCGCCGCCAAAACTTTCCGGATCTATCTTCATGCGCACCACCAGAACGAACATGCGATCTTCCGGGTCTACGTTCAGTTGCTTCTCAACAAGATAGGCAGCCTTGATCGAAGGTTCAACCGAAACAAGGGATCTTACCTTCTCTACCTCCTCAGCTGTAGCCGTGTGTGGTTTGAATCTATCAGCACTACTTACCTGGCTGCGTTCGAAATGATACTGCTCATCTTCTTCGGCATATTTGATGTAGAGTTTCTCGTATTCTTGAAAGCGCTCATGGTCGTGCTCTTTGTCATAGTGCGAAAGCAAAACGGAACAGGCTTCGCGGCGATATGACTTGCCGTGCTTTGCTACCTTCTCAAATAGCTCAACACCTCGCTTCTTATCGCGCATGTCGAAGTAGCTGTGGGCTGCAAGCTGAAATGCTACATTGGGCTCATCGGGGTGGCGCTCATAGAGATTGGCGTAGAGCGGCATAGCCTCAAGCTCTCCGCGCATTGTGTGAATATTAGAGACGAGTTCGAGTTCTTCCTGTACGGTCAGGGTTTCTCCCGCGCTACGCTTTTGTTCTAGCTCTAAATTGCGAGTTTCCATAGCTTTCAGGCTCTGCGCTCGCTCTTTCCAGTATTCTCCGTTTAGCTTGACCCAGTCCTGACAGCAGTAGTCCATGAGCTTTTGATACTGCTCACCGAAGAAGTGTTCGAGGGCGGAGACCTCCACCGGTTCCATGATGGCAAAGCGATCAATTAGTTTCTCTGCTTTCAATCTTGGCAGCAGGTTTTGCAGCGTATTGACTTTGTCGCAGCAGGCAATGCGCTCGGCATGTGCCGGGTGGCTGTCATAGGGTGATGGTTTTGTTAGAAGATCGGCTTCCAGTGTGTCAATAGCTGAGAGTTTGTCGGTGAGCGGAGCGGTCAGCCGAGCCTGCAAGCGCTTGTAAAAGTCATCTGGAGCAGGACCCTCATAGGGATACTCCCGGAGAAGATTTTGTATCTCATAGCTGGAACAGCGGTCGCTTCTTAAAATCAGTTGGAGGAAAGAGCGAGCATGGTTTTCCGCCCCGGAGATCTCTATTGCTAGCTTATCGGCTTCACGCTCGTGCTGTCTGGCAATGATGCTGGTGAGCGCCTCAAAATAGGGGCAGAACCAGGCATAGAACTTCCAGTTGAGCAAGAGCAGCGGCGATTCGGCTTTTTGTAGTGCCTCAAGAATCAGGGCCCAGCGCCTGCTCATTTTATAAATCCATTCGCTCTTGCGGCTGTGCTCGCCGGCCAGGTGCCCGAATTCGTGCGAAATTACCGACCGGAATTCATCAGGGCTGAGCATCATCATCAAGGGCACGCCAAGCAAGAGGTGATTCTCGTAGAAGCCGAACAAACCAAGGCGTGGTCGCTGAATGACGGCAGCATTCACTTCGTAGTTGAGAAAGATGCGGTCGACTTTTATGCCGACCTTGTTGGATACATCTCTCACGTGACGCCAGAGGTCTGGATATTCCTTATCTGTCAGTTCGAGCCCTTCGGTCTTCGGAAACGTTACGAAGAGAGCCTTCAGGTAACAGCCGACGCCGGCAAGTAGGGCGAATAGTGCGAGCAAAATGGGTTTGGCGGCGTACCAACCTACGTGCATTTTTGCCGCCAGAAGAATTAGCGCCAGTGCCAACGAAACCAGAATGATGGGCATCACTATCATGAAAGAATAGCCAAGCACTGCCCAGGCCATGACCTTTGCCTGGTAGAGAGCCGGATTGGTTTTAGAAAGCTGCTCGGCATCGGCCATGCGTTTGAGAAACAGCTTGTCGGCTGCCGACATTGAAGCCTCTGAAGGGCTGGGTCCCTTGTTCTCTATCTGAGCGGTCGCCGAGATGGCGGACAATTCTGAGGTGGCTCTAAAATTAGTGTTCCCTTGATTCAAGTTAGTCACGGGTGGACCTCTCAAGCGTTCGCATTAGAACGATGCCGGGTATCATCCTAAAATAAATACCACCCTGAACGCGTCCGTAACCGCTTTCTGCGATTAACTTCCGACTGTAAGTTTCCCAGAGAAGCCATTCAATGGGATTTGCCGGTCTAGTCGGCTTCGGTTGTTGTTTAAGCGGTCACGGTTTAAGCGGTTTGTGTGTAAGTGGGGCCGTTATGCCTTTGCCGCTACTTTAGTCTGGGCACGGCGGAAGACGAAGCCTTTCTCAACGGCCAGTTCGGTCGCCAGAACCGCACCGCCGGCGGCGCCAAGAATGGCATTGTGGGCAAGGGCCGTGAAGCGCACCCAGTTATCTTCGTCTACTTCCAACTGACCGATGGTGACGGCCATGCCGCCGTCGCGCATGACGTCTAGCTTGGGCTGCGGTCTATCGGGTTCGCTCTGGAAGTAGAGCTGCTTCTGCGGTGCCGAGGGCAGTCCTCTGGTGGGCACGGTTTCGGTGAAGGCTTCCCATTTAGCGAGAATGGCTTCTTTTGTGACCGGCTTTTTGAATTGCACATTGACATAGGCGGTGTGACCGTCTGCTACGGCTACGCGCACGCACTTGGCTTTGATGGAGGGTATGGCGACTGACTCGATGCCTTTATCGGTGAGTGTGCCCCAGACTTTCAGGGGCTCTATTTCAGACTTTTTCTCTTCCCCGCCGATGTAGGGAATGACGTTTTCTACCATTTCGGGCCAGGTAGAGAAGGTTTTGCCGGCTCCGGAGATGGCTTGTTCAGCGTGTACGAATACTTTCGCCGGTTCAAAATCCTTGAGGGCTGTGAGAGCCAGCACATAGCTTTGAATGGAGCAGTTGCTTTTGACGATGATGGCGCCGGTATCGTAACCGCGAGCCTTTCTCTGGGCTTCCAGCACTTGCAGGTGATCGCCATTGGTGGCTGGTATCATCATCGGTACCAGAGCATCGAGGCGATTGGCGGAATTACAGGAGGTGACGAAGACGCCTTTCTTAGCCAGGGCATCTTCCAGTTTCAATACTTCTGCTTTGTCCATGCTGACGGCGCAGAAGACGATGTCGACGCCTTCGGTGGCGGCATCGAGATCGGCGGCGTCTACTACTTTGATTTTGCCGATGGCTGGCGGTATGGGAAATTCCATGAACCAGCGACCTTCGACGGAGGCGCTGTAGGACATACCAGCCGAGCTTTTGGAGGCGGCCAATACGGCTACTTCAAACCAGGGGTGGTCTTTGAGCATACGGATTAGCTGTTGCCCCACCATGCCGGTGGCTCCCACTATGCCGACCTTGAGCTTAGCGCCGGAGAGTTCTTTAACTGTCCCGTTGATTTTCACTTGCGCTGTCTCGTTCATGGCAATCCTCATTAGCTGTTTGGTAGCTACAGCAGTATAACAGTGGTCTTCTTGAATACCGTACGAACTACAGTATTTTGTTTCCAGAACTTAATTTCAAAAACTTAAAATTGGCTCTTAGGCTGGGTCTCCGCCAGGTTCTGTAGATAGGCGGCGTCGGCTTTCTTGAGTTCTACGAGGGTGAAGCTTGTGCCAGGGGGCGGCGCCTGGCCGCTTTCTGTGGCCGGAATGTAGGGGTCGTTGGCTTGGCAAACGTAGGCTATTTTGCTTGGTAGCGAGGATTTGAGCGCTTTGTACTTAGCTCCCATGATTGCTCTATAGATGGCGCAGGCAGCCAGGTAGCTGCCGGAAGCGGAGGGTGATGGTTGTCGCTCATGTAAGGGTTGAGGGCTGGTTTTTCCTTCAGGTTGGCAGCGAAAAGTTCGCCCACCGGTACCAGGGTAGCGCCCGTCTGGCGGCAGATGGCTTCTGTGGTGAGGCGGATTTCTTCCTGGTGTTTGGTTTGCCCTTTGTCGGCGAAAGCTTCGAAGAAGAGAATCTTTGTTGGTGTTTCTGCCTTCCGGCTCAGGTCTTTGCCTTTGATGGCTTCAGTGAGAAGGTGGGCATACTGGGCGGCTCGTTTAGGCTCCAGGCGAATCTCCGAGGCTTCCTGCAAGACTATGCAGTCCCATTTGCCGCTTGTGACTGCCATTTTGGTTTTGACCGTATGATAGTGACCTTCCAGGGTTTCACCGGGAAAGGCCAACATTTCGATATCGCAGGGGCGGCCTGAAGTTTTTACAAATTCGTGTACCATCCAGGGCATGAAGCTCATGGCCGTGAGGCTATTTCCCAGAAAGAGAATGCGCAGCGGCTTGTTGTTGGTTTTTTGCGGCTGTTTGGCGGTGTTGTTGCTGTGGATGACCGTGTGGGCGTTATCAGGCGCCGCCTGCGCTGAACTGCCGTTGCCGGCGACAAGAAGCAATATGGCGAGTGCCGGCAGGTAACGGTAGAGTGCGGCGGCGCTCACTTTCCTTTTCCTCCCGTGCTACTTTGCGAGTAGTTTTCCCGGCGCACGAAATCGTCGAAGAGTCTGGTTATCAGTGCCGTCCAGCCGGTCTGGTGGCTGGCGCCGAGGCCGCGTCCGCTGTCGGCATGGAAGTGCTCATAGAAAAGATGCAGGTCCTGGCAATGTTCGGAAGCGAAAAGAGCTTCCTGACCTTCCTGCCAGGGGGCAAAGCCGGTTTTCGTCTTGAGGAAAAGGGATGCAATCCGGTGCCCAATTTCAAGCGCCACTTGCTGCAGGTTCATGAATTGTCCCGAGCCCACCGGGCATTCTACGGTAAATTCGTCGCCGTAAAATTTATGGTAACGCTCCAGCGCTTCAATCAATAGAAAGTTGAGGGGGAGCCAGATGGGACCTCGCCAGTTGGAGTTGCCGCCGAAGGCGCCGGTTTCGCTTTCCGCCGGTACATAAGAGACTGTGTAAGTGTGCCCTTCCGCGCAGAAACTATAGGGATGCTCCTCATGAATTCTGGAGAGTGAGCGTATGCCGTAGGGGGAGAGGAACTCATTTTCATCCAGCATATATTTGAGGATGCGAGTCAGTTTGTCTTTTGAAACCAGGGCTAAAAGACGCAGGGGGCCAATGTCTGAGTCTCTTGTTTTGGCTAAATCTTCTTCCAGATATTGGCGATGCTTGATGAACCACCGCATGCGTTTATAGAAGCCGGGCAGGCTTTTGATGCGCTCTTCTTTGATTACTTCCACCGCCAGAAGCGGAATCAGACCGACGATGGAGCGAATGCGCAGCGGAATAGCCTGGTCTTCAATTACTAGCTGATCGTAATAGAAGCCGTCGTCTTCGCACCATAGACCTTCACCGCAGGCACCGTGTACGGCATCGGCGATTTGCACGAAGTGCTCGAAAAACTTTGAGGCGACGTCCTCGTAAGCCGGTCTGTCGCCGGCGAGTTCCAGGGCGATGCCCAGCATAGAGGTGCAGTAGAAACTCATCCAGGCCGTGCCGTCCGCTTGTTCTAAGATGCCGCCCATGGGGGCGTCGGCTTCTTTGGAGCGGTCGAAGAGCCCGATATTGTCGAGCCCGAGGAAGCCGCCGCCGAACAGGTCGTTGCCGTCTATATCTTTGCGGTTGACCCACCAGGTAAAGTTGATCAATAGCTTTTGAAATATGCGGGCCAGAAAAACGCGATCGCGCTCTTCCTTTGGTGCGGTCATTTTGTAGATACGATAGGCGGCCCAGGCATGCACCGGCGGGTTGACGTCGGAAAAGTTGAATTCGTAGGCGGGAAGCTGCCCGTCGTGGCGCATATACCATTCACGCAGGAAGAGCACCATCTGCTCTTTAGCAAAGTAGGGATCGACCTTGGCCATGACGACCATGTGAAAGGCCGTGTCCCAGATGGCATACCATGGGTATTCCCATTTGTCAGGCATGGAAATGATGTCGCGGTTGAAGATATTCTTCCAGTTTGTGTTGATAGGGTTCTTGCGCTCTGGTGGTGGGCTGTTGCTGTCGCCTTCCAGCCATTCTTTCACCACGTAATAATAGAATTGCTTGCTGAAAAGAAGTGAGGCATAGGCTTGTCTGTCGATGCCTTTGATTTCCGGGCTGAGGCTTTTCGGAATGACGGCATTGTAATAATCGTCGGCGTCCCTGAGCCTCTCTTGGAATACTGCCTTTGCCTCGCTGCCAGGGGCTTCAGGTTTGTCGCTCAGCCGGAAGAAGAATTCTTTGCTCTCGTAAGGATTCAATAAGAGTACATAGTGCAGAGCGGCCTTGGTGCCTTTCCTGGCTGGATTGACGGCTTGTTTTTCACCCTTCACGATATAGCGGTGAAAGGCGTCTTTGACGTATTTGCTGCGGCTCTTTACGCCGAAGAGCCTCTCCATATTGGTTTCATTGTCAGTGAAAAGAACTTCGGCCGGTTGCTCTGCACTGAAATAGAAATCGCCGAGGCTTTCGTGGCTGGCTTTCAGTTTGTCGCCGACAAGGGATATGGAGGGCTCGGCAAAATAGCCGTCGTCGTCTCTGGCCCAGGCCCAGGTATTGCGATACCAGAGCTGCGGCAAAAGGTGGAGAGTTCTTGGTTGGGCACCGCGATTGGTGCAAGTGATCTTTATAAATATATCGTTGGGAGTTTTCTTGGCATATTCAACTTGTACATCGAAGTAGTTATCGTCCAGCATAACGCCGGTGTCTATAAGTTCGAATTCCGGCTCCAGGCGAGATAGCCGGCGATTGACGTCCACCAGTTCTTCATAGGGGTAGCGGCTCTGGGGGTATTTGTAGAGCGCCTTCATATAAGAGTGGGTGGGAGTTGAATCAAGGTAAAAGTAGTACTCTTTTACGTCTTCGCCGTGATTGCCCTGATGGTTGGTGAGACCGAACAGTCTTTCTTTCAAGTAGGGGTCGTTGCCGTTCCAGAGGGCGATGCTGAAGCAGAGCCTGCATTGCCGGTCTGTCAGCCCTAGAAGTCCGTCTTCACCCCAGCGGTAAGCCCGACTTCTTGCTTGATCGTGGTCGAAATAATCCCAACTGGAGCCGTCCGCTGAGTAATCTTCCCTGACAGTGCCCCATTGTCGTTCCGATAGATAGGGCCCAAAGCGTTTCCAGTCTTCCCGGCGCAAGGCATCTTGCCAGAGCCTTTGGCCCTCTTCCGTGCTGCGCCCTGGCCAGTTTGCCTCTTTCTCGTCGTGGTCGGAATTCATGGAATTACTTCTAAAACTTCCAAAAGTGCGGCGGCTTTACTTGGTGCTGAGGGGCGGATTTACCTTTAGATAGCGAGCGGCACCGTCTGAAAGCAGGTCTCGGTGCATGCGCCACTTGTCTTTGAAGAATGCTACCGCCACTCCTTCATCGAGCACATGGGTGCCTAGCAAGCCAAGGGCGCTGGCTTCATCGCTCAAGCCTTCCATGACGATAATTTTCTCGCCTTCTTCCTTGACGCCCAGTAGTCTACAAAAATACTGGTAGTTGGAATTGCGCTCCCTGGGCATGTGGCCGACGGCGATCACCACCTTCAATCTCGACCATTTTTCTTCCCCCAGACTATCTTTCCATTTTGCAATGGTCTTATCTATGGTGGCAAGCTGCGAACTGACTGCTTCGTAGGCGTTTTCCAGAATATCGGCGGAAAGATCCCGGCTCAATTTTTGCACCCGATCATGATTGGAATTACCGGTCTTGATAGTCTCATCAATGAAGATGAGGCAGTTATCTATAAGTCTGTATTGTCTTTCCCTTGTCTTTACCGGCAGGTCGTGCTCGGTGAGGGCGGCGCGCGCCCTGGTGACAAGCTCTTTCAGTTCCGCCAGGGTCTTGAGGCTGCCTTCGTCCAGTTTGCCTTGTTTATCGTGCAAAAGGCAGTAAAGAGCCAGGGCAATGTGATCCACGGTCTTGAGGGTGGTGTAGCGGTCGGTGATGTTGTTCACCGACTCTTTTCTTTCACCATCTATCAATTCCACCCGATCGGCGTAGCAAATTATTGTAGGTTGGCTCTTGAGGGCGGCTGTGTTCTTAGCCTGGGCGTAAATCTCGCGAAACTTACTATTTAGTTTGAGCAGATCGTCTTCCGCAAGAGCTTGAGTCTGGCTAAAAGCGATGAGACCGAAAGCGGCACATGCAGAAAGAACTAGTTTAATTGGCATAGAAGGCATTGATACCCATAATATGGTGCACAGGGATTATGGAAAAGCATACACTCTTGACCATGAATTAGCCCTTACTCGCAGCCGGCTCGTCGTTTGATGGGGCTTCTGAAGGCATACCGGTTTGGGAGTGGGCTCCGAAATGGTGAGCTTATTGGCTTAATGGCTGGCTGTTGCTTTGCCAATTTTGGGGGGGTTGACGAAGCTAGACGACTGGTCTATTCTGGAATGGTCGGGAGTTAATTCCGGTCTGGTTTTTCTAAATCAGGCAGTTCAAGTAGTTTTATCTCCATTCAGATCAGGCAGTAACGCACAGTTTTATTTCCCACTAGCCCCGCACCAGGGGCGGTGCTCAGGCTTTGCCCGGCAAACAAAGCCGTATATTAACTCGCCAAATAATAGAAAATGAGGAACCGTACCATGTCAAATTCAGTAGAAGAAAAGAAAGAACAAGGCGCTTGCAGTACCACTGCCACCGCTTGTTCCAGCGAAGCGAAAGCTGAGAAAGAGAAACTCGACAGTGCCAAAGGGCAGTGCTCGACCACCAAAGCAGCGGAAGAAAAGAAATCCGGTTGCTGCGGCTAGATTTAGTTTTCCTCCCACGGAGACACGAAAAGAGCCCGGCCTATGCCGGGCTCTTTTTTTAGAGAAGTAATGTTGAGCCAATTGAGCCAGCTGCAGTTTTAGGCGAATAGTTCTGCGTGAGTGCCGGTTCTCGTAAATACAACCATCTCATATTTGCCGGCTTTTCCCAGTTTATATATGAGCAGAAAATCTCCACCTATGTGACACTCTCTAAATCCAGTCCAGTTGCCAACAAGTTCATGGTCTTTCCATTCCGGAGGCAATGGGCCTTCGTTTGCAATTATGAGTGCCATTACGGCTTTCAGCTTGTTCAGGTCATATCGGCCAGAGTGAGAAAGCCGCTCCTAGTCTCTGAGAAAGTCTCTGGAGTAGTCGGAAGCACGGGGGAGGGCTGCTCTCTTATTGCTTGCTGTTTTCTTCAATATTTTCAATCAGTTGTTCATATGAGGAAAACTGCGTTTTCTTGGCGCGAACGATTTCGTCGGCCTCGGCCATGGCCGCGCGAGTCTTTTCGTTTGGCACCTTAATGTCGAAGGGTAGCGCCTGATCTGCTACAACGCGATGTAGGAATAACCTTACAGCTTCAGACATTGAGAGACCCATCGCTTCCAAAGTTTTGGCGGCTTTATCTCCCATTTCTTCGTCTACCCTTATGTGAATCATTTTCGTAACTGCCATGGAATACCAACCTCGCTAACCGTCTCTAGTGTATCTCAGTTGAGATACAGCGGTCGAGAGTTGAGCCTTTCCTGGAACTGCCTGCAATCTTTCATCATTTGTGGAGGTTCTGCCCCAATTTCTGGGTCGTTCTAATCTGTTCCCTGACAGCCTCTACGGCCTTTCGAAAGAAACTGTCAGCCTCCCTGTGTGACGCCGTGAAATGGTTGTATCAGCCAGGGAAAGTTAGAACTGGAAGTAAATGAAGCTTGGTGTGCCGTCCGGCGCGAATAGGAGAAGCAAGACCGCTAGAGCGGCAAGGTAAGCGGGGCGCAGCGGGGTGAGCCAGTTGGGCAGGTTCAATACGCCGGGTGTTTCTTTTTCGTCGCGCAATAGTTTGGTGAGAATTTGCGCCAGAATCAAAATGGCAACCAGCACGGGCAAAATGGCATAGTTAGCCGGACCTTCGATGGTGGGAATGGTCAAGTCAAAGGCTCCCAGCCCGGCCGGCTGGTTCATGAAGAGCAGGCGCTGGTAGGTGATGCCGATATTCTTCCAGTCGTTCAAGCGGAAGAACACAAGTGTAGTTATATAGAATTGGAAGTTGATAAACACAGCAAAGGGGTAGAACTGCGGCGCTGCCGTCAACTTCATCAGGAAGGGTGAAAGGGGGTTGGCTTTGTTTTCGACAAAGGCGCGCCAGAGGCGATTACCCACCAGCAGTACGCCGTGCATGAAGCCGAACATAACGTAATTGAAGCCGGCGCCATGCCAGAGACCGCAGAGGGTCATAACCACAAGGGTGATGAAGAGTGTTTTGACAAAGGTGCCTTTGGAGCCGCCCAGGGGCACAAAGAGATAGTCGCGCAGCCAGGTGGAGAGCGAGAGGTGCCACTTGCGCCAGAATTCTCTCATGGAGCCGGACAGGTAAGGCAGGTCGAAGTTTATCGGTACGGAGAAACCCATGAGAGCTGCTGAACCGCGGGCGATATCGGTGTAGGCGGAGAAGTCGAAATAGACCTGGAAGGCAAATGCGTAGAAAATTAGCCAGGTGTCGGCGCTGCTCAACAGTTCCGGGTGGGCCAGGCATTTATCCACCACCACGGCGATGTTGTCGGCCAGTAGTACTTTGCGACAGAGCCCCCAGAGGATAAGTTCCACACCCTGGTCGAATTGTTTAATGGAAAAGGTGCGCGGGGTGTGAAGCTGCGGCACGAAATCCTGGTAGCGCTTGATTGGTCCGGCTATCTGGGTGGGGAAGAAACTGGGGAAGAGAGCAAATTCCAGGGGCGCCTTAATGGGCTTGTGTCCTCTGTAGACATCTACCAGGTAATGGATGAATTCGAAGGCAAAGAAAGAGATGCCCAGAGGCAGAATGATTTGTTCCACCGGATAGCTGAATTTTGCCGCACCGGCAGCGGTGGCAATGCCGTTGACGGCGTCGATGGCTAAATAAGTATATTTGAAATAGGCGAGAATGAGCAGGTTGGCGGCTACGCCCAGGGTCAGGTAAAGTCCTTTGCGGGTGGGGCTGGCTGCTAATTTGAGACCGGCGAAATAGTTGAAGGCGGTCAGTCCGATTATAAGGATGCCGTAAATTGGTTTCCAGGTCATGTAGAAGAAGTAGCTTGCCGCAAGCAGGAAGAGAGTGCGGTAGCGGAAGGGCAGCAGCCAGTAAAGGAGAACCACCACGGGAAGAAAGAGCATGTAAGCGGCGCTATTGAAAAGCATCAGGGCTTGCCTCCCAGGAGGGCCTGCTTGACCTGTGGAAACTCCACCATTTTGGAGGCGGCGATATCCACGATTTTTTTGCCGCCGCTGGCATCCATGTGACCGTAATCGGTGAAGTCGGCGGCTTCGAAGCGACCTTCCTTCATGGTGTCTATGTAGGGAATGTTCTGTTCTTTACAGAGCGCGCTCAAGGTTTGCACGTGGCGCTCGTAGATACCCGGGCGAATCGCCTTCAATCCCAGTTCCGACATGGGCAGGTTGACGATAACCGGTTGAACGCCTTTTTCTTTCAGCAGAGCCAGATTCATTTTTAGCCAGGTGAGCTGGTTCTGGAACATTTCGTCGTTGGTGTTCTTGAAGCGTTTGCGCCAGTCTTTGCCGTTATCGTAGAAGCCGACAGTCTGGGCATTTGGTTTGGCGATGTAAACCCCTTTTTCTACTTCAGAGCGAAGGAAGGCGAACTGTTTGTCAAATTCGGTCTTCTGGTCAAGGAGGCTATTGCGGGTGAAGGCCGGTAGTACCGGTGCCATGGCTGCTTTCATGCCTTCGGAAGTGGTTATTTGGGCGTGCCATTTTTTGCCCACGAAGTAAATGTATTCGCGCAGCATGTAATTGATCTTGGGCCAGGCACTGGTATAAGCCAGGTCGAGCAGATCCTTGGTGTCCGTATAGCGTTCTAAATATTTGAAGTGGCTGGTGGCACCGGCGCAACTGAAGCTTGTATCCATTAGGTCGCGAGGGCCCAGGCAGATGACTGCTACTTTCGGTGTTTTTTCTTTGACGAAGAGGGTGCGCACAATCATATAGCCATCGGAGACCATGGCGCCGGGCAGACCGAAGTTGAAGCAGGTGCCGGTGAAGCCTGGCAAATGGCTTTTCAGCACTGATTCCATATATTGGGTGCGGTGGTTGACGGCGATATCCACATCTTTTTGCAGGTGTTCGGCTTCCTGCATCCAGACTGAGTTCATGACCAGGGACGAGCCCAGTAGCACCACGGAGGGGTTAGGCTTCTGGTTTAAATAGTCCTGTGTGGTCCAGAATACCCACGACTTGAGAGTGGGTAAACTATCCGGATCTACTTTTGCGAAAGGATTTGTGAGGACCAGGATGAGGTTGGCCAGAATCACCAGGACGCCGGCTTTGAAGGCGGCGCTGGCGGCAATTTTGCCCATGAGAGAGGGCTGCCGGGGGGCGCTTTCCTGCACCTCGGGGCTGGTTGAGGTTTCCCTGGTCTTGCTCGTTGTGAGCGGCATCTTCTACCTTTTGCCTTGACAAGCCTTGAATTCTAACAAAATTGAGGCGGCAGAGGTTGCTAAAAGGTGCTGAGCTAAGCCAGATTACAGATATTAGTTATTTTACCTGCGAAAAAATCCCCGCAGAAAGCCGCAAGGTTCTTACGAAAGAGCCTTTACTCATGCTTTTGCGGGGATTAAGTCAGGACCTTAAATCGCTCGGATCTGAGGTTACTTAGCAGCTTTCGGGCGAGCCAAGTTGACGGACATTTCACGTCCGGCCAGGGCGCGTCCATTCAGAGCTTTGATGGCTTCTTCGGCGGCTTCCTGGGAAGCCATTTCAACGAAGCCAAAACCACGCTTCTTACCGGTGTATTTGTCGGTGGGGATGGACACCGATACGACTTCTCCGGCCTGCGCGAACACTTCTTGCAGCTCGGTTTCAGTCACTTTGAAAGAGAGGTTTCCAACGAATAGCTTATTGTTCATCTGATCTCGTAGCAATGTCCGGCATCCTGACACTAACTGATACCGGTAACCCAAATAATGCTGAGGGTTCAGGTTTAGTATCTCATAGTTATTTATTAGTGCCTAGTAGCTCCTCTAAAAAGCGTTTCCGTGCCCCGTCTGTTACCATGGTAGATGCCCGTTAGCTCCGCTGGGTGCCTGCTTATGGCGATTCTCAAAATGAAGATTCCATTTTTTTCAGCTTTCCAAATTCGTCGGCTTTTTCCTTTTTCTCTGCCGGCGTTTATGGTCTTGCTTGCGCCCGTAACCTATGCCGGGGAGGGGGTTTCGGACCCTTCTCCTTACAAGATCGAGCCGGTAAAAAGTAAAAGCCCCCTGGATGATCAGGTTTCGCTCTCTGAACACCAGTCAGGCAAGGGGGGCACCACAATCTATATAAAGCGCGTTCGAGGTATAGGTGCTACCCGGGTCTTGCCGACGGGGCGGACGAAAGTGCCGCTGGCGCTCCGTTTTAAAGGGTTCGGCAGTCTGGAGAATCTCTCTTTGCAGAGTCGTCATGTTCGCATTCATACAAGCCTCGGTCGCAATCCCTGGGTGGTGACCGAGTATTGTCCGGGTGAGGACGGGCATTGGGTGGCGGCGTCCAAAACAATCAGGTGGCGGCTCAGGCGGGAAAAGGGCGATATAGTGACGGATGTACCGCAGGCTTTGCTGGCCGAGGCGGAAGGTGATTTGCTTGTCTCTTGGATTGATGCTTATAGATAGGTGGTTGTTTTGAGATTGAAAGTTCTTCCGGCTCTGGTTGCGGCATTCGCTGCCTTTTCGCCGGCTTCGGCGGAGCCGGGTTCGCCGGTGGTGGCGGAATTTTTTGCCGGTCCCAAAGCCGCTGCAGGAAGTGCTAAAAAGGCGGTTGAGTCCGCAGATGCCTTTTTTTCAGGACTCAAGAAAGCTTTTCCCAATGAGAGCCTGATTTTGCTGAGAGAGAATGGCGAAGTGAGCGGACTTTCGCGTACTTCGGCAGACTTTCTCACCTATCGAAATGCCAGCTACCGTATCACCAATAAATTGCCGCTCAATGGCCAGCCGCTGCTCATACTGGACGGTGTTATGCCGGTGAAAAGCGAGTCTGGTGCCGTGTCTACCGCCCTTGCTCAATTGAAGAAAGAGCGCCGGCAGCCCATGAAGCTGGAAGCCATGCGCAGCAAGGAGCGCATGAAAGTAAAGGTAGATGTTGTCTTCCGTGAGCATTTTTCCGAGGGCACAAGAATTCTGCTTCTGGTGATGGAGAGTGCGCCGGTGCCTGCACCCGTGCTTCAGATCGTTGACCTGGGCTATCTTACGCCGGGGCACCGCGGCTCTTTGGAGCAGGTCATTAAACTGGATAAATCCTGGTTTGACGGGCGGGCGCAGATGCCACTGAGGGTAGTGGCACTATTGCAGCGCGAAGACGACAAGCACATACTCTCGGCCGCACAGGCTGAGGTTGCGGTTAAGGCCTACGCGCTCTTTTAAGCCTGTTTTTAAACTTTGGCGGTGAGCGTTTCGCTCTCTTTTTTCTTGACCGGCTTGGACCAGTAGTAGTCTCTGTTTTTACGGTAGAAATCGATGGTCTTGGCCAGACCTTCCTCCAGGGAGGTGGTTGGTCTCCAGCCTACGATTTTTTCCATCTTGTTGATGTCCGAATAGAAGTCTCCGGGTTCCTGGGCCTTTCTTTCTGGAGAGAATTCAGCGTATTCCCAACTGCCTTCTTTGGCCACATCTACAATGGTTTTGACCAGTTCGAGGAAGCTCACCGGTATATCGGAGCCGACGTTGAAGATTTCACCATAGGCACCCTTGGTGATAGCCGAGCGAATGATGGCTTCCACGCAATCGTCAACGTAGCAGAAGTCGCGCAGGATGCTGCC
Organism: Candidatus Obscuribacter sp.; assembly: GCA_016712465.1. Taxonomy (GTDB): domain Bacteria; phylum Cyanobacteriota; class Vampirovibrionia; order Obscuribacterales; family Obscuribacteraceae; genus Obscuribacter. Next base: position 1,470,999 of record JADJQZ010000001.1, read on the forward strand.
GTCACCGTAGACCTGGATGGCATCGTTGTCCATGGCCAGGCGGATGAACCAGTTGCAAACGCCGAAGCGGGAATGCTTCATCTGGGAGCGGGGCCCGTAAATGTTGCTCAGGCGGAGCAAGACGGAACGGATGCCGTGTACATCGTTATAGACCTTGATGATTTTTTCGGCAGTGAGATTGGAAATTTCGTATATGCCTTTGGGGTTGGTCGGTGCCTCTTCGTTCACGGGCAGGGAGACGGAAGGACCGTATTGACCGCGTGTACCGGTGTAAACACAAATGGCATTGGGATTGTACTGACGCAGGGCTTCCATCAAGACGGCCGTGCCGGTGATGTTAATTTCGATATCGGGGAAAGGATTGGAGAGGCTCATCAAGTGACAGACCTGACCGGCCAGGTGGAAGACGTAATCTTGTCCGCGCACCAGGTAATTGACGGCGGAGTCGTCACGGATGTCGCAATAGTTGATGCGCACTCGATCTTTGACCGGCGCCAGGTTGAATTCATTACCGCCGTAGTCGGGAATCATGGAATCAAGTACGGTGACCTTGGCACCAAGATTTGCCAGGCGGATGGCCAGATTGGAGCCAATGAAGCCCATTCCACCGGTGATTAGAGCGGTCTTGCCCTTAAACGCTGTTTCAATCGTCTGACTCATTTTTCTTAAATTCCACTTAGAATGCCGTGCTTGACTCTAATCTAATCAATATTAGGCTCGACGCGGTCGGTACTTGGCCCAAGGATTTTAACACGCTCTTTCTTGTCTCTCCCGCTCTAGTCGGGGTCTCTTTAGATTTGTTGGCTGTTTTAACGCCGAGCTTGCCTTGACTTGCCTTGAATTGACTGGTGTTGTCAACTAAACCGCCCTTAATTCCAAAACGGCTCTTTTCTTCTAATATTAGTCGGTCATTTTAAGGTGACTTCCCCCGCAGGGGTCAGAACACAAATTGCGCGAGGCGAGATAGCGTTGAAAGTTCCTTTCGGCAACATGAAAATACACTACCAGGCTTACAAAAAAGAGCTGGACGAGGCGGTCGCTCGGGTTATGGAGAGCGGCTACTACATTTTGGGGCCGGAACTGGAGAAGTTTGAGAAGGAATTTGCTACCTGGTTGGGTGCTAAGTACACAGTGGGCTGCGCTTCCGGAACGGAAGCCATTTACCTGGCCCTGGCGGCCTGCGATGTGGGACCCGGCGATGAAGTGCTGGTTGTGGCTCACACTGCCGTACCGACCATTTCAGCCATATCCATGACCGGTGCCACCCCCGTCTTTGTGGACATCAAAGCCTCCACTTACGTCATGCGTGAGAGCGAGCTGGAATCGAAGATTACGAACAAGACGAAAGTTATTGTGCCGGTGCATCTCTACGGTCATATGGCCGAGATGGAGACCATCATGAAGGTGTCCAGCCGCCACGGCATCAAAGTTCTGGAAGACGTAGCCCAGGCCACCGGTGCCACTTATCGCGGGCAGACCGCCGGCACCATTGGCGATTTCGGTGCTTTCAGCTTCTATCCCAGCAAGAACCTGGGTGCTTTTGGCGACGGTGGTGCTATTTCCACCAATAGCGAAGAGATGTACAAGAAGCTGGTCATGCTTCGCAATTATGGTCAGAGCAAGCGTTATTATCACGACATCGTCGGTATCAACAGCCGCCTTGATGAAATTCAGTGTGCCATCTTGGGTGCGCAGTTGCCTTATGTGCACGAGTGGAACGATCGCCGTCGCGAAATCGCCGCTCGCTACACTGCCGGTTTGAAAAATGTGGTGGTGACGCCGGTGGAACAGCCGGGTTGCAAGCACGTTTATCACCTTTATGTGATTCAAACACCCTATCGCGACGAGTTGCAGCAGTATCTCCTCGATAGAGAAGTGCAGTGCTTGATTCACTATCCGATCCCGGCGCATTTGCAACAGGCTTATGCCTTCCTGGGCTATAAAGCCGGCACGCTGCCTACAACCGAGCATATCGTCAAGCGTATTCTGAGCTTGCCCATGTTCCCTGAACTGACCGATGAGCAGGTCGACCTGGTCATCGAAGGTATCAAAGACTTCCACAAAGAGCGCGGCATCACCTTTGAAATGGTTCAGAGCGCCAGAACTCTGGCGGAACAATCCGTTTAATTCCGAAGACTAAGCAACCATAACCATAGTAATAGACTAACCCATGAACAACATTCAGCAGATTCCCCGCACCGGAAGCGCAGAGCAAGTGGAGCCGCCAGTGGCACTGACATCAGTATCTTTGATTATTCCTGCCTATAACGACGAAGAGACTGTTGGTCGCCTCATTGATGACGGTGACGCGCTGCTAAGCCAAATTGCCTCCGACTACGAAATTATTGTGGTAAACGACGGCAGTAAGGACCACACCCTTGATGTTATTCAAGGGCGAGCGGAAGTAAACCCCCATGTGAAGGTGATCAACCACCCGATCAACAAGGGTTTTGGCTACACAATTCGCGAGCTTTATCTGGCCGGCACCAAAGACTTTATTTTCTCCCTGCCCGGCGACTACCAGTATGCCCCCAAGGAACTGGTGAAAATGGCTAAAGGACTCGAAGATTACGACTTCGTCATTGGTTTGCGCCTGCACCGCAACGATCCGCCCCGCCGCAAGTTTCAGTCGAAAATCTACAACCTGATGTTGCGTACCTTCTACGGACACAAGCACAAAGACGTCAATTCCATCAAACTTTTCCGCCGGGCCATTCTTGAGCGCATCCAATTGCGTTCTCAGACGCCCTTCGTTGATGCTGAGCTCTGCATCAGGGCTGAGCGGGCCGGTTTCAAGGTGGTGGAGATTCCCATCGAGCACTTGCCTCGCATGACCCAGGGGGCATCCGGCGGCAAATTCTCAGTGATCTGGGAAACCTTCTCAGATCTCTTCAAGATGCGGTCAACCTTTTAGGTTAGTAGGTTAGAGCCCTTCAGTCGGCCATGGCTTGAGCGGTCTGAGCTTTTGCCTGGTCCCCATCGCTTTGCTGGGGGCTGTGTTCATCAAACCAGCGCTTCAATTTGTCGGGCTGAGTCACTACTTTCAGCTCTACGATTTCATCTATTGGATGAGGGCGCGGATTAAGGTTGAAAGAGTTGAGAAAACTGGTGAGTTTCTCGGCTTCTTGCAGTTGGCTCCAGGGCAATTCCAGGACCAGTGGGTCGCAGCAGTGCTCACTGTAGAAATATACGTGTTTTTTTGGCGTTAGAACCAGCCAACCTTCCACCACTGCCATGATTCCCCTCGGATTCCCAGGCGTCTTAAGCCTCGAGCAAAAAATACAACTAATACGATTATTGAAACTGATTACTTACAAATCTAGATCGCCAGGCATCAAGATAGTATCAAGATTCTGTGACAACCCGGTCGGGGCCAGCAGCAGGAAGACCAGAGAACCTAGAAGTTCTTACTGATAAACCGGTAGCCCACCCGGGTTTCGGTGTGTATGAAGGTCGGTCTGGCCGGATCGGTCTCGATTTTATTACGTAAGTTGGCGATATGCACCCTCAAAGAGTGATGATCCTCGGCATACTCGGGTCCCCAGACTCTTGTAAGCAACTGGCGGTGGGTGAGCACCCGGTTGGGATTATTGAGCAGGAGCGAAAGTAGCTCATATTCTTTGGGAGTCAGGTGCACCTGTTCTCCGCCCTTATGTACCAGCCTTTTATCCAGGTCTACTTCCAGGTCGCCTTCATTGAAAATAGGCGTGCCCAGGGTCTTCTCCGGCTGTTTGGTGCGCCTCAAGACGGCCCTGATGCGAGCCAGGAGTTCTCCCACTCCGAAGGGTTTTCCTATGTAGTCGTCGGCGCCGCAGTCCAGGGCCTTGATTTTATCTTCTTCCCGGTCGCGCACCGATAGTACGATTATCGGCACCGAACTCCAGGCGCGCACTTGTTTGCATACTTCATAGCCGTCGATGCCCGGCATGGCCAGGTCGAGCACGACCAATTCGGGCATTTCTACGGCCATTTTGTCGAGACCTTCTTCCCCGGTCCCAGCCAGTTGGACGTCGTAGCCGTTTCTTTCGAGGCCGATTTTCAAGGCGTGCCGAATCTGAGGTTCATCATCGATAACAAGGACTTTCACCTGCCCTCCTTTTGCTCTTGCATCGGCAGAGTCACTCTCATTATGGTACCTCCCTCGGGATTATCCAGGGCGGTTATTTGCCCTTTGTGTGCTTCCACCAGCGCTTTGCAGATTGTTAGACCGACTCCGACACCGGCTATGGTTGATTCGGAAAGTCCGCGGGCCCGGTAAAAACGGTCAAAGATCAGGGGCTTATCAGCGGTGAGAATGCCTCGCCCTTTGTCTTTAACCTCAACGGTTGTGTAACTATCGCTCTGGCTTACTTCCACTAGTACTGAAGATTCCGGCGGGGAATATTTAAGGGCGTTTTCCACCAGATTTTTCAATACCTGCTCAATTTGCACCGGGTCTACCAGTATTTCTTGCAGGGGCTCTACAATTTTCAGCACCACCCGCTGGTTGTCGCTCTCGGAGAAGCCGCTTAAGGTGGAGCCGAGAATCTCTTTCAGGTCGGAACTCTCCAGAATTGGTTTCCAGGCATCGGCTTCCAGTTTGGACATATCGAGAATATTGCCCACCATGCGATTCAAGCGGTCCACTTCCAGTTCGATGCCCTGGAGCAGCGACTTCATCTCGGTGTTCTCAACCGGGCGCATGCTGGATGACTCTTCCTGCAGTACGGAAACAGCGGCCTTGATACCGGTAATGGGGCTGCGAAAGTCGTGGGTAACCATGGCTAAGAGTGCGGTCTTCAGCACATCGGCCTGGGCCAGGGCTTCCACCCGAGATTGTTCCCTGGTCAACTCCTCCCTGTGCAATATGACTGAGGCATGATTGAGAAGGGTTTCCACCAGGCGGCGGTCATCGCTATCCTGCCTGGCACCTTCTTTCAAGCGCAAATAGATGGCTCCCTCGCCGCTGGAATAAGGTTGTTTCTGCCGGTTAAGAGGCAGATACAAACTTGAATCTCCGTCCGGGCTCGGTTTTGCCGCACCATTGATAGTGATACCGGTGAGGGCCCGTTCCATGTCGGTAAGCAGGTGCTCCGGTGTGGGGATGGACCCCAGACCGGCTCTCAAGATCAGTTTGCCTTCCTGGTCCCGGCTGGCGATGGCGGCCAGCTGAAAGTCGGCTACTTTGGCGATCTGTTTAAGCACTTCCGTGAGAGCTTCTTCCGTGGTCAACTGGGAGGAGACTGCCCAACTGGCGCTGGCCAGGGTTTCGGTCTCCAGTTGCATGCGTTTGGCTTCTTGCTCGCTGGCTTTGAGTCTGGCCGTAAGGTGACCGGTGAGGACGGAGACCAGGAGAAACATGCCCAGGGTCAGCCATTCATTGGGGCTGTTAACGTTCAGGGTATGCCTTGGCTCCACGAAAAACCAGAGGAAGGCAAAGAAAGAGATAAGGGCCGAAAGTATGGCGGCGGTGCGGCCGGCGTACATGCTGAGGAGAAAAACCAGCAGCAGATAGAGTAAGGAAACGTTGGCGAAGCCCTCGTCTAAGTTGAGCAGTTCAATCAGGGCCGTGATTAAGGAGACCATGATAATGACCAGTACGATACGCCAGACCTGGCGCTTACTGGCTTGCACGGCTGTGCTCTTGCTACTGGTGAGAGAAAGTGGCATCAGTTTTGTGGTTAGCCGTTGAAGGCAAAGTCCAGGGCTGGTTCCATTTGAGCGAGGGTGGTCTCGATATCTTCCCGGCTGTGAGCGGAAGAAAGCACCGCTGCATCAAAGGGGGAAGGCGGCAGGTAGACGCCCTTGTCGAGCAGGTAATGAAAGAAGCGGGCAAAGGCTGGGGCGTCGATGGTCTTTGACTCGGTGAAATTTCTTACCGGCCCCCCGGCAAAAATTATGCCGAACATGGAGCCCTGTCGCTGTAATTCTATGGGGTAGCCGGCCTTTGTCTTGAGCTTGGAGAGACCGGCGAAAAGCTCACTTGCCCTTGCTTCCATTCTCAAATAATGGCTTTCATCTTTGAGCAGGTCGAGGGTGGCCACGCCACCGGCCATGGTGACGGGATTGCCGCTGAAAGTACCGGCCTGGTAAACCGCCCCTTCCGGCATCAGTTGACTCATGATTTGGCGAGAGCCGCCGTAGGCGCCAATGGGCATGCCGCCGCCCAGGGCTTTGCCCAGGCAAGTCAGGTCGGGTTTGATGCCGTAAAGATTCTGGGCACCACCATAGGCCACCCGAAAACCGGTGATCACTTCATCGAAAATAAGGAGGGCGCCATGACGTTCCGCTATGGCTTTCAGCCCGGCGAGGAAACCTTCCCCGGGAGTGACTACACCCATAGAGCCGCAGACCGGTTCCACTAAGATTGCCGCTATAGAGCCGGCATCTCTCTGAAATAAATCTTCCACAGAAAGCAGATCGTTATACTCGGCCAGCAAGGTAGATTCCTGGCTGGCTTTGAGAATGCCGGTGGATGACTGGTGTCCGGTGGAAGCAAGAACACTGTCGGAATGTCCGTGGTAACCGCCGGCAAACATGAGAATCTTTTCTCGCCCGGTAAAGGCCCGCGCTAATCGCACCGCGCTCATCACGGCTTCCGTGCCGGAATTGACGAAACGCACCGATTCAACGGAAGGCAAGGCCCGGCTTACCCGTTCCGCCAGGGCCAGCTCCAATTTGTGCGGCGCACCAAATACGGCACCATCTTTCATGACCGCGCAGGCAGCGGTCACTACTGCTTCGGGGGCATGACCCAGGATGGCCGGACCCCAGGCGCCCAGGTAGTCGATATAGGTATTGCCGTCTACATCGGTTAGTTTGGAGCCGCTGGCTTTGTCGAAAAAGACCGCCTCTCCGCCCACTTCATGAAAGGCCCGGAAGGGACTGTCTACACCACCCGGTATGACGGTTTTGATTTGCTCGGCCAGGGCCAGGGTGTTTTTGTAACGCAAGGCTCGCTCAGCCGGGGCATAGGCGCCGGTAGGCAGTTTCGACTCTGCCGCCACATTTGTGGGATTGGCGCTTTCGGTCCGTCCTAATTTAGATGGCATTGCTTTTAGCTCTAATGGTTATAGTTCGATTTCGGCCTGTAGTTTTACAGCGCCTTTCTTCAGCCTTTGCAGGGGCACCACTACATTGTTTTCGGCACCGCCGGAGCTGACCAGGCGAGCCTGATTGAGCCTGGCTACATCGGGGGAAAGGTTGACCACTTTCACTGGTACCTTGCTGGCTGTTCCCAACACTTTTACGACAATTTTGTTGGCATTGTTTTCTTTGCTGTCGCTTTGCACTTCGGCGGCGGCGTACTCGAAGGGAATCGGATTACTGCGCATGCCTTCTGTGGAAACCACAAGGGTGTGCAGTCCGGGGCTGAGTTTCACTTCTTCTGGTATGGCAAATTTGAGTTGCACCGGTGAGGCGGCAATTATTTTGCCGTCCATGGCACCATCGATGATGACACGGTTATTGTGGGCGATGCCGTCGAAGTTGTGTCCGTCTACTACCATCCAGGGCACACCGGCCGTCAGGGGTGTGGTCTTATCCAGTTTGGGTGGAGTAGCGGCTGCTTTGCCGAAGGAGAGAGGATGCAGCACCTCCACCACAAAGGGCATGTCGTAGGGACGAGCTGTCAGGGAAATGTTGAGGGAGCGTCCCGGGCTAGCATCTTCGGGAATTTGATAGACTGCCTGACCATTTTGATCGGTGATCAAAGAGACGCCGTTGAAACTCAGTTCGACATTAGACTCTGCTGTTTTCTTGTCGTCGAGAATGGCCACTGTCAGGTACTGACCGGCCAGGGCTCGCTCGGGAAGCTGCAAGACGGCGGTGGAACGCGGCAGGCGCGGACCGGTCGCTTGCTCAACTTGATCTTGATGAATCTGATGAATCTGTTGAACTGGTTGAATTGAATTATTGTTCGGTGCCGGGCTTGTCCTGGGAGTATTGGGGGTAGCCACGGCTATTTGTCGGCTGGCTGACTTTTCAATTTTCTTTTCCGATACGGGCTTCTCTTTCGGTTGGACGAAAGCCTCATCGATTACTTTTGCTTCTTCATCATCACCGACGGCAGTTGTTTCTTTTTTCTCCGTAGCCTTTGCCGCTTTCGTCACCGGCTTTTCAGCGGCTTCGGCCGTTTCCGCCGTCTCTTCCGTTTCTTCCTCGGCGGGCTTTTCTACGACTTTCTTAACCACCTTTTTGACAGCCGTCTTAGCCGGTTTATCCTCATCGCCGCCACTGTTCTCGGGATAGAGAGCAGCTTCCGTCAGGCTGGCCAGTTTCTGCCGGCTTTGCCTCTGTAGATTGGTGAGCATTACCAGCTCATAGTGCCTGCGGTAGCTATTGGTGAGCAGGGGCGGCAGGGCTAACGGTTTTTTTTTTGCGTCGCCGTTTGTCTGGGCAACCGAATCTGCTGGTTGTGGGGTCCCTTCGCCGTTCTGGCTGGTTTCCGCTTCCGGTCGTTTGATGCAACCGGCTTCCACCGCCACTTTGTCCAGTTTGCCCAGCCAGAAGGTGACATTACCCTGGCTCTGAATGTCGAAGCCGCTTTCTACCGGTGAGCGCGCGGTTATCACCACCATAAATTCATTCACCGGTTTGCCGTCCGGAGCCTGCCGGTCGCTGCAATCTCCGGCGATGGTCAGGGTCATCAAGCCGCCGATGCGCTTGGCCCAGATGGCCGAGAGCGAGCCGTGGAATTTCTCGCTCACTTCCACATCGCCGGAAGACCAGGCTTCAGCAGTCAATCTAGTGCGAGCTTTGCCTTCGTCTTCTCTGGCGAGAATTCGATTGGCTATTACCTTTGGATCTTTGAGGGCTTTGTCGAGCACTTCCTGGGCCAGGGCCAGGACGAACTTTTCATTGGGATCTTCAAGGGCTTTAATTTCCTCGGAGTCTTTCAGGGAGCGATTTAAATCGTGTAGAACACTGATGAGTGCTTTGTCCGGTGTAAACTCCGGCAGTTTCTCCGGCTCTTGAGCAGCCGCCTTCTCTTCTACTTTCTTGGCCGGCTCTGGTTTGGCGGCGGCACTTTCTGCCTTATTCTCTTCCCTGGGGGCCGCTTCCTTACTTTCAGCTTTTTCTACTTGTGCTTCCTTGCCGAAGCCAAAGAAACCCTTTTTAGATTGTTTAGCGCTTTTGGCGCTCTTACTTTCTTTCTCTTCCTTTTGAGCGGTTTCCTTTTCTGCCTTCTCTTCTTTCTTAGAGCGACCTTTGGCTGACTTTTCAGACTTTTCAGACTTGTCGGACTTCTCGGCTTTCTCGGCTTTCTCAGCCTTCTCTTCCCGGGCTGTTTTTTCTATTTTCTCTTTCGATTTTTCAGATTTTTCAGACTTTTCTTTTTTGCCGGTGCTTTTGCTTTCTTCATCCTTTGGCTCTTCCGCCTTTTTGGCGAGCAGGAGTTCCGGCTTGCTCTTAGCCTCAGCGCCTACGAGGGGGCAGCTCAGTGAGAGGCAGAGGGACATCAGTGCGAGCACCAGGGATAGCTTCTTGTTTCCGGGCTTTGCGGCTCTGTCCAGGTTCATTTCTTTCCTCTTTCACTGTTGCCAAGAAATATGTTTTCATTCAACAAGAGGATTTTACTAAAAAAGCCGCTGCAGCGCATAGAATCAGGCTTTCCAAGCGGCAGAAAGCTGTTTATTTCTTGCCTTTGGCGCCGGCAATGAGCTGCGAATCACTGATAGTCCAGGTATTACCTGATTTTTCCAGGGTGTAATTGACGTTGTAGGAGTCTTCCGATTCTTTCATGACCTGCTTGGTGGCTTCGTCCACCAGCTTGCTCAGTTCCTTGACGCGGGCTGTTACCAGGTAGCGGGGAGGGGCGGCTGAAAGCTGCTGGTACTTATCTACAGTCACGCCCCTGGGTACCATGTCGTAATACTTCTTGTTGTCCACAAGCCATTTGATGCCGTCTTTCTGCCGTCCCAGGGCGCGGCCTGAAAGATACTTGCTCAACTCTTCCGTCTGCCTCTCTTTCAAGGCCTCTTTCTTATGATTTTGCCAGGAGCGCAGGGTCTCCTGTAATTCCTGCTTGAGGCTGTCCTGGCTTGCCGTTTCGGGCTTTCTTACTTCTTCCAGGGGCGTGGCTTTGACAGGAGTAGTCGGGGGTTTGACGGTGGCGGTTTTCGTCGGCGGCTGTTTCACCGGCGTGCTCAGGGTCTTGCTTGGCGCCGGCTTTACCTTGGCAGCGGCTTGCGGCTCTTTTACAGGTTCGGTTTCAATGTGTCTGCTTTCACCGGCCGAACTGAGGGCGATGAGGCTCTCGCCGAGAGCTTCTTCGCCGCGCTTATGAATTTCTATCAGGTAGGCATGCGCGCCGTCGCTGGTAGTATTCTTCAGGTTGATGGCGTAAGGTCCGCTGGTGGTGCTGATGGAAGCCTGGCTTTCTTTCTGGGAAAGGTGCTGTTTGTTCTTTTCCAGAAAAGCGTTGAACTCGGCGATGCGCTTGTTCTTTGCCCCGAGGGCTTCCAGCATATAGGCGGTGGCCATTTGCAGGTTGAGAAGGCTCTGAGCATCATGGTTCTGACCGACCAAAAGCAATTCGGCTCGGGTCAGTTTGTCGCCATCCTGGCGGTAATGCAATTTGTTTTCCTGGGGATCTTCCATGCGCCCTTCATTCTGCCCTTGAAACGGTCCGATGCCGGGCCAACATGAAGTTTTAACCAGTTCGCTTTCTTTGAAACTGGCGATAGTGCAGAGTGGGGATTCTACTCTGGTGGTCTCAGCCGGGCTTGTATCAAGAGGAATCGGCTTGCTTGTGTCGCTTGGGGTTACCGCTCCGGCATCACCCAGATCGGACATCTTGGCTTTTGCTTCCGACTTAGACTTTTTGCTGCTTTCCGTTTTTTTGTTTTTATCGGTCTTGCCGGCCTCTTCCGACCACATAGATTCAAGGGAAGAGCCGTCTTCCGCACTTTCACTTGTCTGGCAGAAGACCGGGACTTGAAGCATGAGGGTCTGGCAGAGGCTCATACTGAGAGCCAACACATGCAGTTTCCGTATTCTCATGATCTCGTTTAGCTCCATTTAACGGTCTTGCTCCGGAATTCGGCAAAATTACCGCCCCATGAGGCGTCACTCTGCAGCCACTGCCGGTGCCAGTACATTTAAGCATAAAATTGATATCCGAGGGCATCTAGTGCGATTCTTGCCGCTAAAGTCTCAACATCCGGCGGCAGGGAGCGTTCGCCTGTGATTCCACTTGGCAATTGCTTCTCCTTCTCTGGACGGCATTGGGAGGCAATGTAGTCCCAGGTGAGAATCTCTGTGGTCAGATGCAACATGGTGGGGGCATCCGAGCCTGTGAGCAGGGCTACATTGCAGGGGTTGCCCCCGGTGAGAAGTGCAAGGCGGCGGCTGCCGCATTGCTCGCCAGTCGGCGACGGCACTTTCAAATGATATTCAGTGAGACCATTACTTTTTTCTACTTTATGTTCACAGATGCTCTCCAGCACTTGCGGTGACACCTCACTATTGAGATGCCCGACATTGGCAATCAGGAGTCCATCGGCGGCCTGGAGAAAATGCTCTTTGCCGAGGAGCCCTGCCGTGCCGGTGGCTGTCACAAGAATGTGGCTGCTTGCCAGGGCTTGTTCCAGGGTTGCCAATTCGTAACCATCGAAATGGGCCAGAAGGCCGGCCACCGGATCGATTTCCACCACCGCCACCCGGGCACCGTTTGCTTTCAAGTAGTGGGCGCAACCGGCGCCGACCTTGCCGTAGCCCACCACGGCTACCCGGGTTTGTGGCACTAGCGCATCGTGCAATTTGAGCGCTTCCAAAAGCCCGTCGCCCACACCGTGGAAATTTTCAATGAGAGATTTAATCTGACCGTCATTGATATTGAAGACTGGAAAGGCGAAGCTGCCCCTATAAGCTCTTAACTTACTGATACCGGATGTGGTGATTTCGCTGGCTCCCATTATGTCGGCGCCGGTCTCCGGCGGCAAGCTGCTCAAATAAGTGGGAATCAAGACAAAACCGGTGTCTGCCAGAATGTCAGGCTTTGAGGCCAGAGCCTGGACGGCGCTGTCTTGGCCCAGGAATACCCGGCCCATTTTCTCAAGATTCTCAACTGCTTCCACTTGGGTGGTGGCAGGGTTGCATTCGCTCAAAACCAAGCGGGCGCCGGCCTCTACAACCGCTCTGGCTGCCAGTTCCGTCAGGAGTGTCAGGTGGCAGTGCCAGGCAATGGTTTTTCCCTTGAGGGCACCGCTTGCCTGGAGGGCGGCGGTCAAACGGCTGACAATCGGAAAATCGGGATCTTCCTGGTTTCGAGGGCGGGGCAGGTTCTCAAGCCTGGTTCCATCAGTCTCGCTCACAAGACCTCCTGCTTCCTTTCTTCTCTAGAGACCCATGACCTTGACGCCGATATGGCGCAGTAGTGCCACTACCAGCGGTACCGGTAGACCGATCACGTTGGCGGCGCAGCCGTCGATTTTTTCCACCAGGAAGGCGCCGATACCCTGCAGTGCATAAGCGCCGGCTTTGTCCATAGGCTCACCCGAGTCCACATAGCTTATGATTTCTTCTTCTTGCAGCTTGCGGAAATAGACGGTGGTGGCACCACATTCCTGGTAGTGCTCTTCTTTGCCGTTCCTGAGATTAATTATATGCACACCGGTGAAAACTTGATGGGGCTTGCCTGCTAATTGTTTGAGCATGTCGATGGCTTGTTCGCGGTCTTGCGGCTTGCCCAGAACCTCTTCTCCGTCTGCCACGAGAGTGTCGGCGGCAATGATTATGAGATCAAGGTCGGAGCCTGGCTCGCCTTGCCGCCGCAGTTTTTCTAATATGGCAGCGGCCTTGTGTGCTGAAAGCTCTTGCACGGCCCGCTGTGGAGAGACGCCGGCCTCTACGGTTTCGTCAATGTCGGCGGGCTCTACTTCGAAGGTGAGGGCAAGATTATTGAGCAGTTGAATGCGTCTTGGCGAAGCCGAGGCCAGGATGATGCGCCTGTCCTGTTTCGATTTCGCCGATTGGTCAGCGGTATTCATAACTGCTCTCCTGGGCCAGCTTCAATATTTGCACGCGTTTGCCGCCGCGGTCGGCAACGAAGACGAGCCCAAAGTCTCGATCGATGGCTATATCGGAAGGAGTCGTGAGCACCTCCTCACGAGGCGTATCCGGCCCGGGAGCACCATAGTTGTAAAGGAAGCCGCCGCCGGTATCGAAGACGGCGAGCCGATTGTTGAAGGAGTCGCAGACATAGATGCGGTCGAATTTGTCCACGGCTACTGATCTGGGAATGTTCAGAAGCCCGTCCGTGCTTCCTTTTTGACCGAATTGCTTGACCACCTGCCCTTGTTTATTGAAGACAAATATGCGAGAGGCGCCGTAGTCGGCCAGATAAATTTGATTGAGTCTGTCCACGCATAGTCCTGCCGGCAGTCGCAATTCCATGGCTTCGGCACTGCGTCCGCCGTCTTGACCGGCCGTAGAATAGGAGGCGGCATAGGGGGAGCCATAAGAAGAGCCGGAACGTCTCTGCCCCAGGTCGGACTTGGTGCTGATGGAGCGCAGCCAGACTCCGGTTTCAGGCTGAAATACCTGGATGCAGGAATTGGCGGAGTCGGAGATATAGAGCAGACCGCTGGTATCAAAAGTGATACCGGCAATGCCGGAGTCGGCCGCCTGGATATTGCGAAACTCGCTGAGAAAATAGCCCTTGCCGTCGAAGATGCGAATGTACTGGTCGCTGGCGTCGCAGACGTAGAGACGGCCCTTCATGTCAAAACAAAGACCGCCCGGTCTGGTGAGCTTGCCGCACTTAGTGCGGCTGGTATCAGTGGCGGTGTTATTTCTGCTGCCGCCCTGTGCCGAATTGGGCGGCGGTTGATGTTGTACTTCGAAGAGCCAGCGCAGAGTGCCTTCTAAATTGCTGCCGTCATAGCTGAAGATATTTATGGTGCGGGCGGCGGCATCACTAACCGCCAGTCGACCGGAGTGGCAGGCCAGTACGGCCGGCTCTAGAAAGGGTTTTGCCTTACCCGGCAAAGCGTTGTAAGCGTTTTGATTGGCAAGAGTGGTAACCAGGGTTAATGATTCTGGATGTCTCTGGCTCTTGCGCGAGGCCACCGGTACTTCCGCAAAAAGTGCCGGTGGTTTTTGTTTGAAACTTTCTTTCGGGTCCGGACCTTCCGTTTGTGTGGCCATGTCGAAGGCGGCCTGCCCTGGATTGGTAGGGGCCAGTGGTGCTTCCACAACCGTGGATGCTTCGAAATCTACAGAGGTAACTCCAAACTGGGTCTTATTCGGCATGAATGGCGCCAGGTCGGCTCCCGCCAGGCTGGTTTCTCGGGCCGGAGCCAGGACCGGGTTTGCCTGGCGCAGGTCTTGCGGAACATGGGATTCGAAGTCTTTGACAAACTCTTGCACCGAGCGGTAGCGTTCTTTGGGTTTCTTGCGCATGGCTCTGGCCACTGCACTGGAGATGCCTGGCGGTATTTCGCCGCCGATGTGTAGCGGAATTTCTTCTTGCGAGATTATTTTCACGATGGTGGCGGCGATACCATCGGCGGTGAAGGGCAGGCTGCCGGAGAGGGCTTCGTATGCCACTACCCCCAGGGAAAATATGTCGGCCCTGTGATCCACGCTTTTGGCGTCTTGCAACTGCTCGGGCGAGACATAGGCCAGGGTGCCCATCATGATGCCGGTTTTGGTTAGATTGGCATCCTCGAATTCCGCCGCTCTGGCAATGCCGAAGTCGGTCAGTTTGACGGTGCCGTTGCGCAGAATAAAGATGTTGTCCGGTTTGACATCCCGGTGCACGATGCTCATGGAATGGGCGAAGGAAAGGGCTTCGCCCACCTGACTGAGGATAGGCAGGAAATTACTGAGCGGCATCTTGCCGCCCCGCCTGAGCAGATCCTTACGCAGGCTTTCCCCGTCCAGGTACTCCATGACGTAGAAATAGCTGCCTTCCGAAAGCGAGACATCGAGCACATCCACAATATTAGGATGCTTCAGCTTGGCGATGGTGTGAGCTTCTCGAACAAAGCGATCTTTGAATTCATCGCGCTTTTCCGGTCCGATGTTCTCGAGAACCAGTTTCTTGATGGCGACGATTTTTTCACTTACCGGGTCTATGGCTCGGTAGACAATTCCCATGCCTCCCCGGCCGATTTCGCCGAGCAGCTCATAGCGCCCGCAAGGTCCTCTCATGTTTATTCAACGACGAAAATGAGTTCGGTCTTGCCGAAAGTGAGGCGATCGCCCGGGGCAATCTGGCGACGCTCGGAGAGGATTTCTCCGTTCAAAAGGGTGCCGTTGGTGGAGCCCAGATCTTCTACCCAGTAAGCTCCCTGCATCTGCAATACCCAGGCATGGTGTCTGGAGACATAATGATCGGAGGCAATGGATATATTGTTAGTCTGGTCTCTTCCGATCTTGCTTACGGATTGGTTGAGGGGATGTCGTTCGTTAGTAAGTTTGTTGAAGAGAAATGCCGATCGCATCCTGTGAGCCCCTTGTCTCGAGTAGATCCTTCATGTTCGGTCGGTCTAATTCACTTCAAATTGTACCAAGCCCGGTAGCAGGGTATGTGCAATTTACTCGCCAGCCCCTGCTTCCAACCTGGTGAAACCGTACCCTATTTGGAGCCGTTATCCGAACCCTCGTCCAGGTACTTGACCACTACTACTGTGACGTTGTCCGGAGCATTTCCGTCGATGGTTTGCTTGACCAGTTCTTCGCAGACTGATTCAGGCTCCACTCCTGCTCCCAGTACATCTCCTATTTGCTCGTCGCGCAGAACCGTCGGCAGACCGTCGGAACAGAGCACGATCCAGTCCATGGGCTTCATTTCCAGAGGAGTATGGTCGATTTCGACCCGCTCTTCATGCCCCAGACAGCGAGTGATTAAATTCTTGTAAGGGTTGATGCGCGCCTGTTCTTCAGTCAGTCGCCCGGCCCGAACCATTTCCTGTACGACGGAATGGTCGTTGGTAAGTAGTTTGATCTTGCCTTCCCGGTAAAGGTAAGCGCGAGAGTCGCCCACGTGGGCAATCTGCATGTAGTTGTCTTCGGATTGCACAGCCACCACGATGGTGGTGCCCATTCCTCGCACGCTCTGGTCTTCCTCGGCGGAGTTCCAGACGGCGCTGTTGGCTTCATTGACCGTCTTGGTCAACCAGACCTTAATTGCCTCTTTGTCGGTAGAGGGGGGGGCTGCTTCCTGCCATTGCTTTTCAACAGCATCCATAGCCAGCTTGCTGGCTCTAGCGCCGCCAACGGCTCCACCCATGCCGTCCGCCACGGCAAACACTCGGTTGTCCGGGCTTACGTAATAGTTGTCCTCGTTTCTCTGTCGCTGGCAACCCGCATCAGTTCGTGCCGCTGCACGCCATTTCAGCATTGTCTATCTCCGTCTACCTCTTGATCTATCGGCTTGCTTTCGGGAGGCCAAATCAGGTGGTCTTACCAATTGCCAAATAATAATTGCCACCATTACACCATTTCCAATCAAAAAAAACTCGGAATATTGAGGGCTTCCGGTTCTTGGTGTGAGACTCCAGTAGCTAAGAGATAGTGTGGAGGCGGCAAGAATCGTGACTAATAACTTTACTCTATTTTTCCTGAGAGTCTTAACTTCTCTCTTCAAAATATATAAATGAGCTTCTAATTTTCGAATCTCTTGAAGTCTGAAAGATAGTTCCCGCTCGGATTGTTCGAGGGCCGAATTGACCTGAGATATTTTTGGCGGTGACCCTTTCAAAGAGCGAACAGTACTTAACGTAGTTGATGTACTGGTGACGGAGTCGGCCTGGTTGTCGGTTTTGCTTCGGGCTGTACCTTTCCGGTCGGTAGCTCCGGTCGGTTCCTGCGATTTAGTCTGGAAGAGCCTCAATACTCCCTCTTCCGAGAAAATACCCCGCTGTCCGAATAGTTTGCCCTGGGTGAGATAGCCAAGAGCCAGATAGGCCTGGGCCGGGTTGGCAAGGGCCCACTTCTTGACCGAGGGTTTGGCTGCTTCCACGAAGCTGAAATTGGGGTGCAGGGAGCGCGCTATGCCCTCCAGAGTGGAGGCGGTGCGCAGCAGGTAAGCGAGGGAGGGCGGTAACTTGAGGGCGCGGTCCATGGCTATTTGATCGATGTCATGCTCGAGGCTGGTGAAATCCAGCTCCTTGACTTGCTTGCCCTTGTAATACTCGATGAAAGGCTGAACCGCCCGGATCATGGATTCATGTTTGGCATCCTCTTTGACGATGCCAAGGCTGACCAGGTTTTTTATCAGCTCCACGGCGTTGAAATTAATTACCGAAGCGATGCAACCCAATATAGATTCTCTCTGGGTCTGACTTATCTCCCCCACCATGCCGAAGTCATAGATGACAATGCGCCCGTCGGGACCGATGGCCAGATTGCCGGCATGGGGGTCGGCATGGAAGAAACCGGCCGTGAGTACCTGCTCCATATAAGCAGCCACAAGATTGTTGCCGATGGCCACCGGATCTATGCCTTGCTTCTTGATTTCTTCTACCTGGTTGATCTTGGTGCCGGGCAAATATTCCAGGGTAAGAACCCGTCGTCCGGTCAGTTTCCAGTAAACCCGGGGAATGCGCACGGACTTTTCGCCTTTCAGGATCTGTCTGATCTTGTCGGCGTTTCTACCTTCCTTCAAATAGTCGATTTCTTCAAAGAGGGTGCGTCCGAATTCAGCCGTCAAGGCCATCCAGGCGTCCCAGTCGGAGCTGGGTCTCAGGATCGGTCCGATTTTAGCGATGAAACGCATATATCCGAGGTCTTGATAAAAGACTTCGGCCAGATCCGGTCTCTGCACCTTTACTACAACGGGCCGGCCGTCTTGCAAGCGCGCCCGGTGAGCCTGTCCGATGCTGGCTGATGCAATCGGTGTGACTTCGAACTCTTTGAAAAGCTTTTCAGGCGGCGCTCCCAGCTCTCTTTCGATTATGTTGCGCAGCACATCGATGCCGAAGGGCGGCACTCTGTCTTGCAGAGAAGATAGCTCCTCCGCCAGTTCTTCCGAGATGATGTCTTTGCGCACCGAGAGAAACTGACCGAGCTTGATAAAGGTGGCGCCCAGTTCCAGCAAAGCTTGCTTGACTCTTTTGGCCCGGCGCTTGCGCTTTTCGGAAACGGTGGCATTCTTGCCTTTGCCCAGGCGGTCGCGCACCAGCGTATCGAGGGCGGCAGCGGAAACCAGCGCCAGGAGCGTGTGCAGGGAAGACCAGAAACGTTTATCCTTGAGCAATCTGTCCAGGCGCACGGCTTTATCGGCCAGCTCCGGATCGTAGCCGCCGGCGTTCTGGCTTACGGTCTTGTCGGCTGCATCATTCACCTTGCCGACGGAAGTCGTACTGTTTATGCCTTCCGGCGCAAGCCCGGAATCTGGGGGAACTGACTGGGCCATAGTGGGCTTGCTTTTAGGTAGTTAAACTAGACCGGTGTCTTTTGCTTGAGTTCGGCTATTTCGGCTCTCAAGGTGGCGATTTCAGCGCGAAGTTCGTTGATTTCCGTGGAGTCGCCAAGGGCGCCCAGGGAGAAATCGGCTACTTGTCTGCGAATTTTTTCACGCACTTGCCCTTCCAACACGTCAGAGCGCTGCCAGATAGACTGGGTGGCATCGGAGAGCATTTGCTTGAAGCGATCTCTGGTCTGGTGAATCCGATCGGAACCGGAAGACTTGTATTCACCGGCGCGGGCGGTGAAAGAGTCGAGGGCATCTTCCACTTTTTCTCTGGCCACTTCAAAGGCGGCACTGGCTAGAAAAACTATTTTGATAATCGGACGGAACACAGGCCTGACCTCGTTTAGAAGGTAAATCAGTGCGCGAGCCTTTTCTCTTCAGATTCAACTTTTCAACCACCAGAGAGCGTGCTTGGCAGCGCTTCTGGTGAGTCGTTCCTGAGAGACGGTCGGACTAACGCGTTTGAGATTATACACTAAGGCCTCTTTATATATTTTTTCTCTCAGGCTGCCCTTGCAAGATTGTCACAGACTGTAAGCTCAAAAGCGTCTCGTTTTTTCAGGATAGGCAGGAGGTTTTGTGAGTAATTCCAAAGAGACGTCTAAGACCGGTAGGAAGAGCGGTAAGAAGTCGGGTAAGGCTGCCAGAAAGAGGGCCGTTACTTTGATCTACTGCCCCCTGCATCTGGGCGGACCCCATGCCGGTGTGAGCATGGGACCGGCGGCCATGAAGGTGGCCAGGCTGGTAAGCAAGATCGAGTCTCTTGGCTTTACGGTGCACAAGCAGATTGATATAGAGGTGCCTGATGTTCTTTACTGGTGGGAGAAAAGCGCCAGGGTCGCCCATTGCGTGCCTGAAATTGCGGAAGTAAGTCTGGCCCTGGCGCGAGCGGTGGAAGCAGCTCTGGAAGCCGATACCATTGCCGTTACCCTGGGGGGCGACCATTCCCTGGCCATAGGCAGTATCGCCGGTGTTTCCAACTACTACCGCAAGCGCAAAGAGGAATTCGGGCTTGTCTGGTATGACGCCCACGGCGATATCAATACCCCGGCCACATCCCCCTCCGGCAACGTACACGGCATGCCTCTGGCGGTCTCTCTGGGAGACGGCGACGAGCGTTTGACCGAGCTGCTTGGCTACAAACCCAAGGTCAAGAACAATCGCTGTGCTCTTGTGGGAGTTCGCGATCTGGACCGGGCTGAATGCGAACTCATAGATGCTTCAGGTATATTGCCCTTCTCGATGCGCGATGTAGATGAGCACGGCATCGTGAAAGTGACCAGGGAATGTCTGGATTTTATCGGAGATGATGTGGACGGTATCCACGTTTCCTTCGACCTGGATGTTATGGACCCTGATGTCGCGCCTGGTGTCAGTACCGATAGCCGCGGCGGCCTTACCTACCGCGAAAGTCACCTGGCGCTGGAGCTTCTAGCTGATAGCGGTCTGGTCCGCTCTATTGATATTGTCGAATTGAATCCGGCCAGGGACGTGCGCAACCAGACGGCTGAATTGGCTGTGGAGCTGGTGCAGTCGGCTCTGGGCAAGAACATACTCTGAGTCCGGAATCTCAGGCCTGCCAGGTCGGTTCCTTTTCTCCCTCTTCTTCCTGCTCCAGTTTTCTGAGCAGTTGGTAAGCCTCTGAAAGACCGGGAAAATCCTTTTGGAGCTGCTCTACCTTGGGTGCGGCGCCGGCCATCACATCTTTGAAGAGTTGTCTGGCTTGAGCATCGAAATCTTTCATTTCCTTCGGTCTTTGAGTCGGTTCAATATAGAGAAGTAAACCTTTTTCTTCCACCTGGGCTTGCATTTCTTCTTCCAGGCTCTTGTTTTCCTGGAAGCGCAAGCGAGCCAGTTCGAGTTTGGCCAGGTCGTCCTTTGGCATGTTGCGCTCGATTTGATCGAGGCTGTCGAAGAGGGTTTTAGCCGCTGGATTCAGCACTTCTTTGTCGAGGCGATTTTCGTAAGCGGTGATAAGTTTGGAGGCAGCTTGCAATTGCTTTTCTTCTTCGGTTAGAACCGGCTCCGGCAGTTTCTCAGGCTTATGCCCGGAGCCGTTTTTGCCTTTTCTCGTGCCTTTAAATCCAGCTTCCATAGCTCCGGATTCTTCTTCCGACAGATCGAGGTTGCGCGGCACACCGTTTATGGAGAGGCTTCCGTCCCTTTCCTTAGCAGTGTCGGCTGGTTTTTCAGGCTGCGGCTTTTCGGACCGCTCCTTCCCTTTCACCGAAAGAAACTCGCCCCTGAGTGTGTCGGTGGGTTGGTGCCTGGTATCGTCTTCAGTGGCGCTAAGAAGTTCAGGCTTAGCCGGAGTGTTGTCCCTCGCCATATCTTTGCTCATGAAAACTCTCTACTCCGGCTTCCTTTTCTATCAGGCTCTTTTGTATTTCTGCCCCCGACCGCCCCACCTTAATCTTTTGCCCGTCCCAGAGAAAGGCTCGACAAAATGTAGTAAGTGGTACTATACTTACGTATGTGGCGTACGTATGTAGTCTAATGTATGCAGTCTAAATGTTTAGCCTAAATCAATCCCACCCGGAGGACTCCAAGTTGCATTCCAGTAAGCCGCTTCCCGCCAGGCAGCAGGAAGTCCTCAGCCTGATCGTTAGCTTTTCCGAAGAGCATGGCTATCCGCCTACTCTGGCAGACCTGGCCCAGTGCCTGGGTCTGAAAAATCGTATGACCGTGCACCAGCACGTGGCGGCCCTGCGTAAAAAAGGGCTTGTGCACTGGGAGCCGGGTTTGAACCGTTCCTTGCGCGTCCTGCCCGAGGGGCTCCAGCACCTTGATCCAGGCGTAGAAGTCGGCGCTGAAGCAGTGCAACCGGCGGCTGCCTCCAATGTGGTTGGCTTCCCTGCCGCAGCCGGCATACCGCTAGCCGGGGCTATCGCCGCCGGCAGTCCTATCGATGCCCTGCAGACAAGCGAATATCTGGAAGTGGAGAGCCGGTACGGTGAAATCGGTTGCTTCGCCCTCAAGGTCAAGGGTGAATCCATGATCGAAGACGGCATTTATGACGGTGATTTCGTCATAGTCAAACCCAATCCCTCACCCAATAACGGCGATGTGGTAGTGGCTTTGCTCGATGACGGCAGCGCCACCTTGAAGCGCTTCTACAAAGAAAAAGGCGGTTACCGCTTGCAGCCGGCCAATGCTTCTATGGAGCCAATCTTTGTCGACGGCTCCCATCCCCTCACAATTCAAGGCACAGTGGTGGGTCTTTTCCGCCAGATGTAGTCTGACTTGCTTTGCTATTGCCCCGGTGCAAATAGTTGCTTCATGGCTTTGGGCATGGGCTTGCCCGTGTCGATTTCCAGTGACTTTTCGTTCTCGTAGCGCACCAGCCCGGGCTTGTCGCCGGCCAGTTTGCGTACGTATTTGCACTGGGTGTAGATCACTCTAACTTTGGCGCCATGACCGGCTTTTGAGAAGCGGGCCGCTATTTGTCCGGCTTCCTCCAGGGTGCGGGCGGGCGGATCTTGCTTGGATGAGGGAATGCGAATCAGGACATGGGCGCCACCCTGGCCGAGCACATGGAACCAGAGATCATTGGGCTGGGCCAGGCGCGAAAGCAGGTAATCGTTTTCCATGCGGTTGCGACCCACATAAATGGTCCAGCCGTCGCTGGAGTTGACTGAGATTATCTTTTCGTTCTTGCCTTTGCTCTTGGCGCCGTTGCCCCTGGGCTTGACTATATCCTGGGGTTTCTTGCCGGACAGTCCTTCCTTGATCTGTTTCAATTCATAGATGTCCTTGGCCTCCAGCACTTGCTGCAGCCTGAGAGAAAGGGCCTGCCGGCGCTGCTGCGCTTCCTCAATGGAACGAGAGGCGGTGCTGTTACGCGCCCGCACTTTGGCGTACTGACGGTAGTAATGCTGGGCATTCTGGCTGACAGTCAGGTTCGGGTTCAGTTTGATGGATAACTGACCGCCGTTATCCACAAAGATATTTTCCGTCAGAAGAACTTCCTGACCGGCGCTTATGGAAGTCAAATTGGCCAGAATTAGATCGCCGGAGCGCTTGAGAGAGTCTATTTCCTCCGGGCTTTGCACGTGTTCCGAGGCTGTTTTGACGCGGCTTTCCAGCTTCGACAATTCCAGGCTGAGATCGGCCTTCAGTCTTTCCCGCAGTTGATTTACCTGCTCGTTATGCTCGCAAGTCCTGAAATACTCCTCGATTAAGTCGTTTACCGAGGGAAAGGTCTTAACTTCTTCCGGCTTATGAGGGAAGGTGCCCAGCACTGAATAGCGACTTAAGTCTTTGAAGAGCAGGGGCTTGTGAAGCGGGTTCCGCACCCCGTCCTTGCGCATACTTTCCACGGTCTGCCAGAGTTTTTCAGCGGCATTTTCCACGTTCAAGGCCTTGCCGATCTCGCTTTCCAGACCGGCCGATAGCACCAGTTCTTCGCAGAGGTGCCGCCCGGCACCGGTGAAGGTGGCAATGATCCATTGCTCCAGTGTGGCAAAGCCTGGTGTCTCCGCCTCGGCGCCGCCGTTTTTGCCCTGCTCTTTTAGTTTATCGAAGAGCTTGAGGAAGTCCTCGCCGCTGACGGTATAGAGGCTGGGGCGGTCCTGACTGGGCGGTCTTTCGTATTTGAGAGCGGGGGCTACTTCCCGCTGTCGGCTCATATCACGAGTGACCAGATGGGAGGCCGTGATAATTTTGCCTGAGGCTTTGTCCCAGAAAATCAGGTTGCTGTGGCGTCCCATAATTTCTGCCGTCAAAACTTTAATGGAGGATGTGCCCACCTCATCGACGGCGGAAAAGACAAGATCGACAATCCGCTCACCGAGAGGCTGTTCGGCTGCAATGAGCGTGGCTCCCGAAAGATGTTTGCGCAACAAGAGGCAGAAATTGGGCACCGTGCTGTTGGCACCATACTTGGAGACATAGCGTTCGCTTGCCGGATCGGGCCGGTCGCCGCTTTTGCGTTGCAGGCTGTTGGGTTGCAACAGGCAGATCCGACCGTGCACCGATTGGGCCGAGGCAAAGAGTGCCGTGAGACCGCTTTTACCGCGCAGAGTGATGACCAGCTCGTCCCGGCCCAGTTGACTTATCTTGTCTACTTTGCGATTGACAATTAGCGGTCTGGCCTCATTGAGGACAGCCCTTATGGAGAGCGCGTCAAATGGTTGCATGACAATGCGGTTTCTGCGGTTGCACGGTGAGCTCAGTTAAGGTTTAATAGCTGACAATTTATCAAACTCGCGTGGGTTTTTTATGAACACCTCCAACCCACTTACAATTCTTGGTCCTCTCAAACCGGGTGAAACAATCATAGAAACCGATACCAGAGCAAAGACCGAGCCGAGGAAGGGTCAGAAGGGCAAGCGCCCGGCCCGGATGGGTAACCTCTTGGTCATTACCGGTCCCTCCGGGGTCGGCAAGGGCACCCTGGTGAAGCGGCTCATGCCCCGCATCGACAAACTCAAATATTCCGTCTCCGTCACCACCCGGCCCATGCGCCCCGGGGAGGTAGAGGGTACTTCTTACTACTTTTGCACGAGCGCTGAATTCGAAGACATGATCAGGCAGGGTGCCTTCATGGAGCATGCCAAGTTTGCCGGCAACTACTACGGCACCCCCCGGGGCTGGGTCTCCGAAGAACTGGAGCGAGGCGTCGACGTCATCCTTGAGATCGAGGTGCAGGGCGCCAAACAGATTCATTCGCAGTACCCTGATGCGGTCATGATTTTCATTTCGCCTCCTTCATTCGATGAATTGGCCACCCGTCTGAAAGAGCGCGGCACCGAAAGTGAGGATAAGATCAATCTAAGGCTGGAGAAAGCCCGGGAAGAGTTACAAGAAAAAAATATGTTCCATTATGAAGTAGTCAACGATAAGCTCGATGATGCTGTTAACAATCTGGAGCATATCGTGTATGCTGAACGGTGCAGGCTGCCTCGTTCCCGCTCATGACTTTCTCAGAGCGAAGCGACTTGGCTTGAAGACGCTCCCACTAAGGGCGCAGTGAACTTCCGCAAGAGACATGTGAAAAATGAGCACAACAAGAATTCTCGATCAGCTTCTCAAAGACAACACGAACCGCTATGAGTTGGTTCTGCGTGTAGCTCAAAGAGCCAAGCAAATCAAGAACGAGACCCGCGAGCAGCATAAAACCGCCAACGCCGTCATTCAGGCTTTGCAAATGGTTGCCGCTGAAGGCGACGGCACCATCTTGATCTCTCCCTCCGGACAGTACATGTATTAGCTTCCCAGGACTGCAGTCCAGAAACGGCCCCGGCGCATTAGCTCCGGGGCTTTTACTTAATTGTGTTTCAAAGAGGCGCTGCGTGGGAATTTCCCCGTTGCCAAAGGCGGAAAGCGGTACTAAACTCTCCTTGCGAAGCTGAGAAACAGCTAAATGCAGGTAAGTTAAATGGATTTCTGGTCGACACTGCTACTTTTCGCCTTCATGGCCGGCATTATGGGTTGGATTACCACACCCTTCGTCAACGCCGTCCTATGGTATTGCGACTGGCAGGATGGCGTCGATATCAACTGGGGTCTTGATACCGCCTTCTCCATTGCCGTTCCGTTCGCCTGGATGTTCGCCATTTTTGAGATTATCTTGCTCTACTGCCAGTAAGAAGCGCGTGAGCCCTTCCTTACCGCCTACAAGTAAGGCTAGTTCCGAGAGTATTTGCACGGCATCTTTCAGCCCGGCAATCTGCGTCAGGCGATTGCGGTAGGGCGCAGCACCGCTTATACCCTTGGTGTAGTTTGTGAGGTGGCGTCTTGATTCATTCACCCCTACGCGCGGTCCTTTATAGGCAATCAGACCGGTACAGTGCCAGAAAGCCATGATCAGTCTCTCGATATTGTCCGGCGGTTCATCGAGAATGCCCCGGTCGAGATAGCGTGTTATAGCTGGAATAAGCCAGGGGTTACCCAGCGTACCTCGGGCCACGGCCACGCCGTCGCAGCCGGTAATTTCCAGCATGCGCATGGCTGCTTCCGGGCTGAAAACATCGCCGTTACCGAAGACCGGAATCGAAAGAGCGGCCTTCACCAGGGCAATATGCTGCCAGTCGGCATTGCCCGAATAAAGTTGCTGACGGGTGCGACCATGCACGGTGACAAGGGATGCCCCGGCTTCTTCGGCCATTTCTCCGAATTCCACGGCGTTGCGGTTCTCGTCGTCCCAGCCGAGGCGAAACTTGACTGTTACAGGCACTTTCACCGACTGTTTGACGGTTTTGATAATTTCCCTGGCCAGGTCCGGTTCTTTCATAAGGGCGCAGCCGTCTTTGCCCTTGGTGATCTTGGGCACCGGGCAACCCATGTTGATATCCAGGAAATCGGCACCGCGTTTCTCCGCCAATTGAGCGGCATGGGCCATGACATCGGGTTCATGACCGAAGATTTGAATACCGATGGGATGCTCATCGGCGCCCAGATCCATAATGCGTGATTCAGGCTTGGCCAGAAGGGCCCTGGAACTGACCATTTCGGTGGACATCAGGCAACCCGGATCGATGCGCCTGACAATGGAACGAAATACAAGGTCGGTGACGCCGGCCATGGGCGGCACATAGACCCGACTATTCAAGGTAAGACTTCCAATTTGCACTGGCACAGACGAGCCGGCCCCCGGTCAGTTGAGGTTTACAAGATACAAGAATACAACTTTATGGCGCCAACTGGCTAACGCGCTAAGCTATATGTAACTGTGGTCGATCTATAAAGAAGGGGGATTCTTGTTAGCGGCTTTGCGGAAAACCTTGTTCGGTTTAATTGGCAGTATGGTGGTGCTAGTGCCTCAAGCTTGCGGGGCGGCCGAGCCCAAGTTCAAAGAGCCGCCGCCACCAGATCCCAGCCGGTTTGTCATATCCGGTCGCATTGTCGACCGCCGGGGCGAGGCCGTCAAAGACTGCACGGTACGGCTCTGGGAGCCGAAAGGCAAGGTTTCTCTGGAGACTCGCTGTAAACCGAGCGGTGAGTTTTCCATACCTCATAATGAATCGGGTGCCTTGACCCTGGAAGTGCTTCCTCCGGAAGCTTCAGGCTATGCTCAATCGCTGGTGGAAAAGCTGCCGGGCAATGAAAGTCGCAAGCTTATCGTGCGGCTGCGCCCCGGTCATCTGGTCACGGGACGGATTCTCGATTGCGACGGCAAGCGTGGCTTGAAGGGCTTGATCATAAAAGTGGAACCGCTCGATAAGGGCGAGGACGGTCAGGCTCACCTGCACGGCAGCGGGGGCTGCGAGACCCTCAAGAAAGGAGTATTCTCTTTCAGATTGACGGAAGGGAAGAAGAAAATGCTCATCATCAACGAGCTCTATTCTTCCGTGCCCCCAGTCAGCGCCAAGGAGTTTCAGGTGTCGGGCGACACCCATCTTGGTGCCATCGTCCTCAGTGCCGCCCATAAAGACTGAAATTTGCGCGGGAGTTAGCATGAAAATTGCCTATTTCGACTGTAGTTTCGGCGCGGCCGGAGACATGCTGCTCGGCGCTTTTCTGGATGCCGGATTCAGCCTGGCGGTTTTGCAGGAGGAACTCTCCAAACTGCACTTACCCCAGGGGGAGTTTCAACTGGCACTCTCCAAGGTGCATCGCACAAGCCTTCTGGCATCCTACCTGCAAGTGCAAATAGAACCTGGCAGTCATGAAGAAGCTTCGAAGCATGTACATGAACATGTCCGTCAGCCCCATGACCACCATCATCACCATGAGCATGAACATCATGAGCACAGGCATACCCATACAGGGGGTGAGCGGCACTTAAGTGAGATTCTTTCTCTAATTGAAAATTCGACTTTGGCCGCGCCGGTCAAAAGTACCGCCACCCGCATATTTCGGCGCCTGGGGCAAGCGGAAAGCAAAGTGCACGGAGTGCCGGTGGAAGATATTCACTTTCATGAAGTCGGTGCCACTGACGCCATTGTGGACATCGTCGGTTTTGCCGTTGCCTTTCACGGGCTCGGTATCGAGAAAGCCTATGTCTCAGCCCTGCCCCTAGGCAGCGGCACGGTCAAGACCAGTCATGGAATTTTTCCGGTGCCCGGCCCCGCTACCCTCAACCTGCTTGTTGATGCCGGTGCCCCCACAAGGGAGATGAACGTCGGCTATGAATGTCTTACACCAACCGGTGCAGCGATACTAACCACGGTGGCGGATGCTTTTGCCGTGGTGCCGGCCTTCTCCCGCATCAGTGCTTGTGGCTACGGGGCCGGAACCTTGAATCCTGCCAGTCATCCCAATGTGGTGCGCATCATGCTTGGTGAAAGCGGCATTAATGCAGATGAAAGTACCGCCGGCAATTCTTGCAATTCCGAGATTGTGGCTTGCCTGGAGACCAATATCGACGATTGTTCGCCCCAGGTCTTGGCCTTTGCTGCCGAGGCTCTTCTTACTAAAGGTGCTCTCGATGTGAGCCTCACGGCCTGCACCATGAAAAAGGGAAGACCGGGGCATTTACTTACGGTCTTAAGCCGACCGGAAGAAGCCCAGGCACTGGCAGAGATAATCATGAAAGAAACCACCGCTTTGGGTGTTCGCTCTTTCCTTTGCGAGAGGCTTACCCTCGATAGAGATTTTGTTTCAGTAAACGTTATGGGCGAGAAAATCAAAGTGAAGGTAGCCCGCGATAAGATGGGCAAGCTCATCAATGTGCAGCCCGAATTCGATGACTGTAAGCGCCTTTCGCTCGCGAGCGGCATGGCCCTGAAAGAAGTCATTGCCGAATGCTTGAGGCTCTGCGCGCTTTCGTAGAGGAGTTGGACACGGCAAGAGTGACCGCCAGAGGTTCTAGCGCTTGTGCCATGCGTTTCATTCAGCGCATATGTTTTGGGCTTCCATTTCGGCAATCTCGTCGCAGGCCATAATCAGTTCTTCAACGTACTTATCTGAAGACAGTCCATGCGCTTTTGACAGTCGATCTATCATAGTGGGTGTAAGTTCTTGCGCGCTGCGCCCGATTCGATATAGATGACGCTCTGCCGGACCGCCTCTTTGTTTGAGAGTTGTCTGCGTGAGTTTATGCTTTGACATAACCTCCAGTATGGCCTTCCCAAGTAAATCTTTGTAGTCTGACAAAGCATCCATGTCTTTTGCATGTCTAAACTGGTCGTCAGCCTTATAGCGGACAACGTCTAAATCTATCGACACGTTTTGGCTAGGCCAAAATACATGGTTCCCAAATTCATCGATTTGAAACCGTTCTCGTTCACGTGTTGGCAATTCAGCCAGTCCTACAAACTCAGCGAATTTGACTCGGTAATGCTTCAAGTCACAAGCTTGCACGACAAGCTCATCGCTCTCTACGTAGGCGCTTGCAATACTGCTTTCAGCGCGCTTGTCACACCATGCGTGTAAGATTCTGTTGATTTGCTCGATGGATGTTACTCTAAATAGCTTTCGAAGCAACTCCGGCGTATCCAGTTCCTGAACTTTGTCGAAGAACACATCAGCATTCGTATCCATGCGTACGAAGACCACTCTGAGATTACTCAATTTCAGGGTTTCTTCTATAAGTCCGTCTGCGAACTTATTCAAGGTGCTCGATTTGAGAACTAGAAATGTATCCCGCCCTCTGTCCTTTGCTTCGAAATCAAGGCGAAAGACGAAATGCTCTGGATTTTTGATTTGATTTTCCACGACCCTTTCCGGGTCGATCACTACTAATTTCTTTTGTGCTACTGTCATCTTGCTATGCTTCTGCTTGGATGTAATGCCTTCCATTGCTTGTTCAGGGCACTGCAATGCTTTTTCATCAGTACCAGGAGGAGTTTCGTTTCACTGCCTGTCAACGGGCACTCTTTCAGGCTCTCTGGGTATTTAGAGTCCCATACGATTTCACGTTTGATAATGCTGAGGTTGAACTTGATGCGTATGTTCCAATTGTCCTTGATTATGTGAAAGTGAGGTGGGGAGTGGTCTTCCGGATACATCTCTAAGACTAAGCCGGGCATTTGAAATGCGTCAAGCTGTGCCATTGAAGTTCCTGCTAGATTCACGCCCGACTATCAAGTATTATACTAAAATCGGACATTTGCGCAAGGGGGTGAGGTAGATGTCCGATTTGGGGCGCCAAGTCGGATTGAGCTTGTTTCGAGTGTCAGAAACTTTTGGGTCTTGGGCGCCGACTGTTCCCCTACCCGCGCATCTATTTATAACGAGTGTTTTGTTATAATCTTTGCCATGCCTAAGATTGTTGATCATGATGAATACAGGCGCAAAATAATAGACGCCAGCTTCGAGATAATTGCCAAAAGGGGCTACGCCGCTGTGAGCATGCGTGATCTGGCTCGCACTTTGAGAATTTCTACAGGTACGCTCTACTATTACTTCCCCAACAAGTTGGGACTTTTCGAAGCCATACTGCGCAAGTACGGCGTCGACGATATGAAGAAGCAAGCCCCAGATAATATCAATTCGCCCTCCTTCGAAGACGGGGTGGAACTTCTCATTGAAGGAATGAAGAAGCAGGAAGCCCTCTGGGCCAAGCTCTTGCTCGTGCAGGTTGACGCCTACCGAGAGCCCGAGGGGAAACTGCTTTCGGCCTTCAATACGGTTTTCACTTCCGAGAATACCCGAGACTATCTTTCCAATCTTCTGCACATCAAGAACACCGATGTCCTGGACACTATCAGGGCCTTGATGCTGGGGCTTATCATTCAGAGGGTGATTGGCAAACGAAAGGTTGATTGGCAGGTACAAAAGTCTGTCATTCTTGAGACTTTTGCTGTTCATGCAAGTGTGCGCTCAGGGGGTTAGCGAGGCTTTTGTCGGCTAGGGCGTATAGAGAAGCATAATTTCGAAAATTGAAAATAGCCAGGCAAATGGAACTGCAATGGTGAAGGCCGTGTCCATTCCCCAGTTTATGTCGTTGCCGTCTCTCCAATCGCAGTACCAGGTGACGGCGCTGGTGAAAGGCACAATGAACCAGCCCATTAGACCGGACATAGCCACCAGAATCAAAATAACGGTCCAGAAATCCATAAAACAAACCTCCGGCTTTTGGACCGGCGGATGCTAGTGTTCAAAAAAAAATCTGGCAATGGGAAGGCCCCCACTGCAGGCGAAGGTAAATTCGCGCTGGAATTTCTTACATGCGGGCTCTGATTTTCTTGGCCCGAGCCAGTTCCTGGGCTGCTTCTTTCTTCATGCCCAGCTTCTCGTAGGCGGCGGCTAATAGCTCGGCGGTGGAAGGGGCGGCGTCTTCGTCGAGCTTGAGCGATTTACTGAGGTCGGCGACGCATTCTTTGTACTTACCAATTTTGAAGTAGAGCCTGCCTCGCTTTTCCAGGGCAAATTCATTGTCGGCATTGAGTGTTATAAGACTGGTGTAATCGGCGATGGCCTGCGGATACTTGCCCAGGCGCTCACAGAGCCGAGCCCGGTTGGTGAGATCTCCCTCTTCCGGTTTTGTGGCCAGTTTGCAGGCTATATTCCATTCGTCCAGGGCCTCTTTGTCTTTCTTCAGGGCTTCCAGGTTGAGCGCCTTCAAGGTGTGGGGGTAGGCTAAGTTGGCGAGTTTGTACTGCTTCATGGCAAAATCCATCTCATGGGCGGCCTTTTCGTGTTCGCCCCGGCTCTGGTAGATACGACAGAGCACAAAAGATGTGAGACCGGTGTCTCTGCCTAATTTTCGGCTGGTAAGACAGTCTTTCAGGGCGGCATCTTCCTGGTTGTCGCTGAGCAGGGCAGCCGCCCTGAAGTTATATACGGATGGGTACTTCTTAGCTTGCGGATCGCTTGCGACAATCCGATTGAGATCTTCCAGATTGCCGTGTCGGTGCGCTCTCTCCTTAACTTCGATGCTTTCGTAGAGAAGGGGGATGCTGTTCATATTTTGCGACAGAATGCGGTCATAGAGTTTGACGGCGTCGCTGGGGCGCCCCTGGCTATCAAGCTTGCGTGCCAGGCTGAGCATCTTGGTAGTGTCTGGTACCTGGGCTGAGACCCGGCAGCAGGAGAGGGCAAGTATTAGGCTAGTCAATTTGACTATGTTTTGACCTTTCATTTGTAGACCTTGTTGGCGTTGCGCTTCAGAACCGTCTCTTTTTCATTTACCTCAATGGGTTGAGCAACCGCCGGCGCGCCGCTGCCGGCCTGTGTACCGGTAGGATGAGCTTTGACGACAGGTGCCGGCGTCTGTGGCTTTTGCCCGGTACCGCTACCGGTGCCCAGTGGAGTACCGGCAGGAGTACCTGTAGGATGGGCTTTTACCGGTTCCTGTTTCTTGACTGTTTGAGTTTGACTTACCTGGTCCTTTCCTTTGGTTGTTTCTTGAGACTTTCCATCATAAGTATAAATATGGGCTGAAAGTGCTTCTTTCGCTTTGTTGACCCCGGCACCGCCACCGGAGATGGTATCTTCCTGCGGCACAGCCCTCGATAGGGTATTGGTCCAGCCGTCTTTATGGGCGGTTTCCAGGGGCACGACTGAGACTACATCCTGGGCTGCACCTTGTTTCACCAATTCCGTATCTAATTCTTTGAGATACTTTTCCGGCGCCCCTACTTCGATAAAGACTATGGAGAGTAACTTCGGTTGCTTCAAGCTATTGACGCGATTTATGATTGCTTTCTTGAGGGCTTCGGCATCGGTCGGTCTGCCATCGGATATGATGGCAAGAAGGGCGGGCTTGCCGCCTTCCAGGGAGCGCCTCACGATCTGAAAAGCGTCTTCCAGAGCCGGTGCCATATTGGTTTCACCATCGGGCGAAGTGCTTTCGAAGACGGACGGTAACTGTGCCGGGGAGCAGTTGGCATAAGAACGCGGCTGCGAATCGAAGGTGATGATGCTGATTTCTTTTTGCAATAGACCGTTTTCAGCCCGGTAGATGTCCTCCAGGTGTTGCTTGCACCATTGCCAGCGGCTGGTGCCGCCCGGGCAATCTTTTGTATCCATGGAAGCCGATTTGTCTATGACCATGACCAGGCTGCGCTCGTGCAGGATCTGGGCCGGGGTTTTCTTGGTCGCAGCGGCGGCTGAAGGGGCTTGTGCCGGTGCCGCCGCTCTCAAGTCAATCATACAGAGATACTTCTTGCCGCCTCTCATGACGATAAGGGCAGCATAGGGTTTTCTTGCTGCTCTGGAGAGGATCTTGTCGCCGTTTGCCAGACCGGCCTTCCAGGCCAGTGAATCGGGCTGCACGTAGGTGACCGTTTCGGGGGGATTGGGGGCGTCGGTAGCGTAACCAAGAGCGTTCACTTTGGGTCTCAAAATGAGGCTTTCGCCGACTCTTCCCTCCAGGCGCTTGGGCTGAGGTAGTACATCCAGGCTGGGAATTTGAGGCAGGAGCTTGATTGGTTCTGGCTTGCCATGGCCGGGGCTGCCCTTCACACAGTCTGTTGGAAAGGCGGTGATGGCCAGGGTTAGAGCCAGTGCTTTGCTAAGTAGCCGGGGCGGTAGCATATTGTTTCCTTAAATTCTCGGCAAAAGCAGCTCTGGCAAGTACCGGCATGATACTTGCCGCGGATTATAACTGACAACGTGCTCCAACATTCCGGCAAACTTTGATCAATTTTGCGCTTCCTTTGGTTACTATTGCTCTTTGCACAGGGGTGTCCCGGAGGGAAGTCAAGTCATGTCCAAGCTTAAAGATCTTGTAGACGATAAATTGCAGAAGTTTTTTGCTCCACCTACTTTCGTGGTGCAGGACATCGTGCCTGCCGATGACGTTTCCAAGTCTATTATTGAGCATCAAAAGTATCGCTACCAGCTAGCCAGCCTTACTCCTCTGGCTGTGGGTCCTCACGGCGGACGCATACTTTTGATTTACAGCTACACCGGTGGTCCTGTGGGCTAAGCCCGGCGAGCCTTTTATTTTGAATTGGCTGAATAGAAAAGTAGCAGTCCTCTGCTTGAAGGCTGCCTCGAGTCTGATCATTTTCCTGCTTCTTGCTGCTTTTGTTGTCTACCAGGTAGTGGAAGGCGAGACCCGGGATATCTTCAGCCAGTTGGGCGATGTGCCGCCCATGCCCTGCGCCATTGTTTTTGGCGCAGGCATTGCTTCGCCGGAAGTGCGTGATCGCGTGCAGACTGCTGTTGCTCTCTATAAAGAAGGCAAAGTCAAGAAACTGCTCATGACCGGGGACAATGGTCATGTAAATTACAATGAGCCGCTTGCCATGCGGCAGGAAGCCCTGGAATTGGGTGTGCCTGCCGCCGATGTGGTTTGCGACTATGCCGGTTTTCGCACCTACGACAGTCTTTACCGGGCCAGGGACATTTTTAAGGTGCAAAAAGCCGTGTTGGTGACCCAGCGGTATCACCTGCCCCGAGCCATGTATCTGGCTCGTCGCCTTGGACTTACAGTGGTGGGTATTGGGGCCGGGCGAGATTCCTATGGCTCCATTCAAACCTGGTACGACCTGCGTGAAATAGGAGCGGCACAGGCGGCCTGGCTGGACACCACCCTGGGTCGTAAACCTAAGTATCTGGGCAAGGTCGAACCTATTTTCCCTTGAGTAACTGCTAAAATCTATGATTCCTCCAAAATAAGGCTGAGTGATATGGACTACGAACTGCTGCACGAGGGATCCAATGCCGTTTTGAAAGTGAATCTGCAACGGGGCGAGCAGATTAAAGCTGAAGCCGGTGCCATGGTGGCCAAGACCGGCCATCTGGTGATCGAAGGCAAACTCTGGGGTGGCATGGTCAGCGCGCTCAAGCGCAGTGTGCTGGGCGGCGAAACCCTTTTCTTTCAGGAAGTGACTGCTCAGGAGGGTCCTGGCGAGGTGCTTTTGGCACCTTCGCCTCCCGGTGATGTGAAGGTGATTCATATTAGCGGTGGTCAAGACTATTATGTGAAAAATGGCTGCTTGCTGGCCGCCATGGATCAAATAGAGATGGATACAAAAGCTCAGCGCCTTTCCGCCGGTGCATTTTCCGGCGCGGGATTATTTGTATTGCACTTGAAAGGCAATGGCGGCTTTGCCGTCAGTGCTTTTGGCGCCATTATGGAAATCAATGTGCCTCCCGGCGAGGAGTACATGGTAGACAACGGCCATCTGGTGGCCTGGAGCGGCGATACTTCCTATCGCATCGTCAAAGCCGGCAAGAACTGGATGTCCAGTATCACCAGTGGTGAAGGGCTCGGTTGTATGTTTACCGGTCCCGGTCGGATTTATGTGCAAACCCGCAACCCGGAAGCCTTTGGTGCCTGGGTGAGACGTTTTGTACCGGCTACCGGCGGCTAACATGGCTTCGGCTTTGTTTGATGCCAGGCTCTACCGGAAGGATGCCGCCGAGCCGGTAAGCGTAAAAGTGCAAATAGAATCCCATCGGCTCAGGGTGCTTCCCCAACCTGATAGCCTGGAGCCTGCCCTTGAACTGGATTATGGGCGGGCGCAGGTGGAACTGGCCGGGCAGGACAAGAATCGGGTCAAGGTGCAACCACTTGATGCTTCCTATGCCCTTATTTTTCAAGAGCGCGAAGTTCTGGCTTCCCTGGCACTTTACGCCAAGGGAACAGCTCTGGCTAAGCAAGCAGACCTGCTTTATCAAAAGGCAGGTCTGCAAAAGCGCGGTGAGAAAATTTACTGGACAAAAGTTGCTCTTGCCGTTGTTCTCATTTCTTTGATCGGCTACCTCAGCTTCGGTGCCATTGTCGATGCGACGGTTGAGCGTGTTGATCCCAGTATGGAAGGCAAGATTGGTGAGTTCATCGCCAATGTCAACAAGTGGCAGGATAGTGGCGCCGATGCCGAGAGAGTAAAGCGGGTCGGTGACAAGCTCGTCAAATGTCTTGATAAGCCGGCTTATAAATTTCGTTTCTTTGCCGATCAAGATGAGCGAGTCAATGCCTTTGCCTGCCCCGGCGGCATAATTGTCGTCAATCACGGACTATTGAAAGCCGTTGACAGCGACGATGAACTGGCCGGTGTCATGGCTCATGAACTGGGGCATGTGGTGCACCGTGATAGTCTCAGGGCGGCTGTTCACAACATGGGCATGGCTTCTCTTCTTGCCATTGTATTTGGTGGCGCTGCCAGTGATGAGCGTGTGCTGGCCTTAGCCAATATGGTCAAGCTGGGTGAGAAACTGGAGAGCTTGAGTTTCAGTCGCAAGCAAGAAACCCTGGCCGATCTATCCGGGGTGGCTCTGACTATGAAGGCGGGTTACAAGCCGGAAGCCTTTATTACCTTTTTTCAAAAGCTGGAGAAGGATGAAAAGAATGGCGCCGTTCCGGGCGGCGAGTCCGGCAAACTGGCTATGTCGCTACTTTCCACCCACCCCATGACCAGCGATCGGATCGCAGCCATACGTTCTGAAATAGAGCGCCTCCAAAAAGAGGCGGGCAGGCCGGGGCTGCATTAGAATATGGGGAACACCTGGAGGTTAACCTTGGACGCCCTTGCCTATCGTTTCTTATTGCCTGTGATTGCCGCCGCTGTTTTGGCTGTATCTGATTTACCCTCTTTGCCGGCCTTTGCCCAGGGTGACACGGCCCGGGCTTACAGCCTCGGAGAGACGCCTCGCCCGCAGCCGCCGCAGCAAAGCAATTTAGCAAGGGCAGTTCGCGCCCACAAGCTTTTCAAAAATCTCAGTATCAGTACCTTTACGCGCGGTCGCCAGGCAGTTATTTGTGTCTATGGTTATAACGGTACTAACTACCGCCTCGACGCTGTCCAGGCGGCTAGAGCCGTTACGGCGGCTTACTCCGGGCAGTTTTTGACGACTGCGGTGCGTTACTACGAGAAAGAGCAGGGCTACAAGGAAGTGCTCCTGACCAGCCGCGATATTACTTCTCTGGAAGCCGGTACCATTAAGGCTGGTGAACTGGCTTTGCAAGCCCCGGAGGTAAATATAGGCAGCTATGACGGCCCGGGTGTGGTGTTTGAAAAGTATCTGGCGGCAGCGGAGTCACTGATAGAGAAGGGCTCCTATTTTGAAGCCGAGCAAATTGTCGACAGTCTTGGTCCTGCCCCTGGTGGCGCCGCTGCCGATCGATTTGCCCGCGATATG
Source organism: Candidatus Obscuribacter sp. (assembly GCA_016712465.1). GTDB lineage: Bacteria > Cyanobacteriota > Vampirovibrionia > Obscuribacterales > Obscuribacteraceae > Obscuribacter. The sequence continues at coordinate 1,507,321 of JADJQZ010000001.1, forward strand.
TTGCAACTTTCTCAGGGCTTCGACACCTATGGTGATTTATATAGAGCGGCCAGAATTCTTGAAAAAGTTGTAGATGAACGTAAGAACGCCGGTACGCTTCTCAGTGCCGATGCCGATTTGACGGTGGAGCGGCTAATTGATTTGTATCTGGCCGACAAGCGTTATAGCGATGCCGAAAATTTGCTCAAGGAACTAGTGGCCAGACCAGAGCAAGGTCAGGCCCGCACCAATAATCTGGAGCGTCTGGCGGTTGTGCAACTGCGCCTCGGAAAGAACGAAGAGGCTCTCAGCGCCTTGAATGAGGTGCTGAAGGCGCGCGAAGCCGGACCGGTGGCGGCTCTTGCCCGTACCCTGGAAAATATCGGCGATGCTTACCGGGCCCTTGGTCGCAAAGGCGATGCCCAGGCTTCCTACAAGCGAGCCCGGGCCGTTTACGATAAAGCGGTGGTGGCCACCAAACGCGAACAGCGTATTGACTATCAAGTTTACGCAGGGCGTGTTAAACAGTTGGATGAGAAATTGAAACTCCAGTAACAGGCGAAAAAATGAGCAAGAAGTCCGCCCCCAAAAAGTATTTGTGGAATGCCTTGAGTGCCATTGGCGGCAAGTGTTTATCGGTGAGTGACGGTCATGCCGTTTTTGAACTGCCTTTGACTGAGGAAGTGATGCAACCCACCGGTGTCTATCATGCCGGCATGATTGTGACGCTGGCCGATGAAGCGGCTTCCGCCGCCGCTTACGGAGGACCGATTGATGCCCGCGATATCGTGCCGGAGAAGAAGTTTCCGTATTCGGTGCAATTGAGCGTCAATCTTCTTACCAATGATCCTGTTGGTCCCATTCGCGCTGAAGCCACTGTGGTGCGCCGCGGTCGCCTCACTGTGGTTGATACGGAAGTGACTAATCAGAAGGGCGAGACCATGGCCCTCATGCGCAGTACTCACATGATGGTGGATGCTTCCAGAGTCGGTCCTCATTTGAAGAAATAGGGACTCAACGTTTTCGCACTCTAATCTCGGAGCAAACTGCCAGGCTATTGGACCAGCCCGGTCTTTTCGTGTCGCCGGTCAGGGGTGGATAGGTATAGACCATAGTTACTTCGTCATCGATTTCCCTGGGCTGGGCGATTACCTTGACTGTGCCTCCGGTCCAGGGGTAGGGTTCGCCGCCGTGGTCACCACCTTCGATGCGGCCGCGGCGATTGACGAAGTCTTTGACAATTAGATCGAAGTCGTAGGTGTCGGTATCGAGGGCAATACCACTGACGGCGCGGTATTGCCGGTGGGCAACGGGCATAATGGCCAGTCGGTTCACTCCGCCCACGGCAAAGGTTCGTTGAATGAGGGTGCCGTTGGCCAGCATAGTGTAGTAAGAGCCGCCGGGATTGGTGTCGGCCACAAAGCTGTCGTCGAAAACATCGAGCAAGGATTGCACATTGGGCTGGTCCCGGTATCTTCTGATCCAATCGTAAATTGCCACTCGCATCACTTGCCCAAAGGGAGGGTGGTTGTCGATGAAGGGCGGGATAGTGGCATTGGCCAGGTTTTTCTGGGGGCTATCGCCGGCAGGCGGAAGCTCCACTGTATCGGTGGGTTCCAGGCAAAACTCGCTGGTGTTCAAGACCTGCTTTAAGGTAGTGAGACCGGCATAGTTGCCGCCGTCAAAGGTAAGAAAAAGAGCGCCGGGACGATTGAGATTTTCGTGCATGATGCCGCCGTAGGCACAGGCCTGGCTTTCGATATTATCTACTTTCTGCTGGGCTTGAAAATCAACCGATTGAACTTGCTGGGTGGTCTCCACTTTCGCTACTGTCGGCACCACGCCTCCCACCAGGGCCGGGCTGCGCAGTTCGAAGAGCTGCGGGTCAATTAAGGTGAGATTGACGGAAGCCGGGGCGAAGGTAAAATTGCGATTTTTATAGGGAATGTTTCGGCAAGATTTGTAGAAGCCAGCTTCCTGGTCATCGGAGTTCATGAAGGCGAATTGGCTTGGTTTGGGAATCGGTACATTTGTGGTGAGACCTTCCACGAAACCCAGTGTTACCTTAAAGCCGTCCAGGCTGGGCGGCTTTCCCGTCATTTTTGAATAACTGGCCAGGTAGGCATCTCTGGCTTCGTTGTAAATGCAGACAGAGTTGCCATTCAAATCGCGCCCGAACTTGTCTTCTTTCGAGCATCGGTAAAGTTCGTCGCGCAAGAGTGAGGCGGCGTAATGATAGTCGTAATAGTCGTTTAAGGCCAGTCTGCGCATCACATTGTCATCGAGCAGATCGGCCACGATCATGTCCAGGCGCACGGTGGCGGCCAGGGTGTTGATTCCCCAGACGGGCATGGAGTAGCCGTCCCCGGCTACGGTATCGGAGCCCACCGGGGGATAGTCGGAAGCTGATATGAAGCCTATATTCCTATCTTCGATGACGATGCGGGACAGCGCTTGTGCGGCTGCCAGTGCCGCTGCCTCGGTGGCGTTGATGTGCTCGTGCTTGCTGCCGTACATCTGTACCAGTTGCAAGGCTACCAGACCGACGCCGGTGAGCATACAGGCAGTAATGGCTATGGTGAGAACCAGTGTATTGCCCGTTGACCGGCGTATTGCCATCGTCCCTCCTCCTTTGCCTGCCCTATTCGGTAATGATGATGCGCACTGCGATGCGTCCTGAATTGTCATCGTAGGCTTCTGGATTGGGAACAGTGCCGGTGAGGAGGTCTAAATTACTGTCTTTGTCATAGGGCATCAATTTGAGTATGCCGGAGCCGTTTGGTCTGAACATTTTGTTGCTGCCAATGCGCATTGGCGTGGCATTGCCCACTTGCACTATCATGTAGCCGGTGTCGCCCGGCGGTGAGATGGGCTCGTAGATCGGCCCGACAAGTTGTACATCGGCTCCGTCCGCGTTCTTGAGCGGAGTGCCGGTCCCGAAGCGCCAGTGACCGGTAGCGCGGTAATCAATCCAGACCTTGTTGGCCGGATAGACGAAGAAACTTGTTTGTTTCCAGGTGTTCTGTTTGGCCGGCACGTATAGCACGTCCTGGTCTTTGACGGCTTCACCGGTGTCCTTAAGATATTTGTATATGGTTGGATCGCGCCAGGATTTTGGATCGAAGCGTTCCAGCAAATGTATGTTTTCGATGCCGACCACATTAAGAGAGGTACTGGAGACCCCTCCGTCCGTAACACCGCTGGCCGCCGCCGTAGCCAGTCCGGTCTGGTTTTCGGCCATCTTGGACCAGGAGACATTTAGCCTGGTGCCGGTTCCGAGCATGGGGATGTCTTTGAGAAACGGCACAGCCAGGGGAATCAGGGGTTGCGCATCGCAGGCGGAGACGACTTCATATTCACCGGTAGCTTTAGCCGGATCGAGGGGCGCACCCAGGGCTCGATTGGGGCCTACCCGGCTGACTGAATTGTCGTCGTTGTCGGTGCTCACAATGTAGAGATCGCAGCCGGTGGACTGGTAACCACCAGCCGGTGTCAGTTTGAGAAAGTCGGCAAAAGGCCCGGTGAACATGAGCTGGGCTTGATCGCGCATGCCGGTGAGGGCGCTGTCGTAGCTGGGGCTGATGGCTGCCTTGTTGACGCAGGCAAAGGTGGAGTATGCCATGTAGCCGTAGCTGAAAGCAAAGCAACTGAGATTGAGAATGGGAATGGCCAGAAGGAAGAGAACCAGGGGCACGAGAGAAAACTCTGCCACCTGGGCGCCGGACTTACTACGGCTGTTGCGGCTGCCGCGGCTGAGGTTGGATTTGGCTTCCAGAGTCACCATTTGCCACCTCGCGCAATTAAGAGCAAGCAGACCTGATAATGTTTCTTTACCAGGTCTGTTTGATTTCCAAACCGCTTCTTTCCTTAGATATGAAGTTTCCAGGATTTAGGAGGCCGTCACCAGGCTGGCCGCTTTTTTGAAGACCAGGCCGTCGTCTTCTTCTTCCACCATAATCACGTCTCCGTCCGTGAATTCGCCTTCCAGAAGCTTCAATGCCAATGGATTCTCGATTTCTCTCTGGATCAAGCGACGCAGGGGGCGGGCGCCGTAAACCGGGTCGTAGCCGGTGTTGGCCAGCCATTCGCGGGCTTCATCGGTGGGCTTCACTTCAATCTTGCGGTCAAGCAGGCGCTTGTTCAGGATATTGAGCTGAATGTCTACAATTTGCTTCAACTCCGCCGCCGTCAGGGCATGGAAGACTACGGTTTCATCGATACGATTGAGAAACTCGGGACGGAAGTGCATTCTCAGGGCTTCCATCACTTTCTCGCGCATGGCGTCATAGTGATCTTCGCCGTCTACGGCCGTCTGCATCTGGTAGTCGAGGATGTGCTGGCTGCCGATATTGGAGGTCATGATGATGACCGTATTTTTGAAGTCTACGGTGCGACCTTTGGAATCGGTCAGGTGTCCTTCATCCAGCACTTGCAGAAGGATGTTGAAGACGTCGGTATGGGCCTTTTCCACTTCATCGAAGAGCACGCAACTATAGGAGCGGCGTCTGACCGCCTCAGTCAATTGACCGCCGTCGTCGTGCCCGATATAGCCGGGCGGGGCTCCAATCAGGCGAGCAACGGTGTGCTTCTCCTGGTATTCCGACATATCAATGCGCACGATGGCTTGCTCGTCGTCAAAGAGAAATTCAGCCAGCGCCTTAGCCAGCTCGGTTTTACCTACCCCGGTGGGGCCGAGGAAGAGGAAGGAGCCTATCGGTCGTTTGGGATCTTTCATGCCGGTGCGGGCACGGCGCACGGCGTTGGCCACCACTTCGATGGCTTCGTCCTGACCGATTACGCGGTGGTGTAAGTGATCTTCCAGACGAAGCAACTTTTGCACTTCACCTTCCAGCAGTTTGGTTACCGGGATGCCGGTCCAACTGCCGATGATTTCGGCGATGTCTTCTTCGTCTATCTCTTCTTTCAAGAGTCTGGGGCCCTTATGACCGCTTATCTGACCTTCCAGTTCTTTCAGTTGCTTCTCCAGTTCAATTAACTTACCGAACTTGAGTTCCGCTGCTTTCTGTAGATCAGTGGCTCTTTCCGCCTGTTCGATTTGTACCTTGGTGGTTTCGATATCGGCTTTGATGACCTGAATCTTGGAGATGCCTTCTTTCTCGGCCATCCAGCGTGCTCTCAAATTGTCCGACTCTTCCTTGAGGTTGGCCAGTTCCTTTTCCAACTTTTCCAGGCGCTCTCTGGAAGCCTGGTCTTTCTCCTTTTTGAGGGCTTCTCTTTCAATCTCAAGCTGAATTTTCCGTCTTTCCAGTTCGTCCAATACCGTCGGCATAGAGTCGATTTCTATGCGCATGCGGGCTGCCGCTTCATCAACCAGGTCGATGGCTTTGTCGGGCAGGGCGCGGTCGGTGATATAGCGATCCGAAAGTACAGCTGCCGAGACCAGCGCGGCGTCTTTGATACGCACGCCGTGGTGCACTTCATAGCGCTCCTTGAGACCGCGCAGAATAGATATTGTCTCCTCTACCGAAGGCTGGTCCACAAAGACAGTCTGGAAGCGGCGTTCCAGAGCCGGGTCTTTTTCTACATATTTACGGTATTCATCAAGGGTGGTGGCACCGATACAATGCAGTTCACCCCGGGCCAGTGGCGGCTTCAGCAAGTTGCCTGCGTCCATGGAGCCTTCGCCGCCGGAGCCGGCGCCTACCACCGTGTGCAATTCGTCGATGAAGAGGAGAATTTCCCCTTCGGCGTCGGTGACCTCTTTCAGAACAGCCTTGAGGCGCTCTTCGAATTCACCGCGATATTTGGCACCGGCCACCAGTGAGCCCATGTCGAGAGCAATCAGTTTTTTGTCTTTCAAACCTTCCGGTACGTCACCTTTGGTGATTCTTATGGCCAGACCCTCGGCGATGGCCGTTTTGCCGACGCCGGGCTCGCCCACCAGCACGGGGTTGTTCTTGGTACGACGGCTCAGTACTTGCATAACCCGGCGAATTTCATCGTCCCGGCCGATGACGGGGTCGAGTTTGCCGCGGGCGGCCATTTCGGTAAGATCTTTGCCATAGCGCTCCAGGGCCTGATAGGTTCCTTCCGGATCCTGGCTGGTTACCTTTTGCTTGCCGCGAATTTCCGTCAGCACCTTCAAGATGCGTTCGCGGGTCAAGCCGTTCTGCTTGAGGACTGTGCCGGCCTGGCCTTTGCTTTCGTCGGTGAGGGCAAGCAAGAGGTGTTCGATACTGATGAACTGGTCCTTCAGTCTCTCCGCTTCTTTCTCGGCCACTTCCAAAACTTGCATGAGCTTGGTGGATACATGAATCTCATCTTTGGCCACGGTCACCGAAGATGCTTTTGGCTGATTCTGCAGATAACGAGTGATGTCGTCGATGATTTTCTGCGGTTTGACATCGAGCTTTTCGACAATTTTGGTGGCCAGACCGTCTTTCTGCTCCATGATTGAAAGCAGAAGGTGCTCCGGTGTTACCTGACTGTGAGCGAAACGCGAGAGCAGGTTGCGGCAGCCGGTCACTGCTTCCTGTGCTTTATTTGTAAATCGGTCCAGATTCATAAATACCTACCCCTGGTGCTTGGTTTTTCAGTCTTGAGGTCTCAAGAAGCGCCTCTATTTGAATTATGGTCAGGGTCTAAAGGCGTCCTTGAGAAATCCATAATTTCTTTATGAGTTTCAAAAAGGTTACTCTACCGGCTCAAAAATAGGGCTGTTTGACATCGCAAAATAGAGTTCCCTTGATAACGTCGCCCTTACTTTTGTGCCTTCCGCCCTTTTTGCCTGCTAATACTCAGGCAGATCGTGGGCTGTGGTGCTAATCTTGATTAGTAGGTCAGGCTGGTTCGATTTAGTATAGATATAGTAGAAAGCAAAGGCTGATGCAGGAGTTCGAAGAGGATTATTACGCCACACTTGGGGTGGAAATAGACGCCAGCCAGGAGGAAATCCGCAGGGCTTATCTCGCACTGGCTAAAAAGCTTCATCCGGACCGTTTTCCCAACGATGCCGAGCAACGGGCCATTGCCCAGAAGGAATTTGCCAAGGTTACCCGGGCCCACGATGTCATAGGTGACAGCGAGCGGCGCGGTGAGTACGATGCCTTGCGCTCCCTGGCCAAGAGGCGTTCCGAAATCGTCTCCACTGGCTCTTTTGTAGTCAGCTCCATTATTCCTGATGAGGAAAGGCTGCACTTGAATGAGAGTGAGGGGGGCGAGACCAAACCGGGCGATGACCACATTAATGTTAAGTGGGCCAACAAGCATTTAATGCGCGCTGATGAACTGCTCAAGAAGAAGCGTTTTTCTGAAGCGGAGACGGCTATGAAGGAAGCAATTCGGCTGGTTCCCAACGAACCCCGCTACCATAACAAGCTGGCTGAAGTTTACCTTGTCAGAGGCTGGAAGACCCTGGCTATGACGGAAGTGCAGACGGCTTTGCGCCTGGATGGAACTAATCCGGAAGCCCGTAGTCTAGAAGTACAGCTCAAGTCGCTTATGAAGGATAACTCCGCCAAGGGCTCGGCGGAAGGTAAGAAAAAGGGTCTCATGCAGCAGATTAAGGAAATCCTCAACAAGAAGATTTGAGGAGTGATGAGTTTTGATTTTCCAGGGCAGCCACAGTTATAGAGTCAGAGCCGCAGGCTTCCTTTTATTGTTTTGCCTGCTTGCGAATATCGGTAGCGGTTCGGTGCGGGCTTCTGAGAATGCCCGCTCGAAATCCTCCATTGATCTGGAATTGCCTGATGAGCCGCCTCTGGAGATGGAAGACGCCGTCAGTGCTTCCGATAGTTCCGCCGGTAGTGGCTCCAACTTTACGGTGCCCGGCACAGACTTGTTAGCCGGTACTACAGGCAGTGCCGATTTCAGCAAGAGACCGGTCCTGAAAGGCAGCATCTCCGGTGGTAACAACGCCGGTGCTCCCTCCCCTCTGCTTTCCGGCAGTTTGCAGATGGTACCGAAAGGCACCAGCGTCGATCTGACTTTGCAATGCCATTTGAATTCCGAACTTTCCCAGAAAGGGCAGGAAGTATTTGCCCGCATTTCTCGAGATGTGACCGCCGAAGATGGCAGCAAGGTGGTTTTGCCGGGCAAGTGGGTGGCCCATGGCTATGTTACCCGAGTGGATAAGCAGAAGCATAACGGTCGAGACGGCTTCGTGGAAGTGAAGTTCGATCGCATCATCAGCCCCGACGGTGAATGGGAAGTGCCGTTCGAGACCAGTTTCTCCACCAAAGATAATGAACTAAAGTCGGCCGCCAAGGTTTTATTCCGTGATACTAAATTTGCCACCATCGGCGCGCTGGCCGGTTCGATCCTGTCTGTGCAGATGACAGGTTTACCTGTGGCAATCAGCACATATGGAATTTCCGTTGGTATTGGTGGTGGTGTCGGAGCTACTTATGGTCTGGTTTGCGCCATGGCTCGCAAGGGCAAAATCTGTTCCGTCTACCCGGGTGACCACGTGCAGCTTAAACTTTCCGAACCCTTGAGTTTGCCCGGTTTTAATCCTCTCGCTCTCGATTCGGCCAAAAACAGCTCTCATCTGCCGGGCTTTTCCCTGGCCGTCACTGATTTCAAATTCGAGAAAGACCCCGTTTCTCAAGATAAGAGGGGGCAGGTGCTGAGGCTCTGGCTTACGGCCGAAAATCGCAGCCGTCGCAGTCTCAACTTGAGAAATCTGCGTGTGGTCTCGGAGGTGGATGATATATATGCTCCCCATTTGTCGGCAGCCATGATGCGTTTCAAGGAACTGGCTCCGGGGGGACGGCAATCTCTGGTTCTGCCCTTTTCCGTGGATTCTAAAAAGCACAAATACTCCCTGGTGCTCCTTAAGGATGCTTCCGGCGCCGAGCTGGCCAGAGCACCCATAAATTGAGCGCCCCATTTGGGATCTATATGTAACCAGGTAATAAATCTCATTTTTCTCTTAAATTTTGCGGGTTTCCCCACTGAGATTATTTGCAGAAAGACTAAATGCAGCTAATATGGACCTGTACTTAAGACTTGATCATATTGAGAGAGATAAAGCGCTCAAAGACACCTGTTGGATATAAAAGCAATATGGTTGTTATATTCGAGATGCTTCCTTCTTTCTTGCACTTGATTTAGTTGAAAAATCCCGGGAGCTGTTAATCCCGCTAGGGGGGACGATGAAGGCGCGAATCCAGGAAATGCTACAGACCTTTCACAGCAATGGACAGGCTGCTCATCGTCCAGCCGATCCGGCTCAGGGGGCGCGGCGCACTGCCGGTGCAACCGGTCAGCCGGTGCCCTACGAAAAGCTCTTGCGTGAGAAAGACCGCGAAATTGATCGCCTTCGCCATCAGCTTGCCAATGCCGAGGCTCGCCTGCAAGAACTCATGGGGCAAGATGTCCTCACCAGTTTGCCCAATCGTCATGTCTTTAAGGAGCATCTCACCCATTCCCTCAAGCGGGCTCTCAGACTGGGGTATTCCCTTTCTCTCATGCTCATCGATATAGACCATCTGCGGGAAATCAATCTCAAATACGGTCACGAAGTCGGCGATCAGGTGCTGGTGGAAGTGGCAAAGATTCTCCGCAGTTCCGTGCGTGAAATCGATATGCCGGCTCGCTGGGGCGGTGAAGAGCTGGTGACCGTCTTGCATGAGACCGATGCCGAGGGTGCCTCGGTGGTGGCAGAGCGGGTGCGTCGCCGCATCTCCATGCTCGAGATCATCGAGCCCAAGTCCGGCAAACCCATTAAAATCACGGCTTCCCTGGCCGTGGCCTGCTATCCGCAGCATTCCAATGAGCCCCAGGGTTTGCTCGAAGCCGCATCCGAGGCCCTTATTCAGGCCAAAGAAGATGGCTGTAACAGAGTCCTGATTGCCAATAAATGATCTTCGCTAATTTGAAAGCCCACCGGAAATGATCCGACTGATGATCGTCGATGACCACGCACCCACTCGGGAGCAAGTGGCAGCCCAGCTTACGACGGGCGGACTTATGAAAGTTGTGGCGGAGGCCGAGACTTCTCATGAAGCCTGGCTGACGGCTTCTAAGATATTGCCCGACATTGTCTTGCTCGACCTGCATCTGCCCGGTCTTTATAGTACCGTCGAACTTTTGAAACGTTTCAGTCAATTGAAGCGCACTAAAGTTGCTATTTTTGCCGGTCAAAGCAAGGCCAGTGAAGTGCAGGACTTGCTGGAAGCCGGTGCCAGCGCCTATGTCCTCAAGGAAGATCCGCCCGCCCTGATCAAGATGGCACTGCTTATGGTTTCGAAGGGCTCCAAGTCGGTAATTTCACCCAGTTTGCCCCGTCATCTAACACGTCTGACGGCTCAGGAGAGAACAATTTTGCGCTATTTGACCATGCGCGGCAAGTTGTCTACGGCGGCGGAGCGGATGGGTCTGTCGCAGACCGAGCTGGATGATCTGCTCAACCATCTGGTGGAAAAACTGGAGCTGGAATCACCGGAGAAGTTACTGCGCTGGGCTCGCAAACACGGCTTCTAGGGCAGCTTGGGCAGGACGTCCAGGCTGACCACCAGTAAACCGATAAAACTGGCTCCCAGCACTATCAACAAGATTTCCAGGGGATTGAAAGCCTGTCGCACCAGTAGCTTATCGTCCTCGTAGACTTTCCAATATTGATTGAGCCAGCTTTGAGCCACGGCCAGAAAGAGGCTGGTGACTGCAAAGTAGGTGATCAGCTTGTACTGCACCGCCATCAGGGGCAACTTGAGCAAGAGAACACTGGCGCCGAAACCCAGGGAGAGTGCAAAGGCGATAAAGCGGCTGTTCTCTCTAATGTCCGTCCGGCCCGGCCGAAGCAAACAGAACTGATTGACCAGGCGCATCAAAGCCAGCAGATTTACCACGGGAATGGCGAACAAGAGGGTGTACATGCCCACGGGCCACTTATGCATGGCTAGAAAGACTTCTTTGCTGCCATCCCGGGAAAGGCGACTCAGTGCTGTCCGGGCCTCATTGCGCAATTCATCCATGACCGCCCGGTCTGACGGGCTCTCATTGGTTTCCGCCGCAGCAGCAGCGCCTGGGTTTTCTACTTCCAAGGCGATTTCGGCTGCTGTCTTTAGCTGATTCAGGGTCTTGTAAAACCAGTAAAGGTTGTATATGCCAAGAGTGACCACGGAGAGCACCACAATGTGCCAGGCGGGGATCTGTCTGGAATCTCTCTCCGCTTGCCTGGGCGCTGTCTTTACTTCCTTTACCACTTGATGACCTGCTGGTTATTCTTTGCTGATTCTTGCATAAAGGGCAGAAGAAATTTACCCAAGTTTGTGATCCTTGCACAACTTTATTGCTAATCTTAAGGGGCTTTATATATGCATCTAGAAAGTGCGTTTTCCAGGAGTTTTTTGGAACTATGGTCAATTCTGTAATACTCGTAGGCAGAGCCGGACGCGACCCGGAAATGCGCTACTTTGAGTCTGGTCGGGTCAAGACAACCTTTTCAATCGCTGTAAATAGACCCACCAAGGAAAAAGAAACCGATTGGTTTGATATTGAAATCTGGGGACGCCAGGCTGAAATCGCCGGCGAATACGTTCGCAAAGGCTCCCTGATTGGGGTTGAGGGTCGTCTCGATTTCAATCGTTGGACCGACGACGGCGGCAATAAGAACGTCAAACCCATCGTTCATGCTCAGAATCTGCGCCTCCTGGGCAGTAAGCGTGAGAACAGCGGCGGCGGCGGCGACTCTTTTGAAAGTGACTTTCGCTAAGGCGGATAGGCTAGCCCCTTTATAAGTGGAAAAAGCAGGCCCTACAACTGCCCAACTTGTAGACTACCTTGTTGTGGTCGTCTACTTCGTTTTTGTGCTCGGGGTGGGCTTCAAGCTCAAGAAGAACATGCACACGGCGGAAGACTTTCTTCTCGCCGGTCACAATTGCGGTCAGGAAGGCAAAAGCAGTATCAGTATTCCCACCTGGGTTACCGGTCTGGCCTTCCTTTCTGCTAATCTGGGCGCCATAGAAGTTATGGGCATGGCTGCCAATGCCGCCCAGTACGGGGTGATGACTGCGCATTTTTACTGGCTGGGAGCGATTCCGGCCATGGTCTTTCTGGCAGTCTTCATGATGCCCTTCTACTACAAGAGCAAGATCCGCTCTGTACCTGAGTATCTGCGCAAGCGCTTCAACGAGCCCACTAGAGCATTCAATGCCTTTTCCTTCGCCATCATGACCGTGCTCATGTCCGGCATGAATCTCTATGCCATGGCCATTGTCTTTCAGATGGTTTTGGGCTGGCCCATACATGCTTCCATCTGGCTTGCCGCAGTCGTGGTTCTCGCTTATACCATCACGGGCGGTCTCACTTCCTCGATTTACAACGAAGTGATGCAGTTCTTTCTTATTGTCTTCGGACTTTTGCCGCTTTCCATCATGGGTGCCTTGCGCTTCGGATCCTGGGAAGCCATCACTGATGCCCTCAAGGCGCCGGGAATGTCCCACCTCTGGATGGAAGTAGCCGGCGGTTCCAATCCCATGGGCACAGACATGCTTGGACTGGTGATGGGTCTGGGTTTTGTTCTTTCCTTCGGCTACTGGTGCACGGATTTTCTTGTCATCCAGAGAGCCATGGCTGCCAAAGATTTGCACGGGGCGCAACTCACGCCTATTGTGGCTGCTTTTCCCAAGATACTTTTCCCGGTGCTGACTGTTTTCCCTGGTCTACTGGCCATTATTGCCATGCCGCAGTTAGGCAGTAATAATGCCGGTCTTTCTTACAACAACGCAATTCCATATTTGATGGCGGCAGTCTATCCCAACGGTATGTTCGGACTGGGCATGACCGCTCTTTTAGCCAGCTTCATGTCCGGTATGGCCGGCAATGTGACCGCTTTCAACACCGTGTGGACCTACGACATATACCAGACCTACCTGGCCAAGAATAAGTCTGACGCTCACTACCTCTGGGTGGGGCGGGCCGCCACCGCCATTGGTATCGTCATTTCGGTGGGCACGGCTTATCTGGTTATGGGCTTTCCTTCCATAATGGACTACATGCAAACTGTGTTCTCCTTTTTCAACGCACCGCTTTTCGCCACTTTCCTCCTGGGGATGTTCTTCAAGCGCACCTCTCCCTGGGGTGCTTTCTGGGGACTGGTGGCCGGCACCGGTGCCGCCGTTATTCATTACATTCTCTGCGAGCAGGGCAAGTTGGTTTATTCCACTGCCATGGCCGGTAATTTCCATCGCTCCGTGGCGGCCTGGACCGTCTGCTTCGTGGTCACCTTGATGATTTCCTACCTGACCAAGCCCAAAGATGTTTCCGAACTAAAAGGCCTGGTCTGGGGTGTGGGTATAGAGGATGGCGACGACCTCAAGAAACCGCCTTTCCTGCTTCGCCCGGGTGTGCTCGGCTGCATCCTGCTGCTAGTAACAATTGTCCTCAATCTGATTTTTTATTAGGGAGGCCAAGACATGCTGGACGTTCGCTATCCAATCGGCTTTCTCTTCCTCATTCTGGGTGCCCTTCTGGCTATCTACGGTTACGGGCATCCCGCTACTTTCAATACTGTCAACGGACCCTTTCCTCTCAACATAGATGTGCCCTGGGGGATTTTCATGTTCCTTTTCGGCATGGGCACGGTTTCTCTAGCCAAGCTCGATGAAGTTAAGAAAGCTGAGCAGGAACCGGCTTCGGCCGCAAATGCCACCGAGCCCGAAGCCGCTTCGAGCCCGAGCGAGACCGAGCCGACCGGTGAGGAAGAGTCTTAAAGAGAATTGGTTTTAACGCGGTCTGAGGCTGGTATAAAACTTGCCTGTGCCCAGATCATAGACGGCCAGCATGTCCCAGGGGGCAATGGTGCTGCCCGGTGGGGTCTTGAGCGGAACGGCTGCGTTGAGAGCGGCCTTGAGGGCATTGACGACACTGCCGGACTCTCCCGGATCGGGCAGGGGCACGGTGTTCATGTCGGCGATGCCGTCAATGACCTGGAAGTTAGCAATTTTGCCGCTCTTGAGTAGTTGAAAGGAGAGCAGATAACGATATTTCTTGTCGCTTGATTCAACAAGAGTAGCCTGGGACGGTACTTTCAGGTTGCTGGCAATCTTTTCGGAAACTTCCCTGGTGTACTCATTCATGAGTTTTTCTTGTTCCCGGGCTTCCTTGCTCTTCACTGCCTGCCTGGACCAGACATAGCGAGGTTGTTTGCTTACGTCCTGGCTGAACTGTTTGCTGAACTGCTCATCGGCCAGGGCGGCGGCATCAGGCTTGGCCGCTTCCTTCGCTTCGGCGGCAGCCTTCTTCAAGAGTAAAAGCCTGGCCTTGGGGCCGAGGGCCGGTTCTGCCTTGGCCTTGACCGGAGTCTGGGGCACAACCTTGATCTCGTATTTAGGCAGGGACCATACGTTGGAAGGTTTATCTTGATTATCAGTCGAAGTGGTCTGGGCCGTGGCGCTCACAGTAAGACTTGCGCCGAGGCAAAGGGCTGCCAGTGCCGAGATCGCCATTCTTGAGCCGTTTGACTGTTTGTAAGCCTTGTTCATTTTGCCGTCTTTCCTTTTTTAGGACCCTAACTTTTCAGCCGCTCTAACTATACCCAGGAAATGATTCCTGACATCAACCGTCTTCGGGTGGATAGGCCGCCTTGCTTCCAAAAGGTGCGCCAGGCTTAGATCACAGGCAACAAGCAGGGCATTGTCGAGATTAATTTTGCTTTTCAATCCAGTGTTCTTGTTGGCGGCCAGCGCCTCCCAGATAGGCGCCGTGAAGTCGGTGGGGCGGCTTGCCTCCAGGCAATCGGCCAGGAAAACCAGCTTGGATACTTCCGTCATACTGGTGGCGCCCAGGGTGTGCTCGGCAATGGCATTGAGGACGGTCTTGTTGGAGATTTTCAGTTCCTTTCTGACAATTAAAGCCGCCACCGGGCCGTGCAAGAGGTGACCGTTGTTTTTCTCTATTTCCGTAAGCTTCATGCCGGCTGCTCTCGCTTTTTCAATCAGCTCGTAGTCCTTCATTTCTTTACAGCTGTCGTGCAGCCAGCAGGCAAGGCCAACCAGAAGGCGATCGGCAGGCGAGAGTTTGGCCAGCTTGGCCAGTTTGAGTCCCACTTCCACCACCCCGGTTACATGCTGAAAGCGTTTCTTGGAAATGCGCGGGGCCGCCCACTTCGCGGCCTTCGCCAGGGTCATGCCGGCGGGGACTCCTTTGATTATTTTGCCTTTGCCCTTGGCGGTTTCCGGTTTTGCTTTCGCTTTGGCTTTAGCCGGCGCAGCCTTCTTTTTGGGCGCCATGACTTTAACTACTTTGGTTTTTTTCATCTGTCTGTCACTTTGCTGTTTTTGGCGTAGTAACCCTTCTGAAGAATTATGCGGTTGACCGACGCTGGTACCATATATAGTATCGATTTCCGCTCGCCTATGCGCTTGCGAATTCCCGAAGCCGAAATTCCTACGCCGGGGAAGTCTACCAGATGCACCTCTTTATCTTGCAATAAGCCCTCCCGGCAAAGGCTTCGCTGGGAAAGTCCGAGGTCCAGGGTAGCTTGCTTCTCTAGCGCGTTTTCGGCCGCCGGTAGGCTTTTCGAGTCTGCCTCCGCGGCAGAGTCAGAGGGCCGTCCGATGATTCTCAGTCTCGGTACCACCAGGAGGCGCACCAGGCTGACCAGTTCTTCCGCCCTGTGCCAGTCTTTCAAAAACGGCAAATTGTCCGAGCCTATAATCAAGTTGATGCGGTAGTCCGGGTAAAGGGCTCTCATGGAGAGCACTGTATCAATCGTATAGGACGGCCCGGGTCTTTGCAGTTCCAGGTCGCTGGCTTGGAAACAAGGATTTTCCGCCACTGCTGCTTTTACCAGCTCATAGCGAGCTTCTCCGGCCAGGAGCCCTACGCTGCGGTGGGGCGGCTCCGGACTGACAACAAAGTAAACAGTCTCCAGATTGAAATCCACCCGGGCCGATTCGGCAATGAGCAGATGCCCCATATGCACGGGGTTGAAAGTTCCGCAAAAAAGTCCAAGTTCTCGCAAGGGGCCTCCTACTTGCCCCTTGTCCTCGTATAGATACGGGGTAGTCGCGCTCTCAGGCGGCAGGCAAGTTCGTAAGTAATGGTATCAAGGAGAAAAGCCCACTGGCTTAAGTTAATTGAACCTGTTTTTTGAGAGGCGTTCTCTTCCCCGATGAGAGTGACCACGTCTCCTTCCTGCGCTTCCGGCAGGTCGGTTATATCGAAGAGCATCTGGTCCATGCTGATGCGACCCACTTGTTGAATGGGTTTTCCGGCTAAGAAAGCCGTCATTTTATTGCTCAGACCCCGGTCCACACCGTCGGCGTAGCCGATGGGAATCATGGCCAGACGGGAATCTCTGGCTGCGGTCCAGGTGAAGCTATAGCCGGCGCTTTCCCCCTGGGGCACGGCTCCGATATGATTGATTCTAGCTTTCACGGAAAGGGCCGGTTTCAATTCCGGTAGTACCGAGGTTGGTGCCAGCCCGTAAAGGTAGAGTCCGACTCGAACCATGTCGTAGTGGGTAAAATCGAAGAGCCTGGTTGCTTCCGACGAGGCCAGATGAAAGAGTACGTTATGCTCTTTCGGCATGGTATTCACGAGAGCGGCAAAGCGGGCATTTTGAAATTCCACCGCCTGTCGGTCGTCGGCCATAGCCAGATGGGAAAAGACGCTGACCAGTTTGAGGGCACCTTCCTTGTGGATAAATTCCAGGATCTCCGGTGCTTCCTCCGGTTTCACTCCCAGTCGGTGCATGCCCGTGTCTATTTTCAGATGCACCTGGGCCTGGGCGGCTCGCTTCTTGAGAGCGGGTGATTGCAAGCGCTTGCGAGCGGCAGCTGCTACATCCAGGGCTTGTTTGTGAGAAGTGAGGGCGATGCCCAGATCGTTGTCAAGGGCGGATTCTATAGCCCAGGATGGGGTCGGGCTCAGTATCAAAATGGGTGATTTTATGCCGGCGCTGCGTAGTTGGCAGCCCTCGTCGATAGAGGCGACACCGAGGTAGTCGGCGCCGGCCGCCTCGAGAAGTTCGCCCACTGTGGCGGCACCATGGCCATAGGCATCGCTTTTCACCACGGCCATCAATAGCGGGCGTTTGGTTTTGCCGGGAGCCGCCAGGTAGCCTCTGATTACCTTGAGGTTATGCTCCAGGGCCGTCAGTGAAATCTCTACCCAGGCATCTCTCTGAACCGATGCGGGAGCATGTCTGAGGTTGTGAGGGGGGCTGTGCATTAGTAAATTATTGGCATTCCGGCGATGTTTGAGAGCCTATATGGCACGGAGTTTATGCTAGCATTGCTGGAAGTCCGCCATCATGATTTCTTCTAAACGCAGGGACGGCCTGAACTTGCTCTCCAGAGAGCGGGTTTTGTCAAAAGCTGAGGCTGGAAGCGGCGACCTCGCCGTTAATCTTGAAGAGCAGGCCTAGGAAACACATTAGTCCTTAAATAAGGAATCGATTTGGTATCTCTTGGTAGCCCTGGGTGCTTCTAAAAAGCCGGTTCAATAATTTAGCTGTTGACTTGCTTTTAGGCACCCGGCGACATTTACCGCAATGCTAATGAAAATAGCGCTGGGGTGTCGCTGGTCCGATGACAGAAGTTAGGAACTGGTTCTAATTCTTAGAAGGGTGGAGAGACTTGAACAAAGCAGAATTGGTAGACATCGTGGCTAAAGAAGCTGGGACTACAAAGAAAGACGCGGAAACTATCATCAATAAGATGATGGAAACGGTAATCAGCCAGGTTGCTCATGGCGAAAAGGTTACCCTAGTTGGCTTTGGTACATTCGAAGCGCGCCAGAGAAAAGCGCGTACCGGACGTAACCCCAAAACCAATGAGCCGCTTCATATTCCAGCCAAAAGAGTAGCCGGATTTAAAGTCGGTAAAGAGTTTGCAGACGCTGTAAACAAACGTAAGTAAGACAAGGAACGCGCTCCCTGCAAGCTCAAATGAAGCCTCACGCAGGAGAGCACAAGGAGGTCAGAGTGGGTCTACCTAGAGTTGCATTGATTGGCTGCGGTAATTGGGGTAAAAACCTGGTCCGTAACTTCCATCATCTGGGGGCCCTCTCCACCGTCTGCGACAACGACCAGAAGCGCCTCGACTTTGTAGCCAGAGAGTTTCGCGGTGTCAAGACGACCTCCGATTACGATAGTGTTCTGCGCGATGCGGAAGTGAGCGCTATTGTAATTGCCACTCCCTCGGATACTCATTTCAACTTAGCCAGGCAAGCGCTTTTGGCTGGTAAGCATGTATACGTTGAGAAGCCTCTGGCCCGCGACGTCAAGCATGCCGAAGAGCTGGATGCGCTTGCTACTGAGCGCAACCTGGTTTTGATGGTGGGGCATTTGTTGCTCTACCATCCTGCCGTAAACTGCTTGAAAGACCTGATTGCTTCAGGCGAACTGGGCGATCTTCTCTTTGTGCGCTCCGATCGCATGAATTTCAACATGTCCAGGCGAGACTGGAGCGTGCTCTGGGACCTGGCTCCCCACGATATTTCCATGATGAGCTATTTGCTTGACTGCTCCTCCCCGGAAGTAAGTCGTGTGGGCGGTTGGGACACCCTTGGTGACGGTCTGGTGGATGTAGCCTATCTTGACCTGTCCTTCCCGACAGGCTCCGGCGATCGCATTATCCCCGGCCAGGTGCGCAATAGCTGGATCGATCCCCAGAAAGTCGTACGCTTAACCGTAAACGGTACTAAGAAGACGGCTGTCTTGAACGACACCCAGCAGGAAGATAAATTGGCGCTCCACAGCCAGACTCCGGAAGGGCGCATGGTGGTCGAGTATCCTTATTATCCCGATGCCGAGCCCCTGCACCTGGAGTGCGAGCACTTCCTGCAGTGCATCTTGCGCGGCGAAAGACCTCGTACCGATGCCAACAACGCTTACACAGTGGTGCGAGTGCTCTCCGACGTAGAGAAGCGCTTGTCAGGAAGACCCGGACGCAAAGCTCCCGTTTCTTCCCGCTGAGGTGGCGGCTGCAAGGCGGGCTGAGGCTCACCCTTAGCGGTCTGAATTTCCTTAGAAATTGCTTCCGTTACAACCCGTTAGCATTTCTTCGTCAGAATGCCACTCGGCAACCTTAGCCCCGGTTCTTTGTGTATAATATTTCTCCTGACCTCGAGAGTGGTCAGACACCTGAAACGTCCTTTGCGGGAGTAATTCAGTGGTAGAATGTCTCCTTGCCAAGGAGAATGTCGCGAGTTCGAATCTCGTCTCCCGCTCCATTTCTACACCACTTTCCAGTCGGCTGGAGGGTGGTGTTTTTTTTGCCTTGTTTATCAGCCCGTCGACGGCTTGACCACCTGATATATTAGAAAAGTCCCTTCGAGACCACAGTTGCCTGAGGATGGAGCCCATGCCAGAGGATAAGAGCGAGAGTTCGCAGAGCCAGGATAAGCCGGAAGAAGCCGCTCCCGCCGCCAATGAGCCGGCGCCCTCGCAGTCCTCCGGCGAAAAAGCAGAGGAGCCGGCTGGCAAGACCGCCGCTCCGGCGCCTCCAACATCTTCCACTGCCTCTCCGACCGCTGCCGCTGCTTCTCCCTCGCCGGCCGATGATATAGCCAAGAGGCGCTCGCCCTGGGAGTCCAGCGCCGCAGCCTTCGATTATGTGCAAAAGTCTTCCCGCACCGATGCCATTCAACTGCGCACTTCCGACCGGGTGACCATTATTGCCCTGCTCCTTTGCTGCATTCTGGAAGTGCTTTCCCTCTCCTACACGCCTTTTGCCGGTATGCGACTGCCGGTGGTACTGATTTGCGATGTAGTACTTGGCGTTTCTACGGTCCTTTTCCTGGTCTATCGGTTGGGCATTCTCTGTTCCCTCACACCCAGGCAAGCCATAGTTTGCTGGCAGTTAATGATGGGCTGTGTCTTCTTCGGCATTTTTCTTTGCATCAACGTGGGCGTAGGCATTGCCTTTGCCGTTACCAATATGACATCGGAAGAGGCTGCCAGTCAGCCCTGAAATGTCCCGGGCTGAGCCGCTTTAGTGTTACGGGCGGCGCCACATAAAGATCTTCTGAAGACCCAGAGGGGTTTTTCAGCCGCCAAGCCGTGTAAACTTTGCATCTGACAGGCATCCTGACCGGGTTTGACCGTGTTAGAATTCCATGTTCTGTTACTGTTTATAACTAATAGTCGATTTGAGAGAGTGCAACATGAAGGTCACCCTTGAGCGGGAAGGCAAAAACGTAGTCAAGCTTGGTATCGAGCTTGAGGCCGAGCGAGTAAAACGCGCCTATGAGATGGCTTGTCGCCAATTGAGCAATCAAGTGCGTATCCCTGGTTTCAGACCGGGTAAGGCACCACGTATGATTCTTGAGAAGACCATCGGTCAGGACAACATCAAGAACGAAGCTCTGCAAAGACTAGTTCCGGAAGTGATTGCCGAAGCCTTGATCAAGGAAAATCTGGATGTAATCACTGCCCCTGAGTATTCCAATGTGGAATTCAATCTGGGCGAACCCCTCAAATTGCAGGCTAAATTTGAAGTACGTCCAGAAGTGAAACTGGGCAACTACAAAGAAATCGAAGTCAATGTTCCGGAAGTGACCCTGCCGGAAGACGCCATGGAAAGAGCCCTCACCAACGTTGCCGAGACCAGAAGTTCTCTCGCTCCGGTGGAAGGACGCGCTGCTGAAATGGGCGACACTGTTGTTCTCAACTTTGAAGCCACAGTGGAAGGTCAACCAATGGAAGGCGGCAAAGCCGAGAGCTTCGTGTTGGAGTTGAAAGAAGGTTCCTTCTTGCCCGGTTTCTGCGAGCAAATCGTAGGCAAGAACAAAGGCGATAAAGCCGATATCAAAGCTTCCTTCCCCGACAACTACAGACGCAAGGACGTGGCCGGAAAAGAAGGCGTGTTCGCCATCGAACTGAAAGAGATTCGTCGCAAGTTTGTGCCTGATATCAATGAAGAACTGGCCAAAGCCGTCGGTCATGAATCTCTCGATGCTCTCAAAGAGAGTATTCGCAACGAACTTGACGAAGTGGTCAAGCAAGAAAACGAAGCCCGCGCTCAAAGAATGGTAGTAGAAGCGGTGGCACATTGTGCTGAAGTGGATATTCCCGAAACCATGGTGGAAAGAGAGAAAGAACTGCTCATCAAGCAGATGCGGCAGTACATGGAGCAGCAAGGTCAGAGCTATGATGAAGTAGCTGCTACACCGGAGTACGCTTCCCTGGTTGAGAGCAAGCTGGAAGAAGCCCGCCAGCGTGTGCTCACTTCCCTGGTGCTGGGCGCCGTGGTAAGAGAAGAGAAAATCGGCGTGTCGGAAGAAGAGATGGTGCCTTACTTCGCTGAACTGGCCATGCGCTACAACCTGCGCCCCGATCAGTATCAGGAATTTGTTGCCAACGAAGACGTTCGTCGCCAGGTGGCTGAAGAAGTCCTCACCGGTAAAGTAGTAGAACTTCTGGTCAGCACCGCTAAAGTCAACTACGTGCCCGAGACTGCTTGCAGCGAAGACCATGACCACAGCACTCATGATCACAGCCATGCAGCAGAACCCAAGGCTGAAGGCAAGAAAACCAAGAAGAAAGCCGAATAATACAGGCAAGGGGAGCGGCCGCCAGGTGCCGCTCCCCTTTTAATCTGTTTGCCGAACCGGCAGTTCCCTTTTAATGTGTTAATGCCGCATTTCAGTAAGATATTGCAAGCGAAATTTTGAGAGTTATCTATTCAAAATAGAGAGGAAATACACAAAAAATATGTCACAGTCTAAAGACCAAGCCGGACGCTACATTCAAGAGCCGCCCACCAAGCGTGGACTATATGATCTCTTCAGCGTAACTCCCTATGTGAGCCCTGAGGCTATCTATGCTCCCACCGTTATCGAGACCACTGCCCGTGGTGAAAGAGCATTCGATATATTCTCTCGCCTTTTGAGAGAGCGTATTGTTTTCCTCGGTACACCCATTGACGACATGGTTGCCAACTTGATTGTGGCCCAGCTCCTGCTTCTGGAAGGCGAAGACCCGGAAAAAGATATCCGTTTGTATATCAATTCTCCCGGTGGTTCCGTTACCGCTGGTCTGGCTATCTATGACACCATCCAGCACATTCGCTCCCATGTCTCCACCATCTGTCTGGGCCAGGCCGCCAGTATGGGTGCCTTCCTGCTTTCCGCCGGTAGAAAAGGTAAGAGATTGGCTCTGCCCCACTCACGTATCTTGATCCACCAGCCCCTGGGTGGTGCTCAAGGTCAGGCTACCGATATCGAGATTCAAGCCCGCGAGATCATCCGTATCAAGCGCCAGCTCAACGAACTCATGGCTGAGCATACCGGTCAGTCGGTCAAAACTATCGAGAAAGATACGGACCGCGACAATATCATGACAGCCGAAGAAGCCAAGGAATACGGTCTGGTTGATGCCGTCATCACCAAACTGGACCAGACTCCTCTTAGCGCAGTTTAGTCATAATTCGAGAAGGAGGGTGGCACACACCCTCCTTTCTCCTTACAATTATCTCTTGACGGCCCTTCCTGCTTCTTAATTTGGTAATTGCTCGGCTTTGTGTTTAAGTAGTTAATGAATAGATAGTTGAGCCGCTCGGCTGTTAAAGTGCTAAGGTACTAAGGTGAATCTAAGTTAAGCCTGGATTAGTAGCGGAGGAATTCAAGGCAGCAAGCGAAAAATTGTGTCACGTAAGCGTTTTATTGATGTCCTAGATAGGGAAACTAAATGGCAAAGCAATCGGACAATCGACTCAAGTGCTCGTTTTGTGGCAAGAGTCAGGATCAGGTAAAGAAGCTCATCGCCGGTCCTGGCGTTTACATATGCGACGAGTGTGTTGACCTTTGCAATGAAATACTCGACGAAGAATTATTCGAAGGTGGGGCGCAGGCTCAGCCGCAACCGGAAACAACCGCTCCTCAGATGGTTGATATTCCAAAACCGCAAGAAATCAAGGCTTTCCTCGACCAGCATATAGTCGGTCAGAGCACTGCCAAAAAAATACTCTCAGTAGCGGTATATAACCACTACAAACGTATATCTCACAACTCCGAGCTTTCGGAGCAAGTGGAAATTCAGAAGTCCAACATCCTTTTGATCGGACCCACCGGCTGCGGCAAGACGCTACTTGCTCAGACCCTGGCCAAATTGCTTGATGTACCTTTTGCGGTAGCCGATGCCACCACCTTGACTGAAGCCGGTTATGTGGGTGAAGACGTAGAAAATATTCTTCTGCGCCTCTATCAGGCAGCCGACTACGACATCAAGAAGGCCGAGCGGGGCATCATCTACATCGACGAAATCGATAAGATCTCCCGTAAGTCTGAAAATACCAGCATCACCAGAGACGTTTCCGGTGAAGGCGTGCAGCAGGCTCTCCTCAAGATGATTGAGGGCACCCTGGCCAACGTTCCGCCCCAGGGCGGCCGCAAGCACCCGCACCAGGAATTTATTCAAATCAACACCGCCAACATTCTCTTTGTTTGCGGCGGCGCTTTCGTCGGACTTGACAAGATTGTAGAAGCCCGCGTTTCTTCCAATCGCTCCATCGGCTTTGGTTCTGAGCGTCCGCTCACAGCCTGGGAGCGGGAGCAACGTTCTTCCAAGATCTTGAAAGAGACGGCTCCCGATGATTTGCTCAAGTTCGGTCTCATCCCCGAATTTGTCGGTCGTATGCCGGTAACAGCCGTTCTGGAAGCTCTTGATGTAGACGCGCTGGTGCGCATCATGGTGGAGCCCAAAAATGCCATCATCAAGCAGTACCAGCAGCTTCTCGCCCTTGACGGCGTTGAGTTGAAGTTTGATCAAGACGCCATCCGTGCCGTGGCAGAAGAAGGTATCAAGCGCAAAACCGGCGCTCGTGCCCTCAGGTCCATCGTGGAAGAGATAATGCTCGACATCATGTACGAGGTTCCTTCCCGTACCGATATCAAGGTCTGCCATATCACTAAGGAACTTGTAGAAAAACGATCGACTGCTGAGTTACTTCAGCTTCCAAAGGCTAAACTTAAGGGTGAGATCGCTTAGCTTGAAAAAGTTAGCTTGAAGAAGTTAGCTTGAAAAAGTTAGCTTGAAGAAGTTAGCTTGAAGAAGTTAGCTTGAAGAAGTTAGCTTGAAGAAGTTAGCTTGATAAAGACAGCTTGAAAAAGTTGGCTTGAGAAAGTTAGCTTGAAAAGCCGGGCGATGCTCATACCTACCGACCCGTTAAGCGAGGGTAACTAGCCTTATGGTAGACGTAAGCACTACGGTCTTTCCGCTCATCCCCTTGAGGGACGTAGTGGTCTACCCGCAAATGGTCACACCGCTGTTTGTTTCCAGACAGCGGTCCATTGCTGCTCTGGAGCAGGCCTTGATGCGGGATGACCGGCTGGTGGTTCTGGTGGCGCAGAAAGACCCGGAAACGGAAGAGCCTAAGGTGGAAGACCTATACCAGGTCGGCACCCTGGCGGAAGTGATGCAGATGCTGAAGCTGCCTGACGGCACTGTGAAGGTGCTGGTAGAGGGCTCTTCCCGCATCAATGTGACGGAGATTTCAGAAGTACCGGAGCATTTCACTGCTTCGGTCTCTTCCATCACGGAAGTGGTTACCGACGACGAAGCCACCCGCACCCTTATAAAAATCTCGGTGGATAAGTTCGAGCAGTATGTAAAATCCACTAAGAAAATAAACCCGGAGAGCCTTCTGGCTGTCTCAGGCATCGGGCAGCCCGGGCGGTTGGCCGATATTATCGCTACTTATCTGGGGCTTTCCCTGGCCGAAAGGCAGAAATGTCTTGAAATAGTCGATTCCACCGAAAGGCTGGAGTACATTGGGCAATTGCTCAGTCGTGAACTGGAATTGGCCGAGTTGGAGCAGCAGATTCACGACCGGGTGCGTTTCAATTTAGAGAAGACTCAGCGCGAGTACTATTTGCGCGAAAAGCTGCGCATCATTCAGGAAGAGCTTTCTTCCGATGGTTCCGAACTGGGCGAAATCAACGAATACAAGCAGAAAATCAAGAAGAGCAAGATGGCCGGTGTCGCTCTTGAGAAAGCTATGAAAGAGCTGGGGCGGCTTGAAAAAATGATGCCGCAGTCGGCGGAAGCGGCTGTTATTCGCACCTACCTCGATACCCTGGTTTCCCTGCCCTGGGCCAAGCGTTCCCGCGAGTCCATCGACCTGAAAGTGGCCGATGAAATACTGGCTGAAGATCACTACGGTCTTGAGAAAGTGAAAGAACGTATTCTGGAATACCTGGCGGTACGTAAGCTGGCCAAAGAGCCTACCGGCACCATTCTCTGTCTGGTCGGTCCTCCCGGTGTGGGTAAGACCAGCCTGGTCAAATCTATTGCCCGGGCCATGAACCGGCAGTTTGCCCGTATCAGCTTAGGGGGTGTATCCGACGAGTCTGAGATTCGCGGACACCGCCGCACTTATATTGGCGCCATGCCCGGTCGTATCTTGCAGGCCGTCAAGCAAGCCGGCACCAAAAACCCGGTCATCCTGCTCGATGAAATCGAGAAAATGACCAGAAGCTATCAGGGCGATCCCATGGCGGCCATGCTGGAAGTTTTGGACCCCGATCAAAACGATAGTTTTACCGACCATTATTTAGACGCGCCCTTTTCCCTTTCGGAAGTGGTCTTCGTGGCCACCGCCAATACTCTCGATTATGTGCCAAAGCCGCTCTATGACCGCCTAGAAGTTATACCGCTTTCCGGCTATACGGAAGAAGAGAAGCTCTCCATCGCCGAGCAGCACATTATTCCCAAGACTTTAAAGAAGCATGGTTTGACTTCTAAGGAGTTGAAAGTGCCGGCGGCGGCAGTTCGCCGCATCATTCAGGAATACACCAGGGAAGCCGGAGTTCGCTCCCTGGAGCGTAATATTGCCAGTATCTGCCGCAAAGTGGCGGCGCTTATCGTGCGCGGCGAAGTAGAGTCGCTCAAGCTTGCACCAAATGCGGTGCCGAAGTATCTGGGGCCGCCCCGGGTGGTGCGTGAAAATGAGGTCAAAGGACCGCAAGTGGGCATAGTCACAGGTCTTGCCTGGACCGAGACCGGTGGTGAGACTCTCTCCATTGAAGTGAATATTATGCCCGGCAAGGGCAATCTGCAGTTGACCGGCCAACTGGGCGACGTTATGAAAGAGTCAGCCCAGGCTGCTTTTAGTTATATTCGCAGCCATGCTGAAAGGCTCGGGCTTTCCCCCACCTTCCAGGATGCCATCGATATTCACATTCATATTCCCGAGGGTGCCACGCCTAAAGACGGACCCTCAGCCGGTGCTGCCATGTGCTGCGCCATGGTCTCCGCCCTGAGCAAGAAACCGACCCGGGGCAATTTAGCCATGACCGGTGAAATTACCCTGCGGGGAAGAGTGCTGGCCATAGGCGGGCTGAAAGAGAAGATTCTGGCGGCGGTGAGAGCCGGCATTAAGACTGTCATCTTCCCCCGCACCAACGAGAAAGATCTGCAAGATCTCCCCGATTACGTAAAAGACAAAGTAGAGCTGGTGCCGGTGGCCCATCTCGATGAGGTCTTCGCTATCGTCTTCAAGGGTGCAGCCAAGTCGCCCAAGCCTAGCGGTAAAGCGCGCGCCGTGCCGTCAACCAGGCGCAGTGCGCTTGGGCGCGTAAAGTAAAGAACATGTTGAATTCCGACGGGGCGAAATTGGTCTTGCCGATTTCCGTCCGCGGGCTTGCTTTGCTTTTGCTTTCAGGCCCTTGCCTGGCTGTTCTGTTCATTGGTTTAGTAAATCTTCCGGGAGCGGGCCTGTCCCCTGTTCTTGCTGCCGAGAGCAAGATCAAGTTGCAGATGCAAAAGCCTCAGTTCGATAGTCTTGCCGCCCACAGCAAGACCGTGAAGCCGGTACCGACTTTTCTCCGTGGTGGGCTCAAAATTACCGATGCGGAACTGGAGAGCATGCTCTCGGTAGAGCCTGCCAATGACTGGTTCAAAATACCCTCCTGGCTTGCCGGTAAGTGGAAGTACTATGAAGGTGAAGTCTTGAGCTTTCAGGACCTGCGCACCGGCAGCAAGTTCAGCGAGTTTTTTGTCAGTCACGAAGATACCACCAGAGACTGGGGCTATCAGCGGGACGGCGCCGGTGCCTACTGGCAGTTTCAAGATTCGCCCAGTTCGGTGCAAACCCGCAAAGACCAGAAGATAATTCTCTACACCAGAAACAAGAATGAGCCCCTCTCGCTTACGGAGGATGAGCTTGTCTGCCGTATGTTCTATACCTATTCAACCCTGGAGCCGGTCACTTTAAAAGTGCTCAAGACCTATCAGAGTGAAAATATCGTGGTCTTTCGTAAAGCCGGTGATGACGAGATTCGCCGCGATATGTCCTCTAAGATTTTTGATGAAGACGGCGTGCCGCTTTCTTTGAGCACTTCTTATAGTCTGGCCCGGCGCATGACGCCCTTCTCTCCCATTAATTCCGTTCGCGGGCTAAACACTAAGGCGCTCTTTCGCAAGTTTTTAATTGCTCACGGTATGAAAGATCTCCTGCCGGCGCCGGGGCAGGATGAAGATTTTGAGATCTGGTGAGTCTGCCCCTACGATTCTCCCGCACTATTCCCGTGAAAAATGAGGCGCACAAGAAATTCGCCATAACGTATTGCGTCAAATTAAATCCGTACCCGAGGCCAACTGTTGCGTCAGAAAGAATCGTACCGAAGGCGATTATTATTGGGGTAGTCATTAAAGTGAAACCTGTTGAGGGTTAATAGCAGCTTTAGCTGCTGTTAGCACTCAACAGGTAACGCATGTTCTGGTATTTGGTATTGACCCCAACCTATCCTCGTTATACTTCCGTCTTTAAGCAAGCGCATCAGGGCACTATCAACGGTAGAACGTTTAGCAGTTTCGAGAAAGTCCTTAGCTGAAATCAGCGTTCCTCCCGGCAAGGCCTGAATTGTGCGCCGAAGCTCTGCTTCGAAGCGGTTTCTTTGCATCGGTTGTAACTCGGTAAGAGAATGTGCGCGTTGATTAGACTCTCGGATGAACTTGTGAGTCGCAATTCGTTGTGCTACGGCGGCGGCCACAAGAGGGTCCGGGCTATCCACCGCAAGTTTCCGCAGATCGGCTCCGAGCCGTTCCAGTTCCTTCTTGAGTCGGACCATGCTTAAACCTTCTTTGAGCCGCCTCAGTTCATTCTTATCCTGCTCTGAGACATGGGCACTCTCTAAAACTCGTTGATATGGAGTTCTAGCTCTGTCATATTTTCTGTATGTTTTAGAGCCTTTCCGATGTTTGAATAGCAACTTCTGCGTTGGCTGAAAAAAATTGATGTAGAGCCGAGCCACTGAGTAGTACTCATTGAGAATCCGCCAGGCCTTCTTTCCTTCGTATCGACTCTTCCCAACAAGCTTTCTTACCACTGAACCGTTCTTTTCTTCTATCCAGCCTGGTCGTTTTTCTTGTACTCGCGGGACCGTGTAAAGGTCAGTCTTTTCAGCTCACACCATTTGACAAAGTCTTCATTCATGAACTCACTACCATTATCGGAATCGAGTCCTTTCAGCGGAAAGGGCAGTACTTCGAGCACCTTCTCCAGCGCTGCTATGACTTCTATCGAACCTTTCCTTGTTAGTGCAATCGGCTCGGTCCAGCAGGTGGCGATGTCCGTCATGTTTAAGGTTGAAAGGTATCGTCCACTGACGTCTCTGGAGCAATGCGCGACGGTATCAATTTCAAAGAATCCGGGCGTCACGTCACTCCATTCTGTGAAAGTTCGCACTTTCACCTTAGAGCGAACTAAAGACGAGCGCTTGGTTGTGCTGCGGCTTCGCTCATATTTTCGCCTTTCGCCCTTTAAAAGTCTGTCGACGCTTGAGGCACTGAGGGCAAGCAATTGGCTCCGTTCTTCGGCAGTCAGTTGCAGCGCTTGGGCTCTTTCGAGTTCCTGGACAAGATCCGGCAGAAAGGGAACCAGGCGTTTGGAGCAAATACGGTTGGACAAATGCCAGACCTCTATCAGCGCCAAGAGCACATCCTTGCCAATCCTGGAGCGGCGCCCCAACCTCTTGCGGCTTTGTTCAGTCTTTTGTTGAGTAATGAAATCGCATGCTTCCTGGAATACCCTGTTGCCTCAACAAATCCAGTCAGAATGCGCTTCCGCTCCTCCGGTCCGGCACTGGGGTACTGCATCCGCAACACCTCCAATAGCTCTTGCCTCGCTTGAATCGTCATGTTCAGCCTCATCATTTCGCCCCTTAACGAGGATGCTAAGGGGTACGATTTTATCTGAGGCAACTATTTCTTGCGGGTACGATTTATTGTGAGTCAATGCGCATAATTTCGCCTGCGCCTCTATTTTTACTTGAGGGGGTAGGGCGCTCTCAAGTTGGTTCCCCTTTGTCGTCTTCCTGACCGACGATTGTCTCAGTCAGAGAATCAAGCAGGTAGTCGGCTTCAAAAGTGCGATTGAGCTTAATGTAGAGTTTGATCAGCCTGGTTGTGGCTTTGAATATGGCAGTTTTGTCGAATTGATCATCTTTCGAGGCAATCTCCAGATACCATTCCAGAACGCCGGCCGCTAAATGGTACTGGTCATTTGCATAATAAAGATTCGCCAGCTTGCGCAGGGGGCTGAGCAATTCGGGGTTGCCGTTGCCCAGGCACTGCTCTTTCAGGCAGAGCAGTGCTCGCAAGATAGGCTCTGCCTCGTATGTGATTTTATTTTGTAAGTCGTAGTCTATCAGTGTTTCCAGGGCGGTGGCAGCGCTTTCTACAAGTTTATGTCGTTCGGGATTAGCTCCCGGAGCTGGTTCACCGCGCCAGTCGTCTTTCGTCAACCACTCGATGTAGCGCAGGTCGGCACTGAAGAAAGATACGGCAGAGCCTTCCGGCTCGTCCAGGTTCTTTCTTCTCTTTCCCTTTTGTTTCCCAGTGGCCTGTTCGATGTTTTCATCATCTATTATTTCATTGCAGAGATCGACGCATTCGTTGCAAATGTAGACACCCCGACCGGCGATGATTTTGCTTACCTGATCTTGCGATTTGCCGCAGAATGAGCACTTTAGCTGATTGTCCGAAGTCTGCTTTGATTCATTCTTGGGCATCGACGTTATCTCCCTTGAGTTGCAATGCTTTGTTGCAGGTATTTTGCTGAAAATAGTCTGCACAGACTTCTTTCAGCGTTTGCTTCGCGTCTGACTGTTAGAGGTTGTCGTCACCATCGGGTGGTGGCATATTTTCTTCCTGGTCCGCCTCGACCGGCCCGTTTGTGTCGCCGAAGGCCATGATGGCGGCTGTCTTGGCGATGCCATAGATTGGGGGCTTGCGCAGGTTGCAGAGCGCCACCACGGCCGAATTGCTTTCGGGCAAAATAATGATGATTGACGCTACACCAGGTGTGCCGCCATTTTTGACGACCTGGTACTGTCCACCCAGGTTCTTATTGGGACCGGCAGCCCAGCCAAATGCCCAGTTATTCGGCTTGCCCGTGCTGAGGGGCGGGCGATCATACCAGAGTGTTTTGTAGGCTTGTTCCGAGAGCATGCGCCGCGACAAGAGACCAAGTGTGTAGCGCACCACGTCGTTGCTTGTGCTGGCCAGCATGCCTGCCGCAAAGGAGACCGCCGGGCTTTTGTATTCCACCGGTCTGAGGCGCCCTTTACCCATGTTGTCTGTATAGCCCTGGGCCACCCGACCGGTGTTTTGCAGGAGAACCGTGGTTGCGGTGCTGTTCATTTGCAGGGGCGCGAAAATGATTTCATTCAATAGTTCCAGATAACGTTTACCGCTGGCTTTCACCAGCACCGAACCCACCAGTCGGGTGCTGAAATTGGAATATAGATACTGAGAGCCCGGTTCCGAGACCAGCGGTGTATGCACCAGAATATCCAACTGGTCTTTCCAGTCTACTTCGGGAGTTACTTTGTCTGAAACGCCTGCGGTCATGGAGGCCAACTGTCTGACTGTAAGCTTCTGGTAGGGTCGGGTCAAGCCCTCCAGGTATTTGTCCAGTGTGTCATCGAGCCCTACCAGTCCTTTATCGGCCAGGTAGAGCAGGGCATGACTGGTGAAGGCTTTGGTGACGGAAGCTAAACCAAATACGGTGTCATTGGTGACTGGAATCTGGCGCTCAAGATCGGCATAGCCGTAGCATTTCTGGAAAACTACCGTGCCTGATTTGATGACGGCCAGTGTGTAGCCGGGCACGTTGAGAGACTGCATGCGTTCTTGAATCATGGCATCGATACGAGCCAGTCTCTGCGGCATATCACCTGAGTTGGACGGCTTTTGCGCCGGTGAAGCAGCAGCGAAGTTGTTAGCTGGGGCGAAGTTGTTAGCTGGGGCGAAGTTGTTAGCCGGGGCGAAGTTGTTAGCCGGGGCGAAGTTGTTGGCCGGGGCGAAATTGTTAGCCGGGGCGAAATTGTTAGCCGGGGCGAAGTTGTTAGCCGGGGCGAAGTTGTTAGCCGGGGCGAAGTTACGAGCCGGAGCAAAATTTGTTTGTGGGGCATCATTGCCGAAATCAATGTTGCGGGGATTCTCGCGCATCTGCGCAGGACCCCAACCGGGCTGGGCCAGAGCCTGAGGAAGCGGCATCAGACCTGTGACTGTGGAGAGGAGAATGGCCGTTGTAGTCGCCACCGAATGTAGTTTCATTATTTCCCTTCCTCAGTTTCATTCTTGCTTTTCTCTTGCTTGCTCGCTGAGCCGGCGGAATTACCGTTGCCTGGCGCGGGCGACTCGGAAGAGGCTGGGCTTGAGTTTTCTGTTCGAGCGGCAGGGGCTGGTTTGGGCTCGCCGTCTTTGAACCAGTTGGCATTGAAGCTGAAGCCGAAACCTGCCTCCTTGGCCCCCAGTTCAGGACGATAGGGGTTCTGACAAACATAAATCAGGTAGATGTTCATGGACAGGAAGATTGCAACAAAAGCGGTCATGAGGGTTTGGGTCAGCAGGCTCTCCACGAAGAAGAAGTAGGTGAAGAGCACGATCATGACGCCGCCGGCGATAAGCACCGACCAGAGCACCGGGGAAAGCTGGCTTTTAGCAGCTACCATGCGATATTTCCTGGCGTCGGACAACTCTTCCAGGTCATCCAGCATGCGTGCGTAGCATTCTTTATCGTTATCGTTATGGGGTTCATAAGCGGTGACATCTTGCCAGAGGTGTCGATAGGGAACTACTGTTCCCTCCTTCTCTTCCCCTTCTTCCACCCGGGCCCAGTCCTGAGAACTGGCTATGGTGGCGTATTCGTAAAGGTCCTGGCGAATTTGTCGGCGGCAGGGTTCATCGAAAGTTCTTGATAGATGATAGATGTTGGTGAGCATGTTAGCCTCGGTAACCGCCATCTGGCTGGCTGTGTCCACCTTGGCCTGAGCACTGACCACGATCAGTCCAACCAGGATGGCGTAGAGGGTGCCCACAATGGCAAGCAAATAACCTCCCACTTCATGACTGGCTTCCAGCGCTTCCCGTCTGGCCTTCCTTCTGACTAAGGCCATGCCTAGAAGCGAGATTGCCGTAGCACCGCCGACTATGGAAAGGAAGTCCGTGAGAGCATTCATTGGTTTACCGTTTTCCTGTCGTTGGGCTTCGCTGGTTTTCAGGCTCAAAAGAGAGGCATGGGCGCCCTTGCAAGGCATGAGCCGCCTGAGCAAAGTGAAATACTACAGGTTTGTCCTCATTCCCGGCAAGCCTGACGGCAGAAACACAGCTATATCAATAATCTTGACATTGTGCCATAATGAAATTGTGTCCGGCATTATTGGATTTCTCCGGACGAAGCCTTTTAAACTTATGAGGCCGGTTGAGACCGGTAAAGTCTACTCAAAATCCTCGGGTGATATACCAAAGAGAGGATTTATGAACGCTTTGACACCAAATATAGTTGCGCCATCTTCAGACAAGTGCCGGATTGAGGCTCATCCCTGGAACACTTTCACCGCCACAAGAAATCGCATGGCATCCAACTGTGCCAGTAGTCCCTCTTTGCTCAGCAAGCTGGCGGGGCGGTCGGACTATTCTGTGCAGGCTCGGGTGGCGGAAAACGACAGCACAGATAGTGCTACCC
This sequence comes from Candidatus Obscuribacter sp., assembly GCA_016712465.1. Lineage (GTDB taxonomy): Bacteria > Cyanobacteriota > Vampirovibrionia > Obscuribacterales > Obscuribacteraceae > Obscuribacter. Next base: position 1,540,182 of record JADJQZ010000001.1, read on the forward strand.
TTGAAAGGCTTTCTCTAAGCGATTCAAGCGAGGTAAGAGCGGCGGTCGCTCAGAACGAGCACACTCTACGCTCTACCGTTCTTACTCTGGCTGAAGACCTGAGCAGCGATGTTCGTTATGCCCTGGCTGAAAACGCTGGTACTAACATGGCTTTATTGGAATTACTCTCTCTGGATGAAAATCCATATGTGCAAGGGCGAGCGATTCGGACAAAGGCGAGAGTGCTGGCTGACGAAGCTTATCTCACCGCTTGCGGAAGGGCTTGAATATGCACCCTACTAAAACCAACACGCTTGGCCTGACCGTCCATGTCGATGCCTTCTGGCAGCAATCGACCAAGCTTGCCGACGGTGAGCAGTTTTTGACTGCGGCAAGACTTCGGAGATTGCGGTCCTATATTCAGGGCAAGAGCGCTCTTTATCCTGGCTCTGGTAGCTGTTCAAATCAGGAAGCGGAGGTTGAATTATGAGTAAGGGACTGGTCCTTTGCCCCATTGCCTGGGTCGTGCATTGCAGCGGTTGTGCGCTGGTAAAAGTTTGCCCGGCCAGGTCCCTACTGGGCGACTTTGAGCGGGTGCCGCCAGCAACAGGCAACAGCGGTGAAGCTGAAGAGAAGAGCGCGGCGCCGGAAAGCGATGCCGACAAGTAGTCGACATGTACTTGCATGGCTGACTACCCGGCAAGCAGTTGGCATGTACTTGCAAGGATGACTAATCGGCACCGTGGAAGTCCGGCAGTTTTTCTACCATTACTTTGTCTATGCGGTGGCGATCCATATCGACAATTTCGAACGTCAATCCCTGCCATCTGAATTTATCTCCGACACTTGGGATCGTTTCCAAATGTCTGATTATGAAGCCGGCCAGAGTATGGTAGTGCTGGCTACCGCCGGCGGTATCAGAAACATCGAAAACTTCCTGGAATTCTTCCATGGGAATCTGTCCGTCCACGAGCCACCTACCGTCTTCTATTTGTACGATTTCCCACTTTGGTGCCGTATTGAGGAGGGGCAGATCGCCGGCGATGGCCTGGAAAATATCATCGCGAGTAACTATGCCCATGAGTCCGCCGTATTCGTCGATAACCAGGGCAATTTGGTGTTTTTCTTCTTTGAAGCGAGCCAGTAGCTGTAGAGCGGTGGCATTCTCCGGCACGAAGATGGGCTGGCTGACCATTGTTTCCAGATTGATCTTGTTCGGGTCGCCGGCAAGAGCGGCCAGCATGATTTGCTGTGCTTCCACGACGCCGAGGAGATGATCTAGATTGCCTCTGGCGACCGGCATGTGCGAATGAGGGCGCTTGCCGATGCGTTCCAGCATTTTCGTCGGCGAATCATCGACGCTCAGCCAGACTAAGTCCGACTTTGGTGTCATCAAGGAAGTGACCCGCCGGTCATCTAATTCCAGCACGCCTGTGACCATCTCTTGTTCCGACTCTTCCACCTCTCCGGCTTCCGTGGCCTGTTCTACGAGTACGTGTATTTCCGCCTGTGTGACCGGCGGGTCACTGGAGTCTTTCAGCCCGCAGAGGCGCAGTATAAAATTGGTTGTGCCGCTCAGGAATCGCACCAATGGTGCGGCCAGAATGGCCAGCCAGTGCATGGGTTTAGCTACGGTACGGGCAATGCGCTCCGGATGCTGGAGTGCAATTTGTTTGGGTATTAGCTCCCCGAAAATGAGAGAGAGAAGAGTGATCACGGAGACTACTACAGTCATGCCTACGGCTTCGGCATAGGGGGCAAGCGGCGGTAGTTGTTTTATGAACGCGGCTATTTCTTCCGCGATGGTGATGCCCCCAAAGGCACCGGCCAGGATACCAACCAGGGTGATGCCAATTTGCACTGTAGCTAGAAAACTGGCAGGCTCGGAGGCAATAGCTAGAGCCATGGCTCCGCCTTTGTCGCCGCTTTCCGCTAGATTTTGAAGTCTCGCTTTGCGAGAGGAAATAATTGCCATTTCCGACATGGCCAGGATGCCGTTTAAGAAAATAAGACCTAAGATGATAACTATTTCGACGAGAACTTCATTTATAACTGTATTCATTTTTCGAGTGCGAGACCCGGTCTCTTACTCTTCGCTCCTGTATCTTTTGAGATGTTCCACGATACCTCTGTGGTCGGCGTCGGGATAATTGAACTTAAGGGCATCCTGGGCAATCGAAAGAGCGGCTTCCAGCTTGGCACCACGGCTGGTGAGTAGCCTGACCATTTCCAAATCCCCAATGGTGGCGGCATTTTCAAGAAGGGTAAGATAATTTTCGTCTATCTCTTCAATGTTGTAGCCGCTGTCGAGCAGCGCTTCCATGGCTTCCACATCCCGCTCTTGCAAGATTCTGGCTGCTTCCGACTCTTCTTCCCGGTCCGTTTCCTCTTCTACCTTGGCCACCCCGAAGTTCTGGGCTTCCGTATCGAGGGGGTCTCTCAATGTGTCTAAAAACTGATCAAAACTGGCGGCAATCATGGGTAAACTGGCGGTTTTACCGGCTCTGTTTTCCTGGGCTGCTTGCCTCAAGTCGAAGAAGTAAACGGCGCCAAAGTCGCGCTCGGCAATGGAAAGGCAGATCAGATTGCCGAATGAGTCGCAGGCGATGGGAATGCATGAGGGCGAGAGACTGTCTTTGTGCACAGTCATAAATTGCCTTATGTCGGTGTTTTCATTCAGTCCCAATATGTAAAGACAGTCCAGCTCTTCATCATATTCATCTAGTTGGAAGACATTGGGGACCGGGGCTGCACCGTTGAACTGCAAAAGAAATTCCCGAAATTCTTCCGGCAGTGTCACACCCAGGACTTTCTCAAACTCAAGCAGGGTTTCCGCAGGTAGGGGACCGCAGGTATCGAAGAAGGCCGGGGCGGACATGGAAGGTTCCTTATGAAATGAGTAAGACTTTTGCCGATTCTAAAGTTCTTTTGCCGATATCTCTTCCCAGGGGCGCTTTGACTGCCGGGGGCATCCTGAGTTATAGCCCTGTGAGGATTTTGACCGGCCGGTGGTTAGATATTAGCATGTTGGGTTAAGAGCGCCCGGGCTTCTGTTGCAATCCTTAGCCTGCGGCGTTGGTAGTTGTGACTCGGGGGTATAAGGGCTGTAGAAAAAGAAACCTTACTACCCTGTATTTAATCTTGAAAGTTAGACTTTGACAGCCGATTTAAATGGACTGCTAATGCTCGTCGGGGCGATAATTTCGTCCGTGCTCTTTCTATTGCTGGTTGTCTTCATGGTTGAGCTTGTGCGCCGCCGTCGGGAAGACTTCGCCGGTTTTGAGGAATGGGTGATTTTAGGGGCCAGGCACGATTTTCCTCAGCTTCTCGATGCTTTTGCCGGCCATGGGGCTCCCCTTGGCGGGCATTTGCGCACCGTCAGTCTGGGAGAGATCAATTTGCCCAGCGGACGTTTGATTGTTGGTGATCCGGCTTTCTTTGCCGAGACTGATTTTCAAGCTTTTGATGAATTGCTTCCGCCTGGCCGTCATAAAGTTGATGCTCTCGTCCTGGAGAAAGGCGGGGATCAGCGAGTTTGTGCCCTGCGGATAGTCTGGATCGAAGCTGTTCCCCATCACTTTCAACCGGCCTGGCCGGCCGAGAGCCGCTTTCGCTGCCTGGAGCAGCGTTGCCTGCCCGGTTTTGGCGTCGACTCCGCGCTTGCCGCCTTGCTTTCACCGGAAGCCCTGGCTCTCTTTAAGAAAGCCCCCTTGGATGACCTTTCCCCCGGACGACCGGACCGGAATCCTTATTTAACGTCTGAGTCCGGTAGTGAGGACCTCTATCGCAATCTGGACTTACCTGGGTCCGCTGCCGAAACAAAGGACCCCGAATCAAAGTTAAATATGATCACGGTATTGAGCGGTGAGGGGGACGGCTCTTACCATTGCTACTTTGCCTGTGACGGAAACGGAGAAAGACTGGGCTTTTACGTTGATTTTGCCATGCTTGGTAAACCCCGCCGCATCCCGGTGACCTGAGGGGACCGCCGAAGAATATTAAATTTCTGCGGATCGGCCTTCCTTGCGGTTTTTCCCAAGTGACTGTCTACTCCCCCTGCTTTACATTGTAGAGACCCTATCAGAATCAATACCCCATACCCTTTTATTCCTTTGCAAACGCAATTTGGAGGTCCCAATGGGATTTCAAGACAAACCAGAAGCTGCCAAAGTGGAGAGCACGGAGCAGCAGGCGGCGGCACAAGCCGCTTCTGAGCAGGCTTTAAAAGATGCCCAGACCGGAAAACCTGCAGTAGCCACTGGTAACGATGCAGCTGCCGCCAATCTGCCCGACACTACGATAGTAGGTCAGGGAGCGGAAGTGAAAACTGCCGGCACAGACCAGAAGCCGGCCGGAGCCGACGGCGATGCGGCTAAAGATAAGGTTCAACCTGCCGCGGATGCCACTGGAACTGTGTTGCCGCCGGTAGACATTTATGACGATAAACGCAATAACCCGGATGGCGGGGATAAAAGCGTTGATCCCAAGAGTGGTGATGCTGCACCCAAAGACCCGGAGCTCAACGACGAGCAGCGCAAGGCTCTTGATGAGCACATGACCAAGTACAAGCAAGAACTCGACTCCAAGAATTTCACCCTTGATCCCATTCAGAAAGGCTGGGGACCCTATCAGTCTCTTGAGTCGATGGTGAATTCGGGCAAAATTCAGATGACCAGGGCCGAGCTGAAAGAAGAGTCCTATCGTATTCGCGACCGCGACTTCGCCGATATGGGCCGCAACTATTACAAAGTTGGTGAGGCGCCTGTTCGTTGGAATGAGGCGGAGTTGACCAAGAAGATGGAGACAGAGCGCGCTGAAGTCAAACAACAGATGATTAAGGCGGAAGAGGAGCGCAAGGCCAAGGAAGCGGAAGAAGCCAAACGTAAGGAAGAAGAAGCCCGGGTGCAGGCCGAGCAAGTGGCTAAGGCCGTCGACAGTAATGTGCCTAAGGTCGAAATTATTGCCGAAGCACAGAAGGCTGCCGGCATGACCGGCGACCCCGGACAGTTGAGAGATCGTATTAAAGAGCATGTAACCAAGGAAGTTAATGCCGGCACTCTCACTCCCGAGGACCTGGCCAAGCCGATGCCGCGAGTGGGAGCCATCTATGTCGGTTCCGGCGTGCTGACCGGTGAGGAATTGCAGGCCGGACTTGCCGAACAGGCTAAACGCAAGGAAGAGGCCGCCAAGGCAGGAGCTGAGGGTCCCAAACTAGGGGATGTGCTCAAGGATATGCACAAAGATAACCCCGAGAAGGTGGCCGGTATTGACCAGGCGAGCAAGCTCTACGAGAGCATGAAAGTTCAAGCGGAAAAGCAAAGAGCCGATGACCTGGCCAAGGCGGAAGCCGACGCTAAAGCGAAGGCGGAAGCCGATGCTAAAGCCAAGGCGGAAGCCGATGCTAAAGCCAAGGCGGAAGCCGATGCTAAGACCAAGGCTGGTAAGCAGCCGGAGCCGGTGCCCGTGCCTGGCCAGCAGCGCATTGAGCAGGAGCCCCGCAAGCCGATATAAGTTCCATAACAGTTTGATGAAAGGCCGGCACTACATTCAGTGCCGGCTTTTTGTTGCGAGTGGGCTGAGCTGGTTCATTCAGGTACTGGCGTCGAATCTGCATCTGGTGCCTGGAGATGGACACGTGTTTTCCGCTCTTCTTGCCACTGCTAGAACACATTCAATAGATAGAATTTAGCTTGTAGAACCACGAGGTATGCACCATGTCCGATCAACTGAAAGATATTCGAAAACAGGCGGATGCCGGCAATGGGTGCGAGGTGGCGGATGCGTTGCATGCCATGAATACTCAGGCCCTGCACGAGGAATTCCAGAAGTTGAGCAAACTGGATGGAGCAGGCTCCTCGTCTAGTATTTTTAGTGAAAACAAGCTTGTTAGCGGCAGAACCCAGTTTATTGTTTTTGATACGTTACAACTCTCCGGTCGCTATGACACCAAGGACCAGCACATAATTTTTGAACGGCTTGTGGGAAGCGATGGCGGTAAGATGTCCGAAGTCTGCCGCTCGCCCGGACCACAGGCGCCATTTACAAATTTGGACCAATATTGATTTCAGACCTGTCGCGGTGTCTGCTTGGGCGAGACCTTTAAGGCTTGCTTACCTGAGGTGCTAAACTCTTTTAGGCTCAAACTGTTGAACATAGAGTGGTTCTCGGTTGGCGCCGGAATAAGCACTCATCAGGTTAGGAATGGATTATGGCAGCCTCTCGCCGGTTGATACCTAAAGTTATTGGTTCCGTTATAGCGCTCGGTGCTCTACTGTCCACGGCAGTGGCGAACGCACCGGGTGCCTTAGCCGCTCGTGGTGACAGGCTAGACCGCGACACTTCGGCCTTAGTAGATGCGGTGCGGGCCAGTCTGACTGCCCAGGGTCAGTGGCCGCCTGCCAATGGCTCAGTGCAAATGAATCTTTGTCAGGCGCTGGAAGTTTTCTCCCGCACCGTGAAAGAAAGTCCTGATTTGAGCCGCTCCAGCAATTTTTCCGGAAATAGCGAAGTGTACATGGCGGCACAGCGTCTGCAAGCGGCGGCTGCCGCTGTAGATCCGTTGATAGGTCTTGCCTCCAGTGGTAATGTCGGAGGGCTCTGGCTTCAAATCAAGAACGAGATTAGCGCCCAGAATAGCTTCGCCGCTGCCGCCAGCGGCATGGGCGGCGGTAGTATGTTTATGCCCGGCGCCTATTACCCCAATCAGGCTTTTGCCCCATCCATCAACGGCTTTCCTGTCGGTGGTACTTTCCCGGGTGCTATCAATACCAATAGTACTTACAGTCCCTACGCAAGCCAGTTTGGCAATGGCTATTACGGCGGCGTCAATCCGGCCTCGCTTCAGGATGCCGCCAATAGATACAACGGCGAACTGAACAGCTTTATCAACGAAGCTCAGAAGAATTTGGGGCGGGGCGGTTTTCAAACTGCCGATCCGGGACTGATTATGAATATGAGTACGGCCTTGAGTTTCTTACAACAGACAAGTCGTTCCGTCACTAGAGCCCTGAGTAATAACGGTAACTTCGCCGCCCGGCAAGCTTATATAGGGCAGATACTGAGTGCCTCTGATCGGTTTGAGTCGGCTTTCAAAGCGGCCTCTCCCTCCATTCCCCTGCAGATGCGCTTTGCTACAGTCAAACAGCAACTGACAATGCTTGTGCAGTTGAGTCATTAGAGTGCTGTTTTTGCCATTGATCTGAGATTTTTTGCGGAAGAGGATGCTTACCTGGTAAGCGCGCTTGCCCAGGGCTTAGGTTGCCGTGGCTATGCTGTTGATGCGGACGGAAACGGTAAGGAAGATATTCAGGAACGCTGTGACAGGGAGTATGATTCGCTCATCCTTGATCTTGGCCTGCCTGAGGTGGATGGCAGTCAGGGACTACGGCTGCTGAGAGCGCAGGGCGCGACCTTGTCCATGATAATTAGCACCGCCCGTGATGCCTTGCAAGATCGTATCGCCGTCCTGGAATTGGGGGCCAATGTCTATCGCTCTAAGCCGTTCGACTTCGGCGAGCTGGAAGCTCGTATGAGAGCGATTTTGAGAGAAAATGTCTGGGCAATAGAATGGAGATTGGTTTCAAGCTCTTGCGGTTTGCCCTGACCACAAAGGTCGGGTGCCGGTACTTTCGGATCAGTGCTTGGATTTTCGATTGCCAAGAGGGTGGCGCACGAGGCGCCGGTGAGCATTTAGATCGGTGAAAACGGTATTGGGACTGTATTTCCGGTTTAGTTTTCGGTTGCAAGGAGCGACCGAGCCTGTTTCTTTCCTTGAAAGGTTTTTGAAAGAATGGTGGTGCTAGCATGGCGCCGGTGATTCTCTAATAGTGATAATCGAGCTGTCTCCTTCTTCGATAATTGCTTTAACTGAAGTCTTTGAGAATCACCATTTGTAAATGATCTGCATGGTTTCCTCGGCTGGCCGAAAGGTCATTTTGGGGCAGTCTGGAAGCTGGTTTCAGATGCTATGCTTTGCAAGATTGACCGGGCTCTCATGGACTGGGACGTGTTAGGTTGTCAGGCGCCTGGAGCATTAAAGAAAGGTTCCTCAAGAATCCACTTGGAGATCTTCTTGGGGGGTTCATGGCAGCCGTGGTGGCCCTGCCCCTCTGTCTTGCCTTTGGCGTAGCATCGGGTCTGGGCGCTGCTGCAGGGCTCTATGGGGCGGTGGCGTGCGGCATTCTGGCGGCTTTTTTTGGCGGTACTGCCGGTCAATGTTCGGGGCCGACCGGTCCCATGACTGTTGTTGCTGCTGCAATTTTGACGGCCGGGAGCGGACGCCCCGAACTTGTCTTCGCTTCCGTAATAATGGCCGGTGTCTTACAGATTGTCATTGGCAAATTGCGAGGCGGCCAACTGGTCAATTACATGCCCTATCCTGTCATCTCCGGCTTCATGACCGGGATAGGAGCTATTATCTTCTTTATAGAGATCCCGCCTTTCCTGGGTGAGGATGCTGCAAGCGGTGTTTTGAATGCGCTTCAGTCTTTGCCTTTCGCTTATCAGAAAGTCAATCAGTCCTGTCTCTTGCTTGGCATTTTCTGTCTGACCATTGTTTATCTTTTACCGAAGGTCTTCAAAATCCTGCCGGCAACCCTTGTTGCACTGGTGGCCGCTACCTGGCTGACTTCTCATTTTCACCTTGATGTTCCGACAATCGGCGATATACCTTCCGGCTTGCCGGCCTTCAGGCTACCGCAGTTGCAGTTTTCAGACTTGCATGTGGTAATTCAGAATGGTCTGACTCTAGCGATACTGGGAGCAATTGATTCACTCTTAACTTCGGTCGTGTTGGATAAGGTAACCGGTAGGCGCCATGACAGCGATCAGGAATTGTTCGCTCAGGGTCTCGGCAATATTTGCGCCGGTCTCCTGGGGGGACTGCCGGGTGCCGGAGCCACAATGAGATCCATGGTGAATATCAAGTCCGGTGGCACCACCTATCTCTCTGGTGTGGTTCACGGTTTGATGTTGCTTTTTGTCTTGCTCGGATTTTCTCGCCTGGCCGCTCAAATTCCGCTTTGTGCGCTGGCTGCCATTCTTATTAGTGTTGGACTGAGCATTATGGATTGGCGGGTATTGAAGCGCATGGGGCGGATCCCGCGTGCCGATCTGCTGGTCATGCTGGTTGTGCTCTTGCTGACGATATTTGTGGATCTAATTGTGGCTGTGTTAGCCGGTGTGGCACTGGCTTCCGTCATTTTTGTCAAACAGTTGGCCGATGCAAAAGTTTCCTTCGTGGGCGATTTAGTGAATCTTGAGACTCTAAAAATGCATGCTGAACATATTCCTGAGTCAGTACGAAAGTCAATATTCACTTATCAGTTGAACGGTCCCCTCTTTTTCGGAGAAGCAAAGAATCTTGCTGCGGCCGTGGATAAATTAGCCCAGGCACGTTATGTGATTTTGCGGTTTTACAATGTACCGCTTATTGATCAGACTGGTGCAATGGCGCTGGAATCGGCTATAGAGAATTGGCAGGCGAAGGGAGTGAGGGTCTTGTTTGTCGGTCTACAAAAGCACATAATTGATGCGATTGACGCCTTTGGTTCAGAGCATAGAATCGCACCTGAGTTTTGCTTTGACTATTTTGAAGAGGCTGTAGCGTACATCGATAAGTGTGAAACTGCGCTACAAGAAAAGTTGTCCCCCGGATCAGTTGGTTCGAAGGAAGTTGAGGAAAGAAGTTGACCGACATAGAGAAGATTCAAATAGCTGTTGGTCTTGACGGATCGGAGCGCTCCTGGAAAGCCTTTCAGGAGGCACTGGAGTTTAGCCGTCTCAAGGATGCTCAACTTCATCTGGTTTCCGTGCAGGAATCGGTAGAAGCTTCTTACAGCGCCAGTGAAGTGCTGGCTTCTGAGCAGACTACTCATGACAAGCTGGAGAAGGTTCATCAGAAAGCTAGAAACCAGGCTCAAGCTTGCGGGGTTGCTACTATTGGTGCCATTCTCACAGGTCACACCGTCAATGCCATGGTTGAATACGTGAAGCAGCACAAGATCAAATTGTTGTTGCTTGGAGACATCGGTCATCTTAGTATCTGGGGGGCGCTCCTGGGCACCAGTGCCGAGAAGATTGTCAGAAATGCGCCCTGTTCGGTGATGATTGTTCGTTAGCGCCTCATAGGGCCCATGCCTGATAAGTCTGCCTCAACCCCTGCCGAGTTCAATTTGCTGCTTCTCAAGCGCCTTGTTTGTGTGGCAGCGATATTCGGCATGCTGAGCAGCTTCAAGCTCTTCTTCCCGCTTCCGGGTTACCGCAATTTTCCAAACGCGCCTGTTCTAAATCTATTTATCGGTTGTCCGGAATTTTGTGTTGGAGTTTTTGCCGTTTTACTTGTGCTGGCTTTGATTCTCAGCCTTCTCTTGAACGGACGGGCTAAATTAAGGGCTGCGCTGGTTTTTGGCTTCTTCGCTTTTCTGTTTTTGCTTGCCATCGATTTGAATTGTTTTCAGCCCTGGGCCTACGAATATGCCGTACTGCTGGTAATGGTTTTCCTCTCTGGTGCCGGATATGGTGCGGGAGAGAGCGGCGAGAGGGAAGAACGTTGCCGGGTTTTTCAATTCTTTATGGCTTCCTTTCTTGCCTGTGTCTATATTTTTAGCGGGCTTGAGAAGCTCAATTATCGCTTCCTTTCTGAAATAGGTCCCTGGCTGCTTGGCCTGCAGCAGGATTTGAGTCTGGCTTTGCCTGAGTCTGTAATGCCGCCACTTGGCCCTTATGCGGCTCTCGGTCTCTTCATGGCCCTGGGTGAAGCGGCTTGCGGCGGGCTACTACTATTTAGCCGCACTAGATCTGTGGCTGCCTGTTTGCTTTCCCTGATGCACATTTCGCTTTTCCTGATGCTTGGTCCCCTGGGAAAAAATCTCAACTATGCAGTCTGGAGCTGGAATGTCTTTTCCGCTCTTCTCCTCTTGTTGGTTTTTGTGATCGGTCCGCCGGCGGCAACTTTTAAACAGGTTTTGCTGTCCGTCCGAACAGCGAGCGCCCGCTCCCAGCCTGGCCTTCGCTTCGGCGCCGGGCTGCTATTGCTCTGCGGCGTACTCGTGCCCACGCTCGGTCTCTTGCAACTTGCCGATCCTTACCCGTCCTTTGCCCTCTACAGTGGGGACGTACCGAGGGCGGTGCTAATCCTCGACCCGGAACAGTATGAGGGGCTGCCACGGGAACTTCAGTCGGTGTTTTATTGGTATAAAACCAAACCGGAGCGTTATCTGGATATCCTTGACTGGTCGGTGGACGAGTTGGGTGTGGCTGCCTATCCCAGTGCTTTTTTCTATGAGAAATCGGCATGTCAGTTTTTGCGCAAATATGGTCTCAAGTCTTGCCGTCTCATCCTGGTCACTTATCCCAAGGGCACCGCTCAGCGCCGCTTCCTTTACCGGCAGATTACACCTTCAGCTTCCGGTGACCCGGTCCGCTGAAAGGGCAAGGCTGACTTTCAGTGGGACTGGCTCTGCATAATTCTTCTCTAAGATTTTCAGCGGATTTGCCGGTATTCGACTACCTTAGCGGTTTTTCATAGGGCGCCGGTTCCTGACTAGCTGGTTCAGCCATCATTTTTTTTCGATGGCGCGGCCGCTTGGCAAGCGGGCTTGTCAGGAGTCTGGAATACGGACAGAAACCTAAATATGGGACGATCGCTTAACTTTAGTTGATATCATCTACACATTCGCAATGTTTCTGCGGGAGAGGTTCCTCGGGGCCTTGGCCTGCTGTTTTAAGGAGCACTTTATGGTGATGGCCGAAACCAAGAACAAGAACCAGGCTTACCTGGATATGGATGATAAGTTCGTCAATCCGGTACTGGCCAGGTCCGCCCGGATCGTAGCCGAGAGAGCCAGCGGTTCTTACATTTACGACATGAACGGTGATGCTTACCTCGATTTGAGCACAGGTATCGCTGTTAACTCAGTCGGTCATTGTCATCCGAAAGTAGTCGCTGCAGCCAAGGCGCAGCTTGATGAGTTGATGCATACCTCCGTAACGGTGCACCACAAGCGCTATATCGAGCTTTGCAAGAAGCTGGTGGAAATAGCTCCTTCCAAAAAACTCGATTCGGTTTTCCTGACCAATTCCGGAGCGGAAGCGGTAGAGGGAGCCATGAAGATGGCTCGCTACGTCACAGGCCGTCCGGCCATCATCAACTTCCGTGGTTCTTTCCATGGTCGCACCATGTTCACCACTGCCCTCACCACCAGCAAACTGTATTACCGTGAAAAGTACGAGCCCCTGCCGGGTTCCATTCACACTTCTATTTTCCCCTACGAGTATCGCTCCCACTTCCGCGGTCAGCCTGACAAAGTGGTGGATGAAGTATTCGAGAACATCGAAATGCTCTTCCATCAGTTCGTACATCCTGATCAGGTGGCATGCTTCCTGGTCGAACCGATTCAGGGCGAAGGCGGTTATATCGTTCCCCCGAACGGCTTCCTGCCCCGCTTGCGCAAATTGGCCGATCAGCACGGCATCTTGCTTGTCATCGATGAAGTCCAGTCAGGCTTCGCCCGCACCGGCAAGATGTTCGCCATCGAGCACGAGGGTGTTGAGCCCGATATTATGTTGATGGCTAAAGCTCTGGCCGGTGGTTTGCCGCTTGCCGCTTTCATCTCCAAGAGCGAGCTGACCAAGAAATGGCCCGCCGGTCGGCATGGCTCCACCTTTGGTGGCAATCCCGTTTCTTGCGCCGCAGCTCTGGCCACCATCGAAGTGATGCAGGAAGAGAAGCTTTGCGAGCGTGCCGAGAAAGTTGGCGAAATGATCATGGGTCGTCTCAAGAAGTTTGCTGCCGGCAAAGATTACATCGGCGAAGTTCGTGGACGTGGTCTCATGATCGGTATCGAGTTCAACGATAAGAATGGCGGACCATCCAAAGAACTGGCCGACAAAGTTGCCGAGCGTTGCCTGGAGCAAAAAATGATTGTGCTTACCTGCGGCAATGCCGGACAGGTAATCCGTTTGATTCCGCCCCTCAATATCTCCGATGCCGATGCCCAGAAGGCTTGCGACATCCTTGAGAAAGCTATGACCTTCTAATTAGATTTCGGTAACGCTTTATTTAAGTAGTCCAGTAGATTCAGAAAATCAGGAGAGGACAATGAGTACACAAACCAAGGCACCGGAAGCGCATGCTGCCAAAGGTGGAAAGCCCCAGACTTACGGCAACTATATAAACGGTCGCCAGGTCAAATCCGAAAGTGGTGAAACCTTCGCCAGCTACAATCCGGCTAATCGCGATGAAGTGATCGGTCACTTTGCCTCCAGCACTCCCAAAGATGTTAAAGCCGCTGTGGATGCTGCCGCCAAAGCTTTCCCCCTCTGGAAGGCCACGCCCGCACCGCACCGCGCCGAAATTATTCTGAAAGCGGCGCACTTGCTGGAAACCCGTAAGGAAGAGCTGGCTCAGACCATGGTTCGCGAAATGGGCAAGGTTTTGAAAGAAGCTCGCGGCGATGTGCAGGAAGCCATCGATATGGCCAAGTACATGGCCGGAGAAGGTCGTCGTCTGGTCGGTCAGACCGTGCCCTCCGAACTGCCCAATAAGTTCGCCATGGCTGTTCGTCAGCCCATCGGTGTTGTAGGTCTCATTACACCCTGGAATTTCCCGATTGCCATTCCCAGTTGGAAGACCTTGCCAGCTCTGGTTGCCGGTAATACCGTGGTGATCAAGCCTGCTTCCGATACACCCCTTTGTGCTCTCATGTTTGTGGAAATCCTGAACGAAGCCGGACTGCCTCCGGGTGTTCTCAACCTGGTGACCGGCTCCGGTTCCAAGGTGGGCATGGCCCTGGTGGAAGATCCGCGGGTGCGCGCTGTTTCCCTCACTGGTTCCACTGAAGTGGGTCGCCGTGTGGCGGGTCGCTGCGGTGAGCTGATGAAGAAAATTTCTTGCGAACTGGGCGGCAAGAACGCTATTTGCGTTATGGAAGACGCCAATATTGAACTGGCTCTGGAAGGCGCTCTCTGGGGAGCTTTCGGCACTGCCGGTCAGCGTTGTACAGCAGCCAGTCGCATCATCGTACACAAATCTCGTTATGAGGAATTCTGTAAAGCTTTCAAAGCTCGTACGGAAGCTCTCAAAATTGGTTATGGTCTTGATCCCGCCAACGAAGTGGGACCGGTGGTCAGCCAGGGTCAGTTAGACACTGTGAAAGAGTATGTGGAAATAGGTAAGAAGGAAGGCGCCAAGCTTCTCTGTGGAGGTCATGCTCTTACCGACGGCGAACATGCTAAAGGCTTCTTCCATGAGCCCACCGTATTCTGTGATGTGAAAGCCAACATGCGGATTGCTCAGGAAGAAATCTTCGGACCCGTCACCGCTATTATTCCTGTAGAAAGCTTTGAAGAAGCCCTGGAAGTTGCAAACGGCACCGAGTTCGGCCTGTCGCTTTCGATGTACACGCAAGATGTGAACCGGGCATTTAAAGCTATCGAAGATTTGGAATCCGGCATTGTCTACATCAATGCTCCCACCATCGGCGCTGAGATTCAGTTGCCTTTCGGCGGCGTCAAGCAGACCGGTAACGGTCATCGCGAGGCTGGTTCCACGGCCATCGATTATTTCACCGAGTGGAAGTCGATATATATCGACTACTCCGGTCGCCTGCAGAAGGCCCAGATCGATACCGACGCCATCACCGGCAAAGTCAATCCGTAATTCTAGGTTAGGTCGGCAGTGTCTATCAGTCACTGCCGACCGGTTCAAATAAGTTGGAGATATAAAAATGGATTTTGATTTCACTCCCGAACAAATTGCAATGCGCAAACATATGCGTGAATTTGCTGAGCGCGAAATCGCTCCCAAAGCCCAGATGAACGACAGAAACTGCAAATTTGATTGGGATATAGCCAAGAAGATATTTGCCGAGGGCTTCCTGGGCTGCCCCGTACCGGAAAAATACGGCGGTCTTGGTCTTGACTATGTTGCTTACGGTCTGATGACGGAAGAGGTCAACCGCGTCTGTTCATCTACCAGAACTCTTTTCAGCGTGCAGACATCTCTGGTGGCTCTCACCATTCTCAAATGGGGAACGGAAGAGCAGAAGAAGTTCTATTTGCCGAAAATGTGCTCCGGTGAGTTCATCGGTTGCTATGGTTTGACTGAGCCGGAAGCCGGTTCTGATGCCGCCAACCAGCAGACCCGCGCTGTCAAAGACGGCAACGACTACATCTTGAGCGGTTCCAAAACCTGGATCTCTTGCGGCACCATTGCCCACTATGCCCTCATATTCGCCACCGTAGATCCTAAGCTGGGTCACAAAGGCATCACCTGCTTTATCGTCGATACCAAGTCCAAAGGTTTCACAGCCCAGGCTATCCACGGTAAATTGGGTCTGAGAGCTTCCGACACGGCTTCACTTTTCCTCGATGAAGTGAGAGTCCCGGCTGAGAATATGCTTGGTCAGGTTGGTGAGGGCTTCAAGATCGCCATGTCGGCTCTCGACAATGGACGTTTCTCCGTAGCCGCCGGTGCCGTGGGTGTAGTGCAGGGCTGTATCGATGCCAGCACCAAGTACGCCATGGAGCGCCGCACTTTCGGCAAACCGATTGGTGAACACCAGCAAGTACAGGCTATGATTGCCGACATGGTTGCCGACTGCGAAGCCGGACGCCTGCTCTACTTGAGAGCCGCCCACTTGAAGAACAAAGGGGTGCGTAACTCTCGTGAAACCTCGATTGCCAAGCTCTTTTGCGGCGAAGCTGCCAACAAGCATGCTCACAACGCCGTTCAGATCTTCGGTGGTTATGGTTTCTCCGATGAATACCCGGTGGAGCGTTTCTTCCGCGATGCCAAAGTCTTGAATATCTACGAAGGTACAAGAGAGATTCAGCGCCTGATCATCGGTCAGGATGCCCTCGGCATTCGCTACGCCAACGGCAAGCCGGCTGAAGCTACACAAGCACTGGCCATGGTTTAGCTCGGGTCTAACTGCTCGAGCGGTATGCTTACATAGAAAGCGGGAAAGGGGACCATGGTCCCCTTTCCTTTAACTGCCGGTATGCAATTTGAACACAGACATGAAGACTTCTGCTATTGTCTTTTCTCTTGTCGGAAAGCTTCTATGCACTCACTCTGTCAAGATGACACAGGAGGTAATTGGTGCCAGTGACTTATAGCATGAGCGTTCTTCTTACGATTGCCACTGTTCTCGCTTCCGTCGGCGGGCTACTGCTTTTTCGCCGCTTCCTGGCGGCCGAGACCCTCAAGGAAAACCATGAAGTTGCAGACCCCTATTCGCAGTTTGTGGGCATGCTTTTTGCCGTACTACTGGGCTTCATGGTTGCCGACGCCATGCAGAGGTTTGGTGCCGCCAGGCAGATGGTCGAGCAGGAAGCTTCGTCCGTGGGCAATGTCTTCCGCCTGGCCGATGGTTTTGCCGATGAGCCGAGGATCAAGATTCAAAAACTCTGCTTGAAGTATGTGAGCTCAGTCATTGATGATGAGTGGGCTCTGCTTTCGGTGCATAAAACTTCCATTCCCACCTGGATGACCTATAAGGAACTCTGGAAGGCTTGTGTGAGATATGAACCCGTGACGCCTCGTGAGTGTGATGCTCACCAGGCCATTTTGCCGCATATGGCTGATGTCGGCACCTACCGGCGCTTGCGGGTAGATGCCCTTCACAATGGACTTCCTACTGTCCTTTGGTGGATCTTAGGTGTGGGTGGAGTTGCCACCATCATATTTACTTACTTCTTCAATGTGAAGCACCTGCGGTTGCAGATTGTTATGGTCTCCATTGTCAGCCTGGTAATCTGCTTGAACGTATTTTTGCTTGCTACTTACGATGATCCATTTACGGGAGACATGACCGTGGGACCCGGTGCCTTTGAAATGCAACGGGAATTGTTTCGAGCGGAGTTGGAGCATAAGCTGCCCTCTGATATGGAGTAAACCTTCATACGGCCGTCATGCTTCCGTTCAGGCTTTGATACCACAGGTGGTGGTGAGCACGATTTCTCTCAGCCAGGGATCGAAGCGGCTGCTTTCCGCATAGCGCTTCAGTTCTTTCAGCCCTCGCTGAAAGGTCATTTCGTCCATCATATGGAAGACCGAGATGTATTTGTTTTCGACCATTTTTACTCGTTCCTGGGCGGAATGGCAGAGCCTGTAGGTGCCCTTTCTGGATGTGATGTCCGCCATGCCGGCGCTCTTCAGCAAGTATTCCATCTGGATGCGTGCCGGTGTACGGCGCACATCCAGGTCGATGGCTTGTTGGAAGAATTTGTGATCAGGATCCTTGATGATGTCCTCAAGGGCGCCGTAGTGATTAATCAGCAGCCCGCCCGGTTTTAGCACCCGCACGCACTGCTCTATGACATCGAGGGGGTTCATGAAATGGTGCAAAAAGTTGCTCATGAAGATGAGGTCGAAGGATTGCGATTCGTAACTGAGCCGGGTGGCTTCCTGGACGTCCCAGATGATGCCCTGTCCGGCGGCCTTGCTGCGAGCAATTTCAAGCATTTCCTCGGAGCGGTCGGCGCCGGTGAATTGAAATGGCAGTCTCTGGGCCAGTGGAATGGTGAAGAAGCCGGTGCCGCAACCCAGGTCAAGTATCTTCACATCTCCGGAGCCGAAGCTTCGGTTTCGCTGGGTGTGGTCTACAGCTATTTTGACGATTTCATCCAGGCGGCGGGGTTCAATTAGTCTCTCGTTGTCGTAATTGCGGGCAATTTGCTTGTTGTAAGCAATTGTCACTGCGTCCCCGGAAAAACTCTCCCTCGCTTTGGCCATCATGGGCATTTTGACTGCCTCCTTTTCTAAAATTGCCTTGACCCAAGTGAAATCGTGGTGGGCACAAATTTCCGTCCCTAGATCTCTAGATTTACTCACAAGCCTTTTTCCGGCAATGTAATTTCTACGTAGTCAAGAAAAATGGCAAAACCATGGCGGCTAAATGAAAGCGCCGAACCGGGCCGTGGAAATCCGGCCCGTGCGATAAACTAGGGCGGACTTGCCTGTGATTGGATCTCCCCACTATGCCGACAAAACTGCAATTGCCGTCCTTGCTTTTAATGAAGAGGTTTTTGGCTCTTTCCACCCTCTCCCTGTGCTCACTTCTGCCGCTCTGTCCGGCCCGGGCGGCTGCCGTAGATTTGCCCGCCTATGAGGACAAATCGGTGGAGACCAGCCTCAATAATGGTGACTATGAGGCTGCCTCCGGTTTGTTGCTGCGTCGCTTGAAGGAGTCCGGCAAGGCTCAGAATATCAAAACTGCCTATCTGGACACGGCCTTGATGGAGTCCTACCTGTGGCAGGGCCGCATCGGCGAGGCACAGGCTCCCGGGAAGAGGGCCATGGCTGCACTTGAAGCGCTGCTTTCGGAGGGAAAAAAGGCTCAGCCCCTTTCGCCTTCCGAACTAATCGCCGTGAAGGAATTGAAGACTCGTTACTTGGATGCCCAGTCCTGGCTTTTGGAAGCGCTGGGTCAGGATCAGAAGTGTCATGCCGCGCTGGATCAAGCCATCACCATGATGCGTGACAAGGAACTGCGGGAACTTGACAGGCAGACCTGGAGACTTTCCGATTGTCTTGCGCACAAAGCCAGTCTGGATGCCCAGGCAGGCGATTATGTGCGGGCCCGGGAACTGATGGAGGAGGCTCTCAAGCATGCCCGTGGTTCAAAGTCGGTTTCTTCGTTTACCATAGCCGATCTGGAAGAGAATCTGGGCGGCATACTCTACAAATTGGGTGAGAATCACCTGGCCCAGGAGCATTTCGCCCGCGCCGTAGAGATTAAGAAGGAGAGCAATGCGCTTTCTGAGCGGTTCTCTCCCCATGCTTACTGGCTCAGCCCCACCTTCCGTTATATCAAAGGTTCGCCCTGGTCATCGGAAGCCTTCGAAGGAGGTCTCGAACATCGAAAGGTTGATGTTGGGCGAGCCGTGATGGAAGTTTATTTGATGAAGGATAAGGCCACAGGCAAGAGGGCTGTGCGGGTTGGCGTCAAACTGACAAATAGGGATGCACAGCCGCTGCAGTTTCTGCCACGCAAGCCTGAACTTTTCGTCTTGAATCCCAAAATCGCCATTGGCAATCTTCTGGACGGCGCCACCCTGGCTAATACGGTTGAAACACGCAGCGTCAAGAAGGCGGAATCTATCCGGCAGGATGGTCGAAATGCCACTCGCACCGTCACCACGTATTACCCTAATCCCTACAATTCATTCAATAACAATGGTCGGGGGCGCCAGGGCTTCTGGCGATCGCTCTTGAGTGACAGCGGTAACACTGGTGTTTCCCAGGTTCCTGACTTTCAAGCTGAAGCCCAGGCCATGCAGAAAGCCCAGGAAGTGGAAGCGGCCGGCAGGGCCCTGGCCGAAGAAATTCGGGCAGAAGGCATTGGTCCCTGTGATGTGCCGGCTCATGGAGAGATTAATGGCTTCCTTTTCTTTGATGTGAAAGCACCGGACAAAGCCAGTCAGGTTATCTTCAAGGTGCCGGTGGGTGATGCCCAGTTTGAATTTCGCTTTGACCGGTTGCCTTAAACAACTACTCGGGCACGATTGTGGCCGCATTTCAGGAAAAATGGCGGGACACTTTCCGGCTAATTTTCCAACCTTGCCGGTCAGCGAAATTACGTGCAAGAAAGCAACACAATTGCCTTGAGACGAGGTTGCTCGGGGTGCTTTCCTTGTATCATTTAGGACTTCAATCATGGTTCAGCTACCGAGTTCGCCGCGCCCTCTTTGGGCTTGTTTGATGCCTTAGAAGCAGTATGGAAAGCAACAAGCGTATTACGATTGGTTCCTTTATAAACCCCGGTCCCGCAGCACCAGCGGCGGAGAGCCCTCTTTTACAAGCTCTCCAGGGTGATCTTTCGGATCGGCCCATTTCCTATTTGCTCTCAGTGGCCAATCACTACGATGCCACCGGTCATATGCGGGTCGGCCCTCGTTCTTGTGAAGTGGTCATCCAGTTTGGTCTGGGCAAGCCTATTTGCGCCTTCTCTCCCCTGGGAAAGGGAGAGGAAGTTATTCTCGACCTCTTTACCTGGGCCCACGGTTCCGTCAGTTTTGCCAATAATGTTCAGCCAGATGCCGTCAATATTTCCGAAAGTCTGGACAAGATCGTCCTCTGTGGCGAAACTTATGCGCAAGATGCGGCCTTCCTTGAACATTATTTGATTAACGAGCAATCCATCCTGGTGCGCGGGGCGCGTATGTCGCCGGAGGTTGCATCGCGCTGTATAAAGCAGTGCAAGACTGTAGAAAGCTCAGTGCTATCGGAGTTCTACAGTAGTATCTATGGTACCCTCAATCTCGGCGACGTGGCTGAAAAGCTTGGCTTGCGCCGCAGCCAGTGGGTGATGGCTGCTGCTCATTTCCTCAAACAAGGCGCACTGTTAGCTCCTGACGGCACTTCATTGAAAGCGCCTGATTTGGCGGGCGAGGTGTTTCGCGACAACGTCCCTCTCCTGGATCCGATTGCGCAAACCCAGAGCGATCTCGATGTGGTCGACCTGGTGCAACCTGAGCCTTTCACGGTGGCTGCTCCGCCCTCAACCGGATTCTCGCTGCCCAATGCCGGTACGTCGTGGCCGGGGCAGATTAGTTCCGACAGGAACCAGGCGAAGACTTCGGAAGCGCCTTCGGAAAAATCTTCGGATAAACCACAAGCTTCTCCCGTCATGGCTGTGGGCTTGCCACCATCTCCGGTGGCGTTGAAATTGAAGGTGGGAAAACATTCCCTCGATCTTCTAAACAATCCCGACACTAGTTTGCTTCGTCACGATGTTTTCGAATACTTATTGGCTATGGAGTTTGCCAGAGCCTGTCGCTTTGGCTCCAGCTTGAGCCTGGTTGTCTTTTGCTTGCGAGTTCCCCAGGCGACTTCCCAGACTATTCCCCTTTCTCAACTTTTGACGGTACTCGGGCAGGTAGATAACCTCAGGCGCGAAGTGGATGTTTTTGGACATTTCGGGGATCGCACTTTTGCCCTGCTCTTGCCTAATGTGGAGCCTGAACAGGCTGCCGGACTCGCCGATCGCTTGAACCGAGAACTCTCTGGTTTGCTCAGTCCGGAGAGTACAGGGGGGGCGGCTCCGCTCTCTTTGCATTTCGGCATTGCCGGGGCGCCGCTAGACGCCACCGAGCTTTCTGCCCTGTCTATGGCTGCGCAAGTGGCCATGAAGGCTTCCGTTGATGCCGGCAGCTTAAGAACTCTTTACAGCCAGCTCAAGCGATAGCAGCAACATTCCAAAACTTGAGATGTGCCGGAGGTTTCAAATTTGGTATTTTCGGTAACATCTTATATTGATGGTGTGGTGTAAGCGTTCTTAGTCCGATAATCCAATAAGAGGATGGGCGAATTTAGTGGACAACGATTGGGGCAGGTTTATTTTGCAGGCGAAGAAAGCTTCTTCAGCCGGTAACTATGCCTACGCCGAAACAATTTGGACGGCGGCCCTGCAAGAAGCCGAGGATTTCGGGGAGTCTGATGAACGGCTGGTTCAAACCCTGGAGGGTCTGGCCGATGCCTATACCAAGCAGGGCAAGTATCGCCATGCCGAAAAGCCGGGCCGGCAGATTCTTGAAATAAGTACTCGTCTGTACGGTAATGAAGACCTGCGTGTGGCCAACTCCGCCCACAATCTGGCCGGCATTTTCCACATGCAGCAGAAGTTTGGTCAGGCGGAGCCCCTGTACAAAATGGCTCTCTCTCTTAAGACCAAGCTCCTCGGCGCCGGCCATGGCGATGTGATTCGGCTTCTGCAGGCCTACTCTGATTTATTGCAAAAGACGCACCGGGAAGCCGAAGCGGAAAACCTGCTGCGCTGTGCTCAGTTACCGGCCGGAACTGCCAGAGCCGGAGGCCGTCCCGGCGAGAACTTACCGGCGGCCGGTCAACCAGCTATGGCAGCCGGTTCCAGCCAGCCAGCCCTGAACACGTCCGCCTCCATGTCCGGTCTGAAGCCGCCGCCCCTGCCTCCCACCATGCCTCACTATGCACCGCCGGCGCCGCCCCAGATGCGGGCCGCCGGGCCGGCTAATGCGCCGAACAATCAAACCTCAACCACCGGCCCTCAGCAGGTTGTGCCCACACTTCAGCAGTCGGGTTCGCAGAGTGCCGGGTTTATGACCGGAACTCAGGTCTCTGCCAATTACGGACAGCAGAGTCCCATTCTTGCCAGCTCTTACAATCAAAGCACCGGCGCCAACGAAGCTACCCTTGATCTTTCTCCGGTTTCGCAGACTGCCGGTGAGGCTCCGCCTCCGCAGTATGCTCCCGGCTCGCCTGAGCGACTGGCTCTTGCCGAGAAGACCTGGAGTGAATTTCAGATTGCTGCCGAGGCCGCTCTTTCTGCAGGCAAAGCCGAGCGTTCTCTGGAGTTATGGTTTCAAGCCATCAGTGTGGCCGAAGAATTTCCAGCCAGGGATAGTCGTCTGGCCCGTTCCCTGGATCGTGCCGGTGAAATTCTCAGCCGCCTGGAAAAATACGGTCAGGCTGAGATGGTCTGGGGGCGCTCCTTGCAGATTAAGCGCTCCATTCTTGGTACCTACCACCCTGCCGTAGCCTTTACCGCCAACCATCTGGCCGGTCTGCACTATCTGATGGGACGATATTCGGAAGCGGAATTTTACGCCATGAAATGTCTGGAAATTTACAGGCACTGCAACGGTGCGCAGCATCCTAACGTTGCCCTCTGCTTGCACAACCTGGCCTGTCTCTATCACGTGCAGGGTCGCTACAAAGAAGCCGAGCAAAATTATCGCGCTTCCCTGGATATACGGAAAAAGGTTCTCGGTGCGGAGCACCCGGACACCAAGAGCGTCACCAAGAGTTTTGCCGATTTGCTCAAGACCCTGGGGCGCGACGAAGAAGCCAATGAGCTTAACTCGGCGGCGAGCGGCTTCCTCACCGGTAGCTGGAAGGCCATTGCCATTCCTGTGGACCAGTCGCTTTCTTTGCGGGATGATTCTTGCTCCAAATGTGGTGCCGACATGAAGGGGCAGCTCAAGTGCCCCAGTTGTAAGACCACGCGCGGCGCTAGCAAGCGTTGAGCGAGCATCCCACTGACGCAGAGGCTTTTGGGCACTCGCTCTCTCCTTACAGGGTGGTCATTATTGGTGGTGGCGTCAGCGGTGCCCTGACGGCTGTGCATCTACTTCGACAGAGCCGGCATTGCCTGTCGGTCGTCATCGTTGAACCTCGTCAAGACATTGGCCTCGGTCTTGCCTACAGTACTGCTTGCGATGATCACTTGCTCAATGTTCCGGCAGCCGGAATGAGCGCTCTGGCGGAAGAGCCGGAGCATTTCCTGGACTTCGCGCGCCGTCATCTAAAGAAGGTGCAGCCAGTCGACTTTTTGTCGAGGAAGTTCTTTGGCTTCTATATTCGCTCCCTCCTGGCTGAAGTGCTGGAGAATGCCTCTGAGCCTGACTGTTCCTTCACCCATGTGCAAGATCTGGTTAAGGACATGGAGAGATGCGGCGATGTTTATAAACTCTCTCTTGCCGGTGGTGAAGATATTATCGCTGATACCGTTGTGCTTGCCCTTGGTAATCTACCGGGACGTCGCCCAAATTGGCTTCACAAGCTGCCTCTGGAGGATAGGCATTATATTCATGATCCCTGGAGCCGGGAGCGCTGGTCGCAGGTGCAAACAGCCGGTGCAGACATTCTCATAGTCGGCACCGGTCTGACCGCTGTGGATAAAGTGCTCGAACTTACAAAAGATACTCGCACCGGCCCTCAGAGAATCGTTGCTGTTTCCCGTCATGGTCTATTGCCGCGTGCCCATCTGGCTCTTCCTGAGCTAAACGTGCCGCCTCTGACGCTGCCGGAGAATACGGCACTTGCTGCCCTGCAATATTTGAAGCGGCAGGCCGGACAGAAGGCAGACTGGCGCCTTGCCGTTGATGGAGTGCGCGCTTGTACCCAGGAGTTCTGGAAGCACTTGCCGGTCTTGCAGAAGCGCAGCTTCCTGAGGCACCTGCAAACTTATTGGGATGTGCATCGCCACCGGATGGCTCCCCGCATTGCCGACTATATCAAAAGTTTGGAAGGGAGCGGTCGCTTGCAGGTAGTCGCCGGGCGCCTTGAAAAGATGGAACTGAGCGCTGATGGAAGGCGCGTAGATGTGCTGCTTGCCCACCGGGGCGGGGCTAACTTTGAAAATCTTTCGGTTGATCTTGTCGTTAACTGCTGCGGACCCCAGAGTACGCCGCGTGCCATAGATTGCCCTTTCCTGACGCGCCTTTACGAGCGCGGAATGGTCGTGGCTAATGATACCAATAGTGGTATCAAGGTGGATGGACTGGAAGTGCTGGATGGGGCAGGCCATTCCAGCCGGAATCTCTATGCTCTTGGCCCCCTGCTCAAGGGAGAGCTTCTGGAAAGTGTGGCCGTGCCGGAAATCAGAGTGCAGGCCCAGGACCTGGCCAGGCTTATCTGCCGGAGAGCCGGCAAAAACTAGGCTCTGAAAATGCCGGTTCAGTTACTGGTCTGCCGGCAAAAACTCAAAGGGCTTAGACTTCTGAAAGAAGCCGGCGGCATTACCGGAATATGTCTTGCCCTCAGTCAGGGTAAGTTTCTTCACGGGAGCGCCTTCTTTTAGATCTAGATTGGCCATCTTCACCCAGAAGACATTGGGACTCATGGCCGAGTCGAAGAAATAAACGAGCCTTTTATGATCGGCCACAACTCTCCAGATTGTCGATGAGATGTTCGGTTGACCACTGGTGGCTATGCCCAGCGGCACTGAGACACTGCGAATGACGCTGAAGGACTGAGCGACGGCTTCGTCTTCATCTTTGGATTCTTTGATGCTGTTTATATAGAAGGAGGCTCTGGCAAAGCGGTCTGCCGCTCTGTGGGTGCCGGGTAGAAATGTCTGGCCGCTCAGTTTCTGCCAGTAGCTGTTCAAGGCCAGTTGCTGATCGAAGTCGGGGGAATTGGTCATGACTTGATAGCTTTTGTCGTGGTGAATTTTCAAAGTGCCGCCGATATATTCGAATATGGCGGAGTCTCCTGACTGGTCCGAGACGGCCAGGTGTAAGTTGGCCGGCACACCGTTTGGCAGGGTGGGGGCAATTACGCGAAAGGGTTCCTTTGATAGAGCTGCTACTACTTCTTTGGTGGTGGCAAAATTATCGAGCACATACTGGGCCCAGGCACCGATGGAAATTGCCGGTTTACCGCCGTCGCCCTTGCCGTAATCCGACTCCACCAGGTAGAGAACATTTGCCGCCAGTCCCTTTTCGTTGAGACCGTCGGCCGTGCCGGCATCGTAGCCGGAGGTGACTATGGAGCCGTATTTCGATACCCAAGTCAGGGAATTTTTGCCGGCTGCTCCGTTCCTTTTCATGCCCCGCGGAAAGGCCCAGAGATTGGAATGCATGTCTTCCATCCAGTCAAGGGAGCGAGCCGTGACGACGATATCGTCTTTGCCGAAGCAGACGGTCCTGGTGCAGGCCAGGGCTCCAGCATCACTGAAGGCCGGGGCCAGGGCGGCCAGGGCAAGAACAACCACCTGATTAAGCAGACCTTTTTTCAAACCGAACGCCCCCGAATTTCAAAGTAGGTGTTGATGAACACAGGACAGGTGAAATTTAGCATCTTTTGACCGGTGCTTTCAGGGTTTGGTCTAACTTTCTTATTTACAGGGCACCGCTCGGCGGTTTATCGGCTAAATCCAGGCTAAATCTAGGTGGCGATAGTGTCAAAAGCTGCAGTGCCATCATCTCTTTCTGATTCAACCACGGCCAGGATGCATTCTTCCCGCCAATCGGCCTTGCCCTGGGAGCGCCAGAGAAGCTTGTACACGAGCATGCACTCAGACCGCACTGGCATCGAAAATCAAGAGAGTGCTCATTTAACTCAAGAACATCATTAAGGAGTTGTCTTTAGACCCTATTGTGTTTGCTGTCGTGTATTTACAAATATTTCTGACGCAGGCTGGTCTAGATGTGAAATTATTTGTTGCTCGGTGCCTACGCGGCATCTACAAAAGGACGAAGGTCACTTTCCTGAAAGGTGCTGGTGACGGGGACTTTCGAGACTTAACTAGTGTTGAGGTTTCTGTGTAGGTATACACACCTGTCTACACATCTTTGAAGACGCCCATCAATTGGACAGTGTGAGGGTTCCTGTACGAACATGACTGGACATCGCATCCAGACCCGATGTAATTGTCCAAACGTGCAGATCGTGCAAACCCTGCACTCCTTCAATTGACAGGATCGCTTTTCTGAGTTTATTCAAGGCTATATGGTCAGGGGTGCCCTCCATAAGGACATGCACGCACTGCATGAGCAAGTGCCAAGTGCGGGGAATCAGCCCTAGAGCAATTAGCACGCTGACGATAGGATCGACCACAACCAGCCCGGTAAACTTGATTACTACCCCAGCAATGACTACGCCGACGGAGGCGAGCATGTCTGACAGGACCTCCAGATAGACCGCTTTTGTATTTAGTGAGTCCTTGGAGTCAGAGCCCAAAAGCTTCATTGATAGCAGGTTTATCAAACCTCCAAGAATTCCTACAACAATCATTGGCATACCTGGCACGTCTTCATGTTTGAAAAAGCGCTGATACGCCTCAATCAGGATGAATACAGACATCCCGAGCATACATAGCGCGTTGAAGGTTGATGCCAGAATTTCCGCTCGATAGTAGCCATAGGTTTTTTCAGTGGTAGCAGATTTGGTGGCAAAGACGGCAGCAATCAGAGCCAGCACCAGAGCTGCAACATCTCCCAGCATGTGTCCTGCGTCAGCCAGTATTGCCAGACTGTGAGTCAAGAGCCCGGCAACTATTTCCGCCACCATGAAGCTGCCTGTCACGGCAGCGACCATCATCAGGCGCTTTCTGCTTAGCGCGCGCAGACTAGCGAGATTCCCGTGGCTATGCTTTTCTTCGCCGCCGCCTGTGGAATTAGTTTCTGCGTTGTGATCGTGATTTTCAGACATTGCTGCTCCGCTCAGTTACTTTTGATGATTGGCTCGGTCGATGGCAATTCGCCAGGTTTGCGCTCTCGGCGCTTTTTGCGCTCAAAGGACCTGGCTATGCGGTCGAACCAAAGATAGAGATCAGGTAAAAGAAGCAAGGTGAGAAGACTGGATGTTAAAAGGCCACCAATTACCACCGTGGCGAGAGGTCGCTGCACTTCTGCACCGGCCGATGTTGAAAAGGCCATGGGTACGAAACCCAGGCTGGCAACAAGTGCTGTCATCAGAACTGGTCGCAGTCTCGTCAGCGCCCCCTTGATCACTGCCGCTTCTGTGTCCATTCGTTCTCTGAGGCTGTTTATGTAGCTGACCATTACTACGCCGTTTAAGACTGCCACACCGGATAAGGCAATAAAGCCAACTCCAGCCGATATTGAAAATGGCATGCCGCGTATCGCCAGGGCAAAAATGCCTCCAACGACAGCGAAGGGGATGCCTGTGAATATCAAAAGCGCCTGGCTGACCGAGCCAAAGGTCATGAAGAGCAGAACGAAAATAAGAAAAAGGGCGATAGGCACAACTATTGCCAGCATCAAGCTGGCTCGTTGCAGGTTCTCGAACTGCCCGCCCCAGGTGACGTAATAGCCGTCCGGCAGCTTGACTTCTTTGTCTATGGCAGACTGAGCCTGTTGCACGAAGGTCCCGATGTCGCGTCCCCTGACGTTTACTTCAACAACAATTCGTCTCTGCCGGTCTTCGCGTGAGATTTGTGCAGGGCCTTCCACAACTTTGATTGAAGCAACGTCGGCAAGCGGAATTCTGGCTCCGTTGCGTGCTGGCACCAGTAGCGCCTTTATCGCTTCAATATCTTGACCTGTGACCTCGTTCAGGCGCACAACCAGATCAAATCTCTGCTCGCCTTCGTAGACTAATCCCGCCTGTTTGCCTGCCACAATTGACTCGACAACGTCGTTTACATCCTCGACATTCATTCCATACCGCGCTATAGCTGCGCGATCGGCAGTAATTAAAAGCTGTGGCAACCCGGCTGTCTGCTCAACTTTCACGTCAGCGGCACCGGGTACATCCCTTACAATCTTGCCGATTTTCTCTGCTGTTTGTCTTAGTTTGTCGAGATCATCACCGAACACCTTGATGGCAATATCTGAGCGCACGCCGGCGATTAGTTCGGCTGTACGCAGCTCTACGGGCTGAGAGAAGCTAAACATCGCCTGCGGAACCCGTGCATCGAGAGCCTTGTCCATCTTGTCCACCAGCTCTTCTCTGGTTGCCGCTGATGTCCATTCCTGAATGGGTTTCAGACCAACATACAAGTCTCCCGTATCCACACCCATGGGATCGGTTGCCACTTCCGCTCTGCCAATCTTTGACACCACCTTTGTTACCTCCGGGAAACTCAATAAGACTTTCTCGGCTTCGGTTGCTGTAGCAATAGACTGAGTCAGCGATACGCTTGGAAGTTGTTGTATCTGGACTGCAATTGCTCCTTCGTCCAAACGAGGGATAAATTCTGCTCCAAGCAGAGGGAATGTTATGAGGCTTAGGATAAGCAGCGTTATCGCTACAGCCATGGTCGGTCCTTGGTATGCTGTCACCGCGTCAAGAGCCCGTTTGTATGCTGTTTTGGTGACACGAACAACGAAACTCTCATGCTCGCTTACCGGTCCTTGCAGGATGAGCGTCAGCATCGCCGGAATATAAGTGAGGGAAAGTATTAGAGAACCAGCTAGAGCGAACACAATGGTCATGGACATCGGTTTGAACATCTTGCCTTCAACGCCTGAGAGACTGAAGATTGGCAAATAAACAATGGCGATTATTGCCACCGCAAAGACCACAGGCCGGCCCACCTCCAGGCAAGCATTGAGAATGGAAGTCTTAGGATCGTCCTTAAGACCTTTGCGCTGGGCGCTAGAAAGCCGCCTGATTGCGTTTTCGACCATAACCACAGCGCCGTCTACAATCAGCCCAAAGTCTATTGCGCCCAGGCTCATCAGATTACCGGAGACCTTGAAGACGTTCATGCAAATTGCAGCAAAGAGCATAGAAAGCGGAATGACGCTGGCGACAAGTAATGCACCGCGCCAATTCCCCAGCACGACCAGTAAGACGAAAATGACCAGGACCGCACCTTCGATAAGGTTCGATTCGACTGTGTGAATCGTCCGATCGACCAACAGTGAACGGTCGTAAAACGGCACCAACTTAGTGTCTTGAGGCAGCGACTTCTCGATTTGCTTGACACGATCCTTTACGCGCTCCACAACAGTGCGCGAATTCTCTCCTTTGAGCATCATTACAATTCCAGCAACGATTTCGCCTTTTCCATCAGCCAGTACCGCTCCTTGGCGTACTTCGGAGCCGGTGACAACTTCGCCTACGTCCTTGATGAAAACTGGAACACCTTCTTTGCCTGTCTTGACGACGATATTGGCAATTTCCGAATTGGTGCGCGCCAGTCCTATTCCTCGCAAAATGTACTGCTCCCCTTCATGCTCGATGTAGGCGCCACCAACGTTTTCATTGTTGGCGACCACAGAACTCAGGACATCACGAAGTGTTATTCCGTAAGATTGAAGCCTCGCTGGATCGACTCTCACTTGGAATTGTTTCTTCAAGCCGCCGTAGCTGTTCACTTCAGCAACACCGGAAACTCCCATCAACTGGCGTCTTATGATCCAGTCTTGAATCGTCCGCAGTCTAATTGGATCTTTCTTGTTGTCGCTCGCGCTCACTTCGTATTGATAAATTTCACCGAGTCCGGTTGAAATCGGCCCCATTTCCGGCGACCCAATAGACTCGGGAATTTGGCGTCTCACGTCCGACAATCTCTCCAGCACAAGTTGACGAGCAAAATATGTGTCTATTCCGTCGTTGAAAACCACAGTCACCGCCGATAGCCCGAACTTAGACACTGAGCGGATCTGTGCAACTCCAGGTAGTCCGCTCATTGAGATTTCTACAGGAAAAGTAATCTGTCTTTCCACTTCAAGTGGTGCTAAAGACGGTGCGGCTGTAAGTATCTGAACTTGGACATTCGTTATGTCTGGAACAGCATCGATTGGCAGCTTTTGCAGGCTGAATACGCCTCCTACAGCCAGGAAAATAACAAGCATCAAGACCAGCAATCTTTGCTTAATTGAAAATCGGATTAGTGAATCAATCATCAGTCACTGTCTCCGAAGCGTTCTCTTAGAACTTTTGATTTGAGTATAAAAGAACCGTCGGCGGCGACCAGTTCTCCGGCTTTTAGTCCACTAATGACCGGTACCAATCCTGACACTGCCGGTGAGACTTCCACTTTCCTAATGGCAAATTGGCCGGAGCTCTCCTTCACAAAGACGACACTTTTGCCATCAATCGTTTGAACTGCAGATTCCGGGACGTAAAGGCTTCCATCTTCTGTTGACGGCTGCTCGAACTGAACTTGTGCAAAAGATCCAACCTGCAACTTGTTGCCCGGATTGTCAATTTCAATGCGCACCCGAGCTGTCCTTGTGTCTTCGTTCAGCCTGGGATCGACATAATTGACTCTGCCTCTAAATATCTTTTGATTGACGACAATCCGTGCCGGGCTACCGACCGCTACCCGCACCATTTGCTTTTCCGGGACGTTGGCAATGACCCAGAGAGTCGATGTATTTGCGATGGTCAAAAGCGGCTTGCCTTGCTCGAAGCCGGCGCCAGGGTTGACCGCTCTTTCAATCACAACGCCTGATATAGGTGACTTCAGCTCTATGCTCGAAATGTCATGTTCCGCGCCCTCGCCCTCGTTGGGAAGATGCGCGTCAAGGGCGCGCAGACCGTCTTTAATGTGCTCTGCTTCAGTTGATGCCATTTTGAGTTCGGCTTTAGCCTCGGACACCTCGCGATTAAGCGAGATATCCTTTTGAAAGTTATATTCTGCGATGGCGCGATCGTTTTGCGATTGAGCCGCTACCAGTTCCTTTTTTGCGGTCAGTCCCTCAGTAACAAGCTGTTGAGTGCGCCTAAGCGTTGCTTCAGCCTCATCAAGGTTGGCTTTTGCCTTCAAGATGTTGACCCTGTTTGCCGATTCTTGCACCCTAGCCAGGGTCATTTTTGCCAACTGCAATCGAGTTTCCGCCTCGTGAAGCTTGCCGTGCAGCTCGGCTACTTGCGGGCTATCAATGCGGACTAAGAGGGTCCCGGGAGTGACGTGGTCGCCGAGGCTCACGTATATGTTGCTCACTCGCCCTGAAACAAGGGGTGTAATTTGTTGGAGTTGCTGCTGGTTCGGTTCTACAGTGGCGGCCACTGTGAAAGTATCGTTGGGTCTTGCTGTTGTAACTGGAAGGACTTGGATATTGCTCATGTTCTTAGCGTCAAGAGCTACGTCTGCCGCCTTCTCTGAGGACTCTGCTTGTGGCTCTTTTGTCTTTGTGGTGTTTTGACTCGACAGATGCCACCACAACAGTGCCGACAGCAATATCGCGACTGTAATTACAACGGCTGCCACAAGCCAACCCCGAGCCTGCTGAGGGGGCTTCTGTGCGTGACTGAGATCAGAACCAAGATCATTTGGTGCTTGCATGAAAAAAACAACTCCATAGCAAAACGCGAGTTAGAGCCGCAGCAATGCGCGGCTTGATACTAACTAGCGTTTAAACCAGAAGTTGTTGGTGCAGTTGAAATGGGGTTTGATTCGTCGGCCACGGAGGGGCACGATTTCCAACCGTAGCCTTGCAAGCGACATTAGGCACGGTGACTTGAATGCACGAGATATATAGTTGCACTGTTTTAAAGATGTCTACATTCAGCCAGGTTGAAAATGCCCCAGATCCGGCTATCGGAACACTCTTGTGGGTGAAGCAGCAACTCTTGGTATGCCCACAGTCGTTGCAGACATCTGATGCAGCGTTTGAAACTACGGACTGATTCTGGACTTGGTTTTCTGACTCAGGGCATACGCAAGGACGTACACCCGTGCAGATGCACAACATCAATATAAGCAAGCTGATGAAAATAGTATTCGTTTTCATTCTCGCGGAACCGGTCCAGAAGCCGATTTAATCTTGGCAGGAAAGGCTCTCAAAAGCAAGCGACCCCATTCAGATTTCGCAATGGTGCGAGTTGGATGTGCTTTGCTCTGTGAATTTTCTTGCTAAATATTGCCAGTTGGCTGGTTAGATCCCTAAAGTCGTGGATGCTACTTTTAATTTGACCCTCGCGATTTCTAAAACGAGTCTGGGCACGTCGTTTATGGCGCCTCAGTTTCGGTCTAAAAGGAAACTTCGTCATGAGGAAGAAAAAGAAGCAGAGCCCTAAACGGGAACAGCAGAAAATCGGCGGCAAGCCCATCGAAGAAGTAACTGAACCCTGCCGGCGCCCTGGACTAATTATGCTGGCCGATAAAGAGCCAGAGATCGCACTGCAATGGTATTACCCAAAGAATTGCGGTTTCGGTCCAGAGGACTTTTCTTTCGGCTCCCAGGTCAATGCCTGGTGGCAATGTTCGGAGAACAAAAAGCACATCTGGAGAGTTAGAATCTTGACCCGGTGTGTTCAAAAACGTGGATGTCCTTTCTGTCTCGGCACTAACTTACGTGTGGCCGTGCCTTTTGAACGGTCCCTGGCTTGCTTCGATCCTGAGTTATCGAAGGAATGGCATAAGAAAAAGAATGGAGACCTGACTCCCAAAGACGTTCTGTCGCATTCTAAAAGAGTGGTGTGGTGGCAATGTCAGACAAATCCCAATCACGCGTTTCAGCTCGATGTTTGCCGCCGTGTAAGTGAAAAAACGCGCTGCTCAGAATGTTTCAAGGAGAGTTTGCACACTCTGGATAAATATCCAGATGCCCTTAAGTACTACGACCTCAAGAAAAATCTAGGATTGAAACCTGAGGATGTTTGTATGAGAACTGCGGTCTGGTGGCGCTGTCCCGTTGCCCCAGATCATAGTTGGAAAGCGCGTTTCCGCGAAGTAATGAAGTGTAGATTTTGTTCTAAGCGAAAGGCTAGCAGCACCAGTTCACTTCAGGCAGTCTTTCCAAAATTGGCAGCCCAAGTACATCCTACCCGCAATGGAGATTTAACCGCTGACAAAATAGCGGCCCACGGCGATGACTTTATATGGTGGCGTTGCACTTACAATCCCCGCCACGTATGGCAAGCGCGGGTCATTAACCGCACAATCAACGGTAGCAATTGTCCAGAATGCTGGGCTCTTCGTAGGCCTAAATACTTCAAAAGGCTCGCCGCTGAGCGTAAGGCTCGTGGGCAGCAGGCAGGTTGACGCAGGTTCGCGTTGCCGCTGCCTCTTTGGCTCCAGCTTGCTTGTCAAGCTGTAAAGTTTTTGGTTTGCGCGAGGGTCGTGTCACTTTGCACGATTGTCACTTTGCACGATAAACGCTACAGTTTTTTGCAACATAAATGTGACATTGCACGATAATTGCACAGCGTCTATATGTATGGTATTGGTCGGGCGAAATTGGCTTGATTTCGGCTATTTTTTTGATCGTGCCGGCGGCTCAATCAGTAAGCTGGTGGTAGCGGCCTGAACAAGGGCTGGAGAGATGATCGAGATGGAGCTTATCCCGCGTGTCACTTTGCACGATAAACGCTACAGTTTTTTGCAACATAAATGTGACATTGCACGATATTTGCACAGCGTCTGTATGTATGGTATCAGCAGGGCTAAATTGCCTTGATTTCGGCTATTTTTTTGATCGTGCCGGCGGCTCAATCAGTAAGCTGGTGGTGGCGGCCTGAACAAGGGCTGGAGAGATGATTGATATGGAGCTTATGCCGCGAACGCGCTCTATCTCTGTTTGAATGTTCAGAGCTTTCTGAATGTTGGAACTAGTGATTTCCTCGATAACTCTGACTCTGGGGGGGCTAGTTTTTCTTGCAGCCTCCTGAGGTGAAAGACTCAACAGCCCTTTCCTTTTGAATCTAGGTGAAAGAAAGCTGGTACTCTCGTAGTACCAGCTTTTGATTGACACCGCCAAAATCAGGGAAAATAAAAAGAGAAGAGCAGCAGCTTTAGGGTTTGGCAGCTGTATAAAGAACAGGTTATTATTCGTGAATTCGGAACCTTTGAAGTATTCGGGAGTAGCAGAGTGTCAGTCTGCAGCGTAAAACAATTTGAGACCATATTGAAAATTACTGGATTGGTTTCCAGTCTACTTTTTGTAGCACCAATGTTCGTTGAAGCTGCCGATATGGCAGAGGCTCAAAACAATACCAACAATTCAGAAAGAATAGGCTGTTCGGTGTTTCTAGCGCAGTTTGATGGAGAGATAAAGTCTAAGAATAAAAGGCCCGCATATCGCTACTGCAGGTTTAGGTGGGTCGCGGATATTAAAGAATTTTCGATGTGCCGCAATTATGTAAATTTAGCATTCAATGATAGCCAATTGACCGGACCTTTATCTAATGGCAAGCATGTAGTGCGCAGTAACTCGTATTGGATAGTCTCCATTCCAGACAAATACATGACGGTAAACAATTGTGTGGTCATCGAAGACGGTGGCCTGCGACCATATAGCAACGAGAAAGTGTCAACAATTCTCAACGAACTTTACGGAGACTCCGACAAACAGAGGTTCTTGCTTGAGCAAGTCTCTGGCATGGTTCATGCTGACGCAAACTAGGCGCTTTGAGTTACGGCAGAAAAGTGATGCTTGAGTTGTACTATCGCGATACGCTTACCGGCACCATCAAAAACGAGAGACCGGACGAACTTGCCATGGTTAGGGAGATTGACTTTACCCCTGCTGCGGCCCACTACAAACACCTGTTTGCCTTCTTCAACGATCCACACGCGCGTATGTACCAGAGTCCCCCCTTCTCAGAAGAACTAATAGAAAACTGGTTTAATAGAAGATGCTTCCGGCAGCCGAACCGAGATTTTCACCCCGGCTCTAAGCGAGATAAACGAGATTTGGTGGCGTTAGTAAGGTTCCTGTCTTATGTGCCTAGTATGTGGAGAAGCCAATGGCTGAAAGTGATAAAATGCGCGCGCAATTAAAGCAAGATGTCCTGCCCTATTTGAGATCTCTTGGCTTCAAAGGCAGTTTGCCCCATTTGAGGCGCATTCATGATCAAGGGATTGACCTCCTCTGTTTTCAGTTCAACAAGTGGGGCGAGCCTGAGCTTGTTTTGGAATACGGATACACTGGACGCTTCGCCAGTTGGCATGGGGGTCCCACTGACCAAATGCCGCCTGTGACCGAGAAAAACGTTGTAGTCTGGCACCTCGACCTAGACTATAGAGGGCGATTGAATCCTGCGAATACTAATGCGCAGAATCGTTATCCAGAGTATTGGTTCGGATTTCAGGATGAGAGATACGCCGAATGCGCTAAGCAGATTCTCGATTGCTATCCCATTGCTGAGCTGTGGTTCAATAACATAAAAAGTGCTCCCGAAAACCAGAACATCGGTTTCACAGGGCTCAGAGCTCTCAAGGAAAAGAAGGAGAAAAAAACTTCGAATTTATAACTTCAAACCGCCAGGATTTAAGCTAAGCAAGAACAATCTTCACCTGGATGGAATCAGGGTCTTACCCGGACTCTCAAGGTCAAGGTCGAAATAATTCTGCCATCATTTCCGGTGGCGGAATTAAAGGCTAAAAAGTCAAGAAAATCTGGAGAAATTCGGAGTACCGAACGGACACACCACGACTGCTCTTACAGGCTGGCATCGGCCACCCCCACATAGGCGCCCCCATGAGCAAAGGGGGCTGCTTCAACTCTGAACTTTGATTCTGGTCTTTCCAAATAAAAGAGCCCCTGCTTGTAGTTGTTTAGCTTTATGCTCGGACTGGAAAGTGGTTGATTGTCAACCAGGCGCTGGTTTTCGAAAGAGCTTTCAAAAAGGGTGGTAGCCTTGCCTTCCCTTTCAATTCCGCCGCGCACGTCATCAAAATAGACGAAGGGTTTGCCGTTGTCACCGTTTTTCATCATGGAGCGACTGCGCATGGCGTAAACATAATAGGAGAGCGCTCCCCGGTCAAAGGGCATGAAGTTGGGATAGTCCAGTTTGTACTGGTTGAGAGGTATCTTCTTCTTCATTCCGTCACCTTCAACTTCCAACCACTGAAAATGGCGCTTGCTAAAATCGCAGTAACACCGAATGCGATACCAGGTGTTGCTCTTGAGCGCTTGCCCGAGATTGAAAAACTTCCAGGCTCTATCTTTACTGGCCTGTCCTTGCATGGTGTTGTCGGTACCGGTCGCAACCCAGACCGCTCCGCTGCGCTGAAGCCCGATGAAGGACATCCAGTCTCCGCCTTTGATAAACTTCGGTTCCTGCAGTCCTTCTATAAATTCCTGGTCTATGCCGAAAATTACATCTTCAGGCAGGTCCGGCATGAAACGAAAATAGGCTTCCACAAAGGAAACTGTCGGCCGCTTGAGAAAGTCCTCCAGGGCGGCTCCCTGATATATGAGAGCGACCACGCCGGAGAGTCTTGCCTGACCGGCAAAAGCCAGGGCGAAAGTGATGAGAAGCGCGCAACCCGACAATAGGAGTAACAGCATAAGCGACTTACGCCTCAGCCCTGAAGCTTTCGGCTGCCCACTTGGCGTTGATTCAGCTTGCTCCGAAGTCACTTTCGCAACTGACTTAGTTTATCTGTCCGGCGCTTGTGCCGGCCAATCTGGTATTGTCGTCGGATCTGTTCTGGAAGAAGCCGTGCTCACCCATTTGATGGTTCAATACGGCTGCCATTTTGGACATGTCCGACAGCACCCGTCGTTCCTTCACACCACTTACGGATTGTCTGAGATCGACCAGCATGGCGTTATTGTTGAGGGCGCTGGCCGGTGAAAATTCCGCTACTGCCAGTTGACCCTGCTCCAGCACTTTTATAAAGCGCCTGGCAATTCCGTCTTTGGGTTTCAGTTCGTTGCGGGCCAGGGTGTGATCACCGGCGGTGAATTCATAGCCCGGTGCCAGGGAAATTACGATTGGTTTCTGGTTGGCAAAATAACCTTGATCTAGTTTGATCTTGACCTTTGTACCCAGCCCGTCCATGTTTTTGATGCGCAAGAGACCGTTTTCAAAGCTGGCAATGATATCGGCGCTGGCATCGAGGGCTATGGTGCCGAACGGTGTAACCAAATTCGCTCTGGTAGCCGGGTTCTTGATAGAAATCAAGACCTCACCGGAAGTGAGTTTGACTATGTTGTTCTGTGGCCTGGTGAAGATAGTGCCGGGCAGCCACTTAACCAGTATGCCTTCCGGATCGTCTTCCCTTGGTGTTTCCCTGGGGAAGAAGCGTTCGGGCAAGCGTTGAATACCATTCAGGGCTGAACTGGCTGCCGGCGGCATTTGACCGCCGGTGAAGAAATTATTTGTGACGTCGGTAGGTACCACTACCGGCGGCCGGAACGGACCACTTGATACTGGTGGTAGTACCAGGGGCGGTACGGACGGAGGAGGCGGCGGCGGTGAAACCGGAGTCAGGTCTACGTTGGTCGGCGGCGCGGGAGGTAGAGGGCCTTCAAAGGGTCCGTCGAAGAAAGAGTCAAGATTGGCCTGACTCCAGGCCGGAACGGTGCATAAGAAAGAGAGCGCCAGGGGCAGAGAAAGAGCTATGAAATTGCGCGACTTGAGGCGTTTTTCCGCTCTTGCCATATTTATCTCCGTCGCCGGTTTGGTCTGAGGCAACTGCCTTTTGGAACACCGGCTTTGATTGGGATGTTGTTACCCTTGGAATGTTACCATGCAGGCTGCGAGGCACTATTAGCAGTGCTTTATAGGTAAATTAGAGGGGTGAAATTTAGAGGCAAATTGGCTTAGCTGCCACTAATCTGCCTGCAGCGCCTTACTATTTCTTGCCTTTGACCCTGGCGATGATCTCTTCCAGCCAGCCCTTTTTGCCGGCGGAATTGCCTTTCCCTTGACTTTGAGGTTTTGAGCCGGATATTTGTTTTCCTGGTTCTTTATCACTGCCTCTGGCTTTGTTCAGTTTGGGTACCTTCCCGGCTTTTACAGCCAGCAGTGCCTCTTTCAGTTCTTTAGCACTGGCAAATCGGGCGCCAGGGTCTTTCTCTAGAAGGTTCATGACAACGGTGTTGAGATTCTCTGGAATATCCAGGTCCTTGAAGCGGGTAGTGAGGGGCTTTGGTATTTCGCTGACTTGCTTGAAGGCCAGGCGTACCGGATTCGAGGAACTTACCGGTAGTTTGCCGCTCAAAGCCTCATACATGACGCAGCCAAGGCTATAGAGGTCGGAAGCCGGACCGAGTTTTTCGCCCATGCACTGTTCCGGACTCATGTAGCTCGGGTTTCCGAATTCTTCCCCTTCCGGAGTCATGTATTTAGTTTCCCGGCCTGGATTGGGAAGCACCTTGGCGATGCCGAGGTCGGACACCTTGACGAAATCTCTCCCGTCCTCTGCTTTCATAAGATAGATGTTGGAAGGTTTGAGATCGCGGTGCAACATGTTTTCACCGTGGGCATATTGGAGCGCTTCGGCAACCTGCAAGAAAATGTCGATGGCTCGCGGTACATCCAGGAAACCTTCATCCTGGATAATTTCTGCAAGAGACGGACCGCTCAGAAAGTCCATGACCAGATAGGGGTAGCCTTTCTGCGAGACGCCGAAGCTGTAGACAGCCGCCAGATGCGGGTGCGAGAGTTCCTGGGCGCGCCTGGCTT
This sequence comes from Candidatus Obscuribacter sp., assembly GCA_016712465.1. Lineage (GTDB taxonomy): Bacteria > Cyanobacteriota > Vampirovibrionia > Obscuribacterales > Obscuribacteraceae > Obscuribacter. The sequence continues at coordinate 1,578,706 of JADJQZ010000001.1, forward strand.
CTTGCTCCAGCCTCTTGAGTGTGCGCTTGTTTTCAAAGAGTTTGCGATGAAAAATTTTGACAGCCAGAAAGTCTTGAATGTTCTTTGATTTTGCCTGGTAGACGTAACCAAGAGAACCTTTACCAATTCTGTCAAAGAATTCATAGCCCTGTTGCACCAGATCGTCAAGTTCCCGTTTTGGATCGAAGTGCCTCCTTCCGCCTGCCTCTCTGGCGGTAGCAGGCGGAAGGACAGGGGCGTCGGCTTCTTTTTCGGCGGGTAACTTCAGTACCAGACCGTCCCTCGCAGCGTCGGTCTTATCCGAATGGCCAGCAGAAGAAGCGGATGCGGCTTGGCTTGCCGTTTCAGAAGCAGCGCCTGCCTTGTGCTGGGAGGGATTGAGACTGGCTTCATCTTCGCCAATCTTCAGTTTCAGGGCCTGGATATCAGTGCCGGAATCTTCTGGATTTTTCTCGTTCGATTGATCGAGCCTGGCTTTCTCCAGTTCCTCTTTCATTTGACAATGACAGAAGCCGGGCCGGTAGAGCTTGCCACTGATTGAGCCGGATTTGGCAGGAAAAACCGGTTTGCCGCAGGTCTGGCAAATCTCGCGTAGTATCCTGATTCCCCCGGTTTCAGACAAGCATCTATATCCTGTTCAGGCTTAGGTTCAGGTGCCGAAGATTCTGTCGCCGGCATCTCCCAGCCCGGGCACGATATAACCGCGCTCGTTCAGCTTTTCATCAACGGAGGCACAGGTGATCTGCACATCTTTGTAAGCCGAGTGAACACGCTTGATGCCTTCCGGTGCGGCTACGAAAGAAACCAGTTGCACCGTGGCTACGTTCATTTTCTTGAATAGTTCAATGGCCGCTACCGCCGAGCCTCCGGTGGCCAGCATGGGATCTAGTACGAAGACACGACTGTCGGAAGGCAGGGAGTCGGGCAGTTTTGCGTAATATGATTTGGCTTCCAGGGTTTCTTCGTCGCGCTTCAAGCCCACGTGATAGACCCGGGCGGCAGGTAGGATACGCTGGGCGGCTTCGGACATGACGAGACCGGCCCGCAGTACGGGGGCGAGAACGACATAGTCGGTCATGGAATGTCCTTTTGCCGGTCCCACAGGCGTTTCTACATTGACATCGCGGCATTTCATACTGCGGCAGGCTTCGTAGACCAGATGCTCGGAAAGAGCGATGGAATAACGTCTGAACTTGTGCGGGGCGGTGTGGTAGTCTCTCAATCTAGTCAGTAGATGCTGTACGACGGGGTGATCTACTACCTGTACTTGCTCTTGGAGCGCAATCATCTCGTTTCTCCTGCAGATGAAAAGTTATGGGGTCTGCAAAGCTGCAAGGGTCAGTGACGCTTGATGCCTGGCCCATTTATCGCACTCTAGTATATCCTCAAGAGAGGGTGCTTTGATTGGCTTATGTTCACCTACCACCCTTTCCAGAGTGCGGGCGATGCCGGAAAAGCCTATCTTGCCTTTGAGAAAGCTCTCCACAACAATTTCGTTGGCAGCATTCAGCACGCAAGCGCTGGAGTCGTCGCGTCGGGCTACCTCCTGGCAGAGAGCCAGGCAGGGAAACCTTTCCAGGTCCGGCTCTTCAAAGGTGAGTTGCTTGATCTGGCTGAGGGACAGGCGCGGGACCCGGCTGGACGGCACTCTCTCCGGATAAAAAATGGCATAGTGAATGGGTAGTCTCATGTCGGGCAGACCCAGTTGTCCGACGATGGAACCGTCCACAAATTCCACGGCGGAATGCAGGATGGACTGGGGATGAATCACCACTTTGATTTTGCTTTCTGGTACTTGAAAGAGCCAGCGGGCTTCGATTATTTCCAGTCCCTTGTTCATGAGGGTGGCCGAATCTATGGTAATTTTGGCTCCCATAGACCAGTTTGGATGATTTAAGGCATCAGATACGGTGGCAGCGGCAATGGCCTCTTTGGTCCAGGTCCTGAAAGGCCCGCCGGAACCGGTGAGCAGTACTTGCTCCACTTCCTGAGGGCGGCCGCGCAGCAGGCTTGCCTCCAGGGATTGAAAGATAGCCGAATGTTCCGAGTCTACCGGCACAATGACTGCCTGGTGCCGAGCTGCCAGCTCCTGCACCAGATGACCGGCCGCTACCATGGTCTCTTTGTTGGCCAGGGCAATGCGCTTGCCTTGCTTAATGGCTGCCAGGGTCGGTTTTACTCCCAGAAAGCCCACTACCGCAGTTACCAGGGTGTCGGCCTGGGGGTGCTCGGCGCAAGCCAGGAGACCTTCTTCTCCCACCATAATGGTCGGCAGGGGCAGGCTTTTGCCATGCTCCTTAAGGCGGTTGAATAGTTCCTCTTTGCTTGCCCGGTCAGGCACCGAGACTAAGTCCGGTTGAAACTCCAGAATCTGTTCTTTCAGGTCTTCAAGCTTGGATTTGCCGGCAGCCAGCGCCACAATTCTAATTGCCTCTTCGGCGCTGCCGGATAGAGCCGGGCTGTGGGCTCTGGCGATGTCCAGGGTTTGCTTGCCGATGGAGCCTGTGGAGCCGATAATACTTACCCCCCTGGGGGCGGTAAGAGCCTTGCTGGACGAGACCAAATCTGTCACCTCTTAATTCTTGGCTTATGGTTGCTTTTGAGAACTTCCAGCCCTTGATAGACCGGGCCATTCTCTTTTCGTGCTTATCTTTGCAAGGCAAAGCCGCACCCTGTCACTTTAGCAACGACGGGGCAGCAGGGTCAGGAACTGCTTTGAAAATTTAATAGCGAGGCGGTTGTGCCGGCGGCAATTGCATTTTAGGCAGGGCGTTGCTCTCGATCATGGCTTTGATAGTGGTCAGAGCCGCTTCTCGGTAGGCGGCCTGGTCGCCGCTGCCGCCCCAGAAGCCGTAATAGCCGTTACGGTTGCGGGCATCCCAGTAGGGGTTGAAGGGCATCATCGGTAAGTAGCCGTTACCCTGGCGTTTCATGCCGTTTTGACCGAGGTTTTCGTCGGAAGTCATGCGGGCTGCTTTGTTGAGAGAAATGGCATCATCCAGTTTGCGCATGATGGCCGGGTCTTTCAGGTCCACTGGTCTTCCTGTGAGAGCCTGGTCTACCACGCTCTTCATGGCCTGGCCCACATAGACGTCTGCCAGCCATATCTTCAAATAGGGGCTGTCGGAGGTCTTGACGCCTTCCCTCAGGTTGGACTCGAGGCTGTTTAAGGCGTTGGTGGACAGTCCGGACATGCGTTGGAAGTACTGGAAAGCGGAAGCGGCGCCGTCCCTGCGCGGATCGGTGCGCTGGCTGAAGTCCATGAAGCCTCCGAAGCCGGCGCCTGCGTCGGTGACGGTTTTCGACATGTCGTTGTTGTAGGCCACCATGACGTCGGCCCTCAGCTTGTTGAGGTCTGTCATTTCCTTGGTCTCAAGACGAGTCAAGTTACTTGGCAAATAGTGAAATTCTTTCGGGGTCTGGGTGCCGTCGTTGAAGTAGAAGAAAAAGCCGCGACTATTGACCCAGGGCGTAATTTTTGTGCCTGGCGGCATATCCGTTACTTTCAAGGTATCGAAATCTTTGCCGTGTACTTTGCCTGCATAGGCCAGCTTCTTTTCGAAGTCTTTGTCGTTATAGGAAAGCTCCAGGGTGCGACCGGTGAATTTCAACTGGGGTCGGTCGGCGCCCACCGTCGGCGCCAACGACTGGTCGGAAGCGGTCTGGGGCTGTACTTTATCTGCGGTTTTGGCGCCGCTAGTATCCTGCGGCTGAGCCTGTCCACGGTTGATTTGCTTAAGTGGATCGCCGATGCTACCCCCTGGGACCTTCGGGCGTCAGACCGAGAACGTCCTCGAAGTTTACGCCGCTTGTGCCGGCTTTCTTTCCTGATTCCTGGGGGGTATCGGCCAATTTGAAAACCTCTGCCTTAAGTCACATATTTCGCTACTAGCAACATCTACTTTAGAATATGCCTCCTGGCTACCCCGGCCGTCAATGTGGGAATCACGTAGCAATGGCCACTGTTCATGGGAGACTTTTAATGCTTCCCCGGGGCTGAAGCCTTCGCTCTCCTAAAGTTTTTAGTCTTGCGGTGATGGTCATACGGGAGTCAAATCTATCTAGTCGGCACTTAAAAATTGAGGCAAAAATCTTGAACCAGAGAACAACGACGGAAATCAACCGGACTGCAGGCTGCTTTGTAATGTCATTTATGCTCGGTCTGGCAGTAACTGCTTCAGCCCCTGGCGCTTATGCCAAAGAAGAGCCGGCCAAAAGCGCATCATTGAAAGTGGCCAAGGCGGATAATACGACCTCCGGTACGGCCGGTAGTGCTACCGCCGGTGCCTCCGCCAAAATGCCGGAAGACCCGAAAGCTTTTTTCAAGCAATATCATGACGCCCTGCTTGCAGCTGATTCCATAGAGAAGGTAATGCCCTATTTGACCGAAGCTCGCATTAAACAGATCAATGGCGATAAGGCAAAAATGCCTGCTCAAGAGTTCACCATGATGTTCAGCTTTATCAAGGAAATGACGCCCAAGCGTGCCGAGATCGTCAACACTGAGTTGGGCAAGGCTGGAGACTGCACCATAAATCTTACCGCTCCCTCAGAAGATGATCCTATATTTGGTGGCATGGTCAAGGCCGGGAAGTTGAAAGAAACAACAAAAGGTACCGTTCATCTTGTTAAAGAAGGCGGTAGTTGGAAAGTTGAGAAAGAGAGTTGGAAGTCATCGGCTGTAAGCAGTGATGCCGAAACCGCCGGCAGCCCCGGTGACAAGCCGGACGACAGCGCCACTGCCGGCAATAGCGGCAACCCCGCGCCGCCGCCTGGTTTTGGTGGAGACTGTTGCAGTGGCGCCGAGCCCGGTGCTGCAAGCAAGGGTGAAGGCGCCGGTTCAGAAGCGGATAACACAGTTACGGTCAAAGGTGGCAGTATGACTGTCCGACCGGATAACGAAGCGGGTAAGAACGGCTCAGTCTCCAAGTAATTCTTGTTAGGTCAGGTTAGTGCTCAAAGCACAAGCTCCATTAGATCTTCGTCAATCAGGTTTGTGGGTTCGCTGCCGAATCGCAAGGCCGCTCGCTCTTGCCCGTAGGTAGTGAAGCCCATTGACTGGTAAAGCGATTTGGCTGAATGGTTGCTGGAGACCACGGTGAGAAGAATGGCGTCAAGCCCTTTCATGGAGCGGCTTCTTTGCAGGGCCTCCGAGAGGAGAGCCCTGGCAATGCCATTTCTTCTTGCTGCCGGTAGAACATAAACTCCCCAGATAACGCCTTTGTGCCTTAGTTTTTCACCTTTGCGACGAAAGAAGCCGAGCACACCTACCAGGTTCTCTCCCAGGAAAGCACCCAGCACAAAACTGTCTTCCATACCGCTTAATTGTCTCTGCCTGTCTTCTTCCGATTGAGCGGCGAATTCAGCCTGGGTGGAACCGAATGATTCCGGATGTGTTTCCAGCGCCTCCATTCTGAGCTGGAAGAATAGCTTCTGATCGGCCGGCTCAAGTTGGCGTATGTAAGCTGTGGTCACAGGGCTAATCTCCCGGGCAAGTGGCAAGGGAGATTATAGAAGAAAAGTCTCCTGAAACCACCGGCTGCTATTGCGGCTGACCGGCCAGGGTAGAGGCCAGTCCCAGATAAGGATCACTGAGATCGCAGTGCAGCACTTCTTTGTATAACCAGTTGGTCAAAGATTGAGAGAGCTTTGGCGGAGTCTGGGCCAGCTTCTGATGAATCTGGTGCCGTCTCAAGGTTTCGTTAATTCTGGTGTCCGTCTCAAGATTGGCCGGCAGATTTGCCGGTCCCGCTTGCGGCTCCAAGGAACCTGTCAAATGAACCGGTCTAGCGGCCAGTTCGCGGTGATACCGGGAGAGCCTTGCCGACACCAGCGTGCTACTGCTCTCATGCCGGCAGTCCACTGCCAGGTTGTGTAATGCTTTCAGTTGACTGAGGTAAGTATCAGGCTTGTAAATGCCCGGCAGAATGTCGACTACGGTACCGTCGGCGGTGATAATGTAAGTGGCGATATTGCCGTTCAAGGTACGCTTCAAAACCCTGCCTCCGCCGAAATCTACCGAGACTATCGGCACTTCATGAAGGCTCTGCCAGACGGGCTCGTAGCTATTGTTTATGTACTGGGATATATCTGTCCGGGCGAACAACACGGTTCTTGCCAGTTGGGCGTTCGTTCAGCAGAATTCCTTGTCGAGACTGCCCAACATATAGAAGAGCAGCACCGGCTTGCCGGAAGTGCGCGACCGGTCGATGGCCTGGCTGAGACTTTTGTGCCAGGCTATTTTCCCCGGTAATACGGTTTTTCCGTCCAACCCCTCTTGTCTGACTGTTCCTTGCCGTTCGTCTGGTCGCCTTGTCTTTTCGGCCTCTGTTGCTATGGCTCTGGATTGAAGCGAAATCAAGTTCTTCGTCGGCATTTCAATAGCCTGCTTGCTCACCGGCGCCATGTCCAGGGGAACTCCGGCAGCAGGCGGCAGTTCTTTTGCAGGCGGCATTTTCTGCTGTGCTAGAAGCGGACTTATCTGAGTAAGTGAAACAAGGGACACCAGGGCTAACGCTTTGAATAGAGTCGTATCCATTCGGTCTACCTGCATTTGATTTCTTGTGTCGGTGCCAGGGCTTCCCTTTAATTGAGCTTAGCCAGCGCTTGAGATTTCGGCTCTGGGGTAAACCCTGGATTTACCGGCTCTTTTGCTTACCGGCGGGAGCGACCATCTGATGTTCAATCGAGTATTTGCAGTCAATACCCAATGCCATTGCTCGCCATTAGCAAGTATCGAAACTGCTGCCGGGGACGGCTTGGGTAGTTCTTCTGCGGAACCACTGCCAATGTAACAATAGTGATGCGAAGAAATATTGCATCTGCATCTCGGGACTTTTCTGCATTTAGAACCCTCACTGCATCTGTCTTTTCACCGTCAATCAGAATTAATTTTCGCCTTTACATGAGTTTTGTAATTCTGCTGCTCAATTTCCAAAGAGATGGTCACCTGTTTCGCCGGCAACCAGGACAAGAAAAAGAGAGGGGAGCCCGGCCTGAATCCGAACTCCCCTCTTCTTTCTGATTTTCTGAATGGCGGAACTTCTTAGATGTTTTCCTTGCTATCCAGCTCTTTCTTCAGTTTGGCAGCCAGGTCTTCCACGCTCATGGAACCAAGATCGCCCTGGCGGCGATGGCGCACCGCTACCTGACCGTTCTCGACTTCTTTGTCGCCGATTACAACCATATATGGTGTCTGCTGCATTTGCGCTTCACGAATGCGGTAGTTGATGGTTTCACTGCGTTCATCCAGGTGCACTCGCATATCCATGCTTTCCAGCAGTTTGGCTACTTTATGGGCATGCTCCTGGTGGCGATCCGAGATTGGAATCACCGCCACCTGGGTCGGTGCCAACCAGAGCGGGAAGGCGCCGGCATAGTGTTCAATCAAGCCGCCGCAGAAGCGCTCCATGGAACCGAGAACGGCTCTGTGTACCATGACGGTATGGTGCTTGTTACCGTCTTCGCCGATGTAGTTGACGTCGAAGCGGCTGGGCAAGTTGAGGTCGACTTGCACTGTGGGACCTTGCCATTCGCGTCCGATGGCGTCGAAGAGTTTGACGTCGATCTTGGGCGCATAGAAGGCACCGCCGCCGGCATCCACTTCGTATTCCATGCCGCGCTTGATCATGGCTCTTTCCAGGGCGCCTGTGGCCATTTCCCATTCTTCGTCGGTACCCAGGCTTTGCGGGGGCTTGGTGGCCAGGTAAGCCTTGTACTTGTAACCGAAGGTGGTCATGAGGGCATCAACCAGATCTAAAATGCCGGAGATTTCATCTTCCAGTTGTTCCGGCGTGCAGAAGATGTGCGAGTCGTCTTGTGTAAATCCGCGCACTCTCAGCATGCCGTGCAAAACGCCGGAGCGTTCGTAACGGTAGACGGTACCGAGCTCAGCCATGCGAATCGGCAGATCGCGGTAGCTGCGCAGCTTGGATTTATAGATCATGATGTGGCCGGGGCAATTCATGGGCTTGGCCCGGTAGGCCTGACCATCGATGTCCATGGGCGAGTACATGTTCTCGGCATAGTTTTCCAGGTGACCGCTAATCTCGTAGAGGTGTTCACTGGCAATGTGGGGCGTGTAAACGAATTGATAGCCCCTTCTTCTGTGCTCGGCGCGCCAGTAGTTTTCAATACAATCGCGCACGGTGGCCAGGTTCGGATGCCAGAAGATCAGGCCCGGTCCGACTTCTTCATGGGTGGAGAACAAGTCAAGCTGTTTGGCTAGTTTGCGGTGGTCGCGTTTCTCTGCTTCTTCCAACCTTTGCAGGTATTCATCCAGGTCTTTCTTGGTCCAGAAGGCCGTGGCATAAATGCGCTGCAATTGTTCTTTGTGTTCGTCGCCACGCCAGTAAGAACCGGAGACCTTCAGAAGTTTGAAAGCCTTGATCAGACCGGTAGAAGGCAGGTGCGGACCGCGGCAGAGGTCGTTCCACACAGTCTTTCCTTCTTTATCTTGCATGAGATAAAGGGTGGGGTTGTGGTCTCTGTGCTCCCTTAAAAGCTCGGCTTTGAATTTTTCGCCCTGGCTCTCGAATTCTCCCAGTTGCTTATCTACATCGGCGATGTTGTAACGAACCAGCCTCTGTTTGGCTTCGGCTATTTTCTTCATTTCTGCTTCGATGGCAGCCAGATCATCAGTGGAGAGCGCGTGATCTTTGATTTCGAAGTCGTAATAGAAGCCGTTATCTATGGTGGGGCCGATCGCTATCTTGGCCTGGGGGAAAAGTTTCTGTACGGCCTGGGCCATGACGTGGGCGGTACTGTGTCTCAGTAGCTCTATGGACTCCGGGCTATCGGCGGTGAGAATCTTCACTTCCATGCCGTCGGCCAGAGGTGTGTACAGGTCGCTCAATTCGCCGTTGATTGTGAGACCAACTGCTTTTCTATAGAGCCCTTCGCTGATGGCTTTGGCCAGGTCGGCTCCGGTTTGACCGGCTTCCATGCTCTTGAGGCTTCCGTCCGGAAGCTTGACTTTGATTTGCGTTTCTACTGATGACATTTTTCCATTACCTTTCGAGTCGGCAAAGTCTTAACCCCCCAGGCTCTTGTCCGACTTCTTGAGGCGGACAGGCTTTTGTAGTTTTGGGTGGTTTCAATTAGGCTTCACTTCCTCACTCGTCCGGCATCTACAAACTGCCGAACATTGATAAGTTGTTAGAGGATTAATTTTACCAATATTTTCTTCGGTTCTAGCAGAAGAATTCTGTTTTGAGCTCTTCTGTGAAGCGCTTGAGCAGGGGGATACTGGTGAAAAACCTTATGCCAAGAGCATCCCAGCGAGTAATTCCGGTCTCAACATTACCGGCGTCTATAAACATCTCAATTCTAATGCTGCCCCCGTTGCTCTCGGCACTCAACTCAAAGGACGGCTCGTAAGGCTCAAATAGCACCTTGGCCCGTTTGCCTTCCCCCAATTCGCTCAGGTGCTTGACCAGGGTCTTAACTTCGTCCTTGGGCGAGCGGCAAAGTACGTAAGCGTCAGCCACCGCCTGTATATCGAGCACTGCTTTGGCGAGGCTCGCCGCTTCCTTTACTTCCCTGGCCAGAACGTCTTCTATGCGCAGGTTCAGGTCTTCTTTGAATTCCGTAGCAAAAACCAGCTCTCTGTCGCCACTTCTTAGTATGAGTCTTATGTGTTGCCAGTTTTGCTTTTCACCCCGGACGTCGATGGTCTGCACGCGTCCCGGCTCTATGGCCAGGCTGGTGATGTATTCCTCGTCTTCGCAAATAAGTGTGGCCACATGGTCTCCTTTATTTCCCAATACAGAAATTGGCGAATACTTCCGTTATAACTTCTTCCGTCACTACCTGTCCTGAGATGGCATCGAGAGCGTCCACGGCAAGCTTGAGGTCGCTGGCCAGGCAGTCCTGGGGCAGCCCGCTCAAGGATGCGGCTAGAAGCCTTTCCAGGGCTTCCACGGCTTTAATGCAGAGGGCTCCCTGCCTCTCGTTCAGCGAGCCGCCCAGTTCTTTGACGGAATTGTCCGTAAGGGCAAAATGCTCGATCATACCCTTGAGATCTTCAATGCCTTCGCCCATTTTGGCTGAAATGGCCAGGGGTTTGCCTATGGAAAAGTTGATCAGGTCAGGCAGGTTTCCGTTGTCCATGGCCTTGGAACCACAGAGGTCGATCTTATTTATCGCCACAAAGTAAGGTCGGGCAAGCTCTTTCAACTTACCCAGTAAGACCTGCTCTTCTTGACCGCTTGCGGTGGTGCCGTCCAGAAGCACGCAAGTCAGGTCGGCCTCTTCTATGGCCCTTGTGGTGCGTTCGATTCCGATCTGCTCCACCCTGTCTTCCGTATGGCGTACACCGGCGGTGTCCACCAGTATCACGGGGATGCCGTTCACATCTACGGGCTCTTCGATGCTGTCCCTGGTGGTGCCTGGAATGTCGGTGACTATGGCCCTTTCAAAATTAAGGAGCCTGTTTAGCAAACTTGATTTGCCGGCATTTGGCCGCCCCACAATGGCCAGCTTCAGCCCCTCGCGCAGGAAGCGCCCGGAGCGGGCCGTTCTGGCTAGTTGATTGAGTTTTGTCAGGCATTCTTCGGTTACGGCATTTATGTCGGACACGTCCAGTTCGCCGACTTCCTCCGGAAAGTCAATGCCGGCCACGATACGCGTCAAAAGTTCGATCAGCCGTTTGCGGATGGCTTTAATTTCTTCTCCCAGATGACCCTGCAGAACCGACAGGGCCAGTTCACTCTGGCGCTCGGTTTTGGAATGGATGATGTCCAGCACGGCTTCCGCCTGCGTCAGGTCGAGGCGACCAGCCAGGAAACTGCGTTTTGTAAATTCGCCTTTCTCAGCCAGGCGGGCGCCCTGGGCCAGAATCAAGGAGAGGATCTCCCTCGTGACAATGGGGGAGCCGTGGCAGTTGATTTCCACCAGGTCTTCCCCCGTATAGGTGTGGGGAGCCTGGTAAGCGATCAAGACCACCTCGTCCACAAGCTTGTTATCCCGGCTCGGGTCTTTGATATATCCAATGGATGCGTGATGGCTGACTGGTTGCCAGAAATCGTTGTTGCCACTGGCTTTTGAGTCGTTTGTCGCAGATTTGTCCTGGCCCCGGTCAAATTTTTCATGATCCGATTGACGATTTTTTCTGGGCCAAAAAAGTTTCTCGGCAATCTTAAATGAGTCCGGACCGGAAAGCCTGACAATGGCTATGGCACCCACTCCTGGGGCAGTTGAGATGGCGGCGATGGTGTCGTCTTGAAGCATGAAATAACAAATCAATGGAAGAACATGGAAAAAATCAGCCTAGCACACTCTCAAAGTACTTGAACTAACTATGTGGAGTTGGTAGTATCTCCGATCGTTTTAGAAGAGCTCGTAATTTAGATATGAGCGCTAATGCCTCCGACAGCTTAGGAAGAACAGCATGAACAAAGCAGAACTTATAAACGAGGTGGCGAAAGCCACAGGACAAACCAAGCTGAACGTACACAATACCGTTGCCGCCCTGCTGCATTCGCTGACATCTTCGTTAGCGAAAGGCGAGCGCGTAACTCTTGTTGGGTTCGGTACCTTCGAGCGTCGTCAAAGACAAGCTCGTTATGGAGTCAATCCCCAGAATCCCAAGGAAAAACTGAAGATCAGCGCTGCTAAAGTGCCGGCCTTCAGAGCTGGACAGGAACTCAAAGACGTAGTGGACGGAAAGGCCAAGCAAGCTCCTTTGCCCAAGTCCGTAACCGCCACCGAAGCTAAGCCGGCTAAGAAAGCCGCTGCCAAACCGGCTAAGAAAGCTGCCCCTAAGAAAGGCGCTGCCAAGAAAGCTGCTCCTAAAAAAGCTGCCGCCAAGAAAGCCGCTCCCAAGAAGAAAGTAGTGGCCAAGAAAAAGCGCCGCTAAGCTTCGAGGTGATTTGAGGTAGTTTGATACTAAGCTGCCTGAAATTGAAAATTGAAAGGGACTCCAGGTCTAGGCCTGGAGTCCCTTCTTTTTATGGGTGTTCAATGGGTTTTGTTCGAGAGGCTTTCCTCTCTACATATTCTCGTCATGCTCGTCATCCTCGCCCTTTGTCCTTGCCCCATCAGCATCTGTTTCGTCCAGGGTTTCTGTTGGTACCTTCAATCGAGTGATAACCGTGAGGCTGAACAGGTTTATCACCGTATGGCAAATGATGGGGGCATAAAGAGTACCGGTCTTGAGCTTCAAATAGCTCATTAGAAAGCCGATGGCGCCGGCCCAGATGGCGTATGGAAAATAATAAAAACGAGGAAAGTGGGCCAGAGCAAAGCAAAAGTTGGTCGTGAGCATACCCAATTTTTCCTCCATAACGCCGCGGAAGAAAATCTCCTCAGCCAGGCCGGAACTGAGGGCTAGAAAGACTATTTGAAAGGTGCTCAGGCGACTGAAGAGCGGGCACATTTCCTGATAGACAAGATCGCGCATGGATCTGAGCACGAAAACCGATTTGTAAAGGCGGTTGCTCAGATAGAGCAGGAAGAAATCAAAAATTGTGATGGTGAGCCCGGCGGCCAGTCCGGCAGTAAATGAGGTGCGGGAGAAATTGAACCAGTTTGATATGGGAAGACCTGCCACCACCATCCAGATCGTAGCGGTAAACAAGAGTACAGCTTCCACCGCCACGGCCATTATGAAGACTGAGTCGGGGCTGTAAAAGCTGCTCTGACCATCAGGCTTGCCGGGCGGCTCCGCTTGGTTGTGGGGGGCGTTAGTGTTGTCCGACAAGCACCACCTCCGGCTTAATGAAGATGGTCTCGGCAAGGGCCTTTTCGATGGCTGCCACGCCCAGTGGTTCCTGGTTGGCATCGAGAATGAGGGCGAAGTTTGCCGTGTCCTGGGGAGTGGCTAAATTTTCAGTCTCAGACGTGGCGAGTTCAGGGCCAACTTGCAGTTCTACTTTCTGACCGCGCCGGAAGCGTAGGCTTGCTTCTTCTTCCAGCACTATTCGGGGCAGCCCTAAATGCTCCTTCACATCCAGAAGCGGCGGGGGCTCCTTGCTTTTAATGAAGCTCTCCAGCTCCAGACAGGCATCAATAGGAAATTCGCCGGAGCCGGTGCGAACCAAAGCAGCCAGGCAGGCGCCGCATCCCAGTGCCTGCCCGAGATCGCGAGCAATGGAGCGAATATAGGTTCCGGCCGAGCAATGAACCATGACGTCCAGGTAAGGCGGCTCCCAATTAACCAGCTTGAGCTCGAAGATCTCCACGCTGCGTTTTTTGACATACTGAGACAGCTCATCCGGGCTTATCTTGCCGGTTCGGGCTAGATCGTAAAGTCTTTCGCCGTTGACATGGATGGCGCTATAGAGTGGTGGCAGCTGTTCAATTTTGCCGCGAAAGGCGTCTAATTGCTCCTCCACTCTTTCCCTGCTGAGGTTGTCCGGCAGGGGCGCCTCTTCCAGCAAGGCACCTTCAATATCGTCGGTATCGGTTGAACGGCCAAGCAGAATTTTTGCTTCATAGGTTTTATCATCCCTGAGAAAACGCAGCAGTCTGGTGGCTTTGCCTATGGCCAGGACCATTACTCCCGTGGCCATCGGATCGAGAGTACCGGCGTGGCCGATTTGTTTAACGCCGAGACGACGCCTGGCTTTAGCCACCACGTCATGGGAGGTCATACCTCCTGGTTTGTCCAGGCAAAGAAAGCCGAAATGCTCTGCTTTAGACTTCACCGCGGGAAATCTTGCCGAGCAATTCGGATACCTTGGAACCTCTTTCCAGCGAGTCATCCAGTTTGAAGACCAGCTCCGGTGCAAAGCGCAACTTGAGGCGGCGGCAAAGCTCGCCTCGAATAAAGCCGGCTTGTTCATTCAAGGCTGTTACCACGGCTTCTCTATTTACGTCGCCGAAGACGGAGATGAAAGCCTTGGTTGAACGCAGATCGCTCGTACACTCCACTTCGGTCACGGAAATGAGACCGGTCAAGCGAGGGTCCTTGAGATCGCGGCGGATCATCTCCGAAAGTTCTCTTTTAATTGACTGAGATACTCTCAGGGCTCGTTCTGCGGACATGAATTCGTACCTGTTTAACTGCCAGAGGTTAGTTTGATGCGTCGCGTTTTGTTTCTTGAATGATGAAGGAGTTGATCTTGTCTCCCACTTGCAAGTCGGAGAATTTCTCGAAACTCATACCGCATTCAAAGCCCTGCGCCACTTCTTTGGCGTCATCTTTGAAGCGCTTGAGAGTGTCGAGTTTGCCTTCGTAGATTACCTGTCCATCACGTTCAATGCGGGCAATCGAGCTTCTCTGCACTTTGCCGCTCAAGACCATACAGCCTGCAATCATGAGGCCTTTGCCCACTTTGAAGATCTGTCTGACTTCCGCCTGACCAATCTGGATTTCTTGCCTGATCGGTTTGAGCAGACCCTGGACGGCACTGGTGATGTCGTCGGTGATCTGATAGATGATGGTGTAGGTACGGATGTCCACTCCGTTTGCTTCCGCTACCCGGGCACCGTTCTGGTCGGGCTGCACGTTGAAGCCGACAATGATGGCATTAGATGAAGCGGCCAGGTTGACGTCGTTTTCGGATATGTCACCAGAGGCGGTGCGGAGCACGCGGGTCTGAACTTCACTGGAAGAGAGCTTGCGTATGGAATCGGCAATCGCTTCCGCTGTACCTTGCACGTCGGCTTTGACGATTATGTTCAGTTCTTTTACTTCGCCGCTCTCCAGAAGATCATGCAGAGATTCCAGTGTGACGTGGTGCTGGGCTTTGGTTTCCGTCAGACGTCTGGCTTCCGCCAGCATCTTCATGCCCTGGGCATCATCTACAACTTCAAAGCGGTCACCGGCCAGGGGCACTTCATCGAGACCGAGTACTTCCACCGGCATAGACGGACCTGCCGCCTTCACTCTTTGACCGCGGTCATCGAAGAGGGCTCTTACTCTGCCGCATTTGCTGCCGGCAACAATGAAATCGCCTTCTCTCAGTGTGCCGTTTTCTACCAGGGCGGTAGCGACGGCGCCTTTACCACGCGAGAGTTCAGCTTCTACAATCACGCCTTCAGCCGGTTTCTCCGGATTAGCTTTCAGATCCAGGATGTCGGAAACAAGAAGAATCATCTCCAGCAAGTTGTCGAGGCCAAGGCGCTTTTTAGCCGACACTTCTACGGTGACGGTGTCGCCGCCGTATTTCTCAGCCACCAGATCGTGTTTCATGAGCTGGGTGAGAACACGCTCGGGATCAGCTTCTGCTTTGTCGATCTTGTTGACGGCAACAATGATGGGCACGCCGGCTGCTTTGGCGTGGTCCAGGGCTTCGATGGTCTGGGGCATGACACCGTCGTCGGCCGCCACTACCAGGATAGCGATGTCGGTGGCTTTGGCGCCACGGGCGCGCATGGCCGTGAAGGCTTCGTGACCGGGAGTGTCCAGGAAGACGATCTGGCGCATGTGACCTTCTTCATCGGGAACTTCCACGTGGTAGGCGCCGATGTGTTGGGTGATGCCGCCATGCTCGGAATCGGTCAGATTGAATTTGGTCTGACGAATGGCATCCAGCAAACTGGTTTTGCCGTGGTCCACGTGACCCATGATGGTCACTACCGGCGGTCTGGTTACCAGATTGGCTTTGTCTTCTTCGGAAAGTTCTTTCGGTGCCTCTTCCAGGCTGGCGTCTTTCACTTCTTCCGAGAGCACTTCGTATTCCATCTCTACGGCCAGCTCACGGGCGAGCTCAAGCTCTACCATCTGGTTGACCGTGCGCATCACGCCTTTCATGAAGAGACGCTTGATCACTTCTGTTTCAGCCACACCCATGCGGCTGGCCAGATCTTGCACCGTCAGACTGTTGGTGAGGACGATGGATTTCGGCACTTCCACTACGGCTGCCGTCGGTCTTACTTTTTCTTCTTTCTTGGCGCCGTGCCTGTCCGAAGGACTCTGTCTGTGCGACTTGGGCGGGCGGGGCGGAGTGGCGCGCATGGAAGGCGCTGCGATGCGAATCGGTACGGAAGGCGACATCGGTCTCACTGCCTGACCTTTCAGATCGATGATTTCTTCATCTTCATCAGGCGGCAGATCGGCTACCTTTTTGCCGCGGGGTTCGTGCTTCTCTTCCCGCTCGGCATCCTTATTCTTGTCTTTCTTACCGTAGCGCTCGGGCTCAGCCTTGGCCGGTTTAACCGGTTCTTCTTCTACTTTCTTGGTCTTAGGCGGCTGATCCAGTTTGCGTATCACACGGGGTGCATATTTTGAACCATCAGACCATTCGTCACCGGTGGGTCTGATGATTGGATCCATCTCCTCGAAGGAAGGAGCAGAAGGTTCTTCTACTTCGGCTTCTCGGGCTGCTTGCTCCGGCTGGACACGGGCGGCGCTGCCGGCGTCGGGTTCACGGTTCGACACCTGGGCGGCGGGCTTAATGCCGGTGCTGCTCGTCGGTGCGGCGGAGGCAGCGCTGCCTGTCTGGCTTTCGGCTTTCGGGGCGGCGATAGGGCCCTGGCTTTGAGCTGAACTTGCTGCCTGGTTCGGCGCTTGCGCAGCCGAGACGGAACTAGCTTGAGTTTCGGCGGCGGCCGATGTCGGCGCGGTTTGCTCGGTGCCGCTGTGGGCCGGGGCTTGACTCGGCAAGCTGCTCTGACCGACTGTGGGCGCGGCCGCAGCGCTTGCCGTCGGGCTGCTGGCTGCACCGGTGGAGGTCGTCTGATTCGGGGCGTTGACGTTGGCAACAGGACCGGCTTGCGAATGACCGGCTTCAGTACCGGCGGTTTCAGAGAGGGGGCGTTCGGGACGGTAGCGCGAAAGGACCCTGGGCTTGACTACTACCGGCTCCGGAGGAGGCGGTAATTTGGCCTGTCCCTTGGCGCTGCCGCCGATAGTGGTTTTGGCAGCTGGTTTGCCTGCCGGGGCGGTCACCGGGGCTTTTGCCACGTTTTTACTTCCTTTAGCTTTTGCTTCTTCTGCGCCTTTCTTCTTCTTGTCGATGGCGGCGATTAGTTGCCCCACTGCTTGTTTGTCAATGGTGCTGGAGTGGCTCTTGATGTCGTAGCCCAACTCACGCAAGGTCGTGATGATATCTTGGTTTGCGAGATTCATCTTGCGTGCCAATTCGTAGATTCGAACTCTGTCGTCCATTCAGCCCTCTCCGTATCTCTCAGTATTTTGGCACGTTTTTCGCCTATTTGAGCATTCTTGCGTGAGTGCCTCGATAAGTTGTGCTTCAAGCGGCCAAGCCATTCGTCTATGGCTTGCTACGCCCTTCTTTCGGCGACCCTCAAGAGCTGCCTTCAGCTTCGTAGTGGTTAACACCTGATGCAAACAAGCCTCAGAAGGGCAAAAATATGCCGATCTGCCAAGTTTGACGTGGTTCCCGCCCGCCTCCGTCCCGAAATCCTTCGGGATAGTGGGCGTGAAGCCGGGACAACCGCTTCTGAAGTCGTATGTGACGCGCACAAGCTCTTGCTGCGGTCGTTTGACGCGGCAGGCCACACAGAGTCTCAGATGCGGATGTGACAGGTTAAAGGTCGTTCTCCTCGGTCAATTGGTTGTTGTCATAGTTCAGCTGGTTAAATCGTCAAGGGCCTGTGCCTGGCTCATGCTTCTGAAGGAACCGCCGGCTTGGCTTTCAGACTTGATGTCGATTTTCCAGCCGGTGAGCTTGGCTGCCAGGCGCACGTTTTGTCCGCCTCTGCCGATGGCCAGGCTGAGCTGGTCGTCGGGCACAATCACTTCCGCTCTGCGACCGCCGGATTCCGGAACATCGTCGTAGAGTGCTACGGTGGTGATGCGAGCCGGTGAGAGCGCATTGGAGATATAGTCGACGGGGTCGGTGGAGTAGCGAATCACGTCAATCTTCTCGTTGCGAAGTTCGGCTACCACGTTCTGGATACGCACGCCTCTGGTACCGATACAGGCGCCAACCGGGTCCACATCGGCATCTTCGGAATGAACGGCAATCTTGGTGCGATAGCCGGCTTCCCTGGCAATAGATTTTATTTCCACGGTGCCATCTTCAATTTCCGGTACGTAAAGTTCGAAGAGTTCCCGCACCAGCTCCTGGTGAGCCTGGGAGACGATAATCTGGGGCACTTTGCCGGTTTCACGCAGTTCCAGAACATAGACGCGAACGCGGTTGCCGACGCGATAGGTCTCACCGGGCAGTTGCTCACGGCTCGGCATGCAGCCTTCCACACGACCCAGGTTGACGATGACGTTGTTTCTGGAATTGCTGATTACTTCGATACGCTCAATCTGACCGGTGGTGCAGCTGCCTTTGCGAGCGTCGAATTCTTTCTTGATTAATTCTTTCTCGGCTTCTCTCAGTCGCTGGGTGATGAGCTGTTTGGCAGTCTGAGCGGCGATACGACCGAACTCGGAGAAATCATGAGGGGTAACTTCGATTTCCAGAACTTCTCCGGCTGTGACGTCAGGAATGAGGTCCTGTGCATCTTTGAGCCCGATCTCGTGGTATTCGTTGGAAACTTTTTCCACTACTTCTTTGGGGGCGAAAATGCCTATTTCACCGGTTTCGGTATCGAAAATGGCTCTTACGCCTTCCACATCATGGTCCGGTACCTTTTTCTTGTAAGCGGCCACGATGGCATCGCAAACATAGGCAATGAACTCTTCCTGGGGAATATTTCTTTCTCTTTCCAGTTCCTCGGCTGCTTCGAGTAGTTGGCTGCCTATGTTTATCACTTTGTACCTCCCGGTATGGGCTCGTTTACTAGGGTTCTATCCGTTGGTTTGTTAGTGGTTGAAATGCCGAAAATTTGGTTCAACTCTCCAGTGAAGCTTCTGCTTCCAGGGCTTCGCATTCTTGATTGTCATGGGCCGCCTTACTCAGGTCGGCATAAAGTTTCAGGGCGGTGATCTGCTTGAGCGGAACGCTCAATTCGTGCACCGGCTCAATCTCGATCTTGTCTTTTTTGTTCTTGCCGGAGCCCTTTTTACCGGCTGAGCCCTTGTCGTTGCCCCTGGGCAACTCTTTCAAGGCGGCCAGTTTGACTTTGTCTCCGTCGAGTCCCACCAGGGTAGCCAGGAAGTGTTGACCGAAGCCGCCGGCGCCTACATCAGCCTTAGCTTTTAGTTCGACCTGACTGCCGGCAAAAATTTTGTATTCACGCTCGTGTTTTAAGACTCTTTCAATGCCGGGACTGCATACATCCAGAACATAAGATCCGTGCAGGAGGGCGGGCAATTCAGTGAGGCTCTCCAGTTTGCTTTCCAGCTCGCGACTGACCTTCTCGCAGTCTGCAAGACCAATGCGTCCGCCCGGTTTATAGATAGTGATTTCCAGGCTGGTTTTGCGTCCCTGCTGGCCAAAGTGCGCATCGACGAGTTGAAAACCAAGGCTCTGTGCGATTTCTTCCGCAGCCTGGGTGATAATGGCCAGTGCTTGTTCGGGTCCGTGGTTCTTACTTGTGGGCATTAAATTGAATTTCTACTCTGGTTGGTGTTGATTGGCGAGCGGCTTGCTTCGATTGTCCTGGTCGGTGCGGGGGACTGTTCCCGAACTATGAACGGTTTCCTCTATGTCAGGTTCAAGTTCCAGTTTGGCGTTGGAACGTAAACAAGTGTCGCCTGAGAGCGCAATTAAACACAAAAATGCCGTAGGCTAAGGTCTTGCCTACGACTAAAAGGTCTCTAAGTGAAGGGATGATAGCACGAAGCAAGAGGGATCAACAGGGGGATGGTTTGACTTGTGAAGATTGTTTTTCAAAATCGGCAAAGGCGCTTCTCTCTTGATTTTGAGGAGCTGCAAGCCGACTATGCCCTACTCAGTCGCACCCTTGCTGAGTCTCTATTACAGTCGGCACCAGTGAAGCCTTATGGGGGCAAAGTGCTGACTGCTTCCTTAGTTGAAGACTTGTTTTGCGAAAGTGCGGTTTCTGTGGTGTTTTTGTCCAATCGGGCCATTCGCAAGCTTAATAATGATTTTCGCGGAATTGATAAAGCCACCGATGTGCTCTCTTTTCCGCTGGATTTAGAAAGACCCGCCACCTGCCTGTCTTTCCCTCAAGAAGATGATTCCGATTGTGCCTGGCTACTGGGGGAATTGTTTATCAGTATCGAGAAGGCCGCTGTGCAAGCCGATGACTACGGACATTCCCTCAGGCGAGAAATGGCATTTCTTTTTGTACACGGGCTCTTGCATCTGCTTGGTTTTGACCATGAATCGAAGACCCAGGAAAAGCAGATGTTTGCTTATCAAAACAAAATTTTAGAGAAGGTAGGTATCAATCGTGAAGGTTGCCAAGTAAAATTGCTCTGAACTGGTCTGGTTCGTGTCATGATTGACTTAGCGACCAGATCTTGCCGAAATTCGATAGATGCCAGACCGGTAACGGTTATGTAAGACGAGAAATAGTTAACCGATAATGGTTCCGGCCGTGGTCTAGAGCAGTAAACAGTAACTTCGGACTCTTCCCTTGCTCCCAGAATCCCCATCCTTTGATAATAGCCTTCCACCTGCTGAGAGTGCCCGCGGGGAGAATCCTGTCGTTAGCACCGGTGTGGAGCCTGTGGGAGCCATGGCGGAAGACGGCCGTCCCATTCGGCTTGAACCTGCCGGCACGGCGGAGCGGAAGGATTGGGACCACAAATGCTCGCGCTCTGCTTCCTTGCTTGAATCTTTTTATCATGCCGTGCACGGGGTGAAGGTTGCCCTCAAGGGGCAGCGCAATTTGCGCATTCATTTTTTGATAACGCCCTGCGTTCTGGTACTGGCGTACCTGCTTCAGGTGGAAGCCTGGGGTTATGCTCTCTTGCTTCTGTCCATTGGTCTTGTGATTACCGCCGAACTTATTAATACGGCCATCGAGCACATGGTGGACATTCAGGCCGGCTATCGCTATCACCTTTCGGCGCGCTATGCCAAGGATACTGCTGCCGCTGCCGTCATGCTCTCGGCTCTCACGGCCGTGCTGGTTGGCGTAGCGGTTTTCATGCCGCGCATAATTGCCCTGGTCTCTGCCGCTAAGTAGGCCGTTTCGGTTTCTCTGTTAACCGTTTGGTTCACAAAAGTTCTGGGATTTGTACGAAGAGTACGGGTTGAAACGCCCATGGGACGGGGACGGTGGGAATATTCCCATTGACAGTGGCCGCCCGCCGGGTGTTCTATTAATACATAGGCAATAGCGGGTTACCGGACCGGGTACCGCAGACAATTGGAGAACCTCCCACTATGACTTGGAAAGCAAGCCGTGAGCGCGACGAAAGCTATGCTGACAATTTTCCCGTTCACAGGAACGATGTTCCGCCGATGGTGGATATGTCCGACCGCACTGTCAATCAGCGTTTTGAGAATCGGGGCTCCGCCGACAATATCCGTATTCAAGACGGCAACCGTGTAATTCACATTGGTCATGTCGAAAACCTCTATATAGGTGGCGGCAACTGCGACCGGGTAGGCTATGGTCGCAATAGCTATATGGCTGACCAGTCGGCCTTCGAGTCTCAGACCCGGGCTTATCGCCGGGCCTGCCAGGTGCAAGATTTCCGCCAGCAGTATGGCAATTATCGGGAAGACTATGACTATGGTCAGGGCGGTTGCTTCGGCAACGGTCGTATCAATAACCGTCATGTCTACCGCCCCGTAGACGATAATTACGGCTACGGCGAAGTGGGCGACTACGGCTATCACCGTCGTCGTGGACCGATGTCCGATGTGGGTGATGGGCTCAGGTCCTTCAACCGAGACATCATTGGCCCCGGCGTTCAGCTCCTGGCCGGCTTGTTTACAGGAAAAGCTCTCGTAGACGGCATGCGTAACGGTAATGGCGGTCGCTTGATCTACAGCAACGGCGGCCTGCCCTTCTTCGGCAATGTGGGCTATGACCGCTGGAGCGATCCCTATTATGCTCAGCAGCAGACCTGGAATGATCCCTATTATTACGGGAATCAACAGTCTTGGAACGACCCTCGCTTCTACGACTCCGGCTATGGCGGCTACTACCAGCAGCAGCGCCGCTATTACGGCAATAACCGCCCCGGTATAACTTTCCGCATCGGCTAAGCGGTTGAAAGCAGAATTTAACGTGGACTGAGTGACTCGGTCCACGTTTTTGCATGGGGGCTTATGGTTTGTTGCTTGCACTGAACTGGCGCTAAGCGTCAGAAGGTTTGATTCTAGCTATTCTCGTTTTCAGGCTTCAAGTAGAAAACGGTTCTGCCGTCGCCGGTTTCAATACGGTCAATGTCCACCTGAAAGACCGACTTGCTTACGGCACTACCGAGCACTTCCGACGGTACTCCTAAAGCCGCAAGACTGTTCGACGCTTCCGTCGGTTTTTGCAAGAGTGCCACTCTATTGGCGATATGGGCGGCGAAGTTGAGGTCGTGCAAAACCAGGACTATGGTCAGACCATCCTTACGCAGGTCTTTCAAATACTCGAGGATTTCCAATTGATGGCGGAAGTCCAGCCCTGATAGCGGTTCGTCCATTAGCAAGAGGCTCGGGCGCTGGCAGAGGGCCATGGCGATGATGGCCCTCTGCCGTTCTCCGCCTGACAGGTGGGCTAGATTTCTCTCTTTCAGGTCGCCCAGGTCCAGTTTCTCTATAACTTCCGCCAGATGGGCCCTCTCTTGGCCATCCATGTGACTGGAGGATTGCCACCACTTCTGGTGCGGGTTGCGTCCCAGATTTATCAGTTCAATGACCTTCATATCATCGGGTATCTGAAGGCTCTGCGGCAGGTAGGCTACTTTTGAGGCGAACTTTTTGGGCGATAGAGCCCAGATATTTTCACCTTCAAATTCCACTTTACCGCTGTTTGGTTTAAGAGCCCTGGCCATGCCTTTCAGAAGCGTGGACTTGCCGCAGCCGTTTGCTCCCATGATTGCCAGTATCTCTCCCTCAAACAGGCTGAAACTAACGTCGTGCACCGCCAGGGGAAGAGCCGATTTGCTCTCCATGCCCTGTTTTGCTGTGCCTTGCCTGGCCTTCTGATAGCTCAGGTCCAGCGAAAACAGTTGCAGCTTCACTTTCTCCTGGGATTTTATTTGTGCGTCTGTCATCGCTCCACCACCTGGTCCAGGCTCTTAGACAGTAGATAGATAAAGATGGGACCGCCCGCTACAGCCATGAGGCTGCCCAGGGGGAGTTCCTGTCCGGGTAGAATAATGCGTGCGCCGAGATCGGCAGCCAGAGTTAAAATGCAGCCACAGAGGGCTGCGGCTGCCAGTTGCAGCCGCTCTCCCTCTGGCACAAAGCGCCTGGCCAGGTGGGGACCGATCAAGCCCACAAAGCCCACCAGACCGCTGAGGGAGACTGCCCCGGCCGTCAAAGTAATGGCTGACGAGAGAATCACCAGTTGGCTCTTTCTGACGTCGAGACCGAGGGAGGCTGCTGTTTCTTCTCCCAGGCTTAGTAGTCGCAACTGCTTGCTGCTCATCAGGGCTACCGCCAGAGCAGGTAGGGTATAGCAGGCGGCGGGCAAAAGTTCCGACCAGTTCCGGCCGGAGAGACCACCCAGTAGCCAGAGGCTCAATCCCTGAGCCATGGTCTGAGTACCGAAGACAGGCATGACTAAATTTATGGCGGCACTGGCAATGGATGAAAGGGCGATGCCCGAAAGAAGCAGTCTGGGTATGGAGACTGAGGCTGTGCTGCCGCCTCCCCGACTGGAGAGGACGATGACCAGCAAGCTGGTGGCTGCACCGCCCATGAGGGCAATGAGGGGGACCAGACTTAAATCCAGCCCGATGAGAATGGCCGCTGCCACTCCCAGGGCGGCGCCACTGGAAACACCGGTCAAATAAGGATCTGCCAGTTGGTTGCGGGAGAGTTTTTGCAGTAAGTAGCCGGCCGTGGAAAGAGCCAGGCCAATCAGCGCTGCGCTCAGTAGCCGCGGCAGCCTGATCTCTCTTATTACTTGCAGATTAGCCTCATCCCCGTGCCCGTAAAGTAAGGACCAGGCCTGGAGCGGGCTCAAGTTCACTTCTCCCAGGCAGAGATTGGCTGTAAATGCTGCCAGGAGAAGCAGTAGTAAGATTGTCAGTCGCAGATACACTTAACTAATTCTTGAATCACTTACATTACAAATAAGAAATTGCTTTGTGAGGGGATGTTACCATGTTGCCAGCCGTCTTACTAAATGGTACCGGTCGATGGAAGCCTTGATTTATCTCGATAACAGTGCAACAACCCGTGTGCGTCCTGAAGTTCTGGAGGCCATGCTGCCCTATCTTTCGGAAAATTTCGGCAATCCCAGTTCGATTCACACTCAGGGGCGCAAGGCGAGGGAAGCCGTCGAACAGGCCAGGCAGGAAGTTGCCGATTTACTCGGTTGCCAACCCCGGGAAGTTTATTTTTCAAGTTGTGGAACATTGTCCAACAATGTAGCCCTCCTGGGGCGGGCTCGCTTCGTAGAAGCTAACGGCTTAAACAAACACCTTGTGGTTTCTCGCATAGAGCATCCTTCTGTAATGGGACCGGCACAGTACCTGGAGAGTCAGGGCTTTCGCGTCACTTATCTGCCTGTGGACAGAGAGGGGGTTATCCGCCTGGAGGCGCTGGAGACTGCTCTCAGGCAGGGAGCTTCCATGGTTTCGATTATGTGGGCCAACAATGAAATTGGCGTATTGCAGCCTGTCGAGGCCATTACTGAGCTGGTCGAGAAAGTGGCCTCGGAGCAGGGGCGTGAAATTTACCAGCATTGCGACGCCGTGCAAGTAATCGGCAAACTGCCTGTTGATCTTGAGAAGTTGAAACTCTCCAGTCTCTCTTTCTCGGGGCATAAATTCGGCGCTCCCAAAGGAATCGGTGCCTTATTCTTGCGGCGCCTCGTGAATGTCATGCCTATCATCTTTGGCGGTGGACAGGAGATGGGCTTGATGCCCGGTACCGAACCTCTGGCTAACATTGTGGCTCTGGGTGTTGCCTCCCGCCTGGCTCGCCTTGAGCAAGAGGAGCTACAGAAGCGCCTGCTCGGCTATCAGGAAAAGTTGATTGGGGCTCTCTTGCAGTTGCCCGGCGTAGAACTGACCGGACCAAGTTCCGCGCACCGGCGTCTTCCCGGCCATGTCAGTTTTTGCGCCGGCGGTATCGAAGGTGAAGCGCTTGTCTTGAAGAGTGATCTGAGGGGCATGGCCATATCCAGTGGCAGTGCCTGCCACCAGGGCATCATCGAACCTTCGGCGGTATTGAGGGCCATCGGTCTTTCACCTGAGAAAGCTTTAGGTTCGGTGCGCATTACCTTTGGTCGAGATTCAAGCGACGCCGATGTGGAAAAGGCCTGCGCAATCTTGCAGAAGTTATTGACCGGGGTGCTGCCAGGGGCTGAACGCGGCGGCTAAACTTTTCTTTTCGGCTCTGTTATTGAGGTTTGTCGCCAGGGTTGGCGTCTGTTTTGGCTGCTTCGCTCTCCGGCTTCATTGCGGCCTTGCCGGTGGGGTTTTCTGATTGCGGACCGACAAACATATTGCCGACAAAATGTACCAGGCCAACCGGTCTCTCGGTCATTTTTCCGTGCAGCATCTGGATGCCGCCTCTGGCCATTTTTACTTTCGCTTTGCCGTATGGGTACCACCATACTCGGTGCGATCCGCCGGCTGAATCAATGCTGATGTGTTTGATATTGACCAGGTCGTACAAGCCAAAGTAAGAATGACTTCTTCCGAAGCCGCTTTTCTTTATGCCGCCCCAGGGGAGCTGTGGTGTGGCGTGACTGAAAAGGCAGTCGTTTATGAGGGCCGTGCCGACGTTAAGATCTCTTGCCACGCATTCTGCACGTTCCAGTTTCCCGGCCCAGATTGTGGCGCAGAGGCCAAATTGGCTATCGTTAGCCAGTTCCACAGCTTTGTCTTCCGTTTCGACAACCATTATCGGCAAGAGCGGTCCGAAGGTTTCTTCGGTCATGACCTTCATGGTGTGATCTACGTTTGTCAAAACAGTAGGTTCAAAGAAGAAGCCGCCCAGATCCTCTCTGGCTTTTCCACCGGTCAGTATGGTGGCACCTTTGCTGAGCGCGTCTTCCACCTGGTCTTTCACCTTGGCTAATTGCACTTCGTCCACCAGAGGACCGACATCGGTGCTGTCACTGGTCCCCGGTCCAAGCTTTAGTCCGGAAGCCAATTTTGTTAGTTTTGAGATGATTTTTTCTGTATTCTTGCCCTTGATTAAGTAGACTCTTT
Organism: Candidatus Obscuribacter sp.; assembly: GCA_016712465.1. Taxonomy (GTDB): domain Bacteria; phylum Cyanobacteriota; class Vampirovibrionia; order Obscuribacterales; family Obscuribacteraceae; genus Obscuribacter. Next base: position 1,604,759 of record JADJQZ010000001.1, read on the forward strand.
CGACCGATGCGCAGGCCTGACCGGCATTGGTGAAGGCACCCCAGGTGATACCACGACAGGTCCAATCTATGGGGGCATCAGGCAGTACTATGGCAGCGTCTTTACCGCCCAGCTCCAGGGTGAGCGGAGTGAGATTGTCGGCGCATTGAGCCATCACTTTCTGACCGCCCTGCACGGAGCCTGTAAATATCAATTTGTTCAGAGCGGCTTCGCTCAGGTATTTTCCTGTTTCTCTGTCGCCCGTAACTATTTCCACAACACCGTGAGGTAAACCGGCTTCCTGGCAGATTTCTCCAATCTTGATGCCAATCAGGGGCGACTTTTCGGAGGGCTTGATGATGACCGTATTGCCCACCATTATGGACATTATGGTGGCCATCATGGGAATCGAAAAGGGATAATTCCATGGGGCGATTATCCCCACTACTCCCAGGGGCTCGAAGGCCACCAGGCTTTGCTTGCTGGAAAGCAAGGGATTGGAAAGGGAGATACTTTGATCCGCCAGAAGTTTTTCCGCATTCTCCACCATCCACACACAGGTATCGAGGGGACCGGTGAGTTCTGAAAGATAGGCTTCGGCCAGGGGCTTACCCACTTCTTCGCTGATCAATTGCGCCAGTTCATCGGCACGGGCAGCGATGACCTGACGCAGCTTGAGCACATATTTTGCTCTTTGCTTATAGGATGTGAGTTGCCAGATTTCATAGGCTTTGTGGCTGGCTGCCACAATCTCGTCCACCTGGACTTTCGACATGATCGGTACCCGCCCCAGCACTTCTTTGGTGGAGGGGTTGATCGATTCAAGAATTGCTTTGTGACTTGTGACCATATTTGCTCGGGCTATTTTAGCGTATTACTGAGGTCTTTCGCTTCACTGTCGCCCGGTGCTATGGAAATTGCCTTTGTCAACAACTCTTTTGCCAGACCCAGATTTGCTTCCTGCTTGGCCAGGCGAGCCATTCCAATCATGGCATCTTCGTAGGCTGGGTAGGCCGTCAGTGCCTTCTCGAACTTTTCACGGGCGCCGTTCCAGTCTTTACTGTTCAAGTCAAGATAAGCGACCGCTACGTTCAACTCGGGGTCTTGCGGATTTTGCCGGTAATGGCCGTCGACTTTTGCGGCCAACTCTTTCAGCCCCTCTCTACTGGCACCGTCGTCCTTTAGTTTTGCCCGCAGTTCCAGGGCCTGCGCTCTGGGGGCCAGGTCTTTGACGCGGGCGCATTCCCTGGCCTGGCTCATGGCTTCGATAAGATCGCCGTCTTTAAAACTGGCTTTGGCGATGAAGATTCTTGCCCCGGCCAGTGCCGGTTCTGCTTTAATGGCGTCTTCCATCTTTTCAATGCACTCTTTGTATTTGCCTTCCGCCAGGGCTAATTTCCCCAGGGCCAGGAGCACTGCCGGGTCGGTGGGAGCTTTGCTGCCGGCCTCCGATATTAGCTTTTGTGCTTCCTGGTAATTGCCGCTGTCTAATTCTTTCAGCCCGGTGCAGGCCATGGCGCGGATGGAATATTTCTGACCGCCTTTCAAATTGTCGATACTTTTCGAAAATTGCTGACTGCCTTCACTGCCTTCCAGATATGAGGCTACCGTCTTTAACCACCGTGCTTCGGAAAGGGCCGGACCATCCTTCTGGTTGGCGGAAAAGCGCTCCAGGCAAGCCAGTCCTTCGGCAAAATAGCCCATGGTGATGGCATCTCGACCCAGACTTAGAAACAACTCCCCAGGCAGTTGCTCGTCCTGACAGAGCTTCTTGTATTCTGCCTGGGCTTGACCGGCATTGCCTGCTTTGTCAAGGGAGGAGATCAGTCGGGTGCGACTGGCTTGGGCAGTCGGATTGAGACTGCCGGCCTTTCTTTTGGCTTCCGCCTCCTTCTCTCTTTCGCCGCTGGCGCCATAGGCTTCAGCCAGGGCTTGCCAGGCTTCATAGCTGGTGGGATCGAGGCTTACCACTTTCTCGAATTCGGGCACCGCCTCCGATGCTTGCCCGACCATGAGCAAGGTCATGGCTGTCTGTAGATGGGCCAGGCTGGAATTCGGGTCTATCTCACAGGCTTGCCTGGCAACCTTCAAGGCTTCTTGCTGCCCGTTTTTTGTGCGCAAAAGGACAGTGTTGAGCAGCAAATGCAGTTGCAGGTTCCTGGTGCACTTAGCCTGCCAGGCCCGGAGCGAAGCCAGGGCGCCTTCGTTGTCGCCGCGTGCAAACAGGGTGGCGGCGTTCTTGACGCACTCTTTGCAGCCGGGGTCTTCCGCGCCGGTGTCAGGGGCGTCCGTTTCTGCTTTCGCCGCCGCCTTTGAACGGCCATCGGCAGGAGAGAGGGAGAAGCCCGTTAGAAGGACGAGGCTCAAGATTAGCCCGGTTTGGATAGCGCGTCTCAAAAGCTTGCTCCTTTGCTTCTTTGCCATTTAGCCTTAAGTTACTTAGCATTATACTGATGCATCATATGCTCAACTTCCCGCAACCCTGAATATGGTTATGCTCAATTTCCTGCAATCGTTATCTCCATCCGGCAAGGCAGTGTTTGCCGCAAGTAGTCGGCGCAGGACCGGCCTGAGCCTCATATCGGCTTTTCTTGCCCCGGTCTTCTTATGTACCCTGACTTTCCCGCTGGGGCTTGCCGCCGCCGCTTACTCCGGCAATGACCCGCTTCTAGAGAAGGCCAACCGCTCTTACCGGTCGGGGCGCTATCAGGAGGCGGGCGGCTTGCTGAACCGTGTTCTGGCCGGCAGCCCCTCACCGGAGACTTCTGCCGGTGCGCACAATTTACTGGGCAAGGTTTACCACCGGCTTGGTAAGCAAGATGAGGCACTCAAGCAATATCAGCAGGCTTTGAAAGACGAGCCTGGCGTGAGCGAATATCTCTTCAATTGCGGGGTGGCATACTTTGACAGTGGTAAGTTTGCTGAAGCACGGCTGCAGTTTGAGGAGGCTTTGAAGCGCTCTCCTCAAGTCAGTGAATATCAGTACAACCTGGCTATCGCCAAAGAGCGTCTGGGAGACAAAAGCGGTGCTCTGGAGGGCTATGATAGAGCCATTCAGCTTGATGAGAAGAACGCCTTTGCTCACTACAGTCTGGCCCGCCTCTTGCAGCAGAACAACGAACTGGACAGAGCCATGCAGGAGTACAAGACCGCCCTCAGCATCGCTCCGGAGTACGGAGAGGCTTACAACAACCTGGGGGTTGTCTATAATTCGATGGGCAAGTACCCGGAGGCCATTTCATGCTTCCAGAAGGCCCTCAAACTCAAGCCGGATTGTGCCGAGGCGCAGCGTAACCTGGGTTACACCCAGGCCCACACCAGTCTTGGTATCACTTATTTGAATCAGGGCGACAGCCGCAAAGCTTATGATGAGTTCAAGAAGGCGCTCAGCATCGATCCTGAGTTTGCCGATGCCCACTACAATCTAGCCCTGCTCCTGCAGAGACAAAATCAAAGCGAGCAAGCCATTCGACATTATCGAGCGGCAATCAGTCTGGACCCCGGTAATTTTCGTGCCCGCAATAATCTAGGTGTGGCTCTTATGCAAGGCGGCAAAATAGACGAGGCGAAGGCGGAATTTGAAGCGGCGCTAAGTTTATCGCCTGATTTTAAGGATGCGAAAGCTAACTTGCAGAGCCTCAAGAAGTAATTCCGGCAAGTGTCACTGATTGCTTACCACCAGTTGGGGGTTGCCAGTTAGAACAAATTCCACTGCCAGTCCGCCGTCGAAGTAAGCCTTGCGTTCTACATCCTGGTGGCGGCTTTTGGGGGCGGAACCGTATATGGTGCCGAGCTTGCGAAAGCTGCCGTCGCACTCCATGAGCTGACCGGCATGTTTGCCGCCCTTCTGCTTGCCCAGATTTCTCACCTGATCACGAAAAGCCAGATTCCAACTACCGTTGCTTGCATTGATAGCATTCCAGGACATGGTATAGATCTGATTCTCATGTACCACCTGGTTGCTCAGATCTCCCACCAGGTAGCTCTCCACTGCAATTTTGCCTTCTTTGTCAAGGCGGTAGACCAGGGATTCTCCTGGTCTGAAACTGCCCTGACTGGGCTGGATGCGCATGCCGATGGTATTCAGAACCGAAGCCGGGTTGAAGCGTCCATGGGCGGTACGTAGCCAATCATAGAGACCAAGGGCGAAGACTTTGGCGCTCTGACTGTTTTCACCCAGACTACCTTCTCCCTGATAAGGGCTCAAGTAAGCGCAACTCTCCATCGGATAGTCACCGCCCACGGCACTGTAGAGCTTGACGGCGGCGGCAGAATTCTTGTGATTGTCGTTCAGCAGATCTTGCAGGGAGGTATAGCCTCCCGGCAGACCCTGGGGCAGACCGAGGACGAGGGTGCCGCTCTCACTTTTGTCCTCCAGGGCAAAGGGCATGGCGCAGGCGTCTGCCTGCACCCCGGTCAGACCCAGCCCGAGATCTTGCTTGATCTTGACTGATACTTTGACCAGGCTGGCTCCTGTTTCTCGTTTCCCAGTTTGGTTACGAAAGCCGGCGCTTGTGGTGAGGGAAGCCTGCTTGCCCACGGCGAAGAAGTGGAAATCGTCCTCCGCCACCGGTGTGTTGATGAAAGCCTGATAGTAGTCGTTACTTTTATTTGGAGCCGCATTCTCGCCAAGGGGTACCGGGGTCGTGGTCGAAAGGGCTCTGTCACTGGTTCCCAGTTCAATCTTGAAGTCCTCGATATTGCTTTCTAGAATCCCTGCCTGGGCACTAATATTTTTCAGAAAGACCGCTCTGGCATGATCTCTGGTTTTCACCACCTTGCCGTCTTTGTCCAGCGGTGCGTTGGCTGTTTGATTGAGCGCTGCCACAAGGGCCTGTTCCAGGCGCCCGGCCGCCTGCCTGGCCCGGCTGGCATCGAGCCTGGCCAGTTCCAGGAAGGCTTCGTTATTAAGGTGCCGCGCCACAAGCAAGTTCGCTCTGGTTGTGGCGAGAATCGTATTGATGCCGGTGACCGGCAAGGGCTTGCCGTCTTGACCCTGAAGATGAGCGCTGGTGGGGGCGAAGTCGCTCAAGGCCAGGTAACCGAATTCCGGGTCGTCTATGACTAACGTGGAAAGGTCGGAAGCGGCTGCCAGTGCTGCTGCTTCCACGGCCAGATTGGTTCTCTGACGAAGGCTTACAAGCTTTATAAGGGAGGCGCCGGCCAGTAAGGAGGAAGCAAAGGCCGCCACGCAGAGCACGGCAAAGAGAAGCAGTGCCGCTCCCCGCCTCCGGTGCTCACTGCTTGATGGCGCGTATCGCTTTGCCCTGTGTCTGGATGCAATCATGCTTGTACTTGCCTATTTGATCTTGAGAATGTCTAGCTGGTCGGTTGAGGGCAATGAAGAGGAAAGACAGGGAAGGATATAAAGGACCACAGGGGAGAGAACCTTCCTTCCCTCCCCTGGTCTTATCCCTAGGGCCCGCCTAAGGGCAAAATCGGACCTTTGGGACCATAAGGTGTGGTCAGTTGATTTACCGAAGTCAGTCTTGAGCCCTTATCCACCGCCGGTGAGCCGGGCATGATGCTGTAGTTGAGCAGGGCAAATTGATAGGGCTCGTAATTGCTTGGCATGGCGGCCACGGCGGCTTCATCCTGAAATTGAGGATCCACCTGGCTGGCCGAAAGGGCCGTGGTGTTGCCGAAGACCCGGAACTGGAAATTGCCGCCTCCATTTATATTCTGCGTCACAGGTACCCTGATGGTGCCGCCGTAGACAACTGAATTTGCCACTTTGAGCAGACCATTCCCATTTGATTCGATGGGGAAGCCCAGCATACCGTAGGGTGGCGTGCCCGGCTGGGACGGAGTTATGAAACTACAGTGATTGATGCGCACGTTTGCATTAGCGGCAGAGCCGGCCGTAGCCACCGCTGGTTGGCAGCTGACCCCGTACTGCGGCGGGGCTAGAAAGAGGCTGTCGGAGACTCTTAAATTGCCTTTGTAGTGGATTATGCCTGCTGTTACATGGGGACCGAAGGCGCAGCGGTGCGCATAAACTGTCGAATTATAGTTAGTGACCGCTCCCGGCACTTGCGGGTTCGCACCCAGAATTGCCGTGCCGCAGCCTCTGGTGAAATTTAGATAGTGTCTGGTGGAGCCGAAGGTACAGTCGCGGAAGACTGCCATATTGTTGGCTCCGGCCACGGCTATTTCTTTAGCGGCGGTTTGACACTCGCGGAAGTCGCAAGCTGCTACCTGAATGTTGAAGCCGGCGAAGTTCAGACCGGTACACTGAATGAGACCGTAGGGACCAAGGTAGACGCGATTTTCCAATTCCAGGTTGCGCAAGTTTATATGGCTATTGCCCGGCACTATATTGACGCAACTTTCATTGTAGCTTTTGATTTTGATGCCGTCGCGTCTGGCTGCTACTACATTTATGTAGGAGCCCTGAATTTTAATGCCGTTCGATAAACCCGGCAGCGGTGGTCGTGGGTTTGGGGAACCGGTGGCGGCGCCGTAGAGCAGCACCTGTCCATTGTGTCCTGTTTGATTGCTCTGCCTGATTGTAATTGGCGCACCGGGCTGGCCACTTTTGGGCACCAGCAGCTCTGCTTCGTAGGTGATACCGGCCGTGCCCCCATCCAGCACGAGCTGATCACCGGCATTGACGGCATTCCAGTCTATTTGCCCGGGGCTTTTCCAGGCTTTACCCCAGGTATTGCCGGTGGTGCCATCTCCGCCGGGGGAAATGTAGAAGACTTTGGCCATTGCTTGCGGCTGGCTCAAGGCCATACCGGAAAGTGCAAGCAAGACTGAGAGCGTAAAGGTCTTAAGGGTTTGCATCCTCATTGAATAATCTCCAGACTAAAGCCGACTGCAAAGCCAGTGGGATGCTTGCTGTCTGCTTTAAGAGTTGGCGTGACACATTTTTTGAATCGACTGTTTTGTCGGTAGCCTTACTCTAACGACGGAGCGTGAGGCATAGGTGAGGACTGTGTGAATTGACCGTGAAGTGGTGTATTTCTTTACACCGGTCTCAATCTGAACGGCTAAGCTCGCTATAATTTACGGGACCGGTTCGAGGTTCCTTATGGACGAGTTAAATCAGCTTGCTAATCTTGAGGCCTTGCTGAACATAGTGGTGAATGCTGCAGAGATCCTCTTCTTCTCCGCCGCCTTTCCAATGTTTATCTTTGTGGCTTTGCCCTCGCTCCTGGGCTTTAAGGGTTACTCATTGAGGATGTTTTTGTGCATCATTTTTTCCGCCACAATTGGACTAGTCAGTCCAACGCTGGTGGAGGCGGTCGTGAGCGTGCTACGCACCAATAGTTCGCCGCTTGGGCTTGTGATGCTCATCTTGACGATTGTTTTCATTCCTCTTCTCAGCTTTGGTTGTATTGGCTACCTTGCCTTCCTTCCCAGTCTGATTGCTAGATCCAGGGGCTTGAAGCGGCGGCGGGTAATTTTTCTGGTAAATTTACTGACCTTCTTCATTCCTCTTTCATGGCTTGCTCTCATGATTTGGTGCTATTTTGAGGCGAAGAAAGAAAGAGAGCAGGTAGATTCGCAGCAGTTGAATTGAATACGGCCCAGGTGTCAGCACTTATTGAGAGAAGGTAGCTTGTGATTATTACTGAGAATTTTCCATTGCCGCTGCAGGAACTGGCCGCCAGGTCCGGTGGCGCCCCGGCAATTGATGGCAATAGCATTCTATGCCTGGCTGACTGGCCCGCTTCCTTCTGGCTGAAACTAGATGTCTCGACTCGTATGGTCAAAGGAACGCTGGAAGGGAAACTGCATCTTCCCGCCAAGTCCAACGGACGACTATTTCTCTTTGAGCCGGGCTTTCCGGGTCGAGGCTCCGCCGATCTTGAGAAGTCCCATGTAAAACATCTGACTGAAGCCGGCTATACGGTATTTGCGCCCAGGCATAACGGCATGCTGCTCACCGGCAAGCATTCCGACTTCTATATAAGTTGTCCTGAGCGGCAAGCAAAGGCAGGGCAGGAAGGACAGGTTGTTCTCGGTGACGGACCCTACACGGAGTTGGATAAGTGGCTTCTGGAGCCGCTCATTGCTATTGAGGCCCTGAGCGCCTGTTTTGAAGAGACTGTGCTTCTGGGTCATTCGTTTGGCGGTCTGGCTGTGATGTATTCGGCCGTAAAATATTTTGCTGAAAGTCCAGGGCATAACATCAAGCGTCTCATATCCATGGCCGGGGCCACAGGGCGCATCCGCTCCGACAGCGATCGCATCGTTGAGATGTGGACCGAATACATTGACACCGAGTACATCCGCGAACGTGTGTCAATCGGTAAGGCGGAAGATAATTTGCGGCATCTGCGTCATGCCTACGGTCTGATTCACGAGAAAATAAAGGTTCTGCCGGATGAAGTCGAGCTTTTCTGCTTGCATCCCTGGGGCGATAGTCATGACAGTATTGATGAGCTGATTGGTGTAAACGAGCCCCTGGAGTTAATCCTCAGCCTGGGGCGCGGTACTCTGGTGGTGGATAAGACCCAGAAAGCCGAGCCGTCTCTGGAGCAGTTGGCGCACGATATGTGTGGTCTCGGTTCCGCTGCCTTGCTAAAGTTGCTTGATACGACCTGGAAGAGCGATAAGCAAATTCTTCAACTTGATAATAGCGGCATCCACTAGGCCCTCAGTGACTTTCAAGAGACCTGCTGCTTTTTGTATCGTGTAGATTGGTACCGGTGAGGCGCTCAAGATCATAGGTGCTGATGGGAATGGAAGAATAGGCTCGCCGACTTCTGCTTTCGGGGTTCTTTTCGTTGGAACCGCTCAGGACCACTACATAGTATTCGCTCCCGGCGGCTTGCCGCTCTCTTGCCGGTCTTTCGCGGTTAAGGTAGTTTCTTACTCTAATCGAGAAGTCTTCTTTCTCTATATTTTCCAGCACCACTTGCGGTGCGGCGAGGGGCACTACAATACCGGGACGGATGGTTGTTACGCCCAGCTCTTTTGCCCTATACAAAGAGAGGCGCTGGTTTGGAATCTTGCTGATGAAGGAAAGTCCGCCGCCAAGTACGATTGTTTTTGAGGTAAGAAAGCCTGTCAGGGCCCCGACCGTGGCGCAGATGCGATTGGGAGCTTGAGGGCGAACGCTCTTCTGCTTGAGGAAGAAGCGGCGCAAAGGTTCGTTCAGCTTTTCCTGGCTGTAGGTTACATCTGCGGCGGAGGAAAAGTCGTAGCCCTCTCCACCGTTGAAACTGTAATCGGTCATGCCGATCCTATAAGTAGCAGTGTCTTCCACCCTTTTCCAGTTGCCTTCTTTGTCTTTAACGAGGGCAAAAACGATGCGGCTACCGGGGGCTTTTTCTATGTCGTAGGCGAATTTGATACCACTGACATCTAGGAATCGTCCGCCCAGGCTGCCGGCCACCGAATGTTCCAGGTTTCGTAAAAGGCTCTTACCCGTAACCGTAGCGCAGGCCAGGTGATTGTCGAAGGGAAGAATTTCTTCGATTTTTTCGAGGGTGATTGGCCCACGATCTATGAAAGATCTGATGCCGCCTCGATTTTCCATTGCCACCTGTACACCCTGAGCCTGACCGGCATCAAGGAAGGCGTCGGCAATCAAATCTCCCAGCGCCGAATCATGGCGGTACAGGCGCCAGCTATTGTCGAAATTGCCATCGGCTCTGGTGAGCACTGTTTCTTTTAGAATTTTGAGCGGCTCGGCCATTTTGTCGATGTAGGCTTTGACATCAGGCTCCTCGGGCAAGCGGTCGTTCACGGCCAGCAATCTATATTTGCTCTTTTCCGGCAGCACCGAACCGTTTTTGTCGAAGGTCAGTTGTAGTTGTCCGAGGCTGCGCCCGTAAGAGCCGGTCTGTACTATCAGGCAGGGACCGGCTTCGCCCCGGTTCACCAGTACCGGCTCGCTCAGTCGGGAGTGGCTGTGTCCTCCTATGATGGCGTCTACCTCGACGATGTTTTCGGCGATTACTTTGTCGTAATCGACACCGCAGTGGGTGACAAGGATAATTTTGTCGATGCCCTGAGCTTTTAGTTTGCTAACTTCTTCCTGGATGGGCGCTAGCCAGGCTGCTTCTTTCGCTTTTGTGGCATCTCTCTTCAACCTGGCTCCGTCTCTGCGCATAGATAGACTTTCTATGTCGGGAGTGATGGCCCCTACAAAGCCGACTCTTACTTTCGAATCTCCCAGTTCTTTGATCACTGAAGGCTTCATGACCCTGGCCAGGGCAGGTAACTGAGCGGCATCTAAGTTGGCGCAAATTATATCGAAGCGCGCCCGGGCCAGCTTATCGGCCAGATTAATGCCGCCTTCGTCAAACTCGTGATTGCCGATGGTATAGAGGTCGTAGCCCAGTTTATTGAGCAGTTCCACCTCAACCTCGCCTTTGTAGCGGGTGAAAAGTGGAGTGCCTTGAAAGATATCGCCGGCATCGATGGTCAGGCAATTTTTATTTTCTTTCTTGAGCTTGCGAAGCAGATGGGCAATTCGAGCCATACCGCCCACGTTTTTGCCTCTTTCTAGAAAAGGCTCGGCATGGGAGTGCAGATCATTTGTATGAAGTATGGTAAGAGTAAATTCAGTGGCCGGTATTTTATCGGCGCAGGCATGGGGAAGGCTTGCCGCAAGGAGGATGAGCATGGACAGGGTAAAGGCCGGTAGTGTTGACAGGAGGAGGCTCTTGAGTCTTTTGCTCTGGCCTCTGGTGGTCGTACCCGTGGTCATGGTTTTTCCCTTCCCCGATAGTCTTTTGTCTTGGAAACTTTTCCCCTCTCTATATGTATACGCTCAAACCGGGTCAAAAGTTCGATCTATAAACTGTGATTTTGTACCGGAAGAGAATTGTCCTGTTTCCGTGACGGCCAGATGTAACTTGGACCTTGACCCCTTTGACGCCCCCATGTCGTCCAAGATTTACCTGGACTATAAAAATATAGGTGACCGCGCTATTTCAGCGGTTAAGTTTCGAGTGCGTTTTGTGGACGGTGAAGGCAAAGACCGCGGCACCTTCCATGCCGTTGATGCCACCTACCTGACTCCTCAGGCGGAACGCTCTCAGAAATGGAAGCGGGACTTCACCCTCCATCCTCAGGTGGTGGCCATGAAAATTAGAGTGTTGCAGGTGAAATTTGCCGAAGGCGGCGACTGGCAGAGTGTGAAAATGCAGGAACTGGCAGGCTCGGGTTCCGGTGCTGCCCCAGGCTCTTCAGATGCGGCGCCGGGCGGGGCGGAACCTGGTGGTGAAGCCCCTTGAATCGGAGCTGCATTCAAGGCAAGGGCAGATAATAGAATTGCCTAAAAATTTTTCAAAACTCTGAAAGGCGGCAGGGATGAAGATCTCTGCCGTTTTTATCGATCGTATTGACGATTGATATTGTTTGCATGTTGTATTGTATATCCACTTCTGAAAATTGAATAACTGTCTCCTTGGGAGGATCGGATATGGCTCATGCCCGAGAGCCGATTACGACGATCATCTCATTGGTTGGCGTGGCGTTGACTTGCTTTGTCATCGCCAAGGCCAGCTGGTGGATGTTGCTTGTGGCAATTGTCGTCGTATGCTTCGGTTGTTGTCTCTATAAACTCATCGATAAGAAAGATAAGCCCGGCCGTCTTGTGCGTGAGCGAGTTTAATTTGCTGCGGCATTTTGTAAGCTTTGTTCTGTTTGTAAGATTCGTCCCAGGCGCCTAACCGGTTCTTTAGCCCCGGCGAGCGAGCCTCTTGGTAATTTGTTTTACCTCATCAAGTTTGAAGAGGTAGCAAATCGCCATATAAACCAGACCGCCGATGCCGGCCGCAAAACCAAGGGGTATTGCCAGCTCCAGAAGGTGGGGCAGGGGTAGCTTCAGTGAGGCTTTAATGGCGGCGGCGGCCTGGACCAGATAGCCATAGCCGATGCCGGCACTGAGACCGCAACAGCAGGCGGCTGTGATCATGATGCCCACCGGCTTGATCAATTTGCCGGCGCCCAGCCTGCCGATTTTCTTGCGCAAAAGAATAGATAACAGGCTCAAATTGAAGACAGTAATGATCGATGTGGAAAGGGCAATACCGCCCAGACCCATGGCCAGCGGAACGGCTAAGAACCAGGTGATAAAGAGTTTGACGCCGATTGCGGCCAGTCCCACGTAATATGGCGTTTTGGAATCTTTGTGGGCATAGAAAACCCGCGTCACCAAATCTCTTGCCACGTAGAAGAATATGCTCGGCACCAGGAAGAACAGTACCGTCGTTACAAGTTCCGTGGAATGTTGATTGAAAGCGCCTCTCTGAAACAGGAGCTGCACGATTGGCTGCGGTAGTGCTAAGAGCAAGGCCGACATGGGCAGGGCCAGGAACCAGAGCAGGGTAAGGGCGCGCCTCAGTTCGCTCTTCAAATCATCAATCTTGCCTTCAGTCACTTGCATGGTGAAGCGCGGCAAGATCGGTACCAACATGGCTGTGAGCAAGACGCCTAGCGGCAATTGCACCAGCCTATTGGCAGTTACCAGGGCCGTCCAGCCACCTTCGCCCATTTGCGAGGTGAAAAAGACATCCACGTAGCTGTATATGTAACCGATGGAAGTAGAAATGGTGGCCGGCCAGAGCATGTGCAAGTATTCTTTCATGCCCGGTTCCATCTTACTGAAGAGCTTTAAGTCTCGAAAAGTGGGATGGGCTTTGAGCATGCCCGGCATTTGTACGAGGAATTGACCGATGGCTCCGGCCAGAGTACCGGCGGCCAGGCAGAGACCGGTTTCGCCGCTACCCTTGAAACCGAGGCAGGAAATGATGATGCAGAGTGATGCTACGGCTGGTGCCATGGACGGCCAGAAAAACTGGTTGTAGGTATTAGATATGCCGCAGCCAATGCCTACTAGTCCTGCAATTAAGATGAGCGGCGACATAATTCTCAGCTGCATAGTGGTTTCGTGCCAGAGTTTTAGTTTCTCTGTCTCACTGCCGCTGCCCGGTGCTACCAGTGGTACTATATGCGGTGCAAGGGCGAAGACGATGAGAGCGAGAAGCCCTGTAATCAGCCCTGTCCAGACAAGCAGTTGCACTGTCAGTCTGCCGCAGTCGCCGGAGTCTTTGCGGGGAGTCAAGACGGCTACGGCCGAAGAATGAAAGGGGCCTCCCAGACCGCCGAAAAGCACCAGAATATTGCCGGTGAAGAGAGTGGCAATATTGTAGGCATCAGCGATCAGGGTGGTGCCGAAGGCGCTTGCCACCACCATATCTCGTAAAAGACCGGCGAACTTTGAGAGAACGGTGAAGAGGGCTACTAGAGAAAACGTCTTACCCAGGCTCGGCTGTTTTTTCAGTTGACTGCTACTGTCGGCCGCAGCCGGTTTCGGAACCTCAGTGCTGTCCACTTTCTGCGCCGCTGGCTGCGTCGTCTCCAGATCCCTGGTGTGCAAGTTCGGCCGCGTATTTGACCGAGGGGGCTTCAACCGGCTTGATTTTCTGTGTTTTGTCATTGGCGTTGTAGATGTAGTCCGGTGAAATATTGAGGTACCGGGCTGCTTCTAATGCTACAGCATTAAAGACCGGACCCGCCACTGTATTGCCCCAGCGCCCGTCGGTCTGAGGGCTGTCGATAACGGCCAGACACAAGAGTTGGGGGTTGGAGGCCGGCAAGAAGCCGATAAAGGAAGCTATGGTTTGACCGGCTAAATAGCCTCTGCCGCTGGCAGTAACTTTCTGCGCCGTGCCGGTCTTACCGGCGACGCGATAGCCCGGCACCTGTCCTGCTATTTGAGTACCTTCTGCGATGTTCTGGGCCAGAAGTGAGGAAACTAATTTGGCTATGTCCGGAGAAATAACTTTGCGTTTTTTCGGCTCCATCCACTTTTCAGTGACGCCGGTGCGCGGGTCGTATACACGCCGGATCAGATGGGGCTGCACCCAGGTGCCGTTGTTGGCCAGGACGCCTACTGCTGCCACTAACTGTAGTGGCGTTACGGCGATCGCTCCCTGCCCGAAACCTGTGGTGGCCTGGTCGATTGGAGTCCAGCGCTTGTAATTGAGCAGGATACCGCCCGATTCACCGGGCAAATCAATGCCCGTGGGTTTGCCCAGTCCGAATTCGGAAAGTTTGTCATAGAACTGTTTGGGCGTCATAGCCATACCAACCATGGCTGAGGCGATGTTGGAAGAGTGAATGAAGAGACCCTTGAGGTTGATTGTGCCGTGACCGCCGTCGTGGTTGTGGATGGTGCGATTGCCCACGGTCAGGGAACCACCGTCGTAGAAGGTCTGATTCGGCTTGATGGCGCCGGTTTCCAGACCGGAGGCCACGGTAACGATCTTGAAGGTGGAACCGGGCTGATAGACATCGACCATGGACCAGTTCTTCATGTGTTCGTATTTGAACTTGGCGTAATTGTTCGGGTCAAAAGTCGGATAGTTGGCCCAGGCTAGAATTTCCCCATTAGTGGGATCAGCCAGAATGACGGAGCCGCGCAGGGCATGGGAGTGGCGGCACATGGCATAGAGTTCTTTCTCGGCCAGATGTTGCAGGTAGTTGTCGAGAGTCAGCTCGACGTGGCGCCCGAGGGGCGGTGTAATATCCCAGGAGGGTTGTTTGCTTGGTACCAGAATGGTTCGGCCATGACCGTCAAGCTGAGGTTTGGGAATGTTGCCGGTATCCGTCAGGGTTTCTTGCAGGGCCTGTTCCACACCGCCCTGGCCTTTTGTATCCATATCGGTATAGCCCAGGAGGGTAGCGGCTAGCTTACCTTCCGGATACTGCCTGAAGGGGCGGGAAACGATGTCTACGCCGGTCCAGTTCAGCTCCTGTAGCTGATCTATGCACTCCCGGTCCAGATGGCGCGCCAGGGTGATAATGGGATAGCCGGAGTTGAATAGCTTGAGAATTTTACTTTCAGGCTCTTTCACGATGGGAGAAAGAATGCGGGCCGCTTCTTCTTTCTCTTTCTTGAGCAGTTTTACATGTACGAAGACATCGTAACGGGTCGTGTCCACAGCCAAAGGCAAACCACGGCGGTCTGTGATGGCACCCCGATGAACCAGCATGTGATGTTGCTGCCTCTGGGTTTTAGCCTTTTCCGTGAGAGTGGGTCCCTGGTAAATTTGCAAGTAGTAGAGCCTGCCGATAATGGACAGTGCTCCCAGGCTCAAAAGAATTTGCCAGATGCGCAGGCGCCAGAGGGGTGAGCGTGGATGCCGCTTGATTACACCGCGGTCCCTTATTTGCTGCTGTTCCCTTACTCTCGCCACCTTTCACCCTTTGGATTTTGAACTTATCTAGAAAGATAGTTTAAATCACTGCCTTTATCAAAATGATTCAAGCAGTTTCATCTATATATTGAATCTGATTCTTTAGTAGCCGCTCATCAAAGGCAGGTGATGCCGGGCTGCTTTTACCATGCTCAGCTTGGGCGCCGGCACTTCTTTGCAGATTTTGACTACTTCCGGAACTACGAGACCTTTGTGCTTGGAAACGTTTTCAGAGATTCCCTGGTAGGAGACTTCCTTCAATACCTTGTTGGAAAGTTCGGAATTCTGTTCGCTGAGGCGGCGCACTTGCTCTTGCAGCTTGCCTACATTGTGGGAGTCGTTGACGTTCATGCCGTAGGCGAAGATAGCCAGACCGCAAAGGGCAATCAGACCGGCTTGTAAAGTGCGATTGATGCGTACCAGGACAGGTACACGCCGTCCCTTCTTAGGGCTCTCAAGGGGAACCAGGTAAGGTCTGGCTTCCTGCTGCTGTTGACGACCAGGTGTCACTGCTTGCACGGAGGAGTTCTTGACTACTCTGACTGAGTCACTTCTTGGCTCGGAATAATCAAAAGCGATGGGTGCGACGGGCGCGGACTCGCGACGGGTTTCAGTCACGAGGGAGACTCGCGCTACTCTGGCTGCCGAGCTTCTTGTGTCGTACGACAGGCTGACGGGCTCGTCGTTTACTCGGCGTCTTTGAGTGCTTACCATATATACTCCCTAATTCAGCTTTTGGCCTGCACGTAGTTTAGCACTACGACTGCGGATGTTGGCAAGTAATTCTTGCGAAGAAGCTGTTACAGGTTTACGTGTGATTATCAGAAATTCCACTTCTTTTTGGCACTGGCAGAGGGGCAGTTTCGGCGGGCAAACGCAAGACTGGGCGCCCATTTTGAAAAATTGCTTTACGATTCGATCTTCCAGGGAGTGAAAGGTGATGACCACCAGTCTTGCTCCCGGGCTAAGCATTTGTTTGGCTTGTTCCAGAAATTCTTCAATACTCTCAAGTTCGGCATTTACAGCCATTCTCAGTGCCTGGAAAGTACGCGTGGCCGGGTGAATATTTTGACCGCTGCCACCACCGGCAAAACCAGGCGAATTTTTGTTTCTGCGAATTTTTTTATTTTGTTTATCAGAAGCCCGACCGCCCGTGTAGTTGCATTTTGCCACTATGGAAGCCAGTTCTAAAGTTGTATTAATTGGCCTACTTTCCACTATGCGTTTGGCTATCTTGCGGCTGTTTCGTTCTTCGCCGTATTTGTAAATGATGTCCGCGATATCTACTTCCGTCCACTGGTTGACTATATCGTGGGCGGTGAGGCTCTGCTTCGAGTTCATGCGCATATCCAGCGGGCCGTCTTTCTGGAAACTGAAGCCTCTCTCTTTCTCGTCGATTTGCATGGAAGAAACACCGAGGTCGGCGATGATGCCACCGTCAATAGTATTGATACCGTATTTGGATAGCGCCTCTTTTAGATATCTGAAATTGGAGTGTATGAAGGTAACCCGCTTGCCGAGGCTTTCTTGCAGCGCGTCGATGGCCTGCGGATCCTGGTCAAAGGCAAAAATTTTCGATTGCGCTCCCACCCTATTTACCAACTCTTGCAGATGCCCGCCGGCACCGGCCGTGACATCAACATAGATAAGACCGTCCCGGGGTTCTAAAAGGTCAATAGCCTCTTTCAGCATGACCGGGAAATGTCGTTCTTGATTGCTCATGGTCTTTGCCGGATTGCCGTCGGAGGCACAGGCTGCCCCCTCTTCTTCCTGGCTGATTGAATTGTTCTCGACGTCTATGCTGCACCGCCTGCTTGGCTTATTGGTCACTTATGCCGTTTGGTTCAGGTTAGGATTATTCCATAATACTGATTCCATAATTCTGAAGGAAAAGTGACGGGGCTTGGCTCGGGGCTGGTGTCTTTCACTGTTGCCGGTTTCAGCGGCAAAAAAAGACCCCACGGTCCGGCAATTCAACCAGCGTCCGTGGGGTCGCTTACTTTTAATTTTTCGGCTGCACTCGGTAGATTTAGCCGTCTCAGTTCTGGTAGGGGCGATCCGGTAGCGGGGTGCGCTTTTCTTTGTCCTTCTGCCTGGCTACAAAGTCGAAGTCCCAGCACAGGAAATAGATAGTCTGAATTGAGAATAGTCCGATTACCGCTGAGGCCAGGGCGGGAGAGAGCCACTCGGGGCGATCCTGGAAGAGATTGAGGGAGAAGGCGATGTGACTGGCCACGATGGGCAGGAAGAAGAGAAAAACCAGGGTGAGAAGCTGGCGGCTGCTGGCTGTGGTGCCGGCCCAGTGCCATCTCAAGCCGTCCCACCAGAAAGTAGGGGCAATCTTGAAGCCCAGGCGGTTGGCCGGTGTGAGTAAACGTCCGCCTCTCAGAGCCACAAATGAACGCTCACAGGAGCTACAGTTGAGGCACTCACTCAGACCATGGGGTTCGATGAGCCCGGTACTGCAACGGGGGCAGGGGTAGGACTGGCTCGGGCTGATGATTTGTTGTCTGAATGAAAGGTTCTGGTAGGAAGAATTGAACATCTCTTGCTTCTCCGCGAAAGCTGTAGAGGGACGAGACAGAGCCGTACGGCTCTGTGCCGCAGCAAAAGAGACTCAATGCCCCAGTGCCGTTGCGTTGTCCTGAAAATCTGCTGTACTTGTTTGATACCCGCTATTTAACTCCTACTCAACAAGTCAAGAGGAAGATTTAGCAAAATTAATAAAGCTCGAGATTCTCAGTGCTTGCCGCTCTTTGCCCTTAGCTGAAGTAGGGGTCTCGGCGGCTTGCACCGAGGGCGCCGACGGCCAGCATGAGGCGAAAGGCAACCGAGTAGTCGCTGTGTTTGATGGCGATATCCCGGGCCGACAGTCGTTCGATGCCTGGAATCAGCTCTGCGGCGTCGGCCATGGAGGGGTCGAACATGGTGATTTCAATGCTGCAGGGTTGCTTCGCCTGGAAGAGCTGCCAGTGTTTTTTGTTCAGGGCCGCTGTCCGGGCTGTTTCTCTTAATTTGCCCAGGCTTTCCTTCTGGCAGGGAAAAACTGCCGAATATCTCGAAACTGCCTCTTTTACCTGGGCACAGGCGATATCCCCCAGCCAGTCCCGGGCTTCCTCTATGACGGTGTCGTCACCGCTGAGCATGGCGACAGGTACTCCAAAGTGACCTGCCAGAGCGGCATTGAGTCCGGTTTCTCCCACCGGTTTGCCGTCCAGGCGCACCTCGAAGAAGATCTGGGCCCTGTAGGTATGGCTGAGCACGCCGCGGGCATGGCCGGCCCGGGCATGGTATCCGAGAAATACGGCAAAGTCGGGCCGCCTCTCCGCCTCGTTCAAGCCCGAGACCATGGAAAAAGGCTTTTGCCAGCCGCTTCTAAGAAAAATACCGGGGTGGTTGATTAACTCTTCTATATGGAGATTGCGCGCGTCCCAGTGCGAATCGTTCACCACGATTTCCTTGACGCCTCCCTCTAGAAGTCCCTCAATTACGGCGTTGGTTTCTTCATGGAGAAGTCTGACGGCCCGTCCGTAGCCGGGCTCATTTGGTTGGGTCTGGCTGCTATGCAAAATTCCGTTTATGCCTTCCAGATCTACGGATATATATGCTTTCACTGACCACTCCCTTGCGCTTTGAATTGATTTTCTAATTGCCGGAATTTATTCCAAGACTACCGACAACTTGCCTTGAATTGCTTATATTGATTTAGCACAAAGTGGTCGGAATAAGGTAAGCATGAGAGGCATGTCAAGTACGAGGCTTTGTTTTGTCGTATTATCTGGCCATGGCTCTTTTATCAATGCATCCGGAAAAAACTCTCAGTCTGACCGCCCCGCCCCTCGCCTTTTCCAAGGTGCACGGCCTGGGCAATGATTTTATTCTTGTGACTGAGGAAAATCTTTGCCGGCATCTGGTTTCGCAGGGATTGGCTCTTGCCGCTTCCGACTCTGCTATGAAGAGCGGCGGCGCCGCTCATGCTCATACTGAGCCTGTGACGGCCTCTCTTTTACCGGCCCTTAAGTCAATTTTATCGAACCTGGCGGTTTTTCTCTGTGACCGGCGCCGGGGTATCGGCGGCGACGGTCTGATTGTGGCCGTTCGCAGCAGTTATCTGGCTGAGGACCACAGTGCTCAAGGTCCAGCGGTCGCTCTTGCCGCCCTGGTTGACAGTTACAGCCGCGAAAGGGATGGGGTCAGCGCCCTGGCGGCGCCCTTCTCCTGGATATACGTAAATTCCGACGGCTCCTATTCTTCGATGTGTGGAAACGGGCTGCGTACCCTGGCTCTCTTCATGGCCAGGCAGGGCTGGCTCAAGGAGTACTTGCCCTGCGGCACCGACTCCGGTGCTATGTCCGCTGCGGCTTCAGTTTTTCAGGTGCGCTGCGCAGATTACCCCGTTCATATCTGCATCCGCTCTATTGACGGCGACTCCACCGGTAGTGGCGCCAACCGGGCCGTGGTCAGCACTCGCCTGGCCAGACCTTTGTTTTCCGCCGCAGACATTCCTCTTGATCTGTCCGACCGGGGCAGTGTTGAGTCAAAGTGCGAGTTTGTCGCTGCTCCCATCACTCTCAAGAGCGGTAAAGTGAAGGCTACGGCCGTGAGCATGGGGAATCCCCATTGTGTGATTTTTGAACGACAGGAAGCCGGCTCTTTGCCCTGGTTCGAATATGCCCTGGATATGCAAGGCGGGCTGCCGGATAATACTCTTGCCGGTCTGCCGGCGGCAAATTCAAATTCTCCTACTTTACGGGCCCTGTCGGAAGAGATTCAGAGTTCAAGCCTTTTCCCGCAGGGTGCAAATGTGGAATGGGTGAAAATTCTCAGTCCTGAAAAAGTGCGGGTTTATGTGGTGGAACGAGGTTGTGGTCCCACTCTTGCTTGTGCCAGTGGGGCGGCGGCAGTGGTGGCTGCCGGTGTGAGAGAAGGGCTGCTCAAACGGCAATGCTGTGTTATTCTTCCAGGGGGAGAGTTGGCTGTTTCGTATCTGGATGGTGGCATGCAAGAGCAGATTGAACTGACTGGACCGGCCGAGTTTGTCTTCGACGGAGTGGTGTCAGTTCACTCGCATCTCTTTTCGGAGCCGGGTCGTGCTCTCCTCATCCCGGCACAGTCGTCGGCTAATCAGGGCTTGCAGGAGTAAGGCTTTTGGAAGCGAACCAGAGAAGAGAATGGATGCGCAGTCGCCGCAAGATGCGGAAGGCGGCTCGCCGTGCTCGGTTGCGTCGCCAGGCCTTGCGTTATATGTTTCTGTGCGGCTTGCTGGTTTGTGGTGCTGCTTGCTTCACGCACCTGCCCTGGAGTCTGAACAACGAAAAAACTCAGATCGAAGTGAAGGGAAATTCCGTAGCCAGCCGTGAGCAAGTGCTCGGCCTGTTGAGCAGTGTTATCGATGTGCCGATCTATCGCATTGATCCCAAGCAATTGGAGCGCCAACTTACTTCTTTGAAGGCGGTGCGTTACGCCTTTGTGCGCCGTTATGCTTTGCCCAATCCTCGCATCGTCGTGGAAATATTGGAAGAATACCCATGGGCATCCTTCTCCTGCGATCCGAAGCAACCACCTCAATCCGTGATTGCGCAGTCCGGGCGATTTATTCCCGTCAATGAATTTCCCAATGTGGTCAAGCCGAAGATGGTCATTTACGGCCCGCCCCACCTCAAGCTGACAGCCCGCGAAGTAACGCAATGGGCAAGCTGGGCTAACTACATCAGCGAACAGACCGGCCGACCGGTTTCTTCCATCGACTTGCGCCAGCCCTTCGACGTCCATGTGCAAAACGGCGATCTGCATTTGAAATTGGGTATGCCCGACGCTACATTGACCCGGCGCCTTGGTCGTCTTGTTTCCATTTTGCCCACTGTGGAGACCATGAAGGACAGAGTCGAGTATATTGATCTCGGACTGGACAACTCCATCCCCTTGAAGGTTTCCAAAAAGCCGCTCAAGCAGTTGAACGGACGCGGGGAAGAGACCAAAGTCTTGCCTGACGGCCAGGGGGGCACTGCCGCCGCCGCGGTGGAGCCGCAAGTGCAGACCGCCAACGCCGGTCAGGCGCTCTAAAACTCATTCTTGAGCAACCTCTGCCGGCGCCTTACCTGGCCGTATTCAGCTTCGCCTCTTCCCAGAGATCGTTCCAGTCATCTTTGCTCAAATCTTTGAGGGGCCGCATGGCCCTGGCTTCCATATCTGAGAAACGGCGGCGAAATTTTTCCATAGTGAGAAGCAGGCATTCCTCCGGATTGAGATTGTGCCAGCGGGCCACGTTCACCATACAAAACAAGACGTCGCCGAATTCCAGCGCTACTTCTTCCTTCGCCTGGCTCTCCTTTTCCGGTTCGGTCAAATCAGGATTGGAAATGGCTTCTTTCAGTTCGCTAATTTCGGAGTCCAGTTTCTCCCAGACGTCACCCTCTTTCTTCCACTCGAAACCTTCACTGACGGCGGCTTCCGAAATTTTCAGAGCCTGAAGAAGAGCGGGCATGGCTTTGGGAATACTGTCCAGGGTGCCGCTTTTTTCTTGCTTCTGGGCCTTTTCACGGGCTTTAATATCCTGCCACTGGCTCACTACATCCTCGGCGGTGCTCACGGTGCTGTCGGCGAAGACATGGGGATGGCGGCGGATCATCTTTTCATTAATGCCTCTGGCTACATCTTCGATGTCAAAGGTGCCCTCATCCTTCGCCACCTGGGCATTGAGCACGATTTGCAGGAGCAAGTCGCCCAGTTCTTCCTGTAACTTCTCCGGGTCATCTTTCTGGATGGCCTCCAGGACTTCGTAGGCTTCTTCCAGTAGATAGCGTGCCAGGCTCTTATGGGTCTGCTCCCGGTCCCAGGGGCAGCCGTCCGGGGCTCTCAGCCGGGCAATGGTTTCTACGAAGCGGTCCAGTTGGGAAGTCTCTTTTGAAGGCATTTAGGTCTTTTATCCTGAAACCGGCTCCAAAGGGCCGGGGTGCTAAAGTTTTTCCGACCCGTAAAGTCTAAATATTTAGATATGGCTTTCAAGGTGATAAAACTTAAGAGCTAGTATAAGAGCGCTGCTTCAAAGGTAACACCCCACTGTAGCCAAGGTTAACACTTGGGACGGAAAAGCAGTCAGCCGCTGGCACAACGCCAGGCCGGGCATAGGCAGCGTATAAGCAGTTTATATCCCGCCGGCGGCAAAAACAGTCGTGACTCAGGCTCCAGGCCCTTCTTTAAGTAGGTAGTTAGTGTGGATATTTGTGTTATAGGTGCCGGTTATGTTGGTCTTGTAACCAGTGCTTGTCTTGCTTATCTTGGCAATCATGTCACGGCGGTGGAGGCCAGCAGTGAAAGATTGGGCTCTTTGAAAAAAGGAATCGTGCCCTTCTTCGAGCCCGGCCTACAGGAATTTGTTAAGGAAACCATTGAGTCCGGTTTCCTTACTTTCACCGACAGCCTGGAAGGGGCGGTGAAGAAAGCCGACGTGATCTTTATCGCCGTGGGTACGCCTTCCCTTCCTAATGGTGAGCCCGACCTTTCCCAGGTGATGGTGGTGGCTAGAGCCATAGGCGGCGCTCTCGATGGCAGCAAACGCCGCATCATAGTCAACAAGTCCACAGTACCGGTAGGCTCAGGCAACTGGGTGGAAATGCTGGTCAGCCAGGGCGTACAGAATGCCCAGCCGGTGCCGGCTCGCTCCGCGCGTCCGGAGAGCCCTAGTTTTACCGTTGTCTCTAATCCGGAGTTCCTGCGGGAAGGCAGCGCCATCACCGATTCCTTCTATCCCGACCGCATCGTAGTTGGTGCTTCCGACGACAATGCCGTCGATGTAATGAAGAACCTCTACAAACCGATCATCAATCAGACTTTCGAGCCGCCCTCGTTTGCTCCGCGTCCAGCCGCGTTTCAGACGGTGCCCTTTGTTGTGACCGATCTGGCCTCTGCCGAGTTGATCAAGTATTCCGCCAATGCCTTTCTAGCTATGAAAATTAGCTTTGCCAATGAAATCGCCGGGCTTTGCGAGAAAGTTGGTGCCGATGTGCGTCAGGTGGCACAGGGTATCGGACTCGATTATCGGATCGGCAAGGCTTTCTTGAATGCCGGTGTAGGCTGGGGCGGTAGCTGTTTCGGCAAAGACGTCAGTGCTCTTATGCAAGTGGCGAAGGAATACAGCTATCCCACTTCCCTTTTGGAAGCTACTGTTTCCGTCAACGAAAGACAGCGCCTGGTGGTGATCAAAAAACTACAGGAAGAGCTGAAGATTCTCAAAGGCAGAACGGTAGGGTTGCTTGGTCTTTCATTCAAACCTGATACCGATGACCTGCGCGATGCACCAGCCATCACCATTGCCTATCAGCTTTTGAAGATGGGCGCTTCCGTTAAAGCCTTTGATCCGGTGGCCAATGAGCGCTGCGAACAGTTGCACCCCAATTTGGAAATTACCTATTGCGATAGTGCTTTGACCCTGGCCCAGGATTGTGATGCCGTGGTGCTTGTTACCGAGTGGGCACTCTTTAGAAACCTGGACTGGAAAGGGCTCAGTAAAGTGATGCGCTGGCCTCTGGTTATAGATGGCCGCAACGTTCTCAGTGAGCAAGATGTGGTAGATGCCGGTATGACATATAGAGGAATAGGACATTGAGAATTCTCATCACAGGTGGTGCTGGTTTCATAGGCTCCCATCTGACTGACCGCTTGATGGACGAAGGCCATGAGGTTGTGGTGATGGACAACCTCATCACGGGCAACTATCAAAATATCGCCAGGCATCAAAGCAATGTACGTTTCGAGTTCATTCATCACAATGTTTCCAATCACATTCATATAGTCGGACCTCTCGATTGGGTTATTCATTTTGCCTCGCCGGCTTCGCCGGTGGACTATCTCACCTTGCCGATCGAGACGCTGAAGGTGAACAGCCTGGGTACCCACAATACCCTCGGTCTGGCCCTTGCTAAAGGAGCCCGGTACTTTCTGGCCAGTACATCGGAAGTGTATGGCGACCCGGAAATTCATCCCCAGGTGGAAACCTACTGGGGTAATGTCAATCCTATCGGTCCCCGCGGAGTCTACGACGAGTCCAAGCGCTTTGCCGAGGCGATTACCATGGCTTATCACCACAAGCATAAGCTCGACACTCGCATAATTCGTATCTTCAACTGTTACGGACCAAGACTGCGCCTCGACGATGGTCGCGTGGTTTCCAATTTCATCGGTCAGGCTCTCACCGGCCAACCTATAACAATTTATGGAGAAGGACAGCAGACCCGAAGCTTCCAGTTCGTTTCCGACCTGGTGGACGGCATTGTTCGACTGATGGGCGTGGAACATCATCTGCCCGTTAACCTCGGCAATCCGCAGGAGAAGACCGTACGCGAGCTGGCGGAAATAATCAAAGAGTTGACCGGCTCAAAAAGCGAAATTACTGCCAGACCTTTGCCTGTAGATGATCCCCGGCGACGTCTGCCCGATATTTCCAAGGCTAAGAGTCTCCTGGGCTGGACACCCAAAAAGGATCTTGTGGAAGGCCTGAGTGAAACCATTGAGTGGTACAGAAAGGAATTGGAGAGCAAGCAAGTCTTGGCTCCCAGTAAGAGCTAGAACTAGAGCCTTTGTTGTCTGCTGTGCTGGGGCTTGTGTCGGTTAACAACCGCATCCTGTCTTGTTTTGTCTTGGAATTGCCGCCGGCTTTAACTTTGTGACAACCCTGTGACATAGGCCCCATGGGGAAAACCGCACTTGACAGCGTCTCCCGGTCGTCATAAACTCCTGTCATCCCCCCCCACAATCAGATTTTCTAGAGGTTCTTGCCATGGCTGGTGATAAGGCTACTGCTGTAATGCAAAAAAAAGGCGATGCTCATGTTCCTGTGCAGGAAGAGCAGTCATCCGGCGGGCTGGCTGATTTTGCTTCCAAAGTCTGGGGCAAGACGCGAGAATTGGGTGGCAAGGCTGTGGACGCGGCTAAGCCGGTGGTTAATGATGTTATGGATGCTGCCAAGCCCGTAATGAAAGATGTGACTGATGCCGGTAAAAAAGGCGTTCAGGAGATTAAGAAGAAGGATCAAGAATACGGCGTTTCCGCTGATGTGAAAGCGGCCGCCAAGGAAACCGCAGAAGAGTATAAGCGCAATCCGCGCAAGGCTCTGACGGATGCCGCCCGAGTCGCCGCCGGCGATCCCACGGTAATCATCGAGAAAGGCGCCAAGGTTGTGGATAGGCAGGTAGACAGGAATGGCAGCGCCGATACCAAGAAACACTATAAAGAAGGCAAGCAGGTTGCTGAACAAGTGGCGCCTATCGGGCGTCTGGCCACTGGTGGTCTGGGTAGCGTAACCGATATTGCTGCCGACGGAGTCAAGAAGAAGGCCATCGATTCTGTGGTTAAAGATCCTGAGGGCACGGCTGACGCAGCCGCCGGCGTCGGCAAGAAAGCCCTGGGCTGGTTGAGTGGTTTGAAAGATAAGGTGGTCGGCGGCGAAAAAACAGCCGAAAAACCTGCCGGCACAGAAGGTATCGGGGAAGTGCGCAAGGATGATGCAAAGAAAGCTGCTCCTGCTGCCGACGGCGTCGCGGAAGTGCGCAAAAAGCCTAAGTGGTAGGCACAAACTGGGACCTCAAACCCGATAGAAGCACAAAGTTGGCTCTGGCTGCGCTATGATTTGAGATGGGAAAGTTGAGGTAATCATCTCTATGTTCAGTCGTCGTATTGGCTCTATCTGGGCTCTAATTCTGGTCGTGGTTCTCAGCACCTTTTCAGTCTCTGGTTGCGTCAACAAAGATCAGCCCACCGGTGTGAAAATTCCCGAAGGCTTCAAAATCAATTGTTATCCCAAGTCCGAATGTACTCGTGCCGACTCCACGCCCCTGGGAGACAATAAGTTTAGTTACGTGGTCATTCTCAAGAGCAAGGATGATCGCTTCAAAATTCAGACCTTTTATAAAACCGAAATTGCTATGAGCGGGTACAAACTCTTGAATGATGCCAGTCAGGGTACCGAAATCTTGATGAATGCCGTCAATGATCAATATCGCCTGGATATCAGCATTCTTACGGTGGCAGATCAGAGTATCGTCAGCCTTTCCTGGCGACCGCGCTAAGGACGGCACCTTCCGTGGTGGCGCCTTTCAGATCAGACCGGCGCCCAGCCGGTGCGAAACTCTTCAGGGCGGGCCCGGGGGCTTTTGCCTGCCTTCTGGCTCTCTGGACCCTGGGGTGTTATGGTCTGCCCGCGCCGGCCATGGAAGCACCGTCCTCGACGCAACCGCTCAATTCCTACTTGCAGAAGCTGGAGTTTCCCGGTTGGCAACCGGCGTCATTCAAAAGTTGGAACAGTCAGGGTGATACCCCGGCTGTCGAAGCTCAAAGCGATTTACTGGCCGGAGAAGAACAGAACGGTGTCTTGCAGGAGTTCAAGATTGTTTACCAGGCCAGAAAAACTCTCAGTCGCGGCCAGAGAAATATCTATATAGATGTATATCAGTTCGAAAACAGTGATTTTGCCCTGGCTGCCTATTACTATCTGCGCAAGGGGGCTAGCACTATTGTCAAGCGGGGCGACGCTACATCCGAAGATGATGCCAGCATCTCCTTTGCCCAGGGGCGCTGTTTTGTCTCCATAAGTGCCAGCGAAGACGACGACGAGAGCAAAGATCTGGTCAGGCGTATTGCCGACGGCATCGGAGCGCGTCTCAATCAGACTGCGCCTTCGGTGCCGCCGAAAGTATTGCAGCAGCTACCGCCTCTTGAAAAGCTGTCGGGCAGCGAGAAACTTATATATGGAATAAAGTCTTGCCGTCGCTACTGCCCGGTGCCCTATGTAGAGGCACTTCTGGGCACCGGTAGCGAGGCAAAAGAATTGGTAGGCGGCTGCAGTGCCGACTATCAGTTTCGGGAACCTTTTAAAGAGCGGCTCCGGCTGACGATTCTGGAGTTTTCCGATCGCTCCGCCGCTTTGAAACATTACCAGGCTTTCCTGACCGAGTTCCTGGCCAATCGCAAAATAAAGGCTGAGAATCAGGGTTTTAGCCCGATAACATCTTTTCGCAGTGGCGATACATATATATTGGTAGAACTGCGAGGCGCCGCAGTTGCTCTTGTCAGTGGCGCCAGGAAGCGCTTTAGCCCACCTTTACTGCTCAGGCAGTGGCGCGCGCAATAGCAAATTTCGCAAAAGAGATTTTCTTGCACCTGGAATTTTTGACTCCAGGTGGGGGTTTTGATGTGAATTACTCAAGGAAGTCGAATCAATATCGATCTGGCCTTTTTCTCATACTTTTCTGCCTCTTGGGCAAGAACCGCATCAATAGCTGCTTTCAATAAAAAATAAAGGAAAAATATATGCGCCGAATTGCTAAGTTATGTGTTCAAATGCCATGTTTGGCGGGTTTCAGACATTTGACAGTCCTAGGGTAGCTTGGTATGATTCTCTAGTCGATTGGATGACGACGCGATTCGCGCTGAGCGCGAACGAACTGAAGTCCTCCGACCACGAACCCTGATAACTGAATAGCCTTGAACAAAGGCGCCTGTCAAAACTTTTGAGTAGGCAAACAAAACGTTTTTAAATCATCAGTACTCCTGATGGTTTTTGACAACGGAGAGTTTGATCCTGGCTCAGGACGAACGCTGGCGGTGTGCTTCACACATGCAAGTCGAACGAGGTAGCAATACCTAGTGGCGGACGGGTGAGTAACGCGTGGGAATCTGCCTTAAGATGGGGGATAACGAGCCGAAAGGCTCGCTAATACCGCATATGCCGAAAGGTGAAAGGAGTAATCCGTCTTAAGATGAGCCCGCGTCCGATTAGCTAGTTGGTAGGGTAAAGGCCTACCAAGGCGACGATCGGTAGCTGGTCTGAGAGGATGATCAGCCACAATGGGACTGAGACACGGCCCATACTCCTACGGGAGGCAGCAGTGGGGAATTTTACGCAATGGGGGAAACCCTGACGTAGCGACACCGCGTGAGCGAAGAAGCCCCTTGGGGTGTAAAGCTCTGTCAGCTGGAACGAAAAAAATGACGGTACCAGCAGAGGAAGCATCGGCTAACTACGTGCCAGCAGCCGCGGTAAGACGTAGGATGCGAGCGTTGTCCGGATTTATTGGGCGTAAAGAGTTCGTAGGTGGTTTGTCAAGTCTGATGTTAAAGATCGGGGCTCAACCCTGGGACTGCATTGGATACTGGCAGACTTGAGTGTGGTAGAGGCTAGTGGAATTCCCAGTGTAGCGGTGAAATGCGTAGATATTGGGAAGAACACCGGTGGCGTAGGCGACTAGCTGGGCCATAACTGACACTGAGGAACGAAAGCCAGGGTAGCGAATGGGATTAGATACCCCAGTAGTCCTGGCCGTAAACGATGGATACTAGGCGTATCGGGTATCGACCCCTGATGTGCCGCAGCTAACGCGATAAGTATCCCGCCTGAGTAGTACGGCCGCAAGGTTGAAACTCAAAGGAATTGACGGGGGCCCGCACAAGCGGTGGAACATGTGGTTTAATTCGAAGCAACGCGAAGAACCTTACCAGGGCTTGACATGCCAGGAACCTTTCGGAAACGAGAGGGTGCCCGCAAGGGAGCCTGGACACAGGTGGTGCATGGCTGTCGTCAGCTCGTGTCGTGAGATGTTGGGTTAAGTCCCGCAACGAGCGCAACCCCCGTTGTTAGTTGCCATCAGGTAATGCTGGGCACTCTAGCGAGACTGCCGGTGACAAACCGGAGGAAGGTGGGGACGACGTCAAGTCATCATGCCCCTTATGCCCTGGGCTACACACGTGTTACAATGGCTGGGACAATGTGATGCAATCCCGCGAGGGGGAGCGAACCATCAAACCCAGTCTCAGTTCGGATCGCAGGCTGCAACTCGCCTGCGTGAAGTCGGAATCGCTAGTAACCGCCGATCAGCACGCGGCGGTGAATACGTTCCCGGGCCTTGTACACACCGCCCGTCACGTCATGGGAGCTGGTCACGCCCAAAGTCGGTGCGCTAACCGTAAGGAAGCAGCCGCCTAAGGTAGGGCCGGTGACTGGGACGAAGTCGTAACAAGGTAGCCGTACCGGAAGGTGCGGCTGGATCACCTCCTTTCTAGGGAGTAATCGGATACATTCACTATGTGAGTGGAACTCCGACACTTGAGATTGCGAGTCGAAAGACGAAGACCAATCTTTATTCTCCTAGGTCGATGCCTATGAAGCTTAGTTGGTATGAATACAGGTATACTCAAAGGCCAGCTAAGTGGAGGCGACAGGGTCTTTATTCAGGCTATTCAGTTATCAGGGCTCGCGCCCTGCATATGCAAGTGAGAAGTCGAAGGTAACTAAACCTTCGATTTTTTGTTTGTCATGGCAAATTGCCAAGCTCTCTCGTAAGCACGAGGGAGCTTTTTGTCTTGCCCATTTTTTTGTCGGGGCGTTGTCTTTTTTGATATTGTTCTTTTGCTACTTTCTTTCGAGGCATTTCTTATGGATGGCAGATCAAGGAAAACCGCTGTTGAAAACTTGCATCAGTTCTATTCGAGAAGCATGCCCCTGGCTGTTCTCTCCCTTGCAAGTTGGGCGGCCTTCGCTCTTGGCGCTTGTGAAACACCGGAGTCAATCAGTTTCAATGCCGAGCACCCGGAGCTCTGGCAGAGCCATCTCAAGAAGTCGGATGTTTCTCCCGACAGCCTCCCTTTTCATTCATCGATTTATGTGCCGGTTTATTCACATATTTATTTCGAGAATCGCAAACGTCTGGTGGAACTGGCTGAAACTGTCAGTTTTCGCAATACCGACGAGAAGCATGAACTGGTCATAGCTTCTGCTGACTATTATGGGTCAGACGGCAAGAAGGTGCGCAGCTATCTGGCTGAACCCATAGTGGTGGGCCCTATGGCTACCGCCGACTTTGTTGTTTCACGTACTGATGTAACCGGCGGTACCGGCGCCAACTTTCTTATCAATTGGGCAGCCGGCGAAGAAATAAGCGATCCCCTGGTGGAGGCTGTCATGGTTAGTTGCGGACCTTCGCGCAACCTTTCCTTTGTCAGTCGCGGTCAGGTACTCAAGCACTGGCGTACAGACAGTCAGAGTCCAGTTGTTCCTGCCCGGAGAAATGCCGCGCCCGGGGGCGGCGAGAAGAAGGGGCCCTGAAAACCTTACCCTGAGGATGTTCAGGACAGATGCCGTTTTTCTCTGACGGTCTTCTGTTCCAGTTGATGACCTCTGGTATCGTATATGGTGATCTCCACTTCCGCCTGCAGATCGTTACGCTCATAAGTCTTTACTTCCTTGCGCAACAGTGATTGGGAGCGAGGATCGTAGAGATGGATTTCTTCCATGTAGGAATCGGTAGGCGGATGCACCAGCGACTTATGATATTTGACCAGGGAGCCGTCTTTGGTGAAGGTGAAGTGCTCGGTTACACCTCTTTCGCCGTTGGAGAGCCACTGGATCTGTTCACGCACTGAGAGCTTGGCAGTGATTTTATCGAACCAGTGATTAACCGTCAGTATGGCTTTGCCCTGCCGGTTGTATTCGGTCTGGCCGGTGAAGACGCTCTTGAGGCTCTTCATTTCTCTCAGGACTGTGCGCACCAGATTGCCGTGGGGGTCTACCACAATTACAGATTCGAGAGAATTGTCATCCGGTAGGTAGCGCTTCTCCTTGGTGAGGATGTTGCCGTCCGGCATTGTGTAGGTTTCGAAGATCTTATCGATGTCGCCGGTGCATGGATCAAAGCGCGTTTCCGAACGACCATCTGCCGTCCGTTTGGTCATCCGTATCAGTCGGCCTTGCTCGTCGAAGACTTTTTCCAGAAAGAAGCCGATGCGCTCATCGCTCTTGTAGACATGGAAAGTAGTGCGGATGGGACCATCCACTCGCGCACCCAGATCAACTTCCCGAAAACTCTGGTCGAAGTCTTCAGCACTGAGCGAAGCTGGAGAAGAATTGGATAAATCTTGCATGGGACACCGATAGAAAACAGACCTTTGATGAGGTCCTGGCTGATCACTTTTTTAGTAAGAGTAGAGAGTCAAATATAGCTTTACTTCTGTAGGTTACCGCTCTTGTGAAGAAATGTCAAGAGGCGATATTCTCGTTTGACTTGCCTGACATCAACCCTTAGCCCAGAGCCAAGCCCCCTGTGGCTGTTTCTTTGTATTTCTGGTTCATATCCAGTCCGGTTTGTTTCATTACCAATAGCGCCCGGTCCAGACTGATCAGGTGTTGTCCGTCGCTGGCCAGGGAAAGTTCGGCGGCATTGAGGGCTTTGACGGCGCCCATGGCGTTGCGTTCGATACAGGGTACCTGCACCAGACCCTTGATTGGATCGCAGGTCATACCCAGGTGATGTTCGATGCCGATTTCCGCCGCCTGTTCAATTTGCTCGGCGCTGCCGCCCAGCATGGCCGTGGCGCCAGCTGCGGCCATGGCGCAGGATGTGCCCACTTCACCCTGGCAGCCCACTTCCGCACCGGATATGGAGGCATGGGTTTTTACCAGGGCACCGATAACTGAGGCTACAATCAGACCATTTTGCAGTGTTTCTCGGGAGAGATTTTGACATTCCTGCAAAGTGCGGAAGACTGCCGGAATGAGCCCGGAAGAGCCGTTCGTCGGCGCCGTTACCACGCGACCGCCGGCGGCGTTCTCTTCATTGACGGCGATGGCATAAACCGAAGGTTTCAGACCCATGGGTGAAGACCAGGTAGAAGGTTTACCGCTTGTGATTTGCTGATAGAGGGAGCGGGCTCTTCTCTTCACATTGAGACCGCCGGGAAGGATGCCGTCCGTAGTCAATCCGCGCTCTATGCAGGCATCGAACACGTTGAGAATTTGCTCTAGTTTGCAGCGCAGATCGCTCTCGTTCAGTCCCCGCTCGTTCTCATTGGCAATCACAATCTGCCAGGGCGGCAAGCCGCTTTTCTTCACCTGTTCAATGAATTCCTCGGCACTGTTATAGGGGTAGGGCAGCTTGAAGAATTCCGTACTCTCTCCGGCCGGTTTCCGCTCTCCGGTCTCTTTGTCTACCGGTTCGATAAAGCCGCCGCCTACGGAGAGAATAACTTCCTGAAAGATGACCCGGTCCTGACTGAGCAGGCGAAAACGGAGTGTGTTGGGATGGGGAATCGGACCATCATCCATGGTCCAGTTCAACCAGTGTAGATCTTGATCCGGATGGAACTTCACCCTCAGTGAGGGAGACAGGTCAAGATACGGGTTCTGCCGCAGATCATCCATGGCCCGCCAGATGGCGGCTACTTCGGAGTCACGGGGGCAAAGTCCAGAGAGACCGGCGCAAACCGCTCCATCTGTCTGGTGCCCCTTGCCTGTGAGTGAGAGAGAGCCGTAGAGTTCTACCTGTAAAACAAGGTCAGGCGGTCTCCCTTGACCAGCCTCTTCCAGGGCCCGGACCGCTTCCTTTCGGAAAGCAAGGGCTGCCACCATCGGTCCTACGGTGTGAGAACTGGATGGTCCGACGCCTATCTTGAACATATCAAGTGGGCTAATGTGATCTGCTCTTAGTGGATTCATAGGTCTGGATTCTACTACTAAAGTCAAATTGTTACGTGATGAAACTATTGGATGAAGCTGCTTCAGCGGCGGGGTCCCGACCAAATGCAGTGCTTGCCCTGCCTTGATTTCTTTTCATCTCTTGACCCCGACCTGGTTTCTGGTTTCGGCGTTTCATCAAGGGGGCTCGTCAATCTGCTATAAATCTCCTGTTATTCGGCTTGGTAAGCCAAGGGAGATTACCCTATGTTGACTTTGACAAAACCTGGCATCGAAGAGTATGCCGAGTCTAAAAGCGAGCCCGTCAGCGCCCTATTAAGTAAGCTGGCTCGTGATACATACGAATCCATGCCTATCCCCTGGATGCTCACCGGCCGATTGGAAGGACGTTTCCTTAAAATGATGGTCCAGATCTCCGGTGCCAAAAATGTGCTGGAAATCGGCATGTTTACAGGTTATTCAGCACTTTCCATGGCCGAGGGTCTGCCGGAGGGTGGTACCGTCACCACCCTGGACATTGATCCCGCTTGCATAGAGTTTGCCAAGAGTTATTTCGAGCGCTCTCCTTTTGGCAGTCGTATTGAAGTGGTAGCCGGTCCGGCTCTTGATTCCCTAAATAAACTGAGCGGTCCTTTCGACTTTGTTTTCATTGATGCAGATAAGGTCAATTACAAAAACTATTACGAGGCGGTTTTGCCGAAGCTCACCAGGGGCGGTGTCATACTCGTTGACAATGTTTTGTACAGCGGCTATGTAGTCGACCCCCATACCACCGATGAAAATGCCAGAGCTATTGCCGCTTTTAACGACTTTGTAGCAGCCGATGAGCGCGTCGACAGGGTCATGCTTACGATCCGCGACGGCGTCTATATGATTCGCAAGAGATAACATTTTTACAGCAACACAAAAGAGGATTGATTGAGATGACAGTCAAGACGGAAACATTGATGCGCACGGCGGTGGTGGATACCCTCAAGAAAGAGAGCATCGGTAAGTCTGTTAAGGTCTGCGGATGGGTGCGTACCCGCCGCGATTCTAAGGGCGGTTTCTCCTTCATCGAATTGAATGACGGCTCTACCTTCGACAGTGTTCAGGTGCTGGCTGAAAATACCCTGCCTAACTATGAGAGCGAAGTCTTGAAGTTGAGCATCGGTAGTTCCGTTGAAGTACATGGCACCGTGGTCGAGTCGCCCGGAAAGGGGCAGACGACAGAAGTTAAGGCCGGCTCTTTGAAGGTGCTGGGCTATGCCGATCCCGCTACCTATCCCCTGCAGAAGAAAGGAACATCCTTCGAGTTTTTACGCACCATTGCCCACCTCAGACCCCGCACCAATACCTTCGGTGCCGTAGCGAGAGTGCGTAATGAAATCTGTCGCTCCATCCACAACTTCTTTCAGTCCCGTGGCTTCCTCTATGTCCACGCACCTATAATCACCGGTTCGGACTGCGAAGGGGCCGGGCAGATGTTCCGGGTCACCACCCTGGATCTAGACAACCTGCCTCGCACCGAAGACGGTAAGGTAGACTTCGAGCAGGACTTCTTCGGTAAGTCCACCAACTTGACCGTCAGTGGTCAGTTGGAAGGAGAGATTTTCGCTACGGCGCTCAGCAACATTTACACTTTTGGTCCTACCTTCCGGGCCGAAAATTCAAACACATCCAGGCACCTGTCAGAGTTCTGGATGATTGAGCCGGAGATGTCCTTCTGCGACCTGGAAGGCAATATGCAGTGTGCCGAAGATTTCCTCAAAACAATATTCTCGGATGTGTTGAATAACTGTCCTCGCGATATGGCATTCTTCAATGAGCGGATAGACAAAACCGTGATAGAGACTCTGCAGGGTATTGTGAGCAGTTCCTTTGAGAGAGTTTCTTATACCGAGGCCGTCGATATCCTCCTCAAGAGCGGCGAGACCTTCGAGTTTCCCGTTTCCTGGGGAATTGACCTGCAATCTGAACACGAGCGCTATCTGACCGAGAAGAAGTTCAAAAAGCCCGTCATTGTCTATGACTATCCCAAAGACATCAAAGCCTTCTACATGCGTCTCAATGACGATAATAAGACGGTAAGAGCCATGGACGTCCTGGTGCCGAAAGTGGGTGAGATCATCGGCGGCAGTCAGAGGGAAGAGCGCCTTGATGTGCTGGAGCGGCGCATGCTCGATAGCCATCTCGATCCGGCTGAATACTGGTGGTACCTTGATCTGCGTCGTTTCGGCACCGTTCCTCATGCCGGTTTCGGTCTTGGACTGGAGCGTACCGTGCAATTTTGTACCGGCATGGGCAATATTCGTGACGTGATTCCGTTCCCGAGAGCACCTAAGACGGCTGAGTTCTAAAGCTCCTTAGAGGAAGAGCCAGTCGGTCATGGTGCTAATAATGCGGCTTCGAACTGAGGAGAGAACCGCTTCCGGTACTTCCGCGCGACCGAGAAATTCCAGCCAGGCAAAGAGATCGGTGAGCAAGCACTTTTGATAAAGATCCTGATCGCCGAGCTTGCCGCCGCCTGTCCGGTAGCCCTGAAAAACAGCTTCTCTCACTGCTTTCTCCTGGGAGAACGGTGGTCGCAGTAGATTGCCTAAGTCTACATAGGGTGTGCCGCTGAAGGCGAATTCAAAGTCCAGTACCGCCACTACCCGTGGTGAGGGGCCGCCGGAGATGAGCAGGTTGGAGCTGCCGAAGTCGCTGTGGCAGAGGCAGGGCAGATCTTTATAGTCATCGAGAAGATCGGCTTCCTGCTCCAAAAAGGCCAGGAAGCGCCGGCTCAAGGACTTGCCCAGGAGAGCGGCTCGACCTTTCTCCAGGAGAATGTTCTCGGCAAAGCGCCGCAGTCCCTGTCCGTTTATCTCCACCACTTTGTCTACGAGCAGGTTCTCGTCCAGGAAGCCCTGGCTGGCAAAACGCATTTGGTGCAAGGCGGCCAGGGTCTGACCGAGACTCTTGGCCAGGGAAAGAGTCTCGTCCTGCCCCAGATTCTTCACCTGGTCCAGGCTCTCGCCTTGCACGTATTCCATGATGATGTAAGGCACACTGCTGAACACATCATTGTCGTCGCTGGCCAGGTAGAACTCGGGCATGGGTACGGTGGCCTTGAGCATCTGATTGAGCTTCTCTTCTTTCCGTAAGTCGCTCAAAGTGCCGTGTTCAAGCAGCCGCAGCACAAAGTGACGGCGTCCAAAGATTTCGCTCTTAAGTTCTACTCGATAGTTGGAGTTGGAAAAACCGTTTTCTAAAAGAGAAAGGCTTTCTACCTGAATTTTCGCCTGCTTGCCTGTCAGTGGTTGAAAGAGTCTTTCCGCATCGCTTGCAGTCAAGGACAACCTTGGCGTCAGGCTTGATCTGCTCCACCCTTCTTTCAATCAGCTTACCTTCAGCTTTCTGTCGCGGTCCGGGTTTTGCATCACGGCCACAGCCAGTACTCCGGCCAGGGTGAAGAATATGAGCAACATGAATGGCGAGTTGAAGCTCTTGGTTTTTTCTACCAGAAGCCCGGTCATGTAAGGTGCAATGATGCCGGCTAGAGCCAGAAAGCTGTCCATCAAGCCCAGGCTTGTAGCGGCTTTGTCTTTGGCCAGATCGGTATTGATTGCGTAAAAGGAGGCGTTGGGCATGAGTCCGAAGCCAAGGCCGAGGGAGAGAAAGAAGATGGCCCATTCGAATGAGGGGCTATAGAGGATCGGCACGAAAGATATTGCCGAGAGAAGCTGGCAGATCCAGATCATGTGCGAACGTGCAATCCGCATACTGCCTGTTTTAACCCAGAGCAGGTCTGAGATATAGCCGGCGATGGAAAGCATGGATGCTGCCACCAGCCACGGTATCCAGAGCGTCTTGCCGACTGTGGCCATTTTTACGTGGAATGTATAGCAAAGGTACTCAGGCAGCCAGTGTACGGCAAAGAAGAGGAGATAGCCGAAGGCGAAAAAGGCAAAGTTATTGGCCACCAGCGACTTATTGGTGAGCATAAACTTCCAGGTGGTCTTTCCGAGGGAAATCTCATGGGCTCTTATTTCTTTGTGCTCCCGAGTTCTATCCACGGTGGCGCCGTCTCTGATATGAGCCAGCTCGCTGTCAGAGACAAAGCGAGAATGTTCGGGATAATCTCTAAAGACAATCCACCAGACCACGGCCCAGACGATTCCTACCACGCCCAGAATCACGAACATTTCTTTCCAGCCGTAAGTGCCCATCATGGCTGTCAGAAGCGGTGCGCCTATGGCCGATGCCATCGGCACCGCCGCCAAACCGATGGCTGTGGAACGGGCCCGTTCCTGGGTCGGCAGCCAGTCTGCCACCACCCTTGTGAGCGAGGGAAAATGGGGACCTTCGGAAAGACCCAGGCAGGTGCGCAGCCCGCAGAAGAGCGGCAATGTGGAAGCCTTGCCGATGAAGGCCGTGCATAAGGACCAGACTATGGCCGCTCCGGCCCAGACCTTTCTCGCCCCCCATTTGTCCACCATGATGCCGCCGCCTGTGGTCATAATCATGTAGCCCACACCGAAGGCGGCTGTAATCTTGCCGAAATCTTCATGGTTGAAGCCGAATTCGGCTTTCATCGGTTCCATGGCATAGGAGATGGCTGTGCGGTCCAGGTAGTTGACCAGAGTTATAAAGAAGGCAAAACCGAGAATGACCCAGCGGTAGGCAGTTCTTTCCGTGGTGGGCAAAGTTTTTGGCTGGCCTTCGGCCAGCTCAAGCTCAGGTTTGCTCATTAGATAACCTTAATATGATGCGCGGTTTTACTCGCCCGGTGGGAAACCGGTGCGGGAGATAAGCTTATCCTATGTAAGCGCCCTCTTTCCTGTGCAAAAATTTTTTTCTGAAAAATTGAACTTTTTGGACCTTGGTGACGTTTCTATATTTGGTAGCCCAATTTTATCGCCGGGAGTGAATTAACAATGAGTATCAGCCGCAAATCCCTATTTTCATTTGCCGGAGCTTTGGCTCTGGTTTTGCCTCTTGCTATCAATCAGCCTGTTCTTGCCCAGGAAGGGGCTGCCTTCGATCAGGAATTGCCGCCCCTGGCTCTTGATCTGCCTCCGGGTGTCATGCCCTTGCCCGGTGCCATTGCCATCGACGGTCCTCCTCCGGGCGATGAGATGGTTATCGGTTTCGGTTCCCTGCCTATGCCGGTGCCCGCTATGGAGGCCGGCAGAATGTGTCCCTCCTCCGGTGGCTGCCCTCTTATGAAGGGCGAGAACGCTCTCACCGATGAGCAGTTCGAAAAAATGTACAGCCTTAAGAACGCCATGCTCGACAAGGTGGGACCCAAGATGGCAGAACTGTCGTCCCTTGAGCGTCAGTTGAAAGACGTATTGACCGGTGCATCCATCGATGCCAAAAAGGCAAACGATCTGAAGAACAAAATCACCCAGGCTAAGTCCGACCTGGCTTCCATTAAAGTCGAGCATCAAATCGCCATGGCTGAGACCCTCACGGCAGAGCAGCGCAAGGCTCTGCGTCAGGCTATGGTGAAAGGCTCCATGTCCCCCATGGGTGGAAAAGGAAAGATGATGATGCGCTCCCGCCACCGTGGCATGGGCGGTCCGCGTTAAGTTCCATCAAGTTTCACGTTCGATTCACTCTCACGTGTCTAAATGGTAATGGGACCGGGCAGGATTCTCTTTGCTCGCTCCCATTGCCCGGGTCTGGTGAAGCGCATGGGGAGCGATGGCTGGAAATTTTCTTTCGACGGGAATGCGATCGCAAAACTAGACCTGGCACTGGCATCTATCTGGCGTAAAACTTTTGCATCTGAGGGCGCTTAAATGCCGCAATCTATTTTCTTTACTGTACCTGCACAAGAGCAGGACAGAAATTTCTCTGGCACTCACCGGCAGCCCTGGCAGGCTCGATGGACTGCCCTTGGGCTTGTCTTTGGCCTTTTGCCGGTAATGGGTCTTGTCAGTGTTTCAGCGGTGCAGGCTGAAGAAGCAAATGCTGGCGAAGTGAGCTTCAATAAGCGCCCCACTCCTTCCAATCTAGTTGATCTGGTGCGTCAGGCTAAAGTGGTGAACCCCGACTACCCGCTTCACGTGCTGATATCCGGTAATTTTGCCACAGTCATGACCAGGCGGCACCCTAAGGCCAAAGACGAAGATCTCAAAATCGACGCCGTGCTTATCACTAAGTCGATACTGGATGCTTATGGCTACTGCCTTGACGGCGTCAGGGTGTTGTACCGTGATGAAGACGGTTCCAACGGCAAGCGCATTGCCGTAGCCGAAGCCGACATTAAAAACTATGCCGCCGGCACCATGGAGCCGCAGCGGTTTCTCGACAGTTTGAAAATGGTGAGCATAGACGGAGAACTGGATAACGATCCCAGACATGGCAACAAGGCCGGTGCAGCGGTAAGCGAACTTTCCGTCTCCCCCGGACCATTTGAAGACCAGCGCCTTTTGCTGCTAGACCGCATCAACGCCTTGCGCAAGCGGGGCACCGGTGTCGGCCCTTACGAGCAACTCTTCCTCGCTATGGATCAATCAGCCAGGAATCAGTCCAGCGAGGAGGTGCGCAAGCAGGTGAAGGCTCTCGCCGAGCGTCTCGGCGAGCAGGAGCAACTGTGCAGGCAGGCGGAACTGGTCAGTCGGGGTAAGGGTGTGCAAGGCACTACCTCTACGGCTTCGGCCAGTTCCCCCAACGAAGCACGCATCAAGGAAAGCCTCAAGGCAGCCGGTCTCGATGGGCATCGTATGGTCGATAAAGTTGGTGATGACCTCAACTACATGCAAAGGATGGGACTTGATGTTAACAGCCTCAGGGCTGAGTTAAAGGCTGCTGAACAAGCCATGGACAAAGATCCGGCGGCTGGTATGAAAGCCCTGCGCCAGATCAAAGAAAAAATGTATGCTGCTGCTCAGAATGCCGGGCCCAGGCATGTGCCAGGTGGTCAGCACCAGGGCCCGAACGGTATGCCCGCTGGGCAGCCCCAGGGCCAGATGCCGCCCGGCGGACAGTATCCGCCCATGCACTGAGGTTTTGTCTCGTCCTCTTAATTTAACAGTTTTGGCTGTATCAGTAGATCTGAGGTTGATGGGGGAACATCAAGTATGACTACCCCGGTAAGCAGTACTGAATGGCAAATGACTGCGGATGAAGACAATCTGGCAAAGCGGTCCGAGGCGTGGCAGCAATTTGCTCCGCCGGTACAGGACCCCGCGCACGGATTCCATTTATTATCGGACGAAGAGGAAAGGGCCACCACTAATGTCATGGACTTGCCGGAGGAGCAATCAACATCCGGTGGTCAGTCTCCTCTGGCCGCCGGGGATGCGGGCACCGGTTTGGGAAGTGGTTTGGGAAGTAATTTGGGCAGTGATTCTGAAGGCTCCGGTCGTGGTCTGACCGGTAACATTCAAAAGTACAAAGACCCGCTCATCGGCTCTTATTTGGAAGACCGCTATCACATACTGTCGGTGCTTGGATGGGGCGGCATGTCGGTGGTCTATAAGGCCAGGCAGGAACCACTGGACAGGCTTGTGGCCATCAAGACCGTTAAGTTTCGCGTGGACGAGCGCCCCGATATCTGGCGACGCTTTGAGCGTGAGATTCGTACGTTGAGCAAGCTGTCCCATCCGAATATAGTCAGTGTCTACGACTGTATTGTGGGCGACGACGGGCAGCCCTATGTAGTAATGGATTATCTGAAAGGGCGCTCCCTCGATCAAGTATTGCAAGACGACGGCCGCTTCAGTCTTGTCGATCTTGCTAATGTGGGCGGTGATATCGCGGCTGCTGTCGGTCATGCCCACCGGCATGAGGTTATTCACCGAGACCTCAAACCTGCAAATATAATGCTTGTGGATGACATAAATCAGACCGAAGGACCGCCGGCTGGTGATACTACCGGCAGTGTCAAGCGTGTGGTTAAGGTTGTAGACTTCGGTCTGGCTAAGCTGGGTGAAGACAGTCGTAGGCTTACCAATTCCGGCGAGCTCTGGGGATCACCTCCCTACATGAGTCCCGAGCAGATCCGGGGCGGTGGTATTGACCACCGGGCCGATATTTATGCCCTTGGAGCCGTGCTTTACGAAATGGCCACGGGCAAAGATCCGTTTTATGGTGCCGAAATTTATGAGTTACTGCACAAGCATGTCTATGAAATTCCCCCTACCTTAAAAGAGTCCTGTCCGGAGGGCGATTTCCCGGAAGCGCTGGAACTTGTCATAGCAAAAGCCCTGGCTAAAGAGCCGGATGACCGTTTTCAGTCCATGGCGGAATTGAAGGATGCCCTGGTTCTGGCCTGCAACGGTGGTAAACCTTTGCTAGCGCCGCTCAGTCCTCGATCCACAGCCGGGCTGGCTGCCCTGCCCCCACCGCGGCGGGCTGTGCCGGAGACCGCTCTGCCGGCCGAGTCGGAAGCCACTCGCTTCCAACGTCCCCTCGGTCTGGCCTTTCTATCCCTGCTCCTGGTTCTCTGTGCTCTTCTCTTTGTGAGAGGCTTATCTCCGGCTCCCCCGGGTCTCAAAAGAAATGTGGATGCCGCTTACTTGAAGAGCCGGTCAGAACCGGCCCAGACCGGCGTGGAGGCGCCACCGGTCGTCAAGAAACCGGCGCCGGCCAGTCGCATCAGTAACAACACCGCTGTTGCCGCCGGTCAGGGGTCGAGAGCACGCCGGCGCCGTCCTGTTTCGCCTGCCCGGAGTGAGGGGGAACGGGAATTGCTTAAGAAAAACCCACCTAATTCTTCTTCCGGTCCTGTAAAACAAACTAAATTCGATATCCTTCGGCAAATGAAAAACCCGGCACTGAGGAAGGAAGCCGACGATAATTGATAAAGTAGGACTAATTTAGGATAGAGCAGGCGCTTTGTAAAGCGGAGTTCGGCGTTAACTATGAACAGGATGGCAATTTCTACCAAGTTAAAAGTGATGGCTTGTACCCTGGCCCTGGCGGTCAGTTCGGGTTATTCCGGAGCAATGGCGGCCTGGTATGACAATGAGAATACCTTTCTTGATCGCGGCAAGCAGTCTTACAACAGTGGTGCTTTCGATCAGGCGATTTCACAATTGAGCGAGTGTCTCAAGCTCAATCCCAATCGTGCCGATGCCTATTACTGGCGGGCTATGGCTTACCAGGGCATCAAGCAGCAAGACAAGGCCTTGAAAGATCTGGACGAGGCTATTCGCCTTGCTCCCGATAGCGCCACTTGTTATTTGAACAGGGGCTTGATTTATTCCAATCAAGGCAAACTGGAAGCTGCTGTTGAACAGTTCGAAGAGGCTCTGCGCTATGACGGTAATCTCAATGAAGCCGAGATCAACAAGAAGTTTTGCTTGAAAGAAATTGAAAAGCAGCGCATCGCCAAAGAAAATCCGCAGCCGACTCAACCGTCGACGCCGGTTAAAAGCAGTGTCCTGGCCGTGACGGCAAGCAATACTGCCGCCGCTCACGCTGGCGCTCCTCGCACCGCTGGTAGTACTACTGCTGCGGCCACCGCTCTCGGTAACGACCCCAAGTGGTTGAAGCTGGAGAAAGAGCTTGAAGTGAAGGCCCAGAAAGAGCGGGCTGAAGCCGAGCGCTTGGCTCTGGCCAGGGCAAAGGCTGAGGCGGAGAACGCCCGCTTAGCCTTGAAAGCTAAAGAGGTGGAGGAAAGAGCCGAGCGCGAGAAAGCTCGTCACGATGAAGCCGAAGCTCGCCGTATTGCCATGGCCGCAAAGGTAAAAGGCAAACCCGGCACCGCTACCGAGACCAGAGGGGCAGCCGAGACCGGTGGGGAGGAAACTGCCGGAGCCGCTCTCGATATCACCAATCGTCCGGTGCGTGACAAGTGGGCCTTGATAATCGGAATAAGCAATTTCCAGGACAAGAATCTCAATCTCAAATATCCTGCCAAGGATGCCCGCGACTTTCATGACTTCTTGATCAAAGAAGCTAACTTTGCCCCGGATCACGTCAAGTTGCTGGTGGACGAGAAGGCCACCCGCGCCAATATCCTTTCGGAGTTGGGTGACAAGTGGTTACCCCGCGTGGCTAATCCCGACGACCTGGTGCTGATTTACATAAGTAGCCACGGTAGTGCCTCCGACATGGATATCGGCGGCGTTAATTACCTCTTGGCTCACGATAGCCAGGTGGACAGTCTCTATGCCTCCGGTCTGCCCATGCAAGACCTGACACGGATTATCAAAGGGCGCGTGCACAGCGACCGG
Organism: Candidatus Obscuribacter sp.; assembly: GCA_016712465.1. Lineage (GTDB taxonomy): Bacteria > Cyanobacteriota > Vampirovibrionia > Obscuribacterales > Obscuribacteraceae > Obscuribacter. The sequence continues at coordinate 1,647,517 of JADJQZ010000001.1, forward strand.
GTGGTCCTGGTTCTTGATGCCTGCCATAGCGGTGCGGCCGAGGCCGCCGGTTCCAAAGGGCTCTATCGCAAGGGTAATCTGGATGCCGAAGCCGTGGCTCAAGGTACTGGTCAGCTTGTTATTTCTTCCAGCCAGCCCTCCCAGGTTTCCTGGGAATCCAAGAATTATCAAAATAGTGTGTTTACGCGCTGTTTGATTGAGTCTCTGCGGAAGAACGGTTCCTCCACCACCCTGGGCGATGCCTTTCAGAATCTGAAAGATCGCGTGCAGGAAGAGGTCCTGCGGGAGAGGGGCGTCATGCAAACACCGGTTTTGAAAACCCGTTGGAAAGGCAATGATTTGCGCTTGTCTACTCCGGCAGTTAGCCCCCGCCCGGGTCTTACCGACACGCCTTAGGCTGAAGTACAATAACGGTCTAAAGTTGGTTTGAGCCATCAGAGGACCATGTCTAAAGTTTTGTCCGTACCCAAGGTAGAAGAGATACTGGTCCTGGCCCGTCAGGCGGAAGGCACCGCTGCCAATGCTCCGGCGGAAACGGAGCGGTCGCAGGATTTATTGACCCTGCTATCCCGGCTCTGTGCCGCCCTGGACTGCGAGGAAGAGCGGCGGGATGCTCTTGCGTGTTTGCATGGTCTGGCCGCAGCTCTGGAAAAAGAAAACTTGCCTGCTCTGCAGCTTAAGACCGTCTCCTTACCAGGGCTCGATTGTCCCATTCGTCTGCTTTTGACAAAAGCTGTTTTTTCACCGGAGTTCTGGGGGCGTACCTTTGCCGAGGGTCTGCTCAAAGGCAAAGAGCAATTTAGAGGGCGAAAAATTGTCGAGGTCGGCACAGGCTCCGGCTGGATTTCCTTGCTTTTGCTCTTCTTTACTCATGTAAAAGAAGTAGTTGGTCTGGATTTGAATCCGGTGGCCATCACTATGGCCAGACTCAACACCTGGCTCAACGGCACGAAGAGCACCGCTCCCGGTGAGTTTTCCCTGCGCCTCAGTCTGGCCGGAGACCCGATTGTCAGCGCTTTTAGGGTGGAAGTTTCCGACCTCCTTTCCGGCCCCCTTGCCCGTGGCGAGAAATTTGATCATGTGATTGGCTGTATTCCCCAGGTGCTCCATCCCAAGCCCCTGGTCTTGCCCGGTAAGCAGAGCGTCCGTCGGGGCGAAGAAAGTGAAACTTCGGTTGAGGGTTTTTCGGAAGAGGATCTTTATGATCTCTCCAATTATTGTTTTGAGCAGGGCATTCTGGAAGACCGTTTCGGCTTGCCCCTCATTGCCAGTGCCCTTGAGCAGTCGCAGCTTTTACTCAATCAGGGCGGCAAAGTAACCCTCGTGCTTGGTGGACGCCCGGGACGCCAGGCCATTGAGAGCATGTTCGAAAGACGCGGACTTGATGCTCGCCTTGTCTGGATGCGCCGCATTCAACAGGCCGATGACACTGATCTTGCTTCCCTGGTTGAACTGGAGAAGTCTTACGATATTCGCTTCCACTTCTTCATGTCCAGGGAATCCGACGCCGGTGAATCCATTTCTGCCGCTACTGCCGTCAAGCTTCTGGCCAGCGGTCGTCCTGTCTATCACGACCTGCTTGTTTATGAAGCCGTGACTCGATTTGAACCCCATGTCTTCGACTTTGTGCGGAACCTCTCTCAACTGCACCTGACCAGCTTGCGCAAAGAGTTGGATTTCTCGAGACTGCAAGAGGAGCGGGTCAGTTTCTTAAGTCGACTTTCCCAGTCCATGCTGGAATCAAGGGCCCTGCCTTATCCGCATGAGCGCGGCGACATGAGCATTCGTGAGCTTCTGGCTCGCTACCTGAACGGCTTTTGCTATTATCCGGTGGAAGCTGCCGACTTGTTCATCGCTCCCTCCAGAGCTGAGCTTAGTTCCATCATCTTTAAATTGTGCACCGAGAAACAAGACCGCATCTTGCTTTCCTCCACCCTCTCGCCGGTTTATATTGACGCCGCGAGGCAGGCCGGACTTGATATTACAGTGGGCAACGATGACCTGAGCGAACTCTGTCAGCTCGACGATCTGGTAGCACCGCGCCTGGTGCTGATTTCTCCCAAGCAGCTAGCCTTTCCTTCTCCTATAACCATTAAGGCGCTTGCCCAGCAGGCCGCCAAACATCCGGAGCGCATCTATCTCATCGATGATTCCGAGCATTTCTTGATCAGCTCGCACCTGGGCGCCAATATGACCCTGCGCCTGGCCGCCCAGGAAGATCTGCCTCCGAATCTCATTCTTCTCTACGGCCTGGTCAAGAACACAATCAGCCCCGACCTGCAGCTGAGTTTTCTGATCAATGCTCCTCAGTCCTGGCTTTCCGGTCTGGATATAGGCGCCGAACTGAGCTATTCACGCATTGCTTATCCCACCCAGCTTCTTTATCAATGGCTCTTCGAAGATCTAATGACCTTTCCTTTTTCCGATAACGGCTTTGAAGATGCCGGTATCTTGAAAGAGAAAAAGGCGCAACAGGTGAGCAAACTCTCCCCTCTTATCACAGAAATTGAGCAAGACCCAGTCTTTGCCCCCAAGCCTGTGGACCCGGAAAGTGCCGGTATCATTCGCCTCGATTACGGTGAATTTGAAGCGGCGCCGCCCGATATTTTGATCAAGAGTTTATTCAAAGGCTTTATCGACGAAGAGACTCATGTCTTGCCGCAAATCGTTCAGGAGCGAATTTGTGCTTACGTCAAGTTCACTCGTCACGTGGGCGTGTCTCCTCGCCGGGTCGTACTGGCGCAGGGTGTCTTCCCTCTCTTTGGTGCATTCATTCAAGCCATGACGGCGCGCCTTGGCCGCCCACCCCTGGTTGCTGTGCCTGATGGTAGCTATGGACCCTTATATCCCATGCTCAAGTACTACGGCGCTGAGATAATGGAACTGCCCACCAGTGTTGAGAAGGCTTACCTGATTTCATCCCGCGATTTGCAGGGGCTCAGTCCCAAGCCCGATGTTCTCTGGCTGACCCAGCCTAACAATCCCAGCGGCGTCTTCTTTGACCCGGAGAAGCTGCGCAATATAGTCGACGTTTGCTACAACGAAGATATCTATATTTTTTCAGACGAAATTTTCTTCCTGCTATCCGACCACAGGCTGGGACGCTGGACACCGTCTTCTCTTTCCGCCGGCTCCTACAGCCAGGGGCACTATCAGAGCAAGATTTTCATGGTCGACGGCGTCGCCAAAAGTTTTGCCTCCGGCGGTATGAGATTGGGCTTCCTGCTCGCTCCCGATGAGACATGGGCTGCCGATATTCAACGCTATACAGCGTCTCCGCCCCTGGCCTTCTTGCGGGCCTGGGATGGTCTTTATTCCGCCTTCCTTGATAAGTCGCCTAACCACATGCTCGATGTGAGCAAGGTCTTCACCGAAGTAGAATCTTATTTGATGGAGAAGCGCAGGAGTCTCTCGCAGCATAGAGAACAGCTCCTAACGCTTTTGCGCCGCTACAATTTGGACGACGGATACGATACTCCTTATCGCGGCGGATTGTTCTTGCTTGGTAAGTTGACTGACCGGCACGAGAAGCTGGCCAGAAATGCCGGCTTACTCACCAATCCCGGTGAGTGGAGCCGCACCGGCCCAATGGTTCGGCTTTGCTATTGTCTGGAGGAAGGACGCTTCCAGACGGCCATGGAGAGACTGAAGACTTTCCTGGCTGAGGAATTCGCAGAAGTTAAGGGAGGCCCAGTTTGACACCGCCTGATATTTCCATGCGCGGTCGAGTTTGTTTGATTACCGGCGCTACGGCCGGTATCGGCAAGGTTACGGCCCTGGAGCTTGCCACCAAGGGGGCTACAGTTATCCTGGTCGGGCGCAACGAAGACCGCTGTCGCGACGCAGTTGATGAGATACATGAGCTGACGGGCAGCAATAACCTGGATTACTTTGTTTGTGACCTTTCCAACTTCCAGCAAGTGCGCTCCCTCAGCCAGGCCGTGAAAAGCAAGTACAGTAAATTGAATGTGCTTGTAAATAACGCCGGGGCTCTATTTATGCGTCGTCAGTACAATGTGGATGGTCTGGAGATGACCTGGGCCTTGAATCACTTTGGCTATTTCTGGCTTACCGGCATGCTCCTTGATGTGCTGAAAGCCAGTGCCCCGAGCCGTGTAGTCGTGGTTTCATCGGATGCTCATAAACGAGCCAATTTGAATGAAATGCCAAACTTCAAAGAGAATGTTCCTGTCGGTTATTTCGGCTACGCCAATACCAAACTGGCTAATTTACTCTTTGCCTATCACCTGGCTTACAGCATCAAATCTACTGGTGTAACCGTCAACGCCATGCATCCCGGGGTGGTTGCCACCTCGTTTGGCGGTAACAACGGTCTTGTGGGGCGCATCATTCAAATGAATGCCAATATCTTTGGTGTTAAGCCGGAAGTCGGTGCCCGCACCGTCATCCAGCTTGCTTCCGCCCCTGAACTCTATGCCACAACCGGTAAGTATTTCGTCAAGGAAGAGGAAGCTAATTCCTCTAAGGCTTCCCACGATACAAGACTTGGTACGCGGCTCTTTCAGTGGAGCCTGGACATTTCCCATCGCCTCGGCATGGATACCAGACAACTTGAGGCTCGCTGACGGAGCCTTCAGCGGATTCTCGCCTTCAATGGTTCCTTTGCGTTCAGCGTTTTATTTGCGCTCAGCGCCTTATTTGCGCTCAGTGTCTCATTTGTGTTCAGCGCTTCATTTGCGCTCAATGGTTTTTGAATGCCTTAGAGTTTGACCTTCAGGTTTCACCATTAATCTGTTTCGAGGTGGTTGATGGGTCTCTTTTGAAAAAATGAGGCGCGAGCGAAATTATGGCGTTTTTCGCTTCATGCTGGTTGCAAAGTGGGCATTTTTGCTAGTATGAACGAAATTATTGCGTTTTTCATTCACGGGTCAAAATTTATTGGGGAACATCTGCTTGGTTCGCCTTCACTTGGCCTGGTTGTTATCAGGTTTATCTTTGTCCTCAAAATAGAGGTGATCTAAAAGTGCTCTGGACTCTTATTCTCATTGCGTTTAGTCAGCTTTACCCGGCCTTGCCGCTCCAGGCTCAGGAACAGGCTAAGAAGCCGGCGGCTGATATGGGAGTCGCTTCTCCGGCTGTCGTTACCGCGCCAGCTTCCGCTTCCGCTCCTGTTTCTGTTTCCGGGTCCGCCGGGGCACCTGCACAGGCAAGCGCCAGTGCGTCACTTTCAAAAACTGTCGATAGTACGAAAGCTAAGAGAGTGAAGATTATGGGTGAACAGCCGGATCCAAATTTGGCCGGATACAGGCGTATCGGGGATTTCGGACTGAATCCGAAGAAATCAGTGGGACCGTTTCCGCACAGAGATGCGCGCAGAGCTTTTGGTAGACCCATGGCACCGATGACGGCGCGCCCCTCGCATGGGTCTGCGGTTTTGAAGGGTACCGGGAAGGACAAAAAGTCAGGGGGACAGCCGCGATGACTTGTGTTCATCTGGCAGTCTTCTGTTTCTTCTTCGTAAGTTCAATAATGCGTTTTTCCAACCCTTCTCTCGCGCCATATTCGTGCTTCGTTGTGAGTGCTTTGGCGCTTAGGCAAAGGCTCAGGGCTTCATCTCTTTTGCCTTGTTTTTCCAGTTCTTCGCTCTTAGCGGAATAAATGCGTCGAAGATGTTGTCTGGCATATCCTAATTTGGGACAGGCCGCCAAGGCTTGTTTATATAGATCGATGGCGATGTCTGCCTTCCCTGCTTCTTCCGCCTTTACGGCCAGTTGAGTCAGAATAAAGGCAGGCGATGCCTTGGTCAATTTTAGTTCTTTCATAAGCCATGGCTCAGGCGGCCAGAGTGGGGAGTCCAAGGGATCATAATCTCTGCCGAGGAGGCATGTTGCAATTTCAATTTTGTCTTTGCCTGTGCGAATTGCGACATCTTTTAGTTCGCAGGTGCAGGTTCGAACCGTTGCGGGAAGAACTGCAATTGTCTTAACATCTTCCACACGCCTGGTTAATTTCAGTATGTAATCGCGCTGTTCGTTTGTGAGTGTTATACGTCCGTTGCCTTTGTCCAACTCCTTTGCTTGCTGGGGCGTCAGTTTGAGATCGATTTTTTCACCATTTATGTGACCGTTATTAGTGAGTCCGTCCGCCAGGGCCGGCCATGACACTGTAAGGAGACTGAGAGTAAGTACTGACTGAGTCAGTGTAGCTAGGGGTCTACGCACTTTCAGGCGCCGCCTCCGGAAGTTCCTTCTGCTACGATATACCCAATGAGACCTAATCTTGAATGAGGGTGGGTACTTTAGTGAAGAGCATCCGCACATGGGTTATTTTGCCGGTGGCGCTGGGCAACTTTGTCCTTGGATCCGGCTCTGCTTTCTCCAAAGAGGTGAGAGAAGTGCCTTTGGTCCCCTCCCAATTGTTCTCGCGCAATGAACGTAGCAGGCCTGATGCTGTCGGTGATTTTGGTTCCGATCCTTACCAGGAGTCGTTTGCAAAGCGGTTTACTTATTCAATTGCGCCACCCATTCCGAGAGGTAGTTTTATTACTTCGGACGGGCGTACTGAAAACATTGATCTCGACAGCTATACCATTGTGTGCCCAAGTGGTCCTTGGAGCTTGTATTTCTGGAGCGGCTTCATGAGTTACGTGTATCGTTTGCTCCTCTGGACTAAATTGATCGCCGGGTGAGTAACCCCCTGTTTGATGTTATGATCGGTTTACTAGCTCTGGTCCGGTGGTTTGAATGTTACCTCGATGGACATTTTGCTTACTGCCCTTGTTTCTATTTGCGGCGCACCCTTCCGGGGCCTCTGAGGGGGCAAACCCTTATGCAGTTGGAGATTTCTACTCCGGCGATTCTCTGCCTGGCAACTTGGGTGCAGTGCATAGCATCATTTTAGATGACGGCATTACTCCTGGTGGTCCATATAGGGCTGCTCCCACTATTCGGTTTGGGTTTACTGCGCACAGAAATTTTGAAGAAGCCACCATGGACGGTGTGAGCCGCAGTGTTTCGTCAGGGTGCTACACTTTGCCGCGCCTGCTGTTACCTCGGTCTTTTGGCGGGTCTCGGCCTTTGAGCCGGCGATTTGACTCCCCCTATGGCACAAGCGTGAGCGGTGGCGCCGGTGCTGGCCCATCTAGATCTTACACAGGAGATTTTGGCCCCTATCCGAAGGATTTACACAAGTCGAATCCCTTCTTTAGAGATTACATCTACCGGCAAAGTTCACGCTTCAGTCCCCAGGAGCCTTGCCCGCCCGAGTGAAGACCTGGCGCGTTACTTCTGCTTGAGCGTAGAGACAATGGTGCCTTCTGCTTTCAGGAATTTACCTGACGCACGGATTCGAAATAAATATCCTTGACGCAGACTGCCGGTGACAGACTGAGCAGCCAGCGCACTGTTTTGACCACATCCAGAGTGCTGATCATTTCTGAAGCATCGAGACCGGAGAGGTTGCCCATTTCGGTGGAAACAAAGCCAGGGCAGAGTGCCGTTACTCGAATGCCAAGTTCTGATACTTCTTTGTAGAGGGCTTCGTTCAAGCCCACAAGACCGTACTTGGAAGCCGCATAGCCACCGGCTGCCGCCCTGGCCGTCTTGCCTGAGCGAGAGGACAAATTCATAATATGACCGGATTTCTGGGCTTTCATCAGGGGCAAAACCAGGGAGATGATCTCGAAGGGGGCCCGAAGATTTATGTCCAGCATGTCGGTGAAGTCTTTCATGGACAGGTCGGATGTACCGCCATAGTAGATACCGGCATTATTGAATAGTAAGTCGATGCGATTGAAAGTATCTCTGGTATGGACAACCATGTTGTTTATGGCGGCACTGTCTCGCACATCCAGCGGGTGCACTTCTATTTGTACGGTCGGGCATTTGGCAAGAATTTCTTCTTTTGCAGCCAGCAGGTCTTTCTCGGTTCTGGAACACAAGACCAGATTGAAACCATCTTCAGCCAGACCCATCGCTACGGCCTTGCCTATGCCCTTACTGGCACCGGTGATGAGGGCGACGGGATTGATTTCAGTTTGCATGGGTGCTCCGAAATAGTAAGTGTCCATGGCGGTTGCTCAGGTGCCGCCCGGCGGTAACTTGTAGATTGTATTCGCTTGGCAGGCTCCCGGCGTACGTTCCGGGCGATTAATCTAAGATTCTCTCGGCTTTGGCGCTTTCCCCCGGTGCTGCCGGTCAACAATAATGAAACTGTTTCTCAAGCGGTCGGAGGAAGGGTTGAGCAAATACAATTCCATTTAACGCCTGCTTGAAAAATCGGTATAACTATGAATCTGAAAAAGACGCTCGCTCTCTCCCTTGCCATTGCCTGCCTGTCGTTGCAGGCGCCGTCTCTGGCTGCCGAGCCGGTAGTCACTGTGGCTAAATCTGTTGATTTAAAGCCCAGAGCGGAACAAGTTAAGGTCAACCAGGAAAGGAGAGAGACAGGGAAGGAACAAGCTAGATTCGACAAGGAAAAGGGAAAGTCGGGGAAGGAGCAAGTCAAGCCTGCTTCGCCGTTCAACATTGGTAAGGTCAAAGGCGGTCCCCTGGTTGAGAAGTACTTGATCACGGGTAAGTTGGCCGATGGCGAAGCGGCTTTATTGCAGGAACTGGCTAATCATGAAAGCAATGATCAGGTGCGCTTCGGTCTGGGAATCTTGCAGTTTTTGCAGGCTTTTGAAGGGCTTGAACAAGATCTCTCCCGCTACGGATTGAAGGAAGCCGTTACGCGGGGAGTGAGACCGCTGCCGCGTCTGCCGGTGCCGACCAACCTTGAGCCCGAGAAGATTAGCTATGAGAAGCTGCGGGAAGTAGCTGAGCGATTTTCCAAGAAGTTGGCCCAGGCGGAAGCTAGCCTGGCTGCCATTAAAGATGAGAAGGTCAAGTTGTCCTTGCACTTCGGTCTGATTAGGCTTGACTTAAACGGCGATGGGGAAGCTTCTGAAGAGGAGACTTTGTGGAAGCAGTACGCCTCTTTGAGCCGAAACACCGGAGTTTCTTCAGACAAGGCCGCCGGCTTCTATATCAGTTTTGATCGCGGAGACGTGCACTGGCTCCGGGGCTATTGCCACTTGATCGGTGCCTTCCCGGAGATGTATCTGGCCCACGATAGTCGTGAGCTCTTCGAGCGCACGGCACATTTGCTTTTCTCCCGGGTAGAGTCACCCTACGGCTTTCTGGCTGCCGGAAAGCAGGTTCATCCTCTGGGCGAGTCCTTCGATGCGGCTGATCTAATTGCCGCTATACACCTGATAAATTGCCCGGTGGTTGAGCCAAAGCGTATGGAAACTGCGCTGCATCATTTTGAAGCAGTGGTTTCTGAAAGCCGTGTTTCATGGCGCTATATTCTGGCCGAAACCGACGATGACCATGAATGGTTGCCCAATCCAAATCAAACCGGCGTGATTCCAAATGTACGGGTAACCAAGGAAATGGTACAGTCCTGGTCGGAAGTAATGAATGAAGTGGAGCAACTGCTAGCCGGAAAACTGCTCTTGCCGTTCTGGCGCGGCGAGGAGCCCTTAGGCATAAATGTGCGGAAGGTTTTTCTGGAACCTCGTACTTTCGATCTGGTGCTCTGGGTGCAAGGCACTGCTGCCGCACCCTATCTGGAGCGGGGTGAGAGGACCCGCAAGGAGACCTGGACACGCTTGATGCGCGACTTTGGCGGACACTTCCCGGGCTTTGCCTTCTGGTTCAATTGAGCGGTGCCCTTAGCATTTTGCTGAGGCTAAAGGCAGAAACGGCACCGGCAATTTGATCCGGATTTTATACGAGGTTGCTAATCTCTTACCCAAGCCGCTTCTTCTGCTTTTACGAGGTTAGTACCTATGGACAACTTTAATGCTCTGCCGGAAAGCCAAATTGCTAAACAGGTAGCCGCAGCTGACACTCGTGAGAATTTCAGTCAGGAAGCCGCTGCGCAATACTATGTCTGTAAGGACGGAGTTGTAGTTGCTAAACCCTCCGATTGTCGGGAGAATAGCCACTTGCCGGAATTGAAGCTCAAGTCTTGAAGAGGTCCCCGGCCGCTGCCGTGATTTCCCCATTGCCCTTACCTGTGGTTGCTTAAATAATGGGTTCTCCCCAGGATTTAGACCAGTGGCAGAAAATGACTTGAAAGCGGCCTTACTTGCTGATCGCACAATGTTGCGCGTCAGCCAGGAACCTAATGTCGAGACTGCTTATGAGAAGTTCCTGGCTGAAACCCTCATCAGCTCAAAAGGGTTGAGCCTATCGCAGAAGACCACCTTTGCCGGAACTCTACCTCTGGTTAGTAACGAGCAGGTGAAAGATCTCTCTCTGCCATATGCCCTTGCTAATTTCCAAACGCTGGATCAGAATGACAATGGCAGTCTGGAACTTTCCGAACTTTCATCACGGCGGACCAGTTTGGCTGGTCGCAAGCTTGAAAGCGAAAGTCTGCCTGGCTTGTCCACAGCCATGGAGGGAAGCTTTCTTGCCAGTCTGGTGGATAGGCATAGCTACTTGCGCTCTGCCACCAAGACCGGTTCCTGGTGGAATTTAAATCTTGTGGATCCTCCCGGTATCACCAGGCAGGATCTGCGTGCGGCTATAAAAGACACCCACCGACTGCGCACAATTTTTGCTTCGCCGCCGCTTCTGCCCGAGGTGAAAGGCGACGCTGATTTGCGTGATTTACCCGGTGGCGTACCTGAGATTTTCGAAAGTGCCGGGGTGGAGGTTAAAACTCTAGATCAGCCAGTGGACAAGGCTCTCGCGGCCCATATTGAGCAAGCGCCCATAATCGCCATTGCCGCGGCGCTATATAATCCCAGTACCCGGGAAATTTTTGTTGAGAGGGGTCAATCGGCTCGCAAAGCCAAGTTGCACGAAGTCGGCCATGCCTTAGATGATGCTCTTGTGCCCGGCTCGAAGTTCTTTTCTGAGAGTCGTGAGTTCAACCGAGAGGTTGACCTTGATCTGCAAAATCTCAACAATCTGTCGCCCAAGCCGGATTGGTCGAAAGCATTGCCTACAGTTCATTTTTTCATTCAGTCTGGGCTGCAGGCGGGTCGATTGAACGAGGGGGCCCGTAAGGAGCTCTTCGCCGAACTTTATCAAAGCGGAGATGTCAATTTGGCTGCTGGATTGAGGAACTATTTCCCTCGCACGGGCCTTCTTGTCGATGAAACTCTACGCAAAAATGGTATCGGGCGCTAAACTCAGTTGGCGATGGTCTTGACCTCTACTATCAGGCAGATTATCAAAACCAGGGTAAAGATAGCTAGAAAAATTGCCAGAAGAGAGCAGGTCGACCAGGAAGGAATTTCCAGGGAAAGTTTGCGCATTTTCTTGATGGAAAGCCAGTAGTCGAAGGTACCTCCGCACAGGCAGAAGAGCCCGAAGAGCATCATGGTGAAACCTAACACTTTAGGGGAGAGGGCCAGTCCCGGCGGTACTCCCAGTTTGTTCTGCGCCAGTACGCTGTCGATAAATTTGACCAGGGCGAAGCCGAAGCCTATCAGGCTCAGGGATGTGCGAATCCAAGCCAGAAGAGTGCGGTCGAGGGCGAAGACCGTCCTGGCCAGGGCCAGTTCGTTGCCTACATTTGCCGGTGACTTTTGCCCTTCTTCTAACATGCCTTTATCCTTTCCTCGATATCATGGAGGTTGATAGCTCTGAGATTATAGCGAGGAAGTGATGGTTAAGGGATGTTCTCCGCGATTGCAACGGTACCTATCTCTCTTCCTTCTTTCGCTCCTGTCACTTAGCTGCTTGCTTCTGTCTGCTTGCTGCATGAGCGGTTATAGTACTGCTTCGCAGCCTACTCATGTCTATACACTGAAGCTACAAAACGATACCTCGGTCTTAGATCGCTTTTCCGGCGACCGGCGTGAAAAGCTACTGCGCTACCTGGAAGCAAATGCAATCTGGTGCGTCGGTCCGGCTGCCCCGAAGCTACCCGGCCTTCCTAAACCGATACCGGACTGGCAGTCTACACAGGCACTCTTGCGTTGTACGCCATCCTATTTTCTTGCCGACAAAGATGCGTTCAAAAAGAAAGCCGTTTCTGAAATGCTGCACCCCAGTGCTAATTATGGTCCGGCGGGCTCTCGCTGCTACTTTACGATGCCCTATGGCGGCGGCGGCAACTGCACTATTGATGGGGAGAGCTGCTATTTGACCGTGCAATTACTTGTGCGCAGCGAAAAGGAGGCTGTAGGTCCGGCGGCGCCCCGGACCTGCACGATCCAAGTGAAAGACGGCGGGGAGATTTCCGGCAAGGGAAATGTCTGGTCCCACTCATCACTTGTGGCTAGCGGCCATGATCTTTGTCTTTCCATTGAAGAACATTCTTGCCGGACCGACCGCAAATATACGAAAGAGGCACTGGCCTTTGTACTTTCGGAACTTGGCGCAATTGCCGATCAACTCGATAGTGAGAGTTCGGCCCTCAAGACTGTTCATTCACCGTCTGCTGCATTGCTTGCGGCAGGGTCGGTGCAGCAGAAAGACGCCGACGAAATTAAACTTGGCTCCAATTGTTTGCTTGGCTATTTCAACCCGGGCGAGTCAGGAGTCTTGATATTGTCAATGGTGCCGGGACCGACTGCCGTGAAAAATGCCGATCACTGGGGTACCGCTGGCGAGCAGGAGGTCTTCGTGCGTTGCGGGTGGTCGGACAAGCCCGATGAAAGATACTTCTTTGCCATACCCTGGTGCTTACCCGGCGATGGTGATGCCAACATCAACCAGTTCGACCTGCGTTTGACCTTTAAACCAGATCGCAATTCCGAAAGCAAAGAAGCTATGGCTCAGCGGCAGCTCTACTTCGCTCCGGCTATGCAGTGAGTCTAAGTGGGCTATTAAAGAGGTTGGGCCGGCGACTTGAGTTCGGCTGCTTTCATCAATTTATCAACGTCGTCCATGAGGGCCATGCCCTTCTTGCCAGGATCGAATTTGAGGGCGTCGTTGAGAATGTTCAGTCTTTCAGTTAAGTGTTTGTCGTGATAGACCACGCCGAAGACATGCTTTTCACACCAGCCTACTTTTGTGATTAAGCGGGCAGTAGCCGGCGGTGGGGTGGGGGCGTTGACCACGGCATCATCGATGGGGGCCGGGCTATTGATCTGGCTGGAATCAGGATCTGAATTGGCACCCATAACGGCACTGCGCGGGCGCACTCTTACGCCGCCGAAGCCGCCAAAGCCGGGCACAAAGAAGGAAGGACCGCCGCTTGAGCCAGGACCGGCCGGCTGAATGCCAAGTAAAGCGCCTCCCATTTTAGTGAGGAAGTTGCCACCGCCGGCGCCACCGGCGGTGCTGGTACCCGTGTCGGCACCGGCCGGGTCATTCGGTGCCGAAGACTGACCGAGTATCTTCTTGTGCAATTTCTTCTCGGCATAGTCTTCCAGGGCATCGGTGCGGTCACCCAGGGCTGACTTGGGAAGGTCGTGACCAAAGGCCTTTATTTCCATGCGGGAGAGCCGGTCACTTAACTGGTCCCCTTCATGGGCCTGACCGAGAATGGCTTCTTCCAGGGCCGTGACGCGTGGGTACTGGGTTTGCTCCTGGGGGGCGCTCTGTGCGGAGGCTGAGGAGGATGCAGCGGCTGACGAGGAGGAGGCGGCGGCTGTCGGTTGTTGATTCTGTTGATTTTGCCCGTCGCCGGTGTAACCGTAGGCGTTCATATCCTCGGCACTTTCGTATTGTGGACCGGGGGCAAGCAGCTTCTTGTGCAGTTTGTTTTCTACATAGTCTTGCAGGGCATCGGTGCGGTCGCTTAGATCCGCTTTATCTGAGACCTTGCCGAAGGCCTTTTGTTCCATCCTGGTGAGCCTGTCGCTCAAGGCCTCGGTCTGGTAGGCGGTGCCCAGAATGGCTGTTTCCATGGCTGTAATGCGGGGGTAATTGTCATCCGGCGCTGAGTCCAGGGCTTTTGCCTGCGGACCGAGCCCGGCGTTTGTGGTGAGAGCGAGCGCCAGCGCTAGTGCCGCTCTCATGGTGAAAAGTTTTGTGTTGAATATCATAATCAGGCATCCTCGGGCACATTTTAGCTTATCGGCCCGGAAGTACTTGAGATTGGTTTAGTATGAGGCTGGTAAAATTGGCGTTCCTTCCCTGCCGGGGTTGTAGAATTGCCGGAGATTCGACAACCTGGGGCTTTATGACGGGCAAATTTAACGGCTATTTACTGAAATGCTCGGCAGTGGGAGCTCTGGGAGGGCTTCTCTTCGGCTTTGATACGGCCGTCATTTCCGGTGCCACCCATTCTCTCACCGAGACCTTCAAGCTCAGTTCCTTCTGGCTTGGTGCGACTGTGGCCAGTGCACTCTGGGGAACCGTCTTGAGTGCCGTCTTTGCCGGTGTTATAGGAGAGAAGCTCGGTTCCAGGGAAACACTGCGCATTACTGCATTGCTCTATGTTTTGTCAGCCCTCGGCTGCGCTCTGGCCTGGGATTTGCCTTCCTTGATTTTCTTCCGTTTCCTGGGTGGGCTGGGCATCGGCGGTTCTTCCGTTCTAGGTCCGGTCTATATCGCCGAGTTGGCGCCGGCAAACTGGCGCGGGCGATTGGTGGGGCTTTTCCAGATCAATATTGTGGTGGGAATTTTGCTTGCTTACTGGAGCAATTACCTGATTGGTCTTATGCCCCTTGGTTTGACAGAATGGCGCTGGCAACTGGGCGTTTCCGGTATTCCCGCCCTACTCTTTCTGGTCATGCTCTACGGTATACCCCGCAGTCCGCGCTGGTTGGTAGCCAGAGAGCAGGTAGAGGAAGCCCGGCAGGTATTGCTCAAGACCAGTATGGGTGACGCCGAAGCCGAACTGGCGGCCATTGTGGCCGATGTTTCCGAGGAGAAGGCCAACAAGGAAGAGCGGCTTTTCACCAGGCGCCATCGCTTCCCTATTTTTCTTGCCATCGCCACCGGTGCCTTCAATCAGCTCACGGGCATCAATGCTATTTTGTATTACTTAAATGATATTTTCGCCCTGGCCGGTTACAACAAGATTAGCGGCGGCATGCAGGCCGTGGTCATCGGTGCCACCAATTTGATCTTTACTCTGATTGCCATGGCCGTAATCGATAAGCTCGGCCGAAAGCAGCTCCTGCTCATAGGTTCGGTGGGCATGTGCCTCTGTCTTCTCGGCGTTGCCGTGACTATGCAGAATCACGCTCTCATGCAGTCTCTTGTCTGGTATTTGATTGCCTACATTGGATTTTTTGCCTTTTCCCAGGGGGCGGTGATCTGGGTCTATATCAGCGAAGTCTTTCCCACCATGGTGCGCTCCCGTGGTCAGAGCCTGGGCTGTTCCACGCACTGGATCATGAATGCCCTTATCTCAGGCACCTTCCCCATGGTGGCGGAAGCCTCAGGTTCGCTACCTTTTTACTTCTTCTCTGCGATGATGTTGGTGCAGTTTCTGGTGGTCTTTTTCATTTTCCCCGAGACCAAGGGCATCAGTCTCGAGCAGATGGAAAAACAACTGGCCGGGGGCGGCAAAGGGCATTGAGCAGGCGTTTTTGACCTGACCCTCGGCTTAACCGCCCAATTTACAATTGCTGTATCGACTTTATGTGAGGGTATAAAGTTGAAACCGGTATGATCTTGGGTTAGAAATGCGGAGTTTTATTTGAATCCAGTAGTGACAGTTACTCAGACTGAGCTTTTCGACTTTCTTTTGAATGTCGCCGTTTGTCGTCCGGTTTTCATCTGGGGACCGCCCGGCATCGGTAAGTCTTCCATTGTGCAGCAATTTGCCAGGTCGGTGGGGCTGCCCTGTGTCTCTTTACTCGGCAGTCAGCTTGCGCCGGAAGACATTATCGGCGTGCCCCAGATTATAGATTCGGTCAGTCGCTTTTGCCCGCCGGCTATGATTGCCCGAAGCGAACCCTATTGTCTCATCCTTGATGAACTGAATGCCTGTTCCCATGAAGTGCAAAAGGCCTTTTACAGTTTGATTCATGAAAGGCGTATCGGTGAGTATGAGCTGCCTGTTGGCTCAATAGTCATCGGTGCCGGCAATCGCTCTCAAGATAGCGCCATAGTTAAACCCATGTCTTCCGCCTTGATGAATCGCCTGGTGCATGTGCACTTGCGGGTTTCTCACCGAGATTGGTTGGCCTGGGCTCTGGAGAACAACATCCACTCTCTGGTGGTGGAGTATATTCAGACCCGCACCGATCAGCTCTGGACGCAGCCGCCCAAGCATGAGGAGCCCTTTTCTACGCCGCGTTCCTGGCACATGCTCAGCGACGCCTTACATGAATACGGTGATAAACTCGATGATAAGGTAATTGAGCTTCTTGCTTACGGTTGCCTTTCGCCGCAGCATGCCACGCAGTTTAAAGCTTTCAACAAGCAAGTGAAGAATCGCTTCAAACTAAGTTCCATTATGTCCGGCGATATGAAGTGGCCGGCGGAAGCGGAAGATAGAGATTTGCTTTACTTTCTGGCTCAGTCCTTTCGGTCTCAGCTCTTACGTGATCTGCCTGCGGAAAAAGATGCGGTCACAGGCCGTCATAGAGAACTGGCGCATACAGGCAAGGCGCTTTTAAAAGATTTATCCGTTATCAGTCTGGAAATTGCCCAGATGGTTGTTGCCGAGGACGAGAACGGTAAAACCTTACCTTCCTGGTTCCTGGTGGAAGTAGTAAGAGACCTGCCCCGCCTGGTGGATAGAAAAGATGGCGCCCAGAGCAAAGTCTAAAAACGTTCCCAATCCGGCGGAAGCAGCACTCTATGCCGGCTGGCAGGTGCTTAAGAAGCACCCCCTGTTTGGTCCGCTGGCCGATGCTACTTCCCTTAGAAACAGTAAAGGCAGCGATAACTTTTGTCCCCAGGACGGATACGTAGTTGTCTGCTCCTATGGTGTTCTGCACTGCCATCCCACCCGGCGGGCCAGTGTGGAGAATTGGACTTATGTATTGGCTCATGCCCTTTTGCATCTGGGTTTTGGCCATCTCAAAGAAGTATCGAGAGAGAGAGAATGGAATGCTGCTTGCTGTGCCTTTGTCACGCGGTTTTTGAAAGACTTGAAACTGGGTCAGCCGCCGGAGTTTGCCTGCGGACATTTTGAGATTGCCGCTCAGAACGAGGAGGCTCTATATAGACTGTTTTGCGAGCAGGGTATAGCGCCTGATCTGAGCGGGCTTGGCACGGCGGGGGCACACAACGATTTCCTGGGTGTCTCTTCCGCGCCGCAATATTACAATTGCCAGTACGGTAGCTTCGGCACAAGAACTTATGAAGAGCTTCTGGCCGATGGTCTCATGGCGGCAGTGACCAGTGCCGTCAATGTAGCGGGTGGACTGGAGCCTTATCTTGGTGCCGGTGAGAAACTGCATACGGCCATGCAGCAGGCCCGCTCCTGGTTCATCAGTTCCTATCCTTTGCTGGGGGCTCTGGCGGCTGCTTTTAAGATCGTGGAAGACGTTGCCGTCTGTCAGCGGTTGAATATTTCAATCGCTGCCGTAGATGCCGAAGCTAAGGAAATATATTGCAATCCCAATGCCAAAATGAACGAAGCACAGGCTCGCTTTGTCATCGCTCACGAGTTATTGCATGTGGGACTGCAGCACGACGCCAGGCAGCAAGGGCGCGACCCTTATTTGTGGAATGTCGCCTGTGATTATGTCATCAACGGCTGGCTGGTAGAAATGGGTATTGGCGAATTCCCTCACTTCGGTGGGCTCCACGACCCGGCTTTGAAGGGGCAGTCGGCGGAAGAAATATATTTGACCATATGCAAAGACTTGCGGAAGTATCGTAAGCTGGCCACTTTTCGTGGTATCGGTTGTGGTGACATGCTGCGCGGCGATCTGGGTGAGTGGTGGCGGCGTCCCCAGGGCATGGCCCTGGATGAGTTCTATCGCAGTTGCCTGGCGCAGGGCTTGACTTTTCACCACCAGCAATGCCGGGGTCTCTTGCCGGCAGGGCTGGTGGAAGAGATAAATGCTTTGAGCCAACCGCCTATTGCCTGGGATGTTGAGCTGGCTCAGTGGTTTGATCTCTATTTTGCGCCTCTGCACAAGAAGCGAAGTTTTGCCCGTATAAGTCGGCGCCAGGCCAGTAGCCCGGATATTCCCCGACCCCGCTATGTGCCGGAGGAAGCCCTTCTGGAGGGGCGTACCTTTGCAGTTGTGCTTGATACTTCCGGTTCCATGGATCGCAAAATCCTGGCCAAAGCCCTGGGGGCAATTGCCAGCTACTGTATGTCTCGCGATGTACCGGCCGTGCGCCTCGTCTTTTGTGATGCCTATGCTTATGACGAGGGCTATGTGGCGGCTGAGACCATTGCCCAGCGGGTGAGGGTGCGTGGCCGGGGCGGTACTGTACTACAGCCTGGTATCGATTTGTTGGAAAGCTTGGAAGACTTCCCGAAGAAGGGACCCATATTGATTATCACCGATGGTTTTTGCGACAACCTTTCAGTCAAGCGTGAGCACGCCTATCTTTTGCCCCAGGGGCGCTACCTGCCGTTTCATCCAAAGGGGCCGGTCTTCAGAATTACCTAGGTAGGCTCATTGCCCACCGTTCAATTCAAGCCACGGTGATGGTCTCGCCCAGCCGGATACTGGCAAAGTCTCCTTCGTACCGAACCAGGGCATTTTGTCCAAACATGACTTTACCGTCTATTTTGCGATAGCCGGAGAGAGTGCGCAGCGGCTCTTTACCGGTGTCGGCGCTGTCTTGATCGATGGTGGTAATCTGGCAGCGGGAGCAGGGTTTGACCAGTTCCATCCTGACCGAGTCAAGTTGTAGTTTCTTCCAGGTATCTTCGGCAAAGGGCGTGGCACCAGATACGGTGAGGTTAGGGCGGAAGCGGCTCATTTCCACCGGATATTCCAATTTACCATTCAAATCTGAGAGGGATGCGTCGCTTATGACAAGCATGGGGAAGCCGTCGGCAAATCCGACGGTATCAGCGGCTGTGGCGTAGTTTTCGTCTACCTGCCGCGTAAATGTGCGGGACATGCGCACCAGCCTCACCGGTTCTTGCAGATACTGGGAGAGAGCTTCCGTGGCTTCCGGTTCCACTTGAGCCAGACACTTGTCTCTCCAGACCACCACCTCAATTTCTTCAGTGGCCGTGCTTCTTGCCATTGGAATTTCTACAGGAGCGCAGGCGGGTATGTGCAAAACCAATTGGGCGGCAGTTTCAATTTTTCCTTCTTCCCTGAGCCCCGTCAGTCGGCAAGAGATCAAGCACATGCGGGCAATTTCTCTCTGGCTGAGAAAATGTCCGGCGGCGTTTACTATCATCCATTCCCTGTCGAAAAGCGGCCCTCTCTTGGATAGGGGCATACGCTCAAGGTTGATGCCGCCCAGGCTCTTGACCGGGTAAATATGAAGCGAACTGACTTTGAGTTGTTCCATTAATGCCGCCCCAGAAGAGCGACAGCCGCATCGAAAATGGCCAGCATGGCGCAGACCAGCGACTCACCCGCCACCGCCCCTGATGCCACGGGAACATAGTAGATTTCGGCATTCTTACTGTTGACTTTCTTCCATATCTCAACGGCGCAAGCGCCTACAAAGAAAGCCAGGGAATTGCTGAAGGGCATCACCCAGGAAAGTCCAAGACCCATGGCTGAGGGGGTGAAGCGTTTGATTTTTTCAGGCAGGTGTCGGTCGCCGATGGCCAGTATGATACCCAGAATGCCTCCCACAAGCATGCTCCAGCGGGCCGACACCGGCACCTTATCGATGCCTTCGGAAAGTGCCAGCGCTACTGCCTTCCATGTTTGCACCGAGGGTGGGTTGAAATGTTCGAGAGCAGCTTGATCCGGTACCATTAAATACCAGGCCGGCACAATTGCCGCCACGCCGAAGAAGACGCCTATGAGCTGGGCCAGGAATTGTTTTCTGGGATTGGCTCCCAAAAGATAGCCGCTCTTCAAGTCTGTAAGCAGGTCGGCGGAACTGGAAGCGATATTGGCCGTGACGGAAGCGGCCATGAGATTGGTAACTACATTCTTTGGTGCCATCAGGGCCACGGTCAACTGTGTGATTTTGCACATGGCCGACATGGGCGTAACATCGGTTTCTCCCGTAGCCCGGCAGGCCACCAGAGCCAGTAGAAAACTCAAAACTACCGTCATCACTCCCACATGGGGGGCGATGGAAAAGGCAATATATTGCAAGAAAATTGCCGCCAGGGCCAGTGGAACTACACCCACCAGAAGCCAGCGGTTAGGCACTTCGATGGCTTTGAGCGGATCGTCGGCTTGCTCTTGCGACCTGGCACCGAGGCCGGTGAAACTGCGGCTTATGGTCTTCCATTCCATAGCGAAGGCCGTCAGTCCGGAGGTGACCATAATAGCCGAGCCGGTCCAGAGGGCCCAGCCTTTGATCAGTTCACCGGGGGTACCTATCTCTCCAGCCGCTAAGAGTTCATGGGAACCGACGCCGTAAAGTAAAAGCGCCCCCAGCAACATGGAAGCTGATACTCTTAGACCAACAAGCATACCGGCTGCAGCCAGGAGCAAACTCGGTTCCATGCCGAATCCGGGTAGCTTACTCATGTCCAGCCCTCTATAGTTGAAGGCGAAAGGAACGAGTTCCGGTAGTTTCAGTCCCAATTTGGTCTGCCAGGCGAAATTGCCGTTCTTGAGAAAGCCGGTGGCGCCCGCGATGCCCATGGCTACAACCAGTGAATAGGCCTGGGCGACGGCTTCTTTGCTTTTGCTGTGCAGGCTCCTCAGGGTCTGGGCGGCGGCAATGCCGCTAGGGAAAGGCAGTTTTTCTTTGTTGATCATCTGCCGCTTCATGGGTACGGCCAGAAAAACTCCCAGAAGCGCTGAGACCAGAGTCCATGGCAAAAGGATTGTCCAGCTCACATGTTTGCCTGTGATCATGAGCAACGCACCAAAAGCAATACCAACGGTGGCGCCTGTAGAATAGCCGGCCGCCGAGGCTGTGGATTGCATGCAGTTGTTTTCCAAGATTGACATTTCGGAAAGTCTTGGTGCAGCCAGCCTTACGCCTCGCCAGATCACAAAGGAGAGGACGCAGGCGGTGATGGCCACGCCAAAGGCCCAGCCTATTTTTAGCATCGTATATAGATTGGAAATGGACATGAGGGCGCCGAGCACGCCTCCCATAAGCACGGCGCGCATGGTTAGCTGCGGCACCCGGTCGCCCTGGTAAACCGTCTCAAACCATTGTTTGTCGTCGAGATCCCGCTCCAGCAAGTCTTGATGTTGCTCCGGCAGGGAGCCCGGCTCCATGCTTTTCTCTTCTTCACTCATTGAGCTTTAGTGGGGCGCTGAAAGCATGCAGAAGTTTTCGTTCTCCAGTCCGCGCAGGGCGGTTGTTCTGGCGACGCGGCTGATGGCCAGTTGGAAAGCGGCAGTGCGCATGTCGCACTCCGAACTTCTTTCAATATGCTTTATCTCTTTATAGGAATCAAGCAACTGGCTTTTCAATTCCTGGTTGACTCTGTCTAGTTTCCATCTGAACTGCTGGACGTTTTGCACCCATTCAAAATAAGAGACGATGACGCCGCCGGAATTGGCGAAAATATCCGGCACCACGGTGATGCCCTTCTTATGCAGATACTCGTCGGCTTCCGGTGTAGTAGGGGCGTTGGCACCTTCCACCACTACTTTAGCCTTGATGTCCTGCATGTTTTCTTTTGTAATCACATTGCCGAGGGCTGCCGGTACCAAGACATCGCAGTCAAGGGTGAAGAGTTTCTTGGGGTCGGTGGCTTCGCCGCCGGCAAAGCCGTTTACTGAGCCGTTCTCCAGGCTGTGGTGCCAGAGCGCGTCTACATCCAGACCATCTTTGTTGTACACCGCGCCACTGACGTCGGCTATGGCTACCACTTTGCCGCCGCCTCCGTGAATGAAGCGCGCCACCCAGGAGCCCACATTACCGAAGCCCTGCACCACAAAACGGGTCTTGCCAAGGTCCATGCCCAGATCCCAGAGCACCGATTCGATGACAAAGAACAGTCCCTGTCCGGTGGCCTGCTCTCTTCCTTCGCTGCCGCCCAATTCTAAGGGCTTACCGGTGACTACGGCCGGTGTCCAGCCGTGGTACTTGGAGTACTGGTCTACTATCCAAGCCATAGTCTGGGAATTGGTGCCCATGTCGGGGGCGGGAATATCCAGACCAGGACCGATGATGTCATGGATTTCGTCGATGAAGGCGCGGGTAACTTTCTGCAGTTCCGAATGGGAGAGTTTGGAAGGGTCGCAGTTGATGCCGCCTTTCGCTCCACCGTAGGGAATATTGGCCACTGCCGTCTTCCAGGTCATGAGCGAGGCCAGGCTGTTTACCTCATCGGGATCTACTTCCGGGTGATAACGCAGGCCGCCCTTGAAAGGTCCCCGACTGTTGTCGTGCTGCACTCTGAAGCCGGTAAAAGTGCCAAGCTCACCGTTATCCAGTTCGATGACGCATTCTACTTTCACTTCCCGCCTGGGATTCATGAGAACGGTCTCCAGACCGGCTCCCAGTCTCAGGGCTTTGGCTGCTTTTTTGAAGTAATAATTGGTGGCTTCAGATGCTCGCATTATCGCCTCCTTAGGAAATGCTAATAGGTTAGCATCTCTAAGGCGCACTAAAGAGCATAAGCTTTCCTCAGTAGGCAGTGGTGACCAGGCCGGGCATGGCAGGATTGAAGTAGAGGGAGGCTTTATGTACGGCCTGTTCTACTGAAAACACCTGCTCCTTTTTGATTTCTTCGATTTTACCCATCACAAACTGAATGCGCTCGGTGGGGGGCATAGCCGGTACTCGCACCACCTTAACTCTGCGGCTTGCATAGCAATGTTCCAGAATGACGCTTATTTCTTTGGTGAAGGCCAGGTTTTCTTTGCGCACATCGGTCTCTTCAAAGAAGGGCAGGGGTTCAATAAGGAAGGCCGCTGCGTATTGTCCGGCATCGAGATTGCTGAAGGCGGAGGGAATATTGAGCTTGTCATATATGTAGTAGGCCTCTCCGTCAAAAAGCCCTCGGTCTAAGATGACCGGCTTATCGAAGTCAAGGATGGCTGCTTCTGCCGACTGCTGCCTTCTCAGCACTTCTTGCTGGAATTTCTGGCGATCTACCCAGGGTAGATACTTGCCTTCCCTTATTAGCTGAGTGGCAATTTCGTGTACAACTCTGTAACCCAGGTTTTGCAGCCCGGTGACGATTGTTGTTTTGCCTACGGACGGTCCACCGGTGATTACAAATTTCATAATGTGACTCCACAAAATTTCCAGCGCCAGCCAGAGGTTGCTCTATCTTGAGGGTTATCAAGTGAGCCGTCCGGTGACCTGACTTTAGGTGTTTTGCCGGGCACCTACAAGGTATTCGTTTTAACCTGTGGTGGGAGAATTCCCCCTCTATACGGACATCGAGGCACTAACTGTATCTAATGTTGTCACTACTTGCGGCTGGCAGGCCGCAAGCAGTGGCTGTGGCACCATATGTGGTGCGGGCTCGATTCGAACATAATTTTCAGATACCGGCTTGCAGGCAAAGAGTTTCTTGAAACTTAAATTAGTTGACAAGGGAGAATACGCTTATCAACCGCTTTTCAGCCGTCAGTGCCTGGTTTCGCCGCCAAGCTCTTGTGTGTCGGAGGGTAAATCAGTCTCAGGTAGGAAGGCGTGACAACCCGGTCCATGATATAAATGAGATTATCCGCAGAGTCTGGCTTTCTTTAACGCAGTTAGCCTTTCTGTTTGATTATGAGTCGCATCTCATTTGGCGATGGCGATAATTGAACCGCGGTTGTATCCGCAAGAAAACATGGGGGCTTGATTTTGGATTTTTCAGCTTGGACACAGCCGTCGGCGCTTGGTACTTTCACCGTTTGGTTCGTGCTCTCATACCTTTATGCCGGTTTAGGCATAACGCTCGGTTATCACAGACTTTTGACGCATAAAGGCCTGAAAGTTCCCAAATGGGTAATGTACTTCTTTGTCTCCGGTGGCTATTTGTCCTTGATGGGCGCGCCGATTTCCTGGGTAGCCACACACAGACTGCACCACCAGAAATCAGACCTTCCAGGCGATCCACACTCTCCTCGTGATGGTTTCAAACACGCTCTTTATGAGTGGATGATGCACATGGAAGAGAAGCAGGATGCTGCCGAAGTTGCCAGGCAGACTCCCGATCTTATGACCGACCCTGTCCTGTGTGCTCTCGGTACCAGCCACTCTGCTCGGCAAGCATATCTATGTTTGGCCGCCAACATTGTCTGGCGTCTGGCTATCCTGGCGTTTTTTGGTCCGGTTGCTTTCACCGCCAACTTCCTGGCCGGCTTCATCGTCTTCTGGAGCCCCCAGTTCGTCAACACCTTCTGCCATTTGAAAGAACACGGCTACCGCAACTTCGTTTCTCGTGACGACAGCCGCAACGTCTGGTGGGTGGCTGCTCTTGCCTGCGGCGAAGGCTGGCACAACAACCACCATGCCTTTCCCAAGTCGGCCAGACACGGCATGATGTGGTGGGAATTCGACATCACCTGGTGCACCATCTGGTTGCTCGAGAAAGTCGGCCTGGCTAAAGATGTAGTCAGACCCAATCCTACAGCCATGGCTGCTTCCCGTATTAAAGAAGCGGCCGGTGGCAGAGTAGTGGAACCGGTGGAAGAACTCACCGCTGCCGTCTCCAAGGTCGAAGCACCTGATATGGTGGCAGTACCGGAGCCCAGCGCCGTCAATTGAGCTGAAAGAAAAACTTAAACGAGAAACTCGTCGGCAAGCCGGCGAGTTTCTTGTTTGAATGCGGTTGTCGCCTCTATACCTTGCCGTCCTGTGCTTCGTCGTCGATGTCGCACTTCAAGGGCACCACCTGTCCGTCGGCATCATAAGTAAGGTGCAGATTTACATCGCCTTTTCTGTCCATCATGAGCTTGCAGGTAACGGCAAAGACTGCTCCGGCCGGAAGCCAGATCAATAATCCTTTGAGCAGCAGAAAGCCATAAATAACAAAAAGCTCGGTCCAGCCGCCGTGTATCCAGTTGATGCTTCTGGCACCCAGGAAGAAGGAGAAGATCACATCCATGGACAGACCCCATAGCAAACCCATACGCCAGTAATTGACGGGCTTTCGCTGCTTAATATCAGGTGTGGTTAGATACTTGTCCTGGGCCCTGGCAATACGCAGTTTTTGCGATGGTAGCAATCTGTCTTTGCATAATTTCTGCGGAAGCCACAAAATCGGCGCACTGACGGCAAGAATGGCGGCAGTCGTGAGATTTCTCAAGCAAGGTATCTCGCCGCCACAGGTGGGGCAGAATAATCCCAGCCAGTGACCGAAGGCATTGCCGTAACTCCAGAGTCGACCGTCAAGAAAGCTGTCGCATTCTGGGCAATGAACAAAGGTTCTGTCGGCCAGCGGCAGTTCGCAGGCCTTGCACACATAGAGCCGACTGGGAAAGCGTTGCCCCAGTAGTAATTCGTTTACGGCCAGACCGGGGTTGAGGAACATATGCCAGTACATCAGTTTGATGCCCAGGTTCGAGCCGTTCAGCGCCCAAATTTCGCAGATATGTCCCTTACATTTAGGGCATTCGAAGTCCACTAACACTGGGAAATCCTCGATAGCTTCTGGTTTTCTATTCCCGAATCAGAGTGGGACGTAACTGGATGCTTGTCCTGGTTAATGCCCCGGCTCGGTGAGAACCCGGTTAGCAAATTGGGGGAACTTCTCGGTTCCCCCAATCGCAAACTTGCTGGAATACTTCCGTCCTCAGTTCTTCGGTTTCCAGATTGGATCCTGGAAGGAGGCATTCTTAGGTTCGAACCAGCGGGTCATGGTCATTTTTTGCTGGGTGTAGAATTGAATTCCTTCCGAGCCTTGAATGTGCAGATCGCCGAAGAAGGAATTGTTCCAACCCGTGAAGGGGAACCAGGCCATGGGTGCCGGTACGCCCACGTTGACGCCGATCATGCCGGCATTGAAGTGGCGCTTGAACTCTCTGGCGGAGCGACCCGAATTTGTATAGATGACGGCACCATTTCCGTAAGGGCACTTTTTACCTACTTCGATGGCGTCTTCGAGAGTCCTGGCTCGCACCACCGATAGTACCGGTCCGAAGATCTCTTCTTTGACGATGGTCATTTCGGGTTTGGCGTGGTCGAAAATAGTCGGGCCCAGGAAGAAGCCTTTATCGGCTTTGGCGGCGGCAATTTCTCTACCGTCCAGGGCAATGGCTGCTCCTTCTTTCGCCCCTTTCTCAATGAGGCTCTTTACTTTATTGAGGTGCTCTCTGCTTACGAGAGGACCCATGTCCGGATTGCTGTCGCCGTCGGTGGGTCCCACCGACATCTTGCCGCTCGATGCCACCAGTTGCGGTATCAGTTCTTCGGCCGCTTCGCCGACAGGAATAGCCAGGCTGCCGGCCATGCAGCGTTCTCCGGCGCAGCCGAAAGCTGAGGCTTGCAGGGCTTGCACGGTCTGCTCGATATCGGCATCGGGCATGATGATGATGTGGTTCTTGGCGCCGCCTGCAGCCTGCACGCGCTTACCATGGGCGGTGCCGTTCTGGTAGATGTATTTGGCGATGGTGGTGGAGCCCACAAAGGAGATGGCTTTGATCATCGGGTGTTCGATGATGGCATCGACACAGTCTTTACCGCCGTGCACGATGTTGAAGACTCCGTCAGGTAGACCTGCTTGAGAAAGCAAATCGCCTATCATCATGCTGGAAAGCGGCACTTTCTCGGAGGGTTTCAAAACAAAACTGTTGCCGCAGGTGATGGCGATGGGATACATCCAGAGCGGCACCATGGCCGGGAAGTTGAATGGGGCTATGCCGGCGCAGACTCCCAGCGGGTGTCTGATCGTTTCGCAATCTACGTTTCTGGCGATGTTTTCCATGCTCTCGCCCATCATCAGGCTGGGAATGCCACAGGCGAATTCCACAACTTCGATGCCGCGTTGAACAGAGGCACGGGCTTCCGGCAATGTCTTACCGTGTTCGCGGGTGACGCAGCGGGCAATTTCTTCGTAGTTGGCTTCCAGCAAGGCTTTGAATTTGAACATTACCCGGGCGCGCTCTACCACCGGTACTTCCTTCCAGTCAAGAAAGGCTTTGTGAGCGGCTTCTACAGCGCGGTCCAGATCTTTTCTGCCGCCCATAGGGGTGAGGGCAATCACTTCACCGGTGGAGGGATTGTAGACTTCCTGGTGTTCCGTGGCATCAGAGTTGACCCACTTTCCACCGATTAACAACTGGCATTTTGTGGCCGTTGCACTGGTCGCTACCATATGGTGCTCCTCCTTGAAGATGCAAAATCGGGCTCATTGCCCACATTAAAGAATGCACAAAGGATATCCTGTTGTGCTAGTTTCGGCAATGCTTAGAGGGCCGGCCGGGCGAATTATATAGTTCTCAAGAATCAGTGCCTTCAGGCTACCGTCTTACCAGGTGGACTGGGCACGGGAAGTGGCTTGCTGTGCGTAGCTTCTTGCCTGGCTGGCCACGGCCTGGGCTTGATCGGCAAGGGACATAGCGCGGTCTGACTGGGAGGACGCGGCCAGGGATCTGGCGCTATCTGCAGCGGCCTGGGCGCTTGATGCGTAGGAACGGGCTTCACTGGCGGCAGCCAGTCGCACATTGGAGTCTGTGGAGTTCAAGGCTCTGTCCATTGCAGCCTGGGCCGCGCTGGCCATGTCTTTGGTCTTGTTGAGCTGGCTTTGCACGCGGCTGTCGATGGAGGCCATTTGCGACTGCACCGAGGTGTTGGCATTCTGATTGGGGTTCATTTGATCTTGATTCTGGAAACTGGGGTTGCCGGTACCGGCATTATTGAAGTTCCCCCGCTGTTGCTGCGGCATCTGGCTTCCACCCATGCTTCTGCCTGCTCCCATCAGACCGCGTCCGAACTGAGAGACGGCATTGTTCAAGATGCCGTTCTGACCGTTGTTTTGTTGTCCGAAGTAGTTGAATATGGAATTGTTGCCGGTGCCATTGGTACCGCCGCCGCCGCCACCACCTGCGTAGTTGACGCCGCCCGCGTAGTTGCCGCTACCCCCACTGGATTGCTGCCCCATAGGGTTGTCTTGAAACTGTTGCTGCTGCTGTCTGAGCTGCTGGTCGGTAGGCATGGGCATGGTATTTCTTGTCTGCTGCTGGCGCCCATTTTGTTGACCGTTATAGTTTGGCTGTACGTTCAAGTCTTTGGGAAATTCTATGCGCATGCCCTGTTTGGATGAGCCAAGACCCCAGAGCCATTCTCCGAATGGTGTAAGGTTGTTGTCGTCGTTTGGATTGCTTCTTTGATTGTTGCCGAATTGCGGCGGTGTCAGGGAGCCGCGCGGCTGCTGCCCGCTTGTCTGGGTGGGCGGCGGATAGGTCTGACCGAAGTCTCCGCCCGGCGGCACGTCATAGCCGTAACCAGCCGGTTGGCTGTAGCCGCCCGGCTGGGTGTAACCTTGATTGCCGGCGCCCGGATCAAATACCGATTCGAAGTTTTGCGCCTGCACCGATGCCCACGGCAGCATACAAAAGGACGCCAGGGCTAAAACCGATAAGGTGTCGGCTTTGAACTTGCATTGAATACTTATGGGGCGCATCTAGGTAAACCTCTGTCCACCTCAGGCACCTCTTCTTCAGGCGTCGGACTCCGGCACTCTCTGCCTGAGCTTTCTGAGCTGGTCGTTGTGGGTGAGGGTTGGAACCTCTCCACCCTTCAGTGTAACACCGACTTTGTCAGCCACAAATCCCAGTTTTCGTAATACCCACATATCTAGGCGCTTTTTCTGAAGATTTTCTCTAAGTCTCTGGATAGATTCGGCAAAGTCGCCGCCCTCAAAGGTCCGAATGGAGAGACCCTGGTTAAGTCTTTTGGTGGCATGGTTGCAGTGCAGCACTTCCACCACATTGCTTATATGGATAGGTCCGAGCACGGCCATGACCATGCCGTTGGAGTCAGGCTCGTTGTTAATAAAATCAACCTGCAGCCAGGTGCGTTCATTGAACTTGAGTCTTAAAACCACAGGCTCGCAAGATAGCGAGTTAAAGCTGGTGGGACTGACGTCTCGCATGCATGCCATGCGCGCATAGGCATAGGCATCTTGTTGCCTGGTGCTGTAGAAACTATAGTTGCTGCGTCCAGGCTCTACAAAGCCGCTGCGGTTAATCTCCCAGCGGCGATAGCAGTTAGTGCCGTGGTAGAGGTAAATCTCATTGGCGCTAGCATTATATTCGACGCCGGGCTGGCTCGCGGCAAAGTTCGCAAGAGGCGGCGGTACTTCGTGGTCAGGCAGGCTATACAGGACCTTTCCCTCAAGGATGCTTGGAAGAAGGCACAAGGCGATTCTCAGTATCGCCTTGTAAAAGTATTCCCCTGAAAAGCTGGCCTCTAACCTCCTGCCAAGATTTTTATCAGCCTGGTAGAAAACGCGCAAGCATGGGGCTTTAGTCCCTTACTCCATATGTTTTTCGCGGGCGGTCTGGATGGCCTCTGTGGCATCCTGCATAGCCTTGCGCAGTCTTTCCAGATTCGACTCTGCTGCATCACGCACACTGGAAGTCGATTCCACTCGCTTGTTGGTCAGTTCGCTAAAGAGGCTCTCGCTTTTCTCCTCCAGTGCGGAGATGCTGTCTTCAATAGCCCCTGCCATTTTGCGATTGGCTTCCTGTCTGAGGGTCTGTAAGGTCTTCAGAGCATTGGCCCGTTCTTCCAGCAGTTCCGGCTCCGCCTCTACCGATGTGGCGTCGGCAATGTTGCGCAGCATTTGCTCGCTCTCGGCAATACGCTTCTCGGTTTCTCTGACGTAGTTATGTACTTCCTGGGTGCGCTGGCTGAGATCATAGGAGATGCGCTTGAAGGTCTCATCGAGTCCCACTCTCAGACCGGAACCAGCGCTTTCGAAGTCCTGGAAGCAATCTTCCACTACTTTCTTGAGCTCCTGGGCGGCTCGGTTGACGCTTTCATCGAGCCTTTTCGCTTCTTTGCTCAGCCCCTGGGTCGTCTCTTCATTGATCTGCTTGCTCATGTCGGCGACCATGGTCCGAAGAATGGTCTTTTGCTCAGTGAGTTTGGGCAGGATCTGCTCCAGTAAGAGCCCTTTGGTTCTTCTGGCAATCGTGGTTTCGGCCACGGCTACAGTATGAGAAATAGACCGTTCCAGTTCATGCCTGGTGGAATTGAGTTTCTCGCAGGCTCTTTCCAGCGAGCTGTCAATTTCTTCAATCATGGAACGCATGTTGCGCTCCAGCGACTTGGTGACCGAGACGGTTTCTTCGTCCATGCGCTCCCGGAAGCGAGCGAAACGCTGCTCCACCGTAGCCGTGTACTGTTCGAAACCTTCCGCCAGTTCTTCCAGGACTGATTGTCTCAGGGAAGTCAGCTCTTTATTGCGGGCGGAAATTAGTCCTTCCAGTTTATTGGCCATTCCCGTGCTGATTTCCGTCAGTTCTTCGCGGAACTCATTGCAGGTGCGAACAATTTGACCGGACAGGTAGCGCTTTTCCGATTCCAGATATTCGACGCCGTCTTTATTGGATGTGTCCAGCAAGAGCTGTGAGGCCTGGGCTTCACGCAGAATACCTGCTCTCACTTCGTGAGACAGATTGTCGAGTTTGCCGCTCAGTTCATTGAGCAGGGTGGAAAGGTTGTTTTCAGCCTGTTTCTCAAGGTCATGGGCTTCTCTCAAGAGGGAGTCGACTTGCTTGTTGAGGCGAGTCTTCAATTCTTCCGCCCGGCTTGAAAGCTTGTTAGCGGCTTTTCCCACTTGCTGCTCAAGCTTGTTCATCAAGGTGGTCATCTCATTCATCATGAGACGGGTGTCTTGAGCAGGTTTGAGCCCGGCCGGAGCCGTTATGGGTGGTCCGACCTGGCTGGGGGCCGGTTCAGGCGCAGGAGCCGGAGCAGGAGCCGGAGCAGGAGCCGGAGCCGGTGCCGGAGCAGGTTCAGGTTCTACAACCGGTTCGGGTTCTGCCAAAGGTTCGGGAGCAGGAGCCGGCATGGGTGCAGGAGCCGGGGCCGGTTCAGGTTCTGCCACTGGTTCAGGAGCAGGAGCAGGAGCCGGCATGGGAGCAGGAGCCGGGGCCGGTTCAGGTTCAGCCACAGGTTCAGGTTCAGGAGCAGGAGCCGGGGCCGGTTCAGGTTCAGCCACAGGTTCAGGAGCAGGAGCAGGGGCCGGTTCAGGTTCTGCCACAGGTTCAGGAGCAGGAGCAGGAGCCGGTTCGGGTTCTGCCACCGGTTCAGGTTCAGGTGCAGGAGCAGGGGCCGGTTCAGGAGCAGGCTCGGGGGCAGGTGTTGGTTCCGGCACTGAAACCGCTTCCGGGGCTGTTTCGACGGCTGCCATCTCTGTCACTAACGCTTCATCCGGCGCGAAGGCGAAGACCGCCTCGTCTTGCAATTCCATCTCTTTTTGGGCTTGCAAAATATCTTCTTCAGTGACGATCACCGACTGACCGGCTGTTTCCAGCACTGGCGGCGCCGGTTCGGAAGCTGCTGGGGGTTCAGGCTGCGTTAACGGCGCACTGTGAGCAGCCTGGTCCGGCACTTGCGCCGAGGCAAATTCCGCCACTTCAGCAAAGTGCGGTCCGGGGACCTGCGGGCTGTTTTGAGGCGTGCGGCGCGGTTCTACCAGGGGGCGGGCCTTGAGCGGGCTGGAATAGTCCCGCGGTCTGACACGGTGAGAGGGAATTTCACTTCTGGAAGCGCTGGACTCGGTGGTTGTGGGCTGAGGCGGCAGTACTTCTTCCGCTGCCGGCGCTTCTTGGGCAACGGGTTCCGCTGCTTCCGACACCGCCGGGCTAAGATCTTGACTGGAGGCTGTGCTTGGATCCAGTGAAGTCCAGGCCGGATGCAGAACCGGCTCGGCGGCTGCTGCGGCTACGGTTTCAGCCAATGGCTCAGCCGCTACTGGGGCAGGCTCCTCAATGGCAGCTGTCGGTGCTGTTTCCGGTTGCGTTTCTTCCGGTTCGCTGCCGCCCAGCATATCCAGGATTCTCGATCGGGTCGGTTTTTCTGCCGGGGGCGCGGGTTCTGTTGGTGCCGGTTCCGGTGCCGGTTCCAAACCGCCCAACATATCCAGGATGGACGATTTGGGATTGGCTACTTCATCGTGGGCGGAAATATCGCCGGCCGACAGGTAGGCCCCCAATGACCCGGGGGCGACTGTCTCTATGTCGCCTTGCGGCAGGGCACTTTCTTGCGGCTGGCTGCCTGCCTGCAGACCAGGCTTGGCGGAAATAGCCTGATTGACAGTCTGATCGGCATAGGAGATCCAACTGTCCGGTGCCGGCGGCGGCAAGTCGACTTTTGCATCCAGCGCCTTAATCAGCTCCGGTTTGGCCTCGGGATTAATCTCAAGGGTGCTTCTGGCTGCTTCGTTGAAAATCTCGGAGTCGAAGGTGGCTATATCGGAGGGATCGCTCATTGGTTTAGTGATGTATTCATCAGCCTTGAGGTCCCAGGCGTCGAGACTGGCAGGGCTTGGCGGCGCACTCGGGCCTTTGCTTTCGCTTATATAGGTATTGTAGTGCTCCTCGCCGAAGTACTCTTTCAACTTTTGCTGCTTAATCTTCTCTTCCTGCTCTTGCAGGGCCCGTTCCTTCTGAATCTGCTCTTCGGCGTATTCTATGGCGGAGGAACCGGCGTGACCGGCCTGGTAGTCACTGAGGAATTGCGAGGCGAAATCCACTTTCGGTTCAGGCTCGAAGGGAGCAGCCAGGGCTTCTTTCAGTGTGGAGGCGGCAGTCAGACTGGCACTGGAGGCGGTGCTCGCCGTACCCAAGGCACTGACAGGCACCAGATCGTGGGATAGTTTGAACCACTCGGGAGCCACCATTTTTTCAGCCTTGGGTGGTGCCGGCGGAGCCGGAGGCAAGGCGGTGAGATTGCCGAAAGAGGCGGTGGGGGCCACGGGCATGGCCTCCAGGCTGGGGGAAGGCGGCATGGGCTCCGGTTGGACTGCTTGCGGCTCCGGTGCGAAGGGGGCCGGCGGCTGCATGGGCAGGGGCGGCGGCGGCGGCGCTTGTCGCACCGGTTCCACCGGTGCCGCTACCGGCTCAGCCGATACGGCGCTGTCTGACTCGAATTGGAAGACAGGGGCCGGCGGGGCACTACTGGCCAGGGCCCCGAGGTCGGCGCCTTCTCCGAAGAAGACTGCGGCAGGGTCTACATTGTAGAGACCTTCGGCCGCGGCGGTGGCGCCACTCTTGTTAGGATTGGCCAGTTGCTCCAGATCGGCGGCCTTGATGGAATTGAAGCTGGTGCGCAGCAGAGATTTGGTTTTGTCTTCCTGCCGACCTTCCGGAGTGATAATCATGTGGCAGATGGAGCCGATATCGATGACGGTCTTGGCCGACTGTGGATTGATTGTGGCCAGATTAGCGCCCAGTTGAGCCAGTAATGCAAAGACCGGTTCCGCCAGAGGCGAACCATCTACTGTCAAACTGCGTCTTGAGCCGCCCTGCGCGTATTTAGAGGCCAGCTCGTAGAGCGCCTTTTCCTGATTCCGGTCCAACTTGACCGTGGGTCTGGCTGAAACGTAATTGAAATCACGTCCGTCCAGAATGGATTTGCGTGCTTTCTCAACCATCAACGAGTCGAGGGTACGGAACTCAAAAGCGGAAGCGGTGATGTTCACGACCATGGGCTGGCCGTCATCGGTGCTGACCACCAGGCAGAGATCCTTGACTCTGTAAGTTTCGCCGGTGTCTTCGCCGCCTTTCTTGGAGAAGGAGGAGAGACCGGAGGGTGCCGCCACCGGCTCCAGGCAGAAAATCAGACAGCCGGGCGTGAAGAGCTTGCTCTCCCTGGCGGCCCAATCATCCTGGGAAATTGGTTGGTGTCTTTCAAAAGAACGCAGGAAGGGTTTGATATCCGGCATTCTCAGATGATGTTGGCGAAGCATTGAGTTCATGGTTCTGTTCTTCGTGAGGAGTGAGCGGTGGGGGCTGAATGTGCGGGGGAATTTGGGGAGATGGTCGGCTATTGGCCGGCGGCCCGGGATATTTCCGAAAGGGCCTGGCTGCGATTCTTTTCTATGAGAGAGAGCAATTTCTCAGTTGCCTCTTCAATTTCTTCTCGGGCACTCTGGCTGTCGCTGCCGATTTTGAGCATAGATCTGGAAAAGGCGGTGTTCATGTCGGAGATTACATCGTCTTGCATTTTCTGCAAATCGGTGGTGGCATTTTGCATCATGCGCCTGAGGTTCTCTTCGAAGCGGTCTCTGATCTCGACTAGATCCGCTCTGATTTCTCCGATAACTCTCGCTTTGGCTTCCGCCAATTGTTGCCTGGTGGTCTCCGATTCCGTGACATTTTCCGTCATCCGTCCGACAAAAGATTGCATGTCGGATTGGATTTTCTCTTTTATTTCATCGCATTTCTTGCGCAGGGAATGGTTGCTCTGTAAAGAGCTCTGGGAGAGCTTGGAGGTCAGCTCGCCCACTTCCGCCTTGAGCTGTTTGGCTGTGTCTTTGCTCAGGTCCTCTACTTGTTCTCTGGTGCCTTCGAACTTGTCCTTGAGGGTTTCTCGGTTGGCATCGCGGGCGGAGGCAAAGATTTCATTGATGTCCTTTTCAATGTCGGTGAGAACCGAGTCTATCTTCTGATTGAAGTCTTCCGTTGAATCGCTGAGACCGGCTTCCGTCTCTCCGGCAAAACCTTCCAGCTGGTTGAAACCTTCCTGAAACCGGTCTTGCAATTTTTGCATGAGGGTGGCGAAATGGCTTTCGATGCCGTTGGCCTTTTGCATGTAGTTGCGGAAAAGCTGGCTGTTCGATTGCTTTTCACTGCCGCGTGATTCCCAGAGACTGTGGTCTAATTTTTGCTGCAGGGAATTGGCGAAGAAGGAACTCTGGGAGCGCAGGCGCTGCCCGCTGTCGTAATGCTGATTTTCTATATCCTGGGCGGCAACTTCGACGGTGCCGGAATAATAGTCGGAGGCATTTTGATAGTTGTCGTCTAAGCCGGTCTGGTAGCTGTTCTTGAGTTCAGCGATGGCCAGTTTGAGTTCGCCGGTGAAGACTGTGAGGCGCTCCAGCATTGCTCTTAAATGGTTGGCCGTGCTTTCCTTCTCGGATTCCATGGCATTCTTCATGCGCTCGGCCGTTTCCCTGGCCTGACGCTTGATCTCTTCTTCCACGGCGGCGGCTTTGGCCGCTACTTCCATTTTTGACTGCTGCTCGCTCTCCAGCCTTTCACTGACGTGCTCGCTTGATTTAGAAGCCAGCTTGCTGATGGAATTTTCTTCCAGCTCGCTCATTTGAGCTGAGCCCGAATCGTATATGTCTTGTAGTTTCTTTCCTGCGAAGGTCATCTTCTTATTCCCGTTTCAGTTGTGGCAATCAGTCGTTTTCCAGGGAGAGCATGGCGCTCTTGTAAGTCATTACGGCAAGAGCGGCGGCTCGTCCCGATTCTTCTATGACCGGCAGTTTCAGGCTCAGGTCTGAAAGCTCGGTGTGGAAATTTCTGGTGATACGCTCGAGGTCGGTGCGCATCATGCGCACTTGTTTTTCCAGGGCGTCCACGGAAGACTGGCGAATGCTTTCGATGCGTTCGTTACTGCCCTGGGAGGAGCGGGCGAAATCTTGTTCCGTTTGCTCCACCTGGGTCTTGAAGGTTTTCACCAGCTCGGCGCCGTGGGCCTTGAGGCGGCTACTCAGCTTCTCCAGCACTTCCGGTCCGGCCGAGAGCTTGCCCCCCGAGACCATCAAGTGCACACGAGACTCTTGCGCGATCGCTGCTTCGAACTTGGTGAGCAAGCGCTCTATGTCGTCGGTAATCTGTCTTTCCGCTCTTCTCAAGGTATTGATAAATAGCTTTTGATTGACGGTCATGCGCTTTCTTGCCGACTGGGCGATGCGAGAAATTTCTTCTTGCGACGAGACGAGAGTGCGCTCAATTTCTTCGTTGTAAGACTTGAGATGTTTGCTCTGTTGCTCGAGGCTGGACTGCTGGAAGCGGTCGCGCAGGGCCACGAGCTGGTCTTGCCAGTGTTCGATTTGTTCGGAGAGAACCTGTAAATTGGTTTCCTTGGCTTCAGAAATGGTTTCCTTGCCACGGTTGGAAAGCTGGTGCAAGTCCGTGATCGCCTTTTCCACAATTTCGGAAAGCTGGTTTTGCACGGCGCTTATCTTTTCGTCGAACTGGTCGGAGTAGACGGTCAGGTGCTTGTCCACCTCTTCTTTGGAGTTTTCGATGACCATGGCCGCTTCTTCGTCGACCACGGCAGCTTTGTCCGACATACTGTCTTCATAAGTCTGGCTGTGACCTTTGATTGCTTTCACAGCATCCCGGCCTTCCGCTTCCACGGTTTGAGCTTTGTTTTTGCTCAATTCCAGGAGCTCCGAAGTAGGCGCCTCTACCAGATCCATCAATTCTTTCAGCTGGGCATCCATGATTTCAGCCAGGTCTTTCATGGCTGCTTGCACTTTTGCCGCCAGTTGCTTGCGCATATCCGAGGAAGTGGAAAGTAACTTCTCCATTTCCCGCGCTTCAAGCTCGGCCATGCCGTCTATGGTTTCATCCCTTTTGGCTTCCAGGACGTTGCCATGGCTGTCCACCAGGTGGCTGCTCTGCTTGACTACTTTGTCAAGCTGCAGGGCCAGGCTCTGGTCAAGCCCTTCGGCAAAGGTTGAGAGCTGATTTAAGCACTGGTTGACTGTATTTTCCAGCTCCAGGCTGGCTTTCTCCAGGGCTTCGATCATCAAATTGGCGGCAGAGCCGAAGCCCCCCGCTTGATTTGCTTGAGAACTGTCCTCTGGCATCGTTACCTCTCAACGGGAAAGTAGTCTCCATAATGGTAGCCTCCATGGCATCCTTCATGGGCCCGTTTGAGTACTTTTGATAGAGATTCCGGAAACAAAATATCAGTCGGACTGAGCGTTTCTGAATTTACAGCCGGAAGTCTCGTGCAGTCTCAAAGCAAACCTGAAAGGCCATTGCTTCTAGCGCAGCGGCGATACCACCATTTAGGCTATGCCCGCAAAAAAATCGCCCTAAGCAATTTAACCCTGGGTAGATGTAATTTGTTTCTCTATTTCTTTAGCCCGGGCCCGGTCCAACCTGGCCATGGCTGACAGGCTCGCCTCGTTCAGGGTTTCTGAGAGGGTGGGGTGAGGGTGAATTGTAACAATCAGGTCTTCCAGCACGGCACCCATTTCGATGGCCAGGCAGGCCTCGGAAATGAGATCCCGGCCCGGGGTCCTACGATGCCTACCCCCAGAATTTCCTGGCTGTCCGTGGCGAAGAGAATCTTGGTGGAGCCGGCGGCGCCGCCCAGGGTCATGGCTCTGCCGGAAGCCGACCAGGGGAAGCGAGCTACTTGAAACTCCAGTCCTTTGGCTTTCGCTTCCCCTTCGGTGAGACCGCACCAGGCTACTTCCGGTTCCGTGAAGACCACGGCCGGTATGACCCGGTTGTCGAAGCGGGAGGGTTTGCCGGCCAGCACTTCGGCGGCCACGTAGCCCTGTCTTATGGCGCGGTGGGCCAGCATGGGCTGGCCGGAGATGTCGCCGATGGAGAGGATACGTTTGTCTCTGGTGCGGCAGCTTTCATCGGAGGGCACGAAGCCGAACTGGTCCACTTCCACTTCCGTGTTTTCAAGACCGATGCCGTCGGAATTGGGCCGACGACCAACCGAGATGAGCACTTTATCGGCGCTGATTTTTTCGGGCAGGTCTTTGCCTTCCACGGAAATTTCCACGCCTTTGTCCGTGACTTTGATGCCTGTCACTTTGGTGCTCAGGTGGATGCCTTTGAAGAGTTCAGTCAGCTTGGCGGCCAGAGGTTTGACCAGATCCCGGTCGGCGCCCGGTAGAAGTCCGTCGGTCATTTCTATTACCGTCACTTCGGAGCCGAGGGACGCATAGACCGTGCCCAGTTCCAGACCGATGTAGCCGCCGCCTATCACCACCAGTTTTTTGGGAATGTCTTTGAGAGCCAGGGCGGAGGTGGAATCCATGACCCGCTCCGAGTTCATGTCCTCGGGATTGGCAAAGAGTTTGGGCAGTTGAGTGGGGCGCGAACCGGTGGCCAGGATGCAATGCTTGAACTTGATGCGCACGGCGCTTTCGCCGGGGCAGTCCACTCTTACCGAGCGGGAATCTTGAAAGATGGCTTTGCCGTTCAGGATTTCCACTCCGGCACTTTTGCACATGCCGACGATGCCGCCGGCCAGCTTGTCGAGAACGCTCTGTTTCCAGTCTCTCAGGGTTTTGATATCAATTTTGGGTTCGCCGAAGGTGATACCAATTTTGCCGGCTTGTTTGGCTGAATCAAGAACTTCTGCGGCGTGGAGCAGTGACTTGGAGGGTATGCAGCCCATGTGCAGGCAGACACCGCCTGGTTTAGGCTGGGCATCAACGAGGATGGTGCGCAGCCCCAACTCGGCTGCTCTCAGGGCCGCCGTGTAGCCGCCGGGACCGCCGCCTATGACGGCTACGTCCACTTCCTGAACCATTTCTCCAACAACCATGGTCGACTCCTCAATTTAAATGGTGATGCGTTCTTGGGCGCTCTTTAGCCGAGCAGAAACCTGATGGGATCTTCCAGTCTCTCCACCACGTGTCTGACAAAGTAGGCTGCTTCCGCTCCGTCAGCCAGTCTGTGATCGAAGGAAAGAGCCAGGGGCAAGATGGTGCCCACGGCAATTTGCCCGTCCTTCACGATTGGTTTCTGAGAGGCTCTGGCCATGCCGAGAATGGCTGCTTCCGGGAAGTTGATCATAGGTGACATACTGGTGCCGCCGATGGCACCGATATTCGTCAGGGTGAAAGTGCCGCCTGAGAGCCTCTCCAGCTCGATTTTGCCGGTTCTGGTTTTTTCGGCTATCTCCTGCAGTTCTACGGCAATATCAAAGAAGCTCTTCTTGTCTACATCTTTGATGACCGGCACGATCAGTCCGCGCTCGGTAGCCACCGCTACTCCGATGTTGAAATAGTGTTTGACCACGATTTCACCGGTATTTTCATCCAGGCTGGAGTTGAATTGCGGGTATTTTTCCAGGGCGCTGGCGATAGCTTTCAAGGCAAAAACCGTCAGTGTCGGTCTCACTTTCGGGTTGCCGGCGCGCTTAGCGAATTCCGCTTCGTATTTGGGAATGGCCGCCGAAAGGGCGGTGACGTCGGCTTCATCATAGTGGGTGACATGGGGAATATGGGTCCAGGCCTGGGTCATATTCATGGCGATTTTGCGCCTGATTGACTTGAGCGGCAGTCTTTCCACCGGTCCGTATTTAGCGAAATCGGGATACTCCACGGCTTCCGCCGTGCCCATGCCGGAGCGCAGCGGACCGCCGCCGCCGGCAACTTCAGTGCCGCCGAATTTGTCTTTCATAGAGGGTTGCGCCGGCGCCGTCGAGGTCTTTCCTGGGCCGGTGGAAGCTTGCATGCGGCTTTCCAGGGTGCCGGCGGCGTAAGCCATGATGTCTTCTTTCAAGACCCTTCCTGCCGGTCCGCTGCCTGCTACGGTGTAAAGATCGATGCCCAGTTCCCGAGCCAGTCTTCTGGTTGCCGGTGTGGCCGGCACGGGGCGAGAACGATCTCTTTCAATGACGGCATTTTTACCATTGCCGGCTGCCACCAGTTGGGCCGGCACTACGGCCGGTGCGGGTCTGGAGGATGTGGCGGCCTGGGTGGAGGCGGTTGCGGCCGGCGTCGCGGCCGCGGATTGAGCGCTTGCCTGCGCCGGGGCCGCTGCTTTGTCCGTGCCCAGGTTGTAGCTGACCATGACACTGCCCACGGTGACCAATTGCCCGGCGGTTACATGCACCTTGGCGATGGTGCCGCCATAAGGTGAGGGAATTTCCACCACGGCCTTATCAGTTTCCACTTCCAGAATCGGCTGGTCTTCCTTGATCGTATCGCCTTCTTTAACTTTGACGGCTATGATCTCGGCTTCGTGAATTCCTTCGCCTAGGTCCGGCAGTTTGAAATCGACTGTCATTGAAATACTCCTGAAAGATTTGAGCGATTGACTAGAATGAGAGGGTTTCGCGGCAGGCCGCTACCACTCTTTCAGCGTCAGGCAGATAGA
The DNA here is from genome assembly GCA_016712465.1 of Candidatus Obscuribacter sp. Lineage (GTDB taxonomy): Bacteria > Cyanobacteriota > Vampirovibrionia > Obscuribacterales > Obscuribacteraceae > Obscuribacter. The sequence goes on from JADJQZ010000001.1 coordinate 1,687,397, forward strand.
ACCGCTCTTTCGAGAAATAAGGGATGGGCGTATCGAAGCCGGTCACTCTTCTGATTGGTGCTTCCAGATAGAGGAAGGCGGCTTCATTGACCCGGGCTACCACCTCGGCTCCAAGACCGCAAGTGCGCGGACCTTCGTGCACGATTACAGCCCGTCCGGTCTTCTTGATGGATTCTACAATCAAGGTTGCGTCCAGGGGGGCAATGGTGAGCAGGTCTATCAGTTCGGCTTTCACACCGTCTTCTTCTTCCAGCAGTTCTACTGCTTCCAGGGCCGCTCTCAGGGAAGCTCCGTAAGAAATTATGGTTAGATCTTTGCCTTCTTTGACAATGTTGGATTGACCGATGGGCAGGGTCTCCATCTTTTCAGGCACTTCTTCTTTGAAGAGGCGATAAATGGCTTTGGGTTCGTAATAGATCACCGGATCCGGATCTTGAATGGCGCTGTGCAAGAGGGCGCGGGCATTGCGGGGACCGGAAGGGATCACTACTTTCAGACCGGGGGTGTGGGCATAGATTGCTTCCCGGCTTTCGGAATGGTGCTCGAGGGCGCGGATGCCGCCGCCGTAAGGGGCGCGCATCACCATCGGTACGGAAAGTCTGCCGCGGGTGCGGTTTCTGAAGCGGGAAGCGTGGCATTCCAACTGGTGGAAGCTGTAATAGTCGAAGCCGGAAAATTGGATTTCGCAAACCGGTTTCATACCGTACATTGCCATACCGATGGCGGTGCCGACAATGCCTGATTCGGCCAGGGGGGTGTCCAGTACCCGTTTTTCGCCGAACTTGTGAAAGAGTCCTTCGGTGATGCGGAAAACGCCTTCATCCGGACCCACGTCTTCACCCATGACGATAACTTTTTCGTCTCTTTCCATCGCTTCGAAAAGGGCGAGGTTGATGGACTTTGCCATATTCATAAGAGCCATTGACTTGAATCTCCTCAGTAAATTTCTAAGTCTTGTCGCTAAAAGTCTGCCGCTTACCTGGCGGTGCCGGAAGCGTGTTGCGGGCTTTTGCCGGCTTTCGCTTTTTGTTTGTCCAGGTGGGATTTTAATTCTTCCCGCTGCTCATTCAGGTAAGGAGGCATGTCGGCATAGAGATAGTCGAACATGGCCAGCGGATTGGAAAGCTCTTCCGAAACCGCTGCCGCTTCCGTTCTGGCGATGGCGGCTTTGATTTCGGCGTCGAGTTCTTCTTCCAGGGCGGTCAGTTGTGCTTCCGTGTAGACGCCCTTATTGAGCAAATACTTTTTGAAGCGGTTGAGGGGTTCGCGTTTGGTCCAGAGATTGCACTCTTCTTCCGAGCGATAGCGTTTGGGATCGTCGGCAGTGGTGTGGGGGGTGAAGCGGTAGGTGAGACCTTCGATGAGAGTTGGTCCCTCGCCGGCTCTGGCTCTTTCCACGGCTTCTTTGGCGGCCACATAGACGGCCAGAACGTCGTTGCCGTCTACTCTGATGCCGGGCATGCCGTAGGCGATGGCTCTTTGAGCGAGAGTGGCGTTACGCATCTGCTTGGAGAGCGGTACCGAGATGGCGTACTGGTTGTTCAAGCACATGAAGACCACCGGTGCTTGATAGACGGCGGCAAAGTTCATGGCTTCGTGGGTATCGCCTTCGGAGGAAGCGCCGTCGCCGAAATAGGTCATGACCACGCCTTTTTCGCCACGCAAGTTCATGCCCATGCCGATACCGGCGGCGTGCAGAAGTTGGCTGGCAATGGGAACGCAAACCGGCAAGTCGTTGACTCCTTCCGGCGGTCTGGCTCCTTCTTCGTAGCCGTTCCAGTAAAGCAAGGTGCTGTCGATGCTCCAACCGCGATAAAGGAGTCCGGCCAGTTCACGGTAAGCCGGAACATGCCAGTCGCTTTTCTTGAGGTGAATGCAAGAACCCATGGAGATCGCTTCGTGTCCCGAAGATTGGGGGAAGGTGCCCAGGCGACCCTGTCTTTGCATCATGAGCATGCGCTCGTCGGTGCGCCTGGCCAGAAGCATGTAGCGGTAGATATTCTTGAGCTCTTCTTCGGCAATTTTGGGCTCCAGGGCTTTATCGACTACGGCGTCCTCATCAAGGATTGACATGTATTCAATCTGGGGAAGCTCGATTGGTTTTCTTGGCATGGCTGTGACCACCTTTAGAGACTGCTGCACAGAGATAGGTATTGCTTTGAGCGGATACTTGACGTAGTTCGTCATACCAGGGAAAGTATGTCATATATTGATGCCGTGATCTTGTTTTGCGCTGTCTAAATTCTTGTTAGGCGCGGTCTAAAACCCAGTTGTGGGGCGAAAAGCTGAATGAATAATAAAGGCGATGGTGTGGTCGAAGTAGAACGAGAAGAGGGGCAAAACCCGCTTCCCAAGCCGCCCTGGCTCAAGGTGAAGTTGCCCACGGGTGAGCCCTACTGGCGGGTCAAAAATCTCATTGACGAGCATAAACTGCACACTGTGTGCGAGTCGGCCGCCTGTCCGAACCGGGGCGAATGTTGGTCGCGGGCTACGGCCACTTTTATGATCCTCGGTAATGTCTGCACTCGCAGTTGCGGCTTTTGCAATGTAATTACCGGCAAGCCCACCGAGCTTGATCTGGAAGAACCTGAGCGAGTGGCTGAGGCCGTCGGCCGCATGAACCTCAATTACACGGTTATCACTTCCGTCAATCGCGACGAATTGAAAGACGGCGGTGCGGCCGTCTGGGCCGCCACCATCGAAGCTGTCAGGCAGAAGTCCCAGTGCAAAATTGAAGTCTTGATTCCAGACTTCATGGGCAACTGGGACAACCTGGAAATAGTGATAAGAGCCCGTCCCGATGTACTCAATCACAACATTGAAACCGTGCCCAGGCTCTATTTGCCGGTGCGTCCCCAGGGCAATTATGAGCGTTCCCTTGTCCTTTTGCGGCGCTGCAAAGACGCCGGCATGACCACCAAGTCGGGGCTCATGGTCGGTCTCGGCGAGGAAGATGAGGAAGTGCTTTCAGTCCTGAAAGATCTGAAAGAGTCCGGCGTGGATATCGTCACCATCGGCCAGTACATGCAGCCAACGCCCAAACACTTGCCGGTGGCTCGTTTTGTTGAACCATCCCGTTTCGCCGAATACGCCGCCTTCGGAAAAGAACTGGGTTTTGCCTCAGTCTTTTCCGGTCCGCTGGTGCGCAGTAGTTACCACGCCGATGAGGTGGCGCGGGAAGTGGGTGTAACCTTCTGATTTAAGACCGGAGGGAACTTTGCCGAAATAAACTAGGAATCTAGTTTGAGCAGGTTCTTGATGCCGTAGGTAATCATGTTCGGATTTTCCTTCAGGCGGCGGCGGCAATAAGCTCCGGCCACCTTGCCTTCGCCGAAGGGCAGATACATGCGAACCAGCACTCCTTGCTCGGCCAGATTGGCAAGAAATTGCTGGGCTTCCTGCACTTTCTTATACTCTTCGCCGGCAAATAGTTGACCACTGACCAGGGCTTGCTGGAAACGCTTACGCGGCACACCTTGCAAATACTGCGTCTCGAAGCGGTGGGGTTCCACACGGTCGGTGACTGTGGCGGCGAAGAAATTGGCCAGGCATTGTGTGTCGTGGGTGGCTACTTCCACATAGGTTCCCCGGGCCAGTAGTTCGCGGCTGTACTTGACCAGCAGGTCTTTCATTATTGGTTTTTCAGTATGGGCGATGGTGCCTGGTTCGTTATAGATGCCTATAACCACCCGGGTGCGCATGCGTTCGTCGAAGCGCTGTAAATCTTTTTGAGTGCGGAAGAGCCTGGTTTGTATGACGGTGCCGACGTTTTTATAGCCCGATTCAATCAGTGAGAAATAAGTCTCAAGGTGAAAATCGGTCCAGCGATGGTCCTCGGCTTCCAGCGTCACTCTCACGCCGAGGCCCTCGGCAAAACCCACCAGGGTTTCGATGCGATTGTAGGCTTTGTCCAATTCGGCGCTGCGCACCATACCCACGCTCGGGGCTTTGGTGGCGAACATGGAGGGCTTGAAGGAGACAGTCGGCTGGCGTCTGGCTTCGCTCTCGGGCAGTGCGAGGGGCTTGTCGGCTATGAGTTTGATCAGCTCTTTGTAGTGCTGCACCGAAGCATCGCAGTCACTGTCCTGGGAGGCGTCTTCCCCGAGTATGTCGAGGGTGGAGGAATACTTGTTTTCCTGGTAGAGGGCATGGGCTATGGCCAGGGCTTCTTCCTTTGTTTCTCCAGCCAGATAAGGTTTAGCCAGGTAGAGAACCAGTGAAATGGGGATGGCGTCGAAGATAGATTTGCCGCTTGCCGTAGTCTGCGCCTGGACTTTCCCTTGCTTCATTTGAGTTCCCGGATTTGCCTTCGTCTGGCCGGCTTTCGAACTTGTGGTGCCGCCTTGTTTGACTGGTGTTTTGAGAGCCATAAAGTGGTCTTGAATCCCCCGAGGAGTAAATTCCGACTGGTTTTCAACAGGGATTATAGAACCAATGTCAGTCAAAAATATAAACAAAAATATAGACAATGTCACAATGACCTTTGTCCTGAATTTTCTAATTTGCCGTCTATTGGCGGCAGCTATAGAAAAACGCCGTTTTCTCGGGAGCGGCGGCGACTTAATTTCTTATCAGAATGCTCACTGATCGGAATCGTCGTTGCCGCCGTATGTAGGGCCGGAACGGCGAGCCCTATCGCCATCGGTGGAGGGCTGACGCTGCGCGCTCTCGCCCAGACCGGTGAGAAGAAAGCCCAGGATATTGGTTTTTCTTGCCTCTTCCTTGAGCTGTTCGCCCAGGGCTCCGGGCAGGCGACTGACCACTACGGCCGTGGCTCTGGCTCCGTCTGTGTCGTTCAGTTTGAAGCTCAGACCCCGGAAACTCTGGCCGTTGATCACGACGAACTCCAGACGGCCGCTGCTGGATAAACTGTTATCCACGTAGCGCACGGAATGTTCGGCGGCATTGATTTTTTCGCTTTTGAACTTGCCGGCAAGCGCCTTCACGGCTGAACCAATCTGGCTGTCGCTCAAAGTATCTTGTTTGAGAATGCAAATGATGGTATCGGCTTTACCGGTACGTCCCTTTGATCCGGCATAGAGGCGCATGGCCGGTTGCTTACGGTACTGGGCCCAGATCCAGTTCTTGTCTTGCAGATCGGTCTCCACAGGCATGCCCATAGACTTTTCAAAGTGGTAGAAGTCATCTCCCAGACCGGCCTGAGTGGCGGCTCCTTTCACCAGTAAATCGAGGGCCTGCAACTCGCTGCCCTTGAGGGGCAGGGGGTTACCCATGCTGGCCGCCACCGCTGTTAATGGCTTCTCCGGTTCGGGGTGAGGCTGGCTGAGGTTGCTATTGCCACTGCCGGTGGTGTTGGCGGCGCCGGCCCCTGTGGGCGTTTGTTTCGGCGGCTCCGGTTTGGGTTTGGCTTTGGGGGCAGCGGCCGCTTGCAACTGGTCTTTTTTCTTCTGGGCTTCCATTCTGGCCTTTGCCAGTCGGGTGCGCCCCAGTAAGAAGTTAAGCTGGGTGCGGGCGTCGTCATCGGTCATGGCTACCGGCTGCACTCTTGCTACCAGCAAATTCTGGCTGGGGGAGCCGTCCGCCAGCTTACACAAAATCTTGCATTCAATCATGGGCCATTCGCTTTGATCCATGGGCAATTCGAAAGGTCGCTTGCCGTGGGCTTCCGTATTTACCAGCTGCTGTCCGCCATTGGTGTCGAAATAGGTCTGCCAGCGGTAAATGTTGAGAATGCCTTCGGCCAGTACACGAAAATGAGCTTGCAGTTGAATCGGTGCACCAACAAGATTTTTGCCGGTGTTGTTTTCGATAGTGAAGGCGATGGAGGGGTGATAACCCAGGGCATCATGGGTCCAGTAAGTGACGAAGGCCGGCACGAATAGTTTGGTGGAGGGCTTACTGGCTCCACTGTCGCTGTCGCCGGGGTCGTCGGCGTTGCCCCGGCGCATGGGCGGGCGGTAGTCGTCGTCATCATCGGCCTGGGCCAGGGCCGCCCCTGGGCAGTTAAGGCTCAGAAGGCTAAGTGTCAGGGCCAACCAGGGCTTGCTCCAGGAGCGAGGGGCTCCGGAGTGATGCGGTTTCTTCGAGGGTGGGGAGGCAAGACCTGTATCTTTCATCACTGCTTATATTAGCTTACAGTTCGGTCGCTCGCCATAGATACCAGCTGGCGCAGGTGCGGTAGGGTCGCCAGAGTTCTGCCCGGGCTAGAACCGAAGCCGGCGTTGCCAGCCCGTCTTTGGCTTTCTTGCCGTGGCGGGGAAAAGTGCGGGTGAAGCCCTTGCGAATACCGTAGTCGGTATGGGGCATGACATCGGGTCTTCCCAGCCGAAAGATAAGCAGCATTTGCACGGTCCAGGTGCCGATACCACGGATGGTGACAAGTTTCTCAATCAGCTCCTCGTCACTGAGGCTGTTCATCTCTTCTATGTCCGGCACCGCTCCTTCCTTAGTGCGTGCCGCTAAGTCCAAAAGGGCCAGTTGTTTGCTGCCGGAAAGCCCGCAGGCTCTTAGCTCCTCCGGGCTTCTTTTGAGAAGGCTCTCGGCTTTCGGGAAGGTCTTTTGACCGGCCCGGCCCTGTCCGAGCTGCTCCACCACTTTGTTGAAGATGCTGGCTGCTGCCTTGCCGGTAATCTGCTGGTAGATAATTGATTCCGCCAGGGCTTCATAAGTAGATTGCAAGGCATTGACGGGCAATTTGTATTCGCCCACCTCTTCAATTAATTCCGCCAGCTTCTTATCTCGGCTGCACAGATAGTCGGCAATTTCCTTTGCCTGCTTGTTGCTTTTGGCCTGCCTGAGGCTTCGCCCGGCGCTCGCTTGGTCAGCCATGGCCACCCTCAGGAAAGGGAGGGCCAGAGGTCCAGATTGCTCATGGATTGCTCCGAAAAGCGGGGCACATAGCTCAGGGGTTTGCCTGTTTTCTTGCGGAAGGCCCGCCCCGCCACCGCCGTTAGTGCGGCAAAACCCAGGTCTTTTGGCATGAGGCTGGGATCTTGCAGAATCTCCTCATAAAAGCCCTGACCGTTTGCCACCGCGCAGGCCCGGGCCGCCAGAAACCAATCTCTGGAGAAGTGATGGTCTTGATCTTGGTAGGCGTCTTTGCCTATTTCACGGGCATAGGCCTCACCGTCGATGTCGTAGAGCTTTCGGCAGAGTATTTCTTGAAAGGCGCAGATTTCTTCCTCTTTTTTCATAGAAAGGAAACTGACCAGGGGTTCGATGACGGCATCATCATTGCCTTCTTCATCCCAGTTGAGCAGATCGATGATGTCCCAGAACTCCACTTCGTTCATGTACTTGCCGGGTTTATCGATGGTTTTTGGCGGCTCCAGTTGTTTGACGGCCTTGTCGGCTGCGTTGCTTGGCCCGCCGCTCTTTTCTTTGACGGACAGGTCGACCCATTCGGCCAGGGTGAATTCCGGTCTTGAAGGTGCCTGGCGCTTCCACTTCACGCGCAACTGCGGATTTACCTTACGCAACTGCTCGATGGCCGCTTCGGAAACCTCCGTATTGAAAAGATAGAGCCTCAGCAAATGCTTGAGTTTGCCCAGTTCCAGAATACCTTTGTCGGTTACTGCCGTGCCGGACAGACCAAGAAGCATGAGATTTTGAAAAGTCAAAAGGGCTTCTATGCCTTCATCACCGACACTGGTGCCGTTCAGCCAGAGTTCTTTGAGATTGGTGAGGGGGGTGAGGTGGGTGAGACCGTCGGATGTAATGTTAGTGGCGGTCAAGCCCAGAGATTCCAGATCTTTCAGCCTGGCTATGAAGCCTAGACCGGCATCGGTGATGGGAGTGTAGGCTAACTCCAGCACCCGGATGGAACTCAAATGGGAAATGTGGGTCAGCCCCAGATCCATGACCTGGGAGCGGCTCATATCCAGCACGTGCAGGCTGTCGGCCTGGAGATTTTCCAGGGGGCTGAGGCTACCGGCCGCACTGGTTGAAATTTTCAGCTGCAGTTTATGGTTCTCGGCATCTTCCACCATGATGTCGCCGGAGGCGTCGTCCAACCATTGCCAATTAATGGGTTGGTTCTCCGGGTTGACAATCAGACCCTGGGGGGTAGTTAAGAGTTCCCATGTCTCCGGTTGTTGAGCGGGAGCTATATAAAGCCCGCCCATGGAAAAGCGCTTGGGGAATCTCAATAGTTTCACGGTTGTAAGTAATTCGATGTGGGATGGAAGTGATTCTTGCAGGTCAGGCGATAACATTATCCGATTGCAGGCAATCTGTCTTCAGGTGTTATGCTTTTCCAAGATGGCTTTTGTGATTAGTCAAGGAGACTTTATAAGGCATGGATGAGATAGACGCTCAGGGTCGCCAGCTTCTGGTGGATCGTCCGCTGCTTACCAGGGGCAGGCTCTCGGTCTATAGAGAGACCGGATCGTGCGGGACCGATGACTGGTTCCCCCGTCTCAACGTTACCTTGAAAAAATCCGGCTCTGATGAAATTCTCTGGCAGTGGACCACCCACAGCCTGCCTGTAGATTTTGAAGAGCCGCCGCCCTATGGCGAAGATCTCCTCTTTGAAAAATATTTTGAGCTGGACTCGGCGGTGCGTTCACCCCGCGGTCTGGAGGTGGTTTTCGAACTTGGTCGCGGCGTCACCGAGCGTGGTTCAGTGGAACAGTTTTCTGCTTCCCTTTATTTATATCCGGCTTCCTTTGATGACAGGGGCGTGCAGATTGGCGTCCTCGATTTCAGGCAAGGTCTCAACGCTGCTTCCACTCCTATGTTTGCCCGTTTCAATTTCCCCTGGTAGCAGCGCTGCAGAGGTAGAAATTCAAACTAAAAGGCGCTTCTTCTGCAAGAAGCGCCTTTCTTTTGTTGCCTTGAATGCTTGAATTATTAGGGCATTCTAAAAATTGCGCCCGGTGCGACTCGAACGCACGACCAATCGGTTAAAAGCCGAGTGCTCTACCGGCTGAGCTACGGGCGCTCAACGGCAACAAGATGTCATCCTAACAGCCCGGTCAGACTGCCGTCAAGAAAGGGAGAGAATATTCATGCATTTGTGAAAGGTATTGTTGCAAGCCTTAAAAATTCAGGGCAGCGCCACGAGGCTAAGACGTGCCTGTCTCATAAGCAGGCTGCGGCTCAGTGCTCTTTTGCGTTGCAAGAACGGTAATTCTTGTTGGTAAGGTAAAACTTTTACTTCCACATCCACAGACTCGAGGGCGGTTAGTTGCGGCGGCAGAAAGTCGGCAAAGCCATATGCTCGGAAGCTCTTAGCGAGCGGCAGAGCCATGGGCGTCATGGGTGAAATCCAGGTTATTTCCCGGTTGCCCTCTTTGCCTCTAAAAATTACCTGGGCACAGAAGTCTCCCTGTTTTTGTTTGGATCTGGCCTCGCAAGCAAAAACAAAAAGAGTGGCAGGTTCCGGTTTAAAAGTGGTGCGAGCAAGCAAATCGCTGGCCAGGGGATTATGACCGGCGATTTCTCTTTCCGGCAGGGTCTTTTCGAAGATTAGCCGACCCTGATTCAGCCCTGGCAAAGGCCCCGGCAAAGGGCTGCTCTTGAGATTTAGATAAGAGAGATTTATGCCTGGCTTGCCACCATCTATATAAGGACGCAGATCTCGTTCGCTGGTGGTGAAGCCCTTGGTCCAGGAAAGCAGTTCGACCGAGGGCTTGTAGCGACCACCGCCAAAGATGAGCGCCGGTGCTTGAGCCTCGATGCTTAGCTTATTCTCGCCGCTTTTGAAGAAGGTGCGCGGCAGTTGGACCAGCCACCATTGCCTCAGTCTGTTGGCGTCCCCTCCCATACCTTTCAACTGTAGATTGAGAATTTCGAAAAATTGCTGGTCGCGTTTGACGGCCATATAGGGAAGGGCTTTTGTTTGCACCGCCCGGCCGTTCACTGCAATCATTAGACTGAGGGGGCTGACCGGACTTTCCAGATCTAGTAAGAGGTTAACTTTGTCGCCTGGGGGTAAGGTGGACAAGGATAGGCTGGTTTTCACCGGTCTGAGAAGGCTGTGGCTCACCGTGTAGAGTTCGCGATCATTGAGGACGCAAAAGAAAGTGCAGACCGCGGCGCTGCCGAAGATTGTGAGAGCGGCCAGGGTGGCTTTGAAGGGGCGTGCAGTGCCGGCACTGGTGCGGCAGAGAAAGCCGGCAAAAGCAAGCACGGAAAGCGCACAGATCGATGCCGTTATCAATTCCAGTTCACCGTTACCCAGCACCGAGGGTGATGCCATCAAGACCGCCAGGGTTCGATAATTGCTTAGAATTAGCACCAGGAGACTACTCAAACTGAGAAGAGCCGGCAGTGCCGTGGTCGGTCCCAGGCGTGCCAGGCAGTGACCGGCTAGAATGGCTAGAATAGGAATGGCCGTATAGTTGTAGCGGGAAATAGGCTCGAAGGCGCAGTAGCTGAGGTGGGCTACTAAGACCAGGAGTGAGAGCAGGGCAAAGCGGCACTGATTTTTGTCTCTCGCCGAAAGGGTGAGCATCAGACCTGATAAACCAAGCAGTAAGAGCAGGCGGTGTATAAAGTCTTGCTGGGCGGAATCCAGTCCGAAGACCTTGTAGCGAAATTCATTCCAGGAACCGGCCAGGAGCCGGGGCACCTTTCTTACTTCCATCGAAGCCACCGCCAATGGTTCCTGCTTAAATGACAGGAAAAGTCGATTGATGGCGTCGGCCGGCACTGTTGGAATATCTCGCTGGAAAGGATAGGCTCGCCAGCCGTCCCGTTTCAGATCGGAACCGAGGAAGAGATTAAAAGCCGGTGAACGCGTTACGGTCAAAAGTGGCTTGCCGGCAATTGCCCTGGTAATGAAGAGCCAGGGGGCAAAGACTAAGGCCAGCCCAAGGCAGAAGGGCAGCGCTTTCAGGCTCATGGTTTTCAACCCGGAGCGCAAGCCGTTGCGCCCGGTCAGCAAGTAGGCGAGTGCCACTGCCGGCGGTAGTAAGTAAAAGAGCGGCTTAGACAGCATGAGAGCGGCCGTGAGAAAACCCAGGAAAACCACCGGACCGTCCAGGGGGGCTCTACTTCTGCGCTCTTTCAAACGGTCTACAAACAAAAGCCAGAGGGGCAAGAGCGCGCTGCAGAATATTTCCGAATAACATGACTGCACATTCAAACAGGCGGACGGATAGAAGGCCAGAAAAAGGGCAGCCAGGATAGCGGTGAGACGTCCGAAAAAGCGTCTTGCCAGTAAGTAGGTGCATACGCAACTGAGGCTGGAGACAATACTGATTATGGTGCCGAGATTCCAAATGTGGGCATTGAAGTCTTTCGAGCCGGGCGGCACTCCGGCCAGTAGATTGACCACGGCCATATAGGTGGTAATGACGGGACCGTCGTTCATAAAGCGGTCCGCCAGTTTTGCCGATGACATAACCTGGGCGTCGGTGGCGCCCACCTGACCGAGGGCAGCAAGGGCCGCTTCCAAACTATTGAGCTTGCCGTTCAGTATGGAGTGCGCGAAATTGAGAAGTTCGCTGCCGCCTGAGAGAAAATAGAAGGCATCGCCTTCCTGCACCACCAGGTGTTCTATAGCGAATAGGTAGGTGAGCCTGAGCATAAGGGCCAGAAGAAAAATCAGTGCCCCGTCTTTGATCACCTTGTCGGAAGACATTTCACCCTAATTTCTTTTCTCTTCGACGATTTGAGTCACCGGCTCAGCCAAAAGGTTTTCCACGTACTTGTGACCGCCCCTGGTCAGGTGCGCCGCATAAAATAGATCGCACTGCTTGGCCAAGCTGAAGGCTGTAGCCGGAGTTAGAGCATCTACGCAGGCAATATGGTTTTTGCGGCAGATCTCTTTCACAATTTGCGCTTCGCCTTTGTAGTCGACATTGAAGAGGGGCTTGTCCATACCGCCAATCGGGCTGAGGGTGGCACGGGAGGGCAAGACCAGCACCATGAGGCGACCGCCGCGGGCTTGCAAATCCCTGTCCATACGCAAATAGATGGCTTCCAGCGTGTCTTTCATGAGAGCGATGAATTTTTCCGCGCCTTTGTCCACAGTCACTCTTGGTGCCGGTTTATCCTGTGACTGTTCCGGTTTGGCAGTGGTTTCCGGCACCTTTTGTGCGGGGGTGGCGACCTGTGTCGCCGCAGCTACATTCGGTGCGTTTGTCGGTGCCGTGGTCGGCACCGTGGTCTGCATAGGTTTGGCCTTGCCGAGATCCTTCCCTATGTCCTGGACTATGGTGCGCAGGGTTTTGCCTGGCTGATTTATAAATTTGAGGCAGAGTTTATAGAAAGGGTTGTGAAAACTGGCTTCGTTCTCGTAATAGGAGATCACTCCCCAGATGCGGCTGTGGTTCCTGATGAAACTAAGGGCGCTGAGAATTTTGGCTCTGGGAGTACGCATCCAGCAGGTCACCGAGCCTGATTCCACCACCAGCTCCTTGCCGGGAATTTTCAGGGCCAGGGGCCTCACGTTGGCGAGAACCTCGTCAGGGGCGGCCCAGTTTTCAAAAATGTCTCGGCTGTTGTAGCCGACTATGACCAGGTCAGGCTGGTAGTCCAGAACTTGTTTTTCCAACTGCAAAAGCTCTTGCACGGTGGAATAGCCGGAAGTGCCGAAATTCAAGACTTGCACGCCGGTGATACCCGTCCGTGGCGCTCGCTCCAATTTTTCATTCAATCTTTTGCCGAGCAGGCGACCAAAAGTGTCTTCAATTGGTACTTGCAAGCCTTCTACCATGGAATCGCCCAGTAGGGCAATGCGGTATATGCCAGGCGCCTTTTCCTTTCTTAAATGGGTTTCGCGCAGACCGGCGCCGTCGAAGTAAGAGCGGGAGAAGCCCTCTTTGCGCCAGGTGATGCTCTTATTAGTCATGTGTTTGGTGCCGAGTTCGCTATCGAAGGCGAAAATTTCTTCTTCGCCGATGCCGGCCAGGGCAAACACGGCTTCAATGGACAAAATAGCCAGCAGGAGCCAGACCAGAGTCTGCAGAGCGGTTTTGAAAAAGCCGACTTTAGCTGGTGCGCCGCCCCGGCCAGGCAGCGCTTCAGGCTTACCGGCGAGTGTTTGGTCTTCCTTTTCGGATCTTGCAGCGACTGGCACGGGCAAAGATATCTTCCTTAAACTCAGTACTACCGGTGGTGCAACAGGCGGCGGCCCGACAAACCCGGGTGCTGCCCGGTGCAAGCGTTCGCTCTTCAGTTCTTCAGGGGCAAGCTGCGGCGCACCTGCAAAAAAGGAAATTTCGAACTTCAGTAGTATACAAGGGGCTCCCGGTCTGAGTCTGGAAACCCCGTTAATCTGAAGAATTCGGTCTATAATTAAACAGCATTAATTACGAGATATTGACTATACAAAAGATACATTAGTACCATTTGAGCTATCAATCAGGCATCTCTGCCCAGGGTCTTTTTCGAGTGTCAAACTCCCGGGCGAAAGTCTAATTTTCGGCTAATTTAAGGGCAACTCAAGCCTTTGCTTTGCTGTCAGTACTTTCCACTGTTCCGGTCCATGAGAGAAATTTCCTGTACTTTGCTCGTTATTTAGTCGCAGGTTCTAAGACACCTGTGTGAGGAGGATTAAGTGGCTGCTCCAATGAATCGTGAAGAGCTCAAGAAAAAACGGGAGAAGTTCATCGTCCCCGGCGTCAAGCATATGTACGTCGATCCGCCTCACTTCGTGAAAGGCAAGGGGCAGTACCTCTATGACGAGACCGGGCGGGAATACCTGGATATGTTCGCAGGCATCGTTACGGTTTCCGTCGGTCATTGCCATCCCAAGGTCACCCAGCGCACCGTTGAGCAAGTGCAGACCTTGCAGCACACTTCCACAATCTTCATGACCCAGCCCATGGTTGAGCTGGCGGAAAAACTGGCTGAGATCACTCCCGGTGACTTGAGCAAGACCTTTGTCACCAACTCCGGTACCGAAGCCAACGAATCCGCTGTGCGCTTTGCCCGTCTGGCCACCGGTCGTCACGAGATCATCGCCCTTGAACATTCATATCACGGCGAATCGCACCTGGCTTCCACCATCACCGGCAATCACAACTGGCGTCCTGATACCATGCCTGCTGCCGGTGTCGCTTATGCCGCCAACGCTTACTGCTACCGTTGCCCCTTCAAGAAGACTCCCGAGAACTGCTCCCTTGAATGTGCCAAAGATGTGGAGCGGGTCATTCAAACCCAGACCAGCGGCAAGCCGGCGGTCATGATTGCCGAACCCATTCAGGGTGTGGGCGGGGCCATTACCCCTCCCGACGATTACTTCAAGGAAGTGAAGACCATCCTTGAAAAGTACGGTGCTCTCTTTATTGCCGACGAAGTACAGACCGGTGTCGGTCGTACCGGAAAGCACTGGTTCGGTATCACCAACTGGGGCGTCACACCGGACATGATCACCATGGCCAAAGGGCTCGCTAACGGATTGCCTATCGGTGCCGTGGTGGCGTCTCCCAAGGTTGTGGACGGCCTGGTCAAGCAGCAGATCAACACCTTCGGCGGCAACCCTGTTTCCACTGCTACCGCCTGTGCCGTGCTGGAGACCATCGAAGAAGAAAAGCTCATGGAGAACGCCCGCGTGGTCGGTGACTATCTCATGGACGGTCTCAAAGATCTGCAGAAGCAGTTTCCGGACATGATTGGCGATGTGCGAGGCAAAGGCTTGATGGTCGGTATGGAACTGGCCGACAAGAACAAGACCCCCCTCACTGCCGAGACCGCCAGAATCGTAGAAATGGCTAAGGACGAAGGTGTGGTCATTGGTAAAGGCGGACTCTGGGGCAGCACCATCCGTATCAAGCCGCCACTCACTATCACTAAAGATAACGTGGATACCATGCTTAAGGTAGTTCGCAAATGTATCGAGGCCACCGTCAAGGTCGGCGCCAAGTAAAGCAAGAGGAGAGCAAATAATGTCTAATTCAGTGCGTTGTGGCTTGATTCAAACCAAGAATGAAGTCATATCGCCGGCAGGCGGTACCGACAAGAAGTTGTTGGAAGAGATCAAAGAGAAGATGCTCAACAAGCATCTCGAGTACACCAAGCAAGCCGCCGAGAAAGGCGTCAAGATTCTCTGCTATCAGGAGATCTTCAACGGTCCCTATTTCTGCGCCGAGCAGCAAACCTGCTGGTACGAGACCGCGGAAGAAATTCCCAACGGCCCCACCATCAAGCTCATGCAAGAAACCGCCAAAAAGTACGGCATGGTTTTAATCGTACCTATTTATGAAAAAGAGCAGACCGGCGTCTACTATAATTCCGCCGCCGTCATCGACGCCGACGGTAAATACCTGGGCAAATACAGAAAGAATCACATTCCTCATGTAGCCCCCGGCTTCTGGGAAAAATTCTACTTCCGCCCGGGCAACCTGGGCTATCCGGTCTTCCAGACGCAGTTTGCCACCATCGGCGTTTACATCTGCTACGACCGTCACTTCCCGGAAGGCGCTCGCGCCCTCGGTCTTGCCGGCGCGGAGATT
This sequence comes from Candidatus Obscuribacter sp., assembly GCA_016712465.1. GTDB lineage: Bacteria > Cyanobacteriota > Vampirovibrionia > Obscuribacterales > Obscuribacteraceae > Obscuribacter. The sequence goes on from JADJQZ010000001.1 coordinate 1,702,762, forward strand.
GTATTCAACCCTTCCGCCACCGTAGCCGGACTTTCCGAATATCTCTGGAAGCTTGAGCAACCGGCTCACGCAGCCGCCAACGGCTACTTCGTGGGTGCCATCAACCGGGTCGGTACCGAGGCTCCCTGGAATATCGGCGAGTTCTACGGCTCGAGCTACTTCTGCAATCCGCGCGGTCAGATAATCGCACAAGCCAGCCGCGATCAAGAAGAATTGCTCACCTGCGATCTCAATCTCGACGACATCAAGGAAGTGCGCCACACCTGGCAGTTCTTCCGCGACAGACGTCCTGAGACCTATGATCAATTGGTCAAGCTCTAAATAGATAGACACGCCGCCCCCGAGTTCCCTTGAATGGTGGGGCGGCTATTTCTTTTTTTTGAAACTTAGCGAGGTTCTAAATGGCAGAGCATTACAAACCGCACAAGTACAAGGCCTGGGAAATGACCCTGGAAGAGCGCTTCCAGGAAGTCTATCCGCCCTTTTCCGAACGGGAAGCCACCCTTGAGGCGAACCGCTGCCTGTACTGCCATGATGCACCTTGCATGGTGGCCTGTCCCACCCACATCGACATTCCTACCTTTATTCGCAAAATTGCCACCGGCAATGTCAAAGGTTCTGCCCGCACCATCCTCGAATCCAATTTGATGGGTGCCACTTGTGCGCGGGTCTGCCCTGTGGACGTACTCTGCGAGGGTGACTGCGTCCTGGGCGCCGACCACAAGCCCATCGCCATCGGCCGCTTGCAACGCTATGCCACCGACTATGCCAGTGAGCGTGGTATCAAGTTCTTCCAGAAAGGACAGCCGAACGGCAAGAAGGTAGCCGTTGTAGGCTCCGGCCCGGCTGGACTGTCATGCGCCGGCGAGTTGGCCAAGCAAGGTTTTGATGTGACGGTCTTCGAGAAAAACGAGATGGCCGGCGGTCTTTCCACTTACGGCATTGTTGTCTTCCGGGAACCGGTGGAGGTCAGTCTGGCCGAGGTGAAGATGGTGCAAGACCTGGGCGTCACCGTCAAATGCGGTGTCACCGTCGGTAAAGACATCAAATTCGACGACCTGGTCAAAGACTATGATGCCGTTTTCATCGGCATCGGCCTCGGTAATGTGCCCATGATGGAAATACCGGGCGAAGACATTGGCGGCGTTCTGGACGGTCTGGATTTCATTGCCGAGACCAAGGTCAAAGATCTCAATAAGATTACCTATGGAAAGCGCATTTGCGTTATTGGTGCCGGTAATACCGCCATCGACTGTGCCACCATCGCCAGGCGCCTGGGCGCTGAGCGGGTGACCATGATTTACCGCCGCTCGGAAGCGGAAATGCCGGCCTATCACTTCGAGTATGAGTTCGCCCTGAAAGAAGGGGTCAGCTTCATGTTCCTCACCCAACCGGTGGAAGTGATGGCAAAGGACGGCAAGGTAGACGGTCTCAAGTGCGTGCGCATGGACCTCGGCGCGCCTGATGCTTCCGGTCGTCGCAGCCCGTATCCGGTGGACGGTTCCGAATTCGTGGTGCCCTGCGACATGGTCATCAAAGCAATTGGGCAGGTGAAGCCGGCTGCATTTCTCTCTATGCTGGAGCCCTACGGTGTCGAGTCGGTAAAAGGCTATATCAAGGTAGATGAGCATAACCGCACCAGGCACGCCAAAATTTTCGCCGGTGGTGACTGCGTCAGAAGTCACGGCGAAGCTTCTACGGTTATGGCTGTGCAGGACGGCAAAATCGCCGCCCGGGCCATTACCGAAGCTTTAGTGGCAACGCCCGCCTGCGCCAAGAAGTAAACAGTTTTAAAAAAGGACCTAAGAAATGGCCGATCTTTCCATCAATTTTGCCGGTATCAAGTCACCCAACCCCTTCTGGTTAGCCTCCGCGCCGCCCTCGAATTCTGCCTATCAGGTGCAGAAAGCATTTGAGCAGGGCTGGGGAGGAGCGGTTTGGAAGACCATTGGTGCACCGGTCTTGAACGTTTGCAATCGCTACGGCACAATCGATTACAAGGGCAGCAAAATAATCGGACTCAACAACGTCGAACTGATTTCCGATCGCCCCATCGAGATCAACTTGAAGGAAATGCGGGAGGTCAAACGCAACTTCCCCAATCATGCCGTCATTGCCTCGGTCATGGTTGAGTCTAATAAAGAAGCCTGGCAGGAGATTATCAAACGTACCGAGGACACCGGTATCGACGGCTTCGAATTGAACTTCGGCTGTCCGCATGGTATGTCCGAAAGAGGCATGGGCTCTGCCATGGGTCAGGTGCCTGAGTATACCTGTATGGTGACGGAATGGGTCATGGACGTGGCCACCAAGCCGGTCATCGTCAAGCTCACTCCCAACGTGACCGACATCGTGCATCCGGCCCGTGCCGCCGTCAAAGGGCGCGCTTCGGCAATTTCTCTCATCAATACCGTCAACAGTATCATGGGCGTAAATCTGGATACCTTCGAAATTAGCCCTAATGTCGGCGGCAAGGGTGGTCACGGTGGTTATGCCGGACCGGCCGTCAAACCGATTGCCCTGCATTTGCTCTCGGCGGTTGGCTCCGATCCGGAAGTGGCCAAAGCCGGACTGCCCATTTCCGGTATGGGCGGCATTGAAACCTGGCGTGATGCAGTGGAGTTCATGTTGCTCGGTGCCACCAGCGTGCAGGTCTGTACGGCCGTCATGCACTGGGGTTTCCGCATTGTGGAAGACATGATTGAAGGCATGTCCAACTGGATGGACGAGAAAGGCTTTGCCACTTGCGATCAGTTTATCGGTAAGTCCTTGCCGCGTATTTCCAGTTTCGGTGATTTCGATCTTGGTTTCCAGTCGGTGGCTCGCATCAATCACGATAAATGCATTCAGTGCAATCTTTGCTACATCGCCTGCAATGATGCCGCACACCAGTGTATAGACCTGAAAGATTTGAAGCTTACATCGGAAGTGAAGGAGCGGGCCTGGCCGGTGGTGCGTGAAGAAGATTGCGTTGGTTGCGATCTTTGCTCAAGAGTCTGCCCTGTGGATGACTGCATCACCATGGTGGAAATAGAAACCGGTCGCCCCCATATAACCTGGAACGAGCTTGTGAAAACCAAGCCGGAAGTTTTAGACTGGGAAAAAATGGAAGCCTATCGCAAGACCGCCAATATACATATACATTGATAGCTGGAAAGGCAAGGCATGAAATTTTCGCAAATGAGCTTTGGGCGAAAGCTATTGCTCTTACTTGCGGCTGTGTTTGTCGTGCAGGCTCTGGTTCTAGCGGGCATCTACGCCGTCTATGTGAACAATAAGGCGCTGGTGCACTACAACTTGAAGCGTGCCGCATCCAGCTTTGGTGTGCCCGACTATTTGAGCGAATCTATCGACCGCAAGTCGAATCTGGAAACCATCAAGGAAACCAGCCGCATCCTGGAGCACTACCCAAACGACGTGGCCACAAGGGTCTCCCGTGCTAAAGCATACAAAGATCTGCAGCGATGGAAGGAAGCCCTTGGCGATTACGATAAGTTGGCCGAGCAAGAGCCTTCCAATAGTAAGTGGTTTGAAGAAAGAGGCAATGTCAACGAGTATCTCTGCCGGTACGATGCCGCTATTCACGACTATAGCCGGGCTATAGAACTAGCCGGCGCCGAGACCAGGCTTTTGATTACCCGTGCGGCGGCCTACAGGCGAGCCGGCAAGAGAGAGAAGGCCTTAGAAGAGCTCAAGAGTCTAAAGACTGACGAGAAACTTGATTATTCAGCACTGAGTGAGCTTTGCGATCTTTGTTGCGATCTCGGTGAATATGAGCGTGCCCACAGTGCTCTCACCAGGATGATTGCTCTCGATGATTCTTATTATTCTAATTCTGGGAGAAGAACGAGGGCCGGACTTTATTTGAAGCAGGGACGGTTGGCGGAAGCGGCGGAAGACTATGAAGTCCTCTGCGCTGCCGCCGACAAGGATGTGAACTGCGATGACTTGTTCGACCTGGCCAATGTCTATGATGCTCTCGGTAATGATAAGAACTGTCAGTCCGCTCGTGAAAGAGCCGTGCGTACACTGGAGGGGCGCTTGAAGGAGCAGGGGCAGGCTCTGGACAAAGGCACCGAGAGCGACAGTTATTACAGCTTTTTCGACGCCGAAACCTTGCTTACTTTCCTGGAGAAGAACAAGCGCGATAGTGAATACGAGACCTATCTTCCCCTGGTGATGAAGCTTTCCAAAAAGAACATTAGCGATGATGGGCAAGATGTTGACCGATTGGTAGGTGAAAGCGGCTCCATTTCAGATCTAGTGGAGAAATTGCCCGAAGCCGAAGCGAAGGAACTAGCGACTTTCTTCCTCGGTAAGATCAAGAATGCCGACACAAATGGCTATGACAAGGAGATTCGCACCATCAGGGCCTATGCCGAAGGTAATCTTGCTCCCTTGCGGGATGGCAAAGTGGGTCTTGCTAATCGCTATTGTTATTACGAGGACGAAAAGGATTCCGGTAAGGAGATTACGCCGAACGAGAAGCAATGCCATATTTTGCATGATAGAGCCGACCAGGCCCTCGACCAGGAAGACCTTTCTAAGGCAATGAAGCTGGCTACAGATGCAAATTCTCTCGACCCTGAGCAATATTGCGCCGTGGATACTTTGCTGCGTGTCAGTCTGGCCCTGAAAGACAAAGTCAGAGCCCGTAAATGTCTGGAAAAATTAGAGGAGCACGGTTATCTGCCTGATGAGACCAGTGCTTACGAGCACTATCAACTGAGCCTGTTGGAAGGCGATCAGAAGGCGGCTCAGAAGAATCTCTCAATTGCCGGTGCCCTCGGTAATGAGAAAGCCCTGGCAGAACTGAAGAGCCGGCGCGCGAAAGGCAAAGCCGGTTCTACGCATAAGAAGCCAGGTCCATGAAATTCTCAGAATTGCAATCAGCCGATTTGATCATTCCTCAGTAGAGACCATAACTTACACACAGTATTTGACTATTTCTGCTATCCTGGTTGAGGAAAAGGCTCAAGATGAGTTGAGAAGTCAAAGTGAGTTGGTGCGTTAGTGCTGCTGTAGGGCCACTGCGCAGTCAGGCTGGCTTCACCATCTCCTTTAAAGGGGGGGCGCATGTCCTGGAAGTGGAAGTTTAGCGTCCTCATGGTCTTTATTGTGGGTTTCTCCCTGCTTATGTTCATGGGGCATGAAACCACCAATCAGGCTCCGCCTATTCCCGAGAAGGTTGTTGATGAAAGCGGAGCGGTACTCTACAGCGGTGCAGAGATTCTCTCCGGACAGGCAGTCTTTCAGAAGTACGGGTTGATGGACTTTGGGTCCATTTTTGGTCACGGTGCCTACAACGGGCCCGACTTCAGTGCCGACTATCTGCACAGGCAGTGTTCGATTGTGCTGGAGAGCCTGTCCTGGCAGCGCTACGGCAAGAGCTTTAATGTGCTCGCTGCCGGAGAGAAAGGGGCGCTTAAAGAGGAGATGATTGCCTCCTTGCATATGAATCGCTTCGACCCGTCTACCAAAACCCTCACCCTGACCAGTGAGCAAACTGGCGCATACAGCAAGCTGAAGCAGTATTATCTAAACTATTTCAAGGAGTGTAAGGGCTTGCCCCTGCCCGTCAACTATATAAAGAGCGATAAGGAAATAGAAGATCTGACCAAGTTCTTCCACTGGGCCGCCTGGTCCTGTGTCAGCCACCGGCCGGGTAAAGATTACTCCTTCACTAATAACTGGCCCCCTGACGAACTTGCCGGCAACAAGCCCCATGCCGGTGTTTTTCTCTGGAGCGCCTTAAGCCTCATATCCCTGGTTGGTGGTATTGGCCTGGCTCAGTTTGTGCTGGGGGCGTTTCCGCAACTTGGTTGGTCCCATGAAGATGCTCCTGATGCTGTGGTTGATGATGTGAAAGATTTCTTGCCCTCTAATGCCCAGAAGGCAGTCTATCCTTACCTGGTCATCGTTATTTTGCTCTTTGCCTTTCAAACGGTATTTGGCGTCCTTTCGGCCCATTATATTGTTGAGTCAGGCGGCTTTTTCGGTCTTGATATACGCGAGTGGCTACCCTACAGCGTAACGCGCAGTTGGCATTTGCAGCTTTCCATATTTTGGATTGCCACAGCCTGGTTGGCCGCTGGGATTTTTATGGCGCCGCTTCTATCGAAGCACGAGCCTCGTGGTCAGAGTGTGCTGGTATGGCTTCTCTTCTTCGCTCTGGTGGTTGTGGCCCTGGGTAGTATTGCCGGGGAGTGGATGGGTATCAAGCAAAAGCTTGGCAATCTCTGGTTTTGGCTTGGGCATCAGGGTTGGGAGTATCTTGAGCTGGGAAGGGTATGGCAAATTCTCTTGACCCTGGGAATGGTACTGTGGGTGGTGATTGTTCTGCGCAGTATCAAGCCTCTTCTCACCAGCGGCGATAGGGGGAGTTTGCCGCACATGCTTCTGTATGGGGTTATCTCCATACCGGTATTTTTTAGTTTTGGCATGATGTATCATCCCGGCACCAACTTCGCGGTGGCCGATTTCTGGCGCTGGTGGGTGGTGCATCTCTGGGTGGAGGGATTCTTTGAACTCTACACCACCATAATAGTGGCTTACTTCTTTCATTCCCTTGGACTTCTGTCTCAGCGCTCCGCTCTCACCGTCATCTATATGGATATCATTCTCTATATGGGCAGCGGCATTGTGGGCATCGGTCATCACTACTATTGGACGGCGCAACCTGCCATTAATATGGCTCTGGGCGCCATGTTCTCAGCTCTGGAAGTGGTTCCGTTGACGCTCCTGACCGTGGAAGCCTGGCGCTTTGTACAACTGGCTTCTGTTAACGGTTCCATCAAAAACTTTCCTCACTACTGGGCGATGATGTTCTTACTGGCCGTAGGCTTCTGGAACTTCCTCGGGGCCGGTGTCTTTGGCTTTTTGATCAATACGCCCATTGTCAGCTACTACGAACATGCCACTTACCTTACTTCTAATCACGGACATGCTGCCATGATGGGAGTCTACGGGAATCTGGGCATTGCCGCCGTTCTCTTCCTCGGGCGCTATCTACTCAAAGATGATTTCTGGAGCAACAAATTGGTGGGCATTTCTTTCTGGTGTCTCAATATTGGTTTACTGCTCATGCTCGCCCTCAATATCTTTCCGGCGGGAGTTATGCAGATGATGGCCAGCTATGAGCAGGGTTTCTTTTACGCTCGCAGCTCCGAGTTCACGCATCAGGCGCTCTATCAGACTCTCACCTGGTTAAGAGTGGTGGGGGATCTGGTTTTCCTTGTCGGTGGCATCACCCCCCTGGTGTTGCTCATCTTGCGCGGCATCTTCGGTCTGCGTCCCAGTAAAGCCGGCATTTATACTCACTAGCCTGTGGTTCGGCGACGGAGTACCGGATCACTTTACTAAGTGATCCGGTGGATGCCCTTGAAGATTGTTCGCCCTTCTACAGTGAGGGAAGCAATCGTGAGGTCTACGTCAATGCAAGCTTTGAACGGAAAAGCGCCCCTTGAGGGTGGAAACACCGCCGAAAATAATCGTGAGAGTCTGGAGAGCCGCATCGGCCTTTACTGGCTGCACCGGGCCGGAGTAGCCGCTCTGGTATTCGGCTTTGCCTTCTTGATGATGTACTCGGTGCAGACCTTCGCACCCTTACTGAAGATTGTCACCGGCGTGCTGGCTTCCATTGCCCTCATAGGCACCGGCGAGTTCATGGCCCGCTGTAAGGAAAAACGCTGGTTCGGTCACGGATTGGCCGCCGGCGGCTGGTCCCTGGCTTACTTCTCGGCTTATGCCGCCTATTACATTGCCGAGTCTAAAGTAATAAGTTCCCTGCCGCTGGAGACCGGTTTGCTTCTGGGAGTGGCCGGGGGCTCCATGCTCTTTGCCGTCAGGGCCCGTAGCGAGTTGATTGCTATATTGTCGGTGGCTCTGGCCGGTATATCAATTCTCTTCAGCGAGCCTGGTTTGAGCGGCGACATTTCCTTTCTCATTCTGGCAGTCTCGGCTTCCATATTAGGTAATACTCAGGGCTGGCGCAGGCTTTTCAGCTTCGCTATGGCCATCTGCTATTTCGGGCACTATTACAGCAGTAGCATCTTGCTGGGCTCTGCTGCCAGAGCTGAAGACAGACTTTTCTCGGCTCTCATGGTGTCCTTCATCTGGCTCTCCTTCAGCATGGGAATAGGTTATTACATTAGAGGCAGTGCCGCTGATCGTTCCTATTCCACCACCATCTCTTACTGGAATGCCGCTTGCTTTTCCTTCGGGCTGTTCATCTTTTGCAAGGGACTCGATCCCAATATTCTGGAGACCATCCTTGCTGCCGCCGGTGCTGTCTACATGGGCATGGCCCGCTGGCTCAGAAAGCGCGAAGAGTCGGTGCTTTCCACCGTACACTTCTTGCTTGGTCTTTCTTTGATCAATGGAGCCAAGGCTATGCGCTTCAGCGGTCTGGAAGTGCTTACTCTGGATGTGATGCAAATCTGGCTCTTGATGGTTCTTGGTCTCAAGTACGATATCAGAGCCTTTCGTCTGGTGGGGGCCTATCTCTCTTGTACTTTTATCTTTGAGTGGCTGGGTGATTTCAATAGAACTGAATACGGTGCCCTGGCCATTCCTGCATTCGGCTTCAGAAGTATTGCTCATACAAAGCTGGCTCTTTGTGCCCTGGCTGCCTTCAGTCATATTGCCGTGGTTGCTCATAAGGTCAGTCGGACCTACGAAAAGTTCTCCTATGGCGCCGCCAATATTCTTTATAGTCTGGCGTCCATTCAGATTGAGAGTAGCAGCAATGCCTCTTTGCCCCTGATTTTGCAGAGCTGCGTCAATTTAGTGCTTGGTTTGAAACTCTCCGAGGCTCTCTATTCAGGTCTGGGCTTTGTTCTATTCTGCGGCGCCTGGAGTGTCACCCTCTGTAGCACCGGTACCTGGAGTACTGCCGCCATCGGCTTAGCCGTAGTCGTCTTTTACGCAATGTTTGCCATCGCCAGAAGCGATTTCCGTAGCACGAAGGCACGGGTTGCCGGCGACCTGATGCTTCTGGCCGCCTATTCCGGAACGACCTTGCTGACTCTGCTTCTCTGGGAAAAGATGAACAGTACTTATCTTTCACTGGCCTTCGGTCTGGAGGGACTGCTTCTCCTTTCTGCCGCCTTCTTGTTGAAGGAACTGACTTTTCGCACCCAGGCTTTTGGTGTTATCGCCATCCTGGTAGGCAAACTGCTCCTGTTTGATTTTCTCAATCGCGGCACGGTGGAGCGCATTGTTTCCTTTCTGGGAGCCGGTGTGACGCTTTTGCTTTCCTCATACGTATACGGGCTTGGCACTAATGCCTTTGCTGTAAGACCGAATGTAATTAAGTCTGAGGATGAGACTGAGATTGAGGCAGGACCTGATGTCTTGGAGCCTGATGTCTTGGAACCTGCCGACACTGAAAGCGGCACCAGACTTGATACTTCCAGGGTTGAGGCGGATTTGCTGAAGGATGTGGATCGTGCCAGAAATTAGTGTTGATTTCGCAAGAAGCTCTGGGTGCAGGTTCAGTCAGGGCGCTACTGGTGAATTGATGATTTGATGAATTGGTGAATTAGCCTGCGTTCTGAAAGGAAAGTGTCGCTAGAAGTCTACTTTTGTTGTTAACGACTCGATTACAAAATCTGACTATTCTATGCACTACCACCTCAATGCAGTTTTCTACACCCATAAGCTCCCAGAATAACCCCGCACAGGGGTTGGTTCAGGCTGAGCATTTACCAGGTTATCCATATGACCGAAAAACAAAACATTACCGAGAAACCGGCCCGTGCTGAAGAGTCTCGCTCTGACAGTACTTCACGTATTCTCTTTGACGACATAGGTAGCGGCAAGACAATAGGCAAGTTCACCCATGCCGATGCCCAGGCCTGTAAAACCAATCCCGAAGAAGGCGCGGTTCCGACTTTGCTGCCCGGGCACAGGAGCAACGGTTGCGAATTCAAAGGCATGAAAGATTTGCCTAAAGATCTCAAACATCTGGACTTTCCCGACATCTATAGTAAAGCCGCTGAGAGTACTGTTCGCATTGACGCGACCATGACCGACCCCCATGATAAAAGAGGGCGTTTCAAACAGGAGGGACCGGCCGGCACCGGTGCAATCATCGGTAAAGATACTGAGAAAGGAGAATGCCTTGTCGCTACTGCTAATCATGTAGTCAACGGAGGCAAGGAAGTGAAGATTTCCGATATCAAAGCCGTCAGCGCCGACGGCAAGAAGTATGAAACCGAGACCCGATACTCCGAGCCCAAGAAGGACACAGCCGTTATCGCCGTGAAGACGGGTGCCGACACCGAAAAGGTCTGCAAACCATTTACGCCGGTGCAAGACTTCAATGACGAAGCAGGGAAAGGTAAGAACTTAGTTGCGCTTGGCTTTCCGAATGGATCTCGTGCCCTTTACGCCTCACCAGGCAAATCGGAGGGTATCACACCGATGCGCCAGGATATGAGTCCTAGAAATATAAGAGAGCTGGGGCTGGAGCCAAATGCCAGCCAGCTTAAGGTCATCAATCACATAAAGGGCGGACAGTCCGGTGGTCCGGTGGTCACCCCGGAAGGACGGCTAGCCGGTCTCAATCAGTCGGGACCGGATGGCTACACTAGAGGAAGCTATGCTGTGCCGCTGGATCAAAAGCGTGTTGATGAGCTTTTGGCAAAAGCCGGCAAATAGAAAATACATAACGCCTATTTGACTATTTCAAAAAGCTGTCATAATTAGTCCTGATGAAACTATCTGGAGTCCCCCGGTGTCTCTGCGCGGTCTGGCGATTGCCTTGTGCCTGTTGGTTTTGCAACTGAGTTGCACACCCCAGGCTGCTCGCGCCGGCGAGAATCTCTCATCCAAAATTAGACTTCTCAGCCATATCAACCGTCCGGCTCGGGTGCTGAACTTCCCGGCGGATAAGTCTTGCGGCGGCTTTATCATCTTTGACCAGGATAAAGAAGGCGAACTCAAGTTTCGCAGTTTCAAGGCCCAGGGAACTATCTCGGTGCCTCCCGACAAAATCGCGGTCTATTTCCCCAATCATGTTTTCTTTGCCGATCCCCATGTGCTTGATAAGCTGCCGGCCAATGCCTTTGACTTTATAGAAGTGCGCTACGGCTCCTTGCAGGATTCCGATGAAGGCCGTTCTGACCCTGCCGTGGCTACTCTTTCTCGCTTCACCAGTCTGGTGGCAATGGATCTCCAGCAGGCGGAGTTGAGCGATAAAGCCATCAGCTCCCTTGGAGCGTTGCAGAACTTGGAAGCGCTCTATCTTTTCGGCAATATGATCAGGGGCAAGTGTTTTAAGGAGCTTTCCGCACTTAAGAAACTCAAATTTCTGGGTTTGCAGGGTAATGGCATAGAACCTGCCTATACGGCCTATCTGCTTGATTTTCCTGCCTTAGAAACTCTATTGCTTTCGCGCAATCAATTGAAAAATGAGCAAGTGAAAGTGCTCGCCAGAATCAAGACGCTGCAAAATCTGGGAATTCAAGGTAATGTCGGTGTTGATGATGCCGTTGTGCCTGCGCTCTTGCAGATGAAGAATCTACGCCATCTAAACATTCAGGGCACTGCCATTTCTGAACAGGGGCAGAAGCAGTTGAGTCGTCTGAAATTGGAAACCTATTACTGTAATTCTCCTTCCCTCAGCGGTAAAACCGCGCAGGCAGCGGCCGGCAAGGGAGTCAAGGGTAAGAGCGCAGGCCCTAAGAAGAGTTCCGGTTCGGAAGAATGGGCCAGCCTCTTCGAGCCAATCAGCCGCAGCAGAAAACCATAGCTGCAGCTAATAAAAATTTGGATATTTGACTATTGTTGAAAGCGTTCAACCGTCTCAGTCTGTTTCAGAAAATGCATGACTCGTATATAAATTACAGACAATAGCAGAACCAGTACCACCGGCCCCCAAATGTTGATGCCGGCAAACATCCAGGCTACCAGATAGACATTGCATACCGCCATATAGAGAATGGCATGTGCTCTCAGGGTAACGTCCAGTGTCTGCCACTTATGCCCAAAGACGATCATGCCTGCCAGCGCCATAACACAAAGATCGTAGAAGAGAAAATGGGGTAGCACCAAGGGTAGTACCAGGCAGCCAATTAAGAATACAACCGGCAGAGCTTGCTTCAGGTCTGCTGCTTTTTGAATTTGGGCGCGAGCCATGAATAGGGCATGTAAGCCGATAAGCGCGGCCAGCCCGTAAGTAAGCAGCTTGGCCAGGCTGCGGGCGCTCAGTGGTGCCAGTTGCACCAGCGCGCCCGGCATGGAGCAAACCAGATACTTGGGGTAACCGTAGCGAGGGTCGGAGAAAATTGTGTCGCTCAGCCGGAAGGAAGCGAACCAGGCTTTCAGTATGTCCGGTCCGCAAGCCAGGGTGGAAAGCAGACCCATGATGAGAGCACCCAGTGCAAGACCGAGGGCGCAGTGAAAGCGCCTGGTCAGGGCCAGGGCTCCTGCCGTCAAGAGGGCGATGGGCAAGAACTGGGGCTTGAGGGCGAGCAGGGAAAAAGTCAGTCCTGCTAAGAAGAACTTTTCTTTGCTCAAAAGGTAGTAGCCCAGCGCCAGAGGCAAAATTCCCAGGGCGATACCCAGGTGACCGATTAAGAGGGTATGGAAGACAGGCAGGAATAGAAAGGCTGTAAAGAAAAATGTCAGCGCACTGCGGCCGGTGGCATGGCTCATGCACTTGGCACTCAGGAAGAGGCAGGCGATGGAGAACACCTGCCAGGCCACCATGGCTGCTTCCGGTGTCAGGACGCCGAAAGGCGCCATTATTACTGCCGTGAGGGGGCTGTACATGTATATGGCCGTGGCGGCCTGACTTAAGGCCGGTAGGGTCTGGTGGGCGAACTGATTGAAAGGTGTTTCCAGAAAGGAGGTAGCGCTCAGGGGCGGATAAAGGTCGCCGGCGCGCCCCAGGGTCACCAGTTTACCGGCCAGATAGAAGGTCATGAGAAAATCCGAGCCCTGCATCAACTTCGGCTGCGAAACGGCGGCCACAATGGGCACTGCCATTAAGAAAAGGGCAAAGCTGCGGGAGTAAAGGAGCCAGATTGGCAGGCGCCTGGCGGTGGATTTGGGAGCGGCTGTCATTGAATTTTGAGGTGGTAACATGACAAGAACAGGAAGATGTTAGCATGTAGCTATTGGTTTTAATTCGGAAGGCCTCATGTCCTCAAGTTCGCCGCCATCTATTTCGCTCATAGTGCCGGCTTATAACGAGGAGAAGCGCATTGGCGAGACGGTGCGGGCTCTTTCCGCCTATCTTGAGAGCCGACACCCGGACAGCGAATTATTGATCGTTTGCGACGGTTGTAAGGACCGTACCGCCGAGGTGGCGCGGCAGAGTTTTGTGGGGCAGACCATAGGTTTTAAGGTACTGGAAGTGGTGCCCAATCAAGGCAAAGGCAATGCCGTGCGGGAAGGTATGCTGGCCGCCGGCGGGCAGTATCTTTTCTTTACGGATGCCGATCTCTCCTTTGCTCCGGAGGTGTTGGAAGACTTCTTGCAAGGTCTCTTAGATGGAGCCGATATAGTCATTGCTCAGCGCAAGAAAGAAACCCAGTATCCCAGTCTAGCCAGACGCTTTATTGCCACCGGTTCCCGCTGGCTGATAGGGAACTTGATCTTGCCCGGCATTCGCGACACTCAGGCCGGCTTCAAGGGCTTCAAAAGTGCTTGCGCTAAAGATCTCTTTGCGGTTGTGAAGATCAAGCGCTTTCTCTTCGACCTGGAGGTGCTGCTCCTTGGACGCACTCGCGGCTATCGCATCGAAAAGGTTTATGTAGACTGGGTCGATCGCCCCGGGTCCACAGTGCATGTTGTCTACGATACGGCTCGTTCTTTGCGGGATCTGCTTCTGATTTTGTTCTATCTCTTTACCGGTCAGTATGGGCCTGGTAAGAAGAGCCAGTCTTGATGAAGCGCTTAGAGTGAGCGCAGGAAAGCAAGCAATTCGTCTTGCTCTTGCTTGGGCAGCTTGGCATAGTCGTTTTTCGATTTCTCCGCCTGACCGCCGTGGAACATGATGGCGTCGTGTATCACCTGGGTGCGACCGTCGTGCAGGAGAAACTTCTTGAACCTGAGACCCCAGAGCGGGGTGGTGCGCCACTCTCCGCCTCTGGCGCCTTCTTGCGGGATGCCGTCGGCCAGTTCTTTGCCCATCTGGTGTACGAGGAAATCGGAATAGGGATAGATTTTCTGATTGGAAAGGGCATCCAGCCTCAAGTATTTCAAGTTAGGCAGGGGGCTGTCAGGGTCAACCACATAGCCGTTTGGTGCCGTCACCATGGAAGGTTGGTGGCAGACGGCGCAATTGAGGTCCTGGAAGTGTTTCTCACCGCGTTTTACTTCTTCGGTAATCTCGCCACGCTTGGGCGGTGCAAGTAGGGCCTGGAAGTAATTCAGCTTGACCAGAATTTCGCCTTTATCATTGGGACCGGGCGGGAGAATCTGATAGACCTCTTTAGGGAAGATTCCGAAAGACTTGGAGGAGTTTTCCGTGGAACTCAAATAAGTGGTCAGCCCCAGTTCAATGTTCATGGCCCCGGTGGTGAAATTGAAGAGGTTGACGTTCTGGTTTTTCCAGCCGAAGCGCCCTACTCTTGGTGATTCCGTATAACGATCAACGGCTGAGATAGGTCTGCCGGCCAGGTCCGGGTGTTCGATATTTTGTTTGATGGAGTTGGCAATGATATCGGCATCGGCGATGTTGTCTATCAGCCCATCCCCAAAGAGCGGAGGAGAATGTCTGGGTGAGATGATATCGGCGTTGGGCGGGATGACGTCGGCATCCACCTGAACTTCAAAAGGCAGGAGGTCTGGGTTTTCAGTGGTGATGGAGCGTTTCTGTAAGCTGGGACCGCCTTTTTCAAGGAAGAAGTCGACATCACGCTTCCCAAGGTTTTCAATGACCTCAGCCATGGGTTTCTTGGCTTTGGGCGAAGTAGGTATGCGTCTGGCAAAATTTACGATACTGGTGCTGGAGTTGTCGCGTCCTTCGCCTCCTACGGCATTGGACGGCTGACCGTGGCATTCGAAGCAACTTTCACCGTTGAAGAGGGGACCGAGCCCTTCTTTTATGGTGAATTTCTTCTTGAAGAATGCTTTCCCTTCTTCGAAGGCTTGCAGTTGCCGGGCACTCAGACCATCTAGAGGTTTGCCCCGGTTGTCGGTAGGATCGACTTTGTGACCGGCGGTACCGGCTGCCGTGGCGCTGGTTAAATCCGGCACCGGCGCTTCGCGATAGGTTGTCCAGGCAATTTGAGCGAGCACGACAACGGCCACCACCGCAATGAGCTGACCGAATTTGCGCTGAAAGAAGCCGAAGACTTTTGGTAAATTAGACAATCTGGTCACCCCGGTTATCATCAATAATATAGCCTATCCGACAATGGCAGTTTCTCATATTGGGGGAATTCCCCTGCCGAAATGCGGAATTTGTAGAAGAATTTGAAGCAAGCACTTTCTCGACAGACTATTGAAGGGTAATTGCGCACAAACTATTGCTTTACCGTTTCTTCGGTGGTTGCAGTTGGTAAGTATATGAATAGGAATTGGGGATTGAAGGGGCCGATGACGCAGAGAAAAACCGTTGAACTTAGATACTTTCGGCGAAGTTATCGAGGCAATGCCATGGTGGAGAGCCCTCTGGCTTTGTTCGTCATGTCGCTGGTCATATTCTTCATGATTTCCATGTTTTCCCTGCTATGCGGCTATGCCACCCTCAATTTTGCCTGCCAGGCGGCGGCAAGAGAGGCGGGAGCCTCCCAGACTCGCACCGGTGCGCGTACGGCCATGCAGAGAGTGGCAGACCAGATAGTCGGTGGACCCATGGGTGTATTTGGCGGAATCACGCCTCGTACGTCCGCCGGCTTCAACTTGCGCACCTTTCGCCTGCCCGACGGCGGCAATCCGGAGCCTTTTGACGTTGCACCGGGCGGTAATCTGGCCATCAACCAGAGCCTGTATTCATACACCTACGTGGTTGAAGCCAATTATTCCATTCAACCGGTGCTCTTCCCCTTTGCCTTCGCGGCCAGGGCTCAGTCCACTTGTGCGGTTGAACACCCGGAGGGTATTGGTCTCTAGCCGGGTTTTACATTTGGTTTCGGGTAAGTGAGAATAGTCTGTTAAAACGGGTTTAGCGCCGATACTGCTGAAGGCGAAAGAGGGCGAGAGAATATGCAAGGTATCCCAGGCAGGAGAAGAGCGTCAAAGCACGGCGTATCCGCTCGCCTCGGGCGGGGGCAGCAATTGGTGGAACTGGCCGCCGGTCTTCTGGTGCTCATCCCCATCTTCCTGCTCATCATTGATATGGTTGTCTTTTATCTGGCCGCCACCTTGAACGACAATGCTTGCCGAGATGCCGCCAGAGCCGCCTCAGTGGTGCAGCCCGTGACTGCGGATGGATCAGGCAATTTGCCCGCCTCTAGCCCAATCCGCCAGAGGGCTGATTCGGTGGTGCGCAAAATGCAGCATCTGGACGGCTACATCATTGGACCCAGGCTGGTCAATGTCAGTCTCTCGCCTGATTTTAAGCGACCCACCAATTTGCTTTTGGGAGGAAACTTCGAAGGTAGTGTGGAAGTTCGCACCCAGGTCGACTACAAACTGCCGGCTACCATCCCCGGTATCTTGCCCCAGCAGGTGACCCTTACTTCCCAGCAGTCATTTCCTCTTACGGCTGTGCTTGGTCCTCAAATCGTTCCCCTGTGAGGCATAGGCAAGCTCTGCCGCACCGCCGCTCTGGTTCCCGATAGCTACTCTTAAAATTAGTTAGAAAGGTTATGTATGTCTGAAGAAAATAACGCAGAAGTGGTTCAGAACCCATCCGAAGAGGGGAAGCGTATTTCAAACTGGGCTGCTTTTGTTGAGTCCTGCGCCTATGTGGGCAAGGCCTCAAGAGACCCCAGTATTCAGGTGCGCGCCGGGGACAAGCTATCTGCTACCTTGCTCAAAGGGGCTATCTTCGGAGCCTTTCTTTTCCTGGCCGTACCTTGCTTTGGACCGAAGGAAGGGGCAATCTGGTGCTATCTAATAGCCGACTTGCTCTTCTTCGCCGCCACCATTCTTTTTGTCGTGAGCCGTTTCGGTGTCTTAAGGGTTATGTCTTTGCGCCATGCCCTGGTTTGCTGGCAGTTGATGATCGGGACCAGTTTGCTCTCGGTAGCCCTGGCTGTAAACCTGGTTTTCGTTATTGTCATTCTTATAGCCGGTCGCTATATAGCGCAGCTAACGCCGCAGTAGAAGCCGGTCTGGCGAGAATAAGTTAATCTCAGAATGCCCCTGGGGTGTAAAAACACCATTGCAATATTGGGGGTTTTGGATTATTGTTAAAAATGTTTCACATACTACTCGGGGAGCCTCCATTTTGCTCCCCGTGGCATTAGGTGCCTTTGGAGAACTTCCCATCATGAAGAGAACCCACACGGGGAGTACCTTGATCTATGGGTTGGCGGCCTTTCTGGCTGTTGCCTTGATCTTTGGTTTTATCACCCTTAACTATCAGCAGCTGTTTGGCTACCATAAGCAAGCCCAGAACGCTGTAGACGCCGCCGCTATCGCAGTAGCTAAAGACGTGCAGAAAGTCACCATTCTCGACCCGCGCCTGGGGCGCATCGGGGTGGTAGACCAGTACGGCACGGCCGGCTTAGAGCAGCGACCAATCCTATCTATAAATACTGTATTGGCCACGGCGCGACTGGATGCTCTGGTTGCGCAACAGCTCAATAACACCACCATCATGGCCGCTGCCACACAAGACCTGCAGAATGCCAAAGCTGCCGCTCGTAACCTGGCAAATGCGGTAAATAACTACATTCGTGGCGGAACAGCCCAGGATGCCGACGGCCGCACCATCAATGGTGGCAGTCTTCTGGCCGTGGCTGCCAATGCCTACAATGTGAACAATAGACGTTCTTCCAGAGGCTTCAAAGATCTCACAGCCGCCGACTTCACTATTGAAGTGGGCGATCTCCGTTCCGCCCTCGGTACGCAGGGGGTCACCAATACGCCCTGCCCCAATCCCGAAGGTATGGACGGCATGGGCGGCAACCAGGCTTACTTCGCTCGGGTGAACAATGTTCGCTATTACCGGGCTAAAGTTGATATCCCCTCTCCGGCAGGCTCTATCATGCTCTCCAATCTGGCGGAGCAGGTGCGCCTGGTAGATAAGGGGCTCTTCGAAGGTCTGGCCGCCAACGCCGGCGTCATCCCCTCCGTGATCAAACTTTCCGCCAGAGAGCAGGCGACGGCTGTAGCTCCCGATAAGAGCGGTACGGTACCCAGCGGTTTTGTCAACTCAGTGGCTTGTGCTCAAATGGGCGGACCGCGGTTGGTAGCCACCTCCGGTGTGCTGCGCATCGAATTTCCGCAGGGCATGCCTCCTGTAGGCGCCCCTGCTCCCTTCAACAACGCCGTAGTCACCCCCGCCACCATCATGAACGCATCCCAGGTCACCTCCATCGGGCAGAACGGCAATGCCGCTCCCTGGTCCGGTAATGGTGGCTACTTCACCGCCACCGGCGGTGCCTTCCCCGGCTCCGGTACGATTACACGCTCCAACTACATGGGGCGCAATGCCGATAACCCCAGTGTCTCTCTCTCCCTTTTCGTATACGACTGGTTGAGAAACGAAGGCATCAAGCCTAACGTTGATTCTGTGGTTAGAGCCCTGCGCAACCTCGATATGCGCAGTGCCCCTCTCGGTCAAAACGTAGCTATCTTGCCTAGCGGAAGCGGAGTGCCCGGTTCAAGAGAAATGATGAATTCCTTCTTGATTCCTCCTGCCTATGCTCAACGTCCGCCCGTCGGCGATCCTAACAATGTATACGGTGCCATCTTCAGATTGGTCGACGCCAATCAGGCTATGACTCCGGGGCAAGACGATCGCTCGCTGGTCAACTACAACGCCGGTACCAGCCAGCGTTATGTCGACCAGGCTTATACCTTCAGAATGCAAGCCAGCGTACCTCAGCAGCTCGCCTGGGCTGCTCAGAGCAGCACGCTTGCCACTGGTATGGATAAGAACGGCAATGCCACTACCGTTGATGGCAATCCTGTTTCCGATCTCTATGACCTGGAGACGGAGTTGCTTGAAACCAAACGCATCTCCAACGAGACCGATCTGGCTGCCCAGAGAGTCTTGACCAAATACCGCCCGCTTCTGGCTGCTGCTCAAGACCGCCTGCGCCTGGCGCAAGCGGCCCTGACCCGTGCCCTCCAAAATGCTAACAACGATACGAGTGATCCGCAGGTTGTGGCTGCTCAGCAAGAAGTTGATGCGGCCCAGGCTCTGGTCAACAAATACCAGGCTGTGGTAGACCGAGCCACCAACGCCGCTAATAACGGCAAAATGGGTGTGCGTGTTGTCGATACTATTGTCAACAACCTGCTCTCCGTCACCGCCATGGGCACCAAGAAGAACAAGCCGGGCGACTTCATGCTTGCCCGCAGCATTCCCTTCTTCTCGCCCAAAACCGCCGCCGGTGATGCTGCCATCGAAGGTACAGATCCTGTGCCTACCGGTCAGGTCAGCAATGCTCGCGGTTCCAAAAACTGGGTCGACAACGGCATGTATATTGTCGGCGGTACCGTTCCGCCCAATATCAACATCGCCATGTCCGACGTCAGCGGTATCTTGCAGCCGGTCTACGCTCAGAGCGTAGTGCCCTCTTCTCAAACCCGTAACTTCCGTATGATTGTACGCGGCGATTCCACCGCCGGTGATGGCATGATTCTGGTCAGCGTCGCCAACAACGGTCCCAACGCCACCACCAATCCGCAGTCGATTTTGAGAGGACAGCTCAACTATCAGGCTCTCAACGTTTACACCGAGCCGCCCACCACCACTAATCCTTGCACGATTAACTGGTCGGTCATGGCTCGTAACAACGCCTATTCCACTCAGGCCGATTGCCGCAAGCCTCCCAAGGCCGGTGACCCGGAGTCGGAAGGAAACGTGCTTGATTGCAGCCGCGCCCAGGGACAGACTAACCCCGATGGTTCCGCTAAGGCCTGCGACTCGGAAGTTTCGCAGTGGCAATTTACATCGCCTCTGCCCAACTGCCCGCCGCCGCCCATTCCGCCAGGCGGACCGCCCGGTGAGTCTCACTAATTCAATCTGATACAAAGGGAAGGGGGCGTAACTGCCTCCTTCTCTTTTGTATGCACCGGGCATGTTCAGAGAACTCTAAGCGGAAGCAATGCAGTAACGAGATGCCACACCAGGGGAACTCGCAGCAGCGAAACCACGAGCTCTCAGGTTGCTACAGTTGTTTCGAAGTGCGGAATAACGAACGGCAACATGACCAGCGACGGTGCCGCTTTGTATGTGTAGGATCCTTCAGGAAGCATTTCTTACTTGGCATTTTTTTGAAAACACTGTTAACGCTTGCATTGATTTTTAAGAATACTCAAGCGTTTGATTGCGTCTGCGTCATTTACCCGAGTGCTTACTTCGAGCATTCTTTCAACGCAAGTCTTTTCTGGTAGCGTCTCGAAAATTTCTTTTTCTAAAAGTTGGGCTAGCTGGGTTTCCTTGGTGGCCAACAAAACCTCATAGTATTCAAAAGGTCTGCGTAGATAGATATACCTTTTGTCATTCGGCACAAGCTTATTACCGCGCACATATTCCAATTCTTCTGGTACGAGTTTGGCCTCAGCAACGGCGGTATCATGTGCTTCTTTATATCTTCTTTGAATGACCAGTTTGCTAAATTCTTCGGGCTCAATCAAGCTTGATGGCTCTCCTGCAAACACCACCGGTGCTGATACAAGCCAAAGTACTAAAGCTAGTTTTTTTACCATTGCATCCTACTTGGTCAACTCGACAAGGACAGCATAACCTCCTTCCAGGCTTAAGTTGCAAGCATCTACATCAGCGACTACACAAGTCCCAAAACCTAGACAGACAACGCGTCGTGAGGGTTCCTGTACAAAGCATAACGACTTCACTATTTTCAGTGCTCGCGAGAGAATATCCATTCTCTAATTCTTGTCAGAATTACCTCAAGAATATTGTGAGACTTTATGTCGGGCGAATACCACACTCGGACACACTTCTGAGTACTCAAATCGCCCTCTTAAGTATTTATAATTACCCACGATGCATATAGACAAGCATATTGCCCTGCGAGTATTCTGACCGAAGTTAGTGACTGCTATCGGAACAGCGCCTCCTCACGACCAATCCACCTGACTCTGTGCATTGATCTGTTTTCGCTTGCCCTTTAGTAGAACTCTGCAAGGAATCCTGGAAGCAAGAGACAAGTTTGTGCTTACGTCCGGCTCTTCCTGCCGTTCTAAGAAATGAACTTCCTGGTGGTGGTTGATATTTGTTAGGTGTTTGGCTGTAACAGCCCTGCACCTAGCTTTTTACATCTGTTTCACCTGGCCCTGCCAGGTTGGCTTCGCTCGTCTTTCTGAGAATGAGGTTCTCTGTCGTGCCCAACGGAAAACTCTCCCTCCGCATTTTCTCCAGCCCTTTAAGCTGGAAATTAGCCCGCCTCACCTGGGTCCTGGGAACCTTCCTGTCAGCATGCGCCGCAGCCCAGGCTACCAACCCGCCTGTTATCACTCCGGCTACCGGCGTGTACTCGACCTATCAGTCGACAGCCACTATCACCGCTGAGCCTGGAGCCACCATCCTCTATTCCGTGGATGGAAGCGCGCCAAGCCTCACCTACACCGGCCCAGTCACTCTGACAAATCCCATGACCATTAAGGCCATTGCTAACCTATCAGGCGTTGACTCCACAGTCACTACCGCCAACATACAAAGCGATCTCAATTCCCTGCCGGTACCGCGCAATGGGCTTTCACTCTGGCTCAAAAGCGACTTCGGACTGGTTCTCAGTGGAACTCGCGTCAGCCGGTGGAGTGATCTTTCCGGTTCAGCAAATGCTAACGATGCTGTTCAAAACACGAATGCCAATCGCCCCATTCTCCTCAGTAGCGCTATAAACGAGTACCCTGCTGTCAACTTCAACGGCACCTCTCACTTCTTAAATCTCACATCGGGTCTCACCGACCTGACTTCGGGATTCGCCTGCTTCGCCGTCTTCAAGCCCATCGGCACTACTGCCGGTACCATGTTCGCCACAGGCAATACCGGACCAAGCGATCTTGTGAGCCTGGCAATTGACAACACCCAGGCTCATTTCAATGCCTTCAGTGGCACTACCGCAAGCTCTGTGACCACAAGTGCCGGTGCGCTTAGCCTCAATGATTTTCAGAGTCTTGATGCTGTTCATAACGGGGTTGGCTCTGCCGGCATAACCGTAAATAGCACGCCTTCTGCCACCGGCACTGTGCAGAATCTACTCAACACTGCCAGAGCCCTGAACTATATCGGCACCAGCAGCACTTCTTCCGGTTTCTGGCGAGGGCATCTGGCTGAGCTTTTAGTTTACTCAAGGACGGTAACGCCCTCGGAGCAAGCGGCAATAGAAGCATATCTTTCTTCCCGCTATCAGCTCCTCACTGCCGCAAGCACTCCAAAGCCAATTTTCAGTGTCGGTACCGGCACACTCTCCGAACCTACTGCGGTGGCCATAGCCTCTGTTGGTGGGGCAGAAGTTTATTTTTCGCTCGATGGAACCAACCCCAGTCCCTCTACGAGCCCTCTCTACCAGGGTCCAATAAACATTTCTTTCAGTCAGACATTGAAAGCAATCGCTGTAGTAAACGGAGTTCGCAGTGCCGTCACCACCGCCATCTACAACCTCGATTCTACAAAGTGGCCCGCCGCAACTCCGGCCGCCTCACCTCCATTGCAACTGAACTTGCAGCTTCCGACCACAGCTATTCCGAAGTAGACCACCCAGTGTAGACCCTCAGACCGCCATTACAAAAGCCTTCATCATCCCGAGACGGAACTGTTCATGAATCCAAGACGTACTGCCAAATCAGCCTCTCTTCGCGGTCAAAGCACTCTACGGAAGCGGTGGTTCAGAGCATTCTCAGCCGCCTTGCTGTCTACTATCACTGTGCTGGCGCCTCTACCCCTTCCGGCGCTGGCCGGCACCATGGCAGTTGATAGAGTTGATGAAGAGCGTATTGTCGACGAGGTCCTACCGGCTGACGCTAAACCGGTTCACGGCGTGAAGACCGGACCCAAGAAAGTAAAACTCATCAAGCAAGATCTCAAGTTCTCTGCTTCTCCAACCGATGCTGAAATAGAGCGTGCTCGTGTCTTCCTTGAGCCTCTAACCCCAATGTCCAGTTCAGCCGTAAAGGGCGAGAACCTGGCCTTAGCGGAAGCAATCAAGAAATTCAAAGCCAAGAACGATTTTGAGGACCTTTCCGCTCTCACAGAGTTTGTCTCGAAGTTTCCAAAGTCTCGCTGGACGGCTTCTCTAAACAGCAACATCGCGGACCTTCTTTATCAGACCGGCTTTCTATCAGATGCGATGGAGCGCTGGCAGGCAAGCTTTGAGCAATCGAAAAATGAACGCGGAAAATTGCAGCAAGCCGTAGCAAATCATTCCATTGCCAATTTAATCAAAGCAAACGGCAGAGTAGGGCGCATGGCTGAGCTTGAAAAGTTTTTGGCAGCCATTAAGAACAGACCCATCTGGGGTTCTGACGAGCAGAAGATAAACGATGCCAGGCAAGGTCTCGGCGGCATGAAGACAGCACCTGGACTTGCTTTCAAGTGTGGACCCTACGCCGTTTTCAATGTCTTGAATGCCCTCAAACCCGGCAGTGGACTTCCCTCTGAAATTGAGAAGACCCGGTCAACCAGGCAAGGTACCAATCTAGCCATGGTGAAAGAGCTGGCGGAAAAGTCCGGGCTCAAGCTTCAGGCTGCAAAAAGAGCACCCGGCTCGGCTATTGTGACACCTTCTGTGGTGCACTGGAGACTCGATCACTTTGGTGCACTTGTATCTGCTAAGAACGGTCACTACGTGCTCAAAGACCCTACTTTTGATAATGCGTCTTACCTATCAATTTCTCAGAAAGCTATAGATTCCCAGAGTGACGGCTATTTCCTCATCCCGGCCACCGAGAAGCTGCCTACCGGCTGGACTGCTGTCAGCGACGAAGAAGCAAAGAATGTATGGGGTAAGGGAGAGTCTTCTAAGGTCGACCCCAATGCCAAAACCGTAGCCACGGAGAAAACTTGCATAAGCTCTATTGAGTGCGGCTGTAAGGGTATGGCCGCAGCTTCTGCCTTCACAGTGGCTGCTACTCTCAATATTGCAGACATCCCGCTCAGCTATCAACCACCAGTGGGACCTGGCATGGATTTCAGGTTTAACTACAACCACCTTGAGGCGAATCAGCCGAGCACCTACACTTTTAGCAATGCCGGACAGAACTGGACTTTCAACTGGCTTTCCTACCTGACTGTCGACCCCATAAGCTCGGTAGCTTTAGTCCGCGTAGTCGGTGGCGGCAGTGAGCAGTACACACCAGATGTGGTTTCTGGGCTATATCCTCCGGCACTGGAATCGCAAGCCCAGCTTGTAGCTATGGGTGGCGGTGTCTATGAAAGACGCTTGCCGGATGGCTCGGTTGAGACTTTCAACCAGGCTGACAGCAGCTCGCCGCCGCGCATTTTCATGACAGAGATGAAAGATCCGCAGGGCTTGACCTGCCAGATCCAGTACGATTCCAATTTCAGAATCGTCTCTATCACTGATGCCATCGGCCAGGTTTCGACCGTCTCTTATCTCTCCAACACGCCGGGCAATCCCGGCTTCTACAAAATTTCCGGAGTGACCGACCCATTCGGACGCAGTTGCTCTCTTGCTTATGACCCAAGCGCGACCAATCTGCTTTCGATCACGGATGTGATCAACTTGAAGTCGCAATTTGCCTATGACAACACATCCAGCTTCATCACGCAGCTGAATTCGCCTTATGGAACGACAAGTTTTTATCAATACGTTCCAGGCGTGGTGGGCGGTATACCAGCACAGGGTCTGCGTTGTACCTTTCCAGACGGCACCTCGTCTGTTATCGAGAACTGGCTCAACGAAGCAAAGACCACATACTTCTGGGATAGGCACGCTACCCAGCTCTATCCCGCCGATCCGGCAAACAAGATTTACACGCACTGCGAACAGACTAAGTTCACTTTCAATCTCCAGACCGGTTTTGAAGGACCGGTGAAGCAGTGGGAGATTCATCCTCTGGAAAGCCAGAGCCCTATCTATTTCACCTATCCAAGCCCTTACGGTCCAAACTTCCAGGGCAACAGCAACAGGCCCTTGAGCATCACCAGGAGCCTCGGCAACCCGACGGTTGTAGCCACTGTCGGCGGCACCATAACAGCAGGAGACATCGTCTACCTTGGCGTCGAGAGCCAATACGTGGGCGCCTACACCGTTCAAAGCGGCGACACCACCACATCGATAGCTGCCAGCCTGGCTGGCATAGTTAATACCAATGCTACCCTGCAAGGGATAGGAGTAGTGGCTACGGCCATTGGGCCGACTGTGGCACTGCATTCAGATCAAAGCGGTGTCTTCAGCTACGTGGCCGGGGTATCAGCAGGGGCGACTGAAACCTGCAAGGTGCTCTCACCTAGCCGGCAGAGTGCCAAGGCGACCATGAGCGGACCTCTGACCAACGGCGATGTGCTCTATCTGTATGTCGCCACGCCATACCCGCAAAGCGGCTCGGGGCAGAGGTATTTTCACACGGTCGCCGCTGGTGACACCTACAATTCCATTCTCAACGATTTTGCCACGCAGCTGAACGCAGACCCGGTTGTTCAGGCTTTTAACGCCTCAGCAAGCGTCTCTGGCGACGATATCAATCTTGTTTCTTACAATCCAAACAACCAGCTCTGGCAGGTTGGCACATGGACCGGCACTTTCACAACAGTCTTTGGTCTCTCAAATGTCAGAACGAGCGGCTCACAAGTCACTGAGTACCAGCGCAATGCCATTGGGAACCCCACTCAGATGCTCGACCCCCTGGGCAGGAAGTTCAGCTATTCATATGCGGCGAATAATATCGACCTGTTGGAAGCCAGAGAGATTCAGGGTAGCGACAATTATCTTCTGGGGCACTGGGAATACAATGGCTTCCACCAGCCCACCGTCTACATCGACGGCTCCGGGCGGCAGACACATTACACATACAACAGCCTGCAGCAACCTTTGACGATCACAGACGCGAATGGCAATGTCACTGCCATGACCTACACCGGCACGTCGTCAGCCACAATCGGTGGAACGGTGACTGCCGGTGATGTGCTCACCCTGACCGCATTTGATGCCGGTCTGGCTGGTGGTCAAAAGTCTGTCAACTACACAGTTCTTGGAACCGACACCCTCACTTCAATAGCCGCCGGTCTTACAGCCGCTGTGAATGGCGACAGCGCTCTTGCGGCAGTGGGCGTGACGGCCACATCGGCCGGAGCCGTGATTACCCTGAAGTCGACCTCGGTCAATGTGACAACTTACGGGCAGAGCACCAGTGGGGGTTCTACGGCAACCATTGCCCTGGGGGCAAATACCTACGGCTTCTTGACCAAGATTGACGGTCCCATGCCCGGCAATCGAGATGTCACGACCATGACCTATGATGGATTCGGACGACTTCGCTCAACCAGGTCTTCTACGGGCTACAGACTGGTTTTTAGCTATGATGCCATGAACCGGCAGACCAGAACGACATATCCCGACGGGACCTTCGACCAGACAATTTGGGACAGGCTTGACCCGGTTCTTCAGAAAGACCGCATCGGCAGAACCACCCAGAGCGCCTTCGATTCAATGGACCAAAAGGTCTTAGAGGTTGACCCCCTGGGCAGGAAGACCCAGTACAAATGGTGCACATGCGGCTCCCTGGCTGAACTTACAGACGGCAACGGCAACAAAACCAAGTGGCATCACGACATTCAAGGGAGGCTGACGAGCAAGGTTTACGCCGACAACAGCACGGTAAATTACAGCTACGAGCCCTTTGCTGGCTGGTTGCGATCTAGAACCGACGCCCTCTCTCAAACTACCCGCTATTATTTCAACCCCGACAACACTCCTCTTAAAGTCGGCTATGCCAACCCCGTGCATCCCACCGGGGGCGTCACTTACGCCTGGGATCTTAACTTTAAGAGACTAACCGGTATAAACAAAAGTGACTGGGGCGCCTATTCTTATACCTACAACCCCTATATCACAAACGCTTACGGCACTCCCACCACTGGTGGTGGCATGCTGCAACTGGTTCACAATGACGTGATTCCAAACTCTGATATTACCTATCTTTACGATGCCCTGGGCAGAACCGTGAACCGGTCGATTAACGGCGCCGCCAATTCAATCACCTGGGCTTACGATCCCATGAGCAGGGTGACTTCTGAAGTCAACGCCCTGGGTACTTTTAATTACAAATATGTGGACGACAATGCCGGGGTTTCCAAAGGAGTCACCAGGCTGGCTTCGATAAACTACCCCAATGGGCAAGTGACCAATTTCGACTGGTACCCCACTGATGAAGACGAGCGCTTGCAGCAGATCAGAAACCTGGGACCAAGCGGCAACACCATTTCTCAGTTCGGCTACCGCTATGACCCTGCCGATCAAATAAAGCAGTGGCAACAGATTCAAAACAACAGCAGCCTCTGCTACAGCCTCGGCTATGACCAGGCTGGTCAATTGACCAAAGCGCAAGCAAGCAGCGGCAATCCCAACCCCAATTACCTCAAGCAGTGGTACTACGGTTACGACCCCGGCGCCAATAGAACGGCGGTTCAAACAAATACGGTCACCAGAGCCAGGCTCGGGGGCACAATCACTGCCGGGGATACCTTGACGATTACGGTTTCAGACTCGGCACTTTCCGGTGGGCAACAGGTTGTCAACTACGTTGTACAGGCTGGCGACACCCTGGCAGCAGCCGCCGCCGGGCTTGCTGCGGCTATCACAGCTACCCCGGCGCTGCAGGCAATCGGGGTAAACGCCGCCGCCAACAGCCAAATAGTCAACATTAAGTCGGCTTCTCCAAACATTACAACCTACCAACAGTCGACCAGTGGAGGCGCCACAGAGACCATCGCCCTTGGCGTTACCGATAACTTCGTAGAAAACGCGGTCATCGGCGGCACCAAGCGAACCGGTGACGTGCTCACCATTACATTCAGAGACCAGGCTCTGGCTGGTGGGCTAAAGGCGGTTCCGTATACGGTGCTTGCTGCCGACAACCTGGAGGCAATCACTGCCGGGCTCACCGCGGCTATTAATGCCGACACGAGCCTCAGTGCCATTGGCGTCAGTGCCACGTCAGTAGGCACTGCGATGACGATAAAGTCGAACTCTCAAAACGCCACAACGTACTCGCAGTCAAAGAGTAACGGCGCCACTGAGACGATAACGCTCTCGATAAATCAGAACGGCCCACAGACTGCCGCCATTTCAGGCTCCGTCACAGCCGGAGACGTAATAACCCTGACCGCCTATGATTCCGGTTTGACCGGCGGGCTCCAGGCAGTAGCATACACCGTGCAATCCGGCGACACGCCAGTGAGCATAGCTGCGGCTCTGGCTTCGGCAATTAACGCCAATGCCAACTTGCAAGCAGTTGCCGTCAGCGCCACTGCCTCAGGGCAGGTCATCACTCTCAACTCCAATTCTCTCAACGAAACCACTTACAGAGCCTCTACCAATAGCAGTGCCACAGAAGTAGTCGCCCTCAATATTCCGCCAAATGGAGTGCAGACTGCAGCAGTTGGTGGCACGATAACGGCAGGAGACATCCTGACCGTTACCGTCTTTGACGCAGGACTTTCCGGCGGCTCCAAAGCCAACACGTATACTGTGCAGCCTGGCGACACGCTCTCATCTGTTGCCACAGGAATTGCAGCAATGATTAATGCCGACAGCAGTTTGACCGGCATTGGAGTTTCTGCCTCAGCCGTGTCGACCGTGGTGAATATCTCATCTGCTTCAATTAATGCCACCACATACAGCAGGGCGACAAGCGGAGGAGCTACAGAGACTCTGGCTCTCGCTCCAGCTACAGCGGCAACTCAGTACGGATACAATAACCTGAATGAGTTAACCAGTATGGGCGCAGGGGGAGCCACGCACTTCCAGGGCAGTGCCAACAATGCGCTGACGGCAGCGACAATAAATGGCTCACCGGCAAATCTGGAGTGGACACAAGCTTTCTCCGGAAATGCCAATCTGAACAGCGGCACCAACGCCGTGCCGGTCAGCGGAACCAATGGAGCCGGCACCACCAAAACCGACACCCATCAAATTTCCACAATCGGTTCACCGAGCGCCACGCCGACCTTTGATGCCAACGGCAACATGACCAGCGACGGCACCAACACTTATGAGTGGGATGCCGAGAATCGGCTGATAAAGATAAATTATCCCGGGATGGGCAATAATAGCCAGTTTGCCTATGACTCTTTTGATCGGAATGTCAAAATCATCGAACAAACCAGTGGTTCAACGACGAGCACTAAACAATTCGTTTGGAGCGATGGTGATGATGAAAACGACGAGATCTGCGAAGAAAGAGCCGGTAGCAATGCGGTTACTAAACAATTCTATGATGATGGTCAAAGGAACAGTTCGACGGACTACTATTATACGATCGATCAACTAGGTTCCGTCCGGGAAATGATAGATGATTCGGGAACGATAGTAGCGGAGTATTCCTACGATTCCTTTGGGCGACCATCAGTTACTGTTGAGACAGTAGCAGCCAACTTCCGATTTGCTGGTATGTGCATGCATTCTCGGAGTGGTTTAAATCTGACGCAATATCGGCAATATTCAAGCGCTTTAGGTCGTTGGATTAATCGAGATCCACTTGAAGAAGAGCAAGTCGATTCGAACCTATTTGGCTATGTTAGAAATAACCCCGTTAATTTTATAGATCCGGATGGTCTATTTCCTTGGGGTCAAATATTCAAGGGAATACAGAAACTTGGCAAGGGGGCCGCAGGAGCAGCGAAGGGTGCATCAGGAGCAGCGAAGGGTGCGGGAGCAGCAGCAAAAGGTGCATCTGGAGCGGTAAAGGGTGCAGCAGCGGGCGTAGGAAAGGGAGCCGGGAAAGGAGCGGGCAAGACTACTGGAAAAGCGGCGGGTAAGGGTAAAGAAGGAAAAGGAAAAACAAAGACAAGACGTTCGAAACGGTGCCAAAAAGTTTATGATGAAATCTGTATACCACAAGCGACCAAGACACTTGGGCGTGGCGGTGATTCGCAATCGATGCAATTTTGGTGTGAAATTAATAGATGTCTTGAAGACCATGGTTGTCCCAAAGGTGTCTATTACAATTAGCTTGAAAATAAATTCTGTGGGCGCGGCACTTCAAGTACGGTGTGTGTGTGAATGTTGAAGAATCGAGACTTATCGCTTCAGATAGTAGACTCATTAATGAATGTCCTAGTTCTTCTAAATAGAACCATTGCCTTAGTTCGCGAGAGCAAAGAATCCAAGAAGGCTAAGCAAGAATATATCAACACGATAGCAGACATTATTTATCAGATAATGGCTAGAGTAATTCAGGAGATAGTGAGAAAACATCCAGACATAGCGCCTATCGGTTTCGAAATACAAGAAAACGACGACGATTAATTGACAGCCCACGCAGGGCTGCTTATTGACGACTGGTAAGGATGTCTCCAACCTCCGTGGACGTCAATACGAGAAAAACTCTGGATCGGCCGGAAATGCTTGACCCGCTCCGCGAAAATTGATCCACTTCAAGCTGGACACTTGTCAAAGCAAATAATGCTTTCTTCTCGATACATCATGCAAGCGCCAACGAAATTCGAATTTATTAGGTGTGTAACTTTCGGAATTAGATGTCGCGGTTTTCTCGGAATTGAAGTGTCCGTTCGGACCGTCGCTACCAGCTCGAAACCGTTGCAGCAAGCACACCCCTTGAAACAGAGGATGGGATGATGCAGTATTGAAGGCGGTTTTCGTGCGTGCGGGAGAGAAGTCTTAGCCTTGCTGCTTACTTTGTCTAAGTGCCAGCCATCGGTCCGGAAGGAAGTCGTCCAGGTCACGCATATTGGCATTTGGGAAGCGAGTGAGGACATCCTTGAAATACTCGAAGGCGTTTATTTTGAGTCGCTCACAGGTTTGCACGAGGCTCATGAGAATCTCGGAAGTATGGCCGCCCTCCAGAGAGCCGGCAAAGAGCCAATTCGCTCTGCCAAGAACAACGGGTTTTATCGAACGCTCGCAGGCATTGTTGGAGATATCGACGTAGCCGGTGTCGGCGTAGAGGCCGAGTGCATCCCAGCGCTTGAGGGTGTAGGCGATAGCATCGGAGAGCTTGGATTGTGGCCGGTTTGAAGATTGCCAGCCCCTGCTCCATGAACTTTGATGATATGAAGCAGACGGAAGAGTCATACAAGCGCTTCTGTCAGGATTGTTCCAAGAACGTTTTCGATGTGGCTTCCATGAGCCGGGAGCAGGTGGCAAAACTTGTGGAAGAAAGCTTCCGTAAAGACGGCACTATGCCCTGTATGCGCCTCTACCGCCGCACCGACGGCACCGTTATTACCGATGATTGCCCGGTGGGTCTGCGCCGGGTGAGAAACTTCTACCGGCGTCTGAAAGCTACGGCCGCTGCCCTGGCGGCCTTCTTTCTCGGCACTGCGCCGGCCCGGGCTGACGGTCCGACCCTGGGTGAGCCGCTGGTGGATACGGGAAGCAAGTTGCGGCGCATGGGAGATGTATGCCCGCCCAACTGGGCGAAGTTGGCGGCCAACAAGCCGGAGATAAAGAAGCTGCAAGACGAATTGGCAGTGCTTGAGAAAGAGTCGAAGCCTGGTAGCGCTTCCGATACCACCAGGAAAGTGCGCCTGCAGTTAAAGCTGGTGCAGGCCGCCAACCAGACCGGCCAGGGTAATTATGCTCTGGAAGTTCTGGAACAGGCTATTGTCGTTGCCAGGCAAAGCGGTAATAAGAGCCTGCTTGCGGAAGTATTGCAGGAGAAACTTAAGACCATGGATCTGCTGAAGATAGTAGATAAAAATAGTGTGCAAGCGGAGCTGGATGGACTTAAGAAAGGCCGCAAGTAGCCGTCGACCTGGTGAGGGATCCGCAGAGGGCTGGACGAAGCATTCTAAAGATCCAATTCCACGAAATGGAGGAATGGTCAGAGTAGATCGGAAATACGGTGTTTAATCGCCGTACTATGGTGGAGGTGCAATTTGTGTTGAAGCAAGGCCGTCTGAAGGTGGTGCCGTTAGGTTTCGCAGTAGCGATTTGCTTCCTTCAAATATCTTGCAGTGGCGAGACTTCCTTAGATGCAGATTACAGATCTAGGTGCCTTTCACAGCTAACAAAGACCAGGAGAATACATCTTCTTGACAGAAGCTCTTCTAAGTCGATTTATTACATGACTGACGATAACCCTGAATTTTCCAAGGTTCTTAACTGGATATCGAGGAACTCACAGTGCCTGAAAGAAGACAATCGAATGGGCACTTCACGGTATGCATCTGTGATGATAAGTTGTTTTGACATTCGAGAGAGACCGAGACCTCCTCAAGACACGAACTTGGACAGGGATCTTTTTAGCGTGGAAGTTACTCCTGAATCGATGGGTTGCGATGAGTTGGAGTTTGTGAGAAAACTCAATGAGCTAAAGTCTCTCTTTATTAAAGGTAAATGCGAGACAGGAGAGTTTACTTGAAAGTCCGCAGCTCTTGCTATGTCTTTAAGGGAGTAAGGTTTGCTTTTGTTTGATGGGCTATTGAATGGGTAAGGCGGTCGTTTTGATAGCCAGAGATTGACCCGCTGCCTCAGGGTTTAACCCAGGCAAAATTCGGGTCTACTCTGTTAGCATCAGGGTGAGTGCTTGAGGGCGAGGCAAGAATATGAGATTGAAAAAGAGTGCAGAAGAAAGTGATTATGCCACTGAGCTCGTGGCCGGTTTGAAGATTGCCAGCCCCTGCTCCATGAACTTTGATGATATGAAGCAGACTGAAGAGACATACAAGCGCTTCTGTCAGGATTGTTCCAAGAACGTTTTCGATGTGGCTTCCATGAGCCGGGAGCAGGTGGCAGCACTGGTGGAAGAGAGCTTCCGTAAAGACGGCACTATGCCCTGTATGCGCCTCTACCGCCGCACCGACGGCACCGTTATTACCGATGATTGCCCGGTGGGTCTGCGCCGGGTGAGAAACTTCTACCGGCGTCTGAAAGCTACGGCCGCTGCCCTGGCGGCCCTTCTTCCTCGGCACTGCGCCGCCTGGGCTGACGGTCCGACCCTGGGAGAGCCGCTGGTGGATACGGGTAGCCAGTTGCGGCGCATGGGTGATGTATGCCCGCCCAACTGGGCGAAGTTGGCGGCTAACAAGCCGGAAATAAAGAAGCTGCAAGACCAATTGGCAGTGCTTGAGAAAGAGTCCAAGCCCGGTAACGTTTCCGATACTACCAAGAAAGTGCGCCTGCAGTTAAAGATGGTGCAGGCCGCCAACCAGGCCAGCCAGGGTAATTATGCTCTGGAGGTTCTGGAACAGACTATTGTCGTTGCCAGGCAAAGCGGTAATAAGAGCCTGCTTGCGGAAGTATTGCAGGAGAAACTTAAGACCATGGATCTGCTGAAAATAGTAGATAAAAGTAGTGTGCAAGCGGAGCTGGATGGACTTAAGAAAGTTCGCAAGTAGCCGCCGACCCGGTGAGAACACTAATCTAAAATCAGGCGCGGGAGATTTCTCGTTACGCGTTTGAATATCTGGTAATTTTGCAGGGCGCGGGAAACTACAAGGGCGCCTTCGATAGCAATGAGTGCATTTTCCGCACGTTCTCGCGCTAGTTTTTCGCTAACTCCGTGTTCTTTAGCCACGGCGGCCATGGCCTCGATCCAGGCTTCAAGGCAGTTTCGGATTAGTTCTTGAAATGGTGCACTGGCGGCACCAAGGGTTAGCCCGTCTACAATGCAGCCTTTACGGCCACCTTCGTAGAATTCTTCTATGGTCTTGGCCATTGCCTTGAGCTTGGCTTCCGGTGCACCCTCTGCCTTGAGTGGTGCAATGAAATACTGTTTGACGGCCATGTCGATGTGTCCAAGCACTTCAAGAGCCATTTCTTCCTTGCCGCCGGGAAAATGATGGTAAAGGCTTGATTTCCCTAAACCGGTGGCCTTGGACACGTCGCCAATGGAGACGCCTTCGTAGCCGTGCTGGCGAAACAACTCCAACAGTTCAGATACTAGTGCGCTCTTGTCCATGATTCAGCTCCTTGCGTTCGAAAGGTTACCGAACATTGAGCCGCTCGTCAATCTTTGACAGACTCCCTCTCTGGCTTTGGAAGGGTCTGGTGCCTTAGCTGAAGGCACCACTTTTGATGCGGTTACTTTGGATTGTGGGGCGAGGCATCCAGAAACTCCAGTTCAATGGCTGGAATAGTTGTTCTTTGCCAATTCTCTACTTCCAGCTCCCAGAAACGATTGGTGCCGCCGGTTTCATTTTGCGGGTCTGACTGGGCTAGAAGTACGGTTGCTCTTCCGCATATTTGCAGGCATTGTCTACCTGCGAAGTCGAGCAAGATGACGCCGGCTCTGTCGTTCAACTGTAGATTGCCGAAGGAATTGAACATACTATTACCGGCAAAATCCGGTACGCGCAGCCTGGTGGCGTGGATTGCCCGCACAAAGCCAGGTTTGCCGCCGCGGTGAGAAATGTCGAGGTTACCTTGCGGATTCGAAGTTGCAGAGAACATGGTGTCACAGTTTGCGATTAGCTCTAATTCCTCGGCGCCGAGACTTGTACCCGTTGCCAGTTCAGGAGTCTGCTTGTGCGGCAGACCGTCTTCCGGCAGTCTGACTTTACGGCGCTGGATATATTTGGGGCAGAGGGGAAAGGATTCTTCTACCGCGATCAAGATTTCTTGCTCGTTTTGTCTTGAAACTCTTCCGTTGATTTTCAGTCTTCTTCTAGTATCCAGCTCAATCAACAAGGCGCCTATGCGCGGGTTTCGCGCAAGATTGTCCAGAAAGGGATCTCCGTCGATTTCCTTCGCCTGGAGTAAGTCCACTAGCAGTTCTTTTGTACTTAGTGCCCTGATGAATCCTGGTTTTCCAAAGAGCATTGAAGCCCAGATCTGTCCATTGGCATTTTCTGTGGCTAGAACCATTAGCGGCTGGCGTTCTATGAAGTTGATGGCACCAGTCAAGATTTCATCTTTGATAACCACTGAATTCATCAGTGCCTGAGCCCGTTCTCCCACGGCCTCCTGAATGGCTATTTCACCTTTATGATAAGGACCTTCGCTATCCATGTCTCGTCTCCTTTGCTGGTGTCAGGGAGGCGGCTCGTCGCTGAATTCAACGAGCCGCCTCTCTCTCAGGTGAAACAACCGACTGTTAGTCCTTTTAGAAGTTTACTACCGTGTATCCGTCGCTAATCAGCTTACGCAAGCTGGTCAGACCCGATGTGCCGGGAACGGAGTTGTCTTTGATTAGTGCGTAACCCTCTTTTTCTGCGTCTTCCGAAGCGCCGAAAACATCTGCACAACCACAGGATACACCGGCAACCTTGTCGCGAACAGCTTCGTAAAGTTCGTAAGCCGGATGGTCCGGTTGTGAAAGCTGTCCGACCCAGCGTGTGCCGGCACCTTGAAACATGAGGGTGACATCGTCGCCGTTTTTCTTGAAATCATAGGTGGCGGCGAGGGCGTTGAACAAGCGACCAAGGGATTCTTCGCTGCCATTTTTTGGGTCGGAATAAACGAGGATTGCGGTTTTCATTTTCGTAGCTCCTTAAATGTTATCTGGTTCGTCTTTCAATCGATTGAACCGTTCATGCAATTACCGTACCGAACGATCGGTACAATGTCAACCCCTGAATTGACGAAGTCCGGAGATGCCTAGCTGGTGGGGCTTGGGCGTTTCTGGATAGAATCAAGGCTTTTCTGCTTAATATTCAGGCTGCCGAATTTTAAGAAGGTATTGCTGGCATTTTGCTATTTCTTTGGGCTGAGTCTTCTGAAGAGAGCGGCAGCTCCGGCGGATACGGCAAAGAAGAATGCCGCAATGCACCAGAGTAAGAGTTTCAACTCGGGTCCCTCGCGAGAAAGTACCACCGGTTCCGGCGGACCGGATGCAACGACATAGCTTGGCGGCATCAGACTGACTATAAAAGTAAAGACAGCAATTGCCAGGAAACCCAGGAAGAATAGAATTGCCGTTGAGGCTATAAGAATTCGAAGCGCTCTTGCCATATAGTAAAGATGGTTCGGTTAAGTCCGGATATTGTCATTATAGCTAGCCCTGTATCCTATTACAGGCGCCTGCAAGCAAAAGAAAGCGCCCACTTTCACCAGTTGGTTCTCAGGGTTTTACCCAGGCAATTTCCGGGTGTACTCTGTTAGCATCAGGTTGATGGTTGATGGCGAGGCAAACTATATGCAGATGAATAAGAGCGCAGAGGGCAATGACTACGCCGCCGAGCTTGTGGCCGGCTTGAAGATTGCCAGTCCGTGTTCCATGCGCTTTGAAGACATGAAGCATACTGATGAAACCTATAAACGTTTTTGCGGTGATTGCTCCAAAAACGTTTTTGATGTTGCTTCCATGAGCCGGGAGCAGGTGGCACAACTTGTGGAAGAAAGCTGGCGGACAGACGGCACTATGCCATGTTTGCGCTTGTACCGCCGTACTGACGGCACCGTTATTACCGATGATTGTCCGGTGGGCTTGCGCCGGGTGAGAAACTTCTACCGCCGTCTGAAAGCTTCTGCCGCGGCCTTTGCGGCCTTCTTCCTGGGCGGCATGCCGAACTTGCAGGCCCGGGCCGATGAGCCTCTCATGGGCAAACCAATGGCGCCGGGGCCGCGAGATACGCGGCCCTTGATGGGAGCCGTTTGTCCTCCCAATTGGGCTCAGATGGCTTCCAGCCGCCCTGAAATCAAGAAAATTCAAGATGAACTGGCTGTTCTTGAGAAAAAGAGTGATAAAGGTAGCGCCGCCGACCGTGCCAAGTTGGCCCGTCTCCAGTTGAGCCTGGCCCGGGCGGCAAACAGCGCCAATTTTGGATACTATGCTTCCCAGGTCCTGGAGCAAGCGGCGGCACTTGCCAGGCAAAACGGCGACAAGGCGCTACTGTCCGATATCGTGAAGGAAAAACTCAATACCCTTGATGTGCTCAAGGTGAAAGATAAGAGCAGTGTGCAAGCCGAAATTGATGCCTTGAAAAAAGAGGGCAAGTAGCACTGGTTCTCTTTCGCGCAGATACTAATAACTAATGATCGTGATCAGCGGCACATGGTCCGAGTCGCAGGCGTCATCAGTTTTTACTGCCTGCGCCGTCAGTGCTTTCGACATGAAAACATGATCGATGGGAATTCTCATTGGTGGTGGAAGTATTGCCGGCCAGGTTCCCGGAGGTTGTGCGGGGCAGGGCAGATTTAAGAGAGAAACCGGCTCCCGAAGGTGGTTCCTCTCTGCCATTGCTTTCAGATTGTCGGCATAGCCCACACTGTTGAAGTCGCCGCAAACTATAGTGTTCTCTCCTTTTAGAGTAGAAATGTAGCGGGAGAGATTTTGCAGATGCTGGTTGCGGCTTTTATACAGCGCTGGTGTCAGGGGTGGCATCGGATGTGTAACCAAAAGGTTTAAGTCCGCGCCTCCCGGCAGTTCCAGGCTGGCAACCAGGCTGGGTAGTTTTTCTTCGTTGAAATAGAGGGTTTGGGAAGCTTTGATTTTGAACTTGCTGAGAAGTGCCATGCCGAAGGGATCGCCCCTGGCCACCAGGAGTTTTTCGGGATAGACCTGCATTTGTTTGGAGTTTTTGCTCTCAAGGGTTTCTACCCAGCTCTGGTCTACTTCCTGCAGACAAACCAGGTCGGGCTTTTCTCTTTCAATCAGGGCCAGTACGCCTTCTTTGTTCTGATTGGAGACGTTTATATTGAACTGCATGAGCTTGAAACTGCGGGGGCTAGCTTGCCCCAGGGGGCGAATCGGACCCAAGTAGACTGCCACTGTATTTAGTGCGGCGCTTGTCAGGCAGAGTAGCAGCATTCGCTTTCTTATGGGGGAAGTTTTGCCGAAGTAGAAAACGACGGCGAAAAGGCATGCCGAAAGGGCCACATAGTGCATGCGAAACTGGGCCATTAGATCGAAAGGCCAGGCCATGCGGGAAAAACAGCCCAGCAGTGTGAAGAGGCACAGGAAGTAGATGGTGAGTGGCAGGTCGTAACGCATGTATTTGGCTGAATTCAAAAGCTCCTGGGGCATTATAGCCAACGGGCCTGCCTGATGTGAGGTTGCTCAAGCGGGGAATAACAGCCAGTATGAAAGGAACCGATAATGCTGCCTATTGCCGACGACAATCCGACCACTAATTATCCGGTCATCAACCACCTGCTCATCTTCTTCAACCTGGCAGCCTTTGTTGCGCAGATTCTTTTCCTGGCTGATGTTCCCACCGTCGGCAAATTATTGAGCGATGATTTCTCGGTGGTCCCGGCTCGCTTTCTGAGCCATTTCTCGCTGGTGCAGTTTGGCACACTCTTCAGTTCGATGTTCATGCACGCGGGATTCAGCCACATTTTTGGCAATCTCTGGTATCTCTACATTTTTGGCGATAATGTGGAAGACCGCATGGGGCACACCAATTATTTGCTCTTTTACCTGGCCTGCGGTGTGCTTGCCGACGTGGCCCACATAATTTCCGACCCTTCCTCGACCGTCGCTTGTGTGGGGGCCAGTGGAGCAATCTCAGGGGTGCTGGGCGCCTATCTGGTGCTGTTCCCCGGCGTCAAGGTGCGCACCTGGGTGACCTGGTTCTGGCATCCTATGGTTGATGCCTGGGTTTTGATTGGATTCTGGTTCGTGTTGCAGTGCATTTCCTCCATGCTCTTTGGTACGGAAGGTGGCGGCGTGGCCTGGTACGCTCACATAGGCGGCTTCATCGGCGGCATCTTGCTTCTGCGCATTGTGGTCAAGCAAGCCGAGCGCAGGCGGGGCGGCAGTTACGATGTCAGTGAGCGCAATTTGCCGCTGCCTACTTTTATTGCAGTTTCCCTGGTGTTATATGGGCTTGTGGCAATTGGAATGGCGGCTTACAAGCATACTGCCTTCACCACGGCGCGCATTCCGTTTTTACCGGGTGTGACCGTGGAAGCCGGTGGGGTTAAGAAGGCTCCGTCGGCTAATGCCAAGCCGGCGCCGGCGGTTTCGCCCGCAGCGGGGACGAGCAAGCCCTCACCTTCGCCGGCCCATACTCAAAAACACCATAGCCGTGGCGGTGCAGGCAGCAAAGGCAGCCACAAGAATGCCCCGGCACCCGCTCACAAGTCTCCGGTAACTCATTCTGGCGGCAATGTGAGCAAGAGCGGCAGTAAAGGTGAATGAGGGGGCGTTGAGAGGTGCTTGAAATTGTGAGCAAAAGTGTAGAATGAAATTATGCGACCGTTCCTTTGAGTTGTTCCGTGTATTTGCTGCGCTTTGTTACCATTTTTGCTCTAGCTTTACTGCTAATTTTGCCTGGTTTTTCGGCGGTGTCCTTTGCTCGCTCGGAAAAGCCTAAGGACGAACACATCTATATTGTTAGCGACCGGGCCACCTTGAAGCTTGACGGGACAGGCAATAAGACCGGCAACATGCAAGATTTACAGGTACGGGAAGGCGTTAGCGAGGATGCGCTGGAGTCCGACCAGGAAAGCAAGACCCTCACTCCCTACGGTCAGGCTACGGAAGGCAGCGCCGATAGCGCCAGCCTGTCGGGGCGCCCTTTCAGTAATAGCGATTTTATGGAAGGTAAATTGAAGTCGGCTTTCTTCTCCGATAACGGGCACGACAAGCTGACCTGGCTTGCTACCAGGGATGATGAGAGTTTTAGGACCACCGACCTGGATTCCTTCTTGAAAGCCTGTCGGGGTAAGAAAGTTGTGCTTTTCGTGCACGGTTGTTGCGTCAGCTTCAAAGAAATGGAGCGGCAGGCCAGGGACCTCGACCTCGGTTTGAAGGGGTCCATGGGTGACGATGTGGTCCTTCTGGCGTATGACTGGGCTACTCCGGCCTGGTTTTATCCTGGCTCTCTCAAGAATATGGAGACCACTCAGGTTCGTTTCAACCACTTCATGGAAGCACTCAGCTCCAAGCTTGAGCCCGGCAGTCTTTGTGTGGTGATGCACAGTCTGGGCGCCAATCTCATGGTGCGCTATTTGACCGGTCCGCAATTTGGAGCCATAGAGAAGACCGTTCCGGCTGGTCAGAAGATGTTCCATACGCTTATCTTCAGTCGTCCCGATATGTCCCTGGAAAGCTTCCGCCCGCATTTAGCGGAAGTGGCGGCTACGGCGGAGAATTCAATTATTCTGGCGGCTGAAAATGACATAAATATCAATCTTTCCGGCTTTGTGCGCAGCCTGGGGGGCAAGACCTTCGGCTCTTTTCGTCTGGGGCAGATGCATAATGCTCGGGAACTCTTTCCTCAGATGAGTGTCATGGATGTTGGCTCCTTGAAACTTGGTCATAAGATTCCTTATCAACTTATCGGAAATCTTCTTGGCAATCTTTAGGGAGCGGCTGCTATAATTAGTTGACTGATGGGTCATTTAATTAAAGTTTGCTCCGGGAGCAACCGCTAGAACGCCATGACCAGTACCCTCCCCCCTTCGCAGTCTCAATCCGATGACGGATTTGCCGTTACGGTGAAGACCCGTTCGCCGGGGCGGCCCAAAGATTTTGCTCTGGGCATGAAGCGCCGGGAAGATATTTTGGAATCGGCCACCAGGTTGTTTGCCCACCGGGGTTTTCGCAATACTGATTTGAAGATGGTTGCCGATGAGCTGGGTGTGGCGAAGGGAACTATCTACAATTATTTTGAGAGTAAAAATGACCTTTTCGTGGCCTGCGTCACATTCGGTATGGCGCGCTTGCGCCTCTTTGTGCGGGCGCGTACTCGCGATATTTCAGAGCCTCTAGAACTGATCAGTTGTGCCGTTGAGTCTTATTTTCACTTCTTCGACGAGCATCCGGAAGTGGTCGAACTATTGGTGCAGGAGCGGGCTGAGTTCAAAGACCGGGAGACTTCCACTTATTTTCTCGGTTGGGATGAACACAAATTGCCCTGGCTGGAACTTTTCGAGAAGCTCAAGGCGGACGGGATCTTCCGAGATATGTCCTCGGAGGCGGTCTATGAGTTCATGAGCAATCAGGTTTATGGCACTTTGTTCGCCAATTATTTTTCAGGCAAGAAGAAGCCTCTGGCCAGTCAAACCGGCGTTACCCTCGATATTCTCTACCGGGGAATTTTGCAGGGAGGGCAAAGGAGCGAGTTTTAGAAATGGCTTTGCAGCCGTTCCTGGCTGACCGGACCTGGGGATCATGATAAGGAAGACCTTGATGGAAGTGCTCAACGACAAGACCGAACCACCAGCCAAACCGGAGCAGCCGTTCCGGCAGCCAGGGCCTGCTTCTGCCAGCGGTCTCAGCCGTGGCAAGATGATCCTGGCGCTAATGGCTTTGCTTGGTATCGGGTTGGGTCTTTACTTTGGTCTGGGCGGCGCCTCCAAGAAAGAGGTTGCTGCGGCGTCCGACAAGGCGGTGCTGAGCGTGCGCCTTTCTCCTGTGACCAGTCGTTCCATGGAAAGAAAACTTTTGGTGAACGGCACGGTCTGGTCCTGGGACCATCTTTCCATCGGCTCGGAAGTGGGCGGTTTGAAAGTAGACAAAGTGCTGGTAGATGAAGGTGATCAGGTGCGGGAAGGGCAGGTTCTGGCTACCTTGCAGTCTTCCATCTTGAAGGCCCAGTTGAACCGTGAGGAGGCGAGGCTTTTAGCGGCCGGGGCGGCTCTTTCTAAATCGATTCAGCCCAACCGCCCGGAAGATCTGACGGCTTTGAGAGCCGCCTATGCTCAGACCGAGGCTTCGGTTGCTCAAGAAGAAGCAGGTCTGGTGCGGGCCCGGGCCAACTACCAGGAAGCTTCTGAGAACGCCAAACGTTACCGCTGGCTGGTGGCTCAGGGGGCGGTCAGCGCCCAGGAAGCCGATGCCCGAGAGACCCAGGCCAAGGTGGCCATGGCCGATGTGAATAACTATGTGGAAAGGGTCAAGGCCGCTAAGTTCAGCTCCCAGCAAGCCCATGAGAGATTGTCCATGGGGCTGACCGGCGGACGGCGTGAAGATGTGGACATTGCCCGGGCGCAGAAGATGGAAATCGAAGCGGTGATCAAGCAATTGCGCTGGCAGATTGAGCAGACTGTGGTGCGGGCTCCGTGTTCAGGCGTGATTATGAAAAGACATGTGCACCTTGGTGACATTGCTTCCAATACCAAGACCATGTTTGAAATTGTGCGCGATGGGCGTCTCGAGCTGAAGGCCCAGGTGCCCGAACAGGATCTCAGCCAGGTTAAGCCCGGGCAGACCGTGGAGATGACCGACGACTTCGGTGGTAGTTTCAGAGGGCAGGTGCGCGAGATAAGCCCTCAGGTAGACCAGGACATGCGCCTGGGTACGGTGCGCATCGATATTACCAATCCCGGCAGTCTCAAACCTGGTAATTTCTTGCGTGGTGAAATTCTGGTGGGCAAAGCCCAGGTGCTGGTGGTGCCCACTTCCTGTGTCATTTATAAGGGTAATCGCCCTCTGGTCTATTTAGTGGAAGACGGTAAGGTGAAGATGTCTTACGTCGATGTAGGCGGACGCGAGGGCAAATTCGTGGAAATTGTTTCCGGTCTCAAACAGGGTGATCAAGTTGTGGAAAGAGGCGGCGGCTTCCTCAAGGACGGCGATCCGGTAAGAGTTTTGCCTGCTGAGCCACTGCAATGAATTTCAATCTGTCCACCTGGTCCATAAAAAATCCGGTACCAACCCTGGTGCTCTTTCTTGTCTTGACCATTATGGGTTCCATCGCTTTCGTTCGCCTTGGCATTGATGAGAGCCCTAATATCGACGTGCCGGTGGTATCGGTTTCCGTTTCCCAACTGGGTGCGGCTCCCGCTGAGCTGGAAACCCAGGTGACGCGCAAAATTGAGGATGCCATTGCCGGCATTGGCAATATCAAGCATATTACTTCCACGGTTACCGACGGTGCTTCTCAAACCAGCATCGAATTTGCCCTGGGCACCAATACCGACCGCGCCGTCAACGACGTGCGCGATGCTGTTTCTAAAATTCGCCAGGACATGCCGGAAGGTATTGAAGAGCCGATCATTCAAAGAATAGATTTTGTCGGCGGACCTTTCGTGACCTACACCGTGGCCTCCGATCGACTGCCGGCCGCCGAACTTTCCTGGGTGGTAGATAACGATATTGCCCGGGCTCTTTTGTCTGTGCCGGGAGTGGGGCAGGTGCAGAGAGCCGGTGGGGTGGACAGAGAAATAAGGGTCAATCTGGACCCCACCCGCCTGGAGTCCCTTGGTATTACTGCTGATACCGTCAATAATCAGATTCGCCAGGTCAATATCAATTTGCCCGGTGGGCGCGGACAAGTCGGTGCCGGAGAGCAGTCCATTCGCTTTCTGGGTAGTGCCCCCAGCGTCGATGACCTGGCCCGGGTGGAGATTCAGTTGCCATCGGGCAGGCATGCCCGGCTGGATACTCTTGGTGAGATTACCGACGGTACCTCCGAGTTGAGGCAGATGTGCTTGCTCAACAATAAGCCGGTGATAGCGTTCAGTGTGATTCGCAGCACCGGCTCCAATCTGGTCGACGTAGAAAAGGGCGTTGATCAAAAGATCAAGGAATTGACCAGCACTCTGCCCGGCAATGTGAAAATCGTCAAGCTGCGCACCAATAGCCGCTACATTAAAGATTCTTACGATGCTTCCCTGGAATCCTTGATTCTGGGAGCGCTTCTGGCGGTGTTTGTGGTTTTTGTCTTCCTCAAAGACTTGCGGGCTACAACCCTGACGGCTATCGCCATTCCCCTTTCCGTGATTCCCTCTTTTGCCGTCATGCAGTGGGCCGGCTTCACTCTCAATAGCATGTCTCTATTGGGTCTGGCCCTGGTTATCGGTATTCTTGTGGACGATGCCATCGTGGAAATCGAGAACATCGTCAGGCATTTGCGCATGGGCAAGCCGCCGTTTAAGGCGGCCATTGAAGCGGCGGAAGAAATTGGTCTGGCTGTGATTGCCACCACCCTCACGATTGTGGTGGTCTTTGTGCCGGTGGCATCCATGGGTGGCATACCGGGGCAGTTCTTTAAACAGTTCGGACTGACTGTGACTGTGGCCGTGCTCTTCTCCTTGCTGGTGGCCAGGATGATTACACCTATGATTGCTGCCTACTGGATGCAGCCTGCCAGTACCAGTGAGGTCTTGAACAGTCACACCGGGCAAGGTGGTCCAAAGGGTTTCATGCGCTATTACGAACCGCTTCTGGTCAAGGCCATGGAACACAGACTTCTTACCGTAGTGCTTTCCATTTTGCTTTTTGCAGGCAGTATAGTGCTCTTCAAATCCATGCCCACCTCTTTGATGGCCAATGTGGACCGGGGTGAAGTGCTTCTCAATGTGGAGT
The DNA here is from genome assembly GCA_016712465.1 of Candidatus Obscuribacter sp. Taxonomy (GTDB): domain Bacteria; phylum Cyanobacteriota; class Vampirovibrionia; order Obscuribacterales; family Obscuribacteraceae; genus Obscuribacter. Next base: position 1,747,147 of record JADJQZ010000001.1, read on the forward strand.
TGCCTCCTGGTTCCGAACTGACGGAGACGGAGCGCTGTGTCAGGCAGGTGACCGGTATCATTCGTCGCCATCCGGAAGTGGTTGATGTAGTCGGTTTTGTCGGCACGCCCACCTCATCTAAGCGCAACTCAGCCGGCAATCAGGGTGATGTCACAAGGGCTACGGTCTATATTTCTTTGAAGAACCGCCACGACCGCAAGCTCAGCCAGCAAGAATTTGAGGAGGCGGTGCGACCTGAGTTGACCGCTGTTCCCGGTGCCAGGCTCAGTTTCTCGCGGGCCTCCGGTCTGACCGGCAAACCCCTGCGCCTGGTCTTAACTTCGCCTGATTCGGAATTGCTGGATAAGACGGCGGAAACTATCAAAGATCAAATGCGCGGTATTGACGGGCTTTATGACGTTACTTCTTCGGCAGCGCTTTTGCGACCGGAGATTCTGGTTACGCCTGATTTTGACCGTTCCGCCCGCCAGGGAGTTTCGGTGCAGTCTATTGCCAGGACGGCCCTCATTGCTACTCTTGGTGATGCGGAAGCCAATCTGGCCAAGTTCAATCTCGAGGATCGCCAGGTCAATATCAGGGTGCAGTTGGCGCCGGCTTATCGCAAAGATTTGCGGGTGATTGAAAATTTGAAGGTGCTCACTTCATCCGGGAAACTGGTGCCGCTTTCTTCCGTTGCTCATGTGGACTTCGGCTGCGGTCCCTTTCAAATTGACCGTTTCGACCGGCAGAGGCAGGTGACTCTGGAAGCCGGTCTGGAATCCAGTATTACTCTTGGTCAGGCTCTCAAGCAGGTGCACAACTTGCCAGGCTTCAAAGAGATGCCGGCATCCATTGTGGAATTGCCCCTCGGTGATGCTGAAATTCAAAGAGATATTTTTAGCGGCTTCGGCACCGCCATCGGTGCGGCAGTCCTGCTCATCTATGCAGTGCTGGTGGTTCTCTTCGGTGGTTTCCTTTATCCTCTGACAATTATGGTATCTCTGCCTTTGAGTTTATGCGGTGCTCTCATGGGTCTGGTGCTCTGGCATCAATCAATCGGCCTCTACGCATTGATTGGTATCACCATGCTTATGGGTCTGGTCACCAAGAACGCTATTTTGCTGGTGGAATACGCCCTTTTGAAAATGAAGGAAGGTCTGCCGCAACGCACCGCCATCATGATGGCCGGGGAGACCCGCATGCAGCCTATCTTGATGACAACTATTGCCATGATCGCCGGCATGATGCCTATCGCCATGGGCATCGGCGCCGGTTCGGAAGCCCGCTCGCCCATGGCTATTTCCGTTATTGGCGGACTCATTACATCTACTTTGTTTACCCTAGTTGTGGTGCCGGTGGTCTTTACCTATGTCGATGATTTCCAAAATTGGCTCAAGAACCTGGTGCGAGGTAGAGCCGGCGAGCCGGAGGCAAAGGCGAATTTGGATGCCCGCAGGCGGTCCTTCGAGTCTTCGGAATCTACGGTGCGGGGCGACAAATTCTAGTTGACCGGCGCTAAAATAGAGCCTGCATTTTTGACCATTAGCTCAGCCGGGATGGAGAAACTTTGAAAAGGCAATTGACCGTTCTGGTCTTGTTAACTGTGATTTGCTCTGGCTATTGCGCCTCAGCCGCCCGGGCTAAGGGCGCTAACGACGCCGCCTCTGCCAGTGTTCCGGCCACGCTACTGGTGCAAAAGCTGCAAAACCTGGGGCGGACCAAGTGGTTTTTTGCCAAGGACTTTGTAAGAGTGGATTTGCCGATAGCCTCTATGCTTTACGACAGCCGCACGAGCAAAGCTACTTTCTACAGCTATAAGACCAGGCGCTTTGTGGAAAGCGATGTTGATAGTCTGATCCGGCAGATGAAGGAACTGAGACCGCGCCGAACCGAACAATACGGACCCTGGAAGAAACTTGGTCTGAAGGAGAAAGACGGCCGCAAGGTTGTGGTATATGAGCGCGCCATCACCAAAGGCGCTGTAAATAGACCGAAGCATGTTACGGTCAATGAAACCTTGTTTGCCTCGAAAGATATGATTTTGAGTGCCAACGTGGTGAGATTGTTCAACGCCGTTACCGGGGAAGAGTTCGGCTACGGCATGCCTTTACATGTAGAGCGGCGTGCCCATTCCACAGTGCGTAAAGACCTTGATAAGGTGCCCTACATTATGCTTGAGACGGTGACCATGAGTAAGTACACCCTTCAGCGGTCCGATATGAAGGTGCCTGCCGGTTTCACGCGGGCCGAGTCGGTGAACTCCATTCTCCTGGAAGACACCCAGGGTGCCGACGGTCTCTAGTTGTCCTTGAGGCGGGCCAGTCCAATCTGGATGGAGCGTCTGGCGGATGCCAGCCAGTCGCCCTGTTCGCGCAGGGTGCCGGCATAACTGCTGAGAAAGTTGAGCCGGTTCTTTGCCACCAGTTCGTTGTTCTTGTTCTCGTTTAAGTAGGAAATCAACTGGTTGGCTTTGCTCTCAGCGCTATCCAACTGACCGCTTTTCACGAGGCTGACGCTCTCTTTGTAGAGTACGAGGGCTCGGTTATAGGCGACATGGGCCGTAGTTACCCTTTGCCAGCGCCGTTCGGCCTCCTGGTAGTAGCCTGTTGCTTCCCGAAAGTTTTTTTGAATGGAGGCCACATCGCCGCTTCTACTGTAGGCAAAGGCCGACATTTCCTCTTCCCAGCCCTCCATTTGTTCTTTGTGGGCATCGCCTAATTCGAAGAACCGGCGTGCGTCCGAAAGGGCCATTTTGGCGTGTTCGAAGTCCTTGAGATTGAAATAACAGTCGCCGGCCAGGGTGCACAAAACGGCAGTGGGATGCTGGCCGACCTTGGTGGAAATTTGCAGATAGGTGGAGAAGAGTTCCTTTAAGCTATCCAGGGCTTTTGTATATTCTCGGGCATTGTAGAGAGCCTGGGTGTAAATTACCGCAGTCTCTACCGTGAGCATGGATTTGCCGCCGTTTTCCAGAAGACTGATGCGGTAGGCGTAATAGGCCAGTTCACTGGCGTCTTTGCTCTGACTGCTTTGCATCAATCTGCGGGCGATGCGAATGGCATTTTGTACTTCGGCATTGGAGTCCGAAGTCAATTGCTCCAGTTTGCCTTCCTTTTCCATCCGGCGCAGATCATCCAGTCGGTGGTGGAGCGTGCTGGTGAGGCGGCTTCTGGAGAGCTTTTGCAGCATGTCTTCCGGTGCGGATTTGGCGCTGTCTTCAATGCTCAACTTCCAATCGGGCATCGTATCTAGTGCCAGACCCGTGTTGCCGTATAGGTAGAGCGCCAGCGCTGTACCGGCAGAAAGGATGGTGGCGGCAAGGGCCAGAAAGCTGGCGAAAATGGCGAACTGCTCTGCCGGTTGCAGGCGTTTGCGCCTGGAGCGGTAAAGGTTGAATGCGGAGAGAATTTTGCCAAGCCACGACTGTTCCTGGTCTACACAATCTTTAAGGGCGCTTACCAGCCCTTCCATGTTTTGAAATCGATCCCGGGGATCTTTAGCCAGGGTCTTGAAGACAAGCGACTCTAGCTGACCGGATAAGTTTGCCACCTGACCTTTCATGGGCTTGGGCATTTCGTTCATATGCCGGTAGAGGATCTCCAGCATATTGGCGCCATTGATAGGCGTTTTGCCCGTCAGGGTTTCGTACATCAGGCAGCCCATGGAGTAAATGTCGGAGCGGTTGTCGAGTTTCTCGCCCTTGCACTGCTCGGGGCTCATGTAGAGGGGACTGCCGAAGACTTCGCCGGTTTGGGTGAGGGCCGCTCCGTCCGTCCCGGCGTGGGGCAGGAGCTTGGCGATGCCGAAATCGAGGATGCGAATCTCATCTTCTTTCGTGTCGCCGGGCGGCTTATCGAGAATGATGATATTGCTTGGTTTCAGGTCTCGGTGCACGATGCCCTTGTTATGGGTGTAAGCCAGGGCCTCGGCAATCTGTATAAAAATGGGCAGAGCTCTGGCTGGGGGGAGGGCGGCACCGGTTTCGGCGACGGTGTCCCGGATCAACTGGCTGAGGGAGCGCCCCTTGAGCAGATCCATGACAATATAGGGGCGACTGCCCTGGAACAGTCCAAAGTCGTAAACACGCACCACGCCCCGGTGTTCAAGCTGGCTGACGGAGCGGGCTTCTTGTTTGAAGCGCTCGAGATTGTTGCGGCTGTTTACCAGGTGCCCGTGCAGGAATTTGATGGCTACCTGCCGGTTCAAGTGCTGGTGGCGGGCCCGGTAGACCACCGACATGCCGCCCTCGCCTATGACCTCCAGAATCTCGTAATGACCGGCTACAACTTGCCCTATGAGCGACCCGTCGCCGGGGTTCTGTCTGTTGAAGGCAGAATCCAGGGGAATGGTCTCATCGTCTTTAGCCGGGCGAAAATCGAAGGACGCTTCCTTGCCGGAGGGGTCGTTTCGTCCGCTTTCTGGCTTATCGGACATTTCAGGCATCGGCCTTTCACTGGGGTTATATTCACTTTGCCCTGATTGCACCACAAATTTGCTCATCCGCGTGGCATACTGAAACACTGTCGGCAGATTTAATGATTGTGTAAAGACTATGGATCACTGGTTACTTGCAAGCTACAGACAGTTTCTTCGTCCCTGGCTCTTTCTCATGGATGCGGAAGACGCTCATAATTTGGGGCACAAGCTCTTGTCAGCCGGGGCGGGTGTTATGGAGTCCGCCGCAGTTTACCTGGGAGTGGAAAACGAGGTAGGTACCGCTGCCGCACCTTCCTCCTGGTCAAATCTTTCTCTAGCCGGGCGCCCTTTGCACAACCCCATCGGTCTGGCGGCCGGCTTCGATAAGAACGGCAAGTTGCTCGATGGGCTTGCTTCTCTGGGCTTCGGTTTTGTGGAATTGGGCTCGGTTACGGCTCTTGCCACCAGTGGAAATCCTCGCCCCCGCCTTTTCCGCTTGCCGGCCGATCAGGCTCTCATCAATCGCCTTGGTTTGAATGGCGACGGTGCCGTCAGTGTGGCTTCGCGCCTTAAGCATTACCAGGGCCAGGGCTTTCCCCTGCCGGTCGCCCTCAATATTGCCAAGAGTAACAAGCCCTGGGTGGTGCAAGAGAAGGCCGCCGAGGATGTTGCTTTTACCTTTCAGAATCTCAGGCATCTGCCTTTCACTTATGTGGTGATCAACACCAGTTGTCCAAACACCCATGAAGGAGCCTCCTTCGCCGCCAGTGAACTGACTATGATTCTCAAAGCCGTTCAGGGCTTAAATCATGAAGCAGCAAGACCCCTGCCTATTTTTCTAAAATTGTCCCCTGATAGTCCTGAAAGTTTTCTTGATATTCTTATGCCCCTGGCCAGGAGTTTTGAGGTGAGAGGATTCATCACCGGTAATACCACAGTCAGTCGCAGCGGCTTGCGCACTGATGCTGAGCGGCTTGCCACCATTGGCAATGGCGGCTTATCGGGCGCGCCTCTTTTGACAGGCACGCAAACCATGGTGAAAGAGATTGTTCTGCGCAAGGAAAAGGAGCAGGAAGTAATTGCTTGCGGCGGCATCAGTCAGGCCGAGGATGTGGAGACCATGCTGAAAGAGGGCGCTAAGGCCTGTCAGTTATACAGCGCCCTTGTATATCAAGGTCCGTTTCTGGTGCTTGCTCTTTTGCAAGAGCTGAAAATGAGAAACCTGCTCAGGCAGTCGGCGAATTCTCCGGCTCCATTTTCTTGAGATAGAGTTCTTCCGCCAGGTAGAGGGATGCCGTGGCAAGCGGTACCGCGATCAGGGCGCCGGAGAGTCCCAGTAAGCTGCCGCCGATTAGCACCGAGAATAGTACTACCAGCGGATGCATGTCCACTTGCTTTCCGAGCAGTTGCGGCACGATGAAATTGGATTCCAGCCACTGCTCACAGGCAAAAACCAAGATCACGAGACAACCGGTTGTGAGGGACTGATTGAAACCAATCAAAATGGCGAAAATGGCCGTGGCCAGTGAGCCGACAAAGGGCACCAGGTTCATGAAACCGGCTACAACTCCAAGTACCAGAGCCTCTTTGATGCCAACCAGGAAAAGACCAATACCAATTATGGTGCCCACGGCCAGGCTGACCAGAAGCTGTCCTCTGACATAACCGCCCAGGCGTCCTTCCAGACCGGGAAGAAGCTCTCTCACTACTTTCCGTGGCTTGGGAGGCAGCCAGGAAAGCAAGCTTTCTATCAGGCTTTTTGACTCCACAACAAAGTAGCTGGTCAAGAAAAGCACAAAGAGTATGTTTACTACAAAAGTCATGACATTGCCGGTCAACTTGAGCGCACCGGCTGCAATTCCTCCAGCTTTACCCATGAGCTGAGTCTTCATGTCATCGGATAAAGACGGTCCATGTGCCGTATCGGGCATGATGCTGGGGGCCAGTTCGTGTATGTTTTCTACGATCCAGGGTTGTAACTTGTCCCGTACAGTGGAGACCAGGGCTACGGCCTGTTCCTTGATCACTGGGGTCAAATTGGCGCCGACGATGAAATAGAGTGCGGCTACAAACAGATAAACGGAAATGACGGTGATAAGTCTTGGAACCTTCCGGGCTTCCAGATAACGTGCCAGGGGAGAAAGCGCTGCTGCCAGGGTAATAGCGGCCACCAGGCAGATGACCATCATAATCAGTTCTTTGAGAATGAAAAATGATCCTATGGCCAGACCAAGCCAGAAGACCAGGTAGGCGGGCTTCCAAAATTCGCTGTTCTTGCTCATGGCTTGTCTGTGCCTTTCTCTCTCAGAAGATAGATGCCTTTGAGCAGGTAATTGCCCGGCTCAAAGTATAATGCCACCTTGCCGCCGTCGGCTACATCCGGGCGGACCAGACAGGTGAGGCCTGAAAGCAGACAGGTCTTTTCCCCATTATTACCTGCCAGGGCAAGAGTCTCTACTACTTGCCCCTCTTTGTTGAGAATGACTAGTTTCACATCGCCGTCCCCGGCACCGGTTTGTTTGACCAGGTCAATCTGCAAGCAGCTTTCGTCTTGATCGTAGAGGGATGGTAGCCCAAGCGGCAGCGGCAGGCGAAAAGCGGTTTTCTCCGGTACGTTCAGGGCCAGGCTGCCGGGGCTGGTGCGGCTCAAGCGCAACTCTGTTTCTCCCTCTTTGAGAACTTTCCATTGCCTTTCTTTTTCTGCTTCTTTGCTTAAGAGCAAGCCTTGAGCCGCGCTTAATTTACCGATCAAGTTGCCCTCTGCCAGTGGAGCGTTGGCCAAGCCCCTGTACTTACTGAAACTGGCCCTGTCATTATCGAAGTAGATTATCTCCGCCTCTTTGCCGCCCATTTTCAGGGCTTCCTTCAGTCCGTCTTTGTTGAAGTAGGCACCGTCAACTTTGACCGTTAGAATCTTGGAGCTAATATCCGAGCTGTTCAGGGGCGGTTTGAGCATGATGTCCAGGTATAGTCTTCGGCCGATCATACCGGCGCCCTTATAATCTTGCGGCAGGTTGGCCAGTATGATTGGTTTTCCGATCAGGGCTTTTTCATTTAACTCTTTCATAAAGACTTGCATGCGCATGGAAGCGTCGTGCCAGGCTCTCAGGTTGAGGCTTAAAACTTCGCACCAGACCAGGTAAAGTCCCGAGAGGGCCAGGAAACCGCCCAGCGCCCAGTATTTGAGTTCTCTCAAAGTGAGGTGTCCGTGACCGGGAACGGCTTTCAGAGTTAGCACCATGCATAGTGGCACGCTTGAAAGGAAGAAGAGGCGACTGCCGACCAGGTTGGGATGAATGTGCCAGATCTGGAAGGCCGGCAGCAGGGCGCCGAAACTCCAGAGCATCAGAAGCGGCAGGATAAAGAGGGTACGGCTTTTGCCGCCGCCTTTCACCAGTAGTCTCAGCACCACCAGTGAGAGTATGGCCAGGAGAGGCAGGAGCACCGGGCGCATGGCCTGACTGAGGTAGCGGTACTCCTCCGAGACCGGCACCAGAATTTTCAGCAGTGAATGATAGTCGGCAAAAACCGTCAGAATATGAATCGGATTGAAATCGGTCTTGCCGTAGCCGCCTATTACTGAGCCCAACATGAGGTGGCGGGCCAGGGCAAAGAGGGCTAAGACGCCCAGGTAGGGCAGCGTTTCTTTAAACGCCCTTTTCAGTATGTGCGCAAACTTTTCCTTCCCGGGCAGGCTGTGAACAATGGAAAGAAGGAAGAGCGAACCGGGCAGGCTGACGGCTATTTCCTTACTGGCAAGAGCGAGGACGAAGGAGAGCAGGGATAGTTTGCGGAAGGCGGCGGTATCGTGTTGTTTGGCCCGCCAGTAGAAGATGAGAGCCGCCAGATAGAAAAGAGTAGCCAGGCTATCTACTCGACCGATTATCCAGGCCACTGTCTCTGTGTGCAGGGGATAACAGGAGAAGAGCAGGCCGGACCAGATGGCCGCCACTCCGGCCAGTCTCGGTGCCAACCTCTGGCATACAAGCAGGCTGAGGGCTGCCGTCAATATAGCGCACGCGGCAAAAAGCAGAACATTGGTGAGGTGATAACCCCAGGGGGCAGTGCCGTAAAGCAAGTAGTCGGCCAATAGGGAGATGGAGACCACCGGTCGGTAGCTGAGCATGAGGTCGGAGGCGCCCCAGTTGCCGGTGAGATTGCTCAGGAAGGGCTGCATCTCACCGCTCATGAAGCGGGCGCAGTAGTCCAGGTGGAGGAAGTCATCCAGCAAGAAGCCGTCCTTCAAGGTGGACCAGAAATTGACCAGGCAGGATGTGAAAATCAGGATGGCGGCAAGTGCCATCTGTGTGCGCAAGGAGCCGAAGTCGAGGCGGGCTTTTTCCAGCCGCCTGATTACTCTATTTTCTGTAATCTCACTTTTCATTTCTTCCTTTAGAAGCATTCGCCGACTTAGAGTTGAAAACAGATGGGTTCTGAAAAGTAGCCCGTTGGTTTGTGGTTTTGATCTAAGCCGACTACGCGCAATTCGAAGAAGCCGTGCCCTTTCACGCCGGTAACCGATAAGGGAATGTTCTTGCCCTGCGGGCGATTGAGTTGGCCGCTGATGTCGGCTTCCGGGGAAGGATTGTGGTCTTTGAAGGTGCCGGTATAGTGCTCGAACCAGCTATTTGGCTTGGATAACTCGAACATGGCGCTTTTGGCCCCTGGGATAAATGAGACATCGTAGGAGAATGTTGGTTTACTACCTTTCAGTCTTGCGATGCCGTCGTTGTCCATGGCAAAATCTTTGCCGTCTACGGTTAGTTCGGGCAGTTTGTCCAGTGGCGGAATGGTCGCGCCGTAGATGGTGATGGCACCACTGGCGGGGCTGACGGTAAGGCTCTCAATTTTTTCAAGGGCGAGAAAACCTTTGCGCTCGGAAAGGTTTACCTCTAGTTTCTTGCTCTTTCCGTCAATGGGGGCAAGCACTTCCATGGTTCTGCCTTTATCCGAGGTGAATGTCAGCCTGGCTTGTTCGCCGTCCATGTTCAAGATAATGCGGTCCATGGCCAGGGGATTTAGATCAAGTTCCGGCAGTGTGGCTCTTTCTCCCGGCGCCACTGTCAGTGGTGCGGCGGGGCTGATATTGAGGCTGCCTGTGTTTTCAGGCAGGGTTAACTGCAAGGGTTCAAGTTCTTGCTTATCTCGCTGCCAGAGGAAGAACCGGCAGCCGCCTTGCTTGATTAATTGTCTCACTCTTGCCGGCCTGATAAGTTCGCTGTCGCCGAAGGTGGCCGGTTCAAATGTGAGAATCCTCTCTCTCAGGTCCTGCTCTGAAAGAGGCGGTTTCAGCATCACCGACATGGTGGCGGCGTTGTATAGCATATGGGCGCCTTTGTAGCTCTGGGGCAGATTGAGCACGGCCAACTTGCGGGAGTCAGCGGCTGCCTCTGCGGAAAGGGCCTGACGAAAGCGCATCAGTTCTTTCTGGGCGCTTATCCAGACCTGGTTGTTGCCCCTGGTGATCTGAGCAAAGAGCAAAGTCAAAAGAGCGAGGAGGATGAAAGCCAGGAAACTCTGGCAGCGTTTGAGAAGCCCTGAAGGGGCGGGCGCAAGCAGCGGTGCTGCCAGAAGTAGAGCCAGGAATAAGGAAAGCGGTGCACTGGCGAAGTAGAGAAAGCGTCCCCCCTGCAGATTTTCCGTCAGGTTCCAGACCTGATATGTCGGCGCCAGTGCCAGGGCAAACCAGCCCACGGTGAAGGCCAGCATCTTCAAATAGGAAAGCTTGCGGCTCCTGGTCAAGTAAACGATGAAATTGCCGATGCCCAGAACGTAGATGGTTTTGAGATTTTTAGCGAGGCTGTTGTTGCCTCCGAAAACATCCCAGTTCAGGGGCAAGAGAATGCGAATGAGGGAGCCGTCCGTCCAGCGTTTGAAGAGACTTTTGGCCAGTCCGGAGCCGATGGAACCTTCATAGCCCCCGGCCAGGGTGTGCAAGAAGAGCGCCCTCAAGCCCAGATAACCAAGGAGAGCGGCCCACAAGGGGGCGGTTCTCTTGAGGCTTTGCCAGATTCTTGTCGGCAGAGAAACTTCATCAAGGCTCAAGAAGAGATAGAGAGCGGCCAGGGGAGGCAAGATGACAGCCATCTCCTTGCTCATGAGAGAAAGGATAAAGAGAACCAGGCAGACAAACCAGGTCTTTCCAGTGCTTTGTTCGGACTTCAGCTTCCTCTGCAACTGAAGAAAGGCGTAAAAGGCCAGCAGGTGAAAAGTCAGACACACACTGTCTACTCTGGCAATAACCCAGTTGACCACTTCACAGTGCAGAGGATAAAGGCTGAAGAGCATAGCGGCAAGAAAGCCGGCCAGCCTTGGCTTAGTCTTGTTTTCCTGTTCCTTTAGGAAACCCTGAAAGATGAGGTTGCCGACCAGGTAGAGGGCAACGGCGCAAGCTGTATGATATGCGAGATTGGAAATATGGTAACCAAGCGGGTTAGCGCCTGAAAATAAATAGTCTGCCGCCAGGGTGATACTGATCAGAGGGCGGTAGAAAGTGGTACCTTCGGCTTGCATCCAGTTGCCGGTGAAGTTTTTGAGAAGCTCAAGGTAGTTTCCCTGCATCACCCGATTCAAATAATCGATGTGAACAAAATCGTCAGCCAGAAAGTAGCCCCTCAGGCTACGATGAAAGAGAAGTAGATTTGTAACTATGATCAGACCCGGCCCCAGGAGGTTGCCCCATAAGCCCGAGCATGGAAAATTTATCGGATTTTCCGCAATGTTTGCCGGTTTTACCGTGTCGTATGCGCTATAAACAGTCATCGCCTCTATTATATAGGCAGACTTGACTGGGAATTTCGCCTCTAATGATTTACAACTAATAGTATATGAGATGTGTGTGGGTGGGAGAGTCAGTAGTTTGAGCAAGGATGACAAGATTCTCAAGTTTCCCGACGGCTTTCTCTGGGGGGCCGCGACTTCCCATTTCCAAGTGGAAGGGCATCCCAAGGAGATTGACGGTACTCTCTCCGACTGGAGTCGCTGGACCAAGGAAGAGGGGCGCATCAGTGACAAGTCTCACGCAGACCAGGCTTGCGAGTTCTATTTCCGCTTTGAGGAAGATCTCTCCCTGATTAAAGACCTTAACCTGGGCGCCTTTCGTCTTTCACTAAATTGGCCGGCCTTACTTGATGAAGAAGGCGGCGGGCAGCTTGACCGTGAACAGGTGGATTATTACAAGCGTGTTTTAAGCGGTCTCAAGGAAAACGGCGTCAAAACTTTTGTGACACTCTTTCACTTCTGTTTGCCGGAAGCGCTTTCCCGTGCCGGCGGCTGGCAGAATCCGGCTACGGCAGAGGCCTTTGGACGTTTCAGCGAACTGGTGGCTAAAGAGCTGGATGGTCTTGTGGATTATTGGATTACCATCAATGAGCCGCTGGCCTATGTTTACCAGGGCTTCATCTCGGGCTTCTGGCCCCCCGGCAAGAGTCATGATTACATCAGTGCTTTTACCGCCATGCGCAATTTTCTTTACGGACACAGTCTGGCTTACGACGCCTTGAAGAAATTTTCCAGCGCGCCGGTTTCCTTTACCTGCCACTGGCGTCCCTTCCTGCCTAAGAATCGCTTCAGTCCCCTTGATCACATGGTGCGCTTTTATCGTGATCGAATCTTCAATCACCTCTTTCCCCAGGCCGTGGATGAAGGGCATTTACATTTTCCCCAGCCCCTTGGTTTGAGCCGCGAAATTCGCCAACTGGAAGGAGAGATACCCGGTCTCAAGGGCAAGTGCGACTTCCTGGCCATCAACTACTACACCAGAGAGCTTTCTCGTTTCAAGATGGGATGGCCAATCGATATTTTCGGCGAGTGTTCTATGGAAAACGAGCTTGCCGTTTCTGATATGGGTTGGGAGATATATCCGAAGGGGCTCTATGACCTACTGGTCACCGAAACTCTGCCTTATCAAAAGAATGGCGACGGCACTGCCAGACCGGTGGTGATTACCGAGAATGGCTATGCCAATTTGTTTCCCCCGGAGATGGCCGATGGCGATTGGTCTTTGTCCGATGAGCAGCGGGTCAGTTATTTGCGTCTGCACCTGGAGCAACTCTACCGGGCTATCAAACGCGGTGTGGATGTGCGTGGTTACCTGTACTGGTCGTTGCTTGATAACTTTGAGTGGGCGGAAGGCCTGTCGGCTCGTTTCGGCCTGGTGCGAGTCAGTTATCCCACCCAGGAAAGGCTTCTGAGAGCGTCTGCCAGGGTTTATCAAGAAATAGCGAGGAATAACGCTCTTCAGTTATGATGTCCTTGGCTTGAGGACGGATGACGGAAGAGGCAGGTTTGTGATTAAAATCGGTAAGGCAGGGGCGGTGGCGCTCGCTATCTGGTTGTTTGTGCTGGCTTGTTTTTCGGGTTTTGTCCCGGTCTACGGTGAGGATGCCCAGGCTGAGACGGCAAAGGCCGGGCAGAAGAAAGCGGCACCGGTTTCCGCCCGGTTGCTATCCAGTGTCGATGCGGTGGTGCCCGGTAAAATCTTTCGCCTGGCCATTTTGTTGAAACAGGAGCCCGGCTGGCACACATACTATAAAATTCCCGGAGATTCCGGTATGCCCACCTCGGTCAAATGGACACTGCCTGCCGGGTTTACGGTTTCGGATCTGATCTGGCCCAAACCACTCAAGTTCGAGGAGGGAGGGCTTACCACCTATGGCTATAAAGATCAGGCCTTTCTGGCTGTTGATGTAACCGCTCCCGCCGATCTGAAGGTCGGCACCGAATTGACCTTGCAGGCCAATGTCAAATGGCTCTCTTGCAAGGAGGTCTGCTTGCCCGGCAAAGCGGAGTTGAACTTGAGCCTGCCCGTGGCTTCCGAGAATCATAAAGACTTCCCGGGGGCGGAGAAAGCACTTTTTGAAACCCTGGGCAATGGCTTCACCGGTGATATCAAAGAAATCTCCGCCGGTTCTGGAGCCGCCGCTACAAGCTCTTCCATATCTGTGCTCAACACCGATTTTAAGACGGTGAAGAACACCGATGCTTCTATGGTGACAATTCTTCTTTCAGCTTTTGTGGGCGGTCTGATCCTCAACATAATGCCCTGCGTTCTGCCGGTCATTGCCATCAAAGTAATGAGTTTCCTCGAGCAGGCCAGTGAGAAACCGGCGCGGGTAAAGCTTCTTGGTCTGGTCTTTTCCCTTGGTATTATCTCTTCCTTTATGGTCCTGGCGCTGCTTGTGGCACTGGTCAAGTCGGCCGGTCAGAGTGTGGGATGGGGCTTCCTCTTCCAGTACCCGCTCTTTGTACTCAGTATGGCTGCCGTGGTGCTGCTTTTTTCACTTTCGCTTTTCGGACTTTTCTACGTCAACTTGGCGCTGGGGCAGGACGGGCTTAACAAGCTGTCCTCGGGAGAGGGGCTTGTGGGTACCTTTTTCAAGGGAGTACTGGCGACGGTTCTCTCTACACCATGCACAGCTCCATTCCTTGGTACCGCCCTTGGTTTCGCCTTCGCCCAGTCTGATCTGGTGGTGGCCGGTATCTTCTTTGTAGCCGGTCTGGGTATGGCTTCGCCCTACTTGCTCCTTACTCTCAATCCTGAGTGGCTGCGCTTTTTGCCCCGGCCCGGGGCCTGGATGGACAAGTTCAAACAGTCCCTTGGTTTTGTTTTGCTGGCTACCGTAGTCTGGCTTGATTATGTACTGGCCAGCCAGGTGGGACCCCTGGCCATAATGTGGATCAATTACTGGTTGGTTGGTCTGGCCTTTTGCGCCTGGATTGTGGCCGGATTTACCGATCTCACCAGTGATACCGCCCGTAAGACCAGGGTTTATGGCACGGCTTCGCTGGTCTTTGCTCTCATTTCCTATGCCTGCATTTTTTCTCAGCCGGAAGTAATGCTGGCTCTGAGCGGTGCCGCCCAGGCCAAAGCCGAACCCGTCAAAGGCACTGCCGGAGAACTTGACTGGCAGCCTTTTTCTTTTGCCTTGTTAGACAAGGAACTGGCTGCCGGCAAGACCGTCTTTCTCGATTTTACGGCTAACTGGTGCCTGACCTGCAAGGTGAATGAAAGCACGGTCATCAACACCGAGGCCGTACGTAATAAACTAAAAGCCCTCAATGCTACAACCATCAAGGCTGACTGGACCAGTCAGGACCCTGATATTACCAAGCTTCTGAAGAAATTCGGGCGCTCTGGCGTGCCACTGTATGTGGTATTCCCCGCCGGCAAGGCCGACCAGCCTATAATTTTGCCGGAAGTGATAACTGTCGATCTGGTTTTGGAAAAACTAAATCAGGTTGGTCCTTAACCTGCCTGGTTCAAGTTGACCACAAGACTGAGCAACTCTTCATTCTTAGGCATGCCTTCAATGACATGCCTGACCACGCCGGCCTTGTCGATGATGAAGAGCACTCTGGAGGCATTTGCCCTGCCTTCTTGCACCGTGCCGTAAGCTCTTCCGACATTACCGCCTTCATCGGCCAGTAGTATCTGTTTGAGGTTGTATTTGCCCGAAAACTTCTCGTGTCTTTCCAGGTTATCGCAAGAGATGCCCAGTAACTCGGTCTGAGCCTCCGCAAACTGCGAGATATCCTGGGAGAAGGCACACATTTCTTTGGTGCAACCGGGTGTGTCGTCCTTCGGATAGAAAGCCAGGATGACGTTCATCTTGCCCCGGTAGTCTTTTAGGCTCACTTCTCCCACTTTACCGGCTTGATGATATTTCAGGGTGAAGTCCGGCGCTGTTTCGCCTGCGGCAACAGGCCCCTCAATCTTAGGAGAAGTCACGCTCTAACCTCCGTGTATGGTTTTGTGGATAGACTCCAGCAAGCCGTCGATTTTCGTCAGGTCGGTTTTCTCGATGAAGACCGCCAGAATGCCGACTTCCACATCGGTCAAGACCGTGGTCCTGAAGTCGTTTTCATTGACCTTGGTTAGCATTACCATCTGCCTGAGCTTACCGATCTCCAGTTTCTTGGTAGCCAGGTTGGAGGTGGAGAGCAAAGCGGTGGATAGTGCGCCGAGCATGTCCTTGTCCCAGCCCTGCCCCACCGTGGAGGCGATCACCAGACCGTCGTGTCCGACGATCAAGCTACCGGCCACACCTTCATAGGTGTCGATGGAAGTAAGTATGTTTCTTATGCCTTCACCGCGGGCGGCGCTTATCACTTTAGCGGTAGACAGACCGCTGCCGATTTTCTTGGTTTCGCCGGCCTTGATGATGTTTTCTACGGCGGTCACATCAAGCAATAGTTTGCCGATGGTCTTCATGGTGCCGACACTGTCGCCCGAGGTTTTCGGTGCCGCTGCCGAACGACCGGACAGGCGGCCGAACTCTTTTACTTCCTTGTATTTCGAAGCTTCCTTGGCCGGCTCTTTAGGTGTTTCCTTGGCTGCCTCTTTTGCCGGTTCTTTGACTACTTCTTTGGCAGTTTCCGGGGCTTTCTCTTCCGCCTTCGCCGGCGGTGTCATGTCGATTTTCTCGCTGGAATCTTTCTGTTTTACCTGAGAAAGAGTTTCCGGGCTGACTTCTTTCTGCTCGGTTTCCGTCAGACTGGAGAAGATGTTGTCCAGGTCTTCTCCCAGACTCTCGCCGAAGAGACCGTCGCCCTCCGCTTCGCTTTCGGTGTTGATAGCAGGCTTTTCCGCCTTCTTCTCTCTGGCAACTGGTAGCACGTCTTTTACTTCGCGCTGCACTTCGGCCGGTGCCAGGTTGGAGAAAATATCGTCTATGTCGGAATCGACGCCGCCGGCAAAGAGTGCCCCGCGCTCTTCTTCCTCAGCCTCCGGTTCTTCTTCCTTGCCGGCTTCTATCACCGCTTCCGGTGCTTTTACTTCTTCTTCCTTCGCCTCCGGCTTCTTGAGCAAGTCTTTCACTTCCAACTGGGCTTCTGCCGGTGCCAGGCTGGAGAAAATACTGTCGATGTCGGAGTCGACACCACCTTCAAAGAGGGTACTGCGTTCTTCTTCTTCTTCTTCTTCTTCGGCGGCGGGTTCTTCTTCGCCGGTATCTGCTCCCTTTGTAGCTTCCCGGTCGACTTCTCTCTGGGCTTCCGGCGGTGCCAGAGTGTTGAAGATATTGTCTATGTCGGAGTCGACGCCGCCTTCAAAGAGCGGTGCACTCTCTTCTTCCGCTTCTTCAGCGGGCGCTTCCACCACCGGTTCGTCTCCGGTTTCACTGGCTTTCTCTTCCGGTGATTTTGCGGCTTCCGCTTCTTGCTCGGCTTCCTCTTCCGCTACTTTTTCGGCTTCTTTTTCAGCTTCTTTTTGGTCTAAAAGTGCCTGCATGCCCGGGGCTTCGCTCTGGGCCAGACGCTCGCTCACCGAACTGCGACCTTTGCTTTCTGGCTTTTCCGAGACTTCTTCCGTTTTTTCTTTGACGGCGGCTTCGGCCTGGAATAGGTAATCTAAAGGCAGTTCGTAGGCGGTCTCCAGGGGCTGCTTGACCGGAGCGGCCGCTGCCGCCTCTTCTTCCTTAGCGACCGGCTTTTCTTCATCGAGGCGGTCCAGCAAGCTCTTGAGGCTGTCTGCTTCTTGCTCGACGGGTTCTTCTTTGGTGGGCAGAAGCGATTCGCTGCCGCTGGCGGAGAGTGATTGTAACTTGGTGAAGGTACTGGTGTTGCGGCGCTTCATGGCCTGCATGCGGTTGGCCGTGGAGCCCGGGGTTTGAGTCTCTTCCACCGGCGGGGCTGGAGCCGGTGCCGGGGCTGGGGCCGGTGAAGCCTTTTCTTCCACTTTGGCGGCCGGTGTTTCCGGCTTACTGACCACCGCCTGGGATGGCGCCGGTTCGCTCTTGGTCGACTGGGAGGTGAAGCGGAAATTGGCCCCGGGTGGGCTGGCGGCAGTTTCCGTTTTAGGTTCTGCTTTGCTTTCTTTCTCGCCCTCATCCTCATCTTCCCGGTCTAGAAACTTGGAAAGGAAGGAATCGGCAGGAGCATCAACGCCGGAAGGCGGCACAAAATCATCGCTTCTGACGATTTCTTTTTCGTCGGGAGCGGCAACGGTCTTTTGGGGTTCTACGGTTTCGGCTTCTTTTGCTACTACTTCCTTGACGGGGCTCATGTCGAGGTCTTCGCCTGCCACCGGGGCCGGTTCTTCGCCGATACGGTCGAGAAGGCTCGCCAGGGAGCCGGCTTCTTGAGCAGTCAGTTCGGCTTCTTTGGCTTTCTTGTCGGCCGGGACGGTGGGTTTAAGTTCTTGAGAGGGATCTGAAAGGCTGATTGCTTTCAGATTGGTCATGGTGGAGCGCAGGGAGCGCCCCTCAGTGTGTTTTTCAGCATGGGAGGCAGCCTTCTCCCATTTAGCCTGCACGTCCGGATCGACTTTTGCTTGTTTGAGACGACCAAGCTGAGCCTCAGCTACTTTCGTATCGGCAAAGCTACTCATTTGCTCGATGGCCATGATCTTCATGGCGGCAATGATGGCGGCAATATTGATACAGGAAAGCTGGATGACGTTGAAGTGCAACAGCCAGTTTTCTTTGATAAGAACCATTTTCTCGGGGGTGAAATTACCCACGATACCTAGCAAGCTGATAAAGGATGCCGTTACCAGAAAGGCGCTGAATTGCTGCACTGCGGGGCAGGAGCGGTAATGGGCCAGAGCAAATAGAAAGGGCACGGCAATGATGCCGGGCGCCACGTACATAGCCGGCAAGTCATAGAGGAATTCTTTGCCGTCGAACATGGGATTGAACTGCATGGCGCCGGTCAGAAGGGCTCCCACGACAAGAGCGCCAATTCCTACAATGTTGCTTCGGAATTTCATTCTGAACATGGAAGTTTCAGTTCCCTTTCTTCTTCGATAGACCTGTTTTGGGTGCTACCTTTATACCCGCCTTGAGACGATCTAACTGCCAGTTTCGGTGATTATTGTCACACTGTTGTAAATAGCTGGAAGAGTTGTCCAAGATATTCAAGTCTAAATCATCAGGCATTGATTTTCTTCAAAAACAATCCCTAATTATGTAGCTAGGCCCTGAAGGTTGCTTTCAGCTCGCCGGCCAGGCTTTCCTTCACGTCCTTGAGGGTAGCATCGATCTGTTCACTTGTCAGGGTCTCACTGACATGCTGGAAGGTGAGGCGATAGGTTATGGCTACATTGCCGCCGCCGGCTTCACCCTGTGGCTGATAAATGCTGACAAGCTCCAATTTCTTCAGGTTGCTGCCGGCTTTCTTTGTTATCAGACGAGCCATGGTCTGATGTTGCAAAGTTGCCGCCTGGTCCGCCGGAAAGTCACAGGTGAGATCTCTGGTGACGGCCGGTGTATTGGCCAGCTCGCTGAAGCGGGCTGGTTTTCTCTCCGCCTTCAAACGGTCGAGGTCGATCTCGAAAACGAAGGCCTCTTCTTTCAGTCCCCGATTGGCTCCATAGGCCGGATGCAGTTGACCCACATAGGCCAGGACCATGGGATTGCCGAAGACACCCACTGCTTCCGTCAGGTCGGAACCTTTACGGGGCGGACGATTGAGGCTGAGCACGGCGGTACGATAAGGATGGAGCCAGGGCGGCAGTTGACTACCGGTGCTCCAATTAACCTTGTCAAGGGAGAGATTCAGACCGAGGCTGGTCAGGAGGCTCTCGAGCACTCCCTTGACCGTCTGGAAGGTACAGGCCCCTTGCGGGCCGCTGCCGCAGAGCACACCGGCTAATCTTTGCATTTCCAGGGCTGGTTTTTCACTGCCGGCGGTTTCCGTTTTGCCGTTTTTACCGTTTTTGCCGGGGTTTGGTTCCGTGGTTTTCAAATAGTCTTTGAAGTAGACCCGTCCGGTTTCATACATCCAGACCGTCTTTTGTCCACGGTCCAGGTTGTAGGCAAGCGCTCCCAACAGTCCGGGCACCAGGCTCTGCCTCAAGTACTGGTGATCTTTGGAGAGAGGGTTCAATACTTGCACCAGGTAGTCCTGGACAATACCGGCATCATCAGCCGGTACCAGGCTGGACAGCCAGGCTTCCGAAAGTCCCAGACCGGTGAGGGTGCTATGGGCTTTCGATAGAGTATCGTCTTCGTTTTCCCGGCAGACCGTGCCCGATGGCATGGAGGCTTCTATGGCGTCGTAGCCGTTTAAACGGCAGACCTCTTCCACCAGGTCGATTTCCCTTTTGACATCGGTCTGGCGAAAGCTGGGAACCTTTACTTTCAGGGTGCCCGGTCCGGCTTCTTCCACCTGGAAGCCAAGCGGGCTGAGGAGGGTTGCCACTCTTTTGCCGTCCATGTCCAGGTCGAGAATCCGCTTGATTGTCTTGAGCCTCAGGTCAACCGATACTTCCTGCACCCGGTCGGAACCAGCCAGGTGCGGGGCTTCAATCTTGAGGTTTTCCGTGCCGCAGTACTTGCCGATCAGGTAGGCGGCTCTCCTGGCGGCATTGAGGACGGAAGCCGCATCGACACCCCGCTCGAAGCGCAAGCTGGCATCGGAGGAAAGACCGAGGAGGCGGGAACCACGCCGCACCACCGCCGGTGTGAAGCAGGCCGCCTCCAGAACCAGACTGGTGGAACTGTCGCTTATCTCCGAATCTTTGCCGCCCATGATGCCGGCGATACCGACTGGAATATCGCTCTGCCCATGGCTGTCCACAATTAGTAAGACTTCGTCGGTCAGATTGCGTTCCTTGCCGTCCAGGGTGGTGATGGTTTCCCCTGGCGCGGCGCGGCGCACACCCAGGGCTTTGCCTTGCAGTTTGTCGGCGTCATAAGCGTGCAGCGGTTGTCCCAGTTCGTGCATCACATAGTTGGTGATGTCCACCACATTCGATACCGGACGCAAGCCGATAGACTCCAGCCGTTTGGCTATACGAGGATGGGAGGGCCCGATTTTGACACCGCTTATGGGAATCAAGCTGAAATAGGGGCAGTCTTCCGTGTTTTCTATGAAGGTGCCGGTAATGCCACTACTAATGGTACCGGGCTCGGCAGCGGCTAGTTCCCAGTCGGGCCTCTTGAGCGGGCGGTCGAAGAGGGCGGCTGCTTCTCTGGCCAGACCGGCGACAGAGAGGGCATCGCCTCTGTTGGAGCGGGGTTCCACATGCAAAATATAATCGGGCAAAATGTTGAGAATCTGCCGAACATCGTCGCCTAATGCGAAGGCTGGTTTTTCCGTGTCGCTGGTTCTGGCCAGAATGAGGATGCCCTCACCGGCGGCGTCGTCGCAGACAATCCCCAGTTCAGCGGCGGAGCAGAGCATGCCGTTGGATTTGACGCCTCTTATGGCGGAAGCTTTTATGATGAGCGGCGAGCCGTCGTGCCGGTTCACCACCTTGGCACCGGGCAGTGCTACCGGCACTATTTGACCCACTTCAATATTTTGGGCGCCGCAAACAATCTCCAGCGGCTCTGCACCATCTTTGATGCGAGTCCTGGTCAATCTTATTTTGTCGGCGTTGGGGTGCGGGTGAATTTCCATGATTTCACCGGCCACGATAGGACCTTCCAGGTCGACGCCGAAGACTGTGATTTCTTCCACTTCAAAGGCGCCCATGGTTAGCTTTTCTGCTATTTCCTCGGGCTTGAGCCCGGTAAGATCGACATATTCGCCCAGCCAGTCAAGACTTACTTTCATTGTCCTTCTTCCTTACTACTTAAAATTGTTCGAGGAAACGCAGATCGTTGGTATAGAAATGGCGAATATCATTGACGCCGTACTTGAGCATGGCCAGTCGCTCCAGACCCATTCCGAAGGCGAAGCCGGACCATTCTTCCGGATCTATGCCGACGCCGCTCAAGACATTCGGATCAACCATGCCGCAGCCCAAAAGTTCAAGCCAACCCCGTCCGCCGCAGGTTTTGCAACCTTTGCCGTTGCAGAACGGACATTCGCTGTCCAACTCGGCGCTGGGCTCGGTGAAGGGGAAGAAATCAGGACGGAAGCGGGTCTTGACCTGCTTTTTGAAGAGTGCCTGGATGAAGGCGGTGAGTGTGCCTTTAAGCTGACCGAAAGTGACGTCTTTGTCCACCAAGAGACCTTCCACTTGATGGAAGAGCGGGTACTTGCGGGCGTTAACTTCTTCGTTTCGATAAACGCGACCGGGAGCGATAATTCTCAAGGGCGGCTTGCTCATCTCCATGACACGGATTTGCACCGTTGAAGTTTGACTGCGCAGTAGCACGTTGGCACCAATATTGGTGTAGAAGGTATCCTGCTCATCCCTGGCCGGGTGTGAAGCCGGTGTGTTGAGCGCGTCGAAATTGTAGTAGTCGGTTTCAATTTCCGGACCGTCGGCGGTGACGAAGCCCATGCTGGAGAAAATGCTGAGAATCTCCTGGCGGATCTGGCTCAAAGGGTGCATATGGCCTACCGGCATGATCTGGCCGGGGGCGGTGACATCGATACGTTCCTGGCTTAATCTGGCCTCGATGTGGCTTTGAAAGAGCCTGTCTTTGCGATCGAGGTGAGCCTGTTCGATTTTGACCTTGACCTGGTTGGCCAGTTGGCCGATACGGGGTCTGACATCCTTGTCGAGGCTGGAGAGACCCCGCAAGATTCCCGTCAGTTCTCCCTTTTGACCTAGAACCGAGAGTCTCAGCTGTTCCAGGTGATCGAGGGAACTTGCTTCTTCAATGGCCTTCAAAGCCGAGCTTTCCATCTCCGCTATTTTCTTTTCGAGGTCCTGCATCTTTCTCTCTTGCCTTTGGGGCGCTCTTAAATCTTTTTAGGCGAGCTACCAGTAGATCGATTCTCAAAGATAGCAGACCGATAATACTTCTCCCCTTTCAGGGATTGCCATCTTTGCGAAATTACATGAGCGGCACCAGTTCTGTGTCTCACTCCGGTGGAGGCGTTAGTATATATTTATTTGTGCGGCGACTTGCCTTAGAATGTGCGGAAAAGGCGCCGTCGGGAGTCAAGTGCAGAGCTTTGGCAAGAACAAGATTTAAGCGTAATCGAAACTTACAAACGATTCCAACCACTAGAGTTTCAGTGATTGTCGTCACTGAAGACGAGAAGATTTTGCTGGTCCGTCATCGCAAAGGCACCCGGCAGTACTGGGTTTTGCCCGGTGGGCGGCTGGAATACGGCGAGACTTTTCATGAATGTGCAGTGCGGGAAATTCAGGAAGAAACCGGTCTTGACGTGGAAGTTGATGATTTTGTCTTCCTTTCGGAGGCCATTGCACCGGACCGTTCCCGGCATATCGTTAATATTTACCTCACTGCCCATGTCACCGGCGGCGTCCTGAAAGTTGGCGACGAACCGGTTCTGGCCGGAGTGGACTATCTGCCCTTGGCGGACCTTGACAAGTTGACTCTATTCCCGCCCGTGGGGCGCATGGTCATTGAATCTCTGCCCAAGGTCAGCCGGGGAAGCATAAAGTATCTTGGCAATTTGTGGGTGTAAAAGCTTGGCTCCCGACCTGATCTGGTAGTATGGGGGCGAAGTATATGCACAAGGAGAGTGTCATGGCCCAGCAAAAGGGTATGAAAAGAGCTGCCAAAGTAGCCAAGCGTAAAGTTAAGAAAGCCGCCGGCCGCGAGGCTGCAGCCATGAAAAAACTGGAAAAACAAGTAGCTGATCTGGTAAAAGCCGGCTCCTAGTCCGGGCTCTTAGCAGTCAAAACCAGCGGCGCCGGAAGTTAAATCCGAAGCCGCTTTTTTCAGTGCTTAAAATTTCAGGACGCTTGTTAGCCCATACCTTCGCCGTAGGTGAAGTTAAAGCCGCCGATTATCACTTCCGAGCCTGGCACCACGCCATTTTTCAAAAGCTCATCAATGACTCCCATGGCCCTCAGACGCTGGAACAGGGAGAAGAGGGAATCCGGGTCTTTCATGTCGGTGACGGCCACCAGGCGGGCGGCGCGGTCTCCTTCCACGAAGAAGAGACCGTCCTTGCGGCTGACCGTGAAGCTGGAATCGCCATGGTCGTAGGCTCTTTCGTCCACATAGCGAACCCGCGGCGCTTTCGCCTCCTCGGCTTGTTCGATTTCTTTCATGCGCTCAACGATCTCGCCGATTCTAGCGCTTAAAGGAGCCAGTCCGACTCTACTATAGGCCGATATGAGGAAGACCCTGTTCTCGGGGCTTAGCTCGGTCTCTAGTGCGTTATTTTGCGGAGGCTTACCCTGGAGATAAGCGATTACTTGCCCGCGCAATTTTTCCTGCTCATCCTGGGGCAGCAAGTCTGTTTTATTGAGCGCCAGAATCTGGGGCAGCCCACTCAGATCCCGGCTGTAAAGAGACAGTTCCTGGTCGATGGTCTTGAGGGCTCCCGGCAGGTCTTCCCCGGTGGCGTCTACCATGTGCACCAGCACCCTGGTCCGCTCTATGTGACGGAGGAATTTGTGTCCCAGTCCAATGCCCTGGGAAGCACCTTCAATCAAACCCGGTATGTCGGCCAAAACGAAACCGTCGCCGCCTTCGCTTTTGGCCACACCCAGATTAGGCTCGAGGGTGGAAAAGGGATAGTCGGCAATTTTGGGTTTGGCCCTGGTCAGGGCAGCCAGAAGGGTTGACTTTCCGGCATTGGGCAGGCCGATGATGCCGACGTCGGCCAGTAGTTTGAGAGTCAGTTCCAGATGGCGGTGCACCCCCGGCTGGCCGGGTTCGCAGAAGTGCGGTGCCCGTCGGGTTGAAGAGGCCAGCTCGGTGTTGCCCCGGCCGCCCATACCTCCTTCCGCTACCAGCACTCGCTGTCCGGGTGTGGTCAGGTCGGCGATCACCTTATCCAGGTCCGTGTCCCGTACCTGGGTGCCCACCGGCACCCGGATCACCACGTCTTGTCCGGCCTTACCGTGGCGATTCTTAATGCCGCCTTTATGGCCGGGCTCTGCCTCGAACTTGGTTTTGAAACGAAAATCGATGAGGGTGTTCAGGTCGGCGGTGGCCTCGATGTAAACATTACCGCCCCGGCCGCCGTTACCGCCGGCCGGACCGCCCATGGGTTCATATTTTTCCCGGCGCCAGTTGATGGAGCCATTGCCGCCATCTCCCGACTGTATCTCGATTTCAACCTGGTCTATGAATTGGGCCATTTTTACCGCTACCTTGGAACTCCGTTTAGTTTAGTGTGTCAGAAGAATATGCAGAGCTTATGTTTCAGTGTCCGATAACAACTAAACATATCTATTAGATACTAACTCTGATCGAGAATTTAACTATACTTCCTATTAGATCTGTTGGATTTTATCTTCTACGTGGCATCAAAGTATCCGGGACCAATTATTTCAATCTGGAGGAGTGAGCCTTGGAAGAAAGAATTACTATTCATGAGAAAGCCCGTGGTGAGACTATCAATGTCTACATTGGTGAGTATCGCGGTACCAAATATTTGCACATTCGCGAATGGTACGTAGACAAAGACCAGGAAGAGAAGCCCACTAAAAAGGGTATCGCCCTTCCCATCGACAAAATCGATGCCCTCAAGGAAGCAATCGACAGATTGGTTCCCCCTGCAGGCAAGTAGTGCTAATCTGATTATTCAATCGAGTTAGTTAACGCCGCTCAAAGAGGGAATTGTCTTTGTCAAATAATCAGCTCCGGTCCGAGCACCGGCGCTTCCAGAGCTTCTTGCGAAATCCGCTCCTCAAATTGCAAATCATCGGTTCTCTGCTTGTTACAGCCTCAATAGCACAAGGTGCCTATTGGGGCTGTCTTCATGCTCAGGAGGAAACTGTCTCGAGCAGTGCGCCTGCTCCGCAGGAAGTCTGGTTCTCCAGTGAGAAGCCCAAACAGGGTGAGACAGTGGAGGTAGAATTGCGCATGCCTGCCGCCGTGCCGCCACCGCCGGTGGAGTTCAATAAAGAGTCTTATAAATTCTTCCCATTCCAGGCCGAAGGCGGCACCATATATAAGGCTTTGTTTACGGTGCCGGTGGTGATGAAGCCTGGTGCGAAGTCCGTGAAAATAGGTTCCACCACTCGCAATATCACCGTGCTGGATGCTCATTATCCGGTTCAGCGCATGACCTTGCCGCCCTCCAAGAACAATTTCAACACCGCTCCTGGTGAAGAAGAAGCTATTGACGGAGCCAAAGGTACGGTTTCCGCCGAGCGCTTTTGGAAGGGGAACTTTCAGGCACCGTCCGCCGCCAGGGTTTCAGCCGGCTTCGGATTGAGGCGCATCGTCAACGGTAAACTTCTGGATGATTACTTTCATTCCGGTTTGGACTTTGCCGGCGGCATTGGCTCGCCGGTGGCCGCCTGCGCACCGGGGAAGGTGCTCCTGGCCGTATCCAAAGGCTTTAAGTTGCACGGCAATACCGTGGCCATCGACCATGGACAGGGCGTAGTTTCTTTCTACATTCACCTGTCGAAAGTCCTGGTGAAAGAGGGGCAGATGGTCAAGCAGGGTGAAAAAATCGGCGCCATCGGTCAGACCGGGCGGGCCAACGGTCCGCACCTGCACTTTAGCATCTACGTCAATAAAGTTGCCTCCACGCCCTGGCAGTGGTTCCGTAAGGCGCACTAAATCATACCGACATACAAAGAGAGAGGCTCTCGCAAGCCTCTCTCTTTGTTGTGTTCCTGAAGGGATTCCTATGGGATTCCGGGTTTCCTAAATCGTCTGAGTTTTGTTCCAGAAAGCGTCTTTGATGGCTTTCGAGGAAGTCGACTCGGAACTGATGGTGACACTGGCGGGAGCGAAGAGGAAGACGCCGTCGCCGATTCTCTGCTGGTGACCATCGATGGCCCAGCAAGCGCCGGAGAGGAAGTCGACTATGCGCTGAGACTGCTCATTGTCAAGCATGTGCAGGTTGAGCAGCACAGACTTACGTCCACGCAAGTGTTCAACTATATCTACTGATTCTTCGAATTGTCTTGGTTCAATAACCAGCACTTCACTCATGGGCTGAGCATTGGGATGCTCGAGCACTTTGGCGCCGCCACTAATGCTGGGGCCCATGCTAACCTGCGGCTGTCTTACCGGCATTACTGACTCTGCCGGAGCCGCATCTAGAGCGAGCTGACCATTCGTGGCATAGACATCGTCGGAAGTCTCAAAAAGGTCTTCAAAATCTTCGCGCTCATAGTTGTCTGCCGGTCCAAACCAAAAGCTCTTAAACTTTTGTACGATGCTCACTACTTTCCTCCTTACCCTGCGGTCTCAAATAACTGTGTCCCTACCTAATCCTTACTCTGTCTGATAAAAAACCTTTCTAATTTCCAAAAATGGCTCGCCCCAATCTGATCATAGTTGAACCATATGTGATGGCATCGCGCCAGTCGTCGCTCATTCCCATCGACAATTCTTTCAGTTCGATGCCGTGTGATTTCTCCAGCTCGTCTCTCAAATTACGCAGACCTTCAAAGCTTTTTTGCCAAACTTGAGCTTCTTCGGTGAGAGGCGAGATTGTCATAAGACCCTCTACCTTAATAGAGGGTAATGCAATTATCTCCGACATGCAATCACGTAATTGATCGGCGGTGAAACCGGATTTGTTATCGTCCGACTGCAACTTCACTTGCAACAGAAGAGGCTGAATCTGCCCTCTTTCGCCTGCGATTCTTGAGACTTCCCGAGCCAGTCTCAGTGAATCGATCGAATGGATCAGGGCGAAATTTCCAACAGCTTGTTTGACTTTGTTTGACTGCAAGTGTCCGATAAAATGCCAGGCGCAATCTTGTACCACCTGCGGTGCCAATTGATCGCGTTTCTTGAGCGCGTCTTGAATCTTACTCTCACCGAAATCATGCACTCCCAGTGCATGAACCTCTTGGATCTGCTCGATAGTGGCATTCTTCGTGACGGCAATGAGCTTGACCGGCATTTCACTGCCGCTCAGCACTTCTCTTACTTGTGCAAGATTTGCTGCCACTTTGGAAGGACTTCCTTTTGCTGCTTGATCGGGGGAGGGGGTGAGCATTTTTCCGTGAATCGACTTCTTCTTTTGTTTCCCTGAATATATCGCCCCGGCTACCAATCAGGTAACCATTTAGTGCAATGGCCGATGGCAGAGAGATGGTCGAATTCTTTAGCTTGGTTTGTCGACCGGCAGGCATCATATCTGATGCCACTATCGACGCCTACTATTAACTCTCGCACAGGATCGGTTTGTCAAGTCTCCACAGAAAATTTATCTAGAGGGCACTGGGTTTGGTGTCATTTGTCAGTGGGCGAAAAGTATATCCAAAACTCCTGACTGTGTTGCTCTCTTATTTGTTCCAGTGTCTATGGAAGATATTTAAATGGACGGCCTGTAGTGTGATATCGATTCTGGTATCACTGCCGCACCTTAGTATTTGCTTATTTTTCTGTGGCTTCCGCCCAGGGGGCTGTTGCCATTCGGACGGATGCTGCTGCCAGGATGGCCGCCGTTTCGCTGCGCAAGATCTTTCGCCCCAGGCTGACGGGTTGAAATCGCTGCTCCGCCAGGTAGCGTTTTTCCTCATCCGTCAGACCGCCCTCCGGCCCGAGCACGATCGCGACGGTAATACCGTTTGCTGCTTTCGAGTTGTAAAGGAATGGAACTATATTTGGTGCATCACTTCTTTCGCTCAGATGCAGTAGTAGGTCGGAATCGCTTCCTGTCATTGCCAGGTCTTCCGCAAGAGCTTGCTCCAGGCCTCGGCAGGATCTCAATTCCGGTAGGTAGAGCCTTTCGCATTGTTCAGCCGCTTCCTTGATGATGGCTTGCCAGCGCTCCGCTTTCTTCGTGCTTTCACTTGATTCACTATTAGCAGCCGTAGAGCGCTTGCACAGTACGGGACAAATGGTGTCCACACCGCATTCCGTCAACTTTTCCAGCGCCCATTCGAAGCGCGCCGGTTTGATCAGCGGTAGATAGACTCTCACTTTCGAGCCTTCTCTTTCTTCTTCCTGCCGGTAGGCTTCCAGGACGGTGAGCGAGAGGCTGCGCCTCTTTTGTTTGTTTGTCTTACCGGCGGTGCTTTCCAAAACTTCCTTCAGTTCCGCCTGCAGTAGTGTACCGGCTCCGTCCAACAAGGTCAGGCGGGCCCCTGCTCGCAAGCGCAGGACGTTGAGAACCTGGTGCACAAGGGCTTCATCTTCCAGATTGATCAAGTCGCCGGCGGCTCTGCCTGCAAGCAGTCCCTGGGCTGTGAAGAAGCGATATTCTCTCACCTTGGGGTCTCTCCTACTTCAGGTGCCTTAAGAATCTGATTACTTAGAGGAAGCCGACTGGTATAATTCCACCTGCTTATATTATCTTGTGTGTTCCGCGAGTGCTTGCTACGGTCAGCGTGCCGTTGACATTTATGTCTTGAATACCTGACCAAACAAGCCCGTTCCCGTCAATACCCATGGAAGTGCAGATGGACCTAAAAGAATGGTTTGCCAGTCGCCAGAAGCGCAAGGAACTGCAAGAGAACATCAAGCAGCCCCTGACAACCGAAGAGTATTGCGCTCTCTGGACCCAGTGTTTTCAGTGTCGCGAGCTACTTTATACCAAGGACCTGCGTGCCAACCTGCAGGTCTGCCCTAAATGTCAATACCATTTTCGGGTGGGTGCTCTTGATCGCATAGACCAGATGGCCGATGCCGGTAGTTTTGTAGAACTGGATGCCGTCATGACTTCCACCGATCCGCTCAAGTTTTTCGATACTGAGGCTTATGCCAAGCGGCAGCAAGAAGCCTGCCGGAAGTCTGGTTTGAAAGAAGCGGTGGTGACGGGTATAGCGGCCATCAACGGTCAGCCTGTAGCCCTGGGGGCTATGGACTTCGGGCATTTTGGCGGCTCCATGGGTTCGGTCGTGGGTGAGAAGGTAACCCGCCTGGCAGAAGAAGCCACCAGTAACCGTATTCCTCTTATAGTGGTTTCCAGTTCGGGCGGCGCCCGTATGCAAGAGGGCATTCTCAGTCTCATGCAAATGGCTAAGACCAGTTCCGCACTCAAGACCTATCACGAAGCCGGCGGTCTGTATATTTCTATTCTGGCTGAGCCTACTTTCGGCGGTGTCACGGCCAGTTTCGCCATGCTTGGCGATCTGGTTATTGCCGAGCCGGGTGCCCGCATTGGTTTTGCCGGGCGGCGAGTGATTGAGCAGACCATCAGGCAAAAGTTGCCGGCTGACTTTCAGACTGCCGAATACTTGCTCAAACATGGACAGGTGGACATGGTGGTGGAGCGTGCTAATTTGAAAGATCGGCTTTCCCGCATTATTTCCTATCATGATCTATCCAGAACAGGTCCGGCCGGCGAGCCTGCCAACGGCACTGTCAAAAGCGGTCAGTTGACCAAGTGAGAATATAAGTGATGATGGCTACCAACGAAAAGAAAATTATTCCGCTCGAATTTGAGCAACCACTTGCGGTGCTGGCTCAGCAGATTGAAGCGCTGGAGCGGCAACTGGGCGACAATCCTGACTTGGAAGGTGATATCGATCGCTTGCAGGAGCAGTACACTCAGTTGAAGAAGTCACTTTACGTCAACCTCAGACCGATCGATCATCTGGCCATTGCCAGGCATTCTCAGCGTCCCTATTCTCGCGATTATTTCGCCATCTGGGATCCTGGTTTCATAGAATTGCACGGGGACCGTACCGGTGCTGATGATGAGGCTATGGTGGGCGGCTTGCTCACTCTCGGCGGCATCAAGATGGTAGCAGTCGGCACCCAGAAGGGGCGCTCTCTCAGGGAGAAGCAGGCTTGTAATTTCGGCATGCCGCAGCCGGAAGGTTATCGCAAGGCTCTCAGGCTCTTTCGTCATGCCGACAAGTTCGGCCTGCCCATTCTCACCTTGATCGATACTCCGGGAGCTTATCCCGGTCTTTCTGCCGAAGAACATAATCAGGCCCAGGCCATTGCCGAGAACCTCTTCGAACTGTCCGGCTTGACGGTGCCGGTGGTGGCCGTAGTGACAGGGGAAGGCGGTTCCGGAGGCGCTCTGGCCATCGGGGTAGCCAATCGTATCCTCATGCTGGAACATTCAGTCTACTCAGTCATCTCGCCTGAGGGCTGCGCCTCGATTCTCTGGCGTTCCAACGACAAAGTTTCCGATGCCTGTCAGGCCATGAAGATGACGGCCCGGGAGATTTTGCAGCTAGGGGTGATCGATCAGGTAATCGATGAACCTCTAGGAGGCGCTCATCACGACTACCAATTAGCGGCAAGCAATCTGGCTTCTGCTGTAGTTAAGCAAATGACCGGGCTTATGAAAATGAGCAAGGAAGAAGTGCGGCGCGACCGCCAGAACAAGTTCCGCAACTTTGGAGCCTTCACCGAGGTCTGAAGAGTGGCCTACTTGGTCTGACCGCGTTTGGCTTTCTTGAGCAAGTCTTTGGCTTGTTTGCTCTGTCCCGACTTGGCCGGTACTTCCTTTAGCAAGGTAATAGCTTCGCTGAATTTCTTTTCCTTCATGTACTGTTTGGCTACGGAAACGCAGCACAGCTCATATTTGTCTTGCGCTTCCGGAGTCAGATTGCCCTGCTGTTTTGCCGATCTGAGCACCGCGAGGGCTTTGGCAAATTTTCCGGCTTTGATAAGCTCTTCCACGTCCTCGGATTGCGGCGTGTCATTTGCGGTGGTTGTGGACGGTTTGCTCCAGGGCATCAGGGCTGAAAAATTGGCGGCATTGGTGGCAAACATAATTACGGCTCCAAGCAAGATCAAGCTTGCTACCGCCGGTAAGACCACCAGGGCCTTGCGTACACCGCTGCCGTCACCACCTTTAGTGCGTCCCGCCGAAAAATTGACGCCTGGTTTGCTAACTTGGTCGGCCTGTTTCTGGGCGTCTCGATAGGCTTGTACCTGGTCAGCGTAATTACTGGATTGCGCCCGAGAAGGTTGTACCACTTCCTGCGGACCGGTATTGCTGGTATGGGTAAAGACATCCGCGCCGTAACCGCCGGTCAATTCCCTGGTTGTGGGACGGGGCGGCAGCATATCTCTTGATTCTTTGCGAGGGTGCAGGGTGTCGTCCTGGGCCAGGGACCGGGCAGGTTGTCTCGGGTGGCTTCCCTTGTCACCGTGGCTGTTGGTCTGGCTTCCGGCTCCAGGGATATTGCTTCCAGGGCTGCTATCAACTCATCCATGGTCTGATAGCGGTCATTCGGACTTTTGGAAAGGGTTTTGTTGACGAGGGCCACAAGGTCGCTCGGGAACATGAGATCGGGGCGCACCTCATCAATAGGTTTGGCCGGATCCGATAGCTGCATGGCCATGACGCGCACCAGTTCTTCGTGCTGGAAGGGCACTTCGCCGGTGAGGGTTTCGTACATAACGATGCCGAAAGAATAGATGTCGCTCCGGTGGTCCACCTTACTGGAGGTGCACTGCTCGGGGCTCATATATGTAGGACTGCCGCAAACGGTACCGGTGCGGGTGATCTTGGCTTGATCGGATTCTTCCTGCACCAGTCTGGCGATGCCGAAGTCTACTACGATGGGAAAGTTCTTCTGACCGCCGCGTTCCACCAGCACGATGTTTTCCGGCTTGATGTCGCGGTGCACTACGCCCTGCCGATGGGCTTCGCCGAGGGCGGCGCAGACCTGGGTGAAGATAGGAATGGCTTCTTCTACAGGCAGGTGATTAATTTCAGAAATGGTATCGGAGAGGGGAATGCCGTTCAGCAGGTCCATGGCGATATAGGGTCTGCCGCCGCCCTGCGGGATTACTCCGAAATCATAGATGGTGATGATGTTGGGGTGATTGAGGCGACTGGAAGCCTTGGCTTCCTGCTTGAAGCGTTTAATAAATTCGTCGTCTGAGACCAGGTAGTCGTGCAGTACCTTGACGGCAACTTCCCGGCCGATCAGTTCCTGCACGGCCCGATAGACGGTGCCGGCTGAGCCCTGGCCAATTACGGATTGAATTTTATAGCGACCTTCGACCACCATTCCAAGAAGTGGGTCATCACCGACGGTGACCATTGAAGATCCGTCTCTGGGACAGATGTCTTGATCTCCGGCAGTCTGAAAGTTGCATATCAGACAGAGTTTCATATTGCTTTCTAGCGGAACGCCAGTCTTTCTAGTAAATAAACGCCCAACGCCTGTGATCCCTTTATATTACTTTTAATTACCCTTGAGCAGGAATCCCAAACGCCGCCTAAAGCAGAAGCTTAATATCCCTACAAA
The DNA here is from genome assembly GCA_016712465.1 of Candidatus Obscuribacter sp. GTDB lineage: Bacteria > Cyanobacteriota > Vampirovibrionia > Obscuribacterales > Obscuribacteraceae > Obscuribacter. The sequence goes on from JADJQZ010000001.1 coordinate 1,779,449, forward strand.
CTGTAACACTCTATAGGACTTCCCGAGCAGATACTTTTATTTGAGAGCTCCGGCAGGGGAGAATTAGGCAGAATAACAAGAGGCACAAGTTCAGTGACGGAAACGGCTAGAAAGAGCAAAGCTCCCCTCCTTCTCATATTTTTAACAGTCTTTATCGACCTTGTGGGTTTTGGACTTGTCATTCCCATTTTGCCCACCTATGCCCAGGAGCTTAAAGCTTCCGACTCACTTATCGGACTCTTGATTGCCAGCTATTCGGTCATGCAGTTCATTTTCACACCCTTCTGGGGCCGCCTTTCAGATCGCATCGGACGTCGTCCGGTTTTGCTTATCAGTCTTACGGCTTCCTTTGCCGGCTATTTGATTTGGGGCTTTTCGCAGTCGATTATCTGGCTCTTCGTCAGCCGTATCGTAGCCGGCTTTGGTAATGCCAACATTGCCGTGGCCCAGGCTTACATATCGGATGTGACCACGGAGGAGAACCGGGCCAAGGGTATGGGTCTGGTGGGTGCCGCTTTTGGTCTTGGCTTTGTGCTGGGACCGGCTCTTGGTCTGGCTGCCCTTGCCCTTACCCACGATCTCAAGACGGTGGGTCTGGTGGCCGCGGCCTTCAGCCTGCTCGACTTGATTTTGACGGCTGCCTTTCTGCCGGAACCGGAGAACCGGGGTGACTTTGCCAGGGACCGCTTTGGTCTTTCTCCGGAATTTATAGTCAAGACTCTCACCGATTCAAAACTGAAAATCTCCTTCTTGATTTTCTTCGTTTCCACATTTGCTTTTGCCAACATGGAAGCGACCCTGGTGCTCTTGACCATGAAGCAGTTTCACTGGGGCCCCAGCCAGAATTCCTGGATGTTCCTCTATATAGGGTTCTGGATCATCCTGGTGCAAGGTGGTTTGATTCGGCGGCTGACCAAGAAGAACGCAGAGAAGCGTCTTATTTCAGTCGGCTCCCTGCTCACAGCCATCGGTCTGGCTCTGGTGCCTCTTACCGGCAATGCGACCATGCTCTATGTGGCTCTGGGCATCATGTCTATCGGCACAAGTATCAACAATCCCTGCAACCAGAGTCTCATTTCCAAGCTGGCGGATCACCAGTATGTAGGCGGCGTGCTGGGGCTGGGCCAGTCTCTTTCCACTCTCGGGCGCATACTTGGCCCCCTGGCTGGTTGTTACCTCTTTGAAAAAGTTGGTTATCAGAGCCCCTATATTGCCGGTGCCGCCTGCATGCTTGTTTCTATGGTCTTGAGTTTCATGCTGCCCGGCCTGCCTGCCGCCTCGGCCAAAGTAGAGGAGGCGGCTCCGGCTGCTTAAGAGCTGGTGTCTCCTGACTACTTCTTTTTGAAGAATATCTTGAAAACTAGCCTGTAAAGGCGCTCTATATCTATGTAAGTGTGATATATTATTTTTGACTCAAGTTTTGGTGTGTAGACACCAGCTCTAAATGTGCAGCTCCCCAGGCAATGTCAGGCTAGTTGCTGAAGCAAATGCGAGACTGAGGCAAAACCCAAAGTATCGACATAGCCATCGGAAGCATTTTTGGCAAAGCACTTAGAGATCCGGTACAAGCAGGAATGGTCTTGCTAATCCGCAACTATAGGCGCTGTTTTTGAAAGAAGAGTCGGAACAAATAAGCAGTTCCAGGCATCATATGCGTTATATCCAGAATTTATGAAATCAGTCGGAAGTTAAGACAGTGAAGAGAAAAGTAGAAAATAGAGTCGAGCTAGAGAAAAAGTATTCCCGCAATGTCGGTGGTAACTGCGGTCCAGAGTTAGACTTGGAAGTGCAAAAGCGTTACCAGCAGGATTTCAATCGTTATCAAAGACAGATTGAAAAGACTAAAAACCTTTTCGGACAGCCGAAAGCGGCATAGTGTCAGTTTTTGAAATTAGGAAGCGCCAGGGGAAGCAATGACCGGTACAAAAGATAAGCCTGAGAACACCGGTTCCAGGGCTCTGGCTTATTACGGCACAGACAAACTAGATATTAATCAACCCCGGCTGCCGGAGAGCGTTGATCAAATAAGACGCTTCTGGTTGACTCCGGAAGTGGAAGAAGCCCTGCGAGATCACTGCCTTGTTTCTTCCATCGCCCATGTGCGCATGCTGGCTGAGACAGGCATCGTGCCCAAGCCTGTGGCCCAGAAAGTGGAGGAGGCTCTGGTGGCCATCCTCAATGAATGCCGGGACAAGATCTGTCTTCTCACCGCTATGGATGCTGATATAAGTCAATCCATTACCAGGCGTTTGACCGAACTTGTGGGTGACCTGGCGCCGGTGGTGGATATTGCCCGCTCTCCCAACGATTTGATCGCTGTCAACATCAGGCTTTATCTGCGGCAGGCGGTCATAGAAATGTTTGCCAAATTACTAAAGATAAGGGGCTTGTTGCTCAACCTGGCCAAGCGGGATCTGGACGCACCTATGCCAGGTCATACGCATATGCAGCCGGCATGCGCCATCTTGCTCTCTCATTTCTGGCTGGCCAATGAGGCCAGGTTTGCCCGTGATTTTGATCGCCTCATCGACCTCTACAAAAGGCTTAATCTTTCACCGCTAGGGGCTTGTTCTCTGGCCGGCACGGCCAAGCCTATCGACAGGCAAATGACGGCACTGGAGCTTGGTTTTGACGGTCTGGTAGAAAACAGTATCGACGCTGTTTCGGATCGAGATTTTGTGATTGAGTTCGCTTCCTTTGCCGCCATATGCGGTGTGCATTATTCACAACTGGCCAGCGAGCTTTTGCTCTGGGCTACTCAGGAATTCGGCTTCGTTCGCCTGCCCCGGGCTCTCACTATCAAGAGCTTGAACATGCCCCACAAGCGTAATCCGGAATTGCTGGAGTTGTTGCGCGCCCGGGCCAGTATGTTCGGGGGGCGGCTCGGGGAATTCCTCAGCCAGCTCAAGGGGCTGCCCGTCAGTTATACCGGTGATCTAAAAGAGTGCATGCCTGGCCTTCTGGATGTGGTGGAGAACTTGCGTTTTGTGACGGAAGTGGCTGCCACCCTCTTGCCTGCCTTTAAATTCAATTTGGAGCGCATGCTCGAACAGGCCCATGCCGACCTCACAAATGCTTCCATGGCCGCCGATTATTTGATTGAAAGAGGCGCTACGTTGGAGAAGGCTCGAGAAGTTGTGGAAGGGCTTGGTGATTATTGCAAGAAGCGGCACAAGCAACTGAGCGATCTGACTCTTTCCGAGTGGCAGCAGTTTTCCCCGGCTTTTAGCGACGATATATACAGTCACTTGCAGGTGGAAAGTTCGGTGGAAGCCCTCACGTCAAGAGGCGGAACGGCTACGGCCTCCGTCATGTTTGCCCTGGCTGAAGCCAGGAAGCTCTTTGAAGCGGACGAGAAGCGGCTGCCGCCTCTGGCGGCGCAGATGATTGAAGGCGCCCCAAAAGCCGCCGCCTCCTGACAAGCTTGCGGTTCTATCGGCTCTCTTAAATTAGTCCAAACTTGGCCCTGAAATCACTCTTGCCGAGGGGAACGGATGCTAAGTTGTAGTTTGATCGAGAGATTAAACCTGGCAATTCTTTGGGAGACTAATTAATGAAAGCAATGGTTCTCGCCGCTGGTGTAGGTTCCAGGCTTGATCCTCTGACGGCGGCAGTGCCCAAACCACTGGTACCGGTGGCCAACATTCCGGTCATGGAGCACATCGTTACTCTTCTCAAGCACCATGGCATCAATGACATTGTGGCTAATTTGCACTATCTGCCGGAAAAGCTGGTGGAATACTTCGGCGACGGCAGTCGTTTCGATGCCAAAATTCAGTTTCGCAAGGAAGAAAAGCTCTCCGGTGATGCCGGCGGTGTGCGGTTCTGTCGTGACTTCTTGCAAGACGGCACCTTTCTAGTTTTGATGGGCGACCTGCTTACTGATGCCGATCTTTCGTATATCATTGCCGAGCACAAGAGGCATGGAGCCCTGGCCAGCATTGGTCTCAAGCGTGTTTCCGATGTCAGCCGCTTCGGCGTTGCCGTCCTAGATGACGATGGTTTTATTCGTGGCTTTCAGGAAAAGCCGAAGGCGGAAGAAGCCCTTTCCGACCTGGCCTCAACCGGAATTTATGTGCTGGAGCCGGAAGTCTTTGACTACATGCCTAAAGAGGGTGAGTTCGGCTTTGGTCGCCAACTCTTTCCGCTGCTTGTGGAGCAGGGCAAAAAGGTTCTCGGTGTAGAAATCGAGGCCTACTGGAGCGATGTCGGTACCATTGAACAATACTGGCATTCCAATTTTGATGTTTTGAAGGGTCGCATGAAGAGCGAGCTTACTGGCTACAAAAAGGTGGTCTATGGTTTCTTCAGCGTCTACCTGGCTCCATCGGCGGTGGTAGCACCAGGTGTGGAGATCATGGGCAATGTCATTCTCGGAAAAGATTCCCTGCTGGAAGACGGCGTGGTTCTCAAAGGCAATGTGGTGGTCGGTCCCGGTTGTGTTGTGGGGGCCGGTGCTCAGCTGGAAGATGTCATCCTCTGGCCTGGTATGAAAGTGGCAGCCGGAGCCAAACTTCGCAGGTGTATCGTCTCCAGTGCCGGGTGCACGGAAGTGGCGGTTCATGACGTCCCAAAGGAGCGTAGCCGGTTTTTGACAGGGGCTAAAAACACGCCCCTAGCACAAACGCAGGCCCTTCTTGGAACCTGCGTTTGAAACTTAAAATAACGCCAGCCTAAACTCTCGATTTGGTTTATTTCGCTCCCATAGGCGTTGCCCTGGGTCTTTCTCTTTCTCCCGGAAGCATTTCAACGCTGTCGGAGAGTTGAGCTGCTTTCCAAATTTCCATCCAGAGCCAGTAATGGAAGGGATTGATATTGGCAGCATCTACACTCTCGGTAGGCTCTAGCAATGCCAACCAGGTATGTGGATTTGGAAATCTCTTGGCCAGGCTGTAGCAGTCTGCCATCCAGAGCACTTGATCTGTCGATTGTTTGCTGGCCATTGTCCTATCCCCATCTGCTTGAATCTTTAATACCCAATCCAAGCGCTGATAAAACAATTTAGTCGGAGAAAGTAATAGCAAAAACCCCAATCTTTTGGTTAAGCTTTGACGAAGTTTTGTTGCTTAGCTCAAGATGCCCAGCGGGCGGGGGGTCTCTTAGCCCGGCGGCCACGCCAGGGGACGGCCGCCCAGTATATGTATATGCAAATGACCCACCGACTGCCCACCATGATCGCCTGTGTTAACTACCAGTCTGAAGCCGTTCTCGAGCTTTTCGTCGGCGGCGATGCGAGAAGCCGTCTGAAATAGATCGCCAAGCAAAACTTTGTCTTCTACCATAGTTATGTTTTGTCTGTGCAGACGTGGAATAACAAGGATGTGTGTAGGCGCTTGTGGGCTGATATCGCGAATGGCAAAGCAGTTTTCGTCTTCATGAACATAGGTGGCATTGATTTGGCCCTTACCTATGCGGCAGAAAAGGCAGTCAGGATCATGCCCCGGCATTGAGCCATCCATATTGGTCATTGAGGATTTTCCTTTGGCAGGGAAGCCGATAGGGTAAAAATTGAAGGTGCAGTAAATGATAAGGCAAGGCGGCTAAAAGCTTACTCTAAAGAATTTAGGACGAAGGCGCTCCTAAAGACGACAAACACGTTTATCCTTAAGTTCTCTGCCTGGAGGGAGAGTGCGATGACAAGCGAATCAAACATACTGCCCCGACTGCTGCAATTGCAGAAGGGACTTTTTGCTTCTTTAAAGTTGAAGGAAGTGCTTGATTCAGCTGTGGCCCTCTTCACGGAACTGGCGGGAGGCGCCAAGGTGGCGGTTTTTCTCTGCGATAACGAGAGCACTTGTTTCAAACTGATGGCTGCCAAAGGGTACACGGACGGTTCCCTTGATCAAATGAAGGTTATTCCCTTCGCTATCGACAGCATGCTCAAGTCGGTACACCAGAGACGGGTGCCGATAGCCTGTGCCGAAGCCTCTCAGGCTCCCGACTTTTCAGCCACAATCATGCGGAGAGAGGCCTCTAAAGGTCAGATCGCCTTGCCCCTTGTCAGCGGCAACTTGCTTGTGGGTGCGGTTTTGCTCGAGGTCAACAATCCGCAGCTTTTGAGTTTTCTTGATTTCCTGAAAGAGGTGTCGGATCTGGTTGCCACAGCCATCTCCAACTCCATTTTGTTTGGTCGCTCCGAGTATGAGCGGGAGCGTCTCAACACCCTCTATAAGACTTCTTGCGCCCTCAATTCCAATGCCCTGGAAGTCGGTCCGGTTCTAAAGATTGCCGCCGATACGGCTCTGGTTCTAGGAAATACGCCTACTTGCGCCATTCTCCTCCTTGATGAGGGCGACGATAAGTTTCAGTTGGCAGCCTTCAAGGGGCTCGACGGCCCAAGCCTGAGCGAGTTTGATATGTCGTTCGGTAAATCCATTGCCGGCAGTTGTTTGCGGGCCGGTCACACGGAAGTTTATGGAGATGGTCAACGGGAGCCCTTTGGCATGCCCAGAGCCATGAGTGGCAGACCTTTTGCCTCGGTTTTGGCTATACCGCTTATCAGCGGCGAGCGCAAAATTGGGGTATTGGAAGTTTTTTCCACGGAATCGCGGGCCTTCCACCGAGAGCATCAAGATCTTCTGGAGTCTCTGGCCGCACAGGTCTCAGCTGCTTTGAACATCGCCCTTTCTCATGAGTCGGCCAGCCTCGGTGGTTCCATCCTCGATGCTCACACCGGACTGGTCAACCGGGTGCACTTCGAAGCGGCTCTGGTGAAAGAACTGGAGCGCTCCCAGAGACATTCCCATAATCTCTCGGTCTTACTGGTGGATATCGACCATCTTTCCCAGATCAATGAAATGCTCGGCCAGATGAAGGGTGACGACGCCATCAAGCATGTGGCCGGAACCATCAAAAGTTCGCTGCGCGATATTGATGTGCCCTCCCGCTTCGGCGGCGAAGAATTCGCTGTTATTTTGCCTGAGACCGCTCAGGAACATGCTCTTGAGGTGGCCGATCGTTTGCGGCAGAAGCTGCGTCAGGCGCCCGCTCCCGGCATTGGCTTGATAACCGTTTCCGTGGGTATTGCCTCTTTCCCGGGTAATGCCGACAACCTTGCCAACCTGATGCGTGATGCCGAACAGGCATTGAATGTGGCCAAGTATGAAGGTCGTGACCGTGTCAAGACCGCCCTCACCGGCAGCTACAAAGATAGCGGCGCCCTCTCCGGCATCACCTGGGAAGAACTGGCCAAGCAGGCTCGCATGGCCGTCATTTCGGAGCGTCAGGCGCGTCTCCAGAGTCGCCTCACCGCCACCCCCGAGTATGCCACCTGGTTGTCCAAACCGGGCGCGCTTGTGGGCAAGAAGAAGGGCCTCTAGTTTGCCCGGTAAAGTCTGAGGCGGCCCGTTACCCCAATTCTTAAAAAATTAGCAAAAGCAAGAGCTGACTTGCCTTTGCTCTATACACTGAACCATGTGCATAGCAAGACGACATAGTGCGTCTTTCGTGTGCACGACGTTTACATCTCTTGCGAAATTAATTCGTAATAGGAGGATAGAACCTTGGCTACTGCATCTGCATCTAAGCTTCAACTTAAACCGCTGGCCGACCGAGTTGTTGTCAAGAAACTCGAAGCCGAAGAAAAAACAGCGGGTGGCATTGTCCTTCCCGACACCGCCAAAGAGAAGCCGCAGCAGGGCGAAATCCTGGCTGTTGGAGCTGGTCGTCTGGATGATAAAGGCAACCGTCAGCCCCTCGAAGTAAAAGTGGGCGATAAAGTGCTGTTCGCTAAATATTCTGGTACCGAAGTGAAAATCGACGGTCATGAATACCTCATCCTCGCCGAAAAAGACATTCTTGCTGTAATCGGCTAAGACCGTCTGCATTTCACCGGAGCCCTTGAAAGGGCGTTCGGACAAGTAAAGAATCACCCAATACAACTTCAATTTCAGGAGAAATCGAAAAAGTATGGCTAAGCAAATCGTATACAGTGAAGTGGCTCGTCGCGCTCTTGAGCGTGGACTTGATCAAGTGGCCAACACCGTTAAACTGACCCTCGGTCCGGCTGGAAGAAACGTCGTTCTCGAGAAGAAGTTCGGCGCCCCCCAGATCATCAATGACGGTGTTTCCATCGCCAAAGAGATCGAACTGGAAGATCATTTGGAAAACGCCGGCGCACAACTCATCCGCGAAGTGTGCTCCCGCACCAACGACAACGCCGGCGACGGCACCACCACCGCTGCCGTTCTGGCTCAAGCGATGGTCAAAGAAGGTCTCCGCAACGTAGCCGCCGGTGCCAATCCGATGGTTCTTCGTCGTGGTATCCACAAAGCCGCCGACATGGCTGTTGCCGAAATCAAAAAACTCGCCAAGCCGGTTGAAGGCAAAGTAGAAATCACCCAGGTAGCAACCATCTCCGCCGGCAACGACGAAGAAACCGGCAAAATCATTGCCGATGCCATGGAAAAAGTGGGTAAAGACGGCGTCATCACCGTTGAAGAATCCAAATCCCTCAACACCGAGTTGGAAGTTGTTGAAGGCATGCAGTTCGACAAAGGCTTCGTTTCCGCTTACTTCGTCACCGACAGTGAGAAAATGGAAAGCGTTCTTGATGAGCCCTACATCCTCTGCATCGACAAGAAAGTCAACCTTCTTGCCGACCTCGTACCGGTTCTCGAGAAAGTTGCTCGCGCCGGACGTCCTTTCCTCCTCATCGCTGAAGATGTTGAAGGCGAAGCCCTGGCTACTCTCGTAGTCAACCACCTGCGCAAAGTACTTCCTTGCTGCGCCGTCAAAGCTCCCGGCTTCGGCGATCGTAGAAAAGAAATGCTCAAAGACATCGCCATCCTCACCGGCGGTCAGGTTGTTTCCGAAGAAGCCGGCACCAAGCTGGAAAACGTAACCGTTGAAATGCTCGGCAAAGCTCGCCAGGTTCGCGTCAACAAAGACAAGACCACTGTCGTAGCCGGTAACGAAACCAAAGCTGAAGTTGAAAAACGCGTTGCCGTTATCAAACGTCAGATCGAAGAATCCGATTCCGAGTTCGACAAAGAAAAACTGCAAGAGCGTCTGGCCAAACTGGCCGGCGGCGTAGCCGTTATCAAAGTCGGCGCTGCTACCGAAACCGAATTGAAAGATCGCAAACTGCGCATGGAAGATGCCCTCAACGCCACTCGCGCGGCTGTTGAAGAAGGTTATGTTCCCGGCGGCGGTACCGCTCTTCTCAATATCTCCAAGAAGCTCGAAAAAGAAAAAGAGAAGCTTCATGGTGATGAGCGCACCGGTTTCGAAATCGTCGTCAAGTCTTTCGAAGCTCCTGTTCGTCAGATCGCCGATAACGCCGGTCTTCCCGGTGAAGTCGTGGTTGAGCGCGTGAAAGAGCAGAAAGAAGGCATCGGTTTCAACGCCATGACTTTCGAATACGTCGACATGGCTAAAGCCGGTATCATCGACCCTGCTAAAGTAGAGCGTTGCGCTATCCAGAACGCTTCTTCCATCGCCGCTATGTTCCTCACCACCGAAGCACTGGTTGTGGACGTTCCGGACGAGAAAAAGAACGCCGGCATGCCCGCAGGCGCCGGCATGGGTGAGTTCTAAATCAGTAAACTGATTTAGGCTTGCAAGAGCAATAAGCTGAAAGGCAGAAAAGCAAAAAGGCGAGGAACGCTAGGTTCCTCGCCTTTAGCTTTTGCGTATCAGCAGGAGTCTATCTCGAGAGCCAGGTCAACCGCTGGTACACACTTTCACTTGCGGATCGCCGCATTTGCCGTAGTGGAGGACCAGCCCTCGTTCGTCGCTGCTAATATATTTATCCTAGATGCAATTGCCGATCCTGCCATTAGGGCCTAGCCCGTATTTTTTTAGTTGATTTCCTGTATTGACAGCAAGGTTGCCCCCAAACGGGGTAAAGTAAGATTTGCAGCCTCTCAATGGGCGGCAGGTTCTTGTGGAGGTTCCGGTGCCCGCCATTCTTAAGAAGGTTCCTCTTTTCCTTTTGCTCTCCGGGCTGCTTGCTCTTGTCCCGGCGAGGGCCCAGGCCGATGACCTGTTCAAGACGGGAGGCGGTCTCTTCCAGAAACCGCTTTTTGAAGGGGACGGGTTGTTCTTGAAAGACGGAGCGGCCGGCAACGCCGAGAAGGCACCGGTGCAGAAGAATGACAGCGAAGCTCTCGGAAAGCTTATCAAGGAGCAGGAAGTAAAACAGGCCAGGCTGCAGAAGCAAATGGTCTACACCGAAATGGTGATGACTGCGGATAATGAGCTTTTCCGGCAGATGAAGAAAGTGGCTGACTGGATGAACGATTACGTGGTCTGGAATCACCACTTCCCGGAACAGTCGGTGGGCGGCGAGGACCCTTATAACCTCACTTTCGGGCAGAGTGACGAATTGAATATTGCCATGCGCCAGATGAATCTCCTGGTGCCAAATAATCCTTACATGCATGGCGGCATTTATATGGAACCGGGCAAGGATGTGGATCCTAACCTGCAGATTGCTGATGACCAGCCTATGCCTATAATTCCTTCCGATTCCAAATACAACCGCAATCGCATCAAGATCTTTTATGACCGTTCCCTGAATGCCTCCGATATGGCCCAGCTAGCCACCAACCCGCCTTACGACTGGCAGGCCACGCCCGGTACAATCGGCATTGCGACCGACAGTGCCTACTACTTTGTGGTCTGGGGGGCCGGTATAGACGGTAAGCCTATCCGCGATCCGGTCTCCGGTAATGTGCGCCTTGTAGTGGGAAATTACCAGACTTGGGACCAGCCGCCCTTGCAGCCTTAGGCTGTACTTAGTGTCACCTGTGGTGGCTTGTAGCTTGAGGCGGGGCGGCCTCTCGTCCAATATTAGCTGCCGCTTATGCCTTACATTCAACATAACTTATGTGAGTGCTGTCTTCGATTAGCCGGAAGAGGGATGGCCTGGCGCTTCAAATTCGGTAACCTATTGTAATGATTTTGTACAGAGGCGCCCAGGAATGGGAAAGGAGCTTCCAGTGGATATCGCTACCCCCCAGACCACGGCTCAAGCAGTCAGTCAGAAAATGTCCGCATATGCGGAGCCGCTCGGTTACGAAGTGAGAAATGCGGCGGTTAAACGCTTTGTGGCTGAGGTGGCAGACCTTTGCCAACCGGCGCGGATAGTCTATTGCGATGGTTCCGAGAGTGAATACCAGCGCTTACTCAGTGAACTGGTCAGCGAAGGCAAACTGATCAAGCTGAATGAAACCAAGCGTCCCGGCAGTTACCTGGCGCGCTCCGATCAGTCTGATGTAGCTCGTGTGGAAGACCGCACTTTCATCTGTTCCGAGCGCAAGGAAGACGCCGGTCCCACTAATAACTGGATGGCGCCCCAGGAGGCTAAAGCGACCTTGAAAGGGCATTTCAAAGGCTCTATGCGTGGTCGGACCATGTATGTCATGCCTTTCTCCATGGGACCCATAGCCTCCCCTCTTTCTCAGATTGGGGTACAGGTTACTGATTCCGCCTATGTGGTGGTCAGTATGTCGGTCATGACTCGTATGGGCAAAAGTGTGCTAACGCGCCTGGGAGACAGTGAGAACTTTGTGCGCTGCCTGCACTCGGTGGGTATGCCTCTGGCCGCCGGTGAGAAGGATGTTGCCTGGCCTTCCAACAAAGAGACCAAGTACATAATGCACTTCCCTGAAACAAGGGAAATCTGGTCCTATGGCTCCGGTTATGGCGGGAATGCCTTGCTCGGCAAAAAGTGTTTCGCCTTGCGTATCGCTTCTTCCATGGGTCTGAAAGAGGGCTGGCTGGCAGAGCATATGCTTATTCTCGGCATCGAATCGCCCCGGGGCGAGAAGAGCTATTTCGCTGCTGCTTTTCCGAGCGCCTGCGGCAAAACCAATCTGGCTATGTTGATTCCGCCTGCTGCCATGCCCGGTTGGAAAGTCACCACGGTCGGTGACGATATCGCCTGGATTAAGCCGGGCGAGGACGGCAAGCTCTATGCTATCAATCCGGAAGCCGGTTTCTTCGGTGTTGCTCCCGGTACGTCTTTGAAGACCAACCCCAATGCCATTAAAACCATTGAGAAGAATTGCATCTTCACCAATGTGGCCCTCACCATGGATGGTGATGTGTGGTGGGAAGGTCTCACAGATGAGCCGCCTGCCCAATTGATAGATTGGCAGGGCGAGCCCTGGACGCCTGGCTGCGGGCGCAAAGCGGCCCATCCCAATGCACGCTTTACGGCTCCTGTAACCCAGTGTCCCGCTCTTGACGAAAATTTCGATAAGCCGGAAGGCGTGCCCATCGATGCCTTCATATTTGGTGGCAGGCGTTGCAGCACCATGCCTCTGGTTTTTGAGGCCGCTTCCTGGCAGGATGGCGTTTACATGGCTGCCACCATGGGCTCTGAGACAACGGCGGCAGCCAGTGGTCAGATTGGTCAGGTAAGGAGAGATCCTTTTGCCATGTTGCCTTTTATGGGCTATCACATGGGCAGTTATTTCCAGCACTGGCTCAGTTTTGCCCAGAAGCTTCCGGTGGACGCTCTGCCTCGTATCTACGGCGTCAACTGGTTCTTGCAGGGTGAAAAGGGTGAATTCCTCTGGCCCGGATTTGGCGATAATATGCGGGTACTGCAGTGGATCTTTGAAAGGGTCAGGCAGCGCTCCTCCGCCCGTCCCACCGAAATCGGCTTGATGCCAGGCTACGCCGATATGAATTTTGACGGTCTGGAAGGTTTTGATGAAGCGGCTTTTGCTAAGCTGACCACTCTCCACAAGGAACTCTGGGCCCAGGAACTGGCCTTGCATGAGAGCCTCTTCGAGAGTCTCGGAGAGAGATTGCCTGAGACCCTTGCTCAAAAAAGAGAGGAGTTGCTCAAGAAGTTTTCTTGAGCGGCTCTATTTGCCGCTAACGATTTTGCCCGTGGCGCTCAGTTCGGCCTGGGGCGAAAGTACTTTCTTGATGTAGCGCTCATTGGTTTCCCAGGCTTTTGGCGCACGTCCGACCAGCTTCTTCAGATGCTCTTTCGCTTCCATGAAGTGCTCATCGTCCCGGTAGATGGAGTCTAAAACACCCGCGCCTTTGAAGTTGTTGCCCGCTTCTTCGCCCACGCCGGAGCGCAGCACTATCAACCAGTGGCGCACACATTCACCCAGCAAGCGCTGGTCTTTTTCCGCTTGCATATCCAGTCGACGCTCCAGGGCCTGGGCTAAAACCAGGTGTGCATCAAGCTCTTGCGGATCGGCATTCATGGCCTTGCGGGCCAGGGCCGTGGCTTTCACTATGCGGCCGTCCCGTAAAGCTCTCTGGGCTTCCGTTAAATAACTGTGGGCGCTGCGATTGTGTTCTCCCACCAGTTCATCGTACTGGGCGGTGGGCTTGTCGGTCTCATTCTCTCTAGCCGGCACCGGCGGCAGCGTCTGATTGCCGTCGGCGGGAACACTGAGGGCGGCAGTCTGCAAGCAGATTGAAACTGAAAGGAGTACCAGGGCTGAGAGAGCTACTTTTCTGAATTTCATTGTTTTTACTGGCCCGAGTCGGCCTCTTTTGTACTGCAAGGGATTTACGTTTTCGGCAAACAGATTGTACTGAAGCCGCCGGGAAAGCAAAAGTGGCCGCTAAGTGAGCATTGCTCAGCGGCTGTACAAAATCTTTGTACTAGAGTATAAAATCATACAAGGGTGTAAAAAGTCAATGACAACCAGCCGACGACTACGAAAGCGAGACGAAACCAGGCAGCAGATCCTCACTGCCGCTTCCTCCCTTTTTGCCGTGCGCGGCTATTTCAATACTTCCATCGACGATATCGCCGACCTGGCAGATCTGGCCAGAGGTACGGTTTTTTATCATTTCGAAAGCAAGGAAGCTCTGGTAACGGCCCTGCGCTTTCGGTCCGTAGAGGAAGCCTGCTGCTTATCCTTGAGCCGGCTTCAGACCGGTCAGTCGGCTCTTGCCGTCTTGAAATTCTTCATGACTCTAACCTTTGAATGGACGGAGCGAAATCTGGAATTAGCCAGAGTTCTCTTCAGCGAGGGGCCGCCCATGCTCAAGGAGACCGCCCGCAAAAGTAGCGGAGTCGGTATTTTCAGACCACCGCCCCTTGTGCCCCGGCAGTTAGTGGAAGCCGCCCAGATGGAGGGTACCCTCAGAGCGGAATTGGACCCGGACTTTGTCACCCATCTGCTTACTTTTGTGCTCATTCATGGTCAACTGGACTGGATTGAGCGCCCCAGTCGTAAACCGGCGGCGGTGGCGGTGGACGAATTACTTTTCGACCTTTTGACCGGGCTTTCTCCTCGTCCCTAGTGGTTCTTGCCCCGGGCGCCTTTAAGGTAACTCTTGATCGGTCCGCGGTACTTAATCTTGCCCGACTTTTCTATTTCATAGAGATAGGTTTTGGTAATCACCATTTCTCCTGTGGAAGGCTTGCGCAAAAGCACATGCATAACATCGCTGTCTTCGGGGCGTTCATCCATGACGGCCGAATGAACACCCATCACCGGTTCGATCTGCTTTTTGCCCCCCGTTGCGTGGGGATAGCTCAGGATGGAGCGGTGCATGGGGCGCCACTCCTTAACTCGATTGCCTTCCACCCTCGCTCTTAGATCCCCGCCCAGGAAGTAGGTATCCTTCACCTTTGGCGCCGGATAGAAGTAGACGAAAAAGGAATCGGGCTGCGTGTCCGGTAAAACTGCGTAGTGGTGATTTCTGTAGGGAAGCAGTTTTGCCTTTTCTTCTTTAACCAGGCTGAGGGCACGGGCCATGGCTAGAAAGCTACTCTGGTCTTCTTGCGGAGGGCTTAAGAAGATTGGTTCGCCGGTTCTTGGAGATTTTGCCGCTGCATCTTGCCACTCACCTTCCACAAGGAAGTCTATAAAGTAGCATTGCTTCTCCCCGCCGAGACGTCCAAAGGCTGTCCTGAAGCCCTTTTGATTCAACTCAACCAGGCTTGAGAAATTTTCGCCGTCGGTCTCCCTGATGACCGAGCCGGATTTTATCTTGCTACCTTTCAGTGCATCCATGGAAGCCGCAAGAGCTGTTTCATAGAGGAAGAGTTTCATACCGCGAGCTTCTATGGCGGCAAGTTGGGCCGGGGCAGCCGGCGGTTTACTCTGTGCTTTCGTTGTCTGCCCTGACGCGGCCCTTGTGGTCGCCAGGCTTACTGCAAAACTTAAAAGGAGGATAGTAATGCTCTTAGGCAAGGCAAGTATGGTCCCTCACTTCTTCTTCTCGACCAGTGCCACGGCCTGGGCGGCTATGGCCTGACCTTCCCCTACCGGTCCCAGTCCTTCATTGGTCTTGGCTTTGACCGAAATAGAATCCAGGTCGAGGTCCAGTAACTCTGCCAGGTTGCGGCGCATGCCCTCAATATGCGGGGCTAGCCTGGGCTTTTCCAATATGACGGTACTGTCTATATTGATTACTGTGAAGCCGGCTTCCAGCACCATCTCTATTGCCTGCCTGAGCAAGACCTTACTGTCGGCATCTTTAAAACGCTTGTCGGAAGGCGGGAAGTGGCGGCCTATGTCGCCGAGAGCGCAGGCACCTAGAATGGCGTCTGTGACTGCATGAAGCAGGGCATCACCGTCGGAATGTCCGAGGGGGCCTCGGTCGTATTCGAGGGTGAGACCGCCTATGACCAGCGGTCTTCCCTCTACCAGGCGATGGATATCGTAACCCTGACCTATGCGCAGTTGCATCAATCACCAATGACGAAAAGCAGGGTGCCGGAATCCACGGTTTGCCCGGCTTTTACTTTGATTTCTTTGACGGTGCCGTCACGGTCCGATGTAATATCCGATTCCATTTTCATGGCTTCGAAAATGGCTATGCGCTGACCTTTAACTACCTTTGCACCCAAGTCCACCTGCAGTTCTTTAAATAGCCCGTGCATAGTGGCTTGAATGTGGCCGGAACCGGCCGCCGCTTCGCGTTTCTCCGTCTTTTGCAGGGTGCGCTTGGGGAGGGTAGCCGTTGCTGCGCCTGCGCCCGCAGCCGCTTTCTCCTGGCCGGGCTCCACCAGTTCGGTTACCTGAACTTTGAAAACTTTCTGGTTCACGTCTACTTCGAAGTTGCGCACCGATCCTTTGGTAGAAGTCGGCACTGATGCGGCACCGTTATCCGACCCGGCGCTCTTGCCTGCCTCAGCTCGGGGCGCGGCGTTGTAGCGTTTCATAAAGTCTTGCTCCACATAGGTGGTGTAGACTTCGCCGGCCTGAAAATTGGGATCATCCAGAAGGGCCAGGTGGAAGGGAATGGTGGTGGCCACGCCTTCTATCTTAAAGTGGGTGAGAGCGGTGCGGGTGCGTTGAATGGCTTCTTCCCGGGTGCGTCCCCAGACCACCAGCTTGGCCAAAAGGGAATCGTAGAAGGGGAGGATCTGATAGCCCGGGTAACAGGCCGTATCCACTCTTACCCAGGGGTGATGAGGCAGTTCGAAGCGGGTGAGAGTGCCCGGGCTGGGCATGAAGTTTTTGGAGGGGTCTTCAGCGTTGATGCGACATTCAATGGCATGACCGTGTTGACTGACCTCTTCCTGCTTGAAAGAGAGCTTATGACCGCAAGCCAGAAGGATCTGTTCCTTGACTATATCGATGCCGGTGGTGGCTTCGGTAATGGGGTGCTCTACCTGGATGCGAGTGTTCACTTCCAGGAAATAGAAGTCGTTGCCCGAGACCATGCACTCCACCGTACCGGCCGAAGTATAACCAAGGGCAGTGGCACCCTTGACCGCCGCTTCCGTGATTCGTTTTCTCAAATCGGCATCCAGTTTCGCCGCCGGTGTTTCTTCCAGAAGCTTCTGGTGGCGACGCTGGCTTGAGCAGTCCCGTTCATATAGGTGCAGAACTTTACCGTGCTCGTCGGCGAGAATCTGCACTTCAATGTGGCGGGGGCGATCCAGATATTTTTCCACATAGACTTCACCCGAGCCGAAATAGCTGGCCCCTTCGCGCTGAGCACCGGCCAGAGCTTGCTCCACATCTTCCGCTTTGCGCACCACGCGCAGCCCTCTGCCGCCACCACCGGCGCTGGCTTTAATGGCAATCGGATAGCCGAATTTCTCGCCGAGAGCAAGCACTTCTTCTTTGGTGGTGACAGGATCGGTAGTCCCTGGTACCACCGGCACGCCGGCCTGATCCATGACCCTTCGCGATTCTATTTTGGAACCCATCTTATGAATTACATCAGGACTGGGACCAATGAACTTGATGCCCGTGGCGGCGCATTCCCTGGCGAAGTCGGCGTTTTCTGAGAGAAAGCCGTAACCGGGGTGGACGGCTTCCGCCCCTGAGCGTTTGGCGATGTCCAGGATTTGAGCGGCGTCCAGATAGGCCCTTGCCGGTTGCCCGGTCAGTTGCCAGGTTTCATCGGCCATTTTCACGTGTTTGGATTCTCGATCCGGTTCAGAAAAGACCGCAACCGTCTTGATGCCCAGCTCACGACAGGCCTGGATGACTCGTACAGCTATCTCTGAGCGGTTGGCGATAAGAATCTTTTTGAACATCGACCTTTCCTTCTATGTAGTTCCGGCTGACTTAAGGTTGACAGTAGCCTCCGGTCGGGGGCTAAAGCAAATACAAAGTATATTCGTAACTTAAGGATGGAGATTAATCTCATTTATTATAGAAAGTTGATGCAAAGCTGTTCGAGCATCGAACCCATAACAGAGCTAGACGTGGCGCTTTCTATGCAGTTGTCAAAGTGTTTGAGACTAAGGTCTGGTCTCTTTTCGGGTGGTAGGATCTGACCTTGGATAGGGCAATTTTCAGGAGTACCGAGAGTGGCAGCTTGCAGTTTTCCCACGGTTTTCATCGCCGGCAGCGGATTCATGGGATCAGCCATAGCTTTTCTGATTGCCTCCAAAACCGGCGCCCATGTCAATATCTACGACATATCGGAAGAGCAGTTGGCCAGGGCTGGTCAGGCGGTGGAAAAGTTCGGTAAGTCTTCCGTAGAGAAGGGCTTCCTGACCGTTGAGCAATTGGCCGACCTGAGGGGGCGAATTCACACTACCACCTCCGATAAGCTGGCTGCCCATGCCGATCTGGTCATAGAAGCCATCGCCGAAAACATCGAAGCCAAAAAAGACCTCTTTCGCCGTCTCGATAAAATTTGCAAGCCCGAGACTATCTTTGCTTCCAATACTTCCAGTCTGCCCATCACTGCTCTAGCGGCGGTCACCGGCCGCTCCAAGCAATTCATCGGCATGCACTTCTTTTCACCGGCCCACGTCATGAAGCTCGTGGAGCTTATTAACGGTATCGATACCAGTGAAGAGACCACGGCCAGGGTGCGTGCTTTCGGAGAAGAGTTGGGTAAAACCATCATTCATTCCAAGGATTTTCCCGGCTTCATCACCACCAGACTGGGACTGGTCTTAATAAACGAAGCGGCTTTTGCGCTCATGGAAGGACTTTCTACAGCCAAAGAAATCGATACCGGTATGACTCTTGGCTACAACCATCCTATGGGGCCGCTGGCTCTGGCCGACTTCATAGGATTGGATATTTGCCTGCATATTCTTGAGACGCTCTATCAAGGTTTTGGTGATACCAAATACCGTCCCTGCCCCATTATCAGGCAACTGGTAACAGCCGGGCATCTGGGCAAAAAGACCGGTAAAGGCTTCTACGAATACGGTGGTTGATGTCGATGCTTCTCAGTCTCATGCTCGTCAATACCCTGTTCATCATGGCTCTCTACGCCCTGACCCTGGTGTTCTATGTCTTGTTGAAAGGGGTGGAGCCGTCCCGGCGCAAGACCTCCGAACTGCCTTTTGTCTCCGTGATTGTGCCGGCCCGTAACGAGGAAGGCAAGATCGGACGCTGTATCGAGTCGTTGCTTGCGCAGAACTATCCTAATTTCGAGCTTATCGTTATCGACGATCGCTCCACGGATAAGACCGGCGAGATCATTGCCTCCTATGCCGAGAAGGACAGCCGTATCAAGTTTGTAAGGGGCAAGGACGCTCCCTCCGGCTGGATTGGCAAATGTAACGCCCTGGCCCATGCAGTCGGCTACGCTTCCGGCGACTGGTTCATTTTTACCGATGCCGACACATATCACCATCCCAATTCCGTGGTTGACTCAGTCTCCTACGGCATGGCCAACCGCATAGATTTGATGTCCTTCGTGCCCATGCAAGAGCTGGGAAGTTTCCCTGAGAGACTGATTATGCCGGTTCTACTGAGCGCCTTTTTGATTGGAGACCCTTTCCATGCCGTGAACAATCCCCGTGATTCGCGGGCTTATGCCCACGGGCAGTACATCCTCTGCCGCCGCAGCTCTTATCTGGCGGTGGGCGGCCACCAGAGCGTGCGCGATGAGATTGTGGAAGACCATGCTCTGGCAAGGGTTTTCAAAGAGAAAGGCTATAAGATCGAAGTGGCCGACGGTAAGTCTCTTTACAGCGTGCGCATGTACACCGACCTGACCAGCCTCTGGTACGGTTGGACCAAAAATCTATATAGCTTTATCGACAGCAAGCCCTCCATGTTGATACTTATTCTTGTCATGATCAACTCGGTGGTGGTGGCGCCCTGGCTATGGCTTGGCTTTATAGGCTGGCAATGGGCCGCCGGCGAGGTCTCCGAGCTGCTTTTGCGCATGACCCTGCTTTCCCTGGTGCAGTTCGGCACTATTGCTCTCTGGCTCAAGCGTACAAGCTGCCACCATGCCGGGCTGAAGTGGTACCACTTCTTCCTGACGCCGGTCGGCTGTCTGGCAGTTTCGGCCCTCTATATACATGCTGCTTATCTTGTTCATAGCGGCGGCCAGGTCAACTGGAAAGGGCGGCGCTATGTGGTCAACACGCGCCGCACTATAGAACCGCAAGATGGAGAGCGGGAAGCCGGTCTTGAAGGCAAGCTTGTTTCCAGAGATGTTGCCGACTGATGGTGGCCGAAAATAAACTACCTTCCGTTTCGCAGTTGCAGAAGTTGGTAAGAGAGAAGACTCCTGTGGAGATCATTTGTCTGGACGGCAAGAGCAGCCGCTTTTCCGGGCTTTTGAAGTGGTATGACGGCGAGGCTTTCCACCTCAAACAAGAGGACGGTTCGGAGATTACCATCCTGCGTTCGGCGGTTCTGGGATATAGAGTAAAGAAAGCCAAATAGTGTTAAACTAAAGCCTGGCTCGGCGTTTTAAGTGCTCTCCTCCTATATCTTCGTTGCATATCTGCGTTGATATATCACCCGTATCTATGGGAGTTAGTCAGTGGCTTTCTTCAACAATATTTTCTGGCATGGCATAGGTATCGACCTTGGTACGGCCAACACGCTCATTTACGTGCACGACAAAGGCGTTGTCTTGAGAGAGCCTTCCGTGGTGGCGGTGGATGAGAACACCAATATGGTGCGTTGGGTCGGGGAAGAGGCCCGGGCCATGATTGGTCGCACCCCTCAAGGCATCAAGGCGATTCGACCCTTGAAAGATGGTGTCATTGCCGATCTTGAGCATGCCAAAGTGATGCTCAGACGTTTCGTTGAGAGAGTGACCGGTGCCGGCGGCATCAAAAACCCCGATATGGCCATTGGTGTTCCTTCCGGGGTGACCTCGGTGGAGAGAATCGCCATCACGGCTGCCGCCCAGAATGCCCGCGCCTCTCGTATCTATTTGCCGGAAGAATCCATGGCAGCGGCCATCGGTGCTTCCCTGCCTGTGGTGGAACCCACCGGTTCCATGATCGTCGATATCGGCGGCGGTACCACGGAAGTGGCCGTGATCAGTCTTTCCGGCATAGTGGTCAATGAGTCCATTCGCATCGCCGGTGACGAACTGACTGAGTCCATCATCACCTACCTCAAGAAAGTACACAGCCTGGCTGTGGGTGAGCGCACGGCTGAAGAAATCAAGTTTCGCCTCGGCTCGGCATTCAAAACCAGCGATAACGAACGTCTTGATGTGCGTGGTTTGAGCTTGCTCAATCATGTCCCGCGCACCATTACCATCAGCCGCGGTGAAGTGAGAGAATCCATGCAGGAGCCCCTCAAAGCCATCGTTGAGGCGGTGAAGCGCACTCTGGAGCGCACTCCCCCCGAACTGGCCGCTGATATTTTCAACCGCGGTATCTTCATTACCGGTGGTGGCGCCCTCCTCTCCGGCCTCGATGAGCTTATCTCCCACGAAACAGAAGTACCGGTTTTCGTCGCCGACGATCCCCTCTCCTCGGTAGCCATAGGCACAGGCAAAATGTTGACCGACCCCATGTACAGAAGGGTTCTGGAACAGTGCCTGAGCCGTAAGTCTTAGGTTTTTACTCAGCGAGGACTTAGACAGATTTGCCCCTGCCAAATGAGTCGGATTTTGAGACTCACTCTCAGTCACTAGCTGAATACCTTGTGCTGGTCATACTTGTGCTCATGGTGGCAGTGCCGGTGAGCGGCTTTGTTCTCTCGGCCCAGAGTTGGGTCTCTTCCCTTGTGGCCAAAGGCGCCTACCAGGTGGAAGATACCAAGAATTTGGCCGAGCAACTCTTTGATGCCTCCGCCAAAATTCGCGATCTGGAGCGTAAGCTGGCCAAAAACGAACTGGAGTTGACCCGTCTCAAGCAGGAGTCCCGGGACACCAACCGCTTGCGCTCCCTGCTTGATCTGAAGCAGAAGTCGCAGCGGCAAACCGTGGCGGCGGAAGTGGTTTCCCGCAATCCCGACAACTGGTTTGAGCAGGTAGTTATAGACAAGGGCTCTGCTGATCACGTGACGGTGGGTTCGGCTGTTATTTCCATTACCGGCGTGGTCGGCCAGGTAGTAAAAGTCGACAGCCACGCATCGGTAGTGCGTTTGCTCACCGATCCCGAGCAGAAACTGGGCGTGCTTATTCCACGGCTCGGTCTGACCGGTATTCTAGTGGGCAATTACCAGAATCTGGCGCGCATAGATTTCGTGCCGGTTGGCACAAACGTAGATGTGGGCGATAAAGTGGTGACCCTCGGCAAAGCCGGCACCTTCCCCGACAACCATCCCGTTGGAACGGTTTCTTCCGTGAGGCGTGATGCCACCGGCGCCTCCATGCAAATCGACGTCAAACTCACGGATAATTGCTACGACCTTTCTCAGGTACTGGTCTTGCCTCCTCTGGAGAATTAGCATGGCCGTCATTTCCACCAGGGCACAACGAAGATTGGGAGAGGTGACAATAGCAGCCATTGTCATCTTTCTGGCCTGGGTTATACAAATGTCGATTCTTTGTAAGTTTCGCTTTACTGATGCCGTGGCTAGTTTGCCCCTGGCCATGACCATTGTCTGGGGGCTGACCTTCGGTTCGCCCATGGAGAAACCCACTGCTGATGAACTGCGGGTTTCCAGCGTCTCAGCCATCTTTATCCGTCAGCTATTCTCCGGTTCCCCTTCCGGCGCCATAGTCGGTGCCTTTTTTGCAGCCCTGGCCGCTTCCGTTTTGCCGATTTTTCCGGTCTCTTATCCCCTTGTGGGCTGGATCGCCGGCTATTTCTCTCTGCGCAATTTCAACCAGGCCGCCTTCCTTTGTATACCGCTTACGGTGGTGCTGACGTTTTTGGGCGAGATGATTATGGCCGGACAACTGGCTTTGACCGGTCGAGACGTACTGGGACATCTGGTCGCTATCAGTGTGCCGGAAGCCTTTCTGAACGGGCTGATTTCGCCTGTGCTCTTCATTCCCATGCGTGGTTGGTATTCCTATTCACTTTATTATCGTCAACTCGGTCGTTAGTGAGGATGGAAATTGCTGACTGAAACCGAGCCCTTTATCGAAAGCACCGCTTCCCGCAGGCAGGATTACGGCCTCAAGGTTGCTGTTTTGTGCACCGTCATTGGTCTGGCCATGGCCGCACTGGTTGCCCGTCTGGTCTGGTTGCAAATATTGCAGAACGGATATTACAAGGCTCAGGCCGTGGAAAACTCCACCCGGGTAACCTTCTTGCGGGCGCCGCGGGGCAATATCTATGATCGTCACGGCACTTTGATTGCCACCAATAAGCAGTCGCTCTCGATGATTGCCGTGCCGGCTCAACTGGAGAACGTCGAAGATCTGGCCAACCGCCTCACTCCCATTTTGAGCCAGCCCCAGCCCAAGATTCTCGCTTCCCTTCTCAAGGCCAAGGCTTCCGGTTCGGTATTGCCGGTGGTTATAGAGCGAGATCTGGACATGGAAACGGTGGCCAAGTTTTATGAGCGCAAGATCTTCTTGAAGGGTGTTGATATCTTGCAGGACGTCAGCCGCAGCTATCCCTACGGTGAAGTAACCGCACATGTGCTTGGCTATTGCGGCGAGATTACCCAGAGTCAGTTGAAGCGTCGCCCCGGGCGCAAGATGGGGGATGTGGTCGGTCAGGACGGGGTGGAAAGACTCTACGATGATCAACTGCGGGGCATCGACGGGGAACAGCGGGTGCGGGTCAATGCCATGGGCCATTCCCTTTCGGCTGAAACGGCCAGACCGCAAATCACCAGACAGTCCACGGCCGGCAAACCGGTCGTGCTCTCCCTCGATCTGGAATTGCAGAAAGCTGCTTATGAGGCTCTGGGTGAGCGCTCCGGCGCTATCGTGGCCATCGATGCCCAGACCGGCGAGGTACTGGCCATGGTGTCACGGCCGAGTTTCGATCCCAATGTATTCACCAAACGCATTACGCCGGCCGTTTGGAAGCGCATCAATGCGCCCGACCACCCGCTCTTTAACCGGGCTCTTTCCGGCTACCCGCCGGGCTCTATCTGGAAAGCCTTTACCCTTCTAGCGGCCCTTGAGACAAAAGCCGTTAAGCCTGATACCAAATTGCATGTCTCCGGTGGTATCTCCCTTGGTGGTTTCTTCTTTGGTGACTGGACCGGTTCCACCGGACTCTTCGACCTGGTCAAGTGTCTGGCCTGGTCTCGCGACTCCGCTTTCTATCAGATGGCACTGAAGATGACACCAGAACAAATTAAGGAATGGGCGGTAAAATTCGGTGCCGGTAGGCCTACCGGTGTGGAATTACGCCATGAAAGCAAGGGTTTGGTGCCGGATTCGGCGTGGAAGCTCAGGGTCTATAAGGAAAAGTGGTATCCGGGCAATACCCTGCACATGTCCATCGGTCAGACCTATGTGCAGGTAACGCCGGCCCAAGCCGCCCGCATGTTTGCCGGGCTGGGCATGCGCGGGCAGGTGCCTAATCTGCACTTTGTCATAAAGATTGGTGACAGACAGATTCCGCCGCCCAAGCCGGAAATGGTCAAGACCCATCCTGAGTATTTGAAAGTAGTGCTGGATGGTTTGAAAGCTGTGGTGGCAAGCGGTACCGGTGGTGCCACCAGGCTTGGTGATGTGGAAGTGGCCGGTAAGACCGGTTCGGCGGAAGCGCCCCCGGCCGGTAGTAAGACCCATGCCTGGTTTGCTTGCTATGCACCGGCTGATAAACCTCGCATCGCCGTATCTTGTTTCGTAGAGCACGGCGGTCACGGTGGTTCTACAGCGGCGCCTCTGGCCAAAGTTGTGCTGGAGAAGTTTTTCTCGGTCAGCCCTCCCCCTCCTCAAGGCGGCGCTAAAGAAACGGCCAAGCCGCCTACCCGCAAGAAACCCCATTAGAAAAAACAGCTTTGTATATGCACCATATATGGGGTCGTCGGAATGGACAAAGGCTGCCATTTTGGCGATAATCAGGGCGTGTAATTGTGCTTGCTTGTTTTTGTCAGCCTAATTTTTGTCAGAGGGAAGGTTCTAAATGATTCAGCCACAGTCTTTAGATGATGGACCACAGCCGAATTTGCCCCAATCGAGAGCTACTCTGGAAGACTTTCAGGGTCTTCTCAACGCCGAATTGGAATCGGAGACCAGCCTCTTTGATATTGATAACGACACATCTATGTTCTCTGCCGAAGATGTGATGCTGGCCATTGCTGAGAGTGAAAAGCTGGCTAGTCTTGCTAATGCCGTTAACCAGCCTGAGGGCAAAGACATTGATGCTTCGGCGGAAGAGTTTGATGCCAGCCCTGAAGGTGCCGCGACCGAACCGGTGCTCAACAGTCTGCAATTACATGCCGGCACTATAGTTGGTGCTGATGACAGAGTATCTCGCAAAGAATTGGTCAGCCTCCTGGAAGGCTTCGTCAGCGTATTGAAAGCCGACGGCGAAGGCCAGAAAGAAGAGGGGCGCCAGTACAAAGTAGAGTTGGTGCAAAATCGTCTGGTGGAAGCCCAGGTCGATGATCGCACCCAGGAAATAGAAAGTCTGAGAAATCTGGTCATCGAAGCCCAGGACACAATTATCAAACTACTCACCGACCGGGTGGAAGATCGCTCCAAAATTGCAACTTTGCAAACCCAGGTGCAACTGCTTCCAGACCTGCAAGCCCAGGCCGATCGGGCCATGGCCGCGGCGGTGAAGACCGAGGAGTATCGTTCGGAGTTGACCAAGATCAAGTTCGAAATGGACCGCTTCAAGCTCTTCAGAGTGCGCCTGGAAGAAGGCAACGGCTCTTTGTGGAGCCGCATTATGCGTTGGTTTAAACCGCGTCTGAAAGACTAATCAGGGTCCGAAGACTGCGCAATCTTTCAGTTTGCCGCGCAACCTGGCGGCACCCATTTCCGTTATCTTTGTGTCTCTTAGCTCCAGATGCTCCAGCGCCGGCATTTCAGCCAGTTGCGTCAGACCCTTGTCGGAAATTTTTGAACCGTTCAAAAATAGTACCTTCAAAGTCGGCGAAGTTTTTAATTGCTCCAGACCGGCGTCACCAAAGGCAGTGTCATTTAAATAGAGCGTTTCAAGTTTGAGCGAAGCCAGGGCTTTGCCGGCGGCATCGGATATCTTGCTGTAAGAAAGATCCAGCTCGGTGATAAGACTGCCGCCCCGGGCTAGAAACTCGGCGCCCTGATCGTCGATATTGGCCGGTAGGTGCAGGCGCCTCAGTGACTGAAAGCCGGCGCCGCTCATCAGTTCCAGGGCGCGGCTGGAAAGGGCCGTGCTCTTCAGGGCCAGGCTGGTCAGTTTGGGCAGGGTGCCTAGATGCACCAGTTGTTCATCGCGCAGGGAGGCGCCGGTGAACCAGAGGGTTTCGATACTCTCCTGCTTAGCGAGGTTTTCCAGGTCTTCCTTGCTGAGGGCGGCAAAATCAAGGCGCAGCTCCACCAGGGGGCTGGCTAACATGGCGGCCAGCACTTTGCCGGAAAAGGTGCCCATGGAAAAGTCTACGGAAGTGAAATGGGAGAGGGTTTCCGTTACTTTGGGAGCATCCTTTTCGGAAAAATCGTAGGAGAAGGCCAGACCCAGAAGGCTGTCTTCTCTGGCCGGCAGGTCTACCTGGCCAAGGGCCTGCCCGACCCAGGTTTTGGAATGGGGAAATTGCTTTTGCGCCTGGTAGAGGTTTCCGGCGGATTTAGCGAGAGGAAAGTTGAGTTTGACAGCCTGCATATGGACCCTAAAAGTTGGCAATTTATGGGAGAAACCGTGTCGTCTTATTCTAAGGCTTGGGCTAACCTGTTGATATCTCCATAAGCAAACTTATGCTCTCCCCACCATACCCTCTCTCTGGATGACAAAATGGCTGATTTCTATGAAGGCAACTGCCGTGGCTGCAGGCAAGATGCGGTCCTCTCAAATCAGGACGATTTCACTGATGTTTACAGCGGCGCAAGCGACAGACTGGCTCTGAGCGGCTGGCCGGTGCGCAATCGCGACGGCATTGGCGCAGATGGCAGCTATGACCCGCAGTTCGACTATGAAGACCGCAGTTTCAGGCAGTCCGTACTTATGGACGGAAACTTCCAGAATGTAAACTATTCAGCCCCCAGGCAATTTCAGGCTGATAATTATGACGAATCCTATTTATACGATTCCGCAGACGCTTCCCAGAATATGGGACCGCTCGATTACGAGCCCGAATTTGGTAGTACTGCCGGCCGGAACAAGCAAAATGCCGATTTCAGCTCCGATGGACAGGACTACCAGGTACAGGTAGCCGACCGCAACCGGGGCGGCTGGTCCGCTTATGATCGGGCCGCCTATAACAGCTTGATCCGCACCACTGATGGGCTTGATGGGCGTTCCATCACCGAGTTCGACCGTTCGGTGACCGAAGACCTTGGTTGTGCCAGGGCTGTAGGTTTGGCTATCAGCAAGGCTTATGGCTATGACATTCGAGAAGTGAACGTCAACCGTCTGGAGAACAAGCTACGCACCCTGGGCTTCAGCGAAGTTTCTTCCACCCGGGATGTTAAACCGGGCGATGTCATTATCGCCTACCGTGAAAACGGCGACTATTCACATTCTGCCATTTATCTGGGTAACGGAGAGATCTTCAATAACGACAGCAAAACCGGCGTCATGCGCCGTGAATCCATCGATAAATTCAATTCCGCCCAGTTCAAGCGTTTTGTGGTACTGCGTCGTCCCGACCAGGTACCAGCCCTGAACTCATAAACAGTGCTCTCATAAACAGTGCTAAGGACTATCAGGGCGCGTCCGGCTCTTCCAGGCGCTTGAAGATCGGTCCGGTGTTGCGTACTTTTTGACCAACCGGAATCATATCGAAGAAGCCGTCCGGTTTCTCCGAGTCGCCTATGACTTCCAGGGTATCGTCATGACCCAGTTGCCACCAGATGTCGGAAGCCATCTTGGGAGCAAAGGGATAAATCTGAAAGGCTACCCGTCTGAGCATTTCTACGGCTGTGTAGAGCACTTCCGAGCCTTCCTTGACCTTGCCTTCTTTGAACTGGGTCCAGGGTTTTTCGTCGTTCATGTACTTATTGGTCTGATCGACAGTGGCCATAACAGCTTCGATGGCCTTGGCGAACTCCAGCTTTTCCATGCAGCTATCGAAAACCGTGTGCAAGGTATTGGCTTTTTCTCTCAGATCATGTTCGGGTTTGCAGTCGGGAATTTTGCCGTCCAGATTCTTGTCGATGAGAGTGAGAGTGCGGTTCACCAGATTGCCCAGATTATTGGCTAGCTCTGAGTTGACCTTACGGATGAATTCGTGTTTGCTGAAATCGCCGTCTTGATCAAAAGAAGTGCCGCTCATAAGGAAGAAGCGCACGGCATCGGCGCCGAACTCTTCCACCAGTTTGTTTGGATCGATGACATTACCCAGAGACTTGCTTATCTTCTGACCTTCCACAGTGATGAAGCCGTGGGCATAGATTTGCTTGGGCAGAGGCAGATTAGCTGCCAGCAAGAAGGCGATCCAATAAATGGAGTGGAACTTGGTGATGTCTTTGCCGATTAAATGCAAGTCTGCCGGCCAGTAGCGTTCAAACTGCTTATCGTCGCTGAGATAGCCGACGCCGGTAATATAGTTGGTGAGTGCGTCCATCCAGACATAGATAACCTGGTCGTCGTCACCGGGAATGGGAATGCCCCAGGAGAGCGACTTCCGTGAGCGTGACACGGAAAAATCCGTCAGTTCGGGATCGTTGAGTTGATTGAGAACTTCTTTACGGCGTCCTTCCGGGCGCACAGCATCAGGGTTTTCTTCCAACCATTGTTTGATGGCCGGTTTGTATTTTGAGAGTTTGAAGAAGTAGTTTTCTTCCGCCAGTTCCCGCGGTGCTTTCTTATGGGTAGGGCAGTGACCGTTGTCGTCCAGATCGCGCTCTCTCAGGAAGTCTTCGCAGCCCTCGCAGTAGAGACCCATATAGGTCGATTTGTAGATGTCGCCCTGCTCTTTCAATTTTGTGAACAGGCTCTGCACCACTTTCGCGTGGCGCTCTTCGGTGGTACGAATAAAATAGTCGAAGGACAAGTTGAGATTGCGCCAGGATTTTTCGAAGGTGGAGGAAATTTCGTCGCAGAATTCAATTGGTGTTTTACCGGCTGCCTGAGCCGATTTCTCCACCTTGGAACCGTGTTCGTCCACCCCGGTCAGGAAGAAAACGTCGAAGCCCCTGAGGCGATAGTAACGAGCCACGACATCGGCGGCGATTTTCTCGTAGGCGTGGCCGATATGGGGAGCGGCATTGACGTAATCAATGGCGGTTGTGACATAGAACTTTTTCATTGATATGGTACCGGTCCTTGGATCTCTGACGTGGGTAAAGGGGCTACAATAAGGGACGTCGGTCCATAATAATACAGACCGCCGCTTATTCTAAGGCTTGTAAGGTTATTTGGCCGGGGCTATCTCTTTGTAAGGTGGTTTTGGAGAGGCATATGAAAATGAAAAAGGGTTCCAAGAAGCGCGGAAGCAATTTCGAGTCCTTCAATCCACTTGAGAACAAGACCATTTTGCTTGGTGTGAGCGGTGGCATTGCCGCTTACAAAGCCTGCGACATCGCCTCCTTGCTGAGGCGCTCCGGTGCCAGTGTGCACGCGGTTTTGACCCCCAATGCCCGGGAATTCATCACCCCCCTTTCCCTCACTACCATCACCCGCAACCAGACCCATTGCGAACAGTACGGGCCAACTGCCGACTGGCGCCCCGAGCACATCGATCTGGCCAAGAAATGCGACTTGATTCTAATAGCGCCGGCTACTGCCGACATTATTGCCAAGCTGGCCACCGGTATCTGCGATGATTTGTTGACTACTATGGTGTTGGCTTCCCAGGCGAAAGTGATGATTGCACCGGCCATGAATCCGGTCATGTTGCAGCATCCGGCTACCCAGCACAATCTCTCCATTCTTGAGAATCGCTACCGCTACGATATCGTTGCACCGGAGTACGGGGAAGTGGCTTGCGGCGATGTCGGGCTTGGCAAAATGGCTGCCGTGGAATCAATCATTGCGGCAGTGGCCGCCAGGCTCTTAGCCCACCAGACCCTCTCCACCAAGCGCGTCCTGGTGACGGCCGGCGGCACCAGAGAGCCCATCGACCCGGTGCGCTTCATCGGTAACCGCTCCTCCGGAAAAATGGGAATTGCCATGGCCGATTCAGCATACAGCCGTGGTGCCGATGTCACCCTCATCTCCACCGTAGACGTGGAGCGCGCCTATCCGGTGATTGTGGTGGAAACCGCTCAGGAGATGCAGGAAGCCGTAGAAGCGGAATTCGACAGTTGCGATGCCCTGGTTATGACGGCAGCCGTGGCTGATTTCAGACCGCTGGCGGTTTCGGCCCAGAAGATCAAAAAGACCGAATCGGAAGACATTGTCCTGGAATTGACTAAGAATCCCGATATCATCGACTTACTTGGTCGTGTCAAGCGCAAAGATCAAGTGATCATCGGCTTCGCTGCCGAATCGGAAGCACTCCTTTCCAATGCCGCTTCCAAGCTGAAGCGGAAAAATCTCGATATGATCGTCGGCAACGATATTTCGGTGCCGGACATTGGCTTCGGGTCCGACGATAACGCGGTTGTCATTCTTTCGGCGGAAGGTACTCGGGAGAGCCTGCCCCGCATGCCCAAGCGTGCCATTGCCGACCATATTTGCGATCTGCTCTCGGAGCGTTTCCAGGTACTTGAGAAGGAGTTGGCGCACTAGGTCTTTTGCAACACTCTGTGCAGGCAAATCTTAGACAAAAGTGCACAAAACCGGTTAGTTTGAGAGCTTGGTGATATACTCCAGTATTTGGATAGGGGACGGAGAGAAGTTCATGGGCAGAGCCGATAACTATAGCTATGGAGACCTTCCTGCTCGTCGTGATGACGAAGACCACGGTGGTGGTTGGGGCGCCTGGATGACCGGGCTTCTGATCGGCGCGGTAGGCGGAGCAACGCTGGCACTTTTGACCGCACCCAAGTCGGGCAGTGAAATCCGCGGTTCCCTGGAGCGCACCGCCAAGAATGTGCCTGATCGTGTGGGCGAAGTGGTTGATGATTCCCTCGATCTTTACGCTTCCTTCTTGAATTATTGCCAGCTCACCCTGGAAGAGCAGACCTTGCGCTTCAAGCGTGCCATTGCCGCCGGTAAACTGGCTGCCGCCAAGAAGCGCGAAGAAATCGAGCTGGGTGGTGGTCAACTGCCTTTTCAGCATCGTTAAGCCAGGATGCCTGGCTGGTCGTTCGTGGTGACAATACGGCTCTCTTGTTAGAAGGATTTTCCCGTGGATCAAATATCCGGTAGCTTGAACATACTTGTGGCCGTCTCCCTCATTTTCCTGGCTGTATCACTGATGGCTGTCAGTATGCCGCTCATGTCCATGGTCAAGCAATCTGAGCGCACGCTTTCGGCTCTCGAGCGCCTTCTCGGCACTGTAGACAAGGAGCTTGGACCGACTCTCAAACAGGTAGATACCCTGCTTGGTACCGTAATCGAATTGAAGGGACGGGCGGAGAGATCTATCGGTGATGTCGGTAACAAAGTTGGTGATGTAACAGGCGGTCTGACAAAGGCCGCAGACTCGGCTAAGAAGAATTCATCGGTATTCGGTGCCGGCTTTATGGCCGGTATCAGGGCTTATCTAGAGCCAAAGGGTAACAAGGAAGAAAGAGAGCGCAGTCGGGATGCAAGATCTTTGACTGAGGTGGGCAAGTAATTGCCAGAGGACAAATCCAAGCAAGTAAGCAAAGCTTAAATGGTTTGGCCAAAGAAATAAGAGGTAAAACAAGCATCATGAGTAGATTTCTGGAAGGTCTAGTAGTCGGCGGAGCGATTGGTTATATCATCGGTCTGCTTTCAGCTCCCAAGTCCGGTGCAGAATTGCGCCGTCAAATTGCCGATGGTTCTGAAGACCTTTACAAGCAGGCTTCCGACTCTTTGACCGATATCAAAGAGAAGACCGGCACTACCATCACCGATTTGCAATCCAAGAGCAACGAAGTCTTGAAGAAGGCCAGCGACTCCGTGGCTGGAACCAAGGATCAGATCGCCCACAAACTGCAAGAACTGGCAGGACAGGGCGGTAAAGTGCTGGTGGATGACGTCGAGAGCGCTGCCTCCGGCGGCTAGCTTAAAAGTTGCCCACACTTTATCGTCTCAATCGAGCCATTGCCCTGACTGGTATTGCCAGTCGGCGTAAGGCTGATGAGTTGATTGCCGCCGGTAAGGTGATGGTGAACGGCACTTTGACCACAGACTTCAGTCTTCTGGTTGATATAGATCAAGATCAAATAGTCGTGGACGGCGAGGAAGTTGTGACTCGCTTCCACGACTATCTGCTTTTGAACAAGCCCAAAGACTATGTCTCCACCTGTGATGATGAGAGAGGTCGGCGCACCGTGCTTGATCTCTTGCCGCCTGAGTTGAGGCATTTGAAGCCGGTCGGCCGCCTCGACCGTGATTCAGAGGGGCTTATCCTTCTCACTAATGACGGTGAACTGGCTAAACTCCTCACCCATCCCTCCCACGACGTGGCCAAAATATACGAGGTGACTGTCAAGGGGCAGATGCAACCTTCTGATTATTCTGCTCTGGCAAAAGGCATTAGGTTGTCAGACGGTGTTACGCGGCCGGCAAAAGTTCGCAAAATTTCTGCTAATTCTCATGCCACAACCTTTGAAATGCAGCTCTACGAAGGGCGAAACCGGCAAATCAGGCGTATGTGTGCCGCTCTTGGTTATGATGTTAATCGTTTGGTCAGGGTTGCCATTGGTGGGTTACAATTGAGGCAGTTGCCGTCTGGAAAATGGCGTCGCCTGACTGATAGTGAGATATCCACTCTGTATCGGTCTTGAGGTAAATCTGGAAAACCGATTTTATAAGGACCGGTCATCGCGGTGAGCACTGCCACAATGTCTTTAGAGCAAGTAGGTCAGAAACTAAAAGCAGCACGGGAAGCCCAGAATCTTTCTCTGGGGCAAGTTTATGACCGGACCAGAATTCCAACCAACCACTTGGAAGCCATTGAGTTTGGCCGTGTGGAAGACCTACCCGAGCCGGTCTATGTGGCCGGCTTCATCAAGCGCTATGGCGATACGCTTGGCTTATCCGGTCAGGCTCTGGCTGATGAGTACAAACGTGCCGGCATGTCCGACGGACAGAACAAGCCGGGCATCTTTGGTATCGGCAAAGGGCGTGAAACGCCGCCGCCCACGGTGAGCTATGTGGCTCCCACCCATGTTATTTCCGATGCCCCCAGTTTCACTAAAACCTTCTTCTATCCCAGCCTTCTTCTGGTGGCCGTCCTGGCTTCCGTATGTGCTCTGGGATGGTGGCAGCAATCCCAGCTTTCTCAACAAGATCCGGGAGTGTTGCAGTTACGTGACTCGGCTACTCGCTTCAATGCTGCCGGTATGCAAGTAGCAGCCACCACCAGCCAACTGCCCAATGCCCAGGTGCCTGGTGTATTGCCTGCTTCCACTGGCAAGATCACGCTCTCGGCCACTCAGCACGTCTGGGTTGAGGTGAAGTCTGTCTCATCCGGTTCAACAGTTTTCGTTGGTTATCTTGAATCAGGCGACAAGCGCGATTTCGAAGATGCCCAGGGTCTCACAGTTATAGCCGGCAACGGCGCATCCTTAAGCGTTACCGACTATCTGGGTAAAACTGAAGTCTTCGGTCCGGCAGGGCGCCGTAAGGAATCCACCTTCACACCCCCGCAAGCGGCCACAAGCACCCAGGTGGCTACCGGTGATCCGGCTCAGGCTTCTACCACGACCACTACCGTCAAGCCTGTTACAAATGTAAAGAGGACGATTTCACTACGTCGTGCTAGCTCGGATGGCGCCCCTGTCAGCGAAAGACGCCATCGCCGCCTCGATGACGGCGGCACCCGCGACATCCCCGGAGTGTCCTCCGGCGGTGGCGCACGATCTATAGATGTACCTTACCGCTACAATGATGGTCGCCTGGATAACGACTAGCTAGTAGAGGTACTGTAGATGCGCAACCCCAAAATAGGGGTGGTTTCACTTGGCTGTCCAAAGAATGCCACTGACACGGAAGTGATGCTCGGGCTTTTGAACAAAGCCGGGTTTGAAGTCACCTTTGATAATGATGAAGCGCAGATGTGCCTCGTCAATACTTGCTCGTTTATAGGCGATGCCCGCAAAGAGTCGGTGCGCACCCTGGTGGAACTGGCTGATCAGGGTAAAGAGCTGATTATCGCCGGTTGCCTGGCCCAGCACTTCAAGGAAGAACTGCTTACAGAGATACCGGAAGCGAGAGCCATTGTCGGAACCGGTGATATCACCAAAATTGTTGATGTAATTACTTCCATCGCCAGAGATTCTTCATTGCGCGTGGTGGAAGTAAGCGATGTACCCAACAACTACGATGACGAAGTTTTGCCGCGCATGCAGACCGGTGTTGGTGCTTCCGCCTATTTGAAAATTGCCGAAGGCTGTGATCATGCCTGCTCTTTTTGCATCATTCCGCAGTTGCGCGGTAAGTTCCGTTCCCGTTCCATCGAGTCTCTGGTGAAGGAAGCGCGCATGCTGGTGCATGGCGGCGTGAAAGAAATTATTCTTGTTTCGCAGGATTCCAGTTATTACGGTCTCGATATCTATAACCGCATGGCCTTGCCGGAATTGCTCGAAGCTCTGCACGAAATTGAAGAGCTGGACTGGATCCGCATCATGTACTGTTATCCCACTGAAACGAACCGGGCTTTGCTTGAAACCATGGCTCGCCTGCCCAAGGTGGTTAAGTACGTGGATATTCCCCTCCAGCATTCCCATCCCGATGTGCTGGCGGCCATGGCCAGACCCAAGCATCCGGAGAAAGTCATGGACCTCATCCGGGAATGCTTGCCCGGAGTAAAAATTCGCTCTACCTTTATCGTCGGTTTCCCCGGCGAAACAGAAGAACACTTCCAGCACCTCTACGACTTCATTGAACGCTATCGCTTTGATCGTCTGGGAGTATTTACTTACTCCAAGCAGATGGAAGTACCAAGCGGTCATATGAGCGATCAATTGCCCGAGAAGGTAAAGAAAGCGCGCCAGAAGCGCATAATGCAACTTCAGCACGGCATCTCCCTGGCCCTCAACGAAGCCATGGTGGGCACCACCATTCCCGTTTTGGTTGAAAGTTTCGATGAGCGCAAACGGCTCTATATCGGGCGCAGCCAGTGGGATGCTCCCGGTATCGATAACCAGGTCTACATCAGAGAAGGCGAGCATGATGTCTTCATGGCCGAGGTCAATAATGTGCTGGTGGAAGAAGCCAGACCCTATGATCTCTATGGTGTCGCCTGTGGTGAGGAGTCATTGAAAGAGCTTATGACCACCACTGCTAAAGCAGCTAAATAAGCCGATCTCTCAGGGTACCGGGTCGTCATGATCATCTAAGTCGTTGCGGGAGCCCTGGGCCCATACCACACCGTCAGCCGGGCGGTTGGTGATGACGTTTTTTCGACATGGCGGAGTTCGAAAGAGAGTTGAGCCGGGACAGAACTGATATCGGACGGAAAGCGATTTTGGCGCGAGGAGTGAAATTCGGACGCCCAGGCAAATTTGCTAGACGCCAGCGAACTCGCGCTTGTCCATTATGACTGTACCTTGCCGGTCACCAGGTGCCGGGCGCGTGCCGATATGTATGTCATAGCCGAGTTTTTGCATGTATTCTGTGATGCGCTCGA
Organism: Candidatus Obscuribacter sp.; assembly: GCA_016712465.1. GTDB lineage: Bacteria > Cyanobacteriota > Vampirovibrionia > Obscuribacterales > Obscuribacteraceae > Obscuribacter. The sequence continues at coordinate 1,814,722 of JADJQZ010000001.1, forward strand.
TTGAGAATTCATCGAACTTTCCGTTGAGAATCTTGGAAACCTTTGCCTGGTCAGTACCAAGAATCTGCGCAACATCGACCTGCTTTTTTCCAGATTTTTCAATCGCTTCTTGCAAAGAAATGAAGAGATAGGACTTCAATTTCAGCCCAGCAGCTTCTTCTTCACTGAATCCCAGATCTAAAAATACGTTCTTGCTCATTTCTTTTTACTCTTTTGTCTGTGTTGAACGATCTCGGATAGTCGTTTTTTTGCTAGCGCAATATCTGGGGGAGAAGTAGCTGACACCCGCACCAATAGTGGGCATCGGACGAAAGTTGTTTGGCTCCAACCCTTGCTGAACACGGTAGAGTTGAAAGCCGCCTTCTTTGCGCACAGCTTCAGGCCAGTCTTTTTTCAACTCGTATGTCAAATTCTCCGGCCAGAATATGACCTCTTTTTCTTCTTTCTCCTTGGGTTTGGGCTCTTCCGGTTCTTGCTTTTTGCTCATTGGTTCATTTTATGCCAAAACTGGCATATCGTCAAGTGTTTGCTCTCAAACTTCGCGCCAGTGACGTTCTTGTCGTTTCTTGCCCTGGTCAAATTGTTTGTTGCTTGTATGTGCCTACGGCATTTTTTTGTTGTATCCGCCCACACTGTTTCGAGCGACTTCGCTGTTCTCCACTGGACTGTTGCCCTCTCATCCTGCCCGAAAAGGCCGAGGCGCTTATTGAGCCGCTTGGCCTCAGTCCGGCGGTGAAGACGGAGAGCACACTATCATTTTGAAGGGCTATCCGACAGCCAAGAATTTATTGTTTGAATCCGTATCTATTTGTCGCTCTGCATCTGCTAGTTCTTTATTAGAAGCGAGCGCTCCGTGAGGGCGATCGCTTCTGCCTTCTGTCCATAACCAAGCGCCAATGCCGCAAATAAAAAACGGCACTACGAACGATAGAACATAATAGCACCGCATTGGATTTCATTTTTGCGTTCTGATGCATCTTGAAGGCCCTTCCAGCCCTGGTTAGCACTGTTCGTGTTGCCTTTAAAAGTGTCCAAATTTATTGGTGGCGAAATTAACTCTGCCCTCTGCCGTATTTCCACCCTTGCTTGGAACTCTTCAGTTCCATAGCATTGGTGAATCCCCATTGAGCGCAGGCGACCTGCTGTGCATGCTCGAAAATATTCTTCTTCTATGCTAGACGTACCTTCCAAAACCACAGAGATTAAGACCTGGCTGAGCGAGAGTACCTCGCGTCTGACCGAGGAAGCCGCTGACTGGGCCCGTGAACATCCCAAAACAACTATTGCCCTTGGCATAGCGGCAACTGCTGGTTTGGGCTGCAAGTTTGTCCTGCCCAGAGTTCTCGATCACCGCCTTGGCACCAGGCTGCTTGCGGACGCTGCAGAAGCTACTAAACTCGCTCCTGGTACTGAATTGCAAGCAAGTGCCAATGGCTACGTTGCCTGGGGCGGCAGTGGAAAGTGGTCGTGTGTATCGGACAAGATGGTAAAAGTAGACTTGAATGACGGTACGAACCTGGTGGCTGGTGCCAATGGAATGGTAAGAACCTACTCAAACGGCAGCAAGGTTTGGTTTTCCACAGAAAGACAGCGGTTTGGTCTGAAACTAGCCGATCAGGCAGATGGCACAGACAAATTTGGACAGAAGCTTTCTAAAATGGTTGAGCTAGGCAATCACCGTAATGACTTCGGATTTTTGCGTTCGAGCTCTTTGAGAAATGGGGTTCTCGAAGCAACCAGAACGGAGCGCTACCATGACCTGCTTTTAAAGGCACCAACAGAGGAAATCTTGCCGCAGATTCCATTGGGCACTAGACATCTTAATGCTGGCGGCGAAGCGCTAGTACTCAAGACAACAAAGGGCACGGCACTGAGAATCCAACCACTCGGTCATAGAGAGCGATTGGCCGATCCTGATATGTTGGAGTCAATTAAAACGCATAGGGGTTTAAACTGGCAGGTCGAAGAATTGTCTTTGACCAGTTCAAAAAATATCAAGCAAGCTGAAATGGATGCTGCAGCAAATCGCGTCAGAAGTCGAGGCTATGTAGTTTGGGACGAGAAGGCGGAAAACTTTGGACGATTGCCAAATGGACGTGTTGTTTTCGTCGATCCAGGCTGTATATTGAGACGACTTTGAACCTATAGTTTCCAATAGAAGTCTCATCGGAATTGGCGAGTTGGCGGCTCAGGACTTGGTAGTTCACGGACAGCAAATTTTCATTCATGCCACCATTCATCGTGCCAATTGGTATGACTATGTATCCCTTCGACTTTGTTATTCCTAAGGTCAAAAGAAACACCCGTATTCATGAAGCCTTGTAGATAACATAACGACTCACTGCCATCCGGCTTTTGAAGTGTAGAATCAGGTTTTCCAAGTCTGTTTAACAACTCCATTCGGCTCCACGAATGTACATTTGCTGCTTCCAGCCCCATTATGGTCCCGCATCTCATGGCTGGCACATGGCGAAAAATAAACACACCTTGAGTAATGATAAGGAACGCGCTGGCGACGATCACGGCCATAAGTACTTTAAAAGTCCGCACTCTTAGACCTCACAAAAAATGGATCGAGAGTTCTCTTAATGATAATAACATTCTCGTTTGTATAGTGAGCCTCACGAGCTGCTGGCTGGGTTTTGGGACTTGTCGAGTTGCGGATGTAGATGCTTGCTTGTGAGTGTTGGCAGCAGAGTCGCTTGCCTGTTCCCGTACTCACAGATGGTGCCTGGACAATTCCTCATAGAGGATGCAGCCTCTCCTGGTCTTTCTCTCTCGCTTATCGGCGAAGTCCTTAAATACTATGCGTTAAGCGCAATTGACAAAAAAGATCAAATCGTTGCCAAACTGATCGAGACGAAAAACGAAGTCCTATTTGCAAAAAATTGACATGCCGTGACGTTCAAGTTTGCACACCAAATGCCGTGGCGGATGATAAGTTGGCACCAGTGGCTCGACCGCCATCTCCTAATCGCAATGGTCTTATTCACAACCCCAGTTCTGAAAGTGATGGGTGGTCATCTGGGCGGCGCCCAAGCGGCCAGTGAAATTTGCGTTCTGATTCTAAAATTGGCAAATCGTTGATGCTTGCATGTCGAGCCTTCATCAAGCCCTGTTCATCAAATTCCCAATTTTCATTGCCATACGATCGGTACCAATTCCCCGAATCATCGTGCCACTCGTAGGCGAAACGTACTGCGATCTTATTGCCAGTAAACGCCCATAGCTCTTTTATCAATCGGTAATCCAGTTCCCTGGTCCATTTGCGAGTCAGGAAAGCAACGATCGCCTCCCTTCCTGTGAGAAACTCAGAACGGTTTCGCCATTTTGAGTCTTGAGAATAAGCCAGACAAACTCGTTCAGGTGTTCGTGAATTCCAGCCATCCTCGGCCAGACGAACCTTTTGAACAGCGCTTTCGTGGGTGAACGGTGGGACAGGTGGGTTCACTGAAGTATTTCCACTCCTCGATTTAGACTCTACGCACACAGACCGAAGTGGCAGGAAGTCGTTGCAAGCGGCGAAACTGCTACTGATGTAGTTGTGCCACATGCAATTATTGATCGTCATTTTGCCACATGCCAAGTCGTTACACAATTCTACCTTTTGGACCAAACGCCGTTCGATAACTATCGATATGTTTCATTGTTCTGGTGTAAGTCTGAAAACGCTCTGCTTGTAGGTTTTTTCGTGCTCAGAAGTATTCTACTTTTCTATCCTTTGTCCGATTGACCCAAAAAGTGCCTGCAACTAGAAGCCTCCTGATATAGTCTTTTCTCCAGAACATGTAACAGAGCCGGATAAACGACACTGATCTGGGGATAAACTTAGAAAGCCCAGTCTATAGCGAGGTAGATCTATGGGATTCAAAACTGCGACGGTCTTTGTCACAACCAGGGAGCCAGAATATTTTTCGACCAATCCCATGTATCTGCCCGAAAAGGCCGAGGCGCTTATTGAGCAGCTTGGCCTCGGTCCGGCGGTGAAGACGGAGAACACACTATGGCCATACACTGAATGTATGTATCCGCCTGGGGATCAGTTTTGCCTAGGGGCTTACGAGCATGGCTTTATTTTGTCAGACCAACGGCTCTATGAATTTTCTGAAGGAGACAATACGCTTCACAAAATCATATTGAAGGGCTATCCGACGGCAAATATTCTAGCGATAGTGTTGCACAGTGTGGTCGATCTTTACGGTTATGACATTTACGAAAAGGGCAAGCGCATACGCTTTCTCGCAGGCTCATCCGATGACGGAGTTATACATGATTTCGGAGATCTGCAGCCGGAAGAAAAGCCAATCTTCGATCAATCTAGCATCGTTGACGGCGAGAGAATTTTCAAACTAGACATTAACGGTAGATTGGAAGAGTTTGATATGTCCGGCACTGGTGAAAGTCTAGTGTTTGCCGTAACGAAGCGTTACCTGGGCTTTGAGATCGATCACTATCAGGATGTTGACGGCGGCATAAATGCGCAACAAATTGGGCGGCAACAGAATTTCACATATCAGAAGGAAAGGGCTGCCGGCTACGGCAGCCCTTTCCTTCTGGTTTTTTGAGAACGCTCAACCCGCGTTCTGCTTGGACATGGCTTCCATCACGCAGCTGTCGCAAGCATGCTGGCTCGATAGCCGCTCCAGCCAGCCTCCTCCGCCGCGAACTCAAGGTTTTGGAGTTCCTCATCCCACTGGATTCCGATTGAACCACGCTGCCTTACCACTGTAGGCCAGGTCTCCTCGCATTGGTCGCACTCAAGCAAGAACAGCAGTCTGATCATTGGCTGATTCCTCCATCCTTCTTGCTCGACCGCGCTTTTTCTGGGCTCTTTTTTCAGCGGACTCCAGTGCTTCTTTCGTTCGATAGGAGGCTCCGTCAATCTTGACGATTTCTGATCTGTGTATCAATCTGTCCACAAGAGTGACTACACAAGCCGCATTCGGGAAGATTTCTCCCCACTCTTTGAAGGGCTTGTTGGTCGTGATGATTGTTGATGACTTCAGGTACCGAGCGTTAATCACCTCGTAAAGTAAGTCGGCATAGCGATTGTCGTAGCTGAGATAGCCAAGCTCATCAATTGCCAATAAGTCCGGGCTCGCGTACTTCTGTAGGCATCTCCGGCGGGATGTGGCACCATCCTGGGCTGACAGATCCGACAGCATTTGACTGGCTGAGACAAACTTGGTTTTGTATCCGGCAAGCAGAGCCGTGTGGATCAGGTTCTTCGTCAACATCGACTTACCCAGACCGTTGGCGCCAAGAAAGATGATATTGACTGCCCTCCTCATGAACTCTAGAGTGAACAGCTCTTCTACAAGCTCTCGATCAATCGCCTTCGGCCACTCCCAATCAAAGTCAGACACAGGCTTCATCTCGTGTATCTGAGACTCTCTCAAGCGCCGCTCTAAGCTTCGCCGATTCTTCTCCGCCGCCTCAGCCTCTAACAGTTCTTTGACCCACGATTGATTGGCATATTCATTCCATCTGGCCGCCATGGCCTTGAAGCCCAGCTTGCTCGCCTGTTCTTTCAAATCTGTCGTCATTGTTCCTCCTTGGAAAGATTGTCGTAAGTAGCCAGCGAGTGCGGCAAAACAACAAGATCGGTAACGCTTTTGTCGTCCGGTAAATCAATCTCAATTGGCGAAAGCAGCCCCTTCTGCCTCCTCCTCCTCTCAAGTACGTTGGCAACATCTGCACAATGGCAAGCTCCAGAAGTCACCACTTCCTTGATTGACTCCTCCACTTCTGCCGGACCATATAAGTCCAACAGCCTCAGCAATTTGCTTGTCAGCGAACCGATTGAATACCCCGCTCCGCAGCCATACGGAACATCTCTCTTGCAGTTGGTGCCGAGCAAAATAGTCGATTCATGCCGCTGCCCTTCTTTGCCTTTTTCTTCTCTTCGACCAGCCTCGAAATGTGCTCGGTAGTCTCAATCTGACGCCGCTTTTCAAAGCAGCGCTTGTGCTTCGCTACCTCCTTCAATCCATCCAAGATACGCACCCAATCGCTGTCTGCTTGCACGGTGAGCTGCTTCTGCACGTATTCATGAGGTACTGAATAATCGTTCAGGTCATACCTGACATACGGTGCCTTGCCAACCGATACAACCGTGCTCTCAAATACTGCATACGGATTGTCCGGCAATGGCATCAAGCTCTCTTGCTCTTGCTTAAATGCCTCTGCTACAGTCATTGTTCGGTCCTCTGAACACGGTCTGGTGCCTGCTACTTCTCGGCACCAGACTATCGCCTGATTGTTCAGGTCCTCCAGTCCATCCCACTTCCGCGCAGCAAAGAACGAATGCCTGATGTACTGTATCGCCCTCTCGACCCGCCCCTTTTGATTGCCCCTGGCGATAGCTACTGGCTTCGGGGCATATCGGTAATACGCTGCAAAGTCCAGCAGCCGAGGATTGAATCGGATAGCATCGCCACTCCTCTCCAAAACGGCCGATTTCAAATTGTCGTACTTGACCTGCCTCGGCACACCTCCCCAACTGCAAAAGGCGTCTACGTGCCCCTGTAGAAAGTTCGCCGTGGACATGCCTGTGTAGAACTTCAGAAACACCTGCCGTGACCAGGACAAGACAATGACGAAAGCGTACAGTTGCCGCTCGGCATTACCGATTTTCACTTTCCCGAAGCAAGCCCAGTCAACCTGAGCCTCCTCTCCCTTAATCGTACTCAGCCTGAGATACGCTTCAGCTGCCGGTTTTGGTCGATGCCTGGCTAGCATGTCTCGAAAGTGGTCGATGCCCCCAGGATACCCTCTCTCTTTCACCATTGCATACAGCCGCGATCCCGTCAGTCTCGGATACTTCTGCAGCACAGAACGGATGTACGGCAAATACGGGTCAATCAACGAACGCCTGATCCTGACCCGCTCAACGCTAATTCCATTTCTGGTTAATACCCGATCAACTACACCGTGATGAATCTGTAGCTGCCTGGCGATGGTGCCTCTTTTCCACTTCTCTGCGTAAAACAAGCGCAGGATCTCTGATTCTACTTCTTTTGAAACGCCCACTGTTACCTCCTGTTGTTCTTCCCAGGCGACATCGCCCGATGAAGTCTTGGCGTGCGAACGGCCCACAAAGACGGCCGCAACCGCTGCAGCGAATTAACACTGCATCTTCAGCCGGCTCGAATTTTGTGATTTCCGTAGAGACCACTTCCTCGGTCTCTGGACAAACAATGTCATCCTGACAAGCCTCAGGGGAACACTGATGCGTCACTTCTTCTTTGCACCGCCTCTTGTATTCTGCCTGCCGGTGGCTGTGTTTTAGCGCCCCTTAAACGTGCGCTGGTAACGCCGCCCTGCCTCAGCCTGTCCCTGGCGGCGGTTTAGAAGTGCGCATTCTCGCCCGCAATAGCGGTTGCCACGATCACAGCTCCTGCAAAGCCTTACCTGTTCCCGGCATCGGGCGCAGTTGAACATTCGAAAGGAATCTTGCTCATCGTCCACTCAATGAGCAAAAAAGGCCTGGACAGGACTCAATTCTTGTAGGAAACTCTCTCCTTCATCGTCCAATAGATGAATCCAGGGGTTCAAGTTGCAGCTTGAGCCCTTGACCTTTTTGCTAATTCCTAATTTCTCAAATCAACCCGAGAGGAACAATTGCTCGCGGAGGATATGCCTTGGCTATACGCCTCGCTCTGCCGTCAAGAAAGCTGCTTCTTTAAACCGCCGTCAACATCAGGAGGACGGTGAGCCACAAATGCAGCAATTCAAAAGGGTTAGTCCTCTTGCCAACATTATGAAATTTTTCGGTCGCAAATAGAATCGACGCCAGCTCGGTAAGCTGTTTTGGTTGTGCCCAACCTGTGAGCACTGCTATCTGGATGAATTAACCAATTATGAAGCCGTACCTGGCACTGGAGATATCTGACAGTGATTCGGAACGCCTTGGTGGGGGCATCTGGAGTACAATAAAAATTTATTCGATGTGGGGAAAAATGGTCTCAGCAAACCAAGTTAAAGAACTGCTAGCTCCATTTGGTGAGGTCAGAAGCCAATCTTTATCTGAATGGCGAGGAAGTATTGATCTACCTAAGCCTGTTCAAAAATTTTATGAAGAGATTGGACCGTTGGACATCTATATTCGAGGATACGGCAACGACTTTTACGTTCCGAGCCTTGCAGAATTATGGTCGCTACAAGGGGGCTATCGATGGAACACTCTCAGCGGTGAGCCAGTACCCGACTGGAATACTGACTGGTTGGTCCTCGTTACTGAAGGATGTGATCCGTTTATAGTTAAAGGAGAATCTGCCACCATCTGGTTTGCGAATCATGGAGAAGGAGCATGGAATTTTTCAGAATATTTCTCTGATATCAACACAATGGTTGCCTGTATCGCACAATTGGGAATTATTGCAATAAGTGCCGGAGATGACTTGACTGACGAATGCTCCATTATTGAAGAGGAATACTTGGAATTGGCTGAGCTTAAGCTATCGCATATACTCAATTCACAAGAAAAGGCTAGAGACGCAATTGGCTTGCTTGGATGGGGATAAAGCGCCAAACCTGACCAGATTTCCGTAACCACAGTCCCCGTCGTTCTGCAGCCGACCATAGACGGCTGTCGTATTTTCGATAATTGAATTGGCATCCATAATCTTGGACTTGGCTTAACAACAATCTGCGTTCAGTGTGAGTTTACCTGTGATTTCTGAGCGATAGCCACAGGCGCCAGTTGTACGGTATCGAATTCAGTCCCCTGCTAAAATTTGAATGAGGGTAGCAATTAGATGAGAGGTTTCGTGCGAAAGTCTTCTCTACTTGTGATTAGCTTCCTGTTTCTGGCGTACCTAGCCATTTTCCTAAGTATTGAGGCAAGGGGTGGGTATCAACTGGGTAGCAAATTAGCTGATCCTTCATACGCATACCAGCTGACGTTTGATCAGACCAAAAAACTATTGGCTCAACTGCCTATTTCTGGGAAAACGCTGATTGAGCGGGTCGGGAACCCGAACATTTGCTTGCGGCAAATTAGACACTGGAGAGGCTATACATTTGAATCGGCTGGAGGACTCGAAGATCCACCACTATGGCAGTGGCCTTATTATCGAGGCTTCGAACGCACCGGACTCTTGTGCCCTGCTATCGCTTTGTTTGATCCTCCTGCAGAGCAATGGTGGTATTTCGATGGCAGGGAAAATGAAACATCAAAAGCGTACTGGTTTCTCATTAGCAAACATGGCCTGGTCGTTGACTGGGGAGTTGCCTATATACCTTTGTGCCAGTATCCTGACTGGAAAACGTTCCCCTAACCGGCGCTTTCTCATTCACTCCGGTCCGATAACCTAGCAATCCGCTGACAGCAAATCGAACAAATTATCAGATTCGACCATCATGACTATAGAATGGCGGAAAATAAGACTAAGTAGTTCGTTAACTTCTAATCTGACTTTCTAAGTTGTGGTTTTCGGCTTAGATAAAATGAGAGAAGTAATGCGAATCCAGTGAGGTAGAACTCGAGCGTTGGGAATACACTGCATGTAATGAGTACCTTCAGGTTGCGAATTTGATTGAGAGTAGATATGGTGTCCTTATTCCAATCAACAAAACCATTACGCCCACTCTCAAACTCAATATAAGCCCATTGTTTATCCCAAAAAGTACGCTCACTGGTAACTGAAACAATGACTGCTGAATTTGTAGCCTCCGTCAAAATTTCCTGAGACGTATACTTTCTGAGGCGGAGCATCGGATCAAAACTTAGTCTAATCACAATTGCGAAGACAAAACTGAAAGCCAAAAATCGCAAGAAGGGTTTAATCTAACAGTTTCTCTCATTTTCTAGCCATCTACCTTGTACCCAGACTTGTAGTTTTCTTGCCATAAACAAGAAAAACAAGTGTAGCTCGTACAGGAGTCTTCACGTGCTTGTGTCTTTCAAGATTTTGGGACTGGTGGAGTTACGGTTGTAGATGCTTGCTTGTGAGGCGAGGCAGCAGATCGTTCTTCATGCGACGAAGGTGCCAACTCCAGACAGTTTTCTACATGTGCACGTGTAGACATTTTGTAGGCACAAGATTTGTCTGCGGGCTCTCTAAGCCGCCGAGTGGGAGGCGCAACTGAGTTACTAAGTTTTCGCCATCGAGCGGAAAGGATCCCCTGGAGTGACGGGAAGATAACCGCAGAACTGCCGGAGGTTCTCCAGACAAACCGGTTAAGAATCCGGCGCTTTTGATGTCGGTGGAAGTTTGCCGGGCCTGGTTGGCGGGAGCGTGATATATTGTCAGTAGGGACTTCTTTACCGGGTGTGCATATGTCTTGTGCTTCCATCTACATCGGTGATGACACGGTCGTCGTTGTCAGTGTCGGCGGAAAACTTGCCGGTTCCTTCAGTCTCCACAATCGCCAGAAAATAGCCGACTTTCTCGATGAAGTGCTGAACTCTTACTTTATCGAGAGTAATGGTCTGGCTCACACTATTGCCCTTCAGTTTGAAGAAATGGCCGTGGTGAAGGAGCGAATACCAGCCTGCCAACTTGAGCATTTGCGTCAGTATCGCATTGAGGTTAAGGAGCGCCGGGGTGAACCCGGTGGTGTTTTTCAGGTTTTCTCAGGTGCCGCCCCGGAAATTCGCGGCGCCCGCCATAACCGCAATGTACACACCATTGCCCCCTTCGACCTTGAGACTCCCGGGCTTGTCTTTCAGTCGCCCAGGCAAAATGGCACTTTCAGCCTCATCAACGAACTGGCTGAACTGGACTGTCTTCTCCAGAAAGAGCGTTCTCGCCTCCTGCCGCGCCTACTTTCCTGGTTGAGCCGCAGTTTCAGGCTCGCTTAAGGGTTTAAGTCGGCTCTGTTTTTTCCTCTTGCGACCGCCCTTTGGGCCGCAGATTAAGGCATAAACTGCCGGAATGACAAGCAAGGTAAGGGCCGTGGAAGTGATTAGACCACCTATCACCACCGTGGCCAGAGGGCGCTGCACCTCCGCTCCCACTGTAGTGGCAAGGGCCATGGGCACAAAGCCCAGGGAGGCCACCAGGGCCGTCATCAAAACCGGTCTAAGCCGCTTCTGGGCTCCTTTGAGGGCGGCTTGCCGGGGCGTCAGTCCCTCGTTCTTTTCTAACTGTTGAATGGTTGTGACAAGCACCACACCGTTCAAGACCGCCACTCCAAATAGAGCAATGAAACCCACACCGGCAGTGACCGAAAGGGGCATGCCCCTGAGGTAGAGGGCGGCCAGACCACCGGAGAGGGCGAGCGGTATGTTGGAAAAAATGAGCAGGCCAGGCTTCATGCTGCCGAAGGAGGCATAGAGCAGCATGAAAATGAGCAAGAGCACCAGGGGCACGAGCACGAAGAGGCGGCTCTGGGCTTCCTGTAGGTTCTCGAACTGACCGCCCCAGGTAATGCGGTAGCCGGTTGGTAGTTGCAGGTTCTTATCCACCAGGGCTCGGGCTTCCTTCACGTAGGTGCCCAGATCTTGACCCCGCACATTGACCTGCACCATATAGGTGCGGTCGGTTTGCAGGTGGGCAATTTGAGCGGCATCTTCGGTTTTTTGCAGAGTAGCTAGCTGTCTCAAGGGTACCAGTTCACCGGCCAGTCTCTTGACCGGCAGGGCGCCCAGGTCTTCGGCTCGTTTGAGTTTATCCGGCTGGAAGCGAACTGTTAGATCGTAGCGGGGCTTGCCCTGATAAATAGTGCCCACTACTTTTCCGGCTTGCGAAGCTGCCACCGTATCCAGTGCCTCTTCAGTGGAGACACCGTAGGCAGCGAGCCGAGCTGAGTTCAGTTTCGCCGTTACCACCGGCAGTCCGGAATTTTGTTCGAGCTTCATGTCGGCGGTTCCGTTCAGGGTGCTCAAGAGCGATCCCACTCGTCCGCCCAGTTCGCGCAGTTTGTCCAGATCCGGTCCGAAAATGCGCACGGCCACATCGCTTTTGGCTCCTGCTACAAGCTCGTTCATGCGCTGCTCGATGGGCTGGGAGACGGAAAATATGATGCCCGGTACGGTTTCTTTCAACCTTTTGGCGATGGCATCTTCAATTTCTTGCTGGGTAGTGCCGGTCTGCCACTTTGCCGGCGGTTTTAGAATGACGAAGACATCGGTTTCGTCCGGACCCATTGGATCAAAGGCTATTTCCGAGTGTCCTGTGCGCGACACCACCTGCTCTACATCCGGAAAGGTCATTATCTGCCTTTCTATCTCGGTTGTTTGTTTGGCTGCCAGGTCCAGGGAACCGGAGACCGGTCTGTTGACGGTCAGTACCATGGCTCCTTCCTTAAGAACCGGCACGAATTCGGAACCGAGGGATGGAATCAAGGCCAGGCTGAAGAGAAAGATACAGAGAGCCAGGCTGAAGCTCTTGAGCGGTGCCCGGGTACTTTCTAAAAGCAAATAACGGTAATGGGGGCGAATGAGCTTGAGGATAAAACTGTCTTTTTCGTCGGGCTTGGTGGGCAAGATGAAGTAAGCCAGGGTGGGAGTGGCTAGAAGCCCGATTAGAAGGGCCGTTAGAAGCCCGAAGATGACGGTCAGGGCCATGGGCTGGAAGGTCTTGCCTGATACCCCCGGCAGTGCCAGAATCGGCAGGTAGACCACGGTGATGATCAAGACGGCGAAGAAAACGGGCTTGGCCACTTCGGCTGCGGCTTCCTTGACGATGGTGAGTCGGTTGCCTTCTCTTTCGGCCAGTCTGGCAATGATGTTTTCCACCATGACCACAGAGCCGTCTATGAGTATGCCGAAGTCGATGGCGCCAAGGGAGAGTAAGTTGCCGGAAGTATTGCTCAATGATAGAAAGGCCACGGCGCCTATAAGCGAAAGCGGAATAGCCAGGGCGGCGATCACGGCTCCCCTGAGCCCGCCTAGAAGCAGAAAGAGCACCACGATCACGAAGAGAGCACCGCTAAAGAGGTTGTGTTTGACTGTGTCGATGGTTTGTTCGATGAGAATGCTGCGGTCGTAGAAGGTGTTGATATTGACGCCCCTGGGCAGGCTGGTGCGAAGGTTTTCCACAGCCTTTTCCAATCTGGTCAAGACGTCTTTGGAGTTTTCTCCTTTACGCATCACTACCGTGCCAATTACGGTCTCGCCCTGGCCGTTTTCCGTAACGATGCTCTGGGGCTGTTTGTGCCCGATGGTCACCACTCCCAGATCCTTCACTTTTACTATGCCGGTCTGGTCGCGGCGCACCGCCACGTTTTCGATATCTTCCACATCGCGCAGCATGCCTTCGCCCCGAATAAGGGTCTGGTCGTCATTTTCAATCAAATAACCGCCGCCGCTGTTGGCGTTGTTGGCAGCCAGGGCATTCATGACGGAAGAGACACCGATGTGGTAACCATGCAGCCTCTCAGGGTCGAGCCTGACTTGATATTCTTTGGCTTCACCGCCCATTGATTGAATTTCATCCACCCCGGCTACGGTCTTGAGGGCTGGAATAACCTGCCAGTCGAGAATGTCTCGCAACTGCATGAGGCTATAGCCTTTGCCGGTGATCTGGAACTGGTAAATCTCTCCCAAGCCGGTGGCGATGGGTCCTAGCGCGATTTTTATGTCGGCGGCAGGTGGCATTTGCTCCAGGGCCGTTTTAAGTTTTTCCGTCACCTGCTGCCTGGCCCAGTAAATGTCGGCGGAGTCGTCAAAAACGGCTGTTACCTGGCAGAGGGAAAATTTGGAAATGGAACGCAGTTGTTTTAGCTTGGGCAGGCTCTGCAGGGCCAGTTCAATAGGATAGGTGACATATTGTTCCACTTCCCGGGGGGCAAGCCCGCGGGCATTGGCCGTGACTGTTACTTGCACATTGGAGACGTCCGGTACGGCATCGATATGCAAATAGGAAAAGCAGAGCATACCCAGCCCTGTGCTCAGTATCAGAATGAAGAGCACCATTACCCGGGCATCGAGGCAGGCTTCCACCAGCTTTTCCAGCCAGCCGGAAGCGATGGGCGCAGCCCCCTGCTCACGGTTACGGTGGACCCTGCTCATATGCCGCCGCCGATAGACTTTCTCATCAGCTCGCTTTTGAGAAAGAAGGAACCACTGGTTACCACCCAATCATGATTGGTGAGTCCGTCCGTGTTTTCTTTTACCTCGGTATTGAGACCGTCGCTGTCCCCCAGTTTGAGCCGATAGGCACGGTAGCTCTGCGGCCCAGTCTTCTTGAAGACCAGATCCTGGCCGCCGATGCGTTGAATGGCGGCGTTGGGAATGCTCAGTTTGTCCTGCGGGGCGGCGCTGGTGGCTACTTCCGCCAGAACCAGAAGACCGGGTTTGAGAATAGCCCTGGGGTTTTCAATTTCTGTTCGCACCGAGGCGGTGCGGCTCTGGGGATCAAAGCGCTCGCCCAGGCGGGTGACTCTGCCGATGAACTTCTGACCGGGAGCCACTTCGGTGGTGAAGGTGACGGGAGCATTCAGCTTGATTTTTGAAACTTCCGATTGCGGTACTTCCAGCATCACCCAGACGCGGGAGAGATCGACGATGGTGAAAAGTACAGTGGCGGCAGGGCTGCCTGAGGCTCCTACAGTCTGACCGGCCTGGGCGTTTCTCTGGCTAACCTGTCCGGAGATGGGTGAGCGCAGGGCAAGCTCGGTTGTGAGCTTGCTCTCTTCCATAGACTGCGGGTCAAAACCCAAACTGACGAGGCGGGAGCGGGCTGCCGTAAACTGAATCTGGCTGGCGGCAAGCATGGCTTTGGCAGTTTCCAACTCGGCTTTGGTGCTGGCTATGCGCGATTGTCCGGCTTCCACATCTTTTTTTGCGGATATGCCTTCGCCAAAGAGGGTCTTGAGTCTCGCTGCGTCTGCCTCAGCCAGGCTTACTCTGGTTTTTATGAGGTCCACATTGGCGGCTGCTTCCATCACCCTGGCCTTGCGCTCAACGAAGCTGGATTGGGCGTCGGAAAGTTCCGGGCAGTTTATATAGGCCACCACCTGACCGGCTTTGACGGTATCGCCCACATCTACCAGGACCCGGGTGATGATGCCGTGTACCATAGATGTTACCGATGCCGTGCCGGGATTGCTGGACTCCACTGTGGAGGAGAAGCGCAGGGCTTGTTTGAGGCTCCTGGTGCCGACCGGGGCTACGGTGATATTGCCGGCCGCCCCCGCACTGAGGGTGACGGTGACATTAGCGGGTTTGCTCAAATCGATATTGGCCGGGTCTGGAGCCGGTGCAGGCAGGGGCTTGGCTTCCGGTTTCCTGGGGGGGCTTTTGTAGGCGGCAAAAAGCTTTAATGGCTTGGCTCCAACCATCATAGCCAGTGGTGTTTGTTTAGATGAGGAGTCAAGTAAAGAGCAACTGCTCAATATGACTGCCGCCAATGTCAGCCAGATCGGAGTCCGACGGTTTTTCTTTCCAATCATGATGATACTTCTTGTAGAGGTTCGAAAGTTTTTGCTTTCGGCTAAAACTATATGCTGCACTAAACCGGGCTGAGCCCTGGGTTCTTAGTGCAAGCCTGGGAACCAAGAAGGAATCTAAATTAAGAGGGCGCGTTTCAATATATAGATAGGCCGGCTCTCCGCCGCTAGCAGGGCAACCGTTTCGGGAGTAGCCGGCGGTGATGCTTGGCTGCTCAGGGCGCAGATAAAATGAGAGATGGTGGCCAGTAAGGCGTGCCGGCAAAGCTGAAAATGATTGTGGCTATCTTTATCACTGCCGACATTCTTTTGGCAGTCGGTTTCATCGATAGCGGTGGAGATCAGGGGGCTGTGAGTATGAGCCGCACAGGGGCAACGCTCAGGTGTGCTGAGCAGACTGAGAACATCGTTGCCTTTGTAAGTATTTAAAAAGTTTTGGGCGCTCGCCAGTTTTGAAAGTTCAAGGCCGAGCTGGTCGTGTAAAAGCGTGCCGGTCCACATCAGCGTGAATACCAGCACCGAAAGAATGACTTTTCGGTAACCGCTGAAGAGCAGTTTTAGTTTCGACATGCTCAAGAGAAAGTCCTCGAATTCGATTCAAATCTCTGCCTGTAATACTTACCAAATACATAATACCAGAGCTTGTCCCTTTTAAACAGCTTATGTTGTCTAAGATGTACTATCTATCGGCGTTTTGATAGAAATTCTCAATAAGAGCAGACCTGGATTCGTTGACGAAATTCTGTACTGAATATCGTTTTCAATATCGTTTTAACTATCGTCTTACTGCTCTTGCCAGTGGGCTATGAGAGCTTTTCTTGCCTCGCTGGCCGCTCCCGGTGCTAGAAGCATGTCGGCGGAAGTGATATTCTCCAGGCGCAAAATTCTGGCCACAAGTCCAGTCCAACCGGTCTGATGACTGGCTCCCAGTCCGGCACCGTTTTCGCCGTGGAAGTATTCATAGAAGAGGATTTTGTCTTTAAAGTGAGGGTCGTTCTGGAATTTTTCCGTGCCACCGTAGACGGGGCGGCGCCCATCTTTGTCGGGCAGGAAGATGGAGTAGAGCCTTCGTGAAAGTTCATGTGCTACTTCCATCAAGTTCATCTCCTGACCGGAACCGGTGGGGCACTCGATCTTGAAGGAGTCGCCATAGTAGGCGAAGTACAGATACAGGGCCTTGATCAGCAAGAAATTGACCGGCATCCAAATAGGTCCGCGCCAGTTGGAATTGCCTCCGAACATGCCGTTGTCGGATTCGCCCGGCAGGTAGTCCACTCTGAATTCCTGCCCGTTGGCCTGAAATACGAATGGGTTATCCTTATGAAATCTCGACAGGGAGCGAATACCATAGGGGCTAAGAAATTCGTTCTCGTCCAGCATGCGTGTCAGAATGCGCCTTAATTTGTCTCGACTGATGACGCTCAACATTCGCCGACCGGCGATACCCGGTTTGGACGGCATATGAATATTGGCACAGAGTTCCGGGTGGCGTCTGGCAAATTCGCTGCTGCGTTTGCGAAAAGTAGGCAGTCCTTCCAGTTTTGACTCTTCCAGCACTGCTACTGCCGCCAGTGGCAAGAGCCCCACCATGGAGCGCACCTTAAGCCTCTGGGACTGACCATTCGGTAGTCTCAGTACATCGTAGAAGAAACCGTCTTCTTCGTCCCACAGTTCGTCGGAATGTTCTCCGATTCGATCCATGGCTCCTGCTATCCAGAGCGTGTGCTGCAGGAAGCGGACGGCCAGATCTTCGTAGAGGGGATCGTGTTCCGCCACTTCGATGGCTATTCTAAGCATCTGCTGGCTGAAAAAGGCCATCCAGGCCGTGCCGTCGGCCTGTTCGAGAGAGCCGCCTGTGGGCAAAGGCGCACTGCGGTCGAAGACCCCGATGTTATCGAGACCGAGAAAACCACCTTCAAAGACATTCTTGCCTTTGGGGTCTTTTCTGTTGAGCCACCAGGAGTAGTTCACTATCAGTTTGGTGAAGGCGTACTTGAGGAAGTCCACATCGCCTTTTCCGTTATTTCGCACTTTGTCGTGTAAATAGACTTCGATGGTGGCAAAGGCATGCACCGGCGGATTGACGTCTCCGAAATTCCACTCGTAAGCCGGTATCTGGCCGTTCGGGTGTTGATAGTCGTTGCGCAGCATCATGTCCAGCTGGTCTTTGGCAAAATCGATATCGACGGTACCAAGGGGCACTGTGTGGAAGGCTAGATCCCAGGCTGCATACCAGGGGTATTCCCATTTGTCCGGCATGGAGATGATATCGTCGTTATACATGTGATACCAATCGCTGTTTCTCACATTGATTCGTTTGTTGGCCCTAGTGAGAAAGCCGGCGTCGTGTTCCTTGAGCCAGCGCTCCACGTCGTAATAGAAGTATTGTTTAGACCAGAGCATGCCGGCCATGGCCTGGCGAAAGAGGTTGATTTTCTCCTGGTCTTCTTTCATGTCTTCGGTATAGAGGGCCTGGTAAAAGCCGTCGGCCTCCTCAATTCGCTCAGCCACGATATCTTCGAAGTCGGCAAAGGGCTTTGGCAACATCTGGGGGGCTTTGTTGCTGAGGCGCAGTCTTATTGTCTTTTCTTCCCCACCCTTGAGGCTGAGTTTGTAGTGAGCGGCAGCCTTTGTGCCTTTCCCTTCGGGATTACAGGCCTTGCTGTCACCGTTGACGATATAGTTATTGATGCCGTCTTTGACGTAGGGCGTTGTGTTGGCCGTGCCGAATAGTCTGGCATTATTGGTATCGTTGTTGCAGAAGAGCAAGTCCAGGGGCTCGCCGCCGGCCTCGGCATAGAGATAATAGTCCGCCAGTGATTCCTGAAAGAGGGGGTCGTTCAGGTGGGCTTGCACAACTGCCGTGCCTGGCTCTCCCTTCAAAGTCTGAAGTTCCGGTTTGGCGCCGCCGTCGGTCCAGTTCCAGGTATTGCGGAAGAGCAAGGTAGGCAAAAGATGAAGCGGCGCCTGGTCGGGACCCCTGTTTATGACCTTGATCTTAATGAGAATGTCTTCGGCATCGGCTTTGGCGTACTCTACCTGCACATCGAAGTAGCGATCCTGATCGAAAACCCCTGTGTCAATCAGTTCGTATTCTAGTTCCTGCCTTCCTCTTCTTTTGTTCTCCTCCACCAGCTTGCCATAGGGGAAAGCCGCCTGCGGGTACTTGTAGAGGTACTTCATATAGGAATGGCTGGGCGTACTCTCCAGATAGAAGTAGTACTCCTTGACGTCTTCGCCGTGGTTGCCTTCGCTGTTGGTGAGACCGAAGAGCCTCTCTTTCAGGATGGCGTCCTGTTCGTTCCAGAGCGCCAGTGAAAAACAGAGGATTTGATGGCTGTCGGAAATGCCTGCCAGGCCGTCTTCACCCCAGCGATAGGCTCTGGACCTGGCCTGATCGTGGCTGAAGTAATTCCAGGCGTCGCCGTTATCGCTGTAGTCCTCCCGCACCGTGCCCCATTGCCGTTCACTCAAATAGGGACCCCATTTCTTCCAGGGTTCCTTTTCCAGCCTGGCCGATTCCAGCCGATCCAGTTCGGCCTTGGGTGAGAGTGCCGCATTTAATGCAGGTTGACGTTTGGACATTTTCCCTCCGGAAGCAGGCAGACCCAGGCAGACCCAGACGGAAGGGAGGCCGCCCTAATTCAGGAGCATGATAGATTATTGAAAACGTTGCTGTCGGCGGGACCGGTCGTTTTGTCAACTTTGTTGGCCGCCGCCGATGCTTTCTCAAATTGAAAAATTTGCACTTGCCAGGGTTCCATGTCCAGGTATAAACCCTGGTTCGCCAGGTCGTTTCCGGCACGCCTGTAGCAGGCCGTGGAAAGCAAATCCGTCAACTGAAAATCAGCGCCGCTCAGATTGTCAAAGGGAAGCGGCAAATAGCACTGACTGTCGTGGTCGGCGTAATTTATCACAACCAGAGAGCGGCTTTCCTGCCTTTGCCAGGTAAAAGCCAGAAAACACACGTTTGTGTAGTTGTCTGACCAGGCTCGTTTTGTTTCCAAAAGTGTGAATTTGCCTTCTTTCAAGAGGTCGCTAGTGACTAAGGGTAAGAGTTTGTCATAGAAACTTGCCAGTTCTTGATCTTTTGCTTCACGCGGACCACGCACCAGATGTGGTGATATGCGTTTTTGTTTGCCTTCAAATTGACCTTGATGGAAAAAACGCAAACCTGGGCTCAGGTAGGTGACTGCCGCCGCAGCTTTGTGGCAGGGTAAGTCGAAGACGGCTGCCGCTCTTGGTTCGTCGTGATTTTCCATGAAGCGAGCCATCTTGTTTTGGTAGGCGGGCTCGGCCTTCAGGTGCAGGTAGACCGGCTCTGCTTGCCGGTCTCTCAGTCGATCGTAGAGCCTTTTATCATAGGTGTAATCAAAGCCCAGTTCTTGCAGTCTCCATTCCATATCCCAGTAGACTTCAGCCATGAAGCAGAAATCAGGATATGTCTTTTTGACTGTGGCTATGGTTTCCGACCAGAATTCATCGGCTTGCAAGCCCCAGGTGCGCTGGAAAATTTCAGGCAGGACAAGCATGGCCATGTCGCAACGCAGACCGTCACACTGACCGGCTATTCTCATTATTTCAGAGCGCATGGCCTTCTGAGAAGCTTTGCTGCCGTAGTTTAGCTGCAAGGTATCCGGCCAGCCATCGAAATAGGGGTCGCGGCCATGGGCGAAGATGCGTTCCCTGCCCCCACTTTTGAGGCGGATAAAATTCTGAGGTGCCCGATTGATATCCTCCTCCGTGCCCTCAACATAGTATTCGGGATGGCTCTCCACAAAGGGATGATCGAGGGCCGTGTGATTGGGGACGAAGTCGAGCATGAGCTTCAGACCTCTGGTCTGCAGTCGTTCTCTCAGCCTCTTAAGGGCTTCATCTCCGCCCAGCGCATCAGCCGTTACATAGTTTTTGACGGCGAAGCCCGAGCCCTGAATGTCTTCTTCTCTCAAGTCGGGCAGGGTTTCGTGAAACTCCCTCAGCCAGCCAGGTTGTCGGCGGGAGATCTCTCGCCCGCGCGCTCCCGTTTGCCAGACGCTTAGAAAATAGAGCCAATCGAAACCTTGTGCCTTCAGGGCATCGAGCGCGCTCTCCGGAATATCATCGAGAGCGGCCGGCCCCTTGAGCTTTTCTGCCAGGCTGGTTAGCCAGACTCGGGTGTTGATCTGGTAGAGACTTTCGTATTTTGCTTTCATTGCTCTGTCCTAACCCTGGCAAACTTTAGCCAGGCTACCGGCTTTTGCCAGGTGCTCCACTGCTATTTTGAAAAGGTTGTCGGCCATGGCCAGGTGGTCGTAGTCGTAATTGCTGAGGAAATATCTTAGTTCCTCCAGACCATCGGCGGCCTGGGCAATGGCATGGCGCATCCACTGTACGGCTGGAATCATGGTCAGGGGTGGTGGATTGTCGGTAAAATCGTGGGATGCTTTCACAAGCACTCTTTCAATTTCTTCCACATAGCTTTCGAAGTCTATGAGCAGTTCTTCGTCGTAAATATCTTGAGCGAGGATGCTCAGTTTTTGTTTGTACTTTTTCAATACCGTGGCAATTGAGCGCTTCAGTGGATTGAAAACTTGTCTGAGGAATTTTTCTCTCGCCCGTTCTTCATCGAGGGAGTCCTGGGCGTGGCGGGGGAAGGCGCTGGTCTTTGGTTTCAGGAGCGTTGAATCATAGTCGGCACGTTTGTCCACGTCCATCAAGACGGCATAAGCCTCGTTGATGACCATCATCTGCTCGGTCTCTATCTCAACTTGGTTGCCCGACTTGCCCCGGTAGGAAAGGTCGGGGTGCTTGGCTTTCACCAGGCTGCGATAGGCCTGCTTGATCTCTTCCATGCTTACGGTGGGAAGCACTCCGAGAATTTCATAGTGGGTGGCCCTGGTTCTTTTCATTTCTAAATTATGCCCCCAAAGCCCCGGGAATTTTCAATGCAAGCCCAACTTTCAATCGTCTAATAGAATGGCCCTGAGGGAATCTACTGAGCTTTGTGCGGCTTCAACAATTAAGTTAAGCCTATTTCCCTTCCTTGTCTTATATAATCGTCTCGATGTTCTGCCCATTTTGCAACCA
This sequence comes from Candidatus Obscuribacter sp., assembly GCA_016712465.1. Taxonomy (GTDB): domain Bacteria; phylum Cyanobacteriota; class Vampirovibrionia; order Obscuribacterales; family Obscuribacteraceae; genus Obscuribacter. The sequence continues at coordinate 1,836,127 of JADJQZ010000001.1, forward strand.
GAAAGAAAGCCGCGTACTTGAATCTCGTTTGACTAACGATAATTCAGTCAGACGCAGGCGCGAATGTGAGTCTTGCGGTAAGCGCTTTACCACTTACGAGAAACTGGAAGTAATTCAATTTCTCGTGGTCAAGCGTACCGGAACCCGTGACCCGTATTCTCGCGAGAAACTGCGTGCCGGTCTTTCCCGGGCTTGCGTCAAGACGGCGGTCAGTGCCGAACAAATCGACAATATTGTGGAGTCGGTGGAAAACGAACTGATGGCGGCTGGACGGCGGGAGATTTCTTCTTCCTTATTAGGGGAGTTGGTACTCTCCAAATTGAGCGCCTTAGACCAGGTGGCTTATGTGCGCTTCGCCTCCGTTTACCGGGCTTTTCAGTCGGTGGACGACTTCATCGCCGAACTCAATCTTTTGAAAGAGTCTCTCAAGGATGCGGACGGGCGCTCTAAGCAAATACTGGAGCGGGCTGAGCTGGAAGAGAGATTGTCCAAGGATGCTACCATCGGTAGTGGCAAATCGCGCTGAGTCCGTCGGCCTTTGCCGGGGCTGCCGTGGCTTAATGCTTTCCAATGGATGGCAACCCCGGGTTGATTAGATTAGACAAAAACAATCCGGAAACGGTAAAGCCTCGTTTAACGGAGCCTGGACTTCTGGCTTTTAGATATGTCCCGGGTGCTACAATCAGTAATCGCTTTTCTATATCTTCGAAGAAACAACCATTAGTGAGCCATGAATAGTATTATCAAGGAAATTGAAGCCCCGCTCCTCAAGAGCAATCTGCCTGCCTTCGACGTAGGCGACACCGTCAAAGTCTTCGTGAAAATCGTTGAAGGCGGTAAAGAGCGTACCCAGGGCTACGAAGGCGTCATCATCAAGCATTCCGGTCACGGCGTCGGTGAGACCATCACCGTCCGTCGCGTGTTCCAGGGCATCGGCATCGAGCGTGTCTTCCTGGTCCACTCGCCCCGGGTTGAGAAAATAACCGTGCAGCGTCGCGGTCAGGTGCGCCGGGCTAAGCTCTATTACCTCAGACAGCGTACCGGTAAAGCTACCCGTATCAAAGAGAAAGTGGGCGTCAGAAAGGATGCGGCTCAAGCCAAAGCTGCTGCTGCCGCCAAGACCGAAGCTAAGAGCTAGTCTCGTTCAGGAAGCCGTAAAGACAGTTGCCAAAGTATTCACGGAAGCAGGGTCAAGACGGCAATTCGGCTGGACGCACGCCTCAGAACGGCAAACCTAAGAAGTCGGGGGTCCGAAAGCGGCCTCCGACTACTGCTTTTCAACGTTTGACCGAGATAGTCAAGTGGGTTGATCTGGTCATCGAAGTTCTGGATGGACGTCTGCCGATCAGTACCAGGCATCCTAAAAGCGACGAGATCTTCGGCTCCCGCCCGCGCTTGCTCATCTATTCCAAACTGGACATGGCCGACTCGCGGCGCCTCAAGGAGTATGTCAAGCGGGTAAATGAAGAGCTGGCTGCCCAGAACGGACCCCCCAGCCTGGCTGTGGCCCTTTGTCTGAAGGGGCTTTCCAGCAAGACTGCCTTTGTGGAGGCCTGTCTGGAGCTTACCCGCAGCAAACGAGAAAGTCTTCAGCGCAAGGGACTTTTGCCAAGACCAATGCGGGCCTGCGTAGTGGGCATCCCCAATGTCGGCAAGTCATCTTTGATCAACTGGTTCATTGGCAAAAAGCACGCCAAGACCGGTGATATGCCCGGTGTTACCAAGGGGACTCAGTGGATTCGCGTTCATCCTCAGCTAGAGTTGCTCGATACTCCCGGTATTTTGCCACCCACTCTTTTTCAGAAAGAGACCATGTCAAGGCTTTCCGTACTGAATCTGGTCCCTCCTGATACCTACGATAACCTGGAATGTGCCAAGCAGGCCCTGGTTTTGATGAAGCGGTTCTATCCGAGATCTCTGGAAAGTTATGTGCCCGGACTTGCCGAAGCAGAGGACGGCTTGATTCACATTGCCCAGGCGAAAAACTTTCTGGCATCCGGAGCAAAGCTAGATGATTACCGGGCCGCCAATATTTTGCTGCGCGATTTGCGTGATGCTAAATTAGGCAATCTGACCCTGGACGATTTAGAATAAAAGCCGATTTTCACCACGGTGGCAAAGAGGGTGTACCTTGAGTCGGAGCGGCTTCAGCGCGCTGGTAAGTTTTGACCTCAAAACATATAAGGGGCATTGCCAGAGCTTTGGCCTGCCGACCCCGGTCGTGGCCAGAGGAAAATCGAATTTAAACAGCGAGCAGTTGAGCCTGGGCAACATATGCGAAAATCGGCCTTATCTTATTGGAGTTGATGAAGTCGGGCGCGGTTGTCTGGCTGGTCCTGTGGTATCGGCAGCGGTGGCATTGCCCTTTGCCGCACTGGATAAGGAGCTGACTGCCAATCTGGCTGAACTGGATGACAGTAAAAAACTCGATGCCGCTACGCGCGAGAGACTCTCTTCCTTATTGCGCTCCTGTGCTCGTTTTGCCATCGCCTCCTGCAGCGCGGCCGAGATTGATGAGATGAATATATTGAACGCCAGTTTGCGCTCCATGGATCTTGCCGTCACCGCCCTGCTGAAAGATCTGGCTCTGGCAAGCGACGGGGCCCTCATTCTAGTCGACGGCAATAAGCCCATTAAGAATGGCTCCTATAAGCAATTGACGGTGATCAAAGGTGACAGCCATTCCGCTTCCATAGCCGCGGCCTCGGTTATTGCTAAAGTGCACCGGGACGCCCACATGAAAGAACTGGATAAGTGTTACCCGGCTTACGGCTTCGCCGGGCATAAGGGTTATCCTGCCATCTCACATCGCAAAGCTATTGCCGAGGTCGGGCCCTGTCCCGAACACCGCACAAGTTTTCGCCTTCTACCAAAGGGGGAAACCTAGGATGCAGGCAATACCTGGCTGCAAATGAAAGCGCTGAAGATCGAATTTGCATTCCAAATCTTCAGCGCTCTTCGCTACTTATCGGGCTAGCAGGATCAGGTGCGAGCCGGCAGGTTGGGAGTGCCGCCGGTTGCGCTCTGGTTGATATTGGCTTTGCGCATTTTCTTCTCGGTATCCGTACCGCCGTCGAGAATCTGCGTTTTGGACAATTGTTCGAGCAGGTAATCTACGCCTTTTACCGAGATCATGAAGAGGCGTTCGCCCATTTCAATAAGCCCTTTTTCACGCAGATACCAGATATTGAATTCCATCTCGGCCATATCTTCCGTGCCCAGGATGTCCATCATCATTTTGGCAGAAGCACCGCCGGTCGCCGGTCTTTTCTTTTTGGCTTGCAAGAGAATCTGCAGCATGGCTATGCGCATTTCTAATTCGTTCCAGGTGGTGCTGGTTTGAACTTTGAGGGCCTGCCTGTTGAATGTTGAGGCACCACCGGCGCTACCAGGTGCTCCCGGCGCGGCTCCCTGAGGAGAACCAGGTGCCGGTGACTGCTCTCTTGCTCCCAGAGACATGTCGTAGGCAGCGCGCTTGCCTTCATCGGAGAGGGTACGCCAGGCGTCGGTGATGATACGGAATTTCTCCGCATCGCCGGTTTCGGTATTATCCGGGTGATACATGGCTGCCAGGAAGCGGTAAGCATAACGGATGATCGTGGAGTGAGCATCGCGATTGACCTGCAGGAGGTCATAGTAGTTAATCGGTTTGGCAGCGCCGCCGGGTTGTCCGCCGGGTTGTCCGCCGCCGGGTTGACCGCCGCCGGGCTGTCCGCCGGGCATGCCCGGTCTTGGAGGAGGGGGAGGTGGTTGCCACGACATATTTATAGTCCCTTCAGTACGTTTTGAGCTATTACCAGTCTTTGAACTTCAGAAGTTCCTTCGTAGATTTCAGTTATCTTGGCGTCACGCATATAGCGCTCGGCCGGATAGTCGGTTACGTAGCCGTAGCCGCCGAAGATTTGTACGCATTTGACGGTGGAACGCATTGCTACTTCCGCGGCAAATAGTTTGGCGTGAGCCGCTTCTTTCGTGATTTTGACTCCCAGATCTTGACCGCGAGCGGCGTTGAAAGTCAAAAGGCGAGCCGCATCAATTTCAGTTTGCATCTCGGCCAACATAAATTGAATGGCCTGGAATTTATTGATGGTTTGATTGAAGGCGATGCGCTCTTTGCTGTACTTGAAGGCATGATCCCAGGCCCCCTGGGCAATACCCACGGCTTGAGCGGCAATGCCGATTCTGCCACCGTCCAGGGTGACCATTGAGACCTTGAAGCCGTCCTGGGGACCGGCCAGCATATTGGCTACCGGTACAGGGCTGTCTTCGAAGTTAATCTGGCAGGTGGAGGAGCCTTTGATGCCCAGCTTATCTTCCAGTTTGCCGAAGGTGAAACCGGGGGTGCCTTTTTCAACGATGAGGGCAATCAGACCCTTGTGTTTGAGGCTGGCATCGGTCTGGGCAATGACCAGGTAGTAGTCTGCTTCGATACCGTTGGTTATCCAGTTTTTGGAACCGTTCAAAATGTAGTGGTCGCCTTTTCTCACTGCCGTGCATTTGGCGGCGGCGGCATCGGAACCGGAGCCCGGCTCGGAGAGTGCGAAGGCGCCCAGTTTTTTGCCCTGGCAAAGAGGTACGAGAAACTTCTCTTTCTGCTCTTCCGTGCCGAAAATGTAGATGGGCTTGGCGCAGAGCGAAACATGGGCCGAATAAATTACCGAGGTGGTGGCGCAAGCTTTGGCCAGTTCTTCCACCACAATGGCGTATGAGACGTTGTCCATACCGGCGCCGCCATATTTCTCAGGGAAGGGCAGCCCGCAGAGATCGGAACTTGCCAGAAGCTCGAAGTTTTCCCGGGGGAAGCGATGCTTCTGGTCTACTTCGGCGGCCTTCGGGGCAAATTCGGCCTGGGCCATTTCACGAACGGTCTCTTGGATGAGCACTTGCTCTTCAGTGAGGGCGAAGGTCATGGGTGAGTCTGATTGGGTGGCAGCAGTATACATTTTGTTTGTTTTGCTAACTCTTGCTTGGTAAGTCTCTTTTTGTTTTATCCTGGTCGTACCTGAGTGAACCGGATTTCTGCTCAGGCGTCTCTGGCTTCCTCTTTGCTTTTTTCCGGTAAATGACTTGAGAACGGATGGTCAATTGGAATGGGAATCCACCCTGTTGTCAAAAGCATCGCCACCAGCTCAAACAGGTCAGATCCTTGAAACTTACCTGTAAAAACACCGGTTTTTGATGGTTATGAATGATAGCACTTTCAGCCCCTGTGGTGTGTCTTTAAGGCTTTCCAAGCAGTGCGGGCAGCCCTTGAATTTAATCGGAGCGGACCCGCCTACTTCATGGGAGTGGGCAGATATTGTAGAGTTAACGGGGCAATAGTGAGGAAGTATACGGACGTGTCCGATATCAAAGTGCTTTATGTGGAAGATGCGAAGAGTTCCGGTGGAGCTCTCCGGCAGGCGCTCAAAGATGCGCATATGAATGCTGTTTATCTGGGCGGTGGCTTTGATGCCCTTGATGAACTGGCCGACAGCGGTGCCGATGCCGTGGTGGCCTGCCTGGACCTGGTGGATCTGCCGGGCTACCAGCTTTCAGCCCTGATCAAGTCCTCCTCCGTAGCTTGCCGCCTGCCTGTGATCCTCTTCGGCGTCGCCGGCTCCAAAGTAGATCCGCTCTGGATTAAAGCCTCCCAGGCCGATGCCTATTTCACCGACAAAGAAGTCACGGATGCCAAAGCTGTCGTGGCTAAATTGAAGGCGCTGGTGGAAGAGTCGCGTAAGCAGGGCTTTGATCGGCAGAAGAGTCAGGCTTTGCTGGCCTGCCGCAGTAACTTTTCCTCTTCGAAAGTGGTGGAGAGTGCCAATTTGCTTCTGGACGAACTGGTTCTTTCTCGCTCCGCCTCAGCTCTTGCGGCTCGTCTTGCTCTTTCTGAAAATCGCAAGGAATTGCTGGATTCCTTTTTTAACGGCATATTTGCCTTTGTGGAAGCCGATCTCGTCGGTCTGGTAATGGCCGTTTCCGCTACGCCCTGGGCTGCCTTCCATTGCGACAAGGTAGTGAGCGGCAGCTATAAAAAGCTGACGGAGCGCCTCTCTACCGAACTGGAACTGAAGAGTGAATTACAAATCGAACTGAGGGGCGAATTGACCGAGGGCACCGGCAAAGACATGGGCTCGGTGCAGATTGTGCCCGTCTCCTATAAAGGGCGGGCCCTGGGAGCCCTGGTGGTAGCCTCCAAAGACAGAAATGCCTTCTCCGATCAGTCCCTGGCTTTCGGCGAAATGCTGGGGCAGGCCCTGCCCACCGCCTTCGAGCTTTTGCTTGCCCGGGAAACTATTTCCGACATGCAAACCCGTGAAGCTTATCGCGCTTCTATAGATTCTCTCACCGGTCTATATAATCTGGAGTTTCTGGTTGGTTTCTTGCAGCAACAACTGCTCTTCTCCTTCCGCCAGCGCTTGCCTGTGGCCGTCGTGATTGTCGATATTGATGCCTTCAGCAAAGTTAACCAGGAACACGGCTTTGAGTTCGGTGACGGTGCTCTTATGACCATTGCCAATCGCTTGCTCAATATCACCCGTTCCAGCGATTTGATAGCGCGCTACGGCGGCGATCAGTTTGCCGTTGTTCTGCCTAACACCGATGTGGCCGGCGCCCGCGTCTTGGCCGAGAAAGTACGTTCTGACGTGGAGTCGCTCGACTTCAGTAACGGTAGTAAGGGTCATCGGATTACAGTCTCGGTTGGTTGCGCCAGCTTTAATATGGAAGACTTGAATCCGGAAACAATTTTGCGCGATGCCAAGCTTGCCCTGCGCAAAGCGAAAGACGAAGGACGCAATCGTATTTCGGCGGGTTAACGCCTCTGCGCCTCTAGTCAGTTCCCAATTCAAGGAAGAATATAATGCTCACCTGTGGACGAGTCCAAAACGTCGCCATCATCATTCTGACAGCCATTATGATTTTGGTTTCCTCTCCGGCCCTGGCTCTGGATGGGCAGGGTGAGTCAGAAGGCGCTCCGGAAGCGGTTCTGAATTTAGATCTGTGCACCCTTGCCTACCAGCTCTACCATCAGTCTCTGTGTTTGCCCCTTGACCCCTGGTATGACCTGATGTCGCGGGTGGGAAGCGATAGGCGCGAGAATATTTGTCGATTTACCCATGAATATGCAGCCCGACTTGGCGCCGCCGGTCCCGTGGGGCAGTCACCGGAAGCGGGTTTTTACAGTGGTCCCAATGCAGCGCGCAACTGGTCGGGCACCAACTTAAACCTTGATCCCATTCTGACTAACTACAAATTCATAGATGCCAGGAACCCGGCTTTTACCCGTGACGGTGAGCGTTATCTTGCCGTCAAGGCGCCGTCCTATTTGAGCCAGAATATAAGAGTGATTGACGGTGTGCGCTATAGAGCCAAACCGGCCGGCTTTCCCTCCAATGATGTGGAGATGTTCCGGGTGCGCGAATACCCGACCGGTGAAGATCATCTGGTTGTTTTTGAGGGCGGCACAGGCATTGTTGGCGCCACCGAGCCGGCCTGGAGTCTCATGGGTTTCGTTTTGATGCACAAGACCGCCACCGGATATGATGCGCACATCGTTTTTCGCGGCAGTCGTAGCGGCGCCTCCCTGGCGAAAACTGTTTTGAAGGCGCAAGATGTCGTCGGTGATGCTAAGGGAAATCCCGACTGGATTACCGATCTCAGAGGAAGCAAACAAATCCCTCAACCATTGATCAGCAAGGTCGGTAAGGTAACCGAAGGCTTTGCCAATTCTCTGCCGACTATGCTTGGGCCCGTAAGCCAATGCTGTAAATATCTCTCTGAGAAGTACCCGGCTCCGGAGCACATCTTCGTGACCGGTCACAGTCTGGGAGCCGGTTTGGCTACTCAGTTCGCCAGCTCAGTATTGCAGGGCGGCTACGGTGCGGAACTGGCCAGGCAAGTGCCGGGCTGGTCCTGGGATAAGATCTTGCTGGTGGCTTACGCTCAGCCTATACCTGGCGACCCGGAGTGGGCGCAAGAGTTTGATAAGCTCTCTCCCTCCTCTCAGCATTACTGGGTTGAGGGAGATATGGTAGTGGAAGCCACTTCCAGCAGTCTGGTCAACCTATTTATAGATAAGGGCGAACATGCCGGTATTCAGAAGAAGCTTGCTGCTGTAGCAAACTGTCAGGACAACCCCCATGAGGTGTTTGTGATTCGTGCCGCGCTACTGCGTGACCTTTCTTCCAACTTTGCGCCTCTGGTTAGCAGGCTTGGTGCGGAGAATACCTGGGGCTATTATGAAAATATCTCCAAAATGGTTACCGGGCAGGCGGTCAGCTATGTTTTTCCGGGCGCACCGGCTCCCGTTATTGTCTCTCAGTCCAATCTCAGGCAGGTACTATCCAACTGCAATTTTGGCCAACAGTTCGGCAACTGGCTGGAGCAGGTTTATGCCAGAATGATCGCAGATAAGAGCAGTTATATCGGTCCTAAGTTTCAGAGTACCCTTGATGAGCGGCGCCAACTGGTACTGAATCTGGTGGCGCGCATGAGGCAACCTTTACCCGGCGATATGAACCAGGCTCTTGATGGTCTGGTGGAAGATTTTAAACTGATCGACGGCAACCTCGGGCTTACGGAGGAGGAGCAGTGGATTTATTCAGCCATGCTTCTCGGAAGACTTGAGAATACCCCTCTCACCGTAACCGATCTGCAATCGAGACCGGAGACTAAGTCCGGTCTTGAGTCAGCGCCCAATTAAGCGTCTGCTTGATTAACTAGCGAGCCGGTCCGGTGTTACTTAAGAAAAGTAGTCGCGAGCGAAATTCGCCATAATTTCGCTCGCGACTACTTTTTCGCCATGAGGTACCATCCTCGGGTCAGGCGCTTTTTTATTTATTTATTTATCTATCTATTGATACGAATTGTTCGTATTCTCTCGGACCTACCCGGTAAAGGCGCTGCTGAATTTACACGGGGGTTCGGTATAATATCTGCTCCCGCATGAAGGCAAGGAAACCATATGGCCAGGAAAAGCGACGACCATCTGAGCGCCACTCGCTCGTTCAAGTTCAATACGCGCTTGAAACCTCTTTTTGCAAGAGAGGATTTGCCGGAGCGTTGGCTTGATAGTCCCATTGAAGAGTTCATCGCCGCTCACAATTTTGAAAAGCCTGTGGAAGAAGGCACCACTCCCAAGTTGCTTGTAGTTTCCTGCATCGAGTTTCGCTTCATGCCTCAGATTCCCCGCAACTTTGCCTATATGATACGCACCGCCGGTGGTCGCATTACTCAAATTCCCGGTTCTGAATTTGCCCTCGCTTACATTCTTGCTAATGGCGTCAGGCACATCGTTACGGTCGGACACAACGATTGCGGTATGACCAAAGTGGAAGCTTTCAAGCCCCGGCTGGTGGAAGCTCTGGCTGAGCAGGGTTGGGAGCAGGATCATGCTAAGAATTTTGTGGAAGCCCATGCCGATCGCTTTGCTATAGATGATGAGATTGATGCTCTGGAGTCTGAATACGTGCGCATGCGCAGCCTCTTTCAGAAGGTGGAAATTGCACCGCTCTTCGTCTCACTATCCAGTTCCCGGCTGCACTTGCCGTCCTGGTTCGAGAAGTATAAGTAAGTTGTTTGCGTTTGTAGTCAGCCTGGCTGCAGCACTTCCGGTTGCACCAGGCATTTATAGGTGTCGTCTATAAGAGCGAGTAACTGATCTTGCTCCAATTTTCCCATGGTGTAAGCCAGTAAGCAGGCGGCTCCCGCTCCCACGCCTTCCTTGACGTGACCATCTTCGTAGGCCCTCAGCCCGCTGTGGCAACTCTTGCTCAGTCCAGGATCGATGCTCACCATGGGGGCCAGGCAAAGGGTTGCCAGTTCCGGGATACGAGCGGCTCGGTCGAAGGCCACATAGCTGGTGGTGGCAACCAGGCAGTTTTTAAGGAAGGCGGCGGCATGGAAGTTGCCGCTCAAGTAGCGGGCCAGAATCTTCTCTTCGCCTGCTAGACGCCTTGCCAGTTGATAGACAGCCAGCATCTGACTGCCGCCGGCGGCAATGACCAGACCTGATTGGCTTCGTTTAAGCAGATAGGCAGCGGCGTAGGCTTGCATGGGGTCGCCGGCCATGGCTACCGCTTTGAGGGGATTGAGGCGGCATTCTTGCTTGAGGTCCGAGAGCGCGGCGCCCCGGCTCTGAGTCAGGGCTAAAAGTTCCTTTTCCAGAAAGACGGTCTTGTCGAAGTTGTGGGCAAGCGCTGCCTGGCTGCTTTCTGTGCCGGATTGGACCGACGGGCTCGGCACTAAACTGGAGGAGCAGAGGGCGGCCATATCCGCGCTTTCCTCCAGGAGCAAACTCAAGACCAGGGCGGCAGTTGTGGTGCCGCCCGGCACGCATTCGGCCAGCAGGGTGACCGGATTTTTGTGATGATTTTCCGCTCCCGCTTGCAAGCCTTCTTGAAAGAGGTGCTCCACTTCCTCCATTGAAAGCGCCTGCCCGCTGCCGGCCCGGTGCGCGGGGCGAACGCCCACGGTTTTGTGGTTTTCTTCCGGGGCAATGAAGGTCCCGGCGTCTACTATTTCTAACTTGGTAGCAAACAAATCCAGACAGGCTTTGGTCAGCACCACCGGCGATGTTATGCCGGCCGGAGAAGCCGGCAGCCGGACCTTCTCTTTGTGAGAGAGGGAGCGCCTGAGGGCATCGGCATCAAGGGCTGGAGTCTTGCGCCGGTCCTCCGGCGTCGCTCCTGCTGCCGATAAGCCGGGCAGGTCGCTCAGTTCGGTGCCGCCCAGAACAAGATGGAAAATGGGGGCGCTTCCGGCCGCTTGCCGCAAGCGGCTTAGAATGTCCGCCACCTGTTCGTAGGGGTCGGTAATAATCTTGATGGGCTCGTGGCTCGATTCAGGCATCTGACAGGTCGACAATCACCTTGTCGGTATTGGGGCTTGAAGAGTTATCCTCACCAGGTACGGCTTGAGAAGGTGCTGTGGACTGCCCGTTTCCGGCGCAGGCTTCCCTTATAGTCTCGAGCATGGCGGCGGCGCTGAAGGGTAGCAGGAGTTGATCGGAAAGGACCAGCCAGGTCTGCCTGAAGAAGATGATCCAGAGCGGTTCTGAATAACCCGGTGATTTGAGTTGAGCTTGAATCTGCATAATGATATCGGGGTTGGTGACAAAGGTGCCCAGTATCGTCAGTAGTATCAGCATCAAGGACATGGAGAGGAGTTTTGTGAATGTAATGACCAGGGAATCGATCGCTACCTTGAGAGCGTTGCCGCTGAGCATGACACTCCTGGCTCCGCCGACCACGGTGAAATTATTGAGCAAAAGGGCTGAAAAAATTAGACTGACGACCAGATGTACGCGGTATGGTTCCACCAGGGCCTTTATCTCTGCCGGGATTTGCACCGTTTCAGGGATGGGCGCGAGCAGCAGTAAGGCGCAGAGGGCGAAGCCGCAAATGGCCAGGATGGGAATTTGCATCACGGAAAGGAGAAGCCAGACTCCCACCAGTCTGCCCTTACTCTTGCCGAGGGTGGTTTTGGCCTCTGCCAGGGATTCTTCAAACTTCAATCTGCTAGCTGGTGCGTCACTGTAGGGGGTTCTCAGATAAGCACGGGTTACCACGGCCAGGCGCCAGACCATGAGAGCCATGCCGATGATGGTGGTGACGCCGCCCATTACCAGCACCACCATCATGCTAATTAGAAGTGGTATGGCTCTACCCACATCGATGGATCCCTCCAGACCGGCCGGGCCGATGATACTTTCGGGAACTTTCAGAAGCAGACCGACAATGGCTGATAATAAGACCGGTGCCAGCAAATAAGACCTTGCCGCGAGAGCGAAATTGGCCGCATGCTTGCAATAGTTGAGGCTGAAGATTCGCTTGAGAGCGGCAGGATAAAACACTTTCATTCCTTCCGGTAAGTTCTAGCGCCAGTAAGACGGCTGGCTGGTAAAAGTGAATCCTAGTTTAGTCTGGATTGGTCTGAGACCGGCAAATTCAGAAAACGGGGCTTTGGGTCCGATTTTCCGGCGGCTGTTCCGGCACGAAGTATTAAGTTGGTTAAGCAGTATTTACCCTTTTGCCTGGGTGCATCATCAGGTTCTGGCAATTCTCTTTATACACGAACCCATGGGCTTTCTAAAGTAGGTGCGACGATTATTTTAGAGATTTGGCAACCGTTCCGCCAGGGAGTGAAACTGCTTCTAAGGCTGGTTCTTGACAAAATGTGCGAAGATTTCTGAAAGCGAGCCGGTGCGGGCGATGTCTGCCTTACTGCGGTTCCTAAAACAAGGAAATACCGGATAAAACCATGATTCTTTCCTTCCGTAAAAGCGCCAGCCGAGAGTGTGTCGAGACCGCCGTCAGGCGGCTTGCGGAGAACGGACTGAATTGTCAGATCGTGGCCGGCGCCGACAACCTGGTAATAGTGGTTACTTCGCCTTGTGAAGCCATGCCCGGGCATTTCTTCAGCCACCTGGAAGGGGTGGAGAAGGTTGTGAAACTGACGGCCCGGAGCCCGCTGGCTGCCGAATCAGGCTGCTCGGTAGTGAAAATCGGCTCTGCCGGAGGCGGGCGCATTGCTCTGGGCGAAGGGCAGGAACCGGTGGTGATAGCCGGACCCTGCTCGGTGGAGAGCCGGGAGCAGATTATTGCCACGGCCGGGGCGGTGAAGACCGCCGGGGCGCAAGCCTTGCGAGGGGGAGCTTTCAAGCCTCGCACCAATCCCTATGATTTTCAGGGGCTCGGTCTTGATGGGCTCAAGTTCATGGCTGAAGCCGGCCAGGCTAGCGGTATGCCTGTGGTGTCTGAAGTTATGGATGTACGGGATATTGAGGCGGCGGAACCCTATCTGGATGTTTTCCAGGTCGGCGCACGCAATATGTACAACTACGATTTACTCAAGGAACTGGGACGGCAGACCAAACCGGTGCTTCTCAAGCGCGGGCTTTCCGCCACCATTGATGAACTTCTGCAGGCGGCCGAATATATTCTCGTATCTGGAAATTTGCAGGTGATCCTTTGCGAGCGCGGCATCCGCACTTATGAGACCAGGGTGCGTAACACCCTGGATTTGTCGGCGGTGGTCATTCTCAAGTCTCTCACCGCCTTACCGGTGCTGGTGGATCCTTCCCATGCTACAGGCAAGCGTGCTTATGTAAGGGCCTTATCACGGGCCGCTATTGCTTGTGGGGCGGATGGACTGATTGTAGAAGCCCATCTTGAGCCGGAGCGGTCTATCTCCGACGCGGCCCAGGCCATTGATCCGGCTACTCTGAAAGAGATAGTGGAAGATGCGGCGCTTCTATCGGATGTCTTAGGCAAAAGAGACAGGCAGCAGTCATTGCCTGACTTGAAGATGCCTGTCTCTTAGTTCTATTTTCGCTTCTTACGGTCACTTCATGGGTGGCTTAAAACGCCGCAGTATTTGCAGGAAGTCGAGCCCATGGGTTATTTCAGCCGGCACCTGGCCGATTGTTTCCACTACCATTTTGCGGAAGACCGGCTTGCCGTTGGTTGTTTTACCAGGAACCGTCATGGCCTGCCCGAATTCATCGTAAATGGGGCGCATGATTATGGCGCCGCTGATATGCTCCAGGTCTTGCGAGAAGCGGTTAAACCCGCCCCCGTCGGCACTGACGCCGCCCACTTTTAGTCTTGAGACCTCGATGAAGTGCGGAGACATACTGCCTGTCGGGGCTAGATAGTGCCCTCTAGTGGACATTATGATCAAGGTGCCGTCTCCCGGCAGTTCCTCTCTTTCCAATTTTTCGATGATTTCTTTCAAGATGGGATGAGAAGCGGCCATGTTATGCAGGCTGTGATTTCTCGTTTCATCCAGGCTCTTGGCTCTTTCTTCCAGGTGCCGCCTCAGTTCGGTCAGGCGCCGCGATGGGCTCATGTCTTCCGGTGTTCTCTCCGGCAGACTGGTGTGCTTGCCTTTGAAGGAATGGGGCAGTCGGTCCATCATGGACTCGGTGGAAGTGACGGCCATCTGGGCCACGGCCATGTGTTCGCTGGAACTGCTGATTATTTTGAGGCGCTGCTCTTCCAGCAGGGCGTAGCGCGCCACTAACTTGATCGCTTTGGTGTAGGATGCCGGTCTGTCGGTGCAGAGTTTCATCCTGGCCTGTTCCATACGCCTGATTTGCAGGCTGCGTTCCGGGGAGTTTGGCGGTAACGTTTCAAGTGCTTTGCGCGCTGCTTGAATCTCCCTGACCAGCTCGTTTTCTTCGATGGCTAAGAGAGCATCGGATCTTGCTTCCGCCACCTCTCTCACCCTTCTGGCCGTATCCAGTGCCACTGCCGCTATGGAGCTAGCTCCGGACCACCTGTCGTTTACTGTTTTGAGCCTGCGAGCGCCCGAAGAACTGATGCCGCCACCGCCAGATGTAGCGAAGTCTTCCTTGGTCGAGTTGAAGTTTTGAGTAGAATTATATGCTTGCATGATTGCTTCGATCGCGCTTTGCGGGCGACCCTCGCTAAGGGGTGCTATTTAACTGAAAGTCGAACTAAACCCGATTATTCTCTCTTGCAGGGTTGCAGTCGATTGGGGAAAATCCCCATAAGACCGTATAAATCCCACATTTTAGTTAATCTGGGCTGAAAGCCGCCGCTCGGTAAGGGTTCCGGTCTTCTGCGGGGAATACCACAAGTTATCTCAGCGTTCTATCTATATGTCCTGGGATTTTCTATAATGCCCTTGCTCCCTCGAAACGCTTCTGAGTGATGTTTGCCCTGTGGAACCCGAGACTTTAGAAGGAATTGACCACCTGACGACTGGTGGTATCTATAGCGTCTATATAAAGTCCGACGAAGAGGGGCGGGCTCGCTTTTACCTGACCAAGATTGTCGCTCTGGAAGTCAATGTGGTTCATATTGTTGTCTACCATGATGATTTCCTGACCCGCCCCACCGTCGAAAATGTACCCCTGGCCTCCGTCTGTTTCGAGGGCGATATGGATATAGATGAGGCTCGCTCCAGACATCTGGCGGTCTCTCGCCGGCTCTTCAGTTTGATGCGTCCGGTCTATTTCGGGCAGTCCGCCATCACCGACGCGGAACTTTCCGGCTACCGGAAATGGAAGATTATGGATTCGGCTGATGTTATGGATGCGCCTCCCACCTTCAAGGGGGGTTCTCAGAAGGACACTTTGCTGCGCATCTTCCTCGTTTACGGCATACCCTTCGGTGCTCTGCAGGGAGCCTGGTTCTTCTTTCACCATGGCTTTTTCATGGCCCTGCTTGTCTTTTGCCTGAGTGCGGCAATTTTTGGCGGCGGCATGGTTTTGACCCAGCGCCTGGGCGTAATTCGACGGCTTAAGAAGAGCCCGGGCCATGATCCACTGGCCCTGACGGAAGCGATGTCGGCTTTTCAGATGGCTGAGACTCGTTTGCCGGTGCCGATTTCCAAAGCTTTCAAGCAATGCCGGCAGGCCATTTCCTCTATCAAGAATGTGCGCATTACCCTTGAAGATGCGCTGGCCGGCACCATTGAGGCGGAAGTTAAAACCGGACTTTCGGCGGAGGGAGAATCTATTTCGATAGCGCTCTATCAGATAGACAGTGGTAACTGCGGCGTAGTTGTCACCAGTGTGCCCCGCAAAGGCGGCGAACTCGATCTCGGTAAGAATCACGAAAACGTGCGCTCAATTCTCGATATGCTGGAAAAGAGCTCGATGGCTCTATAGTTTTTTCCTTCCCTGGTATTTGGCATAGTACTTAGCAAGCTTGACTTGGTAAACTGTAGTCTCCGTTCCTTATTATATTTTGAGTATATCTAGTTGCTCACCGGGATTCTTTGTCTGGCAGTATTTTTCGTTATGGCCGTGGCCATGTACGGACGTAAGTTGTCAGCCCTTCTGGCCTTGCCGCTCATGGCCATTGCCATAGCACTGATAGGCGGCATCGACGGCGCCGTCATTGTCAAAGACGTGCTCAGTGCCGGCTCGGTCAAGTTGCACAATGCCTATACCGCCACTATGTTTGGTGCCATGCTGGCCGAACTGATCAACAAGCACGGCATGGCCCGTTCGCTGGTGCGTTTTGTGGCTGAATTCGCCGGTGACAGCCCTTACCTGTTGGGACTGCTTTTAACGGGCGTTACGGCCCTGCTGTTTTCTACCCTGGGCGGGCTCGGCGCCGTCATCATGGTCGGTACCATAGTTCTGCCGGTTATGCTTTCCCTTGGCATACCGGCTCTGGCTGCCGCCGGGCTTTTCTTGTTCGGCATCTCGCTGGGTGGAATGTTCAACCTGACTAACTGGCAGCTCTACACGGATGTTCTCAAAATTGAGCAGGCAACGATCATTTCCTTTGTGGTGCCATTTTCGCTTATCCTGGGCCTGGTAATTTTGCTCTTTCTGCTCTTTGAACTGAAGGAGAAACGCAATGCCGGTTACTTCAGCCTCGGACTTCTAGTTCTGGGCGCGCTCTACTATCCCTTGAGCCGTTTCAATCCCCGAGACGCTTCCGCTTTTGCCGCCTTTAGCGATTTTTCCTACCCATTCGCCTTTTTCTCCTTACTGGCGCTTTCTGCCTATGCTCTCTTTCGGCACTTTAGCAGGCAGGAGAACGTGCCGGGTTTCAGTCTGCTCACCCCGATTGTGCCGCTTGTTTTTGTGCTTGTCTTTCGCTGGGAAATAATTCCTGCTTTTATCATGGGCATCGCCTATGGTGCGCTCACTACCTGGAAACGCGACTCTATAAATATTCTCACTCGCTCCATCATAGACGGTGTTACCAATGTCATACCGGCGGTGCTCTTGATGATGGGCATCGGCATGCTGATTGCCGCCGTCATGGATAAAGGAGTTTCGGCGGCCATCGCTCCTCTGATCAAGGCGGTTGTGCCTGGCTCACCCCTCACTTATGTTTTGACCTTTACCTTAATGGCGCCTCTCGCTCTATACCGCGGACCCTTAAGTCTCTGGGGCATGGGCAGTGGTCTTGTCACCTTGATTATCAACTTGACCACATTGACGGCCCAGGCCGTCATGGGCATGCTCATGTCCGTTGGTCAAGTACAGGGTATTTGCGATCCTACCAATACCCAGAACATCTGGATTGCTACATACCTGGGGGTCGACACCCAGGTGATCCTGCGTAAAACCCTGCCCTATGCCTTGCTGGCGGCCTTCCTCGGTCTCAGTCTGGCTGTCCTGAAGGGGTATGTGCAGTGAGTAACACCTATCGAATCGGCATTGATGTGGGCGGCACTTTCACTCATGCCGTGGCTATCGACGGACTCTCTTCCAAACTGGTCGGGAAGGCGAAAGTGCCTACCAGCCACTCGGCACCGGAAGGGGTGGCGCGGGGTATCGTCGAGTCATTACACTTGCTTCTGGCAGATACGGGCATCGCCCCTGATACCGTTTCCTTTATCGCCCACAGTACGACCCAGGCTACCAATGCGCTCCTGGAGGGCGACGTGGTCAAGGTCGGTGTGCTTGGTATGTCGTCGCCGGCCCTTGCTCCCCTGGCCGCCGCTGCCACCAGACTTGGACGCATACCCCTGGCCGGGCACGGCGCCAAGGGCGTTTATATGGATACCGCCCATCGCTTTCTGGCTGTGGAAGCAAAACCCGCCGGTGCGCAGTCCGACACCTTTGATGCCTCTCAGCTAGCTGAAATTGAGAAGTTGCTTCTGGAGTTGAAGGCGGAGGGTTGCGGGGCCATTGCTGTTTCGGATGCTTACAGCGTCGATGACGGTAAGCGGGAAGAAGCGGTGCTGGCCGTTTGTCGGCGTCTGGGTTTGCTTGCCACCTCCGGTTCCGAGGTGAGCAAGCTCTATGGCTTGAAGGTGCGAACCCGCACGGCGGCCATCAATGCCGGTATCTTACCCAAGATGATCGAATCAGCTGATATGACGGAAGAAAGCGTGCGTGCTTCCGGAATTCAAGCTCCCATTATGATCATGCGCTCCGATGGCGGTGTCATGGACATCGCCGCCATGCGCAAGCGTCCGATTTTGTCGATTCTGTCCGGACCTGCGGCCGGTGTGGCTGCCGCCATGATGTTTCTGAGAATTTCCGATGGTGTTTTCCTGGAAGTGGGCGGTACCTCCACGGATATTTCCGCCATCGCCAGCGGCAGAGCCCTGGTACGCTCCGCGGAAATAGGCGGTCATAAAGTTTATATGCGCACTCTGGATGTGCGCACAATAGGCGTGGCCGGTGGTTCTCTCGTGCGTCTTGCCGGCGGCAATATTATCGATGTCGGTCCGCGCAGCGCCCACATTGCCGGGCTCAAGTATGCCGCTTTTCCCACCGATGCCGTCAAGAAAAGTCTGAACGGGGAGTCGTCTTCTGCGGCATCCTGCTTTACCGTCAAATGTATTCGCCCCCTGCCCAAGGACAGCGAAGACTATCTGGCCCTCAGTCTTGATAGCGCTAGCGGGGGCAATGGCTCCAGCCAGCAGTTGCATACGCTTACCCCCACCTGTGCTTCCAATTTACTTGGGCTTGTGCCGGAAGAGGACTGCGCCAGGGGTGATCTGGAGTCTATCAAGGCGGGTTTTGCCGCTCTTGCCTCTTATCTCAAAAAGGACGGTGTAGCTCCTGCCGTTCAAGCTGAACTGGCCCGGCGTATTTTGACCCTGGCGGCCGCCAAGTGCGAGCCGACGGTCAGGGCCCTTATCCAGGAGAACAAGCTTGATCCGGAACTGACTTTACTGGTGGGCGGCGGCGGCGGTGCCGCTGCCATTGTGCCCTTTCTGGCTGCGACCATGAAGCTGAGCCACAATCTTGCCACCCATGCCGACGTCATTTCGGCCATCGGCGTGGCCATGGCTTTGATTCGGGAGTCGGTAGAAAGACAGGTCGCCGATGCCGCATCCGCTTCTGAGGCTATCCTATCTCTGCGTGCCGATGTCTTCAATTCGGTGCATGCTATGGGGGCCGATCCGGCTACCATCGAGGTGCATGTGGAAGTGGACAGCAAGACCAATATCATTCGTGCCACCGCTTGCGGGGCGGCTAAGGCTTCAACCGACAGTGTCAGCCGCACCCTGAGCGACGATCAGTGTAAGGAGAAAGCGGCACAGTCCATGAGGCTTAAGCCCGAAGAAGTGAGGGAAGTATGCCGCTCCTCCTTCTTCACCGTCTATGGTGGCACTGTGCACAGGCAGGGCAGTATCTTTGCTCTCAAATTGCCGCTTTTGACAAGCAGTTCCTTTGCTCTTAGAGTAGTGGACAAAGAGGGCATAGTGCGGCTTTCGTCCCGGGCCGGTGCCGCTGAAAAGAGCAGCAAGGAAGGTACCGAGGACCTGATCCGGAGAATGGTGGAAGAACATTCAACCTGGGGCGATGCCGGTAAAACCATCCCGGACATACTCTTGCTTTTGGGCGCCAGAGTAATCGATCTCTCCGGGCTTTTAAACGAAGAACAAGTGCTTTCGCTGGCCCGTTCGGAACTTGCTAATCTCCCTGCCGGTTCTGAGGTTATTGTGGTGGCCAAGTTTTGATTTCTTGCTTGAATGAAGAGCAAGAGGTGCTATTGCTTAAAGGCCTGGAAGAATTCAATGGCGGGCATTATTTTGCTTGCCATGAAACCCTGGAGACTCTCTGGAAGGGGCTCTCCGGGGACGAGAAGACTCTTGTGCAGGGCATCATTCAGGTGAGCGTGGCTTACTATCATTTGAACCGCGGTAATACAAAAGGTGCCCTGCGCCTCTTTGATAGAGCGCTGCCCCGCATTGAGCCATATTTGCCGACCTGGCTTGATCTTGACCTGGCGGCCTTCTTTCAAGCTATCAGGGTTGAAAGAGAGCGGTTGGCGTCACAGGGGCCCGACCTGCCTTTTATTGCTTCGCCTCCTCTTTTGCTCCGCCTGAAGGCGCCTTAGATGTAAAGTTGGAAAATAATTGAATATGCGTGGCGGTCTTAAGGCTCTGCGTTAATATAGGCGATCTCAGCTAAAGAGGAGATGAAATGAGCCCTAGCATAGCCGCAAAGGATAGCACCGCCGATCTGGTGGCAGCAGACGTTGTCGCCACTACCAGTAGTATCGCCGCGCGATTGGCTGCCACTGCCGGAGAAACCGACGCTAAGAGAAGTTTTCCCCGTGAAAATATCAAACTTCTGGGTGAGAAGGGGCTTATGGGTATGCTCTTGCCCGAGAAATTGGGCGGGCTAAACGCTTCCGCCCTTGCTTTTGCCAGGAGCGTGCAGATAATCGGAGGCTCCTGTGCTTCCACCGGTATGGTTTTCGTTATGCACTGCTGTGCGGTCGAGACCATTTTCAGGCATCAGCCCGGGCAGGAGAAGTTGTTGAGACAAGCCGCAGCCGGTGAGCACCTGTCTACCCTGGCCTGCAGTGAGCGTGGCAGTGGTGCCAACTTCTATGCATCGGCTTCGACGTCCAGGCAGACAGCATGCGGTATCGAACTTAACGGAGCAAAGTCTTTTGTGACCAGCGGCGCCCTGGCCGACAGCTATGTAGTTAGCTTGCGTGCTCTCGGTTCGGAAAGCAGTATCAATACTACCCTCTATGTCTTAGAGAAAGATACGCCGGGCATGGAATTTTCCGGACAGTGGGATGGACTTGGCTTGCGTGGAAACAGTAGTATCGTCATGAATCTCAAAGACTGCCCGGTGGCGGAGCCTGGTACCAGTCAGGTGGGAGCGCAAGGGCAAGGTTTCGAGATTGAGATGTCTACGATCTTGCCTCGCTTTCTGCTTGGCACTGCCGCTGTCTACAATGGCATAGCCGAGGCTGCCATGTCGGCCTCCATCGAGCACGTGAAGTTGAGAGAACTGACTCATACCGGAGAGAAGCTCAATGCCCTGCCTGTAATGCGCAATAAGATAGCGCGCATGAAAGTCGCTGTTGCCGCCAGTGTGGCGCTCATGCATGCCGCCGCCAGAAGCTGGGATGAAAGCGGCGCTGCCGATCTGGTTAGTTTGCTTGAAGTGAAGCAGATGGCCTGTCGCACTGCCGTGGATGTGGCTACACTGGCTCTTGAAACCTGCGGAGGCATAGCCTATTCCGGCGCCTTGCCTATAGAACGCCATTTGCGTGATGCGCAAGCCGGTGTGGTAATGGCGCCAACCAGCGATATGTTGCTTGACTTGATCGGCAGAGCGGCCCTCGACATGCCCCTTATGTAGAGCAGTCATTTCAATTGAACCCCTGAATGAAACGGTCTGGAGATATTATGAAAAAGACGATTGTAGTGGGTGCAGTGGCTTACGATGCTAAAGTCGTGCCGATCTGGGAAGGCATTCGTGCTTACTTCCAGGATGCCGGCGTGCCCCTTGATTTTGTGCTCTTCTCTAATTATGAGGCCCAGGTGGAAGCGCTCTTCTCGCGCTTTATCGATGTGGCCTGGAATACCAACCTGGCCTTTGTAAAGACTGACCGGCGTTTGAATGGGCAGTCTAAGGTATTGGCGATGCGCGACACCGACCTGGAATTCACCTCTAAGATTGTCGTTAGGGAAGAGAGTGGAATCACTGCCTTGTCGCATATCAAAGGCAAGCGCATGGCCCTGGGCAGCCGCGATTCAGCGCAGGCTGCCATTGTGCCTGAGTATTGTTTGCGCCAGGAGGGGCTCATCCCGGGGACCGATTATGAGGCCGTGCGCTTCAACAGTGATGTGGGCAAGCACGGTGACACGGGGCGCAGTGAGAATGAGGTTATGACGGCCTTGCTTGACGGCGCGGTGGACGCCGGTGCCGTCAGTGAAACCACCTGGTTGCAGCATGCCACCGCCGGTAATGCTACGGGGCTGAAGGCCGTTTATACCTCCAAGCCCTATTCACATTGCAATTTCACGGCCTTGCCCGATATAGACGGCCCTCTTGCCGCTGACTTCGTAAAAACTCTCTTGCTCATGGACTACAACAATCCCAGCCACCGACCGATCCTTGAAATGGAAGGTTTGAAACGCTGGGTGGAGGGCGAACGCTCCGGTTACAAAATGATTTTCGAAGCCGTGGAAGCCACCGGTTATCTGAAAGAGGAGACGGTCTTAAGTGTCGCAGGAAGAAGCTAAGGGAGCGCTTGCTTCTTCCTCTTCCTCTCAAAACTCTGAGCGGATCTGGGACTGTGGCGATCTAAATCTAACCAATGGTTTGCTGGTCATACTTGAACTTGCCCTATCCGAAGTTGGCTGTGGTGAGAAAGTGCGGCTGCGCTCTTGCGACCGAGACGGAATTGCCGATGTGCGCACCTGGTCAAGGCTTTCCGGGCACACCCTGGCTTTCAGCCAAGGCACTGACTTTGTCGAGTATGAAATTGAGAAGGGCTCCGCCCGCAAACTTCTCTTGGACGGGGAAACGCAGTGGGGCAAACGTCTTTTTCAGAACGGTTCATCGCCTCAAGGGCCGGCAGGAGAGCCGGTAAGAGCAAGCACCGGGGCTCTGGCTGGTCTTTGTACCGTACCCTTGCAGGCTTCCCCCCAGCGCGGTTTTGCCCCTCGTGGCGCCGCTCTGGAAGTGCATAGCCCCGCCTTTTCCTTTACTTTGAATGATAAGCGGCAGGTCTGGGCGGCGGAGGTAGCCGACCTTTATGATCAGGCCGTGGCCAATCAATGGGACGGCGTTCGCGACATTGACTGGAGCAGTTTGCCGCCACTTCCTCCCCTCCTGGAGCAAGCCGTTTGCCAGATCATGACCTTTCTTGTGGAAAATGAATATTCGGCACTCTACGTGCCGGGTAAATTCATTTCCCGCATCAATCCTCAGTATATGGAAGTAGTGCTTTTCTTAACCACGCAGCTCATGGATGAAGCCCGGCACATAGAAGTATTCACCAAGCGCGCCCTGGCTAATGGCGGTGGGCTGCAGGTATGCACCGCATCCACTGAACATTCACTCAAATGTCTATTTGAGCAGAGCGACTTTAGTTGCGCTTCCTTCCTCTTGAGCGTACTGGGGGAAGGCACCTTTGTTGATTTGCTCAGATTTATCGAGGAGGTGGCGCCGGATCCGGTCACTGCCGATATTGTAAGGCGGGCTCGCATTGATGAAATAAGGCATGTGCACTTCGGTATGGCACATATTCGTTATCTACTGTCCGAAGATGCGGGGGCGGTGAATATGCTCATGCGCGCTGTTTTCGAGCGTTCCCTCGTTCTGCGCGACGTTACTTCCATCAATGAACTGGTCACCCGCTCTCTTGCTATTCTGGCCGGCGGCGGCATCGAACCGGCGCAATTGAAAGTGGGCACCGGTAGGGTCAACGGTCTCCTCAAGCTGATGGACGAAAACAGGCGCAAACGCCTCGTCAGCATTGGCTTCAGTCCCGAGCAGGCAGCAGAAGTTTCAGCCTTGCATACTCCCAACTTTATGTAAGTTAAGGCGCCTTGCCCACGGATTTGGAGCGGGCTATCTCCGAAAAACATATCTGGGCTGCCTGGTAGCGGATCTTTTCCAGTTTGCTGACTTGATTGAAGATGGTGAGAGCTGTTTTGGCCAGGGCGGCGTTATTGTTTGCCTGTCCAATTTGCTCCTGCAAGTCGTCCATGGCTTTATCAATGCCTAGCACCTCTTGCTTCCATGGTTTCCAGAGGGGAGTGATTTTTTTGTCCAGTCCGTCCGGTAATCTCAGACCATTCTCCTCGGCGTCTTTCAAGTCTTCATTGAGAAGCTGCAGGATTGGCTCCAACGTGTTTATATAGAAAACCAGCCATTCTTTGCGTGGCTCCTGGTACTTCTTTGCTGAAATGTACATGGAAGGCGTGATTGCCAGGGGCGAGTGCTCAATCAAACGAGCGTCCAGGCTGACTTCCGGGCGCGTGGCTTCCAGAAACAGATTGACAGCCTGCTGTTTTATTTGTCCGAGAGTCAACCGTGTATCGCGCAGGTCGGAAAGAAATTCAGAAGGTGAATATCTAGTGCCGGCCCGGGGAGACTTGGATAGTTTTGAGGCTTTGGCGGTGCCGTCATCTGCCGGTTTATCGTCTTTTCCTGTTTCGTCGGCGCCGGCCTTCAGGGGGGCCATAACCAGGAACAGAGCCGCCGCGGTCAGGGCAAAGAGAGTCTTACTTCTTTCGGTTGAACCGTTGTTCATTGGTAACTCCTCAAACTAAAGGTGAAAGAGGTCTTCGGAGAGACCCTGATTTTCTGTCAGCCCCTGGAAGAAGACCAGGGCGGAAGGTCTTCCGTCTTTGTATGTTCCCCAGCCCACCGGCACCCGTGTGGAATGGTGCAGAAAAACGGCCTCGGAAACTTCTTTTGTGGCGCCGTTTTCTATCAAAAGTACCAGCACTGGTTGGCTGAATAGTTTCAAATTGACGCTGGAATTGGTGGCGCTGGCTGAGGCACCGCGGGTGATGGAATTGCGCACGGCACTCAAGAGGGAAAGAAAGTCGCTGGAAGCGAGGCTGTATCCTGTGGGCAGGCGAATTGATCTGGCATTGGGTTCCAGATTCATAGTCAGTGCTCTCAACAGACCGCCGCCCCGGCCGCGCACGGTGCCGTCGGCTTGTTTGACCACTACCGAACCGTTGCGGTAATCGGACGATTTGATCTCCGCACGCAAAAGATCGGTCTGCTTGTAGCTGAGATCAGCCGAACCGAAACTCTTCCAGGCATTGCCGCTGGTGGTAAAGAGCTGGCATTCCACCCGATAGTCTTTGAAGTTTGCTGCCTGTTTCAGCCCGTCGATATAAGGCGCTCCCACCTTGGCCCTGGGCAGGGCGGTGAGAACCTCCGGCGCCGGTGCGTTGGCCGTGACCTCGGAGGGAGAGAGTGACCATGCTTTTGTTCCTGTTGAGAACACCAGTGCCAGTGCCCAGAGCAGGGGCAGGCTCATCTTCCAAAGACTAAGCACGGGCTTCCTCCAGCAATCTGCGAGTTTTAGAGCGGCGAATCTTCTTCTTCACGGCTAACAATTACACCATACTTAAGAGAGTCCTTTGCGTATCTCGCGCTGTCGTCCAGAAAGGCGATCTTGTCAAGCTATGGGGTGAATTGCTACTTTGTTCTTTGTTGTAAAGAAAGCTCCCTTGTTGTTCAAAATATCCAAACAGGCTATCATCATTAGCTTATTGGATTTCTTAGTATTGATGAGCGCCCAGGTCAAGTGAAGCCCACAAGCACTATTCTTGTTGTTGACGACGAAACGGCTAACACCACGCTATTAGGCGAGGTTTTGAAGAAAGCCGGTTATTCGGTAAACTCCGCCAATGATGGCTTCAAAGCCATCGCCGCCTGCAAGGTACGCACCCCGGATTGCATCGTGCTTGATTTGCACATGCCGCTCATGGGTGGAATGGAAGTCTATAACCGGCTGCGTTCAGAAGAGAAGACTGCTGGCATTCCCATAATTTTCCTGGCCGCTCGTGACAAGGCGCTGCCCTCTTTCTCCGGCGACGATGCCAGCAATGAGGACATCATCTTTAAGCCTGTAGAGCCCAATGAATTGCTCTCCAGAGTGAAGAGCGTGCTGAAAGAGAAGCATCTGCGCGATGAGCTTCGCCGCAAGGAACAGCAGCTGAAGGAACTCAGCCTTACGGATGCCCTTACCTCCCTCAAGACCAGCCGTTATCTCGACGAATTTATGCAGATCGGCATCAGGCAGGCCAAGCGCTACAGCGTGCCCATGTCTATTGTGGTTGTGGAGCTTGACCACCACAATGAGGTTGCTAAAAGCGTGGGCGCTCAATCCTTTGATGCCATTGTTTCCCAGATGGCACAGCTGGTTGCCAAGCAAATGCGCGAATCCGATATCGTTGTCCGCACCGGCACGGCTGAATTTACCGTGGTCCTCACCTGTACCTCCAGGGAAGGGGCTATAGAAGTTGCCGAGCGCCTGCGCACGTCGGTTTCCGAGTCGGTCTTTGCGGTCGGGTCCGAATCCAAGACCCTGACGGCTTCCGTAGGCATCTGCCAGTATGCCAAGCATATGGACGACGACGGCTCCGTGCTCATGTCCCACGCCCGGGCTGCGGTCAACCACGCCCACAACAGCGGCGGCAACATGACCCTCATGGCCGAGTAACTTTTAGTTCTATAACCTTCTGTAACCCGAGCTTTCAAAGAGAGCCAGGCTCTGTTAAAATTAACCCCATCGGGGCGTAGCGCAGCTTGGTAGCGTGTCCGTTTCGGGTGCGGAAGGCCGGAGGTTCAAATCCTCTCGCCCCGATATAGTCGAAAGACGTTTTAACGAGCGGAGGGCAGGTTTTGTACCTGCCCTCTTCTTTTCTTGACCGGCCGGGACTCCCGAGCGTGCCTGCCGCGGACAAGCTGCTAAAATCCATTCTTGTAGAATCTATTCTTGTAGAGACAGTACCTGGGGTCAATAGTGTTAGCCTTCCTTAAAGGTGTAATCGTAGCTAAAGAAATGAGCGGGGGTCCCGTGGATCGCCTGGTGCTTGATGTGGGCGGGGTCGGCTTTGAGCTGAGTGTGGCCCATTCCACCCTGATGTCCGTAGGTCAGCCCGGCGACGATGTAACCGTCCATGTTTCACTGGCCATACGCGAGAGCGAATGGACCCTCTTTGGTTTTGGGCAGCAGGAAGAGCGGCAACTCTTTATGCTCTTGCAGTCGGTTACCGGCATAGGCCCGCGCCTGGCCCTGGCTCTCGTAGGTACCCTGGGGGTGGATACCCTGGTAGAGGCTGTCTTGACTGAAAACCAGAAGATGATTTCGCAGGCTCCGGGTGTAGGTGCCAAGGTAGCGCAGCGTATCATTCTAGAATTGAAGAGCAAAATAGAAGATTTCGCCGGTACCCGCACTGCTAACCGCAGCGAAAGCCCTACCGGAGCCCGAACCGCTCGGGCGGTAGTAGAGGAAGTCACCGAGATTCTCTCCCATTACGGATATACACCCACCGAAATTCACAGTGCCCTCAAACAAGCAGAAAGCGAACAGGTAGCACGGGACACTGCCGAAGAGCTTTTGCGCTTTACTCTCAAAATTCTGGGAGCCGGTGCCCGCAAGTAGCGCTTGCAAGAAGGTCATGACCATGATGCTTCGCATACCGAATACGGCATTTTATCTGGCTCTGCTGGTGCTTTTACTGGTTGTGGGGCTGGTAGCGCCGGTGGTGGCGATTGCCAGACCCATGAAAGCCGGGTTTTTAATCAACGCCGATTTTGCTGCCTATGTGCTCATCGCTTTCACCTTCATGCTGAAGGGGCTTGCCCTGCGTCGGAGCTTTGTGGCTGTGCCTCTCACGAAAGATCTCATACTGAAGGCTTTAGGGCTGTACCTCTATCTCAGTCTCTTTCTCATGAGTTCGCTTCTGTGCCGCAGATTGAAGCTGGCCATGCTTCCCGATCAGTACTACTGGCTGAGCTATGCAGCCATCGTGCCGCTCACCTTCTCCCTGCTTTTGATTCTAAAAGGACGCAATTCCGGTCTTGCTTCAGTGGTTTCCTATCCCGTATACCTGGGTCTCTTAATGTCCATGGCTTTCTTTCCGCTGGTGCAGATGTGTTGGTTTCCGCTATTGGCACTGCCCGGGGTGCTAATAGTAATGGCCTGGCGCATAGATAATGCCGAGCGAAATAGTTTGGAGCGAGCCTTTGAGTTGGAGGCACCGGCTGCCGATGGCACTTTGATAGAACTTGTGGAAGACGACAGAGAGAAGCTGGCTCCTCTTGAAGTAATCGAGCCGCGCTTTAAGATAATTCCGTTTTTGTATTGAAGTCTCTAGAGGGTTAAGTTGGTTGGTTGGGCTAGCGAGTTCTTCCGAATTGAAAGTCTGCTCTAGACTTTTCCAGATCCTTTTGTACTTTCCGCCTGAACTCATCCGATCGCTGTTGCATTTCTTTGCGGGTTTTGTCAAAGTCAGCGTGATTGAAGCTAGAGGCTGATCGGTTGGCGGCTGTATGGCTGCTACCAAAGCCGGTCGAACCCGGCTGACCGAAGCTGGCAGCCGTGGCATAACCTTGCTCTGGAATGACCTCGAGTGAACCTTCAAACTGCCCGTACAACTTCGATGTTAGAAAATCCGTGGTGCCCTGCCCGCCCACAAGGTAGAGGCGTCTCCCGCTCAAGAGCATTTTCTCTCTTAAATAGATCTCTTTGCCGGTGAGTTTGTCTTTGCCGGGTAGTTTGCAACTGTACAGCATAGTCACAGGCGCGTTCGATAGCGGCTGCAGGCTGCCGCCCGTGCCCTTCAGTTTGGCGGTGACGGCGTTTGCAATAAGTTGCATGAACTGCTTTTGTTTATCTATCTGGGGAATAGCCCTGGGCATTATTAGATACGATACTGTCATGGCACCGTTGAAGTGGTTGTAGCCGTAGTCAACCATGCGAATGCCGTTCATGTCTTCATATTTTACTTCCGGGTCGCCGGGCAGCATAATGCGGAAGAGCCCTTCTGAAAAGTAGAGGCGCTTCAGGGCGCTGCCGCCGAAACTTATGGCGGTTGTTGGTTTTTTCAGGGCGGCAGTGATCTGTTCAACTTCAAAACCATGTTCTTTCAATTTAGCCAGAAGACCGGCTTGACCGCCCAGGTGCGCCGCCCCCACAGCCACCATTGCGCTGTCTTTAGGCGGCAGGTTCTTGAGAATATTTTCCACCATGGTCTGGTTTCGCTTATCCAGCATGGCCACTCTTACTTTCTCCAGATCCTCCGAACTGCCTGTTTTGTCTTTGTCACTAGTTAATTCATCGACTTTGCCCTCTTTCCAGTTCTTCTCAAGGGTCTCCAGATTGGCTCGGGTATCTTTGTTCGTGATGAGCGTTCCCAGCAACAACTTCTCTTGTGTGGAGGCATCGAAGCTGTCCATGAGGCTCAATTGCATGTCGATAGATTCCAGAGGAATGATCTTTTTGCCGACTGCGTGTGCCTCATTGAGCAAGTGTCTGTCTATGCCAAGCTCTGGTTTGTATCCGGCTTTGCGCAGGGCGGCATTGGCCACAAGCTGTGATACCACCCATGGTTTGTAGGGCTGGTAAGCGCTGAGGTTTTCTCCGGCCCAGTCAAGGTATTGTTTGAAGATCTCTACCGTTTCAGGCGATAGTGATTGAGTCAAGGTGGCAGGCGGTTGGCAGATCCCGCGCTTTTTCATGATGTCCATAGTTTTATTTGGATCTGCCTGCAATACATCGGCCTCTACAAAGAGAATGCGGCTCTCATTGAGGGCATTTTCCATCTCCGCCGGCAGTGGATAGAAATTTGCTTTGGCCACATGTATGGTGCCCAGAAGATAGACCGTCTGGTCTTCTTTCTTGCATTTCCAGATGAATAGGGGCTGCCTGTCGCCTTTTTTTTCGAGACTGCTCTCTTCTTGCTCGGCGGCCCGGGCGGTCGGCAGCAAAGACGGGATGTTCGCCTGGAGCAGACTGTCATTGCCGCCCAGGGCAAGCAAAAGCAGGGACGCCGTGAAAAGTAGATTCTTCATCTTCGCAACTGGTCCTCGGCTGGAATCTCCAAAGGGTCTTACCCGTTGCTCTGGCAGTCCAATCGCCGAGCCGATTAATTGCTTTTATATAGGTACTTTTCGAGGGCTTTTGCCGAAGGGCGGGCTGGCACTGTTTATTACTGCTTTAGCCCGCTCCACCAGGCGTTTGGAATTTGACGCTTTAACCAGGGGCAGTGCTCGCAGGGCATTTGTTCTGGCTTCTTTGTATTGCTTGAGCATCACTTGCGCCTTGGCCAGTTCAAGCATGCGATAGGCCAGTTTCGGGCTGTTTTTGCCCCAGGCTTTCTCTTGTATGAGCAAGGCTCGCCGTGAGTATTCGGCTGACCTGGCCCATTCTCTGGAGTCGTAAAACTCTTCCGCCAGGTAGCCCAGCATGCTGGCTAAAGCGAGACTATCTTTGCCCAGATGAGCTTCCGTTGAATGTAACAAGCTCTGGTGCGCGGCAGCCAGTCCACTGCGCTTTTCTACTTGCTCGGTGGCGGTATCGTCCAGGAAATGCAGCCGAATGGAGACGCCGGAAACCAGGCACTTAAGTTCGTTGGTGCCTCTGGCGCACTTGAGGACTTCCACCCATTCCCGGTCGGCATCGCTGTCTTTGCCTTCGGCATAGGCTTTCAGCCAGTTGTCGAAATGCTTTGAATTGAGAGCACGCTGGCAGGGGTCGTTCTCGGAATTCCCGCGCCCCCTATCCATAATTTTGTCGAAGTCGGACATAACGTCATCCCTGGCCTCGGCTGCACCGGCAGCTGAGATTATGAGGAGGACGCTAAGTACAAGGGGTTTCAGCTCGATTTTCTTGCTCTTCACTTCTGTATTCTACATCCATCTTCAGCCAAGCGGCACTTTCGTAGCGGTCGCTGAGATTAATGGCCGTCGCTTTTGCCACAACGGCGTCGAGTCCACTGGAAATGGCGGCATTAAGGGCGGCTGGATGGGAACTGCTTATGGGTTCCGGGTCTTGTCCCGTCAATAGGAAGAAGAGGCTGGCTCCCATGGCGTAAATGTCCGACTGGGGTGAGGCCTGACCGCGGTACTGCTCCGGCGGTGTATAAGCATGCTTGCCGGCGCATTCTGCCGTGGTAGCGGCTTGGAAAAGTTGCGAAATACTGAAATCTATGAGCTTGATGCGGCCGTCATTTTGCAAAATCAGATTGTCCGGGGTGAAGTCGCGGTGCACTACAGGCGGTGTCTGTGCTTCCATGTAGGTGAGAATGTCGCACATTTGCAGGGCTAGCTCCCTTACTTTATCTTCCGGCAAGGCGCCATCTTCTCCGACCAGACTGCGCAAGCTTCGCCCCTGAATGTATTCGATGACCAGATAGGCGCGGTTGTTTTCTATAAATAAGTCTTTTAGTTTGACGATTTGCTCGTGGTCGAGCCTGCTCAAAATCGTACTCTCCGCTTCGAAATCCGCCGCCGATTCAACCAGGGCCTCTACGCCTTCGCCGGCAGTCAAGACGAATTCTTTCAGCACCACCTTTTCACCGCTTTCATTTCTGGCCAGGTAGACAGTGGCCTGTCCGCCGCCGCCAAGAAGGCGCTCTACCGTTAGTGAATTGCCCTTGAGGGTGCTGCCCGTACCGATAGACGCGGCACTCTCAGTAGACTCGCTCCCGCCCGCCTGCACAACTCTGGTGTATTCGGTCAGCATGTCGAACCAGAGTTCGGTGTGCCGCGGGTCTTTCAGCAAGTTGGAACCTACCATGGCTTCCTGTGCCCGAGCGGTGATTTCAGCGTGGGGAGCGTGCTTGCATACAAATTTAAAAAGCTCTACTTTCTGATTTTCAGTTAGCTCGAAAAGTCTGATTGAAAGTGTCGGCCCTCTGAGGGAGGTTATTGTCAAAGTATGGTCTTTCACTCTGACGGCGCCGAAAGAGTCGCAGAGCGCCGCCAGTTTATTGAGCAATTTGTAAAGGTTACTATGAGCGCTCAGATGCGTTGTGGGCAGGGGATAGAGTCTGAAGCTGACGCCGGGTCCATAGTCGATCTTGGTGATATCTTGCCAATTCAGGTCTCTTGTGAAGTAAACCGGATCAAACCCCCAACACATCAGGTCGCCAAACCAGCCTTTGGCTGGTTCCTTACTGATCTTTTTGTCGTTCAGCACAACGTCGTATTCGCTGCTTAGAAAATTGAGGGGAAATGTAAACCAGCCTTTGAAAAAAAGCACACTGAGGGCACAGCCAACCGTACCGAAATAAAGCAGAATAAACATTATCTCCTTGAACTGAGGGTCAAGAGACGGATAGCCGAAAAAGGCGTCTACGCCGCTCTTTAAGTAGAGCAGATAAGTCAGGTAGCTGGGAATGCCGCTCATCAGGACGGTGAGAATGGTCAGTCCGAAGACCGGTGAGTCGAAGAAGTTCTCTTCTCTTTCAGCAATGTCCGGTAGATTTTGTGCCAGCACCAGGCTGCCTGGTTTTTCTTCCCTGTAGTTTTGCAGTCTTTCGTGCAAGCCGGTGAGGCGAGCCAGCCAGTGAAAGAGCATCATGACCACGCCCCCATAGACTGAGAGAAAAATGCCAATATTGAAGAAAGGACGCAGGTGCTTGAGAGCGGTGCTAGTGCTTTCTGCAAGCGGCGTATGGGCATACCCGGCCAGCTTGCTTTCGTCTATGCGTTTGCGCAGGGCCGCCGGTGCAATAGCTCTGAAGAGACCGTACAGTGACCATGCTATAAAAATGGTGAGAACGATGACCAGACCAGCTTTGAGAGAGACGAGAGTGACCAGAAGGAGCCCTGCTACAGGGGCTGAATTGAGCAGGAAGCTCTTGCCGAACCCTGGTTCCTGGGCTTCGAAAGTCTTTCTGAGATACTGCTCTTTATCGTTTTCCAGGTTCTTGAGACCGCTCCACTCCACTCCATCAAGACCGTTTCGGTAGACCCGTCTGAAGGAGTGGAAGTAGAGAAGGCAAAGAACATAGTAGGCTGTGTTTAGAAAGATGCTCAGTTCAGCACCAAGTTTGTCGACTTTGCTTAGATGAGTAAGTCCGGCCCTCAGTTCAAGAACCTTCTGCGGAAGTCCACTCAGTTCTTGCATGGGCAGATGGCTTTCTGCATTGACCCAACACACAATATTCATTGCTTACCTTCCCGGCTGTTTTCCAGCCCCAGTCTCGTTAGAACCTCTTGGAAGTTCTCCGGTCGTTCGCTTGCCTCAAAACTTGTGCAGCATCTAATTAGTTCGTTTAGGGAGTTTGTTATAGATGCACCACTTGCAATGGCATCGCATTCTTTCAGTGCCTGGGGCTCTTTACCGGTGGCAAGAAAATAGAGGCAGCATCCGAAACTGTAGATGTCGCTTTGAATGGTTGCTTTGCCCCTCAGTTGTTCCGGCGCTATATAAGCCTGTTTGCCCACGAGAGTACCGGTAATGCCCTCGACGAACTGATGGGCCGAACCAAAATCAATGAGGGCCAGGTTGCCGTTATTGGTTATGACCAGGTTGTCCGGTGTCAGATCGCGGTGCAATATTTGGGGTTCGTGCTGGTGCAGTTTCAGCATGAGAACGGCTATTTCTCTCGCCAGGCGCCGAATTTCTATTTCGCCGAAGGGCTCTCTTTGAGCGGCCAGAGTCAGTAAATCCGTGCCCGGAATGTAGTCTAAGAGTAAAAAGTGCGAATGGTCGCGTGAGAAGGTCTTCAGTACTTTGCTGATATTTTTGTCTTGCAGGGTTTCGAGAATGCGGCATTCTCTCTCGAAGCCGTTCAGCAGATCTTTCACCCTTTCCGACTGTGCAGGCAGGGCAAATTGCTTGAGAATAGCTAGTTTTCCCTCGGCTCGCACCAGGTAAACGGCAGAGAGTGGCTTTGAGGAGAGTTGCCGGATGATGCGAATATTGCCTCCTTCAATAGAGCTACCGGCTGCAAGCGGCTGAAAGGTTGTAGATGTGTAGTTCCTTTTGGCGGAGAGGGCGGTTTGTCTCCTGGCGGACTTTGGTGCGTCGTTGGCCTGTTTAGAGTTGCTTGCTTGAATGGTTTGGGCAAGTAGTTTCTGATGCTCCAGCACGGAGTTACTAAAGGTGCAGAGCGGCGACTGTTCATCCAGTGCCGTAAGGAGAAGACTTTGATCGCCGTGGCTTATCTGATGAAGCCTGAAGCAAAGCTTGCTGCCGTCCTGTAGTTTCAGTGTCAGTTTCCTTCGGTCCTTCGCGAGTGGTTTCCCGTTTGAGCCGATCTTTGGCGACTGACCGCTCAAGGATACCTCCCTGATATCTTCGAAGAAGTGCATGGGCTGGGCAAAATGCATTGGCAGTCTGGACAGTAAGGTCTGGTAGCTGAAGCCCCAGGAAAATAGTTCCAGTAATTGCGGACGAGCTGTGGGAGTAAAGGGAAGTAGCATGACGGCAAGTGGTGCCGCGCACCAGAGCGCGATCGTGCCGGCGATAAAATGTAAGAGCTCCGGTCGACCGGCGAAGACATCAGACTGCGTTGTGATTCGGGCTTCGGCAAAGCTGAAGGAAAGCCAGTTTCTGATGGCCAGACCAAGGTCTCCCGGGCAGTAGGCTACCAGCCAGTAAAGAATGCCGTAGCTGAGGGCCAGCATGGTCAGGGTTTGCATAACATGCTTGATAGCAGGATGGGCTGCTCTTACAATCAGGCTTTGTTTTTGTGTTCCCAGGCATTGGGTGATGGAGTAGAGAAAACCGTCAGCCTTACCGGCGCCCCGTGTCACCCAGTGGGCGATGGTTTGGGCAAGGGCTGCCACTGGTCTTGAGATGCACAGGTAGAATACGATCGTAAAAAGGGTGCTGAACTGAGCAAGAGTGAAATAAGGGCTTTCCTGCAAATTGAAATGGGGTCTAAAGAAGTTCGAACTTTTGGGAAGACTGTGGTTGAGATAGGCATCATCCAGGCTGCAGAGCAGCCAATTGTAAGTGTAGTCGGCCAGTCCTTCATGCATGCCCAGGGCCGGGGCACCCACGAAAACCACGGTGAGTGCCAGAGCGGTTATTAGTACCAGGTTGTAAATGACGCCGGCGCGCAGTTTCCGCGATTGCCGTTTGGTGAGCCAGGAGAGTGCCAAGCCGCTCACTAGAGCTACGCTCAGTACCGAAACACTGCGCAGGGCCAGGCTGGAAAAGAAAGTATGCATGGAGAGGTTGTCTTTGACGACGAAAATTCCCATGACAGGTACGAGCTCTTTAAGGACATAGCCTCCTATCAGGATTAGAGCCGCCTTCAAATGCAGACGTTTGTTGTTTTCCACTCTGGCCTTCCAGATGGTAGCCAGTGCCTGGCTCAATTTGACGAAAGTTTCCTGTCGCTTCTGCGAAAGATAGGCTAGCGAGCCGGTACAACCGAAGAGGAAAAGAAGGAAGAGCAGTCGGTGCAGCTCAATCAATTGCAGAGTCAGGGCTGTCATGGCAATGTACAGAGCGCAGACAAGCAACTCGTTTTTGTCGTCGGAAAACCACCGGCAGAGCTTTTCGAGAATCGCTTTTTGTCCTGGTGATAGTTCTGCGAAGGCGGGTTCTTGGGACTGCGGCTCAGACTCTGAGGACTCTGAGTTTTCTAGCTCCGGCAGAGCGACTGCTGCCTGCGAAGCCTGGTCAGGTGCTGTTAGAGTGGTGGACGGCAATGATTGCCTGTAATCTACTTCCGCTTCTGCGTTGCCAATTGGCTGGTCATCTTGCCTGTCTGTGCTCTTGGGCCCCAGGCTTAGACCCGTTACTGAGTCTGCTTCTTTCAGACTGATTCGCTCCGACACCGGCCTGAGCCGAGAACGTTTGATCATGAAGAAAATACCCCGGGTGTGCCGAAGTGCTAAGGCTAAAGTGGCAAATTTTCATAGTATGCTGGCTCAATTCTACTGTCGTACCGATGGATGTCAAGCAGGGTTTTCCCTGAGGTTTAGTGACAGGTTTGTGGTTGTTTCCACAAAGATGTCGGCAAATCCTCTTGCATAAACTTTGGATTACTGTCGGGAAAGACAGTGATAGCCTCCAGGTCTTCAGTTATGACGAGCTTTACGAAGTCCTTCATGGGTATAGCTCAAAACAGGAGGAACACTGATGGCGAGCCCGCAGGGGAATCTTATCAGACGATAACGAGAGTTCTCCATATGGAGTCAGCAGAATCGGTGAAAGATGTTAGACTGTGTCGGCGTTCTTGCTGGGTTTTACCGGTAAATTCCGGAGGTGTCGATGAAGGCAATCGCTTTTGCAGCCGCGCTTTCGCTAACATATGCGATCGCAGCTATCGCACAGGACTCGAAACCGTCACCTAAATCGAACGGTACATCGAAGCAGCCTGCTGAAGCTGCCGCGAACATTGACGTGGCGGCGATACAGAAGAAGATTGATGAATTTACTGAAGCGATAAAGCGAGAGCCGAAGAATGACCTATTTTATGGTGCGCGAGGCGACGGCTATCGACGTCTAGGCAAACTTGATCTGTCAATTACTGACCTTAGCCGCGCCATAGAGTTGAATCCTAAAAGACAAGCGTATTTTCAACTTAGAGCATGGGTTTACGGTAAACAAAAGCGCTATCGCGAAGCATTTTTGGACTACTCGAAAGCAATTGAAGTTGGTCCCAAGACTCACAACCTAGTTTTGAAACAAGGGCAAGCCGCAATCTTACAAAGCGATTTCAAAACAGCACTAGCATCCGCTAAAGTAGCGGATGCGCTCAAAAGTAATGATTTTGAAACCTTAGTTTTGCTGGGATCTGCTGAGCAAAAACTCGGAAAATTGGAGGAATCATTAGCAAGCTTGACGAGAGCACTGGAACTGAATCCGAACGATGGAGGCGTTTTCTTGATCCGGGCAGATACCTATAAATTACTCGGAAAGAGAGATCTTGCCGAGATTGATGAAGATCGCGCTCGTAAACTGGGATTCCAGCCGTGATTAGGGAACCAGGTATCGCAACGACCCCAGTTTTGCAGAGCGGCGGACTCGTCACTAATGTTGATCAAAATTTTGATGAGTCACCCAGGAACACCAAAATCGCAAGCAGAGTCAGCAGATAAAGAGAACGATGTTAGACTGGGGCAGTGTTTTTGGTGGGTGTTACCGATAAATTCCGGAGGTGTCGATGAAGGCACTCGCTTTTGCAGTCACGCTCTCGCTAACTCTGGCGATTGCAGTTGTCGCTCAGGACTCGAAACCGTCACCTAAATCCAACGGCGCTTCAAGGCAGCCCACTGAAGCCGCCGCGAACATCGATGTGGCAGCGATTCAGAAGAAGATCGATCTGCTGAGCAGTGCGATTAGGAAAGATCCAAAAAACGACGCTATGTATGGTGCTCGGGGGCAGGGATACAAGCGGATTGGGGATTATGAAAAAGCTCTGGCAGATCTAACAACAGCAATTTCTCTGAATCCGAATCGTCAAGCTTATTTTGAAATTAGAGGAAACACTTACGGTGAGCTCAAGCGCTACAAGGAAGCCTGTGCAGATTACACAAAAGCACTGAATTGTGGAACTCCGACATATGGTTTGTATCTAAGACAGGGGCAAACAGCGCTTCTGTTGCACGACTACAAAGCAGCGAACCAATCAGCACAGAGTGCTCTGAGATTAAAGGATGACGATTTCGAAGCATTAGTTCTTTTGGCTGGAGCTGAGCAGAACTTAGGCATGCTTAGCGAATCTTTGAAGCATCTTTCAAAGGCAATTGAGCTCAATCCGAAGGATGGTGGAGCGTTTAGTATGCGCGCTGAAACTTATAGAGCTTTGGGGAAGAATGATTTGGCATTGCAAGACAAATTGAAAGCATCACAACTTGGCTTCAAAAAATGAAACCAAGGTACGCATTCTTTAGAAGAGGGAATATTTTATGGTGGCCGTGTTATAGGTGATTGACCTTGGCTAAAGGAACAGTTCCTCCAGCAAAAGAAACTGGACAAATCGATGTTGGAACACTTTACCGAGAAATCGGCATTAAGATTCGTGGTACTGGTCGAGAAGCTTTCGCGGACATCCTTCTTCGAAGCAAAGGGCAGTGGGTCTCAATCGAAGTCAAGACTACTCTCAACGGTGTACTTGATAGACCTATTCCCAAAGCTGGTAATTTGACAGGTGCTCAGAAGGTGGTTTACCCGGCCTTAAACTCTGGAAACTGGGAGTTTGGAGATATTAGTCTCTGGGATTGGCCTATTCACACTCGTTCCGACTAAGGCTATCCTAGACAGGTCTGAGCACGTAGCAAATATTTTGAGATGGTTTAAGAAGGTCGGCGGCGAGTAGATAGAAAGACAATCACCGAGCTGGCTCCACCGACAGCTATTCCGGCAATTGAACCAATAAGAATGGCTGATGAACGCAGGTCAGCCATCTCTTTGGCGCTTATTTCGCCGCTTATTTCGCCGCTCAAATGGGACCAACGGTTTGAATCTCGCAAGCCCAAATCAAACCACCACTGGCCTGCAACAATTCCCGCAATTGCAGCCGGTACTGCGAAGGCAAGCGGCGTCCTCACTATTTGATTTGTTGGTCTTGGTGTCATTTTCTCCAGCTGCCAATTTGGCTCTCTAATAGTCGTCTGCTTGAGCTTTATGTTGTGCAGTTTATTGCTCAGGCTTGGAGTACTAAGTATAACCCTGCATTTTTGGAAACGTCTTAGAGCTTAGACAAGCCAAGAGTTACCTTCAACAGCATTCCAGCGGAACTTATTGAATTTTTGAGGATTACTGACGGCGGAGATGGAGCTATACTTGTTTATCCGCACTACTTGGTATTTTTTTGTCTTTCTGCTAGCAGTTTGCCAATAATAAGCTCATCTGTTCCCGCAGAGTCCGGTCTTTTCGTATTCGCAACTAATGCTATTGGTGTCTACATAGCATTCGACAAAATGATTCGTGATCCGGATGCTCGCTGTGGCGGTCGATATGAACTTACTATTCCTGATTTTTTGCGGTATTGGAATGGGTATTCTGTTTATAGAGAGTAGAATAAGTGAGAAAATTGCACCCTATAGAGATTTGTTCTATTGACAGGAATTCCACTCTTGTTCGATTTGCCGCGCAGGATGGTCCCGAGGAGTTCGTTTTTCGAATGGGCGAATCGCCTAGAGGACTAGAATCCTTTGAGAATGAGTATTTGCTGTTGACCTCTGACGATGCCGCTGCTCATTTTCTTGTTCAGGGAGTCTTATACTTTGATCGAGCAAGAGAAAAATACTTGAAAGCGGCTGGTTCAGTAGAGCCCTTTGAACTTGTATCATTGCGGTTCTGTGAACCTTCGACTGCCGGGCGCTCGCGTTATTCTGTTTCTCTGCAGGGGCGGCGTGGAATCCATGAAGAGTTGTGCATCGTCACGCACTTTGACGACCAGAGTGAAGTCGAACTTTGCGGTAGTAGAGTGCGCGGGGCTGTTTGTTCAGGTGCAATTCGAGTGTGTGACGACGAGTCTCCCAATGCTGATTTGGCTAATGCAGTATTGTCTCTCGATCAGTCGATAAACTACCGGAATGTCCTTTGAGAGTTATGGAAAACTTTTCTGTTGATGCATTGAGAAAGACCTGGGATGATTTCAGGAGAACGCTAAAGGCAGACGGTCTGATTGAAGCGATCAAGGGTCTCCAAGGGCATCACACGCAGCCTCTCAAGCTTGGTGGAGCGCCTGTACCAACTGGGGAGAATGGAATTGTCTGGCTCCCGTAGAAACCTGATCACACGGATGTTTCCAGATGGTGGACGAAGCTTGTGAATGATCTAAACACTTACTACTCGACAGGTACTAATGCACCCAGATGAATGAAAATCAGAGTTCGGCTTGTACGTTTCAGGCAGCGTCACCGATATGACCAAAGATCAGCTCCTCGATTTCATCGGTTCCGGTGAACTCAGTAAGATAGTGCTCAATGCTCCCACATCGAAGGCCGCCATTCAGAACCACCTTAATGATGAGGCGGCTTTGTCCCGGCAGCAAGGGCTCGGCAATTTGCCGCTGGTGGGATGCTTTAAAACCGGTATAGGTAAGGAGACTTTTGGCGAGTACTCTACGGTAGAGTGTCTGAAGGCGAAATTCGCGAACTGGTAGAGGTTACCTTCAGAGGTTCCTCAGTCGGCATAGCCTGTGCTCGCTACCCAGTCAAATCGGTTTGTTGTCATTCGATTGCGAATTGTTACTTGGGTGTAATCTGGCATTGGGGCTAGCTGAGTGATTCTTTATCTGGTTTTCGATTGTCAAGTGTTGCTTCCTCTTGGGAAGTAATTAGAATGCTGTTAAGGACGAGCCTGTGCTGCCTTTCCCCCGATGCCCCGCCTGCTGGGGTTTTGCTCAAGGGAATTGCCCGTTTTTCTGGCGGATGTTGTGCGGGTCTTGTAAGAATCAGTGGCGAACATGCGCTTCGCCGGTAGCTGGTTCGCTAATCGCCTCATAAGGAGAGCTGACCATGAAAGATACACCCCTGTCTGCCGACGAGAGACGTTGCCTGGCCATGTGGTTCAGACAAGCCATAGCTAAACTGGAACTTGAAGAAGTCACCCAGGTAATGCTCAAAGAGTTCCCGCCCGAAGGCGAAACGTCGGCTCACAGAAGCGCTGTGGCTCGTCGCCGCGCTACCCGCGGCAGAGTTTCCACCCAGGCCAAGCAACTGGTCTAGTCCTCAGGCGAGGCGGTTCGAAAATTCATTAAGGTGGGCTCCCCCGGGGGGGTCCACTTTTTTTCTGGCAAAAATTGAACTTTCTAAGGCAAACAGCCGTCTTCTCTATTAGTCAGCTCTATAAAGAGATGGGGTTAAGTCTTGGCAGTAAAGAGATTACAGTTATAGATGCAGGGGGAATTATCTCTTTAGTGCAGATAATAAGTCCTCATTCTTTTGGCATTCGGGGTGATCATGAGTCCGCGTCCATATGTTCCGCTACATTTGCACACCGAGTACAGCTTGCTCGATGGCGCCACCATGATCAAAGACCTGGTCAAGAAGGCCAAGGCTCAGAACATGCCGGCTGTGGCTATCACCGACCACGGCGTCATGTACGGAGCCATCGAATTAACCAAGAAATGTCATGAAGTGGGCGGTATCAAGCCCATTATCGGCTGCGAGGCCTACATTATTGATGGTGATTTTACCGACAAGACCACCAAGCAGCCCCTCTATCACCTGACAATGATCGCCCGCAATAAAGAGGGCTATAAAAACCTGGTCCGTCTCAATTCGCGGGCCCACATTCAGGGCTATTACTACAAACCGCGTATCAACAAAGAGCTTTTAGCCGCCCATAGTGAGGGGCTGATTGTTCTTTCGGGCTGCCTGGGAGCCGAGCTTTCTCAATATCTTCTCAAAGACAATTACGAAAAGGCACGTGATGCTGCTGCCTGGTACAAAGACGTCTTCAAAGAAAACTACTACATAGAAATTCAAGACCACGGCTATCCGGAAGACCGGCGCGTCAATAAGCATCTCATCACGATTGCCCGCGAACTGAATATCAAACTTTGTGCCACCAACGACAGCCACTTTACCAATAAGGCCGATGCCAAAGCGCATGATTGCTTGCTATGCATCCAGATGGGCAAAAACGTCACCGAACCCAATCGCATGAAGTTCAGCGGCTGGGAATACATCAAAAACGGCGACGAGATGGCTTGTTTGTTTCGCGATCACCTTGATCTCGAATACATCGAAGAGTCGATATACAGCACCCTTGAAATTGCCGACAAGGTAGAGCCGGTCAAACTGGCCAGCGACCCCCGTCTGCCTGTGTTTGAAGTGCCGCAGGGGCATACGGCTGAGAGCTTTTTGCACCATCTTGTTATGGAAGGGCTCAAGCTGAAGTTCGGTGGCATTGATAAACCGGTTGAAGACAGAGCCTTTCGCGAGTTGAAAGTAATCGAAGACATGAACTTCGCTTCTTACTTTCTTATCGTTTCCGACTTCATCAATTATGCTCGCGACAGGGGCATTCCCGTAGGGCCGGGGCGTGGCTCCGCCGCCGGTTCCATAGTTGCCTATGCTCTTGGTATTACCAACATCGATCCTCTCAAGTACAACTTACTCTTTGAGCGCTTCTTGAACCCCGAGCGTAAGTCCATGCCCGATATCGATACCGACTTCTGCATCGAGAGGCGCGGCGAGGTGATCAAATACTGCGCCGAGAAGTATGGCGAAGACAGAGTGGCGCAGATCATTACTTTCAACCGCATGACCAGTAAGGCCGTCATCAAAGATGTGGCAAGGGTCCTTGAGTTCCCCTTTGGGGAGGCTGGTAAGCTTGCCAAAATGGTACCGGTAGTGCGGGGCAAACCTACTCCCCTCGACGAAATGGTGGAAGACCACCCTGAGTTCAAGAAGGTCTATCAGACCTCCGATGAAGCCAGGCAGGTTATTGATCTTGCTCGCAAGCTGGAAGGGGTCAACAAAACCTTTGGCATGCACGCTGCCGGTGTGGTCATTTCCGATGTGCCCTTGGAAGAAATTGTGCCGGTGCAAAGAAACAATGACGGCACCGTCATCTGCCAGTACTACATGGAAGACGTTGCCTATGCCGGCCTGGTTAAGATGGACTTTCTGGGTCTGCGCAACCTGACCATGATCGATAAGGCCGTCAAAATTCTCAAGAAAACCAGAGGCATCGAAATAGACGTCGATCTCATCC
Source organism: Candidatus Obscuribacter sp. (assembly GCA_016712465.1). GTDB lineage: Bacteria > Cyanobacteriota > Vampirovibrionia > Obscuribacterales > Obscuribacteraceae > Obscuribacter. The sequence continues at coordinate 1,877,931 of JADJQZ010000001.1, forward strand.
CGATGGACGACGAGAAGACCTATCAGACGATTTCCAACGGCGACCTGGCCGGCATCTTCCAGCTTGAAACGTCTTCCGGCATGAAGCAGGTGGCCCGCGATATGCGTCCATCCAACATGGAAGACATTTCCGCTCTCATTGCTCTTTATCGTCCGGGTCCGCTTGATACGGGCATGATCGATAAGTTTATCGATTGTAAGCACGGCAAAATGAAGATTACCTATCTGACGCCGCTTCTGGAAGGCATCCTCAAAGATACCTACGGGCAGATAGTCTACCAAGAGCAGGTTATGCAAATCGCCCAGGTGCTGGGCGGCTACAGCCTCGGGCAAGCCGACTTGCTGCGCCGGGCTATGGGTAAGAAAAAGCCCGAAGAGATGGAAAAGCAGCGGGAGCTCTTTGTGGGAGGCTGCGCCAAAAATGCAGTCTCCAAAGAGATTGCCGACCAGCTCTTCGACATGATGGTGCAGTTTGCCGAGTACTGTTTCAACAAATCCCATAGTGCCGCCTATGGTGTGCTCACATATCAAACAGCCTATCTAAAAACCCATTATCCCGTTGAATACATGACGGCATTGTTGTCGTCGGTTACCGGTGATCAAGAAAAATTACAGGGCTATATCGCCGAATGTCAGAGCATGAATATTGAAATTCTGCCTCCTGATGTAAACGGCTCCGGTAGCGACTTTACAGCCAGCGGCAATACAATTCGCTTCGGGCTATCCGCCATCAAAGGTCTGGGCGAAGGTGCCGTGCAGACCATTGTCAATGAGCGGGAAAAGGGCGGCGACTTTGAAACAATTCAGAGTTTCCTCTCTCGCCTCGACCTGCGAGTGGTCAATAAAAAGGCTCTTGAATCTCTGATTCGTTCCGGTGCCCTTTTGTCTACGGGGGTGACTCGCAAGCAGGCCCTTACCAACCTCGACTCCCTGGTGGAAAGCGCCCTGCGCAAACAAAACCAGGAGGCCACCGGGCAAATAAGCCTCTTCAGTCTGGGTGTAGATCAGGGCATGACTATGGATCAACCTTTAGTCGGCGATGCTTCCGAGTACTCCGAGGCTGAAATGCAGACCATGGAGCACGAGCTTCTCGGCTTCTATGTCACCAGCCATCCACTAAAGCGCGTTGCCAATCGACTGCGCTATCTCACCACCCATTCCATCAAAGAGATGAAGGAAGCTTCCGACGGCACTACCGTTATTGTCGGCGGGCTGGCTAATTCCATAGAGAAGAAACTGACCAAGCAAAACAAGCTTCTGTGCATTGTGCACCTGGAAGATTTGACCGGCAAAGCCGAGATTGTTCTCTATAGCGAAGCCCTTGAGAAGGTCTCTTCCGATGTGCTTGTGCCCCAGTCCTTGCTCCTTATCAAAGGAAAGGTCAAGAAAAACGAAGAACAGACCTCGGTTATGGGTTCATCCATCAGGCGCATCGCCGATGCTTCCATGGTCGATGTGGTTTTCACTCAAACCCAGTCTTTTGCAGATCTGCATAGATTGAAAGACCTTTTGATTTTGCACAAAGGGGAAGACCCTGTCATGCTGCATTTCCCCCAGGGGCAGAAGAGCAAGGCCATCCTTGTTGGTGCGCAGTTCTGGGTTGATGCTACATCCAGCCTGCCGGCAGCCATAGAAACCAATTTCCAGGAAAGCATCAAAATAAGGGTAAACAAAGTCAGGGTCTGAACATTCAGACCCGCAAATATCCGACTGGCTTGCCTTCTTAGACGGGAGAAGTGCAGGCTTTACACTTGGTGGCGGCGGCCGGCACGGTCTCCAGGCAGGCATTGCAGCTTTTGGTGGGAGCCGGCGGCGCTTCTTTAGGCAAGATAGCCTTGGTAATTATAAAGACCACGAAGGCGATGATGGCAAAGTCGACGAAGGAACCGATGAAATCACCGTATTTGATGGCATTGACAGTGACGGCTCCAGCCGCATCGGTGCTTTTCGAGAGTACGAACTGTGCCTGGCGCCAGTCGCCGGCCGGCATGACCAGACCGATCAAAGGCATAATCAAATCGTTCACTATGGCCGTTACTACTTTGCCGGTGGCGCCGCCGATGATGACACCGATAGCGAGAGCGAGAGCATTTTGCTTCTGAAGAAAGTCTGTAAATTCCTTGATCAATTGAGAGTCTCCCAGGTTCTGTTCTTACTTTGAATCTATTCTTGTCTTTCCAGGGTGGTGGTCTGTTCCTGCATCACCCGGCGAATTGTCTGAATCGCCTTATTGATACTGGATTTCCTTATGGTTGACTGAAATGCCTTTTCGGTCTGAGCCGTCTGCTCGTATTGCTCGAGCACTTTCAAAATCTCATTCCAGTCCGAGTCGTCCATCGCTACTCTTATTAACATATTGGGCCTGCTTTTTCTCCGACTGCTTCTTCCAGTGCTCTCCCGGCGGCTGCTCGCGATTGGCCGCGAGGGCTAATTGCCTTTTCTACCAGGAAAAGGGGTTTCAGTATAGGGCCTGCGCCCTGTCAGGTGGGAAGATCGGGCGGAGATTTTAGGCAGCCTCCTGAATTTCCTTAAATTTGTGCCCAATTCCAGTGGTCGGGTTGGATTTCGAGACTTTTTATGCTGGTTGAAAGTAGCTTGTTTCGCCTGTCTTGAAAAAGTCCCGTTACCCAGGTTCACACCTGCTCCAAAGGGGTTTACAGGCGGAACATTTCCTGTACAATACGTCCTTCGATAATACTTTCGATGAGGAGGTTGACTCGCATCACACAACGCCCAACTCCCAGGCAGGTTGTTACGAATCTGGTGTAAGTAAGCGTTTCGTGTACCCCACAGGGAAAAATAAAGGAAAAGCCAAGGCTTCTCATTCTTTTCTCCCTGGACAAACGGTAGCCCATTCTATTTACCGTCTGAATACACCCAGACGGCACAAGGGGGAAGAAACAATGTTCGGACCACACTTAATTCTTGAAGCATATGGCTGTCCCAAAGAAACTTTGGCAGACATGAATGCTCTAAGTAGTATTCTTGACGCTTATCCGGCCCAGCTGGATATGACCAAGATTATGCCGCCCTATGTCTTCACTTACCACGGTACCGTGGAAGACGACTGGGGAGTTAGCGGTATCGTGCTCATCGCCGAGTCACACATCTCCATCCACACCTTCCCGGAAAAAGGATTTGTCACCCTCGACATTTTCTCTTGCCGCGATTTCGATGTTGATGCTGCTGTTGATTACTTCTGCAGCGTCTTCAAACCGGAGAGCTTTGACAAGGAAATCCTCATGCGCGGTCGGGAATTCCCCCGCAGCATGCCCAAAGCCCAGACTATTGTGGCAAGCGAGCGTCGCCGCTTGACTGCAGTCTAAAGGCTGAGAAAGAGCTAGAGAGAAGACCCCGGCTCGGTCGGGGTCTTCTTTTTTTCAGGAATTGTCGCTCTCGGTGTCCGGTTTGCTGGAATTTTGGAGGAGCAGGTGGTAGAAGTATTTAGGAAGCTCGTTTTTTCAGGCTGAAGAAAGCAAGTACGATGGTTTCAACACTGCCAGGTGAACGACAGATTACATTTCCCGAGGAACGTTCTCTCGGGGAACTATACATTATTGATAAGGATGGGCGTTCGGAGTTCCTTTGCGAAGCAAAAGGGCTTGTATGCGTACCGGCCAACCGCAGTGTCTCACTCAGTTACAGTTTCGATCCTACTTTCGGTCTGGCTGCCTTGCGCACTCTTAAAGGCGATGATCTGGCCGGTCTTTCCTTCCTCGGCTCAGATTTGAGAGATGATGAATTGGTCAATTTGAGTGCCCTGACCGGGCTCAAGGAGCTTGAACTTAGTTGCACCAGTATTGGTGACCCGGGCCTTGCACATCTTTCCAGCTTGATCGGTCTAAGCAAACTCAGTCTGGCTTCCACAAAGATCAGTGACGCCGGGCTTGTTCATCTAGCCGGGATGAAGGCTTTGCAGGAACTGGTTCTTGACGATACTCGTATAAGCGATGAGGGTATGGTGCATCTTGCCGCTCTCACTGCCCTCACAACCCTGTCTCTTTCATTTACCGGTGTTTCCAGCAAGGGCCTGGCCAAACTGCGGGGGCTTTCGGCACTAGAGCGCCTGCGTTTGAACTGCACACGGATCGATGATCAAGGCTTGAGTCATGTGCAGCGTCTGGCTTCTTTGAAAGAGCTCTGGGTGCGCGGCACCGAAGTCACCTATCCGGGGCTGGTAGAGTTGACCAAGTGGCTTGTTGATTGTGAGATTATTCGCTGAACCTGTCTCTTGCGGCTCGTTCTTTCAATTAACCGCTGATCAGGCGGCTGTAGTTGGAAGGGTCTACATTGCCGCCGCTCAAGACTAGTAGCGGCTTTTTACCGGCCAGCTTTTCCTTGTGGTCGAGGAGGGCCGCCAGGGCCAGTGCTCCTGTGGGCTCTACCTTCAGATTGGCCAGGTGGAAAAGCTTGACCAGGGCCCGGGCGATACTTTCTTCTTCCACTTCCAAAATACCGGCTGCCTTTTCTTTGATCAGGGCGAAGTTTTTTACCCCCAGGCTGATTGTGCGGGCGCCATCAGCTATGGTGGCAGGTTCGTTACTGTTGGCTAAGAGTTCGCCGGCACGCAGAGAGCGGGCACCGTCGTTAGCCAGCTTTGGTTCTGCTCCCCAGACCGGTATGTCTTTGCCCTGCCTTCTCAGACCTTCGATGATGCCGGAGAGCAGTCCGCCACCGCCCACGGGGACAAGCACGCAGTCGATATTATCAATACGGGCGATTTCCTCACCGAGGGTGGAATTGCCCAGGATCACTCTTTCGTCGTCGTAGGCACTGAGAACCTCTACATTTTCAATCTGAGCGGCCAGTCTCTCGACTGCCGCCTTCCTCGTCTCTCTGGCCGTATCGACCAGATGCAATTGGGCGCCGTAGTGCAGAACCGCTTCCTTTTTGGTGGCGGCGGCACCCTCCGGCATAACGATGGAGCATTTCTTGCCCAGCATGGCGGCGGCGCAGGCCAGGGCCTGCCCGAAATTGCCGGAGGAGGCAGCCAGCAAATGATCGGCGCGGCTGTGCAGGGCGGCGCCGAAGGCGGCTCGAAACTTGAAGGACCCGGTATGCTGAAAAGTCTCGCTGGCCAGCACAACCTTTGTCTTCAGGTCTTCATCCAGGCGTCTGGAGGTGATGATGGTGGTCTGCATGCAATGGCGCCTTACTTCCTCAAGGTCGTAAGGCGCATTGGCAGGCAAGAGGTCTTGCTGCATTAGAGAGGATTCTGTCCTTTGCTGGCGGTCTGCTTGTTTTTGCCGAAGCCGAACTTGGGCATCTGCAACTTGCTCATGATGCCGCCGGATTTCGGCAGATCAGGCTGGCTCGACAGGCTGGTTGCCGTCTTTTCCTGTACCGGGCTTGCCACCATGGACGGTTTTTCCGAAGCCACCGTGTTGGTGCTGGGGCGAGTGGCGATATCTTCTACCTTGCTGGCATGCTCTATAGGGCTTTTGCCTTGTTTTTTGCCCATGCCGGCAATCTTCTGGGTGCTGCCTTTGACCATTTCACCGGTGCTCTTGAAGCCTTTGCCGATGGTTTCAGGAATGACGGCCATTTTCTCGCCCATGGCTCCGGTTCCGGCTTTCACTTTCTCACCGGTGGATTTCATGCCGGCGCCTACCAGACCTGCGCTTTTGGCTACCAGGGAACCGGAAGCTTTTGCACCACCGGCGATGCCACTGCCGACTTTCTTGGTGCCGGAGACGACGCCGGAAGTGGCGGCTTTAAGAGTTTTGGAACAACCTTCGGAAATGGTTTTGAGACCGCCCAACATGCCGCCGCCTTGATCTTTTGGTGCATCACTGAGGGCGGTGTCGGTTACTTTGGTGGTGGTATCAGCGGCTAGTTCCGATGTCTTGACGGCTTTGGATTTTCCGCCGGGGGTGGAAACCATTGTCTGAGTAGTATTTACAGGCTCTACGGCAGTCTTAGCTGCCGGTTCGGCTTTCTTCTTGCCGAGACCGAGACCTAGATTAGGTATACCGAATTTGGAATTTTTTGCTTTGGCTCTAGCGGCGGCCTGTGACTCGGCGGTAGGTGCCGAAATGCTGGCGTAAGGGTCTAAAGCCGACTGGGGGTTGGCATGAGCGGCGTTGACGCTCAAGGTATAAGCTCCGATAACGGCGACAAACAATGTCTTCCGAGCGCTGGATGCGATAACCTTCATTTAGGCTAATCTCCCTTTTACGAACCGATGGTGTCAGAGTGACAAAAGCCATTTATAGCACATATTCAATAGTAGTAAGGAGCCGCTCAACCCCCACCGGGTGTGCGGAATAGCCAAATTACAAGGGGTGAGCCGTTTCTTAGAAACCTCATAACTTTCAGGTCAAATGTTTATCATCTGTCCCTCAAGGCAGCGGTTTGACTCTCTCGAACCTGCTTTTTGCTACTACTTTGAGTATTAAGTAGCGCAATATAGGTCTCTATTGAGAAAATCGTGCTAATTTAGATATATTAATTGCAAATAGTGTTTTCAACTTGCAAATTTGACTATTCCTTAGCCGGAGCATGCTCAACCGTTATGCAACCAACCTTTGACACCCCTCCCGAAGTCTTTGTAGGAATCGTCCTCGGGGTTAGCTTATTAATCTTCTTGGGACTAGGCGCCAAAAAGGCTTTCTTTGAGCCCTATACCGGTCCCGACGAGTCCTGAGCGCCGCTTAGCGCATTGTTTTCCATCGGCAGCGGTTGAGACTATGCCGATGGTTAGTTTTGCCTGTATTTTGCTTTCAGCAGCCCACCCAGACCGAGCATAGCCACCACTATCAGAAGGCGGTTTCCAAGTCTCGGCAGTCGTCCCAGATCGGGGATGAGGGTGAGGGTGGAAAGCAAGGCTGCCACCAGTATCACAACCGCGACATTTATCAGACGGTCTTTCTTCAGTATTTCTTGCCTGCCACTCTTGCCGTCGGGCTCTGAGGCTGTTTTTCCCACCAGGCGGGTGCAGCATTTTTCAGTCAGGCTTTCAGCCAGGCTTTGAGTGCCCACTGCCAGACCGAGAATATAAGCTAGTTCCACCAGACCCATAACTACTACCCCCAGGGGTTCCAGAGCTGGTGCTGCAAATGCGGCTTTGGCCAGAATCATGGTCAAAACCGTAAAAATGATGGAGAAGGCCAGGCAGCCGGGTAGATTGCTGCGGCAGTTGTTAATGGCTACTTTCAAGCTGCCGGGCGCGACAAAGCTGAAGGAGAGGGCAGCGAAGACCAGGAAAGGAAAGAAATAGCGCGGCTGCCATTTGTGGTTTAAGGCCTGGCGAAAATAGATGAAGGGAAAGCGGATTTCCTTGCTCTGCAATATTGGTTCCGAGTTTTGCAGGGCCTCCCGGGTGGAGTAAAGAGCGCTTTTCCAGGCCGGTTGCGTGAGTCCGGCAACACCATCGGCACAGGGCGTAAGCCAGAGCGGTAGAGCCAGGAAAGCGGCCACCAGCAAAGCCATGATTGCTCCGTGACGTCTAAACTCTGGCATAGGGTAGGTTCTCGTTTTCCGCATGTTTCTTTAGAAGGGGTTTGAGCAGGATGACCAGGCTTAAAGCCAGGCTCCAACTGAGGATGCTCCAGGGCGAATCACCGGCTTCCAGGGGCAGTAGAAGGGCAAAAACCGCAAAAGACAATAAGAGGAGCATGATGGATTTGTCTTGGCCGGTGGTCGGGGCAGAGAGATTTTCCGCAGTGGACTGTGGCTGAAAATCCGGGGCCAGGTCTTGCATGATACTGAGAGTGAGGCTTTCATCATATGGTAGCATCGGCAGTGCGCTGGCTGTTTCCATCAGGGCGGCGTTGGCAATCTTGTAATTGAGGCAGTCTTCGCAAAGGGCCAGATGTTCCTGGGCCTCATCTTCCAGCCTGGGTGCCTGGGAGCCTTCCTTCTGACGCAGCTTGATGCGGCTGTCGACCAGCTTTTCGCTAAAGCTATCGAGCATATTTTGTACAAGCAGACATTTTTCAGATTGGTTATTCATGGCTCTATCATTCTAAATTGGGGAAGGGGTTTTTTGTTTCAAGAATTAGCTTGCGCAGTCTTTCTTTTGCTCTATGCAACAGTGTTCGCACCGTATTTTCATTTTCATTCATAACCTGGCTTATCTCTTCATAGGTGAGGTCGAACTGGTAGCGCAAGATGAAGGCCTGTCTGTAGCGTAAGGGGAGCAAAGAGAGGGCCCAGCTAAGCTTTGTGATGAAGAGGTTCATCTCGGCTTCTTCCTCCGGGGAAGTCTTTTGGGCGGTGGCAAAACTTTGCTCTAGATATGGTTCTTCTTCTAGAATTTTCTCCAGGGAAAGAGCACCTTTGCTGCTTCTGGATCTGAGATAGTCTATGCAAGTATTGCTGGCGATGGCTAAGAGCCAGGTCTTGAAGGAGCGTTTGCCGTCAAAGGTTTTTAAGGCGCGAAAGGCTTTTACAAATGTCTCCTGGGTGATGTCCCTGGCCGCTTCTTGATCTTGTAAGGTGCGGTGCACTACGGTCAGAACCAGGACCTGATAGTGCCTGACCAGAGCCTCAAAGGCTTTTGCATCACCTTTGAGGCTCTTCTGAACCAGGTCTATGTCTCTTTCCGTGTTGATTTCAGACATCGTCTCTACTCTGACTTAGCCTTCTTCGTCTGAGTCTACAGCTTCTTTCAGATTGATCTGCTTGAGCAAGCCCAGCCTGGGTCTACCCTGTCCTTCCATGACCTTTGCTATCCTCTTGCCCAGTTTGCTCTTTTGCTCATCATCGAGCAGCGCTCGCACGGCCAGGAAGGTATTCAGTCTGTCGTCCATGAGAGTCTGATGCATATTTCTCAGTTCGTGGGCCCGGGCGGTGATTTCTTCGTCCTTTGCCTGTGGATTTCTGACCAGCTCAACCAGTGATTTGAGACCGCTTCTCAGCGCATCCCTTTTGCCGCGATTTGTCTCCATTTTGCTTTCCACCAGGGCGGCAATTTTACTCCTTTGTTCAGGTGTGGCTTTAATTCTTGCGAAGAATTTTCTCTCCATGTGTTTAACCAGTGCCTTCTCGAATTCCGGATCGCAGCCTGGCTCATCGCCCAGGCTGAGGGCTTCCCCGTCTGATGTACGCTCCTTCGCTTCAGAAGCCAGCCAGCCGGCTCCGCCGGCCAGCATCATTGCCATGCCCATGCAGACCGCTGCCTTGGCTTTGCCCGACAAGCCGGTACTATGTCTTTGTGCCGTGGCGGCTACGGCTTGCGCAGGCTCTAGATTCGCGCCAGTGCCGCTTTCTGTTTTTCCTTCGGCAAGGGGGTCGGGGGTTGATTTTGAACTTTCGGAACTCATGATTTTCTCCCTTTTAAATTGAATGAGATTTTGGTTGGAGGGACTTTGCGCTAACCCACGCCAGGCAATACGAGCATGCCCGGCAAAAAGTTTCAGGTGTTCAAAGTTTTTATAAAACTGCCAGCAAGAAGAAGAGCCCGACCAATTGCCGGGCTCTTTTCCTTTTGAAATTGAGGGTTCTCAGACCAGCTTGGAGAGTTCGGTGACCGGATAGCTGGCTTCGTAGTCCACCACTCCCAGACGGGTCTGGGGGATGACCAGGCGAATTTTTTCGCCGGAGCGTTTCTTGTCGGAATTCATCTGCTGCACCAGGCGATCTTTAGAAAGGCCTTTGGGCAATTCGTAAGGCAGTTCCGCTCGCATCAAAACTTCCTTCACCCTCTCCAGGCTGTCTTTCTCCAGTTTCTTCTGCCCTACACTATATTTAGTGGCATGATAGAGACCAATGGCCACGGCCTCTCCGTGGTTAAGTTCGAATTCGCTCTGGGCTTCCAGGGCGTGGCCTAAGGTATGACCAAGATTGAGGCTGCGGCGGATGCCGGTTTCGTGTGGGTCGCGGTGAACCACATAAAGTTTCATCTTAATACAGTTGGTGATAATGCCGGAGAGGGTCGGGTCGTCATACTCCACCGGATCTTTCACCATCTCTTCTACCAGCTCCAAAAGGGGCTTTGGTCCCTTCTCGTAGTCGGTGCCTTTAGCCACTGTTTCTTCAATGAGGGCATACTTGATGATTTCGGCCAGTCCCGCCGTCAATTGTCGCCCGGGCAAGGTGCCCAGCACTTCCTGGTCGGCCAGCACGGCCTTGGGGAAGAAGAAAGTACCGGCGAGATTTTTGCCTGTTGGCAGGTTGATGGCATTTTTCCCGCCGATGGCGGCGTCTACCTGGGCAAGCAGGGAGGTGGGAATGAGGACCAGGTTCAAGCCCCGCATATATGTAGAACAGGCAAAACCGGCCAGGTCGAGGACGGCGCCGCCTCCCAGAGCTACCACGGTGTCTTGCCGGTCGAAACCACGACCTTCCAGGTGTTCCCAGATGCGCAGGAGCCATTCGGTGGTCTTACACTGCTCACCGTCCGGTACTTCCAGGGTTGTAACCTGAAAATCTTCCGTGGGCAGGGTGTCGAGAATGTCTCGCAGCCAGTGCACCGCCGTGGTGGGCTGGCAAACAATTAGAACCCGTCGACCGGCGCCTACCTGGGCTAAAATCGAGGACAGCTTCTGTCTGGCGCCGGCACCTACCGCCACTCTGGTTTTAACATCCAGTGTGGTATTCCAGTTCATGGTGATGACCGGACCGCGATGCCTGGCTTTATGGCGCATTATCTACCTTACCTTTCGTGAGATTGCGGACATATTGTCTATATGTTTCCACCGACTCTTGCAGATCAACCATAGTGTCGGCGGCAAATTTGTCAAGGAATGCATTGGCCAAGGTCAAGGATACCATTGCCCCGGCAACAACAGAAGCGGCCGGTATGGCACAAACGTCGGAGCGCTCGTAGTGGGCGAAGCTGTCCGTGAAAGCGGGGAAGCTGAGGGAGGGCAGACCCTTCTTCATGGTGGGAATGGGCTTGAAATATACATGCAGGATCAGGCGCTCGCCGTTGGTCATGCCGCCCTCCAGACCGCCGCAGCGGTTGGTTTTTCTGCCTACGTAATAACAGGGGCTCTTGCCGCTTTCGTCTCTGTGCATGGCGTCATGTACGAGGGAGCCCGGCAGGGCGGCGTTCTCAACTCCCGTGCCGATTTCCACGGCTTTGGCCGACTGTATGCTCATGAGGGATTGGGCCAGTTGTCCGTCCAATTTTCTATCCCATTGAAAGGAAGAGCCCAGACCGGGCGGTAGCCCGTCGACCAGGACCCGCACCACTCCCCCCAGGCTGTCGCCATCCTTGAGGGCTTGTAGAATTGTGGCTTCCATTTGCTCCGAGAGCCCCTCGTGGGGACAGTAGACCGAACTGTCGCGGCTTGCCAGCAAGAGTTCGCCCAGGTCCATGGCTTCTATTCTTTCCTGTTCTTCCCGGCTCAAGGAGTTCATCGAGACCGGACCGATTGCCACCACATGGGCTGTCAGTTTTACACCCAGGGCACGCAAGATGAGCTGGGCCAGGCTGCCGGCCCCGACCCGAGCGGCGGTCTCTCTGGCGCTTGAGCGCTCCAGTACGTCCCGTACTTCCTTGAGCCGGTACTTGATTGTGCCGGAGAGGTCGGCATGACCGGGGCGGAAGCGCTCGATGCGTTTGTCCTGAATCTGTTTCTTGCCGGCTTCATCGAGAGCGCTCAGGTCAATGGCAGCGCTATTCATGACGGTGGTCCAGTTGCCGTGGTCTCTGTTTTGAATCTCAAAGCAGACCGGAGCGCCGGTGGTGAGACCGTGTCTGATACCGCCAGTAATGTCAATTTTGTCCTTTTCGATTTTCTGTCTGCCGCTGCGGCCGTAGCCGCCCTGCCTGGCGGCCAGTTCCGCTTCTATATAGGCGATATCGACGCTGAGCCCGGCCGGCATTCCGTCAATCATGGCCGTCAGTTTCGGTCCGTGTGATTCTCCGGCAGTTAAAAGCCTGAGCAAATTTGTGCCTCCCCGCTATGTGCGGATCTATTCTGTTGTGTTTCCTGTTTTGTTTCCCGTTGTATCGTCATAGATCCTGATTCTTGGATCCGGGCAGCATATGTTAGCCTTATAACTTATGCCTGCTTGCAGTTCAGGGGAATTATGGCAGATGCCGGGGCTTCCGGCCAAAGTAGGGAAGAGGTTGGTAAATGGTGTTGTTAAGGGGAACTCTGGCGCCCCCCGGGGATAAGTCTATGACCCATCGCGCCCTTATCTTTGCGGCCCTGGTGAAAGGCCGCGTTGATATTGATGGGGCGCTTCTTTCCGGAGACACAAAAGCCAGCGCGCTGGCTCTGCGAAAGCTCGGGCTCTCCATGACCATCGAGCAAAAAGAGCGGGGCGCCGATATCGCCATTGTCTCTCCCGGAATTATGGAAATACGCAGAACCTTCGCCGCCGGGGCCCCTGCTTGTCTTTTCGATTGTGGCAATTCCGGCACCACTATGAGACTCCTTTCCGGTCTTTGCGCCGGTCTTGCGGGTGGCAGCTTTGTCTTTGACGGTGACGCTTCTTTGCGGCGCCGGGATATGAAGCGAATTCTCTTGCCTCTCTCCGAGCTGGGTGCCGGTTTCCGCTATCTGGGCGCCGAAGGTTGTGCGCCATTTGAGCTGAAGGGCGAAAGACTCAAGGGTGGAGACTTTAACCTGCTGGTCAGTTCGGCTCAGGTGGTGACGGCTTTGATTTTAGCCGGGCTCTCGGCCGACTCGCCGGTGACTGTGTCCACCCCTTACGTGGTGAGAGATCACACTGTGCGGGCCCTGCGCTTCATGGGCGTGGACATCGGCAGCACCAACGCCGTTCGGCAGACCGCGAATGCTCTCATTGTTCGCCCCCTCCATGGCGATCTGGCACCCTGTCGATTTTCCATTCCCGGAGATATTTCTTCCTGCGCCTTCTTCCTTGTGGCGGCGGCAATTTTGCCCGGCAGCGCGGTGACTCTTCTGAATGTCGGCGTCAACCCCGGACGCACCCTGGTTATCGAGGTGCTGAGGCGTATGGGGGTGCAGATTGATTTTCTGAATGAGCGGGAAGTTTGCGGCGAGCCGGTTTGCGATTTGTTCGTGCAGGCGCCGGCTGCTTTGACTGCTACGGACATTACCGCCGAAGAGGTTCCCAGTGGAATTGATGAGATACCGGCCCTCTCTCTGGCCTTTGCCTTCGCCGCCGGGCGCAGTACCGTCCGTGGTGCAGGCGAGTTGAAGCAGAAAGAGTCCAATCGCCTCAAACTGCTCACTGATAACTTGCAGGGGGCCGGTGTGGCTGTGGAAGTGTATGACGATGGTTTCGCCGTGCAAGGTGAGGGCTATCTTGCCGGGGGTGGGTTCTGGCGGACCGATCTCGATCATCGCCTGGCCATGATTGGCATGGTGGCGTCACTGGCTGCCCGGCAGCCTCTGATGCTGGAGGAGAAGGAATCTTGCGCCGTCAGTTATCCTCAGTTTGAGGCGGACCTGAAGTCGTTGCTGGTCTGAGAGGCGGACGTACCTGGGATTTTTACTTGTTCGTCAGGGAGCTTAATTGATGGGCCGGGGAGCTGTAATTTTCCTTGCGACGCAACTTGCCGTGCTGACCCTCCTGGCCGGTTGGTTCCCTCAGGCGGCGCTGGCGCAGCCTGGCGTCGAGCCCGGGGGCCGGTCGGCGCAAGCGCTCTCTTTGAGAAAGAAGGCGGTAGCAAGGGTGAACGGCAGAGCGAATACCGTTATAGCTGCCGGTTTACCTCAGTATCTCGGTAAGGCGCGAGACTATGATGGCATTTTTGCCCAACTGGCGGCGGCCGGCGTCAAGGTCTTTCTGGCCGACGGACAGTGCCGGCAATTACCGGAGCCCGCATCTCTAGGTTACGAAGCCGATTTCTACCCTACCGCTCAGACTATTTCTGCGCCGGGCACCAGGAAGGCCTTTGCGGCCATGAAGAAGCACGGGGTGAAGCTGCTTGTGCCCGCCGATATTCTTTATCCGCTCGGGCAAGAGCTGCCGAGCCCGGCGGAAGATCCCCTGCTTCGTCTGATAAAGACTTTCGGGGTGGATGCCATATTTGGTGTTTATGCCTATGACGAGCCGGCTAAGAATGCCGACTTCAAACAAATGGATAAAAAATGCCAGGCTGTTTACCGGCGTGTCAAAGAGTTGAGCGCCGCACTGCCGGTGGTGATGGTGCATGCTCCCCTGGTAGACGGACCTGCCGCAGGCGATGCTCAGTATCTCAAGCGTGTCTTGCAATTGAGCCGTCATGCCGATATTGTCGGCTTCGACGTCTATCCGATTCCTATTCATGTGGCCAAGCTGGTGGATCCTTTCCTGAGCGCCGCCCCGGCGGCAGCTAGAAAAGCTGCCCCCGGGGTTGATCCGGTCACAGGGCTATTCACGGATTACCGAACGGCTGTTGCCGCCTACTGCCGCTTTCTCAAAAAGAACGTGCCCGGCAAAGACTACCTCATGGTGCTGCAGACCTTCTCATACAAAGACCAGGGCTTTGATCCGGTGCTGGCGCATTTATACGGCGATCGGCGTCCCAGCGGCGAGGAATTGCGGACCATGGTGAAAGTGGCCCGGAAAGAGGGTGTGGGTAACATTGCCTGGTGGGGGCAGGGTATGGTTGGCGGCGATCCGTCAGCTGCCCGCCAGTACTGGAAGGAAGTGTTGGAAGCCTCGAGCAGCCTCGATTTCCCCGGGCATGCCGGTGGTAAATAGTTAGCAGCCGGTGAGGAGAATAGGGCAAGGTGTTGGCGGGGCAGATCTTAGATGATACCTATGAGGTGCTGAGGACCCTCGGCAGCGGCGGCATGGGTGAAGTCTATGAAGTGCGCCATCTGGTTTTGCAGAAGAAGATGGCCCTGAAGACTTTGAGGGCGGATGCGGCCAACCCCGACAACTGGCAGCGTTTTGTACATGAAGCCCGCATTTTAGCCCGTCTTCATCACCCGGCTATCGTTGAGATTTACGACATGGCCGTCACCCATGACGGGCAGCCGTTTTACACTATGGAACTGCTGCGTGGCTTGTCGCTGCAGGACTACCTGCTCAAGCGGGGACCGCTCCCGGAAGCGCTGGCTCTTTCCCTGTTCGAACCTGTGTTGTCGGCTCTAGCCTGTGCCCATGAAGCTGGTGTTATCCACCGGGACATCAAGCCTCATAACATTATGCTCTTGGGAGAGGCGGAAGCTTTTGCCGATCCACAGTTGGCATCGGTGCGGGTCAAGGTGGTTGATTTTGGTCTGGCTAAGTTGCGAGGCGGCAATTCCCAGCAGTCGCTTACTGCCACCGGGGCGATCTTTGGCAGTCCGTATTATATGAGTCCGGAGCAATGCCTGGGTCGCAGGGTTGATGAGCGAAGCGACTTGTATTCCGTCGGTTGTGCTCTCTTTCAGACTCTTACCGGGGCGGTGCCTATTTCAGGCGCCTCCAGCACCGATACTATGAGAGCCAAGGTGACGCAGCCTGCTCCGCGTCTGAGCGAGGTTTCCACCCTCAAATTCTCCAGACGGACGGAAGAACTTGTGGCTGTCTTGCTGGCCACTGATGCCGAAGAGCGTTTCGATAGCGCCAGGCAGGTTCTACTCAGTCTCGAAGACCACGGTGAGAAGTCCGCCGGCAGGAGCAATCTAGTCAATGCCGCCGACGCCCTCTCTGAAAGCTCTCACTCCCATGCTCCCCAGAAAGGCAGGCGGAAATTGCTGCTCTTGCTTGGCGTGGGAGCCTTCGCTCTTCTACTTCTTGCTTCGGTCTGCCTGTCTTCTGGTCTGATGAAATCTGCCCTTCCGGCAAGCGCCCCGGTCTCAGGCTCGGTTGCCACGGCGACCGTCGCCTCAAGTTCTCCCTCCTGGTTCTCTACCGTGGATTCATCCGGGGGGCGCGTCTTCGACTTCTCCTCCCTTCGTACGGGGCTTGCCGATCCGCCTAAAGACTTAGCCTGGCAAGAGAAGACGGAAGAAGAGATGAGAAAGAGGTGGATGGCCAGTGAACTTGGCGAAATGGAGGAACTGGTCAACGGTGGAGATGGGCGTATTTTGGATTTGAGGCATGCGGTTTATGTGCCTCCGCAAGCGGATTTGCGCTTTCGACCAGGCCTGCCATTCTATCGTCAGCCAAGTCTGCTTTCACGTTTCCGTCTTGATGAAATTCACTCCTTTAATTTTCGTCCGGCAGCGGGGGACCGCAAACGCAGCATGTCTGATATCCTGCCGCAACTATTCCCTTTCACCAGGCTGAGAGAGCTTATCTTTCGCGATACGCAGTTGAGCGCCGCTGACCTGCACGATATGGGCTTGCTGAAGAATCTTACCAAGTTAAGCCTGTTAACCGTGGATGGTATCACTGGCGAAGACCTGGCCAGGTTGGATTTACTTCTGAGGTTAAAACAGTTGAGGTTGGACGATTGGGGGGAACTGGCACCCGTATTTGAAAAGCTCAGTCACTCGAAGCGCATCGAGACTCTGGAGATTCACACCAGTAACCTTTCCGATGCCGACATCGACAAACTTGTTCTGGTAAAGAACTTGCGTGACCTGCGCATTCGCAACTGCGATCTGACCGATGCACAGTTGGGCAGATTCTCCAAGCTTCCCCAACTATGCAAGCTGGAAGTCAGGAGTAACGCTATTACGGTTGCTGGGCTCAAGCAACACCTGCCGGAAATTCTAAGAAAACGAAGCGCCGCCGCCTCTCAAACCCGACTGGAAGTTATCCTGTCCGCTGATTTTTGCACGCCGTCCGAGCAGGAAGAATTTAAGAAGGTCTTCCCGTCCATCAACTTCAAGTATGTCCCCTGACTTGAATGAGCTACTTGCTTCGCGACTTGCCGGTGCTCTTTTTCAGGCTGGAGATGCTACCTTTCTTTTCTGCCTTAGCGGCAGACCCTTTACCCTTGTTTGCAGTGCTCGGCTTCCCGGCTTTCACCCTGGCTTTGTCGGTGGAGCCTTCCTTCACCAGCACCATGCCCTGAAGCCCTCGCCTCTCTTTGTGGGTGACCAGCTTGACCCGAGACTTGGGACCTTCCGGGGAATGTTTGCCGAAGTCTTCTGCTTTTACCTCAATAATGTCGATGGGTTCCTTGCAGTAAATAGAGAAGTGACAGGAAGCTTCCAGCGCCATTCTGGTTATGGTGAGACCGTCGTCTACCAGATCGTAGATGCCGTAAAGGCAGCCTTTGGCAAAGTCTGAACCGGCTCCGCGGGCTGCGAAATTTCCGTATTCGGTGACGGAGAGGTTTTGCGAAATGGAATAGATGCTCGTGGGCGTTGCCACCAGAAAAACGTTGTATATGGCGGCGAAGGTATCTTTGCCGGTGTCTACCAGAGTGTAGTTCTTCTTCAACTCTCCGAACAAATCCAGGAAAAACTGAAATACTTCGTGGCGATTGGAGAATTTGTTCTCCATCATGGCGTGTCTGGTGCGATAGAGATGCTCGATGCAGTTGTCCAGAAGAGTGTAGCCGGAAGTGGCTATATAAGCATGTTTGAGTTTGATGATTTTGGAGCCGTTTACTACATCTACCGCGTATTCACTGCCGGAGGTCATCATTCTGTCGGCGCCAAGGAAGACGCGACCGCCCTTTTTTACTGCTACCAGGATAGTCATTGATGGGGTTTCCCTCTAATTTGTGCACGAGACTCCTTAATAAGTACCCGCCGGAAACATTTACCTCACATTTGCAGTCTTGCCTTTGCATTGGGTTGCTTTCCCCTCAGGTTTAAAAGCCCCGGGTGACTTCCTCAAATTTGGGGAATGCATTTAGAATAGGTGTCTTCAGGTAGTCGGTTTCAAGAGGATTTTCCATGGTTCGTTTCCTCAGCCTCTTAGCTCTTCCCTGTTTGCTCGTGATTGGAGCGGCGTCTCCCTCTATTGCGCAGGGTTATCTTCCTCCCGGTCAGGAAGTGGCCTCTGGTTATCAGCCCCAGGGTCGGCCGCAGACCGATCCGGCTTTGATCAAGCGCTGGTTTGCCGCTTACGATCAGGTGCGGCGCCAGGCACAGATGACCCCCAGTGAACGCAGGCAGGCCGATGCCATGCTTTCCAAGGGGCTTTCCATGTTTGTTCCCGGCGATGAGAAACTGGCCGGGCAGAAGCTATTGAACGGTTTGATAGGCAAATATCAGCAAGCCATGGGACAGATGAAACAGTTGCCTCTCTATCCGGAAACAGAAAAGCTGCACCGGGGATACTACCAGTACTTCAGCGATGCCAGAAATCTCTTCTCCGACTACATAAGAGTGCAGAACGAACCTTTTGCCAAAGATCCCAATACCGGTGAAAGACTTATCGGACAGATTGTGGTGCGCAAGGCCAATTTGACCGACCTCGAGTCAAATGTGAAAGCTCTTGATGCTCAGCTGCGGGGCGGCTTCGGTATTGCTCCTTACCGCTACTAACTCTTCGCTTACTTTCTCAAACTGAGGCTAGAGGGGCACATCCACTTTTCTGGCGTAGAGTCTTTCCAGTGTATTCAGATCTCGCTGGCTGAGGCGGGAGTGCTCGTCGGTAATGGCATACATCAAGTCGCCTTTTTCCGGGCTGTGTCCCAGTAAGCCCATGGCATGACCGAGTTCGTGGGCGATTATGTTTTTGGTCAGCAGATAACGAGCTTCCGGTACCTTTGAATAGATCAAGTCCAGGTTCACTTCAATCACCTGGGGCGGCACCGTATATTTGGGCCCGAGACTCGGAATATAGATGGGGACCGGTATGGCGCTGATGGGAATGACTGCCAGTTTGCCCGATGGGCGCTTGGTCCATTTTGTAATGGTGTGCGCCCCCAGTGTGCAGTCGTTGATATCGGAGCTTACCCCCAGGCGACTCCAGATCACCTTGATGCGAGCACCGGCCATATTTGTGGTTTCGGCAAACTTGACCCTGGCGCCCCGACTCTCCCAGTCGAAGAAGCCTTCGCGCACGGCTTTCATAAGTGACTGGTCTTGAATAGGGGTGATGTAAACGGTGATGGGCATGGCGGCAAAACGGAAGGTGCGATTCTTGCTGGCAGCCAGTACGTTCTCCAGATAATCCGAGGTAACCGGTTCGGTCTGGCTGGGCGGCAGGATGCGAAAGAAGTGCGGCGGTGTGGTGTTTTCCGTTGGTATGATGCGCGGCAGTTGGGCAGTCTGGAGAAGCTCTTTTACCCTGGCAATGCGCTCTTCCGTAAGTGTCTCAGCTGCCAGAGGGGCCGAGGTGGTCGGCAGCGGCAAAGGCGTGAAACCTTGATTTTGGTAGGGCGCCGGTACAGTCGGTTGACTGAGGGGCTGAGCCTGATCAACGGGTGGTGTGTAAGCGGGTTTGTCAGCGGGGGGGGGTGCCTCTTGACCGGTGCCGCCCTGAGCGGCCGGAGTTAGCTGGTCCTTGCTGCTTGCACCCCGACGTTCGTCGACAAAGCGCTTCAACACTCCTATGCGCGAAACTATGGAACCAGTTTGCGGACTGCCGAAAACAGTATTTTCCAGACGCTCGGTGCGCAGCAGCAGGGGCAGGTTTTCCTGGGCTGGTAATGAGAGGCTCTGTTCAATTTCTTGCAGAATCTCAGGGAAGGACTTTTCGCCGCCCTGGGCGCCGGCTGTCAGGGTCTGACCGGAACAGCACAGAAGGAGAGCAAGCGAGAGAGCTGCCTTGAAAAGCATGCTGGTCGGCCGCGAGGGCTGCTCAGACCATGCTTGCGGGAGGGAAGACAGGCACGGTCTACTATTCAACGATTTCTTCCATGACTTCATCAAGAAACTGGCACAGCTTGATGCGCACGGCTTCTTGTATGCGCACCAGCTCTTTTGAATAGCAGTAGAACTCAGCTCCCGTAGCTTTATCGAAGCTCATGGAAAAGAGGGCGCTCAAGGGGTCGTCCATTTCCGTCAGTTGGGCTTCCAACTGCTGAATGCCTATATTGCAAAAAATACTCTTTTCCATGAGCTGAGGCTCGCATATGGTGGTCATGCCGCCACTCTCATCGAGCTTGCCCCAGGTGCCCTGGAGGAAGCGGTAGACCGGAGAGCTGAGCTTCTCTTCTTCTTGTTTCTTGGCCGGAGACCAGAGCATTACGATTTTGGGGAAAACTGCCTTTTTCGGCTCTTTTTCGGAAAACTCTTCCAGATCTTCCGGGCGATAGCCAAGTAGCTCCCGGTTGAGCCAGATTAATTTTGCATCGGGCAAGTGTCCGCGCAGAGCACGCATGGTCAGAAGCAAGCCGTCTGACACGGAAAGCTCTTTAGAGGAAAGCTGCGTTTTAATGCGGCTCAGTTGGTCGTACAGCATCGGGCACCGGAGCGTTATAACTATGTCCAATATATACGAATTTTGTCTGATTTTGCCTTAAATCCCTGCGTTAAATGGGTTCTTTTCCGCAAATTTAGTCTCTTTGACCTTGCTTCGGGGTGAGTTACTTTCCCCGTGCGAGTCTGCGCTCTGTGTTGCCACCACCGGAGATGGCAAGGTCGGTGAGCGCCGCCTCCATCGTGATTTTCCTTTTGTAATCAGCCAAGTTGTGATAGTTTTGAGAGTGAAATCTATTTCAATGTGACTTGATTTGCCATGGACGATAGACTGAAAGAACTGGCTGAAATGAGGTATGGGCAAAGCGAGTACCTGAAGGTACTCTTTGACCTGGCCCTCGAGGACAACTGGTTCGATTTGCAGCATATGATCCAGCACGACATGGCCAAAGCCATCCTGGCCGACTACTCTTACGAAAAGGGGCTGGGCTACCTCAATCAGGAGGTCTTCTTCGATTTCTGGGAAGAAGTCATTGAAGTGGGCTGGTCAATATTTTGCCGTCACACGGGCTTGAGTCGGGAACGGGTCGATAAGGCCCTGGCCAATTTGCGAGAGCAATGATGTTGACTTGTTCTTATTCGCCTGTCTGCTTGAGGAAGAAGTTCATAGCGGCCGGTTCAAGACTGGATGAGAACTCAGGGAAGCCTCGATAAGCCGGTCCGCGAGCCCCTGTGATTTGCCCGAGGCGCTCTTCCCGCAAGTCCATCACATCCTGGATGTGTCCCTGTCTGAGATTGTGGGCCAGGTCCATGACGTATTCGGCGTCGGCGCCGTCCACCGGGCTCACGACTGCTGTCCGTGCGGTTTTGAGGGCACTCAATAGTTTGCTGTAAGAGACATTTTCAGGAACTTTCAACTCGCGGTCTTCTTGTTGCATGGATTATTCTCTCGGGGCAATGGCTATTTGACTGGTAAGGGAAACGGGCCGATCGGCTTGTTTCCAGAATAGCCCCGGATTTTTAACATGCAAGCTACAAGGCATTTCATCTTCGTCCGAAACAGGCTCTTCCATGCCTGGCTTCCGCCTGTGATAAGCAGCCCGGGCTGTCAGTTTGCCTCGGGAGAGTAGATAGTTTGTAGATTTGTAAGGGTCTAGATGGCAGAGAATTTAACTGACCGGAAGAGCGCCCTGAGCCTTCTACTGCTTGTATTTGACCACGATGGCCAGACCGTGGGGGAAATTGCCCTGCTTGTCCGTGACCTGGGAGAGTCTGTCGGAAGCCAGCGACCAGACGCCGGGATTGTCGGCGGTGAATTCCACATCCACACGATCGCCGCTCGCTAACGTGACAGTGTCGCGCATGGTGTGCGGCTCCAGCGGGTCAGAGCCGTTCATCCCCACTACTTCCAGGCGGTGCCCGCTCAGATGCAAGGGAATGGACTCTTCCGTCAGGTTGAAGAGCCTTAATCTGATGCGCTTTCCTGCCGTCACCTGCAGAGCTGGAATATATGGGGCAGTCTTGCCGTTGACGAGGAATACTTGCCGTTCCGTCGTTTCCGCCGCATTTGCTCCGGTCTGGGCCGGCAGAGCCTTTTGACTGTTTTCTTTCACCGGTACCCTGGTGAAAAACAAGCTCAGATCCTGGTCGACCCGGTGGGCCGCCAGGCGCGGATGCACTATTAAGGCTCCATAGAGACCCTGTTGTCTTTGCTTCAGATGCATGATCTGCGGATGGTAGTAAGCCGTGGTCTGGGACTGCATTTGAGGCACAAACTGGTAGACGAATGTTTCTTTGGAGCGCAAGTAGCGTTCAGGCTTGGGTCCGGTCTCCTCTTCGCCTCTGGTACTGCTGACAGGTTTGCCCGCCCTCGGAAGACCATCTACGCCGTGGGGCAGCGGTATTCCATGGAAATGCAGGGAAGTCGGCTGTCCCAGCTCGTTATGGAGCACAATTTTGGTGGGTTCTCCTTCCCTTACATGAATTTCGGGACCGGGAATTTGACCGTTGTATGTCAGCGCCCGGAACTTTTGCCCGCCGCCTATATCCACTTCCGCTTCCTTGGCAAAGAGGTGAATTTCGTGCACGGCGGCATTGGAAGGCAATCTGGTGTTGGCGGCATTGGTCAGTTCGCTCATTGAGCGCAGGGCATCTTTGACTTCGCCTTTGATGGAGCCCAGTTCTTTGCGCATGTCTTCCAGTTCGAGTTTTTCTTTGGCCTGCTCAGCCGCCAGATCGTCAACCTCGTTGAACTGAGCCCGGGCAGCCGGTTGGCAGAGGGGAAGAAAGATGAGCATCAGGCTGAGAGACCTGAGCAAGAACTGATGCTTCATGCCGCTGTCAGCCTCTTGCCACGAGGGTTGATACCGGTGCTTGCGAGATGACCCGCTCACAGATATGACCCATGAGGAAGTGTTTGATGGCGCCGCCGCCCTGGGCCCCGATTACCACCAGATTGCCGCCTTTCTCATCAAGCAGTTTGATAATTTCGGCATCGGGACGACCGGCCTTCAGATGTATGGAAAGCTTTTTGTAACCCAGGGTAGAGAGTTCTTTCTGCGTATCGGCCAGGAAGACTTCGCCTTCCATCATCAGGTTTTCCTGCATGGCCGTAACAAAGGAGAAAGGAGTCACGGAGGCGATAATTTTGGAGACGTTGACCACATAAGTCAAAATCAAATTGGTCTTTTCTTTGTCCAGGTTGAGCAATTTAAGCGCCTTGATCACACTTTCCTTGCAGTTCTTGGAGCCGTCAAGACCAATCACCACGGTTTTAGCACCGGTTTTGTCCAGGCTGTCTTCATCTGCGCCCTCGCGCAGAAGTATGGTCGATACGGGGCTGTGTCTGGCCACATGGTGGCTGACGCGGCTGAGAAAGATGCTGTCGTGGTGCTTGCTTTGTGCCAGCACTACTACATCGGCACCGAGGTCGCGGGCTACAGTTTCAATCAATTGCGCCGGGGGGCCTGAGACGATTTCGCTGTTTACCGAAGCCCCTTCCTGCTCGACTCCCTTTTTTAGAATGTCCAGAATTTTGCCGGCCCGGCGCTCCACCACATGGGTGAGATCTTCGGGGAAGTCAGCTTGGGCTTTCAGTACTTGCTCAAAGGAGGGCAATTCTTCCTTTACGTAGAGTAGCGTCACCTGGCTTTTATCGAGAGGCAAAAGCTTGGCCAAGCTCTTGATATTTACAAGCTCCCGGGCGGCTTTAGCTTCATCTTTATTGGTGCTCTGAGCCACGTCGATGGCAAGTAGAATTTTCATGATATCCCCGATCGAGACAAGGTCGTTCCCGCTTTGTCACATATGTCAGCGCCTATATTCTAACCTCTTTGCCCCGTCTTATTCGTTTCTGGGGGCTGTTCTTGATATCGCTACCGGTGCGTGAGCGCCACAATTTGAGCGGGTGGCGTTTGTGTAGCTTGCAAAGGGGGCGGCAGGTTGATTTAAGTAGGTTTATTTAAATTGCCTCACATCTAAATGGAGAAAGATAAACCTTGAGAATTTTCTTTGCCGGGTGCACCGCTTGATAGCTATCTTCAGGGACAATAGTTCGAAGGAAAAGAGGAGTCCGCCGTGATTGAACGATATACACGCCCGCAGATGGGCGACATATGGTCCCTGGAAAGTAAGTTTCAGACCTTTTTGGAAGTTGAGTTGGCTGTTATGGAAGCGCAGTGTGCCATGGGCCTCGTGCCTGCTCAGGCGCTGGCGGAAGTAAAAGAAAAAGCGCGCTTCGACGTTAAGCGTATCGATGAAATCGAGGCGGAAGTGCGCCACGATGTCATCGCCTTTCTGACCAATATTTCTGAGAATGTCGGTGAGTCGGCGCGCTTCGTGCACATGGGTCTGACCAGTTCCGATGTGATCGATACGGCTCTGGCTCTTCAGCTCAAGAAGGCTTCCAGCATACTCCTCGATGATCTGGATAAGTTGACCGAAACTGTCTTGCAGCAGGCGCGCAAACATAAGCGTACGGTTATGGTGGGCCGCTCCCACGGCATTCATGCCGAGCCCATCACCTTCGGCTTCAAGCTGGCCGTCTGGGTGGAGGAATTGAGGCGCCACCGCCTGCGTCTGGAACAGGCCATCGAGATGATTGCCGTGGGGCAGATGAGCGGTCCTGTGGGAACCTTTTCCAATATCTCTCCGGAAGTGGAAGAGCGGGCTTTGAAAATACTGGCGCTGACGCCGGCAAAAATTTCCACCCAGGTGATTCAAAGAGACCGTCATGCTCAGTTCATGACCACCCTGGCCTTGATAGCCGCTTCC
Source organism: Candidatus Obscuribacter sp. (assembly GCA_016712465.1). Taxonomy (GTDB): domain Bacteria; phylum Cyanobacteriota; class Vampirovibrionia; order Obscuribacterales; family Obscuribacteraceae; genus Obscuribacter. Next base: position 1,902,271 of record JADJQZ010000001.1, read on the forward strand.
CTGGAGAAATTCTCCGTGGAAATCAGGCACTTGCAGCGCACTGATGTTCTCGAGGCAGAGGAACCTTTCCATGCCGGGCAGAAAGGCTCTTCCGCCATGCCTCACAAAAGGAATCCTGTGGCCAGCGAGAATATCAGCGGTCTAGCAAGGGTGGTGCGCAGCAATGCCCTGGCCGCCCTCGAGAACGTGGCGCTCTGGCATGAACGGGACATCTCCCACAGTTCGGTGGAGCGCATCATTTTGCCGGACTCCACCATCCTGCTCGACTATATGCTGGCTCGTTTCAATTCGGTCATGGAAGGCATAGTTGCTTATCCCGAGAATATGCTCTCCAATATGGATGTTTTCGGCGGCGTAATTTTCTCGCAGTCGGTTTTGCTCAAACTCATAGATAAGGGACTGACTAGAGAAGATTCCTACAAGCTGGTTCAGGAAAACGCCATGAAAGCCTGGAACGTGAAAGGCGGCAGCTTCAGGGCCAACCTGCTCGCCGACGAGCGAGTCCTGGCCAAACTGAGCAAAGCGGAAATTGAGAGCTGTTTCGATCCTGATGCCTATTTGAAGAACATCGACGCCGTCTTTGCCCGCGTCGGAATTTAGTTCTAGTTCTAGTTCTAGTTCAGGCTCTCAGTTCCGCCCTCCAGGAAATGACCTGCCGCAAGCGTTTCCTTTCCTGCCGTTTTATCCTTAGCATTAAGCACCAGAGGCAACAAGAGGAAGTCCATTGTCGAAGTCGAAATTCCGCACCCAGAGCCTTGATCCCGCCCATAAATTATCAGGTCTGTTGATACCTGTTTTCGCCATGCGCCGCCAGGGTGATCTGGGTGTGGGGGATACGCAGTGCGTCATGGAGTCCATAGATTTTCTGGCTTCGCTCTCCATGACGGTTTTGCAGCTTCTGCCAATAAACGAAACCGGCGCCGATAATTCTCCCTACAATGCCTTGAGTGCCACCGCCCTTGATCCGGTTTATTTGACCATGTCACCACTAGTGGTGCCAGGCTTGAGCGAGAAAATGCTATCGGAATTGGCTCCAGCCTCTCTTGTGTCCGAGCTGGAGGCAGGACCGGTAGATTATGCAAGGGTGAAGAAACTCAAGCTTGATCTGCTGCACGCCGCTTTTGCTGCCTTCACCGGTGGTGCGGCCGGCGAGGGCCAGGTAGAAGCTCTGGAAGCTTTCAAAAAGCAGCCCTGGCTGAAAAACTACAGTATTTTTCGGGCTTTCATGGATGAGAACGGCGGCAGTGCCGTCTGGACCGAGTGGAAGCCGGAGCACCGCGACCGCCGGCATCTGGATCGGATTCTTGAGAGCGATCTGAAGAGCGGCGGCAAGATCAAACAGCGCATGGATTTCTATGAATACGTGCAATGGGTGGCTTACCAGCAGTGGCATCAGGTCAGGCTTTATGCCGAGCGCTGTGGTGTGGCCTTGATGGGCGATATTCCCTTCGGCGTCAGCCGCTACAGTGCCGATGTCTTCGGTTTGAGAGAGTTGTTCGACCTGGAAAATTCGGGCGGCGCGCCGCCCGAATCCTTCTTCCAGACCGATAAGTTTACAGCCGTCTGGGGACAAAACTGGGGTATCCCGCTCTACAACTGGGATGAGCACCGCAAAACTAAGTTTGCCTTTTGGCGTGAGCGAGTCAAGCAGACCACCGAGATATTTCACTATTTCCGCATAGATCATGTGCTTGGCTTTTTCAGGGTATACGCCTTCCCCTGGATACCGGAGCGCAACGGCGAATTTGTAGATTTGAGCGAAGAGGAAGCGAGCACCCTTACGGGCGGCAGGCTGCCGCGCTTTCTGCCGCGGGCAGATGAGCCGGAAGAAAATGCCCTGCTAAATTTGCAGGAAGGCACCGCTCTTCTGGATGTCATTTTGGATGCCGCCGGACAAGCCGGAGTGGTGGCGGAAGATCTGGGCATGGTACCTGGTTACGTGCGCCCGCGCTTACAAGAAATGCGTATCCCAGGTTTCATCATCCCCATTTTTGAAAGACAGGAAGACGATCCGGAAAGAAATTTCCGCAGTCCTGATACCTATGAAACGGTCAGCCTGGTTACTCTCGGTACCCATGACCATGAACCCATTGCCGGTTACTACGAGCGTTTGAGTAAGTGGTGGCGTGGCGAGGACGGTCATGAGGGCTGGCTGGAAGTATCTCGTTTGATGCGCTTCCTCGGCTTAAGTCCGGAGGAGGCACCCGAGCAGTTCAACGATGATTTGCACCGGCGTTTGCTGCAAGTGGTGCTGACTTCGCCGTCCTGGCTGGCGGTCTTGATGATCAGTGACTTACTGGGTACCAGTCAGCGTTTCAATGAACCTGGTCTTGCCGGTGACAGCAACTGGAGCCAGCGCCTTGAGAAACCGCTTGCTATGTACGAGCAGGATCCCCACTACCTTGAACTATTCACCTGGTTGCGAAAGGTTTTGCGGGAGAGCAGGCGGGAGGCCCGGCCGACTATTCCCGGGACCTCTTAGTGAAAAGAAATGCTTCCACTTGGCTAGCTCCGGGTATTAGCATCTTAGATTGACCTGGATTTTTCCTTGCTCAACAAGTTTCCTGTCGATTGTTATATGATTTGTGTAGTTGGAGAGTGGGTGAGTTTTAAATGCTGCCAGCATATCTATTTCGGGTAGGCATCGATTGGGTCCGACACCAGAAAGAATTTTCTTCTTCCAATCCCTATGCTCGTTGTGAGCAGTCCATCAAAGTGCTGGAAAAGCTTTTCGAAGAAAACCTTTGCCGCGCCGACAGCAAGCACTTGGAAGTGGCTGCGGTTTGTGCCTATTGGGAGGAATTCTTCCATCTGGAAGACCCTCTTCACGACGAAAAAGAATGGAAAGAAGGGCTCTCCAAACGCTCCGGCCAGTACGACAATTTTGAGAAATGGCAGGAATGGTTCAAGTCCAGCTATGCCAAAGTATATACAGAGAATAATATCTGGACTTCCCTGCTCATGACCTCGTGGGCCACCACCCACCAGTACCAGCTCATCTATACCGAAGATTCCTGGGATTTCGTGCCCTCGCGCTCCTATCTGCCTACTTCTCACATGTGGCGCCTCAGCCATCATATCGAGACGGTCACCTCCGTTTTGAAGGAGTTCTGGGCGGAAGAATCAAAGCGCTGGGAAGACGCCGGTTTTATCATTGAAGACGAGAGCACGCATTATCTGGGCCGTGTGGAATGTCTGGGCTTTGATACCAAGCGTTATATGGTTACCTGGCCTGCCAGGGCCCATATCAATACTTCCGGCGGTGGCGGTGCTCATCGTGAAGACCTCGACCTGGGCAATCTGGTGGCGGATATCATCACGCCGGTGGGCGATAACTGGTACAGACGTCCCGATTCGGTTATCTTTGCCCATGACCACGTGGACATCACCAGCCTCATCAACCGGGCTACTTATGTTTTCGGCAGCAAGAGACGAATCTTTGAACTGGCTCTTGATGACGATATGAACAAAGCCAAATTGCAGGCTCAGGCGGAAGGTTGGCTGGTGGAAGATCTGGCCGTCTGATAGCGGTCCGGCTCAGCCTGAGCCAGGCTCAGCTGTCCCCCTTTATTTTCTTCCATTCCCGCGGATACTGGGCGCTGGTGGGCTTCTCCTTCAGGAAGGTAAGGAGCACGTTCTCTTTGATAGAGGGCAGTGACTCAAAAGTTTGCCTGTCAACCAGCTTCAGGGACAGTTTCTCTTGTAAGAGTGCCGCCTCCTGCCGCTCTTCGGTTTCTCTCACAAGGGTCTTCTGGGCCAGGTAGAAGCCCCCTGGTTTGAGGGCGGGCGCAACTAGTTCCATGGTCAGCTTGAGCGTTCCCACGGCTCTTGCCGTGCCAAGGTCGAAATGTTCTCTAAGGTCGGGCTGTTTGGACAACTCTTCTGCTCTGGCGCAGATTACTCTCACCGGCGCTCTGTACCCTTTGCACAATTTATCAGTCGCCTCTTCCAGGAAGCGGCATTTCTTGCCGATGGCATCCACCAGGGTCACTTCCAGGGCGGGATTGACAAGCGCTACCAGCATACCGGGTAGACCGCCGCCGCAGCCCAGGTCTACGTAGCTTTTGGCTTCTGACCGCTTTTGAAAGGCGCTTGCCACGGTGAAAGCGTCCAGCACATGCTTCTCGATTATTTGCTCGATGTCCTTGGTTCCCACCAGATTTAAACGTTGATTGTAGTCCCAGAGAAAGTCCACGAAGTCTGCAATTTTTCGGCAGGCTTGGGCCTCTATGGGCAGTTGGGCCAGAGCTGCCTGTTCCGCCACTTTTTCGGTGAGGGCGCCTGGCTCTGCCGGGCGGTTTTCCGTAGACTCAGAATTCGATTTCATCTGGTATTTCCTCTCGGTCTGACCGTGAGAATGGCTGTGAATTAGGGAAGAAAGTATGATGTACGCTCAACTCGGTGGGCAATTTGTTTAGGATAGTGCCAAAATGGGGGAATTTGTAAGACCTTATTGTTTCAATTTCAAAATGGACCAAACTTATTAACTTACCAGCCGAAAATTTTGTTGGATAAATTGGAGACTTCGATTTCGTCACCATTTGCTAGTTTTCAGGGGTTTTCAAAGTGTTAGCTTCAGACTCAGCTTCCAGAGAAAGATTGGAGCTGGAAACGCGCGTTCTGGCGGCAGCCCTGCGCCAGAGTCTGGAGCTTGGCGACATGGAAGGCTCGACACTGGCGCACGAGCAGATTTTTATTTTGCTTAGAGCCTGTCAGGACATGCAGGGTCTGCAAAGCTTAGAGAATGCCGCCAAGGATGGCGGCAGCGATTTAAGTGTTGTCAGAGGGCGCCGCATTCCTGACATTCAGTGGTTTTCCGACGACAAGAGTGGCGCTTCCAGCGGCAAAGCCGAGCCGGCCTCTCAGGGCGAAGAAACAGCCGACCCATCTGCCCCAGGTGTGACCTCGTCAAGTCCGGCTGAGGCTGATAAAGATCTTGCAACATTAGTGGAAGACGAAGCCGAGCATTTCACACGTAAAACCTCGGATAAAGGTAACATAGGTGCTTCGAGGGGAATTGCTCCTGCTTCCGCCAGTGAAATTCTTGAGGAAGCTGAGGGCAACCATTCTCAGGAAACTGCAGAAGGTGGAGAGCGGGGTTGTGTAGGTTCGGGAGTGGGCGACACCGGGAGAGCCGAATTTGAAAATGGGATTGGCGCCGGTGTACCCACCGGTGCTGGTGCCAATTTCTATGACATGTTGCAAGTGTCGGTGGAAGCTGATGCCGGCACAATACATTTGCGTTTCCTGGTTATGGTGCGTGCCCTTCTACGCGGTATCAAGAATCGAGAAGAGCCCCTGCGCGGGGTGGAGCGTAGAGACACTCTCAAGCAATTGCAAGAGCTCTGGATCGCCCATGACGTTTTAAGCGATAAAGCAACTCGCAGCGATTATGATGCCAGGCTCCTTGGTCTCAGTGATGATGACCTCACTGAAGAGACCGCTATAGTCAAGCCTCCTTCCCATGTGCGCATCGGCGAACTGTTGCAGTGTTCCGGACTGCTGGAGAAGACTGAACTGGAAATTGCCGCAGACATGCACAAAGCCATGCCGGAGATCATGTTCGGCGCCTTTCTGGTGAAACAGGGCTTTGTGGAGGAACATGATCTTGAATGCGTTCTTCTCGCCCAGCAATTGATTAAGACCAACGATATCAGTCTCTCGCAGTTTCAGGAACTGATGCAGGAGCGTGGTGACACCGGCGCATCCTTTTCAGATCTGGTGCTCGAGCATAAACTGGTGAGCCGAGAGCGAGTTTTTGAAGCCATAAGCGGTTTGCCGGTGGAAGAACTCTCCCTCGTCACGGTCAGTTTGCAACTGGATACGCCGCTGGATGCCGAGACGGAAGCTGAGATCCTGGCCGTGTTGCAGGCAGCGGACCCAAATCTGGTGCAGCCGCCTCATGACGGCGCGGCCATGGAGACTCTGGAGGAGCAGGCCGGCGCCGAGCCGGAGCATGCTTCTGCTTTTGCTGATGAGAATGTCAGTGTCACCGCTTCCGGAGAGGCGAAGAGTCGGATTGACATGACTAATGCCGTGCCCCACTGGAAGGATCAGCTTGATTGGGGGGCTCCTGAAGAAGATATGGCGGCGGAGGCAGGCGAAGCCGCGCCGCTGGTAAAAATTCAGGAGGAGCAAGACTTCCAGGTGATTACTGGAGAAGTAGATGCCTTGCCGGCTCATTTGTTCGACAAGGCCGCCGTGGATGATTACCGATCTCGTCCGGCGCAGTCGCCTGCCCCGGAGCCGGCTTCAGCCGACGAGTCGACCGGCGTATTTACCGACGGAAAAGCTACCGACGAAATAGCCGGCGACGCTGAGCACAGGGATACTTCTGAGCGAGTGAAGAAGCGCTCGCTAATTGACTTGATGGTTGATTTTCAGACCCATGAGCGAGTGCAGGAGGCGCCCCCGACCGCATCGCCGCAGGAAGAGGGAGAGTCTTCGCTCTCCACCATTTTTCAGCAGCAGAGCGGTGCCGAGCGGGCTTCCCTCGATGATACCGCTGGTGATACCGAATTCGATGGCTTCGAGACGGAGTCTGTGTCCGTCTCCGATGCCTCTAGTGAATCTGCGCCCCTCTTGAATTTCGCCGTGGAAGGTGAAAATCGTCAGCGTTCCTCCCTGGATGAGGTTTTGTTTGGAGGTGCCGACAGTGCCCATCTGGCCGAGCTGGATGAATTCAGTGTGGTAGAGCCTCTCGACGACAACAGTGAGCGTGCGGCACAAATAAGTGCTGGCGCTGGTAGTCCGCATTCTTCCGACCTGGCTGTTATTACCGGGCAAATCGATGCCCTGCCGCCTCAGGAAGACCTCTTTGCCGAATTGCCGCCTCAGGAAGATCTCTTTGACGAACTACCACCGGAAGAGGAACTGGCGCAGGACGTGTCTGAACTGAGTCATGCCGTGGATGAAGTGCTGGATCTGCCTGACCCGGACACGGAAAGTGCCGGTGCTGCTTCCGGACCCGCTACTCATGGGGGGCGCTCTGGAAGTGCCTGGGAAGAAGACACGGCCACTGATGTTCCAATCATTAGCAATGCTGAGATTAAGGCTTCCGACAAGGCGCAGAAGTCCAAGGATACCTGGTCGATCATTTCGAAGCCGGCATCTTATCTTGCCTCCTTCCTGATGGATGAGGGCGTGCCCAAGCCGCCCAAGAGCGCTTCAGAACAGGATAAGAAGAAAGATTCGAACCGTCCTCGAGACGGCTCCGACGGTTCCGATGGCTCTGACAACGATGCCCGGCGCGGTTTTAAGCGTAAACGTGGTCGTTAGACAAAGAGAATCGGTTTACTCAGACTCGTTCTCTGGCTACACCGGCATTGAGATGCATATCCAGAAGCCTCAATACCGGTGATAGCTGGTCTCCTATCAAGCGCAGCACCTTTTGATCCCCGGGCTTGAGGGTTTGCTGCGGATAGGGAATAACCACGAGCAGACCCAGTCTCTGTCCTTTAATATCTATAGGTTGACAGAGGGAATTGTCCGGCAGGTAATGCCCTCTTGGTTGGTCGTCTTTCAGCGGCGGTAGCCCCAGTTGCAATGATAGTTTGGCGATATAAGCTCTCAGCGCCGCTTGATCGAGATTTTCGTCGGCATCGATTTTTAATACTGAATTTTGCCCGCGATTGACCACCAGACCCACGGCCTGATAGTCGAGAATGGTGGACAAAAGCTCGAATAGCTTTTCCGTGACGCTTTCAATATCAAGCACGTCTTCGGCAATCTTTCGCACCTCTTCGGCAATGGTTGCTTCAAACAGGAGGCGCTCCAGGAGCTGGTTTAGCCTGTTGTTGATATCTTCGTGGGTGAGAGTTTTGGTGGGTTCGGTCAAGACTCTCAGCCGTGGCTTTGTGGCCGGATCTTCCAGAATCTCTTGAATTGATTTGATTAAACTTCTGAAGCCTGGCTCTTTTGGAATATAGCGCTCGGCACCGGATTGGTAGCCCCAGAAACGGTCGACGGAGCCGTCCAGCTTGGTCAACAATATGACGGGAATAGTGGCCAGGTCTGGGTCGTTTTTGACGAGACGGCAAAGCTGATATCCGTTGATACCGGTCATCACCACGTCTGAAATGATCAGATCGGGCGCTTCATGATAGGCTCGCGCCAGTCCCTCTGCGCCATTTCGCGCTTCGATTACACTGTAGCCTTCAGCCTGCAGTGTTTTGGAAATGGTCAAAAGTTGCGTCGGACTATCTTCTATTAGCAGCAGTCTAAATGACACGCTTTACCTTCTTTCCTCAAAAGACCCTTGCCGGCAAGGTTCTCTTTTGAGATTGGAACAAACCCGTTAGTGCCTCTCCGGATGCCTGCATGTTTCCGTATCTGTTGCTTTCGGGATGCCATTAATCTCTACTGAGAATTATTCTGCCGTAGAGTGAGCGCCTTGAACGAATAGCATATTGAGACCCTCATTCTGTCTGTCCTGCAAGTCCTGGGAAGGACTCTCGAACAGGACTTACTTATCCTGAAGTATGCTTACCGATCTAACTTAGTATGCCACCTTTACTTTCATTTTAGTAGCAGTTTCCTTTCTGCCAGAACATTATTTGTATGTTCCTTCAGATATTTTCTGTTTTCAATGTCTGCCAGAAGGGCCTGCTGGCTGTCTTGCAGGCGGGAATGATACTGCATAAATTGATTGTTGTCGCTGCAAATGGTTGAGTCTTCCCGGCTCGCGGGGCTCTCAAGGCGGAAGAGACTGTCTTTGATCGACTGTGGGCTGGTGCCTGCCACTGCTATGAGGCGGCCGAGGGCGGCCGGCGGTTTCTCTTTTGCCGCAAGTCTTTCATCCAGAATGTTCAGGGCCTCTTTGCCATCATCTTTAAGACCAAGGAGGATTATTTCGCCGGCGTTTTTGCCGTGGTCATGGAAAATGAGGAAATTCGGATAGACCGATTGGAAGGTCCTCAAGTAAGCCACAAGGGCCTCCCTTCTCATACCATAGAGTTGGAGCCACTGGCTGAAGACGCCGTCATCTTTGAGCCTCTTTCTGGTCAATTGCAGGAACTCCCTGGTGAAAAGGGCTCCCGCTCCCGCAACCCAGGGCTCGGATGGTTGCACGGTGATGAGGCTGTAAGTCTTATCCTTCAGACCCAGGTAGGTGCGACCATCGGCTATTACAATTTTTCCCAGGTTCGGCGCGGGTCGCTTAAGGTAGAGATAGGCAGCTTTTACGGCCTGCCGAACTTGCGGTTCGAGCTCAGCAGTAGTCACTGCCGGTGGTGGTATGAGTGCGGCTGCGGTATCGCTGGTAGTGCCAAGTCCCAGTCCGATTATCAGAGCGGATTCCGGCTTTTCTTGCAGGAGGCAGGGCAGCAGGGCCAGCATGCGGTGAGTCGGCTCGGCAGGGCTGGCCCGGCTCTCGTCCAGAGCCATGGAAGCCTCCACATTGCCGTTCAATCTCAAGGTCATCAGGTTAAGGGGCTGACAGGCTGTTAAAGCGACGGAGCTGAAGAAGCCGTCCTGGAAATATATCGGTGTGAGCCACTTCTCTTCCTGGGCTAAGATGGCTCTGGCAGCGCTAAGGGACACAGGCAGATTGCCCCGCCCGGAAGAAAGATATTGGGCACTTGTTGCCGGTTTAGAAAAGACCAGGAAAAGCAAAGCGGCCAGTGTCGGACCCATGAGCCATGGTCTCAGGTGCTGCGGTTTCTCAGGTAGAACCAGATAGAGATAAGCAACGGCTAAGACCCCCACCATTAAACTCAGCCTCAGGCTGCTTTCCAGTGTGCCGCCGCCGGCCAGACTGAAGCCGCTTTTCATAGCCAGGCAAAAGAGGAAGGGCGCAAGGGCCGCCGCCAGGCTGCCGAGCCCATAGAAGAGACTGAAAGTAAGGGCGCCGCTTCCCTCTTTCTTGCCGGCCGTGAGATAGCAACTGGGCAATATCAAGCCGCTTGTAACGGCCAGGGGTAGGGCCAGGTAGAGGGAAAGAAACATGAGAGCGGCGCCCTCCGGCTCGGCTAACGGAACCTGCCTGCTCAGTTGGTAGAAGAAATCTCTCAGGTTGCTGTAGAGGTCGGCACTAGTCGCCAGCCCTGATATGTGCAGGGCGAGAGCCAGAAGGGCGGCCAGCCCGGCTGTGGCCGGTGCCGGTTTTGTGCGCAGCCCCAGCCAGTTGCCCAGGCTCAAACCGGCTATGAAGATTGCCGCAGTCATGGCCAGTGCCTGCACCGCTGAACCGGACAGTTGAGCAGTGAGGCGAAGCACAGCCGTCTCCCAGAAGAGAGTCAGGCAAGAATAAATAAAGAGGAAAACAGGGATTGCCACTGTCTTTCCCTTGAGCGGCTGTTGCTCCGTCAAATTCTCTGATTCTCCTGGCGCCAGGTTTTGCAAGCTCGCATCCGGCGCTACCGTCAGCCAGCCTAGAAGGCAGAGAAACAGATAAAGCCCGGCGCAGGAAAGAAAGCTGTTGCTGATTCCCAGACTCGGTAGAAGCACAAGCCCGCTCAAAAGCCCGCCGCCGCAGGCACCGAAGTTGAAGGCGGCGCAAGCACTGAGGCTTTCCGCCGGACGGATGCTGCTCAAGAGGGGCAGTACGGCGCCGCTCAAGTAGCCGGCCAGAAAGAGCACCAGCGCACAGCCGCCCATAAGGAGCCCGGCGCCTGTGCTTGTAGTCTCGCCTGCCAGGGCTGTGACAAAGAGCGGCGCCGGTGCCAGGCTGAAGCTGCCAAGCATCAGGCAAAGCAGCCCGCAAGCAGCAAGCATCATGAGCAGGCTTCGCCGCTGCTCGGGGCCGACTGCCGGTGAGGCGGCTCTCCTCTTAAATTGCATGACAAGGGGGAAGCTGGAAAGACCCAGTAGATAAACCGAAAGGGTGAGGGTGGCGGCCAGCATGGATTCACCCAGATACAGCCCACAAAGCCGATTCAGCGCTACTTCCAGCACTAAACTGGCGGCGCCGGCTGCGGCGATGAACAATTTTCGAGGCAGTGACATTGCTTGCATCCACTTTTGGCTGCCAAGGTGGCAGTCGTAAGGAAGCCTTTGCATGGGGCGGATCATTATGGCAGAGGTCGTACTGCTTTTGCTAAGCTAACAGCACTCAAGTCACAAAGGAAGTAGCCGTGATCCTCAATCTGGTTGAGCTCCATAACTTCATGAGTTATGCCGACGCCACTCTGGATTTGACAGGCATCGCTGTTGCCTGTCTCACCGGTCAAAACGGCGCCGGCAAATCTGCACTCTTAGATGCCGTCACCTGGGCCCTCTTTGAAGAGGCGCGGGCTTCTTCCGACGAGCTTATCAGGCTGGGCGAAAGAGAGATGTGGGTAGATCTGATTTTTGCTCACGAAGGGCGTCTCTACCGCGTGCGCCGCTCCCGCCAGCGCTCGGGTAAGGCCGGCTCCAGCAAAGGTACCTCCAAGGGCAATCTGGAATTCATGGTAGCCGACGGTGTGCTTGAAGCCGGCAAGGATAGCTTCAATCAAGAAACTCTCTCCACAATCAAGTGGAACAGTATGACCGCTGCCAGCATGAAAGAGACCGGCAAAACTATTCTCGATTTGCTTAGAATGGACTACGACACCTTCATCAATAGCGCCTATCTAAAGCAGGGCCGCTCCGACGAATTTACCCTCAAGCCGCCGGCCGAGCGTAAGCAGGTGCTGAGCGAAATTCTTGGTCTATCCTACTTCGATAGACTGCGAGATGAGGCCAGAGACAGGGCCAAATTGCTGAAAGGCAAGATTGATTTTTTGTCCGGCTCGGTCAGCCACGGTGATGCTTTGCTCGAGAGCAAGACCCAGGTGGAGGCTCAGGTTGCTAGTAGCCGCCATGACCTGGAGGAAGTGACGGCCTTGACCCAGGATGTTGAGACTCGCGTCAAGGAACTGACGGAGCGGGTGCAGTCACTCAAATTGATTGAGGTGAATATTGTCGGTAATGAGAAGCGTTTGAGCGAAACCCAGACTGCGCTTGCCAGGCTCTTGAGTGAGCGTCTTGAACTGAGCGTCAAAACCGATGGACTGGCGGAACTTTTGCAGGAAGGCGCTTCCCTGGAAAAGGACCTGGCTGAGTTTGAATCAACTCGCTCGCAAGTAGAGCTGCTGGACAATTTGCAATTATCCTTGCAGGAGCTGTCGGAGCGAAAGATTGCTTTAGCCGGTGAGTTGGCGCGCCTGCGCTCCCGCCTGGAACTGACTCTGGAGCAAAAAGAAAAGGAGTTGCAGCAGGAAGAAAGTCGGCGCCTGGAACTGGAACGCGATACGGATTCGTCCGAAAAGATCATGGAGCAGTACAACGAGTACAAGCAAATGCTGGAAACCGAGGCGCTTTTGTCTTCCAAGCAAGAAGCCTTCACCCAGCTCACCAGGCGCACCCAGGAACTCTCGGCTCTCTTGCAGGAAAGTAAAATCAGGCTGGAGGCGGAAGTCGGACAAAAAGAAATCGCCATAAGCGATATGCAAGCCCTGACCGGTGCCTCCGGCAATCTGACGGAAGAGGGCATCGCTCTTGATCTGGAAGCGCAAAATCTGGATCGCCTGGAAGCGGAATTTGAAATTTGTGAGAAACGCGGTCTGGCTATCAAATCTCAGTTGGAAGCCCTGGATGTAAAAATTGAAGATTTGAAGATGCGCCGAAGCGAAAATCTTGAAAAAGTTCGCGAGCTGAAAGAACATGCCCACAGCCCGATTTGCCCTCTCTGCTCCCATCCCATCGTAGACCGGGCCGCTGTCTGCGATCGTTATTTAAAACAGAACGAAGAGATGCTTGATGAAGTGGCTAGAATCGAGTCGCAAAAGGAAACCCTCAATTTAGAGCGTGAGGAACTGCGGCGCACCTATATGGATATGAAGCGCGAACTTGCCGGGCGCAAGGAGCTAGACAAGCGCATTGGTCAGTATAACGAACGCATGCTTGCCGTCAGCCGCTCCCAGGAGAATCTTCGAAAACTTGTGGAAGAGCATCGTCTCTTGAAAGAAAAACTGGACTCCGGTAATTACGGACAACTGGAGCGGGAATCATTGATACAGGTGAAGGCGGAGCTTTCACAAATAGACTTCGACCCGGTAGTCTATGCTTCTCTATCATCGCAAATCAGGTTAAAGAGGCATCTGGAAGGCCGCAAGGAACAACTGGAGAAAGAGCTGGCCGAACTGAAGCGCTTGCAGAGCAAATTGCCGGAATTGCAGCAGTCTATAAAGCTTTTGCGGGATGAAATTAGTTCCGAGAGCTATGGACCGGATGTGCGCAAAGAATTGACCGAAGTACAGGGGCGACTATCGGCCGTCTCTTACAGCCGGGAAGAACACGCCAGGTTGAAGCAACGTCTGTCCGAACTTTTCCACCTGGCTGAGAAAGCCCGCGACGTCAGGCGGGCCGAAAGCGAGTTGCCGCAATTGCGGCGCAAGCTTGAGGAACTCAGTCAGGAGGAAAAGCGTAACCGCGAACTCTCCGAGAGCGTGGAAAGCGAGCAAGTTGCTTTGAAGGCGGAATTTGCTCAAATGGAGAAAACTCAGTCGGCCCTCTCGGGTCTTTTGCCTACTCTTGAGGAAATGCGCGAGCAACGCAGTGAGGCTGCCAGTCGGGTGGCCGTACTGACTGAAAAAGCGCTCGACATTGAGAAAGAACTCTTGCTAATCGGTGAGCGTTTGAAGGAAATCGACGCCCTGAAAGTAGAACTGTCCGACTACGAATTTTTGTCAGAGGCTCTCGGTAAGAAAGGCATTCAGGCGGTAATTATCGAGAATGCCATACCGGAAATAGAGAGCGAGGCCAATCGTATTTTGTCTCGCCTGACCGACAATAAAATGCATGTGGCGCTCATTACTCAAACCAAGACAAAGTCAGGCAGTATGTCTGAAACTCTTGATCTGGTAATAGGCGATGAGCTTGGCACGCGCAACTATGAACTCTATTCCGGCGGCGAGGCCTTCAAGGTAAACTTCGCCCTGCGTATAGCTCTGTCGAGGCTCTTAGCCAGACGCGCCGGTTCCAAGCTGGAGACTTTGATCATCGACGAGGGCTTCGGCTCCCAGGACGATGCCAGCCGCGAACGTCTGGTCAAAGCAATTAAACTGGTGCAGCAGGAATTTTCTCGCGTGCTCATTATTACCCATATTGCCGATGTGCGAGAGATGTTCCCGGTGCAGATTCAAGTCACCAAACGTGGTGGTATTTCCAGGCTTACTAATGTTTCGTAGGATGGGCTGAGGTTTCTTTTGGTCGGTTCAACGTCAAAGCCATGTACCCCGAACTAATTAGTAATAGGGGATTCTCCATGGCGAAAACATCTCCGACCCTTGTCATTTCCCTTTGACAAGTGTACACTATTTATGTACAGTGTCCTGGGGCTGAATATATGTCGAATTTGACTGGTAAGAAGACAAAAGCTCTGGGCATTGCGGTTCAAACCATTGGAAAGACTCAAGCACGCAAGGAGTTTTTTCCACTTGTGGATAGCCTCAATTCGGCGAATTCGGCTGTTGAGATCACGGACCATGATGAACCTGTGGCAGTGCTCATGAGCTACAAAAATTATGTCGCGCTGACAGCAAAAGCATCCGCGAATTTGGCTCCATCGAAACCAAAGAAGCCGAATCTGCTAGGTTCGATTGTGATCAATTCCGACCTGGAGACCGCTAGCGCGAAACTTGCAGATAGGTTTAAATCAGCAATTGACGATTCGGCGGAGAATCTGTGAGCGAACAGTTTCTAGTCACAGACACGCATCCGCTGATTTATTTCTTCTGCAAGAACCAGAGCCGTCTGAGCACTAAGGTTCTTGAAGCGTTCACGGCGGCGACGGAAAGCATGACTACGGTGATTTATGTGCCAACTCCCGTAATTTGGGAGTTAGCCATGCTTGTGGAAAACAACGATATAACTATTTCAGAGCCTTTCTCAGACTGGGTAGAAGGGCTTTTCGAGCATAGAGCAATAGTTCCCGCTTCTTTCGAAGTCGACACCGTAAAACATTACTATGGCTTAAACTACCATAACGACCCCTTCGATAGAGCAATCGTGGCTACGGCACTTCAGTTGGATCTCCCACTAATTTCAAATGATGCCAAAATGCATGAGCACAAGCCATGCAAACTATTCTGGGATTGACCTAGCCCTGCCCACAAACAGAAAAGCAAGCTTCTCTGGAAGCTTGCTTTCCTCGATTCTTCTTGCCCGATTTTTCTCCTACAGACCTGGTGGGAACGGCTTCGGTCCGTTCACGACGGTGGAGTTAATCGGTAACACTGATAGTGGATATCGGGCCACCAGACCGCCTGCCGGATCGCTTTGCTTAACTACGGATGGATCTTTGAGAACTTCTTCCACGATTTCTATGTAGCCGCTGCGTTGAATCCAGAAGACATAGTTGAGCTTCAATTGTTGCGCAAATCTCAAGGTGCGAATTACATCAGCTCGGTTGTGTGGGCGACCCGTTCTTGGCGGGGTGTAGGTGTCGGGCCATTGCACCGCAAAGCCGAGCGGGACCATCCCGGCCAGCGACGGCAGATGGGCATAGGTTGGAATATTTAGATCCGGATGCAAGTCTGGTCCGCCGATGCCGCCACCCATTGAAAATACTTGTTGGACGAAGTAGGGCACCAGGTCTTTAGGCCAGTTGATAAACTGAATTGCAACAGTGTGCGGCAGGGAATCGTTCAAACCTTTGAACATAAGCATCATGTTCTGTCCGAATTTCTCTCTGTTGTAAGGCATGGTTCCGGCATCTTGGAGTGCCTGTTCATCAGCTTTGAGATTGCCCCAGGCTGTCTCATCCAGGTTGACTGCTTCCAGGGCTGAGACATTCTGGTCCTGAGAGAGTTCTTTCCCTAGTGCTTTATAGAGGTTTCGGCATTGAAAGGCTACGGCCGGATCCCAGAAAGCCAGAGAATAGCCGCCCGTTCTCTCTGGACGAAAGACTGCCGAATAATAGCCGCCACCGGGCTTCGGCGAGCCTTTCAGGAATGTAGGATGATTGGGACCTCTTTCCGGATGGAAGGTCTTTGTCCAGACTTGAACGATCAAGCGTTTGTTTCTGCGGCGCAGGGAAGCCAGGTCGGCTTTAATGAGAGAAAAGTCGTAGTGTCCCGGCGAAGGCTCAAGGGCATTCCAACTGTAGATCTTTTGCACGCCTTTGAACGGTGTATCCGGTTTGAGAGCCTTTTCCATTTCAGTGGTAGACCGGTCTTCTCCCGGCAAGGCCAGGTAATGACCCGGATGAAAGCGGCAAGCCTTCTGCGGCAGGCTCTGTGCTGATGCTTCCGTTGCACAACTGAGGCTGAGGAGAAGGGCGCCACAGATGTTGAGCAAAGGTACAAGCTTATTTGTCTGGTGTACCTTTCTTGCACCTGTTCCGTTGTCGTACTTCCTTACTAGAGAGGCAGTCTTCTTTTTTTCATTGTTTATCATCGTAAAGTTCCCTCACTTTCTTCTGTTAGTAAATAGATGGTTTGTCGTTGAAATAGGGATTCTTCGGGGTTGGCGGCGTCGAAGGGGGCGGTGTGCCCTGCACATGATGGAGATTGTTGATGGCGGTTTCGTAGGGGAATTGCCAGATGGGCATGGGATGGCGCGGTTGAATGATAGGTAAGTAGACTGAGATACCGGCATTTGGCGATTCATAGGAATAGGGATAGGGGCTGATGGCTATGGCACCGCAAACTCTATTGGCCGGTATGATGGCCACTTCCGTGTCTTGCATGGCAATTTCTACGGGCAGGGCGCTTCCCTGCAACAGTGGGAAGTTGGCTTTGGCGGTGACTGAGAGGGCTTCGTTGTCGCCGATGCTTGTTTTTTCTACTTTTATATTTAGATTGGAATAACTGAGCCCCGACTTTTTACACAGGTCTTTAATCAGTCCCTCGGCGGGTTTGATAGGATCGTCTTCGGGCGGTAGATTGACCAGGTAGTTAGCAGTTTGAATCAATACGAAGGAGAGCTTCTGCTTCTGCAGGCTCATCAGTCCGGCATCGAGCAGGAGAAATCCGCCGACTACTATGAGCGGCACGAAAATACTCAATTCGGCTGCCAGCATGGTCATGCCTCTGGTGCGGCGACCCGAGGTAAGTGAACGGGCGGTGTTGTTTCTATAACTCATTCGGCTTTACCTCTTAAGTGGACGCATTGCTAAAGAGGAGGGGCGCTCCTCTCCAGAATCAAGCACCGGTATCTCTTGAGAGACCGGGTTCTGCTGCGATTGTGCTAGTACTTAGTCTTTCGACCGGAGGCTCATTATGCAGCCGCCCCATTTTGAAAGCCATGGGCGAAAGTGAGTATCTTTTTTTGACTACTTACCTTGCGTAGTTGATCAACCCATGGCTGGCCAGGCGGGCTGTGGCATGCCAGACCATGGCTGTGGGGGCGTATTTTAACTGGGCAAAAATTGCTTCCAGGCTGTGGCGGCCGTTAGCCATACGCATCACTTCCTTAGCTTGAGTTGCGTTTTACTAGACGATAAGGTCTGGAATAAGCTGGCCGCGTAAGTATCGATGAACAAAGTCTTTAACTGTTGACTAACTGCACATTTTAGGGAATGTTAGAGGTATAGTGTGAAGTACATTTAGTAAAGAGGACTTCAGATAGCTGAACTATTCTTTGATTGGTTTGCTTTATATAGGTAGTCGCGCAATTCCCTTCTGATGTCTTCATCTAATGATGATGAAGTCGCACTTTCAGTTTCAAGTGCTAGGAGTGCAAGGCGTGGAGCACCTTTTGTCGGACCTTCCAGAATCGACTTGATGTGCGGAACATTCATCGCTGGGTTACTGAGCGTAAATCGGCTCTGAGTAATGATGCGGTGCCAGATTGACGATACGCACTCGGCTAAACTGTTTTCTATGCTCTGTTTGAACTCAGACTCAACAAGCCATCCCCACAGATAATAGGTCAAACCTAGAGCCATGCCGGCGCTAATCCGCTCTTTTGCCTCTCGCAAGTTTGCGACGCATGTTGCACCTATTGCTAAGAAGTCGTGCGGTTGGAATATTCTCACTTCTCCAAGAGATTTCAAAAATGCCGTAAATTCTGTTCCTAGAGAAAACGATAGTTCCATTGCTTTTAGAAGCTCATCTATCCGTGGCTCTTTGTCGCAGGAAATTGCCTGCAGAGCAAAAGCGATGGTTGCATTTTTGAGATGCAACAAACATCGCTCGCTATCGCTCCAGTGCTTTGGCTCAATAGGCACGATTGGTACTGTCACAGGCGTGATCGCGACAGGCATAGAGTCATCCTTTGGTCTTGGTAATGCGCTGAGAGTTAAAAACTCCGGAAGAAGGCGCAAAAACTCGCTAACGTCTACATTTTTAATTGCTCTAGAAATCAGCGAACTAGACAAAAGTACTTCAAAACCCTGATATCCACTCCCCCTTACTGCTAGGCGTCCTTTGAGTTCAGACAAAGCTCCAGCGTCAACACCAAGCATGGCTTCCATATTTGCCAGCTGATACCATAGCATCAGTGGTTGTGGTATGTTTCTTTTGAGTATATCTGGGTGTGGATTTGGATTGCTGCATATTCCAGCTTTCCAACCTCGATTGCTTATGCCCTGTTGGACCGTCTCAAACATCCAAGCACTGAATCCGCCAAGAATAATGAGGCAGAACTTTTCCGAATCGGTGGGTTCCGGGCCAATACTTTCAGCTTTGATAATGGCTCTTTTGAGAAGATCTAGACAGCCTTCGTAATCTGATTGCAAAAGAGCAACGTAAGCAGCATCGGCTAACAAACCGGCTGCCAATGGAATCAAATGTTGGCTCACTTGATTGGCAGCAATAGACGCAGCCTCGCAAAAATATCTGCGAGATTCGCTCAATTTTTCAGTCTCGGCCGCACTACGGCCAGCATCTCGAAGGCTGTAAAGAAAGTCGACCGCATCAGAGGAATTTCCGCTGATGATTTTCGGAAGAGTCTCTAGCGCCTCTTCATGCCGGCCTTGATGGACGAGAACCACTTGGCGACGCCTCAACAGTTGATGATTGTCTCCCAATGTTTTTATCGCGTCATCCAATAGAACAATTGCTTTATCAGAATCGCTTGCGTATTCGTCCAACAAAACTGCTTGTGCGCAAATGCAATCAATTTGAAGGTTCTTTTCGCCCCATGATTCTGCTATCTCAGCTAATCCTTTGTATTTGTCTGAGAGCCACACGCCATTTAATTCTTCGACTTTCGCTTGATTGACCCAGGCATTGTCGATAGTGAGTCTTCTGGCTCTAACATCTGCGTTCAATGCCGACAAAAAATAGTCTCGTTTCTCTACATCCAGCTCATCTAAAATGTGCATGAGGTCCGACAGCGATTCAACGTTGGGCAAGCTGCTTGCTTGACAGACAAACAAAAATTTATCGACAGTCCAGTCCTGTGGGCTGTCTTTGCCAATCTCTGCAAACGCCTTCCCTTGTTCGCCCATGACCCTCAGTAGCTGCGGAAACTCCATGATAAGTGGTAGCCATTTTTTTGGGCTCAATCCAATACCTTGACGTGTAAAAATTTTGAATAGGCACATTACGAGTAAGCCCGCCGAAATTCGTTTGTCTGTTATTTGCCTGCATTCTTCAATCATTCGGTCAAAGATTGCAAAAAATCTTTCAGGCTCGGTTTCAAGCGCAACGAAACATTGCGTGATGCGCAGCATCGCCGCTACATAGTTGTCGTCTTTAAATAGCGGTTCGTGAGTCGGCAAAGCCGTAAAAAAGATTGATACTTCTCTGGCCAACAGTTTAAATTCGTTTCTGTCGCGTATTGCTGATAGCTGAATTGCCTCAGCAATCCAGAGCAACGCTGGTTTCACCTTTTCTATGAATGCGTTTATAAGTAGCTGACATAAATGCTCGGCCGGAAAAGGATGGCGCTGCATGAGATCTTTTACAATGGCTTTGCGAATTATAGATTGCTGATTGCCAGCAAAAACAGTACTCCCAAGGTTGCTAATTAATGGAGAAAGAGAATATTTGTTTTCCCCTCGACATTCAACCCAAGGCCCGATGAGAATATTGAACGCTTCTCCGGAACGTTTTATCGCCTCGTTTGCCTCGCCAACAGACATGGCTAACTGTTTGTCAAACCCATTCATCAAAAACGACAATCGATAAAGAAGTTCAAGCGCGTTTTCTGGGAGTAATTTTGACAACTGAACACTGACAGCTTCTATTTCTGCCTGCATCTCTTTCGAGGCAAAAAGTGGAGCCACATCCTTAAGGCACTCGGAATCTGCCCAGTTGTTGGTCCGGAGGCTGACTATGCGTACGTCAACTATACGCGGGTGTCCACCACTGCTGAAATGATGTACTATTTCCGTCCACTTTTCAGGATCACCTCCAGCCTTTGCGATTAACTCTCCGACGTCGTCTTCTGATAGATAGGGTAGTTCCTCTAGAGCAATAGAATCTTCACCAAGACGCGAAACGACACTGGGCGGCGGGACTCTTGATGTGGTAACCACCATCGTGGCGTCTTGCAGCTGGGCTTCCATTTTTAGCTGAGCGAGATTTAGAAGAGTGGCTTGAGCGTTATCGACTGGAAAATCATCAACAATCACACCTCGTGTTAGGCCTCCAGCTAAATATTGTGCTGCTATAGCTAGACGATATTTGACTTCTTGCACACTGCAGTTGCGCAGGTCCACAAATATCCAAGACTCTTTCGTGTGCTTGCCAAGCATCAACGACAATGTTGTTTTACCAAGACCGCTGCTGCCGTGCAGCCACAAAACCCCTTTGGTTGCAGCCAAAGTTGCCATTTTCGCTACAAGCTCAATTCTTGAGGCAACACGAGGTGGAAGAGGCATCCGGCAAACCTCTGTAATCGCTCCAGCATGCGCATTGATTGCAAGTTGACCCAAAGTAGTTGTTTGTGGTCGTGAGAAATTGTCTGCTACGGCTCGCGGTACTGATACATGGGTGGCATCTTCAAAGGCTTGAAGCAAATCAGCTCTGGTGACTGCACGTATGCTTTTCTTGAGGATGACATTTCTTAGCTCGCCAAGCAGTATGTCACGGGTACGCACAGACTCCGAGGCAAGTAGACCGTAACGATCACCCAAATAAACTAGACTTTCATTTGTTAACTGAATCATCGTTTCGAGGTCACCGCTTGCATAGAGCCACTTAATCGGTCTAATTAAACGATTCCTGAGCTCCTCGTCGGAAGCCTGTAGAATAAAGGCCTTGAGGCTATCTGATAGTGCAAGCGTCAAGAGGAAATCTCGCAAAGGCTTAACATCAGTGCCTTCACGTGCAACAGTTCGCCAGTGCTCAAGACCTGGTTTATTGTCTGCAAAAACAATATTCGCTTCTTTACCCGCTTCGGCAGTCGTGAGTAACGTCGAGACAACCTGCAACTCTGGATTGGCTTCGAGGAGTCTCCAATGTGACTCCAGGAGTGCACGCGCGGCTTCCGACCGTAAGGTGATATTGCTTGCTAGATCCTTAACCTGCGTTTGCTCAAGCTGGGCTTCAGTTAGCACTGCATGATCTTCTGCGATTTCTAGATATAGCGAAGCGTGTTCAGGCAGCTTTAACCAAGCGTGAAGCGCCTGGTTAAGTTGATATTCATAACCACGCCAAGTATCCACCGCCTGACGTTTCAGGTCCGTCGCCGACACATTAAATGGTAGCGACTCAATATGATCAGATGCCGACAATTGCTGCAGCCCTGCCTGCCTGGATTACAATAACATTTTACCATGGTTGGTTAGATTGCAAAGTTTGGTGAATTGTATTGGAATTTTCTGGTACCTACCTGAAGATGACATCGGAATACCAAATTTCAAACTTGCCGAGTGGTTATTAAGCGCTAGTTTTCCGTTGGAAAAGGGGGCAACATCGGCGCTTAGCAGACGACTTGGGAACTGGTGCAATCTGTGCAAAGTGGAATAACAAGTGGTGCAGTTGCTTTCTTCTATCGGTGCCATGTACCGGCTTATGGGAGGCAAAGAGACGCAAATAGCTAGTGATAATTTGTGATATCACAAGTTCTCAAGTCTTCTGCCGGAATTGATGAATAATTGGATTGTTGGCAATGCAAAAAGGTAATTCGGCAAGCGTATGCTAGGTAGCTCACGATTTGCACCGGTCTTGTTATGTCTCGAAGAATTGCCACAATAACTGCTGTATAGAACTACCACAATCTCCGAAATTGTGACCATGCTGAGGCTGGCGCACACTCCATGCTGTCGTCATTGAGCAGCAGAAAGTTAGATAGCGTAAATTACAGCCAGGAAAGAAACAGGTATGCCGAGAGGACGGCTGCGTCTGTAAGTGCAGCTTCTTGGAACTTCAAATCGAGCGGAACCTCAATTGGTGTTAAACCAGCGCTGTTGCTAATTGTTTCACTTTTGAAGTAAACAGCCATCGGAAAAGAGCACCAATAACTTAACGAGAGACATCATGGCTTGCTGCCTGACCACTGGGTCTTGTTTTGAGGCTGTGTTTTCCTGAGGAATTGAAGGAGCCTGTTTCAGCGGGCGATGCAACTTCCACCACAGCGTCTATGCCTAGAAGCCCGTCGAGGCGGGCAACAATTGGCTTACCGTTCTAAATCTATGGCGTGAGCAGCAGTGGCGCGCCAGGAGTTTGGCAAGCGAATTGGTTTCATTGACCAGTGCGCTTGCCTGTCCCAGGTGAATCCACGAAAGCTTATGTAGGAGTAAAGTTTCTTGAGGAATAAACAGGAGTCCGATGATTGCGGACAACTGGAGCTGGAGTTTTCGATTCAGGGGAATGGGGAGCTTTCAGTGATTGATCCTGTGGTCTATGCCTCTCTCTTCGCAAATCAGGTTGAAGAAGCAACTAGAGGGACGCGCGCAGCAACTGGAGATAGACCTGGCCGAACCGAAGTGTTTTCAGCGCAGACTGCTGGAATTGCAGCAGTCCATAATGTTCAAGCTGGATGAGATATGTTCCGAAAGCTATTTCCAGAAGTGCGCAAAGAACTGGCGCTCTATTTCAGGAAGAACTATGGCTTGTCGGTCAGCGCTTGAACGGAATCAACGCCCGACGAGCTATGTCCCAAACTACAGTTTCCCGTGAACCACCCGCCGCTTGACAAGGGGGCGATCTTGTGGTACTATGGCTTTTAGGCAAATTGTCAAAATCAAAGGAGTTCCAGGTCGTTCGAATCGACCAACACATCAGAAACTCATAGCTATCCTTCTCCAAATATCTTTACTGTTAACACTATGTGTGCATGTGCATAAGAAGGAGGAGTCTATGGTTAAACTAGATATGCAGAGCCAATTTAAGTTCTACATGGAAAAGAGCTCCACTCTTGTGAAACTGGTATCCATTCTCCGCCGGAGATTCCTCGGCGATTGTTTGTGCGTGGCTATGGATACCAGCTATTAGTTCAAAAGATCATAGTCAGAGATGCCCTGAATTGCACCTTTTCGGGAGTCCATCTCAGAATTGCAGCAGACTATTGCGGAGTTTGAAGCATGGGAAAACCGGTTTCCCAAGTTTCATTTTGACTGACGCTGAACTACCTTCAGATTTCTATCTATCTATCTATCTATCTATCTATCTATCTGGCGTAGTTGATCAACCCATGGCTGGCCAGGCGGGCTGTGGCATGCCAGACCATGGCTGTGGGGGCGTATTTCAACTGGGCAAAAATTGCTTCCAGGCTGTGGCGACCGTTAGCCATACGCATCACTTCCTTGAGCAAATGTTGTTCTCTTTCACCGGGCTCTTCCTGTCGGAAAAGCTCTCGCCAGGCGGCATCTGAATATTGAGCGATGATTGGGGTCTTGAGGTCTTTGATGATCTGCCTGGCGGCGGCTAAATTGTCGGAGGCCAGGGCGGCGTCCATCAGTCCGTTTACGAGAGAGGGCATGGCTTGCCTCCTCACTGCGGGAGCCTCGTTTTCGAGGCTGTCCTTTTCCGAAAAAATGAAAGAGCCTGTTTCAAAGGTAGATACGAATTCCACCAGGGCGTCCATGCCCAGTAGTCCGTCCAGGCTGGCGCCAATCGGCTTGCCGTCCTGAATCAAGAGGGTGAAGGTGCGTTTGAGAACCCCGTCTTCCACGCTGAGAATGCCTGTGCGTCCGCCGCTGGCCATTGACTGAATTACTTCTGCCGCATCGAGAACGCCCAGTTCTCCTTTGACGGCGCTGAATTTACGAAGGGGCTTGAAGTTGGCGGGAATATGCTTGGCTTTGGCAAGAGATGTTGTGACCCGATAGCCGCCTGGTACCGAGCGGTTCTGTTCCGGTTTGGCCAGTTGCTCAGCCAGTACCATGGCTAGCTGCGCTCTGGCCAGAACGTCTTCGCCTTTGAGGGCGTCGAAGGGGAAAAGCGCCAGTCCCAGTCCAATAACCAGATGGTGTCCGGTGGTGCGTTCCGCTCTCAAAGAAGTTTCTACCAGTCGACTAAGCTCCAGGCAACATTCTTCGTAGAAGGTTTCGTTTTCGCCTCTTATGATCAGGGCAAACTCCAGGGGTTGCGCTCTGATGAATTCCAACTTGGAGAGGTCGCCCAGTTTAGATAGATGCTGGGTTTCCTTTAGATGACTGAGGGCTTTGGCTACGCAGAGAGCGTAGTTATCGAGATTGTCGTCGGTGCTGCCGGTCTCGGAGTTGACGCTGAAGTAGGCGATGGCATAGGTCTGACCACTGGTGACATTGATGGTGGTGGTTAGATCGGTGACGACTTCCTGCAAGTAAGAACGGTTTCTTAGTTTAGTGAGCGGGTCGGTCCAGATCTTTTCTTCTTTGGCTTCTCTGAGAAGGAGGCTGTTGTATACCGAGGCGGTCTGGTCCAGCAGGCGCTCCAGGGCTCTTATTTGGTCCGGTCCCAGGGCTACATTGGTGAGCACCAGCATGAAGCCCAGGTAGCGCCTTCGGTGTCTAATCGGGGCTAGCACGATGTGTTGGGCATTGAGCTTGTGCAGGATGGCATCGAGTCCGGTGCGCTTTAGAGACATCGGACCCAGATTTATGGCTTTGCCGGAAGTGCGTGCCTGTTCGAATATTGGCAGCAAATTGAGGTTTTGCAATTCCACCAGTTGTCCGGTGTTGAGCCCCGCTGATTTGACGATACTGTCGCTGGTGCTCTTGCCGTCCAGGACGTCGCCTTTCATGAAAACCACGCCGCTTACTATACCTGGGAATCTCTCCAGCACCCCTTCAGTAATGTTTTCTCCGAAAGTTTCTTCCGATTCTTTCAACGCCTTGAGAGCATGTACGGTGTTTTTTGCTTTACGTTCACCGACCCCGGGCAGGCGACCGTCTGAAACGGCTTGCAGTTCGTTGGCGGAGGGATTTTGCCAGGGACCATCTTTGACGGGGGCGGCGGCACTGGGCCGTTCTTTCCCTTTCTCATGCTGCCCCAGGCTTTCGAACAAACTGTGCACCGATTTCTTCAAATTCCACAATTCGCTTGAGGACATAGGGGAAAGAGTGATTTTGTCGAATGCCACCAGACTTGGTGAGGCTGTGGCGGCCAGATTGTCTATATCCTGGCGGAATTTAGCCAGAGGGGTGAGGAAGATGCGGCTCAAAACAATGAAATTGATACCGCCGGCCAGGAGGAAAATGGCGATAACCGTGCCGCCCCGGAAAGGCATGTTCCAGAAGAAGAGGATATCCTCCAGGGCGGAAAGCGGCAAACCGGGATAGGTGCAATCCATGCCTACATGAATCATGAAGCCGCTGGGCATGGCCAGCACCGCTTCATAGTATTCGGTACCTCGTAAGTTGATGGTGCCGCTGCGCATGGGGTAGTCCACCATGTTCGGGGCAAAGCGTGAAGTCTCGGATGAAGGCTTGGAGCTGCCGTCGGTTATATAGAGCCAGGAAAGATTGTATCTCTCAAGCAGGCGTGTGATTTCGAGAGAGTTGAGATCTTGGCTGCCGTTGCGATTGATGAAACTTTTGACGCCATAGGCGGCGGATTCTGCTTGCAAGGGCACCAGGGCCGGCGTTATCAGGGCAATCAGGGTGACTGCAATGGGGAAAGAAAGGAAGATGGAAGCGCAGTAAACGCAGAAAGTTGATCTCAGCTTGCTGACTAGCTTGGCTTTCAACGCTTCATTCATAGGTCAGTATGTCCTGATGAAGTGAAAACCATAGCGGGGAAACAGATAGATGAAGCAGCCTATGGAAACAAGTGCGTTGAATAAGACCAGGCTGAGCAAAAGGGGTTTCCTCCAGTTACCGGTCAAATGAAGTCCGGCCACAAGTATAGACATAATAGGGATTTCCGACGGAAAAAGATAGCGTCCCTGTCCACCCCCCAGGTTCACTGTGGAGGCATAGACCATGGCCATGATATTGCCTACAAGCGTGGCGCCCAGCACGGCCCAGGTATAGGCTCTGGCTTGCTCCTGGCCGGAGGGTTGCAGGTTCTTCCAGTTTTTCAGGCAGAGAAAGGCGGCTCTCAGGGAAGTAGAAAGGGCGAGAAGCATATAGCCAAAATATGTCCAGTAGACCCAGCGCCAAAGGTAGATGTCCATGTAGCCGAAGAGTCCCCAGAACGAGAATAGAATAGAGCGCCACCAGCGGTGCTCTTTCATGACCTGCCAGGGCGTCATGTAGAAATTGAGATCGCGGTGGTAGGTGACGGCCCAGGTGCGGAACATGGTCTTGGTACCGAGCAGGTCGCCAGGATAGAGTTTGAGGGTGCGTAAAAACCACCAGAGCGAAACAGCCAGGGCTGAGGCGGCGCAGACAAAGAGATGCAAGAGGATTTTTAGAGGCGGTGTTTTGGCTTTGTGGAAAGCCAGAAGTAGCCCCAGAAGTGTGGCCGGGAAAACGGCGTAGGCCGAGTATTTGGTAAGAGCAAGAAAGCCGCAAGTGAGACCGGTTATGAAGGTCAGGGGCAGACTGGGACCAAGAAAGAGCATCCTGGTTAGAAGCACGAGCACCACTGCCGCCAGGCTTATGGCTGTGGAGTCGTTATTGATATAGGTGTGCACCAGGATCAGTTGGGGGTGAAACACCACCATGAGCGGCAGGGCCTGTTGGCTGAGGCGGTCTGGGAAGAGCTTGCGTCCCATATAAATTGAGCACAGGAGCAAGGGCAGCCCTACAAGGAGGCTTCCGAATCGGGCCGTCACCGAAAGGTCGCAGCCGGAGAGCCCCGGCAGCGGCATTAGAGGCAAGAGGCGGGCGGTGAAGACATGGGGCAGATAGCCGATTTGCGGCAGGGAGCCGTAGACGGCCGAGGGACCCCCGGCTGCTACTTCTGCGGCTTCCGGTAAGCGCAAGTACTCGGCCATGAACTTGAGCACCCAGAAGTGCGAAAATTCATCGGGAGCACCCACCATCGGCACCATGAAGAGCCAGGGCAAGCGCAGGGCAAAATAAAGAAGAATCAGGATGCCCAGCGTCAGCTTCAGATGTCTATCCGGAGCGGATAGCGACTGTTCTAATTTTGGGTCTTCCGTGGACATCTAAATGGCTGCAGCATTGGGGATAGTTTTAGAGCTAAATGGAGAAACTTCCGTTCATTTCCTCGCCCATCAAAACCAGGTCGGCCAGTTCTCGCATGGGCTCCACGTAGCGAGTATAAGCTTCTTCCACTGCCAGGCTGTGCCTGATTGTGTCGAGGGTGGAACGCCCTCTTTCAACGTCGCGGCGAAGGCGCCTGGCCATGCGTTGATCGATGGGCGTATCGATGAAAATTTTCAGGGTAGCCAGTTCTCTTAAAGGAGAATGGAAGGCGAAAATTCCTTCGACAACTACGATGGAGCGCTCCGGCGGAGGAACGATTTGTTCGCCCACGCGTTTGCAACTGCGCATATCGTAGACGGGGATGTTTACGGCCGTACCCTTGAGAAGGTTGGTGCAAGCCCTGGCACATTCTTCCAGGTCTACCGCCGAGGGATGATCGAAGTCAAAAGTGCCGTCTTCTTTGGGAATGAGGTCGGTCAGGTCTTTGTAGAAATGGTCGGTGGAGAGAATTGAGGCCCCGATGAACTTCTTGGCTAAGGTGGACTTGCCGGAGCCGGATCCCCCGCAAATGACGATTATCTGGCTATTTCGTTTACCGGCAGCCATGGTGACGCGCCTTTTCTGGAACCTCTGAGATAATATCTTAGGAAGCAGGTTCAGAAGTTGCATTAACAGACCATTAACCCTTCTAGTAATAAGCTTGAGGCCTCCTGGTGAATCCTGGCGAAAACATCGAAGCTGGAACGGTTGACCAGGAACACGGCCAAGCCGGTGAAGATGGAAATGGTCAGTCAGGACCAGATTTCACCGGTTTTGGCTTCCAGGATCTGATTAATTCGGTTGAAGCCATTATCTGGGAAGCCGATTTTAAGTCCTCGGCTATCACCTATGTTTCCAATTATGTGGTGGAACTCCTGGGATACCCGCTTGACAAGTGGTTGCAAGATCCCGACCTCTTTGCCAGTATCGTTCATCCCGACGATTTGCAACTTATAGCCAGGGCGAAGGGCTCGGTCACCGCCCTCAACAATCGATATCAGGTTACTTATCGAGTTGTAAAGTCCAGCGGGGAAATAGTCTGGCTCTCCGACCGGGTGCAGGTGATTTTCGAAGCCTCCGAGCCCAAGCTCTTGCGCGGCATCAGTACCGATGTGAGCGAGCGTCGGCGGGTGGAAGAAGCCCTGGCTCTGGTGGTGGAAGTGACCCTGGCTGCCTCGGAATTGGAGAGTGTGCCGGATATTGCCCAGGTAAGCCTTTCCCGTATTTGCGAGTTGCTTGATCTTTGCTTCGGCCAGGTCTGGTTTCTTGACAAGGGGGCCAGTTTTCTCAAGGCCTCTCCGCAAGTCCATTTTGCCACCCTCAACCGGGATGCCGAGTTTGAAATCAATGCCTTGCGGCAGGAAAGCCTGGAGCACTTGTTTGATCCCCAGATTGCCGAAGGCTTGCCCGGCCTGGCCGCCGTATCTGGTGGCGCCGTTTTTTCCGACGATCTCAGTTGTGAACCGCGCCGGAGGCTGGCTCACAGTAAGGAATTGCGTTCCGGGTTTGCCTTCCCCGTGCGTAATGGGGATGAGCTGGTCTGTGTCTTTGAGGTCTTTTCTCGGCATTTGATTGTGCCCGACAAGTTCTTACTAAATGCCATTGATGAGATCGCCGCCCATTTGTCAGTGGTGTTTGAGAGGCGCATAGCCCAGGAACTATTGACCATTCAAAGAGAGCATGAGGAGGCCATTCTCGATGCTATGCCGGTGATGGTCTGGTTCAAGGATACAAACGGTAGAATCCTGCGCGTCAACAAAGCCGGTGCGGCCATTCGAGGCATGGAGCCCTGGGAGATGACCGGTAAGACCGATTGGGAACTCTATCCTGATGAAGCCGACTATTATTATGCCGACGATCTGGAGGTGATTTCCAGCGGCAAACCGAAACTGGGAATTGTGGAACAACACTTGCTTGGTGACGGCAGTAAGACCTGGGTTTCCACCGATAAAATTCCTTACCTTGATCAGTTCGGCAATATCAAGGGGGTGATTGTCTTTGCTTCCGATATTTCCAAGCTCAAGAATGCTGAAGAGGAACTTCTAGCCATTCGAGAAGATTTAGAAAATAAAGTCGCCGAGCGTATCAAAGAACTGGATGAAGCCAATATCTATTTCGCGCTCAGTCGAGACCTACTCTGTATTGCCGGGAAGGACGGATATTTTCGCCGCTTGAACACGGCCTGGGAGGAGAAGCTGGGTTATACCCTCAGTGAATTACTGGAGCGTCCATACACTTCTTTTATTCATCCCGATGACCTGGACAAAACCTTAGCGCTTGCCCAGCATCTTAATAAGGGCGGCTACATACGTAATTTCGAAAATCGTTATGTACGCAAGGACGGATCGATCTGCTGGTTGCTCTGGAGTGCCAGCGCCTCTCTTGATGGCGACGCCATTTATTCGGTGGCTTACGATATAACCGATAGGAAAGCCGCCGAATTTGAACTCTATGATATGAGTATGGCTTTGAAAAATGCTGTGGAAGGCATCGCCAAAGTTGATCCCGAGAGTCGTTACCTTTCCGTCAATGAATCTTACGCAAGCTTGCACGGACTGTCTTCGGAAGAATTCGTCGGGCGCTCGGTGATTGATTTCATCGCGCCGGAAGACCAGAGCACCTGGTTCGATTGCTATGGGGAGATGCTCAGGAAAGGTAAGGCGGAGGTGGAGCTATCCGGGCGCAAAGAGAGCGGACACTGCTTCCATGAACAGATAACCCTGGTGAAGGTGGAGGGTGCCTACAGGCACTTCCAGGGCTATTATATTTTCGACAAAGATATTACAGCCAGGATGGCCACGGAAAATTCTTTGCGTCAGAGTGAAGCCCGCTTTCATAACCTGGCTTCCCACATGCCTGGTGGCATTTATCAGTATTTACGTCGCCCCGACGGCAGCTTCTACTTCCCTTATGTGAGTCCCGGTTGTGGTGCCATACTTGGTATCAGTCCGGAAGAAATAATGGCCAGTCCGGAGTTGCTCTTTACTCTGCTCAATCCGGAAGATGTGCCCAAGCTTGATCAAGCTCTGGAGGAGTCTTCGCGCTTGATGAAGACTTTCATCTTCGAAGGGCGCATAGACACGCCGGCCGGCGAAAGATGGATCCACGCCGAGTCGACGCCGGAATTTCATGAAAATGGCGATGTGATATTCAACGGTCTGGTTACCGATATCACAGAAAAGAGATATGCCGACGAAAAGATTCGCAAGCTAAATGAAGATCTCTCCGAGAGGGTCGAGAAATTGGCTGCCGTCAATAAAGAGCTGGAGTCTCTCACCCGCAAGCTTGAACTGGCTTATGACGCGGCTATGGAAGCTTCCAAGGTGAAGTCGGAATTCGTAGCCAATATCTCCCATGAAATTCGCACTCCTATCTCTGCTGTTATCGGTATGTCGGAGCTGCTCCTCGACACCAATTTGTCCGATGAGCAAAGACAGTTTTCCAGTATGGTGAAAGACTCCGCTCAATCTCTTCTGACAATCATCAACGATATTCTCGACTTCTCCAAGATGGAAGCCGGGCACCTGGAGTTGGAGGTGACCGAAATCAATCTCCTCAACCTGGTGGAGGACAGCGCCGAACTATTGGCTCCCAGTGCCAGGAAGAAGGGGCTTTCTCTGGTTACTTATGTGGCGCCGGAATTGCCCGAGACCGTGCTTGGCGATGCCGTCAGAATCAGGCAAATTCTTCTCAATTTGACCAGCAATGCCGTCAAGTTTACCAATAACGGCGAGGTTTCCATTTGCGTTGACAACTCTCCGGCTTATCCGGACATGGTGCGTTTCACCATATCCGATACCGGTATCGGCTTGTCGCCCACGGCCAAGTATCGCCTCTTCAATCCCTTCTTTCAGGCCGATGGCTCCACCACGCGCAACTACGGCGGTACCGGTCTGGGTCTTTCCATCTGTAAATTACTGGTGGAGTTGATGGGCGGTCGAATTGATTTTTCCAGTGAGGAAAACAAAGGCGCCAGTTTCTGGTTTGATCTGCCGCTTCCCATTTGCGCCGGAGCCCGCTCCGTAGATGACGCCGTCAAGGCCTATTTGACTACGGCAGACCTTGCTTCTCCTGTTTCAGTCGTCACCGGTCGTAGCAGAAGCAGCTTGAATGGCACTGAGTCGCCCTCCTCCGTGCTTCTAGCCAGCGCCTCCACTGCCACCCTCAGTCAGATGCCGGCCTACCTGCGCTCCTCCCGCTGGCCGCTATCGGTGCACACCCTGGAACTTGGTGGCAGCCTGCGGGCTGATGGCCGGTCCTCCTCGGTTCCGATTGCTCTTGAGCCCTTGCGTGCCCTCCTTCTGGATGTGAGCAGTTTTCCTGTTTCGGCAGGTGAAGATTCAGGCGAGGGCGGTGCCGACTCTGGTGTTAAGGACCCCGTGCTTGGACCGGTCGAACTTGCTTTGAAGGCGCTCAGTGAGGCGCTGGCCAGTGCGAGTGTTCGGCACTTGCAGTTTGAGCAAGGAGTAAGGATCATGGTCCTCACTCCGGTGGAGGTACAGGGTGTGCTGGGAGCGCTGGAAGAGCAGCTTCTCACCTATGCCAGAAGGCACTTCCGGCAGTATCAGGTCGGCGGCAGCAGCACCGAAGATATGCAGATAAAGTTGATGTTCCTGGTGAAGCCCAGCCGTTTTGTCGATCTGATGGATGCCTTCGAGCGGCTCTTGTCCGGTGAATTGAGTCGGGATCCGGGTACTGTGCCTTCGCTGGAGAACCTCTCTGACGGCGGTATACTGCGCAAGAGCAGCAGTCGCTTGCCGGTTTTGAGAACCACTCTGCCGGTGGCGGAAGTCTCTCCTTACAGGGTGCTGGTGGCCGAAGATAATCCGGTTATGCAGGAGCTGGCCTTGCGTCAACTGGAGAGACTCGGCTATGTGGCAGAGGTGGTGAAGAACGGTAAGCAAGCTGTAGAAGCTGTTCGCAGTCGTAAGTATGCAATGGTTTTGATGGATTGCCAGATGCCGGAAATGGACGGTTATGAGGCCACTACCGTAATTCGGCGCGAGGAAGGTGGCGCCCATCATGTGCCTATCATTGCCATGACGGCCTCGGCTATGAAAGGCGATCGGGAGAATTGCCTGGCCTCGGGCATGGATGATTACCTCTCCAAGCCGGTCAGCCAGAGTGATCTGTTGAGGGTTCTCAACCGCTGGGTTCTTCATGTGAGCGAAGTGGAAGCGACGCCGGCTTCGCCGTCGACCCGCGACCTGTCGCGCCAATTGACTAAGAACAGCGCCGAGCCTTCTGTAGCCGGTGAGCAGGCTCATTCAGGAACAAGTTCAGACAGGAACACGAACTCCACCGTGGATGTAAATGAGCTGGTCAATTTGTATGGCGGGGAGGATCTGCCGCGTTTGATCGAAAGCTTTTTGCAGGAGTGCGAGAGTCTGATCAGTGATATATCCATTGCTTATGAAAATGGTCGAGTCGATGAATTGATCCGCCTCGCTCATCAGCTGAAAGGGCTCGCGGTTGTCATGACAGCCGTGCCCCTGTCGGATACGGCCCTGGAGCTGGAACGGGCGGCCCGCCGGTCTTCTGGCGATGTTGAGAATCTGCTAATCCGCTTGAGCAGTGACTTTTCTTCAGTGCGTGACTACCTTTACTCGTTCCTTAGCGGGAAAGATCTATAATTGTGGTTCGAGCTACTGATCGCTTTTCTTTTGCAAAAATAGAGCCTGTTAACCTTTGATACTTATAAGACTTGCTTCGATTATTCTCCTCACCGGCATTCTGGCTGTTGCTGCCCTTTTCTTTCTGGCTCAGAGTCGACTGCCGGTCCTCGACGGTGTTGTCAATTTAGCTGAATTGTCCCGCGGTGCGGCTGTTAAGTTCGACGATCGCCAGGTGCCGTACATTGAAGCCGGCAATGATATTGATCTTTTTCGGGTGCAAGGCTATGTAACAGCTTCGCACCGATTGTTCCAGATGGACATGGCGCGTCGCGCTGCGCTTGGTCAGCTTTCTGAAGTCTATGGCGCCCAGACCCTTACCCAGGACAAACTGATGCGCACCGTGGGCATCGGTCGCATTGTCAAAGAGGAATTGAAAAATCTACCCAAAGACGTGGTCACGGTTCTGGATGCTTACTGTCAGGGTGTCAATTCCTATATTTCCGGCAATAAAGATCGGCTACCCATGGAGTTTCTCCTCCTTGGTTACAGCCCGCGCCCCTGGACCCCGCTCGATACGCTGGCTATACTCAAGCACAGTCAGTATGAACAGGATGAGTCCTGGCGCCTGGACGAATTGCGCCAGCGAGTGCTCGATAAGGCCGGCAATAAAGATGCCTCCTTCTTGTTTGAGAGACCGTTTTCCGCTCCGGCTAGAGTGGGATTGGTAAAGACGGCGCCCCTGCTTGCATCGGCACTGAGTTCCCCACCTTCCGACCCGGCTCTTGCCGCTTTCAGCCCGGCGCCCTGCACCGGCAGTAATGGCTGGGTGCTCTCCCAGTCAGTCACTGATACGAAAGGCGCCATCCTGGCCCTGGACAAACACCATCGCTACAGCCTGCCCTCCGACTGGTATCTGGTCAGCTTGCGCAGCCCCGACCTGCATTTAGCTGGTGCCACTATCGCCGGTGTGCCGGGCATCATGTGCGGGCGCAACGATAAGGTTGGCTTCGGTTTGCTGGCTATGAAAGTAGACGTGCAAGACCTCTTCCTGGAGCAGTTTTCGAGCCAGTTTCCCGGTAAATACAAGACGGCGCAGGGTTGGGAGAATGCCTCCGAGGTGGTCGAGGAGATTCCGGTACGCTTTTCCGACAAGCTGCTTTTTACCTCTAATCTGCTGCACAAAGTAGGTATGACCAGGCACGGTCCCCTGCTCTTCAAGAGCGAAGAGAGTGGCGTCAGTTTGTCCTGGATTGGGGCGGTGACTCCCACCAAGGGTGGTGCCTCCTATTTTCAGACCCTGATGGAACTCAGCCGGGCTAAAGATTTCAAAGAATTTCAAAACTCCCTCTCTCATTACAGCGGCTCTCCGTTTACGGCTCTCTATGTAGATAAGGCCGGTGCCTGCGGATATCAGCAAGCCGGTACGATTCCCCTGCGCGCTGCCGGGGCGGCCTTTGGCCCCCACGAGGGCTGCCTATTGGCTCCCGGTTTCACGGGCACAGGCGACTGGGTTTCCACTATTCCCTTCAAAGATCTGATGCAGGGGCTCAATCCGCCTCTGGGCTATTTCGTTGCCAACTTCCAGGACTTCAAACCCGAGATGCCGTTTAACTTAAACCTCTACCGCGGGCAAAGGGTGCTTTCTGTTTTGCAGGCTTTTAAGGGTACTAAAGCCGGCTTACCGGAGATGGCTGTATTACAAGGCGACAGCCAGGCGCCTCTGGCGCCGCTGGTGAAAGCTACACTGGCTGAAGCCGTGGCTAAGTCCGACCTGATCGACTCCTACCAGCTTGCCGCCATGGATGCACTCGATAAATGGGACGGAGCCGTACTGGAGAACAGTGCCGGTGCAGCTGTTTATGAGAGTTTTGTGCGCACTGTGGTGCGGCGGGTTCTCGCTCCCAGGTTGGGCGGTCAACTCACTAATGAGTATCTGGAGCGCTATCCTTCCTGGCCCAAGTTTGTGGAAACTGTTTTGAAGGAAAAGGGCACCAACTGGCTGCCGCCGGAGGAGCGGACTTTCAAGAATTTCATCATCACATCCTTTGTGCAGTCCATAAAGGATATCCGCATGGCCAGCAATTCCGATGAAAGCAGCCGCTGGCGCTGGGGTGAATTGCACAAGGGGAATTTCCCTCACTTCGTCTTGCAAGTATTCCCCCAGGCCGATCCTGTATTGGCTCCCTTGCTTTCTATGAACGGGGTACGCTTGAGTGGTGATCAGGACACGGTGAATACTACCGACAGTACCCTCGCCCGTGGTAAAGATCAGTTCTTGTCCAGTCAGGGTTCGACCATGCGTCTACTCATAGATATGAGCGACGATGAAAAGTTCTATCAGACCCTTGTGCTTGGTCAGAGCGGTCATATGCTGGCCGGTGCCAGGTTTGATCAGTTGCGCAGCTGGCTTGCCCTGAAACCCCTGCCTGTCGCTTTTGCTCCGAATTCGGAGGCTAAGATTTGCCAGCACAGACTACTCTTTACCGATCGCTGAAGGTGCGTCGGCCTCTGCTAAACGGCGGTCTGGCATCACTTCTGGCTGTCAGTCTGGTATCCGGCCTGCTTTTGCCGCCTTCGCAAATGGCTCTGGCCCAGGGCGTCACTGATTCATCGGTGCGAGGGCTGGGCGAATCCGGTTTTCGCAACAGCAGCATCATTAAACTGAATGAGCTGGAGAATCCCAGCCGCAGCCTGACGCCGACCAGTTCCTCCGATATATTTCCCGTGGTCAACCTCAACCTCAGTACGCCGCAACCTCTCTCTTTGAGCGGCATCAAGATATCCGGCTTGTCGCCGGAAAACATCAAGACCCTGGCTTACTATCATATGGTGGTCCTGCATGGCAGCGCCGACCAGGGCACCGCCTACGATACCATGTACGGAATCTATCAGAACAACCGGCTATCCGGGCGCAGCAATTTTGTAACGGCCGACACCTTTGTGCACGCCTACTTTACTTATATGAACACGCTCACCGTCAAGGTGGTTGAAGATACGCTCTATCAGGAGCTTTACGATTTTCTCAAAGACTTGCGGGATTCTTGCGTAAAAGATTACCGCATTTGTGATATCGCTGAAATCAAAGATGACATTCAGCGTAATCTGGGTTTTATTCTTGTATCTATAAAGCTCCTGCGTCCCGATGAGCCGATTCCCGATATGGGCGGTGCCTCCGACCTGGCTCAGGCTGAAATAGCCCTTATGAAAAAGGGGCAGAAGGCCAGCTCGCCGATATTTAGCCGGGAAATTGACTATGCAAGCTTCAGACCGGCTGGTTTTTACGGGTCCCTGGGCAGTTACGGGGTGAGCCGCGCGGCGCGCTTTTACAGCGCTTACAGTTGGTTGTCCCGCATGGCCTTGAGCCTTTCCGATCTGACCATCAATACGCAATCCGGCGGTGGTAATTCTTTCCGGCGGGCCGTGCTGCTCTTTCGGGCCGTGCAGTTGGGAAGAAGCGCCGATGGTAAGACGCTCATGGAGAAATGGCGTCGCTTGACCGACATCGTGCTGGCCTTGAGCCAGGGGCAACTGAGTAAGGAGCCGACCATTTATCCCGAGGAGATGAAGTCCATCTTCACCGACGCCAAGTTGGAATTCAAAGATCTGCTTGTCACGCTGGCTCAGCCCCTGGCCCGGGCCCGTCTTTTGATTTCCATTAAGAAGCAGAAACCCCAGGGTCTCGATGCCACTTCTATCTTCGATATGACCAGGGCGCGCAAGGAGGAAGATTCCACCACCGTCTTTCGCCTTTTTGTGCCGGTATCCTCGGTAGAATTGGATTTCTTGAAGGAACTGGCCTCATCCTATCAGGAGGAAGGCCAGGACAAGGCGATTGTGCCGCTCTCGCTGCTCAACCTCTTTGCTATGGGTTGCCCTCAGGCAAGCAATGCCCTTTCGGTTCTAGCCGAGCAAATTGACAGCCGGGCCATAAACGTCGTTGCTGATTTCGTCAGGGTTTTATCCCGGCGCAGACCTGAGGATGCCGATGCCATGGTGCGGCAGACGGAAAAACGCTGGTCTTTGATCAGTGAATATTTCAGACCACTCAAGAAAGGTAGCCAGGCTTGCTTGTTATCTACCGTCTGGATGCAGCAGCGTTTGCTCAGTGCTTCCGGTGCTTTTGTAGACTCTTTCCTGACCATTGATACCAATCTCTATCCGCCACCGCCTGCGGCGCCGGGCACGAGCGTCGGCAGTGCGCCGGCAAAACCGCCTGAAACCACCGCCAGCAAACCGGCTCCTGCTGCGGCGGCGGCGGTAGGCGCTGCGACTGCCGGTAGTGCTACCGGTTCTAACCCTGCATCTGCCCCGCCTCCTGTATCCAGTTCATCTCCTTCAGGCAATACATCTACTGCAACCAATACGTCTACTTCAGCCAATACCAGGCGCTCCGGGAAGCCCGCTGCCGCTAATTTTCATTATCTTGAACCGAGCATCGCCTTATATTCAAAAATTGCCGCTTTCTTGAGCGAGTCTATGAAAGAATTGACCCGTCTCAATGCTATGCCGGAGAACCTTCGTACCAAGGGTGATGACTTTGTGCGTTTGACTGAGAGGCTGGTGAAGATCAGCGAGAAAGAGCTTGCGTCGGAGCCGCTGCCCCTGCCGGATTTTCGACTGCTGGCCAATATCGACCAGATCCTTCCGGCTATCTCCGGTCCGACCAGCGCCTGTATATACACCGGTAGTGGTGCCAGCATGGGTCTGGGAGATCCCGGTGCGCTCTTCATACTTTTCAATACCGATCAAGGTCCGTACTTGAGCCGCGGTGCGGTCTATTCTTATTATGAAGTGGCGGGCGGACCCTACAAGCCCCAGCACTGGCAGCGTAAAAAGAGCTTTGGTTTCTTGCGTCCACCGGGATGGATCAGTCAATTCAACCTGGTGGATGAGAAAAAGACCGACCCGCCCGTCAATGCGCCGGCCGGAAAAACCGTTGATACCAGTCAGCCGCCCACCAACAGGAAGTGATCATGAAGTTTGAAATGTCTCTCTTACTTGCCGCCGCACTCACTCTCGGTCAATTTCCTGGTGCGGCTGCCCTTGCCGGTCCCGCCGGTAGTCTTGCCGTGCCGGCTGAATCAACCTTGCCTTTGAGCAAGGAGGAGCGTTTGCAGGAGGAAGGCCAGTTGCTCACTTCCCTGCGCGATATGCATGAGGTTTTGCGGCGGCTCAAAAGAGATTTGCAAGACCTGCGTCATGAGGTAAATCGGCGGCAGGTTTCAGCCGTGAGTCCGGTGGGCGGGGACATGTTCTTGATGGACCCCTGGTCGAGCGAGAACCCGATTCTGGCTCCTTTCGCAGCTCAGACGCCGGCTGTTGATCCTGAGCAAGCTCCTTACTTGCCGGTCAGACCCAAGTTTTTCAACGCTTCCATGACTGCCGTTTCCGACTCAATGAAGCAAGCCCGTGATACTGCCACCGTTCTTCGAAACGAAGTGGCGGCACTGGGATCAGACTCTGAAGCCATGAAGAAATTGCAGCTTATGGACGACTTGCTGACCGACTTCGACAATAAGTTCGGTCAACTGCAGGCTCTCAACAAAGAGCCCTATGAGAATAAGCCCTTGAATGATCTGGCTTGTGCCTTTGAAATTTCCGTGCATGATCTCGATCGCTTAGCCCAGGATTCCTGGCGAGTCATGGATCGCCTGCTGAAGGGGCAGAAGAAAAAATGACAGCTAAATAATGTTGTTTTATTAACCCCTGAATTTGACTGAAAACCCTGTATTGGCAAGGCTTTGATTGCGGTATGGGGAGAGGATATCGACTGGCTCTCTTGTCAATTCTTTGGGGACTGACTAGGATGCTCAGCTATAGCTTAGGCGGCGGGAATTCAGTAAAGGTCGGCAATCAATATGGAATCAGTAACTAGCCTTCCGGTAGGAGCCCTTACCAGCGAGCCGACTTCGGCAACTTCGGAAATATCGGTCAAGTTGCCTCTCTCCAGTGGCGCCGGCCAGGAAAATCTTTTTGACCATGCGCTTATGGCGAGAGCATATCTTTCCGAGGGGCGTTTTGACGAAGCCGAGCGTCTCTATAAACTGGCCCTTGATGTCTCACAGGATTTCTATGGAGCAAGCCACGGAGAAGTGGCTCCCCACCTGGAGAATCTTTCATCCTTTTATGTAGGACGGGCTCGCTACCAGCAAGCGCGACCTTACCTGGAGCGCCTCTACGCTCTTCGTCTCAGCCAGCGTTCCTTCGGTTCCGACCGCTACTTCCAGCCCTTGTTGGCCACTGTTGAGCAACTCTCTCTGGTGCTGGAACATCTTTGCGAGTCGGAGCAGGCCGAGAAACTTTATCTGGCCACTCTGCGTGCCGCAGAGAAAGATTTTGGTTCCGATAGCGAGCACACCTTGATCGTGCTTGGTAAGTTGGGCGAATACTACAGCCGTACAGGGGTTTATGTGGCTGCCCGTGCCGTCTTTGAGGAATTGCTCGATATCCTCTCGCATAAGCATGGTGCTAATTCCCTGGAACTATCGGCGGTGCTCTCGCAGTTATCGGAAGTATACGGACGCCTGGCACTCTATTACGATCGCATCGCCGTTCTGGAGCGGCAGGTGGAAATAACCGAATGTGTTCATAACGGCACCGGCGTAGCCCTCGCTTCTCAGTTGGTACGCCTGGGCGAGGCTTTGAGTGTGGCTGCCAAACACTATCAGTGCAAGGAGTTTGCCGAGCGCGCCCACTTGATCTATTGCCGGGCTCTCAGTATTTATGAGCGCTTCAATGGTGCCAATACCCCTACCATTCAAGGTCTGAGAGCCAAGCTCAGTAAATTGGCCGCAGGCGCTTAACCCGGCGTCCGCTTTCCTTATCTGCAAGCGTTGCTTTGAAATCAGGGCGAAAAATTGGTGTCGTCTTTCACGGGAGGCGTAGAATTCTTGTCTTTCTCGTCTTCCTTATCGCCTTCTTTTCCGTCTGCGGGCTTGGCTTTGGGACCGTCATGTTCGATGAGCGGGCCTTTGGTGTAGTTGACGGTTGAGGCTTTCTTGACGGGCTTGGGACCGGACATGGGATGATAGGCGGCCACGCCGTGATAGCCGTGCACAAATTCAAGTCTGAGTTTGCCGTCTGGATCTTGATAGTACTGCTGCAAGATTTGATCGAAGCGCCAGCCGCCCTTGGCCAGCTTGTTGGCTCCATGCTGGCTCAAACCCCGGGCGCCGTTGCCGGGACCGCGGCAGGTGAAAACCCAGTTGGGCCCTTCTTCGTGTACGTCGAGAATGCCGGCGGTGGCAAAGTTGAGCATCTTAGCCAGAGCAATGCCGTAAACTTCCTTGGCTTCTTTGGTGCCCATGATCGCGACTCTCACGGCGTTACCCGTGGCATCCCATTGTCTGACCGTGACACCGACGATATTTTTAACTCCGGTGACTCGCTCCAGGTTGGTTTGTGAAATAGTACTCTTGCGAATATTGAGGTTTTCAAATTCGTTGTCGCCAACAGTGGCTCTGTAGAAGCCGGGTTTGACTTTGCCGGAATCTTTCAGAATGAGACCGCGGGTTTGATGCACGGCATGGAAGGTGGAATTGGCTTCCGCCGCTAGCCCTTTATAGGCCTGATCGCGCACATCGGGCACCATGTCGAAGCCGTCGCTCTTCCACTTTGCGCCCGGACCCACGTGGGCGTAAGCATAGCTTCTTGCAGCCACAGCTTGCGATTTGAGGGCTTCCAAATGCCAACTGGAAGGCATTTCCGAGGGCACCACACCCAGTAGGTACTCTTCCATGTCGAGCAAATTGACCGCCGTCACATAGCCCGGCATATTGATAATTTCGACGCAGCCTCTATACCAGCGGTTGGCCGTCCAGACCCGGTAATCCGGTGCAGAGACATAGGCCCTTTCACCATAGGGCAGGGCCATGCTGGAACCGGTGGCCAATTCGGTGACTTTTCCGGGTGTAATGCCGTAAACCATGCCGGGCTTGAGGGCGAAAATCGGTCTGCCCCCAACGAAGACGGCTCCCGGCTGCCAGACTGCCACCCTTACAACCGGAGCTTTATTGGTGATGCCGATTCGCACCGGATGAATCATTGGGGGATAGGGGCTGAAACCAAGCATCATGCCCTGTACCGGTGCCGCGCCGGAAGGGGCGCCCTTGGCTTTGGCCAGTACCTGGTTGATAGCGGCCGGTGAGATGAACGAAAGGGCCAGCAAGAACACAGCCAGGCTCAGGGGGGTGAGCTCTCTTCGAGTCAGTGTTATCTTTGGACGCCGCACTCTTTGTGCACCTTTACCTTACATTTCCTGTCTTTGCTTGTGTTGATGTTAGCAATATTTGGCTGATTTGTCCTATTAGTAAAAGATAGGCACTTGCCTGGGTGGCGGTTTAAAGCCAAGTTTGCGCGATTCATCGAGAGCTGTGAGCGCCTCTTCATCTCGCCCCATTTCCTTCAAGGTCTGATGTTTCAGATAGAGGGCCTTGCCGGTCTGATTGCTGTCTACGGAGCCGCTCAGGTCTATGGCCGTGGCGATATCAGCCAGGCATCTGTCGTACTGCTTCATCTGATAGAGCACCCTGGCTCTCAGAAGCACTGCATAAGTGTCATCGGGAGAGGCCAAGTTGGCCAGTTCGCTGAACTGCAGAGCCTGGGGTAAATTCCCGGCCTCCAGCGCCGTTTCGGTCATGTCTGAGAACTGATCGCGCCCCTCCACCCGGGCGTCTTCTTCCTGGGGGGCGGCAGCCCGGGCTTCCTGGGGGCGTTTGAGGGCGCTTAGAGCCATGGCTTTCAAAGCCATAATCTTGCTGTTTTCCGGCAATTTCTGCTGCGCGGCATTGGCTGCTTTCAGGGCACCCTGGTAATCTTTTGCGCCCATAAGAGCGAGGATGCGATAGACAAATGGCAAATCGCCCAGGCTCTCCGGCTTTTCGTCATAGTGCTTAAGGGCCCATTGAATGGCTTCCTCGGCACTTTCCTGGGCTTTATCGTACATTGCCAGCCCCAGATAGGCGCTTGCCAGGTTCTCCAAAAGCAAGGTCTTTACCGCCGGTTCCTCACCCTTTTCCCGCTCCACGCTACTGAGCCCCTCGTGGAAGGAAAGACCCAGCAAGCAATCAGCCAATCCTGCTTTGTAGTTGCCGCTGTTGATATAGCCTAAGGCGCGGTTGTTGTAATACTTGGGCACGGTAGGATCGATGGCGAGGGCTATGCTTTCCAGGGTGACGGCGTCGGCGGGCGCGCCGCCTGTGGAGTGTACGCCGAAGGCCCTTTGATGAAAGGGAATGGCCTGGCTGCGATCAAGGGCTGCCACTTGCCGGAAGTCCTCGGAGGCTCTCTCCACCTGACGCAGCTTCAAGAGGATTTCCCCACGCTCTGCCAGAAACAATGGTCGATTGGGAGCCAGCTTCAGTGCCTGATTGTAATCGTCCAGGGCTTCCTGATTTTTTCGCAAAATTCCGTAGAGCTGTCCTCTCTGTCTATAGGCCAGCGCGTTTTTGCTGTTCATCTTCAATTCCGTGTTCAAGACCATCATGGCTGCTTCCGGATTGCCGGTGTGCTCCAACATGGAGGCGGTGAGCACCGCCACCGGCAGGGTGTTGGCAACCAGCGTGGTCAAAAGAATACCGGCGCCCAGCACCAGCAGCCCGGCCACAAAATAGATCCGTTCGGATTTCCCTTTAGTTTGCACTGTTTTGCAGGACCTTGACCACTTCCTTACCCCTTCTTTTCCTCATTTTAAAGGAAAACACGGCGGCGTTCAGGACTCTTGCCGAGGGTGCTACTATTTAAGGCCGTTTCAATAACTGGTAATCATGAAAAAACTCTTGATAGTCGATGACGAAGTGGATATCGTCGCCAGCATTCAATATGTGCTAAACGGAGAAGGCTTCTCCACACTTATTGCCCATGACGGTCTTAAGGCCATGCAACTTTATGAAGCAGAGCGCCCCGACCTGGTAATTCTCGACCTGATGATGCCCGGCATCGACGGGCTGGAAGTGTGCAGGCGTATTCGCTCCGGCGATAAGCGTACTCCCATTCTCATGCTCACCGCGCGCACGTCGGAAATCGACACGGTTGTGGGTCTGGAACTGGGCGCCAACGACTACATCGCCAAGCCGGTGCGCCTGCGTGAACTGGTTGCGAGGGTGAAGGCTCATCTGCGCGAGACGCCCCAGGTGCAAGAGACGGCCAAAGGCATTAAACTCGGCGACCTTTTCATCGACATGGAGAGCCGCACCGTCAGTGTGGCCGACAAACCTGTAGAGCTCACCTTCAAAGAATTCGAACTGCTTCTGGCCATGGCCAGACAACCCAACCGTGTCTTCAGCCGAGACCAGCTCTTTGCCCAGGTCTGGGGTTCCGACTTCCTGGGCGAAAGCCGCACCGTGGATGTGCATATAAGGTATCTGCGGGAGAAATTGGAAGCCAATCCCAGTCAACCCAAACATATCCTCACTGTGCGAGGCGTCGGCTACCGACTGGTCTGGGATTAGTTGTCATGGTGGGAGCATTCCCATTAAGGTTTGGAAAACTGAGCTTTTCCACCGACCTCATGCGTATTCTTCCCAGTGACAGTTCCTTCCCCCAAATTTAAACTCTAGAAAAGTGGTTTTCTTGGCGGGAACAGGAATCAGATGAAAGCACAAACCATTCTCTTAGGCGTAAATTTTGCGGCTACTTTGCCGGTGGTCTTGACCCAGCAAGCTCTTGCTCAGGGACCCGGGGATACGGCCAGCTTTTTGCGTGCTGCTGCGGCCAGTAAGTCTCATGCCGTCAAGCTTGTCAGCCAGAAGCCCTCAAGTGATCAATCTTTTGTCGTTCAGTCCAAAGCCGTGTCCATTAAGCGAGCTCTGCCGCGCAGCCTACCGGTGCAGACCCTATCATCGGCTCGGGCCGTTGAGTCGCGTCTGGCCATGTCCGACGAAGGCGTCAAGCTGAGACCCTTCGTGCCCGGTCGCAAACTGCCGCGCAAAGCGGAATTGCAGGCTTCCCGCCTGGCCGCCCAGATGCCCCAACTTGATGAAAACCGCGCCTCCGCTCAGTCCAGTCTGGCCGGAACCGTAGAGATGGGCTATAACGTGCCGGTTAATGATACCTACAATTCGCCCGGCTACAACAATTACACAAGCGGCTTCGGCTCCCGCGACATGATTGCTCGCGAAACCAGTCGCCGTTTGAAGCAGGCCGGTCAGGCCGTGGCTAAGTTCGACCGTAAGGCCCTGCCCCGGGTATTGCCCGGCCAGCGCATGATGAGTCCCGGTCAAGTCGGTCTACCTTGCGCCGT
Source organism: Candidatus Obscuribacter sp. (assembly GCA_016712465.1). Lineage (GTDB taxonomy): Bacteria > Cyanobacteriota > Vampirovibrionia > Obscuribacterales > Obscuribacteraceae > Obscuribacter. The sequence goes on from JADJQZ010000001.1 coordinate 1,946,501, forward strand.
AAATAATCTGAGCACCGGTAATGGCGCTCCCAGTGATGCTGAGTGGACCGAGATGGCTAAGGCTGTGGGACATAAAGCCGATGTGGATGCTCAAAACGAGGCTGATGAGCTGGAAATGATGGCCAGGCAGCTCAAGAACGATTTCACTGCTGCGGATTTTCAGAGTGTGCCGCAGCCGGCCGCTTCTTCGGCTGGACCACCGCCATTCCCTCTTAGCCTCATTCCCGAGGCCTCGCTCAAGCAATTCATCGGCGGCAAAGGTCATGCACCGGCCCCTTCTCCGGGCAGCATGAACGCCATGGGAAGCGCGCCTTCTCCCATGCCCAATCGCATGGCTGCCGCCAGACCAACGCCCAGTTATTTCGGCTCCTGGCACAGTCAGGGGGCGGCACCGGCCAAGTCCAACTTGCAGCCCACCGGATTCCACACTTACTTGAATGCGGCTAATTCCAACCACAGCTCCAGTGCCTTCAAGCAGTATTCGCCGATTGCCTATCGCAATTCCAAGCGTCAGGCACCCAAAGTCTCCACCGTGAGCGCCAGACCGGCTGCGCAGCCCCTGGCCAAACCTGCCACCATGGCGGTTTACGGCGACTACCAGAGCAGTCTTTAAGGTCGGAACAGAACTTGAGCAAAAGTTCCTTTTAGGTTCGAGCCAACTCCTCTCCGGAGCGAAGCTCCCAGCGGCGCCTGCCCCTTACTCGGGGTTGGCGCCGAGGTTCTTTTTGCCTGTCCAAAAATCCGCCGGCGTGGATAGATTCTTAGGTGGTCGAAAGACCGGCTCTCCGGCCGTAGAATGGAGCAAGGTCAGAGCCGGGTGACTGTGAGGTGGTATGGGAGAAGAGATAAAGAGGGAAGAGGCGCTCAAGCTTATTGAAGAGCTTGGGGCCAGTGCCTTTGACCGTCTTCGCGCCAACGAACCCCAGCTTGCCAAGCCGGAACTCGAGCGGGCCATCGACTTGACTAGAACCGCCGGTGTGGAGCGCATCGAAATAGTGCTCAAAACCTATTTGGCTCAGGCTGAAAAAATGATGGGCAACGTGGCGGAAGCGGCCGCCTCTTTCGAGCAGGTGATTGAACGGGCGTCCCGTGAGGAATTCCTCGATCTGGCTATACTGGCGAGAGTCTTCCTGGCCGAACTGCTGAAGGAAAAGGGTGATTACACAAGGGCCCGGCACCACTTCGAACACGCCTATAACTGTGCTTCCTTTCTCAAAGATGCCGTCTCAATGGAACTCAGTGCCGCCAATCTGGGTTCGGTTTCCTTCAGCCTGGGCCACCTGGAGCAGGCTTGCGGCTGGTTCAAAACCGCCGTAGATCTTTATGAGCAACGTTCGCAAGATAATGGTGGCAGCCTCTCTATCTGGCTTGGCAGCCTAGGTCTGACCATGAGTGAACTGGGTCAGTTCAACAAAGCCGTCGAATTCTACGAGAAAGCTTATGCCCTCGCTTCCAGCCAGGACGACCTTCTCACCATGAGCATCTGCCGTGGTTCGATTGGAAATGTTTGCTTCGAGCAGAAAGACTATGACGGTGCCCTCAGTGCATACGAGGAAGCCAGGCAACTGGCCGGCAAAGTCAATGACCAGCGCAGAGAAGGCATCTGGCTTGGTAATGTGGGCATCGCCATGAGTCGAAACGGTGATCAAGAAGGCGCTATTCTCAAGCTTTCAGAAGCCCTGACCCTGGCCCGTTCCCTTGATGATAAGCAGTCTATGGCCGCCCATCTCGACAGCCTGGGCGACTGCTCCAAAGCTAAAGGCGATCTGGATCAGTCCAGGCAGTATTACGAAGAGGCCATCGCTCTGGCCAGACTGGTCAGTGACAGGCTGGGCGAGCGCATTTACCTGAGCAATATGGCCCGCTTGAAGCGCGATTGCGGCGAGTTGAGCCCGGCCTTTGAATACTTCGCGGAAGCCGTCGATCTCTTCGATGAGCAGCGGGGTTTCATCAAGGCCGATGACTTGAAGACAAGCTTTGCCGATCGCGGGCAGGAGCTATATCGCGATGTAATTGCAACCTGCCTCGATATGGGCAAAAGGGTTGAAGCCCTCGAATTTGTCGGCAGGGCTAAGTCAAGAGCGCTGCTGGACCTGCTCAGCAATTCCCCTATTGATGTAGCTGATCTTGGTGTCACCGGCAGTGCCGATCTGGATGGCTCCCTGAAAACTTTGATCGCCAGGGAAGCCGACCTGCGCGCTCAAATCGCTCAACTGGAGAGACTCTTCTGGCAGGGAGACGGACCTTCGCCCGGTGTCGGGCATTACCGCGGCGTGCAGATCAGTCAGGAAGATACGCGCAAACTCTACGGCGAGTGGCGGGACGTGCTAAACCAGTTGAAGCGCAAGCATCCTAACTATGCCTCCCTGGTTTCTTCAACCACACTCAAATACAGTGAGATACAAGCTCTCTGGCGGGAAGGGCAGCTCAAGGAAGATACCTGCGTTATAGAATTTTTCCTGCCCGGTGATTATTTGCTCGTGGCTGCTGCCGTCAGTGACAAACTCAGACCAGAGCAGGATGGCGTCACTTTAGAGGAACCCCTCACCCATTTACTTATGGGTGAAAGCGAACTGAACGCTCTCAGGGAAGACGTGCAGACCTTTCTGGAAATGAGTTCGACGGAAGGTTGGGAAGTGCCGCTCAGCCTCTGTAAACGGCTTTACAACCGGCTTCTTGCTCCTGTGATTGAAAAGTTGCCGGCCGGCATCACCAGGCTTATATTAGTGCCGCACGGTGTGCTTTATCATCTTCCCTTCAGTGCCCTGCACGACGGAAAAGGTTATCTCTGTCAGAGATTTTCCGTAGGTTATGTGCCGACCCTGTCCCTCATCCCCATTTTGGCCGGTGGTCTACCCACCGGAGTTCGCGCCAATCGCTCCGACGGGGAAGCCGCAGAAAAGACAACCGGCTCCTATCTGGTTTCCGCCATCAGCGACTATTCCAAAACCAGAGAAGGCGGCATGATTTTCAGCTCCCGCCTCAGATCCTCCGCCGGTTTGGAAGATCTGGCTTATACAATGGAAGAGGCCAAGTCCATAGCTAATCTCGGTAAAAATGTAGCCCAGGGCGCCATTCTTCTTACCAATGAAGAAGTGAAGCAGTCTTTGCCGGTCATGTTTGGTGAGTACGAAGTAGTACATTTTGCCGGTCATGCCATCTTCAACCATGACGAACCTCTGGCATCAGGGCTGGTGCTATCCGACGGCAGCATTCTTTCGGCTGCCGCCATTCTGGAAGGGAATGCACTGCGCACCAGCAAGGGACGCCTGCTTGTCCTTTCCGCCTGTCAGACGGGAGTGAACGTTGTCACCGAGGGCGGTGAAATTCTCGGCCTGGCTAGAGCCCTCATGTATGCCGGTATGCCCAACCTGGTTCTCTCGCTCTGGGAAGTGGCCGACCGCTCCACTTCGGAGCTTATGCAAGACTTTCACCAGAGTCTGCTTGCCGGTTGGCAAGCCGGTAAGGGTTCCATCGCCGATGCTCTGCGCCAGGCTCAGCTCAAGGCCATCGCCGAAAAGCAGCCTATACATGCCTGGGCGCCTTTCATTCACTTTGGCATAGACTGAAGACCTGGTTTGACGGGAAAGACCGGCAGCAACAAGTTCAGACTAATCTAAACCTACCCAATCGCCGTTTTGTCCATGCCCTTGACTGGCGGAGGTTGTTTCCGGCTTGTTATACTGAACTGTCAAAGACGGAAGTCTTGAAATAAAGTGAAGAGAAGCAAGCTCAAATAGGTTAGCGCCGTGCCAAACTACCATACCTCCTCCTTTGCCCTTGCCCGCCTGGCGGCTCTGGCTGTAGCATTCCCGGCTCTAGCCGGTGCGTTTGCCTTGAGCCCTGCTCTGGCGGCTGACCCGGTTATTTTGCCAGCCGGCACCGAAGTAGCTCGCGCTAAAGATCCTCTGGCCGTCTACAAAGAAGCCGGTATCGATCTTGAACAAGAGCGCAAGATTCGCAAATTTGCAAAAGAGTTTGAAGACCAGCAGCGGGTCAGGCTCAAGCTCATGGCCAACCTGCTCAAAGAAATGCGCCAACTTGAACTGCTTCCCGACCCTGACGAGAAGAAAGCTCTTGATAAGCAGGTCGAGATCAACAAAGTGCAAAATGATATAAGCATCGAGCGCATCAAATTGCTTCTGCGCATTCGCAATGTCATGACTTTCGAACAGAAGGAGCGTCTGGTTTCCTTGATTCAGAAGAACCTGTCCGGGGCCGCTCCGACAGCAGTTAAGTAAGGGCTTGCCTAAGTCAGCTCTGGTCTCACCGAGGCGAATTGCACGGTGGCAAAGTTTTTACTGAAGTCAATTCGTGTAATTGAACCGGTGGGCACACTGAAACGCCAGAAATTTCTCACCGGCATCTCCAGGGCATGTACCAGAGCCGAACGAATTATGCCCGAATGAGTGACCATACAAATTTTCTTGCCGGCATAGCGAGTATTGCCGCTCACAGCTTGCATGGCTTCCCCAATGCGACCGGCTAGCTGCGCAATCGACTCGCCTTCAGGCGGGGCGTTTTCGATCGGATCTGCGCACCACTGGTGATACTGGTCCGGGTCGTTTTTCTTGATGTCCAGATAAGTACGACCTTCCCAGTTGCCGACATTCCATTCTTCGAAACCTTCGATGGTCTCGGCTTTGAGGTCTAATATCTCTTCGATGGGCTGAGCTGATTGAGCCACCCTTACCGCCTTGCCTCTAAGTAAGAGTTCCGGTCTGTGGGCGGCAATGTAACGGGCCGCCGCTTGTGCTTGCAGCTTGCCCTTCTCTGTAATTTCCAGGCTCGGGTCGCTATAGAGTAGCCCCATCTCCGTGGCCATGGTGTGGCCGTGGCGCACAAAATAAATGGTAGTTACTTCTTCTAATGGATGTAATTCTTCGGCCATTTTTGAGGCAGGTCCTGCTTTGTTTGTTTGACTACGATCGACTACTTTGCGGCATTGAGGATCGTTTGCGCCGAATTCGGCGGTTTGATTCCGTAGACATGGCAGATAGCAAAGAGCTTTTCAACCTGTTCTTTTGTGAGCGGTCTGGCGCCACCCAATTGTTTTGCCGTCAATAGAGTTTTAGCATAGTGCTCCAGCGTTTCCAGTAAATAATAAGCCTCGTGGATGCTCGCTCCCATTGTCAGAGCGCCGTGGTGATCAAGCATCAGGCAATTGGATGTTCTGGCCGCCTCACGGATACTCTCGGGTACTTCCTCGGTACTTGGTGTTGCATATGGTGCCACAGGCACGGCACCGAGGGCGAGAATGCCCTCCGGTAAAATGGGTAAATCGAGGGGCTCACCTGCCACGGTAAAGGCTACGGCCGTGGTGGGATGGGCATGCACAATGGCCCTGACATCGGCTCTCAGCTCATAAACCTGCAGGTGCATTCTCAACTCGGTGGAAGGCTTTTTACTTTGCTTGAGACTCTCGGGCTCGAGTTCTCCTTCAAGATTTGTTACCAGTAAATCAGAGGGACTTAATCTTGCCTTGCAGGCACCACTTGGTGTTGTCAGTATGCGCCTGAAGTCAAGCCTGATGCTGAAATTTCCCTCTGTGCCACAGATGTAGCCGCGGTCGTAGGCCGACCGGGCCACCTCGATAAGTTCGGCTCTAGCCTTATATTCGTTTAATGGCTTCAATGAATTCATCTTTTAAATCCGCTATTCATGAGTATTATATACAGTCGCCCAGTCATCAAGCGGCGTCCGCCAATGCCATAGACCGAGCCGACAGGCGGTAAGTCAAAACAGGAAATCGTAAACGGTCGAACTTCAACTATGCGTTGTCCCGAATGTACTTCTAGAAACTCAGTCGCTGCCCTCAAGTGTACCCAATGCGGCGCCCGCTTCAAGCGTAAACCTCTGCCCATGAAGCTTATCGGCATCGCTGGGGCAGTGGTCGTATTGGCCGTGGTGGTTCTGATTGGTCTGGCCATGATGCCTGCCATGATGAATCCCGAGTCCAATTTGCAAAAAGTAGCCAAGCACGTGGCTAACGGTCCCAAGTCAGCCCAGGATGCCGAGCGCATTCGTGCCGAGCTGGAGGACTCCGTCAAGCGCTACCTGGAGAAGAACACCGAACTTTCCACCAAGGAAATTGGCGATAAGCTGCGGGGCATCTTCCCCAGTGCTGCGTATGAAATCAATTGTTTCGATCTGCCGCGCAATTTGAAGCTTGTGGAAATCGACACGGTACTTCAACCTTCCAATTATTTGATCAGCGGTAAGCATGTCACGGTGCTGCGTGGTTTCGAGGTCTTCGACGGGGCCAAGGCTATCGAGGATCCCACCGGACCGGTGCTGGCCATCCTCGGACACAAGAATGTTCAGAGCGGTCGTCATCCGCAATTGCGTCTCTTTGCCTTGTTGCCTGATGGTGTGAAAGAGCGCCCGTCCGACACGGTACCCTCCTTCACCGGGGAAGGTTCAGCCGCCTTCGCCAAGAACGGTAAGGACGTGGAGCTTGAGCTTTCTGTCATGTCCAGAGCCGCTGAAGAAGGGCTATTCACCATGTCCGCCCTTGCTTCTTCCGGTCTGAAGGACGAGTTTGTCAAAGCCCGACTGAACTTTGTGGGCGGCAAATATGAGTTTGTGGATAATAACGGTAAATCCGCCCTGGCTGCCCTGCGAGCCGCTGCCTTTGCGGTGGCTGACCCGCGTGAGAAGGGGCGCTTTTCCGGCTACCTGAGTCCTACCGCCCTGACCGCCATAGACCAGGTCGGCAAGCTGAGAACTTGTCCTCCCGAGTTCGAGCTGAAGCGGCTCGGCGCTACCGCTGCTGTTACTCAGACCGCTGCCAAGCCGCAGCAGCAGAGCCGTCGCAGTCGACGCAGAAGTCGCCGCCATCGCAACGAGGACGCACCGGCACAGACGCAGCCTGCACCGATAGTGGTATCAGGACCGGGCAATCGTTTCTTGATGGCCAACACCGACGATGCATTGGAAGTGACCGTGGCCCCAGCGGGCGGACGTTTCCAGGTCACCGCCCTGAAGCGCTCCAAGTCCACCGCCGCTGTAGTAGCCACCAGTGCCGCCAGCGATCCCGGTCAGGCCGTTCCCTATGAAGACAAAACTTCCAACCTGGTGGATAAGCTGCTCTCGGCTCCGGACCCTGTTCTACCTTCCGCCCAGCAGATGAAGCATACGGCGGTGCTTCCTGCCGTGGGCACGGCACCGGCTCCGGTCGTTCAATCGGATGAACCGAAGGTAGTGGAAAAACAGATAGCAGGCGAAGCTGCCGCTATCGACACAAGCAGCCCCTCTGTGAAAGTACGGCGCGGTCCCAGTACCGGCTACCGCTCTATAACCGAGATTAAGAAAGGTCAAAACGTCGAGGTGATAGGCAAGCAGGACGGCTGGTATAAAGTGCGCGTAAACGGCAAGGAGGGCTTCGTATACGGGGCTTTTGTCAACTGTAAGACCTCTGATGCTTACACCACCGCCACAGTGACAGCCGGCAAATCCATCAAAGACGACAAGAACCGCACTGTTTCTCATGCCCAACCCGGCGACAAGCTGGTGGTGCTGGGCGGTATCACTAATGACCGCTACAAGGTTCAGCTTTCCGATGGTCGGGTAGGCTTTGTAGACAAAGATGCTCTGGATGTTGCGGTGGACATGCCTCAGTTTGTGCCCTGAGGGCGGGCTGTGATATATTGTATCTGGCCCGTCCGCGGGTCGTTTGAGCTATAACGGGACGTAGCGCAGCTTGGTAGCGCGGCTGCTTTGGGAGCAGTAGGTCGCAGGTTCAAATCCTGTCGTCCCGACCATTTCAGGGTGATACCAAGCTCCTGGTATCAATTTGGTATCAATAGGTTTTAGACGGGTCGCTTCAGAAGTCCGTCTTTTTTTTGTCTCGGTAGGTCTGACAATACCCCCCTCTTTGTCAGGGCGGCGGTCAATTTAAAACTAAGGTATCCAGAAAAACGAGTGAAGGTATCCCGCCTTTTTCTGCGGTACTACCCCCTCGTCACTCACTATCGCAAGTTTGCAGGGCTTGTGTGTATATGCAGGCAATATCGTTTGTGGTTCTTCAACCTACCGAGAGATTTAATTTAGTAGAGTCGCCTAATTTGAGACTGATTCGCTTGCGCACTACAATCGTCAGCCAGGCAAGTGTTTACTGATTTGTTGCATGAGACATTTTCCCTTGAGGTGTAGAAGACTCGTCTACATATTAGTAGAGTCGACTAATTAGACTGGTTGCGGATTTTAGAGTGTTCCGGTAGAGTCAAAAACATAGAAACGTTTCTGATTCAGTGCACCGCTAGTGGTAGCTGATTGTCTAGAACTTAGCAGGTAAATACGCAGAGGTGCTTATGACAAATGTCGTCGGCTATATTCGTGTGTCCGGTGAGAATCAGGCTAGAGATGGTCATAGTCTTGATGTTCAGAAGGAGGCGATAGAGAAATACTGTGCAGGAAACAGTCTGAATCTTCTATACACTTTTGAGGATGTGCAATCAGGCGAGAGCGCGGAGAAAAGGAAGGGGCTGCAAGCCGCCTTGAGTATGCTGGAAAACGATAGTGCGTCGGCACTTGTGGTCTATAAGCAGGACCGATTTACCAGGTCCGTATATGATGCAGAGGCTATTAAGCGGCAACTGAAAAGCAGTGGCAAGAAACTGCTTACTGTTGCCGACCATACAGACTGGGGCACCGATGATGGCGAGATGATGTTCCAGTTTAAGTCGGTGTTTGCTGAATACGAAAGGAAGCAGATAAGGCGGCGGTGCGTTGCTGGTTATCTGCGGAAAGTAGAGACTGGTGGTTATGCTGCCGGGCATCCACCGTTTGGCTATGATGCTTACAAGGGCGAGCTTGTAGTGAATGAGCTTGAACTCAGGGCACTTGCAGTCATTAACGAGATGAGAGCCAGTGGTCTGTACTTTCGCGTGATTGCCGACTACCTCAATGCCTGCGAGGTAAGAACTAAGAGGGGCATGAAATGGACTGGTCATAGCGTTCGTGCTCTCTATGCAAGGCGACCAAATATCAAGTTAAACCTGCCTCCTGCACCGGCAGCCTAACCCCTGGGGTGTGGTGACAAAGGAGACAATGGAGACAATGTAATGACCTTAACCGGGTACATTCGCACCAGTGGCAGTTGCTTTGGGTCCACTCCTCCGCGACATGAGGCTGAGCTGATTAGAGCCTTCTGTTCTCGGAGAGGGATAACACTGACTGGAGTTTGGACTGATTATGCAGAGGCTATAGAGTTTTACCGATTAAATCAGGGGCTCAGTAGTGCATTCAAGGAGATTGATGCTGGCGAGAGTGCCGGTCTGGTTGTTTACCAGGTCTCGTTGTCACTAATGCTGTGTATTGAGTATCTGGCGACTTCTCCGGTCCTCATATTGCCCGTTGTTGGTCCTTCCATAGACTCAGGCACCATGTTACCTTATTGCTATGAACTAGGGAGCCCGTGTTATGAAACGCACTAGAGAAGACCGACTCAGCCACGCTAAGCGCCTCTACCTTGAAGGGAAACCGCTTAAGCAGATTGCCCAGCTTAGTACAACCAAAGTTGATACCATCGAGTATTGGGCTAAGAGATACCAGTGGAAAGCTGAGCGAGAGCAACTAAAGCTTGCTCAACTAGAAGGAAAGCTGCCTGGTCTTCGAGAGATTGATGAGCTTCGACTGAAGGGCGCTTACGCGCTTTATGCTGCCTCTGTTGAGGCACGCCTAGAGATTGTCCACCGCTGGGTGAAGAATAGAAGACCGTCGGAAACCTTCGAACTTGGTTCTTTGGGATATGGGGATGCCAAATATAGACCGGCATCTTCATCTGAGCGTGCCAGCTTCTGTGCTGAGGTTAAGGCTATTAACGAGCTTATATCTGGTTCGCGTGAGGAGATTGATAGTTTACGGTCCACAGTGCAAGACAACCCTGGCGTTCCCTCGTTGGCTGTGGTGAGCATGGAAGATATCCAGAGGGATGCAAACCTGAGAGTTGTTTAGTCGACCGGTGCCGAGAGATGCCTATCTGAACAGCTAGAATCTCCACTTCTTAATTTTCTGCACAGGTATCGAGGTGAATGGGTTCCGCCAAAGAACTTGCCCCGCTGAGTTGCCGCCGCAGAGTAGACGAAGTAGAGAAGTCTTTGAATCATTTAGCCTGTTGGAAACATGTCCTTGACTTGAGAAAACTCGCCGAAAGTAGAGAGCCACTTTGCTTTCGGTCTTCTCGTTTTCCGTCTGCACATTCGACCGGTCGGCACTGGTGCGTTTTGACCTAACAAGTAACAATAAAGCTAGCACCGAGACCGCAATTCCTGAAGTCACAATCAATTTCTTGTTCAATATTCCACCGTTCTGAGTTTGCTGGGTGCCTGTGCCGTGCGCTTTAGCGCTTCAGCTAGTTGGCTAAGAATTGGCAATCTTGCCGGTGTCAGTCAGAAAGTTAGTCTCGAGTAGTGCTGCAAGCGATACTCCATTGCAAGGTATGAGTCTTGTGAATGCTAGTCGGTTGCTGAGCGACCTTCCGAGCGCTGCCGTAACATCAATTCCTAAGTGCATGGTCGCTGCTGCTAGTTCGTCTGCCGTTTTGAATTGACGGATATTAGTTTGATATATCCTCTTGTTTATGGTTGCCATTGGACCCTTAACAGTGCAATCATGGGAGCATTTCAGCATGAATTCTGCGGTAAAGGAGGCTGTGTTGGAGGCGTAGCCAACATTGATTGAGCCATTTAGTTCTTCTAATTTCATTGTTCTTCCTTTCGATTTGAGGAGCCTGTATTCCAATACTAGTGGGTGAAAGAAGTCAATCAAGTGATAAGTTTTTGATTCGGCGCGAGAGAATCAAGAGTCGTCTATCTGCTTGGTTTCAAGAGAATCCGGGCATGTTATATCAAGAGTGTGTGAGGATTGCTCATGATTAGGGTCTCGCTGCTTTTGCTGACCTTGCTGGGGACATTGAGCCTCCCTGCATTGGGCCAGTCTGCTGCTGGCAATTCATCGACCGGTGGTCCCGGATCTTGGCTCATTAACAAAGCCTATTCCGGTATTGCCGCTCCTGGTAAGGCGCTGAAAGGACTTGGTTCTAAACTGCAAGGCGGAATGAAAAAGGCTCTAAGCGGGACGGGCAAGAGTGGTAATAACCAATCGCTACCAGGCAGCGCTAGTCCGCCAGCGCCATCTTATTGGAGCAGCCCGGCAAACTTCTCTGACCCTGACCCAGTTTATCAACAGAACTGGTACAGTCAGCCGGGCTCTAATGCTCAGATGCCATTCATTCAACCTTCACCAAGTGGGTTGACCGGCGGTATGCCGCCGTTTTACACAAGACCGACTACTGGGCTAATGCCACTGAGTGGATCATCTACTTCCAACCTGATGGGCGGCTACAACATTATCAACCCAGATGGCTCAATGACTGTGACGACTAGGAATCTAATGGGCGGGCAAAACATCATGTATCCCAATGGCGGCTTTGCCACCACTACCCCGAACCTGATGGGCGGTTTCAATATGATTGGACCGAACGGGGGCTTTACTACCTCGTCAAGGAATGTCTTCGGTGGTCAAAATATCATTGGACCTGATGGGCAGATGACAACGACCATGCCCAACCTGATGGGTGGACAGAACATTTACTCACCCAGTGGCTCAATGACAACAACCATGCCAAATCTTATGGGTGGGTTCAATACCTTTCCATAGTGGCAGCTAGGCGCTAGCCACACAATGCCCTGTTATGGTCTGTCGTTCTATTCTGTTGGTTAATCAAAACTTTACCCCAAGTGACTTTAGCATTTCTTCTAAATACACATCGTCGGATATTTGACCTAGTCCACAACAGAAGAGCTGTTCTGATATAAGCTTCTTAGTGACTTTAGGTTTAAGTATGTCATCTGTGTAGCATGTGAGGTTGAAGTCTGCCTCCAAATCCAAGGGCGTTCCGAGGGTAGGCCAAGCGTGCCTGTCAGTCTGGGCGGTGAACGGAATCTGCAATCTACTAAATCTAAGACTCACCTCAATATAGAGGCGACCTGAGAAACTCATCGCTCGAAAGAGCCGATGGACTCTGTTCAAGGCCCTTATCGTCTTCTTTATTACGTCGTAAAACTGGATACTCTCTTCCCCGCTATTACTAACTGTTGATATCTCACAGCACTCAAAAATGGAGCCCCAGGCTGTTATCTCCAAATAGTTCCAGCCAGGGCGATCACATCTTAGAAATACTGATTCATTAGCTGTGCCCGTTATTGGACTGCCCCTAAGAAACTCAGACTTGACGGTCGTTAGGTGGTCGAGTAATTGTGTGAGTTCGCAAAGCCGTTGCTTTGGATATTGCGGGACTACGCCGATACTGAGGTATGTACCTCGCTGTGGAAGCTCGCCAGCACGAACCGATGCTCTTTCGAGAAGCTTTCGAGAGCGTTCCAGAAGTTCTGCCTTTTGATTTGCGTATGACGCCAAATCATTCGGCATAAGCAGTTTGATGCCGTCGGTGTGCACTGTGAAATCATTGACTCTAATTGGTATCGTGCAGCTATCTGCCGTACCGAGCCAGTGAGGGGCTTCAACGCTTTCAGGAATACGAAGAAGAACTATGAACTTGTCGGGATTATCTGGAATTGAGTAGTGAAACATATCTGGGACTAGTCGGGGCTTAATGGCATTTGCGCATCTTTTGCTAATTTGAGAAATTATTCCTTCTGGGTCGGTTACTCCTACAATTTCGACCGGTATTCCTGGCTTTCCAGGCTTCTCATCTGTTCTGATGCCAATTAGAATTATTCCGCCTTCAGCGTTAGCCATAGCAGCGACATCTTTAGCAATGCCTTTGCTATCTTCCACAGTTGTCTTGTAGTCTAAGTATATGCACTCAGCTATTCTCTCGTTGAAATATTCCTCAATATTAGAGAATGTAATGTCCTTGAGTTGGTCCAAGTATAGGTCTTTAGCCAAGAGCTGATTCCCCATCTGAGGCTTTGTGTTGCCGTAAATTTTACGTGCTTGGCAAACATCAATCAAACGGTATTAAGCCAGCAGTCTACAAACCGAAGTTATGCTCCAAAGCTTGCCTTTCTTAGTTCTGATGCCGTCTTGGTTTAACTGGTCAGCAATTTGTGCAAGCGGCGCTCCCTGCTCCCTGAGTTCGCAGACCTTGGCAATTACAGCCTGTTCCCTCTCGCAGGGTAGCAAGTTTCTCCCAACAGCCTGATAGCCATATGGCGGGCGACCGCCAATGTAGCCATTGTTCTTGCGCTTCCGCTCTCGTCCCTCTGCGCACCGCTTCTTGATACGGTCCTTCTCAAATTCAGCAACGGCTGAGAGCATTTGATATACCATCTTGCCACTGTCCGAGTTTGTATCTACCGGATCCACAATAGAGATAAGCTGTTTGTTTCGCTGCTTGAGTTCAAGCCTAATGTGTTCGGAGTCCAAGACATTTCTTGCCAGGCGGTCAAGCTTATGGACAATAAGGCCATCAGCTAAGTCGGCATATACTGCCTGAAGCGCGAACTGCAAGCCTTGCCTGGTATCAGCCGCTTCAGCCGACTCTACATCTTCCAGTATGGTGAAAAGTGTATGACCGTGACGGAGGCAATAGGATTGAATCTCTGACCGCTGCACTGGAAGGCTATTGTTGTCCCTCTGGTTCTCTCCGCTCACTCTTACGTATCCCACTAAGATACCCATCTCTAGCCTCCTCTCTCATTTTCTTTCATATACTTGGCATTGACCTTAAGCATTTGATAGACGCTGTTGTGGTCCCAATGCTGACCACCTCTCCGGCGGACGCCAGCCCTGTTTAGAAATTCGCCGATGGACTTTAGGGACTCACCGTCTGCTCTTTGTCTGACTGCCTCTGAAACAAGCTCTTGCTCCTCTGGGTCGATGACCAGTTGATTGCCTCGAAGCCTCCACCCGAAAGGCAGCCAGCCGCCCCTGAATCTATTGCTGGTCTTTGTGCCGATGACTTCGATGTCAGCGCCTTGCAGGTCGGCAGCCCCATGCTTCACCAGGCAACTGGCTATTCCCACCTTGATGACTCGGGCTGCTTGATCTAGCGCTCTTGTCTCGCCGGGATTGTCAATCCATGTGCTGAATAGGGTGATGCTATTGATGGTACAGAAGGCTTTTATTTCAGCCTCTGCTTTGTCCCTTGCCCTGCCACTCCCGGCAATTGCATAACCGCAGGCTATTTTCATAGATGTCCTCGCAGGGTGTTGAAAACGTTGACTGAACTCCATGACCGATTGAGTTTTGTTCTTATGCCCCGACAGTTTAGACCGTGCGCAATCTCCGCGAGGGTTTCCCCTGCCGCCTTCCGTCTTGCCATGTCTGCCTTGATTGCCTGCTCCACAATGTTGATTGAGAGAAGACCGCTTACAAGGTCATAACCAAATGGTGGGGTTCCCTTGAATTGTTTCTGTTTTTGCTGTTGCTCCAATAGAACAGTATGGCTGGGTTTCTGGGTAGGCTTGATGCAACCTTGGAAATTACCAGAAGCTGCTTGAATGGATAGGAGCTTCTTCCCGTGCTGTCTCAGCAGTTCTCTCGTCTCGTGCACACTGATACCCTTAGCTTCTAGACAATCAAGCGAGTAGACTAGCAAGCCATCAGACAGTCTAAGAGTCGCTGTCTGTAGTGCAAATTCAAATGACCTTCCACGGCAGGCATCTGCGGAACTGGATTCCTCAAAGAAGATGGACTCATACTGGCTCTTACGGCAGTATTCCTTGGCTGCCTCTTGCTGTGCCGGGATAGACTCGATGCCGTCACCCTCGAATAGATACACTGACACTTTCATCATCGGTAATGCGCCTCTTCTTTTGCTTCTTTTACTTTGGCTGCTAGCCAGGCTAAGTCTAGTTCTAGGAATTCTAAACAGCGAATGTAATCACCCAGACACATTGCGTCTGCATACCGGAGGAAATCTCTTCCGACCACCTGCTCAGCAGAGTATTTACTGATACCCAATGCAAGTGCCAAGGATCTGACGCTATCAATCCCTCGGCAGTTGAGGTGGCGAACCAGTTCTGTGTCAAAGTAGTGGATATCTTTCAAACCCTCGAAGCTGACACCGGAAACGGAGACTAGGTACATGGTTTCACCGCACTGCAAAGCCAGAGCGCTGCCGCTCTATTTCTGCCCGACTGGAATAACAAAGACGCTTCTGACTTTAAGTGAGTGCTGCCGGTATTGCAATCCCACCGTAGAATTCCTTAAGGGCGAGATGGGATATGTTTTGTAGTAAATACATTCGTGCTGCTCGCGTGTTTCGCTGTGAGGCATTTGATCGTTTCGTTGGTGAATTCAATGTACCCCATAATTCTCGATTAATGGAGTGCAAGATTTAATCAAAAGGCGCATCCCGAGCCAGGTGTGTAGCACCGGTGCTACATTCTCTTGTCCGAGTGAAGAGTTGTGGCGGTTAGAATAGTTCGGCGTGCTTTTGGGGGAGAAGTGTCTTGTTCATTACAAACATTGGGTTTGGTGGTTACAGAAGTTTTGGCAATGGTATCTCATGGCTCGAAGACTTAAAGAAGGTAAATCTTCTTATCGGCGCCAATAACAGTGGCAAGTCAAATGTTCTGAGATATATATACGAAAGATTGTATTCAGTAGAGGACTTCTTGGGCTCAGGTAGCAAGCTCCAAGTATTCTCGCCAGAAGACTGTTGTAGGTTCACGACCACCAATGTTATTGAGGTGGGTCTAGTTTGCAGGTATTCACGAAGTGGCAGCATGAGCGAGTATCTTCTGAATGCTAATCGTGCTTCAAGGTCGCAGAAACTTCTTAGGGATGTAGAGCCTAGAATTACCGAGGGGCTGGAGCTCCGTTTCTACTACGATCTGAGATTGTCTCAGGGGATAACAGCTGTCTCTGCACCACAGGTAGTTCCCTCTTTTGAGTCATTGCTTACGCAGTTGATACCAGCGCATGAGTTGCGAGGCTGGGGAAATATTTCAGATGAGCTGGCGGATTGTAAAGATGTGTGGGCGGGACTTTCCCGGTTTGCAAAAAATAAGAAAGGCAAGCGTCCAGTCTCGCTTTTGACTGCTCACCGGAAGTTAACTAGTGATGTAGAAAGCAACCAGACACTGCTATCTGGCGTCGGCTTGATCCGTACAATCGGCACATGGATAAATTACATAGGAACGGACGTTCTTTCCAGATCCAAAGGAGAGAGACTCGAACAATTTGTCAGAGCGGTGACTGGTTACTCAGATGCCAAACTGAGATTAGTTAAGCAAGATTCTCAGATTGAGATTGAGCTTGGCGATGAGAGCTTTAGTTTGGAAGATATGGCTACAGGACTTCATGAATTGGTTCTGCTTGCCGCATATTGTACTGAAATTGAAGAATCTGTGATTTGCTTGGAGGAACCGGAGACGCATCTGCATCCAACGTGGCAGCGGGCCTTAATAGATTACCTACAGAACAAAACTAGTAATCAGTATTTCATTGCGACGCACTCTGCTCATATTATTGATATTCCCGATGTGCCGGTGTTCCAGGTAAGAAGAGACGGTAGCTACAGTATCGTGAGTAAGATTGACTGCGATGACCATGCCCTTGATAGCCTGCGGCAATTGGGTTATAGAGCCTCGGATTTATTACAGGCGAACTATGTTCTCTGGGTAGAGGGTCCGTCAGATAGGCTGTATTTGCTTTATTGGCTAAAGCTTGTTTTGCCGGAGCTAAAGGAGGGGGTTCATTTTTCTGTTATGTATTACGGTGGCTCAATGCTGGGTCACCTGTCTGGGCTTCAAATGGATGAAGATCCTGAAGCTTTCAGCTCGCGCGTTCCAGAGCCGATTCTGCTCAGCAGACTGAATCAACATTTTGGTGTGGTCATGGATAGTGACTGGACTTCAGCCGTACCTCCCGCGAGCACAGATCAGAAATGGGTGACAAAGCAGAAGTGCAAGCAGGAGTTGGAGTCTAAGCATAAGTTTGCCTGGATTACGCACGGCAGAACCATTGAAAATTACTGTGTTGTGGAAGACTTGGAAGCTGCGGTCAGAAAAATGAATGATAGGCACAAGTATGTTTCGCCTGCTGATATCTATCAGCCCGCTTACCAGTTTGTTAACACCAAAAAAAATAAAGTTGAGGATAAGGTATCTCTCGCGAACGCTTACGTCCAAGTGCAGAAAGAGTTGGTTGATGCGCAGTTCTCAAGCGAGAATACCAGTGACGATTTCAAAGCCAAAAGAGATTTCTTGATCGAGAGGCTTAAGAAAGAGCCCACTGGCAAGCTTTACGACCATCTGGTAGAGCTTGCCAATGCAATCCATAAAGCGCAGGGCAAGCCTATTCCCCCATCCGCATGACCGCTCTAAGTAAGGCTCTGTTATTGGCAATCTTGCTCTTCATGTCTCTGGCTCTGTCCCCGGCAGTGTACTCGATAGGCGTTACATTCACGGTCTGCTGAATCACAAGCTGGAGCCAGTCAAAGGATTTCTTGACCTGCTTGGTAGTGGCGTCACGTTTAGGGGCACTGACAAATGGCGTCGACATTTGAGATCGCTGTCCACCGCTGTGAATCTTTTCTGCGAATGTCTCTAGCTGTCTCTCAAGTGGCCCGAAGAACTGCCGCATAGCCAATGTTAGATAGTCCGGCATCGGTCTCACTGGCTGAGCCTCACCGCTTCTCGCTCTGCCGGTAACTACATCCACCGGTCTGAACTGTTCCCCATATTGTCCTTGGACCAGTCTGGGGTCTTTGAAGTCCTGTAGGGTCATCGTGTTTAGTCTGCTGCCGATAATGAAGGCTAACTGAAGCGGCGCGACAAGCAGCGACGGTACCCGCTTGTCTCCTTGCCCGGCAAAGAGCTGTTGAGCGTAAGCGGCTAAATCACCAACAGAGGTGAGCGGGTTGAAGGCGTCCTTCTTAATCAAGAGGTTGCCGCCATTCGGTCCCTTCATTTCAATCGCCACCCCGCCCTTTAGAGTACTTGGTGCCAAGGGGTCAGCCATGTATTCTTCGGCGAGTCTGCCAACCTGCTGGGTTATCATCCACTTGTAAGGATTGCCGCCCGGTAAGCGAGATGTGTATTGGCTGATATACACCAGCCACGATGGGAATGGAGTGAGCCTTCCAAGTAAGCGCATTATTGGCTTACCTGACAGCGCTCTGAAGTTACCACAGGCTTTCAATACTTCTTTGTTGACATTGTTCAGGGCAACCTGGTCAAACATAAGTGATTCAATAGCGGCAATTGATTTTTCAGTTGAGAGCATGTCCCTGACCACTTGCCCGATAGGTGCGTCTTTCTCGGCTATTTTCATGAAGTAGAAGATACCGGCTTTTGCTCTGATGAAACTATCGTATAGCTGGGCTCTTGCCAGGTTGAAGCTTACGAAATTGTCGTAAGCAGCTACCATGCCGGTGAACGGGTTTCGTTTGGGATTTAGCAGGGCTGAAGCTGTCGGGTTTGCATTCCTTGCGAAATCGATGGCTTCCTTCAGATACTGTTTACCAGTGACTTCCTTCATGATTATGTCTTCAGCAATGTTGGCTGGGATGGCATTTCTGACGGATTCCTTGCAGGCAAGCCGCCAGGCAAGGAGGCTGATAACGAAGTCTCTTGGTCCATTGATGGAAACATATTCGAGCATTCCAGCCTGCTGAACTCCTTGCGCCTCAGCGTATGTCAGGTTGCCGCCAAGCATGTACCGTTTCGACAAGGCTATGCTTTCGTCATAGTGCTTGAGGATTCTGTTGGGGAAGTTTGCCTTTGGTGTAATGGCTTGGGAGAAAACCTTGAGAGCTGATGCAAAGGTCTTATCCAGGTAAATCACTTTTGGAAATGATGTGAGAATGAGCTTCTCGATCTCTTCAATTGATGCAACTGCCTGGGGGAGTTCGCCAAGGATGCTTCTAGCCATCTCTTGTGCGTCAACAGCTATGAGTCCCTTTGCCTGGAGTTCTGCCTCTGTCATCGCTGCGATTTGCTTAGAGCCAGGATCAGGCGCATTCTTTAGCCAGTCAAGGTCAACTGCTTTGTCTATGGTTGCCTGAAGTACCTTCTCATAGGCATGGTGAAGTTGCCCAATCTGTAGCCATCTTGTGCGAAGGGAGTCAAAGTGAGAGGTTATTGAGTTCTCACCCGCTGTCTGTTTGGTTTTCAGATAGCCAGCTTTCTTCTCCATCTTTTTCTTGATGGCTTTGTGTATCTCATCGAGCTGTTCTTGCAATAGCTGTTTGCTGGCTATGTCTGGCGCTTGTTCAATTCTTGACCTCATCTCAAGACCTTGATTCTTTAGAGCCTCGATTTCTTTCTGAAGCGCTAACTCTTGGAGGGCTCGCTTGTCAGTCAGTTTGTCCTTAATCCTGGTAGGGTCGGCTGTCACCCCTTCCATCTCAAACTTGCGAACGTGAGGCGAGTATTGGGGGAAGATGCCTTTACCTTCAAGAGTGGCTTTCGTTTGAGCCAATAGTCTGGATTGTTCTTCGCCATCTAGCGCTTGCCATGATTTGGTGTCTAAGCCGGTTAGTTTAATTGTTGCCGGTTGGTATTTGTCCATGGCTAGTGCTGATTCATCGACAAGACCAGTAATCCTCTGGCGCATTACGCCGGAATATTGTTCAGCTACAGCTAGGTACTTTTGGATAGCTTCAGGGATGCCTTTGCCAGACAGCAAATCGGGATGCCAACCCTCGGCATAGGCTTGAACTTGCCCTCGAATGTTTTTGGGAATCTTTCGCCAGGATGTTCCGACCTCTGCCAGAAATTTATTGTCTTCATCAATCATGGCATCAGCAAATTGTTGCTGCATTTTGCTGGCCTGGTTGACTTGTTTAACCTTCTGGGTGGCTTTGCTAGCAGCCTCGCCTATTGCATCTGCCGCACTTTCTGCCGCCTGCCCGGCAGACCGAACAACCGGGTTTGTCGATTCTTGCGCTTTCGTTACTACTTCACCGGCTTTCTGTACCCCGTTCTGAAGCGCACTCTTTGCAAATGCCTGGGTTTTAGCCATTGCACTCTGAACAGCTTCCGTCTTCGAGATTGCGCCTGCCGCTTTTCCAAGCCCGAGAGGTTTGGCGGCTGGCAGCAAATCAAAGGCAGTATTGAGCGGGTGAGCTGCTACCTGCTTGAGCACATTCGCCGGTTGTCCAGTCAGGAATGGGTCAACATAGGCTTGCTTATAGTTATTCACCATACCCATTGCCATTGAGCCAGCTAGCCCGATGTCGCCAAGGTCTGGTGCTGTGCCTATGAGGTTGGTTCTCAGTAGCGGCTTTCCTAGCGGTGCCTGAGGGTCATGTAGAGGTAATGCTTCCAATCCCCTTGCAATACCAGCGCTGCCGATAGTGCCCAAGCCTTTGAATATTTCGCCAGCGTCTTGCCAGGCGTTCCCGGCGATATCTTCAGCAGTATCAATTGGTCTGCCATCATAGAGATTGATTGGCTTGCCATTGTATTGAATGGTCCCAGTGAATTTGTCAGTCATTCGATTTATTCTCCAGCGATGGCGGGTGCATTGTTAAAACTAAGTGGCTGACCATTGAAGTATTTAGGGTCTAGTGGTGGCAATTGTTGGGCATTTTGCCAGGGTCTCTTGGGTTGTGACCTTGGCAAGGGCTCCTGTGTCGATGGGCTATGATTCAGGGTCTCTTCAATCGACTTGAGCAATGTAGCGGCAACCTTCTGGCTGTTAGGGTCAGTGGCATTGAGCGAGAGAGTTGCCAGAGCCGTTGCCATGCGGGCGGCGGCTTCCTGAGGAACGGCTTGCCCTTCCAGCCTGGTCCTGTATGTCTCTTCAATGATTTTCTTGTTTTCTAGGTCGGCTTTTGCAATCATGGCTTTTCTCGTTTCCCTGCTTACAATCATCTTGGAGATGCCATCCATAGCTTTTGCGATGGCTTCCCACCTTTCATATTTGGCGATCTTCTGTCTCTGGGTCAGATTGAATTTATTGGTGGCTGCCTCTGTATCAGTCAATCCAGCTTGAGCCTCTGTCAGACCTGCCTGTGCATTGGTCTCAGCAATGTGAGCCTTCAGAAGACCGAGCTCATATGGGAGCATCTGTTGCAGTTTCGCCAAGTCAAACGCTTTCTGCCTTGTAGCGATTGCTGCTTGCCGTTGCTCTTCTGCTGCATTCGGGTCTTGCACCTGTGAAAGCCCCCAGATATCAGCTTCATTGAGACCAAGAGTTCTGGCAGCACCTCTAATCATGGCTGTCTTTTGCCTGTTAACAACAGGTGCGAAGACTGGTCTGCCTGTCTGGTCAATCTGGCCAGTTTCACCAATCACGGTAGGCGGAAGCAGGAACGCTCTTGATAGCAGTTCCATGCTTTGAGCAGCATCAAGAATTTTCTTGTCTTCCTGGTCAAGCATAAAGTTCAACACTGCAAGAGCCCCCTGGTTGAATGCTTGGTGAGCCACTCTGCTGTCAGCACCCATCTGTTGCATCATCTCTCTGTTGGCATTGATGACACCCGGCATCATGGTTTGCAGCATCGTTACTTTACTGTTTAAGTCCGTTTTGTAGCGGTCTTCGGCAGCTTGCAACATACCGGCGCGAGCATTAGCCTGTCCGCGCATTGCCCAGACGCCTTGAGCGATTGGCGCCATCAGCTTGCCTGCTAAGGTTTTATGTTGCCTCTGCATCGGCGGTATGAACGTGTCGGGGCTAGGCATGTAGTCGTTTCTGTCAGACAGCATATCGATTGCCGTCTGAGGCAGTGTTCGAATGTCCTGGGCTGGCAAAGACTGGTAGTAGTTAACTTGTGCTGGGCGTTCAATAAATGGATTTGGCATTCCCATTTGTGAGATGTCTGGAGCTGGCAGCATCTCAGGCATATTACCCATGTTGCCGCCAAGCTGATACGGTTGCCCGGTTGTCGTTGGGGCTGCTGGCAGCATTGTTCCTGAATAGCCGTACGCGCCATCACTCACAGTATCCATCTGCGGGGTGCCGCCAGGTGCAAAGGTAATTTGTGGATTGGCGGCTATCAATTGATCGGCACCGTAGTTGCGACCACCGATATTGATCATGCCGGGCTGTTGTTCCGGTGTAAAGTTTGGCATGTTGGGAAACTGCATTGGTGCAAGATTCATCGTGGCAGACGACTGCAATACAGGCGTGTTGTTCACATTGATGGCAGGCTCACTGCCACCGGTAGATACAGGCAGTGTGGGCACGGAGGCTGAATAGCTTTGTACCGGCACAGTGTATGCGGGCTGATAACTCACACCCAAGTCAAACGCAGGCATGGCAGGAGGCGGCGACCATGCGGGGCCGTAAGTAGCAAGGTAAGCTTGCTGTGCCTGATACGGGTCATACGTTGGACTATTCAAGTACGCAGGACTATTAAAATTGTTGGCTGACGCACTACCCGATAGAGTTAGACTCATGGATTCTCTCCTTTGAAGCATAGAAGTAATATAACTTGGAAAAGCGCATAAATACTGGGTTTCTTATGCAATCACCAGGGAGATCACATTGTCACCTTTGTCACCCTGATTATTGAAAATCGACTGAAAGTTAGTGATGGTCATTGTCTCCTTTGTCACCTTTGTCACCGTCTCCCTGGGGTTCAAGCAGAAGCGGATTGACGCGAAAGAATGTGGTTGGCTTTCTTGTTTCAAGTTTCTCGGCGGCGCTAATGATGCCCCGCTCCTGCATAACGCACAGTGCTTTATTGAGCCTCTCCGATGACCCTTTGCTGAATCGACCAAGTCTTTGAAGGTGGCGTTTGAGAACACAGGTCTCGCCTTTTTCTTTAAGCCAGGCGGTGAGAAATTTGGCGTCTTCGGTGGCGTAGTCTAGGGACATCGATTCAAATGCCGCTTTTGCATGATCGATAAGCAACGTGCAAATAGCCGCAGCCTTTTCAATGTGTATCTTTGCAACCTCTTTGTTGCCTAACCAGTTCTCTGCAATATGGAATAGAGCTGCTATGCGAAGAACTTGCCCAGGTAATTTCCCCGTCCAATCCTGGATATCTTCGAATTCCCGTGATGGACCCTGCCGGTCTTCAATAAATTGCGCGAAGTCGTACCAGGTCTGTAGAGCGTCTTTGCTCAGCACTAGCCTGAACGGCTGCTCACCTGCCGGGGTTAGTTCAAGCAGGGTCTTGATGTTGTATTCAAAGACTGCTCTTTTGCCGGGGTCAACGTTCAGATTCAGTCTTACGTTGCGATATCCAATATTTGACCGAGGAATTGCGTACAGAAAACGTGCAAGGGCTCCGATACCTCTTAGCTTTCGCTTGCTTCCCTGTCCAAGGTTTGACATTACTTCTGGCTGCACTGTCAGACCGAATGATAGTGCAGGCTTGTCTAATGTGACTTCTCTTTGTCCACGGTTAACCCTCACCGATGAACCCGACCAAGCCTGAAGGAAAACATCCAAATTGGCTTTGCCGTCATTGTAGAGTCCGGTCATAACTTCAAAGATCCCGCCCTCGTCTGAGAGTACAGCCATCTTCTCATCGTGCTTGACCAATTGATTTTGAAGTTCCTCTGCCGTGATGTC
Organism: Candidatus Obscuribacter sp.; assembly: GCA_016712465.1. Taxonomy (GTDB): domain Bacteria; phylum Cyanobacteriota; class Vampirovibrionia; order Obscuribacterales; family Obscuribacteraceae; genus Obscuribacter. The sequence continues at coordinate 1,969,946 of JADJQZ010000001.1, forward strand.
GCCAGTGAAGAGCTTGGGCGCTTTTACTTGTGGTTGCGCCAAAGTCTCCTTGAGCTCAGAAATCTCCTTGGCGACTTGCTTGCGTCTCTCTTGATCACTCTCCTTAGCTGCACTTGATTGCAATTCTGTAATCCGCTTCTGGGCGATAATTCTGGTTGCCTCCGCTTCGTCAATTAGCGGCTGAAGTCTCCTTTCAGTCTCCTTCTCCCATTCCTTCAGAGGTGCTGTAAGTTGCTTAACGATTTCAGATTTGCGACTGGATGGCGGCAGGGCTACTACAGTCCAGAGATTGATTGGCTCCCAGTAGTCGCCACCGGTAGGCGAAATTATTGCCTTACCCTGAAGACAGGTGGAAAGCACCGATAATGCGAACATTGCCGCAAGCTCTGGCGGTGTCTGCGTCGATTCACTAACGGCCTGACAAAATTCGCCAAGCCAGCATGGTAGTAGAGTAGAGGGAATGCTGGGTGTCTTAATTTCATTGAAAAGGACAAGTTCAGGCCAGTCTTGGTCTTCAGATATTGGCTCTAGATCTTGAATCAGTTCAGTTGCTGCCGGTGTAGCGTTTGGATTTCGTGGTATTATCTTCATGAAAAGTTTCCTTGTAGACATCATAAAAGTCAGTGTTTGAGGCGGTTGGGGTTTTGCAGGCACCAACCGTTTTCTCTTGCGAGCGCAGTTTTTCAATCAGTCTGTGTGCTGCCTTTTGTCCGGCTTTATTGGCATCATTGTCGGCATAGATGTGGATCAGACGAATACCGTCAGGTATCTCTATTAGCGGCATGAAGCTGGCAGATAGTGCTGCCCAGACTGGAGTCTTGAAGAGGATGTGAGCAGCTATTGCGGTTTCGATTCCTTCTGCTATGCCTACTTCGCTCCCGGCAGGATACAGCCTTACCACGCCACCTTTCGGGCTGCCAATGAGCTTCTTCGGGGATGGTACTGGAGCCTTTTGCCCGCCGAGCAAGTACGTGATATGAGCGGCGATGATTGAATCATCTGAACTTTTGACCGGCGCAATCATGGCTGGGTAATGCCCGAGCAGTTCAACCTTGCCGGGTTCTACCTGGTGAAAGTAAGCAAGTCGATTGTGCTGTAGAAGTTCATGCGGCAATGCCTCTGGTAGGAACCCACGAGTCTCAGTCAGGTACTTGCAAACATCTGAGTTCTTCTCGATTGGTATCGAGTCAGAAACTATTCGGCGTGCTTGGTCTATTCTCTTCTTATTGTGGTCATCAACGCTCGCCTTGCTCTTCTTAAGTGAAGGTTGAAACCTGGCAGGTAGGGTGGAACCAGCAAGCGTTAATGCTTCCTTGAATGAGCAACCATGGACCTTCTGAATTAGGTCAATAGCATCACCACCGCCGCAGCCACGGCAGTAGTGTCGACCGTTTGCAAACAGCGTGAATCTGTCACGACCACCGCAGTTGGGACATGGGCTGCCTTTGCGAGGGGTGGGGTCGATGCCAGCATTATTTAGAATGCTGGCATCGCCAGGGTAAGTCTTTGTGATGTTCATGTCAGATAAACGCGCAGAAGTTTTTCTTCAAGCTGAAGCAATTCTGTAAGCCGGTGTGTGGCATTTTCAATTTGCAGCGCTGTAACCAACTTAGTCATTGCTTTTTTCCGCCGTCCTGAGATGCAGATGAGAGCTTCAATGTTGTTGATCGCCTCCTTTTCTCTGCGTACGTGAGAGCGCTTAACCCTGTCGATTACTGAGACAAGGTGTTCAACATCTTCTAGCTTGCTTTGCAGGTTTTTTAGTTTTTTCATACGCCTTCCCAGTTTTTAAATTTCGCAATGTCCAGCTCCTCACCCCATTCTCGAGCGAGAATTCTCAGAACTTCTACTCGCCGCGCCCTCCCTTCCGCAGCGGAACGTGCACCGCAGAGGGTGCCAATGGCTTCGCCGAGTGCGGTTAGACCGGCAGTCGTAGTCATGCCAGGCTGAAAAAAAGCGAGCATCTTCTCCCGAGCGATCGCTCGTCTCTGCGTTGAAGTCATTGTTGATCTCCTCCCTTTTTCTGCGCTTCTAGCCATTGAAAGAGCGCTGCCTCGTCGTATAGGACTGCCCGCCCGAGTTTTACAAAGGGTGGGCCCTCCCCCAACCAGGCTGCGCGCTTGAAGTAGCCGAGCGAAAGCCCAGTAATGCTAGGCAGTTCGCACCGCCGCAGAAATCGCTTCCTCTCTTTATCCGAAATCATCGAGAGACCTCCATTTACGCTGTTTCACTCTGTTAGTAAACAACCAAACCAATCCCTCTTGAAGTATCAAATCCAACGAAAAAGGCTACGTCATATGCCCCTGATATGCAGGGGATGTGACGTAGGGCTGCTTGCCCGTCCAAAGGATGGGCTTGTTCATATGCCGGTTGCGTAATCGCCTAATTGTGCCGAGTTGCGAGAGTCGTCAACCTTGATTTCACGAGTCAGGTTTTCGATTTTCCTGCTGGCTCTTGGTTGCTTCTTCCAAATGTTCTAGCCATTGGTCGACATCTACATGGAATGAATTGTCTGGGTCAGAGTTAAGACAGTAGATCAATAGGCTAAGACAGTTCTCGTGCCAGTCTTTGGTTCCACCAAGATGCTCTGTGAGTGAATTTACGTCATTGTGAATGTTTCGTCCATGATTCGGAATAAACTCTGAGATTAGCTCCCTGATGTCACCCCGCTGAACTTGGTTCCACGATTTGTGCTTTTCGGCTAATGCTTGTAAAACGGCGGTCTTTAGTCTGGTTTTCATTGTTGCGAACTGATGATCTCCACCCTTAGACTTCAGTTTTTTATTGTCGACATTGATAAGTGCATGAGTAAACCACAGCGGCGGATTGACGCCTGATTTCAGTATGAACTCTCCTAGAAAGAGTCTGGGTGGACTATCTCCAGCTTCAATCCAACTTTTGAATAGCTCGAAGAATCTTACAAGCCATACTTCTCTTGCATGGCGCTTGAGTACTTCTTCCTTGGTTTGCCCCGTGCAGTCCAATAGATGGCTGCCAAATGGAGTTTCCAGACGTTGCTCTAACTCTTGTCGAGGTAATTCAAGCCAGATGGATAGCCAGTGATTGCAGTCTACCTGGAGTTCAGCATTCAGTTCCCGAAGACTTGTGGGGTCCGAACTGAATACCTTTGCATAGACATCTTCATCTTGCATGACTTAAACAACCTCTAGCTTGCGGCGAGGCAGTCTGGTCACTTTGGCAGGCGGCGTTTGCCGACCAGTAATATCTAGAATGTGGTCCGATATCTTTTGCATCAGGCTTCTGAGTCGTTCCATGTCGACAACGATATAGCCGCTTGTGACATCGCTTGCTGTGGTCTTATGGTTGAGAAGTTTCTTTAGGGAGTAATACGGGATGTCCAGGGACTCAGCCATTGTGATGAATGTCCGTCTGAGGTCATGCATCATAAAGTTGACGCCGCTCTCCTTCCTGACAGCATTGATTGCCCGTTTACTTTCCACGATGTGCCCGGTCCTTCCGTTGCCGGGGAACACATAGATCGCACCTGTCTTGCTTTCCAGGTGGCGCTTTTTGAGCATGTCATAGATGTATGAGGATAAGGGGAGCATATGGTCTTCCCCGTTCTTGGTGTCTTCTACTCTCAGGCTCTTCTCATGGAGGTCTACGTCTGACCACTTTAGACCGGCAGCTTCTGACCGCCTGAGACCAGTAAACAGGCAAAGTATGATGTAGTCTCGCATCGTGCTATCCGAGCGTCCGCCTGCATCTGTGAGATTGTCTACTGCATCAAACCAGGCTTTCAACTGGTGAGATTTGATTACGCTCTGGCGCCGTTTGTTCTTGTTCCATGATTTCTCTTGTGAGAGCCTAGCGACTGGATTGCTAAGAAACATAGGTTTGCTGTTTACCTTATATCCCCTCATGGCGTAGTTAAAAAGGGTGCGCAAGGTTCTCATGGCTTGGTTTGCCTGTGCTTGGGCGCCGGTCTCGTTGCTACGTTCGCCAACTGTCTCAGAGATTTTCTTATGCTTCTCTTGAATCATAGCTTCGGTGATGTTTGCTAGAGGAAGGTCCAACCATTCGCCGAAGCAGCGCTTGAGAGCGCCGGTATAAACAGTGAGCGTCTTCGGCTTGAGCTTGTGAGTGGATATGTATTTGTCAAACACCTCTTGCAAGGTCACACCGGCAGCGGCTGGCTTCTTTAGGTGTGTCCCTGATAGTCTTGGGTCTTCTCCGTTGACGATGTCAACCTTTATCTTTCCTGCCTTTATTCTTGCTTGAGTCGGGTTCATCTCTGGGTGAGTTCCCAAGGATTTCTTTAGCAGGCTCTTACCTATCCATGTTTGCAGTATGTATGTCTTCTTGGTTGGGGTAACCCTTACCCCCAACCCATGGACTTGGGTGTCCCAGTAGATTACATAGCCGGATGATGGATGTGGGAAGGAATCAACAGCGTCTTTTGTGAGGTTTAGCTTGTTTTGCGCTTTGCCTGGCATTGGATATCCCCTTGGCTATGCTTGGTATCAATTTGGTATCAACCACTTTCTACCTCGGTGGCGACCAACTGCTCTTATTAGTCCTAGGATATTGCAATGGTGGGCATTAGTCAACTTCTTTATACCAAGTTAGACCGCTGAATTGGTGAGGCGTGCTGATTTGGGAGCAGTAGGTCGCAGGTTCAAATCCTGTCGTCCCGATAGATTTTCCGGGTTTTCGAGAAACTCGTGTAGGCACTATGTAGGCATCAGCGAGCAAATGGTCCTCTGACTTTTGGGTAAAGGCTGGCACCAGTGAAGAGCACATTTCCAGAATACTTCGATTCAGACGAAGTGAGACTCAGAGACCTTTGGAACGTCGCTACTTTTGTCTTTGACACCAATTGTCTTTTAGACTTTTATAGACTTGGTGAGAAAAATGTGAGCAGTTATTTCCAGGCATTTGAGTCTGTTTCTGAGAGGTTGTGGCTTCCATATCAGGTCGATTATGAGTACAGTAGAAGACGCCGGGATATTGTTGAGAAGCAGATTGCTGAGATAGATAAGTTTCAGGCACACACAAAAAATTTGCGCCAATTTTTCGACTTGCACTGTTTGTCGTACATGGATGGTGTTTTGGATCCGGCAAATGAAATTTATGAAAATGTGCTGGCTTTATCGCCGGCCTTGGAGCAGGGCTGCAAAAAGTATCGCGAACACTGTCGAAAGGTTGATGAGGATCTAGATAAGTTGTTTTGTGTTGATGGACAATTAGAAATGATCACGTGGTCAACTAAAAGTGATCCTTTTTGGGGGAGTGTCCATTTGGAGTAAGCGAAGATATCCGTAAGGTGTTTCGCGCCACGCTTAAATGCATAGATTAGGCTGCTGGCATGGCCGTCTAATTCATATTCAGGCGCCATGCTGTCGGACTTTTGCATGGGGTCTGATTCCACGTGACACTGCGGGTGATGGTCAACCCGGAGTCAGCATGTCTTGCACAAAGGAACAGGTGAACCTCTTGTTTAAGTACTACAAACGTATTCCACTGCGACAGGCAGCCGCTAAGGCTGGTATGTCAATCAATACCGCTCGAAAGTATGTTCGTGGCGCCCCGCCAGGTGGACAGAGCACACCCAGAAACTACTTAACCCGCCCTGATCGCTTTGCTGGTCACTGGGAGGAGATTTGCGGTCTTCTCAAGAATGATGATGGACTCCAAGCAAAGACGATCCTGGAATACCTCATTGATAGGTATCCAGGCGTCTTCAATGAATCACATGGGCGAACACTGCGCCGTCGCATTGAGCGTTGGCGTGCCCAGCATGGCACCGGCAAGGAAGTATACTTCGAACAGTTCCTCTCTCCCGGCAAGCAGAGCCAGTCGGACTGGACCGATTGCAGAGAACTCGGAGTAACAATCGGCGGTGAGCCATTTCCACATCTTCTGTATCACTTCATCCTGCCGTACTCCGGTTGGCAATCAGTCAACATCGCCTTTTCTGAGACTTTCGAATCTCTCACCAGCGGCTACATGAAAGCCGTCAGTGAGCTGGGCGCTGTCGCCCCAGATCACAGGACTGATAATTTGACCGCCGCCGTCAAGGATAGCCGCGACCCGCAGGGATTTAACGAACGTTGGGTAGGTTTCCTCAGGCACTACAATGCCAGTCCTTCCAAGAACTCGCCCGGCAAGAGCAACGAAAACGGCAGCGTTGAAAGTCGGCATCATGGTCTCAAGACTGCACTTGACCAAACCCTCAGGCTCCGTGGCAGTCGCGCTTTCCGGGATATTGCCCATTACAGAACTTTTCTCGAAGGCGCTTGTGCGTCGCCTGAACGACCGCCGAGAGTCATTGGTCCTGGAAGAGCTTCAAGTGCTCCAACCACTGCCGCCACGCCACTGGAATAACCCGGACGAGTGCACCGCCTCTGTAACACCCTTCAGCGTTGTAACCATCGATGGATCAATCTACTCGGTGCCAAGCCGACTCATCGGCAAGGTTCTGAAAGCCCTAGTCTACCCCGATACCATCAAGCTCTTCTTCGGTACCGTCCTCGTACAAGAAATGCCCCACCTGCGCAAAGGTGAGCGAAAGATAGACTACCGGCACGTCATTAGCTGGCTTGTTCGTAAGCCGGGCGCATTTGCCGCCTGGGTCTTTCGTGACGAATTCTTCCCATCTGTAGTCTTTAGACGCTGCTACGACCGTCTTCTTGAGCACCACAGCTCTCAACGCCAAGCCGACAAGGAATATCTCAACATCCTCAATAGAGCCGCTCTCGATGGTGAGATTAAGGTCGAGACTGCTCTCTGCCAAATCTTGCTGGCAGGTCTGATTCCCAACGAAGAACTCGTTAAAGAACGTGCCGCTACTAAACCCGCATCACCACCTGATATCACTGTTCTCGCCCCTGACCTCAGCATTTACAACGGTCTGATGCAGTCTCGCCGGCTCTAGGAGTTCTCCCATGAAACCACCAAAACAGACTCAAGAACTCGAGCACTTGCTCAGGCTCTTTCACCTTTCTTCATTCCGGGCTCACTACCTGGACTTCGCCCGCAAAGCCGAACGCGAGAAGCTTAACCATGTGGAGTATCTCCATCAGCTCGCCATCGCTGAAGAACAAGACCGCTCTAAGCGCAAGATAGCCAGACTGCTCAAGAACGCTAGACTCCCACACAGCAAGCTTCTTGCAGACTACCAATTCGAACGGCAGCCTTTGCTCTCCCGCACCCTCATCAACGAGTTGATTGCCGGCGACTGTCTCGATGCCTGCGAAAACTTAATCATCTTTGGTGAGCCCGGTACCGGCAAGTCTCACCTCTCTGTTGGACTCCGGGAGAGAGTGGTGCCTGCAAGGACGCTCGGTCTTCTACACCTCGGCCGCTGCCCTGGTTCAAGAGCTGCTTCGTGCAAAAAGAGAACTCTCCCTCAACCAGTTCATAAAGACTCTCGACGGCTTTCAGGCTCTCATCATCGACGACCTGTCCTACATACCCCAGACTCGCGATGAGACGGATGTTCTCTTCGTTCTCCTTTCTGAACGCTACGAGAGGCGCAGTGTAGTTGTCACCAGCAACCTTGCCTTCTCTGACTGGCACCAGGTTTTCAAAGATCCCATGACGACCGCCGCCGCGATTGACAGACTTGTACATCATTCCGAAATCCTCGAACTGAAGGGTCCGAGCTTCCGCGCAGATGAGCCTCAAAAAGACTACCAAACGCACAAAACAAGCGCCGGAAACCGATGCCTCATCCAAGGAGTAAACTAAAATGTTCAAAATACTCATCAGTATTCAATGCGAAGAATGCGGTGATTGCCACTCTCTCAGTGTCTTGTCTAAGGAGATAGATCCGATCTCCTGGCGGACTGATGCAAGTACCCTGCAAGCTGATGCTGAAGGCATCGGTTGGGACTTCTTCCAGAAAGCCCGGTGCCCCCACTGTAGCGGTGCGTCCGGTGAGCTCTTCCGCGAGCATCCCGGAGACTACTACGGTGAACTTGTCTACAGTGCCACCGACACGCCCTTGAGCTAGCCGGGCTACCACTGGCAAAGGCTGAGGTTCCGCTGGGCTTGCACCGCCCAGCGGCTCACCACCCTTTCGTCCGCAGCATTCGCTGCGTGCCTCAAGGGCGGTCTCAACTCGCCCTTGAACAGAGCACCAGGGACCGGTGGACCCTACTGAAAGTCCGAGGCAGAATACCTGAGTTAATGATCAATTTTAATTGACCACGGGCACAAAAGTAGTTGACCGCAGACATTTTGCGGTCACGTCGCACAATGTCCATCTGATTTAGCGGCAATGACCCAAGAGGCCAGTGAAAGATGTTCAAGGAAACAGCCACCTGGATATATGGATGATGATAAATCCGAGAATCCCTATGGAGACGCGATAATCTGGTTGGAAATGCTAAGGTCTGCGCACTCTCATCTGATATTCGTAACTAAGGACAGAAAAGAAGACTGGTGGTTGAATATTTGCGGAAAGCAGTCACCGAGACCAGAACTAATACGTGAGATGCTTGAATGTGGAAAGGTGTTTCACATGTACACCCTTGATGCATTTATTAAGCGTGCTTTTAGTTCCCTTCCGACGGAAGAGCAACCTACTGAAGAGTTGATTAATGATGCCGTCAATGAAGCAAAGGCGCCCCCTGAGAAAGAGGGAACATCTTTCCTACCGGAAGAATCCTCACATCCTACCATGATGGGCTTTTTTGGACCGCCTGGACAAAGTCCTTTCCTACGAAAGAAATTCTTGCGTCAATCAGGAGATTCATGGCGATCAATTGTCGAACAATGCATAGTGCGGTTGACGAGTGTCATTCGTCATGTAGCTGCAGAGTCTGGGCTTGATGATGCATCTTGGTCAAACCCCTTGGATATCCTAAGCCTTCTGTCCATGGGGAGTCTAATTCCTGATGAGCTAGCGAATGAGATAAGTGAGCGATTCGGATTTATGATGACCAGGCTCAATGCGAATTTGCCGATTCCGCCGGAGGAGTTGAACAATTTGGTTGGCTGGACCGACTATGCATGTGGTCGCTTGAGACTGACGATGATGCTTTAATGTTTTGACTGTGCCGGGAAACACTTCAGCATGTTTGAGGCTGCGTTTCTTTGGGGTGGTTGCACTCACTATCCACATAGAGAGCTCAGGGCAATTCAAGAAGTTCTTCTTTCTTGAGATGAACTCAGTCTGCAAATTAGGGTCATGGCGCAGGTTGTCGATTGTGTTGTAGTGGTTCTACTGCTTATTCTCTGGTTCAGCTAACTTCAGGCGAGAGTCCCGAGTAATCATTATAGAAACTGTATTTGAGGTGCTCTTGGGAGAAGCAAATGCGGCAACTAAGCCGGTGCTGCCGGGGCGACTTCTTATGAGGATGGAAATGGCTCCAAAAGGTAGCTGTCAAAAACAGTAACTATAGTGAGGCTTGCGACTGGCTCGACCGTTTCATCGGGGGAAGAAACTAGTTCGTTCATGGTGGCGAGGGTGGGTCATCAAAGTGGTATGTTTTAGCTGAAGGTGGCGCACAATTCCCTATCGAGTTGGTTGCAATCTTGATTTTTGTCGATTTACATTTAGGGCTGCTGGACGAGAATTGTTACTTGAAGCAATGAGGGACCAAGAGAAGTAATGATATAAGCGCTGTTTCCCTTGCCCTAGGATGCATGGCTCAATGTAGATCTAGCTGGTTCGTAATTGCTTCACCGACTTGCTGCCGGTAATTGTTTTCACTATTTGTAAGGTCAAACACATCGATCCCGTGGGGTCTGGGTTAGTCAGTCTTGGTTGCGAAGACTGCGAGTGTTGCGGCGCTATGATGCCTCGGATGCAAAGGCCGCCGGAAAGGCTGATTGAGTTTTTATTTGGGGAAGACCGCACTGGGGCTGGACCTTGGCTAGCAAAAGGGGAGGTTCGATTCGGGCATTGTGCGGGTTCTGTACCTTTCGTCAATGGTTTAACCATTGGGCCAGGGAATGTGATTGGCTTCCCGAAATCAGAGCTCCAAGCAAATGTGCTTGACTGTAAGGGCAGGAAGCAAATAGGATTGTTAATGTCCCAATGCTTTTAATTCGAGCGCTAAGTTTAATATTTGTGACTTGAGATGAAGCGCTGTAAAATTAGCCAAGATTGCAGGTCGAGTTTATTAAGTACGGTAGGTTTTGGATGTCATTTTTACGTGTTCCCAAAGAAGCTATTCCGGCGATTCAAACGCTAATAACACTAGATCAAGATACCTGGAGCTCATTCCTCAGTGAGTTAAGTACCCCCGGTGAGTTTGTTTCGGTGGAGTCCTTCCAGGATTCAATTAATTCAAGGAATATTCCAGTACCAACTGTCACCCAAATTGTTCAGCTTATCTATGGACTCAGAATGGTTGCAGAGGATACGGGGATGCCCGTCTCAGCAATAGCTTCGACCGTTGTTAAGTCACTTAAGAACATGGAATCCTTTTTAGAAACGAGTGAAAAGGAATGGAAACTTTTGACTGTTCGAATTGAAGCTATGCTAGAGCCAAGCTTACCTCTTTCTATTCTCGTAAGGGCCAAGAATTTGATAGAGGATAATCCTCACTCTTTCTCGGGGTCTAGAGTGATTACTGACATACGGCCGGTATTTGGTAAGTCTGCAGATGGTGCGCCAGTAGCCTTCACTATCGTTCACTCTCTTAAAATTAAGTATGCCGAGAATTTCGAACAGAAAGAATTTTTCGTGGTTATGGATGGAAAAGACTTGGATGTTCTTCAAGAGACCTTGAATAGAGCCAGAGTCAAAGCAGAAAGTATAGAGCGTACGCTCGCAAGTACAGGGGTTCGATTGTTGAATATCTCAGGAGAGGAAGCTTAATTGAATGATCTCGAAAGGCATATCGGAGTATTCAGTGCTCAGGAGAATGATTTAGTCAGCGATTACTGGACCAGGACAAAAGATCCGAGAGAACTTGTGATATTTGATTCACTTAGTGATGCGTTCGGATATCAGAACAGGCAATCGAATACTCAAGCGGCTCTGCTTCAACTCGCATTAATAAACGAGACAATGAAGTCCGTGTCGCCTGTGCAGAGATCAAAGCGAATTCAGGAGTCGCTCTCCACACCGCAAGCCGTCGCAAATTTCTTTCTTCAAATGGCTGCCGATGAAGGGAAAAATCTTACGCCATTAAAGCTTATCAAACTTGTTTGCATCGCCTACGGCTGGGTTCTCGTAACCCTTGAGCAGCGACTCTTCAGAGAGCGGATTGAAGCGTGGAGCTTTGGTCCTGTCGTTCCGAGCCTATACCATGAGTTCAAGATCTACAGAAAGCAACCTATAGATAGGTTTGCGCTAGATTATGATTTTGACGGTAATTCAACGCTTCCTCGCGTTCCAGCAGAAAACTCAGCACTGCACCAGGTCTTGACTAAGGTCTGGGATATGTATAAGCACTTAACCGCTGCACAGTTAGTTAGCCTCACTCACGAAGTTGGTAGCCCTTGGAGTCAAGCGACAAGTGTTGGAGACAGATATATTGATGACCTGCTGATTCGAGACCATTACGAGAGTTTACTCGAGCAACTTTCCTAGCCTCAGATAAATGTTAAATCGACTCCCACAGTTTCTAAGTCTAAAGCCTGATGCCGTGCTGGCATCACTAGAACTCCGTCAGCAAGAGGCATGCAGGGCTGGGAAGTGGGACGAGGTAAAAAGAGTCAGGAAGGAAATCACCGAAGAAAAAAAAGAGCGAGAGGTCCGATCAAAAATTGACGGAAGGCAAAACATTATGCATTTAGCGATCATTATGATTGCAGTGCTATTTCTGTGTTTAGTCTTTGGTGATCCCATTTGGGTGAAGGAGAAAAATATATTTCCTTGGTTTACTCATGTGCTGACTTTTGTATTGGGTTTCTACTTTCAGAAGAAGGAGGTTGAACCAGATACTGAAGCGGTACCTACAGCTAGCGTCGAGGAAATGGCTTGTGAGTATGATGACATTCGGATAGCTCCTGCAGCTCGATCGTCAGAAGGGCAATCTGAGCTGTAATTGTGCTTAACAATACTTTTGAGAGAAGCACAGATTGTCCGTAGGAATATTTTGAATCTAGCTGCACAGTGCCCGGTCTGCCTTTTTTCTGTATGCTCCTGTTACTGAGAGCTGGATCCCAAAATTCAGGCCAGTGACTAAGGTGTAATTCGCTACCCCATAAATCGTATAATCGAGTTAACAAGGAGTAGCAGGGCCATGAAAAAATCAAGGAAGAAGTTTACAGCCGAGTTTAAGGCCAAGGTAGCGCTGGCAGCCGTGCGCGAGGAGGGAACCTTGGCTGAATTAGCGGCGAAGTATGAAGTGCACCCCAACCAGATCTCACAGTGGAAGAAGATGCTATTGGACAATGCGAGCGCAGCCTTTGAGGGCGGGAATAGCCCGGAGGCGGCTATCAGCGAAGCAGCAATCACGGAACTGCATGCAAAGATCGGCGAATTGACGGTGGAGCGGGATTTTTTTATCCAAAGCGCTCAAGCGTTAAGCAAGAAGGAGCGCCAAACTCTGTTGGACAGGGAGGTGGAAGCCCCGTCAGTAAGGAAGCAATGCGAGTTGCTTTCTTTGAACCGCTCAACGCTTTATTACAAAGCGGTAGAGCCGCCGCGGAGACGCTAGAACTGATGAAGATGATCGACGAAATATTCATGGACCGCCCGTACTTCGGGGCCCGGCGTATCAGAGAGAGCCTGAAACGCGCCGGCAAGCAGGTGACGCGCAAGCGAGTGCGGCGCTTGATGAAGCTGATGGGAATAGAAGCTGTGTATCGGAAACCGCGAACGAGTAAAGCAAATCCTGAACACAAGGTCTTCCCATACTTGTTAAAGGGCTTGAAGATTGAGCGACCGAACCAGGTTTTTGCCGCAGACATTACCTACATTCCGATGGCAAAGGGATTCGTGTACTTGGTAGCCGTAATCGACTGGAATAGCCGGTACATACTGTCTTGGCGACTATCTAACTCTCTTGAGACCGGGTTCTGCAAGGAAGCCTTGGAGGACGCGCTAGCACAGGCCACACCAGAGATTTTTAACACGGACCAGGGCAGCCAGTTTACGAGCGATGACTTTGTGAAACCAGTGTTGGCCTCCGGTGCTGAAATGAGCATGGACGGGAAGGGGCGGTATTTGGACAACATTTTTGTTGAGAGGTTCTGGCGCAGCCTAAAGTACGAAGAAGTCTACTTACATGCGTACGAAAGTACCAAGCAAGCAAGGGAATCAATCGCACGGTGGATTAACTTCTACAACCACCAGAGACCACACCAAGCCCTGGACTACCGAACTCCAGCGGAGGTGCACTTTGGAATCAAGCAAGAGGCAATAGCTTGATGAACATGAAGACAGACCTATTTATGGTGCTTGACACACTACGTTGTCGAACTCTCCGGAGCGACGGCGTGCAACTCACGGCAGGACAACAGCGTGGCTGGACGCACGCCGCCGCTGCCGGTCAGTCTAACTTCGTGGTCAAGCACAGACTGCCCTTTCAGGGTGGGTTAGGTACGCCTGGCGGCGCCTCCTTCCTGTGGGAGCCGCCAGCGCCAAACTACAGCATTTTCAAAAGACCGGGAGGAGAACTCAGCAAGAAATTAAGGAAAGACAATTCGTACGCTGATACTATTAGTGGTATCATTGATATATCAAAGGTGAGCAGCGAATTTCCACCTTAACTCTCTAAGTTTGTGGCCTAAACAATCGACGCCAGCGCACCTCTCCGTACAAGTTGCTGGCGGAGAGGCGCTGGTGATGGCTGGAGTGTGTTTGCCCGGTCAAGACGTTCAACACTTTTCCAAAGATGACGATTGAGGGGTCTCAAGGGCTGCCAGACGGCGCAGGAATTCGCTATGTTCGCAATGGCAAACTTACGATGGTACTATGTGTTGACGGCGTTTTAGAAGCGCGTATTTATTGACGGCGTTTCGCCACGCATATCGGAAATATATCGACCGCGAGCAATTGTTCCTCTCGGGTTGATTTGAGAAATTAGGAATTAGCAAAAAGGTCAAGGGTTCAAGCGGCAACTTGAACCCCTGGATTCATCTATTGGACGATGAAGGAGAGAGTTTCCTACAAGAATTGAGTCCTGTCCAGGCCTTTTTGCTCATTGAGTGGACGATGAGCAAGATTCCTTTCGACTGTTCAACTGCGCCCGATGCCGGGAACAGGTAAGGCTTTGCAGGAGCTGTGACCGGGGTAACCGATATTGCAGCCAGGATTGCGCGAAATTAAACCGCCGACAGGGACAGGCTGAGGCCGGGCGGCGTTACCAGCGCAGCTTTAGGGGTGCGCTAAATCACAGCCGCCGGCAGGCAGAATACAAGAGGCGGTGCAAAGAAGAAGTGACGCATCATGGTTCCCTTCTGGCTTGTCAGGATGACATTGTTTGTCCAGAGACCGAGGAAGTGGTCTCTACGGAAATCACAAAATTTGAGCCGGCTGAAGATGCAGTGTTAATTCGCTGCAGCGGTTGCGCCGTCTTTGTGGGCCGTTCGCACGCCAAGACTTCATCGGGCGATGTCGCCTGGGAAGAACAACAGGAGGTAACAGTGGGCGTTTCAAAAGAAGTAGAATCAGAGATCCTGCGCTTGTTTTACGCAGAGAAGTGGAAAAGAGGCACCATCGCCAGGCAGCTACAGATTCATCACGGTGTAGTTGATCGGGTATTAACCAGAAATGGAATTAGCGTTGAGCGGGTCAGGATCAGGCGTTCGTTGATTGACCCGTATTTGCCGTACATCCGTTCTGTGCTGCAGAAGTATCCGAGACTGACGGGATCGCGGCTGTATGCAATGGTGAAAGAGAGAGGGTATCCTGGAGGCATCGACCACTTTCGAGACATGCTAGCCAGGCATCGACCAAAACCGGCAGCTGAAGCGTATCTCAGGCTGAGTACGATTAAGGGAGAGGAGGCTCAGGTTGACTGGGCGTGCTTCGGGAAAGTGAAAATCGGTAATGCCGAGCGGCAGCTGTACGCTTTCGTCATTGTGTTGTCCTGGTCACGGCAGGTGTTTCTGAAGTTCTACACAGGCATGTCCACGGCGAACTTTCTACAGGGGCACGTAGACGCCTTTTGCAGTTGGGGAGGTGTGCCGAGGCAGGTCAAGTACGACAATTTGAAATCGGGCCGTTTTGGAGAGGAGTGGCGATGCCATCCGATTCAATCCGCGGCTGCTGGACTTTGCAGCGTATTACCGATATGCCCCGAAGCCAGTAGCTATCGCCAGGGGCAATCAAAAGGGGCGAGTCGAGAGGGCGATACAGTACATCAGGCATTCGTTCTTTGCTGCGCGGAAGTGGGATGGTCTGGAGGACCTGAACAATCAGGCGATAGTCTGGTGCCGAGAAGTAGCAGGCACCAGACCGTGTTCAGAGGACCGAACGATGACTGTAGCAGAGGCATTTAAGCAAGAGCAAGGGAGTTTGATGCCGTTGCCGGACAATCCGTATGCAGTATTTGAGAGCACGGTTGTATCGGTTGGCAAGGCACCGTATGTCAGGTATGACATGAACGATTATTCAGTACCTCATGAATACGTGCAGAAGCAGCTCACGGTGCATGCGGACAGCGATTGGGTGCGTATCTTGGACGGATTGAAGGAGGTAGCGAAGCACAAGCGATGCTTTGAAAAGAGGCGTCAGATTGAGACTACCGAGCACATTTCGAGGCTGGTCGAAGAGAAGAAAAAGGCAAAGAAGGGCAGCGGCATGAATCGACTATTTTGCTCGGCACCAACTGCAAGAGAGATGTTCCGTATGGCTGCGGAGCGGGGTTATTCAATCGGTTCGCTGACGAGCAAATTGCTGAGACTGTTGGACTTATATGGTCCGGCAGAAGTGGAGGAATCGATCAAGGAAGTGGTGACTTCTGGAGCTTGCCACTCTGCAGATGTTGCCAACGTACTTGAGAGGAGGAGGAGGCAAAGGGGTTGCTATCGCCATTTGCGATTGATTTACCGGACGACAAAAGGGTTACTGATCTCGTTGTTTTGCCGCACTCGCTGGCTACTTACGACAATCTTTCCAAGGAGGAACAATGACGACAGATTTGAAAGAACAGGCGAGCAAGCTGGGCTTCAAGGCTACGGCGCCAGATGGAATGAATATGCCAATCAATCGTGGGTCAAAGAACTGTTAGAGGCTGAGGCGGCGGAGAAGAATCGGCGAAGCTTAGAGCGGCGATTGAGAGAGTCTCAGATACACGAGATGAAGCCTGTGTCTGAATTTGATTGGGAGGCCGAAGACGATTGATCGAGAGCTTGTAGAAGAGCTGTTCACTCTAGAATTCATGAGTAGGGCAGTCAATATCATCTTTCTTGGTGCCAACGGTCTGGGTAAGTCGATGTTGTCGAAGAACCTGGTGCACACAGCTCTGCTTGCTGGATACAAAACCAAGTTTGTCTCGCCAGTCAGATGCTGTCGGACCTATCAGCCCAGGATGGTGCCACATCCCGACGGAGATGTCTACAGAAGTACGCAAGCCCGGACTTATTGGCAATTGACGAGCTTGGCTACCTAAGTTACGACAATCGCTATGCTGACTTACTTTACGAGGTAATTAACGCTCGGTACCTGAAGTCATCAACAATCATCACGACCAACAAGCCCTTCAAAGAGTGGGGAGAAATCTTCCCGAACGCAGGGTGTGTAGTCACTCTTGTGGACAGATTGATACACAGATCAGAAATCGTCAAAATTGACGGAGCCTCCTATCGAACGAAAGAAGCACTGGAGTCCGCTGAAAAGAGAGCCCAGAGAAAGCGCGGTCGAGCAAGAAAGATGGAGGAATCAGCCAATGATCAGACTGCTGTTCTTGCTTGAGTGCGACCAATGTGAGGAGACCTGGCCTACAGTGGTAAGGCAGCGTGGTTCAATCGGAATCCAGTGGGATGAGGAACTCCAAAACCTTGAGTTCGCGGCGGAGGAGGCTGGCTGGAGCGGCTATCGAGCCAGCATGCTTGTGACAGTTGCGTAATGGAAGCCATGTCCAAGCAGAACGCAGGTTGAGCGATCTCAAAACACCAGAAGGAAAGGGCTGCCGTAGCCGGCAGCCCTTTCCTTCTGATATGCGAAATTCTTTTGCCGCCCAATTTGTTGCGCTTTTATGCCGCCGTCAACATACTATGAGATGATAAAGTCAGATCGATGAGCTTGGTTAAAGTTGCACCCAGATAGATTGGCATGAGGATAGCGGAAGCTTGGAAGAGGTAACCAGGAGACGGAGAGTCAGTTGGTATTCAGAATTTTGCTGCGATTCACTTGGACCTTCGAAGTGTCCGTTTGAGCGAAACTCATCAGGGATTATGTGTTAGCGAGAATTTTACAGGTTGTTGACGGCGACGCTGCGACCGGGTCGCTAATCATCCGCTTCATGGCTGGTTTCGATTAATTAGCGGTTAAGGGACCCTGCAGGGTCGGAAGTCTTGAATTCTTACAAATGGGCTCTGGTGATGAAGCCTTCTCCGCAAGGACTCAATTCCTGGCGCCATTGAAATACTAGTACAGATCTGTTTTTTTCTCATCCATAAGTCGGATGATAGAGCTTAGTCCATGCGGTCGAATTCCAGTCTTTTCTTGAACTATGCTTGGAATTGTTGTTTGCTACTATTGCCTGGGTGAGGATGGGGGCGAACTTGAGTCATCAATTTGAAGTTGGTTGGTTTCCCGAATGCATCAAGTGTCACATGGGCAATGTCCTGTAGTCTGCCTCAGTCCACTCTGCCGGGCGGCGCGGAAAGTTTTTCCTTGCCTTTATCTTGATTTTGATTCTTCTTGCTGCCTTCAAGCTGGCACTTCCGACCACCCTATAGCGTGGGTCCGACGCCATGGGCAGACTTCCCGGCTCGACTCCTCAGGTCCGAGCCCCCGGTCAGACCACAAGGCTTGAGCCAGCCCCTGTACTGGGTATAAAGTGGTAGATTGCGCGGAGAGGTGCCATGGGTCAGGGGCGTGAAAAACACGCGGCTGGGGAGGCTGCGGACGCTGTAAGCGAGAATTCTGCCTATGATGCAACCATGGGTGGGGCTTCCGCCAAGGGACTTTATGAAACGCTGGCGCACACAGGCAGTGTTTCCCAGGATAGTCAACAGGTAACTAACTTGCCGGAGCTCACTTTAAGTGACCATGGCAAGAAAGATTCGCTTTCGGCGCTCGGGAATGATGGCGCCAATGGCGCTCTTCTGCCGACCAAAGTAGTTCAGAATGAAGACGGTAGCGCCGTCTTCAAATTCGACAGCGGACTCAAGGTGGAAATGGAGCCTGCGGATGGCGGGAGCAACGGCTCCAATCAGGTCTGGGAGTCGAGCCGTTTTACTCTGGTGGACGGAGAAACCGGTGAGGATATTTCCATGCCCGGTTCTTTGCGCATTGAAAAGTCTGGCGCCGATGCTCTGGTGGAACTGGAGTTTTCCGATCTTTCCATGACGATGCATCTGAACAAGGCTGAGCACACAGCCCATGTCAGCGTTAACGATAGTACGAAAATTGACATGGATGGTTCCGGCAATGTGGACTTCCTTTCCCCAGATCGTGAGATTCATCTGCGCTCCGACAGTAATTACAGCGAGCGAGATATTTTGCGCGGCACCAGTTACAACGTTGATCGCCACGGCATAGTCACCACCACCGATGCCGCCGGCAAGAGTGAGCATTTCCGCCTTTCCGTGCAGGGAGCGGAAGGTGCCAGATTGCAGGGGCTTCAGCAAGATCAACAAAATGGAGAGGTCTATGCTGAGTTTTCAGACGGCACCAAGCGCAAGCTTTATTTGAATAACGACAAGTTCAAGTCTACCTGGTCTGAAACCAAACCGGACGGCTCCCAGAAGGAGTGCTCGGACACGCTCAAAGTGGATGATTTTGCCAAGTCGCATCTAACCGTTCGGCTCTATTTCGCTAAGAATATGCGCGTGCCGGATGCCAGCGGCAGGACTGTACTGGACACACTGGAGTAGCTGCCTTCAGAATATTAAGAATGCAAGAAATTCGACGAAATTTCTTGCATGCCTCGGTTTTGATTTTGACACCCGGGGATGGTCAGTTTGATTCTGTCGGTTCGGAAGTACTTCCACCGGCATTACTTCCACCGGCATTACTTCCGCCGGCATTACTTCCACCGACATTACTTCCACCGGCATTAGTGCCATCGACAGTAGTACCATTTGAAATCCCTGCTTCTTTCAAAAGGGCGCGAATCTGAGGAAGCAATTCTCTGGCCGCCTCTTCACCGGCTTTTACGCCTCTGACGGCATCCTTGCGCCTGGTGGAAATGAGCGATATACCGGCTGTGTTCGGATGAATGGTTATGTCGGCAAGCCGAGCCTGTGGTTCATCAATATCGAAGAGGGCCCAATCCAGTAATCTTTTGGAAACGCTACCCATGCGGCGAAAATGATGCAAAGGTTTTGGCTCAAAGGGCTCGTCGATATTGACGGCAATGACAATGTCGGCTCCCAGTTCTCGGCATTGCTTCACCGGTAGATTGCAGACAACGCCGCCGTCGGCAAAGAGCTTGCCGTCGATTTCCACGGGTTTGCGCAGGGCCGGTACGGCGCTGCTGGCCTGCATGGCATAGCCTAGATTGCCTTTGCGAAGCATGTACGGCCGTCCATCGATCAGATTCAAGGCCACCGCCGCAAACGGAATCGGTAGGTCTTCTATGTTGCGAACATGGACGTCCATGTTTCTCATGAGGAATTTACGGAATAAATTACCTCTGTAAAGACCGTCGTATTCATGGCTGCCCAGTAGTCTGGGAATGAGCATAACGGGCGCCACGATGATGCGGAAACTCAAAGGGACGGTCATGAAGTGATTCATAACATCGCCTCTGACAAAGACCCGTTCCATGTCCTGGGCGCTGGCGCCCATGCAATAGAAGCCGCCGATTACGGCTCCCACACTTGTGCCGGTTACGCAGTCGAACTTGATGCCTTCTGCCATCAAAACTTTCAGCACGCCTATTTCAGCGGCTCCCCTGGCGCCGCCGCCGCCAAGGGCCAGACCTAATTTGGGTCGCTTAGACCGGGGTTTTTCAGACTCTTTAGATTCACCAACGATTTGTGTCGTGAAGGGGCGAAAAAGATTGGCTTCGGTGCGGTCACCCGCCGATGTTCTGACAATCGAGTCGGTCTGCGCGGTTGCTTCCGGACTGAGAGCGTAAGCCTGCGCCTGTGTCAGTGTAAGCATACATGACAGGGAAAACCAGACCGCCAGAGGGCCCGCGAAGTGCCGCGAGCACCTTTTGAGCAGGTCATTTTTTAGCGCCGTTCCAGGGATTGCCAAGCTAGTTCCTTTGCAAGTGCGTAATTCACTATCTTTAGGGTGAGAGTAAATATTACCCGCATTTGCTGCTTGGCAAGAGCGCTTGGAACTATTCGGTAAAAGCTTCTATTTCACCCTCTCTGATAGCTTCAACTAATTTGCCGTGGTCGGCCAGATTCTGCTCCAGATACCTGTCGGCAAATTCGGCAACGGCATCGGCAAAGACATTGCTTTTGCCGATATAGCCGGCAATAATTGCCGGGTCTCCGGAGCGAGCATGGGCTCTAGCCAGGGCCCAGCCGCAGTTTCTGGCGTAGCAGAGCATGTTCTCCGGTTTGAAGATTTCCACCATCGGTTTGACCTTAACGTCTCTCAGTTGGCGCACGTAATAGTGTTTTTGCGTCGAGCTGACATAATGACCGAGAAAGAAGTCGCTGGCTGCCTGCATCAGTCTTTGACCGGTTACTACGCGAGCGCCCTCCGTTTCGTGGGAAACAAAGTGGGAGTACTTTTCCAGCACCGAATTGCGGGCTTCCTTCACTTGCAGGAAGAGAGGATCTTTTTCTGCCGCAAAAAATAGCGCGATACCGCAGGTGGTGCCGACGCTGCCGACTCCGACTACCTTTATGGCGTTGTCCACCAGTTCATATTTGTCAAAGAGCACCCGCCGCTCAAGAGATAGTGACTCTCTGTAAAGGCTCACTGATTCTTGAATGCGAGCCTGGTATTCGGGCGTATCATGTCCTTCTTCGTGATAAACCAGTGGCGGCTCGTCTTTAATTCGTGGCTTTCCGTCAATTACATGAGCCAACTTGACGAATTCTTCAATTGAGTCGCGACTCTTGGCTTTCTCCAAAACTTTCTTGCGCCGCTTCTTGAGCTGTTTATCCGATGTCAGCTCCACCAGTTCTTCATAATCCAGGTAGGAATACCAGGCATCCAGGGCTTTCATTTCTGAAAGCTCCCGCAGGCGGTCTCGGTAGCTATTGACCATGCGGGCTGCCGCAGCCTTACCGTCCGACCTTTTGTGTCCGTTATTGGCGGAGGCGATGGCGAAACTAGCTGCAAGACGCTTCAAATCCCATTCCCAGGAGGACGGAAAGGTCTCGTCGAAGTCATTGATGTCAAAAATGATATTGCGCTCGGGAGTGGCGAAGGCGCCAAAATTCATGAGATGGCAGTCGCCGCAAGATTGAACGGCGTAATCCGTGGCGTAGGTGTCTGCCAGGTCGGAAGCCATGATTATTGCCGCTCCCCTGAAGAAGGCGAAAGGGGAAGACAGCATGCGCCCATAGCGCAGCGGCACCAGTGCTTCCACCCGACCCAGGCTGGATTCTCTCAGTAGTTCGATGGGGTCTTCCCGCCCTTCTCTGTCTACCTTGAATTCTGCATGGGCTTCTCGTGGACAGGCCACGCGCATGGCTCGGCCTGCTTCGTATCGGTCTTTGCGGGTCTGCAGGTGGCTAGGCTTATTGAGGTAGGCCGCCTCTACAGGTGGCTGCCTGAAGAGTTTCGGCAGTTCTTGAACGAGCACCTTGGGTTTTGTCATATCAGAGGGTTCCTGGCTGGCGAGTTTAAGTGAATGCAGCATTCTTTGGGATAAGCTTATATACCCGTCCTGCATGGAACAATCGCAGCCCCCTCTCATGCAGCAGGCGAGATGGCGGTGTTTAGTTTCAAGGTTGGAATTAGTTGGCGCCGGTGAAGAATGCAGGATTGTCCCGGACGAGTTTTTCTTCCGTCTCGTCCAGCGTCTTTTGGAAAGGATGTCCGGGTTTTAATTTTCTTGCAATTTTGAAGCATTCCCAGGCTTCACTATGTTTGAAAAGTGTGCGCAGATAGTCTCCCAGGTCGTAATAGGCCCCTGTGATGAAGGGGTTAACCTTAAGAGCCGAAATAAAGGCTAGCTCGGGCTTCTTCTCGCCGGTGGTATTGATTTTCTGGGCGCCGTGCGCTGCCAGGTCTTTGATTAGATTGGCCCTGAAAATGTCTATCAAGTATGCCTTTTCGTACTTCTTGCGATCGATGGAATCTAGTGCTGCCAGCGAAGCGCGTGCTTCTTCCTCGTTTTCCGGGGCGCGACAACCTTTTGCCAGCTTCTGGCTATCGGCATCGGCTTGCATTTGCTTCGATATTGATTGAAGCAAGTAGATTTGATGTTCGCCGGTTTCCAGACCGTATTCCGTCAGGGTGAGCAGGGCATCCAGATAGTTTTTCTTTTGCACAAATTGCTTGAATTTGCTGACGCTGGTTTCCTGGCTATCAGCCGGTCTTTTGTAACCTCTTTCTTTCAGCTTCAAGTAGAGTGGCGATAGAAGCCGGCTGTTGCTCGATTCTTCGCTTAGATCGGCGAGACTGATTTTGTAATTATCAGGGCTGTACTTGATTAACTTGAGCGTCACTCTGTTTTTGCTGAGTGGCGTATTTTCCACATACCAGCTCAGTTCTTGCGGCACCTTACCACGGCTGCCCAATTGGCGTCGAATTGCCGGATGTATCATGGTGGTGTTGGCGAGAAAGCGGTTGAATTGCAGCGCCTGCTCGCCCGATAGAGCTGTGGTTGAATCTTTCACGGCGGTGACGGTTTGACCGTTGTATTCATAAATGTCTCGGTCTGCCAGTTTTCGCAAGGCCGCCTTGTAGTTTGAAGAATAACTGGGATTGCTTACGCCCAGCATGGCTTCGCTATAGAACTTGTCGAATGGAGTTTCACCGTCACCAAGCTTCTTGAACTTGGCGACACGCATGAGTTTGCCCAGCATAAAGCGATTGATCAACTCGTCGTTTCGATAAGCCACCATGGCGAAAAGCGATCTTGATTCATACTGGTGTTTTCCGTTTTCGATGGTATAGATTTCGCGTTTTGGGAAGTCATAAATGGTCGTATCGTTCTTTCTGACAACTTCCATGGCATTTGTGCCTGTTTTGACCTGTAAGGTGCTTTTCTCCGCCGCCTGCCATTTGTAGCGTCCGGATTTAAGCGGGCTTGCCGGTCTAGCCCCGGCGCCGTTCTTTTCTAGTGGTTTATTAGGCTTCTGGGCTGCCGCCGGCGCAGCTGTTTCGGAAACTTCGGGGACGGCAGTTTCGACTGTTTCTTCAAACAGATAGGTATCGGCACTGCAGGGGCGCGCCAAGCTGAAGGCTAGAGCTACCAGTAGCACCGGTGTAGCCGAGAAGGGACGGAAGCTGGAGTGGAAAACCTGCATTCGTACATCCTAACAGACGAAACAGGCGAGGGCTTGTTCTTAGTGCACTGGCTGAAAAATTGCTGCCGGTGCTCGGTCGTCAGGGGGCATTGTATAATTTCCAGGTCTGCACTTTGTGCTGCAGGGTTTGAGGGAAGGAGTGCTTGTCTTTGCGCACCAGAAGAGTTGCCTCCGTAAGTCTTTGTCTATGGCTTGCTGCCGCCTTACTTGCCTTCTTGCCGGTCATTGCTGCCGATTCCTTGAGCAGCGCCATTTCTCAATATGAAAAGAAAGACTATGTGGGTGCTGCCATCGCCTTTCGCAAGCTTTCTCAATCAGCCGACCGTATCACCGCTACCTATTATCTGGCTCTTTGCTATCAGCAAATGCGGCAAGACGCGCCGGCCGCAGACCTGTTTCGTTATATTTGCAAGTATTATCCCGGTACGCCGGAAGCTAAGCATGCCGCTGACTATTTGAAACAACTGTCCACCGGCGGTAGCGCTGCCGGCAGCGCCAACAGCAGTGCACCAGCTGCCTTGAACGTAGCCACCGGAAATGCTCAGCGTAAAGGTGACCAGGACTCTGAGCCTGTCCTTACCAGAGCTGAGTGGGAGGCCTTGCCTGCCCGGGTGCGCATCCCAATTGCCAGAGAGCACGGGCATTTAATGGTAAATGCCAAAATTAACGGCAAATTTTGCAAGGTTGCCTTTGATACCGGGGCTACCATAAGCGGCATCAGTCTCTTTGATTACCCTGACATTCTGTCGCAGGACGAATTGGACAAAGCCAAAACGGTTCCCGTCAGTCGTCCCCATGGTGTCGTGCCTGTGAAGGACTGCGTTGCTACCATAACCTTGCAAGACTTGACCCGTAAGGTGCGTTTTCTCGCTTTGAATGAAGAGGGTGTCAGCGTGATCGGGCAGAACTTCTTTAAGGATTACAACTATGAGATCGATGACTTCTACGTAAGGCTTACTAAGGCTCCCTTTCCAGGCGCTGAAGCCGCTGCGTCCGCAAAGCCGACGGCTTCGGCTGCACAGGGTGCGGCTCGCGCTCCTAAGACCGACAAGTATTCAGTGCCCTTTGAAACAAGCCATGACGTGATGTTTATAAACATTGAGATCAACGGTATTAAGACCAAAGCTTGTTTTGATACTGGCTGTGCTCCTGATGGCATAGTTTGTCACCCCAGCTATTTCGACAAGATGAAGCTGCATCTCGACAACGATGGAAATGCCATAGCCGACAGGCTTGTCATCGGGCATATCATCAAGACCAACGTGAAAGCCTATCCTGCTGCCGGTCTTGAGTATCCCTTGCTTGGTCCGAAGATCTTCGGCAGACCTTTTAAGGTTGACCAGAAAGAAAAGGTGATTCGATTCGATTGGTAATATGCAACAGGCTGTTTCTGTCTTACCGCCGGCATTGATGGGTGAACTGTGTTGAAGTTGAATTTTGCAGGGTTTGATTCGAACAGATTTCGGAGACTGCCTTCTTTTTGCCTGTCATTAGCTTTACTGGCAATGGCTTCGGTCTCAGAAACTCCGGCAAGCTCTGATTGGTACCTCACGGGCTTGCCGCGTTTCTCTAAAGTAGCCGCCGATTCACCTGAGTACCAGGAGTTCCTCAGAGGTTGGAAATTGCTGGAAGCCGGAAAAGCTAAGTCGGCTAAGGCGGTGTTCCAGGAGGGTCTGGCTCGCAATAGTAAATCGCTACTTTGTACTTTTGGCATGGCCAGTCTCAATTTTCGCAAAGACGCCTACGAGGAGTCCCTCAAATACGTTGATGCGGCTCTCTCAATCGCCCCCGGGGAATTGGACCTGTTGAGATTGAAGGGCGCAATTTATGCGGCCGACGCTGAAGCACAGAAGGCAATTCCTCTCTTTACCGCGTGCATTGAAGCTCAGCCTGGTGACATAGAGCTTTATCGCTTGCGGGGTAGTGCTTTTATCGAAGCCGGTTTGCTAGACCAGGCGCGGAACGATTTGAAATCCTGCATCAGGATAGCTCCTAACTCGCCGCTCCGGTACTATTTGCAGGGGCTTATCGACTTAGAAGACATGCACAACAAGGAAGCGGTTGCAGACTTTACCAGGGCCGTTGGGCAGGGTAAAAACGATTATCAAAGCTACGAACAGCGCAGCCTCGCCCGCACCCGTTTGCACGACTTTGCCGGTGCTCGGGATGATGCGAACATGGCATCGAAGCTGAGCCGATTTACGGCTGAGACCGCGCTTGCGGAAATCAATGATAAGCAGTTTGATTATGACCATGCAGAAAAGCTGCCGGCCCGGCGCTGGCTTCTCGCTTGCGGTGGACCACTCGCCTTGCAGAACGACGAAGGAATGCTATCTTTAGCCGGTTTAGCACATACAACTGAAAACCTTGAGTCCAAACATAGGGGATTGGTTGAGGCCTGGGGAGTACATAATCGCCAGGAATTAATTGACTTGATTAAGCGCCATGAGCAAAACGGTCATAATTCTTCCTGGCGGTCTCTTCGTAAAACGATGGGAGAGTCGCCTTCCGAGTTTCAGGAGGGGCTCCAGAGTATCACCAGTTTCATCTTCGGGCGCAAAGGTGAAAGTCTGTCCGTAGTGCGTAAGTACGGCGATCAGTTTGGGGAACGAGGTATTCTCGCCTGGGATCTGGGGCGGAACGTTCATCTTTGCCGGTCCGGCTATTTGCTCGGTTATTTGTCTAAGGATGAGGCACTGTCCTTGATGTTGGAACAGGGTAAGCTCATTCAAAAGCACTACACAAGCTGGCACCAGTATGTGACTGAGTATTACATAGGTCGCAAATTCTGGAATCCGGAAATCTATGAGAAAGGGCGAATCAAGAATGAGCGCCGTGTGCGACGAGCTTTCCTTGATCCGGAGTGTCCCTGGGCCAATTTGCCATGGGATACTCCATTGTCGGAGGCTACGGTCTTTCCTGAGCGGAAGCTACCACTCATTGCACGATGACGCAGAGGTCTAGTTCTTCCAGTTCGTCCGGTTCGCACTCGGCTAACTGTTCAAGAATGGCTTCATTTTCCAGAAGCTTTATTTGAATCAGTTTGTTCAGGTAGTTTTCTCTTACTATCAAGTCTTGCTCGTCGATATAGTTTTTCGGTCCGGCAATCTCATTATAATTGCGTTCCAGTGAGTTCAGCCCCTTCACCAGGCATTTGTCATGACCGGTTATCTGGAGCAGGTCTTGAATGTATTCTTTTACTTCGAAGAGTTCCAGTTTGCCGTCGCCGTTTTTGTCGCCGGCCATGGTCAGTCCAAAGCCACAGTAGCTGAGCAGGTGATTAATGGCATGCAACTCTATCAAAGCCGGTGCCACCACTTCGTGATAGAAGAGCAGGGACTGAAATTTTCCGACTATGTCGTTTTGAGCATTACCCGCATAGGGATTGAGCCAGGCTTGAGGCGTATCCTGCGCGGTTTCGCCTGCTTCAGAATCTGTAAGCATGGGCACCTCGGTAGTAATTGAAAAAGGGGGCGATGACCGTGCCGGACGAAGGGAAAAGTCCTTCGCCGGAATTCAGGTATAGATTTTGCATAGTAAGTGTAACCAGCTTTCATCATATCTCGGCGCCGGTGGCGGAGTTGTGTCCAAAAGCCCCACCCATTCATCCTTCCAGTCGGCGTCATGGAATAAAAGCCAGGTGGTTTCAGACGCTTGCGCTTGCATTAATTCTGCGCGGATAATTTCAACGGATTTTGGAATATCCTGATTCAGGAAGCGAATCCTTTCTACTCTGCCAGTCGTTCAATCTCAGGTTTTGCAGTCTCTCTCAGTGGAGATGGATTCTTGTGTTTCTTTGATCCAGTAAGTCTGTTTATGGAAGCCGGCTGATAGTTTTGCTATCAGTGCCTGGGCTTCCTCCCGGCTTGCAAAGGACTGGATGAGAAATTGATGCCCGTTATCATCCTGCCGCCAAACCTGGAAGTGTTCCTTTTCTTTCAACTTTTACCGCCTCCTAAAGTTTCCCCTGCACCAGTCTATACCAATGTGGCAGGCGGTCAATTGTGACCGACAGTGCGCAATTTCGGCGAATTACTAAAAGGACAGTGCAGTTTCTATGAAACCCTCAATTCAGCACGCGGGTGTGGCGCTTATGGCTGCCCTTGCTCTACTTTGCTCTTCGCCTTTACCGGGCAGGGCCGATGCCGTGGCCAATATTAAAGCCGACGGCGCAGTCTTTAAATCCGCTCAAGGCAAGGCTCTTGCCGTACTAGGTGGTGGTGGCATAAGCTACACGGTCAAGGTCAACGGTCAGACCATTTACGCGACCATGCCGGAACCTCGCTTGAATCTCGGAAGTGCCTACCTTTCCGAGGATGGACGCCTGCTGGTCTGGGTTCTAGCTGATCATTTTCTGATGGGGCGGGGCGATCATTTGAAAGCGCCGGCTGTTATTTTCTTTAAGGACGGCAAGCGCCTGAAGAGTTATTCACTGGAGGAACTGTTGGTCAGACCGAAGATGGTGTCTTATTCGGCCAGCCATATTCAGTGGCTTCCTTCCTTGCACGACGAGCACTGGAAGTTTTCTTCGCCTGTCAATTTCCTGGCTAATGAGGGCAAGCTTTTGCTTGAGACCACGAGTATGCGTAAGTATGCCTTCGATTGTACAAGTGGGAAAATGCTTACTGCAGAAGATAATGATGTCTACCGTAGCGCGGATATTTTGGTCTATGGGGAATTAGACGGCGGAGACGGCAAACTCTCATTGAAGCGTGGGCAGTTCATAAAGGGGGACCTGAGTGCCGATGCTCTCAAGGGTGCTGTGATTATGGATCCTACCGGCACCTTCAGCAGCGGATATCATACTTTAGCTCTCAAGAAGGTGGCTGGAGCCTATGTGGTGTCTGCTCCGGAGTACAATCTTTCCACAATCTATAACGCACTGTAAGTGGCTCAGGTTATTTCAGGTCGGCGGATTTGATAATCTGGCCTTGATGCAGGGTGACCTTTGTTACTTTGCCGACCACCGATTGAAAACCGCTCACTGCTGAATCCTCTACGGCGCCGGCATCCATTGTCATTTCGTCGACGGCGTCGATGGTAATGATTTCCCCTGCCGGAATGTCTTTGGAGGCGTAGATGATCGCACGCATTGCCGGCGTTGAACCACTTTGTGGGCTCGGACCGCTTTCCATGCCGCCGTATAGAACTTCCAGAACAATTTTTGTGCCCTTTTGCGGCTGTGAATCGAACCAGATCTTGGCCGGATATACCACGGAGATAAGTTCAGTTCTTTCTCTGATGATGCCGGTGCCGCTACCACCGGCGGTGGTGCGTGCCTGGGCTGCTTCCGAGGTCTTATAGCCCTTGCCGTCGTCTCTGATTGTCATATTAAAGACGCCATGGTCGGCTTCTATGTTGATGGAAGCCATGGAGGCGGAGGCATGTTTAGCTGTGTTGTTGAGGCATTCCTGGGCAATGCGAAATATATGCAGGGCTACTTCTGTGGGAAAGTCCGGGAGCGTTTCCGGTGCATGGAAATGACAGGGGCAGCCGATCCGGCTTGAGGCGGCGTCGCAAAGTTCCTCCAGAAGGGGGCGCAGTCCGCAATCTTTCAGATCTCGCGGGTAGAGGTCCTGGCATATTTCGCGTAGTTTTTCCGAGATCTCGTCGAGAATGGCCCTGGCTTCCTCATCGTTTATGGCAGCTTTGCCGGCTTTGCTTGAGAGATTGCGCTTGAGGAGCATGACATTGCCTATCACCACATCGTGAATTTCCCTGGCTAGAGAGCTGAGGATAGCCTCTTGCTGGTCGACCATCTTTTGCACCAGGGCCTGTTTTTCAGCCATAAGAGCGCGCACTGCTCCGGCGAAGCTGTAGCCGCTGGCTATGAGGCGCAGTGGTTCAGGCATGCCGTCCAGGTCACTTCTGGTGCGACTGACCACGTCTTTGAAAAGACCGCGCATGAGGGCATTCATTTCGTCGCCGGTTACAACTACATCAGATACAGTCCAGGCACCTGTTTCTCGGTCATGTACCTTGAGTGTGAGTTTGTTGCGCGAGGGCAATTCGCTATTGGGCAGAGTCATTATTTCTGTGGCTGGAATTATGAAACAGTCCACGCTTTCCTTGCGTCCTCTAACCGATAGCGCCCACTGGGATGTAGCTACGATCAGGCGGCTAAATTCTTGCGGTGATTGGCGCGGAGTTTGGGGCTGCCTCTGCACGGACATTTGCAAAAGTTCGTCGTCTATTGTGGAATTGTAGCGTTTGACCAGGAGTGTGAAAAATTCTTCCAGCGACTGCAGGAGCACGTCGAAGGGCTCTTCTTTATGAGTGGTGCCCTCAGCCTTCGTCCTCATATCTCAGGCTCCAGCTTGCCATAGCCGCTATCCACCGCCCAGGCGATGAGCGATTCGCGGCTATCCAATTTCAGCTTGGTGAGCAGGGCTTCCACTTGCTTGCGCACCGTTTCAGGGGCGGTGAAGCGCTGGGCGGCAATATCTTGATATTTCAGACCGCGGGCAAGCAGGGTAAGGAGATGCCGTTCGGTGCTGGTCAGGTGCGGATGTTTAGACTTGGCCAGTTCCGATGAGATAACCGGTGCGTTGCCGCCCATTACTTCTCTAATGGCATGCGCCACTAAAGACAGTGGCTCCGACTTGAGCAAATAACCGGCTACTCCGGTCTGTAAAACTATTTGCAGGATGGCCGCCCTCATATCGCCGGAGAAGACGATCACCTTGGCTTTTCCAAGGCGGCAAAAAGTTTCACTGAGACTTTTGGGGCCGGTGGAGTCAGGTAGATGCAGATCAAGGAGGATAATGTCGGGATTGAGTGCTTGAGCGAGGCTGAGAGCCTCACTGCTTGTGGTGGCGGTGCCCGCTACTTCTATATCTTGCTCTTCGTTCAATTCGGCTTTTAAGCCTTTGAGGGTGGCTTCGTGATCTTCCACGAGCAGCACCTTTATTTTGCTCTGGCCTGCCTGCTCCGGTTGTCCGACGGTTTTCTTTTTCATGGAATTAAAGAGCCAATCATTGCAGCCGCGACCGGAGCAAATAAATTATCAGGCATTCACCTGGCTGACGTCGGGCACAGGCAGTTCGTCTGTTTGCTTGGAGGTTACCAGGCGGGCGGAAAGTATGGTGACATTGTCCGGGGCATCTCTGGAAAGCACCATCTCAAGCAAAGTGGAGCAGGCCTCTTCCGGCATTTCCAGGTTGTTGACGGTTTCCTTGAGTTCCTTTTCTTGCACGACCTCAGATAGCCCGTCACTGGCCAGTACCAACCAGTCTCCTGGTCCGAGAACCTTCAAGCAGTAATCTACTGCCACCTGCTCATCGTGACCCAGGCAGCGGGTGATAATGCTGCGGAAGGGGCTGACCCGGCATTGCTCTTTGGTCAATTGTCCGCGCTTGAACATCTCCATGACCACCGAGTGGTCCGTAGTCAGCCCCACTACCTCTTCGTTGCTGATGTGGGTGGCGCGGGAATCGCCTACATGGGCGATGTGTACCTGTCCTTCGTCGCTCAGAATGGCCATGACCAGGGTGGTACCCATATTTGGCGAGTCGCGACTTTCCAGGGCGGCGCTGCGCACGGCTGCGTTGGCTCTGGCTACTGCTTCCTTTAACCAGTGTTCCACCTGGTTTGGCTGCGTGTAGTCCGGCGGGGCTTCATTCCAGTATGCTTCGATGGTACCCACGGCTAGCTTGCTGGCTTTCTCGCCGCCGCTGGCGCCGCCCATGCCGTCGGCGACTACCAGGAGGCGTTTGTCGTCGCTTATGAGGAAATTGTCCTGATTGTCTTTACGCTTCAGACCGCGGTCGGTAAGCCCAGCTGTCAGCCAGGTGGAGTTCTGCATAGAAATTGCTCCGTGTTTGTTGCCGGACTTGTCGGTAGTCGTATCCGGTATGTTTCCATGATAGGGGGCGGTCATAATGATGTTAATTCCCGAAAACGGGTAAATTCATGCAATATTTTCTATGCTTGTTGTTTAGTTCAGAATTGGGCGCTTTTGTCGTTTTCTACCCCTGAATTATCTTATTTTGCTCAGGTCGGCAATCTTCTACAATACAAGCTGTTTTTTCGTCCCCTTGATCGGACAGACGGACCAAGATGGGTTATACACCGCACCTTCGCCAGTTTCATAAGAGCAGACTGAAGTTTCGCTGGCTTTGTTCCTGTTTACTACTGGGCTTGCCCCTGACCATCACCTTTTGCGGGTCTGAGGCCGAGGCCGGGGGTGGGCGTCATGGGGTGGTCAACTTTAAACCGGTGGGACCCCTTTCTCCCAGGATGAAGGACGGTGCGGCTTTGATTCATCATATGAGCCGCCACGCCGGTGCCCTCAACGACTATTCTTTGATTTTTGAGACTATTACTTTTAAGGAAAAGGAAACAGTAAGCGAGAAGGGCCGTCTTTATTTCAAGAAACCAAAACTGATGAGGCTTGAGGAGATTGGAGAGTACAAAAATGGTTCTGTGGCCGTGATCGGCAAAGAAGGCAAGGCTAGAGCCCATGCGGGTGGATTGGTCAAGTTTATTACTTTGACCATGAATGCCGATGATAAGCAGTTGAATGCCGCCAATGGCGACCGTATGCTCGACTCTGATTTCGCCTCCCTGGCCGGTCTTCTGGAGCGGCGCTTGCAGGAGGGCAATCTGGCCCGGGCTACGGAGACACCGGCGGCCTACGAGGGGGTGGACGGTCAGACTTATGTGCTCGAGCTCTATCGACAGGATGAGCCGGAGAAAGTGTTGAAGCGAATTTATGTGGACCCCATCTCATACCTGCCGGTGCGCTGGGACGATTATGACTATAAGACCCCCTGCAGTAGCACCTGGAGTGCGGTGAAGACAAACCCGGGGCTCAAGGACGAGCTTTTCGATTTGTAGATGGCAAATTCTCGCCTGAGAGGCTGATAAATTAAGGAGTATTAGATGAATTCAAGCGTCGTTCCCAAGTTCGAGCCCGGGCAGGCTGGAGCCGGCAGCGAGCCTCTATCTCTTTTAGAGTTATGGCGGCGGCTTGCACCGCTTACCCGTCGTGCCTCAGTTTTGGGCGCCCTGGTGCTTTTGCTTTCCGCCGGCGGTAATGCCTGGGCGGGAGAGACCCAGACCAGGAAAGCCGTTAAGTTCTCCGATGCGATTCCATATATGAAGAGTGGTCAGCCGACGGCCGGTTCAGGGACTGCTTCAGGGACCGGTTCAGTGACAAGAGCGGTGACCCCGGCCCAAATGCAGGCGCTCAAGGTCTTAACCCCGAAGGAATTAGCGGGACTTTTGCAGCAGAGGGTGGACGGCGCCATGAGCGGAACTTTTGATAGTTTTGCCAATGGCTTTATCGGCTTGACCAGAGACGATCTGGGTTTTATGGTGGGGCTCCATCCCGGCACTCCCTCCGTAGCCAGGCAGCAGTTACAGAGGGCTTTCGCCTCTTCTTATGATCCGACCCTGAAAGAGCTTTTCGATGCCATTGCCGTGCAGACCCAGACCAAGTGGGCCTATAAACCGGACGGACAATTTGTGAAGTCGTCAAAACCGGTGCCTAAACCAGTGGAAGGTTTTGCCGTCTTCGAATTTACTCCCGCAAAGCGAGACCTGACTTACCAGGTGCGGTTGCCTGCCGGTTGGCAGTCGGAGGACAAAGGCAGCTTCATCAAGTACTTTGGTCCCAGTTTCCCACTGGCGGTGGATGTCTTTCCCCAGGGGCGTGTTTCCATCGGCGGTGCTGATAGCAAGGGCAAAGAGCAACTGCGCTTATATGCGTATCAACTTTCCATCGACTGGGCCAAGAAAGTCAGGCCGGATGTTAAACCTTCAGAACTTGGCACAGGCCAAGTAGGCGCTTATGATGCCATCACTTTTGATACCATAGTCGAACGCGCACCCGGGCAGAAAGTGCACTGGCGTCAGTGGGTGGTGGCCGATCCCGTTACCCGCAATGTCTACTTTATATTGAGTTCGATTTTGCCTGAGAAAGAGCGCGAAATTTATCCGGGCGTGCAGGAATTGCTTGCTTCTTTCAAGATTTTGTGAGAGCGTCTCTAGTCTCTAGGTTTGCCTTAGACGGCCAGTAGACTCTGGGCGCCTACTTTGCTCAATTCTACAGAGGGATTCAATTCCTGGAAGCGAGATACGTCCCATTTTGTCTTGAAGAGCAAGACCGGTTCTTCGAATTTGTCGGCGGCTATGTTCAGTCTGGATGTGTTCTCCAGGCTCTTCAGTGTGGCCCAGCCGCCCACTACCCATAAGGCTGCTTGTATGTCGTAGTTGCTCAAAATCGTGGTGACGCCGTATTCCGATTGCAGTCTGAATTGCACAACTTCAAATTGCAGGGGGCCGACAGCGGCCAGAAGCGGCGTGCGCGTATCTCTCTCCGTCATCCACAAGATCTGGATGGCGCCCTCGTCTTGCAAGGCGGTTATGCCTTTGTGGAACTGTTTGTACTTGCTTGGTTCGCGATTTTCAAGAAAAGCAAAGAGTTCCGGAGCAAAGGTGGGAATGCCGGGGAATTTCAGGGACTTGCCACCGCTGATAGTGTCGCCGATGGCGAAGCCGCCCGGGTTGGTGAAGCCTACAATATCGCCGGGATAGGCTTTCTCAATGGTTTGCCGTTCCTGGGCGAAGAGACGCTTCGGTTGGCTCAATTGGATGGGCTTATTGGTGCGGCTATTGGTTACGGTCATGTCCTTTTCAAAGGTGCCCGAGCAGATGCGCACGAAGGCGATGCGATCTCTGTGGCGAGGATCCATATTGGCTTGCAGTTTGAAGACGAAGCCGGTGAAGTCGGTGTGGGTAGGCTTGATCTCACCGATGGAGGAGGGAAAGGAACCGGGTGAAAGCGAGAGTTTGATGAACGAGCGCAGGAAGAGTTCCACACCGAAATTATTCATGGCGCTGCCGAAGTAGACAGGGCTCAGTTGACCGGCATGTATCAATTCCAGATCGAGGGGGTGAGTGACCGCATCGAGAATTTGAAGTTCTTCGTTGAATTCGTTAAAGAGCTTGGCCGGGATGATTTCTTTCAGGGCCGGATCATCCAGCTTGTAGGTGCTGACGCCGGCTACCGATCTGCCTCCGACGCTGCGCTCAAAGATGTGTACGGTTTGGGAAGCCCGGTCTACAACGCCTTTGAATTCGTCACCGGTGCCGATGGGCCAGTTGACCGGGTAAATGGCCAGACCCAGATCCTTCTCGATTTCGTCAATGAGCTCGATGGGGGTGCGACTGGGGCGGTCTAATTTGTTGATAAAGGTGAAAAGCGGCAAGTGACGCATGCGGCAAACTTCAAAGAGGCGCCTGGTCTGCGGCTCCAGACCCTTGGCGGCGTCGATGAGCATGACGGCATTGTCGGCGGCGGCCAGGGTACGATAGGTGTCTTCGCTGAAGTCCTGGTGACCTGGTGTGTCGAGCAGGTTGAGCCAGCTATTTTCGTACTCAAACTGCAAAACTGTAGAACTGATGGAGATGCCCCGCTGTTTCTCCAGTTCCATCCAGTCGGAGGTAGCGTGTCTCTGGGCCCTTCTGGCATGCACCGTACCGGCTTCGGCGATGGCGCCCCCGTAAAGCAGGAGCTTTTCCGTCAGAGTCGTCTTACCGGCGTCCGGGTGGGAAATAATGGCAAAAGTACGTCTGCGGGCGGCTTCTTCCGCCAGGCAGAGTTCTTCTTCGCTGAGCTGTGACATCATTTAGGTTACCCCGGCATGCAGACCCTCGATTTTACCGCGACCCGGGTGCAGCGCCTGCAGTTGCTAAGGCCCTTGCCGCCTTCCCTTAATATAGTTGCCGCTAATGCACTGGTCGGCGAAAGCCGGTGATTTCGTCTGAAGTCGGCTCTCTCAGCCGGTTTCGATTTACATGGCTGCCGACGACCGCAATTTCTCTTGCGGTAGCTTCGCTAATTCTGTCAGGAATTTTAACTTTATTTGGGTTCGCCGATACTGCCCAGGAAGAGGACTTCTCCGGTTTTGCTGTCCATGAGAGCCAGCATAAACGGTCGGTCCACTTTGAATTGTACGGGTTCAACGGGCATGGCGCAGGAGGTCAGCCCCATCACCCCGGCAGTGACGGCGGCCGCTTCCGTGCCTTCTTCGTTTACATCGATGAAAGTCTTCTGCACCACCCTGCTGATGCAGGCTCCGGCCGGCGGTTGGATCAGGTTTGAGAAATCGGCAGTGGCGCTGAAGGCGTCGGCTATGCCCATGGCCTTAAGGCTGCTGCTCAAATCGCGCCCGTAATTGATGGTGAATTTGGGCAGCGAAAGAGCCACTTTCTTTCCGGCCAATTGCTTTTGCCAGTCGGCGAAGTTCTCGCCGGTCAATTGCTGAGTGAAGGCTTTCAGGTTTTGATCTTTATCGGGGAGGAAGATCAATAGCTCTTGATTTAGTCCGGCATACTTGAGGCTGACAGCGGCAAAACCCTTGCCTTTGAGGTAAGGCATGTTGTCTTCCCTGTGCATCATTGTGACTGTTTTCGACGCACCGGATATGGTGTTAAACGGCTCTTTGGTGTTCAGGTTCTTTTCAAAGGGCTCGTCCCATTTCCCTTTGAAATAAACACTGTTTAGCAGCACCATTTTTTCCAGAGGGCTGAGTTTATCCAGGATCTTGGCAATCTTGCCTCGGGTTTTGGCTTTGCACCAGTCATTGATTTTCACAAGTACCTTTTCGTCAGCGAAATCTAGATTTTCTACTTCGGCCTGGTAGTAGTCGTGGCACAGATTCGTAAAGGATTTCTTGAAGGGGCTGCGATTATCAGCGTAAATGGCGTTGGCAACGGCCAACTCGACACTTTTGTTTTGATTGAGCAGAGCCAGGTTGGCCTTATTGTGTTCATTCAGTTTTTCAAGCTGGTCGGGTTTTACGCCGAGAAGTTCGGCCATCTTCTCTCTGGTACCCCCGGCTGCACCGTTTGCCACCATGGAGAGCACCTCGTAGAGGCTGAAGGGTGAGACCACCACATTCTTCTCGCCGCCGCTTTTGGCGTTTTCTTCCATCACGGTCTTGAAGAAATCAATACTGAATTTGGTCGCCCCCTGCTGCTCCCGGCTTTGCCTGTCGGAAGTGCTCACATTCCCAGTCTCAAGCCGCTTGCCTCGCCCCATAGTCGGTCTGGCCTCCGCCGGATACAAGATTGAGGCGGTGAGGGCAACTGCCAGGACGGCGAGGATTTTCTTGTTTTGCATGGGGGTTATTGCCTTCTTGACAGGGCGCTCTCAAGGTACGTACCAATGTTGTATTATCCCCCAAGTTAAATCGTTTGATCTTCAGTGCCGGGAGTTTAGAGAGTGCCAAGCCCAAATGCCTTGTGGTTCTCCTTTTGGGTTCAAGGTCCCCGGAGGTGCCGCCGTCCCTCGCAAGCCATGATTTTGGGGCTTCTGGCGGCGCTCAGTTGTGGCGGACAGGGGGTTCTGGCGGAAGAGAACTCACCTTCGGGTGCGGCGCAAAAGAGCGCTGCTCAAACCGGCGGGGCTCAAAAGACTGACGATAGCAGCGGCAATGAAGCCAGAGTAGAGGCATCCGCCCAGTGGGCGGCTCTTGAGGAGGAAGCTGAAAAGAGCTTCCTGGAGGGTCGCCTCTTTGACGCCGAGAGTAAGTGGACAAAGGCCCGGGCGGTGGCGGAGTCTAACCCTAATAAACTGCTCCTGGCCGAAACCCTCAATCAGATGACCCACCTGCTGGTGAAGCAGGGTCGCCTGGCCGAGGCTCGCAGCAATTTGAACGAAGCTCTGGAGATTCGCCGTCGAGAGTTGGGCGAGGAAAATGAGAAGACGGCCGAGACCCTGGGCAATCTTGCCTTGATTGAGCATCGAGAAGGTCATGACGGGCTGGCTGAGAAGCATTACAAAGCTGTGCTTGACATTAAGAAGAAGGTGGGCAGCGAGGCTTCCCGCGCCATTACCCTTACCAATTTAGCCAATCTCTATGGTGAGATGAAGCGCATCGAAGAGGCGCGAGAACTTTACGGGGAAGCGCTCAAACTGGATGAGAAGGTCTATGGCGCCGACCATCTGGAGGTGGCCCGGGATCTCTTCAATATTGGTGGGCTCAACTACCATCATAATTATTTTCAGGAGGCTCTTCCTTCCTTCGATAAGTCGCTGGTTATTTATGAAAAACTTGGTGATAGCCAGGGCCAGATCAAATGCCATCACTATATCGGTCTTTGCCGGGCTCGATTGAACGAGCACGATAAAGCGGTCGCGGCTTACAAAAAAGCCTATGCCTTGCACAGCAAAATCAAGGGCGAAGGTCATATCGATACCCTTGTGCATCAGTTGAATATGGCTCGCAGCCTCGATACAGCCGGTCAATCGCAAGAAGCAGAGCAGATCTACAAGGGGGCTTTGCGGGTTGCCGATCAAGGACACAATGAAGCGAAATTGCGCCTGGTGGAGTGCAGCCTTGAATACGCGCATTTTCTCCGTCGCCATGGTCGCAGCCAGGAAGCCGAAAAGCAGTTGGCTTCGGTTCTGGGCGTTTATGAGAGTTTGTCTGCCTCGGACCGGCGCCGACTCTATGAACTACCCCGGGCTTACAGTGACCTTTTGCGAGAGCTGAAGCGCGAAGAAGAGGCTGATCAGATGGCGCGCAAACATCTTCATGTCTATGGCAAAAGTGCCGTCAAGCCGGCCGGCAAGAAGAACAGGAAGGTGCGCTAGATGCAACTTACTGCTGAAGTCAAATACGATGGCTATGACGATCTGCCCCGGCAGCAAGAAGTCGCTTACGCTAATTCGGCTAATACCTATTTGAAGGCCGATGCCAGTACTGGCAAGCATTATTACGATCTAAATGCTGCCTCCAAAGGCTATAGCGGCCCCTGGCTTTTTGGTAAGCAAAAGGTGGAAGTGAATGTAAACGGTATGCGTGGGCAGTGGATTCAGTGGTGCCCGGTGCCGGCCGATATTCGAGACGGTGTGCTCATGCGCGGCAATGTCATTTATCAAAACTCCGACGGCAGCTATCGAATCAGTCCCGATGTCTATGAAGGGGTGGTCGAGTCCGAGCATGGTTTCGAAGGCGGGCGTTATTTTGTGGGGCGCACCCAACACACTTTCTATTCCAGAAATTTACCCGGCGGACAAATGAAGGTGGTGGCCAATCTCAGGATTCACCTTGACCAGAGATTGCCATATAACCCCATGAGCGGCGGCGGCAGTGGCAATGGTGGCAGTGGTAGTGGCGGCGGTGGTACTGCTGCTTACGATTCTCAGGGTGCCGCTGCCTCTTATTCCAGCTATGATAGCGGTCAAGTGGTGGCACCCCCGCAGGGAACTGAAACCGTGCCTACAACGAGCGAAGGGGCATCGGGCTCGGACAGTGGGTTCTAGGTCGGTTTTAAATGAAGACGGTGTGGATATCTAAGGGCCGTTTGCTCAGGGGCAGGGTGCTCTCTCTTGTTACCCTTTGTGTTGTCTGCGGTTTGATGCTGCCGGTACTCTCGGTACTGCCGGTATGTCAGCTATCTCCTGTATCTCCTGTATCTCCTTTGTCTCCTGTATCTACTGTATCTCCTGTATCTACTGTATCTCCTGTACCTTTTGTACCTTTTGCCGCCAACGCCGCAGAACTCACTTATCCCACCGACTACCTGAGCGCCCTCAGGCAATATCAAAGCGCCAGGAATCTCTATCAGCGGCACCGGCAGATTTTTCAAAGCAATATCAATACTCAGGGTTCACTCAACGTATCAGTGGAAAGCTCTCTCAAACTGGGAAATAAACCCAACTTCAAGATGCCGTTCATAGATTTGCCTGATGATGGTCCCTTTGTGGATGTGGCTCACCGCGATTACGAGATAACCCAGATGGAAGAGTCTCTCGCCCAGCTCATTCCTGCCCTCTTTGCCAGTCGAGACAAAATCTCCCGCGGCGAGTATCGTGCTACCTGGCAAGATTTGATGCAACGTTCTCTCAATGTAGAGAAGGCGGTGGCTTCTCTCAATCACGATCTGGCGGTACTGAGCGCCTCCAATAGCCGTAAGATTACAGAGATGATCCATGCCGCCGACAGAGACGGCATACAGTCTGAATATCAGTCCACCTATGGCATTTTCAATGCCACCAACCGCGTTGAAAATGAGCTCTTCCGGCGGGCTGATAAGCATGGGCAGATAGCCCTTTCCCTCAAGAGCATGTTGCTTGCCAGTCCGCCTGCGGCGGTAACCGATCCCGTTTCAGCCTATGGCGCCACTGGTGACGGTGCGCAGTCCGGGGCATCGGTGCCGGTGCCTATTGATCCGCAGTTTTCCGGTCAGGATATTCAAGCCCAACAGAGGCAACTAGACAGCGAATACCAGGAGGTAATGCGTCTCTATCAGGTTTTGTCGTCCATGGGGCGAGTGCCCTGAATTTATTTGACTCCCAGTTCTGCCAGCAGATTCTCCATTTCTTTGCGGCATAGGGGGAAGTGCTTGTAGACAAGGTCTCCTGACTCTTTGCGATAGTTGTCGGTCTCACCGCCCAGGCGCGAACAAATGAGTTCGGCGAAGACCTCTGAAGGGCCGGAGGTGGATTTCTGTAAAAAATAAGCCAGCCTTCCACGCAGTTCATCCGGTACCCTGGCTTCATCGAGATAGTAGGCGTGTCTGAAGGATTCTCTAGTGCTGAAACCATTCAGGCAATGATCGATGGCATGTCCGGTTTCGTGTCTGACTACGCCTATCTCAGTTTCAGTGGTGACATACTCGCCGGTGCTGCTGTTAAGTTTATACTGGGCGATGATCACTTTTGTGCCGGAGCAGACTGCCGGCGACTCTTTCCAGCTTGACTCGCTGCCCCAGCCTCTGGGGGCTGTGTTTTGTATGCGCAGATCGTGTTCCACCACCGACGGTGCTATATCGAATTCCCCGCCCCTTTCGTCCATCAAAACAAGAATCGGCAGAGGAATTGCCGCCACCATCTCTTTGATGCTCTTGATGAAATCGCCTGTAACATCTGCCAGCTTACCCGTGGCCTTTTGTACCTTGACCAGGCGGTTGGTAAGATTTTCAGCAGTTTCCTTTTTCCTGCCGGCGACGTTTAAGTTGCCTGTGTTGCCGGTTTGAGCCGCAGGACTTCCGGCTTGAATAGCCTTGTACTGGGGATCTATGGCAGACAGCGCTTTTTCAGCCTGCCGGGCTTCTCGGGTGCCGGGAAAATTCTTGCTCAGGCGCCGGTAGCTCTGGATGGCCTCCTGCCTTTTCCCCACCAGGTGGAAGCAATAAGCTGCGTAGTAATTGGCTGAGATGTTGCCCGGTGCTCTCAGGGAGGCTGTTTCGAAATGGACGGCGGCCTTCTCGTATTGCTTTTGTTGGTAGTAATTTAGCGCTGTATCGTAATCCTGACCGGCGATGGCCTGCGGTGCCATGAGCAGTGAGCAGGTAAGCACGGTGAGAGTTGTTATAAGTCTTGCTATTAGTTTAGTGATTCTGATTGTTTTCACTGCCATTCGGGAATTCGAAACCGGTGGTCATGCCCGGTCTGGGCACTCTTTCCGGTCCTTTACGGGAATTCATTTCCACTTGCCAGGGCTCCGGGGCATAGACCGGCAGCGTTTGAGGCTTGAGCTGGTAGCTTTCGGCTTCCTGGCGAGGCAGGGCGGCAGTTTGCTCGGGGCGAAAAGAAAGCTCACCGCTTCTGGCCTGCAAAAGAATCTGGGCATCCGCTGACACCAGCGGTGGTAGCTCGATCAAGAAAAAGTCCGAGAGGGAAGAGAGGGCTGGAAAGTACCTCTGGCGCAAGACCGAGAAATAGGCGGCCGTTTGTTCTATATCGGAGGCGCCCAGGTTCTTGAAGAGCGACTGAAAGAGGGCGGGCTCCTGGGTTACATTTTTGATGCGAGGATGTAAGGTCAGGTAAGTGGCAAAGACATCCACGGCTCGACTGCCGTTGTCGTAGATGGAATTGAAGAGCGCCATGTGTCTGGAGTTATTCATGGCAATAGCTATGGCTGCTGCATCGAGGGCCACGCAAAGTTGAACCAGCCAGGATGCCCGTGAACTGCGGGAGCGGAAATAGAGCAGAATCGGATAGGCCGAGTGGCTCTGATAAATGTCGGTTACCCATCTTTCGCAAAGTTCCAGACAGCCGACGGCGCTATTGTCGTCGAGCAGCCGCAGATACAAGACGGCACCATTTTTGCTGTGCCCGTGCCGGGAGGAGATTATCTGAGAAGAAACTTCGCGGTTATGAAAGTGGGACTGAATCGCAAACATGAAGGACACTGAAATAGCCAGCAAGACCAGTCCGGCCATGGCGGCAGCTATAACGGTCAATCTGGACAGGGCAGAGCAGGCTACTACATCTCCGAAGCCGATGGTGAGCACCGAGGTGGCGGCAAAGTATAGAGCCTCTTCCATGCTCTGCAATTGCGGCTTGATATTGGCGCGCTCGGCATAGAGCAGCAGGGCAAAACCTGTGGTCATCAGGGTCAGCCAGCAGGCTAACAGGCACATGATGGCCGCCGGTGCAAACAAGCTTAAGTCTGCCTCAGCTTTCTGCTTCATCTCTCTGGCTTTGATGAATTGCCGCAGGGGTTGCCAGAGTATGCCGGAAATCAAGAGGGGTGAAAGGCGCGTGCCCTTGGGCCGGTAATGGGGCACGATAATTGATTGGAAGACGTCGGAGAGCACCATCACTATGATGGTGAAGCCGGCTGTTGCTATCGCGATATCGCCCCAGTTCATAAATTTATCGATTTGCTCCTGAATCTATGTCCTTCAAAGGTTTCCACCTGAGAAAACCTCTTCTCCCGTTAGGTCCATCTTCGCGGGCTCATTTTGAATCTAAGACAGGGGCGTAATTCCTGTGTCGATGATGTTACCAAGAGATGTCCTCCCTTTCATTAATGAAAGCACCGACAGAACTGACAAAATAGACCGACCTTCGTCTTACATCTCTCTCAGAAAAGGCTTTCGAACTTGATATTCCGCCTTTTCAAGGTGAGAATGCGACAAAATTGTGTGAATCGTTTTGGTTGGCTTTTCGAGATGGCTTGATCTATGAAAGATTCTTATATGGTTTTTGTGCTCCTGGCAGTGATGCTGACGCCATTCCTGCCCTTAATGCTCAAAGGTAAGTGCCCGACCTGCGGCAAGCGTAAGCTTGAGACCCTTGAAACACCACAGGCTACCGATGAGAACGCCATAAGCTATACCAGTCACCACCGTTGTAAGGCTTGCTCTGCGACTTTCACCCGCGAACGTAGTGGTCCGCTGACGCCGGTTTAGAGCGCATAAAGTACTTTTGACTTTAGTGTAACCATTAGTTCAATTTTCTTACCACTGGCATCGACCAGGTACGGTTGCATCGCTAAGAGTCGCGCTTTCATCTTGTACGAGCTTACTTCGCCTATTTCCATACCGGCCAGGTGCTTAGCCCTGG
Source organism: Candidatus Obscuribacter sp. (assembly GCA_016712465.1). Classification (GTDB taxonomy): domain Bacteria; phylum Cyanobacteriota; class Vampirovibrionia; order Obscuribacterales; family Obscuribacteraceae; genus Obscuribacter. The sequence continues at coordinate 2,012,685 of JADJQZ010000001.1, forward strand.
TGAGCAGGCGAAGTCTCATCTCCGGAATGTCATCCTCGCTTACAGCGAGGAATTTAATATGGCTTTCGTCCCTGAGGGCGGCTAGATTTTCCTCGTTCCATTTGTAGCCGAAAACCGTCAGTTTTCTTAGAGACGGCATTTTGAGCAAACGCTTCATTTCTAGGTGAGAGATTGTCTGACCCTTGATCTCGAGGGTTCTGAGGTTTCTGTTTTGTGCTAATGCTTCCACCAGTGCAGCTATTTGCTGAGCCTCACCAGACTGCTGTTTCTCACTGGCATTGATGAGGGTAAAGGAATTGAGTTTCTTCAGGCAACGAAGACCGACCAGTGCCTTTTTATCAAGATCGCAGTTAACCAGTTTCAATTGGGTCAAATAAGGAAGGCTATCCAGTCCTGAAAGTTTTGCACCGAGGAGGGAGGCGTTGTCAAACGATAAGAAATCTAGTCGCTTCCAGGCTCTGGCTATTTCTATAAATTGCTCGAACTGCCGGCTCGAAGAAAGGTCTTCGATTTTTAGACCTTCGATGTCGCCGTCCTGGAATACTTTCAGGTTTGATATCGGGCAGTCGGAAAGGGCGAAGCCTATGATTGCCGGTGTTTGTATTACCAGTCGGCGCGGGTCGGCGGCAACGAGTTCGCCGCCGCTTCTGTCCTTGTAGTAGCTCATAGAGCCAAGATCCCTGATGAAATTCAGTTCAACGGTTCTTTCACCGAGCTGCTTTCTTATGATGTTGGGTTTCTGATCGCCGGCAGAAGTTGCATTGTTCGAGGCATTGGCAGCCGGCTTTGTTCCTTCTGAAATTCTGGATTTTTCGATTTGAGTGACGTCAATTTTTGACCCGGTAGTCTCTCTCTTAGTGTTAGCCGTAGCTTTGGCTTTGTTGTCCGCCTCTTCGGGTGTTCGGAAGGCATTGGGCTGCAAGGGGTCGGCCATGCGAACAAAAGACTTGGCACTGGACTGGAAATAGTTCACGGCACCAATAATGGTACCGGTGATGAGCAATAGAGCCAGGATAGATAGTGCTGGTACCAGCCCCTTATTCTGCACATGCGGCGACTTCTGCGTTTGCATATCCTCTGTTGTGCCCACGGCAGTTTCAATGGATTGGCTCTGAATCGTAATTGGTTTGCCGGCCGAGATCCTCTCCAGATCGTGGATGACTCTATCCATATTCTGATATCGATCTTCCTTGCGCTTAGCCATCATCCTTGCTACGGCATTTTCCAGGTCATCAGAGAAAGTGCTCAGGGGCGACATCTCCCTTAATTTTGGTGGATTTTTGGATTCGTGCATCATGAAGGTTTCCAGGGGGGTCTGGCCGTGGAAGGGCACTAGTCCCGTCAGGGCCTCGAAGAAACTGCAGCCGAAGGAATAAATGTCGGAGCGGACGTCCAGAAGTTCGCCCCGGCATTGCTCAGGGCTCATGTATAGCGGTGAGCCGAAGACATTACCGGTTCTGGTCAGGTTTTGTTCTTCCTTTGCCCGGACAAGACTTTGCTCCATCATCTTGTTCTCAATTACCCTGGCCAGACCGAAGTCTACGAGCTTTACCGACGGCCCCTGCGAAGTGTGTCCGGCCGGTTGCCCATTGGGCGCAAGAAGCATGATGTTTGCAGGCTTGACGTCCCGGTGGATGATATGTTGTTTGTGGGCGGCTTCCAGCGCCGATGCTACCTTCAGAAAGCAAGCCAGGGCATCGGGTTGCGGCATTGGTCCACGCTCTTTCAGGGCGTCGGCCAGGCTTATGCCAATAAGAAGTTCCATGACATAGTAAGGGCTCCTTTGCCTGTCAATTCCCATGTTGAAGATGCGTACAATGCCGGGATGATTCAACTTGGCCAGGGCTTGCGCTTCCCTTTGAAATCGCAGCCAGTTCTCTTCCGTCAATAGATCTATGGGAAGCAGCTTGATGGCATAGTCTTGTTGGATGAAGCGGTGGCTGGCGCGGAAAACTACGCCCATGCCGCCTTTGCCCAGGAACTCCTGCAAAATATAATCTTCGCCGACAGTAACACCGGGCTTGTAGGCGAACTTCTCTGACTCTGGCTCAGCCGCCATTGCGCAGTCTTTTTTGCCAGGCTATGGGCATGAAAATGCGCTCGGTAATGGAACCGTTCCAGGAAGGATTGAAGCCATGCTTCTTCAATACTTCCATGATTTCACGACCGATCGGCAGTCCGTCCGAATCCTCTCCGGAAATGGCGGAGAAGGCAAGATTCAAGCCGGCTCCGTTCACTGCCCGTTCTAAATCCTGACCATGGTAGAAGCAGCCGCCTCTGACTTTGTTCAAAAGACCTTTTGCATGCCATTCATTGTTCACTACCTCGTCCCAATCGGACCAGCCGTCACTTAATGTATAGCCGGCATTTTCCAGAGAGACAATGCCCCGCTCGGTCAGTTCGGCGAAGGCGTTTTGCAGTCTGTCGCAATCGGTGCTCTCGGGCCAGTTCTTTTCTGCCTTGCGTTTCTCTTCGAACTGGCGAGCAATGATTTTTTTCAACTTGGCGATTTGTTCATCACTCAAGCAATCTATCGATTCTTCGTCTGCCTCTTCATTCTCGTACCAGCCTTCCGTCAAAGCTTCCACTGCTTCTTCCAGGATCTCCTCCTGTGTGTAAAAGCCGCTCCAGACCTTGAAAGGAATCAAGTCTTCCTCGATCACTTGCCAGGCGCTATTTTCGTGCATTTTAAGCCCTCGAATGATTTGGTTCGAATGGTGGTCCTTGAGAGATATAATGATACCAATGTCTCCCCTTACCAGTCCCGAACAATTTGCCCAGATGGTAGCCGAGCGCCTCAGGCAGCGCATCGCTTCCGCTCACGTGGAGTACGGAGCCAGCCGCTTTGAGCTCTTTGTCAAGGGTGACAGAGGGCAACTGATAGGCAAGGTCTTTCTGGGTAACTTCTATCGTGAGTTTTTGGAGAGCGACCTGCACGGGCAGGAGCTGATAATGTTGCGGGCCTGTCAGGTAATTGAGGCTCCCGATCTGGCCGGCATAGATTTTGAAAGTCGCCTCTTTCCACAGATAAAGGACCGCTGGTCAATAGAGAAGGCAAGACTTTCGTCGGTGCATATGCCCTATGTAGAGCTGAGTGAGCATGCGGCGTTGCTTCTTGCTTACGATTTGCCTGAGCGTATTTCTTATGTGGGTAGCGAACAACTGGAGAACTGGCAGCTCAGTTTCGATATGGCTTTGCATAATGCCAGCGCCAATCTATACAGCCGCACTACGTTCGATTTCGAGCAGGTTTTTGACGAGAACACCGGTGCTCTGCTCTTTGCCGTATCCCCCTGGCGCGATCATTACGATTGCGGTCGCTTTGTCTTTGCTTCCGAGATATTGAAATTGCCGGTGCAGGGCGAACACGTGGTTTTTCTGATAAGCCCCAGTTACATGTTTATTACCGGTTCGAAAAGCGATCGAGGTCTTCTGTTTGCTCTGTCGGAGCTGCGCGCCAATAAGGCAGATCCCCATGCGCTGCCGCCTTTTCCTGTACTTTTGAACCGGGACGGGTACAGACCTTTTGAAATTTCTCCCGATAATTCCCTTCACCATCTTTTTGAGGAAGCGCAGGCCGCCTATCTCAAGGGTGTTTATGCAGATCAGCGTCAGTGCCTGTTTGGACAGTTCAACCGGCTTGTGCCCGGGCTCTATATTTGCCAGTATGATGTGGTGCCCGATGGCTACAGAGTGGGCGTTAGAACTTCAGCGGTTATAGACCAGCGGCGTTTGCCATGTCTGGTGCCCCAGGTGAGCCAGGTGCATTTCCGCGCGGGGGAGGGTCCAGCATCCTCAGCCAGTTTTGCTGCCTTTCTATCGGTGATGGCTGATGCCATCCAGACCACCGATCTCTATCCTGCCCTTTACCGCCTCAATCGCTTTCCTTCTACCCATGAGCTTGGGCAGATGAGTTATTTGAGCGGAGAGCTTGGCTAGAAGGCGCGAGAATTCCGGCTGTTACGTTTCACCCGGCTGTTTCTGGTTATCCGACTCTTTCCTGTACGCCAGCTGTTACTGGTTGTCCCGCTGTTACGTGTTGTACCCACGGTTCCCTGCTCCATTCAAAGACAGCCCTGCTATTTGCCGGAGGCACGGTGGGCTTCAATCTCACGAGCAATAATGAGGGCGGTATCCTCAGCGGCTTTGTTGTTTCCGTTCATCATGTAAGCGTTTTGCATTTGACGAAGAAGCATAAACTTAGTGCTGAAATCCAGAGTTTTGCCCCTGGCTTCAAGAAGATAAAATATTCTCTTCGCCGTGTATTCAGCTCCTTGAGTGCGGAGGCGGTCAACCAATATCGAAGTGGCATCGTAGATGTCAAATCTGCGATAGCGACTGTTGTTCGATAGAGACTGCGCTAGCTGGTCGGCGAGGACGGCCTCGGCTTCTTGCAATCGACCTTCATTTAGATAAATTTGGGAGAGAAGGATACTGGCTCCGATAGAGTCACCCTTCTGGATGGCCAGGAGACTCCGGCACTGTTCTTTTGCCTTTTGCCTGAACAATGCAGCCTGGCAGGTGTGTCCTCGCAATTCTTCGCACTGGAATTGCCAATACGTAACCTGCGCTCGACTGTAATCTATGTTTGCGACTCTGTAGATCTTATTGAGCCTGCTCAGTAGACGAGCTTCTCCTTTGTAGTCTTGAGAGTATTCCAGGGAGTGACATAGACCCTCGACCGCCTTCAGTTTATAGCCCCAGTAAAACTCTGAAGTGTCCTGCCTTGGCGCTTCAACTAGTGAACCTGGCGTCGTTGCCAGGTTGAAGGCTCTCTCCGCCAGATCTGGATGTCCCAGTCGCATAGAGCGGAAGCCTTGCACCACCAGGCGCTTTCTCAGCCCCCACTCGGCTTTCTCCAGGGGTGGTCTCAAATTGAAATTGAGGCAGGCGGTGGCCAGAAAGATCAAGAGACCGGCAACGAAAAGGCGCGGTCTAGAGGGACACGAAAATGTTGCAGTCATGGCACCCCGCATATGGATGAATGAGCTCTGTTACTTTTCACCCACGCTAGCACTTTTAAATGGGCATGAAAAGAAGCTGGACAACACTATTGGAATTTCTTGCCCTAACTTGGGGGCAAGGTCCTTCTAGCAGCAATTTGACCTGTCGGTCCGGCGCACAGTCCCTTAGCCTGCCTCTCCGCCGGTGTCTCTGTATATCCATCCCTCCGTCCCCCTGCCTCTTTTTCAAAAGGGAGGCGTGAGTGAAATTATGCGGAAAATCTCTCAATGGGAGTTAATGTGCAGCATTTTTTCCGTAATGAGCGAAAAACGACAAAAATTTCGTTTACGCCTCAAAATTGAAAAAGACATACCGGTTGGCCGCCCGACCGCCCTAAATCGGCTCTTTGAGGGCGTTCGCGGTCAGCTTGGGGCACGTTCAATGATTGTGACATTTGGGTGGAAGGGTAGATTGAAGTCTCAGCTGGCAAGGTAAGTAAGGAGCGGCAGTCTGCTATTCAAAGGAGCAAAGTGATTAATTTAAAGTTCAATCAGTCTTTTCTGGGCTTTTGCGCGGCTCTTTTAGGTTTCGCCGTACCTGCTTTTACCGGCCCCTGCCTGGCTCAACCCCAGACCGGTGCGGTTGAGAAAAATGAGTCTCTGTCCGGGGAGTCAGCTGGTCAGTCCAAACCGCCCGAAGGTCAATCCGGGGAGTCAGCTGGTCAGTCCAAACCGCCCCAAGGTCAATCCGGGCCGCCGGCCAACCAGCCAACTGCACCAACTGCACCAACTGCACCAACTGCTTCATCTGCGCTTGCTCCTGGGCAACTTGAGAAACTAATTAAGGACCGGTATTTGCTCTATCATCAGACTTTGCTGAAAGCCGGAAGCTTCGATGATGTCTTGCCTTTCCGTTCTTCCAAGAGTCGTCAGGAAATGGAGAAGAAGTCGGCTGAAGCCCAGGCAAAGGGGGCAGAAGCCGGCAAAAAGATGATGGAAGGTCTCTTTGCCCTGGTCAAGACCATGGAACCCCGCAATGTCAGGGTTGATTCCGTGAAGGTAATGGGCGATAAGGCTGAGCTTTCCGTTAGTGCCTTAGACGGCGGGCAGTTGTCCGATGCCATGACCGCTGGTTTGGGCGGTATCGCCAGGGGGCTGACCGGTGCCTCCCGGGGCGGGTCCCAGCCTGGGCAACCTATGCGCAGCACCACCGTCGGCAAGATAAGTATGTTCAAGGAAGACGGCAACTGGATGGTGGGCGATGAAAGTTGGTCCACCCGGGTGACTAATTTGACGCCCGCGCAAGAGGCTAAGCGGGCCGCTGAGGAAGCAGCCAAAAAGGGACTGAGTTCCTGGTGTGCTCCGGCTGCTTCCATGGACTTTCCCAAAAAGCCGGCGGCCGGCAGTTTGAACGGCCAGGCTTTTGTGGTGGAAGGGGCTGAGTTCAATAACGGCAATCTGACTTTGCGCCAGGGGCGGGACTTCTTTGCCGAACGAGAAGTTTTGATTTTTCTCTTTGGTCTGGAGGGCAATCCGGACGGACAGCAAATTGCTGTTCGCGACGGCGAGCCGGTGGGCGGCAAGGGCACCTGCCATGTGCACATGAGCTATAAGGTACCCGGCAAAGACTTACCGACGACCAAAATGTTTATGCCGAGCGACGGCTACGGCATCAGACTGGCTTTCGGGCAGAGAAAGAACGGACTTTTACCCGGCTATATTGTTTTGCGTTTGCCTGATAAAGCGCAGAGTTATGTGCAGGGTTATTTCTATGCCAAATTGAAATAGCCCTGCGCATAACTCACGGCTCTATGCTGTGCCGGTATCCGAGCTTCAGTTGCGCATCTCCATGAGATTGCCTGACTGGTAGCTCCTCAACCCCAGAGCGAAACACAGGCTGCCAAAGCCCAGCACGGCAAGAGCGCCAAGACCGGTTAGCAGAGCCGTGTTCCAGTTTAGTTGCTTGAGAGCTTCCGGTGGCAGCCCGGCTACAAATCCGGCTGGAATGAGGGTGAAGAGCACCAGCTTCACCCAGCCGTCGAAGAGTGAACTGGGATAGGTGGAAAAGGTGATCATGGAGAAGAACCACTGCTCCGAGAGTACCTCGGCCTGTCCCAGAAAGAAAGCCAGGCTGCCCCGCATCAGGTTGAAGCCGGTGAAGAGCACTGCCACTGCTACTGTCAGAAAGACATACATGAGAAAGTGCTCCAGGTCCGGTTTAACCAGCAAGAGATAGGCTGCATAGCCGAAGGCCAGGTCACCCATGGCCGTGGGGCTGAGCTTGCCCAGGGCCAGATGCGGCACCAGGGCTCTAGGGTAGAGCATCCAGGTGTCGAGCTGACCTCGGGCAATTAGCGCGGCTAGATTGTGCAGGTTGAAGCAACAGGCCGCCGATAGTCCGAAGCCAGCCGAGGCGATGGCCCAGAGGGTGACTACATCGGCTTGACCGAAGCCTCTCACAACCGGAAAGCGGTCGAAGAAGATAAGCCAGAAGGCAAGCCAGGTGGAGTTGTTCAAGACCATGGCCAGAAACTGGCTGGCGAAGGCACTTTTGTATTCCATTTGCATGCGCCAGTTGAGTTTGATATACGCAGCCGCCAGGCGCAGATAAGACATCAATGACATGATTTTCCCCCTTTGTGTGGAGCGGATAGTCGCTTGGACCTGAGCATCCTTTGTGTTTGGCATTTGATTTGAGTGTTCGTTTAGACGAGACTCAGCGTTCGTTTAGGCGAGACTCAGTGTTCGTTTAGGCGAGACTCAGTGTTCGTTTAGGCGAGACTCAGCGTTCGGTTATACGAGACTCAGCGTTCGTTTCTACGAGACTCAGCGTTCGTTTCTACGAGACTCAGCCCCCGTGGGCGGAAACGCGCCGCAGCGCTCTTTGCCAGAGCAGGGCCACCAGGGCGGAGAGTGCTACCAGGCAGGCAAGTTGCCGAATGGCAAGCTCCAGGAAGGAGGCCGCCAGTTCCGTCTGCGGTGTTGAAAGCAGATGCACCGGCCCCCAGACCAGATAAGGAAAGGGCAGGTAGACAACCAGATTCTTCAACCAGCCAGGAAAGAGATCCAGGGGGATGAGCATCCCACCCAGTATCATGGTCAGTCTCGTGTAGATCAAATAGAGACCGGAGGTATCTTCCAACCAGAAGGCTGATAGACCTACAATCAAGTGACCAAGCCCATCTAAGAGGAAGGCCAGGCACACCGATAAGGCAAGCATCAAAAGCGCCTCCGCTCTCAAATGAATGGGACCGACCAGGGCCAGCGCAATACAGGCTCCCAGAGCCAGATTGAAGGAGAATCGCACCAGGCGCTCACCCATATTGGCGCTGAGGCAGTAGAGCGGATAGCTGAGTGGGCGAATTAGCTTCACAGCCAGACTACCGGTGCGCACGTCTTCGTCCACCTGCTGAGCCAGCTTTGGCGCCGACATCCACATGGATTCCGTTATGGTCAGGTACCAGAGCATCTCAGCCAGGCTGAGCCCGGCCAGTTTAGACTGCCCGCTTTCACTGTAAGTGGCCTGCCAGAGCTTGAGAAAGATGTACAGGACAACCAGGAGGAAGGTGCCCCGACCGAGCACCTCGCCTGGATAGGCGAGGTTGGCTCGGGCCGAGATCTTGGCCACTGCAATTAGTTTTTGTGCTGTTTTTAACATGACTACCTTCCTATTTGGCAGTGAACAGATCTGAGAGCACCTTCTCCAGCGCTGGAAGCGTCGGAATTTCCGACCTGTCACCGTCGTTTTTAGAACTCGGCGGTGCGCCGTACTGGCGCACACCGTCTATGGTGTCATCAATGATGACCCGCCCGTGGTTTATGAGGATGACCCGGTCTGCTACCGCTTCGATGTCGCCGGTGTCGTGGCTGGTGAGAAAGACAGTCAGTCCTTCTTCCCGGTTCCACTGAGCGAGAAGCTCTCTCAGCCTTTGCCGGGCAACCACGTCTATGCCGATGGTGGGCTCGTCTAAGAGCAGTAACCGCGGGCGGTGCAGCAGACTGGCGGCGATTTCGGCACGCATGCGCTCTCCCAGAGAGAGTTTGCGCACAGGCGTGTTGAGAAAGGCAGCCAGTTCGAAGCGCTCGATTAGCATCTCCAGTCTGGATTTGTACTGCTTCGATTTCTTGTCGAGGCTGTAGATTTCGGCTAGAAGTTCGAAGCTGTCCTTGGGAGGCAGGTGCAACCAGAGCTGCGAGCGCTGTCCGAAGACGGCCCCTATCTGCCTTACCAGTCGGCTGCGCTGGCGCCAGGGATCAAGTCCCAGTACCTGCGCTTTTCCGGAGCTTGGTTTGAGTATGCCGGTAAGCATCTTGATAGTGGTGGATTTGCCGGCGCCGTTAGGACCGATAAAGGCCACAGCCTGACCCTCTTTCACCGTCAAAGAGATGTTGTCTACGGCTACCGCTGTGCGGCGCTCGAAGAGTCCCTTCTTGAGGCTAAATTCTTTTCTCAAGTCTTCTGTGTGAACGGCGAACATGGTCTTCCTTCCTTTCTATTTTTGGTATCTGCGTTTCTTCGTTTTGAGTTTTGCGACTGTCTTACGGGCATAGCAGTAGCCGTCTCATGGGCCTCAGGCCAATGAGCATAAAAAAGGCTCCCGTAAGTGGGAGCCGCAATCAGTTCAGGATGTTTTCTATCCTAAGCGCTCCCGTTTTCTATGACCTGCTCGCCGTAGCAAAAGCCGGTCTGGGCTGGTACAACCATGATTTGTTTAACGATGGCAAGGACTTCAGTCATGGTGTTCACGCTTCTGAGATAAAAGGTTGATTTGTTGATTGGACGCTTTTCTATTATGTTGAAACTGTAGCTCAGGTCAATGCTTTGTAAAGTTACTGGTTTCCAAAATCTGAAAGTCTTGGTACAGGCGAGTTTTCCCTGACCAGTTGAGCAAAGGTGTCATAATTAGTCCATGAGCAGGCTCACACGGAGACTTCTTAAAAGGATAGGCTTACCAGAAGGTTGGCTCAAGACTTTCTTGTGTTGTTCCGTCAGTCTGGCGGCATCAGGCTCTTTACCGGTAGTTCTGGCTTCGCCTGAGCCTGCACCAGGTCGGGCTGAGCCTGCACCAAGCCGCAGCGAGCTTGCCAAATTGTCTCAGGCTGAGCTGATTCGGTTAAACAATCCCTTTGACAAACAATATTTTCAATTGATAGACGCGCTGGTGCTTAAGTATCCACACTCGCCTGAGCTTCATGTGCAACGGGGTCTTGCTCTGGCAGACTGCTCCCGCTGGAGCGAGTCTTTGAAAGACTTGAATGAGGCGCTGGTATTGGATAAGTCACTGTCTGGTTCGGCTGCCTTGCACTTTCAATCGGGTAATTGTTATGCAGGTCTCAAACAATACGAAAAAGCTGCCAGGGAGTACGAACTGAGTCTGGCAAAATACGGCACCGCCGGCGCAGACAAAGCAGAGATGCAGAACTGCTTGTTGCGGCTGGCAAAGACATACTTTCAGCTCGGTAAACGGGAAGCCTGCGCTAAAGCCTATTACAAGGCAGCCGGCTTGACTGATCCCTTCGGCTTCTCTCATATGGAGATGGCGGAAAACCTGCATAAGTGCGGATACGATCCGGAAGCTACGGCTTTGCTATTTCAGCTTTTAGACATAAAAGCCAGGGAAAACGTGCTGATGAAGGCAGCCGGTCTCGTGGAGAATTATGGCGGGCTCAAGAAGAAAATGGAGTTTCTCAGTCGCTCTCAGGAGAAGTATCCGCGCAGTGTGGGATTGCTCGATCTTTGCCTGGAAACGTCCGAAAGAATGCAAGACAAAAGCAAGCAGGCATATTTCGCCGGGTTGGTGAAGGCATATATGTCCAGCCCGGAGGAGAAGATTTTGTTTGAAGCTTCGGCTATGACCTCTCGTGGTAAAGACGGAGCCGCTCTCAAGCATTTGGAGAGTCTGAAAGAACCACTTCCGGAAGGGATCCGCCAGCGCTTGGCCTCCCTGAAAGGGCGCATCTATTTCAAACAGAGGCGTTACGAACAAGCCCTTGAACAGTTGGACCGGCTCGACCTCTATCGGGAACCGCGGGAGTATGAACTGCTATCCCGCGCCACCAGCCGTTTTGAACTGGGCAAGTATGAAGGGGCCGTGCAAGATTTCAACTGCCTGATTAAGAACTTCCCCGACAGCGATCATCTGGTAGCGAGGGCGCATTGTTTTGAAGCCTCATCTCAGTGGCTCAAGGCTATTGAAGACTTCAACCGGGTGATTGCCCTGGGGCCGAGAAAGAAAGCCTCCTTCGCCTGGTACCGTATCTCTCAATGTCGTAAGCGCCTTGGTGACAGTGCCGGTGAGATTAAGGCCATCGAAACGGCCATGAAACTTGAACCGGCCAATTACATGTACTCCATCAATTATGGTCAGGCCCTGGCCGACAAGGGCGATTTTGACGCAGCCATCATTACTCTCACTCGTCTTGTCAAAGCCCGACCCGATTGGCCTATGCCTCTGGCGGAGCGGGCGAAGGTCTATAAGAAAATGGGACGTGCCGATCTGGCCCGCCGGGACGAAGCGGCCGCTGCCGGCATGTCGGGTTCCCTGGCGCGAGATATGGGAATCAAGTGAGTCGCTTGCGGTCTATTTGTTGCTGCCGAATTGCTTTCCGAGGTCGTCCACGATGTCGTTTATGAGATCATTGCCGAGCATGACGTTGTCTTCGCTTTTTACCTTTGTGTAGCCTTCGGGGGCTTTGAAAAAGTCACCAGGGACGGTGACTTTTTCCAGCTTGACAGTTTCGATTTTGGTTTTTTTGACTCCGGCGCCGGTCCAGCCAAGGATGCGCAGGGACTGTCTCCGGCAAAGTTCGTTACTCCAGGTTTGACCGAAGTAGTCTGTTACCTGCGGCGCCATGGGAATTTCATTGGACATGTAGTAAGCCGACCTGACCACATCGGTCTTTCCGTAGTGCTCTTTGCTATTTTGACCGATGCACATTATGCAGTCGGTTTTGTGCCCGGCCACAACTTCGCCTTTCCCCGGTACCATTTTGTAGTTATCCGGAAAGAAAGACTCTTTGGCAATACGGGAGCGCAGTCCGAAGTTTTGCTTGGATTTTTCTATGGTATTAGTGAATATGGTTTTGCGGGTCTTGTTGTAGAAAGTTACATCCCACTTTGGCTGAGCCATAAGTATCACGTAATTAGCCTTTGTGTACTCTGCTTTATAGCCGTCCTTGCAAATATACAAAATGCGGTCACCCATGAAGTCTCCTTTCTGGGTTAGTTTCCATACCGAAATGGTGGCTGCCCCGGGGCTCAAAGGTACCAAAGGTACCAAAGGTATCCCTGGCTTTGGTACCTTTGGTAGTGCTGCTTTTGCTGCCGCTGCTTTTGGTGTCGCTGCCTTTGGTGTCGCCGCCTTTGGTGCTGCCACCTTGTTTTTTAAGTCCTGGGTTTTGACCGGATTGCCGCCGCGGGCCGGCGCCGCAAACTGGCAACTGAAGAGAAGCAAGACCAGGGCAACTATCGCCTTTGTGCCGAGCAAGCTTGCTGAGGTTCTGGAGTTTTGCACAGGGGTTACCTATTCCTAGTCCCGCAAAGGGTTAAGACCGGCCTAGCATTTTTTTTATTGACCAGTTCTCTATTGACCAGTTCTTTATTGACCAGTTCTTTATCGACCATTTTATTATCGACCAGTGCCCAGTTGTTTGCCTAGATCGTCAACAATGTCATTGATAAGGCCGGTGCCCAGAATCACCTCGTCCGCGTTTTTGGCGGGCTTGTAATTTTGAGGAGGCTGGAAGAAATCAGCCGGCAAAAGTTCGCGCTCCACCTTTTCAGTGTCTATTTTCGTAGATCGGTAGCCGTTTCCCAAGATAAGCACAATCCTGAGCGGCTGCCTTCTTGAAACGTCTTTCCCCCATGAGTAGGCAAAAAACTTCTGCATCTCAATTGGTACTTCAATGCGGTTGGAAAGATAGAACTCACTCATGTAGATGGAGTCTAGATCAACCTTTTGCTTGCTTTTGAATAGCAGGCAGTCGGCGATTTCTCCAGCCACGAGCTTCGGCTTACCGGGCTTCAATTCGAATTTGTCCGGGAAGAAAATCTGAGCAGCTGCTTTGGAGCGGATATTGAGGCTCTTTTGCCAGCCATCCATGGTGGTTGAGTAAATTGATTTTCTATCCACGTTATAGAAGGTCACTTTCCAGTCGGGGGGACCGGAGGTTATGGCGTAGTGCGCCTTGGGGTAGAAGATCTTGAAACCTTCCTTGCAAACATAGATATAACGCTCCCCCAGTATGTCGCCGGTTTGTTTGAGTTTCCAGACCTTGAGCCTTGTTTCCTGGCTGTTGACCCTGGCGGGTGTTGCCGATTTGGCTTGGTTCGGTGGGCTTGTCTGCCGGGGCGAAGCCGATTTGGCTTGGTTCGGGGAGCTTGGCTGCCGGGATGAAGCCGCTGAAGCTCTGCTGCCCTTCTGGTGCTGGGCCGGCGCCGGTAGGCAGCAAGTAGTTTCACAAAGGAGCAGAACCAGGGCAAGCAGAGGCGGGACCCCCTTGAGGGCCGTTGAATTGGTCTTTGGTCGGCGGTCAGCAGCAACGCATGGGGGCATTGAAACTCTCCAGGTTTGAGCCTACTGATTGTTCGTTGCCTTTGCTCTCGCTTTCTTGCTCGCAAGCAGTGCCGGTGTTGTTGCTGTTGTTCGGAGGGTGAGGGCGCAGCCAGGAGCGCACCGACTCGAAGAGAATGATCATAACCAGGGTGATGAAGAGTCCACCAAGGGCCGCATCCAGATAGTCGTTGAAGACAAGCACCGGTGTGGCCTGGGCTTCCGCCTGGGGCAGATTGCCTGTGGCCAGTTTATCCGTCAGCATTTTGGCATGGGCCAGAAAGCCAAGTTTGGGATCGGCGGCAAAGAGTTTCAGGTAGCCCGCACTCAAGGTGACGGTGAGAAGCCAGACCAGCGGCGTGAGCGTCACCCAGGCATAGCGTTTCTTGCCCATTGAGATGATGCAGGAAGTGGCTACGCACAAGGCTACTACGGCCAGAAGCTGGTTGGAGATGCCGAAGAGCGGCCAGAGGCTATTGATGCCGCCCAGAGGGTCGATGACGCCTTGATAGAGAAAATAGCCCCAGCCTGCCACCACCAGTAGTGAAGAAAAGACCACGGCCGGGTACCAGTCGGTGCGGCCCAGGGGCTTATATACCAGACCAAGGAAGTCCTGCAGAAGGAAGCGTCCCACCCTGGTGCCGGCGTCCAGGCAGGTGAGGATGAAGAGCGCCTCGAACATGATGGCGAAATGGTACCAGAAGGAAATGGTGGCATCGGAGAGACCGGGAATGGGCACAGAGGCCAGCACTTTGGAGAAGATATGAGCCATGCCGACAGCCAGGGTGGGGCCGCCGCCGGTGCGCCCCCAGAGGCTCTCTTCACCAACGTCTTTGGCGAGAGTGGTCATGTCGGCTTCGGTGACGCCGTAGCCCCAGGAACTGATCATGGCTGCTGCCTGCACATGATCGGCTCCCACCACGCCCTTGGGGCTGTTGATGGCAAAATAGGTACCCGGTGAAAGTACGGAAGCGGAAATAATGGCCATGATAGCCACGGCTGCTTCGCAAAGCATACTGGCGTAACCGATGGGACGGGCATGGGTTTCCCGCCAAATCATCTTGGGTGTGGTACCGGAAGATACCAGGGCATGGAAGCCGCTTATGGCACCACAGGCGATGGTGATAAAACAGAAGGGAAAGATACTGCCGGTGAAGAGCGGACCTTTGCCATTGACGAAGACCGTCAGGGCAGGCATTTCCAGGTCAGGGCGGAGGAAGACGATGCCCATGGCCAGAAGTCCGATTATTCCAATCTTCAAGAAGGCGGAAAGGTAATCGCGAGGTGCCAGCAAGATCCACACCGGCAGTACGGAAGCAATGAAGCCGTAGATCATGACGGCAAGAGCCAGCTGTGTGCCTGTGAGGGTGAAGATGGGAGCGAGTACGGCATCTTGTCCTACCCATTTGCCTGCCACCACCGCAAGAATGGTGAGGATGACTCCAATGATGGAACCTTCCATCACCTTGTGGGGGCGGATCATCTTCATATAGATGCCCACCAGCATGGCGATGGGCACCGTGGCTAGCAGAGTGAAAGTGCCCCAGGGGCTGGCTTGCAGAGCTTTCACAATAACCAGAGCCAGTACGGCCATGAGGATCATCATGATGAGCAAGATGGCCACGAGAGCGACAATACCGGCCAGAGGGCTTATCTCGTCACGGGCCATCTGCCCAAGCGATCTGCCGCCTCTACGCATGGAGGCGCAGAGAATGACAAAGTCTTGCACGGCACCGGCTAGAACCACTCCGATGATGATCCAGAGGGTGCCCGGCAAAAAGCCGAACTGCGCTGCCAGAATCGGACCCACCAGGGGACCGGCGCCGGCAATGGCGGCAAAGTGGTGCCCGAACAAGACCCACTTGTGGGTGGGCACGTAGTCCTTGCCGTCATCGATTTTTTCAGATGGTGTCTGTGCTTGATCGCTTAAGGCGAAGATTTTTTCGGCAATAAACTTACTGTAAAAGCGATAAGCCGTAGCGAAGGTGCATATGGCCGCTAAAATTAGCCAGACGGCATTTACCTTCTCGCCGCGATTTACGGCAATGGTGGTGAGGCTATAGAGTCCCATCAGGGCGATTGGTACCCAGATGAATAGACCCTTCAAGATGGTATTACCAGTTTGATTTGACAAGGGTGGTCTCCAGTTTTCTAACTCAAATTTGGGTGAGAATGCCGGCCAGGCAAGCTGAAAGGTAACTGGCCATGGTGCCGCAAATAAGGGCCTTGACGCCCAGGCGGGCCAGGTCTTCCCTCCTTGTGGGTGCAATTTCGCCGATGCCGCCAATCTGAATGGCGATGGAACTGAAATTGGCAAAGCCGCAGAGGGCAAAAGTAGCGATTGTCTCGGCCTGGGCTGAAAGGGTGCGAGTGGGGCTTTTTAGTATGGCGGAAAGGTCTGTATAGGCTACGAACTCATTGATTACAAGTTTCTCGCCCATAAGTTTTCCCACCTCGTGGGCGTCGACCCAGGGCACGCCCAGCACAAAGGCGATGGGGGCAAAAACGGCGCCGAAAATGTCTTTCATGGCCAGGTGCGAGAGATCAAGACCGAGAGTATCCAGCCTCAGTCCAAGCTTGTATAAATTGGCGCCGATGAAACCGAGGGCGCTGTCACAAAGTGCAATCAGGGCAATAAAAGCAATGAGCATAGCCAGTACATTCAGACCGATGCGCATGCCGTCTGAGGCACCATGGGCGGCGGCATCGATAATATTGGCCTGGTTGCGCTCCACTGCGATTGTGACTTTGCCGCGGGTGGTAGATTCTTCCGTTTCCGGGAAAACTATTTTGGCTATCACCAGGGCACCTGGCGCGGCCATAATGCTGGCAGTCAGCAAGTAAGAGGCTTTGATGCCTATGCCTATGTAGACAGCCAGCACTCCCCCTGCTACGCAAGCCATGCTGCCGGCCATGGAAGCCAGCAGTTCCGATCTGGTCATGGTGGGCACATAGGGTTTGATGAGGAGCTGGGCCTCCACCTGACCCACGAAGACCGAGGCGGCGTTGGAAAGAGCTTCCGCGCCGCTTGCGCCCATGATGAAGGAAACCACGCGGGCTACGATTTGTACTACTTTCTGCATCAGACCCAGGTAGTAAGAAATACTGACCAGGCTGGAGACAAAAATAATGGTGGGTACCACCCGAAAGGCAAATATAAAGTCGGCGCCCGGTCCGAACAACTCCACCAGTTTCTCGGGATTTTTCACCAGGGGGCCAAAGACCATGCCCGCACCACGGTCGCTAAAGTGCAGCAGCTCAGTAATGAAATCGCCCACGGAGCGAAAGAGGCTCTGTCCGAATTCTACCTTCAGAACGAAGATAGCCAGCAACAACTGCAAGAGCAGGCCAGATAGAACCAGGCGATAATTGATGGCTTTTCTGTTGTTGGACATGAGGAAAGCCGTGCCGATGATCAGCACGAAGCCCAGAAGTCCCGTCCAGTTGGACATACGGCTGCACCTTTAGCTTTTGGTCCGATAGCTCATGATCCAAACTTCAAGGTAGGTCACTATAACCTAATACAAAGGTTACCGGTTCACCCATGAGTCATGGCTCACCCCCGGGGCACCTAAATTGTCGTTAATCTCAATCTTGCTTTTCCAGCAAGTGGGCGAAATAGGTGCGCAGATCCAGGCTTGAGATCCCGCTTTCGGCAGCCTCTTCGCTATTGGGATCGTCGTCGACAGCGGCAGCGATTTCGTTCATGCGCACCAGGAGAAATTGCAGGAACGCCGCTTGCTTCACGGTTCGCTCCGGCGCCCGCAGGGCAATTTCAATTTCTTCCCGGCTGAGGAAGCCGTCTTTGTTCAAGTCGAATTTGTCAAAGGATTGCAGGACAAATTGGCAGACATCAGCCAGTACCTTGTCGGCTTTTGGCTTGGCTTCTACTAGCAGGGCATCTAATTCAAACATGGCGATCATTTTAGTCTATATAATCTAGTCTGTCTTATTTAAGAGTATAGCGGTTCTCCCAATTATGACCTTAAACAGTAAACTGGCAACCCAGAATCCCTATCGGCGCATGGAGTTTCTCTCTCGCATACCGGCGCTGGCCGATATCGAGAAGTTACAGCAAGAAAGCCAGCAGTATTTCAACCAGACGGTGCAACTGCCCTGGATTGTAGGGGAGCCGCCCTGCGGCTATTTCCTTCTGGCATCATATTCCGGCAGCCCGGATAACGTACCCAAGTGGGCGCTTTACTGTGAAGACGGCAAGAGCCGCGAACTGAAGTGGGTCTACGAGACCTACGATACTTCCCTTTTGCACAATATGCTCTTGTGCGCCTTCGCCGATGAAGACCTTTCGCCGGAAAACCACAACACCTACGCCTTTTCTTCCACGCAAAACAGGCGCGAGGCTCTGCCCTCTGCGAATCCCAAGGTTCAGGCTGTGCCGGCTCCGAAGACCGCTGCACAGGGCACGGTGCAGAATGTTCCCCAGATTAGCGCCATAGAGGTCTACGAGCGTCATCTCCTGCAGATTGGCGTGGACCAAAAGACGGTGTTACAGATAGTGCCTATGACCGCCGAAGACTATTTAAGAGCCACGGCCGATGCCATTCCCGTTGATACGGCCTTGCAGTTTCAAATGGGGCGACTGATGGACGGTAAGAACACCATCGCCGAAATAGTGCAGTCCCTTGCCATCGACAAAGAAAAATGGGTGCCGGTTATTTATAACGTTCTGCGCTGCGGTCTGGCCCAGCGTTGTCTCCTTGCTTCCAGCCCGACGGCAGCCTCATTTGCCTCAGCCATAGTCTCAACGCCGGCAGAGAAGCCCGGGTCTTCGGCAACGCTGCCTAAGAAGGGCGAGCCTGAAAGCGGCTCTGGTGAAGCCCGCACCGTGGAAGCTTTGAAACGGCAGATCTACAATGCACAAACTGGACTGCTCTCCTATCCTGCCTTTCAGATGTTTCTCAATAAGGAACTGCAGCGCCACGAGGTTTACGAAAGGCCCTTTGCCGTACTGCTCATGCGCCATGAGCGCGAGGGTAATCAGGCTGTCTTTGATATCGCCAGAGAGGGAGGACCTTTACTGACGCGCTTGCAGGTAATAATTTCTCATTTAAAGCGCAGCGATTACCTCTGTCACTATGGTCGAAACGGTCTGGCTGTCATTTTGCCCGAAGCCAGCCGGGCTTCCGCCGGGAGTCTCATGAAAAGTCTGGCTGCCGCCCTGGTGGAATTTCGCCCTGCGGTCGCTGCCAGGGCCGGTGCCGTCCATAAGATCAAACTGGGAGTGGCCGGCGTACCGGAAGACGGAGAAAGTGCCAGCACCATTTTACTTACGGCCATGGAGTCGGAGCCGGTAATAATCGAGCTTAGCTGAATTGCTCAGGGTCTTTAGCCTTTTGAGAGGAGGTCAGTTGTACAAGTCGAAACTTCAGGTGCTCTTGACCCTAACCTTATACCTGTGTTCCGTTCTTGGATTCAGCCCGGCTCTTGGCGCCGCCAAGTTCGAGACCATGCAGAAAATGGTGGTGCGCTGCCTATCCGATCAAGATGTGCAGACCGGCAGCATTCGCACTATCTACCGGGCCGGGTCTACTCAGGGGCGTCTGGAAGAGGCTCTCACAGGTAGCAGGCAAAGGATTTTGGTCATCGATTGCCCCCATGTCTGGGCTGTTGATGTGGAGGCCGGCAAGGCTGAACATATGCTCGATCAAGATTCCGATTCAAAGCTGCATCTGCCCATCATTTCCAGCCGCCAGAAAGAGTCTGCCGCACTGGAATTTGGACAGGAAGTAGACTTCTTTAAGACGAGAGGCGTGAAACCGGTGGAGGGTCCACTGGTTGATGGCAAGAAGACTTCAATTTATAACTTTGTAGCCGGACCGGTGCAGTTTGACTTGATGGTGCTCGAAAGCGGTTTGCCGCTCAAGCTTACCGTCAACGCACCGCGTGGCAAACGGGTTTTCGAATATGTGGAATATTGCACCATGCCCTATGAGGCTGAGAAGTTTCAGGTACCGCCTGCGGTGACCGTGGTGGAGGCTCCCAAGCCTGGTTCCAACGCTGCACGCCGTCATTACAGCACCTCCGGCAGTGCCACCCATGAACCTACCGCGCCGGTAAAAGAAATCAAAACCAGTTACGACTTACAGATCTGGCAGACTTACTACTATTTGTTTCCTGAGCCTGCTTTGCTTGTCAGTGCCGTCAAGCGTATGGAGGCGGATGGCACCTTTGATAGTCTCGGCAGCAGTCCGCCGGCTTGTGCTTTCCTCGCTTCCGTGTTCGCTCAGAATGCCGATAAAATTGCCGCCTGGGTGGAGGAATTAAGGTGTCTCTCGCCTGAGCATCGTGAACTGATCTTGCCTGTGGCCCTCAAGTGGTCGGGGAATGAAAAAGCAATAGATCTGGCCGGCAAGATAACCGGCGGTGACAACATTCTTTTGAGAGAACTCGGCTCTCTTTCCCTTGCCCCTGATAAGCTCGATAAGCTAAAGATAGATTCTCCCAGCCATCTGGACATGCTCTGGGGTTGCTTCATGGCTTCCGGCGACCGCCGCTATCTGGAAAAAATTATGTCGGTATTGCCCTGGCTACGTAAGAAAGACGTGGAGTTATCTCAGATTATCATTGCCGGAGCCGCTGAATGGTCCCTTACTTCCAACTGCTATCAGCACAAGAGAGTCATGCAAATCTGCGAGGAAGAAATGCAAAATAATGCGGAGCTAAAAGAGCCGCTGATGGGGATACTTAGAAATTCCAGGGGCAAATAAGACCAGCCCTAAATCTAAAGGTTGTCTCTGGTGCTGCGATAAAGGTCTTTTATATCGGCTTTGATGTCGAAAGAAGGTCCCCACTGATTGGAGATAGCGGCTTGCTGGCTGCTTTCATCGAAGTCTGTCACCGAGACCACGTGCCATTTGTCCTGGTTGGCTGCCAGACCGGAACCTTCGAACAACTTGTCGTTGCTGTCGACCATTACAATGGCCGGCAGCCTGTTTTCGGCTTTCATACGCTTGAGGGTTTCGCCCAACTCCTCCTTCGTAGCGACGGGAATGAGACCGTCATTGTTGCCCAGATTGAGCCGGGGCGCGAACTCATTTGATTCGATAATATAGTCGGTTTCGCCGGTAAGGCGCTTGCCGATGGCTGAGATTTCCGAAAGGGAAATGCCGTGATAGCCTCCGTCTCCTACCGGCGAGCCGTCGGCGTAAGTGACGGTTTCGCCGGTTTTGTTTGTGGCTGAGGGGCTGCCGTAGCCATAATATTGCGGCGGCATTTTCCGCTGCAGGCTGTCATTGACCATGGCCAGATTAAGCAACTGAGTGGCATAGGTACGGGAGCCGTCACTGATGCGGTGTTGAAATTTTTCTTCGCTGCCGGGCACGAGATCTTGCGCCTTGAATTTGATCTCTTTACCGTCTCTGGCTGTCCATGAGCCTTTGATGGCACTGGTGGCTACTATCTCGGCGGCCATAGACGGCTGTCTGGTGAGGGTTCGCTCGGCTAGAGTTGTGACATTGCAAGTATTGTGGTAGCCCTGGTCGGTTATATTCGGTACGGCCCAACTGGTGCATCAGGGTCTTGGCGGCAAGCTGTCTGTGCTCTTCCGGCACGGCGGCGCTACCTTCCTGCAAGAGCCGATTTACCTGTCCATAGGTTTTGTCGATTTCCTGTTGCGGTAAGTTTCTTGCTCTGGCGCGGTTCTGGAAATCATCCATATCATTTTTGAATTCGCTCTTGTCGGTTTCCGACTTGAACTTTTCATCGGCAGTTTTGAGCAATTGCTCTTCTGCGGTGGCAGGCTTCTTGTTGCGTTCTTCCTCTTCTTTTCTCTTTCTTTCTGCTTCCTCTTGTTGCTGCTTGAGTTTAGCGGCCTCTTCCTGCTCTTTGCGCTGGGCTTCTTGCTTCTGCTTTTCCGCTTCTTCCTCTTGCCGTCTCTTTTCCGCCTCTTGCCGTCTCTTCAATTCCGCTTCCCGATTTAAGAGGGCAGTTTCATTGCCGTGTTTCTTGGCGTAATCGCTTTCGTAGTCTACGGCTTTGAAGCGGTCGTCTTGCTGATTGCCATGGCGCCGCTTTTGTCGATAATCCCGCGCAGAAGCGGACGAGCCGCTCCGTTTTCGTCTTTTGTGAAAATGGATATTACTTTCCGGTCACCGACCTGGGTTTCCGAGGTTTCGTAAGCCTTGCCGTCCGGTCCAAGGAAGCGTTTCTCGCCGCTTTTGAACATGCGGTCTGCTTCCAGTAATTTCTCTTCGTTGGACAGAGCCGGATTGAAAATGGCTTTGCCGCTATAGGGAGGAATTTCTTCCTGGGGTTTAACCGGCGGCGCTTCAGTCTCGGACTTTTTTGGCTGCTCGGCACCACCAACCTCGAGCACCTCACCTTGTGCGTTCAGGGCTCCTTTCAGTTCTACGGAAGGAGCCTCTCCGGCCTTGAGAGTAGTTACCGAAATCTGCTCCCGCTCTCCTTCTTTGACGGAGTTCAGTTGATAGGTTTTGCCGTCTGTACCTTGCACCTCGTTGATGCCGTTTCTGACCAGGGCCTGGGCTGCTCTCACGCGGTCTTCCTGGCTGGTGGCGGGGTTCAGAAAGAGATCTTTGGTGTTCTTGATGGCATTAGCTTCCAGCTTGCCGGGATCTTCTTCTTTTATCTTGATACCGGCGGTATCATGCACCAGTTTTTCAGGCGGACTGAAGTTGATTATCTGATCGTTCGAGATAACGGCATTGTCACCCTTGCCTGGATGACACATGCCTTCGTGACCCTGACAAGATTGCGCACTGCTCACCGGTTTGGGAGAGGCCAGATTGGCTTCTGCAGTTAATTTTGCTTTTGCATCTGAGGCTGTATTGTCGTCACCTTGTACCGGTTGTTTATCACCGGCGGTTGCCACTTCGTTAGCCATATTAGAAATTCTCCCGAGCGGAAATGGAGCACATGAGAGCGGTTTGCTCGTGCTTCCTTGGAAAACATAGATTCTGCTCGGATTGATCTATGTATGCGGTAGCTGGTTGTCGTCTTTTTTTCGAGGCGTTGCCGGAAGTCTGCTAGGGGATCGAGACAATAGCATTGCTTCAATTAAGCTAACACGAAATCCCCGATCGTCGCCAGGAATTTTATCTGCGCTTCGTAGGATTCCCACACCATGCCGCTGTGGCCTTGTTTTTACTGGATGATTTCGATCAGACCTTGAGGGCTGGTTTTACTTCCGGCATGGGGGCACCGGTAATCTTAGAGAGCGCTCTCTGCCATATCTCTTCGCCTTCTTGCTTGACTCTCAGGCTGCTGCCGATATCTTTGCCCTGTTCCAGCGCTTTAGCATAAACAAAACGAGTGGCGGCCTGGCTCATGGCTGCGTCTAAGAGCGGTTTCTGTGCCGCTTCCATGGCTTCCTGGGCCTTTTCGCCCCGTTCTTTCAATTTGAGCAAATTGTCCACTGACTGCAGCATGCCCGGATAGTCTTTCAGGGCACCGCGCAGATGTTCTTTGGTTTCTCTGGGCACGGCGTCATCGAGAAGCAGGGCCGACATGCCCATCACACTGCGCCTTTTGTCTTCCGGAATTTCTTTGGCCTTGGCGGCAGCGTCCATATTCTCACGCATGGAGAGCGATTGTACGGTGGTCACTTCTCGGCGGGCGCTAAGGAGAGTCGACCAGTTATCGCCCATGGCTTTGCCGAAGTCTTTGTCCGACTGTTCCATGCCGGCCTGAAATTTTGGTGTCGTCTTTTCCAGGGCTGCTTTTTTATCGGGGGAGTCGGCAAACTCTCTGGCGGCGTCCGCTGTTATGCTCAGTCCGGCGCTCAGTTTGTCCTTCGGCAGAGAGAGGAGCCCCTGCAAAATGTCTCGTTGTTCTTTGGCTTCAGGCTTTTCGGGTGCTTCAGCCTGGGTTTTAAGAAACTGCCAGGACCGATTTTCGGAAGGACTGTAAATGTCGGCACTCAAATCGCCGGCGTTCACCGGTGTGCCAAGAGTCTTGACCTGACGCTCGCTCTGTTCGAACATGCTCGTGCCTCAAAGGTTTTATTAGGGGGTGTTGACCTTGTCAGTTGTCAAGATTATCTTTAAGTAGAGCCTATTAGGCTATGGTGAGATCACGACTGCTCCGGACACGAAGCTTAAATGCGCTTAAGGCTGATGCCTCAAGGCTTAGTTTATTGCCGGTACCAGTGCAGCTTATGTCTTCCAGCGCAACTTGGTTTCTTTGATCGGGTTGACGAAGGGGCGCTTCTCGCTTGTGGCAGCGTTCCATTCCTTCTTGAGCAAGAAGTACCAGTGCCCCGGTGTGCCGGCATCCTTGATGGTCATAATCAGACGCGGCTTGTATTTGTTGATGATGTTTTCCTGCATGAGGGCCAGGGTCTGATCCTGCTTGAGGAAAGTGGTGACAAAGTAGTCGAGCACAGGATTGGCCACAATTTTGGGAATGGGCAGGGTCCAGTAAGTAGTGTGATTCAGCTCAGTATGGGTTTCATCCACGGGGGTGAGGGTGGTGATACCGGCCAGGAAGGTGGTGCCGTTGAAGGTCAGGTATTCGCGGCGGCATCCCGGCAGGCGGAAGCTAATCTCGGTTTCCAGATACTTGCCTATCAGTTTGAAGGCTAAGGAATGCTTGGACGGCTGGTGTTTGACCATAGTCCAGCCTGTGCCGGAAGGAACATAGGTTTTGGTTTTCTCTTTCACCGATTTGGCGGAACGCCACCACCACGACTTATGCACATAGGGCACGTGGGCCGTGTCTATGAGGGCCGCCACGGCATAATCTATATGGGTAGGCAACTGCAGGGTGACGGTGTTCTTGCGATACTTCAATCCATCAAGACCGGGTGCGTAAGGTACTTCCGGCAGGTCCGCCTCATTGACGGTATCGCCGAAATAGACCCAGATACTGTCCAGTACTTCCTTGACCGGGTAGTTGGCAGTGCGAATCTTGCACAGGTTCATTTTTTGGTCCGAGCACAGGGATGGAACTTCCGTACAGGTGCCGGAGGTATCAAACTTCCAGCCGTGGAAAGGACACATCAGTTCTTTGCCGTCAAAGGGACCGGCGGAAAGGGGGACGGCCTGGTGCGGGCAGATATCTCTCAGGGCAAAGAGTTTGCCCTCATTGTCGCGTCCGATGACGATGGGTTCGCCCAGCATTACTTTGCTTTCGATTTCACCCTTCTTGAGTTTGTTGGAAGGGAGGGCGTAATACCACA
The DNA here is from genome assembly GCA_016712465.1 of Candidatus Obscuribacter sp. GTDB lineage: Bacteria > Cyanobacteriota > Vampirovibrionia > Obscuribacterales > Obscuribacteraceae > Obscuribacter. The sequence continues at coordinate 2,037,338 of JADJQZ010000001.1, forward strand.
TGTTTTTGGTGTAGGTTTTGCCGTAAGGTTGCCCTTTCTCGAGATCGCTTTCCACGTCTGACGGCTTCCAGTCTGCGGCTCTTTCAGCACTGACGGGGCTGCTCGTCTGGTTCGGCACGAAAGTGGTCTGCATGTTAAACCTCGAGGGGACTTTTCTTCAGATGGCGAAATTGCATCAAGCTTACTATGTAGAAGCTCTTGAAGATATCAAGTGTTATTAATAAGGCGCTAATATTGACCTAATTTTGAATCATCTTTTTCGAGGTCGTTTTGACGCCTTGTGGTGGCATTGGTTAGATTTACCGCCCTGCCTTGCTTTTGTATTTGGGCATGGGTGATGTGCTTTGTTGAGCATTGCCTTTGTATTTTTGGCTGATGAGTCATGCAAGAAATTCGCCATAATTTCTCAGGCCATCCTGAGTAAAGCGAAGTATCAGTGCATTGAGTCCCAGGTGGTGCCCGGGTCTAATTTTGCCAGTTTCAATCGCCCCTGGTGGTCGCCACGTTAACGTCACATAAGGCTCTTAGAATTCCCGTCAATCTGGTGAATTGCCGGACGTTTGCAAAATTTTCCACTTTGCCGAGGGTTGCGTTTAGAGCAATCTGTCGTTTTTGGGCGCTTGCCAAATGCGCCTATTGGAGCATAAGTCAATGAATCACGAAAAACTAGAAAACCATGACCAGTCCGCTAAGCGTCAAGACACGCTCTCCAGTCTGCACGATGAGTATTTCAGTATCAACGGAAACCTCATGGGGGCGCGCTCTTTCGACAAGAATCTGCAAGTCTCAGGTGATGGGCAGTCACTCTCCTTTGGTACGCAGGATTTGTATGGTGATGCCTCGAAGCGGTCCGTTCCTAACCACGGTGCAAGTTCCGGCGGCTCCGAATCCTTGTTCGACGATCTCAATATTACTAAGAATAAGAATTCAGGCCGCGATGTTCTGACCAGTGAGGAGGTGACGGAAGGTGCCTATAAACTTCTGGTGCAGGCTAATAGCAATGGTAATGACATGCTGGACAAGAAAGAATGGATGAATGTCGCCTCGGTTTTCGGCTTCAATCAGGAGCAGGCTTCAAATGTTTACGATCTGGGTTGGCAAAAATACCAACAGGGAGAATCGGCACAGGATGTCGTGCGTGAGCTGATTACGCCCCAGGTGATGAGCGCGGCCGATATTAACCGCTCCGGCGGCATAGATCGCAGAGAGTTCGATCTGTGGACGGCTAAGCCCACTTCTATCAGTGGTCTGGAAGGATCTCAGTCTGAGTTCGATAGCCTCAACCGTGAAAAGAATGGGCAGCCGGCCCGGGATGTTCTCAGTCAGACCGAGATTACGAAATCGGCCCATGACTTTCTCATCAGCACCAATACCAACGGTAACGACATTATAGATAAGCAAGAGTGGCTGAAGGTGGCGGGGGGCTTTGGTTTCAATCAGGAGCAGGCTTCAATTGCCTACAATCTAGGTTGGCAAAAGTACCAACAGGGAGAATCTATGATGGATATAGTGAAGGAATTGATTACTCCTCGTGTGCTGAGTTCCCTTGATACAAACCAGAGCGGAGGTATCGATAGAGGTGAATTTGAGAGAGCCTTCTTAGCCTAGTTTGAGTCTTGATAGAGGTGACGGCGGAGCGGTTCTAAGATGGTTTTCTTTGGGACCGCCGCCGTGCATTTGTGGTATTTAGTATACTTCTGGTGTGGTGCCTCAGTTGCGCTCCGATCCTGGTTCGGTCGAACACTTGGGAGTAAGTTGTGAATGAGATTGGTTGCGATTGGTATAGCCGGTACAGATGGCTAAATTTAGAGGCCACCTGTGGTGCTTGTATGTTTTTCCTTGCTGAGCGACTATCCGATGGTATGTCGGTTCTTGTTAAACATAGCAAAGAGGCTCCCGGAGAGTTAGCTCCTGGTGAACTGGCGCACCGCTATGCCGATGAAAGTAGGCTCTACTTGCAGTTGCAAAAACAGGGCATTATCAACTACTTCGACTGTTTTTCCGGGGATGGAAAGTTTTTCCTCGTTTTCGATATCGAGAGTGCCAGAAAGTTTGTTTGTACGAATCTTGATCCGGAGTTGCAAATCTCCGGCTCTGCGGAAGCCGACAATACGGGCACAGGCACTCCAGACATAGGTAGGAGCGATTAGCTAATAACTGCCGCCGTCTCTCTCTAAGATCACACCCAGGTAGTCCTGTCCTTTGAATTCCAGCACGCGCGAAAGGGTTTTGAAGCCTGGTTTGCGTACTTCCAGGCTGTGGGTGCCGTCTTTGAGATGGCAGGAAAAGATGCCGCCCGATAGTCCTGAATTATTGGCGATGTTCATTTTGCCAAGTCTGGAGCCGTTCAAGTAAATTTCAGCTCCGACGGCTTCCGAATCGCCGCTCAAAAAGAAATTGGTGTTGCGGCGGCTATTGCCTCTGGTTTGAATGAAGAGCACAAGCAGCACGCTTATCACCACGGCCAGCCAGATCGCTGGTGCATTGTTCCGCCTGGCAATTAGCATAGGGCGCCCGACCTTATCTAGTCTTTTCGGCCGGCAGATACTGCGGGCCGGGATTGTAAGGATAAAGTCTCATGACCACACCTTCGGCATTTTTACTTTGCACCGGTTTGGCGGCGGTTCTAGCTGGAGCCGGTTCCGGCAATTTTTCGCTTAGGGTTCTGTCGCCGCCCTGGGGCAACTTGCCCTGTGGTCCTTCGTTGCCGCCTCCCGGTGTGGGAGCTGTGGGCGGTGTCTCAGCCGGGGTGGTAACGGGAGGAGCGGTGGGCGGTGTCTTATCGGAACCTGGTGTGGGGGCCGTGCCTGGTGTTTGTGCTGTGGTATCGGTGCTGCTGCCGGTCTCGGCCGCTGTGCCGCTGCCTTCAGTACTGCCGGTGGTGCTGCCTGTTTCGCTTATGCCGGCGGTAGCGGTATCTTCTTTTGCCGGCGTTTCGCTGGAGCGCGCCAGTTGTTCACCGCTACCGGCTGGTTTAGTTTCATCGGGACTTATGGGCGAGGGCACCATGAAATTGCCGGGTGGAGTGGGGTGGGCTTTATAGTAAGCCTCGTTGTAGTTGTGCCAGATCTTGGCCATCACAACGCCGCCGGTGACGTTCTTGCCCTCGATGGAGTGATTTTCGTCGTTACCGCCCCAGACGGCTGTGACCAGGTCCGGGGTGAAGCCGATGAACCAGATGTCTTTGCCTTCATCGGCGGTGCCGGTTTTGCCGGCCACGGGACGGTCGGCCAGCTTGGCCTGGGTGCCGGTACCCCATCTGACTACATCTTGCATGCAGTCTACCAGGCGGGCTATTGGTTCAACCTGGAAGGCTCGGTCGACCTTGGGCTCGAAGACTTCAATCACCTGACCGCGGTTGTTTTCAATTTTGCGAATCACCTGGGGTTTGATGGTGACGCCGAATCTGGCGAAAGTGGAGTAGGCACCGGCCATTTCCAGGGGCGAGGCGGCGGAACTGCCCAGGGCAAGAGAAAGGTTCGGATCAAGTTTGGCGGTAAGACCGGCCAGTCTGGCTGTTTCAATGACGCTCTCCATGCCCACTTCCTTACCGATTTTGACGGCCGGTACGTTGCGTGACAGAGCCAGGGCCCGGCGCACTGTTATGCGTCCGTAAAATTTGCGGTCAAAGTTTTTGGGTGCATAGTCGGGCAGACCCCAGGGCTGGTGGATGACCAGGGGCGAGTCGTCGATGATGCTGTCAGGGTTGTAGGCGTTTTTGGAAAAGGCCGTCAGGTAGACGAAGGGCTTGAAGGAGGAGCCGACAGTGTGGGGATTGGTGGCCCGGTTGAACTGGTTCTTCCAGAAATCGCCTACACCGCCCACCAGGGCAATGATCGCTCCGTCGTTTACTCTTACGGAAACGAGAGCGCCCTGGGTGACCCCCTTCGGTGCTTTCTTGATGCCTTCATTGAGATTTTGTTCGGCCAGTTCCTGGGCGGTGGTATCAAGGTTGGTGTAGACCCTCAGACCCTGGCGGCGCATCTCTGCCTGTGAGAAGCGTTCCCGCAAAACCTCCAGCACATAACTTATATAGTACGGGTACTTTTGCAGGGGGTTGATGCCCTTTTTGAAAGCCAATTTTTGCGCTTTGGCATCTTTGGCCTGTTTGTCGGTGATGTAGCCGTATTCCACCATTTTGGCAATGATTTCTCGCTGTCTGGCAATAGCCTGGTCGCGGCCTTTGACTGTGCCCAGTTCGCTTGGTGCCTTGACCAGACCGGCTAGAAAGGCTGATTCGGCGATGTTCAAGCGGGTAGCTGTCTTATCGAAGTAGCGGGAAGCGGCCCGTTCGATACCGTAGGCATTGTTGCCGAAGTAGACCTGGTTCAAATACATATTGAGGATGCGCTCTTTGCTATAGCGGCGCTCCAGGTCCCAGGCTACGTAAGCTTCCTTCAGTTTGCGATCGACGGTACGACCGGCGTCGGAGAAGAAGAGGTTTTTGGCCAACTGCTGAGTGATGGTGGAACCGCCTTCCACCACGTGTCCGGCTTGCATGTTGGCCAGGAAGGCACGAATGATACTGAAGAAATTGATACCGTTATGTTCGTAGAAGTGGTGATCTTCAGCGGCCAGGATGGCCTGCTGCATGTGGTTGGAAATTTGATTGAGAGGCACCACGCGCCTGTCTTCGTCACCCTCGACAGTACAAATCAGGTGGTCTTGCCCGTCGAAGATCTGAATGGCTTCAATGGGTTCATAGCGCTCGACCATGGTCACATCAGGAATATCCTGCAATTGTTTCCAGAAGGAAGCACCCAGGTAGCCCAGTCCGAGACAGCCCACCACCACACCAAAAATGGTGATTTTCTTCAAGGGCCCGGAAATGCGACCGAGCGCGCCCTGATTTTTCTTTCTGGCCTGTGATCTGCGTTTTGCCACTTTTGCCTGAGCCGGTCGTTTTCTATATCCGTGAGAGATTTCGAAGATGTCAGTTAGTACGTTTCATCGGCATTATAACTTAGTTGTGCAGGTGTGCCTGTTAGCGTCGCTTCATGGTAAAAGCCGCTGTTAAGGGTGGGTAAGAATTGTGCCTGACACAGGCGCGATCCAAGCAAAAAAGAGGGGTTTCCCCCTCTTTTGAGTGTTGCTTAATGTTTGCGTTATATCAAGCGCGCGGATGGGTGTTCATATAGACCCTTCTCAGTCTTTCCAGGCTGACATGGGTGTATATCTGGGTGGTGTTGATGGTCGTGTGACCGAGCAGGTCTTGAACTACGCGCAGGTCGGCGCCGCCCTCCAGGAGGTGGGTGGCGAAGGTGTGTCTCAAGGTGTGAGGCGTGATGGTCTTATTAATGCCGGCCTTGAGGGCGTGTTTCATGACGATGCGGTGCACCGAGCGGGAAGAAAGCCTGGTTGCCTGGCGGCTCACGAAGAGCGGGTGCTCGGCCTGAGGGTGGCGACCCTCTGCCAGTTTGGACCAGTACTCGGTCAGATATTTCTTCAGCCAGTTATGGGCGCTCTGGTTCAGGAGCACTACTCTTTCTTTGCCGCCTTTACCGAGTACGCGCATTTCCATGGCTTCCTGATTGTAGTCTTGCACCCGGAGCCCGCAAAGCTCACTGACGCGCATACCGGTGGCATAGAGTACTTCCATCAGGGCTCTGTCTCTGACACCAAGCACGGTGTTGGTATCGGGAGTCATGAGCAGGCGAACTACTTCTTCTTTGTCAAGACAAGAAGGAAGTCTTCTTGTCAGCTTGGGACCTCTCACTTGTTTCGAGGGATCTTCATCGATGAGTTGTTCGCGGCGCAGGTAGCGATAGAAACTGCGAATGGCTGAGATCTTTCTAGCCACGGTGGGTCTGGAATATTGTTCTTGAATCTGCCTTATATAGGCACGCAAGCCCTCTGCTTCCAGCCAGCCGCTGCCAGCACCGGCGGTGCTCATATCTACGGTGGGCACATTCGTTTGTATGGGGGTTGCTTCCCCTTCGGTGTTGGGCAGATCTGAGCCGATTAGCTGGCGCAGGTCATTCATGTAAGCCCTGATTGTATGTGAAGAGTAATTCCGTTCTACTTCAAGATAACCAGCAAACTGATCTAACCAAATCTGGTGGCAATTATTTGAACCACCGTCGATGGCACCACTCAATCCATTTTGCGAACTCACTTTTGACCAACCTTCTAGTAACTGGGGAAAATCAAGCCGACACTTTACTAATTATGAGAAGTTTGCAAGCTTTGTAAAGCCCCCCGGCCTGGGCAAAACGGAAGTCATGAGGCTAATAATTAGCCTTTATCGGTCTGTTTTTAGTGCCATCTTGGGTGGTGTCAATTAGTGGTAACACCCGTGGTGGCACCACTTTCGATCATTTTGATGCATGCAAAAGTTAGCGAAGATTTTTTCTCTGATAGCCCAAAAAAATTCGCTAAATTGTCTAATAATTTAATCAGTCGGGGATGCGTGGGAATCGAACCCACCCAGGACAGGATCGGCCTGCCCCGCAACGGTTTTGAAGACCGCACACCACACCAGCAGTGCTCCATCCCCATATGTATCGGTATCGTAAGTGGTGCGATCTTCTTTTTGCGGAGCAATCAAACGTTTTGCTTATCGCTTTAAAACGCCCAAATGATCTGTCACCACTGGTGATGCCGATTTCACCACTCTCGATGGCGGAAGGCCAAGGAGAGTGGAATATTTAGTGTATACGCAATCGCTATGCCTGGCAATTGAAAGCTCGTTTTGGTCCGCTTATATAGATCGATTTGCCTGGAAATATTGCAATGTTCCCCTGGTCAAACACCCGGAAGCCGCAATCGGTCGCGTTCTAATTGTTAAATCTGAAAGCTTAGGCAAGGTTAATAACCGCACAGATTTATTAAGGGGATTTTATTATAGCCTCTTGAATCCTTGAAACTCCTCTTGGGTATGGTGATTCGGGTTTCTGGGAAAAGTTTAAGAAAAATTTGGGGGCTTGACGGCTCGTCATGATTCCCAACATTTTCGTTGACAATACAATAGATATATCCGTATAGTTGCTCCCTTGTGCCTGCATTTGCCTTAGCGCAACTGCAATCTTTGTGCATCCACAGCCATAATTTAGAGGTAACCGATGGCTTTAGAGTTGTCTGAGCGCGTAAGAACCTTCGGGGCCGGTTCTACGCGCATTGCCGATCTGCCCGATCTCGCCGAGATTCAAAAAAGTTCGTTCAAATGGTTCATTGAAGAGGGGCTCGCAGAAGAACTGCGTGCCTTTAGTCCTATTAAGGATTACACCGGCCGTCTCGAACTGCACTTTTTGACCAACTACAACTTCGAGGATCATACTGAGCCTAATAAGCCTAAGACCCCCGAAGAGGCTCGTTCGCTCGATGCCAGCTTCACTAAGAAGCTGCGTATCCAGATGCGCCTGGTCAACAGGGAAATGGGTGAGATCAAAGAACAAGAGATCTACGTCGGCGATATTCCGATGATGACCGACCGCGGTACATTCATTATTAACGGTGCTGAGCGCGTTATCGTTTCTCAGATTGTGAGAAGCCCTGGTATCTACTTCAAGAGAGAAGTCGATTCCAACGGTAAGCGTACCTTCTCCGCCACCATGATCCCCAACCGGGGCGCCTGGCTCAAGTTCGAAACCGATGTCAACGACATTATCTATGTCAAAATCGACAAGAACCGTAAACTGCCGGCAACTACCTTGCTTCGTGCTCTCGGCTATTCCGATTCCGAGATGGAGAGCTTGTTCCGTCATAAAGAGTTCCTCAAAAAGACTCTCGACAAAGATGCCAACAAGACCCGCGAAGACTCACTAATTGAAGTCTACAGAAAGCTCAGACCGGGCGATCCGCCCTCTGTGGCCGGCGGTCAGAGCATCCTCGACAGCCGCTTCTTCGACGACAAGCGCTATGACCTGGGCCGTGTCGGACGCTACAAGCTCAACAAAAAGCTTGCTCTTTCCGTTCCCGAGACTCAGCGCACCCTCACCCGTGAAGATATCGTCGCATCGGTCGATTACCTCATCGGCTTGCACTACGACGAAGGTCACGTGGATGACATCGACCACCTCGGTAACCGTCGTATCCGTTCCGTCGGCGAACTGTTGCAGAACCAGTTCCGCATCGGTTTGACCAGACTGGAAAGAATCGTGCGTGAGCGCATGACCTTGCAGGATGCCGACACCCTCACACCGGCCAACTTGCTCAACACCAAGCCTCTGGTGGCAGCTATCCGTGAATTCTTCGGCTCCTCGCAGTTGTCGCAGTTCATGGACCAGACTAACCCCCTGGCTGAACTGACCCACAAGCGCAGACTGTCTGCCCTTGGACCGGGCGGTTTGTCCAGAGAGAGAGCGGGCTTCGCGGTTCGCGACATTCACCCCAGCCATTACGGTCGTATTTGTCCGGTAGAGACTCCTGAAGGTCCCAACGCCGGTCTGATAGGCTCGCTGGCTACCCATGCCCGCGTCAACGCTTATGGTTTCATCGAAACTCCTTACCGCCTCGTTGAAAACGAGATGGTCACCGAAACCATTCACTACCTCACCGCCGACGAGGAAGACAGATACCGTGTTGCTCCTGGTGATGTGCCGGTGAATGAAGACGGCAGTTTCGTCAAGGAATTGATTCCGGTTCGCTATAAAGCCGAGTTTATCGAAACCTCTCCTGATCACGTCGACTATGTGGGCGTCAGCCCCATTCAGATCGTTTCAGTGGGAACGGCTCTCATCCCCTTCCTGGAGCACGACGACGCTAACCGCGCCCTCATGGGTTCGAACATGCAACGTCAGTCGGTGCCCCTGGTCAAGACCGAAAGACCGCTGGTCACCACCGGCATCGAGCGCCAGGCTGCGCGCGACTCGGGTATGGTGATCGTGGCCGATATCGAAGGTAAAGTGGAGTACGTCTCCGCTACCTCTATACATGTACGCACCAAGGACAAGCGCCTGGTCAAATACCGTCTTTCCAAGTTCCAGCGTTCCAACCAGGATACTTGCTTGAACCAGAAGCCGGTGGTGAGACCCGGTGACAACGTCAAGCCCGGCGATGTCATCGCCGACGGTGCCGCCACCAATACCGGCGAGCTTTCCGTAGGACGCAACCTGCTCGTGGCCTTCATGCCCTGGGAAGGTTACAACTTTGAGGACGCCATCCTTATAAGTCAGCGCCTGGTCTTTGATGATGTGCTTACTTCTATCCACATTGAGAAACTGGAAATCGACGCTCGTTCCACCAAGCTTGGACCGGAAGAGATAACCAGAGAAGTTCCCAACGTATCGGAAGAGTCGCTGCGCCACCTGGATGAAACTGGTATCGTGAGAATCGGTTCCCGTGTATATCCGGACGATATCCTGGTCGGTAAGATCACACCTAAGGGTGAATCCGAGCACCCGCCGGAAGAAAAACTCTTGCGTGCCATCTTCGGTGAAAAAGCCAGAGACGTTCGCGATAACTCCTTGAGAGTGCCCCACGGTGAAGGCGGTCGTGTTGTAGACGTTAAAGTCTTCGACAGAGAAAAAGGCGACGAATTGCCGCCTGTAGCCAACAAAGTGGTGCGTGTCTACATTGCCCAGAAACGTAAAGTATCCGTGGGCGATAAAGTGGCTGGACGTCACGGTAACAAAGGTATCGTGGCTAAGATTCTGCCCACCGAGGACATGCCCTTCCTGCCCGATGGTACTCCGGTAGACATCGTGCTTAACCCGCTTGGTGTGCCTTCCCGTATGAACGTGGGACAGACCTTCGAAACCTTGCTCGGTCTGGCTGCATACCTGACCGGTCAGCGCTACGAAGTACCTCCTTTCGACGAAATGTTCGAATCGGAAGCTTCCAGCGTCACTGTCCATAACGAGATCAAGAAAGGCAAGAAAGTCTCCGGCTTTGACTGGGTAGGCGATGACGGTAAAGTCACCCTCTACGACGGTCGTACCGGTGATGCCTTCGACAATCCGGTCACCGTCGGCAAGATCTATATGATGAAACTGGTCCACCTGGTAGACGACAAGATTCACGCTCGTTCCACCGGACCCTACTCCCTTGTTACCCAGCAGCCGCTCGGTGGTAAGGCTCAGTTCGGCGGACAGAGATTGGGAGAAATGGAATGCTGGGCTCTTGAAGCTTTCGGCGCCGGCTACTCTCTGCAAGAGATGTTGACCATCAAGTCTGACGATGTGAACGGACGCTCCAAAGCTTACGAATCCATCGTTAAAGGCGAGAACCTGAGACGTCCCGGTATTCCTGAATCCTTCAAAGTACTGGTGCGCGAACTGCAGTCCATCGGTCTCGATGTCTCTGTGGCCAAGCGCACACGCGAAGGTCAGGAAGTGGAAGTCGACCTGATGACCGAAGTAGAGGATGTACGTCCTCGCGGTCTGAGACGCCTCAGTCCCTTTGGTGAGATTGGACTGGAATCCGAACTGGCTGAACTCTCCCGCCAGGCCCAGATGCCCGCGGGCGCTGTGGCTGTCTCCGCCGGAGACGAAGAGGGCGAAGAGCTGGTCGGCGCTGGATTCAGTGAAGTCCTTGATACCGGCGATGAAGTCGGTGTTGTGCCTGCGGCAGCCGCTGCAGCCGACACGGTCTTTGATGACGGTGATCTCGGCGAAGACGACGAAGCTTAAGGCATCTGTCTAAAAGTATTGTTGGCCAGAAGGCCATATCCCACTATTAGCCGCACGGCGGCAAGGACGGAGGACTGTCAGGTAACATGCCTACAAGTATTGACCGATTTGACTACATCAAAATTGGAATCGCGTCACCGGAGCGTATTCTCAGTTGGTCTCACGGCGAAGTAACCAAGCCCGAGACAATCAACTACAGAACGCTGAAGCCGGAAAAAGACGGACTCTTTTGCGAGAGAATCTTTGGACCATCCAAGGACTGGGAATGCTATTGCGGCAAGTACAAGCGTGTACGCCACCGCGGTATCACCTGCGAACGTTGCGGAGTGGAAGTAACCGACTCCAAAGTAAGACGTCACCGCATGGGCCATATCAAATTGGCTTCGCCCGTGACCCATATCTGGTTCCTGAAAGGAATCCCCAGCTATATCGGTCTCTTGCTCGATTTGCCCCTGCGCGATCTGGAGCAAGTGGTTTATTTCAACGCCTATGTTGTGACCAACGCCGGTAACTCACCCGATCTTCATAAGAACCAGCTTCTTGCCGAAGACGAGTACGAGAAACTGCTCGAAGATCCCAACATGCAGTTCGACGTGGGCATCGGTGCAGAAGCCATCAAACAGCTTCTTCATGACCTGGCCAGACCCCAGTACGAGCGTCCCGACAACAAGGACGATCGCGGTCGCCTTCTGGAATTGCCAGGCTTGAAAGAGATCTCGGTAGCCCTGCGCGAAGAGCTGGCCGGTTCCGGCGGTTCCCAGCAGAAGCGCGCCAAGATCATCAAGCGCCTGCGCCTGGTGGAAGCACTGCTTTCCTCCCATACCGATCCTACCTGGGTGATTCTCGATAATCTGCCGGTGACACCGCCTGATCTTCGCCCCATGGTACAGCTCGACGGCGGACGCTTCGCTACCTCCGACCTGAACGATCTCTATCGTCGCGTTATCAACAGAAACAACCGTCTGGCAAGACTTCTGGAGATGGGCGCGCCGGAAATCATCGTCAGAAACGAAAAGCGTATGCTACAGGAAGCTGTAGACGCCCTTATCGATAACGGCAGAAGAGGCCGTGTGGTGGTCGGTCCCAACAACCGTCCCCTCAAGTCTCTCTCCAATATCATCGAAGGCAAGCAAGGTCGTTTCCGTCAGAACCTCCTCGGTAAGCGCGTCGACTACTCCGGTCGTTCCGTTATCGTGGTCGGTCCTACCCTCAAACTGCACCAGTGCGGTTTGCCCAGGGAAATGGCTCTTGAACTGTTCAAGCCTTTCGTGATCAACAAGCTCATTGAGCGCCAGATTGTTCAAAACATCAAATCAGCTAAGAAGCAGATTGAAAAAGGTTCGGCTATCGTCTGGGAAATCCTCGAAGAAGTAATTCAAGGACACCCGGTACTGTTGAACCGCGCTCCCACACTGCACAGACTCGGTATTCAAGCTTTTGAACCGGTTCTGGTGGAAGGTCGCGCCATTCAGCTTCACCCGCTCGTTTGCTCGGCCTTCAACGCCGACTTCGACGGTGACCAGATGGCTGTTCACGTTCCCCTCTCGGTGGAAGCTCAGGCAGAAGCTCATATGCTCATGCTCGCTTCCAACAACACCCTGCTTCCCGCTACCGGTCGTCCGACCATCACTCCTACCCAGGACATGGTGCTCGGAATCTATTATCTGACCATCGAGAAGCCGGGCAATGACGATCCTAAAGTCTGTCGCGGTGCAGGAATGCGCTTCGTCAGTCTGGCTGATGCCCGTTCTGCTTTTGAAGCAGGCATAGTCGACTTGCACGCCCGTATCAAGGTGCGCGATTTCGACGGACAGATGCTGGAGACCACACCCGGTCGGATCATCTTCAACCAGGTGGTGCGTGAGGCAATCGCTTCCGTCAACTAGCTTTTACTTGTAAGTCTTCATGCCATAAAAGACGAGGGACAAATGGTCACAGGCGATAAGAAAGATACAATGGAATTCATCAACACCACGGTGGACAAGAAGAAACTTGGTTCTCTTCTTTCCGACGTGTATGAGCGTTTCGGTACGGCTCGCACTGCCGAGCTAGCCAATTCACTCAAAAACCTGGGCTTCAGATATGCCACCAAGGCCGGCGTCACAATCTCGATTGACGACCTTGATGTGCCGGAAGCTAAAAAAGGACTGATCTCGGCTGCCGAGAAAGAAATCGAGGCTGCCCAGAAGCGTTACGAACGCGGCGACATCACCGAGGTGGAACGTTACAACAAGGTTATCGACACCTGGTCGGCAACCACCGACGCTCTCACCAAGGAAGTGGTGGATAACTTCGATCGCTTGAACCCCGTCTATATGATGGCGTTCTCCGGCGCTAGAGGTAACATCTCCCAGGTTCGTCAGTTGGTCGGTATGCGCGGCTTGATGGCTGACTCTCAAGGTCAGATCATCGACTTGCCCATTAAAGCCAACTTCCGCGAAGGCTTGAACGTAACCGAGTACATCATCTCCAGCTACGGCGCCAGAAAGGGTCTCGTAGATACAGCGCTCAAAACAGCCGACTCCGGTTACCTGACCAGACGTCTCGTAGACGTCGCCCAGGACGTGATTGTGCGTGAAACCGATTGCGGCACCAAGCGCGGCATCGACATGCAGCCCATATCCGAAGGCGACAAAGATATGGTCAAGCTCTCAGAGCGTATCTACGGTCGAAGCCTGGCTGAAGACGTAGTCAACCCCGAGACCGGCGAAGTCATTGCCCGCCTCGGCGAACTCGTCACCCGCAAGCTTTCCACCACCATCGAAGGCGCTTTGAAGAAGCCCAAGAAAGTGAAAGTGAGAAGCCCGCTCACCTGCGAAAGCCAATATGGCGTTTGCCAGAAGTGCTACGGCTGGTCCCTCACCAATAACCGCCTGGTCGACCAGGGTGAAGCTATCGGTATCATCGCCGCTCAGTCCATCGGGGAACCCGGTACACAGCTGACCATGAGAACATTCCACACCGGTGGAGCCGTTTCCGGTGGTGCCAGCCGTAACCAGGTGAAAGCGCCGGCCAAGGGTACTGTTTCCTTCAAGATCCAGAGCCGTTCGATTCGCACCGCCTATGGTGATGTAATGGAACAGACCACTAGAGACGGCAATATGAAAGTTGTCTCCGGCGAAAAAGAACACACTATTCCGATTCCCGTGGGCTCTTTCTTGCACGTCACCAGCGGCTCCGAAGTAACCGCCGGACAGGTGCTCTGCGAATACGATCCGCCGGGTCAGAAAAAGAACCTGACCGAGCGTGCCACCAAAGATATCACCGCCGATATCTCCGGTCGTATTATGTTCCAGGGCTTCCAGGCCGATGAAAAACGCGATCGTCAGGGCAACATTTCCCGCACCGCCAACCGCGCCGGTATCATCTGGGTACTGGAAGGGGACGTATACAACCTGCCCTCCGGCGCCCATGTGGTGGTCAAGGACGGTCAGGAAGTGAACGCTCTCGATGTGCTGGCTGAAATTCAAATCACCTCCGAGCATGGTGGTGAAGTGCGTTTCGGACCGGAAATCGAAACCGAAGTGGTGAAAGTCGGTCGCAGCAAGACCCAGACCAGGCTCGTCAAAGGCAAAGAGATGAATGTCATCATCGCCTCTGTCGGCGCCAACAACGCCAAACTGGAGCCCGGCCAGAAAGGTCACCTCTGGAAGGTGAACAAGCAGAAAGAGTCATTCACCATCAAGGTCGTCAATGACGAAGTAGTGGAAAACGGCAAAATCATCGCTGAACTGGTCGACGACGGCACCAACGTTGTTAGCTGCGGCGGCGAAATCATCTATGACGGTGTTGAAATCGACGACCGCCGCGTAGTCACCAAAGCCGGTAAGGTACTCTTCGTTCCCGAGGAAGTGCACTTCATCTCCAAGGACATCTCATTGAAGATGTCCGAAACAGGCGAGACCGTCACTGCCGGTCAGGAAGTGGTCAAAGATGTGTTCGCCCACATGGAAGGCATCATCGAGATCATCGCCGACAACGACATCATCCACGAAGTGATCATCAGACCGGGCGACCTGGTTCCCATAAGTGATCCTTCCGAAGTGAAAGTGCCGGAAGGTCAGGTAGTGGAGCCGGGCACCGAAGTTCTCGATGGCTACACCTACAAAGACCGTAAGCTCGTCAACCTCTTCGAGAAAGAAGATGGTTCCTGCTACCTCCTGGTCAGACCGGTCGAAGAGTACTGGATCGAGCCCAGAGAGACCAAATTCAAGCACAGAGCCACTGACGAGAAAATCAGCTTGCGCTCGGTCACTCAGTTGCTTTTCCGCGACAGAGAGAAAGTGCGTCACCTGCAGGGAGCCCAGCTGACCAGAACCTCCCTGGTTCTGCAGATGCAAGGTCACCTGCAAGGTCTCAAGGGCATCGTCGAGATGGGCGAAGAGCTTCTTATCGTCGTGCAAGAGAACATTCTCTTGCGCCGCGAGCAAGACTTAAACGTCACCTTGTTGGCCGTCGAGCACGGTCAAATAATCGGTGCCAAAGAGCCGGTTGCCACCACCCAGGTGCTCACCCGCACCTCTGCCCGGGTGCAACTCTCCAAGACCGACGAACGCCGTATTCTCTTGATCACGGAAGAACAGCAGACACATCAGAAGATCAAAGGCACCTGCACCGTTAAAGAAGGCGACCTGGTACGTCTTGGCGATAACCTCTCCAAGTCTTCCTCCGCCGGCGTCAGCGGTCAGGTGGTTTCCGCCGACGGTGCCGATGTGGTGCTGAGAAAAGGTCGTCCGTACCTGATCTCGGTCAACACTCAGTTGCAATCCGATGACGGAGCGCTGGTGCAGAGGGGTGACCTTCTCGCTACCCTCATCTTCGAAAGACAGAAAACCGGAGACATCGTTCAGGGTCTTCCTCGTGTAGAAGAACTCCTGGAAGGTCGTAAGCCGAAAGAGAACGCCATTCTCTCCGAGAAAGAAGGACGCGCCCGCATCACCGTCGAAGACGATGTGACAAGGCTCTTCCTGGTCTTCCCTGACGGTTCGGAAGAAGAGATCATCATTCCTCAAGGTCTCAACGTCATCGTTGAAGACGGAGAAGAAATCACCCTCGGTAAGCCCCTCACGGACGGACCGCCCAACCCGCACGATATCGTCAGACTGCGCGGCATTGCTTCCGCTCAGAAATACCTGGTGGACGAAGTACAGTCCGTATACCGTTCACAGGGTGTAGACATCGCCGACAAACACATCGAAGTGATTGTTCGCCAGATGACTCGTAAAGTGCGTGTTGACGAACCCAAAGACACCATCCTCTTGCCCGGCGAGTTGATGGAACGCTATATCATCGACCTCGAAAACGAGAAGATGGTGCAGCAGGGTCTCGAAGGCGCCACCTATACCGACGTTCTGCTCGGTATCACCAAAGCCTCCTTGAACACCGAGAGCTTCATCTCGGCTGCCTCCTTCCAGGAAACCACCAGAATCCTGACGGAAGCAGCGGTGGAAGGTAAGAAAGACTGGCTGCGCGGTCTCAAAGAGAACGTCATCATCGGTCGTCTTATCCCTGCCGGTACCGGCTTCCAGGGTCATTCACAGCCCCAGGAAGAGGAAGAGGAAGAAGAGGACATCTATCCGCCCATCGGTGAAGGCAGCTTCAACGTTCCGGCTTAAGATAGACTCTAAGACAGTTGAAAGAAAGGCTCCCCGCGAGGGGAGCCTTTCTCATAATTGGGTAACTGAAGGATAACCTGTGTGGAAAAGCCTTTTAATGCCGGTGGTGCTTATAGTCGTGGCAGAGGATCTCATTTGCGTTGAAGCGTTTGGAGATTCGGTGAGCCAGGAAATAGGTGCCGGCTTTACGGGAGGGGTTGCAGCGCTGGTCGAGAATCAGGTGGGTCAAAATGGACACTGTGATGCCGACCCGGTAGGGCTGCCTGGTGGGACCCTTAAATAGAAAGAAGAAAAGAGCCAATAGCTCATAGGAATGCAGGGGCAAATAGAGCTTGCCGCTGTATTTTTCATGGGCTGCCTCGGAAAATCTGCCCCAGTCCATACGCCAGCCATGGGCTCGCACGTAGTCGACGATATGGTCTAGGTCGATTAGAAATCCTGCAAGAAAGCTGGCAACCGCGGCTTTGCGTGACCTGTAAACCAGATAGCTGGCGGCGCCTACCCCGGCTGAAGTAATGATGTGTCCCACTGTTCGCATAGTTTCAAGATTCCCTAATTCCGGCTATAACTTGCTAAGATCCTCTGGAACGTTCAAGTCTGACCGGGCTGTTATCTACATATACCCGCCAGCCTGATTATTATGCGTTTAGCTTCAAATAAGTATTTAAGGGGTTTTGGCACTAATGCAAACGACTGTTCTTGGTCAAAAGTCAACTTCTCTAAAGCCTCGCCTGGCTGGCCGGGGGGCAGGGCTCATGCTTTCCGCCCTTTTAAGCCTGACACTTGCCAGTGCGGGCGCGCATGCCCAGCAGCCGTCCGCCCCTGGCAACCCTATGTCGGCCAAAGAAAGTCAGAACCATCAGGCTGTCGGCATGTACAACCTGGGGCTTTCCGCCTACCAGCAGGGCAGTCTTGAATCAGCCATCATCTTCTTCCGCCGTGCCACCGACCTTGACCCCAATCTGGCCGACGCCCAGTACAACCTCGGTGTGCTCTACCAGAGCCAGAGACGCGCCAAAGAAGCCATCCCGCGCTTTCAAGAAGTGCTCAGGGTAAAGCCTTCCGATGCCGATGCCCACTATCAACTGGGGCTGGCCCTGATGGAAATGGGTCGTCCGGCCGAGGCTAAAACCCATTTTGCCTCCATCGCCCCTAATTCCACCCACTTTGCCGACGCCCAGAAGCGTACCCAGGTATGCGACGCCCAGATGAGC
Source organism: Candidatus Obscuribacter sp. (assembly GCA_016712465.1). GTDB lineage: Bacteria > Cyanobacteriota > Vampirovibrionia > Obscuribacterales > Obscuribacteraceae > Obscuribacter. The sequence continues at coordinate 2,054,735 of JADJQZ010000001.1, forward strand.
GGCGCCACCATCGCCACCCCCAGCTATTCGCCCAATCCCGTCGAAACACCGCCCCTGCAAAATCAGATGCAGCCGGCTTTGAGTCAGTCTCAGCCGCAGATGCCGGCGCCGGTGCAACAGGCGAGCCCTTCTTACAGTGAGCAAAGCAGCTATCAGCAGGCTTATCCAACTTTGAGTTCCCAAATGCAACCGCAGCAGCCTGTTCAACAGCCGCAACAGCCTGCCTACCGGGAGCCCGTTGCTGCCGCTCCGGCAGTGGCTGCTACGGCACCCAAAGTCGCTGCCCGTCCGGTTTCCACTACCGGTGCTCCCACCGCCGTTCTGGCTAATACGTCCGTGCGCGTCATTGCCACCGGCTTTTCTGCTCCTTCCGGCCTCACCTTCGACCGTTCCGGCAATCTTTATGTAGCCAACTACGAGACCAATAGCGTCGATAGAATCTCCGCCGACGGTACCCGCACCCAGTTCAGCTCCGGCGCCCATTTGAAAGGACCGATCGGACTTGCTGCCGACGACAGCGGCAACATCTATGTGGCCAATTACGAGTCCAACACTGTGGCTCGCATTACCCCGGCCGGCATTTCAACCATCATCGGTACAGGCTTCAAGCGCCCCTATTACCTCACCCTGGACCGGGAAGGTAATCTCTTCGTCAGCCAGCAGCAAGACAATTCCATAGCCCGTATCAGTCTTCCCCGTGCCGTAGTTTCGAGATAAGAGCAAAAGATGGCCAGTCCCAAACTAGATCCTGACTATTTTGACGACCACCGGATTAAAGTGCAGGAATTTGCCGGGCAAGTTGCTTTCGGTGGCTATCACAGGCTTTTCACCCGCCTGAAAATCGAAGGGCGGGAGAACCTTCCCCCGGAAGGCCCCCTGGTGATTGTCGGTAATCACCGTTCCTTCTACGACCCGCCTCTGTTTCAGACTTCCACCAATCGCAAGATGGTCTATTTCGCCAAACAGGAACTGTGGAACTTCAAGCCTCTCGGTTGGTTGCTCACCTGGTTGGGAGCCATTCCCGTCAATCGCAACAAGCCGGAGATTTCGCGCATCAAGTTCCTGCGCCAGATGATGAAGCGGGGCTGGTCCATCGGCATGTTCATCGAAGGCACCCGCTGCAAAATACCGGGCAAATTGGGCAGACCCAATCTGGGACCGGCGTATTTTGCCAAGGTGACCGGCTCGCCTATTTTGCCCATTGGTTTCATCAATACAGATAAGCGTTTTGGACCGGTGACCGTGCGCATCGGCAAGGTGATGCAGGGCTCCGATGACCTGGAGAAGACTACCTGGGAAATTATGGAAGCCCTCTCGGCTCTCACCGGCTACGAGATTTCCGAGCGGGTACTGGCTAAAGACGGCGGCGAAACAGGCAAGGAAACAGGCAAGGAAGAGTTGCCGCAGTTGACTGCCGGCACGGAAAAATAGCTGTTTTTGAATTTAATCTTTTTTCTCAGGGCAAAATTGAACTTTTTGCTCACCATGGACGTTAATAGTAATATCCAATCCCTTCAGAAGCTGTGGGTAATTAGCGACCATGATCAAAGTTCCAATCGCTCGCCTGGCGAGCCTGGCTTTAGCTTCCTTCTTCCTGTCGGCCTGGCCTGCCGGGGCTGCTCCTAATCTGGTCTCCGGCACCGAGCAATGGGAGAACGTCAACTATCTGAAGAAAGAAATTCAGTGGTACGACAATTTGCGTCAGGCCCAAGACGCCGCCCGGCAAAAGGGCAAAATGGTCTTTTATATGCACATCCTGGGCAAACTTGACGGCGCCACTTGAAGTGCCGGAAATAGTCTGAGAGCCGTGTCGCTCTCTACGCCCCAGGTAGTTGCTGCCCTGAAAGAAAACTTCGAATGTGCCACCCGCGACATTACAGGCGAGTCTTATGCCGGTGTGTCGGGGCGCCATGAAGTGAACGGCAAGGCCGTTAAGACCACAAACGGTGCCGGTCCGCACAATATTCAAATGTTCATGCTGGCAAGCGACGGCACAGTATTGCATTGCCTGCCAGGTTACTGGGCGCCTGCCGATATCGTGCCCGAGATGGAACTGGCCAGGCAACTAAATCAAGTCTGGATGAGCAGCTATAGCCCTGAGCAGAAGCGGCGGGAGTTCTACCGCCTGCACCTGGCCCATGCCTACAATCATTCCAATGCTACACGCATGCGCAGCCGCATGCAGGGCTTTGATCAGCAGTGGGAAGCTCGCCATAAGCTCAATACTTCCGACACCATTTTGAATCCCACACTCGCTGCTCAGGTTTTACAGAAGGGTGTGAAGGCCCCCGAGGGAGCTTTCAAAACCACCGACCTGATCATGCACGAGCGCATGGCCGTGCGTCCCTTCCTGCCCTATAACCAGTTCGATGTGGTGGCCTACAGCGACTACGGAAGACCTCTCTACGACAAGCACGAAGACTATCGCACCGCCTCCGGTGAGGTCGATAAAGAGGCCGCTAAGAGTGCGCCCAAACTCGGTAACGTTGATGTGATGCGACAGGCGCGCAGGGCTAATAAGCAGGCTCAGATGGGCCAGTCCGGCGGCATGTCACAGGCTAACTACCTGGCTCGCCGGGGCATCAAAACCTTCGCTCGTTACGGGGTGAGGGCCATTTCCAACTAGCGAGGGAACAACTTCTGCGGTCCTATCGGTTGGCTGTCCTGGTTAGCGTGGCACATAGTGGTGTGCGCGTCATTTCAGGGGCGATAACCATTTGTCTTTGCAGGGGCTGAAAGCTATCTTCCTTCTCTTCTGGCTTGCGTCAATGCCTCTGGCTGTTTTGGCGCAGGGCATGAGCGTTGATGAGGTTCAGCGCTTTGCCGCTACTCTTCGGGCGCCGGCCCGAAGCAAGAACAGTGCGGCTGTACTCAGCTCTATCAAGAGCTACAGGCAGAAGGCCGCCAAGCCCACTGAATATTTCTTTGTGGAAGTGCAGGACAAGCTAGCCTTCGAGGGGGATTTTCGCTCAGCCCTGGCTGTGGTTGACGATGGGCTTACTGTCTATCCCACCAGTTACAGGCTTTACGAAGCGCGGGGCAACATCTTCTTGAGCACCTTTGAACTGGATGAAGCTCGTAAGAATATGGACAAGGCCCTCAGTATGGCTCCGAACAATCCCTCCGTGCTGTATCACATGGGTCTCCTTGAGCTAGCCGCCGAGCGCTTTCCCTCCGCACTAAAATATGTGGACCGAGCAATCGCCATCAAAGACGAACCTACCGGTCTCTTCCAGCGGGACCGCGGCCGTATTTTGCGAGCATTGAAGCGCTACGGCGAAGCCGAGCAGGCTTTTCGCAAGGCAATTGCCATGTGCCCGGCCAATCAATCGTGGGAGCTCATTATCATCCGCGATAACCTGGCTCGCACCCTGGTTTCCCATGGTCAGTTCGAAGAAGCGATCAAGGAATATCTTTTGAACACAAAGAGTGGCGGCAAAGGCAATGCCGATCGCTATTATCAGGTGGGCCAGTGCTATTTGAGCCTGTACAAGCCTTCCGAGGCGCTCAAGAATTACCTTGCTGCCTTGAAGCTTGCCCCGGACCGTCGCGAAGTACACCAGGGGCTTTCTCAAGCATATGAAGCCCTCGGCGACAAGAACAGTGCCGCCAGGCATAAAGGCATTGTTTCTCGCATGGATGAAGAACTGGCTCCGGGACGGTCATTTTCGTCCGGCAAATAGGCTTTGATAAATGGCTTCCGGTTGATACCTATCGCCTAATACCTACCAGTACATATTGCTACTTACTGCCTGCGGTCTTGCCCGGTTTCTCCAGGGCGCTTGTAAGCACGTTTGAGAGGTGATTGATGCCGAAGTAGAGAACCACACTACCAAGGGCGGCAAAGAGCACTGTCATGCCCAGCATGCGCTTCATATAGGCGTGTTTTCTATCGTCAATGCTCATAGCCTTCCCCGATTGGTTTAATCACTATAGCAATTATGCCCCGGTTGCTTTCGGCCATACGATTTCAGAGGAATGGTGATTTATGCCTATCACTAAAGCTCCGCTGATGCTCATCCGCAGAAACTTCAGAAAGCACAGTAACAGGAAATGCACCATTTTTGTTATAATGCGGTTGTATCCAATCGGGAGACCAAGCTATGAACGTCTCGCTATCGCCGGAACTAGAGCTTCTTATTGAACAGAAAGTCAAAAGCGGCATGTACAACTCTGCAAGCGAGGTGATACGGGCCGGTTTACGTCTGCTGCAAGAGCAGGATGAATTGCGAGCAATTCGTTTGCGAGAGTTGCAACGCGAGGTGCAAAAGGGTCTCGAGCAAATAGACCGAGGAGAAGTCGTTGACGCTGACGAAGTCTTCAATGAACTGCGCAAACGTAAGCCAAAAGGCAAGAAAGCTTGAGCCGGATAAAAAAGCTCATAGCATTCCCCGATTGGTTTAATCACTATAGCAATTATGCTCCGGTTGCCCACACTTGTAAAAGTGGTGGCTGAGCAATTTGCCGATGCCTCTTCCGACCTATGATGAGCTTGCAGGGATTGCAGTCGGGAGGCATCATGATCGGACGGCAAATGGCGAGTTTCATATTCTCTTGCCTGGGGCTTTTGCTTGTGGCCGGGCTCGTCTTTCTCTTTCTCAAGCTCTTCCATATTCCCTGCGGTCATACAATCGACTGGATGATCGGGCTGGCAAGTATCTTCTGGCTGTTTACGATTACTACCGTGCCCTGGAACGTCTATTTCGAAGCCAAGGCGGTCCTGGATGAAGCTTGCCAGTCCAGGGCAAGCGGCATCGCATTAGACGAGTCCCAGGTCAAATATGCCGGGCGAATCAAGGGCTTATCCCTTTCTTGTGCTCTTGCCTTGCACCTGCTTTCCACTCTGGGACTCTTCTATCTGGCCTATGCTCAGGTCAGTCCGGTTGGTTATTACGGTGCCCTGGCCGCCCTTCTGCTTGCCGGGCTGAGACCGGCTTTGAGGGGTTATGAATACTTGTGGCGAAAGCTGAGTGCGATTCGGCAGCGTGTCTTGTATCCCAGGGAAGATGTGGTGGAACTGAGAAGCCGCACCCGGGAGCTGGAGCTTGAACTGGCCGGTCTCAAGCTTAGACTGAGTCCGGAAAGCCCTGAGAGTGTGCAGGCTGAATATCGACGCCTGATTGAATTCTTGCGCAAGGATCTTGATCAAATTGCTCTCAATCATACGGTCCTGGTTGAGAACAATCGGCACGAGCACGAGCAACTCCTGCGGGAGTCGCAGGGCGCGATTGCAAAACTATCCGCGGACAGCCAGTTTTTAGATCATGTGCGGGAAATCATCAAGATGATCAAAAGTGCATGAATCAAGCGAAGCTGGAGTTGGCTGCAACCACCTGCAATCTCTGTTTTGCCTGAGTTCGCGGGACGGTAGTCATTCAATCAATCATTTTTTTTCAAAAGACGATATCTTTCAAAAACACTCTTTGAGTAATCGTTCAAGGTCTTTTCATCAAGAACCACATTGACGGTTATTGGCTTGCCCTCTTTGCCTTCAAGAGAGAGAGTCCAACTAATAACTTCATCGCCCAGAAACTGCAAGCGTACGGTAGGTGTATGGTCTGCAACGCAAGCTCTAGCCAAATGGTAAGTATAAGATTCATCGCTCCTGCTCATTGAAACGAGATTTTTTCCGAGCAGTTCGTGGACCCTTTGCCTGGACATGCCGATTAGGTTGTAATCTCTCAGGAGTCTGGCAAACATTTCCTCTCTCGACACGGGCAGGTTGTGGAAATGCTTCCAGTGCACCGGATCAAACTGGCCGGTATCGGTAGAAATGCGCTGTACAAATCTATCCGGTTCATACTCCCTCAGAGTCCCTGGCAGGCTGGCTAGAAAAGGTCGCTTCTTCTGTCCGGAATAGCTGACATCTAAGATGCTTATTTCTTTTTTGCCAAGACCACCGTTTGTGACCTGGAAGAATTGCCCGCGGCCGTCAACAGTAAAGCCATCGAACTGATATTTGGAGGGGAAGCTAAAGAGAAATTTTCCAGTACCATCATAAAGATAAGCTAGCCTGTCCCCATTTTTGTAGCACGCATAGTGAAGAGCATTATGCTGGTAAAACTGCTTCATTCCTCCTACGGTTCGTCCATATAGGTCCGGGGTCGGGTGTATTGAGTCATACTCCAGGGGTAAAACTGTGCGAAACTGCCGATCCACCAAACCAAACTTATTTGATGTACCGTTCTCCTTAGATACCAGCCCTAATTCGCCGTAAAACGAAAGCACGTTTAGACCGGCTGGAGAGATTACCACACCTGTTTTGTCAATGCAGACGCCTCTGCTAGAGCTGCTGGGGGATACTATCGCCATTCCCTTGTAAAAACCCTGGGCATTTTCAAAGGTTTGAGGGAAGGGACAGTTTTCCTCTATGTCGATATATCTGTAAGCTGAAGATTGCGAAGAGAGATCGCGAAAACAAATGAGTCCATCGCCGACGGATATACTTTCTAGTTCTTCCAGATTCCATCTCTTAAAATTCCTTACTTCCCTTGAAGCCGCATCTAGAACAGACATATGGACGCCTCCATAATCAATTCGCTGTAAGAAAATTTTCCCATCGCAGGCATCGGTGATTCGATTGTATATAGCGGGTGCAACTATTTTGCCGCGTTTGTCGCAAATACCGAGATTATTGCCAATTCGAAATCTAAACAAGGAATCATCAGGAATAACTGAAAATATTTCAGTGTCTGCCTTCTCAGTTCTTGCACCGAGCCAGAGTACTTTACTGAGAGTCGCGTTCCTTGGTACTAGGACTCTCTGAGTTTTACCGTCTCTGTTGAATATAAGCCTGGCATCACCAAATACAAATTTATCCTCCGGTCTTATGTCGCAGGCCAAGTAAAGTCCGTGTCCAAGGTACTCAATATTGCCGAACTGCAGAGGCAATATGCTTTGCCCCTTTTGATTCACCAGCGCGTATTTGTCACCGCAGCAGATTGAAACAAAATCACTAAAGTCCCCTGGGCTTTCAATCAGGAATAAAGAAGCTAGGACAAGCAGTTGTTTCAGGGCGCTTACTACCTGGCTTCGGCTTTCTGGCGTCTGCAAAAGATGAGGTTGCCTTTCTCGGCATCATCCAGCTGTTGCTTGAGCCAGAGGTGTCTTTGCTTGTGGCAAGAGAAAAGCACCACTTGATGCTCTTTGGCGATGCTGCCGATAAGGAAGCGCATCATCTTCAAGAAGCGCTCGTCATCAGCTTCCGAGAACGGCTCGTCCATAATGATGGGCAAAGAGAGTGAGCGGGAGAGATATCTTGCCACCACCATGCGGGCCAGCCAGTGCAGTTGCTCTTTCGTACCGGTGGAAAGCTGGCTCATTATTTGGGCGGCACTGATCTGGTCGCCGTCGTTCTTACGGCGAGCCACCAGCCTCAGCTCATTGTCGAAGCGAATTTCATCATATCCAAGTCCCAGGCGCTCCAGCATCTCTGTGGCGATGCTATTGAGGTGCTGCGACCAGTCGATGTAGTTCTCTCCCGAGAGGCGGCGCAGCGTGTTGCGGGCCAGCTCCAGAGCCAGTTTGGCCCGTTTGGCGCTCTGCAGGCGAAATTCGGTCAGGTCCAGGTCTTCCATGGCCGTCAGATACTGCTCATCGCAGGTGTTGGAGAGGCTTCTAATTCTGACGAGCAGATCTTCCCGTTCGGTTTTCAGTCCTTCCAGTTCGCGCATATCCTTGGGCGCGTCTTCCTCCTGAGCCAGTTCTTCTTCCGTCAGGGGGGCAATATTTTCGATGCCGGGGTAGAGCATCTTGATGGAGTCAATCTGCTGAACAACGCGGCTTTCGAAGTCTTCGGCATTTTTGATGAAAGTAGGCAGGTCATTGAAGCCACCACCTATTTCCACCTCCATGGCTGAGATTTCGTTTTGCAGCTTGTTGTAAGAGGCGAAGATGTTCATGCGGGCTCTGGCTTCTTCCAGGGCTTTGTTTTCGTCCTCGCCGAAGTCGATGCCGTTTTTCATCAGTAGATTCAAAATGGCTTTATCGGTGTCGATGATTTCTTCTTCTACAACGGCCAGCTTGCGGGCGGCGCTGGCCGACTCTTGATGGGCTTCCGCCAAGAGTTTCGACTCTTCCATGTACTGGGAAAGAGAAGATGAAAGTTCCTTGGCGCTGGCGGCGCAGGGCTCAAGATCAGTGCGGCTGGCTTTCTCAAGGAAGCGTTTCAAGTCGAGCCGGGAGCGTTTCACTACCTGTTCTTTCTGTTCTACCAGGGAGTCGAGTAGCGATAGCTCTTTGATTTTGGCTGACTGTTGACCGTATTCTTCCAGTTTTACCGACAGTTCGGCGCGGTTGTTGAGACCGACTTTGCGAGCCAGAGCATCGAGCTTGATTTCGAGAGCCCCGACTTTGTTTTGCTTGTCGGCCATGTCCGAGGAGATGCGGTTGATATCGGCTTCGGCGGCAGAAAACTCGCTGCGCAGAAGCATTTCCGGTTTGAAGACCGGGGTCATCATATAGCCGGAAAGGGCCAGCATGAGGGTGCCCAAGACAATTAAACCGACGGCGGCGGCGGCAAATTGCTTGACCACCACCAGAAGCACTATGGAAATAATGATCATGATTACGGCCAGGAAGCCCACAAGCAGGCTTGATACTTGCCGTTTTTTACGTTCTTCTTCCCGCTTGGAGGTCAACTCCTTTTGTTTGGCGCGGCTCTGGTGCAGGTTCCTTTCAGCGTCTTCCAATTGTTCCTGGAAAGCCACTATGAGTGAACTGTAGGAGCGGGCGTTGTCTACTCCTTCTGCTTCCAGAGAGGCGAGGGATTCTTTCACCGAGTCTATGTCTTCGGTGCCGGTTTCGCTGGTGAATTTCTCGCGCTCTTTGCCGCGGCGTGCCGTTAGATTGGCCAGTTCTTCTTCCGCCGACTGCATACTGCCGGCTAGGGATGCCACCATGTGCGCTTCTTCCTGGGTGAAGCTACTGAGGCTACCCAGGCGGCTTGTTATCTCATCTTGCTTTTCTTTGAAGGAGAGTTCATGGGGGGAGAGGTCTTTCTTGAGCTTCTCCAACTCTTCTTCTTTATTCTTGCGTCTGTCCCAGAGATCCATGAGGGGGCGCCGCAGATCCATGGGAAAGTCCGGTAGGGGCGGCAGATCTTCCATTTCGCTCTCGGCATCTTTCTGGCGCTGGCGAATTTCCCGCAGCCTGGTCATTCTGGCCTGGGCGTCGGTGAGCTGATATTTGAGATTTTGCAGTTCGGTGGCTTTGTAGCGATTGTTGTCGCCCGATACGACGCGGTTGATAATCATCAGTCGGTCGAAGGAGGCGGCTACGTCTCTTCTGTCTCGTTCAAAAGCTTTCAGCTTGGTGAGCAGATCTTGCCGCACCACTTCCAGATCGCGCACCAGGCTGTCGATGCGCAAACTGCGGTTGTCACCGGGGTTTTCTTCCAGAGAGTCTGAAAGCACGCGAATAGCTGCCGCGCATGTGCCGGAGGGGCTGGCCGAGTCGGCGATGCCCTGCACGAGGGAAGCCATATCGTCGCCGCCGAAGGCGTGTTCATCCAGTTCTCTTTGACCCACGAAGCAGGTGCTTTTGAAAAGCTCTCTGGTCATGCCGGTGAGCTTGAGACCGACTTCGTCTTCGCCGTTTTGACCAAGAAATTCGGCGGTCACGTCTTTATCTAGATGATCTCGGTCGAGCACCTGGAAGGCGCCGGTCTGGAAGTCTCTTTTGACGGTGAGCCTGCGACTGTCGGTGTTGACGTCCATCTTGGCTTGATAGGGCTGGCCGGGTTTGGGACGGCGTGCATCCTTGCTGGTGAGCCGGTCGGCTGCGTCTTGCTCTTCGCTGGGGAAGTCAAAGAGAATGGACCAGATGGCCGTGGCCATTGTGGTTTTGCCGTATTCGTTGGGCTCCACCACCAGGTTTACCTTGTCCTGGCTGAAGATGACGCTTTCGCCCTGAATGCCGCCGTAGCTTGTTAACTCGACTTTCTCAACCCACATTTCTTATTGTCACCCGTTTTTGTCTGAGAGCATCCAGTCCGTAGTAGAGGGCATCTTCCACAGTTTTGCCGGAAAGATCGGTGCCCGGTATACCGGAGAGACTGTCGGAACTGGAATGTTCCGACTGCATGCGGTTCAATGTTCTTTCAGCCTTGGTCTTCATTTCTAGCATGGCTTGAATGTACTTCCATTCGGTGGTGCGCTCGTCGAAGCGCTCGGCTAGATAGTCGGGGCGAGTGTTGTCCACCACCAGCAGGCAGTGAAATTGCGGCGCCAGGCTGTCAGCCACTTTCCTGGGGTTGGCACCGGGCTTGCAGCCCCCTTCCAGGCTCAAGGCTACAACATCCACTTCCGGTCTCACTTCCGCGTATTCTACGGCTACCATGATTTCTTCTTTGATGTCGGCGTCTCCGAGCCCGGAGACATCGACGGTGACCACCATCATGCGCCGCTCGTCTATCTCTACGGGGTTCAAGTCGCAGTTGACGGTGCCGGCTTCGTCTACTTCAATTTCGCCAAGCAGGGCATAACGGGCGCCGGGTTTGTCGAAGGTTCCGGCTGCCAGGCAACCGGCATAGGCACCCAGGGTGGTGCCGCTTTCCGATTCTACTTTGAAGGCGCTGTCGGCATGTCCGAGGGCAAAGTAGGTCATGCCCATGCTTTCCATTTCTTGTTGGGAGAAGGGATAGAGAATGCTCTTGCTGTCTACTCTGCCTTCTATCTGAGGATGACTTTCGAGGGAACCCACCAGGAGCGCTACATTTATTTGACTGCCGGCCGGCTTGGGCAGTTTGCCTGAGAGTACCCGTTCGGTGCGCCGCACCCCTTTAGTGATGGCCCTGCCGATGATGTTGACCTGGGGTTTGTTGGGTAGGGGTTGGGCGGAAAAATGTTCGGAAGAGAAGATGTGCACATTCTTGGGCCAGGTCTTGAGTCCGCGCGCCTGCAGCATATCGGCGGCATAGAGCGAGCTTCTCGTGTAATAGTCGGCCACTCCCGGGGCAATGAAAACGGGAATGTGTTCGATGGTGGCAATGCTTTCAATCAAGGTGTTGATGGTGTAGCCGCTCACCGTGGCTGCCTCGAAGAGCCCGCCCGGAATAAGCACGGCGTCGACGTTTTCGCTGGCCGCCAGGGAAAAGGCATTGATAGTGGTCTCGAGAATTTCCCTGGCTCTTTCTTGCCTTTCCGTGCGTGGCAGTGAATAGCCGCAATTGAGCTGGCCTGGTTGAGCAGAGACGCTTCCGATGGTGAGCTTGCTGTCGAGAAGCACATCGGAGAATTGCAGGAATTTAAAAGTGGTTCTTTCGGCGGCTGTCATTTTATAGAACCTCTCTTAGTCTCTAGCTATGATGGTGGCGATGCCCTGACCGACGCCGATACACATTGTGGCCAGACCTGTTTTAGAGTCGCGGCGTTGCATTTCGTGCACCAGGGTGGTGAGAATTCTCGCTCCGCTGGCGCCAAGCGGGTGGCCCAGGGCGATGGAGCCTCCCAGGACATTCATGCGGGTCAAATCTACTTCCAGGTCTCTGGCGCAGGCCAGTACCTGCACGGCGAAGGCTTCGTTCAGCTCCATCAGGTCGATTTCACTGATTTTCAAACCGGCCCGCTGCAGTGCTTTTCTGGTAGCCGGTACCGGTCCTACCCCCATGATGGCCGGGTCGACACCGGCCACGGCGGCGCTCACGAAGCGGGCCATGGGCTTCAGTCCCAGTTCGGCTGCCTTCTTAGCAGTCATGAGCAAGAGAGCGGCGGCGCCGTCATTGATGCCGGAGGCATTACCGGCGGTGACTGAGCCGCCTTCCCGGAAGGCCGGCTTCAACTTGGCCAGTTCCTCGATGGTGGTCTCAGGTCTGGGGTGCTCGTCTTGCGAAACGGTGATGGGCTCGCCTTTCTTGCGGGGAATCAGGACCGGTAGAATTTCGTCGTCGAAGAGTTTTTTCTCGCTTGCTACTTTGTATTTGTGCTGGCTGGAAAGTGCAAAAGCGTCTTGCTCTTCCCGGCTTATTTGGTATTTCTCGGCTACGTTCTCGGCTGTTTCACCCATGGCATAGGGATGGTGCAGGGCGGCCAGGGCTTTGTTGAGGAAACGCCAGCCCAGGGTTGTATCTATCAACTTCATGTCGCCGCGGGGAAAGCCGGCTTCCGGTTTCCCCATGACGAAGGGAGAACGGGTCATGGATTCCACACCACCGGCGATGAAGATATCGCCCAGGTTGTTACGGATGGCGCTGACGGCGTCATTAACGGCCATGAGACCGGAGCCGCAGAGGCGATTGACTGTGCCGCCCGCCACCGTCACCGGCAGTCCTGCTAGAAGAACAGCCATGCGGGCCACGTTGCGGTTGTCTTCACCGGCCTGGTTGGCGCAGCCCATGAGCACATCTTCGATTTCTTCCGTCGGCACCTGGGGATTGCGGGCGAGCAAGCCTTTGATTACATGAGCAGCCAGGTCATCGGGTCTGACGTCTTTCAGCGCTCCGCCATATCTGCCGATGGGAGTGCGCACCGCATCTACAATTACTACTTCTCTCTCTTCGCCTGCTCTGGTCATTTCTTCCTGTTCTTTCTTGTCTCTGATGTTGCCGGTTTGAAAGGCTATCTGGTCAGCCAGACCGTGTTGTCGTCAGCCAGTGCGCTCAGTACTTCCACCGGCGTGTTGGGATTGGCGGCTGTTGCTCGTCTCACCTCGGGACTTTCGTCTCTGGCCAGCACCTTTAAGACTTCCGGGGCGCACTTGGCGTTGGCAGCTACTCTTGCCCGCACCAGGGCTTCTTTATCTCTGGCCAGCAGGCTCAGCAGATTGCCGGCAGCGGCCTGGGTGTTGGAGGCGCAGGCGGCACGCACGTACTGGCTCTGGTCCTGAGCCAGCTTTTCCAGGGTGGCGGTTTGCACGGCCGGGTGGTTGGCTACCTGGGTGCGAAGCGAAGGATCGGGGTCCGCTGCCAGAGTGGAGAGCACTTGCTTATCGGTCTGGGCTCTTGTGGCCAGCACGAATTTTACTTCTTCCGCTGCCGTCAGTTTGCTCAGAGCATCGGCCGGCAAGTCTTTGCGGCTGAGTAAGGCATTGCGCACCGAGGTGTAATCACTTTCCGCCAGTTTGAGCAGGGTTTTGGCATCGATGGCCGGATTTTTAGCGAGGGCCGTCTGCACGGTAATTGAATCGGTGAGAGAGAGACTGGTGAGGGTTTCCTTGGGCACTTTGGGGTTGACGGCCAGGGCTTCTCGCACCAGGGCGTCTTCGTCTTTTGCTAGCTTCAAAAAGGTCTCGGTGCCCAGATCTGCCTGGCTGTTACGGGCAAGGGCTGCTCTCACGCGGGCATCGGCGTCGCCGCTGAGGTCGCTTACAGACCTGGCCGAAAGGGCAAGAGCCGGATTAGCAGCCAGGTTCAAGCGCACCAGTGGGCTCTTGTTGCCGGCCAGGGTATTGATATCGGCGGCGGTCAGTTTGCTGGAGATGGCTGCGGCCTGGCAGACGGCGATGGTTTTATCCTGGGCAAGAGTCGTTAGCGAAGCAGCCGAGAGAGAGGGGTTGAGGGCCAGGGCCGCTCGCACCGCCGCTACCGGGTCGGAGGCCAGTTTGTCGAGCATGGCCTGGGGAGTTTTGCTGTTGGAAGCAACAATAAGGCGGATGGCGGCTTCCCGGTCGGAGGCCAGTTTCTCCAGGTCCTGGGGGCTGGTGCTGAGATTCTGGGCCACAGCCGCTCTCACATCCAGTTTCTCGTCCAGGGCCAGCTTGCTGAGGGCGGCCAGCGGGGTGGCGCTGTTGAGAGCGGCCGATTCACGCACGGTGGCGTGGCTGTCTCTGGCCAGTTCCTCCAGTATGTTGGGCGGGCAGAGCGGGTTTACGGCCAGCATGGCTTTGACGCCCAGGTCGCCGTCGTTGGCCAGTTGAGCGAAAGCTTGCGGCGAAAGGCGCGGACTCTTGGCTAGAAAAGTGCGTACTAATCTGTCGCCGATTTTGCACAGGTGCAGAACTACGGCATCGGGAGTGTTGGGGTTTCTAGCCAGGGAGAGTAGAAGGTATTCGGTGTACTGAGGCCCCTGGGAAAGTTTGGTGAGAATGGGGGCAGGAGTGTTGCCGTTTGCCGCCAGGGTTTCCTTCAGGCGAGGCTGACCGTTTTCCGTCAGCTTCTGCAAAATGGACGCTGCCGGCAGGCGGGGATTGCGCAGGAGCGCTTCCAGCACCATTTGATCTTGATCCTGAGCCAGAAGGTCTTTTATCTCTTCAGAGATGGCGGGATTGCCGGCCAGGGCCCGGCGCACAAAGCCGTCCCGGGATTTTGCCAGTTGAGCCAGGGTCTCTTTCGGTGTTTGTGGGTTAGCGGCCACCGCCACCTTGATTGCTTCCATGGGAAAGCTGTCTAGTTCCAGGCGCGGCTTGGGGCTTGCCGGTAGCGCTTGCTCGCTTGCCTCCTGGGCTAGAACCGGGAATCCTATTGTAAGGACCACTGAGGAGATAAAGACCGGGGCGATTAGAAGTTTGGCTATCCGCATATTTTCTTTTGTGGCTTTCCTTTATTTGTAAGAACTAACAACTTGCAAAATTGTCAGGCGTTATGCACTTCTTTGATGATGGAAAGGAGTACGGTGCGATCCAATTCCTGGGTGGCGTATTCGATATATTTGACCTGCCAGTCCTCCAGGTCTTGCAGCACCACCGATAGTGAGGTGCCGGCCGTGCGGGCGGCAGCCATATCTACGCCGACATCGCCCTGTCTGGAGAGAATGAAGACTCTGGCTCGCCCCGAGTAGCCGAGGGTATCGCGCAGACTCAGTCTCAGGAAGGCTTCCGAGCGTTCCACTCCGATGGTCTCGGTAATGCGTTTGACCAATTGCTGGAACTTGCTCAAAGGACCGTTCAAATCGACCTGGGGGACATTGACCAGGTTATAAGAGAGTAGCCGGTCAATGGCGGCCGCCGCATCAGCGGTGGTGACATTCTGGAGATTTCGCACCACCATGGAAAGGGAATGCAAGCCATCGAGGGCATTCCAGAGCTTGCGCATCATGGCTCTCTCGTGGGCGGAAAGGACAAATTTTTCTTTTGGATCGGTGAGACCTTCGTTATCCAGGTGCCCTTCCTTATCAGGCACTTTCTCCAGGACGCTGTCTGCTCCCTTCGGTAGTTTCTTCCAGGTCACCTCGGTGTTGTCGGCAGCCAGAGCGGCATCCAAAAGCAGTTTGTCGAGGGCTTTCGATACTTTACAGTTGTCCTTGGCCAGATCGGCCGGCGGCGTGCGTTGAATGAAAACGAAAATGCCCTGTTTCCAAACTGAGGCAAATTCGATCACGGCAGGATTGCCCAGCAGTTTGCCCAATTTGGCGTGGCTTATCTTGCCGTTTTCAAACAGGGCGCGGAACTGTTGATCGCGGCATTCCACCGAGAGTACGCCGCTTTCTCTATTGGTGGCCAGGTTTTGCAAGAGGTTGGAAGGGTCAGTGGAACCCAGGTGACCCACCAGGGATTGCACTTTGTCTTCTTCACCGGAGACGTTGCCCAGTTTGACCTTTTCGGATTCTTCCGTTTGTCCGTAGAAGGCCTGGTCTTGCAGGGCAATTTCAAGTTGTCTTGAGTTAATCATGCCTTTTTTGACGGCCAGGGCTCCCAGGGAGAGTCGCTGTTTGGCCGGCATGTTGTTTTGCTCCATGAGCAACTCATCGAGCTGCATGCGTGTGAGCATGCCGCCTGCCACCAGGTATTCCTTGATGGTGAAAGCGGTCTGCGATTTGAAGCAATTTACCAGGAAGGGAATTTTATTGAAAATAGGATAAATAGCCTTCTCGGACTCAAGCTCTTTCAATCGCTCGAAGAAGTCTTCCGACTTCAATCGACCGCTAGCCACCAGGCGATTGCTGAGGGTGACCACCGGTGTGTAGTTGTCTATGGCCGCCAGAAGAAGATTGCGCTTGTGGTGGCTTTCCATGTTCAGTTTCATGTTCAGCCCGTTCACGGTCAAAACGGGCACGCTGGACATGAGCACCTGGTGAGAGAGATCCGTGCTTTCTTCCACAAAGCTAGTGGCATTGCCCAGGGCGGTTTGAATGAATTTGGTCAGGGACGGCGAATAGTCGAAGAGTTCGGCGTGGTTATCAAAGACGTGGAAGGTCATCATGCCCGAGAGCGATTCTCGAATGACGGCCGTGGCTTTGTCCGACTTGAGGAAAATGAGGGCGCCTGAAAGTTCCAAAAGACCCCGGGACAGCCTGGCGGCTTCGATTAGAATTTCGGAAGGAAAGAGATAACCGGAGAGGGTGGAATCAACGATGATGGCATCGTATAACCGCTTAGTTTTTGCTAAGGCGGCAATTTCGTTCAGCAGCTCCGGACCATATCTCAAAACGATGATGTTCTGAGTGCCCTTGTTGAGCTCTTTCCTGTCTAGCTTTGCTTGGGAAGATTCAACCGCCATTGGCTCTTGAAAAGTTGTTCGTGGGAGTCCCGTACCTACGTGACCCTGGAGGGTAAGCATCAATACCTTAACAGATTTCAGTCTTTAAGTGTTTGCCCGGGAATCGGGGGTGTGAGGGGTTATACTCTTGGTATCTTTAGACAACGTAATTGTCGACACGAGGTATTTCCTTTGCAATCCAACCCCCAAGGGCTGAGCCTGGCTAAAAGGCAGGCAAATCAAAGTAGCAAAAGCAAGCAATTGCTTACGTTTCTAGCCCTGAGCCTCCTGCTTGCCGGCACACCGGGCTTCTGTCTGGAGCCGGATAAAGCAGCAGATTCCACATCAGTGGCAAGCGGCACTGTCTTGAAAGGGGAAGTGAACTATTGCGTGCCTAAAGGCACGGGCATCAAGCTCAAGCTGGCCAGCGTCCCCACCAACGGCATGCGCCTGTTGGACCGGGATCTGGACGGCAATCTGTTGCCCGCCCATGTGGGCGATGTGATCTCAGCCCGCACCACGGAAGACATATTCGTGGAGGACAACAAGGTAATTCCTGCCGGCACAATGTTCCGGGGCAAGGTCTCCAATGTGATTCCACCCCGGCGACTGCAGAGACCGGGCTGGCTTGAAATTTCTTTTAACGAACTGGAATTGCCCAACGGCACCAGGTTCGCCTTTCGGGCCGAGGCCGATAATTTTCAGAAATCCACCTGGAAGTCTAAAGGACGAGCCCTGGGCAAATTTACCGCCCATGCTGCCGGTGGTGCCATCGTCGGCGCTCTGGCCGCTTACAAGATTTTTGGCGCTCAGAATACTGCTGCCATGCACGGCTACAACATTGCCGGTGGCGCCGCGGCCGGGGCCCTCATCGCCGCCGGTTATGCCATGGCTCAGAAAGGCAAAAAAGCCACTCTCGAGCCCGGAGACGACTTGAATCTCTCCATCGACACCGACTTATTGATGCCGGCTCTGCAGGAACCTACTAAAAAGGTTGCTTTCGACAATTTACCGGGGCTTTCCATCAAGGTGGAAAAGTCTAAGGTGGTCAAGGATGGGCTGGGCGGCAATTTCTTGCGTCTGGACGTGGAAATAGAAAACCATACGGAGCAGAGGCTGAATGCCATTGACCTGTTTGCTCGCGACACCAACGGCAATAAGTACCCGACTTCCATGGGACCCGATGAAGAATCAGGCTTCGGCTTTATTCTGGAACCTTATTCATCCCTTCGCACCAGGCTCTATTTCAATTCCAACTATCCCAAGTTGCAACATGAACTGATCTGGCTAGATCACAAATCGAGACGCATCTGTTTCAGGCAGAAAATTCAGTAATTTAGTGCCTTCCATAAAATTTTCGGTCTGCTCTTAGTGTTTCTACGTAGAGCGCCATTGACATATCAAGGTGCGATAAACCTATAATGTGGACGTTAACTCACACATTTACCACGGGCCCGAGCCTCACAGTAATTCCCTCCGTCCTTTTGTTCAGTCGGTCATTCAGCGGGTCATAATTCAGGGCTTCTGAGAAGTTTCTCCAGCTCCTTTCAGTACCTGCTTCTATAAATTCCTTTTCCAAAGCCTGTGTACCTAATGTACTTCAGGTACTATAGAACTTTGCCGCAGGCGGGTTCTGGTGCGAGTATATCCAATGTCTACAGTTACCAGCTCCACAAATTCCTCGCTTTCATCACTTTCCTCACCAGGGATGGCCCCGGCTCAGAGCCAGGCTTTGAACCTCAAGACCGGCACAGGGGAACCGCCCTCTCCTTCCATTCCCGTACCGGTAATACTTGATGAAAAGCTTCTGATCGAGATAGTTCGGGCCTCTGCCATAGTTTCCAGTGAGATACTTGAGCAGGTCATTGATCTGGCCAGGGTCAGCCAGCGCACTATCCTGGACGTGCTTTTCGCCTCCGGTTTTATTGCCAGTTCCGACTACAAAGCCTTTATTCACTGCCATAACATCATCCAGACCAAGGTCTTGTTCAAGCCCTGGGCCATTGCTTGCTTGCAGCGCACCTTGAGTGAGTTTGTGCCCTTTGAAGAGATGCTGGAGATAATGGAAATGCATCCGCTCACGGCCCTGAGCGACAGTACTTTTGCTGCTCTGGCTATTTCCACCCAGCTTGTCACGGCTATGGAGTTTGAGAAGGCCAGGCGCCTCAGTCTTTCTTCCGGTCTTTCCATCGGACAGAGTTGCTTGAAGCTCGGCTATTTGTGCCATTCTTCCTATCGACTGATGCTGGACTGCTTCAGCCTCTACCGCCTCGGACAGGCTGATAAGAACACTTTGCGCTCGATTGTGAAAGCGGCCGGTTTTGATTTTATGCGCCGGGGCCGTGAGAACAGAGACTTGCCCCTTACCCAGACTCTTGCTTCCTATGAGCGACTTGCCGGTGAAGCCGGTCTGGCCGCCGGTCTGGATCTGCTGGTGAAAGCCTCTGTTTTGAGCGAGTCCAGCCTGCTTGCTCTGGTGGAAGAATCACTGGAGCAGAATGTTTCATTCCGAGCCGTCTTCGTTGATGTATCCGGCTTCAACATCCAGGTTCTGGAGACTGCCATCAAAATGGCTGCCCTGGTGCAGAGCGGTGATTGTGCAATCGATATTGCCTTTACAATTTTGCAGGAATCAGTCAGGCAGCCCCTGGCACTTCGTCGCAGCTGACTTGGGGAGCGCTGCATACTGCCGTCAGGGTTTGTTGGTCTTAAAGGTAAGGCAGCTACACAGTTGCGTAGCTGCCTCAAAATGGCTTATTTTGCTCTCGTTAAGTGCAGCCTTCAGGCAGCCGCTACCAGTTCCACGTCATAGCTCAGTCTGACAAAGTCGTACTCTACTCGAATGGAAACGGTGTTTTCCGTGGCGAACTCCAGCCTTACCCGGCCCAGGTTGTTGGCTGAATATTCAGACCAGTGCTCCGGTACGGAGACAATGACGTTTTCTGGTCCCCATTCTTCCACATAGGCTTTAAGGACCTGACAGAGTTTTTCTTCATCGGCGGGGTGCGTGAACATGCTCATTTCTAAAGCCTCTTAGTGGCGGGTTCCTTGCCAATACTTTAGGAAATAGAGCGGTTGTCAACAATTGGTGGTTTCCCCCCGGGTATCGTAGGATTCCCCTGGTGGAGCCGGGTTTTGTGCAAATTTCAGCGCTAGCGGGTTGTTCCTGCTTGTCCCTGGTAGAGCATCTGTATGGAACGGCTGTCTCTCAGCCCTAGCTGCGGTTCTTTATCAATAAAGCGCACAGTGAAGAACATGACGTCGGCGGGATTATTGGTATGTCCGCCAAAACCAAGGGCGTGTCCAATTTCGTGCAGGCAAGTTTGTTTGAGGAAGTTTTCCGTCACAGGCAGGGCCGGCATGAGCGGCACGGTGAGGAGTTTGATGGAGCCCTGGCAAATGCCTTTGGAGTCGGCTGAAATATTCGTCTCTCCGGCCTCGGCTCGGTTTCTCAGGCTGCCGGCGTCTCCCAGCCAGGTACAAGTGAGGTTGGCCTCGGCCGGTTTGTCCACGAACTGGAAGGTGACCAGTCCCTGACTGGCTTCGGACCATTCGTTGAAACTATTGCGCAACACCCGATCAAAACTGGGCTTGAAACCATTGACGCCGGTACCGGGAGCCACATAGACCTTGATGGGCATACGGCTGGCCGGCCAGCTCAAAAGCTGACCCCGCAGTTCTTTCAGATAGTTATCAGCCGGCGCGCCGACACTCTCCACGGCCAATGTGCCTTCGGCAATTTCTTTGCGCATGCCGGCTACTATGGCTTTCACCTTGGGTGCGTCCGGATGGGTGGGGAAGCGGTTCACAAAGGCCGTATAAGTATCCAGGGATTTCTGCACCTTGCCCTGGCTCTGATAGAGCCCGCCCAGGGACATGAGAGCCACTGCCAGGTCCGGCTTGAGGCTGACGGCTTGTTCCAACTCGGCTTGCGCCTCTTCGGTGCGACCGAGCTTGGCCAGACCCAGACCCAGATTGTTGTGCACTTCCGCCACATCGGGGGCCAGCCTGGCTGCTTCCGTCAACTTATTGACTGCTTCTTCGTTGCGATTGGCTTGCAGGAGCGGCACCGACTCTTGCAAAAGCTTGTAGGCGTCCACCGTTTCTTTACTGGCCGGCTTGCCGTTGATCAGGTAGTACTGCCCCTGGGCAGGCACCGAAGAAGGCAGAGAGAAAGAGAGGGTCAGGGAGCAGAGAGGCGCCAGCAAAAGGCAAAAGGTAGTTTTACCCTGGCGCCCTTTGACCTTTTTTCTTTCCGGGTCTTGGACCGCAAAACTACCTTTTTGCATTTTTCTCTTCCTATCTAATTTGGTTTCAGGAACAGCTCAGGGCTGCTTCTTTTTCATCCAGACATTTTATGCCGGGCAGGGGCAGTCCTTCCAGGTATTCGAGAGAAGCGCCGCCGCCGGTACCGACATGGGTCAGCTTACAGTCTTCAACCCCTTTTTGTTTGAGGGCGGAAACGGAATCTCCACCGCCGACGATGGTCCGGGCTCCACCTGCCGTCAACTCTATAAGAGTCTCTATAAGGGCATATGTTCCCTTCTCGAAGCCTTCCATCTCGAATACTCCCAGCGGTCCGTTCCAGAGCACGGTGCGGGCTGTTTTGAGGGCTTCATCAATGGCTTTGATGGTTTTGGGACCGACATCCAGTCCGATTTTATCAGCCGGCATTTTATCGGCGTCAACTATCTCAGTGGCCGTACCGGCTTTCATTTCGGCGGCTACCACTACATCAAGAGGCAATATCAATTTGACGCCTCTGGTTTTGGCTTTCTCGATTAGCTCGCGGCAGTAGGCCAGTTTGTCGTCTTCCACCAGTGATTTGCCGACTTCCAGACCTTGCGCTTTCAAGAAGCTGAAGGCCATGGCTCCGCCTATGACCAGAATGTCTACTTTGGCCAGTAGATTTTCCAGCACGCCTATCTTGCTGGACACTTTGGCGCCACCAATGATGGTGGCGAAAGGATGGACGCAAGTAGCATCATCGAGAGCGGAGGAAAGCATTTCTATTTCTTTTGCAACAAGATCGCCTGCCAGAGCGGGCTTGATGAATTTGGTCACGCCTTCGGTGGAGGCATGGGCGCGGTGGGCGGTACCGAATGCGTCGTTGACGTACATGTCGGCAAGGGCCGCCAGTTTCCTGGCGAACTCGGGGTCGTTTTTCTCTTCTTCTTCATAGAAGCGCACGTTTTCCAGAAGCGTCACTTCGCCGTTCTTCATGGCTTTGACTGTGCTTTCTGCTTTTTCGCCGATGCAATCTTCGGCAAAGTGCACGACTTTGTGACCCATGTCGGCGAGCAATTTCTTGAGATGCTCGGCGATGGGCTTCAGTGAATACTTGGCTGAAGGCTTGCCTTTCGGTCTGCCCAGGTGTGATACGAGCACAACCCTGGCGCCGGCCTTGGCTAGAAAATCGATGGTAGACAATGCGCCTTTGATGCGGGAATCATCGGCGACGGTGCCGTCTTCCTTCTGGGGCACATTGAAATCAACTCTGACTAGAACGGTCTTACCGTTGAATTTTTCCTGACCGTGGTCGCGAATGGTGCGTTTGCTGGTGCTCATATTTTGGCCTCGCTTTTGGCGTTGTTTGACTTCAGTCGAAATAAGAAAAGCCCCCGCCCATTCTAAGATTCGGGCGGGGGCTTTCTGTCTGCTTCTTACTTAGCAGCTACCGGGAGCTTTTTTGCTACGAGGGTAGCGAGCTCGACCAGGCGGTTGCTGTAACCCCACTCGTTGTCGTACCAGGCCAGAACTTTGACCATACGCTCGCCGACGATCATGGTCAGGTCGGCATCAACAATGGAGGATATTTTGTTGCCGCAGAAGTCTACGGAAACCAGGGGCTTGTCGCTGTAAGCGAGGTAGCCTTTCAGTTTGCCTTCGGAAGCGCCTTTCAGCACTTTGTTTACTTCTTCGACGGTGACTTCTTTCTTGAGGGTGGCTACCAGGTCAACGACGGAGACGTTGGGGGTAGGCACGCGCATGGCGAAGCCGTTCAGTTTGCCTTTCAGGTGGGGCATTACCAGACCGATGGCTTTAGCGGCACCGGTGCTGGAGGGGATCATGGAAACGGCAGCGGCTCTTGCTCTTCTCAGGTCGCTGTGAGCGGCATCGAGCAGTTTCTGATCGAGGGTGTAGGAGTGGATGGTGGTCATCAAACCATGTTCGATACCGAAGGCATCATCAAGGGCTTTGGCCAGGGGAGCCAGGCAGTTGGTGGTGCAGCTGGCATTGGAGATGATGTGGTGTTTGTCGGGATCGTAGTTTTCGTGGTTGACTCCGAGAACGATGGTGATGTCTTCGTTCTTGGCGGGAGCGGAGATGAGAACTTTCTTGGCGCCGGCTTTCACGTGGGCTTTGGCTTTTTCAGCGTCGGTGAAGGCACCGGAGCATTCCAGCACCATGTCTACATTGAGCTTGGCCCAGGGGCAGTTGGCAGGATCTTTCTCAGCGGAGAAATGAATGCTTTTGCCGTTTACGACGAGGGCGTCTTGAGTATGGGAGATTTCATGTTTGAATTCGCCCAGTACTGAGTCGAATTGAAGAAGGTGGGCTGACTGTTCCAGATTCTGGAAGGGATCATTGATAGCCACGATTTCCCATTCTTTGGGAGCGGCTTCGATGTAAGCCCGGAAAACGTTGCGGCCGATGCGACCAAAGCCATTAATTGCTACTCTTGCCATCTGTTAATAACTCCTCGTTGAATGAGACGGGTAGAAGCTCGGCGCTTGTACCCTGACTGGCGTGGACTTAGAGGATAAGGCGAAAACTTCTGAAAGCGCCGGTTTTTTATTAGACTTTAAGCCTTTGCTACGGCATTGTTGCAAAGTTTCTCTTGATTTCCCGCTTTCCAACATCCTTAACATCCTGGGAAATTTTGCGCCAACCTCTTGGTGACGCCTGTAGAATAGGCTGTACATTCAGTTAGTGAGGACCTTGTCAGATGAAGGAAAAAGTTGAAGCCGTTTTGGAGAAGATCCGTCCCATGCTGATGATGGACGGCGGCAATATCGAGCTTGTGGAAGTCAAAGACGGCGAAGTTTTCGTACACCTGCTAGGTGCTTGCGGCATGTGCCCCAGTTCCACTATGACCCTCAAGATGGGTGTGGAAAGAGCACTTAAGGAAGAGATTCCGGAAATCAAAAGAGTCGTGCAGGTCTAGGTCTTAGACTTACACACCGCGGTTTTAGCAATTGGCAGGCAAGAAATTGCTTGCCAATTTTTGCTTGTTTTTTCAGCGTCAGGTCTACTGAGGCTGCCCTTCGGTGGTCTACTCGGCGCTTTTTTCGTTCTCGGCCTTTTCGGCTTGCTCCCGGGCGGCCAGAGCCGCTTTCAAGGCTGCTTCGGCGGCTTCGCTTAGAGGCTCAATCGGTGCTGTTTCCGAAAGTGATGAGGTATGGGGCGGGCTGTTTTCGGCAGCGGCAGGGACCACGCTTTCGCCCTTGCTCTCGGGGGAGCCGCTGAAAATATATCTGTAGAAGCCGGTCATCCAGCCTTTTTCAATGCAGAAAGTGGAAAATGCTACCAGGGTAATACTGAAGAGAATGACTCCGAAGGCCATTTCTCTAATCAGACCGGCAGCCGGCAAACCGGAGTCCATGACCATGGAAGCTAGTACCGCGGCGGCAAGCCCTTTGGGGACCATGGTCGAGACAATGGAGGCATCGTAACTGTTAAAGTTCTTAGCCACCGTGAAACGGGTGACCAGGAGTCTGACAATCATGGTCCAGACGGTGAGCAGGAAGCTTGCTCCCAGAAGCTCTTTCGATGTGAAGCGCATGGAAATTCCCACGTAGACAAAGAAGAGAGATTTGAGCAGGAAGACCAGGGCCGAGAAGAATGTGCGCTCCATGTAGGACACAGGCAGGGGTTCTCCCGGCAGGCGCGAGAGCTTGCTCAGGCTTTTTACTTCCGATACGTTCCCCAGCACAAGACCGAATACCAGAGCCGTTACCGGCCCGCTGTAACCAAACAACTCGGCTGAACCGAACAAGATGCAGACGAAAGCCGGGGTGCAGAAAATATTGTTTTCCACCCCCCTCACGAATTTGAGAAGCTTGGCCCAGAGCAGTCCGGCTGCGCCTCCCAGGATAGCCGCCAGGACGAAGGAGGCGATGATGCGCCCTACCACCACGGTGGGCATGACTGTATTGTGCTGGGCGAATTTGAGAAAGGCTAGCGTTGAAACGATGCCCAGCACTTCGCATATGGTTGCTTCTAAGATGAGCGTGGTGCGGGTTTCTTCCGTCACCTTCAGCTTAGCCAGCATGGGCACCACCACCGGCGGCGAACAGGCGGCCACAATGGAGCCCAGAATGCAGCCTTCGGCCAGGGTCATGCCCACCAGGCGGTGAGCCAGTACCACCGTGGTGGCAACGGTCATGCTGAAGTTAATTAGACCCAATTTGACGGAAGTGATAAAGCTCCTGGCCAGGAGCTGAAAATCTATATCGAGACCGCATTCAAACAGGATGATCACCAGGGCCACCGTAGTGAAGACATGGCCCACATCACCGAAAGATTCCGTATGTACAAAGTTGGTAACCGGTCCAAGCAGAAGACCGAGGAGCACCAGCGGCAAGACGTCGGGAATACGAGTCTTTTCAAAGATGACGGCAAAGAGGTGCGCCAGAAAGACGATGGCGCCGACGGCAATCAGTGGGATAGGGGATTCCATGGCTAGAGTTTACTCAGTCGCTCTTTGAATTCAGTTGACAGGTAACTGTTTCTGATTCGCTCCATTTGCTTGAGTAAGACTTCGCTGTCCGGACTTCTGCGGCGACGGCTCAAACTTTGTTTTACTTCCTTGATTGTGTTGCTTGAGTTGGCGGCAATGGTTTTGGCCTGGGTGAGGGTGAAGGCTGTAAGTTCCGCCTCTTCCATGGCTTTGTTGACCAGACCGATGGACTGCGCTTCGACACCGGATATGGTGCAACCACTAAAGAGTAATTCTCTCGCTCTAGCGGTGCCTACTAAATCGGCCAGGCGATTGACGCAACCGTCATCGAGGACGATGCCCAATTTTGCCACGGGTATGCCCAGGATGGCATCGGCGGCGGCATATCTGAGATCGCAGGCACTGGCAAGCAAGCAAGAACCGCCCAGGCAGGCCCCATGAATACGGGCTATGGCCGTAAGAGGCGCGTAATAGACGGCTTCCAGGGCGCCGGCGATGGCCCGCCAGAGATAATCTGCATCGGCCGTGGTTTTCAGGTCTTTTAGATCGGCAAAATCGGCACCGGCTCCAAAGTTGCCGCCCCCACCGGCAAAGATAATAACGCTGGTGCCGGCCAGGGCTTCTTCCTGAATGATTTCCGGAATGGCCAACCACATTTGGGTGGAAAGAGCATTTCTCTGCTCCGGCCTGTCGATGAAGATGGTGGTGACTAGGTCCTGGCGCTCCAGCCGGAAATTGGGGGCTGCCATAGTTATTTCGGCAGATTGAAGGTGACGCTGTCGCCTTCCTTCACCCCATGTCTTTCACAGAAGCCGCCCGCTAATTCGATTACATGGGAGACTTCCACTTCCCCTTCGCTGGGATAGCGCGGACATTCATTGGGATCGGTGGACTTGCAGGGGGGCACATCGTGACTTATTTTGATGATCTTGCCGTCTTTGACGAAGACCATGTCCAGACTTATGAAGCAATGGTACATCCAGAAAGCCACCGGCCTTGGTGGGTTGAAGAGGAAGACCATACCCTGGGTTTCAGGCAAAGCGGTGCGGTACATGAGACCCTGCTGAATTTCCGCATCGGTCTCAGCCACTTCCAACTTCACTTCTTCGTTGCCAAGTTTGACGGTGGGCATCATTGCCAGTGCCTCTTTTGTTGTCAGGTAAAGAAAGGAGCACAGTATTAGTAAGAGCGAAAAGCATTTTTGCTTTAGCGAGCGGTCAAGGTTGATTCTCATAGCCAGCGCATCCGGTTGTAGGGGGTTCTGGAGTAGATGAATTGTACCGTGTCCAGAAGAATTCCGCGTTTGAGGGCATAGGAGCGGCTCACCACCATGCCCAGGGGGTCTATTACGGAAGAGATGCCGGTGTTGGTGGCAAGAATCAAATATCTCTTGTTTTCCACGGCGCGCAAGGTGGCGCAGGCTAAAAATTGTTTGCCAAGTGAGGAATTATGGAACCAGCCCAGGTTGGCCAAACAGACAAGCAAGCTGGCACCTTTGCGAACTTCGTCGGAAACCAGCTTGGGATAGACGATTTCGTTGCAGATGGCTACGCCCACTTTGCCAAACCCGCTGGTCAGTAGTCGGGCTTGTTTGTCCTCGAGAAAGCGTTCTTTGGAAGCCGGAATCTTCTCCCTCAGATCTTCGGGGATCTTTTGATAGATCAAATTTATAGGTATGGATTCGCCGAAGGGCACCAGTTTTTGCTTTATGTAGGTGGTGCCGGGCAGCCGGAAGGGGCTCAAGAGTTTGGCGGAGTTGGCATAGCCTTCTTTTAAAGGTTCTACCGCTCCATATATCACTTCTTTTTTCTCGTTGGCGGAAATGGCCCGCAATACTTCCTTCAAGCCGTCGGCGCCGGGTTTATCTTGATTGGCCGTGACCACCCCTTCTGGTAGAACGAGAAGAGCGGCTCCCTGTGCGGTACTCAGCTCCTGATAGCGGGTTTTGAATTCGGCTTCGCTAATGGTCTTGAAGCGTTCCTCTTCGATAGAGACATTGCCCTGCACGATAGCTATGGGCACAGGCGGCGATTCCGGCGTCACCCGCATAGCCTTTTCCGGTCTGACGGCTTCCGCCAGGTGGCTGATGCGAAATTGTCCCCAGCCCACGATCAGTGATATGCAGGCCAGGCTGAGGGCCAGGTCTATGGCCATGCCGGCCTTGGTATTAAATTGATCGGTGCGTGCTCCCATGCCTCTCACCAGGGGGGTGGCTTCTATGACCACGGCAGCCAGGGCGGCATTGACCATGACCATAAGGAAGTCGACGGCGGCGCTGCCGCCCAGGGCCGCCACCTGGATCAAGGGTAGGTTGCGCGACTGAGTATAGGCGAGCTGACAGAGCGGTATGCCGAAGAAGAGCGGGGAGGGGCTGACCACCCACATGAGAAAGACCCAGATGGCAGGCACGACTATCAAATAAGGATAGAACGGTCGCCTGAAGTGAGGCAGAAAGCCGGGTCTGGTCGGCAAGTGATAGACCATGAGGGCGAAGGCGGCGAAGAGCAAGGCCAGGTGGCAGGTCTCCAGGGCCCAGGCCAGAAAGACCAGTTGGTAGCCGAGGATGTCTGGGATCTGCATCCATCTGAGCGGACTCAAGCCGGTGAAGAAACTGAGGGCGATTGCATAGTAACCGGCCCCGAAGACGAAGCCGGTAAGCGTGGCTTGAAAGCCGTTCCGGCAGCCGCGAATCAGCACCAAAAGTGGTGCCAGGGCGAACCAGGCCAGGTAATCCTGGTCGAAACCGGGAGTGGCGAAACCGAGTACTGCCCCCATGGCAAAGGCACAGGGCAATTTGATTGATTGCCTTGCCGATTCAAGCCAGCCCGCTTTCGGGGTGAGGCTTATAGGGGTGAATTGAATTTCCCGACTGAACATCACCTTCAAATGTTACACTTAAATGAGCTTTTCATTGCTTTTCCGGGCGTTATATTTCGGCCTTAATTTGAAACCAGAAGAGAAAACCAGACGCATCCTGGGAATCGACCCGGGCACCGCCACCGTGGGCTTTGGAGTGGTGGAGGTAAGCGGCATCAACAAGTTTGCCTATATCGCTTCGGGGGTAATTTCCACTCCCAAGACATTGCCGACCGGGGCGCGCTTGAAAATGATCCGAGAAGATATTCTTTCGATTTACGATGAATATCTACCACGGGAAGCTGCCGTGGAAGCGCTTTTCTTCTTCAAGAATGCCAAGACCCTGGTGCCGGTAGCCCAGGCCCGGGGAGTGATTCTGGAAGCCCTCTCCTGTCGCAATCAAATTCCAGGAGAATATACGCCCATGCAGGTGAAGCTGCAAATTTCCGGTTATGGCAAAGCCGAGAAACACGAGGTGCAGTGGGCAGTGGCCAGGCTATTGAACTTGAATGAAATAGTAAAGCCCGATGATGCTTCCGACGCGCTCGCTATCGCTGTTTGTCATGCCCGTATGGCTTCTTTGCCGGTTTAATCAGCGGTAGAGTTCGCCTAAGGTACAGAGTGCCACCACCTTTGGGGCGACTATTACCGACAGGGCGGCCAGGGCAGGCAGCATTATTCTTCTTAAGAAGGAGCTGCCTTTGCCGGCTGGCGGAAAGCTTTTCACCGGAAGGCTTTTCAAAGGTTCCGCCAGTACCGTCAGGGGCAAGCCGGCCACGGCCCCCGCCGTCATGATTAGATTGACCAAGCGTCCCAGGGTGTCCAGGTCGAAAGCCTTTGCCTGGGCGAGAAAATCTCCCTCCAGGGGCATGAGCGGATCTGAGATGGTCATGAGCAAGAATGCCTGCCAGAGCCGCAAAGGAAAGCAGCTCCGCAGAAAGAGAAAGCAGAGCGCTTGGGTGAGGAAGTAGACGACCATCACCACCAGTGCAGTCTGGCTTATGATGCGGCTCAAGTAGCAAGCGGTGATGCCGCAGGCGGTAAAGAGAAAGCAGAAGTGCAGGCAGAGCCAGAGAGGCGGTACTGGCTTTTCCGCTTTTTCCGGGGGCTTCAGACTGTGAAAGAGATAAACGGCCACGAAGAGCGTATAAAGCAGGGGCGGTAGATAGGAGGGTTCGTGCAGAGCGCTCAAGAGCGGTACCAGACCTGATGCCGCCAGGTATTGCAGCGGTTTCCATTTGCTCTTTGTATTTGACTCTTCTTCAGGGCTCATTTCCATCTCAACTTACCCGGCTGTAATTCAGCCACGACTCCTGGTACCTGGCAGGAAAAGCCTGCGGGTAGAAAATTTCGGCAAGGATCTCCAGGGACTCCATAAGCCTTGGTCCGGGGCGATTGAAGTACTGGTTGCCGTCGGCAATATAGAGCCTCTCGTTTTTCACTGCTTGCAGGTCATGAAAGCCCGGTATATTGCATAAGGCAGGCATTTCTTTCAGGGTGCGCTCGTTATCGAAACCGCAGGGAGTGACGATGATTACATCGGGCTCCCGGCTTTGCAGCGAGGCAAAGTCCATCCAGGGGGAATGCCGACCTGCTTCGCCGAAGAGGTTTATGCCCCCCGCCATTTCCACCAGCTCCGGCATCCAGTTGCCTGCTGCCATCAAAGGCTCTATCCATTCGATCACTGCTACCTTGAGCGGCGCCCTGCCGCTTTCGCACAGATAGCGCCGCGCTTTCTCTTTTACTTCTGCCAGGCGCTTGCGACTGACTTCAATCAGTGTTTGTGCTGCCGCTTCTACCTGTAAGCTTGCCCCCACCTTTTCCAGGTCAAGAAAGTAGTCTTCCAGGCAATTAGGCGAAAGGGAGATTATTTCGGGGCGGCTGTGGATAAGCTCGCAAGCGGCTGCTTGCACATCCTTGAGGCTGACGGCGCAAACCTCGCACTGGGCCTGGGTGAGTACATGGGTCGGTGCCAGTTCGTCCAGCTTTCTGGCGTCCACCAGGTAGACGCTTAGCGATTTCTCGAGAATTTCTTTCACCCGGGCATCGATTTCTTTGCTGCTGCCGTCCACGTTGAATTTCGGTGCGGTGCATACCGGCAGTGATTTTACGGCAGCCGGGTAGTCGCATTCGTGGGAGCGCCCCACCATGTAATCACCGAGTCCGAGGGCATGAATTATCTCGGTGGAAGAGGCAATCAGTGATACTAGCCGTGGTGCGGTCATAGTCTCTCACCCTGCCCGCCGGCGAAGAATGGGCTCTTTACCAGGTCTCTTTCTACATCCTTCAAACTGGCAACTCCAGCCAGTTGCATAGAAAGTAAGAGTTCCTCCTGCAGGGTGGAAAGTACCGAACGCACCCCGCTTTCTCCCTGCCAGGCCAGCCCCCAGAGGACCGGACGACCGACCAGGACAGCTCTGGCACCGAGAGCCAGGGCCTTTAGAATGTCGGTGCCGCGGCGAATGCCGCCGTCCATTAAGACCGTGGTCTCCGGCACGGCCCGGCAGACTTCCTCCAGCGCTTCTATGCTGGAGATTGCTGTGTCTAATTGCCTGCCGCCGTGATTGGAAACGATGATGCCGGCTGCTCCGGCGGCTAGCGCCTTGCGGGCGTCGTCGCCCCTGAGTATGCCTTTTACGAGGACCGGAAGCCCGGCCTCTGCCACAATCCATTCCAGCTCGGCGAAGCTGAGGCTCAAGTCGTAGAGGGAGGCAATGTAGTCGGCCAGGGCATTTTTTCCGGAATTGCCGCTGATGTTTTGCAGGAAAAAACGCTCCAGGTTGCGGGCGCTCAGATGTGCCGGCAGATGAAAGCCGTTTTTGCAGTCCCTGGGGCGCTTGCCGAGGCGGGGCGAGTCGACTGTCAGGACAATGGCCCGCACTCCCGCCTGCCTGGCTCGGGCCAGGAGATCCCTGGTTATTTCCCGGTCTTTATATACGTAGAGTTGGAACCAGAGACGAGCTCTCTTCCCCTCCTGGGTTTCGGCGGCAGCCACCTCTTCTATCGAGTGGTTGGCCAGGGTGGAGAGGGTCATGATGGTAGAAACTGAAGCGGCCGCCCGGGCCGAAGCCAGTTCTCCCTCAGGGTGGGCCAGGCAATGAAAAGCCGTGGGCGCTATCAGAATCGGCATGGGCAGTTTCTCGCCCCATAAGTCCACTGCCATATCCACACTGCTCACGTCCACGAGCATGCGCGGTCTCAGTTTTATAGCGTCAAAATCACTGCAATTTCTTCCTAGAGTGATCTCGTCCTCAGCCCCGCCCTGATAGTAATCGAAGTAGCTCTGCTCAAGATTCCGGCAAGCCAGGTTTTCCATCTCTTTGATTGTCAGCGTGGTCATGACCCTTGGTCCTGTGAAAATTGGCGGTTGGGAAACTGATCTTAGCTTATCTAAGAGTAGTGGACTAAATTGACCTGCTCGGCAGCTCTGATACTGCCGGTAATGGCAGCCCGGCGCCGGGAAATGTGCCGGTTCATAGCCCTGTTACCGCCCGAGATATTGTCGGCGCTTCCCTCAAAATAAGGTTAGAGATATTTAGTGGGCGCTTCTTGAAAAGCTTCGATTACCTGGCTCTTGGGGCTGTCAATAGTAAGGGCAAAATGTTATATTGAGCGTGTCTTAACTTACTTTCCGGGTCTATTTAATGCTCCCGTACTTTATTGCAGCGTTTGCCGCCTTTGCCGTTTATGCCGCTTTGCAGGCAGCCGTGATTGCCACTTATGGCTTTGACTTCAACGGTCTGGTAGGCGGCTTGACGGGCAGGCAGGGCCTGGGAATCTACTGTACCGACCTGGTGGTGGCCTTTCTCAACTGCAGCGGTTGTGCCCTTACGGTCTTATTGGGTGTCAGTTTTACACCGCGCCTCAGGCAGAAGAATAAAGGCGTCATGGCTGCCGTGCTCTCACTGGCCGTGGCGGTGATGCAACTGGCCTGCCTGACCGTGGTCTTTTCCTATGGTTCCGCCATCGGCTCCCAGAGTATGCTGCTTTCAGTTGTGTATTACGGCGGACTCTTGACTACCGGTGCGGTCTGTTGCTTCCTTTACGAGCGCCTCAACGCCGTTTTCCTGGCCCAGAAGCGGGAAGCCCTGGAAAAACTGGCCGAACCATCCCTCTACACCCAGGCTCTGGCCCGTTTGGAGCGCCGTCCTGATGCCCGGCCCTTCGCCTCACTGGAGCCGGCTGAGGCTGTGACTGCCGGTTTCATACCGGACGGCGGTCGGCCCCATGCAGGCGCCCTCGAGCCGCCTCTTTCCACCCTGGAAGAGGGCGAACCCATAACCTTTTTTGATTTTGATCTGATTTTGCTGGAAGATGAGCTATTGCGCATGCGACCCGATCAAAATGCCTATATTTCCGCCATGCGTCTGGGCATTGCCATTGAAAAAGACCAGGGCTATGCCAACTGCCGGGCCCGCAACTTCACTTTTAGCCAGCTTATGAAAGATGTGGCTATGCGCCTTTCCGTTACCGGCGGCGATAGCGACCAGTGGAGCGATATCGCTTCCGATTTGAGCGCTTACGGTCAAGTTTCCATGGAACAAAGGCGCCTGGTTGTAAGGGAAATGGAATTGCTGCTTTTGGACCTGGCCTCTACGGTAGGCAAAAAGCGCAACGAAAAGGAACCGAACCTGATCACGGTTTAAGAACGGCAACCCATTAAAAGGAAGTTATTGAGGTGAGCAGCTCTAAGGCGCGCTGGTCTCCCCCACCTTGTCAAGGATGGCAATAAACTCATTGCGGAAAGTGGCAATAATCCTGCGCAGTTCCGATTTCTGGCACTGGCAGATGACGCCGCCGCCGCCTGCACCCATGAAGGCCGTCAACTCCGGCACCTCCACCAGGGACTGATCGCCCGGGTAGGATGCGAATTCCTCCAGCCAGGATATGGGTGAGCTGAGGAAGATATGATCGCGCTTGGCATAGGGATGCTTGAGCTCGGTTATTTGGCCGTCCGGGGTCATGTAACGCAGCCCCCCTGCCACGATGCGATACTTGGGCAGACCGTGATCTTCGGTCTGATAATAGGCCACGGCGTTTTCGTAACCCTGCAGCTCACTTGCCAACCAGAGTAACTTCTCGTCGGCAATCTTGCCCCGTAATTCGGGCAAGGCTTGAGGAAGAGCCTGGTTGAAGGAGATTTGACCTGAAAGAAGTTGATTTTTGAGTTGCTGAAACACTATACCTACCCTGCTGCTCCTGCTGCGGCTCCTGCAAACGCCATGCCGTTAGAAATATTCTCGGGCCTCGGTCCTGATAGTAAATCCCCGGGGGGTAGTTCTTTTGTTCCACGGCCGCTTCTATTTTAGCGCCGCCTGAAAAACTTTCTTGAAGTGCAAAGATTTTCTTGCATGAGAGAACCGCACGGGAAAAGCCGGGTTGAAGCTGACATAATCTGGGTTGACGGTTTCAATGAGCACCGTTTGGAGGCAAGATCTGCATGACCACCGCAGATGCAACTCAAAGAGGGGCGGAACAGGCAAATTCCGCCAGGCAAAATTCCCCTCAGACCGGGTCGGATCCTGGTGCTGTACCTGATTTGATTCAGATTGCAGCACCTGTGGCCCATGAAATGCAGTTGGTGGAAGAGTGGCTGACCACCAATCTGATTGACGACAGTGCCTTCGTAGGTGAATTGCTTTCTCAACTTTTCCAGGCCGGCGGCAAGCGTATACGCCCCCTTATTTCGCTGCTCGCCTCTGCTGCTTCTCTCACTGATGAGAAGGTCGACCCACATCACAGCAGAATGTCGCGCCTGCACATTATTCTGGCTGTCCTGACCGAACTGATCCACGCCGCCAGTCTGGTGCATGACGATGTCATCGATGCCGCCGACGTCAGACGCGGCCATGCCACCGTCAACCGCCGTTTCAACGACAAAATGGCAGTCTTGCTCGGCGATCTGCTCTTCGCCCAGGCTTCCATTTGCCTGGCTCGCATCATGAATCCTTCCGTGGTGGGAGTTTACGGTCAGGTGCTGGGTGATCTTTGCTCCGGCGAGATCAGTCAAATGCGCCAGCAGTTTTCTTTGAAAGTAGATTTCGATGCTTATGTGCAAAAGTCCATCGGCAAGACGGCTTCCTTAATTGCGGCCGGTGCCCATTGCGGCGCTATTCTCAATGCTCGTTCCAACGAAGTGATACAAGCCTTGCACCAGTACGGCACCAATCTTGGTATTTGCTTTCAGATCGTTGATGACCTTCTTGATGTGACCGGCTCTGCCGCTAAAACCGGAAAGCCTGTAGGCAGTGACCTGAAGAATGGCTTGTTGACGGCTCCGTCCCTTTTCATTCTGGCCCGCGGTGACGAACTGTCCGAGCGCTTCGCCGAGTTGGTCAAGACTCGCAAGGTGGAAAACGAAGATGGCTTAAAGGAAGCTCTGACCATTGTGGAAGAGGGCGGCGGCATCGAAAAGACAAAAGAATTAGCCGGTGCTTATGGTTTGAAAGCCCGGGATGCTCTCAATATACTGCCGCCCACACCGGCCCGGCAGTCGCTTTCAGATATTGTCGATTACGTGCTGGTGCGCTCGAGCTAGCAGGTAAATAGAAATTTTCGTTGAACGGGCGTCAATTGCAAGATGACTTTCAGTAGCCGAACAAATTCATACGCCTCTTACGGTCAGTCTTTTCTGCCGGTTGACCTGAGCTTGAAAGAGCAAGTGGTGCTTGTCTTCGGCGGCAGTCGAGCGGCCTATCTGGAATTGTTGAAAATACTGGACAGCGGTGCCCGTGTACAGCTTGTGGCCAGAGTGGCCGTCAGTGAAATTCAGGAATTGCTCTTGACCCATGCCGGTCGCTTGACCATGACGCGTTTGGATCCCCTTGCGTTTATCAGGGACGCCGAGCGTCCTTCACTGGTTCTGATTTTTGGTTTGTCGGCGGAAGTGGAAGCTTCCCTGGTGGAGCATTACCGAAAGCTTTCCGTACCCTTGTTTGTGCAATACCGACCGGACCTCTCCGATTTTTCCCTGCCCACCTTTCTCAAACGCGGCTACTTGAAAGTGGCGGTGCATACCGGTGGAGTCCTGCCCTGTTTTGAGCAGATTCTTCTGGACCGTCTGGAAGAGTCTATGCAGTCGGATTTCGATCGTATGACCATCTTCATCAGTCAGTTGAGAGAAAAGACCGACGAATTACTGGTTGAGCGGGAAGAATGGCGGGCACCACTGATGGCGGCAATGGAAGCCAGTGAAGACTTCCTCCTGGCCTTGAGCCGCTCTAGTTTTGATGAGGCCCTGCGTATTTTTTCAGAGCGAGCTCGCCTTTTCCTGGCCCAGAGAAATGGCGACGAGGCTCTTGCCGAATCAGGGAGAGACGGTGATGAAAGCCACGGTGGATGAGATGGAAACGGCAGCGGAGCCTACGGAAAAAACTTTGCTTCCTCCTTCCGACGGCAAGAAGCAGCGCCGCATTTCCCCCCTGGCCTCGGTGCAGCTCTCGGTATTTCTTATGACTTTGATGGCTGCCACCATTCTGCTTGGGGCCTGGTGTCCGCAAGAAGCTCAGGTGGGTCAGGAAAAAGTTTTTGAGGCTTTCGATCGCCCTACGGCTGAATTTTTGGTCAGGTCCGGCATTACCGACATCTTTCATTCGCCCTGGTTTTTGACCATCACCGCTCTCATGACGGTAAACATGGTGGTGGTGAGCTTTCAGCGGGTTTTCCCCAAACTCAAGACCTATAACAGGGAGATGCCTTTTTTCGGCGGCAAGGAAATCGGCAAGCTGGCGTGCAACAGGAAAATTGACTTGAGAGCCGGCAGTCAGACGGCGGTGCTCGGCCAACTGACGGCGGCTCTCACCAGGCTTGGCTATAAAGTTAAGTTCTCTCAGGGACAGGGCTTGAAAGCCGAATTCGGCCGCCTCGGTCGCCTTGCTCCCACTGTTACCCATATCGGCTTGTTGAGCCTCCTTGCCGGTATAACTATTACTTCCTGGACCGGCTTCAACGGCTTCAGACCGGTGCTTCTGGAAGAGTCTTTGAGTTTTGACGACGCCAAGCATGCCAGCCTCTGGATTGGAAAAATGCCTGCCTGGACTGTGAAAGTTGTATCTACCAGACGGGAAAACTATCCTACCGGTGAAGCCAAACAGTGGTTCAGCGTGCTTTCGGTGGTGGATAAGGACGGCAAGGTCCTAAAGACCCAGGAAATTTCCGTCAACAATCCCCTCAGTTATGAGGGCGTCGATATCTATCAGTCGAGTTGGGGGCTGGATCAACTGGTGGTATCCTTCAACGGTCAGAAACGCAAGCTCGGTCTTAATTCCATGGGGCAGAAGTATGCCGCCTTCCTGCCCCTTGATACTGATACCGTCTTGATCATGTCCCTTTCGTCGGAAGGCAAGGAACTGAGAGTTTTCGCCAAGCGCAAAGAATGGGAGGCGCCCAAGCTTCTTGGGGTGGTGCCCCTGGGCCGAACTTTGAAATTGGGCGGCGTGGATATGGTCTTCGAGAAAGTCTTGCCCGTAACCGGCTTGCAGTACAAG
Source organism: Candidatus Obscuribacter sp. (assembly GCA_016712465.1). Classification (GTDB taxonomy): domain Bacteria; phylum Cyanobacteriota; class Vampirovibrionia; order Obscuribacterales; family Obscuribacteraceae; genus Obscuribacter. The sequence goes on from JADJQZ010000001.1 coordinate 2,091,108, forward strand.
TGCGACCCCGGCTTGCCCGTCACCTACGGGGCCTTTCTCATTATCATGGTGGGGGTCTTACTGGCTTCCATTCCGCACCGGCACTTATGGTGCGCCATTGAGAGCGAGGGTGAGTCGCAGGCACTCTTTATCGGAGGCACTTCCCGCAAGGCGAAGGTTGGTTTCGAACGCAGTCTGGATAAGCTTATCGAGGACCTCGGTCCCTTTAAGGAGGAGTTGAAATGACCGACCTACAGATGACATTGACCAATACAGCCGGGGTTTCCTCGGTGATGTCGCTCTGGGTCTTTATAGTTTCCAATTTCACCGGCAGCAAGAGCCGCTTGAAAGAACGCTCCATTAAGCTGGGCAACTGGGTGATGCTGATTGGCTTCCTTTGCCTGTCTGCGGCCATTATCACCCGTGGAATTGAAGCCGAGCGTTTTCCCCTTTCCAATTTGTACGAGTCTTTGCTCTGGTTTGCCTGGGCCACCATGGGTGGTTTCATCTATGTTTCCCGTGCCTATGGCATCTATCAACTGGGTTGGCTGGCTTCCCTTACCGCCATCATCTTCTTTTTTTACGGCAACTGTCTGCCCCAGAGCCAGCACGACATAATGCCCCTGGTGCCGGCCCTGGTTAGTTATTGGCGCTGGATCCATGTGCCGCCCTTGATTGTCTCCTATGCCATGTTCTTCCTGGCCGGTCTTTCCGGGCTATTGAATCTTTATCAAAGTGGTCGCAAGGTCACCCTCGGAATTATGATTCTCACTATCGCCATGGCTTCCACCGCCATCGGGCTGGGTACATTTTCCGACAAGGTGGAAGTGTATATTTTGCAGCTGCTGTTTGTGGGCAGTTCTCTGGTGGGTACGGTACTGGGTTTCCTTTCTCTCAAGAAAGTCGACGCCGCCAAAAGTGCCGATACTGAAGCCGTGAAGCGGGCGGCCATGTACGATGACGTCGGCTATCGCTGTGTGGCTGTGGGCTTCCCTCTTCTGACTTTCGGCATCATTACCGGCGGGCTCTGGGCGAATCATGCCTGGGGCAGTTACTGGTCCTGGGATCCCAAGGAATCTATGGCTCTTGTCACCTGGCTGTCCTATGCCGCCTATATCCACTTGCGCATCCAGCGCGAACTGAGTGCGGAGAAACTGTCGGTGGTGGCGGTACTGGGTCTGCTTTTGACCCTTCTCACTTATCTGGGCTTTAACTCTCTGGGCTTCGGCGGCTTGCACTCCTACGGCAAGATCAAATAGACCCGCCATGAAGGCTTCTCGTCTTCTATTGAAGCAGTCTCTGGTGCTCTTGCTGGGCTTGATAACGCTGCTTGTCGTGGTGCGGACTGCGGCCGAAACAAGATACATTCCGTCTACTGCTATGGCGCCTACCCTGGTGCCCGGGGATCGCATCGTGGTCTATAAGCTTCCCTCCATGTTTTCCAGTGAATATAAGAGAGGCGAAGTGATTCTCTTTTATCCACCGGCCAGTGAACTGGGCTTGAAACGGCTACACTTCGATTGGCTTCACATCATGGGGAATCTGACAGGGCTCCCCATCTTTCACAGGCAGCCCGTCTTTATCAAAAGGGTGATAGCAGTGGCCGGCGAGACGGTGGAAGTGAAGCCCGGCGAGGGCGTTTTTGTGAATGGTCGATTGTTGCCCGAACCTTATGTAGCCGAGCCGGCTTCTTACAGGCTGAAAGAACTGGCGGACCTGGGTGGGGAAAATGCCCTCGGCGCCACCATTCAGCCCCATGCCGGGCAGAAGAAGGCCATCGTGGTTCCGCCCGGCACTTGTTTTGTACTGGGCGATAACCGCAACCAAAGTGCAGACAGTCATGTCTTTGGTTTCGTGCCCACCGCTTCGATTATGGGCAGGGCGGTGGTGCGCTTCTATCCGGACATCAAAGACTTGAGCCCGCCTGAATATAAATAAAAGACAGTCTCAGAAGGAGACTGTCTTTCACTGTCGCACAGTTACCTGGGAACTTAGCTTTCCAGGTAATCTTTCAGTTGAGCGCCGGCATCGGATTGTCTCAAGAACCTCAGGGCCTTGATTTCAATCTGTCTGGTGCGTTCTCTTGTGATGCCCACCAGTTTGCCGACTTGTTCCAGAGTACGAGGTTTGCCGTCATTCAAACCGAATCGCAAGATGATGATTTCTCTTTCTCTTGGTGTGAGCATGGAGAGCACACCTCTGATGTCCTGGGACATCAGATTTTGCGAAGCGGATGCTTCCGGTCCCTGTCTCAGTTCGTCTTCCACCACCTCGGCCAGTGAATTGTCGTCTTCCTCGCCGTAAGGAGTATCGAGCGACAGAGGCGAGCGGTTGGCCGCCAGAATATCCCTTACTTTCTCGATAGTGGTGCCCATTTCTTTGGCCAGTTCTTCCAGGGTCGGTCTGCGGTCGAGATCTTGAGAGAGTTTTCTGGTTGCTTTGCGCAGGTTGTTGATGGTTTCAACCATGTGCACCGGCACGCGAATGGTGCGCGACTTGTCGGCAATGGCCCTGGTGATGCCCTGCCTGACCCACCAGGTGGCATAGGTAGAGAATTTGTAGCCTCTTTCCGCATCGAACTTTTCAGCCGCTCTAATCAGTCCGAGGTTGCCTTCCTGGATTAAGTCGAGCAGAGGCAGACCACGGTTTTGATATTTCTTGGCGATGCTCACCACCAGGCGCAAATTGGCTTGCACCAACTTATGCTTGGCCAGTGCGTCACCCATCTGAATACGGCGCGCCAACTCAATTTCTTCCCTGGCATTGACCAGGCTGATGCGACCGATGGAACGGAGATAAAATTGCACTGGATCTTCACCGGGGGTGCTGATCAGCCGTCCCCTGGCTTCCGGTTTCTCATCGTCCTCGTCCAGTTGTTGCTCCTCGAAGATCACTGCCGGTTCTTGCAGGTCTTCCTCGAGTTCATCCTCAAAGGCGATGTCGTCGTATGCGAATTTCTTTTGCGCTGCTTTTCTTGCCATTTTGTCTTGCGGCTCTGGCCGCTGGTTGGGGTGCCTGTTATAAGTGCCTGCATGTACATGGGCATGTTTTTGGCATGCCAGAAAGCCGGCCCCTCAGGGTTGGGGCTGTTCAGGAAATTGCTTTGTTGCTCTCACCTCTGAAGGTGACGCCCCTCTTAATTAAAATGTTCCAACATATCACTTGGAAACCGGGTAAACCCTAGATTAGGTTTGGGTTAAAGAAGTTAACGTGGCGGAAAAGCGGGCTAGACCGCAAGCGGCGACTGCCTTGCCCTGCTACGGGCGCCGGAAATACTTCGACATATATAAGAGAAACCCCCGGCTTCAGGCCGGAGGTTTCTCTTTCGGGAATCTATATCTAGATGCGAATTTCCTGGATGATGCCGTCTTTCACCAGAATCTCGCCCCCTTCCAGGCGCTGGAAGATGTTTTCACCAATTCTTACTTCCACGGGATTTTCCACCGTGAACTGGGTGACCACGGAACCCACGGGCAATTCGGTGAGAGCCTGGTTTTGACCTTGCATCTCTTCCTTTAATTGCATGAGCCGCATTTTTTCCGCTTCCACCTGGGAGCGAATAGTTTCTATTTGTACTCGGGCGTCGGTGGAGACTACCCCGCCGGCTCTCTTCTCGATATCGGATACGGCTCTTTTGCCCTTGAACTCCAACTGCTGCAGTTCAGCATCAATTTGCTGAATGTTGCGGGAAATTTCATTGGCTACCTGACTTTTGAAATTTTCAGTGACGATGGCACGCACTGCTATTTGACGAATCAGGCTAATCGACTCAGCCATCTAACCTCCTAAGCTAAAGAAACCGGCACGCCGACTTTATGTTAGCAGCATGACAACCGATTAAAACTTCTCGGAAACTGATTTCGCCTGTGTGAAAAGCAAAAGGTAGTCTCTGCCGCCCGCTTTCGAATCGGTGCCGCTCATGTTGAAGCCGCCGAAGGGATGCACTCCCACCAGGGCGCCTGTGCATTTGCGGTTTATGTAGAGGTTGCCGCAGTAGAAGTCTCTTCTGGCTTTTTCCAGGTGCGCGCGATTTCTGGAATAGACGGCGCCGGTCAAGCCAAATTCGGTGTTGTTGGCTATTTCAATGGCCTGATCGAAGTCTCTAGCTTTGATGAAAGCCAGCACCGGTCCAAAGATCTCTTCCTGGGAAATACGGGCCATGGGATCGATGCCGGAGAAGATTGTCGGGGCAATGTAATAGCCACCATCGGCAGTGTCATGCTTGCTGCCGCCCAACTCCAGTTTTCCTTCTTTCTTGCCTACTTCAATGTATTCGAGAATACCCTCATAGGCCGATTTGGAACTGACCGGTCCGTAGTTATTGCTGCTTTCCTCCGGGCTGCCTATCTTGAGTTTACCGGTGCGTTCGATGACTTTCTTCAGCACTTCCTCGTAGACATCCTGGTGGATGATGGCTCTTGAGCAGGCCGAACACTTCTGTCCCTGGAAGCCAAAGGCGGCTGCCGTAATACCGTCGGCGGCCAGGTCCAGATCGGCGTCTTTGTCTACCACTATGGAGTCTTTGCCGCCCATTTCAGCCACTACTCGCTTGATCCAGAGTTGTCCGCTCTGGGGTTTGGCGGCCATTTCGTTTATGCGCAGACCTACTTCTTTGGAGCCGGTAAAGGCAATGAAACGGGTCTTGGGATGGGCTACCAGCATATCGCCGACACTCGCTCCCGGTCCCGGTACGAAGTTCAGAACACCGGGCGGCAAACCTGCTTCTTCCATGATTTTCACAAATTGAAAGGCAATGGCCGGGGTTTCGGAGGACGGTTTGAGCAGGACGGTGTTACCGGCCACAATGGCCGCCGATGTCATGCCCACGAGAATAGCCAGGGGGAAGTTCCATGGCGGTACTACCAGGCCGACGCCCAGAGGAATGTAATAGAGTTCGTTTTCCTCGCCGGCATAAGGTGTGACGGGCTGTGGACCACCCAGGCGAATCATTTCCCGTCCGTAGAAATCCAGAAAGTCGATAGCTTCGGCCACGTCTCCGTCTGCTTCGGCATGGCTCTTGCCGATTTCGAGAATCAACCAGGCGGTAAGTTCACTCTTGCGTGCACGCATGATGGCGGCGGCCTTCAAAAGATAACGGGCTCTTTCCAGGGGCGGAACATGCTTCCAACTCTCGAAGGCGCTAAGGGCGGCGCTCATGGCCTTTTCGGCCAGGGCTTTGTCGGCTTTGGAAAAGACGCCGACAACTTCTTTAGGTTTGGCAGGGTTGGTAGAGGTAAGTAAGTCGTTTGTTTCTATATACTCACCATTAATGACAAGTGGGTATTTTTTGCCGAATTCTCCTCTTACTTTCGCCAGGGCGGTCTTGATCGCCTCTTGATTTGCCTGATTGGCGAAATCGGTGAAGGGTTCGTTGCGAAACTCGGTGATCATGACTATCTGCCTCCAGATGAACGCGGTTGACCGTACTTGGTAAGTATCGATAGAACGACTTGGAACCAATAAGGATATATTCTTAGCTACTGGTTTTTGTCGATTTACCGGCTCCTGGAAATAGATTTAGTCTTTGAAGTCTGACTTGATGGTTGATAATAGTTGGTTCTATTTATTAGGGAGTAGAGATGAAGCAGTATCTTGATCTAGTGCGGCACGTCCTGGAAAATGGCGAGCGCAAATGTGATCGTACCGGCACCGGCACCATTTCGATGTTCGGACTGCAAACCAAGTACGATCTCCGCCAGGGCTTTCCGCTGCTCACCACCAAGAAAGTAAATTTCCCCGCCGTGGTGAGGGAACTCCTCTGGTTTCTGCGCGGCTCAACCAACATCAACGATGATCTCACCCAGCACACAGCCATCTGGGATGCCTGGGCCCGGGAAGACGGTGAACTGGGTCCTATTTACGGCTACCAGTGGCGCAGTTGGCCGGTCTATAAGGAAGTGGACGGCAACCTTTATGAGAAGGGGTATATCGATCAGATAGGCAATGTGATCCAGCAAATCAAGACCAATCCCGATAGCCGCAGGTTAATTGTCACGGCCTGGAACGTGTCCGATCTGGATAAGATGGCCCTGCCTCCCTGCCATATGATGTTTCAGTTTTATGTTTGCAATGGGCGCCTGGATATTCAGCTTTATCAACGCTCGGCCGATATTGCCGTGGGTGTTCCTTTCAACATTGCCAGCTATGCCCTGCTCAATATTATGATCGCTCAGGAATGCGGGCTCGAACCTGGAATCCTTACCCATACTTTCGGTGACGCCCATATCTACCTTGACCATCTCGACGGCCTCAACCAGCAATTGAAACGGGCGCCGGGCCCTCTGCCGAGGGTGGAAGTAGCGAAGAAACCAGTGCTCTCGGTAGGGTTTGACGACATTAAGTTATTCGATTACGTACACCAGGGTTTTATCAAGTTTCCCGTGGCAGTTTGAGCTTGGAGCTTTATGGACGTTAACTCTTTGTCAAAGGGTTGAGGGGAGAGAGAGAAGGTTTGCGGGATAAATTCGATATCGTTGTGGCCTGTGACTCGAATCGCGGCATCGGTAAACAGAATGCTTTGCCCTGGCGGTTATCCACCGATATGAAGTACTTCAGAGACCTTACCTCCAGCACGCCATTATTGACGGAAGGAAAACGCAATGCCGTGATCATGGGTCGCAAGACCTGGGAATCGATTCCCCCTAATTTTCGACCTTTGAAAGAGCGCTATAACTTGGTTCTTACCCGCAACCCCAACTACAGTGTGCCCCAGGGTGTGTTTCGCTCACCATCTCTGGATGAAGCGCTGGAATTTCTTTCAGGTGGTCCGGTGGACCGAGTTTTTGTCATTGGCGGGGCGGAAGTTTATAAACAGGCCCTGGCCCATGATAAGTGCGGTTTGCTTTATCTGACTGAAATTCGGGCACAGTTTGATTGTGATACCTTCTTGCCGGAGTTTCGAGGTTTTTTCCAACTGCTTTCTTGTTCCGAGGTGATGCAGGAAAACGACCTCAACTCTTGCGTCAAGGTATACGAGTTCAATTATCCCGAGTATCTCTCCAGTGCGGAAGTTTGAAGGAGGAAGACCAGATCGAGATTGTTAATAGCCGCAAAAAATTAGCTCTGGCAGCAGCTACAGCGCTTCTGTTGCCGATTTTTTCCTCATTGCAGTCCCAGGCCGGCGACAGCCAGAAAGGTGATGTCGATCGAGCTAAATTGGCTTATATTCAGGCTACCTGTTGGAGTTGTCATCCGCGGGGCGAGAATTCCATCAACGGTGATCGGCCTTTGAAAGGGGCGGCTTTCTTGCGGCGCTATCCGGATGACGCTTCTTTAGCAGCTTTCATCCGCAAAGGAGCGGAAGATAAAGGCATGCCCGCTTTTGCCGAAGATAGATTGTCGGATAAGAATCTGGATCTGGTAATAACCTATATTCGCAGCCTCACTAAGAAACAATAGTGGTATCGCCGGTGATGCAAAAGGTTCTGCGAGAGGTTCTGCGAGAGATTCTACAAGAGATTATTGGCTATGACAGAGCGTGAGCCTTTCACAGCCGAACTGGTACTGAGAGCCTATTGCCAGGGCATCTTTCCTATGGGCCATGACGATGGCTCGATTTATTGGTACTCTCCTGATCCGCGCTGTATTTTCGATCTGGACAATTTTCATGTTACCAGTCGCCTGGCCAGGACGATTCGAAAGGGGCTCTATGAAGTACGGGTGGATACTTGCTTTGAAGATGTGATGTGGGCTTGCGCCGACCGGGACAGCACCTGGATCACGGAAGAGATAGTGCAGGTATATTGCCAGTTGCATGCCTATGGTTTCGCCCATAGCGTCGAGACCTTTTTTGAAGGACAACTGGTGGGCGGTCTTTATGGTGTCAGTATCGGTGGTGCCTTCATGGGCGAGTCTATGTTCTTTCGCCGCACCGATGCCTCTAAGGTGGCCCTGGTGCATCTGGTGCAGCGTATGAAAGAACGGGGCTTCATTCTGCTTGATACTCAGTACAACAATAAACACCTGGCCAGCTTCAATTCGCTGGAAATTCCGCGAAGTGAATATCTGGCCAGGTTGAAAAATGCTCTAGCGCTGGATTGTAAGTTCGTCTAGCTTATTTGCCGACCATTTTCTTCATGCCGTTGCCAATGGCTTTGCAGCCCTTGCCAAGACCGGAACAAATTTTCTTCGGTGCCCACATGATGCCTCTGCCGACAGCTTTAGCGCCGTCTACTACTTTATTGTCGGCGCTGGCGGATTGAGCACCGGCTACGGATACTACCGCCATAGCAGTAAGACTAAGAATCAAGTTAGCTTTCATTTTCGTGTTTCCTCAATATCGAAATGGTTATTTTGCACCAAAAGCTTCATTTATAAAATAGGAGTGTCTTTATCACCACGGTAAGAGACTGGCAATTGGGGTCGGAAAAATTACCCACGGACTTCCCTAAGTCCATGAAGTCGCCTTCTTCAGCGTCGATGCCATCCACAGTAATTATTATCTTATCTCTTAGCAAAGGTTTTAATATCTGGCTCAGGCTCATGGCTATGTCTTCTTTCGTAACCACAATACAAGGTAGATTGTTTTTCTCCTCTCTGAAGAAATGGCTCAGGGCCAGGGCCAACTGCTTCAGTTTTTCAAAACCCAGTTTTTCCGGCGTCAGATCCTGGAGATAGACCGCTAGATAAGCTTGGGGCTCGCTGCTTGCCTCCTTCAGACCGAGCTGAGACCTTTGCTTTTCAATTTGATCCGAAAGCCAGTGATGGTAAGCGTTTCCATCGGCAGGTCGGGCTTCGGTTCTCACTTTGAAGAGTCGAATGTTCTTAATGGGGAGGTCTTTAGTTTCAGCATTTATTGTGCAGCCGGATACCTGCAAGCTGTGCATGCCGGCCCCTATCACCGTGGCGCTTATGGCATCATCACAGGCTTTGATAGGCAAGTTCAGTTGCCTTGCTTTTTTCTCGATAGCTCTGGCTAAAAGGTCACCAATATCCCCAAAGGGACAGACCGATCCGGCCTGATCGCCGGCCTTATTCTGGAAGCGACTGGCCACTCCGCCGGAAAACCAGTATTCATCAATGCTTTCCCTTCTTAGCAGGCTCGGTGGTTCAGTCAGTGAAAGGGCTTGTAGAAGACTTTCGTATTCCTGTGCGGCATTACCTGTTAAATAGTCCATGATCAGTTCGGCGACCAGGCTGCTCACTCTCTCCAGTTGTGCAAGGGTGAGGTTTGCACTCTCAGGATCCGCCAGTACTTTTTCCTTGATCAGGGAGGCGGCTTGATTCTCTCCGGTGAGTAAAAAACCGGCGCCGTCATATTCAACCCGCAAGAGTCTTCCACCCAGATTGAGACAGGTAGTTTCAATGATTTCGCCCCCTTTAATCAGGGCCACATTGGTCGTACCGCCGCCGATGTCGGCGTTCAATATGGTTTTGCCGGTGGCGGCGGCATAGGCCACGGCACCTGAACCTCTTGCTGAAAGAGCGCTTTCCAATTTTGGACCGGCAACCTCCACCACAAAATCTCCGGCCAGACTGGTGATTTCCTTGATGACCCGGGCTGCATTATCGGCTCGCGCCGATTCACCGGTAATAATCATGGCGCCGGTGTCCACTTCTTGCGGTTCAACGCCGGCTTGCTTGTAGAAGCTCGAAACCAGCCCGGCCACTGCCTGGCCATCGATGCATCCCTCTTTGAGCGGCGTGAAGCAGACGGGGCTTTTGAAAAGAATTTCTCTTCTTGTTATTGAGCTATTGGGCAGGCGATTGAAGATTTGCTGATTGTCCACCTTCAGCCTGGTTAAGACCATGTGAGTGGTGGTGGTACCAACATCGATGCCGACCGATAAAAGCGAGTTGCCGTCTTTATTTTGCATCAGCCGAGGGCTTGCAATCTCACGCCGGACGCTTTTTTCTCTAAAATGCGTGCGATGGTTTTGACAATGAAGGCGCCGGCTTCCACTGCCGGTGTTCCGCCCTTGTGAATATTGGATATGACGGTGCGGTCCGAGCTAATGGTTTGAGGACCGGGATTATAAGTGATGTAGGCAGACAAGCTGGAAGCCGTGCTCAGACCTGGTCTTTCTCCAATCAAATTGAGTGCTACCCTGGCTCCTAAGGCATGGGCTACTTGATCGGCGATGGCCACGCGGCCCTGTTTTACAAGCAGTCCTTTGCTGGTAGTTATGCCGGATTGGTCAAAACCATCCAGCAGCATGGGATAGAGGTCGGGCAGATTCTCTTCTACGGCATGGGAGGAGAGACCGTCGCTGATTACAATCAGTACGTCCCGGCCGGTCGGCAGAATCTTGACGATTTCATCGAGAATGTCATTTGATGTCTTTTTGCCAAGCGGCGGATTGAGCAGAAATTCTTCTCTTGATTTAGCCAGTGTCTCCATTACGGGCAGCTCATACTGTGCGGCAAAAGTTTTCAGAAAACGCTCACTAAAATTGCTGGATACTGCATCTTTGGCCAGGGCATGGTCGGCACGAAACTGAAGCCAGGTGCTTGTGCGTGGTCGGTTTCCCGCCTTTCCCACATTGATTCTGGCTGGTGTAAATCTGCTCAGGTGTTCGGAGAGTTGTTCGTCTTTTTCTCTGTCTTTCATGGCTTCCGGCATTTCTATTCGACCTGAGTCGATCTCAGTTGGGCTGAGTAAAGCAACAGTAACGATGCAATAGGTTACACTATCGTGTCGTTCTTTATCTAAGTCGAAAGCAAATGGTAATAGCGTGAATCTTTCAGTCAAGCTTGGCGGCAGGCAATTTCACTTTCACTCTGTGAAAGAAGTGCTGGCTAAGGCCAATGAGGAGAAGTCAGGAGACAGGTTGGCAGGCATTGCCGCTCAGTCGGAATTGGAGCGAGTGGCCGCCAAGAACTGTCTTTCATCGCTAACCTTGGAAGAACTGCGGGCCAATCCTGTTTTGCCGGCTGAGGACGAACTGACAAAGTTGGTAGATGCCGCCCTTGATGAAGCAGTCTTTCTCGGCATAAAAAACTGGACGGTTGCCGAGCTGAGAGAGTGGTTGTTGAATGAGGCTACCGGTGCAGCCGATATCGCCGCCATCAGACCGGCCTTGAACGGGGAGATGGCCGCTGCCGTGACCAAGCTCATGTCCAACATGGATCTGGTGCTGGCTGCCCGCAAAGCGACCGTAGTGGTGAAAGCCAAGACCACACTGGGCTTGCCCGGGCGACTTTCCGCCCGTCTGCAACCTAATCATCCCTCCGATTCTATAGAGGGAATTCGCGCCAGTATTTTCGAAGGGCTCTCATATGGTGCCGGAGACGCGGTGATCGGTATAAATCCGGTTTTTGATACGGCTGATACCGTCGCCAGGTTGCTCGACGACACGGCGACCTTGATTGAGAAGTTGGCTGTGCCGACACAAAACTGTGTTCTCTCTCATATCACCACGCAGATTAAAGCTATCGAAAGGGGCGCCAGGGCCGGTCTCATTTTTCAGAGCATTGCCGGTAGCGAGGCCGGAAACCGTGCTTTCGGTATAGATGCCGCCTTGATTCAGGAAGCTTATGAGCTTGGTTCGACTCAGCACAAGGACGACGAACTTTTTATGTATTTCGAAACCGGTCAGGGTTCCGAATTATCTTCCCGCACACATAACGACGCAGACCAGGTGACGCTGGAGGCCAGGTGTTATGCCTTCTGCCGCCTATACAATCCCTTCCTGGTAAATGATGTGGTTGGTTTTATCGGTCCCGAGTATCTGGCCAGCGGCAAGCAGATGATAAGAGCCGGACTGGAGGATCATTTCATGGGCAAACTTCTGGGCCTGCCCATGGGTGTCGACGCTTGCTACACCAATCATATGGATTCGGATCAAAACGATCTGGAGAACCTGACGCTCTTGCTTACCGCTGCCGGCGTCAATTACTTCATGGGTGTACCGATGGGTGATGATGTGATGCTTTCTTATCAGTCAACCAGCTTTCACGACATCGCTTCCCTGAGGGAAGTTTTCAATTTGAGACCGGCGCCTGAGTTTGAAGCGTGGTTGGAAAACGTTGGTTTGATGAAAAATGGACGCCTGACCAAGCATGGAGGTAATCCCTCTTACCTTCTCCAGGGCAGTTTCGCCTGAGTAAATCGAATTCAGAAGCCGCTTTCGGAGCCGCCGCTGGCACCGCCGCTTTTGCCCTGACCGCTGGAAGGGGAGGTGCTTTCGCTAGTCTCCCTAGTCGTTCCTCTGCCGGTTCCAGCCGGCTCGGATCCGCCGTTGCTTTCGCTCTGGCTTTCCGCAGGGGCGTCCAGTCGCGCTGAAAGAATACGATCGCCTATGCCTATCCGGTAGATGTTTTGCAGTCCGCCCACGACCATGCCAAACACCGCATATTGACCATTTAGCCGCGGCATTGGTTGTTTGAGAATGTAAAACTGGCAGCTGGCGGAATTGGGATCGGCCGAACGGGCCATGGCCACCATGCCGGCCTGTCCGTGACCAAGATTACGGTTGATCTCCAGAGGAATGAAACGGGTTTCTCCGGTATCCGGGTCGACGAAGTTGCCTCGACCGTTGCCGTAGGGGCAGCCCCCTTGCACTACCCAGTTTTCCACCCGGTGAAAAATCTTACCGTCGTAGTAACCGCGGTTGACCAGGTCGAGAAAATTGGACGCTGTGCGTGGAACCATGCCTGCGAAGACACGAATGGCGATTGGTCCCTTGCTGGTACTCAGTAAGACCACCGGGTCTCTTCCTCGTCCCTGGGCCAGGGCCTCGGGAGCGGCCAGGGCCGTCATTGTCGTTAGTAAAATCAGGCAGAGATGTGCGAAAGCTGCTTTGGGTTTTGCTGCTAACGTGCTTCTCATTTTCCATCCTCCACTGGTGAGACTATTAAACCCAGAGAAGACTCTCTTCTAACCCGACAGTATATACAGTGAGTGTTTTCAATCCGGCCGGGGCGGGAACAATTTTGCAAGTTATAGTTGTTCCGGGGCAAACTGTACTGAGACCCCCGCGGTCGAGAAAGTAACAAAGAAAGGCGGCTAAAATGACTCTTTATGCGGATCTTCACAGACACTTAGGTGGAGCCCTGCACCCCAGGATCATCTACAAGTTTTTGCAGCGCCAGGATCATAAGGTGCTCAGTTATTTCCCTGATTACGACGGTTTTTATAATTGGTTCACCAGACCTTGTAGAACCCTGGAAGAGTTCGTGAAAATTCACTCCCTGGTGGAGGAATTGCAGAGCCTGGAGCATCTTCCCTACTTTTGCTTGCGTCTTTGCAGAGGTGCTTATACCTTCGAGAATTTGCAGTACCTTGAACTTCGTTACAATCCCTATTTTCGAACAGACCATGATCTACCGACGCCCAAACGCCTCGGGCAAATGAATTTGATTGTAGAGGTAATCACCGCCAACTTGAGACCGGCCGAGTATCCGATCACGGTGAAACAGATTCTCTGTTTTGACAGACGCCTGCCCAAGAACATAAATGAGGCCATTCTCAAAGTGGCGCAGGACAATCTCGGTCCTGTAGTCGGTGTGGATCTGGCCGGGCCGGAGATCAATACCGAGAAGACGGAGGAATGGATCAAACTGATGGCCAGGGCCCGGGCCAGCGGACTGAAGACTACCTGCCACCTGGGTGAGACCAGCGTCGACAATGTGGACCCCCGCTACTTCGCCACCCTCGATAGAATCGGTCACGGCATTCATATCCCGCTGGCCAAACCGGAGTATTTGAAGGAGTTGGCGAAACGTCAGATCACCCTCGAGGTTTGTCCGACCAGTTACAGGCAGACGGGTGTGCTGAAAGATTTTTCTGATTTGCGTACAGTCTTTGCCCGCTGTCGTGATGCAGGAGTGGCAGTGGCTGTATGTACCGATAACCCCGGTCGTAATCCGGCCCCCTGCACCTTGCCTGGTGAATACGAAAGACTGATAGACCATGACGTAATTGATTTCGGAGATTTGAAGGAAATTCAGAATGAGGGATTTAGATCCGCTTTTGGATTTGTCGGCAGCACGAGACTTTGAGGGAAGTGCGAATAACAGAGTGTTGATTGCGTAGAAGTAAGTTGCAATCAGCGTTTGTAGTGAATTTCCGGTTCTGTTTTATGAGTCGAAAGAGATTTCCATCCGTCCCTTACATGTCCAGTTTTTACTTCGAGAGTTCGGAAATTTTGCTTTCATGAACGCCGATTGGAAAAATCTCGTAGCATTTTGAAAAATATTTTTTGCCTCTTCGAACACATGGGAGACCAATTTTTAAAGTGATGTAATCGCGCAGAAGTCGCATGGTGAGCCGTGTTGCGATGGGCACTGTAAGTGGTGAGTGCAATTTTCGCTGGGAGTCACGGGGCACCCACCGAAATGTAATTGACTAATTTCTATTGCAATTTATTGAATTCGAATGTACTCTATGCTGCGTGTGGTGTGACAGAAAAAAGAGCGTCACCAGAAAAACAGTGAAGGCTCTTTCAAAAAACGGTGGTGGAAGAAGATACAAAGGAACAACGAATCGATAAGCTCATTCGTTGTACCTGGTGGAAAGTGGTTGATCTGAGATTTCCAAAATAGCAATCTCTACCTATATATGGATATAAATAGAGTTCCTTATAGAAGATCCTCGATCAAGTACTGTTTCTCTACATAAGAGAACCCCCATAATCCTTTATATGTACTGAGCGATGAAACCCTTAGATTGGTTCATGGCTGCCGCCGCTGTGTTTTAATACAAGGGAGGAACGATACATGGCAACCAAGCCAACCAAGAAGAAGAAAGCCGTCAGCAAGAGAACTAATCCTGCTGTCGCCGCTGAAGAAACTACAGCAACCGCGGCTAAACCCAAGAGAGCCGCAAAAAAAACAACCCGTAAAACTGCTGCTAAAAAGCCTGCCGCCAAAAAAGCGACTGCTAAAAAGGCTGTAGCTAAGAAAGCTGCCCCCAAAAAAGCTGCTGCCAAAAAGACTACCGCCAAAAAAGCTGTAGCCAAAAAGACCACAGCCAAGAAAGCTGCTCCTAAGAAAGCTGCCGCCAAAAAGACTGTAGCTAAGAAAGCTGCTCCTAAGAAAGCTGCCGCCAAAAAGACTACCGCCAAAAAAGCCGTAGCCAAAAAAGGCACCGCTAAGAAAGCCGCTCCTAAGAAAGCTGCTCCCAAAAAAGCTGCCGCTAAGAAAACTGTAGCTAAGAAAGCTGCTCCTAAAAAAGCTGCTGCCAAAAAAGCTGCTCCTAAGAAAGCCACTGCTAAAAAAGCAGGCGCTAAGAAAACCACTGCTAAGAAAGCTGCTCCTAAAAAAGCCGCCGCCAAAAAAGCAGTAGGCACCAAGAAGAAGCCCGCCGCCAAGCGCACCAAGCGCAGCAAGCCCGCTGCTT
Source organism: Candidatus Obscuribacter sp. (assembly GCA_016712465.1). GTDB lineage: Bacteria > Cyanobacteriota > Vampirovibrionia > Obscuribacterales > Obscuribacteraceae > Obscuribacter. The sequence continues at coordinate 2,106,367 of JADJQZ010000001.1, forward strand.
CTGAATCAGCTCCGGCTAGCGAAGGCAGCGCTTCCTAGTTTCATAAACTAGAAGCCTGAATTCGGGAAACAGTCGAAAACCCCGCAGTATATACTGCGGGGTTTTCACTTTTTGATAGCGGATTTGCTTCAGCTCAGATGCGACTCTTTGGAAATTGCTTGCCAAATTTGCGGTAGGCTTTCGGCTAGCTCGTGGCCATCTTCGAGTGCAGTTAGTCTGACAGTGTTGCGATTATTTTCGGCCAATAATTTGCTGTTGTCAAAAGGTACTGTGGCGTCGTTCAGACCATGAAATATGTGGGTTGGCACCGCTATTCGAATTTCTTCCGGTCTGGTCGAAGCCATTTTTGAACTGGACATATCTTCGGCGAAATGCCAGCTAAGCGGCTCCTCTTTGCCGGTCGCATAATGGAAGAAAGATCTTTGATTGAGCTTTTGCCAGTTCATCAGACCCTCCTCACCGATCAGATTTTGCCATCTTGAGGTGATACCAAATCCGGGGGCAAGCAAGTACATTTTTTCAACGAAGTCTATTTCATCCGAGAGCATGGCGGCCAGTAGTCCACCCATGCTGGAACCAATCACAATGAGCTTGTCATCGAACCGTTCCCGCAATGCATGAGCTTCTTGTCTGACCAGAGCCAGCTGGCTACTCAGGGTCATATCAAAGAAGGATGGATAGTTCAAATCCGGTACGACGCAAGGTACTTGGCGTTTACTGAATTGATCGTGAAAAAATCGGGCTTTTCTGGAGGAAGGTCCGGAGGCGAAGCCGTGCAGATAAAGTACGGGCATTCTGCCTGCCTATTACACCGTACCGGCTGATGTAGTGGAGGCTGTACTGACGAAGCCATACCAGGGGTTGGAATTGATCAGGGAAGTCAGTTGCAATTCCAGTGAGGCTTTATCGCTGGCATCAGCTTTGGTGATAAGCAACTTACCGGGAGCGGAATAAAAGGCGAACAGCCAGACCCGATTACCTTCTTCCATAAGGCAGATCCACTGGTGGAAGTCCGGCGGCTGAATTAAATAGTAAACGAAGGCACCGACCTGACCCTGATTGAAAAAAGCCTCCAGGGTGCCGGACCACTCCGGTTTATCCATTAGATATAAAGTTTGTCTGGGCAGACCGCCGCTTAGAACCTGGGTAGCATTGTCAAGTTTGTTCAGATCGGCCCAGGTAGTCGGCAGATAAATGTATAAAGTGCCGCCGAGATCAGGTCCAAAGTCCAGAGGTCTCAAACTCCACTCGGGTGTCTGGCTGGAATGAATATAGTTATCGAAGGTGAAGGTTTCGGCCGTGTAGCCCAGTTTTGTTGCTAGCGACGGAGAACAGGCTTCAACTGTGGTCTCTGGGAACTTTCCGTTGACAACCCACTCCCTGAGGGTTTGCTGAAAATAGTTGGCAACTGTCGTCTGAGTCATCTACCTGGTTCCATCACGCCTCTGGGTTATAAGCTTACAGATTTTAGCTGAGCAATAATATAGTTCGTTCTAAATTGGAGATATTTCTATGAAGAGAATTGCAAAGATCGAGGCTGCCGCCCTTGTTACTGCCCTCAGTCTGTCTTTTGGTCTGGCGCCTGCATTTGCCGGCGACGCCGGAAGCGGAAAAACTGAAGAGAAGAGTAAGGATAAGATGGCTGCCAAAGAAACCAAGAAGGAAGGAAAACAGGGCGCTGACTCCTCTTGCGGTGAAGGAAGTTGTGGTACCGATAAAAAGGGAGCGGCAGCGGCCAAGGCCAAAGCCAAGGTAAAAGCGAAAGCAGCTGCCAAAGTGAAGGAAGTGAAGAAGGCTGCCAAGCAGGGCGCTGATTCCTCTTGTGGAGAAGGTAGCTGTGGTACCGATAAGAAAGGAGCCAAGGCCGCCGAAGAAAAACACAAGGCCAAGTAAGGTCGGGCTGGCGGATTTTGTTAAGTTATTTTTCGGCGCACGGGCGCACAGGCTGCATGCCTTCAGATTTAACACAGCCGTAACCAGCAATTTGGTTTTTTTTAATCAACCTGGCCTAGCATGATGGCCATAGCGCCTGATCCACTTCATTCATATTTGAGGTTATCGGCGTATATGTTAGTGAATATGATTTGTTACCGTTTCCGGAGGTCGAAATGCAGAAGACTCAACTAGCAGCAGCTCTTATAGCCGTTCTTGGTCTTTCTTTTAATGGTATGGCCCGTGCCGAAGGCTCCGATGCCGAAGGCAAGAGCGAAGTGAAAACCGAAAAGAAAGCTGCCAAAGAGTGCAAAAAAGAATGCAAGAAAGGCAAAGAAGCCTCTTGCAAAGGTAAAGAAGGCTCTTGCAAAACCAAGAAGAGCAAAGAAAAAGGCAAAGAAGGTTCTTGCAAGGGCAAAGAAGGCTCTTGCAAGGCTGCCAGTGATGAGAAAGGCAAAGAAGGATCCTGCAAAGGTAAAGAAGGATCCTGCAAAGGCAAAGAAGGCTCCTGCAAGGGCAAAGAAGAAGCCAAGTAAGCAGTCGGAGATACGGCGGTCGGGAGGAGTTTGTGAGCGATTTTCTCTCCATCAAAAGAGAGCTGCCTGAGCTGGGCATAGGCCTTGGTCTCAGACGGGAGTTGGCGGAGCAGACACTGGCCTCGACCGCCAGTATCGACTGGTTGGAAATAGTCCCGGAAAACTATATGGGCCTTGGTGGGCGGGCCCGGGCCAGGCTGGAAGCGGCCCGCAGCGATTTCCCCATTGTTACCCATGGCGTCAATCTTTCCATCGGTAGCACTGATGCCCTCAGCGAAGATTACCTGAGGGATCTAAAAGAACTTTTGAATTATGTCGATGCCCCCTGGTGGAGTGACCACTTCTGTTTCACTTCCCAGGGCGGTGCTTACATGCATGATCTTTTGCCGGTGCCTCTCAATATGGAAGGCGCCCGCCATATGGCCAGGCGGGCCAGGCAGGCTCAGACCTTTGTGGGTCGGCCCATGCTTCTGGAGAACATCTCTTACTATATGCAGATGCCCGGCTCCGATCTAGAGGAGGCCGACTTCCTCTCTGAGGTCTTAGAGCGAGCCGATATCGGACTTTTGCTTGACGTAAATAACGTCTACGTCAATGCCATCAATCACAACTTCGATCCCTATCGTTATTTAGATAAGCTGCCCCTGGAGCGCACTGTGCAGATTCACATTGCCGGTCACTCCCATGGTCCGGAGATGATCATCGATACCCATGGAGCACCTGTTATCGAGCCGGTATTTGAGCTTCTCGAATATGTGCTGCGCCGCACATCTGTGAAAGCCATAATGCTGGAGCGAGATCAAAATTACCCCGAATTCTCGGAGATTATTGCCGAGCTGGATCAAATTAGGACCATTGCCGGGGCCTCCAACCCCCTGGCCCTGCGAGGCAAGAGTGCCTGATCTAAAGTCCATCCAGGATACTTACCTTCAGCTCTGGACCAGGCGCGAGCCCGGAGAGGCTGTTTACTCGTCTGCAGCCGCCGCAGGCGAGTTGGATGAACGGGGCATCAGGCTTTACGCTTCCCTGATTGAAATAGGTCGCCTTGACTTGATGCGATCGATTTATCCATGTATCGAGGCTCTTCTGGGCAAGAAGTTTAAGGATCTGGTGCTTTCCTATTATGAGTGCATGCCGGCCGACCACTATAACTTGAATAAGTCGGCGCGGCGCTTCAGCCGCTATCTGCAGGAACACGAACCCAAGCTTCTGGAGCGCCATCCGTTTATTGTTGAGCTTGCCGACTTTGAATGGATTGAGCTGGAAGTCATGGAAGCGGCCGTGGAGTCAAAAACTACCCAGGTTGGCGAGCGAGAACTGGATGATGCCCTGGCTTTCGCCTCGGCCAGGCCGGTGCTGGCTGATGTAGTCTATTTGCGCCGTTATAAATATCCGGTCATGTCTATTTCCAAAAGCCTGCTTGATGGTGAGAAACTGCCCCGCCGCGTCAAGAAAGAAGAGACCTTCATTGCTATCTATCGCGACATGCAAAACCATGAATGTCGCTTCCTGGAGTTGGGTGAACTGAGTTTTGATGTCCTGACCAAACTGCTAGAGAACCCTGAGACCAATTACGGAGAACTGATCAAATATGCCGTCAATCAGTGTTCCGACAGTGCGGAGGAGACTGTACAGGAGTTTCTCAATTTGATTAACGAACTGAAAGAAGCTGAACTTATCATTGGTGATGTTTAGCAGGCGATTTTTAAATGGGTTTGTCTTGCGGGAGGTTTTAAATGTTGGGTACTTTGAAAACAGCTGTAGTTGCGGGTCTTCTCTTGAGCGCCATGGGCGGTGCGGCAAGGGCGGCTACTATAGACTTTGTTGTGGATGATCCTAAGAAAAGGGACATGGTCAGTTTTACATCCGATGCGCCGGTGGAGCTAATTGTCGGCAATACCAACAAGGTAACCGGCAAAATAAGCATTGATGATTCCCTCGATTTTTCCAAACAACCCTTCAGTGCTTCCTTCGACGTAGACCTGGCTTCTATCGATACGGGCATTCCTCTGCGCAACGAACATATGCGGGACAACTTTCTTGAGACCAAGAAGTATCCTAAAGCCAATTTCACCGTCAAGAGTGTCAGTGCTCCCTTGACCCAGTTGAAGGCCGGGAAAAAGATCACCGTGCAGGCGGTGGGCACCTTCAGTATTCACGGTAAGAGTGTTGTGAAGACCGTTCCAGTAGACGTCACTTATCTGGCGCCTTGCAGTCAGCCCGGGGTCAAATTCCCTGACTGCGGCATGATTCAGATTAGAGCGGAATTGCCTGTGGCTTTTAAAGATCACGACATCAAACGGCCTGAGATAGTCTTCCAGAAACTGGCCGATACGGTATTTGTGAAAATCTCCGCTACGGCAAGACAGGTTAAGGAACAAGAAAAGGGCAGCCCTAAAGCGAAGAAAGAGAAAGGGGCAAAATAGTCCCTTTCCTCAGTTCAAAGCGAGAAATGCTTCTTCCACAAGTGCCGGTATGTCCATATCGGCACTTGTGCTTCCTTCCCCTTTTAGCAAGTGCAGCAAATACTCTATATTGCCCGATGGTCCCTTGATGGGAGAATAGGTGAGTCCGGCCACGGTCAGGTGGAGTGCTTGCAACTGGCTCAGGCAGGACTTAAGCAATTCGATGTGCGTTTGTTTGTCTCTGACGACGCCGCCTTTAGCAACTTTGCCTCGCCCGGCTTCAAACTGAGGCTTGATCAAAATAAGCAGTTGTCCCTCACCCTCTTTCATGAGATTGATTGTGTTGGGAATGGTTTTGGTAACGGATATGAAGGAAACGTCCATGACCGCTAGAGTCGGTTCGCCTGTGGCTTTGAGGTTGAGACTCTCGGGCTTTAGATAACGAATGTTACAGCGCTCCACCACCTTCACCCGCTCGTCGGTTCTCAGGCTCCAGTCTATTTGACCATAGCCCACATCAACGGCGTAGACAAAGGCTGCTCCGTGCTTCAGCAGGCAGTCGGTAAAGCCGCCGGTGGATGCACCCACGTCGATGGCGATCAAACCATTCACGTCGACTTGAAACCAATCCAGGGCTTTAGCCAACTTCAGACCGCCACGGCTTACATAGGGCGGTTTCTGAAATTTTTCCAGCACTTCGATTATGGCGCTGTCCTTTACGGCTGCGCCTGGTTTTGTCACTTTCTCACCGTTCACGAGAATGCCACCATCCATGATGGCGGTGCGGGCTACTTCTCTCGAGGTAAACAGTCCTTTTTCAATTAGAATCTGGTCCAGTCTGGAGGAGCTTGCTTTTTTCTGTGACATCTTGGTTACTCTTTGGCATCTTTCTTGGGTTAGAATAGCAAGAGTCGGTTATAAATAATTGCAGAACCGGGGGTTTGTGGAGCAGACCTGGCTGGATGAAGACACCGCCTTGAAAGCGGCTGCCCTGAAAGGGGTTGGGGGTTCGAGTCCCTCCTGCTCCGAATTTTAAAACTATGCCAAGTCAACAGTATTGCCATTTACCATGTTGATCTGGGTAGGTCTGACCAATAATGAGCTGACCGGTTTAAATCACACCGGCGTGCTGCATATTGCCCCGACCAGGGGGCAATTGAGGGCTTTTCAAGGAGATTCTCTTCTTTTTACTGCCGATTCCGTTAAAGTTTCGCCCGGTCTCGTGCTTGTGGCGGCCGGTAAGCGCTACCAGGCGTCCGCACCGGTTGTCTTCAAGAGTGACTGCGGGCGCTTTCAGATCTCTTCTCTCCGGCGGGCCGGCATCGCTCAGCCTGTCTACGAGGGCAATTTGCGAGTACATAGTGCTTCCAGGGGGTTACGCCTTTCCCTTGAACTGTCGCTGGATAGTTATATGCAGGGGGTATTGGCGGCGGAAATGCCGGCCAGTTATCACGCCGAGGCCCTCAAGGGACAGGCCCTTTGTGCCCGAACTTATGCCCTGAGACCGCGCCTGCCTCACGATCAGGATCTGGTCAATGTCTGTGATTCATATTTATGTTGCCAGTACTTTGCCGGTCACGGTGCAAACCTTGATCCTCGCATCAAAGCTGCCATTGAAAGCACCGCCGGTCAGGTGCTTGTCTATGATGAGAAGCCGATTCTGGCTCTTTTCAGCAGCAACGCCGGCGGGCACACCGAAAACTATGAAAACTGCTTCTCCGATCCGGTGACAGGAGCCTTTCCGCCGTCGCCTCTACCTTATTTGAAGGGCGTCCCGGAAGGAAACTATCCTGGACTCAAGGCTCCTGTCGGCAGTGAACAATTTCTCGCCTATCTCTATTCGAATAGCGGCTTGGGTACTAAGTTGTGCGCCGATAACTGGAGCCCTAAGTTTCACTTCCATCACCGCATCACCGCTGATTCTCTGGAAGCGCATTTGCATCACAATATCGAGAAGCTTATGGACGACAGGGAGTCTGCACCATATGTAATACCGCCTGCCGGGAGCGGACGGGGGCGCTTCGGACACATTAAGCGCTTTCAGGTTTTGAAGCGTGGCGTTTCCGGCGTGGCCATTGAACTGGCCATTGAGACCAATCTGGGTCAGTGGCGGGTGCAGAAGGAACTCTTGATTCGCAAAGTTTTTGCAAATCCGGATGCCGGTATCAAACGTCTGAACAGTGCACGTATTTTCTTTCAGCAGAAGTACGACAAGCTGGGTTTGCTCGCCGGTCTCGACGTCTCCGGTCTGGGCTTCGGTCACGGCGTAGGCTTTCAGCAGCAGGGCGCCCAGGGGCTGGCCCTTGCCGGCATGAACTACAAGCAAATTCTCAGCCACTATTTCCTTGGCGCTCGCATTGCCCAGTACTGAGCAATTCTTAGAGGGTTGTGGAAGTTGTGGCTCTTTCTACTTTGATCTTATTGCCGCTCAGTTTGACGAGAAACTTCAATTGCGGTTCTTTGATCTTGGGCATCAATTTGAAGGGCGCCGACTTGGTGACGGCGGTCTGGAGAGCGCTACTCAACTTCTCCTGGTCTTCATCACTGTCTTGATCCAGCTTCTCGAGGGACTTCACATTCCCTTCTTGATCGATGCCGACCTTCAATTTGGTTCTGATTTTACGCCGTTCCGACTTATCCTTGGTCATTTCCTCCTGGGCCCATTCCGGCAAGGTGAGATTTGACTGAATAGTGGTCTTAGCTGAGGTGAGGAACTTGGTGATGTCTTCGTCGCTGGCCAGATCTTGCTGTTCATCGGCAGTATCTTCATCATCCGTAGGCTCCGGCAGTTTGCCGTCGCGCTTGGCCTGGTTGGCTCTCTGGGTGCGTTCCTCGGCCATCTGATCGATGACATTGATAGCAATGGTGGGGTCGTAGGAAACGCCGCGACCTTCCTTGGTGAGAGGTTGGCCGGTGACCAGGATGCTGGTGCCTTCCTTCAAACCGGGAAAAGCCGCCAGGAGAATCTTCATGGCGTTACCCTTGCCGTCGTTACCGTTCAAGATCATCCAGTTGAGGGTGTCCTCACCCAGAACCTGCTTGCCCGTTTCGCTGGGGGCCCCTTCGTGGAAGTAGAAGTCGTCTACGAAGGGAGGCTTTTTCTCAAAGGCCTTGAGGTTGGCATAAGCCGACATGTCGTTTTGCACCACGAAAATGATTTTCTGGTTGGTGCGCTCGGAATAGACGCCGAAGGAGGGATTGGGTTTGGTGATTTCGGTGGTGTCCTCGTACCAGTAATCTCCCACCGGCTGTACCTTGAAGCCGGCTTCTTCCACTGCCAGTTTTTTTGCGGCTTCATTATTGTCGTGGGTCTTGTACTGACCGGGCAACTGCACGTTATCCGAAGGCGGAGGCGGCGCTGCCGGTTTGAACATACTCATTACGGTGATGAGGGTGAGCGGCAAGAGAATAGCAGCCGCGATGGCAGCCTGTTTGTTTGTCAGACCGGCTTTCTTCTGCAGCTTCTTAACGGCTTTGCCGGCTTTGTCTTTGACGGTTTTGGCTTCCGGTTCTTCCGGCGGTGCCTCTAAAATGTGACCGCAGTTGCCGCAGGGTCCATAGGCGTGATTGGGCGAGAAGCATACGGGACAAACGATGCGGTCTTCTTCCGCCACGGCTTCCTGTGCTTCCGTGTCCAGTCGACTCTTGAGCGAAGAAACCGAACCTTCCTCGGAATCCGCACCCAGTTTGCCGCGCTTGCTGCTTACGTCCAGGAGCGCTCCCATCCACATGAACTGCGAACACTTCATGGGTGGTGCCGTGACGCCGCCTCTCAGCGCCTGGGGACCGTTGTGGAGACCTATCAGTTTGTAGTCTTTGCATATGAGGGCACCTGAGACTTCAGGCGGCACCGGTATGGTGTGCAACATGTTCTTAGGTTGCACAGCCGAGGCGGAGCCGAAGTAGTTGCCCTGCACCCAGCAAGGTTTGCCTGAGAGCGGGTCAAGGTAAAAGGCTTGCAGGTTGTCCCAGTTGTGTACTTCAAAGTCGGTATGGGAAATAAGGGGCGGTCCGACCGTGCCGTTTCCGTGGAAAGGTGAATGGCGGTTGATTTGTGAGGCGACGCCGCGGTTGACCAGTTCGCGCACCGCCACCATGCAAGTGTAGGAGTCGGCGCCGGAACGTTGCGACAATTTATCAAGGGTCAAATAGCCGTCCAGGGCATCCCAGAGATTCTGCACCATCCAGCGAATTTCTTCCGAAGATGAGGATGGATCATAAGTTTGCACGACCCGCTGGTAACGTCCGGTGTGGCCGCCCAGTTGAGAATAAAGCTGATCCAGTTCATTGGCTCGGCGCATGGCTTCCCAGATGAAGCGATCGGCGGGAGCGTTGACCGGTGTCATATCGGGCCAGGGAAAATCGCCCTGTGGTTCAAAGGCGAAACCAGCTGCCGGCTGCCTGATAGCCAGTTCGAAGAAAGCGTAGGCCGGGGGCATGGAAAACTGGGAGGAATAAACCAGTGGAATGCTGTTTTGACCAATCTGCATACGGGCGATTGGAATATTGTGGATATCGAATAGGGTCATTAGCCCTTGCTTGCCCTGGGCCAGTAAGTTATTGAGTACCTGCAAGTACTCGTGCCCTTTCACCGGACCTGACATTTCTACGCCCCGGTTGTTGAAAGGCAAGGACATGGCACGGACGATTTCACCCACCCTCTCGGGCATGAGTTCCACCGGCTCGGGGTCGACAATGAGCATGGCCATGTCGTTGGGTAGAATCGGCAGCGTTTCGCCCGGGCGGCCGTTTTGTGAAAGATAGTCGTTGCGAGCCAGCGGTTTATCAAAGTCAGGATGGATATTGACCGACTTGACGCCCATTCTGATATCCGGATGGACAAAGTGTAGTTCCAGTGCCCAGGGGGCTTCCGTGTAGTGGAAGACCTTTCCGGAACAGCAGACGAATCTGCTCTTGGATACCAGAAAGCCTTGCCCCAGTAGGGCAGGTGGGTTTACGCTACGGTCGAAGACGAAGCCAATAGCATTGGCCATGTCCTGTTCCAGAAGTTGAAAACTCATCTAACTATGCCTTTTGAAAACACTCTCTTGTCGGTTATACCACAAGTCAAAAACAACATTTAACTAGGATTTTGACGGGACTTAAGTGGCTTCAATATCAGTCACTACCGGTCAGCTTTTGCCCTTGTTTCAAAGAGAATTTTGCAGGATACCGTCTTTTCTCTGGGTGGCAGGCAAAAATGGCAGGGGCGCATGCCCTGGGCCAGGCAGGCCGATTTGGAAGGCAGGTATCGTCGCTTGGAAAGGGCCATGATTCTGCCGTAGGGACAGTCAACTTCATGAAACTTGAGAGAGATAATATTGCCGATATAGCCGTTTTCAGGAGGTTTTTCCCGTTGGTCTTGAGCATATACGGAATTCTGCCGGAAACCCGGGCAGGTCAGGACCGCGGCTAATGCCAGGCTAAGGTTTAAAATTGGTCTGCCGTCATACTTCACTTTTCCCCCTGTAGACTAGTTCACACAGACGGCTGGCAGACCGGCCGGTTAACGGACGCCACTACCCCCCAAGGATATATACGTCGGGAAGAGGCTTAAAGTTCAAATCGCCGCCGATAATTCAGACAATCAGATAAGAGGTCCAGTCATGGAAACTAAGAGGGGCATGCCCAGTCAAATTTATCGACCCGGACTGGCCACCCTTACGGATCTTTATCAGCTCACCATGGCTTACGGCTATTTTCAGGTGGCGGCAAGAAAAGCACTCAGTCAGGAAGCAGTCTTTCATCTCAGCTTTCGCAATAATCCCTTTCAGGGTGGTTATGCAGTGGCCTGCGGTCTGGCTTCCCTCATAGATTTAGTAGAGAATTTTTCCTTCCAGGAAGAGGATCTTGCGTTCTTGGGCGGGCTCAATGGGCGGGATGGCGCACCTATTTTCAGCAAGGAATTTCTTGCATATTTGAAGGGCATGAAACTAACTCTGGATATCGATGCCGTGCGCGAAGGCGAAATAGTCTTTGCCCATGAGCCTCTGGTGCGAGTGAAGGGTCCGATCATTCAGTGCCAGCTTCTGGAGACGGCCCTCCTGAACTTTTTCAACTTTCAAACCCTGATTGCCACAAAGGCCGCCCGGGTTGTCTATGCCAGCCAGGGACGACAGGTCTTAGAGTTTGGCCTGCGCCGGGCCCAGGGCGTAGACGGCGCCCTGACAGCCAGTCGTGCTGCTTATCTGGGTGGCTGCCATGCCACCTCCAACGTGCTGGCCGGCCGCCTCTACGGCATACCGGTCAAAGGTACCCATGCCCACAGCTGGGTCATGTCCTTTCCCACCGAAGCGGAAGCGTTTCATGCCTATGCCGAGGCCATGCCGAACAACTGTGTTTTTCTGGTGGATACCTATGACACTCTCCATGGTGTCAAGACTGCCATCGAGCAAGGACACTGGTTGAAGGAGAACGGTCATGACCTGGTCGGTATTCGTCTTGATTCCGGCGACCTTGCTTACTTGAGCGCCGAAGCCCGGCAACTTCTCGATAGAGCCGGTTTTGCCGATGCCCAGATCATTGCTTCCAACGACCTCGACGAGCAAGTTATCGAATCTCTCATAGACCAGGGCGCCATGGTAGACGTCTGGGGCGTGGGAACCAAATTGATCACTGCTGCCGACCAGCCGGCCCTGGGCGGTGTCTACAAGCTAGCCTGTGTACGGGAATGCAACTTGCAGGATGGCACGACTAAGCCCTGGCAATATCGCATCAAGCTCTCCGAACAGGTGGTAAAAATTTCCACTCCCGGTGTGCAGCAAGTGCGTCGCTTCTTCAGTCAATCTCAGAGCGGTACTAAGACCTTTATTGCCGACATGATTTATGACCAGGAGAGCCAGGCTGAGCCGGAAAATCTGGTGGTGGACCCTCTCGATTTCACCAGGCGCAAGCCCGTGGCTCCGGGTACGGCCTATGAAGAGTTACTGGTGCCGATCTTCAGGGGCGGCCGCTGTGTCTATTCCATGCCCGGCCTGGAAGAGAGCCGAAGCTTCCGAGAGCAGCGCTTGCAGGGCTTCCACCGGGGTATCCTGCGCCTTCTCAATCCGCACCAGTACCCCGTGGGCATCGAGGCCGGCCTGAGCCGGGCCAAACTGGCACTGATCATGAAAGAGCGCGGCTTCAACGGCGAAAGTCACGAAAAACTGCTTTGAATTTCAATCTCAAGAGTTAGCGGCTGCGGCCCCTGAGGGCAATCAATCGACCTTCATATGGGTGGTCCTGTTTCGCCGTCATGCGTTCTTCGATGGCGTTCATCCAGACCGTCAGCACTTGCAGATGGGCAAGACCCTTTTCTCCCAGCTTCTCTTTATGAGCCTTCAATTGCCGGAAGTATTTGATTAGCGCCGAAAAGAGACGGAAAGATGCTTCCGAATCGGAAGTACCGAAGCAACTGAGGCCAAGCTCTGGTACGTAGGCGACAAAACGCTCTTTACCGTCTTTGGTCTGGCTCTGCCAGAGTTTTGCGGAGAGGAGTCCATCACTGAATGGCAGAGGGACTTCTCTCATGCCGCTTGTTTGTTTTGACTTCATCGTAGGAACGAGCCAAGAGACCTTACTCTTGTTAGTATAGCTCTTAAACGGCAGGCGTCTAGACTCAGATATGTTGCTAGACTACTTTTGCAGAGCCAATTTCAGAGATATTTCTTTCATACTGATCTCGAACTGCTCTTTTTCGCTGCTTTTATCTACGCATATATTGATTGCCTTTTTGTTGGCGCGGAACCACATGATTTGCCGCCTGGCCAGCTGATAGTTGTGTTTTACAGCTTCTTCATGGGCGGTATCAAGATCAATTTGTCCATCCAGGAACTGCAGATATTCCTTATATGGAACGGCATTTGTAAGGGCCTGGCTGCGACCGAAGCGCGAGAGTAGATGCCTGGTTTCATCCACTACACCGGCTTTAACCTGTTCTTGCAGGCGATCGATGATGCGCTTTCTCAGGACCTGGCGATCATCGACATTGAGAAAAAGCCAGAGCAGATCATAGGGCACATCACTACGCCCGGCTGCCTGTGAGAACGGTAGACCAAGGGCCCTGCTTACCTCGATCGCTCGGCTGAGGCGGAAAACATCATTTTTCTGGATACGCATGAGGGAGTCCGGATCTAGTTCTTCCAGAATTTCATGCAGGGCTTCCACTCCTTTTTCTTCCACCAATTGCTGCAACTCGCCCCTGAGTTTCTCGTTCGGCGGCACCGAGGGTATGTTCATGCCTTCCAGCAGCACTCTTGCATAGAGACCGGTGCCGCCGCAAACAATTGGTACCTTACCCTGGGAGATAAGGGCAGTCAGAACCTTCTCTCCTTCTTCTTTGAAGTTGGCTGCCGTGTAGACCTGGGAAGGATCGACCAGGTCGAGCATATGGTGTTTGATGCCGGCTTGCTCCGCCAAACTCGGCTTGGCCGTGCCTATATCCATATGGCGATAAACCGTGCGACTATCGCAAGCCAATACTTCCGCCGTTTTACCGGCAAGTGTTTTAAGCTTTTGGCCAAGCTCTATGGCCAGTCTGGTCTTGCCTGTGCAAGTGGGCCCCACTATGGCAATCACTAGGGGCTTTGCCGCGGCAATGGGAGTTTCGCTCTTTTCCAAAATCTGACCTAAGTAGCCGGCAGCAAGCGGGGCAAAATCTGTATGAATAGAGAACCGAAAGCCACCACCAGCCAGAAAATGTAGACAAAGGCGAAGAGCGGCGGCACAACGATGAGAATAAGACTCAACTTGGGAATGGATGTGCGCAGCGAGGCCTGGAAGGTGACAAAGAGCAGGAAGAGAAACCAGAGAGCCGGCATCATGGCCAGAAGCGGAAAGAAATTACCCAGAAGGTTGCGAAAACACAGTACCGGTGCGAAGAAGATAAAGGGTAGGAAGGACCAGGCTGTGGCTATGAGCGCATTTCCCAGTTTCAGTCGACCGCGCATGAAGATACTCAGGTAGTAGAGCACCACTGCCATGAAGAACCAGTTGAGCGCGCCCGATAGAGTGAACATGAGACCGCTGCCCACAGAGGCCTGTATGCTGTCGGCCTTGAAGCGCAACCAGCCCGTCATGGAGAGAACCATAATGACGAAGAACCCTGACTGAGCTATGTTTCCGGCAGTGCACGGATACTTGGTCTGGTCGCTGAGGATGAGCATGGTTTGTCTTGGTGCCACAAGAACGCCGTAGAATATGTCGGCAAAGAGGTTGAAGCTGTTCTCGTACTGGCTTTTCTTTTGTCCTTCTCCAGGTTCGGGGAGAACTTGGGCTTGAGTTTGAAGCTCTTCCTCGGCCGGTACTTGCGCACTCTTACTTGAATTGGGTTCTACCTTCCCTTCCGGTTCCCGCAAAACCTGCCGGAAGGCAAGTTCCAGTTCAAAGGGCTTTGAATCAACAATACGCTTTTCCGGGTCCGGCAATTTTTCCAGTTCGGCTTCCGGCATTTCGTCTCTGGGTTTCTCTGCTTCGCTCATTGGTACCTTTGCCTTTAGCGATAAAGCCAGAGTGGTTGTCTGGTCAGGGCCGGCGACAGTTCCACCGGCACATAGGAACTCAGTTCCATCTTGCCGGAAAGGGGTGGCGCTTCAGCTCCGGCGCTCTCCAGTAAGGTGGCCAGGAAGCTGTCATTGCTCACATCTTCCACCGGCAAGTCGGCGGAGTTCTTGAAGCGCTCTTTGCAAAGCTTTTGCAGAAGCGCCAGGGCATCGCTGTAGGTGCCGAGTTCGTCTACCAGTTTGATGGCTTTGGCCTGACGCCCGCTGTAAATGCGACCGTCGGCAATACGTTTCACTTCTTCGATGGGCAGGGCCCGTCCTTCGGCTACCACCTGAGTGAACTGATCGTAGGAGTCCATAATCAAGTCGGTGAGAATCTGCCTCTCTTCTTTGGTCATCTTGTGATAGGGAGAGGCGATGTCTTTGAACAGTCCCGACTTGACCACTTCCGGCTCAATGCCGACCTTGTCGGCCAGAGCTTTGAAATTCATCAAGTTCATGATCACGCCGATACTGCCCGTCAATGTGCCGGGATTGGCCACAATTTTATCGGCGGCACAGGAAACATAGTAGCCGCCTGAGGCGGCCATGTCGCCCATGGAGACAACCACAATTTTGTTCTTCTTCTTGAGCTCTTTGACGGCCTCATAAATTTCCTGGGAAGTCGGTACGGTACCGCCGGGAGAATTGACCCTTAAAAGTACCCCTTTGACTTTGTCGTTCTTAATGGCTTTGCGCAAGTCTTTCAAGGTTTCAGTGGCCGAGCCGGCTGAAGATGAAAGCAAACCGGAGTCGGCCTTGTCGATGATCATGCCGGATAACTTGACCACTTGAATGCGGTCCTTAAACTTGGTCATCAGTCCGGAGCCGTTTCCGTCCTTGGCAGCCGGTGCACTGGCCAGACCCTGGGTCAGCACCGCCACCGGAATGGCAAGGACGCAGAGAGTGAGGATGATCCAGACGAACCAGCGTTGATTGATACGCACCAGTATTGACCTCGGCTAAAGCTAAGCTACAAATATTAGCTGATAGGGCGAGGTTCTGTATGGATTATGTATCGGCTTAATATGTGCGGTTACATATTAGTGCCGTCTGCCGTTTTGGCTTTGCCGGCCAGGCTGCTGGTATCTTCCAGTTTTTGAATTTCTTCCTTGACTTGATTGTCAAGCTTAGATACTGCGTCGTTGCCGGCCATGTCGATGAGATTCTGCCGGTAGCGGTGCACGTCATCCACGAGACCGTCGATGTCCCGCTGAGCTTTGCGCAGGGTGTATTGCATTTCCAATTCCTGGGCCGGCGACTTGGCGGCCATGCCGGCCATGTTGCGCAACTCTTCCAAGTCGGTTGTGGCCCGGCTCATGTGCAGAACGTTTTTCTTGTAGCAACGGTAATTATCCACAAGTTTGTCGGCAGTGCCGCGCACCATGTTATAGAGCATGATCAGCTCGGCTTGATTCAAGGACATGCGTTCCAGTTGTTTCTTGTCCATGGCGCCGTTCAATTGGCTGAGCATGCTGGCGGCAAAGTTCTGGGCCATATAGGTGCCCTGGTTGGGTGCCACCATACCCATGGAGCCGATGGCGCCGAACATGAGGGAACTGATGGTCTTCATCATTATGTGGGTGGCATGACCCTTGTCTGAAGTAGGGACAAGCTTCTGCACAACAAACTGAATATCAGGAGATTTTTCCAGGGTACTTTCCCAGAGGTCGGCGATTTGCTTTTTCTCGGAGTTTTCCAAGACTTCCGCTTTCTGCATGACTTCATCTTGGGATTCAATCAGAGCCAGGGGTTGCGCGTTTATAGACTTGGCAGTGTCGGATATGGAACCCTTGCCAAGCACACCGTTTTTGCCTTTGCTGTCCTTATCGCCTTTATCACCTTTCAAATCTAGCTTGGGTAGAGCACCACCCTTGACACCATCCTCCGGACCCTTCGGCACAAAGTCGTTTATGGTGGCACCGGTTTTCAAGGCACCGTCTTCGCTGACATTACCTTCATCCCCTGCGTCTTTGAGCTTTAGCGGTGCCAGGTTGGGTTTCTCTTTCCCTTGCTCAGCACCATTGGTAGTACTGCTGTTTTCTTCTACGCTCAGTTCATCATCAATAATATCTGTCGTAGGCAGAACGAAACTTGGTTTTTTGCCGCTCGTCGGCAGGGAGATAGCGGCCGCTGAACCGGACAGCAAGACTTGAGATAAAACCAGACTGAGTGCCAGGCTGAGAGCTTTGGCTGGTTTCTCTGAACTTTGCTGAAACATCAATACTGTTTCCTTCGTGGCTGTCGTAAGTGCACTGACTTCTAATAGAACCGATTGATCTGATTAATTAGAAGTGCCCGGCAGTTAATTTGTTCCGTTGTCTGAGGCAATGTCCTGAAAGTATATAAGGAATCACTGTCAGAGAATGGCTCAAGAGCGGGCTGTCCCCCTGGGGCATTAACTGCCCCTAAGGCAGTCTCTGCACCGTAGTCAATATACCATGCTCGGATCTCTTTGAAAGTTACCTTTTGTCAATATCTGTTTGCCTTTACGGAATATTGACGGTGGTTTGCTGAATTATGTTTAAGGCTGATTCTAGCTCGGTCGGGCCCCTTTGGAGACCATCATGATGGCTCCGATAAGCGCCACTGTGGATGTGAGCTGGTCGGCAATCATGGATGTTTGCGTCATGGGATCACCTTTGAAATAAGAGAAGATGAACCAGGCTTTAGCAATCAAAGCTACGCCGATAAGCGCCATTGCCATTGGTGCCATGGAGTTGGGCGCATTGCCGCCGCCCTTTGCCCCGTAAGAAAAATCTTCATCATCGGCATCGACCTGCATATCGGAACTGCGGCGGGATGCGCGGGGACCGGTGCGGCGATCACCGAGGGCACGACGATCGGAGGGCCCGACAAAGTCGTCAGGCTCATCTGCAGACAGTAGACGAGAGCGCAATTTCTCCGGCTGTTTGTTCTTTTCCTCCAAAGGTTTTTGAGGAGCCGGTGCTGCCGGTGGTGCCGGTGCAGTCGGTGCCTGCATCGGCACCGGTGCCGGTGCGGGCTCTCTGGCCGGTTCCAGTTGAATGAGGGTTTGCTCCGGCATTCGGTAATTACTGTTGGTGGGTTTGGGGGCCGGCTGCGGCTGATAACGCGGCGGCGCCTGGGGCATCTGGGGCAATTGGGTGGAAGATGCACCGGGACTGGCGCTGAACTGGGAGCCGGTTACGCCATATTCATAGGATGGCTGAGGCTGAATCTGCGCCTGGGGCTGAATATGAGCCTGGGGGGCAGGCAAGGGCGCCGGCATAGGAGAGGGCGCCGGTGCCGGCCTCGCTGTTTCAGGCTCAATGTTTTGCCGTTCAGGCTCCGGTCTGGTTGGTGCCTTGGGCTTTTCATGCCTTGGGGCTCTGACCGCCAAAAGCGGTGAGCGCAGAGCATTTTCGTCGGGCTCGTCGTCAGAATCGTCTTCGTCGTCCGAATAGTCGTCAAATTCGTCGCCGCTGCCGCCCAGTATGGGCGAACGCAGACGTCCGGGGCGGGAATTGCTGGTGCCGTGACCCCGACCTCTGTCTATGGCGGGCATTTCTTCGAAGTCGCCGTCATCCCCGCCCAGCAGCGGTGAACGCAGCCCCTTGGGCGGTTTGCTGTGATTGACGGGCGCTTGGTCGTCACTCTCGGGCAAGTCATGGCTTCTGTGGGGAAATTCGATATGGCTCTTGCCGGCGGCACCGCCGCCTCCACCGCCCAGTATGGGGGAGCGCAGTCCGCCTTTGCGGGGGGCTGCCGGAGGATTGGTGCCAAATTCTTCGTCGTCGTCGTCGAAATCATCGCTGCCGCCCAGCATGGGCGAACGCAGCCCCCCTTTGCCTTTACGGGTGGTAGGCGCCGGCTCATCGTCAAAGTCGTCGACGGCACCGCCGCCCAGTATGGGGGAGCGAAGCCCGCCTCTGCCTTTGGGGCGATCGCTCTCCTCGGCTTTGCCGCCCAGGATGGGGGAGCGCAGCCCACGCCCACTACGTTTCTGGGGTTCGGACTGGGGCTCATCTTCTTCAAATTCATCATCATCGCCCCCTCCCAGCATGGGAGAACGCAAACCCTTCTTATTCTTTCGTTTGGGCATGGTCTGCGCTTCCGGCTCTTCATCGAGGGGGTCATCGGCGCCACCCAGAATAGGTGAATGCAGCTTCGGTCTGGGTTTGACAGGGGACTGCTCAGGTATTGCCGCAGTCATCGGTTTTGCCAGTCTGCCGCCGCACTCTTTGCAAAACTGCGCCGCATCCTCGTTAACGACCTGGCAAATATCACACTGGATCACTATTTATCCCTCACTTGCGACCGGCATTATTATCGGAACCGTTTCTTGCATTGGCTTGGTTGCTTTTGCTTCGTTGCAAACCGGCCCATAAATGCTATCCCCAGTTTAATTGAACACTATGTATAAAAGTAAGGGGGATTTTATATAGTCGGCAGAATCAGGCGGGTTGCCATGGGATTCGCCCCGGATTGGCAAGCGGCCCGGTAGCATGCGGCAATCTGTGATTGCGCTAATGAGTTGCCCTTCGCTTAATGTTAGACTTCGTTTTCGCTTTCCGCTTGACTGCTTGCGTAAGTAATACTTGCCTCAGTCAAATTTAGCGGGAACGTTTGGTCTGACATTGCCGTCGCATTTTCAGTTAGCACAGAAAAATTTCAAGGTTCGGGGTGTTTTTAATGGTTTTTGGCAAGGAATTTCGCTCTCACAAGCCTTTCCTGGCAAAGTCGATAGCCGTAGGCGCGGGTCTGATGCTTGCTCTTGTGCCTGCTACACAGTGCCTGGCCGTAGATCAACCGGTCAACTTCAAGATTTATAGCCCTCAGGAGCCTCCCGCTGCCGAGAGCACCCCTGCCCGCACAGAGGCCGACACTAGCTCCATTTTCGAGGCTGAAAGCCCCAAGTTGGATGAGACGCCGGCTGCCGCTCCCGCCAAGACCGAGGCACCGGTGGAGACACAAAGCACTGCCACCGTCTCAGAACCCAAGCCGGAAGTCTCTACTCCTGTGGAAACGAAGCCTGAGGAGACGGTAGAAACCAAATCCGAAAGTAGCGGTTCCAAGGTTTTGCAGGGTTATATCAGGGTGGTGCCCACCGGCACCAAGATCCCGATCATTATGGATACCGCCGTTGATTCAGATACCAGCCAGGAAGGCGATGAGTTTTCCGCCCGTACTTCGGAAGATTTGACCATTGACGGTTCCACCGTAGTTCCGGCCGGTTCCATTATCAAAGGCCGAATCGCCCAGATGAACGGTCCCCGTGCCCTGAACCGTTCCGGTTCCGTGGCTCTTAAGTTTGATACCATCACCACTCCCGATAACAGGCAGATTCCGCTGGTGGCTAATATCGTGGCCCGAGGCGGTGTTGTGCATGCCCGTCGCGGCATGAAAGACGTAGTTCTGGATTCAGCCACAGTGTCTCTGCCCACCCTCTGCGGTCTGGGCATTGGTGTGCTGGCTGGTAACTCTTCATCTTCTTCTTCCAGTTCATCCTCTTCCGGTGTCGGTGCCGCCGGTGGTGCCATGATCGGCGCCGGTATCGGTCTGGCCGTAGGCGTAGCTGTTTTGCTGGCTAAGAAAGGCAAGAAGGTAGAAGTGAGACCCGGCGACGAGCTCAAAATTGAGCTTGCCGAAGATCTGCGCATGCCCACAATGTAATTTCAATTTCGCTCCAGGGGAAATACTGATTTTTCTTGGGGGATAAATCCTCTATCCAGTAACTCACCTGAGTCCTAAGATGGGGAGGTTGGCTTTGCCAGACTCTTTTCAGATTTAGCCTTGAAGGTGACGATTGTGGATGATTTCGGACGCGGGAGCGCGCTAAAAGAGCGCGATCCTAATCTTGCTATGGGTATGTCTCTGGTCTGCCCCGGGCTGGGGCAGCTCTATAATGGCGAGTTTCGCAAAGGCTTGCTCTTTCAACTGGCAGCTTTTGCCAGTTACTTCCTCTTTGCCTTTCTCTGTCTGGTTTCTTCTCTGCTGCCATTTCTGGAGAATTTCGGCAAAGAACACAATCTGAAGGTCAATTTTGAGCTTTCCGCTGCTTTTAAACATTTGCAGAGCGGCTCTCTGTCGCCGTTCTTCCTTATCGTGTCGGCTTTCTTGCTGCTCTTTATTGCTTATGCAGCCCATGATGCCTTCAAAAAAGCAAGGCGACCGAAGAGGCTGGCGCTCTACAAAGACTTCTATATGGAAATGCCGGAAGCTTGTTCCAGTGCTTATCTTGTGCATCTCTATGCCCTCTTCGGCTGCTTCCTTTTGGCCTTCTTTATTCTGGTGCCGCCGCCCAGCAAATCTGTTGTTACTGAATTCCAGTTTGTGGAAAACGTCCCTACTGAAAAGCCAGTGCAGCCTACGGTATTACGGGGTGCCCATAATTCGGCGGCGGCCGGTGTGGTGAAACGTCCCCAGGCACTGGCCCGTAGCAGCAGCAGTAGTAGCAGTAGCAGCAGCAGCAGCAGCAGTAGCTCGACTGCTGCAACTCCTGCCGATACTAAAAGCGGTGCTAGTTCGGCCTATGCCGTGCCCAATTTCGCTAATGCTCTCAAGAGCTTTTCTTTGCCTCAGCTTGCCGCCGTAAATCCCTCCAGCTCAAGTCCGGCGCCTGCTTCCACGGCCAAGCTGCCCACTCCCACCAGTGCTAATTCTATTTCCGTCCCGCCTTCTATGCCGCTCGCGCATTTTTCTCCGGCGGCAGTCGGCAATGCTTCGGTACAGCCACGAGCAGTCGCCGTCGGGAGCACCGCTTCCCCGACCTTACCGGTGGTGAGGAGTATAAGCGGCAGCGGCTCAGGCAATAGCGCCGCAGTTGCACCGGCTCCGGTGGCAGTTAGTACTGCCGGCGGCGATAATCAATCGCCGACCCTGGCTCCTGTGGGCGGCAGCTCTGGTAGGAAGGCAAGCGATGGTTCAAGCGGCGTCGGCAACTCCGGTCCGGCTCCCGCTCGTGCCACCGGTCATAGTGGCAACGGACCGGCTCTCACGGCCATGGTGCAACCGAGCGGTCGCTCCGGTCAAGCGCGCCCCTCCGACGGCACGGATAGCAATTCCGGCAGCAGCATCGGCAAAGGGGTGCCCAGTGAAGCCGTAACCAGAGCCCCTGACTATGGTCCCTATATGGCGGCTCTTCAGTCACGCATCAAGAGGCACTGGTATCCGCCCAAGAATCCCCAGGCCAATCATGTAAAGGCTATATTCGAAGTCTATAGAAACGGCTCCATGACAGGCCTGCGGCTGGTGCGCGGTTGCGGTATACCTATGGCTGATAAAGCTGCCCTGACGGCCATCGAGGCGGCGGCTCCCTTCCCGCCTTTGCCGGAGGGGTCACCGGAATCCATCACCATTGAATTTTCTTTCGATTACAACGTCTTTGTCCGTTGAAGAGGAAAAAACTGGGGAAAACCCCTGGAAATCTTCAGTGCCAGAGAGAGCATTTACGGTTAGGAAGAATGATAATTTGACTTAGTGACGTTGCAAAAGCCAAGGATGTTGTTTAAGCAATAATGAACTATGATAAACTCTCAAAATTACTAGTGCGCAGGCCATTTGAAATCCTTCTTGTGAACCGCGGGCGCTTGAGAGTTAGTTCAGGATTGGCAAGCAAGCGAAGAGGCCACAAGTAAGTGATAGGAATACTTTCATGAGTGCCAATCCCAGAAATTCCGGTGGACAAAGACCCCAGCGTGACCCCAATATGGCTGGCGGTCTTTCTTTTGTATTGCCCGGTCTGGGGCAAATTTACAATGGTGAGCAGCGTAAAGGGCTGTTCTTCCTCATAGTCGGCGTCCTCAACTACTTCGTTCTTGTCTTCCTCATGTTCTCCCCCTCGATTCTCGAGTGGTTGGCTGCCTTCGGCCAGGCCAACAACATGAAATTGAACGAAGAGCTTTACCGCTCCCTCGGGCAACTGCATTTCGGCTCCCCGGCTTCCCTTTTTATTGTGGTGCTTTTCCTCGGTTATGCCGTCTATTGTGCCCGCGATGCCTACGACCATGCGGTGCGTATCCAGCGCAAGAGTCTTTACAGTGATTACGCCCTGGAGATGACGGAAGCCACTTCCGGCTCTTACATCTTCCATATATCTATTCTGGCCACCAGTTTCATCCTTGCTTTCTTCTTCCTGATTCCGCCGCCGCCTCGTTCTCAGGTTACAGACATCGAATTTGTCCAGAACGAAGAAAACACCAAGACCCCGCCTAAAACCCAGAAGCGCGCCGCTCACAATTCCAAGGCCGCCGGCAAGCACGATCCCACCAAGCCCAGTGTGCAGCCTTCCCCGGCTCCCAAGGCCCCCAGTAAAGCATCCGAGCAGTCCAAGCCTCAGGCGAAGCCCCAGCAGCGCCCGTCGCCGACGCCCACCCCTACACCCAGTCCCTCGCCGACACCTTCGCCGCGTCCCACTCCCAGACCGAGTCCGACCCCTTCGCCTACTCCGTCTCCCACTCCGGCACCAAGACCGTCGGCTACTCCCAGTCCTTCACCGACTCCTACTCCTTCTTTGCTGCCTAAGATCCCGACGCCATTTTTCGCGCCTTCCGCAGCACCTTCGCCCCATCCTTCCCCTACCTTTTCGCCGGTGGCCATGCCTAAGATTGGCGGACCATCCCTGGCTCCCACTCCCCGTGCCGGTGTCGGCGCCGGTAGTGCGCTAGCGCCAGGACCAGCTCCAGCTCCCGTTTCCATAGCCTCAGCTTCCGGTATGTCCGGCGGCGGCGGTCCGCCCACCCCGGTTCCGGTCGGCGGTGGTGCCAGCTCCAAGGGCGGCGGTAGCGGCCCAGGACCAGCTCCTGCCCCAACCCGCGCCGGTCGTGGCAGTGGTGGTGGCGGCGGTGCAGCCGGCGGTTCACCGGGTATTGCCGTGGCTCCCTCTGTGGGACGTGCTCCCGGTGGCGGCGGCGGTAACAACGAAGCCGGCAACCCCGATGACGGCCCCGGACGCGACCGGTCCATCGCTGCTCGTAAAGATGTAGACTTCGGACCTTACATGGCCGATTTGCAAAGAAGAATCAAGCGGGCCTGGTTCCCTCCTAAAGGAAATGAATCCAAGAGGGTCAAGGTCATATTCAAAGTGCACAAAGACGGGCAGATGACCAATTTGCGCATGCTTATCTCTTCCGGCTTAACAATCGCCGACCAGGCTGCCCTCAAGGCTGTTGAAAACGCAGCTCCCTTCCGTCCCCTGCCCGATGGCGCCCCTGATGATGTGGACATCGAATTCACCTTCGACTACAACGTTTTCAATGGCGGCGGTCGTGGCGTCTTCCGTCAATTCTGATAGACTCATTACTTAGATCAACGTCCGGCAAGCAAATAGGAGAAGTCGATAGACATCTATGGAAAGCAAATTCCTAAATTACTTCCTCGAGTTTATGGTCCATGACTGGTTTGCGTCCATACCGATTACCATTTGCTCGATTTTGACGGTTGCCGTCATGGTGGAGCGTTACCTCTACTATCAACAGAATCGTCGTGACGTGACTGGCTTTATTCACCAGTTGCAGCGCGATCTCGAGAGCAATAACCTGCAAAAGGCCCAGGCTACATGCAGCCGTCTCGGCGGTGTGGTCGGCGAAGTGGCTGAAGAAGGCGTGCGCCTGATGGCTGATCAGAAGGAAGACTTCTCCAAGGCTTTTGACATCACCGTCGGCTTGGTTACCCGTAAGCTGGAAAAGCATCTGGCGGTACTGGGTACCATTGGTGCCACCTGTCCCTTCCTTGGTCTTTTCGGAACCGTGGTCGGGGTTGTGTTCACCCTTGACCAGCTCGGCGCCCAGGGCGGTGGTACACCGGTGGTTGTGACCGGTGTGGCTAAAGCTCTTATTGCTACAGGTTACGGTCTGATCGTGGCTATCCTGGCAGTTGTCTTCAACAACACTTACACTAATACTGTGAAGCGTTTCAACGATGACTTCCTCTTGCTCAAGCTGTTGTTCCTCAGCTTCGTTGGTGGTGAGTCTACAGCCGCTAGAGGTTAGTCTTTAGCAAGAAGCAGCCACCAGGAGGTTTTGCGCCATGTCGATGGGAGCGGTCGGCGACCAGTTTACTGATATCAACGTCACTCCTTTGACAGACGTTTTCCTTGTCTTGCTCGTAATCATGATCTTGATTGCTCCCCTGATCGACAAATCCGATTTGAAGATCAAGCCGCCCGAGACCAAGAACGCCAAGAAAGACGAAGCCACCAAGGGTATCAGTATCGATATAGATAAAGACGGGCAGTTGGCCATCAACGGCAAATATGTGCGCGATCACAATGTCGATACCATCAAGGCTATGATTCTCGAATTGAAGAACTCCGCCCAGCCTGGTACCGACCTGCACCTCACTCTCAACGCCGATGGTGATGCCAAGCAAAAAGACGTGGTGGAAGTAATGTCTGCCGCCGCCGCCGCCGGTATCACCAAAATGCGTGTTGCCACTCAGCAGCAGACCAACTACTAGCTAGCTCGGCTGTGACTTTCCTTCGCCTTGGTCTAATTGGAAACCCTCTTGGGCATTCCCTTTCTCCCCAGATTCATGGGGCGTTTTTGCGTCAGTTTTCCTTGCCCGGCAGCTATGACCTGCGTGCCGGTGCCGATGCCGCTGCCCTTCTAGATCAAGCTATTGAGGACGGTTTCACCGGTCTGAACGTCACCATTCCCCATAAGGTAGCGGTGATCAAGGCTCTGCCTGCCCTCTCGCCGGAAGCCAGACTGGTTGGGGCTGTAAATACTATTCGGCTCAAGTGGGATGAGGATGCTGATGATACTGAATGCGGTATTATGGGTTTCAATACCGACATCGCCGGTCTGAGCCGCACCCTGCGCCAGGCTCCCGCTAGGTTTCCCGGTCAAAAGGCTATTCTTTTGGGCGGCGGTGGTGCGGCCAGAGCCTGTCTGGTAGCCATGCAGAGGCTATCCATGAGCGGCTGCCATATTGTCTGTCGCAACCCTCAGAGTGTCTTCAGCATGCTGAAAGAACTGGCTTTATCTGGCTTTGATCCTATCTTTTTGCAAGAAATAAATGTGCTCACCATCGACGAATTACCGGGCAAGCTGGATAAACTTGCCGACGCCAAACTTTTCGTCAATGCTACGCCCTTAGGGCAAACCAAAGATGAGCTGCCGTTCTGGCTCACTCCTCTGCTTTCGGCCCTTATTCGTGATGCCTTTATTTTCGATCTGGTCTACAGTGCCGGCGGTTTGACACCGTTGATAGCACTGGCTACCAAACTAGGTTTTGCCCTGCACGGTGATGGTCGAGAAATGCTGGTTGAGCAAGCCCGTCAGGCCTTTAAGATCTGGACCGGCTTGACTCCTTCTTACCAGGTTGGTTTGGAGGCTCTGGAGAAAGCTCTTAAGAGCCGAGTTTAGTTAGCCTTCGAAAAACACCGGCACCAGCTTCATGGCCATGCCCAGTTCGCCTTCGATGGAAAGCACTCCCGAGAGGGCAGCGGTCATGGCCGACATTTTGCCGTCGATGATCATGGCCAGATCTTCGGCATCAATGGATACCTTGCAATCATAAGCCGGTGACAAACCATCCTGGTAGGGTTCAAAGCTGAGGGTGCCGCAATCGATTTTGGTGAGCCAGGCGCCGCCCCCTGCACCTTTGATGTTGATCAAATAATTGGCGGTGATGTCTCTGGCTGCTTCAGGTTTGAAGCGTTTTTTCAGTTCGTTGATTATCGTTTCTTGCGCGAGCACAGTCTGTACCTAATAATTATGTTTAGTATCGGTTTTGATTATAACCTTCGTGCATAGCCTGAAACTCCAGGTCGGCTTATATGAGGAAATTTTTGTGATAGCCTGGGGTGCTCAGGGAGTTCGGTATTTTGGATAAACCGCCGTTTAATAAGAAGCCCAATGGCAAAGACGGTCCCTCCTCAAAGGAGGCGGCGCCGCCTCGTCCAGCCTTCAAGCGCAGCAAAGCCAACCTGCTCCAACTCTCTTCCGTACTGCCCAAAGTCGTGCGGGCCCTGGGTATAGATCGGCGCTTGAAAGAGCATACTTTTATGAACCTCTGGCCCCATGTGGTGCCGGAACCGTTTGCATCCAGAGCCAGACCGCTTTTCATAGACGCCGAGGGCAATCTGGTGGTAGCCGTGAAGGATGCCGCCGTCGGTCAGGAGTTCAGCTTTGCCCGGCAGGAGATGCTGAAGCGGCTGCAGACCGCTGCCCGCGGCGTTGGCATGAATATTTCCGGTTTGCGTTTTGACATGAAGCGCTTTTATGAAGGGAAATTAGAGGCTGCTCAGGAGGCCATGGCGGCCGTGCGTTTGCCTGATCCCAGTGCCGAGGATCTGGCTGCCGTAGTACTGACCGAGGAGGAACTGGAGCCGACCAGGTATCTGGGGGAAAACGTCATAGACGATGCCGCTCTGGTGCAGCGAATGCGCGGGCTCTATGAGAAGGAACTCAGATTGAAGCGCTGGCGTGAGGCCAATGGCTATCCCCACTGCAATTACTGCGGTGAGGTGACGAGCCGCTTACATGGGACAGATCTAATATGTGCCCTTTGTTTTGCTTCCGGTATGTCCAATAAAGAACCAAGGGGAAGTGGAAGTATTTAGCTCATATATGGGGCAGGCCGGCGGTAGGCTCACCGTCCCTCTTTCAACCAGGGTCTGCTCGCTGTTAAGGTGCTCCTGAGCCGGTTTCCTTAATCTATACTAGGCTTTCTCATACCCTGGATTTACCTCGTGACTACTGTGTTATCATGAGGCTCCCGGAGACCAGGTAAAGCACTTCGATATGATTCGACTGCAAAACGTTTGCAAAAATTACGGCGGTAGCCCCGCCCTATCCAATATCAATTTGCACATAGGCCTTGGCGAGTTCGCCTTTCTGGTTGGTCCAAGCGGTGCCGGCAAATCTACTTTGATGCGCCTGCTTTATCGTGAGGAAGTGCCGACATCGGGCAATGTGCTCATATCAGGCGTCAACTTGAACCGTCTTTCCAAAGGGCAGATTCCCCTGCTCCGACGCCGTCTCGGCATCATTTTCCAGGATTTCAAACTACTCAACAGTCAGACTGTTTTCAACAACGTGGCCTATGTGTTGAGAGCCCTTGGTGTTGACGAAAGAGAAGTAAATAAGCGTGTCTCCAGTGCCCTGGCCGTTGTCGGTTTGGAGCACAAGCGCGACTCCTACCCCACCGAGTTATCCGGTGGTGAACAACAGCGAGTCGGTATCGCCCGGGCCATAGTCAATGGTCCGCCGGTCTTGCTTGCCGATGAGCCCACCGGTAACCTCGACCCGGCCACATCTCTTGAGATTGTGCAATTGCTCGAGCGCATCAGCCAGCGCGGCACTACAGTTTTGATTTCCACCCACGATCAACCCATCGTCAATGCCATGCGCAGACGGGTGATTGCCCTGAAAGGGGGCGAGCTGGTCGCCGATGTGGACAATGGTTTCTACGAGTTGGAGATGGCATAGCTTATGCTGCGTTCCCTGAGAGTATTTCGCAGAGTTTGTATTGAGACCTTGCTCGGTCTGAGAGCTAGTGGTTGGTCCAACTGGCTGGTGGTCAGTATTCTGGCCGTAGCTCTCACCATATTTGGTGGCGTCTTGCAGATGACCATGACCTTGAAAAATCTGGTTAATGCCTGGGGCAATCAAATTCAAATATCTGCTTACCTGCCTGATAGTGCCGATCCTAAAACGGTTGCCCATGAAATCAGTCGCTTTTCCGAAGTGAAGCAGGTGGAGATAGTCACCAAAGATGTTGCCTGGAACGAGATGCAGCACACCTTTAAGGTGGCATCCGTAGACAATCCCCTTCCCAATACCCTGCATATTAAGCTCTCCAGCCCCGATCAGGTGGAAGTGCTGGCGCCCAAACTGCGCCTCATGTCTTCCATCGAGAGCATTCGCTATCCCCTCAAGGTAGCTAAGAAAATCAACGACGTCAGGCACTTTCTGGAACTAGCCGGACTCTTCGTCACCGCTGCCCTTTCAGCCGCTACTTTGACCGTGATCGGTAATACCATTCACCTGGTCATCAAAGCTCGCCACAAGGAAATTGAGATACTCAGCCTTATGGGTGTAGGCCCTTTCTACATCAAGTGCCCCTTTGTTTTTCAAGGTGCCGTCTACGGTGCCATGGCGGCCATACTGGCTACTGCCGTCTTGCTGGGCATTCATCTCTATATCGACCCCTATGTAAAAGATCAGCTCTTCAGCCTTGCTCCTGCTCTCACCCAGAACCTGGAGTATTCGCTGGTACCGACCTCGCTCCTGATGTGCGCCCTCGGGGTGGTAGTGGGAGCCGGCGGCAGTCTCTGGACTTCCGGTCGCTATATCAAGCTCTAAAGCTATTCGCCATTAAAAAAGAGAGTCGCTCACA
Source organism: Candidatus Obscuribacter sp. (assembly GCA_016712465.1). GTDB lineage: Bacteria > Cyanobacteriota > Vampirovibrionia > Obscuribacterales > Obscuribacteraceae > Obscuribacter. The sequence continues at coordinate 2,135,062 of JADJQZ010000001.1, forward strand.
GGAGCGGCTCTCTTTTTGTTAGCCTTTGGGTTGACCTGAACTCAGTGGGCAGCCGCAGCGCCCATGGAGACTTTGGTCATCTTGTCGCCGACCCGGATGGAGTCCACTACTTCCTGTCCTTCCACCACTTTGCCGAAAACGGCATAGTTCATATCCAGGAAGTTGGCGGCATCCAGGGTGATATAGAACTGGCAACTGGCGGAATTGGGATCGTTGGAGCGAGCCATGGCCAGAGCGCCTTTGTGGTGTTTCAAGTGGGGCTTCACTTCCAGGGGAATACGGCGGGTCTGACCGGTGGCCGGGTCGGTGTAGTTACCGGTGCCGGTGCCACGGGGGCAGCCGCCCTGAATTACAAAGCCAGGCTCAACCCGGTGGAAATTCAAGCCGTTATAAAAGCCCTTGCCCACAAGATCAAGAAAGTTATTGGCGGTGGTGGGAACTTCCGAGACAAAGACCTGCACTTTGATGGTGCCTTTATTGGTTTCGATGGTGACGATAGGATCTGACATTCACTTATATTGAAAGCCCACTTGGCCTCCAACCTCCTTAACTGTACCGGCTAATTCTAGCAAATATGAAAAGAGGGGATTGGCTCCCCTCTTTTCCTTCTATATATGATTCTAGTTACTTGCCTTCCGCTGCTACGGCTACTTTGGTCATCTTGTCGCCGACGCGGATGGCCTCAACTACGTTTTGACCTTCCAGAACTTTGCCGAAAACGGCATACTTGCCGTCGAGAGCGGGCTGGGCATCGAGGGTGATGTAGAACTGGCAGCTTGCCGAATTGGGATTTGAGGAGCGGGCCATGGCCAGGGAACCCTTTTCGTGTACCAGCTCGGGCTTGGTTTCCAGTCTTATATAGCGGGTGGAGCCGGTCTTAGGATCCACATAGTTGCCCATACCGGTGCCCTGGGGGTCGCCCCCTTGAATGACAAAGCCAGGTTCTACACGGTGAAAGGTGAGACCGTTGTAGAAGCCCTTGCCTACTAGATCTAGGAAGTTTTCGGAGCTTACGGGGGCGTCTTTTTTGAAGACTTCCACTTTGATTGTGCCTTTGTTGGTTTCAATCACCACCACCGGATCGGTGGCTACTCTCTTGGCGGCGCCTTTGGCCTGGGGGGCCGCCTGGGCGGGGCTGTAAGCAGCGTTTGCGAATGCCATTGAAGTGGCTAACAGGGTTGTCGCCACTGCGATTTTGCGCCATTTTTCAGCAAATTGCATTTACTCATTTCTCCTTTGACGTTGGTTCAATTTTACTTTGTTACTGCAGCTCTTATAGGAATTGTTATGGTGCCGCCGGTGGCATTGAAAGGGCGCATTAAGATAGGCAGCACAAGGTTTTTCATTGTTTGCCCCTCTTCGGCGGTGAAGGCCACCCAGCCTGTGGTTTCATCCTGGGGCAAAATTACCCGGCGGTTCAATCTACCTTCTTCCACTTCGTGACGGCCGGCGTCGCGCCCTGTGGCTGTACCCATCCCGCGGGCACGGTGCTCTTGCGGTGTGAGAAGCTCGTAGCAGATGGGTCCGGCCAGACCCAGGCTGGCGGCACTGACCCCGGCTACTACAGCCTTTCCACCTGCGCTCAAGAGGGAGTTATCCAGCTTGATGATCTTATCCTTGCCCACCGCTTCCACTCTTGCTCCACTGGAAAGCTCGCCCTTGACCGAATCTCCCATCAACAAGATGGGCTCGTCGCCGTTATTCCTCAGTTTGACTGAGACAAAGACCAGTTTGGGCCCACGGTAACGGCTCAGGGGCGAAGCCGGTGCCAGTGTGGCTACGCCGCTCAGATTGCTCTTGGAGGCGCCGCCCACCAGGCTAGTGCCCTCGGTTTTGATCCGACCGGCTTCCACCTGCTCAGGCGTGAGCGGCAAGGCCGTTTCAGGCTCGCTTATGGTATCGCCGACAGTGGCGGGGTCGACTTTTGCAGGTGAGAATGGCAGCGGTTCTTGAGCTAGCGCTCCGGTGAAAAAGGTTAAAGAGATGAGCGCTGTCAGGGATACCGTTTTCATTACTGCCTCTGGCCGTAGAGCTGATAAGTGACCTTGGCTCTTGGCTGCGGTTCGCCTTCTTTGACGATGGAAATGCGCTCAAGACCCTGGAAGGACATGCCGCCGTTTTGCAGCTCCAGTACCACCGCTTCCTGGGCCATGGTCTTGGAGATGGGGTGCTGGTAGCGGATGAAGGCTTGATTGCCGGCGACTTTATAGATATTGAGAGAAGTAGTGACGCCCTGGTCGGTTTTGAGAGTGTAGCCGCTCTGGGGATTGCCGCCGATATTCCAGACGTTTCTGGTGGTGGGGGCAAAGAGCTGCCCTACACCGTTTTGATATTGGGGCTGGGCTTCGATATTGGTTCTTTGCCCTTGCACTACCCAGGGACCCATAAAGCCCTTAGGCAGAACCACCTGTTTCTGAACGCTGGCCTGAATAGGCGGGGCGGAGCGCTGCTGTTGTTGACTGGCGCCGGCGCTCAGCTTTGGCGTGCGAGGCGGTGCTGAGGTGGCGGCACTGCCCTGCATCATCTGCGGGGCGGGATAGCCGTAGGGACTGCCGTAGTTATTGCCCCCGGACTCGATAAATTGCTGTTGTTCCACACCCAGTTGGTAAGGATCGGCTTGAGCCGCGCCGCATGTAACCGCCAGGCAGAAAACTGCTGCGGTCAGGCTCAAAAAAGAGTTCAGGCTCAAGGCTTTTAACATAATTACTCCCTGACGTTTAAGATCCGGCAAACGATTCAAAATCAATAACGGTCATTTTAGTATCTTTTACCCTATTTCGCAGATTTAGCGGCTGGTGCTCCCGGCATCAGACCTGATATCTGTGCTTCCTCCGAGGCTTCTTTGGAGAAGCCCAGTTCTACCAGGCGCTTGTAGGCATTTTGCCCGGTGTTGGAGCGGGGATCGGCAATCACTATTTCCACCAGGGGATTGAGGGCTTCCGGTGCCCGCCCCTGTTTGATCAGCAGGTCGGCCTTCAGGAGCTGTGCTTCCCGCTTCAACTGGGAGAAGCTCTGATTGAGCTGCTTTTCGCTGGCAGCCTGGGTTTTGGTCAGGTCGCTCTTGGAAAAGGCCTGGTACATGCGGTAATGGGCATCGGCGCCGTCAGAGAGCCATTCGCACATTTCATAGATGCGTTCCTGGGCTTCCTTCGGTTGCGAGGTCAGAAGCAGGCGCAACTCATCCAGCCGAGTCTTGGCATCGACCACAGTCAGGGGTAGTTGCATATACCGCGACCGAGCCTGGCCCGGCTGGGCCGGCTGGACGAGACTATTGGGTTGGTTCATGCCCGGTACCGGCGCTCTACTGAGTGAATTACCCTGAGAAGCCTGTCCAGCCGCGCTGTAATCTAAAGATGCCGGACGGTTGGCTCCCGGTATGGGTGAGCCCTGAGCCAGTGCCGGTGCTGTTTCTACAAGGGAAATCACTACCATGCTCAGGAGGCTTAGCACCCGGAGGTCCTCAAGAGTGCCCTTAAATTGCTTTGCCTTTATCTTCATAGTCCTCGTCTCGCGGGTCTGCCACTGGCGGCCAGGGAAATTTTATCAAACTGGCTGATCCATAAACCATCTTTCGAACTGTTAAACTGTTTGTCCTCCTTTCTTTTTGCTCAGGTGGCCGGTGGATAACAGGTTTCAACTTTTGCCCAGAACTCTCGGAATTTACCAAACAGGCGTTTCAGCCCGTTCTTCAGACAAGTCTTGTAAGGTTCACAGTAAGAGTGCCCGGGGCAAGGTTTTGTTCCCGTTCCTGCGGCGGACGGTTTCTCTGGGGACGGCCCTCAGCCTCCTTTCATTTTCTGCACCCTTAACCTGCCCGGCTTCAGCTGAAGGCAAGACCGCTCATCACCAACAAGACTCCCACTACAATCCGGTAGACAAGGGCTTCGTGGAGCGCTTTTTGAAAGCCTCCGACTACATTCCTGTGGATGAAATCAAGCCCGGCATGGAAGGATACGGCTTGACCGTCTTTCAGGGCACGAAGGTGGAGCGTTTTCAGGTCAAAGTCATAGGGGTGATCAAACAAGCCTTGAGTGGTAGAGATGCTATCCTGATAAGGCTTTCCGGCCCCCATATGGGCAAAAACAATGTCATTCGCGGCATGTCCGGCTCGCCCATCTATATTGGAAACCGACTGGCCGGCGCCCTTTCATACGGCTTTGATTTCTCAAAAGAGCCGATTGTCGGTGTGACGCCGGTTGTCGACATGCTTGACGCTCTTTCCTTTGATACCGCCACTGGTGCGCCGCGGCATCTCGGCAGTAAGCCCGATCGGAGCTTCGCCGTACCGGGTGAACTATTGCCGCCGCCCAGTCTCTCCAGGCTGCAGAAAGATTTGAGCAGGAGCCGGGGCGAATCAGAAACTTCCGGGGAGCGTCTGGAAACGACCGGTGCCCCGCGTATGGTGCCGCTTTTGGCACCGGTGTCGTTGAGCGGCTATTCTTCCCGGGCCCAGCAGTTTCTGGCTGCTCAGTTTAAAGATGTGGGCTTGCACGTAACAAGCGGCGCTTCCGGCGGTTTGAATCCCAAGTTACTGGCCCAGAAAGGCGACGGCGAATTTGACAGAGACCGCAAAGTCGTTCCCGGCGGTGCTGTTGCCGTCATGCTTTCCACCGGCGACTTCGCCGGTGCAGCCACCGGCACCGCCACCTGCACCTTTCAAGATAAATTCATCGCCTTCGGCCATGCTTTCATCGAAGCCGGCGGGGTCTCCTTTCCTCTTGCCTCCGCTTACATCCATGAGATTTTGCCCAGCCTCTCCGTTTCATTCAAGCTCTCCTCTCCCCTGGAAGTGATCGGAACTATTTTTGCTGATCGTCCCTGGTCGGTAGGCGGTGAAGTGGGCCGCGTCAGCGAGTTGATCCCGCTTAATTTGACCGTCACCGATGAAGTGCGTCAGGTGAGAAAAACCTACAAGTGTAAACTGGTGGAGCATCCTGATCTGACTTCCACCCTGACCACAGCCGCTGTTATGTCGGCTCTTGATGCTACTTATCAGTCGCAGTCACCATATGTGGTGAAGGTCAAGACCAATGTGGAAATGAACGGTCAGGGCAAAATTGAGCGTGTAGACCGCTTCCCCGTCAATTTCCCGGCTCATCCCTCCACCGATCTGCTAGCCAAGTTGAAGATCTTGAGGGAGCCTGTGAGCGGTTATGTGGGCGGTCTTGTCGATAGAATTATCGACAACGACTTTGAGCGCACCAGAGTCAAGAACATAAACGTCGACATAACCATCGAAGATGGTCGCAAGGTGAGCCGGTTGGAACGTCTTTATTTGGACAAGGCTGTGGCCGCTCCCGGTGACACCGTCACTGCTTACTGCGTGCTCAAGCCCTATGATGGTCCCGCCGTCACAGAGAAGGTGCTATTTACCTTGCCACGGGATCTGCCCGATGGTGATCTGGCCATCGGCGTCTGCGGCGGCGACGAACTGGAGTCTATGCGCAAGCGCATGGGGGTCGCCGATCCCAGCCCCGAAAATTTTAAACAGGTCCTGGCTCGCTTGCGGCGTAAGGAACGCTCCGATCGCCTCTGCGGCTTGCTGGCTCTACCCAGGCAATCCCTTATTCTCCACGGCGATGTGCTGCGCAACCCCCCCGCCCAGTGGCTCAAACCCTTCTTCAGCGAACGCGCTACAAGACCGCCGGCGCTGGTACGCGGTGAAGAGCGGGTGACGCGTCTCATGGAAAACATCATCGACGGCTCCCATATTGTGGCTGTCACAGTCAAAAGACCCGACAAAGTTTACGCTAAAGGCTTGCCGTTTACCTTCACTGCCCCGAGTTCCGGCGGCAGCGACGGCATTTATATTACCGAGCAAGCTAAAAAGGCTCTTGATGCAAGAGGCAAGAGTGAAGCTCCTGCCACGGCGGCCGCCAGTGGCGGCAGTGCCGCAAGCAGCACGCCGGCTGCTGCCAGCAGCTCTGCCAGCGCGCCAGCTTCTGAAAGTAAGGGCGCCAATATCTGGTCCAGTGCTCAAGGGTTTCCTCACCTGAGGGCGGTTTCTTCCTGGCGGCAGGAACAGGAAAGCGAATTCCGCAACGGCACCGGTAATGGTGTCATGGTCGACAGCCTTGGTCGTCTGACACCAGGCTTTCAGGAACGCGAAAAAGCTCTCATTGAGGAAGTGCTGGAAGGGCGTATATTCTCCTGCCAGGCTTACCGCGGCAATCTCTATTTCCTGGCCGGCAAAGGGCTTTATGTCTATCGTCCCCTCGATAAGAGCGTCGGACAAATTGCTTCCGTTAAAGGCATCTTTGGTTCCAGCCTGGTCATCGATGAAAACGGCACTGCCATCGTCGGATGCGCCGGAAGCGGCGAGATTGAGAGTTTTAAATTGACTGAGGGAAAAGTGAGTGGTGAGCCTTTTACGAAAGTAGACGAGGAAATCGTCACAGCCCTCGCCCTGGATGGCAGCGGCAACCTCTATATCGGCACAGCCGGCACTGGTAAGCTCTACCGGGCCAGGCGCGGACAGGCGAGAGCGGAGATGGTTCTGGATTGCGGGCAGGCTCATATCACTGCTCTCAATTTCTGCCCCCATGACCAGAGACTGTATATCGGAACTGCCGAAAGAGGGCTAGTGCTCTCACTTTCTGCCGGCGGCGAGAGCCGGGCCGAGTTTGAAAGCGGTGAGCATATCGTCACCGGCGTGGCTAGAGACAAAGCCGGCAATCTCTATGTCACCACCGCCGGGCAGGGCAAACTTTTGCGTGTTGCCAAAAGCGGTCAGGTAGACACAGTTGCCTTGAGTGATGCTTTCTATACTCTCTATCACGATTTGAAAGAAGACAGGGTTTATTCTGGCGATGCCGAAGGCGATATTACCAGGGTTGAAATCGATCCCGTCAGCAAGCAAGCTTATTTCCTCCCTGTTTGTCATACGGAGCAGGAAGCGGTTATGGCTCTTGCCGGCGAAGGTGGGCAACTCTATGCCTGTACCTCCAACATAGCTCAGGTTAGAAGCTTCGACATCGAGGCCGGCGGTTCCCCCACTTATGCAAGTTCCATATTCGATGCGGGCAAGGTCAGCCAGTGGTCCCGGTTCCGCCTTATGAACGGCGACGGACTTGCTGACGGCGAACTGGCCTCCGGCATAAAAGTTGAGACCCGTGGCGGTTTGACAGCCAAGCCCGATTCGTTCTGGAGCGCCTGGACGGAGGCCGAAGCGGAGTCATCCGGGGAAGCCGGCGGACCGACTTACCTGGTTAAATCCGGCAATAGCCGTTATCTTCAGTACCGCCTTAGCTGGAAGCCGGGAAAGGAAAAAGAGAAACGCCGCCAGGTTGGTGCCTGTGAGCTTACATACCAACCAGGCAACACTGCCCCTACACTTTCCTCCGTTTCCCTATCCAACGGCGAGGCTGTGAGCGGTACCGTGTCGGTATTTCTCACCGGTGCCGATGTCGATTCCGACAACCTGCTGGTGGCTGTCGAAATTTCCAGCGACGGCGGCAAAACTTTCAGCCTCCTCAATGGAGATTTGCGGTCAAGGCAATCTATAGAGAAAGAGAAAGCCAAAAAGAAAGCGGCTCAGAAGAAGGAAGCGAAGAGTAAAGCCTCTACCGATGAGTCTTCCAAAGGCGATGCCGATAAGGCAAAAGCATCCTCAGATCCTAAAGACACCAAAGATCCGAAAGAGCCCAAGGACTCCAAGGACTCCAAGGACTCAAAAGATCCCAAAGACTCAAAAGACCCTAAAGATCCCAAAGACTCCAAAGACTCCAAGGACTCAAAAGACTCCAAAGACCCAAAAGATACCAAAGACTCTGCTCCCGGGGAAAAAGACAAGTCGGTCAAACCTGAGTCCAAAAGCCGCTCCTTAACTGAAGATAGCGCCGAAAATGCCACCAAGCCCTCTGAAGGCGAGTCGGAAAGTAAGGAAAAAGGCGAAGAGAACAAAGCTGAGAAGGTAGAGGACAAAGGCGAGAAGTCCAAGGAAAAGGAAAAAGAAAAGCCACGGGAGAAAGAGAAGGAAAAAGAGAAGGAGAAAGAAGCCGAGGCTGAAGAAGAGGCGAAAACTGGTGAGTCATACGCCACCAGTGAGAAATTCCTCTACAAGTTCGACAGCCGCAAGCATAAGGATGGTCGTTATGTGCTGCGCTTCACCTTGAGTGATCGCCCTTCCAATGCCAGAGGCGCTGAAACGGCAGTGGCTTTGCGAGACATCATCATCGACAATTCGCCTCCCACACTCTCGGATATCAAAGCGGAGCGCACCGAAGCCAATCGTATCTCCCTCAGCATAAAAGCCCGCGACAAAGTTTCGGAAATTGCCGACGGCATCTATCGTGTGGAAGGGTTTGAGCCATTCAGCTTTGCCCCTAAAGCCGGCACTATCGCCGATGGCCAGGCGCTGGAGATGAGCGCCGCCAATATCTATGCGCCCAAGAGCGCGCACAAGGTGACCATAGAGATCTTCGACCGGGCTGGTAATACGGCCAAACAAACCGTCTCCTTACCTTAGGGATTGCACTGGAAATGAAACTGCTCAAAGCCGCCTTTTTGCGTAAGAAGTCTCCTTCTGACCTGGTGGCGGAAGCCGAAGGCGGTGAGCATGGACCCATGCACAAACATCTGGGGGCCTTCGACCTGATTGCCTTCGGAGTTGGTGCCACAATCGGTTCCGGTATCTTTGCTCTTACAGGCACAGCCGCCGCCGGGCAGGTCTCTCTTCACAACGACTGGTGGTCCACCCCCCTCACCAATTTCTTACTGGGCTCTACCCTGGGGCGAGAAGGAGCGGGACCGGCTATAGTCATTTCCTTCATTCTGGCTGCCCTGGCTTGCGGTCTGGCTGCTCTTTGCTATGCGGAGTTAGCCAGCATGATACCGGTATCGGGCTCCGCCTATACCTTTGCCTATGCCAGCCTGGGCGAAGTAATAGCCTGGATTATCGGCTGGGATTTGATTCTGGAATATGCCGTGGGCAATGTGGCCGTAGCCGTCAGTTGGAGCGACCACTTTTTGCATCTTGTGCACGGAATGACCGGCCACGGTTTGCCTCTCTGGCTCACGGCCGACACCACCACGGCTCTTTCTCGTATCGCCGATCGGGCCTCCCCTCAGAACGCTCTTTATTCAAGCTTTGACCTGCCTCAATTGTTTGGGCACCCCTTCGCCGTCAATTTACCTGCCTTGCTTATCGTGGCCGCCGTCACCTGGGTTCTGGTGGTGGGCATTAAGGAAAGCGCCCGGGCCAATAGCATTGCCGTAGCGGTCAAGGTATTGGTCGTGCTCTTCTTCATTATCTATGGTGCCACCCTGGTTAAGCCTGAAAACTGGGTGCCCTTCGCCCCCAACGGTTTATCAGGCATCATGGGCGGTGCAGCCATCGTCTTTTTCTCCTTTATCGGTTTCGACGCTGTATCATCTACGGCGGAAGAAACCAAGAATCCGCAAAAGGATATGCCCATCGGTATGATTGGCTCCCTGCTTATCTGTACTTTCCTCTATGCTGCCGTTTCTCTGGTTTTGACCGGCATAATGCCCTACCAGAAGTACGCCAACGATGCCGCCCCTGTGGCCACAGCCATGGCACAGGGCGGCAATGCCTGGGCTTATCTGATCGTAACCATAGGCGCCCTGGCCGGCATGACCTCCGTTTTATTGGTCTTTCAGCTTGGTCAGCCGAGAATCTTTATGGCTATGGCCAGAGACAGACTCTTGCCCGCCTTCTTTGCCAAACTCCATCCCCACTACCGCACGCCCTTCATACCCACCATTTTGACGGGGCTTCTGGTCGGTGTTTCTTCTTTGCTTATTGATATAGGCCAGGCGGCCGAACTGACCAATATCGGCACCCTGGCTGCTTTCATCATTGTCTGCGCCGGTGTGATTCTCTTGCGTAAGACCGAACCTGATGTGCACCGCCCCTTCAAATGTCCGCTGGTGCCGCTGGTCCCGGCTCTCGGTATTGCTTCCTGTTTCCTGCTTATGCTGTCGCTGCCTGTAATCACCTGGATTCGTTTTGTGGCCTGGATGGCTCTTGGTTTTGCCATCTATTTTCTCTATGGCTTCAGAAAGACTACTCAGGCGGCAAATGCAAAAATGATGCTTGAAGATAATTCTTGAGACGTAGATCTTTAGAATGGTGCAAATTTGTTGCTTTTGTGCCACAGTGTTAGTAATCGCAGGATCTCCAGTGAGAAGGGCTAGTGATAGACCTTACCGAGGGCAGCACCGGACCTGCGTCCAATTGCAATTTTTGACCTTAGTCTGATAAGTATCTACTTCTGCTTATCGAGCCATTCATCGAGGAACTTGCCCAGCAGGTTCCCTTCCTCTTTGCCCTGTTTATCAACTATGGTCCAGTCTAAGACCTGGTCTTCCTGCACATTGAGCAGCGAGCCGTACTTGTAGTTGGAGAGTCTGACATGATTGGAGAGTTTTCCCGAGATTTTGTTGCCCTGCCACTTCAGTACTTTGACGAATACTCTTTCTTTGCCTTCCGGTCCGCTCAAGGTAGTTGTTACTGCCAGAAAACTACCTGAAGGCAAGCCTTTGAGAAATCGAGCCTTGACCTGGGGCAGGCTCTTTCTAGCCTTAGCGGTGAGTGGCACAAGCTTGGCTTTCAGCTCAGGGCTTTCTTCCACAACTCTATCGGGGGGCGGATTGCTTGTGACAAAACCCAGTTTGCGAGCGAGAAATAAGTCAGATAGTGCTTTCTCTTTCTCGCCCAGGCGGTCATAGGCAGCACCGCGCATGAAGACGGCTGAAGCCTTCAATTTGGCATCGCTGCTTTTTTCAATGGCCAGTGTCAGCTCTTCAATTGACTCTTTGAACTTGTTTTGGAAGAAAAGGCAACCACCCTTTCTTTTGTGGATACCGTCCAATAGCTCCTGGGGCATGGGTCGGGTCAGCACATAATCACAGTCGGCAATGGCTTTATCGTATTCTTTCAAGTCAGCCAGCACATTGGCTCTCATGGCTCTGGCAAAGGTAGTCTGGGTGTCGTCCTTAGAAAGTTCGATGGCTTTGTCGAAATCGGCCAGGGCTTCTTTGCTCTTGCCCATCTGACTGTAAACGGAGCCGCGATTGCTGAAGACATAGGGCTCATTTGCCCCGGCGTCAATGGCGCTGGTGAAGTCGGCAAGGGCCTGCTCCGGTTTGCCGGTGAGGGTATTTATCAGCCCCCGGTAGCTCAAAGCTTCCGTATTCTTGGGCGAGAGCTTCAGGCTCTCGTCGATATCGGCACGAGCCCCCGGCATGTCACGGTTTTCAAATTCAACCATGGCTCTTAGGTAGAGCGCTTTCGCTTTTAGATTCGCGTCCAGATTGGCTTCCGCAAGAACCGTCTTGAGGCGCTCTAATAAACTCTTGTAGTCGTGGGTTTCCAGTCTCTCACTTTCGTGTCTTTTGAGGCTGCTCTCAATTTGATCGAGTTCGGCCGAAACGTTGCCTTCAGCCGCTTCACCAAACGCCGGCGCGACACCAAGCAAAAAAAGGCATGTGAAAATGGGTAGAACTATTCTCATCGCTATATTTTACACTTATTCAAATGGTGGGCGCGGCAGGTAAGATAGTTGATTGTCCGTAAGACTTGCTCAAGGGCTCTTTTAAAAGTAAGGCTTGTAATGCCCCTTTAATGCCTTCTCCTTGTTTTGCTCGGCCTCGATTTCTCTACCTAGAACTTCCATTAGTCGACCTTTCCACCAGTATATTTCCATGTCAAACGGATTAAGTTGTTGAGCCCTTTCCAGATCTCTCTCAGCTTCTTTAAGCGCACCGGTCAATAGAAAAATAGCTGCTCTGGTGCAGAGGATGCCCGGTCTCTCGTATATTGCGACTGCTTCATTCGCGAGTTGAAGGGCCGTGTCCAGATCATCTCTCATAATAGAGATGCGCGCTCTGTTAGAGGCAATATAGCTATGTGCCAATTTCGTTTTGGCCAGTTTGTTTGCCGATTCCAGGTCTGAAAGGGCCTCCTCCAGTTGTCTTGCTGCGGATAAGAAATAGGCCCTATTTATGTAGTGAAACGGATCTTGGGGAGCAAGTTCGATGGCTTTAGACTGCTCTTCTGCCGCCTCAACAAAGAGTCCATCAAAAGACAGGAGAGAGGCTTGCAAGTGCAGGCTTAAAGCAACCAGAGACGGACGGGCGTCTTTGGATAGATGTTCAGATAATGATTGTAAATCTGCTCGTGCTGCTTCCAGATTGTTTAAACCAATGTATACGCCGCATCGACAAATGTAGGCTTCACATGTTGCTCTCAGGTTCAAGGCTTCGTTACAATCGTCCAGCGCCGCTTGATAGTTGTATTCATCGAGGTAGATATAGCTCCTCGCCAGCAAAGCCCATAGCCTTTGCTGCTTGCTTTGTAAGGCGCGATTGATATCTCCTAGTGCTCCCTCGTAATCAAGAAGCATTGATTTTGCAATAGCCCGATTTATAAGCAGTTCGATTGGAGTTTCGGCAACCAACTCTTCCGCTTTTCTGAAATATGCAAGAGCTTCTTCAGGATCTTGCATTTCGATGCATGCTTTTGCCGCTGTGAAATGAAAGCGCCAGTCTTTCGGAAACCGCTTTGAAGCTGCCTCAGCAGCTACTAATGCTTCCTCGAAACAGCCTCTTTCTAGATGCGCATTGGCTCGGTTGAATGCGCCCCAACGAAATTCATGGTAGGCCCGCTGGAGCAGGTAGGCTAAGGTGGTTCCACCAAGCCATAACATCAGAAAGTGTGGAAGGTCCATTCGTGCTTACTCTGCCTTTGCTCGGTGTGATAAATGCTAGTTGCACAGCTCCTAGTATGTTGGACACCGCTGCGAGAGCAGTCTTCGGATCTTAGCAGTCGCTTTTGTGGCTGTCATCCATCGGAGAGAATGCCGGGTGCAAAATCTCCGTGGTTTTGCTGCCGGAGAGGACTTCTTTGGATGGGGTAACACTGAGAAACAGGCGGTTAGGGTGAAACTCTACGAACTCGATTGGCTGCTTGAATTATCGGACTACCCTGTGCCTCTGCTTTCTTCTCTCGGAACCGGGCGAAGACTTCTAGCCTTAAAGAGTGTTCGATAAAACGATACACTTGTTGAGTATGCTTCAAACTCCATGTTCTTTTGGAAGGTAATAAGTTGAGAGAGCTGTTAACGCCTAAAGCTAAGAAGGTAATTGAGCTTGCCGAAGGTGAGGCCGTGAGATTCAATTCTCGTGGGTTGAGTGCCGCTCACATTTTGCTTGGTCTTTTACTGGAGGGAACTAACTTGGGTGCGAAGGCACTCAGAATTCTCGGTGTAAGCGTTGAACGGATTCATGAGCTTGTTGAGAAACAAGATGTGGACCATGGTAAAAGCCGGTCTCTATCGGAATTGATAGGCGCATGTTCTGAATTGTCCGGAACCTCTGGCCACAATTATGTCGGCCCTGAGCATTTACTGCTGTTTCTTGCTACCGACCAATCCAGTCAGGCGTTCCTAAATACTCTCGGCATACAATCCGACTTGCTGAGAGCGCAGGTTCTAAGGTTAATGGGTGAGGCAGGTCGAATTTAGACCGACTTGTCCTTCGCTCCCTGGTCAAAAGGAAAGAGCCCCAGAAACTGAGGCTCTTTCCCTGTTAGCGTGAGCGTCTTTTGAGACGGCAAGCCGAAGTTACTTGATGGTTACTTCTTTAGATGAGCGCACTTCTGTTTTGTGGCTTCTCACTTTGTGGGAGATGTGGCTTTCGATTGAACCGGCTGAAACCGGGGTGCGCTTGGCGATTAGGGTGAGGTAGTTCACTGCTACTTCTATTTCAATGCCATCCAGCACTACGCCCAGAGGAGAGAGCTTGAGGATGAACCGGTCATCGAGTTCGAGCACGTCTGGACAGGGAACATCCCCGCCTTTGTGCTGAACGGTTGCGGACTCGAAACCAATTGTGTACATCGGTTTTCTCTTCCACTCTCATGTACACTGGTAATTGCTCGGTTGTCTCAGTTATGTTGAACCGGTGCACGCGGGAAGGTGTAGATGTCTGAAGGTCAAGGAGCGCTCTATCGTATAGAGATTGAACCTAACGCGGAGCTTCACGATTTAGAGAAGGTTGTAAAGATTTTGAGGCAGTTTAATGCTGCTGCTGCCGGTGCTGCAAATTACCAGAGACTCAGCGTTCTGGCTCGTAACGATAGTGGTGAGCTTATCGGGGGATTGCTTGGCGAAACGCTATGGGGCTGGTTGTCAGTGGAGACTCTTGCTGTGGATGAAGCATACCGGCATAGTGGTCTTGGCTCCAGGTTGTTAGGGGCAGCAGAAGCCGAGGCTAGGAAGCGCGGTTGTAAATCTGTTTATCTGGACACGTATAGTTTCCAGGCTCTAGAGTTCTATCGAAGGAGAGGTTACGAAGTCTTCGGCTCTTTGTCGGATTTCCCAGAGAGTCACGAGAAGTATTTTCTATGGAAGCGACTGACTTGATTTAGCCTTCCGCATTAGAGTGAAGACCGCACATTCCTGAGAAGAATCGGCTGTAATTGAGCTTGCCGAAGGTGAGGCCGTGAGATTCAATTCTAGTGGGTTGAGTGCCGCTCACATTTTGCTTTGTCGTTTACTGGAGGGAACTAACTTGGGTGCAGAGGCACTCAGTCTTCATCTCCTCAAAAAAGAAAGAGCCTCAGAAACTGAGGCTCTTTCCCTGTTAGAGTGAGCGTCTTTTCAGACGGCAAGCTGAAGTTACTTGATGGTTACTTCTTTGGCTGAGCGCACTTCGGTTTTGTGGCTTCTCACTTTGTGGGTCATGTGGCTTTCGATTGAACCGGCTGAAACCGGTATACGCAGTGCTGTTTCAGCTTTGGGAATGCTGATGAAGAGCAGACCGCGATCGAGGCGAGCTTCGATTTGCTCGGCTAGAATTTCGGTTTCGAATTCGAATTCACGAACCATCAAAGTGGTGGGCAACTCTTTGCGCAGGTAGGTGGCGCGCTCCTGGAACATAGCAGGGGTGCGCTTGGCGATTACGGTGAGGTAGTTCTCTTCTACTTTCACTTCAATATCATCCAGCACTACGCCCGGAAGAGCGAGCTCGAGGATGAACTGGTCATCGAGTTCGAGCACGTCTGCACAGGGAACATCCCAGCCTTTGTGCTGAAGGGTTTCGGTCTCGAAACCATATCCATAATAGGAGCGGTTCAAGTGATTTCTCCAGGGTGAGTTGTATTCCTTGAGTGTGCGATTGTAAAACATCAGGTTAATTCTCCTTGCGGATATCCTTTGTGATTAATTGAAAGGGCGCATTTTATCTATGCAGCCGCTGCCGTGGGAACCACGGATGGTGGCTGCAGAAGTATTTGCGGACCAAAGGGAGTAGATCCGCGCTTACGACTGATAGATAAAATGCTTCCGTTTCGTTGGCACTATGGTAGATCAAAACCCGCTTAATCTGCGGTTTTTTTCCAGTAGCGCCGCCCTTCTCTTGTGAACCTTAGGGCGCTCTCATGTGCTGTCTTTGAGAGGTTTTCGATCTATTGCAGTCAGGTAATTTCGGCTGCTAATGGGTTTCTTGTATATTTGGGTGAGGGCTAAAGTTGCATCTTGTCGCTATCCGGCGAGATCCTGTTCGATCTTAAGAGCAGCGCTTAATTTATTAATTCTGAGTTTTCGCTCTCATTTAATCCTGGACATCACCTGGATTACGATCGGCGCTCAACAGCCGGCGTTCAACAAAAAGGGCTAGCCTCTGCCGCAGGCCGGACAAGGGTCTCTCTCTATTGATTGACCTCCTTGTAGCTGCTGGGCAATTTGTTCTTGCAGGTCGGCTTTGTCGGTTTGATTGTGGCGGCGGTAAAACTGTGCCAGAACCTGTACTGCTCTCAGGTGCGCATCTTTAGGCTCATTTCGTACAAGGGACACCGCTTCCATATAAAGTAGTTCTGCTCTCTTGAGGTCGGCTCGCTGGAATTCAGTAGCCTGGGCCCAGCGCTGCAGAGCAAGGGCCGACTCCGCCTTTCCAAGTTTTTTAGCTTCATTTAGGGCTTGTCTGAAGCTGGCATCGCCGGCGGCGAAATTTTTGTTCTTAAATTGAGAGTTGCCCTGCCCCTGTAGTTTGACCATCTTCTCCCGGCACCGGTCCTCTGCCTTACCACCGGCACTGCTCTGGGCGGAAGCAGGCGTCAGACCGGCGCCCAGGCTGACAGTCAGGGCCAGTAAGAGGGGTCCGGTTTTAGATGCCAACTTTTGCAATTTCATGGTTCTACTTCCTGGTTAAGTGTCCAACTTATCTTGTTTAGCTAATTTTGTTTAGCTAATTTTGTCGCTCTTGTTTTTTACCCCATTTTTTCTGCAATTCCATGCCCACTGTCAGCATATCTAGATCGAGGGTTTCTATATAAGTATGCAACTGCGCCAGTTCAGCGTCGAGAAGAAGTGCCTGCTTAACTTCCTGGGCATTGAGCTTTGTTTCTAGTAACTCAAGCAGTCTTTCCTGATAGTGTTTCAGTGCGGTGCTCATATTATTTTGCCGATTTTACCTGCTGGCGAATTTCCATATACTGTTGCACAAACTCGCTTTCATCTTCTCGGGTGCAAATTGTGCCGCCCATTCTCTCCAAAATTATCCATTTCAGGGCTGGGCATAAGGGCAGTACTTCGTCGATTAGTGCAATGACTTGAGGCGGTACGCCGCCGTCATGGGTGTCGCGGCGAATGCGCCGGCTATGGCTAATCTCGGGCTCCCACCAGGAACCCCCGGAGATGTGCAGTTCTTTTACCAGTTCGAGGGGGTAGTAAAAGAGAATTTCTGCGAGGGTGAGATTGAAGTTAACCATCTGGCAATAGAGATTGTGCAGATCAAGCACCAGAAAACCATTTGTTGTGGTCAGCGTTTCTTTGAGCAGACGCCCCTGTGCTTGAATGTCTTCCTTGCTGAAGGCTAGTGCCAGATTTTCCAGCCCGACGGTGACATTGCTTCCGGCAGCCCGGCTTAGATCTTTGAGAGAGTCGGTGAGAGTCTTAACCAGGCTTTCATGGTAAGGCATCGGTAGTGGTGCACCGTCAAAGTGCCTGGAGTCGGCGAAGAAGCCGTAGTGCTCGCTTATATGCTGGTATTTGTGAAGTGTGCAGGCAAGGCTGAACTTCTTGAGGCTTTCTTCAATCTCTGGTGGTCTGACCAGACTCATAGGGGAAAGGAAAAAACTATGACCAAGCAGGCTTTCTTGCTCACTGAACTGAGCAAGCAGGTTCTCTACCCATAGGGGTATGGCTCTATCGAAACCGGCATCAAAAGTCCATTCCAGGCATTCCACCAGGTTATCTTGCAAGAGCGGCAGGCTTGCCTTGCGGAAGTCTTCCGTGGGCATGAGTGAAAGACCGACCCGGGGCGAAGTTCTATTTGTCTTTTTAGTTTGTTCAGACAACTTTAGCGCAGCAAGGATTTCTTGCCTGGTTTGGGACTTAAGGCGGCCAGTCTTTTGTTGATGCGTTCCAGAAGGAGCTTCAGCTCATGCTCTTTGATGGCCAGTCGTTCTACGTCGACCACAAATTCTTTCGCTTCCGCCTGGGCTGCTTCCAGTTCTCTTCTTGAGACTACGCCTTCTTTGTAGAGTTCTTCGAAGCTTACGGCGCGGTCTTCTTTGTCTTTCAGTTTGCGCTGTTTGGCTTCCAATTCCAGGGCGGCGTCTTTATATTGAATGGCTACTTCTTTCTCTCTTTCTTTGAGAGTTTCTTTGCCCAGCATTTCCACCGGCATGGTCATGCCTAAGACTGCTTGCATGCTTGGATCTACTAGTAAACTTGGAGTCATGGGCGGCGGCGGTGGCACAAGCATGGTGGTTCTGGGGCGGGAAGCGCTTTTGCCCTTGGTCGGGGACGGCTTTTCTTTTCCTGATGCTTTGACTGCCGTTGCTTGCGCCTGTGATTTAGCGGGGAGCGGCTTTTCTGGTTTGACCGCCTTGTCCTGTTTGCTAGTTTGAGGAGCATCTGTTTTGACAGGCGGTGCTTGTTTGGCCGGAGCTTCCGGTTTGACCGACTTGTCTTGTTTGCTGGTTTGAGGGGCGGCCAGAACTTCTGCCGCCGGATAGTGGGCATTTAGACTGAGGGCAAGCAGGCTTACAACTATTAAGTTTGACTGAGATAACTTCATGACCAGAAACGAAATGTAAAAGGGGACTACCGGGTGAAAGTGGAGGTATGGTGTAAGCTCTAGTGATGCAACAGTTACAGTCTAACCCATTAGTTTCCATACTCTTCCTTGGAGACGTCATCGGCAAGCCCGGACGGCTTGTGGTGAAGAAATACTTACAACAGCTGAAGGATGGCGCTGAGCAGGGTCTTAAGCCCTTTCCCGATTTTGTGGTGGTGAATGTAGAGAACGCCTGCCACGGTTTCGGCGTCTCCAGGGAAAACATTCAAGAGCTGAAAGAGTGCGGCGTCGACGTGTTTTCCGGCGGCAATCATACTTTTGATCGCAAAGAAATATTTGATTTTATTGACTCGGAAGAGACCCTCCTGCGCCCGGCCAACTACCCGGAAGGCACAGCCGGCAAGGGGCTTGTGGTGGTGGAAAAGGATCAGGTAAGGCTTGCTGTTATAAATTTAATGGGGCGGGTCTTCATGGAACCTCTGCAATCACCTTTTGCCGTGGTCGATAAGCTGCTTAATGAATTGCAAGAGAAAGATGAGAACTGTTTGATTCTGGTGGATGTGCACGCCGAGGCCACTGCTGAGAAGGTGGCTCTGGGCTGGTATCTGGACGGCAGAGTGCAGGCCGTGGTGGGCAGCCATACCCATGTGCAGACCGCCGACGAGCGGTTACTCAAGCAGGGAACCGCTTATATTACCGACGCCGGAGCTTGCGGACCTCGTGATGGGGTGATTGGCATGGCCCAGGAAGGTGTGTTCAGGCGCATGATCAAGCAGCTTCCTTCCCGCTTCGAGCTGGCTCCCGGCCCTGCTGCCGCTTGCGGAGTTCTAATTGGTGTAGATAAAGCTAGCAAGCAGGCTGTTTCCATTGAAAGAGTGCGCTTTGAGGAAGACTGATGGCTTGCCCCGTCGATCTGCATTTGCACAGCCATTTTTCCGACGGTACCTGGTCGCCTGAAGCCCTGGTCAGGCATGCAGTTGAGCTTGGTATGGAGTATATTGCCCTTTCCGACCATGACACCATGGACGGTATTGAAGAAGCGAAGCAGGCGCTGCTTGCTCTGGGTGACACTTCGGAAGCGGCGCGGCAACTGGTGCTTTTGCCGGCAATTGAGATCAATTGTCTCTGGCAATATGAGGGCGTCTATCATGACGTGCATATACTCGGATATCTACCGGACAAAAGTGCTCGGGCGCTAGTTGAAGTAATGGACTTGCAAAGGCAGGCCCGTTTAGAGCAACTGAATTTGAGCCTGGAGAAGATTAACGATAGCCTGAAAGGGCGTAGGGCTGTCACTTTCGAGGATGTGCAAGCCTGTGCCGGCAAAGGCAATATCGGCAAGGCTCATTTGACGGAAGCACTGGTGCGCGTCGGTGCGGCTTGCGATTTGATGGATGCCTACGAGCGCTTCACGGCCAGGACGGCACCATGTTATGTGCAGCGGCAAAGCGTCTCGCCCTTTCAAGCACTGACCGCCATCAAAGCGGCAGGGGGCTTCAGTTCCATTGCCCATCCCGGCTCTGAGACCCATATGCCCTTATTGCTTGCCCAACTTATCGACGCAGGCCTTGAGGGAATAGAAGCCTATCATCGTATTCATACTGAGGCTGTCCGGAAGCACTATGTGGACCTGGCGAAAGAGAAGAATTTGCTTGTCACAGGCGGTTCCGATTGCCATGGACCCTATCAGTCTTCCGCCGATGAGGAGTTTTTTCCTTCCCTCATGGGCACAATCGAGCTACCGGACATACACAGCCGGCGCTTTCTTGAGCGTGTATTGAACTGACTACTGAGCCAGGGCTTTGTCGAGCTGATTGGCCAGGGTGCCGGTTTCGACTTCGCCAATCTGACTCCAGGAAACTTTTCCAGCCTTGTCGAGGATGACCTGGAAGGGGATGTAGCCTTTGTAGTGATTTTTAATGAGGGCTTTGGCGCTGGAGCTGACCGGATGGTCTACGTCGACCAGGATGAATTTAACCGGCTTGGTGCTGTTTTGTTTGTAGAGGTCGACCATGCGCTTGGCTTGTCTATTGACGTTCAAGTCGCCGGAAGCGCCAAAGAAGATTACCGAGGCTTTGCCGGGTTCCAGTTCTACATCTTCCATGCGGGTGGCTTCGATGGGGAACCCGGTATCGGTATCCTGGTTAAAAGAAATGCCTTTTTTGAGGCGCAGGTCTTCGGCGGCAGAGGCGTAACCGGCTGCCACGGTGCTTACTGCAAGCAGAAGAGCAAGAGCTGAGACTGTCTTGCGGTGATGCTTTGTTGTTGCATGGAGGCAAGTTAGAAACTTCATTTGCTTTTCATCCCCTTTGATTTAAACCGCGTTTGCACTGCTGCAATCTAGGTTAGTTAGACAGGGAAAAGCTTACAATGTTCCAGGTAAAACAGTTACTGATGAAAGTCGCTTGCTTTGACATTGTGTACAAAGCGCGACCATTTCTGTTGTTCGTAGCTTCTGGCATATTCTTGCAGGCTAGAAAGAAGCTTGGCTCCCGAGGCGGAAGCGCCGGTGAAGATGAGGCTGAAGCGCTTCTTCTGGGCGGCGGTGCGAATACCGTAGGTCTCATGAAAAGTTTCCATGGCTTGCGCCGGCAGGAAGACCAGGCGGCGGTTCGGTAATTCACCCTCTCTTGCCTTTGGGGGTTCCCGTTTGACGGCTATCTCCAGTTGAATCACCTGGTCTACATTGTTAAGGGGTTCTCCTTTGATGCGGTCCCAGAGCCAGAGCGAAAGAGCGTCCTCGGCGGCGACGCCGGGACTTCGGTGCAGGTACTGGGCAAAGGCTTCAAGAATCAATGTAGCTTCCTCCTTAAGCGACTATAGCACGGGAAGCCAAGAGCCCGTGGGCAATCTTGCTCAAAATCCCCCGGACGGGGCAGGGCGGGCAAGATTGAAAAAGCTTCAGTAATTTAAAGTTTCATTCCTCTATATATATCGTTCAGGGCGATATAATTGAGCTACTTGAGGATGTACTTAGCTCAAGACCCTTTTACTTATAAGACGGTTGAGTAACCCCATGGTGAGCTTTGCAGCGCCCGGGGAAGGTCCTCGATAGTGAAAAGAATATTGGTTCATAAGGAACTCTGGTTCTTATGGCCGGCCCGGGAGAATTGTCATCGTCATTTCAACTGCCTCGTCCACTGACGAAGGCGCCATTGAGAAAAAAGAAGAGATAAGCAGCGAGCAACTTTCCATTTTGCTCAAAGACAAGCTCTTGCCCCAGGTGAATAAACCCGGGCAATACCTTGGCAACGAATGGGGTGCCAGGCGTAAGTCTTTTGCCGACTGCCGGGTGCGTATGGCCCTGGCCTTCCCCGATCTCTATGAACTGGGCATGTCCAATTTCGGGCTCAAGATTCTCTATCAATTGATCAATGATATCGACGGCTACATGGTGGATCGCACCTATGCACCGGCTCAGGATATGGAAGCGCTTTTGCGCAAGGAAGGCTTGCCGCTTTTTGCTTTTGAGTCCAGGGAGATTCTCAAGCGCTTCGATTTAATAGGATTTTCGCTGCAGTACGAGCTTACTTATACCAATGTCTTGAACATGCTCGATCTCGCTCACCTGCCTCTCAAGGCCTCTGAGCGCAGCGATCTGTTCCCCCTCGTTTTTGGCGGCGGCCCCTCGGCCGTCAATCCTGAACCGATGGCGCCTTTCTTAGATTTCTTCGTCATCGGTGATGGCGAAGAAGCTCTGCCTGCGGCCATGAAAGTTATAGAGCAGTTCAAGGAGAACTACCTGGACTGCCTGACTGCGCACCGGAAAATAAATAAGAGAGCGATTCGCAACTTGCTACTGGCTCAGCTTGCTCTCAAGGTGCCGGGTATCTATGCTCCCGCTCTTTATCAGGAAGGTTTCGTGCCGGTTAAGCCGCTTCCCGTGAGTGAAGTGGTGGCGGCCGTTCGGCTTGAACTGGCTGACCTGGAGAGTGGTGCCGCTGATGAGGCGGCTTTCGTGAAACTCTTTGCCGAACTAGATGAATTGGCTCTTCTGACCCTGCCTGAGCGCGTCTTGCGTCAGGTGGCTCCGCTTCTGCCGAGCAATCAGCCGGTTCGCAATCTGGTGCCTTATCTGGCCCTTGTGCACGACCGGGAAGTATTGGAAGTGCGTCGCGGCTGCGATCGCGGCTGTCGTTTCTGTCAGCCCGGCTATACATTTTTGCCGGTGCGGGAAAGGTCGGCTGAAGAACTCGTAGAGCTATCCAAGCAAGCCCTGGCTAATTCCGGGCATGAAGAATATTCCATGCTCTCGCTTTGTGTTTCCGATTACACAAGTCTTTATGACAGTGTGCGGGCTTTGAACCGAGAACACGCTCATAAGCGCACCTCGCTTTCCTTTCCTTCTCAGCGTGCCGATCGCATGAATCTTGATGTGGCCGAAGAACTGAAGGCTGTACGTAAGAGCGGCATTACTCTGGCTCCCGAAGCAGGTTCAGAGAAGCTGCGCGCCGTCATTAATAAGGGTCTCAAGCACGATCAGATAATCAACGCCATCGAGTCCGCTTATGAATCTGGCTGGCAGTCGGTCAAGCTTTACTTTATGTGCGGTCTTCCCTTCGAAGACGACGAAGACCTGGCCGGCATCATTCAAATATTGAAGGAAGCCACCAATCATGCCAGGGCCCTGAGACGCAGCAAGCCGGAGCGTTATCGTCGGGATATCGAGCTGACCTGTACGATTTCCAATTTCGTACCGAAGCCCTTTACGCCCTTCCAGTGGTTCCCGCAGGTGGCACCGGAGGAATTTGCCCGCAAACACCAGGTTTTACGCGATAAGCTGAGAGCTTCAGGCTTGCGCAATGTGCAATTGAATGTCACAGGACCGCAGATCAGTTTGCTGGAAGCGGTTATCTCCCGCGGCGACAGGCGCATTGGTGAAATGATCCTGGAAGCCTATAAGCGCGGCGCCGTATTTGATGCCTGGGACGAGCACTTTAAACCCGAGCTCTGGCATCAGGTGGCTGAGGACATGGGCACCACGCTTTTGGCGGAAGCTGCGGCCGATAGGCCCGTGGGCAGTATGCAGCCTTATGACATAGTGCATATCGGGCTCCACCACTGGTGGCTTGTCAGAGAGTGGGAAAAGGCCGTTAAAGAGGTTGAAACCGCCGCCTGCACAGAGAATACCTGCCATGCTTGCGGCATTTGCACCGAACTTGAAACCAACCATGTGCTGGCCAGTCCTTTGCCTGCCGCCTTGAAGAAAAATCCTTTTGTGAAAGAGTTGAATGCTAATAAGAGTGATCCCGACTCTCATCCTTCGCTCTTCTTCCTGGCACCGAAAGTGCCTGTAGGTGCTGTTCAAGCGGAAGATGCCGCCGCTTCGCCGGAGACCGCCAATCTTCGCTTCCGCCTGGTCTTTCAGAAAGTGGGTGACCTGAAATTCATCGGTCACCTTGATCTGCAAAATTTATTCATTCGCGCTTTTCGCAGAGCGGGATTGGAAATGAGTTATACACAAGGGTTTAATCCCTCCCCCAAACTTTCTTTCGCTGCCCCACTTCCCCTGTTTCAGGAAGGGCTGAAAGAGCTTGCCGATATTGAATTGGCGAGTCCGGTTGAGGCGCACTCCCTCACGTTCAAGTTAAACCGTGAGTTACCGCCGGAAGTTCAGATTCTTGAGTGCCACCAGTTGAAAGAGGTAGCAGGAGGCAAAAAGTCTCTTGCATCACTTCTGGGCCGGGCTAAGTATATGGCTCTGCCACAGTTTGATAGAGAAATGAACGAGGCTGACCGAGCTTTGACGGTATCTGAAATGACCGCGAAGTTTGAGTCGGCGATAGAGAAGATAATGGGGCAGGAGCATCTACTTGCACAGATGTCCGCTCCTCCGGGAAAAGTTGGTTCTACTAAGGACTTGCGTCCCCTTATTCACGCTATTTCAGTTCATCGTCAAGCTGTTGATTTTATGTCCGCTGAAAATGCTCCCTGGCTGGAGCTAACTCTGGCGACAGGCTCGAATGGACATTTGAAGCCGCAGGATTTGCTGGCTATCATCAGTCCCGATGTCACCTTCAGGGTGATCAGACTTGAACTTTTATCCCAGTCTGGTGAGTCTCTCGTTCCCGAATCGGCCAAAGAAAACCTTGAATTAGTTAGAGGATCCGTATGAGAAAGTCAATTGTAATTTCTGAGCAGGACAATATTGCCGCCTTGCTGGAAAACGATCGAGTAGTGGAGTTTTTCGTCAACAGAGGCGAACTATTGCTCGGTGACATCTATACTGCTTCGGTGGAAAACATTCTGCCCGGTATCGATGCTGCCTTCGTTAATCTGGGCAAAGACAAGATGGGCTTCCTGCACGCCAACGACGTGCCCGGACAGGGACCGCTCAAAGAAAGGCTTGTGCCCAAGCAGAAACTGCTTGTGCAAATCACTAAAGAGCCCACCGGACACAAAGGTCCCCGGGTATCGACAGCCATAAGTTTGCCCGGTCGCTTTCTGGTGCTTGTGCCGGAAGAGCGCGGCGTCAGTATTTCGCGCCGTATTTCGGAAGCTAGAGAAAGAGCCCGCCTCAAGGCCGTGGTCAATCTCATGAAGCCTCCCGGCGTCGGTCTCATCATCAGAACCGAAGCCAAAGGACAGGGCGACCAGGAACTCTTCGAAGATTTCGAACAGCTCTGGGATCGCTGGCAGACCATTGTCTCGGAAGCCGAGGCTTCGATTGGACCGACCCTTATATATCGTGACCAGGATCTGCTCTTCCGCGTTATCCGTGATGCTTATTCCCACGAAGTAACTGAGATTATCGCCGACAGTCCGGAAGGCCAGAGAAGAGCCCAGGAATACCTGGCCGGCTGGGCCCACAAACAGACCAAGGTGATTTTCCATACTGCCGATGAGCCGCTTTTGCTGGCTAAGGGCATCGATAAGGAAATCGAGGCGGCCCTCTCCAACCGTGCTGAGTTGCCATCCGGCGGACACCTGGTTATCCAGCCCACAGAAGCGCTGACAGTTATCGACGTCAACTCCGGTCGTTTCACCAGTTCCCGCACTCAAGCTGAAACGGTACGGCGCACCAATTTGGAAGCGGCTCAGGAAATTCCGCGCCAGCTCAGACTGCGCAACATCGGCGGCATGGTCATTGTGGACTTCATCGATATGGACAGCCGCAAGGATCAGCAGCAGGTGCTGGAAGCCTTCCAGAGATCTCTGGAAGAAGACCGGGCTAAGCCTCAGATTGGTCAGCTTTCCGACCTGGGTCTGGTGGAATTGACCAGACGCAGGCAGGGTCAGAGTTTGCGTGAGCTGTTCACGAGACCCTGCACAAGCTGCCACACTCATGGCGTCATTCCGGCCCTTGAACTGGGACCGCCGGAAGATCGTCGCATCATTGCCTTCCGTTCCAAGGAAGAAGAGTCAGTCTCCCGCAAGAATCGCGGTCGGAATCGCTCCCAACCCCTTAAATCGGCTACCGCCGTCAGTGGTCGGGTGATGCCCTCCCATGTGGAGAGTGAACTTGATGAGGTTCCGGAAGAACTGGATGTGCTTTTGGATGTAGAGAGTGAACTCGATGATGTGCCGGAAGAAATTCTGGAAATGATGCCGGAGGATCTCCTCGATGCCAGGGCTCAGGGAAAGCAGCCAGCCAAACAGGTCTCCTTTGATGACGATGATGAGGACGAGGATGGCGATACTGCCGGTGGTGCAGGAGCGCAGGACAGTCACGCCACCATCGAAATCCGCAGTGACGTTTTCCAACCCAAGAAAGCTCTATATGAAGAACGGATTGTAGAGACTGAGGAGGAAAGCACCACGGATCTGGCTTCCGACCTGGCTAAGAGTGTTTCAGCGGTAGAGAGTGTCTACCAGGAACTGGACCTCTTCAGTGCTGAGGAAACCGAGTTTGCTTCCGCCACCGTTGAGGCTGCCGCTGACAGCGAAGTCGTCAGCGAAGCGGCGGCTGCTCCCATCACCTACGAAGTGGAGAGCCCCTATGAAGCGGAAGTGGATCCGGTGACCGGCATCTACAGATTGAAAACCAAAACGGCGGAAGATGAGGCTGAAAGCGGTGTTGATGCAAGCAGCGCCATCAGTCTGGGTCTCGATCAGGGCGTGCCTGTGCTCGATACATCTGAGGCTGTAGGCTTCGGTGAGAGCAATGACTACACTCCCAACTTCACCCTCGCTAGAGAAGAGTCGGCGAAAGAGTCAGTCAGTCAGTTGACTCTGCCAGCTTTCTCTTCTTTGGAAGCTTCTGAGAGTGACTTCGGTAGCCAGTCTTCCGAAGGTCGTGACGATAACGAGTAATTCGTTGAATTGGAAGAAGGAGCGCTTGCCCGGCAAGCGCTCCTTCTGCTTTAATAAAGAGAGAACGAAAGCTTACTGGCGCTTTTGTTTAGCCATGGAGAGGCTATAGCCGAAGCGTGAGCCGGCGGCAATCATATCAGGCTGCAGTAGACTGGCTTCCACCCTTGCTCCTGCATCGGTGACGAAGAGCTGGTATATATCGGCTGGATCCTGGGTGTAGATTTGCTCTTCCACGAAGAAAGCGCCGCCGAATTTGCCCTTGTGCACGAACACAAGATAGGTAGACTTGGTGCTCGGCAGGGTGATGGCCAGGCAGGCGGTGTTGCCGTTCTGGGTGAAATAGGTCATGAAGTAGTCGAACTGAGTTTTGGGATCCAGCGACTCATCTCTTTCTACAGGGAAACCGAGGAAGAGTGAGGCCATGGCTACGGTTACTTCTTCGGGCAAGTCGTAGACCATGACTGTGGCGTCGGGCGCTTCCAGGTCGGTGAGCATGCTGGTGAGCGATTCTTCCGTGGGTCTGGCGTCGGGAGAAGTCTTGCAGCCGTAAATGCAGCCTACTGCCTTGCCGCGATAGAGCAGCACGGCTGAGCGTGAAAGGGCCTGTTCCGACGTACACTTCATGCAGCCTGTGCGCATGCCGCCTTCCAGGTCGGTTATAAGCCACTCCAGATCGTAATCACACATTTTCATGGTGGTTAACGACTCTTGATCCAGGGGCGGCATGACCAGGTCGATGGCGCGGCGGAGGCGGAAGCGCTTGGTGGGAGTCTGCTCTATGGGTGCCTGCCACTGAGATTCGGTGAAGGAAGCGCCTGTGTTCTCGGGGGAGGCAATGGGAGCTTGATAGGCTTGATTGGTGCTCTGACTGTAGTCAGGAGCGTAGATCGTTGAGTCGGAATGGGCTTGTTGCCCTTCTTCCCGCGGCGGTGCATAAGATTGCTCGTAGTTTTCTTGCTCGGCCGGGGCTTGATAGTTGTTCTGGGTCTCTGACTGCCGCTGTTGCAGAATTTCGTCTATTTGCTCGGGGTTGTCGAGGTGCTCGGCCCAGTTGACCTGCGAACTTGTGGGCAGTGATGCGCCGGAGGCCCGATTACCTGAAAAGAGGGGGGAAAGGAGAATGCGGTTGTTATGAACGCAAACGAACTGAGCAAGGATTTCCTCGCCCGGCCGCAAAGCGGCAGTCGTTTGAATAAAGCCAGGCAAATTATCCTTGGGGATGATTACTGCATAGCCGCCGGTCTCTGCCTTGGTGACCTTACAGACCACGTTTTGACCAGCTTTGTACCCTGTCACCTTCCAGGGATTTATTGGTCTTGTCATTCTGGTTCCCTTGCGCGCACCCTATGCGCCTTTAGTCGATAATACTATTTTATGCCCCTGGATACTCAATTCCAAGCGTTTTTTAGTAGTTCCGATATTGTTCCTCACATGTTTTTGTTTGTCGTCCGTTTTGCTCCTGAGAATATCCCTGGTGGCGGAACTTACGACTTACTTTTCAGGCGTGAGTTTTTCAGGAGCGTCGCAAGACGCCCCCGAGAACTTTTGCCAGTCTGTTAAAGAATGGTTGCAAAGGTCCTCGATTGTTCCTTACCCCGATTTCAACAGAAATCTCACTACATTCCTTGGAATTTGCTAATGAGTTACATGACGCTTCGGTTTGGCCGGCCTGTGGCTTACAGGTCAGGCAGCTGCCCGAGCAGGAATTTTCCAGTTCCGTCCAGTTATTGCAGCGGGGGCACAGAGCCTTATTGCCCACCAGTTGGTTGGTTTGCGAAAGGCTGAGGGGTAGTTTGCAAGTGGAACACTTCGGTGCTTGATCTGCCATGGGACCGGACATCTCAGGCGATTTCCGAGACGTCGATGAGAAAAGCCAGTTCCCGGCCCACAGCCAGTTCCATTTCATTGCAGCTAAGAATTACCGGGCCGCCCTTGATGTTCTTGGTAATGTCAATCTTGGCACCCTGACCGATGCCGAAGCGAATTGCCTGCATGGTCACTTCTTCCGAGCGGGTGGAAGTGACAACCAGGCGGCTTCCTTCTTTTGCTTCTGCCAGTGTCATGGTGTGCTCCTGAAGTTGCTCTACTTACATCTATTTTGACCGGTCAGGCAGGGCTTTGTCGAAAGTCTTGCAAAATTATTAGCGATTGCGACCGGTTTTGTTATTTTTGCAGGTCGGGCAGAGTCCGAAAATCTTAAACTGAGCATCAATGACTTCGAAGTTGTAACGGGCACCTATTTTCTGCCCGGCTTCCTCGAGGAAATGGTCTTCGAATTCCAGGGTGAGGTTGCAGCCGGTGCAGATTATGTGCTGGTGGGGCAGCGTGTCTTGCTTGAGTTCGTAGTGCTTGTGCCCTTCCGCAAAATCCAGTTCTCTGAGCAGACCCAGGGAAGAAAGCAGCTTGAGGGTGCGATAAGCAGTGGCCAGTGAGACATTGCCGCCTCGTTCCAGAAGCTTGGCGTGCAATTCCTCGGCCGACAGATGCTCGCCGTGGGGTTGGTCACGAAAAATCTGCAGTATGGTTTCCCGTTGGGCCGTGATCCTGTGGCCACGTTTGCGGAGGCTGTCAAATACCTTGTCGGCTTCGCTTTGTTCTTCCATCTTGATTCTGTTCATGACTTCAATTTAGCTGCGCCCTGATCATAACACCTGCTTGCCACATGGAAATGCCTTGCTTTCAAGTGCTGCTTCCGACTTTCTCGGGGCTTGTTTTGGCCCGTGCGGATTTGGCGCGGCTGACCGCCGGTTTCTCCGCTGCTTGATTTTGCGGTGCCGCTATCAGGTGCTGTTCCAGGTAAAGTCCTGTGTGGCTGCGCCCTTTATGGCGCACCAGGTCTTCGGGGGTGCCGGCCAGCACCAGACTGCCGCCTTTGTCTCCACCTTCCGGTCCCAGGTCTATCACCCAGTCGGCTTGTTTGATCACGTCCAGATTGTGTTCGATGATCAAAACCGTGTTGCCGCCGTCGACAAGACGGTTAAGCACATGCAGGAGTTTGTCCACATCGGCGAAGGACAGGCCGGTTGTCGGTTCATCCAGGATGTATATGGTTTTGCCGGTGGAGCGCCTGGAAAGCTGCTCCGCCAGTTTGACTCGCTGGGCTTCACCGCCGGAAAGCGTGGTGGCCGGCTGACCCAGTTTGACGTAATCCAGACCTACTTCCTGTAAGGTTTCCAGCTTGCTCACCGCCTTGGGAATGTTGGCGAAGAAAGTGAGAGCCTCTTCCACTGTCATTTCCAGAACTTCAGAGATGGAGCGCCCTTTGAACTTCACTTCCAGGGTTTCTCGGTTGTAGCGGGCGCCCTTGCAGATGTCGCAAGTAACGAAGACCGACGGCAGGAAGTTCATCTCGATTTCATTCATGCCTTCGCCGTGACAGGCTTCGCATCTGCCGCCCTTCACGTTGAAGCTGAAGCGACCGGGCAGATATCCTCTGGCTTTGGCCTCCGTGGTCATGGAGAAAACTTCTCTGATGACGTCGAAGAGCCCGGTGTAGGTGGCTGGATTGGAGCGGGGGGTGCGTCCGATCGGTGACTGGTCGATGTCGATAACCTTGTCCAGTTGCTCCAACCCTCTTATTGCTTTCACTCCCCGCGGTGCCGGTACCGTGCCGCTGAAGTGGTGGCGCAAATATTGGTAGAGCAAGTCGTTGACCAGAGTCGACTTGCCGCTGCCGGAGACGCCCGTCACGGCCACAAATTTCCCCAGGGGAAGGGTGACTGAGAGATTCTTCAAATTATTCAAAGTGGCCTCCTCCACTTCCAGAAATAGTCCGTTACCGGGGCGTCTTTTCTTTGGTACGGCAATGGTCTTGCGACCGCTCAGATACGCACCGGTGGATGAGCGCGGTGCCACCATGATATCTTCTATGGTGCCTTCCGCCACTACTTCGCCACCGTGCACACCAGCACCCGGACCGATGTCCACCAGCCAGTCGGCTTCCCTCATGGTGTCTTCATCGTGCTCAACCACCAGTAGCGTGTTGCCTAGATCTCTCAGGTGTTTGAGGGTGCCAATCAGTTTGGCATTGTCCCTCTGGTGTAAGCCGATGGAGGGTTCATCGAGCACATAGAGCACGCCGGAAAGGCCGGAGCCTATCTGGGTTGCCAGCCGAATGCGCTGGGCTTCGCCGCCGGAAAGAGTACCGGCTTGACGATCCAGGGTGAGATAAGTGAGTCCCACATCGGTGAGGAATTTCAAACGAGCGTTGATCTCAAGCAAGACCTGATGGGCTATGGTGCGCTGCTTTTCGCTCAAACTTTCCGGCACGGACTGAAAATAGGTGACGGCTTTTTCTACGGAAAGAGCTGAGACCTGGGCAATGGACATACTCTGCACCTTGACGGCCAGGCTTTCCTGCTTGAGGCGGCTGCCGTTGCAACTGGCGCACGGCATCTGCGTCATGTAATTTTCGATGTCTTGCTTAATGCGGTCTGATTGCGATTCTTCATGGCGTCGCTTGAGGTTGTTGATTACACCTTCGAAGGATTTTTTGTATTCCCAGAATTCTCGGCCGTCGAAAGAGTCATGACCGAGTTTGATGCGTTCTGCGCCGGAGCCGAAGAGAATGATGCCCTGCTGGGCTTTTGTCAATTTTTCGAAAGGTACTTTGACTGAGAATTTGTAGTGTTTGGCTACGGAGGCGATGAGTTGATCGTAATAGGGATTATTGGTCTTGGCCCAGGGGTAGATGGCTCCCTCTTCCAGGGTCTTCTTACCGTCCGGCACTACCAGCGCCGGGTCTACCTCGTATGTGCAGCCCAGTCCGTGGCATTCATCACAGGCGCCGTAGGGGCTGTTGAAGGAAAAGATTCGGGGGGTCAGTTCCGCAAAGCTGACTCCACAGGCGGCACAAGCAAAGTTCTCGGAAAAGAGAAGATCTCCTTTCTTGGTGGTGCTACCGCCGACGATATCAACCAGGGCATTCTGTTTTCCCCATTTTAGGGCGAGGGAAAGGCTATCGGCCAACCTCGACTGGATGCCTTTCTTAATCACCAGTCTGTCCACCACCAGGTCGATGTTGTGTTTCTTGTTCTTGTCGAGCTTTATTTGCTCTTCATCTTCCAGTTCCACAACTTCGCCGTCGATGCGGCATCTGACAAAGCCTTCCTTGCGCAATTCTTGGAAG
This sequence comes from Candidatus Obscuribacter sp., assembly GCA_016712465.1. Classification (GTDB taxonomy): domain Bacteria; phylum Cyanobacteriota; class Vampirovibrionia; order Obscuribacterales; family Obscuribacteraceae; genus Obscuribacter. The sequence continues at coordinate 2,166,488 of JADJQZ010000001.1, forward strand.
AGCGACTGGTATTCTCCCTTCTTGCCGGCAATCAATGGGGCAAGTATTTGAATCTTGCTGCCTTCGTCGAGAGAAAGCACCTGGTCGACAATCTGGTCGATGGTCTGGGGATTGATCAGGCGGTCGCACTTGGGACAATGGGGGGTTCCTACCCGGGCGAATAAGAGCCTCAGGTAATCATATATTTCCGTAACGGTGCCGACTGTGGAACGGGGATTATGGCTGGTGGATTTCTGGTCAATGGAGATAGCCGGTGAGAGCCCGTCGATGCCGTCCACGTCCGGTTTGTCCAGCTGTCCCAGGAATTGTCTGGCGTAGGCTGAGAGTGACTCCACATAGCGTCTCTGTCCCTCGGCGAAAATAGTGTCGAAAGCCAGGGACGATTTACCGGAGCCGCTCACACCTGTGACAACCACTAGATTGCCCCGGGGAATTTTTAGGTCGATGTTCTTAAGATTGTGCTGTCTGGCTCCCCGCACTACGATGTGCTCGTCAAAGCCATGACCTTTGCCTCGAACTTGCTTCTCCGCCACGCTGACACCCCTGAAAATGATGTTACGGTTAAATATTATCCGCCATTGCAGCTCTTTTCCTCATCAAGTTGCGGTGGCTAGACGGGCTTGTGACTAAAGAGAAGCATTAAAAAAAATGTGCTTTTGGGGTGGGGCTCTATTAATTAGGGTTATACGGGCGCTCAGCAAGGGTAGATCCTGGATAGGCGGGCTTGGCGGCGCTGACGGAGGCTACCACTGGCGTCATCCGTCCAGGACTTTTCTCGGGAGGCAACCAGGATATGTGGCCAGGTTCTAAGGGTAAGGGCCAAAAAGGAAAAGATGGCTCACCCAAGGACGGTGATCTTAAAAAGGCAAGGGCTACCAAAGCTAAGCTGAAGGCCATGACCAAGGAGGCGCTGGAGGCTGAGCAGGAGGCTGCCTTTCGCGAGCGTGCCCAGGAAAAGAGCGCTCAATCTTTCAACGATTCGGAAGATCTGGATGAGAAAGACGAGGTGGATGGTGAAGTTAATGAGTCCGAAGTCGGCTTGAATTATCACCAGGAGACCAGAGAAGCCGAGGGCGGCAATTTCATACGACTGCCTGCTTCGGCCGGCGAGCACAGTAACGAGAAGGTCTCAGGCGTCTGGAAAAATAGAGTGCTGGGCACCGGCAGACCCGCGGCCCATGATTCTCAATCTCAAACCGGTCCGCGTTCGGTGGTAGACCAGAACGAGCGCATCAGGCAGAACGCTCAACACGAAGCCATGGTCAATCTGGTGGATCGTATGTTCGATTACTTCCAGAATCTGGCTTACGATTTCAACCAGATGAATCCGGCTCCCGAACTGGAACTGAGCTGGATCAGACCGACTCTGACCCGAGAGAACATTAGCAGTTGGCACCAGAGTGCCCAGTATATTTCCGTTTTCACCGGTCGGATCTCCACTCGCTTCTGGACCCTGGTGGTGCGCGGTACCTATGAGTCAGTAGATTCGTACATAATTCCCGCCGACAAATTGCTCTCTTTCACCACGGCTCCCACCAGTCATAATTGCGCTCTTTCTATCTTGCCGGCATTTGACGGTTCGCGCGTTTTTTATTACGCCCACGATCACCTGCTCAATGAAGATAGCCTGCATCTTTGCTACCGAGCCCTGCTTGATACCTTGATCACTGTCGCTCAGGAAGACCAGCCCCTGAGAGGCGCTCTCGATCTCGATGCTCTCGGGGTGTTTGGCTCCGTCTCTCACGCCGGTCCCACCGCCTCGGCCAGTGCTCCAGTGGGCCGTGAAGCGGAAATGGAAATCGATTATTCCGCTCTTTACAGGCAGCACATGGCGGCTCAAGGACAGAGTCAGCCACAAGCGAGTGCTCAGAAAGACTTCGGACAGGCTGACGCCGGGGCACCAGTGAGCGGGGAGTTCTATGGCGGACAGGGTCAGTCTACTCCGCCCCAGACCTACCCTTCCGAGTTTTCCACCGCGGCTCCACCAGCCGCTCATGCGGCACCACCCGTTGGTCAGAATGTCTCCGGCACCCAAAATTCTTTGCAGGCGCAGGCCCCGGCCGCCGGCTCCGGTCGTGACGATGATGATTGGAAGCCGGTTGTACGCTCGGTGCGCAGTGCTTCCCAGCAAATGCCCATTAATCCTTTTAATAACGCCACTCCTCCTGAACCGCCCAAGCCTGCCAGTTCCGGCGCCGGTGAATGGCGAGATCTATCTTCATCAGGTTCCAGACCGGCTGTGGACCCCAATGCCTCCGGCTTCAATCTGCAGGCGCGTCCGGACGCTTTATCTTCATCAGGTTCCAGACCGGCTGTGGATCCCAATGCCTCCGGCTTCAATCTGCAGGCTCGTCCGGACGCTCCCCGACCTGGTTTTTCCGCTCAGGCTCTTTTCCAGAGTGCCAGCGCCGGCATGCCTCAAACTCCGGTACAGCCTGCGAGCCCACCGGCGGCCGCTCCTTCTCCAGCTCCGGCTCCGGCTCCGGCTTCACCTCAGCCTCAGCCTGCGCCCAGGCAGGAGGTACCATGGAATTTTGTCTCCTCCGCCTCCAAGACCGAATCCTCCCCTGCTTCCGTATCGCCACCCGGTTTTCAGGCGCCGCCCCAGAGCCCGGCACCGTCCTTCCAGCCCCAGAATTTTTCCAGACCGCCGGAGCCGCCTGCTCCGACGCCGATGCCCCATTCCCGCCAGGTGGATGAGGTGGCTCACTTCATTGCCCATGAAAGCGTGCCTCAAGTACAGTCCCAGTCCCAGCCCCTTATGCAGCCTTCGGTGGAGCCGGTAAGAGATATTCTGGCCGCTGACACCGAGACCAATCCGGCTCTGATGCGACCTGCCGCGCCGCCTGCTGCTGCTTCGGAAACTTCATTCAAGAAAGCCCTCGAGGTTTTGCTGGCAGCCTTCGACAAGGAGATGGAAAGCGTGGCGGCCAGAGGCTCGGAAGCCTTTGCTCGGCGCGATCTGAAAGGGGCGGAAATGATGATTAAGCTGGCCGAGGAAATCTCTCAGTTAAAAGAAACGATTCAGCAGTTCACTATAACCAATAAAGACAATCTGTCTTAACTTCAGTATCTGGAATTCAGGGCGCCGACGTTGGTTCTTCCGTGCCTTCTTTGCCGCTACTTTGTTCTTGATTTTGGAAAGGTGCACCATCATCGGTGGCACCCTTGAGAAGCGAGCGGGCCATTTCTCCCAGAACGTTAGTGAGTGTTTTAACATTGCTGGCGGCGAATATTATGCAACCGGAAACAAGTAAAGAGCCCAGCACCACCAGGATCAAATTGCGGGTGCGGGAGGGGGCTAACTGTTTTTTCTTTTTATCCTTCAAGTCTGAACTGCGACGAGTTCCAGAGCTGCGGGGGCTCCTCAAATTGGAGCTGCGGTCTTTCGGGCTTATGGTTTTGTTGTTGGTTTTCGAAGCGGACCTTCTTGCCGCTACGCTTTCGTCCTCATCGAAATCTCTTTCCTGGCGTTTTGGCTCGCTCTTATGCCTGTTGGCGGTTTTTTCAGCCTTGCCGGCCGGAGGCGTATAACTGAGGGCTGCTTCCAGGTCTTTGCGCATCTGGGTGAGGGATTGATAACGGTCATCGGGCATCTTAGCCAGGGCCTTCATGACGATTTTTTCCATAGAGGCCGGTATGTCCAGATCCGGTCTCACTTCCTTCATGGGGGCGGGCGGTTCGCTTATCTGTTTGCCCATGGTGTCTGCGTAGTTACGGCCAAGGAAGGGCACTTTGCCGGTCAGGCTCTCGTACATGACCACGCCGAGGGAGTAGATATCCGAGCGCAGATCTACATTGGCGCCCATGCATTGTTCCGGGCTCATGTAGATAGGCGAACCCCAGACTTCGCCCATACGCGTCAATCTTTGCGCCTCTTCGGTGATCATGGCGATGCCGAAATCTACTATTTTTACGTAGTCGTTAGTGCGCCCCTGTCTGGTGAGCATAATATTGCCGGGCTTGATATCACGGTGGATGGCATTGTGTTTGTGGGCATGTTCAATGGCCGCGCACACTTGCACGAAAATATCCTGGAAGCGCTCCGGTGCCAGTTGTCTTTCCTGCTTGAGCACCTCGGTGAGGTTTTGCCCCTGCAAAAAGTCCATGACAAAATAGGGTTGCCCGCGGTTGCTGGTGCCGTAGGCGTGCAGATTGACAATGCGAGGGTGATTGAGGCGGCTCAAAAGCTCGGCTTCCCGCTGAAAGCGTTTGACCAGCATTTCGTCGGTGAGACCCTGGGTGCGCAAGGTCTTCACCGCTACTATCCGTCCGCTATCTCGAGCTTTGGCTTTGTATACCACGCTCATGCCGCCCTTGCCTATGACCGAGAGCACCCAGTAACGGTTGCCCAGGGTGGCTCCGACCAGCAAATCTTTGAAATTCGGTGGAATCTTGATGCGATAGAGCGGGTAACGTGAGGCCCCAGGCAGTGGTATCAGTTTTGGTGCGGGGCTCTTGTGGGGTCTTTTCATTAAAAGACCTCAGGGCGCAATGGCATTGACAAGGATCTGTACAAAACCGAGCATCAGTCCGATAAATCCCCCAAACCACTCCAGGGCTTGCAACTCTTGTTTGCAAATACGTTTGACCAGGTTTTCCAGTTGTTGAGCCGAAAATAGATCAATCTTCTGGGCAATCACGTTATACATACCCAGCTTCGGTATAGCTTTTTCCAATAACTCACCTAGCTCCCGCTTCAAGTAAGAGTAGAAAAACTGAGACAAATCCTGCTTGGCTCTCATGAGCCAGGGTTCCGGAATCGATTCCGGGTTGAAGCCGACTATGGCTTGCCTGACGCTGGCCATCGCTTCGCCTTCCACTTTTCGCACCGAGGCGATGATATCGCTTTTGTGTTCAATTAAGAAGGCTTCCACAAAGGTGACCATGTTGGCTTTGAATTTGTTTACGGTTTGCAGGGGCATCGAACGCAGGTCGAAATTGGCAATCTGCAGAGCAATTTGCTCTTTGATTCCGAAGCGCTTGATCATGTCCTGGATGATTTTGTCTGCTTCTTCCGGTTCCTTTTCCAGGAAATTGCGCCATTCATAGCAGACGCGCTTGACGCCGATGATTCTGGCTAAAAGCTTGTAAGGTCCGCTGGCGTGAGCGCCAATCGACTCCTCGAGGGCGCTGATATTGGAGGGACTCAAAAGGGTAATCAAACCGGCTCGCACCTTGGGTGGTGTCGCAAAGGCTTCCAGGATGCGCGAGGCGAATTCGCTGGCCTGCTCAAGTGAAATGCGGGTTGTCAGAATTACCTGATCGAAGACCTTCTCGGTAATTGTGGCAATTTTGGCATCTTTACCAGCCTCCAGGGACTCGATGGAAGAGGCCACGAAATGCTCGAGGAGGGTGGGACTGAGTTCGGCGATATCGGAAGCCAGCCTATGTAGTTTGGTGGTATCGCGAAACTCTTTGAGAACCGAATCCACAAGGAGACCAATAGTGAGTCGAATATTATCTTCAGTCAGCAGGTGCTCGACCTGACCTTTGATGTCCTGCGGGGTGAGGAGCGTATCCGTGATTGTGCCGGCCACGGCCTGGGCCAGCTTGGCTCTGCGTTTGGGGAAGATCCCGGGCGTCAGAGGAAGTTGGATTTTTGTGAAGGGCACGAAATAGGCATCATAAGGGCGAAAGAGAGCTGCTACCGCCATCCAGGTAGCCAGGTAGCCGTGGGCGAAATAAAGGATAGGAGGCACGATCACTTTCCAGATGATCGCTTCCTGACTTTGAAAAAGAGCCGCCCAGTGAAATTCCATTTCCGTGCTTCCTGGTTGTTTTACGTATTCATTAAGTAAGACAAGACTTATTCTATAAGCATAAGCACCTGCTTGACCTCCTCTTATAATTAGCGTGTCCGCCGGTTGGTTATGACGCGGTTAAAGCTGAGGAGGATAAATTGCCTCGAGTCGGTCCAAAAACACAAGCAGCTTCGCTTGCGGCTTTACTGCTGTTAGCCTCTACGGGTTTCCATGATAGCGCCTTGGCCCTGGGGCTGGATCTGGAGAAGATCAAGAATGACCTGCTCAAAGGTAAGGGGTCAAGAGGCGGCAGACAAGAGCAGATAGCACAGGTGGAAGAACAGGCGCTCTCTCTCATCAACTCCGGTAGCGGCGAAAGTCTGGCCATGGCCAGGCAAGTATTGGAGACCTCTTCTCAGAACGGTCTCGATAGTGCCCGCATGCACCTTTATCTGGGCCGTATCTATGAAAAGGCCGGGCAGAATGACAAAGCCGTCATGGCCTTTATCGAGACGCTCATCCTTTCCGAGGGCGGTGGTATCGATGCTTTGAGTGCCAGGGAGGATTTGTCCGCTCTATATATGAGGCAGGGCAATTACGATGAGGCCGGCGGTCAGCTCAAGAAGATTCTGGAAGTCAGTCCTCAGGACATCAAGTCAAGGGGCAACCTGGGCATTTGTTTCTTGCAGCTGGGATACGCCGGCGCCAGCCTCGATGAGTTCAAGCGTGTCTTGCAGGTGGATCCGAATAACTTTGTGGCCCTCTACAACTCCGGACTGGCCCACACCATGGAAAGAGAGCCGGAGAAAGCGGCCGCCGCCTTTGAAAAAGCCGTGGCCAGCGGCGAAAAGTCGAAAGAGCCGCTTTTGCCTATGGCCTATCTGGGACTGGCCAGGGCTTACCAGGCCAGAGGGCAGTTTTCCTTCGCCCTGAAGATGACTGATAAAGCCAGAGATTTGGCGCCGCGCAGTCACTATGTTTATTTGAGTAAAGCTGAGATTTATGAAGATATGAAAGATCCCGGCAATGCGCTTGCCAGCCTTCGCAAAGCTCTGCAGGTGAATCCGCATGATAAGAGCGCCCAGCAATCCTTGAGCCGGATCATCAGCCGGCAAAAGCAGTTAATCGGACAGACACAGTCACTATCACAAAAAACGCAATAGAAGGGGAATTTACTATGGCAGTGCAGCTTACAAACGGAATGAGAAGCGGAAGAACTCAGCGAAATTTTCTTTTCTTGCTTTCCCTGACACTTTCTTGCCAGTGCTTTGTTGGTGCCCTGGCCGCGCCGGCCGAAGCCGATAAGGACAGTGAAGACATCAGCGCCAGCATCTTTCGCTACAAGGCCGCTATAGAAGCCAATCCCAGTAATCCTACCAACCGCCTCAAGCTGGCTAAAGCCTATTTGATGGGTGGCGAATTGGATAATGCCGTAAGCGAGTTTCGCGCCGCCCTCAAGCTTAATCCTGATGATGCCGAGTGCTTCATGGGTCTGTCTCGGGCCTATGCCCGCAAAGGCGATATCAAACAAGCTTGTGACAACATAAAAGAAGCGGTGCGCCTGGCCCCCAATCAGAGCCAGTACCATCTCAAGTACGCGCAGTTGCTCTCCCGTGACAACAAGCTCGACCAGGCTATCCAGGAGTTCAAGAGCGCCATCAAGCTGAACGGCAAGGATGCCAACGCCCACCGTGATTACGGTGCCTGCCTGGGCTTGAAAGGAGATATCGAAGGTCAGGTGCTGGAAGAGAAAAAAGCCCTCAGTCTTGACGATAAAAACGCCGACGCTCATTTCTACCTGGGTTCCGCCTATGCCCAGCAAGGCAAGAAGAAGGATGCCTACGGGGCCCTCAAGCGTTGTACCGAACTTGATAAGAAGAACGCCGATGCCTTCAGGCTTCTGGCTGGAATAAGTGCCTCCGACGGTGACTTCAAGGAAGCGCTCAATTTTGCCGAGATGGCAGTCAGCCTTAATCCTGACAACAAGGCTTATGTGGCCACCCGGGACAAAATAAAATCCAAAATGGCTTCGAGCAAATAAGGAAGCAAAATTTTATCTGTTGCTCACGCAACATTGCCGAGAATTTTGGGGTAGATGCAAAGGGTTGTCCAATATCTATTGGCAACCCTTTGCAATTTCATCGTTCTTGCCTGGTGCTGCCTTAATGGAATGTAAAAAGGTTAACTACATACGATGTGTAGCAACTTGCAAATAGACTAGATAGGTTCTACCATACCTTAACAGTTGGTCGTAACCGGAAAGGCAGATGGCATGAGCTGTTTTTGCCTTGCGGGGTTGGAGCGACGGCGTTGTTGAATTGTCGTAGGTCTTGATGACCACGAGAGTTTACTTTTACAGTCAGTCAATTTAGTGTGAGGTCCAGAAGCTGTGCTTGAGCGAGCGGATAAACAAGAGAAACCTGCCAAAAACTTCGAAATGAAGGCCAACATCAAGGTTGTTGGTTGCGGCGGCGCGGGATCCAATGCCGTCAACAGAATGATTGCGGCTGGTTTAAATGGTGTGGAATTCTGGTCCTGCAATACCGACGCTCAGGCGCTTGATCTGTCGGCTGCTAAGAATCGTCTGCAAATCGGGTCTAAGCTGACCCGCGGTCTGGGTGCCGGCGGTAACCCCAACATCGGTCAGAAAGCTGCCGAAGAGAGCCGCGAGGAAATCGCCCAGGCTCTGCAGGGCGCTGATATGGTCTTCATCGCTGCCGGTATGGGTGGTGGTACCGGTACTGGTGCGGCTCCCATTGTCGCGGAAGTGGCCAAAGAACAAGGCGCGCTGACTGTAGGCGTCGTATCCCGTCCCTTCCTTTTCGAAGGTAAGCGCAGAAGCAATCAAGCCGATTCCGGCATCAACGAAATTCGTTCCCGCGTCGATACCCTGATCGTCATCCCCAACCAGAGACTCCTGGAAGTCGTGGATCACAGAGCTTCCATGCAGGAAGCCTTTGTGGAAGCCGACAAAGTGCTCATGCAAGGTGTGCAGGGTATTTCCGACATCATTACCGTGCCTGGTCTGATTAACGTCGACTTTGCCGACGTCAAAGCCGTGATGCAAACCGCCGGCTCCGCCCTTATGGGAGTTGGACGTGCCACCGGTGAAGGACGCGCGGTGGAAGCGGCACGCAATGCCATCAACAGCCCCTTGCTGGAAACCACCATTGACGGTGCCTCAGGCGTTATTTTCAACGTCACCGGCGGTCCCGACCTCACCTTGCACGAAGTGCAGGAAGCTGCCAACGTCATCTACTCTGCCGTCTCCGACGAAGCCAACATCATATTTGGTGCCGTTCTCGACGACAGACTGCACGGCGAAGTACTCATTACCGTTATCGCTACCGGCTTCGACATGCTTGTGCAATCTCAGCCTCGGGCTCGCCAGACTCAGGCTCCCGCCCAGGGCCGTGAGCAGCAAGCGCAGCGCCAGGAAGCGCCCAGACGTGAGTCTGTGCAGCAACAGCAACCGCAACCGCAAAGCGAAATCAAGAAAGTGGCATCCGATATCCTCGATATCCCTGAGTTCCTCAAGGCCAGAAACGGAAACGGTCGCTAAGACACTGTCAGATTTAGAGAGAAAGAGGGGGAGCAATTCCCCTCTTTCTATTTGAAAAAGAGCTGCACCGTGAAGTCGGCCGGATCGGCGGGTGAACGGGGCATATTGTGCCAGAGTTTGACCACGCCCCTGGCCGGCAGTGCCTTCAGCCCGATGTCGAAAAGTTTGTCGTTATAGGGGCTCATGTTGTTGCAGCCGCCTGGATATCCGCAGGATGGGCCGCTGTGAATGTATTGGTCAATGGCTACCAGAGAGCCGACTTTCACCAGGTTACTACTGTCGGTGTTGGAGAGGCACAGCCAGTTGTAGCCCAAATCTCGGGCATTGTAAGCAACCAGATCAAGCTTGGCTGATGGTACCGGTTGGGAAGTTCTGGTGGCACTTTCGGTGGCGCGCAGAAAGGCTGAAACGTCATAGCCTATTTCTTCTCGTCTTTCCCTGGCGTAGAAGACGGCGCTCGTCGGCGGACATTCCAGAGGCATGGCGGTATTACTGAGTTCTTCCTGGGAACTGAATTGGTTTTCGTCGAAGGCAATCTTTTCCATGATCAGGTTGGCCTGCACAAGCAGAAAGGGATTGTTGAGAAAGCGGGACTCTTCTCCGTCCCCTTCGATGGATCGCATGCCCGGTCCGAAAAAGATCTGCCCGCGCATGCCCCACCATGGCTTGCCGTCTTCTATGGCATCGAAGACGGCTGCCGTGGGTAGATACTGATAGCAAAGCAACTCGGGATGTTGGTATAGAAATTGACGCCGCCTATCCAGCACTTCCTGCTTGCTGAGAAAATTAAGTGCCGATGGCGGATTTACTGTCAGGTAAATCGGGGTGCTCACTTTTGCGGCCTGACCCACCGCCAGTCGGTTTACCGACTGCGCCTGAACTTTCAGCACGGCCCTGCCGAGGATAAGAAGGCTTACGGTAAGTGCCGACAAAAGCCAGAGTCTTTTGCCTGATGTCAGAGCTTTCATAAGGCGACCTCGTGTTCTATTATTTAAGTCTACATCGGCTTTGGCATACGAGGTTCTCATGGCGGGTCTTGAAAGTGGTCTTCTACCCTTTGAATTCGACGGGCACAGACTCAGTTTAATTGACCAGAGAGCTTTGCCTTTCTCGGAAGTTTACTTCGATGCCACTGAATTCGACAATCTGTTATATGCAGTGCGGGAAATGGTGGTGCGCGGTGCTCCCTCCATCGGTGCCGTGGCAGCCTTCGGGCATGCACTGACGGTGAAGCGACACGGCGGCGACTGGTCGAAAATAGAAGCCGACCGCGAAAAATTGCTTTCTACGCGACCTACTGCCGTCAATCTAAAATTTGCCGTCGATAAAGTGCATGAGGCAGCCCGCTCGGCTCTGGCTCAGGGACCACAGTGCTCTGCCGACGCGGCCATGGCCGAAGCCCGGCGACTTCTTTCGGAGTTGGTGGATGCCAATCGTTCTATGAGCGAACACGGTCTGGAACTGGTACCGGCCGGGGCCGGTATCCTCACCCACTGCAATGCAGGTCCCCTGGCGGCTTGTGGTTATGGTACCGCCCTTGGTGTGATACGGTCCGCCCATTTTGCCGGCCGCAACATTAGTGTATTTGTGGACGAAACGCGCCCTCGCAATCAGGGAGCCCGTCTTACACTCTTTGAACTAATGCGGGATCAAGTTCCCTGCACCTTGGTCTGTGAAACCATGACCAGCTATTTGATGTCCTCCGGCAAGGTCGACCTTGTCATTACCGGCGCCGATAGAATCGCCAGAAACGGTGATACCGCCAACAAGATCGGTACTTACAATTTAGCGATATTAGCCAGGCATTTCGGTCTGCCTTTCTATATTGCAGCACCTCTTTCCACCTTTGATGCTCACACGGCGGAGGGCTCCGACATACCCATCGAGATGCGTGATCAGGCGGAGGTTTTGACCCTTGATGGGCAGCCTCATACGCCTGCCGGGGCTAAGGCTCTTAATCCATCTTTTGATGTGACTCCGGCCGAGTTAATCACGGCCATTATCACCGAGAAGGGAATACTGAGAGCACCCTACAAACCTGCCATAGAGGCTTACTTAAAAAGCCAGTATTCGATGGCATAAGAGATGGCGAAGATGCCACTGAGGGTGGCACTACCGGCGAAGCGATACTCGGGCTTGATCTTTTGTTGAATAATATAGTTGCCGACAATGGAAATCGGCAAGTTAGCCAGGAATGCCTTCAAGCCGAGCATGAGAAAATGAGGAACCGCCTGGCCTAAAGGCATGGAAATTTGAAAGTTATGGGTGGATAGATATATAAAGAAGACATGCCTGGCAATCCAGAGCGGGTTGAAGTAAAGCATGGCAAAGCCGGTGCGCCCCAGCCAGTTGAGAACGAACCTGCCGTCTGCAGCTTCTCTAAAAAGGTATCGAAGCGGGCTTTTTTCCGCTTTCCGTCCATCGACCTTGATACTTTCCAGAACTTTGAACCAGCGGGGAATCTCAAAGCGATAAAGCAAGCTGCCCACTAAGGCAATGGTGATTATTCGCGGCCAGGAGATGGCGCTGGGAGAAAAGCCCGAGAGAATCAGTTGTCCAAGAAAATCGCCCAGCGGGTAGAGCAGTAGACCGACCAGTAGGTTGATGCGAGTTTGAATTTGTTCTTTTGCCTGCATTTATGCCTGGTATTGTGGCTATTGCTCCTCAAGTCTGTCAAGTCGATCAAATCTTGCTATAAATAAGTTGGTTGGTTCAATCTTTTACTTCTAAAGTAGCGAAGGTAAAATCATGAAGCAGGAAAAACTCAAAACTCCCGGCCTTCTGGCTTTGATTTTGGCGCTTGCCTGGTTTCCTTTTTCTTCAGCGGCTGCTGCCGATGCACAGGGGCTCTTGCGTTACGATTTTCGTCTGGAACATATTAGTTGCGCGCGCTGTATCTTGAATGTGCGGCAGGCTTTGCGTAAAACCGCCGGTGTGCAAAAATGCGAGATTGCTTTGCGCAAGCCCTATGGCGCCGTGCTCATTGTAGAGGGGGCCAAGGTCAACGAAGCAGTGATCAAGAAGGTGGTTGATAGTGCCGACCCCGGTACCCACCCTCAGGCCGTAGACTTCCTCAGTGAGCCGGTTAAGACCGTGCCTGCCGTGCTACTACCAAAACACAACGGGCTCAAGAAAAACTAATACCGGCCCGTCGGATCAGGGCGGTAAAACGGCAACGACGGGCTCCAGAGCATCGGCGCGGAATTGCAGACTGGATGGTCCCAGGGGCACCGGCACAGGGAAGTTGCAGGTCACCGTGGTTTGCACGTAGGCCTGGGCATTGGCATAGGTCAGATTGTAGTTATTGTAGACACAGATTTTCGAACCGCCGCCTGTTTTTTGGAACTCTGCCACCACCTGGGCTACAGCCGAGTTAGCCGCTCCGGCATTGTCTTTGTTGGCGGCTGCTCTGGCGCAGTGTTTAGCCAGGGCGTCATTCTGTGTCTGGCATACGACTACCGCTGCCACGTCCACCAGAAAGAGCGCCACTATAATCAAAATGATGGAACCGCATACGGTTTCAATCATATTTCCCGACCTTGATCTACCGGGTTTTTTGGAACGCGTCTTCAACATTGCAAGCTCACCAAATCCTCTTCTTTTACCTTAGTTTTTGCCTGTCTCTTCCATGGGACGTTTATCTATGTAGTTGAAAACAACCGGCTTGGTCAGACCATCGATACTGAGAGCGCTCAAGAAGGGCACGCTGGCCAGAGAAATGAAGGGCGAGACCTGTACCTGGGTGTTTACTTCAACAAACTGGTCGAATTCGTCGCCGCCGGCCAGGGTCTGGGGCGCTTTGAAGTCGTTCTTGATGATGCTGGAACCTGTGAAATGCGGCAGGGAACTGCTCAGCCAGGCCGAATTCATGGCATTTCTAGCGGCGGCCCAGTCGGACGGCTTACTGGTGGAACAGGCCCTCGTGGTCATCTGATTGAGGTACATGCCGCTGCAATAGCCCACGCCCAGGTAGATAATGTCAATCATCGGAAAGAGAATTACCAGAAGAAGAATTATCAAGGACGGAGCCAGTTCGGCAATTTGTGAGCCCCCTGCCTTTCTCATTTTTCTCATGCTTAAAACCCCCAGCTCAAGAGCTGCCTTAGAAAACAAAATTGATGCCATAAGACCGCCAACCAATTTCAAATGCTCGTTTTGAAATTTTTGCGTCTACGTGTATATTCCCAAACCTGTCCATGTTTTAATCGTTTGGTCTTAAATTCCAGGAGTAACTTAAGCGATATTTAATCTGGTCTTCGTTATTGTAGAATGTTCGTGATATTGTGCGTTTCTGGCATTGCCAGCTCTTAGAAAGGTAAAAAGTGCCGTGACCGGAAAAAACTCTTTACAATCCCTCCGTGGGATCAGTTTCGCCCAGCACATTGCTCTTATCATCGCCCTTTCGGCTTCTCTTTCAACAGTGCCCGGGGCCTCGGCTCAGGAATTCTCTTCGGACTTGCTCGATAAGTATCAGGAGAAGGTGGAGAAGCGCGAACTCACCGACCAGGAACTGTCTCGTCTGGCGGAACTGGCGCAGACCTACAAAGACAATGCCAGGGTGCATCTGGTTTATGGGCTGGCTCTCGATCTGGTCGGATTGAACGATCAGGCCCTCGAGCAGTTCAAGCTCTCCGACAAGCTTGGTCCCAAGGATTCTCAGGCTGTAGTGGGCATCATTCACCACTTGCTCTCCCGGGGCGATAAGGCTGCCGCCAAGGCCATGTTGGATCAAGCCATGGAACGCTTTCCCAACGATGCCAACGTGCTCTATGTGCTCGGGCGCACCTTGCTTGACGACAAGCATGGTCAGGAAGCGGAGAGTGTCTTGTGGCGGGCCTACGGACTGCCGAACCGTCCGGTGGGTGTGGCTGTCAGCCTGGCTGAGCTGATCATGCCCTATAAGCCGGAGTTGGCGGTTCAATACGCTCAAGAGGATTTGAAGCGTCAGCCTGATAATCGCCTGGGTTTGGCTGTGCTCACCGAGGCTTATTTCAATCTGGGTGAGTACAGAAAAACACTGGCACCGGCTGCCAGAATCTTTGCCTTAGATCCTTTCTACAGAAATTGTGCCGATCTTTATGCCCGCTCTCTGTATTGGAACGGTCAGTACAGGCAGGGTCTCATGCCGGCGCTCTACTGCCTGGCCAGACAGGCCACTTATATGGGCGGCAATATGCCGGCCTCGGAGGTAATCGCCCAGATTTCCCAGAAAGTTTCCTCCCGTGATCTGTCTCAGGCCCTGGAAGAGTTCTATCAAAATACAATTGGTCCCGGTAAGGATATTGTCCGCACTCCCTTTTACTATTACCTGGCTCAGGCTCTGAGCCGGGCCGGACACCATGAGCAGGCTCTGGTGCAGATAGATCGCTTTCTGGCCGCTGATCCGCGCTGTGTTGATGCCATACTATTCAAGGGCCGCTTACAGGAAACCAAGCTCGGTGACTACCAGGGGGCGCTGGCCTCCTATCGGTTGGCCCATGCCTTGTTACCTTACAATCCCGTTTGCGATCAGGCGCTGGTGCGTTTGGAAGAGCGGCTGAGCGTCAGGGAAAGTGATCTGGCCTGGCTTCTCAGAGATGGGCTGCGCCGCCTGCTCAATCTTCCGCCTATATAATTTCTTCGGGGTGGCGGTGGCCAGATATGTTCCATCACATTTGCTGAGCGAACCACATGTGGTTGTAGACGGCAGCGCAACGCCTTCAACGGTGCTTACCCTCTCTCACTGGCCGGGTAGTGCCAGTCCAGAGGCTTTCCTAGCCGATCTTTCGGCCTCCATGGCTTTCAAGGCGCCTTGCATGAAATAGTATCCGGCCGCTTTGAACTGCCCTCAGAAATCATCACCAATAATCACTATGACGAAGACGGTCTGGTGTCCGTCTTTGCGCTGGTCCATCCGGAGGAGGCCCTGGCAATGGAAGCGATGCTTCTTGATATAGCCTCGGCCGGAGACTTCGGTGTCTTTCGCCACCGTGATGCGGCAAGGGTTTCCTTTGTTTTGAATGCCTGGGCCTGCCCGGCCCTCTCTCCTTTGAACAACAATGTTTTTAAAAAGGGTTCTGATTTCGTCACGTCTGTGCTTTACGAGGAGTTGCTTTTCCGTCTGCCGAAGCTGATTAGCAAGATCGATCATTTCCACAGCTACTGGCAGGAAGAGGATACTTTTCTGAGTGATACCGAGCAGGCTTTTGGGCAGGGGCTCTTGTCTTTTAGTGAAGATCCGCACCGTGACTTAATGATTGTGCGCGTGGATGAGGGCTTTCAGGGACGGCGCAATCCGGAGCTTTCCTCAAGCTGGGTTTCAAAAGTATTGCATCCGTTTTTTGTGCACAACCAAAGCAATTTGATGCGAATTCTTGTTATTAAGGGGAGCCGGAGGGAACTTTATTTTCGCTACGAAACCTGGGTTCAGTATCAGAGCCGGGTTCTTTGTCCGCGCCTTGACCTGAGCGATCTGGCCAGCCGTCTCAACCTTTCGGAAAAGAGTGGGCGGTGGCGCTTCAATGGCACAAATGAGATAATAGCCCGCCTCTACCTGGATGAAGACCTTAATCGGTCCGGTTCATCCATTCCTGAGGATTTGTTTCTGAGAGAGCTTTTTGAGGCAATAGACTTTGACCAGAGCTAGGAGCGGGTACGGAAGCGGATTGATTGAAAACTGGAAGCGCTTTTTCGGGCGCGGACTCTTTCAAGCCAAGGTAGACTTCTTTGCGCTTCTTTTGGCCCAGGCCGAGACTACTCTGCGCGGCATCGAAGCCCTGGAAACCTGGCTGTGTACGGGCGCTTACGAGCGCTGCCAGTTGGTGCGAGATCTTGAGCATCAGGCTGATCAACAGAAGCTGACCTTGCAGAAAAAGTTGGTGGATTCTTTTGTCACGCCGCTGGATCGGGAGGATTTGTATGATCTTTCAGTGCGCCTCGACGAAGTGATCAATGCCGCCAAGAATGCCGTCAGAGAAGTAGAGGCTCTCAATTACTGTCCCCGGGATGAGATTCTGGCGGAAATGGCCCGCACGTTGAAGGAAGGGGCACGCTGTTTGCATAATTCCTTTGCCAATTTGAGCGGCAACCTGGATGAGGCTTCCGCGCAGGCAGATCTGGCCCGCAAATCGGAGAATCGCTTCGAGAAGGTTTACCGGCAGGGTATGCGGGAGTTGTTCGAACTGAATGATTTTAAGACCGTGATGCGCACGGTGGAAGTTTATCGCTGTATGAATAATGCCGCTCACCGAATCGATGTGGTGGCTGAAAAGCTACACCACGTCATCATCAAGATTAGATGAGACAATAAACCAAGATGGACCATCAGACTTTACTACTGGTGCTGCTTTTCCTGGGCTGTCTCTTTTCGTACACCAATGGCTTTCAGGACGGCAGTTCCGTGGCGGCCTCCCCGATTGCATCCCGCTCTCTGGAGCCGGCCAGAGCAGCCATTTTAACTGCTTGCTTCGAATTTCTTGGGGCCCTGGCCGGTGGTTCGGCCGTGGCCGGTTCTATTGCCGCCATTACCACTTACACAGCCCAGGAGGGCTTCCTCTCAGTGCTTGTTGTGGCCCTGTTTTGCGCCATTGTCTGGAATTTTTTCACCCGCTTGATCAAGGTTCCAAGTAGTTCCACCCATGCTCTGGTGGGAGGTTTGATTGGGTCCATCTGGGGGCGGTCCGGCAACCTGGACTACATCAATTTCGGTGATTTTGGTTATTTGCTGCACCCCACCGGTGTGGCCAAGGTTATCCTGACGCTCTTTCTTTCCCCTTTGATAGGTTTCGTGTCCGGCTATCTATTACTAAAGTTGAGTCTGGTGGTGTTCAGATTTGCTTCTTCCCGCCTCACCCGGGCTCTCAAGCGCATGCAGTGGTTGGTCTTGCCCTTATTGGCTTTCGGTCACGGTGCCAACGATTCCCAGAAGGTGATGGGACTTCTGGTCTTGGCTCTGGTCGGACAGGTGGGCGTGATACCGCTGCCGGTGCGGCTTTTGGTGGGTGCGGCCCTGACACTGGGAGTGGTGGCAATGGCTCCCGGTATCGTCAAACGGGTTGGTTCCGGAATTTACAGGCAGCGTCCTTTGCATGCCTTCGTCTCGGAACTGGCCTCGGCGGTGGTGGTCAGTTTCGGGTCTCTCACGGGTGGTCCGGTGTCCGCTTCGCAAGTGATCGCCTCCACCGTCATGGGAGTCGGTTACGCCGACCGGCGCAAAGGCGTGCAGTGGCTCGTAGCCAGAGATATGCTTATGGCCTGGTTTTTGACCATACCGTGCTCGGCTCTGCTTGCTTATTTGATATCTTTCTGGACAAGACCGGGATAGATCCAGGGGGCGTCGTAATTGGATGTCTTAGCCGGCGCCAGGAGCCAATTGTTCGATGTGGCAGCCAGGAGACCTACCATCACTGCAAGCCAGATTCTATTAAGACTGGGATTCATTTCTCTACGCCCCGCGGAAGGTCTTACTTGCCCTACTCAGTAAACTTTCCCGTAGATTTTCGATATTAAACCGTTTATTTCTGCGACCGCTTGGTAGGTAATAGTTTTAGGTGGTATTTTGTGGTAGGGCAGAGATTTAGTTTGATGGAATTCCCTGGTCAATCAAGAAAGGCATTTCGCAATGGATGAACAGTATGAAAAAGAGACTGAGAGCGAATTTGAAAAGCACTGGTTGAAGACCGAGGAAAGCGATGAATCGGTTTATCAGGATATTCGGCAAATCAGGGATTATGCCAGGCTGGCCTTCGACAAACTTGATCTCGATAGCAATGGCTTTATCGAGCGTCAGGAACTCTTTACCTTTCTTGCCAGCGATAAGGTATCGAGCCGAGAAAAGTCTTTCATCACCTTCTTGCTCAATAACCAACAGGCCATTGCCGATATGACGGCCGAAAGCACGCCCGGACCGAGAAGCGGTATTTCCAGAAGCGATCTGGAGAGTTACTTCGGCTTAATTATTAACCTTATCCAGCCGGCCGGCTGAGTTTATTCGCGTAGGGGCTAAAATATGAACCGAGGGTGAGCCTTGTCAAGGGTCGCCTGGTTTATATTTTCCGAAGTCTTTACTTCGCAGGAGGGTTGGCATGAGATTCAAGGCAAGGCTCGCAGTTTCAGTAGCACTGCTTTCAACAATCATTGTAAGCGTCAACGGCGCTCAGGCTCAGTTGGGCGGCATTGATCTTACCCAGTTGCCCGCTCTATTAGATGTGGAAGGGCGCCGGGTGCAACTGGAGAAAACAGTGAATGAGGCTGTTTTAGCCGGTCGCCTCTCCAGCGTCGACAGTGAAGCTTTCAAAAAAGAGCTGAATCGCATCAAAGATCTGGAAGCCGGCTACAGAGCCAGCGGCAAACTCTCCATCTGGCAGAAGACCAGACTTTCGCTGGAACTCGATGTTATTTCTTCCAATCTGGAAAGAACCATGGGCACCCGCAAGGAAGTGGGCTTGACCGATCTGGCCGGCAAGGAGACGGAACTGGCCTCTCGCTTGAGCGCCGCCTTGAGTTCCGGTCGTCTCACCAACCTGGAAGTGTCCGGTTTGAACCAGGAATTGGATGCCATCAAGAACAAAGAAAACCTTTACAAGCAGGCCGGTGCTCTCAATAACACCCAGACCCTTGAAATTGCCCTTGATCTCGATAAGCTTTCCTCCAAATTGGAAGCCCAGCTCAAGGCTAGAACCGGTGCCGATGTCAACTATTCGGCCAGGCGCGCAGAACTTCGAACCCGCCTGAAAGACTTGCTCACCGCCGGCCGCATTTCTCAAACAGAGGCTGATACCTATAATCAGGAATTGAATCGTATTGAGAGCCGGGAAGCCAGTTTAACCGCCGGTGGTAATACCCTTACCGTCACCGATCAGCTTTCTTTAGCCCTCGATCTGGAGCGGGTCAATTCGGCTCTGGAAAGATACACCGCTGGTGTCACTTCCGTGGGTTTGCCCGGCATCGACGCCATGCAGACGGCTCTGGAAAAGCGCCTCAGCGATAATCAGGCAGCCGGTAAGTTCACCGTTCAGCAATACGGCGAGTTGAAACAGGAGTTCGATCGCATTGCTCAGGTGGAAAATAATTACCGTTCCGACGGTATTCTTTCCGATAGCGAAACTTTGACTCTCTCTTCCTCGCTTGATGCCTTGAATCGCAAAATCGACAGTACCCTAACGGCCAACACACCTCAGCCCGGAGCCGGTCTGGCCGGTCGTCAGGCTGAGTTGCTAAAGAAACTGGACGGCGCCAAAGCCTCCCAGCGACTTTCGGAAGTGCAGTATCAAGATCTGCGCGGTAAGTTGGATCAAACCTCCGCCCGTGAAAGACTTTACCGCGCCGACGGCGTTCTTACCGATGCCGAGACGCTCTCCCTGGCCAGTGAGCTGGACACCATTTCCGGTCAAATTGATAGAAGCCTGGCGCCTCTTCCCGATCTTGCTTCGACCAGAGCGGCTATCGAAAAACGCGTGCAGGACGGTCTTGCTTCCGGGCGCTTGAGTCCCGCTGCCGAAAGTGAATTGCGTTCGGATCTGAGCCGCGTCGTGCAGCTTGAGTCGGCTTTCAAAAGCGGTACCGGTTCTCTCAACGACGAGCAAGTAGCGCACCTGGCGCGGGAATACACCGCCATTGGTGGCAGACTTGATAAGACCATGACGGCTCTGCCTGATGTCACTGTCAAACGCACCGATTTGGAACGCAAGATTACCGAAGGCGAAGCGGCCGGCGTGCTCTCTGCCGGGCAAGTTTCCGACATGCGCCGGGAATTGTCGAGAATTGCCTCTGTAGAAGCCAGTTTTCGCAGCTCCGATAACAGTTTGTCGGACTGGGAAGTGATGACCCTGAACCGTGACCTGGAGAGACTGGACTCGGATGTGGTGCGCCTGATGGCTGCCCACAGTGTTACACCGGCTGCCGCCGTCAACGCTCCCTTCGATACGAAAGGGCACTGGGCCGAATCTTATGTCGGACAGTTGACCCAGCGTTCCATCATCGGTGGTTTTCCGGATGGCTCCTTTAAACCAGATGACGGTATCACCCGTGCCCAGTTTGCGGCCATCGCCATGAAGGCTTTGAATGTGCCGGCTGCCAGCGGACCCGCTACATTTAAAGATGTGGCTCCCACCTACTGGGCCAATAAAGCCATTGCCGCGGTAAGTCAGGCTGGTCTGGTGACCGGTTTCCCCGACGGTAGCTTCAAGCCTGAGGACAAAATCACAAGAGCCCAGGCTCTCGTTATTCTAGCCAAGGCTCTGCCCACCGGTCTGGTCGACACTTCCATCCTCAACAGCTATCAGGACGGTTCTTCGGTGCCGGCCTGGGCCGCACCTTCCGTGGCCAAGGCTGCTAAGGCGAGAATTCTTGTCAGCTATCCAGATCCCAGTGCCATCAAACCTAATGTCAATGCCACCAGGGCCGATGTAGCCGCTCTCACCTATCAAACTCTGATCAATTTGGGACAGAAGTTGCCCATGATCAAAGTCGGACTGGAAAAGTAGAGTCGCAAGAGAGACTAAGCAAGACCACGCGGCGCAAAAGCAGCGTGGTCTTTTGCTAACCACTTAAATACCGACTCTTCAATCTCGACTTTTTGGAAGTCGTTTTGGTAGGCGTGATTAAGGGCAATGTTCATCAGTTCTGTTGCCAGGTGGTCGTCCAGGTCGTCGGCCAGAAGCAGGTGTTTGACTTTCAGCACAAGACCATCGTCGCTGCTCCTGGCACCCAGGTAACCCTGAACTTCTCCATTCTCTTCTATCACCAGGAAGATGCCGTCCTTGCCAAAGTAATTGGCTTCTATATTGCGCAGGTCTTGCTCCTCACCATTAAGCGGTACGGCCGCCTTTTCATACTTAGCCTCAGTGAGGGCTTGAATGCCCTTCTCGTCCTGTCTTGCGCCGATTCTAATTTGCATTTGACTGATGCTTCCGATAGAGAAATGAATTTAGTTCAGATGTGATTTTAAAGCAAAAAAATAACCGGTTGCCCGGTTATTTTCTTGTTTTTGTTTGTCCCGTCTGAATTGCCGACTTATTTAACCAGGAAGGCAACCAGAAGCAGAGCCACGATGTTCAAGATTTTGATCATGGGGTTGATGGCCGGACCAGCCGTATCTTTATAGGGATCGCCTACGGTGTCGCCGGTGACCGCTGCTTTGTGAGCATCGGAACCTTTGCCGCCGTGGTTGCCTTCTTCGATATACTTCTTGGCGTTGTCCCAGGCGCCGCCGCCGGAGGTCATGGAGATTGCCACGAAGAGACCGGTGACGATGGAACCCACCAACACACCGCCAAGAATCTTAGCAGCGGCATATTCACCGGGAAGAGCGTGATTGAGCCAGAAGGCGCCAAGCATGGCGATTACCACCGGCGTGCCTACGGGCAAGAGGGCCGGCACAATCATCTTCTTGAGGGCGGCGGAAGTAACGATGTCCACGCATCTGGCATAGTCAGGCTTGCCTGTACCTTCCATGATGCCCGGGATTTCTCTGAACTGCCGTCTCACTTCTTCCACCACCATACCGCCGGCAGCACCGACGGATTCCATGGCTAAAGCGGCGAAGACGAAAGGAATGAGACCACCCAGGAAGAGACCGGCCAGAACATAAGGGCTGGAGAGGTCGAAGGTGATACCGGTTGCGGCACCACCGGTTTTAGCGATGGCCAGATTCAATTCCTCGGTGTAGGAACTGAAAAGAACGATGGCTGCCAGACCGGCCGAACCGATGGCATAGCCTTTGGTTACGGCTTTGGTGGTATTACCCACGGCATCGAGGGGGTCGGTAACGTTGCGCACTTCCTTAGGCAATTCCGACATTTCGGCGATACCGCCGGCATTGTCGGTGATTGGTCCGTAGGAGTCGATGGCTACGATGATACCAGCCATGGAGAGCATGGACATGGCTGCCAGAGCCACTCCAAACACTCCGCAGAGGGCATAGGAGACGAGGATACCGGCTACGATGGTGATTACCGGATAGGCAGTGGACTTCATCGACACGGCCAGACCGGCGATGATGTTGGTGGCATGACCGGTTTCAGAGGCTTTGGCGATGTACTTGACCGGCGGAAATTCCGTGGAGGTGTAGTACTCGGTGATGTATACCAGAAGACCGGTGACAACCAGACCGACCATGGAAGCCAGGAAGAAAGACATTGTAGTTACGTCTTTACCGCCAATCTGCAGACCCTGCATCATCTTATCGGTGATGAACCAGAAAGAAACACCGGCCAGAACTCCGGCTACGATCAGACCTTTATAGAGAGCGCCCATGATATTGGTGCTCTTGCCGAGCTTGACGCACATGGCCCCTATGACCGAGGTGACGATGGAAGCGGCACCCAGAACCAGCGGATAAACGATGACGTTTTGAGCACCGCCGGCTTCGATTTGAGCATGGAATACCTGGTGAGCCAGGAGCATGGTGGCAACGGCGGTGACGGCATAGGTTTCGAACAGGTCGGCAGCCATACCGGCGCAGTCACCCACGTTGTCGCCGACGTTGTCGGCGATGACGGCAGGGTTTCTCGGGTCATCTTCAGGAATTCCGGCTTCTACTTTACCTACGAGGTCGGCGCCGACGTCGGCGGCCTTAGTGTAGATACCGCCGCCCAGACGGGCGAAGACTGAGATCAAACTGGCGCCGAAGCCGAGACCGACCAGGGCGTTCACGTCATTGGTTGCCATATAGAACCCGGCCACGCCGAGAAGACCGAGACCAACAACCAGAAGACCGGTTACCGATCCGCCTTTGAAGGCGACCGAAAGCGCTGCTTCCAGACCGTTGCGGGCGGCTTCCGCCGTGCGCACATTGGCTCTCACCGAGACGTACATGCCGACGAAACCGGAGAGAGCGGAGAGCACGGCGCCCACCAGGAAGCCTGCGGCTGTGACCCAGTTGAGGGTCAAGCCGATAATGATGAAGAGCACGGCACCGACACCGGCTACCGTGGTGTACTGCCTGTTCATGTAGGCGCTGGCGCCTTCCTGAATGGCGGCGGCAATCTGCTGCATCCGCTCATTGCCGGGACTGAGACCGAGAACGCTGGAGCCGGCCCAGCCTCCGTATGCTAGTGCAACTGCGCCGCAGCCCAGCACACCAAATAGAGTCGTATCACCCATCATTTACTCCCTAAATTCGCTTGACGAACTGCATCCAGGATTGCCCCGGGCGTTCGAATATTTCAGTTTTTCTGATAATTCGTTTTGCCCCTAACTGATAACTAAGCAGCTAAGTGCTCTGCCAGATTACCAGGTGGTGAGCCCTTTAGCCGGAACTCAATTTAATTTTGCTTGATAGCGCGACTTGATACCGCTAATGGTTAGCAGTTATCGATTGCTTATCCAGGTTGTATAAAAGTAGTCCATGTTATGATGAACCTCTTTGGATCTGGTTCTATTGGCCCCGGCCAATAACCGAAGGTCAAAACAGGTTGTCATCAAGAAGGCGTTCTAAAGTCGAGTATGCGGGTGTTTCGGCAAGCATTTAGTGAAGAAGGCGGGCTCCTGCAAGTAGTTTTTCAGCTCAGCCTGGCCCTCACCTTGCTGGCTGCCCCTGCCGCTCTCGCTCAGGGCTATGCTCCCTCCTATAAAACTGTCAGGAGCGCCGGTATCAAGGTTCTCTCCATCGAGGAGAGGGCGGCTGAGCGCACTATATATGTGAAGCTGGCCCGGGATGCCGTGGTCGGGCGTCCACTTTTCAACTACCTGCCCGGTGAGGGCGGCGACACCATCTTGACTGCCGATTTTGAAGGGCTGTCAAGCAACTTGCCCTCAAGGGTAATTAGACTGAATTCACCTGAAAATCGTCTCAATCGGGAAGCTCGCTTATCGGGCATTAAGGAAATTCATTTTGCCGAGATTCAGGCCGATAAACCGCGTTTGCGATTTTCCTTTGTGGCCAGAGACCCGCAGATATTGAAGAGTGTGGCCGTCGGCACTGCGCCTGGGCTTCTTAAGATCACCTGGGGGGCGCCTGAGAAGACCGTGGCAAAAAGTGAGGCTCCGCCTCTGGCACCGCCCATCAAAAAGGGCAGTTCGCCTAGAGCGGCCCTGGCAGAAACAGAAAGCAGCAGCGTTGAGGCTTCCAAGGAAAAGGTAGAGAAAGCCGGGGTAAAGCCGAAGTCGGGTTGGTTCTCCCGCTTGAAGGAACGCACCCTGGACATGATCGGCTTGAATGACGAGAAGTCACAACTGGAAGGTGAAGGGAGTGGTGCCGTCAAGGATGGTTTAGAAGCGGCCGGGGGCGGGGCGCGGGCGGTGGCACCGAATGCAGTGGCGGAAGGTAATCCTAGTTCGGAGGCGGAAGAGAGCCGCCGCGAAGTAGTGGATTATGGACCGCCGCCTCAAATTACCCTTGAGAAAGCTGATGCTATGGGCAGTGGCGCCAAGCTGGAAATTTTCCGGGTGGAAATGCCTGCCGGCAAAGAGCTGACCTATAAGTCGTTCCGTCTCAAGAATCCCGATCGCTATGTCATGGATATTCCCGATCTGCGTTCCATTGCCAATGCTACATTGCCCGATGTTTTGGCATCGCCCCTGGTGCGCTCCATCCGCGTGGGCATTCCCAATGCAGATAATGGTGTCGGCCGCCTGGTGCTGGAATTGGAAGAAGGAGTGAATGTAGACGAGCTATTCCATTCCGGCTCTACTTATATGACTATGACCTTGAGTAAGGGCTTGAGTGGGGGCGGCGGTGGTGTTTCCTCTTCCACATCTATTGCCGCCGGCCCCATCGTGGTGCCGAGGGCGCCGGATGAAACCGTGATTGTCCTTGATGCCGGGCATGGTGGCAGTGATCCAGGCGCACAGAGAGCCGATGTGAATGAAAAAGATGTGACCATGGCTATCATCAACAAGCTCAAGAAAGTATTGGAAGGCAAGGGTGCCAGAGTTGTTCTGACCAGAGCCGATGACACTTTCATTTCGCTGGAAGAACGGGTGCGAATCACCAATCAAGTCAATCCAAATTTGTTTCTATCCGTTCATATTAATTCGTTGCAAAGTACGTCGGATATCCATGGTATAGAAACTTATTACCAAACCGATAGAAGTCTTCCCCTGGCAAACAGGGTGCACGAGAGCCTGGTGACCGGTCTGGCCGCTCCCGATCGCTCGGTCAGGCGTGCGCGCTTTTATGTCATCAATCACACACCGGTGCCGGCCATTCTGGCGGAAGTCGGCTACATTACAAATAAGACTGAAAGGGATAGGTTAATCTCTTCTGATTACCAGCATAAGATTGCCAACGCTCTAGCTCGCGGTGTTATGCTCTATCTGCAGGATGCAAATAAGGGAAGCGACGCTCTCGCTAAAAAGCATCCTTCGCAATTAGCGACTTCCGGTAGTGCAAAAGTAGCGAAATAGCTCAATTGGCGGCAAATCCTTACAAAAGAATTGGTTTGTTTGACTCCGGAGTGGGTGGTCTGTCCGTGCTCAGGCAGGTGGCCCTTTCTTGCAACGGTGCGCAATTTATATATCTGGGAGATGAGGCTCGCTGTCCTTACGGCAATCGCCAGAAGTCTGAGATCGGTCTCTTTGTTGACGAGATTGTTACCTATCTCACCAGTTTTCAGCTCGATGCTTTGATTATGGCTTGCAATACTTCTTGCGCCATGGCCCTTGATGTCGCCCAAGCGAGAATTCAACGCAGTCCCGCCACTGCTCTTTTTGATTTGATTGAACCTACGGCTCAGTATCTGGCCGAGTCGGCCGAGTGCAGCAAAATCGGTGTCATGGCCACCTTTGGAACGGTCAGTACGCGTGCCTTTAGCCTGGCGCTCAGACGCCACGGTTACAGCGGTGAAGTGGCGGAAGTTGCCTGCCCGGCCCTTGTGCCTTTGATTGAGTCAGGGAAGCTTGCCGAGGAAGCCCAGAACGAACTTCTCAGGGCCGCCCTCAAGTCCTATCTGCTAAGCCTTGCCGGTTCCAGCATGATAATTCTCGGCTGTACCCATTTTCCCTTTGTGGCAAGCGATATCGAGTCTCTGCTTCTGACCGATAAAGACTTGCAAGCCTGTTTCCCAGAGGGAGTAAAGTTGATCGATCCGGCCCTTGTACTTTGCCGTCGACTTTTCCCCAGTGCCGTAAGTGGGTTGCCAGCTGAAGATAAATATGCGGAAGCGAGACAAATTGACTATTTCAGTCCGGCTTTCACCTTCTACACCACCGGCGCCGTGGAGTCCTTTGAGCGCGCCGCCGCTGCTTGTTTGAAGACCCCGGTGCCGCGCCCTCTGCACCTGGAGGTGTCGGTGCTGGAAGCGAACGGTTCGGCCAGTCGAAATTCAGTTGTGGAAATATAGTTTATGTCTAAAGAATCAGCCTTAGCCGGTTGCACCAGTTGGACCAGTCTTGCCGAAGTGGAAAAGGCTGCTAAGAATTGCCAGGACTGTGTGCTTTGCCAGACCCGTAACAAGGTGGTTTTTTACCGTGGCAGTGTGGACGCTAAGTTGATGATTATCGGCGAAGGTCCCGGTCAGAAGGAAGATGAGACAGGTCTTCCCTTTGTGGGCAGAGCCGGCCAACTTCTCGATAAGATTTTAGAAGCAGGCAATATATGCCGAGAGAAAGAAGTATATGTCTGCAATGTCGTCAAATGTCGTCCGCCTCAGAATCGCGTACCGGCCAGGGAAGAGGCCGATGCCTGCCGCAAATATCTGGAAGCGCAGATTGATTTAGTTAAACCAAAACTAATTCTTCTGGCAGGTGCAACCGCCGTGCAGCACGTGCTCAAGGTTAAGGATCCTATAAGTCGTATTCGTGGACGGTGGTTTGATTTTCGATCCGGTGCTAAAGTAATGCCGATATTTCACCCCTCCTACCTGCTCAGGAACGACTCGAAAGAGCCGGGTTCTCCCAAGTGGCTCATGTGGCAGGACATCAAACTGGTGCGTAGTGCACTGGATGCAATTTAGGTTCGAGCACACCTTTTTCTTCAGCATATATTGGAAACGCTAAAGTATCGGGGGCTAGTAATGGCTACAAAAGCAGAAAGTTTCTACGCTGATTTGTTGACTGCACAAATTGCTGATGCAGTGACGAATGATTTCGGCAAAGCGATATTGCGTTTGCCAAATCAGGGGCGTGGTTCTGTGCACGATGATGTGGATGTATATTTTTCCGCTATAGCAATGGAACAGGTTAATGCCATTGCCGAGAAGCACGGCATAAACGACTCAGCCTGTTTGCATGAGATCTTTCAACTGACCAGACATAACTTGATTCAGGGCTTTCGCATCGGTCAGAACATGCGCGGTAAGTATCAACCCTCTTAGTTGTCGGACCGGTTTTCTTTCAGCCGGTTATCATTGAGATAGATTGGCGCCTTGTCCAGGTAGCGGTTCGGTTCGTAACTATTAAGCACTTCCATAAGATCGGCCAGAGCACCGCCTGTGGCAATCACCACAGGGTGGGCGTATTCATCCTCTTTAGACCAGGTGGGACGGTAGTAGGTGCAACCGGCAAAGGCGGAGGTTGTTTGCACCATTTCTTTCTCGTTCTGCAAGGCCGTGCTGAGACTGGTGTTCACACCGCCGGTAGTATCGTTGAGGCGAGCGGCCAGAAGCCCTGCTTCCGTCAATAAAATATCCGTCAACTTCAGGCACTTAGCCTGGGCATCAATGGCGATGGCGGTATTCTTGATCTTCTCGCTTTCCTCCAGGGCGCGGTCGAGAACTGAGAGTTTGTCGAAGAAATCCTGCGTTCTTATATGCAGTTCCCGGTTCTCTTCCGGGGCAAGATATTCAGCACTAAGACCGATTTGATTGGCCAGTAAAAAGAGTTCACCGCTGCGTTTTTTCATGGCCAGTCTGAGAATTTTGCGCTTGCCGCCGACCTGGCTCTTGATGGCTATGATGACCACGGTCACTAAGAGAAAGAAAACAAGCAGGGCAAAATTGAAGGCCGGTCCCGCCAGTGGTGAAGGACCGAAGTGGATGGTTTCGGTTCCGTAATTTTCAATGATCTGGAATTGTTTCATGTCCTACTTCTTGATGGCTGAAACGATACCTTTCATTGCTTTGATGAAGTCCGGATTGTTGAGAGATGCGTAAAAGGAATAGGCCAGCACTCCCACCAGGGCAATAATCAGCCAGCGTTGGATGCTGGGATAAGCGCCGGCGCTCATGGCGTCTTTTGCCCTGTTTGAGAAGCCGACGCGTGAATGTCTGCCGGTGCTTACCTGGCTGTTGGCCATAGTGAGGCGACCGCCGCCGCGCACGCGCATGCGGGCGTATTCGGCGGCAGAGGGCAGTTGCCTTTGACAGGAAATGCAAAAACGAATCAAGGCTCTGACTGGGGCCCCGCAGTACGGACAGTTGGTATAAGACAGCCCGCTTTCCACTTCCTCATCAAAGTCGTGGGGGGCATTGTCCTTATCTCTATAACCAAGAACGGCGCTCATTACCTTGGAAATCCAGGTTCTTTGCGCCGGCTCATCATCCATCTTGCCGTATTGACTGGTCAATTCCTGGGAGGTCTGAATATGAATACCGGCGCCGTTAGCCATTTGTCCTTCCAGCTCATGCAAGGCCGGATTGTCCACCTGGGTTTTCTGCGCCAATTCCAGAGCCCGGGATGAGGCCAGCACGCTGCGCGGCCCTTCGCTGGGACCGAGAGCCGGATAAGTACCGGACATGAGGGCTTCCGCTTCGCTCTCCATGTCCTTGAAAGAAGCCTTCTCCATGCGGTGTTTGTAGCTTTTCAGTTTGATGCTGTCTCGGCTGAGGGCCTCTTTCAGTTCCTTCCCGAATTCGATGATGTCTGCCTGCCTGGCTTCCGGCTCTTTTTGCAGGGAGCGCGCAAAGAAGTTGGTTAGTTCGCTACAGACCTTCATGTCCTGGGAGGACTGGTTGAAGGGGATGGGGCTGCCGTAGAGGTGGCAGTCCATCATTTCGATGGCAGACTTAGCCGTATAGGGTAAAACGCCGGAGAGGCATTCGTAGACCACCACGGCCAGGGAGTAAATGTCGGAGCGGGGATCCACAGCCGATGCGGCCAGGCACTGTTCCGGGCTCATGTAGGGCGGGCTGCCGCAGACATCGCCGGTTTTTGTAATCGTGTAAGCGTCCTGAGTCTTGGGTTCCTTCAGTTTTGAAAGTCCGAAGTCCACCAGGGTGACCCAGTCGGAATTTTGATTTTGAGTGGATAAAAGTATGTTCTCGGGCTTCAAGTCCCGGTGCACTACATTCATGGCATGGGCGGAAGCAAGAGCGTCTACCACTTGAGAGAAGATTCTTTCCGCTCTCTCGAAACTGAGGGGACCATGGTGCTTGAGTTCGTCTTTGAGGCTCATACCTTCCAGAAAGTCCATGACCAGGAAGGGCTGCCCCTGCGAACTCATGCCGAAGTCGTAGAGGGTGACGATATGATGGTGGCGTACCTGAGATACGGTTTTTGCTTCCCGGTAAAAACGCTTCACGGCTTCCGAATCGGAGACCATGTGAGAATGCAGCATCTTGATAGCCATGAGCTTGTCCATCTGCTCCTGGCGGGCTTTATAAACGACACCCATGCCTCCCCGACCGATGACTGAGACGATTTCGTAGCGATCACCGAGGCGGGTGCCCACGAGCGGATCCATCTCCACCGATTTTAAGGGGGTGGAATCGACCGGACAGGTTTTTGTCTCGTCATCGTATTCTGAGTAACACTCAGGGCAGGTCTTCAATTTGAAGCGAGCTCCAACTGAGCCGATTGGTAAAATTCAGCTTTGTTTTTAGAGATAAAGGGGGAGAGGTCGGGGAGTCTACATTTATCCATATATGGGACTATCTTTCTATCTATCTATTCCCCGTTCTTTCGTTTTATCCCGTAAGCAATTTGCCGATTATTGAGTTCATCACGGTCAGCCCCTTTCGGGTAATTTGCAAATGTGTGTCCGATAATTGCACCAGCCCCTCTTTCTTGAGAATGGCTATTTCCTTAGCCTTGAGACTGAGTAGATCTTTCTGGAAGCGCTTTTGGAAGTCTTCCAGATCGAGCCCCCGGCGCATCCTGAGTGCCAGCATCAGTGTTTCCATCTCCTCGCCCCGGTGGTCGATTGCTTCCCTTGTGGAGCCCTCATCGAAGTCTCGCATGTAGACATTAAACGACTTTGTATTAGCGCTGCGCACGCCGTTCACATAGCGGTGGGCGCCCACTCCGAAAGCAAAGTAGGGCTCGTTTTTCCAGTAGGTGATGTTATGGCGACTTTCGAAGCCTTCTCTGGCAAAGTTTGAGACCTCGTATTGTTTAAAACCGGCTTCTTCCAGGGTCTCCACCAGGGTTTCGAACATAGCCACAAAGCCGTCTTCATCGACATAGGCTTTGCTGTCGCGGGGATAGCGCAGGAGAAGGGGGGCGTTTACGGCAATTTCCAGTCCATAGGCGGAAATGTGTTGAATTGGTAAGTATTCGGCCAGCCTTACTGCTTCCCTCAGCGTGTCTTTGAAGGAGGCCAGAGTTTGCTCGGGCAAACCGTACATGAAGTCCAGGGAAATATTCTGATGCCCGGCCCTTACGGCGGCTTCAATTCCGGCCAGGGCCTGTGAGCGGCTGTGATCCCGACCCATGGCCTTAAGCTCACTGTCTTGAAAGGATTCGATGCCTATGGAGAGCCGATTTATACCCAGTTGCAGCCAGTCGAAAGCCTTAGCTTCGGTGATGGCGTGGGGGGTCGTCTCCAGGGAAGTTTCGCAATCAGGGCTTAAGGTGCAGAACTGCTCCAGGGTGGACTTCATGAAGACAAGCTCGTCGATTCTGGCAAGACCTGGGGTGCCTCCGCCCACAAAGAGAGTATCGAGGACTATCTCTGCCTCGTTCTCCTTCTGGAAATCCGTCAGGCGGGTGGTAATTTCCCGGGCCAGAACCTGAAAATATTCCGGTTCCCGGGCCTCTAGTCCGGCAAAAGCGGCAAAATCGCAGAAATGACACTTATGTGAGCAGAACGGAATGTGCACATAACAGCTCCGGGGTATTTTGCCAATGCTTGCTATCATTGTTTCCACTCTACTTCAGTCTCCGCTACAAGCTAATAGTTGCATGCTCCGTCGAATTTCATTACCGCTCAACCTGCTAATTGCCCTGGGTCTTACCTTCAGTTTCGCTCAGGCCCAGGCTCTAACGGGTACGCAGCTGTCTTTAATCAAGTTAATGAATACCAGCCCGGTGACTGTAGATTTGCGCTCTGTCGGCGATGTCATCATTCAGCTCCGGCGCAAGGTCACCGACAATCCCCATGACGGAAATTTAAGATTGCGCCTTGGTACTTACCTCTACCTGGCTGGGGATTTGCAGGGTGCGGCCAGTGAAATGAAAAGGGCGGTGGCCATCAATCCGGAAGACTATCTGGCTCACATTATGCTGGCCCGGGTGCTTGATCTGTCTATGGACGAGGCTTCCGCCGAACTTGAGTTCAAACGGGCCATGACCATCAATGCCGATGTGGCGGAAGCTCATTATTACTTTGCGGAAAGCCTCTTTCGCCGCGGTGAAATTTCAGAAGCTGTGAATGAGTATCGGCTTGCCGCGCGCCTTAAACCCAGTGACCAATTTCTAGCCGGACTTTCTCAGGCTCTACTGGCTGCCCGTGATATTCATGGAGCAATTAAGGCTGGTCGGCAAGCGGTTTCCGCCGACCCTTCCTCATCCATCGCCCATGCCGCTTTGACCAAGGCCCTTTTGGTGGCCGGAGACTACCACTGTGCCCTGCGCACGGCCAGGCAGGCCACCCTGCTTGATCCGACCTCTAGCGAGGCTCATATGGCTCTGGGTCGCGCCCTTTATGCCAGCAAAGACGTCCCCGCCGCCGTGGAAGAGTTTCGGCAGGCTGTCCAACTGGACCCCTTGAACGCACAGGCCAGAAATGACCTGGGCTTTGCTCTTTATGGCAAAGGGGATATTTCCGCCAGTGTGGTGGAATTGCGTCTGGCATTGCGCCTCAATCCCCACCTGGCCGAAGCCCGCAATAACCTGGAAATTGCCTTAAATGGACTGACCGGGCTCAAGCACAAATAGGGGCATTTGTTAGCTCCCTCTCATCAAGCCCCTTCTTCCCCTGCTTTTTAAGGGAAGACCGGTGTCTAAGAGGTAAAATAGCGGCGATGAAGATCGGTCCTCAATTTGCAAGCAGCGCCCTGGGCGGTATCTTGGCACCACTGATAGTGGCGCTACTCGCTCTGCCTTGTCTGGGAGAAGACGGCGCCTCCGGTCTCACCTATTCCCCGGCTGAGAAGCAGCCCGGCCAAGCCGCTGATGGTGCCGCCGACGGTGCCAAGCTTGCCCAGGGCAGCATGACGCCGACCTCCCGCAAGAGCCTGCCCGCTGCCGTGGGAACGGTGCAGATACGCCGGCCTTTTAAGCTTTTTGCCCAGGAGTCCTTGATTCATAATCTCAGCTTCCGGGATACGCCGGTGCGGGAAGTAATCAGTGAAATAGCCAGACGCGGCAATCTCAATATCATTATCGACAAATCTTGCGCCGGTAAAATTACCGGTGAACTGCGAGACGTCACCCTGAACGAAGCCATGGATAGTGTGCTGGCGGCTGCCGCGCTCACCAGCCGCACCCTGGATAATTCCACGGTTATAGTTGCCTCCACCCAGGCTATGGTGCAACTGGGCTTGAACCGCCCCGTGGCCAAGGCCTTCAAGCTCAGCTATTCCCATCCCTATGATGTGGCGGCATTGCTTTCCGCCTCCATTTTCAACAAGGGTTACTTGCCTGATTTCAAAACCCAGATAAGAAGCCATACCCAGAGGGAAAATGTAGAAGAGTCCGCCGCCGAAAGAGAAGGTCAGTCGCAAGGCACAGATTTACGCGGACCGACGGGCGAGAAGTCGGGCAGCAAGAATAACGATAAAGACTCGCAGAACACCGAGACCGATGCTACTCAGAGCTATCAACTGGAAACGCAACCGCGCAGCTTGCGTGGTATTTCCCGCGCCCAGACCCAGGAAGGGGTGGGCTTTAACAACGCCGCCGTTGATCCAGGCACCCAGCAGATTCGAGCGCATCTGGAAGTAAACACCGACTATGCCGTTGACCCTAATGGTGGTGGCGCCATAGTTTTGCCGGATGTGAAAAATCGCCAGGTAATTGTGGTGGGCACCCAGGACGATGTGACCATCGCCGAGGAAGCAATTCGCCTGATGGACAGACGCCCCAAGCAAGTTCATATACAGGCCAGTCTGGTGGAACTTAATAACCAGGGGATCAGGCAACTGGGTGCCACCCTCAACATGCAGGGCGAGGGTCTCTCCACTTCCATCATGGGTAATTCCCAGGCTCCTCTCAAGTCTTTTCTGCCAGGTTTGGGTTCAGCCGCCAACGCCGTGCCTAACCCGGCCATCCCGGCTATTCCCTTCACCGGTACCAACACCACCCAGGCCGCCAGTAACTTCTTCGGCACCGGATTCAATGGTCTGGTGGGTTCGCTTCTGCCTCTTACACCGCCCACTATTGCCAACGTCACCGCTCTTTCCACTGCTCAGTCGGCTTTCAACTTGCTGGCTGCCGACGGCAGGGCCGGCGGGCGAGCCAACATCGCCACGGTACCGCATGTGGTGAACCTCTCCGTCAATATGATGTTGCAGACGAATAAGGCCAAACTTGTGGCCAACCCCTCCATCGTCGTGGTCGACAATACGGAAGCGCTGATTACGATTGCTTCCGAAGTCGTGCACAAGGTTACATCCACGGTCAGCCTTGGTGTTGTCACCACCAACGTTGAACTGACCAAGGCCGGAATCTTCCTGAACGTGCTACCCCGTGTCACGCAGGATGGTTTTGTCAGCATGCGCTTGCGACCGCAAGTTTCCACTCCCCTTGGTCCTCCTCAGGTTTTCGGCACGACCGTGGTAACCCTTTTGAATGTGCGCGACATTATGTCTCAGGAAGTGCGCATCAAGGACGGACAGACCCTTGTTCTGGGCGGACTTTTCACCGAGACGGAAGCGGCCCAGTTGGCCAAGGTGCCGTATCTGGCGGAAGCGCCTGTGCTTGGTGCTTTCTTCCGGAACACAATCAAGGGTCGCAACCGCACCGAATTGATGCTTTTGATTACCCCCAAAATTGTGGAAGAGGAACCGGCATCGGCCCTCAGCGAAGGGCGTGGCTCAGTCTCTATGTAAGTTATTCCTGATAGCCTTTGTTCCGTTCTTCTATTTCTTTTTCAATCAAAATCTCCAGGTCTTTTAACTCTTTGGGGTTCCTTTGGCGGCTTTTGGTTTTGAGGTCGGTGGCGCGCTTGCTCGCCTGTCTTAGAAAGGTCAAGTAGTCGCCAGGTTTGTAATTGAGGGCATCCTTGAATCGTGTGTGATAGCCTGCGCCCGAGGTAGCAAGCACCTTCTGGGCGTCGCTTGTGAGGATGACCGTAGTGGAAAAGCCGCGCTCCTTTGGCGGGCTTTTCTTGCGAACCTGAGCGAGTGCCTTTTGCCAGGGAGCAAGGGCTTTTAATTCACTGGGAAAAGCCTCGTTTGAGAGATTCAGATTCACAGCCACGAATTTCTCATTGATAAGCTGGATGATTTTTTCGTCCGAGAGCGAACTGCCTCTGGTCATGCGACTGGCTATTCAGCCGTCGCTTGCACCCTTTTGATCTTTGTAGCCTATAAGCATAAAGATGAGGATTGGTTTGTTCTCGAGGCGGGCCTTTCGGCGTGCGCTCTCCATAGTGTCCTGCCAGTGGATTTGCTTCCATTTGTTCTGGTGTTCGAGGATGGTGGCCTTGTTGATAAAGTTGTGGTAGTCCTGCCAGTTTTCGTAGGCCAAAAGTGGTGCAGCCCTGAGCCAGGCAAGAGTAAAACTGAGGGCAGTGAACAAAAACTTGTGCCTGTCCATAGTCATCTCAATCCGTTGCTCCTGTTTTGTAGAGGCTGGTTTTAGAGGCTGCTTGTGCCAGACTCACGGGAGGACCGGCTCCAATCAAGCCGCTCGGATGAGAAACCCGGGCTTTAGCCCGGCAGTTGATTTTGAAGGTCAATGGATTCCAGAAGCGCGATGTTGCTTTTGGTCTCACCACATAGTCAGCCTGCACCAGATAGTAAAAATTTCGATGTTTATTTAGAAGTTCGGGTGGCAGTGGAAGCTCTTGCAAGAGAAGCCATCTGCCGTTCTCGTCCTGACTGAGGATTCCCAACTTGAGCCCGCAGCTCTGGTGGTCGGCGGCTTCAGGTTTGAACCAGGTGTTGCCCACGGGACCGTGCAAGAACTCGTAGCCGAGCCATTTGATGGAAGCATCTGCCAGGTCATAGTCTGCTTCAGCCGCTGCTACTTGGGCGGCTCTATCAGTTAGACGAGCGGTCTGCCTCCTCAATTCCTGCATTGAGTAAAGAAGCAGTGAGGCTGCCAGTAACCCTGTCAGGCAAAGAATGCCAATTGTCGGTTTTAGTGCCGTCAGTTTTTCTGCCAAGACCAGGGACCCCTGCCGTACCACCAATCACCGGGGCTGGGTGGCGTTTCCGGAGGAGTGCCCCAGCCACCTGAATTGCCGCCGGAGCCGCTGTCTCCCCCGGGATTGGAAGTGGAGCCGCCGGTGCTGCTCGAATCTCCCTGGCTGGTCTGAGGAGCGTAGCTAATCAGGTATGAGCCGCCGCCGCCACTGCCTCCCCAGGGACTGGCGGCGCTGCCTGTGCCGTTCAGACCGTCGCTGAACTCAGCCGCTCGGTAGGCAGAGTAGCCAAGGCGGAAGGGGCGACCCACCCCCGGAATCTGATTGACGAAAGGGACGAAGGATAGATTGACCAGGGGACCGACGTCAAAGCTGGCTCTGGCACAGTACTCGTATACATTGCCGGTTTTGTCTATAGGGTCTGATATGGCGGCGTTGGGTCCGTAGACCTTCACCTGCCCGTCATTGATGTTGGTGGCATGTACATATAGGTCGATGCCTGTGCCTCCTAGACCGCCCTGAGGCGAGAGTTTGGCAAAACGTCCGAAGCCTCCGTAGGTGATGCCGTAGTTTTCGGACATGGCAGCTTCCACGGCATCAGGGAAGGATGAGGCGGATGCCGCTCGGGCTGCAGCCTGGGTGGCGGAGAAGGCCACCGTGGCTGCTCCTACCGCTACGGCCAGAAGGTCGATGAGCGGAAAGAGCGCGATTAACAGAAAGACGAATATGCACACCGCAAAATCTGCCTGGGTTGATAACCCGGCACAGTTTCTAGTCCTGGACATTGCCTGAACCTCGCCTACGGTCCTTAGTACTGATGTTTTCCCGGCTGCCATTAGTTACATACCCGTTGTCAGGGGATGTATGCGGGTGATTTGGTTAAAAATGCAGAATTCTTTCTTTGAGTCTTACCTGACCAGATAAGGCAGGCGGGGCAAAGCTTTCGGAGTTCTAGCAAAAATGATCTCGCCCACACAAAGGGCACCCCATTTAGTACTGGAGTGCTTTGGAGAGGATTGGAAATTAAGTGTGTCGAGTGGGTAATTACCTCAAGCGGCTTGCAGGTATGTCGTTCTGGGCTTCCTCGTGGGTGCTGGATCCGCCTCGTGCAATACACAAGCCGTAATTAGATGACTGGCAATCTGCTTCTCCAGGTGTCGCCGATTCCATCGGTAACAGAACTCGTTCAGATAGCTTTGAATGTTCAGTTTACAGAAGTGATGATAAGTTCCCTTAAAAAAGCGCTTTAGATGCGATATTGCCAGGCTCAGACAGGCCATCTTGGTGTTCAGCTCTGTCTTTGCCATCTTGGTCATGTTTACGTAGTGCCCCAGGCTCCTCAGCCCATGATGCCGGCCCAGAGCGTCCGTTCGAAACACTTGTCCCGGCGGGTCTGACTCCACCTTCTGGGCTGCAACTTCTTGCAGCGTTTCAATCTTAGTGTCTGGAATGACCTTCAATACTAGATTCCCGGCTTTCATATTCTCCGACTCCACCATCACAAGAACCTGTACCTTACCATCAAATGGAGACTTCCCCTCAGTTCTGCTGTGACTTTTGCCACCAAGAAAGGCTTCATCAAGTTCGATATAGCCAGCCAGTGTGAGCTTTTCGTCTCTGTCTCCCATTGAACCCCTCAACTTACGCAGCAACAGAGCGGCACTCTTCCTCTGCACCCCAAGCTGCTTCCCGAGCCTTGTCGCACTCACTCCACCTTTGTCATTCGCTACCAGATATATCGCCAAGAACCAGCATGGTAGCGGAATCCGGCTGTCCTCAAATATGGTATCCGCTGTAATCGAGGTCTGCCTGCCACAGCAACTGCATTCCATTGTCCGCCGCCTGGATAGCCGATATCCATTGTTGTGCTTACAGCTCGGACATACAAAACCACGCGGCCATTTACTCTGATAAATGGCTTCCAGGCACTTTTCCTCTGTTCCATAGGCTTCCATATACGAAATCAAACTGGCTTTCAGCAAAATCATATTTTCACCATTTTTGGGGCAGGACACTGTAAAATATAGTATGCCCACGCAAACGTTTAAATAACGGAACCTGTGCCCGTTTTCGGAACTGCCTGCATTAAATACTCAGGTAAGCTTTGAGTGAAGGGGGCACTTTTCTCTTGAGCGGATCTCTTGGGATTCTACTACTGCGTATGAGTTAAAACTTTTGCAAATATTCTGGGGTCGGTCCGTTCTTTTCAACAGTCAGCACTGACTTCAGAAGTTAGCACTGCCTGTGGTGCAGCACCAGTGCAAAATTTTCAATTCGGTTAAGGTTAATACTCGTTTCCAAGCACAATAACTGTTCCTCTTTCCTCCTATGAAACCCTGACGCCATCACTCTCTTGATTGATGCAGGCGGAAGAGTCCTGATAGTAGCTTTAGTATCGCGTCAAACTTTTATCAGGTATCTAAAATATGAAACTGGTCTTCGTCAGAAGAGTGTCCTCTGCCCTATTGGCCGTGGCCCTCTCTCTTCAATGCGTCTTTCCCTTTGGAGTTTCCGCGCAGTCTTTGTCAGCCCCCGGCATGGAAAACATCGAGAGTCTCAATAAGCAAATTGCTGCCAAGGAAGTTGAACTACTCAAACTGAACAGTGACTTTCGCACCCATTACACGGCTCGCGATAGGAAGAAGCAAAGGCGCATGAAATTTTACGACTTTGCCGCCGGTGCCGTGGCCAATGCCGGCGACATTCATTACACTAATGAGTCAGTTCTGGAAGTATCAAAAGAAGCCCGGTGAAGGTCTCAACAAAAGAGGAAGACTGGAAGCGGGCGTGATCACAGTCCTTGTGGCTTATTGTTTGCTCGGTAGCATGTACGCGGCCGAGGGAGCCTCTGACCTCATTTGCGATTATCAGGGCAAGCGCAAACATTTTGATGCTAAGTCAATGCGCGAAAGAGTGGTGGCACTGAAAAATGAGATAGATAAGTTGATAGCTGAGCGCAGAGCGGCAGTAGCTCAGATTTCGGCCGGCTCCGGTGAAGGCCAGTACTTAAACGCCGAGGAGGAGGTTCTCAAAGACCTGCGTGATCTGGCCATTCTCGAGTTCAGCAAACTCTATATAGATTCGCGTAAGAAACATTCAGCCAGAGACATTACCACCATAGGTACCCTGGCGGTTTGTGCCACCGGTGCCTTCCCTGGTGCCCTGGGAGTTTTGAACGGTATTCGCCATACCAATATCAAAGAAATAGGCGGTGGCGGAATAGGCTTTCTGGTTTCCGGCGCCACCCTCACAGCCGCTCCCGTGCTCATTCACGGCGGCGCGGCTCTGACCGGTAAAGTGGCCGCTTCCAGGCTTTCGAAAGAACTGGGTGAGGTGCAGTGCAAAACCACCGAAAAGCTTGTCGGCGATATCGCTAAGCTGTCCGGCAACGGCGGCCGCTCCGAACAATATCAAGTTATGGCTAAACTCATAGGCGACCGGGCGGCTTTCCTGGAAGGCGATAAGAAAGAGCAGAAGCGGGAGATGATCGAGAGCTTCATTTCCTACGCCGCCCGTGGCGGTCCTCAGATCGCCTTTGGTACTTGCGTGGCTAGAGCAGGCTATCGCTACAACAACAATGCCTTCAAGGTCTTCAAAGGGGTCGCTCAGGGCGCCACAGCCAACGAGGTCTCCTGGGGGATCTGGATGCTTGATGTGGTGCAAAAACAAACCCGCAATGAACTCAAGTACCGCAAGGAAGACAAAGTCGGTGTGACCGCCGCCTTCAGCCCGGAGAATCCGGATTTGAAGAAACTGCAGTAAAGCAAGGCTGCTAAACAAAAGGAAGGAACTGTTTCAGTTCCTTCCTTTTGTGTTTGTCTTAAACGCCTGCTTACTCTACAGTCACCGACTTAGCCAGATTACGGGGCTGGTCCACGTCTTTGCCAAGATAATCGGCTATGAAGTAAGACATAAGCTGCAAGGGAATGACCGAGGTCATGGGTGAGAAGAGTTCTTCCACCGGCGGCACAAAGAGTACCGAGTCGAAGGTCTTCACCGCCTGTTCATCGCCGTCCACGGACACTGCGATCATCTTAGCTTTGCGGGCTCTGGCTTCCTGGGCGTTCGATAAGGTCTTTTCATAGACGCCGCCCGGCATCAGTACTGTTATCACCGGCACGTTTTGATCGAGTACGGCAATGGGACCATGCTTGAGTTCACCGGCGGCATAGCCGGAGGCGTGGATGTAGCTGAGTTCTTTCAGTTTGAGGGCGCCTTCCAGGGCTGTGGGAAAATTGAGACCGCGACCGATGAAGACCACGTCGTGGGCCTCGGCGTAGCGGATGGAGATGTCGCGTATTTGCTCTTCCCGAGCCAGAATTTGTTCGATCATGGTGGGCACTGAGTTGAGCTGAATCTTCAGCTCTTTGGCCCTTTCCTTGCTCACCGTGCCGCGTTTTTCGGCCAGGTAAATAGCCAGCAGGTAGAAGCTGGCTAACTGGGCTAGATAGGTCTTTGTGGCGGCGACGGAGACTTCAATACCGCATTCGGTGACCATCAAGTTCTGGGTGATATGAGCCAGATGGGAGTCAGCCCGGTTGGTTATGCCCAGGGTGTAAGCCCCTTTGGCTTTGGCTTCCTTCAGGGCGGCCAGGGTGTCGGCGGTTTCGCCCGATTGGCTGACGGCGATGGCCAGGGTGGCTTCGTTCACCAGCACCTTGCGCCCGCGAATCTCCGAAGCAATTTCCACTTCGCAGGGAATACCGACCAGTTCTTCCAGCAGTAACTTACCAACCATGGAGGCATGGTAAGCCGTACCGCAGGCAAAAATGGAAATGCGGTTCAGCCCTTTGATTTCCTCTTCGGTCAGGTGCACGCCGTAAGCTGATTCACCCAGACCGGTGGAAAGGTGATCGATGTTCAAATCGATGGGATGGTTGGGATGTTGCAAATATTTGGAGAGGGTCTGGCGCAGTACCAGTGGCTGTTCATGAATTTCCTTGAGTAGGAAATGCTTGTAGCCGCATTTGTCGATGACATAAGGGCTGGCATCGAGAGCGATGGGGCTGCGTTTTACTTCTTTGCCGTCGAAGGTAAAGAGTCTGACGCCGGAAGCCGTGATTTCAGCTATCTCGCTTTGATCCAGCTTGATGACCCGGTTGGTGTACTGGCGCACGGCCATGGAGTCGGAAGCGAGGAAGTTTTCGTTCTCGCCCAGGCCGACTGAGAGCGAATAATGGTGATTGACGGCGTATATGCGATCGGGCTGTTTCTGGCAAACGATGCCGAGGGCGAAAATACCGGCCAGTCTCTGCACCGCCCGCAGTATCGACTGCAATAGGTCTTGATCTTTGGCGTATTCGTGGGAGACCAGGTGCACTATTACTTCCGTATCGGTTTCGGAGGCGAATTCATAGCCGAGCCCCTTCAACTCTTCTCTCAGTTCTTCGTGGTTTTCGATAATGCCGTTGTGCACCACCGCCAGCGTGCCTGTGGCATCGGTGTGGGGGTGGGCGTTCTGGTCATTGGGAATGCCGTGGGTAGCCCATCTGGTGTGACCTATTCCTACGCGAGCCTTGGGTCTTTTGTTGTCGAGCAGTGCTTCCAGATTGGAAAGCTTGCCGGCAGCTTTCAAGACGCACAATCTGCCTTCTTCAATAACAGCCACACCGGCTGAATCATAACCGCGGTACTCCAGGCATTTGAGTTCGTTCAATAGAACCGGGGCGGCCTGGGAAGGACCAAGGTAACCAACTATTCCGCACATTTTTATGGGCCTCGTACAAGTAATTCCGAAGTGGGGAAGTTCTAGACTTCCATCAGTTCTGCTTCTTTGTCCTGTAATGTCTTATCGATTTCTTTGATATGTTTGTCTGTAAGCTTCTGCAGCGCTTCCATTTGACGTTTGATCTCGTCTTCGGAAATTTCGCCTTTCATTTTCTTCAGATCTTGATCGGCGTCCCTGCGGGCATTGCGCACCGCCACACGGAATTCTTCGCCTATTTTGTTGACCATTTTGATCATTTCTTTGCGTCTTTCTTCCGTCAACTGGGGAAAGGTAATGCGTATGACGGAGCCGTCGGAGTTGGGATTGACGCCCAGATCAGATTTGTGGATGGCCTGTTCTATGGCTTTCAGGGAGCCTTTGTCATAGGGTTGGATGACCAGGCTTCTGCCGTCGGGGGTGGAGATGTTGGCCAGTCCTTTGAGAGGCGTCATGGTGCCGTAGTAGTCGGCCTCGATGCGATCCAGCATCTGCGGGTTGGCTCTGCCTGTGCGCACTGTCTGTAACTCTTTGTGCAAGCGGGCGAGAGCTTTTTTCATGTGCTCGTCGGCGTTCTGCATTACTTCAGTGGTGGTGGTCATTCTTAGGTCCTCGCTCCTGTTGCTTTTTCCGTGCCGCATTCAGATCCAATTAAAGTTCCGATTTTGTCTCCCAGAACGATTCGCTCGATAGAACCCTGGCGGGCAAAATCGAAGACGATGATGGGAATCGAGTTTTGCTG
This sequence comes from Candidatus Obscuribacter sp., assembly GCA_016712465.1. Lineage (GTDB taxonomy): Bacteria > Cyanobacteriota > Vampirovibrionia > Obscuribacterales > Obscuribacteraceae > Obscuribacter. The sequence continues at coordinate 2,208,566 of JADJQZ010000001.1, forward strand.
GCAGAGGGAGACTGCCGATGGGTCCATGACTTTCAATTGTCTGGCCAGCATATCGTCGAAGCTTATGAAGTCGATGCGTTTGGCATTGGGATTTTTCTTGGGATCTTCTTCGTAAACGCCGTCCACATGGTTCTTAGCCATGAGGATGGCATCCGCTTTCATTTCCGCCGCCCTCAGGGCTGCGGCTGTGTCGGTGGTGACGTGGGGGTTGCCGGTTCCACCGCCGAAAATAACGACTCGTCCCTTCTCAAGGTGGCGAATTGCTCTCAGTCGAATGAACGGTTCAGCCACCGCCGGCATGGCGATGGCTGTTTGTACTCTGGTGGGAATGCCCTTTCTGGTCAGTACTTCCTGCAGAATCAAGCAATTCATAATAGTGGCCAGCATACCGACATAGTCGGCGGCCGCCTTATCCATGCCCCAGGAGGAGCCCTGGACGCCGCGGAAGATATTACCGCCGCCAACAACGATAGCTATTTGTACGCCCAGGCTGTATGCGCTCGATATCTCATCGGCGATGCCGGCGATTATGTCCGGCTCGATACCAAAACCTTGCGCTCCGGTAAGCGCTTCTCCACTTAATTTGAGGAGGATTCTCTTAAATCGGACTTCCGACATATTCCACATGCTTCCTTTTGAAATTGGCACCCAAAGCGAGAGCCGGGTCAGATCATAACTCTTTCCCGGCTCCTACTTCTATAGCTTTACGCTCATCAAGTTGGTTAAGCTTCTTCGCCCTGGGCTTCGCCTTCGCCTTCTCCCAAAATAAATAGCGCGAAGCGGACCGGCTTGGTGGCCACGCCCAGTTCTTTGCCTTTGGCGGCGAGGTATTTACCTACGGAAGTGGACTGTTCTTTCACGAAGGGCTGCTCGGTCAAGCAACGCTCGGCAAGGATTTTATCCACGCGACCGGCAACGATTTTTTCACGCATTTCCGGTTTCTTATCGGCGAGATCGGCTTTGCCGGCTTCGATGCGGCGCTCGTTTTCGATCATGTCGGCCGGGACGGCTTCTCTGTCGAGGTAGCTGGGCTTAGCCGAGACAACGTGCATGGCGATTTCTCTGGCCAGACCTTGCATGTCGGTGCAGCCTTTTACGCACTTGTCGGCGGAAAGCTCGACGATAGCGCCCATTTTGCCGCCCAGAGCATGAATGTACAGACCGGTGATGCCGTCTGTGCTCTCGAACACTTGCAGGCGCTTGACGTTGATGTTTTCGCCGGTTTTCGCTACGGCTTCGGTGACCAACTCCTTAACGGTGTTGCCTTTGCTGGTCTGCTTGGCAAGCAGTTCTTCCACCGTGGTCGGCTTTTCTTTCAAAGCCACGGCGGCCAGCTCTTTACCGAGGGCCTGGAATTCATCGTTTCTGGCCACGAAATCGGTTTCGCAATTGACTTCCACCAGGGCTGCCACTTTGCCGCACTCGGATACCTGGCCCACTACAAGACCTTCGGATGTGATGCGCGAGGCTTTCTTGCCGGCCGCAGCAGCACCCTTCTGTCTCAAGAGTTCAAAAGCTTTTTCGAAGTCGCCGCCGGCTTCCACCAGGGCTTTCTTGCAGTCCATCATGGCTGCGCCGGACTTCTCTCTCAGTTCCTTCACCATGGAAGCGGAAACTTCAACCACTGTGCTCATCTCCTTCCTAAGACCTCGTATTTGTTATTTATGTGTGCAATAAAATCTAAAGAGCCCGGCTGGCGCCTCGTTTAAGAAGCCACAGCCGGGACTCAGTTGCCCTTGACTAGGCTTCGGCTTCGTCGTCACCGAAAGCATCGGGAGCATCGGCGTACTCGGGGGCAGCGGCGCCCACGGAGGCCATTTGCGGTTCCGGTTCTTTCCAGGCCGCTTTCTCTTCAGCCGGTCCGGCGTAGGCCTGACCTTGTTTGCCTTCCAGAATGGAGTCGGCAATCTTGCTGGTTATAAGCTTGATGGAACGAATGGAGTCGTCGTTGCCCGGGATGACGTAATCGATGCCGTCGGGATCGCAGTTGGTATCGATGATGCCCACTGTGGAGATGCCGATTTTCTTGGCTTCCGAAACAGCGATAAGCTCGCGCTTCTGGTCGATGATGAAGAGCATGTCCGGCTTGCCGCGCATGGTCTTGATGCCGCCCAGCGACTTCTCGAGTTTGAGCAGTTCGCGGTTGAGCATGGACTGTTCTTTCTTGCCGCGGCGATAGAAGTCGCCGGTGTCTCTCATCTCTTCCAGCTCTTTCAGGCGGTTGATACGCAGTCTGATGGTTTCGAAGTTAGTGAGCATGCCGCCCAGCCAGCGGCGATTGACATAGTGGGCGCCGCAGCGTTTGGCTTCTTCTTCTACTATTTCAGCCGCCTGCTTTTTGGTGCCGACGAAAATGATGTTCTTCTTCTCGGAGGCTGCCTTTCTGACAAACTCACAAGCCCGATCGAGAGCGCGAGTGGTCTGCTCGAGGTCGATGATGTAAATACCGTTACGTTCCCCATAGATGTATGGTCTCATCTTGGGATTCCAGCGGCGCGTTTGGTGACCAAAGTGGACGCCCGCTTCCAAAAGTTGTCTCATCGATGCTACTGGCAAGGCTAAATACTCCTTTGAATGTGTGTGAGCCGGTAGGTATGTCGGAAGCCTTCATTATGAGCGGCTTTGCAAAGCCAAAAATGCTCCTGGGTCTTCCGTGGGCCCAGTCGCGCTCATAGATGGTCAAAAGTAACACTAAGAGCTATACCGTTGCAATTCGGGAAGGGCGAAGCTTAACGGTTCGCTTAACAATGCAATTTGCCTCACTTCGCCGGGCTCTTCCGGGTTGAAAGGCGCTGCCGTGAGCCGATTTCAACCCGGTTGGCGGATATACGGAGCACCGGCCGCCATATGGCTAAAGACTGAGAATCGGCTATTTGTGGACACTTTCACCATTAGTCGTTATAATATTACAACGTAAACTTTTGCTAATTTGTAAGAGGCTCACATCGTGTCGAAAGTGCTGGTATTGAATGCAAGCTACGAGCCGCTCAATATCTGCACCTGGCGCCGGGCCGTAGTGCTGCTTATGAAGGGCAAGGCTGAACCCATTGAAGACAATGGGCGGTATATCTACAGCGATACGCCCCTGCCCACGGTGATACGCCTGCGTTCCTACGTGAAGATTCCCTATAAAGAGATCAGCCTGTCGAGGCGAAACATCCTGCACCGAGATAACTACACTTGCCAGTATTGCGGTGACAAGCGCCATGATCTAACCATCGACCATATCATCCCCCGCTCCAGAGGCGGTCTGGATGCCTGGGATAACGTTGTGGCAGCCTGTCTCAAGTGTAATGTCAAGAAAGGCGACCGCACTCCCAAGGAAGCGGGTATGCCTCTGGGCACTACACCGCGGCGTCCCCTCTCCCATGTCTTGTTTGAAATTTCCAAACACTCCTATTCAGGCGAATACAACTGGAAGAAATACGTGATCGGGGCCTGACGCTATACTGAGGTCTATGGCAGGGCTCAGAACATACGCACAGGTGCTTCTGGATATACAGGTCCAGGGGCTCAAGGATCGTCTCTTTACCTACGGCATTCCCGAACATCTGGAAGATGGTGTCTTCGTCGGTGCGCAGGTGCTTGTGCCTTTCGGACCCAGGCAGATGGTGGCCGGCTATGTGGTTTCCTTCCAGGATATCGAAGAAGAGGCTCTCACCTTCAAGGTCAAGGACATTTTCGAAGTGGTGGACCCGCTGCCGCTTTTTGACCAGGCTTATATTGAATTTCTGGCTTACATAGCCGATCGGTATTGCGCCAGTTTGCAGGATGTGGTGGCAGCGGCGGTGCCCTCCTGTCTGGTCAGCAAGGTCAAACGCAGCGTTTGTCTGAAGGGCGGTCAACAGTTGTGTTTGACCACTCCCTCTGAAAGTCTGATTTTGCAACTGCTCAAAGCATCTTCCCGGGGGATGCTCAGCCTCTCCACCTTGAGGCAGAAATTTGAGGGCGCCGGTCGCAGTCTCAAGCCGAAGCTTACGGTGGCTGATTTTCATAAGGCCTTGAAGGAACTTTGCGCCCGCGGCGTTACCGAAATCAAAGAGGAAGAGGAAGGGGGCAGTTCTGTAAAGACCGTGGCTGTCCTCACACCGGGAGAGGTTCCCGGGCGCACCTCCAGGCAGAAGGAAGTAAAAGCTCTCCTCGATGAACTGTCCTCTTGTACCTTGCCGGCCTTTCTTGAGAAGAGCGGCGCCACCCGCTCTACCATTGAGAAGATGGTGCAGGAAGGGCAGTTGGTCTTGACCAGGCAGGAAGTGGTGCGTGAGAGTCTGGGACAACTGCCGGCGGCACTAGTCGATAAACACCGGCAGCCGCCTGTTCTCACTGCCGAGCAGGAGCAGGTTTTCGCAGTTTTATCCCGGGCCCTGGAAGGGACCCTTGCTCCGCAGGCCCCTTTTGCCCACTGCGAGGAGCCCTGGCTCTTGCACGGAGTGACCGGCTCCGGCAAAACCGAGGTCTATCTCCGCCTAATATCGGCCTGCCTGGCCGAAAATCGCACCGCCCTTTTCCTTGTCCCTGAGATTGCCCTGACGCCCCAACTCTCGGGGCGGCTGCGGGCTCGCTTCGGCGATCTGGTTTCGGTCTGGCACAGTGCCGTTTCGGCCGGGGAGCGGTACGATACCTGGCGTAGACTGCGGGCCGGCAGTGTAAAAGTCTTACTGGGCGCTCGCTCGGCCGTCCTGGCCAATATGCCTGATCTGGGTCTTATAGTGCTTGATGAAGAGCACGACGCCAGTTACAAACAGAGCAGCCCGGCCCCTCGCTACAATGCCCGGGATCTGGCGCTGGAGAAAGCCAGACGCGCCGGTGCCATGGTTCTACTGGGTAGTGCCACCCCTGATCTGGGCAGTTTCGAGAGAGCGCGCGCCGGTGATCGCTTGCTGACCATGGTCAACCGCGTCTTCCAGCCGGTCATGCCGGAAGTGAAGATAGTGGATATGCGCAACAAGGATCTGGGACCGGTTGAGAAGGGCATCTTTTCCAATGCTTTGAAAGCAGCCCTGAAAGACCGTCTTGAAAAAGCAGAGCAGGTGGTGCTGCTAATTAATAGACGCGGCTTTGCCAGTCATATTTTTTGCCAGGCCTGCGGCAATGTCTGTCGCTGTAAGAATTGCAGCGTCTCTCTTGTGATGCATTCCTTTCAAGGGAGGCAGAAAAAGACGCCGGCGCCGCCTCTTTTGGGAGCGGCGGAGGAGCCTGGTGATTTGAGTCTTCTGGCGGAAGCAGAGGACATCGATGCCGGTCCTTCTTTACTCAAGGGCGGTGGTTATCTCGCCTGCCATCACTGTGGTTTCAGGCAGCCACTCAAGCCTGACTGTCCATCCTGCGGCAGTCCTTTTCTCAAGGTGGCCGGGGTCGGCACCCAGAAAGTGGAGTTGGAGGTGCTGGCCCTGCATCCCACCGCCCGGGTGGTGCGCCTCGATTCGGACATCGCCAGGAAGAAGGGTGCCTATGAAGCAGTATTGGCCAAGTTCAGCGCCGGGGAAGCGGATGTACTAATCGGCACCCAGATGGTGGCCAAAGGACTGGATATTCCTGGCGTGACACTGGTGGGGGTTTTGCTTGCCGATGCCGCTTTCAACTTGCCGGATTATCGCTCGGTGGAGCGAGGTTTTCAGCTACTGACCCAGGTAGCGGGGCGGGCCGGACGTGGGGACCGTCCCGGTTCGGTTATTTTGCAGACCTATACACCGGAATTACCAGTGCTGAAATTAGCCGCCCATCACGATTATCACGGCTTCTTCCAGCCCGAGCTGGAAAGCCGCAGACTTTTTGATTATCCCCCCTTTGCGCGGCTGACCCGGTTACTTGTCTCCGGTGAAGATCTGCTTTTGGTTGAGTCGGTAATTGAAATCCTGGCTGAGGAATTAAGCCGCCTTCTGGAAGATGAGGATGAGGAAGGGCAGGTGAAAATGCTTGGACCGGCCCCTTGTCTGATAGAAAGGATTAAGGGACGCTACCGTTACCATTTGATCATCAAGAATCGGTCCGAACGGCTGCAAAGGCTTCTCCTGGACTATTTGCGCCACCGGCGCTTCGGACCGGAGGTAAATCTGGCGGTGGATGTGGACGCCTTGGATCTGGTCTAGGGGTTTATACTTAGTGCTTGCTTTGCTAAGGGCAGCGGTTAAAACAGGACTTCCGGACCATTATGGGCATATCCTCCAGCGATTTGAAAAAAGTTTCCAGAAAAGTTTCTAAAAGGCATGGCAGTGTTTCCGGAGGGGCTACGGCGGTTACCTTTAGCTACTATTTTTGTTTTGCCTTGCTCTTGCTTCTGGCTTTGCCTCTCTTGCTTTTCAAGAAAAAGGCCAGGGCCGGTTTCAGCGAGAAGTTAGGCATCATTCCCGGGCGCATCAAAAGCAAACAGCGTCAACTGGCTGGTTGTCTCTGGTTTCACGCTGTTTCCGTGGGAGAGTTTAATGCTGTTTTCCCTCTCATCAAGGCATTTAAGAAGGAACATCCCGCTGCCGAGCTTGTAGTCTCAACCACCACTGGCACTGGGCAGGCACTGGCCAGGGAAAAATGCCGGGATCTGGCCGAGGTTTTCTATTTCCCCTATGATCTGCCTTTCTCCAACAAGGCCTGGCTGGACGCCCTTTCACCCAGTCTGGTGGCCATAACCGAAACTGAAATCTGGCCGGGGTTTACCTATGAGTGCAAGAAACGGGGCATCATGTTGACTGTGGTGAACGGCCGTATTTCGCCGCGCTCATTCAAAGGTTATAAGCGTTTCAGCGCTTTCTTCGGTCCGGTACTGAGGCGCTTTGACAATATCGGCGTGCAATCGCTGGAAGAGGCTGAACGGTACCGGGCCATTGCCGGGCAAGAGGCCAAGATCACTGTGCTTGGTAATCTCAAGTTCGACGGGCTGACACCGCCTTCGGAAGAGACGAGGGCGGCCTTGAGAGCCTTAGTGAATATAGGTGCCGGTACCGCACCGGTAGTGGTGGCAGGTTCAACCCATGAGGGGGAAGAAGCAGCCTTTCTCAGTTACCTGACGGAACACGGTAAAAAGCGTGAGTTTCACCTGATTCTGGTGCCCAGGCATCCCGAGCGCTTTCAACATGTGGCCAGGCTGATTGAGGAAGCCGGATTTGTGGTGCGCCGCTACTCGAAGCAGGAAGGCTTTCTGCCTGACCTGGCAGTGAGCAAGCAGGTCTATCTGCTCGATGCCATCGGCAAACTTTTCGACTTCTATAGTCTTGCCGATATTGCTTTTGTGGGAGGCACACTGGCTCCCATCGGCGGGCACAACATTATGGAACCCTATGCCTACGGTGTGCCCGTGGTGGTGGGACCCCACATCGAGAAGACTCGGGATGTGGCTCAGGCTCTCAGTCAGGCCGGCGCTTTGACCATGGTGAGCAGCGGCGAAGCTCTCACTCCGGCCCTTTCTCTCTTGCTCTCCGATGAAAGCGAGCGGCTCAGCCGCGGCGAGCGGGGGCGCGGCATTCTTATCGCCAGTCAGGGGGCCGTAGGCAAGGCCATGCATATGCTGGAAGCGACTCTTTCGAAAAACAACCCCTCCCATGAGCTTTCGGGTTTGAACTAATGACGACGGCGGTACAGGCCTTGCTTGACCCCCTGGCCGGGCTCTATGGTCTGGGGGCTTATGCGCGCCTGCTCAGTTACAGTCTTGGCATTAAAAGTAGAAAGAAGGCTGATGCTTTCGTTGTCAGTGTGGGCAACCTGACCGTGGGCGGCACCGGTAAATCGCCGGTGGTTATTGATATAGCCGCCAGGCTGAGCAGGCGAGGCTTGAAGGTGGCCGTTCTTTCACGGGGCTATGGGCGCCGCAGTAAGGCACCGTATGTGGTGGTGTCAGATGGTAGCGGTAAACCCCTTTGCAGTGTGGAAGAAAGTGGGGATGAGCCTTACTTGATCGCTACTGCCGTGCCGGCCGCCTGCGTGATTGTGGGAGCCAGCCGGGTGCAAACCCAGGCTCTGGCCATACAAAAATACGGAGCCGAGGTTTTGATTCTCGATGACGGCTTTCAGCACCTGCCTATGGAACGCGATATGGATCTGGTGCTCTGGGATTACAACGATGACCCCGGAACAGCTAAACTCTTGCCGGCCGGTAGGCTGCGAGAGCCCTTTTCCGCCTTGAGCCGGGCCAGTCATATTGTGGTCACCAAGGTGCCTGAGGTTCCAGATCCGGCTTATCTCGAGGGCTTGCTCAAGACCTTGCGAAGCTATAATCCTGAGGCGGAAATGAGCACGGTCAGCTTCCTTATAGACTGCGTCGTCAATGCCCCGGATCTCGGGCGCAGTTTGCCGCCCTCCGAGCTTTCCGGCAAGCGCTGGCTGGCTCTAAGCGCCATCGCCAGACCGGAGAGCTTTCAGGCTTCCCTCAGGCAGTTGGCTTTGGACGTGGTGGAGGTGATGACCAGACCTGACCATAGTTGGTTTTCCGAAAGGGACATCAGGCAACTGAGCGCGGCTCTGGAGTCTGGTAGCGTGGATGGTGTCATTACAACCGAAAAGGATTTAGTGCGCTTGCTCTATACCGGTGATGAAATGCGGAGGCAGCAGTTATCCAGGGTACGCAGTAAGATTTATGCGCTGCGTCAGACCACAGTCTGGCATGAAGAGGCGGAGCCGGCTTTCCTTACGAGGATCAAAGCGTGAAGTCGAAGAATATGCCTGTCGCTGAGAGAATTCTTGTTATTCGCTACCGTTTCATCGGTGATACCATTCTCACGGTGCCGTTCTTGCGTAACTTGAGAGAAGCTTATCCCCAGGCTGTAATCGACGTGCTGGTCGGTCCTAAAAGCGGGGAAGTGCTTCAGAACTGCCCCTATGTCAATGAACTGTTGCCCTTTGATACCACGCGCTTTCATAAGTACGACCGGGGCGAAGGTAAGCCTCGCAGTTTGCTCTCTTATGCCCTGTCCTTACGCAAGCGTAAATACGACATGGTATTTGTTTTGAAGCGCTCCTTCAGCAGTGCTTTGCTTGCTTTCTTGAGCGGTGCGCGGCTCAGGGTTGGTTACCGGGGCGACGGGCATTTCTTGCTTACCCATAAGGTGCCCTTTGATACGGGCATTCATGAAGTCGAATCGCTGCTAACCAATTTAAAGGTCTTGCAGATTCCTGTGGGCAGCAAAGAACTGGAGAGTTTCCCCAGTGGGGCGGAACTGACCCGGGTGAAGGAACTGGTGCCGGAAGTACTGGAGCCGGGAAGACGGGTCCTCATACATGCCGCCGCCGCCCATCCGGACAAAATGTATCCCCTGGCTTCCTGGGCTCTTCTTATCCGCAGGCTCTGGGAAGAATTGGCTTTGAAGCCCGTGTTTAGCGGAGATAAGCAGGACATTCCTCTCTACGAGGAGTTGACGGCTCTTGCGGCAGTGCCCTGCCTCAATTTGGCCGGACGGCTCAGCTTGCGGGAGAGTATGGCTCTTTATACCTTTATGGATCTGGCTGTTTGCGTGGACTCCGGTCCTTCCCATTTGGCAGCCAGTGCCGGAGTGCCGACGGTAACCCTCTTTGGTCCTACGGATCCGGTGCGTTGGGGTCCTTACGGCAGTAAGCACCGCTCCGTCTTTGATGAGAGTTTAGCCTGTCGGCCCTGCCATTATAAGAAGACTTGCGACAACCGCCCCTGTCTGACTGACCTTTCGGCTGAGCGGGTCTTCAAGGTTTGCAAAGAGCAGCTCAAGGCTACTGCCCTACCTTCTTCTCCAGATCCGTAGCCATTTCCCGGTCGTGCGCGGCCAGGCTCTCCTTGCTTCTTGATGACAGCCATGGCGAAAGTCTGGCATGGCACTGATTCAATTGTGAAAACCTTCTTCTCTGGGCGTTACCTTCACTGAACCGGTGCTTCCCGAGAGCGATGGAACACTGTATAAGGCTTATTTAGTAAACTTATGCTGGCGCTCCCGGTTTTTTCGTCCCCACAGAAACGCTTGGGCGGGAAAGTGCTTAAATATGTACTTGAGAGGGCGTCGCCTGAGGAGAACTTTTCGATGAATTATCAATTTCCCACCTTTGCTTCCAGGCTCCTGCATTCCACTATTGCCTTTTCACTGCTTCTGCCGCTTGCCTTGATGACGTCCGGCGGCGCTTGCGCCAAAGACAAGGGCGACTACGAGAAGAAAGGCGGCAAGAGTTATCCCGGCAAAAGTATCGAGCAGATTTCGGCTCTCATGCCTAAGGCACGCAAGGGTTCGATTACTTTCCCGACCTATGATCAGGGCGGTTCCTATTACTATCACAAAGGTGAATATGAAAAGGCGCGTCAATACTGGATGACGGCCTTGAAACTGGCCGAAAAGGAGGTCCCGGCGGAGAGGGCGCGGGGTCTTTCTCAGTCTACCGAGACTGCCACATGCAATTTGATCAAGCACCTCATGTATTTGATTTCAGACTCTCATTACAAGCCCGGTTATTACTCCAATCAGGCTTCCACTCCCTATGATTTGCCGCCCGGTATACAGCCGTTGCGCGACCCGGATCCTCGCAAGGTGCAGTTGTATAACTTGAGGGCCCAGATGCGCGGCTTTGAGGCTGATGCGCAGTGGTGGGAACGTTTAAAAGTCTTCGCCAAGCGAGCCCTGGGTGATGGTCATCGTTGTATGTATCAGCCCATGGAGATCATGGAGGTAAACCGTCAGTACAAGATTGTGAACACGAAGTATGCAATCAAGACTTTGGAGTCGGAGCTTGGTGTTCAGAGTCTTGATTCCAAGGAGACTCCCTGGTCGGGCGGCTACCAGAATCCCACCGGCAAGAACGGCGGAAATCCAAATCAAGGGCAGGTGGAGAATCCCTGGCCTTAAGCCAACTAGTTTTTGAGGTCGCTGCTAGACCCAGACCCAGACCTAAACAAGTGTCCGCATTCGAAGAGCACCGGTAAGCCTCGCACCAGGCAGAAGGCTGCCGAGATATAGACGAGCCAACTGGCCAGACCAATGTAGAGCTCCTGGTGGAGCGCTTTTGTCTGGGCTGCTATGACCATACAGAAAGCCAGGGCTTTTACTACGGCATAGGTGAAGCGGCTGAAGTTAGAAGCCACTAGAAATTTTCCCAGACCGGACTGCATCATGGTTTTAGCACCAAAGGCGGTATAACCCTGTTCACTGGCCTGGCTGCGCACGGCATCTACGAAGGTTCCCCTGACCAGGTAGAGAAGCGGCACCCAGACCGGAATCCAGCCCAGGGTGGCAAAGACTATCCAGTAAGCCATCTCCACGCAGCGGTCTCCGGCAATGTCCAATATGGCACCGAATTTAGACGATTGATTGAGCTTGCGGGCAAAATAGCCGTCCAGACCGTCGGCCCAAATGACCAGGACGGTCAGAGCAAATGCAGTCCAGAGCAGGGTATCGTCGACTGTCTTGAAAAAGAGCAAGGCGAGAGTGGCAAGTGCCAGCACCACCCTCGATACTGTGATGATATTGGCTACGTTTACCGTCTGGCTTTTGGGCATGCTCTTAAACGTCGAGGGTGCTTCTGTGAGCATTTTCCTCAATATACTGGCGGCGCGGTCCTACCACTTCTCCCATGAGCAGGTCGAACCAGTGATCGGCTTCGGAGGCGTCGGCCACGTTCACTCGCTTCAAGGTGCGGGTGGCGGGATTCATGGTTGTATCCCAGAGCTGCTGGGGCATCATTTCACCCAGTCCCTTAAAGCGCTGCACAGTGGCTTTATCGCCCATTTCAGCCAGGAGGGCTTCCAGTTTATGCTCGTTATAGCAGTACTCTACCCGTTTGCCTTTCTCCACTTTGTAGAGGGGCGGCTGGGCGATGTACACATAGCCTTTTTCCACCAGCGGTCTGGCATAGCGGAAGAAGAAGGTGAGAAGTAAGGTGCGGATGTGGCTGCCGTCTACGTCGGCGTCGGTCATGATGATAATCTTGTGATAGCGGAGTTTACTCATATCCAGATTTTCAGCATTGGGGCGCAAGAGACCGGCTGTTTTGCCGCCGCCCTCTTCTTCGCCTTCCTTCACCACCAGACCGATGGCCTGGATCATGGCCTGCACTTCGGCGTTGTCGTAAATACGGCTGGGCTGCACCCTCTCCACGTTGAGGATTTTTCCTCTCAGGGGCAGAATGGCCTGGAAACTTCTATCTCGTCCTTGCTTGGCGGAGCCGCCGGCGGAGTCACCTTCCACCAGATACACTTCGCATTTTTCCGGATCTTTGTCGGAGCAATCGGCCAGTTTGCCCGGCAGACCTCCGCCGGAGAGAGCCGATTGCCGCCGTACGTTTTGCTTGGCTTTCTGAGCTGCTTCTCGGGCGTTTTTGGATTGCAGGACTTTGTTGATGATGTCTTTCGACTGTTTGGGGTTGAGTTCGAGCCAGTCGGATAGCCGCTCGGCGGTGACACCCTGCACCACACCCTGCACTTCTCTATTACCGAGGCGCTCTTTCGTCTGTCCTTCAAACTGTGGATCCGGTACTTTCACCGAGACTATGGCTGTCAGACCTTCTCTTACGTCATCACCGGTGAAGTTGGAGTCATTCTCTTTCAGGAGATTGTTCTTGCGGGCGTAGTCATTGATGATGCGGGTGAGGGCGTTTCTGAAGCCGGTCAGGTGGGTGCCGCCGTCATGGGTGTTGATGTTGTTGACGAAGCTATATACGGATTCCGAATACTGGGCGGTCCATTGCAGTGAACACTCCACCGTTACTTCATCGGCCTTCTGCTCGAAGTAAATTGGCGGCTTGTGGAGCACGTCCCGGGTCTCGTTCAGGTATTCCACATAGCTGGCTATACCGCCTGCATAGTGATAGGTCTCGGTTTTACCGTCGCCCTTGCCGGGACGGTTATCGGTGAGGACTATACAAAGTCCTTTGTTAAGGAAGGCCATTTCCCTCAGACGAGTGGCTAGAACGTCCCATTCGAAATAAATCTTCAGGCGCTCGTTGTCTTCGTTGAAGTCATGGAAGATTTCATCGTCGGGCCAGAACGTGACCTTGGTACCTTTGCTGTCGGTCTCGCCCAGCACTTTCAGGTCACCATCGGCGACACCACGCAAATAGACCTGCTCGTGCACCCGGCCGTTTCTGAAAACTTCCACTTGCAGGCGCTCCGAGAGAGCGTTCACTACGGAGGCGCCGACGCCGTGCAAACCGCCGGACACTTTGTAGCCGCCGCCGCCGAATTTGCCGCCGGCGTGCAGCACGGTGAATACCGTTTCGACGGCGCTCTTGCCTGTCTTTTCTACGATATCGGTGGGGATACCTCGACCATTGTCAAGAACGGTACAGGATTCATCGGCATTGACGGTGACTTCGATGCGGGTGCAATGTCCTGCCAGAGCTTCGTCAACAGCGTTGTCGACGATTTCCCAGACCATATGATGGAGACCTCTGGGACCGGTTGTACCGATGTACATACCGGGTCTTACTCTTACAGCTTCCAGACCCTCAAGGACATCGATGGAGGAGGCATCGTAGCTGCCCTGTACGGAGTTATCCGTTTCATTTGTCTCCAGCTCGGCTGGCTTCCCGTCTGGATTGTTTTCTTGTTCTTCCAAAGATGCCACTGTCCCCTGATCTTTCTTCGCCATTTATCGAGATCCCGTAAACCTGAAATGTAACTGTGTTTAAGCTGAGGCTAAATTTGTCCTGACAGGGAAAAATGCCCGTCGGGGGATATCTTCTGAATATCCGCCGTGGAGGTAATTTCAGTCCCTGTTAGATAGGACTCCTCTTAACAGGCAAATTTTAGCACAGAAGCCTATCTCACGCCGTTTTTACAGTGACGAGAAGGGGGGTTAGGGGCTAAAATCCCAGTTATGATTCAGAGGGTCCGCCCTTTGAATTTGTAAAGACCAAGGGGATCTTTCCCCCATGAAGTATTACGAGGATATCTTGGAAGTTTTCTACGAGCCCCAGCCTGGATTGATTGACCGTTCCGCCATTGCTCTGGGATTTTTTGACGGAGTTCATCCTGGTCACCAGGTGGTGATATCCCGGGCTGTCAGTGAGGCTTCCCGACTGAAGGCCCGCTCCGGCGTGGTCACTTTTAAGGATCATCCCCGGGGACTGACCAGAGGCCAGGCACCCCTCCTGCTTTCTGTCATTGAGGAAAGATTGAGTTTATTCGACCAGATGGGAGTGGATTTTGCGCTGGTGCTCACCTTCTCGGAAGAACTCTGCCGCCTTTCTCCCAGCGAGTATGTGGAGACTATGCTGGTGGAATGTCTGGGCGCCAGGTCCATTTCCGTGGGGCATAACCATCATTTCGGACGGGACCGGGAAGGCGATGCCAAGCTGCTTGAGCGCATAGGCAAAGAAAAAGACTTTGTGGTCCATGCCGCCGACATGGTCTATGTTGATGGTCTGGAGGTGTCCAGCAGCCGCATCCGTGATCTGGTCATCGGCAAGAACCTGGATCTGGCTGCCCGCTTGCTTTCCCGCCCGTTCAGTCTGAGAGGCACCGTTGTCAGAGGCGATATGCGGGGCAGAACTCTCGGCTTTCCTACCGCCAATGTGCAGCATGCCTTTAATCAGTTAGTGCCCCCCTGCGGTGTTTACGCCGGCTTTGCCCAGGTCCTGGATGAGCCCGGTGAAAAACGTTTGTGTGTAATCAACATAGGCGTGCGTCCTACCTTTAAAAATCCCGAATTGAAAATTTCCATGGGCACCACGGAGCCGATTTTGACCGTGGAGGCGCACCTGCTCGATTTCGACGGCGATCTTTATGACAAGCCGATGAAGCTGGAGTTCCACAAGCATTTGCGTGATGAGCGCAAATTCGACAATCTTGACGCCCTCAAAGCCCAGATCGGCGAGGATTGCAGTATGGCTAAGAACAGCTTGCCCTGTCTGATTTAGACTGTGTTTGTCTCCCGGCTTACTGTCAAGAATTTCAGAAACTACCAGGATGCCAGTCTTTCCTTGCATCCGGTGCGCAATCTGCTCATCGGCGACAATGCCCAGGGAAAGACCAATCTTCTGGAAGCCATCGAGCTACTCTGTAATATCAAGAGCGGCCGTGCCACTTCCGACCGAGATCTCATTCTCGCCGGCGCCGAGAGCACCCTCATTGAAATCACCTATGTCTGCCAGGGTATCGAGGAGACAGTCTCCTTGATACTCTCCTTGAAGCCACGCCTGAGCAGGGTCTTGAAGGTGAACGGCATGAAGGTAAGCCGTTCCGAACTGGGCGGCTTGAGTCGTCTTACCGCCGTCAGCTTCAGCACCCGGGATTTGGCCCTGGTACGGGGCGGACCAAAGGAGCGGCGTGACTGGCTGGATCAGGTGCTGGTCAAGCTCCGCCCCGGTTTTGCGGAAGTGGTCAGCCAGTACGAAAAGATAGTGCAGCAAAGAAACAAGCTGCTGCGTCTTTGTTTTGAAAGAGGACAGGCCCCGGATGAAGAAGAAATCAAAGTCTGGGATATCCAACTGGCTCGGGTCGGCGCTCGCCTCGTGAAGGCGCGTGCCGCCGTTCTGGAGAAACTCTTGCCCCAGGCCGAAGCTAATTTGACCAGGGTTTCCGGATTGAAGGAGCGGCTTTCTGCCGTCTATCTGTTCAGGGTCAAGCAAAGAGATGTGGAAGAAGACGGGGAGCAGGATGCCAATCTGAGTCTGGCTGAACTGCTGGCTATGAAAGAAGAGGACCTGGCCAAGCGAATTTATTTGAATTTGAAGGACAGGCGCGCCGAGGAAGTGGTGCGCAAACAAACTCTCACCGGCCCTCATCGAGACGATATCGTCTTTGCCATCAATGACTTTGCCGCCCATGCCTTCGCCAGCCAGGGCCAGCAACGGTCTCTTGTGCTGGCTCTCAAACTGGCCGAACTCAAGCTCGTGGAAGAAGCTTTGAGCGAGCCGCCACTGCTTCTTCTGGACGATGTGCTGGCCGAGTTGGATTTATCCAGGCAGGGAATGCTTATGGAGCTTGTCAAGGCTGACATGCAAACATTAATTACCACTACCCATCTGGATGGCTTCCGTCCGGACTGGCTTGTTGGTGCTCAAATTACCAGGGTGGAGGCAGGGGTGCTATCTTCAGTTGGCGAAATTGGTTAGATAGAGATAGTATGGGGTACATTAGTATGAGTTAAGGTGGGCTTTTTTCAAATATCGCCGCCTTTTCTCCCCCGAAACTCAAATTGGCGCAAGTTCCACAATACAATTTTAGTCAGTCAACTTTTTGCAAGTAAATCGAAGGGATCAAGTGCACGCCGGAAATCTTCATGATGGTCTAGATCAAAAGATCTGCCTGGAATGCAACAGACAGTTCACAGGCGTCGTCAAAGCCTGCCCCCATGACGGGGCGGCTCTTGTTGCACTGGCCAGAGATCCTATGATCGGTACTTGCCTGATGGGCAAGTACGACATTATCGATGTTATCGGTCACGGCGGCATGGGTGTCGTCTATAAAGGACGCCAGGTCTTGATGGAGCGCACCGTCGCCATCAAGATGTTGCAGTCTCAGCATATTGCCGATTCTCAGTCGGTGCAACGTTTCTTGCGGGAAGGCAAAGCCTCCTGCCGTATGAATCATCCGCATGTGATCACTGTCTACGACTTCGGGATTACACCCCAGTCCGGACAACCTTTCATCGTCATGGATTATTTGCAGGGCATCTCCCTGGCCGACCTGATCAAGCAAGACGGACAGGTTTCAGTGGAACGCAGCATCAAGATTCTTACCCAGGCCACTGATGCTCTCGATCATGCTCACCGGGCCGGTGTCATTCACCGAGACTTGAAGCCCAGCAATATCATGCTCATCGAGTATGAAGACGAGAAAGACTTCGTCAAGATAGTCGACTTCGGTGTGGCTCAGCTTATCGGTGCCGGCGGCGAACAACAGCGCCTCACCCAGATGGGAGAGGTATGCGGCAGCCCTGTTTATATGAGCCCTGAGCAATGTCAGGGTCTGGAACTGGATGTCAGATCCGATATCTACTCAATGGGCATTGTCATTTACGAGACCCTCACCGGTCGGCTGCCCCTGATTGGTAAAACCATGGTTGAAACCATGAGTAAGCACATTACCGACATGCCGCCCCGCTTTACGGAAATACGCCCGGACCTCTACATACCGGAGCGTCTGGAGGCGGTAATCTGGAAGGCCATGGCCAAAGATCCGGCCAACCGTCACCAGAGTATGGCCGAACTTTGCCGTGATCTGGACACCGCCATTCCCAAGCCCGGCAAGAGTCAGGTGCTCCGCACCGACTTTCCTTCCATGCCCGGGGAGGGTGAAGAAAAGAAAGAGCGAAAAGTATCGCCTCTTGTCTTAGGGGCCGTAGCTGCCCTGGTGCTCGCGGTTGTCGGTGTGGGCGGGTTCATGATGCTTGGTAAGAAGGACACTGCCGTTACACCGACGGTCAAACCACCTGTCAACACTGCTACCACCACTACTGCTCCGGTGCAGAAGGTGCCGACTGTGCCGCCGGCCAATACCACCGCTCCCACAGCCAGCGTTACTGCTCCGGTAGTCGCACCACCGGTAGTGCCCAGTCCGCCGGTCAAATCCGACCCTGTTACTTCTGTGAGTACCCCGCCTGTCAATGTCGGTAAACCGGATGTGAAGACGGCTGCCACCCACACCACGGTCAAACCAATCAAGAAGGTGCGCAAACCCAAACCGGCTATAGCCTCTTCCAGCAGTTCAAGCGGCGCTGCCTCGGTCTCCAGTGGTGGTGGCGGTACCGTTGATCGCTTCAAAGATCTGGCCCGGCGCAAGAGCTTTTAATTATTTGGCTTTCAGTGCCTCTTCATAGCCTTTCAGGCGCCTTTCGAAGGACTGTCTGATAAGGTCTGCATCCTTCTCGAACTGTACTTCCAGGGCGCGCCGTCTTTCGCTAAAGTCTTTTTTGATCGAATCCACTGCTTCCTGGTCTACATAGCGACCGCCATGTCTTCTTCTTACCGGAGCAAGCGGTGCCAGGGCTTGCTTCTCTTGCTCCAGCAAGTCGGCAATTTTGTCACTGAGAATTTTTTTCTTAACTGCTATTTGCCCTTCCGCTTCCCCTCTCAGTCTTACACCTTCCGCTTCCAGGGCCGGTCCGTGGTCTTCTTGCTCCGGCCCTGGCCTGACGCCGGGAGAAGGCCAGACCGTGGTCGTCGACTTATCCAATTCTTTGATGGCGGTTAAGGCCTTTTCGCAGAGTTCTCGATTTTTCTCCTTCGGGCAAATTTGCAGGCAGTATTTAAAGTGTGCCCTGGCCAGATCATTGTGTTTTTGTTTTACTAAGATACAGGCGAGCAGATAGTGTGCGCTTGCATCTTGTGGTGCTTTTTTGAGAATTCCTTCCAGCCTGTTTCTGGCGCGCATGAAGAGCCCATTATTGTATTCATGAACGGCCTGCTCCATGGCATTCTTTTCCCCGGCCCAGACCGAGATCTGACAGGTACAGAGCCAGGCTGTCAGAAGAGCGGCAGTTCTCATTTGAGAGCGGCTCTGATGGACCCGGAGAGTTCTTTCACCCTCTCCGGGTCCACCGCTTCTCTCCAGTTGCCGTTGTACTTGGCATAGCTACCGACGATAACGGCGTCGGCGTTGCTATAGAGGTCCATGTTTTGCGGTGTGACGCCGGAACCAATTAGGACTGGAATATTTACCGCCGCGATTGCCTCTTGCACCGCCTCTGCCGGCGGTGCGGCACCGGTGCGCAGACCAGTGACGATAATGCCGTCGGCCTGGAAGAACTCTGCGGCATGAGCTGTTTCCGTCAGGCTGAGGTCGCTTGTGATGGCATGGGATGAATGTTTCTTCTTAATGTCGGCATATATTTTTATATTCTTGGCAGCCAGGGCGGCGCGCTTGCGAATCAAGGAGGGAGCGGAAGCCTGGTGCAGGCCTTCATCACCCACATGGGCAAAGACGAAACCTTCCACGCGAATGAAATCAAGATCGGCTGCTACAGCTACGGCCAGGGCTTCCAGGTTGGCACCCGCCAGTAGTTGCACTCCGGTTTCCACTCTGAATTTCTGCCGCACGGCGTAGGCCACCGCCGACATGGCTGCTACGGTTTCTGATTCTACATAACCCCTCAAGTAGGGCACGTCATGCATGTTTTCGAGTAAGAGTGCGTCGGCGCCGCCTTTCAGATAGCTTTCCGCATCTTTCAGGGAGCGTTTGATGATGTCTTGCATGGAGCCGTAGTCGGCGGCACCCGGCAGAGCCGGTACATGTACTACGCCAATCAGGGAAGTGGCTTTCTTTTCCAAGAGTTTTATTTCATCCTATTTAAGTAGAACCGCTCGCAAAGGTGAAGCTTCCAGCTCCATAAACTTCAAGGGCAGGGCTATAAGTTGGTAGGCACCCTCTTCCACCTGGGTGAGATCCAGATTCTCCAGCCAGACAAGACCAAAGTGATCGAGCACATGGTGGGTGCTGAGTTCTTTCGCCTTGATGTGATCTACAGACGGTGTATCGAGACCGACCAGACGAAAACCGTTCTCACCAAGGATGGTGGCACAGTCGGTGCTCAAGTAAGAGTAACTTTCGGCAAAGGTATCATAATCGATGTGCTTGAGCGTTTTGAAAAGCACCCGTTCGAATTTGCCGGCCAGCGACAAGAGACGGTCCCTCACCTGTTTGTCTATGGCTTCTCTGGTGTCGGAGATATCGATGACATAAACTTCTCCCAGAAAGGCTTTTAGATCGAGGCTGCCGGCTCTTACCGTCTGAGAGTCCTCAAAGCTGCCTTTGATATGCACGGGCGCATCGGCATGGCTGCCTACATGGGGGCTCATGGTCAGGGCGGTGAGATTGATAACCTGTGAATCTTCGTAGGTCAAAGTCACCGACTTGGAGAAGGGTGTATCGCCGGGAAAGCAGGCCGTGCGTGAAGTGACCGGCTGAGAAATGTCGATGATGCGGCTGTAAGAAAGCCTGGCGCCCGCACTCATGTCAGCTTACCGTGGTGCTGAGGGGTAAGGCCTTGGTGCCGGAGCAGGTAGCATTTGTCTGAAAGTGAAAATGTGTTTTTATATGATCTACGCGCACGTCCTGCGCTTCCTTTTTCTTTGGCGGTGCTAATTCCAACTGCTGCAGAATTTCCCGCAAGATAAGTTCCATGTGCTTGTTGTCGAAGCCGGAGCTGAGTTTGATGCAGATGCCGAGCCCATTTGGAAACTTGTTCGAGATAATCGATACGCCCAATAGTCCGTCCGCTCCTTCTTTGGCAATTGCTTGAAAATCGGCGCCGGGAAAGGCTTCTCCCGTCATGATTTTGTAGTCAAGGCGACCGAGTCCGGAAACATAGCGCGGATAGGTGTGCATTAGTTGTCCGAGCTTGCCCCAGTGACTCCACTCGGGTTTGGCCAGGGTCTTGTTCTCAAGATTGAAGAGGCTCTGATAGATGCCGGCTATTTCAAAAGTGGAAAGGGCATAATTGGGCAGCTGGCAACCATCGGTGGTGGCAACAAAGGAGCTTGTGGGGCGGCCTGTAAAGTAGGCCAGAATTTCCTTCAGGTCATCGTGATGAGGGTTGTTTTCATCGAGATAACTCTCCGGCTTTTGACCCATGGCTTTTAAGGCCGCCAGATAACCGGAATGTTTGCCGCTGCAATTGTGATAGCGGCGGCGGGGTTTTTCGCCCCGGCTCTTCATCAGGTCTTTGCTTTCCTGGCAAAGCGGCGCGGCCTGGGGGCAGCGCAGGGACTCTTCGTTTATGCCGGTGAGCTTCATGACGGTTTCGAGGGCTTCCATATGGCAGGGCTCAGCCGAATGGGAAGCCATGAAGAGAGCATAGTGCTCATCTTTGAGGTCCGGATAGTTCCTTTTGAGAGTATCCATGTGCGAAAGTAACTGCCATGGTTTGAGCAGGGAACGGGTCCATAGTTCAAAGTCTGTTTTGCCGTGGCTGACAAGGGCGCGGTATCTTTGCTCGAGTGGTCTTGCGAAATCGGCGAAATTGTCGTCGCCTGTTACTACGGAGACGATACCGTAGACAGTCACTTCCGCTTTCCTGCTTCTCTCGATGGTGAAAATAGGCTGCCAGGGTAGGTTTTCAGAACTTGTTGTGATCATTGCCGTAACCATATTGGGGTAGCGTTCCTTGTTGCCTCTGTATGCTAATTATTCTTTCAGGAACCGTGAGGTGCGGCCCCTAGAGCATAAGATTGAGTGTCCCAAGTTTAAATGACCTTGGGGGGTTTCAACTAGTGCTGCTCATTTAAGGAGCGGCAGCGCAGGAGTTCTGGAATGATTAAAGAGGCGGTTAATCCGGGCCAGGCTTCACCCAGCCCTCTGGGTGCCTATTCTCATGCCCTCCGGGTGGGTGATTTGCTTTTCATCAGCGGCCAGGGTTGTCGGGATCCCAAGACGGGAGTGGAGTGTGGACTTACTCTGGATGAAAAGGGGCAGGTGCTGACCTACGACATCGAGGAGCAGACCCGAGGCGTACTTGAAAATCTGGGAGTGGTTTTGCGCCATGCCGGCCTTGACTACAGCGACCTGGTGGATATGACCGTTTTCCTTCACGATATGCAGGACTTCGAGCGCTATAACAAGGTTTATGCCGGTTATTTTGCCGGTGTGGCGGTGCCGCCTACTCGCACCACTGTGCAGGTGGCGCGGCTGCCCGGACGTAACTATATAGAAATTAAAGCAATTGCCAGCTTCGGCTAAATAAGGAGAGCTAAAAGATGACGGCCAATAGTGCAGTTAAATCCGGGGCTAAACTGAAGGAAGTGCACCACTTCATCGGCGGAGAATTTGTGCCGGGTGAAAGTGCCGAGACTTTCGAAAGTTTTTCTCCGGGAACCGGCAAGCCCCATGCCCGGGTGGCCCTGGGTACGGCTCGGGATGTGGACCGGGCTGTCTCCGCTGCTCTTGAGGCTCAGAAAGGTCCCTGGGCCAAAATGCCCATGAAAGAACGCTGTCAGATTTTGCGGCGCATCGGCGACCTCATTCTTGAGAACAAAGAAGAGCTGGCCATCGCCGAATCTACTGATAACGGCAAGCCCCTCAGTGAAAGTCTGGAAGGGGATATTCCCAGATCGGCCATGAACTTCCACTTCTTCTCGGAATTCGCCGCCAGTCATGTGGAAGAAGCCTTCACCGTAAGCTCTAGCGAACGGCATGTGGCCGTGAGAGAACCTCTAGGGGTATGCGGACTGATCACTCCCTGGAATCTCCCCCTTTATCTTGCCACCTGGAAGATTGCTCCGGCTCTGGCCATGGGCAATACCATAGTTTTGAAGCCGGCTGAATGGACTCCTTACAGTGCCTTTCTCTTTGCCGACCTGGCCCGTCAGGCCGGTCTGCCGCCCGGTGTCTTCAACATCGTGCACGGTTTCGGTGCCGACGGTGCCGGTGAGGCCTTGACCCGCCATAAAGACGTCAAATCTATTTCCTTTACCGGTGAAACCTCTACCGGTAAGGCCATTATGATGGCTGCCGCTCCCACTCTCAAAAAGCTATCTTTCGAATTGGGCGGCAAAGGCGCCAACATTATTTTCAACGATGCCAATCTGGAGGAAGCGATACCAACGGCGGTGCGGGCCGCTTTTCGCAACCAGGGGCAGATTTGTCTGGCCGGCTCTCGTCTTTTCGTACAGCGTAAGGTCTATGACCAGGTTGTGGAGAAAATGGTGGAGCGGGTCAAAGCCATCAAGGTGGGTGATCCCCTCAGTCGGGACAGCCAGATGGGTGCTCTCGTATCCCGGGAGCACATGGAAAAAGTGCTTGCCTACATTGCCATCGGTAAGCAGGAAGGCAAGTTACTTTGCGGCGGCGAGAGACTTTCCGAGCTTGGCGAAGGTTACTTCCTCAGCCCTTCCGTTTTTGTGGATTTGAAGACCGATTCGCGCTTCCTGCAGGAAGAGATTTTTGGTCCCACTCTGCCCATTCTTCCTTTCGATGATGAGGAAGAGGCGGCGGCCATGGCCAATGATTCTCCCTACGGGCTTTCAGCCAGTGTCTGGAGCCAGGACATCGACCGCCTGCAGCGCATGAGCAATAGCATCAAGGCCGGCATGATCTGGATCAATACCTGGTTCGCCCGGGATCTGCGCACACCTTTTGGTGGTCAGAAATCTTCCGGTCTTGGCCGTGAAGGCGGACGATACAGTCTGGAATTTTTCTCGGAAGCAAAAACCATCTCTTATAAGTACAAGGCCTGAACCCCAAGAAAGGAAGCAAGCATGGATTTTGGTTTGAAAGGCAAAGTGGCTCTGGTCACCGGAGCCTCCCGCGGCATAGGGCGAGCCATCGCCGATACCCTGGCGGCCGAGGGCGCCGAGGTGCTGGCCGTGGCCAGGTCGCAGTTTGAGTCTGAGGGGCTGAAGACGCTGCAGGCCGACCTCACCGATGCCGCCAGTCGCAAAGCTTTAATGGAAGAGATTGGCAAGCGTCACAAAGGGCTTGATATCCTGGTGCACAATGTGGGCGGGCCCAAGCCCACCGATGTCAGGCAAACCAGCCTGAGCGACTGGCAGGAAGGGTTTGAAAGGCTCTTTCTGTCGGTGGCCCACCTCAACGAAGGCTTTGTGCCTGGCATGGTTGAGCGTGGTTTTGGTCGCATTGTCTGTGTTACTTCCCTGTCTATCATGGAACCCATCGCCGGACTGGCCGTCTCTAACGGCATTCGCTCAGCCGTCACGGCCATGCTCAAGACCCTGGCTGATGAAGTGGCCCCTGCCGGTGTCACCGTCAATTGCGTGGCTCCCGGCGCCATTGCTACCGAAAGGCTGGCCGACTTGATGGAGGCTCGCATAGCCAGAAGCGGACAGAGCCGCGAAGACTATGAAAGAGACTATCTGAAGCAGATCCCGGCCGGACGTCTGGGAACGCCTGCGGAATTCGCCAGCCTGGTAGCTTATCTTTGTTCCACCCAGGCTGCTTACGTGACCGGCTCCACCATCTGTGTGGACGGCGGCAAGCGGCGCAGCACCTACTAAATTTGCTATCATTTCAGCTGTTATAGTTTTTGCCGGGGTGAAACGTGAAGTATTTAGTGCTCGGGGCAGGCAAGATGGGCTACGCCGTAGCCTATGACTTGATTCGTTCGGCTAAAGTCGACAAGGTAGTACTCACCGACATCGACGAGAGTCATGTGAAAGCTACTGCCGATCGCCTCAATGACCCTAAGGTAGTGCCGGCTCGTCTGGATGTCACCAATGAAAGAGAACTGGGTCAGCTCATGGAAGAAGTGGATGTAGCAATTAGCTGCGTCACTTATGAGCACAATTACGAACTGGGCCAAAATGGCCCTTTCCACGCGCACGCACTTCGTCGATCTGGGCGGCAATGAAGAAATTGTCGCCCGGCAATTCAATCTGGATGAACTGGCGCGGGAGCGCGGCGTCACCGTTATTCCCGACGCCGGTCTGGCACCGGGGATGGTATCGCTTCTGGCCGTCAGTGCGGCCGACAGCCTGGATGAAGTCTACGATATTCGCATGCGTGTAGGCGGCTTGCCTGTGGAGCGAGAGGTGAGCTCCCTTGGTTATGCCCAGGTCTTCTCCATCGATGGTTTGATCAACGAATATTATGAAAACTGCACCGTCATCCGCGACGGACGCCTGGTGCAAGTGCCGTCCCTGTCCGAAGTGGAAGAAATTGAATTTCCCAAACCCTTTGGGGTAATGGAAGCTTTCAATACGGCGGGCGGCACCTCCACCCTGCCGCAAACTTATCTGTCCAGGGTGCAACACCTCGACTACAAAACCATTCGTTATCCGGGCCATATGAAAGCCATGCTCACCTTGAAGGAACTGGGCTTGATGGATAAGGAGCCTATAAAAGTCGGCGGCAAAAATATCGTGCCCCGCCAGGTGTTGCACTCGCTGCTTTCCGCTAAGCTGCCGGCAAACGAGCCCGACGTAGTGCTCTTGCGGGTAAGTGTGAGTGGGCTGCGCAGCGGCAAGCCGGTGCAGCTTGTCTTTGATTGTATCGACTACGCCGATCAGGCGGTGGGTTTGTCGGCCATGATGCGCATGACGGCTTTCCCGGCTTCCATCGTGGCCCAGATGATCGCCCGGGGCGATATCAATAAACGGGGTGTGCTCAGGCAGGAGCAGGCCGTACCCACCCGGCTCTTCCTCACCGAAATGGACGGTCGGGGCATCAATCTGAAGATGATCGAGCGCAGCCCGGCTCTGAAAAACTAATTTTCGGATACTCCGATTTAATGTCCACAATTTCTTGTCCGGCGTATAGAAACCGGCACAAGCGTTGCGGGATACTAATTAGTACTAGGAGTTCATCCATGATTGCCGATATGTCTCATGCCGCCCATCGATCAGCCTCCTCTGCCGGCAATGATCATGGCGACAGGGAGCTGAAAACGCCGGCCGTCTTTGATGGTTTGGGCGGATTTAGAGACCTGCTTGACCGGCGGGATGTGGCGCCACAAGGCAAGGACAACAATCTGGAATGGAACACCGACATTCGCCAGGCCATGAAAAGTGCCAGAGAGCAGGGTCTTCCCCTGGTTATGCATTTCACCCTGGCTAAGGAAGGTTCTTGCGATTGGTGCACGGCTTTCGATAAACAGCTGGCCGATCCCAGTCTCAAAAGCTTGCAAGATAAGGCTGTTTTCCTGCGCATCCCCGTGGATCCGGATAAAGTCACAGATGGCAGCCGCCTGGCGGAGATAATGAAAATTCAGGGCTATCCGACTATTTCCGTAGTCAATATAGGCAATGCCGGCGTAAATGAATTGCGCCGCATGAGCGGCTATCAGACGAGCGGCAATCTGAAGGCAAAACTGGAAGATACTTTCAGACCGGGCGCGGAAGCCATGACCCTGGTTTAAGAATTTCCCGCCTTCGCCGTTGCCAGGGCTCTGGCCAAGCGGTGATAATTGCTCCCTGTAATAAGAGAGGCTGCTTTCAGCGGGGGCGATCAATGCAAACTGAGCAAACTGAAGTTCAAGATGTCCTGACCTTTGCCGACAAAACCAGAAGTGATTACGAAAAGACTCTCAAGGCTTTCGTAGATCTGGCTTCCGTCAGCATGGAGCCGGAGCGCCGCCCCGAAATTGATGCCACGGCTGAGATGGGTGCCAAACTGCTCAAATCCATGGGTGCTGCCGCCGAGGTGGTGAAGACGGCCGGCTATCCGATTGTGATGGGAGAATTTCACCGCGGCAGTCAGTACCCCACCGTCACCGTCTACAACCATCTTGATGTGCAACCGGCCCTGGCCAGTGAATGGAACTCGCCGCCCTTTGATATGCAAATTGAAAACGGCGTCTACAGAGGGCGTGGCACCACCGACGATAAGGGCCCGGCCCTGGCCGTCTTGAATGCCGCCCACTATGCCCATAATCAGGGGCTGCCCATCAATATCAAATTTATCTGGGAACTGGAAGAGGAAATCGGTTCACCTTCCTTCGATCAGTTTCTCAAAGACAATCTGGGCAAACTCTCCACTAGTTCCGTGGTGGTCTCCGATACCATCTGGGTATCCCGCGAAAGACCGGCTATTCCTTACGGACTGCGTGGTCTTCAGGCCGTCTTGATTCGCCTCAAGACCGGTGTCAAAGACGTCCATTCCGGCACCACCGGCGGTCTGGCCCGCAACCCCATCGGCGAGATGGCCCAGCTTTTGAACAGCATTTACGATGCTAAAACCGGCGAGGTGAAAATTCCCGGTTTTTACGACAAAGTTAAACCTGTGGACCAGGACGAACTGGATAACTTCGTGGCCTCCGGCTTCACCGTGGCTAATTTCAAGTGCGCCCATGAACTGACCCATACCCGCACGGAAGATGCCCGGGATGGTGCCCGCCGCATCTGGGCTCATCCTACTTTCGAGGTGCATGGTATCACCGGCGGTTATGCCGGTCCGGGCGTCAAAACCATCGTGCCCTATCAATGTGAGGCCAAAGTCAGCATGCGTCTGGTGCCTGATCAGGACCCGGAAGCTACCTTCAATTTGCTCAAAGAATTCGTGGAGAAGCAGGGGATTTCCAGGTTTTGAAGGAAGGCAGCCTGAAGCCATTTCTGGGTGAGTTTCGGGGGGCCTTTGCCGAAGCGGCTAAAGCGGCCATGCAGTCGGCCTTCGGTGTGGAACCGGCCTTTACCCGCGAAGGCGGTTCCATCGGTGCCGTGGTCAGCATGCAAGATAGGCTGGATGTACCGATTACTTTTCTGGGGCTGTCTTTGCCGGAACACGGTTACCACGCCATAAACGAAAACTTCGACTGGCAGCAGGCCCGGGGCGGCATGGCCATGTTCGTGGAGTACTTCAAGCGGCTTTCAGCAATTAAGTAAGCTTTTGGGGAACAATAGACTCGCAGGTGCGTCTTTACAACTCCCGGGTCTATTCTGTCTTCATCAAAGCGAGCATAGTTGTGAAATCGTTAGAGCGGCAAAGGTCTAAGACTGACGCCCCGGGTCGCATGCTAGAACCGGCGCTTTTGGTCTGGGCCCTTTGCCTGCTTCTGGCGGCTGCTCCCCCGGCCCAGGCTCGTTCTTCCGTGCAGAGTCTCTATAAGGAAGCCCTGGCTCTCTACGAAGCGGGAAACAGCGCCGCCGCTTACGAGAAGTTCCGGGTGCTGGCTGCAAACCAGCCGGAAAATGCCCGTCTCAAATACTTGATGGGCAATTGTCTGGTCAAGCAGGGGCGTGTCAGGGAAGGGCTCACTTGCTTTCGCAGCGCCCTCAGCATGGGTAATGATCCGGTTACGGAGATTCACGCCTTCAAGGCTATTCAGCTCTGGCAGGGGCAGGTGCAAAACGAAGCCCTGGCAGCGGCTGCCCCCGCCAGAGC
Source organism: Candidatus Obscuribacter sp. (assembly GCA_016712465.1). Taxonomy (GTDB): domain Bacteria; phylum Cyanobacteriota; class Vampirovibrionia; order Obscuribacterales; family Obscuribacteraceae; genus Obscuribacter. Next base: position 2,236,215 of record JADJQZ010000001.1, read on the forward strand.
GGAGACGCCCTTCTTTATGAGCACGACGCCCCCTAAAGTTTTGACTGAGCAACTGCGTGAAAGACGAGATTTGCTGGCTAACCGCAGGGAGGCTCGTCTCAAGGATCTGAAGGATACTTTTGAGGGGCAGATGGCTGCAATTGATCGCCATCTTGCTCAAGATATCGCCGCTACGCCCCGTACCATTTTGATGGGAAACATTAGAGTAACCAATCCCGACTACCAGAACACAGTGAAAAATCTCAGGGCTGAGGCTGAAAGACGCAAGACCTATTTGACCGAACTCTACGATAAAGAGGTGAGGGAAGCCCAGGGCTGGTTCGATAAACAATTGAGCGGTCTGAACGGCACCGGCGAGTCTCTCTCTTCTCAGTTTGCGGAAAAGTCCGGCGTGGTCAAGGCCGTGCCTCTTGGTTCCGGGCTCTATGTGCGCAATTATGTAAATTTCGCCGGCTCCAATGACGAGGTTTCTATGGATGACGCCACACCGCCGCCGGTGGCATTGACGGCCGTCGCTAAGAAATTAAATGCTGAAAGAAAGGGGCAGAAAAAGACTCTTCCGGCTGCTTCCAATCGCTCCAGTTTGCCGAAAGCAGGGACAAGATGAGCCGAGACTTTTGCTGGTCTTTCCGCTTCTTTAATCCGGCTGCCGTCTCTTTTCTTATGCTTTTGTTTTTGCCCATTGCCTGTGAGGGGCGGGAAGCTTCTCAGCGTTTGAGGCTGAGCGGCCATGTGGATGAACTGGCACGGTTCTGCTCCCTGGCCGGTTTGACCCTGGATGCCAGCGGCCGCAAAGTCATGCTGGTGAGAGCCGGCTCCACTGGTTACTACAGCGGTGTTCTGGTGGGTGACGGGGTTGAGAAAGTGAGCCTGGTCGGCCAGGTTCTCACTATCAATTTGAAGCGGGGCGCCCAGGTTTTTCAGGCCAGTATCCCCATTAAATTAAGTGCCCTGAACAGTGCTCCCGACACTTTCCAGAGCCCGAAGGAAAATACTAATGCCGTCAAACTCAAGGCGGCAGTCAAACTTGATGAGCAAAAATTGTTGCAGTTGCTTTCGCCCTATCGCATTGTCTGTATCCTGGACCGCTCCGACTCCATGGATGGGGGCTTAGGCTTAGGTCCGCAGGATGTTTCTCGTTGGACCTGGTGCCGGGAGCAATTGCAGGATCTGACCGGCTTCCTGAAAGAGCGAGGTCAACTGAATGAACTGGATAAGCTTTCCCTGGTTACGTTCAACGAGAGTTTTGAGGAGTATCCCATCGATGGTCTCAAGGCTCTGGAGAGCGCTTTTAATTCCGTGGTGCCGGAAGGTGCCACCAATTTGTATGCCCCGCTCAAGCATGTACTGGATTGCCATCTGAAGAGCCCGGCCGGGCGTCCCTTACTGGTTCTGGTCTTAACCGACGGCGGTGCCAATCGCGGCGCTTCCCTGCCCGACTTATTAGTGGAGACGGCTAATAGAAGCGCAAGAGAGGGCCCGGCTGTCACGGTTTGCTTCTTTGAGATAGGTAAGAGCTCCGGCTCGGGGCTCCTATCGGCTCTTGACCAGGGCCTGGTCAGCCGCGGTGCCGCCCGGGACATCGTTTATCTGGAGAGTTTCGAGAAGCTTCTGGAATTGGGGCTGAAGCAGTCTTTGCTGGATGCGGTCAGCCGTCAGGGAAAGTTCTCGGGGCAGCTTTAGTAGAAGCCCCATTGCACTTGCCCGGTCCTCAATTATGATGGGTTCACCCCTGAGACAAAGAAACCTATTCCATTTCCATGTTGCCGGAAGCTGCTCATTTTAGTGGTTTAAAAAGCGAGCCCCTGGCGGCTGCGTCCGCTCCTGCTCTGGGTCTTTCCTTGCAGGAAAGGAACCGCGGCAAAGAGAACGAGAACATTCTGGTACAGGGGAAAGAGGCGCTCACCGGCTGGCTTTCTGACCTGGAAATCGACTCCAAAACCGTTGCTCTCACTGGCGCTGCTCTGGTGGGCGCCGCCTGCCTCTATCGTAGCGGCATGGTGACCGGTCTTTTGCGTTCTCAGTCTTTTGAAGTCCTGGCCGGTACAGGCAGTAAACAACTGTCCATGAGAAGCTCCGGACTGGCCTCGCTTTCCACCCACGAAATTCTTAGCGGCGGAAAGCTGACTGCCCTGGAATTGAATCGAGCCATGCCCTCCATGGAGCGCATGATCTGGGCCAGTCGCACCCCCTTGTTTGATGTCGACCGGGCCATTCGTTTTGGTGCCGAGGTGCAAGGCAGTGTCAGACCGTATTATGGCGGCTTGCGGAAGGCCTATCAGCCCCTCAGTCCATGGACTACGGAATCGGCACTGGAAGGTCGGGAGGGCTACCGCCACCTCAGTGCGCAGGTGGATAAGGTTGTGCCGGTTTTGCAGAAGCAGGTAAACAAGCTGGCTGATGAGTTTGGCTATCCCCATCCTCGTCTCAAGATTAAGTGGACGGGAGGCGAGGACAGAGGCGCTTTCATACCGGGTACCGGCGATCTGGAGCTGAATGTGCGGGAATTATTGCGTCCCACCACCAGGCTGCCGGAGGTGCTCTTTCATGAGTCTACCCATGCGGAGCAGAGCTGCCTGATTGTCAGAGGTCTGGCCGATAAATTGTCTATAGGGGCCAAGGCTAGCCCGGAACAAATGGCGGTCTTGAAGAAGAAGCTGGCCGAGTCTACGGGTACAGGCTTTGAGGATGACTATTTGAAAGAAGTTTTGCAACTGCGGGCCGGTCGGCGCCTGACCGAGGAGCAACTTGAACGTGCCGATGAGCTGGCCCTTAGCTTCGCCCGCGATAAACAAAAGGCACCCGGCTACAATGTGGAGAAATTCGAGTCCCGTGTGCAGATGCTGAAAGACCTCGATGCCAATGGCTTTCACGGCTTCTTCCAGCAGCACGGTCCGCTTTTGAACAGCACAAATTTCAGGCGTCTGCCTCTGTCCGTCAAAGAGAGCGTCAGGCAGTTAAACAGTGGTGCCGAATTGGGCGCGCAGGCTCAGACCGTTGCCGGTGCCGATATGAGGAAGCTTCTTGCCAATGAAATTGGCGCCGTTCATAAGATACAGAAGCGCAACTATCTGGCTTATCGTCTGCAATTACACGAACTGGAGGCTTTTGCCGCCGGTGAGAATGCCGGCGGCTGGCGTATATTGTCGAGGCTTTAATTAAGCCAGCACCTTCTTGTCGATTTTGCCGGTATTAGTACGGGGCAACTGGCTGTTCTTGCTATAGAAGACCCATTCCATGGGGCGCAACTCGCGCTTCAGGTTGGTCTGGCAAAACTCGCGCAGAGCTTCTTTCAATTTGCCATGGGCAGCTTTTCTGGCTTCTTCGTCGCCCTCCAGACCTTGCGATAGGTCACCGTCGGTGGTGACGATATGGGCTTTCACAATTTGACCGAGTTTGCTGTGAGCCACACCGATGATGGCTACTTCTTTCACCAGGGGGCATTGTCTGAGCACGCCTTCCACTTCGGCGGGAAAGACTTTGTTGCCGGCCACAATAATCATTTCTTTGTTGCGACCAAGCACATAAAGATAACCATCTTTCATGTAGCCGATGTCGCCGGTTTTGTAGCCGCCGTCTTGTATGACCCTGGCCGTCTCTTCCGGTTGTCCGATATAGCCGAGCATGAGGGTGGGACCGCAGATAACTATTTCGCCTTCTACACCTTCCGGCAGAGGCTCTACCGGCTTGCCATCTTCGGCTGTCAGAGGCAATATCTTAATTTGGCAGGAGGGCACCACTTTGCCTACGGACTGCGGCGGACCCACCAGGTTGACGGCGATGATCTTTGATTCGGTGGAGCCATAGCCGTTATTCAAGCGGCGCTGATACTTCTTCTCGAATTCTTCTGCCAGAGAAAGAGGCAATGGCGCCCCACCGCAAAGCAAGACCCGGGCATTTTGCAGGTCGATGGCGCCCTCGGGCAGGGTAAGAATGGCACCATATATGGTGGGTACCCCCACCAGAAACTCCGGCTTAAATTGGTTGTTGGCTTTGATGATGCCCTCGATGGTCATCTCCGACATAACTATGGTTGTCTGTTTGAGAAGGGCCGCTAAAGAAACTTCCAGCCCCAGCACATGGCTCAAGGGTACGGGCAAAACTACTTTGTAGCCGGGTTCGAGGGCGGCCATGTCGGCCAGTTCTTTGATATTGGCTGCCAGTGAAGCCAGGTCGTGCAGGGCACCTTTGGGCATGCCCGTAGTGCCGGATGTAAGAATGAGGAAGGCCGGCTTCGCTAAACTTTCGTAGTCGCAGTTGCCACCGTCTCTGGTGCTTTCCTGCTGGCTCTCGATTTTGTTCAGACTTTCCATGGCAATGCCTGATCCTGAAAGCTCGCCTTTGAGAGCTGCGAAATCTTTGTGCAAGCTCTCAAGGCTCAAGACCACTTTCGCCTTAAGCTTGCGGGCTATGTTGACCAGTTCTCCTTGCGTAAGGCGAAAATCAACCGGCGCGGCCAGGGCCCCCAGGCGAAAAGTTGCCAGGATTGCCGCTAGAAGTTCGGGGGTGTTGCTGGAAAGGAAGACCACCGGGTCGTCTGCTTTGATGCCCAGATTTTTCAGGAGAGTTTCGGCCTTGTTTATGAGGCTTGCAAACTCGGCAAAGCTGTATTCCACATCTCCGCCGGCTTTTGTGTAAATGACGGCTTTGTGGGGAATTTTGCAGTCGGGATTGACCAGTGCGCCCACAAGAGTTTCCAGTGCGGCGCCGGCGCCGTCCTTTACATTCACGCTATCTGCTTTCATAGTTAACTGCTTTCAACCCTCTTGCCGATTTGCATAGATCTTAACTGGATTGCGGTTAGAATTGTTGGGCATGCAAACACTTTAGCAACTCCTGGCCAGTCATCGGGGTCCCGTCTTGTCTATTTCTACTATCGGCTTTGCCGACCTTGACTACAACAGCCTATATGCCATACCGCTGGGCGGGCAGAGTGAAATGGGGCTGGTGTTGTGGGCTTTCGTTCATCAAGGCAAGATCCTCCTGGTGGATGCCGGAGCCAGCTATCCGGCCCATGACTTGCCAGGCGTCGACCTGCTTTTGCCCAGTACCACTTTTCTAGAAGCCAACCAGGAGCATATTCTGGGACAGGTGCTTACCAATGGGCATGAAGAGCATATGGGGGCCATCGCCTATCTGATCCAGCACGTCAAACTGCCAAGGGTGCTCTGTCCTAAGTTTGTGGCTAATTTAATCGAACAAGAGGTCTTCGACCTCTACGGCACCGGACATATTGAAAAGTCCGACACCACAATCGAGGTGGTGGATCAGAAGAAAGAGTACCGGGTGGGACCTTTCAGTCTGGAGTGGATCGAATGTAATAATTCCATCGCCGATGCCTGCGCTCTTAGAATTAGTTGCCAGGGGGGAACGGTGGTTTATACCTCCGGCTTCAAGCTGGATCAAACGCCGGTGGACGGTCGCATGCTCGATATCGGTCGCCTGGCGGCCATCGGTGATGAAGGCGTGATGTTGCTCATCTCCTGTTCGGCCAATGTGGAGGAAGGCGGTTATTCTGCTTCCGAGAAGGTGGTGGCAAGCACCATGGAGCGCATTTCTTCCAGTGCTTCGGGTCGGCTGCTGGTGGTCATGCCGGGCACCAATACCCACCGCTTGCAAGTACTTTTTGATGTGGCCCAGAAGACCGGTCGCAAGCTCTTTTTGCAGGGGGAAACCCTTCATAAGGTAGCGGTCTGCGCCGCCATCTCAGGACATTTGCAGTATGACCGTGCCATAGAAGGGCTGCCTGCCGCCATGCACAAGACCGCCGATCGGCAGGTCTTACTGCTTGAAAGCAGTAAGGAAGCCGATCCTATCGATGTGCTGGAAGCCATTGCTTACGGCGAGCACAAGACAGTTTCTCTCAAGGAAGGCGATACCCTTGTCTTCAGCAGCGATGTGGTGCCGGGCGAGGCCAGGCGCATGGCCAATATACTCGATGAACTTATGGCCAATTCCGTGCACTGTTATTTCGGTACCAGGCAGGGCGTGCATGTCTCCAGATATGGTGCCAGGGAAGAGTTGAAACTGATGCTCTCGGTCACCAAGCCTCGCTATTTCGCGCCGGCCATGGGCGAGTCCAGGCACTTGATGCAGCACGGCCAACTGGGAGAGTTCTTCGATCTTTCTGAGGAAGAAATTTTCAACCTCAGCAATGGCGACGTGTTGGAGTTGCGCAATGGTAAAGCCAGGCTCTATGGCCATGTGGAAGCGGAGGCGGTGCTGTTCAATCGTGACCAGGGTGAAAGAGTGACCACGGCTTCCGTGAAGGAGCGGCAGGCGTTGTCTCTGGAAGGCGTTCTCACCGTTGGGTTGACTGTTGGTGAAAGCGGCAAACTGGTAAGTGGTCCCAACCTGGCTTGTGGAGCCGCCGGTTTCCTTCTGACTGATGACTGGCAGGAAGTGCAGAAGCAAATCGCCGAAGTAGTTGAGGGAACGGTGGACCGTATTGCCTCAGAACGTCAGGGCGATGAGCGAGACAGTGGTCCGTATATGCGCTCAGCCATCCGGGAATCGGTTGTGAAAGTATTGCGCAACCGCCTGGGGGCTAAGCCCACCGTGCAGATTCTCATTCATCAAGTTTAGAATAGCTTTCGCTACCAGCCACCCTGGATCAAGACAGCGTTGGCGTCATCCATGACCAGGTTGATGTTTTCGCCGGCCTTGATTTGCATGGGGTATTCCCAGTAATAGACGAGCCCCGGAACTTTGTGCTCCCCGGTGATCCACCATTCTCCCGGCGGCAACTCGTAGGAAGCCTCGTAAGAAACAAGCTGGTTATTTCTTCTGATGGGGCGAAGTTTGATGGGCAGCGGTTCGTGTCCGTGCCTGAGGGCTTCCATCTCTTCGTCTTTGTGGTTGTCTTCGTAATCTTGAAGCAGCTTCTTATAGCGTTCCATGCGCTTGGCTTCAATTTCATTGATGCGTTCGCACTCTGGTTTGACGTATTTGATGAGGCTTCTGGACCAGTTGTAGATACCGATCATGACCTTGGGCGGCGTCTGACCGGAGCGCTTCAAGCCGTTGCGATAGGCATATTGCCAGCGCCAGCCACCGTCCGGGTAGGGCTTTTCCAGAGAGAGCTTACTGGCATAACCGGAGCCCAGGATCATGCTTTCCAGACCCTTGTCTTCGGTGGGCAGGGGCGTGATGGGAACCGCCAGTTTGGGCGGTTTTACGGTGAAGGGAAAGGCCGTGAACTTAGTCTGGGCCTGCTTCATCTGCGGCACTATCACCTTCATCTTAATGACGGCATTGACCCTGGTCGGTGCCCCTTCCGGCGGCGGCGCCACCGGATTGCTACCGGCAGCCGCTTTGGTTTGAGCGCTCTCCGCTTCCGTGAAAAACTCGCCGGCATTATCGGAAGAACCGGCTGCCAGAGCCTGGTTAACCAGCCCGGGCAGGCTCAAGAACGACACCAGAAAGACGGACAGGGAAAGAGCTAATGTGCTTGTGCGGACTGAGCGTTTAGAGACCATGGAAATTCAGTGCTCATTTGGAATACTGCAGGTATTCTAGGGCAGACCGCCCATTCCTGCCTGAGCATAGATAAATGCACCGGGACCGATCTGTAAGAGCCCTAATCCAGAGCTTTGTAGCCTTCCGGCAGACCGAAATTGTAAAGGCGGTCGAAACTTTCTCGCACGCCGTCTTCGCCGCGTTTTGGTTTGGAACCGGAGACCAGTTCTACCAGGCGCTGCCAGCTTACATGCTTGAAGATGCTCAAGTCTTCGCTGGCTTTGCGATCCCGTTCGCTTTCCATGACCATGAGCACGCGGTCACTGGGCATGCGATTGAAGGTATCTACGCAGCGTCCGTCAAAGTGATTGCCTTTGCCTGATTCCAGAATTTCAGCCACTTTCTCAACGGGCATGCGGTTTCTGTAATGGCGCACCGAGGTAAGAGCGTCAAAGACGTCGGCTACGGCGATGATACGAGAGAGGAAGGGAATTTCTTCGCCTTTCAGACCGCGGTAATAGCCTGTTCCGTCAAGCTTTTCGTGATGGCAACTGGCCACATAGGGCACGGCTTGCAGTCGCTTGGTGAAGGGCAGGTTGATCAGAAGCTCGTAGGTGATTGAGGCATGTTTTTGCACTTTGGCGTATTCATCAGGGGTCAACCGACCGTCCTTCCAGAGGATTTCTTCCGGTACGCCTATCTTGCCGTAGTCGTGCATCATGGCTGAATACCTGAGCACATCAAGCTCTTGCGAGACCACGTCCATGGCCGTGCCCAGGATGAGACTGTAATTGGTGACCCGCACCGAATGTCCAGCCGTCAGGGGATCGCGTTTATCGATGGTCTGGGCCAGCACTTCCAGGGTCTTATCGACGAAGCGCTCGATTTCCGCATAGGCCTGGGCCTGCTCGATGAGTCCGGCCGCCACCGCCGTCAGCGCTTCCAGCCAGTCTTCGTCTTCGGAGGTGAAGGGCCCCGATAACTTATTCAAAACCTGAAATACACCGATGACAGTGCCTTCCCGGTTGCGCATCGGTACGCAGAGAACGCTTCTGGTCTTATAGCCGGTTTGTTTGTCTACTGCCGGATCGAAGCGCTCGTCCTGGTAGGCGTCGGGAATGTTGATGATGCGTCCGGAGCGGGCGCAGTGGCTGACAATGGCTGTTCCCGAGAGGGGAATGCGGATGGTGCGTACGCCCACCAGCCCCTGGGCTACCTGAGTCCAGAGTTCTCCTTTGTCCTGATCAAGCACAAAGACTGAACAGCGATCGCATTTGACGATGGCCTGGGTTTCTCTGGTGATGGTCTCCAGAAGAGAATCGAGCTTGCGCTCGGTGGCCATGGCCTTCACTACCCGGTAGAGACCGGAGAGCGGCCTGAGACGATCCAGTTCTTCCTGTAACCTGAGCGCTTTGATCTCACGCTCGATCAGGCCGATCTCTCGTTTGTTCAGTTCTTCTTCCATCTGCTTCAGGTCTACAACCGCCGAAGCGGCCGTCTTTTCACCTGTGGAAGCCGGTGCCGCCGGCTCCTGACCGTGTGCATGCCCGTCGTGGGCTCCTTTGACCATATTATTCGCTCCGCCAAGACATATAGAATCTTACCAAACGGTGGGGAAGAGCTGTGTTGTCCAGCTAACCTAATTGCGGCTTAGCAGTAAGCGTTATTCACCGGACTGCAGAGAAATTGGGTATTTGGGAGCTTCCAGTCGGCGCCAGATGAGCAGATAAGCCCGACCGATTACCCTTCTCTGGTCTAAGAAACCCCAGACATGGCTGTCTTCAGAGTTGTTGCGGTTATCGCCCATCATGAAGAGGTGACCGGCCGGCACAATTATGGGGTCCATTTGCTTCTTGGGGTCACGCTCGGCCTGTATGAACATACCGAGAGCATTGCGTCCCTTGATATCGCCCATGACATTGAGGTTGTAAGCAGGGGGCTCTTTGACGTAGGCTGATTCGTCGAGCAGTTGCTGATTGATATAAACGCCCTGATTGGCTTGCACCCGGATCTGGTCGCCCGGTATGCCGATGCAGCGTTTGATGAAAGCCGGATCATTGGGGAAGCAAGGCAAACCGGTCAGTCTGCCCATGATATGGAGCGGGTTGTTGCTCAGGTCCTGACCGCCCATCTCTTCTTTAGGGGGGTAGAAAACGAGGATGTCGCCGCGCTCGATCTTCTTGCCCAGGTGACCGGAGATTTTCTCCACAATCAACCGGTCGTTGATTTGCAGGGTCGGCTCCATGGAACTACTGGGGATGTAGCGGGCCTCGGCGATGCCCCAGCGTATCGCTATGAGCAGAGCCAGGGTAACGACGATAAGCTCTATGGCTTCCTTGAGGAAACCGGTGAGAAATCCGCCTGGTGTAGGCTTTTCAGTTTGGGGCGGCGCTTGTGTCGCGGTCAATGGAAAGGTCCTTATTAAAAACCATGGAAATTTTGATTATACAGTCAAAACCTTTTCCTTCGCGCCGCTTTGATTTTTGTCCGCTCCGGCCAGCACTTCCTGCATAGCCGTAGCGAAGGCATCGAGCTGGCTCAAGGGGTTCATTTCAGTAACAGCGATCAAGATGGTGTCCTTCAATTCCGGTAGATATTTCTCAACCAGAATGCCGCCCAGAATGTCGCGCGCTTTCAATCTTTCAAGCACGCTCTCGGCGCCTTTCACGGTGATGGCGAATTCATTGAAGAAAGGTTTGTCTTCGGCGAAAGTCAACTTCACTCCGGGCAGGGCGGTCAGTTTGTCTTTCAGGTAATGAGCGCGTAAGGCACTTACCTGTCCCAGCTCGGCAAGACCCTGGGGACCCATGCAGGTCAGGTAAACCAGCATGGCCAGGGCATTGAGCGCCTGGTTGGTGCAGATATTGGAAGTGGCTTTAGCCCGGCGAATATGCTGTTCTCTGGTTTGCAGAGTGAGGGTAAAAGCCGTCTGCCCGCGGTTATCCGTTGTCATACCGGCCAGTCTGCCCGGCAGTTGTCTGACGTAGTCCTGCCTGCAAGCCATGTAGCCGGCTGACGGTCCGCCGAAGCTGAGGAAGTTGCCGCAGCTCTGAGCGTCGCCCACCACCAGGTCGGCGCCCATGTCGCCCGGTGCCTTGAGGCTGCCCAGGCTGATCGGATCTGTGGAAACAATGAGCAGGGCACCGATTTCATGGGCGGCCGCAGCCAGTGCTTCCAGGTCTTCGATGATGCCGAAGTAATTGGTGTATTGCACGATAAGGCAGGCAATATCTTGACCTTTCAAGGCTTTGACGGCATCGGGGCAGGTACTGCCGCGCTGCAAGCAATCTTTCAATTCGGTCAGGGGCAGATCGCAGGAGCGGGCGTAGGTCTCAACCACCATCTTGTATTCGGGGTTGACGGCGCCTGAGACTACGATTCCTTTTTTATTGCTCAGCCTGACTGCCATATAGGCAGCTTCGGCCAGGGCGGTAGGACCGTCGTACATGGAAGCGTTGGCCACGTCCATGCCGGTGAGCAGGCAGATTGCCGTCTGAAACTCGTAAATGGCCTGCAAGCTGCCCTGGGAGACTTCAGGCTGGTAGGGGGTGTAAGCAGTGGCAAATTCCGAGCGGGAAATTATAGAAGGAACAGCCGCAGGCACATAGCGGTTATAGCTGCCGCCGCCCAGGAAGGATATTTGTCTGGAGACCGGTTTGTTTTTGCCGGCCAGTTCTTTCAACTGCATGGTCAGTTCCATTTCGGAAAGACCGTCGGCTATGGAGAGGGGACCGGCTTTGACGGACTGGGGAATGTGGCTCAACAATTCCTCAAAAGTGCGCACTCCGATTTCCTTGAGCATCTCCTGCCGATCTTCGGCAGTGGCAGGCAGATAGGGGAAATTCAATTGCTTTTGGTCTTGCATGTCCGTGTCCGTACCTTGTAAGTAGTGCCTTCTGATTGCGCTTTTCGACTGTATTCAGCCGCCTTGACTCTCCGTCGGTGTTTTGCTCCAGGTTTGTTTTGATTTTGAGACACATACCGATAAGACCATGGGAACGAGAGTGACTTATCGGTAAAATGCAAACCGTTGGATCAATATAAGTTTAGCCCCCAGTGGTCCCGGTATCCCAATTTTGCTTGATAAGAGTTTTCTCTCTCTCCGTCTGTTTTGGCTTCCCTGTTTGCAACGTGCTCTCGCTGCCGGGAAAGCGGCGGACTTGTTTCCGGTTCAGGGTCAGGGTCAGGTGATTGAATGAAACTAATTTTTGGTCTCGGCAACCCCGGGCTGGAATACGAAAACACCAGGCACAATGCCGGCTTTCTATTGATTGATCGACTCGGCACTGCCTTTGGTGCCGAATTTCGACTGTCCAAGCCGCTTTCCTGCCAGTATGCCAGGGTGCGTCAGGGGGGAAGCGACATCTTGCTTGTCAAGCCGCTTACTTATATGAATCTCTCCGGCGAAGCCTTTATCCGGGTCCTGCACTTCTATAAGGCTGAAAGCACCGATGCCATAGTCGCTCACGACGACGTATCCCTGCCCCTGGGTCGCTTGCGCTTTCAAAAAGGCGGCGGTGCCGGTGGGCAGCATGGTGTGGAATCAATTATCAATTGTCTCGGCGGCAAGGCTTTTGATCGCCTCAAAGTAGGCGTGGGCCCTGATCCCGGCGGTGCCAGGCGGGCTTCTTACGTACTGGGACGTTTCAGTCAGGACGATAAAGTAGTACTGGATAAGGTGCTCGAGCAATGTCAGGATGGTGTTTCCGCCTGGCTCAAGCAAGGTCTCGATTATGCTGCAAATAGATTTAACGGCGTTGATTTTTCAGTGGCGCCTTCTGGCGAGAAGCCTTCGGCATCACCCGAAAACTGACCCGATTTTCTTGCACTGCTTCATGGCAAGCATTCGCTAGTTCAATTTTTTCTCAGGAAACTTTACCAAGTCTGTCAAGAAGCAGGGCGTCAAAACGCCATAAATCGTGCCCTTGGCATGGGGCGAGTTGCTGCTTGAAAAGCAAAATAAAGACGTCAGTTATACAGTGCCTATCTAAAAGCTCTCAAATCGGTAACCGAGAGCGTTAACGTTTGTATCGAAGACCAGGTTATGGGCGGGAACCAGTTTCCGCGCTGAAATAATTTTTGAGTTAAAACTCATGCTCCCAGGGTGGGGGATGGGTGATGTCAGTAGCCTAGAATCACATTTGAGTCTTAGCTTTTGGGCTGGACTTAGAAAGTTCGCAAGGCAGCCCTCAAGTCCCTAAAAGGAAATTCGTTAAGTGAGCACTTTGGCACAAACCAGTTTGCTGGATCGGTTCTTTAGTCCGAAGGAAGGAAGCGCCAGTCGCAACTTCTTCCTTTCGGCATTGTGGTGGTCGCTTCTGGGAATGGGAGCGGGCATGCTGGCGGCATCGGAATTCTCCATGCCCGACCTGATCCGCAACGTTCCTCAGTTATCCATGCCGCACCTGCGTATGTGGCACGTCAACGCGGTGGCTGTGGGTTGGCTCTCCATGGGCTATGTGGGCTCCATGTTCCACATGATTCCCACCCTTTGCAAATGCAAGCTTTACAGCGAGCGCCTCGGCAACTTCACCATGTGGGCCTGGAACCTCGTTATGACAGGCGCCTTCTGTACGCTTCTGAACGGCAATACGGAAGGACGTGAATACGCCGAGCTGGGCGCCATTCTCGATACCCTGGTGGTAGTGGGTCTGGTGCTCACTGCTTTTAACCTATATATGACCATCGTCAACCGTAAGGTCAAAAAGCTCTACGTCAGTCTCTGGTATTTCCTTGGCTCTCTCTTCTGGTTCCCGCTTGTCTGGGTTATCGGGCAGCGTACCTTCGTATCCCTTCCCGGTTTGAACGATGCCATCATCGGCTGGTTCTACGGACACAACATTCTCGGCATGTGGTTCACCACCGTTGGTGTGGGCATGATGTACTACCTGATTCCCCGCTATGTGAAAGCGCCGCTCTATAGCCACGGTCTTTCCATGTTGGGCTTCTGGGGCATTGCTCTTTTCTATGCTCCTACCGGTACTCACCACATCACTCAGTCACCTGTGCCCGAGTGGTTGAAGGCCATCGCCATCATTTCTTCCATCTTCTTGCTCGTACCGGTATTGACCGTTCTCACCAACTTCTTCATGTCGATGAAAGGGAAGTGGGGTCAGGTTGTTACCGACCTGCCGCTCAGATTCGCAGTTACCTCTTGTATGTTCTACCTGGTTACCTGTACCCAGGGTCCCTTCCAGGCAACACGTTGGGTTAACTGGTATCTGCACTTCACACAGTGGGTTGTTGGTCACGCTCACCTGGCTCTTCTGGGAACGTTCTCCTTCATCCTCACTTCTTCCTTCTATTACTGTATTCCCAGGCTGACCGGTAAACAGTGGCACTCCGAAGGTTTGATTCGGGCTCACTACTGGCTCAAGTTCCTGGGATTCCTATTAATGATGAGTTCGCTCACCACCGCCGGTTTGATCCAATCCGCCGGCTGGGCTATGGGTATGCCGGTAGACCAATGGGGCTTGCAGATTCGTCCCTACTGGTTCTTGCGTACCATAAGCGGCATCATGATCGTGCTGGGGCAGTGCATTTTTGCCTACAACACCTACAAAACGCTTTTCACTAAACCAAGTGGTGCTGATGTGAAAGCCAAGGCGGCTCGGGAGGTCAAAGTCTAATGTACGGTTACAGGCTTGGTGCCATCGGTATTGTCACCACGTTCTTCATCATCATCTTCTCCACAGTGCTCATGCCTATGGTGCTCTTCCAGCCCAAGCCGAGCGGTCGCGGTAACGATTACAAGGCAATCGACGCCAAAATCGCCGATGCCGAGAGAGGCCGCAAAATCTATGTGAGAGAAGGTTGCTTCTACTGCCACACGCAGTTCACCAGGATTCAGGACAGAGGTTATGGTCCCCTCGTTAAAGAAGGCGACTATGTATACGAGACTCCTCACCAACTGGGTACTGCCCGTACCGGTCCCGACCTCACCAACGAAGGCGGTCGCTTCCCGTCCGAATGGCAGAAAGCTCACTTGATTACACCGAGAATGCTCAAACCCGGTTCCATCATGCCCAGCTTCAGCTACCTTTCCGAAGGGGACATGAACGACCTGGTGGCTTATATCCAGACCCTCGGCAACAAGCGTACAGTTACTACCTTTGTACAGGCGCCCGACGAGTATTTGCTCACAACCATGCAGGGTCGCGGTCTGGCCGCTCGCAAAACAGTTGATACCAACTCTGATGCTGCAGCCAATGCCGGACGCGGTATCTACACTCAGAACTGCGCTGCCTGTCACGGTCTGGAAGGTAGAGGCAACGGTCCCAATGCCATCACCCTCGAGAAGAAGCCGCCGAACTTGACCCGCGACTACTACAAGCAATATCCGGACGAGTTCTGGTTCTACAGAATCTCCGAAGGTATCGTCGGTACACGCATGCCGCGCTTCGGCGAAATACTCTCCGAAGAGCAGCGCTGGTACCTGGTTGCTTACTTGAAGACCTTGCCTAAAGAGCACGAAGAGACTGTCAACAGCCTCGACGATCTCAACGTAGCCGAACCGGTCCACCTGCCTAAACTTTCCAGGCAGCAGTGGGAACCGCACCACGGCAAAGAGTAACGGGTCTGAGACTGTTTAAAAGGAGTCAGCCATGTGTCCCAATTGCGTTCTCAACCAGGCCAGCCTCGGAGCCGGAATCTATATAGCTTTCGGAATCTGCGGACTCTTCTTCATAATCGCCATGGTAGGTATTACCTGGGCTTTCAAGAACGGTGAGTTCGAAGATCTGGAATCAGTAAAATTCGAGATGCTCGACGATGGCGAAGATGAGACACTGGCTGCCAGAGCCCGCGAAGCAATTGAGCGGGGCAGACAGCAGATGACAGAATCAGCAGGCTAAAACGAAAATCTACAGATATAAGGCGGAGTAAAGAGTAAAGATGGCTGAAGAAGTCAAAACAACTGAAGAAGAGCACTACGAGGTAGTATCCGAGTACCGCATCGGTGAAGGCGCGCCGCCGCCCTTCCTGGTCATATGTTTCATTCTCATCTTTATATACGCAGCAGTTTCGTGGATTCCCTTCTTTGGTTATTAATAGGCAGATGGCACTTACTAAAACTAAACTGGTCAAGACCCTGGTATCACCCGTAGTTACAAAACGGGCTCTTACCGTTCTTCTCACTCTGGCGGCGATGCCCATGTTCACGGCGCTTACCGGCTGTTCCGACAGTAAGGTGAGCTTGAACGCCGACAACCCGCTGGTGGGCACCAAGGTGACGGAAGGCGATAAAGAGCCTATCTGGCCTAACGACGATCCTTCCATTCCGGACGGAAAAGGCGTTTACGCTGCTCAGAACTGTGCTACCTGTCACGGTGCCGACGGCAAGCCGGTGGCCGGCAAAGCCACTATCGATCTTTCCGACAAAGGTTGGGCTCGCAAGCAAAAGCCGGTTGAGCAGTACGATTTCATCACCTTCGGTAAGCACGAAGGCGGCGGTGCTGAGCATCCGGTCATGCGCGATAAATTGAGACCCTCCGAAATATGGAACCTGGTCTTTTATGTACGCTCCCTTTCCACTCCGCCTCTTACCGATGAGGAAATCGCAGAGATCGATCCGGTCTTCGGCGCCAACTGCGCTGTATGTCACGGTAAGAAAGGTTTCGGCAACGGACCGCTCATGAAAGGCAATACTCTTGAGCCGCTACCGGCCAACTTCCAGTCCTTCCCGCGCTTCTACGACAGAACCGACGAAATTCTCTGGGACCACATAGCCAACGGTATCAAGTGGGAAGGCATGCCCAACTTCCTCGGCAAGGAAGACCGCGCCAAGAACATCAAGTTTGATGAACCTTATATCTGGCGGATGGTCGGCTATATTCGCCATTTCCATGAGAGCAACAAGACTGAGATAGCCACACGCAAAGCTCATGAAAAGGAAGAGAAAGAAGAGGCCAACGAAGCCAATGAAGCTAAGTCGGGTTCTGAAAAATCTGGGGAAACCAGCAAGTAAATAGAGTACAAACAAGAAGTAAAGAGACAATCTCAGAAAGTTAGAGTCAACAGGTAGAAAACAATGACAGACGGCGTCAAACGTAGAGCCCTTTTAAAGACGGTAGCAGCCCTGCCTCTTGCCCTCACCTTTGGGCTTCTGGCATCGCCCTTCCTGCGCATTTTGCTGCCGACAAGAAGGCCGCTGGATGTACTTGGAGAGTCGGACCAGCCCCTGGCCGAGCCACCCATCCCCACCTTCACCGACAAGGACTTCCCCAAGGACTGGACTTGTCTGCCCTTCATGTTCAACCAGAAATATGTTGAATACAACCCGGAAGGCAAGGAAGTTCGCAAGATTCCTGGATTTATCGTCAAATTGCCCAACGGCGATGTGGTCGCCTACAGCCGCATTTGTCCGCACCTGGGCTGTATCTTCAACTTCGTTGAAGACCCCAACGAATGCGCTAAAGGTTACAACTTCAAACCCGCTGGCCCGGTGTTCGCCTGCCCGTGCCATTTGAGCGTATACGACATTGCCCAGGCTGGAAAAGTGGTCAGCGGTCCGGCTCCTCGCCCACCAAGAAAATTCGAGGTGAAGAAGGAAGGCGGCGCTTACAAGGTGGTCGCATTGGAGGCTGGTTCAATTGCCTAGTACAACAAATGACAGGAGTCTTGAAGGCGTTCTCTCTTCAGTGGGAGACTGGTTTAAGACGCGCATAAACAACATCGATATATTCGATGAGCATCATCAGCTCGAGGCAAAGACCAACCCCTTCTATGCTCTGGGGCCAATCTTCTACCTGGTCTGGTTCATCGTGATGTTTACCGGGCTGGTTCTGATCATGTGGTACGTCCCCACAAAATCAGCGGCCTTTGATTCCATTTTGAACATTCAAAACGGCATACCGATTGGCGGACTATTCCGGGGTATGCACAAGTACGGTGCGGACGCCATGATCATCGCCGCCACCATGCGTCTCTATCGCATGTTCATCATGGCCGACTTCAAGCCGAACAAAGAATTCAACATCATCATCGCTCTTATCACGCTGCTCCTCTCCATGTACTCCGGTCTGACCGGCTACCTGCTGATTTGGAACCAGCGCGCTTTCTGGGCGACCAAGGTGTTTGCCACCTTCCCCACTTATATGGACCAGTTCGCCATCATGGGCGATTTCTATCTGCCTCTGTATAAGTCGCTGCACCTGGGCTGGAACACAGCCGAAGTGCTCTTGGGCGGCGGTGCGGCTATCACCCAGAACACAATTACCAGGTTCTTCTCCTTGCACTTGGCGTTCTCCTTGATACCGCTCATTCTCGTAGAACTATATTTCTACAAGAATGCTTACACCCGCGTTCCGCTTAACTGGATCAAACGTTCCATCCTTATTCTCATGCTGGCTTTCGTGGCAATCGCTCTGCCGGCTGCCCAGGGCTCACGCTCCGATCCGGATGTCACGCCTCTGCCCATCTTGTCCGACTGGTACTTCCTCGGCTTGTATCAAATGTACAAGTACCTGGAGCCGGTTGTCGCTACCTATATCACCCTGGTGATTCCGCTTACCGTTTTTGCGCTGCCCTTCGCGGATAGCTATATCACGGGACCGGAGAAGGACATCATGAAGCGCCCCTTCATGCTTATGATGACCTTCATGGGCTTCGTCTGCTGGGTTGTCTTCTCGATCTTGATTATCGTCAACATCGCTAACATCCACACCGACCCGCCTTACTGGCGTTCCTTCCTCTACTTGACGGTCAATGCCGGCATTGTCTGGCAGCTCTTCCTGATTGCCCGCAATGCGGACATGAAGTGGAAAGCCAAGCAAGTGGTGCCCTGCCTGATCATGTTCGGAATTTGTGCCACCCAGACCTTCTGGGCATGGGTCTACGACTACATGGCCAAGACTGAAATGTTCATTGACCCCCTTGGTCACGCCGCCCTCTACAACATGGGTCGCGGAGCCATGGGCGACACCGCCGACAAGGTGGAAGCCATCATTCGTAAGATGCACCCCACCACCGGCGACAAACCGGTCAATCAGGAATACTGGAATTTTCACGTTCTCCTGGACCCCGGTTATGTGGCTCGTATCGGTGAACCTTCCGCCAAGCAAGATCTGGAAGAACTGCGGAAGCTCTGCGTCGAAACCAAGACCCCTCTTGATTTTGTCGTCAAAGCCATCCCCACCTTCGAGACCCCCATGGGTCAAAACGGTGCCTACCTGATTGAACAAAACGGCAAGAAAGTCAGCTTCCTCTCCGACAAAGAGAAGGGTGCCCACCCCACCTATCACGGTCTGGTCGACTTCATGGTCAACAACCGCTGGGCCTGGGACTACTGCACTCTGGTGGATAGACTGAAGCCAGGTGTGGTCAAAGGCTACCCGATGTCTGTGCCTGAAGTTGATTGGTACTGGATGATCGGCGGTGCATTGTCTGCTGCCTACGCTCTCGTGGTAGCCATGCAGTGCAAGCAAGCCCAGACGGCTGAGCCGCCCAAGCAGGTTGCTGCTGCCGACACCAAGCCGGCTGAAACTACCGGAAGCTGATGGAGCCAGAAAAGGAACCTGACGAAGAAATGAAACTTGTCTTGAGCGCTAACTCAAATAGTGCGGCTGAAGCCGGAGCCCCAAGGGGTTCCGCTTCAGAAGACAAGCCTGCTTTCAAAGTCAAGCTCTCGCTCAAACTAGCAGTTTTCGTGATGGCCACCATCACGCTAAGCTGGTTTTTCGAAGGTTGGAGACAGGTTAGCGAAGCTCCAACCCTTGCCGGTCTGGCCTATCTCTTCGGCGGTACAACACTGACTATCGTTCTGGTCAGTCTCTACGGCTTCTTCATGTACGCCGAAGAACGTTCCAAGGGTGGTCGCACCCGCAACATTCCTCTATTTGATCGTTGGTACAGGCACTTAACCAAACAGGGAGACAAAACGAACCGTGGGTAAGGGATTAAACAGCATTCTAGCGATAGCTGGTGGTTTGCTTTGTATAGTCATCACACTGGCTTTGCCTTGGGCTGAGCTTGGTATGGATGCCTCATTTCAGAATTGGCCCGAATGGTTGAAGTGGCTATCCATCAACCTCAACATACCCCTTCCGGACTACTCGAATCTGGCAAATTACGCCAGCGAGTGGACCGAGCACCTGAAGAAAGCCGGCGCTGAATCTAGATTCGGTGATTATGCTTACGCTCTGGTGATGGGTCTGGCCATGATTGCCTCGGCCGTCGGCATCGCTGCCATCGGGCGCGAAGACGGCGAAGAAAAGACAGTTTTACCGGTGAAGAAGTAACTAGTTAAAGTTGGGAGATCCTCAAAGATGTACTCGTCGATACCGAAGGGCATGACCGACCTGACTCTAGCAATAGAGAAAGCGACCAATGCCGTTCTAACCAATAAGTACAACCCCTTTTATTACCACGGGGCTCTGCCTCAGTTTTATCTGTGGGTTCTGTTCTTGTCCGGGCTTTTGCTGTTTGCCTATTACATTCCGACCATCGACAATGCTTACTTCTCTGAGAACCTGGTGAACGCCTGGACCTCGGTAGACTACATCACCGACACCCTGCCCTTCGGTGCCGTGGTGCGCGGCATCCACCGCTACGCCGGTGACGCCATGGTTATCACCATCGTGCTGCACGCCCTGCGCGTCTGGATCACCGACCGCTACCGTCAGTACCGCTGGACCCAGTGGGTGACCGGTATCGTCCTTCTCTTGATGGTTCTTTTTATTGGTCAGACCGGCTATTACCTGGTTTGGGACGAGCGTTCCCTCGTATTGACCCGTATGACCTCAAGCGCTCTGGAAGCTCTGCCCTTTGTGGGACCTGGTTTGAAAGCATGGTTCCTGAACGGTGCCGCCATCACCAACCTGACCCTGTCCAACTTCCTTTTCATCCACATCGGTCTTTCCTTCTCTCTACTCTTTGGTCTCTGGTTGCACTACGTGCGTATGACCAGACCGGTGATCACACCGCCCCCGGCTATCAACTACATCCTTGTAGCCGTGCTTCTGGTCTTCGTCTTCCTCTTGCCCATCACCTCGGGCAAAATGGCCGACATCAACGCCCAGCCCACCAGCTTCGAAATTGACTGGTTCTTCCTCTGGCCCTACTGGTTGCTCGCCCACATGGACACCACCATGTACTGGGTTCTGATGATTGGTGGTTCAGTGGCTCTCTGTCTGGTGCCTTTCCCCAGCCTCTACAAAGCCGCCCACCCTGTGGAAGCTGCCGAAGTAGTCCTGAACAAGTGCACCGGCTGTTCCTTCTGCTCCAAAGACTGCCCCTACCAGGCAATTGAAATGGTGCCCGCTCCGGCTGGTTCCCGCTTCAAACTCCTGGCTACGGTCAAAGCCTACCGCTGCTCCGGTTGCGGAGTCTGCGTGGGTGCTTGCGCCTTCGACGCCATCGACTTGCCAAACTTGCTCGACACCGACGTGACGGCGAAAATCAAAGCCCTGGCCGAAACCAAGTAATAAGTAGTTCTGTTCAATTTACGGTAAACACCTGAAGGTTAATGTTATGTCCGAAAAGAAGGTAATCACCCTCATATGTGAGCGAGCCGCAGACCTCGATTCTGTGTGCAGCGCCCAGGGCGAAGTGAAAGACATCGACGGTCTGCACGTCGTGAAGCTGCCCTGCAGCGGCATGATCCAGCCTTTGATGATTGAAGCGGCTCTCAAGGCCGGCGCCGCCGGTGTGATTGTCACCGGTTGCCAGCTTGGTGACTGCTATTACCGCGAAGGTAACCGCATGATCAGAGAGCGCCTCCTTGGTGAACGCCCTCCCGGTCTTAAGAAGACCGTCGACAGAAGACGCGTACTGGCACTCTGGTTGGCTCGTCCCCAGAAAGACAGATTCATGTCTGAAGCGAAAGAGTTCGTGGGCTACGTGCGCGGACTTGAATAGAATAGATAAATTGGCTTGAGTTCAGCTTAAGCGGCTTGAACTATCGTTGAGTTTCTCGAGGATTACTTAAAATGGCAGAAAAAACCAAACTTACAGAAGTAGATGTAATCTACAGATGGGCGTGGTTCTTCGTACTCTACTTCGCTTTCATTCTATTGATCGCCTGTTTCGGACTCGTCGCCGAGTTCTAAATCTCGATCTTCTCGCAGCGCCGAGTCTCTAAGCTGCCCGTCTTAATCGATGGGGCAGCTTTTTCATTGCCCGATATGGCAGTAAAGGAGGCGGTTTCAGTGGCTGGCTGAACAGAGACCTTTTTTCTTAGAACCATGAAGGCCATGATCTGTTGGGTTGATAAAGTTACTGCCGCCACTAGCTGGAGCATGTATTCGGGTCTTTGGTAGAGAGTGATGTCCACTCTAGAGAGTATCAAAATCAGAAGCGCCACATGAATAAGGTTGGTTGCCGCCAGCCACTTAATAAAATACTGCCGGTAGATGCCGGCTTTCTTCGAGAACCTGAAGTAGATGGCTGCCGTCCCGGCTATGTAGCCGCCCATGCAGATGAGGAGGGCGAAGATTGAGACAATCGCCTGCACCGATGATTCGAAGTTGCCTAGATTGATTTTGAATGTGGCAAGCGCAAAGACGATAAGCATCAGGGAAATGGTTACGGCTGCAGCCAGAAGCTTTATCAAAATTGGCACCACAACGGCGTTAATCACGATGGCAAGGAGCGCGTAGCCCAGGGTTGGAAGCCATTTGTATTGCTTTTGAGCGCGGGTGGAAACTGTCACTACTATTAGTAAGAGGATTATGCCGGCGGCACAAAATTGAACTTCGTTGGTCATGGTAGAAGAAACCTTCAAAAGGGGGAGAGCTAATACTACGGCTCTTTTTGCGAACCCCTTGACATCTTGGTTTCGTCTTAATTTTATACCCGAGTAGGCAGCATGGGCGGCTTTACTTCAAAAGACCTGACCCCTCAAAGACGACCGGAGCGGCAAACCTTATTGGGGTTCGCCGCTCCGCCCTTCTTTTGCGGAAACTCATCTCCATGGAGTTATCGTCGGCAGTTTAGTTCAAGTACTCTTTCAGTCCCCTCAAACTGCCCGTCGACTCCATATGGCGCAGCTTTTTCATGGCCCGATGCTCCAGTTGGCGCACGCGCTCTTCCGAAATGCCCATGACCGAACCTGCTTGCTGGGCTGTCATAGCCAAACCGGTACTTAGTCCGAAGCGCAATTTCAGCACTTCCTGTTCTCTGGGCGCCAGGCGGCTGAGCAGATTACTTACGTCCATCTGACAGAGCGATACTTCCGCCCTCTCCTCCGGACCTGGTTGAGAGTCGTCGGTCAAGTTGGAAGAGAGTTCGTACTCGTCTTCGCCAGTGGTGGCATCAAGAGAAAGAGGTATTTGCAGCGCCCCCATTACCCTGGTCAGCTTTTCCTTGGGCAGATCTAGAGTCTGGGAAAGTTCATCACTGCTTGGTCTTCTGCCTTCCAGCAGTAAATATTCCTTTGTTACCCGGGCTATTCTGGCAGCGGTCTCGCTCATGTGCACCGGCACACGGATCATCTGTCCTTTATCCTGAATGGCTCTTTGAATAGCCTGGCGCACCCACCAGGTTGCATAGGTGGAAAAGCGGAAACCTTTCTCCGGGTCAAACTTTTCGGTTGCCTTCATGAGACCGAGATTGCCCTCTTGTATAAGGTCGGTGAGGGGTAGACCACGGTTGGCGTATCGCTTGGCGATATTGACCACCAGGCGCAAATTGGACTGCACCATGCGTTTTTTTGCGAGCTGAGAGCCCTGGCGAATTTGCCTGGCCAAATCCTTCTCTTCCTCGGCTTTAAGCAAGGGATAGCGGCTCAAGCTCTTGAGGTACTCACTGAGTGTGTCTTGCCCCTCAGCCGTGCTCGAAGAGGCGTTGACATAGGTTGTGCTGTAGGTGCCGTCGGGCTCAAGAGCCTCGTTCGGTTCAGCTAAAAGCACTTCCTCTTCGAAGCGATCCATGAGCTTGAGGGGCTCTTTTCGGTTTCGTTGTTTTTGATTTTGTCGCATATTGGTCTTGACCCCCATTGTGGCCACGCTATAAGTGAGGCTGACCTGGATTGCACCGGGACAGCTAGTAAAAGGCGGACAGGAAAATTGTTAGTACACTCTCATTTAAGCAGTTAAAAGTAGACCACCCGGTCCAGATAAGCATGTCTTAATGTTTGTCCGGCCATGGTTCGTAATGGGGAGGTTTCAGATATTCGTCATCAGAAAACTGTCTTTCACTCTGCCGTTCTCGAAAATAAGCATCAGAAAGTGCCAATCTTCTTCCACCGTACAGTCGTAGCACCATTGATTGGGCTCCACTGTCCAAGGTTGCGAAGGCGCGCCCAGTAGTCTTCGCACGGCTACTTTGTCCATTCCTTTCAGAACCTGACCGAGGACGATTTTGTAAGATGCCTGATTCTTTTCATATATAGTCATCCGCTTCCATTGGCTGAGCAACTTCTCGGCAATCAATTTCTGATTTCCTGTGACTTTGCCTTTCTGATAGCCGCGACCGTTTTCCCACGTGAGAAGGGCACCGTCTCGAATGCGAAGTTCAGCGTCGGAAGTCTGAAACACGAATGTTTTAAGCAGGCTTGCATAGAGAAAATAATTGAAGAGAGCAAAAATTGTGAAGCCGGCTAACAACCACAGACCGAACTCTTTGTTACTCATCATGGGCTCTGTACTCTGAATCTAGCAGATTAGCTGCCCCGGATTCGGTATGCTTACTGAAATCGACATGTCCGTTCGGTGCATCAATTAGGAGTTGGAAAGTATTGCCGTTGATCATTCATGGTGTGTTTTTGACCTTCGGCGTAGTTACTCTTCTGTCAGTGCTGGCTGTCCCTGCTGTTTTGGCGAAGGATTGGGCCAATGAAACTGCCGAGCATCGCCAATTAGTAAGCCTGCGAAATGCCGGCCGCAATCAGGAAGCCCTTGTTCTCTTGAATGAGCTTTTGAGAGCAAACCCCGCAGACTACCATGCATACTATCTTCGTGGCATCATCCTGGCTGAATTCAAGCATTTTAACAGAGCCCGGTCCGACTTTGATAAGTGCCTGGCCTTGAAGGCTTTCCTACCTGATTGCTATGCCTGGAAGAGCAAGTTGGATTACAGTCAGGGTGATCATGAATCGGCCATCAAAAATGCAACCCTGGCCATCAAACACGATCCGAAGAACCATTCGGCCTGGAGTAATCGAGGTCTGGCTTACCTGGCGCTCCAGCGCAATGACTTGGCTCTTGCCGATCTGCGCAAGGCTCTTAGTTTGAGCCCTCAAGACACGACACTGCGTCTTAACCTGGCGCACACGCTCTATGTCTGTGATCAGGATAAGGAAGCTCTGTCACAGCTTGATCTGTTGCTTAAACAGAAACCGGAGTTGGCGGCAGCTTACCAGGATGTTGACGGCGGCATAAAAGCGCAACAAATTGGGCGGCAAAAGAATTTCGCATATCAGAAGGAAAGGGCTGCCGGCTACGGCAGCCCTTTCCTTCTGGTGTTTTGAGATCGCTCAACCTGCGTTCTGCTTGGACATGGCTTCCATTACGCAACTGTCACAAGCATGCTGGCCTCGATAGCCGCTCCAGCCAGCCTCCTCCGCCGCGAACTCAAGGTTTTGGAGTTCCTCATCCCACTGGATTCCGATTGAACCACGCTGCCTTACCACTGTAGGCCAGGTCTCCTCACATTGGTCGCACTCAAGCAAGAACAGCAGTCTGATCATTGGCTGATTCCTCCATCTTTCTTGCTCGACCGAGCTTTCTCTGGGCTCTCTTTTCAGCGGACTCCAGTGCTTCTTTCGTTCGATAGGAGGCTCCGTCAATTTTGACGATTTCTGATCTGTGTATCAATCTGTCCACAAGAGTGACTACACACCCTGCGTTCGGGAAGATTTCTCCCCACTCTTTGAAGGGCTTGTTGGTCGTGATGATTGTTGATGACTTCAGGTACCGAGCGTTAATTACCTCGTAAAGTAAGTCAGCATAGCGATTGTCGTAACTTAGGTAGCCAAGCTCGTCAATTGCCAATAAGTCCGGGCTTGCGTACTTCTGTAGACATCTCCGTCGGGATGTGGCACCATCCTGGGCTGATAGGTCCGACAGCATCTGACTGGGCGAGACAAACTTGGTTTTGTATCCAGCAAGCAGAGCTGTGTGCACCAGGTTCTTCGACAACATCGACTTACCCAGACCGTTGGCACCAAGAAAGATGATATTGACTGCCCTACTCATGAATTCTAGAGTGAACAGCTCTTCTACAAGCTCTCGATCAATCGTCTTCGGCCCTCCCAATCAAATTCAGACACAGGCTTCATCTCGTGTATCTGAGACTCTCTCAATCGCCGCTCTAAGCTTCGCCGATTCTTCTCCGCCGCCTCAGCCTCTAACAGTTCTTTGACCCACGATTGATTGGCATATTCATTCCATCTGGCCGCCATAGCCTTGAAGCCCAGCTTGCTCGCCTGTTCTTTCAAATCTGTCGTCATTGTTCCTCCTTGGAAAGATTGTCGTAAGTAGCCAGCGAGTGCGGCAAAACAACGAGATCAGTAACCCTTTTGTCGTCCGGTAAATCAATCGCAAATGGCGATAGCAACCCCTTTTGCCTCCTCCTCCTCTCAAGTACGTTGGCAACATCTGCAGAGTGGCAAGCTCCAGAAGTCACCACTTCCTTGATCGATTCCTCCACTTCTGCCGGACCATATAAGTCCAACAGTCTCAGCAATTTGCTCGTCAGCGAACCGATTGAATAACCCCGCTCCGCAGCCATACGGAACATCTCTCTTGCAGTTGGTGCCGAGCAAAATAGTCGATTCATGCCGCTGCCCTTCTTTGCCTTTTTCTTCTCTTCGACCAGCCTCGAAATGTGCTCGGTAGTCTCAATCTGACGCCGCTTTTCAAAGCAGCGCTTGTGCTTCGCTACCTCCTTCAATCCATCCAAGATACGCACCCAATCGCTGTCTGCTTGCACGGTGAGCTGCTTCTGCACGTATTCATGAGGTACTGAATAATCGTTCAGGTCATACCTGACATACGGTGCCTTGCCAACCGATACAACCGTGCTCTCAAATACTGCATACGGATTGTCCGGCAACGGCATCAAACTCCCTTGCTCTTGCTTAAATGCCTCTGCTACAGTCATCGTTCGGTCCTCTGAACACGGTCTGGTGCCTGCTACTTCTCGGCACCAGACTATCGCCTGATTGTTCAGGTCCTCCAGACCATCCCACTTCCGCGCAGCAAAGAACGAATGCCTGATGTACTGTATCGCCCTCTCGACTCGCCCCTTTTGATTGCCCCTGGCGATAGCTACTGGCTTCGGGGCATATCGGTAATACGCTGCAAAGTCCAGCAGCCGCGGATTGAATCGGATGGCATCGCCACTCCTCTCCAAAACGGCCCGATTTCAAATTGTCGTACTTGACCTGCCTCGGCACACCTCCCCAACTGCAAAAGGCGTCTACGTGCCCCTGTAGAAAGTTCGCCGTGGACATGCCTGTGTAGAACTTCAGAAACACCTGCCGTGACCAGGACAACACAATGACGAAAGCGTACAGCTGCCGCTCGGCATTACCGATTTTCACTTTCCCGAAGCACGCCCAGTCAACCTGAGCCTCCTCTCCCTTAATCGTACTCAGCCTGAGATACGCTTCAGCTGCCGGTTTTGGTCGATGCCTGGCTAGCATGTCTCGAAAGTGGTCGATGCCTCCAGGATACCCTCTCTCTTTCACCATTGCATACAGCCGCGATCCCGTCAGTCTCGGATACTTCTGCAGCACAGAACGGATGTACGGCAAATACGGGTCAATCAACGAACGCCTGATCCTGACCCGCTCAACGCTAATTCCATTTCTGGTTAATACCCGATCAACTACACCGTGATGAATCTGTAGCTGCCTGGCGATGGTGCCTCTTTTCCACTTCTCTGCGTAAAACAAGCGCAGGATCTCTGATTCTACTTCTTTTGAAACGCCCACTGTTACCTCCTGTTGTTCTTCCCAGGCGACATCGCCCGATGAAGTCTTGGCGTGCGAACGGCCCACAAAGACGGCCGCAACCGCTGCAGCGAATTAACACTGCATCTTCAGCCGGCTCAAATTTTGTGATTTCCGTAGAGACCACTTCCTCGGTCTCTGGACAAACAATGTCATCCTGACAAGCCAGAAGGGAACCATGATGCGTCACTTCTTCTTTGCACCGCCTCTTGTATTCTGCCTGCCGGCGGCTGTGATTTAGCGCACCCCTAAAGCTGCGCTGGTAACGCCGCCCGGCCTCAGCCTGTCCCTGTCGGCGGTTTAATTTCGCGCAATCCTGGCTGCAATATCGGTTACCCCGGTCACAGCTCCTGCAAAGCCTTACCTGTTCCCGGCATCGGGCGCAGTTGAACAGTCGAAAGGAATCTTGCTCATCGTCCACTCAATGAGCAAAAAGGCTGGACAGGACTCAATTCTTGTAGGAAACTCTCTCCTTCATCGTCCAATAGATGAATCCAGGGGTTCAAGTTGCAGCTTGAGCCCTTGACCTTTTTGCTAATTCCTAATTTCTCAAATCAACCCGAGAGGAACAATTGCTCGCGGTCGATATATTTCCGATATGCGTGGCGAAACGCCGTCAATAAATACGCGCTTCTAAAACGCCGTCAACAACCAGGAACGATCCTGCGTCAATCGGGCGTTAAAGCGCTATGAACAGGCACTGTTGGATAGTAACCGAGCTATTGCACTGAGCCAGGGAAAAGTGCCATTTCTCATAATGGGAAGGGCTTTTGTTTTTCTTGAGATGGGAAATTTTACCGAAGCCATTGCCGACAGTAAAAGGGCGCTGGCAGTCGATCGGCGGTGCGGTGAGGCCTATATTGTGATGGGCACCTGCAGCTACAAGGTGAAACGCTACGAAGAAGCAATTAGATTCTGTAATCAGGCTCTTGAATGTTCTTCCAAGCTATCGGAGGCCTACAGGGTGAGAGGGCTCTGTTATGAAAGTCTTGGCCAGTCTGAAAAGAGCATGGCCGATCTGGAACGTGCAAATGCCATTCGGCAGGATTCCGAAAGCTACATTACCCATGCGCAGCTAGCTGCCAGGCAAGGCTATTACGAACAAGCTCTCGATGACCTTTCTGCCGCCGGAGGAAAACGAGCGACCTTCAAACCTGCTGCTGGGCAGCGCTCTCAAGACTTCGTGCCGGTGCTGGCTTTGTATGAAAAAATGATCAAGGCTAATCCCAGTAACTACGATCTTTATTATGATCGTGGTTTGACTTGTTTCATGGCGCAGAAGACAAGTCAAAGCTGCGCCGATTTTGAGCGATACATAGAAGCAACCGCCGGCAAAGGAAGAAATGTGTTGCCGGCCGCAGTTTGGACCATTCTTGCTTATCGTAAGATGAACCAGCCTGCGCGTGCCAGCGCCTTTATGACTGCTCTTGATTCAAAAAAGCTTGCTTGCATGAAGTCTAGAGAAATCGAATTCTTGCGTGGCAAACGCTCGGGTCAAGGTCTCGTGGCCGCTTGTAAGAGCAAACGCGATCTTACTTTTGCAGGTACCTTAGTCGGATTGAATCTGGTCTACTCTGGAAAGACTGATGAAGGTCGATCATATCTCAAACGTGTGCAAACCGAGGGTGATAGTGCGCTCGACGAGTATGCAGTGGCAATTACGGAATTGTCCGTTTTAGAGAGTTCTAGAAGGAAGGCGCACTGAAGGTCGCGGCTGTCTGCCTTCTGAGGTTGATGGTGTAAAATTAGAATTTCCGAGGTCTTCTCGGTAGCTTCTGGATGCGCTTTTATGACAAACAACCAGAATCCCGAATCGGAAGAGTCTGAAGCCGTAAGTCTGGGCATTCAGAAAAGTGAGTTGCGGAATTCCAGTCGGGGCGATGTCGTTCCGAAAGATGTACTTGATGCCGTCAATGCGCCTGGCAAAGTTTTCGACGCGGCAGAAGCGGCGCGCACCAACAGGCACTCCGGTAGTGCCGGTGGCGACCAGGCCTATAGCATTGAAATCGAGATGGAGGATGGTCGGCGTATCTCCCGCCTCAATTCCACACCTTCTTGCGATGGAGTCGAAAGTAAGTCTGGAGCGGTCTCGCCCTTTTCTGTCGAAAACAATTCAACATCTGCCGCAGGTATTAGCGAAAACAAGCCCGGTTCCATCAGCAGAGATGAACTGGCTGCCAAAGCCTGCAAAGGTGACGGCTTCGCCGCAGCCTTCTTGAAGCAGATGCAGGCTGCCGACTGGCTTGCTGGTGAGGCGCGTGATAATGCTCTCAATGAATTGCAAAAACAAGCTGATCTTACATATGGGCGCAAGACCAATCTCCTCTATTCAGGAGTAGATAGTTCTTCGGGGCGTCCTGGGGAAGGCGCACTCCAGTTTCTCAGCGACAACCACCTTTCCCCTCAGGAAATGGAAAAGCGACTTTCTGCCGTTAGAAGCGGCCGGGACCAGCTTGTAAAAGCGTCACTAGATCTGGGATATGACCCCGCTGCCATAGATAAACTGCAGATTGCCGATGATGATGTGGGCTCCGCACTGGCGCTGTATATCTGGGGCCCGGAGGCAATGCAGCAGCTTGGGCGGGAAGAATCACGGGATCTGGGCAACAGGTTCTTGATATTTGGCATAGCCCCTGTATTTGGTGCCTTCCAAGAGGTTGAGAAAAGGTGGGAGAAAGATAAAGCCGAACTGGGAATCCAGGGGGCTGTCAACTTCTATTTCGGCACGGCTCTGGGGGCAGCCCTCGAGCGTATGCATCCGCTGCTTGTAGGAAGCGTTGCCGCCGTAGGCACAGGGGCGCTCATTGATGAAGCCTTTTTGTCTGAGGAAGCCCGCCATAGAAACGGCAATTTAGCAGCCCTGACAGAGCATTCCCAGGGCTTGGACGCCGCCTCCATTGTGAACTATTCCCAGTACACCAGGAGCACTGTGGGTCCGGTGTTATTCAACCAGGCTTTTGAATTTGCCACCGGAGGAATTGGGCTGCCGTCAGGCGCAAGTGTGAGCAGCGGGCTTAAGGCAGAAGCCAGGGCGCTCGAGGGGGATGCCGTCAGGCGGCTGGCGGATTCTGACCTGAGTTTGCCTCGGGCTCAGCCGCTACCGCTACCACAAGTAAAGGAAGCGCTGAATAGGCTATGGCACATGCCTGGCGAGGCTATTCAAGCGCTGGCGGATACGCTTGCCGGACCAAAGGCTTCTTTTGCTTTTGCCTCTGGCTCGCTACATGAAGTACGCGGCGAGCGTGCAAATCCGCTTGAGCAACTCTTTATGATGATGGCTTCTTTTGAAGAGAAGTACATGAAACCTGGTGAGGATATGCTCCAGTATTATCAGAGAATATCCAGAGACTTTCCGAAGGCACTGATAAACGAGCGTGAATCTGCCGATGTGGTCAAACAGTTTCATGAGAATGCCTGTGTCTGTGCCGTAGGTGAGATGGCCCTGGAGGGTAAGGTCAGTCAGCACGAGTTATGGCGGAAGTATCAAGAACGCCTGCCGGAGGAGATGCGTAATCGGGAGCGAAAGGCCTCTCTTGCTGATTTGCCAGCGCTATTGGGAGAGGGATGGATTAAGGGTTCAGTTTTGCCGCCGCAGTTGCTCGTTTTCGTCCAAGAGCATTCCTGCTGGATTGCGGAGTTGAAGTTATTCAAACAAAGTGGGCATGCCGTATTTGTGGATGGATTGAGTGCTTCCGGTAATGTCATTATTAGAGATCCGGGTAGAGGTACTAGGTATGAAATGCGGCAAGAGGAGTTCTTTCAGTACTGGTCGGGTCATTGGGTTTGTAAACAATAAGGCTATGGGTTTGACATGAGAAAACTGCATCCATTACGTATCGGAGCTATAAGTGAGCATCAATATTCGTTTCTTTTTCGTAGCGCTGACGGTGATAAAGAGTTCTCATTTTCTGTTAAATACAGTGGCTATCAGTACATAACTGATATTAGCTACGAATACGATGAGCTGACTGATAGCGACATGGCCACCCGGTGCATCAGCTGCGTGATCGGATTCCTGGACGAAGCTAGATTGAAAGGTGGCGTGAAGTTCGGTTCTCTTACTGAAAAGTGCGAACCGATAGCAATTGAGTACAAAGGCGAGTGCAGGGAAGGCGCATTTAGGTATCTTGTCACTCTTAAAGATGCCGTCGAGTCAATTCATCAGGAAGAAGTCGTGGTTTCGTACAAAGATCCTGTAAACGTTCTACTCTGGTCTGGAGGACATTGCTCATTCGGATTCGACCGTATGGCAATGCTGGAAGTGAAAGAGCCGAAACCGGAGTTCTATGTGCTTTTAAATGCCGTTCTCAATTTTGATGAGTCAAGGTACCTACCAAGTTTCGAAGACGAAGAGCCGATGAAGATTGAGCTATCGTGAGCAGGTGTGCATAATGAGAAAACTACATCCACTTCGATTGAAGACCGGAGGTTCTGATACTTACTCCTTTCTGTTTAGCAGTCTTGAAGGGGAGCGAGAGTTTGAGTTCTTTATGTTTAGAAATGAGTCAAACGGCGTGGGTGAAATAGGCCAGGAGTTTAGCGAGTTGACAGATGGCGATATGGCAACTCGCTGCATTGTTAACTGCATCTGCAGATTTGATAAAGCAAGAGTGGCTGGGGGGGGCGAAGAACGGTAGTCTGACTGAAAGTGGTCAGCCAATAGCAATTGAATACAAAGGCGAGTGCCGTGAAGGTGCCTTTAAGTATCTTGTGTCGTTGAAGGATACTGACGGTTCTGTTCACGTCGAAGAGGTCGTCGTTTCTTACAAAAATCCTGAGAACGTTCTACTCTGGTCTGGAGGGCAGTGTTCATTCGGATTCGATCGTATGGCGATGCTGGAAGTGAAAGAGCCAAAGCCGGCGTTTTCTGACCTTCTTAATGCGATTCTCCAGTTTGACCAGAGCCGATATCTACCAAGCTACGACAATGAAGAACCAATGAAAATCGAGTTGCCTTGAGTGTTATGCGAAATGAGAAAACAGCGTGATTGGTCAATTGTGTTCGATCGCGCTGAATGGTCTTTTATAACGCGATATTGCCTGGAATTACTTCTTAGCGCCGTGCTTCATGGTCTCGGCCCAGTTCACCTCGAAAGTACCGTCGTCGAGCTCGGTCCAGACAATTTTTCGCACCGGGGTGTTGCGCGCATGGTGGTAGAGCAATGCCGCCCGTTCATAGAAGCCGCGTGTGTGATAAGTGTGAGGTAGCTCCAAATGAACTACATCCAGATGATGGCAGAGTTCGTGGCAAAGAGTGCTGAGGAAGGTTCCATAGGCTGTGACCTTCTTTAGCCTTGCCGTGCGCATCCAGAGCCTTATCAGGGTAGTCTCGAAATCATAGTCTCCGAATTTCTCGTAGACCTTGAGGGGGCGCACGCCGAGCACTTTCACCGGTGGTGCCGGCACTGCAAAACTGTCTGCCACCAGAGCGGAAAAACTATTGCAGACGCTCTCCACCAGCTTCCTGTCGTCGGCAAGCAAAGCTTGTTCCAGGCGTTCCGCTTCCAGTCTCAAGGTGCGGGCCGGCGGCAACGGCATGGTAACAAGCTTGTCGCTTCGCCAGTATTCTTCTTTGCCCGATTTGGCTCGGGGAATTTTGTCGGTGAGCATTTTTAGGTTGGATACGGGATTTGAACTAAGGCTGGATTGTTTGGTTTGTGCACGTATCAGTCAAGCAGCATGGTTCTGGTTGATACTACAATTGGTATTTGTGCATTCTTGCGCTGGGCTGTGATTATTACATAGTAAAGTCCCGACTTCCATCCATTGTCCGGATTCAGCGTGGTTCTAAATCTCTGTCGTTTGTCTTTAGTCCAGGACGTAATGAGTTTTCCAAGTTCTTGCCGAAGGCATCTCTGGCTCGGCTCAATCCCACGCCCACTTTGTTGTGCTCGGGTCGCAGAATCTGAACGCGATGTTCATCTTCCGGCGGCTTTTCATTCATAAAGAGAGCATGCAAGGTTTCAATCTCATCGGTGGTAAATAGATTTGGTCCCGGTGTCTCGGTCATACCGAAGCATATGGCAAGATTCTCACCGCTTTCATGGATGCCGCCTGCTTCGGTATAGCGCTGGTAGGGTTTTCGCCCGGAAGTGTCCCAGTGCGAACAGTAGTTTCCGTCAAGACTAACTTGCGAAGATAAACATCCATTTTGATTCTACAGAAGTTTACGTGAGCAGAGCGCGGAGTTGATCGCACCTGCCGGAAGTCAAGTGTGCCACCGGTATCCTTTTGGAATCCACCCTGGGGGTAGTGGCAATAAGCCGGTCGGATGATAGAAGCTGCGCTCGAAATTGCTATTCTTATCGCATCAAAGACGCCCACCCCAAGCATGATCCTCTTAAGGATTTGAATTTCGGAGTAAGGGCGTCTTTATTTTTTGCCGTTTGTCTGTTCGGTTTGCATCAGAGGTTTTGACGTGAAAACAATTATTGAGCCTTTTCGCACCAAGGTAGTGGAAGCCATTAAGTTTACGACCAGGGCTGAGCGAGAAGAAATACTCAAGAAAGCGGGATACAACCTCTTTCAAATCAAAGCCGAAGATGTGATGGTGGATTTTCTTACCGACAGCGGCACTTCTGCCATGTCGAGCGAGCAGTGGGCGGCTTTGATGCGCGGCGATGAATCTTATGCCGGTTGCTCCAGCTATTTTCGCTTTGAACAGACTGTGCAGGAGATTTTCGGCTTCCCAATCGTGATTCCGGTGCACCAGGGTAGAGCCGCCGAGCGTCTGCTCTTTGGTGAACTGGTTAAGCCCGGGCATGTGGTGCCAAGCAACACGCATTTTGATACTACAAGAGCCAATATCGAGTTCCTTGGCGGTGAGGCTGTTGACCTGCCCTGCCAGGAAGCGAAAGATTCTTTCTCAGATTTTCCGTTTAAGGGAAATATGGATATCGAGGCGCTGAGGGCGCTGCTTCGCACCAGAGGTGAGTCGGTGCCTTTCATAATGGTGACGGTCACAAACAATGCAGTTGGTGGTCAGCCGGTCTCGATAGAAAATGTGCAAGAGATCAGTCAGCTAGCCAGGCAGTTCGGCAAGCCGTTCTTTATTGATGCCGCCAGGTTTTCTGAGAATGCCTATTTGGTGAAGCATAGAGAGCCTGCCTACGGCGACAAGTCAATCGGCTACATCGCCAGAGAGATGTTTTCACTGGCTGACGGCTGCATGATGTCTGCCAAGAAGGACGGACTTGCCAATATGGGGGGCTTCATTGCTCTCAAGAATGAGGAACTTGCTAATTCAGTTAGAAACAAGCTGATTATTACCGAGGGCTTTTCCACTTACGGCGGATTGAACGGCCGAGATCTGGAAACCATTGCCGTGGGGCTGCGGGAGGCCATGGATGAAGATTATCTCTGCTATCGGCAAGCGGCAGCAAGGTATCTGGCAAATGGCCTGAGAGAAGCTGGTATTCCTGTGGTGGTGCCTTCCGGCATGCACGCTGTTTATATCGATGCCAAAAAGATGTTGCCAAATATCGAGCCCTCTTACCTGCCGGGACAGAGGCTGGTTTGCGAGCTTTACATAGAATGCGGACTGCGTTCCTGTGAGATTGGCACTGCCATGTTCGGACGTACTCGCGCCGACGGCAGCCAGGAGCCGGCTCGGCAAGAACTGGTGCGGCTGGCTCTGCCCCGCAGGGTTTATGGCCAGAGCCATTATGACTATGTGATAGAAGCCTGCCAGCTTGTACAGGAGCGCAGCCAGTCGCTGACCGGCATGACGATTGTCAGTGAGCCGCCACTGCTCAGGCACTTTACCGCTAAATTCGCACCACTTAACGCAACGGGGGAGAGTGAACGAAATCCGCAAAGAGTAGAGTCCGCTTGTCGGTGATGGAATGTAAGCAAACCCCGGGCTTGTGTCTGTTTTGAGCGGGCATCTATAGTATATTTCCTTCTTGAGATTAGTAATTCGCCTTCAGGTTGCTCCTATGAAATTGCCGTTTCCCGTTTTGTCAGCTCAGGAAGCTGCCGCCCTCATTAATGACGGGGATATTGTCGGCTTCAGCGGTTTCACGCCGGCCGGTGCCGCCAAGGCGATTCCTTCGGCTTTAGCAACCAGAGCCAAGGAAGCTCACGATGCCGGGCAAAACTTTAAGATTGGTGTTGTCAGTGGTGCCTCCACCGGTGATTCCCTGGATGGTAGATTGGCGGAAGCTGACGCCATCAGTTTTAGAACGCCATATCAATCTAATCGGCTTTTGCGAAAACAGATAAACGAGGGGCAGGTAAAGTTTGTCGACATGCATTTGTCGATGCTGCCACAGATGCTTCGTTATGGCTTTCTCGGTAAATTGAACTGGGCCGTGGTGGAGGCTTGCGAGGTCACCGCCGGTGGTGGAATCGTTCTTTCTACTTCCGTGGGGGCGAGCAATACATTTTTACGTCTGGCCGACAAGATATTGATTGAACTGAACAGCGCTCATCCATCTACCTTGCTTGGTATGCACGATATTTTCGAGCCGCAAGATCCTCCCCTTCGCTCTGATATACCGATTAACCGAGTTTATGATCGAATCGGTTCCCCCATTTGCGTTGTTGATCCCAGTAAAATTGCCGGTATCGTGTATACCAATCTTGAAGATGAAGGCAGCCCCTTTGAAGAGGGAAGCCCTTCTACCAATAGAATCGGAGAACTGGCCGCCGAATTTCTGGTGAACGAAATGAAGGCCGGTCGAATACCTCCCCAGTTTTTGCCGATTCAATCAGGTGTTGGCAATATTTCCAATGCCGTTCTCGCTTCCCTTGGAAAAAACAAGGAAGTGCCGCCTTTTGAGATGTATACAGAGGTTCTGCAAGATTCAGTGCTTTCCCTTCTAGAAGAAGGGCAGTGTACTTTTGCCTCCACCTGTGCGCTTTCCTTAAGCCCTGAGAAAATGCGGCACTTTAAGTCAAACATTGATCTCTTCCGCCGGCACATAGTTATGCGACCGCAAGAGATAAGCAATCATCCTGAAATTGTTCGTCGTCTCGGGATAGTTTCAATGAATACCGCCATTGAAGTAGATCTTGGCGGTAACGTCAATTCCACCCACGTTATGGGTAAGACCCTCATGAATGGTATCGGTGGGTCCGGCGACTTCACCCGGAACGCTTATCTATCTATTTTCCTCTGCCCATCAGAGGTAAAGGGAGGGAAAATTTCTTCCATAGTGCCCCTTGCTTCTCATATGGATCACAGCGAACATTCGGTGCAAGTAATTATCACCGAACAAGGTATTGCCGACCTGCGTGGTAAAGATCCCCGGGAAAGGGCCCAGTTGATTATCGATAACTGCGCCCATCCCGACTACCGAGAGCAGTTGCACGGTTATCTGCACCAGGTAAAAGCCGGCCAGCATGAACCTATTTCGCTTTCGCTTGGTCTGGCCATGCACCGGCAGTTCATCAGACATGGGGATATGCGCAATATAAACTGGCAGGAGTTTGGCTGAAGTCTGGAGTCTTAATTTCCCCTTTATTTTCTTGCTTCTGTAAGCCTTGCCGGCGCAAAAGTAAGGCTATCGCAAATGTTGAATAGATTGCTAAGTTGTCAAGCGGTTGGAGGAATTGCCCTTAGACTTCTCAGTCACTTACCCCGTTTCTTCCAAGTGACGCAACCATGACAATCTTTTTTATAGCCATTACTTTCATCGTCGGTATCCTTATCTCTACCACGGCCATCGATCGCAACACCGCCCGTGTGCAGACTTTGCCCCTCATGTTCGGCATTTTGCTCTGCCTTGCTTCCGTTTCCACCGGTGTGCTGGGCGGTTATATAGAGTGCCCCGGTTTAGCCGCCGTGCTGCCCAGTCTCTGGCTTATGACGACGGGTGTCTGCCTCGTACTGGTTTCGATTTATGCCTTTTGCAATAGCTCGCCTTTCTCCCGCAGCATTCCCCAGTTTGCTATGTTTGGTTTTTTCAAATGGGATGACTTCGGCAGCTTGCTTCTGATCGGGCTTGCCTTAATTGTGACTGGCTTTTCCAGCTTTTCGAGCAGTATCACCGCTGCTACTGAAGCTAATTCTTCACAGTCGGCCGCACAGGCGGTGGCACAGTCTAAAAAGCCTGCGCAGAAGACTGCTACGACTAAAAAGACTAGAGTGCATAGCACCACGAAGATAAGCCAGAATACGAGAAAATCTAAAGTGCAGTAATTGCCTTTTGCAAATCGACAACCTCGATAGAGTCAGGTCCCAGGACCTGGCTCTTGAGGTTTCTAGCGGTAGTCAGGTTTTTCAGTGCCAGGTCTTTCTTACCTCTAGTGCTGGCCAGTCGGCCCAGGTTCTCGTAGTCGCTGCCCAGGTCGAGTTTGTCGCAGGTTTCCCGCTCATCTATTTGCAGTGCCTGCTGGAAGTACTTTTCAGCTTGATCATAGTCTTTCATATCGCTGCATATGTGTCCGAGGTTGTTCAGGTAAACGGCGATTGCCTTGTTCTGGGCTCCCCAGCACTCTTTGTCGATTTGTAGCGCCTGCTCGTAGAGTGATCTTGCTTCCGGTATTCTGTTTAGTCTGAGAAGAAGCAGGGCTCGGTTGTTCAGGTCACGGGACAGACCCGGATAGCGCTTGACCAGAAGCGAGGTCTTGAGAGTGTGAGCCCGGGCCAGATAGTCTTGTGCCAGGGCGCTGTTGCCGCAAATTTGGTTAGACTCCGCTGCCTCCATGAGGTCTTGCAGTTCTGCTTGCTTGCTTTCAGGGGCAAGCCTTTCAAGCTTTAACATGAGGTTGTAGTAAGCGGCCGCTTCCTTTGAAACACTATCGTAGTGCCTGTGTATGAAACGGGCGATTTCCCTTGCCTTATCTCTGGCGACGGCATAGTTGCGGACTTGCTCTGCCTGATTTAGTTCCTTCA
This sequence comes from Candidatus Obscuribacter sp., assembly GCA_016712465.1. Classification (GTDB taxonomy): domain Bacteria; phylum Cyanobacteriota; class Vampirovibrionia; order Obscuribacterales; family Obscuribacteraceae; genus Obscuribacter. Next base: position 2,274,404 of record JADJQZ010000001.1, read on the forward strand.
GCAATTGCTCTTTTCTTTCGTAGTAGTCTCCGTGGTAGCCTGCACTTTCGGGCAGGTAGCGCACTGTAATTCTCGTACCGTCTAGTTGGCCGAGTTCAGTAAGGGTGTCCTGGATGCTTCGCTTTCGGAAGTGCTCCGACCATGTTTTCTCGGTCGGTTCTGCCGTCCTACATTCGAGCAAAGCTAAGTGCATTTGAGGGCCTGTGAAGGGATTGTATATGTCGAGCGGCTCCAGTTGAGAGCGGTCCCACCTTCTTGCAGATGCCAGGGATTGCAGGTTTTCGATGCCGGCGCCAAGCAATTTTCTTTGCAGGTTGTATTTTGAGTCAATCCACTTTTGTGCCTGTAAGTTGCACTTATGCTTGGTATAGGTTCGAATCAAGCAGCGTTGAGCACCCTTGGGTTCCTCCGACAATGACTCGTTTTTGCTCTTGTTCCAGCTTCCGTCGGGATTGGTGGTGGGCTTGATACCCTGGCAGATCGCTTCCAGTTTGCTGTCGGCGTAACTTGTCAGTTCGATCCATTTGGATGGCGAGATGGTGTTGTTATGGTCTGTGTATAAGATGCGACCGTATATGTCTGAAAGGCGAAAGAGTCTCTTATCTTTCACCGTTTCATCGATTAGTGCATTGAAGATCTGGAACGACTTCTCGTATTGGCCTAGATTGGCATAGGAATCCGCCAGTCTCAGTTTGTCGTAGAAGGCCTGGTACGAGTTCGGTTTGTTTTGGAGATTGTGGCTGAAGAGATAAACTCTGGCATTTTCCACTAGCTTACTTGGTGCCTCAAGCAGGTTTGAGTGAAAGGGCGCTAGAGCCAGAAATATGAGTGTGAAAATGGCCAGATCGCGAAAGAATCTTTGTACCGGCTTGGTTCCGTTCTGCGGGAAGTCTGAACTTAATTCGTCTTCTTCCGCTTCGGCGGGCGGCTCTACCCTATTTAGCGGTTGTTTCTTACTTGTGGCGGCATACCAGCACCATTTTCCCAGGGCAAAACTTACCACCGGCAGTCCAGCCATGATCATGTGAAAGAAGAAAATTGATTCTACTCGGCAGCCATTAATTCTGTCGTTTATGAGCTGTGCCACTTCAAAGACGCAGAAGAGGGCCGGATTGATAATGAGTAGCAGGCCGTTGACGATGGTGCCGAAAAGAACGGGGCTGCCGTCTCTGCCCCAGGGGGCTCGCATCCTCCCATTATCTTGGAGCAAAAGAAGAGGATCACTAGAAAGCCCAGCAAGAACAAGAAGGGCAGAGCCTTCTTGCATAGCTTCTCTTCAGGAAATAAATGTGTATCGTTCACGTCTGGCTGCAACTGGTAGGTGCGCTTGCTTCCTCTTTCCACTATAGCGCGGCAGCCGAGCGCTGGGGGAAAAGAGTCCGAGATACTAATACGAATACCAAGTGATCGGCCAAATAATCGGCCAAATTGAGGTGGAAATGTTCTAGAATGGTCTAAAATGTTGAATAGTGTGCTTCTCCAGGATCGGCCAAAATGATCGAGCATCCCAGTCGTATTGAGCCAGCCAGGTTGGATGAAACGCCTGAGAGAATCACAGATTTGATTGCTGAGCTTTCTTCGTCCAGCGCGATTTTAGGTAGAGCATTGCATCCACGCGCGGCTCTATCCTTAGCCGATCTTGTCAGGATAATGAATACGTATTACAGCAATTTGATTGAGGGACATAATACAAGGCCTCTTGAGATACAGAGAGCGTTGGAGGGCAGTTTCGATGACAATTTTGAACGTCGTAACCTTCAGAAGGAGGCGGCAGCTCATGTCAGGGTGCAGGCTAAGATCGATCGATTAATGGCTGCCGGTGAGCTTCCTGAACCGGCATCAAAGGCGTTTATCTGCTGGTTGCACAGGGAATTTTATCTGGATGCACCGGTAGATCTTTTGAAGGTAGATGACGGACAAGATTCATTTTTGATGCAGCCCGGGGAATGGCGAAAGAAGGATGTATCTGTTGGTCGGCACATTCCGCCATCAAGTTCTTGCGTAGAAGAGTTTATGGACCATTTCGCGAGTCGATATCGCCTCGAAGGTATGGGAATGTCCGCAAAAATTTTGTCTATTCCCGCAGCCCATCACAGGTTCAACTTTATCCATCCCTTTCCTGACGGTAATGGCAGAGTTAGTAGACTGATGAGTCATGCCATGGCGTTGAAAGCGGGCATAGGTGCCCATGGGCTTTGGTCTATTTCACGAGGACTGGCCAGGGGGCTTGAGAGTCGCCTTGAGTATAAGCAAATGATGGATTTAGCTGATTCGCCTCGGGCGGGAGATCTCGACGGGCGAGGCAATCTTTCCCAGCGTGCCCTTCTAGAATTTACGGAATGGTTTCTCAAGGTTTGTCTGGATCAGATTACCTTTATGTCATCCTTGTTCAGCCTTGATACGTTGGGGCAGAGGCTTTCAATTTATGTTGAGCGTACAGAAGATCTCAAGCCTGAGAGCCAGGATTTATTGATGGAAGCGCTCATTCGTGGAGAGGTTCCTCGTGGAGATGTGCCTAGAATTACTAGACTTCCCGAAAGAAGTGCAAGGCGTGTGCTGAACTCCTTGATTGCGCACGGTCTTCTTCGTTCCGATACGCCAAAGGGAAGCCTTAATCTCAGTTTTCCTGTGGCTGCCTTGGAGCGACTATTCCCAAGACTATATCCAGAGACTTGACCGGACAGAAGAAAATTTTCTATGAACCTTGGAACTTCAACTCTAAGTTAGACAAAAAACCTGGCACAAACTTTTGCATTTCCGGCAAAATGGTGCTGTAGATCTGCTTCGCCGGGCTTACTTGCAGAACTCGGTGCGGGCTGCAATTCAATACAAAAGAAGATTCCAGAACAAAAGACGAGTCCAGAGTAAAGAGGCACTACCTTTGAAACTAGTAGATCTAACCAGATTACTTGAACCTATCGACATTAGCGAGTTTCCGGAGCAGTTGCGTCCGCTCTATCGCATTATTTGTCCTGAGGTCGAGTACATCGGTCACGCTAAGGGCGCCAAGATAATGGGCGAGATTTTTGGTTGCAGTGAGGAGCATTTACCTGATGGTGAGGGCTGGGCTGAAGAGAACCTATCCATTTCCACCCATCTGGGCACCCATGTGGATGCTCCCTGGCATTACGGTAGTAAGACAAGCAATAAGCCGGCTCTGACCGTTGAGCAGATTCCTCTTTCCGACCTCTTCCTGGACGGCGTAGTGCTCGATCTCAGTCATCTGTGTATGAGTGCAGCCGGAATTGAAATTAAGCACCTGGAAGAGGCTCTCAGAGCTATCGATTATCAGATTAAGCCTAGAGATGCGGTGCTGATTAAAACCGGTCATGATCAGTTTCACCTGACCGACCCCAGGCGTTATGCCTATCCGGGCATGCTGGCTGCTTCTGCGGTCTGGCTGGCGGAGCAGGGGGCGCTGGTACTTGGCACCGATGCCCTGGGCTTCGACAGACCCTTCCCAGCTATGATTGAAGCCTGGAAGAGAAGTGGTGATAAGTCACATATCTGGGATGGTCACTATGCGCTGAGAAATTATCAGTGCTATGTGGTGCAGCAATTGAGTAATTTGGAAGCGCTGCCCGCCAGTGGCTTCAAGGTTTCCTTCTTCCCTCTCAAGCTTGCCGGAGCAAGTGCCGCACCGGCAAGGGTTGTGGCTTTCTTAGAGGATTAGCGAGCGAATCGCCCCGTCTTTGATTGCTCGGGCAGTGTAGAGCCAGTCTAAAGCCAGTAAAAAGCACCTGAAAAAAAGAAAGAGACCCAGAGGATCTCTTTCTTTAATGGGGTTGCCGCCGTTGGATGGTTAATCTTTCCCTGGCTTATTCAGAGGACGGCGGCCTCAATTTCTACTCTAATGCTTGACATGCTCTTGAACTACAGGGTTTTTCCTGAGTTATTTTCGGTTGTCAATTGTTCTGCAAGTTGTTAGTGCGCTTTGGCGTACTGATAACGAATGGTATAGCTGGAGCGCTCGTCTTTGTTGGAGTAGCCTGCCACCGGTTCGGCTATCTGCACGATGCAGTTGTTGCCGTCTTTGTTGGTTGCCATGATGGAATCTTTGTCTTTGTAATTGATTTTCCAGTTGTACATCTGGAAGACACTCTGGTACCAGTCTTTTACCTGGTCTTTGGTCTCTTTGACATTGAAAGTCATGACGTAATTAGCGCCTTGCTTGCCTACTCTGTCGTAGACAAGACCATTCAAGAAACGTGCTTTCCCTGTGTATTCCGGCACGCCGTCCAGATTGACTTTATCTTTCAAGTTGTCCGGCGGCTTGGCCAGAGATTCTCCGGTGGGTTGATAGGCAGGTTTCTTGTTGAGCTTATTGGGGTCTAGCTGCCCCTTTTGCTTGTCGGTTTGCGGGTTGGGCACTTGGCAGAGTCCGGCCTGTAAGGAGAGCTGGGCCAGGAACAGTGATACCAGGGCTAGTTTGAAACCCTTACTTTGAACCGCTTTAAGTCCATATCTGAACCCGTTCATGAACGCTCCTCCAACTTGACGCTTAATACCAGTGACAATACCAGTAGGTTCTGGATACCCTACTCAACTAGATACCCAGTTAAATCATATCCTAATTGCAAGAAAAGAAGAGAGCCAGACTCGGTAGCCTGGCTCTCTTTCTATCTATCGGATTGAAGTCCTTAGGTATAGCTCCTTATTAGTTAGGTTTGGAGTAGGTATCACCGGTAGCGGTCTGTTCGAATTTCAGTTCACCCAGGAAGTTGTTGTATCCGGAGCTAGGAGCCCAGTGGGCGGCATCGTTAGCAACAGAGGAGTTGTTGTAGTGGGTGAAGGGAACTTCGTGGTAGCCTGCGTCTCCGATGGGGGCACCACCTACACCCTTGCGGGTGTTGACGACCCAGCCGCTGAGCGGATAGTTGCCGGTGTTGCAGTTGGAGGCTGTAGCAGCACCCTGACCATCAGGGGTGAGACCGCCAGCTTTGATTTCGGAGAGGTAGCCACCGCCTACGGGGAAGGTCTCGGTCATGTATACCTGGGAACCATCAGCGTACATGTAGAAGGTCTTACCGAGAGGCAGGGTAGCTGAAGCGAGAGCGTCTCTCACGTGCTGGGCGAGGTTGCCGTCTTCGGGGTTGACCTGGCGCATGCGGTCGATGATTTTGTCAACGGTGGAGGTGGAGGCACATCCGCCGATTTCATTCAGGAGTTCCATGGGGGAACCATTAGCCAGGTAGTTGATCTTGCCGCCCAGGTAGGGCTTGGCGCTGCCGTTGGCTGGTGGACGAAGCACAGTACCGGATCCGTTTCTGCCCCAGAGTTTGACTCCGGAAGGAGCAGGAGCGGAAGTGTGGGCGCTGCGGTATCCGTGAGCTCTCTGGGCGAGCATGTCGCCTTTCATGAACTCTACGTTGCTGAAGCCGGCTACGGGGTCGATTACTGAAGAACCGTTGACGGCGCTTCTGCCGTAGTTGCCCATCCACATCAGGGTGTTGGCATCGCTGCAGTGCGGGTTGGTGGCAGGGTCGATGTCGTACATGGTGTAGATGCAGTTCATGACGTTGGTGGAGCCGAGCATATCCAGGTCGGCCTGGGAGGCGTAGTGGTTATTGGCGGCAGTTGTACGGAGGTCATAAGCAGCAGGGTTGTTGTACGGATCTTCGGCTTTGCCGGTCCAGAGGGCCGGGTCACCACCACCGACGTTTCCTACGAGAGGATCGAAGGGGAAGTTACCTTTGGTCTGGTTGTAGGCACCGATGTCGGCCATGGCCTGAGGACCAGCTGGGCTGTGGGAGAAGATGTTGGTGTTCTGGTCCATATTGATGCCGGGAGCATGGAAGAGCTCCTGGTTGAATATGTCGTTGGAACCATCGTTTACCACAGTGCTGAGCGGGAAGTGAGGTGTGTTGACGGTGAGAGCGCTCGGTCCGTTGACGATTCTTACGAAGCCTTTGGGCAGGCGAGCAGCATACTGTTTGTCAAGGCAACCCACGATGGCGCAGGCTATGGAGCCACCGAACATTCCAGTCTTACCTTCCAGCGCTCTGGAATTGGTCTGGAAAGCGTTGGGGATGGCAGGGGTGGTCACGCCGGCAGGAACTGCGGCGGAGAAGTTGCCATGATCAACAAGGTGGGGTCTGGTGTCAGGGAAGACGGGTACAAGGGTGAAGTTCTGGGCACCGGCTGCTACTTGCTGATAACCAGCGGAGTAGTCATCACCGGAAGGAGCTTTCTGACCGGCGGAGTTGACGGGAGGTGCCCATCCGCCCATGGAAGCCTTAGTAGCTCCGTGGAAGAATACGTTGGACGAGCTGCCGACCTTCATATAGCCGGGGGTGATGTCCTGAGCCAGTTGCACAGGATTGCCGTTGAACATTTTGGTGTTGTTGTTGGTGGATATGGCGTGGAAGTCTCCAGCCAATGCACCGCCGGGGTTGGCGCAGGCGGCAACCAGGTTGGCTTTGAGCATGTTGCCCAACATGTTGACCTGGTTGTGAATCATACCGGCGTTGGCAGCAGCCAACGGGGTGCCTTCGTCTTGAGCGTTCTTACAAACGATCATCGCTTTGGCGACGATGCGGTTGTAGCTAAGAAGGTCGAGCCTGTTCGGTGTGTCGCAAAGAGCACCGAATTCTTCCTGGTCAGCAGCTGAGGACAGCGTTACAGCACCCCTTCTGATCGCTTGTTTGGCGACGTTGAGGGCGCCGGCGTCGGTTGCGTTAGCAACCTCTCTGCCACCACCGATGATTTTGGACAGGAAGAAGAAGCCGACGCCTATTACTATTACGACGAGCACACAGGCGGCTGCTAAGCCGAGTGTTGCCCCTCTCTGTCGTCGTACTGTCATATTTTTATTCCTCCACGCACCGATTGCTCGGCTCTTTTTCGTAATTAGTGCTCCGGTCAGACCGAAGGCTTTGAATAAGGGTCTACGAGATTAGTAAAGTGAAACTCTGTTAATTATCATCCTCTAATCTTACCCTGGCGTCAAGAGTCTGTTTAATCTCTCTGGATTCCTTGTAACCCTAGCTGGGCGGCGATAACCCTGGATTACATGCATTTAATATTCCCACAAAACATGGGAAATATAGATTAAATTAGCAACGGTTAATATTTAATTTTGGCATTTCTCAGAATTTTCGCCGGGCTCAGGCTCCGTCCCCCGGCTTTCTTCCTGGCTGGATAGCGCCGAAATGGCGGCAATGACAAGCCAGAAGAGGAAGTGTACTTGAGGTCTATAGAAAACGGTGTCCACCATACCCTGAACCATTAATGAGACCAGCGCTGCGGCCAGTCCCAGGGCCAGATAGCTGAGATTACTATCCTTATAAAACAGGAGATGGGCTCTTGCGAAACTGAATAGAATCAAAAGCCCAAAAGAAACTAGACCAAGAATGCCCGTCTCTACCCCCACTTCCAGGGGCACGCAATAAGTGCCGAGGGCATCGAAACCGCTCTTCATATATAGTCCGTAGGCCAGACGAAAGGCGCTGTTGCCGGAACCTACTCCCAGCCACCAGTTGTCGGCAAACATAGCCATGGAGGCACGCCATACATGCATGCGGTAGGCATTGCTGGAATGCTCGGAACCGGCAAATATGGAGGCCAGTCTTTGCTCGAAGGTAGGCATGAGGAAATGCAGTGCGGCATAAAGCGCCGCCGCCACCGCCAGGAAGATAAGGGCGCTCGGGGCAATTAGTTTTGGCTTCTTACTGAAGAAATAGACCGAGAGTGCCAGTACGATGAATCCGCCGGTGCCTATTATTGATAGATAGCCGCCCCGGCTTCCGGTCAGGAAAATGGCCACGGCCGTGATGATGGCGGTGATGAGAAAGAGCGGCGAAATCAAAAAACGCAATTTGCTCTTTGCCTTACCTATATATGTAGACATTGCCAGAGCCAGGGGCGCCAGCGGCAGCAGATAGCCTGCCAGCAGGTTGGGGTTGCCCAGGGTCGAGTAAATGCGAGTGCCTTTGTTTTCCACCGTAGGGTCTTCCCAGGTAGCCAGTGGTGCCACGCCGATCTTGTACTGGTAGAGTCCGTAGAGGCTGACCGCAAGCCCGCTCAGAAGCGCTGCCGAGAGATACCAGGGCAACCTTTCTTTGCGGTCCAGCAGGCTGGCCTTGAGCAGGAAGTAGGAGAGGGTGTAGACCGCCACCTTGCTCAAGCCCTTGATGCTCTGCGGCAGGTAATGGGAGGAAATGCTGGAAATAATGTTGGCGCCCAGGTAAAGCGCCACCATCAAGTCCATCATATTGAACTTAAAAGTCGAGCCGCTTCCCAGAAGGCGTGAAACCAGGTAGATGCCGCCGGCAGCCAGGGCAATAAGAGCCAGGGCCTCTTTATCGGAAGCAAACTGAGGCAAGCCCAGGGCGGCAAAAAGTACCAGCAGAATCAGAAACGACAGGGTATTAAGGCTTTGCCCCAGGCGTGGCGCGAAATTGAGAGACTTGAGCCGCTTGCTCAGACCGTCGAAGAGGGCGAGGAGGGAACCAAGCAGAAATGATTCTCTCACCAGTTGACCGAAACGGTCATCCAGCTTGGATGCGGACAGCTTCAGCACGAGCTCGTTTAACACTTGCAAGATCTACTTATTTAGTGGCGCCGTCGTAGATGTCTACAACTACACCTTGAACTCTGTATTTGAAGGCTTCAAGCTCGATCTGGTTGCCCACCTTGATTTTATTGCCGCGAATTACGTAACCGTCTTCAGTTTGCTCGGAATCGTCTTGCACGGTGACCAGGAAGTCGTGAGCAATGGCATTGGCAGGGTCGGGAAAAGCCAGGGCTTTCTTACCGTCGGGGCTGAGAAAGGCCACTTGTTTCTGCCAGTGTTCGCATTTGACGATGGTCATGGGCGGATGCACCGGCTGGTTGCGAATGGTGATGCTGGCCTTTTGACCGGGGGTGAAAAGGGTGGTGTCCTTGGTTTTGAGACCGGTTATGAAAACTTCTATGTTTACCCTGGGAGTGCCTTGAATTTTCTGGTTGACTCCGGCATAACCGGCCCTGGCCAGACCTAGACCGAGGACGGCTGTCAAAGCCCCGGCAAGCAGGCTGACATCGATTAGATTTAGGCGTCTCTTTTGGGTCATGGCTTACTCTTTTGCTTTCTTCTTGGCACTTGGTTCGGCTTCTTTCTCGAAGAATATGGAAACCGCACCGGTTACTCTTCTTACCAGTCGTACCTTTTCATGTTCGACTTCCTGCCCATATTCTAATTCCTCCGCCCCTTTGATTCGTAAAAGGTCAAGAAGATGACTCTTTTCTTCGGCACTGAGGGTGAGTTTGCCTGTATGGAAATCGTTGGCCAGCTTGAGCAGGTCCATGGCACTCATCTCTAACGATATTTCTGGCATTGGTTTTCTTGTTTAGAAGAGCTAGCACATATTAGCAGCTTGACCACCGGACGCGCTTTTCAAATTTTTGCAGATATTTTTGCGGTAAATACGTAGCTTCATGTCGAAGAATTCTCTCAGGAAGATACATCCATACACGTGGCGATGACCGAGTCAAGAAATGCTCTTACCCGAAGGAATTTAAGAAAATGGCGCAATTTGAAAATGAAAGCAAGCATGTCGAGAAGGCGAAACTGGATGCTAACCGCGAAGGCGGAGAGAATCACGGCGACAAACTGGTCAAGGCGGCTTACGGCGATCAGGGCGAACCTGGGATTATGTGTAACGATAATACCCGTGAGCTTTTGCGCCAGAACGAAGCCTTCATCAAGCAGGTCCAGGAGCAAGCCGAACGTGTAGTGGCCAGCATCATGAAAAGTTTTGACGCTCTGCCCATGGAAAAGCAGGAGCAGTTTGTAAACGGCATTGACCGCAAGAATTTGAGCAAGCATGATGTGGTTTACCATACTTTTCTGAAAAACTGGGATTCCCGCCAGACTAGCGCCTCTGCCTGAGGCTTACAGCAGAGTCACTGCCTCAGTCGGGCAAATTGAGTTTTTCAAGATGCTCGAGCATTTCTTTCTGGCTGGTGACGGCTGTGCCTGGTTTTCTTACGACAATGGAAGCGGCCAGGTTTCCTAGAGCCATCGCTTCTTCCATGCTGGCACCGGAAGTGAGCGCCAGGGCCATTGTGGCAACAACGGTGTCACCTGCGCCGGTGACGTCGAAGACCTCCGAGCGGTTGAACGCCGGAATTTCAAACATGGGTTTGCCCTTCTGGAAGAGCACCATGCCCTCGCCGCCGCGGGTGACGAGCAAGGCTTTAACTCCCGACTTATTGAGTAGAATTTCGCCCAGCTTCTCCAGGGCTTCTCTGGAATTGATTTCCATCTGGGCATAAGCTTCCGCATCAGGCTGATTGGGAGTCATCAAGGTACAGTCCTGGAAGCGCTGGAAATCACCCTGAGCGTCAACTATGACCATCAAGTCTTTTTCTTTAGCCATTTTCTTGACGGCGGCGATGACACCATCGGTAATGACACCGGCTTTATAGTCGGAGAGAATGATGGCGTGTGTTTCAACGTTTTGAGCGTTGTTTATCTTTTCAATGAGAGCGGCTTCCGACTCTCGCGAGATCGGTTCGTGGCTGATTCTGTCGATGCGCAGTAGTTGCTGCATCAGGCTGTGAGATTTAGAGATGATGCGGGTTTTGACCGTGGTCGGTCGGGTTTTGTCTTTGACCAGGTCATGGGTAATGCCATGGGCTTCCAGGCATTTGGCCAGGCTGTCGGCAAAGCCGTCTTCGCCGCAGATCCCGATGGCGTGACATTTACCGCCCAGGGCTGTGACATTATGGGCGGTGTTGGCGGCACCACCGGGAATGTGTTCGGTTGAGACATGCTCCAGTATCAGTACCGGCGCTTCCCTGGATATACGTTCGGGTTTGCCCTCCAGGAGGCGATCGATGAGAAGGTCTCCCACTACCGTCACTGCGCCGCCGCTCAAGTTGATAATGCGGGTTTTCAGACGGTTTCTGGAAAGCGGGCTCATCATTGGAACCGCGGATTTTACGCCTAAATCAGTTGGATGCACTCTCTCCAATTCCTTAAATAGCTGCTTGCCGAGCTGGTTGTCAGGGTCTATGCCCAGGGCAAAGAGGGTAGACTTCTTTGCTTCCTCAATATAGCGTAAATGTTGGTAGAGACGTGCTAGATGAAGCGCATTTGAAAGAGCGTCCGTGGGTGAAAGGGAATTAGTGAGATTTTCTCTGGCCCTGGCAAGACCGGCCCTTTCAGCGCTTGTGAGCTTGTCGTCGTCGGTTATATGGGTCTGAAGAATCAAATCGGTAATTTGAGGTTTCAAATTATTTAGTCTCAGTTCGCTCTTTTCTCCTTCAAATTCCGATTTTCTAAGCTGAAAATGCTGCCTCAACCCGATGGGGAAAAAGAGACCGGGATTGGCGGAAGGATTCAGGTCGCTGTCATTGCCGGCGAGGGTGAACTCTTGGCGGGTCCTGATTTCATCTTTCTTTTCCGGTTCGATGTGTCGACTGAGTCCGCCGGTTTCAATTTTGCGAGTGAGAAAGGCTCTCTTTTCGCTTTCCTCTTTCAGACCACTGCCGCTGACCTCCACCTGCAAGTTGCCGGAGAGCTTGTGCGAACCGGGCTCTCTCGCTTCGGGCGCCAGGCGTTCATTGGCCTTGAGAAGCGCCTCTTCCGCCTGTGTTTTAGCGGACAGCTCTTCGGAGTTGTCGCTATTGTTTGGCTGGTTGTGGGAATGGACCATGGGTTTTCAAGAATCACTTTCTACAATGGCATTATAAGTGGCGGAGCGGTGCTAAAATAGCCCCATGACTAAAGTCTTGTATCGTGAGTTTTTTGCCCTTGTGGCGCTTCTCTGGTCGGCCTGTCCCCTGGTTTTAGCGGAAGAGCCGCAGTTGAAGCCGGCTATCAAAAATTCTGCCGGTGGCGGCGGACAACCGATTGCTCTCAGTGCCAGTCATGTTCGAAAGGATGTCGGTGCCGCTAAGAAAATGGCGGCCTTGCGATGGTTCGACAAAATGGCGCTGGCTGATCCGCAACTTGTGGAGTCAATCACCGCCTATTCCTCTTCTGCCTCAATACTGGCTCGTCATCCTCATTTAGATAAAATTGCCGAAGCCGATCCTTATCTCTGCCGTCGATTGACCCGGTGGCGCGGTGCCGCCCGAGTTCTGGCCAGGAATCCGAAGGCCTACAAAGTGGTGGCAAGAGATCCCGAGGGTATATATCGGGCCATCAAAAATGACAGATCTTATGCCAAGCTGCTCTCTAAAAACCCCTATTTCAATCAGATGGTGGTAGAAAACCCGGAGCTGGGCAGAGTATTGTCGCGCTACATGTGATGGCGGAAGCGTTCAGTCAGAGCCTCTGGGCTCCCCTTTTGATTGGTCTGGCCACTGGTCTTCTGTCGGGTACCTTTGGTGTCGGCGGCGGTATCGTGGCTACCCCCCTTTTGAGACTTTGTCTGGGACTTTCCCCCCAGGTGGCTGTGGGAACAACTCTGGCTGTAATTTTGCCCACCTCCCTCACTGGTGTAATCAACTATTATCGTAAGAACTTTGTGGACACGCGACTGGCTTTACGGCTGGCTTTGCCTTCGGCCCTGGCCGGTTATCTGGGCGCCCGCTTGACTGATGCCGTAAGCGGCTCTTTTCTGATGGTGGCTTTCGCTTTGCTTATAGCCCTGGCCGGCTTTGATTTATTGACGGGCTTTAGCGAGAAATTGAAGAAGAAGGCCGCCGGTGAGACCTACGAAAGCCCGCCCTGGTCAAGGGTTTTGCCGGTGGGACTTTTGGCCGGTTTTCTCTCGGGCTTTTTTGGTGTGGGCGGGGGTTTTGTCATGATTCCTATTTTTATTGCTTATTTTTCCATGCCCCTGAAACTGGCCCTCGGTACTTCGCTTTTGACCGTGGCCTTTATTGCCGTGCCCGGCATCCTTACTCACTTTATGCTCAATCATGTGCGCCCGGATCTGACCCTGCTTTTGGTTTCAGGGGCGGTGCCCGGCTCCTATCTGGGTAGTCGCCTGGCTATAATTATTAAAGACAATCTACTGCGCAAAGCTTTTGCCTTGATTATGCTGTTTATTGCCGGGCAGATGGTTTTTAGCGAACTTCCGAAACTGGGGAACCATTGACTTGCTTCATATTCGACTGATTGAAATGGAAGCGGAGAAGCTAGCCAGAGAAGAGGCTGAACGTGCCTTGAAAGGCGGCGAAAAGCAACTTCCCCATGAATGCGAGCTCATTAAGTGCCACATCGAGGAAGAGGTGGGCTTGAAGTTGGCTCAGTCCTGTGCCTCAGACTTCCGCGGCTGGCTTACCTACCGGCGTCTCAACGGCGATCTAGTGATCATTCGCGGGCGAGCTTTCCAGGAAGCTTCCTCTTTCATGTTCGGTGCTGGTAAGTGGAAAGCCGGTTTGGACGTACCCTTCGGTCTTGATACCGTGCGGGAGCGCCAGCGTGGCTTTGACGTTTCACCGCCCCAGGCCCTCGATCACCTCATGGTCAATTTCGGCATGGGCAAGAGCAGCAGGGTTTTTCTCTGGTACGGCGAAAATATTGCGCCTTACAGACTGATTTTTGAGGAAGAACTGCAGGAGATACAGGATCTGCCTGTGGGCGAGAGCCCCCAGAAGAATCTCATGGAAGCCTTGAGTGAAGGCATGGGTTGGATATTGAATAAGCCCAGGGAATTGACCCTGCCCGAGTACATAAAGCAACTGAAGCCGAAGCCCTGCTAAGCCCGCTCTTTGCTCTGGTTTGTGGGTGATAAGCCGAGCTGAGCCTCAGTTCAGGTTTCAAAGTTGTTTCTCAATTATCATAATCCCATGGGTGGAAAGTTCTTTGGCTTCATGAACCTCAAGGGTGCCGGTAGGGCAGTGTTTCCTGCCAGTCTGGTGGCCTTTATTTTGACCGGGATTTGTCTCGATAGGCTTATCTTTCCGCTTCTGGAAGATCACAAAATATTCTGGGGTGCAGCCTGGTCTGATGACGAGAAGAAACTCTTCAAGCTCAATTGTCTGAGGAACTGGGCGTCCAGTCAGGACCCACTCTTCCGCAATCACCTGATTCAGCCCCTGGCAGAGAAAGAGCGGCGCGGACCGCGAATACTGGTCATGGGTGATTCTTTCGTCTGGGGCGATGGTTATCGAAACATCAACGATCTGTGGTGGCGGCAGCTCAGTCGGCAACTGGCGTCCCGTGGATTCAGGAACGTGGAAGTGCTGGCGGCTGGTTATCCGGGCTTTTCCACCTCTCTGGAAACGAAGGCGGCGCGCCGTTTGATTAGAAGTCTCAAACCTGATTTGATCGTTTTTGGTTATACGGAAAACGATGCCGATGAGGGACTTGTGAAGCAGAATGCTGCCGTCTCCATCTCACGAGCTTCCGGCGTGTTCAAACGTATCTTGCCGAATCTCTGCATTTATATTGACCGACAGATCTTCTCTCGCTGGAAGAGTTTCTCCAGTCTGGAGACCGCCAACGAGGAAAAGAAAAATCAGCAGTGGGAGTTTCAACTTCTGGACGGTGAAAATTTTGCGCGCTTCAAAGGCACCGTGGCCGACATGGGTCAGCTTCTTAAGGAGAGCGGGGTGCCGGGATTTGTCATCAGCCTGCCTAAGTCGCCGGATGCTCAGTATTATGAGGCTTGTTTCGAGCCGGTTAAACCGCTCTTCTCGGAAGCTGCCGTGCCTTTCCTTGATCTGTCGCGACCTCTGAAAGGTTGGTACGGGGAAGCTTTGCCCACGGTGCTTGCCCTGAATCCCCTGGCTCTGGTCAATCCCGGCAGTTTCCTGCATATAAGCCCTGCCAATTCACATCCCAGCGCTGCCCTCACTCATTTTTACGGGCGGCAGGCGGCGGATTTTATTGAAAAGAATTACCGGCATATCTTAGGGACGAAGGTAGAACCTGTGCCTGAGCCGACTCTCTCCATCAATGATTGCATGCCGATTTTTGCCGGCGGCACCCGCACCAGGTCCGGTGTGGAATTTTCCTTTCCTGATCCTTCCCTGCTTCTAAAGATGCCAGGACGCAAGCCCTTTGTGCAGTTCAATCTGGAAAATCCACTGCCTTTGAAGAAGATTCTGATAAAGTCAGCAGGTCCGGTACCAACCGCCTGCACTCTCTATGTCACTACTATTAATGCCGCTGTGGGCTTCGACACCGGCAAGACCCTGGTCTTTGAAGGAAGACCCGGGGCCGCCGGGCAGTTTGAAGTGGATTTGAGTGCCGTTAAGGAACCCGTCAATACGGTAGGCATTAGTGCCAGTTATGCCGGAGCACCGGGCGCTAAAGCGGCAGAACGTATGCTGCAATTGGAATTTACAAGGTAAATCAGGCTTTGTCCAATTCTGCCGCTTTCTCTTTGATCTTGATGGTTTCACCTGCTTGCGCTTCTTCCTGGCGTTTCAGAAGTTTGGATGCGCCTTTGGCCAGGTCCATGAACTCGATGGGAATGGGGAAGATCAAGGTGGAGTTTTTCTCGGCAGAGACTTCTACCATGGTTTGCAGTTGTCTCAGTTGCATGGCGCCCGGTGTGCCTGAGATAACTTCCGCTGCCTGAGCCAGTTTCTCCGCGGCCTGATGTTCACCTTCGGCGGCTACGATTTTGGCTCTTCTTTCACGTTCCGCTTCCGCCTGCTTGGCCATGGCCCTTTGCATTGAAACCGGAATTTCCACATCTTTGACTTCTACGGCACTGACCTTTATGCCCCAGCCTTCCGTCTGTCTGTCGATGATGGCCGAGAGCTTGGCATTGATGGCATCCCTCTCTGTTAAAAGCTCATCTAATTCGTGTTGACCGAGGATGCTGCGCAGCGTGGTCTGGGCAATCTGCATGGTGGCAGCCAGGGGATCTTCGATTTTGGTTACGGCTTTGAAGGCGTCATCTACCTGGAAGAAGCAGACGGCTGCAGTTTTGACGGAGACGTTGTCTTTGGTGATGATTTCCTGCATGGGTATAGGCATAGTCATAATGCGCAGGTCGACTTTTTTAGATTGCTGAAAGATGGGCCAGACAAACTGCAGCCCCGGACCTTTGACTCCGTCTGCACGGCCGAGGGTGAAGACAACTATCTTTTCGTACTCTTTGATTACCTTCAGAGCGCTGAGGGTGTAGGCCAACAGGAAAACCAGGAAACCCAGCATGCCTTCCATATTATTTACCTTCCTTAGATTTGCTCCCGCGACTTTCTCTAGATTATATCGCCCCCCGGCTCCTGCTCGTGCAAGGTTTCGGGGAGGTCGGCCGACTTTCGCAGTCTGGCAATGTAAAAGCCTTGCGGGGCCTGTCTGGAGGGCAGGAACATCACCTGGCCGCTGTGGGCTTCCTCTGCCAGATTCCACTTATCAACCAGGTCTGGAGGGAAGGCGTCTGAAAGGTCTTCCAACTGGAAGTCCCTATGTTCTGCCAGGAACTGCGCCACAATCTGAGGACCTTCTTCCTTTTCGATGGAGCAGGTGGAATAGACCAGTAAGCCGCCCGGTCTTACCAGTTTGGCGGCGTTATTGAGGAGTGCCGTCTGCAACCTGGTCAGTTTCTCCAGATCCGACTCGAGGCGGTTCAGCCTTAAGTCTGAGCGTTTGGCGATAACGCCGGTACCTGAGCAAGGCGCATCCACCAGCACTCGGTCGGCTCCCCCTTCGAACTTGAAGAAGCGACCGTCTGCCTGTCTGGTTTCGATATTGCGAAGACCCAGTCTCAGTCTGGTTTCCCGCAAGAGCTTCAGTCTGCTGTCGTGAATGTCTACGGCAATGATGCGCCCTTTGCCTTCCATATGTTCGGCCATATTCATGGTCTTGCCGCCCGGTGCGGCGCAAAGATCGATGATGGTTTCACCGGGGGCTGCTTGCACCACCTGGGAAACAAAGGCTGCTGCTTCGTCTTGCACGGTGAAGATACCTTCGGCGAAGCCTGGAAAATCTTCCAGCTTGGGTCTGTCCTTGCCTTTGCTTTCGACAATCAGGCAGGTGGGCACAAGTTCCGAAACCCGAGTTTTGATGCCTTTCTTGAGCAAGATTGCGGCCATGGCCTCGGTTTCAATGGCTAAACTATTGACGCGCAAGGTCAGGGCCGGGGCCACCTGGCAATGCTTGAGCAGGCTCAGGGTTTCGCTCTCACCGTAGGCATTGAGCCAGCGCACCACCAGCCAGTGGGGCATGGAATATTGTCTGGCCAGTTTGAGGGAGTTTTCTTCCTCTCTCTCCAGGTCTGCTTTACCTGCCTTATGAGGATTTCTCAGATAGGCCCTGAGGATGCCTGTTACGAACTTGACGATACCCTCGTGTCCGACCAATCTTGCGATATCGCCGGCGGTATCAAGAACGGCGCTCTCGGGAATGTCGGACATTTCGTTCAACTGAAAAATGGCCACGCGCAAGAGATTGAGCACCGGTGGGCGGATTTTTTCCAGGGGCTGGCTGGCCAGAGCTCTCAGTTCTTGATCGATGGCTTCGCGCTGCCTCAACACGCCCAGTACCAGAGCCGTAGTGAAGGCTCTGTCCCGTGCTTCCATGTCCGACTTATCGAGGGCATGGTCGAGAGCCAGGTTGGCATAGGCGCCGCTTACATCGATACGGGTCAAAATCTCGACGGCGATTTTGCGTGCTTTGACGCCTTTTTTGTTGCCTCTGGCGCCGCGATTTGCCCTGGCAGCCGTTGCCTTCTTCTCATCCAAGCTGTTCTTCTCCACTTATAATCGCTTCTCTGGCGCCGGCCAGGAAGGCTTTTACTTCCATAGCAGACCTCGACTCCGGCTGCACCACCAGTAGTTCCAGGCGCTGGCAGCCGTCCCCGCAAGCCACAAGCAGTCTTGTGCCATCCTGAACCAGGGTGCCGGGCTGCAGGCGTTCACCATTTGCTGCCGGCGTGCATTTAAGCACCTTCAGACCTTTCTTTCGAAAGGTAGTGTAGGTGGAAGGCCAGGGGCTCAGACCCCTGACCAGGTTATGCAAGGCCTGCGCTGATTTGTTGAAGTCCAATTTCCCCATTTCCTTGGTCAGGATGGGGGCAAAGGTAGCTTCGGCATCATTCTGTCTGACCGCTTCCACCTCACCGTTTACCAGTCCTTTCAGGGTTTTGACCAGAAGGGCCGCTCCCACCTGGGACATTTCTCTGGACAGTTCTTCTGCTGTCATTTGCGAGTGGATGGGAATTTCCGCTTTGAGCAGCATGGGACCTGTGTCTACGCCCAATTCCGTGAACATGGTGGTCACACCGGTGACGGTATCACCATTGATTATTGACCAGTTGATAGGGGCTGCACCGCGCAGTTTAGGAAGCAGCGAACCATGTACGTTGACCACTCCCATGGGGGCAAGAGTCAAAACTTCCTTCTTGAGAATTTGACCAAAGGCAACCATAGCCAGGATATCTGGCTTTAGCTCGCGCATGGCTTGCACCACATCAGGTGCCTTGGCCAGCTTTTCCGGTTGCAGGACGGGAATTCCGTGCGCCTGGGCCAGCACCTTGGTGGGGGGCGGCATCAGCTTATTGCCCCGGCCCTTGGGCCTGTCCGGTTGTGCAACTACGGCAAGAACCTGGAAGTCACTTTCGTTGATGAGCGCTTCCAGGCACGGCACGGCGAAGTCTGGTGTGCCCAGGTATATAATTTTCAGCATTTACTCGGTTTTACTTGGCAAGCGATATTTCTACTACTTGCTCAAAGTTTAACAGCACTCTATCGTCGAGCATGATGTAAGACAGCCTTGTGCCGTCAAAAACAATATTTGTAAGGATGCCGTTATAGTCTCTTTCACCTACGCTCTTGACATTGACTTTGGCTCCAACCCATTGTCTCAAGTAAACTAGTTTGTCTCGGTTGGGTCCAGTCATGAGATACCATACTTTCTTTTGGGAAAATTTTGAGTTTTATCTTGATTATAGTTGAGAATAAGCAGGCTAAGCCGACCTCCACAAGTGTAAGAAATTCTTGAGGAAAGCCTGATGAGTAAATGTGTGACAGCTGTCGGTGCTTCAAAGGGTAGGGGGTTGCACCTCTCGTTTCCTTTTCTCTTGCTTTTGCCGGCTTTCCTGCTTCTGGCCCTTATGGTCATCGTGCCGATTACTATACTTTTTGTTTTCAGTCTGGGAGTAAGAGACGATCTCGGGCGGGTGGTCTTGAGCTTCCAGCCCGGCAATTATCTGCGATTTTTTTGCGGACCTTATCTGGCCTGCCTCTTTCGCTCCATCGTGCTCAGCTTTGTCACCATGGTTTCCACCCTGGTGATTGGTTACTTGCTTTCCTACTGGCTGGCCTTCTGCGCTCCCGGCAAGTGGCGTAATTTTCTTTTGCTGCTGGTGGTTTTGCCACTGTGGACTTCGTCTCTTCTGCGCATCTATGCCTGGATAACCATTCTTCATCCCACCGGACTGGTGGCCACCCTGGCCGGCACCTGCTTTCCTTCCTATGCCCTGCCGCCCCTGCTCTATACGCCCTTTGCCGTCTGGGTGGGCATGGTCTACAACTATCTGCCCTATATGGTTTTGCCCCTTTACACTTCCATAGAGAGATTGGAGCCGCGCTTGCTGGAAGCCTCGTCCGATCTGGGTGCTTCGCCCCTTGCTACATTGTTTCGTGTGCTTTTGCCTTTGACCGGCGGTGGCATCATTGCCGGTTCCATCATGGTTTTTGTGCCTTCTCTGGGCGATTATGTCACCCCCGACCTGATGGGCGGAGCCAAGACCATGTTCATTGGCAATTTGATTCAGAACCAGTTCTTGAGCGTGCGTGACTGGGTTTTCGGCTCGGCGGTTTCCACCATTTTAATTGCCCTGGTATCGGTTTCGGTGTGGATTTACCTGCGTTATGCCGCCAAAGAAACCATCGGCTAGATGTTTGAGGGTTTGATTTTCTTGACGATAGAAAGCATGCGTTCGTAGTCGGAGCGGAAGAGCTGGCACACCGCCCGTCCAGCCCGCACGAGGAAGTCCTCTCTCTCCGTTGCATCACTGTATGCCCGACCGGCTTCTCTGATGGAGGCTGCAATCAGTTCGTCGGAAGGCACGGTTGTGCTCAAGTGGAAGAGTAGTCGTAGAAAATCCAATTCGGCGGTGATGGCGATAATTTCTTCCGGGCTGGCGGCATAGACAAAGTCGTGCACCTGGGGCGGTTGAGGCGGTAGATGCTGGTAGACCGTGCCGGCCTGAATGAAGCCTATGTTTACCGCTCTAATCTCTGTTTTCAAAAGGGCGAAGATATGAGGCTGCTCCCGCTTCAATTCTTCCCTGGTTAAACCAAGTGCGCACGGGCGGTGCAATGAATCGGGAGGGCTTGTCACCACATCCAGTACCACTGCCAGAATCTCCAGTTTGTCTTCCGTGGACACGGCCTTGATGAAACTGCCGAACCTGGGACGACCGGCTTCATCATTGGGGAGGGCCGCCTCGGCCGTCAAACCGACAATGCTGGCGGTGAGGACCTCGGCCAGGGCTTTTTGCTTGAGTCTAGTCAGTGGGAGTGACCTCTTTGCTGGGTTTGTAATTTTCCACTGCCTCTTCGTCTGGTATGGCACCGGAACTGGCGCTTTTGCTGACGATAATATTGGTTTTGCCGGCATCGTCGGCCAGGGTGATGCTGATTTCCGCTTCCTTCATGCGTCCTTCGATACAAATGGTCTTAGACATCTGTTCGTTCTTTTCAATGTTCCAGCCTTCTTTTTTCAAGACTTGTTCATACCAGAGGGCTACTTTTTCTACGGCATCGGAAGAGACCATTTGCAAGTATTTGCTGTAGTCACCGGCATCTTTCCCCTGTTCTTGCGCGGTTTGTGCACCACTTGTAGTGGCACCGGGATAAATGAGCGATTTCAGATCATCGGGCACGGTTCCGGCCGCTGTTGATGACGTATGCTTCATATTGTTGGCAGTGTAGCTGACGTCGCCCATCTGGCAGGCCGACAACATTAGCCCTGAGACCAGTAGCAAACTTAAACAGTGAAAAGGTTTGAGCATTTTATTTCCTGGATTTAGCTTTCACTTGAGAATCTTGAGGTATTTTACCGCAGCTTTAGTCTTGCTCTTTGCTCCTTGCTCTTTGCTGTTGCCTGCTGCCGCCGGTTGCCAGTAAATTGATGCCCATTACGGTCAGGGCCAGGAAGAGTCCCGGCAGCACCGCCCCATGCAGGTTGCCGCACAAGAGTCCGCTCTGGGCATCTTTTAACATTCCCCCCCAACTGGGTGTGGCCGGTCCAAGACCGAGGCCCAGATAGGTAAGACCGGATTCCATGATGATGGCGTCGGCGGTGAGAAGGGTGGTCTCAAGAGCGGCCACGGCTTTCAAGGCTGGTCCCAGGTGAAATCTCAACAGGTGCAGGGAACCGGCACCCAGTGACCGGGCGGCCGTCATGTACTCTTCCGTCATGAGTTTCTGGGTGATGGCCCTGGCCACCCTGGCCGATTCCAGCCAGTTGGTGGCGGCGATGGCCGCCACCACGCTCAAGATAGGTAAATAACCCAGGGAATGGTCAGTCAAGGACAGTGCCTGCGCCAGTTGTTTCAGTCCGTCCACAGATAGCATGGTGCGGGTGAACTCGGGGCTGGAGATGAGCGAGCTTATGGTCAGAAGTAAAACAATGGCCGGCACCGAGAGGAGTGCATCTACGAGGCGCATGAGAAGGCTGTCTACCAGACCGCCGCAAAGGGCGCTGAAAGCCCCCAGGCAGTAACCAAATATAGAGGCGCTCAGGGCGGCGGCCAGACCGACAAAGAGTGTACCAGCCGCTCCCTTCAGGATCATGGTGAGAAGATCCCGTCCCAGACCGTCCGTGCCGAACAGGTGCTGTGGGTTTTGAAAGGGCGGCACATTGATGCTTGCGGGCGAAAGGCTGCTCAGGCAGGGGGGCGCAAGTAAACCCAGGAGCGCCAGAAAGACCATCACGGCAAGGATGCTTAGACCGGTAAGTTGGGCGGGGGTGAGTCTTCTCAGGCTAGGCAAGCTAATTTCCCTCCTTCAAACGAACGTCCAGGCTGCGGCTCAGGCAGTCGGCGGCAAAGGATGCCACCACTACGACGGTGCCGTAGAGCATGCTGAGAGAGAGGAGCACCGGATAGTTTCGGCCGAAGGCTGCTTCCACAGAAAGTCTTCCCAGTCCGGGCAGGCAGAAGATGGTTTCAATCAAAACTGAGCCACCCACCAGGGATGGGGCCGAGAGCCCGAGCAAATTTACCACCGGCACAAGGCAGTTTTTCAGAACATGACGGCAGGTGACCTGAAAGAGCGAAAGTCCCTTGGCAAGGGCTGAGAGCACGTAGGGACTGGAAAGTTCTTGCAGAGCCAGTTCCTTTACATAAAGTGCTACTTTGACAAGGCGCCTTAAGCTGAGTATGAGAGCCGGGGGCAGGAGATAGGCAACGATGGTCAGGTCTACATCTTTGCCGGGCGCACTGATACCGAAGATCGGAGGGGGATAGAGATCCGGTCTGAGGGCGAGGGCAGCTACCAGCAGGAAGGCCAACCAGAAGGCGGGCATGGCATAGAAGCCGGCCAGAGCGGCTGAAACGACCAGGCTGAGGCTTCGGACCGCCGGGGACCTTTCGCCTCTGAGGCGGAGGTAGGCCAGGATCGCTCCCAGGGCGATGCCCAGGCTGAAAGAAAGGACGAGGGCCAGCCCGCAAAGAGCGAGGGTGGCCGGTAAGCGCTCCATGATTACTTCTTTCACAGGTCGGCCGTCCCGGTAAGAGAGACCAAGGGCTAGATTCTCGTCCCGGACCGGCGCCAACCAGGAGGCCAGCCAGAGGCTGTACTGCTTGACCGGGTCCTGATTCAGCCCCAGTTCCTGGCGGAGTGAGTCCAACTCCTGGGGGGCAATGTCTTTCTGCGCTGAACCGAGCAGAATGTCGAGGGGGTCTCCCGGCAGGCTTTTCATGAGGGCAAAGCTGACCAGGGAAACCGTCAAAAGGGTGACGAGTGCCTGTATTACTCTTTGCGCTAGAAAGCTGAAATGCAACTGAGCCTCAGGCTATTAAGAAGCACTAAACACAATTTTGCCTATGATAACGCCAACTGTGTGCTGGTTCTGTCTATTTGTTCAGTTTCAATAAGGTGGTTGCAATTGACAAATGTAGAGATAGGGAAATAGCATGTATGCTTACATAAGTGCGCTTACATCAGTGCGCTTGTGAGTGCAAGTGCTCGGGCATTTCGATGCCATAAGTGCGGCGGCATAGCCAAGTGGTAAGGCAGAGGTCTGCAAAACCTTTATCCCCCAGTTCGAATCTGGGTGCCGCCTCCAATTTTTATTTCTTTAAGGCTTGCGCCAGAGACCTTTTAGAAAGCTAGAATAAGTAAGACGGACGGTTGGCGCAGTTGGTAGCGCACCACTTTGACATAGTGGGGGTCACTGGTTCGAGTCCAGTACCGTCCAAATTTCAGAAGAGCCCTCCCCAAGTGGGGGGGCTTTTTTTTGCCGCTGCCATTTTTTATTCGGCATTGAACTTTTAGGGTAGATAAAGCGTTATCTTCCCTGGAGGGTTTATGACAGAGCAAGTTCTCAAAAAGTGTTCCCTACTGCTCTGTCTGGCGGTCGGGCTGACTATGGCCAATCTGACTATGCCCAATCTGGCTCAGGCCTCTGAGCCATTGGAGAGCAGGATTGAAGATAGCGATAGAGTCTTTTTGCCCGGCAATTTCTTTACTCCTGCCGTAGCCTCTGCTCCGTCGGTGAAACGTAAGCCGACCCCGGCTTCTGTGCCCAGTCTCGAGCAACTGAAGCTGATTGAAAGCCTGACGGCCGACCAGAACAAGCGGCTGAATGAGCTTTATAGAGACTACAAAAGCGATATTTCCGCCCTCAACGGCGAGCTTAAAGGTAAGCCCGATGCCGCAGCCAAAGCCTCCCTGCAAGCCCGCATAAACCTGAGGCAGAACACTTTGATGGAAGCACTGAAGGCGATTGTGAAAACGGAACAGATGGATGAGCTGGAGAAAAAGAAGAAAGGCATGACCAGTGACAGTGAGGTTGAGAATTTGCCGTGACTGAGAAGCTGAAAGGGCAGCAAATCAGACATCTGCTGCGGCGAGCCGGCTTCGGCTTCACGCCAGTGGAATACCTCGCTTACCGCGATCTCGAATACGAGGAGGCGGTGGAACGCCTACTCAATTTTGAGGGGGAAGACAATTCGGCACTGGAGGCTCTCATTGAAAGTCAAAATTTTGATTTCACCAACGGGGATGATATTAAGCGCTGGTGGCTGTTTCGAATGCTTTTTACAAGACGCCCTCTGGAAGAGAAACTGACATTATTCTGGCACGGGCATTTCGCCACTTCTCTTAAAAAAGTGCGTAACCCTTATGCCATGTATGTGCAAAACCGGCTCTTTCGCAAGCTCTGTATGGGTGATTTCGGCAATCTCCTGCTGGCTGTTTCTAAAGACCCGGCCATGATTGTCTGGCTCGATAATCAGCAAAATCGCAAGGGTAAGCCCAACGAGAATTTCGCCCGAGAAATCATGGAGCTCTTTACTCTCGGAATCGGGCATTACAGCGAGGCTGACGTCAAGGAAGCGGCTCGTGCCTTCACCGGTTGGCAGGTCAAAAACGGAGTCTTCACTTTCAATAAAGGTGCTCACGATGCCGGTAAAAAGCTTTTCCTTGCCGAAAGCGGTAACTTCGACGGCACCCAGGTAATCTCTATACTCTCTCGCCACAAGCAAACAGGGCGTTTCCTGGCTGCCAAACTGCTGAATTTTTTCCTTGGTGCCAATTTCGACAGGGCGCTTCTAAAGAGAGTGGCCGGCGCCTATGAGGTCGACCGGCAAATTCGGCCCATGCTCAAAACAATCTTTCTCAGTAAGGCCTTCTTGTCTCGTGAAAATCAATTTTCGCTGGTCAAGAGTCCCTGTCAGTATGTGGTCGGCACTCTCAAGCACTTGCAGATTAGCACTATAGACGGTGACCTACCGAGGCTGCTTTCGGCCATGGGGCAAGATCTCTTCGCCCCACCTTCGGTGAAGGGTTGGGATGGCGGCACCGCCTGGCTTTCTTCCGATACCATGATGGCCCGCTTTAACTTTGCCAATCGCATAATTGGAGAAAAGTTTGATGCCTTGAAGAAGCAAGGTAGCCTCAAGGACTTGCTGGCAGAAAAGGGTGTCGACGATCCGCGCACTTGTGTGGCTTACTTTCTGCAACTTCTCGTGGAGGGAGATGTGCCGCCTCCTGTGGTGAAGCGCCTTGAAGACTACCTGGGCAAAGAGCCCTTTCTCAAAGGCGCCGAGGCCAAAACGCTTCTTGATGAAAGGTTGCGGGGGCTGCTTCATCTGATTATGACGCTGCCGAGCTATCAGCTCGTCTGATCTAAACTAAGATAATATGATGTAGGAAAGGCCAAGGTGAAGGAAGTGAAGTTGAATCCTCAATTACAGTCAGACCCGAAGCTTGAGGGCGGCAAGACCAGCCGTCGCCACTTTCTTGCTCTATCTCTTCTAACTATGACCGGACTGGCGCAGCCGGCTGCTCTTGCCGGCCGGATGCTGGAGGATAAGAGCGGTCG
This sequence comes from Candidatus Obscuribacter sp., assembly GCA_016712465.1. Lineage (GTDB taxonomy): Bacteria > Cyanobacteriota > Vampirovibrionia > Obscuribacterales > Obscuribacteraceae > Obscuribacter. The sequence continues at coordinate 2,299,797 of JADJQZ010000001.1, forward strand.
ACGTCGTTGCCTGGTGGTGCTCACCTTGAGCGGCGGTAATGATGGGCTCAATACCGTGGTTCCTTACGGTATGGGGCGCTACTACGACTTGCGACCCAAACTGGCCGTTAAAGGCGAAACCGTCTTACCCTTAGATGGCATGGTGGGGCTAAATCCTTCCATGGGAGAACTTGCCGCTCTCTATAAAGAGGGTAAGCTGGCGGTAGTGCAGGGTGTCGGCTATCCGGAGCCGAACCGCTCCCATTTTCGCTCCATAGAAATCTGGCAAACCGCCCAGCCTGATATCATCGGCGATACCGGCTGGCTGGGTCGCTACCTCGACTTGCAAGATAAGAGCGATCTTGCCAGTCGCATGCTTGCCGCTGTTAACATCGATCCTGTGCTGCCCAAGTCGCTTTTGGCCCGCAAGATAACCGTGCCCTCCGTCTACGACCTGGGTGATTTTCGTTTCAAAGTAGATTCCCATTATCAAGACGACAGAGAAAGGCAGCTCAGTTGTTTCAGAGACATCTACAAAGATTATCAGTTTAAGGGGGCTCTCGCCGGTCAACTGGTGAAGACCGGTCTGGCTGCCAGTGCCGCTTCAGAGAAGTTGCATAAGCTGACCGCCGATGCCGCCGCAAAAAGCAGCGCTGCCTATCCCGATGGCCGGCTCTCCGCCTCTTTGCGTTTGATAGCGCAGATGGTGGCAGGACAGGTGGGGGCCCGGGTGTACACTCTGCAAATGGACGGCTTTGATACCCATGCCAATCAGAGCCGCACCCATAACAGTCTGCTCAGTAATTTGTCGCGCTCGCTCAAGGCCTTTCTCGACGATCTGGAAAGCCGCGGCGTGGCCGACGAGGTTTTAGTGCTGGTTCATTCCGAATTCGGTCGCCGGGCCCAGGAGAACGACGGACGCGGCACTGATCACGGTGCCGCCGCCCCTTGTTTTGTCTTGGGTAAGGGCGTTAAAGGCGGTCTTTATGGCGAGCATCCCGAGCTAGCGGCAAATAAACTCGTGCAGGGTGACCTGGGCTTTAAAACCGATTTCCGCTCAGTTTACTCTGCCCTGCTTGAGGACTGGTTGGGCAGCGATGCCCGTGCCATCCTGGGCCGGAGTTTCGAGAAAATCCCTTTTGTCTAAAGATCAGGGATCTACCGGGCTGCCTTCCAGCATCGAGAAAAACTTGCGCTCGAAGTCCCACATGGTATCGTCTTTCCAGTTCTTCAAGGAAATCTTGGCGGCGTAGGCACCTTCTTTGGGCAGGGTCGCTTCCGCTTTGAAAAGGTAGTGTCCTTTGAAGATATCAGCCGGGTCGTTGGCGTGGAATTCCTTCTCGAAAATTATGTTGCCGTCCGGATCTTCGATGGTGACGGTACCTTTGTACTGCCGCCTTTCATAGGGCGTGCCGAAGCCCAGCACGCACATGCAGTCCATCTTGGCAGGGAACTCTTTGACAACGAATAAATCAAAGAGTCCACGTGCGTCGACACGGCCGTTTTCTTCGTGGCTGGCTTCCTGGCAGAACAAAATGTATCCGCTATGTAGATACTTCATGACTACTTCCAAACCTGAATACAGATGCGAGAGCGTACATATTAACAGCAAAAAAGAAACCCGGGGGGTACCCGGGCTTCTCTTTGATCTTTCTTTGAAGTTATTACTTCTCTTTTTTGGAAGTGATAACTGCTTCGGCGATGTTGGAGGGAACTTCCTCGTACTGGGCGAATTCCATGGTGAATGTGCCCTGACCGCGGGTTTTGTTTCTGATGTCGGTGGCATAACCGAACATTTCAGAAAGGGGAACCTGGGCTCTTACTTTGGATAGTCCGCTGATGGTTTCCATACCTTCAACGCGTCCTCTGCGGCTGGAGATGTCGCCGATGACGTCGCCCATGAACTCTTCCGGTACTTCTACTTCAACCTTCATAACAGGTTCAAGCAGGGTGGGCTGAGCTTTCATGAAGCCCTCTTTGAAGCCCATGGAAGCAGCGGTGCGGAAAGCCATTTCGTTGGAGTCCACATCGTGATACGAACCGAAAACCAGGGATACTTTCACGTCGATGACCGGGTAACCAGCCAGTACGCCGCCCACCAGTGTGTCTCTTACACCGGTTTCGCAAGCGGGGATGTATTCTTTCGGAATAACACCGCCGACGATTTTGTTGACCCATTCGAAACCACCGCCGGCAGGCAGGGGCTCGATTTCCAGAACGCAGTGTCCGTACTGACCGCGACCACCCGACTGACGGATGAATTTGCCTTCGGCTTTGACGGATTTCTTGATGGTTTCGCGGTAGGCAACCTGCGGTTTACCAACGTTGGCTTCTACTTTGAATTCACGAAGCAGACGGTCAACGATGATTTCCAGGTGAAGTTCGCCCATACCGGCAATGATGGTCTGACCGGTTTCGTGGTCCACACGCACCTTGAAGGTGGGGTCTTCTTCCGCCAGGCGGCCAAGTGACACGCCCAGTTTGTCGGCATCGCCCTTGGTTTTGGGTTCGATGGCTACGGAGATAACCGGATCGGGGAAGTTCATGGATTCAAGGATGATTGGTGAGTTCTCAGCGGAGAGAGTGTCACCGGTGGTGGTGTCCTTGAGACCGACGGCGGCGACGATGTCACCGGCGAAGGCTTCTTCCACGTCGGTACGGTTATCGGCTTGTAGCTGCACGAGGCGGCTGATGCGCTCACGCTTGCCCTTGGTGCTGTTAAGCACATAAGAACCGGCTGAGAGCTTACCGGAATAAACGCGGATAAAGGTCAGTTTACCGACGAAGGGATCGTTCATAACTTTGAAAGCGAGGGCCGAGAAAGGCTCGTTTTCATCGGAATGACGCTCGGTTTCGGAACCATCGGGCAGGGTGCCTTTGATGGAAGCGACGTCATCGGGAGAAGGCAGAAGTTCGACAACGGCGTCGAGAAGCTGCTGTACGCCTTTGTTCTTGAAGGCGGAACCGCAAAGGATCGGGATCACTTTGTTGTTGCAAACGGCTTTACGCAGAGCTTCTTTCAAAGCCGGCAATTCGATGGCTTCACCTTCCAGGTATTTGCCCATCAGTTCGTCGTCGGTTTCAACAACGGCTTCCACCAGTTGTTGACGCCACATTTCGGCTTCTTCCTTCATATTTTCAGGAATGTCGACGATATTGAATTTCTGACCCATGGGGTCGGTTTCGTCGTAGACATGGGCTTTCATATCGACCAGGTCGATGAGACCTTTGAAGTCGCTTTCGGCGCCAATCGGAATCTGCATGGGATGAGCATTAGCCCAGGTGGTAGTCATACCGGGCAATTGCTCTTTGATCTGTTTTACGACTTTGAAGTAATCAGCACCGGTCCTGTCCATTTTGTTGACCAGGATCATGCGGGGTACTTCGTAACGGTTGGCTTGTTTCCAAACTGTGTTGGTCTGGGGCTGTACGCCGCCTACGGCACAAAGAACGATGACAACGCCGTCAAGAACGCGCATGGAGCGCTCAACTTCTACGGTGAAGTCGACGTGCCCGGGGGTGTCGATGAGGTTGATGCGCTTGCCTTTCCACTGGCTGGTGATGGCGGCGGCGGTGATTGTGATACCGCGCTCCTTTTCCTGCTCCATCCAGTCGGTGAAGCTGGTACCTTCGTGCACTTCACCCATCCTGTGGATCAAACCGGAATAGAAGAGGATGCGTTCTGTGGTGGTGGTTTTGCCGGCATCGATGTGGGCGGCAATACCCATGTTGCGAATATTTTTGAGTTCTACTGTCCTTCCTGACACTGGCGCTGTTTTCCTTTCTTTGACGCTATCCATTGTGACCTTCCAGTTTGCTTTTTGTGCTCGACCCAGATCTTCTTAAATAGAAGTGTTTATCGAGGTTAACATCAGGGAGCATCTACCCCTTTGATTCTTCATAAAGATATCCGACTTTAGAAAAGCAGATTCTTTACATATAAAGGCAAAAACGCTTCGCCACCATAAAGGCACGAAGCGTTTTGAAAGCCAGTGTTTACCGCGTTAGTAGCGGTAGTGAGCAAAAGCTTTGTTGGCTTCAGCCATTTTATGGGTTTCGTCTTTCTTCTTGACGGAAGCACCGGTGCCGTTGGCGGCATCGAAGAGTTCGGAAGAAAGTCTTTCAGCAAAGGTACGACCCGGTCTCTTTCTGGAGTTGGCGATGATCCACTGGGTGGCCAGAGCGAAGCCTCTCTGTTGCTTAACTTCTACCGGCACCTGGTAGGTGGAACCGCCGACGCGACGAGCTTTCACTTCCACGAGGGGGGTGACGTTCTTAACAGCTTTGTTGAAAACATCGAGAGGCTCTTGCTTGGTTCTGTCTTTCAAAATCGTAAGAGCCTCGTAGAAGAGACCCTGGGCGGTGCTGCGCTTGCCGCGCTGCATCATACGATTGACGAAACGGGAAACAAGCTGACTGTTGTAAATAGGGTCAGCTTTAGGAACTCTTTTGTCGGCTTCTTTTCTGCGGGACATCTCTATCTCTTTCCTATATTACTGGTTTACTTCTTCTTGCCGCCGGCGGCTGCAGCAGCGCCCGGCTTGGGACGCTTGGCGCCGTACTTGGAGCGACCTTGCATGCGGTCTTTGACACCAGCGGTATCGAGAGCGCCTCTGACGATGTGGTAGCGAACGCCCGGAAGATCCTTCACCCTGCCGCCGCGAATAAGAACAACGGAGTGCTCCTGGAGGTTGTGGCCGACGCCCGGAATATAGGCGGTGACTTCAATCCCGTTGGTCAATCTGACCCTGGCGATTTTGCGCAGAGCCGAGTTCGGCTTTTTGGGTGTGGTGGTCTTCACCTGTGTGCAAACGCCGCGTCTTTGCGGGCATGATTTCAGAGCCGGTGACTTTGTTTTGTAAGTCACTTTGGCACGTTCGCGTCTGATCAGCTGATTGATGGTAGGCACCACTACACTCCTAAGAACTCAAACTATGACTAATGTCGTTGCAGGGCAGCGACGATGGTACCCACGAATAGGTACCGCAACGTCTCAGATTATCAGATGACCGATGAGATATATAAGACTTTCGCAAATCATTTACAAAGCTAAGCCCAAATGATCGAATTATTAGGAAAAGCAGCAGTCTCGGCAGCCTGGCTTAAACGGAGCTAAAGTATGGCCGACCTTGCCAAGATCTTCAGAGACCTTCAAAACCACAGTCGCAGGTAGTCCTTTGGCAGCATTCCCGGCGAGAGTATTGCGGGAGAGAGCAGGTCGCGATTCAATACTTCCCGGTTGATATTAATGGCCGGCTTGGCCAGGGGATTTAAGTTGACGCTCGTTTCTATAGATAGCTTCTTAGGGGTTTTGGCTCTCAGCCAGTAATCTCTTGTCAGCAAGGCGAAGTGACCGACTCTTTCCAGCCCGGCTGCTTCCAGGGCTTCGATGACCGGTCCCTGGAAGTCATAGGCTTTTACAATGACCATGCCTTTCATGCCGGCCCGGCGCATTATGGACAGCACAAAATTGATAATTTGCCCGGCTGTGTGGTTGAAGCCCGGATGTACGGCAAACTCAAGATGATAATCCCCTTCCCTGTGGGCGGTGACGCGGCAGGCGGAGGTGATCACCTTGCGCTCCGAGTCTTGCGAGACCCAGAACCAGGAGCGGCTTCTGATCAAACGCCTGGCCAGGGTGTCCAGACTTTCTACCTTAATAGGAAAGATTTTGAAGTCCTGGGGGGTGTATTGAAAGGTGAGGCGGATGTCCGCCGGCAAAATATCCTGATGCAACTGATAAAGACCAATCTGGTCTTCCGGCAGGCCCAGTCGAAAACTGTCGCCGGCTATATCCATAGCCGTAAGGTTGAGATCGGGTGGTACCTGGTAGTGGGTGATCCTGGCTGAGCGGCGGAAACCGCAACTGCCAAGCAATGAGAGCGCGGCCGGATTTTGATCTGAGACTTCCGCGATGAAATGACTGATGCCCTGGCTGCCGAAAAGAGCGCAGGCGAAACGTAGTAATTCCTGGGCGATGCCCCTCCCTCTGTGGTTGGGGTGTACCACCAGGTGGTCCACCTGCCAGCAAGTTTTGGAGCGAGTGGTGGGGTGCAGGGAGATGAGACCCAAGATCAGTCCGTCTTCCTTGGCTACATAGACCGATGGCGATACATGCAGGTGGCAGGGCAACCAGTGTTGCCAGAATGCCAGACCGGTAATCAAATATCGCTCTTCGGCACAAAAACTCTCATAAGGCACGGGCTCTTCCTGATAACGCAGCAAGGCTCTTACCTGGGTGGAATCTGTGGCGAATAAGGGTTGTATCTTGATCATGATGAAATGATGATACCACGGCTGCCAAGGGTTGTTGAGAGCAAGCATTGCCGTCTCTTAGTCGTTATACTTATGTAGATATTGCAGGTGTGCCGCTAATTTCAAGGCGGTGGGCAGTATCTTGTGAATAGCCGTTACCAATAAGCAGTCGTTCAAACATGAGTAAACAGGGCAAAGGCAAATCGGTACCGACCAAAGCGGCACCAGCCAAGCCGTCCACCAAAAAGGACGGCGACAAGCCTGTTTATAAAACCGTGGCCGATAACCGCCGTGCCCGCCACGATTTTGAAATCATTGAGACTCATGAAACCGGCATCAGCTTGCTTGGCACCGAAGTAAAGGCCATTCGCGCCGGCAAGGCTACCTTGCAAGATAGTCACGTGCGTATCGAGGACGGGGAGCTCTGGCTGTATAACTGCCATATATCTCCATATGATTTCGGCAATCGCTTCAATCACGAGCCTCTGCGGAAGAGGCGCTTGCTCATGCACTCTCAACAGATTTTAAAGTTGAAATCTCTCATACAAGAGAAGGGCTTGACCCTGATTCCCCTTAGACTGTACTTCAAGGGCAACCTGGTTAAAGTTGACCTGGCCGTGGCAAAAGGGCGAAAACTTCACGATAAGCGCGATGCAATTTCTCAGAAAGAAACCAAGCGTCAGCTAGATAGAGTAATTAAGACCAGTCGCAATATGAATGTATAGGGGAATTATGAAGGCAGGACTAAAGCACCAGGTGGGAACTAATTCCAGTCGCTTCTTTAAGTCACTATCTCTGGTATCACTGACCATACTGGTTTTCTGTCTGCAGTTGATGCTGGCCTTGCCTGCCTATGCCGCTTCACCGGTAGGTGTATTGAAGAGTGGTAGAAATGCCGCTGTCTATCAAGATCAGCATATCGGCACTTTTGAGGATGACTTCAAGGTCTTCAAATCAGCCATAGACGGTGCCAATGTGCGCTTCGACGAACTGAGCGACGGCGACATCGAAGCCGGTCAGGCCAAGTTGGCCGGATACAAGCTGATTGTTGTTCCCCTGCTTGTGGATTTGCCGCAAAGTGAAGTGACGGCGCTTTCCAATTATCAACAGGCCGGCGGCAAGCTTGTCATCACCGATGGTGCCGGTCAAGCCGGCGCCGGTGCCCAGGCCCTGATGGCCCTAGCCGGTGTGCAAGCTTTGAAAGAGACTACCCTGAAAGAAGTCGGCAAGTTAAATTGGCCTAGAGAGCCTCTGCCCACCAATGCCGAATTTGCCATTGCTTCGGTGGTGGCCGAGTTAACCGTTTCTCCTGCCGCCAAGGCGCTGGCCAACTGGCAGGACGCTTCCGGCAATAATACCGCCGCCGCCATTACCCGCCTGGGCAACGCGGCCTACCTGGGATGGGCACCGGGGGTGCAGGGTGAAATATCCAGTAATGCACAGCTACTCTCTCAAGTTCTTGATGAACTTTCTCCAGGCATCACCCAGCAAGCGGCGGTGCAGATAAGTTATGCCGAATACCAGACCCTTTCCAATGAGCTGGATTATCTAGCCAAGCGTACTGATGAAGCCATCAAGACAGCCAAACAGGCTGAGTTTTCCGTGCCCCTCAAGACCATTCAGGGTTTCTACGACTCCGGTCTTGAGCATGTGAAAGCCTTCAACGAAGCTTATCGGGAAAGACGGTTTCTCGAGGCCGATGAGCGCTTGCAGAAAGCCCGCCAGGATTTTGCCATGGCCTTTGCCCAGTCTATGCCGGTGAGACCGGTGGAAGCCCGCTGCATCTGGTTGGACCGCGGCACCATCGTGGCCACCAAGGGCCCCAAAGGCATGGCCGACCTCTTCGATAAGTTGAAAACCGCCGGCATCAACTCGGTTTATTTTGAGACCAACAACGCCGGCTTCACAATGTATCCCTCCAAGATGGCCGTTCAGAATCCTGAGACCATTGGCTGGGATCCGCTGGGAACCGCTCTTGCGGAAGCCAGAAAACGGAAAATGGAATTTCATGCCTGGTTCTGGATCTTCAATGTGGGCAATGCCAAGCACAATCCCATCATTGGCAAAGAGTCAGATTATCCCGGCCCCGTACTGTCCAGTCATGACCTGGTCTGGGCCCTCACTTCCAATACAGGCTCCTTCCTGCCTCCCAGGCAGTATGAATACTGGCTCGACCCCTCCAACCCCGAATGCCGCAAATATTCCAAAGATTTGATTCTGGAAGTGGTGAACAACTACAAAGTAGACGGCATTCAGCTCGACTACATTCGTTATCCTTTCAATAACCGTGGTTCCGAAATGGGTTGGAACTGGCTTGGCCGCCAGCGCTTCGAAAGAGAAACCGGTCTTTCTCTGGAGCGTCTCGATGATGACACCAGGCAGATGTGGGTGCACTGGAAGACGGCCATCGTCAACAATTACGTCAAGGATATGTCCGATACCTTGCGTGCCTTGCAGCCCGGAATTCGCATATCCGCCGCTGTTTACGCCTTTCCCAAGCGCATGCGCTTGAATGCCATTCAGCAGGAATGGGAAACCTGGGTGGCAAACGGTTGGGTGGACACCATCAATCCTATGACCTATGTAGCTTCGCCCAAGGAACTGACCGAACAGGCCGCCTTTGTGCGTGAGTCGACCCAGGATAAGGGTCTGGCCTTCCCGGGGCTTTCCATTCGGCAGCTGGATACGGCCGGTTTGATTGAACAACTGGACTCGGCGAGGGTGACAGGTACCCTTGGTACCACTATGTTTGCCGTAGCCCACCTGGATGAGAAAAAGGTGGGTGTCCTGAAGGTTGGTCCTTATCGCCGTGCCACCATCCTGACGCCGCAGGCCGAGCCGCTCAAAGCCAGCCGCATTCTCTTTGATGATTTTGCGGCCATGGTCAACCGTTACCTGCAAGACCCCAAGAAGCGCATTATGTCCGATACAGCCTCTACCAATGATGTGGTCAACCAGATCGATGCTGTGCAAAGATCAATGCATAACCTTGGTGGTCGTGCTCGTGCTGATGAAATTGACGGTTTGCTCAAGGATGTGAATACCCTGCATTCCACCCTCAAGGACTGGCTGAGATTGGAAGCCTTTATTCAAAGAGGTTTCAGGGCGCAGTACATCGCCAACTATTTGAGTCAGGTGGAAGCAATCTTGCAGTATGCCTCTCAGCGCACGCGCACCCAGGAGAAGTCGAACGAGGTTGCCGGTGCTGTTGGTTCTGGTAGTTAGAATTGAGTTGGCACCCTAGAGACCAGTACCTCTGGGACTTCTGGTTTGCTGCAACGCCGAACAAAATGCATTTGTTCTATCTTTGCGCCGATAGGTTGCTTTGTAAGTTCAATCCGTCCAATAAAGACGGTTTGGCTAGAATAGGTCATGCATCTTTTGGATCTGGCGGTTGGAAACAGGAAGATTCGTCCATAATTTCAGCACGGGCCGGTCACTGGGACGATACCTCTATCTGGAGTGGCAGCACTTTCTACAATGAGAAAGACAATAACTTCTATTGTTTCTACACTTCCCGGACGTTATCGGATTTACCTCAGTGGACTCCTCTTGAATGGCAGCGTCCTCAGCACATAGGACTGTGCATATCGGCTGATGCATCAAACTGGCAGCGGCATATTAAGTCCGACAAACAACCGTTACTAGCTAATCCAGGGAACATGGACGGCATGGACGGCGTTGCCTGGCGTGATCCTTATGTGATCTCTAGAGATGGCGGATTTCAGATGTTTGTTTGCACCAGGTTCACACCTGAGAGTGCTTATGATGTAACCTGGCAGAGCGGTGGTGCTATCGTTGCCCTTTCTTCCGATTCGCTCACTGATTGGGATAGCAGTCGTTATGAGGTTCTTGCTCTCTCCCGGGAGTTCTATCAAATGGAAGTGCCTCAAGTGTTCTGGCGGCACGAAAACTCCAGGAAAAAGCTTTACTTGCTTTTCTGCGCCCAGGAAGCAAATTGCTCGGAGATTCGCCGCCGGCAATTCGGTCCCGAGGGCTGTGCAACCGGTACCTATTACCTGCAGTCCGAATGGCTCGCTGAAGATGATAGTCGTCTGCCTTCTCTCTCAGGACCGGCTACCCTCCTGGCCCCTGGTCTTTATGCGGGCAAGATAAACTTTGATTTGGGTCCTCAGCCTCTCTTCTTCGGTTTTGAATGGTGTGATGCTTCAGGAAAATTTGCCGGCGGGCTTTCTGATGCGCGCCCTGTGACATTTAAAGAAGACGGTGAAATAGTGCTTTTGCCATAGGTCGCGATTTCCTCAAGAAGGACTTTAGGGCGAGCCGAGCAACTTTTGAGAAAGTTCCTGGTAGCAATAGAACTAAAATTTGCTTTTGAGCTTGATAAAGGGCTCTTCAATAAAGCGCCATGATAACCGGGCGGCAAGATAAGTAAGAGGCAGACCCAGACCCCAGAGAACGAGTACGGATGTGAGCGGGGAAGGTGTGCTGTCGCACTGCCTTACCATTAGGGCGAGGGTGTAAATGATCAAATAGTGGAAAATATAGAGTCCATAGGTGAGCTTGCCCACATGCACGATCCAGGGCTGGCTGAAGAAGCTCTTCAGTGGCTTAAAAGTGAGAGTGGCCAGGAGAAAGGCCGTCCAGCCAAGGCTTACAAAAAGCATGGTGCCTGTGAGGCTGAGGTCATGGGTGGCAATTTTGGGCGCCCAGACCATGATACTAAGTATGGTGGCGCAACCGGCGGTCGTGAGAAGATATTGCCAGGCTTTGCTTTGTTCCAGAACTGAGCGCCATTTTTTGTAGGCAAAGGCCGTCAGGGCTCCGCACAATATGCTATCCATGTGGGTGATACCGTTTACGTAATATGGTAAATGGCTGGTCAGCGGACCAGTTGTTCCTGAAAGAATTAGATAACGACTGAGGCAAGCCACAAGCAGTCCGACAAAAAGCATAGTGCAAATGACTTTCTTGTTTCTGACCATGGTCATGGTTAGACCCCAGAGCAAGTAAAACTGCTCTTCGATACAAAGGCTCCAGAGCGTATTGAGAGGCGTAACCAATTCGCCGTCTTTGATGACGGCATAGTTACCTACGAAGAGAGCAAAGAATAAAATGTGATTGCTCCACTGGTTTAACTGTGCCGCCAAAACCGGCAAGCCCAGCTTGGCTTGCCAGGACATCAGGGGCGGATAGAGCAGGGTGGTTATGGCCAGGTAGAAGTAATAGAGCGGCCAGATTCTCAAAAGGCGGCGGGCCAGGAAGTTCTTGAGATTGATCTGACCTGTCTTTTCCCTTTCGCCAAGGAGAATGGAAGTAATCAGAAAGGCGGACAGTACAAAAAAGAGGTCCACACCAATCCAGCCCCAGGTGCGGATAGTATCGTCTGTAAGGTGCAGGACTTGATAGAGAGTGTTCTTGCCGGGATTATGCTTCCAGAAAAGTCCCTGGGTGTGAGAGTAGTAAACCAGAATGAAGGCCAGGGCCCTCAGACCGTCGAGTTCTTCCCACCAGAGTTTTTTTACCGGCAGGCTCGCTGAGGGTGAGACCTCAGAGTCTATGGTTTTTTCCAGTGTGATTTGCAAGAGAGTAGACTTTTCAGGAAACCCTATTATATGACATCTGTCCTGCCGGTCTATGAATTGGTTCTTTGCTTTGTGAGCGTCCGGCACCGGCTTACAAGGCATTTCTTAGGAGCAGTTAATTTTGCTGCACCTTAAATCAAAAGGGCTCCTCTATTGGAGGAGCCCTTTTTGAAAGGAGGGCAAATTAGACATATGGCGCAAGCGCCATTACCAGTAAGGTGGATCTAACTTTCTAGTTGTTGTTGTTACCGGACCAGTCAGTAACCGGGGTCACGGGAGTGATCACGGGCTGAGCGTAGGTTACTTCGACCATCGGCTGAGCCGGGGGAGCGAAGTTGGTCTGGCTGGCTGCGGGCTGGCTAACAGGCTGAACGGCAGCTTGTTGAGCTTGAGCGGCAGCTTGCTGTTGAGCATAGGTGGTGAAGGTTTCTTCAATGAGACCGGACTTCTCGCGAAGCAGGTACTCTATGTAGTCGCCACGGCTCATACGTGAAGCCGCTACCTGCTCGTCGAGCAATCTGTGAGCCATCGGGGTTACGCAAACGGCTGTGGTTGTACCTCTGTTCTTTCCGAAGAAGAAAGATTTGGCACCGCCTTTGGGGCCGGTTTGCTTGGCTTGAGGGGGCAGTCTCAGAGGAGGCATGCCGGCGCGTTCGCGAATAAGCATTTCAACGTAGTCACCGTTGGAAACGCCCGCTGCGGCGGCTTGCTCTTTGAGCAACTGACGGCCGAGTGCTGTCAGGTTGAAAGAGACCGAACCCGACTCTTTGCCCGGGAAACGCGAACGTCTCGGGGAAGAGGCTTTGGCTGGAGCTGGTGTTGTCTGGACCGTTGTGTTCATCTAACTTTCGGCAGTGCTACCCGAGTGGCTCTCGCCCGCTCGTTCAGTATTTACTCTGCCTTTCCTCCTTTTCTCAGAAAACGGAACCCTACTGGTACGAAATAAGACACTGTCTTTTAATTTGCGATGGCAAATGCCATCAAGTTTCCAACGCACATCCCTAGTCTATAAATTAGACTGTGGTTATATTTGAGCCGGGCAGCTAATGCCGCTCGACTCGACGACCGAGATCGTCATATCTTGGAAAGCTTGCCAGAGCTTTTTGCTTTTCTCTCTTCGGTCTTCCCGGGGGGGATTTCTTGGGAGTATGGCAACCCTTTCCAAGACCTTGATTATAGAGCAAAGTTACAAGAATGATGCAGTAGTCATGTATTACGATCTTCTCATAAGTGGCTATTTTGGCGCTTCCTGACAACTATCTAATTCAGGTGCCAATGCTGATTGACAGCCAGGTTGTTGAAGCCAAGAGCAATTAAAGATCCAAGGGCCGCTCCCACGAATACTTCTACGGGTGTATGCCCTAGGAATTCTTTAATACGCTCATGAGATAGCTTGGGGTGATCTGAAAACAATTCGATCATCATCTTATTGAGCACCTTGGCTTGCAAACCCACCGTTCTGCGAACGCCCGCAGCGTCGTACATAACGATAAAAGCCAGGCAGAGGGCAATGGCAAATGAGACAGAGTTAAACCCTTCGATCAAGCCCACGGATACAGCCATACCCATTGTGCAGCTGGAGTGAGAGGAAGGCATGCCACCAGTGGTGGCGACCATACGCATGTCAAGCTTGCCGGTTGTCAGGAGTTTGATCAGCACCTTCAGCCCCTGGGCAATGGAGCTGCACATCAGGGTCACCAGGATTACTTGCCAGCCTCGACCGTCCAGGCTGGCAGCGGTTGCACCGCCGAGAGTGTCGGCCAGAATTAGTAATGAAGGGAAAAGGCTCAGGTCCATGGTCAGGTCAACTTATATAGATGCGGTTTAGTACGGATTCAAATCAGGGCTGAAGTGCAGTTAAGAATGAGGTCCTCACTTCTCTCTATTTATAGAGTACTGGAGCAGCGATGTAAGCGTTGGAGAAACGGGGTTGTCAAGCGAGGAGTCCTTAATGAGCTGTATGCCTTCTGCTTCCATTTCCTTCAACTTCTTGCGGGCGCCGTCTTCACCAAAGACGCTAATCCAGGTGGCCTTATTGCTGGCCTGATCTTTGCCCGGCGTCTTACCAAGGCTTTCGGCGCTGCCTGTGATGTCCAAAAGGTCATCGGTGATTTGAAAGGCCAGCCCCACTATTTCTCCCAGCCTGGAGAGACTTTCCAATTGTTTTGCGGAGGCTCCCAGGAGGCGTCCTCCGGACCAGAGCGAAAATCGAATCAGAGCACCGGTCTTGCTTTTGTGAATGGCGCTGACCACGGCTTCGTCCACCGTACCACTGCCGGCCGCGCCCGTGAATTCCATGTCTAAAACTTGACCGCCTACCATGCCACTGGGACCGGTGGCACGACATAATTCGAGCGCTACATCAAGAAGAGCTTGTGGTGAGACTTTTTTACTGGTCCTACTGAGAAGTACTTCTGAGGCCATCATCAATAGCCCGTCGCCGGCCAAAAGGGCCATGGCCTCGCCGAAGACTTTGTGATTGGTGGGTTTGCCCCTTCTCAGATCATCATTATCCAGGCAGGGAAGATCATCGTGGATGAGACTCATGGCATGCACCATTTCGATGGCGCAGCAGAGGGGTAGCACCAGTTCCACCGGGTCTTCCCCCTCAAGGCTCTCATCGGCTTGCACCGCCTCGGCCGATGCCATAGCCAGCACCGCTCTCAGGCGCTTGCCTCCCGACAGTACGGAATAGCGCATCGCTTCATAGAGCTTGAGCGGCTCGGCCGGCGGCAGGAAGCTCTCCAGGCTCGCTTCTAAGCGTGCACGTCTCTCGTCGATATAGCGGGCGAAATCAAAAGCCGCCTGTCTGTCTTTTTGCAGCATCTCTCTGTTACTTGTTCAGGATCTTCTTCAGTGATTGGTAAAACTTAAGACCTTCTACACCGAGAGTAACGAGACTGCGTTCTTTGGAGTTCCAGAGAGCCAGAAGGGGACCAACTTTTTTGGCTACGTCGATATAGTCGAAAGGTGTGGGGGAATTTTTTTCCTTAGGAAAAGCCAGCTTTTCCGTCAGGTCTTCCAGGTTATAGCGGGTGGCTTGCATCTGTAGAAAGGCCCGGTCGCGGATGTTGTCTATGAGCCCTTCCGCTTCCACCAGCTGGTTCTTGAGCCTGACATGGTAGAAGGCAATCACCACACAGCCCAGAGCCAGCCCTATGGAAACCAGAGAAATAGCCACCTGAGCAAAGTTGATCAGAATGGGGCTGGACTTGTCGGTGAGCCAGAAAAGACCAGGCGCAAGCAAAATGATCGCTCCCACGGCCAGAAGAAAGCCGAGGGCAGAGTAAAACCAACCGACCAAAAACATCGTAGTGCGTACTTTTTCCATGACGCTTATCAGTACTTGCCCGGGCAAGAGTGCCATTTCATCAGACTGAGGAGCGGTCGATTCATAGTTCTGACCGCTTTTGAGAGCAGTATTACCGGTAGTGGCGGGTAATTGCCGGTCGGAAGCAGAGCGGCTCTCATTCTCATCTGTTAGTAGATCGTCGTTATGCATGTGTACCTACTTTAGAAGGTCTCTGGCAATGAGCATGCGCTGAATTTGATTGGTGCCTTCGTAAATTTGACCGGCTTTGGCATCTCGGAAAATTCTTTCTATGAGAATGTCGGGCTTCAGACCGTCTATGCCGATGAGAGAAATGGCCTCGGTAGCCACGCGCATGGCCACATCGGTGGCCTGGGTCTTGGCCATGGCCGCCAGGGTGACGGAGGCTTCGCCGGCATCCACCAGGCGGGCCGCCTGATAGGTGAGCACCCGGGCCGACTCCGTCAATACGGCCAGGTTGCCCAGGGCCAGTGCCTGACCGGCTGCATCGGCGCTGGTCAGACCGTCCAGGTAATAACGTCTGAGGGTTTCGGTGCAGGCGTCCAGCGCACCCTGAGCCCAGCCTATGGACTGGGCGGCGATTGTAATTCTGCCCTTAGCCAGACTGGAGAGTGCTACTTTTCGTCCCTCACCGTGGGCGCCCAGCAAATTGGCCTGGGGCACCCGGCAGTCATTGAAAACTATCTCACAGGTGGAATAGCCGCGCATGCCGAGCATATCGAACTTCTGACCGATGGCAAAGCCTTCGAAGCCGCGCTCTACTATGAAGGAAGTGATATTGCCTTTCTTACTTTCGGCGCCGGGCTCTAGGAGTTTGGCCATAACAATATAAAAATCAGCGGAGGCACCTGAAGTGATGAAGGTTTTGGTTCCGTTCAGGATGTAGTGGTCGCCTTCCAGTTTAGCCGTGGTCTCGATGGCGGCAGTGTCCGAGCCGGCATTAGGCTCGGTCAAACCGAAGGCACCCAGGTATTTGCCGCTGGCTGCCGGCACCAGGTATTTTTGCTTTTGTTCTTCCGTACCAAAGCGATAAATGGGCTCTTGACAGAGCACATGCACGCCCAGGGAACTCATCACCGGCATGCAAGTGCGGCCGAATTCTTCGTTCAAGAGGGCGAAACTCAAGTAATCGCCGCCGGAGCCGCCGTAGGTGGGAGGAAAAGGCAGGGCGCCCATCCCTTCTTTGCAAGCTGCTTCAAAGAGGTCGCGGCGGAATACGTTTTCCCGGTCGCTGGCCATGACTTCCGACAAGCTGACGCGCCTGGCAAAATCTTTAGCTTTCTTCAGCCAGGATAGCTGTTCTTCCGTGAATTTGCCGGTCTGACCCTGGCTGGTGGCTTTTGTCTCAAGCATGATCTCATCCCTTGTACGTGCATAAATATAGCAGTCATAGAGAGAAACAGTCGCCATAGTCTTATTTTTCTTAGGACTTTCACAGATATTGCTGTTATACAATTTATTATTTGCTGGTAACGGCTAATGGTTGTAAGAGGCATCAAAGACGCTTTGTCGCAAGAAAAAGGCTCGAAAATTTCCGGTCAGGCCCTGCCTGCTTCCAAACCTTTGCTGAAGCCCCGTGTGCTCAAGAAGGGCGATACCATCGGTATTATTGCTCCCTCTTCGCCGACCTTCGAGGCCGGCAATCTGGAGTTCACTTTACGCTGGCTCGAACGTCTGGGGCTCAAGTACAAGATGGGCCGCCACACCTTCGAGAGTTACAGCAGTTATGCCGGTTCCGACCAGGGGCGGCTGGAAGATTTGCATGAGTTTTTCGCTGATAAGTCTATAGCGGCGGTTATGCCCCTGCGTGGTGGGGCCGGTGCTGTCAGGCTTCTGCCCAAACTTGATTTCGAGTTGCTGGCTCGCAATCCCAAGATTTTTGTTGGTTTCAGCGATATCACCGGACTTCTGATTCCCATTCATCAGGCTACTGGAATGGTCACCTTTCATGGTCCCACCTTGAATCTCATGTATGAGAGCGCCTACACTCATAATTACTGGCTGAAGGCCGTAATGTCCACCCACCCCATGGGTCTGCTTACGGATCCTTGTGAGAGTGTTCTGGGTGATAGTTTTCTGGGTGAGCACGACCATGGCTGGGGGGCTGACTACCCGCCACCGCGGATGGTGATTTCCGAGGGCAAGGGCCGGGGGCGACTGACTGGAGGTTGCCTCACCTTAATCCGGGGACTGATGGGAACGCCCTATGAGATTGATACGAAAGATCGCATAATTTTTCTGGAAGATGTTGATGAAGAGCCGCATGCCATCGATCGGATGCTCATGCAATTGAAGCTGTCCGGTAAATTCGCGCAGGCACGCGGTATCATTGTCGGTGACTGTTCCGGTTGCCGTCCGGGCGGTAGCAAGCGCAATAGTCTGACGCTCAATCATTCACTGGAAGCAGTTTTGCGTGAGAGGCTCGCTGATCTCGGCATACCGGTAGTCTTCGGTATGAAGATTGGTCACACCCTCGATAAATTGACCTTGCCGCTGGGAGTAATGGCCAGCCTGACGGCTTCCCGTAGCGGTGTTAGATTGAAATTGGAAGAAGGAGCCTGTCTTGAAAAAGCCCCCAGCTCTAAAAAGTAAAGACAAAGTCGCCCTGGTCGCTCCGGCTTCCCGACCGGCCAGACCGTCCGTGGTCAAACGCAGTGCTGCCATCATCAAAGAGATGGGCTTTACACCGGTGCTTGGCAAAAACTTATTGGCCAGTCATGGCTTCAGTGCCGGTACCGACCGTGAAAGGCTGGATGACCTGGGCCATGCCCTGCGTGATGAGAGCATTCGGGCCGTCTGGTGCATCACGGGCGGTTACGGTTGCCTGCCCTTGCTGGCCGATCTTCCCTATGGCGAATTTGCCGCCTCCCCCAAAATCGTTCTTGGTTGCGAGGATGCCAGTCATCTGACCCTGGCTCTCCACAAACGTTCCGGTGTGGTCACCTTTCACGGTCCCAATGCCGATCGTGTAGTCAATCGAATTATATTTGAAAGGGTGAAGCGTGCCTTCACCCACGGTGACTATGACGTGCTGCAGGCGGAAGATGCGGTTTTGCCCGAATTTGCCTTCTCGGCCGTAGAGGGTATTGGCAAAGGCGCATTGCTTGCCGGAAATTTAACCAGCCTGGTATCACTTTTCGGCACCGAGTATGAACCGGATCTCGATGGTCGGGTGCTATTGCTCGATGATGTGAGAGAAAGAAACGACATCCTGGATCGCTGGTTCACTACCCTTTATATCTCCGGTAAACTCTCGGCCGTGGCCGCTCTCGGTCTTGGTATGTTTGAAGGCTGCGATAGCCGTGGTGCTTTTAATATGCTTTCCTTTGAAGAGCTGGCTTACGATCGACTGGTGGAAATGGCTCTGCCCTCTTGTTTTAATTTGCCATTCGGGCAGGGTGGCGACCATGTCTTGCCTCTGGGAGTGCAGGTCAGCCTGGACACGCAGCATGGTAAGTTGACTTTTCTGGAGTCTGCTCTTTCTCGTTAGGCTTAGAGCGGGGTTAATTGAGTGGCTCAGCGGCCTGGTTGAAGCCGAGGCTGGAAGCTTTGAGCCGGTCCCTTTGAGCCTGAGCCGCAAGACCAAGGGCTTTGTTGCCGCAGGCTCGGTAATAATATGCTTCAGCCAGTTCCGGCTCAATTTCCAGGGCACTGGTGGCATCCACCACGGCCGGTCCGAATTTTGACAGTTGCAGATAGAGCCTCGCTCTTCGCAGGTAAGAATATTCGTCGTCCGGATTGAACTTGATGCTTTTTGTGTAGTCTTTCAGGGCTTTGTCATATTGTTTCAGCGCTTCGTAGCAATCACCGCGATAGGCATAGGCGGCGCCGTGCTCCGGTTCAATTGCCAGAGCTTTTTCGGCGTCGGCTATGCCCGCCTGGTAGTCGTGCATTTGCAGGTGGCAGAAAGCCCTGGTGCTGAGGGCATCGGCATCATTAGGTGAAAATGTAAGCGTTTCCTCGCATTTGGCCAGGGCTTCTCTCAAATCGCCGTTTTCGCTCAGTGCTTCCACCAGGGTGAGGCGGGTGTCTACTTCCGGGTTGAGTTCAGCCGCTTTGCGCGCATCAGATAGAAAATTTGCTTTCTCTCTCAGTAGTCTGAAGGCCTGGGCGCGCAATAGATATAGCTCAGCATCTTCTCTTTCCAATTCCAATAGTCTGGTCAGATCTTTCACGGCCGAGCGAGCTGAAAGCACGTCGCTCATAGCCAGACAAGCCAGGGCCCGCTGCTTCAGGGAAGCGGTGTCGTCCGGATTTTTTTCCAGGCTGCGGGTGGCCTTTATTACCATACTCTTCAATTCATCGATGTCGTCGAAGATACTGGTGGACGAAAGTATTCTCATGTCGAAGCTGAAGTCGAGACTGATCTCGTTCTCTAAAATTTGGGGAGGCTTCGGTAGCGGCGATGCCTCTTTTACAGCGTTCAACATGCGCTGGTCGAGCAAGGCATCGCCTGTGCTCACTTTTATTTTCAGATCTTTGACCTTGCCTTCTTTGTCGATCTTGAAAAAGACGACGCCGGTCTTGCTGGCTTCCTCTTCCGAGGGCTTCCACTGTGCCTTCACATGTTCCTGTACGTTGCGCAAATAGCGGCGCACGGCAGTACCGTGTGCCGCCTCATTGAACTGTCTCTGCCGGTCCTTGCGCGCTTCCTGCCCTTCGCTGCCGGCCTGGCAGCCCTGCAAAAGCAGAACCGAAGTGGGCATTATCAGGGCCAGTAAGAGCCCGCAACTAAGTCTCGGCAACCACTGCCTGCGAGGTTTCCGGCGCATTTCATAAATGTGAAGGGGCGGCGCTTTCAAGGGGGTCAGTCTATAAGCTGGAGACGGATTGCAAGAGTCGTTCTTCCAAATAGGATACATCGCCGGCCTGTAAGCTTGCCAGCGCAAAGGGAATATGGGCCAGAATGTCGGTGGCCACTAGTGAAGCCTGGGCTCCGGCCAGTTCCGGCCGATTGGCGGCCAGGTCGCCGGCTTTGCCGTGCAGGTAGACTCCCGCCACCGCCGCGTCGAAGGGCGGTAGACCCTGGGCCATGAGACCGCCGATCATGCCTGAAAGAACATCGCCGGCTCCGGCCGTGGCCATGCCGGAATTGCCCGTAGGATTGATGAAGACTTGTCCGGTGGGGGAGGCAATGACGGAATAATGCCCTTTCAAAACTACTACCGAACCGAACTTTCTTGCGGCGGCAAGAGCGGCGCCGATGCGGTCGCTCTGTATAACCTCTACTGACTGGCCGGTAAGGCGGCTCAGTTCTCTGGGATGAGGGGTGAGGACGAAACGGCGCGGCGCCTGTCCTTGCAGGGCCGCCGGATTTTGCGCGAGGGCGTTCAGACCGTCGGCATCAATGACACAGGGCTTGGAAATAATGTCGATGAGGCTTAAAACAAAGCTGACCGTGTCGTGATTCTGGCTTAAACCGGGGCCGAGCACTACGGCTTGCACGCCGTCTATGAGGGGCAAGACCTCGGCCACGGCCTCCTGGCTGATGGACTGCGCCGTGGTTTCAGAAAGAGGCTTGTATACGATTTCATGGGTGGGCAGCCCGACGATGAGAGAGCGGGCAGTGCTCAAATAAGAGAGACCGGCGCCGATCTTTAGTGCGCTCGCCGCCGCCATCACGCCGGCACCGCTCATCCCCAGCGAACCGGCGATTGTGAGCAATTGCCCAAAGGTGCCTTTGTGGCTGTTGGTGGGTCGAAAGGGCATAATGCCCTGCACCGCACCGCAGGTAGTGAGCCAGATTTGAGAGCCGTTGTCGGCGCTGTCCTTATCGAGATTTAGCTGTTGCACGAAGGTTTCGCTGAAGTCGGGCAGACCGATATCCACGAGGCTGAGCTGCCCGGCATATTCGGCACCCGGAAAAGTAAGCAAACCGGCCTTCAGATAGCCGAAGGTGACGGTCTGATCTGCCCTTACCGCCGCCCCCATGATGCGACCATTGTCGGAGTTGATGCCGGAAGGGATATCTATAGATAGAACCGGGCGGGCACTGTTATTGATGGCATCGATTACGGTGCGATGAATGCCGCCGACATCTCTGGTCAGTCCGGTGCCAAAAATGGCGTCTACAATTACCGTTGCCCCGGAAGCGATTGATTCAAGGGCATCTTCCAGATCTTCTTGACCGGAGAGTTGCACAATTTCGATATCCAATCTCTCCAGCAGCTTCTTGTTGGTGAGTGCTTCCGCCGTGGTCATTTCCCCTTCACCAACTATGAAAACGCTGGCCGGTATGCCCCAGAGATTGAGATAACGGGCCACAACCATGCCGTCGCCGCCGTTATTGCCCGTGCCGGCAAAAATTGCCACGTGCCCGGGGTTTTCATTCCAGATGGAAAGGGCGCAATGGGAAGCGGCTCGCCCGGCTACTTCCATCAGTACCTGTCCCCAGTTAGTTGCTGCCGTCTCTTCGACGCTTTTGATCCAGGCGCTTTCCAGGGCTCTAATCTGTTTTGTGGTGGGCACTCTCAGATTGCTAATTACCATTGGCTTACCTTTCTTTGGATTTGATAAATTGATGCTTGCCCCGGTTTTGGCCGGTGATTTTTATTCTTTTTCCACCAGGAAGCAGCGCACCACATGCCCCTGCGACTTTTCTTCCAGGGTGGGAATGCTTTCTTCACAGCGGGCTTCTCTTAAGCCGCAGCGGTCGGCGAAGCGGCAGCCTCTAGGCAGCGCCGTCAAACTCGGCGGTTGACCATCAATGGGCGAAAGGCGCTTGGAGCCCTGTCTGGGAATACTATTGAGAAGACCGAGGGTATAGGGATGCCTGGGGTTTTTGAAGAGTTCTTGTACCGGCGCATACTCTACTACCGAGCCGGCGTACATGACCGCCACCGTGTCGCACATCTCGGCCACAACGCCCAGGTCGTGGGTGATCAAAACTACAGCCGTACCTCGTTCTTTCTGAATCTCTCGTAAGAGATCAAGAATCTGGGCTTGCACTGTCACGTCGAGTGCCGTGGTGGGTTCGTCGGCAATCAGGAGTTCCGGCTCGCAGGCCAGAGCCATGGCAATCATAACCCTCTGGCGCATGCCCCCTGAAAACTGGTGGGGATAGTCATCAACCCGGTTTTTGGCCTCCGGAATACGTACACTTTCAAGGGCTTCAATGGCTTTTTGCCGCGCTTCCTTGCGGGAAAGCTTCTGGTGAAGCTCAATCGCTTCCATGATTTGATCGCCTATTTTGTAGACCGGATTCAATGAAGTCATGGGATCTTGCGGGATCAAGGCAATGCGATTGCCCCTGACAGCGCGCATTTGCGATTCCGGCAAGCTTAAGAGGTCGACCCCGTCCAGCAAGATTTTGCCTGAGGCAATTCGACCGGGCGGCGGAACCAATCTTAATATTGAAAGGGAGGTGATGGATTTGCCGCAGCCGCTTTCACCAACGATGCCAAGCACTTTGCCCTTGTCCACGGAAAGTGTCACATCGTCTACGGCCCTTGCTTCGCCGGTTTCAGTGGGAAAGGTTGTGGCCAGGTTTTGGATTTCAAGAAGGGGCATCGAATTTCTTAGCTACCGGAGGAAAGGTGTTTAGTATTTGCCATGATTTTAGACTATTGCTCCCATGCTGAAGCTCAGTCGCGGTATAAATAGTGGAGGAGGCGGAAAATGTCCACAGACTCTTCAAACAACACTAAAGATATCTCCGTATTGCAGCTTCTCACCAAGCTAGTCAAGGAGACGGACCGGCTTGTTCGTCTGGCCGACGATATCGACACACACGCCAGTACGCCCCAGGCCAAAGCGGCCTTTAACTTGATTGGTTCGGAAGTTAGTAACATCCTGGCCATAATGAAGTCTTCCCTTGACCCGCTCTATCGTCTTTACGATTTAGACCCGGGCATGAAAAACCTTGACCGCAACAGGCGCAATGCCACCATCA
Organism: Candidatus Obscuribacter sp.; assembly: GCA_016712465.1. GTDB lineage: Bacteria > Cyanobacteriota > Vampirovibrionia > Obscuribacterales > Obscuribacteraceae > Obscuribacter. Next base: position 2,322,799 of record JADJQZ010000001.1, read on the forward strand.
AAGAATTTACCGTCGCCACTGAAGCCGACGACAGTTACGATGAGCAAGCCCTCTGGAACGATATAAAAGCCAAAGAATAAGGCAGTTTTCAGCTAAGCTGGTCTAGTCGGAAACTACCCCGGAAGCTTTTCCACGGAAATCTTCACCGCCAGGCTGTGACTTTCTCCGGCGTTTAGGACCAGGGCATTTTCCATGGCATTGGCACTTTCTACGCAGATGAACTTTCGAAAGCCATTCTCCTGCATGTCAGCCATTTTCCCTGCTAAAGTTTCCCAGGGGTTCCAGACAACCGTAGTGAGAGACTGGTCCTTCTCTACCTTGATGCGGCGCTGGAAGCCCTGGTCCAATACCGTTACCGTGGCGCTGGTGTTTAGATACGGCCGGTCTGTTTCGCCGCTCAATTTGAGCAGCTTTTCTTCCTGCCGCTTGCGTTTCATGCCGTCAGTTTTATCGAGATACTCGGTATTGGCAAGACCGGAGACGCTTACGTTATCGATATCGGATACCGCAAAATAGGTATGCAACGCTTCTTCAAATAGAGTGGACGCGGCTTCCCGGTCTATGTGCTGGGAAGTTTGTCCCGTATTCGTACAGGTTAGCTTCAATTCCAGAGTCTTACCCATTCTCACCTCATAATCCAGTGAGAAATTGTCGTAGCCGAGGGCGGCGCTTTCATCATTCGGCAGGAGCTGAAAGGTAAGCACGAGAGTCTCACCACTGGCGGTGGCGCCTGTAACCCGCCATGGTTGGGTGCGGGCAAAGCCATGGGCCGGTCCGTCCGTGCGGTTCGAATATTTATTGCCAGTGCGGGCTCCGAACCAGGGGAAAATCAGGGGAATGCCTCCGCGAATCGCTTTGCCGGCATGGAATGCTGACTTTTCACTGAGGAAGAGAATCGGTTCTTCGCCGTGGGGTTGCCAGTGCGTAATGTGTGCGCCCTGCAGGTAGACTTCTCCCACGCAACTGTCGGTGGTTATTACTGCTTTCTCCAGGTCTCCGTGGCGCTGGAAGGAGAGAATGCCGGGAATTTCAAATGAGTCTAAAAAGTTTAAAGTTGCCATGCTGAGGGGCCTGATTTTGACTTACCGGAGGAAACTAATTGGTTACAGCAACAGTTTATCAGGATTGAAAGATAACCAAGGGAGCGCTTTGGCACGGCCAAGGCAAAAGCGCTCCCTGGTTGGACATCGTTCACGGGACTCGATTTTTAGTCGGTCGTCACCTCTACTCGATCAGTACGATCTCTACCCGGCGGTTCTGGGAACGGTTTGTGCCATTGACGTTCATCGTTTTTGGCAGGCTCCGTCCACATCCACGCACTTCGAATTGCGATGAGTTGACGCCGTGCTTTTGCATCCAATCGGAGATTGAAAGCGCTCTCATCATGGAGAGCGCCAGGCAATCCATATTGTCGGACATTTCGTCGGTATGCCCTTCGAAGAAAATAGGTAAGCGCTGGTGACTGGCAAACTCCGATTGGCGAAGTTGCTCAAGCACCGGGTCGGAGCCGGTGCGCAAAGCCCATTTCCCTTGTTCGAACATCTTATCGCTGTCTAGTGTGACGATTGTCTTGCCTCTCTCGTGCACGACGGCCGTGAGCGCAGTTGTTTGCTGCGGGGTGACGCCGGCAATACCGGGCGAACCATTATTGATAAGGGCCGCAGAGAAACTCCCGAGGAAGCGACCCAGTCCCGCTGCAAAGGAATTGTCGGCAGTTCCCGCCGCTGTGCCGCTACTGCTCGCGCCCGTATTGATCGGTGTGCCGGTGCTCTTGGTCGAACTCGTATTTAGTGAGCTGACCGTACCACTGCTTGCGGTGCTACTGGATCCAACATTGGTAGAAATACCGCTGGAAATTGTGTTGGTGCCGCTTGTTTGTGTACTCGGCGGCAAGATGACGAAGCTTATGTTGTCGGCATAGGCATCATTGAGTCTGCCATCCACTCTCTGCATGTCCAGCCCAATCGAGATCGAGCGGGTGCCTGAGGGAATCAGACCGGTTTGCTGTTTGAAGACCAGGCTTTTGATGCCGGAACGCTCACTCGCTTTTACCGGCCCCAATACCACCTTACCCAGCGGTCCCAGGGCCACATTTTGACCATTGAAGAGCACGGACAGAGTGGCATTATCGTCGCTGGCGCCGTCTCCGCCCAGCCAGCCGGAGAGCTCGAATTTGAGCGTGCCACTATCGATGGTGCTGGCCAATTGTGAGACGTCAATGGTCTGATTCGCCTGTGAAGAGGGACCGTTGCCGCCGCAGAAGAAGTTCTTGCCGCGTGAAGTCTGACCAAACAAGGGCGGTCCTGGTGAATTTGCTGAGAGTACGTCGCTACGACCACCATAGGTGCCGGCTGTGAATTCTCCTACTGTCGTCCAGCCTGGGACTCTTACCGTGTCGCAGTCGGGAGAGCCGATTCCAGCTTCGGCGCCACCGTTATCGATTAGGTTGATACCGAGCATAGATTGCTGCGCCTGGACCGGCAGACTTAAGGATGTAGCGAATAACAACGCCGCTACAACAAACTTTTTCATTAATTGACCTCATGAAGCTAGGGGCGGATAGAAATATCCGCCTATCTGATGGTAGTAGTTCGATTTTCTCTGAAGTCTGGGGCGAGTATATCACATGCCCCGGCAGAATTGCTGAGCTGATGAGACTTTTCGAGTGCATTCATACATAGGAAGGAGCGGCAAGTCGTTGCTGCTTTCTTCATAAAGCCGCTTCGGTTGTGTATAATCTCCTTTCCATTTGTCACGTATTTAGGACATTGCATTGACTTCAGTTCAGTGGCGCATCGGCGTTGAAATTGAGCTACTGGCACCTGTTGGATTGAGCCGCCTGGATCTGGCTTTGGCTATAGCCGATACCGTTGACGGCTCCGTTAGACGTTTTTTTCATCCACAGTCTGAACCGAGTCTGGTGCCTGGTCGCCCCGTATTTCACAACCTCACACTGGGATATGAGGTGCTGGATTCCAAGCAACAGATTGTCGCTTTCTGCGTTGATGATTTGACTTTGCAGAAGGATCTGAATCGAGCGGCTAAGCCAACTTCAGGTTGGTATAGAATCGTCAGCGATGATGAGAGACTCTTGCGCCTGATCAGTCAGAATACTGATCCTGACTTGCCCCTCGCTCAGGTTATGAATACCGTTGCCGGTCTCTTTGGAACGAGTCCTGAGTGCGGAAGCGGCGGTATGATCAAGGTGAATGATCGTTTGGGTTGTTCGATTGCCATTGCCGCACCATTGCCGGGAGAGCGGGAGCGTCCTTGCGAGTTGATTACTGTTCCCATTGAGGTAGAGCATGCCAGTCACCTTGAACAGCTTTTGCGCACAGCCAGGGCTCTTCAGTTTCAGGTACCACATGAAGGGGCCACCCACATTCACTTTGATGCAACCGCTCTGAAGTCTGCTCATGCAATTAGAAACCTTGTAAATATCTATTCAACTCATCATGCGATTCTCAAGCGCTTGATTGGTACCAATCCAAATTGTCGGCGTCTCGGCCTGTGGTCTGAGGAGCTAACTAAAACGGTAAATGCGCCGAACTTCCGGAAACTGCCATGGACGCAGGCTCGCGAGCAGTTAATGGCAGCCAATTTGACAAAATTCTGCGATCTGAATCTGATGAATTTTGTCCATGAATTTACTGACAAGAATACCATTGAGGTTCGAATTCTTCCCGTCTGGCTGGAAGCCGAGCCCATCTTGCAGGTTGCCTCGCTTTTCGTGGCAATCTTCCAGACCGCTCTTACCGAAGAGGTTTTTTCGCAGAGAGAAACGCAAGCCTATTCGTCTGAAGCGGCGAGGAAATTTTTAATGGGGCTTCCTCTGGCTGCTGCGCAACGGCAGTACTGGCTGAAAACAGCGGATTGCAAGCAGTCTTGAGGCTTCCAGCATTGTTTGAAATATTGTTCAATGGCAGAATTGCTGATTGCCGTGTGCCATAATAGCCCATTCCCAAGCAAGAGGTCGTGAATGGTATGCGCTTGAATTCGAGCAAGAACAAAGGAGCCTCTGGGGCTGGAAAAGTTATTAAGGCTGATAGCCTGGCAATTCTGAGTATGGCGCTCCTGGGTGCCGGTAGCTCTGGTCAAATGGTGTTCGCTGCTCCGGCGCCGAACGCTCCGTCGCAATTGCCAAAGCTTGCGCCGCAAGCTCAAACCTATATACTGCGTAATTACAAGCACTCTGTTTTGCTTGCGCAGGGCCAGAAGGGCCAGTCTGATCAGCAGCGGGAACGGGGTTTTCTGGAGGCTTTTGCCCGGAGTAAATTTAGCTATATTGATGCCAAAATCCTGGCTCGGCATTGGAAGACCGATATCGGCAATGCCAAGGCTCGTATTGGATCAAAAGTATCAGGAGAGCACGCGGCAATCGGGGAAGACACCGTGGAGCAGATGCTCCTGGATGCACGAATTCCGGAACTGTGCGCCGTAGACGGCAAGCAAGCGTTGAACTACTTCCCTGACTCTACCTACACATATGATGACGCTGTGGTTCTGGCCAAGTTGTGGGGTGAGCCCAGTCCCTGGGAAGCAAAAGTCAGAATAGAGAGAAACTTGATTATGGGTAATGACCAGGTGGTAAAGAGAGCCCTTGGACTTGCTCAAAGGCATTTCAATGGCAGGTGAGAAGCAAAACAGGCGAAATGTTTTAATTCCTGTTCTTGCAAGCCTGTTTGCTTCCTGCGGTCTGTTTTGGCAGGCCCAGGCTAAGATAGAAAATGAATGTGGCAGCCATTGGATGGTGGCGGATGCGGAGACACCTCCCGGTCAGTCGTTGCCGTCTGTGGTCAGCCCGGATTATGACTCCGGCGTCACTGAGCAGTGTGAGGAACAGCCACGGAGGAGCGAACCAACGGCTGATCGCTATTCGACTCCGTCAGCCGGGCTGCAAAACACTCAGTCCAATTATGATCGCTATTCGACTTCTTCGGGCGGCTCGCAGAACAGTTCACCGAGTTATGACCGCTACTCGACTCCTTCGGGCGGGTCGCAGAACACTCCATCAAACTATGACCGCTACGCTACTCCGGCGAGCGGTTCGCAGAGCAGTTCACCGAGTTATGATCGCTACTCGACTCCTTCGGGTGGCTTGCAGAATAACTCTTCCGACTATAACCGTTATACGACTGCGCCCAATGGGACGCAGAATAATTCGCCTGCTTACAATCCGCTTGCTGACATTATCAATCAGTTTGGGAGAAGCCTTGCGTCCCCTGCCAAGCCGCCTGCCAGTTCGAGAAGTTCCGGTGACGTAACTCTTGAGACTGGCGATGTCACAGATGGTGACCTCGGCGTTTTTGGAACCATGCTCATACAGGATGTGCAACCTGAGAAAGTGGCAGTTACCGCAGCACCCATAGACAAGGTGCTCGTAGAAAATTTGGATAAGCTGGATAAGCGTGCCCAGGATTGCACAAAAGAGACGTTCGCGCCGGTAGCCGCCGAGGCTGAAACCCTTGGTGTTTCTCTAATTGAGGGCGGCAGCCAGATACCGGAAGCGGCGAAAAGTTTTGACATTGCATACAAGACTCGTTCGCGTTTTGTTTCGCCTCTAGATCCGTCACTTCTATCGCCCTCTCTAGGTCTGGCCGATAGCGCCTTTGGTGGAGACAATTTTGAATCTGCCATAATCTGGTATCAGCAGTCTCTGGATATTTTGGAGAAGTGGAAGCCGCAGGAACCTGCCGAGAAGGATGCCTCCCTGGCCAAATGTCTGGGCGGACTGGCTGGTTGTTATATCGCGCAGGGCGATGGTAGTAGTGCTCTACCCTATGCCAAGCGCATGTACGAACTGGTCAAGTCTAAGTATGGTGCACAGAGCTCTCAGGTTCTGTGGGGGGCTGCGACACTGGGCGAGTGTTACAGGCTTTCCCGTATGGAAAATGAACTTAAACCGCTCTTGGATGAAATGTTCGACATTTCCCTGGCCAGGGTCGGTAGTTTCAAGCGTACCGGCAGCCTGATACCCGGCTCCGTCAGGACACTGATCTCTGAGCGCCAGAGTCGGCGGAGTCATGAATTTCGTTCCTCCGTGTTTTCCTCCCTTCTCGATGCCCGCACTACAGGCGGTGTACCTCAAGCTTTCGGTGCACTCAGTCTCGATCCCGGCATGCCCGGTCCTGCTCGGTCCGGTTACAGTTCAGTGGGAACGGGTCAGCCTGATCAGGTACTGGCAGTGGTTCCTGAGAATTTAAAACTGGTTGATCAGAAAAACAGGCAATCTTTCAGCCAGGAAGTGCCGATTCGTTTTTGGTTCCCTTCTCAGGCCAAACCGCGTGGCATTTTTGTTTGCATTCACGGCATGTGCTTGCATTCCGGTTCCTACGCCGCGCTGGCCGGCACCTTACAGGCGAGCGGCTATGCGGTTGTGGCCTTAGATGTGCGAGGGTGTGGAACCTGGAAGAACTCCTTTGGTCAAAACTTCCTCAATCTGGAAGGCGCCATTTCTGATATTCGAAACATCATAGAAAGAATGCACGGACTCTTCCCCGATACACCAATTTTTCTCATGGGCGAGTCCATGGGTGGCGGCATCGCACTGCATGCCGGTGCCCGTCATCCCGAACACCTGGCTGGAGTAATCTCCAGCGTACCGGGAGCAAGCCGCTTTGATCAGGTGAAAGAGACACTGATGGTAATCCTGAATCTTCCTTTCGGGCTCAGTCGGCCACTCGATATCAGCAAGGGGCTACTTCTCAAAGCAACGGGCAATCCCCAGTTGCGTGATGTTTGGAAAACTGATCCTCTCTCTCGCAAGATGCTCTCTCCAAAAGAGTTGATTCGGTTTCAGTCTTTTATGTCCGACAACACCAAGTTCGCTGTCAAGTTGAACACCCGACCCGTACTGGTGATTCAAGGAATGGACGATCATCTCGTCAAACCGCCCTCGACTTTGAAGATCTATCGAAGAATATCCAGCGTCAACAAGAGTCTGCTTGAAATTAAGTCCGGCGAGCACCTGACGTTGGAAATGAATCAATGTACTCCCTTGGTACTTGAGAATCTTGTCTCCTGGGTAACTAGTAATTCTCCCAAGGGAATGTAGCTTAAGGTTTCCAACTCCCTCCGTCTAAGTTATCTTCCGCCTTTGCCTCTAGACTTAAATACATAAGGGGGTGGCAAGACCTCGCTGGAGTTTTTGTCCGTCACAGGGGGCAATGCATTCAAGTGAGCCTTAATGGTCGCTGCAGTTTGTTTGCTGCACAGGACACCTGGCATATTCCTCCAAGCCTTCTGGGTAAGGTTCAGAGGTCGTCGTTTCCCCTGTTTCAGCATCCCTGGCTTGAATTTCTACTCCACCCACAGGCATTTCAAAGACAATTGAACCATCTTTGAGAATTTCTATATCCACGCCCGTTCCTTTCTTTTCTAAAGCGGAGACGGTTCTCATGAAATTCATCTGTTCGTCTCTATCCTTTGCAGATTGGGTCATCAGGTCCAAGAAGTTAATTGAGTCAATTACGTCTTCCTTTGTTTTTGCGGCATCCATACGAGCTGCCACTTGTGCTTCCGGGCTTTTGTTCTGTTCCGACATAATTGAGATTCTCCGATGAAAGTAAAGGGGTATGCCGTAAGATTAGAGTTGAATTTGTGTCGATTCCATATCCAAGGTTTGCCTTTTTGAATAAGCTCGATCAGCTATTGCAAAAGTACGCCCGGCCTGCCTATCAGGCGGTTCTCTCGCTGGCTCCGTCAGATGGCTCGACTGAAGAATTCTCAACTGCATCGAAGTTTGGCGGTGCGCCGTATTTTGAAGAGGGCGAAAACTGGCCGGTTTGCGGCAAGTGTGGAAAGCAAGAGACTTTTATCTGCCAGCTTGACTTGCGCAGTTGCCCGGCGGTGCATCTACCAGACTACTTTGGCTTGCTCAGCTTTTTCTATTGCTTCGACTGTTTTCCCTGGGATGCGCCCCAGCCGGGCTGGACCGTGAGAAACTACCGGGATGCTCAGCCTCGGAAAGCGATGACTCTGCCGCCGCTGCCTATAAAAGAGCCGGGGTTCTTGAAAAAGCTTTTCGGCGGCCAACACGAGAAGGTGAAGTGCTGCCTGGTCAAATTCGAACTGTTTGACTGCTATCCACAATTGGATGAACTTGATGAGATAGGTGATGAAGATGATAAGAAACTACTTGCCGATGTTGAATTGAACGACAGTTATTATGAGCGCATTGATGAGCTAACCGGTAAGTCCGATAACTTCGGCACTCTTGTTGGGGGCTACTCCCAGTGGATTCAAAGCTTTCCCCCTGACTTGAAGTGCAAACACTGCAATAAGTGGATGAGGCAGCTTGTGCAGATAGGCTCTCACCGGGAAGCCGACATTATGTTCGGTGATGCAGGCAGTATTTATCTTTCAATTTGCGACGATCACCCCCAAGACATCACTATGATGTTGCAGTGTTTCTGAGATTCAAGGCATGGCAAAGAAGTTACTAACCCTTGCCGTGTATCTCTTCCTGACAGTGTTCATTGGGCTCCGTTGTTATGATAACTACGTAGGACATATGATCTTGCGCGCACGAGACTACATCTCGTGCGGTCAGTGGCGCCAGGCTATTGTGACGTATAACCATTTATTGAACCTCTTTCCCGGCAATGCCGAATTCCTGGCAAGAAGGGGCGCTGCCTATGCCGGAATGGGCAACTTCAAGCAAGCCTTTGTCGATCTGTCAGATGCTCTTAAAGCCGATAGCAACTGTGCAACCGCCTATTCCCGCCGAGCTAAAGTTTATCGGCGACTGGGGCGGAGCTCTCTGGCTAAGGCAGACGTAGAGACAGCCCTCTCTATGATGAAGGAGCCTCCGGCGGCGCCGGATTTGCTCATGGAGCATGCCAATCTTTTGCTTGTTACCGGCCGGTATGCTGAAAGCGAGCGGGAACTTCGGGAGGTTCTTGCTCTTACCGAAAATTATCGAGAGCAGCCATCTTTAATTCTTGCTGCCAGCGCCTACGAGAAGCTGGGCGAACATAAGAAGGCCATTGAGCTGATTGAGCAGGCAATCAGGTACTACCCCCAGAATCCATATCTTTATGTGATGAGGGGCTACTGTAATTTCACGCATGGCAAAAAGGATGCCGGCATTAAGGATCTGAGCGATTATCTTTCCCTGAACAAAGACGACCTTCAGGTGTTTTGTTTGAGGGCGGATCTTTACTATGGCAACGGCGATTATGAGAAGGCTATCTCCGACTATGATCGGGTTATAGCTGCCGTTCCTGAGCATGTAAACGCTCTATACTGGCGCGGCAATGCTTTTCATGATTTAGAGAAGTACCAGAAAGCTGTCGATGATTACAACCGCGTGCTGGCGCTGGAGCCTACCGATCTTCCAGCTATGACCCATAGAGCCGATAATTACCAGCATCTAAACTTTCTGGATAACGCAATTGCTGAAACTCACCGGGCCCTGGCTTTGAATCCTAAGTTGGGAAGGGCCTATGCAGTGCAAGCACAAGCCTATGACAAGATGAAGAAAACTGCCGAGGCTGAGGCTGCTTTCGCTAAGGCTATAGAGTTTGAACCTGAAGATCAGAATTTGCGTTATCAGAGAGGAATGTTTTTTCGGGAGAAGAAGCGCTACAAAGCGGCTATTGCCGACCTCTCAGAAGCCATAAAGCTCAACAATAAGAGTGAGATCTATTTCTGTGCCAGAGGGTCGGCTTTAGTCAGTGATGGACAGTACGAGAAAGCCATAGCCGATTGCACTCGTTCCTTGCAGTTGAATTCCAACCGCACCCATCCTTACTTCAGTCGCGGCATTGCCTATCGCAAGCTGGGCAAACACCAGCTTGCCCTTAAAGATTTTGATGAAGCAATCAGGATGCACCCTCAATATGGCGAGGCTTTTTATGAGCGCAGCCAGGTCTACAGAGCCATGGGCGATTTGTCCCGGGCCCAGAGCGATATGGAGATGGCGTTCAAGTACGGCTATGCCGCGCCTGAGGCCATGTGAAATGGGTGGGGGGTTAACCAGCGGTTTCTTCCATTACAAAGCTGACCAATGCAAGAGAGAGCGCGCTTCCGGTAAGAGCATCAAGATTCTTTCTCTCGATGCTGGACAAGGCTATTTTCAGAAAGTGCTCCAGTCTTTTGGAAAGCAGTAGGCAGCCTTCTGCTTCAGTCTGCTGTTGTAAAAGTCTTAGTGTTCGGAGATCGTCTGCTTTTGCCTTTGAAAGACCCGTGGTGAAGAGCACTCCGAGCTCATTCAATATCTCTTTTGCCGGGCTCTGTCTATGGAGCCCGGAAGCTTTTACTTCCCCAAATCCCGCGATGTGTTCTCCAGTTTCGATATCCGGTTGGAGTGCCCATCTGCTGCCATCTTTCTCGAATATAATGGTGACCGGCAATACGCTTAAATGGTTCCCTGCCATGGACCAAATGCCGGAGATAAATCTAATCTGATTGTCCTCATCAGAGAGCTTCTCAACTAGTTTTTCGAAACCGAACGACGCACGGCTTCTGTAAGGAATACTTAGTATGGCCGGTTCTTTCTGTTCATCCAAAAGAGGGATGGACAGTAGTTGTTGCCCTTGATCATAGTATGGGCGGCCCTGCGCTTGAATTTTGCAGACTTTTAGATGTCGACCAGCCTGTCTTCCGCTTAAGTAACGTGGAAATTCCGCAGAGAGCTGCACGCTCAGTTCTGCAAAGTTTTCCACTCGAATTGGGGTGCGCACCGATTCCCATTGATAGTTTTGAGGGTTTGAATTGAGCGGACTTCGACCTGGTGCATAGCAGCGCGACGCTGTTATGCGACCGCCGGATGCGATTACCCGTGAGAGACCTAGTGTTGCCAGGCTCAGGGTCTTCGAAAAGGGGCGGTTTGCCAATTCGGCGTAACTTACCAGTTCTCCTGAGAGCGAGTGTTCTCGGGCCATGGTAACCAGGCTACCTGTATTGTTGTCCTGGAAGTAGGAGATGATGGTTATTCTTCTGAGGCTATCAATGACCTGTGTGCCAAGACCGATCAGGTTGACAGTACCAACCTCGGATGGTCGGTTTGCCTTCTCTCCCGTGATGACCGAGCTGGGTATAGGATTGTTGGCGTGGTTTGCGGCATCGATGCGTGCTATTAGCTCGGCAATTAGTATCACGAGACCGTAGGGGGAGAAGAGCGCATCACCTGCTAGTGAGCGTTCGCGAGCCTGCAAGATTTCCTCTAGAATGTCGCAGAGATAGTAGTAGTGGTTGTCTTCCAGTTTGCCCTGGGCTTTTCTGAGTAGTCTCATCGGTTCCGTGTCTATGGAATTGAATCCAGCGTAGATAAACAGCTTGATGCTATCTTCTAGTTCCTTAAGAACTTCTGCTTGTACAGTATTTGACTTGCCGGTATAGAGCAGTGCCCATGTTTGCTCCGGACCAAGGAGGCGAAAGGCTAGTACTGAAAGAACTGCATGAAGACAGGGGGCCTGATCTCTACAGTCGCACAGGGCATAACGAATATCGGTCGGTACGAGAAATCGTACGCTGTGTGAAAGACTTATAAATCTTGCAATTGGTTTGTTGCTGACAATAAGTTCTACGGTCAGCCCATCCTCCAGGAGCTTTCGGGCTCTTGCCAGAGTGGCGCTGGAGCAGTGTTGTGAAAGATGTTGGTCTGTAATCTCTCCTGGACTCCAGGCTTGGTCGAATATTTGTTTTTGTGCATTTGAGTTCGGAATCTCACTTACCGGCTCATGTACAGGCAGATCTTTGTTCGGCTGACCGGCTTGAGGAATTGAATAAAGTTGTTGATAGTACAGAATCGATCTGATTATGTGTCTGCATATGCCTACGCTGTCGCAGGTGCAGGTCGCTTTGTGCACGGTTTTCTTTTCTGCAAAGCTACATAGACTTCCATCCGACCATTGGAATGTGGTACCGGCGTTTTCTTCCTTAAGCGATGTACAATTGACTATTCCAGTTGCTATTTCCGACCTGGCACGCTTGACTGTTCCACGATTGGAAATCAGTTCCAGGTCTTCGATAGTTAGTGCAAGCAGATCTGCTCTCATATAGATGGTTCCGCATTCATTTCAAGTTGACCTTCTCTGCCACCCATGCTGCCAATTCACCCGGTGTCATGGCACCAACGTGGGCTCCCATTGATTGCAGTTTCAATGCTAAAGCTCTGTTATAGTTTGGATTTGCTTTCGAATCCAGGGCTGCAAGACAGATTAGTTTGACCCTGTTTTCCAGGAGTCTTCTACAGTGGAGCAGCAGTAATTGTTCGTCTGCACCTTCAAAGAAGTCGGAAATCAAGATCACTATAGTGCGCTCAGGCTGCTCTAGCAGTTGAGAGGCATAATTTACCGCATTTCCGATGTCGGTACCGCCTCCAAGCTGAACTTTCATAAGGGTTTCAACCGGATCTATCGATTCTGAAGTAAGGTCCACTATATTGGTGTCAAAGGCAATCAGGTGCGTTTTGATGAATGGTAGTTGGTGAAATATTGATGCCGTGACAGCCGAGTGAATGACGCTGTCAATCATACTGCCGGACTGATCCACCAGAATAATGATCTTCCACTTATCGATGTGTTGTCTAAGGCGCGAGAAGAAGTAGGGCTGCTCTATGACTAGTCTCTTGCTCTCTTTGTGGAAGTTTTTGAGGTTCTTGCGAATAGTAGTGCGAGCGTCAAAATTTTGATTGATTTTCAGAAAGGAACGCCTGCGTCGATCCTTGGCTCCCGTGAAGGGTTGGCTTACAGGGCGAGCAAGTTTTTCCATTAGCGTCGCCACCACTTTGCGTATCAGAATTCTCGCTACATTGAGTACTTCCTGATTCATGAGATGTTTAGTTCTCATGATAGATCTGAGCAATGATTCGCTGGGAGTCGCTCTTGCGAGGATGTCTGCATTGCTTACGAAGCCATCGATCTGATAGCGCTCTAAGGCGTCGGACTCAAGCCTTTCACAAGTAGCCTGTGGAAAAAGCTCCTGCACGGAATTTATCCAATCTGGCACTGAGATAACTGAATCACTAAGGTCACCACGGCTGTCGGTGCTTCTTGTATTTCGCGATTTTGCATACTCACGATCGTAGAGAAAGCTGAGCAATTTGTCTCGTTGTTCCCATTGCTTGCCTTCCTCATCTTGTTGATTGGCTTGGAAACCTGTTGCAGAAGTTCCTCCTGCGTCTCGTCTGAGACCTGTGCCAAGGATTAGCTTCCATCTTAACTCTGCGGTCCTATCGTCAATCATCTCTCAGACCTCTCAGACCATAGATGGAGAGTACCTCTTTCACTTTTGCCTCAGCGGCAATGTTTGCATACAAAAGTTGCTCATCTATTTCAGTTGTTGGTTCAAGATTCCTGGGGCTTTCTGGAGCGGTGCGAAGCTTTCTTAGTTCGTTTAAGATATGAGTTTTTTCTCTGGGCGTGAACTTTGTAAAAGCTATTCTAAGTGCCGGTACGGCTTCAAGGTACTGTTCATCAGTGTATACCTTGATCAGGTTGTCGAGATCTTCCAGAAGAAGTGGGCTGAGCTTAAGTATTTCCTCGGCGAGGAAAAATAGCCCTGTTAAATAGTCTCCTACTTTGTCCGGTGCTGAAAAGGCTGCTAGATCGAATCTTATGCTCTCCAATCCTATGTTCTGCAACTTATATAAAGCGCCGCTTATACCGCCTGCCAGTAGTGGAGCTATGTCCTTTTGGCGACGTGCTCTTTGGAAACTTTCTAGTACCAGGCTTTGATCGATTTTGAGTGTTTCAGTGAGTAGCTGGATAACCTGGCTTATAATCCAGATGCCGGTCAGATGCCCTTTGTCGCCCGTGGAGCCAAGGCTTTCCAATAGCCACAATGATCTTTCAAACGTTAAAGAAAGCAGACTGTATAGTTCATTGCCCGGTCGCTCCTTTAATAATTTGTCAAGGTGGATGAGTTGAAACATTTCACCCATACCCTTAGTTACTGAAGCGAAATCCTGATCTACATTTATTGTCGATCTCAGCGATTCGATGAGTTCGGTTGAGAATTCTGTAAGTCCCATGAGGCATGATGCAGTCAGAACCTTTGCCACCAATTCTGTCTTGTTGCCTGATTCTTCCAAAGATGCCTTGAGTTTATTGATGATCGCTTCCTGCAGATTGCTACCCCAGACTGAGGCCTCTACGCAATCAGCTTCAAAGTATTCGGAGCACCAAACTGTCCAGTCTTCTTGAACTTTGCCGCTTTCATCGCCGCTAAATCCGCTAAAACCGGTGCGTGAAAAGCCTCTGAGCGTGAGAGTATGTAATTTGTGTAGAAATGAACTTATCTCACGATCGCTTGTCGATTCAAGATTAAGCGTTAGCTGCTTCTTCTCGTTGCTGTTTTCTGGGATCAGACCAAGTAGGGCAAGTTGAGCCTTAATTTCAATGGTTAGAGGCGGTTGGCTTGAACGTGCGGATAGTCTACCCTGCCTCTTTCCTCTAAAAATTGAACGTAGTTCCGACATAAGTGGGTGAACTGATTCAAACATAGTCTCGTCTTTGACCATGGTTGCGCAGATACCATCGAGCAGGTCATTTCTGAAAATTGCCTTGTGACCGCGTATTTGACTCAAACCTTCCGCCATTCCCCTGGCGGCTATCAAGTCGGCCGTAGAAATAGGTTGTTTGGCATCTCTTAATGCCTGCACGGCCTGCGCTAGTAAGGTCTCATGAATGCTATCGAGCCGACCATTCAATCTGCCAAGCCAAACTTGCTGATAAAAGCCGGGGCATGGCAGCCCGGCCTCGTAGCCTTTGTAAGCATCCAGTCTGGCGTCGGTGAATGGTGTTAAGGTTGCGCCACTATCAATATCTTCATTGGAATCTGGTTGCTCGTTTTCAAGGAGTGGAGAGTCAGGGCTAAGGAGCGCCGTTGCGGGTTCCTTCAGTAGCTCATATAATCCGGCGCTGTGAAAGCCGCCAGTTACAATTATGAGCTGGCCTTCGTACTGGGAGCGCACCGCATGTATTTTTGAGACCATGAACTGCTCCCTGACCGTAGTCTCCTCATCGATATAGCATGATTCACGAAGAAGTAAGCAGATTCCATGACATCTATCCATGTAAGTTTGAATATCTAGGGTAGTATCGGATTCCAACAATTTATCCCAGAGCCCGTCGAAGTCCTCCACGCCAAAGTGTTCGCAAACAGCTTCAATTGCCGGACTCTGTCTAATCGGTCCATCTGCATACTGATGCTTAGTGCGAGTTCTAGTGGCTAATCTTGCAAACGGCAGGTCTATAAATTGGACGGGAATCTTTAGCTGCAAGCACTTGATTATTGCCTGGTACTCAGGAGAAAAGTCTGTGAATGGGTAGAAGGCACCGTAGGTGGTGTTTTGTTTGCGAAAATAGGAATAGATTGCAATTGGTAATGTGTGGTCCAGCGCCAATTCGCTAATTTGCTCATTGTAGTCGGAAGGCCCCTCAATCAACACCGCTGACGGCTTCGCCTCTTCGATCAGGTCCCGCAGCAAAATGGCTGCAGTAGGGCTGTGATGCCGGACTGGAAAAAAGACTGTTTCTGAATCAAGACGGGCCAGTATTTCTCTCAAACTAGATTCCTTCTTGCTTCGTATAAGTTCTGCCAGACCTCCTCTGACCTTTTAGCGACACAATTATTGAAATAGTGCATTAGCTTTTTCATGTCATCTGGGGAATCCTTGATAGCTGAACCCAGGAGTCCATGCACGAGATGCTCAGCGGTTGCCTGGCTTTCGGCGTAGTAGTGAGCGTGCAGCCCGGCTGCAAAACCGGTAGAGATTGCTTCAGCTACGCTCATTACTGTACTGAGCGGCTCCAGTGCCTGTCCTTCCTGGGTGCGTCCGTTTCTCAATTCGTGAAAGGTGGTAGCAAGAACCTCCAGGACCGATTCCGGCAGGTTCAGGTTTAGACCGGCATCTTGGAATAGTTTCGCTGTTTCTCTCTTGATCAGCTCAATCTCCCGCTGCAGGTCTGCAATCGGCTGCAGCGTCTCGAAGTTGAATCTTCTTTTGAGAGCCGCGCTCATCTCATTTACTCCGCGGTCGCGTGTGTTGGCCGTGGCAATTATGTTAAAGCCGACGGCACCGAAGAGAGCACTGTCTTTGCCTGGTAGTTCGGGAATGTTGAGAACTTTCTCCGACAACACGGACAGGAGGGTGTCTTGAACTTCTAGTGGGCAGCGAGTAATTTCTTCGAAGCGTACTATTTTCCCCTCTCTCATGCCTTTATAGAGTGGTGCCGGTACCAGGGAGCGCTCGCTTGGTCCCTCAGCGAGAAGCAGAGCGTAGTTCCAAGAGTACTTGATATGGTCTTCCGTTGTGCCGGCGCTACCCTGGATCGTGAGACCTGAGTCGCCGCTAATGGCGCTGGCTAGAAGTTCGCTGAGCATACTCTTGGCTGTGCCAGGCTCACCTATGAGCATCAGTCCGCGGTTAGTGGCCAGCGCAACCACGCAGCGTTCTATCACATTTCTTGAGCCGACAAACTTAGGTGTAATATTTAGCGCTTTGTCTCCTAGCACAAATTTTAGAACTGAGTCCGGTGCCATTCGCCAACCTTTTGGTTTGGCTGTTTTCTTGTCTTTTTCGACCAGTAGCGCAAGTTCCCTGGCATATTCCAGCTCTGCTGGTTTTCTCTGAATCTCTTTAGCCTGTTTCGTTTCGGAGTTCTTCATTGGTCACCCTGTCTACTGTAGAGGTCTTGAATAGCAATCAACTTTTCATTGCTTTTTCTAATAGGAGGATAAGGTCGGTCAACGCTTCGCTAGCGGTTATAGGGTCAACGTCCTTCAATTTTAGAATTGTAGTATCTTCGTCGTTGCCATGGTATGAGCTCTGAGAGCTTGTGTCGGCACGGAATAAGATACCTTCAATTCTTTGAAGTTCCGACTCGGTTGGTAAACCGACTAGGATACCGGTGTAGGACAAGAATGCGGTTATATCATTTACAGGAAAATGCTTGTAGTGGTAGAAGTAACAACCGCCGTCTTCCGGCACCCCTCGAATCCAACCCCTGCGTTCCAATATTCCAAGAACTTGCACGGCTTCGAATACTTTGCCTTGAAAACGGTCAAAAGAATTGGTCTTGAGTTCCTCGGGCGTAAACAAGAAGATGGACCTGCCCAATTGCGGGAATATCTCTTTGAGCCCGTAATCGGCTTTAAGTTCAGCCCATGCTCTGCTCTCATCCTTGCTGATATGAAGAGGATGGATGATACCTATCTGAGCTGAATCTTGAAGTGTAGTCGGCTGTTCTGACAAGTCAAGTAATTCATGTTCATCGCCAATACGGAAGGTGCGGAGGCATTTGTCTTCTTTATCGAAGATACCCCAAATTAGAGTTTTTGCCAGGTGAAATTGAAGTGGATGATAGAGAATATACTGTCTGAAGTCATTGGCTGACCAGCGACGTCTTGTGACCATGGCCTGCTCTAAACGCTGTACCTGCGACTTGACCACGGTTCTCAGTTGAGCCTTGAATGCTTTCCACTGTTTGGTTGCCTCTTCTGCCTTTTGTATATCGTCACTTTGTGCAATCTTGGGTAAGTCAGTACTTACTCTACCGCTTTCATTTTTTACCCGAGGTTTCAAGTCTTCACCGAGCACGAAGCGGAACTGCCGGGTTCCGAAGTCGAAGATACGGCGACCATTTTCATCTAAACCAAGCGTCGGTACAATTCTGTCGGCTAACTCATCTCTGCTCAATCCGCGAGCTTCGGCGATATTGTTTAATTCAATTGCCGCTTTATGCTGAAGGGACTTGAGCGAATTCGACTGACTCATTTCGTTTAATTTCATCAGTGCAAAATCACTGCCGCATAGCGTCAGGCACTTAATCACCAGCGCTGCCCTGGCTGCGGCTCCGCCGGTTCGCCATTCTTTTATATACGGGATCAACTGGCAGATGGCGCTGTCTGAGCCCAGTATACCTACCGCAAACAAACACCATTTCTCTTTGGGCTCGCTGAAGGCATCCATCCAGCGGTCGAATAGTTCAGCAACGAAGTGATCGAAGCGAGATCTGTCAATGGAAGACCGAAGTCTGACTAATAGAGGATCAATAGCATCCGGGCTGCTTGATATCAAAGCGGCTAGTATGCGATTTGTTTTGTAGCCGGAGAAGGAATATTCCTCTATCTTGATTTGTGGCAGTAAATTTGGGTTTAGCCAGGCGGGCAAAGGTACCGTTGCCGGACCTGGATTCTCTGCAAATATCTTTTCTAGCCATTCAGGACCTTTGGAGTCTTCTCTATCTATCGCGTCTGAGCGTGCTTTTCGAGCCTTCTGTTCGACTTCTCGTTTGTTCTTGCGCTCCAGTCTGATTTCTCTTTCCCATTCCTTAACTTCGGCAAGCAGTTCATGATACTGGGAGGGCAGCTCTGATACCTTGATTGTTTTTGAGATATCAATCAGCAGTTTTCTTCGGCGCAATGCAGTTTCTTTGTCTTCGGTCTGGTATTGCGCCAATCCCATAAAAGTCTCAAGAGGGTTGTTTCGAATCCAGTCTGCTGGAATATCGTGGATAGTTTTCTGCAGGCTCAGTTCAAAGAGGGTTGGCGCTATACCAATAGAATCAAGCCAGGTGATGATTGTTATGATGTCGCGCAGCTCAGAATTGTTATAGTAGTAGCTGTTTGCGGTATATACCGAACTCTTCATCATTTTAGTAAGGGCGGAACTGCCGGTATGGGCAATCCAGGAGATATGGTCATCCACTGTCGTGAGCATTATTTTTAGACGTTCAAAATGATGAATTACAAGGGCTGGATCCTTCAGTCCGAATATGAGAATTTGCGGTCGAGCCATTTGCTCGAATGTTGCTTTTGCGTAGTAAGCATCTGGAATTTTCTCGATGATGGGTAGCAGAGTTTCGTGCATGCCGAAAAGCGCTGCTGCTGCCAGGTCGATTGGAATATCTTCTTTCTGAAAGGTCGGCCGCCAGTTTAGTTTTTCAATTCTCTCTGAAAGATAGGTCTGAACCTTTTCAAGTTCCTCATCTGTGATGTAGGGAACCAGGTATTCTCTCACTATCATAAGGGTCTCGAAGCCGATTCGACTGGAGAAATGATCGCGCCATAGCTCGATAAAAGTGGGAAACGGCAGTAAATTGAGCAGGGCGCAGATGACGGGTTTTGGTGGTGAAATGTGCTTGCCGTAGCGAGGCTGAAAGGATCCAGACGTTAGTCTGCATATAGCTTCATCCGACATCTCTTGTGGAAGATGGCTCTCTAATAGTCTACTTTCAAGAGTCAGTGCCAATGCTTCATTTACGTCGCCGGAGGCGGGTGGCTTTGTTTGTAAGTCTTTCAGAATGCTATTCTTGAGACTGAGGCTCTGGAGCCAAAAAAGGCTCTCTTCTCGTGTCCATATAAGTGCTTCCAGGCTCATTTTGTAATTTGGTGAGTCCATGCTCAGTCCATGCACTGTCGTGTGTTTAAGCCTGGTTGCTGCTTTCTTTGGATTGAAAGGAACAGTGTGTGGTCTCGGTTGGGGGGCTTTCCGACGCCAGAAGGCATGCAATAGCTTGTCGGCAGGAAATCGCTTGAGTTCCTCTTCCACATCAATTGAACCCGGCACAAACGGTGGTATTAGGTTGTCTGTGGTCATTTTTTATCTCGTTGAGTTCTTTGATGGTTACAACTTTTCTGCTTTTGCCGTAGCCAGGACCAAATCGGCAATAACTTCGCTCATGATGATTGGGTTGACTTTAGAATAATTCAGCTCTGACCCCTGCGTTGCATATCGCATCCAAGAGTTGGGTTCGGTTCTGCCAGCCAGGAAAGCGACCTGCGATATTTCTTGCTTCTCGGAATCTTTCAGCATACCGGGGATGACTCCTGGATAGCTAACGTGTGCTGTTACATCCTTCCCTGGAAAATATTTATAGTGTCCGCAAAATAACGGTCCGTCGCCAACTGCCTCACGGCTCCAGCCTCGTCGGTCAAGAGCACCCACGAGCGCCACAGCCTCTATTTTTTGCGAATCAAATCGGCTGAGATGATTAGTTCGTTTCTCTTCTTCGGTCAATCGAAACACCGGTCGTGACATTTGTGCAAAAGGTGGCACCAGGTTGTAGTCAGAGACTATCTGTCCCCACTTCTCGATCAGCTCTTGGCTGAGCCGCAGCGGATGCAAAATGATTATGCGGCTATCAGCTTTCAGCTGCATTTCTCGGTCGTTTTCATCTGCAAGTTCATCCTCGTCCGTGCAGCGAAATGTTGAAATAAGCCTGTCCTGAGCGTCTACTTCGCCCCAGATCAGTTGTCTGGCAATATGTTTAATCAGTGGATGCCTACGAACCAGTGAATCGAACTCACTTGCTTTCCATGTTCTACTTGATATAAGCGCTGTTTCAAGTTTTGCTGATTGAACCTTGGCGACTGTTTTTACCTGGTTCTTGATGGATTTCCATAGCTTAATTGACTCTGCTGCAAGCACCGGATCGTCTTGCTGGTTGGGCGAGGGAAGTTCATCTCGAACTTTGCCCTCCTGGTCCTTCAGGTGTGCCTTCAGGTCAGGGCTGAGCAGAAAATAGAACTCTCGTTTACCATAGCTGAAAGTCAGTTTTCCTTTTTCATCCAGTCCGCAAGTCGGTACGATTCGGTCTTCAAGCTGCTCTTTTGTGAATCCTCTCTGCCTGGCGATTTCCGAGAGATCTGCAACCGCTCTGTGCTTGAGTGATTTAAGCGAAGCTGTTTGAGAGATTTCGTGAAGCTTCATTAGTGCAACGTCGCTACCGCAGGCGCGCATGCAGTCAAGACCGAAGGCTGCTCGCCCGGGATTGCCGCCTGCTCGCCAGGCTTTCATGTGGGGAATGAGTTTGCAAACTGCTTCGTCTGAACCAAGATAGCCGATGGCTAGCATGCACCATTTGTCTTTTGAGGGCGCAAGCTCGTTCATCCAGCGCTCGAATAGTTCTCCGACAAAATTGTCGAAGGTGCTGCGAGGGACCTTCTCTCTCAATTCTTTGAGAATCGGCGCTACTTTATCTGGGGTGCTGCTTTTCATAGAAAGAAGGAGATGCTCAATTTGATCATCGTTCAGGCAATAGCCTTCTATGTATAGCGGTGATAGCGCCACATCCTGGAGATACTTGGGGAGAGTGATTCGTTTTGGGCGGTCGTGCCTTTTGAAGAGTTCCGCCAGCCATTCCGGACAAGGTTGTTGTGCTGCTTTACCCTGGATCTTGCTATTGCTGATTTGGTCAAAATCTGCCCAGTATTCTCTGGGAAGGCATTCTTTTTTCAAACGCTGAGTGAGATCCGTAAGATAGCGAAGCGCTTGTCTGGCTGTGTCCGTATTCTCTGTTTTGTAGCTGAGCAGTCCGATGAAGGAATATTCCGGATTTTCTTGCAGCCATTTACGGCAGACCTTAGTGAAATGTTTGGAGAGTGAGAGTCTAAAAATGTAACGTGCCGTTTCTGGTGCTTTGACCATGAATAGCGGTTGCAGAAGGTCCAGCACGTGTTCTATCGGTGGCTTAATGAAATATTCGGACATTGCTTCTTCCAGAAAGTCGCAGATTGGTTCAAGATTCTGCCAGCCAAGCTGCGCTGCCCAGCTCCAACTTTCACCTCTTTTTGAAATTCTCAGACCCAGCCTGTGCCAGTGTTTGAGTATGAGTCCAGGTTCGGCCAGACCAAGCACCAGCATCTGGGGTCTGGCTAGATCCGGATATTTGGTTTCCTTTTTGTAAAAGCCGTCTGGAATCGCCTCTATTGCAGGGAGTAGATGTTCGCGCATACAGAGAAGTGCCGCCATTATGTATGGTACCGGAACCTGCTCAGATGAGTCTTTGGGTTGCCATTTGTTTGCGGCAATTTGCTTACTTACGTATTCCTTCAGGTTTTCAACATCCATCTCTGAAATATAGGGAAGGACTTCGGAGCGGACGGCGCTTATAATCGCCGATTGTGCATAGGCACCTTCAAAGTCAGTCACGCAAGGGTCCGCATAGGTATCCCAAATAGTTTCCCAGATAGTTAGAAAGTCTTCCATGGAAACCAGCCCGAGAATGGGGAAAGCAAGGCTAAACATGGTGTCACGTCTTGTGACCTTAGTTAGCACGCTGCCGTTAAAGTTTGTGGCATGATGATTGAGACCGACAGAACGAACAATCTGTACAATTTCAGCAGTGGTTGGTTTGATGCTTAAATCTCGGTTAGCAATTGCTTTATAGATTCGTTGCTCGTTCAGGGATTTAGCTTTTGGATAATTGAAGATTCCGCTTGCAAGAATCTCATATCTGTATTTGTAAACCTCTGTTATGCCAATTAACCAGAGGTAGTTTTCTTCAGTTGACCTTGCCAGGGCGGAGCAGTCTAGCTCTTTCCAGCGCTCTATTATTGCTGAATCGTGACTGCTGACTTTTAGAATGCTCTGAATTGTGTCTATGCGATTGAAAGGGCGTTTTGGCGGCAATGGAAGCGGAGCCTTCCTCAAGTTGAAGGCGAAGCCGATATCTTCAGGTTTTAGTGCTAAGGTTCTAGTAATCTCAATTTGAGTAGGTGTAGGTCTGGAGTTTATCTGGCTGGTTTTCGAAGAAACCCGGCTGTATGGAGTTCTTTCGCCACTGGCCGGCGCTGCTTGAACAATAGCGGACTTGTCATCAGCTACCTCTTCTGCGGAGGTCTCGTGTACCTTGGTATAGCCCTTTTTGAGCTTTTCTTTGACCTGCTTATCAAGGGAGGCTAGGGCTTCTTCCTTTGAGGAAAATTCCGTGAGCTTTTCTTGACCGGCTGTACCCACGCGTCCAAAATGAATCACGAGTTTATTTGCGCTCTGTTTGATCTTCCAAAACTTGTTCGATGTGCCTTCTACATATTTAAGAGCCACTTCCTTCATGATTTCTTGGTCCTCAATGTTGGCCCTGCCTTTACGTTAATATGGTGGTACATTTTACAGGTCTTGAGATTCTGCCGACCTATTGGACATTGGGTTGTGCATTAAATCCCCTGGTTGTTAGTTAGGGCCAATTAATAGTTGGTCTTCTTGGCGGGTCAGGTCCTTTTGCTTGGCTAAGTATCGAGAATGAAGACCAGCATTTGCTTTTCCGCCCCGCCTCGACCTACTTCAGCTTCTTCAGGAAAATCTCTGCCAGCACATATTCGTCCATTGACGGATTACCGTCGTAGCTTACGGAGGCAAGACATTCTGAAGCCTTCTTCTTGTCTCCCCGGCAATAGGCCGAAAGACCAATCAAGGTCATGGCTCTTGTTTTGTAAGCCTGGCTATAATTTGCATTGTTGAAGGTCGGCACCATTACTTTGCTGTTGCTTAGAAAGTGCTCTATCTCTGGTGTCGGCTTAGTTTTGCGCGGAAGCGCTTTATAGGTCTGTTTCAATTTTTGTGCCGCCGCCTCATTCTTATCCAACCGATAGGCAATCGTGGCGAAGCAAAAGGCATAGTCTGTAGTTGCCGTGGCTTCGTTTTTGAAGCTGAGTACCTTTTGAAAGTCTGCAGCAGCGCTTTTTGCATCGCCGCTTGCCAGATAGAGGATGCCCCGGTTGTAGTAGTTTTCGATTTCCTTGGGGTTGATGGCGGTCAACTTGGAGTAGTAGGAAATCAGTCTGGCCAGTTCTTTTGCATCCGGTATTTTCCCCGCCGTTGTGGAGGGTCGACTGGACGTGTCAAAGTCGGCTATGGCTTGTTCATATTGTCCGGCGGAGAGCATGCTCTTGGCCCGTCCGTTCAATGCCGGTTTGTAATTTTGATCCGCTGAAAGAGCCTGGTCGAAGTTTTTGGTGGCCTCGCCGGCTTTTCCCATTTCCTGTTGAGCCAAGCCGCAACGGGTCAAATAGAAGGCTCGTTCGGTGCCTGCGGCGCCTGCAGAAAGTGCCTGGCGATAGCTGTGAAGCGCCTTCTGATATTGTTTGAGAGCGAGAAAGGCATCGCCTTTTGCCCCCCAGCAACTTCTCAGTCTGGCGTCATCAATTGTCTTGTATGAGAGGAGGCTGTCGAAGTCATTAATGGCTTCTTTTGGGTGCCCGCTCACTAAGTTGGCTCTGCCCCTTGCGAAGATAGCTGCTAAGTAGCTTGGATCTTTTGAAATGGCAATAGACAGTTCCTTGATTGCCGAGTCGTACTTGTTCAGGCTCAAAAGAAAGATTCCATAAGCACCGTGGGCTTTAGCTGAGCTGGTATTGTGGGTGATGGCGCTTTGGAAGGCTCGTTCGCTTTCCTTCAGGTTCCCCTTTTCCCAGTGTATTATTGCCAGGGCCGTGAGAGTATCGGCATTCTGGGGCAGTTTGCTGATCACTTTCAGCGCATAGTCGAACTTGGAAATGATTACAAGATCCAATTCATCCTTTTTGTTTTGCTCCGTCCAGTGGCGGTAATGTTCCATGTCCTTTTGAGAGAGAGCAAACTGTTTGAGGCGGCGATAGGCTTCCGCTCGATTGCGGTAGGCTTCGGGGTAGCGAGGGTTGAGCCGCAGCACCTTGTTAAGTGTAGCGACGGCCTCCTGTGCCTGACCGAGTTCAGATTGAGCGGCACCCATATTGGAATAGGCTTGACTGCAAAAGGGGTTTTCTTTGCTTGCCAGTTTGAAGCTTTCAATTGCTTCCTTGTTCTGACCCAGGCTGAACTGGGCCATTCCCTTGAGGTTGAACATCTCAGCCAGATATAGATGCCTCAGGTCGCTCTGGGGTAAGAGGGCAAAGACCAGCGGGCGGCCAAGCTCATCCTGCCGCCAATCTCCCGGGGTGAAATTGCTCCCGGACGTTTTTCCAGAGGCGATACAGGAATCGGCCAGGGCTGACGCTTCCTTGTATTTCTTCGTCCCGATTAATGCCAGTATGGCGTCTACCCTATCGGAGCTTACCGATAGAGTCTCACTTTCTGCCGCTTGGATGCTTGTGGTAAAGGTTAGACCAATAGCGCAAATTGCAGATGCAAGCAGGGGCACCTTCTTGTCTTTTCGTCGCTGCAATTGTTTCCTTTCCTGAAATGAGGATTGGAATATTTTGACATAATTTCAACAGGGTCAGGCATTTGGTCTCATGGCCTGGTAAAGGGTATCGTAGTCCAGGGCTTTTTCTCTGGAAGTGCGATCAGAGTTTTTGTCCCACTGATTGTCAACTGCCACTTTCGGCGGATCGCCATCGATTATGTTGGTGACTGTTACCACATGCCAGCCGCCGGAACCTCCCGCCTCTCCGTTACCGGAATCTTTTAGGAAGGGTTCTTTTTGAGTGTTGACCCTCAGCACTATGGGAAGCTCTCCCGAGCGTTTGGCTTCTTCCAGTGCTTCTTTCAAGCTCTCGGCCGAGTCTACGGTGGGCGGTTGTCCGAAAGTTGGCGCATCTTTAGCGGCAAAGTACCAGGGCTGGTTGCCGTTGTCCATGATCTGGTCGCCTATGTCGATAATTCTTTCGCCACCCAATTGTGGGCTCCTGTAGAAGTACTCCGAGTCTTTACCTCGTAGTTCGTCCCAGAGTGTCGGCCCTTCTTTGGGTGGATTTTGTGAGTAGTCGACCAGTCTTTCACCGGTATCACCCTTCTCTCCGCTTGCCTCTCGCTGTTCGTAGCGCCAACTGCCGTGGCGCTGGTGATATACGTTGACTGCCGCTACTTGAAAGACCTGGCTGGCGAAATTGCGCCCGCCGTCCGGGAGCGGATCCATTTTTGCTTCATCATGAGGCTGGAGACTGCCCTTGTCGATTTTGATGGTGCTGCCGTCTCTGGTTTGATATTCGCCGGTCAAAACCACGTCAGCCACCATTTTGGCTGCGGCTGCCGGTTCCTGGGCATAGGTGCGGCCCTCTATGGCTGCTACGTTGCAGGTGCTGTGGTTACCCTGGCGAACGTCGGTGGTATTGCAGGAATTTTCCAGCACCTGGCGAACAAGCTTTGATTTCTCCTCGGGGCTCAAACCGGCAAAATCGGGCGTGTCTTTATCCAGGATACGATTTAGATGGTGGTAGGTTTCCTTAATTTGCTCCTCTACCTTTTTATGGGCTGCCGTTTGATCCATCCCTTGTTTCATGTAGTTGGCTTCCATGCCCTGCATGCGCTCTTCAAAGTTGCCGATGAAGATTTTGAACCGGCTTTGCTCATTTTCTGAGAGCCCTTCGGTGCTTTCCTTCAGGTTGGCTACAAGCTTGTTTCTCTCCTGGGCTGTTTCTTTTCCCTCGACGAGGCTGTATTCAATGCCGGGAAGCAGGTTCTTACCGGTTACTTCAGGATACTTGGCGCTGTCGTCTTTGCTTTCTTTGGCAGCGGAGCCTTTGTCGTCTGAGATCAGCAGCTCGCCAAAACCGTATTTGGAGAGATCGCTCTGTTTGCCCATATTGTTTACTATTTGCCAGTCTTGCAGGTTAGCGCTGCACCAGTTGTTGTCCCAGACAAAGCTGGTGTTTTCCGGCGGGCTGGTTGGCCTGTCATGGCTTTCAGTCTTAGCTTCAGGCATGGTAGGGGGCTCGAGAGAAGAAAATGGTAGTAAAGGTAGAGGTCCAATCTTTAATCAATGTAGATTACAACTCTAGAGTGTCGGAGTTGTGATCTGGCTACCTCGATGGGGCATCTTGGCGGCGTAGAGCAAACTTTCGTAATTTGATCTTGCCTGGTTGTCTGAGCCGGCAATAGGATGGAACTATAGGGGTTTGGTCGGGGTTTACCCGCCGAAGGGTGAAGAATGAAAGCATCAGGAAGATGGAGGCTGAAGCCGGCCTGGGCGCTTTTAATCTTTGGTTTGGCGGTGTTCTACGACTTGAATCCGATGTATCCGTTTTTGCTTCCCTTCGGAGTGAACGCCCATTTACCGATTCCGAAAGTGGTTGATGCTTCCTGGGCTAAGTCTAGTCAACCGAGCGATGTAAAAGTCGTGCGGGTTGATTTGGTTACCGGCCAGGTGACGCTGTCCGGCGCGCGCGGTTTAATCGAACTCAAGACCTATTCAGGCGGACGCCGCCCGACCCTGGGTGTGGTAGTGGCGGGCGGCGTGGCCGGTACCTTTGATTCTCCGGCCTGTGGTCTCTATGATAAGTTGGGCAATTCACTCTCCACCGATCGCATCATGACTGTTCATCTGTGTTTTCGCAAACCGCAGGAGTTTGCCGAGACGGTCTATGACGCTCGTGCAGCGGTTCAGTACCTCAAGAGTATGGGCGTTGAAAGAGTAATATTGGTCGGTCATTCTCTTGGTGGCGCCGCTATGATTAGCGCTGCCGCCTTTGAGCCTAATGTGATTGGAGTGGTGCCTATCTCCAGTCAGCCTTATGGAGCCAATCCTGTAAGTGACTTGGGTTCCAAAAAGATTCTCGTGATGACGGGCCTTCTTGATGTGGTGGAGCCGCCGGCATGGTCTCGGGCTATCTTCAAGGAGGCGGTGGGAGAGCGAGACATTGCTTACTTCCCGGGCTCTCACAATCTGGATGAATGTGCCGACGGTGTTTATGAACGTTTGCGGAATTGGATTCTCGACTGTAAGAGAGAAAGCACTTCAGGCGCGGCGGCAGTAACTTTGACGGCTCTGGCGAATTAGAGTTTCAGTGCGCTTATCGCACAACTTGTTTGTTGCCTGCCGTAAGTTGTGCTTGATTGTCTTGCCTGTCTTTCTTGATTGCTTGAGCCAGTTGAGCGCGGGTGGTTTTATTGTCGAAACTGGCTACCATGGCTTTCAAGTTCTGGAACCAGGGTTTGAAATGATGCTGCCTCATTTCGGCATAGGTTTTGTCAAATGACCAATTGTCTTTTGTGAGGCGCATGATGCCTACAAGTGTTCCGGTGCGGTCTGCTCCCTGGCGGCAGTGAATGAAGACCGGTTGGTTTAGTGGGCTCTCCACGATGTTTATAAACTGTGCCACCTTGTCCATAGAGGGCTTGTTGAAGGTGAGCGGCATGTGCACGTAGTTGATACCAAGGTCTCTGGCCTGGTTCTCTTCCAGCATGGGGCCAAGACCGGGCATGCGCAAATCGAGCACAGTTTTTACACCACTTCTGGCCAGAAGCTGCATGCCTCTCTTGCCTGGGGCTGCTCCGCGCCAGAGTTTATCTGAGACCAGATCAAAGTTGTCGATGGTAGAGGCCAGTGCTCCCTGGGCCTGGGGTGTAAGTTTTCCGAAACTTTTGGTTCCTGCTTCTGCAACCATCGGCATATGCAGAGTAAGCAAGCAGGTGTTCTGAAGGTCACGCTTGTAAGCGCTCCCTTCCAGATTGGTATCGGGAGTGGTGCCGCTAATTTGGGGCGACTGTTCCTGTGCTTGCGCTTGCGCCGCAAAAACGGTAAGTAGAAGTGCCGCACTAACTGAGAGGAGCTTCTTGCCGGCAAAAATGGTTGCGCCCTGGGCGCCGCTGAACGGCGCTACCGAGACGATACCGGATTTGGTGCTGGCCGATTGTCTGGCGACGCTTCGCAAGAGAACCCCGAATAACTGCTTGAAGAAAAGTCTATCTATAATCCTAGCCTGAAAGCAAAATGCTAGCATGCGTGCATCTTTACAATCAACCCCGAGGGCGCACCCGCCGCGTTCTAACCAAATCTGAGAGGGAAGTAATTTCTCAGGTATACTCTGCTATGTGGATTTTAGAGTACAGAATGTCATGGGCGAGTACGATTTGGCCAGAAGGCGAAGTCGTCGTTTCGTTCTGCTTTTGAAAGTACTCTTCCGGGAGTTCCGGGGTTTCCTCCTGAGCATGATTTTCGCTTTCAGCGTTTCGGTAGCCCTGCTTTACTGTTTCTATCCACGTAACCTTCTCGGCGGTGCCACCATGACAGTGGCCCAGGCAGCCTATTACACGCTTTTGATGATTTTCTTTGAGAGCCCGCTAACTTATGTGGAAGACTATCGGCTCTCTCCCTTGTTTTTCATCTTGCCTATTTTGGGGCTGATAATTATTGCCGAAGGCGTTGTGCACCTCGGCAACCTGCTTTTTCAACATAAACGGTACTCAAAGGAGTGGCAATCAATGATCGCTGAAACCATGGAAGACCACGTTGTGGTTTGCGGCCTCGGCAATGTGGGGGTGCGTGTGGTGCAGCACTTGCGGCGCTTCAGCGAAGACGTGGTAGCTATCGAAACCAATCCTGACGCGCGCTTCGCCACTGAAGTCGCCGGCTATGATGTGCCGGTTCTCTTTGGCGAT
Organism: Candidatus Obscuribacter sp.; assembly: GCA_016712465.1. Lineage (GTDB taxonomy): Bacteria > Cyanobacteriota > Vampirovibrionia > Obscuribacterales > Obscuribacteraceae > Obscuribacter. The sequence continues at coordinate 2,351,825 of JADJQZ010000001.1, forward strand.
GTGCGCGACTCTGCCAGTTTGATGAGGGCTTCGGTGCCCAAGGCTAAGGCCATCATTTGTGTAACCGATAATGATCTGGCCAACCTTGAGGCGGCTCTCACGGCGCGAGAACTAAATCCGAAAATTCGGGTAGTGATTCGAATGTTCGATCAGAACCTGGCCAAGAAAGTGGAAAAATCCATGGGCATTCAGGGGGCCTACAGCTCATCGGCCCGGTCGGCCAGACTTTTTGCCCAGGCTGCTATCTCCGGCGACATTCTCGATTCTTTCGAATTTGGCGGCACCATTATCAATGCCGTGCAACTGACTGTGGAAGCCAATACCATTCTAGTCGGCCACGACATTGACTATTTGCGGGGCAACTATGAAGTGACCATACTCTGCCATGAGAAGGCTGACGGGACGGCTGACTGGAACCCGGCTCCCAGTAGTAACCTTTCAGTGGGCGACAAGCTTTTGATCATGACCGACCGGGCCGGATTGAAGAGACTGACTCCGCTTTCTTCCAAGCTGGTGCTTCCCAGGGATAAGACCTGAGCCCTGACCGGCTCGAGCGAGAGTCGGCAAAGTATGGCGCGATGTCAAGATGTTGCAAAATTGAAACTACTCGTAACATGGCTACAAAGTACAACTTGATAAGCCGGTTTATGGGTAATCTAGTCTTGGCTTTGTTGGTTTTTAATCCCCCAAGTTGAACAGGCAAAGTAGGCGATTTCGAGGCTCAATTATTTGAGCTGGTTAAGTTAGGTACCCCCCCAAGGTCAGCCGGAGCAGTTTCCACTCGATGTTTGGTCTCAAATTAAACGGAGCCGACCACAGTGATGAGCAACAAGTTGCTCGTCTGGCTCGCAAGATTGCTGCCAGCATGACTCGTCCCTGGACGATCATGGAAGTGTCGGGGGATCTGACGCAGGTACTTTTGCGCAACAATCTGTTTGAGCTATTGCCTCCGGAATTGAGCCTGGTGCACGGACCTGGCTGTGCCGTGGCATCGGTACCGGTGCACATCTTCGATAGGGCCATTGCCGTCGCCCAGGAACCGAATGTTATTTTTTGTGCCCCCGCCGAACTACTGAGAATTCCCGGTAGCAGCAAAGACTTGCTGGAAGTTAAGGCTCAGGGCTTCGATGTGCGGGTTGTTTATTCGCCTTTGGAATGTATCGGCATTGCCCGCAGTAATCCTGATAGCCGCGTGGTTTTATTCGATGTCGGCTTTGAGAACAATGTGCAGATGGATGCCCTTGCCGTCTGGCAGGCTCGCCGACTTGGTGTGAACAACTTCTTGCTCTTGAGCTACCACGCCAATTTGCCGCCGGTAGTTTCATCGCTTCTGTCTGATTCCAACTGTATGGTGAACGCTGTTCTGGGACCCGGTCAGATTTGTTGCGTGACCGGCTATGAGAGCTACGAAGCCATTGCTGAAGCCACCGGTCGCCCAATTGTGATAACCGGATTTGAGCCGGTGGATATTTTGGAAGGCATACTGAAGAGCGTCAACATGCTGGAGTACGGCAAGGTCTCCGTCGAGAATCAGTACAAGCGGGCCGCCAGTCGCCAGGGCAATCTTGAAGTGCGTGCCCTGATCAGTGAGGTCTTTGCTCCCTGCGAAAGAGAGTGGCGCGGCATTGGTGTGGTGCCTATGGCCGGCTACGCCCTGCGCCCTGAGTTCGCTGCTTTTGACGGTCACCTGGCTTTCGAGCCAAGCGAACCTTGCAGTCCAGAGGCCAATGGTTGTATCTCTTCTCAAATTTGGCGCGGCTTGAAAAAACCTTTCGAGTGTCCTCTTTACGGTAAAGCCTGTAAACCTGATAGCCCTCAGGGTGCCACCATGGTTTCCGCCGACGGCACTTGTGCCGCCTACTACAAGCATCAGAGAGCGCGCAGCCTCAGTTAGTAGGCTGAAGCTAAAAGTAAACGGCGCTCATCAGGGCGCACCCATGCGGAAGAAACTGCCAAGTACGGCCATGACTATCACTACCAGAAGGGTGACTTCCTTTGGTTTTCGATAGACCCGAGTAAAGCCCAGGTAGTTCAAATACATGGTGTAGCACAGTGCCGCAAAGATTCCGAACTCGAGCTTGCCCAGAGCCAGGAAGGATATCAGTATGGGGGCCTTTCCGTAGCAGACCACTCGCAGAGCGGCATTGAAATTGCCCTTGCCACCCAATTGTTGGAACACAAAATTGAGCAGCGCCGCACCAAGAATAGCTGAGATTAGCCCCATGACCAGCTCTGCAAAGATTGGTGTGAGGCTGAATTTGAAGATGCATCTGAGAATGGCGGCGCTGCTTTGCACCACCAGTAAAAAGAAGAGGGGTTCCGCCAAGGTGCCGTCTGTCGGCATTTTTGAGAAGAAAACGCGAGGCGATTGGAGAATGTTCTTCGCCGTCAGCAGGTTGAAGGCCAGTATCCCCACAAGATCCTGGCGGTTCATGCGAAAGCCGGCGTCCGGTTGCGGGCTGGTGTCTCCGTTCGTGGAGTTGCGGTCGTAAAAGCCTGCCGCTCTCAGTGCCGCAGCCCCGCGTGAAATCTCTTTGGGGGGAGCCTTGGTGAAGGTCTCGCTGAGAGCTGACTTCTCTCCGTTTAGACCCTGGGGGATAGGCTGTTGAGCCGGCTCGACGGTGTTAGCGGCCGGCTGCGGTGCCTGCAAGGATTCCGTTTGACTCTGGATAACATTGGCAAAGGTTTCTTGCCAGACCGAGGGCTTGGTGGGAGGCGCGTCTTTGTCCGGCTTCTTTTCCCTGGCTCTTGTAGCCTTGCGCAGAGCCTCTTCATATTCTTCCGCGAAGAATTCAAACTGTGGTTCGGCACCGGCCGCCCAGGGCTTATCCGGGTCTTGATGCGGGACTATTACAGGCGGCGTCTTCGGCACGTATTCATTGGAAATGAACTGCTGATTAATCATGTGCAGTTCTTCGAGACTACCGCGCGGCGGAATCGCCTCGCTTTGCTCACCCATGACCACGTCCGGTCTGAGCGGTACTCGCGTGATGTTCTGTCTGGGGTCTGGACGATTGCCAGGGTTCTGCGGCGGGGCAGAGCGGGCTGCCGCATCGGCAGCGGCCTGCATGTTTTGCAGCTGTTCGGGGCTGAGCGCTTGCATGTTTGTGCCGGTGCTGTCGCTGCGTCGGACGTAGGGTGCAGGCTTCAGTTCCCGCCTCGGTTCTGCCGGCGGATTGGGTGCAGGAGGCAACTGTAACTGAGGAAAGACGGGTGTAGCTCCCTGGGGACTTTGAGGAAGCTTCAACTGCGGATAATTATTTTCACCATTGCTTTGTGGCTGTGCCGGTTGCAACGGGGCGGCCGGTCCAGCCGCTGCCGGCTCGACGTTAGGATTTATGCCTTCTGATGCAGCCGGCGTCGGCTGCCCGAAACCGTGCGGGGTGTAGCCCGGAATACCAGCAAATAAATCAGGGCGGTTGCCTTGATTTAGATTCTCTTTGTCCTGCTCGTCCTTTTCGTCTGCCACTGGTTTGGCTGTTTCCCAGATAAGAGGTTCCCGTTTGGCGCGCTCTGACCATCCTCTTGGAAGTTTGGAAGCAAGATGACTGTGCCTGCAATCGCCGCCTCTATCAAGCCTAGATGAAATCCCCTGGTTATTCTAGTGGGTTGTCAATGATTTCATGTTTGCCATGGAAAGCCTTCCTGCCCAGAAGCGCCTGAAAGCCGTATTGAACCGGTAGTAACCGAGGGAAGAAATTCTCTCAAGTAAGGGGCTCTTTGAATTTGGTATCGCGGGTGCTACCAGGACGAATTTGTGCTTATGCAAACTGATCTTCTACGCGGGGGCACCACTTGTCAGCCTCGGCTTCTGAACTACTTGTATATATTAATTCTCGATGTGAGTGTAGTGGTCTTTCCGAGGGGCGGAACCTTTTATCTGAGATGAAAGTCTGTGCATTCTGTGAGGGATACATGCAGTTTTCTTTGGGCTTTCAAGAGGATGTCGTAAGTAATGAAGCCCGCTCCATAAATAGACATCATCCTTTTATGGTATTGCTCTAAGAATACTTGTCATGCATAATAGCAACGTGCCAAAACCGGCTCTGTAAGTGCGAAACTTCGCTTTATCCCTCGCATATATACCGGCGCCAATCAAGAGGTAGCAAAGATGTCAACCAAGGCCCTTATGAGAGCCACTGACCCTTCCATCGGTACAAATATCGGCAAAACCGCAGTCATCAAAGTAAAGTTCTCCGGTGACGAACGTGGTCCCGTCGATCCGCCTCAAAAAGTTGATTCCTCAATCTCCGCCGGTTATCGCTCTCTCATGAGAGATGACACCCTGGCCGGTAGGCAGCACTCCCGCAATTTCCGCAACGACGAAAGAAGTGAGTCCAATTCGCGGCTACGTATGGTTTCAAACCTGCGCCAGAAAGAATCCTGGCTCATCTGGCGCGAATTTGTGAGAGACCTCGATCGGTCCTTCGGTTCAATGCTGCAGCGCTTTTCTCCTACCATGTGGCTGAAAGACGGGAAAGCTAGTTACAGATAGTCCATACGAAAGATTTGCAAACGCCCTGCTCACAAGCGGGGCGTTTCTCTTTGCTATTCGGCAGACGAAGAGTTCGGCAAAAGTTACAACTTAGTGCTAAATTCGGGATCCTGCCTCAGACCAAGCTGGTTCTCGAAGATCATTTTGTCCACCATCAGTGCGTCGCTGCTGACCTGCAGATCTCCAGCAAATGGAGCACCGAAGAGCACAACCAGATACATGTTAAGTGATATCAAGAGAGACACCATGGAAGTCATCAGTACTTGTGCCAGGAGACTCTCTACTCCGAAGAAGTAGGTGAACACCACAGTCACCACTCCTCCTAGAATCAAGACAAACCATTCCACCGTCGGTACGCCGAAACTGGCTAGATTAGTGCGGGCGCGACGGTTGTCCCAGACCTGGCAAGATTCCTGAACCATTAGCGGATAGATAGCCTTTTGATTCTCCGTCACCGGTTCAAAGGCATTCACCTCGCGCATGAGATTTATAGCGTGCCGACGGGCCGTCTTGTTGATCTGACCTTTAGCCATGTCCGGCCATTCCTTTTCCACCACCTCGGAGACGTACTTTTCACAGAGTTGACGGACCGCCGTTGCCTTGGCTTTGGGCATGCTTTCGGCTAGAAGGAAGACATCGGCCAGGCTGTTTGCTTCGTTTTCTACTACATTTCTGGCTGTCTGAAACTTGGTCATAGCATCTACCACCACCAGTCCAAGCAAAACCGCGTACATGGTTCCCACCACTGAGAGGAGATAACCTCCCACTTCATGGCATTGCTTGAGTCTCTCCAGGTGGCAGTAGCGTCGCACAATCAAAAGCCCCAGCACGGATGCCAGGGTTATGCCAATGATTAAAGCCGCGCCGATGTAGAAATTGTCTATATCCATTGCCATAGTTTCTCCAATCAGGATGAAACTGGCAAGTAGCGACAGATTCTACTTGGAGCGTGAGAGTGTGTGGTGAAACATGTCCATAACAGCATCGTAAAAGGCTGTTACTTCATCATGGGCTACCGACAGCAGGAAGACCACTGCCAGTGTTATGACGACCATGTAGAAGAGAAATGTGACCATGATTGGTTCCCGTTAACCTGATGGAGCGCCGGATTTCACTTTGCTAGTATCTTGCCAAGTGCTTTAAGGTGAGGTTAAGGACTCTTGTTTGTTGCCATAAACCTATTTAATCCTTGACCGGCTGCCTAGAGGAGGGCGTGAATTTCAGTGTTTACAGCCACTGTGATCTTCGCCGACCTTGTGGCTGTGACCCAGGAAACTGCCTGTGGTAAAGCGTCTGTTCAAGAGGTGGGTTATAACCAGAATCAAGTTTCCTACCGCTATCAGGGTTAGCTCAAGTTTAGCGTTGACTACGGTGTTTCGACCGAGGGCTACCAGGCCGACCATGGTCATGCCCAGTACCAGACCGACCAGGGCTATGGGCTTCTTATGGCGGAAATAGCCCGGCACGATGGCGAACACGGCAAAGCCTACAATGGCGGCAATGAGGATGTTTTCCACCCACTCTTCTTCCAGGAAGCTCAAGTTAAGCCCTATAAAAGGAACCGTGGCGATTAAGACCGGCATGGCCAGACAATGGATTAAGCAGGCGATGGAGGCAAAAATTCCCAGGTTATCCAGGGAGAGAATAGCTTTGTCGGCTCCCATATCTATAGGATCCGGTTGTTCCAGCGCTTCTGCCTTTAGCTCTATCTCAGATTCTTGAGAATCCGTCATTATTGCCGACACCCTTAGATTTTCCATACTTATATTTAGTGCTTATGATCGTGCTTTGGCAAGGTGCCTGCGCTTTGACCATTGCTGCAATCCTGGCAAAGACCGAAAAGCTCCAATAAATGGCTCTTAATCTGGAAGCCGTAGCTGTTGCGAATGGTTTCCTCAAATTGCTCCACCAGGCACTCATCCAGGTGCACACTCTTATTGCAAGACTGGCAAACCAGGTGGTGGTGATGCTCGCCCGGATGCACCACTTCGTAGCGGCGTTCTCCGTCGCCCAGCACTACTTCTTGTACGAGCCCCTGTGCCACCAGCGCCTCAAGAGAGCGGTAGACCGTGGTCAAACCAGGCGCTTTCTGGTCTTCGGTGCGCATGAGACCATAAATGTCCTGAGCACTGGACAATTCGTGCAGTCTTTCCAGGTATTCGAGAACTTTTTTGCAGCCTTTTGTGAGTTTTGGCTTGCCGATAACGGTGGATGGATTTTCCGGCATGTTTTCGCCTTAACAGGATGTCATTTTACCAACCCCGGGGGCCGGCAATTGTATCTAAGGATAGCAGGCGCAGCCATTTGCTGCTTTATCAAATGCAAAGACAAGCTCTGTAAACAGTCTTAAGGGCTCGTGGCGCCTCACCCGGCCTTCATGATACACTGGGTATCCCGTTGAGGAAGTGACCTTGTCACGCTCATGGGCGATTAGCTCAATGGTGGAGCACCTCGTTTACACCGAGGGGGTTGGGAGTTCGAGTCTCTCATCGCCCAAATTTTTTAAGGGACGCGAAGTCCGTCCCATTAGAAGCAAAAGTCTTGCCGGCTCACTTCGGTTACAGGGAGCAGCATGCGAAGCCTGTTAGTGTTGTTACCCTACAGGGTTCACTGATTGTACCGTTGTCTTCTTTATGGCATCAAAAAGGGCAGAATCCTTAGAGAATCTGCCCTTTCTTTTCCACTAAGCAGTAACGATCTGTTCGTGCTAAAGCAGGCAAACGCTCGAGAAAATCTCGACTTGTTTGCACACCTCAGGCCTTTTGTTTTGTCTTTTAGCTCTGTTTGGCGTCGATGAAAGCGACTGTCTTGAGAAGACCGAGGAGAGCCAAGACGGGAATAATAATTAGCGGAACAACTGTCCAGATTTCCATGGGATACCTCATACCTTATTAACTAGAATGGCTTGTTTAGCCATATCACCACTGTGCACCCGGCACCACCGGCAATGCTGAAATAATAGCGGCAGAACTTGATGGTGGCTGAATTCTCCTTTCGATTGTTTACATATACAGTCCTAAGAACTGTAAATCAGGCGCCTGAATCAGGCTCCAGTATTGCTTCTTGGTCACAGGGTGGAAGCACTGAAGCATCAAGTTTTGTCAGGGACTATGAACAGTTTTTGCTGTATGTAAATGACTGAGAAGTTGTGTAAACTCCCTCTCAGTGGTGATTCTACGAATCGCCGCTGGTTTTGTTGCGGCAGTTTCGAGTCTAGCGTTTCACTGTCGGTATCAAGCACTGGCAGCTTCATTGTCAGTGCCAAAGGCGCCGCTAGAGCAGGCTAAGATGGCGAAACGTGCATTCCACTGAGAGGTTGTCCTTTATTGGGAGTCAGCCGGTGTTGTTCCGACCTTTGTTGGCGGTGTGGATGCTATTATCTTCGCCGGCCGTGGAGAAGACTATTGTGGGTTTTTGTGTATCTTGGATAGTGGTAAGAGATCTGGCGCCGGAGAAGATCTTTGAAACCATTGGAATGAAAGTAAGTGCAAAGCCCGCGGATCCACTGGCTTTGCACTGGAGTGCTCCCTGGAGTGCTTACTACAGTTATAGAGACTTGAAGAATGGCTGGCACGTAATTGAAGCCGATAATATTGATTTGATTTCCGAAAAGGAACCGTGGCTTTTAAAGCTTTCGGAACTTGCCCCAACATATGCTTACCATGAGGAAGAGCATGTAATGTATAGTTCCGGAGCCGGTTACGAAAACGGTAAGCGTATCTGGTACATCGAGCACAACAGCGAGCGGGGCTTGGAAGATCTCATAACGGAAGGACGGCTACCTGCCTGCTTCGATGAGATATACAGCACGAGGCTGGGTCTACTCAAGTCAGGCGCCGATTGCGGCAATACCTTGATGGGCGTTCCGGTTGCAGTGATCCAAACATTTATTGGTATCAACTGCTCCCATGATTGTTGGCCGGGTGAGATGGGTTTTCCTGTTTATGTGCCTTTAGAAGATGCTTAGTGCTCGCCAGGTTGTCGAGCCGCTGAATTTACCATAGTGCGGCGCTAAAGCTTGCAGCTACTGCAGTGTCTCCACCTGTCACCGTGCCGTCACGTTATTTTCGTATGGTCTTTCCACGCAAAGACTTCGCGCTTGAATGCCCCGCTTTACGAGAGTGCGCCATGAAAATAACACCGTTCGCTTTACTATTAGCTCTTTCTGCTGTTCTTCCCCTGCAGAGTGCATTCGCACTGGATAGTGACCTTACCAACCTTTCTCAGTTAAGTGCTTATCAAATGCGTGCGGGTGCTCAACAGCGGCGCCTGCCTCCGACCGTTCTGGACAGCTTTGTCTACAATGCCGGTGCCAATGCGGAAAACATCTATGGTGATGAAGGCGTAAACGGTCTGCCGCCCATCGATAATTTCAAAAAGTGCAATAGAATCGATGCCGGTATAACGGGTATTCGAGATCTCGGGCTCACTACCGGTCACGGCAGCGTCATGCCCGATGCCTGGGGGGCTGACGAGTTTATCAGTGTAGGCGAGTGGACCCAATCAGGGGCCAAGGGCAATATGGCTAATCCCGTTTCGATTTCAGCTACCAATCTAGATTCTAGAGTCAGTAACCGTGGCGGCAGTGGTGGCAATATCGGTTCCGATGAAAATATCCCGCCGCCGCCCGGACCTGGCTACCAGCCGGTCTATACCCATGGTGTTTTTGATGGCTATCTCACCCCTGAGGAAGCTGACCTTTGGAATAACGGCAACCCCGCTGCTGCCTGGAAGAGCTTCGCCAACAGGCGTCCCGGTGGACCCACCGAGAATGACATCTTCATTATTACCAGGGAGATGGGTGGAACCTATCCCTAGGTCCGACAAGATTGGAAGTGAAGTGCGTGTTGATAGTGAGGACTTGAGCTGAGGCCGGGTCCTCATTCTATTTCCTGACCTGGGGACTTTTAGCGGTCTTGAATGAGATTGAAAAGTCTCTGCTTCGAAGAGGCGTTGGTCGCGTCTGGATTGGCTACCATCCCGACGATTTGCAGTGCAACCTGGCCTGAAGAGTAAAAGCACCGCCAGGGCGGTGCTTTTTAAAAGGTATTCGGAAACTGGTGCGGTGGTCCCGAATTAGAGACCATCCAGTTGTCCATTCTCTCTCAGCCACTTACCTTCTTCCAGGAGGGCGGCCTGTTGCTGCGCATCACCGGCAAAGCCATAGGCGCCGTTCCAGAAATCTACGATGTTTCCACCGGGTGGTATGGCACCGGCGTAGATACCGTGACACATTACGGCAGCATAGCCTGGCGGCAGGTCGGGCGGCACTTGCGAGGAACCGTTGCCGGTGCCGCCACCGCCTCCGGGACCGCCTGAGAAAGCGCCCTGACCGCCATTGCTGCGGATAAAGGGAAGATCTACTGTATTGAAATCGACTGAGCCGGTTGAGACCACGGGCAGCATGGTCCGCCCCGTGGAGAGTATGGCGTTAGCTGCCTGCGGTAAGTAATTGTTTGGTAAGGTCGCCTGTGTGGCGGGGTTGAATCCCTGATTCGAATAGTTCTGGGGCCAGGAGCCGTTAGAATCGCCTCCGTTAAAGGACCCTCCGTCAAAGGAGCTCAGATCGAACTGGGCGTTTTGAGCGAGTACAGGTGAAGGACTGGCCGCGCCGGTGAGAAACAGCGGCGCCATTAGTAAGGGGAGTAGAATGCTTCTTTTCACGGACGGGAGCCTCATTTTTAAGTAAAGAGCCTTTTCCATGGGCTAAATCTAGATTTATATCGTGACGCTAACGTGACGACCCGCCCGAACTGGCAAGGGCTGCCATCGCTCCATGCTTGAGGCTTCATCTGGTCACAGATCGGGCAATAAGCTATAAATGTAGATTCGCGACAACCGGGAGTCGGTACGTAAATGGCAGTAAGCCTCAAATTAAGTCAAAAGGGAGCCATTCTGGTCGCCGTGCCCCTTTTCTTTGAGCTTCTCTTTGTTTTCATTTTGGTAATGCTCTTGCAGCAGGCTGATGCGGAAGCTCAGCAGCAGGCCCGCTCCAGAGCCATAATTTATCAGGCGGATGATCTGTCCAGGCTTTTTCATGATGCCAATTTGACTTTGCTCGGTTATAGCAGCACTCGCAGTCCGCTCTTTTACGATCGTTTCGAAGAACTGACCGGCAAAATTCCCTCTGAGATAAAGGCTCTGCAGGGGCTTTTAGTTGGCGGTGAGGGCAGTAAGAGCGAGCTTTTAACTGATGCCCAGAAGGGCCTTGACGCTCTCTGCAATGCCAGAAAGTTTCTTGTTGAAAACAGCGGTAACCTGGCTGATTTTAGCGCCAGGCACATGTTTAGTGCGATCGCTTCCAGTACTAATGAGCTGGAGACCAAGTTGAAGGCTTTCATACACGAGCAGGAAAGCAAGCAGCATGAACACGAAGTGGCACAGATGTTGGCCAGAACCAGGCTTAAGTGGCTGATTGCTGTTGGAGTGCTTTTCAACATTTTGATTTCCCTGGCCCTTACGGTTTTCTTCGTCAGAGGCATAGGCAGGCGCGTGGACGTTTTAAGGGATAATGCCTACAGACTGGCGGCCGGGCAGAAACTCAATGCCCCGGCCTTCGGCGATGATGAGATATCTGAGTTGGATGGCGTCTTTCACCAGATGGCCCGCTCCCTGAGGGAAGCGGCCCAGAGGGAAAGTGCAATATTCGAAAACGCTATGGATGTGATTTGTTCTATCGACCAGAACGGACGTTTTGCTACGGTCAGTCCGGCTTCGCTCAAACTCCTGGGCTTTGATCCTGAAGATTTGATCGGCACTCGATTTTTCGAACTGATTGTGCCAGAGGACGTTGAAGCCGCCAGAGAAGCGGTGCAGCGCATTATGGAAGGCTCAACCATAGAGCAGTGCCAGGCTATTTTTGAGACACGCATGACCGGCAAGGATGGTGGCGAGCGTGATGTGCTCTGGTCTGCATGTTGGTCGCAGGAACAGCAGACGGTATTTGCCGTGGTGCACGACATTACCGAGCGGAAGGAAGTTGAGCGGCTGAAGCAAGAGGTCGTGGCCATGGTCAGCCACGATTTGCGCTCTCCACTCACTACCATTCGGCACGTACTGGAGATGCTGGACGAAGGCATGGTTGGTTCCCTGACCACTGAGGGCGCCCGACTTGTGCAAGTTGCCGACAGAAAAGCGGCTGTAATGCTCTCCCTTATCAACGACTTGCTCGACATTGAAAAGGGTAAAGCCGGTATTCTGGAACTTGTGCTGGAAGAGATTCCCTTAAATCAAATCTTCGAACAATGCGTACAGACGGTGTTGGGATTGGCGGCCGAACGAAAAGTAACCATCAATGCCAGACCGACCAATTTGACTATTGTTGCCGACGTTGAGAGGTTGAGCCGTGCCATCGTCAATTTATTGTCCAATGCTCTCAAGTATTCTCGTGAGGGCGGCACGGTTTCACTGTCTGCTAAGGCCGATGGCAACCAGGTTTTGATTTTTGTTGCCGATCATGGACGCGGTATTCCGGCGCACAAGTTGGCGTCCGTATTTGATCGCTTTCAGCAGGTAGACGCCGCCGATGCTAAAAATAACCGTGGTGCCGGTCTGGGACTTACCATCTGCAAGACCTTCATTGAACTGCACGGCGGCACCGTGGAAGTCGAAAGTGAGGTTGGTAGAGGCAGTACATTTATATGTAAATTGCCAATGCGGCCGATGACGGGCAATCGATCAGGCTCTTAGTCGAGTCGCCGCCTGAAACGGTATCCGACTCTTCGATTGCTTTCAATGAGAGACTCGCTTTCTTCTATGTTGGCGCCGTCAATTTTTCTTCTCAGTCTCTTAATGGATGCCCTGACTGCTTCGTCGGTGGAATCTTTATCGGACGGCCAGACCCTGGCAAGGAGAGTGTCGGTGCTGAAGAATTGCTGAGGATGTTTCATGAACAGCTCAAGCAGTGAGAGTTCTATGGGGGAGAGGCTGATTTCCTGGCCTCCCTTGGTCAAAGTACGGTTCTCGGTGTTCAATTCGAGATCACCGCAACGCAGCACGTTGGAAAGGAAAACTGCCGGGCGGCGCATTAAGGCTTGCAACCGTGCCAGTAGCTCTTTCAAGCTAAATGGTTTTGTCAAATAGTCATCGGCGCCGGTATTGAAACCCAGTTCTTTATCGCTGATGGCTGCCTTGCCCGTGAGCATGATTATGGGAGTTGAGTCGCCGGCATCACGCAGTTTATGGCAGATGGTCAGACCGTCCATGTCCGGTAGACCGAGATCAAGAATAATTGCGTCGTATTTGCTCACAGAGAGGAAATCCAGAGCGGACATTCCATCCGCAGCCGATTCAACCAGGAAGCCCTTGGGTGAAAGGAAGCACTGGACTGCCAAGATCAGCTCAGGATCATCATCTACTATTAAAACCTTAGCCAAATCTACTTTTCCCGAGATAACTGCCCACTAGAATTCGGCTAATTCTAGATTAGTCTTCTTCCCCGGGCAACTATGGACTTTCCTCAGCGCGCTTGCCTTGCTCTCGCATATGGCTGGTTTCCTCGGTTAAATCTGGTATTTTATTAGGCGGCTTGCAAAAGACTAGCTTGAGCTGGCCCCTTGACTCCCCTATTGTGTTGAACTTATGAGCGCTGAAAACTGCCATATTTGTGGACAAACAAGAAATGTGAGTATTGCCGGACATTGTCAGGGGCATGCAGAGGGAGCCGGTGGACCTGCCAGTTCCGCCGGTTCAGCGCCGATGGTCGGTATGAGTTTGAAGGATCAGCTTGATGCCATCCCCACTCCCTCCAAAGTAGCCAATTCAACACCTGGTTCCCTGGCCGGCGGCGTGTCCAGCCGGGCCACAGGGCAAAATCTAGGGGCAGTGGGTGCGCCCTTTTCAGGTGGCGGACCAAGAGCAAGCACCAGTCGGGCGCCTCAGATGTCTGCCGGCGGAGAGCCTACTGCTGCTGCCGCAACAGGAGCCGGTGCGGCACCTTCTCAACAGACCGGCGAAGTTCCTCAGTGGATGCGTAATTTTCAGGACCATCAGTCGTCCATTATGCCCGCAAGCGGCTCGTCCGTTTCAGCCGGCGCCCAAAGCCCGGCTTCTTATGGAAGCGGTGCACCGTCTGCGACACCAAGTTACAATTCGGCCGGTTCCGGCTATGAACCACCGGCACAGGGTAGCGGTTATGCTGTGATGATCGGTTCTGTGATTTTCATTTGCGTGATCATGTTTGTCTACATGATGATGAATAAGCCTCAAGCTTCACCCGTTACAGCCCCTACTTCCAGCAGCTCATCTGTAAGCGAGAGCGGTACTGGTTCAATTAATCAGTCGAACGGTTCTAATACATTGCCTTCCGGTCAAGGCAATGTTCAGATGCCAGCTTCAAGTTTCCAGACCAGCAGTCCAACTGTTCCCACTGCTGCTCCCGATGCTCAAAGTTATCCCCAGTCCCTATCACCCAATCCGGTGCCCGGCATAGCGCCTGGGGCACCTGATCCGGTGCCGACGCAAGTTCCTGCTACTAATCCTTGAACATGATTGACTTGTCTGCTTGTCGATGGTCCATCTATCTTTTGAAAAATCCTTCAATGTAACAAAAGTGATTTTGCGAAATATTACATCAGGGTTTCGGGACTTTTCGTCTTTGAAAGGCTTGCTATGACTGCGGTTTAGCGGTCAAGCAGAATTAACTTTTCCGGTTACATGAGTTTAGTGATGCCGCCAGCGGTATCTCTCGCCAGGTCTCTTCATCAGCTTTTAGCTTCCGGCAGCGTGAAGACAAAGCCCAATTTATTTCTATATTCGATGCTGCCGCCCTGTAATTCGATCAGCGCCTTGCTGATTGTCAGTGCCAGTCCGGCTGTGTCATGCTCTTCTTTTGGCAGGACAAACCTTTCGAAGAGCGAAGCTTGCTGTCCCTCTGGTAGTGCGGAAGTATTGAAGGCAATTGAAAATTCAATTTGGGGCGACTTTACCTGACTGGTAAGAAGCAAACTAGCTGGGGCGCCGCACAATTTCAGGGCGAACTTAATTAGACCGGCGAATACCTGGTTGGTACGCTCAAGATCACATAGTACCCGGCCTGTGCACTCGGCAATTTCAATTCTTGCTTCTGGGCTCACTGTTTGCGCTGTCTCCATAAGCGTCCGACAGGAGACAGACCCGATCGATAGCTTCAGCTTACCGCTTTCGATTTTGTCGAGATCGAGTAAATCAACGATTAGCAGCGACATCTTTCTGGTGGAATGCTCAGCCTGTCTGAGAAGTGCTTGCCCTTCCTGGTTCAAGTCTCCAAACATGCCGGACTCGAACATCTCAAGGGTATGACCGACTGCGGTCAAGGGTGAACGTAAGTCATGGCTGACCATACTCACTACTTGCTGCTTGAAGCGCTCAACTTCTTTGAGACGACTGACATCATGGAAGATCAAAATCAAAAGTGCTTCTTCCGGTACACGGCTCAGGGAGACCAGAAAATCAATAACTTCTCCGGTGGACTTTGTCAGCCGGGCTTCAAAGTTATCCGTGTCCTCGCCGGCCGATGCCTTGCTAAGTTTCTCCCGGGCAACTTGATTGCCTGTTGGCGCCAGCAGGTCCAGACAACTTTTCGACGGAAGGTCGTTTGGCTTGATAGCCAGGATATTTTCCACTGATGGACTGACTTTCAGGATATTCAGCTTATTGTCGGTAACAAGGATCAAGTCTCCGGCGCTTTCAAGAATAATACGTTCTCTTTGTATGAGGTTTTCTATTTCACCGGCCATTCTATGGAAGACCTGATCAAGTTCGGCAATTTCGTCGCTACCTGGAATGGCCTCTACCAGAGCTTCACCGCTGGCTATTCGCCTGCTGTTGGCCGTGAGGTCGGCCAGTCGCCTGGTGAGGGCTCGGGTGGTAATCAACGAAAGCGTCAGTGTGGCCGCAATACTTATTATGAGAGACGCCCAGAGCTGGATTCGCATTTGCTCTCTAAGCTCTTGCTCGATGGAGGGATCGCCGGCGGATACCGCCTCTCTGCGCTCACCAAGGGCAATCAGTTCTGGTGAAATGAGCCGGTCTGCCAGTGCTTGCGCCTCCAGCCTCAGTCGCAGCAGTTCTACCTTGTTTCCTGATGAAAAAGCCTTTTCGGCGCGACTGATAAGCTGGTTGCCTTTATCAATGTCTGCTTGCACTGAAAGAAGGATGTTTCTCGCCGACGGATCTTCATTCTGTAGAAGGTTGAGCAGTTTCCCTACTTTTTCTTTGGCTGCCAGTATTTGAACTTTGCGATTGTTGTTGGTTGAAAAATTGTCAGCCTTGAGTTTGACCGAGCCGATTCCCATATATAGGTCGTAAAGCAGTTCGCTTATCAGGGTTGAAATTTCCCGGTCATGTTCTGCCTTCATGGCGGCATTCTCCGCCTGGTTTTGCAGCACCAATAGGGTGGCCACAAAGTAGCAGGAAAAGGCAAGCGGAATGGCAACGATAATGAGACCCCTGGCGACAATTCCAACTTTGATGCGGTTCAATTGTTTAAGCTCACGGCCTGCAGGACCAGTGCATTTTAACATTATCTTCGCCGCTCTTTCTTTGACCACTTTTGGTCACGCATCAGTCCATAAGAGTCTCTAGTTAGATCTATTTCTATTACCAGATAGATAAGAGATCCTTGCCGTCCAGTGCTTGCAAACGCGCATGGGCTGCGTAGATCTACGAAGAAAATCTCCACCGGTGGTGGCAAATTGCCCATTTTTAGTCATTGTGATGAATTACTGTTAATCCATCGGAAAGACCGGCGAGGCCGGTGCGAATCCCGAGAATCTTGTTCCCCAAATAATTTATCTAGATAAGGAGATTGCAGTCATGAGCCATTTTGAGAACGTTGAGCTTGGCAAAAGCGCAGAGCCCAGTATGAGTGACCTTGCCAGTCAGGCTTTACTGGCTGACAGCATGCCTCCCTTTAAGGTCGCCTTCAAACAAGAAGAAAAGCCGATTGTACTTGCTACCAATGATCACCGCTCCGGTTGCAGCACCTGCAGCACAACCGATGTTCCTCCGGTGGACAGTGCGCCTTCGTCAAACACGAATGAGAATACGAACCATATTGATTTCAAACCGCAGATGTCGCAGGAACAGTTGCAAGGACAGTTGCAGAAGCAGGGGCAGGAGCAAGGACAGCAGCAGAGTGCCGAGGCCATTGCCAAAGCGCAGGCCGCCGCGGCCGCCAGCAATGAAAATCATATTGCTAATACTGGTACCGTGAACGGCACCGTCAATAGTTCTCTGGAAGGGAAACAATCAACCGTGGTCGGTAACACCTCCAGTCTTGCCAATCAGATTGAAGCAGGTAGTGCCGTTCAGAATGCCGGTAACAGTGCCAATCATATAAACGTCGGCGGCAATACCTATAAGTCCTTTTCCAATGCAAGAGGCGAGGCCTTGCCGGGTAATGAATGCCAGACTTTCGCCTTCCGAGCTGATGGGCACTTCATGGGCACAGGCGGCGGTATTGGCTTCTCCGATTCGGACAATGCCTGTATCGAGGCCAAGGCCGTAAAGGTGAACTGCGACGCGACCGAGACCATGGGTAAGGCCAACCAATATAATTCCGCCGCTGAGCAAAGCTGGTTGAAGGTGGCAAGTCCCGCTCAGCAAGAAGAGTTGATCAAGCATGGTATCGGCAATGCTTCTAAGATTTCCGACAACGTAGTGAAGAAGAGCGCTGAATGTGCCGGGGCTGAAAACAAGGAGGCCCCTCCGCCCTCAGTGGAGCGGCGAGAAACTCGTCAGGTAGAAAACCAGGGCAATCTGGTCACTAAAGAGGAACTCCGGCAAATGGAACTGAAGCAGGATAGTAAGTTGAATGCCGCCTTCAGGCACACCATGCAGAAATAGGACTTCTCAGAGAGAGCCGGCGAGTCGATCGGGTTTGCGCCCGTCGATTCGCCGGTAGGGGAGACTGTTTTTGTTTGAGGTTGAGGGGCATTTCTGATATTGAGGTTTGACTATCATGGGTGAGCGAAATTTTGAAAGGGCAAGTGAAAGGACTGATGCCCAGCAAGAGCTGTCCTTCAATCAGGTCATGGATGTAATTTCCATGGAGCAGTCTGCGCGCAGAAGCCAACTTGACACTAAAACTGTGAGCCAAGAAACCAAAGGGTCGGAAGCTCATACTATAGATTTTTCCGAGGATGTCTTTAGTAAAACTGCCAAGTCGGAATTTGCCGGTGTCAAAACGACCTATCACGAAGCAAGCAACGCTTATCTGACCGATGACGGTTACATACTGCCACTGGGATCACCCAGAATTGAGAGGCTCTCCGGCTACGAATTAGAGAAACAGCTAAAGGCGCTTGATGCCGACCAGGCCGCTCGGGAGAAACTCCATGGCCCTGAAAAATCACGCTACATAAACCTCGATCCGCTCGTAGTACTGCCTGATATTAAAATGAACTATGGGCAAATGGCCAGCGGTCTCAATGGTCGCAGCTTGTATGCGCCTCCCAGCAACGAGTGCAGCGAAACCTCGGTTTTCGTGGACGGACATTTCCTCAATATGGTTTCAGGGGGAATGAATATCTACGATGAGCAAAACGAGAATTGTCGCCTGGCTCAGACCGTCAAGCAGTCCTGCGCAATTTCAGAACTTCTGGCTCTGGAGACCGCCAATGCCGGATCGGTTAATGATGTGATGAAGCGTTCCGATGCCGTCAAGACTGCCACTGACTATTGTGCCGAGACCATTGATGCGGTCAAGCGGGAACAACAAAGGCTCAAACAGGAAGACGCCGAAGACGCTGATGACGAAGACTAATCGCTATTTTTATTGAAAGACGGGTTCTCCGTCTTTCTCTTTTTCGGGAGCTGCATCAACCTTTACTAGACAAAGACGAATTCGTTCTTTAGTTCTTCCACCAGTACCTTGATGTGTTTATTCAAGGACTCCGCCGGCAGCAGGCAGTGGTCCTGGGCAATGGCAGTCAGATCTTCAATTGATCTATTGCCGCCGGCTGCGTATTCAATCAAAAGGGCTGTGAGACTGTTGATTTCGAGCAGCCTGATCTTATAGGTACTGGGATTGCGAAGCATCAACATTACCATCTCTTGCGCCGGAAACTGCAAATCGCCTGGATTTTCACTTTCGTCTATAGCTCTAATGAGCTCCGCGATATCGTATTGAAAGGGAAATATCATGAGACAGGGGTTAACTCTGAACCATTCTTGCCTTGCTGTCTGGGAAACTATTTTATCCGTCTGAGCGGCCTTAGACTTTTCCTCCATGTCAGCCAGCTCGGCCGTGGCTGCTTCAAACTGAATGAGATTTTGAAGGTAGGGATACTTGCTTGAGAGCTGTTGCTCCGCTAACTGAAAGTACTTGGGGAAGTAAATGCCCAATTTGTTCAGGAGAAAGTTCTTGGTGCCGGCTGTCTCTGATTTTACGAGCTTGTTCAGGGCCAGACCGTAGTCTTTGATGATTCTTTCGAATTGGTCGGCCAGAACTCTGGCTGTGCGTGGATAAATGGCTTTCATGGTTTCCAGCCGGTTTGTCTGCAAAACAGCGGCATAAATTGAGGCACCGCGCCGGTCGAAGCTATAGTTTGGATAATTGGGCAGGCGGCCTTCGGAACTTACCTGGTAAAGGTACTGTCTATCAGTGAAGAGGCGAAGTAGAATCTCTTCAGTTTCTTTCAGATTTGAGTGGTCCATTCAAGCACCTGCCTTTTTGACCGACAGAGCGGCTGAAGTTGCGTTTTTGTAGATGGATTTGATGGCGGCCAGCTCCTCCTTTAGTTCGGTGAAGGCCGGTTGGTTCTGGTCTCGTTCTATGGAGATAGCGTGCACTTTTACGCCGGGTTTGCCGAGGGCGTATCTGAGCAAATCGTAAACCGGATCAGCTATGGAACTGCCATGTGTATCGAGAACAATATCGCCGCTCTGCTTGTGCCCGGCCATATGAATCTGTACGGTACGCTCCAGCGGTAGCTGGTCGAGAAAACCGTAGGGATCTAGACCATGATTGATGCAATTGACATAGACATTGTTGATGTCGAGCAGAAGACCACAGTCGGCTTGCTCAAGTAATTCACTTAGAAACTGTGCCTCGCTCATGGCGCTGCCCGGCACATTCATGTAATAGGTAGTATTTTCAATTATAAACGGGAGTTCCATATAGGCTTTCACCTGTTTGATGCGCCTGGTCATATGCTCTATTGTGGTGCGGTTGAAAGGAACCGGCAGCAATTCGTGCAGGTAGACTTGACCAAGACTGGCAAAACATACATGGTCGCTGAACCAGGGCGCGCGAATGTCATTGACAAATTGTTTGAGTGTTCGCAAGTAAGACCAGTCGAGTTCATCGGTGCTCCCTAAAGAGAGATTGACGCCGTGACTGACGGCCTGGTAGAGCGAGCAGGCTTTTTCCAGACGTTCCCTGCTTTCGCCGCCTTTACCCATATATTGTTCCGGAATGATTTCGAGGAAGTCTATTGCTGTTGTTTCTGCAAAGATGCTCTCAGCCAGCTCGGTTCTCAGACCGAGACCAACACCCAGAAAGGGTAATTGTTTTTTTGCGCTAAGAAAGTCGTTTTGCATAATACAAGTATAATCACACGGCTCTGCTTGGCAAGTCCCGAAGCCGCTTATTCACTTGCTTTGCGCATGTTTAATTTGGGCGGAAAAGTCCGTTTTTGGTCACGCAAAATCAGTATGGTTTAAAGACAGGATATCTTATCCTGCCGTTTGGAGTAATAGTGCCGGTGGTGGCACCTTCATGGTTGGTGGCAAATGTCTGCATGTCCTCGCAAACTGGGTAGCTATTTCCAGGAAAATGAGCTCAAGTCTGAACTCTGTCAGGGCGGCGGCAATGTCTGGAGTGATGAACTTTCCATGGCCTGGAATAAGGGCAAGGCTAATGTGGTGGCGGTTAATGCTCAGATGGACGCCGGCGGCGGCCTGGTGCTGAATAAGTCGATGCTGCCGAATTTAGCTATCGAGGAAAATGAAACTCTGGTTCTCACGTCCGCTCACATTGTGGATAGCAAGACTTCCATTCTGGTCGGTACTTATAACGGTGCCGGAGAAATGGGCAGCCAGGGCATGGACGAGGCCCAATTGGTTGCTCTTGATCGAGAAAAGGATCTGGCTCTATTGAAGGTCTCGCTTTCCGAGAGCGCCGGAGGGCCCCTGGCAGGCATCAGGGTGGATGACTTCTCTCCGGCCAGGGCCGGGGAGCGGGCCCTTGCCGTGTTGACGGAAGACAGCAGTCGGGCCCTGGCCGTTTTTCAAGTAAGTGCCGTCAGTAAGTACGGTGCCCTGGGCGGTAGCGCCATCAGAAGGCAGTTTCCCTCGGTGACAATGACTGATGACACTTCTCTTGTGGTTCTATCTACACCTGACCTGCCCGGCACTTCAGGCAGTCCCGTTATATCGGAGTCCGGTAAGGTTCTTGGTCTTGTCAGTCAAAGGCTACCCGATACGGGCGGCAATAGGGTTCATTTTGATAAATCGCATAGACCGATCTGGCAGACTGCTGCTGCTGTTTCCAGTAATGAAATCGAGAGCTTTTTGCAGACTGTAGATAGGAAAGCTGCGGTGCGCTGAGATCTGCACTGCTCTGATTCTGCTCAGCAGAAAGAAGACCGACCTTCGGTCAGTCTTCTTTCGGGTGTCACCAGGTTGGCTTTGCTTTGGCCGGCCAGCAGACCTCGACCTTGGTCATGTCGCCTGATCCCAGTAGCTGAGCAGCTTTCATAGTCAGATCCACTCCTCGTTTTATGCCCTGGTCGAATTCCGGTGTTGGTAGCTGACCGAAGCCGCCTTTGTCTCGTACTCTCACATCTATGGTCTTATGGTCTGAACCTTCCGATAGGTTGGTTATGGTCAGGATGGTACCGAGTCTGGCATTACCTATTGGTTCTTTCAGGTCGACGGCGGCTGCAACCAGACCATTCTTACTGGTGTAGGTGGACTGGTCTGCGGTCTGATTGCCGGTGGGTTTGTAGCGAGTGGCATAGGCAATTTTGCATTCCTTGGCTTCGTGGCGTTCTTCTTGCTGATCGGCTCTTGTATGTTCGCTGTTTTTTGTAGCTTCGGTACGAGCGTGCTTGACTGTATTTTCGGCGAGCGAAAAGCCGTGCAACATTTCTTTCACCCCTTCTGCTTGTGGGCGCTGTTGTTCTGCCGCTGCCGCCGACGCTTGAAGCTTCCTGGCGTTTATGTAGTCGTCGGACGCAAAGGGGAAGATGTACGGTTCCTGATGGTCGGCTGGTTTAGCGCGTTCCGGGCTGAAGTTTAGTTCTGGTTTCATTTTGGTCATTGCCCTCTATTAGAAGATGGTCCTGAAAGAAGATGCTGAAACCCCCAGCCAATGCGGTAGCGCAAGCGCAAGCGGCGAGCAGAAATTCATCAGGCATTTAAATTGTTGTTTTTATCCACCGCGCTGCCTGCGCTTTTAAGTGCGCACCACCGGCGGTGAATTAGTAAAGTGCGATTAGTGGCTTAAAAGTAGCATTTAAGCCGTGACAATTACCGAACATTCAAGTCCTCAACGTTTGGTAACGGCCGGACCCAATTGTCTTCTTTCCTGGGGTAGTGTGAAATAGAAGGTGCTGCCGCCGTCGCGGTTGTTCTCCACCCAGATCCTGCCGCCGTGCAATTCTACGATGGCCTGGCAGATGTAGAGACCCAGACCGGTTCCAATCATCTTGTCTGATTCTCGGGCTTGTTCGAAACGCTGGAAAATTTTCTCTTTCTGTTCCTCTGGTATGCCCGGACCATGATCTCTCACTGAAAATACGACCATATCTTCTAATTGCTGGTGTTTTTGAGCGCTCAATACAATCTCGGCACCGGGCGGCGAGAACTTCAGGGCATTGCCGATCAGGTTCATTAGTATCTGAATGACTCTTTCCTGATCACAGAAAACCATCGCCGTTGCTGTTTCAATTTTTACGGGGTTTAGCCCGCCGCGCGCCGTCTGGGCTATGGACTCAGCCAGGTTTAGTGCTTTTTCGAGAAGCTGGCGGCTTGCGGCAGTGGTTTGGTTTAGGCGCAATTGACCGGTTTCGATTTTGTCCAGCTCAAGCAGATCGGAAGTCAGCACCGCCATCTGTTTTGTGGATTGTCTTGCCAGGCTGAGCATTTTGGTGCCGTCCTGAGTGAAACTGCCGCCTTTGCCTTCTTCCAATTTCTCGAATATGTCAGAAACCTGGTTGAGGGGCTCTCTCAGGTCTTTGCTGACCATGTTTACCACTTCACTTTTATGGCGCTCAGCTGTTTTAAAGGTAGTTATGTCTTGCATTACCAGAATGAGATTGCCGTCTCTGTCAGTGGGGTTCATGGTCAGAAGAACGTTCAGGACCTTCTTGCCGTTGCTCAGAGAGGCCTCCAGGCTGGTTGCTATTCCGCTATTGGCATTTGCCTTCAGCTTATTGAGTGTGCGGGTACTGGTACTGGTTCCGCTGAGCAAGTCGAGGCAGTTTGTTCCCTCCAGTTCTTCCGATTGTTTACCGGTAAAGATTTCAACGGAGGGGCTGATTCTAAGTATGTCCAAGTTTCGGTCAGTGATACAGATTATGTCCCTGGCATTTTCAAAAATGATTTTTTCGCGCCTTAGCAGGGTCTCAATTTCCCTGGACATTTTATGCAGCATGGCGTCCAACTCTGCAATTTCATCGTTGCCGTCGAGGGGCGCTCTCAGTTTCTTCCCTGCACCTATGCGGCTGCTGTTTTCTGATAGCAGAGCCAGGCGTCTGGTAATTTTGCCCGTGGTATAGAGCGCCAGAAATATAGTGCCCCCGGTGATGATAGCCAGCGCCAGGCAGAGTTCCAGGCGTGTTAAGTGGCGAAGTTCGGCCTGAATGGAGGGAGCCGTGGCACTTATGGCCGAGTGTTTCTTGCCGAGGGCGATTAGCTCTGGTGTGATGATGCGTTCGGCAAAGCGCATAGCCTGGTAACGAATGCGCAGTTCTTCCGCCTCATCGCCGCGCTTGAAGGCCGATTCGGCGCGCAGGACAAGATTATTGCCGTCTTCCAGGGCCCGGGACACAGTCATTAGTGTAGCTTTGTCGCGGTTTCGCTGAACTTCGTCCTGAGAATCCGTCAGCTCCAGTAAGCGGCGGAGCTGGTTTTTTGCTCTAAGCACTCGCTCTCTGTGAGCATTTCCCGGTGCAAACTCTCCCACATTCAGGTGCAGGGTTTGTAGTCCGGCATATAGCTCGTGAATGAGGTTATTGACCAGGGTGGATATTTCTCTGGCCCGTTCTGCTTTCTCGGCTTCTTCCTGGGCCTGCCTTTGCAGGTCGTACATAGTTAGAAAGAAGGCCGCCTCGAAGATAAGTGGTATGGCTACCAGGATGAGACCTTTTGCGACAATTCCCAGTTTGACCTTAGCCAATTTACAATGCCCCGGTGCGCCAGAGGAAGAAGAATTTTAGCACCCGGCTTCTTTGTCCGTCTTTGGTCACAAATTTTGGGCAAAATGCTTTCATCGTCAGTCACCCCGTTTCCTTATGGAGTTGTATTGCAATGGCTAAAGTATTACTTGTGGAAGATGACTTGGTGCTGGCCCATTCTATACAGTTGTGGCTCAAAGGCGAAAAGCATGTAGTGGAGCACGTGGCGGAAGGCAATCAGGCTCTGGAGCTGATTACCTTCAGTAGTTATGAGGTAATCATTCTAGATTGGGAATTGCCGGGTCTTAGCGGTATCGATATCTGCAGGCGCTTGCGCATGGCTCAGAATAAAGTGCCCATCTTGATGTTGACCGGGCGGGACAGCGAAGAACATAAGGTTACCGGTCTTGATTGCGGTGCCGACGACTATCTGACCAAGCCTTTCAGTTTGAAAGAGTTGAGCGCCCGCATTCGGGCGATTGTGCGCCGTTCGGCCGGGGTGGCTTGCAACGTTTTGCAGGCTGGCGATATTGTGTTAGATGCTGAGAGCCACCGTGTCACGAGGGGTGGTGAAGACATTGAGCTTATGCCCCGTGAGTTTGCCGTGCTCGAATTTTTGATGCGTAATAAGAACCAGGTGTTCAGTAGTGAAGCGCTCTTGCAGAAGCTCTGGCACACCGATTCCGACTCTTCCAGAGAGGCGGTGCGGGCCTGTATCAAGCGGCTGCGGCAGAGAATTGATCAAAGCGAGGATGAGGGCAGCTCCTTCATTGAAACAGTACCGAAAATCGGCTATCGCATCCGGCGCGGTTGAGCCTTCTGATGGGCATATGCTTCTATCTGCTAGAATTTGCTGTTTCAGTGACTCTGGTGGCAAATGTCATACGCTTCTCCACGAGAAAAGCTATTTCAGCTCTCGCTTCTTGACAGTTTTGTCATGCCTAAGAACGCGGCTGTGATCAGTCGCGAGATTCTTGACAGTAAGGAAGTACTGCTGGGCGTCTACATGAACGATGTGCGCGACTTCATTCTGGTCAGCAATTTTGGCTTGCACTGGATTTATGGTGAGGTCAGCCGTTTCGTCCCCTATTCCTCTCTCAAGAGTTTTGAACTGCCGCAGGAGTTGGAGGAGGGTACCATCGACCTTTTGCTTAAGGACGGCAGCGCTCTCACCATTCCTGTATGTAATGAAACTGAGGGCTCTCCGGACTTACTATCGTTTCAGTTGTATTTGCAGGCTGTGATCGATTATCTGGAACCGCCGGAGGAAGCCTTGATCCGGCAGATTGCCGGACCTGAGCAGTTGGCTTCTTACCTGCTTTCTGCTGGCGGCCCCTTTGCCCGGCTCTATGGCGAGCCTCTGGCGAGGGCGCTCACTTCCAGGGCAGATCTGGCTGAGAAGTTCATGGCCTTCGGCATAGATCCAGGCTTGCTCAAGCAGGAGCAGTTCTTCAGGGCTATTGCCCTGCTTACATCTTTACGCTCCAGAGACAGTCTGGAAGTGGAGCTGGTGCGGCAGTGGTATTTGCTCGATCAAGAGGGCGGTGATTCTCGCTTCAGTGATGGCCCGTCTGAAAAGGAAGAGTTGGGTTTCCCCGAGCAGAAGGTAATGGACTGCCTGGATCGGGAATGCTTGCGAGTATTCTCCCTGGCCCTGGAGGAAGTGGAGTCCATGGGCGGGACCTGTCTGGGGGCGGAGTTTTTGCTTCTAGCCCTGGTGCGGAATCATTTTAATGAGGTTCAAGCCGTGTTCGGAGTGGAGTCATTAAGTCTCGACAGTTTGCGTCTGGCTGTCAGGCGGGAGCGCGGTGCCGCGCCAGGCACTCCAGCCGGTACTTTGCCTTTCAGCGCACAGACCGTCAGTATTTTGGACGCGGCATTCGAGGAAGCTCATGCCAGTGGTGACGGCACAATCAGACCCTTGAATTT
Source organism: Candidatus Obscuribacter sp. (assembly GCA_016712465.1). GTDB lineage: Bacteria > Cyanobacteriota > Vampirovibrionia > Obscuribacterales > Obscuribacteraceae > Obscuribacter. Next base: position 2,377,571 of record JADJQZ010000001.1, read on the forward strand.
GCTATCGCAGTTTCATCGTCTGGAGACCGGTGTGGCGGCGTCGGTGCTCAGGCAGATCAATCGAGTTTAGGGTACGGGCAGCGTCAGTCGAAAGATTGACCCCTGCGGTAGGCAGACGCCGGTTCTCATCCTGTCAGTAAGCCATGTGGCGGATAAATTCCCTCATGGAGGGATCTAGAATTAGCGCGTTGGAAAACCCTTAAATTACATCTTGAAATCAAATTAAGTAGGTATGCAAATGACACCGACGACACTAGAAAAGAATCAATTGGATTTCCTGAGCGAGACAGTGAAAGCGCCTGCTTTTAGCTTCTTCTTTCGGCTTCATTCCGGTTCTGAGAAACAGTTGCATGATACCGGTCATATTCGCAGTCGTTGTCATGAAGTGTTTAAGGCAAGCGCTGTCGATGCCGAGGTGAAAGAGCGCCTGATGCGCGAGTGCGACGCCTTGATCGAGGCTCTTGATTGGCAGAGCGGTGCTAAGTCTCTGGGTTTATATGTTGCCGACGGGGCGGCCTTTGCTCGTATGTTCCATGTGCACCTGCCGGAAGTTTATTACATGGGTGATAACTTCTCCGTCTACGAAACCCTCTACGCCTTTGAGGCTTGCGCCCCCTACCTGCTCTTGCTATTCACGCCGGGCGGCCTTGAAATCTACAGGGGTCAGGGAAGTTATCTGGAAACCTTGCCCAAAACCAAGGAAGTAGTGCATCTCTTGTCGGTTTATGCCCACCGCGCCACCAGGCATGCAGATAAAGACGGCAAGGGTCGCAAAGGTGATGAAATAGATCACAAGTGGAAAGATGATCTCTTCCGCGCCTGGCAGGATGTGGCTGCCGCCGAGGGGCTGCCCATGTATGCAGCCGGTCTGGAGCAAATCGGTGCCGGAGCTGAGGAAGTGAAAGCCAGAGGCCTGAATCTGTTTTACGGCAGCGAGAGCACCTGGACCAGGACCAGTCCTGAGGAACTCAAGCCTCTGGTCAAGGATTTGCGCAACGAATACCGCAAGTATCTGGCTGCTCAATATGTCACTCGTATTGAAGCCGCCTTTGGTGCTCACAAAATGGTCTCCAGTCTCGATGAGATTGTCGACTGTGCCAGAGCCGGAAAAGCTGAAGTTCTACTTCTGGAAGACCCGCAGTGGACAACGGAAGTAGAGGCTAAGTTCACCAGGTTGCATACGGCCATTGGCGAGACCCTCTCCCGGGGCGGTCGGGTTGAATTTCTGCCTGAGGGCAGTCTGAGCAAGTGGCAGGGTGCCGCTTTGATTCTGCGCTACTAACGCTGGGCAGGGAGTCGTTCGATAAGGAGGGGAGGTGCAAGCCTCCCCTTTCTGCCGGGTAAGATAGCAACTCCAATCACTAAGGTTACGATTAAACCCGTCTTTAGGGTGATTGAACTTCTTCAGACAAGTGGCTAAATTTGAGCTGCTGAATTTGTATTTCCCTCTCGGGTTCACTTTTATGAAGATTCTCTTTGCCATTGACGGCTCCAATTGTTCGAAAATCGCCATAGCCCAGGCTCTCGATCTGAAGTGCCCTTACGGCACGGAACTGAAGGTGGTTTCAGTGCTCGATTTCTTTGAGCCGCTGCCGGCCGTGGAAGAAATCAAGGAGCGTGAAATTGCCGCTGCTCGCGCCCTCGTGGATGAAACCGTGGAGAAGCTCAAAAATACCCATAAAGAAGCCGTCGTGACCGGCGAAGTTCTGGACGGCTATGTGGTGGATGAAATCTTGCATGTCAGCCAGGAATGGGGCGCCGACTTAATCATCATGGGTTCCCATGGTCGCACCGGTATGGCTGAGTTCTGGATGGGCAGCGTCTCTCGTTCTGTGCTCCTGCATGCCCGCTCGGCAGTGCGTATTGTGCGCGATAAGTCCGGTGACGATCAGCCTTCCGGCGGCAATGTCTTGCTTGCCGTCGATGATTCCGAGCACTGTGATCACTTGATCGAACATGTGATTGCCATGCCCTGGACCGCCAAAACAACCTTCAGATTAGTGCATGTGGTGCCTTCCATCAATCCCGACATGCTTCTCGATTCAGATACCGGCTATGCCAATACCCTTTCCCAGTATTGCGATGCCAAGGTGGCAGGGGCGGAGATTTGGGTGCGAGAGCTGGTGGGCAAACTCAATGCCATATACGGCGATAACGTAGCCGAGTCGCGCATTGTCATAGGTGATGCGCGGGAAGAAATTCTCAAACAAGCTAATGAATGGCCTGCCGATCTGGTTATGCTTGGCTCACATGGCAGACGCGGCTTTGAGCGTCTGCTCATGGGCAGTGTTTCGGAGGCGGTTGCTACCCATGCCAAATGTTCAGTGGAAGTAACGCGCATGCCGGCCCGCCGCAAGCCCAAACTGCATGTGGTCAAGTAACAGGCTTCAATGACGATACATCATATACGGTGCCTGTCCCTCTCGCTTTGCCTCAGTCTGGGGCTTTCCTTGCCCGTCTATGAAGGCGTTTTCTTCAGCCCTGCTTTTGCCGTTGAGCCTATTTACTCCGGTTATTTCGATGCCGGCAAGAAGTTTTTCAAAGAAAAACGCTATCAAGATGCTTTGCGGCAGTTTGAGATGGCTCTCAGTAATAGTGAGCATCTCAAACCAGGTAGTGACGGGATGATTGCCCTTTATGACTTGCTCGGTCAGGCCTATTGTCATTGCGGCAATCAGCGCAAGGCGGAAGAGTATCTCTCAAAGTGTCTGGCCATGAGAGAAACCAGCCCGAAGAAAAATGAGCTGGAAATGTTCGGCACGGTCATGTTGCTTGGTACCGTCTATCGCAACGAAAACAAGTTTGCCGAGTCGGAGACTCTATATAAGCGAGGACTGTCGCTGTTTCAGGGCTCCGGTCCAATCAAATATCTTTGCCAGGCCACCGTACTTTATGCTCTTGGTTCCCTCTATTTAGAAAGGGCTAAGGGACCGGAGTCCCAGACCGCTCTTGAGCAAGCCTTGAAACTGCGCGACAAAACGATACTCAAGTCTGCCTTGAGCGAACAGGGCATCTACGATGCGCTTGGACGCAGCTATCAAATGCAGGGGCGTATGAGCGATGCCGAGACAATGCTCAAAAGGGCTCTCGAACTGGCCGTGAAGGCAAAAGATCTGGATAGTACCGCCTACAGTGAGGCTAATCTGGCCGGTGTTTATATTGAGCTTTCCCGCTATGATGAAGCCAGAAAGTTACTGGAGTCGTCCATCAAGCTCATAGAAAAGACTCATGGCGGCGACAGTACTCATATTGCCACCCTGTATTCCAATCTAGCCGAGGTGGCCATCAATCAAGATCGCTACGAAGAGGCGGAAGATCTGCTGAATAAGGCCCTTGCCATTCACCAGAAACACCTCGGACCCAGGCATACTTCCGTGGGCTACGATCTAAGCAAGCTTATCTCAGTGCTGCGCAATCAAGGCAAGTATCAGAAAGCCGAGGAACTCGGCCGGCAGTGCAGTGATATTTTCATCACCGCCCTTGGTGCCGATAATCAAACCACGGCGCAGTCTTACAAACTGATGTCGGGCGTGCTACTTGATCAAAATCGCCTGCCGGAAGCGGCCAGGTATGCCGATGACGCCATGAAGATCTTTGAGAATCTCGGTCTGACACAGGAGCAGGCCGAAGCCATGGTCTCTCTGGCCGAGATAAAGGCTCTCAGTAACGATAAGTCTGCCGCTCGCACGCTTTTTGAAACTGCCTGCGGGCTGATGGAAAAAAATAAGGACGCAGACCCCTCTTATCTGGCCCGCACCTATAGCGACCTGGCTCAAATTCATACTCAAGCCGGAGAACTGGCTGCCGCCGAGCAGGATATGCGAAGGGCCCTGGCCTTGAGGGAGAAGATTTACGGTAACGAATCGGCTCGTGTGGTGAGCGATTTGCGCGCCCTGGTGAAGAACTTAAACGCTCAGAAGAAAGTTGATGAAGCCAATCAGGTGCAAGTGCGCATCGATGCTCTCACCAAGAAAATGCCTGATTTAACCGTCAAGGCTACTCCTAACTTGACGGCTCCCATTGCCGAAGTAGCCGGTGTGGTGGCGCCCCGGTTGCTCAATAAATGGGCCCTGGTAATTGGCATCAGCAATTTTGCCGATCCTGATATAAATTTGCGTTATGCCGCCAAGGATGCCGTTGATTTTTCAAATTATTTGATTCAAGATGCCCACTTCCCTGCCGGCAATGTCAGGCTCCTTACCGATAAGGATGCCACCAGGGACAATATCATCAAGCATCTCGGACCGGAATGGCTGGGGAAAAGAGCGCGCAGCGATGATCTTGTTGTAGTGTATGTCTCCAGCCATGGCAGCACGGCCAAGAGCGAAGCCGGTGGCGTCAACTTCCTGGTTGCCCATGATACGCAACCGGATGCGCTTCTATCGAGCGGTATTCCCATGCAATGGCTCTCTCAGATCATCAAAGAGCAGGTTCATTCGCGCCGGGTTGTACTGATTCTGGATGTCTGCCACAGCGGCTCTGCTTCTGCCGGAGAAAAAGGACTGAGGCGGGAAAATAACTTCAATGTGGGCGCCGTGCCGATTGGTGAAGGGCAGGCCATAATTTGCTCCAGCGCCCCGGAGCAAGTCTCCTGGGAATCAAGAACCTATCCTAATTCGGTTTTCACCAGGCGACTGATCGAAGCCCTCAAGCAGAATGACGGCAAGGTTAATCTTAATCAGGCATTCTCCTATTTACGCGACAGTGTGGAGTCGGAGGTATTGCGTGATCGCGGTAAACTGCAAACACCGGTATACTTCAGCAAAAGCTGGCAGGGACCGCCGCCCGTGCTGTCGGCCGCAGGAAGCGCCCCGGATGCTTCCAACTCTCGTTGAAACAAAACCACATTGAGACTCCTGACCATGAAGCCTTATTTGAAAAAACTTCTTCTATGCCTGACCCTGGTTCTGCCGCTGACCGGCTTTGTCGCCCCTGCTTTTGCCGGCGAGGCAGAGGCTTGCAGAAAGTTTGTGCAAGACTTCTATAACTGGTATATTCCACCCGGTCATAAAGACAACGACGTGAAAGACATGGACCAGGCCTTGCTCAAGCGCAAGAACGCTTTTTCCGAGCCGCTCTATAAGGCCTTGAAAGCCGACAGTGACGCTGCTTCTAAGGTGAAAGACGAAATTGTCGGTCTTGATTTCGACCCCTTTTTGAATGCCCAGGATTTTGCCGATAAGTATGTTGCGAAGGAAGTCAAACCAAAGGGACCCTCTTATCTGGCCGCCATTCATTCCGTCAATGGGGGCAAGGTTAGTGCCAAGCCTGATCTGGAAGCTGAGCTGCAACCTTCAAAGAAGGGCGGTTTCGTTTTCGTCAACTTTCACTACGGCAAAAGCAGTATTCCCGAGAACGAAAACCTGCTCAGTATATTGAAGGTATTAGCAAACGATAGAAAGAAGTATCAGTCAGGCGCTGATAAGCACTGATACCTATGGTTGGGAAGGGCTTCTTTCGCTTTATGCAGGTGCTAAACTTTAGACGGTTTTAGCACTTTACCTGCGAGGAAGCAAAATGGCCAAAGTTGTAGACAACGATGCTCCCAAGTCTCTCATCATTGAGTTCAAGACCCCTTCCGGTGAAGTCTGGGCAACTCTGACAGCTGAAGGTCGTGAATTCAAAACCGGCTCAACAGGATTTTACGCCAACGGTAAAGTGAAAAATCCCAAGAACGGACTGCCTTACCAGGTCGGCTGCAATATCATTCTGGTCGGATCGAAGGAATAACTTGCCGGAGACGGCACATTAAAAGCGACTGCGGCGGATTAATCTGTTCTGCGTATTTTTCCCAGAGACAAAGACACCTGAAGACTGTAACTATGTGATCGTATATGTTACTGCCAGGTAAACGCTGTGTCCCCCCGAGATACGGAAAAGCATGTTGGCGCTTTTGAAGAGACCGGCAAAGAAACGGCCTCCGGCAACGCCTTTGTGGACGGGGCCAAAAAGCTCTGGCAGGAAGCCTATGAGCATCCAGTGGCTTCCGCCGCCATCGTGGCCGGTATAGCCGTGACAACTTATGCCACCAGGGGCCAGATCGGTAAAATTCTAGGCTCGGGCGGCAAATCGGTTTTACTGGTGGAAGACACGCCTTATGCCGCCCAGACCATGAAGACCCTGCTGGAAAAGGAAGGGCAGTCGGTCACCTGGCTCACCGGCGTTAAAAGAGCCAATCCATATATCACCGGTATCACCGAGTCGGGGCAGGAGATGGTTGTCGACCCTCGGCGATACAAAATGGCTTTTGTAGACGGCGAGTTGAAGGGCAGCTATTTGCAAGGAGTTCATGTGGTAGATGCCCTCAAAAAGGAGGGCGTGCCAAGTATCGGCATCTCTTCCCAACCCACCGAAAATGCGGCACTGCGCCTAAATGGTGCCATTGCCGCCACGGAAAAGCCCACGGCCATGACTACTCTTGCTTCTCATAAGTTCGATCTCGGTCTTGCCTTACGCAATCCCGGTTTGCAACAGAGCCGCTTCGATTTCGTAGGCTCGGAAATGAGGCGCATGCACACTAAAGGTGCGGGACCCATAGCGCCCGAGGTGCAGCAAGGTTATGATGCAACCTCCAAGCTGATGATGACCTTTCTTTCCAAGTAGTTGACCGTAGTCGATTGCCGTAAGGTGGAGCAAGACATCTATAATGGTGTTTCCGTTGGTCCTTAACTTTTGCCTTTGCCGGGAGCTGCATGAAAGAACTGGATTTTAAGCAGGGTCGCCTCTCCTTCCATGATGAGACACTGGAGATGGTGCCCAGCCTGCCCGAGCAAGTGGAGATGCGGGTGCGCCTCTTTGTGGTGGACGAAAACGGTTTGATTGAAACCGGCTTTTTTAGTTTCGAGCAATTGCAAGGGCTTTTGGTATCGCATAAGGTGCTCTGGTTGCATCTTTCAGGCTCTCTGGGCACAGAATTCTGGAAGGAAGTAAAAACCTTTCTTGATCTTACCGACGAGCAGGTTAAGTATCTGCGCAGCCCGCATAGCAAGGCATTCTTTGAGGACTTTCATAACGGCATGTTTCTCACCTTGCCGCGCCCCTCCGTATCGGATCAGGTGGATGCCATTGAGACAGTCAATTACTTCGTGACGAAGAATGTCTTGGTTTCGAGGCAGTTCAGTCATGACAATGCCTTTTCTCTGGTCAGTCACCGCCTCATGGAAAAGGCCGAGTACTTTTCCCCTGACCGTGCCGATAGACTAACCGCAGAACTCATTCACGATGTCATCGAGGCTTATTTTGCCCTTTTGCAGCTGGGTGGAACCAAGCTTGAGGCCATTCAAAACAAAATTATCAAACGACCGGGTAAGGAAGAACTGGCCTTGATAAACAAGGCGCAGCAGGTAATCTGGATTTTTCTCAATTATGTCTGGCCAATTGAAACAGCTCTGCAAATCATGCACCGCTCTACCAATCCAATCATGTCGGAAGACGGCAGGCAGCATCTTGGCTTTCGCCAGGAGGAAGCCGGAGCTGTTGTAAGGCTCTTTGAGACCTACCGGGCTATGTCATACAACCTCATGGATGTCTATGTTTCCGGGCTCAGCCTGCGCACTAATGAATCCACCGTTGTGCTTACAATGATTGCCACTCTCTTTCTGCCGCCTAGCTTGATAGCCGGGATTTACGGCATGAACTTCAATATTCCGGAAGTGCATGTCACCTTCGGATATTATTTCTGCCTGGCCTCTATGGTGGTGGTGTCGGGCGGGCTCTTGATCTGGCTGAAGCTAAAAGGTTTCATCGATCTGTAGTTGTATCTTGCAGGAGGAAAGATGGATGAGCTCATAAGGCGATATTCCGAGCTGGCGCCTGACTATGACCGCATTGTCACCGAGAAGGCCGGATATACAGCTCATGCAAGGGTGCCGCAACAAGTTTTGAAGCTATTGGGGCCGCTGGAGGGTGCTAGTATTCTGGACCTGGCTTGTGGTACAGGCTTGAGTTCGGATGTGTTTTTTGAAGCCGGTTGCGAGGTGACGGGCATTGATATTGCTCCTGGTATGATCGAGGTAGCAAAACTGAGACCATTTAAAAAACTGCTCTGTCAGAGTATAGAAGATACTCTGGACGTGCCGGATGCTAGCTTCGATGCGGTGGTCGCAATCGGAGTCCTGGAGTTTATCCGTGCGCCCCGCCAGTTGCTTGAGCAGATCTCCAGGAAACTTAGGAGTGGCGGCATTTGTGGTCTTACAGTGCCCCGGCGTCTGCCATTGCATACCAGGTTGGATATATTTTCCTATTCCACGGATGAGTTCATGAGCTTTGTTGATTTGGGCTGTTTTGAAGTGGTAGAGGTGGCTGAGTTCTTTGGCTATGAGAGGCAGCAAGAGAGAGTCGAGTATAAAGCCTTTTACTTGCGAGGAAGTTAGCCACAACATCAACATGGAAGCGCAGTTAATTGATAATTGAGTCTGTTTCAGTGCACCCTTCGGCCGCCTGAAAGTGGGGATATAGGAGCTGAATTGAGATGGAAGAAAAAGAGCAGAGCGAGTATTTAAAGCAACTGCAATTAGAGTTGGATGCGCCGATTGAGACCGTGCAGCAGTTTAGGAAGGCGCGAGAATACTGCCGTTTGATCAGCAGGCTGGGGGTTTGCAATTCGATTGCCGCTTACGTAGTCGATGAATTACGTGAGGCGGCAACGCGATATTTGAGGAGCGGCGATGTTGAAGTAGAGGAGGCCAGGTCTGCTTTCTTTGAATCCCTCGGACCTTTCCACTTCCTTAGTGATGAAAGGGTTTTGCAAGTTTGTGAGCAGTTGCCTGAAGTAACTAAAAATTCGGAGGATGTTCCGATTGCTTTGCTCTATGTATACGAACAGCTACTCTCCAGTCGGGAGCGAAAGCAGAAACCATGGCTCTATAATCAGGTTCGGCGCTTCGCCTGTGCACTGGAGAGGCATGGTCTTTTGACTGAAAGTCTAATCACACTCTCGTATGCAGACGAACTGGCAAACTTGCACTTTGATAGTGAGGAAGCGCGCTTAAATGATAAGCTTTCGTTTTATAAGACCGATGAATACAGGAATCCATTGCTGGAGAGCTTGGACGAAGTTTTGAAGAAACGCTCGCTATTCAGTAGTGATTTGAAGCAACTGAAGACAAGCATTGAGGAACGTATTCGGCACTGAAAGCCCGGCAAAGAAATAGGCACCCCCTTGTGCGGGAGGTGCCTACTGAATTTTTGCAGCCGTTAGTGGAGCAATGCTCTACTTAGCGGAAACGTTTTTTCTGACCGCCGGAGGCTGAAGCAAAAGCTTTGAACTTGTTGCCGCCGGAAGCAGAGGTCTTTTTCTGACCATGGAACTTGCTGCCCTGGGAGAAGCTTTTCTTCTTGCCCTGATAGCCGCCCTGTCCTTCCTGTCTGTCATAGCCGCCTTCGCTTCTAGCGCGGCCGTAGCCGCCGCCTGAAGGCCTACCTTCCCCTCTGGCATCGGAATAATTTCTTTCCGGTCTGCCTTCGCTTCTAGAGTCGGAATAATTTCTCTCGGGTCTGCCTTCGCTGCGGTAAGAAGGACGATCTTCCCCTCTGAACTCGGAGTAATTTCTCTCCGGACGTCTATCGCTTCTAAATTCCGGTCGGGTTTCGGCCATTCTTTCAAAGAAGCCTTTGCCCTGTGCGTTGCCGCTTCTGGGGCGCTGTTCGGTTCTCGGTCTGGCTTCACTGCTTTCGAAGCGGTCGCGATTGACCGGTCCACGGTGGCTGACCCAACGGCCCTGACCCTGGGATTTGCCGCGGCGATTGCCGCCGTTTCTTTCCTGGGGATCTCTGCCTCCTTTGCCGTCACCGAGTTGGCGACCCACTACCTTTTCGATCTGGCTGAGCAAATAGCGCTCGCCTTCTGAAACGAAAGAGTGGGCGGTGCCGCTTCTACCGGCCCGGCCGGTGCGACCGATGCGGTGCACGTAGTCGGCGGATGAGAGGGGCAGGTCGTAGTTGATTACATGGCTGATGGCGGGAATATCGAGACCGCGAGCGGCTACATCTGTGGCGATGAGCACCTGGAAGGCGCCGCTTCTGAATTTATCGAGGGTGCGCTCTCTTTGTTTCTGTCTGATGTCACCGTGAATTTCATCGGCGGCGATGTTGGCTTCTTTCAGTCTGTCGGCTACCAGGGTGGCTTTTACCTTGGTTTGCGTGAAGACCAGGATGGAACCTTCCACACCGGTTACCAGTTCCAGGAGCTTCGCTTCCTTCTCTTTTTCTTTCAGATAGTGGATACGCTGGTCGATGGTGCTGGGTTCGATGCGACCGGTGTTGATCTGGACTGTTTTAGGGTTCTTCTGATAAGCGTTGGCTACGGCAGCCACCCGCTTGTCTATGGTGGCGGAGAAGACCAGGGTCTGTCTCTCTTCCGGCAGATACTTGAGGATTTCATTGATTTGCAGGCTGAAGCCCAGATCTAGAAGTCTGTCGGCTTCATCGAGCACCACTTGACGGGCTTGCATGAGATCGGCCGCGCCGCGTTCGAGGAAGTCGATGAGGCGACCGGGGGTGGCGATGATCACATGGGCGCCGCGCTTGAGTGCGTTGGCTTGTTTCATGTAATCGGCACCGCCGTAGAGTGCCACCACATGCAATGCCTTGTTGGCATTCATCCTGATGAACTGCTCTTTTACTTGCAGGGCCAGTTCGCGAGTGGGCACCATGACCAGGGCCTTAGTGAAGATAGGTTCGAATTTGAAGAGCTTCATCTTCTGCCAGCGGGGCAGGCGCCGCAGGGGCTTCCCTTCAGCGGCCAGGGCGTCTTGATCGAGGGTCTTCTTGGGGGCTTCGACTTCCTTGAGGCTTTCGATGATGGGCAGGGCGTAGGCAGCGGTTTTACCTGAGCCGGTCTGGGCTGAGACAATCAGGTCTTCCCCTTCCATAGCCGAGGGAATAGTTGCTTTCTGCACTTCCGTGGGATTTTCAAATCCTAGAGAAGTAAGAGTAGCAATTGTAAGCTCGGAGAGTCCGAGCTCTTGAAAAGTTTTCAAAATGGAGTCCTTTATTGTGATTGCGCATTAATTGCGACGGTATTGGGACGCTTTTTGCGTCCCTGGCTGCCCGTTCTCATTAATGCGAGCGTGCTGGCACAATAAGACTCTTGACAGAAGTCCATGGAGTATTACATACGCGCTGCTTGGATGTCAAAAGGATTGGGCGTCTTTGTAAACTAGGTAAATTGGCGGGCTTTAATGTGTCTCATAAAATGGTGCTGCCACTGTTCTAAAGTACCGGTGCCGGCCTGCTGATTCCACGCTTATTTTTCAGGGCGGTGGTAACCTTTATAGTTGAATCCTGACCGCACAACTGAGGACCCCCGTCTTACATATGAACCTTGGTGAAATCAGCATTGATGTGGAGAATCTCAAGGGCAGCCGTGCCGGGCGCAGCTTCGACCTGACGCTTGATGAGTTGCATTTGCTTGAGACCGCCTGCAACTATCCCAACTGGCAGCCTACGCCGCTAGAACTGGCTCAGGCTGTGTCAAGACCGGAGAGTCCCTGTGATGAGGTGAAGCTTTCTCAGCTTTTGCTAGCCCTGAGAAATAAGCTCGATCCGGCTTGCGACACCATTTTTCCGCAGCTTTTCTCCAGCACCCAAACAGCTACTTTTACCAGGCAGGTTGACCCTTATGTGGGCTCGGTGCTGGCTGATCGCTATGTTCTGACCAAACTGATCGGCGGCGGCAGTTCCAGTTTGGTTTACCAGGGGCGTCGGCGCCACGACAATAAGCCCGTGGCGGTCAAGCTCCTCATTATCAATTCTCGCAGTTCCCCTGAAGTGCTGGCCCGCTTCAAGCGAGAAGCCCGCTTGAACAGTGCCCTTGTGCACAAAAATATTGTGGCGGTGGAAGACTACGGCGTGGGCGAGCGCGACCAGCCCTTTCTGGTCATGGAACTCCTGGACGGGGCAACCCTACAAGAGATTGTGGAAAAGCACGGTTTGCCCAATCTGGTAGAGGTTCTAGGCTTCTTCCGGCAGGTCTGCGAAGGGCTGGCTTACGCCCACAGTCAGGGCATCGTGCACCGGGACATCAAGCCCAACAATATGATGGTCATGGGCAGCGGTGAGTCAGGCTTTACTGTCAAGATCGTTGATTTCGGTCTGGCCAGACTGGCGGAGAACGATAATCCCAATACCGAAGTAACCCAGGCCGGTAATGTGGTGGGCAGCCCTCCTTATATGAGCCCCGAGCAGTGTCGGGGTGAGCAAGTAGATCACCGCTCCGATATCTATTCCTTGGGTTGCAGCCTCTACGAGATGTTGCACGGCGATCTTCCCTACCTTGGTAAAGACCCGGTCAGTGTCATGATCAAGCATCTCAAGGCGCCCATACCGGAGATGGAAGTAAAGAAAGCCGACAGCGAAGTCAATGCCGAACTCAATAAAGTGGTAAGTCGATGCCTGGCTAAGGAGCGGGACGCCCGCTACCAGAGCGCCACGGAAGTTGCTAACGAACTGGCCCGCTGCGAGGCGCTTTTACAAAAAGAGAAGCCAGGCACCTGGGAGCCCAAGAACAAGGTTTTGAGCTGGTTGGCGGCTCGGTTTCGTTAGATATTGTCGGGCAGACCGTAATAGGCCTTTTCCGCAGAGACCGTCTCGCCTTGCTGCCTGAGCCTGTTTTTCCTGTTCATCAACCACATCTGGTTACCGCAGTCATAGTGCCACCATTCATAGGGGTAGTTCTCGAACCCGGCAGAAAACATTGCCCAGTAGAGTATGCGCCTGTTTTCCCTGGCCGTTTGCCTTGATAAACCGGAGAGCTTTGCCGGTTTCTCAAAGTAGGTGGTATGTGAAAGTTCACTGTCATCGTCGAAGATACCGCCCATGAAGAGCGGTTCTTTAGTGACTATCGTCCGCAGGGTGAGGTCTACCGCTGCACCGGTAGCATGGGTTGGCCAGGTGCGAGGATTGTTTTTCTGGAACTGCTCGGCGCTGGAACAGTAGCGTCCGGCCAGGCTTTTGAGCATTGCGTCGCCGGCTCTGGGGTATTCTCTGGCGGCCCGTTCTTTGAAAAATTGAAAGAGTTGAGCTTGCAGAGCAACGGGGCGGTAGCCGTCCAGTACCAGCACTTCCAGCCCCTGCCCTTTCAGGCTTTCGTTTACTTGCTGCAGTTTGCGTGCCAGCCCCAGTCGCAGTCTCGGCCTGGCTTCCGCCCCGGCAAATGCCCGCCCGTAAGGGAGATTGAAACCATCCCGGCGAGCATAGAACGAGGCGCAGGCAATACCGTAGTCTTCCAGCACCACCAGTGGTTCACGGTTTTCGGCGGCGGCCGTATCGACCGGTTGGTCTTTGTAAGAAAGAGCGGTTGCCGCTCTGGAGGGTTGCAGCTTCGGCAGAGCCCGCTCTTTCCAGTGGCCCTCGGCGGCAGTGGCACTGCCTGTAATGGCAAAGACGGACACTATGGCAAGCAAGGACCGCCGCAATATACTTTTCACTATTGCCCTTAGCCCGGCAACTGACACTGTGCCGTACTTTTCTTGGTGCGCCCTTCGTAATCCTTGACCGTTTCCTTGAGGGAGGGATCGAGAGCTACCCTTTCATCAAAGACAAAGCATTCGCCTTGATAGTGCGCGCCGCCCACTTTCTCGAAATATCTAAGGATGCCGCCGTCCAACTGGTAGACTCGGGGCAACTGCAGCTCTTGCATGAAAAGGGCTGCTTTCTCGCAGCGTATACCGCCTGTGCAAAAGGAGACCACTGTTTTTTCTTTCAGTGAACGGGCGCTTTCACTTTCTTTGGCCAGGTCCTCTTTGAGGGCATCGGGAAACTGGCTGAAGCGCTCAATGTTGAAATGCTGCGCGTTTTCAAAAGTTCCTATGGCCACTTCAAAAGCATTGCGCGTGTCGAGCATGACCACCGGGCGTCCTTCATCATCATGACCGCGATCCAGCCATTCTTTCAGCTTCTCGGGGCTGACGGCCGGTGCCCTTTGACCGGAAGGATTAATGGTGGGGTGACGCATGGTGATGATTTCTTTCACCAATCTGACCACCATTTTGCCGAAGGGCTGATGATTGGAATAGCCTACCACTGCCTGTCTTCCGAAGTCGTCGCCCAGATAAATATCCTGCCGAAGGAAGGTCATGAACTGATCGAGGGTGTCTTGCGGTGCGGCCAGGAAGAGATTGATTCCCTCCGGGGAAAGCAGGATAGTGCCTTTCAAACCAAGGCGGTCAGCCTCGGCTTTGAAGATAGGCTGCCAATTTGCCGGATCTGCTACGGCCTGGAATTTGTAAGCGGAAATGTTGACGATTTGCATGGAGTTATTATATTGACAAATCGCCTGGTTTGAGCGCCAGGCTGGAGGTCTAAGAGAAAATTGTTCTCAGGTGCCTGGTCTTCCGTCTCGCTCAGATTGTCGCAATGCCTATATAATTGCAGTTTTCTCAGGGACCTCGGTCACTAAAGTTTGGGTAAACAAATGCAATATCGTCAATTGGGAGAGTCTGATCTCCAGGTTTCAAGCATAATCTTCGGTGCCTGGGCGATTGGTGGCTGGATGTGGGGCGGCGCCGAGGAAAAGGACGCCATCGAGGCCATTCACGCTTCTATCGATGGTGGTGCCACTTCCATCGATACCGCTGCCGTATACGGTTACGGACGTTCCGAAGAAATAGTGGCCAGAGCCGTGAGCGGACGCCGCGACAAGGTGCAGCTTCTCACTAAGTATGGGCTTCGCTGGGATGCCACTGAGGGTGAGCATTTCTTCGATTGGAGCGATGAGCAGGGTACCAGGCACATTTATCGCAATGCCCGCAAGAAGAGCATCATCGCCGAATGCGAAGCCAGTTTGCGGCGCCTGAACACCGATTACATCGATCTGTATCAGTGCCACTGGCGCGACCCTTCCACCCTTGTGGAAGAGACCATGGAAGCCATGAATGAGCTTGTGGCCCAGGGTAAAGTGCGGGCCGTGGGCGTCAGCAATTTTTGCGCCGATGACATCGCCGCCGCCGGCAAAGTTACCCGGGTGGCCTCTAATCAGCCGCCCTACAGTATGGTTTTGCGCGATATAGAGAAAGATATTGTGCCTTATTGCCTGGCGCATAAGATCTCGCTTCTCGTCTACAGCCCGCTGCAAAGGGGGCTTTTGACCGGCAAGTTTAAGCCCGATGCAGTCTTCAAGGACGGTGATCATCGGGGCAAGCAGAGCCATTTTCAGCCTGAGAACATCAAACGCACCAATGCTTTTCTGGAGCGCATCAAACCCATTGCCGAGGACCATGGCGCCACTTTAGGTCAACTTGTTATAGCCTGGACCATTGCCCAGCCCGGTATCACTGCCGCCATCGTCGGCGCCAGAGACGCGGCGCAGACTGTTGAGAACCTCAAGGCCGCCAGTATTGAATTGAGCGCCACCGAGCTTGCCACCATTAATCGGGAACTGGAAACCCTCACCCTCGTGGCGGCATCCTGAGTTTCGCCTGACTTTCTGCGAGGCATAAAGCAGGAAGGAAATAGATTCTCAGCGCGAGTTACAGGATGAGCGAGAAAATTTTAGATGGGCATCCGGATGCTCCTTTGGGAGCTGGTCTTGCTCAACGCTCGCTTTCTGAGAAACTTGTCGATCAAGGTGAGCTATTCTGGGGAGCCTTGAAGCAAGCCCCGGACTCTTTTAAGGCAGCCGGGCAGGAAGCTCTTTCCAAGCCCGGAGACACTGCCTTGATGACGGCGGCTAGCTTCGGTCTTGGTGCGGCTGTGGCAGTCTTAAGCAAGCGTCCCGATCTGCTTGGTCAGACCGTGAAGCCTCTTATCGAGAACACCCTCCATAATGGCGGCAAGGTTTTGAGCGGCACGGCGCTGGTAGATCTTACCGGCAAGACAGTCGCTCCCTCTTATGCTGTTTGGAAAGACCCGGGCAAACTGGAGAGCAGTCAGGCACTTCTGGGGTCTCGCCTGGGTCGGGGTGCTTTCGATTACGGTTTGAACCTTAGCTCCGGGGCTGCCGGCTTCCTTAGTGTTTCCAGGCTGGGCCATGCCGGTTTGCATCCCTCGGCAATCGGCGCCGGCTTTGAAGGTCTGCACCGGCAGGGGGAGGCGCTCAAGCAGCTGCCTGCCAGTGTCAAGGCGGAAAACTTTCTCGGGCGAGGCGGCAACGGTGCCGTCTACAAGCTGGATTTTAGCGATGACTTTGTGGTCAAAGTGCCTGAATTCAAAACTAAAACGCCCGTATTGGGTGAGCTGGAGAAGGTTGACGACATCATGCCCGGGTCCAATATTGGTCAGCCCGTGGCAAAAATGGGCGACTATTTGATCTTGAAGAAGCAAAATGGTTTTCCGGCCGGCTCTCCCGATGCCAGAAGTCGCCGTGCCATGAGCCCAGAGGCCGCCGAGGCGGTTTATGCCCGCAGTATTCAGGAAAGTGCTGCGCTCCCTCAGTCAGCCTATGATGAGTTGGCTGTGCTGATGATGCAGTTGGAAAAGCGCGGTCTGCAATTCGACCCCTCCAAACCCGGTAACATCTTGATCGATTCTGCCGCCAGGCGCTTCAACCTGGTTGATATCAGCCCGACCAGTGCGGTTCGACCGCATAAGCACACGGTCTCCGATATGATCGTGCCCCTGGTTGACAATTACTTTACCGGTTCGGTTCTCAGCGATAAAGGGCTCAAGTATCGCCCCCAACTGGCGGAGATAATCACTAAAGCCACGAAAGCCGCCCGCAATGCTTCCATGCATCCCGCCCACGAAGGTGATTCCTCTTTGCGCTATAGTTATCAGTTAGCAGGTTTGAAGCCGCCCTGAAGCCTTTTGAAAGTTGGAGTGCCATTGTCCGAACTTCCCAGTCAAATCAAAGCCGATGCCGATGGTGCCACTTTCTTGGCTCCTTATGGTAAGAGCCGGTACTCCCTTGAGCTTTCTATGTCCAGTGCCGACCTCTTGGCCCGCCTGAAGGAGGACACCACCTCCGGTTTCGGACTGATGCTGCGCAGCAAACCCTTCTACGGCAAGGTCAGTGCCGACGGCTTCAAGCTGCGCTCCACCCGCGTCAGCACAAGAAATTCCTGGTCGCCGCAGGTAGTGGGCCGCGTCAAAGCCGGCAGTCGTGAAAACACTTGTCTGGTGGAGTTCAGCTTTGACCTGCCTACCTCCATCAAGATTGCCTCACCGCTGGTCTTTATTTCCTTCTTAGTGGTGCTTATAGCGCTCCTGCCTGAGCTTACTTCTCCAGGCAAAGCCGTCTTTCTACTCTTTCAGTTTCTCTTCCTTGCCACCATCATTCCGCTTTCTCTCTACATGGGTCTGCGCCTCGGCAAAAAAGACAAGCAGCATATCCTTGAATACTTCCAGAACTTGCCCGGGGCCAAACTTTCAGTGCAGAAGCGCTTGATCGAGTAAATGATTTCGCTCAGCCAATATTCTCAGTAAACCTTCCTATTGCCCTCAGAACTTAACCCGCATTTGTGCCGCACATACTGCCGATACGCCTCCCAGAGGCGGAATGCAGGTGAGGTCAACGGCTACGTTCTTACCTTCAATAGAGGCAAGCGGCAAGAGCATTGGTGTGGGAAAGCCTTTCAAAGCCTTGTAACCAGAGATCAAACCGGCTTGCAGACCTAGTTTGACCGGTCCGTATTGATAGGGGGTGTAGTGGTAGGCTGCGTAAAAGCTGTCTTTATGAATGCTGTTTCGGTAATAGCCAAAGGCTACAGCACTCTCGTCATCGAGGCGCCGCAGGATGCCTACGCCGTAATTTGTTTCATTGTAATTGGCCTGCCGATTCTGGTGATAAGAAAGTGCGCCTAATTGCAGCCAGGTATCATGCTTGTTTTGCAGATCAATCTTGAGTTTGCCTTCCTCCTGGTTGAAGTTTATGCCGGCATCTTTCAATTTCTCTGAGCCGCCCCAGATGCTCTTGCCTTGCGCTCCTTGAGCGTCGCCCATGAGCTGCCAGGACTGTCTGGAGAGGTCTTCTTGCAGAGCTTCTCTGGGCAGGGTCAGATTCAAAGGCTTATCTTCAAGCGCAGGCTTCGCCTCGCTGACGGCAGTCTCAGCAGTCATTTATCCAAGGACCTCGGATTGTCTGTTTTTGGGGGAGGTCCCGAGGATATATCCGCCCCTATATGACAGCAATGGTAAGAATACTAATTACTACCCAAGCTTAGAAACAGATATAGGTTGTGACAGAAATGTGGCATGGTCTGCGGGTTTAGCCTAAGGATGAGGCCCCGGCATAACTGTTGCCGCCGCGTTGAATGACGAAGTCTGCCGCTTGATTGGCCTTGACCACCAACTCCTGCCAGGTGAGACCGTCTTTACCGTAAAAGCTGCCGCCGATGCTGGGTACCAGAAAGATGCTCTGGGGACCGGCATAGAAAGGCTGGCTGTTGAAAAACACGCCGATACGATCGGCTAGTTGGACGGTTTCTTCTTCCGGCCGGTCGATGAGCATGACGAGTAACTTATCACTGGAGAGCAAGGCCGTTTTTTCTTCCGGCTTGCCCATGTGAATGATGGCTCTGGACGCGAACCCTAGCGCTTCTTCGTAGGCCGGCATGCCGAACACACCAGCCAGGCTGAAGAGATCGTGGAAACCTACCACCAGAAAAGATAAGGGCACCGTACTGTTGTTTACCTGACTGAGAAAGGCTCGCTGACTGGCCTGGGCAATGAAAATTTGCATGGTATCGAAGTCGAGCAAGGTGTTGGCCACAATCTCGGGAGCCCGGGTCTGGGTCTCCTGACCGGGCGGTTTTAGCGCCTGCATGTTGTGCATTGTGGCCAGTCGTTTGCGGCTTAGATCGGCTGAGAGTTTGGAATTCTGGCTGTTGACCGGCGGAACAGCGCGGTTTCTGGCGCTGGAATTCGTACCGGCTCCGCCGTCCCGGCGCAATTCATTGACCGAGCGACTGAACCAATTGTCGAGGATAACTTTATTTTCCGGGTTTCCCGTCATGATGGTTGCCACCTTCTCTGTCCTACTTACAGTTTATTCCCAGTTTGTGATCTTTTTGTTTGCCCCCCGCCCCGCTGCCTGCTTTGTAACAGTTGCCACGATGTTAAAATTGCTCCTCATTGAGAAGGGTGGTGAGTTTCGCTTATGTCCATTGAACCTGGGTCTGCTGCTGACTGGGCTGCGGCTCTGACCAACACGGTGGTGCTCCTGTTCATCTACAGACAGCTCAAGCTCATGAATGTACAGATGATTCAGAACGATGAGCAGGAGCGCTTTCGCCGTTCTCTTGAGTTTATTAAGTTATACAAAGAGCAGTTAGAGCAGACCGACAGCCTTCTGCCCTGTGAGCTATTGAACGGTGATTTCCTTGAGAAGGAGCCCAGCGGCGAGGATTTCCCGAAACTGCTGGAACTCTTTTATCGCCCCCGGGTGCGGCTCTTTACCCTTTTGAATTTGCTCATGGAGCACCAGGAGGTGGAAGAGCGCCTGCTCTTTAATTATTTGATCGATGAATTCAATAACTTTCTGGCCATAGGGGTGAAGGCGGACGGCTCGGCCGCCTTCATGCAGGGCACCGGCGCCCGTTTGAGTATTTTGCTCACAGCCTGGGGCTCCCAGGTGAAAGCCCGGAAACTTCTCTTTCCGGTGGGTTAAAATGCCAGGAAGGAAAAGTCCCACCTTTCCCGTGCTGACCAACCATACCTAAAACTAAGGCAAGTATTGCCCTGACGAAGAGTTAGAGTTAAGAAAAATGCTGAACGAGACCGCCCCTGACTTTGCCCTGGAAGCTACAAATGGTGAGCAAGTAAAGCTTTCCAGCCTGAAGGGGGCCTTTGTGGTGCTGGTCTTTTATCCAGCCAATGACACCCCCACCTGTAACGCCCAGCTTGCTGAAATGAGCCTCTCGGCCCAGGAACTGCTGGCCCGCAATGCCCTAGTCTTTGGGGTCAACACTGCCTCAGCCTCGCGCTCCGGCGACTATTGTCTGCGCAAACGACTGACCTTCCCCATTCTCTCCGACCCGGGCGGCGCCGTGGCCAGGCAGTACAAGGCCTTTACCGCCTGGATCGGCTTAAATCGTCGCACCGTGGTGGTAGTCTCCCCCGAGGGTTCCATCTGCTTCTATGAGAAGGGTAAGCCCCCGGCCAGTAAGATTCTGGCGGTCATCGATAACTTGCGCGCTCCGGCGGAGGCTTGAGGCTTAGAACTGATGAGTCTGAGGATAATTCTGAGTCTGTGCCTGGCCCTTTCCTGCCTCTGTCCGGTGGTACAGGCCCAGGAAGAAGCGGCTACCGGACCGGTGGCGGACAAATGGGCGGTGGTTATCGGCATCAGTAAGTTCAAGAATCCCACCCTCAACCTCAAGTATTCCGCCAAGGATGCCCGGGATTTTCGCGACTTCCTGGTCAATTCCTGTCACTTCGCCCCGGATCACGTGCTCTTGCTCACCGATGAAGCGGCTACAAAAGAGCAGATTCTTGATGTATTGGGCGATAGCTGGCTGCCGAGGGTGACTCTGCCAGAGGACCTTTGCGTGATTTATTTCTCCAGCCACGGCAGTTCCTCCGACATGGACCTGCGTGGCACTAATTATGTCGTCGTTCACGACACCAACCCCGAGAAGCTATTCACAACCGGCATTTCTATTCAGGGGCTGGCCACCACCATCAAAGAACGGGTGCACAGCAAAAGGGTCTTGATCGTTCTTGATGCCTGCCATTCCGGCGGCGCCAGTGACGAAAGCAAGGGCTTGCGGCGGGTAGGCGGCGTGGACGCCTCCTTGATGGCTCAGGGCACAGGTCATGCGGTCATCTGTTCCAGCCAAAAAAGCGAGTCTTCCTGGGAATCCAAGCAATATGCCAACGGCGTATTCACCCGCTCTTTGATAGAGTCCTTCGCCGTCAACGGCGAGAAGACTACCTTGAAGGAAGCCTTCGGTCATTTGAAAGAGTCCGTGCAGCGCCAGGTTGTGGGAGAACGGGGGGTGACCCAGACTCCTGTTTTGGAAGCCAGCAAATGGAGCGGGCCGGAACTGGTTCTGGCGGTGCCACCGGTCAGACCGCGCCCCCTGCCGGAAGCTGCCAAAATTGTGCTCAATCAGCCCGAGAAAAATGTCGTATCTGCCAATCTGAATTCGGCAGCGGCCGCCTCTAATATTAGCTCGTCGCCGGTAACACTAAAGGCTTCCGTACCTGATATCGCGGGTGATTACATGGGTTCCAACGGCTTACACTACCATTACTGGCAAAAGGGCAGCCGCTGCGGCTTCGAGATGCCTGCCTGGGGCGAGACCAGTAAGGGAATCATCACGGAAAATGAGAGTAAGAACGGGTTTGTGCTCGTATCATCCTGGTCTGGTCTGGTGAACGGCAGCGGCACCGCTGATCTGGAATGTGATTCAGCCCTGCGGGTGATCAAGATCAAATCTCAAGACGGTACAGTATTAACAAGAGTGGATGTGGCAAAATGAGCCAGAGGAAAACTACCATGGTTGGCAAAAAGGGAAGCATTCCGGTGGGCCGGCTCAAGTCTGTGGTTTGCAGCATGCTGGTTCTTCTGGCATGCCAGGCACCGGTTTTTGCCCAGGAGAGTAGCGAAGTCGTTAACGCCGGCGGCGAGCGTCAGACCGGTCTGGCGGTTAATCGACCGATTGCTGATAAATGGGCTTTGATTGTGGGGATAGGCAATTTCGCCGATAGCAAAATTCCCAAACTTAAGTATGCCACCAAAGATGCCCGCGACTTTTACAACTATCTGGTCAAAGACGCTCATTTTAAGCCGGATCATGTGCGTATTCTGTTAGACGAAACTGCCACCCAGAGACGTATTGTTTCTGAACTGGGCAGTCGTGGTCTGCCGCGCCTGGTCCGACCCGATGACCTGGTGGTGATCTTCTTTTCCACCCACGGCTCTCCCTCTCAGATGGATAACCAGGGTAGCAATTTCCTGGTAGCCTATGATTCCGATCCCGACGATCTTTACGCCACCGGTGTAGAGATGCAAAAGATCCTCAATCAAATCAAAGAGCGCATCGGCTCAGACCGGGTGCTCCTCGTTATGGATGCTTGCCATAGCGGTAGTATCTCTAAAAATGCCAAAGGTTTGAAACGCAGCGCCAATTTCGACGCTAAGGCCCTGGCTGAAGGCTCCGGCCAACTGGTCATCTGTTCCAGTTTGCCTGATGAGCAGTCCTGGGAATCGAAACGATATGAAAATGGTGTTTTCACAAAGAACCTTATTGATGGCTTGAGGAGTAATCCCAGTGCCACCATATCCAGTGTGTTCGAGAAAATGTCCGACCTGGTAGCCGCCGAGGTAAAGGAAGATTATCCCGGCGCCAAGCAAACTCCTGCTCTACATTCAAAATGGACCGGCAACGATCTGGTAATCTCGGCCTTGCCGTCCTCGCCCCGCATCATTCCCGAAACCGTGGTGCTTGATCTGGAACCGGATAGCTCGGCTCTGATTGGTCGGCCACCGACCTTTGTCGCTAAGCCCAAGAAGGGCGGCACACCTCTCAATAAGCCTTCCGCCGATGATGCCCAGAAAAGTGTTCTTGTGATTACCAAAGACTACTTTGGTAAAGAAGAAGATCCGCGCAAGGCCTATCAGGAGGCCTGCGCTCAGCAGGCGGCCCATTTTAATGAGCCGGAATATTATTATCGCAAGGCCAGAGTCTTGATTCAGTTGGGTAACTATTCCAAAGCCGACCAGGAGCTCAAGGGCTTGCTGGTTGATAATCCCAACAGTTCCGCCTATCACCTGGCAAAAGCCTATTGCAATCACAAGCTTGGTAATAAGTTCGCCGCTCAAGATGAAATCGGCATGGCTAAGTTCCATGACCCCAGCCTACCCAGAGAAATCGTTTTCGGCGATTGATTGCTTACTTTGGTCGGCGGAATTGAACAATCTGGTAGCGGTTCACAGTCCTTATGGAAGACGATCTGGAAAGTTGCTGTCGGTACACTCAACAAATGCCGGTGCCACCACACGGTCAGTGAAAATGACTAAATTAGCATGGTCGGCACGCTTCGCGGACGTGAACCGGATTGCCTGAAAGCGCTTACTGGCGAATGCCGCCGCTCCCAAATCTTGGGTTGGAACTCTAGCACCTGTTGCCATCTGCCATTCCCACGAGGCTAGCAGTTCTTCCTGATTGGTACCAAGTTCAAGCATCGTGTCTGCCACGGTTAGGTCTAGAACTTCTTCTAGCTGCACACGAAACTGCAAGGTGCTTTGTGTATCTGCGAGTTTTTCTGCTAGGTCGGCTACCGAATCGAACATGCCGGTCGACTCAAGATACGATGTGTAAGGGTCCTCTGCAACATAAAGGGCTCGCGGTCCGCCAACCGGCGTGAAGCGCTGCCCGGATCTCCCTGGTCCCAGATCGAAAAGAGGTTGGATGCGTCTATTGGCTCCGCCAACCAGTGCCGACATCTCAACACAGCGAAATAGATTGCGCTCTGGGTACTTTACCGGGGCTATCCTTTTCAGGCCCTGGCTATCCCGAGTGCATCATGCATTTATTGCGGACTCCCCAGTCGGGCATCGTCTACCCAATCTGCAAGCAGTGCGGCTTTGCCTAGCTTTAGTACTTCCAGTGGTGTATGTTGATCAAACCGTTTGTTCGGCGCATTCAGCCAGGTCTTTAGCCCTTTCTCTGTACCGGTTACCGTTAGCAGGCTGCGTGCAATTCGTTCGAACTGGTTGAGTGCGCCCTGGACTGACAACGAGTCTGGTGTTTTAGTTAACGCCTGCCGTGAAATTCCCACATTTGCTGCCACGTCAGTTAAGGTCAAACCAAACAAGTCAGCCACCAGCTTAGCATCGAGTCTACCTTGATCGTTTCGAAGCTGATCAACAGTACTTGCATGTAGTTCGGTTCGACCGTATTCCACCGGTTTGGGAAAGAGACGTGTCACATGATATAGCAATTCAGAATCAGTTACCGGAGTCTGCACTAATTGGAGGAATCGTGCAGTGGCAGCATTCCTCCAGTCCAAATCTGTTGGTTCCTTTGCCGTCAGAATAATCACAGGAATGTTAGGTCTTGCCATGCGCAACTCAGACACCAAGTCGAGACCATTCGTTCCTGGTAAGTGCATATCAACCATAACCAGGTCAACCGCCCCAGCCCTGACGGAAGCTTTTAGCTCTTCGGCCGTTGCGGCTGGAAAAAGGGTGATATTTGGGATCTGGCGCTGTGCCAGGCAGGTGTCTGGGTCAAAAATGATTGCACGTAAGGGATTCACAGGCTTAACCTCTCATGGTTCCTCAATTCTAACACGTCGCGCAACCGGTACGCAACCGAAGCGCAACCAACTCGCAAGGGGTGGACGTTTTCTTTCTCTCAGCACTGCTCTGCTTCGAATAACGACGTCCACAGTTGTGGTCATTTCCTAAGCTTTTGCTGGTTGTCTTAGTCCAATGGGCCTTCCGCCAGAAGGAAGTGTATTGAGGATGTTTCGACGTTTTGCTCTGGGGCCGCCGAGTCTGTCATCGACATTCCCTGTGGGGCTCAGTAAGCTGCCCTTCTGGATTCTTGATTAGTTCCGCCGGCAGGGGACCCAGAGTTTGACCATGGCTATCACTTACTAGTCCATCTACAACCAGCAGGTCACCGTTTTCGAGGCGAAAAACAGAAGGCAACATTCTTGCTCTATTGAGCCTGCCTAATTTTTTGCAAAGACCGCTCCTTGTGTCGATCAATTCTATGATCGAGGAGTCAGTATTATTGTCGTCGCCCGGTGCCTTTTTTCCACCTATTGCTATTACCTTGCCTGGGCTAATTTCCTTAAGCGTTGCATCATTTGCACCCTGGCTTCTGGAGGGAAGGACTGTCGAAGACTTTTTCTTCAGGTCCAGAATTTCGATATGCGTTTCCGGAGCGCCTACGTTACCACTTCCATAACCGCCATATACAAGGACTCGCCCGTCTAGAAGCTGAAGAAGTGAATGATTAAGGCGTCCGAATGATAGAGACGGAGCCGATTTGAATTGCTTACTGGATTCTTCAAAATAGTAGCTGCTTTTGCTAAGTCGCCCAGTGATAACTTCGTTTTCAGTCTTTATGATAATGCCACCACTTACAAGCAAGTCTCCGCCTTTAAGCTTTAGCGCAGCGAATCCGGAAGCATTTTCCGGAGTTTTATTCACCATACTTTCAAGAGGTGGTCTTTTGTAGTCATTGAGCTTTCCAACCCGTTTGTATTTGTAAGTTACATTATCAAAATGGTCAACTCCCCAATCCGTAGATGGCACCACTTCTGCTCGCACATCGAGTTTCTCGCTCTTCGTGAAAGTTCTGCAACCAGCCTGAGTCATGACGGTAAGCGCCAAGCACGATGCGATAGTAAGAACCTGGTGGTTTCGTATTTTCAAAGAGCCCTTCTCAGACCGCGGTGACAGTTCTGTATCGTACGTTTCTTTTGTTGCTTACGGACTTTGGAATCACTGGTTTGTCAACACGGACGCTTTTGCTCACCCTGTATTGAAAGAATTTGGAGATATCGGCATTCTGCCCTAAAGCACCAGCAGATGGAAATACAATAGAAAGAATAAGTAAGAGTAGGATTCGCATTTGATCTGTCTTCGCTTGAACTCTTCATCTTGTGCCAAAGATATCCGTTCTCGGCATCGGAGCCACGAGTGGTAGAGTGGGAGCCTCGCAATAGTCAACTGCCAGCTTGAATCAATTGTGTCTTATTCTGCTTTGGTAAGAACCAACTCCTTGTATCTTACGCTGTTCCAGCTTGTCGGAAAATCAAATCCTAAATTGTTGCTCCCGTAACCAGCGCATGGAGTTACAGTAAGGTCTACTGTTCCTTGATCTTCGGAGATCCTTAGCTTGCCATCGGTAGCCGGGCGAACAGTGCATACAAGTTTCTTCTCTTGAAGGAATGAACCATACCGGCGAATGAAGTATAGATCAATAGACCAGCGGTAAGATGGATCAAGTATTTCCATGAAACATTTTGACATTAGTACTATTTTGTGTGACTGACCAGATGGATTTACTTCCTGCAGTATCTCAGACTGCGGACCTTCTGGAGGTTCTTTGCCCTGGAGCAGGTATTCAAATTCCCCGTAATACAAGAGTGAGAATAATAGAATAGAGGTACTCAGAAATCCTGTTGCTCCAGTCAATACAAGCAGTGCTGTTCTGCCTAGACTTTCTTTTCGGTAAAATGCTTCCACGAAGCCGCTACACGGTAGCAAAAACAAGAGTAGCGAACCTACATCGTTCAGTGGTTCGTAAACAAAGCTGAGCCTGAAAACGCTCAGCGTTGCAAAGCCAGCCAATAGGCACAGCAGGAATCTGGATAATGTTAGAAAGAATCTTTTCAGCGGAGTTGCCTTTGCACCGGGTCGAAGCCACTAGAGCTTCATGATACACCAGGTCTCCAGTTCATGCGTTTACTGTGCCTTCTGATCGATCCCTGTCCTCTTTTGTCTTAATTGCTACCAAGAAACATACTTGATAGAGGAAGAACTTTTGGAGTACAAGATGGTCGCCTTTCAGTGAGATGTGGCATCTCACCCGAAATTGCACTATAGTAAGAACTGTCTTCGGTCTGAAAAAAAAGTGCCATAATGCACCACCGGATGGAAGCAATAGGTCCAACAGCCAGACTCGATGATCAGTCACAACTCCGGTCTAGAATTACTCAAAAGAAGGGAAGCATCAATTCGTGATGGTTGCCAGATCTTGCTGTTTCTTATCTCTACTTCTTATGATGAACGCCTGCTCAAGATCTACAAGAGTTTCGCTCGTGATGTTGATGCATCGGTTGGTCCAGCTTGCGTAGCATTTGCATACATGTCGGTGCCTGCTGTATGTCCAGACTGGCCTGTCCTGCAGCAAGAGCCTACAAGTTCGCAGCGCAAGTGGTCGGCATACCACCATGAGATGAACAAGGCTGCTGCTGCAATTAAGGAGAGTCTCGGGCTCAAAGCCCATTCCCTACCCAGTTTGCTACTTTTGGAACCGGATCTCAAGGAGTCGGTTCGATTCTTGTCTCTGCGGGACAATCGTTTTGCAAGAGAGTTGCTCGCCAAACTTAAGAGTGAAATTCTGCGCTCTTACGAAAGAGACTATAGCGCAGTTCGAAAGAATGACTTGCGGATGCTTTCGGTTATGAGCCGGCATGCCGGGAGTATTTATGGCAGAGAGAAAGCAATTCAAGATGTATTGCTGCAAAGCAAAGTGGTTCCCCGGTTGGCGGAGTTACTGGAAAGGGATATGCATAAACTAGACAAGGCAGGGCAGCATCGCTTAAGAGGAATACTGGCTAAGCTCAGGAGCAAGCCCAGAGACCTTTGCAAACTGGTTCGTTTTATGGATGTTAATTCCTTTGGTGTCACCGGCACAGGCGAAGCAGTTTCCGCTTCTACACTAGAGACTATTTACGATAAACTTATAGAAGAGTTTATTCGGAAGCCCAGCGAATCGGCATACAAAGAGTGCAAGCATGTTTCCTTTCCAGTTGACTGCTTGCACGAGTATGATGAGTTTGATGCTTACATTGAATTTACAAGCCCAACTCCGGAACTCTTGCAGGCAGCTCTAGATGTGGATGACCATTCTGGATGGTGGGAAATTATTAGAAAAATGGTGCCGCAGGGTTTTGAGCTATAGCTCGGCTAAGTCTGTTTAGAGTCATTGTACTCGGCAGGTGGTACAAGAGAATGTGTAGACTTGGCTGGTAACTGCAAATGCGAAAAGTAAAGCTGGTACTGACAGGCAGTGTGCTTCTTGTTGCGACTTTGCTATTTGTCGCCATGCGACCAACGCCGTCGTTCAAGAAAGAGGTGTGGATAGCTGAAGCGAATAAAAGAAGCAAAATGCTATCTTACGTTATGGACAAATGCAGTTTACGCGGACGGAGCAACAAAGGTGTAGTAGCCCTTCTGGGTGCGCCGGACTTTGAGAACGACACAATGCTTGTTTATTGTATTCCCACTGAAAGTAGTAAGGGTATATTCGTCCTGAGTTTAGACAGCAATGGTACTGTTACAAAAGCTGTTTACGATGACAGTGATTGGCCTGAGTTCTATCAGAAGTGATGCTTCTGGGCCAGGAGACTCTGATGGGAGGTGCCCATCGATTGCCTGTATCTGCCAGGCGCCGGAACCGAAATATGTGCACGAAGGCTGGGCCGAGGAGTTGAGAATGAACAATAACAATTACTCTCTACAGGCGCTTGCCAGACTGGCTTCACAAACCCTGCAGCGTCGGCTGATTGTGAACGGCACTAAGAATTTCTATTTACTGCCCACTGAGATTATCGAAGACGTGCTTGCCTTGAGGGACAGAATTGCCGCCCAGGGCGAACCCTTCTTACCGGGGCTCAATGCTGATGAGCGCGCCCGCGTAGCGCTTTGCCTGAGCCGCATCGAGACGCTTCTTGCCGAAAGTCCTCAATGGCAACCAGACGACTTCCCGAATGAAGTTCTGATTGAAGAAGAGCCTCTGTGGTCTGCCCTTCGGGCGGAGGCGGGAGCCTGCCTGGCGGAAGTTAATTTCTCATTGAGTGAATGGGAAGAAGAGCAGGACACTATTTTAATCGAGCTGCTCCTTTCACCCCGATTGCAAGCGCAGCTTGCCGCATTACAGAGAGAGCGTAAGCAATCACAGCATTTACTTATAAATGAAATACTTCAAGATTGGCTTGCCTCTAACGGCCGCTAAAGCTTCCTGTCTTAGTTGAGGCGCCGTCTCCAATGCCAGCTCGCCTCCTTTAGCACTTTCACGACACTTTCACTGGGCCGCCTTTACCATTGAGCCCGTTACTAAATTCATTTTCTTAAGGCGGTTTGGTCCTATGACCGTTGATGCGGCCTGCGATATTTTTTCAGGTTCAAGCAGTGAAGAATTAGCTGCCGGGCAGGTTGTGGCCGGTACTTACCGGGTGCTGAGCTTGATTGCCAGAGGCGGCATGGGTAATGTCTACCTGGTCGAGCATATCTATTTGTTGAAGACCTTTGCCATGAAGGTGTTACCTGCCTATCTGGCCGGGGCGGAGGCCTCTCGCCGCTTCCTGGCTGAGGCTCGTTCTATCGCTCGCCTGGAGCATGAGAACATCGTCAAAATTCACAACTTCGGTCTTACCGATGCCGGCGTATCTTTCTATGTTATGGAACTTGTGGATGGTCTGTGCCTCGAAGATTGGCTTTTATTGAACGGACCGCTTACAATTGAGCAGACTTTGAATCTTATGCACTGTCTTTGCCGGGGGCTGGGTTATGCCCACGGTAGGGGCTTTGTGCATCGGGATATCAAGCCGGCCAATGTCATGGTAGATTTTCGCGGCGCTTGCCCCCGGGTCAAACTTCTGGATTTTGGCCTGGTACAGTGCAGTCAGAATGCCACCGGGCAGGAGCGTTGTTTCGGTAGTCCTTTATATATGAGCCCAGAGCAGTGTGAAGGTCTCTCCTTGGACCGGCGCACTGATGTCTATTCGCTTGGCTGTTTGCTCTATGCTTGCCTCACCGGTGTGCCGCCTTTTATGGGCTCGAACCCACTTGCCACCTGCTACATGCATACGAATGGAGCAAGACCGGTCTTGCGGCAGGAGCAGCTGCGGGAGCCTGTTGATGCAGATACTCTCCATAAGCTTAATCAGATTCTTCAGTTCTTGCTCTCGGTGCGTCGGGAAGAGCGCTATAGAGACATGGACGAAGTTCTGTTGGATCTTTCTTTGATCGGGTCCGAGCCCGAGCCTGAGGAGCCAATAGAACCTGAGACCATTGCCGAAGAGAAAGTCTTTACCGGCTGGCTTGTGGCATTTCTCTGTGTGCTTGGCAGCACGTCCGTTTTGCTAAGCCTCTGGTTTTCCCTGCAATGCTTTGAAGGAGCAAGGGCTGAAAGTCGCAGGCAGAAGGTCGATAGCTCTGTGGCAGCACTTGTGGATAGCACCGCTGCGCTGGAGCGAAATGAGCTTGATATTCAGGAAATGGAAGACCTCAAGCCATTCATGGAGGGAAGTGGGAATCTCAGACATTTTGCCTTCCCGCGCACGGTCTGCCTTGGCATATTGCGGGCTGCCGATGACGCCAACTTCTTAATGAAGGCCCAGGGCGAGCTGACCTTTCCGGGGCAGAGCCCCCTTGTTTTTCATCCTTCCGCCGCCTGCCTGAATAAGCCGCGCTATCTCAGGCGCTTTTCCTCGGGGCAACTGGAGGGGATTTATGCCGCCGGCAACGAACTTCTAGATGACGATAATTTGCGGTACAGCGATCATCTTAAAGACCTCAAGTATCTCAATTGTCACTTTACTCGCCTTTCCGATGCATCTCTTACTACTATCGCCAAGTTTGACCAGTTGCAGTTTCTAGATGTCAGTCATACGCTTATTTCTCATCTGGAGAGCTTGCCCAATCTCAGGAATCTCAAGACGTTATACATGGATTCTCTGCCTGGTTTGCCGGCGGTGCTGAGGGAACTGCGTAAGACTTCAGTGATTGAGGCACTCGACATTAGCGATATCAGTATTGCCGCTAGCGATGTGGAACTATTGAAAGGTTTGAAGAAACTGCGCCGCCTTACCTTGCATGGTACCAAGATCAACCCGGACAGTCTGCCGGCTCTGCTTGATAGCTTGAGTAATTTGAGTTATCTGGATCTTTCTGCCAACGAATTGAGCGACTCTCAGGTTGAGCGACTGCTGCCGGCTTTGAAGCGGTCTCATTTGCGAATACTCTTGTTGTCTAAAGACGGACTTTCCGAAGCAAGGCGCCACAGAATAGAGAGTAATTTGCCGGATGATTGCCGCGTGAATTACGAGACGGTTATCGAAAACGCCGGTATGAGCGAATTAATAAGCGGTCTTGGAAAATTTTAGAGACTTAGCCCATTCCAATGTAAGGAGGCACGTGGGGACGGTAGTCGCCGTAGCCTTCGTCTTTACTATTGGGTTGTTCCATCTCTTTTTCAAGAGCCTCGTATTCGGCCTGTGAAAGCACACCTTTGGCGATAGCCACCGAGCATGGTGCACGACCGGCGATTGACTGCGAGACACTGCCCAGCAGCAGTCTGGTCAGGCCGGTTTTGCCGTGAGAGCCCAGTACTATCAGGTCGGCCTGCCAACTTTCAGCTACCGCCATAATGACGTCATCAGGGTTGCCGTCATGCACCTGGGTGGTGACATTTTCTCGACCAAAGGCTTCGATAAGAGGCTGCGCCATCTCTTGCAGTTCTACCTGGGCCAGGGTGCTCAAGTGCACCGAGGCGAAGTCTGCCTTACTGAGCATTGTCTCGGAAACTTCTTTCACGGCTGTCACAAGTTTGAAGCGAGTGTTCCTGGCAAAGCCCAGGTTGGCTAACCACTTAACGGCGGCTCTGCTGAAGATACTGCCGTCTACCGGTATCAGTACGCTTTCGAAGCCGTCGTTCAATTCCTGCGCTAGATCTTTCAGGTGCGGCTTGAGAATCATGACTGGGCAGCCTGCGTGAAGCATGACGTGTTGAGACACCGAACCGGTGAGCAATAACTCCAGCCCCCTGTGTCCGCGTGTACCCAGAATGATCAGGTTGGCCGACCAACGGCGGGCTATCTTAATTATTGTTTCTTTGGGCTCACCATGGGCGATATCATAAAAGATGCGGCAGTGGGGCAGAAGATTTTGCAGGCGCTGGGCTTTCTCCCCGAGAAGGTCGATGACGAGCTGTTCTTCCTTGTGCAGCGGTCTCCCTTCTTTCGGTTTTGGTCCCCTGATGGACGTGAAAAGATTGATTTCAGTGCCTTCCGACCAACTCATGCTCTTTACTGTGGTAAGCAGTGTTTCGCTTTGCTCACTGTGATCTATGGCCGCCAGTATTTTCATTTTGCGCCGTCCTCCTGGAAGATCAAAGCGTATTGCCTGGGAAGGAAATCCAGACTGGACTTAAGCTTATAGCCTGCTTGCTGCATTTCGCTTTCGGTTTGCCTAGAGTCTATGCGCATGTTTTGGGGTGGACCATCGGTTATCTGAGCGTCTTTCTTAAAGTCTATTATGACTATTTTGCCGTCTTTGTTCAGATAGCTCTTCAGTTTGCTGAAATACTCAGGTCGATAGTCGATGTGATGATAGGTGTTTACTACCAGGATCAGGTCCAGCTTCTCTGGGAAGCTGGGGGTATGACTATCTACGGATAGCGCCCGCAAGTTGGCCAGTTTGCGCTTTCTAGCCAGGGTGGTGAGATATTTGACCATGTCTTTTTCGCTGTCGGCCGCATAAACTTTGCCTTCCGGTAAAAGTTTGGCCAGGCGCCAGGAAAAGTAGCCGGTACCGGCGCCCAGGTCTGCTACTGTCTCATGGACGGAGAGGTTGAGGGCTTTCAGTAGCTGATCGGGCATTTGCCAGCTATCGCGTTTCTTATCGTCGAACTTGTGGGACCATCGGTGAGCGTTGGAAAAGTCTTTATGAAAACCTTCATGATGGAGCGGTTCTGAAGCGGCGGTGACTTCAAGGGCGCCACTGGGAGTAGCCAGGGCTGAGGCTAGCAAGGCGGCCAGTGTTAGCCGGTTCAATGCTGGTGAGCTGGAAAGTAATGGGCGTTTGAGCCTGAGCATGGTGACGAAAGTTTCCTTGTTGCGGAGTTTGAGGGGCCGGCAGTCTGCCCTGGATGGCTTGTGAGCCAAAAGGATACCACCGGGAGGTGCCGCTATGTTTTTTTACAAGGGAGGTGCTTTAACTGGAGCCATTGTTTAAGCTAGTGTTTTCTATGGCAAGATCCTATGGCACGAATTGCCTGGAACCATTTCTATTTTTCGGCTTTGTCGGCACTAATTCATGGACGCATCGGGGTTTAAATTGCACAAGTCTTCTATTCGAAACGGCATTCTTTTCACGCTTGCCCTTGCTGCCGGTGTTTTTACTATTGAAGCCGGTCGGGCACTGCCTGCGCCCCCCAGCGATTTTGAAAATCTGCCTGGCTATGTGCTCATACCGCCTCGTTCTTACAAACCGGCGCCCGCTACTTTAGACTCCGAGGCCGGTAGGAAACAGGTGCTCGCCGGCGGTTGCCTCAGTTGCCATGCTGTTTTAGAGGAAGGCCGCCTGACCGGTGGTAGTTCTGCTCCCATGTTTGCCGGAATTGGGGCTTACCGCAACGAACAGAATATTATTGACAGGATCAGTAACAAGCGTCGGGTTGGTTTGATTGAAAGCCGCAGCATGAGCCACATTCATGTTGATCCGGCGGCGGCACGAATGATCGCTCGCTATCTGCTTACCCTGCCTGAGCCGGAAAAGGGCGTGCTTGTGGCTTCACACGCCCCCAGGGAAAGCGGTAGTAAACCTAAACTTGAGCCATTTAAGCCGGCCGGTGCTACTGCTTCCAGTAAGGCCGGTTACTTGCTCTTCAAAGCCAATAATTGTCTGGCCTGCCATGAAGTACAGGGCTTTGGCGGCCATCTGGGACCGCCCCTTGATGGCGTGGGCGCCAGGCTCAGTCGAGCCGAATTGACCGCCCGCATCGAGGGCATGGCCGTTCCGGCACCTGCCGTCAAAGCCGGCGAAGGACGCCCGGCCGTTGTGAAGATGCCGGCCTTCAAGCTCAAGCAAGATGAGCTCAAGAAACTCGTCGACTACTTGCTTACCCTGCCTGTAGACAGCTATCAGCCTGCCGCACCATCCAAAGCCAGTGCTGAAGGGGCTAAGCTTTATGCCAAGTATCAGTGCGCCGGCTGCCATACCGTGGCCGGTAAAGGCGGCAGCCTGGGACCTGCTTTGGACGCCATCGGCGCCCATCGGGGAAGTGAGTGGCTGACGGCGCGCTTGCTCAATCCTGAGGAGCAAGTGCGTAACTTTCCGGAGTTGTTTCAGTATGCCGAAGGCGCCAAGGGTGAGTCCCACAAAGATCCCTCGCAAGTCTCCTTGCAAGAACCCTTGAAAGAACCCTTGAAAGATCCGAGGAGCGGCAAACCCATGAGCCTGATGCCGCACCAGGCTATTGGGCTGAGCGATGCCAAAAAGATTGTCGCTTATCTCTTCACCCTCGGTGAATACTCCGGCGGCAAAACGACTTCAGCCCAGAGCAAGTAAGCTACTTGCCTTCTTTATTGGGGTTGTCCAGAAGCATAGGTACGTTTTCGTCTACAACTTCGGCGTCTACGGCGTCTTCGTCCGGATTTTGTACAATCAGTTTGGGGCTTGTGCCGGCGGCGCTGCCTTTGTTTGCTACCTGAGCCTTGAGCAGGGCTAGTTCATCATCAATCTGTCCGGCTTTATCCATTTCCTTGACTTGCTCAATGGCTGCAGTCACACCGCGCATTTCAAGCAAAGCTTCGTTTTTGATTTCTTTGGCCTTTATCTTCTCTTCCCACTTATCCATGCTGGAAGTGCTCGTACCGGCGGCAATTTCATTGGCTTTGGCCATGGCCTCTGAGCCTTTGGCCCGAGCCGTCATGGCTGCCTTCTTGCGCTGGAAGTCTTTCAGTTGTAATTCCATTTCACTGTAGCGGCGCTTTAATTCTGCTGTAGTTTTCTTTTGTTCTTCCAACTGACTG
This sequence comes from Candidatus Obscuribacter sp., assembly GCA_016712465.1. GTDB lineage: Bacteria > Cyanobacteriota > Vampirovibrionia > Obscuribacterales > Obscuribacteraceae > Obscuribacter. The sequence goes on from JADJQZ010000001.1 coordinate 2,411,951, forward strand.
GTCAGGCTTTCTTTGTGCTGGGTCAGATCCACCTTCTTTTGAATACACTGCCGGGCTACTTCGTCGTTATTTTGCCCTACGGCAACCGCCGCCCGGCGCTCCCAGTTGAGTCTCTCTTCTTCAGTCTTTTTGATCTGTTGATCGAGCATCTTTTCGTTGGTAATTGATGCTGTGAGCGCCTCTTGTACCTTCTTGACTCCTGATTCTAATTCCATCTGAGCCTGCTCGGCTAGAATCTCCGGTGTTTCCATTTTGCTTACACCGGCATTGAACATGGCTTTGATGATGTTAATGAGACGATCGAACATCTACTTCCTTCTCCTTGAGAATCTATTTTTCTGAGAGTAAAAGCGTTTTGGCTTTTTCCAGTTCCGCTTTCTGTTTCTTGTCCACTTCCGGATACTGAAGATCCAGGCTTTCCAGTTTGTGCACTATGGCTGCAATCACTGCCAGTCTTGTGAACCATTTGTTATCAGCCGGAATGATGTACCAGGGGGCCTCCTTACTTGCGGTAGCTTTGATTGCCTCCTCATAAGCCTTTTGATAGTCATTCCAGTAACCTCGCTCAATTACGTCGGCGCTGGAAAACTTCCAGTTTTTCTTCGGTATGTCTATGCGTGCCAGGAATCGCTTCTTTTGTTCTGCTTTGCTTACGTTTAGGAAAAACTTGAGTACCATGATACCGTTGCGGGACAGATATTTCTCAAATGCGGCCATATCTTCCAGGCGTTCGTCCCAGATGGCTTTGGTTTTGAGCTTTTCCGGCAGCTTATGGGCGGCGAGAATTTCATTATGCACTCGCACCACCAGCACTTCTTCATAGTAGGAACGATTGAAAATGCCTATTCTACCTCTCTCCGGTAGGCACCGCTGATAGCGCCACATGAAATCGTGGTCGAGTTCTTCGAAGGACGGCTGCTTGAAGGAATAGACCTGACATCCCTGGGGATTGACCCCGGACATCACATGCTTGATAGTGCCGTCCTTGCCGGCTGCATCCATGGCCTGGAAGATGCAAAGTAGAGCATAACGGTCTTGTGCATACAGGCGGTCTTGCAGTTCAGCCAGCCACTCCACGCCCCTGGACAGGATGGTGTCTGCTTCTTCCTTGCCTTCTTCTTTGCGCTTCTGGGGGTAGCCGGCGGTGGAGCCGGCATCAAAGTCTTTCAGGCGAAAGTTTTTGCCGCTTTCGACGCGGTAGTTCTTGAGGAGCTTTTCAATTTCCGCAAGCTTGTCTGAACGTTTTGCCGGCTTTTTGTCTTTATCGTTTTTGCCCATAATTGCCCTTGGGGTTTTTCGCTCTTGCGTTTGACCTTCGGTCTGGTCGATTGCTCAGGCGACTTTCGATATGTCCTTTGTTTTTTGACTTTGGCGGTCATATGACCCTATGCCTCATGGTTCAGGCTTTTAACCCCCGGGCAGCAAGCTTTAACGCTAAATTAAAGGCCCCTTTCTTGCTTGAAAGAGCCTTAGAGCCTGGAAGAGAGCGCTTAAAATTTCTGAAGATAGTCTTTGCTTGCTCCCCGCGTCGTTAATTGCCGTATGCTTAGTACTTTAGTGATTGACCGGCTGGTCTCCAGGGTAAGTTTAGTAAAGGTTTGGCGTCAATTAAAAACGAAAGGTTGTCAAGGCAGCGTTTGCGAAAGGCAGAGGGTTCTCACCCGGCATAGATGTATCGACCAAAGAAGGAACAGCCAGCTCCGCCCATCAGACTCGACCCCCTGTCGAGGATGCCGGATGTGGCCTGCCTTTCTGAGGCTATGGAGAAGGCCCGTGATGCAGCCGGGCGCATGGTGGAAATCACCTGGCCGAAGCTCGAAGCCGACATCTCCATGATTCTTTCCGTTATTTATCAGCCCCAGCAGGGCGATCCGATCTGGCAGTTCAGCGAGGGCACCTTCCGGCAGATGCGCGATATCTGGCGTTATGCTTCCGGTGACCCGGTTTTGATTCATAGCCTCGTGATGGCCGAATGTACCGGCGAAGTGTCGGCGGTGTCCGATAATTCCGTGGGTGGCGGAGCTATTTCCAAGTTCGTGGCCAACACCCCCAGTTCCTACAGTACCTCTTTGCTCGGCTTGCAAGCCACGTCCGGTACCCGTTATCCGGTGGTGAGCGCCAGCAAGAGCAGTCGTGATGCCACCATGGAAGGTGACTTGACCGACATGTCCGTGCCGAACCTTCTCCAGTCCATTACCATGAGTAAGATGACCGGTAGGTTGTTTGTTGATACCGGACAGGCGGCATCGGAACTGTACTTCCAGGACGGCAATCTCGTTCACGCTCTGGCTGTGGACGTGGTCGGCGATCAGGCTTTGATGGAACTGGTGACCTGGGAGAAGGGCAAGTTCTACTTCTATCGCGATGAGAAGACCGAGCAACGCACGATTCAACGCAGACTGGATGCCGTTCTCATGGAAGGCATCACCCTCTTGGATCAAAGCAAGTATTTGCTCAGCCGTGGTCTTACCATGGAGTCTTATCTCGATAAGAAGTTTCCCAATTTGTCGGAAGCCGAGTTCGATGCGAAAGTGGCTCAGGGAGCACCTGTGCCGCCTGATGAGCAGAAAGCTTTTTACTTGCAGTTGGATGGTTGTTCCACCCTCTTCGATCTGCTGCGCAAGCGTCCTATGGTCAAGAAGGATTGGGTTTCCATCACCTTCAATCTGGTTAACTGCGACCTCATCACCATATCTAGAAAGCCTACGCGCGTTGATAAAACTGCTTTTCTGGAATCGGTCTCTATTGATAGTGCCGCTGTAGAGCGCGTGCGCACTCTTTTGTCGAGACCTGACTCCGGCATCATGTCATTTCCCTCATTTCACTATTTCCTAGATCAAGAAGCGCAGCGCTTTCAGCAGTACGGTACGCCTTGTACTCTCGTCATCTTCGAGATGCGCATGCTTTTGCCCAACAAGTTGGAGCCGCTCTCCATCCCTGCTTGTAAGGAAGCGGCCCGCCGCATCAATACCGTAATTCGTTCTCTTGATATATTGGCTCACTTCGAAACCCTCAGCTATGCTTTGCTTCTGCCCAGCACCGAAGGACCGGCTGCCGCCATGCTGGCCCATCGTATTTTGGAAACAGTACGAGCCTCAGCTCTTTTACCTGGTGTAGATAGTCTGGCCATGGCTTTCGGTATTGCCTCCATGCCCGATGATTGTCGGGACATGGGACTGTTGGTTTCTGCCGCCAAGGCCGCCAAGATGGTGGCACAGCGTAACAACTATCCTATTGTTATGTTCAAGGACATGCAGGCGCCCCAAACTTAAAGGCGTCTCAGAATCCTGCTCACGGTAATCTATATACGTGAGCGATTTGCGGCTCTTTTGAGAAATTTTGCTTCCGGCTCTCTAAAAATTTGCAGTCTGCTGTTGATGCTCCATGTGAGGGGAAACCCTAGAAACTAAGGAGTGTTAAACAAATGAGTAGCAACCAAACAAAAGGCAAACGACTATTTGCTACGGCTCTATCTTGCTTGATGCTTCTGGGAGCTACGCAGGCGCCTGCTCTCAGTGCCGAGATGAAGCTGAAAAGTCCTACAAACAGACCACTTACCAGACCGAATGTGCCGAAAGTCACCTGGCAGGAAGACATTCTTCTTATCACGCCTGACATGAAGGCCGACAACGATGAAGTCAAAGATGCTCTCTCCGACGTACACGGCACGGTAGTTGCCACCCTCGGAGATGGACGCCTGAAGATGCTTGTGGTCAAATGCGAGAAAGGCAAATTCGCCGAGACAGAGAAGAAACTTACCGCCGACAAGAAACACTTCACCGCTGTCGGTCGCAACTATAGATTCGCTGCCAACGTAGTTCCCAACGATCCCAAATTTTCTTCAAGTTGGCATTTGACTGCCATGAACTGTCCCAAAGCCTGGGATAAAGGGCAGGGCGGCGCCAAGATTGCCGTGCTGGATTCCGGTTGCCAGGCCAGTGTGGCAGACCTGAACGGTAAAGTAGAGAAAGGTTTTGACGCCAATACACCGGCTGCTAAAGCCCTGGGCGGCATTCTCATGGCCTCGGGCTCTCTCCCCGGCGTTACCGACCTGGCCGGTGCCATTGCGGCAGAAGCCTCTTCCGGAGCTAATACCGACCAGAATGGTCATGGTACCTGGGTGGCATCGGCGGCGGTGGCAGCCATGAACAACAGCCAGGTTACTGCCGGTATCGCTCCCAGTTCCACTGTTTATCCGATTCGTATTGCCGATGCCGCCAAAGGCAGCACCGCTATGACCGATGACCTCTCCGTAGCCTGCGCCATGTTCAAAGTCTTCACCTCGGGCGCCAGAATCGTCAACCTCAGCTACGGCGGTCCCTACTATGGCTTCCACAACCCGGTCATTCACGGACCCCTGCACAAGATCTTCATGGAATACTATTACGCCAGACAGGGTCTGATCTTCCTTTCTGCCGGTAATGACGCCATCTTCGACGGTACGCCCAATTGCCCCTACATCAACATGGTTTCCGCCATAGATTCTTCCGGTAACCTGGCTGATTTCTCCAACTACGGAACCATCGTAGACTTCACCGCCCCTGGTAAAGGCATCGTTGTTACCGACATCGATGGACTGGATGCCACCGTCAATGGTACTTCCTTCTCCTGCCCGATTGTGGCTGCCGTAGCTTCCCTCATCTTGAGTAAGAACCCGGCTCTGCCCAACGTTGCTGTAGAAGGTATCTTGAAAGCAAGCTGTGTCAACTCTACTCCTGGTTGGAACCCCTACTTCGGCTGGGGTATGCCCGATGCTAAGAAAGCTGTAGACCTGGCTACCTTCGGTCTCTAGATTAGTTTACCTGATAACGTGAGGGAAGGAAGAGGAGCTCAAAAGGCTCCTCTTCTGTCATTTTCTCTCTTTCTTATTGAGAGAGTCGGTCCTAATTCCTGCGCTTTGTCTGTTTTAGATCCTTGTCAGAGGCTCCAGTCAACCTTTTAGACGGTTATCTGATTGATAGTAGAAAAATTTTCGAGGTACAGTCCAGTGAAATTTCAGGCAAGAGCATTGATCATAGCGTCTACATTGCTTGGGGCCATGACCAGCCTCGCTCCCGCCTTCGCAGACGGAATGGTCTCTTATCCCTACGACTGGGTGCTGGAACTGAAGACTAAGCCCCTGACACGGCAGTTTGAATATCAGGGTTCGACCCTCAAGAAAATTGAAAAGGTGCTGGTGGAGTATCATCCGGCCAAGGACGCCGATACTAAAACAGCTTACGAGTTCCTCTGGTACAACGGCGGTAAGGCTCTCGGGATGGAGAAGCAGCGCAAATTCGACCTGCCCCAGGGGGAAGGTGTGGCCATTCGCGTCAGCCATATGAACGGCAGTTCCACAGAGGGAGAGAATAAAGCTGCCGCCAATGCCATTTTGCGCCTGGCCCTCGATACTTACTTGAATAAGAATCCCATTGTGCAGGTAAGACTGCCGGCAGAGACTTTCAACGATATTACCAACCACCTTGTTTCGCTCGGTATGCAAGTGGCTCCGGAAGGTGTCGAGGACGGTGCTTATAGCTCGAACTTGACTCTCTTTCTCTATTCGGAGCCCGACGGCAATAAGAAGGTGCTCTACATTTAGGGGAGCGCCTGCGATCTCAGTCAGCCAGAATCTTAAGCCGTTCTTAAATTGTCAAGCGGGTGCGAAATCACCCGCTATTATGGCAACATTCAAGGTATTCAAGTTTGCACAAGCGTTTCTATCTTCTCCGGAATTGAAGGTTCCGCGTTCCTTCCTTTTCCTCTTCATCTAAGTTCTCATCAAATTACTAAGCCATTTTTCTACAGGCACACTTGGGTCTGATGGTCCTCTATCTTTTGTCGACCAGGTGCCGGAAAGGAGTTCACCATGTACGGTAAGAATTACACGCAGACGGCCAGCGACATTCACTTCAGCGTTGGAGATGCAGGCGTCAGGCTGCTCTTCGGTTGTGTTTTGCTCATCGGTTTGATTGGTTATGGAGCTTATCTTTTTGACGGACAGAGTGTGGCAAAATCTGCTTCCTGGCCCACCGTGGACGGTAAACTCATTACCATCGACAATCGCCCAGTGGGTATTGCCGTGATTGGACGCTTTCTGCCGATAGTCTGTCCATATGCTAAATACTCCTACAAAGTAGATAACCGAGAGTACACCAGAGAGGTAACCGCCGGACCTTGTATCAGCTTTGTGCGCGGCTTTACCTTCCATCCGCCGGAGGTTCTGCCGGTCAAGACCGACGACTTGCTTGAGCGCATGGAAAAGGCTAGAGCCGAGGCTGTTGCCGGCGGTAAGCCCAGTGCTAACTTCCTGGAACAGATGGAAGCCGACATGGAACTCATGTCTCAGGACCGATACAAGCCTGTAAGTATTCGTTATGAAAGAACCAACCCGGAAAACTCGGTCATGGATCCGGCTGTGCTGCAAAGCGATAAGAGTCTGCTTTACTCCAGTCTCTTGCTTGTCACACTGGGCGGACTGCTACTGGGTGGTAGCTACTACAACAGCTATCTTAGCAAGCTCTCGGCCGAAGATCCGACCCTGTCTCTGGAGACAGCTCTGGCCGCGCAAAGGCGTCGTCGTTAGAACTTAAATTGAAAGTCCCTTGCCGGCACTAGGGTCCGCTCGGTGGCATCACATAGGTGATCGCCACCGAGTGCTTGGAACTCAAAGAGACTCCGCTATTTCCCACTACCGCACCGACAATGAAAGGCGGGTAGATATCGATGGTTGTCTTGATGCTGACTTCTCCGTCCACGGCACCACCGGTAGGGGCAGGGGGAATGTCGCGCACACTTTCTTCCGCTTCTATAGTATCGCGCAACTTGGCAGGAACATTGGTGGCGTAGAGTCTCTTAATGACCGACATGGCTCTCTCATGGGGGGCTTTGCCGGCTGTCACCACTCGATTCTCCGCCAGGGTCAGTTCGCTGGGGGGGCCTGAGGCGGCTGCTCTGGCGGCATCGCGGCATACGGCGTCGTTGATGCCGGCACCGATAGCCACCACTCCCAGATCTATAACTACCAGTATTACAGGTACCAGGCAAACTATGGCTCCGACCAGTTCGGCCGCTCCCTGTCCTTTCTTGTTGCGTACTTTTCTTAGCATGGTTTTCTCCCCGTCATCCTGCCTCCACGGGGGCAGCGCTGTTTTTAGGGGAATTACCCTGGTTTTTGCTTGAAGTTTTGCGGAATTAGTGCGGTTTTATCTCTTTTGCGGCGGCTTAAAGCGGAGTGGTCCTAAAAAATTCGCCATGGCGGTCAGGTGAATATCAGCGAGGAACGCATATGAAAGTAAGTCAAAAACCGGGACCAGGCGAGGGCGCCAGAAATCGAAGAGGTCATGCCATGAGCGAGTTTGCCACGGCACTGATCGTGCTCATTTCCTTCATTTTTATGCCGCTGCTCAATATTAGTATTATTCCCGTACGCTATTTGATGGCTCAGGGTGTCTTGAATGAGCTTTCCCACAGGGTGGTGCTCTGCGACAAGCGCTCGGAGGCTTCTGCCATGTTTGCGGGCGACGGCTCGGTCTGGTCCAAGTCACTTCTTTCAAAGTGCGGCGTCACTGTTTCCAATCCGAAGCTTATTCTCACCATTTTCGGTAAGGAGCCTGCGGATAAACTGGTGGTTTCAGCCGGTGATACCATTCCTGCCGAATGGTTGCCGGACGGAGCCAAGGCACCCAATCTTTATAGTATGGAATTGTCGGCCGACTGTGCCATCGCTCCTTTTGTGGAGTGCACACCAGGACTGCCCGGTTTTACCAGTCCCATCACCATGAGACTGAAAGCCGCTTCTCCCTGGGAAAATTTTGGTCGCGATCCTGCCACTCAGGAGTATTACGTCAATGAATAGGAAGCGGGGCTCGGTCTTAGTTCTGGGTTCGGTGGTCATGGGTCTTCTGGCTCTAGCTGTTTTGATCGGCTATTCATATGGAGGTCTGTTCTTTGAGCATAACCGCCTGCAGGCTTCCGCCAATGAGATTGCCCTGGCCGGTGCGCGCAAGTTCAACGACATGGATCGCATCGGGCAGATGAATAATATGATTGCCAGAAACCGACAACTGGTATTTTCCGGTCGGCAGCAGTTGGATGAATGCGTCAGCAAAGCACCCGGACTCAAGGATCTTGCCACTCAGTTGCTGGATGAATCGAGAGATTCGGCCAAGACACTGGAGACTCAGCGATTGCAACTGGCGGTGGTGGCACGCAAAGAAGCCAAGGATGCTGTGCTTAATAAGTTTGTGCAGGTGCAGGGCAGCTATGCCATGTTCTTACCCTGGATGAAGGTGGAGGCTCCCTCCCTTTCCGGCTGGCAGTGCGGTAGAGCCGCTAAGGTTGATTCCAACGTGGAAGCGCTCATGGCTGTCGACGATCTGGTTGATCATGATAAGGCTCAGGATTTTATCGTCGGCAGTGGCATGAAGCTCTACAAGCATGATATTGATGCTCATCTGCCCGGCAGTGACAACGACCTGCATTTTCGCATTAGCAGTTTGCCGGCGCCGGTGAAGAAGACTATTAGCCCCGCCCGCATAATTCTGAATGGCAACTTCGAGACCATTGCCGCTGATGAATTGCCCTCGGTATGCCGGGTGAAACTCTGGCTCAATGTTGGTACCGGCCTCGGTCCCAAAGCGGAAGGCACCATGAGCTGTGTCGGTACGGCAAGTGCCACCGGCGGTATGAGCCAGCAATAAATTCGGCTTGCGGCTGGTAAAATAGCGGTCAAGTTTTAGAGGTTGCCATGGCTAAAGATACGATTACTGTTTACGAGAAACCTACCTGCTCCAAATGCAGAGAAGCCGCCAAACTGCTGCGGGACAACGGTGTGGAATTCCAGAAGGTAAACTATTACACTCAACCATTGACTGAAGCCAAGCTGACGGAATTGCTTGCCAAGATGAAGCTTAAACCTCGGGATGTAATGCGCACCGGCGAGGCTGTCTATAAGGAATTGAAACTTTCCGGCAGTAGCCACAGTGATAGTGAACTGGTGAAGCTTATGGTCAAACACCCCGATTTGCTACAGCGCCCCATTGTAGAGAAAGGCAGCCGTGCCGTGCTGGGGCGGCCCACTGAAAATATCGAAACGCTTTTGTAAGAGCTATTTATTGAAGCAGCGTTCCGGTCTGCCGTTCAAGAAGCGGGCGATGCCGTCGGCCATGTGGCCGGCCAGGCGCTTGCGGTACTCGGGGTCTGAGAGATTGGTGCGGTCGCGGTTATTGGTCAGGTAGCCCGTTTCCAGAAGTACTGCCGGTGCCTGGGCTTCACGCATTACTTTGAAGGCTTGCCTGTCGTTTACTCTGCCGTCCACCACATCTAAACCGCGGTCCCGACCTTCTACCACTGCTCCTTGAATGCTATTGGCCAGATCTCTGGTGCCGTCTTTTTCCTTGCCTTTAAACATGTAAGTGGCAAAGCCTCTCTGGCTGCCGTTTCCTTTTCCCTTGCCGCCCTCAAAATTAGCATGCACTGAGACAAAGGCGTCGGCATAACAGGCTTTATCCTGATCTCTACCCTGGATACCGCCTACTTCTCGGTTCGCTCTTTCCAGTCTGGTCTCTTCATTAGTCTTGAACTGGCTGTTGCCGAAGAAAACGCGGGACGCTAAGGGCATCTTCGGTCCACCCTGTAGCCCGTTGGGGTTGGAAAGTTCGACCGATACGTTGCGCTCGCGCAGGGCTTGTGCCAGGTCTTTTGTGAGAGCCTGGGTGACTTCGCTTTCCTTGACGCCTTGCACCACGGCACCTGTGTCGTTGCCGCCGTGTCCGGCGTCGAGCACAACAATGGGCTTATTGCCTTGTTTGGTTTTTACTTGCGGGGGCCTATCGGTTGTACTTGTTTGGTGCGGCTCTTTCTCTGCCGGGGTCTTGGTTTCTACCGGCGGCTTAACTTCGACCGGTGGCTTTACTTCGGACGGGGTTCTAACTTCAGAAGGGGTTCTAACTTCAGCAGGTCTCCTATCTTCAGCAGGTCTCTTTGATTCTACCGGCGGCTTAACTTCAGCCGGCGGCTTAACTTCAGACGGTGTTCTAACTTCAGTGGCTTGCTTGCTATCGACCGGTCTTTCCGCTTCCGCTTTCGTCTGCTTGCCGGTTTGCAGTTGGTTCAAGCGAGTCAGGCCGCGCCCTTCGTGGCTGACGGCTTTGCCGTCTCTGATTTGCTTCTCCAGTTGATCGCCTGAGAAGTTGCCGCGCAGTGCCACCTGTTCTTTCTGGGAACCGTCTTTGACAAAGACATGCACCATCTCTTTGTTTTTGCCGCCTACTGCTTCAGATTCCAGGCGCAGACTGCTTTTCTTGCCGGTGGCATCGGTGGTATCAATCTGGGTGATGTTTTGCTTGACCAGTTCTCTGGCGGCTGAGAGCCTCTCCTGAGGGCTGGCATTTGGATCGAGCAGTTTTATTCTGGATTTGTCGATCTGACTGTTCTCTCTTCCCTGCCCCTCATCGGTAATATTGCCGTTGCCGCGACTTCTGGTGTCACCGGTGCCTTCTATTTTGAGAGAGGGCAAAGGCGATCTATCATTGCCCATGCCGGCCATCATGAAGCCCGGCTGAAAGTTCAAGTCTTTGCGCATGCCGGCGATTTCCATGGATGGCAAGATTTTAGCCTGTACCATGGCTGAGGTGAGAGCAATACTTTCCATAATCTGAGAACTGTTCTGACCGGCAAAATTCTTCATCCAGTCAGTCGTACTGTCCTGGCTGTTTCTCTGTTGGCTGTCGTCCACAACTCTAGAGGCTTGTTCCGGAGCGGCGTTTAAAGATTGGGATTCAGGCTTGCTCATGCTCGCGCTCCCGGTATAGAAAAGGTGGTAACACCTGGGAGATTAGGGGGCTGAGCGTGAAATAGCTGTGAAAGAGCTAATTCAACCTATTTGTTTACCAGCTCCTTGGTTTTGACGCCACGCTCGGCAAGGTCGGCCAGTATCAGTTCGACCATGGCGGCGTCCTGACCGAGCACTTCCGGCGGGTGCACACCTGGTTCTTTGAACTGACCGCGGGCTAAGACCATGGCTACTGCGGCAGTGGTGAAACCGGTGGTGCGGCTCATGGCCGAAATACCGTCGGTTTCTTTATCTAGTAGGCGCCAGGCCAGCTTACGGGAGCCTTTCTCGGCTTCCACGACCATGAGCAGATAATCGGGAAAGTCCTTGCCCGGGTATTTGTTGTTTATGCTCTGGGCAGTGTTGGGCAGCATTCCCTCCAGGAAAAAGCCCAGTTCATTCAGGTCTTTCATGGTTCTCAGGTGGCCCTGCCAGCGCAAGGTGCGCTCTTCCATACATGGTATGTCGGGAAAGCTTGTGACAAGAGAGCGCAGTCCATCCGAGAGGAAGGACTCGATGGCTCCCAGGTCGCTGTCATGATAGGGCTCAATTGGGGCTTCCAGGGGGTGGGGGGCAATGTCCTTGCCTTTTGTTCTGGCCCTTGCCGGGCGCACGTATTCGGCCAGGAGATCGCAGGGGTTGAAATAAACGGCGTGATGGAAGACTGCCGGAGGCTTCTGGGGCATGCCGCCCACGAGGATGGTGACTTTATCGAGACCGGACAATTGTTTGTAGGCGTGTCCCACCAGAATGTGGCTCAGCCCCGGGGCGACGCCGCAATCCACAATGCAGCTGGAGCCGCTCTTGCGGGCGGCTTCCGAGAGGCTGAGGGGCGGATCGGGAGTAAAGCTGACGTCGGCTACAGGCACTCCGCAGGCGATTATGTTAGCGAGAGCCTGGTGGGCAATACTGCTCGGTACAGCCAGCACGCAGGCACTGGCGCCACTGACTACAGCTTTGACTTGCTCGCCTGCCAGTACATCGGCCTTCACCCATTTTATGGGGCTATCTTCGGCAAGTCCGGCCGGTCTTACTATGTCGGCGATGACAATCTCCGGTTTTTCTTCTCTGGCTCTTAAATTGTTGGCTATGACCAGCCCTTGCAAGCCGCCGCCGAATATTACTATTTTCAATTTTCCTGCCCCTTATAGTGCATGCAAGCAAACACAGTTACTTGAAAAATTACTTGAAAACCTGATTTTAGACCAAGCCCGGCGCAGCTTCCTTAAGCGTCGCTATAGCTTCTCTCCTCAGGGTAGACCCGGGCATCGGTCAAATGACCGAGGGCGGTTCTGAAATTGCCCTTGAAAATAGGTTAAAGCGTGGATGGGCGTTCCATTTGCCCGGTGTCAGACTGGAATTGTGGAAGCCGTAGTGTCGCTCAAGTTGCGGGTCGCCAGTCATGTGCAGGCATTTAAAAGAAATAGTCGTGGGAACGCCCGCCCTGGTGGGGCGGAAACTTGGTCTGAGCGGCATTTCCAGGCAGATGAAAATTACTTCCGCCAAGCTTGAGTCCGGCAAGATAAAGGATTTGAAAGAAAAGCTGGTCTGGAAACCAGTCCCGCAGTCGGGGCGTAAGCCTGACCCGGAGACATCTTTCCCCTGGTCCGATCAATGAGAGGCGGCAACGGTAGCGGCGCCCTGGCATTCTTGCTATTCTCTTAGGCTATGTACACACTTGGACACGCCGTTCTTCTCACAGTCATTTTCGTCTCGCTGGCTCTGCTTGGTCAGTGGTTGGTAAACCGTTTCGTCAAGCATGAAGAGCTGGAACTGCACCACAGTGCCGGTGAGGCCATGATGGGTGTGGTCGGTACGCTCTTTTCCGTGCTGCTTGGTTTTATGGTGGCTTCGGCCATGGATAAATATAACGATGCCCGCATGCATGACGAGCAGGAAGCAAGCAATGTGGCCAGCATTTTTCGTGTGGCCAAGGGGCTCTCTGATAGCGATAGACCACGTATTCGACAGCTTTGCCGCGAATATGTGGACACTGTCATCAATTCCGAGTGGCCGGAGATGGAGAAGAACATCAAAATCAACCACGGTTGGGAGACCTACCAGGAACTCTGGGAGGCCACTGTGGCCGCGGTGCCGGAGAATGACAGGCAGAGCAACCTGCAGCAGGGTTTGATTGCCTCCATGCAGAGCCTGGGAGAGAACCGCCGTGCTCGTATCCTTCTGGCTCAGACCGGTATGCAGCCGGCGCTCTGGTGCATCGTCGGTCTGGGTGCCATTATTACCATTGCCTTGAGCTATATTTTTGCCTCGCAATTTCCCAAGATTCAGGGCTTCATGACGTCCCTGGTGGCTACGGCCATGGCTCTCAATATCTGGCTCTTATCTGCGTACAGCCATCCATATAGCGGCGAACTGCGAATCAAGCCCACCATGTTTTTGTTGCTCAAGGAAAGCATTCTGACTGTGCCGGATACGCCTTCGCGCTACCTGCATGACGAAAAAACTGAGAAATAACTAGATCTCCAGGGTCTTTCTGGCGTGGCTGGCCAGTTCTCTGGTTTTCCTGGCCTTTACCCCGGTGATTGCTTTGCCGTGCAAGTTCTCTGCACTGTCAGTTTCCTGGCTGTCGGCCTGCCTGCCCACCATTTCCGCCAGCACGTAGCTGACTACCTTTTCTATCTTGATGCGACCAAGCGGTTTTCTGGTGGCGGCGCCGTCTATTACCGGTAGTTGTTTCAGATCATGATCGCGCATGGTGGCTATGGCTGCCGTCATTTGCTCATCCGCTTCCATGGCTACCGGGTGCATGACCATGATCTCGGTGACCGGCAGGTCGCTATCAGGATCGGCCAGGGGCGCTTTCTCCAGGGCTGAAAGCAGGTCGGAGCGGGTGATGATGCCGGCCAGGGCCCCTTCCTTGTCTACCACATAGCAGGCATCGGCTGTAAATTTTTCCATATCGGCAATCACCGTTTCCACCGATGTTTCCAGGCTCACCGGCGGCATGGGCAGGGGCTCAAGAAAGTGTGTGAGGGTGAGCCTGCTCAATATGGTCCTCACTTCCGGCACGTTATGCCACATGCTGGTGCGGCGCAGAGCGGCTCTGGCCACGGCGTCTTTCAGAGGAATCAAGGCGGCGGAAATCTGGTTGAAGACGTTGCGCCCCAGGACCATGCAAACGGTTTCGCCACGGGCTCTGACCGTGCGGGTGCGCAGGGCTCTTTCCAGAAGTGAGGATTCTCCAAAGAAGTCGCCGGGTCCAAGAATCGCTATGGTTTCGCTGCCACCGTCGGTGAGTTCGGCAATTATTTCCACCTCTCCCTTTTCGATGACGAAAAACTCGGTGGCCGGGTCACCTTGTTTGAAGATGATGTCGCCAGAGCCGAAGTAGGCTCGCCCCACCCTTCTGGTGCGATCGGCCTTGAGGTGGGCAAGAGTGCGGCCAAAGAGCAGATCGCAGGCCCATTCGATGCCTACTTTTACTTTCTGGGTGAAGGAAGGCAGTTTCATAAGATAGATGCCGCGCCAGAGGAACCAGGCAAATCTTCCGGAGAGTTTCAAACCCATAATCTCGGCTACGGCTGAGCGTCCTCCGATAGAGCAGAGCTGCCCCTGCATCTTGTAACGGAAGGGGGCGGTTTTGAGACCGTGGATGCTAGCGACAATGTTTTTTGCAGCCTGGTAGCCCTGTCTTTCTGCAAATTGTGCCACCGGCGGGCAGAGGTTTCCGTCGAGGCTGTTTATAACTGCGCCGCAGTCGCCCAAGGCCCATAGCCCGGGCATGCCTTCGATACTCATATCAGGCTGGGTTACCAGGCGACCACGATTTTTCGGCAGGTTCAGTTTGGCGATGAGCGGAACACTGGTGGTGCCGATGGTGCAGACCACGGTGGCGGCTTTCATCAAGCTGCCGTCGGTGAGGCGCAGTCCCTCCTTGGTCGCTTTGGCAGCCGCTGCTTCCAGTTTTACTTCCACGCCCGCCTTTTCCATTTCACGGCGGGCGAACTGGCGCAGGTTTTCTCCCACTTCCGGCAGAATGGCCTTGCCGGAGTGCACAATCACTACTTTTATGTCGGAGGCTTGGAAGTTGTGAAAATAGCGGGCGCTGCTCTTGACTAAATCGTTTATCTCCCCAGCTACTTCCACTCCGCTGAAGCCGCCGCCCACCACCAGGAAGGTCAGGTAGGAAGCCCGAATGGCGGCATTTTCGCAAACCTCCGCCTTTTCCAGTTGCTCCATGATGTGTGATTGCAGAGCGAGAGCGTCGCCCAGGGTCTTGAGGGGAAAGGCATGCTCGTCCATGCCCTGGATGAGCGAAAGGTTGACGGTATTGCCGCAAGTGAGGACCAGGTGGTCATAGTGCATGGGCCTCACCTGACCGTCATAACCTTCATAAAAGAGGCGTTTGCCTTCAGGCAGTATGTTGGTCACTTCTTCAGCCCTGCAGATTACACCCCGCAGGAGCTGCCTCAGGGGGGCACCCACGTCTTTAGGTTGCACGGTGGCGCTTACCACCTCGGCCAGAAGCGGGTGGAAGACCATATGGTTTTCGCGGTTGAAGAGCACCAGCTCCCACTCCGGCGGTAGCAGTTTCCTTAATGTGCGGGCGCATTTGACGCCGGCAAAACCACCGCCCACAATGATGATTCTTCCGCCCATAATTACCTCAGCTCAAGAGTTGGTTAAGGGTTTCCTGGATGCCTGGATTTCTTGGTCGGGTTTCTATGCCTGATTCTTATATTGATTGGACGCGGCCTGCCACTTGTTTATATTGTGGATGGTAGCATAACGGTCTGTGAACTGTTTTCTTGCCGAGAACATGCCTCAACTAGTCGCTATGATTGAAGCATGACAGAGTCGGGATTTTAGACCAGAGGTTGGTTGACCAGGTGTTTGAGCATCTCTATTTTACCGATAGGCCCTTGAGTACCCTCAAGTCGGGTTATGATCTGGGCGGCGACGCCATAGATCTGAGCGGTTCTGCCGTCATTAGTTTTGGACGGGTTTTTGGTGAGGGAGAGAACGACGACGACGTAGACTATCAGTTTATGTCCAAGTGCCGTCCCGGCGAAAATTTTGCAGGTTGTCTGGATGTTGAGAAAGAGCAGCTTTCAGGCTATCCGCTCTTTTTCAGGCTGCTTTTCGATAAGCTCAGGGACGGTTCCGAGCTCTTGCTCTTTATTCACGGCTACAGCCATTCCTTTGAAAAGCTGACCGGCACTGTTGCTCGCCTGCATCGTCGCTATGTGACAAATCTGCTTTCGCCCATTAAGCATGTGCTGGTTTTTTCCTGGCCGTCTGCCGGCAATGTCAGCCGTTATGCCTATGATCGCAAGGTGGTGGAGACATCTTGCGCGCACTTCCTGGAATTCATTCTGGAGCTTAGACGTTTCGCCAGGCAGTGCCTGCCGGAAGAAGAGCGATGTTCTTTCTTCGAGCGGATTAATCTCATGGCTGTTTCCATGGGCAATTACTTGCTTGAGAGGGTCTTGCAGTTGGGGCAGTTGGAAAGTGATACCGATGCCACTTTCCACGAAGTTTTGCATATGGCTGCCGATGTAGACAACCGGGCTTTGCATGAAAGCGGCGGTCTGGGCAAACTGGCTAAAATGGCTAAAAGAGTGCATGTCTATTTCAATCGCAACGACCATTTGCTTTTGGTTTCTTCCGGCTTGCACCGGCGCTCGCGCCTGGGAAAAGATCCCCATAAAGAGAGTCTGGCCCCCGAGGCTCTTATTATTGATACCACCGACGTATCGGTGAAAGCCCTGATGGCGCCCGGTCAGTTTTTCTCAAAGGAAGAGATGGATTATGCTACCTTGCACAATTACATGCTCAGGGTGGAAGCGGTTGTGCAAGACGCCAACCGAGTTTTGAGCCATGCTCCGGCCCAGGCTATAGATGGCCGCAGCTATGGCGGCGGCTCACTTTTCTATCTGGGTTAGGGCAAAGAGATCAGCCTTTGAGAACTTTGATCGGTGCCCCTTTGCGGCTGTAGCCGGGGAAGATGGCATCGGTTTGTTTGGCTGAAAGACCAAGGTGCTGGGAAATTCCGTCGGTGAGAACCGAGCGGAAATCGGTCAGAACCGGTAGATCACGACCTTCGTAGAGGGCGCGGTCATTTAGACCCGACCAGTTGCCGTGCAACTTACCGCCGTCAACGTTGCCGCCTAGAAGCCAGATGAAGTTGCCGTGACCGTGATCGGTACCGCCGTTGCCGTTTTCTTTCACGGTGCGGCCGAATTCGGACATGACCATAATCAGTGTCTTTTCGTAGGTATTGCCCAGGGATGAAATTAGTTCGCTCAGACCCTTGCCGACAACGTTCAGGTTGTTGGCCAGTTGTCCCTTGCTGGCGCCCTGATTGACATGGGTGTCGAAGCCGCCCAGATCTACAAAGGCTACTTGAATTTTGGGCTCTTCTTTGATGAGCCTACCGACTTGTCTGCCGAAGCCGCTGAATTTGTTCGCCTGCAGGGCTCCCTGGTCGGCGGCGGTCATCTGGTCGGATAGCTTTTCGTTAATAGTTGCTCGGGCTTCCATGCCTTCGGCAAAAGCTACACCTAGATCATCGGTTCGACCGCTATACATCTTTTCAAAGGCCCTGGCGACGTAAGGGCTCTCCATGGCGTTCATACGATTTTTGGCGGTGGGGGCATAAGTGGCACAGGCAATGGGACCCTGCAGGATGCGGGGGGTAGTGGCCCCGACATTGAGGGCTCGTACCGGCGATCCGTTGTTGGGTAGTTCTTTGAGCACCCTGTTCAGCCAACCGGTGCTTACTACTTTGTTGCCGGGCATGCCGCTTTCCATGTAGTCCTGGGCATCGAAGTGAGAGCGGGTGGGATCGGGGGAGCCGCTATTGACCACGAAAGAAAGGGTTTTGTTCTGCCAGTAAGGCATGAGCGGCGCCAGATTGGGGTGCAGGGCAAAGGAGCCGTCCAGTTTGATGGCTCCGCCTTCCTGTCCTGGTTTGGGGATGGCTATTTTCGGTCTCACCGAGTAGTAGCGGGGATCGTCGTAGGGCACCAGCACGGAGAGTCCGTCCAGAGCCCCGCGTAGAAAGACCACCACCAGCTTGTGATCGTCTTGAGCTTTTCGCTCATTTAAGGCGAAGGCCGATAGCCCGTAGGAGTTAAGCCCCCAGCCTGGCAATATACCGGCCAGGGTCGCTAGTCCGGCTGCTTTTAGAAATTCTCTGCGTTCCATGAGCGCTCCTAATACATCATAAATTCGGGACTGCCGAGGACCAGGGCTGCTTTCAGTTGCGAAGGCGCCTGTTTTACCGCGCTTACCGTGGCGGCTGAAAGGTCGGTTGTGCAAGCATCAGCAACTTGAGAAGGGTCTTTGACCCGGGTGGTGATGCCGGGGTAACGGCTGGTACCAAGGACGGTGGCGTAGTTGAGGCGGTTGATCAAGTTGTCGGGGTTGAGCCAGGCCTCTTTTGTGTTTTTGTAACCATCGGGGGTGAGGCACTGGTAGAGCGGTTGCCCGGTTTGTTTGAGGAAGTTGAGCAGGGGTTTCACATCTTCCACGCGGCTATCTGTGGCACGTAAGCTGGAGATGACATAGCGGTAGGGTGATTTGAATTTTTTGCCGCGGTAGTTTTTGTCGTAGAACTCGCTTGCGTGGAAGAGCGTATTCAGCACGGTAGCGATGTCGCCGTCGCTTTCGCTGAAGCTCTTGCTCAGTTTGTCTACCAGGGTCTGGGGTGGTTTGTCGGCTACGAAATACTGCGCTAGTTTGAAGCTGATGTGGCGGGCTGTGGAAGGATGACGGGCGAGAAGGTCGAGTACCTTTTCGATTTCCGCTTCTCCTTCGGCTTTTATGACTTTACCCAGCAGTACTTTATCGCCCTGGTCGTGCCTGGAAGGGTCGAAGTAATAGCCCAGTTCGCGGTTGCCGACAATGGTTTCGCCGCCGCCGTATTCTCTGATTATGGCGCCACGCCCGAGCCGGCGGCGGGCGCCGACACCCGTACCCGCTCCTGCACCAGCGCCTTGATTTTGAGCGAACATCATTTGATCTTGGCCGGGCTGTCCCCCCGGACCCCGGCCGCCGCCGGCCCCTTTTGGTAGGCCAAGACCGGTTAAGACCCTGGCCAGCTCTTGTACGTCTTTCTGGCTGTAGCCGCCGTCGACGCCCAGGGTATGCAGTTCCATCAGTTCTCGGGCATAGTTTTCGTTGATGCCTTGAAAGCGGTTCCTTCTGGCCGGCAGCTTAGCCTGTTGGTCTTTATTGAATCTTTCGGCGAAGGCCGGTGCCACTCTTTCTTCCTTATAGGAGGCGGCGGTATTTTGCCAGTTGTCGAGATAGAAAAGCATGCCGGCATGATGGGCTGTAGCCCCCAGCAAGTCACGAAAGCGTCCTAGAGCATAGGGGCGGATTGCCCTTTCTTCGTAAGAGCCAATCCAGACGTGATCGAGACCCTTTTCCTGGGAAATGTTGAAGTGGTTGAACCAGAAGTCGGTCATCACTTCTTGTAATTCTCTGGGGCTCTCTACTGCCCTTCGCACTCTCGCCAGGGCTGCTTCCTGGTACATGCGCCGGTAAGTTTCACCGATAATTTTCTTGGCTTCTTTGTCGTCTTTATCGCCCTGACCGTTACTTTTTGCCAGAGCTTTGATGGCGGGCTTGCCATAGTTGAGAAAGAGATAGACTGGATCTTTGGCCAGGGCATCCAATTGCCCCAGTTTTTCCAGGTCTGCCGGTAAGGGTTGGGCGTCCGGATGGAGTTGCCTGCGGATGTAGTTTTCCACTCCTTCTTTTTCCACCGCTTCTATTTCTCCCGGTTTGGCACCGAAGCTGAGGCGGCTGATTACATGTGCGACTTTTTCTTCATCTTCGGAGGCAAGCCCCGGGAGGGTTACCTGTGCCATTAAAACCAGAGTAAGGCCGGCGCCCAAGAGGCGCTTTCTGCCGGGAGTAGACCTGAAACTGCTCATTGTTAGCTTTTGCAACCCATTACACCGCCGATAAAGAAGTAAACGAAGATTCCCCGGAAAAAGTTCAATCTCCGCTACAAGTTTAATAAAAAAGTTTCCGAGTGGCTTGCCTGTCCGATCTATATGTCGAGGTCGTGGCGAATAAAGAAAATCACTATGCCGAAAATGAAACAGACACAGCCTACGGCAAAGAGCACATAGCAGGCGATGGTGGCAGTCGGGTCCTGACCCAGCGCCGTTTCATGCAGCCAGTAAGCCAGACCGAGAAAGGCCAGGGAAACGAGGAAAACGCCCCAGACGAATACTGTTTTTAGTTTGCTGCTTTCCATAAACTCTGCTTTTCTTTTGTACTTGCATTATGGCAGCTTTACAGAGGCTGTGCGAAATCTCAACTCTCCGAAAGCAGTGCAATAACGCCCTGGTGTCCCTGCCTGCGGGCATCATCGAGGGCGGTGTTGCCCCAGCGGTCCAGGCTGGCTCTGTTTACGTGCAAGTCCAGCAGATATTTCACTGCTTCCAGTTTGCCTTCACTGGCGGCCAGGTGCAGGGCCGTCCGTCCGTCGTAATCAGCCTGATCAGGGCTCACCCCTTTTGCCACCAGGCGGCGCATTTCTCCCACATCCCCTTCGGCGGCGGCAAAGCAGAAGGCCACCACGCCGCTCAACCTTGATTCATAAAGATTGCGGCGCGGGTCGATGCGCTGGTCCAGTAAGCCGAGGGTGGAGTCAAAAGTATGGAATTTGAAGGTCTCAACCAGCCTGCGGCAGAAATGCACCCCTCTGACGCTATTGCCCAGTTCATCCAGTCGCGGCGACCAGATGGCGAAGCCGGCTACATTTGGTACTACCAGCATGATTGCCCCGGAGACGCCGCTTTTGGCCGGTATGCCCACCCGGAACGCAAACTCACCGGAGAAATCATACATACCGCAGGAGGACATCAAGGAGAGGCAGTTTTTTACATGGTTGGGCTTGAAGACCTGTTGCCCGGTGAGGGGGCAGTTGCCGCCGTTGGCCAGGGTAGCTGCCACAATAGACATGGCTCTGGTGGTGATTTCGATGGAGCAACACTGGAAGTAGAATTCCAGGGCATCCAATAAGTCTACGCCGGGCGGGAAGGCCTTCTTCTCGCGCATGAAGTAAGCGAGGGCGAAGTTTCGATCGGCGGTCTGTCTTTCCGAGAGGTAGACGGCGTTGTCGAAGCCCACCTTCTCTTGTCCGGCACATTCGCGCCATTGTTTCATGACATAGTCGAAGCGAGCGGAAGCATCGAGACTTTCACTTTTCAGTAGCGCACCACACATGATGGCGCCGGCGTTAATCATGGGATTGTGGGGCTGGCTCTTCGAATTCAAAGTCAGTTCGTTGAAGGTCTTGCCGCTCGGTTCGGCGCCGACATACTTATGCACCTCTTCTTCACCGCGGGCTTCCAGGGCCAGGCAGTAGGTGATAGGTTTGGAGCAGGACTGCACGCAGAAATAGTCTTCAGCGTCGCCGAGGTTGAAGCGCTGCCCGTCTACAGTGCAGACTGAGACGGCAAATTTTTCCGGGTCGACCTTTTCCAGTTGGGGAATATAATTGGCCAGCGTGCCGCCGCGGTTTTCTTCCACTTCCGCGAAGATGTCCGCGATATGACCGCAGAAGTCTTGAAACTGGGGGATGGCCAGTTGCTTGGTGAGAACCTGTTCCACCAGGGTGGGCGAAATTTCCAGCAGGCTTTCGAACTGACTTTCGGTTAATTCGGCTGGAGCCTTTTTGAGGGCGGCGAAGAACTTGGAGAGTCGCTTGTCGTCATGGAGAATACCGCTCTCCTCAAAGGCCAGCAAGAGGGTTTGGGCTGGCACTACCGGTGGTGTGGCATCTCCGTTTTTCCGGCAATAGGCGCGAAAGAGATTTCTGGACATAAAGATTTATTCCTGGTGGATGATGCCCAGACTGATTCCGACATTGGCCTTGAAAATATGGCAGGTTCCCAGGGGCGAGATCAGGGTTTCCTTTTCAACCAGTCCACGTTCGGACAACTCCTGCCTGGCCTTGTCCAGATCGGTGACGGCAAAAATGGGAAGCAGTCTGGGCAGGGTGTCGCTTTCTACCAGAAGAATAGTCGGCTCCTGGGCGAACATTACGGCTCTATACCGTTTGCCGCCGCTATCCAGTGCCCAGTCTACCTTACCGCCCATGGTGCGGGTGTAGAGATTGAGATCGCTGTCATAACTGGTGGAAGTATGCACCATGAAAATTAGACGTTGAAAGAGCCCCGTATTTGACGAATGGGTATGGCGCACCAGTCTTGTGGCCGTGCTGTCTCCCGGTCTTCTGGGGGCCGGTGCCTGCGGTCTGGGCGGTGCAATTGGACTGGCGGTTTCGGTGACGGTATTCTGCGTTTGCGCCACTACCGCCGGTGCAGGCATGCCGGAGCCTGATTGTCTGGCGCGGCGCCTTTCCATCCCCAGTTTGAGCATCATCTCGGTGGAACGTTGTTTGAATTCCATGGCCGAGTCGAGGCTGCCCATGGCTTCGATTTCTTTGGAGAGTTTTTGCAGTTCCCCGGCCACTTCCTTCTGATTTTCACCGTGACGGGCTTCCAGAGCCATGACGATTATCTTGAAGTTCTTCTCGGCAATCTCGCTGGCTGGATGCTCGAGGGCTTCCAGCGCCAGCCTGAGGGCCTCCGGTGCACTGAGAATGGGATTGGTTTCCTCTGGATTCATTTATAGTCTAGCGCTTGCGTGCCAGCTCCTTCAGTGGATGATCCTGCAAGTATTCTTCGTAAGTGCCGGCAAAGTTTATCAGTTTGCCGTCTTTGAAGGAGAGTATTCTTGTGGCCACATTCGATACCAGGTCGCGGTCATGGGTAACTACAAAGACTGTACCCGGAAACTGTGCCAGGCCTTCGGCCAGGGCCGACACGGCCTCGAGGTCGAGGTGGTTGGTGGGTTCGTCGAAGATCAAAACCGGATTCTTGAGCATCATCATGCGGGCCATGAGCAGGCGGGCGGCCTCGCCCCCCGAGAGGGCTTCCGTTGCTTTGAGGCTGTCGTCGCCCGAGAAGAGCATGCGTCCGAGGATGCCCCGCACGTACTGTTGCCCTTCGTCCACCATGAACTGCATGAGCCAATCCAGGGCGGTGAGCCCGGGCTTGATTTCATCGTGGTAGTCTTGCGGATAGTAGCTCCAACTGGCTGAGTCGGTCCACTTGATGGTGCCGTCATCGGGAGGTAATTCTCCAATCAGGGTGCGCAAGAGCGTAGTCTTACCGACACCGTTGGCGCCGATGATGGCCACTTTATCGCCCCTGAGAACTTCCAGATCCAGACCTTCGAAGAGGGTGTTGCCGTCGAAACCTTTGCTTACATTCCGGGCGATCAGCACTTCTTTGCCGGAAGGCTTTTCCTGTTCGAAGCGAATGAAGGGTCTTTGAATATTGGATTTTTTAAGTTCCTGGGGGGCCAGGCGAGCCATTTCTTTCTTCCTCGACTGTACCTGGGAAGAGCGCTGACCGGCCGCAAAGCGCGCTACGAATTCTTGTAGCTGGGCGATTTTCTTGGCCTTGTCGCGGTTGGCTGATTCGATGGTTTGCCGGGCCTGTATCTTCTGGCTTACCATGTCGTCGTAGTTGCCGGTGTAGACGATGATGGTGTCATAGTCGATGTCGGCGATATGGGTGGTGACTGCATTGAGGAAGTGGCGGTCGTGAGAAATCACGATCAGGGTGCCTTCGTAATTGGCGAGAAATTCCTCCAGCCAGTGAATGGACTCCAGATCCAGGTGGTTGGTGGGCTCGTCTAGGAGCAGGGCCTGGGGTTCGCCGAAAAGGGCCTGGGCCAGCAGTACACGAAACTTATAGTCGGTGGGCAGGGTCTTCATCAGGTCTTCATGCTGCTCATCGGGAATACCGATGCCCCTGAGAATTTCCGCGGCTTCCAGTTCGGCGCTGTAGCCGTTTTCATCGGCAATGCAGACTTCCAGCTCACCCAGGCGGTTCATGTCTTCTTCCGAAAGATTTTCTTTCTCGCAGAGCTGGTCGCGCTCTTTGAAAGCCTGCCAGAGGATCTCATTGCCCATGACCACGGTGTCTATGATTCTTTCGTTGTCATAGGCAAACTGGTTCTGCTTGAGTACCCCGACTTTTTTGGGTCTGGTGATGGTTCCGGCGTTGCTGGGTTCGCTTTCGCCGGTCAGTATCTTCATGAAAGTTGATTTGCCCGCCCCGTTGGGACCGGTCAGTCCGTAGCGGTTGCCAGGAGTGAATTTGACGGAGACATTGTCGAACAGGGTTCTGGTGCCGAAACCCTTAGAAACTTGGTTGACTGTGATCATTATTGCTCTGGATACTTGTTCTCGAGGATACCGTTAAAGGTCTATTCTACTAATTAATGGCCGATTAAGACTTTATATCGGCTTAGCCTGCCTCGGTGAAAAGGAAAAGGACCCCCTTTCGGGAGCCCTTTTCGCAGTTCTGAGCCGCTCTAGACTGGTCTGGTTGGACTTAGACGAGGGCTTTTTTGGTTTTAACAACCGGGAAGTCGATTTCGGTATCGGCTACGTGGTTGAAGTAGTTGGTGAAGATATTGAGGGCGATTACAGCCACCATTTCAACTACTTCCGTTTCGCTGAAGCCGGCTTCTTTGATGGCTTTAACGTCGGCGTCGGAGACCTGACCACGCTTTTCTACGACTTTCAGGGTGAAGTCAAGAACAGCCTGGGATTTGGCATCGGTGGCTTTGCCGTCCAGGTTGAGGGGAATTTCTTTCTCATCGAGACCGGCTTTTTTGCCGAGCACGGTGTGGGCCGAAGCACAGTAGTCGCATTCGTTTTTGCCGGCCACGGTGAGGGCGATTTGCTCTCTTACAGTGGCGGGCAATTTGGCTTTAGCCATGGCGCCGCTGAAGCCCATGTAGGCTTCCAAAACTGCCGGTGAATGGGCGAAAGTTTTGAAGACATTGGGAACGGTGCCGAGGGCTTTGTTTACGCCGTCGAGAATTTCTTTTGCTTTCGGTTCTGCTTTGTCGAGATCAAGTGTTGAAATACGAGCCATGGATCCTCCAGGATGTCAGAGAAAAGTACTTGAGCCGGTCTGCTTGCGTCGAAATGGGCCTATGCACCAAGCGTGCAGCCGCCAGATCAATCGCTCGTTTACTGACCGGTTCAATTTTGCTTTATCGATGCATCTTAGGTGCTTGACTGGAATTAGTCAACTACAGTCAGACCTGTTCACTTTTCCGTTCGCCTTTGCGTTTGCTCGCAACAACGAGAGTAAATAGATAGAGGGAAAGCATAGATAGCGCCAGCAGTGCTATGGAAAGCATGGTCTGGCTGACTCCAACTCTGGCCAGTACTTGCCCGGCCGCACCCGGCATGATGATACCACCGATAGTGCCGGCGCCGATGGCCATGGCCGTCACTCTTGGTACCAGGCTTTGTTGCGGTGAAAGTTTGGAGGCCTGGGCAATCATCTGGGGGAAAATGGGACCACAACCGAGACCGACGGCAAAGGTTAGCAGCAGTGCCGGTAAAGCTGCCGCTTTGATAGAGGACAGCAAGAACAGTCCCAGAACCATGAGGACCATGGCTGTGCCGGTCACCCGTGGGGCAGAGAAGAGAGAGGATATCTTTATTGAGATCAGTCGCCCTATGGTCAGCCCGCTGAAGAGGGCGGTGACGGTGAGGGAAGCCAGTCTGGTGTCTTTGGTCTGGCTGTCTATGATATAGGTGAAGAGCCATGTACCGGTAGCTGTCTCGGCGCCGACATAGAGAAAAATCACCAGGCAAGTTAGTATCAGTGGTAGTGTCACAACAGCGACCGACCTGGTCTCAGTCTGTTCCAGATTCTTCCCTTGCTTTTCCTTCTCCGGCGGCAGTCTTAAGAGACCGATGAGAACAAAAAGGGTGAGGGCGGCGGCGCAGGCCAGCAAGTGGCTATAGCCCGAGCCCAGGCTGGCGCCGGAGAACTGCACAATAACCGGTGCGGCCAGGGCGCCGACGCCGTAAAAAATATTGAGTTTACTGAGCGCGCTGGCCGCTCGCTCTCGAAAATAGGTAAGAATGGAGACATGCCCGGCAATGCTGTTGAAGCCTGTACCCAGACCGATAACGGCAGCAGCGGTGAGGATGGCGAAAAGACCGGGGATAAGACCCAGAGCCAGCATACCCAGCCCCAGGAGAATGCTGCCCAGCATCAGGGTCTTCCTGCTGCTCTGGGCTGCGATTAGACCTGGTCCCAGTAGTTGGGCTACAAAACAGCCGCCGCAAAGAAAGCTTACAATCAATCCGACTTGCTCCAGGGGCAGGTGTTGCGCCGTGGCTATGGAAGGAATCAAGGGCCCAAGCCAGCCGCCGTTGAGACCGGCAATCAAGGTTAGATAGCCGGCGGCTCTGGCCAGCCCTTCTTCCGAAGCTAGAGGTTTTTCGGCGTTAAATGGCGGTGTCTCCTGCACGGCTGCTTCTTTCTGAAGCTGTATGGATGGTTCGACTGTTTTTGCCAAGGCGGAGACCTGAAGGAGAGAAATTAATTCTTTCATCCAGGGGGTGGCAGGCAGTCCCTGACCTGATCAGTCTTGAGGAAACTTTACCGGCTACAGACCTAGATCCTCTGCCACCGGCAATCTTCCCGAACGTACCGCAGCGGCGAATTCTTCATAGTCTTTTTCGGCCTGATCGGCGTAAGCCATGGCAAAGCTACCGATTGCCTCATCGAAGGTGCTCTCATCAGAGAGGTAGCCGCTTATGACGGCGGCATCACCGGAGCGGGCATGGGCTCTGGCCAGTACGATGCCCATTACCTCGGCGATTTCCTGCATACGGGGACCATCCCAGAGTTCCGGCTCCAATTTGATCTTGCCGTCTCTTAGCTGGCGTAGATAGAAATGGCGTCCGTCCGAAAACTTAGTCCAACCCAGGAAAATGTCGCTGGCCGACTGAATAATGCGTTGCCCGGCAACTACTCGCTGTCCGTGATTTTCAAATTCGCTCTTGCCTGCATAGGGCTCAAGCACTGAGGCTTTTGCTTCTTTTAGTTGCAGAATGAGCGGTTCGGTATCGGGGGCAAGCATCAAAGCCACGGCGCAGCAGGTACCCACTGAGCCGACTCCTACTACTTTGATGGCTACATCGGAGAGCTTATAACGGTCGAAGAGGCGCTGCTTATCGTCTTGCAGACTGCTTCTGTACTGTTGAAAGGCGGCCAGGGTATCTTCTCTGAATTTTTCCGATTCCTCGCCCTTGAGGTGGTAGAGAGCAGGCGGGTTGTCTTTGAAGATATAACGTCCATCGTGAAGTTCTGACATCTTGGGAAAATAGTGCCCCTGTATAGTCCGTTTCATCGACTTTTCGGTCTTAGCCTTGATTTTCTTCTGCAACTCCGGATCGGAGGTTTTCTGGATGACGGCTTCCCAGTCGATGCGGTCGTACCAGATATCGAGAATGCTTTTCTTGGAATATTCCGCCATTTTTTTGCGATAGGCTTTCGCCACGGCTTCGGCTGCGCCCTGGGCGTATTTGTCCTTGAGACCGTTATCCCTCACCCCGAGAACGAAGCTCACGGCCAGTCGTTTCAGGTCCCATTCCCAGGGGGCCGGCAGGGTTTCATCGAAGTCGTTCAGGTCGAAGATGATGTTGCGCTCCGGGGTGGCAAATGCGCCAAAGTTGAGCATGTGACAGTCGCCGCAGGCCTGTACCCGTACTCCCGTGGCAGGTGTGGTGGCCAGGTCGTAGGCCATGATGGCCGCTGTACCTCGATAAAAGGTGAAAGGTGATATGAGCATGCGACCCCAGCGCAAGGGGGCCAGCTCAGCTATACGCCCTTCATGGGTCTTTTCGATAATGTCCACGGGGCTGGGTCGCCCCTCCGGTTTCACCCATTTGCTGTGGCTGGCATGGGGGATAGCCTCATGCAGGATCTTGCCCCGGTCCCGGCGGTCGTCCCGGGGTGAGACCGTATTGTCATGGAGGGATGCTGTGGTACTGCTTCCGGCGCCGGCTTTCTTTTCTTCACTTCCCGTGTCCAATTTCGCTTCCCTTTCTAGTAGATTGACAAGTCACTTTCCTTTAATTCCCTGCCGACCCGGCTATATACCTGTCGAACCGGCAAAATTTTGCATTCCTCTGTAAGTCTTCTCGGAACGTTATAATCTTAGATATTTGGGTCTAATGATTATTCAGGTTAGCTTTTGAAAGGGGTGTACTCGTGGATGGCGTTGCCGATAGCTCGCCAGGCTCGGTCAAGATCAAGAAGGTCTGCCTGACCTGTAACGCCGAATTTGAAAGCGATATAGACACCTGTCCGGCCGACGGTACGGTGCTTACCTCACTTACCGGCGATTCCCTGATTGGAACCGTACTGGGCGGACGCTACGAGATTCTGGACACCATCGGTGATGGTGCCATGGGTCGCGTCTATCTGGCTCGCCATAAGCTCATGAAGCGCCAGGTGGCGGTGAAGATGATGCATCCCCAGCTCATCTCCGGTAAGTCGGCGCTGCGGCGCTTCCAGAAGGAAGCTGAGCTGGCCAGTGCCCTCAACCATCCCAACATTTTGACGGTTTATGATTTCGGGGTGACCGAAACCGGCAGTCCCTATCTGGTCATGGACTACTTGCAGGGCAAGGAATTACTGCATGTTCTCAAAGACGAAGGGCACCTTCCACAAAGCCGTGGCCTGCATATCTTCAAACAGGTTTGTGCCGGACTTGCTCATGCCCATGACAAGGGTGTGGTGCATCGTGATTTAAAACCCAGCAACGTGATGCTTGTCACGCTCGATGGTGACGATTCTTTCGTTAAAATTCTTGATTTTGGAATAGCCAAACAACTTAATCCCTCCGAGAGCAGTATCGACAATTTGACTCGTACCGGCGAGGTTTTTGGCACGCCTCACTATATGAGCCCGGAGCAGTGTCGGGCTCAGGACGTGGATGGACGTTCGGACATTTATGCTCTGGGCTGTGTCATGTATCAAACCTTTACCGGCCATTTGCCCATCACAGGTTGTGACCTGATCGAATGTCTCTATAAGCATGTTAACTCCATGCCCGAGTCCTTTCATGTGGTGGCGCCGGAACTGCCCCTGTCGGCCGAACTGGAGGCGATTGTCTTCAAAGCCATGGCTAAGAGTCCCGATGAGCGTTTCCAGAGTATGCAGGAATTCAGGGCTGCCATGGAAGTTCTGGAGCCTGGCGGCTACACCGGCACCTATTCGCGGGTGGATCTGCCGGCTGTAAAAATTGAGGCGGCAAGCCGAACTGTGCCTGCCGACGGTGGTACTACCAGTAGTGGCGATGCCGTTGAATCCGTTCTTTCCATCACACATTCGGGGGAAGATGTTGCTGAAAACAAGCAAGCTCAGACCGTTCCAACTGTAAGCGAAGTCTTGCCTGCACCGGTGCCTGTGAAAGCAGCGCAGTCTCAGACTGCCGTTCGCAGAGCTGTCGATTTGGAGTGGCAGAAGCGCATAGTCATTGCCGTGCCTGTCGTGGCAATTGGCATTGTTCTGTTTTTCTACCTGATCAAGTTCTCAGACTCAGCTAGCAGTGGCGAAGCTAAAAAGAAAATCGCTGCCTTACAGGAGCAGGCTGCTAAAGACTACGACAGCGGCGATTATGCGCAGGCGAAGAAGAGTATAAGAAGCGCTTTCAAGTTGGAAGACGACAGTAAACTACCAAGGGACTATCGCAGTCGTTTTTTGCTCGGGCAGATTCAGTATGCCCAGGGTGATTACGATGATGCCGAAGCCAATATGGAGCTTTCTTATAATGCTGTCAAGACCGGCAAGCCGGGCTCACTTGATCTGGCGGCTGTGGCAATTCCCCTCGGTAGAGCGAGGGCGGCCCTGAAAGATTATGAAGGTGCGGCACCGGTGCTTCAGGAAGGTTATGACATTCGCATACAGAAACTCAAGCCGGGTGACAAGCTTATAGGCGAAGCCCTTACTGGTCTGGGTGACTTGAATATGCGCCGGGGACGTTTAAAAGAAGCCCTCAATCAACTGCGAGATGCCCTTAAAATTGCCGAAGCCACCTCCGGTGAGAAAAGCCTGGAAGTAGCACTGGCGCAAAATAATCTCGCCCAGGCCTATCAGCTATCAGGCGACTATCCCATGGCTGAAGACCTCTACAAGAAGGCTCTTTCAGTGCGCCGGCAGCAAGGTTCAGATGCCGCTCCTCTTGTGGCCGATAGTTTGCAATGCCTGGGTACCCTCTACATCAGCACCGGAAAAATGAGCGATGCCCTGCTTTCCTATAAGGAAGCCCTGGAGATTGGGCGTAAGTTCATGGAGCCGTCCGATCCTCGTTATGTCAGTCTGCAACAAAAGTATGGGGAACTTCTGGCCCGGTCCGTGAAGGGAAAGTAAGCTACTTGCTTTTCTTCCTGGCAGGCGGCTTCATGGCCGGCGCCACTTTTGCCTCTGCTTGCGGTGATACGGATATGGAGAGAACCGGTGCCGGTCCCTGCCAGCCGCCGGCAAAGTAGAGCGGTGTCTGGGTCTGGTTCCTGTCTTGCAGAACTTCCCTGGCTACTTGTTCCCTCATGGTTTGATAGGCGGTAGCTAGATCCACCTGACCCTGCTTTTGTTTGAGGGCTTCGATGAGGCGGCGGGTGAAGACACTATTAGGATAGACTTTGGATTCCCAGGAAACTTGCTCCGGAGCACTGGAGCAGATGATTGCCTGGCCTGAGCCGGCGTCCAGTTTGTTTATATTGAAAGAGTTTTCGCGCTTGAGCCCCTTGGCGCCCCTGGAGGCCGCACCGCTATGGCAGACATCGAGGACGAGCACTACTCTTCCGGCATGCACCTGTTCTTTGATCATCTGGGAAAGCCATTGCATGGGAATGCCGGTGGAGAGTAAGGCCGCAGGGGAGGTGTCGTGTGCCACCAGGAAATTTACACCGTCTGCACTCTCCAGGGAGGTGGAGCCATGGCTTGAAATATAGATCACGACCAAGTCGTCAACCCCGGCTCGTTTGCCTAACCAGGCTTCTCCCAGTTGACGGATGATATTTTCTCTGGTGGCATCCTTGTCGGTCAAAAGCTTGACGTTCTGGGCCGGAAAACGAGCATCTTTAATGAGATAGTTGGCGAAATCGATGGCGTCTTTGGCGGCGTAACGCAGGTTGATATCGGCATCGGCAAAGTTGCTTATGCCTATTACCAGGGCCCACTTGTTTCTCACCGCTCGTTCCGGCTGTTTACTGGTTATGTCGGCAGGCTTTTGCGTCACCACCTGTAGTTGCGGGCTCGCCGCCAGTATCTCATCAATTTCCTTGCGCAAGGCAGAGGCTTCGGTGTTGTCGCCCTGACCAAGTTTTTCATGCAACTGCCTGGTCTTGGTTAGAGCCGGCAGCAGTTGCGCTTTGCTTGTGGCCAGTTCTCTTCTGATATTAAGAGCCTTTCTGGCCAGGTCGAGGGCTTTTTCGTACTGCTTTTCTTCCTGGTAAAAGTCGGAGGCGGCACTGTAAGCGTTCAAGAGCGTGATTTTACTTTTGTCCTTTGCGGACTCCATCGAGGTTATGGCTAGCTGAAAGTTTTGTTCGGCTGCCTTCTTTTCGCCCCGGGCGCTTTCCAGTTGCGCTAGAAGCATTCTGGTCTCGGACTGTTCCATACCCAGACTTTCCCGCTCGAAGGTGGTGCTGGCCTGATTTAAGAGTGTCTGCGCTTCCTTCAGTTTCTCGCCGTTGTTTTCGTCGATGAGAAGCGCGGCTAGATCTTTTCTTGCCTGGGCTGTGCGAATTGAATTTTCACCCATGGCTTCTAGAAATATGGACATGGCTTTGCGACTGTATTCTTCCGCCTTGTCGTATTTGCCCTGGCTCTGCAGGAGGCGGGCCATTCTGGTGTAGTCGCCGCCCAGGTTGGTATGTCGTTCTCCCAATAAGCCGCTATGGATTTCGATGGCTTTGTTCAAGAGCGTTTCCGCTTCTTCGTAGCGATCTTGTTCGGTTGCCACCCTGGCCAGGTTGGCGTAGCAACTGGCTACGTTATTGCTGTTTTCGCCCATGTCCGCTGAAAGAGTGTTGAGGGATTCTTTCAAGAGATTGTTGGCTTCGTCGTACTTGCCCATGGCCACCAGTGTCAGGGCTAAATTGGTTTTGGTGAAGGCTTCCGAAGATCTGTTTTTTTCTTTGACGGCGTAATCGAGAGCTTCCGTGAGAGTGGTTCTGGCCTCTTCCAGCCGTCCCTGTTGCTTGTAGGCGCGGCCAAGGGCATCGTAGAGTCCATTTAGCGAGATATATTGTTTGAGGTTCGTCTTCTCTCTTGTGGCCAGAGCCGCTTTCAGTACGGTTTCTGCTTCCTGTGGTCTGGACATTTCCAGATAGAGTGAGCCAAGCGCAAAGAGTACGGTACTTTGACAGAGCAAGTTGATGGGACTATTGCCGCTGAAGGCTTGCAACGATTCCTTATACAGTTTTTCCGATTCTTGAAACTTGTCTTGATTGCGGTAGACTGTGCCGAGCATGAGCATGGGCTCGTACATATAAATTTTGTTTTCGTCGGCCTTCTTGGAGTGAGGCTTTTGCTTCTGGCGCAGGGCAAGAAACTGCTGTAGATAGTCTTCCGCCTTTTGCAGCTTACCGAGGCGACAATAGACTGTGCCCAGCTCTTTGTATAAGTTTGCCCGAGCCTCGCTATCGTTTGAGAGATGTTCGCTATTAGCGAGAGCTAGCTCGAACTGCTTTTCAGCTTGTTGGTAATGTCCTTCTTTCAATTGCTTCTGTCCGCTTTCAAAGAAGGTTGAAAATAGAGGCTCGGCTGCCTGGGCGGCGCTTATGGATAAGAGCAGGTTTAGAGCGATGAGTTTTTTCAGCATGTCTCTCTCAGTTTCTCCATGATTTTGAGGCCTTGCCAGGCATCCATCGGCGACACCGGTGGTGGTGCGCCGTCCAGTATGGCCAGGCGCATGCCCTGGTAGTAAGCCAGCCAGTTGCCCGCTGCGGTCTCCACCTTTGCGCGCTCCAGACCGTCTACAAGAAGGCTGCCCCAGTCAGAGGCAGGCTCTAGGCCAAATTGCGAATCGGCCGGTGATATTCCGGCTCTCAACATATCTTCCTGGGGACAGCCTTTTTCCTTGATGAAGGCTCCTCTGGAACCACTCAAATTAAAGCGTGGTCCGGCGCCGAGGCAGACCATGGAAGCGTAGAGATGCACCTGCAGGTTGCTTGCCTTATAGTTGAAGGCCAGAAAAAGATCATCTTCGACCCCCAGACCGCGCCGTTCTTGCAATTTGCCGTATATGTCGTCGGGAACTCCAAAGAGGGCCAGGGCCTGATCAATGAGGTGGCTGCCCAGGTCGTAAAGCACGCCGCCGCCCTCTTCGGCGCAAGTCGTCTCTCTCCAGCCGCCCGGTTTTGGTTTGGAACGGTAACGTTCTATTCTTGATTCGAGGCGAAAGGGTTTGCCGACCAGGTTTTCATCAAGCACTGTTTTGAGAGTAAGAAAATCAGAGTCGAATCTTCGGTTATGGTAGGGAGCGACTATTTTGCCACGGGCTTCGGCTAAAGTAATTAGCTCTTCGGCCTGAGCGGCGGTGAGGCAGAAGGGCTTATCCACCACCACATGAAGCCCGGCTTCCAGGCAGGTTTTGGCCTGGTCATGGTGCAAACGATTGGGGGTGGTGATTACGGCCAGATGAAACTGATCTTTGTCTTTCAGCATGGCTTCCATGCTGTCATAGATCCTGGTGTGCGGATAGCTTTGCTTGATGGACTTTTGTCTTTCCGGGTTGCTTGTCACCACGGCTGCAAGCTTCATACCCTGGCAGGCATTTATGAAAGGGGCATGAAAAATGGAGCCCCCGGTGCCGTAACCAATTAAGACCACAGACAAGATTTTTTCAATTGAACTTTTGTGGTGCATTTTCCGTTACTAAGTTACAAGGTTCGAGCCGGATTATTTTCGGTCGGCGAGCTTGAGCACGATTTTCCACTCGCTCTCGCTTACCGGCTGCACTGACAGACGACTTCCTTTTTGTAATAGAGCCATTTTGGCAAGTCCGGCTTCGGCTCTCAACAAATTCAAATCGAGGGGGGTCTTGAATGTTTGCACATGCTTTATGTCCACCATGTACCAGGTGGGCTCAGACTTCTTACTTTTGGGATCGTAATGCGGATCTTCCGGATCGAAGGCGGTGTGGTCGGGGTAACCTGCTTTTACCACCTCTGCAATGCCCGCTATGGCCGAGGGCTCGCAGTTGCTGTGATAAAAGAGCACAAGGTCGCCTGGTTTGATATCGTCTCTGAGAAAGTTTCTGGCCTGATAGTTGCGCACACCGTCCCAGCACGTGGTCTTGTCTTTGGCTTTTTCCAGATCTGTTATGGAAAAGACCGTGGGCTCAGATTTCATGAGCCAGTAACGACGCTTTCCATCAGCCTGCTTCTTGACTACCATTGAACCTCTCAAATGTCATCTGCCGATGGCGTTAGTTTAGAAGAGGTATCCATTTAAGGTGTCTTGCCTCAAGTACCTGTAAACTTTTTTACGCTTAAGTTACGCTTAATTTGCGCTTAAATTGTTACTTACCGGGAGAAATTGGCAATGAAACATGCCCGAGTACTGGTCGCCGAATTTATCGGTTCCGCCTTTTTGCTTATGGTGGTGGTGGGCTCCGGTATCCTTGCCGACAAACTCAATGGCGGCGCTAATCCGGCTCTTTCGGTTCTCTGTGTGGCCTTTGCCACCGGCGGCGTGCTTTATGCCCTGATTACTTCTCTGGGCGCGGTTTCGGCGCACTTCAATCCAGCTGTCACTCTTGTTTCGGCTTTTCGCCGTGA
Organism: Candidatus Obscuribacter sp.; assembly: GCA_016712465.1. Lineage (GTDB taxonomy): Bacteria > Cyanobacteriota > Vampirovibrionia > Obscuribacterales > Obscuribacteraceae > Obscuribacter. The sequence continues at coordinate 2,446,432 of JADJQZ010000001.1, forward strand.
GCTTTCCTGGTCTCTAGTTTTGCCCTACATCGTCAGCCAGATTCTAGGGGCCTGTCTGGGCGTGATCATGGCCAATTTGATGTTTGATCTGCCGGCCGTGACCATTTCTCAAACGGTAAGACATGCAAGTGGTCAGTATCTGGGTGAGTTCATCGCCATTTTCGGACTTCTGGGCACCATCTTCGGTACGGCCAGGCATCGCCCCGAAGCCGTTCCGGCTGCTGTGGCCGCCTATGTGGCGGGAGCTATCTATTTCACTTCCTCCACTTGTTTTGCCAATCCTGCCGTCACCATCGCTCGCACCCTTACCGGCACTCTCACCGGCATCTGTCCGGCTGACGTGGCGGCCTATGTGGCCTTTCAGGTGCTGGGGGCCCTATCGGCCATGGTGGTCTTCGGCTGGCTCTTCAAGGCCGAAGACGGCGAAATTGAGAAGATTCGCCGGGAACTTACGGAAGAAGAGCTGCGTTTGCGCCTCGAGCGCGATTACAAACTACACAATCTTTAGGGCTTAACCTATTTGACGTTCAAAGTGCGGATGCGTTTATAGATCTCATCCGCTTCTTTTTGCTTGCCGTCTTTGTAGAGCAGCTTGGCTTGATTCTCTAAGGCCAGGGCGGTTTCTTTGGTAGGCGGCATTTTCATGTCCACTATCTTTTGAAAGGAAGCATCCGCCTTAGCTCTGTCGCCCCGGGCCAGATAAAGCTCTCCCATTCCCAATAGCACGGAGGCCTCTTCCTTACTTTCTTCGGGCTTGGCTTTCTTGGCCAGGGAAAGGGCTCTTTGATAGGTCTCTTCCGCCTTAGCAAAATCACCGGCTTCTTTGTACTCATTAGCCAGGAAGCGCACGCTTTCAAAGAGTTTGAAATTATCCCTGCCCAGAACCTTCTCGGCTTTGCTGATGCGGTCCACCATGATCTTGATGGCGTTTTCATGATACTTCTTGTGCACGGCAATTTTGCGCTCGGCCACCGAGCGACCCCTGCTTCCACCCACCGGAGATACTGACACATCGCCCTTACCGGCGGTATCAAAGTGGGCAATTACGTCGAAGGCGCGATCGTTGAATTTCTGAAAGGGCACTGCTCCGTCAATGGCGTTAATGGCGCAGTTATCCAGACCTTTGTCTCCCGATGATCCGAAGACCACCGGAGCAGCGTAACCACCATCGGGCAGGAGTCTGAATTGAACGGCGACGGAGGCGTTTTTAGTATAAGTAAGCCTGGCCCAGGAGCTTCTTAGTTTTTCCTCGCAGGAGGTGAGCACTTCTTCCCGGTCGGCTTCGGAAAGGGCAAGAGCTGAATGGCAGAGACCGACAAGACCGAAGGCGACAAGCAGGGCCGGCCCAAAAAGGCTTTTCAGTGATTTACTATTTGAGAGGATCAATGCGGAGAGCCTTGAGACTGGTGGTGTATTCCAGAGATTCTTTCACTGGCAAAATGTCCGATACCGTATTTTGAATAGTATTACATATGGTATCCAGGGGCAAGTCGTCTCCGTCTTTGCCGAAGGGCTCTTCTATGTCTTCGGCAATCAGTTCCAGACCAATAAGGAAGTAGGAACCGATGAGAATGAGAGGCAGGCTCCAGAGCAGGGAGAATTCGGGCAGCACATACCAGGGCAGGGCAATTAAGTTGATGGCGATACCCTGGCGCATGAAGGCTCGGTAGGAGAGGGCCAGGGGACTGTTCTTGATTCTTTCGCAGGCGCCGCAAATATCCATGAAGGCCCGCATGTGCGGGTCTAACTGCAGTCTGGCAAAGCCATCCAGACGCTCATTGTTCTGCCATTCGTAGACGATATTGAACATCTTGTTGGCCACGAAGACCGGTATGTTTACCGGCCCTTCCGTAGGCAAATCTTGCAGTCCGGGCAGCCGCCGGCTTGGTTTGGTGCCGCGCAGGTGATGCTTGAGGGAATAGGCGAAAGTAATAACCAGCTCGCCTAATTTGACCTTTTCAATGTTGGGCAGACCGTGCAAATGCGCTACCTTGAGGCAGAGGTTGCGCGAATCGTTTACCAGTTGCCCCCAGAGCTTGCGCCCTTCCCACCATCTTTCGTAGGCGGTATTGGTACGGAAGACCAGCAGCAAGCCCAGGACGGCACTGCTGAATGCCGCAGCCCCTGCTTCTTTCATAACGCGGGTGTTGAAACTTTTGTCGGTGAACCATTCAACGAAGATGCAGTAGACGCTCATGATGGCCAGGTAAACCCAGACACGGCTGGCCACCGGGATCTGATGGAAGCGGGTGAACGGATGCACCCAGAGCCCAATTGCCCGGCGCAGGGAGGTCTTACTCATATTTTGATGCAAGACATTGCTGGCGCCGGTGGCTATGCCGTCCAGTCCGGTGAAAGTGCTTTCTGCCTGGTCTTCTTCTTTTGCTGCCATCTTTTGATTGCTACCCTGGGTAATATTCTCCAATATCGGCTGTTTTAAAAAAGGTGATCTTGCTCACATTGTAAAAATGTCGGGTTCCTACAGCGCAATCAGGGTACGCTGACAATTTTCTTCAGTTCCCGCGAGAGTGTGGCGTAGGAGGCTCTGCCGATAATTGTGTTGGAGGTAGAGCCGTCCCTGTTTAGAAAGACAAAAGAGGGAATCGGTCCTGTGTTGAAATACTTGACCAGCCCCTCATTGGCCTGGTCGTCCACGTCCAGAGAGAGCACCTTGAGGCTTTCTCCATAATTCTTGTAGACATCCTTGACAATGCCGTCAATGCCCTGGCACTCCACGCACCAGGGGGCCTGGAAGATAACCACGGTGGGTTTGCCTTCCGTAAGTTGCTGTCTGTTCACGGCCACTGTTGCACCGCTTGCGGCGCCGCGGCTGCCGAGCACATAGTTTTCATTGCGTCTGGGGGCGGGATTAACTTTCATGAGGGCCTGGGCGAGAGCCTTTTCCTCCCTGGCCCGGCTGTTGTCGCCCAGATGGGCCAGGCAGAGCGCAAACCAGTAATGAGCGTCGCTATTGAGCGGCTCGGTGGAAACAATGGCTTCGAAGAGTTTGCGGGCCTCTTGAAACTTGCCACTGCGCAGAGCCATCAAAGCCAGGGTCATTTCCTTCTCCATGGGATCTGCATCCCCGCTTGCCTCGGCTGATTGTTCCGGCTCCACCAGAGCCACCGGCGGCATGGGCGCACTGGGGGCGGCAGGCGGTTCCTCTTGTGTCTGTTGTAACTGCTTTGCCAACCGAGAATCATCGGGCGGGCGGCTCTCCAGCACTGACTTCTGAGCCTTAAGCCAGCCAGTGATCATGTTTCCCACGGTCTGGTCGAAGACCTTGGTGTGGGTGTCCTGGATCTCGAGGATGAGATGCTCGCTGGGAAGGGATATGAAAATCTTATTGGGGCATTTAATCCGGCTGAACAGATCGTAGGAACCTTGCGGTTTCACCAGTTTGTCCTGGGTGCCTTGCAGCATCAAAAGTGGCGAGACCACCTTCTTTGCCGCTTCGTGATTTTCATTCATGAAGCGCTGGAATTGAATAAGTTCGTGTGGCGAAAGGTCGAATCGGCTCAAAGGGTCGCACTGCCACTCAGTCTTGAGCGCTTCATTGTGGGTGGCCTGGTCGACTATGGAAGCGCCGGCCTCGGAGGGTTTATTAGGACCTTTGAGGAAGGAGAGGGCTACCTTTAGATCGGTGCGACCGGCCTGAAATCGCTCCGATGCGGGCACGGAAGAGATGACTCCGTCAATCAATTCCGGATAAAGAGATGCCGCTCTCAGGGCGATGGCGCCGCCCATGGACTCGCCCACCAGGAAGACGGGCACGCCCTTATTAGCCGCTCTTACGGCATTCAAAGCTACTCTTACATCTTCCAGGCAACTATCGAAGTCCACCTGTTCGTGTCCCGCCGCCCTGGCCCAGGAGCCGAAACCGCGCACGTCCAGCGCATAACAGGTGATGCCTTTCTCGGTCATGGACTGGGCGAAGGTATTATAAGTGGTGGCATCAAGACCGAGTCCGTGGATGCAGAGAAAGACCGCTTCCGCCCGTCCGGTTTTGCTTACCCAGCTCATGCATGGCGCGTAATGTGTTTCGCTGCCGCTCTTTTTCTCGGAGGCGCGGGCCGGTGCTCCCTGTTGCCAGCCAGGGCCGGCTAAGAGTATTAGTGCAAGGCTTACATTCAGGAGTTTCTTCATGGTTTAGCGCGGTACCAATTTTTCCAGTCTGTCGATTATGCCTTCCAGGCAATGGGCCGAGTCCCCACGGCTCTCAATGATCAAGGCTTCTTCTTCCCCCGGTTCCTGTAAAGTTTCGAATTGACTCCTGAGTAAGGCGGGATTAAAGAAATGGTCCTCACGACCGGCAAGTCGCTTTGTCGCTTCTTCCAGGGACAACTTGAGATAGACAAAGCGTACCGCCTCAAGCCCCGAGCTTAACTGTTTTCGATAATTTTTCTTAAGGCAGGAACAGACCAGAACCAGACCCCGTTCGTCTCTTTGATAGCTGAGCAGAAGCTCATTCAGCTCCTGCAGCCAGGGGAGGCGGTCTGCATCGCTGAGAGCGATGGCGGCAGCCATTTTCTCTTTGTTGGCCTGGCTATGGTAATCATCACCGTCGGCGAAATCTATGCCCAGTCTATTCGCAAGAGCCTTCCCTATTGTGGTTTTCCCGGAACCGGAAACCCCCATTATTACCACGAGCATTGCAAATGTTTTCATAGGAAGTTTATTCCCTGCCTTTCTGTTAATCTAAATAGTCAAGTTCCAAATAGATGCCAGAGGCTTACGTTGACCACCAGCACCCGTTCGTTTTTTTCCGATTTTGACGCTCATCTTTTCTCAGAGGGCAGCCACTATCGTATTTACCAGAAACTTGGCGCCCATCAAATTGTGATGGACGGTAAGAAGGGCACGCATTTTGCCGTCTGGGCCCCCAATGCCGAATCGGTGGCCGTCATTGGCGACTTCAACGACTGGAATGCCGCCAAATGCCCCATGCAGATGCAGGGCTCTACCGGTGTCTGGACCTGCTTTGTGCCCGGAGTGAAGGAAGGCGCCCTCTATAAGTATTATGTGGTCGGCAAACACGGTGTGAGAGCTGAAAAGACCGACCCGGTCGGCTTCTTCGCCGAGACCAGACCGCGCACCGCCTCTTGCGTTTTCGACCTCGATACCTATCAGTGGCAAGACCAGAAATGGCTTGAGAAGCGCGAGAAGACTAATCACCTGGAAGCCCCGGTCTCCATCTACGAACTGCACCTGGGCTCCTGGATGCGTGAGCACGACCCGGACGGCGTCGAGCGTCAGGATCGTTTCCTCACCTACAGAGAACTGGCTGATAAACTAATTCCCTACGTTCAAGAACTGGGCTTCACCCATGTGGAGATGTTGCCTCTCTCTGAGCATCCCCTGGACCGTTCCTGGGGTTATCAGACCACGGGCTATTTTGCCGCCACCAGTCGTTTCGGCACTCCCACCGACCTCATGTACCTGATCGATAAACTACACCAGGCCGGCATCGGTGTGATTATGGACTGGGTGCCTGCGCATTTTCCCCGGGATGGTCACGCCCTCGGTCTTTTCGACGGCACTCACTTGTACGAGCATGCCGATCCCCGTCAGGGCGAGCACCGGGAATGGGGCACCTATGTCTTCAACTACGGTCGCTACGAAGTAAGCAACTTCCTGCTCAGCAATGCCATGTTCTGGTTCGACAAGTACCATATTGACGGCTTGCGCACCGATGCCGTTGCTTCCATGCTCTATCTCGACTATGCCAGGGAAGGCGGCGACTGGCTGCCCAACCAGTATGGCGGTCGGGAGAACGTTGAGGCCATTGATTTCTTGCGCCGCCTCAATGAGAAGGTCTATCTAGAGTATCCTTCCGTGATGATGATTGCTGAGGAATCAACAGCCTGGCCCCAGGTGACCAGACCTACTTATCTGGGCGGTCTTGGCTTTGGTCTCAAATGGGACATGGGCTGGATGAACGATACCCTCAAGTATTTTCAGCTTGATCCGGTCTATCGCAAGTTCCACCACGATAAACTGACATTCCGCGCCATTTACAGCAGTTCCGAAAACTTTATTCTGCCTCTCAGTCATGATGAAGTGGTGCATTACAAGCGCTCCCTCCTTTCCAAAATGCCCGGAGATATGTGGCAGCAGTTTGCCAACCTGCGTCTTTTGCTGGGGTATCAGTACACCACCCCCGGTAAAAAGCTCTTGTTCATGGGCGGTGAATTCGGTCAATGGATCGAATGGAACGAGGATCAGAGCATCGACTGGCATTTGACTCAGTATTTTTCCCATCAGGGCATGCAGCGCTTTACCGCTGATCTCAACAAACTTTACCGCGACGAACCGGCCCTCTATGAGTTGGATTGCCACGGTCATGGTTTTGAATGGGTGGACTGCCAGGACGCCGAGCAGAGTATCCTCACCTATTTGCGTAAAGATAAACATGGTAAGTCTGTGCTTGTCGCTCTCAACTTCACCCCCGTACCTCGTCACAACTATCGGGTGGGAGTGCCGGAGGGCGGTTACTGGAAGGAACTTCTCAATTCCGACGCCGGCATTTACGGCGGCAGCAATATGGGTAATAACGGCGGGCTCTATGCCGACCAGTACTGGCACCACGGGCGCCACGAATCCCTTAACTTGACCCTGCCGCCTCTGGCCATGGTTATTTTAAAAGCTCAGTAAGCACTGCTTTCGACTTAATTGCTCTCTTTTTCGGAGAGTTCGAAGAGTGCGATGCTGTGCGCTTCCAGTTTGAAGTTGGACTGCAGCGGCCAGCAACTGCTGCTCAGTTTGCCGGAAGTTTCGAAGTGCAATTTCCAGGTCTTGTCCGTGCGTCTTGGCGCAAACATGCGCCAGTAGTTAGAGACCTGGTTGGGCGGCAGGATGTAATTGAGATCTTCGCCGTTGGCATTGCAGAGCATTAAGAGGGTGGTACCGAGGATGGGGCGTCCGTCCTCATCGGTATCATCGATACTGCATCCCTCGAAGATAACGCCGAAGTGCAGGCGCTTGGTGTCGCCCCAGTCTCTTTCAGTCATCTCGGTGCCATCGGGATTGAGCCAGACGATGTCCTTCACTTGACCGTGTCCGTCGGCAACCGCTTCGTGCACCTGACCTTTGAAAAACTTCCGGCGGGTCAAGACCGGTTGGCTGTGCCTGATGGCCGCCAGTTTCTGTACAAAGTGCAGAAACTCTTCTTCCTGTTCGTCCAGAAGCCAGTTGGTCCAGCTTATTTCGTTATCCTGGCAATAGGCATTGTTGTTGCCCTTCTGGGTGCGACCCATTTCATCGCCGCCCGAGATCATGGGCACGCCCAGAGAGAGCAAGAGTACTGCCATGAAGTTCTTGCGCTGCTTCAAGCGCATGGCCTTGATCTTGCCGTTATCCGTTTCCCCTTCCACGCCGCAGTTCCAACTGCGGTTGTGGCTTTCGCCGTCGCGGTTGTCTTCGAGGTTGGCCATATTATGCTTGTGGTTGTAGCTGACCAGGTCGGTGAGGGTGAAACCGTCATGGCAGGTGACAAAGTTGATGCTGGCGTGGGGGCTGCGTCCGCTGTGGGCATAGAGATCGGAACTGCCGGCCAGCCTTGTGGTCATCTGTCCCAGAAGACCCTGATCGCCTTTCAAGAAACTGCGCACCGTATCGCGGTACTGCCCGTTCCACTCCGTCCACAAGACCGGGAAGTTACCCACCTGGTAGCCGCCTTCGCCGAGGTCCCAGGGTTCGGCGATGAGCTTGACCTGTGAGATGACCGGATCTTGCTGGATGATGTCGAAGAAGGAAGACAGCTTATCGACTTCGTATAGCTCCCGGGCCAGAGCCGAGGCCAGGTCGAAGCGGAAGCCGTCCACGTGCATATCGAGAACCCAGTAACGCAGGCTGTCCATGATCAGTTGCAAGACCCTGGGATGGGTCATGTTGAGGGTGTTGCCGCAGCCGGTGGTGTCGATATAGAAGCGCTCGGTGTCTTTGCCGCCGCAGCGGTAATAAGAGCGGTTATCGACGCCGCGGAAAGCCAGCGTTGGTCCCAGGTGGCTGCCCTCGGCCGTGTGGTTGTACACCACATCCAGTATCACTTCGATGCCGGCGGCGTGCAGGGCCCGCACCATCATCTTAAACTCGCGCACTTCTTCGGTGGCACCTTTGTAGTGTGAAAAAGTCAGGTCGGGTGCAAAGTAGCCGAGGGTGTTGTAGCCCCAGTAGTTTGTCAAACCGGCCGCTACGAGGTTCTGGCTATCGCTCTTGCTGTGGATGGGCATCAGTTCAAGAGCAGTAATGCCCAGTTTCTTGAGGTGCCTGATGATCGGCTCGGAGGCTATGGCCGCATAGGTGCCGCGGATTTCCTCGGGAATCTCCGGATGCCTGGCGGTCATGCCTTTCACATGGGCTTCGTAAATAATGGTCTTGTGCCAGGGTGTGTTGGGCGCCACATCGTTGCCCCAGGTGAAGGATTGATCGACCACGGCGCAGAGAGGGGCATAGGGCGCGCTGTCCCTGCCGTCGAAGCTCAAGTCCAGATCTTTATTGCCCACTTCATAACCAAAGAGGCTATCGTCCCAGGTTTCAGTGCGCACGATAGATTTTGCATAGGGGTCCACCAGCACCTTGTTGGCATTGAAGCGCATGCCTTTGTGCGGCTCATAGGGACCATAGACGCGGTAGCCGTAAACCTGGTTGGGGCGGATGTCCTTCAAGTAGACATGGAAAATCTGGTTGTTGTACTCGGTCAGTTCAATGCGCTGTGACTCGTACTTCGCTTCCGGTGAATCAAAGAGGCAAAGTTCGACCTTGGTGGCGTTTTCGGAGAATATGGCAAAGTTGACTCCCAGACCATCCCAGGTTGCGCCGAGGGGATAAGGTTTGCCCGGAAGAATACGCATAATGACTCCAACGAATATTTGATAAGAATCCCCGCCGGCAAGGGGCTGTCAATAGTTTTTGCCGGCAAAAACTAAATTAAGAGCTTAGCAGATTTGTTTAATGGTTATAAGACAGGCGGTGCTAGCCGCCGCCGGCATTGAGAGATGCTAAAATGGCTGTTTCCCTGGGGCTGGAGAGCATTTAGCGGCATCTTGCCTTACCCGGCAGAGGCTTTGCCCTCAATCGCTCCCGTGGCTCTCTTTTGTTGTGTGAAAATGACCAGTAAAATCAGCACTGTATGTGATACCAACCGCGGTTTTTACCGCCATTTTACCGCGGTCAATCTGCGGTATGGCGACACCGATCGCCAGGGGCATATCAACAACGCCGTCTACTGCACACTGTTTGAATCGGGTCGGGTCGATTTCCTGTTTAAGCCCGACGGCAGCCATGTGGCCGGCTCTTGCTCCGATTATTCCTTTGTAATAGCCCGCATCGCCCTCGACTATTTGAGGGAGATGAAGTTTCCCGGCACTGTGCAAATAGGCTCCCGCGTGTTGTCTATGGGCCGTTCCTCCTTCACGGTAGGGCAGGCGATTTTCATGGGAGATGTTTGTTACTCCACGGCTGAGTCGGTAATCGTGCTGGTGGACGAGAAGACGAAAAAGTCGGCGCCGCTCACCGATAACCTGCGTAATGTGCTGGGAGGTCTCTAGTGGCTGCACCGCTTATCACATGCCAGTCCCTGACCAAGTCTTATACCGGTCGCACCCTCTTTAGCGGCATCAATTTTGCCGTGGAAGACGACGAGAAAGTGGCTCTGATTGGTCCAAACGGTTCCGGCAAGTCGACCCTGCTCAAGATTCTTGCCGGTTTGACCGACCCTGATGAAGGGGCCGTGGTCAGCCGCCGGGATTTGAAAGTGGCTTATTTGCCCCAGTACCATAATTTCGACAAAGAAAAGACAGTTCTGCAGGTGGTGCTGGGCGACGGAAAGTCCGATGCGGCGGCGGAAGCCTTTGCCAAAGCCACCCTCACCCGGCTCGGGTTCAGCCAGATGGACAGTCTGGTCAAGAATCTCTCCGGTGGTTGGGTGAAGCGTCTGGCTCTGGCTGTAGAACTAAACAAGCAACCTGACTTTCTCTTACTGGACGAACCCACTAACCACCTTGATTTAGCCGGTGTACTCTTCCTGGAAGAATTTCTGCGCCAGGCGACCTTCTCGTTTATGCTGGTCAGCCATGACCGAAGCTTTATAGAGAACATTGCCACCAGGGTGATTGAACTCAGTCCCACATATAAAGACGGTTATCTGAGTGTGCGTGGCAGCTACAGCGATTTTGTCGTGGGCAAGCAAGAATATCTGGCCTATCAAAACAACGAAGAAAAAGCCCTGGCCAGCAAAATGCGCCGGGAAGTAGCCTGGCTCATGCGCGGTGCCCGGGCCAGGCAGACCAAATCGCAACATCGCATCAAGGAAGCCGGCAAATTGATGGAGGAGCTTTCGGAAGTAAAGCTACGCAACTCTCAGAAAGTAGCCTGCGCCCTTGATTTTACTTCTTCCAACCGGCGCACGAAAGAGCTTGTGCTGGGTAAGGGTTTGAGCAAAAGTTATGGTGAGCGCTCGCTTTTCAAAAATCTCGATCTAATTCTCACACCAGGCTTGAAGCTCGGCTTGGCCGGGCTGAACGGCAGCGGCAAAACCACCCTGCTGAAGATAATCGCCGGCAAACTGGAGCCCGATCAGGGCACGATGAAGAGAGCCGACGGTCTGAAGGTGGTCTGGTTCGATCAAATGCGCGATGCCCTCGATCAGAGCCTTACCCTCAAGGAAGCCCTCTGTCCCCACGGTGATCATGTGGAGTTTCGCGGGCGCAGTATGCACATCGCTTCCTGGGCCAAGCGTTTTCTCTTTCGCCCCGAGCAATTGCCCCTCACTTTGAACTATCTTTCTGGCGGCGAACAGGCGCGCATTTTTATAGCCAATTTGATGAGGCAGCCCGCCGATCTTCTCATTCTCGATGAGCCCACCAACGATCTCGATATTGCCACCCTGGAAGTACTGGAAGAGAGTCTCGATGATTTCCCCGGTGCCGTGGTGCTGGTCACCCACGATCGTTTCATGCTTGATTCCATCTCTACCCATATTTTGGCCCTTGATGGCATGGGCGGTGCCGAGTATTTTGCCGATTACTTGCAGTGGCAGGACAATCTGGGCAAGCGTACCCGGACAGATAAAGCCCTTGTGAGAGAAGAAGCGCCAAAGAACAAGCCTCAAGATGCTGCTTTGGCCAATGACCGTTCCGGCAAACCGCTTTCTAATAATGAGAAGAAAGAACTGGCCGGTCTGGAAGATAAAATCGCCGCCGCCGAGGAAGCTTGCGACAAGTTGAGGGCTCGCATGGACGCCCCTGATATTGCCGCCAATCATGTGCGCCTGGCTGAGCTCATGCAAGAGGTGGAAGCGGCAAAGTCTGCCATTGATAAGCTCTATGAACGCTTTGCCGAACTGGACGAGAGAAGCAAGCTCTCTCGGGTCTGAATTTTCGTTTCTCTTTATTTTCTCTCTCTCTGATTTGTCCGTTTTCCGGCTTTACATAATCTTTGCGAAACACTTATTTGGAAATGACAATGGCTGGGAACAGTTGTTGCATTTTGGGCGACTCTTACTCTGTACAACTCCGCTTCTTGCTTTGAGAGAAAGAAGAAAGGATAGACAAAGAAAGATATGTTTACTTTATTAGTGATTGCCGTAGACCTCTGTTTCATCGCCTTCTGGTACTGGCTGCTCTTCGTCCAAAGCGAAAAGAGAACCGGCGCAAGGTCTATTCCGGTTGCCATAGAGAGCAATCAAGATCAATACAGAATGCAGCGCAGTGGCGGCTTTAGCGCCAGACGTTGAAGCTTCGCCCACAGGCGTAGAGTTTGCATTCAACCCTTAGAAATTCAAAAAAACTAGAAGGAAAATCATGAGCTTTTCTCTGCTCGTGCTCCTGGATATTTGCTTCCTTTACGTAGCAGCCAGGCAGATTTTGCGCGACTAACGAAACAAATATAGATAGACAGTATACTTGGCCCGTTGATTTCAATAGATTTGTTTAGTTAGCGGTATCACCAGAGGTAGCTTTGCTCAGGCTCGACAACGTATGCAAGATTTATCCCCACGGAGAAGTTCTCAAGGAAGTATCCTGGGAAGTGAAACCGGGCTCACGCATCGGGCTGGTGGGCGCTAACGGCAGCGGTAAAACCACCCAGTTTAAGATAATTTGCGGGCACGAAGAACCGACCTCCGGTCAGGTGGTGCGGGCCCAGGGTCTGAAGATTGGCTACCTTTGTCAAGAGTTCGACCTTGTGCCGACCAATACCGTGGCGGAAGAGTTCATGCGGGCCTTTGTGGAACTGAACGAGATTCAGGGCCAGCTCGACCGCGTTCACAAAGCCATGGAAACGGCCCAGGATAAAGAGCTGAACCGCCTGATTCGGGAGATGGATGATCTTCAGAGGCAGTTTGAGGCCAAGGGCGGCTATACCACAGATGCCAAGATTGAGAAAATGCTCGTCTCCATGGGCTTTGGCGCCGAGGGCGGCAAGCGCCTGGTGCGGGAATTCAGCGGCGGTTGGCAGATGCGCATGAACCTGGGCAAGGTGCTTTTGCGTGAGCCCGATGTCTTGCTTCTGGACGAACCGACGAACCATATTGATCTCGAGACCATCGAATGGCTGGAAAGCTTCCTAGTCTCTAACAGCACCCCTCTTGTCATGGTCTCCCACGACCGCCATTTCTTAGACCGGCTCTGCACCAGTATTGTGGAAATGGAAAGAGGAACGGCAACCCAGTACCTGGGCAATTACACTCAGTATGTGGAAGCCCGGGCTCTCAACAGGGACGCCCAGCTGGCCGCCTTTGAACGACAGAGCCGGGAGATGGAAAAGCAGCAGGCTTTTGTGGATCGCTTCCGCGCTTCCGCTACGCGCAGCACTCAGGCCAAGAGCCGCGAAAAGCAACTGGATAAAATTGAGCTGGTTGATAAGCCGGACACGGAAGAGCGGACTCTGGAGTTTCACTTTCCCCAGGCCGTTCGCAGCGGCATGGAAGTGGCCACCATCAAAAACCTCACCCATGCCTACGGCGATAATGTCATATTTCTAGATGCCAATTTGCACATCACCAGGGGTGATCGCATCGCCATTCTGGGTCCCAACGGCTCAGGCAAGTCAACCCTTTTGCGCATCCTGACCGGTGCCGAGCCGGCCCTTTCAGGGCAAGCCGCACTGGGCGCTCATAATGTGAAGATGGCCTATTTCGAGCAGAATCAGGCGGAAGCCCTGGATCTGACAAAGTCGGTACTTGATACCATTTATGACGAAGTGCCGGAATGGAAAACCGATGAAGTGCGCGGACTCTTGGGGCGCTTTCTCTTTTCCGGCGACGCCGTTTTCAAAAATGTGGCTACCTTGAGCGGCGGCGAGAAGGCTCGTCTGGCTCTGGCTAAAATGCTTCTGGGCGCCAACAATTTTCTCATCCTCGATGAACCGACAAACCACCTGGACATTCCTGCTAAAGAGACTCTGGAAGCGGCCCTCAAGAAGTTTGACGGCACCGTGGTAGTAGTTTCCCATGACCGCTATTTTATTCAGGAAGTGGCAAACAAAATTGTCGAGATAAAAGACGGACAATTAGTGCTCTACCACGGCAATTATCACTATTATCTGGAACGCAAAGAAAAAGAGCGGCTGAAAGAGGAAGAAAAGCGCCTGGCTGCCGAGAAAGCCGAGAAAGACGCCCAGAAGAGAGCCCAGCGCCTGGCCAAAGAAAAGGGCCGGAAAGCCTGAGCGAGCGCCGAGGTAAGTTCGTCCACCGATGATGAGGAGTTAGACTGCATGACGAGGCGTACTCACAAGGGAAAGGCGGTTTTGCTTGTTTTGCTTTGTGCGTTTCTTTCCTGTTCAGCCTCTGCTCAGAGTCAGCCCGATCAATACCTCAGTTCTCTATCAGGCTCTCTGCGTTTTCCTAAGAAGCGCCTGCCTATTGCCGTCTACATCGACGAGACGGAGAAAGATACGGGCTATCTACCTCAGTACAAAGAACTGCTTATGTCTTGCTTTATGCAGTGGCAGGCGGCTTTGAAAGATAAAGTGCCCGAGCTTAGCTTTGTCTTTGTGGATGCAAGCAAAAAGGAGCAAGCGGCCATTCTTTGCACCTGGACGAAAAAACGTGAAACCATGACTTCCGACAAGGAAGACGGCCGGGCCAATCTGGTTATAGACGAGGAAGGCATCAAGTCGGTCACACTGACGCTTCTAACTCTGGCTCCACCCGGAACAAAGGAGTTATCCCCTAACTATCTCTCCAGGGTGGCCCTGCATGAAATCGGTCATGCCCTTGGTCTATCCGGGCACAGTCCCGATGCCGCCGATATTATGTTCGGTTCCATCACGGTAAGCGACCGACCCGTGGCTTTGAGCAGCCGCGACATTGCCACCCTCTCTCTTCTATACAGCGGGCTTGATAAAGACAAGGCACCGGTGGTGGTGAATCCCGAAACCATGGCTCAAACAGCAGGCGGCCGTGCTTTAATGCTGAGCAATGAGTCAAACCTGGCTATGAAAGCAGGGCGTTTTGATGAAGCCCTTAAGAAAATGGAAGAAGCCTACAAGCTCGACCCCACCAATGCCCTGATTGCTCGTAATCTGGGCGGTATCTACGCCAATTTCGCCTCCATTTCCATGATGGCTCGCAATCCGGTACTATCGGAGTCATACTTCAAAAAAGCCATCGCTACCCTTGAGAAGGATGCCGCCAATAAGCCGGTTCTGTCGCAGGTGCAAAGAGCCTATGGCAGCCTGCTTATGATGACCGGGCGGGCAAGCGAAGCGGAAGCCATGCTAAAAAAAAGTAGTTCCAAATAAATAGAAGAGGGTATTGGAAAATGAAAGCAGTCTCTGGTCGGTGGCACCGTCAAGTTTTCTTGCTTTCCATAGCTTTTACCCTCAGCGGCGCTTCCTTCTTAGATGCCGGTCTTGCTCAGGCGCGCGACCTCGACTACTTCGTGCCGGTCAACTTTCGCAACGGTCAGGTAGAAAAATTTGTTGCGCCCACATACAGTCAAAGTGATTTAAAGAAGCTCAAGCGTTTTCTAACGGAAAAAGGCACGCTAGATCTGCGCCGCTATAGCTCAGGCGGACATTCAGCCGTAACCATCGGCACGGATCGGTCTCTGGAATCGGCCATAAGCGGGCTTTTGATCATGCACTGGGACCGCGACAATATTATGCAGGCTCTGGCCGAAAGAGAAGATGGTCTCAGCCAGTGGCATAGCGGGCTCAAGGCTTCCCTCAAGCATCACTACCGCTACCGTCATCGCTTCATAGATATGATCGAGGGCAAAAGCGACAAGAAAAGTCAAATGCAGCGCCCCCATATTCGCTATAACGCCGCAAGCCTTGATGAGCTGAGTGAGCCCTGGGGACACGCTCAAAACGATGCCCTTTCCTTCATTACTTTCCTGCTTTTCTTTGATGCCCTTGAGAGCGGCCGTTCCATAGAGGGAGAAGAGGCCCTTGCCTATGCGGTGCTCCTGCCCCACTATCTCGATGCCGTCAAAGTGGAGCATGATCTGGAGATGGGTGCCTGGGAAGACAAGCGCGCCGTGCATGCCTCCAGCTTACTTGTGGTACTGGCGGCCCTCAGGCAAGAATACGAGTATGTCACCAGGCACGGTACCATTACCGCCAAGATTGACGGCAGGGAGTACAGAGTCGATGAAGCTTTCTTGCGACAGTTGCTCTTGCGGGTCAAGAAGAGTCTCAAATCCATACTTCCCAATGAATACGTGGAAAGCGATCAAAACGACACCAGAGCCGATAAGAGCAAGGTTCGCAAATACGATAGCGCTATGGTAAACGGCTTATTACTGGGAGCACTTTCCGCCAAGGGCATCATCAGCGATAAAATGACCGCCACTATCTTAGCCGGTCTGGAAGCTAATTTGATGGGTGCCGACGGCGTCGCTCGTTATCCTCACGATATCTGGGACGGCCGCACCGACAGGCATGATCTGAAGCGGGGACAGGAAGCCCAGTGGTGTCATGTCTCTCCCCTGATGTCGGTTGTCTACGGTGATCTGTACAGGCGTACCGGACACAAGGTCTACTTCGATAAGCAAACGGAACATTTTAACCGAGCCTTGAGCCATATCAATGAACGCTACGCTATTCCCGAAGCTTATATCGTAGAGCCGCCAGGTGCCGGTAAGGCAGGTAGTAATGCGAAGGAGAAGACCAAGGTCAACTGGATCGCTGATGCCAATGAACCGTTAGCCTGGGGGCAGGCTGCCTTAAGATTAGCCTTTAACGGCATGGAAAAAAGTCTGGTACACTCGGCCGATTTGAAAAAGACTCATAAGTAAGGAGAGCTTCAGTGGCAGTAACAACAGGTGAGGATCTGCTGGCACGCATCAAGCCCTTGCGGGACGATGTGCGGGAGTTGGGCTTTGTTCTCGGCGATACCATCAAGCGTTTTGAGGGCGAGACCGTATTTGCTTATGTAGAGAAACTGCGGGCCCTCTTCAAGCAGATACACAAAGACAAGGCTGCCGGTCTAGATACTGCTTCCCTGCAGGGCGAGCTTGTGCAGCTTATTGAGGCTATGCCGCTTTCGGAGAGTGCCTGTGTCATTAAGGCCTTCCTTACCTATTTTGACATCATCAATATCGCCGAACAAAATCACCGCCTGCGCAGGCGCGCTTTGCGCGACCAGAAGCAGGCACAAGAGTCGCTACCCTCCCTTGAGCCGGGTAGCCTCTGCGAGGTCTTTGCAGAACTCGGGCAGGAAGATTATAGAAGTGAACTTGAGCAACTTCTCAAGAGCCTAGATATTGAAGTCGTCTTCACCGCCCACCCCACCGAGATTACCAGGCGCACGGTTTTGCTCAAGCAACTGGCTCTAGCCTCTTTGCTGCACAAGAAAGATCATCCGCCGCTATCGCAGGCCGAGCAGAACAAACTGAAGAGCGGACTGAAGTCGGTTGTAGAATCTCTCTGGCTGACCGAGCACGTCATGCATTTCAAGCCGGCGGTAATGGATGAGGTACGGTACGGAATTTACCATTTCGATAACGTTGTCTTCGATGCCGTCATCGATGTACACGAGCGACTACTGGCTGATTTGCCCGCCGGCTCTGCCGACAAGAGCGTGAATTTCATTACCTTCGGCTCCTGGATCGGCGGCGACCGGGACGGCAATCCCTTTGTCACCTGCGAAGTTACCCGCAAAACCCTGGCTTATCAAAAACAAGTGATCTTCGGTCGCTATTTGAAAGAGCTGGAAACCCTCTTCAATGAACTCAGTCATTCATATAGATGGCTGGCCTCCGACGGACTAGAACTCAAGCCGGCCCTGGTTAAGCTGAAGCAGTCCCTGGAGGCGGAAGCAGAGAAATTTCCCCAGGTCTTCGAAAGACATGGAGAGCGCTATAAGCTTGAGCCCTTCCGTCTCAAGCTGCTCTACATTCAAGCCCGGCTGCGGGCTACCCTGTCCGGCCAAGACGGTGAAGGGAAAAATGAAGGGAAAAGTGATGGGCAGCAAGATTACTGCACCGCCACCGAACTTCGCCGTGATCTGGAAATGATCGAGGCGGTGCTTGTGGAAGCCGGCTGTATGGAGAGCGGCAGGAGTCTGAGGCGTCTTATTTATGGCGTGGATATTTTCGGCTTCCACCTGGCCAAACTCGATATCAGGCAGCACAGCAAGCGCCACCGCCAGGCCCTTTCTGAAGTACTGGCAGGGCTTCAGATCTGTCCTGATTTTGAGAGTTTGCCGGAAGAAGAGAAAGTAGCCTTCCTGAGCAAGGAGCTTACAGGCAAGCGCCCACTTCTGCCCCGGCTTCTGTCCTTTTCTCCTGCCACCAGTGAAACCATCGAAGTCTTTCGTACCATGTACGATCTGCGCAAACTCTATGGTGACGAAGCCCTCGACACTTATATCGTCAGCATGACGGAGCGGCCTTCCGACCTTCTCACCATTTTGCTCTTTGCCAGGGAAAGCGAGCTGATGGCTCCTCCCATATCGGTGGTGCCGCTCTTCGAAACGATTGAAGACTTGCGCGGCGCCCCGGCCATGTTCGAGCTTCTCTTGAATTGCCCGCCTTACAGAGAGTATCTGCAGGGGCGTGATAATCTGCAGGAGATCATGATTGGCTATTCTGATAGTGGCAAAAACGGCGGTATCGTGGCCTCCAACTGGGAACTGCACAAAGCCCAGAAAGCGCTGGTGGAAACGGCTCGCCGCTATGACGTCAAGCTGAGGCTCTTTCACGGACGGGGCGGCACCATCGGCCGTGGCGGCGGCCCTACCCACCGGGCCATTCTGGCCCAACCGGCAGGCACCGTGGATGGTCGCATCAAAATTACCGAGCAGGGTGAAGTAATCTCTTCCAAGTATGCCATGCACGGTATCGCCGTGCGCAACTTCGACCGTCTGGCCGCCGCCGTCATCAAAGCCAGCCTCAAGAGTAAAGACCGCCCCGAAAAAGCTTCCTGGCTGGAATTTATGGAAGAGCTTTCTGCCCTGTCGTTCAAGGCTTACCGTAATCTGGTTTATGAGAGCCCTGGCTTTGTGGACTTCTTCTGTCAGACCACGCCCATAACGGAAATTTCTGAGCTTAAAATGGGCTCCCGCCCCACACGCCGCACCGCCGGCAGTACTGCCATTGAAGACCTGCGCGCCATACCCTGGGTCTTCGCCTGGACCCAGAGTCGCTATATGCTACCGGCCTGGTACGGCTTCGGTCAGGCCATGAAGGAACTTCTCGATAAGCCCGGGAACCTCTCACTTTGCAGGGAAATGTACAGAGAGTGGCCCTTCTTCGCCGGACTGGTAAGCAAAATCGAGACTGCCCTGGCTGTTTCCGATCTCGACATCGCCCGGCACTATGCCATAAACCTTGTGGAGCCCGAACTCTACAAGCGCTTCATGCCCCGCATCGAAACCGAATTCGCTCAATGTCGCGAGGCGGTGCTGAGCATTGCCGAAGCCGGAAGTTTGCTTGCCAAAATTCCTTACCTGGCTCACTCTATTTCCCTGCGCAACCCCTATGTGGATCCCCTCAGCTATCTGCAGGTAAAACTAATCAAGGAATTCAGGCAAGCCTGCCGGGAAAACTCCAGTTCCATCGAGGAAAAAGCAAGCCTGCTGGAGGCGGTTTTGATGACCATTAACGGCGTGGCTGAAGGTTTGCAGAATACGGGTTAGGAAACAGGTGTAATGGATAGAGAAAGCCTAATAAAGGACGCTTCGCGCATTGTCATTAAACTGGGCACAGCCGTCTTGATGAAAGACGAAGGTGGCATCGCCCTCAGTCGCTTTTACAGCTTCGTTGAATCGATTGCCGAACTGATGAAAGCCGGCAAGGAAGTACTTCTAGTTACCTCCGGCGCCGTCGGTCTGGGGGTGCGCACCCTTAACTTGCCCGGCAAACCTAAAGATTTGCCCCTCAAGCAGGCCTGCGCAGCGGTGGGCCAGGGGCGGCTTATGAGCCTCTATAACGACGCCTTTGAGAAAGCCGACGTGGTGGCCGCCCAGGTGCTCCTCACCGAGGAAGACTTCTCGAACCGCAAGCGCTATTTGAACTTGCGCAGCACCATAAGCGAGCTTCTGGCTTTGAAAGTCTTGCCTATAATCAACGAGAATGACACCGTTTCAACTGCTGAACTGGAGCTTCTCAAAGAAGAAGGGGTGAAGGTCAACTTCGGCGACAACGACAAACTCTCTGCCCTTGTGGCAAGTAAGATGGACGCCGACCTGTTGATTATCCTGACCGATGTGGAAGGGCTTTATACAGCCGATCCGCGCCTTGGACCGGCGGCAGAACTGATTAGTCTGGTAGAAACATTCACACCGGAGATTGAGCAACTGGGGCAGTCTAAAGTTGATGCCTCTAAGCCCGGTCGAGGTGGTATCAATACCAAAATCGCTGCCGCCAAAGTAGCCACCCAGAGCGGCTGTGCCGCCATAATTGCCGGTGGCAAAGTGGAAGGCGTGATTCGCCGGATTTTTTCCGGCAAAGAGGTGGGTACCCTCTTCTTGCCTGGTAAAGGGCTTTCGGGCAAGCAGCGCTGGATAGCCTTTGCCACCACGGTGAAAGCCGCCCTGGTGGTAAACTCCGGTGCCAGAACAGCACTTCTGGGTGGCAAAGCCAGTTTGCTGCCGGCCGGTGTGGTAGCGGTGAAAGGCAACTTCGACCGTGGTGATGTAGTATCCATAGAAGATGAGGGCGGCCGTGAATTCGCCAGGGGTATAGTCAACTACGCCAGCGATGAAACCCGGCAGGTCTCAGGGCAGAGTTCCGATGCCCTGGAGAATCTGGTTAGCCCCCTTGGACGCAATTACGATGCCCTGATTACCCGTGACAATATTGCATTTTTAGAGGTATAGAGCTGATGACCGCTAGCAGTGAAACCCTGACCCTGGCTAAAGAGGCTCGCCGCGGAGCAAGGGCTCTTGCCGCCAGCAGTTTGAGTGAACGCAATCAGATTCTCAGTCGCTACGCTCAACTTTTAGAGGAAAATGCCGACCGCATCTTCGCCGCCAATGCGGAAGATATGGCCGCTGAAAGCGATGAAAACCTCTTGAAGCGCCTCAAGTTTGATCAGAGTAAACTGCAAGATGTGCTGAGCGGTCTAAAGGCTTTAATTGCCATGGCTGATCCGCTTTCACGAGTAGATTTGCGCACCAAGCTCGATACCGGTCTGGTTTTGGAGCGAGTCAGTTGCGCCATCGGGGTCTTAGCCGTCATATTCGAAGCGCGTCCCGATGCTCTGCCCCAGATTGCCGCTCTCTCCATTAAAAGTGGTAATGCGGCCCTGCTCAAAGGCGGTAAGGAAGCAAGCCGCACCAATCAGGTGCTTTTTGATTTGCTGAAAGAAAGCCTGGGCACATTTGCCGACTGCTTTCACCTGCTTTCAGGGCGAGAAGCCGTAGAGGCATTACTGAAAGCCCGGGGTGATGTTGATTTGATCATACCGCGGGGCTCCGGCAGCCTTGTTTCATACATCCAGAGCAATACCCAGATTCCGGTGCTTGGTCATGCCGAGGGTGTTTGCCATATTTTCATCGATGCTGGCGCTGATGCGGCCAAGAGCCTGGATGTGGTGCTTGATGCCAAAGTGAGCTATCCGGCAGCCTGCAATGCCGTCGAAACCCTTCTCGTGCACGAGGATTTTGAGCACGGGCATTTGCAGAGCATCTTCGAGAGACTCCTTGCAGAGAAGGTAGAGTTGCGAGTTTGTCCTGAGCTTATGAATCGGTTTGCCGGCACCGAACTGTCGGGTAAACTAGTTAAGGCTCAGCCATCTGATTTTGGAACCGAGTTTTCCGCCCGCATACTTGCTTGCAAGCAGGTGTGCAGTCTTGACGAAGCCATCGACCATATCAATAAATACGGTAGCGGCCATACCGATGCCATACTTACCGGAAATGATGATCACTGGCGTCGCTTTTTCAGCCTGGTGGATTCCGCCGGTGTGTACCGCAACTGTTCTACTCGCTTTGCCGACGGCTTTCGCTATGGTTTCGGCGCCGAAGTCGGTATCAGCACCGGCCGTCTGCCGCCACGGGGACCAGTGGGGCTCGATGGTTTACTAACCTACAAGTATCGGCTGAGCGGTGACGGGCATACTACGGCTGTTTACGGACACTCTAAGAAATTCCTGCACGAGAATCTTTTGAGCGATCGCTTCGAGCGGGAATGGCAGCTTTAGGGTAGAGTGCGGGGTTGTTTGGTATGTGTATTAGGAAATACCTGTCTTGTTTGCTGGCTCTTTGGTTTTTTGTTTCAATAACTGGTGCTTATGCTCAGGATGCTGCAAAAGTAACCGAGCCATTTCAATACAATGATGATAATTTCAACCGTTCCGAATTGTTGAGAATCAAGGCCGAGCATTCTGAAAAGTGGATTAGAACACATAAGCCCAGCCCTCCTTCAGAGGTAAACGTCTGTTATAGCGCGGAAACCGGAGCTGAAAGAGCTGGCATTAAGGTTGTGTCATTGCGTGCCTTTTCCTATGGGCAGTCCGATCAAAACTGCTGTGTGCTTGTTAAGCCTGATGGTAAAGCGGGCTTTTCTCTTAATCCTCAGTTTGGAGAATTGGCTAAGCTGACAAAAGATAAGGCCGATGAACTCTTTGGGCAGGATGTAAGGCGTGGATGTGATGGTGGTATAAGTTTTCAAACCTATCAGTTTGTTGGTCAAAGTACCGTCAATAGCTCCGAGTTGGAGATGTACCACATTGACCTGGCATTCAAAGACAATGGTGCTGTGTCCCAGTACAGAGTTCGATGCGCTGCCGTGTCGAAATCAGAATGGCATACTGTTCGATAAGTGGTGAAGGGGACACCTCCACTATTGTGTTCCGACTGGGGTCCCGGACCGACTGCTTGCTGGTACCAAATTGTTTTTGTACTGGCATAGCCTGGAGCCTTTGGACAAGTTTTCACCAGCATTCTTGCCTGTTCCTACCTGTTATATCTACTGTAAAGTGCTCTTAGCCTAGTCATGGCAGTATTCTTTGGATCTCCTTTTTGATTCCAAAAAGATGCCAACTTCCAAAGAACACAGCCAATAACAACAACGGCGCCGAAGTAATCAACTGCTCACTTACTCCGAGCTCAGCAATGAAAGGCGGAATTACAAAAAACGAGACTATAATTGCTAACGGTAAAAGGCACAGATTCACTTTTAGTCGGTTGCTTCGAAGAATATCAGCTAAATCAAGAACCACATCATCGCTGTTCCACATCTCTTTGAACCAAAGGTAGAAGATTTTTGCGACATGCCATATAGCAACCAACAAGAGTACCGCTGTAAAGGCAAGCGCTGTCCGAAAAAGTGTAAGATCTTGAGAATGCTCGTAAGCGTACTCAGCTAATGCTTTCAAGAATGGAAGCGGTGATAGAGCAAGACAAGCAAGGCAGAAGCTCAAACTGTTCTTGCTGAAGCAGAGGACAGAGCGTGCGAAGAAGCTAAATAGAAAATCTTCCATGATTTTACTCTCGCCTGTCTAGCTGATAAGCCTTATACTCAACATTACATCCCCGGCAGAAATTCTGCAAATCCTCGCATTTGAACCAGACCTTATGACTACAACGGACGAGAACGATTGCAACTATTGTGGTAGGTTGTCCATCAACGCCAATCCTGTTGCAGCGCTTATGGGACCGCATGTATGCATTGAATGTCTTACTCGGCTAAATGAAATCATGAAGGGTGGCTGGAATGAGAATAGTTCGGAGCTCCAGCTTGCTGTATTACAGGTGCTCTATTTTGTTCGACTGAGGAAGAGAGCCGAAGGTGCCACCGAGTCAATGATTAGAGATGTTTTGGGTCTGGACCAACTCTTCAATATTAGAAAAGCAGTTACGATTCTACAGGAGAATGGCTACATTCAACAGAAAGAAGCTGGCTTCGTAATCACTGATCGTGGAGCCGAATTCGTCATAGACCAAGTGCCTGAGTTGGACCGGCTAGAGTAGAGATAATTAGAGGCGGCCATCAGTGGTGATGCTCAGTATCAAAGTTACCAGGTCAACCGCCTGTACCTGCGGTAGGTGCTCCCGGAGCAGGTCTTAGTGAGCCACTGACGCGATATGCAGACCAGTCAATTGGGGGGTTGTTTGGTAGCCTGCAAGTGGCGTTGACATCTGCCGCGACTGGAACTACCATGAAATTAGGTTCAAGGTAGGACAAAGATGTCGCTAACTCTCAGGATTTTAAGGGCAGCAGAGCAGCATCTAAGGCGCAGAAGGGTTGCCTGGCTTAAAACTAGAGTGTCAGTCTCTCCTTCTCCTTTTCACAAAATCCGTCGACGATTTCAGGCCTATTTGCGATTAAATCTCATCAGGCAGAAATTGAGGCAACGCCTTGAACTTGATAGGCTTGTGGAAGATCTCAGGGTTTCAATTAGAGAGGGGCGTGAACTACGAGACCGCCTCACTAGGCGCAATACAAGGGGTTCTACTGGGTCTTCCAGCCTCGAATCGTAATGCCGTGCGTCGAAACTCGAGTTCGCTATCTCACGGTTTAAAGCTATTGGCGGTAGCCTCAAGCGCTTTGGCGTTCATATTTGTGTTTGTCATTGCCTTGCTCAAGTTTGAAGCGGCGGCGGCCCCGTACATTTGAGAGAACGTGGTCAACATTTTATTTTCAGCCATTGCTTTGTCTGACTTCAGAGTGTTGATTTCCGTCTGCAGTTTCTGTTGCTGACTCTTATACATGTCGAGCTGCTGCTTATTGGTTGCCGTCGGATTGAAATTCTTTATGGCGTTATTTACGCCAAGTAAGGTATTCATCTTTGTTTCCAGCTTGGTATTTACCTCTCCCAGAGTATTTGTCTGGGTGTTGAGCGTGGTTTGCAAGGCGGACATGTTAACGGTGGGCACCACTGGTGGAGCATTGCCGCTGGTATTGGATTTGACTGTGGCATTGGGAGAGATAGTTGTTTTTACAGGACTGGCCGCCGATACTCTGGCGGCACCGGGGGCAATAACACTTGGTATGAATTCTGTAAGTGACGTCTTAATGGCATTCCAGGCCCTTTCTGGAGACGACGTTCTTGCGGTATCAATTTTTGCTACTTGCGTTTGCAGGGCGTTCATTTGAGAATTCAGCTTATCAAGCTTGTCTGTCCTTGTAACGCTTGTCTTTTCGCCCGGGATTGTTTTGTCGCCGGACGACTGCACGATCTTGGTTATAGCGCTTAGTGCCAGACCAATATCGCTCCCATTGGAAGAATCTCCCAATGTATTTATAGTTGTCGTGGTCAAAAGAGTCATATTCATATTTTCGGTCGCTTCAGCGGTTTTGGATAGAACCGACGTTAAGTAAAACTTGATTGTCGTAGTATCGTTGGACTTCAATGCCGGATTGTTGGGATCGTTGGCGATGGCCACGAGCTTGGCTAAATCATCCTTGGCGCTTTTAGGCAAGAGCCCAAGGTTTTGCGCGCTCGTAAGAGTTTTTACCATTTCCTGTAGGACCTTCAGGCGTTCTTGCGGTGTGCCCTGCACCGGAAAATTGAGGTAATCTTCGGTCAGTTTGGAGAGAAAGTCTTTCTCGGTCGGATTAGCAGTGGTATTGGAGGATAGAGCAGCCAAAGTATCGGCCACCGCTTTCATGGCTTTGCTGGTGCTGTTAGTGTTGGTGCCTGTGCTTGTTTGCTTGTCTCCAGTTGCAGTTGTGCTGACATTACTGCCCGTGACCTGCATAGTTTTCAGAAGGTCTCCCACAACATCGTTAGACTTGCCGATCATTTCTTTCAGATCCGTGCGAGTTTGATCGATTATGCCTTCCATCATTTTTAGCTGCGTATCAAGCGGCTTGTTGTTTGTAGTGGCAGTGGAGATACCGTTTGTGACAGTAGTCTGGATAGTGCTACCAGTTGTAATATTTGTCTGAGTAGGAGCGGTGTTGGTAGTCTTAGCCAGGTTGTTTAAGAGCGTGGATAAACCGCTAAAGTCTGGTCTGGGAGCCGGAGCATTCACTGTAGTAGTCGATAATGGCGTGATTGTAATACTTGGTGTCGGCGACGTTTTCAGGTCACCGGTCGGTACATTTATATTGGTTACGACAGTATTGCTCGGCGAAAGCAGATTGCTGTTAATGATATTGGGCACCTTGATGGTAGTGATACCCAGGCTGTTGGGAAACAGGTTGATCGTTTTAACCGAATTGCTTGTCAGCCCGGAGCGCTGATCCAGGGGGCTTATTGTTGGATTGGCTTGCAGATAAGCTGGAAAAGTTAGGTTCTGAATCTGATTTTGAATCTGCTGCTGTTGCTGAATGAACTGAAGAAAAGTCGGGCCCTGTGCCTGTGGTGTTGTGTTCACCGGCGTCAGATTGACTCCTGGGGGCTGACCGACTGGATCACCCTGAGCAAAAACAGCATTACATTGCCAAACGAGTATCGAAAGGCATCCTGCGAAATAAGCTAAAGTTTTCATTCTGAACCATATGTAAAGTAGGCGTTACCTTATGATAAACTATCCGGGAACTGATAGAAAAGCCCAGCCACATACCAAATATCCAAAAGTAGGTTAAAAGGCGGGCATAATTGCAATCCTCTCATCCTACAGTTAGTTCTCTAATGACTTGCTTCTTGCTACCTGAAGGCATACACGGGGCTCGGTGGTCCCTGCGATTTTGTGTTGGTTTGGCATTAGTTGCAACTGCTTCTTTCTGTATCGAGAGTTTTGTACCAAATGCAGCTTGCGCCCAGACCGCTCAACCATTGCAAAATAGCAAGGCAAGCTCTTCTAAGTCTTACCTTCATGACAGGTTTTATTTTAAAACCAATGGCGATGGGCTTGACACCAGCCAGGGCGGCACCATTCGCGCAACGAGCGGTTCCATTCTAGAGAGGCAAGCTCAGGACAAGTTCAATCTTCTGTTTGGAGTGTTTACCGTATCTACGGGTAGCAAAACTTTGACGGTATGCGCCGGACCGCTTACTTTCGATATACCGCCTTCTTCCAGCCTGAGCTTTCGCCTGAGAGAGGATAGCGCCGTTACCATACACAGGGTGGGCGCTCCGATAAATATTTCCGGGGTTGTGGAAGGCAGTTCTGTGCGCTCCAGCGTCAGTGAAACGCAGACACTTCCGGGTGGAGCGATACCAGTGCAGGCGCTGCCTCTGGAGACTGCAAAGGTACCGACAGCGCCTTTGTTTTTCATTGGTAATGCTCAGTTTAGTCAGGAAGCTTCAGCCAGAGAAGCTTCAATCAAGCAAGAAGACTGTATTTCTATCTCGTCCGGGCAAGTATTTTTCAGTCCTGTACGGGCGCTGAAGATAGTCACACCAGCCGGTGTCATAAGAACCAAGGCTAATTCACGCTTCTTCTTGAGTATGAGCGAAGGTGCCGGAGTGGCTCGTATTCTCAACTGTTCCGCCGGTGAGATAAGCTTTGAATCCGGCAAGAAGTTTCGGCGAATATCGGCTTTTGAAGAGTTTGGTCTCTTTGATCACCGACCCACGAAGGAAGAAGTCCTTCCTGTCGATGGTCTTGGCCGCAAGGAAGTCTCTATGCACGATGTCGATGGCGTAAGGACCGCTTCGACAAATGCTTTTCTGCTTGTCTCTATGCTGGCCAGCCCATACTTTCTGGGCGAGTGGAAACGCGATAGCGTTGTCGATAAGAAAATTACGGCAGACCTGCTTAAATCCGCTGCTGCTTTTGATAGTGTCCACCCCGGCTCGGAGGAGTTTTACATCGCACCGACCAATTTCTATCCCAGCAATCTCGATAAGGTTATTCGCTAGGTGGAAAAAAGGTATGCCGGGAAGTTCCAATCCATCTCAGCCTTGCTGATCGGTTTTCTTTGGTTCAGTCAAATGCAGGCACAGGCTCAGGCAATCGCTACTGCGAGCCCTCTGACGCTAGGAAGTGAGCAATCATCGCTGGTTGCACCACAGGTGATGCCGGGCGCAGGTAACTCTGTTTTGCTTGCTGCCGTGAGACTGCCCGACTCTAGTATTACGCCGACAGATCAGACCCCGACTCATATTGGCGACGAACGTGCCTTGTTTACGCCGACTTTCAAGCTGAAAGCCTTGGAAGTATTACCGGCCCGCATGTACTTTAGCAGTGTTACCGAGGTCTCCCAAAGATTTGAGAGCAACGTTCTCAGCAATGCCTCGAATCCCAAGCGCGACTATGTTTTCCGCGTTCTGCCCAATGTCACGCTTGGTTATACGATTTTGCCTCGCACCAATGTCTATGCCAATTACTTCATGATCAAAGACGTCTTTGCCTGTACTCCTTTACTCAACAGGTCCACATTTCACTCAATATCCGGAGGCATTTCCCATGATTTGCCGCTGGACAGAAAATCCAATCTCCAGCTAAATTTCCAGGCGAGACAGCTCTTTCAGGCGGTAAACTTGCAGCAGGCGGATTTGTTGCCTGGTATCACCTATACCCGCGCCCTCACTCCAAACGCGATTGGATTCTTCAACACTCAGTTGCAGATGCGCAGCCGCAACCTCTTTCAGGGTGCCACCCGCGAGATAGATCCGTTTTACACACTGGGACTTGTGGTGCGCAAAAGGCAGTGGACTCTTTCATCTTCAGCTACCCTGGTCAACAACTTTAGAAACGATAGCGCTATCCCGCCAGTGAGCAACAAGGCTATCATAGGTTCTATCGACTTGTCCCGGCCTGTATCACAGCGCAGGTTGCCCGGGCTTGATGCATTTGTGCGCGCCGAGCCGATCTGGAACTGGGGATCTCATAGAGCGCCCGGTCTGAGTGGCTTTGACTTCAGATTGTTTAGCGGATTACGCTACAGTTTTTCCAAGCCTTCAATTGGTCCACAGATGGAAAGACTGAAGAGGCAACTCAAGCTTTTAGAGAGTAATGTGCAGTCAACTGGCGCGATATAATCACAGTTTTGATTCCGAGAGGAGTCAGGGAGCACTTTTTGTGGCTTTGCCTTGGAGAGAGGATTCGTTTCGTGGACGTGGATGACAGGAGATTCTGGATTGGTCCAGCTCACGAGCAGATGTGTCGAATCAAGATCGGTAGCTTCCGCGAGACATTCGCTTTGAACCTTGAACACTGGTCGTTGCCCAACTACATGCAGCACTGGCGCCGGCAGGTGGAACTCCTAGTAAGTGGTGCTCCGGTTGTTGTCTTGACCACGTGGGCTGCCGCCCCTGACATTGAGTGTATCCGGAGGGGCTGGGTGCTGTTTGCCTCGGGTGGCGATGAAGTGACCGTTGTGGAACGCCTGTTCATTTGCGAGCCGGAAGCTGATTTTTCCGTTTGTGCTGATGGCTCTGTGCAAGTGGAGCAGAAACCTGCGCTAATCACGGAAGAGGGACTGGAAATTAGTTCTTGGAAGACGGGTATCTCGGAGATTTCAGCCTTTCTCGCCAGCTCTGGCTGAGACCGGCTGAGAAGAAGCGGCTTTTGCTCTCACCCACAGTGTACGCCGGCTATGCGTTTGGTGTTCCTAGTCACCGAGCTGAACATTGTTGACTTGAGTTAGATTGAAGACCTTGGTGACGCGCAGTGGCTTGCTATCTAGACCTGCCGGCAGGGGACCAAATGGGGCCGAGCTTTCGACCGCGCGCCGCGCTGCCGCATCGACAACGTGATTGCCGGAAGATCTGGCTACGGAAAGGTCTTTCAGTGTGCCGTCAGGCTGTATGGTGAATTTGATTACAGTTGTAAGATCGCCTGCGTTTTGAACTGGAAACCAGTGCCTTTTGATGCGCTTAGCCAGGTAGGCGCCATAGAGCTTGGGATCAGTAGGAGGCGTTGTACTGGAGACTGTGTTATCGGCAAAGGCTGCTAAGGGTGCAAGGAAGAAGGCTGAAAGGATAAATAGAAAACGGAGCTTATTCATAGAGCACCTTCTGCTGGAGAGCCCAGTCAGTATACCGCACTGGTTGCGCAGGTTTCTACCGAAATGGTGAGGCTGGTGTGCCTGCTCGGCGGGTGATGATTTCTACCAGTTCATGGCCCATGGTTCTGGAGGCATCTCTTCAAAGATGTTGGCGGTTAGATCAATCAGTTCTATCGGGTCGTCAATATCTTTAGCTCGGAATATCTTGCCCTCTTTGGCAAATAGAAGATCGCCGTTACTATCCCAGTCTGCCCAATCAAGGCGTCCGAGATCTTTTAATGCTTCACCATTCTGATTTTCAACTTGATATTCGATTATGTACCAGGGTTCGTTTTGCTCGGCAACGCTGCGGATAAACATCTTCAGTGCGTATCTTTGGGTGGTGTCTGTGTTCGCTTTGGTGCCCGCATTGCTATGGCACCACTTGGAATATAGAAGCGGTATTTCGTATGCAGAGGTCACCAGCATTTTTTTGCGCAGGTCTGATTCTCCTGCTGCCTCCAGGGTCCAGCCGTAACGTAGCAGTCTTAAATGATAGATCGGAAAATCTTCGCCCCCTCCTGCTGAGCCTTCCAGGGTTGAGATCTTGAGCTGTTTAGGTAAGGAAAACTGTTTGTCCAGTTCCATCTGGCACTGCCCGTGATTGAGAAGGATCTTCTTGTCGCTCTCAAATAGTCCACCGCCGCCCCAGCAATCGCCCTTTGGCCAGAGTGCCAGGGCTGAGAAATATGGTGGTCGGCTGACAGCCGTCCATGAATAGAGGGGAGGTTTGTGGCTGGCGGCAAAATAGAGGAAGTACTTGCCGGATGGTGACAGATCGCATCGGCGCTCATAGATTCGGCCCTTGAACCACTGACCGGCAATGAAGGTGTCTTTATCTCTTTGCCATCTTACCAGTTGTACTTGCTTAGTTGGTCCGCGTTTTATCACCAGCGCTTCGCTTGATTCTTTAGCCAGCAAGACGTGTATGCGCAGAGGAGATCGCTGAGGGCTCATATTTTCGAGGGCTCTGAATTTAAGGTACTTGTAGCTGGGCTATTCTACAATGCTTCCCTGCTTGATTCAGCGCTAGGTTGTGAAGCATATGAAAAGGCTGGTTCCCATGACCGCTCCCTCATCCTGCCGTTCGTTGTCAGCGGCTCTGGCGCTTGTGCTGGGTACCTTGTGTGGGTTACTTTTAGCCATGCCGGCGGCTCAGACCCGCGAGAATTCCCGGCAGATCTGGCACCTCAAACAGAAGCACGTCGATAGAGGCGAATTTGACATATACATCGCATCCGACCGGGTGAAAATCGTCAGCCCGCAAGGCTACAAATTTTTGGTCGCTGCTCCTGATTGGACAGTGCATTGTTTTCGCGATGAGACCAAGTTGCAATACCAGTCTCCATTATCTGAGTTTAGCGGTTTACAGATGGGCAATCCGATGGTTGGTGCCTGGTTGACGGGAATTCGGGTGCTTCCGTTCGGCAAGGGGGAGATTCAGGGACATCCTTATACCAGCTATACCACCAGAAGAAATTCCAGCACAGTGTTTGCCGGTTCAGACAAGATAGTTACTGATCCACATGCGGTAGAGTTCATTGCTCGCTTTTATCACACTCCCAATCCCGGCTCTGTCCCTCTCTTCTATTATTCTGAACATCGTAAGAAAAATCTGCCCGACGCCAAAAAGAATGCTATCCAGGTTGGTCCTGATATCGGTAATGACTATAGATCAGGGCTGATCAAGGAAATCGTTCTGCTTTCGTGTCAAAAGGAACCTTATCGCGCTGCCGATTTCGCCTTACCGATTAATTATGCAAGAACCAAGGAAATGACGCAGGTGATCTACACAAGGGCGCAAAAGGACGAACTTGCAGAAGTCATAGGTGGAATTGGATACATGTCGGAGAAGACCCGGAAAATGGATTCTGCTGTGCAAGCCGGAAAAGGAAAGCAGAGTAAAAGTGCGCCAGGAACTCATTAGCTGAGTACTTTCTATTGTTTCTCAGAGCCTGATGTACCTTCCTCTCTGGCTCGGTCTCTTTTAGCAAGATCCTTCAGCCCGAGCCTTTCATACCACCGGGCTCGTTGCCCGTAAAGACTTGAATCTTCTTTGTCTCGTGCGATTAGCCTTGAGTAAGTGTGCACCGCCAGGTTGCATAGATCGCGCTCACACCTGACTGAATCTATTCCGTCTATGCTGCTTCGTAGCTTGTGCCGGTAGAGTGACCTGAGCGGCGATGCCGGTCCAATCAGTTTCTTCACTCGGCTTATAGGAATCACAACTTGCTGAGAGCCCAGAGCCCCGGCGGTAACTGCCGTGGGGTTGAAATAGAACGTTAGAGAGTCTTTCGAGAGCGAGAATTTCTCAAGATTGGCTCGATCGGCGTAGAGTTCGCTTACCAGCAGGCTGGGGGCAAACTCCAATTTCTTTTTGCTAAATTGCTCCAGAACCAAGATTGAAAACACTTCACGACTGCCTAAGTCATGGTCTAAAAGGTCGTCCAGGTGAAGTGATTGGTAAGTTCTAGTGTTCAGGTTGATGCAAGAGTATCCATCTATCGCTTTCGTATCCAGGTTCCTGAATTTAAGAACGATACTCAGAATCCCGCCGCCCATTGTCGTCACCTCGCAGTAGGCAGAATACCTATCGCCTGGTTTGTTTGAGAGAAAGGATTTTACTTCGCGCTTTACCTTTGCTTTCACCAGCGCGTTTATTTTGCGCTGGTGGCGCAAGCCCTTGAACTGCGGGTAACGGCATCGGCTCAAGCCCGGTATATTCTTGCAGACCAGTGTTTTGTCGTAGGTGATGACAGACCTTGCGCAGTGTCCGGTCTCTGTTCCGGCTAAATGAGGCGCAATGAAAATGAAAAGAAATGAAGTCGCAAGTGATTGAAGAATCAAAGTTTGCATTTAGCGTATTTTGAGGATTAGATTATTCGGGCTAATTTGCAATTATGACACAGCCTGCTATCAATCAGAGATGGTAAGTTTTGCTAGCGAAGGGTATCCCAGTATGTCGAGCACAGCTTAGTCTCTCAACTCCTAACTTTATCGCTTTCCGTACGCTCCCCTAGCCAGTCTAGAGCTGATACAGTAGCGCCTGCTCGTTCGGCGATTCTCTTGAGGCGCTGCATTCTGAGTTGGGCGCAGCGACTATTTCGCCAGAAAACTATGCCCACCTTCTCCAGCCACTTCAAATTGCTCTGATGGCGCTCTGGTATTTCAATTGCCGTTATTGGCTCAGATTCTCTGAGCCATCTTAGAGTCATGCGGCACTCTCTGAGGGTAGCAAGAAATCTGTCTTCGCTCGCTATTGACTGTCTCATTTATCTTCCTCCGATTTTCGAATTCCAATCTGAAATAGGTCTGGCTTGACTCAATGCCAGATGTCCGGTCTTATTCTGATGGTATAAATGATGATACCTGCGGCCAGGCTAAGTGCGTGTGTGTTAGGCCTTGCTAATTAGCATGCGCGTCCTTGCAATAATAGCTCGTTTAATTGGAGATCCATCGCGTCTAGCTCCTCTGGCGACAAGTGTTTCTTTATCTCTATAAAGAGCTCGTTTTCTGAAAAATGCACATGCTCCTGAACTCTCTCCAGTAGGTGCACGAGCCCATTGTGGAAGTCTGGTCCATCAACATGCTGCATGGACAAATCGGTAAGTTTCTCCAATAGTTTGCTCTGATCTGCTAAGGACTTCTCCAGCAACAGTTCTAAAGTCTTAGATTCGGGAGCAAAGCACTTTATCCAGTCGACACACAAAGCCTTCTGTCTTGCTATGTGCCGGTGGATGCCATCCATTACCTTGGTTGCTTCATCGAAGCGGATTGCCAGTGTCCATTCCGGGAAGTGTTTTAGCACTCGCTTTAGATTGGTTGTTAGCAATGCATGGTCTTCAGACAAAAATTCGAAGACCGTGATCATTCTGCCTACTTTGCAATCTAGACGGGATAGAGTTGTTTTTGCGCGATTGGCTATATGAGGGTTTTTGTCCTCTGCGAGTTGCCGCAGGAGGTGCTTCGGAATGTAGCTTGTGGATGCCATTCGGTATTTTACGTCTGCATGTTCATCGCAGGAGAGCAGAGTTAGCAGTTGTGGATCTGAAGACCGATTAAGAGCAACGGACATGCGGACTTCCGGTTCCTTGTCGCGAGCCAGAGTCGATAGTACTGCTTGCGGTGCTCGTTCGTTGTCGGCCACTCGTCTTCGGACCGTCATTAACTCTGAATTCGCCAGTGTAGCCAGATCCTCTGTGGATGTATCAATTGCTCCAGCTCGAATATAGTCATTGTGAACGATTCTTTTAGGTGTCATAGTGCACCTCCTATTAATTTGGCAACAAATACGGTTGCTCTAGTTTGCGGCGCAGTCAAGCAGTTTCAGTTCGTTACCATCCCAGGTAAGTGTTCTTTGGCTCGACTGGGGAAATGGTCCAATAGTCCCCACACCAGCGGACTTACCATTTTGGAATACCTCGAACCTCAACATTTCTTCGCTCTGTCCGGTTATGAACTTTGCTGAGCCGAAGGCACTAATGTGCTTAGTCTCTCGCTGCAGTCGTCTAAATATAGATTTGTTTTCGCATGAACTTCGCTGCATTTCGGCTCTGATTTTGGAGGCACTCTGATTTTTGAATAGGAAGGTAAGCCCTTGGAACGGCCTTTGATGGTAGTCTGGATATGCCGTGCTACAGGGCATGCCTGCGATGAAGCAGGTAACAACTAGTAGTGCTGTGCCCATTACTTTCTGCAGTTTCATATTGCCTCCCTCAGTCCTTGTTTATAAGGTTTTGAGATCTGAGCCGAGAACAGAGATTTTGACGTATTTGAAATACGTGGGCATTTCACCTCCCGATACGCGGCGTGTCTGGTGGTGGTGTAATTGAGGTTCTTGCTATACTAATCTTAGCAGATTTTAGTTCGTTTGCCAAACGAACTATCGGCGCGGTGGTGCTGGCGCCGGCAGACCGGTCATTTGAAGATCGCTTGTGTGATTCTGACTTTCTCTGTGAGGTTTCTTCTGTAGTAGTCCTGTGAATATGCCGCCATGGGTGTTCGTCAACGACATTGAACACTCTTCACTCACCACCGGTGATGCGGCCAGTTATTAGATCGTCAAGACCGGACGAAAGCGTTGCTGACGTTAAAGCCGGAAGAGGAGTGAGAGACATGACGCCAGGCGATTCTAGTTTTGCTGCAAACAGAGACGCGATTTTCTCTATGATTCAGGAGTTTAGGCTTGATGAAGCTCTGGGCGCTTTGCAAAGCATATGCGAAATTGGCTCTGAGCCGCTGGCGGGTTTGTGGCATTCTCTGGGTTCGGCATTCGAAACCTCCGGGCGTCTCTTTGATGCTGAGATTGCTTATGCTCGAGCTGTGGAAGTGGATCCGAGCTTTGCTAAGGCATGGAATGACCTGGGTGTTACCTTTACTTTGCAGGGCAAGGACGAGCAAGCTGAAGTTGCCTTCA
Organism: Candidatus Obscuribacter sp.; assembly: GCA_016712465.1. Taxonomy (GTDB): domain Bacteria; phylum Cyanobacteriota; class Vampirovibrionia; order Obscuribacterales; family Obscuribacteraceae; genus Obscuribacter. The sequence goes on from JADJQZ010000001.1 coordinate 2,481,121, forward strand.
GAAAGGCGATTGGGCTAGATGGAAGTTTCAGAAATCCACAAGTAAATCTTCGCGACATCGAGATTCGCAGGAGAAGATCCATGGCTGGAAAGAGTAAGCTTAAGAATTCGGCTGAGGCGGAGGTGCTTGCTGACCATTTGCACGACGACCCGCAGAATGGTCTGATTTGGCTCAAGCTTTGCCGGGAGCAGGCTCAGGAAGGCAACCATCGGCTAGCAATCAAGTCAATTAGAAAGGCACTAAAGTTTTCACCGCATCTTGCCGAGGCCTGGTTTCTTCTTATTGATTTATACAAGGAAGAAGAGAATCACAAACAGATGGCAAACACCTTGAGGCTTCTTCAGCAAACCCGGCCGGAGAGTGTTCAGGTCTGGTTGAGAATGGCGGACATTTTTAAGGAACTCAATCAAACTGCTGAGGCAACCGAGTGCGTAAGACGAGCCGTGCAGATGGACCCGGAGAGTGCATTGTGCTGGGATGCTTGGGCGACCAGATTGTCTGAGATAGGTGATCAGCCGGGAGCCATGGATGCTCTTAAACACTCTCTTAGCTTGGAATCGGTAAACTCACAAGGCTGGACCAGGCTTGGAATTTGGAGGAGCAGATGCGGCGATTTTTCTGATGCCAGAACTTGTTTCGGGATGGCTTGTGTTCAGGATGATAGTAACGTAGAAGCGCAGGTCTGGTTGGCAAAAAGCCTGGACAAACTTGGTGAGCTTGATATGGCTGAGAAAATCCTCTTTGGGCTTCTTGAGAAGCAGCCCGGTGAAGCTCGAGCGTGGAATCATTTAGGTGTCATCTTTCGACTGCGTCAGCGGATGGAACTTGCGGAGAAGTGTTTCAAGAAGGCGCTGGAACTTCTGCCAAACTACCCAAACCCCTGGTACAACTTGCGGGATATCTATTTACAGACCGGTGAGCATGAGTCTGCCAAATCGGCAATGGATTCCGCTGCCTCTATTTCCGGTACCAGGGCGGCTCGATTCGAGAGTGACGGTTGATATATGTATTGGCGTGAGCAGCCTGGCTGTTCGGCAGTGACGCGGTAGGCTAGTTTGCCGAGTTCTCTTGCATATCTTGGTTACCAGCCGTGAGCGAACGCTCAATGCTCTGGCAGATTAACTCCAGGTTGAAGTCATCGCCTTTGCAGAAGTGCTCAAGGGCCAGGTAGTCTGTCGCACCGTATATTCGAGTGGCGTTCATGAGGAATTCATGCTGCACGGAAGCACATTTGCTGAGCATGCCGCAAAAGCAAATCACTGGCGTGGCGCTTAGCTGTGGGTCGTCTTTCAAAGCCTTCAGGAATGAGAAAAGGTTTCCATAATCAAGATGTACTCTGGTAATTACAAGATCTACATTTTGGTCTTTCAAGTATAAGAGTGCGTCATCCGCTCTACTCACAAATTTCAGCTCGTGACGAGTTTCAAGGCTTCTTTTGAGAGCGGCCTTTTCTGTTGGCTGTTCCTGCAGAATCAGAATTTTTGCCATTTCGGGTGCAAACGCTACGCCAGCTCAGAGATTCTAACAATCCTTGAATTCTAACAGTGCTGCCTTTCACTTGCCTTACAACCGGTGCCGGGCGTTACGCTGCCGACTATCGCGGCTGCAATTTAAGTATGTGGATAGGTCGCATTCATCTGTATAGGGTAGGCAGACCGGGTGGTTCGAAATGTAAAGTGTCAACCTTGACAGTATTACAGTAAACGGTGACAATACTGTCATGAAGACCACCGATTACAGTCTTGATGAACTTGCCGCCCTGGTGAAGGCGCGCCTATCGGCCGTGGGGCAATTAGATATCGGCGACAACCGTGTGTCGCCCGTGCCTGATGCCCGTACCACCCGTTATTACACCAGTATCGGACTTCTAGACCGCCCCCTGATTGTGGGAAGGCAAGCTCGCTACACGGAGAGGCATCTGCTGCAACTTGTGGCTATAAAGCTTTTGCAGTACTTGTCTCTGCCTCTTTCGACGATTCAATCACGCCTCTACGGGCTCTCTGAAAAAGAACTTACGGCCTTGATTGAAGCCATCGAGACCAAGCTGCAAGAAAGCCGGCAAGAGTCGGCAGGAAGCGACGGGCAATTTGCCAGACAGGTGCAGATCTGGCGGGAAGTGGTTATCGAACCGGGTCTGAAACTCATGGTGCAGGAAGATTTCTCTACAGGAAGCCCCCGGGAAGCTCTATTAAAAAAGATCGAGCAGGCACTCTCTCATTTGACTTAAGGCAGGATGTATATGACAGCAAGCAAAGGGCAAACAATTAGCTTAACTGAGAGCACCGAGAGACTGCGCTCCCTCGGTCAACTCACCTGCTTTGCGGCAGGTAGGGAAAAGGAGCACCGGCTGCCCCTGGCTGCGGTCGATATAGAAGCTAAGTGTATTGATAGAGCGGCTCATGTTTCGATCAGTCAGACTTATCAAAATAATTTGTCTGAATTGATGGAAGCGGTTTATATCTTCCCAATGGCTGCGGGAGCGTGCGTAACTCGCTTTGAGATGATTGTGGGCGAGCGGCGGGTGAAAGGTCTCGTGAAGGAACGCGCCGCTGCCAGAGTGGAGTATCAGGAAGCCCTGGAGCAGGGGCACCGGGCTTCGCTTCTGGAGCAGGAGCGCGACAGTGTTTTCACCGTGCAGGTGGGTAATATCATGCCTGGCGAAAGTGTCACCGTCGAGATAGAGTATGTAGAACTTCTGTCATATTTTAGCGACGGCTCTTGTTCTTTGAGGTTACCCACTGTGGTGCCTCCACGTTATGTGAGCGGCGAAGCGCTTTCAAGAGACTCCGTGGGAGTGGGCGTTAGCCCTGACACTGCCGTGGTGCCTGACGCTTCCCGCATCAGCCCGCCTCTGCTGGTGGACGGTTTCGATGCCAGAGTGGCGCTTTCCATCAGTGTTTCCCTGCCGGTTGATGCCCCGCTAAAAAGCTTTTCTTGTAGCCAGCATGCCGTCAGCTATGCTTTTGAGGAAGGGGTCAAGGTCAGTCTTTCCCGTGAAGATGAAGTGATGGATCGCGACTTTGTTCTCAACTGGCGCCAGGCTAAAGACCAGATTTCAAGCCAGGTTAACGCTTCGCTTGTGGAGGGGAAGCTGACCGGAATGGTTACGGTTTTGCCGCCGGCTCTGCCTGAAGAGGAGAATTTCAGAAGAGCCAGAGATGTAATCTTCCTTCTTGATCGATCCGGTTCTATGAATGGCATCAAGATGGAATCGGCTATAAAGGCCTGTTCCATTTTATTGAACACCCTTGAGAGTCGAGATAGATTTGCTATTGGTGCTTTCGACAACATTGTGGAATGGTTCCACGCCGGTCGATCTAAGCGGCTTTCTTTCACTTGCGCCGATAATGATGGTCTCAGTCAGGGAGACCAGTTTCTTCGGGACATAACTGCTCGTGGTGGCACCGAACTTTTTCAGGCCCTGCAAGACGCCTCGACTTTGATGCAGGAACATAGCGGCGACAGGCAGCCGGTGCTGGTAATTGTCACCGATGGACAGGTGGCTGATGAATCCCGCATTCTCAGGCTTGTGCAAACCAGGCTTGGTCTTGGCCGTGTCTTTTGCGTGGGGGTAGATACCTGCGTCAATGAAGGGCTACTGAAGCGGCTGGCAAATTTGGGCGGAGGTACCAGTGTCAGTGTCTCTCCCGGAGAGAGTTTGGAGAATGCGCTCACAGCTATCGGTAGAGAAATAGGAGCACCCCTGGTTACCGATATTAGCGTTTCGCTTCAGCAGAATAGCGGCGCTTCCACCAGGGTTATGGAAATTGAGCAGGCGCCGTCGCGTTTGCTTGATCTATTTGAAGGGCGCCCCACAACCTTTTTCTTCGGTAGTCGTGAGGCTATCGCCGAAGCCGAAGGTGCAGGGAAGTATTCAATATCACTGCAAGGACGGTTTGCCGATGGCAGCTCCTTTATGCAGGAGATTCCGGTGAAGCTTGCCGGAGCGGCCGTAATCGGCAAACTTTTCGCGCGCCATTATCTAAGTGAGTTGGAAGATCAATACCGGCTGAATAATTCCTCAGCCCTGAGGGACCGCATGATCAAGCTCAGCGTGGATAGCCAGATTCTCTGTCGCTTAACGGCATATCTGGCAGTAGACAAAGAAGAGGTGGTTTCCGGCGATAGTCTCAGGCAGATAGTTCAGCCCGTGGCCGCTCCCGCTGCCTGGCAGGGCTTTGCCGGTGCTCCCGCGCCCGCTGCCGCTTGGAATACACCCATTCAAGTAAGGGGCCAGATTTCACTGCAGTCCGCTTATGGCGGAGGGCAGTCTCCTATGCAGGATTCAGATATGAATATGATATTTGGAGATGGGGGTGCGCTCGGCCAGCCCATGTCGGCAGCACCGCCCCCTGTTCCGAAGCAGGCCTCCCTCTGGGGCGGACCTGCCCGCAGTCGGGAGATGGCTGCGCCTTCTCAGTCGACTTCTGCATCTGGCTTTGCCGCCGATGCCCTCACCGGCGGTGACGGGGGCGCCATTCAAGTCATTTCCAGGCTACTTGAAGAACTTGAAAGGCGTTTGCATGAACTACAGTCAGCACTTCCTTCTAAATCCGAAAGTTGCCGGGCCGAGATTGAGCGGCTGGCCCGGGAGATTTCCGAAAAGCTTGCCTCTACATCCTTTGCCTTTGATCTGGGGCGCTTGCAGTCGCTTCTACGCGGACCCTTGAACGATTTGAGGCAAGCGCTATCGCGGTCTGTGCCAGCGTCACGTATAAAACCGCTGGTGCAGGAAAGCCTGACCAGACTCACGGAAGCCAAGGGGGAAATAGCCGTCTGGAAAGGAGAAGCGCTGCCTGACTTCTGGTCCGGTTCTATATAAGTCTTCAGTGCGCAGCCGAAATATAGTAAATTATTGCAGGCTTAAGAACACTGAGGAATTACCGTTGAACCTTACCTCCACATCAAACCCCGCTCTATCCGATGTGGAGCTTGCCAGGCAGGCTAAGCTCAGACCCATAGAGGAAGTGGCCGCCGATCTTGGTCTCGGGGCGGATGATATTGAGCAATACGGGCGCAACAAATGCAAGATCACCTATGAGGCCTTGACCGGGATTCTTTCCAAAGGCGACAAGGCGCAGGGCAAGTTGATTCTGGTTACGGCCATAACTCCCACCAAAAGCGGCGAAGGAAAAACCACTGTTTCTATAGGTCTGGCCCAGGCTTTGCGCAAGAAGGGTTTGAAGTCAGCGGCCGCTTTGCGCGAGCCTTCCATGGGTCCTGTCTTCGGGCAGAAGGGTGGTGGTACCGGTGGTGGCCATGCCCAGATTGTGCCTATGGATGACATAAACCTGCACTTTACCGGCGACCTGCATGCCATTACCAGCGCCAACAATCTTCTGGCTGCTTTGATAGACAATCATATTCACTTTGGCAATGCACTCGATATTGATGCGGCTTCCATCACGTTTCGCCGTTGTATGGATATGAACGAGCGCAGTTTGCGCAGCTTGATTCAGGGCGTAGGCGGTAAAAGCAACGGGGTTTTGCGCGAGTCCGGTTTCGATATTACGGCTGCTTCCGAAGTCATGGCTCTTACTTGTCTGGCTGATTCCTTTCAGGACTTGAAAGATCGTTTGAGTCGTATTGTGGTAGCTAAAGATAAAAGTGGTGCGCCCATTACCGCCGGTCAATTGAACGGGGCCGAGCCCATGGCCATAATTCTCAAGGATGCGGTCAAACCAAATCTGGTGCAAACCATTGATGGCACGCCCGCTTTTGTGCACGGCGGACCGTTTGCCAATATCGCCCATGGTACTTCCAGTGTTCTGTCTTCCCGGCTGGCACTCAGGCTGGCCGACTATGTGGTGACAGAGGCCGGCTTTGGCGCTGATCTGGGCTTTGAGAAGTTTTGCGATATTGTCGCTTCCACTCGTCCTGAGCTTGCGCCGGCTGCCGTCGTGCTTGTGGTGACGGTGAAAGCCCTGAAACTGCACGGCGGCTTGTCTGAAAAAGAGCTGAAGAATTGCACCGATGAAAATCTTCCGGAGCATCTAGCTGCCATTGAGAAAGGGTTTGTCAACGCAGAAAGGCATGCTCACGTGGTGCAGGGCTTTGGTCTGCCGGTGGTGCTCGCCGTCAATAGATTTGCCACCGACAAAGACGCGGAAGTAGAAAAGGTACTGGAGCTTGCCCGCAGCCGCAATTTTACGGCGCGGGCCGCCAATGTCTGGGGGCTTGGCGGTGAAGGCGGCATTGAGCTGGCTGAGGCGGTTATTGCTGCTGCTGAGAAAGAGCGCGATTTCAAGCCGGTATACAAGCAAGAAGATACCGTTCTTGAGAAATTGGATAAGATCGCCCGCTCCGTCTATGGTGCTTACCGGGTCGTACTGACCGACGAAGCTTTGAAGCGACTCAAGTGGTTGGAAAAATATGGTTTCGATCGCCTCCCTGTTTGTGTGGCGAAAACCCAGTATTCTTTTTCCGACGATCCTGAAAAGTTAGGCGCGCCTTCCGGGTTCACATTGACGGTGCGAGAACTCAGGCTCTCAGCCGGAGCCGGTTTTGTAGTAGCCCTCACCGGTGAAATAATGACCATGCCCGGTTTACCGAAGGTGCCTTCCGGCGCCAATATGAAAGTAAATGGTAATGGTCAAGTCGAGCGGTTTTATTAATGGCTGTTGTTTTTCTGCTGTTTGTCTTTGTTCTGTCTTTGCCTGCCCAGGCTCTGGCCAGGGAGAGTCCAACGGATTTTGTCCTGCCGTCCACTGTTGATTTTCTGCGCTCTCCAAATGTAAAAACCTATAGTGACCTGTCACCCAGCGCTCTGTCGGTGGCTGATTCGCTTGGTATAGGCGATGACTTGAAGGAACTGGATCGACTTTCTCGGGAGGCTCGGGGGGATAGACTCAGTATGTTGGCTATCAAGCAGAATCTGACTGAGTCGATTTTGTCGCAGGGTTTTGAAGTGCGAGCGGTGGTAAGCAAGATCGATATTGAAATTGCCGATTCCGATGATTTACAGGCTCTCCTGGAAGAACGCCGGGACCAGGCTGTACGCTTGAACTCCATCGCCAACTTCATTAGCGGCGGTGTCACCGGTATTTTAGGTAGTGCCTTCAACCTCGGCGATATCAATAAAAAAGTCGACGACAGTATCGACCTTAGCGACGGTGTGGTTCAGTCGTCTCTGGCCTTGCTTGCTCTCAAGCAGCAGCAAGGAGAAAAGCGCCTGGTTAAGGGCATGCCCAATATGCTTTCCCGTTTATTTGAAGCCAAGCCGCCTATTGAATATCCTGAACGTATTTGGAACTTTATCAATTCCGTACCACTCACCGGTGGTCAGACCAGTACCCGCAAAGAGGTCTTGATGGCTCACTGGCGCAGGCTGGGTCTTATAGATAGGGTAAGGCGCGACCAGCCTTCCGAGCAGCTGCGGCTTAAAACTATTGTCGGTACGGCTCCCAAATGCCGCGTCTCCATCGACCTTCTTGATGCCCGTTCAGCCATGCTTCATGATCTAAGAGCAGTGATTTCCGAGATGGATAACTACCTTCTGGAGCTCATACAGTATTTGCGTAGCGTTAAGGTTTAGAAGCCGGAAAGAAGTCGTTCACGTTCCAAACTGGAGGAAGTAGAAAATGACATCGAAGAAAGAAGGAAGCTCCTCTGGTAAAGGGGGAGAGACGGAAGCCCAGAAGTCGGTGGAACATTCCTTCTTTTGCGAGAGTATGGAAGATGCTCAGGCTCTGGCTGAGGAATTGACCGTCATGGGGCACAAAGTGCTGTCTGTGGAAAAGTCGGACGACGAAGAACATGACGGCTTTCTGGTGGAGACTTTGGAGTCGACCACACTCAGTCGGGCTGCCATTAATGCCGGTAATTTGCAGGTGCTTGGTGAGGAGTTCAATGCCGTCTATGACGGCTGGTGCGTGGCTATCGATTGAGTGTTTGTTTGATATGTTTGCGCCAATTAGACAAATGTAATGCTTGCCCGCAGGGCAAATTATAAGAGCAATTTAGTCCGTCAGGGTAAAATTGCCCGTTGGCATCATAATTCATTATCCCCCGCTCCACTCGGGTGCATATCTTGGCTAAAGGGCTTGAACTGAAGGAACTCTGGCTGTCTCTATTCAGCGTTCCAAAAGGTGAGAGATGTCGTACCGGGCTTTTGTTTGCCTGGTTGTTTTTCTTTATCACCACTTATTATGTCTTGCGTCCGGTGCGGCGCGGCATTGTGCTTGACGGTCTCGGCAATGACAATATGTGTTTTGTCTATGTCGGCACGGCCCTGGTTACCGGTGTCACCGTCTGGGTTTATTCCAAATTTGCCCATTTGCCTCGGCAGGTCCTAATCGGCACCATATATAGTATCTTTCTTGCTAATTTGCTGGCCTTCTACTTTCTTTTGCCGGGCGGCAATAATATTACATCCGGTGCCTTCTGGGTCTGGCTGGATGTCTTTTCCATAATGGGCGTCACCCTTTTCTGGATGTACGCCAACGATGTTTTTGATTCTACGAGAGCAAGAGCCCTTTTCGGTATCATCTCGGCCGGGGGCGGTCTGGGCGCGGTGCTGGGTAGTTCCATCACGGCTTCCCTGGTGAAGGTGCTGGGTACCTATAATATGCTGCTTGTAGCGGCAGGTCTCATTGCCGTTACGATGGCCATTTTCCTCTGCCTTGAGAAGCTTAACCTGAAAAATCCGGTGCGCCGTTCGGCCAAGATGGAAGTAAAAAAGGCCGATCTTTCTAAGATGACGGAAGTCTTCAAGGTCATTGCCTCTAACAAGTTTCTCCTCTGCCTCACCTGCCTGGTTTGCTTCGAGCGTATTACCCCCGACTTGATTCAATTTCTGTACAACGATGTCTTGCATCATATGGCTCAGGGCCGTGATGCCCTCACCTTTCTGGATGCCACCCTGGAGAGGAACCGAGGCATTTGCGAATTTCTTGTGGAACTCTTTCTGGTTTCCTTTATTCTCAAGAAATTAGGCACGGGCTTCTGTCTGACATCATCGGCGGCAGCAATCTTCTTTGCCGTGGTGGCCTTTGCTCTCCTGGGAAATCCGCTCATAATCGTCACGGTGTTCCATTTGGATGAGGGCATGCGCCATGCCTGGTTTAAGTCGGCCAAAGAGCTGACCTATACGGTCACCAGCCGCGACGTGCTGTATAACGTCAAACCGGTTATCGAAATGTTCTTCTACAGGTTCTCGCGAGGCTTCGCCGGCGTGGCCATCTACCTGGTCAACAATGTCTTGCACCTGGGTGCCGCAGGGGTCATGGTTCTTTGCGCCGCCTGCGCCATCACCTGGATCTGGGCTGGTGTGAGCCTGACCAGAGAATTTGCACGGCTGGAGGAGACCCGCCGGGAAGAGGAAAGCAAGACCCTGGCGGTTGCCGTTTAGAGCACGCGCATGGCCATCATGTGTCGGAGCGGACCGTCGTCCAGACCGAGTTTCTGAAAGATGCGCGGATAAAGTTCCATCTCTTTCTTCAAATGCTCCGCCATGTCTGCCTCCAGATCCATGAGGTGCAGGTAGAGTTGGTTGAGAGTTTTCTCTTCCGGCTCATCGGAGAGTTTGAAATTACCGCAGAGCCGTTTGATTTTGGACAGCATGGAACGCATAGTGCTGTTTTCCTTGCGGTGAGCTTCTACGATTTCTTCTATAAAAGCTTTGGTTTCCTGGTCTGTTCGTCCCTTTTCCACTTCCAGAAGCATGGGAAATATGGTCTCGTCTTCTTCGCGTGCATGGGCTATCAGTCTGTGACTGAGCATTTCCACTATGTCTTTCAATTCGGTGAAATTCCCGGCGATTTCCGACTCAACTCTGTCTTTTGAGAGGTATTGCTCGTCGAGCTGGCTGAGAATTTCTTTGATGAGCGGCAGATTAAGCTCTAGATACTGATGATGCAGGGCTTGTACGATACCGATCAGGGTCTCAGTATCAATTTCGTGACTCTTGTATAGGTGAGTATCGTTGCGTTTGCTGCTTTTTAGCACATGTTTGCCCGTGTCATGGACGCCGTGGCAAACCTGGCATGCAACAGTTGCCTTTGGGTCTCCCTTACTGATCTTGTCCATAACTTACTCCTTTGCCTGAGCCTCCTTTCTCTAACTTAAGTGTATTTCCTTGGCCGTTTATCAGCTATCGGTCAAAAAGCGGATTCTTCGGAACATTGTTAAGCAGTTCAATAGCCCATATTTCTGCCTTCTCGCGGGTCCGGCGGTCCCGAGCCGGGGAGCCCGTGGCTGCCGGGAGCGGAAGACTTTTGGCTGCCGGGGCCGGCTTTGAAATCACTAAGGTTTCCAACCCCTTTAATAGATACAATGGATGGTTGTGAAGTGGTGGAAATTAAACACAGATGGCAAAGTCTCAGCAAATCAAATACGTACCCAAGCAGCCCCAACCCAAGGTGGAAGCGCCGGTTATGCCGGAACTTTCCGACTCTAAGAATAAGACCTGCTATCAGATCTTCTGGGGGGTGCTGGTCGGCGGTGAATTGCTCAGTTTGGCCATGATCTACTTCGGTGTACGCTCGCTTATGGAGTCGACGGGGCCCGAACCTAACTGGACCGCCATAGTGCTTGCTTCCGTGATGATCATTTTTGCCTTGATTACGGCTGTGGGTAGTCTCAGGGCTGCTCTGGTGATGGCTGTGATGATGGCTGCCCGCACATATTCTTATGAAGCCTGCGGTAAATTCTGTGAGAAAGCAATTTCCCTGCGAGCCTTTATTCCCGGCGGCGTGGCCTGGGCCATACAGACCTTGCTGGAGTTCAAGGTGCAGAAGGGTGAGTTCGATGAAGTAATAGCCGTCGGCACCAGAGAATATGAGGCCGCCCTCGCCAAGAATGCTAAAGAGTACGGCTATGGCAGTGTTTGTGCTTGTGTCGGCACAGCCTATTCTATGCGTTCGGAACTGCATAAGGCAGCGGAATGGTTGGAAAAATCGACCGCTCAGTACAAAGCTATGTTCGCCAGCCTTGAGAAGGACAAGAAAGTAGCTAAGATTCCGGGTGGTGCCGACAACGTTTATTTGCGCTATGCTGAGAGCCTGCTTGGTCTCAGCGGTACTTATCTGCGCCTGAACGATAAGCGCAATGCCAAAGAGAGGCTTTCTTCAGTTTATGAGATCACCAAAAAGGTGAAGGATTGTCCCGAGAAGGAAGTACTGCTAAAACGGACTCAAGAGATTAGCAAGCATCTCAAACACTGGTAACTAAATGACCCGGCGTCTTCTACCCCTTCTCTCCTGTCTCCTTATGTCATTATTCGCTCCTGTTGGAGCGGAAACCTTGCAGTTGGGCATTGAGCATTCAGAGTATTTGCCTCCCATTTCCCAGGATAGCGGCACAGACCAGAGCAGGCATCCGGTTTCGCTCTTGAGCTCGAATGCGACTAGATACGGTGCCCAGCAGTACTATCAGAGCAGACCCCAGAAAATGGTGGAATGGTTTCAGATACCAGGCTGGATGGCCGGTACCTGGAGCAAACAGGGGGACGTGACGGTCAGTGCCACGGACCTGGTCACTGGTTACAGCACCAAAATGAACGAGTGGATCGATAATCGTATGACCGTCTCTTTTGGTCACCAGGTGGATAGAAGCGGCGCCATCTGGCAAGCTAACATTCTGCCCGCCGAAACTGATTCCATGTCCGGGGCCAAGAGCGTGCGCTTTATCGCTGTGGCAAGGAAGTGCGAACGGTTCTCCCCCAGCGAACTGGTTACCCGCACCCATTACATAATTACTGAAAGCTATGGTGCCACAGGGCAAATTTGTGAGCAGTTTCAGCAAGAGTCTTTGAACGATTACACCATGCTCAATACTGGTGAGCTGATGAATCGCAGTTCCAACCGGGTTTTCACTTATGCCGGTCGGCCTACCCGCGACGGTAATCTGGAAAGCCGCTTCAACAAGCTCGCCGGTTTCAGCCCACGCAACGAACTGGACGGTGTTGACCTGCGCAGTGCTTTTACCAATTTCCTGGCCTCTCTGGGACGTCCAGACCTGGCTCCCTGATTGTAATTATCGGCTCTTTCGGCATCGTTGCGGCTGATAAGGGAAGTGCTGGTATTTTATTTTCTCCTGTTGGCAAGTTCTTGAATCGCCCGTAAATTCTGAGTTATAGAATCTCACTTTGTTGTCAGGTGGAGCAAGGGCGGCAAGGTAATTTGCTAGGATGATATTCAGAGGGGGGTCCTGACACCATTTCTAGCTCCGGTCTTCCAAACAAAGACTTTTCCAGGATTGTCCCCTCACCAATTTTTGTTCAAGCCAAGAAATTCTAGAAAGACACTGCATGAAGTTAGTTCTCTACTCCCTTGCGGCAGCTATACTTACTCTCGCCGGTATAAGCGCCGTGGTGCCGGCTGCCGATGGATTTGAAGATGGGAGTGGTGGCGAACAGCATACTGACTGATTCAGTGGGTGTAGCGCCCTGGGGTAAGCTTCTTGAAGGAACTGGACGTTCGTCGCATTCTCTATCAGACCGAAATTAGAAAGGTCCTCAAAGAAAATCCGCGTCAGCGGGTAGTGGATGAACTGGAGCTTTCCCGTGGTGAAGTGCGGGTCGATTTGGCTGTCATTGGCGATATTTTGCATGGCTATGAGATCAAAAGCGAGAAGGATAATTTGGAGCGCCTGCCAAGGCAGGCTCTCTATTACGGTCGTGTTTTTGAAAAGATGACTCTGGTAGCCCATGAGCGCCATGTGGAAGAAGCCGTGAAGATTGTGCCCGGTAACTGGGGACTCATTGCCGTGGGGAAGCGAGACGGCAAGCCTTATGCCAATGAAATCTGGCCGGCAAGACTCAGCTATGAGCTTGATCCCCTCGCTCTTGCTCAGTTGCTCTGGCGTGATGAAGCCCTGGAATTGATGGAATACTTCGATCTGGATCACGGCCTCAAAAGCAAGCCTCGCAAGGTGCTCTGGCAGAAACTGGCCTCGGCCTTGACTCTGGAACAGCTTAAGACCTTTGTGTGTTTCAAACTACGCACTCGCAAGGGTTGGAAGCGGCCCAAGCGAGTCAAATTGCTGGAAGAATTCAGTTAGCCGCTCTGGATAACGAGTTTTATCTGGATTTGAGACGGTAACCGATGCGAGGGATGTTTTCGATCATCGAATCACTCTCGGCCGTATCTCCATCCAGGGCTTTGCGCAGGCGCTTGATAGCGGTTCTGAGGGCATCGGTGCCGGATTCCGAATCGGCGTTCCAGACCCTCATCATGAGCGCTTCGGTACTGTATACCTTGTCCGGATTGCGCATGAAGAATTCTAGAAGAGAGAAGTCTTTTGGCAGAAGATGCAGGGGTTGCCCGGCTTTCGTGACGGTGTGCTTGGTCGGATCAAGCTCCAGATCACCGACTTTGATGGCATTGGAGACCATCATGGCCGGTCTGCGCATCAAGGCTCTCAGCCGTGCGGAAAGCTCCTTCATGGCAAAGGGCTTGGTCAGATAATCATCGGCGCCGGCGTCGAAACCTTGTTCCTTGTTTTCCACATGGCCCCGGCCTGTGAGCATCAATACCGGCGTCATGCCGCTCATATTGCGATAGCGCTTGAGAATTTCCACACCTGACATGCCTGGAAGCTCCCAATCGAGAATAATTAGATCATAATCGCCCTGGCGCAAGTACTCCCAGCCGAGGGCACCGTCATGCACCAGCTCCAGGGTAAAGTTCTCGCCGACGAGCCATTCTTTCACCATGGTGGCGAGGTCTTTGTCGTCTTCTACGTAGAGAATTTTTGGCATCGTATTATCCTGGGCAGGGCAATTCAAGAATGACTATAAATAATGACGGTTTCGAGATTCGACTATAAACTATGGCAGATGTCTATGGAAGATTTTCTGGATGCAAAGTGTCTCTCATTTTCTAGACCGGTTAGTTAAGTGAAGCTTTCACTAACCGCTAAAGCGATAATTCTAATATCCATGCCCCTGATTTTTGAGGTCGGCTCCGCTTTTCTTTTGCTTGATTTGCAGAAACAGGCGGAAGAGGAAGCCGAGCGTGCCAATCATTCCCGGGCTGTATACGACAAGATAAATTCCATCAGCAAAGAGATATATGAGGTATGGAACACGGCCTCTTCCGTCAGCCGCAGTTCCATGCTTACAACCTCCTTTCTCAATCAAAGCTATAAGAAGACTTTCGGTCATTTGCGCAAACAGTACCAGGAACTGGTCAATCTTGCCGGTACCAAGTCCAAACTGGCCGGTGCCGTCGGGGAAGCCATTAAGGCTCTTGATGATGCCGAGAAGATCTTGGATTCCACCTGCGAGGAACTGCGCTCGGGTAACTACGACGAAGTTTTCGCCAATCACAAGGTGAAGGAAAAGAACCTCAAGGATCTCTATTTGAAGATGCTTTCGCAGGAGTTTTATCTGGCTGAGCAGGAGGAGGAGAAACTGCTCAAAGATAGCCCCATGAGATTGCGGCAGTATCGCCAACGTACCATCAATATCTTTCTTATTGCCCTTGCCGGTAACGTAGTCTTCAGTCTCATCCTGGCCGTCTTCCTGGTGGGTCGGGTTACCAATCGCCTCGGGCATCTCAGCTATGAAGTGCGTAAACTCGGTACCGGGCGGCCCATAAGTGCGCCGCTTGCCGGTAGCGATGAAATTGCCGGCCTGTCCAAAGTGCTTTCCACCATGGCCGTTGAGCTGGATACCCTTTTGCGGCAGCAGGGCGCCATTGTGGCCAATGCTCGTGATACCATCTGCGCCATTGATGATAAAGGTTGCTTTACGGCCATGAATCCGGCCGGCGAGAGGCTCTTTGGTTATTATGCAGATGAGTTAAGGGCTTCTCGCTTTGTCGAATACGTGTACGCTGCCGACAAGGAGAAGGCTCTCAATTGGTATCAGACCCTGCGTTCCGGCGCCAGTGGCGAAGAGGTGGAACTGAGGATTGAGAGAGAAGATGGGGCGGTGGTGACGGCTCTCTGGAGCGGTCAGTGGTCTGAGGCCGATCGCAGTCTCTTTTGTGTTATTCACGATATTAGTGAGCGTAAGGAACTGGAGCAGGCCAAGCAAGAGCTGACGGCCATGCTTACCCACGACTTGCGTACGCCGTTAACCACCATACAGGCCTGCCTGGAGATGTTGGAAGCCGGTCGGCTCGGTAGTTTGAATGCCAGAGGCGTTGAGCTTGTGCAGGTTGCCGATCGCAATGGTGCCCGCATGATGAATCTCATCAATGACTTGCTGGATATTGAAAAAATCAAGTCTGGCACTATGTCTCTCGAACTGGCTCCGGTAAGAATTGCTGATATGTTCCAGGAAGTGGATCTCAATTTGAGCCAGTGGATGAAGGAAAGTCGTATTGCTCTCAAACTACAGCAGACTGATCTTTGTGTGCTTGCGGATCGAGACAAAATTTGCCGGGTGCTCTTTAATTTGGTGTCCAATGCCATCAAATTTTCTCCACCTGGCTCCCGCATTTCTTTGTCTACCTTGCGTGAGGGGCACTGGGTCAAGATCAGTGTTACGGATCAGGGACCGGGCATTCCCGCCGATCAACTGGATCTTATATTTGAACGCTTTGCCCAGGTCAGTTCCGCCGAGCACAAGGGCAAGGGTGGCTCCGGCTTAGGCCTTGCCATTTGCCGGGCCATAGTCAATTTGCATGGTGGAAAAATCTGGGCTACCAGTTCCCTTGGTCTTGGCACTACTTTCTACTTCACTCTGCCGGTAGCCTGATTCTCCAAGTCGAAGGCGTATATGTTTTACTCGTACTTTAAGTATGCGAATGAAAACCTTTTGATATAAAAACGGAAAAGAAAAAGGTTGACTACCATACGGCTGTATGGTTTAATTTCTTCATCGGGGAAATGCAATTGTGAATTAGAAAGGAGGCTATAGCGCTGGCTATGGTCCAAGTTGGTGTCGCTAATTTAAGACGTGAGCTTGAGCAGCTATTTCCTGGGAAATGGCTTTCCGCAAAGGAAAGCGCCAGGGTGCTCAAGTCTGGGGTGGAGTCGCTTGATGCGGTTCTTTCTCCTGTTCTTATCCGGCGTCACATGTCTGAATGGGTAGGGTCTGCTTCTTCTGGGAAAACAACGGTCTTAAGAACCATCTGTGCTAATTGGTGCGCAACCGGCCTGAATATTATTTATATAGATACTTTTGACAGGTTGCTTGCTTCCGATTGGGCCCTGGTGGGCACTGAGAATAAAGGGCGCTTCTGGGTTTTAAGAAGTGGAGATTGTGCTGATTTGGATGGTCAGACCAGGTACGGTCAGCATCACAAGTACGATTATGTGAAGAATGCGCTATGGGCCTGTGAGCAGTTGATCCGCTCTCACGCTTTTGATGTGGTCATTCTTGACCTGGCGGACAGAGGAGTCATCACGAGCAATATTAACGCTAGATTGAAGAGGTCCCTGGAGCGATCCAATGCCTCTCTTGTTGTGCTCAGGGATGATGACTCCACTTCCTCTGCTTTCTCAGGTTCGGGCGGTAGAGTTGATTTCAATTTCATCGAGCCTATTAAGGTAGAACAGGGCGTCAGTGGTCCGGTAGCAATCGTGCCCACTATCAGGAGTAATGTCTTTAAAGCCGGTTTGTCTAGAAGCCTGGAGGTAAGTGTGGCTCCTTATGTACCGAATCGCTTGTTTACGCATTCCCCGGTTCCCGATCGTCGTACATCAAAAAAGAGATGAGCTTAAAGGCAAGCCTTTTGTCTTGCTTGCTGCAGAGCAATCATCCAAAACAAGTCTAAGTAAAAATAGCAATATTGGTAGATGCAAAATTATTCTCTGCTCTCCGGAGGCGAGTAGAGAGGGCGTTGTGCCGGCTATGACCTTTACTGAAGCAAGGGCAATTTGTTCGTCACTTATCTGGAGGGCTTATGATGACAAGTTATACAAGAATGCGCAGAAGAAATTGGCGCGAGAGCTTATCGCGCTCTCCCCAAGAATCAGTTGCGCTGAGCCTGGCATCTTCTTCATCGATGCTGAGGGACTTGGTCGCCTGGGCGGCGAGGGCAAGCTTTGTCGAGATTTACTTAAGTTGGCTAGCTGTCATGGTTTTGTTGACGGCCGGGTCGGCATCGCTAGTTGCGCTTTTGCAGCGCGTATAGCCAGTGCCGGCACGAAAAAACGCTGGACAATGGTCCCTCCCGGCCAGGACGCGCACTTTATGGCACCACTTTCCATTGATCTCTTGCCTCTGGCGGCAGAGTCGAGAGCCAATCTCCACGGGCTGGGAGTAAAAACTATCGAACAACTGTTGGCTCTACCGAGACCGGCTTTCGTGGGGAGGTTTGGTGATGATGTGCTTAGAGCTTACGACCTGGCTTCCGGTCTGGATTCTTTCAGCCCCAGTTTGCCGGAGGTTGATAGAGTTTTTCAGTGTGCCTTTGATGTTGGTTCCTCTATGGATTCTCTCAAGGAGACACTTTTTGTTCTGAAGAGCATGCTCGACCGTCTCACGGCTGCTCTGCGTACGCAAGGCTTTGTTGCCGAGGAGTTGACGGCTCGCTTCCTTAATGATGATGAGCTATTTGAAGATCGCCTCATAAAACTTTTACGTCCGTCCAATAATAGCCGCTTCCTTCTTGATGTCTTAAGGCTTTCTCTGGAGTCGAAGCCGCTTACCCGTGAGTTTACCGCTGTTCAACTTGTGGTTTCTCGTTTTAGCAAAGAAGCCTTTGAACAGATTTCCGTTCCGAATAGTGAAAAGGAGGTGCGATTAGATGATAGTGAGTCCATTACTTTGTTGATGCAGCGGCTCACGACCAGGCTGGGAGAAGATGTCCTTGTGCGTCCTGTGGCAAGTGATCATTACACTCCCGAAGCGGCCGGTTTCTGGCAGCCGGTGCTTAATAGAGCCAGTCCCGCTTGCTTACTGCCTGTTGATAGAGACTATGTAGATCGTTATTTGGGCTCTTACGCCCCTGGAAAGGATAGCTTAATGCCCGGTCTGGTACTTAAGCGTCATGTACCGGCTATGCCGGTTTTTGTACAACTAACCGAAGAAAGCCTTGGTCAGGGACCTCTTGAGAGTTCTTTGCCTACGGCTGTCACCTATAAGGGACAGTGGTATCGCATAAGCCGTATCACCATACCGGAGCGTATTTCCGGAATGTGGTGGGAGGTGCCTGTTCGGAAGTCCTACTATGTTGCTCTATTGGAGCGAAAGGAGTTGTCTTTAGCGGCCAGAAATATCAGAGAGTTCGGCCGGAAGGGAAAATTGCAGACAGTATTGCCTTCTTTTATGACTGTCCTTTTGGTCTTTGATCATCAAGAGCGCAGCTGGTTTGTGGAGGGTGTATTCGACTGATATGGCTGCCATTGACTATGCCGAGTTGCATTGTCATTCCGCCTTTTCCTTCCTTGACGGCGCCAGCTTACCTGAGTCGCTTATAGTAAGGGCCCGGGAGCTGGGTCTTTATGCCCTGGCTCTGACCGATACCCTTGATCTGGGCGGAATGCCTCGCTTTTCCCAGGCCGGACGGGAAAACGGTGTTGACGCCATAGTCGGGGCTGAACTGGTGCTGGAAGATGATTCCCGCCTGGTTTTGCTTGTTTGCGATCTGACCGGTTACAACAATCTCTCCGCATTGATCACGAGGGCTCGTTCTAACTGCGAGCGCGGTTCGCCGCGGGTCAAATACGACGATCTCTTTGCTCGTTCTCAGGGGCTTCTGGCGCTTTCCGGTGATGAGAACGGGGTTATCTCCCGTGCTCTTTATGGCGGCAACCATGGGCAGGCTCTTAAGAGTTTGAAGAAGTTCCGGGAGGTTTTTGCCGGGCGTTTTTATCTGGAGGTGAGTAATCATCATCTGCCCCAGGAAAATCTTGTGGCACGTCGTTTAATTGAAGTTTCGCAGTCTACTGGTGTGCCCTGGGTTGTCACTAATGCCGTGCGTTACGGGCGAGCTTCGGAGCGCATTGTGTATGACGTGCTTACTTGTCTCAAGCACCGGGTTACTCTAGCCCAGGCAGGCCGTCGCCTTAAGCCGAACGGTAGTTGGTATCTCAAGTCGGCCGATGAAATGGTTCGACTTTTCAGTGAGAATTTAACCGGTGTGAAAAACACCGTGCTTGTGGCCGAACAGTGCCAGTTCCGGCTGGGCTGGCTCGACCCGCCGCTGCCGGCTTTCCGTCTTTCCAGGGAAGCTTATCTTGCTCTTTCTTTGCCGCCGCCGCCGTCTTCATCGTCGTCTGCGTCTTCATCGTCAGCTCTTTCTTCCGCTTCTTCGTCTCCGCTTCCACCTCCACCTTCCTCTTCTTCGCCCGCGTCTTCACCTGCTTCCGCTGGGCAAGACATGGTTTTAATCGAGCCGGTGGAGAACTGGCAGGAAAGGGTCCAGGGACAGGAAAAGGGACATGGGCATGGACATGGACATGAACAGGAGCGCGACCAGGATGCTGGTGCACTGGAGTCGAGCGGCTATAGCTACAGCGAATTGCTTCGCTTTCTGGTCTATCGCGGGGCCCTGGATCGTTACGGCGATCTGAGTGAGAAGCCGGCCTACCGAAAACAGCTTGAGCACGAGTTGAGCCTCATCAATCGACTCAAGCTGGCTCCTTATTTCCTCATTATGTGGGACATCGTACGTTTCGCGCAGAGCCGCGGCATTGCCGTGCAAGGACGTGGCTCTGCCGCTAATTCGGCCGTCTGTTATTGCCTGAAGATTACGGCGGTAGATCCTATTTCCATGGATCTTCTGTTCGAGCGCTTTCTTTCAGAGGGGCGCAGCGAACCGCCTGATATCGATCTCGATATTGCGCACCAGGAACGTGAGCATGTTCTGCAATATGTTTACCGTAAGTATGGGCGCTTGCATGCTGCTATGGTCTGTGAGGTGATTACTTACAGGGGGCGTTCGGCTGTGCGGGATGCCGCTTATGTACTGGGTTTTTCCCAGGAGCAGGCTGACCTCTTAGCTTCTCTGGTTGGACATTGTGAGGCGGCTCAGGCTGCTGCCAAGCTAGGCGGGTTTGATAAATCCGGGGCGGAGTCTGAAAGTGGGGAGGGTCTGCTTCGCCCCTATGGTTTCGACCTGGCAGACAGACGCGTGCAATTGCTGCTGCGAGTGGTGACCGGGTTGCATCAGTTGCCGCGGCACCGCTCTATCCATGTGGGTGGTTTTGTTCTTTCTGCTGCCCCCATAGGCGAGTTGGTGCCGGTGGAGCCGGCTTCCATGGCTGAGCGTACCGTCATTCAGTGGGACAAGGATGACCTCGACATAGTCGGTCTAATTAAAATCGATCTGCTTGGTCTTGGTATGCTGACCATGATTCAGGAAGCACTCAAGCTTCTACAAGGGCACCGTCGGATTTCCCTTGATATAGGCAAGCTGGATATGTTCGACGAGAATATTTACCGCATGCTGCAGGCCGCTGATACCGTAGGGGTCTTTCAGGTTGAGTCGCGGGCGCAGATGAATATCTTGCCCAAGCTTAAGCCCACTTGTTTCTATGACATTATAGTTTCCATCGCTATTGTTCGACCTGGTCCGATTCAGGGCAATATTATTCATCCATATTTGCGCAGAAGGCAGGGCTTGGAGCCGGTGCAGTATCTGCATGCCAGCCTGGAGCCGATTTTGAAGCGCACCCTGGGTGTGCCGCTTTTTCAGGAGCAGGGCATGAAACTGGCTGTTACAGCTGCTGGTTTCACCGCTTCTCAGGCCGATGAGCTGAGAAAGGTGATGAGTCATAAGCGTTCCCTTGAGAAAATGTCCAAGCTCTGTCAGGCTCTGGCTGTCGGTATGCAGAAAAACGGCTTTGGACAGGAAGCAATTGAGACCATTACTCATCAGCTCCGGGCCTTCGCCAGTTATGGTTTTCCGGAAAGCCACGCGGCCTCTTTCTCCTTGCTTGTTTATGCATCCGCTTATTTAAAGCATTACTATCCGGCGGAATTTTATTGTGCCATGCTCAATGCACAACCTATGGGGTTTTACAGCCCGGCGTCTTTGCTTCGAGATGCCATGCGTCATGGTGTTACGGTCCGACCGGTGGATATGGCTTTTAGTTCTTGGAATTGCACTCTTGAGGTTGAGGAGGTCGGTGCGAACGAAAAGTATGCTTTGCGGCTTGGTATCAGATTTGTTGAGGGTCTCGGTTCCCATGCCGGTACTTTAATTGGTGCAGCGCTCGAACAGGGTTCCTTTCGCAGTCTTGCCGATGTGGTGGAACGAAGCGGTCTTGGTGCTTCCGAGCTGAAACTTCTGGCTAATGCCGGTGCTTTCGAGAGTTTTGTGAAGGGGCGAAGAAAAGCTCTCTGGCAAGTGCTTTCGCTTCTCAAGCCACGCCGACCTACGCCTTTACTTGATTATCTGGTCAGCGAGGATAATTATTTGCCGTGCAGTAGCAGTGGCGGAAGCCGTAGCAGTGGCGGAAGCAGTGGCAGTAGCAGTGGCAGTAGCGGAAGCAGTGGCAGTAGCGGAAGCAGTGGCAGTAGCGGAAGCAGTGGCAGTAGCGGAAGCAGTGGCAGTAGCAGTGACACTATCAGTATCCTTGGCAGTAGCATTGGCTGTGATTTTGATTTGGATCCGGATGCTAGTGGTGCTCTTCCTGTCATGAGTGAAGTAGAGGAGGTGATGGCTGATTTTGCCACCATGCAGCTCAGTACGGGACCGCATCCCATGAGCTTCTACCGGCAATGGGCGGCGGAGCGGCAAATTTATTCTTGTGGCGGGTTGCGCACCGGTATGGATGGTGATGATGTGGAAGTTGCCGGCGGTGTGATTTGTCGTCAGCGCCCCGAGACCGCCAAAGGTTTTGTTTTCCTCACGCTGGAGGATGAAACCGGCATGGCTAACGTTGTGGTCAATCCCCGAGTTTATGAGGTGTATCGGGCCGTCATACTCTCCACTAAATATTTGCGTGTATTTGGTCGTCTCCAACTGGAGCAGGGCGTAGTCAATGTTATTGCCAGGCATTTTGAGTATTTGCCGGGCATCGACAATCAGGGTCGAATAAGGGAGGCTAAGAAAAAAGGCGCCCATGCCACCAGGGATGAGAATGCACAGTCCGCACTGATTTTGCCTTCTCGCAACTTCCACTGACCGCCGACCCTGTGTTTCTTTGGTGGCAGTCAGTCGATAAATCAGCGTGCCAATCCGTTCGGCAATAAATCACTCAGGCAGCCGGTCAATTCGGCAATAAATCATTCAGGCTGCCGGTCAGTTCGGCAATGAATCAGAGCGGCTGACTGTCTGTTCGGCGCAAGTTTTTGTGGGAGCACTAAACTCATGTAACGGAAGAAATTAAATCTGATTGACTGCCAAAAGCCTTATCCAGCAAGGGTTCTATTTGCTAAAAAGTCCCGAGAACGTGATGTAATATTTCGCAATTTCACTATTGTTACATTTGATCGCGTTTTTCTGAGAGACCCCCCGATCTCCAATGCAGGATGAATAGAACATTTCGCCTTGTCTTTTGAGTCGGCATCTTCAAGCTCGCCTTGAGGGCTTTCGTCGAAGGGGCTTTCGTCGTAAGAGCTTTCGCTTCGCTTGGGTTTTGCAGTTCCTAATCTACGAAGTTGACCCGGTCTCCATCAAAATTCTTGATGGCCACTAGAGACTCTACGGGAATGTCTTTCACTCCCAGTTCTAGAAGGGCCTGTCGGCCGCCTTCAAAGGACTTTTCAATGACGGCACCGATTCCTACAAGCGTGGCACCGCTTGCGTTCACCAGTTTGACCAGGGCTTTGATGGTCTTGGCTGAGGCCAGAAAATCATCAAGAATCAAGACGCGATCAGAACTTGAGAGATACTCAGGAGAGACTATCAGTTCTACCATTTTGCCATGGGTATGAGATTGGGCGGCTTCCTTGTACGGGTTGTCCGCCATGGTCACCGGTTTGTTTTTGCGGGCGAAAACCAGAGGAACATCAAGGGTGAGGGCCGCCGAGAGGGCCGGTGCTATACCTGAAGTTTCGGCCGTGAGTATGCGGGTAGTGCCAAGACCTTTGAAGCGATTGGCAAATTCTTCGCCGACTTCCTTCATGAGGTGTGCGTCAATCTGATGATTCATGAAAGAATCGACTTTTAGTATGCCTTTACCCAGGTACTTCCCTTCGCTGAGAATTTTATCTTTCAGTCTTTGCACTTTTTTCTCCTTCTGTATTTTCTTTTGTAAGGCGTGTGTTCGACAGTCCTTTTAACCCCAGTTCTTGTCTGCAAAAGTTCAGCTCAAACTGATCCGGCTGATAGTTCAGTTTGTTTGCCAGGGCAAGTTTCTTTTCTCCTTCTTTTGGGTTGCCTTTTACAAAATCAATTATGGCTAGATGGAAATTGGCGGCGGCCCGGCAATCATCTTGCTTCAAACATTCCATTAGATCTTGGGTGGCCTTTTCATAGTCGCCTTTCATGATGTTTATAGTGGCTCTGGTGTCATAGGCGGTGAAAAGGTGGGGCGAGAGTTTGATTGCTTTTTCTGCATCGGCCATGGCCAGGTTGAGATTGTCACCTTCCTTGTACGCGGGCAACCGCATCCAGGCTCGATTGTTGTAGAGCAGTGCCTGACCGCTGTCAAGCTTGATGGCCTGGTCTAAGTCTGCCACTGAGTTTTCCCACTGATTCAAGTTGTGATAAACGATGGCTCGTCTAGCCAGGGCTCCTTTATTGGTTTTGTCTCGCTGCAAAATCTGATTGAGATCCCTGAGCGCTGCTTGAAAGAGATCCAGCTCCAAAAGGGCTTCAGATCTTGCTAGAAGAGTATTCGTATCATCAGGCAAGATCTTCAGTGCTTCATTCAACTTGTCTATGCCGTGCAGATACTTTTTCTCCTTTACCAGTCGTTTCCCCTCGCTGCGCAGCAGATAATTGTCTACCTTGGGATTGTTTTCCATGCGCCTGGTATCGATTTCCGCCATCACCGGTGCAATAGAAGCGAGAGCCAGGGCTGCGGCCAGGTTGAAGCGGAAGCTAAGACCCTGGCTGCGATGCTTGATGGTGAGAATCAGCGCAGCCAGGGCTCCGCTGAGGAAACCGCCTATGTGAGCGGAATTGTCCATGAAGTCGCTGGTGAAGCCCAGTAAGAAACTATAGAGCAGGAAGACCAGGAGCATGATCAGCTCTGGTTTTCTAAGCCTTTGCCCGGCTACCGCTTTTTCTCTTCTCAGCCAGGAAACTACTATAAAGGCGGCTACGATGCCATAGATTGAGGCCGAGGCTCCCACGGAGTTGCCGGTGGGATTGAAGAGAATGCTTGTCAAACCTCCGACTACACCGCTCAGGATGTAGATGAAAATGAATTTTGTGCGTCCAAGGGCGGCCAGGGCAAGCGGTCCGAACTCGATGAGGGCATAGAAATTCACCGCCATATGCACAATGCTGGAGTGCAGAAGACCGTAACTAAACAGTCGCCAGTATTCTCTTTCCAGGAGCGTGTTTGGTCCGAAATTGGAACCCCACTTGATGAGCAGGTCTCCATCCACGCCCTTGAAGAGCTGCCAGCCTGAGAAAGAGAGCTCCAGGGCGTAAAAGAACACCAGCATAAAAGCCATGGTTGCCGGGAGCCCCTTTAGCTTATTAATTCCGCTTACCTGACGCTTATGCTCTGACATTAACTGCTTCCCTCAGCTAGATAATACATGCGCCTCGGCAATTTAGCAGTTGCTCACCTTCGCAATATCCCCATTGCAGACGAAGAGGCTGTAGAATTCTTAGCATTGTCTAGGAAATGGATTTAGTTAAGGGAAGTCAATATGAATATCCTGGTTGCCCTTGATGGCTCGGAGAGCTCCCAGCGGGCTATTGAATTTATCCAGCAGAGACCCTGGCTTGATTTAGACCATTTTCTGATCATCAGCGTTGTCGAACCGGACAAGGCCGATGTGAGTATGGCCTCGGCTCTTACCAAGACCTCTGAGGCATTTTTTGGCGAATGCGAGAAAGTGTTGAGTCGTGCTCGCGATTCAGTTAAAGAGAAGCTGCCAAGGAATAAAATCGAAACCAGAATTCTTACGGGACCTGTCAAGGATACGATTATTGATTGCGCCAGAGAATTCAACGCGGATCTGATTGTAATGGGTTCACAGGGTCGTAAAGGTATCAATCGCTTGATCATTGGAAGCGTCGCGGAAGCGGTTTTGCGCGGGGCACCGTGTTCGGTGCAGATCATCAGGAAAAAAGGTTAGTCAGAATTCAGTCAAAACAGGGATAAGACAATGCGAGTAATGATTGCTCTGGACGGTTCAGAGTGTTCCAAATATGCCCTCGATCATGTGGTGAAGCGCCCCTGGCGTGTAGATGATTTGTTTTTGATTGCGCATGTGGTGGAGCCCATTCCGGTGGATATAGGCATAGCTTATGTTCCCAATGCCTATAGTCAGACCGATGGCGCTGCGGCCGACGCTGCCTATGCTCTCATGGAAGTGGCCAAGAAGGAGTTGCACGAAGCCCTACCCTCTCACAGCGTAGAGACGAAAGTAGCCTTCGGCATGGTGAAATCGGAACTCTTGGATCTGGCAAAGAGTTGGAAGGCTGATCTGATTGTCATGGGCTCCCACGGTCGTACCGGCTTTAACCGGCTCTTGCTGGGCTCTGTGGCGGAGGAAGTGCTGAGAGGCGCACACTGCTCAGTAGAAATAGTCAAACAGCATAAGTAATTGCCATTTGGACGGTAGAAATAGTCTACCTACATATGTGATGTTCCATTAGTTCAAGCCCAAAGGGATACAAAAAGAGAGCCGCTACCCTTGGGGTAACGGCTCTCTTTATCAGCGGAAAATTTCATTTCAAGTCCGAGCGTTTTGGTTGATCGGATTTGACCTGAGCCGGGCTAGCCCGACTAGATTGAATAGGCGGCCTGTCCCATGTCTGTCTGAGCCGTAAATTCGGCGGAGATTGCAGACTCGGTCTCGGCTTCCACTTCCATGTTTTGCAGTGGACGCTTTCTAGTTTTGCAATTTTTGTAGAGGTCGGCGCCCAGTACTTTCAGCGCGTTCAAAATGCTGGTTAGCTCCTTGCCGCTGCTGGTGAGCGAGTACTCTACCCGTGGCGGTACTTCCGCAAATGTCTGTCTGGATACCAGCCCCAGTTCAGTCAGCTTTCTCAATCTCTGGCAGAGGGTTTTGGCACTCACTCCTTTCAGGTCTTTCAATAGCTGGGTGGTACGCTTGGGTCCGGTTGCCAGGTCGATAAGAATCTCTGAAGTCCAACGCGGACTGAGTACTGAAAGTCCGAAGTCAATTAGCTTGGCATCGTCTTTATCAAGCGCGCCCTGGGAAGAGCAATTACTTTCTAATGTGTTCATAAGACTTCAATAGAACTCCTGTCCTGAATGTTTGACTGTTTGCTGGCGCAAGAAAAGCCACTCTCCTAATACTCTCCTGATCTGGACTAATTGCCATCATGCAAAATAATGAAACTGCCGACGGCTAATCATCCTTGCGAAGTAGCGGCTGCAAGAGAAATTGCTGGTATTAGACCGACTGTTCTAATACTCGCGCTTCGAACTGATGGAATCAGAGGCACTATCCTGGATGCAGGCGGTGCTGCTTTTCAGGACCTCAAGACTTTTCAAAAAGTAGCTACGTAGCTGATTCTGTTCAATAATATGTTCGTCGAGTTTGCGTAGCCCACTCTTCAATATCTTCTCAGCTTGACTCAGATCTCCCTGCTCAAGGAGCCTTTGTCCGGCCTGAAGATAGAGGTCGAATTCAGTTTCGCGCTTTCTGTCTAACATCGCTTTTCGGTCTCATCTCAAGCAAACCCACCAGAACATCATCCGATAATGGCGGGTTGCTAACATCAATCCAAATGGTTAAACCTGGATGGTCCTGAGGCTGATTTCAGTCGAAGGGATGATTGAATAATGGTAAGTATTGGAAGTTTAGCCTTGTCTAAGGTGAGCATAGAGGAGCTTTGTTGCCGTTTATCCGGGAGGAGCGGCTAACACTCCATAAGAGGCAGCGCTAGAACTCCGTCAAAGGAACGGCTAGAACTCCATCAGAGGCAGCGCAAAGCTGAATTTAGAGCCCTTGCCCTGAGTACTTTCACACCAGATTCGTCCGCTGTGGCTGTCCACTATGCGCTTGCAGAGGTAAAGCCCCAGACCGGTGCTTGCATAGTAGCGGCGACCGGGCGAAGCTTGCCAGAAACGTTGAAAAAGCTTGGGCTTATCCTCGTCGCTGATACCCTTGCCGGTGTCTTCTACTTCCAGAATGGCTTCGGCTTCCCTGTAGTCTACGCGCACCGTTACCGATGCCCCACTGCTGGAATATTTGAGCGAATTGTCGACGAGATTCTGGATCACCCGCCTGATCTCCTCCGGGTCTAGCAGCACCATCTGCATCTGTTTGGGTTTAACGAAAGAGAGGGTAATCGATTTGCTTCTAGCCAGCGGGTCCAGTTCTTGCACCACGCGCTCGGCGATTTCCGAAAGGTCAAAGGGCCCTATTGAGAGCTGTTTGGCTCCGGAGTCGTAGCGGTAAACATCCAGCAAGGTGAGGACAAGATTGTAGAGGGCATCGTTGCTCTGAAGAATCGAGTCCAGCATTTGCTTCTGCCCGTCTGTAACTTCGCCGAAATCACCTTCCATAAGCAGTTTAAGGGCCCGATTGGCTGCCAGAATCGGTGTTTTCAAGTCATGGGTGAGGGTGGCTACGAAGTCTTCACGTTGTTCTTGCAAGCGCACGCGGTCGGTAATGTTGGCGAACATGGCTACCAGACCTGGTCCGCTGTCCAGTTCGGAAGTGACAGGCCAGACTGCCCAGTCAAAGAAGCGGCTGTCTTTTTCGCCGAAGACGCAGGCTTCAGCCTGCACCTGGTAGGTCTGACCTGTTTCTATGGAAAGTTTAAAGCGTTTGCTGGACAGGCCGGGACAGACTTCCTCGAAGCTTTTGCCAATGATTTCAGATCTGTTTTTGAAATTTGATAGCTCTACGAATTCTTCATTTACCTCTTCTACCAGCAGATCGCGGTTCAGACGTATAATCCCTACCGGAGCCGATTCTAGAATGCTCTTTGTGACTTTCTTCTCCGTCTCCAAAAGTTGAATCGATAATTGCTTTTCTCGCAAAGCCTTTTCTTTAGCCAGAATATAAGTCTCAATGGCGAAAGACATATCGAAGAAAATCAGTTTGGTAAGGGAGCTTACCGTTTCGGCATAGTCCGCCGAATCCAATTTCCCCCGGAGCAGATCTTTCATGTACAAAAGCGCACCACAGTAGGCTCCCAGGTACCATTTAGGATCTAAGTTGATACGATGGTGGGTGCTGCCGATGCACCACCTGTCTCGCACATAGTCCACCGCGTAATCGCCCTTAGTGAGGCGACTGAAATAATTGAGTTGGGCTGCCTTGGCTCGCTCCAGAACCGTGCTGTCTGCAAAGAAGGCGGCTGTCTCGGAATTGGCTAGAAAGTGGCTGTAGAGATGATCCATCATCTCTGCCAGGTGAGGCTCCAATAACGCGTCAGCTGCTTTTATCCGGGCTTCATCTTCAGGGCTGAAGCGCAGAAAGTTCATGCGCTTTTCCACTTCCACCAGGTCCGGATATTCGTCCCCAGCCTCCTGCAGGGCGTCGCAGTACATGTAGTGGGTTTCTCTCTTATTCAATTCTGTTGAAGTCTCTTGAAGTGTCACTCTTGCTGTAATAGCTCTGGCATAGTGTACTATGTTAATCTTTCTAGTCTAACCTGATACTTTATGCCGGTGGTAATGTGAGCGAAGTTGCAAACGTGAAAATCAAAGTTCTTCTCGCGGAAGACCATGCTTTAACGAGAATTGGCTTAAAGACGGTTTTGTCAAGAACAAGCGATATTGCCGTTATCGGGGAAGCCGAGAACGGTCAGGATGCCATCGATAAGGTGGAAGAACTGAAGCCCGATGTGGTTTTGATGGATGTGGGCATGCCGGTCATGGACGGCATCGAGGCCGCTGGTAAACTTCGCCTCTCTCATCCGGAAGTCAATATCATTATGCTGACATCTCATGACAATGATAGTGACATCTTTGCTTCTCTTTCCGCCGGTGCTGGTGGCTACTGTCTCAAAGATGTATTGCCCGAGCGTCTCTATACGGCGATCCGCTCTGTAAATGCTGGTGATATTTGGCTCGATTCTTCCATCGCCAGCCGGGTTGTAAGACTTTACAACAGTAGCGGCTTTGCCGCCGGCGGCAGCAAGGCTGCTGCCAATAGCGCCTCTGAGAGTCCGGACACTTCAGCTCATCATGATGCGCCGAGGGCAGCTGCCCATAGCACCCATAGCTTCTCCAACTTACCCTCCCTGCCTGAACCGCTTTCACCCAGAGAGTTGGAAGTATTGGGGCTTCTGGTGGATGGTCTTTCCAATCAGGAGATTGCCGACAAGTTGATAATCTCCCTGGCCACGGCTAAGACCCATGTGCGCAACATCCTCAATAAATTGGCTGTCGACGACCGCACCCAGGCGGCGGTGCAAGCTATGCGTCGCGGGCTGGTCTGAGTAAAGTTCCAATCTGCATTTGATTTCCGGGCAAGGTATGGTTGGCTGCAAATATCTGCTCCTCTCTTGAACTTTTTGCTTGCAGCCGACGTCTTATTATTTGAGACTGCCGGACTCTAGAGGTTGGGGGAGACTTCCTCGCCGGTGGTCCCATTAATTGAACGCGCCTTTAAAGCCGCCCCCGCAAGACTGACCTGAGTTTTGCCCGGTAAGAAACTTCAGATACTTAAGCAACGAAAGACATCTGAGGTATCGAAATAGCTGATACTGGAGCTAATTAAGGCACATCATCATGGCTGAATTCTTGCACGCAGATAACGCTATAGGGCATCACTACGGCTACCCCGATGCCGACGCAGTGGTGCCCACGGTTTAGAATATTCGCTCGGTGGTTTGTGGGATCATCCTTGGGTTCATTCATGAAATTGGCTTGCACCTGATCGATCAGTCTGGTGAAGCCGTTGAAGTTTTTCTGCCAGCCGATGTTTTCCCAGACGCCGGCAGAGATTCCAGCCGCCTGGGCTCGGTCTTTCGGCCAGCGACCTTCAGGATCCTGGTGATTGAAATAGTTTCTGGCCGCCATGTCTTCCGCAAAAGTGCGGGCGACTCTGCCCAGGGCACTGCTCCTTGCTACCGGTGGTAGACCGTTAGCTGCTCTGTCGGCATTGACCAGTTGGTACATGTGGCTTTCCAGGGCTTCGACGCTTGGCCTCTCCTTTGGCTTTGCATCTTCACCCATCTCATCTTCGGGGTCTTTGAACATTGAACTGCCAAAACCGCCACTACTACCGCCGGTGGTGCCGGTAGTAGGTTTGGCTGCTAATTTTGGCAGCGGTGCGTAACCCTGAAAACTGATCAGCGGATTGGATACGGTCACTCTTCCGCCCCTGACTCTGGCTATGGTGGCTTTCAAATTGCCTGCCACGGTAGTGGTGAGCAATGCATCTACGGCCGGTCCCGAATCAACCCCTCGCCCTGCCAGAGTAAGCACTACATCGCCGCTGTTAAGGCTTAGATCGGCTGCGATACCGGAGCCGGTCAGACCGGTCACATAAAATCCTCGTACTCGCTTGCCGCCTACCAGCACGGCGGCTGGTACTCCCCAGGCTCCGAGCGCACTTGAAAGGGTTTGCTGATTGGAAAGTCCGTAGACAGGCTGGCTGTTCTTGCCTTTGGATGCCGGTGCTCCCTGGGCGGGCACTTGCGCAAAGGCAAGCCCGACTGCGGTCAGTAGAGACATCAGGCAGACCAAGTGGCGGCCGCTCCGGCGGACTGCGGTCTTGTCTTCGAGCGGGCGAGGTTCTCTTGCACTCTTGCCGCTCAAATCCCTGCGGGGGTCGCTTAACCGGTATCCAGGCTCCACCAACTTATCTCCTGCTGTCTCGATTGCTGCCTATATTTTAGACAGTTTTACCCTCATCGTTGCTTTTTCTTTGCTCCCGAACGGCTTCCTCTAAGATGTTAGCCTTTGCCGGACAGCGCTCTTCTGGCGGCGCGCTCCCCTGCAATGACAGCGCTTTCCAGGCATTGAATGCCGGCCAGGCTGGAGTGGGCCAGGCTGTAGACCGGGCTCTGATTCGCTCGGGAAAGGGCCGCCAGGCGCTGAAAGTAGCCGGGCGTAGGCACTATGATGGCATGACCCCAGCGGCTCAGAATCACTTCCTTCAGGTGCTGCCGCCAGTTGCCGGCTAGTGGGCGCCCACCTTCAGCGGCCTGTATCTCAACGCCGCTCAATATTTCTCGTGCAAACATGCTGCGATCGCCTGCCGCCAGTTTTTCCCTGCCTTCCGTACCGGGGCTCCAGGGTCTATAAACAGTTAGCACCGAGCCCATGGATTTTTGATAGGTGCCCTCTTTCACATAGGGAGTTTCTGCTTTGATGACATCAGTGATGCCGCATTCCGGGCTCAGAGCCCTGAAGTTGTCGTAAGTGCCCTGGAAAACTTCCTCGTCAAAGATAAGGTTTGCTACCAGGTAAGAACCGTAGCGAAAGGCAAAGAGCGGCCCTTTGCATTCGTTTGCCACGCCGCTCAAAATTCGACCCGTCACCATGGGTGGTGTGGCCATTATCAGATGGCGACAGCGCACCTGCTTGAGTTGTCCCTTGTTCTCGTAGACCACCGTAGCGCCGCTTTCGTCCACCCTGACCGACCAGACAAAAGCTTCGGTCCTGATTCGGTGACCACCGCTGCTCAACGCATTTCGTAGAGCCCGACCAAGAGCTGGATTGCCGCCGGGCAACACATAGCTTTTTTGAAAAAGATCCTGCAAGAGCCAGGAACCTGAAATTATCGAGACGTCTTCGCTTGTGCCGCAAATAGATGACTTCAGGTGGCTGTCGAGAAAAGTCCTGAATGCAGGCGATAAGGGGGTAAGCAAATCTTTGAACTTACCCTTGTCCATTGTCAGAGCCTGGCTGAAGTTGTCATTGATGGACAGGTCAAGATCTTTGACTGGCCTTATGATGGGCTCCAGGTCTTTCATTCCCTGATAAACAAGATTTTGCAGACTCTTGTCTGCTTCGTTGTAGGTCTTTTGCCGAAAGAAAAAGTCGTTCTTGTCGCCGCCAAAAGCCTGAGGTTTCAGGCCCATTTCGGCTACCAGCTTTGCTGTGGCGCCCTCGTCGTCGCAGTAATATGCAGCACCGAGGGAGTAGGAGAGTCCCTCTCGTGTAGTTTCGCCCCGGGACTGCCCACCGGTTTCCTGATACTGCTCCAAAAGAAGAAAATTCTCATGACGCAGTCTGTAGGCTGCCGTCAGGGCTGCCATACCGCCACCGACAATGACAAAGTCTACCTGCGACGACTCCATCTTGCCAAACTGCGGCACTTCACCGTTTCTCAGCTTGTGGCCCATGGTAAAGTCGTCGCCCCGCCAATCGCCGAGTTCAAACCCGCTCTTGCGGCGCCCGGTTGCGGCAGCACCACCACCGCGGCTGGCCTGACTTCCTTGCTTAAGACTCTTGTCTTGCTGCTTTGCCTCAAGGGCTCCGCCTCCGGCACTGAGGGCCAGGAAAAGCCCTCCTGCCATTTTGACAAAACGGCGGCGGCTCATGCCTTCTGAAAAGTCTTCGTTCCCTTCGCCCATTCCAAGTTTTTCCCGACCTTCGGTCCGAGGTCTGCCCTGGGTAATCTTGAGAATTTTATCCCTGACTTCCCATATATTGAATCAACCTTTAGATTAAGCCGCTTGGCAACATCTGTGGTTACAATTTGAAAACCAAGTAGCGAACTCAACAGTGAGGCAATATGGACGCGACCGTTAAGGAAGGAAATTCCGCTGTGGAAACAAAACGTGAAAACTTGATCGATGCCATTGAGCGCATCAAGAAGGGCGGTGCTGTCAAGTATCACCAGAAGCTGAAGGAAGAAGGCAAGCTTTTCGTGCGTGATAGGTTGAGGCTTTTGCTCGACCCTGGTTTTGAAGTGGAAGACGCTCGCTTTGCCAATTGCCGTGATATGGAATTGCCTGCTGACGGCGTAGTAACCGGGATTGGTCAAATTGAAGGCAAAACGGTTTGCTTCATGGCCAACGATTCCACAGTCAAAGCCGGTTCCTGGGGCTGGCGCACCGTTGAGAAAATTATCCGCATTCAAGAAACGGCAGCTAAACTGCGCGTTCCTCTCATTTACCTGGTGGACTCCGCCGGTGCACGTATCACCGACCAGGTGGAAATGTTCCCCGGTCGTCGCGGCGCCGGAAAAATCTTCCACAATCAAGTGGCCCTTTCCGGCTACATCCCTCAGATCTGCCTGCTCTTCGGACCTTCGGCAGCCGGTGGCGCCTATATACCGGCTTTCTGCGACGTGATCATCATGAACGAAGGCAAAGCCTCTATGTATCTGGGCTCTCCCCGCATGGCCGAAATGGTCATCGGCGAGAAGGTGACGCTGGAAGAAATGGGTGGTGCCAAAATGCATTGCTCCGTCAGCGGTGTCGGCGACGTGCTGGTCAAGTCGGAAGAAGAAGCAATTCATCTTTGCAAGACCTATTTGCGCTTCATGCCCACCAACTGCGACCATCAGGTGCCGAACCTGGCCTCTCTTGAACCTAAAGCTTTCGAGAAGAACATGGAGCAGGTGATTCCCGAGAAAGAGAATATTCCTTTTGATATGCACCAGGTGATCGAGCGCCTCATTGACGAAGGCTCCTGGTTCGAAATGAAGAAACTCTTTGCCGCTGAAATCATCACCGGTTTCGGTCGCATTGGCGGCCGCGCCGTCGGTATCGTGGCCAACCAGCCCCGAGTCAAAGGTGGAGTGCTCTTTGTCGACTCTGCCGATAAAGCCGCTCGCTTTGTCTGGCTTTGTGATGCTTTCAACATTCCCCTGCTCTTCCTCGCCGATGTGCCTGGCTTTATGATCGGTACCAAGGTAGAAAGAGACGGCATCATTCGAGCCGGTGCCAAAATGGTTTCAGCCGTTTCTTCCGCCACCGTGCCCAAGATCTCTGTGGTAGTGCGCAAGGCTTACGGCGCTGGTCTCTACGCCATGTGCGGACCGGCCTTCGACCCCGATGCCTGCCTGGCACTACCCACTGCCTGGATTGCTGTCATGGGACCGGAAGCTGCCGTTAACGCCGTCTACTACAACAAGATTATGGAACTGCCGGAAGCGGATCGCCCTGCTTTTGTTGAGAAGAAACGATCCGAGTACAGAGAAGACGTTGACCTCTACAAACTGGCTGCCGAGCTGGTTGTGGACGATGTGGTGCACCCCCTGGCTCTGCGTCAGGAACTGATCAATCGCTACAATGTCTACGCCACCAAAGAGCAAAAGGGCTATAAGAAAAAGCGCAGCGTGCTGCCGGTTTAAGTCTGGTTGCCGAAGCGATTAGCTCAGGCTTGAAGAGTGAAAGAGGCAGGTAGCGATACTTGCCTCTTTACCTTTTACTTTTCAAGATCGTCCGGTTTTCTCTCAAAATGCACAATTGAAAGACCCTCTGCCTTGGAGAGCGTATGTAACCCGCGGGTGGAAAGAGGTGTGATGTTTTTGCTCTCCATTTCTTCCAACTTACGCCTTATGTTCGTGTATCTTCTGTGGCTCTCAGTAGTGTTTCCGGATAATTCCAGAATTTTGGCTTCCCCTATCATCGCCGGTATGTTTTCCTGGTCAAGTTCCAGTGCCTGTTGCAGATGCATCGCCGCCTGGTTTACGCTACCTCTATCCAGATATAGCAATCCACATTGGGCCTGAATTTCCGGGGCATTGAGGCTGCTTTGATTTAGAGCCATCTTTAAGTCTTCTATGGCCCTCTCGATGAGTTTCGCTGTTTTCAATTTGTTTTTGCTCTTTATCGCAAGTCTTTGAAAGGTCGCAGCTCTTATACACAGCGATTCGAAGGATTTCTTCTTTTCGATAGCCGAATCAAGCAATCGTATTGTTAGTTCAGGATCGTAGCCTTCGCAACCGATGGCATTGCATAGAAGGTTGTCCAAACCCTTGGCCCGGTAAAGGTCGAGAAGCCCCTCTGCCTCCAGACCCAGTTTGAAGTTACAGTGCGCTCTGCTTCTCAGGTAATATTCACTTGCAGGCTCTCCCAGGAGCGCCTCGTTCAGAGTCGATTTTGCAAGCACATATTGATTCGAATCCAGCAACGCCTTGGCTTTTGTTCTTAAAACGTCTAATTTGAGTCCATCAAACTCTTTCAGACCAAGGTTTGAAAGTTTCTTCAGCGCCAGGTTGCTTTCTTCTATACATCTTTCCGGTTTACCGATGTTGAAATAGCATTCGGCTAAATACACATTTGCCATGAGCGAAGAAGATGAAGCAGTCTTTGTCTGCATTAGAAATGGGATGGCTTCTCTAAAGGCATTCTTCTTGTAGAGTATCATGGACTCCTTAAAGGCTGCATTTCTCAGCCTTTGAGCTCTCGTTGGCTGAATCAGCCCTCCAAACCAGCGGTTTGCAGAAATCAGAAAATGCTCCTCATTCAATCCTTTGAGCTTGCTGGCCACCTCTTCTGCCAATAACTCTTTGAAATTATTTATTGCATAAATGCTTGGCAGCCCTGTCTCACTGGCAATGCTTTGAGTGAATTCTTTATAGGCCTCAAGGCTCAAGAATTGAACCAAGAGCTTTGTCCTGAACATGGCAGGTGCCATTCTCCTTATCCATGTTTCAGAATAGGACTGCTCACCGCTTCCGTCGAGCAAATGCGCTAACTCATGAATCAGTGAATGTTGCTTATCTGAGAGTTTGAAGAAACTATCTGAGAAGATTATGCGGTCCGGACCGCTCACGAGATAGGGATCTCTTCTGCCGTCAGCGCTTGACCACTTTAATGTCCAGACTCTGTAGAGGGAAATGGGTTTCAGTCTCTCAACTGCGCCAAATAAGAGCGGATATTGTGTGCTCATCTGGGAGAGGAGGGTAGTAACGGCTTCCTTATCCAGGTCGTGCCAATTCACGGTTTGGTGGTTAGTGTGAGCGAGGAATTTACTCCTTAGGGTGGCACTGGCGGCTTTAAAAATAAATGTTCCGCCTAGAATTGGCTTCTCGTCTTGTGCCGAACCGGATTCCGTCGGCAAAGCCTTCAATATCTCAATCGGAGTCTTATGAAATTCGCTACCGAGTGCCATTTGAGCACAGCCGGTAGCTGTTAAATAAACTGCTGCAACCAATGATTTCCAATGCTTCATGTAGATTGCTACCGCTCTTCTGCGTCATTTTGGTGAGGTAATTGTCCCGCGCCTGAGAACGGGATTCAAGGGGCGCACTATTGAAAGGTTCCGACAAGAGGCGATGACACCGTTGATCATCTATGCGGGGAACCGCGCACAGTCGAGCTAATATGTGTTATGGTTCTCTGCCCCTTATGGAAACCGCCGGCCGAAAAACGGAGCTGAAGTGAAGAAATGAATAACTGTTTGGTCTTTGCCTTTGTATCCATGTTCTTTGCCGGGTTTACTTCCGTGATAGCAAAGAAGGGACTGTCAGGCATCTCCGGTGATCTGGGGGTGACGGTGCGAACCTGTTTTGTGTTTTTATTCATGCTTGGCTTTGCCTGGTTTTCTGTGCCGCACAAGGATTGGGCTGAGCTAAAGCTGAACAACTGGCTCTGGCTTGCAGCTTCGGCTCTGACAACAACCCTTTCATGGATCTTCTATTACCGAGCAATTAAACTTGGCGAGGTGTCCACTGTGGCGCTCATTGATAAGGGCAGCGTGGTTGTGTCGGTTGTGCTTGCCTGCTGGCTTTTGCATGAAGCCCTGACCGTGCCGAAACTTGCCGGTGCGCTCTTGATCTGTGCCGGACTGGTTGTAATTTCGAAGGGCTGAAACTTTCTGCTTAGATAAGTTGACTAGATTAACCGTCCAGTTCTT
The DNA here is from genome assembly GCA_016712465.1 of Candidatus Obscuribacter sp. Lineage (GTDB taxonomy): Bacteria > Cyanobacteriota > Vampirovibrionia > Obscuribacterales > Obscuribacteraceae > Obscuribacter. Next base: position 2,517,781 of record JADJQZ010000001.1, read on the forward strand.
TCTGTTCTATTAGAGAGTCTTCGATTATGGTGTCATTTCATCTCTAACCTTCGTGAGAGCAAAGCCAAGCAAATTCCTGCCTCGCCATTTTTGCGGGTTATGGGCATCAATATTGCTTTGTCCCATGCCTATCCCCCAGATTCTGTCTCGGGGACTGGCTTCTACCAGCACTTTCGGTGCCGTCGATTGGAGCCTTTGCTTGAAACCTTCATTCTGGCTGAACTTTGCTTGATTGGCTCGCACGACGATGCCAAAGCGTCTTTCATGCCAGACCTGGTCATCGAATCCGCGGACTTTTCGACCAAGTGCCTTTGCCTCTCTCGGAGTAGCACAAGCAAGAATGTCGGAAAGCGCCTCCTGGTCCTGAAAGAGTCGCGCCTTTTCCGCCATCATAAAGTGTTCGGCAGTTTTGTAGTTGATGCCTTCAATTTCAAAATCTGCCGGAAACCACTGACTGAAACAGCTATCAGTGACGGTGCCGTCAGGGCTTTCTTTGTGCCCGTAGAATAGATGGAACTGATAGGAAGCGCCCTCGTTGATACTCTCCAGGAGCCATTCTTTTGTGTAGTCGGCTAGTGTGTTCACGGCTTGCTCCATCAATTTTCTGATTTGAGCATATATTTTAGCCGGTAGCATCCAACTTTGTCAGCGCCTCCCATTCTTTGCCGCAGCAGTCTGAGATTTTTGGAGGTTCCCTCTAGCCGGACTGCTTCTCTAACCTGGCTCTGTCGCAAGATTGATGCGACAGAGGGGCTCAGCGACTTTTCGTGTGCTCCGTCCTGTTACGTCCGCATACTTCGATTTCTGAAATTTCAGCTAGAGTTCTTCACCTGTGGACTGCTTGTATTGGGCTTTGAAAGCTTTCTCTGCAATCGAGTCATCCGTTTTCTTGCATTCCTCTTTCGCCTTTTGTGCCACTTTAGCTTCTTCTGCAGCCTTCTGCTTTTCCTCGTAGACGTATTCATCTATAAGGTCCATGACAGTAGGATTTGTTAGCCTTGCCTTCAGTTTTCCAGTTTCTTCCGCCTTTATTTCAAGGCCATGGGTACCCTTGTAACTAATCTGTGAGATGCCCTCATCGGAGCCTACTATCTCGCAGTCGGGAGATGTTGAATTGTACACGCAACGATCTTTCATCATGCGCATGAAGCGCTGTCTGTCTTCTTGGCTGGGAAGAGTGTCCAGGGTAGCTCTCAGTCCCTTGACGTCTCCATTATTGATTTGCTTCTCAGCAGTATTTAGTCTTTCATATCCGTCCATCTTATTCCTCGCTTTAGTTCACTGGTGGTGCCGGTGATGCCAGATAGATTCCAGGTCGAGTGGCGATCGCAGAGTCTTTCGACTCGGCCGGTCAGAATCATGTATTGCCAGGTACCTTTAAATCATAATTTTTTGCAGTGACTAAATCCGAACAACTGCAGTACCAAGTGTGGTTGCAGTTGCCTGAGGCGAGCCGATCTTTTCGCTCGATTGGCTATACATCCCGGGACTGTTAAGAGAGTTGCCGCCGCCGGCAGTGATAAATAAGCAGGCGGCAGCAACGTTCTCTACCCGTCTCCCGATGTAAACTTGTTTTTGTCCGATGATGTCAGCGGTGCGGATTGTCTCTTATTTTGTCGGCGGCGCCGCCGGCTAAGCCACCCAACCAGTCTTCCGGATTCATTTCTTTGATGGTTTTTGAGATGCCGTCGACAGTATCTGAGACCCCCTGTTTAAATTTGTCGAAAGCACTCTGTTGATCGTCTCTCATGCCGAGTTTTCCATTTTCATCGGTCATGGTCATTTTGTGATCGCCGCCGAAGTGGATACCGCCTTCATCGATGGTGCAGGGCGGTAGCACGTTGCCGGCATTGCAATCTTGCGTAATTATATTTTTGAAAATCGCCTGAGAAGTTGGATCTTCAATGGTTTTTAGCACGCCGTCGGCAACTTTGGCGTCACCTGAATTGATTGCCTTCTCTACTTGATCTACTTTATCAAATCCGTTTGCCATGGTAAGTTCCTCAAGAAAAGCGCCACTTGCAAATGCTGGGCGTTAGTAAAGCGAGTTTTGCTCATTGGTCAATTTGTCATTGACTCATTGCAGCGGTCTTTTGATAGACTGAAGCCACTATATCCAGCGCGGCGTGACGAAATCCGGTCAAGTTACACAGGGGTTCCCTGTGTCTTGTTGCTTGAGTTTGTCGCTTCTGGTTTTGTCTTTATGCCGATGCCGGCCTTGGCACCAGAGTTGGCCCGGTATTATGGAGTGAACCGGTCGTGGCGTTGGACTCTGAAGGTAGTGCTGTCTCTATTGCGTGACGATAATACGCACAGTCATCTCCCCGGTAAAAGCCTGGTACATGCTTTTCATCCGTGCTTCAAAAGTAGCATCGGATTCATAGGTGCCTTTCTGGAAGTTGATATTGCCGAAGTTGTGTCCGAGCATTAGCCGCCCGGCTTGGGTAGGTTGGTAGTGATAATAGAAGGAACCAACTTGAAATTGGTTGTTTGTACCATAGATGTTATTTGGTCTGTCCGGATTGACGGAGCCGGCCAGGTAGTAGACCGGGTAGCCTCCGTTAGTCTGCGGGTTATTGATCGAGCCGGAGAGAGTACCATCGGCGGTTAGGTTTTTTGCTGCCCAAATGTTGGGATCACCCCAGACTCCGTCTGCTCTGAAGTCAATCCAGACTTGCTGTCCAGGTGCAACGTCGATGCCGCTATATGTCCATGCCGAATTATTGGCCGGTACTTGAATAACGGTGTGGTCAACAATCTTTTGTCCGGAAGCTTCAATTTCTTCGTAGAGTTTAGGTCGCTTCCAGGGCTCGGTGGCCTGACTGGCTACGGAAATCGGGCTGGCAAAGGATGTAGTAGGCGCTGGTTGGGCGGCGCTGGCCGGCGTGCTGCCCGGGCTTGCAGGACCATGAACCAGCCCTTGTGGAAACTCCGCACAGCGCTTCACCTTGGCAGTAAAGGTAATGGGACTTCCCAAGCCCTGAACATAGCTCAAAAGAGGCACAGAGCCTAAGTCGATGAAGGGTTTCACCTGATAGGTCGACTCTGCCGAGATTTCGTAAAAGCGGTTAGTAAGATCCACCGGCGGTGGAACAGGTTTATTCGGACCAATAGTTTCGGATTTGCTGGCATCCATAAAGTCAACGGCTTCAATATAGAGGTCTGTGCCGGTTGCGTTGTAGCCTGCAATCGGCGTCATTTTTAGCATGTTGGTAAAGCCGTTGCCGTTAAAGTCGGAAGCCTTTCTCACGAGAGCGGACAATGAGCTTTTGAAGTCGGTTTGGGTTGATGCCACTGATGCTGACTGGAAGGCCACAAACCAGACTGTGCCATAGGCCAGAGCCAGTGAGATAAGATCGATGAGGGGAAAGGCAAAGATGGCAAAGAGAACAAGCATGAGTAGGGGCGTCTCGGCTACACTTCCTCTTGCCTTACGCCTTCGAAAGTTATCCATCACTTCTTATCCCCCAAGTAATCAGTCGTGATGCCGGTGTGTTAATTCGACCATACCCGATTGTAAGGTTGTGTAAACATGCTCTAGAGGTTTGTCCAGTCCGCTTCTTGAGTAGTCTGACCCTGCCACCGATTGGCTGGACAGAGTTAATACTCTCCATTGGAATAGCCACTTTTCCACGGCTCGAGGCGCTTACTCAAGAAAGTTTTTCCATGCAGTTTCTATGCCTTAAGCAGTGCCCTTACTTGAGGAGAAATGGCTGCAAAATGGTTTCATGCTCTTTCTGAAATTTTAAAAATTCTGCCTTGTCGTCGAAGATTACAGTTTCCGGTAGTTGCCTGATGCGGTCGTTTTCCTTTTCGAGGGCTTGCATATACTCTTGAAAGAGAGCTTCAATTTGTGCTGCCGGTTTATCCAGGGCTGCTTCCAGATAGGTGGCGGCACGTTTCTTATTGGCTGTTTCGATAAGCGAAAGATAGGTTTTCAGCTTGCCTTGTTTGCAGAGCAAAAGAGCCAGTTGCCTCTGCTCATTTTCAAAGTCGGCGTTGGTATGGGCGGCGTGTTTGAGTATGTCGGCCAAGGTGAGCTGGGCTCTGGTTTTGCCGCCCATCCATTTGGCATGCCACTCTTCCGGGAAGCCCAGGGCGATTTTCATGCTCTGACGGTCGTCTTTCTCGGCAATAAGGTAGCCGTAGCACCTGTCGAAGAGGCATGGAATGCCCTCCTCCGCCCAGAATTCAAGATTTTTGTATTCTCCAAGAACGGTGTGCATCAGTTCATGCATGATGGTGCCCAGCCCGGCACCGTCATAGGTAACTACGGCGTTCTGGGCCGTTAGATAAACGCCGTGTACTTTATTCTTGAAGCCCATTTTGTCCGTCAGGAAGGCTCGGGCTGAGAGTTTATCCGGAAAAATAAAGAGGGCTCTGGGGAAGTTGCCTTTTACCTTGATGAGATTTTCGTCTACATAGGTGATGAAGGCTTCGGCCACATTGCCGTAGTACTCGAGGCGTTCACGGTTTATGGAGCCATAAATGAGAAAGTGCGGTCTGGCAATGACGGTTTTGAGGGGGCCGGTGACGTTGTCTACCGTGGTTATCTGCCGAAGAGGCATGAGGCCGAGAGACTTGCCTTCCAGTCCAAGCTTGACGGCAAGGGCCGCTTCCGCTGCCGATCTGGCCAGATCACCTTGCCTGATGGCAATCTGGGCGCTCAGTGCCACGGCTTCCGGCAAGGGCTTTTTACCGGCAATGATGAGGCTTTGATTGATGGCATCTCGGGCTTTCAGCACTTCGTTGTTATTTAAGTAAGCCTGGGCTAGATAGTAGTAGCCGATCATGCTTTTGCCGTTCGACTCCACGGCTTTCTGGGCATCCGTTCTGGCTCGGGTCTGTTGGTTTAAGGCCAGGTTGAGGCTTGCCCGGGCAAGATTTGCCTCGTAATTGTTCGGGTCAAGTTCCAAGGCGCGATTGAGCTGGGCCATGGCTGCCGTTTTATCGCCTGAGCCGGTAAGAGCCTGGGCGTAAAGATAGCGAACCATGGCGTTTTGGTGCAAGTCGGACTTGCCGTCGATTATGGCTTTCAGTGCGTCTCTCACAGGTAAACACTGTCCTATCTCCAAAAGAGCACGGGCGCAGATGGTAGTCATCTCAGCGTCCGGTTCGGCTTGTTTTTCAAGAATGCCCAGGGCCTGCTGGAAGCTCTCCTGGGCAGCGAGCAAGTTACCGATGCGGCAGAGGGCGATGGCTCGTCTCACTACCGGTTCGGCAGAGGTAGTGTCGAGACTGGCGGCTTTCGAAAAATCGCCGATGGCATCGCGGTACGAGCAGATGCTATAGAGAATTTGACCTCTGGCCAGATAGAGTTCGGCACTCTTAGGATTCTCAACCAGCTTTTTGGCAAGGATGGCAAGACCCTGGCTGTAGGTGCGATTCTTTATGTGACTGAGGTAAATCGTATTATCAGCGCCGGGGGTCTGCTTCTCATCAGTTGGGGCTGTCTCCGTCGGTTCCGAGGTATCGATGGGGCTGTTGAGGGGCGGCAGTGCTCGGGCGGGAGCGATAGTAAATAAGCTTAGAAACAAAAAGCTTGCCAGCGGCAAATACAATCTGGCAAAGGCGAACACCGATCTATCTCCTGGTTTGCCGGACGGGGCGGTTCTACTCTGATGCCGGTCTTTCAAACTGGGCTCGTACCAGTCTGGCGTAAGAAGAGTCGGCTGAAATTAGTTCGTTGTGGGTGCCCTTCTCGACGATTTTTCCCTGCTCAAGCACTAGAATCTGGTCGGCATGCTGAACGGTCGAGAGCCTGTGTGCGATGACGATTACGGTGCGCCCTTGCATGAGGTTATTGAGGGCCTCCTGCACCATGGCTTCCGATTCGTTATCCAGTGAGCTTGTGGCTTCATCGAGAATAAGAATGGGGGCGTTTTTGAGGAAGGCCCTGGCAATAGCCAGGCGTTGTTGCTGCCCGCCGGAAAGGCGCAGACCTCGTTCACCAATTACGGTGGCATAGCCTTGCGGCATCGCTTCAATGAAATCATGACAATAGGCAGCCTTTGCCGCAGCTATAAGCTCTTCTTGGCTGGCCTGGGGGTTGCCGTAACGGATATTTTCTTCGATGGTGGTGTTGAAGAGGAAATTGTCCTGGGTGACCAGGGCGATTTCCTGACGCAGGCTCTTGAGGGAAATCTGCGGCAGGGCGAAGCCGTCTATGTAGATGGCCCCTGCTGTTACGTCGAAGAAGCGCGGTACGAGATTAGCCAGGGTTGATTTACCCGAGCCCGAGAGTCCCACCAATGCCACCATTTTTGCCGGCGGAATCTCCAGGCTGATGTCTTTCAAAACCAGGGCATCATGGGCCGGGTAGTGGAAGGAGACTCTATCGAAACTAATGGTGTGGGCACCGGGTTTGAGCGTGACAGGGGTGGCACAATCCTTCAGATTGGATTCTTGATCCAGTACTTCGAATATGCGGGAAGCCGCAGCCAGAGCTGGTTGTACGATGCCGTTGATGCGTCCGATATTTTTAATGGGAGAGTAAAGCAAAAGCAGGGCGATGACAAAGGAGGTGAGTGCGCCTAAGTCCATCTGCTTATGCACTACCATGGAACCGGCTACCCAGATGACGCAGGCGATGCCGATGGCCCCAATCATGGCCAGAATGGGCGACAGGATAGCCTCGGCGCGCACGGCCTTGATGGTATTGCGGAAGAAGACGCTGTTGGTGTCTTCGAAGCGCCTGGTCTGAAGGTCTTCCAGATTGAAAGATTGGACTATTTTGGCGCCCTGTATGGATTCGGAAAGCACGGAGACCAGGTCTCCGATGGCTTCCTGTCCGCCCCTGGAAGATTTGCGAATCTTTTTGCCCAGTATCGATACGGGGATGACAATCAAAGAAAGAATCGGCAGGGCGATCATGGCCAGCCAGAAACTCTTGAGGAGGATCACCAGGGATAGTGAAATAAGGGTGATGGTGCGGCTGACCAGGGATTGAAAAGTCTGAGAGATGGCGGCTTCTACTATGGCTACGTCATTGATTAAGCGTCCAATCAGGATGCCCGATGACTGACCCTGAAAATAGAGCAGGGGCTGCCGTTGCAGATGCTGGAAGAGCTCGTTGCGCATGTCTCGGATGGCTGCCGCTCCCACAAAGCGGATGCAATAGGCTTCAAAAAAGCGGGAGGCGCCCTGCACGAAGGCTACTGCCAGTACGCCCAGGGGCACCAGCCCCAATAAATGCGTTTGATGCTGGTCGAAAATGCGTTTCAGACCTTCGCCGGCCATCCAGGCGATGATACCGTCCATGCCGCCTGAGGGAATGGCTGCCAGAATGCCGAAGACAAACATGGTCATGTATGGACGGACATACTTGAGGAGCCTCAAGTAGAGCTTGAATTGCGAGTCGGTTATCTTCACGGGCAAAGGTACGGAAACGGAATTGGCAACGGCGGTCGGCGTCTCCTTAACCGGGGGCTTGTCAAAGGTCTGCGCCCCGGCAACGGTTGCTGCGTTCTCCGTTTGATTTTCCTCTTTTTCAGCCATCAAGTTGTTTTTCCCGCCCGATTTGCTAGCCATGGCTTTCCGTTAAGGCCAAGAGCTCCCTGGCACAATTGTCGACGAAGTCTCCCTGACCCAGTTCTTTGCGCAGGGTGAGAAGCTCGGCTTCGATTTCCTGTTTTAATCCCGGCACATCGAAGATGTCGAGGCTATATTTTACGAGTTGGTCCGCCCTGCAATCTAGTTGAATTAATTCAGGCACGAGTTCTTTGCCGGCAAGTAAATTTGGCATACCCACGTTTTTGACGCATTTGAAGATGAGAACCAGCAAATAAGAGAAGAAATTGCCGCGGTAGAAAATTAGCATGGGGCGACCGTAGAGGGTTATCTCCAGGGTGACCGTACCTGACTTAGCCCAGATCAGGTCGACATTTTTGTAGAGGGCGTAATTGGGGCTCAAAGTAACCGAGGTGATGTTTTTCTTCTCACCCTGCATAAGAGCCTTGATGGGGCTTGCTTCCAGGTAGGCATCGATGAGGGGAGCCACTCGTTCCGTGGAGCGGGAGATAATAAATTGCATGTCCGGGCGCACTTTCAGCATATCTTGAATGGCTTTGATGGCCACGGGCAGATGAGCTTTTATTTCTTGCTTGCGGCTGCCGGGCAAAACTGCAATTACCGGTCGGGCCGGGTCCAGGCCCAGACCGCTCAAAAATTCTTCCCGCTCTGGCAGGTCCTCGGGGCTAGGCAAGTCTTGCAGGAGTGGATGCCCCACGAAGCGCGCCGGAATTTTCTTGTCGGTATATAAGTGTTCTTCAAATGGAAAGATGGTCAGCATCTTGGTTATGGCCTTGCCCAGCACATCGATTCGCCAGGGGCGCGAGGCCCAGACCTGGGGTGAAATGAAATAATAAATTGGCAGCTTGGGATGGGCTTTGCGCAGAGCTGTGGCAAATTGAATGTTGAAACCGCCCATATCTACAAGTAGCACTGCCTTGGGTTTGCGCTCGCTGACTGCCTTGAGCAGGGTCTGGCGCATGTTGTAGAAGAAGAGCAGAGACTTGATTACTTCGAAGATTCCCAGCACGGCAAAGTTATTGCAATTGAAGAGCAGCTCTACCCCGGCTTTTTCCATCTCCGTTCCGCCGGCGCCGAAGATATGAAGGTCGGGTTGTAGCTCCTTGAGGCGACTCAGTACCCTGGCGGCGTGCTTGTCAGCCGATGGCTCTCCCACCACCACCATTAGTTCGGGGGCGGTAGTCTTTGGAAGGGTTTGGGGTTGCTCCTGATGAGGCAGGTTTGAACTCACCTGCACCTCCCGCTCGAGGTCAGCGTCTTGTGCCAATGTGTAGTGCCACCGTCCCCAGTGCCAGGGGAATATGCTGAATATTTACAAGACCGGCGTTCTCGAACATTTCCGTTATCTTTTCCGGTTTAGGATAGGTGCTCAAAGACTCGGGCAAATAGGTGTAGGCTTTTTTGTCGTTTTGTAAGATGCCGCCCAGTACCGGTACCACTTTTCCAAAGTAGGCCGAGAATACAGGCGCAAATACCGGTACCTGGCAGTGACCAAGGTCCAGGTTTGCGACTTTGCCGCCGGGGCGAACCACGCGGGCCATTTCCGTGAGACCCTTTTGCAGGTCGGTGAGGTTTCTCAGCCCGAAGCTGATTATGGCGCCGTCAAAAGAATTTCTCTCGAAAGGCAGGTTTTGTGCGTCGCCCCGCACGAAGTCGAGAATGGTTTGGGGCGGTATTTTTCGCAGTTTACGATGGGCTCTTATTTCTGCAATTTCGAGCATATTTTGGGAAAAATCGAGGCCTGTCACGGTACTACCGGGGGCCGCCATGCGCGCCAAAAGTATGGAGAGGTCACCTGTGCCGCAGCAAACATCGAGGAAGCGACCGGGACCTCCCACGTCAACCAGTTGGCTGACGGCGCGCATTTTCCAGGCTCTGTGCATGCCCATGCTGATTACATCGTTGGCCCGGTCGTAGCCGCCGGCGATGCGCTCGAACTGGTCGTGCACGTAAGCTGCTTTTTCTTCTATGGTGGGAAGGGACATCAGGACACCAGGTGTTATTTAACGAAGCCGAACCCTACCACAAGGCAATCCAGCATGAATAAACCGAAAACTATCCAGGTCAGGCGGTCAAGACCTGCTTCGGCCCCTCTTTTACCTGAAAATACCGTGGCGGCGGCGCCGATTCCTGCCATTCCATCGCCCTTCGGGGCATGCAGAAGAATCAGACCGATCAGGGAGACGGCCAGGACGGCACCGATTACTAGAAGAGCTATGTAAGCTGCACTCATGAGTCTTTATCACTTATAAACTGGCAAATGCCTTTGTAGGACGGTAAAAATTATATCCTATATGGAAGCCGGGCTTGCCGAAGGTAAAGACAGCTGGTTCACTTAGCCGAAATAGAGGTGGAACGTGTCCGAGAAGAACAAATCAGGTAACCATCACAAGGTAGTAATAGTGGGTGGCGGCACAGCCGGGATCTCCGTAGCGGCAAGGCTCATGCGTGCCATCGGCGACGTAGACATTGCCCTGATCGAGCCCTCGGAAAAGCACTATTACCAGCCGCTCTGGACCCTTGTGGGCGGAGGTATTTGCGACAAGGCGGAGTCAGTAAAAGATGAATATTCACTCATTCCATCAGGGGTTAAATGGATCAAAGATAAGGTCTCCGATGTCAAGCCTGACTCCAATCTGGTTAAGCTGGCCTCAGGTGGCGAGGTTCATTACGACTATTTGATTCTTGCGCCCGGTTTGCAAATTGACTGGCACAAAATTCCCGGTTTGACCGAGACTCTTGGGAAGAACGGCGTTTGCAGCAATTACAGCTATGAACTGGTGGATAAGACCTGGGAGTTTATATCCAAGTTCAAGGGCGGTAATGCTGTCTTTACCCAGCCCAACACGCCGGTGAAATGTGGCGGCGCCCCTCAGAAGATTGCCTACCTGGCGGAGGAAGCTTTCGTCAATAGCGGCGTGAGAGAGCGCACCAAGGTCATATTTTGTTCCGCCAATGCCGGCATCTTCTCAGTCAAAAAGTACGCCAACACACTCTCCAAGGTGTTGGAGCGCAAGCAGATTGAAACCAGGTTCCGTACAGACCTGGTTTCCATTAATGGAGCCGAGCACAAAGCTACTTTCAAGCATTTGGATACCGGCGCCGAAAGCACCATTGAGTTCGACATGATCCACGTCACGCCGCCCATGAGTGCTCCCGACTTTATCAAAGGCTCTGCCGTTGCCGATCAGGCCGGCTGGGTTGATGTTGATAAGAACACCCTTCAGCATAAACGCTACGAGAATGTTTTTGCTCTTGGTGATGCGTCCAATTTGCCCACCTCTAAGACCGGAGCGGCAATTCGCAAGCAGTCACCGGTGGTAGTGGCGAATTTGATGGCGGCAATGCAGGGCAAACCCCTCGTTCATCTCTATGATGGTTATACAAGTTGTCCTCTGGTCACGGGCTACAATAGTCTGGTTCTGGCTGAGTTCGATTACGACTTGCAACCGCAGGAGACCTTCCCCTTCGATCAGTCTGAGGAGAGATATTCGATGTATGTCTTCAAAAAAGACATTCTACCTCAGGTTTATTGGTACGGCATGATGAAAGGTCTGGTCTGAGTTCGAGTGTCCACGGAAGAAGATCTGAAATTGCGTTTCGGCTCCGGCTCTCTTGCCGGTGTTCGTGCCATCGAAGTAACCGCTTCCTCTTGCGGTTCCACCGGTGAGCATGTCCTTGCCGCTTCCGCTGCCGATTCTTCCAATTCAGCCGCTCAGCAGTGCTTATCTTATGAGCGCTATTTGCGGCTTTCGGCAGCCGCTTCGGTACTGCTTTTATCGCGACCGGAGATTAAGAACGGCGGCGGCGCCCCCACTGTTCTTAAGCTTGGCACTGCCGATGGTGCGCTGGCTCGCTTCTTGCCGGGTTGGAAGCTGCATGTTTTGTCCGACGCCAAAGACGCTTCCTGTTCCTCTGGCGACCCGGGCGACAAGAACAGGCAGTCACCCGACACGCTGCCTGATCAGTCTTTCGATGTGGTGGTGGCGCTTGGTGTGCTGGAAGGTGTGAATAGCGCCGGACGGGAGCGCCTTTTGCAGGAGATGGCCCGTTTGACCCGTTTCCTATGTGTGGTGGATATGCCTTCCAGGGCTCTGGTTAAGGCCTGGCCTCAGATCTTGGAATTGACACTGGACGGCGAGATGCAGCGCAGTCAGTCCATCGGTTTGCCGGACAGTACTTCCATCGGCAGACTTTTCCGCAAAGCCGGCTTTAGTCATAAGTCTTACTTGCACACCGAGTTGGAAGCCTGGCTGCCCTACGCCGCTCTTTCCGGTTTAAATCCGGTGGCCGGGCGCATGTTGGGGACTTATTTGATGGACCAGGTGTGCGAGCCGGAAGCCTCCGTGCCTGCTTTGAAGACCCGTGCGGTCTATGAGGTTGGTGCGCTAGGTGCTTCGGATTCACAGAGAGCGGTAGAAACGCCTGGTGAAAATACCGCAGCTGCCAATTATGCCTTTGAGATAATCGCCGCTCACCGACCCTGAGACGGGACCCACGGTGAGAAAATTCCTCAGGCCGTTGATGGCGGCGTGTCGCGATCGAGAAATTTTTGCAGAATAATAGCGGCTGCTTGTTGATCCACAAGAGCTTTGTTGTGACCGGTTTTTACACCTTGAATGGTGAGGGTGCGAATGGCCGAGATGGTCGTCAGTCGTTCATCTTCATAAACAATCGGCAGTCCGGTTTCCCTGGCTAATTTCTTTGCAAAAGATTTGACTTTCTCAGACTGCTCTCCCATGGAGCCGTCCATGTTTTGCGGCAGTCCCACCACGATTTGCACTGCACCATGGCGCATGGCAATGTTTTTCACTGCCTGCACATCATTTTTTGTATTGGTGCGCTCGATTGTTTCAAGACCCGCTGCCGTCAGGTGCAAGGGATCGCTGATGGCGACTCCGATACGTCTGTCGCCTATGTCAAGACCAATAATTCGTGGTTTTGCGTTACTCATCAAAACAATATTACTACTAGAATATGGCTTCAAGATGAGCGTCAGTTTCTTTTGGGGTTGTAATGAGACTATATCTGGTGCGCCATGGCATCGCCGTCGAAGGATTGAAAGGCGGTATCACTCGCGATAGCGAACGTCCGCTTACTGATGAGGGGCGGGAGGAAATGAAGCTTGTGGCGAAGGCCCTTTGCAAAATGAACATCAAGGCCGATCTGGTCCTTTCCAGTCCTCTGGTGCGTGCTCGTCAAACTGCCGAATACATAGCGGAGGCCTTTGGTCTCGAAGTGAAGTTGACAGACGCTCTGGCACCGGCTGTGAATCATACGCAGCTTTTCAAAAGCGTGGCCAGGCACGAAGGGGCGAAAGAGATCTTTCTAGTCGGACACGAGCCGGATATGGGTATGCTGGTGGGTAATCTCATTTATGCCGGACCGGCCTTTGAGATGCCCTTCAAGAAGGCCGGCGTTTGTCGTATCGACGTGGACTCGATACCCCCCTCCGGACCGGGCGTTTTGAAGTGGTATATGACACCAAAGATCGTCACATCTTTGATGGGCAAAAGCTAGCCGCTTGAAGTGAGCGGCTGCCCCGTGCATAGGCCTGGGGCTGGAGGTGCACTCCCAAGAGTGTTTATGCTTGTATACGCACAGCCTGCAGCTTAAGCCGGTCAATCAGGCCAGGGCTGCTGCCAGCGGTGCCGGCGGCTGGCAATTGACCCGTTCGGCTTCGGAGAGGGCCTCAGCTTCAATTGCCCAGACATAGAGGCAGGTGAAAAAGGCAGCTCTTATATAGATGGACATTGCCGTCACCAGTACTACCGACATGGCCCAGAAAGCGCCGCCGATCATGACGATGGGGGCGGTGGCCGGGATGTGGTTGAACCAGACGAAGGAATAACCTGCCACACCGCCGGTGCAGACGGCGAACATGACCAGTCGGTTGATGGTGTCGATACCGATTTCGCCTACACCGATGGCGATCAAGTTGCCCTGACCGATGCGGTCGGCCCGTTTGAGGGCGCCCCAGAAGGAGGTGCCTTCAATGACGATGGCCGGCAGAATCAAGTGTCCGGCCATGGTCCAGAACACTTCCACGATACTGGAAAGGAAGTTGATGCCCATGCCGAAGATTCCGGAACCGCGCTTGTCGCGCATGAAGCGGGCGATGCGTTTGGCGATGAGGGTGACGATACCGAGAGTGATGATGGCCGGCAGGGAACTGAAGACCGCTGCACAGGATGTTGAGAATTTGCCGGAGCCGGCGCCTTCCGTCAGGTGGCTGTAGACCAGGGCGGTAGTGACCCCTTCCAGGAAGCGGTTGGTGAGCCACCAGAGTGACAGGATGGCCACTACAGCCAGGACCGCATCGGGGCTGGCTGCATCGGAGAGGGCCGAGAGACCGCTCTGGTCCCAGGGACCGTTGAGCGCCGTCTGGGCCATCATTTGCTGTATGTCAGGTGCTTTGGGCATGGCGGCGGCAATGTGCGCTGCCCCGTGCTTGGCGGCTTTTGCGGCATGACCGCCGTGCTCTGCCGCCAGTCTTGATTTGCCTTCCAGGAAGAGCAGAATGGCAAAGAAGAAGTTGCTGAATACGGTCATGAGACCCGGAATCAGCAGGCGCTTGTCTTGCCAGCCCATTTTGATGGAGGCAAGAATTAGTTTCAGACCCCTTCCAAATGATTCAAACATGTTCGGTATGACCTCAGAGGCACATCAATTGATTTAGTAAGGTTTTCGACCCAGCTTGCGCATGAGTCTTCGCTTCAAAAAAGGTTTCCAGAACCTGGAACCTCGCCATTATTGTAATTAGTTGCCAAGCGAATGTAAAGAACTTTTTTATCGTTTTTGCAGCCCATTTTCCACTTCCAGGTCCTCTTCGGGATAAAGAGCGTCTAATACCTGCCGGTATTTTTCCGTTACAAGCTTGCGCTTAACCTTGAAAGTGGGCGTCAGTTCATTGTCTTCGATGGTGAAGTCGCGATCGAGCAGGGCAAAACGCTTGATTCTCTCGAAGTTAGCCAGCCCTTCGTTCTTTTGATTGACCGTACGTTCAATCTCTTGCCTGACCAGGGGATGTTCGGTCAATTCCTCAATTTCCTTGAAATTTAGCTTGTTTTTCTCGGCGAAAGCCTTGAGGCCGTCTTTGTGGAGGGTGAAAAGACAGGTTATGAATTTGCGCCGATCGCCGTAAACCAGGCAGTGGCTTATGAGCGGATCGCCTTTGAAGAGGTTTTCGATAAATTGCGGGGCCACGTGCTTGCCGCCGGCGGTGATGATGATGTCTTTCTTGCGGTCTTTGATCTTAATAAAGCCGTCCGGGTCGATTTCGGCAATATCGCCGGTCTTGAACCAGCCGTCTTCAAAGGCCTCAGCGGTGGCTTCCTGGTTTTTGTAATAGCCGGAAAAGACGGAACCGCCCTTCACCAGTAGCTCTCCGTCGGCAGCAATCTTTACTTCCACACCCATGAGGGGCTTGCCTACTGTACCGGGTCGGTTCTGGGCTGGAGTATTACAGGCAACGGGGGCACAGGTTTCGGTCAGTCCGTAGCCTTCCACGATGGTCAAGCCGATGGTCTCGAAGAAGTCCTGCACCTCTTTGGGCAGAGGAGCGGCGCCGGAAACCAGCATGCGCAGGCGCCCTCCGAAACGGCGCCTGATTTTGGAGAAAACCAGGCGGTCTGCCGCCCGTAGTTCGGCCTGGTGCAGCTGCTTGACCAGGCTGGGCTTGGTGGTCAGCACTTTCTCATCTTCCTGGTATTTGCGGCCCAGGGAAAGGGCCCAGCGAATCAGTATTTGCTGCGGCTTGGGCAGTTTCTTCGATTCAAATTGAATGCGCTGATAGGCTTTCTCGTAAAAGCGGGGTACGCCGTTGATGATGGTGGGGTGCGTCTCCACCATGTTGCGGGGCACTGTTTCAATGGCTTCCGCATAGGCCATGGTGATGCCGAAATAAATGCAGAGAAACTGACCGCCCACCCTTTCGTAGACATGGGAGAGGGGCAGGAAAGAAAGTACCAGGTCTTGTTCTTTGAATTCCAGACGATCGCCTATGGCTCGGCAGACGCTGATGATATTGCCGTGGGAAATCATTACCCCTTTGGGCACGCCGGTGGTGCCCGAGGTGTAGACAATGGAAGCCAGATCTTCCGGACCGACTGAGTTCTTCAGTGTTTCGAGAAATTCTTTGTGGGCCAGCTGGTAGATTTCGCCGTCTTTCAACAAATCGTCCCAGGTCATAATACGAAGGTCTGGACGGGAAGGCGGCGCTTCTCCCTTCATGAGCACCACGAATTTGAGTTTTTCCGGCAGGGTGGAGATCTGCAAAACCTTGTGCAGTTGTGCCTCGTCCTCGACCATGATGCAGCGACAATCGCTGTGCTTGATCAAGTACTCTACTTCCGGCACCGCCAGTGTCGGATAAATCGGGACCGTTACTGCCTTCAATGAAAGAGCCGCGAGGTCGGACCAGGTCCAGCGAGGGTTGGGCTGTGAAAGGATGGCCACATGGCTGCCCTGCTCAATGCCGTTTTTAGCCAGACCGGCCATGGCCAGATCCACGATAAGTCCGTGCTCTCGCCAGATTACCGAGTTGTATTCACCTTTCACCTTGTGCAAAATCGCCGGCTTGTCCGCTTTTTCTCGGACTTGCTTCCAGAAGGCATCGACGATGGTTTTGCTTGTTTCCATGGTTGCGGGATTACTTCTCAAGACTTCCTAAGAGCCAGCCGATATATTCCTTCGAGCCTTTTTCCACCGGCAGGGCAAGAACCTCAGGCACGTCATAAGAGTGAAGTGCTTTTACCCTCGCTTCGAGTCTAGCGTAAAAATCGGTCGAGGTTTTCATGACAAGCAGGCTTTCTTCATCCTTGACCACCTCACCTTGCCAGGAGTAAACCGAAGTGACCCGGGGCACGATGTTGACACAAGCCACCAGTTTCTCTTGCACCAGTGTTTCGGCTAAAGCCGCGGCTTTATCCTGGGGACAGGTAACATAGACAACCAGTACTTTAGCCTCGCTCACCGGGCTAGTACCGTTTCATGGTTGAGAGTTCCGCGCCGCATTCCGTCAGGAAGGCCGTGAGGCTGTCGGCTGCTTTGTTGAAAAGCATGCCCTGTAGCCGGGGCATGCGGTAGCGCTTGGACATTCGCACCGAAAGTACCGGCACTTTCATCTCTTCCGAAATAAAGCCGGCCAGGGGCTTGATGTAGTCGTCTTGCTTCTGGGGACCGATCTCCTCCAGGGCTCCGAGCTTGAGTCTGAGCCTGTTTTCGAAGTCGTAACCCTTGCTTTCACCGTAGAATGAGATTTGCAGACCCGGAGCCTCCTGCCAGGTTGCCCCCATGAGCATGAAAACCAGACCAACCTGTCCGTTCTTGATGACGTCTTTGATGATGGCTTTGAACGGCGTGTCCTGGTAATAGCAGGGATCTGCCACCAGGCAGTAATTGGAGCTGAGGGTGTGGCAGCCCGTGCGGCGGTTCATCAGGGCAGCCATGGCACCTGTGAAAGATTCTTGCTCTTGAAATTCGCCTTCCCTGAAAAATGCAGTGGCATGGGGCGCCAGCACCAGAATCGGCAACTGCCCGCCCATAAACTTGTAGTCTGGCTCGCCGTAGGGAGGCATCTGCTCGTATCTTTCCGCCAGTTGGCTTTCATAGTGGATGGCCCAGTCAACCGGGGCTGAACGAGGCTGATTGCCTATGATGTAGCGGAGGGCCAGGTCGATGTCGTTAAATCTTGCCTGAGAATGGCTTGCTACCCAGGGGCTGAAGGGTGCGGCGCCAAAGACGGTGACCAGCTTACCGCTTCTGTGGGCGTAGAAGATTTCCATGGCGGTGCCGTAGTTGGCCCGCTCTATGTTGGCCAACAAGCCGTCGCTCTGGTCTATCAGTTCGAGGGCGCGGCGCACCCGCTGATCGGAAGTGCCGGCTAAATCGATGGCTTCGTCAAAATTAAATTCCGTCTCCGTCCAGGGCAATTCCAGAGGATTGATTACCTTGAGACCATGGTTTGTCAGCCTGGTCATGGCAAAGGTACGCCAGTCGGCCTGGGAGTTGCTGTTGCGGGCGGCCGTGTTTTGCACCTGGCTCAGTTCGCCAGGGTCTATGGAAGCGCCGGTGAGGTATATGGACGACAACATTGGCTATTGCTTACCCCTCCTGCTGTTCAGGACTACCCTGGGAACCGAGCAGTTCCGAACTGACTGCGTGAAGATCGTTAATATTCCTCTATATACCACAGGGGCTGGGTTTTGCACCAATAAGCGGGATATATGCTCGGCATGTACCAGGGGCTATAGCTGCATCACTCAAGGGTCTGCGGTTGTATGTTCGTTGTTGGTGTACTTGCTGCAAATGTCTGAAATTGCCGCCCCGGGCTGAGAAACCTGGCCACTCCGGGCTTGAAACTCAACCGATGTCGGTTAAATCTATCCGGTCGTGGCGGGTCAAGTCGAGTCGTGGCGGGGCGAGCGAACCATCAAGGATATCGGTTAAACCTCTGTGGAAAACGGAAACTAAACCGTTATCGGTTAAGCTTTTATTGAAGTGCCCCGTCGGTGGCAGACCGGTACTTCTGGAAAGTGCCAAGGGGTTCAGGTCGGCAAACTTAAGGGATTTGGAAATGTTTTCAGCAAGAGCAAAACTGGTGGCTGACGCAAGAAGAGCAGGGCTGAGGCTGGCTGCCCTTGCCATTTTGCTGGTTAGTTTGGGTCTTACCGCCTGCTCCAACTCTTCGCTTACGGCTTCCCGGGCCGGTGCTCAAGACCAGTCTCCCAACTCGAATATTCAAACCGGCGCCCAGACTCCCTTTGATCCAAGCCAGTATCGTGGGCAGAGCCAGGCACAGACTCAGGGTCAGGTCGCCTCACCGGGGCTCTATGAAGATGAGGTGCTGGCAGCTCAGAACAATCGTGCCGTGAAGGTGGAAGTGACCTGCACCACCCGCGTGAAGAAGCTTTTGCCGGAAGACACTAGAGGTCGCCGCCACCAGAAATTTCTTCTTGGTTTGAGTAACGGCACTACCGTACTGGTAGCTCATAGCATTGATTCGGCGCCCTATGTACCGATTTCTCCCGGTGATGTGATTACTTTGCACGGAGAATATATCTGGAACGCCAAAGGTGGGCTGATTCACTGGACGCACCACAGCGACAGCCCCCGCCATGAAGGTGGCTATATTGATTTCAACGGGCAGCGCTATCAGTAATTGCTGTTTTCTGAGGTATTCGTAAGTAGAAACTTTGTCTTGATGACTCTCTTGAAAACGGCGCCCCTCTTGACATTAGAATGTGTTCACATGATTGTTAATACATTTAAGAGATGCTTTTCATTCTGCCAAACCGCACTTATACTCGTGTTCTGAAGTGCAAGATTTCAGCACCAACAAGAGGACATCTGATGCATATCTCCAGTGCGCAGGTAGGAAAAGCTTTCGGTCTCATCGTGGGCATGGCCCTCACGCTGGCAGTATCAACTGTGCCGGTGTCAGCCTCAGAAGCATCCACTGCCGGAGTGACAGCTGCCCCGGTCGGGCTTGCCGGTTCCGGCGACCCTGCCATTCAGGAAGCAGTCAAATATATTCAAAGCCATCAGGTGGTAAACGTAGAAACTGATACCGTCTCAGTCCCGAGTTCGCGCTCGCGCCGCAAACCGGCCGCCAAGCGTCCGGCCCGGCATGTCTACATCCTCGGCGGCGCTGAAGCCTTCCCGATGTAGTCACTCAGAGAGAAATTCAAAATCGCCATGAAAAACGGCTCAGTAAATGTCCCCGGTTCTGAGCCAGGCGCTCAGCTTGACTTGCCGGGCAAGGGTAACCTAAGTTCATGCCCGGCTACTTTTCCCCAGCCCCTCAGCTACGACTACGGTGTGTGCGCCGAAAAGCTTCTGGGTTACACCCTCAGCGGTCATCTGGACCTGATCACGGCTGCTTCCCCCGATACACAAGCGGTTGTCAGCGTTCTGGAAGGCGAGAAGCTGACTTACCTCGAGTTTCAGGCTTACACCAGAAAATTGGCTTGTGCTCTTCTGGCTAGAGGGGTAGAGCGGGGCGACCGCATCGGTATCTGGTCCACCAACAACTGGCGCTGGCTGGCTGCCCTTTATGCAGTCTCCCGGGTGGGCGGCATTCTCGTTAATATCAATCCCGCTTACCGGGTGCCGGAGCTGGAGTACGTTTTGAACCAGTCCGGTGTCAAACTGCTCTTTACCATTCCCCGAAACCGCTCCTCCAATTATCTTGAGATGTTGCAGGAGCTTAGCCCCCGGCTTTTCCCCCATGGCGGCAAGGCGGTGGCGGCCTCCACTGTTCCCAGCTTGCAGGACATCGTGGTCATGCCCGGTCAAGATCTGGACGGTACCCGCCAGGACTTCACCCCCGCTGCCGAGCTTTTCTCTATGGAAAGCTTTCTGGAACTGGCTCAGTCGATAACTCCGGAAGAGCTGAGCCTTCGTGAGGCGGAAGTGCAGTTCGATGACCCGGTGAACATCCAGTACACATCGGGAACCACAGGTTTTCCCAAAGGCGTCACCCTGAGCCATCACAATCTGCTCAATAACGGGCTGTTCGCAGCCAGAGCCATGGCTCTTGATACCAAAACCCGCTTCTGCATTCCCATGCCGTTTTATCATTGCGGCGGCATGGTCAGCTCGGCTATGGCTACCTTCACTGTAGGAGGTACTGTCATCGTCCCGGCTCCCTACTTCGAAGAATTGACCGTCATGAAGGCCGTCTCCGGCGAGAAAGCTACTCATATCTCCGGGGTGCCGACCATGTTTATCGGACAGCTTGAGCATCCTAGTTACAAAGACTACGACTACACTTCCTTGCGCGGCGGCTTCATGGCCGGAGCACCGTGTCCGGTGCAACTGATGCGCCGGGTAGCCAGCGAAATGCATGTGCCGGAAGTGGTGATTCTCTACGGATTGACGGAAGTATCGCCGCTGATGACGGCCACTACCATTCATGATTCCATGGAAACCCGCGCCACCACGGTGGGCCGGGCCATCGCCGGCGTGGAAGTGAAAATCATCGATCCCGAAAGCGGCAAAGTAGTGCCCCGTGGCTCTCAGGGCGAGATATGCTGCCGTGGACATGGCATCATGCTTGGCTAT
This sequence comes from Candidatus Obscuribacter sp., assembly GCA_016712465.1. Classification (GTDB taxonomy): domain Bacteria; phylum Cyanobacteriota; class Vampirovibrionia; order Obscuribacterales; family Obscuribacteraceae; genus Obscuribacter. The sequence goes on from JADJQZ010000001.1 coordinate 2,538,376, forward strand.
TACAAAAATGAAGAAGCCACAAGAGAATGTATCGACGGCGGCGGTTGGCTGCACTCAGGCGACCTTGGCGTGATGAACGGCGAAGGCTATTTGCACATCACCGGTCGGAAAAAAGACATGATCATTCGCGGTGGAGAAAACATCTATCCCCGGGAGATTGAAGAAGTCTTGCATCACCATCCGCAAATCTCCCAGGCTCAAGTCTTCGGCATACCCGATGAGAAGCTGGGCGAAGAGGTTTGCCTCTGGCTCATGCTCAAAGCCGGTGAGAAACTGGACGAAGCGGCATTGGTTGCCTGGATGAAGGAGCGGCTGGCTCACTTCAAAGTGCCCAGGCATGTTCGTGTGGTCTCGGAATTTCCCATGACGGTAACCGGTAAGATTCGGAAATTCGCCATGCGGGATGCCATGGTGGAAGAACTCGGTCTTTCCCGGGCGGCAGCCATCGAAACCGCCTGAGCTTCGCCCCCTTTCAGCTATGCTCCGGGGACTCTTTCGGTTATGCTCTGGCGATTCTTCCGGTTTTGCTCCGGCGATTCTTTCGGTTATGCTCTGGCGGCTTTCGCCTGTCTCGACGCTGAGAGCTTAAGGGCGGTTTTAATGGCGGCGGGGTATATTGCTGATTAGAGTTGATTTCGAGTCTAAATTCCTTGCAATAGCAAACTATGTCAGCGGATCCCCAGAACAAATCGCAGAACGGCGCTTCCGACAGTGCTGCTGCTGAAACCCGCAGCAGTTCAAATAACAATTCTCTCGCCGGTACGAAAAGCAGTACCGGCAACCCTGCGACAGGAACTCAAAGCAGTACGCGCAATTCGGCGACCGGCACTCAGAGCGGCACTTATTCGGGGCTGAAGGACAGTCCGATAATGACCTGGCCTCTGATAAGGCGGTTGGAGAGTGCGGCATTTATGGCCATGTTCCTGGCTGTGCCTTTGTTTGCCTTTCGCGTCGTGGACTATACGGCCCGGCAACTGGCCCTCAATAATGCCGCCCATGAACTGGTGAAAGACATAAGGCGGGTGAAGGAGATGTCTTCCAGCTATGACATGCCCATAACCGTAGAGTCGGCCAGGAGCAAGGGCGGTCAGAGCTGCTATGTGATTCGTTCAGACAGGAAGACGATTGAAGAAGTGATTTTGCCTCGCGGGGTGACCGTGGTGGGAGGCGTTACCTTTGGATCGGACGGCAAGCCCAATCACCCGGCTAGTTTCGACGTTTCCATGGAGCACCGCAGTTTGCTGGTTAATGTGGACATGTCCGGGGTGGCCAGCATGCCCTGATCTGGGACTGGGGAAGGGTTGATGGGCATAAACTTAGATATGCTCGGAGGGTTAGTTGCTATGTCGGTTTCGGCTGAGGTCAAGAATTGCTCTGTTCCAGTGAAGCTTCGATCACGTTCCGGAGCCTCATTGGTTGAACTCATGGTGGCAATTTCGATAAGTGGCATAGTTCTTGTAGGTCTTGGTTCTAGCATGTCGGAACAATTGAGACTTTCTGCTAAGTCCCAGAAGCAATTGCTTGCTGTCGCTATTGCTAGGCAGATGGTTGAAAGAGTGAGGGCAACTCCCTTTGATAAGCTGCCTTCGGATGGACTACAAAAGGAGGTTAGAGTAGCTTCCGGTGACCCGACTGATTCTGGTGTCTATGACTCAACTAATAAACTTTTTGACAGACCGCTTCAGATTGATGGCTTGAATCTCGTTTGGCTCAGTCCAGATCCATCAAATCCTATGCCGGTCTCAAAATTTGGAGGAAAGGTCTATCTAACAATTGGTCCTGGCCCTAGCGGACCTTATGGCGAGGTGGAAGGTACCAAGACAGCCAACATCCTTGTTACTTGGAATGAAGATATGCCGCAAGAGTATCGGCTGAGGGCAATTATCTGCAAATACGGGATTCAATCCGAAAGATGAACTTGCACCATAATCGATTGCATCCATTTCAACGGAGAGCAGGCGGTGTTTCCACCAGGTCTCAACAGGGTTTCTCTCTGCTTGAAGCTCTAGTTTCTCTTGTGATTGTTGGTGTTGCAATAGCTGGTATGACAGAATTGCTTTGGGCTAACACTAGCTGGCTCTCTATGCTTCATAACAAATTTGACACTTTCTATGCAGCGAAGAGATTCCTTTCAGAGCTTGAAATTGATGCTAGACAGAGTGCCGGGATCGAAAATGGTTCTGATTCAACACATTTGATACTAACGCGTGCGGCTGAGTCGGATTTCGACTCATACGGCTTTTTGACAAGGGTCTCTGAGTATCATTACTGGGTTGAGGCGGATAGTGAAATAGGTTCTGAAGGGAAATATGTTGTGAAGGCTGGTGCTGATTATCCAACTGTAGGAAGAATTGTGCTTCGAGGTGTCACCGGTCCTAAGGGGATTGCGGATGGACTTCCTAAGATTTTTCAGTATCTGAATAGGGGAGGAGATGGTACTCCGATTTCAGTAGCGCAGAATAGCACAAGGATGCTCTTGGTGAATCTTGAGGTAAAACGTACTGAGTTCGGTAAAGCTAAGCAGGATGGTCCGCTAAAAAGTGGGATTGCTATCCATCAGGAAATATTTTTGAGAAATGCTTATGTTCATGGTCAGTAGAAAGTGTCGTTTTGATCGTTGGAACTGCACAAGAGCTAATAGAGGTTTTTCTCTTGTAAGCGTTGTAATTACGGCGTCTTTGACTGCTATGTTCCTTGCTGCATCTGCTGCGGCGATCATACCGCTGTTTAGATCAATTGGTGCTGGCAGCACTGATGCTCTGATGTTGACTGCTGCTGAGTCTGCTAATGACTATGTTGTTGGTTTGCTGAACTCTCCGTCAAGTAGACCAGATGTGGATTGTGCACCAATTTATGGTGATTCAAAGCATGTCAATGAAACATTGCCGCTCTCTTCCGCTATGTTCGGTTTGCCTGATTCTGCTACAATCGATGTCTACGTGCGAAATATTGCGCCATCTCCGATCTCTACTGCTGGCGACAGCTCCAGAGCGTTCGATCCTCTTTTGAATCCCTATTCAGATCCAAGTTTACCGATTGAGATTAAGAACTATGGTGAGAAGTGGGGGCTGATAGGAGGCGGTATTAAGAATCAGTGGCGTGTTATAGAGACTAGGGTAAGATGGGGCGCAAGAGAGAAGCTACTGTTATGTACTCTTAAACCGGTGTTGGAAGCGAAAGGAATTGGTATTGCCGGTGGTTCTGAAAACCTTTTGCCGAAAACCGGTGGTACGGGGCTTAAGACTTTCTACTTGGGCGCTGGCAGTTCTACTAGTGGTTATGATTCTTTGTCTGGAACCGAATACTCCTTTGATGGCTATCGTCTTGGTGGTGACATCGGTAGCTTTGGGAAAGTGCTCTTGGGACCAAATTCTGAGACTGGTGGAAAGATTGTTATGTTTCCCGACCAGGAGAACTCGGTTGCTGGGATTACCGCCAAGAATATAGATGGTACTGCAATCGTTAATCAGTATATTAGGTCAGAAGGGTTAAGTGACGGATTTCACTATGTTGATGGTGACCCGAGTGGTACAAATGTGTTGAACAAGGGATCTACCTCTGGTGATGTTGAGTTACAGAGAATTCAATCGACGGCTGAATCAGACATTATCAATGCCAGCGGGGCTGTTGCCCCTAGCGTGGCTTCTGCTCCCTCTGCTCCTAGCACTGCTGCCACTATGGAGCAGATTGGTGGAGGCTCACAGACTGTTTCTGGTGACTATAGCGTCTCTTCTCTGGATGTTGGACAAGGAACATCCCTGTCCGTTCAATCTGGTGATACCGCCAGGATCTTTATAGAGCCTACCGCTAGTGTGGATTCGCCGGTGACTATTAGCGGTAATGTGATTGCTAACAATCCGGCCGATCTTCAGATTTTCTATAATGGTACGGGTACCATTAGTATTCAGCCTACCGGAAACACTGTCAATGCAGTAATTTACGCGCCAAATGCTAATGTTGTCATCGGTGGTTCTGCAGGGCATTTGGATTTCAATGGCTCTATCTTGGCTAGAAACGTTGCAGGTAAGTTTGATGATAACGGTGTTCCCTCTGAAGGTGTTAAGAATACAAGCTTTAAATTCGATAGAGGTGCTGGTGATGCAGCGAACGCTAGTAGTTCAAACTCTTCGTTTAAGTCTCTTACTTATAATCCAAGCGATCTTCAGACGGGTGCACGGCTGAAGGTTGTGAATGTGTTGGAGCCAAGAAATCCGAAAGACATAAGGTACCAACATTAGCATCCTGAGTTGGACGTTCAATACTCAATTGAACTAAAGACCTTTAAACCCGTGCTTCTCATAATATCCGGTGATTCTTGCACCGTTCTATTGGAGTGCTATAACTTAGTCCCTACTTCTATGCGCCATTAGCCGTCTTGGGCTGAGGCAATTCAAAAGTCATTCCTGGCAAATCCTTGCGCGTTTGTAAGTGGCTCCAAATCGCATCAACCAAACCACTCACGCCTACCGAAGCCGGTAAAGTAAGCTCCAATGACTGTTCATCTGACCACTTGCCATTTGCTGCGCGCCCCCAGCAATCTATGACATAGCCCGAGGGGTAACACTCAACGCAAAAATGGATAGAATCTCGTTCGAATTCATCCCAGCCAGTACCAGCATATTTTAGTTCTAGCGGGCTCTTCAAGCCTGCTGGCAATCCATCCTGATCGTAGATAAGTTCGTCTGGGCTTGGGTTTTCGACCTGCGGAAAACCCAGCAAGATTTGTTTTTCTATTGCGTCCGTCAATACACCCTTTTTGTGATAATTAAATACTTGAACAGGTTCAATAGATATCCAGGATCTACCTGGTGTTCTTGCAGTCGTAGGCATGATTACCCGATCTGCAAAAAAGAACAAATTGAAAGCTGCATATGGCTTTTCTCTCGTCATTCTAAAATTGTCACCTCAATTTGAATCGGAGCTTTACGAATAGGCTTAACAGAATTATATTCCTGAACTTGCTTCCCGATTTTCTCTAACACTTTTATTTGCTCGTCTGAGATCGCACCATCAGGAATACCTATGTGCAATATTTTCTGGTCGATTTCAGCTTCCCTTAACTGCAACCCCCGTGCTGTCTTGGTTTGTCGCCCTTTGTAATTTTCCAGATCATGCACATAGCCACGAAGTTTACTTTCAAAGGCACCCGGTTTTTGATAGCTCATATCGCGGGGATTGATGGACTTTATGCTGGTTGCAATCCCATCTGAAATGTGAATCCCATCAATGGTTTTGGTGCCTGGCGGCAGATTCTCACCCAGCCCGACATGGACATCATTGCCTCGTGTAACCGGTGCTTGCTTCCACAAGTCATCCTGCCCCGGTCTTGCTCGATTAACCTTTATACCTGACTCTTCACTGAATCTAAGTGCTTTGCCCGCTGCATCTACACCCTTGTTTACCAGCTTTCCACTGCCACCAAGATCATCTGCCTTTGACATTAGCACGTGGGTAACAGGCTTGCTTGCCGGGCACCCAAACTCTCGCGGAAAATTGATTTTGCCGCCGCCTGGTAGCGCCATTTCCGGCGCGGTCAAGTCCCAGACCAGGCTATCCACGTATCCGATCACGTGCTGTCCGGAGGCTGCGGCATCCAGCCTCATGCTCTTCAAGTCGGTTGCTACCTGTTTGCCGACTCCGTTAACGGCATCAATGGAGCCTTTCCCGGCGGCTTTTGCCTCGATAGCTACGGCATCCAGCACTTCCGTAAATGTATTTGCTTTGCCGATTGCCCTGGCACCTCCGGCTCCAATCGAGCCATCTGCCGCCATCTCCGTAATCAGCTTGTATTTAATGCGCTCTTGCTCTCTGGGCGGTATCTGGCGCCATCTATCGTTTAACGCCCCGCCGAAGTCAGCCAGGTCTATGAACGGCTTGCCATATTCGCCGAAATAGCCTACGTTAAACAGATACTGATCGGCGGCGCTGAATAGCTGAATTCCACTTACTAGAGTTTCACCAAGTGCCTTTCCGAATTGCCCGCCTCTTTCTTCCGCTCTTGCCTTATTACCGGCAACCACATCACAAGTAAATTCAGCAATGGTGGCCAGGTTTACGGCTGCAGCTCCCAGACCTTCGGTTGTGCCGATAAGCCGGCCCCAGGCTCTTTCTCTTTCATCAGCGAGGTACTGGTCATGACCTGCCTTCAGACCGACACCGATCACTTCTAACTATTTGGCTATTCAAAGACAGCCGGGTTGGCGTATGCATGCGGTGCCGGTTGTTGAAAAGACCTTGGCAAAAGGCGCCCAGGCGGTTATACTTTTGTATAACTAGTGAGGTTCTGCTATGCACACCACCAATTTGCGTAAAGTCGGCGGCTCCGTCATGCTGACAGTTCCGCCCGCTCTGCTTGAACAAATGCACTTACAGGCGGGCGCCTCAGTGAGCATCACTCTTGAGGGCGCGAGGCTTATTGTGGAGGCTAGTTCTAAGCCTCGCTACACCCTGGCTCAGCTCCTGGCTGCATCCGACTACACCACTCCCCAGCCTGCCTCAGCGCGTGAATGGGTGGACGGGTCTGCCGTAGGTCGTGAGCTGATATGAACCGTGGCGACATTTACTTGGTCGATCTAAACCCCTCTCAGGGTCATGAGCAACAAGGACGCCGCCCGGTTCTAGTCATCTCGCCCTCCAGCTTCAATAGCACCACTGGCGTTCCGGTGGTACTACCAATTACAAATGGCGGTGCCTTTGCTGAGCGCATCGGCTTTGCCGTCGAAATCACAGGCATAAAAACTACCGGGATAGTTCGCTGCGATCAGCCTCGGGCAATTGATATCGCAGCTAGAAACGGTCTTCAGATTGACACTTTGCCGCAAACAATCCTTGAAGATGTTATGGCAAAGGTCATTACCATTTTCGAATGACACCCATGCGTGGCGAGACGCTGCTAGGGACCTTGTAGGCATCGCAGAACCACTCAAGAAAGCATTCCGGAAAGGGTATAAATTCTCGCGCGGGAACTTAATCACACTAAGAGTATGTTATCGGAAACTTTAACCTACGGTAATTGGCAGTCCTCAAAATGCCTCAAACGCCATAATGAGGTAGCACAATTGGCAAGTAATTCCGATTGATTTATTGTGCATTGTTTGTTGCAGTTCTAACCTGTTTTCGACAAGTGAGCGAAATTCCGCATAACGTATTGCGTCAAATTAAATCCGTACCCGAGGCCAACTGTTGCGTCAGAAAGAATCGTACCGAAGGCGATTATTATTGGGGTAGTCATTAAAGTGAAACCTGTTGAGGGTTAATAGCAGCTTTAGCTGCTGTTAGCACTCAACAGGTAACGCATGTTCTGGTATTTGGTATTGACCCCAACCTATCCTCGTTATACTTCCGTCTTTAAGCAAGCGCATCAGGGCACTATCAACGGTAGAACGTTTAGCAGTTTCGAGAAAGTCCTTAGCTGAAATCAGCGTTCCTCCCGGCAAGGCCTGAATTGTGCGCCGAAGCTCTGCTTCGAAGCGGTTTCTTTGCATCGGTTGTAACTCGGTAAGAGAATGTGCGCGTTGATTAGACTCTCGGATGAACTTGTGAGTCGCAATGCGTTGTGCTACGGCGGCGGCACAAGAGGGTCCGGGCTATCCACCGCAAGTTTCCGCAGATCGGCTCCGAGCCGTTCCAGTTCCTTCTTGAGTCGGACCATGCTTAAACCTTCTTTGAGCCGCCTCAGTTCATTCTTATCCTGCTCTGAGACATGGGCACTCTCTAAAACTCGTTGATATGGAGTTCTAGCTCTGTCATATTTTCTGTATGTTTTAGAGCCTTTCCGATGTTTGAATAGCAACTTCTGCGTTGGCTGAAAAAATGGATGTAGAGCCGAGCCACTGAGTAGTACTCATTGAGAATCCGCCAGGCCTTCTTTCCTTCGTATCGACTCTTCCCAACAAGCTTTCTTACCACTGAACCGTTCTTTTCTTCTATCCAGGCCTGGTCGTTTTTCTTGTACTCGCGGGACCGTGTAAAGGTCAGTCTTTTCAGCTCACACCATTTGACAAAGTCTTCATTCATGAACTCACTACCATTATCGGAATCGAGTCCTTTCAGCGGAAAGGGCAGTACTTCGAGCACCTTCTCCAGCGCTGCTATGACTTCTATCGAACCTTTCCTTGTTAGTGCAATCGGCTCGGTCCAGCAGGTGGCGATGTCCGTCATGTTTAAGGTTGAAAGGTATCGTCCACTGACGTCTCTGGAGCAATGCGCGACGGTATCAATTTCAAAGAATCCGGGCGTCACGTCACTCCATTCTGTGAAAGTTCGCACTTTCACCTTAGAGCGAACTAAAGACGAGCGCTTGGTTGTGCTGCGGCTTCGCTCATATTTTCGCCTTTCGCCCTTTAAAAGTCTGTCGACGCTTGAGGCACTGAGGGCAAGCAATTGGCTCCGTTCTTCGGCAGTCAGTTGCAGCGCTTGGGCTCTTTCGAGTTCCTGGACAAGATCCGGCAGAAAGGGAACCAGGCGTTTGGAGCAAATACGGTTGGACAAATGCCAGACCTCTATCAGCGCCAAGAGCACATCCTTGCCAATCCTGGAGCGGCGCCCCAACCTCTTGCGGCTTTGTTCAGTCTTTTGTTGAGTAATGAAATCGCATGCTTCCTGGAATACCCTGTTGCCTCAACAAATCCAGTCAGAATGCGCTTCCGCTCCTCCGGTCCGGCACTGGGGTACTGCATCCGCAACACCTCCAATAGCTCTTGCCTCGCTTGAATCGTCATGTTCAGCCTCATCATTTCGCCCCTTAACGAGGATGCTAAGGGGTACGATTTTATCTGAGGCAACTATTTCTTGCGGGTACGATTTATTGTGAGTCAATGCGCATAATTTCGCTCATGCCCCATTTTTTGAAATGAGAAGGTGGTGACCGCCTTGGTCGCCATCTTGGGTGTTCTGGACCAAAAACAACGCCTATTAGGCCTCCTACCACCTTAACTGAGCTATCATTCCATTTGGAAGCCCGGACCCCTGTTCCCCTGAAAGGACCGCAACGACTTTGGCGAAGGGCGAAGACCATGACTATCCGCCGGCTCGAGACCAGAGACCAGCATCAGAGCGGAAGCCTGAGCCGGAGGCTGTCCGGCAACTTGAGCCCGCTGATGCGCCGCAGTCGGATCTTGAACTGGAAGACGAGATAACCCTCTCTCCGCCAGGGGGTGAGCCCAAGGCGCTCACCTATAAATCCGGGCAGGTGGTCGGTAACGACTACATCCTCGATGAACTCTTAGGCCGGGGCGGCATGGGTGTGGTTTTTGCTGCCCGGCACCGGTTTATCGATCAAAAGTACGCCATCAAGATTTTGGCTCCGGAGCTTTTGACCGAGCGCAATTGGTTGCGCTTTCAGAGAGAAGCGCAGTCTCTGGCCAAACTCAACCACGAAAGTATAGTGCGAATCTTCAACATGGGAATAGACAAAGAGTCTTGCCCCTATTATGTTATGGAATTTTTGAAGGGCGAGACCCTTGCCGACAGACTGCATCGCCTTGGCCCCATGTCTGTGGAGGAAGCCCTGGATTGCTTCATTGCCATTGCTTCTGCGCTGCAAGTTGCTCATAAACAGCAGATCATTCACCGGGATATTAAGCCGAGCAATATAATTCTCTTAAGCGATCCCGAAAGCCGTGCCGGTCGCTATAAATTGGTCGATTTCGGTCTGGCAAGGGTTCTCACCGACAGCAACAATCGACTTATATCATTGCGCAGCGAGCGAGACCGACAAAGTTTGACCGAGATTGGTGAGGTCTTCGGTTCACCTTATTATATGAGCCCCGAGCAGTGTCGGGGCGAATCGCTTGATCAGCGAACCGATATCTATTCCTTCGGTTGCAGTTTTTATGAGGCGCTGACCGGCAAGGTGCCGCTCAAGGGGTCCACTGTACTGCAGACTTTTATGATGCATCAATCTATGGACCCGGAGCCGTTGAAAGCTGCTTATCCGTCCGGACAATTCTCAGCCGATCTGGAGTTGGCTGTGTCTCGCATGTTGGCAAAGAATGCCGCCTCCCGCTACCAGGATGTGGAATCCTTGCTCCATGATTTTCAGCGCTTGCAGAGCGGTAAGACCTTGCTTCCTCAGGCAATTTCCACCATCGTCTCTGAGCAAAAATATTTCCCTGCTGATGGTACGAATGCCGATCGTGAGGTCACCACCGGTGATGCAGACGCTAAACCTAATTTTGCCTCCCTGGCTATAAGACCTGCCCTGATCCTGGTCTTGGGTCTGAGTCTCATTTGGGGCTTGCTCAATCGCTATTCCCCAAGCCTGTTTCAGACTTCTGCCGGAAAAACTGCCTCGTCTAAAATAAGCGCTGGTGGTTTGCGCGTAGTCTCTCTGCCGCATCCTGATGCCCTTGCCACTAAGCCGGTCATTCGCAGAGCAGGCCCCGGCGATGCAATTCGCCTCACCTTTCCTGAGGGTTATCGGTCTATTCAAATAAGAGATGGCAAAGGCCAGTTTGTTGATTTTGCCGATGGTGTGGAGACGATTGTGATTCCTCCCATATACCTTTGCTTTTCTCTTTCGAAGGATTCTCCGGAATTTTTGCAATGTTTCGGCGCTTCCGACGTGTCGATTTTGGAGATTGAGAATTTCAGGTTCAAGGAACACCTGGTGCGTTTCAAGAGCTTGATGAAGGGCTGGAGAGCTTTGCGCAGTTGCAGCTTCGAAAATTCCAATATGAATAGCGAGTTTGCCGATTGGCTTTCCGAGTATTCTTCTCTGTCGAGTTTGACTCTTCAGCACAGCAGCATTGCAGCAAAGAGTCTCGCCGGAGGCAAGCTTCTCAGTCAACTCACCTATTTAAGGCTCAAAAGTCTGACCGAAGACGAAGGTGGTCAGGTGCCCTTTCAAACTGATCAGTTCTTAAGGGCGCTTGACAGGGCTGCCGTGCTTAACCAACTTGAACTGGAAAATGTGCCTTTTACGGAGGCGGGTCTAGCTGTGGTATGTCGCCAGCGTTCCCTGGATCACCTGAAGGTTTTCCATCATAAATGGACCTTAACCGAATTGAAGATGCTGGAGGGAGCAAGACAGATTCGCTCTATCGAGATAGATTACAAAGACCTTGGCGAGCCGTCCAGGCAGTTTATAAAGTCGCTGCGCCCAGCCGTGGGTACCAGTGGCTCCCGGTTCATAGTCGAAGATATTCCTGGTTCGGTTAGCCCGGAAAGGCCTGAAGATGGATTCAAAGATGAATTCCGCTCCAAGCCCTTGAAGTATCATCCGACCTTTTAACTTCCATTGCCGGGCGAGCGGTTGCGGCGATTTATTGGTCGGAAATATCTTAGAATATCGGGGTTGTTTAACCTTGAGGCTCTTTATATGTGGCAGAAGTATTACAAGATCGCTGAAAGGCAGTTGCTTTCGGGGAAAGAGAAGACTGTAGAAGGTCATATCGAGAAGGCGCTCAAGGCTGCAGAAGAAGAAGGCGACCTCAAGGGGATTGCCAAGTGTATGGCGCTTAAGGCTCAACACAGCATTCAATGCCTGGCAGAGAATGCCACCGATGTAATTGGCACGAGTGTAGAAGCGCAACTGGCGGCTTTCGGGAAAGAAAGCATGGAGTATGCTGATGAGCTTGAAATGAAGGCCGTTTGGCTCGAACATCTGGGGCAGATTGAAGAGGCCGAAGACCTTTTCAAGCAGTCTGTTGCAATTCACAAGGATCTTGGCGAGCCTGAGCGTTACATCGAAACCCTCAGCGATTTTGTAGATTTCTATCTGGAAGCGAAGCAGGCTGAGAAGGCTCACCAGATTCATCTGGAAATGCTGGAGCAGATCAAGAAGCATTATGGCTCCAGGAGCGAAGAACTTGGTGAGGAGATAGGACGTTATGCTCTCATTCTCGCTTCCTTAGGTCGCAAAGATCAGGCTTTGAAATTCCTTGAGAGTCTCGGTTGTCCGGCTTCCTGGGCGGAAGAATCGGCCCTTGAACAGGCTCACGAGTGCGAACACGTGCACGAACACGAACACGAACACGGACATGAACACGGACATGAACACGTGCATTCACACGAATGCGATCATGAGCATAAGAATGGTCATGCTGATTCCGACGAGGACGATGAGTGTGATGAAGAAGACGATGACTTCGAAGATGAAGATGACGATGAAGAGGACGAGCATGACCATGTGCATGGCGAACATTGTCAGCATGATCACGATCATGTCCATGAAATAGGTCGCATCTCACCGGCAGTGCAGAGTCTACTTGAGCAGTTAGAGAGCGAGATTGAGAGCCTCAAGGATGATGACATCAAAGTCTTGCTCGATAAGTATGGTGCTTGTTGCGAGGCCGTGGCCAAGGTTATCGAAGCGGAAGAGAAAGAGCTTGATAAATCCTGTCCCTTCCACGATCTCCAGGTCTATATCGGCAGCTTGCCTTTGATTGGGTTGCGCTCTCAACTGGCCGTTTTGTGGCGTCGGAAGTGGTGCGAAGAAGGAAAGCCCGAAGATGCTCAGGAGTCGGCCCGCCTCTTCCGGGAGTGTTTGCAGGCTGCCGATCAGCTCAACGATCGGTTGCATCTGATTATTTCGCTGGTGGACGTCGCGACTTTGGATGCAAGCGATACGCAGTTACTGAACGAATTGAAGGAACTGATAGATTCTGTGCCCGAGTGTGCTTTCTCCCTTTATAGTAAGGCGCTGGTCGGATTCTTGTCTGAGGGAGCCAATTCCCAGAATCGAGAGTTGCTCTCTGCCGCAATTGTCTTCAATCCCCATGTGGCCCGCTTGATATTATCAGGCGCCGAAGTTCATCAAAGAACGGAAGAGTTTGTCTTGCGGGAGCAGGGTGAGGCGGAAGAGTATGCAATGCATGCCGGGCATCAGTGGCGCAAAATAAAAGGCGCTCTGGAGCATATGAAAGAGACTGTGGAGAGGTCGGTGCCGAAGACCTTGCGCCAGGAACTTAAGTCGTATATCTAATCGGTGATTATGGGATAGCATTTGGATGCCGGGCTGCTCTCAAGATGGTCCAATCTGTCTGGTCTTTTGATTAGGCTGCGGTTTTGCCTGGTGTTTTGGCAGTTTCTTTGATAGATTAGAGTTGTAAGTAAAGTCCGGTATCCCTCTCCTTTTCCCCCTATCCAAATTTATCGGCGCCCGTCTTTTGACCTACGGTATCTTTTAAGAGAGCCCCTGGAAGAATTCCTCTCCTTTTGACGGTAGATCTTAATTGCCTCCCTCTCCCGAATCCATACTACTTCAACAAGCTCGCGATGCCTTTGAACGGGCAGATGCCGTGCGCGCAGATCAGTGCTACACGCAGCTATTGAAGGTGCTTTCTGAAGATCATCCCGATTATGCGGAGTGTCTTGAATGCCTGGTGGTGATTAAGAAGGAAGTGGGTGACACATACGGTGCCCTTGAATATAACCGGCGTCTGGTTAGATTGGGAGAGAACCTGCTCGGGCAAGACCATCCCGGGGTGAGACAGTGGCGTAAGGAAATGGAAGCCCTGGAGGCAAAGCTTCTGGCTTCGAGAGCGGCTGTGGGGCTAAAGGATGACTCCGCCAATTTCGGCGGCGGGCTATTTGGTGAACCGAAAGGTCGCAGCGGGCAGTCCCAGAGCTTGGATCAGCGTGGCACCTCGCCGCCTCGCTCAGGCTCTGACTTGCAGGACAAAACGGTAGCCTGGCAGCCCAGTGGCTCGCTGGGCAGTAATCCCGCTGCAGTTACTCCCGTCAGCCCTGGTAAGAACGCCGCCACCGGCGCTTTTGAGGCACCAAAGCGGGTAGAGTTTCAAGATAACAAATCCGACCGCTCCCACGGCGGCGACCGCACTGATCGGGCGGGAACAACCGCCAATGCCGGTTACAGAGGTGCTAGCCGCAGCGACTCCGATGATGTTGCCAGTGTGCTGGACGGAGAGAAACCTTCCAAAGCCGATACCAATGTCTATGTGTCCGCCGAAGCCGATAACGAGTCAGAGTCGGAGCAATCCCGTGTACCCAGGCGGTTTCAGCTGAGCGATCAGGATTTGCGCGACCGCGAGGAAATGTTTGAGCGCGAGGCCAGGGAGCGAACCGAGAACGTTGTAAAAGCGATTCTTGTTTGTTTGACCACGGCGGTGATGGTTTCATCTATTTATTATCTCTGGATTCCCTTTGCCACAGCCGATGTTCCCTCGGCCCTGGCTCGCACCAGAACCTCGGCTGATGGTTTGCGTTCTCTTCGCTACTTGAGCAATAAGACCGTCAGTCTTGGTTACGGCAAGACCTTTCTCAAGGTAGGTTTTAGCGGCTTCGGCCTGGGTCTTGATGATTTTTGTCGCTCCGTACCTTCCAGCGTCTTTAACAAGGAACTGTGGTTACAAGAGCGCGATGGCTATCTGGTCGATGAGGACGGCACGCCATATTACGATGAAGGCAGCGATCTGGCTAAGGCCGTGAACAATGCCAAATTTCTAGGTGAACTGGGTGTCCTCTACTTCCGGCAGAAGAAGTCTTACCCGGCTGCCCTTTCCGACTTTAAGACCGTTCCTACTGTGGTTGATGCCATCAAGGCATACGGCAAAAACGGCGGCACGAACTCGCAGGACTCTTCGTCGTCGTCTTCTTCCGAATCCGGCTCTCAGTCTGCCGAATCCTCCGCATCCTCAGGCACCGCTTCCGGCTCGAGCACCACAGCCGATGCCGCTGCTTCCACCGGCTCGACTAGGGAAAGTAGTGCCACCCCCGGTGCTGCCGATAGTGAGAACGGTAAGAGCGCTGAAGGTGCAATTGCTTCCGCCATGGGGGATGAGTCCACTGATTCGGAAGCTTTTACGCTCCTGAATCCGTTTACCAGCAAAGAAGATCGCCCCAGCTATCTGGCGGCCGATCTTGACGCCGGTGCCGGCACCAACAAAGCTACCCTCGACGCCACACTGGCCAATCTGCGCCTGGGTGCGCTTTTCCCCTCTGAGCCGCCTTTGAAAGCGGGCTCCGTCGCCGCTTGTTTCTATCAAGTAAAGAGTAAGAAAGAAACCGACTCGGTCATGGTTGTGCATGTGGCCGACAAGCAAGGTAAACTGGTCAGGGGCAACGGTCCGAACATGGTTTACCTGAATGTTTCTTGCAACGGGGAAATTTATGATAGCGCCGACAAAACCAGTTCCCTCGGGCGTTCCATCCTGGGTCTGGGCCCGCGCCTGGAAGTGCGTCAGCCCTACTGTTGCGTGCTCTCCTTCGAGCCGGAGATGCCGCTGCCTCTCTGGTTGATGCGGTTTCGTACGGTTATTCCGGCTTTGGTGCTGGCTGGTATTTTTGCCGGTCTTGGCATGGCTACCGGTGCGCGAATAAATCGCCTTATGGGTCTTTCTATGGCCGGGCTTTCGGTTTTTGTAGCCCTGCTATCCGTGATCAATGCCATTCTGCCCTGAGCCTTCCAGTCTGATATTACCGTTCAGCCTATTTGGGCGGCGGCAGAAAGAACGGCATCGGCGTCTTCCCTTCTCGGCGCGGGTTTTCTTCCTGTCCGGTGCTTTTCGGTGTTTGCGCCGCCGCTCTTAAGGGGGGCGGCATGAAGATGGGCGGTTTTAGCTTCTGCGCTTCTTTCGCTAGAGGTGGCGGCAGGAAGATAGGCGGAGGTAGATTGGAAGTATCTTTGGGTTTGGGCGGCAGGAAGGCCGGCGGCGGCAGATACTCTATTGCCAGAGGTTTGATTGGTATCTTGGCGGTGGCAACCAGAAGCGGTTGTTCTTTGTAGAGCTTGGCGATGGTGCGGCTGTCCCTGCCGGTAGGCATGCCGGTTTGTTTACTGGACGAGCCGAAATACATAATGTCGCAGACATTCGTGGAATGCCCGAGGCCAAGCGCGTGCCCCAATTCGTGCATGGTAACTGAGGCACATTCGCCGTCTTCTATTGGGCTATCGGCGAAGGCATTGATGGTGCGAATTCTTACCAGGGCGTCGATTATGTTGTCGTCGTCGGTCCTTTTTACATCGGTGAGACCGGCTTTCTGTCTTGTTCTGCCGTTCTCATTCAGGGTGAGCGGCTCGCTGGTCCAGACTACTTTGATGTCGGCTTTCGACTGGTTGTCCACAATCTTGTAGGAGATTTTTGGACAAATAGAACACCAGGTGTCCATGGAATGAACGACGAAGCTGTTGAAATTTGGCTTGAAGCCCTTAACACCCGCCGCCGGCTTGATATAGATCTTCAAGGGCATTTTCGAAGCCGGCCAACTGGCGGTGTGTTGCTGTGTCTTAAGCTGTTCCATGTAGTCCGGCTTGCCATTGTCTCCGGGCGATTGCTTGCCGAGGTCGTCGGTAAGTTCTTGCAAATAGGTCAGGGCCTGCTGCCTATCTTTCGGGTCGGTTTCCACCTGGGCATAGGTTCGCAACCACTTGATCGACTCTCGGAAATCTCCGATATCCTGGTAGGCCAGAGCCAGGGTGTAGAGGGTGTATTTGTCCTTGGGATCTATTGCCAGAGCCTTTTTCGCCTCCAAGATAGCTTTTTCGGGCTCCCCGGTGCCGCGCAGGGCAAATGAGAGATTGGCATGAATGCTGCCGGAATAAGGTGAGGGATCATAGGCCGCTGCTTGCAGGAGTTGTTTCTTGGCCTCTTTCAGTTTGCCTTTCTCGATGCTCTTTGTGGCTGCTTGCAGGTTCCCGTAGGCGCCTACCTCCTTTAGAAGCTTTCTGGCATCGGCGCTGATGTCCGCATCGCTGCTGTTTTTAGCTGCTTCCAGACCGGCAACCGCTTGCTCCAGCTTGCCCTCGTCGTAATAGATCATGGCCATGTCGTAGTCGGTGCGCTTGTAGGCAGGGTCGTACTTGCTTGCCGTCTTGATTTCGGCGATGGCGTTGGAGTAGTGCCTGGTGTTGCGATAACAAGTCGATAACTGC
The DNA here is from genome assembly GCA_016712465.1 of Candidatus Obscuribacter sp. GTDB lineage: Bacteria > Cyanobacteriota > Vampirovibrionia > Obscuribacterales > Obscuribacteraceae > Obscuribacter. The sequence goes on from JADJQZ010000001.1 coordinate 2,555,210, forward strand.
CGGTGCAAGTAACCGGAGTAAGAGGTGGGGTCGTTTCTTGCCGCCAGGTTGAGGATGTTGCTCGCTTCATCGAACTGCCGGTTCGCTATCAAGCTGCTTGCCTTCTGGCAAGCTTCGTAAGTGGCTTTCTCTTTCTCGTAGCCGGCCTGAGCCAGGGCCGGACCGCCAGCCAGTCCCACTATTGTCAGGTGCAGCGCCAGCCCCACGGCAATTTTCTTAAAATTTGGCAAAGTCGAAAATTACCCCAGGACTCATGATAAATCGTTCGCTCTTTATGCCACTCGTTTGTCTGGAACAAACTCTTTTGTTTCCATCTAGTAATATCTTATCTGTGTGCGCGGGGCTGATTCACAGGCGGCGTCGGCGGGTAAGATCTCTCCAGTTCAGACAGGAGCGGAAATGGCAGATAAGATCACCGGTAAGACGGTTCTGGGTGCGATTGGAGACTTCATAATCTTGGTGCTGGTGGTTGGTGGTGCCGGCTTAGGCGGGTATTATGTGGGCATCAATCAGAAACTGGCGCCCATACAACTGGTGCCTCCCGGTACAGCCGGCGCTAAGACTCTCAAAGATCTGGGACTCGACCCTGGTAAGGGCGCTGCGGCCTCCAGCACCACCGCTCCCAAGCCTCAGCCGACAAGTCCCGTAGAGTCTGCCGATAAGGCCACGACCGCAAAAGCTGACGGCAAGGTGGAAGAACCCAAGCCGCAGGAGAGCACAGCTCAGACCGACCCCAAGAAGCACGAAAAAACCAAATACTGGCTTATTTCTTCAGGTGCTGATTATTGCGGTTACTCCATAACGGTGCAGGTCAATGGCACACCCGTAGACGCTTTCTTCGGACCGGATAAGATCATCGATGTCACCAAACTCGTACACTCAGGTGACAACGCCGTCAGATTCGAAGCGAAGGCTCTTGGGGAACAGTACAACAAACATACCGGTGATCCTGGTTATTCGGTGACAGTCAAGCTGGTCAAAGGTGCACATGTGCAGGATAATTATGCCGCCAAGGATGTGCTCATGAGCTACAGCAGAACCGCTGCTGATACGGAAGACTACAATGAAACCAAGCATTTCAAGGGCGAATAGATGAAAGCGAAAGGCATATTCATCTCTACCTTAGCGGCTATCAATGCCTATCTTGGCGGCTTTGCCTATGGTTTCAATACGCACCCCGTGCTTGTCATCGATGCGACGCTACCACCTGTGGTGCACAAGAGCGAGCCGGTGAAGACTGCTGTGCCGGTGGCGGTGGCAAAACCAGGTGTTGCGGCAGGCGACAAAAAGTCTGGCGGAGGTGCACACGAGGGGGCTAAGTCTGATGCCGGTAAGTCCGGTAGATCTGCTAAGCCGGCGAAGTCTGGTACTGCGGCTAAGGCGGGTAAGCCGTCATCCAAGTCCGGAGCGAAGAGCGGTGCTGTTAAGAATGGCTCGGCTAAGAAAGACGGGCCTTCAGACCCGGAGAAGCATAGGACGCATTAGGGTATCCACGAAGGAAGGGTGCGGCGTCAGCACTAAATACGGTGGTGGGTGTCTGTGGAAGAAGAGTTACAGAAGACAACCTTTAGCGAGACCGATGGTGGTGTGCCGCTCATGCGCGACACTAAACTTGTTCAAAGTGTAGTTTACAGCTTGCCGGAAAAGTATGAGGTGCTGGAGCGGCTCGGACGAGGCGGTATGGGTACGGTCTTCAAGGCCAGGCACAAAGATCTTGACGAAGTTGTGGCCATTAAAGTAATAAATCCGGAGTTGGTTGAGAAAGAGGGCGAAGCTACTTCCCGGCGCTTTCTGGCGGAAGCAAAGGCAGCCAGCCGTCTCAATCACCCAAACTTGATCGGCCTGAAAGATTATGGTGTCACCAGTGAAGGTGCCGCCTATATGGTCATGGAGTTCGTGCAAGGCGAGAGTCTGGAAGACTACTTGAAGCGCCGCGGCAAGCTGGAAGTAAATGAAGCTCTGCAGATTGCCCTGGGCATTTGCGACGGTTTGACCGAAGCTCATAGCAAAGGGCTGGTGCACCGCGACGTCAAACCGGCCAACGTGATATTGTCTTGCGCCGCCGGTGCCGAGGGTCAGGCTGGGATTAACTTTCAGCCCAAAATTCTTGACTTCGGTATCGCTCGGATTTCCACTGCCGATGGTCGCACCCAGGGGTTGACGGCTACCGGGGAGGTCTTTGGCAGTCCGCTCTATATTGCGCCGGAACAAAGTATGAGCAGCAAAGTCGATCAGCGGGCCGACTTGTATTCACTGGGTTGCCTTTTGTTTGAAATGGTCACTGGTCGTCCTCCTTTTCTTGGTGAGAACGCCATTCAGACCATCATGATGCATTTAAACTCGCCTGTGCCGAGCGCCACGCTCACGCTGGGCTATGCCCTTCCCGGCGGACTGTCTCAGGTGATCGCTCGCTGTATGGACAAGACACCGGCCAGGCGTTATCAAAGTGTGGCTGAGTTGAAGCAGGAGTTGGAGCTTATCTTAAGCGGTAAGTCGGCATCAGTGAATACTGCCCCGGGTGTGAAAGGGGGTTCCGGAGAAGATGGACGCAGCGGGAAATTCGAACAGGCTAGAAAAGTTGCCAGACCGGCCAGTGCCGCCAGTGAGAAGGCGGGAAGACTGGTGGCTTTCGGGATCATTGCAACGGTATCCCTGACAGGTCTTCTGGTTGCTTCTCAGTTTGTACCGTTCTTCTTTAAGGGCGGCTCGACCGGTGCGGTGGGTAATGTCAATCAGGCTTTCAAAGGAGGAGCCGGTGCTATTACCGCCGACGAGTTGGTAGAGCAGGCCAAGCAAATGGATATGACAAAGGCTTTGGAAGCCTATCAGAAAGGCGATTATCAGAGTTCTGCCATCATGCTCAAGGGTGCCGTAAGCGTTTACGATGATGCCTTAATCAAGGTCAAGAAGGAGTTGGAGCGGACAAAGCGTGGAAGGAGGAGGCAAGTACTGCGGGAGTACATTGCCGCCGTGGAGTCTCTCAAGGCTGAGAATCTAAATCATGTGGGTGAGTGCTACAAGCACATGGGACGGGCGGAAGATGCTATCCAGAATTATAGAAACGCAATAGAAGTATTTAAGCCTTATTCTATGAATGGAACGGCTAATCCATACATCGATAATTCTTATCAATCCTCTATTGAACTTCTTAAGCAGAGCGGGCAAACTGAAGCAGCTCGGCTTGTGGAGCAAGATTGGGAGCTTGTCAAAAGCCGGCGGCAATGAGGGTAAGTGGCGATGACCTTCAAAGGTGACCATGGCATTAGAAGACAAAATTGAGACTGAAGAACTGCTAGAGAGCTCCGGCTCCCCGGATTCCCTTGTGGAAAGCGAAAGCGCTCCGTCAACCCTGGTACAGAGTGTGGTCTACACTTTGCCGGATAAGTACGAGATTATCGGGCAAGTGGGGCGAGGCGGCATGGGGACGGTCTTTAAGGCTCGTCATAAAGACCTTAATGAAATAGTGGCCGTGAAGGTAGTCAATCCCGAATTGCTTCTCAAAGGCGGTGAGACGACTTCCAAACGCTTTCTAGCCGAGGCTAAAGCTGCCAGTCGACTCAAGCATCCCAACTTGATTTCGCTGCGCGACTATGGTGTCACTACCGATGGTGCGGCCTACATGGTCATGGACTATGCTGAAGGTGAAAGCCTTGAGCAACTCCTCAAGAGGAAGGGGAAACTGACAGTTGCGGAGGCGCTGCCCATAGTATTGGGAATCTGCACCGGCTTGATTGAAGCCCATGAAAATGGACTTGTGCACCGGGACATAAAGCCGGCTAATATTTTGCTGCCGCCTGTACCTGGCTCGGATGGAGCGGTTTATTGCCCACGGATACTCGATTTTGGCGTGGCGCGTGTCACTTCCGGCAGCGAGACTCAGGGGCTCACGGGTACCGGCGAGATTTTCGGCAGCCCCCTCTATATGGCGCCTGAGCAGGGTCTCAGCAGTAAGGTTGATGCCCGGGCCGACCTTTATTCACTGGGCTGTCTGCTCTTTGAAATGCTCACCGGCTCTCCTCCCTATGCCGGTGAGACGGCCATTCAAACCGTGATGCTGCACCTGAGTGCACCGCTTCCCGACGCCGATCGTGTGGCTGGTCAGACTTTGCCCCATGGGCTTGGGCGGCTGTTGAACTTTTGTTTGCAAAAGTCGCCCGACCAGCGCTATCAAACTGTGGCCGACTTGAAGCGAGATCTGGAGCGGGTACTGAGCGGCAAACAGGCACTCTATGAAGGAGTTGGGAGCAAGCAACCGGGCGTAAAGGCCAACCGTCCAAGGGAATTTCTGGTCTTTGCCTTATCCGCTGTTATTTCCTTGCTAAGCTTGCTCTTCCTCTTTCATTCGTTGCAGGTTGAGCACGGGCCGAGTCAACCTCTCAACACGGCACCGGTGACCGGTATTGTCAAGGCGACCACGGGCGGCAGGTTGGTGGATAAAGCCTTGAATATGGATTCCACCAAGGCCTTTCAGGCTTTCAACGAAGGTGATTATGAAAGCTCGGCCCTGATGCTGAAAGGTGCCATCGTTGCTTATGGCGATGAGATTGCCAGGCTGAAGATACAGAAGGCCGGCAAGTCGGGAGAAGCCGCTCGCAAGCTGGAGCAAGAAATTGACCGCCTCACCGGGCTCATGGCCGACGACTTGCATCATGTCGGTGATTGCTTCCTGCGTCTTGGTCAGAAAGAGGAGGCCATGACAAATTTTGCCCAGGCCATTAAGTATTACCGCCTTTATGCCCTGCGCGGCTGGAATAATGGCTTGATTGACGATACCTACGAGAAGCAAATTGCGCTCTTGCAAGGGGCCGGCCGTACAAAGGAGGCTCAGGTTCTGACCACGGAACTGACTGAGATTAGAAAATCCCGGCACTAGGCAAACCTGGAGCAAATTGGACTTAGGGTTCAAAACCTAATAAACTTAATTAGGTTTCTGATAAAACGAATTGGTGTAAGTTCTGAACTTTTCCGGCGGGGTTTTATTTTGAAAGAGATGATTTTCCGCAAATTCAATGGGCAAGCGCTTTGGGTAGCGGCCTTCTTGCTGTTCCTTCCTGCTATTGCCGGTGCCTGGGCACCCTTCCATGCTTGCGGCTCCTTGTCCGCTGAAAATTCCGTTGAGAATAGCCCGAGCAGGGTTCTTGTGGTGATGATGTTCGATCAGCACTGCACCCTCTGGTGCGGCAGAGTTCGCCCTTTGATGAAAGAGTTGGCGGAAGAGTTCGGGCAGAAAGTACTTATTGATGAGGTTGATGCCTCCCGGGGAAAGGAGAAAGAGGCCGAAGAAAAGTGCAAACAGCTGGGTATTCTTGGCTATTATAAAGATATCGAGTCGGTACCGGTGGTGCTCCTCTTCGACGGCAAGCGCAAACTTCTAAAAGAGTTGAACGGCCCCAAGTCGAAGGAGTTTTACAGGAGCGCCATCGAGAAAGTAATTAAATGAGTCAGGAAGGGCTAGAACCCACGAGCAAGATTTTGATACCGGCTTCGGCCGGCTCTTTCGGCACGCTGGCTGCCACCAAGCCCTTTCTAGACAGGAAAGGGGTCAAGTCGGCCACCTATTCGGCGGCGGCATTGGTGGTGGTGGCTCTTTGTATTCACTTTGTTGTGGCAGTCGGTTGGCTTGCCGGTCTGGAGAATTTACGCAGTTGGCTCTACGGACAACGCATTGGTTTTGCCACCTGCTTCTGGATGGTTCTCACTTGTCTGGGCGTCTTGCCTATAGTTTTAGTGCGCAACAATTTCTATTTGCAAGTGGCGGCACGGGTGGTGCTGGTTACTTGTCTGGTCTTCGCCTCTATACTCTGGGTGGAGCATTTATTCGGTCTCGATTTCAACACGGCAAATGTCATATACGAACTGCCCAATGATCTCGGCGCCCTGCGTCTGCCTGGACCGGTGCCGGTGGACGTATCTTTCGTACTGGCGGTGCTTTCGTTATCAGGCCTCTGGTATTTTTATTCGGATGGTTTGCCGGAGGCTCCGGGAAGCGTCGCTGCCGGTGCTTCATCGTATACTACTCAGTCTGCCGCGCGGGTAAGAGAGGGTCGCTTTTCACCGGCCAGGCTTTTGCAATACAGACCGGCCACCAAGATTCCGGCTCAGGTGCTGGCACTGCTGGTGGCTCTTCCCAGCCTGGCTATTGTGCTGGCGGTGGCCTACGGGCAAAAGCCCATGGTGGAACAGTTGTGCACCATGGCTGGTTGCGTGGAGTTTAAGTTCCTCAATTACTTGAGTTTTTTCTGTCTGTCAGTCGGTCTTTTTCTGGCTCGTCCCGATGAGGGTGCCACGCGCCTTCTCTTCGCCAATACTGCTGGGTCCAGACTCTTTCGTGGTTCGTTTCTGGCCCTGCCAATATCAGTAATTTATGTTTGGCTGCTCTGGTGGGCCCAGCTTGACCATGAGGACAAGGGTGTAACTTACACCATTTTGCCAAAGGTGGCCTTCCTGCCTCTTTCGGTTGTGGGCAGTATGATAATTCTTGGTGTTTTTCTCGCTATCAGTACCCGTAAGCTGGAAAAGGTTTCGGAAGAGAAGGAAGCCACTGAGCAAGTGCTTATGGCACTTTCCCAGGAGCTTGACGCCGCTCAGTCATTTAAGATGGTCTGTCTTTCTTGCGGCAAGGAGTTTCCCGACGGCTGGGTGGCTTGCCCCTATGACAGCACCGAGTTGTCCCGGGTGGCCGATCGTTTTCATGCCGGGGCTGTTTTTGCAGAGAAATACGAGATCATCTCCGCTCTTGGTGCCGGTGGTATGAGTACCGTGTATAAAGCCAAGCACAGATTCCTGGATAAATACGTAGCCATTAAACTTCTCAATGCCCATCTGTCCTCCGATGGCAAGGCCGTTCAACGCTTTCAGTTGGAGGCTAAGGCGGCTTACGATCTCAAACATCCTAATTTGATATCAATATACGACTTCGGTATTTCTCCCGATGGTCAGGCTTATATCGTCATGGATTATCTGGAAGGCGAGAGCCTTTCTCAGCGTATCGAGCGGCAGGGCAAACTGAGTTTGATGGAAGCCCTTCCTATTTTTGCCGATGTGGCTGCCGGTCTTGCCCATGCCCATCAGAATAATGTTCTGCACCGTGATATTAAGCCTTCTAATGTCATGTTGGTGACCGGAGAAGACGGCAGTGGCACCGCTAGAATTGTTGACTTTGGTCTGGCCAAGAACTATGACGAGAACGCCGTCAAACTGACACAGACCGGCGAAATATTCGGCAGTCCGCTCTATATGAGCCCCGAGCAGTGTCGCGGTGCCGTCCTTGATCAGCGCTCCGATATTTATTCCTTCGGCTGCCTCATGTACGAAACCCTTACTGGCTTTGCCCCTATCAGCGGTGCCAATGCCTATGAGACATTTCGCCTCAAGTTTTCGGAAGTGCCGCCGCCTTTCGCTTCTACTCTCAATATTCCAACCTGGCTTTCAAGCTTGATAATGGCTACTCTGCGGGTAGAGCCGGATGAGCGGCCGACTACTGCTTCCGAGATTCGCGAGGCGCTTGCTTCGTATGTGCGCAAGCGCGGTCAGTAAGGGCCGGTAAACCTTCTTAGAAGCTGCGAATATAGCGCACTGACACGCTGACCGGTGCCACCAGACCAAGATTGCGACTTTCATTGAAAGCGGCTGGCGTGTTGCCGTTACTGGGACCAGGTACGGCTGAGCGCTCGGCGTTGATATAGCGTAAGAAGGTGAGCGGCACATCTACCATGATCATGTCTTTCTCTCTGGCCCAGGTCAGTCCGGGACCGATAGACATGGCATAACCGGGCTGGCGATAGCCGCCGGAAGGACCAATCAGGTCATGACTGCGTACTCCTTCCCAGCGCCCCACCACCCTGGCTCGCATGCCCTTGAGGCTGGGTTTGTTCCAGGTGCCGGGAATTTTCAAGGAGACTCCCGCTTGCACTGCATAGGCATCGGCTACGGAGTTAGTCAGCTCATTGAGGAAATTGGGTGTGAGCGGCACGCCTGCCGAATTTATGATTGATGATGTACCGTTAGTATTGCGCGGGTTCGATAAATAGGAGCCTGAGACGAAAACAGATTGACCCCGGAGAATTCGCGGTGCGCGAAAGGTCTTGAAGGCGTCGAAGGTGCCGACGATACCGGTGCCGCCGTCGCCGGGCATGACGGCTGCCGGGTAGACGGCGCGCTTTGCCCATTGATTGCCGTTCAAATTAGGGATGGTTCTCTGTTCATCCCAGTCGCCGGTGGGTATTTTGATACCGAGTCCGACAATCATATTTTCGTAAGGGTGGTCTCTGGGGTCCAATACCGTCGCCTGGCTGTGCAGTTGCAGGTCGCCTATGCCGCCCACGCTCCAGCCTTCGCGCACGCCCTGCAAGGGACCTTTCGGTGGAATCAAAAGCGAGAAGCGATTCATGGTTACAGGAAGAGTGGCCAGCACGCTCAGCCGCCGATTGACGTAGTAGCGACCGGTGACATCCAGCACGGATTGCCGCATCCGTGGTCCCCATAGATCCGTGAAATTCTTATTGTAGGTGCTGTCGTTGTAAGATTTGGTGGCATTGGCTTGCCGCCAGCCTACAGACAGTTGAAACTTACCTGACCCAAGTCCCATACCTGGGACCATCCCTCTTGCGCTGGCTCAGCCCTGGCCCCAGGCGGCTTTCTCACCTAAAAGCAGAAAGAGGCAGAGAAAGCAGAGCCTGAGAAAAACCATTTGAGGGATTGTGAAATGTCTGAAAGCGGACTCGCTTAAGGCAAGCCTGAAAGGAGCTGAGAGGTTGGGATTTACCCTGCTCAATACTTCTGTACCGTGCTATCTATCTCGTCGGCCCAGGCTAAGATGCCGCCCTGCAAATTGAGAGCGGAATCGTACCCGTTTGCTCTCAAAAATTGTACACAGCGCATGGAGCGGCTACCGGACCGGCATAGCACCACGATGTCCTTTTCTTTGTGCGGAGCCAGTTCACCGTGACGGGAAGATAATTCACCCATGGGGATATGCAGATCATGATTGAGTTTGGCTACATCGAGTTCGTTTGCTTCACGTATGTCCAGTATGAAAATATCGTCGCCTTTGTCCAGGCGCTCTTTGAGATCTCGTACTGATATTTCCAAGCCTGCATTTGCCATGAACTTTCCCTCGCTTGTTGCCTTTGCTCGCTTGCGCCCTTTGCTCGCTTGCGCCCTTTGCTCGCTTGCGCCCTTTGCTCGCTTGCGCCCTTTGTAAGTATAATCAACCCTGTGCAGGTAATGGAGATCTAGGGATGACAAGAACATTAGAAGATGCTCTTAAGGAAGTTCTGGCCGACGACAAACGTATATCCAAGTATGAAGCCAAGGTGATCCGCGAACTGGTTCTTGCTGACGGCGTAGTTTCCGAAGACGAGAAAACACTACTTGAAAAGGCTCTGGCCAACAACGACTTCGAGGGTCCGGCCTTCGACTTGCTCTCGTCGGTCTTACTGCGTTCACATATGAAAGAGTAAGCATCGTTTCGGTCCGGCTTCGGACCGTTATTCCCAGAGCAGGCGTTGTGCCAGTGATGGTCCTATTCCGAAATATTTGTTGAGAAGCTCCGGCTTGGTTTCGGTTGAGACAATGAAGCCGGGGCTTACATATTTATTCCAGCTCTCCTGGAAGGCTTCGCGTCCCTTTTCCGAGCGAGCCAGCAAGGCCGGCACTGCATGGTAGGCCGCCACACGGGGCTCAGCTCGGCCGGAGAGATACTTGTTGAAAAATCTCCGACTTTCCTGTTCGTTCTCAACTTCGGTCAAAGGGAACTCATATTTGGGAATCAAAAAAGGTTGGTTGCCGATAGGGGCCAGTACTTCCTTGAGGGCCTGATTGAAAACCTTAGAGGCGCGCGGCTCCACGTCATCAAGAAAAACTCGGTAGCTGCCGTCGCTGCGTACCGTCACCTGGAGACTTTCCCTCTTGATAGGTGGCAAGTGTTTTGTTTGAGAAAGGGCCGCCAAGACAGCCCAGCTAATGTCGCTTAGCCCCTGGCGTCGACGAACGTTCTGATTCTCTTGCTGATTCTGATCCTGATTCGGAGCGGGACCTGGCAGGCGACAAACTTCATTGAAGAACCTGTCTTTAAGTTTGTTCGCTTTCAGGCGGGCCAGAATTGACGCTGCCATCACCGGTAGAACCGCAGTGAAGCCCAGGGCTCCCAGGCTGAAGGTCATGCCCAGGGTAACAAGGGCAGCCACCGAGCCCAGCGAAAGATACTCGAAGTAGACTCCTTTCAAGGCGCTACGCATCTGCCCAGCATGCTCTTTGTATTTTTGATTTGTTCTTATGTGGGGCGGCGTCAGCGCCATGTTGCGCAACTTCGACACCTCCAGGCAGGTCACCAACCGATTATTGTAGGGTTCTCCAATTTTCCAGTGGTCATAAATTTTGTCCCGTACAAGGGCTCTTTCCATCATCTCCCGGTTGAAGACTTCCACTGAAGCGAAGACATCGCTACCGGTCAACTCTGAAAAACTTGGGTGCACGTGCCCGACGCCGCATTCAATTTGGCCGTCGTCGCAGATGCCGAAAAAGCCGTCATGCTTGCGCACAAAGCGCTGGTAATCGTTGAGTCCCTTTTCCAAGCTGGGTGCGATGCAGACCACGTCCCAATTGTTGGCTACTTTTCTGGCGCCGAAGGCACCTTCCGTCTGTATACGAATGGAGCGGCCGCGCAATTGCTTGACTGAGACCGGCGCGGTTGTGGTAGTCAGATCGATGAGCGTATTGAGAGACTGGCTGTCCCATCCCTCACCAAAGAGACCGCGGGTGCCGATCAAGCATTTTGTGATGCCGCGCTCGAAAATGCTGGTGGCCATAGCCACATAGAGTCTCGATTCCCAGGCACCGGTATTGGCACTCACTTGCGAGAAGCCGCCCGCGTGCTCCTCAACATTCAGTTTGAAATCATAACCATTTTCCGTTAGATATTTTTCGGCTGCTTCTTGAAACTGTGCCGCCACTCTTTGATCGATCAATAGCAGGGAGCCTGTCACGAGGCAGGGATTGACGTAGAGCGCAATCGGGCTTAAAAGCAGGGTGCGCATCACGGCCAGTGCGCCGCCTGACTCTTCGTTTAGCACACCTTCCAGATTTTTGACGGCAGTGGCCGACATACGCTCAAAGTCTGTCACCACGCAAGCCCGCAGTTTGTCATCGAGCACCCTGTATTCCAGGGCAAGAATTTCAGTCACTGCTTTTGACTTGGCTTGAGAGAAAGCCAGCACTCTGTCAACCGGCGAAGCCTGCTTGCGCAGCCCCTGTTCGGTGATGCCGAAGCCCAGTTTACGCAAGGCTTGCTTGATTCGTTCAAAGAGGTCGTGGTGTTCTTTACTGGAACTGAGCTTGAGTTTGTGGGCGGCGAAGTCGTCGATGATAATCATCCAGTCGTCGATGACCGGAGACTGGGTCAGTTCTTCCGAAAATTCAATTTTGCGAGGTCTGGGCAGCTTCAACTTCCACAGGGCGCGCAGGTAAGCCTGGGCCAGGGCGGGCGATTCCTTGAGAAACTTATCGAAACCTATTTCTTTCTCGATTTTGACGGCCTGCTCGATGACATATGCAGTCAGGGGCGGAAGACCTGCCGGAATTGTGGCTTCTTGCTCAACCACCACAGCCCGCCCTTCGCTTATCTTGACCTCTTGTCCGGCTTGAGGAATCCGCCCCATGCCCATAAGCCAATCGGCGCCACAGAGTTCCTCCAGCAGTTTATGGAATTCTTCATGCTGCTCTTCCAGAAAGTCGAATTCTTTTGCCGTAGGCTCGACAAAGTAGACCAGATCTTGAAAAGGCGCCAGTCCTCCTTCCTTGACCAGGGCCGGGGTGGGCACCTGGTAGTCGATTGCGCCCACCAGAGAGACGTACCGTCCCTCCTGGCTGGAACTCTTCTTCTCGGGCGGTGTGCCGGTCAAGCCTATTACCAGCGGGTCGTCAAGATATTTGATCAGGTGCAGCATGATAGCTGCCCAGTAGTCAGTGAGGTGATGGCATTCGTCAAAGAGAATCAGTTTGAATTTCTGCCGCCTGAGGGCTTGCAAGAGACCTACGGCATTGGGGTGCAAAACTTCATTTAGGTCCATGATGTCGGCTAGCTTCTTGCGCAGGCGGCTTCCGTGGCGAGACATTTCCTTCTGATGCGCTTTAGGGTTGTTCTGCAGCAACTCCAGAATTCTCAGTTCTGCTTCCCCTATGGAAAGCCCCCGCCCTTTGACCAGTTCGTCTACCCAGGAGCGGTGTGAGAGTTTTGTTAAATACTCCTGCTCTTTGCCCGGGGTTGAGAGCACCTGATAGGTCATGACGGTGACAGGCTTGAGTGGCTTGTCTTCATGGGTACCGATGATATCCTGACAGCCGAAGTCGACTTGATCGGGCGGCAGGAAGAGATCGAGCTTTTGTCCCCATTGAGACTGAATAGTTGTATTGGGCGCCAGAATCAAGGCCGGGCGTTTGAAATTGGCGATAAGTTGCAGACCGATGATGGTCTTACCGGCTCCGGGGGGAGCAACTATGTGAATTTCCCGCTCTCCGTTTTTGAGCTTTTCATCCACCAGGTCAAGAATTTCAGTCTGATACCGTCTGAGAGGATAACGAAAGCTGAGATGACTGAGGAGGGGTTCGTCGTCTTCCGTTGTTTGCAAGTTGCTAATTGCCTCGGGCTTAAAGTTAGTGTCTGCCTTCGGCTTTGCCGATAAAGCGAAATTTTGAAGTAAGCCTGAGGGGCCCGGGGTCGTTCCTGCGTTCTTCACTTTGTATAAATTGCCCCTCTAGCTTTGTGATGCATGGCAATGCTGATGGTGCCTTGTCTATTCATTTGGCATTCTTTGAGGAATAACAGTGAGATCATACCGTTTTCGAGGGTCACTGCAAGGTGATTTTTTCAGGTCCAACACGGCAGAATATGGCGGGCGTTCCGGTTCCGTTCACAAGCCCCTGTTTAAATTAAAGTAGGTCAGGTTTATTGTAGGCTCGGCAGGTCGTGCCCGGTTCATTAGCAGCTATACTCTTGACGCGTGCTTCTCATCCCTATTACTAACCCGGGGTCATCGTGTCCGGCAACGAGAATCTTCTTGAACTGAGAGATGTCGCTAAGACATACGGTGAGCATCAGGTACAGGCCCTCAAGCATGTCAACCTGGTGGTGCGCAAGGGTAGTTTTGCTTGCTTGATGGGGCAGAGTGGCTGCGGTAAAAGCACCCTCCTCAATATTATTGCCGGTCTGGATACTCCCTCTTCCGGGTCGGTGGTCTTCGACGGTATTGACATGAGTGCTCTCAAAGATGAGGAAGTTACCCGCATCAGAGGAGAGAAAATCGGATTTGTCTTTCAGTTTTTCAATCTGCTTTCCACTTTGACCGTGGAAGAAAATGTGTCCCTGCCCCTTGAATTGACCACCAATCTCAGTCACAAAGCGCGCCGGGCCAAGGTGCTGGAGATGCTTGAGCGAGTGGGCATGCAAAATAGAATTGATTTCTTCCCGGCCCAGCTTTCCGGTGGAGAAATGCAAAGGGTGGCCATAGCCCGAGCCCTGGTGCACAGCCCCCGCCTTCTGGTGGCCGACGAGCCCACCGGCAATCTAGACTCCGCCAACGGCACCATGGTGCTCGATCTTTTGAAAGAACTCAATTCCGACCTGGGACAGACCATCGTCATGGCTACTCACTCTCAGGAAGCCGGTAGCTGCGGGGATAGCATGATATTAATGAAAGACGGTGCCATCGTCAGCCAGACCAGCACCAGAGCCGGGTCGGATTGAGCCATGGTTGGTTTTTCTCTCAGGCTGTTCAAAAACTTTGTACTGAGAGATATCAGGCGCAATTTAGTGCGCACTTTCTTGACTGTGGCCGGTATCGCCCTTGGTGTGTCCGTCTTTCTTGCTATCAGCATCGCCAATGATACCGCCCTGGCACGCTTCCGGCAGACGGTAGCGCAGGTCTCCGGTAAGGCCAATCTTGAACTTTTGCCGCTCTCGGCCGGCAGCATGGATGAAGCCCTGCTGGAGGATCTGAACTTCCTGGCAGGGGTGGGTGTCAAATGGACATCCATCATTGATGAGCATCTGGTCATTAAGGGTGCTTCCGGCCAGGACGAGGTAATTCAGATTATCGGCATAGACATGCTTGCCGACCCCGAGTTCAAGCGCTATGAGGAAGCTGATGATGGTGGCTCCGGCGATGCTGCCGCTAGTGCTTCCGGTAGTGCTTCCGGCGATGCTTCCGGTAGTGCCAGTGCCGTCGAGTCTTCAGTCTTTGCTCCCGACTCAGTGCTGGTAGGCGCCTCTCTGGCCGAGCGCTTGCATCTGAAGAAGGGCTCGACCTTCACCTGCCTTCTACCGGAGGGGGAGCGCACTTTGAATGTGGCGGGAGTGATGTCCAAGTCGGGTCTGGGTGGTGCATACTCAGGCAACCTGATTGTGGCGGATATGCCTCTGGCTCAGAGTTTGACTGGTCTTGTCGGACGAGTATCGCGTGTGGACATGATAGTGGGAACCGGTAAAGAGAAGAATTCCGACTCCGGCGAACTTTCCGTCCAGGAATCAGGCAATTGCTCCGATGATGATCAGACATACCGGGCGGTGTCGGAAAAACTCAGACAGATTATGCCATCCGATATCATGATCGGTACTCCGGAGACCCGCTCCAACCAAGCCGAGAAAATGACCCGCTCTTTCGAGTACAACCTTCTTGCTCTCACGCTCATCGCGCTCATGGTGGGAATGTTCCTTATCTATAACACGATGACCATTACGGTTTTGAGGCGCAGACCGGAAATTGGTGTGATGCGAGCGCTGGGGGTGAAGAGAGCCACGATTCTCAATATGTTCCTCTGGGAGACAATATTCATTGGCGGTTTAGGCACCACATGCGGAGTCGTTTTGGGTGGCTTCCTGGCCCAGGGGGCACTGGCCGCCGTGGCGCAAACTTTCCAATATTTCTATTTCAAAGTGCCTCTGGAGAAAGTCAGCCCCGCTCCTGAACAATATCTGCTGGCAGGGTCCATCGGCATGGGCTTGACTCTCATTGCCGCCTTGCCGCCCCTGCTCGAATCAACCACGGTAGCTCCAGCCGAAGCCACCAAGCGAGCTTCCTTTGAAAGCCGCCTAAGGTTTATGGACCTGCCGCTCTTCATCATGGGACTTGTCTGCCTGGCGCTTTGTTACTTTTCGAGTTTGCAGGGACCCGTTCTCGATTTCCCCTTCTTTGGTTATCTGGCTGCCTTGCTCGCTATCGTGGGCGCTTCCCTGCTCATGCCGCTTGCTCTTTCTTGTTTGCTACCGGGTCTTTCTCGCTTGCTTGGTCATTTTATGGGAGCCAAAGGCCGTGTGGCCGCCTCCAGCTTGAGCGGCACCTTGAGCCGCACTGCCGTGGCTTGCGCTTCCTTGATGATCGGCATTGCCATGATGATAAGCCTGGCCATAATGATTTCCAGTTTTAGGAAAACCGTCACCCAGTGGATCGACCAGAGCTTTCAGGCAGATTTGTGGATGCAATCCCAGGCGCGGGCTGCCGGCAATAAGGGTGCTCGTCTGCCTGAATCGGTTGTGAAAGAATGTGCCGCCGTGAAGGGGGTGGCTGCCGCTGAGGGTTTTGTGGACCGTCGCATAATATATGAAGGCATGCCTGTCTTTCTGGCTGCTGCCGACTTTGATGTGCTGGCCAAATACGGCAATCAGCTCTTCCTTTCAGGGGAAAGTAATGAAGCTGTCTGCAATCGCATGAGCGGCAGGCGCGCCATTATTTCCGAGCCTTTCGCGGTGCGCCGCAAACTCAAGAAGGGCGACGTCCTCAAACTTGATGTGGGCGGCAGTAGCGAGACATTCACAGTTGAAGATATCTACTACGATTATGCATCCGACCTTGGCTACATAATCATTCCCAGAGACGTTTATAAGAACCTCTATAGCGACACTACAGTTTCCAATGTGGCTATTTATCTGCAGCCGGGAGCCGACCTGGCCGCCGTCAAAAGCGAGCTTATGTCCAGGTTGTCCGGTGTCAGGCTGGCCATCAACAGCACCATGGAATTGCGCAAGCAGGCTATCGTCATTTTCGATCGCACCTTTGCCATCACCTACGCACTGCACACCATAGCCGTTATCGTCTCAATGCTTTCTGTTATGAATGCCCTTTTCGCCCTCACCATCGAATCTAAACGCGAATTCGCCATCCTTCGCTACCTGGGGGCGGGGCGCTCACAGTTAGCCGCCATTGTTTACACCCAGGCAGCCATTTTGGCTACTGTAGGTAACCTGGGTGGGCTGGGTCTGGGTTACATTCTTTCCCTTTTGCTTACCCATGTAATTAACAAGCAGTCCTTCGGCTGGAGCGTCCAGTATTCAATTCCTTACGATTTCATAGTGCAGTCCTCCATCCTGGTGGTGGCAACGGCGGTGGCATCTGCTTGCTTGCCGGCCAGGCTGGCGGCTTCTACCCTGGCTCCGGCGGTGATTCGTGATGAGTAAAAATATTTTTCTATTGAGACTTATCTCTAAGGTAAAGAGTGAAAACATGAGTAAACCGACTCAATTGACTGATACACGAAAAAGAGCGTCGAAGGACCGCTCTCTTCAATGCCATGCCGGACTTCCCCGGGCAGTTGGAGGGCGCGATCTATCGGTCTATATGAATCTTGCTGCTTGCTTTCTTTTGCTATTCTCTGCCTTTGCTTCCGCTCCCGCTGCCTACGGTGATCAGGCTCCCAACACCACGGTTTACAGGAAGGCGCTGCCCGGCTACAAGTACAAATTCCCGCAGGACCATTTCAGTCATGATGACTTCAAAACCGAATGGTGGTATTACACCGGGCACTTGAAGGCCAGGGACGGTCGTCGCTTCGGCTTTGAGCTGACCTTCTTCCGCACCGGTTCGGACTACAAGCAAGGGGCTGAGAATACAGAGGCTAAGGCTGCGGCTGCTAAGGCTGATACAGCTAAAGCGAATGTAGCCAAAGCTGGTTCATCTAAAACCTCGCCCTGGAAACTTGATAATTTTTACCTGGCGCACTTTGCTGTAACCGATGAAAGCGGCAAGACTTTCAGGTACTATGAGAAACTGAACCGCAAGGGCTTAAAATTTGCCGATGCCAGGCAAGATGCCTATTTCGTTCATAACGAGGGCTGGTCTGTTGCTAAGCTCGGTGAAAAATATGTGCTCAAGGCTGATGCCAGAGATTATGGTATTTACCTCCTATTGACCCCTGCTAAACCGCCGGTGGTGCATGGCAAAAACGGCGTTAGCCAGAAGGCTTCTTGTGCAGGTTGTGCCTCCCACTACTATTCGATGAGTCGCTTGCAGGCGGAAGGTCTGCTCTTCCAGAAGGATAAACCCATAGAGGTTTCCGGTCTGGCATGGATGGACCATGAGTTTGGCTCCAACCAGCTCACCAGTGAGCAGACCGGTTGGGATTGGTTTTCCATACAACTGGCTGGTAACCGCGAACTTATGCTCTATGTGATGCGCAGAGAAGACGGCAGTTTTGAAAAACAGTCCAGCGGCACCTATGTGCTTCCCGACGGTTCAAGCCGGCACCTGGACCTGGCTGATTTTAAAATTGAGAAGGTTAGTACCTGGACGTCTCCTAAAACTAAGGGCATTTATCCCATGGGCTGGAAGATCTCGGTGCCGAAGGAGAAGTTGCAATTGACCCTGGTGCCGCTCTTGCAGGACCAGGAGTTGACCACCGAACGCTCAACCGGTGTCTCCTACTGGGAGGGTGCCGTGGATGTGCTGGAAGGAGCGGAAGCTAAGCCATCCGGTAATGGTTATGTGGAAATGACAGGCTATTCCGAGAAATTCAGCAAGAAGCTATAGGAGAAAGACGCACGTTAAGATCCCTACTGGTTTGATTGAATTCTTGCACAGAGTGAGCGTGAGTAATTGCCTGTGCGCCAACCTAGAGGCAGTGTACCTTATCTTCTAGCATTTCCTTGTAGCGGATCTGGAAGTTTTTGACCTGTTCGTCATCGAATTTTGATAGGTCGAAACTTTTGAGTTCCGGTCCTTTAGGCGTTGAGTAGATCCATGCAGTAAAGACTTTGTCCTGTTTGTCTTGAAACATTATGGTTAAAAAGGTTCCACCGAAGACACCGGGATCCACTGACATGACCACGAATTTGCTTCTGTAGTAGTCTTTGCTGAATTTATCCAGTTCTTGGGTTTCTTCGGCTTTGCTCTTACCGGCAAGGTAAGCATTGAGGACCTTGCGTAGGATCTTGACTTCGGGTTTGTCGTAGACCGGAAAGTACTGCTCTTGTTGTTCTTTGGTGAAATGAATTGGCTTAACCTGCTTATCTTCGTCGGCAATTGCCGCGCTGCCGATTGCACTGAATGCCAGACAAACTATTAGAATCTTGAGGAGTCTGCTAAGCATCGTTCTTTCCTGATTGTGCCGGGACATGATGGCATACCCGCGTGGCCGACAATTTAGGAACAAGGTGGGATGTGAATTTTATGAAGAGTAATCCCAAGTTGCTCCGCTCAATCGTACCAGCAAAGAATCGGATGCATTCCTTCCGGCACCTCCACCGGCTCAAGGGTTCGGTCCGAGCTCCAGCCCTGATGAACTTCATCCGGTGCCATATTAGAGTTGAACCATGACATTACCTGATCAGGGCTGGCGCTGGTGACTACCCACAGGCTGTCAGAGAAGGGCCAGTCCTTGGTGCCGTCATCGTAGACATCGACCTGTGTTATCTCAACCCGCACATCAGCCACATCCGGGCGGTTCCTTATTGCCTTGTAAGTTGCGTACACCTCCCGGGGCTCAGGCGCGGGATCTAAATTCACCAAAATGTTCCCGACTTCATTGTCTTCGAAGAATTCTTCCAGCGATAGCATAGGTCTGGGCGTTGCCGGATCATTCACGTCGCCATGCCTTGCGCAACGTCTCAATATCTTCTCCAGTGGGTTCTCAATTTTCATATCGAAATTTATGCTCCGCAATTCCGAAAATACAATACACCTGTGTTCATTAAATTGAGGCTTCCTTGCCGTGTATTATAAAATGGCAGCCACAGACTGCCCATATACTCTCGCCTTCATCTACAAAGGCAGCATGCCCTGAACTTGCCCCCGGACGGCCTCGGCGCAACCCCAAGATAAACTCCATATACAACTGCCGTGCCCATAATTGTGGGTCACAGTTGACCTTGAAAGCAGTTTTTCAGACTCCAGGCGCAGTCGTGCCCGGGTAGGTCTTAGACCCACAGACACGCTCAGGATGTCCGACTCGTTAAGAGTTCCAAGAGTCGGTTGCAAATTTCGACAACGCTGAAGTATTCCTTCGGTATCGAGAGGATCGACGAAACGACTATAATGGTGCTCCTGAAACACGCCACCAATAACGGTATCTGACTCACGGGGAATGATATGCGTTACCAGAGGCTTTGTACTCATTTCCCAGACAGCACGATGCTCAGGCTTACGCCTAATCTTCAAGGTTTGCCCCCTGGTGGCATAGAGTTCGGAATCACCGACCATATCACGGGCACCGACACCGGAACAGTTGACCATGATCTCTGCTTGTGAGGAAAGCTCCGGGAGGTCTTTTGCTCCCGTTGAACAAAGGTGCCTCCGGCAGCGCTGAACTGTTCAATCAACCATTTGAGCATGACCGTTCTATCGACGACCAGCGTGTCAAAGCTGTATCCACTGCCCCCGCAACAGGGGGTGGAAATTCAGAGTCGTCTGCCCTTCTGGGGTTTTCTACCACATTAAACCGCCATGGATGCCATGTCGAGCCTGGATGAAAGGCTTTGATGGCGAAGCATAATGTGCCCGGCGCGACAGTGTTTGGTTGGACTAAATGATTGAAATTAATATTAAATGCTGTTTCGGTGTGATTGTTAGGGTCGAGCTGCAGGGCTGAAACCGTTTTGAATAGGACATCTTGTTCCTTGAAGTTATTTGTCGAAGGTATTGAGGAGCTGGCGAGAAGGCTGTAATATATCGTTTAGGGGACGGTTGTGATCGAAGTCTTTAGTTCCACTAAAGCCATTTACGTAGGTCTAGCTGAGCCCCTTCTTTTTTTGTTTTTCGAACTATAGTCTGAGTTTCTTGCTGATTGTTTAGGTGTGAAGCGCCAGTGGCTGTATGGCAGATACCATCTAGACGCTTTCGGCTCATTCCCGGCCTCAGGCATTTGGTATTTTGTGTTGTTTCCGATATTGAATTGATAGTTTTCATAGAGTTTCAATATTTCTGAGTGTATTGTTTTGTAGACCGCATATTTTGCCTTGGCTCTCTTGCTGATGAATCTTGAACCGGGTTCCTTGTTCTTGTGTCCGTTATTTAGGCGAAACTGCATGGAGCCCATAACGATATCAAGGCATTGCAAAATAGCATGTTTGCTGGAGTCTACCTCGGCGATGTTTCGCTCATAGATAATGAGTCCTTTTGAGGATAGTTCTGGTTGATTGCTTAGACCTACAAGGTAACGTTTGAATTCGGCGATATCGCCCTTTGTATGCGGAAACACGTCGAAATTGAGCTGTAGAAGATAGGGAGTTGGATCGGGCATATATTGCCAGCCGAACGCATGTTTAATGAGTTGGTAGTAAAGGACAAAGTACTTGTTCCTCTTTCTTTGTTCTGGGGTCAGCTGCGGAAGGTCTAGATTCTGAGTGAACATGATTCTAACCTTGAGTTCGCCGGACTTGACGAGTCTGAAGAACTCGACCATAAGTTCCTGATATTTTGTTTGGTAGCTGGTTGTGATGCGGGTGAATTTGACTTCCTTGCCGAGATTTAGTGATTTTAGTTTTGTTTCCAGTATGTTGTTTACCCTCACTAGATCTGCTTCTTTGACCATTATCGCGCCAAAGAAGTTCGAATAGTATTTGCCTTTTTCTATAGATTCGTCACAAAAGACAACCAATCGCTGCATGAAGCACTCCCGAGTTAGAGCCTTCATTGTCGGCAATTTATTAAGTAACCTCTAGGGATTTGTCAATTTTTTAAGAGTTGAGGTATTAGTTCGTGCCATCAGATGATGCTGGCTGGTTAATCCGATATGAGTGCAGACCAGCGAGTCGCCTTCTCTCTGAAGTTGATTAAATGCAGTCTGGCCAACTTTTGCTGAAAATAGTTGGTTTGAATCTTGGCTGGGCATAAACCGCTATTCCTTGGTGAAATAAAGATGCAGCCACAGACTGCCCATATACTCTCGCCTTCATCTACAAAGGCAGCATGCCCTGAACTTGCTCCCGAACAGCCTCGGCGCAACCCCAGGATAAACTCCAGCCACAACTGCCG
Organism: Candidatus Obscuribacter sp.; assembly: GCA_016712465.1. Lineage (GTDB taxonomy): Bacteria > Cyanobacteriota > Vampirovibrionia > Obscuribacterales > Obscuribacteraceae > Obscuribacter. The sequence goes on from JADJQZ010000001.1 coordinate 2,576,446, forward strand.
TGCCCATAATTGTGAATTACAGTTGACCCGGAAAGTAGTTTTTCAGACTCCAGGCGCAGTCGCGCCCGGGTAGGTCTTAGACCCACAGACACGCTCAGGATGTCCGACTCGTTAAGAGTTCCAAGAGTCGGTTGCAAATTTCGACAGCGCTGAAGTATTCCTTCGGTGTCTAGAGGATCGACGACGCGACTATAATTGTGCTCCTGAAACACGCCACCAATAACGGTATCTGCCTCACGGGGAATTATATGCGTTACCAGAGGCTTAGTGCTCATTTCCCAGACCGCGCGATGTTCAGGCTTACGCCGAATCCTTAGAGTTTGCCCCCTGGTGGCATAGAGTTCGGAATCGCCGACCAGATCACGGGCACCGACACCGGAACAGTTGACTATGATCTCTGTTTGTGAGGCAATTTCGGTGATGTTGTTCAACTTCTGTTGAACAAATGCTCCTCCGGCAGCGCTGAACTGTTCCATCAACCATTTGAGCATGACCGTTGTATCGATGACCAGCGTGTCAAACCAGTATCCACTACCACCCGCAACAGGGGGCGGCAATTCAGCTAAGTCTGCCTTTCTTGGATTTGCTACCACATTTAACCACCATGGATGCCATGTCGGGTCTGGATGAACCTCCAGTGCTCGTTCGAATGTAATTCCGGCAACCCCTTCTTCCTTCAACTCTTTGAATGTCTGGTGTGTCTTTAGACCCCAGCGTAATACATCTTCTTTTGGCTCACTGTCCGAAGGGTACCAGAAGGCTGCAGCGGCAACCGATGTAGTGTTAAGGGGCAGTTCGGCTGAAATGATCTGAACTCTATGACCGGCTTGCTGTAGTACTCGCGCTGTGGTCAAGCCGATGATGCCGGCCCCGATTACTACAATTTGCTGGTCAGACACTTGCCTGTCTCCTGAATCTAGGTCCAATGGGTTTATAAGCATAACGGGTATTGAGATAGTTCTGTTAGCCCATAGAAGGACTTAGCTGGAAACTTTAGGTGCTAAACTCGAAATACCCCCGGTATTGGTTGTCGTTGATTAAATGAATAGGGCAAGGTTCAATATCGCCAGTTGGCCGTTCAGGCTTGGGCTCAAGGTAGTAGCTGCTATTTTGTGCTGCGGCGGTGGTTTTGCCGGTCCGGCATCGGCCGGCGGCAAGGGTGTAGTAAAAATTGAGCAAGTGACCGCTGCCCATGGGCCCGCCACTGTTTATATATCCGATCAAGGTATTCAGTTCCATATGCCGCGCAAGGGGCTGATTTATTATTGTATGGCTCCTGACTGGAGGCTCGTTGTCTTTAAAAAAGCTACCAATCAAGGTTTAATCCAGCTTCGTGAACAGTGGAAGGGTAATTCCATAAACAAAGAGAAAATTGTGGTGCTGAAGAGCCGTTCGGTGCCCATTCAGTTCGCCGGTAAGAGTTGTCGGCGAATCTTTCTTGAGGTGGCACCGCTAGATTCATATGTCTCCAAGTCGGCGGCTTTCTTTCGCTCCGAGGGGCGCGCCTCCACAACTTTCAAGCATATGGAGCTGGTCGAATCGATTTCCGTCAAGCTTGGCCCTGAGCAACTGCAATTGGCCCGGTATGTTTATGGTATGCCAGAGATAAATGGGGTGCTCCTTGATGAAACCTTGCTTGGCAGCAATGGCAGCAGGTTCAATCTGATCAAGACCACCAGTATCGGGCAGGCCGGTCCGTCCGAGCTTTCCTGGAAGTATCCCACGGGCTTCAAATTGGTGGGCTGGTCGGATCTATTGGAGCAAAAGAAAGACCTAGAGGCAGCCGCCGACATCCTTGGCACTCTTTACGAAGATGACATGGATGATAAGAAAACCGCTCCGGCTAAAACCGGCAGGGGGAAGCCCAAGTAGTATATTCACCGGGATGCTTGACGGAGCGGTCGAATTAAGCAGGCTACCTGGACTTGCTGGTACCATATATAGCGCGCTGCTAAGTTTGCAGTGGACGATTCCGAATGATGCGAGTGAATGATATATCCAGAATGCCTGATAATTTGCACCATGTAAAAGCGTTTCGGGAGCCCCTGAAGGTCGGCGCCCTCAGCTTCTTGCTGACTTTAGCTTTGGCGGTAGCTTCTAATCCCGGCCAGGCCGCAGAGCCCATCGACGCCCGGCAGGAAAAATGGCACAAGCAATATTCCGGCGCCATAGAGGCCCTGCGCACGGGGCGGTATGGCGACGGCGAGAGTATGATCAAACAGGCGGTAATTGATGCCGCGGTCTTTGGAGAGGGCGACAAGCGTTTTGCCGATAGCCTGGGCGAGTATGGGCGGCTATTGACCATGAGAGGGCGGTTCAGTGAAGCACAGCCGCTCCTGGAGGAGGAATTGCACGCTCGGGAGATCTATCTGGGCGCAGGCAGTTCCGGCGGTTCGGCGCAGGGCGATGTTGTCGCCGTTAATCCGGCCCTGATTCCGGCTATGAGTTCGCTGGTGTCTTTCTATCTCAATTACGGTACAGCTGAGAAGGCGGATGGTCTGGCCGATAGGTTGCTTGCCATCATCGACGGCAAGATCAACGACTACCGGGAGGCGAAGAGCGGACCGGTGACGCTCAAGAAGGGTGAAGCGTTGACCGGCTGGGCCGGCTCCGTCGCTAAATCTATGGTCAATCCGGTAATCGAATGGGCCATTGCCGTGGATGCCATCGGCAACGATTTCCGCAGCAAAGGTAAGCTTGATTTAGCCGAGCGCTGCTATAACAGTGCTCTTGATGTGAAAGAGACGGTTCTGGGGAAAGAGCATTTGTCTCTGGCAAATAGTTTCGATAATCTGGCGTCGGTTTATGAGGAGCGCAATGATGAAAATCGCGCTCAGCAGTACTATAGTTACGCCCTTGAGACAACAGAGAGAATTTTGCCGCCGGAGAACTATCAGGTCTACAATCGTCTCGATAAGCTGGCAAAGTGTTATATCAAGCAGAAGAATTATCAGGAGGCAGAAAAGCTCTATTTGAGGGCCCAGGACTTCTGGAAGGAACCCTCCAGGAACGGTAGTGAAGCCAGAGCCGCTTTTGCCCTGGGCAATCTCTATGTGCTTGAGAAACGCTACGATGAGGCGGTGCCACTTTTGCAGAAGGCTCTCTCTATGGCGGAAGCCTACTACGGACCGGACTCTATCTCTCTGGTGCCGTTTTTGCAGCGCTATGCCGACACCATGTATTACTTGGGGCAGGAAGGCCCCCGGCAGGAATTGAAGGCGCGAGCGAGCGCGATAAGCGGCGCGACTATGTAGAGCGGCGCTACTTCGTAGATCCGCGCTACTTTGTAGATCCGTGCGGCTATATAGATCCGCGCTACTGGCAGTCGGCAGTGGCGAGCTTTCCTGATTTAGCCAGGTCTCTCCGGCGCAGTATCAGAAACAGCACCACTGCCAGAAGCCATGCTTCAAGTATTGGTATGCCGACCCGAAGACCCTGGCTGCCTGGAATGATTCCGGAGGTGGCAATGCCCAGAAACACTCCTGCCGACCAGGCGATGATAGCGGCCCGGCTTGCGCAGGGAAAGGCGAGCGAGGTTTGGTGCTCCTTGTAGAAGCGCCGGATCACCAGGTACTCGGCTAGCACTATCAGTGATGCTGTCGGTAGAAGTACCCCATTTAGAGAGCAGACTGCTTCCAGTGCGCTCTGGGTGCCGCTCAATGCCAGACCGCCGGCAAGCAGACCGGCTAGCAAAGCCAGAATCAGAACGGTCTTTTTGTGAGTGAGAGCGGTGAAAGATTCTACCGCGTGCACAAAGGCGTATAAATTAGAATCATTGGCTGCAAAATATTGGGCGGCCAGGAAGAGCAGTACCACTAGACCTACTCCGCCGAAGGAAATCTTGTTGAGATGGTCGGTGGCTACCATGGGATCGGTGATGCCGGTTTGGGCCCCGATCAGCCAACCGGTTAGTGGAAAGACGCAAGCACCGACAATGAGCGCCGCTGCCAGCGAGAATCCGATGCCCTTGGAACCGGTGGTACTGTTTCTCCAGTAGTCGGCTTCATTTCCCCAGATGACGAAACCCACTATAGACTGCGCCACACCGCAAAATACCAGTGGCAAATTCATGGCGGTAGTGGCTTTCGCTGTTACTGTTGCCACCGCCGGTGTATGCAGGTTAATTGGAATTTCTGGAGCTACTTGCACGAAGAGATAGACAATCCAGCAGATCACTGCCGGGGCTCCCACAAATTTGGCGAAATTGGCAACGCCTGTGAAGCCGAAGAAATTATTGAAAGCCATGGCAAAGCTGAAGAGGAAGGCCGTCAGGGCCAGGTTTTGTCTGCCCAGCCCGCCGAGCGCACAGCAGGCGTCTGCCATGAGTAGGCTGCAGACGGCATACCAGCCCAGGTAGATTACCAGTAAGCATATGGTCAGTAGTCTCGAAAAGCCGGTGCCGAAGTACTTGTGGCAGAGGTATTTGAATGATAGACCGGTTTTTGCTGCCAGGGTGCACATGGGAACGGAATAGCCCAGCAGGATCACCATGCAGAGCGCAAGGGAGGAGAGCACTTCCGGTAAGGGAAAGCCTTGTTTATGCCAGCTCAGTCCGATTAGGACGCCGGGAAAGGAAGCCACCATGCTCACCCAGACCAGACCCATGGTGAGAGGGCCCCTTCTGACGGACGGAAGGACCGCTTCCGCTTCAGAAGCAACTGAGTGGGCCGTTCCGGCCTGGTCTTGAAGAGTGGATGTAGGCATTTAGCACTGCCGAAGGTTGGGGTCTCTCAAACCAGGCAGTATTTGACCATGCCGGCAGGGTTGGGCCAATGGGAGAACTACTAACTCGCTCTCTCAATCTATCTGTCTACCCGGACTGGCGGGACTTAGCCCTGGGCTTGGAAGTTTTAGTCGAGGGTTTCGTCTTCTTGCCTGCCAGGGAGACGCGGTAGGCATCCTCGGCCCACTCCGTCATCTTGCCGGCGTCTTCCAGTATTTCTGCGGGTACCAACCAGTAGGACATGGAGACGGATTTGGATTTGCCTTTTGCCTCGTATGTGAAGGGGCTGGAACCGGCCTTTTCGTACTTGGAAAGATTGAGCGGACCTACTTTGAAGAAGAGCGTGTCATCAACGATGATGGCAAAAATTGTGCCCTCACGGTAGATGCCGAAGCCGCCGAACATGGCCCTGGCATGTAGACCCGGAAGCGCACTTAATTGGTCAAGAACATAGTTGCAGTAGTCATTTTTCATCGGCTTGCCTGGTTGTAGAGATTGAGTATTCAGACTTCAGAACAGAGAAGTCCTGACGCTTGCTAATGCTTTCTGCCTGATTCGAAGAGTTCGTCGAGAGCGCCTGATGCATCACGTTTAGCTTTGCTTGTAAGAACCTCAAGCACTGATTTGACCGGTTGGAAATTCAAAGGAGTATCGAAGTAATCTTTGTCTACCAGGGTTGCTTCGATTTTACTGGTGCTGAATAAATCTCGGTGGTGGCGGCCTTTGTCGCTGCCGCTTAACCAATCGACGGTGGGTGCCGGCTTGTTGAGGCGCACCGGGATACCTCCATTTGTCGGCATCTTGTATACCGCATAAAGTATTGACTCTGCCTGCGGTGGCGCAATGTTTGCCAGAGGTAGGTATTCACAGGTCTCTTCCCCGGACTTAATCCATTTTAGTTTGAAGCCGCTGAGATTTGACTCTCGTATCGGAAGCTTCTTCGGATAATACTCGTCTCTCTCCTTAACCAGGAAGTTATTGACTATTCCATTTTGTTTGAGCCACTGGAAGGAATTGAGAAATATAGTCTTGTCATCATCCCGGTAAATGCAAAAGCGCCAGTCCGGGGCTTTTGCTGCCAGTTTAAAGCGCATGCCCCCCAGATTATTGATGCGAACACCATTTAAGGAAATGACTGTTTCTGTGTCACCAAAATAGTGATGGCGCTGTATCAGCCTGACTGCCTTTATCTTTGAATTATCGGCTGCTCCCGCCAAAGGGATGGCGACACCGGCGGCAAGCACCGGCAACAAGCCTATTAGCATCCTGCGCAAGGTTTTTCCGGTCAATGTCTTGGCTTTCTTAGTCGGCACGGTTGCATCTCAGTTCCAGTACATATTACCAATGTATGCCGGAAGTCGTATCATCCGTTGTCTCCTTCAGCTTAACTGTTCTCCACCCGCAGAACCTGGTTCAGCTTATAATGGCTTGATTCTAGCTTGGCCGATATTATTAGAGCCTCAATCTGGGTCGGTAAGTTCATTAAGTAGTCTTATGCAGCAAAAACCTTCCGAACTTGTGCCTTCCGCTCTGTCCCGTTTGATTCTCTGGGAAAAACTATCTATAGGGGTTTTCTGCTTCGCTTATATGGTGGTTGCGGCAATCACTGCTCATTTACTTTCTGGTACGCCATTTCTGACCGAACCCAGAGGTATGGCTGCTGTTTCTATCTATGGCGGAGTGCTTGTTGCATTTGGAATTGCGGCGGTGGTAATTTGGTCCTCAATTCCGAGCTTGATTGGTAGCCTTGTAGAGAGCGGTATGCTGTCCTCTGCAGAGAGATTGAGTCGCATTTATGCTTCTCTTTTGCAGGTTCTTTCTCCCCTGACTAAAGATACGGCCCTGGCTGTGGCGGTTCAAGCTGATATCGAGCGTGCTCGCGGTAATTATGATGCCGCTATTGTTCTGGCTTACCAGTCTTTGCTGATTCTTCGTCGGCATGATGTATTGATGGCAGGTTCGCCCGGCCATGAGGAAGAGGATTCCTTAGTTAAAGCTCTGGCCGAATCTGAACAGGACAACATAACCGGAGCCATCTGCCGCCGCATCCTCTCTAACATTCTTTGCGATCTGGGCAATTGCGAACAGGCATTAAAGGAAATTCTGGCTTCCATAAGCGATATAGAGCAGTCCATCCAGGCAATTCAGAAGCCCATGCTGCTCTCATCCGTTCCTGCCGCAACTGGAGCTGGATCTGGTTCTCGAGCTGGCGCAGGAACTGGATCTGGAACTGGAGCTGGTGATGGTGCTGGTGCTGGTGCCGGTGCTGGTGCTGGTGCTGGTGCTGGTGCTGGTGCTAATTCTAGTGTTTGTACTGGTGCTAATTCTAGTGTTTGTACTGGTGATGGTAAGGCTGCGGCTGTTCTGGTCAGACATGCGCAAAAGAAAAGCCGGAGCCAGTTGAGTGCAAACCTTAAGTTCGCCAGGTCGGTGCTCTCCGATGCGCTTTCTGTGGCCGGGCGTGCCTACAATCTACTTGAACGGTATGATGAGGCTGAGCGAGTTTTAGAGAGAGCCTCTCAGTTAAAGCAGGAACTTGCTTCTGATGATTTGTCTCTTCAGGAAGTAAGGGCCCGGTTGGCGCTTACTTTTTATTTGAGTGGGCGTCTTTCAGACTGTCAATCTCTGGTGCAGCAGGGCTTGTCTTTGCTTACGGGGAAGGCGAGTCGTGCCGCCGGTTTGGTGCGCAGCGATTTACTAGTTCTTGAGGCTAAAGTGTTGCTTACTACCGCGCCGATAGAGGCGAAAGTGCAATTGCAAGAAGCCTTAAGGATACGTCGAAAATGGCTTGGTGCTGCTAGTTTGGAAATTGCCGAAGTATTGGAAGCTTTGACTGTCTGTTTTGATCAGACCGGCGAAAGTGATTCCGCTTCAAAGGCGCGCGAAGATGCAACACGAATTAGAGCCCGGATTAAGACCGGGTCAGTCTAGATCGCGAGAATACCAGGCAACTCTAGAGTTCAATCGAGTATTTGCAGCCAATATCCAATGCGATTGCTCGCCGATACAGCGTGCTGAAACTGCTGTCAGGAACGGCTTGGGTAGTCATTTTGCGGAACCACTGCAATTGTAACAGCGATTCCGCAGAGTGGCTGTTGAACCGGGCTTAGACGCAGTGGCAATTAGGGATTAGAAACTTCTGATCGCTGAGAGCAGATTCGCATTCGCCGTTCGCAAATAAATCTGGTATAATGCGTATATACTCGATTGAGGCTAAACCGTGACTGACAACCACTCCCACCTTCCTCCCAACCTCCGCAACGCTTCCGAATTTAAGCTTCGGGCTAAACTTCGCGAACTTCTAAAGGATGGCAATATCCTTCATGCCACCCTCAATCAACGTTTTCGCGTCTGCGGCAAAAAGAACTGCAAATGCGCTTCCGGCGAACGCCACGAAGCTCTCTACCTGGTCACCAGGCAAGGCGGCAAGCTTCGTCAACTCTTTGTTCATCCCGATTTTCACGAAGACGTTCGCCAGTGGGTGGCCAACTATCAGATTCTTCTGCAGCTGATCGACGAGCTTTCCGAGTTTTCCTGGCAGCGCGTGGCCGACAGGGAGATGTGATAAATGCTTGAGCGATTGCTGCGCTACGCAGACAAGCAACTGCATTTTGGCGAGCTTGTCACCGGTGTTCGAGACCTCCGCCGCTGGTCCCACGTGCCAACCGCTGATGTGGTGACGGCCGTGCTTGATATGTTCTTCGCCCGCCTCGGCAGCCTCAATGCTCTGGAGAAGCTCAATCATCTTCCCGCCTGGAAGAAACTACCGGCCCGCTCAGTCAGTGCCGATACCATCGGACGTGTTGTGGATGTTCTCGATGATGGCTCTCTGCGCGCTTCCCAGAAGATGCTCTACACTTCCATGAAGAGAAACAAGCAACTCGTGGCACCTTCTCACGGTCTGATCGCGCTTGCTCTTGATGGTCATGAATCTCACTGCACCTACAATCAGCGCTGCCAGGGCTGTCTTGAGCGCGATATCGACGGCAAGATTCAGTACTACCACCGTAATGTTACAGCTCAACTGATTTTCGACAATTTCTCGTTTCTGGTAGACATGGAAGAGCAACGGCCTGGAGAAGGTGAGTTGACTGCGGCCAAGCGACTGTATGAGCGAGTAGTGAGGGACTATCCCCGTGCATTTGATGTGGTGCTTGGTGACGCGCTCTACACCAATGCCCCTTTCATTAACAAGATCCTCGACTCGGGCAAGCATGTAATCACGGTTTTGAAAGATGAGCGCACCAATATCTACCAGCAAGCCGACTTTGCTTTCGCCAATTGCGAACCGGCTGTGAGCTTCGAAAGTGGCTCCAGCTCATACTCCTGCTGGGATGAAGGAAACTTTCGCATGCCGGATGTCTCTAGCGCATTGCGCATTGTCAAATCCGAAGAGTCCACCAGAATCAAGGCTCAGCTTGATTCTTCCCTGCACATCAAAACAAACACCTGGATGTGGATTACTTCTCTGCCGAGCATAAGGGCTGGTACGAGAACAGTACATGCCCTTGGCCATGCCCGATGGAACATAGAAAACCAGGGCTTTAACGAACTCTCCAACCACTGGTGCAGCGACCATATCTACAAACATAGTCCAGGAGCCATTCGCAACTTCCTCTTGCTTTGCATGATTGCTCACAACATATTTCAATGCTTCTACAAGAGGGCGCTGAAACCAGCATTGCAGAAGGCGTTGACTGAAGTTCTGGTGTCCCTGCAAGTGGCGGCGGACCTCTGTGGAAACTGGCCGCGGTGCCATTCGCCATAGGGAATATTACTTCCCGGCAAATTTCAGCCCTGGCTAAAAACAGGGCTACCGCCGCTGGGAATGTTAGAAATTCGAGCCGGAGAAGAAGAAATTGAGGCTTGAGATGCTTAGTCGAGTATTTGCAGCCAATATCCAATGCGAATCTGCCCGCCACTAGAAAGTATTGAAATTGCTGTCAGGGACGGCTTGGGTAGTTCTTCTGCGGAATCGCTGCAATTGTAACAATAGTGATTTTGCGAAATGTTACATCAGCGTTTCGGGACTTTTTCATAAATGAAACGCTCGCTCTATCCAGGTTGTAGCCGTCAAGCAGAATTAATATTTCCGGTTGCATGAGTTTAGTGCTTTTGGAATGAAGTGCGCTCGAGACATGTGGGTTGCTGCTTTAGCGGCTGAACCATATAAGTCTTTGCGATTCATTCAGACCTGTGGGTTGCTGCTTTTCAGGGAGCACCAGCCTTTAAAACTGGCTCTGGCAACTGCTCTTCCTTTACCGGTTCCCCTTCAATGATATCGTCGCTGGGGCTGACTGCTACGTGTTCGTTGCCTGAAAGCCCCACCCTTACTTCTACTTCGTCGCCGAAATCACGACCGATGGTGATGGGTTGATAGTGCGCCTTGCCATCTACTGCCAGAAGCAGGAACTGGCCTTCCGGTTTTGTTACCAGGGTGGTGCCCGGTACTCTAATCCATTTTTCTTCCCGCACACCGGTTAAATTGACCTCGCCATACATGCCTGGTAGAAGGGCATGATCGGCGTTTGGAATTTGAATCTCGGTTTGTCTGGTGCGCGTATTGGGATCAAGGGCACCGCTTACATTGGTGACAATGCCTATGAAGTTTCGCTCTGGAAATTCCGGTACGTTGATTTTAGCCTGGACGCCTTGTTTTAAATAACGTGCCACTCTCTGCGGTGCATTCACGTAGATACGCAGGCGATCTATCTTAGCCATCTGAAAGAGTTCAAGACTGTCGGACATACTGCCTTTTGTTATGAGAGCGCCCGGATCGACTTTCCTGAGGGTGATGATGCCGTCGAAGGGAGCTAGAACCTTTTGAAAGCCTTGCTCAGCTTCCAGCTTTTTCACTTCCGCTTCCTTGGCTTTGACATTGGCCCTGGCTTCATCCACCTGCGAACGTGCTGCCACCACCTGGGCTTCGGCGGCTTTCAGGTTGGCATGATCGGCCTTCAAGTCGGCCGTGGTGGCTTCCAATAACCTGACTTTTTCATCCCGACTTTGCTGACTGACAGCACCTCTTGTGCAGAGGTTTTGCCAGCGGGTGGCAGTAACAGTGGCATAGTCCACGTTACCTTTCCCCTTTTCTACTTCTGCCTGGGCTGTGGCTTGCTTGGCGATAGCTTCCTTAAGTTCTGCATTGGCTTTGTCTACTCCGGCTCTGGCTCTGACCAGGTCGGCTCTCACCTGGGCCAGTGATTCGTCAATTGTTGGAGTGTCGATGATAGCCAGTAACTGACCGGCTCTTACGTGATCGCCGATATCAACCATACGGTCGCGCAGGTAGCCGTCTACCCTTGCATAAATAGTGGTGTATTGAATGGCGCCTATGTTGCCCGGTAGGGTCAATGATTCGGTTTCTCTTGCCGGTCTGGCGATGATGGTGCGCACAATGGGCACGGCGCCGGTGGTTTCGGCATGCATTTTGTCGAGCTCTTTTTTGCGCTCCAGGCGGGGCAGAAAACCTACCACCAGCAAAACGCCGGCGATAATCAGAACTATTATCACTACAACAATCAGCTTGCCCATGCCTGACCGGCTGCGCCTTTGCCGTTCCGAGTGCACTAATGAGGTGAGCCCGCACTTGCCGAGCCCCACGTGGAGACTGCGGTGTTTTCTGTCTTTTGGTGAGCCTTCAGTCATGGTTCGTCTCTTGATTAGTATCTGTTTGCTTGTGGTCCTGATTGTGAACCGGCTCCGTTGCTTTATTATCCTTGGCTTTGCCCTTTCTTAAAAGACTGAAGACAAGAGGAACGAAGAAGAGGGTCGAAAAGGTTGCCACCGTCAGCCCGCCAATTACGGCTCGTCCGATGGGGGCGTTCTGGGAGCCCCCCTGCCCGGCTCCTATGGCCATGGGTATCATGCCGATGATCATGGCTGTTGCCGTCATCATTACCGGGCGGAAGCGCTCGAAGCCTGCTTCCAGTGCAGCAGATCGTCCGTCTTTGCCTTCGTGGAATTGTTCATTGGCAAAGGTGACCATCAATATAGAGTTGGCGGAAGCCACGCCTACGGTCATGATGGTACCCATGAGGGCGGGAATGGAGAAGGTTGTCTGGGTAACAAAGAGGCTCCAGAGTATTCCCGAGAGGGCACCAGGTGTGGCCATAAGAATGATAACGGGGTCGCTCCAGCTCTGGAAGTTGACCACCAGAAGCAAATAGACCAGAAGCAAAGCAAACACCAGACCAAAAATGAGGGCGGCAAATGCCGATTTCATGCTCAAGACCTGTCCGCCCATGGTCAACTGGCTGGCTTGTGGCAACTCCGGTCGATACTTATCCATGATCTTTTCAATGTCTTTGGAGACGCCCCCCAGGTCGCGGTCCTGGCAGGCCGCATAGATGTCAAAGACCGGCTGCGCGTTGAGGTGGTTCACCACTGCCGGGGTAGCTGCCCGACTGACGGTGGCTACGTTTGTAAGAAGCGGCGGCTGCTGTTTCTTACTTGTGGTCTTGGATGTGAGGGCAGTCACTTTCATAGCATCGAGGCTGTCGATTTTGTACTGCGGCGTCTGCGCCGCCAGGTTATAGTTGACGCCGTTTTTGATGTTGAGCCAGAAATTCGGGGCTGTCTGAAAGCTTGAGCTCAATGTGACCAGGAAGGAATTGGAGACATCCCGCTGGGTGAGACCCATTTCGTTGGCTCGGGTGCGGTCAACTTCAAATACAAATTGTGGTGCGTTTACCACCTGGTGCATGCATACGTCAACGGCGCCTCTTACTTTTTCTACGTCACGCTTTAGTCTCTGGGCGATGTCGTAATTTTTAGCCACGTCCAGACCGGTGATGCGAATGTCGATGGGGGCGGGCAGTCCGGCATTCAATATTTGCGTGACGATATCGGCGGGCTGAAAATAGTAGCTCACCTGGGGAAAGCGGGCCGTCAACATAGCTCGTATTTCTTTTTGATACTGGCCGGTGGGCTTACTGCGCTCTTCCTTCAGTGTGACCAGAATTTCGCCGTCGGCTTCACTGATGGTCTGGCTGTCGGAAAAGGCATAGTTGACGCCGCTTACAGGCATGCCGATATTGTCGGTGATGATGAGAATTTCGTCTTTGGGCACGACGGTGCCAATTGCCCGCTCTATCTCTTTGAAGATGCGTTCGGTTTCCTCTACCCTTGTGCCCGGACGGCAATTGACGTGCAGGCGCAACTGTCCGGCATCGATAGCCGGGAAGAAATCCTGACCGATGATGGGCAACAAAGTCATGGAGCAGCCGTAGAAAGTGAGAAAACCTCCTATGGCCAGGAAGGGATGGGTGAGGGCTTGATCAAGAGTATGTTTGTAGATGCCCCGGAGCCATTCGAAGCCGCCGTCGATGACTTTGTGAATGGCTGAGAAGACGGCCATGAGACCTTTCGGCTCCTTCGGGGTGCTGCCGTGTTCATGCTCATGGGCCAGCAGGTTCTTGGACATGAGGGGGACTATGGTGCGGGAGAGTCCGTAGGAGGCCAGCATGGCGAAGGCCACGGCCATGCCCAGCGGCACAAAGAGGGAGCGGGATGGTTCGGTGAGGAAGACCACCGGCACAAAAACTATGCAGATAGAGAGCGTCGAAACCAGAGCCGGCATAGCCACCTGAGCGGCACCATCGAGGATGGCTTTGACGATGTCTTTGCCCATGGCCATATTGCGGTGTACGTTTTCCACTTCCACCGTGGCATCGTCCACCAGCATACCTACTGCCAGAGCCAGACCACCAAGAGTCATGGAATTGATTGTCTGCCCGCACATATGCAGTCCGATGACGGAGCAGAGCATGGCTAGAGGAATGGAGGTGGCGACGATAAGAGTGGAACGCCAGCTCCCGAGCAGGGCCAGCATCATAAGAGCCGTCAGACCGGCGGCTGTCACGGCTTCTCGCACCACATCGGCTACACATTCACGCACAAAGACCGACTGGTCGGTGAGCACCGAGATGACACAGGCCGGCGGCACAATCTTCTGAATATCGGGTAGCGCTTTCTTGATCCGTTCAACCACAGAAAGTGTCGAAGCAGTGCCGTTTTTCAAAATATTGAAGAGCACGGCCCGGCGACCGTCCTGGTTGACAATATTGAGCTGCGGCTGATATCCATCATGCACATTGGCCACATCTTTGAGAAAGACTACCGCTCCCTTTACAGACTTGACCGGAATATGATTCAGCTCATCGATTTTCTCGGGGATGTTGTTGAGGGTCATGATGTATTCATAGGGACCCAATTTGGCCGTACCAGACGGGGCGATGATGCTCTGGGAGTTCATGGCCGTCACCACATCGTTGGCCGATACGCCGGTGGCTACCAGGGCTTGCGGGTCGAGATCAACCATGACCTGACGGTACTTGCCGCCGTATGGGAAGGGAATGGTGGCACCCTGGATGGTGGCGAGCTGGTTTCTCACGAAGTTATTGGCAATGTCGAACAATTCGGCTTCAGAAAGGGTTTTGGAGCCGATGCCAAGCTGAATTACAGGTACATCGGTGGCGCTGGATACGGTGACAAAGGGCGGTGTAATACTGGGCGGCAGGTATTCGAGCACCGCCGAGCCCATGGCCGTCACCATGGCCACCGCTTCACCAATGTCGGTGCCTTTGTGCAGGTAGACCTTGATGATGCTCATGCCGGAAAGAGAGGTAGACTCTATCTTTTCGATGCCGTTTACGGTGGAGGTGAGCCAACGCTCAGTGACCGTGGTAATCAGGTTTTCGATGTTATAGGGCGACATGCCCGTGAAAGTATAGACGGCACTGACTATGGGCACGTCGATGATGGGGAAAATATCCACAGCCATCTGGCGGATGGAAAGTATGCCGAAAATTAGAATGGCCAGAGCCATAACGATAAACGTATGGGCCCTCTTCAAAGCCATTTCCACTATCCACATTACTTACCACCTCCCTTGCGGCGCAAAATATAGAATATGAGCGGAACAAAAAACAAAGTGGAAATGGTGGCAACGGAAAGACCACCAATGACCGCTCTGCCTATGGGAGCATTCTGGGAGCCCCCTTCGCCGCCACCTAAAGCCATGGGAATCATGCCGATGATCATAGCGGAAGCCGTCATTATAACCGGGCGGAAGCGCTCGAAACCGGCGTTCAGGGCCGCCAGCCTGGCGTCCTTAGTTTCTTCCAGTTCCCCCCGGGCGAAGGTTACCATCAAAATGGAGTTGGCCGAGGCCACACCCATGGTCATAATGGTGCCCATGAGTGCAGGAATGGAAAAAGTTGTCTGGGTGAGGAAAAGACTGAGCACAATGCCGGAGAGGGCACCGGGTATGGCCATCAGGATGATCAGAGGATCACTCCAGCTCTGGAAGTTGATTACAAGTAAGAGATATACCAGCACCAGGGCAAAGACCAGACCCAAGAGCAGTGCCAGAAAGGCCAGATTCATACTCAAGACCTGACCCATCATCACCACTTTCGCTCCCCGGGGCAGGTTCTTTTTCACTTCTTCCAGAATCCTGGCGATATCCTGGGAGACACCGCCCAGATCTCTATCCTGGCAAGCGGCATAGATGTCGTAAACCGGCTGTACGTTTATATGATTGATTACCAGGGGGGTGCGTGCCCGTTCAAAGGTAGCCAGATTCATTAAGAGCTGCCCACGTCTGGGGCTATCGCCCTGTTTAAGACCGCTGCTGGGCTGAGGGTCGCCGCTGACGGAGGGATTAATACCGGTGGTGCCGCCTGTTATCTGGGTGAGCCCGATATTATTCATGGTGGCCAGGTCTCTTTGCTGAGTCTGTACCGCCAGGTTGTAACTGATGCCGGTCTTCTGGTTCACCCAGAAGTTGGGATTGGTTTGAAAACTGTTGCTCAAGTTAATCAAGAAGGAGTTGGAAACATCGGCCTGAGTCACTCCCGCTTCTTGTGCAAAGGTGCGGTTCACCGTCCACCTCAGGTGCGGACCGTCAGTAATTTGATGCAGGCAAATATCTACGGCTCCCGGAACCTTCTCTATTTTTCGCTTGATGTCTTTGGCCAGCTGGTAGTTGTTCTTGTTGTAGCCGATTACTTTGATGTCGATGGGGGCAGGCAGTCCGGCATTGAGTATCTGGGTGACTATATCACCGGGTTGGAAGTAGAAAGTCAAATCGGGAAAGCGGCTACGCATCAGCTTGCGTATTTGCTTTTGATAATACTCAGTATCATGGGACCGTTCTTCCTTCAAAGATATCAGTATCTCGCCGTCGGCTTCCGAGGCGGTTTGACTGTCTGAATAGGCATAGTTTATTCCTGAGCAGGGCAGTCCGATGTTATCCGATATAGAGGCAATCTCATCTTCGGGAATGACTTCTTTGACGGCCTTTTCCACTTGCTTGAAAATGTGTTCGGTAACTTCCACTCTGGTGCCGGCATGGGCAGCCACATGCATTCGCAACTGCCCGCCATCGATAGCCGGGAAATAATCTTGACCGATGAGCGGTATGAGCGACAGCAAGGCTGCATAAACTGCCAGAAAGGAGGCAATGCTAATAAGCGGATGATCGAGCACTTTATCCAGGAGCCCGCGGTAGAAAAGCCTTACGGCTTCAAAGATTTTGTCAACAAAGCCCACAATCAAGGCAAAGAGATTGGTCTCTTTCTTGTCTTGCGCATTGCTGTGACCATGGCTCTCACCGGCTAGAAGGGTCTTAGACATGAGGGGCACGATGGTGCGGGAAAGCCCGTAAGAGGCCAGCATGGCAAAGGTGACGGAGAGCCCGAGAGGCACAAATAAGGAACGGCTTGGCTCGGTCAGGAAGATGAGAGGCACGAAGACTATGCAAATTGATAAGGTAGAAACCAGGGCCGGTAGGGCGACCTGCCTGGCTCCATCGAGAATGGCCGTCTCTACGTCCTTGCCCATGGCCATGTTGCGGTGAACGTTTTCCACCTCCACGGTGGCGTCGTCCACGAGCATACCCACAGCCAGAGCCAGTCCCCCCAGGGTCATGGAATTGATGGTTTGACCGGCCACATTGAGCCCGATGATGGCGGCAAGAATAGCCAGGGGAATGGACGTGGCCACAATAAGAGTCGAACGCCAGCTACCGAGCAGGGCAAGCATCATCAGCGCCGTCAGCAAAGCAGCCGTTATCGCTTCTCTTACTACTTCGCTGACGCAATCTTTCACAAAGAGAGACTGGTCGGTGATAACGTCGATATGGCATTCTTTCGGTACCATGGCTCTCAGTCTCGGCAGCATTTCTTTAACGCCTTGCACCACCGTCAGGGTGGAAGCATCACCGCTTTTCAATATATTGAAGAGCACGCCGCGCTTGCCGTTCAGATTTACTATATTGAGCTGGGGCTGATAGCCGTCATGCACATTGGCTACGTCTTTGAGAAAGATAACCGCGCCAATCTGATTTTGAGCGATTGCAGTCTTTACCGGAATGCTGTTTAGTTTGGCTATCTGGTCAGGGATATTGTTCAGGACCACACAGTATTCAAATGGTCCTACCTTCATTGTGCCGGTGGGCGCCACAATTGATTGGTCGTTCACGGCCTTCATCACATCGTAGGCTGAAAGCGCCTGGGCCCGAAGGGCTTTGGGATCGAGATCGATCATCACCTGGCGGTATTTGCCGCCGTATGGGAAAGGCGTGATGGCACCGTGTACGGTGGCGAGCTGGGTGCGTATCAAGTTGTTGGCTATGTCAAAGAGCTTTTCTTCCGGTATGGTGCGGCTATGAATGCCAAGCTGCATCACCGGTACATCGGTGGCGCTGGATTGGGTAACAAAGGGCGCGCTTATACCGCGCGGCAATTGTCTCAGAATGGCCGTTCCCACCGAAGAGACCATGGCTACTGCTTCACCGATGGGAGTGCCTTTGCGCAGGTAGACCTTGATGATGGCCATTCCTGAAAGACTATTTGACTCCATGCGGTCGATGCCGTTTATTGTGGAAGTGAGCGCACGCTCCGTCACCGTGGTGACCAGGTTCTCCATATTGTAGGGAGACATACCGGCATAGGTCCAGACGCAACTGACTACCGGTGTGTTAATTACCGGAAAGATGTCCACGGCCATTCTGGCGATGGAGATAGCCCCGAACAAGAAGATAGTGATAGCCAGCACTACGAAGGTATGACCTTTACGTAGTGCCAGTTCAACTATCCACATGGATTCACCGCCCTTTGTTCGGGTAATCCGCAAAAAAGAGGGTTACGTAAATGGTGCAAGCCTCTTAACAGCGACATTAACCGTTACTGGGGGGCTGCGATTGGTCGGCGTCTTTGGGCTGGGGTAGCCTGATCAAAGCCATGGTCTGTGTGTTGGTCGGTCCGTAGTGTACCAGTACCTGGCTGTCATCCTTGACCATATCGGCAAGAGTGGAATCGAAGACGGTCTGATTGTTCTGACCGATGGTCCAGGAGACGCGCTTGGTTTTCTTGTCGAGGGCTCCGTAAACCTGGGAAGTTTCATTTGTCAGTTGGTTCAGGTAATTGCCTCTGACGATGCCGTCTTTGTTGATGGCCAGCTGCAAGAGCATATTGGAGCTGGTTTGACCAGGCTCTGCCAGTGCAAAAACTCCGAGGGGTTGCCACTCGCCCTGGGCGGCTGTAGCCTGGGGGCTTGCACCGTTGGCGGGATCGTAGTCGTAATTTCCGTCAGTGCTGCCGCCGCCGTTTTGCAGGGCATCGCTGTAACCCTGGGAATAAGCCTGGCTGGCTAGTTGCTGCGCCTGCTGGTAGTACTCTTGGGAAGTGCCGAGGGGTTGCCCGTTCATATAAACGTTGTCGCCCTGGTAGGTGATATTGGTTGTACTGGGCTGATTTTTATCATCCAGGGCCATGCCCATCATGCCCAGACCAAGGAAGGTTGTGAGAGTTGATACGCCCATGCAGGTCCAGGCGGCTGCCGATGACCAGCCCGGGCAGTACCAGCCGCCGGGATAGCCCCAGTTGCCGTGGTACCAGTTATTGGCTGCCCAGCCATGGGCCCAGCCGTTGGCGTAGGCGTGGCCGCCCCAGCCGCCATATCGCCCGTAGCCACCGTAGGCATTGCGATTGACGTTGACGTTGTTGTAGTTGTTGCGATTGAAAGTATCGTTGTTGAAGTTGTTTCTTATTTTGTCGCCCTGATTGTTGAGCTGATTTCTATCGATGTTGTTTGGACGGTTGGGGCGATTGCCTGCGCCGGCCAGACCACCGAAGCCGCCGTCGGTAGGAAGATGACCGGCGAAAGGCTGTCTGCCGCCGATGCCGCCGTCAACGGGGCGAGTGCTGACACCACCGCCCAAATTTCCGTTGCCGAAACCGCGACCGCCGGCATTGCCGCCGCCGAAATCTCTACCGCCACCGCCGAAGCTGCCGCCGCCGAAGTCTCTACCGCCACCGCCGAAGCTGCCGCCGCCGAAGTCTCTACCGCCACCGCCGAAGCTGCCGCCGCCGAAATCTCTACCGCCGCCGCCAAAGCCGCCGAAACTGCGACCACCGCCGCCGCCGAAACCGCCAAAGTCTCTGCCGCCGCCACCGAAGCCGCCGCCGCCGAAACCACGACCGCCGCCGCCGCCGAATCCGCCACCGCCAAAGCCGCCGCCGCGTGCCACTGCCGGCATGACCAGAAGGAGAGAGAGGCTCAGAGCGGCGATTGTTCTTGAAGTAATGCTTTTCACTTGTCGATCCTTAATCGGTAAATCGAGGGAATGTGTAAAAAATGAACAGCGAATTTGTTCTTTTCGATGAGTAGTTACTTAGAGAGGCGCTGTACCTGCAGTGCAGCTGTGTCGCTGAGGGCTTCACCGTTAATGGTGCGATCAATAGATTGCCAGCTGAAGGAATCT
Organism: Candidatus Obscuribacter sp.; assembly: GCA_016712465.1. Classification (GTDB taxonomy): domain Bacteria; phylum Cyanobacteriota; class Vampirovibrionia; order Obscuribacterales; family Obscuribacteraceae; genus Obscuribacter. The sequence goes on from JADJQZ010000001.1 coordinate 2,595,939, forward strand.
TTGCCGTCTATAGACAAGACATTGGTTGCTTCCGTCTCGCTGCCGTCCGTGTCGACTCCGCTTGCCTGCACCAACCATTTATTGGCGCTGCGTTTATTCCACTGACCGAAACCGAAGCCGCCGCGCGCATCGAAATGCCATGAAATCGGACTCTGGCTGCGCGGGTCCCAGCCTATCACCTGGCGGCTTTCCGGAATCGGCGTGCCGTCATTCTGCTTGGTGAAGTATGTACAAATGAGGAAGTTCTTGTTTGCCGCCCAATCCACTTTCATCATGATGGAACCGACTTTGCCCTTTGCTGCCCAGTCTCCGACCAACCAGGACAGTTCGCTGAGTGGACTTGTTTTGCTCACCGGCGCTGTATAGGGAGTCTCGGACGCACTCTTAATAAGCCAGTTGCCGCCTTGTTTGACGAAGACGATAGAGAAGCGGGTTTCAGCACTGAAGGCGGAAGGCACGCCCATGCGGTGCACGATACCCTCTGCTAGAGCGGCACCGGGGGCTAACTTTTTCACCCCTTCCAGGGCAAAGTAAACCAGGGGTTTTCCTTCCTGGCTCATCAGATCGGTGAAGCGGGCGAGAATTTCTTTGTTGCCTTTGAAGACTTCACCTTGATAGCTAGTGTAGGTGCCGTCTTCCGTCCACATAGAGGCGGTTTTTGCAGCGTCGCCGTCAGCCAGTGCTTGTTTGAGAGCTGCTAGTTGTTGCTTGACCTGCGCTTCTTCATCAGCGCTTTTGCTTTGCTCCGCTTTTTTCGGCTTGGCTGCCAATTTACCGGCTCTGGTTGCCTTAACCGATTCAGTTGTAGTCTTCTTGTCTTCCGCAGCTCCGACTGAAGGCATCATTAGCGTGGATGCCAACAGGCAGGCGACTAAATTGAATGCATTTTTGAGCGTGAACCTGTGCCTCTCAACTGAGCACTTGTGAACCGGCGCAAAGTACAACATAGCTGTTCCTTACTGGAAATGTGTAGTATCAATCGACCTGCTAGTTTATCATGCAGAAATTTTCCCACCTTAAAAGCAGCGGAAGTCACTGTGGGCGGTGGCGTGTAAAGGGGCGGATGGGAGCGGAGCGGAAAGGAGCGGCAAGGCGTGGCAAGGAGCGGCAAGGCGTGGCAAGGCGCTACTTTTGCCCACCCAGTCGTCGTCTTCAACTGCTATTGGTCTGGATTTGCAGGATCCGGTTGCGGCTTTCGAGGCGGTGCCGGAGTGTTCTCTTGACTTTTGCCGCGCCTGACTCTCACTATGCCTTTTACTCTTGCCACGCTATAACTTGTCAAAAAGGAAAGTTCGTAAGCCCAGCTGGCATTGCCCGAGAGATAGGGAGCGTTCTGCAGCAGTGTGCCGTGCATCTCGTTCATGAACTTTGCCCGGGCGGCAAGTTCGCTTTCGGAGAGTTTTTGGGCTGCGGCGCTGCCTCTGGCCAGTTGTTGTTTTACTACTTTCTTAGCGGCGGACTTGTTCTCAGCCAACTTTTCCTGCGCCCACTTTTGGGCGGCAAGCTTTCTTACTTTTCCTTTCATGTTTCTCCTGGCATGAGCTTGCCCGTTTGGTTCGCCCGCTTGAGCCGTGGTCTTGCGCTTGTTTTGAATATAGCCTCTATATGCCCCAATCACAGGGGACTTCGCACACCCGTCTTCTCTTGACAGCGAGGCAGACAGCTAGCCCCTCTGTGCGCTATTGTTTTGAACCTATAGCTAATTTACCAATGCGACAGAAGTTTTTCGTCCTTGAGCCGATTACCAACTTGAGCCCATCACCAATCCGATTCTTAACAACCAAGCTTACCTGCCTGCTTCTCTTTGCCGGTTATCTTTCGGCGCCAGTGCATGGAAAGACCTTGAGATTGGCTCAAAGCAATAACAGTCGGTCAGGCTCCGTCGCTAATTCTTCCAGCTCTAGCTCGCCGACTAAATTGCCTGATGTGGTGCCGACTATGTCGCCGGTGCCGGCGGGAGAGAAAGCGCCCGGCATGTCCACAGTTGTGGAAGGCGAAATGCCGAAATTGCGTGGAATAAGCAATGAAAATGAGAGCCGTCGCGCCACCATCGACGACCTCTCCCGGGAGGTGAGCAATTCCACCGGCAGTATTTTCGTGGACGGCGAGAACGTTCTGGTTAAACCTCCCCTTTTGAAATCGCTTATCACTCTCACGCAAACCACCAATCCCTATCAACTGGATGCGGCTTCCTCGCAGGAGATAAGTTTGCGTGGCGTGTTGCAGCAGTCGCTCATGCAGAACCTGCCTATCAAGGTCTCTCAGGCAGAGGCGCAGAAGGAAAAGTGGATCTACTACGGTGCCCTCAGCGGTTTTCTCCCTTCGCTGACCAATACCTTGAGCTTTCAAGGTATCAAAGGTAATTATGTTTCACCTGCCGGATTGGCCATTCCCATCGCCAATCCGTTTTTCAGTTCGGCGGCGGGTTTCAATCAGTATCTTTTCAAGGGCGGCGGCATACTCTATACGGCTCTGCAAGATAAGCACAATTACAAAGCGGCACGTGCCCATCTGAAAGGTACCGTCAACGATATTTTGCTTGATACCGCCGATGATTACTACAACCTGGTGCGTTCGGACGTGCTTTTGCAGATTCGCATCAAGGCCGTAGAGGTTTCAAGGGCGTTGCTTCTGGTCAACCAGGATCTTTTCGACAACGGCGTCAACACACAGCTTGATGTATTGCAAGCTAAATATCAGCTTTCCGCAGACCGCCAGCATCTAATCAAACAGCAGGTGGAGCGCCGCAAACATGCGGTAAAACTGGCTACGGTATTGAATGCCGACACCGGAGTCGATTATTCCGTTGGTGCTCGCATGGTTTCGAAGCACCGCCTGGTGGACGCCAATCTGAAACCCGGAGACCTGCTCAAAATAGCTATCGATAGAAGGCCGGAGCTGAAAAAATATGATGAGCTGAGAATGGCGGCCAAAGACGCAGTGAAAGTGGCTCGTTCGGCCCTTCTGCCGGCTGTGGCAGTGACCGGTACGGTGATTGGAACCGGTTCCCGGGCTGTCAATTCACCCCTTTCCGGCGCCAGCAATCAGCAGACCACCCTCAGTTCCAATGGTCTCAGTGCCGGTGCCGTATCATCGAGCGCCGGCTTGCCCCTGGCTGCTCCCAGTTCGAACAGTACCGGCTCGCCCCACTACACCACCCGCTCACTATTCACCATCGGTGTGGGCGTAAACTGGAACCTCGGCGGTCTGGGCATGCAGGAAGTGGCCCAGGTGCGAGCTTCGCAGTATGTGGCCAGGCAGGCGCAATTGGAATTTCAGAGAGAACTGGAGCGCATTACCAAGCAGGTTCGGGATGCTTACCTTTCGAGCATGAGCGCGGAGAATCTCATTTTAGAAACCACCGATGCCGTCAAATACGCCCAGGAAGGCTTGCGTCTGGCGGAACTTCGCTTTCAAGAAGGGGTAGGCACCTATTTGGATGTGATCAACGCCCAGCACGACTACACCAATTCATTGATAGACAAAGCCAATGCCCTCATAGATTTCAACCTGGCTCAGGTACATCTGGTGCATGCCATAGGTCTGCCTACGGTGGATTCTCTTACGGCTGCTAAGCCGCTCAAGGATGCTCCGCCAAAAGCTACTAAATAGAAGTAACTTGGGCTAGAGTGAGTTGAGAATTTCCAGAAAGACAAAGGCAAAGGTTATGCCCATCAAGAAGGTGGCCATGAGAATATGCCAGATCAAGGCCGCCTGTCTTTCGTTGAGGGTGCGCATAATGCCGATGCGGGCCAGCACATAAAAGAGTACCGAGCAGAGGGCGATGAGAGAGACAATCAGCCTTGACCAACTGGCGCAAAACGAGGCGGCCATGAGGGCGATACAGGTTACCGGTACCAGGAATATGGACAGATAGTCTGCACTGCGGATTCTGCCGCGCTGGGCCTTGACCGACCTGCTAATGTGCCGAAAGGCCTCCTTGACGTTGTCGACAAAGCCCAGCCTGGGAACAGGTGCCGGCGCCTGATTGCTCATGTCGGCCGTATTTTCTTCACTCATGGGTTCTCTCCCTGCCCGAGGCGGTTCGCCCCGGCAGATCTATCTTACCCCGGGCGATTGCCAGGTTAACCCACCGGCTGATAAATCGAGGCTGCCGAAGCGTGGCCTAAAATGAAGGCATTCAGATTAAGGTATTGAGGTTCCTGATGAGCACTTTCAAAATTACCACCCTACCTTCCAGAGAAGAGGTAAATGAGGCTCACTGGCGTTATCGTCTGGAGAAAGAACTGGCACTCTCCGGACTCCAGACAATGGTGGGGGTTGTTGCCTTCTCTCTAATACTATTCATTCCGGCAGGCGGCATGACGGCCTCCTTCTTGCAAGGACTACATTTGCCCACTGCCCTTTGTGTGGTCGTAGGTTTTTTCGTCGGTGGAACAGTGCTTGTGGGTCCTATTTTGCTCGCCAGGTCCTTTCTGACCGCTGAACGAGAAGACACCCTCTTCGACTCTAATGCAATCTACAGTTCGCCGATTACTTATGAGATACAGGAAAACGGAATACTTGTGAGAGCCTTGAATTTGACCCGTTTCTTAGAGTGGAGTGAGATTGCCGGCGGTTTTGATATTCCTGAAGTACTCTTCTTTCTCGACAATACCCAGGTACTCTATCCGATTCCCAAGCGTAGCTTTGTAGACTGGGACCAGGAGCGAGCGGTGCGGACCAAAATTCGCGAGTCTATTAAGGAATTCAGTTACTTAAAAGGAAAGAAAGTAGAGATCATTTATGAGGGGGAAGCTCCGGAGCCTTCTAAGGATGTTGATCTTGATGTGCCGAAAGCCGGTATCCAGAGTACAGATGACATAATTGAGGTTAGCTGCTCTTACACCCTGGCAGAATTGTTGAAACTTGAGCGGTATTTTGTTTTCTGGCTGCTCTTACCGCTTACTCTAGTGTGTGCAGTGGTTTTGGATTTCTTGCTTCCCACTGTCTCCAGTATGCTTCCTGCTCCTTTCTGCAACATAGTCGACCCTTCTTTCGGTGCACCGGGTCTGGTGCTATTTGTCATTGTTGGGATGATAGTGCTCTATTTCCAACGGGTCAAACAACTTAAACTGCTTTATCGCGACGACTACCGACAGGTTATAGTTTTTGATAACGATGGGATAACCATCAAAACCAGCAAGTTAACGCAAGTAGTACCCTGGAAGTCACTTGGTTTCCGGTTCGAAAATACTGAAAATCATATTTTTGTGGTGGATGGGAGAATTTATGCCATACCCAAGCACCAGCTACCCGATGATCAGTCTCGCACGCAGCTGCTCCGAATACTGCAAACCCGTATACCTGCAAGAATTCCCTGGTATCAGTTGCCGGTGTGAGAAGGCGGCGATTGAAATCCACTATTCTCTGGGTGGTAGCCGGCTGCCCTCATAAAGGCGGCATCAAAACTTCTGCCTGTACTCGAAGACATCATACACATGAAGACGAGTAGCCAATATAGGGGAAGCTTCACACAGAAGTTTTGGTCTAGAGAGTCATTCAATAATAGCCAGAACCACAAACCTACCATGAGTGCCAGCCAAATCATAGTCAGAATCAGACCATCCGACAGGAGGGTGCAGAGGCTGATTCCAAAGAATGTGGATATAAAGAAATTGACTGCCGCAAGAAACAATGAAAAGGCATAAACCGACCAGAGAGGGTAGAAGATGAGGGCAATACGCACGGGCTTGTTCAAGATTGCATCTATCCTCAGTTTTAGCAGTTGCGCATACAAAAGCAAAAGTTCGAGACTTACCAGTAGTCTTTCATGACTTGTTTTAGTTTCTTGATCTCCGACTCAGGTACCAGGCGAGCCACATCTCTGGGTGGTGTTGACGTAGCCGTTTCAGACACAAGGACCCTCCAGTTTGACTTTCTACCTTCCGGCCCGTCAATTCCGTCGCCGTCTTTGAGTATCTTGCTGGCAGGGTTTAGAAAGTGCAAGGTGATATTGCGCAAGTAGAAATCGATTTTTGAAGCATCGTACTGTGCGGTTTTGAAGAAAGCCTCGAAGTCGGGTAGATCGAACTGCTCGTTTCCGATGGTGTCCATCACCGACCAGGTGCTGTCAATTGTGAATAGACGAATATTGCTCCACACTTCTATGGGTGGCAAGTTGTGTTTGTCACTCACATCTAACCATTCCACCAGAGTCTGCTTGTCCAATATCATCTCACCGCCCGGATTGAAGTAGCAGAGGCAGCCGGGAATATTTATCAGTGAGACAGCTATGTCTGTCAGGAAGCGTATTTCATCTAATGGTTTGTAGTTTTCAGGGATTAGCCTATCGTTCGGTCCATCTACTTTGTAGCAGCTCTTTAACCTTATGAAGCCTCGATGCTTGTCCTTGAGTGTCTGGTTTTTCTCCCGTCTGGGCGAGTGTTGAACTGCCCTTTCCAGATTACCAGGGAAAGTGAGGGGACCAAAGAAGCCCATGGTCCAGGCGCCAAATGTCATAGGGTCTTCCTGGGGGCTACCCATTTCGTCCGGCCACTGTCGGTTGACGATGTCTACCGTGGCTATCAATCCCGGTATAGGACCGTCAAGCACGAGAAATTCTCCGCCCATCTGCCAGTTTGATTCAGGCGTAGCTTCTACGTACCGTGGGTTATAGGTAGCCAAAGCGGCTTTAACTACTTCCATGTCGATATTCCTATCCGTAAGCACGCAGAATCCCTGGGTGAAGAGTCCTTTTCTCGGCATTTTCTGGTCCTTTTAATCTTCTTGACTGCGCAAATCTGAACTCAATGAGTATGAACTTAGTGATTCTGAACTGCTAAAGCAATTTTCCCGATTGCTCACGAAATTCCCTCTGATTTAAGGTAAGGCTCCTGGTCTAATTTATAAAAAAGGGGCGTGAGCGAAATTCCAACTAATTTCGTGCAAAAGCTTCTTTCAATGTTCTTCAAAGGAATAGTGAGCGAAATTCTGAATATTTTCGCTCGCGCCTGGTTCTTTTAATTGACACACTAGAGCTTCAGGCGGGGCTGCTTTTTAGATAGTTTTTGTTCGAGTTTCTGGGCTTGGGCCAGGTCATTTTCGGCAAGCTGCCGTTGCCCCATCTCTTCGTAGAGTTCACTGCGCATACGGTAAGCTTCCGGCAGAGTCATATTCAGTTGATGGGATATTTCCCTGGCAATCGGTAAGAGCATGCACGCCCAGACTTTTACAGCCATAGTGCGGTTTGCTATAAACTCACTGAGATCGCTCAAGGCTTCTTGATTGCGAGAGAGAGCTTTGAAGATAAGAGCCCTGACAATTTTCAGGTCGTTGCTTTCGCTCAAGTCAATGGCTGAGTTTATATCCTGGAGCGCTTCTTCGCCTCGATAGAGGCTGCAATTACAGAGGGCGCGAGCCCTCAACGTGTCGACATCGGCTGGTTTCAAGCTGAGGCTCTCGTTGAAGTCTTTGATAGCCTCTTCAAACTGGTTGAGGTTATAGAGGGCCTCGGCGCGAACTCTGAAGGCTTCAGCGTAGTCGGCTCTCAGTTGCAGGGCTCTGGTACTGTCTTCCATGGCTTCCTGATACTTCTTCTCTTGCAGAAGCGCTTGTGACCGCTTCAGGTAGGCGGAGGCGCTAAAGGCATCATTTGAAAGCTCCCTGTTGGCTTTCTCCAGGTTTAACTTTTCGATTTCATCAATGGTTTCCGGCTTGAAGAACACTTGTGTATGAATCATGGCCGCTTTGCTGTCCAGGTCTGACGTGGCCAGGCTACTTTTCAGTTCCTTGATGCGATAGTCGGCTTGCTGCCATTCTTTTGCCAGTCCCTGCCCTTCATAAAGGCGGCAAGCCTGTTTGAGTTCCAAGATGGCTAGATTAGGCATCTTCATTTTGGCCAGTGCTTCACCCTTCTGATGGTAGGCTTGAGGCATACCCTTTTCCAGTTCGATTGCTTTGCAGAAGTCTTTGTAGGCCAAGACGTTTTCATCGTCGCTCAAAAGCGCCTTCCCGCGCTCAATATAAGCTACCGCTTTGGCGGGATTTAGCTGCACCTCTAAATTGTATGGTGCTATCTTCAATTCTTTCTTTTCCTGAAAGGCTTGAGCTTGTCCAAAGAAGGTCGGGGCTTGCTTGTCTGGCTGAGCTTCCTGGCAGGCGCGCTTTTCTGCTTCCTGGTCTGAGTTCCTTGTGTACCAGTAGCTGAACACCAGGTCTGTGACTAAGGCCATGGCGATATCAAAGACTGTGCAGGCGAGAGTGGCTGAGCCCAGAGCAGACAATGATGAAAACTGCAGGAAGGAACCAAATTTGGCAAATGTTGCCAGAACCAGCAAGTAGTAGGTTGCCGTCATAAGGCAGCGCTTGGGCGCCAGTGAGCTTTTGACCGACGCCATTGGGCTGCGATTTTCCAGCTTCAGTTTGGTTGCTTCCGAATCTTTGCTGCTTCTCAGCCAGAAGGACAGTTGGGCTTTTTCGGCGAAGATGGGATTGATACGTTTGACCAGTAGATTAAGGAGAAGCAAGCGCGCAATGACAAACCACATCACCGCCGAAGCGGTGAGAAAGGGCAGGGCAAAGGCTGAAAGGGAAATGAGAAGAGCTTGCCAGAAGGAACCATGGAAGGTGACGCCAGCGAGGAGCGGGAAGACCTGTAAGATAAAAATGGAACGCAGTACTTGCTTTGCTGGAATGGATACTGCCAGTAGGACTCCTATTGTTTTTATCGTGCCTAAGTTTGTCACTGTTGCTACACTTTCAGGCTTTAGGTCGTACTGATCCCAGTATAGGCTTTGGCTGAAATTGCAATGCAGTATGTTCTAAAATCCTTCAACTTCTATGGCTTTCCGCCGCCAAGACTTATGCCTCAAACTTCGCTTGCCGGACAGATCGTGTTGATGGGGCAATTGTGGCAAGCCGGTTTCCTGGCATAGCAAAGCCTTCTGCCGTGCCAGATTATGGTGATGGAAAGTTTGGACCAGTCTTCCCCTGGAAAGAGGGCTTGTAAGTCCTTTTCGATTTTGAGCGGGTCCTCTTCGTTCGTGAAACTGAAGCGTTTCGAAAGCCGCTGCACATGGGTATCCACGCTCCAGCCCGGAATGTTGTGGATGACGCCGAGGACGACATTTGCGGTTTTGCGACCGACGCCGGGCAGGGTGGTCAGCTCTTCCACCGTGGTGGGCACTTTGCCATTGAATCTGGTGACCAGCATCTGGGCACAGGCTTGAATGTTCTTGGCCTTAGCATTGTAATAGCCGGTGGGTTTAATCAAGGTTTTGACACGCTCCAGGTCGGCTTCGGCCAGGGAGCGGGCATCGGGAAACTCTGCATAGAGTGCTTTGGTGACCTTATTTACCTGCTGGTCCGTACACTGGGCCGATAGTATTACCGCCGTGAGCAGCTGAAAATCACTATCGTAGGTCAGTTCGCAGCAGGCATCAGGATAAAGCTCAAGCAAACCTTTCATGATGGCGGCCGCTTCTTGCCTGGTGGCTTTGTGAGAGCCCTTCTTACTGACCCCCCGGGTGGCGCTCTTTTGTCCGCCGGTCGCCTTACCGGTAGTTTTGCCCGTCGCCTTGCCGGTAGTTTTGCCAGTCACTTTACCGGTAGATTTTGTGATCGCTTTAGTGCTTGCCTTAGTGGTCGTCTTAGTGCTTGCCGTTGTGGTTGCTCTTGCGCTTTCCTTTGCGACCGCTTTTGCGCTTGCCTTAGTGGTCGTTTTTGTGTTCGCCTTTGTGGTTTTCTTCACCTGGCCCATCTGGCTTTTCTCCTCGCCGCCGTAACCTTAAATTTGCCGGTATTCTCCGCTTAGTCGGTTTAACTCTCGTTGTCTAGAATTCTGGCACCATGAGGTGTGGTCATACAGACAAAGAGATCTACCGGGTCTGACTTGGCGGCACAAGAAATGGTGGTTTCTCTCAATACCCCTTCCTCATAGTCGCGCTTCAGCTTTTCTGCTTCTTCCTGGGTGCGGCAGACGGCGTAGACCGTTGGTCCCGAGCCGGTCATATGGGAGGTGAGGGCCCCTTCTTGCATAAACCGTTGTTTGATGGCTTTCAGCTCTTTGTAGTGAGGAAAGATGGCCTGTTCGAAATCATTGCCGAAGACTTTAATTGCATCCGTTATTTCACCAGCAGCCAGCTTTTCGGCGGCATAGGCCGTGGCATCGTCGGTGATACCGCGATCTTTAGTGCGTTCGGAAAGTCCAAAAACTTCAGTACATTCGTCATAGGTTTTATAGGCCCAGACCGTCGGTACACTGAGGTTGCGGCTCTTGGCTAGAACCAGGTAGAGAGGCTGGAAGTTCTCTTCCGCACCGATGCTTTGTAGTTCATCCCCGCGCCCAAGACCGACCATGGTGCCGCCCAGAAGGGAAAAGGGTACGTCGGCACCGAGCTTTTTGCCCATCTCGGCAAGACTTTCTCTGCTGAAGGGGCGGTCAAAGTATTCATTGAGTGCAAGCAGGGCGGCTGCGGCATTGCCGGAGCCACCGGCGGTGCCTGCTCCTATCGGTATACGTTTTTCCACGTGCACCGAAATTTTAAGGGGGCCAGGGGCCGCTTTCTCAGGGTCAAGATTGCTGCTTAGAAAGAGGCGGACGGCCTTGCAGATCAAGTTGTCCTGGCTCAAGGGAAAGTCGCTGGCCGGTTTGCCTTCCACGCTAAGTTCGATGTAGGGTTCTCTGGCAGGGCTTATCTTGAATGTAAGCGTGTCGCTCAAGGAGACGGTTTGCATCAAGGTTTTTACCCGGTGGTAGCCGTCTTCCATGAGTCCGAGCAGCTCAAGGGTGAAGTTGACTTTGGCCGGGGCTTCTACCTTTACTACTTTCTCAGTCATTTTCATCCAGGGCATAGGCCTTGAGGGCATCGGCTAGTTGGGCGAATTTATCCAGGGAGAGTCCTTCCGCTCTGGCGGCCGGTGAAATCCCGTGGGCCATGAGCAGAGAAGTCAATTCTTCCTGATTCAAGTGTGTAAAGCCGAGATTGTTCTTGATCATCTTGCGCCGCTCTTTGAAGCCGGCTTTGACCAACCGACGCAAGAGCGATGCATCTTTTACGGTTACTTTTGGTCTGTCCCGTTTGACCAGCTGCACCACTGCCGATTCCACATCCGGGCGGGGAATGAAGTGTTCCGAGCCGACCTTGCCGATCATTTTGGCGGTGGCATAGTAATCGGCCAGGATGGTAATTTGTCCGTACTCCTTGCTGCCGGGCGGTGATACCAGGCGCCTGGCCAACTCCAGTTGTACCGTCATGGTCAGACTTTCCACATAAGGAAGCCAGATACCGGGCTCGTCCAGTTCGCCCAGCACTCTCACTACAATTGGGGATGTGATTTGATAGGGCACATTGCCTACCACTTTGATATTTTTTGCTTTCAGGCTCTCGGGATCAAAGTGCAGAAAGTCTTGCCTGATAATAGTCAGGTTGGGAAATTCGGCGGCCAGATCCTTGAGGCGAAAAGCCATGTCTTCGTCCAGTTCTACGGCGAAAACTCTGGCGCCGGTGCGCACCAGAAACTCCGTGAGAAAGCCGAGACCTGGTCCTATCTCCACCACGGTGTCACCGGGATCGGCATTGATGGAGTCGGCAATCATAGAAAGGATGCTTGGTTCCACAAGGAAATTTTGGCTCAGTCTTTTCTTGGCTCTCACCACCATGGCCCGGCGGTAGAGATCTTCCCTGGTAATTGAAAAAGCCATTAGCTAGTGGCTTGCCTCCACTGATTTATGGCTGCCTGAGGCCTCCTGGTTATGACCATTGGCTGGCTTGATGGAGGCATTAACCTGGGTCAAAATCTGGGTGGTTTCGCTTTCGTTTGTATCGGGTGCGGTTTTGACCAGTCGTAGTTTGATAATGCGGTGGCGATCCGACTCTACAACGGTGATTACACAGAGATCGGAGGTGACTGCATCTCCCGGTTGCGGTTCCCGCCCCAAAAGTCCGAAGACGTGCCCACCAATGGTGTTGAACTCTTCATCTTCAATGTTCAGCCCCAGTTTTTCGTTGGCTTCATCAAGGGTGAGTTTGGCATCGATTAAGTAGGAGCCGTCCTCTTGCTGGGTGATGAATTCTTCTACAATTTCGTGTTCATCGGCAATGTCGCCCACCAGTTCTTCCAGGAGATCTTCGAGGGTGACGATGCCCTGAGTGCCGCCGTATTCGTTCATGACCACGGCCATGTGAGTCTTGGTGCGTTTGAATTCGGTCAGCAAGTCTTTCAGGTTTTTGTTTTCCGGCACAATCAATACTTTTCTGGCAAATTCGCGTACATGAGCGTTTTCTTTATGCTCGATGAGGGCTCGCAAGCCGTCTCGAATGTGCACCACGCCAAAAATGTTGTCTACATCTTCATCGTAGACAGGCAGGCGGGAATGACCATGCTTGAGGGCTTCGGTTACAAAAGCTTTGACAGTTGATTCAGCCGGTACGCAGACCATGTCGATACGCGGCGTCATCACTTCGCTTGCCGTGGTGTCGGCAAAATCGAAGACCGAGTGCAGCATCTCTTCCTGTTCCGATTCCAGCACACCTTCTTCATGGCTGGCGGAAACCAGCATCTTCAGCTCTTCTTCCGAGTGAACGGTGTGAGCCGAAGGCGGTTCTTTGATTTTCAAAAGGGCAACTATTATGGCTGTGGTGCCGTTCAAGATCTTCAGGAAAGGCGAGGTCAAAATGCACCAGAAGTGCATGGGCAAAACCGTCCAGAGAATGACTGTTTCAGCCCTGGTGTAAGTGAGCATTTTGGGCAGCAGTTCGCCGCCTACGGTTTGCACATAAGCTGTGAAAGTAAATGCCGCGGCGTATGAAAACCAGCGCAGGCTCTCTATGGTTTTGTGACCCCAGGCGGCTTGCTCGCCGAAGTGTTTGGCATGTTCGGCAATGTTTTCAGCCAGGGCCGCTTCGCCGGCCGCACCCAGTAAGAGGGTGGCGATGGTGATGCCAAGCTGGCAGGCCGAAATAAACTTCTCTGGGTCTTCTAAATAGATCTGAGTCTTCTTGGCGAACATATTGCCGCCTTCGGCCAGATGATCGATGCGTGTGCGTCTGACACGGGCGAGTCCCATTTCCGCCGCCACGAAGAAGGCGTTCATTAAAATCAGTATTGGTATCCAGGCAATTTGGTACAAAGCAATAAAGGCTCAGATTAACTCTGAACCTGTCTCCTTTGGCTGAACTTCCTGGTGGCACGCAAAAGGTTTCGCCTTGCACCCCTGGGGAGGTTCTTCTGATTCATCACCTGTCTGGCTGCTACTGTCAGGATCGTCTATCAAAGTGCTAATTGGTCTCTTAATCTGCCTGCAACAGAGACAACTCTATTTCGATTTGAGAGGCAGTCTCACTCAATCGAAAGGCTGATAACAGCCATGGGATTCCAGAGTTAGATCAATCCTACCATATGCTCTCTTAGTCCAATACACAATTTTAATGCTTGCCAAGTGTAAGATTTCCCAGCCGGCGGTGCTTTGCTAAGGTTATCAAGAAATTACCTGGGGCTTCTCTGTCTTAGCTCTGAGCTATGACATAATCTGACATTTGGCGGGAGCAAGGTTCTTTCCTGAGAACTGTAGCAAAGGCGCTCCGAATCTGATGGAAAGCCCCCAAGGACATCGACCTTCCCCCGGCAATTTACTGTAGGCGGCATGGACCTGATTTATGAGATTAAATGAAGAATTCGTTGCTTCCTTTATAGTGACTCTTCTGGCTTCCACCTTTTTGTTTGCCCCTGGGTCCGCTCTGGCGGCTCCTGCAAAAGCGGTGCCCGCTGTAAAGAACGAAGCGGCTGATAAAAACCAGGGCAAGCAAATCGCAGTCTCTATCCCCGGATTGGGGGAGGCCAAAATCGTTGTCACACCGGCGCCTGCCGGTGCCGCTCAGCACGGCAAGCCCGTGGCAGGCAAGAAGACCGAAGCCGGCATCGGTCCCTTCGGTGCGCTCAGTGAAGGCCCTCAAGCCCGGCGAAAATATTTCTCTCAAACTGCCCCGTTCAGTCAATGAGTTTATCGATGATATGAACGGTGTCGGTAAAAGAGTTGGTCGCAGTGCTCAAGGCGGCATGACCGAGGTAGGCAAGATCGTTCACTGGATTGCCGTCTACTTCAAGCAGTTTACCGGCACTCCCAATCTCACCCCCGGAGCCTATCCTTATGTTGAGACTCCCAGCCCCTCGCCGGGAGCCCATGTGGCCAAGGTTATGCTCACGCCGGAAGGTCGCGTCAAGACCATAGTCAGCCGTTGACCGGTATTTATCTGACCGATATTTATTTGATCTGACTTTAGCTTGCTGCTCGCCAGGCAAAGCCCAGCATTCTGGCTTGAATTACCTGGGCCAGAAAGGTGAGAAAAGGTGCAAATATAACGCCTATCACGGTGAGCGATGGCACTGTGGCGGACAGGAAGACCAGGGTGGCGGAAGCCAGCCAGGTGGTGACCATGAGCACGGGTGCTTTGGCGATTCTCTTTATTACTTTCAGCCAGGCGAAGCCGGCCATCATCTTCTCTTCTTCGGCGAAATTGGCCATGAGGAGGGCTGTGAAGAAACTCGTCAGCACGTAATAGCTGTAAATGGCTAGATAAGTGGTGGTGCCCCAGCTTGTGAAATGAGGATCTATGACCAGACTGTGGCGGCTTTGCAGTCCCTGGGTGAAGAGGGAAAAGGCCAGGATCACGCCGCCGAAGCTGAAGAAAAGACTGAAAGCAAGCCAGCTTACTCCCGATATCATCAGATCGAGTATCTGATTCCACTCCGGCAGGGGACCATCCGTTTCATCCCTGCTTGCGACCACATTTATGGTCTGGCGCATCACCCGCAAAAGATAGCCGGCGGTGATGCCGCCCATGACTACGGAAACAGGGGCGAACAATGGGTTGAGCAGGAAAATAGCAAGGGCGATATAGCTGACTGTGGAGCCGATACTGACCTTCATGAGCCAGTTTTTGTCCGCGGTAATGCTGCTCAATACCGCGGTCATATCTTGTACTGCACTTGCTTTTACTTCTTCAGACTTCATCTTAAGCCCTGCTTATTTGAGCAAGGTGGAAAGCTGTTTGCTTTCGTCGAGCCTGTTCATCAGGTCAAGATCGGTCATGTTGAAGAGCACGGGAGTGACGGCGATATAGCCGCTATTGACAGCAAAGACATCGGAATCTTCTGCTTCGGTGTCTTCGATGGCCTGACCGGATAACCAGTAATAGTCTCGACCATTGGGGTCGGAGCGCTTCTCGAAAGTGTCATTGTAGAGCCGAACGCCAAGCTGGCAGAGCTTTACGCCCTTGATTTCCGCTTCCGGTACGGCTGGAATATTGATATTGATCAGCCCTCTTTTGCTGCGCGGCGCCTGCTTGAAGGTCGTCAGGAAGCGGCTGATGAAACGGGCCGCCGTCAAATAGACGGCCGGCTCTCCCTTTCTGGCGCTGACGGCAATACTGGGCAGGTCCATGAAAGCTGCTTCCATGGCGGCTGCCACGGTGCCGGAGTAGAGAATGTCGGAGCCCAGGTTGGGACCGGAGTTGATGCCGGAGATAACCACATCCGGCGGCTCTTGCAAAAGTTCGGAGACGGCCAGTTTGACGCAGTCGGCGGGGGTGCCGGTGGTTGACCAGGCGCCGGCTACGGGACCATCCAAATGGGCATGTTCGACCCGCAGCGGCTTGTGCAGTGTGAGTGAATGCCCGGTGGCACTGCGTTGTCGGTCTGGTGCGCAAACATAAACTTCGTGAGATTCCTGCGCCAGTATTCTCGCCAGGGTGCCCAGGCCGGGTGCGTGTATACCGTCGTCATTGGATAGAAGAATTCTCATGACCAGCTGCTTCCTTTTGCTTCCTGTTTCCTTTTGCTTCCTGCTTGAGCCTGCCGCCAGGGTAAAAGCTTTCCTAAATTGCTTTGGTTCTGCCTGGAACGGCGCCAAATGACCTACAATTATATAGCTATTTTGGCGCGCTCTCGGGTGATCCGCTGGGCGCCGCTTTTCAAGGCACTACCAATCAGGGATTTCATATGTTGGATTCTGTTTTCGAGCGCTCCAGTGACAGTCTATTGCAGGTCTTGCAGCTAGCCTTAGACGAGTGCATCAATTTAGAGCATACATACATTTGCACCGATCACATTTTGACGGCGCTGGTGAGCGAGTACGCCGGCGTGGCGGCGGAAGCGCTGGGCAGCATGAAAATTGACGCCGATGCCGTCAGTAAAGAATTGGAAGGTAAAGTCAAGAGCAAAATGGAGTCCGAGCTGCCCTTTAGCGGACGCCCCGATCTTTCTTCCGGTCTGCCTTCGGTGACACTGCCTGTGGTGGCGCAGTCGGCCGGGTCCATAGCTGAAACGCGCAAAGCCTACGGTATGAGCGACCTGACCGTGCAGGCGCTGCATCGAGCTTATGAGTACGCCCTTTTCTTCGGCTTGAATTACATAAACCCCGAGCATCTGCTCCTGGGTATCCTCGACTTGAAAGAATGTATTGCAGTGCGCACCATTGTCGATCTGGGCGGTAATATCGATTTTCTGCGGCGCCAGATCATGTTGCTTATGGCTAAGAGCCTCAGCAGCGATGCTTCTTTGCCTGGTCTAAAAGACGCTGTTATTGGCGGCTTGAAAGAGATGATCGACAAACACTATCGCTCTATCAGCACACTCCAGGCGCTTTCTGTCCGCAGCCGCCATGCCCTTGGTTCGCTGCCGCCGCGCTCCGAGATAGTGCATATGGTTTGTACCGGCTATTTCCCCGACTTCCTTATTAATCAAATGGCTTTCCGCCGTTATCTTCTGGAAGAAACACTGGCTCAACTGAATTGCCGCGTCGGCGGTCTGGAAAAGGAACTATCCGCCACCATCATATCTTCGGCCGCACACAGCCTCAGGCAGGAAGTGCGCAATGCCATCGAGTTTATGCTTTCCAGCGAGTACAGGCTGTTTTCTCAGATGCTCGATGACGCCGAGCATGATTTGATTGGTTCGGTCATTGAAGACCTGTGGTGGGCTCAGGGTGAAGAAATTGCCCTGAACGAGCTTTTCTCCGAGGCTCTCGATGATCACAGGCGTAAGCACTTGCTCAGTTTGCAGGAGCGCAGACTGGAGATTACAAGCCGTCTTTCCAAGCTGAGAGACAGCCTGGATGAAACCATCAGGCAATGTTTCGTCAAACGTTCAGCTACGGCCTGAGCTCTATTTGAGAGTGAAAGGGCATTTCTGGCAGAAGGCTTTGGCGAAGTAGATAGGCTGCTCGTCGATGTCGAGACCTTCCTGGATACGGCAGCGCATGGTGTTTCCGCACTGCGGGCAGGACAGTTCGCGAGCCCCTGTCAGAATAGAAGTGGTGATGTCGTCGAGAATAGCCTGGTAACGCACCGGATCGTCGGTTGGCTCCAGGCGGGGCTTCACTTCCACTTCCTGAAGCACCGGCGGGTCTACGGCCAGGGCCCGGGCCAGCATCTGGCGGTCTGTGGCTGAAAGCCAGGTCTCAAGACCGGTTTCGATGTCTTCCAGGCGGCTGACGGGAAAATTGGTGCGCTCCGAAAGTTCGGCCAGGGTGAGGTTTCTCAGTTGCCTTAACTGAGCGACGCGGGCACTCAAGGGCTTATCAAGCTCTCCCTGGAGGCTATTGCAGAGCGGCACCATACGGGCGCCCCCCTGCCAGCTGTTCTCTTTGGACTTCTCTCCGGACTTGTCTTGCTTCTTCACTTTCTCATCTATGATTGTCACTGATGCCAACTCAATTACAATAATGCCTGGTCAGTTAACTGGCTAGCTCCGGTTAAGGAAGGTCAAGCGTGCTGGATTTCCTCAAACTTGCTCCCCTTCTTGATTCTATCGGCGTCGATAGCCTTAAGGATTTGAAAGATAGCGAGGAATTGGTCCGGTCGGCCCTGCAGGCTTTTCAAACTGCCGCCGCCGATTTCCCGGCCTGGGCTTCCATGTTGGATGAGAACCGCCCCTGGGTGCTCTGGCCTCTTTTGAAGCCCCTTTCTCCGCTTGCTTCCCGCCTTAATGTGCCTGCCTTGAAAAGTTCAGGGGCAGGTTGGACGGCCCTGGGGGTGGACGGGTCGCAAATTATGCCCAGTCACCACGAAGTGAGCAGTTGCTATCTGCTCAATGCCGGCGTTGCCAGGATTACATACGGCGGCGAACTGCCGCCCTTGCTTAAAAGCGAGCCGAGGCTCTATGCCCGCCCCGATGATCTTTATCCCCTGGTGGACCGGCGGCGGGTGCACATCGACGAACTCTTCGTGGCTCTGGAAAGGGGCTTGTTCGAGTTTGGTCTACTGGTAGAACTGGCGGAAGAGGTGCTGGCGCTCAGTGGCGGTGCGGAGAGCGAGACCGGGGCCGGGACCGTTTTGGCCATGGTGGACGGTTCGCTCATTCCCTGGTCGCTGGAGAAAATGCCCCGCCCTTACATGGAGGATTATCTGACCCGGTTGGAAGTGCTGATGTGCCGCCTCCGTCTCAAGGGTATTGCCGTGGTCGGTTATGTCTCCCACAGCCGCAGTGCTGATTTGATCAATGCCTTGCGGGTAACTATCTGCCCCTATGCCCTGAGCCATTGTCAGACCAATTGCGGTCATCTCAATGAGGAGAGTTTTCCCTGTTCGGCCATATGGCCCTTGAGCGACCGCCTGCTCTATCAGTCCATATTGAGGACGGGAGAGACTTCTAGTGTTTTTGAAAGCGCCGCCTCGGTGGTCAAACTAATGCCGGAGGCGGATGCCACCTGTTTTGCGTACTTCCGAAATGAGATGGAAGTCGCCCGGCTGGAGTTTCCTCGCTGGGTCTATCAGGACAGCGCCCTTTTTGAGTTTCTCTTGGCCGGGGTAAAAGCCCAGTGTGAGAAAGGTTTCGGCTATCCGGTGGTGTTGGCGGAAGCACACCACCTGGCTGTCATCAGGGGACCGGAAAGGGAGCAGTTTTTCAACTTGATTGCCCAGCGCCTCTTAACCCTCGGGGCCCGAACTGCAGTCAGTCCCAAGGAAGCCAATAAGCGCCGGGGCTTTATATAGGAACCGGTTGCCGGTAAGAGTTGGATGATTCTTATGTGCCTCGCATATGAATTTGCTATATTCTCAACTCCATGGAAGTAGTCTGCCGTTGCCCTTGCAACTGAGAGGCGAAAAGGTAGCGTGGAAATACGCTGGCGCCGCTTGACAAGGGCGTGAGAATGACTTAATCTTCGTCCAACTCAAATCTTTGAGGGCGAGGCGGTAGGCGCAATAAGGCGCCGAAATGGCGAGGTAAGTGATTGTGATTTCTAATGTTTTGCTTTTTGTCAGAAGTCTGAGCGAACTTGTAAGACCTGAGGTCCTGGCGGAAGTAAACAGCGGCAAAATGCCCATGCCGAATCTGGGTGAGATTGCCGGCAATCAAGACAAGATGGTCAGCCTCAAAGATAAGTTTGCCTGTGATCACGGTGCCAATTTGAGCAACTTGAAGCGGCGCGCTACTGGTGAGATAGCCACTCCCGACGGCTTGAGCAACATGGAGCGGCATCGCAAAGCCATGCTGCGCTGGTTCTCTTCCGAAAGAGAAAGTCCCGAGCAAGCTTTGAACGAGAGAATGAAGCAGGTCGAGCAGAGGCGCTTGAACAGCCTGCCCTCCCTTCCTTCCCTGCCATCGAGCGAAGATAGCTTCCTGGCCTGGACTTCCGAAGACGAGTATCTCTTTGACCGACCGGTCAAACAGCAGTGGAAAGACTACGACGATAGTCTCAATCAATTGGCCACCGTGGTCGAGTACATAAATGAAGGACCGAGTGCCTTCGATGCTCAGCCCGCTCAACAGTTTGAGGAAGGCTCCGACTGCGACCTGGAAGATATGCTCTCCAAGATCGATGTAGGCACTGCCTATCATGCTTCCAGCAGCCTCATGATGCCGAATTACTGGAGAGACTAACTCTCTAGACAGCTTTCTGCCGGCGCTGCCGGTTGTTACTGTCGGCACTGCCGGTGGTTACAGCCCAGACAGGGTGCGTCGCCAAGTGCACCGCCGGTAGTATCGGTGCGGGCAAAATTAGACGAGTCTTTCTTTCAGTCCACACACTTCCTGCCAGTATTTGCTTTACGGCTGTGGGTATAATCCTCAGTGTTCAGCCAGCCTCTTAAAAAGACTTGGGGGGAGATAAATGCAGGATATTTCGCCGAAATTGGTAAGACCGGTACCCAAGTTGAATACGGGGCATTGTGTTTTGCGCCTGCCTGAACCGGCTGAGGCTCATGCTGTGGTTGCCTTTCTCAAGAAGAACCGGGACCATCTGGCCAATGCCGGTCCGGCCTGGCCCGATGACTACCTGACCGAAGCTTACTGGGTCAACCAGCTAACTACAAATTTGCTTGAATTTGAAGAGGAGCGCTCCGTACGCTTCTTTATATTCGAGCGCTCCAATCCTGAAGCGGTAGTGGGCTATGCCAATATCAGCAACATAGTCAAGGGTGCCTTCCATGCCGGTATTTTGGGCTACGGCATAGACAAAGACAAAGAGGGGCGTTCCATGATGAAGGAAGCCCTGCAATCCGTCATCACATATGGTTTTTCAGCCCTCAATCTGCATCGCATTATGGCCAATTATCAACCGGTGAATGAACGCAGCGGCGGCTTGTTGCGCAGCCTCGGCTTCACGGTGGAAGGTTATGCCCGGGACTACCTGCTCATCAACGGCCGCTGGCGGGATCATGTCCTCACCTCCATCACCAACCCCAACTGGATGCCCTAGGCTTTCTGCTCCAGGCAGCTTAAAGGGCTTTAAATTGTTGCGCTGACTACCTCTCAGGAAAGGGCTCCAGGGGGCAATCTGCCTGCTTTAGTGCTAGGATTTAGGCATCCGTTTTTGAGAGATGTTTGAGAGATATCAAGGGGTGTCTATGTCCAGCTTATCCTTCCCTGCCGGAATCAGTGAGCTTGCCGTCGATTCGGGGCTGCAGGATATTGCAGAAAAGGTCTATGCCGGTCAAAGATTGACCAGGGAAGACGCTATTCGCCTTTATCAATCGGATGATTTACTGACCGTGGGCGCCCTGGCTGAGTACGCCCGTCGCCGTACAGCCGGTGCCGGTAAAGAGCGTTACGTTTATTACATTCACAACATGCACTTGAACCCCACCAATTTTTGTGTGGAGACCTGCCGCTTTTGTTCTTATGCCAATCCTGCCGAGCGCGGCCGCGCCTATACCTGGAGCGTGGATCAAGTGCTGGCCGAGGCGGGCAAAGGGGCGGCGCTGGGAATCAATGAGATTCACATGGTGGGCGGCCTGAACCCCGCCTGTGATCTGGCCTACTACGAAGATATTCTGCGCGCCATGCGGGCCAAGTACCCGCAAATACACATGAAGGCCTTTACGGCCGTAGAGATTGAATACCTGGCAAACCTGGAAGGGCTGAGCTACGAAGCCGTCCTCAAGCGCCTGGTGGAGGCCGGTCTGGGTTCCATGCCCGGCGGCGGTGCTGAGATCTTCGATGATCAAGTGCGCGAGCGCATGGCTGTTAAGAAAACTCCCGGTCCGGTTTATCTTGAGATACACGGAATCGCTCATGGGCTTGGGCTCAAGTCCAATGCCACCATGCTCACCGGTATCGGTGAATCCATCGAAAATAAGGTAGACCATATGCTGATGCTGCGCGGGCAGCAAGACTTGAGCGGTGGTTTCCAGTGTTTCATTCCCCTCAAGTGTTATTACGAGGGTACCGATATCGAAGCGGAAGTGAAGGAGCCGACTGCCGCCGACTTGCTCAAAGATGTGGCCGTCTCCCGCTTGCTCCTCGATAATTTCCCGCATATCAAAGCCTATTGGATCCAATTGGGAGTAGAGTTGGCCCAGCTAGCCCTTTCTTTCGGGGCTGATGACATGGACGGCACCATCGGCGAAGAAAAAATCACCCACGCCGCCGGAGCCAAAACTCCTCTGCAACTGGCTAAGGAACGTATGGAAGAGTTGATTTCCACCAGCGGTTATCAGGCTGTGGAACGTGACACCATATACAATATCAAAGCCGTGGCTTGCACCGAGCCTCGCCTGGTGGAAACGCCAATGTCCGAGCGACTGAGTGCCATTCTCGCGGTTTAAAGTACAAACTGACCGATTTTAGCGCCGCGCTGAATGATCATTTGCACGCCTTCGTTCGGTTGCTTGCGCTTGAGCATTTGATTGAAGGTGTTGACGTTGTCGGTCACCACTCCGTCTACGGCCTTGATGATGTCGCCTTTCTGCAGTCCGGCTCGGGAGGCTCTTGAAGCATTGCCTATGGTTGTAATCTCCACAGCTCCGCTTACCCCTTTCACCAGGATGCCGAAGGCTGCCGATGGCGGCGTGGCTCCCCGTCCGGCCAGGTTCCCACCCATATTGCCTGAGCCCATTGGGTCTTTGTCCTTGCGACCGTTACTGCCTTGATTATCCTGCCAGGCGGCTTCAGCCTGGGCCCGTTCTTTCTCCGAATTGGAAAGGTTGGCTGATAATTTTTCCACTGCTTCCCGGTAACGTGCTTCATCCGGTTTTAGTTTGAGGGCTTGTTTGAAATAGTCGAGGGCGTCCACCGGGTTCTTCAAGGCTAGATAAATGGTGGCGATGTTGTACTTAACCAGGGCCTCTTTCGGTGCTTTCCGGTCAAGCTCTTTGTAGAGAGTGAGGGCGGAATTGAATTCGCCGCGCCTGTAGGCGGCCGAGGCTTGTTCCGCCAGGACTTTCAGCTCTTGCTTCTGCCCGCGATCGGCTTCCTGGGTGCGGGCTTTTTTCTCTATCATTGCCACGGCTTCGCTGTATTCACGTTTGCGTGGATTCAGATCTAGAGCCCGCTTATAGCACAGTAGGGCTTCTGAAAAGTTTTGTTTTGCCTCTTGAATTACGCCCAGGCTGAAATGGGCTTCGGCGTAGTCAGGCGCCAGTCTAATAACCTGTTCGAATTTTTCCTGGGCTTCACTTCCCCGCCGTGCCTTCCAGAGTTCTACGGCTTCCGCCTGAAGTTGGCTTACCTCTTCTTCTTTGGCCATCATGGCCCGGCGGCGCATTCGTTCCTGTGCCTCTTCTCGACTTTCTACGCTCGTATCGGCCTGGTTTTGAACGGGCGGCGGCTTTCTTTGAGGGGCATTATTATTTTGCGGGGGCTTGGGTGGGTCGGGCTTTACCACCTCTTTCAGGCGGTTCAACCTCTCCTGGGGGGAACCTTCGCCGTTGTCGCCGTAGACTTTTTTCTCGATGCGGCCCAGGCGCGCTTCAATTGATTCCACTTCATCGTAAGACTTGAAAAAGAGCTTCTCTTCCATGCCCTTGAGCCGGGTCATGTCTTCGCCCGAAAGCTGGGCCAGGCAGGGCGGCTGGGAGAGAGCCATGCCCATTGAGATAAGGAGCGAATATAGTTTGAGATTTGAAGTATTCATCTGGTTAATTGAACTTTTTCCCGCGAACTACTGTCTCTAATGCTAGCAAGAAGTTTAGTGTTAAGCTCTTGGTACGGCCAAGGAAGAGGATTTTGATGCAAGCCGATGATGAACTTTTAGGTGCTGGTGACGAACTGGAAGCCGCCCCTGACGGTAATAGACTCGAACCCCTTGGCGGTTCTTACAGCGAGGGCTTGCAGAAACTTATTGGTTTTGCCGACGGTCCGGAAGAATGGCGCGAGACAGAAACACTTTACTGGGTGGCATGCGATGTTGCCGCCATCGGGCTTACCGGTCCAAAGCTGCTTGCCATCCACGAGAAGGTGCATTCTCTCGAACGCTTCTGGCACACCGACGGGGCGATTTTGCTAGAGCTTGGGCGGCGGGAAGAGCTTGGCTTACAATTTCTCAACCAGGAGCTGGTTAATCGCATCGTAGAAGCCAGGAAGCGCATCGATCCTCATAAGCTTGGCGCCCGCCTCAAAGAGATGCAGGTGACGGCCCTGCCGGGCGGCCACCCTCGTTATCCATTCTGCCTGCGCAGTGTGCATTATCCGCCTGCAGTGCTTTACATAAAAGGGCAGCCCGACTTTATCCGCCTCAACAAGGCCATCGGTATCGTTGGCACTCGCAATCCCACTGCTTATGGGCAAAAGGTTGCCAAGCAATTTTCGGCGGAGCTGGCCTCTCGGGGCGTCATGGTCATAAGCGGAATGGCTTTCGGCATCGATTCCATCAGTCACTGGGGCGCCATCGAAGCTGGTGGCGCTACCATCGCCGTTCTGGGCAGCGGACCAGACCATATCTATCCGGCTACCAATCGACATCTCTACAATAAAATGCTGGAAACTCCAGGCTGTGCCATTTTGTCCGAATACTTTCCTGGCACAAAGCCACAGCCCTGGATGTTCCCTCAACGCAATCGCATCATCTCGGGGCTTTCTCAGGGACTTCTGGTGGTAGAAGCCGGTCAGAAGTCAGGCTCACTTTCTACCGCTCACCAGGCTTTCGATCAGGGGCGGCTAGTTTTTGCCATCCCTGGCCGTATCGATATGCCGGCCTCCCAGGGTACAAATCACCTTATTCACATCCTCAAGGCCAGGCTGGTGGTCAGTGTGGACGAGATTATCGCCGAATTCCCCTGGATAACCGGCAAGTATGAGAATAAGCCTGTGCAGGTTGAACTTTTCGGACGGGAAAAAGAGGTGTTTGACCTGATTGCAGCCGAGCCCCTGATTCACTTCGATAAAATTGCCGAACTAATGCAGATGCCCGCAGGCGAGCTATCCAGCGCTTTAATCATGCTGGAATTAGCGGGGGCGGTGGAAAGAATGAATGGTGACTTGTACCAGACGGCTTGAATCGACTTGCCAAGCTGATAATTTAACTAACACTTATCCATATATGCCAAGCCGGCGATGGAAGAGCGGCAGTTTTGGGTAAGTTAAAAAAAGCGGGGTCCACGTCGGCTCCCATTCTCTCCCCCTGTAGCCCTTGACTTTTAAATGTCCTTCCTAATGTTCCGGAGCGGTTAGCCCACCAATAATGAAGTTGTGCTTGCGATGCAATAGCTACTTCGACGACGAAAATAACGTCTGTCCGCAAGATCGTGCTGCCCTCGAATATGTCGGGCGGGAGCCGCTTATCGGCGCCCTGATTAACAATCGCTACGCGGTGGATTGCGTGGCGGGCAAGGGCGCTTCCGGTATCGTCTACAAGGCAACCAGATTGATGATGGGTGGATTTGTAGCCGTCAAGGTTCTGCACACCTATCAAGGTGCTGATTCGAAGAGTCTGGAGAAGTTTTCCAGGGAAATTACTGCCCTGGAGCAATTGCGTCATCCCAATATCGTCAGCTTTTTCGACTCCGGCATCACCGATGACGGTCAGCCCTTTCTGGTTATGGACTTTTTGGAGGGGACCGCTCTCACCACAATTATTCAGCAAGGACCTTTGAAGCCTTCCTCCGTTCTCAACATCACCCTGGAGATTTGCAAAGCCTTGCAATTCGCTCACGATCAGGGCTTTGTGCATCGGGACATGAAGCCGGACAACATCGTTCTTGATCGAGCCGGCGGGCAGGACGTGGTCAAACTCCTGGACTTCGGCATTTCCTACACAATCTTTGAGAATCGCATGAATACCATCGCCAGACCGACTACGGTGGCCGGCTCACCGGCCTATATGAGTCCTGAGCAGTGCCGTGGTTTGCCTCTGGACCATCGTACCGACATTTACTCTCTCGCTCTTGTGGTTTATGAGATGTTCACCGGGCGCAAGCCTTTCAAGGCTAATTCCAACAAAGAGTTTATGGTTAAGACTGTAAACGAGAAAGTGCCGCTTATGGCTACCGTCAGGCCGGATTTGGGTATTCCAGAGCCTGTGGATCTGGTTATCGCTAGAGCACTTCAGAAGAATCCCAAAGACAGGCATAGTTCAATCACTGTTTTTGCTTCCGAATTGACTAAGTCCTGCGAGGGTTCCGGGTTTGCCTTTACTAAAGAGACGGCGGAAGAGAGGGATGACAGGTTGCAAAATCCTGGAAATCGGGTAAGTGAGCGATTGAGGGGGCAGTAAATTGCTCTAAGTAATGATGTTAGTCTGATAAATGTGAGCTTTGCCGCTACGGTGCTTCTGAGAGGATGATTGGTTTGAAGGATGACATGCCAGATTTGACGCCTTACTTGAGTAAGAAAGGCGGAAATAACCAGGCTAAAGGCGAAGTACCTGCACCCAAGGCGGATATTTCCGAGAAGCTGTCTGCTCTTGTGAAAAAGCCTAGCGGCACCGGCACCAATGTGCCGGCTGTGCCCGATACAAATGCTGCGCACGAGGAACCCGCCGCTGCTCAGTCTCCGTCCCCTGCTTCCGCTCCAAATCCTGCCTCTAGCGCCGCTCCACTGTCTGATAAGTCGCCGGGCGGTATCGATAGCTGGTCGAAGGCTGTATCTGAAGCCAAGCCGGCAGTTGTGGCCTATGGCGATCAGGAAGCCGAAGATGATGAACTTGAACCATTTGACGATGTCGCTGCGGCTGTACCGACATCGGGTGCGACTGATAATTATGAGCCGGGTGAAGAAAGTCCTGTCCCGGAAGCTCACCAGGTGCACCCTCACGATATTCGTCACCCGCACTCTGAGGTGTCGCAACCGCGTTCTGTTACTGCTGATAGACCCAAGCCATCCCTATCCATAGATAAGTTTCGTCCGCCCCAATCGAGACCTGTAAATACGCTCTCCTCGGGTAGTGCTCCCATTCTCAAGTCACCGCCCAAACAGCCGGCGCGTACTCCGCAGACTTACAGCTTTCGCAACGAAGAGGGACCAATCGAAGGTATGGCACCAAGGGCGGTGCCAATTCCGGCCAAGCAACCGGGTCCGGTAGCGTCCGCTCCCTCTCCTGTTCCATCGAGACCTGTTGCTGCTCCCGGCAAGCCTGCCTCAAATACCCCAGGTGGTTCTTCCGCTCCGGCTCAGACCAAATCGTCAGCGCCGCCACCTGTGCCAGCACCCGCTCCTGCTCCAGCACCAGCTCCAACTCCAGCACCCGCTCCAGCTCCTGCTCCGACTCCCGCTCCTGCTCCTGCTCCCGCACCAACTCCAGTACCAGCACCTGCTCCTGCTCCCGCACCAACTCCAGTACCAGCACCTGCTCCTGCTCCAGAGCCTGCACCACCGGCTCCAGCGCCCGATCCTGCAGCCATTGATCTGGCTGAGGCTTTCCGGCAGGAAGCCATGCAAGCTGAACCGAAAGAGCAAGCTCGTGCTTCGCACTCTCGCCTTGGACCTCAAAAGAGCCTTTCGTCCCTCTTTGATGATGAAGCAAAGGAAGCGGATGCTCCTGATAAAGATGCACTGGCCAGAGCCTTTATGGAAGAGGCCAAAGCCCTTGCCGAAGGCGGTGTGGAGGAGGCGGCCCTGGAGAGCAAGCTCGCAGAACCTCAACCAGATAAATTTAACTACTACGGCGATGTCACCGATGCTTCCGCCAAGCCTCTCGGTTTTGGTAGTTTGCTTGGCTCCAAACCCGAGAGTGATGATGAGAAGCCGTCGGCGCTGGCTCATTTGATGACTCCTACCGGTCAGCAAACCACTCATTTCGCGCCTGAAAGACAAACTGAAGAGGCTGCTTTCGATGAGCCGGAAGTTTCATCCAGTGAACCGATTCGCTTGAATGAGAGTAAGGAGGCTCCTAGTTTCTCCGCTCTCTTTAGCAATGAAATCGTCACCACCGGACAAGATTACAGTGTCGGCTTTCAGTCCGGCAACTCCGCTTTTGAGCAGCAATCAGAAGCGGGTGGTTCCTTTGATGACGGTATCAGTGAGAGCGCACAGGGAAGTTACGGTCAGAGCGTTGAAGACATGCTCAACCCTGGTAACGAATACGGCGGCGAAGCCAGTAGCAATTGGCAGGACAGCCCCCAGGGTTATGCTTCCATGGAGCCTTCACAGCCGAGCTTTACTGACATGAATTCCGAAGAGGCTGCTCCCCTTGACGAAAAACCCAAGTCTCTCGTGATAAGTAAGCTTCTGGAAGGGCTCAATAAGTCCAAAGAAGAATCTAAGCCCGCATCTGCTCCTGAGCCTGTGGAGACCGCTCATACACCGGCGCCGGAAGTACCGGTGGCCAATCAGGAGCAAGCGGAAGTGGCACGCATTCTAGCGGAGCTGGAAGCACCGCGGGTAGATGACAAAGAAGTTTCTCTGGATGAGCTGAAGAGCCTCCTCAAGAAAGAAAAGCAGGCTAAGAAGGAAGCCGAGAAGAAAAAGCAGGAGGAAGAGGTAAGAGCGAAGGAAATGGCTGCCGCCGCCGCTGCCTCCTCCCCAGAAGTTAAGCCGGAACCGGTTGTGGAAAAGAAAGGCTTCGATTATGAAGGCTTTGACGATCGTCCTATCTCGGAAAAATTGGCGGAGGCCCGTAAGAAAGAAGAAGCCAAGGCTAGAGGTGAAGAAGATAGCGACGAGGGTTCCACCCTCGGAGATGCCGTAGCTGATGCGCTGGACAAACTCCTGGCCGGAGACGGCGAGGATGCCGGTGCTGGAGCTGGAACCGGAGCAGGATCTGGAACTGGCGCTGGTTTGGGTATGGCCGCCGCCGCCGGCGCTGGTATGGGTATGGCTGCTATGGCCTTCAGTGGTGCCGGCAGTGCGGAAGAAAAGTTGGAAGAGAAGATTGTGGCCGCTTCCGAAAATACCATGGAAGCTGACCCCATGACCCTGACTCAATCTAAAGTCGACGCCCTCTCCCGCTTACTGGAAGTCGCTTCCAAAGCGCCCGATAAAGTACAGGAGGAGCCGAAGCGCCCCACCGATTCCGCTTCCAAGCTGGCGGAGATGATCAACAAGCCCCAGGGCAAGGTGAGCCGTCAAATGGAAGCCCTGGAAGGGGAAACCGCTCCCAGCAACTATACTTCTCCCTTCTCAGGACCCAGCAGTTCCATGACTAATCAGCCCAGTTTCAATCGCGGGCCGGAATCCGTTCCCCAGGCTCCCATTTCCACTGATGCCGTCAGTGCTCGAATTGCTGCTTTGAACCGTAAATTGGAAGAGCAGAGCAAGCCTCCATCCGCTACCTTCAGCGGTCAGCGGGCGCAGCCGGCCAGTTCGGCATACAACATGCCTGCTTCTATGCCTCCAGGGCAGTCCCCCGGCATGGGGGGCGATAGTTACGGTGGATACGGAGCCCCCGGTAGTTCTTCCAGCTCACTCAATTCAATGCCCGGTAATGTTGCGCCTCCTCCCGGTGCCGGATTCGAAGACGATAAGAGTGAACTCGTCAATCGCCTTCTCGGTCAGAACCGTATCGGTCAGGGCCTGCCTTCCGATTCCGGTGTGCGCCCGCCGGCACCCATGCCCGAACCGGTCTCCCTCGAGGAGATGCAGCAATTCCGCAACGTTAAGACCAACCAGAAGAGCAATCAGCGCGGTAAAGAACCAAGCACTAAGAAGTCTCGGGCTCGCGGCGGCCAACCCGGCATCCATCCGGCTGTTCTTATCTTGAGCGTGCTGGTGATACTGGGTGCGGTGGCAGGTGGCGGCTTCTACGCCTATCAGCAGGGCATTATCAAAATTGATACCACTCCTGAAAAGGTATCGCCCAAGGTCTCTGTGGACGACCACATCAAGAACGGTGAATTCGACAAAGCCAGAGAAATACTTGAAGCCAAGCAGAAAAGCTCCAAGTTGAGCGCCGCCGAACTAGAGAAACTGAACGGAGTCTATTTCAGCCTGGCCGGCGAATTGTCCCAGGATGGCAATGACAGTCAGGAAGCGGTCAAACTTCTTGAGAAAATCCCCAGTAAGTCCAAGAAATACAAAGACGCCCAGAAGCTTCTTCGGAAACTCAAGAAAAAGGTCAGGAAAAACCCTCAATGAAGTTGTGCCTTGAGTGCAATACACACTTCCAGGGAGATTTTAGCGAGTGTCCTGAAGACGGCTCCAAGCTTGTCAACGTGCCCGATGATCCGATTATCGGCAAGGTCTTAGGTGAGAAGTATCGCATTCTCTGCCCGGTTGGTAAGGGCAGTATGGGCATGGTCTATAAGGCCATTCAAGAGTCGACCGGCAGAGAGATGGCCGTCAAACTGCTCCATCATTTCCTCGGCACCAACTCCGATTCGGTCAAGCGCTTTCACCGAGAAGCCCGCGCCGTCAGCCGACTTTCCCATCCCAATATAATTCGTCTCTATGACTTCGGGGTCATGGATCAAGGGCAGCCTTACATCGTTACCGAATTACTGAAAGGCGTCACCCTTGCCGATGTGGTAAGAAAACGTGGTTATCTGGAGCTGAAACAAGCTCTGCCGCTTTTTGAACAAGTCTGTGCCGCCATTGGAGAAGCGCACAGAAGCAGGGTTATTCACCGAGATCTGAAGCCGGAAAACATCGTGCTGGAAGATGTTGATATAAAGGGTGATCTGAACAGTCTTGATTTGATCAAGAAAAATGCCATAAGAGTGCTGGATTTCGGCGTCGCCAAAATGTGGAGCGACTCTGGCGCCTCTTCCGCGTCCCTCACCCTGGAAGGCAAGGTCTGCGGTTCTCCTGCCTATATGAGCCCGGAGCAGTGTCGCGGCGTCGATGTCGATTATCGTACCGACATCTATTCCATGGGCGTCGTCTTCTTTGAGACTCTCACCGGCAAGCGTCCTTTTTCTGCCGACGACCTCATGGCCCTCATGCTCATGCACGTCAATAATCAAGCCCCTTCCCTGGGCGCTGTGCAGCCCGAGGTGACCTTTCCGCCCGAGCTGAATGAAACCATCATGAAAGCCATGGCTAAAAATCCCAACGAGAGGCAGCAAAGTGCCGAAGAACTCTGGGAAGATATTCAAGCCTCCTGTCGAGGCAGGCAGAAAACAGTCACCGTCAAGCCGCCGGAAAACTGGATTCCCTTTCAAGGGAAGGGCAATCTCACCTTCAATCCCGGCCGTGATGACAGCATGCCCAACCTGGAAACATCCGATAGTTATTCAGCTCTTACCCATCCGGGTCTTCTGGATTTTCCGGCCGAGCCTCTCCCTGCTTCCAAGAAGAAGAAAAAGAAGAAGGAAAGCCGTGTCTGGATGATTGGTAGGGCAATCGTGCTGGGTCTGATTTTGATAGTGGGCGGCAATCATTTCGCTCAGAATTATATGTTGCAGGAAGAAGCTAAAAACGCCTGTAGTCTTATTTCTAAGGGTCGCTGTGAGGAAGGCGTGGCCATTCTTGAGAGGATGCAGAAGGAGCGTAAGCTCTCTTCCGAATATGATCAGACCCTCAACGATGCTTATGTGCAGATGGCGCTTTCCTATGGAAAAGCCGGTCAATACGCCCGTGCTGTAGAACTGCTCAAGCGTGTCAGTCCCAAAGCCAACGCTTATTCACAAGCCCAGCAATTGCTCAGGCGTTTCTCATGGCGCGTGCGCTAATTAGTTCGATTCAATTGGCAGTTTACCGGTGCAAGTTCCCGCCGTAAACTGTCGGAGAATCCGAGGTGACAAAGGATAGGACCTGGTAGCCATCTACTATGACATTATTCCAGGCAAATCCGTCTGAACAACGATATCCTAGTAGTCTATCGATGACACGCTCGCTCAAGTGTGGGAATGAAATGCGCAATAAAAAAATATACAGGTTCCAATGGACCATTGTCTTTCTTAGTGCTCTATTCTCGCTTTGCTCCGTCCCGTCTAGAGCAGAGCCAAATCATTCGAAATGTGAACAGTTAGTTGTTAGTCCGCCTGGCATTTTCTATGGTCCTGCACTAATCCTTAACTGTAATGAGATGATCTTGCAGGCCGATTCGACAATAAGAGAAAAGGAGAATAAGACACTTAAATTAAGTGAAGGAGACCATTCCTTCAGTCTTGCACAGAATTGGCTAGGTAAAAACATACTGACGCCGTTAAACAAATCATCATTTGAACCTGACCTTACCGCTCATCACGCGCTACATCTTTTCTGCGACCGAAAGAATGGCATGATGGGACTCATGATAAGTATTCCACTGGGACGAGAAATTCTTGGTCCGGACTACTCCATCAAACTCGATGAGTTGCGTACTCTAATGGACTCTGGAAGTCAACAACCTTGAGGGTGTACGCACGACCCACGCAGACGGGGACCGCGCGCCGAAGAATATTCGAGCTACCTCCGAATTTGGCAGTGACTTGACCACACCCCGAGAACTTGAACAAATGGCGGAGAGACATTTTTGAAGACACTTAAGATCGCGATATCTGTTATAGCGCTGGTAGTGACAGTTGCACTGATTCAGTTTTCTGCAGTGAAAGTCTTTCGTCCTGCTGTTAAGGTGACGAACAGGACACACGGTGTAATAAGCCGGATTGTGTTTCGAGATGACGCCAAAGTAGAAGTTGGAGCCATCAGCACTTTAAAACCGGGTGAGAAAACTGCGTTTGATCCTGGGCATATACATGAAGGTGGTCTTACAATGCGGTATACGGATGAGAGCGGTAAGAGATACCATGTGTATATTTACGAGTATTTCATCGGCGGGTCTGCAAGCACTTCAATTGTCTTTCTTCCCGATCGCGTAGTGAAGTGGACGACTAACACACTGGAGCCTGGGGAAGCAGAAGGAGAAGTTTTTGAGGCCAAGGATCAGAGCTGGTAGCCTCAGAATGGGGATTGGACATGGTGCTAGGCTCAGAACCGTACACTTCGGACCGTCCTCCTTTAACTTTGGGTCTAATTATGGCAACTGAATCAGCCCGATCTTTCCGCCATCAGGAGTCAAGGCATCGAACCAATAGCTCTGCCACAGAAGTAGTGGGATATTCAAAGTTCTGGACTACCACCATTGCGGTATTGCTAGTGACCTTACTCTCTGTGTCTTCATGTTTTAGCGAAGAAAGCAGAGCGAAAGCACAGCTTCCACGGACAGTCTGTCAACAACTTTGGTCGCCAGTAGAGCTAATAGATACAAGAGAGAGTAAATTGAATGTGATTATTAGTGCTAAGGGAAGGCTAGCATTAGACAATGACATCAGGTTCCTGCACGGTGATCAGGAGATATCGTCTTTCCACTTTGACCTATATCCAGTTTCGTTGCTAGCTCTGCAAGATGGGAACATTGCGAGTCTCTGGAATACAGGGGGAGCATATTATCGATTGATAGTCTTTTCGTATGAAAGAGGAAGCATCAAGCAGGTTCTTAACGAATCAAGTAAATTCTATCCTGAATTTGTATATTCGTCTTCAAGTGTGGTTACTGGGTGTCAGCGTATCGTTATTGCAAAGACGAGTTGGCAGAGAACCCGCCCGGATGGAGAGTCTGAGGAAATTGCGGCTAGTGCGAATTTGTATACGTGGGATGAGAAGACCAGGAAATACTGCGAAAGAAAGGGAGTTCCATGGCAGGACCGGTTGAAGGAGAAGTAGAAGGTAATCGGAAAGATGGGCAGTTCATTTAGCAGAGCGCTGACGCCTCGGTGGCATACTCTCAGGACCAGTCAGAAGGCAGCATCCCGATGGTATTTGTTTCAATTTACTCCCTCGATATTGACTGCAAAGTTTGAATGACCTGGGCGGCGGTGCCGCGTTTGCTTTCGTCGAGGTCGGTGAGGGTGAGCACTAGCTGGTTGAGCGACGGTCTAATTTGGAAGTCGCTGTTTTCGGAATTGATATCTACAGGATTCATCGGTAGCGGATCCTTACCGGTAAGGAGGAAAGCCAGAGTGGCTCCCAGGCTGTAGAGATCGCTTCTGGTGGTGGCCTTGCCTTTGAACTGTTCCGGTGCCATATAACATTGCTTGCCGACCATGGTGCCGGTGGCGGTGCCGATTAGTTCGTTGGCGGCGCCGAAGTCGATGAGGTGCAATTTTTCTTCGTTATCGAGAATGATATTGTCCGGCGTCAGATCTCTGTGCACCAGGGGCGGTTCAAGGCCGTGCAGGTACTGGAGAATTCTTGCCAGAGTGAAGGCGTAGTCGATGACGTCCAGTTCATGACGGCGGCCAAGTAGTTGCACATGTTTGCGCAGATTTTCGCCGGTGAGATTTTCTAAAATGATGTACTGTCTCTCGTTATCTACGAAATGATCAAAGACCTTTACTATGTTCGGATGCTGGATTCGCAAAAGTAGCTGCGCTTCTCTGGTGAACATACTGACGGCTTTTTCTTTCAGCTCCTGCCGCGCTCCGGCTGTCACCGGAATCACTGATTCCTTTGCCACCACGAGTTTGTTGCCGGCTTCCTGGCAAAGATAAACAGCCGACCAACCGCCCAGGTTGAGTTGTCGTATGACCGTATAGCGACCGTCGTTTATGCTTTGCCCTGGATAGAGGGGCACATAGGCTGTGGACGAGAACCGGCTCACCAACTCCTCTTCCCAGATGCTGGTAAAGCTTGGTAGATGCAGGTTTGCTCCTGCTTCGCCATCCTCTTTCTCTTGCCCGAGGGCGTCGCGGGCTGAAAGCAGGGAATTGTCCACGGCAGTTTCCGGTGCAAAGAGCGAGAGGGAGATGAGCAGTTGCTCTCTGTCCATGTTTTTGAAGTTGGCCAGGGCGAGATCGATTTCGCCGTCGGCAGATTTAATTACCACCTTCTGCTTTTGCCCTCCGGCGCTTGCTTGCCCATCAGTCTCAACCAGCACCGCCTCTACATCGGCCCAGGGCAAGTATCGCCTGCGTTTGTGCTTGAGGCTGAGCAGAAAGGGAATGGCTATGCCTGAGTTGTCGATGAGAATCTCATTGTCTTTCATGACACCGGTGAAGATGGCTCCCAGAAGAAAGGCGGCGGCACAGTAGAAGCCGGCTCCGAAAGGAATCAGGGATGTAGCTGGGCTGCTTACCAGAAGTACCATGGCCGAGCAGAGATTGATGATAAAGAGTGCCGGCATGACCACGCCCCAGAGTGGAAAGAGGAGCACTCCGCACCAGTAGCCAACCTGGTTTTGTCGGCTTTTGTATTTGAGACTCTGGGAGACGCTCATGCCCTCTTGTTCTTTCTCCCCTTTTTGCCTTTCTTGCCGACCTTGCTATCTTTCTTGGGCTCTTTCTTAGCAGCCTTCTTAGCATTCTTGTCAGGATCTTGCCCGCTTTGCTTTTTCTCGCTATCGGAGGAGGAATTTACTACAATAAGCTTTATTTTGCTGAAAAGCGACGCTTCCGTGCGGCTTTCGTCAGCTTCCAGGGTAGGGGTGCTAATAGTGACAGACAGAGTTTCCTGCTCATTTTCTTTGAGCGCCTCCTCAAGTAATGCTCGTATTTCTGCGGCAGTCTGAAAGCGATCTGCTACCTTTTGGCGGGTGCACTTTTCAATGATTTGTCCCAGTTTTTCAGAAAGGTTTCTCGCCTTTGATCCGTCGCCATTCGAGGGCAGAACTGCGCTTTTGAGGGGCTCGGGGTCTGAACCGGAAAGCATAAAGTAGAGACAGCAGCCGAAGGCATAGATATCACTGGCGGTGCAGCCTTTACCTCGGATCTGCTCCAGGGGCATATAGCTTTGCTTGCCTACCATAGAGGCTTTCTCTTGATTGATTAGATCTTTGTCTTCCAGGGCGACGCCGAAATCAATCAATTTCAACTTGCCGCCTGGTTCGATGATCAGGTTGTGGGGTGTGAAGTCTCGGTGCAATACGGGCGGTTTGAGGCTGTGCAGATGTTCGAGAATGCCGGCCATGGCAAGAGCCAGCTCCGCTGTTCGGCGGGCGGTGAGCGGTCCATTTGCATCCACCAGTTGGGCCAGACTCTCTCCTTCGATATATTCCAGCACCAGGTAGGCGCGGCCTTGTCTGACAAAATGTTCCTTCAAGCGGGCGATGCCCTCATGGTCAATCTGACTGAGCAGACGGGCTTGATTCTGGAAGTTTCTTAGGCTGCGCTCTTTCATCACCTGTCCGGCATGGGAAGGCAAGATGACTTCCTTCAAGACCATTTTGTGCTTTGTCTGCCGGTCTTCCACCAGGTAGGTGACGCCTTCGCCGCCGGCGCCCAGAAATTTCTCTACCACAAAGGGCTCGGGCTCCAGGCTGTCACCGGGCGAAAGCGGTGTCAGATCGGCTAGAGCCGGCGCCTGACTGAGAGAGTTTATCCACAGATCGGTGAAACTGCGGCTTTTTGCCGGTCGAATCGCCTCCAGTACTTCCGACCCGATAGCGGCGGTGACGCCCCAGCACTGAATAGCCTCTTCCAGTTCGGCTCGCACTTTGTTGTTATTGAGGGCGCCCAGGGGCAGTTCTATTTTTAGCTTGTCTTCCTGTTTAGGACTGAATGTCAAGACCCCGTCCCGGCTTGCCCCCGAGCGCTTGAGGGTGACCTTGGCCAGATTCTTCCAGGCGATGAAGGCAGCGGGCATGTAGCCGCCGGGGGTTTTAATGCGGGAGGTGATGCCCAGATAGTCGATGAAGATCTGGTCCTGGGCTTGGGCCAGCCTCCAGAGGGAGCGGACCACCAGGAAGCTTAAGAGTGCCATGAGGGCCGCTCCCACCATCCATATGGTCTGGGTAAGGAAAGTGATCTGCACCACCTTGTAGAGGTTGAGAGCCAGGGAGGGGCAAAAGATGATAAGCAGCGATTGAAGGGCTGAGCCCAGACCGGAGAAGACTTTAGAAAGTACTGCCAGAATATGGATATTCAAAGCAGTGAGAACGGTGGCCGCCAGTAAGAAGGTCCAGAGGCAGACCCAACTGACCAGGAAAACATTCCAGGTGCCCGCCACATAGCCGAGCCAGGAGGCGGGTCTCTGCACACGGCTCAAGTCCAGGCTGATAGCCAGGTCTCGATTGGCTATTTCCCGACCCAATAGTTCTCCGTAGCCTTTGCCCTCTGTAACCTGACTTCGGCCATGACCCCAGCGGTAGAGACTGCGGCGCACCGCAAAGTCGATTCTTGCCTGCCCCAGGCTTTTGGTGAGGCAATGCCAGAGCAGCCTGGCGTCTTCCACGGTCAGTCCCTTGAGAGAAAGGCTCTGTCTCTTGCTCATTTGCCTTGCCTGTACCGCCTCATCTTTGAGGAAGAAAACCAGGCTGTCGTGTTTGCCGGTTTCAATATAGACCGATTCGATATCGCTGCATTTGATGACCCGCGGCATCACCCCCGGCAATTGAATGGTTTCTTTGCCGAAGCCTATCTTGTTGTTTAGTTGGAAACAGAGAAATGCCAGGCAGGACAGGGAAATGAGGGTGAGCAGGAAGGGGGCAAAGGGCACGTAAATAGAATGCACGGCCGCCATGGGCGCATAGATAGCCCAGAAGGGCAAAAGAAAGAGCAGGAAATTTTTCTCCAGGCGGTCTTTGTTGGTGCCCAGTTCTATAAGGACTTCTTCTTCCAGTGCCAGGAGATCATTTCGTCTAGTCATTGTATTTAGTAAAGTCGTCCAGTTCGCTGTCTTTCATTTTGCGCTCTGCCAACTCAATTGAGTGAAAAGAGCCTGGTGGCATTCTCGGAGGCCAGTTGGCTAATCTCCTCCATGTCAGTATTTCTCAACTGGCATAATTTTTCTGCCGTCCACCAGACAAAAGAGGGCTCATTTCTAATTCCTCTTACCTTTTGGGGGGAAAGAAAGGGGCAATCGGTCTCCACCAGGAAGCGATCTTTGGCCACCTGTCTGGCGGCTTCTTGAATGCCCTCGGCATTTTTATAGGTGACTATGCCGGAAAAGGAGACATAAAAGTCCAGGGCTTTGATGGCCTCTAAGTGCTCGGGACCACCGGTGAAGCAATGGAAGACTCCCCTGACCTGACCCTTGCCGTGCAGACTTATCAGATCAAAGGCTTCCTGCCAGGCATCCCGGCAATGAACAATGAGGGGTTTGTTCAAGAGTAGGGCCAGTTTTATCTGCTCGCTGAAGGCCAGTGCTTGTTCTTCCCTGGAACTGTTGTTGTAGTAATAATCTAGACCGCATTCACCAACGGCGACATACTTGGGCAGTTTGAGCCGCTCTTTGATGAGATCGGCGCTCTCTTCCGTCCAATCTTTTGCCTCATGGGGGTGCAGACCGCAGCCGGCATAAATGAAGTCGTAGGTTTCCGTCAGCCTCTTTAGTTCCGCCAGTTCACTCTCCTTGAGGGTGACGGCCGGATTGACCAGGCGCTTCACCCCCAGGTTTCTGGCCCGGTCGATGATGGCGCCCTTTTCTTCCTGGAAAAATTCTTCTACCACATGGGCGTGGCTATCTATGATGCCGCCTGCTACATTGGGAAGAGGAGGAGCCTCTCTTTTCTTCTCGGTTTTCTTTGCCTGGCTCTTTTCCAATTCGCTGGACATGGGACCTCAGTTTCTTGAGAATATATGGGGGAATTGCGATTTACTTTTTTTCGTTTTGCAGTAAATTTAAAGCATCCAATTACTGACAATCTTTGACCGATTTTTCGGTCTTTTCAAGATTGCTTCCAGAACTTACTATTCGGCAACCTATAAAATTGTTTGAACGCTCCCTTGCAGAAGACTTGCCATGAAATTCAAAACCCTTACCATTTTAAGTTTTTCCCTCTGTCTGATGCTTCCAAGCCCGGCTGCTTTGAGCCAGGGTACATTGAAAGGCGGCGTCTTGCAGGAAGATATCAATCGTCAGCCTGCCCCCAGCCTTACACGCAAGCAGGTTGGCGATCCCTTCGGTAGCGCCCCGGAAGACAATCCGGTAGATCAGTTGCTGGAAGCGCCTCCCGGTTCTTTTGAAGTTGATACCCCCAGGGCGGCGCCGCCCAAGAAACCTTTTAACTTAAATGTGCAAGATCAAGGACAGGGGGTTTTCAGCGGCGAGCAGATGCCCGGCTCGGAAGACACTATGCCCACTACGCCGCCGCCGGTGCAGAAAAATCCCCTGCGCAACGGTGTGCAGCAGACGGCGCCGAGAAACAACGAGCCCGACAGTTCGGCTGAAATGCAGCTGCTCTGGGACGCCTGGCACAAGCGGGTGGCTGAATCTATTTACATGCGTTACAACGGTCTGGCTCAGATGGCTTTCAAGGCCAGCCCGCCCCTCATGTGCCAGGTCAGCTATTGCGTGGCTAGAGACGGCCGCATCGGCAATGTGCGTATTTTGCAGAAAAGTCCCAATCCCATGTACAACGCCATGCTTCTGGGAGTGATCAATTCCATGACCAATAATCCGGTGCTGGAGTTTCCGCCCAATTCCAGGCGCCAGTATGTGGAAAAGACCGGTACTTTTACCTGGAATTACGGCAACGAATGCTACAAGCATATGATCAACGACCGGGAGACTGTACAACAGGGTCAGCCCCGGCAGCAGCAGATGCAGCAACCACAGCAAATGCAACAGCAGCAAATGCGACCCATGCAGCAGATGATGCCCATGATGCGTTAGCGGCTGGCGGCCGACCCTGACCCGAAAAATGCATTAGAATAGCCATGCCCTCAATTTCAGGTGTGTATGGTTCTCGCCGCTAAACTTGTCGATGCTCTAAAGGCCATAGTCGGTGCTGAGAATGTACTCACCGATGCCTTCGACCTCAGTCTCTATGATGCCGATGCCGAGACCCTCGATACGGCCAGCCCTGATCTGGTGGTCTTGCCGGCTTCCACTGAAGAAGTGGCGGCGGTGGTGAAGGCGGTGGCGACACTGGCCCCGACTTTGCCGGTGACGGCAAGGGGAGCCGGCACCGGGCTTTCCGGCGGTGCCACCTGTGTGCGGGGTGGGCTCAGTCTGGTGCTCACCCGCATGAATAAAGTCTTGCACGTCGACGCCGCAGAGCGGGCGGCCCTGGTGCAGGTAGGGGCTACCAATGTTTCGGTTTCCAGGCAGGCTGAACCTCACGGCCTCTATTTTGCTCCCGATCCCAGTTCTCAAATTGCCTCCACCATTGGCGGCAACATCGCTGAAAATGCCGGTGGTCCCCATACTCTCAAATACGGTATGACCACTCACCATGTGCTGGCTCTCAGGGGCGTCAATGCCCGGGGGGAAGTAGTCGCTGTGGGTGGTTTCAACCGGGGCGGGCTCGATCTGACCGGTGTGGTTATTGGTTCCGAGGGTACCTTGATGGTGGTGACCGAGGCCCTTTTGCGGCTGACACCGCTGGCTGCTAAGGTAGAGACCCTCCTGGCCTACTTCCCGACCGTGCGCCAGTGCGGCCAGGCGGTATCGGATATAGTGGCGCAGGGTGTGGTACCGGCCGCTATGGAAATGATCGATAATCTCACCCTCAATGCCGTTGAGGATTATTTAGGTCTTGGTTTGAGGCGCGATGCCCAGGCTCTTTTGATAATCGAATTGGATGGGGTGGAGGCCGGCATTGCCTGCGCTAGAGCCATTGTGGAAAAGTGTTTGCACGAAAATGGACTGCTGGAGAGCCGCTGGGCCAAGAACGCCAGGGAGCGGGCCGATATCTGGAAGGCGCGCAAGACATCCTTTGGGGCGCTGGGGCGCATTGCTCCCCATGGTTATGTGCTTGACGGCGTCATTCCCAGATCGCGTCTGGCGGAAGCCATAGAGGGCATAGCCAAAATCGGCGAGCGCCACGGACTGACCATTGCCAATGTTTATCATGCCGGTGACGGCAACCTGCATCCTTGTATGCTCTACCACCGGGAAGACCAGGCAGAGGTGGCCAGAGTAATAAGCGCCGGCAGAGAAATCTTGCATCTTTGCGTGGAATTGGGCGGCACCCTTTCCGGTGAACACGGTATCGGCGTGGAGAAGCTTATGGAAATGGAGTCCGCCTTCGGCCCCCGGGACCTGGAATTCATGGGTTTGATTAAAACCAGCCTGGACCCGGACGGGCGACTCAATCCAGGCAAGGTGCTGCCTCAGTTGAAAACCTGCGGAGAGTCCGGTGCACGCCCGCTTTTGCGACATCAGCAGCTTTCCTGTTGACTTGTTCGGACTCCGCTGGATGGGATTTTTTTAGTGTTTCTCCTTTCCCGGCTGCTAAAATTGACCTATATTGGATTTCCAGACTGAGGGCCGTAGTCGAGCTTGATGGCTTTATTTAGCCTGCCGGGAACAAAAGCCTCCGGTTGCTACTCTGGAATGGCATCAGGTGCAAGACCCTTCTAAGAGGTTTGTTTAAGCCGTGGCTGATTCACCCTTTGATTCCAAGTCAGGCTTGCGCCCGCCGGCAAAGTCGGAGTCGGAGGCAGGACAGCCTGGCGGTAAGAAACCCCTGGCCGGTGATTCTCTCTTTTCCATGCTGGCCATGAACAGTGCCCGTGCCCAGGAAGCAGCCCGGGCCAAGCCCGTTTCTTCCGAGTCGAAGCCGAACGGCAAGAGACCTGCCTCTTACGGAGCCGATTTTCTTGCCTCGGTGGTGGTATTTCTAGTTGCCCTGCCGCTATGTATGGGTATTGCCATTGCTTCCGGGCTCAGCCCCGCCCATGGTATCGTTACTGGTATTATCGGCGGTATCGTAGTCGGCTTTCTTGGCGGTAGCCCCCTGCAGGTGAGTGGTCCGGCTGCCGGTCTGGCTGTGGTTGTGCTGGAACTTATTAAAGAGCATGGCACCGAGAGGCTGGGTGTTATCTTCTGCCTGGCCGGTATCGTGCAGGTCATTGCCGGTTTGTGCCGACTAGCTCCCTGGTTCCGGGCCGTACCGCCGAGTGTCATCAACGGTATGTTGTCGGGCATCGGCGTGCTTATTTTCGCCGCTCAATTCCACGTCATGGTAGACGACTCTCCCAAGGGCAGTGGTATCAATAACCTGCTTTCCATTCCAGCCGCCATCTGGAAGGGCTTGAACGTGCCCGGTACAGGTGCTGCTGAAACCACACATCATCTGGCGGCTGCCGTGGGTCTGGTCACCATTGTGATACTGGTGCTCTGGCAAAGGTTTGCTTATGGCCGCCTGAAACTCTTGCCGGGCTCCCTGGTGGCGATTTTGCTGGCCACTATTTTTTCGGCGACGCTGGCTCTGCCGGTTCGCTATGTCAACATTCCCGACAATATGTTTGCCTCTTTGCACATCACCAGCCTGCTCGATTTTCAAAAGTATTTGAGCACTGAGGTGCTGCTTGATGCCGTGGCCATCGCCTTTATTGCCACTGCCGAAACCCTTTTGACCTGTGCTGCCCTCGATAAAATGCACAGCGGCCCGCGCACCAACTATGACCGGGAACTGGTGGCGCAGGGTGTGGGCAATACTCTTTGCGGAATGGTCGGTTGCTTGCCACTCACCGGCGTGATGGTACGCAGCGGCGTCAATGTGGCAGCTGGAGCCAAAAGCCGGCTTTCTTCCGTCTTGCACGGCTTCTGGATTTTGATCTTTGTGGTGGTATTGCCTCACATTCTTGAGCTTATCCCCACCTCTGCCCTGGCTGCTCTGCTTGTCTTTACCGGCTACAAGATGGTCAACTTCCGAGTCATCAAAGATATGCGCCGTTACGGTCGCTCGGAGGCCCTTATCTATCTGGCCACTGTTGTTTTGATTGTCTGTCAGGACCTTCTCACCGGTGTTATCGCCGGGGTTGTGTTTTCCGTCTGCAAGTTGCTCTACATCTTTTCGCACCTTGAGATCAAGTTACGCTACGATCCCAAGCGCAATCGCACCCATGTTTCCTTGAGTGGCGCCGCAACCTTTCTCAGTCTGCCCAAATTGGCCGATACCGTGGATAGGGTCAAGCCCGATTCGGAATTGCATATCCATTTGGAAGATCTCGAGTATATCGACCATGCCTGCCTGGATATGCTTATGAACTGGGACAAGCAGCACCGTGCTTCAGGCGGCACCCTGGTTATGGATTGGGGGGCTCTCGGTACGGTATTTCGAGAGCGGCGCAAGGGCACCAGGGGGGAAAATCGCGAGTTTCGAGCTGAGCCGGTGGATGAAAAGCCGGCAGCAGATGGTGAAGCGAACGGCTCGGCCTGAGGCGATTGAAACAGAGCCTGCTCTTGATCTTCTAAATCCGTCTCGTTTGCGGCTATTGATGAGCCTTTGCCGCGATCGTCTCTGCTTCGCCAATGCCAAGAGCCGGACCCGACTGAGAGCCGGAACCCTGGCAGATAGCCCTTATGGTCACTTTTGTGGACCTGCTGGATACATTAATTGTGAGTGTAATTCGACTGATAAACGGGTATGATTCGAACATGAGCCTGCGCTTTTGCTCTACCCAGCCCGTTATAGTCCGCCAGTCGGACCTTAAAAATTCCCTTCCGGAGGTCGTATATTGCACGGCAAACTAGATTTAGGAAAAGCTAAAGGACTCAAGCAGTCTGAACTAAAGAAGCTGAATCGGTTACTGCAAAAGCGTATTCCCAAAGACAAGATCTTGACGGTGGAACTTGCCGATTCCATCGCGGAAATTACCCATGAAACAGGCTATCCACTTTCAGTGGTGGTGAACAGGCGTGGTCAGGTGGTGAACGTCACCGTCGGTCAACCTTCCGAGGTTGACATGCCCGAACTGAGGGGGGTGCGTGTCGGACCCGGCAGGCTTTGCGGCCATCGCATCATTCATACGGTCTTGCCCCATAATTTGAAGGATGCTGATGAACCCGGTCGGGCCGGCAAGAATCCTCATCCACAGATAGCTTATTCCAAAGAAAATCTGCAGTTCATGGCCAGGAATCGTCTCGATCTCCTGGCTCAAATTGCAGTTGATCCCGCCGGTAGTTTCAGCCGCAGTCGAGGCGAGCAACAGAAGCACGCCGACCAGGTACTGCTGGCTCACCTTTTAC
Organism: Candidatus Obscuribacter sp.; assembly: GCA_016712465.1. GTDB lineage: Bacteria > Cyanobacteriota > Vampirovibrionia > Obscuribacterales > Obscuribacteraceae > Obscuribacter. The sequence continues at coordinate 2,639,307 of JADJQZ010000001.1, forward strand.
CAGGTCGCGATCCGGAAGGAAAACTCTGGAAAATCCTGCCTCCTATGACGGCCAGGGGCACCCAGGAAGATAATTTCGAGGAACTTATTAGTTCCCTGGAAGAAGAGTTTCGCACGCGCGCCCCTGAACTGGCTGTGGCTGAAGGAGAGGAGCGAGCCTTTCTGGTGGGACTGGTCTGTGACGGGGCTAATTCCTGGCAGGTGGAGGACGATCTAGACGAACTGGCCCGCCTGGCCCGCACCGCCGGTGCCACCGTTTGCGGTCGCCTCACTCAGACTCGTCAGGGACCGGATCCCAAGTACTTTCTTGGTTCCGGCAAAATGCAGGAAGTTTCTCTATTAATTCAAGAACTGGGTGCCACCCTGCTCATAGTCGATCAAGAGCTTACTCCCAATCAACAGCGCAATGTCGAAGAAGTAGTAGGCGTCAAGGTGATTGACCGCACCGAATTGATTCTGGATATTTTCGCTCAAAGAGCCCAGACCAAGGAAGGTAAGTTACAGGTAGAACTGGCCCAGCTCAAGTATCTTTATCCCCGTTTGATAGGCAAGGGGCAGACCCTGTCTCGTCTGGGCGGCGGCATCGGGACCAGGGGACCCGGTGAAACCAAGCTGGAAATCGACAGAAGACGCATTCGGGAAAAAATTACCTTCCTGGAAGAGGAAGCCAAGCGTATCAAGAGTTATCGGGATGTACAGCGCAAGCGCAGAGTTGCCGACCATCTGCCGGTGGTGGCCCTTACCGGTTATACCAATTCAGGCAAGTCTACTCTTTTGAATGCCCTCACCAAGGCCAATGTCTACACCGGCGACAAGTTGTTTGCCACTCTCGATCCCACGACCAGACGCACTACCCTGCCTGATCACAGCCCGGTACTCATATCAGATACAGTGGGCTTCATCAAAAAACTGCCCACCTCCCTGGTAACAGCCTTCCGAGCCACCCTGGAAGAGGTAGCCGTAGCTGATGTGCTTGTACATGTGGTGGATGCCTCCCATCCGAATGTGCTGGAGCATATCAGTTCGGTGCACGATGTCTTGAGCGATTTAGGTGCCGTCGATAAGCCCATGATCACGGTGTTGAACAAGGCCGACAAAGTGCGCAAGGAAGATCTGGCCTGGCTGGTGGGACAGGTTCCCAATCCCGTCGTCAGTTCTGCCACCATGCGTTTCGGTTTGGGCGGCATTCTTAATAAAATCCAGGAAGTGATTTCCGAAGTCTGTCCGGAAAGGCAGAAATATAGCGCTTAGTTCGGGAGCGGTCTTTTGGACTTTTCGGACCCCTCAAGCTGTGGCGACTATTCTACATAAAACTGTTTGATTGTCCGTCAAACAGTCAATACTAATTAGTGGAGTCAGTCGTTTCTTTTGATGGGAGTGGCAAGTGAGTTCAGTGCTCGATCGAGATCTGAAGGAAGCCCGGCAGGCTTTTGACCGGGGGCAGTACCGCGAACTGCTTATCGCCTGCCGTCCTCGCTACTATGAAATTCGCTCTCAGGCCGCTCGCAAGCCGGACAAGGCTAGAAGTTTCACGGAAGAACTGGGCGGACTGGTGGACTTTCTGCTGCTCTTCGGGCGTTCACAGGCACGCCTGGAAGACTACGAAGAGGCCGGCGCCGCTTACGATTTAGTCGGCTCCCTTCTAGAGGGGCTGCCGCTTCAGGGCAAGTGCGCGCTTCTTAATTTTAAGCTCAAACTGGAGGAGACTGTCCTGGCTTTGCAGAGCGGGCTGAAGTCGCTGGAGGATACCAGTCAGACCCTGGAGCAACTGGTCAAGGACATCAAGACCTGGCGTCAAGAGGATAGTACCGCCACTGGTGGCAAGGGCTCAGCCCTGGCGGAGGAGGCAACTCGTCTTCTGGTGCGCAGTCAGGCTCATCTTGGTCGCGTCAAGGTGCAACAGTCCGATTTGCTTTCAGCTGGTCGGGAGTTGAGACAGGCTTTGGGGCTTGCCCAGAAGAGCTTTGGTAAGGGTGATCGCTCCTCATACTATCCTCTTCTGGCTCTCGCTTTGCTGCACCACAGGGAAGGCAAGTATACGCTTTCTCAGGCTCTGGCAAGGGATGCAATGGAAGTGATTCTGCCCGGAGCCGAAAACTTGACTGAGGGGGAACATTTCCATGCTCTTCTGGTGGAGCCGCTTATGATCCGTGCAGAAGCCTTGCTTGCTCAAGGTCTATGGTCAAAAGCCCTCTTGCCGGCCAGGCAAGCTGTTTATCAGGCTCTCAATACCCTGGGCGATGAGCACAGTCTCTATCGACAGTTACTGAAAGTAAGAGCCCGAGTGCTCAAGGCTAACTACGAATTCGAGGAGGCTGTGGAAGATTGTAAACAGCTATTACAGATGCAGGAAGCCGATCTGGCTCGCACCGCCGGTGATGGCGAGAATAAACTGAGCGGCTCTCATCTACTGATTGAACCCCTTTGCGAACTAGCTACAGTACTGGCTCGCAGCGGTGCTAATGATCAGGCACAAATCTATTTTGAGCGAGCCCTCAAGTGCCTGGAACTGGCCGCGCAGGAGCGACCCTTTGAAAATGCCGGCGCTAAAAAGGGGGTCGGTAGTCTGCAGGAATTCAATCTTCAAGCGTCCGATTCGGCTTGCTATCAAGAGCGCGCCCTTCTCGACGAGCTTTCTTTCTGTTATTTGATGCAGGGCAAAGTTGCCGATGTTCTCAGGAACATTCCAGCCACGCTGCGCACCGAGTATACCTGCCGTCTTGACCGCGTCACCAGCATCTTTGATAACTACCAGGATGCCGGTCGCCTCTTACAAGAAGAGATTGATAAGCATAGACCCGCAGAATGACTGGCTAGAGATTAGAAGCGTAGCGAGTTGAGCCCTTTGTAGAGCATCTGATTGACACTGCGGTTCACTGCTCTGTTCATTGTACGTCCGACCTGGTTAGTTATCCCTCGCACCATGGGCGGTGTAGAAGGTCCGCGTCTGGGGGCGGCGAAACCTCCCGGTCTGGCTTGATTTGCCGCACCGTTTTGGTTCTGGGGCATGACGGTCATGAGGAAGTTCATGACACCGGGCATGGCCGCTGCATCGGGGCTCACCTGGAATCCGCCGGCCGGCATACCTGTGCCGTCGCCGCCGCCTCCTCCGGCCATATTGTTGTTGTTGTTGTTGTTGTTGTTGTTGCCGCCTACAAGTCCGCCACCCATGCCGTCTGCAGGCATTGCTCCACCGGTCTGGAAGTTGCCGCCGCCGCCGCCTGCTTCTTGTTCAAGAACCTGACCAAAGAGCGGTGCATTGCCGGTCTGCGAGTTCCCACCGCCGGAGCCGGGAGTGGTCCACTGAGATTGCGTCGGTGCGGAGTTGGAAGAGGACTGTGGGGTGGTCCACTGGGACTGACCGGCGGAGTTACCGGGATTGACCCACTGGGACTGTGCCGGCGCAGACTTGACTGTGGCGGCTTTTGTGCGCCTGCCGGGAGAAGAACTTGAACCGCCGGGATTGACCCACTCGGATTGGGACGGAGCCTGGGAAGTGCTGCCGGGATTGACCCACTGGGATTGAGAAGGAGCCTGGGAAGTGCTGCCGGGGTTGACCCACTGGGATTGAGAAGGAGCCTGGGAAGTGCTGCCGGGGTTGACCCACTGGGATTGAGAAGGAGCCTGGGAAGAGCGGCCGGGGTTGACCCACTGAGATTGAGAAGGAGCCTGGGAAGTGCCGCCGGGAGTCACCCACTGGGACTGAGACGGAGCCTGGGAAGTGTTACCACCGCCAGAAGGTACATTCCATTCGGACTGGGACTGGGAAGGCTGACCCTGGCCTGTGTCAGCCTGTCCGAAAGAATCATTGTTACCTGGCGGGCTGACCCAATCGGAGGTGCCCGGCGCAGAGGAGAAACCGTTGTTGCCGCCGTTTGGTGTGGAACCTGAGAGGGTGTCCGGAGTCACCCAATCGCTGCTGCCTGTTTGCGCCGGTTCGGATTGGTACTGGTCCTGGTAAGGCTGGTTCTGGGAAAAATTCTGGGCATTGTCGATGGGGGCGAAATTGTTGTTGTTATTGTTATTTGCCGGTTTGGCGACTTTTTGGCTGTTTTGACTGCTGACGCTCTTTGCCCTGACAGTAGGTTTCGCCGGTGCTCCTTTAGCCGGAGTATTACTCTTTGCCGGTGCTGCTTTGAGAAAGGTGCCGGGCGGTGCACTCTGCCAGTTGTCGTAGGTGGCGGCGTTCTGGGCCAGGGCGCTTGCCGGACTGAGGCTCAAGGCAACAAACATGCTCAAGCAAAGCCAGGCGGTAGACCGACTTTGTTTTTGTCGGTGCACCAAGTTGAAAGTATTTACTAACGGCACTGCTTTACTTGCTCCTCATTACGGCAGCCACTCACTTCATTTATGCCTTATATCATCCAGAATACCTGGTTTTGCTAATTTCTCAAGAATTATCTTCTTTGCTGCATAGGCAGGCCGTTTTCGACCCCCTTCAGTGGTGCATGAGCTTGTAAATACCCTGATTGAGAAGGCTTCCCATGGGGTTGGCGGCGGGCATGCCGTAAGGGTTCATGCCGTAAGACCCCATACCGTAAGAACCCATACCATATGAATTGACGCCGTAAGGGGAACCCATCATGGGATTGCTCATGCCCATGCCGCCTCCCATCATGCGCATTGCTGAGTTGGTCAACATGCCGCCCAAACCGCTGCCGGAACCCATGGGCATGCCATAAGGTGAACCATATGGAGAACCATAAGGAGAGCCGTACATGCCATTTCTTGTGGCCATTACCGTGCCCAGTGTTCTTACCAGTGCCGAGCCGATGCCTGCTGCCACGGCGCCTGTGCCACCGCCCGACGGCGGCGGTTGACTGTTATTGTCTGTGTTCTGTGCAGTCCCACCGTTTTTGAATTCGGACATGCTGGGAAAATCAGCCGTCCAGCCGTCATTCATGGCGCTGCTATTGGTGCCGTCAGCCTGGGGGGGTTGGGTTTGATTCTGCTCCACCATGCCCTGTTGAATCTGAGGCTGGGCTTGAGTCATGGGCGTAGTAAAGTTGCCGTAAGGCTGTGCCAGGGTGCTCTGGCTCTGAACGGGGTTGAAATTGTTTTGATAGTTAGGCGCTTGCATGTACTGCCCGTTTTGAAAGGAAGGCGGAGCACCGGCAGTATTGTAGGGTTGCATCGGTTGTTGAAAATTAGGCGGCGGCGGTTGACCCTGACTGTAGCCCTGATTGGGCATCTGGTTTGAATATGGCTGCTGATTTGGCGGCGCGCCGTAAAAATTTCCGGGCGGCGCCATTGGCGGTGCCTGATAGGAAGGTGGTGCGCCGCCTAAATTGCCGTTATTGAAGTTTGCATTATTGGGGGAGTTGTTGGTGGCATCCACCAGGGTGCCAGGCGCTGCGGAAAAGCCGGGGTCGGCGCTCTGGGCATGGGCCGGGTTGGCTGAAAAGACGGCAAGGAAGAGCAAAACCCCCAGTTTTATCTGGGGGTGTTTGACCGAACTCAGTGTTGACCTTCTCATTATTTCGTCCGTGCAAGATCCAGGCTGCTGGTGCGAATTGGTTTCAAGCTGGCAATTTTCTCTTTCAAGCATTCCCGGGCTACTCGCTCTTGTTCTTTCTTGTCGCTGATGGAAATATCGGGGATGACTCCTACTTTATTTATGTCCAGACCGCTGGGGGTGAGGTAGCGGGAAACGGTGATGTGCACGGCTGCTCCGCCAGGCAATCTGTTGATTTCTTGCACCAGACCTTTACCGTAGGTCTTTTCTCCGACAACGATGGCTCTACCGTTGTCTTTGAGAGCACTGGCTAGAATTTCGGAGGCGCTGGCACTCTCGTTATCGACCAGGATGACGATGGGTTGATGGGAAACTGGTGCACCGGAAGCAATATCGGTATGGCGTCCGTGGCGGCTAATGGTGCTGACGATGGCGCCGCCTTCCAGGAGCATGTCGGCAATTTCCAGGGCATTGGAGAGGAGACCGCCCGGGTTGTCTCTCAGGTCGATGATCAGACCATCGGCGCGGTTGAGTTTCTGCAGGGCTTGCTTGAATTCTTCCGCCGCGTCATTGGAGATGAAGGTGGTGAGGGTGATGTAGCCGATATTGGTATTTTTGTCGAGATGGGAGTTCACGGCTTTAATGGTTATTTCTTCCCGGGTGATGTTGACGGTTTTGAGGCTGGCTCCGTGTCTCAGGGTCAATTGTACCGGTGTGCCGGCTTTGCCGCGGATGCGGTCGGCAGCCTGTTCGGGGGTCATGCCGATGGCATTGTAGGAGTCGATGGCGGCTATCTCATCGCCCGATGCGACGCCGTTTCTCTCAGCCGGTCCGCCTTCGATGACGCGGTTGATTATAAGCTTTTGCTGATCTTTGCTCTGCATCAGGTTGATGCCTATGCCGACGATGCGAGCATCGATGGCATCATTTTCGTCCTGGAAGGCTCTGGGGTCTAGAAAACGTGTGTAAGGATCGCTGAGCGACTCGAGCATCACTTTTACATATTTGTGGGCATCGGCTGTGGTTTTGATCTGGCTGTCGAACTTGTGCTCCAGTTCGTTCCAGTTTTTGCCGTTGAAATTGGAATCGTAATAGTTGTCTCTGACCAACTGCCAGGCCCGGTGGTAAACATCCACCGGCTGGGTGCGGTGTCCGGAAGCCGGGAGGCTGACGGAGCCTGTCGCCATCAAGGCGAGCATGAAAATACCAACTATGCGCTTCCACTGGCTCATAGAATACACCGAAGAGAATATGTGATGAATCGAGTTCTTTAGCTGCTTTCAGCTCTTTGTTCTTACCCTTGGGTAGAAGCGGAAGCCTCGGCAATCGTATGAATTCGTATTTCTGATATTCCCGCCTATTCGGGTTTTTCAACACTGTTAGATTAAATAGTGGCTCTTGGCAACCTTCGGAGCGGAAAGCCCTGCAAATATTTCCCCTGCGGTTTGCTTGCAGAGCCGCTTTAGTGCTCAAAGCTCCCTATTTGAAGCCGTACTTGGACCACTGTTTGGAGACATGCTCCCGTACTTCTTTAGACATGACTATTGGCGCCGGCCAGTCCCGGGTGAAACCTTCCGAGGCCCATTTCTTTGTGGCATCGATGCCTACCTTGGAGCCATAGCCCATGAGGGGCGAGGCGTGGTCCAGGATGTCCAGGGGACCATCGGCAAACATCATGTCCCGGCGCGGGTCGGTGTTGCCGAAGACATGCAGGGCCACTTCCGACAGGTCATGTACATTCACTTCCTTGTCAACAATGACGGCAAACTTTGTGAACATCAGTTGCCCCAGTCCCCACAGGGCGCTCATCACCTTTTTGGCGTGGCCTGGGAAACGTTTGTCGATGGCCACAATCACACAGTTGTGGAAAACGCCCTCCCAGGGCAGATTCATATCAACTATCTCAGGTACGAGCATTTGCACCATGGGCATGAAGATGCGTTCGGTGGCTTTGCCGAGGAAACAGTCTTCCTGGGGCGGCTTTCCTACAATTGTGGTCTGGTAGATGGGATCTTTGCGGTGAGTGACGGCGGTCACGTGGAAAACCGGAAAGAGTCCGGCCAGGCTATAAAAGCCGGTGTGGTCGCCGAAGGGACCTTCCCGTCTCAGGTCGCTCTGGTCCACATAGCCTTCAATGACAATTTCGGCGTTAGCCGGTACTTCCAGATCGATGGTTTTGCACCTGGTGAGGCGCACCGGGCTCTGCCTGAGAAAACCGGCAAATATAAGTTCGTCTATCTCCGGGGGCAGGGGCGCCGTAGCGCTGTAGGTGACGGCCGGATCGGCACCGAGGACCACTGCTACTTCCAGGCGATTACCCGGTTTCTCGTAAGCTTCTTTGTCGAAGAAAGTGCCGTAGTTGGGCGGCTCCGGCGGCTGTACGGCGCCGCTCGGCTCGGCTTCCATAGCGGTTGCCATGGATTGTCTGCGGCTTTCCTCAAAATTACGGGCGCCGTCATGGTGCTTATGCCAGTGCATGCCGGTGGTGACGTTGTCGAACTTTTGCAGGCGGTACATGCCCACGTTGCGGTTTCCATGACGTGGATCTTTGGTGATTATGGCTCCCATGGTTATGAAGGGACCGCCGTCCTCGGGCCAGCATTTGAGGATGGGAAGTTTGTCCAGCATGGGTGAGTTAGGATCGGTTATCACCACTTCCTGGCAAGGGGCGTGCCCACCTGTCACCTTGGGAGGGAACTTTGCCACTTCCATGAGCATGGGCAGGAAGGAGAGCTTCTCCATAAAGCTCTCCGGTACCTTCGGCTTGATAAAAGAGCGGATTCGATCGGCAATGGAGTCCAAATTGTCCACTTCCAGGGAGAGGCACATGCGCCGGTGGGAACCGAAGGCGTTGATCAGGACGGGCATGTCATAGCCTTTCACATTGGTGAAAAGCAGGGCCTTGTTTCCTTCCTTCAGCTTGCTGACGCGGTCGGTTATTTCAGCCAGTTCCAGGTCTGCCGAGACTTCCGTAGTGATGCGCATTAGTTCGCCCTGACGGCTCAAAACGTCTATGAAATCTCTCAGGTCGGTGTATGCCATTGATCAAATACCGCTTTCATCTTTGCTTTTCCCGAGACCTAAGGGATACCTACCGGATACCTGCCGGATACTTATAGGTTCGGAGAAAAGAGGGTGTCGTTAGATATTATTGGCACATTGCCGGAAGTCGTTCACGATTGGGAACGCAAATTTATATATAGATATTTAGAGATAGCCGGGGGCTGGGTATAAAATCCTTGCCTCCTCGGGGGCATGGATTTGTTAATATCCCGGATTCGGAATTTTGTTGCTCCAGACAATATGGGCTTGCCGTTTGTCTGGACTTGAGGGTGGTGACATGTCAGGCAGAAAACTCACCTGTGTACTTTGTCTTCTGGCTGCTGCCTGCTTTGGGTTTCAAATTCTCGTACAAAGCTTTGTTAAATCGGTTTAGACCTCTCCTTGAGGCGGTATCTAGTATTGCGAGCAATTTTGAAAGCTGAGTTTTGATCTGATAATGAAAATAGGAATCCCTGAATTTCCCCTGTCGAGGTACCTGTGGTTAATAGAGATGCAAACAAGTCTTAGCATCTGAATCAGGGTATTTGAAAAGTTGAAAAGAGCAATACAGAAACTGGAAGATTACTGGAAGTCAGCGGAGAAAGCCCAGACCGAAGGTAAGTATGGTTATGCCGAGAGCATATGGTATGCGGCCCTGGAGGAAGCACAGGAGTTGCCGCGTAATGACAGACGCCGTGCTCTGGTTATGGAACGGCTTTGTGAGTGCCTCTGGTTTCAGAAGAAGTTTGATGATGCCGTGCCGCTGGCCAAGGAACTGGTGGGCATCTATGGCGAAGTGCTGGGGCATGAGCATTTCGATACCGCCTGTATGGTAGCCAATTTAGCCCTGCTTTATCATGTATTGAACGACTACAATAATGCCGAGCCGCTCCTCAGCCGGGCTCATCAGATAAAACTGCGAGAACTGGGTGCCCAGCATCCCGAGGTCGTGCATCTCTACAACACCCTGGTGGAGGTGAGGCGGGCCCTGGGTCTGGATAAGCAGGAGAAGAGCACGGTCTCTAGTTTGATTAGCGGGCGCCAGTGGAGCAAGACGGGACGCTTTCAGGCTGTGAAATTGCCCGAGGCTCCGACTCCGCCTAAGATGACGGAAGTAGACGTTTCCTCCAGTTGGAAGAAGCATTTTGACGATGCCAAGTTTCAAGCCGATCAATGCCAGTGGGCAAAGGCGGAAGTGGAATTGACCCAGGCTCTTTCGCTTATCGAACAAAACAGTATCACCGACGCCAGGCGTTGGACAACACTGTCCGCGCTAGTGGATGTGCTCTCCAAACAAGACAAGCACTTGCAGGCCGCTAATCATGCTGTCAGGCTGCATGAGATTCTCTCGCTTAAAGAGGGTGGAATCACCCAGGTCACTGCCGACAGCCTCAATAGTTTGGCCAAGCTCTATTACTACGGCGGCGACATCGAAAGTGCGCTGCGCTATGCTGCTGTTTGTACCAAACAGTACGAGCATATTTTCGGAGCGGAAGACCCTTCAGTAGCCACTTGCCTTGTGAACCTGGGTTTGTTGCAGCACCTGGGCAAGCATTATCTGGATGCCGAGAATTCATACAAGGCCGCGCTCAATATAAGAACCAAAAAATTGGGTGCCGAACATCCGCTCACCACCCAGGTATTGAAAAACTACGCCAACCTGCTCAAAGAAACCCATCGCGATGAAGAGGCCGAGCACATGCAAACCTGTGCCACCGGCTTTGTCACCGGCACCTGGAACGTCGTGGAACTGGAAGAGCGCCTCACTGTGGAGTCTGAGCCGGTTATCTAGGCTCTATTAATACTTGGAAGAGTCTTCATAGGCTTTGGAGCTGAGGCAGTCCTTCAAGGCTTTGCTCAGCACCGCCGCCGGTGCGTCGGCCGGCACTGCCATTTCCGGAGCCAGAAGCCAGCAATTTTTAGGTAGAAAAAGAACTGTCGGGGTCTGGATTCCGTATTCCTGCCTGAGGTCTTGCAACTTCTCGTCAGCCAGGGCGTATCTTAGAAAACCCAGGGTCGCCTTTTGTTTCTCTTCTTTGATCATGGCTTCAAGGTTTGGATTTGGTCCCTGAGCGCTCTCATAAAATTCCACCACCAGCGGTGCTGACCTGTTTTCGTTAAAAAATAGCGGCGGTAAGTCGCAGGGCTCAAGCTTCTTCTTGCCACCGGCGAGAGCTTCTTCCTTTTTCTTCTGTTCCATAAGCGCCTGCCGCACATAGAATTGCAGTTCCTCACCCTTGACGCTGTCGGCCAGTCTGCTTCTGATGATGTGCCGTTCGCTTACTTCGCCCTTTTGATTTTGCAACTTTAGTTCCACCGCCTGCTCCACCAGCCCTCGCATGCGGGTGCCGATTGTTCCCAGGGGCATGAGACTGGTGTCCTGTCCATTTACAGCCAGGAGATGTTCGCCTGGCTGAATGCCTGCTTGAGCGCAGGGAGAGCCTTCGGTCACGGCTTTCACCACCGGATAAATAGACGGTTCTGTTCCGGGTGCCGACTGAGAGCCGGAAAAGGCCAGTTTGAGACCCACCAGACCTAGATTGCCGGGGGTGTAGTAGGGGGGCTTTTTCCGCAGGCTGCGCACCATCGTTGCTTACTCCCCCTCTCTCGGAACAGGCTGCCAGCCACAGGCTGACCGTAAGAGAGAGCGCAAGCCGGAAGCCCATTGAAACGGAAGCTGAAAAACTGAGACCGCTACCGGCTTTGGGCTCTGAACTAACTCTCACGTGCATAATTTAAACCCAGGGGATACACTTGTGGTTGACTTTTTTCCACTAACTATACGAATCGGACTCATTCGAGTCTAGCGCCAAATGTCACTGGGTTTTTGCCTTGAAACAGAGTAAGAAGCAGAAAAGTATCATCTGGCAACTGACAGCCTCCCTGCTTGCTGCCTTGCTGTTGTCTTCCCTGTTTTTGTCCGATGCCTTGGCTGGTAGTAAAGCCAATTCACATGCCAGGGAGGGTTTTCGCCTTTATCAGGCTAGACAGTACGCTAAGGCCTTGCCCTCCTTGCGCCGGGCTTCCGCAGAAAATCCGCGAGATCTGGCTGTCTGTTACTATCTTGGAACGGCTGCCGCCTTTGCCGGCGACAATAACCTGGCCATCAATGCTCTCTCCCGCCTCTTTGTTATGTGCAGCGCCATCGATCGTTACACGGTTCTGGCTGAGCCCGTCTTTAAGCGCCTGCGCGGTTCGTCGAGACCCTATTCATGTAAATTGAATAATACTTCTTTGATACGCTGGGACCCTCGATCAATGCCGGTCAATATCTACATTACTGACGGAAAGGAGCTGCCTGACGGGCTTTCCGGACAAATTCTCAGTTCCGACCGCATCACTCCCTACGCCGCCTCTCTTCATAACAGCGCCTATCTGAATAAGTTGGGCACTGCCGCCGGCTATAGCTCAGACATGGTTTCCCAGGTGCGATCCGGTCTTGCCCAGTGGCAATGGCTGAACAGCGAGAAAATTGTTCCTCATAGAATTGTGGACGATCCTGCCAAGGCTGATGTGATGGTTTTCTTTTCGGGCAATATGCCAAACCTTTTCGGCTTTACCATTTATCCCGAATCAAGAGGAGTCTCCTATCCTCTAATGTCCCTACCAAACGTACCGGTAGTGATCCAGCTCAACACTAGAGGCGGCAGTGCCGCTGTCATGGGTCGAACTGCCTGTCATGAATTCGGCCACGCCTTTGGTCTGCAGCATTCCAAAAGCACTTCCGACATTATGTTCGACGGCCGGGCCGGTATGAATGTGGCTAATACCTTGTCGGACAGTGATATCCTCACCATTCGAGCGCTCTATCAGTTGCCCGTAGACATCTGGCTTGTAGGCAATCGCCGCCCCTGATCACTGGGCTCGGTCGATTTCTTGATTGGTGATTTCTTTCCAACGTTTAGCCAGTTGGGGATAGAGCAGGGGCAGCATGTTCTGTTTGCGGCTGTGCAGGAGACTGGCTTCCGCCAATCTCTCCTCCAGGTCGGCCTCGCTCAGTTCGTGTCTGACCACATCTATGTAGTCCTTGATGAAGCTTTCCCTTGTGCCAATGAAGATATAGCTCGGTGCCCGCGTGATTCGAAAATGGGTTCGCAACGGACGGGTATCGGCGTCGTCAAGGGACAGGGAGATAAGGCTTATTATCTGTTCCTGAGTTTCTGCACCGCTACTCCGTCCAGCCAGTATCTGTCGGTTCAAAGCGGCAATGGCTTCCTTCAGCCTTTGATCGGCATGACCCTGGTAGAACTCCACCACAAGCGGTCCTTCCATGGCTTCGTGGTGCAAGAAGCTTGGCAGGTCGATGGGGGCAAAGCCGCCCGAGATGTGAGTTCTGGCTACCGGATAGTGGGGTCTTTGATCGGCCAGCAGTCTGGCTATTTTTGAATCTTGTAATTGCCCGGCCTGGATCATGGGAACCCGGTAGCTCTGGGTTTTCCCGTCTTGTTTCTCTACTTCTAAAGTGAGAACCTGCAGATTCTTTTGCGTGAGGGCGCCGCGTAGTTCATCAAAGCCCATGAAGGCTGCTATTTCCCCATTTACACTGATGAGCCTGTCGCCACTGCGCAGCCCCAGGCTGTAGGCTGGTGCGCCCCTGTCGATATTGTCGATGATGGGAAATTTCTCGCCGCCTTCTGCTACTTTCAAAGTGAGCCCGGTGGTAAACAAGTTGAGATCAGGCTGAAAATAAGGACGTTCCGGTTTGACGGCCAGTTTGAGAGTCTCCTGCCCCTGAGCGCTGCCGGCAAACAAGGATAACGATAGCAAAGGCACCAGCAGCACCAGTCTCAGTCTCAGACAAATTGAGCCGGGAGAAAGGCTTGCAAGCGCTGATTGGAACTTGGTATCAGTCAAGGGTGGCTCTTTTCGGTACCTATTTTGGTGCCTGTTTCCGTATCTGTTTCAGGTAGAATCCTACATTATATTTGTACATGCCCCAGGAGCATTTATGCCTCAGTTCAGAGTTAATTTCAGCCGCCGCCACTTTCTGCTTTCCCTCTTGGTTCTGTTTGCCGTAAGCATCTCCTTCTGCTTGAGCCGGGTAGGTGCAGCGGAACCTGCCGGCCGAAGCCTGCTCAAGTCCACCAGAGTTTCCATCGAAAAGGCGGAAGAAATGGCCATGGCTAAGTTTCCGGAAGGTTCGGTGGAGGAAATCGAGTTGGATCGCGATGACAGCCCCCTGGTCTGGAAAATCGACCTGAAAATCCAGCCTCGCACCAGGGCGGAAGTGGAAATAGATGCCAATTCCGGCGAGATACTCAAGGCCCGCAGTCGTAAGTGGTAGCGGAGGGCTTTTGGGGTCTCTATAAGTTAAGTCTCGTTTTGGCGGACCGGCGCTCTCCTGCCTGCTTTTACTGCTATGCTTCAAGCTAAGTTCGGTCGGCAATGCTGCAGGTTGTGCAAAAGTTGACTTACCTTCCCCCGCGATTTTTCGGTAGTGGCACTCCTTTGTGGTGCCGCACAGTGCGGTTTGCTCTCGTACTGGCTTTCATATTTCCTTCCATGCAAATGCCCTTAGTAGCAGCCGCTGCGCATTCCGAGGCTGCTGAAGCACAGGCTAAGGAAAAGCCTCCTTCCTGGCACCGGGAGACCGAACTTGGTCGCATGGCGCTTCTGAAGGGAGAGTTCGATCAAGCTCTGGAGCATTTTCAGAGTGCCCTCTCCCTCAGCCAGCCGCTGCCCTCTTCCGACAGTCGCAAAGCCATATCATTGAGCAATCTATCGCTCATCTACAAGCACAAGGGCGATCTAAGCCAGGCTGAAAGTTACTCCCGGCAGGCTCTCAAGGCTATGAACGCGGCCGGTATGAAAGATGCGTCCATGTTCAGCGTGGAACTCAACAATCTTGCCGGGGTCTTGAGTGAAGAAGGTAAGTATGCCGAGTCCATCGAGTTGTACGATAGTTCCCTGCTCATTTTAGCGAAAGCGAAAGGGGAAGTGTCACTGGAAGTGGCTGCTGTTGCCGATAACCTTGCCAGTTTGCATAAGAAGCTGAAGCAATACGAGGACGCAGCAAGGCTGGAAGAAAAAGCGGTGCAAATCTATCAAAGCAAATTGGGGTCTGAGCACCGGGAACTGGCTGTGGCACTGGGGAACCTCGCCGACAGCTATTTGAACCTCGGTCGGCTAAGTGAAGCTCGTGCCGCCTCCGAACGCAGTCTCTCCGTGATGCGCAAAAATTTCGGCGATAAGCATCCGGCTGTTGCTTCCGCCATGGATAATCTGGCCGGCATCTATATCAAGGAAGGCAAGCTGGTTGAGGCTGAGGCTCTGGAACTTAGGGCCCTGGATACTTTCAAGGAGAGTCTCGGTGAGAATCATCCCGACGTGGCCATTTGCCTCGACAATCTTTCCGACCTCTATACCCTGCAAAAGCGCTACAAGCAAGCCATTCGCCGGGCTGAAGATGCTCTTTCCGTAGCCGAGCACAGTCTCGGCAAAGAACATGCCCTCTCGTTAAGTATCAAAACCCGCCTCAATAGCCTCAAAGAAAGAGAGCAAAAGTAGGTAGGGATTAAAGATGCCTCAAAGCGGCTCAGTCCAACCCATTTTCCGTACCTCTGCTTCATAGAAGAGAGACTTCTCGAAGTCTCCGGCATTGGCTGCGCAGTTGGAGAGTTCAATCAAAATTGCCAGTTTATTTCTCGGCTCGCAGACTTCTAATTCCTGCTCCTTGTAGTACAGCACCTTTTGCCAGGCTTTTTGACGACTCTCTGGATTGGACGCCTTTTTAGCAAGGGCTGAGAAAGTTACGGCGAGCCTCCGCCACCGATGGGGATCGCCTGGATCGGCTTGCGCCGCTTTCGTTTGAAAATTGACAAACTTAGCAAGGTCTGGACTAAGAAAGAAGAACCCAGCATTTGATAGTATCCGTGCATTAGTGGTATTTTCCTCCGCATGGCGCTGCCAGATTTCCGACGCCTGCCTGGCAGTTTCAGGGTCCAAACTTGCCACCCATAGTATCCCTAAATCAGAGGCGGTAGGGCTGAGCGGACGATTTTTAAAAATCCACAGAACATGCTCTCGAAACTTCTGCTTGCAAACTGGTTCGTATTTGTCTTTTGTAAGAAGGTCGAAAAATGAATGGAAGAACGAGAGCCGTTTCTTCACCTGCTTCCTGTAATGGTAAGCCAGGTGTTCTCTCGCTTCGGAATCATCTGGATTGAAGAGTACTCTATTTTCAAATTCCAGCACTTGCTTATTGCTGAGCGGCTGATCCGAAATTGCGTGGTACACATCTTTGCGAAATCCCTTGATAATGTCTTTGACATTCTTGTAGGGCGGATTCGGCGAAGCATTGGAGTCCGCTCCCGCCTCGGAAGGTTTTGCCGGTTCCTCGCTTGCTTCAGAATTCATAAACCCGTTCTTGCCAGCATTACCAGCTGAGGTTCAGATTCCAGTTGAAATGACATGCTCTCTCAACCTGCCCCGTTTCTGCCGCATACCATGCATGCAGCTAATTTCGTTCCACAATGAAAGAGGGTTGAAACTAAATGGTACGAACGATAGAGCCGAACGCTCCCGGCTACAATTAAGTTGGGCTAGCTCAAAGGACCAATAACTGAACGCCAGGCTTGCGTAAGAATAGTGCAGTCCTCTTGCGAGCAGAGTTGCGGCGCTCCGTATGCCATGGTTGCATCCAATAGCGCTTTAGTGGCGGCAGACCAGTTTGGCTCCAGATATCTATCTTCCTCTTCCTCTATGAAGGCAGCCGCTCCGGAAACTGATTCGGCACGACTGATCATTTCCTGATAGAGCACGGAGAAGCCCTCGTTGACCGGTGACTTGGGACGCCCCGGACCAACAAAGATGCTCACTGTAGCTACGTCGTCCGGTGGCTCTGTGCTGGTGACATGACTAATGGATGCTAACCAATTTTTCCAGAGCCGTGCATAGGTTGCACCGGCAGCGGGGTGGCGAGCCGCTGCCAGGGAATAGACTTGCTCTATTTGCATCTGCCCGGCTTGTGAAATGATCGCACATACAGCCTCTCCGCAGTTACCGAATAGCCTTGCAATTGGGATCTCATCTAAGACTTCAACCGAAAGGGCCCGGGTGTAAGTTGCACCGGCGATTAGTGGAGCT
This sequence comes from Candidatus Obscuribacter sp., assembly GCA_016712465.1. Taxonomy (GTDB): domain Bacteria; phylum Cyanobacteriota; class Vampirovibrionia; order Obscuribacterales; family Obscuribacteraceae; genus Obscuribacter. Next base: position 2,655,888 of record JADJQZ010000001.1, read on the forward strand.
ACACCTGCGGCTTGCTCTGCCGCTTTCGTAAGCGGTTCCAGAATGCGGACATGCCAGAGTTTGCCCGGCCACTGTGCCACCACTATCGATTCCAGGTAATGATCCACAACGATAAAATGGGGCTTGCCGTCAGAAAGGGAAACCCTGGCACCCTGGCTTGCTTGTGTCATAGCTTCTTTGCTTTCTTCAGGAACGTAAACGTAACCATCTATCGACATTCGCTTGCCACCGCCCTGGATCAAAGGTACTTCTTAAGGATGGGATGAATGTAAGTGTTTTCGATACGCACGTGCTCACTGAGATCATCGATCAAACTTGTAAGAGCTATGACGAGTTCCTTTAGTTTGGAGTCTGTGCTTGCTTCATTGATAAGCAGGCGGCGGCAATTTTCCAGGGCCAGTCCGGCATTGTCATGTTCCCGTTCCATCTCTTCCAATCTGCCTTTAAGATCAAGTTCACAAACTTCCGCCACGCCGCCCTCAGCGAGAGAAACTCCGTTAGGAAACAAGAACTGTTCTTCATCTCGAAGATGCGTTTCAATTTTGGTGCGCACTGTTGTAAAGATATTGCCTGCATCAGCCACCGTTGCCGGTGCAGTGGACGAATTATCTTGGGCTGACTGAAACAGCTCGGAGATAGCCGGTAACTGGCGTCTGAGAAAGGCGTGGTGCCTGGCCACGACGTATTCAGTAAGCTCTTTCAAGGAAGCCTGGGTGAATGTTTCTTGTTGCATCAATTATTGCCGCCAGTGCTGATGACCACGAAAAGCATAGCAGGTGATCTGGCTCCCGAACTGAATTCAGTTTGGCTTGCCGGCAATATTCATTGACGAGTCAGGGTCACACCATTACTGCCCACTATTCGCACAACCATGCCGCTTGAATCGTACTCTAGTGTGGCTGTATCGGTACCATTGTTCTTTCCCCACCATCGGCATCTGGCAGTTTTTCCGTCGTCGGCGATGACGCCGCGCCCTTCCTCATGCGGAAACTTCCACCCATACTCTCTGCCATTTTGCCAGATTTGATAGTGTGCTCCATAGCTGGCGAGCCAATCACCTGCAAGGTTTGGAATAACCGGCAGGACTGGTTTGGCTTCTAAGTTGAGAGCGTCTACCTGCGAGCGCAGGTACTTAACTCTGCTCTGGGCGCTCGCCTCTCCTTGCAGTGCCGCCTTTTGATACCATTGGTAGGCTTCGGCGCGGTTCAGGGGCACTCCTGTACCCTGCTCATACATCATGGCTAAGAGATACTGCCCGTAGGCGTTCCCCTGGTCAGCAGCTTTTCGATAGAATTCTACGGCTTTGACGGGATTTTTCGGCACACCCTTACCGAGTCGATAAAGGTTTCCCATCCAACATTGCGCTGCGGCAAAGTCCTGATCGGCTGACTTCTGCCACCACTGAGCAGCAGCTCTCGCATCTTGTGCTTGTCCAATGCCGCGGTTACAGAAGACCCCACAAAGGTACTGACCTCCAGGGTGTCCGGCATTGGCGGCTTTCATTGCCAGCTCCACGGATTGACTATATTTTCCTTCGTTGAACAACTGGTCTGCGCGCCGGTAAGCGTCCTCCGCTTGTGCTTCGGCATCTGTAGTTTCGGCGGCAATAGGCTCAATTTGCCGGGGCTTTGTGGGAACGGCGACTAATATTAGTTCACCTCCCGACCACTTCGAGCGCATTACCGGGGTCTGAGTCAATTGTCGATCGAATCTGACTTCGTTTTCCACTTGTTCTTTCAAGTAATTGAAAGCTTCGGTAATAGTAGTGTTTTGTCCCTGCTTTTGCAGAGCAGAGATTAGATGCCTGGTGAATACGCCATTGGTGCATCGTTTGGACTCGAATGATCTCTGGTTGGCCGCACTTGAACTGATTACAATTTGACCCTCACCTGCCAGAGAGGATATGTCGAAGTTGCTGGTGCGGATTAGACCTTTGCCGCCCACATTGGCTGCTCCGCTGTTGCAGGCATCGAGAAGCAGCACAACACGATCGCAGCCGGTGCGCTCCTTCACTTCCGGTGCCAGATCTGAAAATCTTATCCCGGTCACATACAAGTTTCTGGAGTCTGAGTCGTGGGCCACAAGAAAGTTCTCGCCTCCAACGTCAAGCTCCTTGGGGCTGCCATGTGTGGAGGCAAAGATCAGCACTAGATCATCCTTGGCTGCTCGGCTGGGCAACCAGGTGCCACCAATTGCATCTCTAATCTTGTCTCTGGTGGCATTTTCGTTTGTCAGCACAAGCACGTGGTCTTTAGCAAAGTGTCCTTTCTCCACGAGAAACTTGCCAAAATCGATAGCATCTTTGGAAGCATAATCAAGAGAAGGGATGTGTGTGTCTTTGAACCGATCAATGCCGATTAGTACTGCCCACTTATCGGCAATCGGTCGGGCATTTGACTGCCCTGCACCGGCCTTGATCGTGTCCGAACTTTGCCCGCTTTCACCGGCTATTCCCGTGCTTATGCTCAGCTGGCAGCAGATAAGCGCCAAAGTTAGATAGAAAGCGCCGCGGCGTAGATTGATCATGTGTGCTTTCATTCAGCTATCCTGGGAGCGTAAGCTAATTATTTGAAAAGACCGGAGAATCGGCCATCCACCGCGAGATGGAGTCAATAAGGATGATCTGGTGAGCCTGGAAAGAGCGTTGAGCCGACGCTTACCGGCAGTAGCCTCTGCCTGCTTTACTGTTCCTGTTTTGTATTGGCCTGGTCGAGGTTCTTTGGACCAAAGTGATGGGGCAAAAGTTCCGGCCAGCTTACCAGCTTGTAGTGTCCGCTTTCGCCTTTCTCTGGCACCAGAAGGCTAACCTCGACGCCGAATTCGGCATAGAACTGCCGGGTGACGCCGGAGGGCCAGTCAAAGGGCTGAAGGCAGAGTGCTTGGAACTGTCGGTGTCCCAAATTGGCGGCATTGACGAGAGCGGCAGTATCGGCAGATATAGAGCCGCCGTAAGTTGCAAACTCCAGGGTTGCACCGCAGATGATATCACCACCGGCGGTGAGGAGGGCAGCACCCTGGGGTTTGCCGCTATAGGGAGCATAGGCATGCTTGAGGGCTTCGCTTGCGGCCCCGACCATGGCATCGATGGTCTTCTGGTCCAGCTTCATCAAGTTAAGCCGGTTCCCTGTAAGGAGGTAATCGCAGTTCCAGGTTCATGAGCCAGAGCAGGATTTCTCTATGTCTTTCTTCCAGGCGCTTGAGCATGACCTGCTCTTCTTCCGGCTTGGCGCGTTCCTTCCGGTCAGCTTCTAGACCGGGCTGCTTCAGGCGCGGGGCGGAGTACTTCTCTTCCGAGACAGCGCCTTTGCCGTTTGCGTAAGTAAGGAATTCGGACATGGTTCTCCTCGGAGCGCCGACATTTCTGTAGCCTGGACTACATTGACAGCTTATCTCTTGTGAACCGTTATTACCTGTAGCCTTTTTAATGGCTGCATGAAAGTATTCTAAATCTTCCCTGTACGCCGCCTATAGCCAGCGGGCACGCGGGCTTTCGTAACGAATTGTCGGCTCTATGGGAAGGCGGCGGAACAATTATTTAGCTTTGACCGGCCAGATAAGAGAGTAATTGCTGAAAAGCCACTCCCCGGTGGGAGATCTGGTTCTTGACTGCCGGCGAGAGCTGGGCGGCGGTAAGAGTGTGGCCCTCGGGCACGAAAATGGGGTCGAAACCGAAGCCATGCTCGCCTTTCTCCTGGAAGGCTATTTCTCCCGGCCATTCCACCTGCCTGCTGAAGAGCACCTGCCCGTCGGCGGAAACCAGGGCCAGGGCGCAGACAAAGGCAGCCTGGCGCTTACCGGCCGGCACATCGGCCAGTTCCTTCAGTAGTTTGGTTCGTCTGTCGGCGTCCGTGCCCGGCGCATAACGGGCTGAGTAAATACCGGGGCGTCCGTTCAAGGCCTCCACGGTCAAACCGGAGTCATCGGCCAGGGAGAGTTGGCCGGTCAAAGAAGCGGCTGCTTTGGCTTTGATGAGAGCATTTTCTTCGAAAGTGCTGCCTGTTTCCTCCGGGTCAAAGCCGGGCGGTGCCAGGTGGCAGTTGAGCTTGAGGTGAAACTCCTGGGCCATGGCCAGGAATTCCTTCAATTTACCGGCATTGGTAGTGCCAAGGGTAAGCTCGATTTCTTTTTCCGTGACCGTCATTCTGGCTTTATTCTTCTTTTTTCTTGCTGTTGCGCCGTGCTTTTTGTTCGTCGCCTTGTCGTGGTGCCGGTCTTGGCGTTACTTGTCCCTTGCCCCCGGACTTAGCCTTGCTATCGGCACTCGGTCCGGCAATGCTGCGTTTTCTGTGGTCTTTGCGGTAGACGCGGATAACATCCGAGATCTGAGAAATCGCTTGCGATACTCTTGCCAATTGCTCGATGTCGTTCACATCGAGGAGTAGGAAGATAGTTGCTGTTTTCTTGTCGCGGTGAGTTTCGACCCGGAGGTCCCGGAGATTTACTTTGTGATCGGAAACTTTCTTGAGAATATCGCCGGCGATGCCCACTCTATCGAGGCATTCCACTTGCAGCCCGGCTGGATAATTGGTATTTCGTTCTTTCGACCAGTCGACGGCCATGCGCCGATTTTCTTCGATCTTAAGCAGATTATTGCAGTCGATGCGGTGCACGGCAATGCCACTACCCCTGGTGACGACGCCAACAATCGGTTCGCCCGGTACGGGCTGGCAGCATTTGGCCAGATGGTGTAAGAGTCCGCCCAGACTGGATATATTGCTTGGTTTTTCGTTCTGGGGTGTAGGAACAGCGTAGCCTTTTTTCTGAATTTTCTCGGCCTGATCCACTTCCCGGATGCGATTTACCACCTGATTGATGGAAAGATCGCCGTAGCCCACAGCGGCCAGTATGTCATTGGCATCGGCGATGTTTAGCCGCTTGCCGACTTCCTTCAGCTTATCCGACTTGAGAAATTCTTCCAGGGTGCCTCTACCCAGTTCCGCTTCCAGCATTTGCCGTCCTTGCTGAATATGCTCTTCCCGGTGGTGTTTCTTGAACCACTGTCTGATGCGGTTCTTGGCGCCGTGGGTATTGGCGAAATTGAGCCAGTCCATCTTGGGCTGGGCATTTTTACTGGTGATGATCTCGACGATATCGCCGTTTTTCATGACCGAGTTCAATGGCACGATGCGATCGTTGATACGAGCCCCGATACAGCGGTGACCGATGTCGGTGTGAATGCGATAGGCGAAGTCGATGGGGGTGGAGCCGGAAGGCAGATCGATGACGTCGCCTCTGGGACTAAAGACGAAGACTTCGTCGGCGAAGAGGTCCATCTTCACTTCTTCCAGGTATTCGGAAGCGTCTTTGAGATCTTGCTGCCATTCCACAAGCTGCCTTAGCCAGGCTAGCTTCTTGTCTGCACTGGAGTCGGCTTTCACTGCCTCGCCTGCCTCTTTGTAGGCCCAGTGGGCGGCGATACCGTATTCGGCGATATGATGCATGCGCCTGGTGCGTATTTGAATTTCTACCGGTTTGCCCTTGGGACCGATCACAGCCGTGTGCAGAGACTGATAGCTGTTGAACTTGGGCATGGCTATGTAGTCTTTGAAGCGCCCGGGTATGGGTCTGAAAATGGCATGCACGGTGCCCATCACTTCGTAGCACTTCTGCGTGTCCGGGTCAGCTTCCAGTTCGCAGAAGTTCTTGTCCGGATTACTGTCGATGATTACCCGCACGGCCAGTACATCGTACAGTTCCTGGAAAGCCTTTTGCTGCTTCTTCATCTTCTTCCAGATGCCGAAGAGATGCTTGGGACGCCCGAAGATGTCGGCTTTGATGCCGCGGTTGTCCAGTTCCGTCTTGAGCTTGTCCACCACTTCTGAGAGAAGATTTTCCCGCTCGGCACGGGTATCGGCCACCAGGCGTTCGATTTCTTCGTATTCGTCCGGGTGAAGGTACTTGAGACCAAGATCTTCCAGTTCCCACTTCATGCGTCCCAGACCGAAGCGATTAGCCAGAGGAGCGTAAATCTCCAGGGTCTCTTTGGCTTTCTCAGCCTGCTTGTGAGGCAGCATGTGTTCCATTGTGCGCATGTTGTGCAGACGGTCGGCCAGCTTGACCAGCACCACTCGCACGTCTTCCGCCATGGCTACCATGAGCTTGCGAAAATTCTCGGCCTGTCTTTCTTCCTTGGAACTGAAGGAGAATTTACCAAGCTTGGTGACGCCCTCTACTATGCGCTTGATGTCGGCGCCGAACTTTTCCTCCATCTCCTTTGGTTTGACGTCGCAATCTTCCAGCACGTCATGCAAAAGACAGGAGCAAATGGTCTCGGTATCGGCGTTCAGTTCAGCCAGGATGCAGGCTACTTCCACCGGATGGATTATGTAGGGGTCGTCCGATTTGCGCATCTGTCCATCATGGGACTGATAAGCAAAGTCATAGGCCTTGTGTATGAGCGCCAGGGCCTCTTGGGGGCGATCCTGTTTCTCAACTATTTCAAATAAAGGCTTGCCTATCTCTTGCTTCATGGACGCTACATATAAGGGTATTGAAGATTATACCCATAGAAGCAAGAGCCATGGGCATTGGTAACAAAGCTCATGAGATTATCAAGGGGCCCAGGGCGTGGACTTGAGATCTTTGGGGAAGGGTGAGCCCGATGCGCCCCAGTAGCTGTCCGAGGTGTTGTTGGGAGACTTGGGTTTTGGGCGGGAGCTGTAGTAGGCGTAGTCATCCCTGGTAGTGGAGGAGCTGTAATAGCTGCCGGAAGCGCCGGGGTCAGGTGTCGAACTGCTGTAGTAGTTGCCCGAGGCTTTTGAGGGAGCGGTCTGGATTACTCTCGTGGAGGAGAGTCGACCGGAGGAGGGAATGCCGCCCGGCAAGCCATAGGGCCTCGAGTAGGCAGAAAAGGGGCTGGCGTACCAGTTGCGACTATAGTTGTAGGGCAGACCGAGGAAACTGCCCCCGTGGGGCAGGTAGCCGCCCACATAGGGCAGCGAGCCGAGACCCGGCAAGGAGCCCACATATGGAACTGACCCTAAGGAGGGGATGGAGCCTGCATAGGGTATCGAATTTACATAGGGAACCGAGCCTACATAGGGAATCGAGCCTACATAGGGCAGCGACCCTACATAAGGTAGCGAACCGAAGTGGGAAGGGGTGCCCACATAGGGGATTGTGCCGAAATAGGAGCGGCCGGAAAGGAAAGATGGTCGTCCGCCGGGCAGGTTGAGGCGGCTCAGGGATGAGCCTGTGCCTATGAAGTTAGGATCGCTTACTACTAGCTGTGGCGGCAAACCGCTGTCGGAGTTGGCCGGCTGGGCCTCAGCTGCATTTCCCAGAAAGATGCAGAGGGCGGTCATAAAAGTCGCTGAAGGCAGGCGGAAAACATTCAAATTCATTGGAATACTCACTGGTTCGAGCTTGTGTGCCCATATCTTTATACTAAGGATCTCACCTTTCCTTACTTAAGTCATTCTGAGAAATAGGGGCGGAACGGAATTTGATATTTACAACTTGATTACATGGCGTTTGCTACTGTGTGTTCGTGGTCGATTGATACCACTTTTACCCCCCGTTACTTGAGTCTTGAAAGTCAAATAATTACCACTGTGTGTGAGAGCGCTGAATCTGTCACATTCGGGCTTGTATTGAAATTGACTCTCTTTTCTATGCGAAGGAGTGCCGTTTATGCGCGACAATGAAATTGCTAAGGGAAGCGAAAATGTCTCCCAGAATCTTGATGCTCAGCCCAATTTCAATCATCAGGAATTGCAGCAGGCTGCCGCCAACAATATGGTGAGCGATAGAGCGTCCCAGGGTAATGCTGTGGACAATAACGGGCAAATAGATTTTTCCAAGCATCAATTAAAAGGGTTCGATAACAGTGCCGGTAGCCAGGCCGGCAATTCCAATGCCGAGGCAACCGGAATGCAGCCGGCAAGCGGTTCTTCTTCTGAGAATCCTCAACAAGCAGGTTCCTCGGATCAGTCGCCGGGTAGGACTGGGGCCGGTGATGCCTCCAGTTCCGGTACTAGCGGAAATGATTCGGTAGAAGGCAGATCCGGCAGCGGCGAACTTCAAGAGCGCCAGAATGGCTCTGCTGACGGTTCCAGTAAAGCTGAAAGCAGCGATAGCCCAATGCAGAAGAACCCAGCCAGTGGTTCCGGTAAAGCTGAAGGCGGCGAGAACCAACAGCAGAAGGGCTCAGCCGACGGATCCACTAAAGCCGAAAGCGGCGAGAGCCTAAAGGAGAATAATCCTGCCAATGGTTCCACTAAAGCCGAAAGCGGCGAGAGCCTAAAGGAGAATAATCCTGCCAATGGTTCCACTAAAGCCGAGAGCGGCGAGAGCATGAACCATAAGAACTCAGCCGCTGATGGCTCTGCCAAAGCCGGCTCCGAAGATGCAGCCAAGCAGAGCGGTTCATCTGCAACTTCCGGATCCAATGAAGGTGCCGAAGCAGGCAATGGCGGAAAGTCAAACGCCGCTAAGACCATGGAAGCAACCGGTGCTTCGCCCCAGCCCAAAGCCCTTGAATCCGAAGGCGGCGGTGGTGGAAAGTCTCGCTCTATGGACGCACCCGAGTCCAGTTCCGTGAATACGCAGGAAACAAAGCCGGACAAAAATAGCGCCCAGCAATCAGGTGCTGCCGCACCCTTCAGTGCTTCCGGCGCTGCCACTGCCACTGCCGGTAGTGGTAGACCAAGCTGGTAGCCGCCGACGGCTATTTCAGGATGGTCGCTGACCAGTTGTAGTACTGGATGCGCCAGGTACCCTCTTCGAAGATCATGATTACATCTAGTGTGCAAGGGAAGGTGCGGCCTAGATCGGAGGCGATGCCGGTGCCTTTCATGAGACAGCGCTGACCTTGCATACTCTGTACGTTGATCTTGGGCTTGTAAACATAGCCGTGTTTCAGCTTCTCCAGTTCGTAAACAGCTCTTTGACCGGTCTGGTTACTGAGCTGGTTGCGTACTGTTGAAATCCAGTATCTGGCTACCGGCTTCAGGCTCTTAGCGTAATAGAGTTCGCTGATGTAACGGTAGAAGATAACTGCTTGCTGGCTCTCTGCTGAATTGACCGCAGGCGGTGCTAAGACCATAAGCACAAGGGCGAGAGCCGATAGAAACAGTTTGGAAAGCACTTTAGGGAGCATTTTGCGGAACTCAGGCTGGGGATTTGACCTTGGAACTCTCTTTCTTGCAGTAGACGGGAGTGAGCCAACTTGCGTATTTAGCCACTTCTCCACGACAAATAGAGATGTACTTATCCTTAATCATAGTCGATATTGGTCCAGCGCTGCCAGAACCGATAGGACGTCTGTCTACTTCGATGATAGGAGCAATTTGAGCACCGGTACCGCAGAAGAAGAGTTCATCGGCAATATAGAGCTCGGAACGGTCGATTTGTCTTGACTCGACTTTCAGACCAAGTTCGCTTTCAGCCATTTCCACAATTGTGCGGTGAGTGACGCCTTCCAGTATGTTCTCGGTGGAGGGTGTGGTGATAAGCTTGCCGTTCTTGACCATGAAGACGTTCATGGCTGAGCCCTCTGATACGTGTCCGTTTTCCGAGAGCACTATGCATTCATCGAAGCCGGCCATGAGGGCGTCGGTCTTAGCCAGGGCTGTGTTAGCGTAGGCGCCGACGATTTTGGCTCTGGCCGGAATGGCATTGTCCTCCACTCTGCGCCAGCTGGAAACCTGCACTTTCAGACCGGCGGCGCCATGGAAGTAGTCACCAAAGGGTACGGTGAAAATACAGATATCCGAGGGATTATTCTCCAGGCTTGGTCCTACTCTGTGCACGGTTTTATAAGCACAGGGACGGACATAGGTGTCGGTGCGGGGAGCGTTTTTCTTGACTAGTTCCACAGTCAGCTTGCAGAGTTCTTCTACGGAATAGTTGACGGACAGGTACATGATTTTCATGCTGTCGGCCATTCTCTCGTAGTGCTCCTGCAGCCTGAAGAGATAGAGTTCTTCTTCTTTGGCGTTCCAGTAGCCGCGAATACCTTCAAAAACTGCCGTGCCGTACATGAAGGAGTGATTCATGATGCTTATCTTGGCGTCCGCCAGAGGCACAATTCCACCCTGGAAATAGGCATAGTTATTTTCTTCAGTCACGGCCTTCGCTCCTTCTCGCTTTTATTGTGCTTTGCAGTACTTGATTCGGTCTTCGATAGTGCGTCTCTGGGCATTATCAGGCTTGAGCTCAATGTATTTTTCAAAAGCTTCCGCCGCCTGGGCCCATTGCTTATCGCTCTCGGACAGCACTCCGAATTCATAGAAGCCGTCGGCATAGGCCGGCTCAACTTCCATGGACACCCTGAATTCCTCCTTGGCTTGATCCAGTTTTCCCAGTCTTTTGAGAGCTCGACCGAGAGCCGTGTGGCAGGCGCCGGAGGAGGGGTATTTCTTTGTTTTATTGGCAAAGAAAGCTACGGCTTTTTCCGACTCACCGATTTGCAGCATGTAGTTGCCGCTCTTCAACACTTCGTCGAAATTAACTTCTTTAGCCCCGGCCGGAGCCTGTAGGCTGAGAAGTAGAAGTGCCGCAATTAGTTGACTCCCGGTCGAGGGTCTCATGGAAGACGATCCTTATCTATTTGATGTGGGAATTTTTGTTGAGGAGCTTGGAGGCGCTGTTCACCGCATGGTTGGCGGCATCATTGATCACCTGCTTGGCGGCATTGTTGATGATGGTGCCGGTGGCGCTCATGGAGCGGCTCATACCTGTGGGTTCACCGCCACTGCCACCCACGGGGGAGACAACGATGGCGGAAACTTCCATGCTCACTTTCTTGACCTTGTCACCCACTCGCACTCCTGCGCCTTTTACGACGCTGCCGGTGGAGCTGTCTTTGTCAACTGAATCGAGTGTGATGACCGCTACCGTGTTCTTCAGTTCTTTGATGACTTTGCCGGTATCGGGGTCGGTTATGGTCTTGAAAGGTCTTTCCACGGCTAGATTGTCGCCAACTGCCAGACCATTGATTTTGCCCACATTAAGTGTGATGGCCGAGCCGGTCACATCGGCAATCTTGCCTTCCACGTTTTGGGCGGCAATAGATTGATTGTCGGGAATTTTGCTTGCGGCGGTAATGAGCTGACCACCCATGTCTTCAACGGCTTGCAGAGTGGCTTCGCCGGCGATGGAGGAAGCGAAGTCGGAAGAATCAACGTCGAAGCCGAAGGCTCCTGTGGAGGAACGCTTGCTCTCGCCTGTGCCGTGCACGGCAGCGAGGATTTCGGTGGTGTTGACGTCGATGATGCGAGCATCAACAGCTACTTTTACCTTACTCTTGCTGGAGCGCACCGTACCGATGAAGCCGCCGAGACCGCCTACATAAGGAATGGATGGAATGTAGCCGGTGGGCAGGCTGGCACTGGAGGACTTGGTCTCGTAACCGAATTGGGTGACGGTTCCCACCACGATGGCGTCCACGCTCAAAATTTTACCGATCTTACAGGCGGTAGCCGGGTCGGCGCGGTCGGAAACTGAGAGATTTTGCTCTTTCAAGATACTGTCGAGCATCTGTCTATCGACTACGGAGTAGGTGCCGTCGTTGACCAGCTTGGTGACCAGGAGACCTACAATACCCTTACCTACGTCGTAGGTTCCCACTGTGCTGGATACGGCGCCATACTCGAAGGGCAAGATGGCTATGCGTCTTTTGGTGGCAGCCATTGCCGAGGGCGGTAGTACCGCTCCAACCAGAAAGAGAAGCGCGAACATCAGCGCCATTGTCTTCCTTAAACTCATTATCTACTCCTTAAGTCTGCTTGAGGTCTGCTTGTTTTCGTTTTAGATGCTTGGTGGAATTGCCTGTATATAGATTCAGAACTTGCTTCTGCTCCGCTTAGACATCCTTGGGCTAGCCGACTTTTCTTTTGCTGACTAGCTAAGAGTCTACTGGATTAACCTCCGGCGGCTAGAAGATAGGAATAAGGGACCAATTTATTTTTGCCTAATGTCATGCTTAACGGCTTTTCTTGACCGCCGGCTTTCGGGCTAGAGCAGCGCGCCAGCCAGCAATCCGGGTGCGTGACTCCTTGTAGCGCTTGCTTTTACTGTTGACATCCCTGGCGATGTTGATTGCTTCTTGCAGGCGGCCCGAGGCCGCTTTTGCCTTGGCGCTCTTCATACGTTCAAAGGCGTCCAACTCCATTTCCATTTCATCGATGAGGTCGCGCACATCTTTGAAGTGCGGTGTGTCCGGTGTAATCGGTCTCAAAAGGGCGATGGCTTCCTGATACTGATCCTGGTCTCCTAAGGTCTGGGCTTGAATAATGCGGTCCCGGGTTTCCATTTCCACCATCACGGCTTGCTGAATGGGGGCAATAACCCTCTGGCTGGCTGAATTGATAACGTCACGGGCGGCGTTGTCGACCAGCTTCTTGTTCAGTTGAGCTACTCCTGATACGGAGAAGTCCTGGTTGTATTTTTGTACGGCCACGGTGTTGAGAACCTGACCGGATGTGGTCTTAACGATTACGGAGCCGTTGTAGCGAATGGAACCGGAGCCCTGGTCGAGGCTCTCATTGATATTGCATACTACGTACCAGTCGGGATTGACTGTGGACAGTACGACGTCGGACATGGAAGAAAGTTGCCCGGAAATGCGGTCTACAATTTCTTGCTCGATACCGCTGCCGTTGCCGCAGACTACGGCAATTCTGACCGGTGGGGCGGCCTGAGCCTGGCTGAAGCTCAGAAGGACCAGGGTACTGAGACCCAAAAGAAGCCTCTTGCTTCTAGTAAGGAAATTTCTATACCCGTTTGTCTTCTCGCGCATTCTATACTCCTCTATCCATCGCCTGGTTGGCGAGACGATCCGCATCCTTGTTTTGCTCCCGTCTGACATGGGCAATGGCAAATTTCTTGAATTGCCCTTTCAGTTTGGTTGCCTGTTGATATAAAGGTTTGAGATTTTCGTTTTTGACTCGATACTCCCCTTTAATTTGTTTGACCACAAGTTCCGAGTCCATTCGCACTTCCACATCGTCGATGCCCAGGGCGAGAACCTGTTCCAGACCCAGTACCAAGCCGGTGTATTCAGCCACGTTATTGGTTGTATGACCGAGGAATTTGGAGATATTGCCGATGTTCTCTCCGGTTTCACGGTCGGATATTACAACCCCGCAGCCGGCCGGACCGGGATTTCCCCGGGAGCCGCCGTCGGCATAGACGAGGGCGGCGTTGGCTTTGCCTGTGCTTTCGTTCATTCTTCAGTACCCGTTTAGTGTTTGTGCTAAGAAAGCTGTTTGGAAACCAGTTGGTTGAAGCGGCTGAGCGCTTCATCGAGACGCGCTGCTTCTTTGCCGCCGGCCTGGGCCAGGTCTGGTCTGCCGCCGCCTTTTCCACCAAGAATCTGGGCTACTTCGCTGGCGATCTTGCCGGCGTTAAAGCCGCGCTTTACCATTTCCTGACTGAAGGCCGTTACCAGGGACACTCCACCATCAGGCTGAGTGGCTAAGAGCATCACGGCCAGATTCCCCTGGCGGTTTTTGAGATTTTCCGCCACGCATTTGAGGGACGCCGGGGAGATGTCTTGCACCGCCTGTGCCACCACTGTCGTGTCGCCCATCTGGCTGGCTTGAGAAATTAGTTCCGGAATGCGGGCCATAGCCAGTTTCTCTTCCAGAGTTTGCAATTGCTTCTCTCTGGCTTTCAGATTGTCTTGTAGCCGGTCTATCTGCGCCCCCAACTCAGCGGGCTTTATTTTTAGCTTGTCGGTGGCTTCGGTGAGGTGCCTGAGTTGATCGGAGATATAGTTCCAGGCTTTCTCACCGGAGAGGGCTTCTACGCGTCTGACGCCCTGGGAGATGCTACCTTCGGAGATAATCTTGATCTGACCAATCTCGGCCGTGTTGTTCACATGGGTGCCGCCGCAGAACTCCAGGGAGAAGTCGCCCATCTCCACCACCCGCACGCGCTCTCCGTATTTTTCACCGAACATGGCAATAGCACCGGTTTGCTTGGCTTCATCAATGGACATTTCCGTGGTCTTGACCGGACTTGCCGTGCGCACCCATTCATTCATGAGGGCTTCCACCTTAGCCAGTTCCTGTCTCGTGGGTTGCTTGCTCAAAGTGAAGTCGAAGCGCATGGCGGCAGGCCCTACCTGGGAACCGGCTTGCACTACTTCCTTGCCGAAGATCTGGCGCACGGCGGCATGGAAGACGTGGGCTGAGGAGTGATGGAGGACCGTGTCTTTGCGTCTTACGCCGTCTACTTCAGCCTTTACTTTGTCGCCTTCTGCGAGGGTGCCCGATACGGCCCGTACTCTGTGAATATGAAGACCTTCGTGCTTCTTGGTGTTGAGCACCTGCAAGATGCCGGCCTCGTTTTTGAGCCAGCCAGTGTCGCCAAGCTGTCCGCCTGACTCACCGTAGAAGGGGGTTGTGCTGAGGATGATGTCGGCTTCTTCGCCTTCGGTCAACTCCGGTTTGAGCTGACCGTCCTGGCTCAAGATGGCCAGTATGGTGCCTTCATCATGCAGGCGGCCGTAGCCGGTGAAGCCGGTTGTGCCGTGCTCTTTCAGTACTCGACCGAGGGCTTCTTCGCCGGTGATGATGACGTTGAACTTGCCCACGGAAGAGACTTCTTCGTGTTTACTTCTAGCCTTGGCGAAACCTTCCATGTCTATACTTTTGCCGTGTTCGAGGGCAATTTCTGCCGTCAACTCCACAGGGAAACCATAGGTAGCATAGAGATTGAAGACATCTTCGCCGGAAAGGGTCTTGCCTTCGGCCGAGAGCAAATCGTTCAAGAGGCTGGTGCCCCGCTCGATGGTTTTGGCGAAGCGCTCTTCTTCTTCTTTGATGACAGTGACCGTGCTTTCTTTCTGACTGATCAGTTCTTTGTAGAAGTGTCCGTAGATTTTCGCTACTTCTTCCACCAGGGTGTGAATGAATGGTTCGGTGATACCGAGCAGTCGACCGAAGCGAGCCGCTCTTCTGATGATGAAGCGCAGCACATAGCCGCGCCCGACATTACTGGTGCGCACGCCGTCTGCTACCAGGAAGGTGACGCAGCGGGCATGGTCGGCAATAATTTTCAGGTAACTGTCTTGCTTGGTTTCGCTGGTGGCGTTCCAGGGACCATTATTGATGCCGCCCCGGTAGGGAATACCGGCTAGCTGCGCCACTTTCTCCAGGATGGGATAGAAGAGGTCGGTTTCAAAGGTGTTGTTCTTTTCTTGCAGGATGAGCGCCACGCGCTCGAGACCGGAGCCGGTGTCCACGTTTTTCTTTTCAAGTGGGCTGAAGTTGCCGTTCTCGTCCTTGTAGAGTTCCATGAACACAAGGTTCCAGAACTCCATATAGCGGTCGCCTTCCACACCTTTGTAACAGTAGTCGTCGAAGCTCTCCGGCCCATAAGCAGGACCGCGGTCGTAATAGATTTCCGAACAGGGACCGCAGGGTCCGGTGGGACCGGGTGGTCCCCAGAAATTATCTTTGCGCGACATTTTGTATATGCGCTCGGCCGGCACGCCTACAACCTTGTTCCAGATTTCGTAGGCTTCGTCATCGGGTGGGTTCTGTTCGTCTCCCTTGAAAACGGTCACATAGAGGTTTTCGGGCTTCAGTCCCAGGTCTTTGGTGACGAATTCCCAGGCCCATGGAATGACTTCCTTCTTGAAGTAGTCGCCGAAGCTGAAATTGCCCAGCATTTCGAAGAAGCTGTGGTGGCGCGAAGTGCGACCAATGTTTTCAATGTCTGAGTCTTTGCCGCCTGCTCTGGCGCATTTTTGCACGGTGACGGCGCGGGGCGGTTCGGTGGGCTTGGCCTGCCCGAGGAAAATCGGCACGAACTGGACCATACCGGCTGAAGTTAGTAGTAAAGTGGGATTGTCCGGAATCAAGCTGGAGCTTGGTAAATGAAGGTGTCCGCGCTTTTCTTCAAAGTACGACACAAATTTTGCGCGGATCTCGTTACCTGTGAGCGCCATATGCTCCTCCTTGGCCAAAGCATGTACGTTGCCCTGAAGACGGTAGTCCTCGACGGTAATCTTGGACGGTCATTCATTGGGCACTTCAGTCAGTCACTTAGACTGAGGGCTGATTATAGCTTATTTTCAGAACCTCTATTGGACTTGATGAATAAGCTTGTAATGCAGGTCGTCCATCTGCTAATCTGAGTTCTTTGTAAGCTGCAGCTTAGTTTGGTGTAATGCGATTTGAAGCTTGAGAAAGTTCTTGTCGTCCACAAGAAGTCCACTTATCAAATTCAGGCCCAGGAACATAAGGAAGCTCGATTCCTGAAGCTCATCGAGGCCGGCTCCGACGTGGTCAGGCGCGTGCGCCTGGCTCATGAAGAACATATGGAGACCCTGGAGTTGGTGGAGGGCGAACTGAAGCGCCTCGGTATCGAGTACCAGTCGCTCTGGCGTTCTCAGGTGCCGGGTATAGTCGAAGACGTAGACCTGATGATTTCCGTCGGTGGCGACGGCACCTTTCTGGATGCCTCTCATGCTTTGAGAAATGTCCCCATCCTTGGTGTCAATTCCTCCTGTTCTTCCAGTTTCGGCCATTTCTGCCAGGCTAACAAAGACAACTTTCAAGACTGTCTGGAAGCCATTATCGACGAACGGGTCAAACCCATAGACATCCTGCGACTGGAACTGTCCATAGACGGCATTGTCATTCAGGAATTGGCTTTGAACGAAGTGCTGGTGGCGCATAGTTCGCCGGCTGCCACCAGTCGCTATTTCCTCAATGTGGGAGCCCTTACCGAGGAGCATCGCTCTTCCGGTATCTGGGTCAGCACTCCCGCCGGCTCCACCGGCTCCATGCGTTCCGCCGGTGGTTCGGTAAGCCCGATAGCCAGTCGCAATTTCGAATATTTAGTGCGGGAGCCCTATACAAGACCGGGTGAATTTTTCCACCTCAAGAATGGTCTGGTGTCCGACGGCGCCGAGATCAGAGTCACTTCTCAGATGCGCACCGGCGAAGTCTACATAGACGGTCCTCATATTATTTATCCCTTGAGCCTGGGAGAAGAGCTTGTCATCAAAGCCAGCAAGTTCAATCTGAAAGCTTTTATCAGGGAAGATGTCAACGATATCTTCGACGGGCCTCTGGCTCAAACTACTAAGACGTGCTCGGGGGAAATGTAGAGTATGACCGAGGTCCCTAAGAGCGGCTTGACTGCTTCCGATAAAGCGGCTGTGCTAGTGGCGCAACTGGCCGCTAAGACCATTCGCAAGCTGGGTCTGGGACTGGGCTCCAATTTGCCCGGGCGTATCGCCCGTAAGCTCTCTCCTTCCGTATTGAGCCATCTTTCTTCCCAGAGCGCCAAAGGGGTGGTGGCCGTTACCGGAACAAACGGTAAGAGCACCACCAGTGGTATCTTGTCCGAGATTCTTCGCACGGCCGGTTTTACCTTCGCTCATAATCGTCAGGGCGCCAATCTAGTCACTGGTATCACGGCCAGTCTGGTGGAGTCTGCTACCTGGCAAAGCGGTATCAGCGCCGACATGTGTTTGTTTGAAATTGACGAGGCGGCCCTGCCTGTCGTGGCTAAGGAAGTTAAAATAGGCACCGTCCTTGTCACCAATCTTTTCCGTGATCAGTTGGATCGTTTCGGTGAACTCGATACAACGGCAAAGCTGATATCTGCAGGTATTTCAGTCAACCACAGCGTCGCTATTTTGAACTGTGACGATCCCAATGTCAGTCAGTTGGTCAGCGATGAGAAACGCTTTTTCTACGGCATCGAAGACGCTGCCGATGCCACCGACGCCGCCCACGCTAAGAATCAGGAGCTGGCCTATTGCGGCAAGTGCGGGGCGGAAGTGGCTTTTCGGCGGGTCTTTTACGGGCAGCTTGGTCACTGGTACTGCCCATCTTGCGGCAATGAGCGTCCGGCTCCGCAGATAGTGGCGAGAGATGTTGAAGTCTTCCCCACCTCTTCCCGCTTCAAACTGCAAATAGGAGCCACCGAGGAAAGTTGCGTCTTGCCTCTGCCCGGTCTCTTTAATGTTTATAACGCCCTGGCTGCGGCTGCCTGCGCTCATTATCTGGGCGTGAGCAATCAAGCCATACGCTACGGATTGAAAGAATACAGCACCTTGTTTGGCCGCTCCGAGAAGCTGACCATAGACGGCAAATCCGTTATCGTGCAACTTATCAAAAATCCGGCCGGCGCCACCCAGGCTGTCAGTTCTTGCGTCAAGGACAATCGCGGTCGCCTCCTTATCGCCATTAACGATAACCTGGCCGATGGCAGAGATGTCTCCTGGCTCTGGGATGCCGATTTTGAGCAGTTGGCGGTGTCACCGCGGGTGAAGCTGACTGTGAGCGGGCAGAGGGCCGAGGACATGGCCGTGCGCATGAAGTACGCCGGTTATCCCCAGGATAAAATTGTCTGCCAACCCAAGCTGGAACAAGCCCTCAATCAGTGTCTCAGTGAAATGGAAGAAGGCGAGACCCTCTGGCTCATGCCTACTTATACCTGTTTATTGGAATTACAAAAGATGCTCAAGAATATGGGCGTTGCAATGTCCTGCACATGAAGAATATAGTCTTCTCTCCTGAGAGCAAGTGCCTCTGCCTCTCCCTGGCCTTCCTTCTTGCTCAGGGCTTTTCGGTTTCTAACTACGTCAGTGGTGCTGCCCTGGGGCAGTCGCTTCGCAGCGAGAGCTCTTACTACGACGAGGCCAGCCGCTTGAAGACACAGCAGCAGTTTCGTCAGGCTCTTGCTCTAGTTTCAGCGGGTCTCAAGTCCCATCCCAATTCCAACCGCTTGCTCATTCTGGAAGGCAATATCTGGTGGATTGTGGGGGAATTGGAGCTTTCGGAGAAGTCGCTCATGAAAGCCAGTCGGCAGGGTATAGAGAGCATGGATCTACACTGGCAGTTGGCCCATTTGTACAGAGCCCAGGGTAAGGATCGTCAGGCCCTTGCCGAAATCAACCGGGCCCTTTCATTGAGCCCGGATTCCATTGAGCTTTACAACGATCGTTCCTCAATCTATAAAGATCGGGGTGAGCACCTCAATGCCGCCAATGACTGCAGCAAGGCTATTAGCATCATGGAAAGCCAGCACCTGCCGCCGGCCGCCATGTTCATCATGAAAGACCGGCGGGCCGGTGAATATATCAAGGCCGGTCTCTATGACAAGGCTATTGTAGATTTAGAATTTTTGCTTGCCAAGGAAAAGAAAAATGAGGGAAGAAGGCAAAACCTGATTGGAGAATGTTTGGTGGCTCAGGGTAAGCTCAAACCTGCGCTTTCCCGTTTTGATGCCGCTATCAAAGGCTCACCTCTTTATCTGGACGCCCGAAGGAACCGCCTTAAGGTTTTAAACATGCTCAAGGATGAGAAGGCTGCGGCAAAGGAACTTAAGCAAATTGAGAATATCGAAAAGGATTTCAGCCCTTTTGACAGTATGAAGCCCCATTGAATAGACCTTAGAAAGGTACCTCGCCAGGAGGAAATCTTGTGGCGAGGTACCTGATTGTTAGGGGCTACCCTATGCTTTAGCTGTTGGGGAGCAGCGCTTTCAGAGACTCAGGCGAGATGTAGTCGCCCTGTCTCATCCTCTTCACTGCCGGCGAATTCCACTTGTCTCCCAGGAAATTGTCCTGGATGAATTTGCGCTTTTCGTCGCTCAAGCTGGGATCGGCAACCAGAGCCTCCAGGTCGTTTTTGCCCACCAATTTGTCGGTGCGATTTTTTGCATCTGAAGATCCGACGAAATCGGCTCTGGCGTGGAGCGATCCGCTGCCATCGTTTCTGACCAACTCTGTGGCCAATTGCACGGCTTGCTCTCTTTCAAGGGCAATTTGCCTGGCTTTGGCATCGCTTTCCTCTCTTTGTTTGGTCTCCTTGCCAAGCTCGGCTATGTCTTTCCACTTCTGGTCTTCAGCTTCTACAGCGTCTTGAACACCTGTTGCTTTCTTAATTTTCTCCAGATCCAGGTAGTCGCCGCTCATGTATTTTTTCTTGAAGTCGGCGCTGTCCATTTTGTCTACAATGCTCTCCCGGATCTCTTTGGCCAGGGCCGGATCTACATCCGGTGAGGATAGCAGCGCCTTCAGGTCATTTTTGTTGACTAGCTTGTCGCTGCGTGCATCTTTGTTGTCAGAGCCGGCGTAGTCGGCCGCTTCATGCACACTGGCATTGCCTATTTTCTTGCTCAACAGATCTTGCAAACCGGAGGCTTCGGTTTTGGTCTTTGAGGCCTGCTCTTCTTCGGCTTTCTTCCTGTTCTCTAATTCTTTGTTCTTCGCCTCGGCTTGTTTTTGAGCTTCCTGCTCTTTAGCCGCTTGCTCCTCTCCGGTTGCTTTCTTGAAGGTATCGGCGCTCATATAGCTATTTTCCAGATAGCGACTCTGGAATTTAGGATCATCCCATTTGTCCAGGACTTTCTCTTTCAGTTCTTTTTTCTCTTGCTCTGAGAGTCTGGGATCGGTGGCCAGGGCTTCGAAGTCATGTTTGCCTACTTTTCCGTCGCTCCTGTTTTTTATGTCACTGGAGCCGGCAAAGTCGGCCTGGGCGAAGAGAGAGGGTTTTCCGTCTTTTCCTTCAAATAGATAGCTCTGTAGTTGCTTGGCTTCTCCGTGTACTACTTTCTCTTCTTCTGCTTTCTTCTCATTGCTTATCTTTGCTTCCTTGGCATTCTCATGTTTGAGCACGCCGTCGGCCAGATCTACCTGCGAAATTCCTGCTGGCTTGACGCCCCTGCCCCCTGCCGGTTTTGCCTCCAGGGAACTGGATTGATCGATGAGGGAGTCAACCATGGCTTTGCCGAAAACCCCCGGTCTGCCTGCCTCTTTGAAGGCTTTCAGCTCTTCTTTCGTGAGGTGACCGTTGCCCATGCCGGTGTCGGCGCTCTTGTGGTCGATTTTTTCGAAAGCTCTCTGTCCATACTCCAGAGCAAGAACAGGCAGCAGTTTCTCTTCTTGCAGCTTCTTCACCACTGCTTCTTCATACTCTTTAGAGGTTTTGCCGGTTTTATCGCCCTTGTCCAGTTCCTGGTGGGTTTGCCGTACCGACTCGGCCAGCTTATTGTAGGCCCCATGGGTGTCTCCGCCCGGTGTTGTCTCAAGCTGTTTTTTTGTTTCATCTACCGTCTTATCGGCGGCTTCTTGAGCCTTGCTCTTGGGCTTCACTTCTTCTACTTCTTTACCCATGACTTTTCCTCCTGCCTAGAAAAGGCTAGCGAAATGTTCGCTTGTTTCTGAATGTGTTAATTGGTTTTGGGGTTTTTAACCAGGGCAAAATAGGCTCCCTCTCAAGAGGAAGACGCTCGTGCGCCAGGCATTGGATCTTGGGAATTTAGGGGTGGTTGTGAGCTCGTTGCGTTGCTCACATTGCCAAGATAGTTTTTCTTCTGTGACAACTGAATACAATTGCCATGGGAGGATTCCCATAGCCAGAGCTGTTTCGGTTAACTAAAGCCCGAAGCCTGGTTTTACTTGTTCGAAGAAAATAAGAAGAGAGGGGGCTAAGACCAGCACCATCAGGGCCGGCATAATGCAAAACCAGAGCGGAAAGGCCATATAGATAGGTAGGCGCGCTGCTTTCTCTTCCGCTTTCTGGCTTAGTTTGGAGCGCAGGAATTCGGCCTGGTTGCGCAGGGTTTTGGAAATACTCAGTCCTAGCTGGCTGGTTTGATTGAGGGAGCCGGCGAAGGCACCCAGCTCTTCCACGCCGGTGCGTTTGTAGAGTTCTTGAAAGGCGCGTTCTCGGCTCATGCCGAGCAAGATATCGCGGTTTAATGTCAGTAATTCATCGAGTAGGGCGGAATTGCCGCTGGCCGGATCTTGAGCGACCCGGCTCAAAGTGGCATCCAGACCGAGACCGGCATCCACACAAAGGACCATCAAATCCAGCAGTTCCGGTAGGGACTCTCTGATGGAAGCCTGCCTTCGTCTGGCCAACATGGTCAGCACCAGATCCGGTGCAAAGAAGAGAAAGGCGGCCAGCCCGGTGAGAATAAGAGGATGGTTGATAAACATGCCGGCTAGAGGAGTCAGGAGGGCTGGATAGACTTTGGCTGCCGCCAAGACACCGAGCTGGGTATTGCCGCGTAGTCCGCAGTAGTTTAATTTGAGTTGCAAACCTTGCAGATAATTGGGGAAAAACTTGAGAATTTCCGCCGCCGGACTGACCAGGTAGACCGGTATGTAGATTGGCCCGGCGTTGTCGCGGTTCTTTCCGAAAGCCGACTTGACGGCTAGAAAGAGTGCCAGGGCAAGGGCTGCTAGAAGTTCCGGATAGCTCTCCAGAAAGGAACGGAAAAGTACTTGAGGCATCAGGCTTTTACCTCCGTCAACTTCTTCATGAGAAACATGCCCAGCACCTGGAGAAAGGCAGCCAGCATGAGCAGCAATTTGCCGGTATCCTTCTGAAAGAGAGGGCGCAGATAGCCCGGACTGAGAGTTTCCAGGGCAAAGGCCAGAATAAGAGGCAAGAGTGCCACGATCAAGCCGGTGAGGCGGCTCTGGGTGGTCAGCACCCGTACCTGGCGCTTCAGCTTCAGTCTCTGTCTCAAGGTGGAATTGGTTTTCTCAAGTAGCTCAGCCAGGGAGCCGCCTACTTCGGTTTGAATGGTGACGGCTCGTCTAATCAGGTCAAGTTCGGTCAATCTGTACTTGTCCTGGGAAAAAGCCAGGGCTTCACCGAGGGGCAGTCCCAGGTTCATGCGCTGATCTATATGGGCGAACTCGTCTTTCAAAGGGCTCGGGCAATCGGAGGCAATCGCTCGCACCGATTGGGGCAGACTGTGGCCGGAGCGCAAGACGGAGACCATGAGGTCGATGCCGTCGGGCAGTTGCTCCTGAAATTTCTTTCTCAGGGCCATGGCTTTCAATTTCAGGATCAAAAAGGGCACGGTCAAAAACAGGACAAAGAGAACCAGGCTGAGCCAGAGCGGCCCGTCCAGGAGATTTGTACCAAGGGCGGCAATGAGAGCGCCGCCCGCGCCAAGGAGGGTGAGATCTGAGGCCGACATGGCTTTCAGGTCGGCTTCTTCAGCCAGACGGGTGATCAAAGTGGGGGCAGAGAAGCCTGTCAGAAGCGGTGAGTCTGCTCTTTCCTTGAGGAGCACGGGTTCTTTCACCGGGGTTTTGTCCTGAAATACCTCATTGACTCTTTTGCGCACCAAAAGGCGCCATTTGATTTGCTTGATGATGCGAGTAGCGACCACGCCGGTGACCAGCGAGAGCACCATCATTAGTGCCAGAGAAGTTTGCGACTGTTGCAAAAGCTCGAGCTTCATTCTTGCTCCTGGCCTCCGTCACTGTCTTTTGTTTCCAGGCTGTTTGTGAAAAGTGCCACCGGCAGTTCGATGCCGTATTCCACAAAACGTTGGGATTTGGCCGGTCTGATGCCGCAAGCACGGTGATGTCCTGTCAGTTCGCCCTTGTCGTTCATAGTGGCTTTGAACTCAAAGAGGTCTTGCATGGAGATTACACCTTCCTGCACCCCGGTTACTTCAGAGATGCTTACCACCCTGCGTTTCCCGTCGGAGAGTCGCTTTACCTGCACCACCAGATCGAAAGCAGAGCCTATTTGCTCCCTGATACTGCGCTGTGAAAGTTCCACACCGGAAAGAAGCACCAGGGTTTCAATACGAGCGAGGGCGTCGCGGGCGGAGTTGGCGTGCACGGTGGTGAGCGAACCTTCGTGACCGGTGTTCATGGCCTGGAGCATATCCAGGGCTTCGGCACCCCTGACTTCCCCTACGATGATGCGATCCGGGCGCATACGAAGAGCGTTTTTAACCAGTTCCCGCTGCTTGACGGCACCTTCGCCTTCCAGGTTGGCCGGTCTTGATTCCAGGCGAATCACATGCCTTTGTTGCAGTCTCAGTTCAGCGGTATCTTCAATGGTGACGATGCGCTCCTCTTGCGAGATGTTGGAGGAGAGCACATTCAGGAGGGTGGTTTTACCGGCCGATGTGCCACCGGAAATGAGAATGTTCAGCCTGGCCTGTACCGCTTTTTTGAGAAACTCGGCCATGTCCGCGGTGAGCGCCCCCCGCGCTTCCAGATCGGAAAACACAAAAGGCACCGGACGGAAGCGGCGAATGGAAAGAACGGGACCATCGAGAGCCAGTGGGGCAATTATGGCATTCACTCTCGAACCATCCGGCAGGCGGGCGTCCACTATGGGCGAGGATTCATCGATGCGGCGACCGATACGGGCCACGATGCGGTTTATGACGTGCAAGAGATGCTTATCGTCTTTAAAGCGGATGCCGGTTTCAATTAGTTTGCCGTCTCTGTCGACCCAAACACTTTGACTGCCGTTCACGAGAATATCGTTGATGGTGCCGTCGGATAAGAGCGGCTCCAGTGGGCCAAGACCCAGGGTCTCGTAAAGAACTTCTCTCGATAATTCGTCTCTTTCGGCGGCCGAAAGGGGTAATCTTTCCTCGTCTATAAGGATCTTGATGGTATCGGCTACGGCGTTTTCCAACTCGGAATCGCCGGCGATTTTTAGAAGGACACTTATGTCGATGCTGTCAACCAGTCTTTCGTGGATGCGCATTTTCAGATCGTGGCGGGCATCGCTGAGAGCCACCGGACGAGCGGAAGTAAAGTTGGAATTGAGGGAAAGACCGGCTGTGCTTGTCTGACTGCTTGCCTCGGCCTTATCCGCCAATGCCTTGGTATTACTTGCCGGAGCAGCGGGTGGGACAAGAGGGTTGCCTTTAGCAATATTGCTGTCCTTTCCCAGATTGCTTATTAAGGCTCTCAGATCCGACATGGGCCCTCCTTCAAGACCGGGTTCTCGGCAAGATGACGGCAGACGGCGGCTATGGATTTGGCATAGGCGCTGCGGCTGTTGCGCAAGACCAGGGGTAGTCCTTCGATGGCTGCATTCTCAGCTTCTTCATAAGCATTGACCACTTTGAAAAGACTGTGGCTCTGCCGTTTTGCCGTCAAGTTGAGAAGCTGTTTCTCCACGTCTTTCATCTTGCCGCCGGAACGGTTCAATACCAGAGTAAGGCGATCTTTATCGATACCAAGATCACTTAGAATAGACAGCCATTTGCCGGTGGCGGCCAGTGCCGGTACTGTGGCTTCCATGACCAATATCAAATGGTCCAGGTCGTCGAGCATGGTCAGCAAGTTCTTGTCTAAAGTTTTGGGCAGGTCTACCAGGCAGACGGGCAGCCCTTTGAGAGTCTTGATTGCACCGAGCAGTTGAGAGAGTGCATCGGGGCTGACCGTCAGGGCTTCGGAAATATTGTCGCTGGCCGTGAGCAGGGAAACGCCGGCACTCTCGGTCAGGCAACTGGAGAGCAACTCCACTGAGAGCGAATTCAAACGCGGAATCAAGTCGCTTACACTGAAGCGAGGTTTGAGGTTGAGCAGAAGGGCCAGATCCGGCTGCTGTAGATTGGCATCCAGGATGATGCATCCGGGGCTTACCGGTAAGTCATTGCCGGCCGCCAGTTGGGCCGCCAGGTTGAGGGTAAAGGTGCTGGCCCCGACGCCTCCCTTGACGCCGAGCACACCTATGGTGAGTGTGCCTGCGCTGCTTTCAGCTGCTCTTGGCGGACGTTTTTCATTTTCCAGTTTGGTCACCATGGTGCTAGCCTCCCTGGACCTGGCTGAGAGCCGGTGCCAGAAGCAGGCAGCGCGGGCTGGGGCTGGCGGACGCGGGAGCGGTTCTCACTCTTGCCTGGAAGGGATAAACCGGGGCCGGCATGGCGCCCTGACTTTGCAGGGAGCGTCTGCTTGCCAGGCAGGCATTGGGCAGGACCAGTGATTGAACCGGCTTGACCACTATGGAAAGAGCGGCACCACTGGTGCCGGAACCGTTCACAATCACATCCTGCAATTGAAAGATGGCAAATCCCGCCACTTCGTTGCCGGTTGTACCCGGCAGTGGATCGTTTTTCAAAACAGGAAATATATAGATGTAAGGTCTGGCTTTTAAGCTGACGGCAAGAGCCTGCCAGTTGCTCAATTGGTTGTCCCAGCTTTGTCCCTGCGGGCGAATTACGCCTAGAACGGCTCCTCTTTCCAGAGCCAGAGGTGGTATTGCCCCTGGTGCAGAAGCCAGGAAGTACTTAAAGTTGGCCAGATTGTCGGTGACGGCCTTCTCGCCGCTTATATCGCCATAATAGCCGCTGGTGCCGGCCGTCAAATTGACCAGTCCTCCTTTGATGTGACCGGGGGTGAGAGTATCCGAGCTATTGCGCAGGACATCAATGGTATAGGTGCTCAGGGGCGCGCTGGCGGGATTGGCCAGGGAGGCAAATTGCAGGTTGCTTATGGCCAGAGGCAGGGCGGCAAAACCGGCCAGTCTGGCCTGGCTGCCGCTGCTTAATTGGCTCACTCCCTTACCGATGCGGTTTGCCGGTTGACCCATCACCGTCACGTCAATCTGCGGGGCGGTCTCGCCGACGTTTTCGCCGGTGAGAGAATTGAAGGCGAAAATCAGGGGCATGAACATATTCTTGAGAGCATCGCTGCCTTCCCGCTTTCCTTTTACATGGAAGAAGAACTCGTTCGGGTCCTGATCGTTCACCAGGAATTCACTGTCTGCCTCTTCCACTCTAATGGCACTCTTGGGTTCCATTGAGGCGTCCGGACCTTTGAGGGCGCTGTTCCATGAATTGTTGTTGATTTCGGCCAACCGGTTCAGAATATTGACCTTGGCCTGGTCCTGGGAGTAGGGGAGCGCAGGGCTTACCACCTGACCGGCAAAAGCAGCCAGTGCACATGCGCGAGTTCCGTGTTGCAGAGTTTGCACCGTATAGGCTGAGCGCATTACGTCTACGGTCAGGGCCACAAAGGCTATACTCACAACCATCAGAAAAACGGCAAGCGGCAAAATCGCGCCTTCAGGTTGGCGCGGCCGCACGATTTTTGATGGGCAATTACTTGCTTTCAGTGGGCTCTTGGCGGGGGAACTCATGGGTCTCTCTACGGTTTCCTGTGAATACTTCAACTACCCATTGGGCTGCTTTTTTTACTTCCGGGCGGCTCGCTACTTCATTGAAAGTGGGAGGCATTATGAACGGTGGCGGCGGCGGTGCTATGGATTCGAAATTAGCAGTGCTTGGTGCGGTCGCCGTCTGCACGGGCGCCGGGGCGGCGGCGCTTGCGGTCAGGGCCTTGGCCGGCAGGAGGTCTTCCTCCGAAACACCGTAACTGTGCGGGGCTGTAACGCTGAGACGATTGCGCAGAGCCAGTTTTATGCGACCGGTTTCCTCGGCCTGGGCCAGTATTTCTGCTTGTTCCGGCGTGACGGCCAGGGTGATACGGGCAGCGTCATTGCCCTGCAAGCTCTTGCTTTTGAGGGCTTCCTTGGGCAGGCTATAGATGACAGGCAGATTCTGGCAGATGGTTCTGGTGTACTTTTTGCCGTCTTTGCTGGTAGTGAAGAGGACATCTACTTTGTCACCACAGACAATACCGTGGTCGACCAGGGCCTCGTCGTCCAGTTTGAGAGAGACAGCCCTTTCGTGGGTCTCCACCTGTTGGGAGAGCGTTTGCCCTTTGGGCATCAAGCTTGCGGCCAGAAGCGGTTCGCCTTTGGCCACATAAGCTCTGGCGATGCGACCGACTACCAGGTTGTTCTTGGCGAACATATCCTCATGAAAATAAGACCTGGGCACGGTGATGTAATGCAGAGAGCTGTAGTTGATGCGCGACCCGGGCATGATGTCCTGACCGGCGCCGACCACTTGCACGGTCTCAACCGGGGCGGCCTTTGGGGCGAAAAAGGTTTTGCCCAGAGAAGCCAGCAGTAAAACCAGGATGAGCCCCACAATCACCATGGTGACCGGGCTCATTCTCGGTGGTTTGGTTGCCGACTTCTGCAGTGATAGCCGCTCTCTTTGCAGGAGCGGGTTTTTTGTCAGGTCTTGTACGGTCTGAGCCAAGGTTTACCTCTTTCTATATGTCGCCGGCGATTTGCTGTCCGCTGACGGCAATTTCGCTTATTAAATTGTCCGGAAAGATAACTGGTGAGCCGCCTTCACCGGAGTAGACGGAGACCGTGCCGGTGAATTCCCCTTTGGCGGAGGCATCGAAGGGGCTGCCTATAAATACAAAGGGATAGTCTATTTTGACGGCAATGGTGCCGTCCGGCAGGGTGGGATCAGTGCCGGTGGCTTCATATGGCAGGACGCGGATGGAGGCTCCGGCCGGCAGATCGCCCGTATTGCCCTGGGAGAGCAAATTGGCATTGCCCAGTAGCACTGCCACCGGTGCGGTGGCTTCCACTAGAGCGCCGCTCTCGTCAAAGCCTGTCACAAGTCGTCTGGCGGCGGCGTCATTGAGCTTAGCACTGGTACTGAGGCTTCTGGCTGCTTCCTGACAGGCACTGAAGATGACTTGCTTTAAATAGAAGTAGCGGCCGAAATAAAGGATCGTGATCATGATAAGTAAAAAGAAAGGCAGACTGAAAGCAAATTCCACCATGGCCTGACCACGGTGGTTTCTCTTTCCCTTGCTCTTTGCGTGTTTCATGACGGAGTATCCATCTTTGATTTCGACCTTCTCTGGTCGAGAGCGGGGACTTCTCTGGAAAATCCCCGCTCTTGCGAGTACTGACTGCTTTTCAGGCGAAAAGACTAGTCGACGATCCAGGGCTTGGCGGCATCGCCGGCAACCTGGATGGTGCGACCAGGTTCGGTGGATTTGGTACCGCCGTAGTTGGTGGCCTGTTCTACTTTCCAAACCATATCGCCGGCAATGTGCCCGAGGGAACCAAGAGCCACTACACAAAGAGCAGCTACACAGCCGATACCGAGAGCGTACTCAACCATGCTCTGTCCACGTTTTCTGCGATTCATTGATGAACTCCTTTTCTAAGCCCAAAATTCATTTAATAGATATCTGGAGGTTTCCCTACCTTGCCAATTTTTGCATTATTGCAATTTTTGTATTGCGAATAATTCTCATTAGCGAACAGAGGAAAGGCTATCATTTGGTAATCTGTCAGTCAATTAAGCCCCTCTAAGAGTTCCCTGGGATTCTTCTCTGGCAAATTGAAAGTGCCTGCCTGCTTGTGTTTGGCGAGGCGGGCTGGATTGTGGGACGGCAGAAATCATCCCGGAGGATGAGAACGAATCTTAATTAGTTGCCTCTAATCAATGACAGTTCATGTCTTCTGTCTTGAGAATGGCGTCTATGACATCTCTGTCTTGAAATCTAGAAAGCGGTGCCGCCCATAATGATCTCTGTTTCGTCCCGGGCGCTCTTAAAGCCTGTGGGTTCTTTGAAGATGGAGTCGTCCAGGTTCGTTTGTTCAGCCTTTAAAGTATTGAGCAGCTGACTCAACCTGTAGCCCCTCTTGCGGGTCGTCTCATCGGTGCAGGATTCGAAATATTGCAGGCGCAGGGGAAAGCCTATTCCCGGCGGGCAGTCCGTGAGGCGGGCGCAGGCATACTCCATACTCTTGGGAAGGTCAAGGGCTTTAGTGGCGTAGATTTTGAGCCTGGGAATGACCTGCTTGTTTGCTTTTACATGTTCGGAGGCATAACCCTGACAGTCAAAGCCGGCGATGGTACGCTTCTCCGTCATTCTCAGCACTTCCCGAGTGCCTGCTTTTCTGTCTTTATCGGTCAGTTTCCTCAGTCCCAGCCTTTCCGCTATGCTCTCCACCGAGATGCTGTACTTGAGCCTGGTATCCGTGTTGTACATAGTAATCATTTTGAAAGGTGCCTTGATATGCAACCTCAGGTCCATGGCATCCATGCGAAATCTTGTTTTGGTGACATAGCAAGTGAGGCGACCATAACGGGCACTATCTTGTTTGAAGACCCAGCCGTTTTCGTTCAGGGTCAGCCCAGGGGGTATGCTCATGGCGAGGAACAAAGGCAGAAGCAGAAGCCCTCGAAACAGTAATGAATTAAATTGCATTGGTCCCCGTCTCCAGGCTTGCCATCCGAATTATAGGTGATCGTAGAGTGTTAGACTAAAGGCGATGAGCGAAAATTTCGGACACAATCAGAACCTTAATCCGGCGCCCAACAGCATGACCGGCCGCATTCTTGATCGCTGGGAGATTCTGGATGCCATAGGTGAAGGCGGCATGAGCGAGGTCTATCGGGCTCGTCATGTGATCATGAACAAGATTGGGGCTGTTAAGTTTCTCAAGGCCGATCTCTCCCAGGACGAGAATGCCGTCAAGCGTTTTCAGCAGGAGGCTATGACTTCCGGGAGCCTGGCCCATACCAATGTGGTGCAAGTCTATGACTGTGGAGCTTCCGAGCATGGCTTTTATTTGATCCTTGAATTCCTTGAGGGTCTATCTCTGGCGGATCTTCTCGACAGTAGAAGGGAAGGCTCCGAGGACGGTCGGGGGCGTCTCAGTCTGGAAGAAGCTGTGCCCATCTTCTTAAAGGTCTGTCGCGGACTTGGCCATGCCCATGCCAAAGGGATTGTGCACCGCGACATGAAACCAAGCAACATCATGTTGATTCAGGGCGGCGGAGATATTAAGGATGCCCAGGTCAAACTGGTGGACTTCGGAATTGCCAAGTTTGTCCAGAGCGCCGGGCGAGAAGCCCATTCCCTCACCAGAACCGGTGAGGTTTTCGGCTCCCCCGTCTACATGAGCCCTGAGCAGTGTATGGGCAGGGCTGTGGACGGACGAGCCGATGTCTACTCCCTCGGTTGTCTTATGTTCGAGGCGCTCACGGGCCGTAAGCTCATTAACGGGCGCAATGCCACCGAAACCATGATCAAACATGTTGAAGAAAAGCCCGATCTGAGTCTTCTTGAGCGCATGGCGGCAGAGTCGGAAGCATACGCCATGCTCAAGTCCATCGTGGAGCGTTGCCTGGAGAAGGACCCCAACAATCGCTTTGCAGACATGGAAGAGTTGGAAGAGTCTCTTCTTGCCATACCTCTCGTTAAGGAGTCCGACAATAAGAACCGCAAGCCTGACAAAAACGAAAAGGACGTGCGGCTCCTCATCTTTTCACTTTTGACGGCGGCGGTTGCCACTGTCTCTGTCATGTCCCTTGCCGTCTATTCACTCTGGCCCGTAGCCAGGGTACAGGAGCATTTGCTGCAGTTGAAGTTGCCTTTGCCGCCTCTCAGTTATAGACCGGCATTGCCACCGGGTCTCATGGACCGGAAGACGAAGATTCTCATGAATGACAGTTCCCTCTCTCTGGTTTCCGGCGACGCCAAGGCCCCCAACGGACAGACTTTGAAAAGTCAGGTGCAGACTCTTCTTGCTGCCGCCGCCCTCTTTCTAGAGGAGAAGAATTATCTGGAGGCCGGTTCTCGTTACACCAAAGCCTATGAGCGGCTGAAGGAATTCGATAAATGTACCTATGAAGAAGGTGGCAGCGGCAATCGGCGCGACAGGCTAATCAGTGCCACCGGTGCGGTCTGGACCTATTATCAGTTGGATCGTATGAAGAAGCAGCGTGCCCTGGCTTCCGGTCTGGCGGTTTCTTCCCGGCCCAGTCGGGAACTGGTGGAAAGCGAGCACACTCTGGAAGATTTGCTGGATGAAGCGGAAATTGTAGAAAAGGGTGATCCCATCTGGTTGAACCGCGCCTACACTGTCTTTGCCCTGGTTCTGGAGGAACAGCAAGACCTGGTTAAGGCCCTGGAAGTCATCAATAAAGATCTGAAACTGGACAGGCAGGTTGTGGACGGCGATCCTTTTACGCCCTACGGCTGGGCCCTGAAGAAGGCTAATCTGGCGGAACTCTGTCGAATTACCGAGAAATTTGATAAGGAAAAGGACCCTTACCAGAATGCTCTGGCGGACCTTGCGAAAGCCGGTTACGGGAAGACGCCCCAGGAAGAGAAAGTGATGGCGCAACTGCGCTTTCACCACGGACTTTATTTGCTGGAGTTGGAACATGCCGGTGCCTATAAGGCGGCCTTTGAGGAATTTTCCCGCTCTCTGCCTACTTTGAGCGGAGTGGAGCGTTCAGCCTGCGCCGGTTATGCATATGAGTCCATAAAGCATTATGATTGGTTTGGCTCGCTTCTGTTCAGATTCAAAAATGCAATTTAGGTGAATGAGTTAAAGCATGACTTCCGGAAAAGACAAGTTCAACCTGCAAAAAGACGAACAGGGTTTTATCGGCAAAGATAGCTTTGTCGGTAAAGTCATAGACCATTATGAGGTAGAGGAAAAGATAGCTGAAGGCGGACTCAGTGCCGTTTACAGGGCCACCGATACTAACAATCGGCAGACGGTTGTACTGAAGATAATCCACAAGCATCTGATTTCTTCCATCAAAAATTATAAGAAGCTGGAACAGAAGATAAGGGTTCTTATCAACCTGAGCGACCCCCATATTGCCACCTACAAAGACGTGGTCTTTGCCGATGGGCGGGTGGTGCTGGTGATGAAGCCCTTCATCTTCGAGAGTCTCGAAGATCTGCTTTCGAAAACAGGACACATTGGCCCGGAAAGGGCCGTGGGTATTTTCATTCAGGTCTGCCAGGCCATGGAAGCGGCTAATAAAGCCGATATCGTGCACCGGGATTTGAAGCCGAGCAATATTATCATTCTCGATAACCAGAAATTTTCCGACGACATTATGGTTCTCGATTTCGGCATTGCCAAAATAATTGCCGACGAAACCGAAGGCGGCAAGTCTGAACAATTTATGACTCGCACGCGGGAAACCTTCGGCAGTCCTCTCTATCTTAGCCCGGAACAGTGCGCCGGTAAAAAAGTTGATTTGCGCTCGGATATATATTCGCTGGGTTGCGTCATTTATGAATCTTTGACCGGCAAGCCGCCCTTCGTGGGCAAGAACGTGCTGGAAACCGCCTACAAGCACATGAATGATAATCCCCGCCCCATGGGCCTGGATGTCTCCATGGAGCCGGTTTCTTCTCGCTTCGAAGATGTGGTGAGCAAGTGTCTGGCCAAAGACCCGGACAATCGCTATCAATCCGCCCACGAATTAGCCAGTGATCTCGACTTGATCATGACCGCTTCCGATTCCGAATGGGAAAACACAGCCTATGTCTATCAGGAAGTCACTCCCCGCAAGAAGGAAGGTCGCGGCGGTAAGCGCATCTCCGTAGAGGCTTTGATCTGGACTTCGGCCATAGTCATCCTGGTGGGTATAGTCGGCTTCTGGTCCTGGTTTATTTTGAAGCCGGAGGGCTCCAAGAAATATCCCAGTTTTGATAACGATCAACTCTGGCTGGTGGCAGGTCAGAACAAACCCACGCCGGTGGATGACTTCGGCAATAAAGAGGAATCCAACAAACTCACCTTGCAGAATATCGAAAGAGATATGGGCACCAATTGCCGCGAGTATGCCGATGCTCTTCTGGTACTGGTGCAGCTCTACTACGATTGTCAGCACTGGAATGATGCCGAACAATATTCCAAGAAACTGGTGAGCGTTACCGAGAAGTTGGAAAAAGACGGACAGGAAGGACCGGGACCGCTTTCGGAATGTTTCCGCATGGTGGCTTACGCGGCCTTCCGGGCCGGTGATTACACTGAGGCAGTCAATGCCGCCAATCGCTCGGTGGAACTGGCTTACGGCAAAGAGACCTTGAACGGCTCCACCATTCAGTGCTTGCGTATTTTAGGCGATGTCTTTTCCAGGCAAAATAAATTGCGCAAGGCGGCCGAAGTTTATAACCGCCTCTTTGCCATTGCCGATCAAGATAAAGAACAGCATCCCACCATTTACTGGGAGGCTACCGCTAAGTTCGCCGATGTCTACCGGCGTCTGGGTGACTTTGGAGAAGCGGAGCGCTTCTACAAGCTCGGTCTGGAGTGGTGGCGCTCGCACGGCATGCCCGACAATATCTGGGCCGCCAGGGCCCTCTATGGCTATGCTCTGGTGCTCAACAGTGAGAACAAACACAAAGAAGCCGAAGATGCCCTCAAGGAAGATCTAGCTTTGATCAAGCGTCTTCCCAATCCGGATCTTGGTCTGGTTGGTGCCGTGCGCAGGCAATACGTGGAGACCATGTGGCACTCCAATTGGATGGGTGCCGTCTCCGCGCAGTTTGGCAAACTAGAACTAGATGGGCAGACCAAGCCTAAGTAGGCTTGCTTTCTTACTTGGTCTTTGCCAGCTTGTTCATGGCTTCCAGAGCTATTTTGGAATCCGGTTTGATTTCCAGAGCCTTCTTGTACTCAGACAAAGCTGATTCGCGCTGTCCCTGCTTTTCCAGGAACTGAGCATACTCAACATGGGCCGTTACGTCTCTGGGAGCCAGTTTGATGGCGCCTTTGAATTCAGTTTCGGCCGCTTTGTTATCACCAAGGGCGGCAAGGGCCGTGGCCAGTCTTCTTTTAGCCGGTGAGAAATTGGGCACGGTCTTGAGGGCTTTCTTCTGGTTCTCCACAGCGCCTTTGTAGTCGCCTTGCTTCTCCAGCATCCAACCCAGTCCGCTCAGAGCGTTGGGATGTCCGGGAGCCAGCTTGAGAGCGTCTTTGAAGGATTGAACGGCAGACTGTGTGTCGCCGGATTCAGCGTAGATATTTCCCAGGTTGATATGGGCTTCCGGTACCCGCTTATCGAGGGTGATTGCTTGCTGCTCGGCTTCGATGGCCTGAGGGTACTTGCCCTGTTGGGCCAGGAGCACGCCCAGGTTAATGAGAGGCGAGGCGTCTTTGCTGTTGATTTCAGTTGCCTTGCGGTAGGCGGCAATGGCTTCGTCGATTTTGCCCATGTGAGTACAGGCAAAGCCCAGGTCCATATGGGAGCGGAAACTTGTCGGTTTGAGTTTGCAAGCTTCCTGGAATTCGCCCAGGGCATCCTGCATCTTGCCCTGGTTAGCCAGTACCTGACCGAGTACCACGTGGGGAAGGAAGTTTTTGCCATCAAGTTTGATGGACTGTTTGCACTCGAGGATGGCCGTCTCGTAATCTTCCATGGCGGCAAGAACGGCTCCCAGTCTCTGGTGAGCTTTGGCGTTGCCGGGTTCCTGGCGGATTACTTCCCGAAATTGATTGGCCGCTTCCTTCAGATTCATTTTCTGGTAGGCAGCTTCGCCCTTTTTCATGGCTTCGCTTTCCTGGGCGAGTGCCGGCAGAGCCAGTGTGGTCATGGCACAGAGGGTGGTGGACAATACTTTGGCCGCGGCACCTTTCAGTTCCTGTCTAAAATTCATTTCGATCTCCTTGCTAGTAGGCGGCGGCTGTTTTTTCGTCTTCTTTTGGTGAAGAACCGCTTTCACCTTTGACTATTTCTATGGAGGCGGATGTTCCCAATCTGGTGGCTCCGGCCTCAATTAAGGATTTGGCTTTGGCGTAGTCGCGAATGCCGGCCGAGGCTTTAATGCCGAGCTTGGCTCCAGCCAGGGCTTTTTTGATTAGCTCGATATCGGCTACGGTGGCACCCTTGCCGTCTTTGACAAATCCGGTGGATGTCTTGACCATGGCCGCTCCTGCTTTTACGCAGCATTCGGTGGCCTGTACTTTCTCATCATCGGATAGCAAATCGCATTCGATAATGACTTTTACCGGCACATTCTTGGCCGCTCTCACCACAGACTTGATTTCTTCGGTGACGTAGTCGAGTTCGCCGCCTTTGAGGGCGCCCACGTTGATCACCATGTCTATTTCTTCGGCACCTTCCGATACTGCTTTATTGGTTTCGGCAATTTTTGTATCGGTGAGATTGGCGCCCAGGGGAAAGCCAATTACGGTAGCTACCGCCACTTTCGAGGAAGAAAGCTCCTTGACGGCCTGGCGAACGAAGCAGGGATTAACACAAACAGCATAGAAGTTATGCTGAATTGCTTCTTGACAAAGCTTGCTCACCTCGGTCTTGGTAGCCTGAGGGAGAAGCAGTGTGTGGTCGATGTATTTGGCTATTTCAGCTGTTTTAGACACGATTTCAGTCCTGTAAAACAAGAGTTTTGCAGGATTATAGCCTTTAAGCCCCGGGACTTACCTTACACGCGCTTATTACTTGTGGTTTCCCAGTAGGCAATGCTCTGATGGTAGTCCTGCAAGCTCTTGACGGCGAAGCTGCCGGTGCTGCCGGCATTACCGCTTTCCAGGGCGGCTATGCCCTGAACCACCGCTCTGGCGCCTGAAACCGTAGTCACGACCGGCACGTTGTAATTTATGGCGGCCCTTCTTATCAATTGATCATCGTCTCTGGCGGTTCGACCGGAGGGAATATTGACCACCAGTTGAATTTCGCCGTTCTTGATGCGGTCCACCAGGTTGGGTCTGCCTTCCGAGACTTTGTTGGTGGTGAGAGTGGGGATGCCTGCTGCCTTGATGACGGCGGCCGTGCCTCTGGTGGCTATAAGCTCGAAGCCCAGTTGGTAAAGATTCTGGGCGATGGGAATGAGATCTTGCTTATGACTGTCGGAAACACTGACAAAGACTCGCCCGCGATTCGGCAAGCCATGACCGGAGGCCAGTTGGGCTTTGGCAAAGGCCAGACCGAACTGGCTGGCTATGCCCATCACCTCACCTGTGGAGCGCATTTCCGGACCGAGGGCAATTTGCGAGCCGGCGAAGCGTTTGAAGGGAATGACCACGGATTTGACGGCCACATGGGGCGGCAAGAGTCGGGGCGTAATACCCAGTTCCGAAAGGGTCTTGCCCACCATGACGGAAGCGGCTATGCGTGCCCATGGTACGCCGGTAGCCTTGGAGACGAAAGGAATGGTGCGGGAGGCCCGGGGATTAACTTCCAGAATAAAGAGTTCTTCACCCTTGAGGGCAAACTGAATATTCATCAAGCCCACCACCTTGAGCCTGTCCGCCAACTCATTGACGGCCCGTCTGATCTCTTCCACTATCTTGAAGGGAATGGTCTGGCTGGGTAGCACGCAGGTGCTGTCGCCGGAGTGGATACCGGCTTGCTCGATATGCTCCATGATGCCTGCGATGACGGTGGCGCGACCATCTGAGATGGCGTCCACGTCTATCTCGATGGCGTTTTCCAGGAATTGATCGATGAGCACGTGCATGTCCTTGGCGGCAAAGCCTTCTTTCAGCCAGCGCTCCAGATCGTCCTGGGAATAGACGATGGACATGGCCCTTCCGCCCAGCACGTAGCTTGGTCTGACCATGACCGGATAACCGATTCTGGCAGCCAGTTCCACTGCTTCTTCGGCACTGCGGGCAATGGCTCCTTCCGGTTGTTTCAGACCAAGGGTGTTGATTAGCTCCCCAAACCTCTCTCGGTCTTCGGCCATGTCGATAGACTCGGGGCTGGTGCCGAGGATCTTGAAGCCCCTTGCTTCCAGTCCTTTAGCCAGCTTGAGAGGGGTCTGTCCGCCCAACTGCACGATTATGCCTTCCGGCTTTTCGATTTCAGCGATGTTGGTGACGTCTTCCAGGGTGAGCGGCTCGAAATAGAGACGGTCTGAGACATCGTAGTCGGTTGAGACCGTTTCCGGGTTGGAATTGATCATGACTGCTTCATAACCAAGTTCTCTCAGAGCCAGGCTGGCATGCACGCAGCAGTAATCGAATTCGATGCCCTGACCGATGCGATTAGGGCCGCCGCCCAGGATCAAGACCCGTGGTTTCTCCGCCGGGTACATCTCCGACTCGCTCTCATAAGTGGAGTACATGTAAGGCGTGTAAGCTCGGAATTCGGCCGAACAGGTATCGATCATCTTATAGCTCGGCATCACATTCAGTGCCTTGCGTCTTTCGTACATGGCCTCTTCGGTGACACCGCAAAGCCTGGCTAGCTGCGCGTCACCGAAGCCGTGACGCTTGAGGCGGCGCAATAGGTCGTGATCTAAATCAGCGAGGGTGATGCCTTCCGCTTTCAATTCCTCGGAGATCTGGTGCAGTTGGGCCAGGTTTTCCACGAACCAGGGATCAATCTGAGTCAATTCGATGATTTCATTAGCCGAGATACCGGCGCTCAAAGCACCGTAGATATCTGTGATACGGTGGTGGGAAGGCAGCGCCAGGCGGCGTCGCCATTCCCAGAAGTCGGCTTTGTTGCGACCTGAGACTTCGGCGAAGCCGGTCAGGCCTACTTCCAGACCCCGCAGGGCCTTTTGCATGGATTCCTGAAAGGTTCTTCCGATGGCCATGACTTCGCCCACCGACTTCATCTGTGTGGTGAGGGTGGTGTCGGCGCCACGGAATTTTTCAAAGTTGAAGCGGGGGATTTTTGTGACCACATAGTCGAGGACCGGTTCAAAAGCCGCCTTGGTTTCTCTGGTTATGTCATTGGCAATCTCGTCAAGAGTAAGTCCGATAGCCAATTTGGCGGCAATTTTGGCAATGGGATAGCCGGTGGCTTTACTGGCCAGGGCCGAAGAACGAGAGACGCGCGGATTCATTTCGATGACGACGATGCGCCCGTCTCTGGGGTTTATACCAAACTGAATGTTGGAACCGCCCGTATCCACTCCGATTGCTCGGATAACCTTGATGGCGGCGTCTCTCAGGTCTTGATATTCCTTGTCGGAGATAGTTTGCAAAGGTGCCACCGTGATCGAGTCGCCGGTATGCACGCCCATGGGATCCAGGTTCTCGATGGAGCAAATGATCACCACATTGTCGAGGCGATCCCTCATTACCTCCAGTTCCAGTTCCTTCCAGCCGAGCACGCTCTCTTCCAAAAGGATCTCTTGCACGGGGGAAGCCGCCAGACCCTGGGCGGCAATGTCATCCAGTTCTTCCTGGTTATAGGCTATGCCACCGCCGGCGCCACCGAGGGTAAAGGCCGGGCGAATGATGATGGGAAAACCAATCTGCTGTCCAATCTCCCTGGCTTCGGAAGCATTTCTGGCGATGCCGGAGTTGGGCACGTAGAGACCGATTTCTAGCATTTTGCTCTTGAACAAATCGCGGTCTTCGGCCAATTTTATGGCTTCCAATTTGGCTCCAATCAGTTCCACATCGAATTCAGCCAGAACACCACTTTCCGCCAGTTCCACGGCCACGTTCAAGCTGGTCTGACCGCCCATGGTAGGCAGAAGGGCCTGGGGTCTTTCCAGGGCGATTACTTCCTTTACCACCGAGGCTGTGACGGGCTCTACGTAGGTGCGGTCCGCCACTTCCGGGTCGGTCATGATGGTGGCCGGGTTGGAGTTGACGAGCACTACCTCGTAGCCTTCATCTTTGAGGGCTTTGCAGGCCTGGGAGCCGGAATAGTCAAATTCGCAGGCCTGACCAATGGTGATTGGTCCTGCACCCAGGACGAGGATCTTTTCAATGTCGGTTCTTTTCGGCACAGGTTTCTCCAGGGTCAATTTGGTAAGCGAAAAATTTTGATTTTAACCAGAAATTCTTTCAAGCAGGGTTTCAAAGATACTTACAAGTTGGTACATATGATTTATCAGCGCTCCACTTGCTTAACAGCAAATCAAAACATATTTTGCTCCTTTCGAGCTAATAGCCTAACGACCCAGGGGGATAGATGTCGTTAAGTTCGTCTTCGTTTGTCCAAAAGTGCTTCAAAAAGTTTGGAATTGCCCCGGGAAATTTCGGGACAGCTTCAAATGCCGGTGCCGGTCGCATTCTTGCGGGCAGTCTTGTTTTGGCGGCGGCTCTTGCTACCCTCATGTTGCCGGCCCAGGCTCGACCTGAACGGGATGACAACCCCCGGGAGCATGCCATGGGCTTCCTGCCCGACGTGCCTATGTCTGTCTGGCAAGACCCTGATGTGGAACAGAGGGGCATCGTGGTAGCCGTGCACGGGCTTGTCATGCATGGGCGCGTATACGACACCATGGCCAGGGAGCTGGCCAAAGACGGGCTCACAGTTGTAGCGCCCGACCTGAGGGGATACGGACGCTGGCAGAAGCTTTCAGAAGAAGAGTCCAACCGGAAATCAGGCAATAGATCCGAAAAGAAATCCGAGAAGATTGAATATGTCTCGAGCCTGAACGATTTGAAAGAGGTGGTTTCAGCTTTAAGGGCTAACAGTCCCGACCTGCCTATTTTTATGGTGGGTGAAAGCATGGGCGCCGGACTTTCCCTCAGGGTGGCGGAGGCGCTGCCCGGCCAGGTGAACGGCCTGGTGCTCTCCAGCCCGGCCATCAAGCGACGCTTCTACATGGAGCCGGAGATGGTCAAAGACCTGGCCAGTCTGGTGCGCAATCCCCTGCGCGAAGTCGACCTGGTTCCTTATATAAGGAAGTTTGCCTCCGAAAATCCAACGGTAAGCGAAGAAGCTATACATGATCCCTATGTTCGGAAGCATTTGAGCTGTCTCGACCTGCTCAACACGGCTACTTTCATCAGGGGTAACATCTCTCATGCCCGGGGCGTTCCGGCCACTGTACCGGTTCTGGTCATACAGGGCGACAAAGACCGCATGCTCAGGCATGAAGCGGTTTCAGCCTTGCTGGCCCGCCTCAAGACTCGCGATACGACCATGTGCTGGCTACCAGGCAAAGGGCATGTCTTGATTGAAACTTCCCATATCGAACCTAACACTATGGAAACGATTCGTGGTTGGCTCAGTCAGCATTTGCCCGCCAGGAGTGCCTCTCTCATTTCCAGTATGCCTGCCGGTGCCAATCTCTTTAGTGCCAGTGAGCTCAGTAAGTAAGTTCTCGCATGCCTTGCAGGAAGGTCTGGCGATAGCCCACGTAGTTTTGCCAACCTTTTTCAATCATTTCGCGGTCTCGTTCGTTCACCTGACGCAGCACCTTACCCGGAACACCCATGACCAGGGAGCCGGGAGGAATCTGTGTACCCGGTGAAACCAGGCAGCCGGCTGCCACGACGCTGTGTGCACCCACTCGAGCGCCGTCAAGCACGATTGCTCCCATGGCGATGAGGCAGTCGGATTCTATTTCGCAACCGTGCAAAATGGCTCCATGACCTACTGTTACTCGCTCCCCCACGGTGAGAGCATGGTGATTGGTGACGTGCATCAGGCAGCCGTCTTGAATATTGCTCTGCTTGCCGATGACGATGTCATTGATGTCGCCCCTTGCCACACAGGAAAACCAGATGCTGGCTTCCGCTTCCACCCGCACGCGACCCACCAGGACTGCGTTTGGGGCGATGAAAACACCTTGACCCAGACTTGGTTTATCTCCATTTAATTCATACAGCAAAGCCTGACCCTCCCTGGCGATAGTAAAGATATCTCTCTTCCCAGCCCAGCCGCATGAAATATCCTTCCTCTTGGGGCATGTCAAGCTGATAAGATTAATCAGG
Source organism: Candidatus Obscuribacter sp. (assembly GCA_016712465.1). GTDB lineage: Bacteria > Cyanobacteriota > Vampirovibrionia > Obscuribacterales > Obscuribacteraceae > Obscuribacter. Next base: position 2,696,876 of record JADJQZ010000001.1, read on the forward strand.
CAGCCTTCAAAGTGTTATAGGCCCGGGCTTTCGCCTGGTTGCTTTACGAGGAGTTTTACTATGCCGGTTTTCGAACAGCCGATGCGCAAATTACTGGGAACCCTGTCTCCCACCATCACCTGGCTCAACGAGAAGGGCATCGTCGATGTCTCAGCTGTTCCGGAAGACCACCTGGAAGCCATCAAGCAACTGGAGCGCATTGGCGTCGTGCATAAGCGCAACAATCGCAGCTACGAACTGCAGAAAATTCGCCTGAAGAAACTGCTCGGAAATCTCGGCATCGAGAGCCTGGCCTCCGATTACCCGGCTGCAGCCGTTCTGCCGACTGAGACCACAGGGCATAACGAGGCTCATCTGACCGAGCTCAACTAGTTTGAATATCCAGGAGCGCAGCCTCAGGTCTCTGGAATGGGACAGGCTAATACAAGAGCTTTCGCTTCTGGCTGAGACCGATGCCGGTCGCTTGCGACTTTTGGCTCTTGCTCCCGAGCAGGAGAGCGTGCCCCTGGCAGTGGCCCGGGTCTTGCTTTCCGAAACCACGGAAGCGAAAGCGATCATCAGTGGTCGGGGCGAACCGGCTTTAGGTGGACTGAACACCTCTTTTGAAAGCCTGGACAGCCTGGCTGTGGGGGCGAGACTTTCCGCCCCGGAACTTATCAACCTGGAAAAGCTTCTGCGCATCTCGCGTCTGACCAGATCCAGTTTCAATCTTCTGGCGCCGGAAAGTTTCCCCTGCTTGAAGCCCATTGCCGAGGTGCTTTTTGCCCGCCCCGTGCTGGAGAAAGATATCACCCTTGCCCTTGAACCGGACGGTACGGTCAAGGATTCGGCCAGTCATCTTTTGCAGAGGCTGCGCCAGGACGTGCGCGGTCTGGAAGAGAGGGTCAAGGAAGAACTGCGTTCCTTGATTCACCGACTGGCCGGTAGCCGTGCCCTCACCGATGAACTCTATACCATGCGCCACGGCCGTTATGTGCTGCCGGTCAATGCCTCCATGCGCTACCAGGTGGAAGGCATAGTGCATGACGCCTCTGGCAGCGGTCTCACCGTCTATGTAGAACCGCTTTCGGTGATGGAACTATCCAATCAAATCAGGCTCAAACAAAGCGAAATCGAGGCGGAAATAGAGCGTATTCTGGCTGCTCTCAGCGACTCCTTGAGACCGTTTGCCAATAATCTCCGGGAAAGTTTGAACAGCCTCATAGAGCTTGATTGCATCTTCGCCCGCGGGCGCCTGGCCGTGAAGATGCAGGGCGAATCTGTGGAGTTGACCACGGAGCCCGTGCTGGAATTGAAGCAGGCGCGCCACCCGCTCCTGGTGTTGCAGGGCGGCGATCGCCAGGTGGTGGCAAACGATGTCAGCCTGGGCGGGGACCGGCGGGCTCTCATTATTACCGGCCCCAATACGGGCGGCAAGACCGTGCTTATTAAGCTGGTGGGGCTTTCCGCTTTGATGGTAGGCTTTGGTCTTCTGCCGCCTCTGGGGCGGGGCTCCCGCCTGGGGCTGTTCGACCAGGTGCTCTCGGATATTGGTGATGACCAGTCCATTCAGGAAAGCCTTTCCACCTTTTCTTCCCATATGAAGAACATGGTGGAGATTCTTGCCGCCGCCCACTCCGGCAGGCGCATCCTGGTGCTGTTGGACGAAATCGGAGCCGGCACCGATCCCCGTGAAGGCGCAGCCCTCTCCCAGGCTATTCTGGAAGAGTTGCAGACCGCCTCTGCCACCGTCATTGCTTCCACCCATCTGGGTAGCCTCAAGACCCTTGCTTTTCGCGACAACTCTTTCATTAACGGTAGTTTCGAGTTCGATGAAGAGAACCTCAAGCCCACCTACCGGCTAAAACTCGGCGTGCCCGGCCAGTCCAAGGCTACCGAAGTGGCCGGTCGCCTTGGTTTAACTGCCCCGGTGATGGCCAGGGCACAGGAACTTTTGCGCAGTGAGAAGGACGGGCTTGATAAGGTGGTGGAGGAACTGAGCCTTAAGTTATCCTCGGTCAAGCAGCAGGAATTGGACTTGCAGGACCTGAGAGCGGAACTGGAGCAGAAGCTGGCCGGTCTTTCCGCCCGGGAAAAAGAGCTGGATAAGTCGCGGCGGGCTGTGCAAGAGGAAGAAAGAGCCAGGCTCCTGGCCGATTTTGAAGCGGCGCGGGAGCTGGTGCGGCAGACCGTAGCGCAGTTACAGAGACAGCCCGATCTTAAGAAGGCTGAACAGGCCAGGCGAGACCTGGAAGGTATTAAAAAAGCCCTCAAGTGGCAGGAGCGAGAGCCTTTGCCCGAGACTGCCGCTCAGATTGCTGCCGGCACCAGGGTGAGGCATCTTGTCTTAAACCGCACCGGTGTGGTTCTTGAGCTGGTTGGTGAGACCTGTCTTTTGCAGTTGGGCAACATGAAAGTGAAGGCCAGGCTTGGAGAAATTGAGCTTCTCGACAAGACTATGAACGCCGGGCGACCGGCCAATGCCGGTCAGGCTCGGGGTCAGAAGCATAAACCTGCCTTTCAGGCGGCGGAGCCTGACAGAGTGTCAGTCTTTGTGCGCACCATGGTTAACACCCTTGATCTGCGCGGCAAGCGAGTGGATGAAGCGCTCGGTCTTTTGGACAGCTTCGTGGATGGCTGTGTGCTTGGCCGCATAAGCCCCTTCATGATCATCCATGGTCATGGCACAGGGGCTGTTAAATCGGCAGTGAGAGACTTTTTGAAAGCCGCCCGTTATGCCATCAAGTTTCGACCCGGTGAACAATATGAGGGTGGGGACGGCGTGACCGTGGTGGAGATCACCGACTGAATTTATTGTCCAGAAAACGGCGGCTCCGTATATAACCGAAAGCGCATTTTGAAATTTAAGGCGACCGGGATGTTGTTAAAAAAAGTCCGCTTGACATCACTGGTACGTAGTTTCCCCAGTTTCAAAGACTGGCTTTACTGGAATAAATTAATCAATGCGTTGGTGTAACTAGTTTCTTGAGGTCTTTCAGGCATGCCAGGTTTTGAAACGGACGATAAAAGCAAGCCGCGCAAGGTGGAACCTTCTCCCTTTGAGGCTGTACTTAACGGCGGCGAGAAGCTGAACGGGCCAACCGGTCCGCAGCAACCCCTTGATGCCAACAAGAAACAAGAGCCGGCACCGGTAGCAAAACAGGGTGATGGCGTGACCGCACCGGCCAAGCCGCCAGGTGAGGCCGACAAGACTGCCACCACACCGGACAAGACTGTTCCCGCCGCTGACAAAAACGCTCCTGCTGCCGACAAGACTGTTCCAGCCAACGACAAGACTGCCCCCGCTTCAGACAAAACCGCACCGGCCGAAAAAGTCGATCCCATTGCTCAGCTTAAGAAAGTCAACGACATCCTTGACAAGGAAGTGCCGGCCCTCAACAAAGCCGGAAAGCTGGATGAAGCTAAGCTGGCTTACGAGAAAGCTATTAAGGAGGCTGAGAAAGTCTCCAAAGAGGACATTGAGAAGGCCAAGAAAGATCTTGTGGAAGTGCGCAAGAAGCTTGAGACCGAGACTAATCTGGAAGAGAAAACCAAGCTAAAAGAAAGAGAAAGAGAACTATTCAGTGTTTCCCGCGTTAAGGATGCGGCATACGGCAACATGGCTCTCTGGTACTACCGCCAGGGCAAAGTGGAAGAAGGCAACACCAAGTTGCTTCAAGGCGCCGGTGTCGACGAAGAGAGCGCCAAGAAACACGCCAAGATGGCTCCCGATGACTTGAAGGCCCTCGATAGCAAAGTGCCCGACCTGGTTAATGTCACCCTCTTCGACGATATTTATTTCCAGCGTCAGATGGTTCGTCTGCGCGATGAGAAGAAGGTAGGCGTGCCGGAGGCTTATTTCGGCTTGCACGACATGGTGCGCAAGGCCAATGCAGAGCTTGAACAGAAGCAGAAAGCAGAAGCCCTGCAACAGGCCGGCAAACCTGCTAGCGGTACGGACGGTCAGGTGCAGACTGTTGTTAACAACGGTGGACGAGATCGGCAGAATTACAGCACTCCCAATCCAGGCTCGGAAACTGTTGTGAGCCAGCCTGGTGCCCCGGATAAAGTGCAGGCCGGTAAAGACACAACCAAGCCCGTCACCGGTGATCAAACTCAGCCGGCCGCTGCATATGATGAAACCAAGGCCGTAGCAGCCGTGGATGCCGGTATCAAATATTTCAATGAATTGGAGAAAGCCACCGACGGCAGAAAACTTGATGACGCCGGCAAGAAGGTTGCCGAAGAGGCTATCAAGGCTGCCCAGGCTAGAAGCGATGCTCACTTGCAGCAGTTCATGGCTCTCACCAAGAAGGCAGAGGAAGTGGTCGGCGCCGATAAGATGCCCGGCTTCGAGGCTGCCTATCGCAATTTCCGTACCGAAGCCGCAAAGCTACAGGGACCGGACGGTCAGCTTCTGCCTGCCGCCAAACCCATTGTAGAACGTTTGCAGAATGCTGATCCGGCTAAAGAAGCTGATCGTGAGGCTGCTCGTAAGGAAATGGCCGAGAAGTTTCCTGACTTTGTCAAAGCCAAAGACGAGTTTGTCAAAGCTGCCGGCTCTCCTGAAAAGGCTTTTGCCGCCAAACCTCTCATGGATGACCGCGAGATCTTCTTTGCAGAATCCAGCAAATCTTATAACGACATGGTTGACTTGCGCACCAGTTATGGTGCAGCACTGGTCAAGAACGGTGATAAGGCCGGTGCAAAAGCCCAGCTGACGGAAGTCTTCGCCGGGCTTACCGAAGCACAGGTTAATCAGCTCATCAAAGGTGATCAAGCTGCGGGTTTACCGCCTCGTCCCAAACTGGATAAATTGATTCAAGATACCCTTGGCGGTGCGAGTCCCACCGATGCTTCGGCCGGTTCCCAGAACTCTGAGGCGCTCATCCAACTTGATCGTACCAAGCCCCTTGCCGATCAAATGAAAGGTGTAGCGCCCGATAAGCTGGAAGCTTTCATTATCGAGGAACAGAAGAAAGGTCCGGCTACCGTCAAAGAGGTGCGGGCTGCTTACGAGGAATTGATTCGTCAATATAGCGATCCTGAAATGCTCAAGCAGAAGCGCGAGCTGGTGGTCGGCAACCAGAAGCAGTTGGAAGCGGACAAAAAGCCGGATGGTAGCGCTCTCACCAACGAAGACCGCACGCGCTTGCACATGGAAAACACCAGAGCTCTGCAAGATATGTCTTACGGTGCTGTCACTCGTCTTGAATATGCTAAGTACCTGGGTGATTTCCACCGTCGCCAGAAAATGCTTTCCGATGCCGAGACCGCTCAGCCCTACAAGCCTGGCTCCGCTCAAAGGGCCAGCGCCGAGTTTGTGGAAGGCGGCGTCAATCAACTGGCCGATATGCAGAAATGGTCTCGTGAAGCTTTCAAGGCTGCCGATGCCGTTCCCAGAGAACTTATCGTTGCCGAAGAGAGATTGCAGAGCAAAAACATCGGCAGAGTCTCCGATGAGGCTGCTCTCTCCAAAGCCAAGGTCTTTATCTCAGGTGGTGAACTTGTTCTTGAAGGCGGACAGAAAATTCCCCAGATGGGCATGAAAGATCTTTCCGTAGACATGCGCACGGAAATAGCCAGCATCTACACCTTCAACGATATGACCAATACAATCGACTTGAATAAAACCAGGTCGGAATCCACCCAGAGAGGGCCAAACGCTCTCTATAAACCGCAGGAAGCTGCTGCCTTAGCGGGTGAAGCACTGGAAATCTGGAAGAAGAACTATCCGGACAGACCGAACGCCGGACTGGCTCAACTGGTTGCCTTCGGCGAACAGAAAAATCCTGAAATCTTTAGAAAGCAAGCTGCTCTGGCGGCCGAAAACTTCACCAGTCCCAAAGCCGACATGGCCGCCATGGCCATGGCTTATGTGGGCGACATCGGCGGCAGGGCCTTACTGGCTCGCTACAAGGTGCGCGGTGCTGCCAACACCTATGGCGGCGACATCGCCGGTATCGGCTCTGCTATCTTCACCAGGGCTGCTGTGATGCGTATCGGTACCGGTCAGTGGGAAGACTTCAGTGATACCATGGCCCATGGTACTGCAGCAGGACTTGCTGTAGCAGGCTTCAAGCACACCTCGCGCTGGATGATGAAACCGGATGGCGTCATCGATGGTCTGGGTATGCGCCTCAAAGATGTTAACGAAGTCTCCGTGGCCAGAGGTATTGCCGGGGCTGAAGCTAATGGCATGAAGTTTGCCCAGGAACTGAGATCCGCCGGCAAACTCGATCCAAAGGGCATGCAACTGCTGGAAGATCTTTCCAAACCCGCTGTCGCCGGACGGCCCAAGACTGAGATGGAAACACTCTTCACTAAGCCCGTCAAGGATATGTCACCGGAGGATGTACGTAAGATGTACGATGCCCTGGGCATGAAGCCCATGGGCAAAGTAGAACTGACCGAACTTCTGGCCACCGTCAAGGGTCTGAAAGTGAAAGACATTGCTCGGGCTGCTCAATTGGAAGCCGCCGGTATCACTGATGTGGCTTCTCTCGAAGGAAGGGCTGCCGCTCATCAACAGCGCATGTCCGACTTCATGGCCGATCTCGATAAGACGGCAATAGCCCGCGACCGTGGCCGCTTTGGCGCTATTAAAGACAAAGTCACTTTCACCAATCCCAATACCAAGATTGAGGATGTGGTGGAAGAAATGGCCAAGAATAACCGGGCCAAATATCCCGATGACGCCGCCAAGCAAGCTGAAATCACTTTCCTCAAATCCTCCGGGGTACACAACCTGGGTGATATGCGCGGCTATTATCTGGAAGCCAATCTGCCCGATATGTCGCGCTTCATGAGAGAAGCGGCCGACAAGGGCTTGATTGCTCAAAAGTCGCTGTTCACTCGCGGCAAAGACATGGTCACCTTGAGCGACAGCCAGTCTGTGCGTCAAGTTCTCTCTGAACTGAAGACCAAGGGCGGCGACCCTGCGCTTATCGCCAGCATGGAAGCCAAGCTGCCTGTGCTGGAGCGCATGGGTGTCACCAATATGCAGCAGTTCCAGGCCGCTCATGCCGTCGGCACCGAGTTGCAGTCTGCCTTGAGTCTGCGTCACCGTTATCCTCAGATTTCTGAGATTACCGGCACCACCAGAATTTCCGAACTGATGAGTCGGGATGCCCGGGCATTTGGTGAAAACGGCTCAGCCATACAACAAAGAGTGGATGCCATCCTGGGCAAAGTGCCTGAGAAGCCGCCGGGTATGATTAGCTCCACCGTCAGCGGTGCTAAAAACTGGGTCTTCGATGCGGCCTACAGAGACCGCCTGTGGAATGTAGGTGATATCAATAGAGCCGTTCAGGGCCGTGAAGCGCGCAACTGGGGACGTATCAATCCGGAGACTTCCGGGGTGGAAGCCATGCAGAGAGCTGCTTCCTCCATGCGTGCCAGAGCCACTCTGGCCGGTGCCTTGACCAGCTCCGTTGCCTATAACGGTATCACCAGTGTCTACGATATGTCCTATGACACCGACATCAACGGCAACACCCGCAAAGTGAAAGTGGGTGATGAAGTGAGACAACTCACCCCCGTAGAGGCATTCACGCGCTCTATGGTAGGTAGCGGCGATCTGACCAACCGCATTCAGACCAGTGCCGTAGCCGATGTCTTGCTTGGCAGTATGATCCTCAAGCCCATCGCCAACCCCGCTGCTCAGACTGCTAAAGAAGCCTGGCGCTGGGCCTTCGTCAGTCCCACCTTGCTCACCAGGGACAACGACCAGATGGGTGAGTCGGCCAGACTCAAGCAGACTGCCGATATGATGGAACGTCCCTTGCAAAATGAAGACCAGAGCACGGGTACTGTCTTTGAAAAAATGCAGCAGGAGCAACAGCAACAGGTGGTGCCTCCGGCTGATGCCAACGCCGGTAAAACCCCTGAGCAGCCTAAGGTTGAACCACCGAAGGTAGACCCGGCCAAAGCGGAAGCGGACCGCAAAGCAGCTGAAGCTAAGGCCAAGGCCGACCGAGAGGCTGAGGAAGCCAGGAAGAGAGCAGCGCAAGCGCCCAAGCAACCTAACCTTGATCCATCTACCATGGCTCCGGGAGAGGGATTCGGACAATAGAAGCCTAAAAAGGGAGCCAAAAGCTCCCTTTTTACTGGGAATTTTGACTTAATGTGTCGAATTTGGGGCATATTCTGTATAGAACAAAACACATCGAGGGCACAGCGTCACGATTTGTTTTCTAGGGGTATGAGTTATGGTCGACACACCAGGAAAGGTAGCGGAAGTCAAGCAGGAGCCTGAAAAGAAGCCTCCTGCGGCGGAACAGAAGTTTCTTCTGGAGACGCAAGTGCCGGTGGCCAAGCCCGCCGACCGAATTCAAGTAGCCGAAGACCTATCTATAGTCGACAATACTCGCCTCAAGGATGCCATTTTTAAGCCTGCCACAGCCGTCATGGGTCATCTGGCCGATGCCAAAGCCAAGGCCGACGAGATAAACAAACTCGACAAAGAGCATAAAGATCCCAAAGATAAGATCACAGTCACCGATGCCAGCGGCAAAGCGGTGGAAATGACTGTGGATGAGCGGGTCAAGCAGCTCAAAAAGGATATCGATAAGCAGTTCTCCGATGCCATCAAAACTTCCCAGACCATTCCTTCGGCACCACTGGTGGAACTGGTCAGCAACAACTTCGCTGAGCGCCTGGCCCTGAGCCAGAAGAACGGCATCGACATGACTATCGGCTCCCCCGATCAAATTAAGCTGCAGATAGACGGCAAGCTCAGGCTAGATCCCTCTAATAAGGAGCTTCAGCGTCTCAGTCAGTTGCACGATGAATCCGAGCAGTATCGCAAAACCGGTGATCTCGGTGATGCCACCAAGATGCTCTACGCCCAGTACATGGCCCTTGGTTATACCAACGAAAAGTATGGTCTTGAAAAAGGCGATAACGGACGCATGAAGGTGGACATGACCGACGTGCAACTGGCTGCTTCCTATGTGATTGCCGCCGGTAAAAATCCCGATTTCCGTGAGAACCCCACCTATAAGCAGACCCTGGCCAGATTAGGTGAGCATCTTGGTGAGAAAGACCATGGTGAGAGCATGACCAAGAAAGTAGCGGAAGCTGCCGTCGAGAAAGATCCTAAGCGCAAAGAAGAACTGCTCAAGCAAGCCGTGGACCAGTCCAATACCATTGGACTGGATAAGCTGGCCCGCTTGCGTAACGATGAAGACTTCATGGCCAGACAGCCCAAAGAAGTGCAAGACAGGCTCAATGCCACCGTCAATAGTGCCAATGATGCTCGCCTGGAGTTGATGCGTCTTTATACCAAGCAAGGTCGTACTGCCGATGCCGAGAAGCTAATGACCCGCATCAAAGCTGATGACTACACTGCTGTAGGTCATATTGAACAAAAAGACGGCAAGGATGTCTTCGTCTACAAGAATGATGAATGGCGCGATCTCGATAATCAAATGGCGTTGGGAACTGCCACTAATTCCGCTGATTTCAAGCGCCTGGCCGATCTTTACAACAAGAAAATGGAACAGGGTCAATTGACTTCCAGTGAACTCGGTAAGAGAGCCAGTTATGACCAGGTCTTGAACGGTATGGACGACAAGAACATCGGCGCCGACCAGGTGCTCGCGGCCATGCAGCAATTGACCAGAAAACGCGAGGAAGACCGCAAAGCTACCCTTGCTTCCCTCACCCAGGAAAAGGCCAATCTGGAAAAGGAAATGAAGGGTCTCGGCTCCAAAGAGTTTGATGTTGACGGCAAGCGCGAAATGGAGCAAGCCACTCTGGAAAACAGAATGCGCGTGCTGGAAGCTGCCCGCAAGCAGATGGAAGACGGTGCCAAAGCCGTTAATGATTTCGAAGATGCCGAGAGGCAGATGCTGGTGATTAACCGTCACAGCATGCTCAATGAAAAATCCGAAGCTTCCGATGCTCTTGAGGCTCTCAAAAGAGACCATCCCGATTACTGGGCCAAGCGCTTTGATGATGAGCAGCGCAGGAAGATTGAGGAAGCTTGCGAATATGTACCCTGGTACAAAGACTGGCGCACCTATGCCATCGCCGGCGCTGCCGTGGTCGGTGCCGTGGTCGGCTTCGGCGTAGCCAGTGCCGCCACCTCCACTGCTGCCGTAGCCGGTACTGCTGCCCTTCTTGGCGTTTCCACCGGTGTTGCTACAGGCGGCTTACTCGTGGTTGGCACCGTTGGTGGTATCGCAGCCGGCGGCGCCTCCGCCGGGCTCTTCTACTCCGGAGCACACCATGCTGCCGATTGGATGGGAGTCACCAAAGATTACGATAAGGCCGACTTCTCCAAAGACTTCGCCTCCGGCTGGCGCATCGGCAGCAAGACTGCCGCCATCGGTGCCGCCGTACCTACTTTCGCCATAGCGCTCGGACACGGCATTGCCGCCACCGGTACAGTCAAGGCGACGGAAGCGGCCACCATGGGACTGCTCGCCAGAAGCGGCAATGCCGCTCTCTCATATGGCGTCAACACCCTCAAGATCTCACCTCTTGCCTTCACCGGTGCCGTCACCCAGGAAATGGGCGACAGATGGACCAGCGAACAGGCCATAACCTGGAACGAGAGCCTTAAGAATATCGGCACTAATACCGCCTTCAACGCTGCCTTCGGTCAGTTTGGAGCGCGCATTACGCCGGTGAGAGGTCTGAATCGCATAACCCTGCCCGGACCGCTTGAGACCTACAAAATGGCCATGGGCAACACCATGCAGAGCACGGCCCTGGCTACCGGTTTCATCGGCGTCATCGAGACCACTAATTCCTGGAATGCCGGTTCCGCCTATGATCCCAAGAACCGTATCAGTCCTTTCAGCCCTGCCAATAGCTCCCCTGAGAATCTCAAGACCTACCAGAGCCGCCTGAGAGCTGAAAACCGTAGAATTCCGTATAGTCTCATGGATTACGACAGAATGCGCGGTAGTTTGCAGTCTCGCTTCGATCCTTTGTCAACTCTCGCTTTACCTGTTGAACAAGTAGAAGGGAAATAGGGTATTTAGATAGAGTGCTCCTTTCAGGTTCCTCTCTTTTAGATGCCAGATTTATCGGTCGTCATTCCCGCCTACAACGAAGAGAGTCGCTTGCCTGCTACTCTGGCATCGGTCTACGGCTATTTAGAGAAAACTCTCCAGGAGACCGGTCGCACTTATGAAATTCTCGTCGTAGACGATGGTAGTCATGACGGCACTTGCGAAGTAGTGGAGGAATTCGCCAGGCATCATGTGCAGTCTGAAAGCGACGGTGAACAAGAAAGGATTCGCCTGGTCTCTTATGCACCCAATCAAGGCAAGGGCTTTGCCGTGCGCACCGGCATGCTCAAGGCTCGGGGCGACTATCTCTTGATGAATGATGCCGACGGCAGCTCACCCATTGAAGAAGTTGAGCGGCTGCTTGAAGGCATGAAGCCTGATTACAAAGTAGTGATCGGTTCCCGTGCCAAAGAAGACCCCACCGCCAAGGTAAATGCCCTCTTTTACCGCAAGTACATCGGCAATACTTTCAACTTGATTGTGCAATCGCTGCTTCTTCCCGGTGTTAAAGACACCCAGTGCGGCTTTAAACTATTCGAACGCAATGCCGCCCAGGATATTTTCTCGGTGGCGCGCCTGAATGGTTATGCCTTCGACGTGGAGTTGCTCTATATAGCCAGGCTACGAGGCTACAAGCTGCATGAGGTCGCCATTAATTGGAACAACATGGAAGGTTCCAAGGTGAATGTTTTAACCGACTCTCCCCGCATGCTTATGGAAGTGCTTGGTATTACCATTGGTGCCTGGTTCGGTACTTATAAGCGCAAGATAGCTGACTCCGGTTAATAAGGCAGGTACAAAGAATATTAGATTCGCTCCGATCCTTACTATTGGTCCCCACTCCCTAGTAACGTGGGCACAAGTATTCGGATCAGTCTCTGCAAAACTACCCACCGCTCGATCGCACCGACACGGGGTGGACAAATATGGGCGCCAATTGGGGGGCTCGGTCTCCCTTGAACTCGCCCCTTAAGTGCTTGCCCGTTTCGAATTGTCGCGATCTTGCGATGGCTGAAGTCTCTGTGCTCTAGCAGTAGATTTTGCTAGCATCCGTTTTTGATCTCCGAAATAGAAATCCAGGATGTCTTGGACAGCCTCTTCAGCGGTGTCCCATGTATCAAGGAAATCTCCAGGACCAGGCCCTGGACAATGGTCCTCCGCGAGAACAAACCATTTATCATCGCGAGCAAAAAGCCAGACAGGCGGGGCGTCAAACTCAATCCGATCCGAAAGACCAAATCCCGTCCTGTATTCTGGTATTGTGTTTCCAGGCACAGCTACCGGCTTGCCGATCAAGACCCCATTTGCAAACACATGAGTAGGCGGCATAGGATCAGCAATAAACAGTCCTCTGGATCGCAATCTTGCAATACACTTTTCTGGAATTATGGTCATATTACGCTCCTTTCCTTGGAAGAGACTAGTCTCTGAACACAGAAATCAGGGCCCAGTGCTCAAGGAAATCCTTTCGTGTCATCTCGTACCTGGTGCCGTCTGCTGGATCTCGAATCATTATGTTGCCATGTTCGTCAAGCCCGTCTACAACAACAGTATGGCTCGGCTCAATACGTTGACATGGCTTCGGGATTTCGCGAAGCTCAGTCGCTCAAGAACCGCGTTCTAGAAGTTTATCAAGTTCACCGGGCGGGACTCCATCACCTTTCCAGGGAGGCCCTAAAACATCAGCAAGATCACGAGTATCGCACGGTGCTTTTAGCTTATCGATAAGTGCCGCCTGTTTGAGTTCTCCATTTGAAAGCATCTCCCCACAAGCAGAAACACAAGAATATCTTTCTGTCTGACGAACAACATCGAGAGATGGACGCTCATTGATGATCGGCCAGTCGCCACCAGCTCCTGCTTTGCCAAGCATCCCGCCCTTCCCTTCTAAGGCCTCATCAGCCTTTGACATTAACACGTGGGTAACAGGCTTGTCTGCCGGGTGCCCAAACTCTTGTGGAAATTTGATTCTCCCGCCGCCTTCCAATGCCAGCTCCGGTGCTGTAAGCGTCCCAATTAGGTTATCAATAGAACCAAGCACCTTCTGTCCAAAGTTTGCTGCATCCTGCCTTATTCCCTTCATATCGGCTACGACCTGCTTGCCGATGCCCTTGACTGTATTCAAGGCGGCTTTCCCAGCTTCTGTCGCCTCCTGCCCCAGACCCACTATGTCGCCGGCTACAAGCTTTCCAAGGCCATTAACTGCACCAATAGGGTGACCCGACTTCGCCTCAATGGCTATGGCGTCCATTACCTCAGTAAATGTTTTTGCTTTGCCTATCGCCTTAGCGCCACCGGCTCCTATCAAGCCATCTACCGCCATCTCCGTTATGAACCTGTATTTGATGCGCTCTTGCTCTCTGGGCGGTATCTGACTCCATCTCTCGTTTAACGCCCCGCCAAAGTCAGCTAGGTCTTTGAACGGCTTACTGTACTGGCCGGTGTAGCCAACATTTAACAGGTACTGGTCGGCGGCGCTGAATAGCTGCACCCCGATTACTAATGTCTCTCCTAACGCCTTCCCAAAGTGCCCGCCTCTTTCTTCCGCCCTGGACTTATTACCGGCGATGACATCACAAGTAAATTCAGAAATGGTGGCTAGGTTCACGGCTACAGCTCCCAGCCCTTCGGTCGTGCCGATTAGTTGCCCCCAGACCCTTTCTCTCTCATCAGCCTCGTACTGCTCATGACCGGCCATCAGACCGGCGCCAATAACTTCTAGCTGCTTCTCTGCAGGTAACTCCGATATGCGCCGCCCTGCCTCTAGCCAGCTTTCCGGGGCGTTCGCCTCCGCCTTGTGCTCTTCCACCTTCCCGTATAGTTTGAATTGCCTGGTCTGCTCCGGCGTTATTGCCTCGTGTACGCCTCCATCATCCAGACCGGCGGCATCAATCTTTCGCCGCATTTGCGCCAGGTGCTCCATCCTAGCCTTCATTTCCGGCGATAAATTAGCGACTTCCTGCCTCACCTCTTGCCTGAATGCTTCCTTTTGCTGTCCTTCCGCCTGCTTCTCCACCCATTCTTTAAACAGCTTTACGGGCTCTGCTGCCGGGTTCTTTGTTGCTTCCACCGTCAGCATTGTTCCGGTGTCCATCTGGTTCTCGGTCGGCTGCTCAGCTTTGCCTCTTTGCTCCGGTCGGTAAATTACATCAGCCTTCTTCAAAACCTCGGCTATTTGCGCGTCTCGGTATGGCTGCGGTAATCGCTCCGCTTTGTCCAGATCTGCCACTAGCGACTTAGCCCAGATGTCGCCTGCCTTTTCCTTCACTCGCAAATCTTCTGGCGTTATTCTCGGCTCTGGCCTTTGCTCCTTAGGGCGCTCCGCTACCACCTTCACATTGCCGTTGGCGTCGCGGGCGATTAACTGGACGCTCTCTAGCTGGTCTCCGCCTGCCGATCCGTTGTGCCTGTTCGGATTCAGCGCCTGGACCGCCTGAATGTCGGACGCTCCGGCTACTCTTGCCGCCTGGGCGTCTGCTGTCTTAATCTCAGTCTTTTCTACCGGCGGGTGTAACACCAGACGCTCGTCTTGTTCTTGAGGTTCAGCATGTGACATGAGTGGCCAGCCTCACAAGAAAACACCCCTTTTATATTCCCTTTACCGGCTGATAAAAACAGAGCCTTAGGTCACTCTGACAGGGCCGGTCATGATAGCCCGTTCTTTATCGACGCCGTAAACTGGTCAATCACCTGGTTTACCTGGCTTCTTGTAGTTTGCTGCTTGTATGGATGGACATCATCAAGCCATTGCAGCAAAACAAATAGGTGCTACCTATTTCCTTTGTCTAGATCCCAAATCGGGATAGATTTGATCTATTAGGACTTCTCCGAATCCTGAATACGTATTCAATGAATGACTTCAATCATGGCGCTCATGCGGATTTTGCATGGTACTTCTGGTGTTGCACATTCACTCGGCGGCAGAAAGCATTCGACGGTTGCCTTGGTTTGCCACGTCTAAAGAAGCTGTGTGCATGCCGATGCGGGTTTGGGTGCCGAATTGTGGACGAGACGAATAATCAATGCATCAAATATTGAAGCGGGGTGATAAATAGCCCATTGGTGCCTCTCGTAAGAAAGTCTATGTCAGGTGCAATAAAAACTCGTTATTGCGATAAGCTAGCACCTGGATTTGAGACAAGAATGTCCTTGCATAGGAGACCAAGGTGGCTTTGAAATCGGATAAAACAAGGCATAAACTCGACCGAAAGCAGTTGAATGTGCTAGTGGAGCGGTTCTGGCTACTTAGACCGCCTTCAAAGTCTCACAAAATGCTCGATCAAATAAAGGAACTGCGCCCTGTAACTGGTGTGCCGATGACAAAGATCTTTCCCCAAATTGCTCACGAGTGGTTATACGAGCTAAATCTGGACTACTCGCCAGATGATTTCAACAAAGGATCTGGATTCATGGCCTGGTGGCGCTGCCCGCAGGGGCCGGACCACGTGTACGCCCAATGCATCGCCAATCATTTTCGAGCCTGCCGCGACGAAAGTGAATTAAATGGATGCCCGTTTTGTAAAGGACTTCTGCCTTCCGTTACTAATAGTTTAGCCTCGCTTTATCCACATCTAGTTCCAGAGTGGGACGAGAAGAAAAACGGCAAAGCAGCGGACCTTGTCGTGGCAAAGTCCAATAAGCCTGGCTGGTGGCGCTGTAGCAAAAATAAGAGCCACAGGTGGCAGACTGACCTGGTAAATAGAACCTGTTCCGGCGCAGGTTGTCCGAAGTGTCTATACACATACACAGACCTTGATGACTATCCCAGAGCCAAGAAGCAGTTCCGCGCCAAGGACAACCCTGGCGTTGATCCTCACCACGTAAAGTTACAAGAGAAGGTCCTCTGGCGCTGCCCGGTGGCTGCCGACCATGTTTGGACGTCGCAATTCTCACGTGCTACCGGTGTGCGCTGTCCGTTCTGCCGGGGGAAGAAAGCGTCATCGACGAATAATTTAACAATGAGAAAAGACTTATTGGCCGAGTTTCATCCCACCAAGAATGGAAGACTAAAGCCGGAAGAGATAAATCTCAATTCCCATAGAAAAATTTGGTGGAAATGCCCTGTTGCAGAAGACCATGAATGGAAAACGATGGTAGTTCAGAGGGGGTATTGAATAGAGGTTGCCTATTCTGTACAAATCGCCAGCTTGTATACAGCAACTCTTTGGCCGGGGCCTATCCAGAACTAGCCATGGATTTTCATCCCAGTAAGAATGGAAGGCTAAAACCTGAGAAGTTGCTGGCTGTTGCAACGCGTGTTGTTTGGTGGAAGGGCGCTTGCGGTCATGAGTGGCAGCAGAGCCTTAGATCTAGAACACAAGATGGGCACGGCTGCACTTATTGTTGGGTTGAACATAGAAGAGAGAGAATGAGGCAAATAAATGACGAGCGCTGGCACAAGGATAAGCCGCGTAGAGGTCGAAAGAAATGAGCATCCAGATTGATAGCGGATCTTTCCTGATGATGAGATGCCAGTATCCGAGGTAAACCATAACTGTTGGGCGGTACGTGGATTTAGAGGAGAGTCATTTAGTGGGTATGAATTTGTCAATTCCCTCAGAAAGCACTTTGCCTACAAATCGCCTGGTTGCCAATCACTAATTGCCGGACGACTCACCACTAATTGCCGGATACTGTAATACTAATTACCGGATGCTATAATACTATTTCCCGGAGCAATATAGGGAACATACGGCATGTACAACAGACTTGTTGAGCGACGGGTAGAGGAGGCTTTAGCGGATACACCAGTAGTTCTGATTGTCGGTCCCAGGCGCGTCGGCAAGACGACGCTTGTAAAAAAAATGGGAATGGGCAAACTTAAATTGGTATATCTAACGCTCGACGATCGCACGACGCTCAATGCTGCCCAAGCGGACCCAATGGGATTTATCAGGGGGTTAGACTGTGCCATCATCGACGAGATTCAGCGTGCTCCTGAACTGCTCTTAGCGATTAAGAAATCTATTGATGATGATTATCGGCCGGGTCGTTTTTTGCTGACCGGCTCTGCAAACGTGTTAACCTTACCGAAGGTCGCTGATAGCCTGGCTGGGCGAATTGAAACTATTCACATGCTACCATTGGCTCATGTTGAAGTGAGCGGCCAGTCTTCCTCATTTCTCAGCGGCATATTCAAAGGTCAGTTTGCTATCAAGGAGGTCAATCTCGGAGATGAGCTAATTGAGCAGGTTCTCAGCGGCGGCTTTCCTGAAGTTCTTGACCGTGATACTGAACGGCGACGCCAGGATTGGCTCCGGTCGTACTTAAGGACAGTGCTAACACGTGACCTTCGGGACATAGCGGTAGTTGAGAAAATAACAGAATTGCCGAAGTTTGTTCGTCTCCTTGCTCAGTGTTCCGGACAGCTCATCAATTTTTCGAACCTAGGTAGCGGTATAGATATTAACTACAAAACCAGCCAGCGTTACGTCAGGCTCTTGGAACAAATATTTCTGGTTCAAACTCTTCCCCCGTGGCATTCAAATGCAATCAACAGAATCATAAAAACACCAAAGATGCATTTTCTTGATTCTGGTATTCTTTCAACCAGTTGTGGTCTAACATTCAATCGAATAAAAGATAACCGGACTCAGTTCGGAGCTGTGCTTGAGAGTTTTGTTTTTGCTGAAATCCTCAAGCTCATCACAGGGTCAGATCTAAGTCTTACGCCCTATCACTTTCGCGACCAAGATGCTCGCGAGGTGGATATTGTGCTTGAACGTGATGACGGAATGATTGTCGGCATTGAAGTCAAAGCAAGTGCAACAGTAAGTGTGAGTGATTTTTCTGGGTTGAAAACCCTTTCAGAGATCTGCAAAGACAAATTTGTATTTGGAGCTGTACTTTACGATAGCAATAGTCACATTCCCTTTGGCGACAAGTTTGCCGCCGTGCCTATCTCTTGTTTGTGGAGTTAAGACCCCTTCTTTGCTTGCAATTCGCTGTACATGAAATCCTCCGGGAGCTTCTAATTGCCAGCGCTCCTCAACTTGCTACGGTCTCGGTTCTTGAGGCAGCCAGGGCTTTCACTACTTCTGCGTGAATTTTGCCGTTGGTGGCAAGAATATGACCGCTCATCATATCCAGCGGGCCGTCTTCCAAATTGCTTACTTTGCCGCCGGCCTCTTCCACGATTAAGGCACCGGCTGCCACATCCCAGGCGGAAAGTTTTCTTTCCCAGAAACCATCGAGGCGGCCGCTGGCTACAAAGCAAAGATCAAGGGCCGCCGAACCGTCCCGTCTGACACCGTGGCACATATTGGTGATGGCGCGGAAGCTGTCCATGTTGTGATGCACACTCTTCAAGGTATCGGGCGGGAAGCCGGTGGCAAGCAAGCTGGTCTCCAGGCTTGTGCGCATTGATACGTTTATCTTTTCGCCGTTCAAAGTGGCACCCTGTCCCTTTGCGGCCACGAACATCTCAGAGGCGACAGCGTTATAAACCACGCCCAAGACCACCTGACCGTCCTCTTCGCAGGCTATGGACACGCAGAAAAAGGGATAGGAGTGGGCGAAATTGGTGGTGCCGTCGAGGGGATCTATTATCCAGCGGCGCCCGGACTTACTGCCCGACTCGCCGCTTTCCTCGGCCAGAAAACAGGCGTCGGGAAATTCCTGGGTGAGGGTCTCGATGATCAGAGCTTCACTTGCCTTGTCAACATCGGTGACTATGTTAAAGGCGCTCTTGTAGTCAAGCGACTTTATTTTGCCCAGCCTTGATTTTTGCAGTTCACCGGCTCGCAGTGCTGCTTCCCGGGCTACCTTTTCCAGTTTGTCCATGCTTTGTCGCTTCCTGCAGAGTGTTGTTCAAGAGAATTCCGCCAGGTTATTTTACAGCAGAAGGCAGGGCTTTCCTTTGGTGAGAAATAGACTTGCTACCGCTGGTGATACCAGAGCGGCTGCCGAACCGTCACAGGGATGAAAAGTGGTTTGTATTTACGTTCCAAGTATATGTTTACGCTTCTTGCAGATTTATTGACGACCGGGGTTCCCCGGCTCTATCCTTAACTGCGGCGAGGAGATTGTGTCAGTGCGGAATATTATTCGGACTATTATTATTGAATGCTAATCAAGCTGGCGTAGTCGTAGAAAGACACCGCCGGCGCCAAGCGCTGGCGTTTTTGTTATTTGGAGTAGAGCATGAAAGAGAAGTCGACCTATAGTGTGAACCTGCCCCAAACGGCATTTCCCATGAAAGCCAATAGCGCCGTTCGGGAACTGGAGATTCAGAAGGTCTGGGACGACACCGGTGTATACGAAGCCAGCTTGAAGCGCCGTGAAGCGGCGCCCAAGTATGTACTCCATGATGGACCGCCTTACCTGTCTTCGAGCAAGATTCACATTGGTACGGCTCTCAACAAAGTGCTCAAGGACATCGTCACCAAGTACAAGGGCTTGAAGGGCTTCTACTCGCCCTATGTGCCGGGCTATGACAGCCATGGTCTGCCCATTGAAAACGCGGTTTTGAAAGACGTTAAAGGCGGTCGCGCCGCTTTGACGCCGGTGGAACTGAGACAGCGCTGCCGGGCCTTTGCCCTCAGTAACTTGAAAGGACAGGAAGCCAACTTCCGCCGTCTGGGCGTCTGGGGCCACTGGCAGAGCCCTTATATCACCCTGGATCAGCACTTCGAGGCCAAGCAGGTGCGGGTCTTCGGCAAAATGGCAGGCAAAGGTTACCTCTATAAAGGTTTGAAGTCCGTCTCCTGGTGTCCTAATTGCGAGACCGCCCTGGCTGAAGCCGAGGTGGAGTACGCCGACCATACTTCCAACTCCATTTACGTCAAGTTTGCGGTGGATGCAGCATCCAAGTCTAAGTTACCGGCTGCCGTGCAAGATAAGGAAGTGGCCTTCGTCATCTGGACCACAACTCCCTGGACTCTTCCTGCCAACCTCGGTGTGGCTTTGCACCCCGACTTCGTCTATGAATTCCTGCAGGTGGAAGACGAGTCTCACGTACTGGTGGTGGCGGAGAGCCTCAAGAATGCTTTCCTGAGCGCCGCCGGCAAGGCCGAGAAAGCTGTGCAGGTTCTGGCTACGGCTCTTGGAAAAGAGCTGGAGTTGCTCGAATGTCGCCATCCTTTCATGGACCGCCTTTCAAGGGTGATAAACGGTGATCACGTTACTGCCGAAGCCGGTACAGGTTGCGTACACACGGCGCCCGGTCATGGTCCCGAGGACTTTGAAATTGGTAAGGTCTACCAACTTGGTGTACTTTCTCCTGTTGATTCCCGCGGTATTTTCACCGAGGAAGCCGGTATTTTCGCCGGTCAACGCTTCGACAAAGCCAATCCACTTGTGGTCGAGCACTTGAAAGAGAAAGGCGTGCTCTTGCAGCATTCCACCTTCTCCCATTCTTATCCGCACTGTTGGCGGTGCAAAAAGCCCCTCATCTTTAGAGCCACCGAACAGTGGTTCGCTTCCGTTGAGGGCTTCAGAAAGAGAGCCCTGGAGTGTATCGACGCCGTTGAATGGTTGCCTGCTTCAGGCCGCAACCGCATCTTCAACATGGTGGAGAACCGTTCCGACTGGTGTATCAGCCGGCAGCGGGCCTGGGGCGTTCCCATTCCTGTCTTCTATTGCAAGGGCTGCCATAAGCCGCTTATGAGCGAAGAAAGTATCGAAGCCGTGGCCAAGGTCTTCGACGCCGAGGGATCGGATTCCTGGTGGGAAAGAGAGCCTGGCTATTTCTTGCAAGATATTGGTTGCGGACACTGCGGCGGCAAAGAGTTCGACAGAGAGACCGACATCATGGATGTCTGGTTCGATTCCGGCGTCACCCATGCGGCTGTGCTCGACGAAAGACCGGAGTTGCGCGGCACGCCTTGCGAGCTTTATCTGGAAGGTTCCGATCAGCACCGCGGCTGGTTCCAGTCTTCGCTATTGACCAGTGTGGCTGTTTCCGACCGCGCTCCCTACAAGACCGTGCTTACCCACGGTTTCGTGGTAGACGAAAGCGGCCGGAAAATGTCCAAGTCGGTGGGCAATGTGGTGGAACCAGACGAGGTAATTAAGCAGTACGGTGCCGATGTGTTGAGGCTCTGGGTGGCTTCCGTCAACTACACCGACGATATTCCCATCGGCAAAAATATGCTGGCCCAGCTGGCCGATGTTTACCGCCGCCTGCGCAACACAGCGCGCTTCTTGCTCGGTAACTTGCACGACTTCGATCCGGCCAAAGACATGGTCAAGAAAGAAAGCCTCTCTTCTCTGGATCGTTTTGTCTTGCACCGCCTCAATGAAGTGGTAGCCGAGGTGACCAGAGACTTCGATCGCTTTGAGTTCTTCAAGTATTATCAACTGCTCCAGAACTTCTGCGGCGTCGATCTTTCCGCCTTCTATTTCGATATTGTCAAAGACAGGCTCTATACCTGTCATCCCAAAGATGAGTCACGCCGGGCCGTGCAGACCGTGCTCACCCACACCCTGCATACTCTGGTGCGCCTCCTGGCGCCTGTGACGCCGCACCTGGCCGAAGACATCTGGCAGCATATGGGCGAGCCTTTGAGAGCATATTTCGGCGGTC
Source organism: Candidatus Obscuribacter sp. (assembly GCA_016712465.1). Classification (GTDB taxonomy): domain Bacteria; phylum Cyanobacteriota; class Vampirovibrionia; order Obscuribacterales; family Obscuribacteraceae; genus Obscuribacter. The sequence continues at coordinate 2,718,404 of JADJQZ010000001.1, forward strand.
AGACCTCGGTGCTTTTGACTGATTATCCTCTGGTCAATGCCGACTTCGAAGATAAAGAGGCGGGAGCCTACTGGTCCGAACTTATCGATGTGCGACTGACCGTCAACAAAGCGCTTGAGCAGGCAAGGGCCGCCCGCAGCATCGGTAGCTCGCTTGAAGCGACCGTAGTCATGTCTTTCGGCGATAAAGAAAAGGCCGACAAGGTCAGAAAGATTGAAGGCGATCTGGCTTCGGTCTTTATCACTTCCGGGGCTCATATCTCTTCCAATGGTACCGGCAAGGAAGGGCTTTCCGAACCGCTCTCCACTGTTTCGGAAGAAGGTCTGACCGTGGCTGCTTACCGGGCCCAGGGTGAGAAGTGCGCACGCTGCTGGAAGTATACCGGCGATGTCGGTAAAGACAGCCAGTACGTGGACCTCTGTGGTTTCTGCGCCGATGTGGTGAGCCGGCTCTAAAGCTCACCATCAGGCTACCTCAAGTCAGCCTAATGGGCTGGTTTCTCCGAGCGGAAGCGAATAAACTCAGCGCTGCCTGCAATCAGCAAGGTGACCACTAGCATCAAAGTGGAGAGGGCGTTTATCTCGGGAGAGACGCCGAACTTGACCATACTGTAAATGCGCAAGGGTAGGGTGGTGGCTCCTACTCCGGCTGTAAACTGCGTGATTACAAAGTCGTCTAAGGAAAGCACGAAGGCCAGCATGGCACCGGATATGATACCGGGGGTGAGAAGCGGTAGCGTCACTTTGAAAAAAGCCTTCACCGGACTGACACCCAGGTCGAGAGCGGCTTCTCTTAGATGTGGATTCATGCCTTCCAGGCGAGCGGAGACGGTCATGGTTACATAGGAAAGGCAGAAGACCACATGGGCCAGAATGACGGAAGTAAGACCAAGGGAGAAGCCCAGACTGATGAAGAGAAGCAGGGCGGAGACGGCCATGGCGATTTCCGGTACCAAGACCGGTAAGATAAGCAGTCCGCGTGCGGCTGCTTCCAGCTTCTTATTCTTGATACCGGCCAGTCCCACGGCGGCAAGCACGCCCAGCACCGTTGAAATGGTCACGGCGGCGGCGGCTACGATCAAACTATTGGACAGGGCAGAGAGTACGTTTTCATCCAGAAAGAGAGACTGGTACCATTTCCAGGTGAAGCCGGTCCACTTGACGCCCAGGCGGCTTTCGTCAAAGCTGAAGATGATTAGAACTAGAATTGGCGCATAGAGAAAGAGATACACAAGTAAGCTGAAGAAGGTCAAAAGCTTGCTTTTGTACATGCGTAGTCTGCCTCTCTACTTGCCGCTCTGGAGCAAAAGGGCTTCCAATTTAGCCTTCATAGCTTTCAGTGGTTGCATGTCGCCTTTCTTGGCGGCAATCTCCACACCCTTGCCGTAATATTCCGCGGCCCTGGCTAAATTGCCCAGGGCTTCATAGGCTTTACCCAAATCCTCATAGCACTGGGTGTGATTTTCCTTTATGGCAATGGCCTTCTCCAGATAACCAATAGCCCGCTCATGCTCGCCTAAGATGTTGTAGCAATTGCCCAGTCCTTGATTGGCGAAGAGATCATCGGGATCGATTTCCAGTACTTCCTGGAAGAGCTTGATGCGCTCGGCGGCTTCTTTGCGTTCCTTTTCCTGTTCTTCTCTGGCATTTTTCTCCTGCATGGCTTCCTTAGCGGCCTGGCGCATGCGGATGCTCATTGAAACGGCTTTTTCTTCCTCCGCCATTTCCTTGTCGCCCTTTTCCAGATAGAAAACCGAGAGGTTGGCGTGGGCCATGATCGAATCGGGATTGAGGGCGGCAAGTTCTTTCATGCAGGCGATGGCCTCGTCAATGTGCTTACCATCGTCCACTTTGGAAAGCATTACCCCAAGAGCCTCGTAGCCGTCTTCGAAAGAGGGCGCCAGGAGGACGACTTGTTTGAGGGTCTGGATGGCGACGGCGCCGTTGCCGGCGGTAAAGTCTTGCAGTGCTTCTTCATAGAGGCTCTGAGCAAGATCCTCGTCTTTCTCCGGCTCCATGAAGGGCAAGACCTGCACCTGCGCTTTGAGCGGCAGGCGCTTGCCTTCAACTTCCACATAGCCTTCAATTTCGCGGCCCGGCACGCGCAAATCGCGCTTGAGAAAAGCGAGGGCAATATGTTTGGACAGTCTCGGGCTGAAGCCATGGGAAGCCAGGGTTCCGGCTGTTTCTTCCGCATTTAGATGGAACTGCGAGCCGACGGGAAAGTTTATTGCTTCGCTGCTTTTGAGCACCAGACCCACCAGTTGTCTGGAAGGCGAGCCCTGGGCTTTCACTCTTGCCAGAACTTCCTGACCCTGAAAACAACCTTTGGTGTAAGAGACGGCCGGTGAACTCAAGGATAGTTCCACAATCAAGCTGTCGCTGTAGTCGGTGAGAAACTCCGCTTGCCCGGCCTCGACGCGACGAATAAGCAGTTCTTCCCTGGAAAGCTGGGGTAGAGTCAGTGAATCTTCTTCGCTGAAGATAATGAAAGTAGGACAGGGCGTAATATGGATCCTGGCGATGAAGCCCTTGTTGAGGGGCATGAGGGCGGCTCTGGTGCTTGCCGGTGAAGGAAGCTTGAGGGAGGCATGGCTGCCGCTCACAAGTTGGCAAAAGGGAAATACCAGGGGCACGACTTCCACTTTGTCGGCAAATATAAAGCGCTCCAGGTGCTCGATGATGGCTTGTTTCTGCGCCTCGGGGGCGAGAATGAGAAAGGCGGTCGGGCTCTTTTTGTAGAGATTGAAATAGGCAATGACCTTGGCTTTGCGATCAAGCAGGCTCGACTCTTGACCGTCCCCGATTTGCAAGGCTTTCACGTCGGAAGTGGTCTGTGCCTGCAAGAAGCGTTCTGCATCTTCACCTTTTACCTCTATAAGCAGGTAATCTTGTGCCAGTTTGCCGGTAGGGAAAGTTTCTTCAATCATTTAAGGAGCACTCTTTTCATTGGGTAGAAACGGAAAACGAGCTGCACGGGCAGCTCGTTTCCCAGGATAGATGTTGCAAGTCTTAGACGGAGAAGGAACTGCCGCAACCGCAGCTACCTTTGGCCTGGGGATTCTTGATCACGAAGCCCTGACCATTGAGACCACCCTGGAAGTCCAGGTTGGTACCTTTGAGGTAGATGGCGCTTTTAGGGTCGATGAAGATTTTGACTCCGAAGGCTTCCACTACATGGTCCTTTTCCTGGGCATTATCGAATCTCATACCGTAGGACATGCCGGAGCATCCGCCACCACGAATCTCCATTCTCAGACCGGTTTTGTCCGGTTCTTCCGTGAGCAGGCGTTTGATTTCACCGGCGGCGGCTTCGGTCAAGGTAATTACCTGTGTTTGCTCTTGGGTTGTGGTTTCAGACATGCTTTCCCCCTCCGGGACGGATCCAGTAGACTTCCGAGTTACTGTCAATAATCTAGCATAAGCGCCCCGGCAATTCCCTTCCCTAACAATTGTTTCGTCTTTGCAACTATTGAAAGGCAGATCTTAGCCCCGTCGTCGTCGTTGTCTGAGAGTGTAACAAAAAGCCAATTTACCGGACTCTATCCCCCCTCTGGAGGGATGTCAGGGGTTATAACGGTATAAGGGGCTCCCGTAGTTGCCGCGTTTTCTTTGGTGAATCAGATGGAATCAGACGGAAATAAGACTTGCTTTATCACTAATCTCAAATGCGCCTGGAATAAGTTACTGGAGAAGTTCTTCAGAAAAGGAGGGGAGTCTCAAAGCCCCGCTGAGAGCCGAGAATTGAGCCCAGTCTTACACGAAGGTCTCAAGGAAACAGGTCGGGCTATGTCTCAGAGCATCAGTCGCCTTTCTCAAAATCGACTGCATGCCATGGAAGGCGATCGTTCCAACCAGTTAGGTAAGCTGCGGGCTGCCGCCCGCCATGAAGTGGAAGTGGACGGCAAGGACGCCTGGTTCGGTAAAGAGGTGGTGGGACTGGCCGCCGAGGGACCGGTGCGGGCCAGAGCCAATGTGCAGGCCCGGGCCCAGGCACGCATGGGCTCTCGGGTGACGGAAGCGCGGCTGACCAATACTCGTTTGCGAGCCCTGGCCGAAGCTCTTGAGCCCCCGGAAGAAAAACACGACGAGTAGACCAAACGAAAAATTAGCGGCTGAAGGTTAGAATCTTGCCGGCCACTCGTTGCAGTCTGACTCCATAGGCTCCGCTAAGCAACTCCTCTAAAGGCAGCCAGCGAAACTGGCTCACTTCCTCTTCTTGCAGGTTGAGTTTGTGGGCGCCTTCTGAAAGTTCGTATACGTACTGAAAGTCGTGGTGAAGGTGCGGCCCTTCGCCTTTGCCCGGGTTCTCAGGAATTTTATGGGAATCAACATCGATGGGCAGTCCCTCACCGAATTTGCCGTGTAGGCGGTGCAATTTCAGCCCGTGCCCGTCCACGGTGATGCCGGTTTCTTCCACCAGTTCTCTCAATGAGCCGTCTGCGGGCCATTCCTCAAAATCCAGATGACCACCGGGTTGCAGCCAGCGCTTCAACATATTGTGTTTGATCAGGAGGACGCGATTTTGATCATCCACCACCAGTGCGCTGCCGGTGAGATGACCGACCATGTTTTTGCGATTGGTCAATTCGCGATCTTGTTCTTCCACCTGCTTGAGCAGCACTTCAAGACGGGGTTGGTCTTCCGACCAGTGCTGCAAATACTCTTGCAAAAGGCGGGCAATTGATTCTAGGTAGTTTCCCGTCATCATGGTTCTCAAAACTCAAACAAGACCTGGGCTATTGTTGCCATCACCTGTAGTGTCTCTCTCGCCACGTCGTAACTGAGACCTTTGAAGTTGGTCGGACAAATGAGACAAAGTCCCTTGCCGCCCTGAATGTGGAATTCGCGAAAGCCGTTAAAACGCTGCAAGTCTCTCAGTTTCTCGGCCATACCCGGATAGCCGATGAAGCGCTGGCAAATGTCCAGGTCTTCCGAATGGGCCAGTAGTTCGCTGTCAAAGACTTTTATGCCAGTGGGCCTTTCGTGAGCGTCAATGAGCAAGAGCCGCCCCAGGAAGCCGGATAAGCCTTTCGCTACTTTGGGTGTCACCACAATAGTGAAGCTGGGTTTTGTGCCTTGATGCTCGTGCAGCACATCGGTTTCCAGAAAGAAGCTGGTGCCGAAGGGAAAATCGGGTTTTATCGCTTCGATTGTGGCGGGAAAGCCCAGCACGGAACCTTTGATGCAGACGGCGACGCGCTCGCAGTCGTCCACCACTTTCCCATCCACGATGGTGGCGAAGTTCTTTTGTTTGTCTTCTACGCTTGTCACTGTTTTCTATTCGAAACCGGGCTCGACCGGGGGTCTGGCTTTCAAGTCGGTCTGATTCTTATCGCCCGAGGGATGATAGAGTTTCATTTTTACCGCCTCGGCTTTTTCTTTGCCTTCCTTGCCATCCTTACGCTTCAATAAGTTGAAGCCGCGCTTGGCTGGTTTTTCAGCCTTTTGTGAGTCATGGGTGACTTTCACATTGGGCTCGGAGAGGGCATGGGCTTTGGTATGGTTCTTCAGTTCGTGGTCGATATTGGCTCCCACCACTTTCATGGGCTCCTCTTCGGTTTCGCCCGAGGCTTTCGCCTCTTTGGCAAACTTGTCGGTGAGGGCGGCCACTTGCTTGCGAGCGTCTCTGGCGTACTCGGATTCCGGCTCCAACTCTACGGCGCGGGAAAGCAGGTAGTGGGCCTGTCCATCGTGGTTGCGCTTGAGCATCAACAAGCCCAGGGAATAATAAGCCTGGGCCAGGTCCGGTTGTAGTTTGAGCGCCGTGGAAAAGGCCTTCTGGGCATCATCGAGCTGGTCCAGGCTTTCCATGGCTTTGCCCATGTTGAGATAGGCGGAGGCGAATTTGGGGTCTACCTTGACGGCTTCCTGCCACTTTTCGATAGCTTCTTCCTTCTTGCCCCGGAAGAAGAGCACCGAGGCCAGACCATTGAGGGAGGAGGCCCGGTCCGGCTTGAGGGCAACAGCCTTGAGCAGCGCTTCTTGAGCTTTTGCGTAATTTTTCTGTTGAATATAGGTGAGACCGAGGTTGCAGTAGGCCTGTTCCATACGGTCATCGAGGGCAATTGCCTGTTTATAGGCTTCCACGGCTTTATTGAAGTAACCGGTCTTGTAGAACTCCCGCCCCTGGTTGTAGCGGGCCACGGCTTCCCGGTTGTAGCCTTTCTTAGCTGGTTTTTCGTCACCGCCCTCAGCCTGCGCCGGCAACGCCTGCGCTAGAACCAGGCATAGGGTTAGAAGCCGGAGAACATTGAGCGCCGTGAGGCTCAGTGCATTTTTTCTTTTGTACTGGTTCAAGGTTTTAATGTTCTGCGCCGGAGCCATATCTAATCGTCACTCAAAGAAATGCTTACAACTGGGCTATTATAGCCGCTCTCAGGAATTCAGCGTCATTTCCCAAGCTTTAGACAAGTATTCTGTAATGTCCCACTGTACGTGTTTTCCACCTTGCGACCCGTCTTTGCCTTGCTTAAGCTATTGATTACTCACAAACCCCCATTAATTTGAATTTTTCTTATGACTAAGGAATTCGGCTCGCTGGACAAACCCAGCCTAAAACTCTCAGATCTGCCTTCCTCCTTGCCGGATGGCCATCATGCCGTGCGCTTCGACCGCGGTGATAAGGTGGGGAACCGCCAGGTGGAAGCTTCCGCGCAGACGGACCGTCTCTTCAGCCAGGAAGTTCAGGAATTGCGCCTGAAAGGTGAGGTTTCACCCGAAAAGCTCAAACAGACTGCCTTTCGGGCCCTTGACCGGCTTTTCGGGCAGGCGTCCGCCCTTGAGGGCTCCAACGAGATGAGCCCCGAGCAAAGTCGTTTTCGCTCGGATTTTTCCGAGCTTGGTAAGTCTTCCGGCAAGAGCGGCAATGCCCGCGATATTTTTAGAGATGCCGAAGCCCGGGCTCTTCTGCCGATGATTGGCGACAATAGAGCCGGGCTTTTCGATGACAGCCAGACCGCCAGTCCCCTGGACAATGTGCCTCTGAAGAACATCAACGGTTCCTTCTTCTCCCAGGCCGATCTGGAAAAGATTGCCGCCGGCGGCTCAGTGGAAATAAGTTTGACTGCTCGCGATTTGCCTGGCGGTCGCCGTCAGGGTCGCTATATCCGCCTGCCGGGCAGTGGCAGTGATGTTGATAAAGTGGTGGCTCTGATTGGTCAGAATGAAGGAAAGGCCAATTCCATCAACTGGAACGATAATGGCGCAGGCATTTCCGTCGGCATTCAGCAGAGCAACCAGAGAGGCGGCAACCTGCCCGAGCTTCTGCAACGTATGCACTCGGCCAATCCCCAGAAATTCAATCAAATTTTCGGGGCCAATGCTTCCCGCATGCTGAACGAAAACTTTGTGCGCAATGCTCATTTCTCACCCAGAAATGAGCTGGGAAGAGCCATGGTGAGAGCCGTCAATGAGCCGGAATTTCAAAGGGCGCAGGTAACCCTGGTGAGAGAACATGTACAACGGGCCGCGGAAATCGCCCGCGGGCTCGGCATAAAATCTACAATGGGTGTGGCTCTGGTGGCCGACCTCACCAATCAGTTCGGTGAAGGCGGTGCGCTCAAGTATTTGCGGCAGGCCCGGGGCAGGCATTCTGAAGAAGCTAAAATTACCGCCATCGCCAGAGCCTCGGAGGGCGGACATGCGCACAGACGGCAGCGTTTCAACTCTATAGCACGCTCCGGTATAGTTTCCAGTCAGGAAAACTTCATGGCTTAGTTGTCTTGCTGGCGCAATAGCCGATTCAGGGCCGTAACCGCAGTTTCGTAGCCGGCCGGACCGAGACCGACGATGACACCACTGGCGATATCGGAAAGCAGGCTTTTGCGGCGGAATTCCTCGCGTTTATAAACGTTGGAAATATGCACTTCAATGAAGGGCAGACCGACATCGAGGAAGGCATCGCGCAGGGCTATGGAAGTGTGACCGTAGGCGCCGGGGTTAATCACTATGCCGCGGGTGCCGTCTTCCGCCGCTTCTTGAATGCGGTCGATGAGGGCACCTTCGTGATTGCTTTGGAAGAAAGTCAGTTCGGTGCGGGGAAAGCTCTCGTGCAATCCGGCTTCAATGTCTTTGAGGCTCAAACTGCCGTAGAGAGAATTGTCTCGTTTGCCAAGGCGGTTCAAGTTGGGACCGTTGATGACGAGCAGCTTGCTTTTCACGACTGCAGCTCTTCTTCTTCCATTTCCAGTGCTTCCAGGGCGCACTGAGCTTCCACCAGGAAGGGATCGTTTCTGGTCAGAAGCTGTTCCCGTCTCACCAGTTGTATAAGTTCGCCCAAGATGTCTATGACCGGCATGTTGATGCCTTCCTGGGTGGGTAGTTCTCTGTCGATGACAAACATGGCGGCGCCCAAAAGCACGCGCGCTTCCACGGGTCTCAGTTCTTTTGACTGCAGAATTTCATTGAAAAGCTCGGTTTCGACCCGGTGTTCCATGACTAAAGCTTTTGAAAAATTGAGCACGGAATTTAAGAGCCCCTTGCTTCTTTCTTCCGGCAAGGAGGCTGCCGCCCGGATCAAGTTCAGTCTGTTGCCGGCATCACCAAGGCTCTCGGCGCTATCCACCAGGTTTCTCACCTGGTTGGCTTTGGTGTTGAACTGACGACGCAGTTCGTTTTCAGCCACGGAGGAGACAGGCTTGGTGGCTGCGTCGAAGCGCTTGTCGTAGTAGTCTTGCACGTGTTGACGCTTGAGCTCAATTCCGAAGGGCATAAGCTCCATAAAAATGGATTCCAGTCCTTCCAGTTGGGACTGCAGATACATGAGCTCATCTTGGGTGACGGTCAAGGATAACTCCTTACAAGTCCAGGTCAGGGAACAAACGACTAATCCCAAATAATATCACTGACGGTGAGCCTCCATGGAAATTATTGCAAGTAGTTCAAGATTGTCTCCACCGTCTCTTCTACTGTCATCCCTCTGGTATCAACCGTATGGCGGCTCTGACCGTAAAAGGCAGCTCTCTTGGCAAGAAGGGTGTCAATTCTTTCTGTTAACTCACCGGCACCGTTTTTCAGCATAGGGCGTTCCACATCGCCGCTTACTCTCTTGGCAAGAGTGGCGGAGTCTGCCTTCAAATAGAAAGTAATGCCAAGCTTTTGCAAGATTTCGAGATTGTTTTCGCTGGCCGGCAAGCCGCCGCCGGTGGCCATGACAAAGGGGCTGCCGGTTTTTTCCATGGCAATCTGGCGCAGCAGTTCATTTTCCATGGTCCGGAATGCCGCCTCGCCCATGGTGGCAAAAATTTGAGCGGGACTCATGGCGGTTGCTTCTTCAATCAAAGCATCCGTATCTAAAAGCAAGTAGCCAAGCCGTTCTGCCAGCAGCTTTGAACAACTGGTCTTGCCCGCTCCGGAAGGACCGAGCAAAATGAGATTTTCCTGGAGCACTTTGCTGATGGCCTGGCCCTTACATAGTAGCCATACTGGGGCCGGAGCCGCCCTTCTTCAGGCAAATTTCCAGCTTGTTTCTGGCGTCGATGAGATTTGGATTGAGCATTATAGCTTGTTTGAAAGCTGCCGAGGCGCCTGCGAAGTCTTTCATCTGGTACATGGCCAGACCCATGCCGTAGTGGGCTGATGCCATCTGTGGTGCCAGGAAAATAGCCTGTTCAAACTGGCGGATTGCGCCTTCATAGTCGCCGCTCTGGGAGTACATGGAGGCTAGATTGTTGTGAGCCACGGCCATGTTGGGATTTATGGCTATGGCTTGCTGGAAGCATTTCTTCGCTTCCTGATTTTTGCCTGCCGAGGCATAAATATTGCCCAGATTGAAGGCTGAAGCCGAGTCTTTGCCGTCTAGCTGCAAGGCACGGGAAAAGGCTTGGATGGCGTCTTTGGGTTTGCCCCGGTATTGATAGACCAGACCGAGATTGGCAAAAATACTGGCTTTCTGTGGTGACTGGCGGGCTGCTATTTCAAGCTCCCGCTGGGCCAGGAAGAAGTTACTGGTGGCCATACCGGTGCGCCCGAGAAGTTCATGGGCTTCCGCTAGATCAGGTGCTACGGCAAGCAGTGTGCGCAGTTCGCGACCGGCATCCTGCATGCGCCCTACCTGCATGAGCGCTTCCGCTCTGGCAAGACCGGCGACAATTTCCGGTCTCAGCTTGGGTGCCAGTTTTCCTGCACTATCGGCTGTTTTGGCCAGACCGCCGCCTATTGTTACATCCCGGTTCAATTCTTCTAACTGTTTGACCACCCGCTGGTTGTCTCCCAGTTTTTCAAAGACCCTGGCCAGATTGGAATGTGCCGATGAAAGTTCCAACTGCAGAGCCGATACTTCTATCATCAAGGTGGAAGCTTCGTTTATGAGCCCCTCATTCTTCTTCTTCTCGATGGCTGCATAAACGCCGGCAAGTTTTGACCGGGAAAGAAGGATGGCTTGCTTGAACTGTCCTTCTGCTTCCGGCATGACGCCCATTTCGGCGTAGATGATGCCGAGGCGGTTGTGCAAGCTGGGATTGGCCGGATCTTTCTCCAGCGCTTGATTGATCGAGGCTACGGCCTGATCGACGATTTTTACTTCACAGGAGGGATTGGCCGGCGGCGCGGCGGCAGCGGTCATCCTGGGTGTGAGACCGGCACTGGCTGCTTTATCTTGATGGATGAGAGGCAGACCGGAGAGGAACTTGCTTGTATTCTGGCTGACCAGGGCCGCCAGGCTGTGGGCCTGAGGGGTGTCTTTGAAGACGAAATAAACCCCCGGTATGCCGACCACCAGGGTGCCTGCCACAAACAGGGTTAAGAGCACCCGGTTCGCCCGACGGGAACCAGAATGAAGTGATTTAGCGATTTGACTAGTACTAGCCAAAGATGTTCTCGCTTGACGCCAGGGATGTATTCAATAGGTCCAGATTAAGCTTGGCACATGCCCGAGTCAATACGGGTTTTTACGCAGCAGGCCGGAGCAAATAGACAAAGGTAAATTAGACGTCTCTTATTAATACGTCAGAAAGAGAACAGTGACATGCCGATAATGAACTTTCTTCCGCTATTTGCCTTTTACGTAGAGGATTATCATGCCCAGGATGCCGATAACAAAGTTGGGCAACCAGGCCGCCACAATGGGCGGAATGCGTCCGGCATCGCCTAAAGCGCCCGATGACGACTGCAAGACGTAATAGAGGAAGACCACCACGGCTGAATAAATAAGACCCAGGTTGGACCTCGACCTTCTTGCCAGAAGTCCCAGAGGCGCTCCTGCCAGGGCTACGATCAGACAGGCCAGTGGTTGCGAGAACTTCTGGTAGTAACGCACCAACAGATCATTGGTCTGTCCGTTTGAGGCTTTGAGAAGCTCCAGATAATGCCCCAGCTCAAGCATATTCATTTCTTTGGGGGAAATTTTGCCTGTGTCGAGAACTTTCTGCACCGTACCCAGACCGGGTATGACCAGTTTGTCGAATTGCAGCACCCGGGTTATGTCCGAGTCGCCGGCCAGCACATAGGTGCGTCCCTTTTCCAGGACCCACTCGCCGTTGTTCCAGAGACCGGAAGTGGCGGCAATGATCTGCACCAGTTTGTCCCGGGTGAAGTCGAGCACAATGATATTGCTCAAGTACTTGCCGCTGTAATAACCCACATAGAACATGCGGTTAAGCTTCAGGTCTTTGGCCCTTTCGAAGTAAGTGAAGTTAGCCTGACCGGCTGGCAATTCGGTTTTATAGAGGGCCACGAACTCAAGGCGTTTGGCCGTGCGGTTGGCCCAGGGCACCACCGCTTCGTTCAAGCCCAGGCTGACAAAACTGGTAAGTAAGCCGAACATAAGGGGCGCGGCCATGATGCGGTAAAAACTGACGCCGCAAGTTCTCAGGGCGATGATTTCGGAGTCGCCGGAGAGGCGGTTGAAGACCAGCAAGGTACCCAGCAATACACCGATGGGGATAGTCATGACGATAACTTCCGGCAAGTGCAAGCCGAGAATGGTAAGAGCCATTTCGATGGGCACACCGGACCGCATAACCAGGTTGAAGATGGATTTTAGCTGCTCGGCGCCGAACCACACACCGGTGACGATACCGATACCGAAAAGGAGAGGCTGCCAGAATTCGTTGGCAATATAGCGGTCGACTATCTTAATGCCGGGAATCATAGACTGAAATCTTCTCCTAGATAATGTTTGCGTGCCACGGGGCTGTCCGCCACTTCTCGGGAGGAGCCGGCTACGAGAATTTTGCCGCTGTCGATAAGATAAGCCCGGTCTGTAATCTTGAGTGTCGCTCGCGGGTTGTGGTCGGTCAAAAGCACGCCCAGGTTCCACTCATCACGCAGTCTTCTAATCAAGCCCTGAATGTCGGCGATGGAAATGGGGTCGACGCCGGTGAAAGGCTCGTCAAGCAAGATGAATTCCGGCTCCGAAGCCAGGCAACGGGCAATTTCCAGACGACGGCGTTCACCGCCGGAGAGCTGCACGGCAATGGTCTGACCCAGGTGATCGAGGCTGAATTGTTCCAAAAGGGTTTGAATACGGGAGTTGAATTCCCGGCGGGGAATGTTCTTCAGCTCCAGAATAATTTTGATATTGTCCACCACGGACAGTTTTCGGAAGATGGAGGCCTCCTGCGGCAGGTAGCCCACGCCCAACCGGCTTCTTTCGTGGATGGGCAATTGGGCGATATTGCGGTCGCCCAGGGTGATCCGTCCCTTTTCAGGTTTGACCAGACCGAGCACCATGTCGAAGGAAGTAGTTTTACCGGCGCCGTTTCGGCCAAGCAGACCGACCACTTCGCCGCGGCTGACGTGGAAACTGACCCCGTCAACTACTCTTCTGCCGCCATAGGATTTTTGTAGATTTTCGATTACAAGTGTTTTTACGCCGGATGACTTTTCTCTGGGCGTTAACGATGCCGTCATTGTGCCATTTCTACCCTGGATGAACTTAACTGTTTTTTCTGGCTCTGGGCTAGCTGAAAGTTGGAAGCCGGCTCAGCTTGCTTCTTAGGCAGAATAATCGCCCTTGTGTTTCCTTCCGCAAGAACCTTGCGATCGGCTACCGTCATAACTATTTTGTCGGCAATCCAGCGCTTACCGGGTTGGGTAATCTGGCTTCTGCCCACGAAGTACACTCTCTCGGCCTGACCTTCCACGTTTCTGACGAGAATGACTTTGGGACCGATACCGACGGTGTCTTGATAGAAGATCTTGACGTTGCCGAAGGCCGTGAGGCGACCGGTTTCTTTGCTGTAGTCCTGACTGTCGGATACGATGATGATGGGAGCGGTGGACTCGCCTTCACTGAAGCTGAAACCGACTTTGGAGCCGCCATTGACCAGAGGCTGTGTCTGCATAAGCGCGCCTTTGCCAGTGGCTCCGTTTACGATTGGTTCGGAAGTGGGCTCCTGGGTGGTTGGTTGCACGGGCGCCGGCTGACTGCTGCCCCGTCCCTGCTGAATCACTTTGGAGCGCACATGACCGTCGGCCTGCAGGCGTTTGGTGTTGAGGAAGTAGGTCATGCGATCGGCCTGAGTATTATTGGTGCCCTGGGTTGCTGAAACATGACCGGTGAAAATTGCCGCTTCCGGTTTGGTATCAACTCCGTAGGCCATCTTGAGAGTATCGGAAGTGACGTTGATATCGCCCGCTCTCACCCGTACTTTACCGTAGGCTTCGAATTGACCGGTGGCCTTGTCGTAGATCTGCTTATCGGCGTCGGTAATAATTTTTGTGGGAGCCGGTTCGGAGGCGGCGGCGCTGCCACTACCGGTAGTGGCCACTTTCGGGGCGGTCTCGGCGGCATCCGGGTCGGCTTCGCTTTCGCCTTCACCTGCTTCAGGATCGGCCTGCGCTACCTTGACGGGCTTGTCTTTCTCGGTCTTGGCTTTGGCTGTAGCCGGTGCTGCCTGGGCATTTGACTGGTTGATTACTTCAGAGTGGGCGTGACCGTCAGCCACAATTTTGGAAGTGGCCATTTCAAAAGTGAGGGTATCGGCATCAATTTTGTTGACGCCCTGGGTCAGACGCGGGTGACCCGTGAAGATGGCTCTTTGCGGTTGTCCGGTGAGAGGATCTCGGTAGAGAGTAGCTAAGGGAGCAACGATGACGCTGTCTTTGAAGAGCACTCGTACATTGCCCCGGGCGATCACATGATCGCCTGCGAACTCTTGTTCGTTGGCGACAATATCAATGGGACCTGATGAGCCGGGGTCGCCAGCACCGGGCAGAGCCGGTGCTTGTGCCACTGCTGGTAGTGTGGTGTCGAATGTGATGCCGAATATGGACAACGGCATACTGCCGCCGATCAACATCAGGGAAAACAGGGATAGGGTTTTCGGAAATATTCTTTTGGCTGCCATAGTTTCTGTCCGGTTTTTGTGGCTCTCTGAGAAAATGTACCTTAGTATGTAATGCTTACTGAATGATGGCGTGGGTATTGCCGATTATCTTCAAGTCTTCCAGTTCTTTTTTGCCGAAAACGCCCGTGGCATAGTCTCCGGTCACCTTGGCTACCCCGGACCAGACGATGTTAACACCCCCGGTTGCCTTAAACCCATTTTTTTTCGTTAATTCCAGGCGGCTTGTTTCCAATCTTGACTTCCCTTCCTCGCCTTCTGCTACGACTCTCTGTTTGTCTGAAGAGGTAAGTTCTACCTGGCGGTTAGTTTCATTGGCCAGACCGGTGGGGGCAATCACCTTCATCTTCACCTTTTCGCCATCGAAATATTGCATGCATATATCGGTCAGGTGAATTTTCTTATCCTTTTCAAAGATGCCTGACTTGGCGGAAAGCTTCCAGCGCAAACGATTGGAGTCGTCGACTTCTTTCAGCTCGTAGTTGTCAACAGATACTCTCTCTGCCGTGGGATTCTGGGCCCGGTTAGCCTGGTACTCCTTCTCTTCCTTATCAGCCTGGTATTGGGCATAAAACATAAGCCCGGCCAGTGTGCCAAGAATTCCCAGGGCCAGGAAAAGTTTGAAGTATTCGCTGCGGAATAGCCACGTCATAGTACTGGAACTACTGTCCTCCCTTTGCTTTGTCGCTGCGCAGGGCAACGGCTTTTGAGACATTCAAAAGACACTCTTTCAAATTCCCCTGCTTTAGAAAACCCTCTCCCAGGAAAAAATAGGGAGCCGGATTATCCGGATTTTGATCTCTGGCTTTAAGCCATTCCTTTAAAGATGCGTCCATGGGACCGCCGGCTTCATAGGCTAGATGTGCTCTGTATATACGAGCCCATATATCAGTGGGATTTGCTGCCAGTACCTGGTCGAGCTTTTCCATGGCCATTTTGTAGTAGGTCTGAATCTGCGGTATCGCCTGCGGTGAGGCCGATTCAACAGTGCGGCGAATGTGCCCCATATCGTTCAAGACGGCTGTCTTAGATTGGCTGCTCGTGCCGGCTTTATCTTCTTCGCTTTCTTCCTTTCTGACCTGCGGATTGGCCGCGGCCTTGACCCACTCTTGATAGGCGGGGCTGCCTTGCTTGGGTTGGGAATATTTGGCCAGTACATAGGCTTTCATGTAATAAGCCCAGGCCAGGTGATAGCGCACCTGATTGTCATCGGGGTAATAGCTGAGCATCTTTTCGTAAGACTCGATCATCTTGTCGAAATAAGCAGGACCGCCTTCCTTTTCCGCCAGGCGACGCGCGCGCCGCACTTCCTTCAGGGCATCTTCCACGGCACAGGTGCGGCTCAGGGCCACGGCATAGATGAAGCTTGCTTCAGCACTATCAGGAAATGATTCGCGCTGCTTTCTGGCCAGGTTTACATCATTTGTACAAACTATATCTTCGAAGCCGGCGTCAACAGAAAGCGTCTGACCGGGGCTCAGGAGCACCCTGGCGGTCTGGCTGGAAGCCTCTTGACCGGCTTTTGCCTCGGCCGGCTGAGAGGTTGCCTGCTCTGCCGCGTTGCCGGTGGGCTTTGCCACTTCCGGGGCAGAGACTGTACCTGTAGTCTGTGGGGCTGTGGGGCTTGCTGCCGAGCTGCCCGGCTGTGGGGCTGCCGCGGTGGGTTCAGCCTGGCAGGGCATGACCGCAAAGCAAGCCAACTGAATGCTCACTAGCAGTCTCAGGCTCAACTGTAAGTTGGTGGGTGCGCCCTGCATATACTTATCTCTCAACAACCTGGTAATGATAACAGACCGGCTTCAACTGCCCGTTTAACGCGCCTAAGGTTCCACTTCTTTCTGCCCCGGGTACTGTCTTGTTTTGCTGGAACATGGTACTGGGGCGCCGCTTCGCTCTCGGGGAGAAAGGGCGAGTAAACCTTTTTTGTAACTAAGGTAGTTAACACAAGAAAATTCCAGCACTAAATTTCTCAAGCCTCTCTCTGGTGAAGACTAGAGGCATCCCGGCAAAGTTCCCGCTTCTTATCAATAGATTGGTGCCGCCCTGACGGCGAGGTTTTCGCCTTACATCGTAAAAACCGCATAGGGCTTGTTGTTAGAGCTGGTGCCGCTCACAAATATGTCACAAACCTATGGCAATCTTAATGCACTCCCCCCACGAGTACAAAGTTCCCAATTTTCCCCCAAGGCAAGGTCGCGTTCCCCCCGCGACGATTTTCTGCCGCTTTCGATGAGGAATCCTTCCAATGACTTACGACAGACCCCACGAGACACCTACCCAGCCGAACCCCACCAGACCCGACTTGAATCTGGTAAATCTAACTTCGGATAACCGCAACAATAACGCCAACGACAACCGCAACAATAACGCCAACGATAATCGCAATTACAACGGCAATGCCAATGCCAATGACAATCGCAATTACAACGGCAACGACAACCGTAACAATAACGCCAACGACAACAGAAACAATAACAACAACCGCGCCGACGCCAATTCTAGAAGCGATGCCAACGCCAGAAGCGATGCTAATTCAAGAAGCAACAGCGATTCGCGCAGTAACAGCAGCGCCACCGGTGGTACCAGTGATGCCCGCAGCAATGCCACGGGCGGCAACTCGGATGCCAAGGGAGGCAATGCTTCCGTCAGCGACAACAGCGTCAATAAGACCACTGTCTACGGTGGCAGTGCCGTAGCTCCCAACGTATACGGCGGCGGCTTCTGCTCCGAGGGCGGTAGCGCCGGTGTGTATGTTCTGGGCATCGGTATCTCCGGCGGCAAGACCACCATTAACGAAAGCTGCCTCAAGAAAGAAGACTTCCAGCGCACCATGACCCAGGTCTGCCGCTCAGCCGATGATAAGTCGCAGATGGCCTACCAGGGCTGGAATCTACAATTGCAAGCCGGTCGTGAACTGACCAACAATCCCATGGCCAACAGTGTAGCCATGAGCGCCAAGCGCATGGCCGATGCCAAAGCTAAAGTGGCTCTGGAACTGGATTCTGTTTGTGGCACCATGGCCGCTACCTCCGACGCCACCATGGAAGCCATGAAGCGCTCCGGTCTCGACAAGCCTGTGATCATCGTAGAAGAAGCCCGCAACGATGCCGAGCAGAAAATGCTCGACGAAGCCCTGGCTAAGAAAGTCGATGAACTGGATAAGCGTGTCAAGACCGTTGAAAACAAGCCTACTGCAGTGATTCAACAAAACAACATCACCTTCATTGAAATGGATGCACCCAAGCCGGTTCACAAACCGCCGGTCAAACACAAGCCTCCAGTCGAAAAGAAACCGGCTGATGACTGTGTAGACGATAAGAAGAAAAAATAGGTCGCACTTCATTTACTTTGGTTGAGGAAACCCACCGTGAAGAATGTTGAATTTGAGCCACCCGGCAATGAGGGCATTGCCGAGGTGCGCAAAAGAGATGATGATCCCAGAGTGCGACTTTCTCTGGAAGCCCAGGCTTCCCTGAAGGATAACACTAGCACCGCGCCAAGTAAGTACAACGACTGGGTGCCGGCCATCACTCTCGATGAAAGAGGCTGCAAGCAGTACAGCCACTGGGCTGTGGAAATCCGCGAAGGGCAGCAGTACACAATACAGAAAGGCGATACATTGAGAGATGTAGCCAGACGTTCTCTTGGTGTCACCGGCAATCCCGATGCCACCAGTAAAGAGATCTCCGCCGAGATGAAGCGCATCGCCGCTCTCAACTCCGATCTGGCGCCGCTCTTCAATCGTCGCCACGGCACCCTGCCGCCAGGCGTCGTTCTCAAGTTGCAAGAGGCTAAGCCGGTGGCTCTCGCCCCGGCCGCCGAAACAACTGCCTCTGAAAACGGCGGCTGTCCTGAAAGAGAACGGATTGTAGTGCGCAAAGGTCTGATCAAAGCTGAGAACTGTGATCGCTATGAACTCATGGAAAACTCAGCCGGAATCGTCAGACCCGGAGCCGATGTGGTTGTAAACGGCGGTGCCAGAGCCTTTGTCTTTGGCGGCAAGGTGGAAGCCCGCGCCGGTTCGCGCATCATCACCGTCGGCGGTGACATTCAGGCCCATCCTACAGCTCGCATCAAATATGTGAGCGAAGCCGGCATCAGTGAAAGCCATGCCATCTTCCCGGCCTTCCCGGAATTGGATGATAAGGCTTCCAAGAAAGCCGAACAGAAACCTCTCAATGGACCCCAGGCAGACTTCTCGCCGGCTTGAGCCACAGTGCTTGCATGACGGAATAGTTGCATGACGGAATCGTTGCTTGCCTGCCGCCAGCAGGCAAGCGGCAAAACTGAACTAAACGGCAAATCAGCCTGGCTAGACTGACTTGCCGTTTTTGCCGTTCAGGATAATTTTTTCCACCGCTACCAGATCTTCCACAATATGGGTAGGGTCCGAGCGCTCCAGCATTTCTTTGGTGTGCACGCCTGTGGTAACGCCGATGGCGTCTACTCCGGCATTTCTGGCCATATCAAGGTCAAAGGTGCTGTCCCCGATGACAATGGTGTGCTCGTGGGGAATGTCCAGTTTGGCCACGGTGACATGCACCGATTCTGGATGGGGCTTATGATGCGTGACTTCCTGGGCTCCCACCACCATGGCGAAATAATCGTTCAGGTCGTGATGGTCGATAACCACCTGCACCAGGTTTGAACGTTTCGAGGAGGCGATGGTGACCACCACGCCGGCATCCTTCAAATTGCGCAAAAGCGGCTTCATATGCGGGAATGGCGGGCAGATCTCAATGGCCATGGTGTCGTAGATGGCCCGGTAGCGATTGGCTACCTCCAGATGAAAGTCTTCATCTCGGTCGGGGAAGATAATTTCCATTTGCTTTGGAAGCGGCACTCCCACCAGGTGGCGCCATTCTTCAAGGATACCTTCTTCGAACTGGTATTCGTCTACCACTACCTTCATCACATCGATGATACCGGGGGTGGAGTCGACGAGGGTTCCGTCGAAGTCGAAAATGGCTAGCTTATACACCTTGTTACCTTCTTCCAATTGCTTTTCAGCGGTTAGTGTGGTGATTTGAGGGTGAGCGGCGCCATCAGATTTACAAAGCGATCAAAGAGATAGCTTGAGTCGTGCGGTCCCGGACTCGATTCCGGGTGGTACTGCACGGCAAAGATGGGCAGGGTTTTGTGTCTGAAGCCCTCTACTGAGTTGTCGTTGAGATTGATATGGGTCAGTTCCAGGTGGTCAGGCATAGACTTGTCGTCCACTGCAAAACCATGATTTTGACTGGTGATTTCAATTTTGCCTGTGGTCAGGTCTTTAACAGGCTGGTTGCCGCCCCTGTGCCCGAATTTGAGCTTGAAGGTGGTGGCTCCCAGGGCTATGGAGAGAAGCTGATGCCCCAGACAGATGCCGAAAATCGGGATGCGGCTCTCGATTAGAGCCGGCAACTGTTTGAGAATGTCGGTGCAGGCCGCCGGGTCACCAGGACCGTTGCTGAGGAAGATACCGTCCGGTTTGCTCTCCAGAATTTCCTTGGCGGTGACGGAAGAGGGATAAACGGTAGCTTCGATGTCTCGTTTGACGAGTTCTCTGAGGATGTTTTCCTTACAGCCGAAGTCCATGACGGCTACCTTGAACTTGCCTTTCCCCACCTTGTAGCTGGCCTTTGTGGAGACCTCGCCGGTGAGATTCTGACCGGTCATCTCTGATAAGCCTTTGACGCGCTTGAGCAGTTCATCTTTATCTTTGCCGGCGTCTAATTCGGTGGAAATGAGACAGCGCATGGCGCCCTTATCTCTAATCTTCCGTGTCACAGCCCGGGTGTCTATCTCGGTAATGCCTACGATTCCATGTTTCTTGAGAAACTGGTCGAGACTGCCCTGGGAGCGGAAATTGCTCTCTACGCTGGAGAGGTGGCGGATGACCAGGCCTCTGGCATATATCTTCTTGCTCTCCATGTCCTCTTCGTTGATGCCGTAATTGCCGACTTCAGGGTAGGTGAGCGTAATGATCTGACCGGCATAACTGGGGTCGGTGAGAATCTCCTGGTAGCCCATCAGGGATGTGTTGAAAACCAGCTCGCCCAGGCTTGTGCCCGTGGCTCCGAAGGCTTCACCTTCATAAATAGTCCCGTCTTCCAGAACCAGGCAGGCTGTTTTACCGGTTTGCCAGGTAAGTTTGCCCTTTTCGTCTCTAATGAATCTTTTTACCGTCACCGCGCCGTCAACCATTTGAACTGCTTCCTTCTAAAATCTTCCGTCAGCTAACCCGTGTGCTTGCGATATATGCCTTCAAGCTTTTGAGTCTAGCCTCTCAATCAGTTGGCGATCGACTGGTTAAGAGAGTCCGCCGGTAAGAACTATCTTACCCAAACTTGCACCTTCTTTTCGGTCTCTTGCCATCCAGGCATAATATTTCCTGCTTTCCAGGCAATTGTAAGCCTTGCACCCGGCTGCAAAGTACCCGCGCCAATCAGCTCAGAGGCTGTCAATACCAGGGCTGCGGTCAAATTAAAGCAAAGCTTAGGTCTACTTTGTTGTTCAACTTGTGATTTCGGGTGCTTCACCTATGTAAAATTAGAGGCGCTCAAAGGGGACTTCTTAGCAACATGGACGCAATTAACAATTACTATCACCAGTTGACCTATCTGGCGCCTCATCTGGTGCTGACCGTAGGCATTTTGTTCGCCGCTTTGTGGAACCTCTTTTTCCCTAAAGCCAAAGGTATGACACCCATAGTCAGCCTCATCGCCTTAGGCGTATCCGGCTTCTTGCTGGCTACCCAGATGACGAATACCGAGAAGCTCTTCGGCGGTGTGTTTACCGTCGACCCGCTCTACGGTCTCTTCTCCCTGCTCAGCGTGGCAGTGGGAATGGTAGTAGTCTTGATGAGCATGGGTTACGACCACAAATTCGGCAAAAACACCGGCGAGTATTACGCCATCTTGCTTACAGCCGTTCTGGCTAACCTCTTCCTGGCCGGTTCCACCGACTTGATTATGCTCTTTGTCTCCCTCGAGACCCTCAGTATATGCTGTGTACTACTTTCCGGCTTCTGCAAGCGCGACCTCAAGAGCCAGGAAGCCTCCCTCAAGTACCTGCTCTCCACCGCCGCCACTACGGCCACCTTGCTCTATGCCCTGTCCTTCCTCTACGGGCTGTCAGGCTCCACCAACTTTGATACTATCCGCGATGCCCTGGCCGTTGCCGCCGGCGGCAACGCTTCCTTCTTCCAGGTTTTGCTTCTCACCCTCGTCTTGAGCGCCGTGGGCTTCAAGCTCTCCACTGTTCCTTTCCATATGTGGACCCCCGACGTCTATGAAGGTGCTCCCACCCCTGTTACCGCCTTCCTTTCCATCGGCTCCAAGGCCGGCGGTTTCGTAATCGCCATCCGCTTGTTGTCCGTCATGTTCGCCCAGTACCAGACCACCTGGATTGAACTATTGGCACTCCTGGCCATCCTTTCTATGGTGGCCGGAAACCTGATTGCCACGGCTCAAACATCCTTGAAGCGTATGCTTGCCTACTCTTCCATAGCCCATGTCGGATATATCCTCATCGGTCTCATGGCCGGGGGTGATGCCGGACTTTCCGCCATGGTGTTCTACGTCATGGTTTACGGCTTCATGAACCTGGGTGCTTTCGCCGGCGCCATTCTCTTCAGTAATGAAACCGGTTCCGACCGCATCGAAGACTACGCCGGTTTGATTCGCAGACGTCCCTTGCTTGCCATCGGCATGTCCCTCTGCCTTCTCAACCTGGCCGGTCTGCCCATTCCGCCAGCCGGATTCTTTGCCAAGGTCTTCGTCTTCACAGCCGGCGCCGGTATCACCCAGCCCTTCCTGGGCTTGCCCCTGGGCTGGCTCCTGGTCGGTTGTGCTCTGGTTACCTCCGTACCGGCCGTCTTCTACTATTCCAGGGTGATGATCACCATGATTGTGCCCGAGCCCTCCGAGAAAGTGGCCAACTTGCCCGGACCCAACCAGAACCGTCCCTACGTGGGCAGTCCCCAGGAGTTCCCCGGACTGGCGCTCATCGTCTGTGCCGCCTTCGTGGCTGCCTCAGGCCTGACCTGTGTGCAACCCTTGATGCAGCTCTCTAAAAACGCCGTTGCCGGTATCACCAGACCTAACGCTCCTGTGGGCTTGAAGCTGGAAGATGAACCCCATGCCAAAAAGACCAGGGATTTCCTCTCCCTTAAATAGGACCCCGAGGTGAAGTCGGTTTCTCTCTGGAAGTGCTACTTCCTTGGACTGGCGCTGCTCCTTTCGGCCCTTTTCGTCTTCTATCAGCCGGTCCTACTTGGCGGCAGAGACTATTTCGTCTCCGACCACACCTATTTCTTCGAGCCTTTCGCCCGCTTTATCGAAGAGGGGCTGAGGCGAGGTCGTCTACCCTCCTGGAATCCCTATCTCTACTGCGGCATGTCCCAGTTGGCCAACCCTTCGCCGGGAATCTTCTACTTCCCCACCGCTCTCTTTGCCTTCCTGCCCTACAGTCAAGCTATGGCTCTGACCCTGGCCTTGAGCCAGGTTGTGGCTTACGGTGCCGGTTTTCTCATGGCGGTGGAATTGTCTTTGCCGGCAGCGGCCGCCTGCGCCCTGGGTTTGATGCTGGCCTTGAACGGCTATATGTTCTCCCTGAGCGCTAATTACAGCCTTCCTGCCAGCGCCGCCTGGGGCTTTTTGACTGTGGCTCTCTTCCTCATCATGATGCGCTCCGATGGGCGCAAGCGCCTCACCTATATGGCACTTTCCGCTCTCACCTGCCACCTGACCATAATGGCCGGCCGACCGGAGATCTTCATTCCCATCTTCAGCGTGCTGGCTGTAGTAGCCCTGGCTCCCCTGCGACGCCTCAAGCAAGAGAACATGGGCAGGTTACTTACGGCTTTTCTTTTTCCGGCTGCCTCCTTTGCCCTGGCAATACTCATGAGTATGGTCTCCATTGCCCCCGGCTATGAATGGACCAAACTCTCTCCCCGCGCCAGTGGACTGGCCCTCAGTCAGGTTTTTCTATGGAGCGCCAACTGGTACGACTTCATTTGCGTATTCACAGGCCAGCCCCTCGGCGACCTGCAACATGCCTTGAGCCGCTTCCTTTCGGTGGTAACCAGCCGCAAAGGCTATTTCCCGTTTCTGCCCACCGCCCATGTGGGCTCGGTTGTTCTTTTGCTTGCTTGTTTGTCGCTCGCTTATCCCGGACACAAGCTGCGGCGCATTTTGCTTCTAGCCGGTTTTTTGATTGCTGCCTGTCTGGCTGCCGGCGACAACACCCCCTTGAGCCGACTGGTGCTGGCAGCCGTACCACCACTGGCAGTGCTGCGCTACCCGGTCAAGCTACTTGTCTTTTCCAATTACTTTCTTTGCTTGCTTGCCGCCCACGGTTTTGCCCAGACCGTTTCGGATAGCTATTCCAGTGAGCTAAAGCGGCTTATAAAGCTGCTTTGCGCAGTCTTTCTTTCCCTCAGCCTGCTCTTTGGTCTGGCCTATTTGCTGAGAGATTTTTACGGAAGTCAAACATTTAAAATAGACGCCCTGGCAGTGAAGGAATTTACCTTAAGCCCGCCCGCCTTTTTTGCCATGCTCTTCAAATCGCTTTTCTTGAGCGCCCTTATCGCCTTTCTACTTAGTCTGGTATTGGCTTTCAGTGAGCGTCTCAAACTGGGCAGTCGGGAAAAAACGGCTCTCATCATGGGGGCCCTGCTCGGCTCCATTCTTACACCGAGCTATCAGATGCCGCCACGGACGGTGGCAGCCGGTTTCTATCGAAATGTACCTCTAGCCGACAAGTTGCAGTCGCTCAGTCAGGAGCCAGGCAGCGAGAGCTTTGCTGTGAAAGGGCGAGGCCGCTACCTGACCTGCTATTTCGACCCCCTGGTGGTGGCCAAAGGTTATGTGCCGAGGCAGCCCAATCAGTTCGGCGAAACCTATATGCAATACTGCCGGGAATTGCTCTTGCCAAATACTAATGTCTCGCTTAATTACCCGGTTACCTTTGGTTATGAGGCGGCTGAAACAAAGGACTACCACAAGGCTTTTCTCGATTGTCTGCACAAGAGCTCGGTGGATGTGAAAGGGGCCTCTGATCTGCCCCTGTACCGCTTCTGTCTGATTACTTCCACCCGTTTCCTGGGCACTCAGATCAAGGGCAAGAAGGGTTCGTCTAATCTTATGAATTCTCGTTTCTTCGAGCTAATCGAAGAGAACAAAGCTTATAACCGCAGGCTCTACAAAGTGCGCCAGGCTGGTGACCGCTATTATGTCTCGAAGCACTACCGGGAAGCTAAAAGTGTTGCTGAGACTACCGCCTGGCTCTTGAGTAAGCAACCGGAAGCGGCTATGACTCCGGAGGCTGTACACGATAGTTTTGTGGATTTGATTGAAACGGCGCCGGACATCGGCAGTGTTTTTGAGCAGGATAATTTCTTCTACCGGGATATGGAAGACGAGAAGGACCTCGAACGTCTCCAGATGGCTTCGCTGAACCGCTCTGTCACCGGGCTTACACCCGGACGTCGCCCTCTTGTTTCATCGGCGAAGCTCTTGACCGATGAGGACAATCACCTGACCTTCAGTGTCAGCATGGAAAAGGACGGCTATTTCGTCCTGAATGACCGGTTTTATCCCGGCTGGCATGTGAAAGTCGATAGTCTGCCGGCAAAACTTCTAAGGGCCAATGGCTTCATGCGGGCCGTGCACCTCAATGCCGGGTCGCATCTGGTGGAATTTGATTTTAGACCCAAGTCTTTCTCATTCGGGTTGTTCTTGACTGCAGTGGGCTTTGCCCTCACCCTGGTCTGCCTTCTGGTGGGGCTTGCGCCGCTAATCTGGCAGGGCATTCTCTTTCTTTCCTATGGTTCCAGCAGGGGCAAGGCAGCGACAGCTTCTCAAGGGGTTCAAGAACAGTAACTTAACCAAAGGAGCCGGGGCTAATGCTAGTATTTCCTTGGTAGACTAACTACTATCATGCCCTCGTAGTTCAGTTGGATAGAACACCTCCGTCCTAAGGAGGGTGTCGGGAGTTCGAGTCTCTCCGAGGGTGATCTTTTTTGATGGGGTTCGCTCCCTCTGCAGTGCCCCTAAATGCTTGAGCAACCGAAAATAGCACTAGGTCTTGACTGTGCTTCAAAGCCGTAAAACGGGGAACCAAAATAGATTGTGGACAAGACTCTAGGCGTCATCAATGCCCTCGAATCTGAAGGTGCAATTGGTAAATACGCAATCGGCGGTGCTGTCGGTTTACTGTTTTACGCCGAACCTGCAGTAACCTACGATCTGGATATATTTTGCTTTTTACCGCATCAGGGAGTTCTTGTTGATCTAGGACCACTGTATTCCAGCCTAAAAAAGAAGGGCTACTCTCCTGCAGGCGAACATGTCGAAATAGAGGGCGTACCTGTACAGTTTCTCCCGCCCACTACAGAACTGGTTCATGAGGCAATTGAGAAGGCCTTACAGAAGAGCTTTGCCGGTGTTCCGACCAGGGTTTTTCGGTATGAACATCTATTGGCAATAATGGCCCAAACCGGCAGACCTAAAGACCGTGCAAGGATAACCCAAGCTCTAGAATCGGCAGAGCCAGAACACTCTGTCCTGGAGGATATTCTTAAACGACACAACCTACTTGACACATGGGCTAAAATGGTTGCATGAACACAGAGAAGACACTGGTAACTAAGGAAGAACTCTTTCGCGCCAAAGAGTCTCGTCGGCATGAGCTGGCAAATAAATCAGCAGAAGAGAAATTTTTGTTGCTTCTCAAGCTTCAGAAGATGACGAGCGAAATCGCCAGGCAAGCCGGGCGCACTTGCCAACAGCCCTGGCGGATAGATGTACTTCGGCAGTCAGACGCTAACGAACCGAAGCTTTAGAGTTATTCGAGAATTGACCCTGTGCCGGAAAAGAACAAGAGTACGGCTGCCCACTCCGTCCTAAAGAGGGTGAGCGCATTTTCGAATCCTTCCGCTGGTTCCAATTCCGTAAGGATTCTTGGGCTTGGCAGGATCGAGAGCCGGTTTCTTTAGTGCCGTCGCTGAGCAGATACGGGTCAATAGCGTCCTCGGAGCTGAGGGCTTCTCAGCAATTGTTGCAAGCGATGTGGGAAAATGGTGCGGGCTTTTCTTCTGACTGCGAACTACGGATTTGAGCGTTGATGACATTTCGAGAAGAACTTGAAGCTATTCGCGAGCACTATGTTCGTTTTTATTTGAACACTCTGCGCGAGTTCCAGATAAAGGAAAAGAAAGTTGGCTCGGAACTGCAAATTCGAATCGACAGCCGGGCAACTCATGATTTTTATATGAACTGCGCGTATTGACCTGGTTGAAGTTGACTCATTACAATCGGGTGAAGTTCATTGCAAATCAGTGAAGTCAAGTCAGAGAATGTTTAATCCAGTCAGCGGTCTGGGCGTAGAATTGCTTGATTGCGCTTGGTATGGCATAGACTTTCAGTGCGGCGATTTTCGCCAGGAC
The DNA here is from genome assembly GCA_016712465.1 of Candidatus Obscuribacter sp. Classification (GTDB taxonomy): domain Bacteria; phylum Cyanobacteriota; class Vampirovibrionia; order Obscuribacterales; family Obscuribacteraceae; genus Obscuribacter. The sequence goes on from JADJQZ010000001.1 coordinate 2,745,121, forward strand.
GATGACGCCTTCCACGACTGGTTTTGCAAATGGTATGACTCGTCCGATGAGGGCAATGCCGTGGAGGATGGGTTGATTGGTTTGATTCATTGCGCAACCACCATTAAGGAACTGGATACGGTGCGTGTGTTTTCCGTGGACTTTGGCAGCGCGCCCGTTGAGTCTCTATTGGAACTGCTCACGGTCTTTCAAGCACAAGGCATCGACAAAATATCCATGGGCACCTTTCTACCTCAAGATAGATGGAGTTGGCTGGGGTGACAGTATAGTCAGCTGTGTACGTGTTTTCGCTTCCCCAATTTCTGTAACTGCAAAACGCACCAGCATCAGCCAGACTGGCAAGTGTAGAGTCTTTTATGGAAGTCGGGAATGGAAGATCGGTGTTTCAAAAATCTCCTGAGGTTTCGCCAACCTATCTGATCAAGGAAAAACAGAAATGATAAATCTTTACCCTCTTTATATTAGAGTCCATGGTCCGCGTTCCTATCATCTGGGTTTTAGGACCGCTAGTGGCGATGTGGAATATCTTTTCCGTTTTAGCGATGATGACGATAACATGGTCGATTATATAGATACGGGCTTCAATGACGCGACCATTGTTGATGAAGCCAAGTTCTTCATTTACCAGACGGTGTTCTCTTTCCATGCTGCAAGACAATCGTCGATACTCAAGGGCCTCGCGGGTCAAGAACTTCACCCAACTGAAGTCAGATATCTCGGAGAGGGACCGGCGCAGGTGTTTAATTTCTGCGCCAGCTTTTCTGATGAGTCAGATACAGAACACGCCAATTTGAAGTTTAAGGTGATTCAGGGCGCCGGTGGCAATATTTCAATAGAAGACGAGTTGGGTGTTCACTCTGTGCAGACCTCAAGTAATGGTTCCTCTGTTTTGTGTGAGAGAGGTCTTCATGCAGATTTACTTCAGTGTGCTCTCTTTCTTGACCAGGCACGCTACTATCGGGGCATAAATCAGGATGAGCCTATGCAGATTGATTTGGTTTATAAGGGGCATGATGATAAGTTGTGCTAGTGCGGATTTGATCTTCAAACCTTTTGCCGAAAGGAATCACCATTGCTTGAGTAAGAGCAACCTCTTGCCACTACCACGGCCAGTTACTGTTACTAGGACCCTTGGTTATTTCGGCTGCTCGTGAGCGATCCTTCTCGGCTAGATCCTTTTGTCCAATCTTTTCGTAATTAAAGGCGCGCTCTATCAAGGCTTCATCAGTTTCCCAAAGGGAGTTTGCCTTGGTGCAGTCCTCAATTGCTTTGGAATAGGCACCCTCTACACGATAGAGCTGCGCTCTGGCTATATAACCGCTTGGATGTTCTGGATCCGATTGAATTGCTTTCTCAAGATCTCTGTGAGCATCTCGGAACTTCTTAAGCTGGGTATTCGCTTGCGCTCTCAATATAAGGGCGGCGTTGCCTGTTAGATTTGCTTCAATGGCCTTGTTGCAATCTTCCACTGTATTTTGATATTTGCCCAGTTCGTAGAAGCACTTTGCCCGGTTAATTATGTTCCCGATTGCTTTCTTGTTTAGTGATATCAGCGCAGTGTAATCTTCGCTGGCGAGCTGGTATTCCTTCAATTTTATGTGAGAATCAGCTCGCACGCGCAATAGATCCTTGTTTCTGGGAGCGAATTTCAAGGCGGCGTCGCAAACTGCAACGGCTTCCCGCAACTTATTGCTAACGTATAGCAAGAAAGCCTTTTGTGTTGGCTGGTTGGCCGGAGCGTTCTCGCTGACAGACAGAGTTTCGGCAATCTTTATAAGGTCAGAAATCTCTTCTGGAGTGCTGGCAACACAGAAAATATGAAGTATGGTCGGTGTACCTTCCAATGGTACAAGAGTTTGGGCAGCATGCATGGAGTTCTGATGCTCTTCCTGCCATCTTATGGATTGGTTAAGAATAGAGCCGGGCCTGCCAGTGTTCGGATCTTTCGGGGTGTAGGAAGGGTGTTGACCTATGTAAATGCTCAGGTATGCCGCCGGGCTGCTTAGCTCGTGGAGCTTATTGAAGGTGAAGACATGGAAGTCTGCACTCTCAAAGCAGTTCGTTGCTATGCCGTCTGGTACGGAAGCAACTAATCCATAGAATGTGTCAATTTCAATTTTGCGGGAGATTGTTGGTAGAGTCTTTGTGCCTGGCGCAATTGAATTTAGGATTCGTTCTGCCATCGTCGAGACCGCCTTCCAGTCTCTTGCGGCTTCTGAGTTTACGCTGATGGTAATGAGTTGAACGGTGCCATCTGAATTTTCTACTATCGCGGTGTTAACTACCTGACTCCCAGTCCCTGCTTTTGCAGCCACCTTGGTTGTCGCCTGGCACATTCTGAGACCGCTCTTGCTGGTTCTCAATGAAAAGTTCGAGTTCCCCTCAGTTGGTTTTGGCTGGAGAACTTTAATTGCGCTACCGTCAAAATTCTTTCCGCTCGTTGCGAAGAGTTCCCTGACGGATAGGTCAAGTCGTTGCCTGCCTGCTGTCACGGAAGCTCTCGTCTCTTTTTGTATTACTTCGGAAGCGACCTTCGTGCCCTTTGCGTGACAATGCGAGTCAGACACAGTTCCGCTTGGCATATCGATGGTAAGTCGACCATCAAGTAAGTCGATTTTGCTCGATAACGCCCTGTCTGAAAGTTCGGCTGAATAAGCAGAAGAAGCGAGTCCGATGATTAAGACCACTGTCGTGGTCCAGGCATTTTTTAGGACCGGATAGCCTGGATTCTTTCTTTGCACTGGGCGTCTCCTCTGGGTTTCATCTGGTGATAGCCGATAGCGATAGTTACCTGGGCGTTCTGCATATCTTGTCAATTCCATTACTTGCTTCAGCATTAATCTCGGTCCAATATGTGTTCTGTTCCCCATCGACGAGAATGTTGCCAATTGTTAGGTCGTCGGATACTTCTGCGGTAAGCACCTGACCATTGTCGAGCCTGGCTTCTAGTCCCGTTATTCGTCCAATCTTGTTCTGTTTGTATTTTGTTATTGAAGATGGACTGATATCCCAAAAGTCCTTTGTCAACTTCGAACCCCTTTTCATTCGTTCTAAATAGTAAACCTGATATGCACTATTCAGCTTTCGCCAAAGGATGTCCTCATCTATCTCTTTGTCCGTCAGTTGTGCCTTAGACGGGCTGGATACTTCTAGAACCCATAAACCCTGCTCCTCTCTTCTTACCTCTGTTTGATAATCGAGCGGCACTCCATCTTTGGAGAGGTTGCAGTACCACCTAACCAGTCCAAGTTGTTTCGCGGCTTCTTGATAAAGTTGTCCTGCCAGAATAATATTTGACGATGGAACGAGAGATTGCATCGCTGGCAGTGTTCTTGCGTCAGGCTGACAAAAGCGTTGTATTCGCTCGGTACTCCAACGGCTTTCTATATAGGTTTCCAAAGCGGCTTTCAATTTTACCAAGTAGTCTGAGCTTGATTGCAACTTAGAGGTCAGTTCTGCTACATCGGAACTGCTGTAGCTTTGACCTGGCAAGAGTGTTTCAATACAATACACATCACGAACACCATCACATTCATTTCCTGGATTGAAGCCGAGAATGCATGCTCTACCAACTTGTTTCGCGAGGTCGCTAGAGTAGGAATCGGGAATACGCCTGTCCGTAGTGAATTGAAGAGCGACCCTTTGCCCTGGCTGGAAAATATGTTCATTTGTTTGGTCTTGATAAAGGAATCCGAACCTTCCAGTCAGCTCATTGGTCTTGTCCAATAGCACGTTCACTACCTCAGCTTCCATGATGGACTTGCGGACACCAAACTTGCCCTTAGTTGAGTCTTTGAAGCTAAGAACTTGTAGTTCAAGACAAGCAAAATAGGGGAAGATCGTTCTCGGGCGAGACTTGATCAGCTTAACTAAACTTTTGTAAGAGGAGACCTGTTCATAAGAAGAATGCGGTTTCTTGGCATAGGCGGGTGTAACGCTTACAACTACGATGAAAAGGCAGGTCAGCCAATGAAAAGATCTGACAGCATATCGGAAGGATTTGACATCGGAGCTGTCTTCAAACCTTTTGCCGAAAGGAATCACCATTGCTTAAACTCGGCTGGTGCTTCCAATGGTTCGAATGTAGCGCCTGAGAGGTCAATTAACTGGACGGCGTCACCGTTGCTTAGGTTTTCTAAAGGAGCGCGAAAAATACTTCCGGATTTGGCGTAAAGTAAGTCACCATTGCGATCCCAGTCGGCCCAGTCTGATCGCCCTAAATCAAGAACGATACTGTTAGTGGTGGCGGATAGGACTTGGTATTCAGTCACGTAAGTCGGACCTTCCACCTGCCACAAACCTAACGTGCGCATTTCAATGTAGTAGCCACCACTGAGTTTTCGCCGAATATCAACGGGATCGAAAGGGTGGCGAATCTCTCCTTTCGAATATTTCTTCAGAGCGGGAAGTGCTAGGAGCCCGCCGCCTTCCAGTGAGCCAAGCTCCAAGTTTCGAAATTCTTCAAACCAGTTGTCGATTCGCCCCTGCTCCCCAATTGTTGCTTCGTCGGTTTTGAAGAGACCTTGTTGAGTTTTGCTCCATCCGTCTCGGACTAGGCGGGCTTCCGTTATATGACCGAGGGGCGCATCATAGTCACCGGTCCAGGCCTGGACGTTAAAGTCCTTCGGCATGGGGAGTCCGTTGGCTTTTCGTTTCGACAGATACGTAAGCAATAGATGATTTTCGCTATCGAAAAGGCCACCGCCGATCGAACCATGATTAGGCCACAATGATAGCGCTGTCAGATAAGGAGGTCTGCTCACTGCGGTCCAGTGGTAATAGGGTGCCTTGTGATTGCCGGCCCAGTAGACTAAATATCGACCTGATGGCGAAAGATCACAATGATGCTCGTAAATACGGCCCTTAAACCATTGTCCCTTGTCGAAGAGGTCATTGGTCAGATCCCAACTCAGTAACTGCGCCCGATTGGTGGGACCGCGCCGGATTACAACTGCCGTGGGTGATTCCCTGGCAATTAGACAATAGAGATTAACTGATGCTTTAGTTGACATGGACCGATCCTACAACATTGAGCCAGGGCGCACAAAAAGATGCATTGGCCTTATCAGCCTTAGAGCCTGTCAATGTTTTCTAATCATCTACCGCAGTTTCGCTCGGTCTATTGTATAAGCGGCCGCTCCTCTTAAATTCGGAATGTCACCGTAGACAGGCAACCGATATACTTCGACAGTCAATTCCTCTCGATTTGCTTGTGTGGTCGAGCCGACTACTATACCTTCCCGGTTGAATACGAATGACATTACTGGGTCTTGCTTGTCCCGGATGAACGAGATGATCTCCTCGACGTTATGGAAATTAATCCGTGCCTCCAAGTACTGCCAGCGGGAAACGCCCGATGTTTTGTTCCGCCACGAGTTTTAACGGCTCGTCCACACCAATCAAGACAGTGCCTCCATCGGCGTTGGCAAATGCACACAAGCTCTCTATCGCCTCTGCGCCAAAGGAGCGCTTGAATTCAAGCGTCTCAGATTCGCCTCTGGTAATTTGCGGTTGCATTTCAGACAATTCTCCAATCGATTTATCTTGGCATCTGCAAAATATCCATGGTTATCTTTCTTCCGCAAGATCAAAAAGAAGAAAAGGGAAGGACCTTGCGGACCTTTCCCTCTCTTTCTTCTTCTCGTGTTGTGTGGTGGCGGGAAAAACTGTGTCTACTTGTTAGTGAAAGAGAATCTAGTTGAAGGATATCTAGCTAAAGGCAATCTAGCCAAAGGGAACCTCGGTGGTGCCATCGAAAATGTCTTCCGGCAAAGCCGCGGCTGAATCTACTTCTCCCTCAGGGTCTTGCCCGGACCCTGAGGAGGAATTAGATTTTTTCCCCTTTGGGGGGAGGGAGAGCTGACTGGCCTCAACCACAGGAGTGATGCGATTGAGACCCTGTCTATCCGTCCAGTGATCCAGAATCAGTCTGCCCGTGACTGTAATCTGGTTGCCTTTGGAGAGGCACCGGGCGGCTAGCTCGGCCAGCTTTCCCCAGGTCTCGACCTTATAGAAGTCGCAGGCTTTGTCGGTCTTGCCCGTTGACCGGACAAAGCTGTTAACTGCAACAACCATTGTGGTTTTAACCCTTCCACTCGAAAATTCAATCCTTTCTGGTGCTTTAACAAGATTCCCAACCAGTGAAACGTTCGCAAGGCTCATAACGCGACCTCCCGTGTATTTGGCACTTCAAACAAGCTCATGCAGTTTGTGGTTACATATTGCTTGTTGCGATTTACTTGGTTGGGGGAGACTCTTATAAATTACCACCCATACAGACGTATGTCAACATAATTGTGTATGGTGCCTAAACCTCAAGCAGGGTCAGGCATGCACAAAATGTGCAGAAACTGCGAGCCGATTTTTCAATAATGTCAAGAGTAAAAGCTTTGCAAAATCAGGCATATTCCTTGATTTGGGCGTTTAATAACGAATTTGCGGGAACATAGAATATGTAAGTTAGGAGACTCCTTTTGTCCCAATCCTCAGACGATCCCTGGTTCAAGCGCTACCGCTGGCTGCAGATGCTTGGCACTGGCGGTATGGGCGTCATTTATCTCGCTCAAGACCTCTATAGCGACGATGCTTTCAGGGTAGTGAAACACTTATCCAGTACCTTTTCCGATCCCGATGAAAAGGCAGAAGCCATAAGGCTGTTTCGCCGGGAAGCGGCTATGTTGCAGCGCCTCAATCACCCGGGCGTGGTGCGTTTTCACGACCACTACTTTACCGAGGAAGGCAAGTATTACCTGGTCATGGATTACGTGCCGGGCAGTTCACTGGAGACGGTAATCAACGACTTTGGTCCGTTTAACGATGATGATGCCGTCAAAGTCGGCATTCAAATTTGTGAAGTGCTCGAGTATTTGCACGATCAAGATCCGCCGATAATTTATCGCGACTTGAAGCCTTCCAACTTGATGTTGACGCCGGAAGGGCAGATCGTTTTCATCGACTTTGGTATTGCTCGCAACTTCATGCCCAAAGAGTCCGCTACGAGGGTGGTTACTGCCGGCTATTCGCCGCCTGAGCAGTACTTTGGTAAGCCGGAAACGAGAAGCGATATTTACGCACTCGGTGCTACCCTCGGGCATTTGCTTACCGGTACGCGGCCCAAGCCGCTCACGCCCACCACGGTCAGTCAGCATAAGCCCGATGTTTTGCCTTCCCTCGATGCGCTGGTGAAGCAGATGACCAGCCATGCCATAGATGAAAGACCGCCGTCGGCCAGGCATGTGCGGCATTTGCTGTACCGCTGCTATCAAGAGTTGCATCCGGAATTCGAGATACCCGACGAAGTATTCAAAGCTCGCACCATTACTACTACCAGAGAAGAACAGTTTATTTCTCAGCGCATTATGAAGTCGGGCATGAAGGCGGCCGCGTCCGCTCTCAAATTTGAGCAGGACAACGAGCGCAAGAGGCGCAATTCACCGGAGGAAAATGGCTCCGGTACCTTCGATCGCTTGCGCGGTATCAACCGGGAGGGCGGCACTACCAATCCCAGGAACCAGCGGCTTACATCAAGCAAAGTTCAACAGGTATCTTCCAGTAAATTACAAAAGGTCTCTTCCGGTAAGGTTCAGAAGGTCACCGGCAATCGCGACGACGCGCGCAATTCAAAAGGCTCATTGCGCTCGGTTCGAGATTTGAAGAAGACGGAAGAACGGGGCATCTTCAGCAAGCTCTTCGGCTGGCTGGGCGGACGCAAGGACTGATAATAATCAGGTGAGGCGACTCATTTCACCAGGTCTTAGATCTTGCGGTTGCCGACAAGATCTTCGAGCAGTGCTACGGAAAGTTTGACCGAAGCTCTGGACCCTCTGCCTACGATGGCGAAGTCTCTCGCTTCCGGCTGGCCGGGGAAGGCATGGCCGCCTCGCCTGTCTACATGGGTGGTAAGGGTGGTGCCGTCGGTGCACGTAAAGTTAGTAGTGGAAAGCTTATCTGAGTTTTCTTTGTTAAGGGTGCGGCAGCCTTTGTTCTTTTCGATCTGGCTCATGAATTCATCAGCAGATGGGTTGTCTTGAATGAAGTTCCAGGCTTTCTGCACATAGTTGCGGCGCTTGGGTTCGTAGTGAACTATTTCGGTGCCCTTGAGGCTGAGGTTTTCAGCATTGGGTACGGTGCCGGTGGCGGCGAAGAGTCGTTTGACGGCGCCAGGTTCTTGTTTGTCGAGCCTGTCGGCGACGTCGAAGGCGAAGGCTACGCCCTGGGAGAAGGCTAGCATGTTGAGGTCTTTGGGGTCGATGCCGTATTGCTTCTTGGCGATGGCCAGGGTGCCGAGAATGGCTTGTGTGTCATTGATTTTTTTACCGTCATCACCAGTGGCGATACCAGGGGTGATATTTTGACCGCCTATGCCCTGCCATTCTCTCAGTCCGATTTTGTTGCGGGAGGCTTCCGGCAAAATGACGATGGCTCCCTGGCTCCGCATTCTCTCGGCATCGATGCTTTCGGCAAAGCCCTTAGCATTGGCGGTAAAGCCATGGAGGGCGACGATTGTAGTGTATTTTTTACTGGGGTCGTAATTGTCGGGCAGAAGCACCAGCGATTTTATTTCGCGGCCGCCGGCGTGTACGGTCAATTCTTCTTGATTTTTGCTGATGGACTGGCGGCTGACCAGGTTGACTTCGCGGCCGGCGCCATCGCCTACGAGTTTGTCGGACCGTCCTTCTCTGACGTTGACTTTGTCGCCGCCCAGTTCTTCCAGGCTGAGGGAGGGCAGACCGTCGGTCAATCCGAGACTTTTGCCGATTTGACGTACCAGACCTACATCACCAAGGGCAGCTACGGCTTCACCGGCTAGTTTGAAGGTTGTCTTGTCCGGTATGAACTGATCGATGCGGTCCATACTTAAAGAAAAATCGGATGCCATGGTAATCTCCCAGCCAGAGTAAGGATGTATATCCAGGCTGAAGAGTTTTTGGACAGACTGCTGCCCTGAGTTGATTGATGCCCCAGGTTGGTAGATGACCCAGGCTGATTAATGAGCCTGGCTGATTAGCGACCCAGGTTGATTAATGCCCCGGGTTGGTCGAGAACCAGAGTACTCTGGCGGTTTATTTATCGAGGCCGGCGGAGACCAGGATTTTTTCCACCAGGGCGTCATAGCTGATACCGGCCACTTCGGCCATGGCCGGAAGGTCGGAGGTATCGGTCATACCAGGCAGGGTGTTCACTTCCAGAATGTAGGTCTTGCCGTCGGTGCCGGCGATCATATCGACACGGGCGTAACCGCTGCAGTTGAGGGCCCGGAAGGTCTTTTTGGCCAGTTCCTGCGCTTCTTTTGTTCTTTCTTCTGAAAGTTTAGCCGGCAGCACGAATTCGGTCATACCCTTGGTGTATTTGGCTTCGTAGTCATAGAAGCCGGCTTTCGACTTGGGTATGAGTTCCAGGATGGGCAGCGCCACCAGCTCTACTTTGTGACTGCTCTTGCCGTTTCCGTTTCCGTTTCCGTTGCCATTGCCGTTAGCTTTGGCGGTGTCTACTTCCAGCACGCCGATTGTGATTTCCTGACCGGAAACATAGTTTTCTACGATGGCGCCGCCGAATTCTTTCAGGGTAGCTTCTACGCAGCCGGCCAGTTTGCCTTCTTCGTCGATTTTATGCACACCTACCGATGAGCCTTCGTTCAAGGGTTTGACCATGACCGGGGGCTTGGGTAGACTCTTGAGAAACTCGCCCAGGTCTTGTCCGTCGTTTTCTTGGATGACATAGCTTCTGGGGAAGGGCAGATCTTGCGCCTGCAGCACCTTTTTGGTGAGGGGCTTGTTCATGGAAAGGGCGGAGGAGAGCACGCCGGAGCCGGTATAAGGCACTTTCAGCAACTCCAATAAGCCTTGCACAGTGCCGTCTTCGCCATAGCGTCCGTGCAGGCATAGGAAGGCTATTTCCACCTGGTTGAGCTTGATGTCGTTGACGAGATTTTCGCTTACATCTATCAGGACGGTGTTTTCGTAACCAAGGCGCTTGAGGGCGTTGAAGCAGTTACTGCCGGAGCGCAGAGAGACTTCCCGTTCGTTGGACAAGCCGCCGTAGAGAACGCCAATCCTGGTTTCTCTGGTGATCTTTTGGGATGGCTTCACTTCTTCTTCCTCCAGATGGCAAGCTCTTCTTCGCTAAAGGTGCCCATGGTTTTCCATTCGGGCGTCAGGTCGATGTTGAATTTTTCGGCTACGGTTTGCTGCATTTGTTTTAAAAGGGCCGTCACGTCTTTGGATGTGGCGTTGCCCAGGTTGACCACGAAATTGGCATGCAGGGTGGAAACTGCGGCGCTGCCTACTTTCATGTCTTTGACACCGGCTTGATCCAAAAGGAAGCCGGCGCTCTTGTCGGGCAGCGGATTTTTGAAGGTGCTGCCGGCATTGGGGAAGCCTATGGGCTGTGTTTTCAGGCGGTATTCTTCGTTATGTTTGGTGCGGGCTTCAATATCTTCGGGCTTGTCCTGGGGCAGGCGGAAGACGGCGGAGAGTACCACGTGCCGGGCCGGATCAAGGGCGCAGCGGCGGTACTGGAAGGCTAAATCTTGATTGCTCTGCTCGGATATGATGCCGGTTTGGGTGTCGAGGATCTGGGCCGTTTCAAGGATGGCTGAAATGGAACTGCCGTGCGCGCCGGCATTCATTATTACCGCACCGCCCACAGTGCCGGGTATGCCCACGGCAAACTCCAGACCGGCAAGACCCTGCTGGGCGGCGTGCTTAGCCAGGTGTGGCAGACGCGCTCCGGCTTCGGCGTAGAGCAGTCCGGGGGCAAGAATTTTGATGCCGGTCAGCCCAGTGGTTCGGATCACGTTGCCCCGCACGCCCTCGGAAGATATAAGCAGGTTGGAGCCGCCCCCTATAACGTACCAGGGCGCACCTTCACTGCTCAGTTTCTTGATGAGAGTAGCCAGTTCTTCCACCGATTCAGGCTGGTAGAGCCGGTCGGCGTTACCACCGATGCGCAGGGTGGTATAGCGCGCCAGCGGCGCATTATCTATTGCTTCCATCTTTGCCGTGTCGTTATCAGAACTCAAGGCTGCCCCTAGATTACTACTGAAGGTATGCGGAAGATTGGTCATAGTCCCTCCTTTTGCAGGAGTTCTACCAGTTCGGGACCCACTTTCGTTATATCACCGGCGCCCACCGTCAGCACGAGATCGCCTTCCTGTAAGGAAGGTTTGAGGTTCTTAGCAAGGTCATGCACCAGACCGGGCAGGTAGTGAGTGTGGCTGTTTTTTACCGATTTGACGAAAGTTTCGCTGCTGATGCCCTCGATGGCGCCGCCGCGGGCGATGTAGATGTCCGAGACAAAGGCCAGGTCGGCTTGATCGAAGGCAGTGGTGAACTCTTGCCAGAGATCTCTCAGGCGCCCCGGTTGGTGGGGTTGGAAGATGCAGACGACGCGACCTTTGCCGGAGCGCTCTACTTTCTTGAATTCCTGAGCGGCTTTCAGGAGGGCGGCCACTTCCGTGGGATGGTGAGCGTAATCGTCCACCACCAGTAGATCGCCTACCTGACCGATAAGTTGAAAACGTCTGTCGACGCCTCTGAATTCTGAAATTGCTCGGGCGGCGTCGCTGAAGCTCTTAGATAGTTCCATGGCCAGAGCTATGGCGGCGGTGGCATTGTAGCGGTTATGGTCGCCCGGTACTCTCAGGCTGACTTTGCCCAGTTCTTTGCCGCCTTTGAAAACGAGCATGTCGAAGCCAGGCAGACTTTTGAAGCTATAGGTAGGCTGTTCGTCCGCAGCCATGCCTTCTTTGTACTTGCCGTAGCTGACAATTTTCTTCAAGTTGTCTTCGGCAAGAACCGAGAGCAATTGCTTGACGCCACCATCATCGGTGCAGACCAGGCAGAATTCTTCGGTGTTGGTAACGAAGGTTTCCATGGAAGCCAGTATTTCTTTCATGCCGCCCGGATAGTTTTCCAGGTGATCCGGTTCGATATTGGTTATCACGGAAGCGAAAGAGTGAGACTTTACGTGGGTGCCGTCCGATTCATCAGACTCAGCTACGAAGTAACCGCCCTTGCCGGTGCGGGAGTTGGCGCCGATGTGGTGGAAGATACCGCCTACTACGATGGAAGGATCTAGCCCGCATTCCAGCAAGACTTGCCCCACCAGTGCTGTGGTGGTGGTTTTGCCGTGGGTGCCGGTGACTGAAATGAGTTTGTCTTCGCGAGCCAGATAGTTGAGCATATCTGAGCGGTGATAAATGGGCAGGTTCTTCTCTCGGGCTGCGGCAAGTTCCGGATTGCCGTCTACTATGGCTGTGGAAATAATGAGAGCGCCGGCGCCATCCATGTTTTCTTTCTGGTGACCGATGCAAATCCTGGCTCCCAGAGCCTTCAATTCATCGGTGATGGGGCTTTCTTGCTTGTCGGAACCGGAGACGTTGTAGCCCCTGTTGAGAAGAATTCTAGCCAGGGCCGACATGCCGATGCCGCCTATGCCGGCGAAGTGCACGCTTCCCTTGAGGTCTTTCAAATTCATAGATCTCCGAGCCTGGTCTGGTTTAGCCGTGGTGCTGATGCCTTCCGGGAAAGCTGTTTTGACGTTTACATTGAGTTCCAAGACTTAGCTTCTCCTTCAGGACTGATTTCCGTGCTGCCACTGCCTTTACCGACGGTTCCAACTTACATATAGGGCTTATATCTAATATCGCTACAAACGGCATAGAGACCGGCTTTTGTAGAGAATAAGGACAAAACAGCTAAACTATAGCCTGTATCCAGGCAAAAAGAAACAGACGGAAGAGCCCTCCGTCTGTCACTTTCATAAGATTTTGCTTGCTTCTTACTTCTTGGCGCCGGCCTTAACAAGGCGGGCATACAATCTGGCTTTGCGTCTGGCTGCAGTGTTTTTGTGCAGAACGCCTTTGGTCACCGCTCTGTCGATGACGGAGAAGACCTTTTTGATGGCATCAGCAGCTTCGGTAGCTTTGCCTTCATCCAAATTCTCTTCCACACGATTGCTGGCGGTGCGGATGTTTGATTTCCAGAAACGATTGCGATCGCGATTACGCTCTGCTACTTCGACTCTCTTAATTGCTGACTTGATGTTAGGCACGACTGTTTTCCGCCAATTCCTTGAAATGACAATACGCATGTCATAGTAGCATATGCATCCTTTATGCCAGGAAAAGCAGCCCTGTAGTTTTTCAAGAGCTTAATAAACTCTGGTTAAAGAAAGAGAGCCGCACCGGGCGGCTCTCGCGATAGATTGACTTGGAGCAGGCTCTAGTTCTTATCAAGGGACTTGCTCAGCTGTTGCACTTGCTCGTGGCTGTATGCGCCACCGCCGCACCATTTGCTGTTTGGATCGGCCATATAAGCGAGGGTGTCTTTCAGACCTTGCTTGTAGTGAGCCATATCTTCAGGGTTGGCTCCCTGGAGTTTTTCCATGTACTTGTTCATGTTTTCGCTGAGCCCTGCCACATGTTCTTGCACGGCATTGGGAATCTCACGCGACTTGTCGGTATTCTTGGCAAGGCTCTGGTCGGCGCCGGCCTGAGTCAGGTCGAGTAAGTTGAGGGGCTCATGCTTTTCAGCCTGTGGTTGAGCCTGCTCTATCTTTTGAACTGGTTTTTCGTCGTCAATATCACGTGCCATGATTTGAATCCTTCGCCTTATAGAAGTAGAAGACCAGTGGTCTTGTTTTGGGGATTGCTTTTAAATTGTTAGTAACTGGTTTTGGTTAGGTGCAGTTCACCTGTTATTGAGATTACGCTTCGTTAATGCGATCGTCAATGTGGTTTCTACGTAGGCGCCCGGAAATAAACCTGGAAACCCTGAATTTACGGGAGTCGGCGTGGCGTATTTTATCTGCCGTGGAAGGGATGTGTCTGTCTGCGGCGCTTGACAACCAGGACTATTACTGACTCACTTTCCAGTCGAACTTGTAGCGCACCTGCACGTGGGCGGGGGCGCCTTTGGGCAGTGGAGCGAGGGGGGAGGCGTCCTTGAGGGCTTTCATGGCGGCCTGGTCGATGCCTGCGTCTCCGGAACTCTCCACAATGTCGGCTTCCACAATATTGCCGTTCCTTTGTATAGAGAAAACGGCCACTATTGTCTTTTGAGCGATACCCCTGGGTGGCTGCCACTTGGCTTGTATGGACTTCTTCATATCTTTCATATAGCCTTCGAAGTCCACCTGCTCGGCCCCGGCGTCATCGTCGTCGTCGTTGTCGGCTGCGGCCTCGGCTTCTTCCTTCTTGCGGTCCAGTTCCTGAAGGGTCTGAGGTTTTCTCTTATCTTCCAGGGGGGCTTTGAAGTTCGCGCTCAGCCCCGCTGCCAGGTCTGGTCTTTTCTCTGCCAGGGTATCGAGGGGATGCCCCACTTTGACGTTTTTGGGATCAAAGGGAAGCTTGATTTTGAGACCGAGGGGCTGCTTGACCAACTCCGGTTCTTCCCCGGCCAGGTAAAGCGGTTTCTGTAAGAGCTTCTGGGCCGGCGGCGCTTTCGCTATCACTTCCGAGACATAGCCGGCAATGCTTTCGATGGGCATCTGACCGGCACCGGTTTTGATGCCCTCGGTCAAATAAAGGGCGAAGAGGGAGTTTTTACTGAAGTCATCGGTGGCGGACGCTGCCAGACCGGCGTCGGCGCTCAGCAAAGTGATGCCGGTTTGCCTGGCAATGGTGGCTAGCTGTGCAGCGGCAGATTTACCGTCCTGGGTGGTGGCATCAAGAAGTAGCACTATGTTTTTGCTCTGGGTGCGGCGTTTGATTTCTTGCAGCATGCCGCTCAGTGAAACCGAGGTCAGCTCTTTGTCTTTTAAACTAGCATCGGCAGGCAATAGCAATAGATCAGTGCCGTCATCGCTGGCAATTACTTTGAGAGCCAGATAGATGAGAATCAGATGGGAGGGCAGGGCTTTTTTAATTAGCCAGTCCTGATAAGTGGCGCGGGCCAGGCTCTCTTTGGTGGCATGGCCGTCCGTAACTACAAGTACGTGATCCGGGGCGAAGCGGCCACATTCGGGATCTATTAAAGTCTTGGTGAGGGTGAGAACGTTCCGGGCCGCAGAGGCACTGCCATTAATAGATGGATCGTTGTAGCGGGATACTCCTACCAAAACGGCCCACTTGTCGCGGATTACAAATGGTGGTTTCTCCGACAGCACGGCCCGGGCTCTGGCTATCTGACCGGCGCCCGCTTCCCTCGCACGTTTTATAGGGTTCGGACCGGCGGCAAGAGCGGGGGCGCTTGTGCCTGCCCACCAGAAGGGGGCCACTACCAGGGCGAGAACAAGGGCTCTTACATTATTTTGCAGCAGGGAATTGCTTGGTAGAACTTGAATGGTTGCACTTCCTATTTATCAGAAGCCGACTTGCCGACTCAATGCAGCTGTCTATAGTTGGAGCCTACTGACCACAAAAAGACAAGCCATCCAGATGATATACAGTCTCAAGCAGCGTTGCCATACTTGCCTTCTTATATGTCTGAAAGGCCTAAGCTCGCACGCTCCTTTCGTATATGCGCTTATGCCTGTTTCTTATTAATCGGGATTTTGTCTGTTACTTGTTTTTGAGTCAGGAAAGAAGGCAAGATCATTTTCTCGTTATTGAAAACTGTGCAAAGTCGCTCCTGGAGCCGTGTGCGCTCTCGTGTGCGATTTAAAGCTTGAGCTGGAGCCGTTTCTAATCATATGAGAGGCGTCTCGAAATTTGTAAAGGCTCTTTCAATCGATGGGAGCGACAATCCTTTTCGCAAGCAAGGTTTTCAGCTTAAGTTAGCCAATTAAATTACATACAGGTGTAGAAAACCTGTAGAAAACTCTTCTTGTCAGGGGGGAACTCCTTAAGCCGATTGAAAGATAAAATGCTCTAACGTGCCAGATGTGTTGCGTTTCAGCCTTGGCAAGGTTTTCTACAGAAAGGCTAAGGGGAGTTATCAAGTTGTCGGGAAAGTTGTTCATAATCGGCACGCCGATAGGAAATCTGGAAGATATATCTCAGAGGGTAATTAATGCTCTAAGGGGTTGCAGCCTGATATTTGTTGAAGATACGAGAGTGAGCATAAAACTGCTCAACCACCTGGGTTTAAGCGTGCCCATGCTTAGTTGCCACAAACACAATGAGCACGAGCGCTTACGGGCCCTTGAAAAGGCGGCATCCGACAATGCCTCGGTGGGGCTTTTAAGTGATGCCGGTATGCCCTTGATTAGTGATCCAGGGGAGCCTCTCATTGAGAAGGCTATCGAGCTTAATATGGAGATAATCCCCATCGCTGGTCCCACGGCCTTTGTCCTGGCCCTTGTGGCGAGCGGCTTCGACCTTTCCTCCTTTGCCTTCGAGGGCTTTCTGCCCGACAAAGAGAGCCTCATTATTGAGAAACTGGCCAGGTTGAAAGGAGAAACGCGCACTCTCGTCTTCTATGTCTCTCCTCATAAACTGGCTACGACCTTGAAGCTCATGTTGCAGGTACTGGGAGACCGGCGCGCCTGTCTGGCTAGAGAACTGACCAAGTTCTATGAGGAGTTTGTGCGCCTGCCTCTTTCGGAGCTATCTGCCAAATATGAAGAGCTTGAGCCCCGCGGCGAGTTGGTGCTGGTGCTTGAAGGGGCATCGGCTTCCAGCACCGACTATAGCGACTGGCAGACCGTAGAGAGCCAGAGGCAGGAAGTTTTAGAACATGTGAAGCGAAACCTTGCCCACGGGCTTAAATTGTCAAAAGCGGCAGCATTAGCCGCTGAATACTTTTCTATCGGTAAATCGGATATCTACCGGGCCTCTATTGCCGAGCTGAAAGATAGTGTCTGAGCCGTTTCCTCTCTCTTATGAGGTTGACTGCCGGGTGCTAACATAAGTCAGTCCCTCTCTGGTAGAAGCTTTGGAAGAACATATAAATGCCGCCGCCGGCTCCATATCTCTGGTAGAAGCCATAGTGCTTGGTATAGTGCAGGGATTGACAGAGTTTTTACCCATAAGCTCCACCGCCCATTTGCGCGTGGTGCCCTCCCTTTTACACTGGCAAGATCCCGGTGTGGCTTACAGCGCCGTCATCCAGCTTGGTTCTTTGATTGCTGTTCTGGCCTACTTCTACAAAGATATCTTTCAGATTGCCTTCGGCTCTCTTAAGGCGTTGATAGAAAAGGATTTTGGCAGCCGCGATTTGCGTCTGGCCGGAGCAATTATTATCGGCACTATGCCGGTGTGTGTCGTGGGGCTTCTGCTGAAGCATCTGCTCGAACAAAATGACGGACCCTTTCGCTCCCTTACGGTAATAGGCTGCGCTGCAATTTTTATGGGATTGGCTTTGATTGCTGCCGAGAAACTGGGTAAGCATACGCGCGTGCTGGATCAAATGGGCGTCAGAGACGGACTTCTAGTGGGGCTAGGCCAGGCTATGGCTCTTATCCCCGGTTGCTCACGCAGCGGTTCCACCCTTACTGTGGCCATGTTGATTGGTCTGAAACGAGCTGATGCTGCCAGGTTTAGCTTCCTGCTCGGGGTGCCGGCAATTTTTCTCTCCGGCATGCTGGAGTTGAAAAGCATGTTTGAGACAGGTCTGAGCGGTGAGGGCATTGGCAGCCTGGCGGCCGGACTTCTATCTTCCACCATTGTCAGTTATCTGGCCATTGCCTGGTTGATTCGCTACCTGCAACAGCACAGCTCCTGGATCTTCGTCATTTATCGCCTCATCTTTGGCCTTGGCGTGCTGGCTTTATCGTATATGCAGTTGATTAAATAGCTTTATTTGCGACGCACGAATTCAATCATTTTGCGCTTCATGTCTATGGTGTACTGCCAGTCGGTCCAGAAAGGCTGACCCAAAAGTGGTGCTTCCAGAGCTGATTCTCGCTCGTTCACTGTTGCCTCTACGTCCTGTCTTTCAATGGGACCGAGGCGCAACTTGTGAATGGTGAAGACCTTGCAATATCCGGAACCGCTGACGCCGCGCATGCTTGTGGTTTTTAAGTCGGTGGGCAGGGTGATGCCGGCTTCTTTGAGCTGAGCCTGTCCACTGAAAGAAAGTGCTGATGCCGTGTTGCCCGTATCGAATATGACCTTCACCAGTTGCTCGTTTACTTCCAGCATGACGAGGATACGATTTCCTCGTTCGCTGAACTCGAAAGGCACTTGATAAGCAGCACGATTCAGTGGATCGGGGCTGGCCTTTAACTTGAATTCGATGTTGCCGGCGTTTTGATCTATTGTGTAGTCGAAGTCTTTGAAGAAGGACTGCCCCAGAAGCGGCATATCGGCATTTGATTCGAGCACGGTTATTTCTGTATCTTTGCGCATAATATTGCCGACTTTGACGTCGGCTTTCATGCGCCAGTATTTTATCGATGAATCGTTGGCGGAGCCGCCGGTTAAACCTAAGTGCGGACCTTCCGGCGGTCTAATACCCAAATCCGATAGTTGCTCCTTACTGAGACAGACTCCGGCCGCGCCTGTGTCAAAGAGCATCTCCACCGGTCGGCCGTTTATTTCCGCCTTCAGTTTGATGCCCCTTGCACCGGGCTCGAAATGCACCCTTGTTTCTCTTGGTAGACCTTGCGAGGGCGGTGTCTTTGCGGTCGAGGAAGAGTGTGTGGGTCTGACCGGGGTGGCTTTTTCTTTCACAGGTACGGTGACGTTGCCGATCTTCTTTACCATGGCAATATTGGCTGTTACCCAGTCAGGATCCAGATGCTTGAGGGCAGTTACGGCGCTCAGTCCGATTGGTTTTTCCAGGCAGTTGAGAGCAACTTCCTTATAGAGTTTTGCGGCTTCTTCTTTTTTTCCAAGCTTCAGTCGGCATAGGGCCAGGTAATACTGGGCCTGCCAGTCTGTCGGCACCCGTTTTGTGTAAATCTCCAGATAGTATTGGGCATCCCGGTAGCGACCGGCGTGCAGGCACTGCGCTCCGTATTGGAAATTCCTGTCCTGGGTGCCTGTCTGCTGCCCTTGCTGAGGGCTGAGAGTGCCGCCCTGGGCCAGAGCTGCCTCAATACCGGTAAAGCCGGCCAGGCAGCCTGTTAGCATAAGCAGTTCCAAAGCCCCGGTTCGCTTGTTCATTGGGTACCTAGCGTCTTACGAAGTGAATTTGCTTGGTATTCATGTCGATGGTGTATTGATAGTTTTTCCAGAACGGCTCGCCAAGTAGCGGTAAAGTACCGTCATGACCATCGTCATTGACGGCACAGGATACATTCATCTCATCTATGGGACCTAGTTTGACTCTGCCCACAGTGAATATCCGCACCCGTCCACTACCTGAAACGCCTGTGGTGTAGCCGATTTCTGCGTCATCGGGAATTTTTAAGCCGTACTTTTCCACCTGTCTGGGCGTATGGAACTTGAGAGCATTGGCACTATTGCCGGTATCAAACATGACCCTGGCCGGGCGTCCATTAATTTCGATTGTCACCACGATGCGATTGCCGTATTTCTCTCCCAGAAATTCAAAAGGAACACTGTAGGCGTTTCTGTCCTTAGCACCTCCCCCCAGTGCTTTCTGTCTGAAGTGTATATTGCCGGCGCCCTGGTCGATTGTGTAGTCGAATTCTTTGAAGAAGGATTGCCCCAGAAGGGGTGAGGCATGATTAGTATCTAGAATCTTGATGGGCATCTCTTTCTCAATCGGACCCAGCTTTACTTTGGCGTTCATCACCCAGTAGTCCTGGAGCGAACTGTTGGCTGCACCACCACTTTGCCCAGTTGCTGCTCCGCCCGGTGCTTTGATTCCTAGCGCTTCCAATTGCTCCTTGCCTAGCACCACTCCCGGTGCGCCGGTGTCAAAGACCATGTCAATAGGTCTGCCGTTCAAGGATGGCGTCACGACTACCGCTCCATGCTCCTTGCGGCAGCGCACGTCGCACTCCTTGGGCAGGCTTGGATCAATGGTCGCCGAACTCCCTGCAGAGGCAGTGGTCCTGCTGCTCCCGGTGTCAGGGGCTGTTTTGGTGGAAGCCGAGGCACCGCTTGAGAAACCGGGTTCGATTTTGGACAAAATAGTCTTGGCGTAGCTGCCTATCTGGCTTGTGGGGCTGACCGCGGCCACTATCTTGTAGTAGTACCTGGCCGAATTCATATTGCCCAGTTGCTGATAGGCAAGGGCTGCATAGTAAGCAGCGTAGGCATCCGCCGGATTAGCCTTGACCTGTCCCTCCAGGATGGGCAAGGCTTCGCGGTACTGCTTGTTGTTGTACAACTTGACGGCATCTTCCAACTTACCGGCAAAGGCCGGCAGGTTGATTGAAAGGGCCAGGCAAAGAAGGCTACCGGCTAATGAGACTGACAGCTTAGTATTCACCACGTGCAAGTCCTTCAATCGGAAACGTAGTTGTCCGGGCTTGAGACCGGCCCTGCTGACTAGAGCACCGCCGTCTCTCTGTATGCTCCCCATACCTCTCTCATGGCATCACAAATTTCGCCCAGAGTGGCATAGGATTCAACCGCTTCAATCAAATGAGGGAAGGCATTCTCGCCGGTTCTCATGGCTGTCTTGAGAGCTTCCAGAGTGTTCGTCACTTTTTCTTGATCGCGACGTTCCTTAATGGATTTTATGCGCTCTCTTTGACGGGCTTCATATTCGCCGCCAATTTTGAGAATCTCGATTTTCGAGCCGGGTGCCTCTTCTTTGAAGCCGGTCAGACCCACAAAGGTACGGTCGCCGGATTGCATTTTCTGCTCGAAGCGGTAGGCGGAGTCGGCGATTTCTTTCATGAAAAAGCCTTTCTCGATGCCTGCAATTACTCCGCCAATCTCATCAATTTGTTTGAAGTACTGGTTGGCGCCGCGCTCCATTTCATCGGTGAGCCATTCTACGAAGTAAGACCCGGCCAGGGGATCAACTACGTTGGTTACTCCGGTTTCATAGGCGATTATTTGCTGGGTGCGCAACGCGATATGGGCGGCTTTCTCCGTGGGTAAGCCAAGCACTTCATCCATGGAGTTTGTGTGCAGCGACTGGGTGCCGCCCAGAACTCCGGCCAGGGCTTCGATGGCTGTGCGGATAATGTTGTTTTCCGGTTGCGGAGCGGTTAGGCTGCAGCCTGCCGTCTGAGTATGGAAGCGCAACTTGAGGGAGCGTTCGTCTTTGGCGCCGTAGTGGTCACGCATGCGTTTGGCCCAGATACGGCGAGCGGCACGGTACTTGGCTATTTCTTCAAAGAAGTCGATATGGGCATTGAAGAAGAAGGACAGTCTCGGCACGAAGTCATCTACTTGAAGACCGGCTTCGATACCGGCATCTACATAAGCGAAGCCGTCAGCCAGGGTGAAGGCCAACTCCTGCACGGCAGTGGCGCCGGCTTCCCGAATGTGATAGCCGCTTACCGAAATGGTATTCCAGCGCGGCACATTATGGGTGCAGAAGACCATCATGTCTTGAATGAGCTTGAGGGCCGGGCGGGGCGGAATCAAATAGGTCTTCTGGGCAATGTACTCTTTGAAAATGTCATTCTGGAGCGTGCCGTTCAGGTATTTCCAGTCGATGCCGCGCTTTTTGGCGTTGGCCAGGAACATAGCGTAAATGATCACGGCCGGACCATTGATGGTCATGGAAGTGGAAACTTTGTCGAGGGGGAGATCTTTATAGAGGATCTCAATGTCTTCCAGGGAGTCGATAGCTACTCCGCAGACGCCGACTTCGCCGTGGGCTTTTGGATGGTCGGAATCGTAGCCCATGAGGGTGGGGAGATCGAAAGCCGTGGAGAGACCGGTCTGTCCTTGAGACAAAAGGTATTTGAAGCGCTGGTTGGTTTCCTCCGGTCCGCCGAAACCGGCGAATTGCCGCATGGTCCAGACCTTGCCGCGGTACATGTCCTCGTGGATACCCCTGGTATAAGGGAACTGACCCGGATCGGCCAGGGCCTCGTCATACTTCCAGTCTTTCAGGTCTTCCGGACCATAAACTCGCTTGAGCGGCACGCCCGAAATGGTCTCATGCTCCTTCGCGGGCTTTTTGACCTTCGGCTCTTTGGCCGCAGCTTCGGGCTTAGTCAGTTCCTTGACCATGAGTATCTCCTTGGTATTCTTGCTCCTGAGTCCAAAAATTGGATATCATTTGGAGACATTGCCGTGGGATAGAACCACGTCACTCTGTAATTTTTACATATTTTCTCAGCAAAGAGGCATTTTCCCTATGTCGCGCCAAGCAAGTGTCATCCAAGAAACCGGAGCGGGTACTGATCCAGGTAAGGAAATGATTAAAACTATTTTGGCTAGCAAGGAACCCATTGAAGTGCGAGCCCCGCACGGTTCCACCCTGCATACCAAGGGTTGGGTGCAAGAAGCGGCATTGCGCATGTTGCTCAACAACCTTGACCCGGATGTGGCGGAAAGACCGCTGGAACTTGTGGTCTACGGCGGCTCCGGTAAGGCTGCGCGTAACTGGGAGTGTTTCAAAGCCATCGTCAAAGCACTTACAACCCTGGAGTCGGATGAAACCTTACTTATCCAATCAGGAAAACCGGTAGGTGTATTCAAGAGTCATGAGAATGCCCCCCGGGTTCTCATCGCTAATTCCAATCTGGTAGGTCACTGGGCCACCTGGGAACATTTCCGCGAACTAGATAAGAAAGGTCTGGCCATGTTTGGTCAGATGACCGCCGGCTCCTGGATCTATATCGGTACCCAGGGCATCCTGCAGGGTACCTACGAGACTTTTGCCTCTCTGGCGCGCAAGCACTACGGTGCCAGCCTGAAAGGGAAAGTGGTACTGACCGCCGGTCTTGGTGGCATGGGTGGTGCCCAGCCTCTAGCCATCACCATGAATGAAGGAGTGGCCCTTTGCGTGGAAGTGGATGACAGCCGCATCCAGCGCCGCTTAGATACACGCTATCTGGATGTGCGTGCCGACAGTCTGGAGCATGCTCTCAAACTAGCCGATGAGGCGAAAGCAAAAGGCGAGGCTATTTCCATCGGTATTCACGGCAATGCCGCCGATATTCTGCCCCGCATGCTGGCCCTGGGTTATAAGCCCGACGCCCTCACCGACCAGACTTCCGCCCATGACCCTCTCAACGGCTATGTGCCCCTCACCGAGAAGGGCGAGCCCATGACCCTGGAAGCGGCAGCCAAACTGCGCCAGGAAGATCCCAAAGCCTATTTGAAGCTTTCGGAAGCAGCTATCGCCCGCCATGTGGAAGCCATGCTGGAATTCCAGAAGCGCGGCGTGGTCACCTTTGACTACGGCAACAATATTCGCCAGGTGGCTTTCGACCACGGCGTCAAAGATGCCTTCAACTTCCCCGGCTTCGTGCCGGCCTATATCAGACCTCTCTTCTGCGAAGGTAAAGGTCCCTTCCGCTGGGCTGTACTGTCGGGCGATCCAGAGGATATCAAAGTAATCGACCAGGCCATTCTCGATAACTTTGCCCATGAAAAAGACCTCTGCCGCTGGATCAAACTGGCTGCGGAAAGGGTCAAGTTTCAAGGCTTGCCGGCTCGTATTTGCTGGCTCGGTTATGGCGACCGCATGAAAATGGGCCTGATTATGAATGATCTGGTCAAGAGCGGTAAGGTGAAAGCCCCGATCGTCATCGGTCGAGACCATCTCGATTCCGGCTCCGTGGCCTCACCCAACCGGGAAACTGAAGCCATGAAAGACGGTAGCGATGCCGTTGCCGACTGGGTTTACTTGAATGCCTTAATCAATGCCGTGGGCGGCGCCAGTTGGGTCTCCCTGCACCACGGCGGTGGTGTCGGTATCGGTTATTCACTGCACTCCGGTCAGGTGATTGTGGCAGATGGAACAGACGCTGCCAGAGAGCGCCTCGAAAGAGTTCTCACCACCGACCCCGGCATGGGTGTGATCAGGCACGTTGATGCCGGTTATGATGAAGCCATAGATTTCGCCAAGAAATCCGGCGTGCGCATTCCCATGTGGGAGTGATTGCCGGTGTCATAGCTAAGCTCATGGAGCAAATTGGAAGACCCGCCAAGCCCCGTTCTCCGAAAGCGGTACGGAACTGCAAACTTATCGGAGATGCGTTTCAATACGACGATCCCCTTGAGGCTCTCTGGCTCACAATGGTCGGCCTTGTATTTGCAGACGGCTCCAGTATTGATCTGAATAGACTTTCGAAAGAAGCCCGTAATCTCTATCTTCTTGAACTGCTGGTGAGAGAAGTTATGAACGGCGGCTTCGATCAGTACCTTCAAAATAGTTCAGGGTGTTGCTTTGAAGAAACGAAAGCCGCTCTGGTTGACTTGGGTGCTGCAACCATGCTTGCTTTTCTAGAGAAAGCCGGCAATCTGTTTCCTCTTGGTGTCGTGCCAAAAGATCAGGCGCTGCGCAGGCAGTCTCTTCAAGACATTCCGGAAACTTGGTTGGCAGAGTTGGATGAGGAGTTCAATCAACTCGTAGGTTGCCCTTTCGATGCTCCAAGTAATCAGTTTGAAGATCCCAGGCAACTGGCTATTGCTTTCATGAAAGCCCATGCTGAGTGTTTAGTTTCATCCAGACCCCTTTATACGCCTCTGTAGCTTCCATGCAGATAACCTGCCGTTTGGGGCATTTCTTGAAAGACCCTGAGTCTTAATTTTGCAAGGGGTGCCCTATTTTTCTTTCTGGAGTTCTTGGCCAGGTGTACCACTCTGGTCTTCGATGCAGTTAGCGTCTTTTACTGATACTCGCGGAAGATATGCAATATCAGGGTTCCTGAGCACGCCGCTCTCAATCCTTTCTAGTATTTCCAGTTCCGTGTCTTTCTGATCCGTGCTCAAGTGCACCGAAAAATGCCGCCATTTACCCAGACTATCTTGCAATTGAAAGTCTTTATCGGGAAGTAGGTTGTTCCAGTTGCAGGAGCCGGTCTCTCTCAAAAGTTTGATCACACTGTTCAAATCGTTATCTTCAAGAGCCTTGTAAAGCGCCGCTGAAGGATTTTCCACATTGTTTTCTGGAATTGGAGTTCCCAGCACCAGGTCAAAGTCCGTATCCATTTTCGCGTCTCTCTAAGTAAGGGGAGAGTCGACTTTCATACTAGGTGCCTTCTGTGTCTATGGTGTGTTGACACCGGCGGGAAATACGCAGGGCTCTTGAACGAATCACTTTGCACGGATTGAGAACAGCTGTTGCTGTGGCACTCTTGTGGCTACGTATTTTACTGAGTGACAGCGGCGGCAAGTCCTTTTATAAATGGCTCATGGTTTTCGAAAACACTGCAAACAGCGATAGCAACCCGCGCCGGTTCTCACTAGAGTCTTCCGGTGAGGCGCTGACGCTTACCGCAGCCGCACTGGGCACAGCAGCCCTGGTTCTAGCCAGTCGCGGCCGTAACCTGACCAGCCTGGCAACGGCAGGAACTTCCGAGGGGCTTCTCGGAGCCGCGGTCAAGTCGCAACTGAAGACCGAGGCTAAAACAGCCAATCTTGTCTTCAGTTTAGGTGAGGGTGAGGCAACCGCTGTTCGCAGCAAAGCTTTAGATGAGGCTCAAAGGGGCATTGCCAGACAGGTGAAGAAGGAGACTCTGCCGGAAGCTATACAGGGTGCTGAGATTGAAGCTGAAGCTCACGCTCTCATGCGTTACAGGCAGGCCACCGGCCGGGTGCCCCTCAATCCTGAAAACGGCAAACCACTCTCCACTAAGCATCAGTTTAAGGCTGCCTATGTCGATTCCATGCCCACCAGATTTACGCCGGAATTCAGTGCTTCAGGCAGGCTCATGCCGGGGCGCTACCCCATGGGTTTTTCTGAATTCAGTCGACAATTTGGACAGGGTAAGGAGCGAGAAGCGCTTTTGAAGGAATTTCATACAAGTCTGCAAATAATGAAAGCCATGGACATCGAGACCGTGCATGTTGGCGGTAGCTTCGTTTCCAAGAAAGCCGTACCGATGTGGATTTTATGTGGAATAAGTTTGCCGGTAAGCACAATCAAGATCTTAGTCGCCAGACCCTGGGCGGTCTCTATGAGAGCCACAGCCCCTTCTACTTGATGGATCGCGGGCTGCAAATGTTGACTGAACCTGCTAAGGGCGGCAGTTATAAGAGTATGCAGTACTTTCTGTCTCATCACGGGCGAGAAATACCTGTTTTGCGCAATGGGCAGTGGACGGTGAAAGAACATACCGTCCCCAATGGCATTGTGGAGTTGGATTTGAGCTCGATTCAGGCTTATCCGGCCAGCTGGCTCAAGTACAGGGCTCGGTAGGGAAAGACGCTCACGAGCCTGTTGACAAGCCTGTCCCTTTCTTGCTTCTTGGCAATGGGTGTGCCGCCTCATGGGCGCGCGGTCTTCCCTTCCATTAGAGAAATTTCGGGGCAGCTTCTGACAATTGCCTCAGCCTACAAGCTATGATTGAAGGGCTCGAAAAGGGTGCAATAGACCCCGAGAGCCTTATGGAGTATGGGTTACAGGTCGGCTGGATGGCTTTTGTATATCCAGCCTATCGCTTCCGACAGACGGTAGATTTTCTTAGCGCATGGCTCGTCTAGTTCAAAAATTTGGCGGCACGTCGGTAGCAGACGTGCAAAAGATCAAAAAGGCGGCGGAAATTACCGCAGCGGCTGTAGCGGAAGGGCATGAAGTTACCACTGTAATATCAGCCATGGGGCATACAACAGACCACTTGATTGGTCTGGCCGAGCAGATTTATGCCGATCCTCACGGCGCCAGCCCACGGGAAATGGACATGTTGCTTGCCACCGGTGAGCAGGTTTCCATTGCTTTGTTCACGATGGCCTTGCAGTCCCTTGGTCAGGTGGCTCGTTCTTTCACCGGTGCTCAGGCCGGCATTATCACCGAGAATCGCCATGGTACGGCACGCATTCAGGAAGTGCGCTCCGATAAGGTCGAGGCTACTCTCGCCAGGGGCGAGATTGCGGTTGTGGCAGGCTTTCAGGGTGTGACCGAGAGCGATGAGTTGACCACCCTCGGGCGGGGCGGCTCCGACACCACTGCTGTGGCTCTGGCTGCCTCTATCGGCGCCGACCGCTGTGATATTTATACCGATGTGGCCGGGGTCTATACCGCCGATCCGCGCATTATTACCGAGGCTCGTTGTCTGCCCTCGGTCAGTTACGAAGAGATGTTGGAACTAGCTGCTACGGGAGCCCAGGTAATGAACGCCAGATCCGTTGAACTTGCCATGGATAATCATGTGCCGATAAGGGTGCGCTCCACCTTTATGCCGGAAAATCCAGGCACCCTCATCACCCACCGAGTAGCGGCGCCGGAGTACACCATCGCTGGTATTGCCCTTGATATGAATTCGGCCGTCCTCAAGCTCAAGTCGTTGAGCCCCATCAGTGATACCAAGCCCTTGGAAGGCGTCTCCGCCCTCTTTACACGTTTGACCGAACTGGGCATTCAGACCGATATGGTGATGGTGCTCAAACGCGAAGACGAGCCTACTTCCGAACTGGTATTCACAGTCGAGAAAACCACCCTGCCCCGAGTGCAGCAGTTGATCGAGGCTCTGGCTTCGGCCCTGGGTAATCCTCTCATGCAGGTGGAAACCGATATTGCTAAAGTGTCCGTGGTTGGTCGCCGGCTTACCAATCGCCCGGAAGTGGTGGCGGGAGTCTTCGAGACTCTCAACGAGGCCGCTATTCCCGTGCAGATGGTAGCTACCGGGGACATGCGGGTGAGTGTCTTGATGCCTGCTAGATTCGGAAGGGATGCCGTCAAGCTCATCCATAAAAAATTCAGTTTGGACGAAGGTACCATCACAGTTTAGTTAGGATAAGAGGTGTAAAATGGCTGGTCCTGGATTCGATAACATCTTTAACAAGATGAAAGAGGTGACCAAGCAGGCCGCCAACGAAACCAACAAGGCCGCTAAGGCCGCCAAGTTGAAGATGACTGTTATGTCTTTGAACACTGAAAAGACCAGGCATCTGCAAACGGTTGGGCAGCGCACCTATACGCTTTTTGCCGAGAATCAGACTATCGATGGCAAGCTTCTGCAAGAAAAGGTCATGGAAGAACTGAAGCAGATTGAGCGTATCGAAGAGCGCATCAAAGAGCTGGAAGCTGAGATTGCAGACTTGCAGACAGGTCAGCATGTGAATGTCACCGATGTCACCGGTGGGGAAGAGAAGCCCAGGGAGGAAGGCTAATGGCTTTCTTGAAAGGGCTTTCCTTCAGTCTGGTCTTTGGCTTATCGTTCGTAAGTCCGGCCCTAGCCGATGTGATTTCGCCCAGCATTGATAGAGACCAGGAAGTTTATTCACAGGAAGCCCCTAATGCAGCCTTCTTCGGCAGGGGTGTGAGCGGGCGCATGTCGGAAGCTTCCCACTTGCGCTTCAATGCCGAGCAGTGCTTGCTGGAGCGTCGCTACAAAGATGCTTACCGGGCTATTTCCAAGGCTGTGCAACTTGATCCCGGTGATCCCACAGGCCATGTGATGCTGGCTCGCTCCATGACCGGCATGCTGCGCAAGGCAGACGGCAAAATAGATGAAGATATGCTGGTCAGAGCGCTGAAAGAGTGGAAGCTTATAGCCTATCATGATGCCGATTTGACCGAGCAATTGGAAGCCAAAGGGCAACTGCGCAAACTCGGCAAGATTGCAAAAGCAATCAAGAAAGAGCGAGCCGCAATCGCTAAAGCTCGCAGCAAGGAAGGTCTCAAGCCGGAATCCGAGACTGAGGCGGTGGCCTCGTCCAAAGCGGCAGCAGTAACCAACTAAATAGTTTTTGAAAACTGCTTTTGAAAGTCTAGAGCCGGTAGCGTTCCAGATTTGATTTGAGGGCGTCAACTACTTCCCACTCCTCAAAGGAGAGGTCGTAGACCGTGAACTTGCAATCGAAGACCTTGTTGAATCCGTAACCGATGGCTTCCTCAAGGGTAGTGCGGTCCACCTGCACGATGTCGTTGAGACAGGCATGACGTTTTTCTTGAGCACCCTCGGCACCTTCTCTGGTGGCTGCTCTCGTCTTTAAACCAAGCAGTTCGGCCATGCGGTTCTGTCCCTGATCTATGAGCACCGAACCGTGCTGTAAAAGCGCTTCCTTGCGCCGAAGCTGGGCTGAGCCTACCAGCTTTTTGCCCTGGTAGTGCAGGTCGGCCAGGGTAGTCGCCTCGAAGCAATCCTCGTGATTTTTGTAAGAACTATCGGCTCGTCCCAGTTCCACCGGCACGTCTATCCTGTTTAAACCCACTATGAAGGCCTGGCAGATTTGTTTGTAGGCTTGCTGAATGGACGAGCTGAGGGGCGGCCCGCCGTAGATCTCGGATTGATTACTGGAGCCGATGAAGCTGTAGGTCAGCTCCCCTTCGTGCAAGACGGCGCGCCCGCCCGTGGGTCTGCGCACCACGCCCAGCCCCTGTGCTTTTATTCTTGCCACCGTATCCGGTGAGACCCGCTGGGAATAACCAAAGCTTATGGAAGCCGGTTCCCATCCATAAAAGCGCAAGGTGGGCGGCGTTTTGCCCTGGCAGTGCAACTCCAGAAGGGCTTCGTCAATGGCCATATTGGTGACCGGATCAAAGACATCGTAAGGGATGAGTCTGAAGCCGGCGGCACCATGGGGAAATTTTACCGGTTCCATGTTGTTCTCAGGCTATGGATGCTTTGATCAGTTTGGACTTCGCTACAGCTTTGTCGACAAAGGTGAAAGCCTCTGCCAGTTTGGCTGCCGCAGCTTCGTACTGACTGTCCGTATCGTAGTTAATAATGGCTGCCGCATCGCCTGCCTTGAGGGCATCGCCGCACTTGGCCTGCAGGATTATGCCGACGCCAAGATCTACCGGATCGCCTTTCTTGACCCGACCGGCGCCCATGACTTTGGCGGCCTCCGCCACCTTGCGGCCGTCGATATGCTCGAGCCATTTGGGCGCTCCGGCCTGACCGGGCACCAGATAGGCTTTCTGGTGTTTAGCATGGGGCATGAGGCTGTAGTCGGTCAAGACACGGCTGTCTCCACCCTGGGCCTCGATGAGTTTGGCGAAGGCATTGAGGGCTTTGCCGGAGCTGATTAGCTCTTTTAGAATTGCCTGGGCTTGCTCTTTATCGCTAGCCTTGCCTGCTTCCACAAGGGCCAGGGCGCCCAGTTCCATGCAAAGCTCGTTCAGGTCGTCGGGGCCATTGCCCTTGAGTGTTTCGATAGCTTCGATTACTTCCACGGTGTGCCCCACGGCGAAGCCCAGCGGCTGTTCCATATCGGTTACAACCGCGAGCACTGGGCGCTTGAGCAAGCGTCCGACACTGGCCATGGTGGCGGCCAGTTCTTTGGCTTTCTCTTCCGTTTCCATGAAGGCGCCTTTGCCGCATTTGACGTCGAGAATAATCAAATTGGCTCCGGCAGCCAGTTTCTTCGACATGACCGAAGCGGCAATGAGGGGAATGGATTCCACTGTGCCTGTGACATCGCGCAGAGCATAAATTTTGCCGTCGGCGGGAGCCAACTCAGCGGTCTGCCCGCCAATGGCCATGCCAATTTTCTTGACCTGCTCGATAAAATCTTTGGTTTTCAGATCCACCTGGAAGCCGGGAATCGCTTCTAACTTGTCGATGGTGCCGCCGGTATGACCGAGTCCGCGTCCGGACAGCTTAGCCATGGGAATGCCCGCCGCCGCCAGAAGCGGCACAAAGACCAGGGTGGTTTTGTCGCCGACGCCGCCCGTACTGTGCTTATCGCCCACTACCGAGCCCAGTTCGGAAAGGTCTAAGACCGAACCGGAATTGCACATGGCGTCTGTAAGAAAGGCTGTTTCTTCCAGCGTCATGCCCTGCCAGCAGACGGCCATGAGCCAGGCCGAGAGTTGATAATCCGGGATGGAACCGTCCATGATGCCGCCCACAAGGAAGTCTATTTCCTGCCTGTTGTGGCTCTTGCCCTGACGCTTACCGAGTATCAGGTCGATCATTCTGATTTGACCGCCGCGAACACTATTTGCCGTGACCACGAAATTACCTCTTGACGACTTTAATTAGACCTGCATAATGGAATTAGGGAGCCGGACCGCAAGAAATATACTAAAACTCTATCTGGTCCGCTCCCACTTTTTTGTTTGTAAATTTTGGCAATTTCACCTGATGATGGCATACTTGAGGGTTCTATGACGAACTCTCTCGAATTTTGCGCTTCCAAACCTGCCAGGACTTCCACCACTAGTATCCTGGAGCGAATTCAGCTTGAGAAGCCGGTTGTCTTCGGTCAGATTGACTTCGTCAACTGCCTGCCCATCACCTTGCCCCTGGTGGCCAACTTGCCTGCGTCCATGACTTTGACAATGGGTAATCCCGGGCAATTGAACAAGCGTTATGCAGAGGGTGAACTGGATATTGGGGCCATGAGCGCCCATTTCCTTCTCACCAGTCCCGACTTCCAGCTCATTCCCACCCTTTCCATCTCCAGCCAGAATGAAGTCGGCAGCGTCTTCCTTTTCAGCAAAAGACCCCTGAGCGAGCTTTCCGGCTGTCGGATCGGCGTACCCTATGCCTCCGCCACTTCCGTCTGCTTGTTGAAAGTGCTCATCAAGGAAGAGTTCGGCTTGAGCCCGGAGTTCGTCTTCGACAACGATCCTGAGCCTTTCGACGAACGCTTTCAGGCCGTGCTCATGATTGGCGATGCTGCCCTCAACACGGATGAGCGTCTGAAAGAGCGAGCTGCCCTTCAGTCTCAAGCGCTGGTGCGGGTGGATCTGGGCGAGTGGTGGCGCCGACTCTATCAACTGCCCATGGTTTTCGGGGTCTGGGGGGCGCGAAGATCTTATGTGCAGGCAAATCCCGCTGATTTTGCCGCCATTTGCTCTTTTCTTGGTGAAACCTGGCGGCATGGCTTGAGTGAGGAGTATCCGGCGGTGCTTTCAGAAGCGGAGCGCCGCACCGGACTGAGCCGCCGGATTCTGGATGCTTACTTTCGCAGTCAGTTGGACTTTGATTTCTCCGCCGAACATGAAAAGGCCCTCGCGCTCTTCAAGCAACTGGCGCTCAAGCACGGTTTGCTTTGAAATATCGGCTTCAATGAAAAGCGCGGCTAAAAATAATACTTTCTAGCAAGATTAATCATTGTTATACTAAAGTAGCTTTAGTAGCTGACTGCACGTTGAAGACGCAAGCGCCATGGCAAGTGGATTTGGTAGCGACATAAGTATGCCGGAGAGAGACCCTCGCAGAGATGGTCCCTTCACGCTGCGCGGCCGCTGGCAGGTGGTTGATTATCTCGGTCAGGGCGGCATGGGTACGGTATATCTGGCCCGTGACCTCAACCTTGATAAGCGTAAGTGCGTGGTCAAGAAACTGCGCGACGACTTCTTCCGGGAAGAAGACAAAGCTAAAGCCCAGCAGTTTTTCCTGAGGGAAGCCAATGTGCTGGCCAAGCTACAGCACCCCAACATCGTTCTGGTGCTTGATAGCTTCCAAGATCAAGACGACTACTACCTGGTCATGGAGTACGTGGAGGGTCATAACCTTCACGATATGCTGAAAGAGCGCGAGGAGCCCTTCTCCGAAGAGCAGGTGCTCATTTGGGCCAGGCAAATTTGTGACGTCTTGAGCTATCTGCATTCCAACGACCCGCCCGTTATTTACCGCGATCTGAAGCCTTCCAACATCATGATCGACACAAAAGACCGGGTCAAACTGGTCGATTTCGGTATCGCCCGACTCTACCAGGATGAAGGGGATAACACCCATGTGGTTTCCCAGGGCTATTCACCGCCTGAACAGTACTGGGGCGGCGCCGATCCCCGTTCCGATATCTATGCCCTCGGCGCCACCATGCATTTCCTCCTGACCGGTGAGGAGCCCCTCGCTCTCACGGTCTGTTCGCCGGCCAAAGCCAACGAAGACATTTCCGAAGGCACCGACCTGATTGTTCAAAGAGCCACTCAGCAAGACGTTTACTTGCGCTATCAGTCGGCTCAAGACATGAAGGAAGAACTCGACTATGTTTTCCAGGGCGAAGAAGAGACTAAGCCGGGCTTCCGCTGGCTGGAACTTGTGGTGGGTGTGCTGGTCACTTTCCTTTCGGTGGGGGCCTGGTTTGCCTATAGCAAGTTTGTGGAAATGAAGGCCGATGCCGAAGTGCAGAAGACCCATTACAGCAACTTAGAGAAAAGTCTGGCCGAAGTGAGACGGCGGGAAGAGAGCCTCAAGCGGGCTAATGAAGCCAAAATCGAGAAAATGATGCGCGAGTCGTCTCGTGGCTCCAGTCTCAGCCCGGATGCTCTCAATATTCCCGGCTTTGACCCGGTGGGCTCCACACCGCTGGCCCATGGCGCCCAGGCCACTCCGGCTCCCACCTCCGGCAATGATATGTCTATTGGTTCGCTCTTCCGCGAGATGAGCAAGCGCACTGGCGGTGCCGCTGCCTCTAACACCACCGGTAATACCGGAAATTTCAAATTGCCCTTCACTACCGGTACCGGCCTTGCCCCCTCAGGAAATATGAGACAGGGCAGCGGCCCCATGGGGCTGAACAACTACGCCGGCAGTTCGCCCTACCCTCAGGGGATGGGTGTGGGTAGCGTTCCTGGTGCCAATGATCCGGTCATGGACAGGGAAGAAGGGCAGATGACCGACCAGGAGGGCTTGTCGCCCCTGGAAGAGGACACCCAGCGGTAACCGCCGGCTCATTAAAGTTTTTTTCTATACCCCTAAGTTCTGCCGCAGCACCGGTAGATACCCCTGGAGCGGCTGCATTTATGGACCGCCTGCGGCTAAAACGAGGAGTAAAATGCCGAAGAGCATGGAAAATTACAGAGAAGATCCCGGTAAGCTTTGTAACCTTTGCTTTTCCGTCTTCTGGAAAGCCAAGAGGTAGCCTATAATAGAGATACTCTATATTGATATATAGGCTCATCTTCTCGTCGGTAGCCGATTAATAACTGTCAAAGAAGCACTAGAGGGCGTTTAGGAAAAATGGAAAATCAGAAGAAGACTTGCAACTTTTCACTCGGGTCGCTGCCTCGCCCGCGCTGGAATGTTCTAGACATGATTCAGATCATCGGACGCGATTCAGTGCCGACCTATATGTTCTGCGATGTAGATATGACCTGGGCGGAGAACCTGAGAAAGACCCTGAAAGCTTACGGGCAGAAGGTAACCGTCACCGCCATCTTGCTCAAGGCTATCGGTATTGCCCAGCGGGCCCATCCCGAAAGCCGCACGGCATTACTTCCCTGGGGTAAGACCGTGACCTTCAACGACATAGTGGCAGGCTTCACCGTTGAAAGAGTTATCGGCCAGCAGCCGGCTGTCTTCTTCGGCGCCATAGACAATCCCGACACTAAGTCGGTAGAAGAAATCGCCGGAGAACTGAGGCAGTACGCCGAATCCAGCATGGAGTCGGTGCCGCATTTGAATTTGCAGAACCGCTTCAACGGCATGCCCTGGTGGTTCCGTCGCTTTATCCTCTGGGCCGGCATGCGTTATCCTCGTGTCAGACTGCATTTCATGGGTGCCACCTTCGGGCTTTCCTCCCTCGGTAAATGGGGCATGAAAGGCCTGATTCCGCCCTGTGTCTCAACTTCCACCTTCGGTGTGGGAGAAGTAGAAGAAAGAGCCGTGGTGAGAGGCGGGCAGATTGAGATTCGCCCCATGCTCACCATTATCTTGAACTTTGACCACCGCATCATCGACGGCGCCCCCGCCGCTCGCTTCATGTCCGATGTGAAGAAGCTTCTGGAAGGCGGTCTGGAAAACTATGTGCACATGGCCGCTTACACCGAAGCTGCCCTGACCGGCA
The DNA here is from genome assembly GCA_016712465.1 of Candidatus Obscuribacter sp. GTDB lineage: Bacteria > Cyanobacteriota > Vampirovibrionia > Obscuribacterales > Obscuribacteraceae > Obscuribacter. The sequence goes on from JADJQZ010000001.1 coordinate 2,779,682, forward strand.
ACGACAGCGTTAACCTGGAAAAAACACCCAGCTTTACCTAATGCCTTTCGATTAGCTCTCTAATAGCCGGGGCAGCCTGATGCCCGGCTCTCAGCCCGGCTTCGATGCAGGTTTTTGCATCAGCGGCACTGGTGGAAATAAGACCGATATGCCCGGTCTGGGGGATGATCACATAGTCGGCCAGCTGGCGGGCTTCCTTGTTTGACTGAGCCAGACAGAGATTTACTACTCTATGGCTGACACTGCCCACCTTGTGGTAGTCGCCGTCAACGGTATCTTCAATCTTCTCTGTCACGTCTACGGCCACAACAATGTCGGCGCCCAGTTGTCTGGCTTCTTTCACCGGCAAATTGTTCAAGACGGCCCCGTCCACGTACAGTCCGTCATCCATTTTTACCGGTTTTCTAAGAGCCGGAATGGCGCAACTGGCCTGTAATACCTTGCTCAGGCTGCCGCTTCTCAAAAGCTTGCTCTGCCCGTCCAGTAAATTGACGGCAACAGCGGCAAAGGGCAGTTTCAGCTCTTCTATCTGGTGCTGTGTTTCCGGCACTTGTTTATCGAGATAGGCGGCGAACTTCTTGCCCCTGTAAAGTCCGTCATAGGGCTCAATGCCTACCAGTCTGGGAGTATAGAAAAGTGGAATGACGAGAATGCGCAGTGAAAGAGGTATGGTCAGATAGGCATGCATCAGCTTCTTCTTAGTGAACTGTTCTTCTATGTGCTCCGGTGTCATGCCGGCGCAGTACAGTCCGCCCACCACCGCACCCATGCCCGTGCCCAGCACCAGGTCTACCGGCACACCCTCGTCCTCGAGAGCTTTCAAAACGCCGATGCCGCTGGCCGAGCGCAAGCCGCCGCCACCAAGGACGATGGCCACCTTAGGTCGCTTGCCTGTCTTTTGCGAATCGTCTTCCGGTCCTTTGATATGGCCTTGCATGGTCTCGCCATTAGCGGCAAAACTTTGCGCGTAAACCGGCAGCGAGGCGAAAGCCAGACCGGCTAATAGACTGAAGGAGAGCAGTGACTTCAGGACCAGATCCATTGCATTCTGGAAGGGACAATCCAGCCCAATTTCGAAAGCGCTTCGTCAAGAGTCAGGTTTTCGCTCTTCGTTTTCTTGAGGGCCGTAACTGCTTGCTCGGAGGAAATGAAGCCTTGTTTGTAGAGGGAGTAAGTTCTAAGGGCCGTATAGAGTATGGTTTCCGAGATGGCGCCGGTGGCAAGCACCTTCTTGCCTACTTTAATGGAGCTCTTTTCAGTTACGTCCACGACCTTTTCAATGTCGGCTTGGGAGATTAGACCGGCATCGGTGAGTAATTTGGCGGGCAGAAACTCCTTTGGTTCGGCCTGGGTGGCCGGGTAAAGTTCGGCTACAGCCTGGTAAACGGAAATATTTCTGGCTTTCACCTGCTTGAGAGCATCGGCGGCCTGGTAGGCCTTGACCGTGTTGTTGGAGACCATATCTTGCAAAACAATGGCTGCTTCCAGCAAGTCATGGGTAACCAGACCTTGTTCCAAGAGAATCTGACCAAACTGCTTTTCTTTGATAAGCTCGATTTCCAGACATTCCAGCATGTCGCCTTCCGAGAGAAAACCTGCCATCAAGACCAGTTCGCCTATTCGCACAGTCTGACCGGATTTTTCAGAGAAGAGACCCAGTTCGAAAAGGGCCTGTTCTAAACTGACTCTTCGGCGTGCCACAATCAAGAGGGCCTGCACAGCCTGATCTTTTGTGATCTTCTCGTCTCTTACCAGAAGCTGTGCCGTCAGGGCGGCCGTCATCATCCAGCCCGACAAATCACGGTTCAAAACCATGATGCGGCCCATTTGCATGCCGGTATCTTTGGCTTGAATGATTGAGCGTCCCAACTGTTCATTGGTGATAAGCTCAGCCTTCATCAATAATTCAGTGAGGGGATTGGTAATTGATTGAACAGTCTGGGTTTTCTTATGCACCGATGAGATAACGCCGATGGCGTCTTCCATGGTCATATTATTTTGCCTGGCCAGGCGCAAAGCTTTCAGCGCCAGATCCACTGTAGCTTGATTACTTCTTACCAGCTCATCTGCTTCCAGCACGATCTTGAGCGTGCCCTCGCCGACCATATTGAGCATGGTGAGAGCCCGTGCCAGAGGCACGTTTAAACTTTTCGCGGTACTCATCGCCTCTTCCAGCTTTTGCTGTGAGATGATACTCGCCCCGAGCAGTAATGTAGGGAGGGCGTCAGCCGTTGCCTGTTTATCGAGCATTGAATGTCTTTCGCTGGGTTGCCGAGTGTTAGTCGTTTATCTGAAGTCGTCTGTCTAAATAGGTTGGGTACTTCTACTGTACCAATTTAGAGATGATGTGTAACGCATTATCAGCTGTGAACGGCTCGCTGTATCCAAATTGTCATAATTGCCAAGACCGTTTTTGAGAGGCAATTTCGCTCAATCTATGCCTCTTGAATTTTTATGGGGGTGCCGGCGGTGGGATGTGCAAATTCGTCTGAGGCACTGCCTCCCCGCTTGAACAGTTCCCAGTAGCGTTTTTCGTGACCGGAACTGCCAGGGGCGAGAGCTAGATCCCCTTCCATGATGTTGAAGCTGCCCGTAGCCACCGTGGCTGTGCTCATATGTGTGCCCACGGTTACCTTCAGACGTGTGCCGGGTGCGAGACCATCAAGCTTGGCATCGCCGGTGCGCAATGTGGTCTTGATGTTCCCGAAGGAATCTATGTAGCCGACCACATCCTTTGGTTCCTCCGGCACAATATCTTTCACCGACAGCTTGTTGCTGATAAAAGAGAAATCTCCTCTGGAGGCTTTCGATACGGCAAGTGGGAAAAAATCGCGAGAGCGGAATTGACTTCCCGTCTCTTCCACGTTCGTACCCCAGATTTCGGATACCTGGTCACGGACAAAGGCTAGCGAATAGCCGGAATTGACTGCCAGAACCTGTACGCCGTTTTTCAATTTGGCGAAGAGTAAACCCTCCCCTTCATTGCCGGGGCGGGCGTCTTTTTTGTCTTTGCGAGGGGCGCAGTTGGCAAAGACCAGCATATTCTTGGGTCTTAGTTCTCTTGCTGCAAGGGCCAGTTGTGCTACTACAAAACCGGTCGAGACAGTGTCGAAGGGATGTACCGAAGTCGTATGGATGCGCGTGTCGTCATGAAGCTTGCAGGACAGGGCGGCAACTACCTCGGCCCAGGCCAGATCACCCTGGGCATAGTCGCAAACAAGATGTATAAATGAACTCATCTATTCTTCCTATTAACCTCCACTCTTGCCTAATAGTTTTTTGATTTCTTTAGAGAGCTCAGAGAGCTGAAACGGCTTTCTTACGTAGCTGTTAGCCCCGGCAGAGATACCCTTGTCTCTCTGGGATACGTCGGTCATACCGGTCAACAAAAGCACCGGCGTGGCGCCGCCGCTTTCTCGGTAGCGCTTCAATACGTCAATACCGTCCAGGTGGGGCAGGTGCCAGTCGAGCACAATCAAATCGAAGCTGTTGACGCTCAACTGCTCCATGGCTTCCAGACCGTCGGCGGCTGTCTCCACGCGATATTTCTCGAAGCAGAGCCAGTCATGCACCGTCTCTCTCAGGTTTTCATCGTCTTCGACTAAAAGTATCGTGGACACTGCCTGACGGCCTTTCACTATGATTCTTTTGAATCTATTCCCGCCTGTGGCGAAATAAATCTCTCAAGCAATGATGCAGTTGCGACCGGCTTGCTTGGCTTTGTAGAGTTTTTCATCGGCAATTTTGAGCAGGTCGTCAATATTTGTATTTTCATCAGGGTAGTTGGCGATGCCGGCGGAAAAACTAATCGAGAAAGTCTCGCCGTGGTCGCCCTGAAATTCCATCAGCCGCAATTCTTCCAGGGCTCTTTGCAGGGCACCCTGGGCAGTTTCCTTTCTGATATGACGGAAGGCCACGATAAACTCCTCGCCGCCCCATCGTCCGCGCACGTCCTCCACCCGGAAGCGCTTGCGCAGAAGTTGACCGAGGCTGGTCAGGACCCGGTCGCCGGCCATGTGACCGTAGGTGTCGTTGACGTTCTTGAAGTGATCCACGTCGATTAGTGCGAGGCTGAAGATCAGACCATTGCGTTCGCTTTCTGTGACCATGGATTGGAGTTCTTCCATAAAGGCACGTCTGATCAAAAGCCCGCTCAAGACATCAGTGTTGGAGCGTTCCTTCATGAGGCGGGAGCGATCCAGCCTGACCTTCACCCGGGTGAGCAGTTCGACTTTGGCCACCGGTTTGGGCAGGTAATCATCGGCACCGGCTTCAAAGGCAGCCAGGCGGGTTTCCAGTCCGGTGGCGGCAGTAAGGAAGAGCACCGGCAGATCTTGATATTGCTCTTTGCTGCGAATCAAGCGACAGACATCATAGCCGCTCACCGCCGGTACGCTCACGTCAAGCAAAACCAGATCGGGATGGAAATCGCGCATCTCTTCCAGGGTGCGATTGGCATTGGGCAATACTTTTACCAGCATTCCTTCTTGCCCGAGCACTGAGGAAACGATCTTGACGAAGTCTTCGTCCTCATCCACGATCAAGATGCGGGGGCGTCCGCCCTGCCTGGCGGCAATTAGATATTCAATAGCATCGAGAAGCGATTCCTGATCAAACTCCTGCTGTCCTGCGCCGTTTCCGTGTTCGGCTTTTTTGGCGAGCACCATGGAAGCACCGGCATGGGTTGAGGCTTCAATATCTTTCGGTTGGCGTGAGGTGGAGAGAAAGGCTACAGGTAAGGTCTCGTAGCCGGCCAGGGAACGCAGTTCGCGGGCCAGATTAAGGGACGGTGCCGGACTTTCCACGTCAATATCTATAAGCACCGCATCCAGACTCAGTCTCTTGGCGCGAGAAAGGGCTGGTTCTTTGTCTTCGGCAAAAATAACCTGTACTTTCATGCCGTTTCTGGAAGTCAACACGCGACTTTCGGCACCGCCTTTAGCGACTACCAGTACTCTCACTGCTGAGGAATCATCATAAGTGTCGAAATTATCTTCCGGAATAGCCGGACCACTTGCCGGCGGCAAACTGCGCTCTTCATCGCTGCCTCCTTCGATGGTGGCAAAGGCGCGTTTATCTACCTGGGCACTGGGATTGCCGCTAAGGGCGGTGGCATTGCTGCGCACCAGACTGACCATCAGTTCTATCTCTTCCCAGGCGGCTTCGTTTTTCGACAAGCCGTTTTCTTTGATGCTACTGAGGGCCTTTTCCAGCGAGCCGGCTGATTCTCCCAGCACGCCAAAGCCGCAAGAGGACGCCGTGCCCTTCAGATTGTGAGCCAGACGAATCGCTTCGATCAAGCAGAATAGATCTTCAGGGTTGTTCATGGCCAGTTTGATGGCCCCTTCCAGTTTATCCACGCGTTCAGGCAGAACTTTCAGATAGTTGGCCTGCAGCGTCTTGAAGGTGGCTTCCTCCTGCTCTACTTGCACATAGGTGTGAATCTTCTTTTGTTCCTGGAAGATACCTTCAATCTGTGCTCCCAGAAGCCCGGCTTTTAGCGGTCGGTGAATGACCAGATCGACTTTGAAATCCTTCTTTAGCTGCTGGTAGATAGCCCCGTCACGCCATTCCTTCGATATAAAAATGAGGGGGCAGGGCGGCAGTTCCGAACGAATCTTGACTATCAAACCGATGCCGTCTATATCTGCCAGTTCTTCCCCGACAATTATCAGGTCGGGCTTTAATCTTGCGGCAATCTCCAGGGCTTCCTTGCCCGACTCGGTGGCTTCCACATGGTGACCGCGCGCCCTTAGCAGGGCGCTGAGCAGGGCTTTTACCGACTCTTCCTTCTCGATATGCAGGATGCTTCTAGCCATAAGCGCTAATCTGCCTTCTCCAGCTTGAGCGAAAGAGAATTGATGCAGTAGCGCATATGGGTGGGCTTGGGCCCGTCCGGAAAGAGATGCCCCAGATGAGCGCCGCATTCGCTGCAGACTACTTCTACACGGCGCATGCCGTGGCTGTTGTCTTCAATTTCACCCACCGGCGCCTCTGCTACGGTTTGGTAGAAACTGGGCCAGCCGCTGCCCGAGTCGTATTTATGTTCAGAGCTGAAAAGGGCGGCGCCGCAGCACACGCATTTGTAAGTTCCCTTGTCATGGCAGTCAAAGTAGCGACCGGTAAAGGCTCTTTCTGTGCCTTTCTTTCTTGCTACATGAAACTCTTCATCGGACAGTTGCTTACGCCATTCATCGTCGCTTTTTTGAATTTTGCTCAAGACAAGTTACCTCTGAAAGCATAATTATAGAGGTTTGCCTTGCTCTTGGGGACCATAACCGTAAAAATGGCAGCCAGTGAGCCTTACCACTGTGCAACGGTTTGACTTTAGTGCATCTTGGCAGCGTCCCCTTCCTTGATTAAGGTCAATCTAGCCTTCACAACCTCGGCAGTGGTAACGCGGGCAGCGGCATCAGGATTGGTCATGTCCAGTATGAGACTGCTCCACTGGCTGCTCACCGGCACTTTCGCGGCAGGGTCCGAGGCACTGAGTGCTTCGGGTTCTTCGCCGGTGAGAAGGTAAAAGAGTGTGCCGCCCATGGCGTATAAATCGCTCTGGGGCGTGGCTTTGCCCCGAAACTGTTCCGGGGCAATATAAGCATGCTTGCCCACAAAGGTACCGGTGGCGGTGCCGATAAATTCATTGGCGGCACCAAAGTCGATGGCAATGAGCTTGCCGTCATTTTGCAGAACCAGGTTGTCGGGAGTGAAGTCGCGGTGAATAACAGGCGGGTTTTGGGCGTGTAAGAAACAGAGAATTTCCGCCATCTGCAGACCCAGGTCGAGCACCAGAGACTCGCGCACCTTTCCATGTTGCTTGACGTATTGCCTCAAATCTGGTCCGGTCACGCTCTCCAGCATCAGGTAAGAACGGCCGCCTTCCGTAAAGTAATCCAGTACTTTCACAATTGAATCGCAAGACAACTGCATCAATATCTTTGCTTCGCGGGCAAACATCTCTCTGGCTTTCTCTTGCAACTGCGAATCGAAGCCTTCCGGTATCACCGATTCTTTCAAAACCACCAGGCTGCCGCTCTGGGTGGAAGCCAGATAGACTGCCGACAGCCCGCCCGAGGCCAGGGGTCTGACAATTTTCAAGCTGCCGTTGCGCACAAGTACATCTTTTTCCAGGGGCATAAAAGAAGCCGGGCGAAAGCGTCTTTTTAGCTCGTCTTCCCAGATGTCCGTGTAGCTGAGACCGAGATTTTCATCCTTGTTCTGTTTCAATGTGAGGGCCAATTCTTTCAAGCTCTCGTCTTTTCCCTTTTCCAGAAGAAGGTCAATTGTGACCAGCAGCTTTTCCAGCTCTGCCACGTCCATTCTGCTTGCCGGTAACTTCACCGCCAGATTGTCCTTGCTGGTCATGAGCACCACGGTTTTCTGGTTGTCGCCGCTGACAAAAACTTTGGAAACTTCCGCCCAAGGTATGTAGCGGCTTTTGACAATACCCTGGGTGAAGTCGCCGGGAATTTCAATGCCGCGTTTATCCATGAGAATCTGGTGAGACGAGATGAGGCGCAAAAAAATCAAGGAAAGAAGCGGGATCAGTAACCAGAGCATCACATGAGTAAGAGCCGCGCCCAGTGACACTAAGCCCATGGAAAGTCCCATGAGGGCGAAGACAAAGGGCAAGATACCCCAGAAGGGAAAGAGCAGTTTAAAGGTCGTGACGATACCGTCTCTGACAGGATCTTGGTAGTGGACTTTTATGCAGAGTTCTGCCATCGCAATTCTTCTTTCTCTCTTTCGCCGATCTTTATTTTGAGGGGCTCCTGGTCTACTTCCGAAGTGGAGTTTTGGTTTTCGTCTGCAATCTGCGTTTTAATGTTCAAAAGCATTTCCTTGAACTGCCGGGCGCTCTCCGGCCTCTCTTCCGGATTTTGACTGGTGGCTGCTTTTATTAGCTCAATTAATGCCGGACAGAGGTCTTTCCTGTGCTCCAGGTTTGCCTGGGTGATGGGTTCCGGATCTTGACCGGTAAGCAGATAATAAATGGTGGCGGCCATGGAATAAATGTCGCTTCGATACTGCGCGTGGCCGCGGAATTGCTCCGGCGGCACATAAGAGTGTTTGCCCACGATAGTACCGGTGGTGCCGCCCTTGTCTTGCGTGGCCACGGCGAAGTCGATCAACTTGAGTTGACCTATTGGACCTTCGTAAGTTTCGTAAGTTTCGTTTGTTTTGTCTGCTCTGTCAGCTTTGTAGATGAGATTATCGGGTGTGAAATCCCGGTGAATAATCTGTTTGTCGTGCAAAACAGTCAAAATGTCGCACATGATGAGAGCCAGCTCTATGACTTGCTCTTGCTTCATCGCACCCTGCTGCTTAACTAGCTGCTTCCTCACTAATTCACGCAGGTTTTCGCCTTCAATATACTCGAGCACCAGATAAGAGCGCCGGTCTTCCAGGAAGAAGCCATGGCAAGCCACTACCAGAGGGCTGTTCAAGCTACTGAGTATCTCCGACTCTTTCTTAATGCGACTGAGGGACTCCTGCTCCTGGGGGCGGTCTGAATAAGGCGGCATGATGGTCTCTTTCAAGACAATCCTTTCCACCTTCCCGTGCGCCAGATTGCTACGATCAAAAGCTTCGTAAGCGGTGCCTTCACCGCCTATGCCCAGACGTCTGACAATTTGATAACGCCCCTCCTGGAGCAAATCTCCCTCACACAGAGGCTGGATGTTCTTTCTTATGGCAGATTCGTTCAGGCTCTGCAACCAGAGCTCGGTGTAAGAATTCTCTGCTCCTTCCTTCAGGGCTTCCACCACCTCGGTTGAGGTAGCCCTGGCCGGGGCAAATTCCTCCAGAGCCTTAAGAAATTTTTCCCGGTCGGCTTTTCTAATAGCAGACAGTTTCAAGGTCAGGACGCTCGCCAGAGGTCCCAGGGGAGTCTCCCAGGGTTTTGTGGTCACAAGAATCTCCAGCTTTTCCGGGTTGGCCGAATCACTTGCCCCCACGAGTTCTACCTTCTCCACATTACTGAAATTAACCCGGTCTGTTTCAGTGGACATAATGTCGGTCCAGAAATCAAGCTCGATGCCTTCCCTGTTAATCGTGAGTCGATTGGGGCTGATCATAATCTTGAGTGCCAGGAAGAGGAAAAAGACTGCCAGCACCCAGATGGCCATAATGCCCACAACTCCAATTGCGGAGGCAAAGAGTAGCTGGGAACTATTGAAAGTCTGCCAGATCATCTGCGGATATGTATCCAGGAAACGCAGGCAGGATGCAAGAAACGCATAAAACTGTTGGTTTTTGACGGTGTCTTCGTAGTCGTGCAGCATGGTAAAAAGCGTCATGCTGCTAGCCAGCCAGAGGGGCGTCATGACAATAAAGGTGCCAATCGGTCCGACTTGATTTGTCCAGTAGCGATAGGTACTCTCCAATGTCTCAGGCAGGTCTTTGGCAAAACCAAAGAGCCGGTAAGGCAAAACCAATTGGTTCGGGTCGGGAATGCGATCTACCACCAGCGGCTTCAAAGACTTGAGTCTTCCTTCAATCTGGCTGTCTATGACCAGTCCGGAAACCCGGCGATTGAGAATCTCCAGAAGGTGTTCGGTGTCTTCGGGCTTTAGAATCATGAGCGAGAGCGAAAGCGTTTTTTCGATGCCGTCTTTCTTGAAATAGAGCCTGATCTGCTGACCGGGCAGACCAAAGGTGCCGGGAGGCAGAAGAATCTGCTTGAGGTCGGCTATTTCATAACGACTGAGACCAAATTCCAGATACTTCTCACCGATGGTAATCTGTCTTGACTTAAGCTCAGCCAGGAATTTAATAAATGCCAGACTCATCAGAAAAACGAGCACGGCCACTTTCCTGACCGGCTCTTCATTTTGCATGAGAGCGCCTATGGGCAACATCGCCACCTGGGCCCAAAATGGAAAAAGGAAGCAGGACTGCCAGCACACGGTCATATCAGACAGGGCGCTTCGATAATCGAATTTAATCTTCTTGGTTTTGACCACAGTACCTCTCGCCTTATGACATACCCAAATTGGGCGAGAAGGTACTTAATCTTGGCTATTTGGTGTCCTTGAAGTCCCCAAGAGTAACCGTGAGAGCTTTCAATTCGCCCTGTCTGAGCACCGCTACCTTGAGAGTCTCACCAACTTTGTGACTCTTCACAATTTCCCTCACATCCTCCGGCGCCTTTATGGTGGTGCCGTCAATGGCAGTGATCACATCTTCCACCTTAATGCCTCCGGCTTCTGCAGGGCTACCCTGTCCCACCTGGGCCACCACTGCTCCCTGGGTGTCGGCTGCCAGACCGAGAGCCTGGGCCAATTGCGGGTCGACCGCTTGCATCTTGATGCCCAAGTAAGGACGTTTGACGTGGCCGGAAGAAATTAGCTGCTTGGCCACATCGTCAAAGACTTCTGATGGAATGGCAAATCCAATGTTTTGACCATCGCCGCGGATGGCTACATTCACCCCCACCACTTCCCCTTTAATATTGAGCAGCGGACCGCCGGAATTGCCAGGGTTGATGGCGGCATCGGTCTGAATGAGGTTGGAGATAGGCTTATTTTCGGCATCGATGGAACGCCCCAGGGCGCTGACAATGCCCATGGTGACCGTATGATCGAAGCCCAGAGGACTGCCGATGGCAATGGCGAAATCGCCTGGACGCAGTTCTTTGCTGGAGCCCACCCTGGCAGTGGGCAGGTCATTAGCTTCGATTTTGACCACAGCCAGGTCGGTATAAGGGTCTCGCCCTATCACCTTGCCGTCGAAGACCCGTTTGTCAGTGAGAGTTACCTTGATTTGTTGAGCGTTACCCACCACGTGGTTGTTGGTGAGGATATAGCCGTCTTTTCTGAAAATCACCCCCGAGCCGACTCCCCGCCGCTTCTGAATCATAGGCTGGGCGGTGACTTCGCCAAAGCCAAAGAGATCCATGGGCGTGAAAGACTCAGTAAAGAAGGGCATCTGCACCACAGTCATGGTATCGATATTGACCACCGCCTTGCCGGCTTCCGCAGCAATATCGGCTACGGTTTCAAGACCAAGGGCCCCGGCCAGGGGACTTGGATTGACGCCGGCTACCGCTGCCGTCTCAGGTTTAGGCTGGTTGGTCGTACCACCAGTCATTTTTCCTGCCAGGAATGCTCCGGAAATGGCTACACCCACCAGTAGGCCGATGACTAGAGACCCGCTTTCGATTTTTCCTCTGGCACTTCTGAAATACACTTTCTCGTAAGACTTTTTCTGGTAAGACATCTGTGACCTCATTGGACCTCATAATTGCTGTCGACTTTTGTCTAATGCTGGATAATTGGACCAAGTTTCATTATATTGACCTGGTTATCGGCTCTCACTGGCCAAGTTCGCCAACGCAAAAGTTTGTAAGGAAAAATTTTGACTAAGCCCGATGCCGAAAAAGTTGCCAAGGTAGCCACCGGACGTCCCTGGCTTATTTCCACAGGCATTCTACTGTTTATTTTGTGCCTCTGCCTGGCCGCCTGGCCTCAGATCGTAGGATTTAGCCAGAGCCTGACCCAGGCCGGTAAACTGACCGGCGTCAAAGCCGATATCAGGCTGGAGGAGTTGCGCCGCTCTTATGAGAAAGCCATGGCTGACGGCAGAATATCAGTGGCTATGGACGTGCTTGACGAAGCCCTGACTATTAAACGGGACCCGAACCTCTTGCGGCTCAAGGCTAAGCTCAGTTTCCGCAAGGGCAAGCGCTCTGAGGGTTTTGCCAACCTGACCGAAGCCCTGAGTTTGAGCCCCGGGGATGTCGAAGTTTTGAAAGACCGGGCCGCTGCTTATTGTCAGGACCAGGCATATAGCCTGGCCTTGAGCGACTACGAGCAACTGGCTGGGAGCAAAAACGTAGCCGTAAAATCTAGCGGTGTGGCCGGAAAGGCTCTCGTGAATTGTGCCCAGGGCAAATTCCCGCAAGCACAGAGTCTTGCCCGCGAGGCCCTCAGTATCAGCCCCGAATGTGCCAAAGCCCACGAAGTGCTGGGGAATTGCCTGCAAAAGGACGGCGACTTGAACGGTGCCGTGGGGGCTTATACTGCTTCCCTGCGTCTTGATCGAAGTGTACCGGAGGTCTATTCCAACCGGGCGCTGTGTTATCTCGGTCTGGGCATGAAGGAGTTGTCGCTGGCGGATATGGAAGCGCTGGTGCGCCTGGTTCCCGATGACGACCGCTACCGCTATCAACTGGGTCTGGTGGCGGCCGGTATGGGGCGTAAGGAACAGGCTCGTGAAAGCTTGAAGGAAGCCTTGAATTTAAATAGCGGCAACCGTCAGGCTAAAAAGCTTTTGGATACGCTTCAGTAGGTTTTGTGCGGTTTGCTGAAAGGGAGGAGTGACCGTCATGGTGATCAAAAAGTTTCAGAAGCGGGTCGAAGAAACTCAGGCCCGAGATGAGCTTTCGGCACTCATTGAAGCGATCAACACAGGTGCTGGTCCCGTAGAAATCACTGATAACGGCAGGGTGACCGCTGTTCTTCTGAGCGGAAAGGACTATGAATGGCTATGTGCCTGTTCAAAGAAGGTCGGGGATCCGAAACGAGACGCTCGTGGCATCATAGCACTCTGCGACGATAGCGCGATGAATACTGCCAGCGAAGAACTTTCGGCAGACTTCGAATTGTCAACTGCTAAGACTGCGATTGAGCTGTGAGCGAAGCTGCTGACAGCGTAATCGTTTTCATAGCCATTACAGTCCTAGTCTGAATCTTTGGACTGTTCTTTCCTGCCCAGGATGGAAACAAATTGCTCAAAATCAGATGCTACCAAGATTGCCTCTTCTCTATCCATGCCCATAAACGGCAATGCGAATATGGCGGATGAGTCTTTCAGGGTTAAGTCAAAAGCCAGCATTTCTCCCCCGCCGCTGCTACCGATGCCAAAAAAGCCGGGTGCATATGTAGCGACCTCGTAGCCCTGGTTGTTTTCAATTACTTCCTCTGCCGACCAGAGTACTGCGTAAAATGGGAGCACGGGCAGTTCACCTTCGCCGCCATTGCTAACCTGCAAAAAGTCCAGATATTGTTTTGGCAGGGTGCAGCCTGCCGATTTTTTGAGTGCCGCTACAGACTCTTTTGAAGCCCCAGGTTCGCGGTCCCATGGACATTTATTCATCTCAACTATATCTGCGATGGACACGAAATTTACAGGCTCCTTAGCGATTCTTCCAGTAGTTCATTTGTAGCTACACACTCCTGCTTATGCAGGAAGGACAATATCGTAATTGGTTTATGCTCTGCTGCTGCTGCATAAGTTTTATGGTGACCATCCAAAAGAAAGTGTACCAAGCATCTTGGATCGATAATTTCCAACTTCTCGTCCCAGAGGGCCGGTTGTTTAGTGTCCAGTACCGAGATGGCAATAGCTGTAGGTCTCTCTCCCTCCGCTATGCGACGTCTGTAGTCTGTAATGGTGTTTTGATCTAGTTTGTCATGGTGGAAAGACGGAGCTATGAACTCGTAAAGCGCAGCACGTTTAGCGAATTTTCGATCGCGGCAACGGTAGTACTCCGTTTCTGTTGATTCTGGCTCGTCTTCCCAGAGCACAGGTTGTTCCTTAGAGAAATAGTCTTCTTCTGCTCCGCTCTCAACAAGCTTAGGTGAAACTTCAAGCAGATACACCTGGTATTCGCCTGAGGGCAAAATCTGCCTTGCTGCTTCGATTACCGTGTCCGAAATTGAAGACAGTCCTGAATTTAGTTCTTTGGCAATTCGTGCTGTATCAACCTTGGGAGTATCTGTGCCTTCCTTTTGAAACAAGAAAGAACAGCTTCCGCATACATTCCCCAGAAAGTATGCCGGTTTGTCATGCACTAATAAATGGCGGTACCAGCCAATTGGTGAATCCTTTGGCAGGTTCCTCACGAACTTGACGGCGGGAAACTCGTTTCGTATTGTCAGTTGCCTCTCTGCAATTACGCTAGTTTTCAACACGTCCTCCCGTTTGACCAGCTTCCTAGGCTGGGTGCGTCCACCCGCCCTAGAGTTTTCTTGTACCACGGCGGACTTTATTTAATGGTGTCTTCATCCTTGAAAAGCAGGAGTTTATTAGCGTTGGTGAGCACGTATTTCGTGAATTCCCCATTGGTGTTTATTATTTCCGAGTTTACGATACCCTTTGACCTTCCGATGGGGAGCAAGAAGGCACCGTGGATAAATTGACTGAACGGCAAGTTACTACTGAGCTGGAAAACGGCGATGGCAGCCATGTGCCTGACCTCTTTGCTGGAAAGTTTCAGGAGGAGCGCCTGGAGTCCATGCGCCAAATGCAGGCTCTTTATGCGGATGATGTGCAAGCCGGGCGGGCAGAACCAGGGCTTAGCTTTAAGGCCGAGGCCTATTACAATCCGCAAATTCGCATCGAGCAAGATGGAGACGCTCTTTATGCCGACACTCTTGATCTCGATAAGATGCAGCACAATAAGCTTGCTGATGTTGTGCCTCCAGACCGCAAGCCTCTTGATCTGGAACTGGTACGTCGGGTAACTAGCGACCTGGAAGCCGGTAGACCGGAATCATTGAAATTAGCCCTCGATGGTAAGTTTATAGAAGAACGCGCTCGCTTCTTGCAGTCCGTCGAGGATCTCAATGGAAATGATGTCGCCGCACAAAAGACTGGAGTGCGCCTTAGCATGGATCTTTCCGGTCCGAAATGGTCCGGCAACACTATGTCGGTCTATCGATACGCGCCTGGAGGCATAACGACTTCCAATTTTTGGAATAATCCTCGTGCACCGTATGCGGAGACGTTGGATATGGATACCGGAGCACGGAGTTTCCGGCAAGCGCCTGACGACCGACAGTAGATTCGTGGAAGCCATGGTCGATCGTAACTAGGAAAATGATCCTCGTTTCGTATGATATGCATCAGCTCTGGCATTGTCAGTTTCCTAAGAACAGTCGAATTTCGATCTATGAGCGTCTTTCAGGTAACTGTTATTTTTGACATTTCCTGGTTGTCTGATTACGCTGCTGACCTAACTTCTTTCTGGCTTCCTCGCTGCCATATTTCGCAGCCTCCATATAATACTGACGGGCCAATTTTCGATTTCCTTTGCCAGCCAAACCCTGTTCGTAGATTTTTGCAAGTTCAAGGGTTGCAATAGGATTTTCCGTTCTCAGCTCCAGGCTCTTCTTGTAAAGTCGGATTGCCTCACTTATGTTTTTCGAAACGCCGTTAAGTCCATATTGGTAGTCTGCAGCGAGGTTCTGACAAGCCATCCAACAGCCGTTCTTCACACCTAGCCGACGAAGGCTCATTGCTAAAGCCGGATTGGCGGGGCAGCCTCGTCCTTCCATATAAATATTGGAAAGATTGTTGCATGCATGTGGATTACCGGCTGCGGCTGCTCTGGCGTACCAGATGCGAGCCTGTTTCAGATCTTTCTTGACCCCCCAGCCTTTGTCGTAAGCCAGACCTACACCATATTCGGAGGAGGCTCGTTCCGATGGATCTGCGTTCTTCAGACCGGCGACCTTCAGATTCAATTCGAATGCCATCTTCAAGTCTTTCGGCACGCCTTCGCCGTAAAAGTACAGGCAGGCAAGCTCGTTTATGGCTCTGAGGTAATCTCGGGCGGCGGCCTTTTCTAGCCAGTACTTTGCACTAACTAGATTTTTCTCGACGCAGTTGCCGATTCGATAGTAGTGCCCCAGTCTGTTCTGGGCTTCTAACACCGACTGTTCGGCCAGAGCTTTCAGCAAACTGATACCGCCCTGACAATCTTTCGGTCCGCCGATTCCGTTCATTTTGAAATCCGACAGCCTTAGTTGACATTCCGCGTCACCTTGAGCCGTGCCTTGCTCTGCCCAATGCCTTGCAAGCTTGTAGCTAGACGGTACTTTCTCTCCGTAATAGTAGATGTCCGAGAGACACCGTTGCGCTTCTGGCAAGCCTGCCTGAGCGGCGCGCTCAAAGAGACTTATTGCCTGCTTTGGATCGGCTTTGACTGCCGCACCGGAACAAAGAAGGTTGGCTTTGCCGTACCAGCCTAGAGGTGAATCCTTTGCAGCCAACTCTTCGTATAGAGCCATGGCTCTCGTGCTGTCGGTTTTGCCTCCATATCCATACTGGGATAGGCAGGCGGCTCCAAAAATTCCATAGTCGCAACCGGACTGTGTTGCTTGAGAAAAGAGAGATAGGGACTTGTCATGGTCTTTCGCACAGGTCTCTCCCTTTGCGTACAGCAAGCCGAGATTATATAGTGCCGGACCGTATTGTTTTGCTGCCAGTTCTTGCCAAATGGCAACGGCTTTCTTCTGGTCAGGCTCAACTATGCGCCCCTCATTGTACAAGGCAGCAAGCTCATTCATGCATTGCATATCGCCATTTACGCCAGCGATTTTAAGTTGCTGAACATACTCGGGGTAGTGCCCATCGAGCAAGAGTTTTCTGGCTGCTTTCAGGGCGTCGCCCTGGGGCGGGTAAACTTTAGCAAATGAGTCGACACCGGCGATTTCCATATCACTCACGCCAGAGGTGTTTGCATCTCCAACGCCGCTGCTCTGCGCACTAGCAGGGCTGCCTGCCAGCCGGGCTATGGCTAGAGCTAACATGAGCGCTATGGATTGTACCTTTCGTGAATTTGACATTGGCTCCACATTTCTGGAGGGCGGCTGAGAGCACTGATGCAGAGGATTCCTAGCTTAAACAACAATCTCGTGTATTTATAATTTTCCCACCTTAAACACAGGGTTAGCGAAATCTCCTCAAGATGTGGAACATTGCTCGGTAGAATACGGCGAGCCACTGTGGAAACACCAACAATAATGTGAGGGCGCAATGAAAACTGGGAAATCAGCCGGAACGGAGTTCAGGATTGTATGCCCCTGTTGTAAAACTAGCAGAAATCTGCGTGAGGTCTCGAAGGTTTTGGCGCAGGTGGTTCCCCGTGTGCGTGACGACGAGGAGCCCGTAGACCTCCTCAGAGGGACAGAATGGGGCTGCGATCACTGTTTGTCATCAGGGCTGGCAGTGATGGCCAAGTCTGATTGCCACCATCTGGGCCGTTGTGGATGCCCATCCTGGATCCTTTCCTATTATGACCAGGCGCGAAAGTGCGCACGCTGCTCGGAGCCATTTGTCTTTACCAAAGAAGAGCAAAGGTACTGGTACGAAGAGTTGAACTTTTACATGGCGTCAGTGCCGAATGAATGTGCCCCCTGTCGCAGGTTAATCAGGCAGGAACATAGCGGTACAAGGCGGTTGTCCGTCCTCATTCCTCGCTTCAAGAGGGGTGAGACGGAACTGCTGGAGACTATTTGTGACATCTATATTGAGATGGGCAAAACTGATAGAGCTATGCAGTTTCTAGCCATGGCACGACGAGACCATGCGAAGTCTGCTTCGGTATTGAAGCGGATAAAAACTATCAAAGACAGGATAAAGAGTAAACAGTCGGAGTAGTCGCATAGCCTTAGGCTGGAGCTGGCTTTCGGCGTCAGACTTGCTGTATTGGATCGCTCAGACCGTGCGAGCTTGCTTTGACTGCAGTTTATCTACTGCGCGGCAAACACTTGCGCAATACTGATAAAGTTCTCAGAAGTGGCTCACCTCCAATTAATGCCGGAACGGACGAGTCGAGGAACATTCGGAAACGTCGAACCCCTGATTAGCAAAATCCTACTGTCATCGCTACAGCCAGGCCCCTCTTTGTAAGCCTCCGGCAGATAGTTTCTGCCGCCCAGTCAAAAGTAGTACAATTACCAGCCGTGCAAGAATTGCACATCGTGGGGCAACGAGTCGTTGCAGTCAAGCTGGAGTGTACTATGCAAATTTTTACCCCTGTCAAGTCCAACACCGCCTTCGAAAAGTACGAAGCTCTCATAAATGAAGCGATTGATGCCGTTCACAAGCGCGAGCACTACACGCCATTTCCAGAGATGCCTTCTCCTGCGGACTACGGCGAGGGTGCGGAAGCTGCCCAGAAAGCAGCCTTCGAGGCACAACTGGGTGCCAAGTTCGAACAACTACTGCAAAGCTCGAACTCTTGGTTGGAAAGCGATGAAGAGAGCCCCTACACCGGCAAGTCGCTGAAGATAAGCTATCCGGTTTTCTCCGATGTTGAAGACTATATCAAGGCTACGCAAAAGGCCGGTGAGAAGTGGAAACTTGCCGATGCAAAGGAGCGCGCCGGTCTCTTGGTTGAGACATTGCATCAGCTTAAAGCTCATTTCTACGAACTGGCTTTTGCCACAATGCACACAACAGGCCAGTCCTACATGATGAGTTTTCAAGCTAGCGGACCCCATGCCGCCGACAGGGCGCTGGAAGCCATTGCTCTTGGATACGCCGAGTTGACCAGATTTGCCGATAAGATCTCCTGGGAGAAGCCTGCCGGTAAGTACACTCTCAAGATGGAAAAGTTCGGGATGAACGTTGGTCGCGGCTTGTCTCTGGCTATCGGCTGCAGCACCTTCCCAACCTGGAACACTCTTCCAGGCTTGTATGCCAGTTTAGTGACAGGTAATCCGGTAATCGTCAAACCGCATCCAAAGGCAATTTATCCGATCGCCATCGTGGTTGGAGTAATTCAGAGTGTTCTGAAAGAAAACGGCTTTGACCCGAACCTTGTGGTTCTTGCTTGTGACAAGGCGAACAACCAGATCACCAAGAAATTGGCTGAGCATCCGGCAGTGCGCATAATCGATTTTACCGGCAGCAATGCATTCGGCAATTACATTGAAGGTTTGCCGGGCAAGACCGTTTTCACTGAAAAGGCCGGAGTCAACAGCATTATCATCGACAGCGTCGACGACCTTGATGCCATGGCTAAAAACATCGCCTTCAGCATCAGTCTCTACAGCGGTCAGATGTGCACGGCTCCGCAGAATATTTATGTGCCCGAGTCAGGCATAGCTGTGAAAGATGGACATGCCTCGCTGGAAGATGTGCAGAAAGCAATCGTCGAACAGACTCGCGGTCTTGTAGAGCATCCTAAGGCCGGTCATGCCGTAGCCGGAGCTATTCAAAGCAAGGCGACCATGGAGCGTGTTTTGAAGGCTAAAAATCTTGGCGGCAAGGTCTTGCTTGAGAATAAGGCCATCAGTAATCCGGAATTTCCTGAAGCTCAGACGCAAAGTCCGATAATTATCGAGCTAAGCAGAGACAAGCGTGATCTGGTTAAAGGCGAGATGTTCGGCCCTATCGTTTTCATTATTCCTACCAAGGATACAAATGAAAGCCTTGAGCTGGCGTCGCAAGCCGCTCGTGAGCATGGTGCTATTTCTTGCAGTGCTTACACGCAAGACTCCGAGCTGATGCAGAAAATTGCCTTGACCATGGCAGAAGCCGGCACGGCAGTATCCTTCAATCTGACGGGCGGCATTTATGTAAATCAAAATGCCGGCTTTTCCGATTTCCATGTCAGCGGCGGCAATCCTGCCGGCAATGCCTCATTCACAAATCCTGAGTTTGTCGTTAAGCGCTTTATCCGCGTTCAATCTCGGATTTTTGTGAAATAGCGTTTTCAGAACGACCTGTTCTGCACTGTAACCTGGTTGACGGCAAGATAAGTCTTGCCGTCAATTTGTTTTCTGGCATGTCAACCTGATGTCAGCTTGCTCTGATACCTTCTAGAAAATGCCGCACTTGCCGGAGCACCCCCATGACTCACGAAGACTTTTCGCTCGTCGATAGCAATCACCCCAGCGCCGCGCCATTCACCGAAGCGCTTAGCCGGCAGGATATGCAGGCATTTTTAGTAAGGGAAAGGTCGACACCCACTAGTCCAGTAGAAAAAGGTGTCATCGACTTTACTAAAGCTCCCGATCTGTTTGGCCAACAGCCGGAGACAAGGCAAGATAGAAACAATAGAGTAGGTTCCGGCGAAGATCTCTATCGCGTTTACAGCAGGGATCGTCAGTCATGGACTGAGGCGCCGGCATCTAGTTTCGAGAGAGCCGCGCAGCTAGGTGAGACGAGAGAACTGGGCGATCTGCTTCAAGACTTTAGTCCATCTGAGCGAATGGCTTTTCTGCAGAGACTTACGGAAATCAACCGCAATCGAATTAGCGCCAATAATCCTAACGATCCCTCTTGGATGATGGATTTCACCTATTCCGAGGATATGCAAAATATCGGACTGACTGTTCGAGAACTGCCGAGGCGTCCAATGTTCATGTTTGGCTCTAAGCCTCCCGCTCCCCGAGAGTTTAGATACAACGTCCTTGAGAACGGAAGAAATGTCGGACAGTAGCCGGGAAATACATTCCGTGACTGACCAGGGTCCATAGCCGTCAAGTTCAATAGGCTCTTTCACTGGAATCTTCAAGTTCTAATGCCGATGCGCATTCAAGCTGGAATAGGGGCTAAAAGAGGATGACCCCAGCCGGTTTGGTAGGCTGCAAAATTTGCTCAGGCATGCCAGAATTCTAGTACCGCCTACCGTCGAATACGTCCTTCTGATAACGCAGCAAAAATGAATTTTCCTCCGCAACTACAGGCAGCCATAGACAGGCATCCCTACTCATTACTCTTCGCGACTGTGAGCGGCGCTCATCTTTATGGCTTTCCTTCGCCGGACTCTGATTGGGACCTCAGGGGCGTGCACATCTTGCCAGTTGAGAAGGTGATCGGACTGGAGCAGTTAGAGGAGACAATCGAGGTCGCAGAGATGAGGCAGGAAATTGAGCTTGACCTTGTTACCCACGACATAAAGAAGTTCTTTCTCCTGATGCTTAAGAGAAATGGCTATGTTCTCGAGCAGTTGTTTTCACCACTGATTGTTCAGGGCAGTCCGGAACACGACGAACTTAAGTTCATAGCCAGAGACTGCATCACAAGACATCACAGCCACCACTACCTCGGCTTCGCCGATACACAGTGGAAACTGTTTCTAAAGGAAGAACCGCCGCGGGTAAAGCCCCTGCTCTACCTGTTCCGCGTGCTTCTCACTGGAATCCACTTGATGCGGACCGGTACGATAGAGGCTAACCTTGTAACGCTGAACCTCGAATTCAAGCTGCCCTACATTCCCGAGTTAGTAGAACGTAAGTTAAACGGAGGCGAACGTCAACGCCTTAATGCCGCAGACATATCATTCTATCAATCCGAATATGAGCGACTTCGCACTGAACTGGTGAATGAATCAAGCCTGAGCAAGCTTCCGGAGGAACCGATCGCTCGTCCGGCATTAAATGATTTGCTGAAGAGGCTGCGAATAGGGTCGAACCATCATGGTGGCAGGTCTCAGTGAGACCGTCGGCGTGCATCATTTGTCCTGCTGCTTCGTAACGCAGGACTCCGGTTTGACTGCCCGGAGTGCGGTTAGGTTCTTGAAGAAGACGTGTTCAAAAAAAACAAGAATGCCCTATTGAATGTTGGTGGCCGGTGATAAGCATTTTGAATGTCAGTTGCTCAATTCGCTGGAGTCGACCCCTGAAGTGATAAGGACGGTCCTAGTTTGTTGATCAAATTTCACCGATCCCCTCACGCTGAAGTAGTCTTGTAGAGGCTTTTGCAGTAGAGGAATTGTTTTCGCCCCGGTGGGAGCCATCATCTTGATTGAGGCGAATGCATTGTCTTTCTGGGGGAATAGTTGGAAGTTCCGATATTATCCTTTATGAGCTTCGGCAAAGGTGAATTTTCCGAGGTGCTGCCTTTGGATATGGTTCCATAATGCTACGCGATTCACCCTTAGTGGATTGGTGCGCTTGCCTTTCAGGTTTTTTAGCGACAATTGTGTAATCATTTTCTCGTTCGTATTGGTGTCTTCAGTAGGTTCAGGAGTCTGTTGTGAAAATTAGCATTGGTGGTGGTTGGGGCGGTTTCGTAAGAAATGGCGCGGTCGGTGTTTTGCTTGCCTTTAGTGTCTCGCTGTCCTTTGGTTCAAGTGTTCTGCCTGTTTATTCGAAGGATTTTCACGCTCCATTTAGTGCAGATGGATTTTTTCAAGAATTTTGGTCTTCTAGCGCGGCTGCTAGCGGCTCGGAACTTGCGAATCTGCTGGAACGGCAACTCGCCGCCAGGCAGTCTACTGTCGACTATTCGTTGCGTAGCTCAATTTATGCCAGGTTCTTGGCCGGAGCCGCCGGTAGACTTTCTCGTTCGGACTGGTCCGAGCTTTACTTGAAATTCCGCGGTGCTGGCTCTACTCCGTTTCATTTGTCACGCAATTTAGAATGGCATTTCGCTGATCAATTTTACAGATTGCTATGCAGCGAAGAGAAGTCAAGTAAAGAGAGAATCTTGCGGGCTCTTGAATACAGTACGGACTGCAACATATATCCGGTGACCATTCAAGACCTTTCAAGAGACGGCCGCTATTCAATAGAAATTTTGCGGACTCTCCATAATGAGCATCAGTACCTGTGCCAAGTTAAGGACCGACAGTCTGGGCGTATCGCCAGCTGCGCAGTATGTGCAGTGCCCTACAATGGTGCGCTTCCAGTTGGCATTGGCTCAATAGGTCGTGTCCCAGCAGATACGCTGAAGTCTTATTCATTCAGCCAGTTTACTTACGATGATTCGACAAACAACTTAATTGGCTACGAACGCCCTGCGAATTCTGTCTCGGTCCATATTCCATCGAGGACGGTATTCAAAGATCAGGAAGGAAGCTCCTTACCTTTGTTGGTTGTAAGGAGCGCAAATGTTGTGCTGCCCTTCGGAGCCACTGCTAATTCAGTAGCGCTGGTTCCGAACGAAATCGAGCCACTGCGAGATTCTGATGGTCTTCGAATTACCGAAGTGGTTGTGACGAACGAAAGCCCCGGCGATTTGTTGTACCAGGTAACCGAAGGCGGGAAGCCTGATAGGGTGTTGTCCTCAAGGACAGTTTCGCCGGGTGAGTCTGCGCAGATAGCAGGAGACTTCCCCCCCTTCGATTGATATTTTTGCTTCGTCTGATGGCAGTCGAGTCCCTGGAAATGCGGTCTCCATAAGAGCGAAAACGTCTGGTTATTCAAACTTTGCTTTCAAGACTCTTGGTCTGAAGAGAGTTAGAGCCGCTGCCCGGGCAATCTTTCCCTCTAGTCCATCGCCTACTGGAACTCACAACCCTCCAACACCAGGGCATATTGTCGCTCCGGCTGGTACAGTTGTCTCGCCGTCTGTGCCTTTTATCGTACCGCGTCATTCTGAAGGCAATACGGTGCCGGTACAAAAGATAGATAGTAAGTCAGAGTCGCAGAAGGGTGAGGCAGCGCAGCCGGTAGAGAAGAAAGAAGAAGGCAAGTCGGAAGCAAAGCCTGAAGAAAAGACCGAGACGAAGGGAGAGGTTGCTCAGCCGGTAGAAAAGAAAGAAGAAGGCAAGTCTGGGGCTAAGCCGGAATCTAAGTCTGAATCTAAGTCAGAAGAGAAGTCAGAGACAAAGTCTGAGTCACCCAAGGGTGAGGCAGCTCAGCCGGTAGAGAAGAAAGAAGAAGGTAAATCTGAAGCCAAGCCTGAAGAAACGACCGAGACGAAGTCTGAGTCGCAGAAGGGTGAGGCAGTTCAGCCTGTAGAGAAGAAAGAGGAAGGCAAGTCTGGGGCTAAGCCGGAATCTAAGTCTGAATCTAAGTCAGAAGAGAAGTCAGAGACAAAGTCTGGGTCGCAGAAGGGTGAGGTTGCTCAGCCGGTAGAAAAGAAAGAAGAAGGCAAGTCGGAAGCCAAGCCTGAAGAGAAGGCTGAGACAAAGTCAGAGTCGCCGAAGGGTGAGGCCGCTCAGCCGGTAGAGAAGAAGGAAGAAGACAAGTCTGAAGCCAAGCCGGAATCGAAGCCTGAGACAAAGTCTGAGTCAAGCAAGGGCGAGGAGCCTGAGACTGAGACATCAAAGAGCGATGAGCATAAGTCAGAGTCGCCGAAGGGAGAGGCTGCTCAGCCAGTAGAGAAGAAAGAGGAAGGCAAGTCTGAAGCCAAGCCGGAATCGAAGCCTGAGACAAAGTCTGAGTCAAGCAAGGGCGAGGAGCCTGAGACTGAGACATCAAAGAGCGATGAGCATAAGTCAGAGTCGCCGAAGAGCGAGACCGCTCAGCCAGTAGAGAAGAAAGAGGAAGGCAAGTCTGAAGCTAAGTCGGAATCCAAATCGGAGTCCAAGCTTGAAGAGAAGGCTGAGACAAAGTCAGAGTCGCCGAAGGGAGAGGCTGCTCAGCCAGTAGAGAAGAAAGAAGAAGACAAGTCTGAAGCCAAGCCGGAATCCAAGTCGGAATCTAAGCCAGAAGAGAAGTCGGAGACGAAGTCTGAGTCGCCGAAGGGAGAGGTTGCTCAGCCGGTAGAAAAGAAAGAAGAAGGCAAGTCTGGGGCTAAGCCGGAATCTAAGTCTGAATCTAAGTCAGAAGAGAAGTCAGAGACAAAGTCTGAGTCACCCAAGGGTGAGGCAGCTCAGCCGGTAGAGAAGAAAGAAGAAGGCAAGTCAGGGGCTAAGCCGGAATCCAAATCGGACTCTAAGCCAGGAGAGAAGGCTGAGACAAAGTCAGAGTCGCAGAAGGGAGAGGCTGCTCAGCCAGTAGAGAAGAAAGAAGAAGGCAAGTCTGAAGGCAAGCGGGAGTCTAAGTCGGAATCTAAGTCAGAAGAGAAGTCTGAGACAAAGACTGAAG
Source organism: Candidatus Obscuribacter sp. (assembly GCA_016712465.1). Classification (GTDB taxonomy): domain Bacteria; phylum Cyanobacteriota; class Vampirovibrionia; order Obscuribacterales; family Obscuribacteraceae; genus Obscuribacter. The sequence continues at coordinate 2,804,179 of JADJQZ010000001.1, forward strand.
AGAAGGCAGAGACAAAGACCGAGACACCAAAGAGCGAGGAGTCTAAGACTGAGTCGAAGAAAGGCGAATCACGCAAAGAAGATTCCGGCAAAGGTGAGTCGCGCAAGGAAGAATCCGGTAGAGGCGAATCACGCAAAGAAGATTCCGATCAAGGCGAGTCCCGCAATGACGACAAGAAATCTGGTGGTGAGAATTCAAAAAGAAATGAGTCGAAGAGGTAGTCTTTTACTCTCTAACATCTCGCTGCACGATTAAATCAACCAAGCTGGGAGCCGCTGTGTCAGTAAGCACATGCTCATCATTCTGGTCCGTCTATTGCAATTTCCATTTCTTTCTAGTTTCTTTTGCAATGGATAGGCACTGGGGGCTGCCGATGAATTCCAGTAGCTCCACCGACCCCCTTACGCTGAAGGCGTCTTGTAGAGGCTTTTGCAGCAGGGGAATTGTCTTTGCTCCGGTGGGATCCATCTTCTTGATTGCAGCGAAAGCATTATCCTTCTGGGGCTGAGAGTAGGAACTGCCGATGTTGTCCTTTATGAGCTTCGGCAAGAGTGAATCGTCCGAAGTGCCGCCTCTGGCAATGGCTTCCAGAGAGAGTTGTTTGACATTGTAATAGCTACTGCTCAGACCCTTGGTCAGCAATCCTGAGATTTCAGGATTACTTGCCAGAGAGGGATGTTTGATGACCTGCTTGAGAGCGGCTTCCTGAAAGTCTGAGCTCGACTCCTTTAACATGCTCCTGGTATCTTCCAACGTCTTATTGCTGTCAGGCTGAATTACAAGCAGTGCCTCATAAGCCTTCAGCTTCAGGTGTCGGTCACCGCCGGCAGTGCTGACTACGATCTTTCGAAGCTCGGGCTCGGCCGCTCTTGCCGTCGGACCTAATTGAGTAAGCATGGTGATGATATCTTCCCTTTCGTTGCCGTATGCTTTCAGGCATTCAAGAACAGTGGGAAGGGCTGGAAGCGCCGCGCCCTGCATGCGAGCCAGAGCGATATAGATACTTTTATGGGCAAGGCTCTGAGATTGATCCTTGAGCAGCTTACAGAAAAGTGGTACGGCAGGGCCTGCGTCTTTGCCGATTCTACCCAGTGCAATTATCGCTTCCCTGTGTACTTCGCCGGTCATATCAAAGCCTTCACGTCCACTTACGACAATCGGGTGTTCTTTGGTGGCAGCTTCAATGAGCGGCTGTACGGCGGCTTTGGCGGATGGACCAATAGAGCCCAGGGAAACGGCGGCAAGAATTCTGTCGCCGGTCTCCCCATCTTTCAGTATTTTGATCAGGGCTTCCGTGAGCCCTTTACCGCCGGTCTCGGCTCGGGGAATGGCCCACAGTGCAGCAGTGGTTTCGCCAGGCTTGTTCGAAGTAAGCAACTGCTTCAGTTTGGCCAGAGCCTGTGCATTTTCCGGCGAGAGCTTCAGTATTGTGGCAGCAGCTTCTGCAGCCTCCCGGGCGTTCGGATTGCTTAACCTGTTCACGAGCACCTTCACCGACGACGCTGTCGCCGTCTTGTCCGTGCCATATGTGCGCAGAATCCGCTGGACCAGAGATTTTACGGAAGAGTTATTGTGCGAAGCAAGCTCCAGTATGTCGGGGGCTGCCGAGGGTCCGATTGCTTCAAGAGCATTGGCCGCGTTGGCCATGGTTTCCGAATTGCCTTCGGTGAGAACTTTGCACAGGGATGGAATAGCGATTTTATCTGGCGCCGGCTTCATTCTTGCCAGGGCAAATACGGCATTTTTCTTGCCAAGAGTGCTAGGTTTGCCCTTCAAAAAATCGACTATTGCCTTTGTACTTGGAGCTAGTCCCAGCTTTTGGAAAACATAATTGGCATGAACGGTGACCGCTCCTTTTGGGTCTTTATCAAAGCCTGAGCAGATGACAGGCAGACAGGAGGGTCCTATTGCTTCCATTGCCGCGATGGCGCCTGTGTTGTGCCCGTTGTCCAGGAAAGGCACCAGTGCCGGTGCGGCTGCCGCTGCCCGTGGTCCAAGTTCTTGCACGCATTTTGTCAAGTTGTAAATGCGCTTGCTTACCCCCGGTGTCTCTGCCTTGATGGCAAGGATGAGCGGTGGCACTGATGGTGCTCCGATTCTGGCCAGGGCCGGCGGTGCCTCCCAGGCAACGTTGGACATTTCCGCATCCATGGCTTTGATGATACTCGGCACAGTGGGCGCTGCCGCTTCACCTAGAAAGCCTAGCAAATAAATGGCATTTGCCTGTTCCTCCCACTTCTTTGAATTGAGGAAGGGCTGAATGACCTGTACAAGTTGTACTTTTTCTTCTCTGGGAAGGTGTTCTATTTTCTCAGCAAAGGGCTTCATATCCTTCGGGTTGCCGCCGTTGTTTTTCACCCAGAGCACGGCATCTTCTTTTATAGGACGTTTGGCATCGGTACAATAGCCCGAGGGCGAAGCCAGTTGCAGTGAAAGCGCCAGAACAAGGGGCGCAATGAGCAGTGAAGGTCTAAATGGTTTCATTTAAAGCTCCGATTTCGGCTAAAGCTGCTTAACGTACCTTTCCTTTTGGACTGAGAGCGTCCAGTTCCATAACTGCCAGTAAATACTGGTCTAGTTTTTGGTCTCCCTTTTCTACTACTCGACTGAAGCGTTCACGAGCTTTGGTGTACTCTTTGAAGCGGGCATGCTTGCAGCCGATGTAGAAGTCTATCAGTGTGCGATCTTCATTTGTTCGCGCATACTTATCCAGTTCCTTCTCATCTATCTGTGCTGCCAGGTATTTTACTATTTTGCCGGGTACCCCACGTTTATCGGCGTTGCTCACGTGCTTGTGAAGCAATTGCGCTGATTTGTCCATGTGATTGACGGAGGCGTAGGCGATAGCTGCTAGAGCTACGCAGTGCATCTCTGTGGCACCGGTTGTTTTGCTGAGTTTTAAGACTTTCTCGAATTGCTGGGCGCTTTTCTCAAAGTGGCGCAGTCCAAAATTCAAAATGGCATCGTCGTAGGCCGTCTGTGCGCTTTCCACTCCACCCAGCATACGGTTCTGAGAGGCGGTCTTCTCCAAGACTTTGCGAGCCTGGGCGGCCTGGATATTTTCCCTCTTTTGCCCTTTTATTTTATTGTGAATCTCATCGGCGGCCAGCAAATCAGCCATAGCTTGTTCCGGTTGATTTTGCTTGAGCCCGACGGCGCTTTGCAAGGTAAGGGCGGCGGCATTGTCCGGCTCCTGGGCTATTACATAATCAAGGTCGCTTTGAGCCTGTTTCAGGTTTCCTAACTTGAGGGCTGCTTGTGCGCGCAAGAGACGATGCACCGAGTTATTGGGAACAAGCTTAATCGCTTCGTTCATTGCATTATAAGCAGCGCGGTAGTCTTTCATCTCCATACAGATCACGCCCAGCTCATAGAAGACGGTGGCATTCTTACCTTTGGTCAAATCTATGGCGTGCTTGATGCTGTTTCGAGCTTCGCCGAACTTGCCTTGAGCGGCCTGGGCCATGCCGAGCGCTCCCCAGGTCTGGTCGAAGGCGGGATTGAGTCTCAGCGCCTCGTTGATGTCTTTGAGGGCATCTACAATGAGTGGGTCCTTGCGGGATTCCGGCGAGCTATCGGTGATGGCCGCGTAAATCATGCCGCGCGCTGCCCAGACCCAATCTTTTTCAGGGTCTACCTTGGTCTTCTGCGCTGCTTTTCGCTTGGCCACTGCCGCCATATGTCGCACAACCTTGGCTTCGCCGCGATGGTAGAAGAGAATAGCCGGACTGTAACCGAGCCGCTGCGCTTCGTTATATAGATTAATTGCTTCCGCCATGAGGGTATCGATTTCGGCGGCATTTTTATAAGACGCAAATTTGGAATAGCCTTTGCAGTGCGCTCCCAGAGCTTTGAGATAGATTGCGAAGGGGTCTTTCGGGTTCTGCCGCAGTCTCTGGTTGACTATTTTGAGACCTTTCTGACAGCGCTCCCACTCGCAGCCGTTATAGTATTGGCTCTCTATTTTGTCGAGGGGCGTGGTGCTCGACTGTAGCCCGTCCTTCATGTCCAGCGCGATTTTATTGCCCGGCTCATGGCTGAGCACATAGTCTAAGTCCGCCTGGGCGCAAGGGAAGTCTTTCAGTTGATAGGCGCAAAGCGCTCTCATCATATAGTGCACGAAGTTTCCCGGGGCAAGGCTGATGCAATGGTCTAAGGCTTCTTTGCCGGCACGAAAGTTCCTGGAAGCGAGGCAGACTACTGCTTGCTCGTACCAGCAGTTGGAATCTTTACCGCCGGTGAGATCGATGGCACGCTTGAGGGCTTTTTGCGCCTCCTCGTATCTTCCCTGGGCGCCCATGGTCATACCAAGGGCTCCCCAGCCATAGGCATATTTGGGCATCGCACGATTAGCTTCTTCCAGGTCATGCAGAGCCAGTAAGATAAGTGGATCTTTCATGGAAGCACTGGTGCCGTCATTGAGAGCCGCAAAGACCGCTCCGCGCATACCCCAGAGCGGGTCATCCAGCCGATCCGGGCGGGATGATAGCGCGGCTCTTTGCCTGGCCAGGCGGGCCATGTGCAGAACCAGTCGGGCTTCGCCTCGATGATAGAGCAACATGGGCTTGTTGTAGCCGAGGGTGGCGGCCTGATCAAAGGAGCTTATTGCCGCTTGCATGAGCGACTCTACCTCTGGTCCGGCGTTATTGGAAGCGAACCTGGTATAACCCTGTAATTTATTACCGACACCACGCAAATAGAGAGCCGGAGCGTCCTTCTTGTTCTGCCGTATCCTGCGGTTGACTATATCGAGTCCTTGTTGCAACCGGCTCAGGTCGCCAATTTTGAAATACTGGTCTTCCAGTTTCTCTAGCGGCCGGTCTCCCTGCCCACCTTTACTTTCAGCCCAGGCCGGCATGTTCCAAACTGTGACAGCCGCGGCCAGTGCCAGAAGAAGACAGGCTGAGGTTGACCCTCCATGACTCTGCAGGTCCATGCCGTCTTTGCCTGCGCTTGCGTCACCAGGTCTCATCTACATCCTTTTGTCTTTCCTCTGGCTTACCATGAGCAAAGGCTTACAGTAAGCAGAGTAGCACGGGTATCTACTTTATTCCTCTTCTTTCCCAGCCCAAACGGTTCTTTCCCGAAAACCGTTCCTGGATGCAACAAAATGCGCCATACCGGTAAAGTAGTCGGAAATTTCTTCTCGGCTTATGCCATCCACTTCGGAGTCACCGTTGCGGCTTATTTTTATAATATTGGTAAGCAAAAACTTGGCGCAGCCTCTTTGATAAGAAGTGAGGTCTTCCTGCTCAAGGAAGCGTGCCAGCTCCTCCCGGGAGAGGAAGCCATTTTGATCGCTATCCAATTGATCAAATGCCATTAGGGCAAAGTTTCTCACTTCTGCGAGAAGCTCTGAGACACAATAGCCGTCGCTCAGGGAAAGCGTTTGGGGCTTGGAGTTGCTTGTGGGATTAAGATTGAGGTTCATTGTAAGCATTTGCCTGCCTGCCTGGATTAACGTGGGGATTAAGGGCTATGACATTGAAGTTATTCTTTTATCGTGACTTTAAAGTGGCAGAAGTAAGAATCTTTCCAGGCGGCAAGATTTACTTGTCTCCCTTATGCCTTCTTGTTCGAACGGGAGAGCCTTACCAGGCAGGACGCCTTTCGGTCATTTGGTGTAAGGAGTGAATCGGTGGAAACTGCCTGGTCTTAGAGGCAAATTTGAATACGATGTCGGCGTCTCCATTTAAGCTCTTGGCGAGAATTACCGGCCCTAGATTTACCGACTGCCCATCTTCCAGCAGTTCCAGCGCAAAAGATTGAAGCAAAAGCAAGAGAAGGTTCTCCTCAGCCTTTGTCAAAATGGACGGCTTTTGGGTGAAGGATTCAGCCAGTGCGACCAACTCAGGCAGCGTCATGAATGGGCGAATCACATGTGAGTCAAGGTACATTCTGCCTTTGGCAGTGGCATGGTTTTGAGTGGTGTTCATCTTCTTTAGTTTTCCTCTGGTCATCGACGTTTGAAACCACTTAAACGGTTAACAGTTTAACGTGTCAGTAACGTGACCCTGAGTGAAGGCGCAACTAAAGTTCTTACTTGCTTCGGTCGTGGCGCAGCAGTTCTATTTTATTCAATCACTAAGCCGGGAAGAAGTTTTCCAGTTCTTCCAGTTCGGACTTATTGATGAGACCTCTGCGCACGGCAATGTTCATGGCTCGGCAGCGGCGATTGACTTCGTCATTGTCGCCGCAGTCTTTCGGCAAAATGCAAAGCTTACCGTACAGCCCCTTTAGTCTTGCTTGCACTGCCTTTTCCGTAATGCATAGATGTCTGGCGATGGCACGATCGGTCAAGCCGATAGACAAAAAGGAGAGCACTTCAAACTCACCATCGGACAGGCTGAATGTACCGGTTTGCGATCTGCGCACAATCCTTTGTACATGCGGATGAATGGCGCAGTCACCACTCAGAACAGCTCTGGCTGCCTCGATTATCTGTTTGTCGCTCGATTCTTTCAATAAATAGCCAAAGGCGCCGTCTGATGGTATGACTTTCCAGAGTTCTCTCACCCAGATCTCATCGGAATGATGGGAAATGATGATGATTCCTGTGAGGGGCTGCCTCTTAACTATCTGCTCGGCCGCCTTTATGCCTGACATGCCGGGCATCTCGATATCAAGGAAGACCAGTGTCGGCTTGTGCGCCAGTACTAGTTTTAAGGCCTCATTGCCGTCGGCTGCCGCATGAATGGGGACCTGGTCGGAAAGCTCTCTTGCGAGCAGTTCAACGAGCCACTCCCTCTCCCGCGCTTTGTCATCAGCTACTACAATACTCACCGTCAATCCCTCGCAAAAACAAAGTCTATGTGTTTACCAAAAGTCTTAGTTCAGTGCCGCTCTCAAAGCAATCCGGTTTATTCCAGGTTACCTGGGCGCCGATAAGTTCTGCTCTCTGGCGTATATTTTGCATACCGTGCGAAGGTCTGGCACTATCTGAGAGTGAGTTTGAAACCACTGCCTCCTTCTGTGCGGAGACGGGCACTCCGAGCCCCTTTCCATTGTCGATAACCTGCACGAGAATGTTACCATTCCGGCGTTCCAGTCTAATGATGGCACTCGTGGCAAGAGAGTGCTTCTCAATGTTATTGAGTGCTTCCTGAACGATTCTGTATATGGTCAATCTTTTCAGTTCGTCCAGGTCTTCATCCAGATTCTCGGCACTGCAAGTGTACTCTGCCGTAATTTTAGTATGGCGGGAAAACCGATCAATCAAACTCTTGAGCGCCGAGTTTAGACCGAAATTGTCCAGGATAATCGGATGCAAGTCGTCTACAACGCGCCGCAAATCTATAATTGTCGTGTCCAATCGCTTACAAATGTCCTCTCGTAAATCCTCATTTTCTGCCAGGCTTGCACTGGAGTCTGCCAGGCGCTTCATGCGAGCCAATTCAGGCAGAGTCTCATCGTGTATGTCTTTAGCGATGCGCCGCCGCTCTCGCTCGGCGCTCGACTGTATAAGTGCCATCAGGTCGCGATGCCGCTTTGCCTCCTCGGCTTCGATAAAAATCAAAGAGCAGACTAGATAACAGGACAAAATTGTAAGAACAGGCGGCATCGTTGGCAGTAATATGTCGAAACACTGAAAAAGGACTTGTTCTACGATGAATACCAGAAGCAGGGCTGAAAGTATCATATTGGCTCGTTGCAGCGGCTTGAGGAGGAGGAAAGTTGCTCCCAGAAGCCCAGCGAGAGGCAGCATCAGTAGCCGCAACCACTGGGAATAGTCTGCGATCAGGCGGGTGCTCGCCAGAGTGTCAATGGCACGCAGTGCAAGTTGCAGGCTGTTTTCTTTAGTGCCAACGGGTGTAGTCCATTGCTCTTGAGCATTATTCGCTTGGGACAGCACTAGAATATTGCCGGAAAGCCCTGATGCGGTTGTATCGCCACCGGCCTCCGCTTCCGTAATTGGCTCACAAAGCGGATCAAAGCAGTAGTTGATAACAAAGCGATCCGCTCCCTGGAAGCGTTCTCTCGTTTTCTGCCAGGGCGGCTCGCGCCCATTCTCCGTTGCTTGAATTACTGCTGCTGCAAAGGGCGGCACCATCAAACTGCCATCTGGTGAGTTCGCAGCCGGTTTTGAAGCAAGCTGAATAGTGGATAGAGCATCTATTGTGTTTGCTTTTTCGTCCAGGTAGCCACAAGGTATGCCGGCGTTGAGTAGGTCAAGGTAAGCGTTCTTCGACTTTTCATCTATACCAAAAATGGTTACTATCAGGTGCCGGCGATGAAGCAAGAGTGCTTCCTGCAGGTTCTTCTCCAGGGGCACGCCTCTGAGATCTAGAAAAACGGCAACAGTGCGTGGACCACTGCCTGCAAACTTATTAATTACACTGGCCAGGTGAGCCTGGTAGGACTGCTCTGTCCGGTCCGTCAGGCTAAGCAAGTAGAATTTCGTGCCACCGCCAGGCACGAAAAAATGGCGGGCAAGCCACACGCGCAGATGCATAAAGCCGTTTTCGGCTACATCCGAAACATTGGCGATTAGTAGAAACGCCGTTAGCACGCCAATAAGTGCTGCAAAAAGCGGATCTCTCCAGATGCTGTATTTCTTGCTGCCGAATAACTTCATAGGCAGAACCATTATCACTCAGGCAATGCTCGTTACGCGCTACTGCCTCATGCTCAACCTGGGGGAAACCCTAAGCGGCCTTGTCCAAACGCCTAATCAAGTATAGCAGCGCCCCCATATAGGCGCCTGACCGGTCCGTTCTATAACAGTAACAGTCGACTGGACAAATTCAATTGCGGGCGTTTTGTAATCGGCAAAACACCGGCATTTTTACATCTCTCTTTTTGAGGCGGAACCGCTGTCTCTAGATGCGCGCGGTCGGCCGGGAGTATTCATGCCCGAAAAAGAAAAGCAGTCTTTCATTAAGCACTTCCCCTTCAGGCTTGCCTGCGGAGTAATCGACAATACCCTGGTCTGTTTCATTCAGCTTCTATTTGGATCTCTTCTGGGCGGCAGCCTGTTTCTGCTGCTGCATAATTGCGCACTACCGCCCCGATTGATACTGGTTGTTGTGTTTATAATCAGTCAGGTTCTTATAGTGTTTCTCTTTGCCTGGCAGGAAAGCGCCAAACACCAGGCCACGATCGGTATGAGACAATTTGGATTTTTTGTAACGGATGAGTTTAACAAGCGTTTGTCTTTGAGAAAAGCGATCATGCGAAACTGCTTCCGAAGTTTTTTCTCTCCACTAGCGGCGATGTTTCTTCTGATAATTATGGGCGCGCCGGTTTCTCCCTGGACAGCGGCTCTAGCTCTCGTTCTAATTAGTCTGATAGATGCAGTTCTGCCGGGTGTGACAACTGGGATTCCCAGAGAATGGGTAGAGGCTACGCGCCCCTCATGCACGGACAGCGTCATTTCAATTGGAGATAAGTGTTATAGCCTGGCAACGCTTACAACGGCACGGGGAAAGATCAAGGCCCGCCTGTATGAAAGTAAGCCCGGAGCCTTAGCAGTAGTTGCTGTTGGGGGCTGCGGGGTCGGTTTTAATTCTCCCGCCGGAGATCTATATGACCGGCTTGGAAAAATAATGATGAGTGAAAGAGTGACGCTTCTCTGGCTTTCCTTGCGGGATGCAACTGATCTATTTGAAATGATTCACGACATAAGAGCGGCAACCGCCTTCTTGCAAGGGCGTGGAGCGTCTCATGTTTGCCTGATCGGGCATTCGGCCGGCGGTGCCGGCGTGATTACTGCCGCCGCCATGGAAGCTTGCGCTTCCGGTTTGATTTTGCTTTCCAGTCAAAACGCCGGTTGCGAATTGATCGGTGAGCTTAACTCCATACCAGTTCTCTTGGTCCATGGGCAGCGCGACCGGGTCATTCCTCTGCCCTGCGCCAGGCAGTTATTCAGTCGGGCGCAAAATCCCAAGCAATTGGAGGTTCTGGCGGCCGGACATTCGCTGAGAGAATGTCGAGAAGAGGTGTTTTCCATTGTTCATGACTGGCTTCGGCAACTGTATTGCTTGAGGCAGTCGTTATAAAATGAGAACCACCATACTAAAAGACCACCCAGAATGAACTGCGGTGGTCTTCAAGCTATCGTCTGACAGTCCCTTGCGTGGACTCGATATTTCTACTGCGTCAGTCAGATTCGGCAGATAGCGGGCTCACTTGCTACAGTTTCAAGTCTGCGCAGACTTGGTGTTTCCACAAGGCCCCTCGGCTCAAAGTTACGAACCAGATTGGTCGTCGCTCACCGGGTATGCATTAAGAATAGCGCATTCTGACCGTAGTTCCAGTACCCCGCAAAAGGTCTAAGAAAGTATTTTTCGGATGCCAAAGGTGGCGCCTTCAGTGGCGCGGAAGAGAGGGCTAAATTGTCAGAAGCCTGAACTAGAGCAATATCTATAGGCTTGAAGATGGATATCTTGTGTATATTCTTGCGATATTTAGTTGGCCTTTGCACGTATGCAGGTTCTAAAAACTTCGACTGTCGGGTGTGCCGTGATGGGCTAGTTGAGCAATTGCTTCCTGCTGTTTCATGGCTTTCAGTCTGGCAATCTCTGTTTCCCTTTGAGCCAGGAGGTCTTGCTTGCTTGTACCTTTCTTGATGTGTTTTAAGGCCTGGGCAAGAAGGCTATCTGTAATGCCTATTGCCGGTCCCACAGTGAAGACGGTTCCCGCTTCGGCAATGCGGCGGTTAAAGATCTGGCTGTTCGCGAGTTTTTGCTCTTTAGGCGGATACTTCTGGTAGGAGGCACCGGCATTGATCATCATGATTCCGCCGGTGGCTTTCAGTCCGCCCATGAGAGAAGCTGAAATTGACTTCTGCCATAGTGCCTTGCGAGCCAGGGCTGCTTCTTGCCGTTGCGCCTGCCTGAAATTCTCAAGCATGCTTTCTTGCGCCATGAAAATCTCAATGTCTTGTTGCAGATTGCGCTTGACCGACAATGAGTCTATGCCTGCCACAAGCCTTTCCAGGTGGGTTAGATGTTGACCGGTGTTTGCAGTAATTGCAGTTTCCGGCTTGTCACCTTGGTCTTCTTTCATTGCCAGGGCCGCCCTGCTTTTGGCCTTTGTTCGGGCTGAAGCAGTCACTGCTGCTGCTTGTGAGAGAATGGGGGCGCTTCCAGCGAGGGCTCCTGAGATTACAAAGCCTATGCCGGCCGGTATGGCCATGGTCGGGCGGTGAGTCTGCACGGCCACCAGACTTGGCAGAGCGCCTCCGTAGCCGCCGCTTGCACCGGCTAGAACCGTCAGCCCTTGATAGGTCATATGTTGAGCGAAGGCAGCGGTCTGTCTTGCCGATATTCTTATAAATTCCTGCAAGGTTTCGACTTCGATAGACTTCAGTAAGTTGCATTCGGTGGCGAATGTCTCTCGTTCACCAGGCGATAGGTTTGCCTGCTTCAGTTTGTCTTCGAGGTTGGCGATATTTTCGTCTATTTCCACCTTCAGTATTTGCGCTCGCTTTAAGAAAGACTTTGGATCTTGCATTTTGCGGCATCGCTTCTGGTGGCGATGGAGACCGGTAGCAATCGCTGCTGCTGCATTAGCCGTGGTGAGGGAATGGCTGACAATGAGGGTTATTGGCCCGGCGCTGAAGATGCCTTTACTTGCTGCCGATGGCTGCCGGAAGTAATGCCAACGGGCGGCGGTGATGGTGGCGGTGCCCGCCTCGCCGACGGAGTGACAGGCAAGAGCGGCTGCCGCCTGCCCCTTGCCGGCAGAGCGCTTCTCTTCTTTATGGACTTGCTCAAGGTCTGTGTTCAGGCTCAATAGATCAAGCTCTTTCAGCATGGTCTGTCTTATCTGCCATTCTATCTGAGCAAGTTCGGCATTTATATCGGTGCTTGCTGCTTCCGTGGTGTCTATCTCGATGCTCTCCAGAAGTACTGGATGGTGGGGCTCAGGATAGATTACCTCCATGGTTTCTCTTGGCTTTTGCGGCGCGCTCTCTTGCGCCCAGAGGGGATTTGTGCACCCGGTGAGGGCAAGAAAGCTTGTGACCAGAGCCATAAGCTTTCTTCTCATTAACTTAGCTCCGATGTGGCTACTCTTCTCAAGTCTTCGCCTTCGTAGAAAGTCAGCGATTCTTCCTTCGGTACAAAGCGCGGGGCGAGCCCAAATACTTCCAACTGCAGAATGTTATAACCGTACAAGACCTCTCTGATGCCGAAGATGGCTCCGGTGAGAACGCAGAGCATGCCGCCTATGAAGGGATAGGCAAGGATGCGTTCCACCCTCTCCCAGCCGCAGTAATAGGCAAGCCCAATGCAGAGGGAAGTGAGGACGAAAAGTCCAATTCCGGAATAGTATGCAAGGGCGGCATTGCGCACTGACTCGCTGCGTTTGAATAGTTTAGTCAACTCACGCGAGAGCACTTCCAGTCTTTGTCTGTGACGATGATCATTACCGTTTTTGAGCGATTTGAGGAGCTTACAACGCTCATCGTTTAGTCCTCTAATCCGTCCCAGTACCGATGAATATTTGCTGTTCATTCCAAGAAGCAGCAGGGCGCTGGCTGAGATCATCACAGCCGGGGCTACCATTATCTGGATCGATTCCACTAGATCCAATGCACTACCTGACACTTTGTCTCCTTTCCGGTACCGGAAGCGGAGCCCGGGCCAACTTGCTTCAAGGTCTCCATGCTTCCGGTACCTGGATTCTCGCGGGCTATTTTCCAGCCCATCCGTTCTTTACTTAGGCGGCCTTCCACCAGGCTAGATGCTTGTCTTTCAAGTCATCCGTGCACGGCATTTTGAAGAAGACCATTTCGTCCCCGTTCACAAACCAGATGCCATGGCGCAGGAAGCTGTAGGAGATATCCTTGAGCACCGAGCCCAGGCTTATGGTCTTGGTTAGTTTCTCGGGATGTTGTTTGAGTGCTTCGATGCAGTCGCGCAGGCGGTAGGGATTAACGTTCGGCAACTGGCAACCATGCACTTCTCGGCCTTCGTTGTATTTGAAGAATTCATCAATGTTGAAGTCAATTTGAGTGAAGCAGATTTTTGGTGCTCCTTTGGATTTTGTCTCTCTGGTGATGAATTTGCCGAATTCTCTCTGGTCTTTGTTGGAAGCAACCAGGGTTTCCAGAGGGCTTATCTCCTGATAGAGACGAATCAGACCATGCTCGTTTACGGCAGTGTATTCTTCCTTTTCCAACTCCAGCACCAGACCGCTGCTGGTTACCAGATAGAGGTTCTTGATGGCGGTCAGGGGCACATTTTCCAGTACTGCGTAAGAGGCGATGAATTTGGTGCGCTTGGGCTCACCATGCTCCGGGTGAGGGACGGTGAGAGCCAGGGCTTCGTCAATGGCGAAGAAGTCATTTCTGAAGTTGATATCGAGTTCGGCAAATATCACTTTGCCGTTGTAATGCTTATTGCTTCCTACGGCATAGTGCTTGCCGAAGCCGGCCGGATCAAGCTGCGATGCAATCAAGGCGTTGACCGGGAAGACTGTCATATATAAGTGTTTTTTGTAGGTATGCATAGCCAAAACTCCTTGGTAAAGTTCCTGCTGATGGCACGCATCAGCCGGTTTGTCGGTACTATCTTTCAGACCGGGGCCTGGGCGGCAAATTCAGGCGCTGCCGCCCAAGTCTGGCTCCGTAAGTCTGAAGTTCTTCAGCACAATCCTCTCGTCTTCAGGTGTTCGAGGTTTTGAGTTGTGCTTTCCTTTGCCTCCTGAGACCCTTTAGTTGAGTCTCCTGAGTAAGCTCTCCCTGGTTTTCAGGAGTGCGTCCGGGGTTCTTTCGCCCAGCTTCTCGAAAAGTTCCGTGTGCAGCTCTAACTCATGCTTCCAGAGTTCGCTGTCGATTTCCATCAGTTGTCCGAAACGCTCCTTCGTGAAGGTTTCAAGGCCGCTCCAGTCTATTTCTTCGTAGATTGGCATGCGGCCAAGTGCTGTCTCATGCACATCGGCCTGTCCATGTACTCTTTCGAAAATCCATTTCAAGACTCGCATGTTTTCAGAGAATCCCGGCCAGAGGAATTTGCCGTCTTTGTCTAGTTTGAACCAGTTGACGTTGAAGATGAAGGGGCGCTTGGCCAGTTTTCCCTCCATAGACAGCCAGTGACCGAAATAGTCGCCCATGTGATAGCCGCAGAAGGGCAGCATGGCCATTGGATCTCGTCTCACTTCGCCCACTTTGCCGGCGGCTGCCGCTGTAGTCTCCGAGCCCATGGTGGCAGCCATGTAGACACCTTCCGTCCAGCTATCGGCTTCGCAGATAAGAGGAATAGCCGTCGCCCGGCGTCCGCCGAATATGAAGGCGCTGATGGGCACACCATCCGGGTTGTTCCACTGGGCGTCGAGGGAGGGGCACTGGGTGGCGCTGACTGTAAAGCGAGCGTTGGCATGGGCTGCCTTGCGTCCGCAGTCAGGAGTCCAGGGCTGGCCTTGCCAGTCGGTGAGATGGGCCGGCGCGTCTTCGGTGAGCCCTTCCCACCAGACGTCGCCGTCTTCAGTGAGAGCAACGTTTGTGAAGATGCAATTGGCTCTCAAAGTGGTGATGGCGTTTGGATTGGTTCTGGTGGATGTGCCCGGTGCTACGCCGAAGTATCCGGCTTCCGGATTGATGGCGTAGAGGCGTCCGTCTTTGCCGGGTTTCAGCCAGGCAATGTCATCACCGATGGTGGTCAGTTTCCAGTCGGCAAACTCGGCTGTCGGTTCGAGCATGGCCAGGTTGGTCTTGCCGCAGGCACTGGGGAAGGCTGCTGCTACATACACCTTTTGACCTCGGGGTGATTCCAGTCCGAGAATCATCATGTGCTCGGCCAGCCAGCCTTCTTCTCGGGCCATGCTGGAGGCGATTCTCAGGGCAAAGCATTTCTTGCCGAGCAGGGCGTTGCCGCCGTATCCCGAGCCGTAAGACCAAATTTCGCGTGTCTCCGGGAAGTGACATATGTATTTGGTTTCCTTATTGCAGGGCCATTCATTGTCGGTCTCTCCGGGGGCGAGTGGCTTGCCCACCGTGTGCAGGCAGGGCACGAATTTGCCTTCGTTGCCCAGTAAATCTACTACGGCTTTGCCCATGCGAGCCATGATGCGCATGCTGGCAACGACATAAGGGGAATCGGTTATTTCCACTCCTATTTGCGCGATTTCCGAGCCCAGGGGACCCATACAGAAAGGAATCACATACATAGTACGACCGCGCATACAGCCGTCAAAGAGACCCCGCAGAATTTCCTTGGCCCTGGTCGGCGGCATCCAGTTATTCGTCGGTCCGGCGTCTACCTCATGTGTAGTACATATAAAGGTGCTTTCCTCTACGCGGGCTACGTCCGATGGATGCGAACGCGCCAGAAAGCTATTGGGGCGCAATTCCGGGTTGAGGCGCAGCAGCATCCCATTTCCCACCATCTCATTGCATAACCTGTCGTATTCTTCCTGCGAGCCGTCGCACCAGTGAACTCGCTCGGGCTGACAAAGTGTAGCCACTTCTTCCACCCAGTCGACCAATTTTTTAGATGGCACTGGGTAGCCGGGCTTGCTCAGCACTGCCCGCTTTTCTATTACTCCCGTATTCATATTTGACTCCTGAATTTCCAACCGGCACGCTCTGGTCATCTCTTTTCGTCTTTTTCTCTATTTGAGTTGCACCACCGGTGCCATCACTGTTGCATTGACGTCTATATTAGGCTCCGGAAGGATGATTGTCCTCATCCTCAAGACGCAGTGGCATCAGCCATCTTCCTGCTCGTGTCTTCAATGCGGGCGCTGGAGCCAATTTGAACACGTAATACAAGCTTGTGCCTTTGTTGCGTTCCGGGTTGCAAAAGTTTGCCTGTCTTCACAAAAGGGTGTCTGACTGTCACGTTCGTTTGCATAACTTTGAACGTCTTCACAAAGAGGCTGAAAGGTTGCGGTCTGTGAAGCAATGTCGGCAATGCAACCCGGTGTAGATGTCGTCGGTAGGCGGGTTTTCGGAGAGTTTATGTGCTTGAACAGACTTTGGCAAAGTTGGTTTGGGTTCTGATGGATGGATCTCTCGCATCGGGAAGCCGTCGGTGGAATCACTTTGTCTGCGCCTTGGCGGAGCCGGCTGCTAAGTTTTTGTCAAATTCTAAGGTGCAATCTTCTTTGTTTTTGCCACAATTAAATGGTTAAGTGCCCGGGTGATAAACGTGCAAGATCTGGTGGTTGTTCGAGAAAACGGTCTTTATTGCCCCTCCGGTGACTTCTATATAGATCCCCATCGGCCGGTTGCCAGGGCTCTCATTACTCATGGCCACTCCGACCATGCCCGCGCCGGTTCTCAGACCTATATAGCCGAGCGCAGCGGGCTCTCTATTTTGCGTCACCGCCTGGGTGACGACGCGCACGCGCGCCTGCAGGGGGTGGCTTATGGTGAAACACTTTTCTTGGGAGAGACCAGGGTTTCTTTCCATCCGGCCGGTCATGTGCTCGGCTCTGCGCAAATTCGCATCGAACATGATGGTCATGTGACCGTGGTGTCCGGTGATTACAAGACCGTCTTGGACCCTACCTGTGTGCCGCTTGAGGTTGTGCCTTGCGATACCTTTATTACTGAGTCTACCTTCGGTCTGCCGATTTACCGGTTTCCTGATAGCGAGAAGGTGGCCGGCGAGATTTTGCAGTGGTGGGAAGTCTGCCGCAGTAATGGAAAAATCGCCACCCTGTTTGCCTACAGTCTCGGTAAAGCCCAGCGCATTCTTAAAACTCTAAGCCTCTTGGGTGCGTTTCCTGCTCCCATCTACACTCATCCGGCTGTGGAAGCGATCAATGAACTTTATCGGCAGGAAGGCGTGAATCTTCCTGATACGCGATTGCTGACCTCAGAGCATAAAGCCCAGACATTGAGGCAGGAAGGGGCTCTCATTATCGCCCCGCCGGGCCTGGCGGAGAATAGTTTCGGGCGCAGGTTTGAAGGGGAAAGCGCTTTTCTGTCAGGATGGATGCAGGTGAGGGGCATACGCAGGCGGAGAGCTCTTGACAGAGGCTTTATCGTCTCCGATCATGCCGACTTTCAGGGTCTCATCAAAACCGTGGAAGGCACCGGTGCTCGCCGTGTTCTTGTTACCCATGGCAGTGCCCAGGCACTGGTGCGCTACTTGCAGGAGAGAGGCTTGCAAGCCTTCGATCTCAAAGACCTTTATAGTCATCACGAACAGTATGCCGGGGAAGAGTAATGCGTCGCTTCGCTGCCTTGTTTGAGAGTCTGGATTCTTCCAACAGCCAGGAAGCTAAGTTGAAGAGTCTGCTTGAGTACTTTCGTGAGGGAGAGGCGGAAGACCTGGCCTGGGCAATTTACTTCTTGAGCGGGCGGAAGATCAAGCGTGTGCTTTCCACCACGCACTTACGCAGCTTTTGCCTTAGCGAGTGTGGGCTTGCGGACTGGCTTTTTCAGGAATGTTATGACAACGTCGGAGATCTGGCTGAGACTGTGGCCTTGCTCTTGCCTGAGGGAGACAGTCAGGTGCCTGCAAAAAGCTTATCGGCTGTTGTTAAGGATCTGCAACGTCTCAAGAATTTGAACCCTACCGAATTGAACCAGTGCCTGCGCTCTTACTACGGTCAGATGAATACTACCGAGAAGCTGGTCTTCGGCAAACTTCTCACCGGTGGATTTCGCGTTGGTGTTTCCGCCAAGCTTACGGCGAAGGCCATTGCCAGGCTGAGCGGTCTATCCGAAAACATCGTTCAAGAGCGCCTGATGGGCGACTTCAAGCCAAGCGCCGAATTCTATAGCGGTCTCATTAGTGAGGAAGGTACTGCCGGTGGTGCAGCTATTCCCTACCCGTTTTTTGTGGCCCATCCGCTCCATTCCATAGAAGAAGGAGCGGCAGCTCTGGATATTAGTTCCTGCAGCCTGGAGTGGAAGTGGGATGGTATAAGGTCGCAGCTTATCAAACGGGGCGGGCAGGTTTTTGTCTGGTCCAGGGGCGAAGAGCTTATCACCGAGCGCTTTCCGGAAGTGGCCATAGCGGCGGCGAGACTGCCGGATGGTACGGTTTTGGACGGCGAGATTCTGGCTTTTGCAGAAGGTGATGTGTTGCCCTTCAGTCTCCTGCAGAGGCGCCTGGGGCGCAGTGCCGGCAATGTTTCCAAGAAAATGCTGGCGGAGATTCCCTGCGTTTTCATGGCTTTCGATTTACTTGAGGCTAAGGGCCAGGACCTGAGAGAGCGACCGCTAATCGAGCGAAGAGAAACGCTTCTACAAATCCTTACGCCCGGTGCCTGCAGTGAGACGCCCAGTTGTGCCGGTGCCCTGAGCGAGTATCTGAGGGTCTCCACATCAATGTCGGCTTCCACCTGGCAGGAGGCCGCTGCCATGCGGTCCATGAGTCGCTCGCTGAAAGTGGAAGGGCTTATGCTGAAGGATTTGCAGTCGGTTTACGGAATCGGCCGAAAACGTGGCTCATGGTGGAAGTGGAAGGTAGATCCCTATTCTATCGATGCCGTTCTGGTCTATGCCCAACGCGGCCATGGACGCCGCGCTTCCCTTTATACCGACTATACTTTTGCGCTCTGGCACGAGGGGCGCCTGGTGCCCATAGCTAAAGCATACTCGGGACTTAGTGACGAGGAGATTCGTCAGGTGGATGCCTTTGTCAAAAGCAATACTCTTGAGAAATTCGGACCGGTGCGCACGGTGAAGCCGGCTCTTGTCTTTGAACTCGCCTTTGAAGGAATTCAACTCAGTTCAAGGCATAAGTCGGGAGTGGCGGTGCGTTTCCCTCGCATTGCCCGCACACGCTTTGAGAAAACCGTGGAAGAGGCCGATCAACTCTCCACGCTCAAGGCTCTGGCGGCGCTACCGCCGCCTGCAAAACCCAGAGCGCTGCCGGCTGACTTTATCGAAGAACGTTAGTGCAACTGCCGGTAACTGGCAAAGACGCTAGGTCCAGTTTACGGTTTTATCAAGGTGCACAATCTTGCAGGCCGGCAAGGCCATTTTTACGCCGGCCCTCTCTACTCTTGTAAATTCACATTCGTGGAAGTAAATGGTCTCAAGATTGATGAGAGGGCTTAGTTCCACCAGGTCGCCATATTCAATGTCGCAGCCAATCAAAGTGAGCTTCTTGAGCGCTTTGATGCGAGCCAGGTACTTGAGCGATGCTTTGGTAATCTGGGTGTTACGTAAGTCCAGTTCTTCCAGGGCCGGCAACTCAGCCAGGTAGGCGATAGACTCATCCACGATATTGCTGGAGGAAAGCTTGAGTTCTCTCAGGCGGCGAATCGCCGTCATGTGTTTGAAGCCAGCGCCTGTAATTTCAAGATTTTCCAGATCAAGCACGGTCAGGTCGTGCAATTGATTTAAAATAGCCAGCCCTTCATCGGTAATCTGGGTGAAGGAAAGCCGCAAGGTGTTCAGGTGAGGCAGTCGCCTCAGGCTGGCGATACCGCCGTCGGTGACGCGGGTATTGCAGAGGTTGAGCCAGCGTAAGGAGGTCAATCCGCTTATGCAGGAAATGCCCTTGTCTCTGAGGCGCTTGCAACTCTCCAGATTAAGGGAGCGCAGACCTACCAGGTTGGAGAGCGCCGAAAGCCCGTCGTCGGTAATCTGGGTACCTGCTAGATTTAAAGTGGTCAACTCTTTGAAATTACTCAAATAGACCATGCCACCATCAGTGATGCGGGTCTGAGCCAAATTTAGGTCTTTCAAGCGAGAAAAGTTGCGCATATATGCCAGACTTTCGTCGGACACTTCCTGCCCGGAAAGATCTACTTCTGTGACCTGACAGAGTTGCTCGATGTTGGCCATGCCCCGGTCGCTGACGGTGCCGAGGCGCAGGTTGCGCAAATGGCGCAGTCCGGCAATGTGTGCCAGATCATCGTCGGTAAGAGCCCGGGGAAACTCGATATAGCGCAGTTCGGTTAAATCGGACAGGTGCTCCAGGCAGCGGTTGTCGCAAGCCGTGGAGGAGAGATTTAAGTAGCGTAATTCGGTGAGGGCGGAGAGGCTGGCTACAATGTCGTTGTTGACCCTCGTCAAAGAAAGATCCAGTTCCTTCAGTCTGGGCAGAGCACTTATATGGTCAACCACGGATTTGCCGATGCGATTGGCCCCTTTCAAATGCAGGGTTTCTAAATTGGTGAGCCCGGCCAGTCCTGTGAGGCTTGAGTCTTTGACGGCATTATTGGAAAGATCCAGTACCCTCAGTCTTGGCAGATAACCAAATTCTATGGAGTCGCCGTCATAACGCAGGGAGAGTTCTTCCAGAGCCGGCAGGTTATCGATAAAAAGCCTGATGCGATTGCGATAGCTTTCGTATTCGGCTTTGGTAGCATCACTACCGGCACCCAGGTGCAAGCGTTTGAGAGCAGTGAGTTCAGCCAGATATTCCAGACCTTCGCCTTTCAGGTCCATTTGTCTGATTGAGAGTTCTTCCAGTTTCTTCAAGTAGCGGAAAGATGCCAGAACTGATTCCGAGACATCGTCACAGCGAATCACAAGGCGGGTCAGTTCGGTCAGGTTGAGGACGTTCTCCAGCCCTTCTTCCGTGATATTGTCGGTGCGTAGTACGAGGGTGGTGAGACGGGGGAAGAACTTGAGGGCAGAAAGACCGGCATCGGTCACCGATGAAAAGACAATATAAAGTTCTTCCGCTTCATTTTCCTGGGTGATTGTAGAGAGTAATTGATCGTCGACACCGGCACCTTCCAGAAGCACTTTCTTGGCTCTGGTCTGGGTCAATATCTCACCCAGGTTTACTCCCTCGAAGTGGCAATGTGAAAGCCTTAACTCCTTGAGGGCGGCGAGCTTTGTGATGGGCTTCAGGGCGTCCTGTCCCACCACAGAGCAAGATGTTAATTGCAAGGTGCGGAGCCTGTGCAAGTGCACAATCTCATTGAGGCTGTTTTTCTCAATCTCCAGACCTCCCAGCCTCAGCTCCCGCAACCCGGAAAGTCTATTTATGATGGCGAAATCGCTTGCGCCTATCTCATCGAACAAATAGTCTAAAGACTGAATGTCATCGGGTTTGAGCTTGTCGCACTGTTGAAAGGCAGAGCGATCATGTACCTCAAGGCGAACAAAGGCTCGCCTTGATACCTGGGCGGAGCCGAGAGCTTCTCCCACTTCCATCCAGGTGCGCTGCCCGGAAGCGTCGGCCCTGGCCACCAGTAATTTCCCGGGTGACTTTTCAAACGGGAAAGTAAGAATGCGACCGGAGTGTACGATGATATGACAATTGGGCAGGGTCTGATTCAATTCGGCGGCACCGGCGCCACTCACATGAGTAGAGTCAACGTAGAGCTTGCGCAATTCGGTTAAGTGCTTGAGTTTGTTCAGCCCGTAATCCGATACTTCCGTGCCGCCCAGATCAAGGGTGTGCAGATAACGCAAATTGCGCAGGGAATGGAGCCCGGCATCAGTAATTTTTCTTTCCGGCAAAGATAGATAACGCAAGCCGGTTAAGTGAGAAATGCACTCCAGGTCGCTGTCTGAGATGTCGCATAGGCGAAAGTCGATGGACTGCAGGTCAGACGGCAAAATTCTATTTAAGAGTCTCAAGTCGGTGCCGGGAGCGACCATCAGGTGCAGATTGGTCTCTTTTGCAACGGTCAGCACCCCCTGGGCTTCCCCCAGTTTGTCTTCCCACCAGCCGCTGGTGTTGGCTGTTCGGTAGATGTGGTATAGCGAACCGAGACTCATTTCTTCAGGGAAATGAATCTCCCTGTAAGCGATTTGCTCATGCTCTTGAATGTCGTTCTCAGGCACTGGTTTGTCGGTTCGCTCTTTCCAGAAGGGTCGGTCTACCTATGTTTACCACACTCACACCAAGGTTACTCTCCAGATCTCTGGCATAACGCTCGGCTGTTTCCGGATCGGAGCCAGTGCCGATGAATACTTTGGAAAAGGGATGGGCTTTCTTGAGGTAAATTAGACCATCTACCAGAGTTTCAGGCAGAATTTTCACAGTCAGAACCACGTCATGATTGCGAAAGCTGGGTGCAATCTGCTGTGAGACCACTCTTTGCAGCAATTCGTGCATCATACCGCGCCTGGCAGACTCTTCTTCGGCGTGGAAAATGATCACCTCTTTAGGACCCGGCTCCTCTTGCTCCAGAAGTTTAATGAGCATGGTGGCCAGACTTCTTGCCTTGGCGCCGCCGGTGCAGAGTACGAAGGTAGGCAGGTCTTCCGGTATCTCTTCTTGATTTGTAAATTTGCCCATGCCCAGACGCAGATCCGGCAATTCACGCAACCGACCTTCCAGCACGCCCATGCGATAAAAGCTCATAATGATGATAATCACGCCCAGAATCTGGAAGCCCAGTGAGCGGGCTCCTTCCGCCGAGAAAAGCAAGATTACTTCGCAAGCAAAGAGACTGACCAGACCGACAATGGGCGGCACCGGCAACTTCAGACCGCGAATGGTCATGGTGAGGCGGCTCTTGAAGGGGGCACGCTCCACTTTGAGCGGCATGCGCACTCTCAGCATGATTACACCAAGGCAGAATGAGCACATTACTGCCAGGAAGGCCATACCGTAGACCTGACCGAGGTTATCCACCTGTCCGGGCAGGATGCAAATCATGAAGGCGCATACTGCCATGAAGCTTAGACAAACGAAAGGATAACCCTGCAAGAGGGGGTATTTGTCGGCCCAACGGCGCAAAATGAAGGCCGGCAGGTTTCCCTGCTTAGCCATTGTGGTGCAAAGACCGATACAGCCCACATAGGCTGTGTTGACGGCCGCAAAGAGCACCAGGGCGGCATCCACCACCAGGATAAAGAGTAAGGTTTTGCCGCCTTCCACAAAGGCCAGTCCGCTAAGCAAGCTGTTTTTGAAATCATGGAGTTGATTGGCATCCATGAGAGCCAGGCAGAGGAAAGAGGTGAGCGGAGCGGTCAGCCCCACCAGGAGAACGACGCAGAGATAAATCTGTTTGAGAGTGCGCCAGGTTGGCGTCTTTAATTGTTCGACAATCTGGGCGGCCGATTCAAAGCCCGTGATACCCAAAAAAGCCGCCGCAAAGCCGTGCACAAAGTGCTCGGGGCGAATACTTGCATAGCAGGTGTAGAAATTGCTGAGATTGACCTGCTTTTCAAAGAGCATAATTATTCCCTTTACATCCATAAAAAGAAGCAGAGAGAAATGAAAGAGAGCAATTAGAAAAACGATCATGGCCGGCTCTTTGATGCCGATGATGTTGAGCAGACCGAAGACTACGACGGGTGCAATCGCCGTCACTACGATGCTGGATATCGGCCAGTTCATGATGTTATCGATGGAATCGATGTAAAAGGCGCCGGAAAGCGCGCTGACGGCAGCCGTAGCCAGATAGGAAAGGATGGTCAGAGCCCCGACGAAAATAGCAAAGCGCTTACCGATGGTCTGCAAAACCATGATGTAGGCACCGCCGTTGAAGGGGCTGACGGCGCAACCTTCTTCATAGGTGGCTTTGAAGAACCACATCAGCAGGCAAACTACAAGAATGATGGCGGGTGCGGCAAAACCCACCAGGGGCATGATAACGCCGGTGGTATAGAAGACCGAGGTACCGATGTCGGCTCCGACAATGGCCGCCGCCAACCACCAGGAGAGCAGAGAATCGCCGTGGCTAGAGCCCTTGACCGTCTGCCTCACATCTTGGGAGCTGACGAGATGTTCCCCTTGAGTCACATGCTACCTATTACTTTGAAGGATACGTTCTGCTTCATTTAAACCGCTTGCCAACTTTTGAGGGCTGCTTTTCAATGCCGAGCAAATGCCAATTATCGCCTGAAAACCGCCCGATAATCTATAGGCACATAAGCTACTACATCTTCAGTTACCGTCAACAGCCTTACTACCTAAAGCACTTTTCTGATATCGTTTGGCAATATGTTTATAGTAGCGTGGCTAACGCCTCTCAGGTCCGGAGTTAATAGTCAAGATGAAAACTGCTGCCCAAAGCCAACAAGCGCCGATGACGGTGAACTTGCCCCAGGCTCTTACCGCTTCCGTCGACAAATGCCTGGAATCCTGGAAAGCCTCAGCCAGGGTCTCTGCCCTCTGGCAAAAAGACAGCACGGTTTGGACCGGCAAGGATGAAGCAAAGTGGTTGGACTGGCTTGGCTTGCCTGTTTCCGAACTGGAGAAGGTTGAGCAGTATGAAAAATTCGCCCAGGAGATTAAATCCTCCGGATTTACCGATGTGTTGCTTCTAGGGATGGGTGGTTCCAGCCTGGCGCCGGAAGTCTTTTCCGTTACTTACGGACCAGCCGCCGGCTATCCACGCCTGCATATTCTTGATTCCACCGACCCTCAGCAAATTGCCCATGTGCAGGCTGGTCTGGAGACGAAAAAAACTTTATTTGTAGTGGCCAGCAAGTCGGGCAGCACGCTGGAGCCTTCTATTTTTATGAAGCATTTTCTGGAGTGGGTCAAGGGCGAGCTAGGCGACAATTTCGGCGCGCATTTTGTGGCTATTACTGATCCCGGCTCCAAGCTGGAAGCGGAAGCCCGCGCTCTTAATTTCAGAAATATCTTCCATGGCTTGCCGGGAGTGGGCGGACGTTATTCAGCCCTTTCACCCTTCGGTGTGGTGCCTATGTGCCTGCTCGGCATGGATGTGCGGCAGTTCTTGCAGATAGCGGCGGACATGGCCGAAGCTTGTAAGCTTCCCGGCGCGGATAACCCCGGTCTTCATCTGGGTGCCGTCATGGGCGAAGCCAATCTGGTCGGCAGAGATAAGCTGACGATTTTCACCAGTCCGTCTATTTACGATTTCGGTGCCTGGCTGGAACAACTGGTGGCCGAGTCGACAGGCAAAGTCGGCAAGGCTATTATTCCAGTGGACCAGGAATTGCCCGGTGCCATGGAACTTTACGGCAAGGACCGCTTGTTTGTATTTGTAAAACTGGCCGGTGATAAGACCGACCATGGTTTGCAAAACGAGGCAATCGAGAAGTTTCTTTCAACCGCTGAAGCTGCCGGTCATCCTGTCATAACCATTACATTGAAAGATAAATTGCACCTGGCCGGAGAGTTCTTCCGCTTCGAGATGGCCACTGCCGTTGCCGGAGCCGTCATGGGCATCAACCCCTTCGATCAACCCGATGTGGAAGCCAGCAAAATAGAAACCAGAGAGCTAACCGATGCCTATGAAAAGACCGGCAAGTTGCCTGCGGAGGAGCCCTTCTTCACGGCAGGTCAAATTGAACTCTACAGCTCCGTTGAGAACGCCGAGGCCATTACCGGCGGTGCCAAACAGAAAAGTCTGAGCGGTATGCTGGCTTCTCACCTGCAGCGTTTGAATAGCGGTGATTATTTCGCCTTGCTCGCCTATCTGTTCATGGATCACAAAGAAATTGAATCCACGCTCTTTAAACTGCGCATGGCCGTTCGTGATAAGAAACAGGTGGCAACCTGTCTGGGCTTTGGTCCTCGCTTTCTGCACTCCACAGGCCAGGCCTATAAAGGTGGACCAAACAGCGGCGTCTTCCTGCAAGTCACCGCCGATGATGCCAAAGACCTGCCTGTACCGGGAGCCCGCTATACTTTCGGTGCGGTCAAAGCGGCTCAGGCAAGGGGAGATTTCAGAGTACTTCTCGATCGCAAGCGTCGTGCCTTGCGCGTTCACATCAAGGGCGATCTGAAAACCGGGCTTGAGACCCTCAAGACCGCCATGCTCGAAGCGCTGTCCTAGAGCTTATTTGACATCGCCCATTAGTTTCTTGATGGATGGTGTAAGTAGTGCCAATACGGCACTGGCGGACAGGGCTGCCAGGGCCATGGCGCCGAAGAGAAAGATCATCGATTGTGGATCTTCCTTGAAGTGGCCGGAGTAATGCCCGGCCAGTTTGTTGCCGATGGCCGTGGAAATAAACCAGGCTCCCATGGTTAAACTCTGGAAGGCCCTGGGAGCAAGCTTGGTCACGGTGGAAAGCCCCACCGGCGAGAGACAGAGTTCGCCAAGAGTCTCAGTGAAATAGACAGCCACCAGGAAGAGGGGGCTGACCTTACCCTGGGCCGTTAGCATGGCTGCCGGCACCATAAAGGCAATACCCAGTCCGAGAAACATCAGACCCAGGGCAAATTTGGCCGGGCTGGAAGGGGCTTTCGTGCCCAATTTAATCCAGATATAGCTGAAGATGGGAGCCAGAATAATTACATCGGCAGCTTGCAGGGATTGCAGGTAGCTGGCTTCGAATTTGAAACCGAGGAAGGTGTTATTGGTGAGACGCTCCGCAAACAAGTTGAGGGATGAGCCGCCCTGCTCGAAAATCGACCAGAAGAGTACGTTGAAGACGAAGAGGCAGGCAATGGCACCTAGTTTCTTCCATTCATCTACTGTCAATTTGATCTTTGCGGCCGGTTCTTGCGAACTTTCCTCCGTCTTGCCGCTGCGTTCCCCCACGGCATCGAGAATCTTATATTGGATAAGTAGATGAAATAACCCCAGGCACATACCCACACCGGCGGCGGCGAAGCCGAAATGCCAACTTAGCTCCGGGGATAGACCAAAGGATTTGAGCACACCTTTGAAGTGGTCTGATTGGGCCAGGTAACCGCATGCAAACGGAGCAAGAGTGGCGCCGATATTGATGCCCATATAGAAGATGGAAAAGCCTGAATCTCGGCGCGGGTCTCCCGGTGGGTAGAGTTTTCCCACCATGGTTGAGATATTTGGTTTTAGAAAGCCTGTTCCCATCACAATCAAGACCAGCCCTGTGAAAAAGGCATAAGTAGAAGGAAAGGCCATGGTGAAATGACCGAGGGCGATGATGATGCCGCCGATTAAAATTGCCCGGCGGGGACCCAGGAAGTGATCAGCCAGGAGCCCGCCGAAAATGGAAACCAGATAAACGCTGGCCGTATAGTTGCCGTAGATCTCGGAAGACTTTTCTACTGAGAAGCCAAGACCACCATTAGCCAGGCTGGCAGTCATGTAAAGCACCAATATGGCACGCATGCCGTAGTAGCTGAAACGTTCCCAGAGTTCGGTGAAGAACAGTACGGAAAGACCCGGTGGATGACCTGGAATAAGCCCCTGGTACATTTGACTCCTTCTTGAAAATTGGTTGCTTAACCAAAAGACTGCTTTTCTATCACTTAGCCGAATGACTTAAGTACTACAATCTGGTTGTGATCATAGAATGCCCCTAAGTTTTACCAGATTCCGGTAGGCAATTAAGTCAATCCGGGTGCAAAATGAAAGATTGTCGGCCAGCCAGTTAGGATTAAAGCAGCTATATGGATATGGAGCCGAAGAACTTTAAGGAGCCCTCTGAAAAGATCGCGGAGGAAGCGCCGCGCCTGCGTGAAGTCAAGGACGAGAGCCCGCAATTGCCGGCACAGAAGAACACCAGTCGTTCCCTGGCTGATACGCTTCGGCTCACGAAAAGTCGCATCTTACCGCCTGTTGATGCGCCTCCCCGCACCCTCCTGCCGAGGCGTCTGGCCGCCCATGCCATTGATGCCTGTGTAATCGCCCTGATCTGCACCGGGATCTATCTGTTGGTTGGTATATCCCAAGATCTAAATAGCCGCCGCTCACTGGCTTCGGTGCTGGCTTATTTCACCGGTCTCTCCAGTGACTTTGCCAGTGGTTTCTTCACGATTGACGCTGTTTTTTCGGGCTTACTGGCGATTTTCTTGTTGAGTTTACTCAATGCCGTTTTTCCAGGTTGTATTTCCATTCTGGCATTTTTTGCGTTGCTTGCCAGTGCCGGTGACTTCAGTGTGGACGACCTGTCGCCCCGTCATTATCTCTTCGTGCAGATTGTTTTTCTTCTCTGTCCGCTTACCTACAACGTAGTATTGCAGAAGAAATTTCACACGACCATCGGCAAGTGGCTGATGGGATTGGGTTTAAATCTTTACGGCGAAGACGGCGGCAGATTGAAATCTGAGCCTGGTTGGTTGAATTTGATGGCTCGTGAAGTGCTTCGTATGCTCTATATCGACTTCGTTGTGCCCTGGTGGTATCCCCTCAGCTTTGCTTTCAAGTGGAAGCGAGCAGAGCGAATGCTCTACGACCGTCTTGCGCTCACAGGCGTTGTGGAGGAAGTAGTAGATAAAGAGCCGGGGCAGTCGGCATTCTACCGTAAACGCGCAGGGCTTGTACTTTTCACCGCCGGTGGTGCCATGCTCAGCCTGATTTATCTAGGAGTCTTGCAGGAACCGGTGCACCTGGCTCTCAATAAAATCTATTTGAAAGTGGCTAAATTTGCCGATCCCAAGCTCTATACGGAAGGCTTGATCCGTTCCATTATTTATCACGACCAGTCTTATTATCAGAACAAAGGCGATCTGACTGCCATTAGCGGCGACATTGATCAAATTACCAGGGTGCTTTCCGTCATGAAATCCAGACAGGTGGATGAGCGCAGGCGTTGTCGTCTTAATCTGGCTCTGGCCTTGCTTTACGAAACCAGGGCGCTTTCAAGGTCTTCCGAGAGTCTTAGCAAAAGCGACAACTTAGCTGCGGCTGCCAATTTCGAGACCTATGTGGAAATCAAAGACCGAAACGGCTTACCTGTTGAGGACAAAACTCTCAATCTTGATAAGGATTGGCATGTGCCAAGCGTTCTCTATCAGATGTCCGAACTCTACTTACGCCTGGAGCGCTATGAAGATGCGGTCAAAATTGCGGAGCGCGCACTGACCTCCAGTGATACAAAAGATTCTGTAAAGCCCTTTATCTATTATGTAGAAGTGCGCGCCTACGAGAAGTTGGATGACAAGGCAAAAATGATCACGACCCTGGAGCGCTTGCGAGACTTGTACAAGCAAGAACTTGAAACTGCTCTTGGCTCGAAAGGCGGTAGGCAGGTGGTACCTGTTTATCAAGACCTTTTTCAAACCAGGCTGAGGCTCACTAAGCTCTATATGGAACAGAACCGTCGCCTCGATGCCAGGAAGGAAGTGGAAGCGGCCCGTTCGCTGCATATAAAGATGGCGGATGAACTGGGTGAGTCCTTTAAGGTGTACAGTAAAGAATTAGATGAGTTCCTTTCCCGACTGAAGGCGGGCTAACCACAGACTGTGATATCGGCAAACCGAGAACATGGATTTTCTCTGGTAACGGGGCCCAGGTCCAGAGCCGGAATTTTCCTGGTCTGGATTTTAATCAGTCTGGCAGTCGTATTCTTTACTCCCCGGAGCCTTTATCAGCGCCTTGAACGTCTGGCCATACTGGGGCTCTACGGGGGCGACTCTAAAGTCTATCTGGACTTGCTTGAAGGGCAGGAGGGTTTTCCGCCCATGGCGGGTCTGAGTGAAAGCCTTTATAAGGAGCGGCTGGCTGGCATGGTCAACAGGCTCAAGCTCAGTAAGCGTTACCGGGGTAAGACCGACAAGGCGACAGCCACAACAATTCTATATATAGGTGTATTGGCGGCAAAGTATCAGGACCGGCAGACCGCACGTTCCTACCTGCA
Source organism: Candidatus Obscuribacter sp. (assembly GCA_016712465.1). Lineage (GTDB taxonomy): Bacteria > Cyanobacteriota > Vampirovibrionia > Obscuribacterales > Obscuribacteraceae > Obscuribacter. The sequence continues at coordinate 2,833,487 of JADJQZ010000001.1, forward strand.
GGAATTTCTCTTAGAACCGGCAGAGGTTCAGGACCGTGTTCTTTATGGCCAGCAGTTCCGCCGGGAGTTGGCGGGCTCGCCTGCCTCAGTCAAGCTGTTGCTCAGTCAGCAAGGCGAGCAATCCAAGTAAAAGTGGCTCCGGGAGCCGTGTGCCGCTTGCTGGAACTCGAAGGGGCACCACTGGCGGTGCGCGTCGGGTGTCGGGCGATAGCGCCGAAGAATGGCTCTGGGAGCCAGCTGTGTCTGATCTGTGTCGTATCTGTGGCGGAGTTGTGGCGACAAGATTTAAGGTTGCAAAGCGCCCGTTTGCGATCCGTCGCAAGTCTGGAATGCGCCTATTTGTCAGTGTCTCAGGGCTTTTGGAAAAAGCGGCCTGTGGTGAAAATACCACTTGCCAATTTGCATCGACGATTGTATTGTCATAGCACAAGGCAGATGCAACACACCGAAACGAACGGTAAGTCCGCCAAGTAAACAAATATAGTCCCAAAAACAATCTAATTCTTCTGAAGACCCTTCACCGGAGTTCTTCCGAGGGCAGCTTGAAACTGCGCATAACCCGCCCCTTTTGAATTAACCCCCAGAGGTAAACACCATGGACAAGTCACACGGCCCCAAAGAGCATCACAAACATTCCGATAAGAATGGAGCGGAAGATGTAAATGCCGCGCACTTAGCCTGGGACCTCTGGAAGAGCAACGACCCCAAGGATTGGGACAAAGCTCTCGATATGAAAGACCATATCACTCGTCACAATCCCAAGGCCTGGAAAAAGGCCATGAACGAAGTGGATGCTGAGGAAGAAGCCCAGAAGCAAGCTAAGAAACAGCAGCAGGCGGAAAGACAGCATCCCAGACGCAGGCACCAGGATGATGGTGGACAGGAAGAGATCCATATCGACAGCGTCGACAAACTCTACGTCAAACCTGAGCAAATCCTGCCTAAACAGCCCTTGCCTGAGGCAAAACTGCCCGAACATCCAGGCTATGCTCCCTACAACAAATTCGCCCCGGATACTCCGGCCAGCCCCGCCTATGACGCCGCCTACAATCGTCCCAAGGCTGAGTTCTACGGTGTCGACCTCGGCATAGTCAAACTGGGTGTGAACAGCGACTATTCCCTGGAAGCCGGAGTCAACATCGGAGTAGCCAAAACCGATGTGCAGGTTGGTCTCAATAACCGCGTCGATGCTGAGTTCATGCCTATCGGCGGCCCCATTCATGCTAGAACCGGAGCCGGTATCGGCATCGACAAGGAAGGTTTGCACAGTGAAGTAGGCGCCGGAGCCAATTTCTTCGATGTGGTCAACGGTGATGCCGATTTCGGCGCTCGCCTCGGTAAAGACACCGGAGTGGACGGTGATGTACGAGGCAAGGTCTTCCCTGTGAACGTACAGGCTGATGCCGGTGCCGGGATTGGTCCCGATGGAGCTCGTGCCTATACCGGTGCCGACGTCAATGTCCTGGACCAGGCCGGAGTTCACGCCGGTGGTCACGTGGCTCTCGATAAGTACAATTCCGGTATGAGCGCCGGTGTCGGTGTGCAAGCCGGTGACAACAGCCTTGATTTCGGTCCCGCTATCTACAGCGACGGTAACAGCACCTTTCGTCCCGACGTTAATCTGAATGTCACCGACGAAGATAACGCAACCTTCTATCCCACTGGTGATAGAAGACGTGATTCGCGCCAAAAGCAATAAAGGTACCACGGGGGTGGCAGGGTAGGCAGCCGGTTTAAACCGGCTGCGTTACTCCCCCGAAAGTGGAAGAGAAAAGCATTAAAAGTACCACGGGGGTGGCAGGGTAGGCAGCCGGTTCGCCGGCTGCGTTACTCCCCCGAAAGTGGAAGAGAAAAGCATTAAAAGTACCACGGGGGTGGCAGGGTAGGCAGCCGGTTTAAACCGGCTGCGTTACTCCCCCGAAAGTGGAAGAGAAAAGCATTGAAAGTACCACGGGGTGGCAGGGTAGCTCCCCCGAAGAGGAAGAGAAAAGCAATAAAGGTACCACGGGGGTGGCAGGGTAGGCAGCCGGATCACACCGGCTGCGTTACTCCCCGAAAGTGGAAGAGTCAAGGCTTGAATTTTGAGGTTCGCCATGTCCTTCGATTCACTCTCTTTGTCCAGCGCATCAAAGACTCCGAAAGATTCGGACGATGGTTATGTAAGCGCGATAAATGAAATGGCTGCCGGTTTCGTTGAGCCCTTCCGCGCTGAATTGAATGGCACCAGGCAATTATTTGGCGTTCAAATTGAGAATGCGGGAGTTGGTGAGCAAACTCTAGCGCATTCTGTGGGCACCTCGGTTGGAAATGCCTCACTATATATTTCCTCCAATCTGTTGTTTGGGCGCTTCCTGGGTGTCCGCACAGCGTCTCTGGTGACGGGAGGTCTACTTGGTTTTGTCGCTCCGGTTCAATCCGAGCAAGGTCTGCAGGAACGGTTTATTCAAGGCAGTGTCGGAGCGCTTACCAGCGCGGCGCTGGCGTTCAATCCCAAGAGCTTGTCTCCAGGTCTTAAAATGGGCAAGTCTGTCGGTTCGGTTGATACTCTCGGGGCTGGTCTGAAAAATACCTTAACAGCCAGTGCCGTTGCCGGCATAATCAGCACGGAAGGTGACGCGCTGATTCGCACCGGCAAGCATGCCAGCCCCTCGGAACTCCTTTCTGGTGCCGGCATCTGGGCGGCAACCGGTGCCGTCTTTCATGGTACTGGAAACGTGCTGCACAATGCAGCCATCTACCGCTCGCAGTTCCATGAATTTAAGAAACCAAGAACGGCAACCTTTTCCGATGGAAGCCGCATTGATTATGCTCATACCTTGCTGTCAGGCGGACGATTCAAGCTTTCAGCCAACCCTGATGCAGAAGCAAGCGGTGAGTTGGTCCGCAAGCTTTCCGATATGGTTCGGATTGGCAACCGGCACAGGTCTTTCACGTTGAGAAATAGAAGCGTTGATGACCTCTTCAGAGCCGAGCGTGTTCACAATATCGTCTTTGCCACTGACGCTGAGGCGATGCTTGCTCATGTTCCACCGGGCTCCAAGTTTCTTGGTGTCGGCAGTACCGCCCTGACTCTTGAAACAGCCTCCGGTAACGCCCTTAGAATACAGCCCAATGGAACCTCTATGAGGGCTGATATTCCAGAGATGTTAAAGCCAACGAAAGTAAACCAGGGTAGCAGCGGCAGGCATGAATACTGGCAAGTGGAGGAATTGCCCATAGCCAGGAATAAGCCGATTAGCGACGAGGATTACCTTAACTTGCTCATTGCTGCCAGGTCGAGGGGAGTGGGCATCTATGATGCTAAAAGAGCAAACACAGGTCGTCTGGAGGATGGGCGTTATGTCTTTGTTGATCCAGGTGCCGTGGGAGCCTATCCCCAGAAACTTAAGGATGGAATGACCGGACCTGCCAGCCGCTCTATTGAGGACATAGCACTTTACCTGGATGTCCATCCTGATACGCTCAACCGTTGGCTCAAAGCCTCTTAGTTCTTTAGTCTAATTAACTAACGACACCCAGACCGACGCTTCGGATTCATCGAGACAGACCCACTTGAATACTATGGTCGCCCCAATCAGAAGGCGCTGCAGAGCCGGTTTGATGTCGATTCGATATAAGTTTTGCTCTTGCCTGCCAGGTAGACGTTTAAAGACACTGCTAAACCTTGTTCCAGTGCGCATCTTGAAAGCCTGATTGCAAGGGCATTTCCGTTAATGCTGAGAAGCTATTAATAAGTTCCAATAGCATATACGATCGTCGCTTTGCCCATGGCACGGGCATGAAAAGTGGCTTGTATTGCTGATTTTAATGCCCTCATGTAGTAGGTGTCCGGAAGTCCTGAACTGATGCGTGTCTTGAAAAATTTATCTTCACTCATCTGCGAAGGCTGATAGTGGGCGTTTTCAGGAGGTTCACACCTCTTGAGTTTCGAGGATTGTATATAGCTAATCTATCTAAAGTGTAGTCGTCATGCTGTATTGCAAAGTTGGTTAGACCGGGCTTATGATAACTGACATAGAAACGCAATTGAATTCCAAAGACATCGGCAAACGAGTTTCCACTACTTGCTTTGTACTGACGGTGTTACTGGACTCCTGGTGAAAGACTCAAGTCACTCACCGGATGGCACACCTGCTTCTCTTGTTGTTCTCTACCAATAAAACCAAAAACCACAAGCCCCAAAGTGCACTTTGAGCCGGCCCTTACTCTGTCTGCCGGCGCGGTGCCACCGCTTACGATACCAGGAGGTCATCATGAGAAATCCCGCCGATGTAATGGAAAGAGCCGAACTCCATGAAGAGAAAGGTAACTATGTAGAGGCGGAAAGACTGTACAAAAAGGCTCTCTCACTCAAATGCAAAGAAGTGGGTGACCAGTCTTTTGAACTGATTCCTTATCTCTATAATCTGGGCATGACGCAATACGTCAACGATCGCTACGACGATGCGCTCATTTCTTTGAGCCGGGTGCTTGGTCTGATGACCACCCAGGAAGAAGAGATCGGCAAGGAAGTACGTGAACTTCGTAATCTTCTTGATGATGTTCGTCATGATGCAGAACAAGATTCGGTGCCTATGGCCGCCAACGCTTAAAGCGTGGGACGGCAGTGAAAGAGACGAATTCTCCGCAAGAGCGTTCGTCTCTTTTGCTTAAATCCTGATGGACAGCCAGTTGTTACTGCTTGTCAGGCAGCCTGCCTTGCTCAAAACTACTTCGATCTTCGGCACTGGATAAATCAAGATCGAAATCCTGCCATGTCACACCGTCTTCTGAAAGTACGGCCGCTCTTACATCCCCGCTAAGGGCAGTGGTAAATTCATAGGTGATTTGAGCTCCCTCTTCATTTGTGAAGCCTTCGCCCTGGCAATAAACTATGCCCGGTATTTCCTTCCTGACCCGGGTCCAAACGGTATCGAAAAGCTCCCAACCAAGCTCGCTATCCAGGGCTGCCAGGGGGCTGAAATTATAGATTACCTGCACCCGTTTCATATACTGGCAGAGCCAGCGCACGGCGTTAGCCGGTAATATGGGATTGGGTGCGTCCAGCAAACCTCTCACAGTCTCTTCGATGGCCTCATCAAACTGTGGCGTGCCGCTGGTTAACTTAAGTATGTCTACTACCGGTTCTCCACCGTCCAGATAAAGGGTCAACTCTTGCCAGTCACCCGGTTCTTCCTCCTGGTCGGATTCAATTTCTCCGTCCACTATTTTTTCCTGCAGCCAACAGGCGATGTCGTCTACTGAGATAGTCTTGTTGTTCAGTCCGTAAAACTTCATGGCTGTAGGCTTCCTGAGATACCTGGTAATTCCTAAGACTTGCCGGCCAGATGGGCGATGGTGGCCGTCAGACCCAACACCGCTTCCTTATACACCTTCATGTTGATTTTGTCAGGTGTGTCCTGAGGCTGATGATAATGTGGGTAACGATATGGTGCCGTGTCGGTCACCATTATGGCAGGGTAGCCTTGCTTCCAGAAGCTCATATGATCCGAGAGCGAAACCCCCTGGATGTTCTCATCGGCAGCCAACATTTCACAGGGAACATTGCTGAAAAGACGAAAAGCCGAGACCGTCTTTTCCAGTTGGGGCAGGCAATCTTCTCTCGAAACAAAGGCCAGGAAATTGCCTTGATCGGGCAGTCCAAGATCCTGCAATTCTTCTGGATAGCGCTGGGAACCGGCACCGGCCGTGAAGTAACCCATGGTCTCCAGGGAGAACATCAGATTTATGTGACGCCCCTGCGCCTTCAATGCGCGGGCATAGACCATGCTGCCCATGCCGTCGGTGTTGAAAAACTGTGCTTCTTCGTTGGCAAAGGCCACAAAGCGTAGACTTGATTTAGGGCGATAGTCTTTCAAATCATTGGCTATGGCCAGCACTGCTGCAACGCCGGTGCCGTTGTCGTTGGCCCCTGGTGTATCGAATTCGCTGTCGTAGTGCGCGCCTATGACTATATCGCCGCCATCGGGCTCACTGCCTGCAAGAACGGCTTCGATATTGGCGAAGTTCTGACCTCTGAACTCATATTCGAGCACGCTGACGGCAAGCCCTGTGGCTTTCAATTCCGCCTCGATATAAGAGGCTGCCCTTTTGAGTGCATCAGGCTTTTTGCAATGTCTTTCACCTATGGACAGGCTTAAGGTTCGAATGTGCCTGTCTAGCAGTGATACAAGGCTGGTGTCTTTAGCCATAAACTGATCCTGAACCCTAACGAGGACATTATTTTAGCCCCTTTAAGGTCGATTGCCAGACTCAAATTGACCGCTGACCAGAAGTGACGGTTCAGCGGCGCTGGTACAAGCTCTGTTCTTCCTGGGTGCGATCCAGTAAATGCTCCAGTGTGAGCAAGCTATAGCGCTCCAGGCGATCGTGATTAAGTTCCTTGCCTTCTACGGTCCAGCCCTGAGCATGTTCAAAAGTGAAGCTCATCAAGGGCTTGGTCTGGGCTTCTATGAGAGAAAGCCCAAGCACGCGGTCGGTGGGGATAAGAAAAAAATCGATGCAGTCTTCACTGCCTCGTATGACCAGGGCCAAAAGCCGTGTGGAAAAGCGACAGCGGTAATAGCTGACGGTACGATCTGCCCGCCGTTGGGTGCTGCCGTCGGCCAGTTCATTAGTGAGACAGGGCGGTTGTACGCTCAACTCCAGTATCCTGGCATCGCTGCCATTGACTCGATTCAACTCCACCGCGTAAGGTTCCAGAGTGAAATAGATTCTCTCCAAAAGAGCCTTCATCTCATTACCCTGGCTGGTGCCTGATTCACACCTGACGCTGACGGATTTAGCGTAGTCCCTGGTTTTAGCGGTTAGATAATCCAGATAGTCCTGCCGGACGCTGGATGATAGCTGTCTGTAGTTTTCCAGAATATGTTGGCTCAGCCCCTGCGCTGAAGTTTGAGGCAAAGCATTATTGTTTACCGGCTTCATTGAACTGTACTTATCTCTGGGGGCATGACAACCTGTCTAAGAATAGCTATCTTCCTCAACTTGCTGTAGTTAACTAATTATCAGAGGCAAAGGTATATATTACTGGGTAAATTGCTCCGGAATGGCAACCTGTCCAGCTTTCAAGAGGGCTGTTAATTTCTGGAAAACGGCTCTGTCCTTTTCCTTATCCTGTGGTGAGCGCTTTTTTAGAGAATTTATGGGCATGGACAGCCTTTGATTGTCCTTGAGTTTCTCCCACTTCCTCTCCAAAAATGCCCAGTAGAGCCTGGTTACAGGGCAGCTTTTGGGATCGAAACGGCAACTGCGGCAATAGTCGCTCATTTTATTGATGTAGGCCGCCCCGCTCACATAGGGCTTGGTGGTGATCATATCGGCCAGGCTGAAGGTGCCCATGGCCAGCACATTTGGTTCTACTACCCAGTCGTAGGCATCGGCATAAGCCACCCAGAACCAGTCGCTCAATTGTCTAGGCTCAATATCCAGTAAGGTGCCGAGATTGCAAAGAATCATCAGTCTTGTAATGTGATGACTGTAGCCTTCCTTAAGGACGTCTTGCACCACATGGTCGAGGCAGTTGAGACCGCAGGGCTGTCCCCAGAAAGCCGGGGGCAGGTCTTCATGGCTATCGAGATAATTAGGGGCGGCACCGCCATCGCCAGAGAAGAGATTCTCTTGCTGCGAGCCGTCAAAACTGTGTCCAGACCAGGCTCCATAGCCTGCATCACCAGGGCTGCTCCGGATCTCTGCCCGAGCTCGCCCTTTGCGGAAGCCGTCCGTGTGTACATGCACTGCTCTGACAAACTCCCGCCAACCTAGCACCTGTCTGATAAAACCTTCTTTGCTGGCAAGCGGTAGATCCATATTCATCACGTCTTCAACCACCTGACCGGGAAGAATTCGATGAATATTTAAAAGTGGCGAAATTCTGGTATGGAAAAGTCCACTGGACCTACTGGACATAGCATCTTCGTAGGGTCCGAAATGCGGCAGGCAATTCTCCTTTGCCCACTGCCAGAGATGGTCGGCATCAGCCTGGCTGGCGGGCAGATGCTCTAGCGATAGTTGGCCAGGATGCCTTGCGAACCGGCTCTCGATAAGAGCGCCCACTTCCTTAGTGATTTCGTCTGGAGAAAATAAAGGCACCGCCGGTGGTTGCGGCTCACCTTTCCAGGGCAGCCGATTCTCGCTATCGAAGCTGTATTTCCCTCCCTGTGGTTTGCCTGCTTCCATAAGAATATTCGTTTTCTGCCTGAGGCGCCTGTAGAAGGCGTCCATGCGAAACTTGCCGTCCTTTTCACAGGCAAGCAAGTCTTCCACGTCTGCCAGCCAGCCTTGGTGTGGTACCACCTGCAATGCACCACGGTCTACTAACCCTTGCAGATCCTTGCGTAGTTCAAGCTCAGCCGCTTCCATCATGGTCACGGTTCCAACTTCGCTCAACAACTGCTCCAGGGCCTGGCTGTAAGGACCGTTCACCACCATGTGCTTGACGGCTACGCCCCGCCTGGCTTGCTCCAGGGCAAAATGCCTGAGATTGCTCAATATAAGGGCCAGCTTCTGCTTGTGGTAAGGTCTGCGGGCTGCCTTCCAGGGGCTTTCAACGAGAATGATGCCGCATTCTTGCGGGGGCAACTTTGAGAGGGGACCGATTCTATCGGTGACTTGATCATAAGGAAGGTAGAACCACTTACGATTTTCCTGGCTTAAGCCCCGGCTGCACTCGGTTAAGAGGGTTTTGAACTTTGAAGGCACTGTACGGGTCCTGATGGAATCCCTAAAAATATTAGCCGGTTTTAGATTAAATGCCACGGGATTCTAGTTTGGCTTCAACCCATTGGGTACATAAGAGACTTGGCATTCCTGTTTTGAGTTGTCCCATTCAATAGAGATATTAATTATGACCCCAAGTGCAAGATCCGCCATGTCCCTATCCCTGCTCGCTTCATTAACTGCCTTGCTATTGGTGCAGAACCCTGCGGCGGCCCAAATCGAGATTAACGGCAGCAATGGTGAGACTGTGAGAATCGGTCCCGGTGGAATCTCGGTTAAATCAGGCAGCGATAATGTGCAAATTGGCACCGGTCAGGGCAAAGCTACGGTGAAGGTGAAGAGCGGTCATAAAAATCAGGTACGAGTGCAATCGGCCAAGGTGAAGGCTGGTAATAAAGTCTCCAGCGGCACCAAGGTAAATGTAGTGGCACCGCAAAATGCGCTGGCCGAAAACCTGGTCATTATGCAAAATAATACTAATGCCACATATAACTGTCGCGGCGGCCGGTGCTCCATTACCAGCAATAACTGCGATATTGTCTTGAACGGAGTCTGCAGCCAGTTAGTGATTACAGGCAACAATAACAATGTAGTCTGCGAAAGTGTCGGCCAGGTCTCGGTGCTCGGCAACAATAATCAGTTGACTTATAACCGTGGTCTGAACGGCCAGGAACCGGTGGTCTCCATTCTCGGCAACAACAACGAAGCAGGTCGCAGCCGGAACTGAAGATTATTTAGAAAGATCGTAATTGGCAATGAAGAGTTCGTTGCCGACCTTGCTTTCCTTGGCCAGGTTGCAATTGTTCATGCCATATTGCAGGCTCCAGCTCTGGATATTGGCGAACTTATATAGCTCTCGAATTTCCGGACAATCGTCATAGGTAATCAGGAAACGATGTTTGGTCTTGGCGAGCAGCTTGGCTAATTTCCAGTGATCAAAGGCGTGTAGACTGCCACCCTTGCCATAAAGCCTGGTAGCGGTGTAGTAGGGCGGATCGAGAAACAAGAATACGTCATCACCTTCTCTAGTAATGAGATCTTGGAACTCACCGCAGGTTATCTTGGTGTCTCTCAGGGCTTCCGGCATTGGTGAAAGCCTTTCCACCGAGGAAGCGGTGAAGCGTCTTAAGCTGGCGCTGGCGCTGAAACCACCGGCTCTGGTCGTGCCTGAGAAAGTAACCCTATTAAAGAAGAAAAAGAGCAGCGCCTGTCGATAGGAGTCTTCGGGGTTTTCTTCTCTTGCTTTCAGGAAGTACTGCTTAATCTCTTCGGCATCGGCAAAGCCGGCTCGCAGGCTCTCCAATTCCGTCATCAAACTGCGGCAGATATCCGGATCTTGCACCGACTGCCAAAATGCCACCAGTTCAGTGAACTTGTCGTTAATCCAATATGATTTTGCCAGCTTTATGGAACGGGCATGAAAGTAGACGCTGCCGCCGCCCACTAAAGGTTCTCTGTATTCACCGGCAGCAGTCGGGAATACCCTGGCAATTTGCTCGATGGCCTTCTGCTTGCCGCCCGGATAACGCAAAGGTGAGCGGAACTTGTCGTGAGCGGCAGACTTGGCAACCGGAAGGGCTTCCGTCTCTGCCTTTGTGAGGGTCTGGGCTTGGTCTTTCAAAATGCTTTTTGTCATGTTCATATAATAATCTGGAACTGCCCTTCTTGCATCACACAGTTGGAACTTTTCAATGTTCAAGATGATATGCAGGCTAGGGCTTTTCTATATATGCTGCCCCGAGGGTGTAACACCGCTCAAGGCTAGCTTCACGTTAGACTTAGGTCATGGGTAAACAGAAACAAGCCGGAAAAGCCTTTGAATTCGCCGTAGCGCGAGGCATCATTGATCTTCTGGGGGAAGATAAAATTGAAGCACTTTCCCCCAGGGAAATGGAAGCAGCCCAGGTGGACTTCGATAGTCTGAGCCCTCAAACACAAGCCGAACTACTGACGGCCGTGCAAGGGCCGCTTCGTACCATCGAGGAGCTGGAGCCCCATTTACAGGTGGTGAGAGCCGGTATCGAGAAGCTCAGTTTGACCTTCTTGCCGGATAGCGCTGGTGCTGAGGGCGATGTAAGAGACCTGGTGCTGTCGCTTCCCTACCGGAACTGGCAGATTGGTATTTCCGCCAAGCATAATCATGAAGCTGTCAAACATTCGCGCCTTTCGGCCGCCCTTGATTTTGGAGATAAGTGGTTGCAACTGCCGGTCTCGGCTACCTACTTCCAAGAGATAGCTCCCGTTTTTGCCTTTATTGAAGCTCAAATAATGGAAGGCAAACTGTGGTCCGAACTGGAAGCCAAGGAAGAGTTGGTCTATACCCCGATTTTAACTGCTTTTTGTCGAGAGCTGAAAGAACTTGATCGGCTACATTCCGGTCTGGTGGCACCACGGCTGGTGGAATACCTGATCGGGCGGCGGGACTTCTATAAACTGATGAAGTTCAATCGCTGTACTAAACTACAGATGTTCAACTTTCGCGGTGAGTTGTCGCGCAGTTGCAATAGAATCAGTAGTGCCTATCATTGTGAAAGAATGCGCCTGCCTACGCGCATAGTCGAATTAGACTACAAACGAGGCGCCGATAGCCGGGAAAGCGGTAATACCCTCTGGCTCATTCTTGATGCCGGCTGGCAGCTATCTTTGAGATTGCATTCAGCCTCAAGCCGGGTGGAGCGCTCTCTCAAATTCGACATCAAATTTGAGGGGCTGCCCACCAGCATCGAAACCCTCTGCTATTTCCACAACGAAGCGCCTTGAGCTTAGCGTAGCTTCAACTCGCGCACGTTGAGCACACCCTTGATGGCGGAAATTTCCTCCAGCACCGACTGCGGTACCGGGCTTTGCAGATCGAGCATGGTGCAGGCTACTTCACCGCGGGAACGGTTCAACATGTCCACGATGTTGATATTGGCATTAGCTACAGCCGCCGAGATGCGTTCGATCATGTGGGGTACGTTGGCATTTGAAACCAGCATACGATGGGCGGCATCTCCTTCCGGCAGGTGCATGTCGGGGAAATTAACGGAGTTCCTTATGGTGCCCAGTTCCAGAAAATCACGCACTTGCTCGGCCACCATGACTGCGCAGTTTTCTTCCGCTTCTTCGGTAGAAGCACCAAGGTGCGGCAGTGTGATTACCCGAGAGCAATCCTTCAAGAGATTGGTGGGAAAGTCGCAAATATAGCTTCTCACCTTGCCGCTGTTGATGGCGGCCAAAACGGCCTCTTCGTCGGCAATGCCGGGGCGGGCAAAATTGAGTATGGTAATACCCGGTCTGGCTTTGGCCAGGCGCTTGGCGTCGATGATGTTTCTGGTGGCATCTACCAGGGGCACGTGCACGGTGACAAAATCGGAAGAGGCCAGTACTTCACTCATGGAAGCCGTGCCTTTTACATCGGAGTGCAACTGCCAGGCATTGGTGACTGTTATGTGGGGGTCATAACCTATAACTTTCATGCCCAGGGCAAGGGCAGCATTGGCCACCTTGACGCCTATGGCACCAAGCCCGACCACGCCCAGGGTGCGTCCGGAAAGTTCGATGCCTACGAAATCCTTTTTCTTGGCTTCGACAATTTTGTCGATTTCCTCATCGGAGCCATTGAGGGAGCGGGCGAATTCCCAGGCCGGACCGATATTTCTAGCAGATAAAAGCATGGCTGCCAAAACCAGTTCTTTCACGGCATTAGAGTTGGCTCCCGGCGCGTTGAAGACCGGTATTCCTCTCTGGGTATACTCTGCCACCGGAATATTGTTGACCCCGGCTCCCGCCCTTCCTATGGCTTTGAGGGAGGACGGTGCTGCGTAGTCGTGCATGTTGTAGGAGCGCAATAAGATGGCGTCCGGTTTGCTTATCTCAGAAGCAATCTCATATTTGTCACGGGGAAAACGCTCAAGACCTGCTACGCAGATGTTGTTGAGGGTAAGAATTTTATACATGTTTACTTTATGCTTTCGTCGAACTGTAAGATGAAGTCAGCCAGGGCCTGCACCCCTTCTCTGGTCATGGCGTTATAGATGCTGGCACGCATGCCGCCCACGCTTCTGTGACCGGCCAGGGTCAAGAGGCGTGCTTTCTTAGCCTCGTCCAAAAAGCGCTTTTCCAGTTCCGGCTGTTTTTCCAGAACTTCGGTCTTGATAAAGAAGGGAACATTCATCAAGGAGCGGCATTCCTTAGCGACTCTGTTTTCAAAGTGCCTGGTACCGTCGATGGCATCATATAAGATCTTGGCTTTGGCGATATTGAGCTTTTCCATTTCTTTAAGACCACCCAATTTCTTCAACCATTTGAAGGTGAGACCGGCTATGTACCAGCCGTAGGTGGGCGGTGTATTAACCATGGAATCGTTGGCTGCTTGAGCCGTGTAGTCGAAAATAGAAGGCGTATTGGGCAGGGCTCTGCCAAGATAATCTTCATGGACAATCACCAGGGTCAAGCCGGCCGGTCCGAAATTCTTCTGGGCACCGGCGTAGATCAAGGCATAGCGACTGACGTCTATGGGTTTAGCAAGGATGTTGGACGATAAATCCACCACCAGCGGGCAAGTCACCTCAGGTACAAACGGAAACTCCACACCATGGATGGTTTCATTGTCGGTGTAATGAAAATACGCCGCACCTTTGCTGAGTCGCCAGCTATCCGGCTCCGGTACCGACTGGAAGTGCCCGGACTGTCCGCTTGCCACCAGGTTGGCTTTGCAATATTTTTGCGCTTCCTCATAAGCCTTCTGAGACCAGAAGCCTGTGACCAGATAGTCGGCTCGGTCTTTGCCGGCCAGAAGATTCATGGGGATGGCTGCAAACTGACCGGAGGCTCCGCCCTGGAGGAAGAGTACTTTGTACTGAGCCGGTACGTTCAATAACTCTCTGAGATCAGCTTCCGCCTCTTCGGCGATTTGGGCGAAATCTTTGGAGCGATGGCTCATTTCCATAACAGAGAGCCCGGTGCCGTGCCAGTCGAGCATTTCAGACTGCGCTTCCAGCAAGACCGCCTCCGGCAGGGCGCCGGGACCGGCACTAAAATTGTAAGGACGATGTTTTGTATCCTTAGTTACTTCACTAACTGTGCTCACGGTCCCGAACTCCCCCTGTTAGGTTATTTTCTGCGATTTTCCTTCTCTTTCAATTTGAGAGCTTTCTCTTGCAGTTTGGCAGTGTCTTTCGTCATTTTCTCGCGATCTTTGGCGGGCATATCGGTACGCAAGTTGAGATAAAAGCCGTAGTGCTGTACTGCTTCCAGAAGCGCCTGGGAATTGGGGTTCTTGGATTTTTCCAGGGCTCTAGCCAGACCAAGGTGGGCGTCTGCCAGGCTGGGATTGGTGGAGATGGCATTTCTGAATTTAGAAATGGCGCCGTCCCACTGGTTTTTCTTGGAGAGCTCGTTGCCTACTCTAGTGTCGTCGGCTGAGGTCTGTCTGGCCTGGGTGACCTTGTTCAGACCGGCGTTGCCTCTGTCCTGGGAGCCGGCCAGGCTCATGCCTTTCTTGTAGGCGGCTTCGGCGTTATCCAGATCTTTGACCATGAGGGCGATGTCAGCCACCGCATAGGTCTGTTTGGCTTCGGTTTGATCATTCAATACTTGCTTGATCATATCTTCAGCTTTCTGAAATTCACCGGAGGCCATGAGCGCTTCAGCATAAGCAATGCGCTCACCGTCATTGGTGGGCTGAGCCATAGTGCTCAAGTTAGGCTTGTTGCCCGACAGCGACATGAGTTTGGTTTTGGCCAACTGCAATTCCATATCGTTGGGATTGAGCTTGATGGCTTCGTCCAGAGTCTTGAGGGCGTTATCGTAGTCATTGGAGGCAAGCAGGGCTCCCACAGCGGCTTTCTGAGCCTTCTGATAAAGTGCCTGGGAAAGACCTTTCACCGCCTGAGCATTGTTGGGGCTCATGGAGAGGATGGTCTTGTAGTTCTTGATGGCATCGTCGGGCTTCTCGAGCTTCAAGGTGATGTCGGCAATGCGCATGCGCAAGTCGAGGTTGTAGGGAATTTGGGTCAAGCCGGAACGCAGATCGGCAAGGGCCAGTTCCAGGTCGCCTCTTTCCTGCCTGATGTCGGCCATGCGAATGTAAGGCTCGGCATTCTCGGGCTTGATCAAGGTGGAGAGCTGATACTCTTTCAAGGCGGCCACGGAATTTCCCTGGGTCTGGTAGGCCTGACCGAGCATCATGCGTGTGGGCCAGCTATTAGGGAATTGATAGAGCGACGTATTCAACTCTTTGATGGCATCGTCCACATTGCCCTGTTTCAGGAGCGTGCTGCCAAGACCGAAGTGAGCACTGGAGTTGCCGGAATTCAAGGCAATGGCTTGCTGGAAGTTCTGGGCCGCCTCCACGAGGGAGCCCTGGTCCAACTTGCATTGACCGAGAGAAGAATAAGCGTAGGAGTGCTGAGGATCGAAGTTTACGGCGTTGCGAAATTCGCTAGCGGCCTGGTCCATCTTGCCCTGCTCACGATAGACGCAACCGAGAGCGTAGTGACCTTCGGCAGCAGCCGGTGAAAGTTGCACGGCGCGGTTGGCGTATTGTTCAGCTTGAGCCAGGTAGCTGTCTTTCTGGGAACGGACCGAGCCGGACGAAGACTGCAGGCGGTTCAAAAGAATGGTAGCCTTACCGGCATAAGCCAGAGCGCTGTTAGGGTCGGTGGCCAGCACGCGATCGAAGAGTTCTTCTGCACCATCGAGCTTAAATTGCTTGGCCAGAGAGATACCCAGACCAAGGGTGGCCTGAATGTCGGCGGGGTTATTGACCAGGGCTTCACGAAAGGTTCCTTCGGCCTCTGCATATTTCCCCTGGGAGAGCAGCTTTTCTGCGGGCATGGTGTCATGCTTGACTCGTCCGGTGAGAACCGAATTGTCGGGGGTGCCGAAAGTAGGGGGTTGACTGCCGGGCATCGGCACACCGGGAATTTGTGCGATTAACTCAGCATGGGCTGGTTGAATCAGGGAAAAGGTTGCTGCTAAGAGCGCGCTTGCCAGTTGCAATGATTTAACTGCAGATGCTTTTCGAGTTGTCATTATGAGCGGATCTCCAAAGGAATCTGCCAAGGATACAACTCTTGTCATCTTAAAAGACCTAGATGAGACTTGGCTTTTACATTTGGATTCGAAGTAGCGCTCCGACCCGTGGGAAGCAACGCCTGTTCATGTTTGTTAAATGCAGCTGATACTGCTAAGACGTTGGTTGCAAGACCTTCGCTTTCTGCTGATAGATCTTGGCCTGCTCAGTCTTGCCTGCTTCATCAAGCAACTTGGCGTATTCACTGTAAATTATGAGCATTTTGATCCTGTTTGCCGCGGTTTCAGATTTCTCGTTTAATTCAACGCACCTGGCCATTGCTTTGATGGCGGCATCATATCTTTTCTGCTTCTTATAAATTAGCGAAATCCTCTTCCACCGCTCTTCACTTTCCTGGCAGCGTAAGCTCTTCAGCAAGAAACTCGTGGCTCTCTCGTAATTCTCATACTTGAAATAGTTGGTTGCCATGTCTTCATAGTTTTTTGCCATCCGGGCATCATTCTCTGGAAAGGTTGCTTCTTGAAGAGAGAGCTTCCTTAGCAATACGGCTTCTTGCAAATCATAGTTTCTGCGGCGCGCATAAAACTCGGAGAGTAGATCCAGCCAGCGGTAGGTATTGAGGGAGTAGCTCACTCCTTTCGGCGCTTTTTCATTCTCTTTCCTAACGCGAGTCAGGTTGTACTCCGCAACCTCCTCCTTCTGAGAGAATATAAGCTTCTTTAGACAATTTTCCGCTTCCGGAAATTTCTTCTGCATCTCAAAAAGCTTCGCTTCCTCCATCAGAAGAGTCGTCTGTAGATTTTGATCTTTGGCGTATTTACTAGCTTCGATTTGGCAATCCTTCACTTTCAAATCTTGCAAAGCGATGGCTTCGCTAAGCTTGCCTCTTCGCAGGAGTAGATCTATCAAATCAGTGCGATTGACCCTTATGGTAGCCAGCGGGTGAAGCAAGTGATCTGCTGTTTCGAGCTCCACAGCTCTCCGTAACAGGTCCTCTGCCATATCCAGATCGCCATGCTTCACATAAGCCGAAGCCAGTTCTCTCAAAATGTCCCCATAGGTGGTAGTCTCTCCGCTGTCCTGTAGAGGGAACCAGAAAAAGAACCTTTCACATACCCGCTGGCTCCAGGACTGCCTCTTCGCAGGCGGCATACCCTTTGCAGACTCCTGCAAAATCTCCCCGGCCAGTTGCCGCCATCTCGGCGAGTCTACTCTCTCGTTCAGGCTTTCCAGTTCCTCGTACTTTTTGTACCAGTTCGGCTGTTCGCCAGGGTAGCAGGAAACAACAAAGATCAAAAAGGGCAAGAAAAGCAGGAACATGCCAAAAGCGAGCCTGATCCATCGGGTTGTGCCCATCTCTGCCTCCGGCAAGTGACTTGGAATTTACCCTTATCTATAAGATTGTAGCTAAAACTGCTTCCAGGTGATTGTGGAGGAGGAAATGTCCCTCCCCGGGCACAAGGTGCAGAACGGCTCCCTTAATTTCATTCTTCATGCGCTCGGCATGACTCATTGAACAGACGGCATCTTCCTGCCCGTGAAAAATCTGAGCGGGAAGCTTCACGTCAGCCAGGTTGAAGCCCCAGTCTTCCGCCACGGCCTGGTAGTCGTCCAGTACACCGTAGCCGCCCTGTCTGAGAGACTCCAGTACAAAGCCGGCAACATCATTGGCATCTAATTTGCTGACAATGGCCCTGTCTGGGGCTGAACCCACTTCCTTTTCCATGTAGTACTTTAAAATGCCAGGTGGAATTCTGCTGGAGCCGTTCAATACCGCGGCGAGAAGCCATTTCCAGGACCTGGGGCAGGTGAAAAGCAGGCGATCGGCTTGCAGCCCCAGGGCTTGCACGGCCGCCTTGCTATCGAGAGGGCTCACACCACCGACAGTGGCAAGGGCGGAAAAGCGCTGAGGCTCTTTGGCGGCGCAAGCCAACACATATGGTCCGGCCAGGGACCAGCCGAAAACAGGGCAGCGCTCTATGTTCAAGGCATCCATCAACTCTCTTATATCGTCCACGAAGTCCAGCACTGATCTGCCTGATTTACGGTCTGATAAACCGGTCCCTGGTCTATCCGGAGCAATAATGCAGATGCCGTTTTTGTTGCAATAATCGGCAGCAAAGGCTATGTCGAGACGGCTGCTGATACCGCCGTGAAAGTAAAGTACCGGCCGACCGGAACTATCGCCAAAGCGGCTGTAGCCGAGATTGCGCTTGTCGGCTAGTTTTAGAGTCAAATTTGCTTCTGACATTTTATACTCCGACTGAAGACCGCCTTAATCTTCAGCTTATCAATCTTCAGCCTGCGATTTAGCTTCGGCGCCTGCCGGAATTTTGTCTTTGAATTCTAAGAAGGCTCGACCAGTAAGGGCTTTGGGCGACATATTGGTCTTTATCCAGTCAACAGTTTTTTCTTTCAAGTGTGAAAAGGTCTGCTTAATCGGGCTGACGCCAAGCACATGGTAAACCTCATACATGCGCGTAAGTAGGAAGCGAGTCTTGAGCACGCAGTAGACCTTAACTTCTCTCGTGCCGGGCATTTCCGGTCGGTATTTGTTTTTATGTCGGGCTAAGTTTTTGAAATTGTAGAGGTAATTGGCATTCTCAAAAGCATACTGAAAATGGGCCTTGAGCAGACGGCTGTGGGTGAACTCTTCGCCGTCATCCACTTTTGCTAGAGGAGATAAACCGAGGGAGATGTACTGCTTGCCTTCGCTCTTAAATTTCTCCAGGGCATCGAGAATGATCACGTCTACCACCGAATAGCTTCGCTCGTGACAGCTTCTCAGTTGGTTTGCTATATAACCCACTACTTCGCCGCTTTCATACATGGGATCGAAGATGACAAAGCCCACTATTTCATTGTCCTTTACGGCGATAAAGCGGCGCACATCCAGCTCGTCTACATAGACGATGGGACGAACGATGAATTGCATGTCACTGTTGTTTACTACTTTCTCTTTCAACCAGGCATCGGAAACCTTTTTAAAGGCTTTGAAGAGAAACTCGTCTACGGAGCGCACCTCCACAATCTGGATGCCGTCCTTCTTTGCATTATTGCGCGCCTGTCTCAGGGCCTGTTTTTTGTTGCCCGTGAGTGTAAAAGTGTTGACGTCGATTATGGTTTCTACACCCAGTTCGTTGGCGCAGAAACCCAGGTCATTGAGAATTTTGGCGGTGTTATGGGAGGCATGCAGGAAAATAGGATCACTCTTTTCCTGAAGGAAGGCCTCAATCAACTTAGGTAAGTCTTCGTCGGCGCAAATAGGATCGGCAAGCACACAGACGGAATTTTTCTCTTTCAACTGCACATAGGCTATATAGCCCACGTCTTCCATCATGAAATATTGCATGCCCGACTGCAATGAAGAATAGGCCAGGGAACCTTTACCGTATTTCTTGAGCGTGTCGATGCGAAATTTAGAAGTGGCGGTGCGATTGGAATCGGCTTTGGCAGCAGTTTGCAATTTTTCCTGTTGTATTTTTATGGCTTGCATGGTCTTGCCAAGACCGCTTCTGGTCACTTTCAGATCTTGAATAATCTTGAGGCTCTGGGTAGCGTTCTGCGGCAGGTTCTGCGGTGCTTTTTGCTTCTTGCTCGCGCCGTCCTTCTCGTTCTGGTCCACTTGGCAAACTCCTAAATCGGCTGCCTCATTCTATTACAAATGGAGTCAATCAGTCGGCTATGGTTCAGGCGGTAAGATTCAGGTGAATGGCAGTTTGACCGCAAGAGCCTGGGCAAGACAATCTTTGACTGGAGCTTTCACTCTTTCAAGGCTTTTATGTTGTCTTGGGCTCGTGCGCCCACCTGTCTGGCATAGGGCGTGCCAACCAGTTCATTGGCTGCCTGTTTCGTGTTGCCTTTTCTAATGGCGGCACTGAAATCGACGAATTCATTATCGAGCTTATCACCGCCTAAATTGTAAGCCAGGTCCACGATAACAGCCCGCTTGTGAAAAGGTAGTTTAGCCATGTTGGGATAAATTTCCTCAGCTTGCATCATGGCATTTGCTAGCGAAATGTCGTTGAGAGTCTTGATTTGCTTCTCACTGAGGCTGGCCTTGCCGGCCAATATTTGCTCATAGTCGGCGCCCAGGTACTCGATTGCTTCTCTGGCTCCCGGCTGTTCCAGGTTGAAGCCTACGCCGATGGTGGCAATGCCGCGGCTATCTTTGTAGACCGTGTCTTTAACGCCTTCGCTTTTTATTACTTTCTCTCTCACCCTGGGTATTTCTTCGGGGGAGAAGGTACTAACTTCAGTAAAAGACGGGTCAATTTTAAGGCTGTTGTTTCTTTCAGAATTGCTCAAGTCGATTTTGGGTTGAGGCGCCCAGAGCACGTCCTCTACTTTTTTCACATCTTCTTTTGGCAGCGGCAAGATCGGCACATGGAAGCTTTCTTGACGGAAGGCTTCCAGAGCAGCATCAGGAGTCTGGCAGGAAAGTGCTTCCTGCCTGTTTCTTTCGTAAGACATGAACTGGTACCGGAAAGAATAGATATGTAGTAAGTTCCTGCAGCTTACAGCCTATTTGTGTCGAAGCTGTGATCTCTTGCCCTTACTCTAGTTGTTTAAGGCTCTTCTTTGGTTTTGTATTCTTCGATGCGGGTCTTCCAGTAATCGTTGCCCAACTTGCAGTCTTTACTGTGTGTCTTGGCCCACTGGTTCTCGGCATTGGCTAGAGCATTGAGAACGTCTTCCGATTTCATCAGTTTGCGCACCAGTACCACATCGTCTACCGTGCCGGTACCATAGGGCGGCGGTGGATTGTACATAGGTAGTTCTTCTTTGTTCCAATGAGTCAGACCAAGCTTTTCCGCATGGTGAGCATGGTCTAGTTTGTGACCTTCAGTGTGCAGTTGGGAAATGAAATCATCGCAACGCCTGCAAGCGCACTCCGCAGCATCTTTGCTGTGCCAGTGCACCAATTTATTCCAGATCCGGCCAACTAGCTCTCTCAAGCCTTGTTTGTGATGCTCCTCATCAGCCGCAGATGTATCAGAAGGGGCCGGTTGTGCGGCAAAGATTCCGATTAGCTGGTTTTGCAGATCGCCTTCCATATTAAACTTCCTTCTTTCCTCAAATCACTCATATCGGCATACAGTTACATTTTTACACCGGATTCGGATTTAACTCATCCCCTGCGGGGATGATTGAGCTTGGTATTAGGACCGGGCCGGTTAAACTCGGACTTGCTATCATTTACTACCCTTTAGCGTCTGTTTGGAGACCCCTGTGACTGACTTTATGCCCGAAAAAGTGGAACAGTACGACCTGGTAGTGCTCGGCGGCGGCAAAGGGGGCAAGTCTCTAGCTCTTGCCCTGGCTCCCATGGGCTACAAAGTGTGCCTGATAGAGGCGAAAATGCTGGGCGGTTCTTGTATTAATGTCGCCTGTATTCCAACCAAGACAATGGTGGCCGGAACGCGCCTGGTGTATGAGGCCGGTCAGGCCAGGGCCAGGGGCTTCAAGCTTTCTCTGGAAGGCAATAATATTCAAGCCGTCATTGCCCGGAAGCGCCAGGTGGTAAGCTCCATGGTGGAAACCCATGAGAAGCTCTTCACTACCACCGAGAATTTAACCTTCTTGAAAGGGCTGGGCAGCTTTGTCGCTTCATCGGAAGGTACCGTCATCAAGGTGGAACTGGAGGGCAGCTGCCGCTACGTCACCGGTAAGACCATCGTTGTCAACACCGGCACCAAGCCGCTCATGCCTATCATTGAGGGCATGGAGCAAGTGCCTCTCCTGACCAGTACATCAATTATGGAGCTGGACTATCTGCCCGGTCACCTGGCTATCATCGGAGGCGGCTATATCGCCCTGGAGTTTGCCCAGATCTTTGCCCGGTTGGGTAGTCGGGTTACCTTGCTGGAGCGAGGCACAACCTTCCTGCCTCGGGAGGACCGAGATATTGCCGACTGTGTGCAGAAAATATTGCAGGAAGAGGGAGTGGAAATCCTCTTCGATGTGAAGGTCGAGAAGCTGAGCCTGGACGGTCAGGATAAAGTACTTCATTTGAATACCGGCGGAACTGTCAGAGAATTTCGAGCCACTGATATCCTGGCTGCTACGGGGCGCGCCTCTGTTAACGAGGCCCTTAACCTGGCGGCGGTAGGCATCGATGTGGACAGCCGCGGTTTTATCAAGGTGAACGAGTATCTGGAAACCTCAAGAGCCGGTGTCTTTGCCGTCGGTGATTGCAAGGGCGGACCTTTCTTCACCCATGCTTCCTGGGACGATTTTAGAATCCTGAAAGACAACATTGTTCACAGCGCCGGACGCACCACCACCGGCAGGCTCATTCCCTACACCCTCTTTGTGGAGCCGGAGTTGGGAAGGGTTGGACTGACGGAAGCGGAAGCCTTAAAAAGCGGTAAGAACATACAGGTTTTGACTCTACCGGCCGCCAAAATACCAAGAGCCAACACCGAAGGCGAGACTAGAGGCATGCTTAAGGCCATAATCGATCGGGACAGCAAAGAGATTCTAGGCTTTGCGGCTCTGAGCCTTTACGGCGGCGAAATAGCATCGGCCGTGCAAGTGGCCATGCTTGCCGGTATGCCCTGCGATCGCCTCGGCAGAATTGTCTTCAGTCATCCCACCATGTGCGAGAGTCTGAACCTGCTCTTCCAAGGGGTTTAGAGTGAAATTCGATCTCTATCTAGCCCTTGGAGATTCCATTTCCATAGACTTCTATCCGGCTCAGGATGCCGGCAAGCAGACCAGCAGTCACAATGAAAATCTGGGGGCAGCTTCCCTTCTGCTTAGAAACGACCGGCTGCTCTTCCCTGAATTCAAGGGGCAAGACCTGAGCAGCCACTGCGAGAATCTCACTTTTCAAAATCTGGCTGTGGACGGAGCGACAACTTTTGATTTACTTGAGCGCCTTGATGACCTGGATGCGTTCAAAGAGCGCACTGCCCTGGTTACCCTCACCATTGGCGGTAATGACCTTTTACAGTCATTGCGTCTTTCCGGCGGTAACGGCAAGGTTTTAATCGGTGAAGTCGAACGGATTCAAGAGCGCATCAGCGAGATAGTCGATCATATTCAAGTGAAGCTACCGGATTCATACTTGATTTTGAATACGGTCTATGATCCCACCGATGGTACCGGCACTTTTACCGACAGTGCCATTTTCGATCAAAAATTGCCGGTAGAGCTGCTGCAATACCTCAATTTCCTCATGACCAGACTTTCTTTCTCTCCCAGGCGAGTTCTCTGCGATATCCACAAGCATTTTCTCGGGCACGGCATGCTTTCCCCATCCCAAGAGGATTTTTGGTACTGGCGCCCCAACCCGATCGAGCCTGGTTACAGAGGTGCCAGCGAAATTCGGCGGCTCTGGTGGAAAATCGTGGAACCACTTGTGCTTTTCTAATCTCCCACCAGAGTCGATTAAGGAAAGGCGCTCAGGCTTGTACTAGAATCGAGTCTGAGTTTCCAGGCAAGGTGTTGAATATGAGCAGAAAAAGAGCCATAGATGCTCGTGAGTCCAGTGATCCTAAGTTTATTCACTGGAAGAGTCGCTTCAAGGCAGCTACCGTAGCCTTTGAGATGGGCAAGTTAGATGAGGCTCGCACGGTCATTTACCGCTCCTTGATGGAGGCAGAGTCTCTTAAGGATAAAAACTTTGCTGTGCCGGTTTGTCATATCGGCATGGCCGTAGTCAGCATGAATCAAGAAAAAGAGCGGGAAGCGAAGGATTATTTTGAAAAAGCTATAAACGCTCTCTCCGGCCAGCCGGAAGCCGACACTCGTGAACTTTACGGCGCGGCGCTGCGCTTTTATGCCCATTTCTATGAACGCAAAAATGATCTGTCCGAGGCTGAAAACTGCCTCCGGCAGTCCGTTGCCGTTCTGAAAGAGCTTGGTCCGGAAAGTGCGGCGCAACTAGCCTATTCCCTGGCGGATCTGGCGGCAATAATGGTTCGTACCGGTCAGCTTGAAGAAGCTGATGTGCTGGTCAAATCGTCCATTGAGATTCTAGTAGCCACTGTCGGAACCGATGACCCGAGTTATGACTGGGCCAAGCTCATTTATCAGGTTTGTCTGAACCAGAACGACCGCGAAATGCTGGAATTAGTCTTCGAGGATTCGGTCACAGCCATGCAGTATAAGCTCGGCGCCAGGCACCCGAACCTGGTGAGAGCCTTGAACGCCTATGGCACTGCCCTCAGGAAGCGCGGTCTGACGGAAAAACTGGAGCACCTGAAAGAGAAGTTCTCGGCACTGGTTTGACTTTCCGGTCAGCCTTCGCGCCCAAGTTGGTCCCACATCGGCAGACCGTTTAAGGTTGTTTTGGGCAAACTGGGCATATTAGAGGAGCGAAGTCATGACTCCTCCTCGAACAGGCTCAAACTTTCGCACCTTTCACCACTGGTAACCATCAGGCAAATACCGGCAATGACCGATAAGAAAATCGTCGAAACCGATTTTACTCTAGTAAATTTCGAGGGTACAACCAATTCCGTTGGACCTATCGGACCCAATTTCGAAATCCTGGGTACCCTCGGTGAAGGGGCCATGGGCATCGTCTACAAAGCCAGGCATTTGCTTCTCGATAAAGTGGTAGCCATCAAGGTTTTAAAGGAAGAGTACACCAGCCAGTCCAAGATTTTTCTTCGCTTTCAGCAGGAAGCCAGAACTACCAGCCATCTCTCCCATGAGAATATAGCCAGCGTTCATGACTTTGGTCTCACCGAAGGTGGTCATCCTTTCATAGTCATGGATTATGTCCAGGGAGTCACTCTCGCCGGTCTAATTGAAGAAATGAAGGTCTTGCCTGAGGATGTGGCGCTTTCCATCTTTCAGCAAATCGGCCGAGCCCTCGTTCATGCCCATGAAAACAACGTCATCCACAGGGATTTGAAGCCTTCCAATATAATTTTGCAAAAGCGTGCATCGGGCGAGTGGCATGCCAAGGTTGTGGACTTCGGCATTGCCAAAGTAATGATTGAGAGCGAAGACGACCACTCTCCCAAGCTCACGCAAACCGGTGAAATATTCGGTACGCCGCTCTATATGAGTCCCGAGCAGTGTCAGGGGCAGAAAGTCGATCAGCGCAGCGATATTTATTCACTTGGTTGCTTGATGTATGAGTGCTTGATGGGCAAACCGCCATTTAGCGGGGACAGCACCTTTGCCTTGCTTATGGCCCAGGTCAGTAAGCCACCGGCGCCGTTTCGCGAGGCAAACCAGACCGCCCGCCTGAGTGATGCCCTGGAGCGTGTGGTTTTTCGGGCTATGGAAAAAGAGCCCGGGGATCGCTATCAGGAGGTTAAAGACCTCTTGAACGATCTGGAGGCAGTCAGTAAAGGAAGCGCAACTGTTGCTGCTTCCAAGCTTTACAGCAAACCTCGCAGAGACAAGACCAGCAAGTTAGTGCTCTTTTCGATCATTTCCTTCCTGCTAATATCGGCTCTGGGTCTGGTACTGGCCGTGGTACCAATGATAATGAATACCCGCCCGGCTCCGGTGCTACCCTGGGCAGAAGCTTTTCGCCACGGCATGGAACTGAGGACCATCGACGAGCGCGCAGCGGAAGCGCAGATTCGTCAAGCCATGGCAATAGCTGAAAAATCCGGGGCTACTCCCCAACTATTGGCTGACATTCAGTATGAATTGGGCGTGATGCTCTTTCGCAGAGACAGCTCAGACCCTGAGGCCTATCAGTTGATGGCGCAGGTGGCACGGGTGGAGCCACAGGAAACCCTTCGCCATGCCAACACCTTAGAATACCTGGCCCGCTTGGAAATCGCAGAGTCTAACCGTAGCTACAAGGCGCTCAAGAGGGCGAAGCAAAAAGGGGCCGAGGCTGCCGAAATCGATACTTTGCAGAAGTCGGTGGAAGAATTTCAAAATCTCGCCAGAGTCCATGCCGATCAGGCTGTTGAGACCAAGATTCGGCAAGTAGGATCCGTGCATGGATATGTAGAAAACTCCTGGCGTACCAAGGGGCAGGTACTTTATGCCTTGCATCTTTATCCAGAGGCGCAAGAGGCGTTCACCAAGGCTCTCTCCATCGCCGAAAAATTGAAGATTCCTGATGCGGAAGCAGGGCGCTGTCTGAATATTGCCCAATGCCTGGAAGCCCAGGGAAAGTTTGACGAAGCGAAGACCTTCTATGAGCGCTCCATAAGAGTATCCAAAGAGCTTTTCGGCCCGCAGCATCAAGAAGTGAAAGAGGTAGTTGATGAGTACAACGAGTTTCTGAAGCGCCACTACTAGCAGTGCCTCATCGTGTTTTGAATGTGTGTTGTTGCAGTCTCCAGAATTTGTTGCTTGATTGAATCATCTTTTCTGGTAGGTCCAGAAGTTTAGCCAGTTCAGCATCATTAGCCTCGTGTCCGGCGTTGCCTTTCTGCATTCTTTGTTGACGCAAAAGAGTGCTTAAGTAACTCATATCTTGCTGGCTAACCTCCGTCTCTATGCCCTTTTCGGCGTCATCGGCTAGCTTCTGCCAGTACTTGCAAAGGTCTTCAATTCTACGGCTCCTATCGGATTCTTCTTCGTTAAGAGAGTAAATCTCCCTTATAAATTTTGGGGTCAATTTCTGTAGGCTGAATCCGCCCCAGGCCGTCACACCATCGTCGATCATCCAGTCTTCCATGTCTTTCAGGAGAATACCGGCGCTATCTCCTCTGTGAATGTTAGGAAGAAAGTCAGCGTCACTGTCATAAGTACCGCTTATGCCTGGTCCGTTTATCGCCGTGACATTGATCCATAGGTGCTCGGTTGTCTGCCCCTGGCTGACTGGAAATTTGACCAGGAAACTAATATTTTTGTCGGATCCTTTTTTGATGAACTCCTTTTCAAAAAAAGACCACTTTCGTCTGGCTTCTGCCGCTGCCAATTTCAGGTCTTCAGAGTTTTTCGGATAGTGGACCGTATCGGCCACGTCAGATTCACTCTCGAATATCTCTAATGGCTTGGAGCAGCCTGCAAGTACAAAACTGAGAGACACACCGGCAGCGAGAACGCTAACTGTGAGTAAGTCCGCGGCAGTTCTTTGTTTATTGATCAACTTTGGGAAACTCGTTTATACCTTTCCAAATTTTCAATTTTACCCGAATTCGGGAATGTACGCCTTTGCTGCTCTCTGCTTAAATGGTAGAAGTGCAGAGGGAGAGTTTTATGAACTTCAAAGAGTATGTGAGCGTGGCTTCCGAGCAATTACCCGTTCTCACAGGGCTGAGTTCCTGTGCCAACCTCGATCAAGCCTTTCGCTTCCTAGAGAGTGTGGGCTTTGCTGTGGCCAAAATGGAACTGCTATCCCAGGATGAATTTACCCTCGATCTGGTTTTTCCGCTCAATGATTCTAATCGGTGTGTGGTGCTTGCAGCCAGTTGAGTGGGGCATTTGACGGCGGTCGCCGTCTTCGAAGCGAAACCGACGAATGATGAACTATTGAACTGGCACCTACAGATGGGTTGGACTGCCCAGGTTTCTGAACTGCAAGACGGCCCAAGGATACTTGGCTATGCTGCATGCCGCTTCGAAACGGACTGAGCTAGAGACTCGGCTGCCAAGCGGGATTCGATATTAAATGCGTTTTCGGAAAGGATGGCTAGTTTCAGAAACGTAACTATTTTGCCACCACTACATATGACACGCCAAATGCGAATACCATAGCTATGGCAGCAATGTTCATCAGGAAAAGCGCTATAATTCGCGGCGTTAGTAATTTGCGAGTGTCCTTTTCATTCATGAAATCCTATATTGACGTCCTTAGAGCTAAGAAGAGTGCCGGACGAGGCACTGCCGCACAAGCGGAGCAACAACACAAGAAGGGACGTCTGACAGCCAGAGAGCGCTTAGATCTGCTCTTCGACAGCGGCACGTTTCAAGAAATTGATAGTCTTGTGCTTCCGCGCTACGAGCGTTACCTGGGTGGAAAATCTTCGCAGTTTGGAGACGGAGTCGTCACTGGCTTTGGGCTGATTGCCGGTCGCCATGCCTTCGCCGCCGCGCAAGACGCATCGGTTATGGGTGGTTCCCTTGGCGAGATGCACGCTAATAAAATCGTGAAAGCAATGAAGATGGCTCTCTCCTTCGGCTGCCCCTTCATCGCTATGAATGACTCCGGTGGTGCCAGAATTCAGGAAGGCGTGGATAGTCTTGGCGGTTACGCCCGCCTCTTTGACGCCAACTGCGAAGCCTCGGGCGTGATACCGCAGTTGTCGCTGATTATGGGACCTTGCGCTGGCGGCGCCGTTTACTCGCCGGCACTGACCGACTTCGTTTTTATGACCGCCAACGGCTACATGTTCATCACCGGTCCTGATGTAGTTAAGGCCGTGATGCAGGAAGAAGTAAGCCAGGAGCATTTGGGTGGTGGTCTGGTGCACAGTCAGGAAAGCGGTGTCAGCCATTTCCTGGCCAAGGACGATACCGAGTGCATCGAACAGGCAAGGGAACTGCTCAGCTACTTGCCTTCGAATAATCTCGATGATCCACCTTACGTCAAGCCCAACGATGATCCCGACCGCCGCTGCCCGGAGCTGGAAGAGATAGTACCCACCGATCCCTCCAAGCCTTATGACGTTCGCACCGTCATTGCCAGTGTCTTTGATGACGGTAGATTCTTTGAAGTGCATGAAGAGTACGCCCAGAATATAGTTGTCGGTTTTGCCAGACTGAACGGGCACGTGGTGGGAGTGGTGGCAAACCAGCCCAAGGTGCTGGCAGGCACCATCGACATTAAAGCATCAGTTAAGGGGTGCCACTTCATTCGCATCTGCGATGCTTACAATATTCCGATTGTTACTCTGCAAGATGTGCCGGGCTTCCTACCGGGAACAAGCCAGGAATACGGCGGTATCATCCGTAATGGCGCCCGCATGATCTACGCCTATAGCGAAGCCACCGTTCCCAAGTTGATGCTCATATTGCGCAAGAGTTACGGCGGCGCTTACTGCGTCATGAGCAGTAAGGGCTTGCGCGGCGATCTCATTTACGCGTGGCCCAGTGCCGAGCTTGCCGTGATGGGGGCCGCCGGTGCGGTGAATATTCTTTTCCGTAAAGAGATTGCCGAGGCTGCCGATCCGGTGGCTAAGCGCCGCGATCTGGAAGACGACTACAAAGAGAAGTTCAGCAACAGTTATGTGGCGGCCTCTCGCGGTCTCATTGATGACGTAATCGAGCCGGCCGAATCGCGTCGGGTTCTTATTCGCGCCCTGGAATTGACCCTGCTCAAACGAGAGCGCCATACCAAGCGCAAACACGGCGTTTCACCAATGTGAGGGCGCCTGGCGCTTCACGACAGTAGGACAGCCTTCAGCATAATTTGGCAGGGAAATGATCAAGAGACTAATAATAGTAAACCGGGGCGAAATTGCAGTCAGGATCATTCGCACCTGTAGAGACCTGGGGATTACATCTATAGCCGTGTACGACGAGTCTGATGTGGGTTCCCTGCACGTGTTGCTGGCAGACGAGTCAGTCAAGCTGGATTCACCCAAGACCTTCACCGACCCCAAGCAACTGCTGGAACTGGGCCAGGCTGAGAAAGGCAGACGCCATTCACCCCGGTTACAGTTTTCTTTCTGAAAGTGCCGAATTCGCCAGGGACTGCACTGCCGCCGGGATTCTCTTTATAGGTCCTTCAGCGGAAGCTCTCAGTATCTGTGCTTCCCGCATTGATATTTTGAACAAAGCTCAGGAAGCGAACCTGATGGTGCCTGAACACACAGTCAGCCCCCTGGACCCTTCCGATACCGACCGCATCTGCAAAGAAGCCGAGAAACTCGGCTATCCGGTGGCGGTTAAGCCATTTCGCGCTTCCAGCGGCAAAGCCAGCCCGGTTGCTTATGACGGCGATGAATTAAGGCGCGCTATCTTAACTGTGGCTAGAGAGGCGGAAGTGACTCTACAAGACCAGAGGGTCTATCTAGAGAAAGCCGTTCAGCCCGGCAGGCGTATTCAGGTGCCGTTTCTGGCTGATAATTTCGGCAATGTCTTGCCGCTTGGTTTAATTGATGTCTCAATCAGCCGCCATTTCAACCGCATCATGAGTGAGACTCCGCCACCGGGAATTTCTCCGGAGCAAGAGCAGAAACTCACCGCTGCCGCCGTCAATTTTGTGCGCAAGGCAAAGCTCAACAATCTTGGCACCATAGAATTCTGGTTGGATCAGAGCGGCCAGTTTTATCTGACCAAACTATTGCCCAGCATTCAAATAGAGCATTCCGCCACTGAACTGGTCTTGGATCTCGATGTAGTGGCCGAGCAAATTAAACTTGCCTGCGGAGAGAAACTGAGCGAGCCCGTCCCCCAGCACCGAGGCGTAGCAATTCAAATGCGCGTCTACGCAGAAGATTTGCTTCGCCAGAGCCTGCCCAGCCCCGGAACATTACGCCGCTTCCGCCTGCCGGGCGGCCCCAATGTGAGGGTAGATGCCTATGCTTACGGCGGTTGCAGAATTCCCATTCACTTTGATCCGCTCCTGGCAGCCATCTCAGTCTGGGCGCCCGACCGCAAGACCGGTTTGAACCGCCTTAGCAGAGCTTTGCGAGATGCTGCCATTACAGGAGTAGAAACCAACCTGGGCAACTTGCAGGCAGTGGTGTGCTCGCAAGAGGTGGTAAGCGGTGAGTACAACAGCGACACCGGCAAGCGGCTGGCGCAGGCAATATCAGTTTCCGACGTTGCTAGTGACGACCTGGCAGCTCTGGTGGGGGCAGCCTTCTATATGCGCAGGCGCTCCCACGCCGTCGCTAAACCGGCGCGTCTTTCGGGCGGATGGTACGAAGCCAGTCGTGCTATCGACTAAAGCGGAGAATAGTAATGAGTGAATTAGCAGTTATCATCGACGGCAAGAAGTACCAGGTAGAGATTAAGTCTCCACCGCAGGCCGGCACATCCGCCTTTGAAGTTGTGGTCAACGGCGAAAAGAAATTGATTGAAGTGCCGGGCTGGGATCAAAACATAGTCGAATGGCACTGGTTTGAAATCGAAGGACGCTCTTACGAAGTAGACATCGATCAGGAATTGAACTGGGTGAAAAGCCCGAACGGTCTCCATCGAATCGAGGTGCAAGATATCCGCGCCGGTAAGCAGGCACGTCCGGCCAGTCGCGACAATAGAGTCAAGGCACCGATTCCGGGATTAATCACGGCCGTGTTCGTGGAAGCCGGGCAGAAAGTTGAAGCCGGTCAGCCGCTTCTTATTCTGGAAGCCATGAAAATGGAAAATGAGATCAACGCACCGGTGACCGGTGTGGTATCAAAATTGAATGCCCATGTGGGCAAGTCTGCGCTATTGAATGAAGTACTGGCTGAAATTGAATAGGTAATAGATGCAAAGTACTAAGAAGCTGGCTCCTGTTATTGCTCCTCTAGCCTTCTGCCTGTTGCTTTTGAGCGGCTGCCGCAACACAGAAAGATTGAGCTGGTCTCCCGATGGTAGTAAGGGCGCCGTTGATGCCAGCGATGGACTGAGAATTACAGACGCCGACGGCAAGCTCAGTGCGCCCCTTCTCGACAGGGTCGAACTATCCGGTTGGTTGCCGGATTCGCATAGCCTTTGTGTTGTCACCACTTCTGATGTAAAGAAGTGGTCGGATCTATTAAAGCTTTTGCCGGCAGACGAAACTAAGTCCGCAGGTGCAGCGGCCGAATTGATCTGGAGATCCAAGAACCCTTCTCAAACTCTCCGCAAGGAAGGTGCCAAAACGGGATTACTTGTGCTCGCCTACTTGCGTGAGAAATACGGCGGCACGCTCCTGGCCCAGAGAATGCACGCTAAACTGAAAGACATTCCCCAGGCAGTGCCCGTGCATAGCTTGAAAGTAGTTGATATAAACGGCACCGTTAAAGAATCTCCGAGTTTCTATACCACTGCCTATGGAGCTGACCATTTGCGAGTTTCGCCTAATGGTAATGCCGCCGTCTTATGTGTATCAAAAGATGTCGGCTATGTTATCCAACTGGTGCGATTGAAGGGCACAGGACCAAACGGCGGTAAAAATATCGAGACTCTCAAAGAAGAGGTTTTTGGTGTGCCGGAATGGTCCAGGGACGGTAAGTCACTGTTCTATTTCACTTGCCCGTTATTGTCCGAAAAGGGTAAAGGCGAATACTGCAGCGACAAGCAACCTGTAATAGCCTGGCTGAAGAAGGTTGATGTGACTGGTCAAAACGGCTATCTCCTGCCGAATGTGTCAAAGATAGAACCAACAATTTTAGCCCATGTGATTTCCGCAGGCTCAAGCCATATACAGTCCCTTGCCGACGGCAGTATCGTATTCAGTGGCAGAAAGCAGACCTATCCTTTGCTGGTGTCCGATGCTACGGAAGCCTATATATTTAAAATGAATAGTGCGCTGACCAAGATTGAGGAACTGGTGCCGTCAAGTAAGATACCCGAAGGTGTATTTGATAAGTTTCAAGCCAATAGTGACGGCACAAGATTTGCCTTCTATGACGACCGAGGCAAAGTTGTCTCTTATGATGTTGCCGCCGGCTCCGGTAAAGTGCTGGCGCAGAAAGCTGAAGAAAGTGAGCTAAAAGTTGAGCCTAATTGGCGCAACTCAGACGAGCTTTCCTATTCGCTCATAAGAAATGGCGCAAGCCAAAGAATTTACGATGTTGTACTGGCTGATATGCGAAAGCCTGGTGCAACGACTACTTTAAGCAAAGATTGGCCGGCGAAGGCAATCGAGTTTCTCTTACCAGGCAAGTGATTGGCTTTTGAAAGACGGCAAGCTCTCTTTGTCAGCCGAAAAGACAACTTGTATAAGGTTGGCTGACTGCCGACCAATTATAATGGCGCTGTATTCTCCCTCGTCGAGTTAAGTGCTTTGAAAAAACTGCATTTTATTTTAGCGGTGCTTGCTGTTTTCACCCTTGTAACAGCAGATTCTTGTGCCCTAGCCTGGCCCTTCAAGCAGGCAAAAAAGAATTCCATTCCTCAGGTTTATCCCATAGGCCCTGACGCCGATGGGTTTTACACCACCAGAAGCGGTTTGAAATTCAAAGACTTGAAACAGGGCGATGGCGCTCGTCCGCAAACGGGGAAGACTGTTGTTGTTAATTACACCGGTTGGCTTACTAACGGGCAAAAGTTCGATAGTTCGCTAGATCGCGGGGAGCCGTTTACTTTTGCGATTGGTAAGGGCAACGTCATTAAGGGCTGGGACGAAGGTGTGAAGAGTATGCACATCGGTGGGAAGCGGCGATTGGTGATTGCGCCCCAGCTAGGCTACGGGGCAAGTGGCGCCGGCGAGGCAATTCCTCCCAATGCAACCCTTGTCTTTGAAGTTGAGTTGCTTGGTATCAAGTAAACGGTATCAATTTAAAAAACTTGGCCGATGACGGGAGGATTCTAAGGGGGGCTTATGCTGCTCGCGCTTCAAAAGACCACGCTGGATCTGTCCGTCATCCAGGACCATCGGATACTCTTGCGGCTCTTAGCAATAGGAAAATAGGCGAAAGTCCTGACTGAAGGAGCAACTGGCCAGGGAGCCGGTCCGACGCCGCCGAGATGGGATTAGTTTCAAACTAGGACAGACAGATGTCACAAAGAGAAGAAAAGAAAAAGCTAGCCCTGGAATACTCTCCAAATGCTGAGAGAAACCTGGTAGAGATAGAGAACTACATAACCGACAAGGCGGACGCGAAGACAGCTGACGGAGTGGTGGACAAGGTCCTAGACCGCTGCGATCAGTTGACTGACATGCCCAGATCGGGCAAAGTCCGGGACGAAATCGCAGACGGGGTGCGGTCCGTAACCTCGGGCAATTTCGTAATTTACTATCGCATCAGAAGTGATAAAGTCGAAATTCTTAGGGTATGGCACGGCTCCAGAGACATAGCAGCCTTAAGAACTGAATTATCGTAGAAAGAAAACAAAGGCAAGAACGCGCGCAACTGAGGGGCCACCAGCTGCTCTATTACCGCCTTTTTGCCCTTCTTTGCTGGACACGTTCGCGCACAGTCGCCGCTGGAATACCTTGCCCGGCATCAAGCTGGGCAATACTGCCTTGAATTTCCCGTCTCAACTCTTCCAGCTGTAGCTGCTCAAGCTCGTCTTGACGTTTGAGCAGACGCAAGCTCTCTCTTATGACTTCACTGGCAGAAGTATATAGTCCGGTTTCGACCTTGTCTTTGACAAAATCTTCCAATTCAGGCGTTAGCGATACATTCATCGTCATAGAAATGCTTCCTCCTGGCTAACCAACTCATTCTAGAGCGTATGGCAAATATTGTCAACCTTTGCCACTGTCTTGTAAGCCTGACTGGTTGCCTATCTACGGACTCAGCCGTGGCACAAGTAGCCTTGCAGAGCCTCGGAACACAGTTTATGCAGCTATTTCCTTCACTGGATTTCCAGGAATTCGCTTAAATGGCGCTTCGCGCTCGCTCGCACCTTGCGAGTGTCCTGGCTGCCAAATTCCTTTAGGTATGGAAGGTGGGTTTCGAAGGCTGTCATGCTCTCCAGCCACATCTTACGCGCAGCACCAGCGTAGAAGTCGGTTATTTGGACACCGCGAAGGTTCGGCCGGAGCCTAGCTCAAAGCTCACTTTTCGGAAGGTTCCTGTTCGTTTGCGAATCAGGCTCCGTACAAATGGGTTCCAGCTCCGTACAAATGGGTTCAAACTCCGTACGAATGGGCTTGAACTCCGTACAATCGGAGCGTTTGAAGACCGAAGGTGAGCTGTCTTTCACGAAGATTCCATTAGCAGAGCAAATGAGGACAAAGTCAAAGTTTTCTAAACATGCAGCTAAGTCCGCCATATTGTAAGTGTGCCGGGAAGGTTTCGTGACACTGAAAGACCTGGCGGAGAAGGTGGGACGGAAACCTGAGACGCTCAGAATTCAATATTTGAATGAAATGGTCAAATCGGGCGATCTTGTTTATAAATTCCCAGAAAGCCCAAACCACTCGGGCAGGCCTATAAGGCTGCCAGTTAACTGGCTTTGTTGCCTTATGGGTCTTCTTCGTGCTTGGCGCCTCTGGTTAATGAGGATTGCCTCTTATTTACTAGCACGCTCGGGTATCGGATAATGGTTGTCTTCTAAAGGCGTTCCCCTTTGCACCCTGGTGATTTGAGTGGACAAAAAAGCTCTCTCTGAGCGAGACATCTGTTCCAAGTTCATAAGTCCGGCCATCAGCAGAGCGGGCTGGGACATGGATTTGCAGGTCCGGGAGGAGGTCACCTTCACCCAGGGGCGGATAATTGTCAGGGGTAAGCTGTTCTCCAGGGGCAAAGCCCTCAGGGCCGACTACATTCTCTACTACAAGCCGAATATCCCAATCGCCGTCATTGAAGCCAAAGACAACAAGCAGCGTGTTGGCGATGGCATGCAGCAAGCACTGGTCTATGCCGAGGCTCTGGATATTCCCTTTGTCTTCTCCAGCAATGGCGACGCTTTCAAGTTCCACGATAGAACCGGCAACTCTAAACTGCAGGAGGTCGAGCTTACTCTAGACCAGTTCCCCTCGCCGGAAGAGCTTTGGCAGAGTTATTGCAAATGGAAAGGCATCGAGGGGGAGGCAGAAAAGGTAATCGAGACGCCCTATTTCGATGACGGCTCCGGCAAGATGCCCCGATACTACCAGACCATAGCCATCAACCGGACGATTGAAGCGGTTGCCAGAGGGCAGAACCGTATCCTTCTCGTTATGGCTACCGGCACCGGTAAGACATACACAGCGTTCCAGATAATCTGGCGGTTATGGAAGGCAAGACGGAAGAAAAGAATTCTCTTCCTGGCAGACCGCAACATCTTGGTCGACCAGACAAAAAATAATGACTTCAAGCCGTTCGGCCCGGCGATGACCAAAATCTCCAAACGAATGGTCAACAAGTCTTACGAAATTTACCTCTCGCTCTATCAGGCTGTCACAGGCAACGAGGAAGAGCGCAACATTTACAAACAGTTCTCCCCGGATTTCTTTGACCTCGTTGTTGTGGATGAGTGTCATCGCAGCAGCGCTGCCGAAGACTCTGCCTGGAGAGACATACTTGAGTACTTTTCTTCGGCAACCCACATCGGGCTGACAGCCACTCCGAAAGAAACTAAAGATGTGTCGAACATCCACTACTTTGGTAAGCCAATTTACACTTATAGCCTCAGGCAAGGCATTGAAGACGGCTTCCTGGCGCCATACAAGGTTGTGCGCATCGACTTTGATAAAGACCTTCAAGGCTGGCGACCCGAACATGGTAAGACTGACAAGCATGGACTGCTCATCGAAGACAGAATTTTCAACCAGAAAGACTTTGATCGTGATCTTGTTTTGGAACAGCGCACTGAACTTGTTGCGAAAAAGATTACTCAGTTTCTGGAGTCCACAGATCCTTACCAAAAGACAATCGTCTTTTGTGAGGACATCGATCATGCTGAAAGAATGCGCTCCTGTCTTGTTAATCTAAATGCCGCCAGAGTCAGAGAGAATCGCAAGTATGTCATGCGAATCACTGGTGATGAGAAGGAAGGCAAGGCGGAACTGGACAATTTTATTGACCCCGAGAGTCGCTATCCGGTCATTGCGACAACCTCCAAGCTCATGTCTACTGGGGTTGATGCTCAGACATGCAAGCTCATTGTTCTAGACCAGCGCATTCAGTCAATGACAGAGTTCAAGCAAATCATCGGTAGAGGCACTCGTATAAACGAGGATTTCGATAAATACTGGTTCACCATCATGGACTTCAAGCGAGCAACAGAACTTTTCGCCGACCCACGGTTTGATGGTGATCCTGTGCAGATTTACGAACCGGGAATCGATGATACGCCCGTGCCGCCGGATAACACCTGCGACGAACCCATTGATGAGCCGGAACCACCAGATGATGAGACTTACAGGCCAGACTCGGGAGTCCAGGGTGGCGCAGTTACAGATGGCGGCCGGGTCAAGTTTGTAGTCGACGATGTCGGCGTAAAAGTGATCGATGAGCGAATCCAGTACTATGGTCCCCATGGTCAACTCATTACAGAATCAATTCGGGACTACACTAAGAACTGCGTGTCCAAGCAATTTACTTCACTGGATGAGTTCTTGCGAAAGTGGAGTGATGCAGACCAGAAGAAAGCCATCATCGAGGAGTTGGCGGCAGAAGGTGTGCTCTGGGAACCCCTGACCCAGGAGGTAGAGCGAAAACTTGGTAAACAGTTCGACCCGTTTGACCTAATCTGCCATGTCGCCTATGGACAACCGCCGCTGTCCCGCAAGGAGAGAGCTGAGAACGTGCGCAAGCGTAATTATTTTACCAAGTATGGCGAGCAAGCCCGCAAGGTTTTAGACGCCCTCCTGGACAAATATGCTGACACTGGTATCGAAAACATAGAGGACCTAAAGGTTCTTCAACTCGAACCATTTGCGCAGATGGGGACAGCCCCCGAGATCGTGAAATCATTTGGCGGCAAGGCCGCTTACATCAAAGCAATAAGGGAACTCGAAGAACAACTGTACGGCTAAATTGAATAGGAAGAACCATGTCCATCTCAACATCCATAAAATCAATTCAAGACATAATGCGCAAGGACGTGGGTGTCGATGGTGACGCTCAGCGTATCGGTCAGCTCGTGTGGATGCTCTTTCTCAAAATATTTGATGACAAAGAGCTGGAGTGGGAGTTGCTCAATGAAGATTACAAGTCACCCATTCCCGAAAAACTGAGGTGGCGGAACTGGGCAGCCGACTCAGAAGGCATTACCGGTGATGAACTAAAGACCTTCATCGACAACACGCTCTTCCCTGGTCTACAGCAGCTCGAACCGAAGGGCAAAGACAAGCGTGGTTATGTTATCCGATCTGTCTTCGAAGACGCCTACAACTATATGAAGTCCGGCCAGCTCATCCGGCAGGTCATCAATAAAATCCAGGAGAGTGTCGACTTTAACAAGGCGCAAGAGCGCCACTTGTTCGGTGACATGTACGAGCAGATTCTGAGAGACCTTCAAAACGCGGGTAATGCCGGTGAGTATTACACACCGAGAGCCGTGACAGAGTTCATGGTTCGAATGGTAAACCCCAGGCTTGGTGAGAGCGTGCTCGACCCAGCCTGTGGAACCGGGGGCTTTCTCAGTTGCGCTATCGAGCATATTAGGAAGAACGACGTTAAAACTGTAGACGACGAACAGCTCCTTCAGTCAAGCATTCACGGGGTGGAAAAGAAGCCACTACCTCACCTGCTTTGCACGACCAATATGATCCTGCATGGTATAGAGGTACCCACGAACATCCAGCACGACAACACTCTTGCCCGTCCATTGAGAGAATACAAGCCGAAGGATCGGGTCGATGTAATCTTGACCAACCCACCATTTGGCGGCATGGAAGAGGATGGCATTGAAGGTAACTTTCCAACTAACTTCCGAACAAGAGAGACAGCAGACCTCTTCCTGGTTCTCATTATGCATCTACTGAAAGCCGGTGGGCGAGCCGCCCTGGTACTACCAGATGGAACCTTGTTCGGTGAAGGCATCAAGACCCGAATAAAGGAAGAGCTGCTTGAGAAATGCAATCTGCACACCATAGTCCGCCTGCCTAAAGGCGTGTTCAATCCGTATACGAGCATCAATACCAATCTTCTCTTCTTCACCAAGGGAACGCCGACAAAGGAGATCTGGTACTACGAGCACCCATATCCACCGGGTGTAAAGAGCTACAACAAGTCCAAGCCAATGCGCATTGATGAGTTCAAGCCGGAGCAAGCATGGTGGGGAACTGAGGCTGATGGTTTTGCCCACAGGGTTGAAAATGAATTCGCCTGGAAGGTCTCGATTGAGGACATCAAAGCCCGGAACTACAACCTCGACATAAAGAACCCCCATACACCCGATGCCGAATCTCACGACCCCGATAAGCTTCTAAAAGACTACTTTGACCTACAGGCAAAAATAGGAGCAACCAGAGATCAACTCAAGGGGATACTCGCTGACGCTCTTGAGGTGCGCAAATGAAGTCGTTAGCCATTGAACATTTACCGGTCATCGCGTCTGCGCCTAGTGGCGTAAAGAAATTGCGTGAGCTGATACTGCAACTTGCTGTGATGGGCAAGCTAGTGCCGCAGGACCCGAATGATGAACCTGCTCACTCTCTATTGAAACGTATATTGGAGAAAAAACGCTCTGGAACCTCCTCCGTAAGTGACCCGATGATAGCGAAAAATAATCGCGGAGTGCGTGCTGCTTTCGAGCCGCCAGGGAGCTGGGTTTGGACAAATCTTGACGAGGTTGCCATTGTAAACCCACGCAATGTGGTGCAAGATGATGTCGTTGCCTCCTTCGTTCCTATGAATTTAATTGGGACGACTTTCTCTGGGCAGCACGAGCAACAGCAGAGGGTTTGGAAAGAGATTAAGCAGGGCTTCACGCATTTTGCGGATGGCGACATAGGCATAGCCAAAATTACTCCCTGTTTCGAGAATGGTAAATCCTGCGTCTTTCGAAATCTTACTAACGGTATTGGCGCGGGAACCACTGAGTTGCACATAGTGAGAACCCTTGATGGCACTATAGACCCTCGTTATGTTTTGGCTTATTTTCAGTCGCCGGCCTTCTTAGAGTTAGGAGAGAGTAAGATGACTGGCACCGCAGGACAGAAGAGGCTTCCTAAGGACTTTGTGAGATACAATCCCTTTCCACTACCACCCCTCGCCGAACAACATCGCATCGTCGCCAAGGTCGATGAGCTAATGGCTCTATGTGACAAGCTTGAAGCGCAACAGAACGACTCCGAAGCCGCTCATAGCCTCTTGGTGAAGACTCTTCTCGATACGCTCACTCAGACCCAAGACGCAGACGACTTTGCCGCAAGCTGGGTGCGCATCAAAGAGAACTTCCATACTCTCTTCACCACAGAAGAAAGCGTCGACATCCTCAAGCAGACCCTCTTGCAACTGGCTGTAATGGGCAAGCTCGTGCCGCAGGACCCGAATGATGAACCGGCAAGCGAGTTGTTGAAGCGGATTCAGCTTGAGGGAGCTAACAAAGAGAGCGGCGCTCGGCAACCAGCGCTGCGCAATCCTGTACCCCATCAAATTCCTGGCTCTTGGACCTGGGCAAAACTGGGTCAAGTAGCCCGAAAGATTACAGACGGCACACACCATACTCCAGTTTACGTTCCAGCCGGAGTGCCGTTTCTTTCAGTCAAGGACGTGAGTTCTGGATTTCTTGACTTTTCCAATACGCGATTCATTAGTCGAGAGCAGCATGAAATATTGAGCAAACGCTGCAACCCGAAAATGAATGATATCCTTTTGACCAAGGTAGGGACTACTGGAATTGCAGTTTCAGTAGATACGGAGTGTGAGTTTAGTATCTTTGTAAGTATTGCTCTCATAAAAATGCCCGAACCAGTTGATACTCGTTACATGACAATGATGCTGAATTCTCCGGCCGTCAGAGAGCAGTCAACGGCAGGTACAGAGGGAGTTGGTAATAAGAACTTAGTGCTCCGTAAGATCTCAGATTTTTGGATTCCCCTACCACCCCTCGCCGAACAGCATCGTATCGTCGCCAAGGTCGACGAACTGATGGCTCTATGTGACGAGTTGAAGTGGGACATTCAAGCCTCACGCAGACTTCAGGATCAGGTCAGTTCTGTTATGCTCCAGGCTGCTGTGTGTGGAGAATCGGAGACCGCCGATGACTCAAGAAAACAACGTGTGCTGTCTAGGGCACAGACTTGAGTTCTTCTAAATGTGTGCACAGATAAAGGCTCTGATGTGATGTGTGCTAGCTCTTGCTCGGTGTAAAGAAGAAACTGTGCGAACTGTTGTCTAAGCAAGGTGCCTTAACTAATCAAGTAAACGCTGATGTGTGCACACAGCTAGATCCCAAGCTTCTCGTATAGCTCACGGCACTCAATCACACTCGGGTAAGGCTTACAATCAAGAAAAGTCGAAGTCTGATATCGCTTATTGAAGTCATCAATTAACTTCTGAACCTTGTTTTGGGCTTCGTTATGACTGTATGGCTCCAAAGAGGGGGATAGCATAACATCGACGTCCCAGCAGCCATAGTTCGGGCTATCTGCAAGGTCGCCGAACCCATTCTCAGTCAATTCGCGCTTAATCTTCTCTTCTCTGCGATGTTTAAGCCCTCTCATAACGGCATTGGCTGATTTATCAAGCCTCACGAGGGTCACGTTACTTGCAAATTCAGACCAATTATCCCTAAGGCACATGTTTGGTCCAAGCGCAAAAATCACTTTCTCATGAGAAATATGTTGAGCAAGGAAATCATTCTCAAGGCGGAGCATTTTTTGTTCTGTAAATTCAGTCCCGGAGCGGTTTAATCTTTCTGGTGTCATATAGCTCGAAGACCTGATTTTGAATATACCACAAAAAAGACAATTAACAGGTGAAGATTTTCGAGTACAAAGCAGGACTCTGCGGTACTGCCAGTAGTATCATCCGCTGATCCTGTACTTGATAGATTGGATGAAACAGCCGCGCCAGGTCCTGGCGCCACGGCATTGTCCCCGACGTTTGTATGTGATTGCGAACGAGACAGCCCACCTTTTGGGGAGGTGAGCTATCTCGTTCGCTCAGGGCGCTCTATTACGCATGAGCTGCCACTGCCAAATAGATGTGTCGCTCTATTCTACCGGTTGGGACGGCGTGTTAGCGAAACTTAGGTAGCATTTGTCAGTCTGCCAGTCCTCGGAGATCTCCATCACAACCGCAGTTACTAGTCGCAGGCATGAAGCAGAGTTTGGGAAGATCGATACAACCCGTGTGCGCCGCTTAATCTCCTTGTTCAGGCGCTCGACACCATTAGTAGTTCGAGTCCGAATTCGATGTTTGGCTGGCAATTTGAAGACCGTAAGACCTTCCGGTATATTTTCCGCCATCCAATTTGATAGGCGTGGGGCTGTCTTCTCATAGCTTGCTACGGTCTTGCTCAAAAGCCTTTCCGCTTCCTTCCCATCCGGCGCATTGAATATGTTACGTATGTCCGCTGCGACCTGAAGCTTCATTTCCTGCTTTGGCACGTGCTTTTGCGCATTCTGCTGGAGATGGTACTGGCATCTCTGCCATGGAACAGCCGGAAATACTGCTTTGCGAGCCGCTTTTAGTCCCGCATGATCATCACTGATGAACATTTGGACTCCGTGTAAGCCTCTGTGCTGGAGAGAATGCAAGAACTTTCTCCAATGAATCTCCGCTTCAGAGAGCTCAACCGACACTCCCAAGACCTCGCGCTTCCCGCTCTCGGATACCCCGACTGCAACAAGAACTGCCTGATCTATGACAACACCTCCCTCTCTCACGTTCTCGTAGCGTGCATCTAGGTATACATAGCGGAAGCGATCGAGGGCCGCTCTCTCCACGAGGAGAATAGCTCATCAAGCTGGGATGTCGCCTTGCTGACAGAAGCCGAACTGACTTCAAAGCCGCACAGCTCCTGGGTTATCGACATCACTTTGCGCGTTGATACGCCCTGTAGATACATCTCCGCTATAGCCAATGTAAGTGCTTTCTCGGAGCGCTGACCCTTCTCTAGGCAGTTAGGATAGAATTTCCCGTCCCTTGTCTGCGGGACCGCTAGCGGTATCTCACCTACTCTTGTCTTAATCGTCTTTGGCTTAAACCCGTTGGCATGTGTGGTTCTTGCCTCTGTTCGTTCAGTATGGGCACCTAAATGCTTCTCTCGCTCAGCTAACATGGGCGCATTTAGCAAAATCTGAATGGCATCTCCTATGCGCTCCAGACCGCCCTCTGACAGTATTTCCAGGATATTCCCTTGGATGTATTTTGTGCTATCATCTTGTAAGACCATCGGTTGTCCTTCTTTCTTGCAATTGAAAGATTAACCGAGGTCTCCCCCTTTTGACCGCTTTTACAGAAAGTTTCTTGCACCGACCTTCTCAAGCCGTTCAATCTCCCTAAGTGCCTTAGCTCTGCCCAGTAAAATAAAAACTCGGGCAATGCCGGGCTTTTTGTCGTCACCTAGAATATTCTGTGCCACCCACTCATCGCTATCGATCTTTTGGTAGTCAGAGAGCTTACCAGATGAATCATTGATGCACCGGTCTGCAAGATCCGACTTTCCAGTCGTGCTCATACCTACCAATGCTATCCGTTTCAATGTCATAACTGTAAATTCCGGA
This sequence comes from Candidatus Obscuribacter sp., assembly GCA_016712465.1. Taxonomy (GTDB): domain Bacteria; phylum Cyanobacteriota; class Vampirovibrionia; order Obscuribacterales; family Obscuribacteraceae; genus Obscuribacter. The sequence goes on from JADJQZ010000001.1 coordinate 2,876,290, forward strand.
AACTCCCGGCACCTAATTCCGCTAATTGTCGGCAGCAGAATCCGGAAAGTCGCGGCACCCGATTCCGCTAATTCCCGGCAGCTTGTCAGCGGCAAATAAATCAAAATTTCTAGTTCTCAATTGACGCAGGCTTGATCAGACCTGACTCTTTCAGTGGGTTGACTCACTAGAAAGAGAAATTTGAAATGGCTACTGTGAGGTTGAGTGTGCGAAAAATTCGTGAGATTCTGCGACTGTCTTGGGGTCTGGGTCTCAGACCTGGTGAAGTCGCTGCTAGCTGCAATATTGCCCGTTCCACAGTTCAGGACTACCTGTTAAAAGCGCAGGCAGCTGGACTTTCTTGGCGCTCGCTCCAGAGTTGGATGATGCGGCTCTAGAGAATCTTCTGTTTGCACGTGTCGGACGCCCGAAGACAGAGCGACCTCTTCCGGATTTCAGCGAAGTCGCCCGAAGTCTCAAATCGCATAAGGGAATGTCGCTAGCACTCGAATGGCAGCGCTACATCTCTTCTAATCCGCACGGCTACCAATACTCCTACTTCTGTGAACTGTTTCAAGAATGGAGCAAACATGTTGACCTGGTAATGCGTCAGGAGCATCTTGCTGGAGAAAAGGCTTTTCTGATTTCGCCGGCAGCACTCTGCGAATCACGAACCGGCATACCGGTGAAGTCGAAAGTGCTCATCTGTTTGTCTGTTGCCTGGGCGCCAGCAGCTACACTTTTGCAAGAGCGTTTTACTCCGAGAACTCGGAGGCTTGGTGCATCGGCCATGCCGATGCTTTCACCTACTTTCGCGGATGCCCAGCAGTAGTCGTTCCCGACAATCCTAAGGCGGTAATCACCAAAGCATGTCCATATGAGCCTGATGTTCATATGGATTTTCAGCACATGGCCGACCACTTCAATCTGGCAGTGATCCCCGCCCGGGTCCGCAAACCCAAGGACAAAGCAAAAGTGGAAGCTGCGGTGAAAATGGCGACCAGATGGATAATCGCAGTTCTGAAAGACCAGACGTTCTTCAGCCTTCCTGAACTAAATCTCGCCATTGCTGAACTTCTCGAAAAGTTGAACTCTCGTCCATTCAAGAAGATGCCCGGCTCCAGGCGCTCGCAGTATGAGCTGGTTGATAGACCGGCTCTTCGCCCTCTGCCTCTCACACCGTACGAATACACTCAGGTGGGCAAAGCTAAGGTCTTTCTCGATTACCACATTGACTTGAATGGCTACCGCTACAGTGTTCCATACCAATACGTCGGAAAGAAAATTGAATATCGCCTCAATTACAGGACGCTTGAGGTCTTCTACAAAGGTCAAAGAATTGCTAGTCACCCCAGGCTCATTGACAAGCGAAAACCTGCCACACAGCGCGAGCACATGCCCGCGAATCACGCCTTCCTTCTCGATTGGACGCCCGAGCGTTTCACCGCCTGGGCTCAGAAGATTGGACCAAGCACTGAACGACTGATATCCACAGTCCTTGCCTCCAGAGAATTTCCGCAGCAATCTTTTCGAACATGTCTGGGTATTCTCAGTCTTGCAAAAGAGTTCGGCGCCGACCGGCTGGAAAAGGCATCGTCCGTTGCCCTGTCTGTCCGCGCAACTTCATTTAAGGCGGTGCGGTTAATCCTTCAAAACCAGCAAGACCGGAGACGGTTCGTTGACGCTCCCATACAACTAAAGATTATTCACTCGCACATTCGCGGTGCCCAAGCTTTCAGCGCCCCTAACGAAAAGGAGAACGAAAATGCTCATTCATCCCACAACGGAGAATCTTCGGAATCTGAAACTCTTCGGCATGGCGAGAGCCATGGAAGCACAAATGCATCAGGCTGAGGCTCTCGACCTTCCATTTGAGGATCGAGTCGGCCTTCTCGTTGATGCTGAACTCGCCCTTCGCGAAAACCTACGTCTAAAGTCTCGACTCAAAACCGCCAAAATTCGACTGGATGCCTGTGTTGAGGACGTCAATCTTCGCGCTCCAAGAAGTCTGGACAAGACCCTGTGGTCTTCTCTCTGCTCCTGTCAGTGGCTCATGCTCCATCAAAACATCCTAATCAGCGGACCAACCGGCGTCGGTAAAAGCTACATCGCTTGCGCCCTCGCACAGAAAGCCTGCCGCGAAGGGCACTCATCTCTCTACCAGCGTTCCTCCAGGCTCTTTCATGACCTTGCTGTGGCAAAGGCAACTGGGCGCTACAACAAGCTGCTGAGCCTGATTTCTAAGAAGGCACTCCTTGTAATTGATGACTTCGCTTTGGAAACTCTAAACGACGAGCAGAGGCGCGACCTCCTCGAAATCACAGATGACCGCTACGAAAAAAGTTCGACAATCATCGTCAGCCAGCTCCCTATCGAGAACTGGCATGACACGATTGGCGATCCCACAATTGCCGATGCAATTCTCGACCGCGTGGTACATAACTCTCATCGACTAATTCTCAAAGGAGAATCAATGCGCAAATCCAAAGGACCGAAGTGACCACCAGCCTTCGTCAAGAGAACAGTTGCTCATGGCAAGCTGCCGCCACTTTCCGGAATCCGGTGCCGCGACTTTTCCGGAATTCACTGCCGACATCAGCGGAATACACATCATAACTGACCCACCTGATGAGATAAACACTACAACCGCCATATACGCGCTATATAATACAATAAAACAGTGCCTAATCCAGTCAGCGGTCGCTCAGTGACTCAAGTCAAATCATGGATACCACAGACCTGCCAGTAGTGGTCCCTAATTGGTCTTCTTCGGTACATTGTCAGTTCTGAGTACTGTTGCCGGTTGTGCCTGCTCGTCTGGAGGCGGCGGATAGGGACTTGTGGCAGTAGGGTTGATGACTGGTGTAATAGGTATTGGACGATTTCCTCTCAGCATCTCAATGAGCAATAGTCGCAGCAGGTTTTGCTGCGACTCAACGTCAGCCCAGCCTTGGGGCGTATATCCACCCTTCATGATATCCAGCTGCTCAATTTTTGAAAAGCCTAAAGTCCGTGCCATCGCATGCAGTAGCTTAGTCAACAGCTCTTCTTGCTCTTCGAAGTGGCGCTGCCTATCTTTGTCAGTAATATTTGCCTCTGTGAGGATCACCGACAAGCTCTTTTGATATTCTTTCCAGGCGGCAATTACATCAGCTCTTTTGTAGAACTCAATCTCGACCAAATTCAAAGCAGCAACATGCTCTTGGCTTAGGCGCAATCGCCTCGTCTTCATGAGAGTTCTGAATGTATCCAGCCGTCGATCGCGCTCAGCTCGCTCTTGGTCCATCCAGCGTGTCACCCAAACAGCTGCGATTGGTCCAAGAACAATGGCTATAGCTTGCACCCAGCCAATGAAGTCACTCATGCGAATCTCTCTTTTCTGGAGCTAGGTCTCGTAATTTTCTAATAATGAGATTAACTGGACCAGTTGAAGTCTGAACCATTTGAGGTTGTTGACTGGTGGCAAAGTCAGCAGGAAGTTCAAGCGGAATATTCATGGTAAACGGCTGGTTCTCTGGCAGGTTGCCAGTTACCAAAACCACTCCTGGAGGCACTGTCAGCCGCATAACGCCATAAAGCGGGCTTTTGTCATCGTCGCTCTCGTAGTCGCCATCATAAATTCCACCTGCAGCATCAACACCGACTATGGAGCCCTTTGTAAGAGCGAATAATCCAAGGCCAGTACCAGCGCATCCGGTATAGTAAATTGAGAAGAATCCTTCACGCATGTGTTTATACCACTGAGCAACCTAATCGAACAATCAATAATAGCAGTAGCTCGGGACAGAAGTCTCCAAGAAGCTCTTAGTAGACTAGATGAGATGATCAGGGAGCGAGTACTATCGAAGAACACATGCCGGGCCTAAATGAATCGATACCCATGGAACATTTTACACTGGAATTAAGGCTTCAATACCTCTCAGATGCTTCCTATCTGCTTCCTGAAGTTTTGCCCGAAGTCTAAAAACTTAGCCGATGACGGGGTTCGAACCCACGACCTACGGTTTACGAAACCGTTGCTCTACCAGCTGAGCTACATCGGCAGGAATTCCAATTATAAAAGATAGCTCTCGAGATCTCCATGAAAATCTACGGATCTCTACATACTTCGGTATCTCCAGGCGGTAAAGTTAGAAATGTAGGCACTTACTGTGGGTTAACGCAGCTATGAGCGACAACAAAGACGGGCTTAAGGGCGAAACGGGCGGACAGGCACACAAGAGTTCCCAAGAGAAGCCTGGGGCGGCTACCCCGGAGGTCAAGCCCGACTGGATGCAGGAAGTGCAGAAAGGCACAAAGGCTGCCCTGAAAGACCTGATTTACGACGCCAACGATATGCTTGAACCGGTGGCTAAGGCTATGCGCTCCTTACAACATAAGGATGCCGGGGTGGATGCCCTCAAGCTAGCCGGCTGGGCACCGGTTGACCTGAAGCTGGAAACCTCGCCCCTCCATAAGCTTCTGGAAAACAAGCCTGTGGACAGTTACAACTGCAAGTATTACGTTAAAGGCTATATAGAGGGGCGCCTGCCGCCTGGAGACGGTCGCCGGGAGGAAATGGACCCGGAATACCTCAAGAGTAAAGGCTATGAGCCGGTAAAAGACCACCGCTTCCAGCCCGGCGATATTGTTATGGTCAGAACCCTGACCGGCAATTCTGCCGTCAGATATGCCCATGTGGCGCTGGTAGAGAAGGTGGCGCCGGTGACGGGCAACATCCTCAGCTTCATTCAAAAGCCAGATGTCGAGCATCCTGTTAGCCGCTGCAGTAAGGCTGCCTTTGACGCCGCCTACAAGGTTGACGGGGTGAATTCCGCTTGCGAGATATATAGAAAATATGATTCTAATGGGCATAAATAAAGGCTTTAGCTTTGTTGTTTGCTCTCTGTTAGATTGTTGGCAAACGGTAAAATAACGGATAGGAGCGCGGTCTTCTCCCGTTAAGCTTGTGTTTCGAAAAACGGCAATTTCGCCTGTAATGGGCACGGGCTGTGGCATTGCGTAATGTGATCTAGTCTTAAACTAAAGCTTCTCAAACCTTCCCAGCCCCGGCCGGCAGAGCTAGAGTAGAAATACTAACGGTGAGTGGTTAAGCGAAGTGACCGCGAAAGCTGAGGGGCAGTGCGGAAACGCCAGATAGGCGCCAAGTCGGAAACAAAAGCAGATAGCCCGCATTGCGTGAGAGACTGGCTCCAGCGCAATGAAATACTGTGCCCCGCAAGGGCAGCCAGACAGTAGCAAAAACGCCGCCGCGGTCTCAGCCGGGCGGTGTTTTTGTTGGCAGGCACGCAAGGAAGTTCCAAAATTGCTTTTCAAACCGAAAGCCAGACTCAAATTGGTACCTTAAGCGCTATAAAGCTGGCTCAAGGTCCGGCAGGTGCTAGAATATGAGCTTCCTGTAAAAGCATAAAATGATTCGGACAACAACTCTCCCCAACGGGGCAAGAATAGTGACCGAGGTCGTTGATTCGGTCTATTCGGCCGCCATCGATCTCTGGATAGAAGTAGGTTCAGCCTATGAGAACCCTGAAAATAGCGGGGTTTCTCACTGTATTGAGCACATGCTCTTTAAGGGCACAAAAAACCGCACCTCTGAAAGGCTCATGGAAGAAATTGAAGATGTGGGCGGTATGCTCAGCGCTTCTACTTCCAGAGAGTTGACCAAGTTGTACGGACATGTGCTGGGAGAGTCTCTGCCTGTGGCTGTGGATATCATTCTGGACATGGCTAAGTCACCGCTTATGGCGGCAGAAGATCTGGAACTGGAACGGAAAGTCATTCTCGATGAAATTGAGATGTACGAAGACGATCCAGGCGACGTTGCCCAGGAGCTTGTTTATTCTCGCATGTGGGAGGGATCGCCACAGGCGATGCCCATTACCGGCGATGCCCGGGCCGTTAAGAAGATCTCGGTGGAAATGTTGCAGGAACACTTCCAGAAGTATTTCAGACCTGAGCGCATGATTGTATCGGTGGCCGGCAGTTTTGACGAAGATGCCACCATTGCGGCTCTCTCCCAGGGGCTAGGCAGTCTGGAAGGCAGTGCCTCAAAAGCATATGAACGACCGACCGTGCCGGAAGTTAAGGCTTTCAAGGAACTGATCGATTGGGACACCGAAATGGCCCAGTTGATAATGGCCATGCCCGGACTGTCTACTTTGCACAGACTGCAACCAGCCTTACTGGTGCTTGATTTATGTCTTACTACATCAGCCTCTTCGCGGCTTTTCAAAGAAGTGAGAGAGAAGCGGGGACTGGCTTATAACATAGGCTCGCTGCAACATTCTTACCGTGATTCCGGTTTATACGGCGTGGCTGCCGCCGTCAGTCCGGCTAAGGCCGAGGCGGTGCTTGAACTGGTTCTAGCTGAGCTCGCTTTACTGAAGAAAGAGGGGCTCAGTGAGCGTGAGATATTGAGAGCAAAGTCTCAATTGCGCACCGATTTGCTTATGGACAAAGAATCGATGAGTGCGCGCAGCACCGGTAATGCCGCCGATCTTCTTCTTTATGATCGCATTATAGACCTGGCCGAGAGGCAAGCCGAGATAGAAGGCGTTACCAATGATCAGATTGTCGAGGTAGCCAATCTGGTCTTTGTGGAAGACCCTTCCCTGGTGCTGGTGGGACCGGAGTCGCAGCTTAAACGTTTGCTCGGCGTCGGCAATAATGGCGGTGGTGCCATGAAGAAAAAAAACCATAAAGGGCGTGTAAAGAAGCCGGCTTTAAATTGACCGGCCGGCAGTTAGTACTGGCAGTTAGTAACTAGATAGTAGGAAACAGTAGAGAGGATGAGGCTATGGCAACTAAAGAAATGCAAGCAGTAGAGACCGGCACGGTGCAACTGAAGGTGAAGCGCCTGCCCCATTGTTTTTCCTTGCCCGCTTATGCCACCCCCGGTTCAGCCGGTATGGATCTGACCGCTGCCATTGCCGAGCCAGTCACCTTGCCTGCCGGTGCCAGACGCCGCATTCCCTGCGGTATCCAATTGGAGATACCGCCCGGCTATGAAGGACAGGTGAGACCGCGCTCCGGACTGGCTGATAAAGCCGGTATTTCCCTCACCAATTGCGTTGGCACCATCGATAGTGACTACCGCGGCGAAGTGCAGGTTCTGATTATCAACCATGGTGAGAAGGCCTACACCTTTGAGCCGGGGGAGAGAATCGCGCAGCTTTTGATTTTGCCTGTGCCGAGAGTGGAAGTAATTGAGGTTGAGGACTTGGCTGAGAGCGCTGAAAGAGGCGAAGGCGGCTTTGGTTCCACGGGCAAACTGGCCATCAAGGAAGCAGCGTCTAAGTAAATAGAATTGCCGTTTTCGGTTTTTATCTGTGAGAGTTTAGTGTCTGAGTTAGAGAGAATGACGGGAAAAGTGAAGGTTGCCATTGCCGGTGTGAACGGTCGGATGGGGCGGGCAGCCCTGGCTGCACTGGCCAACGATGAAGACATCTCGATTGTGGGGGCCTTTGGGCGCAGCGGTGCTGCCTATGTGGGTCGATCGCTCTCCGAGATGTGCTCTCAAAGTGCGGCGCGCCTGGAAGGCATAAAGGTCGCCGACAGCTTCGAAGCTATGCCTGCCAGCGTCAAACCGGATGTGGTGCTTGATTTTATGGTGGCGGAAGCCTCAGTTGCCCTGGCCGGCAAATGCATCGCTGCCGGTATCAGACCGGTTATCGGTAGCTCCGGTATAGCAGCGGAGGATGTGGAGGCGCTGAGGCAGTCGGCTGCCAAAGCTGGGCTTGGGGTCTTGATTGTGCCTAACTTTTCCCTGGGTGCCGTGCTCATGATGGAGTTTGCTCGACAGGCGGCCCGCTATTTTGCCAATAGCGAGGTTGTGGAAATCCACCATACCAAAAAGCTGGATGCTCCTTCCGGTACCGCCATGCATACACTAGATAAGATGGCTCAGGCTTCGGAAGCCGGCAAGTTCAATGAGAGAGACGTGGTAGAAAGAGAACTCTTAACCGGAGCACGCGGTGCCCTGCACCAGTCGGGACTGAGGGTACACAGCCTGCGGCTGCCAGGTCTCATTTCTCACCAGGAGGTCTTCTTCGGTGCAGAAGGGGAACTCTTGACCATCAAGCACGATAGCTTCAATACCGCTTGTTTCAACAAGGGTATTGTCATGGCGGTGAAGGCCGTGGGTAAACTGAAAGAATTGCAAATTGGGCTGGAGACCATTCTCTAAGGGGGAAGTAGAAGTGATTAAGAACGACGCGCCGCTTTTTGGAAGAGTTATCACCGCCATGGTCACCCCCTTCAAGGGCAGTGAGCATGAGATAGACTACGCTGCTCTCGAGAAGCTGGTGGAGCATTTGCTTGCCACCGGCACCAGTGCCATCGTTGTGGCCGGTACCACCGGTGAAAGCCCCACCCTTGAAGATAGCGAGAAAAAGGACTTGCTCAAGGCTACCATCAAATTGGTAAACGGCAGAGCGAAAGTAATTATGGGCACCGGTTCCAATATTACCGCCAAGTCTATTAAAGCCACTAAAGAGGCTGAGGCACTGGGGGCCGACGGTGCTCTCGTTGTTGCGCCCTATTACAATAAGCCCAGCCAGGCCGGTTTGCTTGCCCACTTTGGTGCCATTGCCGAAGCAAGCGATTTGCCTATCATCATGTATAACATTCCCGGTCGCACAGGCATAAACATGGCTGTGGAAACCATTTTAGAACTGGCCGATAAGTACAAGAATATTGTGGCCGTCAAAGACTCCACCGGCAATGTGGATCAAGCTTCCGATATCGCCGCTAAGGCACCGGAAACATTTCGCATTTACTCCGGCGACGATAATATGACTCTGCCCTTCCTCTCAGTAGGGGCTTGCGGTGTTATTTCCGTTGCTTCTCACCTGGTTGGTGAAGAAATTAAGTCGATGGCTGATAAGTTCTTTGCCGGCAATTTAGATCAGGCGCGCTCTTTGCATTATCGGCTCATGCCGCTCTTCAAGGGCTTGTTTGCCGCTCCCAATCCCACCTGCGTCAAGTATGCCTTGAGCCTCAAGGGGCTTGGCAGCGAAGACCTGCGTTTGCCTCTTGTGCCTCTTTCGGAAGCGCAAAAGGCGACCATGAACAGTCTACTCTCTCAATACGATAAGGCGACCCCAGCGTGCAAGTAGATAAAAACGGGAAGCAGAGAAAGTCTGCTTCGGCTAAATTGGAACCGCCTGTGGAGAAGACAGACCATTTACCGGGTGATGTCTTGCCCGGTGACGAGAAACTGCGCATCATTCCCCTGGGCGGTTTGGGTGAGATAGGCAAGAACACAATGGTTTTTGCTTACGGAAACGATATGTTCCTGGTGGATGCCGGTATGGCCTTTCCCACTGAGGATATGCTCGGTGTGGATGTAGTATTGCCTGATTTATCCTTCCTCAAGGCTAATCAGTCGAAGATCCGGGGCATTGCCATCACCCACGGCCATGAAGACCACATAGGCGGTATTCCCTTTATGCTGGCGGAAGTGAGTGTGCCGGTTATCTACGGACCGGCTCTGGCTCTAGGTTTATTGGAAGGGAAGCTGGCTGAAAGCGGCTTATCGGAGCGTACTGAACTGAGGCAGGTTAGCCCCAGGCAGATTGTGCGCATGGGTGTTTTCGAGGTGGAGTTCATTCGTTGTACTCACTCCATCGCCGACTCGTACAGTCTAATAATTCGTACGCCGGTGGGCGTAGTGGTGCATACCGGCGACTTCAAATTTGATTTTACGCCTGTGGACGGCGAACAGTTCGACATCGCCAGATTGACGGCCTGTGCAGATAGTGAGGAAGGTATCCTGCTCTTGCTGTCGGATAGCACCAATACTGAAAGAGAGGGCTACACGCCCTCGGAGCGAACTGTCTGGACAAAGTTGAACGAGGTCTTTTCCCAGGCGAAAGGGCGTATCATCGTCACTACTTTTGCCAGCAACGTCAATCGCATGAAGCAAGTCTTGCAGTTGGCCATGAACTATCACCGCAAGGTGGGTGTGCTTGGCCGCTCCATGCTCAATTTTGCCCGTATCGCCAGGGAACTGGGTTATATGTCCTATCCCGATGACCTCTTGGTGTCTATCGATACTATCAGACAGTTGCCCCATGACGAAGTAGTTATACTGACCACCGGCAGCCAGGGCGAGCCGATGTCGGCGTTGACACGCATCGCCAATGATGAACATCGTATGGTGAAAATTTTGAGCGGTGATACGGTGGTGGTTTCGGCCACGCCTATTCCCGGTAACGAACGCTCTGTGGCCAATACAATAAACGCTCTTTGCCAGAGAGGGGCGCGGGTTGTTTACGGCAGAGATGCAGGGGTGCATGTCTCCGGTCATGCCTGCCGGGAAGAACAGAAGCTCATGATCAATCTTTGCCGGCCGCGATTTTTTATGCCGGTGCACGGCGAGTATCGCATGCTCGTCAAACATGGGGAACTGGCTGAGCTTTGCGGCGTCAAGCAGGAAAATATTTTCGTGCTCGAAAACGGCGATGTGCTGGAAATGGGTCGTGAGCACGGGGTGAAGAGCGGAGCAGTGACTGCCGGTGTGGTGCTCATCGACTACAATCGCGATTGGAAAATAGACGAGGAAATAGTAAACGACAGACGCAAACTTGCTGATGACGGTCTGGTATCGGTGGTGGTGACTGTCAATGAGAAAGGCATGTTGGCTGCCGGTCCGGATGTGGCCATGCGGGGGATCATCTTACCGAGGGGTGTGCCGGCGGAAGAGTTCGTCTTGATGGTAAGGTCCAGGGTGGAACAGATTCTCAAGGAAGGCGAGCGATCCAAACTCTTGAGCGCCGATGGTGTCAAGCAGATTATTGAAGACGGTCTGACCGCATATTTCGCCGATACCATGAAGATTCGGCCGCTTCTGCAAGTGGTGGCCATGAGGGCCAATGCCATGCTGCGTGAAGCGCAGCCTGACCCGGACCGTATTACTTTCAAACAGGGCAAGAAGTAGACCATGACCTGGCGGGAAATGAGCGTAGAAGAGCTCATTGCTCTCAAGAAGGTGGCACTGATAGATGTGCGTTCTCCCTGCGAATACTCGGTTGAGAATATTCCAGGTGCTGTTAATGTTCCGCTCTTTACCGATCACGAGAGAGAGATGATCGGCACCATATACGCCACCGAGGGCGAACTGGTGGCCAGGCGTCGGGCCTTGCGCATCCTTGGTCCGAAGATCTCCGATCTGGTGGAAGAAATTGTGCAGCACAGGCAGTCGGGCGCGCCTCTGGTTATTCACTGCTGGCGCGGCGGTTTGCGATCTGAGTCGGTGGCCAGTTGCCTGAGCATTATTGGTGTGGATAGCTGGCGCCTCACGGGCGGTTATAAGGCCTGGCGGCGGCACGTGGTGGCCGATTTTGAAGCGGAAGTTTTCCAGTTTGAAGCTCTGGTACTGGATGGGCTGACTGGCTCAGGCAAGACCGAGCTTTTGCAAGCCCTTGAGGATGCCGGTGAGCCGGTGCTCGATTTGGAAGCTCTGGCCGGCCATCGGGGTTCCGTTTTTGGTGCCCTTGGTCTGGGAGCGCAGCCCACTCAGAAAAATTTCGAAGCGAAGCTCTGGAACAAACTGCGTAGTTTTAAGAGCAAGTATCTCTTCATTGAGGCGGAGTCCAGAAAAGTTGGCAACCTACGGGTGCCTGACTTCCTATACAAGCGCATTCAGGAGGGCAAGCGAATTCTGGTGGAAGGCTCGCTGACAGTGCGGGCCAGGCGCATCCTGGGCGAGTATGCCTCCGGCGGTGATTCCGGACCGGACTCCCAGGTGCTCTCCGATGCCATGGCCGCTCTTGCCTTGATTAAGGACCGTATCAGCGGCGAGAAAGTAAAAGTGATTATGGAGATGGTGGAAAGAGGCGACTTTCAGGATGCTGTGCAGATTTTGCTGACGGATTATTACGATCCTCTTTACAGGCGTAATATGGACCGCCCGGCTCTGCTTACGGTCAATAGCGATAAACGGGAAGAGTGCCTGAAGCAACTTCTTGAGCTGGCCGGGGAGCTTAACTGAACCCGCCTAAGAGAACTGCCCCTCCGAAACCGGAGGGGCAGACATGTTGTGGTGGATCAGGTAAGGAGGAAACACAGCTAAAGGATGTATTAGCTGTATCTCAATGATACCAGCGAGGATCAGGGGTGGCTGTTAAAAAACTTGAAGGCCGCGTTGAAAGGCGCCGACTGGCACACCTTAAATTTGATTAACCCAAGTTCAGTTCACCCTGACTACTTTTCTTGTCAGGAGGTAGGCCAGGTTGAGGCGTTTCCTGAATCCTGATTTCGTCCCGGGTAAAGGAAGTCAAGGGCGCCCATTCCCAGGTTGTTTAGATTGCTAATTGACTCACTGGAACCGGCAAAGGCTTCACTATATGTGGTGCTGGCGGCAGCAGCAGCGGCAGCAACCTTGCTCTGGGCAGTGATTTTAATATTGGCAGGACAGAAGACATACACTTGTTCGCTGAGCTTGTGAAAATCACCGTCGAGCGCAGCAGAAGCACCGGCTACGAAGTCAACCAGACGGCTGGCGTCTAGCTTCTTCATGTTTTCGAGGGAAATAGTGGTGGCTGCTCTTGCTCGCAGACACTCAACAATTTCCAGGGCCTCTTCGAAGGAGACCGGGGTAAAAATGGAGATTTGGGTGCCTAATCTTGTCGGAGCTTGGGTAACCTGCCGGGCTGAACCAAGAGCCATCATTCGACGATCTTGCAAGGCGGGAAAGAGATCTATCTCGCGCTTATTGGACCGGGTCTCATTGGCAAATTTAGGCTTCTCCTGAGGGCTTTCTCTATAGTCGTCAACCATGGCTGTCCCTTTTTGTGTTTTGTATAAATACGGATAAAAATGGAGATGGAACAATTCTAGTCATTTATCTAGAACTTGCAAGTGGTGCCGTAAGTGGTGCGGCATGTAAATTTAGAGGTTGTTCAATATGCACCAGCTATGGTTCCATGGGGCTTCTGGAGAGATATAAGGGGGCTAAAAGTTGGCAAGTCTTAAAATCATCGGCTACAGTAACCTTAATGTTGTGAGTAAATCCTTCAAACACTTCTACCTTATGTCCGAAGGCCTCAAGTATGGCCGCATCATCGGTGACACTAATACCACGGGCGGCGGCTTCCTCGTGACAGGCCAATAAGAGGCTGAATGGCGCCCCCTGTGGGGTTTGTACAGACCAGAGTCGGCTTCTGTCAAGGGTAGAGATAATCTTTCCGTCCTCTACTTCTTTTATAGTGTCCGATATAGGCAGACCGATTGTGCAGGCTCCACGGGTGGTGAGTGTCTCCATGCAGCGTTGGAAATATTGCTTACCCACAAGCGGGCGAGCACCATCATGCACCATTACGAAATCGGGGGCGGCATTCTTGAGCTCTTGCAAGGCCCGGCAAACCGAGGACTGCCTGGTTGACCCGCCTTCGATCACCGTCAGGTTTAATTTTCGATTGCCGGTAACTTCCTTATTAATGTACTTGCTCAATTGCTGCCGACACAAATCGACGTATTCGTTAGGCATGGTGACAACTATGTCCGTTACGCCATCGATATACGCACAAGTGTATATCGACCATATATACAACGGACATCCAAGAAGATCTTCGAACTGCTTGGGGCGGCTTCCACCGAAGCGCGAACCACTGCCACCGGCCGTGATGACGCAGGCAAATCGCAGGCCTTGATAGTTATCTTCCATGTAAAAGGGAAACTGCTTGTATTAGCTGTCAGAGAGGACGGCTTCTGCTACATTGCCTGCGGTCAGGGCCGTATCTGCTTGTGGGGAGGCATCGAAGTCGGAGCCTGCACCGGGGCTGGCATCAAAGACAGCCAGTTGCACAGGCTGATCAAGGGCTGAGGCCAACTCTTCCGGAACTGCGGCAACTTCTTTATCACCGCCGGTTTTTTCCATGACCTTGCGCCAGGTCTGACCATCCTTGGAGAGGCGGAAGTACTCCTGGAATTTCTTGGTGGTTGTGAGAATGGGCGAGCGCCCTTCTTCTTTTCTATGTACCAGTTCTCGGATAATCAGCTCTTTGATATGGTCGTAGGCACCGGCGCCGCGCAACTTGATGATTTCAGATTGCATGACCGGCTGCTTGATGGCAATGGCCGAAAGAGTTCTCACTAGAGATGTGGGCATTTCAAAGGGGGCAAATTCATCAACGAGATTGGAGAATTCATCTTTGACCTGCATCATATAGCCGTCTTCATCGGCAATCTCAATGGCGCCATCGCGCTCTTCGTAATCGTTGATTAGCTCAAGCATAGCCTGCCGCACCTGCTGCACATCCTGATTGATTGTGCGAGCGATAACCTGCGTCTTAAGCGGCTTATCGGTCAAGAAAAGTAAGGCTTCGATTTGTCTTTTCAGATTCATGAGTTCACCACTTTGCTCTCCCCTTCAGCCGCCGCTTCCATTGAAGTGGCAACCGCCTGGCAGAGTCTTAGATAGAGAGGACCATAAAAGGTTTCTTGCTCGAGATCTATTTTACCGGCGTTCGACAAAAATAGGGCAGCCAGAAAGGCTTCTACCCAATCCTGTTTGGCGCTGAATTTCTTCACCAGTTCAAAAAGTTCGATGTTTTGTCCCAGATCGAGATTAACGGATATCCAATGCTCTATGCGTACGATGGTCTCTTCGATATCTTCATCGTGAGCCAGATCAAGAATATCGTCCATCTCATGAACTTCATGATAGCCGGAAAGATCGATCTTCGCTTTAGGTTTCTTATCTTGACGCACTTTCTCGAGCTTTTCAGCTTCTTTCAGGGCCGCGATAAGTTGATCGAGGGTAACCTTACGCTCTCTCACCGGTTGATGCTTTCTCTGGGCGCGTCTGACAATGGCCCCTTCCAAATCTTTAAAGGTGAGCTGACGTCCCACTTCCTGCTTGGCTGAGTCATAGAGGATTGGTCCACCCTCGTCATCAAAGTCGAGGAAGTCATCCGCTACCACCGGATTGATGGTGTTGTTGGCCTCGGAAAGCAAGGCTTCGGCCTTCATGCGCAAGAGCACGGCGGCGTGGAAAATAACTTTGCCCGATAGGCGTAAGCTCTCCTTGGGCGTGGTGGCAATGGTGCGCAAGAACTTATCGGTGACATCGATGATATCGACGTTTTTTGGATCAATCTCGCCCTTCTCGGCCATCTTCACCAGAATTTCAATACCGGAGTCGGCTGAAAGGAAGGGATTGGAGTTGGCATTCTCCGCACCCGCCACTTGCGAAAGGGCTTGAGCGCTGGTTTGAGTCGCTAGAGGCTGAGCTGTGATTTCCGACATATGTCCTCGCTGGAATTAGGCCAGGGCCTTCAGGGGCTCTTCATCCGGAATAACAACTTCCTTGATGCCTACGGTGCGGGAATAACCATCGGCTCTCAGGGAGACGCCTACGGCATGGTCGGCATTCTCGATCATGGGACGGCGCAAGCTGACCACCACAAACTGGGCTTGCTCCGACTGGCGTTTAACCATCTGAGCCAGTCGCTCGGCATTGGCACCGTCCAACATCATGTCGACTTCGTCGAAGGCATAGAAGGGGGCGGGAGCAAAGCGCTGGAAAGCAAACACGAAGGAAAGCGCCGTGAGAGACTTCTCGCCGCCGGAGAGAGCCTCGATGCGTTGCATCTTCTTGTCTCTTGGTTGTGCGCGAATAACCAGACCACCTTCGAAAGGATTTTCAGGATTCTCCAGTTCAAGACGACCGGTGCCGTGTGAGAGTTCGGCAAAGATCTGCTGGAAGTTTTGATTGATGGCCGTGAAGGCTTCCATAAAGGTTTCCTTCTTCAATTGACCGTAGCCGTCGATACGTTGAATGATTTCTTCTTTCTCGTCGGCCAGGGTTTCCAGGTTGTCTGCCAGTTCCTGTTGTCTTTCGGAAGTCTGGTTGTACTCTTCCAGGGCCTTCATATTGACCGGCTCGAGGGCGCGCATACGGCGCTCCAATCTCTCCACCTGCTGCCTGAGCTGTTCTACGGTACCGGCGCTGGGTGCTTCGTACTGAGGATTTTCCGCCAGAATTTTCTCGATTTCTTCCTTGACTTGAATGAGTTGTTGCTCCACGTCATAGTGCGCAATCTTGTGAGCATTGCGCTGTTCTTTCACGCGAATCAACTCCTGATCGAACTTGGTGCGCTCGATTTCAGTCTGAGTCACTCTTTCATGGATAGACTCTTTGGCCTGGCGCATGCTCTCCAGTTCTTCCGAGAGTACCGAAACCTTCTGCTCCATCTCATTGATAGCTGAGCGCAAGGTACTGATAGTGTTCTCGTGCTGGGGTTTTTGCTCTTCCAGTTCGTCCAGTTCTACGCCCAGTTCGTTGGCCTGACCGGTCAAGTTTTCACGGTTGGTTATTTCCACCCGTTCTTCCGTTTCCACCCGGTCTAGCAAACGCTGATTTTCTTTATGGTCGGCCTCGACAGCCGATACCGACTGCCGCAATTCTTCCGATTTGAGAATGAGAGTCTCAAGCTTAGACTTCTGCCCTTTGTCGCGGGCACCTTCCAGGCTGCCTTCCAGCGTCTCGATAGCTTGATTGTATTCTTTGATCTTCTGCTCAAGGCTAACGGCTTCTTGCTCGATTCTCTCGACTTCATCGCCTTTTTCGCGGAGCTGGGGCTTGATGCTCTCTACATCTTCTTCGATCTCTTTCACTTGCTTGCGCTTGCTCTCAAGCTCAGCCAGCTTGTGGGCCATGTTCTCTTTGGCCTTGCTAAGCTTGCTGCGCTCTTCGCCCAGAGAGTTTTCCAGCTCTTTTATAGAGTCTTTCAGCCAGCGAATTTGATCGGCCAGGCTCTTAGCAGTTTGCTTCAGCACTGAGAGATCGGACTCGCCGCGGCTGCCGAAGTGCAGTTTGGCTTTATTGTCGTTACCGCCGGAAATACTGCCGGACTTGTCGAAGAGTTCACCTTCCAGGGTGACCATACGGGCCTGGTTGATAAGTTTCCTGGCGTTTTCCATAGTGTCGACCACAATGGTCTGACCGCAGGCGTACTGAAAGGCTTTTACAAAGCGCGGGTTGAAGTTGATCAGGTTATAGGCGAAATCAATCACGCCCGGACGGTTGGGCAAGAGACCCGGGGGTTGTGTTTGAATGCGATTGAGTGGCACAAAGGTAGCGCGACCGGCCTGATTGGCTTTCAAATATTCGATGCACTTTTGGGCGATCTGATCGTCGTCTACCACGATATGGGCCAGGCGGGGACCAATGGCCGTTTCCAGGGCGGTGGTGTACTGGCTGTCCACTGAACCGAGCTGACCGATGGTGCCGTGTACGCCGGGGATGTTGGCGGCAAGTATGGCTTCTACGGCTCTACCGTATCCGCTTTCACCCTGCACTTCTCTGGTTGTTTCCAGCTCAATGAGGCGGCGGTTTACCGTATCCTGGGCATGACGCTTGCTTTCAATTTCTTCCTTGGTTGATTCCAGTTCGCCTTCCAACTGCTGGATGGAGCGTTCGATGCCGGCTACCAGAGCCTTGTGGTCCTGATATTCGAATTCCAATTTACCAAGCAGTCCCTTGACCTGTGCGACTCTGGCAATTTGCTCGGTGGCCCGGGTGCGAAGATTCTCCAACTCTCTTTCCAGGCTTTCACGCTTGGTCTTGAGAGCAGTTTTGCGCACTTCCAGTTCGTGCCGTTCATCTCGCAGTTTTTGCAGGTCGGAGTGCAAGTTGGAGATTTTATCGGAAGATTTGTCCTTCTCCTGGCGCAGCACTTCGATTTCCGACAGCACTTCCATAAGCGCCGCCTGCTTTTCTGCCAGCACGGCCTTGACGGCAGCCTGGTCGGTCTGGTGTTGTTTCTTCTGCTTGGAAAGATCGGTAAGGTGCCTGTCGATAGCCTTGATCTGAGCGCCAATTTGCTTGGACTGCTTGGATTTTTCTCCGATCACCCCTTCCAGGTTGGAGAGCTTGTTCTCTTCCCTGGTCAATTCGCCTCGTTTGTTTTCAAGGTCCTGCCGCAAGAGGAGCTGCTCGTTGCCGCCTTTCTCGCGAATCTCTTGCTCAATGCGACCGAGTTCAGCCCTCAGGCTGACCAGAGCAACTTCGGTTTTGTCGAGTTTTTCGTTGAGGGCCTCTTCTTTGCTGTTGAGCTTTTCAATTTCTTTCAGCTCTAAGCTTGCTTTCTCTTCCAATTCGGCGGCGCGCACGAAGACCAGATCGCGCTCCACGGTTTCTTTCTGGGTCTTAAGGTCGAGATACTTGAGGGCCTGGTCGCGATCGGTTTTGAGAATTTCAAGCCGTGCCAGGATCTCAGTAAGAATAATTTTCTGCAGTTCAATCTTCTCGCCCACGGAAGAAAGTTCGTTCTGGGCTGATCGATTCGGCGGTCGAATTCTGCTACCCCCGCCAACTCATCGATGATCTTGCGCCTTTCCCCGGCACTCATAGTGACGATGCCCGTGACGTCGCCCTGCATGATCACGTTGTAGCCGGTGGGGCTAACGTTGTACTTAATTAGCTCGTCGTGTACTTCTGTAAGAGTGGCAACCTTACCATTGAGAATATAAGTTGAGGTATAGCCGGTATCCTTGACGCGTATGCGGCGGATAACTTCCAGCTCGTGGCCTTCATCGTTGGTGAACTTGACTCTCACCCTCGCTTCGTTGCGACCGCTCAGGTTGTTGAGCAAGTCAGGAAGCCGCTCAGCTCTCATGGTCCTGGTAGAGGACAGACCAAGGGCGAAGAGCAAACTATCAATGATATTTGATTTGCCTGACCCGTTCGGACCGGATATGGTCGTGAATCCGTCTAGAAGCGGGACCAGAGTCTGCTTGCCGAAAGACTTGAAATTATCAAGCTCGATTTCTTTGATTCGCAAAAGAGACTCCCAGAGTTGGAAAACGCTATTGGCTCGTCAGTGTACAGCCGAATTAGACTACACACTGCATTTGGTGTCAAGCATAGAACCCTATTTTAGCTCGCCAGGGGCAGTATGTCATCCATTTGGGGCTGGGGCGGTGAGGAAGAATTGCATGATTGGGTTCTGTATATAGGCTGCTTATGCTTGGTCTATCTGATTTACCGTGCCTTTTCTTTAGTATCACCGGCGGTATAAGTATATACTATGGTAAGTAACATGATCGTGCTACTTTGGCATGTACCTTCAATTTCCACCTCCTGAAAGGTCCCGAACCGTAGGCAAAATTCCTCATCTCCTGCAGGAATTTTGCCGCTCTTTTTATATCAAGAGGATATACTTTAGCGGTAGCATTTTAGAGGTAAACCCTTGTCACAGCATACTTCCAGTCAGATAGGCGATCTCTTGAGCGGCGCCGGACTGGTGCAAAGAGAGAACATTGAAGCGGCTTTGAGTATGTCCGCGACACGGCGGCAACCCCTTGGAAAGATTTTAATCGACTCCGGACTGATGACGGAAATGGAGCTCTACGGTACCCTGCAGGCTCAAAACCTGATCAGGGAACACTTCTTGCAGCCGGACCTGGCCCTGACCATGCTGTCCCGCATACGGGAAACCGGCCGGTCCTTCCTGGAGAATTTAATTGAAAGCGGTGCAAACATTGAAGTGATTGATTTTGGTCTTTCGCTGGGAGAGCTCTTTATAGATGCCGGCGCCATCAATCGCGCCGATTTGATGACGGCCATGGAGACCAGCATCGTCTCGGGCCTGCCCCTGGTGAGAGTACTAATTTTGCAGAATTCCCTGGATGAGAAGTCGGCTTATTCCGGGCTCACGGCTAAGCTCCTGGTTAAGGAGGGGCGCATTGCTCGCGGCGAAGCCGTCGGCGCCCTCAAGCTCTCACATATGCACGGTGATCACATAGAGGAAATTCTGGAATTCGGCGGCTTTAAGAAGTTTCGCGAGCAGAATTTTGTCAGACTGGGCGAATTGCTCGTGCTCTCGGAGCTCATCAGTGAACTTGATCTGCTCGGCTGTGTGGAAAAGAGTATGAGCGCAGCCCAGCCTCTGGGGCAGGTGCTGGTGGACGAGGGCATACTAGCGGAGCAACTGGTTCAGTCCGCCCTGCGTGCCCAAAAGTATATTGAGGCCGGTACCGTGGATGCCTTGCGGGCCAGTCAGATGCTACGGCACTGTGCCCGCACCGGCCAGCTTCTGGAGTTCAGCTTGGAGGAATTGGCTTCCATCAAACCCAAGGTTTTGATGCTGGAAAAGCCACAGTCGCTGGCAGCCCTCTTAGAGATACTGGGACTGGTGCCACTTTCGGAGCTTGAGCAAATCGAGCTTGTTACCATTCAGGAAAGCGATGAAGAGAAAGTGAAAGAGTTCATCCTGAACAGGCAAATATTGACGAGAGAATGCCTGGAGGCTGTACTCTACGGCTATGAGCTGGTGAAGAGCGGGCGCATTGCCACCGAGCAACTGGTTTTCGCCGTACATGTCTGGCTCTGGAATCGAGGCGACTTCCGGGCGCTGATTACAACGCTGGGCTGGTGAGGGACGGCGTGGCCAGCTGAGGTTTGACCGGTTCCGGGCTTTCTACATTTACGTTTTTCAGAAGTTCGGGAGTGAAGGCAATGCCCTGAGAGTTGGCTCTCACGAGGGCCGTCATTTGTTTGATAAAGCGCTCCCCGCCGGTTTGGTTCAAGTGCACGGTGTCATAAAAGTCATCGTCGCCATAGTTACCGTCGGCGGCCAGGTCAATCAAAGGTACATCGGCCTTGCCCGTTTCTGTTTTGAGAGTGTCCATATAATGCTGGTAGAGCCCAGGCGGCATCAAAGCCATATTCGTCTTGCTCAAAGGCATAGCCACTATATATAGTTTGATATTGCGTTCTTTACAGAGTTGCATCAGTGCCCTCAAGCACTTGGTCTGTTTCTGGAAAAGCGGCTCATTGGCTGTTTTATAGCGTCTGGCGTATTCCTCGGTACTCTGTTTCCAGATGGCATCGTGGTCGGTGCCCATCAAAAATGGCGCAGCGGCGCTTTCAGTTTTGGGCGCTAAATACTTATCGAGGCGGCAAGTAAGTTTCTCTACTGCTTCCTCAAACTTAGTCTGGTAGCGGGTTCGCTTATGGTAAAGAAAGACCGTGCGCTCGAGCACGAAATTCATATGGTCGTCGAAGCTCTCCAGAAAAAGATCTTTGATCTTCGGCATATCGGTAATTGCTACCAGTTGATTGAAGACCGAAGTGACCAGACCGGAAGTAGTACTATCCATAAAATCCCGGGGCGCAATTCCATATATAAGGATTTCCGGACGATTTTTATCCTTGAGGTGCTTGTCAACTATCAGGTAGGCATCGGAAACGAACTGGCCGGGCGTGGCTAGAGAGACGGCATCCTTGTGGTAGCCAAATTTATCCATCTCTTCCTTCATGTGCAGGCTGCGATGGTGCATATTCACATCCTGCAAGAAATGCCCCAGGCGCACATCCGCAGCCCAGAGCGGCGACATTACAAGAGATGAACCCAGCAAAACGACAGGATCGCCCAGAAGATGACGGGGTGATGATTCAAGCGTCTGACCGGCAGCAATCAAGTTGCGTTGAATCTGATCGGCGCCGCCGTGGTCGCCGCCAGCGCCTGAACCACCACTGGCTGTACCTCCAAGAGGAATACCCATGGAGGCGTTTATTCCGAGAAAGATCAGACCGGCTATAAGGGCGCTGCTGAAGGCTTTTTTGATGTTTGATGCCATAAATACGAGCTACTTCAGTTTAGATGTCAGTATATTTAACCGCAGCCTGGAGACCCTTGCCTTAACTATAGTTGATTTAAGTCCTGAGATTAAGGCTGCTTTTCCACAGGAAACACTCATGGTTTCGTCTTTCCTTGCAGCTTTTCGATAGATGCAAGCATGCTTTCGATTTGCTTTTTATCAGCCTCCGAGCCGGCTGAATTGAGGAAGAGTTGTCCTTCCTGCCTGGCTTCTTCCCTCTGACCGCTTTTGGCCAGCAAATAAATCAAGTTATAGCGAGCCGTGCTCATTTTGGCATCGCACTTAAGAGCCGCCCTGTAGGCGGCAATGGCTTCGGCATTTTTCTCCATGCGAGTCAGGTACCAGCCGCGGTTGTAGTGCGTAATGGCTTGATCCGGATTTTCCTTCACCCAGAGCGCGGTCCACTTGTCGAGAGCCTTGTCGTCATTCATGGTGTTCAGCACCTTTATGAATGGTGCAAATATTTTCCTTTTTTCATCAAGATCAGGCTTCAATTCCAGTGCTCGTTCGAACTGCAAGCGGGCAGCCAGAAAGTCTTTATTGGCAAGATAAGTCTTGCCTAGATGCACGTGATTAGCCACGCTTTCCGGTTCAATGTCGCAGGCCTGATTGAGAAGTCTGATAGCCCTATCCGTCTCGCCAAGTTCCTGGTGCGCCTCTGCCAACTTAAGCAGGTAGCGGGTTTCCGACTTGCGGGCCTGGGCTACCGGAGTCAGGTACTGAATAGCTTTCTTGAAATCTTTGCAGGCCAGGGCGATATCTCCGGCGGTATCAAGGCTGTCGAGACTATCGGGAAAATCGGAGAGCGCCCGCTCTGAGTAACGCACCGCCTCTTCGCGCTTGCTCTCGAAAAGAGAAAGCCTGGCCAGGCTCAGCAAGCTAAGGAGCTTCAGCCTGCCTTTGCTTTCACCCTCCGTGAGAGGCTTCAAGAGGGCGGCGGCAAACTTGGTTTTACCCTGGGTGAGGCGCAAGTAGGCCAGATTGAACTGGGCAGTTGCATTAGCCGGATTGTCCTGGCTGAACTTAGCGAGAATCTCTTCCGCCTTTTTTATGTTGCCGTTTATGGCTTCCAACATAGCCAGATTAATAAGCATGGAATCTGAAAGCCTGGCTTGATTGGCTTGTAGAAGTTTGCGCGCTCGGCCGTACTCTCCCAGGCTGATCAATGTAAAGGCGCTATTTAAGCTCTTCTCATCCAATTCGGTAGCATAGGCGGGAGGGGGCGGCTCTCCTTTTTCATCGAGAAGTACGACACTGCGGGTGGAGTCTTTTAAAAGATCGGCTGACGCCTTTTGCACTTCCTTGAAGAGGCGGTCCTTCTCTTTTACTTTTGCCGCCGGCGGCTTGGGTCCAGCCTGGGCTGCCGAATCCGTCTCTGCTTGTTTATAGCGACCCATGATGAATAGAAAACAAAGTGGCTCAGTTCGCCTGGTTAGCACTACTTCCACCTCATCCGGGGAAATAGGATTGAGAAAGATGCGCTTCTCCTTTTCCAGCCAGCGCTTAATGGTGGAATTGTTACGAGCCAGGTCTTCCGAACTTAAGTCGGCGGTTTGAGCCCGGCAGGGCACGCCGAAGCTCACTAAAAGGGCAAGGAAAGCCGTGCTCAAGCTTCCATGTCTAGATCTTCTGGTGTGGGTCTTCATGTGCGGCATTATTACACAGGTGCTTGATAGCGCGCCCGGGAATTACTCTTTGGGCCTCATTCGCTATAATCAGAGCTTATGGCAACCTCAAGCAATAGCTCTAATAATCCGGCTCAGACCACGGTCAGCTCGGTGAGCAAATTCGATTCTCCCGCTCTTTCCTATGAAGTTCAGGCGGTTTGTCCCTGGTCCGGGGCCAGGGCCGGACTGCTCACTACACCCCATGGGGTGGTGGAAACGCCTGTTTTCATGCCGGTCGGTACCAATGCCGCCTTGCGTGCTCTCACCTGGGAGCAGACGGCCGATTGCGGCGCCCAGATTGTGCTTTCCAATTCCTATCATCTTTACCTGAGACCCGGTCACGAACTTATCAAAGAAGCAGGCGGACTGCATAAGTTTATGCACTGGGACAAGCCCATCTTGACCGATTCCGGCGGTTTCCAGGTTTTCAGCCTGGACGCCCTGCGCAAGATCACGGAAGAGGGGGTCTACTTTAAAGACCACAAGGGCGGAAAGACCCATTTTATCGGACCGAAAGAGTCCATGGTCATTCAAAATGCCATCGGCCCGGACATCATGATGGCCTTTGACGAATGTGTGAAGAATCCGGCCACCGAAGAAGAGGCCCGTGCGGCCATGGAGCGCACCCACCGCTGGCTTGCGGTTTGCCAGCAGGAACATAAGCGCAAGCACGACCAGTCTCTATTCGGCATCGTCCAGGGCAGCATGTATGAGCACCTGCGGGAAGAATCGGTGCAGGCCGTCACTGCCTATGATCTGCCGGGCTATGCCGTGGGCGGTGTGGCGGTGGGGGAAGACCGGCGCACCATCGAGCGTATTGTGCTCCACACCACTCCCCTTCTGCCCCGGGAAAAGCCCCGTTACTTAATGGGAGTAGGTACCCCCTGGGATCTGGTATATGCCATCAGATGTGGTATCGATATGTTCGACTGCGTGTCTCCCACAAGGCTGGCCAGGCATGGCACGGTCTTTTCCAGCAGGGGACGACTGGCTGTGAAGAATGCCGGTTTCCGCAAAGATTTCGGACCCATAGACGAGACCTGCCCTTGCTCCACCTGCAAGAATCACAGCCTGGCCTATCTCCATCATCTGGTTCGTCAGGGAGAAATGGCCGGTCTAATGCTTTTAGCCATACACAATGTCACCTTCCTCATTGAGGAGGCGCAAAATTGTCGCAAAGCAATCCTCTCGGGTACTTTCGAGGATTACTTCAGTCGTTGGTCTTCAGCTCGCGGACCTCTTGAACCTCAATAGAGGAATCGACATTCTCGTGCTGACGCTCCAGAAGCACGGCGTCCTGCTTGTCGGTATTGATTAGCTTGGGTTCGGCTGTTTTGCCCATTTCGCCCTTGAGGGCAAGTAATTCCAGTTCGATATCGCTTTTGCCTTCAAAGCTCTTAAACTGCTTCTCCAGGGAGTCTCCCGATAGTTCTCCCAGGGCAAGGGCCTTTGCTTCCTTCTCCTGCACCTTGGATTCCATCCGCTCCATTACTGAAAGAGCGCCGGAGGTATTGGTTTTGGAGAGAATCTCATTGGCTTTGATGGTGGCTTTAGCCGCCTTATCGCGGGCAATGAGCACTTGCTTCTTGGTATTGGCTTTCTGCAGCTCATTTTCCAATTCACCCAGGCGCTGCCTGAGACCGGCCGTAGCCTCTTTCTGGGTCTTGAGCTGGGTCTCCAGGTCGGCTGCCGCCTGGGCATACTGTTGTTTTCTCTGCAGGGCTTGCCTGGCCAGCTCATCGCTGTTCTGCTGCACGGCCATGGCGGCGCGGTTCTGCCAGGTGGCAGCCTGGTCTTTATTCTTTTGTAACTCGCGCTCCAACTGCTTCTCAGTGGCAATGGCTTGAGCTACGGCCTGTCTCACTGAAATTACGTTGCTTTGCAACTCGTTGTATGACTGCTCGAGCATCATCTGCGGGTCTTCAACCTTACCTAAAAGGGCGTTGAATGCAGCCTTGATGACTTGTACTAAGCGGTCCAGCATCTGAGAGAAACTCCTTCCATTAAGGACGGGCGATTTAATCAATATCTAGTCATAGCATGAATTTGCTCTTAACATGATAGTAGACAAACCTGGTTGTAACTCTTATGCCCGCTTTTTACATCGTCAACCCCGCCCGACGGGGATAAATCCCACTCTAAGTTGAAGACATTATGAAGAATGAAAGCTCCAAGAACGACAGAAGCGAAGGCGGCAGCCTCGGCGCCCAGATTATGATGGCTTCTGAAATGGGGGCGGCCATAGTCTTTTTGAGCCTGGCCGGCTACCTGGGAGGCGATCAGCTGGATAGCCGGCTCAACTGCGCTCCCTGGGGGGTAGTCGGGGGTATTTTGCTGGGCTTGACCCTGGGTCTGGCCTTTGTGGTCAAACGCTCAAACGACATGGACAGGCAGAGCCGGCTGGATAAAGAGCGGCGGCAGAAAGATGCGGAAAGCAGTGAAAGCTAGCCTGGAGACTAGTGCTTTTACATTAAAGCCTCTTGAGCCGAGCCCTAATGGGTATCTGTTATCATTTAAACGCGGTTTGCTGCTTGGTCTTCAAGAGCATACCTGCGTTTGTTCCCAAGTGAGAGAACAGTTTTAGACATGCTAGGCAAGAATCTTCCCCTGTCCACCCTCGTTCATGACCCGGCTTTGAATCAGATGCAGATTCCCTACCTGGGAACCGTCGGTGATATCCATGCCGATACCATCATTCTCAGTTGGTTGGCCATGGGCGGCATCCTCCTCACCTGTGCTTCCATCACGGGCAATCTGGTGGTGGAAGGACCAGGCGGCAAGGGCCAGGCCATTCTCGAAGGTCTTTACACCTTTATTGCCGACATCGCCAAAGGTGCCATCGGCGACCACCGCTACAAAACATATCTGCCGCTTCTCTGCGGTCTCTTTATGTTCATTCTGGCTTCCAACTTGATAGGCATTTTCCCTTATCAAGTGATTGAGCACATGTCATGGTGGCCCCATGTCAACCACGAGCACTTCGAAGTGGCGGCTGCCACCACCGACTTCAACGTCACGGCGGGACTGGCTGCCATAGCCATTCTCACCTACCTGGGCTCTGGTGTGATGGTGCACGGCTTCGAATACATCAAGCTATTCTGCTTGAAGCCCATCGCGCCTCTGGAGTGGCTCGACCTGGTGGTAAGACCGGCAACCCTGGCTCTCCGTCTTCTTCTGGTTATCACCGCCGACGAAATGTTGCGCTCCGCCTTCTTGAAGATCTGTCCGGCCGTCCTACCCACAGCCGTCATGGGCTTTGAAGTATTCATCGCATTGGTGCAGGCCTTCGTCTTCACCCTGCTCACTTCCATCTACATCGGTGCAGCGGTAGCAGAGCATCACTAAAGACTGAAAATAGTCTTGCAAACATTGAACGCCTTGCCTTCACGGTGAGGCGCTCTTGTTATATACATGCCATAGCTCATCGTCTTGTCAGGGGCTTGGCTACCGGCTTCCGAGGCTGAATGTGAGGGAAGCGTTACCATAATTAACCCAGGGTATTAGGAAATTGTTCACTTTCACTTGTAGTAAAGTCGCGGGTCAGGGGCGGTACCTGCGGCTGGACACCAGTATTCATGCGCTTAGAGCCAGGCTTAACGGTCTCTCACCGGCACAGGAAGGCACTTTCATCCTGATATAATTTGTACGCCTTTTGCAGAACCACTAGGGTGCAAGTTGCAGCATATGCGGCGGCAATCCTGAGGTGGAGCATAAGCTCTGCCTTGGAAGCTGAGGCAGCTGGCGAATTTTCGGTCATATTGAAGGAGAAATGCAGTGGACCACCAATTGATTGCCCAGGCTGGAACAATGGCGGGCGGTGTTGACAACGTTACCTTGATCAAGTGCGCAGCGCTTCTCGGCGCTGGTCTCGGCGCCATCGGCGTCGGCGTTCCTGGTATCGGTATCGGTATCGCAGCGTCTAGAGCCCTCGAAGGGATGGCTCGTCAACCTGAAATGCAGGGTAAGCTGCTCATCAACGGCATCATCTTCGCCGCCTTGATGGAAGCTCTCGGTCTCTTCGCCTTCCTCGTCTCCCTCCAGTTGTTCGGATTGGGAAGCAAATAGTCAATCTGATTGAAACAGCTCCTCCTCTCGGGGAGGAGCTGTGCTATGGGCCCTCTGTGGCCTGACGGTGAGACTAAGGCTTAGAGTCGACGGAAGAAATAGAGATTTTGCAAAAATGCTCGAAGTAAACGGCACATTATTGATACTGGTGGTGAGCTTCCTGGCCTTCATTTGGATGCTGGACATGGTCTTCGTCACCCCCGTATCCAAGACTCTGGAAGCACGCTCCAGAAAGATTCAGGAAGACCTGGACAACTCCAAGGATCTGCGCAAAGAAGCAGAAGCGGTGTTGAGCCAGTACGAGAAACACCTCGCCGAGGTGCGGGAAAAAGCGCAAGCCACCATCAATGATGCTGTAGGTGAAGCGCAAAAGAAACGCAGCGAAGCGGTTTCTAAGATTCAAGAGGAAGGTCGCGGTCGCCTCGATGCCGCCAAAGCCTCTCTCGCTTCCGAGAAACGCTCCCTGGTGGAGCAAATGGTGGATGAACAGGCTCAGTTGGTAGATGCCATCATGGGCAAATTGATTGGTTCATCACACCGGGCCGGCAACCTTGATAAAGGTCAGGTCAAGCGTTCACTAGAGGAGGTCTGCTGATGTTTTTTGCCGAAGTGGAAGCTCCGGGCTTTATGAGTATCTTTGAAAATAACTTGATCAACTGGCTTTTGCTGGTTGCTTTTCTCTGGTGGATACTGGCGAGAAGCCTGCCGCCGGTCTTTAAAGGTCGCGAGGAGAGCATAAGCTCTACCTTGAACGCCGCCAAAGAAGCCCGGGCCCAGGCTGAAGCCTTGCTGGCCAAGCAGAAGGCGGCCGTGGCCAACGCCGAGAAGGAAGCGCAGGAAATATTGGCGGAAGCCAAAGCTGCAGCCAAAGACATGCAAGAGTCGATGGAAGCACAAACAAAAAAAGACATCGCTGAAATGCTTGTCAAATTTGAAAACGCCATCGCCGCCGAGAGGCAGATGATGGTGACGGAAATGCGCCAGGCATCAGTAAAAGCAGCGATGGAACTGGCTAAGGGACAACTGGCGTCGGCCGTGACACCGGAAGTAAAAAGCCAGATGCTCAATCAGTTCATGGAGCAACTGGAGACCCTCAATACCCGTTCTCAGTCGATGCCTACAAGCGCTTCGCTTTCGGCAACCAAGTAAAGGGGCAGGTAAGTAGTAAAAGATGAATACCGAACTACAAGGAATTGCAGCCCAGTACTCCGAAGCGGTGCTTGAACTGGCTCAGGCAGCCGGTCAAGACGAAGTGGTACTGACCGAGCTCAATGCCGTCAATCAAGTCATTGCTTCCGATAAAGACATGACTATAGTGCTCTGTCATCCATCCATCTCGGCGGAAGACAAGAAAAAGTTCCTCGCTTCGCTCTTCCAGGGCAAGCTCTCCGACCTCACCGACAAGCTCATCAACTTGCTTGCCGATAAGAGAAGACTGGAGCTTCTGCCCTTCATCGAAAGTAGTTACCGCTCCCTTCTCAATAAGCGCAAGAACATTCTTTCCGCTTCCTTGAGATGTTCCGAGCCCCTGGCGGACTCTTCCATCGCCAATATCAAAGCCCAGCTTACCGAGCACCTCGGCAAAAAGCTGGAATTGGAAGTAAAAGTCGACCCCTCCCTGATAGGTGGTGTCGTGCTCAAGATAGGCGACCAGGTAATCGATGGCAGCCTCAAAGGCAAGTTGAAGTCCATCGAGAAGGCTCTTATGTCTGTTTAGTTGGCACCAAAAATCGGTCTCTTTTAAGGTTAGTTAGGAAATTAGAGGTTAAGAAACCATGGCAATCAGGCCCGACGAAATCACATCAGTTCTCAAAAGCCAGTTGGAGAAATACCGCTCATCCCTGAACGTTACCAATGTCGGTAGCGTGCTGCAGGTGGGTGACGGTATCGCCCGCATCTACGGCATGGAAAAAGCCATGGCTGGTGAACTGGTCGAATTTGACGACGAAGAGAAAACCATGGGCATGGTCTTGAACCTGGAAGAAGACAACGTCGGTGTTGTAGTTCTGGGTGAAGGCAGAAAAATTTTCGAAGGCATGGAAGTGCGCACCACCGGCAAAATCGCCTCGGTGCCCGTAGGCGAAGCGCTCCTCGGTCGCGTGGTAAACGCCATCGGTCAGCCCATGGACGGCAAAGGTCCGATCAACGCCAGCGAAACTTCACCTATCGAAGTTAAGGCTCCCGGTATCGTTTCCAGAAAGTCAGTACACGAGCCGCTCATGACCGGTATCGCCGCTATCGACGGTATGATCCCAATTGGTCGCGGTCAGCGCGAACTTATCATCGGCGACCGTCAGACCGGTAAGACCGCCGTTGCCATCGACGCCATCATCAACCAGAAGAATCAGCCCAACCGCCCCATCTGTATCTATGTGGCTATCGGTCAGAAAAACTCCAACGTCGGCAAAATCCAGAAGATATTGGAAGAGCACGGCGCCATGGAATACACCATCATCGTCAACGCTCCCGCCACCGCCGCTCCCGCGCTGCAGTTCCTCGCCCCTTACGCCGGTGTGGCCATGGGTGAGTACTTCATGAAGAAAGGCATGCACGCCCTCTGCGTTTATGATGACCTTTCCAAACACGCCAACGCTTACCGCGCCATGTCCCTCCTGCTTCGCCGTCCGCCAGGTCGTGAAGCCTTCCCCGGAGACGTTTTCTATCTGCACAGCCGTCTTCTGGAACGCGCCGCCAAGCTCTCCGACAAACTGGGCGCCGGCTCCCTCACCGCTCTGCCTATCATCGAAACCCAGGCCGGTGACGTGTCCGCCTACGTTCCCACAAACGTTATTTCCATCACCGACGGTCAGATCTTCCTGGAGACCGACCTCTTCTACGCCGGTGTCAGACCCGCTATCAACGCCGGTATCTCCGTAAGCCGCGTAGGCGGCTCTGCTCAGACCAAGGCTATGAAGTCGGTGGCCGGTAAACTGCGTCTTGACCTTGCCCAGTTCAGAGAACTGGAAGCCTTCGCCCAGTTCGCTTCCGACCTCGATAAATCTACCCAGGATCAGATTCGCCGTGGTCAGAAACTGACGGAAGTGCTGAAGCAGCCTCAGTATCAGCCCCTCAGTCTGGCGCAGCAGGTTTCCATCATCTTCGCCGCCAACAAAGGCATCCTGGATGATGTAGAAACCAAAAACCTCGGTAAATTCAAGGCCGAGTGGTTCAAATACCTCTCTTCTCAGGCCAAAGATATCGAAGCCAAATTGACCGGAGGCGACAAGCTTTCCGATGCTGAAGAGCAAGCCCTTGTTGATCAATTGAACAAGTTCAAGACCAACTTCTTCAAGCCCTAATTAGGGTCCGTCAACTGGTTATACAAGCAAGTAGGAAGACGAAATGGCTAACCTCAAGGCAATTCGACAAAGGATCAAATCCGTACAGTCAACACAGAAAATAACCCGCGCCATGCGTCTGGTGGCAGCCGCCAAAGTAAGGCGGGCCCAGATGCGTGTGCAGGCCGCCAGACCCTTCACCCAGGCAGTCGTAAGAGTGCTGAGAGAAGTCGTGGCCGAGGTTAGCCCCGTCGACTTGCAAGGCTTGCCGCTCTTGCATAAGCACGCTCAGATCAAGAAAGTGGCTCTGATAGTCCTTTCTTCCGACCGCGGTCTGTGCGGCGGCTATAACACCACGGTCTTCCGCGAGGTTATTAACCGCATCACCGAACTGCAGTCCCAGGGTAAAGAAGTAGGCCTCATTTTGGTGGGTCTGAAAGCTGCCTCCTTCTTCCGCTCCTTCAAGGTGGAAAAGCTCAAGAGCTACACACTCTTGCCGGCTATCCCCACGGTTGAAGAAGCGAAGTTGATTGCCGGCTATGCTGCTGACCTCTATACGGAAGGCAAAGTTGATGCCGTTGAAATTATCGGTACCGACTTTATTTCCTTGCTGCGCTCCCAGGTAGTAATCACCAAGTATCTGCCGGTGGAACTGCCGGAAGCGATGGATCGTCCCACCACCCTTTCGCCCCTGCGATTGTTCGAACCCTCCATTAATGAAGTGATGGAAGACGAGCTTCTGCCCAAGTACGTTGAAAACGTGGTCTTCCAGGCTCTTCTGGAAGCAGCCGCTTCCGAACTGGCGGCCAGAATGAACGCCATGACCAACGCCTCTAATAACGCCAGGGATCTGATAAGTAGTTTGACCCTTGTTTATAACAAGGCCAGACAAGCAGCCATTACCCAGGAACTGCTGGAGATCGTGGGTGGTGCCGAGGCCTTGAAGGGCTAGGTTTTAACCTCTTTAATTCCAGGCTGGCATTATAATTCTCCCTATGAAGGGAGGCCCATGATAGTTTTTTCTAGCCAGAATAAATTGCAAATAGCCTCCTCTGAGGCCGTTCAGGACGATGAAGCGGCAGCCATTGTGGCAGCCGTCCGCAGTTATATGCTCAGTGAGACGGTGCCGCCCGAGAAGAAAGCGGCAGATCCCTCGCCCTGGGCTTTATCCAATCGCGGCTACGGCGCCCAGAGAAAAGGCTGGACCTCTCTTTCACTATCTCTCCTGCTCGCTCTTGGTCTCCAGAGCGGCGTGCAGGCTCAGTCTGAAGATCTGAGCGGCACCAATCTTGCTATGGCTGCTGCTTCCGCTGCGCAAGGCAACTCCCAGCCAGGTAGCAAGAAAGTGCGAGTGCTGGTCAAAGAAGGCAGCCGCATCGATCTCGAAATTCCCGATGGGGCTTCCATTTATAGTCTGGCTGATGGTGTCAAACTTGGTGCCATGGCCCCATGCGGCAGTTTCTCGATAGCCTATAGAGGCACCGGTCAGATGCTGGTCTTGAAAGGCAAGGGCGAGTTCGACAAGTTCTCGAAAGCAGCCCCTGTGCGTACCGTAGCTTTCACTCCGCTGCCTGCGGGCGGCTCCCAGTTGCTCCTACCCACGATTAAAGAAAAGCAGTTCCTGCAAGGTCTGACCGTGCCCTCTGAAGCAATGGCTGATTCCCGCCAGAGTGAAAGTTTCGACCCCAGTCAGGGTTATCTGGTAGTCAGTGAGAACGGCGGCTTAATCGGCGTGGGCAATCGTTTTTACCGCGGCGCCGTTCTTGTGCGGGTGAACAAGCGCGCCAATGCACCGATTTTAAGCGCCATAAATGTCGTTGATCTGGAAGACTATTTGCTGTCGGTAGTACCGTCGGAAGTGCCCAGCCGCTGGCCCCAGGAAGTACTGAAAGCCCAGGCCATAGCGGCTCGCTCTTATGCCGTCGCCAATTTGAATAAGCACAAAGCCGATGGTTACGACGTCAAGGATACTGTGGATGATCAGGTCTACCTGGGGGTGCAGTCGGAAAGCGAAGAAACCAACCAGGCGGTGTCCGCTACCTCGGGTCTTGTGCTCAAACATAATCAAAATGTCATCAGCGCTTTCTTTCATAGCACTAGCGGCGGTACTACCGAACTGGCCGAAACAGTCTGGGGTAGAAGTTTGCCCTACTTGAAATCGGTGGTCGATTATGACGATGAATCACCCCATTTCAACTGGAAAAGAGAAGTTAAAGCCGACAAATTGTCTTCCCTCTTCGGGTTGGCTCCCAAGTCGGCACCGCTGGTTTCCGATGGCGCTCCCGTTCGTAAAGAGAGAGTTGTCGCCCTTTTGGTGGTAGACCGGCACGGGGGCGACGGCAAGCGCGTCAAGAACCTCCTGGTGGTAGGGGAGGAGAAGATCCGTTTACTTACCGGCAGCGAAGCCAGAAGGCTCTATAACCTTCCCAGCACACAGTTTTCGGTCTTTCAGAACGGCGACACCTATATTTTCAGCGGTCGCGGCTTTGGCCACGGTCTTGGTCTTTCGCAATGGGGAGCCAAGGCCCTAGCCGATAGAGGCTATAATGCAGGACAGATTCTTTCGTATTACTATAAAGATGTGACGATTGAGTCTCTTGCGCCGAAGGAACTAAATGACGCAAGGGCGCTCCAAAACGGGGCGATTTAGCGGTTTAGTGAGGTTATCTCGTTGTTCGAACAGTTCTTGTTTATCCTCTTGATGCTTGGCGTTCTGAGTGTCCTCATCATCGTGCACGAATGCGGTCACTATCTGGTGGCCCGCTTCTTTGGCTTTCAGACCCCGGTTTTCGGTATCGGTCTACCCTTTGGTCCCCATGTGGTGGTGGGCCAGCGCTGGGGTACGGAGTTTCGCATCTATGCCTGCCTGTTGGGGGGCTTCGTAGCAATTCCCGAATTGGGTGATGAAACCAATGCCGGAGCCTCTTCCGAGGCATTCGGTGTCGATTTGAACCCATTCAAGAAGTTTCCCATCTGGCAAAGAGCCCTGGTGGCTGTAGCCGGTGTTACTTTTAATGTCATTTTTGCTTATTTTCTAATGGTCGTCATGCTCCTGGCCCTGGGGCGCCCGATTGACATGACCTACGTTCGCCAGCTCGATCCGGGCAATCCTATAGCCAGGGACGCCGGCGTGCTGGCCAATGACGAGATCCTGGCCATTGATAATCACCCTGTCACCAATGCCGAAGAAATTATTGCTTACCTGGGTTCCAAGAAATCTACCCAGGTGACATTGAACCTGCGGCGCGATGGCCAGCCGGTCAGTTTGACCATGACTACCAGTCCCAGAGGGAAGGTAGGCATGGTGCTCGATGCCAGAGCTACCCAGTACGAAAAGGTAGAGGGTAACTTCCTCGAAGTTTGTGCGCTGGGCGGTCAGGAACTGACCAATCGCACTCGCTTGATGGTGGTAAAGATAGTAGAGCTGGTGCAGAACCTGCTTCCCGATTTTGGACCGAAGCAGCCGGGGGCAGCGCCTAAAGCCAGTATCAAAGACCTTCACGGTGTTCTGGCAGTAATTAAGATCGGTGCCGATATGGCCAATGTGGACTGGCGCACCCTCTTTATGTTCACTATTCTCATTTCCATGGACCTGGCCATAGTCAACCTTTTACCCTGGCCTGCTCTGGATGGCGGTCACCTGGCCTTTATGCTGGTGGAAGCAATTCGGGGTAAACCCATCGAAGAAAGGGCCCACGGAGAGATGGTGCGCTGGGGTTTCCTCAGCCTGATCGCTCTTATGGTCATAGTTATGGTTAATGATGTTTCCGCTCTCATGAGCGGGCAACTCGACTTGAAACCCCATCTCAAACAGAAAGGCAAATAGGAAGGATAGGAAGATGCCCAGTTATGATTACCGCTGCCAGGGATGCGACAGTAACTTCACCGTGGAACGCTCCATGACTGCTTCCACCGAAACCAGTTGCCCCCAGTGCCAGAGCGAGAAAGTCTCACGTATCTGGAACATGAATTTCCGCACCGGCGGTTGCACCCCTGACGTTGGTCAGGGCACCACTAAGTCGAGCAGCTCTTCGGGCGGTGGCTGTGGCTCTTGCAGCAGCCATTCCTGCGGCTCCGGTTCCTGTCACTGATACTGAAGTCCGCCGGTTTCTCCCGATAATACTGAAGTCCGCCGGTTTCTCCCGATAATACTGAAGTCCGTCGGTTCCTGTCACTGACACTGAAAGTAACCGCTTCTGTCGCTGAAACCGAAGGCAGCCCGCTACTGTCACTGATACTGAAGGCAGCCCGCTCCTAACAGATTTCCGTGCTGCCGGCCGGTACCGATTTATCCAGTTGCAGCTGCTTATTGAGCGCTGCTTCCTCGTCTTTAGGCAAGAGAAAAGACTCTGAGGCGTTCGGGAAGTCACCCGACTTCACATCAGCGGCATAGCTTGCTACAGCTTCCTGACAGACCGTGGAAAGATCGGCGTAGCGCCTGACAAAGCGCGGCAGGAAGTCGGTGAACTTGCCCAGAAGATCGTCGGTGACCAGGATCTGACCGTCGCAAGCATTGCCTGCTCCAATACCGACGGTAGGGATGTTCAATTTTTCCGTCACCATTTTGGCCACGGCCGTAGGCACCATTTCCAGTACCACGGAAAAACATCCGGCCATCTCCAGAGCCCGGGCATCATCGAGAAGCTTTATGGCTTCGTCGGCTGAGCGGCCCTGTACTCGGGCTCCACCTAAACCGTGGATAGCCTGGGGCGTATAGCCCAGGTGACCCATAACCGGAATGCCCATGCCCACAAGCCTTTCTATTATTTCCAGATTGAGCCTGGTGGCTCCTTCCAACTTGACGGCGTGGGCCTGGGCTTCTTTCACGAAACGACCGGCGTTCATAATGGCCTGGGTGACATCAACCTGGTAGCTCATGAAGGGAAGATCGGCTACAACCATGGCTGTGCTCACACCTCTGGTCACGGCTCTGGTGTGGTGCAACATCTCTTCCATGGTCACGGCATGAGTAGTGCGGTGCCCCAGGGCCACCATAGCCAGACTGTCGCCAACCAGAATCAGATCTACACCGGCTCGGTCAAGAATTTTCGCCATGGAATAATCGTAGGCGGTGAGAGCAACTATTTTGCGCCCGTCCTTCTTGTATTTCTGCAGGGTGAGAGTGGATACGGCTTTAGACATTAGTTCTTCCTGCTTGCGGCACTTCTAGCTCTTTCTCTGGCTTCTTCCTGCTGTAAAGAGACTATGTGTTTGGGATCGTAGGGATACTTGCCGGCTAATTCATGGAAGCGCTTGTACCACCGGCCGGCTTCACTGCGCATATTTAGCTTTTCCAGAAGGTAAGCCATATTGTAATAGAGACCATCGTACTTGGGCTTCAAGTCTAATGCAGCTTGAT
Organism: Candidatus Obscuribacter sp.; assembly: GCA_016712465.1. Taxonomy (GTDB): domain Bacteria; phylum Cyanobacteriota; class Vampirovibrionia; order Obscuribacterales; family Obscuribacteraceae; genus Obscuribacter. The sequence goes on from JADJQZ010000001.1 coordinate 2,912,247, forward strand.
ACTTTTCCGAGGCGCCCCTCAAGTCACCCTGGGCTTCCAGCACGGCTCCCCAATTCTGGAAGGCCACGAAGCACTTGGGATCAAGCTCGGCTGCCTTTGCGAAGCTCTGAGCGGCGCTATCAACCTCGCCGTGCTCGTAGTCGGCGATACCACTGGAGACCAGGGCTTTTATTTCTTCCGGATCGACTTCTTCCTTCTTGCGACGGCTGCCGCCGGAACGAGCCAGCCTCGACAATTCCTGCAGATGACGGGTGGTCTCCTTGTTGTTGGCAGTCAGTGAAGCTACTTCCTTGAACGAATCCATGGCACCGGCGTAATCTTCCAAAAGCTCTTCACACTTGCCCTGAAGCTGCTTCATCTTGATGCGATCTACCATCGGGTATTTCTTGCCTTCGTTATAAACCGGACTGCATCGCTGGGCTTCCTTTACTTCAAAGAGAGCGCGATTGGGGTCGCCCCGCAAGTAACGCAGGCGCCCAAGCTCATAGTGAGCGGCAGAGAGCTTGCCGTCTCGTATCAGGGCTTTGCGATATTCTGCTTCGCCCTCATCAAGATCGCCGTTGGCGCAGTGAATATTACCGAGATGATAGTGAATCATGGGGTTGTTCGGCAGCAAATTGGCTGCCACAGTCAATTTATCCAGACACTCGGCGATGTCGCCGCCGTCGCCACGCTCGAACTTCTGGTAAATAGCCAGACCCAGATCACGCTGAGCATCGAAGTAATTGGGATCAAGTCTGGTGGCTGTACGAAAGGAGGCTATTGCCGCATCAAGGTCGCCTTTCTTTTGATAAATGAGACCGATGTTGTAATGGGCCTTCGGATAACGGGCATTGGTTCGAATACATTCGGTGAACTGCCGGGCCGCTTCCTCCAGATCCCCAGATTTCATGAGCATAATGCCGTAGTTATTGCGGCATTCAATGAAATTGGGATCGAGGGTGAGGGCGCTGCGGAACTGCAACTTGGCATTGTAGGTGTCGTTCATCTCGCAGTAGGCCAGGGCCATCAGGTGGACGAGATTCTTGTTGAAGTGATCAAGAGGCTGCGCCTGTTTGCAAAGGCTGATGCAGGCAGAATAGTCTCTGGCATTGAAAGCCTGAATGGCCCTCTGGTAGAGCACCCCACCCTTGGCATGACCTTCCTCGAAGCCGGGCGGTAACTGGGCCCTGGCTGAAGACCATCCGGCAAGCAAAGTGGCTGATGCTAAAAGGCAGGCCAATGCAATTGTCTGAGACTTTCTCTGAAAGAAATGAAATACCATAGCTAAATCAATTAAGTGCCACAACAGCTACTTATGATAGCCCAATCTAAGACCGCTTGCCTGATCATAGAGATTCTTTCCAGGTGCCTGCTTCACTTTCAAAACTGAGGCGTGAGCGAAATTCCGCCGAAAATCGCTCACTTATGAAAATTCGGGCTTAAATCCAACCAAAGGCAAGCTAATGAGCGAAATTATGGATAACGCATTGACTCACAATAAATCGTACCCGCAAGAAATAGTTGCCTCAGATAAAATCGTACCCCTTAGCATCCTCGTTAAGGGGCGAAATGATGAGGCTGAACATGACGATTCAAGCGAGGCAAGAGCTATTGGAGGTGTTGCGGATGCAGTACCCCAGTGCCGGACCGGAGGAGCGGAAGCGCATTCTGACTGGATTTGTTGAGGCAACAGGGTATTCCAGGAAGCATGCGATTTCATTACTCAACAAAAGACTGAACAAAGCCGCAAGAGGTTGGGGCGCCGCTCCAGGATTGGCAAGGATGTGCTCTTGGCGCTGATAGAGGTCTGGCATTTGTCCAACCGTATTTGCTCCAAACGCCTGGTTCCCTTTCTGCCGGATCTTGTCCAGGAACTCGAAAGAGCCCAAGCGCTGCAACTGACTGCCGAAGAACGGAGCCAATTGCTTGCCCTCAGTGCCTCAAGCGTCGACAGACTTTAAAGGGCGAAAGGCGAAAATATGAGCGAAGCCGCAGCACAACCAAGCGCTCGTCTTTAGTTCGCTCTAAGGTGAAAGTGCGAACTTTCACAGAATGGAGTGACGTGACGCCCGGATTCTTTGAAATTGATACCGTCGCGCATTGCTCCAGAGACGTCAGTGGACGATACCTTTCAACCTTAAACATGACGGACATCGCCACCTGCTGGACCGAGCCGATTGCACTAACAAGGAAAGGTTCGATAGAAGTCATAGCAGCGCTGGAGAAGGTGCTCGAAGTACTGCCCTTTCCGCTGAAAGGACTCGATTCCGATAATGGTAGTGAGTTCATGAATGAAGACTTTGTCAAATGGTGTGAGCTGAAAAGACTGACCTTTACACGGTCCCGCGAGTACAAGAAAAACGACCAGCCTGGATAGAAGAAAAGAACGGTTCAGTGGTAAGAAAGCTTGTTGGGAAGAGTCGATACGAAGGAAAGAAGGCCTGGCGGATTCTCAATGAGTACTACTCAGTGGCTCGGCTCTACATCAATTTTTTTCAGCCAACGCAGAAGTTGCTATTCAAACATCGGAAAGGCTCTAAAACATACAGAAAATATGACAGAGCTAGAACTCCATATCAACGAGTTTTAGAGAGTGCCCATGTCTCAGAGCAGGATAAGAATGAACTGAGGCGGCTCAAAGAAGGTTTAAGCATGGTCCGACTCAAGAAGGAACTGGAACGGCTCGGAGCCGATCTGCGGAAACTTGCGGTGGATAGCCCGGACCCTCTTGGAGCCGCCGCCGTAGCACAACGAATTGCGACTCACAAGTTCATCCGAGAGTCTAATCAACGCGCACATTCTCTTACCGAGTTACAACCGATGCAAAGAAACCGCTTCGAAGCAGAGCTTCGGCGCACAATTCAGCCTTGCCGGGAGGAACGCTGATTTCAGCTAAGGACTTTCTCGAAACTGCTAAACGTTCTACCGTTGATAGTGCCCTGATGCGCTTGCTTAAAGACGGAAGTATAACGAGGATAGGTTGGGGTCAATACCAAATACCAGAACATGCGTTACCTGTTGAGTGCTAACAGCAGCTAAAGCTGCTATTAACCCTCAACAGGTTTCACTTTAATGACTACCCCAATAATAATCGCCTTCGGTACGATTCTTTCTGACGCAACAGTTGGCCTCGGGTACGGATTTAATTTGACGCAATACGGATAATTTCACTCACGCCCCAATTTCTGAAAAGACGGGGGTGGGCCTTGATTTGCGGAATGCACCGGTTTGGACGCCTGGTCACGCCCGTAAGTGCTACTTTGGCTGCGAACTTTCAGGCGTTGCATTCTCCGCTTGAGCCGTCGTAATCATGTCGCGGCTGGCCTTTTGCATGAAGAGAATGTTCCGTAAGGTACTGTCTTTGCCGGAAAGCCAGTCTGTCTTGCCCGTGGCCTGCATGGGCACAAAGGGCGGCTTGGGAGTCATATCCATAACTGTGGCAGTTTCTTTCGTCTTGTCATTGTCGCCCATGAGACGCTCAGCGGTAATAGCAGCTTCCGCACCGCCGTAGATTGGCGCTCTTTGTCCGATATAGTCGCGAATAGCGGGATTGGCTCTGAGAATGCGGCTTGCCGCGTGCTTGGCTTCGCTGCCCAGGATGCGACCACCTTCCACGAAGGAGCGAGGGGAGTTGAGTCTGATCGCTTGCAGGGAAGTTGGTCTCAAGGGTGAAATGTGAGGGTCGTTGGCGTGGAATTGCGAGCGCAGGAAGTCGGACATGCGGTTCACTTCCGCATTGGCCTTGACCGCATCCATGCCACCTGCCACCAGTTTGAGGGCAGCGGGCATGCCGGCGCCGAAGACCTGGTTGATGGTGTACTGATTGGTGTCGAAAGGAATCTCGCTCGGTTTCTTGCCTTTCAGTACGGCATCGGCCATAAGTTCTGCCAGAGTGTCCATTTTGGCCATGTGGCTGGGCAGATCCGGCAGCACATCACCGAAGGTTTTGCCCTGCAAGGCCGGCAACGGTGTATTCATCTGGGCCTTGATCAGTTCGGGCACAACCGCTTCCAGTTCCTGGCGGGGAATGACGATGCGGTCGGTGGGCGCATCAATGTTGGCGAAAACATAGTCGCCCGGTCTGGAGGCTTCGTGACCATATCTTTCTAGAGCATCGGCATGATCAAGCACGCGCTTGTCGCCATTGGCCCTGGCCCGCATGGTTTCAGCTACTATCTTCGGTCTCAAGGCATCGAAGGCGTGCACCTCGAAACCAAGGGGGTTCTCAATGTTGTCGACGAATTCCTTGCCGTATACGTTACGGGTCTCGAGCTTGCCGCCGGATCTCAGTGACTGCAAGAGTATGCCGAGCGCGCCGCCTCCGTTATGACCGGTCCAGGCTGCTCCCCAGATATCGGCGGTGTTTTCGTCGGCTTGTGCTTTGAAGATGTTCTCGTAGAGGTCGGCTTTGGTCATTTCACCATGACCGGGAACTGCTACCTTCTCGGCGGCAATTTTGCCGGTTTCAGTGCCGTAGAGCTTCTTCTCAAGGGCCAGTAGACCATTCTTGACGGCGTCTTTGATTACCTGTTCGCGAATTGACTCATCGAACTTGAGGATACCGCCGTACTGGTCGTGTCCGATTTCATGACCGTAGATACCGCTGGCGGTGACACTTCTGGTTCCCACCATGTTGCGCGGATAGAGCACGTGGTCCAGGGGCCAGACACCATCGATCTGACGCATGGTGTGCGGTCCGGCGCCGCCGTCGGCGGAGATGGAGAAGAGTGGTGGGTTCTTGGAGCGCAGAACGGTGTCCGTGTCGATGCCATGGCGCTTCATGTTGGCCATGAGAGAGGAATGAATCTCTCGACCGAAGAGATTGAATTCGTGGGTCCAGCCGTTTACTTCCGAAAGACCCATGCCTATATGCTGGTTGGCGGCCATCCAGGCCCGGTTGAAGAGGGGGTAGACGTGTTGCAGGTCAGCCTGTCCTTTGACCTGATTGCCGATCTGAACCATGGCGTTGCGCACGGCTATATAGCCGGGATCTAGAGGTTTGTAACTGGGGGTGGTGGCTGCATGCATGGGACCGATCATCTGTCCGAGAGCATCCTGCACCATGACCGCTTCATCGGTCCAACCGGCCATGTCCTGCTTGTTCATCTCGGCCAGTTTGCTGACGGTGTTGACGTTCAGCTCTTGCTCTGCCTTGGTGACGTATTTCCCTACGGCCGGCGCAGCTTCCACTACTACCGGCACATCGCCCGGTTTTGTTGCATCAGGAACCTTGGCGGCATCGCCGGGCTCCGGTTTGGAGCCGGGCACATGATCGCCTTCCTCACCTTTAAAATGGTCTTTGTTGCCGATTATGTTTCTTGGTTCGCTGCCCTTGCCGGTGCGACTGGCGAGCAGTCTGGCTGCATCGTCGGAGGAGACCTTGCGGGGATCCAGACCCAGTTCCATCAAATCAAGAGTCTGGGAGTAACCGTGGGCTTTGCCGTCTACTCCGGCTACTCCGTTCAAATACATTTCCACCGACTTGTAGTTGGCGGCATGTTTGGCATGGGCATCGGCCATTCTGTGAATGGCCTCCGGTGTCACTTTGATTTCCTGCTCTTTGGGCGCCAGTCTGTCTGCGGTTTTAGCAGTCCAGGTATCGACCGGTTTGGCAATACGATTAAGAGTGCGTCCAACCAGATATTCATCACTGCTGAAAAAATCCACCTTGGCATTTTCAAAAGCAGCATAGCGGGCTGTTCCCAGCCGAGACTCGAGGAAGCGTCCCGTCATCTTCTCCGCTTTCAAGCCGACTACGCCACCAGCAGCGGTGTCCCAGGCGAACATCCCCAGACCGTTGCCTAGGTTGGTGGCCGCCTTGTCGAGGGTGTCCATATCGGTGGCCGTGCCGGCCGTACTGATAGATTCTGCAAAGGGTCTGACCAGGTCCCGAGCCATAGCACCGAGCATCACTGTTCCTACTATGGCTTTGCCGACGCCGGTTTTTGGCAGAGCGGCTTTCATCACCACACCGATACTGGCGGCGATACCTAATTTGGCTGCGGCATGGCCGGGGTTATGAATGTCATGGACGACGGCGTTGATTACACCTTCAGGAGCTCTCGCCAGACCACGGCCAAGTACATAAGTCATTCTCTCGCTAGAGGAAGTGGGAGCCGCCTTCGGACCGGCCGCTACTTCGGCAACCTGCATTCCGTTGAGGTCGGCGTGTAGTCCGACTCTCAGTGCAGTTGGTGAACTTTCTTTGGGGGGGGCAGTTTCAACTTTGGCAGTTTGGTTTTCTGTTTTATTTGTCGGTGGACCGATCAGTCCTGCTTCCAGTAGTCTCTGCGTGGCTTGCCGGGCTGTATCCTCCTTGTTATCGCCGGCCTCCAATTGCCTCTTCGTTGGGGCGTTCTGCTCCAAAGGCTGTTCATTCACCATGCGCTCATCCTCAGTCTCCGTGTCATGCGCCGACTTGGACAGGCGAAAGCCGCAGGAAAAGTAGGAACTTTTCACGCTCTCAGTTAGCTTTTCTCAAGCCTTTCCGAACTTTCTAAAACACCGCCCGCCGGTTATGTGAAGAGATTAATTGACAACTAAACAACTGTCACTAGTATTTAATCTTCGAAAATACGTATAAACCCCACTGATAATCGCGTTAAAAGCCATTCCGGCGGTGATAATTCATATTAGCTGGGTATCACAATAAAAATACCCCTGCCGATTTTCTTCACCATTAGGCTCATACTCCGCAGCCAGAGCCAGTCTTACGCCTAAAACCGACAGCGCAGCGAAGAAATGAGTTTAACCGTCTCTCACAATTTGCCCGGCCCGTCGTTTTACAAAATAAATACAACTCTTGTAAAGCTGAGATGCCTCTCACATTCTTCTCAAAACCATGATGGCAAGCTGCTTCCTGCTGGTGCCAGGCCGGAAGTGTTAAAAGCGGCGCATGCTAATTACAGCTGCAGGCTTTAGAGTTTCTATGTTATTTGCCCATGTGAGGGCGAAGTCTATATTAAAGAACAAGTGGAGACGGAAAGCATAATGAGCACACTAGCCAACCAGGTGGCAGTGGTGACCGGTTCCGGCAGAGGAATCGGTAGAGCCATAGCCAGCGCCCTGATGAAAGAAGGCGCGAAGATTGTCATCAGCGACATCAATGAAGAACTTTGCGCCAAGACCGCTGAGGAACTGAGAGCCCTTGGTGCTGAAGCCATTTCAGTACCCTGCAATGTCACTCAATCAGAGTCGGTGGCCAAGATGGTGGAATCGGTCATGAAAGAGTGGGGACGCATTGACATCCTCGTCAATAACGCCGGCATCACCAGAGACAATCTCTTTATGCGAATGTCCGAGGGAGAATGGCAGGCTGTCATCGATACCAATTTGACATCCGCCTTCAAAGTTACCCAACCGGTTCTCAAGGTAATGTCCAAGCAAAGAACCGGTCGCATCATCAATATTGCCAGCACTACAGGCGTGCACGGTAACTTTGGTCAGGTGAACTACGCCGCAGCTAAAGCCGGCTTGATTGGTTTTACCAAGACGATTGCTCTTGAGTACGCCAGCCGCAATATCACAGCCAACGTAGTTGCTCCCGGCTTCATCGATACCGATATGACCAAAGCTCTTGGTGAGGAAATTATAAACAAGTACGTGGAACGCATTCCCTTGAAGCGCATGGGTACTCCTGACGACATCGCTAATGCGGTGGTATTCTTCGCCGGACCCGGTGCCTATGTGACTGGACAGGTCATGGAAGTGAATGGCGGGCTTTATACATAAGCCCTTTCAATTGGTTATCTAAATCATTTACAAATCAGATGTTGCAATCCGTACGTGTTATTCTATTTTGCCTTGGCACTCCTTAGTGTCCAGCTTAGTTTTACGTGCGTTTTCAGGGGGGAGTTAAATACTCATGGAAGAGAAGGAAGCCTTCGAAAGAGTCAAGAAGGTGGCCGTGGCTCAGCTTAACGTCAACGGCGACGAAGTGACCATGGAAGCAAGCTTCACTAAGGATCTTGGTGCTGATTCGCTCGATACAGTCGAACTCGTTATGGCTCTTGAAGAAGAGTTTGGAATGGAAATTCCGGACGAGGACGCCGAGAAAATCACCACCGTTGGTGAAGCAGTCAAATACATTGCATCGCACCTCTAAACTCTTAGCTTTAGACGGCGTTTGCCAGAGTATTGTAGTCAGAGCGGGCCGCCCTCAGGGTGTCGGCCCTTTCTGGTGTGGTAATAACTAGAGATGATTTTTCGACAATGACCAAAGAGCGTGTAGTCGTCACAGGGATAGGTCCGATTTCGGCTGTCGGTACCGGCAAGGATGATTTCTGGCAAGGTATAGTCAGCGGTCGCTCAGGCGTTAAGTTAGTTCAGCGTATTCCTGAAAAGCTGAGACCGTCCTGCAAAATTGCTGCAGAGATGCTCGATTTTGATCCCTCTCAGTATATGGACCACAAAGCCGTGAAGCGCTCCGATCGGTTCATTCAGTTCGCCATAGCCGCTTCCAAGCTGGCTCTTGCCGACTCCAAGTTGGATTTGAGCAAAGAAGATATGGAGAAAGTAGGAACAGCTGTAGGCTCGGCCGCCGGTGGCTTCCAGACCATCGAAGATCAGTACGGCGTCTTGATGGAGAAAGGGCCGGACCGTTGTTCACCTTTCACCGTGCCTATGCTTATCGTCAACATGGCTGCCGGATGGGTTTCCATGCTGCATGGAGCCAAGGGACCGAACACCTGTTCAGTTACAGCCTGCGCCACTTCCGCACACTCTATCGGAGATGCCTATCGCATTATCGAAAGAGGCGAGGCCGATATTATGTTTGCCGGCGGTTCGGAAGCTCCAATCGCTGCTCTCGTGATGGCCGGATTTGCATCTGCCCGCACCCTCAGCACCAGAAATGATGCTCCCGAAAAAGCCAGCCGCCCTTTTGATAAAAAACGCGATGGTTTTGTCATGGGGGAAGGCGGAGCTATTTTGATTTTGGAATCGTTGAGCCATGCCAAAGCCCGTGGCGCCCACATTTATGCTGAACTGGTCGGCTTCGGCAGCACCGGTGACGCCTACGATATCGTGCAACCTTGTGCCGACGGTGCCGGTGCAGCACGGGCCATGAAGATGGCTCTCAAGCAGGCCGGCATCCAACCCGAGGAAGTGGACTACATCAATGCCCATGGTACTTCCACACCTCTTGGCGACAAAGCCGAGACCAATGCCATCAAAGCAGTCTTCGGTGAGCACGCTACTTCCCATAAGCTCTGTGTCTCTTCAACCAAGTCTATGACCGGACACCTGCTCGGTGCGGCGGGAGCCATCGAAGCAGCGGTAGCGGTTCTGGCAATTGAGGATTCCATTATTCCTCCTACCATCAACTACGAAGAGCCTGATCCGGACTGCGATCTCAACTATGTGCCTAATAAGGCCATCCACGGAGCCAAGGTTGAGATCACTATGTCAAACAGCTTCGGTTTCGGCGGTCACAACTGCTCTCTTGTTTTCAGACGATTCAAAGACGCCTACTAAGGACGTTCGAATTACAAAAGGACCTTTGCCCCTATGTCCAAGTCTCAACTGATCGGTCGCTCCATTGCCGAGTTGCATTCGCTCATCAAGGCGAAAGAAACATCTTGCCTTGAAATCACGGAAGCTCATATCGAGCAAATTGAAAAAGGCGACCAAGAACTGGGCGCCTTTCTCTCCTATACGTTTGATCAAGCCAAAGCCGCTGCTGCAAGATGGGATGAGAGACTGACTAAAGGTGAGGCCATGCCCTTATTGGCCGGTGTGCCGGTGGCCATTAAGGACAATATGTGCGAAGTTGATACTCGCACTACCTGCGGTAGCAAAATCCTTGAGAATTTCGTCAGCCCTTACCGGGCCTATGCTGTTGAAAAACTGCATGAAGCAGGCGCTTTAATACTGGGAAAGACGAACCTGGACGAGTTCGCCATGGGCTCTTCCACTGAGCATTCGGCCTATAAGGTAACCAGAAACCCTATCGATCCTGACTATGTGCCGGGCGGCAGTTCAGGCGGTTCGGCAGCAGCAGTGGGCGCAGGCTTCTGTGTCACCGCCCTTGGTTCCGATACCGGCGGCTCCATCAGACAGCCCGCCTCTTATTGCGGGCTGGTGGGTATGAAACCCACCTACGGCATGGTTTCTCGCTTTGGTCTGGTGGCTTTCGCCTCCAGTCTGGATCAAATTGGACCCTTTGCTCGCAATGTGGAAGATTGCGCCCTCACCTTGCTGGCCATTGCCGGCCATGATAAACGCGACTCCACATGTCTGTCTGAGAGTTATCGTGAGCAGTATGCAAAACCTGCTCTTACCAGGGACTTTATCAAAGAGTTCAAGGCCGGTTCGCCGGAAGAAAACCTCAAGGGTAAGCGCATCGGCATCATCAAAGAACTTATCGGTGACGGTATTGATGAGGACGTGAAGCGCCCTATTCTGAAAGCGGCAGCCCTGCTTGAGAAATGCGGTGCCCGGGTAGAGGAAGTTTCTCTGCCCCATGCCAAGTATGCCCTTTCCGTTTATTACCTGGTGGCAACAGCCGAGGCTTCCGCAAACCTGGCCCGCTTTGATGGTGTGCGTTACGGCCATCGCAATATGGATGCGGCGGAACTGCATGCCATGTATTACGCCAGCCGCAACGAAGGTTTCGGCGCCGAGGTGAAGCGCCGCATTATGCTTGGTACCTATGCCTTGAGTTCAGGCTATTACGATGCTTATTACAAAAAAGCACAACAGGTAAGAGCGCTCATCACAGCCGATTTTCATAAAATCTTCGAAAACTTTGAGATGGTTGTCTCGCCGACGGCACCCAGTGCCGCCTTCAAATTCGGTGCCAAGTCCGACGATCCAATTCAGATGTACATGTCCGACATTGCTTCCATACCCGCCAACCTGGCTGGTCTGCCGGGTATTTCCTTGCCCTGCGGTCTGGCTGATTCCAACATGCCGGTCGGTATTCAGTTGGTGGGACGCCCCATGAGCGACGCTTCACTATTACAGACCGCCCAGGGGCTTGAAACCGCCCTTGACCTGAAGCTCGTGGCAGAGAAAATTAAGAGCAATTAGAGCGGCTCTTAGCTACCTGTCTTAGAATAGACCTGGTGGACAGATGGAATTTGTGAGGAAAAGAATTATGGCACCTGGTAATAGCTACCTGAAGACAGTCCTGGTCTTGGGTCTGACCTTGATCTCATCTTCTTTCAATGCAACTCTAGCCGGTCCCAACGATTTCTTCGGCAGTTCCATACCCACGGTGGGTGGTGCCGCCGACCCTGGTTCTTCCGGCGCCGCCTCTTCTTCCGCCAGCGAACTGACGCCGCAATCGCCGTCCACAAGTGGTCATAACGACTACACTGATGACGAGAAGCGCATGCAGAAGAAATACAAGTTTGCCCTCAGGCACGCCCAGGCCCTCATTGCCCGCGCCGACAAAATGATCAAAGACGGGGAAAGCCGCAAAGACGATAAAATGCTCAAGAAGGGGCAGATCTTGAAGGGCATCGGCGAGCGCACCCTGGAAAACCTGAAAGCTTCCAATCCCCTGCCGGAAGCTCAAAACGCTCTGAAAGACAAGCAATAAATGCCTCTCTTAACCAATATATCCGAGGCCGTCGGGGCCACACCCCTTGTCAGTCTGTCCAAGATTGCTGCCGGGCTGAAAGCCCGTGTGATGGTCAAGGTGGAGTCCATGAATCCGCTGGGCTCGGTCAAGGACCGCATCGGTATTTCCATGGTCCTGGACGCCGAAAGCCGTGGTCTGCTTGTGCCGGGTAAGACCACCCTGGTGGAGCCCACCTCCGGCAACACGGGCATCGCCCTTGCTTTTGTGGCTGCCGCCCGGGGCTATAAACTGATAATTACCATGCCCGAAACCATGTCCTCCGAAAGACGGCGTATGCTGACCGTGCTGGGCGCCGAACTGGTGCTCACCCCCGGTACCGAAGGCATGAAGGGTGCTGTAGCCAGAGCCGAGCAAATTCTCAAAGAACTGCCCGATAGTCATATGTTGCAGCAGTTCGATAATACTGCCAATCCCATGGCTCACTACCGGACCACCGGACCGGAAATCTGGCAGGACACAGACGGTAAGGTAGACATGTTTGTGGCCGGCGTGGGCACCGGTGGCACCATCACCGGTACCGGTCGTTTCCTCAAGGAAAAGAATTCGCAAATTAAAGTGGTGGCGGTGGAACCGGCTGATAGTCCGGTGCTCACCCAGAAGCGGGCCGGACAGGAAGTGAAGCCCGGTCCCCATAAAATTCAAGGCATCGGTGCCGGTTTCATCCCCTCAGTGCTTGATTTATCGGTAATAGATGATGTCTTCCGGGTGCAGAACGAGGAAGCCTTTGCTATGGGCCGCAGGCTACCGCGGGAAGAGGGCATCCTCGCTGGTATCTCCAGTGGTGCCAATGTACATGCCGCCATCGAACTAGCCAAATTGGAAGAAAACGCGGGCAAAACAATTGTCACAGTGGTGTGCAGTACCGGTGAGCGTTATCTATCAACGGCTTTGTTTGAACCGGATCTGATTTAAGTCTGAGAGTCGGACTGCATTTGCCTTGTCGACTTCCGAACTTTCAAGCAGTGGGCTTTCTATATAAACGGTTTCAGAAACTTCGTCAGAGTCGCTTCAAAGGTTTTCAGATCATTCTCTGCCAGATAGCAATGGTAGCTTTCCGGCAGTATAAGCAGATCGGCACTGGGCTTGGCCATTCGCCTCAACAGGATAGACTGCGAGGACGGTATTGTGGGATCTTTTTTGCCCGCAACGATCAAACAAGGAGGATGGTTCCCTTGCAGGTAGTGCAGGTTATCGAGACGAGGTTCGGGGAAAAGAAAACTTGGATAAATTTCCGCCAGAGGCATAAGTTCTTTGGCCAGACGCTCCGGCGATGTAAATGTACAATCCAAAATAATGGCACGTACCGGCTTCTCTTGGGCCAACATACAGGAGACGCCTCCTCCCAGGGATTCACCATAGAGGAAGATATTCTCAGGCTTAAAACCAAGCTTGAGGGCGTAGTTGTAGACTGCCAGGCAGTCATCTTTCAAATTGCGCAGGCTGGCCTTGCCCGGTGAGCGCCCGTAGCCTTCATAGTCGTAGAGCAGCACTTCCAGCCCCTGTTTCAAGAGCATGGAAAGTCGGGGGTTCTGCTTGGAAAAGCGAATGTCGATATTGCCGCCTGTGCCATGGGAAAAGATGACCAAACCTTTGGGATGGGGCAATTTGTAGTGGGCGGCGGAGATAAGCACTTCCTTGTTGCCGCGACTGACCGGTACCTGCGCCGCCTCTGCCCTGATACCCAGAACTTGGTCCTGCACCGGAGCGTCGGCTGAATTTTTGAGTGGATGCAGAAGCATGGAGTCGATGTAGTCGCTATGAAATACCGGTGCAAAAAACAAGTAGGTGGAAGCAATCACCAGAGCTACCACCGCAAAGAAAAATAGGGTCAGACGCAGGATTTTCCGCCCTATGGTTGAGTTTCCGTCTTTTGGCATGGTTAGCTCCCATTGAAGGCACTCTTTCCGTTGTAGCACCGGCAACTCACGGTCAGGCTGTCCTGAAACAGTTTATTAAGTGACGGATCACTCGGCGCCGGCTTCCAGACAAATAAATGGCAGCCGGTCCGGCAAAACTGTCAGGGAAGGACAGATTAATTGGCAAAAGTTTCTGCTTACATGGACGCCATAAGACAGCTTAACTTTTCACCTTCCACTAGAATTGAAATAGCATGAGGTAATTCCATGGCTTTTTTCAGGTCTATTCGGGCAATTTCTCTATGTCTTTTACTGGCACTAGCTGTTCCTGCAGCCCGTGCGCAAACGGCCGGCAACTGGCTGAAGTTGGAGCAACACAGCGAGTTGTTCGGAAACTATGATGTTTATATTTGCCAGGATAGTTTTGTTCTTCACACTCTGGAATCCGACGTCCACGTGGTGTTCAAGCCGCCCCACGACCATATCACCTTCTTTAGCAAACGCACCGGTAAAGTGGTGGATGTGCCTATCGACAAGGGAACTTTCGTCAATCCCTTTGCCAAAGCCAGAACAATTCTGACCGGCGTCTCCTTGAGCTACATTCCTATGGAGCCTGATAAGCTCGACAACAAGGACCTTCCTGCTTCGCTCAGCAAACTAAATCTCGACTGTTTCAAGAGCACCGAAGCCTTCACCAAACTGCAGAAGAAGCGCAACCACGATAAGGAATTGACAGGCGGAGCGCCCAAATCATGCCGGGCGGTGGTACTGAAGGATGGACCGGCCGGCAAGAAAGTATTGTTTATTTTGTCACGGCTGCAGGACATTTCGCCTATGCCGGGCATTCCTGTCAAAGTCGACTTCGATGAAATCGGTGGGGATAAGAGAACCTATCTGAAGACTTACAGAGTCGTTAAGACCGCCGATGCCTCTAAACTACTTTTGATACCGGGTAATTTGCAGAAAGTGCGAGATCCGCAGGCTGTCATGCAAGATAATTCCGCCGATGATGCCATGCGCTTGATGATCCTTGATAGTCAGCGCCGTTGATTTGAATTTGCAACAGAAACTGCAGCAACCTTAGAGAGCAGCGCCGATATTAGAGAGAACGGCGATGAAGATATCCACCAGGAAGGGGTCCCACTGGCGTCCGGCACCGGCTCTCAGGGTGCTTATGGCTTCCTCTACGGTGAGAGCCTGGCGATAGGGTCTTGCCGATATCATGGCGTGGTAGCTGTCCACAATAGAAACTATACGAGCCGGCAGAGGAATATCCTCGCCTCTCAAACCGCGAGGAAAGCCTGTGCCGTCCCATCTTTCGTGGTGATTTTCGAGAATCTCGCAAATCTCCTTGAGAGACTTGACCGGGCGTAACATCTCGGCACCCAGGTAAGAATGTTGGTTTACTACTTTTCTTTCTTCGGCGGTGTAAGTGCCCTGCTTATTGAGCAATTCGTCGGGCAGCCTCAAGGTGCCTACGTCATGCAAAAGTCCGGCCACCCTGATCTGCTCGATTTGGGTGCTGGAAAGACCCATCACCTTACCCAGTAATTCAGACAACCGGGCTACTTCCAGGTGGTGAATTTTGTTGTAATCGGAGCGGGAGTAGAGATTGCCGGCCAGAGCCTTGACCATCTCCACCACCTCGGGAGAGAGCTCTTCTGATTCTCTGGCTGCTTCCGAAAGCTTATCTACATCAAAGCCGAAATTCTCGCTGCGGGTCGGGGGCGGTGCCGGTTGCCCGGCGCCCTGTAGTTCGTCTGCCGTGTGCACCTGGTTTCTGCCCATGCGCTTGGACATATAGAGGGCATTGTCGGCCAGTTTTAGCAAGACATGCTGCTCCATGGCGTCATCGGGGAAGGTGGCAATTCCAAGGGATGCCGTCACAGAAAGAGCAATGTTGTCGTGTTGAATAACTTCCTGGGAGAGGCTCTTACGAATACGTTCGGCCACCACATGGGCCCCTTCGCGGTTTACTTCCGGCAAGACCAGCATGAATTCTTCGCCGCCGTATCTGATGGGAATATCGACGTCGCGGCAATTGTTCTTGATCAGCCTGGCCACGGCTTTCAGCACGGTGTCGCCGACCGGGTGACCATAGTTGTCGTTAATTGACTTGAAGTGATCGACGTCCACCATTAAAACTGATAGATGTCTTTGATAACGTTCGGCCATGCGCATTTGCTCGGTCAATTTCTCCTGACCGGTGCGGTGGTTGAAGAGAGTGGTCAAACCATCGGTGGTGGCTTGTCTCTGCACTCTGGCATAGAGCCTGGCATTGGTTACCCCTGATGCCACCTGATCGGCCACCGACTTCATGAAGGCTTCGTTGACCCGGTTCCAGTTAGCCGGCACTTCGCCCTTGAAACCAACCAGAAGACCCAGGAGTTTCTCGCTGTAATGCACCGGTACGTAGAAGAGCGAAAGTATGTTGTAGCCCGAGAGCACCTGGGAGCGAAAGGCATCGAGCCTGCGATCATTGGCCACGTCATTGACGATAATGGCCTGGTCTGCGGCGAAGAGTTTCGAATAAAGTTCGAGAGTAGCCAGATCTCGGTCGTAGTCTATGACTTTGTAGCTTTCATCGGTGACGTATTCAACCCGAATGGAATCTTCCGGTTCTTCCTCCGAAGGCAAGACCAGGAAGCAGCAATCAAGAGCAAAGTAACCGGAGAGTTCTTCCAGCATTTCCGTCAGGTTTTCTTTGATATTGAAAGACCGCCTGATGGTGTTGGAGATGCGGTGCAGAAGGGACTCTTGATTGCGCAGGATATCCGACTCTCGGCGCAACTGTTCCAGCATGGTGTTGCGCTGCATTTGCGATTGGCGATCTTGAGAGAGCTGCTCGTGGGCTTTCTCAAGGCGCTGGGCATAGTCTTCCAGAAGCTCCAGTTGCACGGCCAGTTCTTTTTCGATGCGGCGGTGCCTCAGTGAAGATTGCACCCTGGCCGCTAGTTCCGTGTCAAAACAAGAATCGGTCAGGCAGTCATCGGCTCCCACACTGAGGGCCTCAACCCGGGCCGAAGGACCGCTATCGGGGGTAACAATCAAGACCGGAATGTGTTTCCACTGGGGCGAGTCTTTGATCATCTTGCAAAATCCGAAGCCGGAGGTGCCGCTCAGGTTGCTGTCTACAATGATCAAATCGACGCGGTTTTCGGAAAGATAGGATAGGGATTTTTCTTCCGAATCACATTCGAAAATGCGATAGCGATCCGAAAGGATACGGGTGAAGCGGCGGCGCAAAACCCGGTTGCCGTGCAAGACCAGGATCTGGTCTCTGTCGGCGGCGGCAGGGTCAGCTTCGGAGTTTTTGCTGACTTGACTGAGTGCATTTTCGCTCTGGGCTTCAAAAAAGAGCTGGGTGCGGTTTGCCAGGTGTTCACCCATCAATCTAAGAGTAGTAAGGTCCTGGGTGCTTATTTCTCTTGAGGAATCAAAACAAACCACACGAATCAAGCCTTTGACGATGCCGCTTTTGGCGCTGGCATCGCTCATGACCGGCACTATGGCATAGGGTAGTTCATTCTCATCGAGACGCTTTTCATTGCTGGAAACGCGGGCAAAGGCTCTTCCCACCCAGGGTCTCTGGGTAGACTTGACCTTCTGGGCCACCAGGGTGTTGGCCACCGCCAGTGGTTGCTTGTTCTCATCCACCAGCTCTTGCACCAACTTGATGGTCTGCTCGTCGCGCTCGGCGGCAGTAAAATCAACCAGGTTGACGATATCGTGCCCGGAGACAATATCTATGAAGCCGTAGTCAAAACCCAGAACCTGGCAAATATGACGTTCTACGGCATCCAGGAATTCTTCCCTGGGTACGCCAGTGACGGCCGTCGAATCGGAATATATGTTGTCCGCGGTCACTGCCTTTACCCTACTTCCGCTTCAAGACCTTCCAGCACTTCTGTTTCGAGTCTAACAGATAACTAAATGAAGAACTTCCGCCACCACCACTGGAACATGAGCATGGTCCAGAGTTCTTTCCTTCTGTCTACTCGGGCGGACATATGCTCGTCGAGCATGTTTTTCACATACTCCCATTGGAATATACCCTGTTTCTCGACGAATGATTGACACAGTAGCTCGTCCACCACCGGACGAAACTCCTGCCGGAGCCACTTGGCCACGGGAATACCGAAGCCTTTCTTGGGACGTTTCATGATGTATTCGGGCAAGTATGGAGCCACTGCCTTCTTGAGCAAGTACTTGGTGGTCATGCCGCGCACTTTGTAGGAGGGGGGCAGGCTGAGGGCAAATTCCACCAGGGGATAGGCCAGGAAGGGCAGTCGCACCTCCAGGGAGGCCGCCATGGAAGCCCGGTCGGACTTGACCAGCAGGTCGTCGGGCAGATAGGTGGTCATGTCCAGGCGCATGATGTTATTCACCACTTCCAGGATGGCGTTCTTGCTGAGACCTTTACCGTTTTTGGCGCCGTTCAGATTGACCAGGGGCAGGCTCTCGAAGAGTCCTTCCTCCACGGCTCCGCCGGCCAGGGCCTGGTGCGCCTCTTTGACCAGTCGGCTCTGTTCGGCCACCGGAATAGAACCCATCCAGCGCAGGTGGCGGCGCACCGGCGGCTCGGCAGCGGAGCGAATGAACCGTTTTACCTTGTAGTCGAAGCTGAGGTTGTTCATGTTCACAGGCAATTTGCCGAAGGCCGGCTCTAACAGCCCGCCTCTGAGCATTTGGGGCATTATGGACCACATGGGAGCCAGCTTGTGGGCTTGATAGGTAGGGTAGCCGCCAAAGAGTTCATCGCCGCCTTCACCGGCCAGGGCCACGGTGACATTGCGTTTGGTCATTTTGGAAAGGAAAAAGGTAGGCACGATGGAGGCATCGGCCAGAGGCTCATCGAGAATGCCCCAGAGTTCGTTCAGGGTATCGAAGCCCATGGTGGGGGAGAAGGTGACTACGTCATGCTGGGAGCCGATATGCTTGGCCACGGCCAGGGCATGGGAAGACTCGTCGAAAGACTTGTCTTCAAAGCCGATAGAGAAGGTCTTGATGGCGCTTTTGCTGTAGCGGGAAGCCAGGGCGGCAATGGCTGAAGAATCGATGCCGCCGGAAAGGAAGACCCCGAGCGGGACTTCCGAGATGAGCCTCAGCTCGATAGAGCGACCCAGCAGTTCGATGAGCTTCTTAACCGCCTCTTCTTCTGAAATATCCACGGTTTCCGCGGAGGGCAGCCAGTAACGCTCGGTTTTGATCTGACCGTCCTGCACAACCATGAAATGGGCGGGAGGCAGCTTGCTTATGCCCTTGAACATGGAATGGGGGGCCGGCACGTATTCGAGCGAAAGGTACTTCTGCATGGCCAGGTCATCCAGCTCTTTTCTGGAGCTGGGGTGGGTCAAGATCGACTTCAGTTCCGAACCGAAGATCAGTTTACCGTCGAAGACGCCCCAGTGCAGAGGTTTTTCCCCCATGCGGTCACGGGCAATAAAGAGCCTTTCCTTCTTGCTGTCCCAGATGGCAAAGGCAAACATGCCTTCCAGATACTTGAGGCAGTCGACGCCGAACTCCTCATAGAGGTGAACGATGGTCTCCGTATCCGACTTGGTGCGTAACTTGTGTCCTCGCTCCTGTACCAGGGTCTGAAGCTCTTGGAAATTGTAGATTTCACCGTTGAAGACAATCCAGATGGTGTTATCTTCGTTGGCGATGGGTTGTTGACCGCCGGACACATCGATAATGGAGAGTCTGGTCATACCGATGGCGGCCGGACCGATGACCTTCCAGCCCTCTTCATCGGGACCGCGGTGCGTGATACTCTCACACATCCGGGACAGATGATTGTCCCTCTCTTCGATGGGTTGCTTGTTAAGATTGAGATAGCCGACGATGCCGCACATTTGCTTTACCTTTGCCAGTTCCAGTATGTACTGGTTCTGAGTTCTTAGACAGACCTATGATCTCGCTATTTTCCTAAATTTGTCGCATTTCGAAATTAGATGGACACGCTTGAAAGCCTTTATCTGAGCAAAGATACATATAACTCTCGGGAATGCTTGCCAAGTTCATTCTATGACCGCAAGACCCAGACTGTTGCCCGAGCCTTACTGGGAAAGCTACTTGTACGGCGGCTTTCCACGGGTGAACTGGCGGCGGCGCCCATTGTGGAGGTTGAGGCCTACACCCAGGAGGATAGGGCCTGTCATGCATACAAAGGGCCTACCAGGCGTTGCCAGGTAATGTTCGGACCACCAGGTCTGGCCTATGTTTATTTCATTTACGGAATGTATCATTGCCTCAATGTGGTGACGGAAGGCCCCGGCCGCGGCTGCGCCGTGCTCTTGCGAGGGCTGGACGGGGGAGCGCCGAAAGGAATTTTGTCCGGACCCGGCAAACTTTGCCGGACCCTTGCCATCGACCTCAGTCATAACGGCTTGAGTCTCTGCCAGAAGACTTCACCCATACACATTCTTGAGGCGCCGGCGGTGGACCCGGCACGCATACTGGAAACACCCAGAATAGGCATAAGTAAAGACAAGCATTTAAACTGGCGATATCTACTGCAGGAAGCCGACAGTCTTGAAAAATAAGTCCTTTCTCTTCTGGTTATCGCTGTCCCTTATCTGGATGGGAGTGATTTTTGCCTTTTCCCATCAGGCCTACTCAGGGCGCATCAGCGAGGAATATCTAGGCGAGGCCAACATCCCGGTGCGAAAACTGGCTCATATGAGCGAGTTTGGTCTTCTCTATTTTTTATATCTGAAGTCGCTCTTAAGTCTCAACGGTGCTCTGGAACCCCGGGCTAGAAGACAGCGGGGCTGGCTGGCCTTGCTCCTTGTCTTTGCCTATGCGGCATCGGACGAATGGCATCAGAGCTTTGTACCGGGCCGCTCCAGCCAATTCAACGATGTCCTGGTGGATATGCTGGGAGCCGTGCTTATGGCTCTATTCCTGATTCTGATTGGGAAGCTCCCTCCTGGGAAACCTGGGCTGAGAGATCCTTCTGTTCAATAACAGTCAGGCGACCGCTTTGATCTTCCAGCATGGTCAGTTGAATGTGCAGGGGCATGCTCTTTGAAGCATCGGCGGCGGTCTCTCGTGTGACGATACCACCGCGCACATCCACCACGTGCAAGCCGGGACCGCTTTTCCTTGCCAGGCTCGACTCAATGCGGATTTCCTGTTCTTTGGGAAGGCGGCGCTGCTGTTCCTGACTGAGGGGGAACCCGGTTTCCTGCCAATATTTCTTCTGAAGCTCGGCCGACATCATAGACATGGCCTTGATCTGAGAGGAGCGGTAAGTGTCCTGTTTGAAATCCAGCAGGCATTTGACGAAGCGTTCCCCTTCCCGCTCTATGTTCAGGGCTAAATTGCCTGTCTGAGGGGCGGAGACCGCAGCCTGGTCTGGTGCGCTCTCTTTCTTGCCGGTGAAAAGCCCGAAACCAAGCCAGATAATACAGACGAAAAGCACTACCGCCGCGGCAAGCTTCACCCTGGTGTTTAGAAAGGCGGCAGGATCGAAATTGCTCTTGCTCTTCTTGCGTCTTGCCAGGGTGGGATATTCCTGACTCATGAAGATTTCCAGATCGGAAGCGGGAGCAAAGGCTTCCTCTCGTTTTGCACCCACAAGATGCCTTTCGCTGACGGATTGAGGCAAGACTTCGGCCATGAGCGCCGTAAGCTGACGCACCTCGTCGGCGGTGAAATATACCTGACTGGTAGGCGGCGTACCTACTTTTCGACGAAGAGAAAGCACAAGGCGACCGTCCGCGGCTTTGAGGACCACCATGAAGCCCGATTGGGTTTCCATAGCTTCTTTATCGGTGAGGGTGGAATTTCTTTCGCTCAAAATCTGCTTCCTTGTCACTAAATATTAGCCTAAATCCGCTTGCACAAAAGGCTTCCGCCACTTAACATCCGCTCAGAAAAGAGAAAAGGGAACAATTGCTCGTTCCCTTTCCTTGAACTTTTATCTCAAACGCTGATGTTTAGAGATATTCACGCAGTCTGGAAGATCTGCCCGGCTGTCTCAGTTTACGCAGCGCTTTGAATTCAATCTGACGCACGCGTTCTCTTGTGACGGCGAAGAGCTGTCCAACTTCCTCGAGGGTACGTTGGCGACCATCATCAAGACCGAATCTCAGTCTGAGCACATCTCTTTCTCTGGGGGTGAGCTCATTGAGCATCTTAGCCAGATCCTGGCGCAGAAGTTCATGGGTGACTGTGGTTTCCGGTCTGTCGGTTTCGGCATCTTCAATGAAATCGCCCAGGCGCGAATCTTCCTCTTTACCGATAGGGGTTTCGAGAGAGATGGGTTCCTTAGCGGCTTTGATGATTTCATGCAGTTTGACGATGGAAACATCCATAGCCTTAGCCAGTTCTTGCTCAGTGGGCTTGCGGTTAAGTTCTTGAGCCAGTTGGCGGGTGACTTTCTTGAGTTTGTTGATGGTCTCTACCATGTGCACGGGCACACGGATGGTGCGTGATTTGTCGGCGAGAGCACGGGTGATGGCCTGGCGGATCCACCATGTGGCATAGGTGGAGAATTTGTAGCCTCTTTCGTGATCGAACTTTTCACTGGCACGAATCAGACCGAGATTGCCTTCTTGAATTAGATCAAGGAAGGACAGTCCGCGACCGATGTACTTCTTGGCGATGGATACGACCAGTCGCAGGTTGGCTTGCACCAGCTTACGTTTGGCCATCATGTCGCCTTGCAGAATTTTCCGGGCCAGCTCGATTTCTTCATCGGGCTTGAGCAGCTGAATTCTGCCAATCTCTCTCAGATACAGACGCACTGAATCTTCAGTGGCGATTTCTCTGGTGGAAGGAAGCTCTACCGGCTCATCATCGTCATCGATATTATCTTCTTCGTCGTCGAGGATGGTGAATTGATCGGAATCGTCGATGAGATCGAGCTCTTCGAGTTCATTTCTCTTCGCCATGTTTTCGTCTTCGATAAGAATCGGGCTGATGATGCGCTCAGTATCCGGGGACTTACTTTTAGCCATAGAATGCCTCGTGTTGTTTGGACCAAATTTAGTGCATACTGCGTCCACTGGTTACTGTTAAGCATCTAATCCGGCGCATTCTGACTTGGCTGTCCCCGTTAGGACCGTTATTTTGGATGCTGTGCTTAATGACTGTTTGCTGGACGGCAATATCGTATGTGCGTTTTATGTATCCAAGAGGGAAATCAACAATTCCATAATATTTGCCTTGCGCTTTTGCAATTAACCGGCAAAACCTATTATGTGTTCGGTAATTTTTCCTTCCCAATATGCCGAAGCTCATAGCTTGGCAACGCCACATGGCTAGTATAAGTGCGGTTTGCCAACTGTGCTCATTTGGTTAAGCACCATTAAATTCCTTGCTTATTTTTAAGAATCTAGTACTGACCGGGCTTTCGGAGCTGTTGCGCCCTTTCATGTAATACTTTTAATTGATCGCGAAGCTCGGCTGCTCTCTCGAAATCCAGCTCCCTGGCTGCATCTTTCATATCCTTTTCGATACGTTTAATAGCTGCTTTAAGATCACGATCAGATAACTCCATAACTTCGTCCGGCACCGGCACTTTCTCTTTCTTGCCCCGCCCACGAGGCTTTTCAGGCACAGGCGCGGAATCTTTACCGCGCAAGGATTCAAGCAGAGTATTGGACGAACTCTTGACAATAGTAGTGGGTGTAATTCCGTGGGCTTCATTATGTGCTATTTGAATAGCCCTTCTTCTTTCAGTTTCACTTGTGGCTTCGATGATGGAGTCGGTCATCTTGTCGGCATACAAAATGACTTTGCCGGCTGCGTTACGGGCAGCCCTGCCGATAGTTTGAATCAATGAGCGGGCCGCCCGCAGAAAACCTTCCTTATCTGCTTCCATGATGGCCACCAGGGTCACTTCCGGCAGATCCAGACCTTCTCTCAGGAGGTTTACACCAACCAGTACGTCAAAAACACCAAGCCTGAGGTCTCGTAAGAGTTCCACCCGCTCCAGGGCCTTGATATCGGAGTGCAGCCACTTCACCTTGATGCCCAGTTGGCTCAAGTAATCGGTCAGATCTTCCGCCATGCGCTTGGTGAGAGTAGTGACCAGCACCCTTTCATCACGGGCCGCTCTCTCTTTTATTTCACCGATCAGATCATCAATCTGGCCGTCAATGGGCCGAATTTCAACCACCGGATCAACCAGACCGGTGGGACGAATGATCTGTTCCACCACCTGGGTGGAGACGGACAATTCCCAGTCGCCCGGTGTGGCTGAAACAAAAACCACTTTGCCTACCCGCTCAAAGAACTCATCGGGTGTGAGGGGGCGATTGTCTCTGGCGCAGGGTAGACGAAAACCATAATCAATAAGAGTGTCTTTGCGGCTGCGGTCCCCATGGAACATACCGCGCAACTGCGGCACCGTCACGTGGGACTCATCTATAAATGTAATGAAACCGTCCCGGCCGTATTTGCGAACGAAGTAGTCCACCAGAGTCTTGGGCGGCTCACCGGGCTGCCGTCCCTCCAGGATGCGAGAGTAGTTTTCAATGCCGTTGCAATAGCCCACTTCTTTCAGCATCTCGATATCAAACCTGGTGCGCTGCTTCAGCCTCTGAGCTTCCACCAGTTTGCCCTGACCAATGAGTTCACCGATGCGCTCTTCCAATTCAATTTCAATTTGCTGCACGGAAGTTTCGATTTCGTTTTCGTCCGCCACATAGTGCTTGGCCGGATAGATGCGCACTTCATTGACTATTTCCTCCACCTCGCCGGTGACCGGATTGATAAAGGAAATTCGCTCGACTTCATCACCAAAGAAAGCAATTTTGATAATGCGTTCTTCATATGAGGGATAGATTTCCAGAATTTCGCCTCTGGCCCTAAACTTAGTGCGCTCCACCACCAGATCATTGCGGTCGTAATGAATAGCCACAAGCTTCTTCAGAAGTTCGTGGCGATCTATTTCCATGCCCACGGAAAGCTCTATGGCCGCCGACAAATAGCGTTCCGGCACACCCAGACCATAAATTGTGGAAACCGAACCGACCACCACCACGTCATCCCTTTCCCAGAGCGAACGCGTAGTGGAATGCCTCAGTCTGTCAATCTCTTCGTTAATGCTGGCTTCCTTCTCGATAAACGTATCGGTGGAAGGAATATAGGATTCCGGCTGATAGTAGTCGTAATAAGAGATGAAGTACTCCACTGCATTATTGGGGAAGAACTCTTTCATCTCGTTGCAGAGCTGGGCGGCCAGGGTTTTGTTGTGGGCCAGAACCAGCGCCGGCATCTGAGTTTCAGCGATGATACTGGCCATGGTCATGGTCTTACCGGAGCCGGTCACACCCAGAAGGGTCTGGAAGGGGGCTCCCTCTCTCAGTCCATGAGAAAGCTGTGATATAGCCCGAGGCTGATCTCCGGCTGGCTGAAAGCTCGAGACTACACTGAATTCAGGCATGCTTATTGAATACTTTAAATCGCCGGCAGATTAGCCGGAGAAGGGATTCCCTTGTTTATCACCGCCACCGGCCACAGGGCTTGTAACGGCACTTACATCGGTGACCTTCTCGCCGCGGTCTTCCAGGGTGACAGACTCTACATGGGGAGTAGCTTTGACTGTGTTGGTTACATCTTCCTGGGCGTCGGTGAGGGCTTTCTTGAAATTACCCAGACCCTGACCAAGTGACTTACCCAACTCGGGCAATTTCTTCGGTCCGAAGACCAGAAGCGCTACTCCGAGTACTATAGCCACATCAACAGGACTGTTGAAAATCATAGACAAAACCTCTCGCCCGATGGCATTAGCGCAATCTTATGGTGCGCATCGTTAATGCCGTTCTTAATAGATACTAGCACAGGACCGCTTCATTTTTGCAGGCGCCGCCCGGCCGGCGTCGTGGGGACCAGGGGCTCGGCAGCACCATTTGAATAGTTGACCAGGGGAGCCCTGAGGAACTCCTTCAGTTTGCGTGTCTTCAGTCTATCGGACATCTCGGCTATGAGGGCCTGCATGTAGACATAATCAGGCACGACTCCTTCCGGTTCCAGATGGCTGAGAAGCCCACCGGTATCGGTAGAAGAGTCGATGGAAGTATTGGGTCGGTTACCCACAAAGTTGGCATAGTTCATGGAAGAAATGGCCGCTACATACTGCGGATCCGGATTCAATCTCAGCCAGCGCACCTTATTGGTAAGGAAGAGATTGTAGAGAAATGTGATGTGGGGATGATCGATTTGCTGTTGGGCGTGATCCACACTGGAAGCAAAAATGCCCACCAGAAGCTTGGGATATGTGGAAGCAACCTGGCTTACGTAAAGGGAACCGTCGCGGTCCTGGAAAAACTCTTCCGCCTCGGAAACCGTGGCAACATTGGCCGGCCACTCATCTCCAAATATCTTCAGGCGCTCGCAAGCTGCCACCACCTGAGGTGGGAAGAACTGCTTGGTCATGGAGACGTCGAGAGCCGAATTGAAGGCAAATTCTCTCGATTCTTCCCACTGGCCGTTATCGTTTTCGTCAAAATAGAGCACGCCTTTGAAGCCTGGAGTGCCACGCTTCTTGCCGGACATACGATTGGGGTTGCGGAAACCCTGGGCCAGCCATTTGAGCTTCCTGTAGTCCACTACCAGGTTTCCTGTTGAAGCAGAACCTTCCCGATAGTGTTTATTGAGGAGCAGATCTTGCTGAGAGCCCAGATTTGGTGGGTTGAACATAGAACCGACCGGGCTTTCATAGAAGCCGAGCCAGGAGATGAAATCAAGCTCAGATGGGAACTTTGCCAGGGTGACAAGAGCCTGGTTGCCGCCGTTATCCCAACCCACCAGCCCTATATTCTGCGGGTCAACTTTGAAATTAGCAGCAGCCAGCAAATCCTGGATGAAGCGACCTTTGTAGTCAGGTTTTTTACCGCCGGCAAAAAGAATGACATCACGCAGCGCCTCAATGGAAACCGTGCCGCGATTATCGAAGGTGCCCTTGCTGCAAAATTCAGGACTGCCGCCGCCCGGGAAGGCAAAGCGAACTTCCACGAAGCCCACCTGGGCGGCGTGCATGTTGAAGGTGAGACCATCGGCGCCGTTGCCCCCGGGTACTACCACCGCCACCGGTGCGCCCTCCTGATAGCGCGGCTTGCTGCCCCAGAGCATGTTGACGGCCAGACCCTGGCCTTCACAGGTCTCAGAAGGCACATAGGTACTGACCGTATTTTCCTTTACCAGAGGCGGAATGCGCAGGCTCTCCGGCGGCACATCCATGGCCGCGGCCAGGGCGGCGCCGGTGCCGAGAGAAAAGAGGCAAAGTGCTAGGGCGGTCAGTTTTCTTACTATCATCTAAGGATGGTATCCAGGCGAAGCCACTCAGGGGAAATAAACAAATTAGCGCGATCATCTCACAGGAGAGCAGAGGCTTCCCCAGAAGGCGTTTATGTTGCCCGGTTTGTTCCCGCCCCGGGGCTGAAAGAGGCAAAGGGCGGCAAATTGTTTTATCTTAATTTATGAGAGCCTGCAGACGGGTGAAGTCGCCCAGGCGCTTCAAGCTGTTATCTATATGCTTGAGAATGCCGTGGCGGTTCTGACGTTTCTGCCGGTCTTCATCATTCACGAGGATCTTGTCGAAGAATGCGTCTACAGGCTCTACCAGTTCGCTCAAGTGGGAGCACAACTGCTTGTATTGATTAGCGGTTGGTAGATCAGGCACTTTCAGTTGCTCGCTTCTCACCTGGAAAGCCTGCCAGAGTGCCTTCTCTTCCGGCTCGGTCAAGGTCTGAGCGTCAACTTCAGCTTTGGAATCGGCTTTCAGAATGTTGCCGATTCTCACTCCCACCCGCAAGAGTCCTTGCTTGCCGGCATCTTCCGCTAGCTCTTTCAGCACGGTCAGGCGCACCAATAAGTCGGCAATATTCTCCAGGCTGCCGGTGGCCATGGCACATTCCACAATCTCTCTGGAATAGGAGAGATCAAGCAGCTTACCTTTCAATCTTTGCAAAAGGAAATCCTGCACTTCCAGCGACTTTTCTTGCCGGTTGAACTTGCCGTTGCCGTTCACCAGAGGTTCGAACCTGGTCATCAACTTATCGATGAGCTCGACCAGGTTGACCGGCACTGCGGGCATGCCGTCCACCAGAATGTCGATGAGCCCCTGCGCGTTGCGCCGCAGAGCATAAGGATCGGAAGAACCGCTGGGCTTCTTACCGAGGGCAAAGAGCCCGGTGACATGATCGAGCTTGTCCACAACGGCCGCCAGTTGCCCGACCCGGTCTTGCGGAATGGCATCCTGGCTGAATCTAGGCGCATAGTGCGAGGCGATGGCCCGCACCACGGATTTATCTTCACCGTCCTTACCGGCATACCAACTGCCCACAAACCCTTGCAATTCAGGCAGTTCGCGCACCAGACCGGTAACCAGGTCAAGCTTCATGAGGGCACAGGTGCGCAACAAAGCTTTCCTGTCACCACCATCGGTGCCGCTCTGCTCAGCCAATAGACCGGCCAGTTCCACCATGCGCTCGGTCTTGTCTTTGTAGCTGCCCAGGCCTTCCTGGTATGTCAACTTGCCCAGGGCCTCACTGCGATCCTGCAATTTTTGTTTGCCGTCATCAAAGTAGAAGAACTTACCGTCGGCCAGGCGGGCTCTCAAAACTCGCTCATTACCTTGCTTGATCTTGGAGAGGGCGCCAGCGCTGTCATTGTTGGAAATTGTGATGAAGTGCGGCAAAAGCTTGTGATCGACAGCCTCTTCGTCCACTTTCTCATCTTTAGAAAGGGGGAAGTACCGCTGGTGGTGCACCATAATTGTTTCGATGAGCATGCTCGGCAAGGCCAGATACTCCGGCTCCAAATCGCCCATGACTGCAACGGGCCATTCCGTCAAGTAAACCACTTCCTCCACCAGAGAAGAGTTTTTGTCGAGCCTCATGGCATGACCTTTTAGACTACCGGCCAAGTCTTTTACTTCTTTCTCTATCTTGGCTTGTCGGCGGCCGGCGTCAACCATGACAAAAGCCTTTTCGAGGTCGCCTTCATAAGATATGGCTTCGGAAATTTCCACTTGCCCGCCATGCAAAATGCGATGACCGCGAGAATGCCTGCCGCTCTCGATGCCGGCCAGGCTGAAAGGTACAACCTCTTTGTCAAGAAGCGACACAAACCAGCGCAGCGGGCGAGAAAACTTGACGGAGCAGGATCCCCAGCGCATCAAGCGTTCGCCGGAAATCTGGGGAATGATCTTCTCAATCAGGGCCGGCAGCACATCTTTTGTAGGCTTGCCGGGAGTTACTACCCGGGCGAAGAGATAGGTGACTCCGCCCACTTCTTCTCTGGTCAATTCCTCTACGGTCAGACCGTTCTTCTGGGCGAAGCCCAGAGCCGCACCAAGAGGTTTGCCTTTTTCGTCAAAACTAGATTTAACAGGGGGACCCTTAACTGTCTTTTCAGTAGTTTTTTGCATTTTGCTTATATTTTTTACAAGCGCAGCCAGACGTCTGGGGGTGGCGTATGAGGCAATTTCGGAGAATTCTATGGAATTTGCTTCCAGCTCGGCTTTAAGGAGCTGACACAATCTATCAAGAGCCTCGGGCACAAAGCCTGCCGGCAACTCTTCTACTCCCACTTCCAAAAGATAGTCAGACATGGTGGTCCTTGCAAATGTGTGATGAAACTGGCAGTGAATATGCATAGCATATGCGCAACCTTTTAGTTGTCCTGGCAACCACAAGATGTAATGACCTTGGACAACCTGCGCTCTAAAGCTTATTATTTAACTTGGTAGTTAGGGAAGTTGAATTTGGCAATATGTCGCAAAAATTGAAGCGTATGAGTTCGGTTCCGGGGTTGTCTGGTTTTCTCAAACCCTCGGTCTTCAAGCCTCTTCTGGCAGTTTTACTAGTTTCAGTTCTGGCCGGTTGTGGTCCCAAAAAAGAAGAATCCTCGGTTCAGGCCTTGCCGGAGCTCGGTCCCAAGTGGGGCTTTATCGATCATTCCGGCAAATTCGTCATCAAGCCGCAATTCCGCCGGGTCTTCTCCTACTCGGAAGGTCTGGCTGCAGCCGATCTATCCGCTCGCTGGGGCTTCATCGACCCCACCGGTAAGTTCGTCATTGAACGAGCTTACGAAGATGTGCATTCCTTCTGCAAGGGCTATGCCGCCGTCAAAGTTTTCAACGGCAAGTGGGGCTTGATTGATAAGACCGGCAACATGGTTGTACCGGCCAAGTTTGAACAGCTGGGCGATTGCGGGGAAGCTTCCACCCCTCTTGAACCAGTGGACATCATCTACTGTCCCTATCGGGAAGGCGGTAAGTGGGGCTATATCGACCTTACCGGCGAGCCCAAGATTGAAGCCAAGTACGAGAACGTAGAACCTTATTCGGAAGGTTTCGCGGCCGTGTCACAGCTTGGCAAGTGGGGCTTTATAGATAAAGACGGCAAACAGATTACCGAACTCAAGTTCGACCAGGTGCGTCCTTTCCGAGATCGCGTCGCTGAAGGCTATTTCGGCGCCGACTTCGTGATCATCGGAGATATCGGCACCATATCCATGAGTGATCCCCTCAATTCCCGTTCCTTCTTCCATGACGGTCTGGGCTTGAGCCTCAAGAAGGGCAAGTACGGCTTCATGAACAAGGCCGGCAAAACAGTCATCAAGCGTCGCTTCACCTATGCAGAAGACTTCTCGGAAGGTCTGGCTGTAGTGGGTGTGGCCAACGCCCGCCGGGGTTTCATCGATGTCGAGGGGCAGCTGGTCATCCCCCCCGTGTTCGATGAGGCGCAGTCCTTCAGTAATAAGCTGGCGGCAGTAAAAATAGATTCCCGCCTGGTGGCCGACGACGGCTCCATCTCGGCTTCCGCCATCGAGGAAGCGAAGAAAAACGACCCCCACGCTTCCATGACCAAAACCGGCACTGACACAGGAACAGGAACAGGCACAGGCACTGAAACTGGGGCAGCCAGCGGCAGCGAAACCGCTACCGGTACAGGTACTGGAGCAGGTACAGGATCTGAGACCGGTGCTGCTACCGGGGCTGAAGGAGACAAGGGCAGTAGCGACAAAGACAAAGCTGACCCGGCCAAGGATAAGGGTGCCAAAGCTCCCGAAAAAGCTCCCGAAAAAGCCGCAGAGAAGAGCGCACCTGAGTCCGGCAAGACAGTAAAGCCGGGCGCGGAGAAAGAAGGCGCGGCCGCTCCTGAGAAGGCCAAAGAGCCGGCCAAGGATGCTGCCGCGAAGGAACCTGCCAAAGACACCGCCAAGGCTCCTACAGCTCCAGCTAAACCAGCCAAAAACCCGGGATAAAATTTCCCCGGCCACGGTTTAACCGGGGGCATGCAGGGTAATTTAGAAATTAGCTGGTGGTTGGCTAGCTGCCTCTATTTGACAAACTGTCTTGAGGGCGCCTCCCACCGGCACTTTATTTTCAGTCCTGCTTGATGCGTCCGGAGCCGTCGTAGAAAAGTCGCTCTACCGGCTTATCCTCAATAAGGTGGCCCTGAACGATCTCTTTGACATCCTCCGGTTTCACCCGGGCATACCAGACTTGCTCAGGGTAAACCACCACCAGAGGACCATGGCCGCACTGGTCGAAACATCCGGCCTTGTTGATGCGCACCTTGCCCTTAAGTCCGCCTTCGACCACTTCTTTGCGCAAAAGCGAGCAGATCTCCTCTCCGCCTTCCAAGGAGCAGGTCTTGCCGCTCGTGCACACAAAGACATGCTTCTCAAAGATTTCCATGTGATAAAACTCATCTAAATGACCGTTACACGTCCTTTATATCAGCTTGCCAGCCATTGACGGAAGTGTCAGGGGTTGTACAATGTGCCCTTGTATATAAAGTAATGCCTGAGCTTCAGACATTGCTTATATATGACTAAGACCGCAGACAGTTCGGCACTCATTTGAGTTTAATGGCTGAAAAGCCGCCAGCTAGAGGTCACAAAATCGACTCAGTCGTTAGCGAATAACTCGCTTTGTGATCCCGGCGGATTGGTTCCTTTACTGGAAACAGCACCGGGAATTTTTTTTTCGGTGGAACCATCCAAGAGCGTTCTTACGTAAGCACTTGAGATAACCATCTAAGGAGGCCCAATGCCAACAAAAGAACACAAGGCCGGAGTCATCTCCGATCTTGACCAATTCTTTGTTAACGGCAAAGTGGCTATCGTAGCTGATCTCAGCGGCTATACGGTGGCGGAACTAACTCATTTTCGTCGTTCCATGGACAAAGCGCAGGCTAAAGTCAAAGTAACGAAGAATACCCTGGTAAAAATTGCCAGCAAAAACACTGAGTTTGAATCCATCGAAAAGCTTGCAAAAGGACCGACAACCGTAGTGGTTGGATATGAAGATCCTGCCGCCCCTGCCAAAGCCGTTGTTGAGGCCATCAAAAGCCTCAAGAAGGGTGCTGTCAAAGGCGGCGTGCTGGAAGGCAGATGCCTGACCAGCGAGGAAGTTAAAGGCCTCGCCGATCTTCCCTCCAAAGAGCAACTGCTCGCCTCCATTATGGGTGGTCTCGATTCCGGCGCCAGAGGTATTGCCGGTATATTCGAGGGTCTGATCAGAGACATTGCCCTCTTGACCGAAGAAGTCGCAAAGAAAAACAACAACGCTTAGTGAGATGACTGCAGGCACCTGTGTCGCAGTCGCAAAAGGAGAATAATCTAAAAATGGCTACTAAAATTTCCGTCGACGAGCTTCTCGACGTAATCGGTTCCCTCACCCTTCTCGAGGCTGCTGACCTCAAGAAAAAAATGGAAGACAAATTCGGCGTCACCGCTGCTGCCCCCATGGCCATGGCTATGGTAGCTGCTCCCGGCGCTGCCGCTGCTGTTGAAGAGAAGACCGAGTTCGACGTTGTTCTGACCGCTGTCGGCGACAAGAAAATCGAAGTTCTCAAAGTTGTCCGTGAAGTAACCGGCCTCGGCTTGAAAGAAGCCAAAGACCTGGTTGATTCCGCTCCCAAACCGCTGAAAGAAAAAGTGAAGAAAGAAGAAGCGGAAGAAATGAAGAAGAAACTGGAAGCCACCGGCGCCAAAGTAGAAATCAAGTAAGGTGTATGATCTATCCTTGAGGAGCCTATGCTGTTAAAGGAAAGATCAAAGATCATGCGTTGTCCGACCTGTGGCACATCCCATCCGTCTCATTATGAGCAATGTGTCTCATGCGGCAAGGATTTCTACGCACCGGAAGAGTTGCCCGAAGAAGAGTCTTTTGATGCTTCTTCCGTGGGGCAACCCCAGTTCGACGAGAACCAAATGAAAGCGGCTCGCTCCCATGCCTCAGGGCATGATGAGGGGGCCGCTTCTCATTCTTCCCAGGCCACTTCCGGAAGGCGCAAACAACACCACGACATACGAAGAACCGGCGCCACCTGGGAATTCGACGACGAGCCCAAGCACAAAAGGCGCTCGGAAGGCATGAAGAACATGCTCAAGAGCGGCGCCCCTCAGGCTGCCGGAGTAGTTACCGCTCTTGTCATACTGACCTTATCCGCCGGTGCTACTTTCTTTTTCCTCACTAAAGCACCCGAATCCGACCGCCTGCTTTCCAAGGGGCTGAAAGAGCTGGAGAACGGCCAGTTTGCATTTGCCGTAGCCACCCTTTCCAAAGCCGAAGGCGGCAGTCAAAATGCCCGGGTGCAACTGGCTCTGGCCAGGGCCTATATCGGGGTGGACCAGGTAGACAAAGCCTGGGAATGCATCGGCAAGGCCAAGGAACTGGGCAAGGGCATAGCCGAAGATCCCGATCTGGCCTCGCAACTGGCTAACTATTACCGTCTGCATGGGCAGTACGATCGGGCTGTGGAACTTTTACGCCCCCTTTCCCAGCGCAATGTACCGGGAAAACGGGCCGAGCTGGCTGATCTTGCTGCTCTCTGGGGCGACGAAGAATTGAGAAGCGGTCACCTGGAAGCCTCCTTGAGGCTCTGGGAAGAGGTGAAGGATCTGAAAGAAGGTTCCCGCTACACAGAGGCCGATGCCAGGTTGGCAACTATTTATCAGCGCTTGTCGGAGAAATTGGCTGCCGATAAGAAAGATACGGAAGCCCTGGTCTATCTCTCAAAACTGAATGCCATTGCCGATAATCCTAGAAATTATGAAATGGCTGCCGACATTTACGAACGTACCGGCCAACTGGAACTGGCTATCGATCAAATGCGCAAAGCTTCCAAGCTTTCTACCCGTGACGATGCCGTCAGGCACAAACTGGCTTTGCTCCTTACCAAGCGCGGCAAAGAGCTTCTCGATAAAGGCGAGCAGGAGACGGGCTACGCCTACCTGCAACAAGCAAAGTCTATGGACCCCTCAAATAGTGTGCCCACAGTCACTATGAAAGCCGTAAAAATAGATTTTGTCGGCGGCATGCCCAGATTATCGGGTCAGGTGTGGAATCCCACCGACGAGTCAATCAATGCTCTTGGTATGAAAGTTGAAATAGTCAATCTGGACGGTCAGGTGCTCTGGAGCAAGGAAACCCGCGTGGTAGACGAATATGTGCCGCCCCTCGGTGCCAGAGAAGGGAAAGCAGTTGATATTACCGGTGGTGAGTCGGTGAAAGCCGACGGCAAGTCGCAGTTCAAAGTTTATTTTGACGGCAAGCTCTACAACAGCTATCCCATCGGGCTGAAAGAGAAAAAAGTAGTCAAAGAAGTCGAGAAAGAACCAGCGGCGGAGACCACCACCGAAAACAACAGCGCTCAGCCCTTGCCCACTCCTATGCCCGGAACACTGGAGAGACCGGAGCCTCCCGCCAAGAATTCGGCGGAAGAAAAAACCATGAAGGACCTGGAGTAATTTCGACGGGCTAACCGTTGAAGACCATGTCGCCGCCTTCTTCTCTGGCATGGCCGGCAAATTGAAGGGCTTTCTGCAATAAATCGTGCTCGTCTCGAGCATGGGTGGGGAAGGAAACCACACCGATACTGGCTGTCACCCTCAGATGTCTGAGATCGTTATTGATGCTCTCCGAGCGCAGTTTGTCCCGTACTCTTTCTGCTACCACCATGGCTTTGGAAGAATAGGTCTCGGGAAAAATAACGGCGATGTCCGAGCCTTCCGCCCTTCCGCAAACATCCACATCGCGAATACAGCCCAGGATAAGGCGCACAGCCGACTTAACCATCTCATCTTCCACCATGGCACCGTACTGACGCTTGCAATTATCAAGATTGTCCAATTGCACGAGCATGAGAGAGAGCGGTCGCTTATACCGCTTGGCCCGGCGCAGTTCATAATCGAGCTTGCGGTAAAAAGTTTTGAAATTGAGCACGCCGGTGAGCGCATCAATTGTGGAAGCCTTCTCAAACTCAGCCATTTCGGCTTCAGTGAGGGGCTTGCGCTCCCTTTCGGCGGTCTCGCGATTTTTGGTTGCCTTGAATTTGGCCCTGTCGAAGCGAGTCTCATTCACCATTTTGGAGAACTTATTCTCCTTGGCGAATGCCCATCCTTCGTCTACGTCGTACTTCTTCTCAGTCATGGTTCAAACCGGTCTCTAGTCCTTGTTGTCTACTTTGACTTACCCGAGCCCTAAAGTTTCTAATCTATAAGCCCGGCCATCTCCATCTAATCTAGAGTGCCGGAGAGTGAAACCCGCATGGTAGTAACATCAAAGTGCTTACGGATGGCTTCATTGACATCCTTAAGCGTGATTTTGGAAAGTCTCCAGGGGAAGTTGTCCAGATTCTTGAGGGGCAGTCCGAGTTGCTCATATTCGCAAATTTTCCGGGCCAGGGCCCGGGGACTGCGTAAGCCAACCAGGTAGGCTCCGGCCAGGTGAGACTTTTCCTTGGCCAGCTCCTCGGGGCTTATGCCGCCTTTATCGAATTCGCCGACAATCTTTTTGACTATCTCGAGTGCGCGCTTGACGTTCTCAGGATTGACAGAAAGCTCAATAGACCAGGGTCCGTAAGGAAACTCGGGGTCGACAATACGGGAATAGATGCCATAAGTGAGACCGTAGCGATCTCTGACCGGGGCCAGGCGACAGGCAAAACTGTCGTAGCCGAGCACGGCGTTGGCTACCAGGGCCGCCAGATAGTCGCTGGAGCGCACGCTGAGGTTGACCGGTCGGGCAAGCACTATGTCCACATTGGCTTTCTCGGCCAGTTTACTGACCAGAGGAGTCTTATCGGACACCTTCTCGAGCACATCCGCCTCTACCTTGATGGGTGAAGGTCCCTTGCCGTCACCGGGCCATTGCCCGGTGGAAAAAGTCTCTTGCAGAAGGGCACAGGCCTTATCTACATCGAAATCGCCCACCAGTGTCAATACGGTATTGGACGGGCGATATTGTGCTTTGTGATGGGCCCGGATTTCTTCTATGGAGGTATCGCTTACCGCTTTGATTTGCTCGTCGAAACCGTCGGCGTGATACACCGAGTCTTTTTTATAGAGCGTGCCCAGTACTTTGTTCCAGGCCAGAGAGGCAGTTTGAGTCGATTCTTCCTTCAGTTGGGCGGCATAAATCTGACTTACTTCTTTCAGATCTTCACTGCGCAAGCTCGGTTCGATCATGCAAGACGCCAAAAGCTTAACCATGAGGGGAAGGTCCTGGGTAGTCACTTCCGTTTCGAAATTATGGAAGAAGGTCTCGGCATCGAAATCAAGGGAGGCGCCCATGGATTCCAGTTTTTGAGCCAGCGCTTGCTTGCTGTAAGTCTTGGTGCCGAAACTCAAAAGCCTGGCCAACAGGTCGTTGCGCTCGGTGTGGGGAGCGCGGGCAAAGTAATCGCCGGCTCGAATTTTGCCGGAGATAGCTACCGTGCCGGAGCGCGCAATGGGATAGAGCAGCACGGTGAGACCGTTATCCAGAACCACTTTCTTGATGCGGGGCGAAATTTCGCTCTTGCCGCTGCCTGCAGTTAGAAGCCCGGCAGCAGGGAATGAGCCCTGGGTCTGTTCCTCGGCTCCACCGGCCAGGGCCGGCAATTCAACCGGCCTGGGCGCGGGAAACTGGTAGTAACCAGTGGAGGCGGTGGAACTCTCGGAAGTCGGTTTGGGCAGATAGTAGCCGACAGTGCGATTGTTCTCGGTAAAAGTTCGGACGGCAAAGTCTTTCGCCTCTGCCAGGCTTACTTTTGCCACACTGTCAGGATAAGCGCACCACCATTGCCAGGAGCCTACCGCTATTCCTTCAGTCAGAGACTGAGTGAGATTCATGGGATCGCTCAAGGAGAGCTTGAAGCGCTTCACGATTGACTGCCTGGCTCTCAGAAGCTCAGCTTCGGTAATGCCGCTCTCGCTTATGCGATTCAATTCGGCCAGGATGACCGCCTCCACCTGCCGGGGGTTCTGACCAGGCTGCACAGTCGCTTGCACGAAGAACAAGCCTGGATCCAGGAGTGTGTAGTTGGAAGCCGAGCACTCGGAGCAGAGACCGGTTTCAATCAGACTCTTATAAAGTCGGGATGATTTACGGCTGCTGTCTCCCAGGACGGAAGCCACCACGTCCAGGGGGGCGGTGGCCCGGTCGATGCCTTTAGGAGTGTGAAATGCCACCAGTACCCGTGGCAATTCTTTGCCGCGGCTAACGAGAAAGCGCCGCTCTCCTTCCTGGGCCGGTTCTTTTGTATAGACGGCGGGAAAAGGTTTGGGACTGGATGGAATGCCGCCGAAAGCTGCCTCAATCTTCTTAAGCAGTTCCTTCTTCTGGAAATCACCGGTCACCACCAGGGTGGCGTTGTTCGGCCAGTAGAAATCATCGTAGAAGCGGCGCAACCGGCTCAGAGGAACACCCTCCACGTCGGAGCGCCAGCCGATGACGGGATGGTGATAGGGGTGTTCTTTGAAGGCAGTGGCAAAGGCCATATTGCTCAATAATTCCGAAGGTTCGTCTTCGCCCCGTTCCAACTCATTGCGCACCACGGTCATCTCGGCGTCGCGATCAGCCTTGCGCAAGAGCAGATGGCGCATACGATCGGCTTCCAGTTGCAGGGCCAGATCTACAGACTCCCTGGGCACCACTTCATAATAATTGGTGCGATCGTAGGAGGTGGTGGCATTGTTGATACCACCCACCCCTTTCAGCAAATCATCAAGCCCGGTGCCCTTAAGAGGATCATGGGTAGCAGTGCCTTTGAACATCAGATGCTCAAGAAAGTGAGTGGAGCCCGTGTAGCCCACCGCCTCATTACGTGAACCGACATGGTAAATCATGTTCACCACCACCACTGGTGCGGCAGCTCTTTCCACCAGGAGCACCTTCAAGCCGTTCTTGAGCTTGAAAGCTTCGATGCCTATCTTAGGGTCGGCGCCGGTGGCGGTAAGGGACGAGGCAGGAGGGACAGCACCACTGGTGCCGTTCTTGGCCGGAACGGGTGAAGAGACCCCCGATATAAGCATGAGGCTCAGGGCTAAAAACCCGGGGAATATCCCTGTTTTACTTATCATTGGGGGTCCTTTTCAGCTTTCTTAGTTCTTGGCGCCTTCAGCCGGGGCTGCCCCGTCTTTTACTTCCACTTTGTCGGCCTTCTTGCCTTTGCCCGTCAATTTTTCGACACCTTTCTTAGCCCCTTCGCCTACTTTCTCGATACCCTTGCCGGTACCTTTGATGACGGCTTCGGTGCCCTTGACGAGACCTTCAGCACCTTTCTTGACGCCGGTACCGATGCCTTTTCCAACTTTTTCCACACCTTTGACGGTGGCGCTAGCGCCTTTTTTCACATCGGCTTCGATGGTCTTAACTGCCGATTTCTTTTCCGGTTTTGCAGCCGGCTGAGCGTCTTCTGCTTGAACGGGCAAAGCTGTGCCGAGCAAAAGAGCCAGTAAAGCCAGGTTGGTAATTTTGGTCATCTGTATATTCCTCGATAGTGCAAATTAACTGGAGCACGACTGCATAAGCATAAGATACTGACTACCTCTGAAATAGCCGCTTTCCAATAGCTCAACAGGCAAGTAAAGGAGATGCCGGAAAGAGTAAAATTGTGCCTCCTGAAAGGAGAAGTTTAATGAAGCCGCACCTTGTAAACCCCCTGCTTGCCCTCCTGCTCTCCCTCGCTCCGCTAGCCGGGGCCAGCCCCGCCGGCAAGGCATCGGCTCCAGATCCAGACCGCGAGGTCCTCAAAAAGTTTCAACTTTCCGATCAGCAGTTTGAAAAAGCCCTCAGTAATTTTTGCGGATATTTACGCATAGATACCACCAATCCTCCCGGCAACGAGAAAAAGGGAGCGGTATATCTAGCCGGCATCCTCAAGGAAAACGGCATCGACGCTCAGATTTTCGACACGGCGGAAGGGCGTTCCTGCCTCTACGCCAGACTGAAAGGCACCGGTAAGAAGAAGGCGGTCGTGCTTCTCAATCACATCGATGTGGTGCCGGCTCAGGCATCCGATTGGCGCTATCCGCCTTTCGGCGGTGAAATTCATGACGGCGAGATCTGGGGACGGGGCACCCTGGATATGAAGGGCATGGGCATGATGGAGTTGGAAGCCATGCTGGCCTTCAAGCGTTTGGGTCTGACCCTCGATCGCGATCTTGTTTTCCTGGCCACCCCTGATGAGGAAGTGGGAGGCAGTCAGGGGGCTCAATGGTTCGCCGAGCACAAGAAGGAACTGCTCAAGGACTGCGAGTTCTTGTTGAACGAAGGCTCCAGTATTGAAGCTTATGACAATGGCAGAGCCAAGTACTGGGGCGTAGACGTGGGCGAAAAATCGGTGCTCTGGTTGGCCCTGAAAACCAGAGGACTGGCCGGTCATGCTTCCATGCCCCAGGAGAATTCCGCCAACAACCGCCTGCTGCGTGCCCTGGCCAGATTGGCGGATAATCCGCCGCCTTTCACCCTCTTGCCTGAAGTGCAAAACTTCTACGAGAAGATTGCCCACACTGAAGAATCACCTTTGCGCGAACTTTATGCCGCCATATCCAAGGCTGCCGCCCCCGGCAATGTGGAAGCGGCACGCTTGCTCAAGAAAGACCTGCTCAAATCGTCCATGCTGGCCAACACGGTCTCCATCACTGTTCTCAAAGCCGGGTACAAGACCAATGTCATACCGGCAGAGTCCTATTGCGAACTGGATTGCAGGCTTCTACCGGGAGTAAAGGCAGAAACCTTCATCGAGCAACTGAAGGGCATTTTGCAAGACGACAGCATAGAGATAAGCACAATTCAGTTCGAGAAGGCAGACCCTTCGCCTTTTGGCAGCGCCATGGTGGAAGCGATCCGCAAGGCCAATCTATTGGAAAACGAAGGACAGAAGGCGGCCGAATCTGTAGTACCGGTAGTACCGGTAGTGGTGCCCTGGTTTACCGACTCCCATTGGTTCCGTGATCTGGGCATCAAAGCCTACGGCTTTGAACCGGTGGAAGTGGACGCGGCCCATCTGGCCACCATGCACGGCAAGGACGAGCGCGTGGCGGTTAAGTCATATCGACTGGGCATAGAACGCCTGATGCGTATCCTTTATTTCGTCAGTCAGGACTGACGGCAAACCGAAAATTACTTGCTTCTCAGCCTCGAATCGAGCGGGCACGCAAACTAAGCTTGTTCGCTTCCGCCTGTCGGTTGGCTTTATTGAGGGCATAGGCATAGCTTTCCAGCAAGGCGGCCAGGCTGGCATGCTGGGGACCGTTCAAGGACTCTTGCATTTTTAGAGCCCGGGCGTAATAAGGCAGCGCTTCGCCATAGCGTCCTTCCTTGACCAATAATGCGGCAAAGCCGGAGAGGAAATCAGCCGAAGGTCGGAAGGCGGACTTGCTGTCGGGTTTGGCACCGGGTTCGGGATTCAGCACTTTCAAATAGAGAGAACGCGCCTCACCGAGTCGATTTTCCTGGGTCAGTAATTGAGCCAGATTTTCCAGACGCTTCTGGGTTTCGCGGCGTTCCATACCGAGAGTGCTGAGGCTTATCTCGTAGGAACGGCGCAAGAGAGGTTCAGAAAGAGCCAGTCGCCCCTGGCTCTGATAGACCTTGCCGAGATTCTCCAGAGAGGCGGAAAGGGCTGCGTGTTCAGGCGGCAGCGTCTTTTCTCTCAAGCTGAGAGAAGACTTGAAGAGGCGCTCCGCCTGCTTCAAACCTTCCGCACTACCCTTGATGGCATCGCCGACCGAGTCCAGTAGCACTGCCGTTTCCTGAGCCTGGGCCTTAGCCTGAGCGAGGGTCTCGCCTTCCGCTTGCTTTACGGAAATTTCGGCATTTTCCAGCTTATGATGAGATGAGTAATAGTTGGAAAGCTTCTTGAAGGCACTGCTGATTTCGTAGAGTTGCCGGGCTTCTCTTTCTCCGTAATTAGTCATTTTGTCGATAAGGGGCTGGGCTTTGTCCTTCTTGCCGTTGCCCAGATAAAAGAGAGCCAATTTGGCCGTCAATGACACCACATCTTTATCGTGGGCGCCCAGAGAAGCTTCCTTGATCTTGAGCGTTTTTTCAAAAAGGGGCTCGGCCTTTGGCAGTTGATTGCGATTGACATAGAGCACGGCCAGATTGTTGTAGCTTTCCGCCAGTCTAATATCGTTTGCCTGACAACCTTTTAGTTCTTCCAGCGCCTGCTTGAACAGCCGCTCTGCTTCGCCAAAATTGCCGCTCTCGTAGGCTTTCGAGCCCTCACGGGTGAGCCTGGCCCAGGCTGCGCCATCCAGCGCCCTGACACCGGCTGCCGACAGCCAGGTCAAGACAAGCAAAAGACAGGCGCCGTAAGCCTTCGGGGGGAACATCTGGAAACCTCTTCACAAGCCCCTATTTTACCCCTAACAACCTTTATATTGCTACGCACCGGCATGAATTGGTTGTCATACGCCGGATTAGCGCGCTATGTGCTCTTAGCAGTGGATTGGCACTTTCAATTTAGGCGGATGGGAGGGATTTGAGTTATCTTTAAGCACTTAAGGCCCGATGCGCATAAAAGAGGAACCGAGAGTGGTAAACACCGTGGACAAAAAGTCTGAAAATATACCTGAT
This sequence comes from Candidatus Obscuribacter sp., assembly GCA_016712465.1. GTDB lineage: Bacteria > Cyanobacteriota > Vampirovibrionia > Obscuribacterales > Obscuribacteraceae > Obscuribacter. The sequence continues at coordinate 2,953,489 of JADJQZ010000001.1, forward strand.
GCCCCCAGAAAAATTTCCGAAAGCAAAGGTGTTACCGAGTTCCGGCTGGCAAATAATTTGAGGGTGCTCATCTCGGAAAATCACAGTGCGCCGGTTTCTACCTTGCTGGTGGTTTATCGGGTCGGTAGCCGCAATGAAGGGGTGGGCTACACCGGCTCCACTCACTTTCTTGAACACATGCTCTTCAAGGGTACGGAAGAACACAATGCCGAGAAGGGTAACGGACTTGACGACCTCCTCACACAAATCGGCGCCTATTGGAATGCCACTACCTGGTTCGACCGCACCTGCTACTACGAAGTGGTACCAAGCGAATTTTTTGAACTTTGCGTAAAGCTGGAAGCGGACCGCATGCGCAATCTTCGTCTGCGTCAGGAAGACCATGACAGTGAAATGAGCGTGGTGCGCAATGAACTGGAAAGAGGTGAAAATCAGCCGGAAGAGGCAATGGAGAAGGAACTCTATGCCATCGCTTTCCGAGAGCACCCTTATCATCATCCCACTATCGGCTGGCGCTCCGACGTGGAAGGCGTGCCCATGGATAGACTCAGGCAGTTCTACAACACCTTTTACTGGCCGGACAATGCCACGGTTATTGCCCTGGGTGATTTTGCCACCGATGAAGCACTGAACTGTATAAACAAGTATTTTGGTGCGATCAGTGCCGCTCCCCATCCCATTCCCACTGTCTACACGGTGGAACCGCCCCAGGAAGGAGAGCGCCGTTTCGAGATCTCCAGAGCCGGCGATTTACCCCGGGTCTGGGTGGGCTACCATGTCCCGGAAGCAGCCCATAAGGACAATTACGCAGTCTCAGCCGTACGGCAGATTTTGGGCAGCACCTACGAGCGCAGCAGCCGCCTCTACAAGAGCCTGATCGACACCTCCCTGGCCGCCGATGTCTTTGCCCGCCACGATGACTTGAGAGATCCCGGTCTCTTTATCGTCGGCGCCGTGGTCAATCCCGATGTGGATGCCAGAGAAGTAGAGGCAATCTTGCTTGCCGAAATGGAAAAATTTGCCGCTGCTCCGGTCACCCCCGAAGAACTGAGCCGCATCAAGAGCGCCAATCGCAAAGGTACCATCCTGGCCAAGGCCGATCCTTCCAGTATGGCTTTCATGCTCGGCGAAGCAGAGTCGAGAGCCGACTACAACTGGCTCTTGGATTACGACGAGAACTTTGACGCCGTCAGTGCCGAAGATATACAGAGGGTGGCCGGTCTCTACTTCAAACGTTCCAATCGCACGGTCGGCTACTTCTATCCCAGAGAAGGGGAAGACTTCGAAGATGCGAGCCTGGAAGGGGAGGAGGAAGAACTGCAAGAAATGGAGGAGGCACCGCAGGTCGACTCTTCCGTACAAGCTCAACCGCTTTACAAAGAGTCCGAAATGAAGACTCTCATGGCCCTCAATAGCAGCCCCGTCACCATCCGATATGAAAAGGCTAAAAAGAGCGATTACCTCACCAGGGTTGAGAAGGTAGTACTGAAAAACGGTCTCACCGTGCTGCTCATGAAAAATCCCGGCACGGAGTCAGTGGGCGTTACAGTCAATCTGAAAGCCGGCCGTTACTTCACCAGCCGGGATGAAGGGTCGGTCTCCGAACTGGTCGGAGATTTGCTCTCCCGGGGCTCGCGCTCCTACGACAAGATCAAAATTGCTGAAAATCTCGAAGAGATGGGTATTCCAGGCGGTCTGGAGTTTTATGTGGACAACTACCGCGTTGGTCTAGGTACTCATCTGGTGGCCGGCGACTTGAGCCGCTATCTCGATATGCTCGTGGATATCCTGCGCTATCCGTCCCTTTCCGAAGAAGAACTGGCCAAGATCAAAATTGAGTGGAACTCCCGCTTTGTGGAATCTAAGATGTCCACCAAGTCGATGGCCTGGAATAAGCTAAGGCAGTCCCTTTATCCCGCCGACCATGTTTTTTACGATAAAGACTTCGACAAACAAATAGAAGAATTAGCCGCCGTTACCAGAGCAGATCTGGTGGCAGCCCATGAACGTCTTTACAGTCCCAGTGCCACCATAATCACCATCGTCGGTGACATTGAACCGAAAGAGGCCCTCAAACTGGTGGAACAACGTTTCGGTGACTGGCAGGATGAAAAGCTCACCCTCAAGCCGGCAGAACGCCAGATTGAAATTCCATTGGTAAGCCCACCGGAAAAAGCTTTCACAGTGGAAGTGTTCCTGCCTGAGAAACCCAGCCTGGATATAGTCATGGCCCACCCCTGTGCAGTGCGGCGCGACAGCCCGGATTTCTATGCGGCACGCATTGCCAATGCGGCGCTCGGCCAGGACACCATCACATCCCGCCTCGGACAAGTAGTGAGAGACAGGGCCGGTCTTACTTACGGCATCTATTCAGGCTTCTCCGATACGGCCTACGGCGGTGCACCGTGGACGGTATCGCTAACCACCAATCCGAAGAACGTAGCCCGCGCCTTGCAACTAACCAGAGCAACCTTAAAGGACTATATAGATAGAGGTATTGATAAAAACGATCTAGAAAAAGAAAGTGGTCGCGCCCTTGGTTCTTTCAAAGTAGGACTCTCTTCCTCTCTTGGTATCGCCAGGGTTATTACAGAATTTGAATTTCTTGGTCTGGGTGTCGGTGAATTAGACAAGATATCTTCTCGCTATATCGATCTCACGAAAGAGCAGGTGGACGAAGCAATGCAGCGCTATTTCCATCCCGAGAGAATGGTCACCGTCCTCAGTGGCAGTATTGTCAAGTAGTTAAATCGAAAGATTAACTCTATACAATTATGTGCAGCTGAGATAACATTAAGGCCGCGGTGATGACAACCGTCTATATCAAACGAGGTCTCGATGCAAAGCCAGGCTCAAGTAAAGTTGGAAGTATTGTCGCCGCCCCTGACTGCGGTGCCGAACACCCCCGATGAAGTACAACAGAGCGCCGACGTGCAGAGGCTCGAACTTCTTCTGGGCAAAATCTTCAACGATGAAATTGAAAAAGCTCTCAAAGACGAGCACCATTTTCAGTCATTAAGCGAAGTAGGCACACATAGCCCTGTACATCTTCCTTCTTCCTCTTTGCTCGATTTCACGCCCTTCTTCGAAGAAGCAAAACTGCCGGTCCACGAGCAGACAGAGATTTTCTTCGATGGTGAGGCCATCACTCAGAAAAATCTAGTCAGCATATTCGAGGGCGACGACGACGATCACGCACTGGCAATCGACAATCTCAACCAGGTCATTGAAGCCCAGCGCCGCGAGCTTGTCACCTTGAGGCAGGCTCTCAAAACCAGCCGGGACGATGCCCGACTTTTGCATCTCGATCTGGCCGATAAGGACGATCAGTTGGCCGCTCTGCCCGAACTTATCGCCGCCCCTCTTCTGAAAGAGCTGGAACTGGAAAAAGCCGCCCATGCTTCTACAGCCAGTCATCTGGTGCAAGCCCAGGGTCGCCTGGCCAAATTCGATCAGAGCCTCTGGTTTAAGTTAGCGAAAATTTTCGGACTATCGGCGTGAACCCTGCATCCACAAAGCCATTAGTCAGCGCCCTCGTCCTGATCGGCTGCCTGTTGGGGCAGGTGGCTGGTGCTTTAGCCCAGCCCGCTCCTTCACCAAAGGATGAACAGGTTGTTGTGGTTGTCACCAGAGACGTGAGCAAAGGCACCGTAGCCACCCAGAGCCTGCTCGCCGAAAAGCACCTGGAAAAAAGGCTGGCACCAATAAACGCAGTTTCGGGTATAAGCGAATGTGTAGGGCGAGCTTTCAAGCGAACGCTCAAAAGTGGCCAGATAATCTTGATTGAAGATCTGGAGAATCCGTAGGTATCTTGTGCTATGAACAAACGCTTTGGATTGATTGCTCTCCTTGCTCTCTCCCTCGGTCTGGGCATACCGCCGGCTACGCTTGCCCTGAGCGGCGCCGACGTAGTGGCAGCCATAGACAAGGCCAAAGTTCTAGATGCCTCAATCCGCGTCAATGCCCAGGTGACGCCGGAAGTGATCTATATCTCCACCTATAAAAATCCCAAGGCTAATGACAGAGACTGCAAGATTGAAGCCGTTTTACTGGCCAAGACGGTCATGGAACTCGACAGCAAGATTCCCCGTGTAGAAATCCGCTTTTACAGTCAGAACGCCCTCAGCCGCTTCAAGAAAATAAGTGTTTCCGCCGGCGATGTGAAAGCCTTTGCGGCTGGAACTATGCAGGAAGACCAGTTGCTCAACTCCCTGGTACTGGCTGAAGAAGAAACCAAAGATCCAAACGTGAGGGCGACCAGTCACTTACAGGAAAATCAGTATGCCCGGCGCAAACGGGAAGTCAGCTCGCGCATCAATAAAAACGTGCTGGAGGTCTCTGCCGGTCTCGATCCCACCCTGGAAGACGTTTATCTCAAGGCGGAGGCTCTGCGCCTGGCCGAGAAGGCTTTCGAAGCCGTGGGCGATGATATCGACGAGGTATCCATAACCTTCTACGATGGCTCCAGGGAGTTATCCAACCGTAACGTCACCCTTAAGCGAGCGCAGCAGAAACCCTTTTCTGAGGCCCTCAATAATGCCCTCAAAGATCTCGAGCTGAAGACCGTCAAGGCTGAGAAACTTGCTGCTGAAGGGCTTGATGTCACCACGTTCGAGCCTTCCGAAGGGCTCTACTTGCAAGAGAGAAAAGAACTGGTCGGTCGCTTGCGGGCCCTCAAGGAAGCCGGGGTGGGCTTCAGTAGAGACGTACTGGTCGACCTTGTTGCCATAGAAAATGGGCTCACAACCCTGGACGAAGCCGTTCTGAGAGACAAACTGGCCAAGCTTTCCGCCTTTATCGGCAAGTACGAGGAGAACCTCAAGAAGGCCAAGGAAATCAAACCGGCGGCCGCCCCTAAAGCCAGTCCCGCCGCCAAGACGAATGATCCGGTCTTAAGCGAAAACGTAGATCAGATGAAAGCACCCGTGCTGGCTAATCCGGACGGCTACCTGGCCAGGCGCTCTCCCACGGGCAACGGCGAAGACCATCCCAATTTCCAAAAACTTCTCACCTTTGCCATCGATACCCTCAGGCAGGCAGGACGCACACAGGATGCGGCTCGCCTCGAGACGCGTCTCAAGGAAATTAAAGCTCGAAACGGCAATTAGTTATGGCAGTGCTTCTGAGACTAGTTGCCAGCCTGACCTGCCTTGTTTTGCTCCAGTGGCCGCTGCTAATGGAAAGTCCGGCGGCTCTGGCTGAGAATCAGCGCCGCCCCGAAGACCTGAAATTCGGCAAATATACGGGCAAGGTTGAATCGGCGGCTGTAAGCAAGTGGTTGGAACTGGACAATCGCGCCCGGGAGGAACTGGCAGGCGGCGACTATGGTGCGGCCGAGAAGTCTTTCAAAGAAGCACTACAGGCAGCCGAGTCGGCAAGTAGCATCTATCCCGGGGTTATTAACAGCCTTCTGGGGCTTTCTCTCCTCTATGAAAAGATGGGTAGTCGAGGCGAAGCAGAGCGCACTTACGAGCTTGGTATGCGCACGGCTGAGTCACTCTGGGGCGCCCAATCCCTTCGCTTTGCCTATCTGATGATTGATCTGGCCTGGCTTTACCACTGGCATGGCAAAGAGAGCGGTGCCGAGACCTTGTTTCTAAGAGCCATCAAAACGGAGGAAAGTTCGGGGCAGGAATCCTCAGTGCTGGTGGAACTTTTGAGCGAATATCAGCTCTACTTGAAAGAGTGCGGCAGGGTAGCCGAAAGCGAGAGAATCATGCATCGCATCGAACATTTGCAGGGCAAACTCTCTCAGCCTTAAGTCTTACTAGGGAGAGTCAAAATTGGCATGCTTAAGCCCCGCCGTACCATATACTTAAGGCTTTACGGTAGACTTTCAGCATGACAAAGCGTTCGTCCAAAATATTAGTAGGCGATCTTCTGGTCAAATCCGAGCTCGTCACCCTGGCTCAGTTTGCAGATGCCATGCCGGTTTCCCTCAAGACAGGTTTACCGGTTGGGCGCGTTTTAATTGCTTCCGGTTTTCTCGATGAAGAGAAGTTCAAGCAGGTGCTGACCGTGCAGAGCTTGATTCGCGACCACTTGCTCTCCGCAGAAGCCGGGGTGGAAGCCCTTAAACTCATAGCCAGGGACGGCTGTTCCTTAACCCAGGCCCTTTCCAATCTGGGAGAAACCTGTGATTACTTCGATTCCACCAATAGACTTGGTGAAATCCTGGCGGAAGCAGGCATCGTAGACGAAGCTGTACTGGAAGATACACTGGCCGTCTCTATTACCACTGGTCTGCCCCTGGCCAGAGTGCTGGCCATGCGCGGCAATATCGCCGAAGCGGTAGCTTACATGGCGCTTTGTGCCCAGTGTTTGATCCGTGACGGCAAGTTGGACCGGGAGACGGCAATCAAGGCTATCAAATTGGTCAATGAAAACCTGGACAGCTTGCAGTCCATGGGTATCAAGTCTCGCCCCGGCGCTATCAGCCTGCGCAAAGCCAATAGTTTGAGGTTGGGCGAGTTGCTCTTGCTCTCGGGAATGGTAGATGACAAGGACATAATTGCCGCCGTGGAGGAAGGTCTGACCGACGAACAGCCGCTCGGGAAAGTATTGACGAGGGTAGGCATTATTTCCGAGGTAGAACTTGGTCAGGCCCTGGCTATCCAGGAAATGATCAATAATCGCACCCTCAATCCCGATGATGCTACTTATGTGCTTTCCAGCGTCAAAGGTTCAGGCATGTCGCTTTCCAAGGCTATCTCTCAGACCGACAAGCTTAAAGACGGCGAAGAAGAACTGGCCTCCATCGATGTTTTCCTGGCCTTTCTCGGACTGGGGGTAGAGGCAGACTACAAAGCCCTGAAGGAAAGCTGCAAACAAAATCAGACTTCGCTTCTGGACTGCATCAAAGAGGAAAAGCGGCTGGACGCAAAACTTGCAAAGCCCGTTTTCGACTGCTATGAGTTATACCGCTCCGGCAAGCTGGATGATGACCAGTGCGCCTTTGCCGTGCACATGATGGCGGCAAGCGGTCAGCTCGACCTGGCGGACTTGCTTAAGAGACTGAACTGGCAGTAATAACTAAATCAGGCTTCTGCTTCGATGCTGGCGGTTACGGTTTGATTGCCGCCGCTCTCGCTAGCCTTTTTGGCGGCGTTAACAGCAGCCTCTACCAGTTCATCAGCTTTCTGGGCGTTACCGGGATAACCGGCGATACCTTGTGAGACGGTGACATGCCAGTTCTGGCCAACGTCAGAGACGCGCTCCAGCATAATCTTGGCGCGAATACGCTCGGCCAGTACAGACACGCCCTTAGGATCCGTCTCAGGGCAGATCACCAGGAAGGTGTCTGTGTCATAACGAGCCGGAATGTCCACGTCACGAACTTTGCCCATGATGAAATTAGCGGTGCCCTTGAGTACCGAGTCGACGGTATTCTGCCCGAAACTTTTGCTTACTTTGGCCATTTCATCAACTTTGATAACAAGCAAACCGAGGGAATGCTTGTAACGCTTGGTCCGCTTCAACTCGTCACGGAGAATGCGCATGACGGTGTTGCGATTGTAAAGCTCCGTAACGGAATCAAGAAGGGCAATGCGTTCAGCTTCCTGCTGATCACCCTTACCTGTATAGGTGGAAGACTGTACATTGGAGAGGTAGGAACCCTGTTCCAGTTCCCGAAACCGGCTCTGGGCATCGGCTTGGGGCTGCGGCTTAGCCGACTGATTGAGGTTGCCCGTGTTTCTGAGCTGATTCAACTTCTGCCGAAATAGACCTTCTCTAGCAAAAAGCGGGACCTGGTCTTTGTCGAACGTTGGCATCTTTATCCTCACAAGTTACCGTCGAAAGCTAAAGGCGAATCGGTAATTCACCCAGAACACTACTCTTATATCATACCGAAGTCTTGTCAACTTAGTCTGTAAGCCTAAATACATAAGCAAATTGGATTCCAGAAGATGAACTGCCGCTCAGGTTTGCAGGGGCAGTCTGATAACTCGCAACGCGAGACATTGAGAAGCTCTTGTACCGCCACCACTAGCGGTATCATCGCCAGGGCAGTCTCAATCTTGTCAAGTTTGAATTGTTGTGAGTTAAATTTCAGCAGCAGACATAAAATATTTGTGCCGAGTCCATCACTTGAGATCTTTGTGAGGCACCATAACTGTGCCAGACCTAGGCTCTCCAGCTATTGAAGACATATACAAACGGCACAATGGTGCCTCTTGACGGCTATGCTGTTATGGTCGAATATATCTGCAACCGCTAAGAAGTAAGCCCGTTGCTCGCGTGATCTTCTTACTGCAAATGCCACCAGGCTAATGCCAAGGGGATCGAGACCAGAAATGTTCAAGTACGCAAAGAGCACCGGTAAAAATACCGGTAAGGCCGCCAGATTTCTCGCAGGTTATAGTTTATCAATCGCCCCGATTCTCACCCTTGCCTTGATGCTATCGGCGGTGCCCGAAGTGAAGGCTCAGGTTGTGCGCGATGCAAGCCGCCTGGCTATCGAACTTCCAGCTGAAAGCACGGATGAGAAGAAAAAACTGGATAAAGGCGAAGTCGTTGTAGGTCTCAAAGACGTAGGCTCAACGAAATTTGTCACCGGAAAAATAATTATCGATCAGTCACCGGACAAAGTCTGGCCCATAATGGTCAATCCCTTTGAATTCAGAGGGCGCATTTCACCGCGGGTAAAAAACGTAGAAGTAATGACGGATCAAAGCCATCTCTCAGTTCTGCGTATGACCATGGATACAGCGCCTCTGCCCCTTTTGCCCCAGCTCTCCTATACTGTCGAGTCTCGCTACGAACAAAACGAAAAAGGCGGGCGCATCGAATTCAGACGCATAGCCGGAACCTTGAAAGATTTCAGAGGTTTCTGGGAAATGAGCCCCGCCCACGGTGGCACCAAGACTCAGCTCACCTACAGCATGTTCCTCGATCCGGGCTTCTTTGTGCCCCAGTGGATCGTCAGAGAGGGCGTTAAGAGCGAATTGCCGAGAACTCTAGTAGCCTTGCGCAAACGCATCAAAGCAGTTTATGAAGACCAGCAGAGACCGGAAAGCCATACCATTCTGGCCGCTAATCTTAATGCTAGCCACCACAATTTACACTAACTGCAACGGCTAGATTACTGCTTTTCAGGCACGCTGACCTTAGTTGGGGCCGCAGCGGCAGGCGGAGCAGGCAGGGGAAGGCGGCGCAATCTTTCGATTAAGTCACCCAGAACCATTCGTACATCCTTGACGGATGCAGTGTGCCCGTTCACCAGGGCTGTGACGGCCAGCTTACGTCCCTCGAAGGTTTCCAACACGCCGCTGAGACCTCTGACAGTCTCCATGGCGCCGGTCTTAAAGTGAAAGCGTCCGCCGCCCTTGCTGTCGCTTACGCGCATCAGTTCAATGTACTCAGGATGCTTCTTTTGCATATAACGCAGAACAAGATTCAGGGCATGGGGAGTTATGGAGTTTTTGCGAGACAGCCCGCAGCCGTCGAACAGCACCACTTCGGCATTAGGAACGGCAATGGCAGAGAGCCATTCACCCATGCGAGCCAGCCCCCGGTCCTCCAGGGTCATTGTGCTCTGGGCTTGCTTGGCATTCTTGCTTAGATGGCCTTGCCCATCGCTTCTGGTACCGGCAATAGTGCGCAAAAATTGCTGGGCGTACAAATTGTCGCTTTCATAGAGGCAGAGCCTGATCAGTTGAGGAAGCCCCTTAGAGGAATGCTCGGCCATCACCTGTGCAGGCTGCTTGGCCAGGAAACCAGGGATTTTCTCACCCTTATAAATCTTATGTTCGAAATTGAGGCCGCTCTCGCTCAAAGCATTCATAAACAAAGCCATGTTGAAGGCAGTAGGATTGCCGACTACAAAGGGACCGTCCTTATGTACCTTGGCGTCGTGTTTGCCATTCGGACCAATGGCCAGTCCACGAAAAAGCTTGACGGTCTGGGTCTTCTCATCAAACAATAAAAACGCGGAAGCCAGGTCTGCGGCCAGGACTCCATCCAGAACTGCATTTAAGTTAGCATTCACACCAGTCTCACCATCTTCAATCTTCATGGTGCTGGGAATGCCGCCAGTAAAGGCAATGTTTTTATCCACCACTAGACTGGAGGAAACCGGCATCCACTCCTGTCCAAAGTCTTCCAGAAGCCAGTGCACATGAAAATTGTCGGCACTACCCGCGGGAGATAATTGATAAATTTTGCCTCTGACACCATTCAGGCGAATGCCGCTTTTACCGCCGTCGAAATTGCGAAGGGACAAAATCAAACTAGCCAGATCTCCCCGGCTGAAGGATGGGTCCTCGCTGGTCTCAATGGCCAGGTCTCCATTCAAAAGGTCTTCCTTGACACTGCCATTGGTTAAGAGTCGGGTCTTGTAGACAAAGTCTTTGCCGACCAGGTCGTAAAGACAAGCCGTGGTGAGAATTTTCGCCGTGGATGCAGGTGTGTGTCTTTTATTGCCGTTTGATTGGAACAGTACCTGACCGCTGGCCAGATCCATAACCTCTACTCCCACGCGGGAGTGACGTATCTCAGGTCTTTCCAGCCAGGCTCGAATATTCTTTTCCAGGGCCGAGTCAGGACTAGCCTGCACCGATTTGGTAGCAGTGCCGGCCACGGGACTTCTGGAAGCCGCTGTTTTCTTCTTTTGAACGGTGCCCCCAGGCCTGGCCTCAAGCCCTAAAATACTGCAGGAGAGCGCCACAACCAGAGATAGCAAAACGGCTCTCGACATTTCTATCTGGCCGTCCAGCCGCCATCTATCGGCAAACTGGAGCCGGTGATGGAACCGGCCAGATCTGATACCAGATAGAGACAAAACTGTGCCAGTTCATCCAGGGCAACGAAACGGTTAGAGGGCTGTTTCTCGCTGATCAATCTATGTCTGGCTTCGGCTATGGAAATTCCATCTACGGCGGCAATAGCCTCCACTTGCTTCTGGACAAGTGGGGTCTCCACCCAGCCCGGACAAACGGCATTGCAGGTGATACCGGTATCGGCACATTCCAGGGCCACCACTTTGGTCAGCCCGACTAAACCATGTTTAGCCGCAACATAGGCTGCTTTCTGGGTGGATGCCACCAGTCCGTGCACGGAAGCGATATTGATGATCCGTCCCCAATTCTTAGCCTTCATGGAAGGAAGACACATCCGGATGCTATGAAAAGAGGCGGAGAGATTGATGGAAATCACTTGTTCCCACTTCTCTACGGGGAACTCCTCCACCAGAGCCGTGTGCTGGATGCCGGCATTATTGACGAGCACATCGACTTCGCCGAAGGCCTTGAGAGCTTCATTGATAAAATGCTCTACTTCCGTGACGCGGGACATATCCGTCGGCACATGGATTGCTTCTTTTGCTCCGGCGGCCTTCAGGTCGGTGAGCACCTTCTCTATTTCAGCCTCCGAACCAAAACCATTGATGGCAATATTCAAATGCTTCTCAGCCAGGGCCAGGGCCACCGCCCTGCCGATACCACTGGTAGCGCCAGTCACCACCGCCGATCTGGCTGAAGTCTTAAATGCTGTCATTGAGGCTGCCTAACTCCTTTATTTCTCAAACTGCTTATACATTTTTACAATCTGCGGCGGCAATCTTACCGGTTTATGAGTTTGAGCCGAAATGAACAAACCCTGATGGGAGGCCTCCGTATAGACCTCTCCATCAACCGTGAACTCTCCGCGAAAGGTCATGGTGGCAGCGGTGATACCATCGATCCACATCCTGCCACGGGGCTTATCAAATAGCCTGATGGCCTTTTTGTACTTTATCTGACTGCCAGCCAGGATAGGCAGGTAGCCGTCCGCCATCAGACCCTCGAGGGGGAAATATTCTTCCAGAATCTTCAAGCGCATGTCTTCAAGCCAGCGAAAATAGCTGATGTTTGAGACATGGCCGGCATAGTCAATGTCGTAAGTTGAAACACGCACATCAAGGCCGACTTCAAAACAACGAGCAGAGACTTTTTCAGTCAAGGGACACTCCGGGGTGAGGACGCCATGATCATATCAGCCTCACCCGGGGTAGCTCCTTCCGCTTGTAAAGTATGATGTATGACTTAACCGGCTTTCTTTTGCGGCGTCTTTTTGTCAAGCATTTTCTGATAGCGACCGGCGTGGAAAGCTTCCACAATCTTGAGAGCTTTGAAACGCTTGGCAGCGCTGGCGAAGATCTCAGCGTGGACACGTGATTCGTTGGCCTGCTCCACAAACTCAAGGGCAGCCTCGGCCTTGCCTTCCGCTATGGCTTCTTGCTCGAACTGGGGATACATCACATTCGTCTCATAGAGTTCGCCCTCTATGGCCAGTTCCAAAAGTCTTTCCACAGTCAGTTCATGGCTGGGGTAGATAAGCTCAAGATGAGCGAAAGCGTGGGCCGTTTCTTCATTAGCGGTTTTCTCAAAGAGAGCGGCCACCTCTTCGTCTCCCAGTTGTCTTGCCATTTTGGCGAAGAACAGGTACTTGCGGTTTGCCATAGACTCACCGGCAAAGGCAGCTTCCAGATTTTTCTTGGTATTCGAAGCTTCGATATTCATGATTTATATCCTCATAATTCAACTATATAGAGTTCTTCTACTTTTAGACACCGTCTAAGTGCAAGGCAAAAAAAATCACCCTTTACGCTTGCCGAAAAAGGTTATGCGGTAGTCTTCCACGTCGAAAGCACCATCAAGAAACCCTTCCGAAAGCTTGAGCGGCAGATTTTTCACTTCTTCCGGTCTGACATCAATGATTTTGCCGCTTTCTGTATCGACAAAATGATGATGCTGACTGGTGTTTGCATCGTACCTGGACTTGCCCGGTTCTACCACCACCTCGATGAGAACCCCGGCTTCCACCAGGCAATTGAGGGTGTTGTAGACCGTGGCCCGGGAAAGGGGTACGGGCAAGCTCTCCGATACAGCCTGGAATACTTCGTCGGCCGTCGGATGGCTGTGGGTAGAAAGCAGAAACTGGGCAATTACAGCGCGCTGGGGCGTTGGCTTCACCCCATGTTTGAGAAGTAATTGTTCGATCTCGTAAGACATTGCTCTCATTTCCTAACCACACTACTTAGAATAATTCTAACTGTAGACTTTGTCAACCACTTTTCTACAGATCTTTCATTTGGCTGCCGGTAGGGAGGGTAAAATCTATAACCTGCTAGGCTTTAGGGCCGGCAAACCAACTTCGTTCTACTTAATAGTAAGGCTAGCAATTTATGTCCCTTTCCAAAATCAAAGAAGCCATCTCTGCAGGCAAAATGCTCTGCCCCACCTGCCAGAAGCCCGTCAAAAGCTTTGAAAAGTACGTGGAACTGACTGCCTCGGTATGGGACGGCGCCGGTGACTCCAACCTGGAGACGGCCGGCAGCAAAGTCACCCTCATTTGCGGCAATGATGACTGTAGCTGGAAGGAACGTACTGAATACTGGGCGGAATATATAAAATAGATATATAAAGTAAGCGCTACTGGGCAACAGGTAGTTCGGAAGTAGTCTTTTCGCTGTCCGGCACAGACTGGAGCTTATCCTGGCTTTTCTGCTCTTCCGGCGCTTTCTCCGCCTGCGGAGCTGGCAGAGGCGGAGCCGGCGGCTTCTCCTCCTTTTCTCTGTTCTCATGACGCCCGCGAATAAGCTGGGCCTGTCTGAGCAGGCTCTCTGCCACACCGGTCTGTCCCCGTTCCCGGCACATCTGAGCCAGCTTTTCCAGTTTGCTGGCTTCATCCAGCTCATCCAGGCCTAGCTGCTCTGCTTCCACCCTGGAACCGTGTTCGCGCATGGTCTGCTTATCGCCCAGAGCCTTCTGAAAAGCTGACTCCATCTCATTGAGCCGACTTTCTCTGGCGGCAAGATTCTCAAGCGCCTGAGCAAGAGCCGTTGTAGCCACAGTTTTTTCTTTATCCGAGCCGGTCTCGGCAATCGATTGCAGGGCAGAAACTGTTCCCTGGCTGGCAAAAATCTGAGCGAACTTGGAGGCCAATTCAGCATTAGTCAAAGAAGAAATGGCTAGAATAGCCGCTCGCTTGCTCTGGTTGTTACCCATGAGGTGAGGAATAAATCTCTCGATAGTCTGAATTTCCTGCAGCCTGAGCTGTTGCTGATTATAGGAATAAGTAAAATATCCACCCATGAGGAAGATCAAAGCACCGGAAACAATTGGTGCTACTGCCGCCAATTTATCCCAGTTGTCTTTGGCCACCTTCGCTGCAGGCTCCGGCGCTGCGGTCACTGCCTCTGTTTCAGATATCGAACTATTATTTTCTTTAGCCATGTTGATCTTTAGCCATGCTGGTGTTTCGCCACGCTTAAAACGCTAAAATTTGGTACGGATAAGTACCCTCAGAGGATACAGGTTGTAAACTGCTCCTGTCGAGTCACTTTACCGCCCGCTGCCCAGTTCGTTACGTAAATCTTGCTTTGTAAAATCCCGGCAAATAGATAATTAAGGACAAGAATCTTGCGCGCCGTCACCATCACCACTAGTGGAAACCCGGATGTATTGCAGATTGCAGAAAGACCCGAGGTAAAACCGGAGACCTGGGAGGTTCTGGTAAAAGTCGAAGCATTCGGTATAAATCGCGCCGATGTCTTGCAACGCAAAGGTCTCTATCCGCCGCCACCGGGCGTACCAGCCGATATACCCGGTCTGGAATTCGCAGGCATCGTGGAAGCGGTAGGCAAAGCCGTCAGCCTCTTTCGTCCAGGCGATCGGGTGTTTGGCCTTGTAGGCGGCGGCAGCTACCAGGAGCGGCTCTGTCAGCACGAACTGGCTCTGCTTCCCATACCGCAAAATCTCTCTATAGAGGAAGCCGCGGCTATACCTGAAGCATTTATCACCGCCTTTGATGCCCTTGTTTTGCAGGCCGGGCTCAAACACTCAGACCGGGTCTTGATCTCAGCCGTAGGTAGTGGCGTGGGCATGGCCGCTGCCCAGCTGGCCCTGGCCTATCAGTGCCGAGTGGCCGGCAGCAGTCGTTCCAGCGAAAAACTAGAGCGGGCGGCGTCTTTCCTGGGGCAGCCGCAGTCACAGTTCCTACCGGTTCTGGTGGAAGACGGTACCTTCGCTAAAAAGGTCAGCACCGCTTTTGGTGCCATAGATGTCTTTCTTGAATTAGTGGGCGGTGCCTACGTAGAAGAAGATTTGAAATGCGCCGCCGGCAAGGCAACAATTATGCTGGTGGGGCTACTTGCCGGCGCCAGAAGCCAGATTTCCCTCAATCAGATTCTCGCCCGCCGCATAAGAGTCATCGGCACCACCCTGAGAAGTCGCAGCCTTGATGAAAAAATTCAGATCACCCAGGCCTTCGGCAAACAAATCTTGCCTCTCTTCCAGCAGGGTCTTCTAAAGCCAAATCTTGATTCAGTCTTCGGAGTTGAGGAAATCGCCCAGGCCCATGCAGTCATGGAAGCAGATAAAAACTGCGGTAAGCTCGTGGTGAAATGGTAGAGAGAAGCAACACCCTTGCAAGCACCAGACTACATTTTCCAGGCTACGGCAGACGGCTCCATCAGCCTCTTAGAGCCCAGCCTGCAGGAACTCTATCATAATCGCCAGGGCGCCTATACCGAAGCACTGATGAACTATGCCGCCCCTACCCTGGCCCTGCTTGCCCTGCCGTCGGTAAAGGTGAGTTGTTTCCGCTTGCTCGACAGTTGCTTCGGACTTGGCTACAACAGTCTCACCTGTTTCGACAGCCTGCTGTCCTTCCGAAAGGAAGGAAGTGCCGCCGGCATCAAGGGCTTCTCTATCAAAGCCCTGGACATCGACTACAAACTCTGCCAGACCAGTCTGCCCCTTGTGCTCAGACAGCCCTGTTTTAAGCAAATAGCAAGCCTGTCCTGGCTAACGGGACAGTCATTTCAGCCTGGTATCACATTCGACCACACGCACGATGATTTGCATTTCCAATCGACTTTCAGTGAATGCGACCTGCGGCATTACCTGAAGAATGAGCGGAAAGATACTTTCGACGTTATCTATCACGATCCCTTTTCTCCCCGCAAAGTAACCGAACTCTGGACCCTGGAAGTGTTTGCCGCTTACAAGCAACGCTTGCAGCCAGCAGGCAGCATCCTCACTTATTCATCGGCCCCGGCCATACGTGGAGCCCTCAGGCAACTGGGTTTTCATGTTTACCGCACAGCTGCCGTCGGTGGGAAAAGCGGTGGTACGCTCGCCTGCCTCCAGGATCTCCAGGACTATTTGCCTAAGCTCGCAAACGTAATCATGCCCCTGAGCGAGGAAGAAGAACGGCGACTACGCACCACCTCTGGTCTTCCTTACCGTGATCCGGAACTCTCATTAACGGGAGAAGAGATTCGCATTGCCAGGCTGAAGGAACAAGGGCAAATCAAGGACGGCTGATCATGGACGGCTGACCATGGAATAGAAACCTTGAAAGAGTGCTATTCTTGAGCTGTGGCTCTCTATCGGTGTAGGCAATTGCACATTCGTTTCGCTCACCTCAATAACAATACCAAACTCGAAGGGCTTGCCTCCTTCGTCAGTTATATGCAAGAGCGCAAAGTTGAAAATTCCGATGGTGCCATGATCGTAGAGCGTGATGCAAGAGAACGTATCATCGCCTCCACCAGTTGGGACAGTTTGCTTGGCAAGGCAGAATTGCAGTGCTTTGCCGGCAAGAGCACCTGGGACTTAATAGACGTTCTCGATTGCATCTTATCTGGCGAGTATGAGCTGACCGGTGTCAAACCGCTTGATGACACCTACGCCATCCTGGAATTCGAGCCGCTGGCTATTCCCTTTGGCGGCACGGATCCACTCAAGGCCCTGGTTGAAGGTTTCGGCTTTGACGTGGTCGGTGATTCCTTCCAGGACGGCTTTGTGGAATGGCAAAAGAGTGAATAGTCACTGGCTCATTTTCTCTGGATCGGAAAACTGATATCGAAGCCGGTGACATTACCGTTGGCATCGGTGAGTAGCTTGATATCGCCGCCCTGACCTTTCTTTTCTAATTTTTCCGTATCCACAATTAAATTCTTGAACGCCAGAGCCTTTTGCAGTTCGTTCTTGCTTTGATCCGAAACAATACGATTGGCGCACTCGCTCAAACTTTCAGAAAATGTGCCACCGGCCGGTCCCGGTCTGTCATCCAGGATTGTAGCCATTTCCTGGGGAGTGCAAAGCAACTGGCTGACGGAGCTGAGATCAGGTTTCAACCAATTTTGGTCCGGTATATCTGCGCCTTTATCCTGCTCGGGACGATCTGCCATGGTCAATACCTCGCTTGCTACTGTTTGAATGCAAGCACTATGTCACAGCCAATGTGTCCGAAGTCGGGCAATTGCCGCGGAAACCACGTAGACAGGTAAGAAACGGCTAGATAATTCCGGCTCTCAAAAGGTCTTTCAAATCAATAAGTCCGACCGGTCGCTGGGCGCTGTCCACAATCAAGAGGTCGGAAATGGAATAACGTTCCATGAGCTTGAGAGCTTCCACTGCCAGGCAATGAGCAGAGATGGTCTTGGGAGAGGTGGTCATCATGTCCCGGGCCTGCTTCTCGAAGACGCCGTCGCGGTATTTGCTCAGGGCCCGGCGTAAGTCACCATCGGTGATGATACCACGCAACTTGCCGTCGTCCTCGCAAACCACGGTGAAGCCTAGTTTCTTTCTGGTTATCTCTTCCAGAACCATTTCATGGCTGGCATCCAGAGAAACGATGGGCACATCCAGACCGGAGCGCATAATTGACTCTACGGTGATTAGCTTCTGACCGAGGCTACCGCCCGGATGGCTGCGGGCAAAATCTTCGGCGGCGATACCTTTGACGGCCATCAATGTCATGGCCAGAGCATCACCCATGGCTAGAGCGACTGTGGTGGAAGAGGTGGGAGCCAGATTGAGAGGGCAGGCTTCCTTGTCCACACTGACGTCCAGAACAACATCCGCATATTTGGACAGAGTTGATTCCATGTTGCCGGTCAGTCCGATAAGCTTAAGACCTGTACGCTTGATAGGCTCAAGCACCAGTTTAATTTCCTGGGTCTCACCGGAACTGGAAATGGCAATTACCAGATCGCGGCTGTCGAGCATGCCGAAGTCGCCGTGGCGCAGTTCGGCAGGGTGAACAAAGAAGGCCGGTGTGCCCGTGGAAGCAAAAGTAGCGGCAATTTTGGAACCGATATGACCGCTTTTACCCATACCGGTCACAACGACTTTACCGGTACATTCCAGCAAAAGTTCGATGGCGTGCTCAAAACTCGGTGCCAGTCTATCCTTGACCCGGAGAATTGCCTGGGCTTCTTCCATGAGAACCTGGGCGCCGTACTGAATAAGAGTCTGACCAAGAGAAGGTCCGGAGTGAGCCATCATAAGGGCGGCTTCGTCGCTACCGGCCATGTCTTCAGAAGCGCCGACCGCAGCGGCGGCCGCAGCGGGATCAGTACATTGGTTTTGACCCAGTTCAAACTGCTTCATCAGTTGGATATCCTATCTATTGCCTTCGCCTGAGCACCGCCAGGTGGAAATTCCTAGTTAGACGGGGTGCAGCTTCATATTTTAACGTTTTCCCGGCGCCCTTTTCTTGACAAACTGTAAGCTAAAAGATGAGACAAGCTTGAGTCTCCCGCCCAGGCGCCTTCCAAGAAGAAGTCGAAAAGGCGCCACAGACGGTGATAGCAAGAATCTAGAGGGTCTTTTGCAGCGGGCAGATGGAATTGTCGAATTCTGCCGCAGCAATCTTGTAAGATAAATAGCAGCTAAGGAAGCCACAAAATGCCCCCAAAGATATTTGCCCGTGGAGACAAACTCGAAGACGGCCATTACACGGTCCTGGAAGAGATTGGCGTTGGTGGCATGGGCGTGGTCTATCACTGCCGGGACGAGCTTCTTCTGCGAGATGTAGCCATTAAGATGCTCTTGCCCAGCCTCATGGCAGACAAGAAGAATCTGGAAGTTTTCAAGGAAGAAGCGAGACTGGCCGCTCAGTTGGAGCATCCGAACATAGTCACGGTCTATGACATTGGCGTGGAGTCGCGCAACGGCCGTGACCACCACTTTGTGGCCATGGAATATCTTCCCGGCGGCAACCTGGCAAACCGTGTCACCCAGGGTGCCCTGCCCCTCGAACACGCCCTCAACTGGATGAAGCAGCTCTCCTCAGGTCTCTCTTTCGCGCACAAAAGAGGGGTAATTCACCAGGACATCAAAGCCGACAACATCTTTATTACTAATGAGGGCGACTTGAAGATCGGCGACTTCGGTCTGGCCCGTCTTCTAGTTGGGCGAGTCTACCTGAACTCGGCCACCAAAGGCATGGGTACGCCGGCATATATGTCCCCGGAATTGTGTCGCGGCGATCAGCAAGATCACCGCTCCGATATATATTCGATGGGCATTCTCTTCTTCGAAATGTGCACAGGTCAATTGCCCTACCGGGCCCAGGGCATGATCGAGATGGCCATGAAACACACATCGGCCCCGGTGCCCTCAGCCAAACGCCTCAATCCGCAGGTGCCGGACATCCTGGACAAAGTGATCAAACGTATGATGGCCAAGACGCCGGACGAGCGCTATCGCTCCATGGCCGATGTGCTGGGCA
The DNA here is from genome assembly GCA_016712465.1 of Candidatus Obscuribacter sp. GTDB lineage: Bacteria > Cyanobacteriota > Vampirovibrionia > Obscuribacterales > Obscuribacteraceae > Obscuribacter. The sequence goes on from JADJQZ010000001.1 coordinate 2,972,992, forward strand.
TTATCGACGACCTCATTTTCGAGTTGCGGCTGGTACGCATGGGTTTTGCCGGTCGCCTGGAAAACGGCAAATTAAAGGTTTCGGACCTCACCGAAACTCCCAAAGAGACCGTAGAGAAGGCACCGCCTCCGGTGCCGCCGCCTGCCAAAAACATTCCCGTCAAGCTGCGCGACTTGCCGGAGGAGAAACTGAGACAACTGAGGCAGGGAGACGGTGTAGATACTACAAAAGTAGTACCCAGCACTTCCCAAAACAAGCTAAAGAGTATGGAACCAGCCGCTCAAACTGCCGAGACGGCCACTCCCGCCACCAAGCCGCAGGCCGTGCCGGAAATTGGTCTTACGGCAGAGAAACCCAGGGAAGCGGTTAGTGAAGTGAGAGCCAATCAGGTTCCGCTCAAGAAAAACGTTACACCCGGCTCCAGTCAGGTGCTCTGGACCTATGCCACTAGAGGTCCGATTGGCTGGACCGCAGCACCGGTTTTGAACCGGGAAGGCAATATTGTCTATTTCCCCTCTTGCGACGGCAGGCTCTATGCCGTGGACAGTCGTACAGGGCAACTCAAGTTCGCCTATGATGCCGGCGCGCCCATTTTAAGCGCTCCCTTTTATACACCGGATAAATTGGTGGTAAGCGATTGCTCAGGCTTCACCCATGCCATCGATCCCGCCTCCGGTGAACCCTTGTGGAAACACGAAGGGGGAGCGGCTCTGCTTGCCGGTCCGTCTATTTATGGCAATACCCTCATGCTCTGCGACCGGCAGGGGCTGGTCACCGGTCTGGATATCAGGCTGGGCAGGAAACTCTGGAGCTTCAATGCCGGCGACGCCATCGTTGCCCAACCGAAAGTGCATGGCGACTCCCTCTACTTCGGCACTCAAAGCGGCAGCGTTCATTCCCTGGCCTGTGCCACAGGTAGACAAAACTGGAAATTTGCCGCCTCCGGCCGCATCGTCAGTTCCCCCGTCACTTCCGTAGATACGGTCTATCTCGGTACTCAAAGTGGTGCTTTCTTTGCGCTCGACGCCGAAGCGGGACGACTGATCTGGGAGTACCCTTCCGATGGCGCCATCAATCGCGGTGGCATAATAGTCTTCACCTCGGTAATGTTTGCCAGCAACGGCAAGTGGCTCTATTGCTGCGAAAAGTATGACGGCACCTTAAAGTGGAAAGCACCGCTAAGGGGCAAGCCGGCTGCCACTCTTGCCAGTGTCGACAAGCATGTCCTGGCCGTCAGCCGAGAAGGTTTTCTGGAAGCCATTGACACTAGAAACGGTGCCATTGCCTGGCGCCTCGCCCTCAAAAAAGAGGTGGAATCACAGCCGCTTTTCGTCGGCAATTTGATGTACTTTGGTGCCGTTGATGGTGACCTGGTCTGTCTGGAACTGAGCGCCGCCGAGTCAAAAGCTAAGGGCCGGCTCTGCTTAAAGCAAGCGCAGCTTTCTGCTCTGGTCAAGGCAGGAATGGTACACCGCTTAGCTTGTCGACCAGGAAGGCCAGGAAAGCCACTATGGATACGACGCCGTTTACGGTGAAGAAAGCGGCATTAACCCTGGATAGATCCCCGGGTTTGACCAGGCTGTGCTCGTAAATGAGCATGGCTGAGACCAGCCCGAAGCCTAGATAATAAAAGAGACCCAGGTGCAAACTCTGCCCCAGAGCAAAGAGGAAAGCAGCAGTCATTACGTGCAGAGCGCGCGAGATCATGAGCGCCCCAGCCACGCCGAAGCGAGCCGGTATGGAATGGAGTTTCTCACCCTGGTCAAATTCTACATCCTGGCAGGCATAGATAATATCGAAACCGGCTACCCAGGTAACCACTGCTAGAGCCAGAAGCCAGGGGGCCGCGCCCACCAGAGCACCACTGGCCGCTACCCAACCGCCCAGCGCCGCACCGCCCAGTGCAATGCCCAGAACAATGTGGCAGAGCCAGGTGAAACGCTTGGTGAAAGAATAGAAGCTCAGCCAGAAGACGGCGATGGGCGAAAGCTTGAGACAAATGGGCGGCAGGTTGCCGGCCGCCAAGAGCATCACAGTAAAGGAAAGAACACTAATAAATAGTGCGGTTTTGCGGCTGATGCGCCGGGCTGGTATGGCTCTATCCCTGGTTCGAGGATTTTTGGCATCGATACCGGCGTCAATCAGTCGGTTCAAAGTCATGGCTGCGCAACGGGCACTGGCAAAGGCCAGCACCGTCCAGAAAACAGTGGCGACGCTAGGTAGCGAGCTTAAGCCCTTACCGGGAAGAGAAAGAATCAAACCGGAGAGAGCAAAGGGCAGAGCAAAGACCGTATGCTCGATCTTGATCATCTCGGCCCACTCGCTGAGAGTCTTAATCAGACCGGCAGATGCCGCCTTTTCTTCCGAATTGGATATATTTCCACTTTGCATATACCTAACTGTACTTGAAGAATTTGCCGACTACTGGCATCATTTGGAAGGTTTAAGAATAGCCTGAGAGAAAATGTATATGAACTTCGACGGAACTGGAAAAACAATTGATTTGCAAGGCGTCGCTTCCTTTGCTTCCCTGGTAGACCTGCTTTCCCAGGAACTGGGCGTGCCGGCGGGCAAGATGCTCGGACAACTGCCGAACGGACCGGATACCTTCAACCAGCTTCTTGGGGAAATTGATATCAACAGTCAGGGCTTCTTGCGCAAATTGACCCTCACCTGCCAGCCCGGCGGTTTCCTCAGCCTGAGACTGGCTACCCAGTGGGGCTCTGAGCGCAACAGCTCCCATACCTCCGGCGTCACCTCCGACTATCATCTGACTGCCAGTGTTGAGCAAATCCTGCCCCAAGCCAGAGCCCTGGCCAGACATATCGAAGATATATTCGGCGTGCAAGATCGCATGGTCACCCTCGGTCATTCCGATAAACTGGCTGCGGCAAGCGTTTCAGCTTCTCAGATAGAAGCCTTCGAAAGACAGGAAGGCTCTTCCGTAGTCACTGCCCACGTGCCCCGTGGACGGGAATAGCCGAGAGCGCGCAGTTCCTTCTTGAGTTTTTCATAGAGCACCTTGGAACCATGTCTGGCATCCATGGGCAGTTTTTTCATGACCACAAGCTTGATGAATTCCTTTTTACAATAGGCTTCTAGCTCGGGCTCCAGGTTAGCCTCCCGCCCTTTCAGGGTGACGGCTAGAACGGCTAGAAAGGACGGACCATCCAGCTCCACATAAGCAGCCTCGCCGATGCCTTCATGAGTTTTGGCAAAGGCCTCTACCATAAGCGGATAACGTCCTTTCTTGCATTTACTTTCATAGCCGGCTCTGCCGGTCAGAACCAGCTCACCGGCGAGCATTTTGCACATATCGCCGGTGGCATGATAAACCTTGATGGTACCGTCCTTTTGCAGCACCCTCAGTTTGTTTGTGCCCTTCTGCTCGTTAAAATAGCCCTGGTTCACATGCTTGCCGGCCACCAACAAGTGCCCCTCGGCGGCACTGAGCCTGGAGAGTTCCTCCTCGGTGACCCGGGACTGATTAAGGAGCCTTGCCAGGTCGGCTTCCGAAAGCATGAGCAAGTTTACGGAGCGGTCCTCACACTTGCCCAGGTAGAGTCCCTGGCCCTCGGCGGCCAATTCATGCAGGCGGCGGTAACCGGCACCCTGGCTGGAACTGACGCTGAAATGGCATATGGGCTCGGCTTCGCTGGCTCCGTATACGGAAGTGACGGTAGCCTGGGGCAGGCGTGCGAGCACGGCTTCAACCAGAGAGGGAAAGATGGGTGCGCCGCCCACCAGAACTTCATCGAGACAACTCAAGTCTTGTCCGGCACTTTCTTCCAGAAGCCCGGTTAGAAAAGCGGGGGCACAGAGAATCTTCTTCGGCTGATGGCGGTCAACAAGCTTGAGAGCCTTCCGGCAAGACTTTTTACCCACCAGAATAGTGGTAACGCCATAGAACAAATGGGCCAGGGTAAAGACCGGTAAAGTGGTCAATGTGCACGGAGAAGCGGAGAGAGCAAGACTCTTGTCTATGACCTCGGCTTGTTGAACTAGAAAGCCGTGGCTTCTTTCAATGGCTTTGACGCTACCGGTGGTGCCGGATGTAAAAGTAATGAGGGCGCCGCCCTTGCTCTCAACAAAAGCGGCAGCCGGTGCCTGGTCGCTCTTCCTATTGCTTAGAGTGAAGGTGCGATAGCGGCAGGCAAATAAAGGCACAAGCCAGGGAACCGTCAAAACAAAATCGGGGCGCACGGCGTCAAGGCAGGAAAGTACACGTTTGGCACTGCCGGGCTCGATCAGTAGAACCCTGGCGCCGACACGCAGAATGGCCAGTAACGCCACAAAGAAGTCGATACCGGGGGCAACGGCCAGGAGCACAATCTGCTCTCTCTTGAGACCCTCGGCAAGAAGGGCGGCGGACTGCTGCTTTACCCTCTCGTTCAAGTCATGGAAAGAGAGGAGCCGTCCCTCTTCATCCACAATGGCCGTTCGAGTCCCGAAGGCAGCGGCGTTTTCTTCCAGAATCAGGGCAATATTGCAATTGGTCATCACGAGCTAAGCTCCCTGGCATAAACGGCATAGCGCCGTATGGTCTTGCCGCCGAACAGATCCGGCATATAAGAGGAAAAGCCGCCCTCTTTATAGAGGGCAAAGATAGCTTCTTGAAAGTTTTTCGCCCGGCCCAGTTCGAGCATGCGGCAGACCATACTTAATCCTAAGTGACGGTAAGCGGGATCAGGATCTCTGGCGATAGTCTTGAGAATCAGTCTTGGGGCCCGGGTATCTCTGAGCGCCAGACAGAAGCCCACCAGTTTTCCGGTTGCCGAAGCTCTGGCCATCAGCACCAGCTCACCGTCCATGGTGGCTTTAAGGGGCTCATAGAGCGAGATGAAGGCTTCTTTTGATATGGCACTATACAAAAAATTGGCGGCAAAGGCCTTTTCGGTCAGCTCATAAATAGCTGACAGTTCCTCTTCAAAAGCTTCCACCCGAAAGCTCTCAAATTCGACTGGCGCCGGCTTCTCTGCAAACAATTGAGGAGATTTAGTGAGAGGCACGCTCTTGGAAGCATAGGTGGCCAGTTGTCTATAGCCCCTCTGCTCAAGACAATCGACTAACCCGGACCAGTTCGAATTATATGGTTCACACAAAAACGGCAATGCGCCGCTGTCTTCGATGACTGTGCGATAGCGGTAGAAAGTATTGCCGGCCAGAGGACCCACCAGCTCGGTGGCACCACATTCTCTCGCCGCCTTCTCCAGAAGCGGCAGAAGCGCCTCGGGACAAGCCTGCCCGGGATCGGCGAAGTACATACGACCGCTCCTTGGAAAGTCGGGGCTCTTTGATAGAAGGCTCATCAAATCGGTGGTAGTGCTCTGCATTTTTATCATCCCTATTTACTAGAACGTATGCGCTTCTAAGCCAGACAGACCAGGAAACCGAGGGAGCCCAGGGAGGCCAGGGTACCTTGCCTGAACCAGCGTTTAGCGGCAGTGCGGCTCTCCTCCGGCGACCGGCGCAAGGCAAAGATGAGGCTGAAAAGTAAAACATAGAGAAACGCCAGCAAGGTAAACCAGGGCGAAAGGTTTTTGCCGCCCATGAAGACACAGGGCAGAAAGAAGAGGCACCAGCTCTTGAGGGCATTTATGGAGAGTACCACCAGGCGATCTTTGCGCAGTTGCCTTTGATCCTGCGTGACCAAGCGGATATGAGCACTGGCAATAATGGAACCATGAATGGCAAAGGCCATGCCGTAGGCAAGCAAGAGGGTGTTCGAATCAATTAGGAATGTGGTGCCCGGCAGGAATAGCAGGGCAGCCGGTAAAAAAGCAAAGACCGCTTCCTGTCCGTGTACCGGTCCGGTCAGGCGGAAGCGCCTGGGCAGCAGGGTCTTATAGGAAGCCAATAAGACCAGAGGCAGAATGAAGAAGAGCATGCCGCCTTCTGTGATGGCCAGATACAGATAAGCCAGACTGAAAAGGGTGCCGCCGTCTGCCAGGGTGGAAGAACGCTTGAGCAGGAAGACCAGCAAGGTTGAGGCTATCAGGCTCACCAGCTCCACAGTCAGGGCCGCCACACTGATACTGAGCGCCGAACTGAGCGCAAAGTATAGAGCAAGAGGCACAAATAAATTATCGAGCCCATTACCGCAGAGAGACTCCACCACGGTAGAAAGGGCAGCTAGCAGTGCTGCCAGCATCAGTACATGGTAGAAAGGCAGGGTGGTACTGAAGGCCAGTACTACCATACTGGTAGCGAAAGCCATCAGTAAAAAGGCCAGTGAACCTTCCACACTCTTAGCGCCGTGCTTGAGCCTGTAAGGATAATAAATGCGGCTGCCGAAACGACTGCCGATTAAGGCTGCTGCCGAGTCGGCAAAGGCCAGCACTGCTATTGGTACCAGAAAATAAACCGGCTCTTTAGCCAGAAAGAAGATAAGAGCCACGGCAAGGGGAAAGAAAAGTTCACCATAAGACTGCCGCTCCACCCCGAAAAGCACCGGGCGCAAACAACCCACTGTTTTGAAGCGCAGATAGATGAACATGGAAGAGACAAAAGCAGCCAGGACGAAGACCGGCTGCGGAGCATCGAAGAGCCAGGGAAAGGTGAGGCAGAGCGCACCCATGACCAGATGCACAAGCTTCCTCGTGGTCTCAAAGCGATTGCCCGTAGCGTCGGCCGGTCTACCTTTCATAAAGCGCGCGCAGGCAAGCAGCACCGCCAGGAGACTGAGAACGATAAAGCTAATAGCAAGCAGGGCTTTCATGACACTATCCTTACTAGAGCACGGTTTCCAGAGCAAAACGCTTGTAGAAAAAGGTAGGGCAGACCCCCGGCAGGGCGTCGGTCAATTCCATTTTGGTTGCGGTGCGCTGATTGGAAAGTTCTTGCAAAGAGCGGTCCACAAGCATATTCCAGTAAATCAGACGGGCGCCTTTGCGACCAACGCGCAGAAGCTCTCCGGCCACTGCCGCACAGTCTTCCTTGCTCATGTACTCAAAGACATCGGAAAGGTTGAAAGCATCGACGGAGTCTTCTTCAAGAGAAGACAGAACATCTTGCAAACCGCCCTGCCGCAAAGAGATTTTGTCTAAGTTCGAAGCAATGACTGCATAGTTTTCGGGCCTCAAATAATGGGGCAAAACTTTTCCATAGCAACCTTTGAGAATATAACAGAGATAGGCATTTCCCTCCGCAGCACCGCTTTTCAAATGTGTTTCCACAGCCTTAGCAATGAATCTGCTGAATGAATCTTCCGCCTCCTTGAAAAAACTGCGCTCCCGGCCAAGCAAGGCGGCGACGGCTCTAGAAAAGAAGAGCCGCGATGCCAATTGATACAAGGGAGTGTTCCACTTCCTTTCATAAAACTCGCTGCGAGAAGCTTCCGACCGCTCTTGCAGCAAGCCGTCGATGGTGTCTGGGCGGTGCAGAAGCGGCAGGAGGAAACGAGAGAAAATGCGGAAATAGCCTTCCAACTTGCCGCAGTGTATGACACCGGCAGCCACGACTTCCTCTCTCTGGTCAAAATAATTGAGGCAGGAGGGAGAAAGCAACCGGGCTTGCTTCAGCTTTTCAAAGAGAGCCAGGCGCTTTAGTCCATCTCCCGGGCCGCCTCTTGCACCGAGAAAGAGTAGGGTCTCTTCGTGGTTCAAGCACTTGAAAGAGCCCATCTTTAGTTCCAGAAGGGCTAGCTGGGCCGGGGAGAAATCGATAGCGAGAACTCGCCCCACCCGCTCACCAAGGCTCAATATGGAAAGGGTATTGTCCCCGGCGGCGGCAATGGAGACAACAGTCTTCAAAGAGGGTCCTTCTGTCAGTCCCGCCAGTAGAAGTTGACTGTCTTCCCAGCACTGCGAATACCTGATCAGGGCGCTGTTCAACTTGACCCTTTCAATGGCTCCGGCTCTCATACCACTCTCCCTCGTTGCTCTCAACACCTTCATTGTGCGCTCAAGGCATTGACTTTTCAGGCACAAGCAAACAGATCCGAAACTGCTTCTTCCAAAATGGTGACCTTGCCGTTTCGTCCGTCCACTTCCACCAGATCGCCGGTTTTCAGGCGGGTCGTGGCGTTCTCCACAGCCACCACACAGGGCAAAGCTAATTCCCTGGCCACAATGGCCGTATGAGAAAGCAGGCTGCCATGGCTGACCACCAGTCCGGACGCCAGGCTGAAGTGCACAATCCAGCCCGGATCGGTACGTTCGGCTACCAGTATCTCGCCTTGCTGGAGAGCTTCACTTTCAGGGTTTCTGATGACGCGCACCCGCCCCCGGCAGATGCCGGCACTGGCGGCCTGACCAACCAGCACCGAGGTGTGAGGCAAAGCTTTAACGGCTTCCTCCGGCACCGCTCTCGGCAGTTCCTTGCGATCGCCGTATGCACCACTGAAGGTGACTCGCAGGGGCGATTCACTCGCCCCTTCATACTCCCGTTTGCGCAAGGACACAAGCCCGGCTAAATTTAGGCTGACGGGCCGTGCCTCCGACAAAACCGAGGATCTCGTCTACGGTCAGAAAGTAAATATCCTGCGGCTGCTCAATATGTCCTGAGTCCGCCAGTCTTTTGCCCATGGTTTTGAAAATGAGGCGCACCAGGCCAAAGACCCGGGTGCGGGCAAAACGCAGATTTTCCCGTCCGGCCAGCAAGGAAGACGTAAGAGAAGCCAGAAGAGCTAGCGGCCAGGGCAGGGGCTCCAATGCCTGGGGCGGTAGCGTTTCCACCACCCCTCTCTTTTCCGCCCCGGCAAGGGCAGCCAGGGTGGAAAAGAGCACGGAAGGATCATCCTCCAGGCAAGCGCTTTCCAACTTCAATTCACCAAGACTGCGGTCGGCAAACTTTTCCAGATAGAGACAATAGAGTCTTTCAGCTTCCGGATGTTGCTTGAGCCTCAGCCTGGCAGCACCGGTCTTGCCGCTTTCCATAAGCCTGATAAGCTCGCGGTCACCGGAGATAAGCCCGGCCAACTCTTTCAGAAGCAGGGGCGGCTGCCCCGACACAACAGCGCTCTTACATTTAAGATAGAACGGCAAGCATGCCATCCTCTTTTGGTTTCCGCTCAAACTCTTGCGCAGGGCTCCGTAGGCAATCATGGCGAAAAAGTCGTTTACTACAGGGGCATCCCAGCGGGAAATAAGCCTACTCTCCAGGCTTAAATAAAGGCTTGCAAGCTCAGTCAAAGAGAGATTCTTGACCGCCTGCCTATCGATGTTGAGAGCCAGGTTAAGACGCTTTTCAAAAGACCTTTTGAGTAGCGGCAAAGTAAGTGCGGCAAAGAGAATCTTTGCCAGGCAAAAGAGCCCGCCGAGTTTACCGAAGAAATTGGAGGGCGCTGCTTGCCGCTCCTGGGGCAGGGGCTCTTTCAAGCCCATCATCTGCTCCATAAAGCCTTTATTGCTTTTATAAAGCGGCAAAAGTTGAATCAAGCGATGCCAGTTGCCCAGGTTGTAATAAATTCTGCCTTCGTGGTACCCGATCATATACTCGAACAGATCGCCGCGAGACTCAACCACAGAGGGCTTCACCCCCATGAGCAAGACAAAACTTTTATAGACTTCCGTATAACACTTGCGGGCAAATGAGAAGGTCAGGGGCGAAGTCTTGCCGGGGTAGCTCTCCTGAATATTACTGGCATCGAATACGGTGCTCTGGGGGTCCACCGTGGTGATGGGCCTGGCCTGCAAAATGAAGAGGCGCCCCTCACGGTCGAAACACCACTCTACATCCATGGGACGACCGAAATGCTTTTCGATGACGCCAAGTGCCCGCAAGAGCTGCGCCAGCATTGCTTCAGTCAAGTAAGTGGGGCGCGCCGAGCCTGGAGCAGGCGCACTACCGGCAATATAAAGGGTCTCACCGCTGACGGTGCCGGTCATCAGTTTATCGCCGGTGCCCTCCACCATTGAGATTACAGGACAGGCTTTCTGTGTAACAGGATCGAGGCTGAACATGACACCGGAAACGCTGGCATCAACCATGGCTTGCACAAGAACAGCCACGGGGCCGCTACCATCAAGACCCTTGAGCTTCCTGTACGTCTCAATAGACTTATTTTTGACCGAATGCCGTACTTTCTCTACATGGACGTCCACCTGAGACTCTTCTACAAACAAATAAGATGTGAACTGCCCGGCAAATGAATTCGTCGGACCGTCCTCCTCAATACAAGATGAACGCACAGCGAAGCTCCGGCAGCCCGATTCGGCTTTAATTGTGGTAAGCGCCCCTTGCAACTTTGCCACGGACACTTCCCCCGCAGCGATCACAAAAAAGGGCGGTACCTGAAATCTGGCGCCGGCGCTACCGCTTAAATGCTTGAGCCTCGAAAGTCCTCGTGCTTTGCCGCCGCAACTGTCGCAGTTGGCGCCATCGGCAAAATAAATCTCAGCAATCATTTTTAATTCACTCCCGAATGCATGGTGCAGTTCAACAGCACCACCAGGTAACCAAAGAGAACGGACATATTAGAGAGAGCGGCAAACACTTTCGAAACTGTCGGGCCGCCTTTCTTAAGACCTAGAAAAAGAGCGGTAAAACAAAACAGGTCATAAATGAGAAAAGCCAGCCCGGCCGCAAGCGGCGGACCCAGACGGGAGAGGCAAACGGTGAGAAAGACCTGGGCGGCAATTATAAAGAGTGCAAGCCAGAGCGCCGCTTGCTTTAAGCCAAGGTAGCCACTATAGCTGACGATACCTTCTCGCTCGCACTCGGGGGCAACTATTTTGCGCCCGAACTCCACCACCATGCCGCTCATGAAGCTCGCGGCAAAGAACCAGAGTAAGCCTGTGGCAAAGCCATTGCTTGGACCAAAATCGTAACTGGTGATGAGCAAGTCGACAAATAGCATAATCAACATATGGCTCAGCATGTACAAGATCGGTCGCTCTTTCAAATAGCTCGACAGAAAGAATTCCCTGCCCATGAGCCACATATAGACCCAGCTAGCAAAAAGGCAAAGCACCACCACTTTGCCCGCCAGAAGAGCAAAAGCCAATTGCAAGGTCATAAGAGCAATGGCCAGACTGGAGAGTTCCTTCAGGGAAATGAGTCCCCTGGGCACCGGTCTTTCCGGAAGATAGCGGGCGTCGTTGAGGCGGTCTTTGTGCTCGTCGATAACCCGCAGTTGGAAGAAAAGAAAGACAGTTGTGAGCATGGCGGCCAGGCAATGAAAGAGGCTCAATCGGCATGAACCCAGGCGCAATGAACTACTGAGACTGAGCCCCGCCAGGCTAAAAACCAGGGACATGAGCACGAAAGAGGGCAGGGGAAAGCGTTCTTGTAGATAAGTCCAGAAGCGCCCGGGCAAGGGCAGGGGGTTAGCCCCGGGCTTGCCACTGCCTTCAATATTCAAATTTTGCATGTTCTCACCTCACCCTTGCATCATAGTCAGCCGGATGCAGGGCACAGGTAGCCCACGAACAGTTTCATTAGTGTTGCCGGGCGGGAACTTTCTTGTCTCCGTCTTTACTCTCACAAGAGTTTCACTTAGGATCTATGAAAGACCTGAGCCCGAAGTATCGCAGCAGAAAGATACCCCGATTCAATTCCATTAAGAGTATGCTCTTCGGACATGTTTTGCGACCGCCCGCCCTGTAAGAGCGCTTCTAGACCACTGCTCGCAACCCAAAATGATCTAGAGAGAATTAGAGACACACCATGTCAGGCGATTACCATAATCCGAGCCACTTTCGAACATTCATAGCGACTTCTTAAGTATTTATAATCACCTGCATCGCATATAGACACGGATATGTGCCTGCGAGTATTCTGACCGAACTTAGTGACTGCTATCGCAACAGCGCCTCCTCATGACCAATCCACCTGACTGTGTGCATTGATCTGTTTCCGCTCGCCCTTTAGTAGAACTCTGCAAGGAATCCTGGAAGCAAGAGACAAGTTTGTGCTTACGTCCGGCGCTTCTTGCCGGTCTGATAGACAAACTTCTGGTGGTGGTTGATTTTTGATTGGTGTTTGGCTGTAACAGCCTTGCACCTAGGTTTTTACATCTGTTTCACCTGGTCCTGCCAGGTAGGCTTCGCTCGCCTTTCTGAGAATGAGGTTCTCTTTCGTGCCCAACGGAAAACTCTCCCTCCGCATTTTCTCCATCCCTTTGAGGTGGAAATTAGCCCGCCTCACCTGGGTCCTGGGAACCTTCCTGTCAGCATGCGCCGCCGCCCAGGCTACCAACCCGCCTGTGATCACACCGGCTACCGGTGTGTACTCAACCTATCAGTCGACAGCCACTATCACCGCTGAACCAGGAGCCACCATCCTCTACTCCGTCGATGGAAGCGCGCCAAGCCTGACCTACACCGGCGCAATTACTTTGACAAACCCCATGACCATTAAGGCCAAGGCAAACCTGTCTGGCGTTGACTCCACAGTCACTACCGCCAACATACAAAGCGATCCCAATTCCCTGCCGGTACCGCGCAACGGGCTGTCACTCTGGCTCAAGAGCGACTTCGGACTGGTTCTAAGCGGAACTCGCGTGAGCCGCTGGAGTGATCTTTCCGGTTCAGCAAATGCTAACGATGCTGTTCAAAACACCAACGCCAATCGCCCCATAATAATAAGCAGTGCCATAAACGAGTACCCGGCTGTTAACTTCAATGGCACCTCTCACTTCTTAAACCTCACATCGGGTCTCACTGATCTGACTTCGGGATTCGCCTGCTTCGCCGTCTTCAAGCCCATTGGCACTACTGCCGGTACCATGTTCGCCACTGGCAATACAGGACCAAGCGATCTGGTGAGCCTGGCAATTAACAACACCCAGGCTCAGTTCAACGCCTTCGCCGGCACTACCGCAAGCTCGGTTACAACAAGCGCCGGTGCCCTCAGCCTCAATGACTTTCAGAGTCTTGATGCCGTTCATAACGGGGTTGGCTCGGCAAGCATAACTGTGAATAGCACCCCTTCTGCCACTGGCACTGTGCAGAACCTGCTTAACACTGCCAGAGCCCTGAACTACATCGGCACCAGTAGCACCTCGTCCGGTTTCTGGCGGGGGCATCTGGCTGAGCTTCTAGTTTACTCAAGGACGGTAACGCCCTCGGAGCAAGCGTCAATAGAAGCATATCTTTCTTCCCGATATCAGCTCCTCACTGCAGCGAGCACTCCAAGGCCAATCTTCAGTGTCGGTACCGGCACTCTCTCCGAACCTACTGCGGTGGCCATAGCCTCAGTTGGAGGGGCAACAGTCTATACGTCGCAAAATGGAACGACGCCAGATCCCGCAACGAGCCCACAGTACCAGGGTCCGATAAACATTTCTTTCAGTCAGACATTGAAAGCAATCGCTGTAGTAAACGGAGTTCGCAGTGCCGTCACCACCGCCATCTACAACCTCGATTCTACAAAGTGGCCCGCCGCAACTCCGGCCGCCTCACCTCCATTGCAACTGAACTTGCAGATTCCGACCACAGCTATTCCGAAGTAGACCACCCAGTGTAGACCCTCAGACCGCCATTACAAAAGCCTTTATCATCCCGAGACGGAACTGTTCATGAATCCAAGACGTACTGCCAAATCAGCCTCTCTTCGCGGTCAAAGCACTCTACGGAAGCGGTGGTTCAGAGCATTCTCAGCCGCCTTGCTGTCTACTATCACTGTGCTGGCGCCTCTACCCCTTCCGGCGCTGGCCGGCACCATGGCAGTTGATAGAGTTGATGAAGAGCGTATTGTCGACGAGGTCCTACCGGCTGACGCTAAACCGGTTCATGGCGTGAAGACAGGACCCAAGAAAGTAAAACTCATCAAAAACGAGCTTAAGTTCTCTGCTTCTCCAACCGATGCTGAAATAGAACGTGTCCGTGTCTTCCTAGAGCCTTTAACCCCAATGTCCAGTTCAGCCGTAAAGGGCGAGAACCTGGCCTTAGCGGAAGCAATCAAGAAATTCAAAGCAAAGAACGATTTTGAGGACCTTTCCGCTCTCACAGAGTTTGTCTCGAAGTTTCCAAAGTCTCGCTGGACGGCTTCTCTGAACAGCAATATCGCCGACCTTCTTTATCAGACCGGCTTTCTATCAGATGCGATGGAGCGTTGGCAGGCAAGCTTTGAGCAATCGAAAAATGAACGCGGAAAATTGCAGCAAGCCGTAGCTAATCACTCCATTGCCAATTTAATCAAAGCAAACGGCAGAGTAGGGCGCATGGCTGAGCTTGAAAAGCTTCTGGCAGCCATTAAGAACAGACCCATCTGGGGTTCTGACGAGCAGAAGATAAACGACGCCAGGCAAGGTCTCGGCGGCATGAAGACAGCACCTGGTCTGGCTTTCAAGTGCGGACCCTACGCAGTTTTCAATGTCTTGAATGCCCTCAAACCAGGCAGTGGACTTCCCGCTGAAATTGAAAAGGTCAGGTCAACCAGGCAAGGTACCAATCTAGCCATGGTGAAAGAGCTGGCGGAAAGGTCCGGGCTCAAGCTTCAGGCTGCCAAAAGAGCACCGGGCTCCGCCATTGTGACACCTTCTGTGGTGCACTGGCGACTTGATCACTTTGGTGCACTTGTATCTGCTAAGAACGGTCACTACGTGCTCAAAGACCCTACTTTTGATAATGCGTCCTACCTATCAATTTCTCAAAAGGCTATAGATTCCCAAAGCGACGGCTATTTCCTCATCCCGGCTACAGAGAAGCTACCTGCCGGCTGGACTGCTGTCAGCGACGAAGAAGCAAAGAATGTATGGGGTAAGGGAGAGTCTTCTAAGGTCGACCCCAATGCCAAAACCGTAGCCACGGAGAAAACTTGCATAAGCTCTATTGAGTGCGGCTGTAAGGGCATGGCCGCTGCTTCTGCCTTCACAGTGGCTGCTACTCTCAATATTGCAGACATCCCGCTCAGCTATCAACCACCAGTGGGACCTGGCATGGATTTCAGGTTTAACTACAACCACCTTGAGGCGAATCAGCCGAGCACCTACACTTTTAGCAATGCCGGACAGAACTGGACTTTCAACTGGCTTTCTTACCTGACTGTCGACCCCATAAGCTCGGTCGCTTTAATCCGCGTAGTCGGTGGCGGCAGTGAGCAGTACACACCAGATGTGGTGACTGGGCTATATCCTCCGGCACTGGAATCGCAAGCCCAGCTTGTAGCTATGGGCGGCGGTGTCTATGAAAGACGCTTGCCGGATGGCTCGGTTGAGACTTTCAACCAGGCTGACAGCAGCTCGCCGCCGCGCATTTTCATGACAGAGCTGAAAGATCCGCAGGGGCTGACTTGCCAGATTCAGTACGATTCCGACTTCAGGATAGTCTCTATCACTGATGCCATCGGCCAGGTTTCTAGCGTCTCTTATCTCTCCAACACGCCAGGCAATCCCGGCTTTTACAAAATATCCGGCGTCACCGACCCATTCGGACGCAGTTGTTCTCTTGCTTATGACCCAAGCGCGACCAATCTGCTTTCGATCACGGACGTGATCAACCTGAAGTCACAGTTTGCCTATGACAACACATCCAGCTTCATTACTCAGTTGAGCACGGCGTATGGCACGACAAGTTTCTATCAATATGTTCCAGGCGTGGTGGGCGGTATACCGGCACAGGGGCTGCGTTGCACCTTTCCAGACGGCACCTCGTCTGTTATCGAGAACTGGCTCAATGAAGCAAAGACCACATACTTCTGGGATAGGCACGCCACTCAGCTCTATCCTGCCGATCCGGCAAACAAGATTTACACTCAAAGCGAGCAGACAAGATTCACTTTCAACCTGCAAACTGGCTTCGAAGGGCCGGTGAAGCAGAATGAAACTCACCCGTTGGAGAGCCAGAGCCCAATCTTCTTTACCTATCCAAGTCCTTACGGTCCAAACTTCCAGGGCAACAGCAACAGGCCCTTGAGCATCACCAGGAGCCTCGGAAATCCCACCGTGGTAGCCACTGTCGGCGGCACCATCACAGCGGGAGACATCGTCTACCTTGGCGTCGAAAGCCAGTACGTGGGCGCCTACACCGTTCAAAGCGGCGACACCACCACATCGATAGCTGGCAGCCTGGCTGGCATAGTTAATACCAATGCTACCCTGCAAGGGATAGGAGTAGTGGCTACGGCCCATTGGGTACGACTGTGGCACTGCATTCAGATCAAAGCGGTGTCTTCAGCTACGTGGCCGGGGTATCAGCAGGGGCGACTGAAACCTGCAAGGTGCTCTCACCTAGCAGGCAGAGCGCCAAGGCGACCATGAGCGGACCTCTGACCAACGGAGACGTGCTTTATCTGTATGTCGCCACTCCTTACCCACAAAGCGGCTCGGGGCAGAGATATTTTCACACGGTCGCAACCGGTGATACCTACAATTCCATTCTCAACGATTTTGCCACGCAGCTGAACGCAGACCCGGTTGTTCAGGCTTTTAACGCCTCAGCAAGCGTCTCTGGCGACGATATCAATCTTGTTTCTTACAATCCAAACAATCAGCTCTGGCAAGTTGGCACATGGACCGGCACTTTCACAACAGTCTTTGGTCTCTCAAATGTCAGAACCAGCGGCTCACAAGTCACTGAGTACCAGCGCAATGCCATTGGGAACCCCACTCAGATGCTCGACCCCCTGGGCAGGAAGTTCAGCTATTCATATGCGGCGAATAATATCGACCTGCTTGAAGCCAGAGAGATTCAGGGTAGCGACAATAATCTTCTGGGGCACTGGGAATACAATGGCTTCCACCAGCCCACCGTCTACATCGACGGCTCCGGGCGGCAGACACACTACACATACAACAGCCTGCAGCAGCCTTTGACAATCACCGACCCGAATGGCAATGTCACTGCCATGACCTACACCGGCACGTCTTCAGCCACAATAGGTGGTACGGTTACTGCCGGTGATGTGCTCACCCTGACCGCATTTGATGCCGGTCTGGCTGGTGGTCAAAAATCCGTCAACTACACAGTTCTTGGAACCGACACCCTCACTTCAATAGCCGCCGGTCTTACAGCCGCAGTGAATGGCGACAGCGCGCTTGCCGCAGTCGGCATAACAGCCACAGCGGCCGGCGCCGTGATTACCCTGAAGTCGACATCTGTCAATGTGACAACCTACGGACAGAGCACCAGTGGGGGTTCTACTGCAATCATCGCCCTGGGGGCAAACACCTACGGCTTCTTGACCAAGATTGACGGTCCCATGCCCGGCAATAGAGATGTCACGACCATGACTTATGATGGATTCGGACGACTTCGCTCAACTCGCTCTTCTACGGGCTACAGGCTGGTTTTCAGCTATGATGCAATGAACCGGCAGACCAAAACGACTTATCCCGACGGCACCTTCGACCAGACAATCTGGGACAGGCTTGACCCGGTTCTTCAAAAAGACCGTATCGGCAGAACCACCCAGAGCGCATACGATTCAATGGACCAGAAGGTGCTAGAGGTTGACCCCCTGGGCCGGAAGACCCAGTACAAATGGTGCACATGCGGCTCCCTGGCTGAACTTACAGACGGCAACGGCAACAAAACCAAGTGGCATCACGATATTCAAGGGCGGCTGACGAGCAAAGTTTACGCCGACAACAGCACGGTCAATTACAGCTACGAGCCCTTTGCAGGCTGGTTGCGGTCTAGAACCGACGCTCTCTCCCAAACTACCCGCTATTATTTCAACCCCGACAACACTCCGCTTAAAGTCGGCTATGCCAACCCCGTCCATCCCACGGGAGGCGTCACTTACGCCTGGGACCTTAACTTTAAGAGACTAACCGGTATAAACAAAAGTGACTGGGGCACTTATTCTTATACCTACAATCCCTATATCACAAACGCTTACGGCACGCCCACCACCGGTGGTGGCATGTTGCAGCTGGTTCACAATGACGTGATTCCAAACTCAGACATTACCTACCTTTACGATGCACTGGGACGGACAACTAACCGGTCAATTAACGGCGCGGCAAATTCAGTCACCTGGGCTTACGATCCCATGAGCCGGGTGACTTCTGAAGTTAACGCCCTCGGCACATTTAATTACAAATATGTGGACGACAATGCCGGTGTTTCCAAAGGCGTCACCAGGCTAGCTTCCATAAACTACCCCAATGGGCAAGTGACCAATTTCGACTGGTACCCCACTGATGAAGACGAGCGACTGCAGCAGATCAGAAACCTGGGACCAAGCGGCAACACCATTTCCCAGTTCGGCTACCGCTATGACCCTGCCGATCAAATAAAGCAGTGGCAGCAGATTCAAAACAACAGCAGCCTCTGCTACAGCCTCGGCTATGACCAGGCTGGTCAATTAACCAAAGCGCAAGCAAGCAGCGGCAATCCCAACCCCAATTACCTCAAGCAGTGGTACTACGGATACGACCCCGGCGCCAATAGAACGGCGGTTCAGACAAATACGGTCACCAGAGCCCGGCTCGGAGGCACAATCACCGCCGGGGACACCCTGACGATCACGGTCTCGGACTCGGCACTTTCCGGTGGGCAACAGGCGGTGAACTACGTTGTGCAGGCTGGCGACACTCTGGCAACAGCTGCCGCCGGGCTCGCTGCGGTCATCACCGCCACCCCGGCTCTGCAGGCAATCGGGGTGAACGCCGCCGCAAATGGCCAGATCGTCAATATCAAGTCGGCTTCTCCAAACATTACAACCTACCAACAGTCGACCAGTGGAGGCGCCACAGAGACCATCGCCCTTGGCGTTACCGATAACTTCGTAGAGAACGCCGTCATCGGCGGCACCAAGCGAACCGGTGACGTGCTCACTATTACGTTCAAAGACCAGGCTCTGGCTGGTGGTCTGAAGGCGGTTCCCTACACCGTTCTTGCTGCCGACACTTTGACGACCATCGCCGCCGGGCTAACAAGTGCCATAAATGCCGACAGCAGCCTGGCTGCTATCGGCGTGAGCGCCACCTCAGTAGGCACGGCGATAACGATAAAGTCGAACTCTCAAACGGCGACGACCTACTCGCAGTCAAAGAGTAATGGCGCCACTGAGACGATAACGCTCTCGATAAATCAGAACGGCCCACAGACTGCGGCTATTTCCGGCACGGTAACTGCCGGAGACGTAATAACCCTTACAGCCTATGACTCCGGTTTAACCGGCGGGCTCCAGGCAGTAGCCCATACCGTGCAATCCGGTGACACTCCGGCAAGCATAGCTGCGGCTCTGGCCTCGGCAATTAACGCCAACGCCAACTTGCAAGCTGTTGCCGTCAGTGCCACTGCCTCAGGGCAGGTCATCACTCTCAACTCCAATTCTCTCAACGAAACCACTTACCGAGCTTCAACCAATAGCACTGCCACAGAAGTAGTCGCCCTCAACATTCCGCCAAATGGTGTACAGACTGCAGCAGTAGGAGGAACGATAACGGCAGGGGATACCTTGACCGTCACTGTCTTTGACGCAGGACTTGCTGGTGGTTCCAAAGCCAACACCTACACTGTGCAGACCGGAGACACGCTCGCTTCTGTCGCCACCGGAATAGCAGCAATGCTCAATGGCGACAGCAGTCTGACCGGAATCGGAGTCTCCGCCGCAGCCGTGTCGACCGTGGTCAATATTTCATCTGCTTCAATCAACGCCACCACATACAGCAGGGCAACAAGCGGGGGAGCCACATCAACTCTGGCTCTTACCCCAGCTACAGCCGCGACTCAGTACGGATACAACAACCTGAACGAGATGACCAGCATCGGGGCTGGCGGTGCCACGCGCTTTCAGGGCAGTGCTAACAAAGCACTGACAGCAGCAACAATAAATGGCTCACCGGCGACTCTTGAGTGGACGCAGGCTTTCTCCGGCAACGCCAGTCTGAGCAGCGGCAATAACGCAGTGCCCGTAAGCGGAACCGATGGCGCCGGCACTACCAAAACTGATACCCATCAAATTTCCACAATCGGCTCACCGAGCGCCACCCCGACCTTTGATGCCAACGGCAACATGACCAGCGACGGCACCAACACTTACGAGTGGGATGCCGAGAATAGGCTGATAAAGATAAATTATCCCGGGATTGGGAATAATAGTCAGATGACTTACGACGGAATCGGTCATTGCGTCAAAATTGTTGAGGTCGCTGGCGGATCGACGACAAGCAGCAGACAGTTCGTCTGGAGTTCTAAGCTTGTCGACAATGAGGAAATTAAGGAACTTCGCGATGGGGTTGGAGCTATTCTCAGCAAGTACTTTGGTTATGGGCAAACGAATAGTGGTAGCAATTATTTTTATACTCGTGACCAGATTACGTCAGTCCGGGAGTTGCTGGCTAGCGCTGCTACGATACAGTCTCAATACGGATATTCTCCTTTCGGGCAAGTAGTCAATTTGCAGAATGGTGGCCAATCTGATTTTCAGTTTGGAGGTTATTATGTTCATCTTCCGAGTGGTCTCAATCTTACCGTTTACAGAGCATACCATCCTGGCTTGGGAAGATGGGGTAATCGCGACCCGATGGAAGAGTGGGACGGACCGAATCTTTTTAGTTACGTGCAGAACGCACCAATCAATTTGAGAGATCCTTTGGGTCTGCAAGATTCTGGCCGGGCTCTGGCGAATGCGCTTGCTAGAATCTGGGGACCGCCACCAGGTGCGGTAACAAGTCCTGTTTGCGTTCCGAGGGGAAGTAATGAGAGTGAAGAGGGCAGAAGAAAACACTTTTTCACACCTCCTTATGAAGGAAGACCGCCATTCACGAGCTTCGATGAGTGTGCGGACTGGTGCTACAACCGATTTGGATTGGGAAGCGCGTACGATAAGTGCATGGATTGGTGCGAAGACTGGTATTGCATGAAGTCGAACAAACCGAGGTCGCATAAGCGCACCAAAGAGGAGAAGGAGAAGGAAGAGTCCGAATGATGAAAAGGTCTAGTAGCTAATATATCTTGCGGCTCAGCTGAGTGCCCGCAAATGAACTATGCCGCTGCGCGATTGGGGCGCTGCCATGAACGAGTTCTCTATCGTGTTTGAAAGGAGAGTGCCATTACGAAGGAAAAGACCGGCGTTTCCGCGCAAAGACTCTCACGAACCATACTGTAGCTCAGATTCGAAGTTTTTTCAGAATTCTTCGAACTGTTCCGTACTCAAGGCTCTGAAGAGCATTCAGAACGTCCTCAGATCTTACATTCCTATCCGCAGATGCTGCCAGCAGAGCCGACTTATTCAAAACTTCAATCGCAATTGGAGAAAATGCCGCTTTACGCGGAGCTAGACCAGATCCTATTGCTGCAATTTCATCAAGCTCATTGCGCAACATCGCTACATCGATTTCCTTGATTGCGATTCCTTGTAGTGCAACTCCCAGCAAAAGGTGCTCGGCCGAAATAAAGTTGTGTCCACGACTTCGTACTTCTCGCTCTGCCAACATGAGTACAGCAAACACCTCACCACTAAGGCGAGACATGATATCTGGGGAAATGGATTCATCCTGGTCCTCATTTTCTAGAGCAAAAGCACGAGGAGAGGAAATAATCTCGATAGTCATCCTTGACATGGTTTGAACATCAGAAACGCAATGGCTCAATATTTGATAGAACCCACCAGCTACATCGATAGAGGCAAGCATTAAGTGTCCGGTGGAGACTTGATGACCTTGCCCGATGCGTTTTCGTTTGTCTAAAGCGAGACCCAAGATATTAATCAGGCTATGATCGAATTCAATGCGCTCGCTAGTCACCTCCCCAAAAGGGAGTAGCCTGGATATTCGCTCGCGTACAACTTCGCCTGTTACTCCTGAATTTTTCAAAATCTCGTGCGCCATGCCATTACCTGTACTTTCCGCAAACGCAAGCAGGAGATGAACATCAGAAACTTGTGAATGTCCACATCCTTTCGCCTGGCGACCAGCTTCCTGTAGAGACCTAATGCTAGACTCTGTAAACTGACTAAACATTTTTTGCGAACCTCCCAAAGCTTCTCATTCTCAAGACTCAGCACCGACTACTTTACGCATCGAAAACCGACGTTCGAGCTACTGCTTTTGTGGTCACCTTTCCCACGAGCACCAACCATATAACGTGAACAGTATTGATTCGTACACAGAAACGATCCACCTTTCAACACGCGCTTAAACACGGACGGCTCTGTTGGATCGAAGCTGTCTGACGGCCCGGTTGGATTGGAATCGACCTCTTTGGCGCCTTCATAGTTCGGGCGATACCAGTCTGAGCACCACTCCCAAACATTGCCGCTCATGTCGAACAAACCAAAGCCGTTTGGCGGGAACGACTTGACAGGTGCAGTTCCATCGAAGCCATCTTCTCTGGTGTTCTGGCTTGGAAATTCGCCCTGCCAAATATTCGCCTGCCATTTACCGCCTGGTTTTAAGTTTTGGCCCCAACTGTATTTGCATCTATCTAGTCCGCCGCGTGCCGCGTATTCAAATTCTGCTTCCGTCGGAAGGCGTTTACCACTCCACTTAGCATAAGCATTCGCATCTTGCCATGCGATGTGCACAACCGGATGGTTCATTCTTCCGTTTAAATTACTGTTCGGTCCTTCTGGGTGCTGCCAGTCAGCACCAGGCACTCGCCTCCACCATTGCCAGTGATTGCTTTTGTCCACGGACTGAGGCGGGGGCGCAAAAACAAGGGCATAAGGAATGAGCAGTTCAGCCGGAACTGGTGGAATAGATCTCGACTTGGGTTTGCTTTCGGCGACAGTCTTGTATCCAGTAGCTTTGACAAACTTCGCGAATGCTTCATTTGTGACTTCCGTTTTGTCGATCCAAAATCCATTGAGGTGCACCTTGTGTACCGGTTTTGCATCATCGATTTCTGGTTCATTGCATCCCATCCAGAAGGTGCCTTCTGGAATCCAGACCATACCGTCCCGTTCATTGAGCGGTTTCTGGCAGATTTCTTTCGACTGAGCTGCATTACATACAGTACAAAGTGCCGCTAAGAGTGCAATCGCGCCAAGCCGGTGTGAGCATGCCAACTTTGTAGAATATCGGGATGTGCTCAACGTGTTTCTAACGCCTATAAAGCAACAGTATGTAGTTATTATTGCATGTTCGAACCGCTGCTCTGGTCTGTCCAGCAGGTGCGATCTTAATTTAAGACAGCTCGGAACGTGGCTATGACTCTTACATAGATTTGATTTTGTTAGCGCCTGGCAGAGCCGGGGGCAATTCAGCTAAGCCTGATAGAAGCATTGTATGAAGTTAGAAGCAGTAGCAGCTTGTTTTTGACGGGGACAAACCCTAATTTCTCATCACTGAGATTTCATAAGAATTCAAAATTGACCTTTCGTCAATCGAACCAGAAAGTGTTACGAAGAGGTTAGCCTTTCTACGCCCGGCAAAAATACTTGTGGACAGGCAGTGTTGCTTTATATGCCGAATTGGTTAGGCTTTGAAGAAATAGAGGATGGGCTCGTAAACAATCCGTTTGGTTTGAATTGGCGGCAGGATCTGCTGCGAGCACTTTGTCGAGTTTAAGTGTCATATAATGGAGGAGAGTTTTTCAGGAGATAGGTTCTGAAACAAGTGCTCTGCGGAGAATAACACCGGATTCTCTCAGCAGTCAAGGCATAGTTCAGAGACCAGGCTCTGGCTGGTGGGCTGAAGGCAGTCCCCTATATCGTTCTTGCTGCCGACACTATGCAGACAATCACTGCTGGGTTCACCGCGGCTATCAACGCCGACACGAGCCTCGCTGCCATAGGCGTAAGCGTCACTTCAGTCGGCACGGCGATAACGATAAAGTCGAACTCTCAAGCAGCCACAACCTACTCGCAGTCAAAGAGCAATGGAGCTACCGAGACGATGACGCTATCGATAAATCAGAACGTACCCCAGACTGCCGCCATTTCCGGCACAGTCACAGCCGGAGACGAAATAGCCCTGACAGCCTATGACACCGGTCTGACCGGCGGGCTCCAGGCAATACCCTATACCGTGTAATCCGGCGACACTCCCGCAACCATAGCTGCGGTTCTGGCTTCGGCTATTAATGCTAACGCCAGTCTTCAAGCGATTGCAGTCGGTGCAACGGCTTCAGGACAGGTCATCACACTCAACTCCAATTCGCCAATCGAAACCACTTACAGAGCTTCTACCAATAGCACTGCCACGGAAGTGGTCGCTCTCAATATTCCGCCCAATGGAGTGTAGACGGCGGCAATGGGAGGAACGATAGCGGCAGGAGGCACCCTGACCGTCACGGTCTTTGACGCAGGACTTTCCGGCGGCTCTAAAGCTAACACCTACACCGTGCAGACCGGAGACGCGCTTGCTTCTGTTGCCACGGGCATAGCGGCCATGCTTAATGGCGACAGTGTCTTGACCGGCATCGGTGTCTCAGCCGCGGCCGTGTCGACTGTGGTCAACATGATCTCTATGGAACGAGAAGCTTACTGAGTGGTATAGACAATTCGTTTGGTGGATTTGGTGGGTACTACTCCCATTTTAGAAGTGGACTAAATCTCTCGGTTTTTAGGTGGTATAGTTCAAAGTTCGGAAGGTGGCTCAATCGGGATGAGTACGGAAGACTACCGGAAGGTTGGAACGAGGATGCTCCTTATAAACGTTTGACACTAGAAAGAGCTCACAGATTATCTCTTCATACTACCCACGGTATTTTCAATGTGAAAATACCAGGTAGAACCGGTGATAGAGAGTGGGGCGTTTGTTCCGGTAGGTAGAACACTAAAATTGGAGTCTGTTCCGGAAATGGAGTATGCCATTTATTTTGTGCAATACTGGCAAGACTGCTAGAGTCACCTTTCGTCCTTCCATTTTCACCGTCAACGTATACGACGCTCAACTATCAGGCGGCTCGAAAGCCATAAGCTAAACGGTCGGTTCCAGCGACAAGCTAACCACCATAGCGACAAACATCGCCGCAGCTCTGAATGC
Source organism: Candidatus Obscuribacter sp. (assembly GCA_016712465.1). GTDB lineage: Bacteria > Cyanobacteriota > Vampirovibrionia > Obscuribacterales > Obscuribacteraceae > Obscuribacter. Next base: position 2,997,755 of record JADJQZ010000001.1, read on the forward strand.
CGACACCGACCTGCAAGGGATAAATTTGAGCGCCACCTCCAGCGGCACGGTAATAAACATTCTCTCTGCCTCAACTCCCGCTACATCCTATACATCTAGCCTGAGCGGTGGAGCAATCGAAACCGTTTCCCTGGCGCCCTCAACAAGCGCTAATCTGTATGGTTATAACAATCTGAACGAGCTGACCAGCATTGCCGCCGGAGGTCCAACCAGATTCCAAGGAAGCTCTAATAAAGCCCTCAAATCGGCATCCGTAGACGGCAACGCCGCTTCTCTCCCGAATACACTCACATTTAGGAAAAACGCTTCTCTTTCTAGTGGTTCCGACTCAGTTCCAGTATCCGTAACGGATGGTTCCAACACGACTGTCAGTCAGAACTACAAGGTTTCGACAAAGGGCTCCAGCAGCGCCTCCCCCACCTTCGATGCCAATGGAAACATGACCAGCGACGGGACCAATACCTACGAGTGGGATGCCGAGAATAGGCTGATAAAGATAAATTACCCCGGGATTGGGAATAGTAGTCAGTTTGCATATGATGCAAATGGTCGAAACATCAAAATATTGGAAGTTGTAAATGGTTCTATAACAAATACTAGTCAGTTTGTCTGGTGTGCAGGCAGGCGTCGCGAAGAGAGAGACAGCACGGGTGCATTAACCAAGAAGTTCTTTTCCTATGGTCAGACAAGCGATGCCTCATCTCGATTTTTCCTTAAGGAACATTTGGGTTCCATTTTGGAAGTGACCAGCTCTGGTGGCGCTATTCTGGCTCAGAACTCATTCGACCCATTTGGTCGTTCGAGCTACTCAATTGGGGCTCAATTTAGTGACTTTGGGTTTGCAGGCTATTACTCACATGGACCGAGTGGGTTGAACCTCACTACTTTTAGAAGCTACAGCCCGACGCAGAGCAGATGGCTGTCGCGTGATCCAGCAGGTGTTAGTGGTGATGCGAACTGCTACGCGTATGTAAAAAATGCTCCCAGCTTGTACACGGATTCGAATGGCTTGAGTCCGCAGGCTGTGGCTGAACCTCGGACACCGGCGCCAAGAATTTCGAGACCACCAATTGCACAAACTGCGCCAAAAGCAGGTGCAGGATTACCGCCTTGGCTTATTGCACTTTTGTTAGCCTTATCGCTTGGAGGCGAAGAACCACAGTATGACCCTGGTGAGAAACTGTTCATACCGCCAGGCGAGGTGCCTCCAAATCTTCAAGACGCCCGGGACTGTCATGATTTTTGTAAGCGCCTGCACGAGCAGCATAACCACAGCTTAGGTTGGTTGGCACATTGCTTTGAATGGTGCGATCTGGATTGCCAACCCTGGAACAAGCATGGAGGCACCGGCCACGAAAGAAGGAGACCAGATAGATTTGATCGTTGGATAGATGAAAACCTACCAGATTTCTAGAGACATTCCCACCGTTCGTGGTTAGCCTGTCAAGACTATCTTGATGTATGTTTGTTTATGGATCGCCTAATTGCCCAAGTGGCTCGCGATCAGCAAGCCAAACCAATTTATCAGCTTCTAATTTAAGAATCCAGGGTCGCCCGTTTGCACGGAGTCACCGAGGTAATTTGTGCTCTACAGTTACAGGTTGACCTTGAGCTACAAGAAGAGCGATACGATGAGCCAGCGCACTTTTCCGGAGCGGCGAATCTAAGTTCGCATAGCAGGTTTTGGCGCGTGGCAGAGATAGTCAGCTCCCTACAAGCGTGCGCTCTCTTGTGAGTTTGGTACAACTCCATCTTCAACAGAGCGAAAAACATAAACGCGCAGCTACTCTATTGCAGGCGGTGCTCATAAAGGCGACTCACTATCAAAACCTAGATTTTCATTATCATCAGGCTCCCTAAATTTTCGCGGAAGTCAATTATTCGTTTCTTCAGCGCAGGTCAAAGTCTGGAAGTGTGCCTATTTAAATGGGTTTCGCTAAAACTGTTGAAGCCGCATCACTCTACTCGAAGAATAAACTACACGGACTCGACTTTGCACGGATAGCCATCGCTAATGGTGATTATTCTCGCGTTCTTCATGCAGCTTTCTCAATCGTGCAACTTCGACCTGATCTACATACAGAAGAAAGTGCCGGTCATCTGAAGCACCAAATGTGCCGACCACTTCCTCACCTATACTGAGAGGGATTTTGCAAATGAGAACTCCATTTGTATACCCCATATCCTTAAGGGTTACTTTATATCTTGGTCGGTCTCCTAGTTTCATTGTGACAACACAATCAACAAGATCTCCATATTCGTATTTTTTCATGCCGCTGTTCTCATTGAGCTAATCTAGAGCCGTTAAACCGCACTTCTTATCATACAAGATGGTTCTGTTGCAAAAAATGAAAATCCGGCAGTTTCTGAATTATTAGATGGGTCAACCAAGCCATTCCGAATCCAAGAGTTTTGCCAGAAATCGATTAGTGCGAGCCCTCAATAGCCTCCAGGGAGCCCTGAAACAGAGCGGCAGTGGGGAGGTCCTTAACCTTCACGGCTTCAGTTTCCTTGCCAGATTCCGTTAACGCTATGCGCCAAGCACCGGCGAATATGTTCTTCACCGGGTCCAGCATCTGAAAGGAGACCGGCATCATCGGTGCCGGACGAGAAGCCAGCCAAGCCTCCAGGTACTTGTAGGCTCTGAGGTGGCGAAGCTGGGTTCAGCGGCAAGTTAAACATCAAAAGTGGAAAGTGCCGAATATTGGAGTGGGATTGGAAAAGTACCAAGTTTCAGGCATTGGCACCTAACTGTTTTGCATGAGAACAAGCTTTAATCGCTCTGAGAGTACCTACTCATGCCGAAAGAAGAACTTTTTTCAGACGTCAGAAACCGCAGTTGTAGCAAAAATGACATCGCGCATTCTCGTTGATCTTAGGCGCGGAAGGTTGAAAGTCACAAAAACATCTGTGAAAACAAACGCTGGTCAGAATTTGCACCGTTTAACTTGCCGGTAGGCACAACCATGCCACCTCAGAGCCTATTATCTCTTGCCGACGCGCTTCAAAAGAGCATCGTTCTGACTGACGATTGCGGTCATTTTGCCTTTGAGTTCGGCCGCCTCTCTCACGGCCAAATCTCTTTCAGTTCGCCCTTTGGCAAGTTCCTCGCGCAGGCGAGCATTCTCGCCCTCACGGTCCACAAGCTGTCGGCGGAGTTCTTCACTTGCAGCAGTGCGAGCAGATAGTTCAGATTCAGCCTTAGAAAGCGCCGTCTGTTTTTGCTGGGCGCTTTCCTTCAGTGAGGCAATCTCAGTTGCGGAAGCTTCTGCCGCCAGCTCCAGTTTCTCAATAGCCTCCAGGGCGCCCTGAAGCTGAGCGGCAGCATTCTTGAGGTCTTCTGCCGCCTTAATCTTCACGGCTTCAGTTTCCTTCGCCGATTCCATCAGTGCCATGCGCCAGGCACCAGCAAAGATGTTCTTCACCTGGTCCGGCATCTGAAAGGAGACCGGCGCCAACGGTGCCGGTCGAGAGGCCCGCCAGGCTTCCAGGTACTTGTAGACTGTGGTGTAGCTACCGCGGCCAAGCGCAGTCTGCACCGCCAAAGCCGTTACTTCTTTTCCCTCAGCTGCTAGCCCATCGGCGACCTCGAATAGTTCGCCCTGGTCGATGTTCGGTCCCCTGGTCATTGCTGAGCCCTCTGTGATGCTTTTGGCATTGTACGATAGTAATAGTTTCTTTACTATTACTACTATTATTACGATCGAGACGACAAGAAACCCCAAAAGCCTGATTTTATTGGCTTAGCGCTTATGGACACCCTCGCGGCAACGCCACCTTCCTTATCATCTCTTCAAAGACAGACAGGTGCAAACCGGGAAGTCGACAACAGACTTGGCCCTCGGCGGACAGTTTTTGCTAGCGGCCAAGGACCGAGTCCCGTACCCGCAGAATCGTCTGCCTGGATGTATTGAACTCCCGAGCTACCTCGGCCACGGCGACACCAGCCCTCAATCTCTTCAGCACCGCCTTGCGCTCCGCCTGGTCCAACGATGGCGGCCGACCAAACTGCTTGCCGGTGGCCCTGGCCCTCGCTATGCCAGATTTAGTTCTCTCTACCAGGAGGTCCTTCTCGAACTCGGCAACGGCGGCAATCACCTGCATGGTCATCTTCCCTGCAGCGCTGGTCAAATCCACCCCTCCGAGAGCCAGACAATGAACCCTCACGCCATGTCCGGCCAGAAGTTCCACAGTCGCACGCACATCCATTGCATTTCGCCCCAGGCGGTCAAGCTTGGTGACCACCAGGACGTCGCCCTTCTCCATCCTATCCACCAGCTTCATGAAGCCTGGGCGCTCTGTGGCCGCCACTGAGCCGCTGATGTTTTCCTCAATCAGCCGGCGACTTTCAACCTTGAAGCCCGCCGCCTTTATCTCAAGAGCCTGATTCTTAGGGCTCTGGTCAGCGGTTGAAACCCTACAATATGCAAAAACTCGTGCCATCAAACCCGTCCAAAAGTGGCGTACGGATTATACCCACCATCCGAAACCTCAAAAGCCTACTTTTGGACAGGCAAAAACACCCAGCCCGAAACCGTTCCCTTTCGAACAGACAAATCACTGGAACAAATTGCGCGGCCCGCTCCAGTGTTTATCAGGCAGCGAGGAGAGCACTTTCGTTCAATTGCTACAGCCTCAACATGAGGAAATGAACCAGTCCGCTACTAACCGGCCAGCACTTCACCGACAATTTTCTTGACCAGATTTCCATCGGCCAGGCCCTTGAGCTGCGGCATGGCCGCCTTCATCACGGCACCCTGATTGGCCTGACCAGGCTCCAGACCGGCAACAATAGCCTTAATCTTCTCCCGTACTTCCGCTTCGGAGAGTTGGGCGGGCAGATAAGCAGTGATAATTTCCTTTTCCTTGCTTTCCTTCTCCACCAGTTCCTGCCGACCGGCTTTGCCGAACTGTTCAATAGAGTCGGCTCTTTGTTTGACCAGCTTGCTCAAAACATCCAGTTCGTCTTGCTCGGTAAGCTCTCTGCCGAGAGCATCCTTCTTGTAGGTGAAGGCAGAAAGCACCGAACGCAATGTATCGAGACGCAACTGGTCTCTGGCTCTCATGGCGTCTTTCAAATCAGCGGAAATCTTCTCTTTGATGCTCATAGCAAATGCACTCAAGTATTCACAGGAAACCATTAAATGATAGCGCCTTGTTCACACCCTTTTCATAAAGACAGTTCATTCTTCTAACATTAGGTAAACTGAGCTGCGGTGAGCAAAGGTAAAGATGAGCAGAAGAACAGTTTTGACGGCAATACTAGCCGCAGGCGCACTAGCGGGACTTTTGAGCTTCGCCGGGCAGGCGAAGAAGGAGAATGACAAAGTGGACGGGAGCAAGATTTACGAATTTAAAGCCAGCGCTCTTGATGGTAATGAGATTGAGTTCTCAAAGTACAAGGGCAAGGTAATGCTGATCGTCAACACCGCCTCTGAATGCGGGTTTACCCCCCAGTATGCCGGACTTGAAGCCCTCAACAAGAAGTACGCGGAGAAAGGGCTGGCGGTACTTGGCTTCCCCTGCAATCAGTTTGGCGGGCAAGAACCGGGAGACAGTGCCAAAATTGGCGCCTTCTGCAGCCGCAATTACGGCGTCGACTTTCAGATGTTCGAGAAGATCGATGTCAATGGCAAGGATGCCCACCCTCTTTACAAATATTTGACGGAAGAAGCACCGGGTATGCTCGGCAGTGAAGCCATCAAATGGAATTTCACCAAGTTCCTGGTCAACAAAGATGGAACCATGGTGAAGCGCTTCGCTCCCAATGTCAAACCTGAGGAGTTGGAAAAGGATATTGAAAACCTGCTTTAGTCGGCAGGTCGTTCTATGTAGCTATATAATTGCTGCGTGCAGTTACTTGCGGCGGAGCTTGAGTTCATGCCCTGGCCAAACACGCGGGATTATGTAGAGGCGCTCAGGGACACCGGTCTTTGCTTTGCCGATGATGACCTGATTGATAGCGTCGTCGACTGTAACCACGAGGGGCTGCCGCTAGCCATCACCGGCAATGCCGCCTCTATTTTTCGTGTGGTCAAAGATGATAAGGCCTGGGCCGTGAAGTGTTTTCACTGGCACCAGGATCATTTTTTGCGCTACAAAGCCATTGAGAAGGCGCTGGAAGCCCTCAATAGCCGCTATTTTTGCAAATTCGAATATATCAAACAGGGGGTGAAGGCCCTGGGGGCCTGGTATCCCATCGTCAAAATGGAATGGATAGAAGGGGAAACCCTGGAGAATTACATCCTCTCCAATATCCAATTCCCGGCTAGAATTGCCAATGTCAAAAAAGACTTCAAAGACTTCCTTGCTACCATGGCCGGTGCCGGTCTTGCCCACATGGACCTGCAGCACGGCAACATTCTGGTGCATATGGACCGCATCAGACTGGTGGACTACGATGTCTTCTATGTGGACACCCTGGCAGAACTGGAGAGCCTGGAACTCGGTCACCATAACTACCAGCATCCCCGGCGTCTGAAGCGCGATTACGGCGCCCATATGGATAATTTCTCGGCCTGGGTGATTTTTGCCTCCCTTCACTGCCTCAGCCTGGATACCAGTCTCTGGCATAAACTGGCCGGTGGGGATGAATGTTTGCTCTTCCGCCAGGAAGACTTTGGTAATCCCTTCAACTCCTATGCCTTCTCCCTGCTGGAAAGCAGTGCCCACGCCGAAGTGCGCAATACAAGCAAACTGCTGCGCTCCTTCTGCGAGAAGCCGCTTTCCGAGATTCCCACCATCAGCGAACATCTAACTACTCCTATCGATCTGGCTCCCTTGCCGGCCATCAGCACGGTGCCGGTCTGGATAAAAGCGAGGGAAGAAAGGAACAACCCCAAAGCTGAAGGTTCGGCCGCCCCCACAACCAGTCGAGGCTTCTCCTACGGCACTTTCCGCGATTTCAACGAAGCCGTCAAAGACGCCTCCAACTTCGAAGACCGGGAGTTGCTCAATTCCTTCTGCTACCTGGAAGATACCGCCGTGGGCAAAAATTCCCGCGTTTACCATTTCGTGGGTGAAGATCGAGAAATTGCGCTCAAGTGCTTCCTGCATCATGTGCCGGAAAGGGAGCAGCATTATGAAGCCATCAAAAACGCCCTCAAGGGTGGTATCAGACCCTACGGCGCCCAGGTGCATTATCTGAGCCGCGGCATCAAAATTAACGGACAGTGGTGCCCGGCTCTAAAAATGGACTGGCTCAAGGGGCGCACTATCAATCAACTGAGAGCAACCAGGGTAAATGAGGCTACTGCCAGTTTTCTTGCCGATCGCTTCGCCGACCTGGTTAAAACGATGCGCCTGCAAGGCATCGCCCACGGTGACTTGAGCTTCGACAATTTGATGGTGGTGGATAACGACCTCAAGATCGTAGACTATGACGCCATGTACGTGCCGGAGCTGGCCCGCTCTCAATCCCTTGAATCGGGCACCCCGGCTTTTCAACACCCGCAGCGCAGCCTCAAGTATTTCGGGCCCTACCTGGATAATTTTTCCGCCTGGATTATTCACAGGCTTCTGAAAAACCTGCCCACCAGACCCGACTTGATAGATATTGTCGATGCCTGCCTTAAGGATGAAGGGCAGACAGCCGTCTTGAAAAGCGCATTGCGCACAATGGAAACCAATCGGGAGCCGGAAGTGAGGGAAATGGGACAACTCTTGCGGCTGCTTTTAGCCCATGGAGTTGCGGCTACGCCCTATTTAGACCCTGACAGAGGCTTTGAGAAATCGCTCAAAACCACTACCGAAGTAGTAAAAGAACGCACCACCAGCCCCTTTCTCAAGCGCAAGCCGAAGCCTTAGTGAGATCAGGCTTTCACATCCCCTTCTTTTGGGAGCGCAAGAGTTCACTCAGCTCTTCCTTTAGCTCAAGATCACTGGGGTCTGACTCTACAGCATCTTCCATATACTTAATCGCTTTTTCTCTGTGACCTAACTTACTGTGCGCTTCGGATAGATGCCTGAGGGCATTGGTGTAAAAGGGATTTATTTGCACGGCTTTCTCAAGCAGTGGTAGGGCTCGTTCAGGCTCTCCAAGCTCAACATAAAGATCACCGAGATTGGAATAGGGCCATTCGAAATCAGGATAAAGCGCGATGCACTCTTTGAAAACCCTTTCAGCACCCTTATTATCGTTGTCGCTGTGGCGCAGGCGATAAGCCCGGATATTGAGCTGCTCGGCATCCTGAGAGACCGGGTGGGCGGGCAAATGAGATCTTAAGTAACTGAGGGCCTTGAAGCCTATCTGCCCCTTATCGATCTTGATGGCCTGCTGCAAGGCCAGGCGAGACTGCTCTGTCCAACCTTTCAATTTATAATCCACACCCTGGTCATAGTAGCGCTTGGCCATGAGTTGCTCCGGGCTCATGGGAGCCATAGACGAATCATTTCCAGACTGGGTGAGAGGCAGTACAACAAGAACAAAGATTAGAGCCAACAAAGCGCAAGGAATACCAACCAGCGCCAGGCTCAACTTCTTAGCCGTTCCGTCCATAAAAGCCGAATTTTTCCCTTCCATTGCTTCTCTTATGGTCAGGGCCATTGCCGACATGTCCTGAAATCGCTCGCCTGGATTCTTGTTCATGGCGCGCCTCAGAACACTCACTACCGGCGCCGGTAAGTCGCCAAAATTGGCTTCCTGAGAAACATGCTTGAACATGGCCTCAAAAGAGTTGCTGCCCTGAAAGGGCGGCAGCCCGGTCAGACATTGATATAACAAGCAGCCCAGCTGATAGATGTCGCTACGGACATCAAGGTCTTGCCCGAAGCACTGCTCAGGGCTCATGTAGAGCGGCGTTCCCACCAGTTCGGTGGTACGAGTGAGAGGAATATGTTTGGGATTTTCCGGCTCAAACACCTTGGCCAATCCAAAATCAACCAGCTTCACCGAACCGTCCGGCAAGAGCATCACATTGGAGGGCTTTATGTCCCGGTGTATCATGCCGCAGCCGTGGGCATAGGACAGAGCATCGGCTATTTGAGAACAGATCTCGAGGGCGGCAATAGGAGCAAGGGGCAAGTACTCGGAGAGGTTTTTGCCTTCCAGCAGTTCCATGACAATAAATGGGCCGGTATTCTCATTTTCTCGAATGTCGAACACCGAGACTATGTTGCGATGGCGCAAAGACATAATCGACCGGGCTTCCTTCCTCAGGCGTTCGCAGGAAATCAGGTCCGAAAGTCGCTCAGGCAGGAGAAACTTTAGTGCCACCTGCGTGTTGGTGCGTGTGTCATCGGCAAGGTAAACCTCGCTGAGGCCGCCGCGACCTATCAGCTTCTCTATGCGGAATTCATCAAAACTCTCGCCCACACGTAAACCGGTAATTCCATCCACCTCTACCAGGCGAACTTCCGGTGCGGTAATCGTCGGCTTTTCCTCAGTCAAGGCAGTGCTCCTAATAAAAAGCAAGCAGAACCGTTCCTGAATCAATATGCCCCGTATGGAGAATCTCAGTTAGGCCAGAAATCCCTGGGGGTAAGTAATTCCTTGTTTACTTGATAGCGGGGGACATCCGGTCTGTACAGCGGCTTGTGATTTGATGGTCCCATAAATTGAATGCTGTCGCCGATGCGCTCCCAGCGCTGCCGACGGCCGGGTGCGAAGTATGAATCGCTTTTGTCTACGACATAACGACCAATTCTATTGCTCACTTGTGAGGCCAGTATGTAACCGGAAACTCCCCAGGGGTCACCCAGAGCTTGACTGACACCTACGCCCACCAGGTGAACGGCGTCTACGGTACGACCATAGACTTCTCTTGCTATCTGCATTTCCGTGCGCATCGGTCCGGCAGCCAATCTACTCAAATCCTGGGGATAAATGCGACCATCCTCAGAAAAACCATTGTTATTTGCATAAAGCTCTCCGATATCCTTTATGCCGGAATGCAAAGCCTTGCGAGCCGATTCTCCCCAGGGAGAAAAGACAAAACCCTGGCTGGCAAGCTTTCTCTCCAGTGAATTCAGCCGCGACTCAGAAATGAATCGGGTAGGTCCCAGACCGCTATTCATACGCTCTCTCATGGCATCGGCGAAGCCTGCCAATTTAGCATTCGGCTCCATCGGGCTCTCTTCCAACACCTTCAGTCGTTCAGCCAACTTCTGATTGCGCTCCGGCTCAGATAATGTGCGCGTGCGGGCAAACTCGGCAAACAGGCTGCTGTAGGACGTATCGCAAACTCCGGCAGGCTCTATCCCGGCCCGGCTGAACTCTGCCTGGCAATCAACCTGGTCTTGTGGTCTTTCAGCTAGATCTTTAGCCATATTTCGTCCCAAGAAAAATGAATCCCAAAGGTTCATAGAGAGTTAAAAGACTGCTTCACTCTAATTGCTTGCCTGTGAAAACAACGTGAGTGCGCTATGAAATGGGGGTAAGATCAGGTTTCATGGGAGCCAAAGGTGCAGGTTGGACGAGAGAAGTAATTAGAAACTATGGCAAGCTTCAAGAAGAAAATCTATCTCCGCATCCTAGATTTATTGGGTTCCCTGCCGCCCTTTCAAAACGGCTATGCCATCAATTTGTGCCTCTCCGGCAAAGGTCTGAGCGACCAGCAGGTTGAGGAATTAGAAGGGAGGCTTGTTAAGGAGCCGGGAAATTTAAGACTGCGCCTTTTGCTTCTAGGGAAGTACTGGTCCAACAACATAGTTAATGAGGAGAGCCGCCGCAAACGTCTAAACCACATCAAATATATCGTCAGCCATCACAGTGACCATGCCGTCGCCGGCTTACCATACGCTTCAGCGCACAAAGAAGATGAAGACTATGAAAGCGTGAAAGTCTTATGGCTAAGACAGATTGAACTGAAGCCAAACCACATTAAGGTGCTCACCAATGCTGCCCATTTCTTCCTGCACCATGACAAAGAGCTGGCTGAACAGTGCCTTCTCAAGGCCCTTAAGAAGAAGCCTGCCGCTCAAGAGATAAGAAAACAACTGGCTTTGCTCTACAGCCTCTGGGACGGTCATGAAGAAGATGCTTACTGCCAATCTGAAAAGCTATTGAAAGGCAGCCGGGGCGAAGACTTGTTTTACAGTTTGACCAATTTCACAGAACTTGCCTTTGCCGCCGGGGATTACCAGAGGGCTGGGGAAGCGGCAAGAGAACTGCTCGCGCTTTCAGAAAAGTACAGAGACAACTGGAACTATGGCAATGCCGTTAACCGCGCTCATACAGTTCTGGGGCGTATTGCCTTGAAGGAAAATGATGTTGAGGCTGCCGCCCGGCACCTGCGCCAGTCGGCCATAGACATAGCCTCGCCCCAAACCAAATCTTTCGGGCCGAGCCTGGATTTAGCAAAAGAACTGGCCCAAGCCGGGGATAAAATCAATGTGCTTGCTTATTTGGATTGCTTCGAAAGGCTCTGTGGGGTAACAAACAACTGGGCCTATGGGCTGAGGTTCGAAGTGGAAACCGGTGAGAAGTTGGACTCCTTGAATAGAGAGCAGCGGGAGCGCCTGCAAAAGGCCGAACTGGATCATCAATACAACTTCCTCTCTTCGAGCCGAGAGTGGCGGGACAAATTCCTAGAGAAGACAATACGGAGAACAAGCTCCAGCATTGCCATATTCTCTAGGGGCGACGAAAAAAGAGCTGAGCCCAGTGTCAGAGTACAACTTCTGAAAGCTCACCTCGAGAGACTCAAGCAACTTTCCGCCGAAGGTAGCAAGAGCCCTTGAGTCAGTGCCTGGCTCTATCTGCGGCAGCTTCTTTAAGCATGCCCAGTTTCTCATAGGCCTTTGCCCGCTTTAAATAGACTTCTTCTACTTCGAAGGGCTCCATCTCCAGGGCTTTGGTATAAGTTGCAAGAGCCCCTTTGTAGTCTTTCAGGAGCATCTGCGCGTCGCCCTTTTGCAGGTAGTAAACATGGCTCATGGGGGAAAGCCTGATGCAATTGTCAAAGTCAGCCAGGGCGGCTTTACCGTTGCCGTTGCGCAGGTCAATTTCGCCCTTATATCGCCAGGTCTTCAGGTTCTCAGGATAAGCCGCCACCATCTTAGAAAGCACGGCTTCCGCTTCCTTTTTCTTGCCCTGCTTGAAATAGATCTCGGCCAGATTTCGGTAGGCGGGCGGGCTTGCCTGTTCCAATTCAATGCCCCGCAAAAGGTCGGCTTCTGCCCTGACCAGATCACCCATGGTCAGATAAACAGTGCCCCGGTGGATGTAATCCTTGCCCTGGGGCACCGGTTTGGCTAAGAGTCTGTCGTAGTCACGCAAAGCCAGCTTATATTTCTTTGTGGTGCTATAGATGTCGGCTCTGATTCTCAGGGCGCGAGCGTTACCCGGATGGGTCTTCAAAAGCGAATTGACCAGCGGCAGGGCCTCGGCGAAGTTCTCCCGCTCCATGAGCTGGTCAAGCTTTTGCAGAACTGCCTTGACGTCTGTCTGAGAGGCCGCCGCAGGCCTAAACAGGAGGGCTGAGAAGGCCGCCACGAGAAAAAGTGCTGTAACTGCCTTCATCAATGGAGCCAAGAATCCATACCTCGAGCCCACAAGAGATTAACCCCAGATGTCCTTTTGCTCCTTGGGGTTGTGGTAGTAGATTGACTGCAAGAGTCCTATGGATACCAGGTCGACAATGAGGGCCGTGCCGCCGTAACTGAGGAAAGGCAGGGGCACACCGGCTACAGGCATGATGCCGATGGTCATGCCGATATTGATGAAAGAGTGGAAGAGAAACATGCACATGAGACCGATGGCTATGGCCGCCCCGGCTGGATCACCTCTGGATTGCAAGGCGATGAAGAGTGCCCGCACACAAATGACGCCGTAGGCAAGCACGATCAGAGCGCAAATTTTAAAGCCCAGCTCTTCGCCGATAACGGCGAAGATGAAGTCGGTATGGCGCTCCGGTATGAAGGCACCCTGGGCCTGGTTGCCGTGCCCGAGACCGGCCCCGGCTACGCCGCCGGAACCAATGGCAATCAGACTTTGCAAAATGTGATAGCCGGAACCACGGGGGTCGTCGTAGGGATTGACGAAGCTGGTCAGGCGTTTCTGTTGATATTCCTTGAGGACACCCCAGAGATGAGGGCGCGCCACCCCGAAACCGTAATTGGCACCGACAATGGCGATGATGAGCAGAAGCCGAAGCCAGAGCTTGAAGTCCAGGCGGCGCCAGAAGAAAAGCAATATGGTGAAAAGAGCGCCCAGGAAGTAGAGCCACCATTCTTTGTTGACGGCATTCAAGATGAGGCTTATGAGCGGACTTATCAAAACCAGGATGTCGGTGATAGTAGCACCGGCCCAGTAAGAAAGCCCCAGAAAGACCGCCCCGAAGGTCAAAGAAGTACCCAGGTCGGGCTGCTTGAATACAAGCACGGCCGGTGGTCCCAGGATGATCAGTATCTTGAATATGTCGAAGAAAGAATTGATAGGAAAGCGCCTCAGCCAGGCCGCCAGGGAGAAGATCACTATGGGCTTGGCTACTTCCGAAGGTTGCAAGGTAATAGGTCCAAGGGCCAGCCAACGCTGCGCCCCCTGGGCGGAGTGCCCTTTCAACATGACCGCCACAAGTAAAGCCAGATTGAGCAGATACAAGAAGCTGACCATGTATTTGTTGGTCCAGAGCTTGTATGGAATACGCGAAACGGCCAGACTCAAAGCGAGCCCAGCCCACATATATTGCAACTGCTTATCGAAATAACCCTGGGTGTGCTGAGAAAAGTGCAGCACATTCAGACCCACCATTATTAGAAAGGCGGTCGCTCCGAGGAGCCAGAAATCGATACCTTGGAAGGCACGAAGTATGGTCCTCAGAGCGGAGGGAATGAAATTTAGATTGTCCAGGGTCTGGGTGGTCATAAACCAATCCCCAAGGAACTAACCAACAAGAGTTTGTTAGCCCTTAGCACTTTGATCTGAGCAGGCGGAAGTTCGCGATTAGCGAAGTCCGACGCTCATATTGTTGCAGATCGAACTGGGTTGTGTCTTTATCGAGTTCAAAATAACGCGATACAACCGCTACCAGTTCCTCTTCCAGACTCTCCAGGCGACCGGCCGGAAGCTCCAGACGGTCATGCGTGAGCATATTACGCATGCGGTCTTTGGCTGTGGAACGGGCACCATCATGTTTGGTCGGCGAGAACCATTCGAATATACGTAATTGCATGATTGGCCTCCTTAAACCCTGACTGTGGGGTTGAAGAAACTGACAATCCTGCTCATCCAACTGGGGTTCTTAACCTCCAGATCCATGATCGGGACTTCCTCGCCGCGAATACGTCTGGCGATGTTGCGGTAGGCAAGACCGGAGCGCACGTTATCGGTGCCCGAGACCGGTTCGCCTTTGTTGGTGGAGACGATGATTTCTTCGTCTTCCGGCACAACGCCGAGCAGTTTCACTGAGAGGATCTCAAGTACGTCGTCCACGCTCATCATGTCGTTATTTTGCACCATGGTGGGGCGATAACGGTTGAGAACCAGGCGATATTCCTTGATTTCATCCTTACGCGCTTCGAGCAAACCGATAATGCGATCGGCGTCTCTGACGGCGGACATTTCAGGGGTGGTGATGACGATGGCTTCTTCGGCACCGGCGACGGCGTTCTGGAAACCCTGTTCGATACCGGCGGGACTGTCCACCAGCACGAAATCGTACATGCTCTTCAATTCTTCGCAGAGAGCTTTCATCTGGTCAGCGTCAACTGCCGATTTGTCTCTCGTCTGGGCGGCAGGCAAAAGGCTCAGGTTGGGGAGCTTTTTGTCCTTGACCAGGGCCTGTCGTAATTTGCAACGCTCCTCGACTACGTCGACAAGGTTGTATACGACTCGGTTTTCCAGACCCATCAGGATGTCCAGATTCCTGAGTCCGATATCCATGTCGACCAGGGCTACCGAAGCACCGCTTGTGGCAAGCGCAACTCCGATATTGGCTGAAGCCGTGGTCTTACCGACTCCACCTTTGCCAGAGGTGATTACGATTACTCGACCGCTCATTTACTATCCTCGTGTGGCTACTTATACTTTGGGATACTGACACTAACGCGGATTTCCCGCCTACATTGCCGAAAGAGTTAGTGGTACTGCTTCGACGCTAACAAAACTATCTAGTCAAACTTATTCTTGGTGATGCGAATCTTTCCTTCGAATATTCGCGCCGTTTCAGGACCGGTGCCATTGGCATAGGTAATGCGCTTGCGATCGGGTGAGCGCGCAATGGCGTGAGCAATGCGAATTTGGATGGGTTGCAAATTGAGGGCTCTGATTTCGGCCTCGGTATTACCACCGATACCAGCATGAGCGATGCCTCTTAGAGAACCCCAGACGGTGATATCACCCTCGGCCATGATCTCGGCACCGGGATTGACGTCGCCTACTATGACCAGATCGCCTTTGTGGCTGACGGTTTGACCGGAGCGCAATGTCTGTTTGACATAGAGCACCTGGGGCAACTTTTGAATGGCGGTAGCGGTATCTTCTTTGGTGCCGTCCTTGCTCTCCGGCAATTTTTCTTCCAGTTCGGCAGTGCTTTCTTCCATGGTTTCATGTTCAAGCTCAACCACGGAGACGCTGGTTACTTCCGTTGCCCGTCCTTCCTCGGCTTCCGCTTCCGGAATTTGATCTTTAGGAATCTCCAGATTGACCTTGGGCAAATTCATGGGTTTGACAGACGAGGCTTTCACATTGTTTTCGCTGAAAGCATCTCTGGTCTTTTCGTTCTTACTGTAGATCTCTTCGGGGAAAACACCCACGCCTTTGGCGATAGCGAGAACTTGCGCAGCCTGAGCTTGATTGAGAGCGATATTGCCCATGCCCAGAATGACGCGCGAACCCTTCCAGAACTTATTGGAAGACTGCAAGGTCGAACTCAAGTGCTCAAGCGCTTCTTGCAGGCTCGAACAACCGCCGAGATCGATGAAGACGCCCTGATCTGGTTGACTGATGATGGCAATTTTTGACATGCGAAGAGAGTCCGCCTGAAGAACTGTGTTATATGCAAGAAGAACTTATGTAAAGCTCCGCCGAAAGTAATCCTATTGTCTGGCAATGCCCACGTCAAGCCGGCTGGGATACGCACCATATATGCAACCGCCATAAAATTTTATGACAATCCCATAAGGAAACGACCTGCACTGCTGTATGCGGCATATCTACGGCGATACAAGCTTATTGAAATTTATCCAAGCTGCTTGAACGATCGCATATCGAAGCGATAGCTATTTACTTGGAAGTACTCACTTGATCAAACATGCTGCCGATAAGTTTGCGGGCAGCAGTGTGTGGATCGACCTCTCGCTTGATAATGCCGTCAAGCACTTCTTGCACTTCCGAGCTGGATTTGAGCGACTCTTTCAAATTGCGTCTGGCGATATCGGCCACAATCTCGGATAGCTCAGCTTGAATGCGCTCCAGACGCCGACTTTCGAGCAAACCTTCTTGCTCAAGGAACTTCTTATGGTTCTTGACTGAAGACCACAACTGATCGATACCCTGACCGGTCTCGGCAATGGAGACAATGACGGGCGGACGCCAATCGGTTTTGAAACTATTGAGTTCGAGGGAAGCGGTTATCTCGCTGGCTGATTTGTTGGCACCGGGCAAGTCGCCCTTGTTGACCACGAAGATATCGCCGATTTCCATGATACCGGACTTGATGGCCTGAATATCGTCACCGGAGCCGGGCATGAGCACAAGTACAGTGGTGTCTGCCGTCTGCGCAATGGCCAGCTCGGACTGGCCTACGCCCACGGTTTCAATGATGATTACCTGATAGCCGGAGGCTTCCAACATCCGCACGGCATCATAGGTGGCCAGGGCGACGCCGCCCTGGTGCCCACGGTTGGCCATGGAACGAATGAAGACGCCGCGGTCGAGAGTATGGCCCTGCATGCGAATGCGGTCACCAAGGATGGCGCCACCGGTAAAGGGACTGGAAGGATCCACGGCTAGAACGGCGACTTTCAAATCCTCTTTGCGACATTCGGTGATCAGCGCATCCACCAGAGTCGACTTGCCAACACCGGGGGAGCCGGTCACTCCGATAATGTGAGCCCTGCCGGTATGGGCGAAAAGGGCCCGCACCAGGCTAGAGGCTTCCTCTCCGCCGCTTTCCACCACGGAAATGGCCCGGGCCAGTGCTCTCCTGTTGCCAGAAAGAACGTCTTTAGATATTGCTTCCACTGTCTCTTCCAACCTGGTGATCTATATAGCGTTAGTAAGTTAGGGGTTCTTACCCTTGAAGGCTTTCAGCCAGCCCGGGGTGTCTTTGGCCACTTGCTGCACTTGCTCTTCCGAGTGCTGCCGGCGCTGAGCGTTTTCCGCTTCATTGAGCATAACAGCCAGCAAGTCTCTTTCGGACTCTCTTGTCTTAAGTTGATGCTGCAGTTCAGTGGTGGCCAGGCGCAGATCTTCCACTTCTTGCAGCTTCTGCTCAAGCAAGGTGGTGATTCGGCCCAGTTCCTGATGCAACTGTTTGTTCTCCCGACTTTTGTCGGAAAGCAAGAGACCCTGGTTTACCAGTTCCGACTTCAAATCTTCACCGTCCCGAGCCATTCTCTCAAGCTCCCGCAATTGGGCGGTCAACATCAGGTTCTTTTCCTGTGACTGCACAAGCGCTTCCTGCAGCTCCAGGAGCTTTGCCGCAAGGTTATTGACGTCCATGTTCTGGACCGAAGACAGGGATGTGGAGGATGAACCTGGATTAGCGTCGGTCATAGTCCCTTTTAGCCTCTCAGTCTAAATTGACTGGCAGTTCTCGATATTAGAGTACTCTCTCATCGGATAATTGTATCCGATGGAGAAGTTTGCCGGAAAGATACCCTGGGGTTACCATTACTTGAGCCGTACCGGAGTGTCGGCCGAGCAAGCTGCACTTTGAAACGCTTGTTCAACAAGAATGCCGAAGGTCTTTTCCAAATGCCGAACTATGTAATCAAGTGTGCCAGAATATTTACCCCGGAGGCAAGCGATTTTAACCGCATCTACGTCCGGGACGACAAAATAGTTCACCTTTCCAGGCATTCAGCCGCCAGGAGCGATGCCGACGGCTCCCCAGCGGTTGATGTCCCCCAGGCTTATCTTCAGGGCTTTGAAGAGCTGGACTTTTCCGAATTGATTGCCGTACCGGGTTTCATAGACCTGCAGATGAACGGTTCCAGCACCTGCAACTTCTGGCAAGATATAAGCGCCGACCAGTTGGAAGCGCTCCGCCTCGAGCAAGCGCAGCACGGCGTCACCACTTTCCTGCCCACGCTCATTACCGACTCTCTGGAGAATCTCAAGCGCCACAGAGACTTCCTGACCAGCCATGGGCTGGGAGACACCGGCAACCAGAGAGGACTGGCCCGCATGCCCGGTCTCCATCTGGAAGGTCCCTGCCTCTCCCCGCAAAAGCCGGGAGTTCACCCCGTGGAGCATATTCAGCCCCTCAGCCTGGAAGTGATCAAGGAACTGGTGCCGGAAGGCAGCCGTGAGGTACTGCTCATGACGGCCGCCCTGGAAGGAGACCCCGCCGGTTCGGTCCAGACCTATTTGCAAAATCAGCAGGTGGCCCTCTCCCTCGGACACAGTAATGCTACCTACGAAGAAGCGGAGCGGGCTTTTGCCCGGGGCTGCCGGCTAATGACCCATACCTTCAACGCCCTGCCGCCGCTCCATCACCGGCAGCCGGGAGCCGTGGGTGCCGCTCTCCTCGATGAGAGAGTCAGTTGCTGCCTGATAGCCGATGGTCTGCATCTGGCACCACAAATTTGCGCACTGATAGTCAAGATAAAGGGGCTGGACCGCACCATTCTGGTAACGGACAGAGCCGCCGTCGGTACCAGCCAGGGTAACCTGGTGGGCTCCTCCATCATTCTCAATGAGGCTGTGGTCAATATGATCGACTGGGGCATCTGCGACCTGGCCGGAGCAGTGCGCATGGCCTCCACAAATGCCGCCGCCGCCATCGGACGGGCGCAGAGCCTGGGACAACTGGGCAGCGGTTTCCTGGCCGATATTGCCTTCCTCGATCAAGATCTGAAAGTAAGGAAAACCATGGTAGGCGGAACTCTTACACCGGTAGAGAAATCACCGCCCCTGACCTGCCACCGGCAGTAGTGACAGATTCAAGTCTGCTAAACTATCGACTATTCATTTGCAGCCGGAAGCCAGGTTGCTTTATAGTGGTAAGGCCGGAACGTTTCTCGTTCCCTTCCTCAGGGTGACTATGGTCAAGACCAGGTTCAAGCGCATCGGTTGGCTGACGACTTTGAACGTCTTGCTTTGCTGCGGATTTGCGGCATTGATTTCAGGCTGCAGCACCCATCAAACTCTTGATAATTTCGACCTGACAGCCTACCTCAAGAAGCAGGAAGGAGTTGCCATGTATGCGGCGGAAACCCGGCGCACTCTTGAGCAGGAAGCCTCGGAAGGCAATGTAGAGTCCACCGCCAAGCTTGGAGTTTACTACTTGATCGGCTATGGCGTTGACACTGATCAATCTAAAGCCTACCAGTACTTGCAGACTGCCGCCGACAAAGGTAATGCCAGAGCCCAACTTTGCATGGGAATGATGACCTGGCAGGGTCTTGGAGCAGCAAAAGATCCGCTCAAAGCCTATCGCTATATGCTCCTGGCCAGTAAGGGCATCGGGCAGGACGCCCAGACCGCCCGGGAACTAGCGGAAAATATCGAGAAGCATCTATCCCCCAAGGATGCCGAACCGATCAAGAGTGAAGCCGGAATAGAGCTGGTGCCAAGCCGCTAAACTTTTATTTAGTGCCCAGGCAGTTCCGGCTGTGCCATCATATTTAGTATCAGCGACGCTCTTACTATTTGCCGCGCTTATTCTTAGCCATTGAGAAGCCTGCCACAACGGCTCCCACCAGGGCCCCGCCCAAGACCGTAGACATGCGCCCGCGCCACTGGCGATCCATGTAGCGTTTTACTTTCTCGTCTTTAACGTCGGAGATGGTCTTCTCATACTCGGTGACGCGCTCATTTCTAACTGCGTAAATGGCTTCGTCTTTGTTCAGCATACCTTTCTGCAAAAGGGCATGGGCTCTGAGAGAATTTCTCAGATCCTCCTCGCTGATCAAACCCAGTTCCAAGAAGAAGCGTGCCGAACGCTCCGGGTCTCTCAGGAGCGCTTCATAACTACGCTGCACTTCCGCCTGGCTGAAAATACCGGACTGCTTGAGAAGATCAACCAGCCTCATATCCTGGTCGCGCTTCTGTTCCGGTGCAGGTTTCTGCACCTCGGCGTCACTCCGAACCCGCTCAGGTTCACGGGACTGGCTCTCCGCTTTTTTTACTTCTTCCGGCGCCCTGGCGGATGCCCGGGCATTGGCTTCGGCAGCCGAAGCGACATCTTCCCGTGTGATTTCATCGGAGGCAAATTGCTTGAAAATCGTCCCTTGTTTGAGCGACTCTTCCGCCTTCAACCAGTGCAAGAAGATCTCCTGCACTTCCTTGACGCCATCTTCTCTGGGGGTGATGCCTCTGGCGATATTCTTTTGCACGCTCAAGATGGAAGGGAAAAGACTTGGCGAAAGCAGTCCCTGTAAGACCAGAGTGCTGCCCAGGGGGACGCCGTTATCGAAGCTGGCCTGCATGGCTTTCACCAGGTCTTCTTCGGAAATAATATTGGAATCAAGAAGAAGCTCGCCCAGACTCTCTGCGCTGTCGAGCATGAGCATGTTCTGCGCTTCCGACGTCAGGGCCTCGGCCAGCTCGATGCGATGCTCGTGCACACGTTTGAGGGTCTCATAAGCGCCCTCGATGGAAAGATTGCCGTCCCGCAGCAGTCTCTGCACCTGCAAGGAAGCTTCCAGAACGTCCTCCCGCACGCAGCCGCTCATGGTCAAGACCCGCCCAATCGGCACATTCAGTCGTTTGGAAACCTGCACGGCCTCGGTCATTTCAGCAGAACTGACTATTTGAGCATCGACAAGAAGCTCACCAATCTTGACGTTCACCGTCGTTTCTTTTGTGGTCACAGTAAAATTCCCGAGCATCCCCAAGCCGTGCCATATATGTTGGGCACTTTCGATATTTTAACCCTAAACACTAGATATGAAGTGAGAATCTATCATCCCTTCCGGAGCACCGACCGTCAAAGTCAGCCTTTCCTTGGTAAAACCGGGCAGTCAAGGGACCTCAATCTCGTTAAATCTTTTTCCGCCCCTGGAATTTTCTCTATACTAATTAAGGAAGGCATCAATTCTTACTACATTCCAATGTCGAGGTCACTCATGAAGCACTCAAAAAGGTGGCTTTTTGTTAATCTGCCCGGACTTTCTCCGGCGCACGGGGCGCCCAAAGCATCCTGCCTGATCTTCAGCCTTTCTCTAGCTCTCAATGCCGCCCCTAGCGTCCAGGCACAAGGACTCATGGAATACGGCGGTCTTATGGCCGCCCCCAAGGGCTTGCCCTCCGGCAACACCATTAATAGTCTGGTCAGCCCCTACAGCAAGCTCAACATCCCCACAGGTTCAGGGTCAGCGGGCGGCGGTGCCCAGTCGATATTGCCCTACCAGACCGTGGGTGCCGACGGCTCCATCAGCGTTAACCCCAAAAAGGTCAAGGAAATTGCCGACCGAGCCGCCAAAGCTTATGAAGGGGCCCGGGCCAAGCTCAAACTGGTAAGTCCTACGCCCAAAGACTTGAAGGATTGCGAAAATCTACTGCGTGAGACCATTGCCCTGCGCAACTCCGTCTGGGGTTATAGCGATCCTACTATTCCAGTGATGCTCAATCAGCTGGGCGGCGTCTATGAAAAGCAGAATCAACCTGCCACGGCCGAGTCATGCTACAAGAACGCTCTTGTTTATATCACCAAGAAAAGCGGCTCAGGCAGCTACGATCGGCTCGATACTCTCACCAATCTGGCCAGAATGTATGAGAAAGCCGGCAAACACAAAGAAGCGCTCGACAATTACAGCCAGGTAGCTCAAATCAAAGAAAGGCAAGACGGCCCGGACAATCTTAAAGCAATCGCGGCTCGTCTCGACTGGGCCAGGTCTCTGGCAGCTTTAGACAAGCCGGAGAGCGAGTCGGTCTTTGAAAGCGCCCTCAAATCACTGGAAGCGACAGACCGCAGTAAGGATGCCGCTTTGAGTAGTAAGCTCAGCTCTGAGCTGCAACTCAGCTATGGCGCCTTCCTCACCAAAAAAGGCAAAGTAGAGGAAGGCAAGCGCCTGAGCGAGCGGCTGAGCAAGCTGAGCGCTGCCACCACCAGCAGTACCGTTGCTGCGGAAGAGAACACTAAGCCGTCGACACCACCCACACCGGAGCCGGTCAAAGCGCCCGAAGTAAAACAGCCCTGAGCTAAATAAAGAAGAGACTGCTCAGACTTGCCTTCACTAACCAGAAAAGTTCACGACCTTTTTGCCCGATACTACAAGGGTCGTGAAACCGTTCTGGATGTAGCGGCAAGGCTTATCTGCCTGGTTTACTCCCTCGCTTTCGCGGCCCTTTTGCCCCAATTGCTGGGACTTTACGGTCAGTCAGGCATTTTGCCTGCTCAATCTTATCTGGCTCAAATAGCCGATCAAGCAGGTTCCCTCAAATATCTTGTCTGTCCCACTCTCTTCTGGCTGAATGCCTCCGACGGCGCTCTCTTTCTTCTAACGGCAGCCGGGCTGCTGCTTTCAATAACTGGCTTTTTTCGCTGGACGGCAAGCATGCTCTGGCTATGCTTCCTCATTTATTTGAGCCTGCTCAATATCGGTCAGGACTTCCTTTCCTTTCAGTGGGACATACTGCTTCTGGAAAGCGGCTTCCTGGCAATTTTCGTATGCAAAGGCGGCCGTCGCCGTCTCTCGCCTGCCATCAAGGGTCTGGCAGCAGTTCTATTCTGTGTACTCATCTTCAAGCTCATGCTCCTCTCGGGTCTTTGCAAACTGGCCAGTCAGGACGCCAGCTGGAGCAGTCTGGAGGCACTTTCCTATCATTTTCTGACCCAGCCGCTTCCCACTCCCGCGGCTCCTTTCTTGCACGGCTTACCGAAAGAATGGTTGAAAGTTTTCTGCCTCAGCACTTTCTTTATCGAACTATTCTGCCCTTTTCTCCTGCTTTTAGGTAAGACTGGTAAATTGGCGGCAGCACTGGCTTTCCTGCTTCTACAAGGGGCTATATTCCTCTCCGGCAACTACGGTTTTTTCAATATTCTTACCGCAGTACTCTGTCTGCCGCTCATAGACGACCGTATCTATATGCACTTACTGGGGAAACCTGTCTATGAGCGCCGACCAGCCCCAGGGGCAGGGTCTGAGCCTGCGTCACCAGCAGCCGGGATAGCAGCTTTCGCCATACTGCTTTCCATTGCCTACGCCGATTGCGACATTTTCGCTGCCGGTATAGGTATCAACTTGCCCCTGCGCCTGGTGCTTTTCCTACCAAGGCATTTCTACCTGGCCAATTCCTACGGACTCTTTGCCGTGATGACTACCAGGCGGGTGGAGATTTGTATAGAAGGGTCGGATGACGGAAAAACCTATGTACCATATAAGTTCTATTTCAAACCAGGACCGCCTGACCGCCCACCACCCATAGTGGCACCTTATATGCCCAGACTGGATTGGCAAATGTGGTTCGAAGCCCTGCGGGCAGACTCCGGAGAAGAGAGCAGTCAGTGGTTTGGCAATTTCATGCGAGGTCTGAAAGGCAACAATCCTTCCATCACAGCCCTCCTGCAGGAAAATCCCTTCGCCGGGAAAGATCCGCCACTATATCTGCGTGCCAGACTGCAGCAATACCAGTTCGATTCACCCTCACAGATTCTCAATAGCGGCATATACTGGCGCATCAAGCCGGAAGCAGCAAAAGCAAATTATTACAACCTCGGACCTTAAGGCTCAGGCGTCTCGCTTTCCAGAAGCAGCACCTGAGGTGGAGTAGCATCGGGAGGATAGAAGAGTTCAAATTCCAGTTCGCGGTTTTCAAAGGGTTCAAGATTCATTTTATAGAGCGGCTCGCCTCGCTCGCCCCGGTGCAGAACCAGGTGGAAAAGCCCCTGGAAAGGACTGTTCTCGCTCAAGTAGTCGGTCAACTTGACCGTGCCTCTATAAAAGACCGGTTTGCCCGGTGGCTCCAGATAGACCAGTTGCCGGACCTTACCGGCTGCACCGGCCTCTTTCAAAGGACAGTTGAAACTGACCTTCACCGTCCTGGCCAGCCGATCGTGATTGACTACCCTCAATCTAATCTTGTAGCCGAGTGCGTAATTGCCATGGGCGGCAAAGGCCGAATCGCCGTAACGCCTGAGCATGGGAGCGGCCTGTACTTTCGTTCCAAAGGTGCCTCCTTCCAGCGTGGAGATGGGAAAGGCCAGGCTGAGGGGCTTATGAGCCTCAATATCCGCATGACCGCGCCCTGTGAAGGTCAGACCCCGGGAAACCCCCGAAACCCTGCCGTAGATGATCGGCTTGGCGCCGGGAAAGCTCGGGAATTTGAGGGAAGACTCGCGGGGGCGGACCAGATCCTGGTCTTTAGCCAGGGCATTGGCGAAGGGCTCGGCACTACCCGCCGTCGCCCCGCTAGCTTGGAAACTCGCCTGGAGGAAAAGACAAAGAGGGCTACTGGTCTCGAACCAGGAGAGATAGGAGCGCCCGTTCAAGGCCGGGGAGAGTCCATGCACCGGCACTTCCAGATTGTCCAAAAGAAGCCACTGTCCGGCGCCCACCAGCAAGGGAGAACCGTCTACCTGAAAGGCTTTGCCCGTAAGGTAGTCCAGGGTAACACGGTCGCCGGGACCGGCATAGAGTTCGCCGCCATGGGCAGAGAGGGAAGGCAGTGGCTTAAAGGGCGCATCCGGCTGACTTAAATAAGTGCTCCTGGCCAGACGGTGAAGGCTGGCTACTTTTTTGCCGGGGTTGAAAGCCAGCAATCTCAGTTGGAGAACCTCGGGTTGGGAGCGGGTTTGCTTGTTGATGTGATGTATGAAAACACCAAAGCGACCATGAAAGCGATAGTTCAAATGGGCATCCGGACTGGCTTTGCCCTCGGGACTGAGGGTGGAGAGCAAAATTCCGGCCGGCGAGAACTCAGGTACGATCTCGGGGGAATTGCTATTGAAGAGAGCCGACTTATCAAGGTGTCCCTGGAGGCTCCGCAGTTGCGCAGGCACGTTCACGTTTACGTTCACAGGTTTGCTTTCCTGACCTTCGGCACAAAGCCCGGGCGGCATCAGTGACAGGGCGGCTAGAAGGAGGGTCGGTATTTTCATTTATTTCGCTTCTGGTAACTCTGCTGTATGCCGCCCCAGACCATAAAGAGCAAGAGATTGAGGACAGGGCGGCTAAGATCTACTAAAATTAAGGGTCATCTTAAGCTGGCAAGGCTAAATTATTCAATGATGCTACGGAAGTAAGTTATGGAAACGAAAGTTGATAAGAAACTGGTAATCGCCGCTCTTAATCAGGCGCTGGAGGGAGAGCTTGCGGCCATGGTGCGTTATTTGCATCATTCTTTTATTGTGCTTGGTCCGGGCCGCGGGCCCCTGGTGACCCTCTTTCGCAGTCTCGCTCAAGACTCTATGGCTCATGCCACAATGCTGGGAGAAAAGATCGTAGCCCTGGGCGGGCACCCTTCCGTGGCCATGGACGAAGTGGAAGAACCTGGTGAACAATCGCTTTTGCAGATGCTGGAAGAGGATATCGCCGTGGAAGAAAAGCACATCGAGATGTACGAACGGCATCTCAATCAGTTCCAGAAGGATATCGTGCTCAAGCTCATGTACGAACAAATTATTCTGGAAGAAGTTACACATCTGGAGCAACTGCAGCTCTATGTCAGACACAACGATTTTAATTAACACACAAGATAACTAGTACTGTTAACCGAGGAAAAAAGATGAGCGAAAACAGATTGCAGGTGCAAGAACTAAGCATTACTTACTGCGGTTCTTGAGGCTACAAATCACGAGCCGTCAGTTTGGCGGCTGAACTGCAAAGATTGACGGGAGTAACGGCAAAGCTGCATCAGTCTTATGGTGGAGTCTTTGAAATTGAGGTAGATGGAGACCTGGTCTTCTCTAAATCAAGAACCGGACGCTTCCCTATGGAAGGCGAAGTGACTTCCCTTCTACAAGCAAAAGTAAGCTGACGAGGTTATTGTGGGTAGAGACTACGACGCCATTTTGTTCTTATCTTTCGGTGGACCGGAGGGCATGGATGATGTCATGCCGTTCCTGGCCAACGTCTTGAGAGGTAAGAATGTCCCTGAGGCACGCATGAAAGAAGTGGCTCATCACTATGAAATGTTCGGCGGAGTCTCTCCCATCAATGCCCAGAATCGCAAGATGATCGCCGGTTTGGAAGAGGAACTGGAACGCCGCCAGATCAAACTGCCGGTCTATTTCGGCAACCGAAACTGGCATCCTATGCTGGCCGACACCCTCAAACAAATGGAAGCGGACGGCGTCAAAAGGGCTCTCGCTTTTGTCACCTCCGCCTACTCTTCCTATTCAGGTTGTCGCCAGTACCTGGAAGACATCCAAAGAGCACTGAGCGAAAATCAGCAAAATGACAGACTGCACATCGACAAGCTAAGGGTGTTTTTCGACCATCCTCTCTTTCTAGATGCGAACCTGGAGTGTATCGAAGAGGCGCTCCAGCAGTTTGATAACCTGGAAAATCTGCATCTGACCTTTACTGCCCATAGCATCCCAATTTCCATGGCCCAGAACTGCCAGTACGAAAATCAGTTGCTGTTTGTCTGCCGGCAGATTTGCCGACGCCTGCAAGAGAAATACAACTGGCCGGGCGGTGAGCCGCAATGGCAACTGGTCTACCAGAGCCGCAGCGGTCCGAAGTCTCAGCCCTGGCTGGAGCCTGACATATTGGAACACATAGAGAACCTGAAAAACGGCGGCGTAAGCAAGATTCTTGTGCATCCGGTCGGCTTTGTCAGCGATCACATGGAGATCATTTATGACCTCGATACGGAAGCCAGACAACTCGCCGAGTCGCTCCAGCTACAATTTGTGAGGAGCCTGAGCAGCGGCAACAGTGAACACTTCGGGCGGTTGATTGCGGCTCTCATCGAAGAAAGGCTAAAATCGAAGGCAGGGCAAGAATGCCAGATAGCGTGCCTGACCGGTGCACCGCTGCCGGACGTCTGTCCCGCCGACTGCTGCGCCTATACACCGACCAGACCGGTGCAGACTGCCGGCTCTCACTAGCACCCGCTGCAACACCAAACTCTTTCGAGGAGGTTCCGTGGCTAAGAAGAACAAAATATTGCCCCTCTTTCCACTCCCCGATGTGGTTCTCTTCCCGGGCAGTCCCCTTCCTCTGCATATTTTCGAGCCTCGCTACCGCCAGATGATCAATACCATCATGGAAGGCGACAAAACCTTTGGTGTTTTGCTTTACGAGCCTGAACATTCCCATGCCAGGGTGATTGGGTCCTCGGCCGTCGTTACGGAAATGGAACGCCTGCCGGATGGGCGCATGAACCTTATGGCTGAGGGACAGCGGCGCTTTCGCGTGGTGAGAACCATCGAAGACTTGCCTTATTTGCAGGGCGAAGTGGAATGGCTCGACGACAAACCCAGCGGCAAAAAACAAACCGAAGTAGAACAAGTGCAAGAAGAGGTTATGACTTACATCAAGGACATTCTGCGCCTTTCCAGCAAAATCAACAATAAATTGGTGGAACTGCCGGAAGACTTACCCACGGACCCCATGCGCCTTTCCTTCTGGGTAGCCGGCACCATGTATAGTGTGCCCAAAGATCAGCAGGCGCTCCTGGAACTGCAAGACACCTACGGCAGGCTGGTACACGAGGCAAAAGTACTAGCCGTCACCACCAAGTTTCTGGCTGCCAGAAGCGCCCTGAAAGACGCTCTTGGCTAAATATCAATCGTGACTGTTCAAGCGGTTCAGGTAGCGGGTGACAAGCCAGCTATGCCCTTGTTGGGCCAGTCCCATCTGACTGGGGCTGTCCAGGCGATCGCCGCGCATGACGCGGGTATCGACCCCGGCAATGTGGCGGTCCATGATGCGATCGAAGGAACCGGGTCCACGGGGAATCATCCGGCCTACGTGGTCTTGCTGACCGGAAGTATGGACCATACCACCCTGGGAAGAGGAATACCTCAACATTTCCAGTTCCGCCTGATTAAGCCCCACCTGCCTCTGGTTTGACGGCAGCCCCTTGAGATATTTCAAAGTCTCTTGCGCGGTCAGGTTGCTCGTAGCAGGCAATTCCACCACATGGGGCAGCAGATTGCCGTCTTGATCAAGGAAACGAAACTGCTTGCTGCCGTCGCTACGCTCCACCAGTCGCACATGGGCCAGGGCATCGTTGAACTTGTGCTCCACCACGCCGCCCGGCAACTCCATCACCAGGCGCCCGTTATACTCCACCCAGGTCCTGGTACCGTCCCGGTGGGGGAAGTAGACATGACTGCCGGCGGCATTGTCCACCATATGCAGATGTTCGCCGTTAGCCAGGACGGCTCGGACCGTGTGCCCCTGAGGATTGACCTCCATATTGGGAGTGGCTGAGCCGTTGATGCGGTAATGCCTTACCCCTTGCGCGTAGTCGGAAGCAACCACATGCTTGACACCGTAGCCAAGATCGAGCAAACGAGCTTCCCCGCTGGTAAAATTCACCATCACCTTGCCGCCGCCGTCAAAGGTGGTGCTGGCACCGTCGATGTGCTGAATGGGCACCCGTTCGTTTCCTTGCAGGTTCTCGAGCCGATGCACGGTCTCGCCGTAGGTGCCGCGCCCAGTGATGATGCGTTCGCCGCTGCCTCTTGCCTGACCGGTCATTTTCATGACGTTCTTTTCTGCTAGATTGGCACCCGGCACATAGTGCGGGCTGACACCGTCGGCAAAAGCCAGCTTCATGTGCGGGGCGGCTCCGGGCGGTAGCAACAGGTCATCCCCCAGGCGGGCAAGATTATCCAGCTTAACTTTCCAGGAAACCGGCATTTCCCTGGGCAGGTTCTCGGTCTGGGTGCCGAGGCGGGCCGTAAGCCCCATCAATGCAGTATTAAAGGCGAGAGGACCAAGATTTGCAGCCAGGGCCTCCCTGGTTTGACTCAAGTTGGCTCGGTTGGCCGATTCCAGAATGCGGGCCGATTCCGAAGCAGCCTGCACAGTCTGCACGCCGTAGGTAACTATGCCCACGGAGGCGACGGTGAGTGCAGGTACCCTGGTCCAGGCCGGACCCTTGAGAGCCAGACTGAGGGCATAGGCGCCGCCGGTTTCAGCCGCCAGGCGCAAGGGATGCTCGGTAATCTCTTTGTAGCCGTGGCTGAACATACCCGTCAGGGCGGATTCTGAAAGCACCTGCAATTTTTCGCCGGTGCTGAGACTACCGCCCTCGACGGCAATCTTGCCGGGCTGATTGAGACCCTGCACAAAATCTGCCAGGCGTTCGCTCTCCAGCCCATGGCGACCCACCGACAGTGACTTGTCGTCCGCTTTGCTGAGGTCGCTCTGGCCCGGCTTGTCCAAGAATCAGTCCAATATCTCTGCTACGAGAGCATTTTCCCTGAGGGCGCAGCCCCGGTAAATGGGGGGACTACGAATGCCGGGGCGGGGCAAAGGAGCGGCAACAGTGGGCTGCAAAGCACAAAAACGCGCTTAATGCCGACTTGCCTGTTCTCTGCTATAAATTGACCCTTAATCGACTTTCAGCCCCTTTGGAGAGCTGGAGGTTCGGTAAGTCCGTGGAGAATTTCCCGAGGAAAACATCTTGAAAGCCGTTCATACATTGCCAGCTCTTCTGATCGTCGCAGTCGTCGGTCTTGTAAGCGCTTGCTCTTCTTCAGAAACCTCTGGAGGAACTAATGCCGCCGCCAACGACGCCACTAACAGTAGTGTCAACACGGCAGCCGAAACCACTGTCAAAGCAACCAACACTGGAGCAACAGAAATGACACAACCTACACAAGCCGGCGGTGTTACCACACCCAGCGGTCTGAAAATCGAAGACATTCAAGTCGGAACCGGTGCCAGCCCTCAAGAAGGTCAGACCGTCGTGGTTCACTACACCGGCTGGCTCACGGACGGCACCAAGTTCGATAGTTCCGTCGACAGAGCTGAGCCCTTCAAATTCAGAATCGGCACCGGCATGGTAATCAAAGGCTGGGACGAAGGCGTTATGGGTATGAAAATCGGCGGCAAACGCAAACTGACAGTTCCGCCGCAATTGGGTTATGGTGCCCGCGGCGCCGGTGGGGTAATACCGCCTAATGCCACCTTGGTCTTCGATGTTCAACTGATCGGACTCGAGTAAATGAAGATGAGGAAAGGGCGGATGAGTAGAAAGATAGTCACGACTTGCCTGACGGCCTTCGCCCTTTTCTCAAACCTTTCTGCCGAGCCGTGCCGGGCCCAGGAGGCACCCATGCTCTCACCGGAGCAGGCGTTGACGAGCGTACCGGCAAATCCCCAGGACCCGAGCGCACCGGCGGTTGAAAAACGACAATTATCAGCCGATTTAACCCTGATTGCCTCGGCCAAAAGTCTGAGAGAATTCAGAACGGGAGCCTCCGGCGAACTCTACCAGGCTCTCAAAAATATCGTAAAAGAAGGCAAAAGCCAGATTCCCGATCTTGAGTGGATCCAGATAAACGGCAGCCCTGCCGGGCGCGTCTATGCCACCCTCTTGCTCAGTCGTATAGAAAACACCACTGCCGCAGAAGCGCTGAAAAGTCTCAAGCGCGACGATGATACCAATGTGGAGGTGTTCGCCGGCGGCAGCAAATGTCACTACACCCTTACTGAAATCATTATCGACCAGAGCAGCAAAACCCCTGTTATTCGACTCCTTCCTTGAGCGGCTCAAGATTGTGCCGATACAAATGCTCAGTCAGGTTTAGGGCAAATTGCAGAGGGGCACAAAATTTATGTGCTTAGAGAGAGACGGGAGTTACGATGTCCGTTAGTGGTAACGAAATCGGAGATTTACTCCTAGACATCGGACTCATCACACCTGAAGAGCTGGAAACAGCCCATCAGGAACAGTGCCGGTCCGGTGAGCGCTTGACCATGGTGCTGGAAAAGCTGGGTCTCGTCTCCAACAATCAGCTTAAAGATGCCCTGGAACTGCAGTTCGGGGTTAATTATGTGTCTTTGTCCAAGCATCCTCCCGCCAGGGAAATAGTCGAGCTTCTGCCGGAAGAAATCCGCCTCAAGCACAAAGTTCTGCCCATTGCCCAAAACGGCAATCAATACACCATCGCCATGGTCGACCCCGATGACCTGATCGCCATAGACGCCCTCAAAATACAACTCAAAAGCGGCCAGCTCAAAAAACTCGTTTGTACCGCCGATGACTTCGAGTTTGTCAGTCAATTGATGAGCGCTCCGGCCAGTGAACCAGAGCCGCAAGCCATAGAGGTGATCAGTGAAAAGCCGGTCAAAACAGCAGCCAAAAACGCAAGCCCTTCCAAAGTGCCGGCCCGCAAACATCTAAGCTCACTCTTTCAAGACGACGACGACGACGACCTGCTCGAGCCCCTACCGAAAGCGGAGCAACCACCCTCCAACGGTAAGGAAGCGCCGCCGCAAGAGCCACTGCCTTTAGTTGCGCCGGAGCCGGAAGTGACAGCGGAAGCCGTTCCCGAACCGGTAGTCGAACCGCCTCCCGCACCACCAGCGGTACCAGCTTCGGACAGCGACTTCCTCCTGAAAGAACAGCAGATCGCTCTTGAAATTCCTAAGACCATGGAAATTATGGAAACCGTGCTTTCCAGCGTGGCCACGCACCTGGTGGATATAGCTCCCAGCCTGGACCAGGACCCTCGCCGACAACTGCTGGAAGAAGTAGTCGAGTCGGAATTCGCCGACTTGGACAACCTGGACTTCATGGAACCTCTGGCCATCCAGACGGAAGCACAAATAAAGGAAGCTGAAGCGCTGGCAAAAACAGAAGAAACATTGGTCGAAGCCACAGAACCATTGACTTTATCTGAAGAAGCGCCGATACAGGAAGCAACAGAGGAAACAGCGGCATCACTTGTGGCTCAGATGGAAGAGCCGGAAGCGCCGGAAAGTACGGACGCCGAATCCGTCAGTCAGTCGGAGGCACCGGAAGCAGCGGCGGCATCTGAGGATATGGAAGTTGCCGCAGCAGAGGAGAAGGAAGAAGAGATTCTGCCTCAACAGGCACCGGCCGTAGCGCCTTCCCAGGTACCGGCCAAAGCCGTGCAGCAGCCCGGTGAGCAACTGATGAGTCTGGCCAGGGATATAGTTACGAAGGCCATTCAGCAAAAGTGGTCTGATATTCACCTGGAGCCGGAACAGTCGGCCATGAGTCTACGTTATTTCAAAAGCGGCGAGGTGTTGGCCGACTGCAAACTTCCCATTCAAATCAATCAGCCCCTGGCCGGCTCGTATAAGCGCATGGTAGGTCTTGATGCCGCCGAATCTAGACGACCCCAGGACAAAAAACAATCCCTCAATATCGCTGAAACCGACATCGAACTGAGGGTGACCACTATGCCTTCGGAATTCGGCGAAATGATCGCCATTTCAATTCGCTATCTGACCTAGACTTTAGACTCGGCACCGCCCTCAGCAGCAGCTGTGGCCTCTACAACTTGTCCGGTAATATCATTATCGGAATCGTCCAGCAAGTTTCTATTTTTTACGAACCACATTACACCAAATACAAGGGCAGCAATGACAGCCATTCCGGCTGCATAATTGATCACCGTAAAAACATTAGACCAGAAAGGATTGGCGGCAGGCACCTTGGCGGCTACGGTGTAACTTGTCTTGGCCGGCTCGGCCAGGCAGGACAGGCAAGGCAGAGCAGACAATAGCAACGCCGGATAGACTCTTCTTAGACTCAGTTTCATGCTGAACTTCCTCTCCAGGCCTTTTTTCATTTTGCTATGCCGTCCTCTGATACGCGGGAAGGAAAGACTCGTTTTTTAAGGGCTTTCCTTTACGCATCCCAATATAATATCTCTGCCCAGATCAAGCAATTGGTAAAGGGGCAGGAGCGCCAACCTGAAAATGCTCAATTTCCAGATCTTCTTCTCGGGCACTTACAGCCATGGCAAGGCAATCTGGGTCGGCTTGGGTTAAAATCATCAGACAATGAACATGATAAAACTCACCGCCTGGTTAGTGCTGACATTTTCATACTGCCTGGCGACAGGCAGACCGGTCCTGGCCCGGGAAAATAAACCAGTGGAGGCCTGTCTTGTCATCAAGGCCAGCCCCGAAGAAGTTTTTGAGCATATTAAACTGTCGCGCACCCAGGAGCCGTCAAGAAGGAAGCTCGTCTCCCAGCAAAACAATATAGCCGTCATCGAAGAACAATTTGACGACCTGCCCATTATCGGCAAGGGCCAAATGCACCTATAAAGAGGTGGAATTTCCAGGGCGCCGCATTGAATACAGCCTTCTTTCTTCAGATAAATTGCGCCATTTTGAAGGGGTCTGGGACCTCTCCCCTGTGGATGGCGGACAGAAGACCCTTGTGAAGCTCTCCAGTTTCACGGAAGCCAAGTTGAACGTGCCGTTTGCAAGAGAAATCGCCGGCAATTCCGCCCTCAAAGATGTACGCCGACGTCTGGCCAACCTCAAACACTGGACTGAGGATGTGGGACATTGCGACAGCCTGGAAAGCCACGAGCACCATAAACAATGACAAATCCTTTCAAATCCCTGGCTCTTCTGACCACCGTCCTCGTTGCCTTTGTCCAACCCTGGACTGCTTACGGTACGGAAGCCAGAGAAGCAGGCAAGTCGGTAATGACTGCCAAGAAGCCCGTCGGTATAGTCTGGGAGAAAGATCTCAACACTGCCCTTCGCAAGGCAAGAGCATCCGGCAAGCCGCTCCTGGTGGACTTCTATACAGACTGGTGTGTCTGGTGTAAACGTCTTGACCAGGATGTCTTTGCTCATCCCACCATCAACAGACAATTGAAGCAAAGGGCAGTTTTCCTCAAGGTCAATCCGGAAAGATCAAAACAAGAGAGCGCCTTTTCCAGGATGTACACCTCCGGCGCGCTTCCCACCGTGCTTGTCATTAAAAGTGATGCAACCGGCAAGCTGACTGTGAAGGGACGCATAGAACAGTATTTGCCGCCGGAGCGCTTTTTGACGGAGATACTCAATTTTCTCTAAATGCCGGTCAGCCCTTAATCCCAGGCGGTGGCCGGATTATACTCATAATCTTCTGACTGGTTCTGGGACTGGTTCTGGGACTGGTTCTGGGACTGGTTTTGGGATTGACTCTGGGGCTGGCTCTGGATCTGAGATTGATTCTCCGCATGAGAAGCACTCTGTTCCTGGCTCTGCCTGTTGTCGACCTGGGTCTGTGTTGCAGCCTGTTGCCAGCCTTGATTGATATTCACAGACTGCTGGGGGATGTTCGCAAAAGGCCCGGGGGGTGGAATTTGCGGCGCTTGTTGACCATATCCGGAAGGGGGCAAGGATGGCATATTCTGGCGTGAATTACCTGGAGTTTGAGGACCGGCCGGGGCACTGTTTGCTGTAGGGCTTCCCCAGGGCGAGGGCGGAGCGGCAGCTCTTGGCTGGTCTGTGAAAGGCGGCTGGCTTGGGGTCTGAAACTGCTGCGAAATCTGCTGCTGTTTCGCCCATTCACTGGTGGGACTACCCGCCTGGGTTCGGAACTGGGGTTCAGGCACAGGGTGCGGTGGTGTATTCTGAGCCATATTATGAGGCAAGGTGGCAGGCAGACCGGAGCTGTCCGGTTGAGAAGGCACGCCCCAGGAGGGTTGACCACTCACCGGCTGGTTTTGAAAAGCATTCGGGTAACTTTCTGCCGGTCTCACGGCCTCGTAGTGGGGAGGCTGACTGACAGATTGTGGCACCGGCGGTTGGGCGTGCTGAACGGGAGCCACAGGCATATTGCTCTGCGAGATCCGGAAGGTGGAATTGACCTGAGAGCCATTTTCCCAGGTGGTGGGCATGAAAGAATTGAGACCGCTCTTGGGTGTGGCAGGCGCGTCCACTTGCGGGGCCTCACCCCAGGGATTGGAGAATGCCGGCGCAGAGTTGGCAGTCGGGTTCTGAGCGGCATTCTGACCGGCGATGAGAGCTTCCACGGCCCGACTGTTAAATTCATCATCGGCCGGAAAGGCCGGCGGCTGGGCACTGAGTACGAAATGCTGCCCGGAATCCATTTCGGCGCGGAACTCCTCGGGAATATGTTTGAGGGTTTGAGCCTGGGTGGCGTAAGGAGCATTCGGATGGGCTTTGGGCAAGACCCCGGAGGTAGCATTGCTCAGCCATTCCATACAGGTCATGGTGGCAAGACCGGCGCTCTGCAGTTTGAGCATGAGCATCGTCACGTATTCGGCGAACTGAGCCGAATTTGGTCCGAAATTGCGCTGATATTCTTCAAAAACCTGAGCGACTTCCTGCTGCAGGACGGCAAAACTGGCTGCCAACACGCGATCACTGGTGCGCAGAGAATCCTGCTGCAGTTTGCGCAACTGCCAGTCCGAATCCTGCACTCCCCAGTTTTTGTCCACAAGCCTCTCCTCTTTTTCAACATACCCAGAATGCCTGTTATGAACCCACTTGGAGACTATAGTTGAAACCATGTAAAGGGCTCGTTTACATTCAAATTTTGCCATTAACGTCATTGCTCTCATGTAAAGAGCCCAAGTCATACGGCAAAGGCTAAAATGTGCCCTGAAACAGTTCTTTCAGTCTCAGCAGAAATTTCAGGGAATCAGTGATGAAACCAAACCGTATCCGCAAGGCAGCCAATGTCAAGGTTATTGCCGTCGGCTTGTTGCTCCAAATGCTGACGGGCTTCCTGCCCTGCCAGGCAGCCACTCCTGAGTTCCGGCGGCACTACGAATTGGGAGAGGATTTCCTGGAGCGGGATCAGTACAAATTAGCCATCCCGGAATTCGACGAGGCTATAAAGGCAGAAGGCGGCAAAGGTAAGGATGCCGCCGCCGCCCTGGTGCAGCGCGGCACCGCCTATAGTGCGCTAGCATCCTACGACAGGGCCCTCAAGGATCTCAGCCAGGCCGTCAAAATGGATCCGACCAGCGACCTGGGCTATAACAATAGAGGCGCCGTCTATCTGCGCACCCAGAAACCGGAATCAGCCCTGGCCGATTTCGACAGGGCTATGCAAATCAATCCCAAAAACAAGTACGCAGCCGTTAACCGGGCCGGTGTTTTCTTGCTCATGACCGACCCCGGGAAAAGGGCACCGGCTACCTTGCGCTGGCTGGATGCCGGGGGATGGCAAACCGATTTCGGCGGACACGCCGCTATCCTTTCCTCACTAGCCTACCTGTCTTCCGGCGATCGCAAAAACTTCGACGCCCTGGTTGCTCTCTCACTCAAGAAGCTTGATCGCCTCAAATGGCCTTATTCCGTCCTCAAGCATTTCCAGGGCAAAGCCGACGCCGAAGCAGTGCTGGAGCAAGCCCAGGACAGTACCTATAATCTCACCCAGGCACAGTGCTTCCTGGCCCTGGAAGACTATTTCAAAGGCAGAAAAGACGGCATTTCAGCACGACTTGATTTTGTCGACAAGCACGGCACCATCAATTCGGTGGAATACTGGCTGGGCAAAGCCTTCCTCACTAAACTTAGAAGTCCCGGCAAACCGGTCGCAAACAAATAGCCACACTCCTCGGAACAAAAATGTCTGCCGAACTAAACGATCGGATCCTGCCAAGATTCTTCCTCCTGCTCACAGCTTCAGCAGCACTAATTGCCAGTTGCCTCACCCCCCTCGACAGTCGCCTGAGCGAGTTTCTCGCGCTGCCGGTTTGCTCCGATTTGACGGCACTTCTCTTGCGAACCGGTCTGGCCTGTGCCACCATGGCTGGTTTACTTATGACGGCCTTGAAGGTAAAGGCAGCTAATCGCCTCATCGTCTACCTGCAAATCTCAGCTCTCAGCTTACTCCTGCAGTGGTGGCTAAACAAATCCCTGCAAATGGTGCCGATGCCCTCGACGCTGGTAGTGCTCTTCCTGCTTGCCGTCCAGAGCGGAGGAGCCTATCGGCAGTTGACCATGCGCCTGGAGAAAGCAGCGGCCGATCACTATGGTTTGCTTCTGAAAGAACAGGAGGTGCTTGCCGCCAAACTGGCCTTGCTCAGACAGGAAGAAGCGGACAGGCGGCTTCTGGCATCAGACCTGCACGATCAAGTGCTGCAGGACCTCAAGCAGCTAAAAGCAGCTTTAAATGGGCTTTCTTCAAAAATTGATGCCGCCGACCTGACCCCCATAGAAACCCTGATTGATTCAAGCAGCGCCCAGGTCAGGGCGGTTATGGAAAACCTCTTTCCATCAGTGCTGGAGAATCTTGGTTTTAAAAGTGCGCTCTCCGAACTACTGAGGCAGACCACTCTCAAAGGCGGTTTTCGAGCCCATTTAACCTGTCCTGAGGAAGTACCGGAACTAAGTCCGATCGAAAAACTCTTGCTCTTTCGCATCGTACAGGAAGTCCTCAACAATATTGTCAAACATGCGCAGGCCGGCCAGGTTACTTTGCAGGTGGAGGCAGTACCGGCAAGCCTGAAAATAACGATCAAAGATGACGGCAAAGGTCTGCCGTCCGACTTTTCCACCCTGACTAAGCAGGCTGAGGAAAGAGGTTCCCGTGGCTTACGCTACATCGAACAGAGAGCAGATCTATTGCAGGCCGCTGTTGACTGGCAATCGGCCGGCAGCGGTACAACTTTTACCCTGATATTATCCCTGGTGCGAGAACAAAACCATCAAACCGAAGAGGTTTCAACGTGAAAACAGTGAAAATACTAATTTGCGAAGACCTACCTTCGTTAAGAGAGCACGCTCGCCAGGTCGTATCTCAAACATTGGAGCGGCAGGAAATCACTCCTCAATTCGAGGAGGCCGCAAACGGAACCGCCGCAGTTAAGCTGGCAGCCTCCTTCCATCCGGATTTGGTCCTTATGGATATAGCCATGCCGGAATTAAATGGAATCAAGGCGGCCAGTCAGATTTGGAAGCAAAATCCGACCATGAAGATTCTCTTCTGGTCCCAATATCAACACGAGGCTTATATCAGAGAACTGGGCAGAATAGTGCCTGATGAGGCAATTCACGGCTATCTATTGAAGTCTGAAGACGACCGCAGCCTCAGTGAAGCATTAGTGAGCGTACTTCTACTGGACCTTCCTTTCATCGGTGCCCAGATAGAAGCCGTCCATAAGCGTCTCAAAGACAAGAGCTCCGCCATTACCGACGCCGAGTATGAGACTCTTCTGGATGTTTTCGCCGGTCTTACGGACAAGGCTATCGCCGCCAAGGAGCATATTTCCTATCGCGGCGCTCAGAACCGACTTTCCAACTTGCTTATCAAACTCTTGAAAAACGAGGATGCCTACCTGAAAGAAAGCGCCGGCAAAGAAATTTTCAATCCCCGCACCAGATTGGTTTTTGAAGCGCTGAGGCGAGGTCTGCTCAACCTGGAAGATCTGGAGAATCAGAGAAAGCATCTGGACGACTGGTTGTTCAACGAATTCGGTTTTAGCAGGGAAGAAGGCTGAGAAAATCAGCTCAGCCTTTTCAGAAAGGGCTTAAAAGTCTCCATCAGGACTTCTTTTGACACTTCCGTGTCCTCCACGATTGTAAGCAATCGCTGGCGGCACTTTTCTTTATTCGTTCGTCGGCTGTGAAAGTCGGTGATATCTTCCAGAAGCGGCAACTGGAGCACCTGCCCGACCTTGATCCGGACAATTCGTTTGCCGTCCAGTTGGCACTGACAGATAACTCTTTCATTTATGTCGGCAAGCAAGTGTCCCAGGCGTCGGTCGTTGAAATACTGTTCGGCTATAGCCTCGAGGCTATCTCCATGACTGACGATCAGGCTGGGGCGAGAGCGCTCGCAAAGCACGTTTACCAGAACGCTAGCGGACGGGGAGCCGCTCTCCACAGCCTCAGTGAGATCGTCATGGCGACGGGAGGCCGTGCTGGCCAGGGCAATGATCGCCGCAAAAACCAGATCCGGTCCGCTTATATAGTACCGGTCCCGGCTCTTTACAGGAAGCTCCGGTCCGGCAGCGGTAACGCCAGGCTGCAGGGATAAGGATGCCGAGAGCCCTGGCTCTGCGCCTGGATGAACCCCGGGCTGAGCGGGAGAAACGAGTTTCTCCCCTTTTTCACTTTCAGGCAAAGGTACTCGCTCTGCGGTCTGAGGCCCGGTCACCGGCATCAGCGGTCTGGCGGTGAAGAACTCGCCGCCCCTCTCCGGCACAAGTTCCCCTTGCCTGTTTTCGGCAACTGCCTGCCTATCAGGCAAGGGAAGCAGTGGTAAGAAACAAAAATGCTGCGACCGCCCCTTGGTCTGGGGCGGCGCAGAAGCTGGAGATTCCACCGTCGAGGGGCCGGACCGCTCTGCTAGTGGTGCCGGCGGCAGTGGCACCAGCAGGTAAGCAACCTGCGCAGTGGATCTGGGAGAGCCTGTCAAAACAAGAGGAACGCCACTGAAAAGACGCTGGAAGGAAATCGTTTCAGTAAGTTTTTCCACATTTGCCAAGAGGAAAAAATGCTGCGGCTCAGCAAGGCAACCATCAGGGCTCACGGTCTTATGGTCGACTGTATCTTTCACAAATGGCAGCTTAGCAGTGCCTATTGCTCTTTCGGGGCCAGGCACCGCTGCCTCTACTTCTCGCGGCGGGTCGGGGGCAAGGGAACTCTTCTCGACCGGGGAAAGTTCGGTCGGCTGCTCCAATTTAAGAGGAAAAGACTCTCTCTCAGGTAAGACCTTGACGGCTTCCAGCGCACTATTTGGCTCCTCAATCCGACCGGGAAAAGTGGAAGTCTCATGACGGTCCCGGTACTCCCCGGGCAGGCCCAAGGTCCGTCCCTCTTGCGGCTCTTGACGGGGCTCTAATTCCGCCGAACCCGGGTAAGTTTTCACACAATTTTGCTCTTCGTCATTGAGAGCAACGGGGACATCTATGGCAATCTCTTGCGTACCACGCTCCAATTCCTTAACCTGCGGCGGTTGAAGAGGTCGTTCGGCTAAATGGTCGGCGAGTTGTCTTTCAATTTCCGCTCTGGTGCCGGAGTCGATGCTGACGGAAGCCGGTGCTCCTTGAATCGGCGCAGGAGCAGTAGCCGGTTTGGCCTCGCTTGCTTCCCCGACTTCCGACTGGAGGTGAGGCGAAGTCGTTTCCAGGCTCTTCAAAGCACCCTGGAGCGGATCGTTAAAGCTGCCGTGAGAGTGAGCTTTGCCTTCCCCTTTCTCATTTACTGCGGTATCAACGGCGGAGGCAGGAGAAGCAGCGACGGCTTTTCCTTCGGTGTGTTCTGCCGGTTTTTGCTTGCGCTCTTTCATACTAAGGTGTTTTATACCTTAGGCGAAAATTTTCAAAACCTCTTCCGGACTGAGACTGCGCCACTGTCCGCATTTAAGACCCAGATCGGAAAGTCTCAACTGCCCTATGGACACGCGCAGCAAGCGCAAGGTGGGATGTCCAACATGAGCCGTCATTCGCCGCACCTGCCGATTTTTTCCCTCCCAGAGAGTCAACTCCAGCCAGGCCGTAGGCACATTCTTCCTGAAGCGAATCGGTTTGCTGCGCTCCTCGATCTGCGGCTCATCCCTGAGCAGTTTCACCTTAGCCGGTCGGGTCTTCACACCCTGCAAGAGCACGCCCTTCTCCAACTGCAAAAGCTGCGCCGCCTCCGGCACGCGCTCCACCTGCGCAAGATACGTGCGGGGATGCTCACGTCCTTCAAAAAGTTCTCTGGTCATGCGCCCATCATCGCTCAGAAGCAACAAGCCTTCCGAGTCGTAATCCAGGCGACCGACGGGATAGACCGAGGCAGGGAAATCAAAGGCGGCCAGGGTTGTTTTCTTTTCCTCGCCGCTTTCCTTTTCCTCAGAGAACTGGCAGAGAACTTCAAACGGCTTGTAGAAGGCGATATAGCTTCTACCCGGGGCAGGTCGGAAAGATGGCTTCATGTAGGAGCCCCCTCCGGCATCAAGCCACTGAGCAAATATTCAATTGAACGCACATCGACGCTATTGCCGACCATACGATAGGCCGCATTCAAAGACAGATCCGCCGGCAGGATGAAATTCTTGCAAAAGCCAAGCAAGTTGAGAATCTCTCTGGGGCTAAAAAAGCGCACCGGTTCTCGCCCGCCCAGCAAAGAGCCGGCCGCTTTGCGGCAACGAAAATAGCCGCTCGTAAAACAAATGGCGCGGGCCTCAGGCTGCTCAGGATCGACAATGTTAAGCACATTACCATAACGCGCCAGTTCCTCCTGCCCGAGAAGAACCACCGGCTCGGCTGGTTCCAGATAGGCGCTCAACTTCCTCTCACACTCCGGCACTGCCTGAAGGGGCGGCAACTTGATACACGAAGGCTGAAGCCAGGCCATATAGAAGAGACGGGGACGGAGCATCGGTACACCAAACTGACTGGGGCAGAGAGCTACCTTTTCAAAGCAGTAGCGAGATTTTTGCAGGCACTCTAAAAGGTGTTCTTCCATTCTTGTGTTTTCCAGCCCCTCTACATTTTCGATGAAGAGAAAGGTCGGCAGAAACTGCGGCAAAAGGTCAAGCAGGTGCAGGAAGGAAACGGCTCTCGGGTCCTCCATGTCTTTCCGCTTGCCCCTTCTTGAATAGGGCGTGCAAGGAGGTGACATCCACCACAAGTCGGCCGGCAGGGGCAGCCCCTTATTGATCTGTGCGGCGGAAATGCTATCCAGGTTGACCGAGCAAGGAGTATGACCGTAGTTTGCTGAGAATACCCGGTTGGCATGCTCATTTTGATCAAAGGCTTTCAAGACTTGCAGGGCAGGCTCCGCCTTTCGCTTCAGAACGGCCTGTGAAAAAGCCCCTATGCCGGAAAAAAATTCCAGGGACGGGATCCGGCTCGGGGAGCAATCAGATTCTGAGTTGACGCTTTTAGACATGGAATCGGACATAGGTACCTTCAGTAAGGCAAGCTTACCAACTCTAAAGCGCTCCTGTGCGGCGATCTTCCTGCAAAATCGCTCACCTTGGCTCGGGGCGTTCCCCCTTCAGGGCGGCGGCGACAAAATTGGCCGCCAGGGCCTGCCGCAGAGAAATGCCAATGTCGGTGGCGCTATCAGGCAGGAAGTTACCTACTGCAATACGAGCATTGTTGTCGAAATGCCCCACCATATGCAAAACATAGCCCTTGCCAAAAGGAAAGATGCAGGCCAGTACACCCTCTTTGTCCGGGTCTTCCAGACTGAGAGAGGGCGATGATACCAGCACCCTCACCCGGGAGCGATCCAGAACCTTAATCAGATGCGCTTCCTGGTCCATTTTCCAGGGGGCTTTGGCTACGGTGAAAGGGGCCAGCACCGGGTCAGGTGAAACATAGTGAGCCTCATAGATCGGCTTGCGATTGAAGCCCTTGTTCCAGGCTACCGTACCGGGGAAAGTATTGGTCAGCATATTATCAAGAGCCCAGTCGGTGCTGAGCAAATAGCCACCCCGAGCGACAAAGTCACGCACCAACTGCAATTTGTCCCGCTTCAACTCCCCGGCGCAGTTGATGATCAAAATCCTGGTGGAAGCGAGAGTCTCTGCCGTCAACTGCCTGGCTTTCAAATGTCGATAAGGTAAACCCAGATTGGCAAGGGTTTTGTCGGCGTGGTCCCAGCGTCCGGCTACCTCTACCACTGAATCATCGGAAAACTCCGATAGTCTTGCCATGAGGTGCGGTTGGCTTTTTTCTATCCAGGCTCGAAAGACTTCCGGTCCGACCACATGGCTCTTGCTTTCGGGCAGAGGCACGCGGCTATTGTCGATGAAACCGGCAATAGTGTTATCGAGCGGCACACTGCGCTTGAGACGGCGATTGAACTCCAGGGCCTCCACCCCACCTGTCAGGGGCTGGCATTTAACTTCAGAGATGAAAGCGCCCAGGGACACCGGCAAGGCCAGAAGAGCGACCATAATTTTGCCTGGTTTTGATACTCTTGCCATGATTGCCTAATTTCGCTCTAATCTCGCACAGTTCTTACTTAGACTTGCCGCTATTTTTCATGTTGGTTAGTAGACGCCCTCCAACACCTGGTGTTCCTTTCATGTTGATAAAACCACAACTGATAAAATGCTGGAGACAGACTCTTCCACTCAACAAGTCAGTAGTTATATGAAAATGCAAGCCAATAGATCTTTCCTGATAGCTCTCTCATTAATTTGTTGCCTGCCGGCTCAGGCGCTGGAGAGCGAAATGGCGCAGGTTAAGAGTGCGGAAGCAAGCACTGTTGACGCAAAAATATCGCCGCGAGCCTACGTACTCAAGGTTAAGGGTCGCGCCCTGCCTCTCAAGGCTGCCACCATAGACGGTGTGAACGTCCTGGGTAGTCCCATCGTCACCCTCTCTTTGCCCGTCAACCTGTCAGGCTATGTCAAGAAGGGCTTAAATGAGCTGGTGCTCGACTATGTCAGCGATCCCAAGTCAGATCTCCTGGTCACCATAGAAAGACGCACCCCCGGACCCAAGGCGGAAGAAGTTGCCAAAATCACCATTCCGGCAGGCGACTCCAAAGGTGAGATTGCCCAGAAAAAGATCAACTTCAATATCGCAGCCGGCGAGGAAGGGCGACAGATAAAGGAACTGACTGAGGGCGACAAGAAAGCAATTGTAAGCGAGTTCGAGAACTACTATCAGATCGTCAAAGAGCATCGTGCCGATAAACTGAAAGCACTCTACAAAACAGCTCTCGATGAGGAGAGAAAGCTCTGCCCCGAATCCGTTCAATTCTTCGAAAAAGTTCTCAACAGAGAAAGTCAGGTGGTGCGTAACACCATGATTCAGTTGCCTGAAATCAACAAAGAGGGGCTCAGCTTCAAAATTGAAGGCAATCGGGTACGACTCTTCCGCGAAAATAACAAGCCCCTGCTCGTAAGTAATGAAATTGACGTAGCCGC
This sequence comes from Candidatus Obscuribacter sp., assembly GCA_016712465.1. Lineage (GTDB taxonomy): Bacteria > Cyanobacteriota > Vampirovibrionia > Obscuribacterales > Obscuribacteraceae > Obscuribacter. Next base: position 3,041,544 of record JADJQZ010000001.1, read on the forward strand.
CAGTTCTGTTATGTTCGAGGTCGAAAAGAAAAGTAAAAGCAAGGCTCCATCTAAAGAAGCGAAGAAGAGCCAGATCAAAGAGAAGTTGGTGCGCTTCAATCTCTACTTTACAAAATCTCAGAATGCGCGCCAAGACTGGGTCCTAACCCTGCCCCCTAATGTCTGAAAAGAACTCCGGCGCAGCCTTCGTTAAGGCAATTCTGTCCCTGGTATTCTTGCTCATCCTGGGTCTGGCCGCCGCTTTCTTTTATTTCCAAATGGTACTGCAGGAACCGGTCAGCCATAAGCTGTCCGAGAAGATTTTTACGGTAGCAAGAGGGTCTTCCCTGGAGGAGACCCTCAAACAAATGGAAAGTGACGGCATAATCAAGAATGCCCTCATTTTAAGGCTCTACATAAAGGTCTCCGGTCACTCCCCTCTGGTCAAGGCGGGAGACTACAAATTTCCCTCGCCATTGAATGCCAGAGAGGCTCTCGCCGTATTGGAAGCAGGAGGCATCCAACCGCGCAAACTGACCGTCATCGAAGGCTGGACGCGCTTTGAAATAGCCGACGCCATGGTCAAGATTCCTGAGTTGAAACTTGCTTCCCGCAAAGAAGCTCTCAAACTCATGGATAACGTCAAGCTGGTGCAGGACCTGGACACTCATGTGTCAAATCTGGAAGGCTATCTTTTTCCCGATACTTATTTTGTTCAATCCGAAACTACAGCCAGAGCTCTGGTAGAGGAAATGACGGTGAGATTCCGGCAAATCCTCAAGAAAGTGGTAGGGCGAACCGGTAACCCCGGGCGCCTGTCGGTACATGAAGCGGTCACCTGCGCTTCCATCATAGAGACCGAGGCCAAACTGCAAGAAGAAAGACCGGTGGTGGCTTCGGTAATATACAACCGCCTCAAGCTGCACATGCCTCTGGCCATGGACTCTACCGTGGTCTATGCTTCAAAGCTGGCCGGCAAGTGGAAAGGCAACGGTATCATTTACCAGAGCGATCTGGATCTACCCTCCCCATATAACTCAAGAAAGTACAAAGGTCTGCCGCCCGGACCGGTGGGCTGCCCGGGAGAAAGCAGTCTGGCTGCCGCTTTGAACCCGGTGCGCAGCAATTTTCTTTACTATGTACGAGACCCGGCCCGGGCAGATGGTGCGCACACCTTCTACAACAATGCCGCAGACTTCGAAGTAGGCGTGGCCAAATTGAGACGCTGGGAAGCAGAGCAACGCAGCAAGGGTCTTCGTTGACCTAATAGTGATAGGGTGTCTTCTTGGTCCAGGGGTTGCCTTTGTATTTGCTGTGCAGAAGCTTGAAAGCCGCCGCCGAAGCCTTGGATGTATTGTCGTCACCGGAGCCGAAGCGAGTGGCTTTGACCACCATATGCAGAGCCTCGGGAACCCTGGCATCGGAAGGATGATTGCGAGCAAAATCAAGCACAACTTGGGAGAGAAAAGTGGGAGCCGCACCGGTCTTCTGCATGGTCTTCAGCTCAGCATCAACGCCCTTCGATGCCGGAAGAGAAACCTTGCAGTCCTTTAAGCCCTCAGAGGAAACGGCAGGCGTGCCCCACCAGTTATCGCTGTAATCATCGATATGATTGAACTCGGTGGCGCGAGGGATGCCGCCGGTCACATAAGGTCTGGCGCCTGGATTTTGCAAAAGGAAGAAGGCCGCTGAAAAGCGTTTCTCCTCAGGCGAGGCTGCCGCCCCGATATCAAGAGAACGGGCAAAAGCGCTCTGGCTGGCTTTCATGAGGCTCTGGGCCTTGAGCAGCTGAGCCATATCATTAAGTAGAAAGGCGCGCGTGAAAGCGGCCTGAGCAAAATCGAACTTACGACCGGCAGGTATAGTCGGCCCGGCAGCTGCTTTCAGAAAGTCGCTCAGATTCAGCCTGTAATTGATGAAATCAGCACTGAGCGGCAAAAGCAACGGTTTCTCATAGCGATACTTGAGACCCTTTTCCACCTCCGGGGCATTTTCCGGCATCTCTATCGTATTCCAGCCTGATACCACAGCGGCCGGAGCCACATAAGAGAGACTGAGGAAGTCGCTCAGGTCGGCGGCTGTTTCAAGTTTGAGAGTGGCGAACTTGGCCCTGGCTGAAGGTGGAATATCGCTATTGATGACACCGTCTATGATGGCACGGGCGGGTCTGGCGTTAGCAGCCCCTCGTTCCAGATTAAGCCTGGCCAGATGATAGCGGGCATGTATGTAGCCACTTGAGCGCTGCGGCACCGCCGCCAGTGCCTTGATAAGTTCCGGCGCTTGTTTATCGGCGCCTTTGATCTTGGTTGCCAGAGCCAGAAGCCAGGGCAGACTCTTCTTGCTGCTATACTGGCTGCGGGCCTCGCTGAGACCGGCCTCGGAAGTATCGGAGAAGCTCCAGAGCCAGTTGGAGAGGTCTTCACCGCGCACCAGCTCGCGAACTTTCTTATCCTCAATTTCATGGGTCTCCGATGACTCATCGCCGCTTTCATTGAAATAGCGGTCCAGAATGAAGGTGTAGTCGCCCACAGACTTGCCAAACTTGTCTCCCAGCCCGTCACTGACAATTTTGCTCGAGAGATCTTTGAATGTACCGTCCCGCCTCAGGCGAATCAAGAGGAAATGGCGCAGATCCTCTATAGAGCTGGAAAAGGATGCAAATTCAGGCTTGCGCATAAGACCATCGAGAATATCCATAGCCTGCTGCAACAGCTTCTGACCCTTAGCCACGTCCTTAGCCAGCGTACCTTCCCGAATGTAAGTGCGGGCTACCATGTATTCGGCAATCTGGTGCCAGGGCGAGGCTTTGTCGGCGGCTATTTCGCGGAAGAGAGCGCGAGCCACTTCGAACTCTCCGGCATAGAAGCGGGAGGCAGCCAGTTGATAGAAACGATCTTGCCTCTGTGCCAGCGGTACGGTGGCAGGCAAGGTGGCTGGAAACGGCGGCGGCGGATTCTGCTGTTTCTTTTCATAGTTATAGCCGCTTGAGCTACAGTGACTGAATACTTGATCTTGAGCCTCAAGCCAGGCTTTCACCTCGGCACTGTCGGCACCATAGGTGCTGATGCGCTTATCGAGAGTGGCGGCTGCCGTGATAAAGGCATCCGGAGTGCAGTTCAAGTAGGAAATGTAGTCTTCGCCATCGATGTTGCGAAAAGTGTCCCAACTGGAAAACTCTCGTACACGGGCACCCTTAACTTTTTTCCTGGCATTGTTCCAGACATCGACGCCACTGCCAGCCTCCCTGGGAGAGACCTCGGAGCGAGGATCGATATTAGCCATGCCAAGGCGATAGCAAAGCAGATCATAGGCACTGGCCCTTTCTGCCGCCGTCAGAGGCTTGTCCTGAAGATAACGATAGGCAAAGATAAGGTAACTACGTGCATATGTGGGTTCCAGCACCCCCAGAGAGCCCGAGAGAAAGCGCTTCATGGGAGCATCGGGGTGAGACCGGAGGTAAAAGACGGCATCATCGAAAAAGGGACCACAGGCCAATACCGGCAGAAGATTCAAGCTGAGGCAGAGCCCGATTGCCATCCTGAGCACGGGTCTTTTTGATTTAGCAGGCTTAAACACGGTAATCTCCTATATCCAACGCTTTAACATTCCCAGGCTAGTTTCAAGAGTAGTCCCCGTCCAGGGTCTTCTACTGAAGATATAAATTCGGTCAAACTGACGCAAACGCACGGACAGCTTTTCGATGGTGGCAGGCTCATCCATACTCAGTCCGATACATCGAGGTCCGAGGGGCACCAGTGGTAGTCTCTCATTAAGAAAATCCCCGCCCTGACGTTGACGGCTACCCATGCTGAAAAACATGGGCACCACTTCGTCCACTAAGGAATTGCTGCCGGTCAGCCAATTATCTTGCATGCACCAGGAGGCCAGGGCGGTCATACTGAGCTTGATGCCCTGTGGCAATTGTTGCCTGATGTCCGAGAGCAACTCCAGATAAAAGGCTCGCTCATTCATGCGCGCATCAAAATCAATCTGCAATGCTTCGACCTGACTGCGCAAGGCACCACTGACGATGCGCCGGGCCAGAAGCCGGCTCTTGGCGCCCTCAAGCTTCCGCACCTCCACCCTTACCACCGCCGTTCTTCTGGTACCAGGTCTGACCTTTAGGCGGTTGGTGCGAGGATAATCTTTCATCTCGGAGCCGTTCACCACAATGCGATTGGTCAGGTAAGCCACTTCTCCCCGGGCGGAAGAGAGGTCATCATCGTGATACCAGGACCAGAAAACAAGCACGGGCTTAGCAAGGGCCCCTGAGCAGGAGCCGCCGCAAAAGTTCAGCACAAAAGCGAGCAGCAAGCCGATGCCGCCCCACTTCCCTCTCTGCTTGAATCTTCCCAGGACGGTCATTTTTCCTCAGGGCAAAGCCTTAATGAAAGTCGGCAAAGCGTTCTTTCTAAACTGGATACGAATACGGACAAGCTCAAGGGTCTTAGCGGCCGAGCGCCGCCCATTCTTGAGCGGGTGCTGGTTTATGAATGCTTCAAGCTGCTTGTAATCTTCTTCCTGATTAAATACTGAAGCAGCCTCCACCAGATCCGGCAAATGCTTGGGATCGAGTTTACCCTTGAGTTTCTCCCAGTTGCTTTCCAGGAAATTCCAGGTAGCCTTTTGCGCGGCACGATTATGCAAGAGCCGGCTTAACTGCCTGGTCACATCCTGAGCCCGCACGTCTTTGCCGAGCACCATAGCCAGACTGGCTTCAAACTGTTCCTTGCCGCGAAAGGCGGTTAGGGCACCCAGATTACGCTGGTACGACTCCGGCGTGCCGCCCATTTTGGCAAGCTGCAGGATTCTGGCATAATCTTCGCCGTCACCGTTATAGGCAACTACTGTGACAATGGCTGAAAGCAAGTCTGAATCAAGACTTTTTTCGTCGGTGAGGTAAGTGTCCCAGAGACCGCGGCAAAAGTCGATGCACTGCTGGTCACCACCAATAGTGCCAAGCACGCGCACTAATTGTCCTCTCAATTGGCACTGCAATTCCGTGTCGTTTTTGCGCCTCTCAAAGCCCAGACGCTCAAGGTGCCCTTTTAACTGCCCACAGACGAAGGAGGCATAAGCCTTCTCCAGCTTCTCGTCAGCCGGTAGGAAGCTCTCGAAAAATTGCACTTGTCCGATCAAAAGAGATAGAACATAGGGGTCTTCCTCATCTTTCAATTTGGCAAGGGCCGTTAAATAACGGTTCATGGCTTTCGACTGGGGGTCGGAGGAACCATCACTGGCAGCCAGAGCAAAGAGGTCGCTAAAGAGGCTGATGCGTTCCTGACAGTTGAGAAGTTCAGGCAGTGCACGGCTGCTTTGCACAAGGGCGGCAAAACTTGTCTCATCAAAGGCAGTGCGGAAGAAGCCGCAACCGGTACCATTAATAAAAAGCGGCGCGCTTTCGGCCTTGACTTTAATTGACTCCGTTTTTTTAGAGAACAAGAGCGGCTGACTGAAACCGTCGCCTTTCAACATAAGCGGAACAGTCCACAAGATCTCCTGTCCCTTGAGGCTCACCTTCTCGCGCAGATAACGCCGTTGAGACAATTTAACGCCATAGGTTTTACCCATCTCTTTCTTGCCGGAGCGGACCGGTTCAAGGCTGAAGTCCAGGAGCGGGCAACCGGCAGTGAAGACCCAACTATTCATCATGGCGCCCACATCCACCTTCTTGCCGGCCTTAGCGGCACTGGCGGAAAGAGCTCGCCATAGATCGCCGGTGGTGGCATTAGCAAAAGCATGCTCTTTCATATAGAGCTTGATGCCTTCCTGAAAGGTATTCTCGCCCAGATATGTCTCAAGCATCTTGAGCAGGGAACCACCCTTTTCGTAGGTGATTTCATCAAACATTTCCATAGCGTCTTCCGGTGATTTTACCGGGTATTCCACCGGTCTTGTGGCAATCAAACCGTCTGCATCCAGGGTACCCACCCTGGCCAGAGCAAACTCATCATAGGCTCGCCACTGCGGCTCAAGCACATTCACAGCCTTGGTGGCCATCCAGGTGGCAAAGGCTTCGTTCAACCAGAGTCCGTTCCACCATTTCATGGTGACCAGATCTCCGAACCAAAGATGCGCCATTTCGTGAGCAATGATGCCTGCTACATTCATGCGCATGGCCGTGGAGGCCTTCTCGTCGCAGAGCAATGCCGTCTCACGGAAAGTGATGGCACCGGGATTCTCCATGGCACCGGCAGAAAAGTCTGGAATGGCGATCAAATCAAGTTTATCCAGGGGGTACTCGGCCCCGAAATAGCTTTCATAGTAGGGCAAAAGCCTGGCCGCCACATCAAGAGCATAGGCAGTCAGATGCTCCTTGCCGTTTACGGCATACACTCTGATTTTCTTGCCATTTACTTCCCTCACCGGCGAAGCTTTGAAATCGCCGATGGCCAGCGCAAAGAGGTAGGTAGAGTAGGGCGGCGTCGTCTTGAAAGAGAGAACCTTCTTGTCTTTGCGCTTATCTTCCTTTTCAAATTCCACGGCGCTATTGCTTACCGCCGTCATCTCTTTCGGGATGCAAACTGAAAGACGGTAACGAGCCTTGAAAGCCGGTTCGTCGAAGCAAGGGAACATGGAGCGAGCGTCGGTAGGCTCCATTTGAGTGGTGGCTATCTTCTTTTCACGCCCCTGCTTGTCCTTAAAGGTGGAAAGGTAGAAACCGGCCAGTTTGCTGCCGAGGCGACCGGAAAACTTGATGGAAAGCTCATGCTTCCCTTTAGATAGGGGACTGGGGAACTTCAGTATAAGTAATTGCTTCTCATCCTGTCTGACTATGTCGGCCTTGATGAAACCACCCTGGCTGCCTTTGGGACTGATGGAAGCGTCGTAAACCGAAAGCGCCTGCTCATTGAGAGAAATCGTGCTTGTGGGTGCCTTCACGTCCACCAGAATCGTTTCACTGCCTTCAAAGTCGCCCTTTTCAAAGTCCGGCTCAAAGTAGAGATCGTAGCGCTCAGGCAAAACATTGACGGGCAGCCTGGCTCCACTTTCAATCTCGGACCGACTGGCTTCTTCATGGTTATCGCCGCCCAATGCCAGGCAGGCCGAGCTCCAACTTGTCAAAAGGGCCAGACAGCAGGAAGTAAAGAACCCGCTCGGCAGCGGTGGGGGCAAAAATCCATTCTTAGAAGCCATCGAGTCTCCAGTGCAATTCTCAATTTCGTAGAGATAAATTTTACAGGGTTTTCCACCGGGATCTGACCCAAGGCTTCTGGCCCTCAGCCAAAGCGATATAATCTACTTCCCTATAGATAAAGAGCCCCTCGGGGCGGGAGGTCTCGGTGTTCCTCAAACAGTTTTACCTTGGTTGCCTGGCCCATGCCTCCTATGTCCTGGGCTCCGGACAGGAAGCTTGCGTCATCGACCCCCAGAGGGATGTGGAGGAATACCTGACGGAACTTCAGTCTCAGGGACTCAAGCTCAAGTACATTATTGAAACCCACCTCCACGCCGACTTCGTTTCCGGGCACAATGAGCTGGCCCAGAAAACCGGAGCGGAAATAGTTTTCTCCCACAAGGCCAGGGTGGAACTACCGCATATTGCCGCCCAGGATGGACAGAAACTGAGCCTCGGCGACCTTACCCTCACTATTTTGGAAACACCGGGACATACGCCGGAAAGCATCTGCGTACTGGCGGAAGACGCCATGAGCTCTAAGAAGATGCTTTTCACCGGCGACACTCTTTTTGTAGGCGATGTGGGCCGCCCCGACCTTGTCTGCCAGTACGGTTACGAGCCGGAAGAAATGGCAGGTCTGCTCTACGACAGCCTGCACAAGAAAATTATGCCTCTGGATGATGCGGTGGAAGTCTATCCGGCTCACGGCGCCGGCTCCCTCTGCGGCAAAAATATCTCGCAGGAACGCTCATCCACCCTGGGAGAGCAGCGCAAATTCAACTGGGCCCTCAAGCCCATGGACAAAGACAGTTTCATCGAATCTTTGACCAGAGAGTTACCGGAGATTCCCAAATATTTCGGGCTGGCGGTTCAGACCAATCGCCAGGGAGCCAGACCTCTGGCTGAACTGCCGCCGCTTCAGACCATGACGTCGGAGACGGTGCTGGCCAAACAGAAAGAAGGTGCCCTGCTTCTGGATGTGCGCAGCCCGGCTGAGTTTTGCCAGGGACATCCGGCCGGTGCGCTCAATATCGGTCTGGGCGGTCAGTTCGCCAGCTTCAGCGGCATACTGGTGGACGCCGATCGCGAAAAAATCATTATCGGCTCAAAAGAGCAAGCGCAGGAAGCAGTAGTGCGTCTGGCCAGGGCCGGTCTCGAAAACGTTTCCGGCTATCTGGAAGACTTCCGCACAGGCTTCACCGTAGTTTCTGTACCGCAGGTGCAAGTCCAGGAACTGGCAGAACGAATCGCCCGGGACCCGTCTATAAAGGTTCTGGATGTGAGGCGCAAAGCCGAATACGTAGCCGGGCATGTACCAGGTGCGCGCTCCATCCCCCTGAGCGAACTGGCAGCAGCCGTTAGCGATCTGGACAGGGATACCACCCTGCACGTAATCTGCGCCGGCGGTTATCGCTCCACCATGGCCGTCAGTCTTCTTCTACAACATGGTTTCGAGAAACTGGAAAACATAGAGGGCGGCACGATGGCCTGGCGCAAGGCCGGTCTGGACGTACATGTAGATAAGCCTTCGGCATGCAGCGCCGGCAGCTGACCTAATCTACCTTGAGCTTCCTGTCGCCAAACCGGTATTTGCCATTGGCCGTGCCGTCGCTGTACCAGGGGCTATCCGAATCTGCTGAATCAACTTTTCCCGGGCGCACTGCTACAGTATCCGGAATCTTCATACCACCCGGCTCATGAGCGGGGGCTCCCGCGTCCGGAGCCTTCCCGCCTCCGGCGACGAACTCTTTGTCCCTGAAAGTTTCTGGGTTACCCTTATCTTTGCCGGGTTTAGCCGTTCCGTCCAGATACCATTTGCTTTCGGGATCTTCCGTCGGCACAAAATTGAATTTCTCTGAACCATCCGCATTCGAAACTCTGCGGCCGTCGCCATGGGTCTCTGCCCCCGCGTTATCAACCAGCATCAGTCCCGGCAGAGCCTTCCCGGCGTCAGAACCGGAGACCAGGTCCCGTCCATGGGAAATAGATCCCGGCATATTGATGGACAGATCAGCCAAATTTAAGGGACTGCGTTCTGTCTCCAGCTCCGGTTTCACCTTCTGCGGTTCATCGAAATTTGCCATTTCACAACTCTCCTCGGGGGTTTGTCCAATACTAGGGACAGGCTGTGTTAATGTCCGGTCGAAACTGTGGCAGCCCTGTGTCAAACAAAAATGCCGCCCGACTGAGCGAGCGGCATATAGAGATAGAAAGAAGCGTCTCTAATTCAAACCCAGGAGTTTCTTCCACCAGGGTCTTTTGAGATGCTCATTCTCGGCACGCAAAGCATCGAGCCAGGTTTCCAGTTCCAAAACTTTCTGGGCTTCGACTTCCAGATCTTTAATGCGCGCCACCAGGAGTTCTTCTCCCATAAGCAGTCCCTCCAGTTCGCGCACCCGTTCCCGGGTCTGAGCGAGCTGATAGCCGGTCTCAAGCACTAAATCGTTTACATTTTCGAGCTGAGCAAGCAGATCGAGAATCAGCCTGGTTTCACTTAGAGGCGTCTCCGCAGTGACGGAAGGAGAGAAATCAATGGTCTCATCCTGCTTGACGGTTTCCAGAGTGGCATTTTCTAAAAACGACTCCAAACCATCCAGGCTGAGAGTATCTTGCGCGGGAGCAAGGAGCTTTTTATTCTTGCGAGTTTGGGCCATACAGCACCGCCTTCTAGCAGCAGGAAACTGATGACATTATGGGTGGTGGCAGGACGAAGGGCAACTCTTGACTATTCAAAAACCGCTCGGACTGCGAAAATCGGCTAGTTATCAGTCAAAAATTGACAAAGTGATCAAGAAGCAGCCGGTGGGCCTTCTTTATCGGTCGCTTCGGCGCGAGCCCGTCGAGCCGCTTCGTGCCTGGCGTCTTCTGCCTGTTCAGCCCCCCAGCCTTTGTACAGATAAAACATAAACCCGGCGAAGATGGTCAGGGCCAGAAAGGCAATCAAAGACACGCCAGCTACCATAAGGTAAAAACCATTGGGGTCGGTCTTCTGCATCTGAGTAAATTCATAGAGATAGTCTTCCACGGCACTGGCCCAGACGACATTAGCCCGGCACCAGAGAAAACTCGCCGCCAACGAACAAAAGAGCACCTTGCTGCGCACCGCCGGCGCCACCATCAATCTCTTTCCTCCGGCAGATTTCGCTCACGCCAGGCGCGGATTCCGCCGGCCATGGAAAGTACATTCGTATAGCCCATCTTCTGCATATTGTCAGCTGCCAGGGCAGAACGGTAACCGCCGCCGCAATAGAGAACTACCTTCTTACCTTTGTCTTCCACGACCTTCTCGATATCACGCTCCAGTATGCCGCGACCAAGATGAATGGAGCCGCAGGCACGTCCTTCCCGCCACTCATGATCTTCTCGCACATCCATAAAAACGAAGTCTTCCTGTGCGGCCTGCCAGGAAAGTACATCATCGATGGTCACTTCCTTAATGCGGGGTTTCACTTCCGCCACAATCTTTTCAAAGGCTTCTGAATGTTTCACTCTGCACCATTCTCACTTAACGAGGCTAATCTCAATTTAACCGGATCGATCCCCTTGTCTCCTTGGCATCCTGCAGTTTATAACGGCATGTTTGAGATTTAGAGGTCACACCGTACAAAAATGGGACAATCACCTTCTTATTCTCTCAAGTGGAGACGCCATGCTTTACAAGAACTTTTCTCATGAAGTAGAAATATTCGGTCAAAAACTGCCGGAACCAAGAGTACTACTGGATTTTCTTGGTTTCGAAACTCATATAAAGCAAATTCGCTCCAAACGCGGCGCCGATGTCTGGCCCGGCTGGTATGACCACGCCGCCTACTACATAGTCGACCTGCCGGCCGATAAAGTCTACGGACCGGGAGATGAAGTACCCTTGCCGGACTGCGTCCTGGCCCCCGATTACGAATTTGAAATAGGCTGCCTGGCCACCAGAGAAGCTTTGATTACCACCGAAGCAGAGGGTCTAAAATACTTTCAAGAACATTGCTACCTGACTATCCTCAATGACTGGTCGGCCAGAGACATTCAGATGAAGGACATTCAGGGGCTCGGACCGGCCAACAGCAAATTCGTAATGGGCAAAAGCATCGGACCTCGTTTTGTACAAGCCGGCTCATTGCAGATGGACGACAACGGCGTTTTGTTTGCTGAAATGACTCTCAAGGTGAACGGTCAGGTGCGCAGTCAGTCCAATTATCAGAGTCTCTATCATACGCACCCGGTCACTCAAGCAAAGGCTGCCTGGAGTTTTCCTCGCATTTTTGCCTGGCTCGGTAGGCAGAATATAGCCATCCACCCCGGTTACTTGTTTGGTTCCGGCACCGTCGGTAATGGCTGCATTGCCGAATTTTCCGCCCAGATAGACCCCAGCACGGGGGCTGAGCTTGCGCCGGCTAAATATGGCTGGCTCAAGGACGGCGACGAAATAACCATGGAAGTGGAAGGTCTCGGCAGCCTCAGCAATAAAGTCAGAGCCGTGGTCAACAACGACTCGAAAACCCAACAAAAAACGGCAGTTCTCTAAGAGCCGCTGCCGTTTATTTGCATGCTAAGAAAATTGCCCTTGGAGGGATTCGAACCCTCAATCCCTTACGGGCATCGCATTTTAAGTGCGACTCGTATACCAGTTCCGACACAAGGGCAGAAGCCTAATTTTAGCACTAAAGCAGCTACCCCTTCAGGGTAGAGCTGCTTTTGAGACCATCCGATTCCGACAACCTCTTAGCTACTTCGGCACTGCTGACACCGTCGCGTCTGGTGACAGTCTTGAGCGTAAAGGCGAGAGCCAGAGCCCAGAGGCTGGAGATCACCAGCGCCAGAGTCTTTTTGCTCTGTGAAGGTTCGTGAATGAAGTCACCGGTGAGCCCTGAGATGATCAGAGTGAGGGGATCGGGCGCAGTCAAGCTGCCCTGTTTGAGCCAGTTCAAAAGCTGAACCACAAGCAAACTGAGGAAGAGAAAAGCACAGGCGGCCACGGTCCTGACAGTCAAGCTCGAACGCAGGCAAAATACAGTCTCTCGATCGGCAAAAATCTTTACAGGGAAGAGCACATAGAGTCCCAGACCGATGCTCAAGAGGCAAGCCAGTAGCGACTGGCCGGCCAGAGCTTCTTGTATAACCGATTGCAGGAAATAGAAGCCGGCCACCACGAAAGTACCATAGGCCAGTTCAGCGGCGATGCCGGCGCTTTCCAGTTGACCAAGGGGGGCACGCCAGTAAGCGGCCTTTTCTTTCAAGAAGCGCACCGGTATGCGGCTTATCAAGAGTGCCAGCAGGAAGTAACAAAAGGCCAGCATCGAATCGATGGCCGCAAAGGCCCGGTCTGACTGATAGCGAGCCAGCATGGCTGCTGCTTCCGGCTCTTCTCCGAAGAATTCGAAACAATTTTTTGTAAAAGTGTGAAAGGCGCGGCTTTGTGAAAACTGCTCCATACGCCAGGAAAGGAAATCACCACTGAGCGAACGCAGTCCGTAATAGGGCGAGGCCAGTAAGCTGTAAACGCTGGAATTGACAAAAGTGGAATTGGCCACCGGCGCCGGCAAGATTACCGGGTGCAGGAAACGCGGATCGCGGTGAAACTCCCTGGCCGCCCAGGAACGCAGAGCTTCCAGCGCCTCTGCATTTTGCTGGGTGTATTCATCGCTGGTCAAAACCAGGGCGAAAAAAACGGTCTTCATTACCTTGTCGGCAAAGCGAGTATCCCAGACTCCTGAGGTAGAAGCCCCCGCCATCAGCTTGTCGGCATTGACGAGCGTGGCGACCTTCTCCCGGGGTTTGATAAAAATGGCACTGACCACAAGCATTGCCGCCGCAAGCACAATGATAGTGGCGACTCCAACTCTCTTTTTGATGGCACCGGACATAACTCACCTGATCGGGCAACTAGCTACGCAGGACTTAGTTTAGACGATCTCAAGCAGCGCAAGGGGAAGCCAAGGTTGGAAGCAATTAATGCGCAGCGGGGGCGCGGCCAAACTGCCTCCGATTCAGCAATCGACTTCCAGGTTCCCGTCTTCATTCAAAATTCGTAATGGAAAAGGCTCAGTTTTGAGAAGCTGCGCTGGCCTCTTCTATCTCTTCCACTATCACCAGAGGATCCTTGCCTAATTCCTCTTCCACCCAGTCCTTGACCAGGTAGAGCATGTTGTCCTCCAGCATAAACATCATGGGCACGATGCGCGCACCGTTGAAGAGCCGTGTCAGTCGGCGCGCCTCTTTGACGGAGAAATCGATAGCATCGGAAATCTCACGACTACTGGCATGCTTATCGAAGAATCGCTTTGCCTCTGCCTCGGTCCAGCCGTGGTGTGTGGTGAGAGCACCCACGAAATCCTCACGCTTGGTATGAGGGTCGGACATGATGCAATGGTTGTGGGCGATGAGAGCCATATATTTGATGCCGGCCGAAAGGGCCAGGGCCAGCGAAAACTCTGAGCCGGCCATATTGGCGCCGGTGCGCCGGATCACGTAGGCGCAATTCTGAGGCAGGGTGAGAGACTTGCGATAATCGATGCACATACCGATGATCAGTTCAGGACTATCGGAAAGAGAACTTTCGACCTGACCCAAGTTCTGACACTTAAGAAGAGTGGCTATGGGAGTATCTTTCAAAGCATCAGGAATGTCTTCCTCGGCTTTCACAGGTAAGAGTCTGGTAATATCGCGCTTGATAGCTTCAAATTGTCCGGTGCGCATTTTCTGCGACCGATCCATACGATTCTTCAAAATCTTTGCCAGACGGCTGTTATCCATGAGCAGGGCAGAGCGCAAGCGGCAATCCTTCGGACCGTCATCCTTGACGCTCTTGTTGCCCTTCAAGCCTACCGAGCAGCCTTCGCAGACCGTAGTGAGAAGTTTCTCGTTCACATCCAGAAGCGCTTCTTTGTAGTCGTAAAAATAATTCTCAGCGCCCAGAACATTCAAGGCCCCGCTGTTGCGCAAGAGTTCCAGGGGTTGACCCGGTAGCTCGGCAATCACCAGTCGCACGCCCTTACGCCTCAACTGAGCATGAATGGAAAGCATAGTCTCCACCCCGGTCATGTCCATAATGGTCACGGCCCGCATATGTAAAATTAGCGCGCGCAGGTCCTGGGTAATCAAAATCGTCTCAGTAAATCGCTGCACCGCCCCGAAGAACAGCGGTCCATCCACAAGGTAGGTTCGGACAAACTTACAACTGGGGATAAGTTGACCGGCCGAAAGGCGCTCATCCATGTCATCGCCCTCGGTGACCATCTTCACCGAACTCATCTGCCTGACAAAGAGCACACAGGTCAAGAGCAAACCAGCCACCACACCCGCCGTCAGGTCCACCGCCACCGCCGCCAGGGTAGTGATAACCACAACCCAGCCTTCCGTTTTCGAGCCCCGCCAGATTTCCCTGATTTCATCCCATTCAATTAATCGGAAACCGGTGAGGACGAGGATGCCGGCCAGGGCTGATAAAGGAATCTGCTCAGCCAGCCGGGTCAGCGTCAGAGCCATCAGCAAAAGCACCAGGGAATGCACTATGGCCGAAAGCCGGGTTTTAGCACCGGCACTGATGTTTACTGCTGTTCTGGCAATAACCCCGGTAACCGGAATGCCGCCGAAAAAAGGCATGATGATATTGGCCAGCCCCTGACCGAAAAGTTCCTGATCAGCCCTGTGACGGGAGGACATGGTCATGCCATCGGCCACTGAGGCACTGAGCAAAGACTCGATACTGCCGAGCATGAAGATGGTCATGGAGTAAAGCAAAAGTGACTGAAACTCACCCGGTCCGACATTGAGAGGAAAAACCGGCAACCCCGGCAGCAGATCAATGGGCGGGATGGGTGCGACATTAATGATGCGGGGCACATCGAAATGAAAGGCATAGGCGGCCAGGGAGGCTACGACAATAGCCACCAGCTGCCCCGGTACGACCTTAGTAAGCCTGGGCACCAGCACAGCCAGAACAATTACGAGAATACCAATGGCCATGGCTTGATAATTGGCCTGACCATGCAGCACCACTTTCTCAAAGAGTATGGAAACGTCTTTTATGAATTCCGGAATGAACGGCGCCGCCCCCAGAACATGGGCGCCTTCGGCCCTGTTGGAAAGCACCTTGCCCGGCAAGCCGAAAAAGTCTCCCAGGGAGTTGAACATAACCAGAATACCGATGGCATTGGCGAAGCCTACAATGACCGGCATGGGAATGTAGCTGATTAATCGTCCCAAACGCAAAAGTCCGGCAATAATCTGCAGAAGACCGGCAATCAGTCCCACAAACCAGATGCCGCTCAAGCCATAGGTATGGGCAATTTCAATCAAGACCACAGCCATTGCTGCGGCAGGGCCGGTGATGGCATAACGTTGCCCGCCGAACAGGGCCACTACGAAACCAGCCACGATGCCTGTTGTGATACCAATAGAAGGATCAACGCCGGCAGCCACTGCTAGAGCGAGGTTCAGAGGCAGCGCCACCATAGCCACCGTGATACCGGCCATGATATCGCGAGGCATTGTGGAAGGCGAGAACATCGACTTCCACTCCTTGAGCAGATACCGGAAGTCCACGGCTTTCTCGATTTTTGCACCGGCGCTATTCACGGAAGACTGAACCTCTGGAGTATTTGCGGTAGAGAAGATGCACTTGTGACAGTACCAGTAGAATCGTCTTCCTTTCGAAGATTCCACCAGTCCATCAGTTCACACGTCTACTGGTTCACCCGTTTACTCGTTCTCTTGTCGTCTCGTCGTATTGTCGACAAGATATATAATCGACAAGGCGATCGTCTGAACCAGACTTCAGACCCTTATGGAACTGCTTCAGTCAACTCTAACGGTTGTTGTATCCTTTCAGGGGTAAAACATTTTTGACCTCCATAAATACCAATTCAAAAGAAATGCCAGAGTCCTCTTTGCAAGATCCCCTACTTATCCTTGGCCTTGCGCCTGACGCCTCCCTTTCGCAGATAGAGGAAGCGGCACGTAGTCTTAAGGAGCGTCTCGTTGGGCTCCAGGACCAACGCTCTCAAAAGGTCCTGGAAAGCATCGAGCGTGCCCTCACAGCCATCGAAGAGGGGCAGCCCGGCAGCGCCGCCACTCAGGAGCGCCTCAACAGTCGCCTGCGCCTCGGTCAACTCTGCCTGGCCTCAGGCATGATCTCCATCGAACAACTGGCTGAAGCAATGGAGTTGCAGAAGCAGTCCACCAACGCCGATGTACCCCTGGGAGAGATTCTGCAGGAAAGACAATTTATCTCCCAGGAAGAACTGGACGGTTTACTCATAGCCCAGGACTTGATAGAGGGCGTGGAAGAGTGTACCGATCAAGAAGCTCTCAGACTTCTGGCCATGGATCTTCTGACGGAGGAGATGGTGGCCATAAGTCTTCTTGAAAAACGCTTTGCCTCCAGTTCTCTCGCCGAGGTGTTAGCCAGACGAGGATGGTTGTCACAAGAACTTTTCGAAGCCATTTTCAAACCCAGCCTTTAAGCCCCTCATTTTTTTCCTTTTGACGGACAACCAATCCCGAAAGCAAAAATGCCCTTCCGCCAGCCTAAAATTCCGATCCCAAAAACCCTTACACAGCAAGCCTTTGCGACCTCGGCAGCAGTCGATGAAACATAATATACATTATCGGAACCAAGCCGCTCCGGAAAGAACCTGTTTTGCACAGTCACGACCCTACCTATTTCCTATCCAGTAAACGCATCGGCTTTCGCCTCTGGCAAAAGGAGGACTTACCTCTGGCCCTGGCTCTCTGGGGCGACAGGCAAGTAACAAGACTCTTCTATAAAGAGCCGCTCAGCCAGGAACAGGTAAGCGAGCGCCTGCACTTGGAAATTGCCGGCGCTGCAACGCACCACATACAGTACTGGCCGATCTTCCGCCGGGAAGATGGTGCCCATTTAGGCTGCGCCGGACTGAGGTCGGCTAGCGCCTCCAGGCTGGAATTCGGCGTGCACCTCAGACCACAGTTCTGGGGGCAAGGTTATGCCACCGAAGCCGGCGCTGCCGTAATTAGGTACGCCTTTCAGAACAACCTCTGCGACAGTCTCTTCGCTGGTCACCATCCTGACAACAGAGCCTCCCGTAACACCCTATTGAAACTGGGCTTTCTCGGTAGCACGGCTACCTACTACCAGCCCACCGGCTTACTTCACCCCTCCTACCTCCTGTACAAAAGCAAGCCGCCTTTCACAGTGAGAGCGGCCCGGAAGGAAGACGGCAAGGCTCTGGCCATAGTTCATTGCCACTCCATCGAAGCCACCTTCAGGACTTCCCTGCCTCAGTATGTAGAGGCCCGTTCCCTCGAACACTGCGAACGTTCCTGGCAAGAGCGCCTGGACGTCAATACCGCAGACACAGTGGTGCTCTGTGCCGGCGAGCAGATAGTAGGTTTCGCCGGCGTGGGTGCCTGCCCGGATTCCCCACCGGAAAGCCGGACGGGCTTGCTGGAGCGAATTTATATTCATCCTTCAGCCTGGGGCCGGGGTCAGGGGCGGATTCTCCTAGACTGGTGCCAGAACAGGCTGCGCGCTCAGGGCTACACAAACCTTAGGCTCTGGGTCTTCGAGGTCAACACCAGGGCCCGGGACTTTTACAGCCAACAGGGTTTCCGCCTGGAGCCGGAACGAAAGGCAGACTTCCAGAGCCCCATTCTGAGTTACAGTAAGTGTCTTTAAATCGGTCAGTCCGCTTGTTATCCAGTCGTATTGTCGACCAGTCCACTCGTACACTGGTTCACCAGTCCTCCTGTATTATCGTCGACCAGTCTTCTCGTCTTCTTGTGCACTCGTACACCATACGTCTCTTTTACTGGACGACCAGAGGGCGCATTACTCTCAAACTGGTACTGGTGCATATACATGATTGCCGTTTGAAACGGCTCTCAGACTGGCTCTTGCCTGGATGACCGGTATCGCCGTGTTAAGATAGGGCGTCAGTTTAGCTGCCCGCCGACCATATGAGCGCCCGGCCCACTGAAACTGTTTCTCAAACCAAAACTTCCGCCCCGGCGGAATGCCTCCACCGAGGAACACTGCGGAGAGTATTAGCGGTGATGACTGAAAAACGCAGTGACAATCAGCGTATCGATCCGCTTACCAGCTTGCGTTTCATCGCCGCTACTCTCGTCATTGCCTACCACGGTAAGGGTCATTTCGTCTACTTCGATGAGATGCCTGAGCAGCTTGCTTACACGCAACCAGTCTGTTTTTTCTTCTTGCTTTCAGGTTTTATCCTCACCTATGTGTACCGCCACATGGACAACTTTGTCCAAATAAAAGACTGCTGGATAAAGCGTTTTGCCCGGATCTGGCCCCTGCACATCACCATCTTCTTGATGCGCTTCTTCATGTTCCCCAAGTACCTGCTAACCTTCCCGGGCACGGCCAATAAGACCCTGGTGCTGCTTGCCAATATCTCCATGTTACATGGCTGGGTGCCGCTCTTTCAATTCTTCTTCTCTTACAATGCGCCTTCCTGGTCAATCTCCACCGAATTCTTTTTCTACCTGGCCTTCCCCTTCATACTGCCGAGACTGATCAAGCATCCCTTCCTGACCTTGCTCGGTGCCTTTGCCATAAATGCGGCGGCTATCTATTTTTGTAATCTGTACCAGTTTCCTGAAATCAATGAAGCCGGCATTGAATTGCGCGGTCTGCTTTATATCATTCCGCCCCCGAGACTCTTCGAATTCGTTCTGGGCATGGCCCTGGCCCGTCTATATTTAGGGCCGCTCCAGAAGCTCAATCTAAGCAAGCCCATGGCTACCCTGCTTGAGCTAGTCGCCGTCGCCCTTACCGCTTATCTGATGTGGAACACCAGAGCCATCGCCGCTCAGGCCGCTTCTCTGAGCTGGATCGGACCGGCCGGCGGCTATTGGTTTATCAATACCGGCGTGCCTCTACTCGGCTTTTGCCTGACCATCCTGATCATGGGCTTGAATCGCGGCTGGCTCTCAAGCCTGCTCTCCCTGCCGCTTCTAGTCTTCCTGGGTGAAATCAGCTATTCGGTCTACCTTCTGCATCATCCCCTACTCTGCTATCACGGACTCTATTTCTCGCAATACCGCTCCCAGGAAGCCTTCTATCTATTTCTTGCCATCTTGATCTTGATGAGTCATTTGATGTTTCAGTTTGTGGAAGCACCCATGCGGCGCTCTATCATCAGTGGTGCCACCAAGTTACTTAACAAGTCCCTCGTCCGTCCGGAGAAGCCGAAAGCGGAACGCAAGTGGAGCCGACAGAACAGCCTCTATTTAGGAGAAGCCGTGCTTTTGGCTGTTTTGCTCTACATAGCGCATCCGGGGCTGACCACGCTTTCTGCAGCCCAGGCCCAGGCAAGCGCCAATAACAATCTGGTGCTGAAGACCGCCTTCGACCAGGATCTAACTTTGCTGAGCGCCGGCAAGGAGCGCAAGGGTGAAAGATTAAGCCTCATCTGGCAGGCGGAAAAACCTTTTAAAAGCAGCCAGTTCCTCAATATTCATTATCTGGACAAGGACGGCAAGAATCTTTCCACCCAGGTAGTGCGCCTGACGCCGGGGGAGCAGAAAATTGCCGCCGGTACAATCTGGCAGGAGGAAATTGACCTTCTACCTGCTTACCAGAGCCAGACGAAGAAACTGGGGCTGGTCATTTACGAAAGCGCCACAAACATCAAAACAGCTCGTCTTATAGCCGAAGGTCAAATGGCCATGCAAGGACAGGGGGGCGAATTCAGCCCCAGCTACAAAATAGACGAGGACAACCATCGCCTTATATTTAACTGGTAAGAACACCCCAGTCGGAAGCAGGAAGGCTATACTCGAAATAGGTTATTCGAGGTCTACCATGCGTGCCTTTGTCTTTGTTCTACTGCTAGCAGTCGGTTCGGCGCTCCTGCCCCTCAATCAAGCGTCGGAAGCCAAGCCGGCCAAAGTAAAGAATGCCGCCGCAAAATCGGTCACGCCGCCCAAATCGTTCTATTCGGGCATGGCCGAATTTCAGGCGCAGCGTTATGGTCCGGCGGCTGCCTTTTTCGAGCAGGCAGACCTGAGCGGCTATTGCAATGACAAGACCCACTACTACATTGCCCTTTGCTACCACAACCTCAACCAAACCCAGAGAGCCATTGAGCACTATTCCTGGGTGGCTACTTACAGCAAAGATCCCACCCTCAAATACCAGGCCCAGTTGGGTTATGCGCAAGTGGCTAAATATGCCAGCCACCGCACCTATTCGGGCAACGGCAATAACTTTACCGCCTTTAGCGGCTCAGGCGGGCGAAGGGGTTGACGCTAAAGTAAAGCTAGAGCGTCAGGTTGGCGCTCAGGAAAACTAACCGTTGCTAAGACTTCTTTCCGTCCAGGGCATGGGTCTTCAAATCGCTGAGAGAAATAATTTCCAGAGCCGATTCGTCCGTGGCCTCCAGTACTACTTGCGGTGCAAAGCCGTCCTGCAAAGCTTCCTGCCAGCGGGCAGCGCAAACACACCAGCGATCGCCCGGCTTCAAACCGGGAAAACCGTAGGCCGGATTGGGAGTAGAGAGGTCATTGCCTCTGGACTTGGAATAGGATAGGAAAGACTCATC
Source organism: Candidatus Obscuribacter sp. (assembly GCA_016712465.1). Lineage (GTDB taxonomy): Bacteria > Cyanobacteriota > Vampirovibrionia > Obscuribacterales > Obscuribacteraceae > Obscuribacter. The sequence continues at coordinate 3,062,181 of JADJQZ010000001.1, forward strand.
CATGACGGCGCAGACAACGTGGCGGCCAAGATCCTCGGGCGCCGAGGCACAATAGCCGTCACGGAAAAAGCCTGTCACGGGAGACTGGCAACAAGGCACCAGGTTCGAACCAAGAACATTTCTGACAATACTCATCAAGCTTCCCCATCAGCCTTGGCTTCCGGCTCTTCAGTCTTTGCAGGAGCAGCCGACTCTTCTTGCTTCTCCTCTTTCTTCTCTTCTTTCTTCTCTTCGGTGGCGGCGGCAGAAGAAGTCTCTGTAGAAGAAGCCTCTGTAGAAGGCTCTTTGGAAACAATTCCTTGCCCCACAAGCAAGGAGCGCAACGGGTCAAGGACCAGGAGAGGCATGCGGAACTGATGCACACTGCCGTCTCTGGTCAGGATTGAGACAGTGCCACCACCAACGGTGCTAAGGTAATTAATGCTCTCGATCTGACCTCTCTGAATGCTGACATTTGTAGAACCAAACCAGGCTGAAAAAGCTTCCGGCACAAATACCAGGCGGTCGCTGGTCACCACAAAGCGACCGGGCTTGTCCTTATAGAAGGTGAGGAAAAAGGAACGCAGCACCGCTTCCCCTTCCTGAGGCTTGAACTTGGAGCCGGCAAAAATAACGGCAAAGATCCCGGCGAAAACCAGAAATACGGAGGCCCAGGCCGTAAGGAAGGTACCCAGGAAGTCATTCCATGATTCTTTCAACCTGAGGACATTGGCCGTATACCCTTCCGACATGGAGCCGCCGATATCACCGTTTTCAGAAAGGAGAAGTCCCAACTTGGCATGAGCAAGAGCGGAACCTGGCACCATCTCGCAAGCCTTGCGGCAAGCTTCGATCTGCCCTTTCTTATCGCCCTGTTTTCCCAGGCACGATGACATTCCCAGATAGGCATTCACATATTTGGGATCAAGCTCGGCTGCTCTTTTGTAAGCAGCGTAGGCTCCCTTAAAATCCTTACTCATGCCCAGCACGGCACCCAGATTACACTGATTGCCTGCCGACTTAGGATCTAGCCGGCAGGCTGTCTCCAGCGCCTGCCTGGCCTCCGGCAACTTCTGGGCCTCAGCCAGAGAGCGGCCCAGAACCGAATATGCCGGCGCGAAGTCCGGATTTACGGCCAGGGATTTCTGGGCATGGGCGATACTCAAGCTGAAATTGCCTTCCTGACCCAGTACAAGACCGAGCAAATAGTGGGCTTCCCAGTTAGACTTATCGCTGTCCACGGCGGCAAGCAAATGCTTCTTTGCCAGTTCATATTCGCCCTGCATGTAAGCAGCTTTGGCTACCTTGAACTGCTGCATGCTGGTCTGGCTTTCTGCTGTGGGAGCAGCCAGGGCACCACAGGTAGTGTATAGAGAAAGCACAATTAGCGCATATATCACTTTAGCTTTCAAACAGGTAAGGGGTTTCCTGGTACTGCCAATAGTGGCTATATTGTGCTTAGTCATTAGGCTCTTTATAGATATAGGGTAATAGTTCAAGCTGGCAAACAGATAGCTACGTATACTTTACTCACAGCAAAGTATACGTAACTGTGCGGTCTATAGCAACTATCAGAGCTGTTAATTGACGCGCTTGACTCGTCCCTGCCAACACCTGTCGCGCAACACCTTCTTAAGGATCTTGCCGCTACCGGTTTTAGGCAGTTCATCCATGAACTCCACTTCCCGTGGTGCCTTGTAGTGAGCCAGTCGCTCCTTGACGAACTCAATTACCTGCTCTTCTTTCAAGACTGCACCGGCCTTGGTAACCACACAGGCTTTGATTGATTCGCCCCATTTCTCATCGGGTACGCCGAAGACGGCACATTCGATAATCTGCGGATGATCATGGAGAGCATGCTCGACTTCGGTGGAGTATATATTCTCGCCGCCGGAGATGATCATATCCTTCTTGCGATCGACGATATTGACATAACCATCGCCATCCACAACGGCTAAATCGCCGGTATAAATCCAACCATCGCGGAGAGCCTCTCTGGTAGCTTCTTCATTATGCCAGTAGCCGCGAAAAACATTTGGACCGCGAGCGATGATCTCTCCCACATCCATACTGTTCTTTTCTACACAGGTACCGTCCGGACGCACGACCTTCAGTTCGACACCGATAAAGGTGCGACCTGTCTTGGCACGAATGGCCTGCACTTCAGCCTGCGGACGCTCCAGATGTTCGGCAAAGGGCAAACTGACCGTAAGGAAGGGACTGGTCTCGGTCATGCCATAGAACTGAATATAGGTACAACCGAATACTTCCTCAATCTGCCGCACTGTATCCGGTGCCACAGGAGAACCGGCCGTCATGATCGCTCTCAGCTTCGAATAGGAATATTCCCAGACCTTGCCGGACTGCAAGAGTGCATTTGCCATAGTCGGTACCAGAGCCGTGATAGTGACGTTCTCCGTTTCCAGAAGCTTGAGGGCCTCGTCGGCTTTAAAGTAAGGCACAAATACGTGCTTGCCGCCCACCCAGGTGATGGCATAAACAGCCCAGGCATCAACCAGGTGAAACATCGGGGCAATGTGGGCCCAGATGTCGCGGTCGGTAAGTCCCAGCTCGGCGATGGCCCCCAGGGCATTGCTGGCCACATTGCCATGGGTGAGCATGACGCCCTTCGATAGGCCGGTCGTGCCGCTGGTGTAATAAAGCTGAGCGAGATCCTCACTGTAGAGTTCACAGTCAATAAGTTCCCGGCGCCAGTGGCTGAGAATGAAAGGTTCATAGTGCATAGACTTGAAGGAAGTCTTAGCCGGATGACCGGGTCCCAACCAGGTCACCAGTTTAAGACTGGTCTCACCGCCGGCCCCGGCCAGGTCTTCCAACATGCTTGTGGTGTGCTCGGCAAAATCAGTATGACAGACCAGCATTTCAGCGCCGCTGTGCACAAGGATTTCCCGTACCTCTTGTTCCGAAAGACGAAAGTTTATGGGAGCAAGAACCAGACCAAGACAGCTTGTCGCATAGTAGAGTTCCAGATACTCGACGCAGTTGGGAGCCATGCAAGCCACCACGGAGCCCTTGGTCAAGCCCAGATTGCGAAAGGCATGAGTGAGAGCCGCCACCCGTTGACCGAGGTCGCGCCAGGTAAGCCGCTTCATTCCATCCACACAAGCTTCGCGGTCAGGCCAGAGCTCGATGGCTCGGCGAAGGGAAATGGCCAGATTCAAACCTTATTACCTCAAAGCGGAACAGAACAAGATGAAAGTATATACAACCGCCAGGCACGGCGCCTCCACCGAGCGTTAATATGAGTTCATGCAAACTCCTCTTGATATCCAGCAGCGGGAGCCGATATTACTTTTTAATTACTGTTGGAAGGGTAGCCGCCCACTGGCTGTTAACCTTTTTAGATATCTGGTCGAACCGGCAATACACAGGTGAGACCATAAAGCCGCCATGATCATGGCACAAGCACAAGCACTCAGGTTAGGAATAAGGTATAAGAGACAATGGGACAGGTTATTGACAAGACATATAACGGCTTAAAAGTTCCCCAGGGTGAGAAAATCACTTTCAAAGACGGGAAGCCGGTTGTACCGAACAAGCCGATCATCCCCTTCATCGAAGGCGACGGCACCGGTCGTGACATTTGGAAAGCCAGCAAGCGCGTTATAGACGCTGCTGTTGCCAAATCCTTCGGCGGCGAAAAGGAAATCGCCTGGTATGAAGTGTTTGCCGGCGAAAAAGCCCATGACAGCTTCAAAGAGTGGCTGCCTGAAGATACCATCGCTGCCCTCAAAGAATTCGGCGTGGCCATCAAAGGCCCCCTGACCACACCAGTGGGCGGCGGCATCCGCAGCTTGAACGTCAGCTTGAGACAGATCTTCGATCTTTACTGCTGCGTGCGCCCGGTCCGTTACTTCCAGGGCGTGCCTTCACCGGTTGTTGCACCCGAGAAACTGAACGTGGTCATCTACCGTGAGAATACCGAAGACGTTTATGCCGGTATTGAATACCTGGCCGGTTCTCCTGAAGCCAAGAAACTGATTGAACTGATCGAATCTTTCACCGGCAACAAGAAAATCCGCCCCGACTCCGGCATCGGCATCAAGCCCATCTCCGAGTTCGGCTCCCAGAGACTGGTCAGAAAAGCAATCGAATACGCCATGGAAAGAGGACGCAAGTCTGTCACCATGGTGCACAAAGGCAATATTCAGAAGTACACCGAAGGCGCCTTCAGAGACTGGGGCTACCAGATTGCCGAGAAAGAATTCGGCAAGGAGACCATTTCCGAAGACAAGCTCTGGGCTGAATTCGACGGCAAAATGCCGGCCGGCAAAATTCTCATCAACGATAGAATCGCCGACTCCATGTTCCAGCAAGTTCTCACCCGCCCCGATGAATACTCGGTGCTGGCCACAACCAACTTGAACGGCGACTACCTCTCCGATGCTTGCGCCGCTCAAGTCGGCGGTCTGGGAATCGCTCCCGGAGCCAACATCGGTGACAACTGCGCCATCTTCGAAGCCACCCACGGTACCGCACCCAAGTACGCCGACAAAGACGTGATCAACCCCGGTTCGGTCATTCTCTCCGGCGCCATGATGCTCGAGTACATGGGCTGGACCAAAGCCTGCGATATGATCCAGGATTCCATCGCCAAGACCATCCAGCAGAAAAAGGTCACCTATGACCTGGAGCGCTTGATGACCGGCGCCACCAAACTCAAAACCAGTGAGTTTGCCGATGCCATCATCGAGAACATGGGCTAATTTAGCCTGTTATAAGTCGCATTGATGACTAATTCACGGGCGAGTCTATCTCAAATAGACTCGCCCTGTGATTTTATGGAAGGTAATTACTAGTGAGTCTGCGCGGTATTAAAGTTCTAGATTTCACCCATCTTCTGCCGGGCGAAACGGCCAGCACCTTGCTTTCTGATATGGGGGCGCAGGTGCTGCGCATCGAGCGCCTGCAGAAGGGACTGAATGAGAGCCTGCCGCCCCTGGTGGCAGGCGAGAGCCTCTATTACTGGAGCCTGCACCGCAATAAAACCAGGCTGCGCCTAGATTTAAAAAAGCCGGACGCCGTAGAAATAGTAAAAACTCTCGCTAAAGACGCCGATGTTCTCATCGAAAACTTTCGCCCTGATGCAATGGAAAGACTGGGTCTTTCTTTCGAAGCATTGAGCCAGGTCAACCCCGGTCTGGTCTATTGCTCCATATCAGGTTATGGGCGAAACTCAAAATGGCGCCATCGCCCCGGCCATGACCTGACCTTTGTGGCAGAGGCCGGCATTCTGGACGAAACCAGAGACGATAACGGCGTTCCGGTTATGCCGGGAGTTTTCGTCTCCGACTATATGTCCGGTGTCTACGGTGCACTGGCGGTGGTGGCGGCACTGCTGGATAGGAAGGAGAGCGGCCGCGGCAAACATGTGGAAATAAGCATGTTCGAGAGCGCACTTTCAACACTGGGAGTGCTTTCCACGGCCATGCTGCATGAGTCGCAGAAGTCTGTGCCGCTTACAAATCGCTACCCTGAAGCCCTGCCCAATCACAGATTGTATCGCTGCAAAGACGATCGCTACCTGGCCTGTGCACCAGTTGAGCCCCAGTTCTGGAAGCTTTTTCTGGAGAATATCGGGCGACTGGACTTGCTTGCCAAACACCCTCTCAATGACAAAGATTATCTTATGGCGGAAATTGCCGCCGAAATTGAGAAAAGAACTCTCAATGAATGGATGACAGTTTTCCACGAACTGGACTGCTGTGTTTCTCCCGTCAATACCATAGAAGAAGCACTGGACTTCCTGCCTGAGGGTAGAGCCAGGGTGCTCACGGAAATCGAGCATCCACTAATTGGCAAGGTCTCCCAGGTTACCAATCCTATTTACCAGCTCTTCAAAAACAAAAATCAAGCAGACTGGTTCGCCGCCGACACCAGGGCCAGTATGGAAACCTTATTGAAAGAGCATGACTATGACACTGAAACAATTGAGGCATTGCGCGCTCAAAATGTCATTGAGTAAGATACTGGCATTATTGATTTTACTGGTCGGACTGTGTTTAGTGCCGGCGCCCATGCCTACCGGCTTCCATGAAGGGCTCACCTCTTACTGTAAATAAAGCCCCGTCCAAACCTGTTACTATGAAATTAAGCCCTGAATAACCATTAAAGATTGCCATATGCTCAAGAAAATGTATGTAAGCGCCATAGGCGTTGATAGAGATTCCCAACAGCCGGTAGTGGTGTTGAAAGACGAAGAAAATCGTCGCATCCTGCCCATCTGGATAGGCAATGCCGAAGCCCGGGCCATAAGCCAGGCCATGCTGAAAATCAAACCACCCAGACCGGGCACCCATGATCTGATGCTTTCCATGGTAGAGAGCCTGGGCTTCAAGGTGAAAGAAGTAATTATTGAAGCTATTGAGTCTCAGGCCTTCCGGGCCACCATCAAGCTTGAAGCAGCGGACAAACCCGGGCAGGAAGTGGAGATTGACGCCAGGGCTTCCGATGCCATTGCCCTGGCCCTGAGAGCCGAAAGCACCATCAGTGTGGCGGCGGAAGTGCTTCAGACAGCCAGTGTAGCAGCCGACCCTGAGCAGGAAGAGAAAGAAAGCGCCGACTTCAAAGACTTTCTCGGTAAGTTGAAAGCCTCTGATTTTGCTGCCGTGGCCAACAACTCAGGTGAAGGCGACGAGACTGAAGAAGACGAGTGAAATAGACTAAAGTCTAAAAAACTTGGGCTTGTGTATACTAAGTCCCGGCTAACCGGGAAGAGAAGATGCAGGAGTCATTGAAGAGGGCGGACAGAGGAACTGCTGTCGTTTTTGTGCGTTCCCGCCTGACCCTGATTGCTCTTTTCCTGCTGACAATTCTTTCGGTAAGTTCATCGCGGGCGCAGGACAAGCCCGGAGTGCTCAGACCGCCCATTGAAAGCCAGCCCATTTCCATTACCATCAGTATCAATGAAGCGGTTGAGACCGCCAATAGAAGATATCCTTCCATAGCCAGATCGGACATGGACACCAAACTGGCCGGTCACGAAATAACCGTAGCCAAAACCCAGTATCTTCCGCGCATGGACATGCTCTTGCAGGAAATGCGGGCTACTCAAAATGTTACCACCGGCACAATTCTGCCACAATTTCTCAATGTCATTCCGCTGCAATCAGGTCCGCCGGTGGGGGGCTCCAGTTTCAGCAGCCTCTTCAACTCCAACGCCGGTCTCAATTTCTCCTGGGAACTGGTGGATTTCGGCAAAAGAGCGGCCAATGTAAAGGTTGCCCGGCGAGGTTTCGACCAAAGTCAAGCCACACTGACACTCACCAGGCTCGACGTGCAAACCAGAGCAGCCGACACTTACCTGAAATTGATCATGGCCAAACGACAGATCCTGGCTTTTCAAGCCACCTTAGAACGTATGAAAGAGTGGGCGCTGGTGGTGCATACCCTTTGCGATAAAGGGCTGAGACCGGGAGTTGACGCCTTTCGCGCCGATGCGGAAGTTTCTCTGTCTAAGATAGCCCTGATTGACGCCAACAAAGAAGCCGATCTACTGCAACAGGACCTGGCGGAGTCAATCGGCATGGCCGGCAGCAATGTCACCACTGTCGAAGGTCCCCTGGTGACAAGACCGAAGCAGAGCCTGCCTTCGCCTCAGGTGCTTCTCATGCCGGGCGCCGGCAAAGACGATCTGAGTAAGCATCCACTAGCCCTGGTGCGCTCCGCCCAGATCGATGTTTCAAAAGCCAGACTGCATCTTCTGGACAGGTCGTGGTACCCGCACCTCTGGCTGGAGTCCGGCATATGGGGAAGAGGTTCCGGCGACAGACGGGTGGTTTCACCCGTGGCCGACGGCATCTTGCCCAAGACAGCCAATTGGGCCGTGGGTTTGACCGTGCAGTTTCCTATCATGGATTACTTCAAAATAAGGGCTCAAAAAGGGGTGGAGCGCTCACAGATTCAAGCCAGACAGGCAGAGTACGACCTGGCCATGCAGGAACTTATCAAACAAGACGGCAAAGCCAGGGTCTATCTTGCTAGAGCCCAGGAAGTAGCAGCGGAGACGCCGGTTTTAGTGGAAGCAGCCAGGGAAAACGAAATCAAAGCCAGGGAGCGCTACCGGGTCGGTCTGACAAATGTGGTAGAGGTAGCCGAAGCAGAACGAATTCTAGCCAGGGCACAAGTAGAGGACGCAGTCAGTCAGGTCAAAGTCTGGCAGGCCATCCTCTCCACCGCCTATGCCCACGGGGATCTACAACCCTTCCTTCGATTGGTAAGGCTGTCGGAACAAACCGGTGCGGGAGGTAAGCCCTAAGCCATGTGGCTACAGATTTTTGCTATGAAACGCCCCATCACGGTCATCGTAGCCGTGATCAGTATCATGCTTGGTTCTATATTCGCCATATTCTCAATGAAGGAAGACATCTTTCCCGACCTGAATATGCCTGTAATTTACGTAGTTCAGGGCTATGGAGGCATGGCTCCGGACCAGATGGAAGGTTACATCGTATCCACCTATGAAGTGCACTTTCTCTATGTGCCTGGTGTGGACCATATTGAATCGCAAACAATTCAGAACCTCTCCATGATGAAGATCTATTTTCATCCCGGCACCAATATGTCGGAAGCCCTCTCTACTTGCGTAGCCATGGTTTCAAGAGCCCGCACCTTGATGCCGCCGGGCACCGTCGAACCCTTCGTGCTGCGTTTCGATGCCGGCAGCCTGCCCGTCGGGCAACTGGTGCTATCCAGCAAGACCAAGACCATTGACCAGTTACAAGACCTGGCCTTTGTGAGAGTGCGCCCCGAGCTTGGTACTATCCCCGGTGCCTCGGCGCCGCCACCTTTTGGCGGCAACGCTCGTACCATAGTTATAAATGTAGACTCTAACAAGCTAAGGCGCTTCAACATATCAGGCGAAGCGATTGTGCAGGCCCTGGCCACCGGCAACAAGGTGATACCGGCCGGTAATGCCCGTATCGGCAATTTCATGCAGATCACGCCCATCAACACCGATCTGCCGGACATACATCAACTTGATGATCTACCCATCAAAATGGGAGCCGGTCCCACTGTTTTCATGCGCGATGTGGCCGAGGTGACCGATGCCAGCGACATTCTGGCCGGTTATGCCCTCCACAACGGCAGGCGTACCGTCTATGTACCGGTGGTGAAAAGAGCCGATGCCTCCACAATCTCCGTCGTAAACGCCCTGAGAGAGCACCTACCGGTTATGCAGAAACTGCTGCCGGAGGACGTCACCATTAGCTATGAGTTTGACCAGTCCAAGCATGTGACGGACTCTATCAAAGGTGTATTGAATGAAGGTCTTTTGGGCGCCATCCTGCCCGGACTGATGATCTTTCTCTTTCTGCGGGACATCAGGGCCACCCTGATAGTGGTAACTACCATACCCTGTGTACTTCTTGGAGCCTGCCTTTCCCTCTACGTGACCGGACAGACCATAAATATGCAGACCCTCTCGGGTCTGGCGCTGGCCATCGGTATTCTCGTAGACGAGGCTACCGTTGATATCGAGAATATCCATGCCCATATGGCCCGGGGCGAACCAGTGACACGGGCGACACTGGCTGCCGGCTTCGAAACAAGAGTGCCAAGAATGCTGGCCATGCTTTCCATCATCGCCGTCTTTGTACCTTCATTTTTCATGACCGGCGTCACCAAGGCACTCTTTGTGCCCCTCTCACTGGCTGTGGGCTTCTGCATGGTCTGGTCCTTTTTCATGTCCAGTTCCCTGGTGCCGGTCATGGCCGTATATCTCATCAAAGAGAAAAAACATGAAGACGAAAGCAAGGGTTTCTTCGCTCGCTTCAAGGAGGCTCATGCGGCTCTTGTTTCCAAGCTGATGCAGTTTCGCGCCCTGGTCATTCCAGCCTATTTACTGGTTTTCGTTTCCCTCAGCGTCTTTCTCTTCTTTCAAATCGGGCGGGAGCTATTTCCCAATGCCGACACGAACGAATTCAGAGTGCGCATGAGATGCCAGACCGGTACAAGGGTGGAGGTGACGGAAGAGAAAGCCAAACAAATGATCGAGATCATCAAGGGTGAAGCCGGGCCGGGCAATGTGGAAGCCACCCTTGGCTATGCCGGACAGCAGCCGGTGCAGTTCGTTATCAGTTCGGTCTTCCTGTGGACCAGCGGCCCCCATGAGGCGGTCATGGATATAAGCCTGCGCAAGGAGGCACAAATTGAATTGGAAGGGTTCAAGGACAAACTGAGAAGCAAATTCAAAGCAGAAATGCCAGACGTAAGCTTCTCGTTTGAACCAGGAGATCTTGTCAGTCAGATTATGAACCTGGGCTCGCCCACTCCTATTTCGGTGGTGGTAAAAGGCCCCGACCTGATACGTTGCCGGGAGTACGCCGAAAGGGTGAAGGCGGAGATGGCTAAGATTCCCTATTTGAGAGATCTGCAGTTTGGCCAACCCCTCGATTATCCCACCGTCAATATCAATATCGACCGCGAACTGGCCGGGCAGTACAGCCTTACTCCCGCCCAAATTGGTAATGCACTGGTGCCTGCCACTTCAAGCAGTCGCTACATTCTAGAAAACTTCTGGATGGACAGGAAAACCGGCGTAGCCTATCAGGTGCAAGTGCAGGTGCCGCAAGATCAGATTCAATCGATGGAAGCCCTCAAGAATTTTCCAACTATGATTTCCGACAATCACGAACACCCTCTCCTGCGAGACGTTGCCTCGGTTTCCTATGGGCACTGCGTCGGTGAGTACGACCGCGACAATATGATGCGCATGATTTCTCTTACGGCCAATATCGCCGGTATGGATCAGGGCAATGTCGGCAAATTAGTGCAGGATGCCATTAAGAGAGCCGGCACGCCGCCTCGCAGCGTGCGCGTCAAACTAGCCGGTCAGGCACCGGTCCTGAGCGATACCTTTTCACACCTCTTCCTGGGTCTGTCTTTAGCCGTAGTGGTTATTTTCCTGATGCTGACAGCCTACTTTCAGTCGCACAAGTTGGCCATAGTAGTGCTGTCCACTGCTCCCGCCATAGTTTGCGGCGTCCTGGTGATGCTTAAACTGACGGGTACCACACTCAATATCGAATCTTTCATGGGCGCCATTATGTCCATCGGTATCGGCGTCAGCAACGCCATCCTGCTGGTCAACTATGCGGAGATGAGCCGGCTGACCGGTAAAACAGCCATGGAAGCAGCTCTACACGGAGCCCAGGAACGCCTCCGACCGATCCTCATGACCTCCATAGCTATGGTATCAGGCATGATACCAATGGCTCTAGCCCTGAGTGAGGGAGGACAGCAAAGCGCACCGCTGGGCCGGGCTGTTATCGGCGGGCTGACCATGTCCACCATCACGGCCCTGACGGTGCTGCCTCTCTTCTTCGCCGTAGTGCAAAAACACAGCCCCACCACATCACCCTCGATCCACCCCGACGACAGAGGCGAATAGGAACACTAATGAAAGAGGCGAAAGCAATTACTCTGGCTCTGGCACTAGGTGCTATTTTGGCTCTAACCGGCTGTCAAAAGGAAGCTAGCAAAGAAACGCCTCCGGCTGCACATGAGTTGCAGGAAGTGCCGGTGGTAAGCGTCACAAAAAACACCTTGTATCGCATCGATGAATTGCCGGGAGAGATTCAAGCCTACCAGGATGTTGCCGTCTACCCGAAAGTGCCGGGCTTCATAGACTGGATCGGCGTGGACCGGGGCTCGGTAGTAAAGAAAGGACAACTTCTATGCCGTCTGATCGCCCCGGAATTGAAAGCTCAACAAAGTGAATTTCTAGCCAAGTCTAAGGCTGTGCAGAATGAATTGCAGGAAGCCCGTTCAAGACTGGCAGCGGCGAAAGCCACTCTCCTGGAGGCGAAAGCACTTCTAGCGGCTGATTCCGACACTTACAGGCGCACCAAGGAAGCTTCCCTGGTACCAGGAGTGGTGGCTCCCAACGAAGTGATTGTGCTGGAGCAAAAGGTTGAAAGTGACAAAGAGAAAGTAAATGCCTGGCAAGAAAATGTTCATGCCGCCGAAAATGCCGTTTCGTCCTTAGTTGACGCCCTCGACGCCGCCAGGAAAAACAGCGAGAACTATAAGGACATTGCCGACTACCTGAATGTGCGCGCTCCCTTCGACGGCTATGTGACTGAACGCAATATGCATGTGGGAAGCTTTGTCGGTCCCCTGGGCAAGAGTGCCTACCCGCCCATCGTGCGAGTGCAAGAGTTGGGACTACTTAGAATCGTCACACCTGTGCCGGAAGCTAATGCCGGTGGAATTCTACCGGGAGCACCGGTGCAATTCACCGTCTCCACCCATCCCGGAACCAAATTTGTCGGCACCGTGGCACGCCTGGGTAACGCCCTGGAGCAAAAGACACGCACCATGCCGGTTGAACTCAATTACCTCAATCCCGGCTGGAAGGTTCTACCGGGAATGTTTTGCCGGGTCTTATGGCCAACAAGACGACCTAACCCCTCTCTCTTTGTACCTCCGGGTGCTGTAGAAACGAAGTCTACCCTCTCCACCTTTGTCTGCCGCATCAAGGACAACCGGGTGGAATGGGTGAAAGTTGAACGGGGCGAGATGATGCAGGGATTAACCGAGGTCTTCGGCAATTTACGGGAAGGCGATCTGGTGGCCCAGGACTGCACAGATGCCCTCAAACCTGGAGCGCAGGTTAAACCGATCCTGGTGGAGTCAGGAATGAAACCAGCGGTGAAGCGACCAGTTTATGATTCTCACGACACTATTTACACCACCCCCGACGCCGAGCGCATCGAAATGAAGAAGACCAGGGTCAACCCTGGTCAGGAAATTCAGGACTCGGAAAAACATGATCAATAAGTAAGCTTTTAGTATCCATCCTCCCGGAAACCTGGAATAATGGTACCCACTTCGCAAAAGTAACCCTTTAGGCAGTGGCTTCTGAGAGAGCCTTCAGCCTATTCGAGACCTAAGGATAAGTTCATGCTGCAGAAATCTTTCCTGGTCCAGATGACCCGCATCGGTTGTCTGGGCTCCGTGGTTTTAGCGCCTGCCTTCACCGCCACCATGGCCCTGGCCCAGGCTGACCCCGGAGTGGACCCCGGTCAGCAAAGCAGCGCCGCTGCCCCGGCTCCTGATTCAACCCTTACTGCCACACCCACCACCGGCAGCGACGCCGCCCTGGCGGGAGCTGTTTCCTCTAGCGATGTCTCAGCTCTCGCCTCCGTCACTGCCGCCACCCAGACCGTTGACCCGGGACAGGCCCATGCCGCCCTCAACAACCTGGCCGGGCAGGCGCTCGTGGACATGTCGGGGCAGCTAAACCTGATGTCCACATTGGATAGCATTCAAGCCAATATCAATCAGGCAATGAATATCACCATTGGCGGCACCCTTGGTACCGACGGTGCCGTCAGCGGCGGAAGCATCTATACCGTGCATCCCGGTCAACTTCTCAGCCCTGCTGAATTCACGGCACTCAGTCAGGTGCAGTTAACCGGCGTACAGAGCCTTCTGGTCAACGATCTCGGTCAGGCTGCCGGTGGTTTCGCCACCTTCACGCCCGATACGGCACATTCTATAACCAGCCTGGTTGTGCCGCAGAATGTCAACCTCAACCTGGTGGGCTTCAACAGCAACAATCCATTTAATATTATCAACGCCGGCGATAGCAGTCAGATACTTGGTGCCGTCAATTTATTCGATACCACAGCCGGTGCCACAGGTCATTTAAATGCTACAAGCAGCCTCACGCTCGCTTCGGGCTCTCTCCTCTCAGGTTACTTGCCGGATAATGGTCTCTTCTCATCTTTTTTTCCCTTAAGCTCCCTCATCCTCAATATTGGCGGTGACCTCCTCAACGGCGGCTCCATTCTTTCACCAGGGCTTCTCTCGGTCACAACCGGCGGCAACATCGACAACCTTGCCGGAGCCTCCATGCAGGGCGCCAGCCTGGCCCTGAACGCCATGCAAAGCATCAATAATGCCGGCATGCTCCAGGCTACGAGCGGCAACCTCAATCTCTTCTCAGCTCTTGGCCAATACACCAACACCAGTACTCTCCTTTCCGAACTGGGTAACATCAATATCGCCACTCTAGCCGGATTGAACGGACTTTCACCGGCGGAACTATCACTTACAAACAGCGGACTCCTGGAAGCCGTAAACGGTTCCATAAATATCGGCAACGACGCGCTTCCCAAAGGCAGTCTTCTCTCCGTTGAAGGCGGTCAGTTGCACTCTCAGGAAGTTAATCTGAACGCCGGCAGCGGTAAACTGAGCGGCAGCGTCGATGCCAGTACCGGTGCAATAAACATCAGTGCCGGCGAAGCCATATTTGGATCAAACCAGAGCAGTAACCTGACTTTCGGCAATATAACCGTCAAAGGCGACCCCACTTTTTATAATACCGCCGGCGATATTACGATGGGCGATATCTCCGTGGGAGAGCGCCTCAACATATTGGCTTCCGGGAATATTACAGTCGACAATATCAACACTCAGGATGTGGCCGGTAACGGTTACGACGTAAACATAATCGCCGGCATAAATTTGACAGGCACGGCCCCTGCCGGCTCCGGCACCCTGGCACCAGGTCAATACATAACCGGATCTACGGCTTCTGCTACCGGTGGAGCGGTGGATGTTCTCAATATCGACACAAGCTCAGTAAATCCCGGCACCAACAGCGGTAACGTCACGCTGATTGCTTACGAAGGAACAGACCCCAATAGCGGCACGATTTCAGTCGCTGATGTGAATACAGGTTCCAACTTCGGCAGAAGCGGCAATATCTCCATGATCGCCGACGAAGGCATCTTCACCGGCGTGCTCACCACCGCCCCGGCTACTTGGAACCCTGGCAGTACCCCCGGCAATGTCAACTTGCAGGGCTACGCACCATCGGGTTATGCCACGGCATACGGCAACGGCACCTTCTACAGTGCCTTTAACCCGATTGTCACGATACCGACCACCTCCTGCGGCTGCGGGCAGAGCGTACTGTTCGATTCGATATACACTGACGGCGGCAATGTTGTGCTTGCAGCCGCCAATGTAGTGGGCTCCAACGGAGCAATAGATACGAGTGCCGGCAGCAACGGTAGAGCCGGCGGCAACATAAACATCACAACACAGCAGGTCTTTCTCTCCGACAACGTACTGGCAAACGGCGCGGCTGGTGTGAATGGAAGCGCAGCAGTCGGTGCCAATGCCGGCACGGCAGGGCAGATAGGTGGAAAAGGCGGCAACATAAGCATCAATACAACCCCAAATGATTCCCCCACCAACTCCATTTTCGTATTAGGCAATATTCTCTCGCTGGGCGGCATCGGCGGCGACGGCGGTACCGGCGGCAACGGTCTGGTTGCAAACACAGCCGGGGGTGCTGGCGGTGCCGGGGGTGCTGGCGGTGCCGGGGGCAATGGGGGAAGCGGCGGTACAGTCTCTCTTTCATCCCCTGATGTAAATTCCGGTATTCTAGTGCTTGGCGCCATTGATACTACTGGGGGTGCGGGCGGCAATGGCGGTGCCGGTGGCGCGGCCGGTGCCACGGTCTCTCAATCATTCACAGCCGGTCTGGGCGGGAACGGCGGCAATGGCGGACTGGCCGGCGCAATCACGGTCAACGGCGGATTCGGCGTAGATATTGCCGATTTGAATGCCACTGGCGGCAGCGGCGGTGCAGGCGGCAACGGCGGCAACGGCTTCAACAATCCGGCCGGCAATTTAGCCGGTACGGCGGGAGCCACCGGCGGCATCGGCGGCAGTGGCGTCGGCGGCAGTGCCATAAACCTTACATCCAGTACCGGTCCAGTCACTACCTCCACCATCACCTCTCTGGGCGGCAATGCCGGGGCCGGTGGAGACGGCGGAGCCGGCGGCAGCACTCTTGGACTCTACGGCGGCGCCGGAGGCAGCGGCGGCAGCGCCGGGGCTGGTGGAGCAGGAGGCACACTCTACGTCAACGCCTTCCAGGCCGATCTGGGTTCGGTCGACACCTCCGGCAGCGTCCTGGGAGCCAGTGGCGGCAGTGCAGGCGCCGGCGGCAACGCCTCTTTGTATGGTGGCAACGCCGGTAACCTGGGTAGCGCTTCCAGCGCTCAATACGGTGGATCCATTTCAGTCTACACCAGGGCCGGTATGGGTGGCAGTTACACCAGCCGCGGTGGCAATGCCGGAGATGTATCCGGTATAGAAGCAGCCGGCGGCAACGGACAGTATGCCGGTTTCGGCAGCAGCGCACCTTCGGCATTCAATGGCGGCTCCAGCGGTACTATAATCTTGAGCAACGGCACCACCGGCTTGATGAATGTCACCACAGATAATAGCGGTGGCAACGGCGGCAATGTGCTCGCCAATGGCGGAAGCGGCGGAAATGGCAGCGGAGCAGGTGCAAGTTTTGGCGGAGCCGGCGGCAGCCTCGGCAGCGGCGGAAGTGGCGGCTATACAGGCTACACAAGCATCTCAGGCGGCGCGGGCGGCGTACAGTTTTCGGCAACATCCAACGGCGGCAGTGGCGGCTCTATTTCCGGGATAGCGGGTTCAGGTGGAACTGGTAGCTATGGCGGAGCCGGCGGCAGTGTAGGCAGCAGCGGATACGCTTCCAACGGCGGTGCTGTCTACGTCAGCACCACAGGCGGGGGCGCCCTCACTGTTGATGGCATCACTGCAAGAGGCGGCGATGCCGGAGTCATGTCCGTGACGTCGGGCACCGGCGGCAACGGCACCGTAAGCGGCGGCAACGGCGGCAATGTCGGTAGTATCGCTACAGCAGGGATTGGCGGCTACCTTTCGATCAACTCCAGTGGTACCTCGACGATCAATGGCACGGCCGACTTGCGCGGTGGCAGTATCCTCTTGTCTAGCCTGGCAAGCGGTCGCGGTGGTAACGGTGGAACCGGTAGCGGTGGCAATGGCGGCACCATCGGCAATCATGGCACCAGCGGTGGCGGCGGTACACTCTATTTAACTTCATCTCAAGCTGTGACCAATAACAGCATAATCGATGCTTCGGGCGGCAGTATCAGCCTCTGGACGGCGAGCACCGGTAGGGGCGGAGACGGTGCCACACGAGGTGGTACCGGTGGCGATATCGGCAGCGCCGCCACTGGCGGCACTGGTGGCTCCATCACAGTTACCGCTTACAACGGCGGCATCCAAGCCGGCGCCATACAGAGTATCGGCGGCGGCAAAGTCAGCACCGGTTTGACAGCTACCGGACAGGGCGGCGCGGCCTCAGCCCCATCAAGTTACGGCGGCAACAGCGGCAGTATCGCCGCGGACGGTCTGTCTGGCAACGGCGGCACAATTTCCCTGGCGGCCTATGGCAGCGGAGCCATCGCCGGAACTTCACTAAGCACTAACGGTGGTGCCCATCTGGGTCTCGCCAGCAGCACCAATGTCGGTGGCAACGGCAGCTATCTGGGAGGAAACAGCGGCAACATCGGCGGCGGCGGCGGTGGCGGCAATGGCGGCAACATCTATTTGACCGCCAACGCTTCCGGCATCGGAACCTTCACACAGATCTCCAGTAACGGCGGCTCCGCAGTCGAAGCCGCCAGGTTCACAGGAGCCGGCGGCAATGGACTCTACGGCGGTAGTGGCGGATCTATTCTGGCCAATCCCTCCGGCGGCAATGGTGGCTATGTCAGCCTTGGCGGCGGTAGCGGCCCGATAAGCGTCACAACCTTGTCTAGCGCCGGCGGAGCCACCAGCGGTATCATATTCAACGCCGGCAATGGCGGTCTGAGCGCGGGTGATTACGGCACCGGCGGCAGTGGCGGCAGTCTCACCCTCAATCGTAACTCCGGCAACGGCGGCTCCATCTTAGCAAGCAGCTCCGGTGCTATCTCACTGGGTTCGGTCAACACATCCGGTGGATTCGCAGATACCATTCTGGCGACCAGCGGGGCAGGCGGTGCCGCTTCAGGCAACTTCGCAAGAGGCGGCAACGGCGGCAACATCAGCCTGGGCGGTACCGGCAATGCCGGCACCATCAACATATATGGTGGAGCAGGAGCAGTGAACCTCACCCAGGTGCGGGCAAACGGCGGCGGACAGACTTTGCCTTTCGCAGCGGTCTCCACCGGCGTAGGTGGAAACGCTTCCCAGGGCTACGGCGGAAACGGCGGCTCCATCACTGCGCTGGCACCGGCCGGCAACGGCGGTGGTGTCAACATCACAGCCGGCGCCACATCATCAGTGACAGCGCCGGATTTATCAACGAGTGGCGGAAGCGGCAGTAGCTATGCCCTGACCAGCGGCGCCGGCGGTAGCGGCAGAGAGAGCGGCGGCAACGGCGGCAATATAGGCCAGTATGTCAATCTGGGCGGCGGCGGCAATGGCGGTGCCATAACCGTTTCTGCCGGTACATTATCGGGCAGTTTCACCGCCTCAGGCGGCTATGGAGGTTCTACCTCGGCGACAACCGGTGCCGGTGGAGCAGCCACGACAGGAACCGGCGGCAGTGGGGGCTCCATCGGCAACTCCGGTACAGGTGGCAACGGCAGCACCATCAGCCTGACCGGCGGCGCCGGTGGGCTGACCGCCACCTTCAACTCCAGCGGTGGACAATCTGGCTCTCTGACGGCGACTACTGGCGCCGGCAATACAGGCCTTAACGGCGGTAACATCGGTAACGTCTCCAACGGCGGCACCGGCGGCAATGCCTATGTTTCGACCAACAGCCTGGGTTCGATCATACTCAATGGCTTCACTGTCGATGGAGGTGCGACCGGTGCACTAACAGTTTCCACCGGAGTGGGCGGCAACGGAGTTGCAAGCGGCGGCAACGGCGGCAGTATCGGGAATATCGGCATGGGGGGCAACGCCGGCTCTGTCAGCATTAATTCAGCCGGCACCACCACATTGAACGGTCTCAGCAATTTGAACGGCGGCGCCATAGCCGGTTCAACCATCACAACCGGCAGGGGCGGTAATGCTACTGCCGGACGGGGCGGAAACGGCGGCAGTGTAGGCAATAACGGCAGTAGCGGCAATGGCGGCAGTCTTTATCTGACTTCGGCGCAGGCGGTCTCTATCAACAATATCAACAGCAGGGGCGGTGTCGTGACACCTGCCACTGTGACAACCGGCAGAGGCGGCGACGGCACCACCCAGGGCGGCGCAGGCGGCAGCGTAGGCAGCGGTCCTGCCGGTGGTAGTGGTGGCACAGTCTCTCTAACCGCGTCAAACGGCGGGCTTTTCGCCGATTTAATTATTGCAGACGGCGGTAGCCGCATTAATAGCGCATCTGTGACCACAGGCTTAGGTGGGTCGGCATCCGGTCCCTCCGGCAGCGCCGGAAGCGGCGGTAGCGTGGCCACCGACTTGATCAGTGGTGCAGGAGGCAGAATCACTGTTTCAACCTATGGCGCGGGAGCTGCAAACGGCTCTCTCTGGGCGGCCGATGGCGGCGTCTACAGAGGACTATCAGTTGCAACCGGCCTCGGCGGGCAAGGCACCTACTTGGGCGGCAGCGGCGGTAACATCGGCGGCGGCGGCGGCGCCGGCGCGGGCGGCAACGTCACTGTGAACGGCAATGCCTCAGGAGTGGACGTCATTAACATAAAAGCCAATGGAGGGACGAGCATAGAAAGCACCCAGGTGACAGGCGCCGGCGGCGGCGGTCTCTATGCCGGCAACGGCGGCAATGTGTTAGCCGATTCTTTCGGCGGCGGAGGCGGCACTCTCAACATAAGCAGCGGCTCAGGAGCAATTTCGACCCTTCAGCTTTCAGTTTCCGGCGGCGGCAAGACACCCGGCACCATTGTCACCGGTTCAGGCGGCACAAGCAACGGCAACTACGGCACGGGGGGAAACGGCGGCAGCATAACGACACTCAACACAGCCGGCAATGGCGGTTCCATCACCCTCAGCTCTACCGGAGCGATCACCACCTTGGCGACGCTGGCTTCAGCCGGTTTCAATGGCACCGCCACGAGAGTTACAGGTGCGGGGGGCGGTGCTACCGGCCTCTACGGCAGGGGCGGTAACGGCGGCAACGTCAGTTTAGGGAGCGGCGCCAATGGTGGCAGTATTAATATCTACGGCGGCACCGGTGCCCTAAACCTGGCACCATTATCGGCAAATGGCGGCATTAGCGGAACCGTGACAGTTGTGACCGCCGCCGGCGGTGCCGCCTCACAAGGCTATGGGGGTAACGGCGGCTCCATCACTGGTCCGGCCACAAACGGTAATGGCGGCACCATTTACATAAATCAGAGCAGCAGCGGTGCCGCCAGTCTGATTACCTCGGTAAGCGCCACGGGCGGTGCGTCTGGCACTGGTGTTTTCGTCACCGGATTTGGTGGCGGCGGCCAATTCAGCGGCGGAGCCGGTGGTAGCGTCGCAGCCGGCTCCAGCTTACTGAATGGCGGCAATGGCGGCAATATTACGGTCAACGCCAAAACCGCCGTCATTAACTTGAATGCTGCCGGGGGCACCGGTGCGGTAGTCACCGCCGTCACCGGAGCTGGTGGTAATGCCAGTGGCGGCAGCGGCGGCATGGGTGGCTCCATCGGCTCCGGCTCATCCGGTGGCAACGCCGGCCTAATCTCCTACAACAGCCTGGGCACGGCCCAGACCGGACTGACAGCCCTGGCCACAGGCGGTAACGGCGGTAGCTCCACGGCAGTTGCCGGAAGCGGCGGCAGCGGTACGACTTATGGCGGCGCCGGTGGCTCCGTCGGCTCCGGGTCATCCGGCGGTAGAGGCGGTACCGTTTATGCTTACGTGCCCACCGGCGGCACAGTGACGGCAACCGTAACCGGCGGTACTACCGTTGCCGACACGCGACTTGTCGGTACAGGCGGCGCCGGTGGCATCGCCAATGGTGCCAACGGCACCCTGGGTGCGGCCGGCACAAACGGCACAAACGGCAATTTTTACCGCTATCCTCAACTGAGTACCTCCCTTGGTCTGCCGGTTGGGCTTTATCCCTCCATCAATAGCTTGAGTAGCTTGCTACCCCAGGCACCGCTAGCCGGCAATTTCGAGAATAATCGAACTTCCATCTGGACCGCTCTGCCGACGGACCAGTCGGCCCTGCGTAGCGAGCTAATTGCTCTGGGTGAAGAGAGCGCCGACTTGATCGAAGAGGAAGTTCAGGGCGTCGTAATAGGTCAGGGAGGCAGAGTTGAGTCCGAAAGAAGTCAGTCGGTCTCAAAAGGTCAGGTTCTCACCGGTGCAGCCACAATAAACAGAAGTCTGAAAGGGCACTTGTCTAAGCCGGTCACCTCAGCAGTGCTGCATCAAAGAGGTCTCAAGCAGATTGATGAGACGACCTACAGCCTGGAAACAGGCAAAGCACTTTTGGCACCCAAGACAGCCATCACCATCAAGATGGGAGAGACCCTGGTGAAGGTGGCAGCCGGAGCCCTGGTCGTGGTGGCAAGAGAAGCAGACGGCGGCAACGTCCTCAATCTATCTGACGGCCATGCCGGTGCCGTATGCGTAGAACACAAGGGACACAAGGCGCCGCTCTACATCGGCAATCAATTCGCCTGGACCACAGGCGGCGCTGATTTCAAACAGACGCCCCTGGCCCATATTGCCGTTAGGAACTTGAAAGCGGAGCAAGTAGAGGGAGACGATGTCTACCTCTCCGAGTTCTCGCTTATCTCCGCCCTTCGCAAGGAAAGCCTGGTCACAAACCTTATGTCTACAAGCGAGCCGGAACGCAAGAAACTCTTCACTAGAGTTTTGACCAATGTCTTGCTCTTGCAACAACTGGCCCCACAAGGCAAGCCCTATTCAATCTGAGGACTTGGCGTTAGCGCGCTCTTTGAGCCGGCTGATGATCTCATCGGTAAGATCGAGGCCCACTTCGGCCAGCTTCTTGGTGCCTCGATAGACGCCCTCACTATCCACCACAAAGTCAACTTGATGGGTCCGGGCCACACTCGTGACTGCGGCAAAGAGCCTGATCTTAAGCTGCTTTTCCTGGGGCTCCAGGGCCTTAAACAAGGCATCTTGTTTGACGGATAGAGCGGCACGGGCTTCCTGCCTGAAGGCGGAAATCTCCTCTTCTTTCCTGCCCTCCTTCGCCATCCTCTCAATGGTTTCCAGACTCTGGCGGGCATCCTCCCGCAACTGCGACTGGGCGGATGCTTTTAACTGCTCGAGGCGGGCGGCTTCAGGCATGGCCGCGCGCACCCGCATCATGGAGAAATAGGCCGGATGGATTTCCAGAGCGCCGGGCTTTGAACTAGCCTGAGCCAGGGCTGGTACGGTCAAAAAAATGAGCAAAAGAGCGGTAAGAAATGGAAGAGCCAAGAAAGATCACCCGGGAGGAGAAAGTAGTATTGTAATGCTACAGGCGCGGCTCATGGACAAAGATTGCATTGCGGCTACTTAGAAGACATATAGCAGTGGCATTGGCGGCAATTACAGGGCTTGCCCCTGCCGCTTGGGCCCTGGAAAAAGCTGACCAGAAAACTGCCAACCAGAAAACTGCCAACCAAAAAACTGCCAAGGATTGGAAAGACCGAGGCGACTTTCTCTTCTTCCACGGTGACAGGGAAGAAGCAGTCAGGGTTTATCAAGAAGCACTCAAGCTCAAGCCTGACTATAAAGAAGCGCAGATGACCCTGCTCAACCTCTACATGCAACAAAGCAACTTTGAAAATGCCATCAAACTTGCCCGCTCAATCTTAGAACGAGATCCGAAAAACAAAGAACTGCATCTCGTCCTGGGAAACCTGTTGCGTACGCAGAAACGCTTCGATGAATCAATAAATGAGCTAAAACTGGCAGCCCAGCTTGGAGCCAGAGAGCATCTTGTCAAACAAGGTCTGGGCTATGCCTATCTGCAAAAGGGAGAGTTGGAAGAGGCCGACAGGCACCTGCGTGATTCCGCCAAGAAAACCGACTCAGCCGACACCAAATTGGCCCTGGCAATTATCAATTTTCGCAAAGGTCGAAAGGAAGAAGCCTTAAATGAGATTGACGGCGCCATCAAGGAGCGCAAGGACTTCACCGAAGCCCATGGCTTAAAGGGTGACATTCTCTCCTCGCTCGACAAACCGGAGGAGGCCGCCAGAGCTTACCAGACGGCTATAAATTTACGCACAAAATCAGCTTCCGCTTATACCTATATGGCAGCCAGAGCCCTCAAGGCAGGTGACCATGCCAAGGCGCAAACCTACCTTGAATCGGCACTGCTTAACAAACCGGACGACACAGCAGTTAAATCGGCTCTTGCTTTTTTGGCAAGCCGGCAAGAAGAAAAACTGAAGGAAACCGACAGCGTTACTTTCTTCGGCTTTGCGTATAAAGACTTGCTCAAGTAACCTACTTACTTGCCGATGCCGGTCGGAGCAGAGCGGAAGCGGGAGAAAGTTTGGAAATAATGTCCAGGGTTACATCCTGACCATTCTCCAGAACCATTTTCCCTCCGGCAAAAACCCCGGCGCCGTCTACAATTACATCGAGACCTTTCTCTTTAGCCACCATATTCACGGCCGTGTAGAGTTTCTCCGTTGCCTGACTTTGAGCCGACTGCACCAACTGGGCAAGAGCCTGCTGCTTGGCATTAATCTCAGCCTGCACTTCCTTTGCCATTTTCTGCAATTCCTCAGGGGCCTTTTTCTCTTCCTGAGCTTTAGAAATTTTCTTATTGGCGTCTTCTACATCTTTGCGAAGCTGACATTCCGCCTGAGCCCGTAGAGCCTCGGAACCGGCAGCTTCCGGATAGGAAATCTTGACCAGATTGAGATTGAAGTAACCAATTTTGACCGCAGTCTGCACGGCAGACTTGCCCGGAGCCTTAACAGGCGCAGCCGGAGCGGCATTTTCAGCCCGAACTTGCGGCATGAAGACGGTTAAGGTAAGGGCAACTAGTGCTAGCTTCATAAAACTGGATTTGATCAACACTTAAATATCTCCTGCTGAACCGTCAATCACCGACCACTTGCTCCAGGCGTCTGACAAGCGCTTCTAGATTCGCACTGTGGGAACCTTTGACCATAATGCAATCGCCTTGAGAAATAGTCTCACGCAACCGCCTATGGGCCTCATCCTGGTCTGCACAGGGCACGACCTCAAAGGCGGCTCCCCCGGCTTCAGAGGCAATCATTCCCGCCTCCGCCCCTACTGTAACCAGGCAATCTATAGCCTTGGTTTTCAACCAGGAACCAAGCTCCCGGTGCAGAGCCTCAGTGAAATCACCAAGTTCAGCCATCTTACCAAGAACAATAATTTTACGCTTGCCTTCGTAGGCTTCGCTAGCAAGCATCGACTCGACTGCACAGCGCACCGAATCCGGATTGGCGTTATAAGATTCGTCGATTAAGGTGAGACCGCTACCGGTAGCAATCACATTACCGCGGCCTTCGACGGCACGCCAGTTCGAGAGACCCTGCCTGATGGTCTCAGGGGTAAGACCGGCACTCAAACCGGCTTTTACTGCGCACCAGGCATCACGCAAAAGAAAATCACCGTGAGCCTGTACAAAAAACTCCTCACTGCCAAGGCTGAAGCTGGTACCAGCAGCGGTTATATTTCGAACCTCCAGCCCTTCGCCGTCATAGTCGCAAACACGTCCAGTAAAAACCCTGGCCGCCGCTTCTTTCAGGAGCGGAGAGAAGTCACCGCAGATAGCAAAACCGGAGCATGGATCAATATGAGCAAATAGTTCGCACTTTGCTTTTGCAATATTTTCCCGACTACCTAACAGTTCAATATGGGTGGAACCTGCACCTGTGATGATACCGAGGTTCGGTTCGGCAGTAGAGGCCAATTCATCGATTTGTCCGAGCCCGCGCATGCCCATTTCCACAATCAGAAAGTCGGTATTTTCAGGCATAGAAAGAATGGTCTTGGGCACGCCGATCTCGTTATTTTCATTGGCTGCCGACTTGTGAACAACCTTACCGGCACTGGCAGAAAAGACAGCAAAACACATTTCCTTGGTGGTGGTTTTGCCGGAAGAGCCGGTGATACCGATCACGAATGGCTTATGCCTGCGCCGGGCCAGGCGAGCCAGACCCTGATAATACTTGAGTGTATCCGGCACCGGCAGAAGCGGTCCCTGGCAGACCTTGAGCAAAGACTCCACCTGGGAGGCTTCCACCACGGCAAGGGCCGCACCACAATCCAGGGCATTCTTGACGAAGCGGTGCCCGTCAAAACGCTCCCCCTTCAGAGCTAGATAAACAACACCGCTTTTGATTTGCCGGCTATCGGTACATACGCTTCCCCGAAAAGCGCCGGACAGGCCGCCGTCATCCGGAAGGGTGCCGACAAGCGGGCTTGCAGCCAGGCTAGTTAGCTCATCCAGTGAAAAGGTCTGCACAGTAAGCCTCAGTCCTTTTTGGTGACTTTAGACCAGAGACTTCCCAACCAACCACTCTTCTTATCTCCGCCTGCGGAATCGTCGGCAGGCGGGCTGGATTCAGCCGTATCGGAAGGCAATTCTTTCAGAACCTCGTGGAATTCCTTGCCGGTCTTGACGCACATTTTCATGGCTAGCACGCATTGCGCACCATTGATGATACCGTCATTGACCAGGGATTGCCCCTGATATGCAGCCATAATGAGGCGTTTTTCTACCATCTCTTTAGTGAGAATGACCTCGGCGATAGAAACATTCAACTGCCGAGCCAGCGACTGGGCCCGGTTGAAATTTTCACCGCTGAGGGCACCAGATTGCAAGATCACTTCCAGGACCGAGTTGATTTTCTCTACTTCCTCTTTACGGGAAGCTCTCTCTTCCATGATTACATCTATACCGACTTTGCGAGCATTAGCCTGACGCAAAATATCGGCAGCTTGCAAGCCGCTCAGTTCGCCGCTGGAAACCATTTCCTGCAAACGCAGACTCTCATCCACCACCCCCGGAGCAATCATGCCGGTCTGGATCAGGACTTCTCCGATTTTCTGATTTTCATTGAGACCAATCTCGATAGCCGAAATCTTATCGCCCTCAGTGACCAATCCGGCCTGAGAGAGCAAATCGCCCAGTTTGACCGACTCTTTGGCGGGCTGCCTGTAGGCGCCGGCATCCACAAGAGACTGCTCCAGGGATTGCTGCTTACGGGCTGAGTTCTTAAGACTGTTTATAGCCTGATCTTCAGTAATCTTGCCGTCCCGCATCAAAACCTGAGCGGTAAGTGCCGATTGCAAAAGGTTGGAGGAAATGGCTCGGTTCAAGACCAGACAGCGACCGAGGGGTAGATTATTCTCGTGGGATTGATAGAGAGCCTGCTCCAGCACCGAGCGATCGATAAGACCGGCCTGCACTAGAAGCTCCCCCAGCTCACCAAGGGTGCCGGACTGCTGCTCGACATCGTCCGGCGGAGTCCAGCCCAGGCGACGAAAGGCTTCTTCCAGGGGAATCCGTCCCTTGACGCTGACATTTATTACCTTAACGCCAAATTCAGACGAAATAACGCTATTGCGAATTAGTCCCTGGATATAAATTGCGGTTTCGACATCACTCTCCGACAACTCGCCGATAGTCATCAAGACACGGCCCACAGGGGTTTGAGAGTTCTTGGATATCTTCAGGGCTTCCAAGAGCACTTCCTGCCTGATGACATTTGCAGCCACCAAGAGCTCACCTATTCGTTTTGGAGGAACACGTCTTCCTGAAATTTCCATTTTATATCCACGCCAGGACCGCCCAAATGTCTGAGCAGAACCTATTAGTAGTCTAGCAAATTGCCGACTGATTTATAGCACCAGGGCGAGCAAGTCTTGCCGCAGAAGGACTTTGGAGGCTCACCCGGGAAAAATTAAAAAGCGGTAATACTAAGTGACAATAAAAGCAGACATCGTCACACAAAATGGTGGCGATGCCTGCTCTCTAGCCAAGTTTTTCTAAGTATCTAGGTATTGATACCGGTTAGTAGTTGTCGTCGTAAGGAACGACGAAACCCTTGCCCTGGAAAATCATGCTATGGCTTCCGCTGTGGGGGCTGGGATAGCCGATGAAGCCGTGCTTCAGTCCATAACCAGCTCCGTGCAGTAGACCATAGGTGCCACCGCCCAGAAGTCCAATAGGACCGCCGGTAACGGCACCAGCTACCATTTCATAGACACCGTCTTCTTTTCCGAGGTTACGAGCAACCATCTTGGTGCCGCCGATGGCGCCCTTGATGCTGTCCTGGAAAGCGGCTGTGGGAATGTCCCAGGCGGTGGTTACAGCGGCTGAAACCACGCGGCAGGGGAAGTACCACATCTCATACACTACTCGAGCGGATTCAGGACGCTCGGGGTACGCCATGCTGGGGGCAGCAACCGAAAGACCGCTAAGCAGTCCGGCAGCAGCCAGCAATGACGATAGAAATTTCTTTTGCATTATCCTCACCATCTTCCTAAAGTGATTCGCGAACTTAAGAGCTTATTTCTCTTCCATTGTTATGAAGGACCAGCGGCTGAAAGGCTTTTCCCAGCCTTTCTTCCAGCCATGGAAGAAACCGCGATATACGCCATGGGCGCTACCCAGTACCAGGCCGGTAGATCCGCCAATCGGTACTGCGGCTAAGCGTTGACCCCAACCTTTTTCATCACCGAATTTTTCGGCAACGTGGTTGGTGCCTTTGAGGAACCAATGGTAACCATCATCGATAGGTCCACTGACAGCACCGGTGAAAAGAGCACCGCTGACAGCACCTACGGTACGAACTGGAGCCTGGATGACCCAATTGACCGGTTTGGCTTCATAATCCAACGCCTGAGCTTCCGGAGTTACGACCGGAAGATAAGCGGCGGCAACGAGAGCCGAAAGAACAAGCTTACCTAGAACTTTTTTAGTCATTTTTCCCACCGTTTCTATAACTTAAGACTAACTTGGGGGTGCCCGGCATCACTTGGCATATGCCGGGCAACACTTCCTACTACTTCTCTTCAGTAACCAGATAGGATTCTGTGCTGAAGGGTTTTTCCCAGCCAGTGACAAAGCCGTGACGAGCGCCGGTAATGGCACCGTAAGGGATGCCCCATACGAAACCAGTCGGAACGCCGATCACGAAAGCGGCCAGGTTTTGACCAAGACCTTTTTCATCACCGAATTGCTCAGCGAGGCTACGCTGAATTTTGTAGGGTTGACGCCACAGAGAGTTCACGAGAACACCCTGGGGGCAGTCAAAGACGCCTGCGGTGACTGAACCGAAGAAGCTTGCCACGCTACCGAGCGGGCTGTCATCAGCAGCCATCGAGGGCAGGGCAGCTCCCAAAGTCAGCACGGAGGCTGTCAAAAGAGCGAATACTTTATTTTTCATTTCCTTACCACCTGGAGGAGTGAGGATGGTTCAGAGGAACCATCCTCTCAATTCCCAACATTGTTTTTGTGAAACGCATCACTAGTATCAAATTTGAAGATAGTCGAACTAGTCTTCTTTGAAGGTGAAGGCTTCTTTGCTGAACGGCTTCTCGAAGCCGGTTTTCATACCGTGCCAACCACCGTCGAAGCAGCCGTAAGCAGCTCCGCCGACGACGCCGAAGGGTCCGCCAACAAGGGCACCTGTCCATTGTTGATACATACCATCTTCATTGCCTAGCTTGCCGGCCACCCATTTGGTGGACATGATGGCACCTTTAGTACCATCTTTAACGGCGCCGAGGGGGACACCAACTACGGTGCCAACACCTGAACCTAGAACTCTGACGGGAAACAGGCAAACTGTCTTGAATGTGTCGTCATCGGCATACGAAGGAGCGACCATTGTGCCAACCAGAGCCGAGGCTAGTATGAAAGAGGACGCTAACTTTTTAAGCATGCAAATCTCCATCTCTTAGCTTTCGTGTTTTCGGAAATCATTTTTCGAATGATTTGACCAATCCTGGACCAACTCGGCCCGAGACCAATCCCCATTTTACTCATTTTCTCCAAGAGGTCCATATTTAATGGCTCGGGATTTTCAGCCTGGAACGGCAAACGCAGGCAATACTCACCGTCTCGGGATAAATCTCGACTTGTAAAAAGTTTGTTGGATAGATAACACTTTCCAAGCAGTATATCGCCTAATGCCTCAGGGCACAGTCATTGAAATATAGCGCCCGTCTGCGATTACAGGGACGGAGCACCTTTGACAAGTGTTCCGCACCAAATATGGTTGCAAAGATGCACATGTCAACAGGATTTTTGCCCGGGAACATGTTCGCAATCGCTTTCGTCGGCTTCAATTCTGATTATGTTTGCTTAATGCATTGCAGTGTCCAATAAAAAAGCACCGCCGGTGATGACGGTGCTTTTCCTTTGATTTTGCTTGCTCAGCTTTTGAAGGCGTGGTCGGCAACACCGGCGTGTTCGGTGCGGTGCCAGGTTGAAACCTGCCTGCCAAAGAGAATCTTGCTGAAGGAAACAGCGATTACCGGCACCCAGTGACCGTAGATATAACCGGTGACCAGGAAACTTTGCACCAGGGCCTTCAGCACCGAGAGTGGTGCTCTATATATGCGCATGGCGATGAAAACGTTTATTTGAGTGGTGACAAATATTGCAATCGCCACAAGACCCAGGAATTTACCATAAGTAGGTACGCCGGTCAGAAGGTTGATTAGTTCGGAAGTCATTTCCAGAAGCATCAAAGCCGGTACCACGAAGTAAACGGTAAAAACCAGAGTATCGAGCCGCTCAACCAGGGATAAGCGAGTCGGTGAATTGAGAGGGAAGATATAGTCGAGATAACGTCTGATACTTCCTTCAGCCCAGCGACGTCTCTGCCGAAGCAGCCCTTTGAGGGTGGTGACTGCTTCTTCCCAGACAATTGCCTCGGATGAAAATCGAATATCCCAGTTGCTCACCAAAAGCCTCATGCTCAGATCAAGGTCATCGGTAATGGCGCGGTTGTTCCAGCCGCCCACATCAATAAGAGCCTGACGCTTCACCAGCTGTCCGTTACCCCTGAGCTCCACGGCACCGCCGATGAGGTCGCGAGAAACCTGGAAGTAGGAATCGAGTGCATACTCGGAAGCCTGACCTTCCACGAGAAAACCTTTTTGATGCTCATACATTCGCTTCTGAGCCTGAACTGCACCGACATTTTCAGGAGCCAGATCAGGAAGGATGCGTTTCAGAAAATCGGGAGCGACATAAGCATCAGCATCGAAAACTGCAATTACTTCGCCCTTACACAAAGCCAATGCTTCGTTGAGAGCAGCCGACTTGCCCGGGCAGGAGCCGGGTTGGCGATTGATCACCTTCAGATGGGGAAACTCCACCTGCAGTTTTCTCAAAACTTCAGGCATGGAGTCGTCGGAAATGTCGTCGATCACCCAGACATTGAATTTTTCATAGTCGAGCTTGAACATATTGCGCACGGTTGTTTCGATAACCCGTGACTCGTTCTTGGCCGAGATGAGAATGTCGACGAATGGCTCGTAGGCCTGGGACGGCACCACGCTGTCGAGACTCTTTACCGCCAGAGCCCGTTTTTCAATCTTGGCTCGGTGCCGACTCTGGGCAGACAAAAGCCAGATACTGTGACCGGCCATCATGGTCACCGCACCGCACAAGATGAAGAGCACCTCTGGACCAGTGACGAGGCGATCGATTGCCTTGAGGACAATCCAGACCATCACGGTGATAGCAATTAGTACAATTCGATTGCGCATAAGCTCCGACGACTACTAGGGGTTCCCATATAGTTTATTGGATTCCGGCAGCATGGCAACCTCCTTTGCCAGTCTGATCAAATGTTTACCTGCTCTTATATTAGCGCGTTCCACTTGAAAACGTGCGCATCCTCAAAGCCATTCAGGCACAGGACCAGTCAGACCCAGAGCAGGCATCAACTTGGCAACCGTCCGGTTCTTGGAATCCCCTTGTTAAGTTTATCTCTTGATTTCGGCACTGGTGCGCTGATGATTGATAATGCCGACCACCAGGGTCGGTATGCCGATTATCAACAAAGTGGTGGAAACACCGCCGGGCAGGTTATCGGCGGAAACGCCGGCCAGGAGCACCGGAATAGTGGAAGCGGCAGACATAGCCGTATTCTGCGCGCCGAAGACCTTGCCCCGCAATTCCTCAGGCACAGCCCCCTGTAGAAGTGACTGTGTGGGCACAGCCACAAAGGCGCAGGAAGCGCCAATTAGAGCGGCAATCAATAGGGGCACAAACAGAAGGGGACCATGGAAGTAAACTCCCTCCAACCCCATAGCCGGGAAAAGATAATCCTGAATGAAGCCCAGGCTGCCCAACATGGTCATGAAAAGTCCAAGCAGGCTGAAGCCCCGATATGCCAGAAGCGACGGCGAAATATGGCTGTAATAGTGACCGACGAGGAAATTCCCCAGACCCATGCCCACCCCGGCCGCCGCCACAATGTAGCCGAACTTGGACGCTTCCAGGTTCATTACTTGCTGAGCCAGGGCAACTGCGATGATGTTCAGGGTAATGATGGTGGAAAAAAGAAAGGTAATCTTGAGAATGGCTCTAAAAACAGTCTGGTTGTTGGCAATATAGGCGATACCAAAGCGCAACTCTTCCCACCAGACGTTCTCTGTCGCAGTAGAGCGCTTGTTGTCGCTGATCTGTAGTACGCAGAGGGCCGCTATCAGAAAAGTCATAGCCACCGCATACGGCGCCTTACCGATGCCGGTAGCACTGACGATTGGTTCGCCGATGGCAAAGCCGAATCCAAGCGCAATCATCATCGTGGTGAAGAAAAGAGAATTAGCGGCATAGAGTTCTTCCTTTTTAACCAGCCGCGGAATAGATGATGATTCTGCCGGCGCGAAGAACTGGGAACCAATTGAAATCAGAAAAGCCAGGGTAAAAGCAGCCACCGGAGACTGTTTGACGAAAGGCAGCGACACCAGGCAAACAAAAGCGGCCCGGGCCAGATTCGAAATACAGAGCACGGCTTTATTGGACCAGCGATCAACATAGACACCGGCTACCGGACTCAAGACAACTGCCGGGATAGTAAAGGCTAGATAGAGCAAGCTGGTCAGCTGAGCGACACCGAAATGCCTACCGGCGATGGTGGCATTCTCGTTGGCCGTCAGGACGGCCACAAAGAGTACGAAGACAGCCCGATCTGCAAACTGAGAAAAGATCTGAGCAATCCAAAGGCTCATGAACTGCCGGTTTTTGAAGAGCGTGCTGAAACCGGATGATCGAGAACTTCTGGGGTCTTGTTCGGTAGTGGGAGAAGACAAACTCTGGGAATCCTTAATATGCACCTGAATGCACTTGTCTCGAAAGTTCTATCCGTCGGATTTGGATCTCTCAGTCGCCGTCGTTCGTATCGTCGGCAGTGCCCGCGGTATAGCCCCTGGCGATGCCGCGCTTCGATGATCTGAAGAAGGCAACAATTTCCAATAACTCAGGCAAATGCGAATATTGTTCTTCAATCTTCTCCATAGCCTGCGTGTTATTGAGCCCGGAGCGATAAATATAAACATAAGCCTGTTTGATGGCCGCTCTCAGCTCAGGAGTAAATTTCTGCCTGCGCATACCGACAAGATTGACGGAGCGCACTTGCAGCGGACGACCGTCGCAGGTGGCAAAAGGAGGAATGTCTACCCGAGAGCCGGAACTACCGGAGAGCATGGCCATGCGACCGATGCGCACATGCTGGTGAAAAACTGTTTGACCGGCAACGACAACATTATCGCCTATCTGGCAATGACCGGCGAAAGTGGCATTGTTAGCCAGAATAACGCCCTTGCCGACCCGGCAATCATGAGCGATATGGGTGTAGTTCATGAAGAAGCAGTCATCGCCGATGGTGGTGAAGCGATCGCCGGTGCCACGATGAATGGTGGCGTATTCACGAACAGTAACCCGGTCACCGATGATTACACCGGTAGGTTCGTCTTTATAGCTCAAGTCCTGGGGTTCCAGTCCAATCGAAGCTCCGGGAAATATGCGGCAGTTCTCACCAATTTTGGTGCGACCGTCGATAACCGCGTGACTGCCTATACGAGTGCCGGCACCTATTTCAACATGAGAACCAATAACCGCATAAGGAGCGATGTGGGCAGTCTCATGAATGATGGCGCCACTGTGGATAATGGCAGAGGGATGGATCAAAGATTCTACTGGCATTAATTTTGTCCCAAGGGAAATGGAATTATCAGGGTTTGACCATAGCAAAAGATATCTCGCCTTCACAGGCGATTTTGTCACCAACCTTTGCCTGTACTTTCACCTTCCCGAGAGGACCTTTCATCTTGAGAAGCTCAACTTCCATGTCCAGCCTGTCGCCGGGAGTGACCATTGTGCGAAACTTCATTCCGTCCATACCGGTGAATACACCCAGCATGCCCTTGTATTCGTCTTTGGCTAGAAGAGCGATGCAGGCTAGTTGAGCCAGGGCTTCCACCATAAGAACGCCAGGCATGATTGGCTTGTCGGGAAAATGACCTTCAAAAAATTGCTCGTTGGCAGTGAGGTTTTTGTAGCCCTTGGCGCCAAAGCCAGGCTCCAGATGAGTCACCCGATCCACAAGCAAAAATGGATAACGGTGGGGCAGTAATTCTTTGATCTGACGAATATCCAACTCTTGAGCTGCAGCGGCGGTCATCCTCTATTCCCTCTATATAGATGTTTACTTAACGTAGGTTAGGAAGTATAGCGCGTCTTAATCCGCTCATTGCCGGTGATTAAGAATGATCATATATAGATGCAAAGAAATAAGTTGCCAACCCCTTGTCAAATTTCCTGAAGTAAGTGACCCGGTTCATGTGCTGTTCACCGTTTCGGCCTTAACATAGGTCTTATGCAAGGGAAAAGGTAAAAAACGATGCAAACCCAAAGTCGGCGACTGGTCGAAAACCTGTTGGATAAGGAAGCGCTTGTATTTCCGCCCCCAAAGCGCTTCGATACCTTGAGAATAGAAGCCGCAGTGAAGGAAATTCTGGCCGCCATAGGAGAAGATCCGGAGCGGGAGGGTCTCCTTGACACACCGGCGAGAGTGGCCCGCATGCTCAAGGAATTAACGGCCGGACACGGTGCCGATCCTGTTAAGGAACTGTCCTGCCGCTTTGTGGAGGAAAAGGCCGGTCTTGTACTGGTCAAGGACATTGCCTTCTCAAGCACTTGTGAACATCACATGCTTCCCTTCACCGGCGTGGCTCATGTGGCCTACCTGCCGCAGGACGGTCAGATCACCGGTCTGTCTAAGCTGGCCCGGGTCGTGGAGACAGTCTCCAAAAGGTTGCAGGTGCAGGAGCGAATGACAGCCCAGATTGCCGATGCCCTGGAAGCTTTGCAGCCGTTGGGAATCTTCGTAATGGTGGAAGCCGAGCATTCTTGCATGGTCTTGCGCGGCATCAAGAAGCCAGGCAGTGCCACTATCACCACTGATTGCCGCGGTATTTACAAGCAAGACAGCCAGGCAAGAAGTGAGTTACTCACTCTTCTGAACCGCGCTTAAGCTTAAAAATATGTCCTTGGCGCCCAACTGAAGTTGCCAAATCTACTTTGTCGCTAAACTATATTGAGCAAAGGAGCCGGCCATCAGTAGCGCTGAAGATAATGCTGGATTTAGACTAACCCGTCGTAGTTTTTTAGCTTCGGCCGGGCTTGTTTGGGCCGGTTTGGCAACTGGTCTGGGCTCCGCTCTTCCTGCCACGGCCTCGGGCAGCGTGCCGGATGTATCCTTCGCCTATGTGGAAGGGGCCCATCTGGCCACCGGCATGCCGGATAACATCAGACTTCTAGCCGAGAGTCAATTGTTTCTGCAAAACGCGCTCAAGACCATCAATCAGGAAGGCGTAGACTTTGTGCTCTTCGGCGGCGATCAGGTGGAAGGCCCGGGACGAGACGAGACACACTGGCAACTCTTCATAGATGTAGCTCAAGTATTGAATGCTCCCTGGTATTTCATCATGGGCGAGCAGGATATCTCCGGTCCCATTCCGGTAGATAAAATGAGGACCTACGGACCCGATCTGAAAGGCCGCGGTCTCAACAGCCCCGATACTTACTGGTCTCTTGATCCCGTAAGCGGACTCCACTTGATCGGACTGGATACGGCAAGAGCCAATTCCAATACGGGTGAGATAAAAAGCCAGCAACTGGAATGGCTGAAAGAAGATCTGAAGAAGAACAGCGGCAAGTTTACCGTGGTAGCCAGCCACCATCCCCTCTTGCCGCCGCCTCCCTATGACAGTGGACCGCCCTGGGAGGAATACATTGTTTCGCAAGGCGCCCAGGCCAGAGAAATACTCGGTTCGAGTAGAGACGTAAGGCTGGTGTTGAGCGGCCACGTAGGTGCCAACAAGATTCAAAAGGAGCGAGACATCTGGTACGTCTCATGCCCTTCTCTGGCCGTCTATCCATGCCAGTTCAGAATTTTCCGGCTCAGTGCCGGCGGCATCCTGGTTGAGACTTATCAAATCACCTATGAAGCACTGGTGAAAAAAGCCAAGAAAGAACTCGCCTCTTCCAGACTGGCCTTTCAATACTCCAGCCGCAAGCCGCTCACCTATCTGAAGATCGTAGAAGGTGAAGAGTTGGATAGACAAAGCTACTTACCCCTCGCTCCCGGCGCTGTACCTCTCAAGCCGGCTAAGAAGGCAAAGAAATCCAAGAGCAACAAGAAAGAAAAACCGCCCAAGGCCAAACCGGAACCCCAGGAAAAGAGCAAGAGAAACTCCACCAAGCCGACCGAACCTGCGGCAACACCGGAGAACCAGGTAGATCTTAAGTCAAAGATGCCTAAACAGAGCAAGGACAACTAAACTAGATTAAACGAGAAGTGGAGTGAGCAAGAAAACCAATGAGCGAAAAAGAGACCAAAGTGAAGGAAGTCTGTTCTTATGGCGGTATCGCCACTGGTGGTCATACACCACTTTCCTACAATAGTTATCTGATGGTCGATGAGCTCAAGAAGCTACAGCTTTGCCAGTCAGAACCGGCTCATCATGACGAACCGCTCTTCATTATCATTCACCAGACCTACGAACTCTGGTTCAAGTTGATAATTCACGAGCTCGATCTGGTCGTTGAACTAATGAAAGAAGACAAGGTACGTCGGGCCACCCATTTTATGCGCCGGGTAGTCTCCATTATGAGAGTGCTGGTGCAGCAGATTCATATCCTCGAGACCATGGCACCCAGAGATTTTCTCGGTTTCCGCCACAAATTGAATCCGGCCTCGGGCTTCCAGTCATCCCAATTTCGCGAAATTGAATTTATGGCCGGCTTGAAGGAAGAACGCTTTCTTCAGCACTTCAAGCAAGACGAAGTGGCCTTCGAAGCACTCACTAGAAGATTCAACCAGCCTAGCCTGGAAGATATTTTTTACGACCTTTTGAGAAGGAAAGGTTTCAAGCTGACCATGCCCAAGGCTGGAGCCGACGAAACCGAGGTAAGAGAGTTGGAACAGGAAAGAATCAAGGAGCTAATCGCTCTCTATGATGAAGACAGCAAGTGGATAGACTTGCACGACCTGGCCGAAAAGCTTATCGATTTGGATGAGCTTATCTCTCTCTGGCGCACGCACCATGTGACCGTGGTAGAGCGCATCATTGGCTTCAAGCGCGGCACAGGGGGTTCCGAGGGAGTCGGTTATCTGCGCAGCACACTCTACAAACGTTGCTTCCCAGACCTCTGGCACTTGCGCACCGCCCTTGAATAGACAAGAAAAAGAGTTAAACAGGAAAAAGAGTTAAACAGGAATAAAGAGTAGAAGTCTGGTCAAAGGGAAGAAGACATGAACAGGCAAACAGAACTGGACTCCATCGACCATATTGCCATTCAGGTTAAGGATCTGGCAAAGACCGTGGACTTCTATAAGGAGTCTTTCAATTGCAAGGTAATTTACCAGGACGATACCTGGGCATTCCTGCGTTTCGGCAATATCAAGTTGGCCTTTGTGGTTCCTGGTCAGCATCCGCCGCATCTGGCTTTCATTTCAGAAGAAGCTGAAAGTTTTGGAGAGTTGAAATTGCACAGGGACGGCACAAGATCTATCTATATACAGGATCCAAGTGGCAACACTCTGGAGATCATGGCTCCCTACGATGATACTGAGGCAAAAGACAGTGGCACAAGCCAGGCAAATTGATCCTGAAAGAATCTACGACGCAGTCATAATCGGAGCCGGCATATCCGGTCTGACGGCCGCCGATCATCTGGTCAGAAACGGCTTCCAGCCGCTGATACTGGAAGCCGAGAAAGAACCGGGCGGTAGAGTGAGAACCATAATTCAGGACGGCTACCACCTGGATCTGGGTTTCCAGGTCTTCCTAACTGCTTATCCTGAAGCCATGCGTCAGCTCGACTATGCTCGCCTGGACCTTTGCCCCTTTCAAAGCGGCGCGCTTGTCCACTACAACCAGTCCTTCACCCGCATCGCCGATCCCTTCCGGGAGCCTACGGCCCTGTTTTCCACTCTAATTTCCGACATTGCGCCCATGGCGGATAAGTTGAAAATTGCCTATTTAAGGCAAAAATTAATGAACATGCCGGTAGACGAGATATTCCGGCAGCCGGAGCGCACAATCAAGAAAGCTCTTTCCGATTACGGCTTCTCCAATCGCATCATTGATCGTTTCTTCCGCCCCTTCTTCGGTGGTATCACCCTTGATGCCAGCCTGGCCGGCTCCGGCCGCATGTTCGACTTTGTCTTCAAAATGATGTCGGAAGGCTATGTGGCAATCCCCCGGCTGGGCATGGGTATGATCAGCAGACAACTGGCAGACAAGTTACCGGTTGAAAGCATTGCCTACGGCACCAGAGTACAGTCCATAGAAGCGGACAAGACCTCCTTTGAAAGTCAAAACTGCCTTACCGTCTTGCTGGATGGCGGTGCAAGATTGAAAAGCCGGTCCGTAGTTATCGCAACGGAAGGCACCGAGGCCCATCGCCTTTTGCCGAGCATCGAAAAACCAAAGACTCGTACAGTCACCTGCCTCTACTTCAGTGCCCCGAGCGCCCCCACGCCGGAACCGATGTTGATTCTGAACGGCAATCTCAGTGAGAGCGAGGGCAAAGAAACCTTTATCAACAATCTGGCGGTCATGACCAATGTCTCCCGCGCCCTGGCTCCCAAAGATAAGCACCTGCTTTCCGTCACCGTATTGCGCGACTACGCCGGTGCGGACCTGCCGGAACTGGTCAAGAAGGAGCTAAAAGAGTGGTTTGGTCCCGAATGCGATAAATATGAACATTTGAGGACCTTCCGGATTGAACGGGCGCTGCCCGATCAAGCGCCGCCATGGCTGGATAATCCCCGCCGCAGCGTCAGCGTCGATGACGGTACTAAGACCGTATATGTCTGCGGAGACCACCGGGATAACGCTTCTATAAACGGTGCCATGGTCTCGGGTCGCCGGACCGCCGAGCAGATTCTCAAGGATCTAAAAGTTCCCATCAGTAAGGCTTAAGCTTTTGCTAAAATCGAAGCTGTAATCAGTCGCATAGATGACCCATGACTTTCGAAGACCCAACCCAGCAAAAAAAGAAAGTCTGCACAGGCTGCAAACGAGAGTTTCCTGTTACCCAAACTGTCTGTCCCTATGACAAGAACATGCTTATGTTCATGCAGAAAGACGAACTGCTTGGCACCATCCTGAACGACCGTTATCGCGTCCTGGAAGAAGTGGGTCGCGGCGGCATGAGCATCGTCTATCGTGGTCTGCACGAAATGATGGACCGCACCGTAGCCATCAAGATGCTGCAAGCACAGCACGTGACAGACCAGTTGAGTATAAAACGTTTTCAACAGGAAGCCCAGGCCGCTTCGCACCTGCAACACCCACATGTGATCACTGTCTACGACTGCGGTGTCGTGGCCACGGGACAACCTTATATAGTGATGGACTTTCTGGAAGGGGAAAGTCTCTCGGATGTAATCAAGAAAGAGAACCACATTCCCTTTCAGCGAGCGGTGCCGATTTTCGCGCAGGCCTGCGACGCTCTCGACCATGCTCACCAGAAAGGCGTAATCCACAGAGACCTGAAGTCGAGCAATATCATGCTCGTGGAAGTGGAAGGACGCAAGGACTTCGTAAAAGTAGTGGACTTCGGCATCGCCAAGTTGACCAATGCCTCCGGCAAGATGCAACAGAACCTGACACAAACGGGAGAGATTTTCGGCAGTCCTATATATATGAGTCCGGAGCAGTGCCTGGGGCAAACCCTTGATGCGCGCTCGGACATATATTCAATGGGGGCCGTCTTATATGAATCCCTGACTGGTCTACCGCCTCTCATGGGCGACACTATATATGCCACCATGAAGATGCATGTATCGGAAATGCCGGAACGCTTTGCTCAGGCCAGACCGGATCTGAGAATTCCAGAGCAAATTGAGCAGATCGCCTTCAAGGCTCTGGCCAAGAAGCCTGAACAACGCTTTCAAAGTATGCAGGAGTTTCGCGACGCGCTCGAGCAGTGCATGCGCACCCAGTTCGATACCGGCGCCATGCCCTCCCTGCTCAGTGCACCGCCGGCAGTCGGCTTCAACACCATCGCTCCGGGCAGTCGCGACAATGAAGATTTCGATCTGTCCGGGGGACTCTTTGGAGACGACCCGCCGCCCATAGTGGATAAGCCTTCCTTTCGCCGCACCGAAACCGGTGCCGGAACCGTCAGCCCCTTTGTCACAGGGCCGGAAGGCGGCACATCAGGACGAATTACGGCCAGAACCACCCGCCCGCCCAGCGTCGGTTCCGAAACAGGCAGACGAACGGCCGGAGTTCGCAAACCCATGGCTTCGGACAAGAAGTCGGGCAAGGCCGCTAAGTCTTTTACTATGCCGGCCTGGGTTACGCCCCGCAATCTGGCCATAGCCGCCGCCGCCCTCCTGGTTCCAGCGCTCATCGCCGGTGTGGTGGTGCTCTTGAATCAACTGGGCAACGACAATCCCCTCCTTTTTACTAAGAAATACGACGGCACCCTGTTTTACTACGCGCCGCCTTCACAGACCGCCGACGGCAAAGAATTTCCAGGCATGTTTTACGTCAAGACTGCCGGCTCCAAGTCTAAGATGCTCAAAATCGACCTCAGTCGCTTCGATATAAACAACCATATTTCCTCCTCCCAGTCCCAGGACATTAGAGTGGGAGCGCTCTGGGAGTTGTCCGGCCCGATGGGTCCGAACAATTCCTTAATACTAGAAAGCGGTCAGTACAAGCCGGCCGCCTCCAACGTCTATGAGAAGGCGCGGGAATCGGTAGAGACCTTTATTATCAGCATACGAGACAGTCAGAAAATCGAGGGACTCTTGAAGAGTGCCTGGGATCTGACTTCGGAGCGCTTTCGCCTGCAGGACGTGCCGCTGGAGACCTTTCTCACCAAATTTGCCACAGAGCCCGCATTTAAGGAAGGCTTCACTGAGAGTTACCTGCCGCCGGGCTCCCTCCTCATAACCGAAGCCAAACCTACGTCCATGACTTTCCTGGTGGACGGGCACTATTTCCTCAATCCGGATTCGGCTGGCAATACTGTCTACTATTCCGTGGTTTTAACACTGAAGGACAATAACTGGCTGATAGATAAGTTTGAAAACGTAACAGAACAGGTCTGGCAGCAGAATTTACCCAAGTAACCCGACGGGCGAATAGAGAATCTTGCCAATATTTATTTGAGCCTTTATTTCTCTTATGGTCTCGGGCAATACTATAATAAGTCTGACCCGTTTTCTCAGGTGGTCGCGGTCTTACAATTCGGCACTTCTTAGAAGGAGTATAAAATGGATAGCGGTTTTGTATCGATGGGACTTGTCTTCGCCGGTATTGTGATCATGCCCGTGATCATCATCAAGCTGGCCAAGTCCATGAAAGCACTGAAGGATAAGAAAGCCGCCTCTTCCGACAGCAAATAAGTAGCCTGTCGAGCAAGTAGCGACTTCCTATAATTAGCTTTGCCGAGAAGGTGCCCCTCAGGGGGCGCCTTTTCTGTCTGGTGAAAAAGAAAGAAGCCCCCCATGAGGGAGGCTTCAAGAAAAACTCCCGAGGCTGGATTCGAACCAGCGACCAAGTGATTAACAGTCACCTGCGCTACCGCTGCGCTACTCGGGAAAGTAGTGTAGAAAAATAGTAACACCAGGAGACTCCAATGAGAACTACCTGAAAACGTTTCCTTTACGTAGATGTTTATTAAGCGCGCTTAATAAACTCACCAGCCTTACCATTGGGTATACTTGGAACTCGCTCCACCTCAGGGCTGAGTTAGCAATAAGGCATAAGCAAAAGCGGGAATACGGGAATATAGGTCTATGGGTATATTCGGTGCACAAAAAGTAAACGCGGTTTCCGCCCAGGAAGCCAAGGATATGGTGGAAGAGTATTTCGCCAAACGTGGTCTGGTGGCTGCAGATCATGTCCTGGCCGATGCCGGCGGTCTGGGCTGGTGGCTCATGGAAGGCAGCGCCAGAGTCTACATCCTGGTTCAAGAAGGACCCAAGGACACAAGAGGAAAGGCCAACACCCTGGTGAGAATCACCGCCCCGCTCGTCTATCTTCCTGAAACCGGCAGGGAGCTTTTCTATAGGCGCCTGCTCGATCTCAACGGCAATCTCTCCTTGTGTGCTCTCAGCACCCACGATGACGTGGTCCTGGTGGTCGCTCAGAGACCGACAACAGGACTGGATCAGGAAGAACTGGATGACATGGTCTGGCATGTGGCCTATGTGGCCGACCTGCTCGATAACAAACTGGCTGAAGAGTACGGCTGCAAAATGTACCGGAATTAGCCTGCCGCATTGCCAAAGAAAGAAACCGCATTGCAAGAATCAAGCCAGACTCAACCCCTGACCGGGGAAGATATCGATTTCGTCTCGAAACTAACGGAAGAAGCAGGTCATCTGGCTCTTTCAATGCGAGACAGGCTTGAGATTAGCGAAAAAACCAGCCCGGAAGATCAGGTCACCAGCGCCGACCTGGCCATCTCCAGGCTCTTTAAGGAAAGGTTGCAGAGTCGTTTCCGTGATGACGCCGTCATTTCCGAAGAAGACCTCGACCACGCACTCAATCATGAAAGAAAGCGAATCTGGCTCATCGATCCCATAGACGGTACCCAGAACTACATCATGGATCATGATGACTACTGCATCATGGTTGGTCTGCTCATTGATTTAGAGCCCAGCTTCGGCTGGGTTCTCGCCCCTCAGAGCGGCCGACTGTACTACGGAGGCAAAGGCTTTGGCGTGAAGCGCCGCCAGACCGATTGCCATCCCCACGCAATGCAAGGAAAAGCCGGCGCTCTGCCGCTCGGTGAGACTTTACTGGAAGAACCGCCGCCGCTACCTCTCAACTCATCGGCTCGAGTGGTCATGGGCACAAGAGATCGCCGCTCCAATCCCTGGGTCAAGGACCTGGAAAAAGTCGATCTGGTCAAAACCGGCAGCATCGGACTGAAAGTAGCACTGATCCTGGAGGGTGAAGCTGATGTATTTGCTCATTTGTCAGGCAAGTTAAAGACCTGGGATACGGCGGGACCGGCCGCCCTGGCCCTTGGCGCCGGACTGGATGTGGGCGGACTGGAACTGGACAGCCTGGATTTTCCCCTGCCCGAGACTAAACAAGAATGCACCGTCATCATGGGACGAAAAGGAGCCCTGGCCTGGTGTCGCAAACATTTACAAGGACCCCAATCCAATGACTAACGACAAGACCTCCGCTAGAGAAAAGCACGGAAAGCTCATTGACGCCCAGGAAGACCTCAAGGAGATGCTCCAGAGCATCGAGGCTTGCGGCATCTTCGGCATCGACCTGGAATTTATTCCTGAGAAGAGC
Organism: Candidatus Obscuribacter sp.; assembly: GCA_016712465.1. Classification (GTDB taxonomy): domain Bacteria; phylum Cyanobacteriota; class Vampirovibrionia; order Obscuribacterales; family Obscuribacteraceae; genus Obscuribacter. Next base: position 3,104,748 of record JADJQZ010000001.1, read on the forward strand.
TATTTCCCTCTCATTTGCCTTGTACAAGTGGCGGTAGGAGAGCGAGTTTTCCTGGTGGATCCCATCAAAGTTCAGAATCTCGACGACCTCTGGCGCTATGTGGCGGATCCCGGCTACATCAAAGTCTTGCACGCCGGCTCTCAAGACCTGGCCATCGTCAATCAGCGTTCCGGTTTCATCCCCAAGCGGATTTTCGATACACAAATAGCCGCCGGCTTTCTCGGTCTTGGTTATCCGGCCGGCTACGGCAAGTTGCTGCATGCCTTGTTTGACCTGACCCTCTCTAAAACCGAGTCTTTCACTGACTGGTCCCTGAGACCGCTTACAGCCTCGCAAGTGGATTACGCCATCGACGACGCACTGCATTTGTTGCCGCTCTACCAGGCCCTGGAAGAAAGGCTGAAAGAGAGAGGCAGACTGGACTGGGTGCTGGAGGAGTGCAAACTTTACGAGCAGGAAAGTTACTATCAGAAGGAAACCGGGCGCGAATTCATGCGCATCAAGGGGGCGCAGGGTCTCTCCCGCCGCAAACTGGCCGTTCTGCAAGCTATCTGCCTCTGGCGCGATCAGGAGGCCAGGCGCATAGATAAGCCCCCGCGCTTTGTACTTTCCGACAATATCATTCTGGAACTGGCGAAGAAGCCGCCCACCACACCGGGCGATATCAGCCGCATCCGCGGTATCAAAGATGGGCAGCTTTCAGGCTATGGCAAGCATATTATCAGGGTGGTAGCGGAAGCGCTGGCACTCAAGGAAGCCGATTGTCCCCAGTGGCCGGCCGGCAGAGCCCCATCCAAAGCCGATGTTCTCATTGCCGATGTTCTGTACACGGTTTTGAAGGTACGTTCCCAGGAAATAGAAATCGCTCCGGAGCTAATCGCCACCAGAGATGAGCTGCAACGCTTCGTGCGTCAGGACAAGGGTCAACTGGAGAAGGAAGAAGAAGAAAGTGCTCTCACTTCAGGCTGGCGCCATAAACTGGCAGGGTCGGAACTACACGCCATCTTGAGCGGCGCACCACTGACAGTGACAGTGACAAGCACTTCCCACAATCCCATTTCCATAAAGTTGGAAAACTGAGAGCCCTTCCTCAAACTTCAAGAAAATTAGCTCTTAATCATTAGCAGCCGCCAAGTCTAGTAGAATCTAAACTAATTTTGAAGCCCTTAAAAGGTCAAGCTAAGGCGGTTTATATGACATCCGTAAAAGAGCCAGAATCCCTGAAGGAACCCAGTGAAGAGCCGGGCAAAGCGAAGGACGACAGTCAAGCCAGCTTTGCGGAAACGGCCATGCAACTTGCCGGCAAGTCGGAAGAGGAAGCCAAGCGCACCGGTGCCGTGGACCGCGCCGATGACCAGGTAGAGGCGCTCTTCGCGGAGCAATACAAAACTTCCAACAGCCCTGTGCACAAAGCAGTCTGGGACGCCAAAATTCCCCTTGAACTCTTTTGCCCGCCCAAAATGCCGGACGGCGCCCTCAGCTTACCGTCAATGCAGAAATCGCTGGACGTACTGCGCAAGCATAAAAAAGCCGGAACCATGATGGATGCAAACGGCAAAATTGCTGCCGGCGTTTTCACAGATCTGGCCCAGGCCGGCTACTGGGGCATGTTGATCGAGGAAAAATACGGCGGTCAGGGTGCCACCGTACGTCAATTCATGACCTTCCTGACCAGGGTGGCCTCCATCGAGCCGACGGCAGCCGGACTGGCTTCCGTACACGGCTGTATCGGCGCTGTCGACCCGGTGCGCAGCTTCGGCAGCGAAGAGCAACGTAAGAGAATTCTGCCGAAACTGGCAAGCGGTGAAGCTCTCTCCGGATTTGCCCTGACCGAGCCGGGAGCCGGCTCCGATCTCACCGCTCTCAAAACAAAAGCGGAACTGGTTGGGGACCACTATGTGGTGAATGGCGAGAAGCTGTTTATCACAAATGCCGTGCCGGGACGCACGGTGGGTCTGGTCTGCCTTGTCAACAATAAACCGGCAGCCCTTATCACCGAATTGCCCGAGAAAGAAGACGAGCACTTCCAGGTTGTGCCGTATTCACTGCACGCCCTCAAGCATGCCTTCAATAACGGTCTCAAGTTCAAAGACTTCAAGGTACCCAAAGAGAACCTCTTGGTTCCCACAGCCGGTGACGGCTTGACCGTAGCCTACCACGGACTGAATATGGGACGGCTGGCACTTTGCGCCACAGCCGCCGGTGTAATGAGAATCATGTTGGCCAACATGTTGCCCTGGGCCAAATTCAGACAAACCTACGGACAAGCCATTGAAACCAGAGAGCTGGTCAAGCGCCGCATAGCCAGAGCAGCAGCCTTGATTGTTGGTGCCGAGGCGCTGGTAGCCTGGGGTTCCTGGTTGCTAGACCAGGGTTTCCGCGGCGAGCTGGAGTGCATCATCGCCAAAATCTTTGGTTCCGAGGCCGAGAAAGAATGCGCCATCGAGCTATTCATGAAAACCCACGGCGGCCGCTCCTTTCTCTCGGGCCACCTCCTGGGCGACAACATTCATGACTTCCTGGCCCCTTGCATTTATGAAGGCGAGGGAGAAATGCTGGGCATGGCCTTCTTCAAGTCCCTGGCCAAACAACATGGCGTGGCCTATTTCGAGCCCATCGGCAAGAAAGTAGCGCAAGCCGGCATCAAGGTTTTCAATCCTTTCAACCCGGCCCATGCCTTCGCCTTGCGCAACGAGTTAATCCCCTATTCCATGTGGTGGATTGGCAAGCAGTTGGAAGGAGTAGATCAGCACGAAGTTCCGGGCATGGACGCCGATCTGAAGGCCCATGTGGACTACGCCCTGGAGTTCCTCTCCGAGTCGCCCCTCGAGCTTTCACAGAACATGGTCAAGCACCAGCTCAAACTGGCAGACAGACAGTGCCGCATCGCCGAGATGTCATCGCGCATTCAAGATGCCGTGATCATCCTGGTCACCAGCCTCTATGCGCACGCCGAGCAAAATCCCACTTTGATCGCTGCCGCCGACATACTCTGTCAGGACTTGAGACGGAAGCTGACCGGCGAAAGACCTTCCGACAGCTATTTCAAAGCGGCCGGTAAACTGGCCGACATGGTAGTGGCCGGGCAGTTCCCCGGTCTATCGGAAGTTAAGACTGAAGAGATACTCTTCAAATACTAGGACTTACAAGTCTAGTTCCACCAGTACCGGAGCGTGATCAGAGGGCTTCTCTAATTTGCGCGGGCTTTTGTCGACCCAGGCCTGCTTGAGAAAGGGAAGCAGCGACTGAGAAAGTAATATGTGGTCGATTCTCAGCCCCATATTGCGGCGAAAAGCCATCTGCCTGTAATCCCACCAGGAAAACACTCCTCCCTCCTCGTGCAGGTGCCTGAAGCTGTCTGTGAAGCCCAGAGACAGAAGGCGTTGAAAACACTGCCTTTCCCGCTCCGAAACTAAAACCTGCCCTTCCCATTGGGCCGGGTCGTGCACATCCTTGTCTTCAGGGGCGATATTGAAATCACCCATAATTAGCAGGTGCTCACCACTTTCTTGCGCTTTACCTACATAGGACAAAAGCGCATCGAACCATTTGAGCTTGTATTCATACTTATCGGAATCCACCTGGGAGCCGTTCGGCACATAGAGATTGAGAATGCGCAATTTCGACTGCGGTAAAAGCACGTCAATAAGCCGACTTTGCAAAGGTTCCGGGGCACCAGGCAAGACATCCGCCACTAAGCGGCATGAGGTCTCTTTCTGAGAAACCAGGGCCACACCGTTATAGGTTTTCTCGCCCTTGATTAGACAACTATAGCCGGCCTCAGAAAATTCGGTGTACGGAAATTTATCATCGGTAGTCTTTAACTCCTGCAAGCCCAGATGGTCAACCTTTGACTCCTTCAAATAGTTCAAAACATGGGGCAAACGAACGGCAATGGAGTTGACATTCCAACTGGCGATGAGCATCACTTTTTCCCTCTTCCGACAACCATATCAATGATGCAATGTATCGTACCGTTTTACCAAGCCTTGACTTTTTAAAACCAAGAGCAAACACCCTGACAGTTCAAATCCTGTAGAAAACTCACACGTCTGGGCAGTCTGCCCAATCTCTGGCTCCAAACGCGCAGGCCATGCCGATTTAAGAGCTGAAGAAAGGGCTATTACGCCCGTCTCGAAAAACGCATATACGGTAGTGGTATCACCACTGATACTATTTAATGACAAGTAGATGCCGTCTGGCTTACGTCTAAGACATAACATGCATATCGCTTATTTCGCCGATCAAAAGCCTGTCACCTCTGTACCAGATAAAACGCTAAATGTCGTACTACAACTGGCTGTACAAGCCACTTTTGTCAGAAGCACCGGGCAAAACGCGCCAAACAATCGGAATCTCTAGCACAATTTTTTAGAAGTTCAAGAGCAGGATATGTCCTTTGTCCACCCTAGTATCTATACGGATTTTAGGCTGATCCCCCATGAGTCTTACCTGGTCAAGGATTGCGACTTTCCAAAAAACCTTTTAAGTGTATTTCTAGGAACTTGGGTATTTATGCCCCTTTTAGACCTTTACGATATCGACTTTCATGTGTAAATTGAATAGCCGTTGAAGGTGGTTGATAAATCCACTCGCCACCCCAAAAGCGGTTACCTATCGTAAAGAACCGTTGATAAAGTTCCCTCTCACAAAGCGTGTGGCTTTGAAAGAGGCGAATTTCGTCACCCCAAAACGTCTCCATGAGGAATCGAATATGCCCAAGAAGGTCTTGATTGCACTACCCCCTGCTATGCTCGAACAAGTCGATTTTATTGCCCAGTGCGAGCACCGCACCCGCTCAGATCTGATACGCGAAGCTCTGCGTAGATATCTGGACAACTTCAGAAGACAGCAGGGAGGCACTCACCTTTCCGTCAGCACCATGGAAATGTCCGATTCCTTCCAGGCCGCACCCGTAGCCGGCAGCACCAGCGGTTCTTCCACATAAGACTTGGCAAAGCGGAAACGAAAACCAACCTTAAGAAAACAGTCGCCCAGCCGGGCGGCTGTTTTTCATTGTAGAAAGGCAAGTAAAAGGCTCAGTGATTATGACTTTACACAACATCAAAGAAGAAGAGATCGTCAAGCAGATTGTCTCTTGCCTTGACGCCAATCAAGCGCTCACAGTCAAGATCCACGAGGTGATCGAACGCTTCTCGGAAAAGCGCGTCACTCTGGAAGAAAAGATGATCCGCAGCTATTTCCATGAGATGGCTGCCGTACTCTTTGTCATAAATGCAACAGTGCACAGACAGATGTCTCAAATCTATACAAGCGCAGGAAAACAAAACGCCAGGAAAGAGCCCTCTGCCATCCGGCAAGACGCCGGAAGAATAAAGGAGATAGAAGAGGGGCTAACCGCACTTGCCGCTGCTCTAGAGGACCTCAGAGGCTTACAAGAGAAGATCTCGGTTCAACTGGCAGATTTGCTGAAAGTCCTTGCCTACAACTTGAATTTCATGGAGCAGTATTTTGAGTACGGCTTCTATACCAGAATCAATAACGACGACAACTGCCTGGAAGCCTTGAAGCTTCTAGAAAATCGTCTCGCGGCCGAACGTTGAAAAACTAGCCGTCCAAATTGCCGCTCTTGCGCAGAGCCTTCTCGGCTTTCTGCCTCACCTGCACATCGCTGTCGCAAAGGGCTTCCGTCAAGAGCGTTTCCACCTGCTTGAGATTTTCCTGGCGCACGTCGTCAAGCTCTTTAGCCAGCTTTTCATGTACACGCGGCAACATTTTGGTGAGCGCTTTGGCACTGGCCTTTCGCACCTGTACGTTCTCGTCCTTGAGCAGAAGCGCGCAAGCTTGCGCGTTGCCGCTGGTGGGAGAATGGAAGCGCTCCAGGGCACCCAGGGCTTCTATACGCACCCATTCGTCCCCATCGAGCAAATGAGCTTGAATTTGTTTGATAAAAGGCTTGATGGTGCCGGGCTTGTCCTGAAACCAGCGCAGAGCCACCAGTCGCATATAGACTGACTCGTGATCGAGGCACTCACCAAAGAGTTTGCTCGAGGCCTGGTTGAAGCGATCGGGCAAACCGATGCGAAAGGCGCGAGACTCAAAACCGGGATAATCACTCTGGGAGATCAAATCGGAAACGAACTGGGCAAGCTCACTTAAAAGCTCTGAGGAATAGGTGGTGCTCATGTTTATTTTCTAAGGCTTACTGACCAAAAAGTCCCTGGAAGGGATTGAAACCTGGTGGCAGTCCTGGTATGGACCCACCATTACCGCCGCCGAATGGATTTTGTCCAGGCGTCAGCCCCGGAATGCTTGGAATAGTACCGGGACGCATCTGCGGCATAGTACCGGGAGCTTGTCCCGGAATTTGCATCATGCCGGGCATCTGCATCATACCAGAGTAGGGATTGGTATTGACCACCTGCCCTTTTGTCACGTAACCATACATGATAATTTTCTGCTGAAACTTGCGATCAGGACCATAGACAACCTGAGCCGCTTGCACATACATCTGCTGAGCATTCACCTTGGTAAAGCGAATTACCGACTCTTCATAGCGAAGGCGCGGTCTGCCGGTAGATTTCATTACCTCATTCATCTGGGCGATGATCTGCTGCTCAATTACCTGGGGAGTCAATTGCCGCACCGTGTTGCGCAAAGTGCGCTGCACGAATTCATTACCGGAGAGCCCCTTGGCCATGGAGTTGGTCTGGATGTCTCCGAAAGAAAAGATAATTGGAACCGGCATAGACTGTGCCATCTGAGCCATCATCTGCCCCATCGGTCCCATGGCCGAAAGACTCTGTCCGCCCATCATCTGAGTCATCTGTTTTTCAAGGCCGACTTCTTTACCGGCTACTTGAAACATAATCTGGGCAGGAGCCAGATAGATTCCGCCTTTTGTGTCGTTGGCGAACATGAAATTGACGGAACCTTCGGCACCACTCTTGAAGATGCGTTGCACCTTGCCGGCTTCCTCAGGATCAATCTGGAAGCAAACAGGTGCTTGCTCAACCGTCCAGACCTTTAAAGAGCCGCCCCAGGTGCCGCGATAATCCTCGGGAAAACTCTTGGCCACAGTGCCCGAGTAAACCGTAAGATCCTGGGCACCGCCCTTCAAGGCCGGTTTGGCGAGAGAGGTATCAAGGGAAGGTACGGCGGCCTTGAAGACAATCGGGAAGTTAGCCCCCTTGCCGCCGGCAATCTGTTCAATACGTCCATAAAGTTTGGCAGAGGAAGCCGAAGCTTGAATGGTCTGGCTGGGAGCCGCCGGTTTGACCGTAGCAGTGGCCGTCACCGCACCTTTTTCAATGGTTTCCTTGGCATTGCTGTTGATCACGGCCTGGGTGGCCGGGCTCATCACCGGCGCCACCATCGGCATATCGAGGGCATCAGTGGAGGAGGCAGGGCTATCGGATTTAGCGCTTTCACCGGCTGCAGGAGGGACAACCGGGGCCACCAAGGAAGTGCCGCCGCTCTCTTCGCTCTTGGGCTTCTCTTCAGTGACGGCAGGCTTGCGATTGGGGTCGTCCACCGCCCAGTCGCTCTGCACTTGCGGGTCATCAGCCAGACAGGGCAAGGCCAGGAAGACCTGAGCCACAGGTAGGCTTGAAGCCAATAGCAAGAGCGCCGAAAGGCAAGCCCCACCCTTTTTCAGTTTCATACCGACCCCCTGAATAGTAGCTGCATCATTAGTTGTGCCCGCTTCCGGGCCGGTCTACCCACCCGGCCAAGAAAGAGTAACAATAAGGTCGCTTCTGCTTCAGGCTCTAACACCGGCAGGGGTGGCCAGAATCGTCTCAATTTTTGCCAGAGCTTCGCTGGAAAGCTTAAGACCGGCAGCCGTGACGTTTTCTTCTATCTGCTGGGGTTTGGTAGCGCCGATAATGACACTGGCTACATTGGTCTCACGCAGGCACCAGGCCAGAGCCATTTGCCCGAGAGTCAGGCCTTCATCCTGGGCAATGGTCTTCAGTCTCTCTACTTTCATAAGGGTTTCGTCCGACATCAGACTTCTGCCCATCATAAACATATTGACCCGACTGTCGGCAGCTCTGCTGCCCTCCGGCAGGGGTTTACCCGGCGCATATTTACCGGTCAAGACACCCTGAGCCAGGGGCGAGAACACAACTTGACCGACTCCCAGCCTTTCGCAAACAGGAATAACTGAAGCTTCGATGTTTCTGGTCAGCATGTTGTAGCAGGGCTGGTTGGAAATGGGAGGCACAGCATTGAGTTCTGCCGCCACCCGGTAGGCATCCTCTATTTGAGAGCCGCTCCACTCACTCACTCCCCAGTAGAGAATCTTGCCCTGCCTGGTCAAATCATCCATGGTTCGAACCAGTTCTTCCATGGGCGTCTCCGGATCAAAGCGATGGCACTGATAGAGATCTACATAATCCTGCCCCAGCCTTTTCAAACTGGCATTGCACTGCTCAAAAACATGCTTGCGAGAAAGCCCCTTGTCGTTCGGTCCTTCACCCATGGGGAAAAAGACTTTGGTGGCCACGAAACAGGCTTCTCTTTTCATGGTCTTGAGGGCCTTGCCCACTACCACTTCCGACTGCCCCTGCGCATAAACGTTGGCCGTATCAAAGAAATTGATGCCCAGTTCAAATGCTTTGTGAATTTGCTTGACGGCATTCTTCTCTTCAACCGTTCCACCATAGGTGAGCCAACTACCAAGGGCCACTTCCGAAACTTTCACGCCCCACTTGCCGACTTTTCGGTACTGCACTGAAGAATCCTCTGAACTTTAGAGATGGTCTTTTACTAAATCAAAGCAACAAACTAAAAGACCTTATCTCAGTCTTGTTTGTCCTTAGCCGCCTCCTGGGATAACGAGCCCAGAGGCAGAAACAATATAGCGATCATACCAGGGATGGATAGAAGAAAGCTTAGGAGAAAGAAATTCTGATATCCAAGCATGGTACACAACTTGCCGCTTACATAGCCGGGCAACAAAAGCCCCAGGGCCATAAATGCCGTAGCGATGGCGTAATGCCCGCTGCGATAACGGGGTGATGCCAAGCTTAAAAGAAAGACAGTGTATGCGGTCAAACCAAGTCCGTAGGCAAACTGTTCAAAAGCGTTGAAAACAGCCACAAGTACTACGCCCGGTTTAAGAATTGAAAGAATGTAATAAAGCAAAATGGCGCTGTTTTGAATCATGGCCGTGGGCATTAGAGTGCGCTTAAGTCCCAGTTTGCTGACAACATAACCACCTACGATACCACCCAATAAAAGGAAGCCCACACCGACGCCGCCATAGATAAGCCCCACGGTCTCGGTAGCGATTTGCAGACCGCCTGCCCCTGCCTTATCAAGTAAAAAGGGCTGGGCCATCTTGAGCATGAGGGCATCGCCCAGGCGAAAAAACATCATGTAAAAGACAATTACAAAAATGCCGGGTCGCTTAAAAAAACTGCCGAAGACTGTTAAGAACTCTCCACCGTCAACCTTGCTGGAAGCCGTACTGGCTGCTCCGGTGGGCTTGGGCAGAAGCCAGGCATGCAGGGCAAAGGCAAGAGCAAAGATGACGGCTGCCAGGGCAAAGGCAGCACCCCAACCGGCTCTTATCCCATACTGATGAGAAAGGGTACCGGCCAGATAGACGAGAAAGCCCTGGCCAAAGAGCATGGCCATTCGATAGGCAGCATTGCGCACACCCACAAAGACGGACTGCTGCTCTTTGTCGAGTACTTCCAGGTAGTAGCCGTCCATGGCCACGTCTTGAGTGGCGGAAGTAAAAGCCATGAGGGCAAAGGCCAGAATGATGAAATTAATGCCGCCTTCAAGCTGAAGACTCAAAGCCAAAAGCACGGCACAAACAGCCAGCACCACATGCGACACCAGAATCCACTGCCGCTTGAGACCGAGCATATCCACCAGAGGCGCCCAGGCGAATTTTAAAGTCCATGGCAAGGCCAGGAGACTTGTGACCTGAGCCATGAAGTCTTTGGAATAATCAAGGTTTTGGAAGACGATGATGGAGACCGAACAAACTATGGCGTAGGGTAGGCCCTCGATAAAATACAGAGTCGGTATATATAAGGACGGCTTGTTGGTCATTTATCTTCTTGGGTAGAGTAAAGGTTTATTCTACTGATATTTCCGGTCAGCCGTTAGTCTACAAAGACGCTAGTGCCGAGGGTAGTGATTTAGCCAAGGGGGAATGAGTGCATCGGAAAGGGAATAATAGGGAGATAACTGTTTAGGAGCCCCCTGCATGGCTGACGCAGACGACAAAAGTGAAAAGCCGGCGGAGCAAATGGCGATTATCGGATCGGACGCCCAAGCCGCCAGAAATGCCGCAGCCGCGGACATAAAGGCAATAGAAGACCTTAACCCCAACAAGCACAGTGGTTCGGCAGGTGGCAACCAAAACGAAAGCATTGAGCTAATCATGCCGAAAGAGGGCGGTGGCTATGAAGTGCTGGCCTCTAGGATTGACGGGGCTGGCAAGCCAAAAGAGAAACCGGCAAAAGAAGCCCAAGAACAAACGCACGACAAGCAAGCGCCTGAGCCCATAACTGTAGAGTTCTTGAGAAGAAAGGCGCAGCAGGGCGACATTTGGGCCAGATCCTTCCTCCCTGAACTTGACAGAGCGGAAAGCCTACCATCAGGTGAGATACAGAACTTGCAGGTAGAAACTGTTCTGAAGAAAGCGAAATTAGTCTTCAGCTCGGCGGACAGCAGAAGAAATGAAACTATCCTGCCGTGCGAAGACCAGAGTCAGACAGATACGGGTACGATAATCGCCAAGCAGGTAGAGAAAAACCCGGTGCTGGCACCTGTAGAAGCCTATTACAACTGGACCGAAACGCTAGAAGCAGGACCAGAACGAGACAAGCATAAGCAGTTGGCGAAAGAGCAGTTAGTGGAGCATGCACCTCACGCTAAGGTCGAACTAGAGCGCCTGGACCAAAAGCGGAGATTGATTAATGAGCAAGACGATTCTGGGACCAAAGGCAAAGGAGCGGAGCACGACAGCCGTATAGAAGGTCGAGTAGTATATCTGGAAACCCCATGGCAAGCGTTCATTGATCTTCAACCGGCTCAGCAGCGAGATATAATCAGGGTCTTTGAAGATGCTGGAAAAATAGGTCAAGACAGCTATGAGCAGCAGATACGGAAGATTTCGGAATCAATTCCGAAAGGTTTCTATAATGTCGGTAAGTCACTTTACGACACCGGGATAGCAGCAGCATCCTTTGCCGTCGAGTCAGCCGAAAGACCGGAGAAAGTCCCGGAAGCAGCTACAAAGTTGGCGGAAAACCTGGCGGAAACAATTGCGGGTGGGGCAAGGATAACGCAGTACGTTGCGGGACAATCCCTTGAAATGGCAAAGACTGGAGACTACAGCCCTGTTGCCGCCGGTCTGGACTACGCAATTAAAAAAGCAAATGAGCGATGGGATGCCATGCCGCTTGAACTGAGGACGGAAAAAGCAAGCGAGCTCGTTGCGGAATTAGGAATAGGCTCAATGCTGGGAACCGCGCATGAGTTAGCGAAATCAGGCAAGCTCATACAAGCCTTGGAGTCACTGGCGGCGCATGGGAAACGAAATGTAAAGCAATCGTATCAATTGCTACTGGATGGATTGTTTGAGCCGAAGGGGCTGACGACAGCCGCAATTGAGACTCCGATTCCGAAAGAGACCGCCAAAATTGAAGAACTTACAGCCAAGATGGTTGGGAGAACTGGGGAATACACTCCCGAGCGCAAGGCAATGTTCTTGGCGCCAGGTAGTAACAAGGTTCTGAATGAGCGCGAGATGGAAGCGTTTGGCGGATTGAAAAGACTTGAATCTTTGAGTGACGGCGAGCTAGCCTCTGTAGGACTGCGTCGTTATGAGATGCCGAAACTTCATCTGGATCGAGACGAATTCTCGATAAAAGCCTCTGTGCCGGGCGATAACAAAGCATGGGTTCACGCAAGTATGCCGCAGCCGGGAACCTTAGTTCTTGAGCACCTCGATAAAGGTGCCCTGCCAGAGGGAGTCGGAGGGCATTTTCTGGCACAAGCATTGAAGGCACACCAAACACTTCCCACGACAAAAATAATTCTCAAAAACGTAGTAAACCAGGAAAGTCTTGAAGCAATCAAAGCAGGCGCTTTGCCGCAAGATAACAAGGTCGCAAGATGCGTTACTAAAGCATTGAGAGAGCTTGGACTTAGACCTGTGGAGTTTCGATATGAATATGTGGGCGATAAACTGAACATTGTGATAGAAACAAGGTGAATCATGCTACAGAAAACACTTTTCAAGGACCGAGACCTTGAACTCATTAGAAATCTAGAATTAGATCCTTCGCTAGAGTCTAAATTCAACGCACTCAGCGCCTATTTCTTTTGGGAAGATGAGATCCCGTCCAATATCACACCGGATGGACTGGATGTATTGCAGTCTCTCTGGACCGCTCGGTCCCTGTTCCATCGAGGGTTGACATTAACAGATCATCCTATAAATCCAGAATATAGCAGACTGGTTTGGGAGCAAGCGCTCGAAGAAATTCCGAACTGGCCAGGATTCAAGCGATTGACACTGAGTAATGAAGACAAGGCGTATTACGAACAAAAGCTGAACCAGGAAAACCAGTTTGACTGAGGAGAGACTTTAGAGAAACGGCGGTGAGCTTGCATAGAGTCTCTGTTCCCAGTTCCAAAACGAGAATTAGCTGCTGCATCGCCCGGTCTAGAGCAGGGCTCCATGAAAGGCACTTCATATGAACTCAAAGAATGCAGTAATTCTTGTCGCGCTATCAAGCTTACTTTCGATGGCTCCAGCTCTGGCTGAGAAAACGGAGAAATTCCGGGTAATCAGCACTGATTTCTTTGACAGAAAACACCTGGACATCAAAGACCCACAGACGAAGGTCAACATAGTAGCCGAAGTTGATCGACTGGTGCGAGGACTGTTCTTCGATAAGAGCAAAGTTAATGGAATCTGGTTGCGATCGCGAGAGGAACTGGCAAGGACTGCAGCTCAAGCCAAAAGCACAACCGTACTTAAACCCATCATCAATTTCTACCTTTCAAAGCTGGGCACAAGTCATTGCCTTTTCACCACCGATGAAGACGAAAGCTTCTATTATCTAGAGTCCCTCTTCGGCTCTCTGCAGAAGAAAGGAAATGCAAAAGAATACGGAGTACCGGGTTTTGTCACCGGCGGGACAGGCTTTCCGGAGAAAACCGTACGCTACGTTCTGGCTGGCAGCGCCGCCGACAAATCCGGAATTGAGGTAGGTGACGAAATCACCTCAGTTAACGGTAAAACTGAATATACATATAAAGATTGCCTGGCGGCTGCCGGTACGGAACTAGCTATCACTTACAAGAGGCAGGGCTTAGATAAAACAGCCAGGCTCAAACCCAAACAAATGGATCATTTCAAGGCCTACCTCAAAGCCATGGAAGACAGCCTCCGCACACTCACCATCGAAGTAGAGATAGGCGGCAAGAAAAGAGAGGTCACCCTCACTTATATCCATATGTACAGCGGTGGTCCCCAGGTGAGGGAAACCCTGGAGTCTTTGCTCAATGACAAAGGCGCAAGCGATGCCCTCATACTGGACCTGCGAGACGGCTATGGTGGTGCCAGCCTCACTGATATCGACTGCCTCTTCCGCAACCCAGCCAACTACCCGGTTTTTGAGCGGCGTTATGCAAGCGGTGCAAAGTATGCGCAAAACCTCTGCTTTACCAGACCGGTGGTGGCACTGATCAATTCAGGCAGCAGGAGCGGGAAAGAACTTCTGGCCTACACACTAAAGAAAACCGGGCGGGCCACCCTGGTAGGAGAGTGCACAGCAGGTTATGTGGTAGCCGGCTCTTTCCAGAAAATCGACCAGCACTGTGCCCTCTATATCGCCTGCGCCGACTGCACCATAGACGGCAAGCGCCTGGAGGGCGTGGGCGTAGAACCCGACATTAAGATCCCGAACGAAAGCCTGCATGAGAAGGGATATCAGAAACAGTTGATGGTGGCTATCAAGGAAGCCCTGCGTCAGGTTGTCAAATCTGAAACTGTTGATAAGAGTACAAGAGAAGGTTCTCAATAGATTTAATGTTTGCCGCTTGGTTCCCCAGCTCAGCGCCAAGAACCTCTCCAGGCGTTACTACCGAACTATCAGGCCGATAGTCATATAATTATGCCTTCCAGAGGCACCGCACCAATGGCTAAGAAAGAAACGGATCCAAGCAAATCCAAGAGAAAGATTCTGATTCTATCTTTTGTGATTCCTTTTATAGCAATCATGTCCATTTGGACTCTTTGGGATTACTTTGACATTTCAGATGGTCTTGAGAAAGGGCGGGGTGGACCGCAACCAACCATCTCTAATCAGCAAATATTTCTCAATTCATTCAAAGACTCATTCGTCTTTGCAATTCCAGCTGGTCTGATTGGCTTAGGTTGCGGCTTGGTTGTATTTGGCAAGTCTAAACAAGGCGACAATTCAATGTAGAAACTGTAGCTGTCTTTCGACGTTTTTTAGATGCTCCGACTTGATTAACACTCGTTCATCGCTCGTTGGATAAGCCTTTTCATAGCCTCGCAAATGCTCTAGCTCTTTTGCTTTTGGAATGATATTGGCATGTAAGTCTGGGTTCTCCGGTGTTTTTGGATTGTAGTAAACATCTGCATTGTAGGCATATGCCAATGATCTAGCGTTGATTTCAACGCACTTACCTAGAAGCATTTTGTCCTGTACGTGCTTAAAGTCATCTACTTCTGACTGCAACTTGGCTGCCATGATCATTGGCAGGCATGCCGGATCCAAAAGAGCAGTGGCTTCCGCATTTGGACCCAAATGCCCCTGTTCGTTCAAAAACTTTCTGAGCTGCGGATACTTAACGCAAAAGGTTACAACTCCTATTGGGGCGATCTGAGCATACCCAAGAGTCTCACAAGGATTGACATAGCCATGCTCTGATCTGTTGTCGCCCATACTGTCTTTCACATCGTAGTTGTGAAGCTCATTTCTAACAAGAGCCCTCATTAGCTTACTGGCGGCTTCGGCTGACAAATACTTGCCCAGTTCCGGAAAGGCCTGAAAGGCTTCGTTCCAAGCTGCTGGATTGGCTTTTGTGCATTCAGCCAATCGGATGTCTTCAGTTCCTCGGTACGGAAATATAAGCCGATCTGAGCCAGGAGAGGTCACGCGAACAACATCGCTACCAAGTCCAAGATTTCGAAATCCACAATAATCCTGTTTAAAATCGCGAGCTATGACGGCATCGACTTCAGAGGATGCCGCCTGCACTTGAGGAATCGTCTCAACTGAAGCGGCACCAGGAGCTACATTAGACGCTAATAGAGTTGGCTCCTGGCTGCCTTCGAACAGTTCAAACTTTTGGGATGCCTCATTTGCTGCTCCTGGCTTGCAGAACAAATCTGTGGCTGATTGATCCTGCCCTAACATATGCTGCTTCTGGGTTTCACGCCAATCTTTCTGCAATGACTGATTCTTGATCACGCCGCTGTAAAATACAGTCTCAGGCGCGACTTGTGGTTTGGCCAGTTCCTTTTTCTTGTCACTTTCTTCAGGCATGCCGGCAGTTCCAGGCTTATAGACTTTCATATACCCTCTTTGGCTGCCTGCCATGTTTTACATCAAGGGAAATATCTTCCGGACCACCCGAGCTAACAGCTTAATTGACGCGCGACTGCAGAGAAACTTTATCTAATTGAGAAAGCAACTATCCGACTGCACCATCGACGGCAAACGCCTGGAGGGCGTGGGAGTAGAACCCGACATCAAGATCCTGAACGATAGCCGGGATGCAAAGGGCTATCAGAACCAGTTGGAAGTTGCTATCAAGGAAGCCCTTCGCCTGGTTGCCAAATCTGAAACTGTTGATAAGAGTACCGGAGCAGGTTCTCAATAGCTGTAAAATATGGTTGCTGCCAGTTCCTGGCGCAGACCCGTCATCAAGCGCTTCCCTCGGAAGCGCAGTCATGTGTTATTTCAGCTATATCGAGAAAGCCAATGCCTCAATTAAACGCCTCAGATGTAAAAGCCCTCTATAACTCCTTTGCTGCCAAGCATGCCGAAGCCAGAAAGAAACTGGGTCGCCCCCTGACTCTGGCGGAGAAAGTACTGACGGCCCACCTGGATCACTATCCGGAAGGCGAATTGAAGCGGGGTGAAAGCTATGCTCTCTTGCGTCCCGACCGCGTCGCCATGCAAGATGCCACTGCTCAAATGGCCCTTCTGCAGTTCATGCAAGCCCAGTTGAAGAAAGTTGCCGTACCCAGCACCGTACACTGCGACCACTTGATTCAGGCCAGAGACGGCGCCGACAAAGACATGGAGCGGGCCTGCGACGAGAACAAAGAAGTCTACGACTTCCTGGCTTCCGCCTCCAACAAACATGGCATCGGCTTCTGGCAGCCGGGCGCCGGCATTATCCACCAGGTAGTGCTGGAAAACTACGCTTTCCCGGGCGGCATGATGATCGGTACCGACTCTCACACCCCTAATGCCGGTGGTCTGGGGATGATTGCCATCGGGGTGGGCGGCGCCGACGCTGTAGATGTGATGGCCGGAGAAGCCTGGGGCGTGAGATGGCCCAAGCTCATTGGCGTGCACCTGAAAGGCAAATTGAACGGCTGGACTTCCCCTAAAGACGTCATTCTCAAGCTGGCCGGCATCCTCACCGTAGCTGGTGGCACAGGGGCTATCATCGAATACTTCGGCGAAGGCACCAAATCTATTTCCTGCACCGGCAAAGGCACAATCACCAATATGGGTGCCGAGCTGGGTGCTACCACCTCTATCTTCCCTTATGACGAGCGCATGGCCGCTTATCTGAAGATTACCGGCCGTGAGGAAATCGCCAAACTGGCCGAGGCTCACAAAGACGAATTGACTGCCGATGCGGAAGTAGCCAAAGAGCCCAACAAGTTCTTCGATCAAGTTGTGGAGATCGACCTGGACACTCTGGAACCCTATGTAGTGGGTCCCCACACCCCCGACCTGGCCCGTCCTATTTCGGCATTCGCTGCCGAGATCAAAGAGAAAGGCTATCCGGACAAACTCTCCTACGCCTTGATAGGCAGTTGCACAAACTCTTCTTATGAAGACATGAGCAGGGCGGCCCATGTGGCCAAGCAAGGTGTTGAAGCGGGCATCAAGAGCACTTGCGGTTTTCTGGTCACACCCGGTTCCGAGCAGATTTACGAGACCATTCAGCGTGATGGTCAGATGAAGACCCTGAATGACATCGGTGCCGTGGTCATGGCCAATGCCTGCGGACCATGCATCGGTCAGTGGAAGCGTGAAGACATCAAGACCGGAGAAAAGAACTCCATCATCACTTCCTTCAACCGCAACTTCCAGAAGCGTAACGACGGCAATGCCGAAACCCTGGCCTTCATCGGCAGCCCCGAAATAGTCACGGCTTTCGCTCTGGCCGGTTCCCTTTCTTTCAATCCCATCACCGACACAATCACCACCGAAAGCGGCAAAAAGGTCAAGTTGGCGCCTCCCACCGCCGACGAACTGCCGGGCAAGGGCTTTGTTTGCGAGAACAAAGGCTATATTGCTCCCGCTGCCGACGGCGACAAAGTCTCGGTCATCGTCAGCAAAGACTCTGAAAGACTGCAGTTGCTGGAACCTTTCGCTGCCTGGAACGGCAAAGACTACAAGCAACTACCGGTGCTTATGAAAGCCCTGGGCAAGTGCACCACCGACCATATTTCCGCCGCCGGTCCCTGGCTGCGTTACCGTGGTCACCTGGACCGCATCTCTGACAATATGTTCATCGGTGCCACCAATGCCTTCACAAAAGAGACCGGCGTCGGTATCGATGTCTTGTCCGGCGAAAAGGGCTCTTACCCGCAAGTGGCTCGCCACTACAAAGCCGAGGGCATGGGCTGGGTGGCTATCGGCGACACCAACTACGGCGAAGGCTCCAGCCGCGAACATGCGGCCATGTCGCCCCGCTTCCTTGGTTGCAAGGCCGTCATCGTGAAGAGCTTTGCCCGCATCCACGAAACCAACCTGAAGAAGCAGGGCATCCTCGCTCTTACTTTTGTCAATCCTTCCGACTACGACAAAATTCAAGAGAAAGACCGCATCAGCTTGCTTGGGCTTTCTGCTCTCGCCCCTGGCAAGACTGTGGAAATGCTCATCGAGCACGAAGGCGGCAAGAGCGAGACCATCGAAGTGAAGCACACCATGACGGAAGAGCAGATCGGCTGGTTCAAAGCCGGTTCGGCTCTCAACCTGATTCGTGAGAAACAGATGGCTAAGAGCTGAGAAGAAACGGCAGCCCGCCTGGTTTAGACCAGTTGCGCGCTTCCAGGTAATGGGCCTGCTCCGGCAGGCCCATTTTTCTAAGGAGTGCTGCATAGTCGTTTAATAGCGTATTGAAGACTTCGCTTTCTTCGCCCAAAAGCTCATAACAGGCTGAAAGCGCTCTTTTGAAGAATTCTTCCGCCTCGGGATAGGCTTCTTCTTTAAGATAGATAAGAGCCAAGTTAGCCTGACTCATCACCACTTCCAGGCAATTGATCTGGGAGCGCTCTTTGATTTTCAAAATAAACTTGTAGATTCGCCTGGCAGCGTTTAACTCGCCGCGCTCCTGCCAGCCGCGAGCCACCTTATAAAGGCCTCGGATCAGGTAAGAACAAGACGAACTGGCGTCTTTGATCAGACTGAGGCTGCTCAAATTACCAGCGGTCCCACCGGCACCGCCGCCGTCTTCAGCCGCCGTGTCTCCAGTTTGCATATAACCCTCCCGGCCTGCCCATAAGAACGGACATCTTAAGTAAAAGGCCAAATTCGATTCTTGCCAAGAGGGGTGAGCAGATAACTTATCCGGGGCTACCCCATATCTTTGCCCGACCGGGTTCTTGCCAGTAACCGGTTTAAAGCATCGGTCATGAGCTTGGGGTGATTTGCTACCAGATCGTTATGGAGACCTTCCTCTACGACGAGGAGCTCCTTGTCACCGCTGGCGGCATCATAGAGCTTGTAGGCATGGCTGACGGAAACTGAGGGATCCAGCTTACCGTGGGCAATTAAGAGAGGCGGATGTCCTTTAGCAAGCAAGGAGGCACTGTTGAGGGTCGGCTTCGGATAAAGCTTCTGGGGATAAAGGCCAAGGAGCGGAAAGGTTTCAAGGGCCACCTGCCTGAGGGAGCTAAAGCCCGATTGCAAGAACAGGGCGGCCGGCTTGCGCAGACTGGCTACGTTAGCCGAAACGGCCACACCCAGAGACTCTCCATAGAGGACGATGGAGCTTTCGGGTATGCCGCGACCGGTAAGAAAGTCGAAGGCGCATAGCCCGTCTTCCACAATAGTCTTGACCGAGGTCAGACCGGAACTGCCGCCGAAGCCGCGATAGTCATAAATGAATACCGACAGATTCAAGGACAAAAGCCAGCGTACCAATTTAGCACGGTCAAGCATATTGCCGGAATTGCCGTGATGAATCAAGACCGTGTGCTCTGCTTCCGGCAGCGGGAAGTAGTAGCCGTGCAGGCGCTGTCTGCCGCAGGCAAGCCAGACTTCCTCGGGCAGACGACCATAGACTTCAATGAGCATTTCACTGTTTAGCGATTCAGGCAAAGGGTTTGGATGAAAGAGCAGGGGGCGGTAAAGCGCCATAGACTGCCTGGGCGAAAGCAGCCAGTAGAAAAAGGCCGGCAAAAAAGCCGAGTAGAAAATTTTAGTCGCTCTAGAATTGAGAGGCCACTTAACTTTCATGGGCTGTCTCTCTCTGCTCCAACGGCTCTGAATTCAGATCGAGTTCAAAAATGGCCAGATCTAAATACCGATCAAATTTGTGCACGGCAGCCGTCATAACTCCCACTTTTCTAAAACCGCAAGCCTGGAAGAATCGCAGACTGCCTTCATTGTCTGAAGCAACCAGGGCCAGCATCAGTCGGTAATGACTTTTGCAAAGTTCGATCAGGTGTTGTATCAAAGGACGCCCCAGACCATGGCCGGTAAATTGTTTTGCAAAGCCGATAGACACTTCCACAGTGGTACTGTAAGCCGGTCTATCGCGAAAGGGAGCCGCAAAGGCGTAACCGCAAACCTGCCCATCGACCTTAGAGACAGCCACCAGGACGGGCATGTTCCGTTTCTTTTGCTCAAGAAACCAGTGGATGCGTTTTTCGGGGGTTTCTTCCTCCACGGAGAAGCTGGCGCTGGAGGTCTTCACGTAATAGTTATAAATGGAAGATATTGCAGGTACATCTTCGAGCCTGGCAGCCCTGAGCAGAAAATTTCCTAAATCGACGGTCTTAGACCTAGCGCTTTGATCCATTTGAATTCGGCAGTATGAGCTGAAGTATTGATACGTCCAGGTAGCGATCGAACTTGTAGCCGACTTCCTGCAAGCGACCCACTTGCTTGAAACCGCGGGAGGCAAAGAGTTTGAGACTGGCGTCATTTTCCGAGCATATGAGAGCCAGGACCGCATGATAGCGAGTTCGACAGTGTTCCATGAGGCGATCGATAAGGGCCTTGCCGAGACCTTTGCCCAGGCAGTTTGGATCTACATATACGGAAAGCTCACAAGTACCGGCATAGGCGCAGCGGTCATGATAGGGAGATACGGAGGCGAAACCCAGCACCCGACCATCCAGATCCGCTACAAAGACAGGCATCTTGCGGGCTTCATGGTGCAACAACCAGGCCCGTCTATCCTCTGGAGATTCCTCTTGCACGGCAAAAGTGGCCGTGGAGGACTTGACGTAAAAGTTGTAGAGCGAGCTCAAGGGTTGGGCATCATCCAGAATAGCCTCCCGTATAAGCACCTCCTGGCTCAGGTTCGCCAGTGAGTACCGGCTTGAATCAGAGGACATGCGCTTCTCCTTAGCCACCATTACCAGTTCCCAGGGAAGGTGCAAGACCGAAGCAATGCCGTAAATCAGGCAATTTCCTCTATGTTTGTAGTCTGGAGCAGATCTTCCTGTGCAAGTATATAACCCCGCCTGGCTTGATCGTCACCATAAGCAGCTACTTGCTGGACCAATTCGAAGACCATTTCCACCGGCACAAACTCAAGCAAGCGGATCAGCTTCTGCTCTACTCTGGTCCATTCGGCAGTCTCCAGGGGCATGCCTTGATCCAGTCGGGTATTGACTGAAATCGGTGAGGCCACGGCTCGCTTGGACGGACGGTCCGAACGCTTGAGGGCAGATTTCCTGCTTGCTCTTGGCTTGCCATCAAAAGAGTTGTCCATGACTGACTAACGTTCCTCTACTAAGAACTTCCGCACCGATTCACCCGGCACAAACTCAACTGCTGACTGCGGCAATTTAGAGGGAAAGACAGGAGGAAAGTAGCTTAAGTTCCCCTGAAAGTGAGCCGGCAGGGGCTGTACTGCCCAAGATTTAGATAATTCGATTTTAATTTTTCCATTTCCTTCTCTTGCCAACAAGATTGCCGGCCACCGGATCTAAAAAATACCTATAACTAGCCTTAAAAGCTGGTTATCAAGACGAAAAGGCTAGCTCAGCCAGAGGCAAGTCATATGAGAGAACCATAGTTCAAGCGTCTATTTAGCGTGGCTATAATTGCTTATGTCAGATAGTGGAAAACTCTTGATAAGCCTTTCCAGGACTTAGAAAGCTGACAGACAGGACTAAGGACACAGAAAATGACCCAATCAAAATTGACGGAGAAGGTGCCGACCTCGAACAGCGAACCGGCTTACTCCGGCGCTACGGCTCGCACCGATAACTGGTGGGTTGAGCCTTTACTCGTAGCCATTGTTTTCACTGCCTTTGGTATTTATGCAACATACCGGGCCTTTGAAAATCAGTATTACGAGTTCGGCCCCTACCTTTCACCCTTCTATTCACCCAATATGAAGGAATTCTTCCCGGACCTGCCATTTTCCGCGGCCCTCTTAATTCTGCCTTTCCCTCTAGCTTTCAGGGCAACTTGCTACTACTACCGCAAGGCCTACTACCGCTCCTACTTTGCTCATCCGCCCGGCTGCGCCGTCACCTGGTTCAAACGCAAAGGTTATACGGGCGAATTCGATTTTCCCTTCAACCTCCAGAATCTTCACCGTTATGCCTTCTACTT
The DNA here is from genome assembly GCA_016712465.1 of Candidatus Obscuribacter sp. Taxonomy (GTDB): domain Bacteria; phylum Cyanobacteriota; class Vampirovibrionia; order Obscuribacterales; family Obscuribacteraceae; genus Obscuribacter. The sequence continues at coordinate 3,126,764 of JADJQZ010000001.1, forward strand.
CGCCGTACCGATCGTTTTAATTCTCTGGTACGACGCCCTCAAGACTCTCTGGTATGACGGCGGCTTCCACTTGAGCGTGCTGACTCTGGTCATGCTGGCTAACTGTGCACTCCTTTCCGGCTACACCTTCGGCTGCCATGCCTGTAGGCATCTGGTGGGCGGTCATCTCGATAGCTTCTCCTGCCCGGAGAACCAGCACAGCTACAAGAAATGGCAGCGGGTCACCGCTCTCAATGAGAAGCACCAGGAATGGGCCTGGACTTCCCTCATTTCCGTAGCCATCACGGATATCTACATTCGCATGGCCTGTACTAATCCCTCACTCGCATTCCAGTTGTTTTAATCATGAGTCAATACGAAATCAAAGAACATGACGTACTCGTCATAGGAGCCGGCGGAGCCGGTCTAAGAGCAGCAATCGAAGCCTCGTCCCTGGGTGTCAATGTCGGCCTGGTGTGTAAGTCGCTTCTGGGCAAAGCCCACACCGTCATGGCCGAAGGCGGTGTCGCCGCAGCTCTGGCTAATGTGGACGCACAGGACGGCTGGCAGACACATTTCCGCGACACCATGAATGGTGGCAAAATGTTGAATAACTGGCGCATGGCTCAGCTTCATGCCCAGGAAGCACCGGAGCGCGTCAAGGAGCTTGAGCGCTGGGGCGCTGTTTTCGACCGCACCAAAGACGGCAAGATTCTGCAGCGCGCCTTCGGTGGCCATACATGGAAGCGACTTTGCCACGTAGGAGACCGCACCGGTCTGGAGATGATCCGCACCCTGCAAGACCGCGGCGTACACCAGGGCATCGAAGTGTATATGGAGTGCACCATCACCAAGCTCTTCAAAGACGGCGATCGTATTTGCGGAGCCTTCGGCTATTACAGAGAAGATGGTCGCTACATCCTTTTCAAAGCCAAGGCCATAGTGCTTGCCACCGGCGGCGTCGGCAAATCCTTCACCGTCACCTCCAATAGCTGGGAATACACCGGCGATGGTCATGCCCTCGCTTATGACACAGGCGCCGACTTGATCGACATGGAATTCGTTCAATTCCACCCAACCGGCATGGTATGGCCGCCGGGCGTGCGCGGCATTCTGGTCACGGAAGGGGTGAGAGGCGAAGGCGGCATCCTGCGCAACAGCCTCGGTGAGCGCTTCATGTTCAAATATTTACCGGAAGCCACTAAGAACGACTACGCGGCTAACGAAGAAGAAGCAATCAAGTGGACCAATGCTGCCGTGGCCGGTGAAAAAACCGATGCCCGCCGCCCTCCCGAACTGTCCACCAGAGACAACGTAGCCAGAGCCATCTACACGGAAGTGAAAGAGGGCAGAGGCTCGCCTCACGGCGGCGTCTTCCTCGATATCAGCTATCAGGATTCGGAGCGGGTCAAGAAAAAGTTGCCCTCCATGTATCACCAGTTCAAAGATCTGGCTGACGTAGACATCACAGCCGGTCCTATGGAAGTTGGTCCGACCATGCACTACATCATGGGCGGTGTGCGCGTGGAAGCCGATACCTGTATGACGAGAGTGCCCGGACTCTTTGCCGCCGGCGAATGCGGCGGAGGCATGCACGGAGCCAACCGCCTCGGCGGCAACTCGCTCTCCGACTTGATCGTCTTCGGTCAACGGGCCGGTGCCGGTGCAGCCTCATACGTGAAGAATCTTACCGGTCATCCCGAAATAGACAAAGGTCAAATCGAGGAAGCCATCGAGGAGATGGAAGCCCCCTTCAAGCGCAGCGAAGGCGTCAATCCTTATGACGTAGCCAAAGAACTGAACAAAGTTATGTCTACCTATGTGGGCATCTTCAGAGAAGAGGGCGACCTGAAAACCGGTGTGGCCAAGCTGGAAGAGCTGAAGGAAATGGCCAAGAAAGCCAAAGCCACCGGCACTAAATCATATAACCCGGGCTGGCACCTCTGCCGCGACCTGCACAATATGATGATCTGCTCGGAAGCTATCGCCAGAAGCGCCCTTTCCCGCAAGGAGAGCCGCGGCGCCCATAGCCGACTTGACTATCCAAATACAGAGAGCGAATGGAGTACTTGCAATACCGCCGTCGAAAGGTCGGAAGGCGGCATGAAGCTCGAACATACTCCCTTGCCTGAAATGCCCAGCGAATTGAAAGAGCTGTTTAAGAAGAAGGAGCCCAGCCATGCCTGAAGCCTCAACCCGCACCGCCACCCTGAAAGTCTATAGAGGCGACAGGGAGAAGGGCGAGTTCAAGACCTACAAGGTTCCGGTGGAAGCCGGCATGGTAGTTCTGGACGCCATCCACTACATTCAGCAAAATTTCGATCCGGAACTGGCTGTACGCTGGAACTGTAAAGCTGCCAAATGCGGCTCCTGTAGCGGTGAAGTTAACGGGATGCCTTCCTTGATGTGCAAAACCAGGATGGACAAATTCCGTCCTGATGAAGAAATCATGGTGCAGCCCATCAAGACCTTCCCCATCATCAAAGACCTGGTTACGGATGTATCCTGGAATTATGAGGTGAACAAGAGAATCACCCCCTTCACACCGGCTGAAGATGCCAACTGGACCTTCTATCAGGAAGACATCGACAGGGTGCAGGAATTCAGAAAGTGCATCGAATGTTTCCTCTGTCAGAATGTCTGCCACGTTTTGAGAGATCATGATCGCAAAGACACCTTCATGGGTCCGCGCTTCATGGTTCGTACCGCCGGTCTGGAAATGCATCCGCTCGATGAAGCGGATCGCCTCAAATTCTTGAAAGAAGAAGGTCATATCGGCTATTGCAACATCACCAAGTGTTGCACCGAAGTCTGCCCCGAGGACATTCACATTACCGATAATGCCATCATCCCGTTGAAAGAACGAGTAGTTGATGAATTCTATGATCCCATAGGCAAATTCATTCGCGGCGTTCTCGGCGTGGACAAGAAAAAGGCCAAGAAATAGCTCAAGCCACTAACGGCAAAAGAGGGAATGCTAGACTAAAGTCGGCAGTCCCTCTTTTACTTTATGTCTGAAGATCTTCTTTCTCAACTAGCCGAAGCCAGAAAAGCCTTTGACAGACGTGATGCCGCAGTCTGTGAGCGGCTTTATGGACAGTTGCTTTCTCAGTTACCAGGTGAGGCACCGGAATACCGGGAGTGCCTTGAGCGATTGATCGTCGTCAAAAGAGTGCAGAACAAAGTTCCGGAGTTGGTACCACTGATGGTGCGGCTCATCAGACTGGGTGAAGACTACCTGGGAGGGGGACACCATGATGTCAACCAGTGGAAGCATGAACTCATAGCCGTTTACTTAGAGCTCGGGCGCACCGAGGACGCCGACTTCGTGCGAGCATCCCTTCCTGGTTTTATAGAACAAATAAGGGAGCAACAGGTCGATGAAAGCCTTGAAGAAAGTTTGCTCAGTGCCGGTTCATCGGTTGATGAGCTTATAGTTGATGAACCGGCACCAGCCAAACTTGATGATGAACCGCTGGACCCCAAGAAATTCCTGCGTCGGCAGACAGGTGAGCAAACCCTCTGGCAGAAACTAGGACTGCCCGGCACCGGTCTTCATTTGCGAAAGCGCCTCAATGAACATATCAACGAGCTTATATCAGGTTACTCAATCCTGGCAGCCTTCCTGGTTTTACTATGTTTCGTCTATTACACTTATGCCCCCACTTTCGAACCGGAAATAAAGTACCAGAACACTAAGCCGCTCACTTCAGCCGGCCAGGGTTCAAACATTCGCTTCCTCTCAAATAAACAAGTGGAGCTTATCTCCAACAACAAAAGTCGGCAATTCTCCTGCTTTCGCTTCAAAGACGCTTTCTCTGTGTGGGCCAGTGCGTTTTCGTCGGCACTTCTAAGACGAGAATACTGGGTGTTGGACAAGGGTAAGTTTCTTCGCGACGAACTGGGCACTACCTATTTCGCCGAAAGTTCGCCGGAATCTACCATTATCGGCATCATCAAACACGTGGCAGACAGCATGCAGCGCTACTGCCTGGAAAAGGGGCATTATCCGGAAGAGTTAGAAAACATGGAGGAGATACGCTTCTCTTATCTCAACCCCTTCACCGGCCGAAAGGATAAACCCTTGTTGAGACTGGCAATTCTTGACGACAGTAAGCGCAATACTGCTGCGAGCATGGCTAGAAAAGTGCTTCTGGAACTGGAGCAGGCCGGCAAATTTCCTTTTGAACCAGTGCTTTATCCGGGCTGCGTCGATGCCTGCCTCTACCAGATCAAGGGGACGGACGCTGAGACAAAAATACTAGCCGTGGATGGCTGTGGTGAAGACGGTCAGTTGATCAGCACTGATGGCGTGAGAAAGACTTTCCTGGCTGCCAGCCAGAATGGAGTGGATATTCACTTTGAGCGTCCGGATAGCCCTTTAGGTCGATCATTCTTCGGTCTGGGCAAGAACATGCAGTTCCGCCCGGCCTTCATGTGCCTTCTCTCCTGCGACTGCGGCTTACCCCTTGAGTTCCTGCGGTACCGGGGCGCCGCTCTCTATCTTGTCCTGACAGGCTATTTCGCCTTTTTGTGGCAGGCCTACAAAGAAGACTGCCGGGGGCGCAAAATGACCGGCATTTTTGCTCTTATCAGTCTGGCTCTTGTTTTGGGCTCCCTGCTCAATGCCTTTTGTCCCTGATGTAGAATAGGGGCTCGCACTCGAGGATTTAACCATGCCCTTTCGCCCCGGCAAAGTCCTGATTCTGGCTCTCTCGGCTCAACTATCGATACTGGCAGCTACTGCTGCCGAAAGCGATGAAGCCCTGATTAGAACCCAGGCAAACCAGTATGTGCAAGCCTTTAACAGGGGAGACAGCCAGGCACTGGCCTCCTTCTGGGATGAAAACGGCACCTTCAGCGATCTTTCAGGCAAACGCTACAAAGGACGAAACGAGATCGCCGCCTATTTTCAAAACCTTTTCAAGATGAATTCAGCGGTCAAAGTCAATTTGACCATCGACTCCTTGCGCTTTCCCAGTGAAAATGTAGCCATCGAAGAAGGACATGCCAGGAGCAGCGACAACTCCAGAGGCACTCGGTATCTGGCCGTCCACACAAAGTCGAAAACCGACGGGCACTGGTCTATGTACGACGTAGTGGAAAGTGCCGCTCCGGACAGGCAGAGCGGCATCGACGATCTACGCTGGTTACTTGGGCAGTGGACGGCTCGAGGACAGGGAGCCAATGCCGATATTGCAATGAAGCTGAAAGTGGAAGAGAAACCAGCCAACTTCCTTTGCCTGACCTATATGAACAAAGACGGACAGATTCAAGCAACTGAAACAATCGGAGTCAATCCAAAGAATAAGCTTATATCTTCCTGGTCATTTCATAAGAGCGGCGGCGTTGGCACAGGCTACTTTGTAAATGAGGACAATAGCTGGACCAAGGTAGCTGAAAGCTATGAAGCCGACGGTCTAAAAGGCGGCGCCGTTTATATTCTCAAAAAACTTAACGGCAATGCTTTCACCTTCAACTCCTCATCTCGCTATCTGGCCGGATCTCGCTTGCCTAACGGCAACGAACTACTGCTTGAGAAAGACGGCTCCAACGGCGAGGAAATTGGCAAATGAAAATGCAGAGAAAAATCAACCTCGCCGGTAAACTGGCCCTGACCCTGGTAGCCGGCATCCTGCTGGCAAACGGGGCTGACGCCCGTGGCGGCGGCGGCGGTCGAGGCGGCGGCATGGGCGGTGGTGGTCGCGATTTTGGCGGCATGGGCGGAGTCGGTCGTGATTTCGGCGGTCGCGACTTCGGCGGTATTGGTCGCGGTTTTGACGGTGACCGAGGAATGGGAGACGGACGTTTCGGCGATGACGGCTTCCGCAGAGACGACGGGCCTTTGAGCCGGGTATCGGAAGATGCTCTGCGCAGCGGAGCAGATCGTTTATGGAGCCCGGGAGACCTCACCGGTCGCGGTTTGGCCAGTGACGGTCTCGCTTTTGGGGCTAGAGATTCGGCTATCACGCGCAATCTATCGCCAGCCTACCTGACCGGCCGGGGCTCCGACTTGCGCAGAGACTTCAATCGTTATGATGCCTTCCGCAACAACTTCTGGAACCGCTACCCCAACGCCTGGTGGTACCGCGGCTGGGGCGACTGGTATCCCTGGGGCGCCGCCGGCTGGTCGGACCTGGCCGGCTTCTGGGACGTGCCCGTTGTAGATACACCCACAGATTATGATTACGGCGACAACATCTACTACAACGGCGACAATGTCTACTACGGCTCTCAGCCTGTAGCCACAACAGAAAACTACTATTATCAAGCCCAGAGCCTGGCTACCGCACCGCCGCCGGTATCATTTAAGAACGGGCAGCCTACCAATACAGGCCCGGCTTCCAGTTGGAAACCCCTGGGAGTTTACGCCCTCAGCCAGAACGGAGAGCCGTCCACGACGCTCTTCCAACTGGCGGTAAATAAAGACGGAACCATCCGCGGCAACTATTACAACAGCTTGACCGAAGACGAGAAGCCCATCAAGGGCAAGGTCGATAAGAAGACTATGCGCGCCGCCTGGATGGTGGAGGGTAATTCCACCATCATCTATGAAGCCGGGCTATCCAATCTGTTGCACCCTCAATGCACGGCCCTGGTGCATAAGGGCAAGAGCAATACCGAACAGTGGCTGATGGTAAAAATGGACAAGAGCATGGCCTCGTCCAAGCCAAGTCCGGTTAGTCTCAACAAATCCACCCTGCCCTCTACCAGAGCTCTTTGATTAAGCTGCGACTGCTCCTGGTCTTAGCAGGTCTGGCCGGTGTGCTTTCCTGGCTTGCCTATGGAACAAGCCTTACAGTCACCCTCATTAGCGAAGACTGGATTCATGTCTATCTAGCTCAAGAAATCAGCCAGGGTCAAGTCCAACTATTGATAGACAGCTTCACTCGACCCTGGCTGCAAACTTCCAGGGTGGGCATCTTCTATCGTCCGCTCATCGATCTTTCCTTCCTTTTCGATGTGATGCTTCGGCAGCTAGTCAATAATTTTTCCGCTGAGCCGGGGGAAGCAGCCTTTATTTTCCGGCTCAGCAATCTCAACTTTCATATCGTCACCAGCTTTTGCACCGGATTAATAACCTATTGCCTGGTCAAGCTAACAGGAGGCAGACAGGCAACTCGATCGGCCTTATTTGCCGGCGCTCTCTTTGCCGTCTGTCCTCTGGCCCAGGAGACCCTGCTCTGGATTACATGCCGCTGCGACGGGCTCAATACCTGCCTGAGCAGCCTCTGCCTGACCTTCTATTTATTCTACCGGACCAGGGGCGGCCGCTTGTTTAGAGGGGCGGCCCTGCTCTCGTATCTTCTCGCTCTCGGTGCCAAGGAAACCAGTCTGACCATGCCACTGGTTTTGCTAGCCCTGGAAATCTTGCTCATGCAGGACAAGAGAGTGATTCTCAGAATGAAGGAGCTGGCTCCCTTCGCCACACTAACTATCCTCTTTCTGGCGACGCGCTACCTGGTGCTGAAGGGCATCGGCGGTTACCAGACCAGCCTGGCCAGGCTTTTGAACGGTAGTATTTTAGACCACATATTTACCAGCACCGACTGGCTCAGACTGGCATTTCCATACAACATAGCGGCCTTTGAACAACTCACCTTCTTGCCCCTGTTATACACCACTCTTTATCTTCTGCTTGCCACTCTGCTGACTCTAGAGGCAATCAAGCCAAGTTGCGGCAGGCCCAACAGTGAATCGGCAAAACTCTTCAGTTTTTTGGCATTAGCCAGTCTTTTCAGCTTCCTTCCGGCTTTGCAGGTATTCATGATCTTACCGACTCTCTTCGGTAGTCGCACTATTTACTGGCCCCTCTGCTTTGCCATAATGGCCCTTTCAATCTTCCTGGCTCAAAGGCTCAAGCCGGGGCGGGCAACTCTTTTTGTCGTTTTGCTGACTGCGGTCTGGGCCTTCACGGCCAACCTGAATACCCTTGCTTTTCAATCCCATTCACGGGCCATGATGGCTCTAAGGCAAGGCTGCAGAAGCTATCTCAGCCAAACTTTGCCGCCGGCAATGCTCACCATTCTCAACATTCCATTTAATTACCGATGCGGCGCCGCCCTGGCCGACGCCTGGCAGACCCGCCTCATGATCATGGGTACGGTCAAAGATACAGCCGCACTCACTTTAGACAGGGTAACCGCCGTCACAACCAGCCTCTCCTTCCATCCTCACCCTGAAATTTTCAACCCGGAAAGGACGGCGGCCCAACTTCAATTGAAAGGTTCGAAAGCAGCCATGGTATTGCCGGGTCGCGCCGACGCCTTCCAGTATCTGGACCCAGCAATTGCCGATAGCTGGTCCCGCCCCATTGACATATCCCTTGCCGGCAGTTGTTTTGCCAACACCGAGCCGGGAACCTGGAACTTGCACCTTGGCGAAGGTCTACTGCAATTACCCTTTCAAAGCACAGACTTCATCGAAGTTTCTCTAGTAAAAGACGGCAGCGCTTCAGCCAAACCAATAGTGGTAGAAGCTTACCGACGCTTTGCCCGGGAAGCCCTCAGTCCGGACCGTCTTACTTTAGTCTGGCATAGCGATCTATCCTACCTGCTCTACCCCTGTGCCAGCCTGGCGGCAGCCAGGCCCGATGGCATGAGCCTCGTTTACCGCTTTCCCATGGCAGACAAGTTCAGCTTCAAATGCGCCCGCACACTGAAAGACCTGACTCTCTTAAACGTGCCGCAATCATACAAAGTTGAGAACATTCGCCTGCAAGATGGAAGCACACTAATGCCTTCCTTCCAATTGCAAGATGCAGACCAGGCTGAGGAAGAGTTGCGCTTCGGTGCCGTCACTACCGGCGGTGACAAGTTAATCTACAGCACCGATACCCGCACCATGGCCGGTGTGGAAAAGCTTCTCGTGGTTCTGGCTGAACGGGAAGCGGCCTTTATTCATACTGCCGGTACCTTGATGGAAACTGCTAAGGAAGGCGACTTGTGGAGCAGCCGGGACGGCAGCCGGAGAGCCATAGTAAAACCGGGACAAGTGATCATAGATCCAGGTACGTTAAAGCCTGGACGTTACCAGGTCAGAATCATTGCCTTAGGCAAAGACAACCAACCCCAGGGTTATTGTTCATTTCCCCACGACTTCATTTACAAACCGGGCGGCTTTTCAAAAGGGACTGAGAGTATGCCGCTGAGGGAGCGCCTGCTCTATGAAAACCGTCCGGATAAGCCCTGAAGTACGACGATTACTTACTGTGCCGGAGCGGCTTCCGGCTCAGGGGCAGCGCCGGCACCGGGAGCAGGCGGCGTCACTGTATAGGTACGGGTGGTATGCAACTTCTCGTCGCTGACGGTGAGAGTAGTGATCTGGGCCTTCTCGAAATAGTCTTTCACAGGATCGACAATAGGCTTGATCTGCTCGGCACTCTGCAAGCCCACCTGGCATGTAACTTCCACCGGACCTTCACTGGTCTTCTCGACGTCGTTACCGCCTCTTTGCCATTTAAACTCGGCCGTGCCGCCGGCGGCGGTTACCCCTTCGGTAATCTTGCTCTCTACAATCTGCCTGGCATCCACATAAGTCAGCTTGGCCATGGGATCTTCCGGTTGCGGTGCCCGGTTCATCAGTTTGCCCACCCAGGACCCCTGTGCCATGACAATGAAGCCGATGATTACCGCCATTATGGCACCCACAATCGGCAACAAATTCACGGGCGGTTTGCGATGCTCTTCGCCCAGCATCTTGCTGTAACTGCGTCTGACCTTTTGAGGGGTGCCGCAGGAAGGGCATACTTGTTCGTGATCATGGAGCGGTACTTTGCAAGTCGGACAATCGTGCATGGCTGTCTCACTTTAGGGACCTTATAAATCTAGCACTTTCTTTAGCCCACAGCCTAGCGGCCCATCAAATAAACTGCTGGGTGCCATCCACTTCATCATCGAGGCCGTCCAGGCGGCTGGGGTCGCGCACGGAGGTAATCGTGCCCAGGGCCAGACCGGCCAGGAGCCCACCCAGGTGAGCAAAGACGGCGATAAACGGCACGAATTGATCTAGCAAGATCTGGAAGAGGGTGATGCCGCCCATAAAACTCAAGTAGCGCGATCTGAGGCTGGGAGGGAGTCCTTTCAATTTGATGATTCCCACGGCACAGGCGGCAAAGACGGCCTGAATGGCGCCGGATGCACCCACGGCAATCTTGTCGGAAAGAAAGATATGGCTGAGACCGCTCAGGACACCGCCGACAAAATAGATAGCCAGAAAGCGGCTGGAGCCAAAGATGTTTTCGGCAATGCGCCCGAAAATATAAAGTCCCACCAGGTTTGATCCGATGTGCAGCAAATCGCTGTGATAGAAGAGATAACTGATCAAACGCCAGTACTGTCCTTGCTTCACCACACCTTCATAGCTGGCTCCCATGGTGAGGGGATTAATAGGACAATCCATGGTCAGTCCAAGGGGCAAGAGAAAATTAGCTGAAGCCAGAAACGTGAACACAGAGAGGAGGCAAATGACGTTAACACAAATAGACTTCCGTCTCGGCGAAAGAATCTCCTGAATGAAGGCCGCTCGCCTGAATAGTTGCCAGATTTCCTGCACTTCTTTACGCACGGAAGGATCGTCCACAAGAGGCGACCGCTGCATAGTTTCGCCGGAGCTAAGGGGCTCCAGGAAACGAGCAATTCGCTTGCGCAAGAGAGGCACGGCAGTGCCGGCCTGGGCCGCCGCCAGCACCGAGGCAGCCTTATCAGCAGCTCCCAGAGTAATTTCACAGCGTCCGCGCCAGAGGTCTATCAGGGATTGGGGCACGGAAGCATTGGTGGCTTTGAGAACTCTCGTCAATCTCTCCAACTCATCTCTCGCCCCGGTCAAACTAAAAAAGGGCATCAAGTTGGTGGCCAGCGTATCGAGAGGATAAATCGTCTCGTCGAAGTGCACTTGCCGAAGGCAGGCAGCAGCCTCCAGCGGCTCCTGATTTTCCAGATAGGCCCGGGCCGCAAGAAAAGAAATAGAGGCAGTATTAGCCTGCTTCTTCTTGAGCATTTCGTAGGTGGCTGTAACCTCAGACCACTGCCACATGACGGCCTGCCCGTAGAGCCTGTAATTGGAAGGGGTGTCGCGAAATGCCTTGGGCAGTTCGATCTTGCCTTTATCTTTACCCTCAGGCTGACAAGCCGGGTCCCATTTATCGAGCAAGCGATTGGCATCCGTCTGCCTTTCTCTCAAGACAAGGGCATAAGAAAGGTGCATGTCATGCCAGAATTGACCGGGTCTGCCCCAGAGCAGCCACTGCTCAATCTTGGCCCAGGTTTCAAGACTATCGGCATCCATGCGAGCCATGGCCTTGCCCACCTGTATATTGGCGATGATGGCCGGCACATGGAAGAAGAGGAGCAGGCACCATCCCGTCCACAAGGCCAACTGGCCATCTTTGACAGTCACCAGGGGCACTACCACGCCGGCTATCACAATCAGAGGCTGCAAAATGCTCAAAATTGCCCAGGGCAGTGGCTGCATCAGGCGGATCCCGAGAGATATACAAGCCAGACTGAGCAGGAAGAAGAGACGAAAAATAAGAATTTGGGGCATCGCTTCAGCTATTGCCGGTGAGGGAGCGTGAAGCTTCACTGCCGCCCTTCTGACTGTGGAAGGCTGGAGTACGAGCCAGGTGAGATGGAATAGCCTTGACAAAGCGTTCGGTTATCAGTTGCGGTCTGGTGATGGCGGAACCCACAACTACCGCATGGGCCCCCAGTTCAAAAGCCTGGGTCAGTTCCTCAGGGGTCCAGACACGACCCTCCAGAATTACCGGTACCGCTAAATGATTGACAAACTCTTTCAACAAATCGAGGCCTGGACCATGTTCCTTCGGCAAGGCAGTTTCCGCCGTATAGCCGAACAAGGTTGTGGATACGATATCAGCACCGCACTCGGCGGCATTCAATCCTTCTGAAAAGGTCGAGCAATCGGCCCAGACCGGCTTCTTAAGCTCACTGTGTATCTTGGAAATGGTGGCAGCAAGGCTCATGTCATCAAGGCGCCTGCGCCCCGTGGCATCAAGGGCGATGATATCCGCACCGGCCTCAGCCAGAGCGCAAGCATCTTCGAAAGTAGCAGTGATATAAACTGTGCTCAAACGATCAGCGGCCGGTACCTCGGCCTTGGTTAAACCGATAATGGGCAAGCGTCCCTGGATACTAGCGGCGGTGCATTGCCGCACATAAGACACATTTTCCACACCTTCCAGCCGCAAGCCGCCGGCGCCGCCATTGAGAGCCGAGAGCGAAAGGGCAAGGATATGAGACTTATCACAGAGGGGCTCACCCCTGGAAGCCTGGCAGGAGACAATCAAATTCCCCTTCAGATCTTCAATTATCCTGTCAAAACCCAAGTCTTCCACTGCCTAGCTCCCGGCTGCCACCGCCTTATTGTACTTGAGGATTAAGGTTCAAGCAGATGAACTTGGGCTGGGTCATTTCAGCCAGGGCATAACGGACCCCTTCTAATCCCAGACCGGACTCTTTACGACCACCGTAGGGCATGTGATCGGCCCGGAAAGTAGGAGTGTCATTGACAATTACACCGCCTGCATCAATGCCCCGGGCCAGCTTGAAAGCCACATCGAGATTGGAGGTGAAGACGGCCGCCTGCAGTCCATAACGAGAATCGTTCATCTGGCTGAGCGCATCGTCAATGGTGTCATATTTCATAACAGAAACCACCGGTCCGAAGACTTCCTGACAAATCACATTCATGTCCGGTCTGGTGTCGGCAAGAATCACGGGAGTGAGGCAGTTATTACCGGGTTTGGCTCCACCTGCCACCAATCTGGCACCCTGTTTGACGGCTTCATCTACCCACTGGCTGGTCTTTTCGACTGAACCCTGATCTATGAGTGGACCAACATCAGTACCCTCATTCAAGGGGTCACCTACGTTAAGGGCGCTCACGCAATCTTTGAACTGGGCAAGGAAGGCTTCATAGACCGAACTCTGCACATAGACACGCTGCACGGAAATGCAAATCTGCCCGGCATGAGCATAGCCGCCACGGCAAGCGGCCCTGGCGGCAGCGGTCAGATCGGCGTCGGAATGTACCACTATTCCGGCATTGCCGCCCAGTTCCAGGATCACCCGCACACCAGGATGTACTTCACCGCGCAAACGCCAGCCCACTTCCTGGCTGCCGGTGAAGGTTAAAAGTGCGATGCGACGGTCTTTCACAAGGGCATTCCCCTTGGAGCCGCGACAGGGCGTGACGATTAAGGCACCTTCCGGCAAGCCGGCCCTTCTCATCAATTCAGCCAGTTTAAAACTGGAAACGGGCGTATTGGAAGAAGGCTTGAGAACAACCGTATTACCGGCAGCAATAGCCGGTGCCAACTTGTGTGCCACCAGATTGAGGGGGAAATTGAAGGGCGTCACCGCTGCCACTACTCCCAGTGGCTCACGCAGCACCATGCCGATGCGTGCTTCGTTTCCCGGTAAGTTGTCCATAGCCAGTTGTTCGCCATCCAGACGCAAGGCTTCCCGGGCGGCAATGGCAAAGGTATTGGCGGCGCGACTCACTTCCAGACGCGCATCCTTTATAGGCTTGCCGCCTTCCATGGCGATGGTGGCGGCCAGGTCCTCCAGATTTTCTTTGATTAGAGCACTGGTGCCTGCCAGAATCTCGGAACGCTTATTGGCCGGCATCACTTTCATTACTTTGTGGAAAGTCTCGGTAGCCAGATTGAGCGCCGCATCAATAGCCTTTTCGTCTGCCTGTTCGATGGAAGCAACCACCTCTCCGCTAAAGGGACTTTTCACATCGGCAAATTCCTTTGTGCCGGCGCCTTTAATGTTCAGCGGATACTTGACAATCTCTTTCAACATGATGACTCTTCCTTTATTAACCAGGATTTATCAGTTGTTCTCCAGGGGGAGGCTTTAGAAACGGATATAGCCAGGCACTATCCTCTAAGGGCACGGCAGGCGGAACAGCTGGACTAAAATTATATCCAATGGACAAGCTAAGCAATTGACCATGCTGCAAAGAGGAAGAACTTCTAACATGCCTCCCCTTGATAAGCGCTTAAAGCATATTCAGATTTAGGTGCCTGCTCCGGTTTTCAATGGTAAACTTGCCGCCGGTGTAAGCCAAGTGGAAGCCATGTTCAACTGCAAAGAATTCAACTGCAAAGCAAAACTGAGTAAATTGGCGAGCGGCGCGCTCTTACAGCCGGTCCTGACGGTCCTGGTAATGACGGCGCCATTGCTTGCCGTCCAGCCCGCGCAAGGTCGGGAGCATGCACTGTCTGCCGCCACCCCGGCTGCCTTCTACGAAACCCATGCCTCTTCCTCCGATGCCAAAAAGCGCCTTCTGCAACAGGAACGCCAGAAGTTGGAGAAGGAAAAACACAGCCTGCACGAAAAAGCCATGCAGTTGCGTAAGGCGGAAGGTAAAGCCCTCAAGAAGCTCAACGTTATTCAGAAGCAGCTCAATCAGACCACCGGCGAACTCTGCCATACAAAAAAAGCAGTAGAAGTAACCGAGCATAAAATGGTGGAGACCGAGAATAAGCTCGTCACCGTTCAACATAAGGAAGGCAGCTTGCGCTCTTGTGCCAGCCGCCGTTTGAAGGAAATTTATTGCGGCGAAAGACTGTCTTTCGTGGAGATGCTGTTTCAAGTCGACAATCTACAATCGCTATTGGACCGTCTCTACTACCAGGAACGTGTAGCCGAACAGGACAAGAAACTGATTCAAGAACTGCGCGCTAGAGAAACCCAGCTTTCCCAGCACAAGCAAGCTCTCTCACAAAAGAAAAACGCCCTCGGCGAGATGGTCTCTCAAATTGCCCAGAAAGCCATGGCCATAGCCAAGGAAAAAATGAGCCAACAACAGGTGGCAGCTCAACTGCGCAGTCAGCGCGCCTTTTACGAGCAAGCTGAAAGAGAATTGGCCAACGAATCGGCAAGGCTGGAAAGCCAGATTTTCCACATGGAGAGCAGCAACCGCAAGCGCGGCGGTCCCATCACGGTAGGCAGCGGCAATATGTGCATGCCTTTGCGTGCGCCTGTCACCTCGCCTTTCGGCTGGCGTTCCCATCCCATCTTCGGGGTCAGGAAATTCCACACCGGCGTCGACCTGGCCGGTCCGAACCGCTCTCCCATTCGTGCCGCCGATGGCGGTAACGTACTCTTCACCGGCTGGTACGGCGGCTACGGAAAAGTTGTAATTGTCAGCCACGGCAATAATATGGCCACTCTTTATGCCCACCTTTCGCGCGTCGCCGTTTCAGTGGGCGACAACGTCTCCAAAGGTGATGTCATTGCCTACGAAGGAACTACCGGTTTCTCCACCGGTCCCCACCTGCACTTCGAGGTGAGGGTAAACGGTAAGCCTCAGAACCCGCTTAGCTACGTCAGATAATTCCCAGTTTTCCGCAAAGAATTGCCTGAAAAACCGTGCACGTCCGCACTTTTTGTGGGACATTATTATTAGAAGCAATTCACGTACCTTGCAGGTACTCCAGTGAGAAGGGCAGTGATGAACCTTACCGTGGGCGGCACCGGTCCTGCGAGCATTTTTAGCCATACTTTGTATCCCCTGGTCTCTCCTGTCTTAACTCAGGGGGAGTATTTGATGGCCATCGCAGGTTCATTAGGACTGCTATCAAGATTTTTCAAAAACTGCCGGCAAATAGCTACCGCACCACAAGCGGTATCAGACTCGGCAGCGGAGAGCGCACCCAGGTGCCCTTCTTGCATGAGCCGGTAGTACTCAACCCGGCAGCCCTGCCGCCTCAGACCGGCAGCCAGTTCGTCGGCCTGGTCGACGGGTAAGAGGCGATCTCCGGCGGCATGAAAAATCATTACCGGCTTCCGGAAAGCAGTAAGACACTTACTGCCGAGGTCGGGCTGAGGGTATAGAAACTCCGGATAAATATTCAAGTAGGGCAAGTGATGGGCCGCTACCCGGCTCAAGGAAAGGTAAGGACTGACTAGAATGAGACCGGCACAGGGCTTGCAAGAAGCCACCCGACTGGCGGCGCCGGTGCCAAGCGATAGACCTAAATGAACGATAGACTCGCCCCTCACGCCTCGACGGCAAAGATACTCATAGGCAGCCAGTGCATCACGACTGAGAGCTTCATTAGATGGACTGCCCTCGCTCTTACCAAAGCCTTCATAATCGTATAGAAGCACGCTCGCTCCCGCTCTGACCAGCACAGCGGCAGTTTCACAGTAACCGTCAAAGGAGATATTACTGCCCTGACCGTGATGCAAGATAACCGTGTATCCGGCCTGGGGACGGGCGAAATACCAGCCGCTCAGCCGGCAGCCATTACCGGCATCGAAACTGACTTCTTCACGGGTCAGATCTTTGACTACAGCAGGCACCTGGTAGCTACTCACCTTCAGGGGAAAGAACTCGAACCGCTGAAAGAGAACATAGGGGCTCAGCCCCAGGTAAAGACATACGGCGGCAAAGGCTGAAAGTCTGGCCGCTCTCTTATACAAAGGAAGCACAGGCATTTCCAAGCTATTCTCCTCTCCGGACAATCCTCTCCACAAAGGCATTGTCCGGGCAGGGTCGCTTATGGACGAGCCCGGACCAACACTCTATTAAGTGTTGCTTCAATAGTCTTCTGGAATCCTGCGGGTCTCCTGCTTCGGCAGAAGCTCCATATAGGAAACATCATAGATTGACTCGAACTGGCAAAACGGCAGAGCCTTCTTAAAGGCAGACATATCAGCTTCAGACCAATGTTTATCTATATAAAGCCGCTTTAGCTTGCTCATGCGCTTAAAATAGCCAAGGGAGGCGGGGGTTATATGCCCTCTGCGAATACGCAGAGTCTCCAGATTCTTCATTTTGACCAGATATTCCAGGTCATTATCAGTGGTGCCCATGGCTACAAGCCAGATTTCTTTTAGATTGGGATACTTCTCTAAAGAGGCAAGGAGCGGCTCAGCACCGGCAATACGCTTCAACTGCAGGCATTGCAACTTCTTCAATAAAGACATTTGCAGAATAGCTTTCCCGGTTACGTTCGGACCGCAGAGTCCCAGTGAATTCAAACTGGATAGTCTGTCTATCTCCCTTAAGAACCGGTCTGATATGGGGCTTTCGTCATAGCGCTCATATTTAGGCAAGACCTTGGTCAAAGAGTTAAAGAAGGAAAGATGCTTGAGCCGCTTCCAGTTTCTCACTTTGGAGAGAATGGGTTGCGGCTCCTCCGTTTGCATCTCCAGACCGGTCAGGTCATCCGAGCGGAAACCGTCTAGAATCTGCGGATATTCCCTGGTGCCCGCATTAAGATAAAAGACAACGTCGCTGCCGGGAGGCGCTGAAACTTTTCCCAGAGCATGCACCGGCTTGCGCCCGACCACTGAAATCTCACCCAGAATAAACTCCTCCGGAAATTTGAACACACCTGCGGATTTCACGTAATAGGGCTGAATCTTCTTATCTATAAACTTTTGCAGGGCAAAGCGATAAGCTTGTTCCTGGGGCTTATAGCGGAAGAGAAAATAGGTATCGACAGCGTTATATTCGGCCTCGGTGGCCCCGGCCTGATCAAGTCCACCGTCTACAGCTTGACGCTGCGATCTGAGGACACCATTCATTGTGTAGGGCTTGGCGCCGTCTCGCGCACCGACGGCGGCGTTAATCTCCACCAGATCGCGTCGGGTTTGTTTATCCAGGATCTTCTCCGGCACGGAAGGTCTTTTGAAATATGTGTAGGTAAGAGCAGCGGCGGCACCAAGCACTAGCACAATGAGCAACGCTACCTTAAAGACAACAGCAAGCAGCCCGGCATTGTCCCGAGCGGGAACCTCCTCAAAACAAGTTTCTGCGGCAGTGAGCTTTCTTACCCCATACCTGGCGGTGGCGTCCTCGGCGATCTGCTGCCCGGCCGGCAAATCGCTTGTGGGAGCGGCAAAACCTGCCGCATTGACTGGAAATTCCATAGTGGGCAGTCCGAAGGTAAAGCTGCCGCTCGGCTTTTTCAGCTCAGTGGTAACTCTAGAGCCGGACAACGGGGCAAAAATCTCCTTGCCCGCAAGAATTCGCTCAAAGTCGTGCTTCAACTGGTTCATGTCCTGATAACGCTCATTAGGCTGTTTAGCCAGCATCTTCTCCAGGCAAGCTTCCAGTGCGGCACTGAACTTCCCATCGGGATACGCTGAGGAAAGCGGCGGCGGAGCGATAGTCTGGTGCATATAGAAGGTCTGAAACGGATTACCACCGCGAAAGGGCGGTTTACCGGTGAGAGCCTCAAAAAGGGTACAGCCCAGAGAATAAATATCTGAGCGCTGGTCAATTTTTCGGCCGTCGCACTGCTCGGGACTCATATAGAAGGGAGTACCAAATACGGTGCCGGTTGCCGTCTGGGTTTGCACTGGAATTCCACTCAGTCTGGCAATACCGAAATCCACCAGCTTCACAAGCGGCGCTCCGGCTTCCTGATACACCAGCATTAAGTTGGACGGCTTTACATCGCGGTGCACTATGTTGTGGGCATGGGCACTACCAAGGGCATCGGCTACCTGCATAAACAAAGCAACAGCCGTTTGCATATCCATAGGGCCGGACCGGCGCAGCCTGGCATCAAGGGTTTCACCACTGAGAAGATCCATGACGTAGTAAACATTACCGTCCTGGTCAAGACCCATATTGTGAATACCGACAATGCCGGGATGATTGAGCCGAGCCAGGGCCACCGCTTCCGCCTTGAAGCGGCTCAGCACAAGACCGTCAATATCGGCCCGGTGGATAAGTTTCAAGGCATAGTCTTTATTCAAAACCTTGTGACGGCAGGCAAAAACTATGCCCATACCGCCGGTTCCTAGAAGAGCCGTCAGTTCGTAGGTGCCGTCTACCAGATCACCCACCTTATACTTTTTGGCAGAACCGCCATAAGTCTTAAAGTTGAGTAAGCCGTCCCGACTTCCCTCGCTCTCCTCCCGGGCATAGCGGCCTGAGAGGGAAGTCTCATCCATGGCGCTGTATGCAGCACCCGATGCGGCTTCACCCGCGCTTTCTCTAAACGAGTTGTCGCGGCCGGAGTTGGCTCCACCAGAGTGAGAATTGGAATTCATTATAGGCAGCCTGAACGATTGCGCTCAGAATATAACCGACCGAAGCCCTAGAGCACATTAAAGCTGGGGATGAGGTCCGACTTGCGCTCGACCTCAAAAACAAAATCGCCGGGCTCGATGGTGCAATCAATATCAGCCTCATGGTAATCAATCTGGTTCCAGAAGCGACGCGCTTCGGTCTGGCTCTCCCTGAACTGCCGGTATTCGAGAGCCTTTTGCTCATCTATGGCCTTGATGGCCAGAAACTTGCTCTCATCAATACCGGGCTTGATGACGATACCCACCCGCACTCGTTTGAGCAAACACTTTTCTTTCTCAATCCAGAATTCTTCCTCGCTATCAGTCCAAGTTTTTCCCTTCAGATGGTAACAATCAACCCCGTCCACAATCGCATCTTCAAGGCGCTCCAGTTCCTTGAGGCGCAACATGGTGCGCACCTTCTGCTTGAGAGAGGGAAGCAGATAAGCTGAGACCGTCATGGAAGCCCCCTTGGAAGTGCCGGTAGCTGTAGCAATGGCTAGATCAAGACTCTGACAGGGCAGCACTTGTTTTTCAGAGGAAAAATGCCGGTAGGTCTGACTGCCTTCCGTCCATAGGGCAGAGACTCTATAATCCGCCTTCTCCGGATCCCCAAGGGGTCTTTCCACCCACTCAAAATAGAAATTATCCGGTCTTTGAAAGCAGAGTTTGAAAGCCACCCGCAAGCGATAGATCTCAACTCCATCTTGCTCATAGTGCCGCACCAGCCCTCTGTCTGCGTAAGACCGACAGTCTTCGTAAGTCTTCGAGAGGTTGTACATAATGTCGGCGGCGTCTAAGGATTCCATATAAAACTCCCCTTAAGGAAAAACCTTCCAGTAACTGACATTGGTAACAGACTCAAACCGAGCGGCAGGAACCGCAGCATGAAAGCGTCCCTTTTCCGCATCGGTCCATGGTCTATCCAACCAGAGTTCTTTCAAAGCAGGCATCTTTGAAAATGTTTCTGCGGAAGCGGTGCTCAACTTAGACCTCCTGATTCGAATACTTTTGAGGCTCCGCATTTTCAAGAGCAACTTAAGATCTTCATCGCTCAAACTGCAACCGACTATCCATATCGATTCCAACGAACTACGTTCCGGCAAGCGCCGGAGCAATTGAGGAAGATTGGATACGCGCTTAAGTCTCAGTTCCTTCAACCTCGGCAAGATCTTCATTGCCAGCAAGTCGTCAACGGTTATCTTGTCCCCACAAACTCCCAGACTCTCAAGATTAGTAAAGCCATCAACAACCTTCAAGTGCTTTATATCAGGGCTGGACTCATCGTAATCCTCGTGTCCCGGCAAGGCCTTTGATATGGAATTGAAAAAGCTTAGACTCCGGAGTTTCTTCCAACGCTTCAAGACGGAAATTACGTGATCGAGATCCTTGAATACTAACTCGATAGAATCCACTTCCTCCGGACCTAAAGGATCAAGCAGACAGCCAAAACTCTTAGTTCTGGAGCCGAAAATCAATCTGCGGTTACTATTTGGCGGAGCCTTAACGTCTCCCACGCAAGGTTGAACGGGTCTTTCGTCTATGGAGCTGTGACATAAAATTATATCTTCAGGGAAATAAAAACCAGAATCTTTACCTAAACCGCGCATATGAAAAACCGAGGCACGGGGCGTGCTTTTGACAGCCTCGATATGATCCCTCAGGCGTTTCTCGAAATCAGATTTATTAAGCCCGAAAGCTACCCAGTCAACTTTATGTACTGCTGCAATCTCAGAAGGAGTAGCACCAACCGCGACCAGGTCCTCATCCTTAACAACATCGTAAGAAGCAGCACTGGCAAAATCACTTATTGGATTATAGCTATCGGAAACTTCAGGAGGAGGAGGCTGCAACTTTTCCGGGAGATTAGCAGCTGTCTTAGGCTGTTCCGAATCGCTGCGGATGGGGTCAGCCTTGTGGTTGAACAAAAGTGTGCCAAGCGCGAATAATGAAGAGAACACCAGACTGCCAGCGAGAACCCAAACCAAATTGCGCCTTCCAGCGGAGCCGGATTTGAGGTTGTCTGTTGTGGAAGACACCTCCTCGGTAGCGGTTCCTTTATTGACAGTACTATACTGAAAAGCCTGTTCAAGTACCGGTCGACCAAGCAGTAACCGCTCCAAATCACGTTTTACCTGCGACATAGCTTGGTACCGATCAATAGCTTTCTTGGCCAGCAACTTTTTGACCACTAATTCGACACCTTCCGAAATGCCTGCCTCCGGTGCGATTACAGATAACCTGGGAGGCTCCATGGTCTGGTGCTGACTGAAGGTTTCGAAGGGGTTGCCCCCCACAAAGGGCGGACGGCCCGTCAGCACCTCGAAGAGCGTACAGCCGAAGGAATAAACATCAGAGCGTTCATCAACCTTACCACCTTCAATTTGCTCCGGGCTCATATAGAAGGGAGTGCCAAAAACTGCACCGGTAGCAGTCTGACTCTGAGAGACGCCATCACCGGCGGTGAGCCTGGCGATGCCGAAATCCATCAGCTTGAGCATGGTGATGGCATCCTGAGAATCACGTATAACCATGAGGTTGCCGGGCTTGATATCACGGTGTACGATACCATGTTGATGGGCGCAAGAAAGGGCATCAGCCAGGCCGATAAAGAGCTTGAGAGCCAGGTCCACCGGCAAATACTCTTCCTTCCTCAATAAGACATCCAGACTTTCTCCGGAGAGCAGATCCATAACCAGATAGGGGCAAAGTCCCTGATCTATGCCCATGTTGTGTATGCCGACAATGCCATTGTGGTTTAGCCTGGCCAGAGACTTGGCTTCGGCCTGAAAGCGCAACCAATGCTCGTTAGTAAGCTTCTCACCGGAAAGAACCTTGAGAGCATATGTCTTACCAAGAACCAGGTGCTTGCAACTAAAGACCACTCCCATACCGCCTCGACCAAGAAGCTTGAGGAGCTGGTAGGAGTTATCAACCACGTCACCAGGCAGATACTTCCGCACGGCACCGGAGGTAGTGGAGACTACGCCGGATTCACCGGAGCCGGTCCACACCGTATTCTCACCGGTGAAATCAGAATTGTCATCGAAGGGTGAATTAGTCACAGTGTAGACATTCTGCTCCCTGTGGCAGGCTTTCGGCTCAGATCAGAAAGGATTCCTGTTTTTGGTTGGCTCAGGTAATAATCACTGAGGCTTGCTCACACTCAAAGGATAGTTCATCTTCCATGAAGAGCATGCGCAAGAGATCTCGATAAAACCCATAGAGGGGAATTCGCTCGGAAAGCTCGGCGCGCATGGCATCACGCCGCAATTTGAAGGAACGATGGGATGGCCCGGACATATGGTCGAGCTCTAAGTAGTAATTGCTCAGTGGTTGCACCTGAATTTCAAAGAGTCGCTCACTCCAGAGCACCACACTCTTCAAGGCTCGCCACCCCGTCTTCTTCATCTGCTCCTCGTGGCAGGTAAGATAATCTTTGGTTTCAAGAAAATGCAAAGCACTGGGCTTATCTTCATCCACCGGATGGAAGTCGATGTCCACCGCTTCATCAGCCAACCCGTACATCTCCAGGCGGCGCCGGTCAAGCTCGTCAAAGGTTAGCTCTTCCAGACGTTTGTGCACTTTCAAACAGGAGGCTTCGTCTTCACAAACTATTTTTATGCCGAAAATGTCCTTGATAAACTTACTGAACTGGCGAAAATGCTTATCCTTGACCACAAGTTCATCCACACCGAAAAGCTCATCGGTGACTTTATTCCATAGCTCTTCTTCCGCCTTGACGCGGCTGGTGAGACGATTAACTCCGCTTCGCACCGGGGCGCATGGAAGATATTCCACAAAGTTGGCCGAAAGTTCGAGTGGAACCCACTCCTGGTCTTTTCTATAGCGAAAGTGATCGAGCATGTGGTTGCCCAGATCGATATCCGTGACGTTCAAGAGTGTGTCTCTTTCGATTCTCTCTCTGATCAGGAAAGGTCTTTGAGAAGAATCGGGCAAAGCACCGATGACATTGCAGTGCAGTTCGAACTTACCGTCAAGAAGAATGGAAGAAAGCAAATGAGCAAGGGTATGCAAATTTCTTTCGCCTTGAATGATATTCAAACGAAAGGCTTCCCGGACGCGGATGATAAAATCTCTGGGCAGTTCAATCCGCACATGAGAACCCGGACTGGCCTCCTGTTCAGCCTTTTTGGCGGCCAGAAAGGCGATAAACTGGTGCAGCACCGGCTCCTGTATGACCATATGGAGAGGAGATTGCGCTGATTGCATGGTTTAAGCTACCAATTTGCCCGACTCATCTTATTCTATGCCAAAATGCCCTGGAGCGAGTACATGTTATTAAGGACCCCCATGTTGCGAAGCAATTTAACACTTATAAACAAAAGCCTTACGGTCCTGGTCCTGGCGGCCCTGAACGGTCTTCCGAATATGCCGCCGGCTAACGCCGCCCCTGACCTGACCCCTGATCAACGGGAAGAGGTAAAGCTTAAGAGCGAAAAGTGGGGAATTCTCAGACAGAAGGCCGAAAAGCTCAGCCGCGAAAACAAGAAGGAAGAGACCCTGGTCATTTATGAACAACTTCTGGCTGAGCGCAAAGCCCTCGGTCTCGACCTGGCCGCTGAATACGCCCTTCTGGGCGGCGTATTGACCGAGCTTGGCCGACAAGAAGAAGCAGTCAAGGTTTATAAAGACATGCTCGCCGCCAGGGAAAGCCTGAACGGCAAAGACGACCCGCAGGTCATCTATGCCCTGGATGAATACGCCAAATCACTTGAGCATTTCGGCAAGAAAGGGGAGGCCGGCCAGCTCCGCAGCCGCATTGCCAGAATTCAAAAAGAGACTGCCGCCCGCCCCGTATTCGGCAAAATCACCAGCGCGCCGGGATCGGCGGCACGTTTGAAGGAGGCCGAGCAAGTAAACAGCCGTGGGGAGCAGTTGGTGAAAGCCGACTTGCAGGATAAAGCCTACCTCTACTTTGATAGGGCCGTGCAGTTAAACCCGAATGACCCGCTTCTCCTTAGAAATCGGGCCGAAACTCTCTCCTGGAAGCAAGACTTTGCAAAAGCCATGGCCGACCTCAATAAAGCCATTAAACTCAAGCCTGATTTCGCCAGAGCTTATGTGGATAGAGCCTTTGTGCACCAGAATCTCAAACAGTACAAGCAGGCCATTGCTGATTTCGAAAAAGCCTACACCCTAGACGGCAAAGATATTGATGCCATGGGCTCGAGAGCAAAGCTTTTGGATGAAATGGGCAAACATGAAGAAGCGGTGGACGGCTACACCAGAGTCATCCAGACTGATCCAAGCCAGTACTGGCCTTACATTCAAAGATCCGTGGCTTATGCCTCGATGAAACGCTTCAAAGAAGCGGAAGACGACCTTACCGTTCTTATCAATCGCGCCCCCGGCGATACCGACTACTATGAATATCGGGCCGGGGTTTATATCAAGGCCGGTGATTTGAAGAAGGCGTTGAACGACTACAACAAAATGATTGAACTGAGCCCGCAGAACTCATACTTTAAAGAGAAACGCGCCGCCCTGACAAAACAACTGAACGGCCAGACCAAGTAGTCACGTGCGCAGGTTGCTTCAGGGAACACTGACCGATAGCGGTTGAGACTTCTTGCCGCCGTCGACGGTGAAGACCACGGTAGAGCCTCCGTGTGGCATGTTCTCAAGAGAGATAGTACTACCGGCGGTAGCACCAGGCGCTATCTCAACTTGATTTGAACTGCCCAGTCCGTCGTTGATCTTACTGGTCATGAAAATTTGATCTTCAGGAATCTTGAAGGGTAGCTCATCCCAGCCTTTATTAAGGGAGGTACGGACGACATTGCCGGTAGCAATCTCCGCCTTAAAATGACGGGACGGCATACCGGTGGCTTCGATTGCTTTTTTATAAGTAAAAGGGGATGTGTCGGCATTCTTGACCGTCAGCTCGAAATTAGCGGTCGTACCATCCACGCCCAGGAGAATCGCGCTTACCTCAAGATTCTTAGCCGTGGGTTTTGTTTCTTGAAAGCGCATGGAAAAAACGCATATAACCACCAGTGATGCCATGACCGTCAACGACGCATTATTCTTGATGAAACTGAGAACCTTGTTCATGAAAGACATCCCCTGGAAGCGCTGTACTTACAGACAAACACTAACTACTATAGCCAGATTGACAAGCCCTGACTAGAGAGCGAGCCTCTCAGTTGAAGAGGAAACAAGCGGCAAGTGTGATGCTTACCCGGGAGTCGGTTACCTTCTTGAACGACAAAGCAATGCACCGGCTACGTTTTCCCATTTTGGAAGTCAAGCCTGCGGTCTTGTCAGGTAGAATTATCTTCTATGCAACTTTGTGATGAAAGCACTTCCATTTGTGGTGGAAGGAGAAGGCCTCCTGCCTCTACTTGTTGGTTCATTGATGAAGATTGATATGCGGAAGAAGATGCCTGTGCTGCTCAATAACTTCCAGAAGCAGTACGAAATTCGCCGGCATAAGCACCAGATTTAGCCACAGTTCCGACACAGAATGGTAGTGTTTACCGGCACAGCCAGCGTATTTTTAGCATTCCCAGCTAGTTGAGACCATGTTACCCTCGGCACACAGAAAGAGGGGGAGCAAGAGGAATGCACGACGATTTTTCCAGAACGCCGGTATCAAATGATCATCTGAGACCCTGGTGGTATCTACTGATTATTGAAATGGGTGTGATGATAAGCATTCCCACATTTGTACTGGGTGGACAGCTCGGTCTGGGCATGAGCTTCTCCGACCTGATTCCGGCCACCTTTTGCGGAGCGCTGATCCTGGGCGTTCTGGGCGCCTGCACGGCCCACCTGGGAGCCGTAACCAGATGTTCCACGGCTCTAATCTCGCGTCTCACCTTTGGCGCTAGAGGCTCTGCCGCTATCGCCCTGCTTTTGGCCCTGGGCATCACCGGCTGG
The DNA here is from genome assembly GCA_016712465.1 of Candidatus Obscuribacter sp. Taxonomy (GTDB): domain Bacteria; phylum Cyanobacteriota; class Vampirovibrionia; order Obscuribacterales; family Obscuribacteraceae; genus Obscuribacter. The sequence goes on from JADJQZ010000001.1 coordinate 3,152,713, forward strand.
TGGGGAGTGCAGGTTGAGATGTTTGCCGATGCAGTCGTGCAGTTGGCCCGTAATGGGTTTTCGCTCTCCCTACCGAGGGAGCTGGTTATCTTAGCAGGCGGCATGGCCATGATCACCACTGCCGCCCTGGGCATCAGAGCAATCGGACGACTCAGTTACCTGGCCGTGCCACTTTTACTTTGTGGACTGGCCTATGCCTTCGTGCCGCTGATCACACCGGGCAAACTGATGTCACTCTGGCAATTCAAACCAAGCCCATCCGAAGCCCTTAGTTTTGGTGCCACCGCTGCCACCGTTGCCGGTGGCTTCATAGTGGGCGCCTCACTCAACCCTGATTATGCGCGCTTCGCCCGCAGCAACAAACACGCCATAGCCTATGCTCTCACGGACTATGCTTTTGCTTATCCCATTTTGCTGCTGGTAGCGGCAGTGATTGCCGTCAACTTTCATTCCGCCGACATCATGATCCACTTGGTGCCGGCCGGTCTCACCTGCCTGATCTTTGTCATGATGATGTTTGCCACCTGGGCCGCCAATGACTGCAATCTCTACTCATCTTCCTTGAGCCTGGCTGCCGTCTTTCCAAAGTGGGAGAGAGCCCACCTGGCAATCTTTGCCGGCATCTTCGGCATCAGCCTGGCGGAACTGCATGTGGCCGGTCACATGGTTTCCTTCTTGACCCTGCTTGGTATTGTCATTGCTCCTATCTCAGGAATTTTCGTAATCAACAATCTCGGACGAAAGCATGCAGTTACCGAAGAAGAATTGGCAAGCATACCCGATTGGCATAGCCCTACTCTCATAGCCTGGAGTGGCGGTGTCTTGCTGGGCTTTCTGGCAACGCCCAGAGAGGCGCTGGGATTGGGACTGCTAAAACTGACCACAATTCCCACCATCGATGCCATCCTTGGTGCTGCGACCATTATGCTTATTATGAAGCTGGTGCGCTCTAAACGTCAGTGTAAGTCGGCGGCAAAAGTGGAGCCGGCCGTCTCTGTTTAATAGGTATAGACCCGCAGATGACGATAACGCTCATCCTTGAGGCAGAGTTGCTGAAGGTAGTGGAATGCAACGATGACGAGGGCATGACTGATGGTGCCGTCGGCGATTAACTCCGGCACCTGCTTGAGAGGCACCATGCGGATTGCTACTTCCTCATTGGTATCAAAACAAGGCGTCTGCAAATACTCGACATTCAAAGACAAATAGGTATCGCAAATATTACTCTGGATAGCCGGATTGGGATGGTTTCGCCCGAGAAAGACCGTTTCGCCGCCACCAAATCCGGTTTCTTCCAGAAGCTCTCTTTCTGCCGCCACCAGAGTGGAAGCATCCTCCCTATCAACCATCCCGCCTGGAATTTCCAGGGTGATCTTTTCTATGCCATGACGATATTGCTCGATAAGCACCACTTCCATATCTCTGGTGACGGGAATGACATTGACCCAATCACGAGGATGGAAGACATAAAAATTGGCGGACTTGCCGCTTTCTCGTTCGGAAACCTGGCGATGCAGGGAAAAGACTCTACAGTCGGCTATTTGCTCGCGCCTCAAGGTGGTCCAGGGTCTCACACCAGTTACCGGCGGTAATTGCTGCAACTTAGCCCCCTTGTTTTTATCAGCCGCGCACGGCTTGATTATAGCGAAAATTGTCACAAAATACTAAGCAAAACGCCCGCCTCAATTTGCATGAGACGGGCGAATGTTGGATTTCGGTGGGACGGAAACCTATATCGATTGTCTTGCTGATTTCTATAGATCAGACTCTAGTGCTCCAGCGAAGAGCCTGCACCAACCAGACAAAATTCAAATCTAAGCGATTTTGGACGCTTTCTTTTTCAATTCGGCGACGAGATCTTCCTGGCCGAGGATATATCCACGACGAGCCTGATCATCGGCATATGTGATGATTGCTTCGGTAAGAGCATTGAGCATGCTCATCGGCACAAACTCACTGACCTGATTGAGAAGTCTCTCGGTGGCAACCCATTCTTCGGTGTTGAGCGGAATGGCATCATCGAGTCTGGCAATCACAGTGTAGTTGTGAAGTTTGTCCACTTTAGCGTTCATTTTGTTCACCTGTTGATAGAAGCGTTGGAGCACTTTTTTGACGGCGAAATACCAACCCGATACTGAACTGGGACTGTTTGAGCAGCCGCCTTCTGTTTATCGGGGTGGAAATATACGAGGTCTTTTGCAGTTATGCGTTGCTTGCGTATATCTCGCTGAAAGTTTTATGCCCCCATCCGAGAGCCTTAATCCTGAAATGCAGTTATCAAGCGAAGAATTTCATCTTTCTTACTTCTTGGCATCGTAGATTGATCGAGCAAGAGCCTCAGCCTGAGCGCGGTTGGTTACTTCTTTAATTTCTTGCGCTTCATTGACGGCCTGTAGAATTTCGCCAACCAGAGGACCGGGTCCCACCTCCAGCAGTTTCATGACATCCTCGCCGGAGAGCAAACGCGGCAGAGCCCTGACCTGTTCCATATAGGTTGGATATTCATCAAGCAGGCGATAAAAGGCCTTCTCCAGATTATCTCGTTTCTCGCCGGACAAACCCGGCCCCATGGTGGCGCCAAAGTCGGCAAAAGTAATGAGCATCAGTTCTGGGAAGTCCTCACCGGCATTGCGATAGAAGCGATTCAAGGCTTTCTGAGTGGGCTCACCGGTATGAAAGAGCTGCCCGGGTCTGAGATGCCAGAGCACCAGCTTTTCCACAAGCCGGCTGATATTCCTGGGCCATTTCTCACGCTCTCCTAGCGGTCTCACCATGGCCGCACCCACCTTATCGTGGGCAATAAAGCTATGACGCCCATCGGGCTGAATCACCCAGGTGTCCGGTTTGCCTATATCGTGCAAAAGTGCCGACAACTTGGCCACAGCTAGCCGTGTGACGCCATGAGCCACTTCCCTATTAGCCGAGAGGTGGATATAGTCAGGCAGGGATGGCATTTTCGCTTCCAACTGCGGTATGGTCTCCAGGCTATGATCAAACAGAGCCAGGTGGTGGAAGCTGTTGGAAGTGACCCTCCGGCAACCTGTCAACTCGGGGAAGAGTGCCTCCAGTAGACCGCTCTCTCCCATATCATGGATGTAATTGCCCACACCGTCATAATTCAGCAGCGTGAAAAGTTCGTAGTTGACCCTCTCCCGGGCAACTTGGGAGAGCCGGGCTAGATTTTCCGCCTTGCCCAAAAAAGTACGGGTGTCGCCTTCGATGGTTGCCGCTCTGGCCACGGCAAAGCGATAGACCCGCAAGAGGCGCAGGGGATCTTCCAGCAGCGACTCTTCACTGACGGCACGCACCACATTCTTCTCCAGATCGTGAAGCCCGCCCACCAGGTCAATAACCCGGTCAGGACTGCCTGGCTCCATGACGAGTGCATTGATGGTCAGATCGCGCCGCCGGACATCTTCTTCCAGACTACCTTTATAGCCGGCAAAATCTAGATAGGAGCCGTCATCCAGAACTACTCTGGCTATATCAAAACTCTCATCGAGGACAACAAAATGACCTTTCAGTAACCGTGCCATCTCGCCGGCAAAAGCCAACGCATCGCCACCGACTGTGAAGTCGAAATCGGTGGTGGGCCTGACATTGCGGGAAGGAGCGCTGGAATTGACAGGCACATCGATATTGTCGCGCAGGCAACCGCCCACCAGATGCAACGGTAGGTGACCGGCGCTCTGAAAGACCGTCCGTACGGCTGGATTATCCAGGGGGTGACGCCCGGGGAGAAACTGCACCGATTTTTTAGTGGACATGGGAGGCTATTTCAAACAAAACTGTCAGCCGGCTGAATCCATCATCTCAGACTCTTCTTTAGGTTTCTGGAAATGACCCAGTAAATAAACCAGACCACCAACCAGGGAACTCAAGGTGTTCAAGCCCAACCACATTATGGCGTATGTGAGGGCATGGGCGTTATCCACTCCGGCCATGGTCAGGAAATAAGTGTAAGCCCACTCTCTAATGCCTATCCCGTTAAAGCTGGGAGTGATGAAACCAAGAACTGCCACGGAAGGATAAAAGACAAAGTAATACCAGAGAGGAATGTCATTCAAGCCAAGCGCCATACCGATCAGAACATGACAGGCCACCACCACGATTTGCATAATGATGGAAAGGAAGACGGTAGTGAGGATCAGTCCTTTATTATTCCAGTAAGCCTGAGCGCAAGAATTGTTGAACTGACGAGCAATCCAGTTATATTCTCCGAGAAAACGCCTGGTCAATTGCGGCATGAACGGAACTATCGAAAAGATGGCCAGGGTACCGAGCCAGATGGGTAGTTTCAGTTGAATAGGCAGTCCGCCGCCTCCCGGTCCAACCAGGATGCCCACCGAGGCAAACAGGAAAAGTACCGCGATGCCCACTGTACGGTCGGCCAGTACGGAATAGAAGGCATTTACATATTTGCCGGTGCCCTTGGACAGGTAATAGCAGCGGCTGAAGTCGCCTCCTACCGTTGACGGCAAAAACAAGTTGAAGAAGAGCCCCACGAAGCAGAACTGCACCAGCTTCAATAAACCTTTTTCCAGCCCGACGGCGGCAGCCAGCAGTTGCCAGCGGTGCGCATTTAAAAAGGTGGATGCCAGAGAAAGAATTACAGCCAGGAGTAAATAACCTTTGTCAGCCTTGAGCCCCACTTCCACAGCCTTGCGCAAATCAACTTTGCCGAAAATGAAGAGACTGGCAAAAAGCACCAGCGAAATGAGAATTTTGACGCGCAGCTTGGTGCCCTTGGAAATTTTTATAGAGCTGAGTCGGGCGCTGATCGATGTACCGGACACTGGAGATTCCGCTTCCTGGGAAAGGGCAGCACTATGGTCGGCAGGCTTAACCGCCACCTTGTCGGTTATATCAGGTCCGCCCTTTTCCAGGGTAGTAGTCAGTCCCGCTCCAGGGCTTGGCGACATGTCTGAATTCCTCGGGCTTCTCTCGTTAACCTTATGACTAAATTTATGTCTGATCCCCAGTCAAACGCCCCAGTGGAGCATATCTTTCAGAGATGGAAATAGCCCCGGAAGGTATAAATTTTATTCCTTACCAGGAAGGGGATCAGTTCCTGGGATTGTGCACTGAACAGGGATTCAGGCAGTTTGCCAGGAGCTTAAAAAATGATACGGCAAATGCCAAGATATTTAAAACCCTGGAAATTTAACATATAGACCATACTTCTCAAGGTGAACCGCTTTGGCTGCAAGTTGAACAGGCCCGGGCGGCAAAACCGGCTACAATTAAATAATCTCAAGAAAGCTTGAAGAGTGACGAATATTCTTAGTAATTCTTTGACTAAAGACAGTCACTTATTACAAATTGGCGCGACTTCGGCGCTACTTGGGGCACCACGAGGGCATAGTGATCTAAGATTGGCATAAGTGGCGCAAGTTGTAGTTAAATCAAGAAATAGAGCAGGCAGAGGTACTCAAGTTGTTAGAGAGAAAAGTTGTTGCACGAATAGGCGTTCCGCTTACATTCTGCTTCCTCTTCTTTGGCTTACAAAGCCTTCTTATCGCCAAAGAGAAGGCCCCGTCTCAGGATCAGGTGATCGTGGCTGACGGCGGCGCCTCCCAACCCCTGCCTTTCATCGCCCAATTAGCCAAGAGTGCAAATAGCGACCCGCAATCCCTTTACAACCAGTCCTGGAAACTAATCAAAGACCAGTACTACGATCAGAAATTCAACGGTCAAAACTGGTCGCGCTGGCAACACCATTACGACACCAAGTTAAAAACCATGGACGATTCCCATAAGGCTATCGAAACCATGCTGGCCAGTCTGGCCGATCCCTATACCCGCTTCCTCGACAAAGAAGCTTTCACCGAGGAAAAGGATCAAATCGAAGCTCACCTTTTCGGTGTGGGAATGCAATTGGGCATGAACTTCGATCATAAAGTAGTGGTAATCGCCCCCATCCTCGATACTCCTGCTTCACAAGCCGGCATGATGTCCGGGGACGAAATCGTTGAAGTAGACGGGAAGTCAATCAAGGGGCAGTCCCTTGATCAGGTAGTTAAACAAATCCGCGGACCGATTGCCACTGAAGTGGAAATCGGTTTCTTGCGCAAAGGCGAACGCAAGAAAGTGAAACTTAAAAGAGCCGAGATCCCAATCAAGGCAGTCACCACTGCTGAATATCTGCCTGGAAATATCGGATACATCAGGTTGGAGAGTTTCATCTCCAACAAAGCCACCGATGAGATCAAGAAAGCTCTTAATCAATTGAAGAATGCTGACGGCATCATTCTTGACCTGAGACACAATCCCGGCGGACTGCTGACTAATGCCATAGAAATGGCCGGTCTCTTCCTGCCCGAGAAAAGCATTATCGTCAGCACCATCGACGCCGACGGCTACAAGCAGTCGCAGGCAGTGGTGGGCCAGCCGAGTTGCACACTGCCCCTGGTGGTACTGATTAACAAAGGTTCCGCTTCGGCTAGTGAGATCCTTTCAGGTGCCTTGCGCGACAATGGAAGAGCCAAACTGGTCGGCGAGAAGTCTTTCGGTAAAGGGCTCGTTCAAGCCATCAACAGGCTTTCCGATGGTTCCGGTATTAACGTCACCATTGCCAAATACCTCACTCCTAACGATACCGACATACATAAAACCGGCATCGTGCCCGACTTCCCAGTCAAAGTAGATGACGACCTGGCTACCGATACCAAGGACAAAGACCGTAAGGAATACAAAGGTCCCTGGTGGATAGATATCACCATGAAGGAGTTCAAGAAACGCAGCCCCAACGACGGCAAAGATATCCAATTGCTGAAAGCACAAGACGTGCTGCGTGAAGAAATCGCTAAGATACATACTGCCAATCCAAACGGTCCAAAGGCATCGGTGCTGCCGTCTCCAAGCGGCTATCCCACAGCTAAAGACTGAAGGAGAAGCTTGTAATCAAAAAGAAAGGAGAGGCAATAGCCTCTCCTTTCTTTTCAAAGGCGAATGAAATCTCAGCAGTCCAGACCTTCAATGGCCCGTCCGTGGTGGCGCAACTGAGTGGTGGTAGATATGGTGCTGGCTTCCTGCATGAGCCAATCAGGGGCTCGCCGTCCTGTCAGCACAAGCACAGTAGGATCTTGTCTCAGACTCAAGACCTGCTTGACGTAATCAAAATCGACCAGACCGACTCTGGCCACATCGAGAAGTTCGTCACCAATGACGATATCATCCTTGCGCATCAGACCTTCGGCGATGTATGTCAAACCTTGCTTGGCGGCATCCTTATCTTCCGGCAATATGCCGTTGGGAGAGCTGTAGAGGCGAAAGCTACCCTTGGGACCAGTGCCAAGACGATTTACACCAGTATAGTGAATCGTTAATTTACCGAAGCCGGCGGCACCACTCTCGGAAAGCAAACGCAAGCCTCGCCCTTCCGAAGAGTTTTCTTCCAACTTGTCGAAAAATACGAGGGTAACATTCATGCCCTTGCTGAGGGCCCGCAAAGTCAAACCAAAGGCAGCCGTGGTCTTGCCGCAGCCAGTGCCTAGATAAAGGCGAATCTTTTCCGTGCTTGGCTTTTCAAATACAGGATCGAGCGTAGTCATGGTCCTCTTCCCTTGCTTTAATACTTGACTATCTCGGTAGGTTGGCCTTGGTCATCGATGCAAACAAAGGTCAACTCCGCTGAAGTCACATGCACCGCCTCGTGGCCGCGGGTGGATTCAACATCTACCTTAACCGTCACGGAAGTACGGCCGACCCGGAGCGTTCTTGAGTAAAAGCTTACTACTTCCCCAATGTATACAGGCGCATGAAAATTCACTTCTTTGATGCCGGCGGTGACAATCCGTTGCCGAGTCAACTTAGTCACTTCTACGGCTCCGGCAAGGTCGATATAACTCAGTATGATGCCGCCGAAAACGGTGCCCTGATTGTTAGTATCCTTGGGCTGAAGAACCACCCGGATTGCCGGATCTCTACCACTGGTGGATATACTTCTGCTATCCCCTGAATTCTCACTAGCTTCTTCAGCCGCCAAAATGCGTTCCCTCTCCAGTCATGTCTCTGCCGATTTGCAGCAGACAGTCAACATTAGAAAATATATCAGCAACTGGGAAGGTGCAGGCAAACTTTGCGTTTCTCTTTCGACTTTGCAGAATAGAAGGAGCCTGTGCGAAACCATGTCAAGGAAATTTGGCGCGGCCAGGAAGGAGCGCCGATAATTTACCGGTGCCGGCTCAGTAAACTATATATAAATAAGAGACTGTGCATTGTGAGCTTGGCAGGCTATAATCCCAGGGAACGGGCTAGTTTCACCACTTGAGAACTTACCATGCCTCCCTGCCCCGAATACAAAAATGCAAGCTCGCGCTGCACCCTATTATTAGGTGCGCTTGTTTGCTTGATGCTGGCGGCAACCGGACGGGCCGGTGCAGAGGTTTCCGCACCATCGGTGGTTCCAGGTGTAGTAGAAGAAGTCAACACTGCCGATTTCAACACTATCAAGTTGCAGCCCCAGGAGAGCCAGGTAAGCGAGCCCGCCGCCGATACCACGCAGAAGAAAACTTCCGCAAGTGAAGAGAGCGAGAGCCGGGAAACCACCGCGGCCGTCTCGGAGCCTGCAGCGAGCGCAGCCGCAGTCCAGACTGAGGAAGCACCACGAGCCATCGCCGTGGCATCGCCGGTTTCAAGGGAAAACGACTTTGTACCCATCGATCTGACGCCGGTGCGGCTACCGGAGCGCGTCAATACCTTCAATAATTTCGAAAACTTCAAAGCCCATGCCCTTTACCGGCTGCCGGGTCGGGTCTTCTTCAATGCTTCCGTAGAAAACAGTCTTCGCTTTGAAGTCAACACCTTTCAGACCAATCGCCACTACCTGTCGGACATGATCTACAGGGTCCTGCCCAACGTCACAGTGGGTTACGCCCTCACCAAGAAAACGCGAGTTTCCGCCAACTATTTCTTCTTCCGTGACCAATACGATCTGCGCGACTCTCGCCTTTCCCGCAACATTCACTCGGTGGGCGGCCGCATCGACCACGATTTCAACATAAACAAGAAGACTACTTTGACTGTCGGTCTTTGGCCGAGAGCGCTCTTCATCAGCACGGCTAACGCTCCTTCTGTTCAGTTCTACGACATCATCCCTTCCGTCACCGTAGTCAGACGTGTCGGCATGAGCGGTGTAGTTTACGGCAGCGTCATGGGTCAGTTGCGCTTCCGCGATCCTTTCTCCAACTTCCAGGAGGGTGATCAGTTCTATTCCATGGGCGGCGTCTGGAGAAAAGGTCCCTGGAATTATCTCCTCGATTCCACTCTGGTAACCAACTTCGGCAACAGCAACCTGCGCGGCGGTCCCAATAACCAGGTTATCATTCTCACCGGCGAAGTAGGCCGACGCATTCATCCGAGATTGCCGGTCACCGCTTTCATGCGGGCTGAGCCTATCTTCAACATTGGCGCCAATCAATCACCGGGCTTTGCCGGTTTCAACTTCCGTATTTTTGGCGGACTGCGAGCGGAAGTAGCTAAGCCGGCTATCTTCCCGATCAAGCTGAAAGGCTAGGGCTGTCCGTAGCTTCTCAAATTGTTTCGCCGATATGTATCGATTATGCCTCCCCGCACATGGGCCGGCGGTACGGTAGTGGAACCGTAGGTGCGCACGAAATCGCTGTCCGGTTGTCTCTGCAATTGTCTCTCATGGGCCGCTTGTTGAGCCTGATCCTGCCTGATCCTGAGCATGGCGGCAGCCTGGTTTTGATAATCGGGATCGCTGTTGAGTTGAGGCGCTTGCCCGTTGCCCCAGCGCCTGCCGCGACGGTAACGGTAGCGGCCGCCTCCCATCCCCCCGAAACCGGACTCGGAAGAACCACCCCACTGAGCCTGGGAGGAAGCATCGCCCCAACCAGCTTCAGAAGAGCCCCTGGCCCACTGAGCCTGAGAGGAGGCACAACTGCGAGCCTCGGAATTTCCGGAAATACTGGCTTCGGAAGAGGCGGAGAGCCCGGCTTCCGACTCCCCATAACAAACCAGCGGGGTTTGCAGAGCAGTGATGAGAAGAAGACCGGCTATGGCTGACTTTCGACTGTTCATGGCAGAGACTCCCTGATGCTAGAAGAAAACAATGGCCGAAACTCAAGGTGATCTAAATATACCCAGGTCTCTACTTATGTTCGCCTATCATCTGGAAGGCGGCCCAGTAACGAGGATTGGCCCTTACCTTGACGGCGCCGGGGGCCGTCACCATACCTTTTTCCATAAAGGCCACTGTCTTGAGCTGAGCCTGGCGCAGGGCGAGAGCCTTCTCAGCCCCACCCAGCAAACTCTGATAGAAAGCCGACATCTGGTATTCCGTCATCACATCGTCCACGTTCCAGAGGCTGACCATGACAGAGGGCGTACCGGCCAGAATAAAGGCCCGGGAAAGCCCGGCCACGCCGTCTCCGGAAATCTTACCGCGCCCGGTCTGGCAGGCTGAAAGCGTAATCAAACGAGCCTTGAGGGCGGGCATCTGCAAAATATCTTTGACCGTAAAAAGTCCGTCATCGCTGCTGCTTGAAGCCAGTAAGACGGCCGAATCCATTGGTCTTTCTTCGTCTATCAAACCATGAGTAGCCAAATGAATAATGGACGCCTTCGGGGCCAGTTCTTTCAAATTGGCGCGGCTGGCATCGGCTCCTACTTTCACGATACTGCCCGCACCAAAGAGTTCGGAAATTTTCTTGACTTCTTTTTCGCTGTAGGGCAGGGCCCCCAGGCCAATACTGGCATTCATGGTGGGATTGCCGAAGGCCAGCAAACTGTCCTTGCCCTGCGGTGCCTCTTTCAAAAGCTTATGGGTGGCTCTAAAAACACCCACGGCAGGCACAACGGCCAGGGTGTGATCCTCAACAAAGAGCTTGCCGCTGCCGTCGGTGAGCGCCGCAAAAGGCACCTTAAAGAGAGCCCCGTGGGGCACAATGGTCACCACGGTCTCGGCCGCATCCGGCAGGTAGGGCTTAATCGGTTCCACTAAAAGTTTGTAGAGGTCCTGCAAGAGTTTTTGCCTGGTCTCATTGGCAGCCTGCAATTTGGTCAGGTCTTCAGGCGGGCTGATGATCGATTTGTAAGCAGCCGTTACTTTAGCGGTGAGCGCAAGCTCCGAAATTGCCACCGGCGGCGGTGCTTTGACGGCACCGCCGCCAATGACGAAAGTGTAGAGTTTATCGGCGGTAATAAAATACTCTACTACCGTGCTGCCGGATTCGGCCACCAGCGACTTCAACTCCTGCACATCAGGCGCCTTGGCCGAAGCCTGAGACACAGCAGAATCGAGTACCAAACTATTGCTCTTAGAAATCACTTCCACAGAACGATCTCTGCCGAAGGGACTACTGCCGGTATCGGCCATGGCAATCTCAGCCAGTCGCTTGGGAGCCTGTCCGGGAGCGGCGCCGGAAGAGTCTCCCGTCAGGGCGATATGGGTGCCGGTGCTGCGGCGACCCTCCAGCAAATCCAGAAAGGCTCTCGCTCGTCCTCTTTCAGCGGTTTCAAGGGCTTCATCAAGACGCCCCTCGGTAAAGAGCAGACTGACCAGTTCCTGGAAGCAGCGCCCCCGCAAATCGAGAGCATAGGTCTTGGAGTCATCACGGCCGTGCTTCTCCTTTTCCTTCTCAAAAAGTGAGATGGCTTTGCGCAAATAGCTCTCCGCTCTAGCCTTGTCCCCGAGTTTCAAGTAAGCGGAGCCCATTCCATAAGCACAGTCCCACTGGCTCTCGGTATTGCCGCTTGCCACGGCCAGGGGCTCGGCTTTTTCAAAATAACTGATGGCTTGCCGTAACTCCGGCTCAGCGCCGCCTTTCTTCAGATAGCAAAGACCAATGCCGGTAAGGGCTCGCATTTGCCCGGACTTATCGCTGACAGAGGCGAAATCGGCGGCGGCTTTCAGGTAATCGGCAAGTGCAGCGTCGTGATGGTCACTAATCAGTTCGAACTGACCATGATTGAAGAGCACTAAGGCGCTCAGGCGGCGAAAGTCGCGGCCGCCTCTATCACTAGCCGGCACTTTCGCCATCAGCCCTTGCACTTCCTGATACTTGGCACCATATTCGGCACCACGTTCAAAATCTAAAGAAGTACAAGCAATACTATTTAAGCAAGCGATCTGACCTATGAGATTCCCGGCATCGCGCAAACGTTTGGCCGCTCTCTCGTAATAATCGATGGCGGCAGCCGGCTGACCCATATTGCGATAACACATGGCAATGGAGCTTTCCGTCTCGGCCAGTATGTCAGCATCGCTGACTGCTGCGCCGCCGCGCAATTGCTTTTCAAGCTGCTTCCAGCGCTCCAGAGCCTTATCGAGGGACCCCTCCAGGTAGTAGTCATAAGCCAGCTCGAAACCGGCCAGGGCTTCAAGATCGGCATCCTTGAGGCCCTTAGCCATGTTCATGGCATCCACATGCAGGCGCTCAGCCTCCACAAAATTACCCATGTCGGCATAGGCCGTACCCTGACGCACTAGAACGCGGGCCAGGTAGGCGGTATTGCCTTCTTGATCAAATACCGCATGGGCCTTTTCAAATTGCTCCAGGGCCTCCCTGGGCTTACCGAAGGCCAGTAGATTATTAGCCAGGCTATAGAGGCATATGGCTTCACCTGCACCTTCGCCGCATTCATTAAAAATCGCCGCGGCACGGCCGTAGGCTTCGATAGCACCAGCGGTATCACCGCTAAACTCCTTCATCTCAGCCAGGGTCTTCAAAACCTGACCCACAAAAGCTTCCTGGGTGTTGTCTCCCAGCAAGGCTCTGGCCGCTTCTACTTCCTTAAGGGCCTCGGCAAGTTTACCTTCCCTCTTAAGAAGCATGGCCAGACTCAAACGAGCCTGACATTCCCCGACATAATCGGACGAACGAGCCGCTTCCTCCCTGGACTTTTCATAGAAGGTACGGGCTTCTTCAAATTTCTTGGCATGGATGGCGTTGGCCCCCAGACCAGCGTAGACACTGGCCAGTTGTTTCTCGGAGCCGCTATTCTTAGCCACCGCCAGCGCTTCCAGGTAAGTCTTTTCGGCCTGCTCAAATTGTTTGGCATGGGTCTCCACACGGGCAATGGCGATCAAATCGTTGAAGACTTCTTTGGTTTTAGCAAGACCGCGATCCACGCTGAGAGCTTCGCGCAGATATGTGAGCGCCTCTTCAAACTTGCGAGCCTCGGCAAGCGTTTGCCCGAGAGTATAGAGTTTAAGCGCCAGATCATCTTTTTTGCCTGCCTGCCTGGCTTTCTCCACTGTCGCCTTGAGCCTTTCGAAGTCGTCGCTCTGGGCAAGAACCGGGGTCAGTGCCGAGCAAAGACCAATGGAGAGAGCAAGAACCAACGCCACGACGGTGCCCGGTCTGCGAAAGGCTTTTATGGCCATGGAAATAATTACTCCCGAGGAAATCCTTGCTTGGACGGCTTAGTCAGGGCGGTGTAACCACTTTCACCGTTCATGTAGTTTAACACCGATGCCATTTTCGCCATGTCGCCAAGCACTCGTCTTTCCTTTACGCCCGTAACCTTCTGCTGCAAGTCCACCAGCAGGTCCATACCTGAGAGGGCGCTTTCCAGGCTAAATTCGCTCACGGCCAGACTATCGGCTTCGATGAAAACATACTGCCGGCGCCCGACCCCGTCATGGGGATGCAAGTCGCGGCCGGTCAATCTGCGGTCGGCCGATACCACCTCGTGCCCGACCTTGAGGGCAATGGAGACCGGCTGGTTCTTGACCGGCTCTGAATAGGATTGACCATTCACCCTGGCACTAACCTCGGCTCCATGTACCTTTATCTTAACTCTCTCACCCAGACCGGTCAGGTTCATCACCCTCAATACACCTTCTTCATAGCGCACCACTACATCGGCTTCGCTTTCGATAGAGACATCCCCGTGGGGAGTAGTGACCAGGGCCATTGCCGCTGGTTTGCGCACACTCACCAGAACGGCTCCTTCGGTCAGGCAAACGGAAGCCTTACTGGGTCTTGAAAAATCGGTGCCTGGCAAATATTTGACGATGATACCGTCATCGCTGTCGCCTGGCGCTAGAACGGGAAAGTTCTGCGGGTCTACTTTTTTTACGGCATTGCCGGCAGGCAGGGTGGGTGCCGTGAAGAGCATGGGCGCAGTACCCATAAAAGGTCTGGTAAAGTCGGTGGGAATCAGGGGCAAAGTGGGAGTGGTGACGGGCAGTTGCGGCAGAGGAAAAACTGGAATATTTACCTGGGGCGTGGGCTGCGGCACTTGTATGACGGGAGGCGGTGAATAGCTGGCCGGCGCCGGTGCCGAGGGCACCGAAACAGACTGACCGAAAGCTGCAAGAGGACTCCACAGCAAGGCTAATAAGATGGAAAGGTAGACTGCTTTTGCGCCCATGAGAGCCTCATTCACGACATGCCCTGTGGTTAAGGTATTTCCTTTACCTGCCAGGGGCAGAATTTAGGAGGTCAGCCCTTTTTCAGAAGCACCTGGTTGAGGGCCTGTTCTACATCTAATCTTAGCTCAACGGCGGTCTGATAGCGCTCATCGGGCTCTTTGCGCAAAAGCTTCATGATGATAGGTTCGAAGGGATTACCGGGCTCCAAGATATCGGGGCGCACTTCCGAGATGGGCGGTGGTTCTTCCAGCAAATGCTTCATCAAGATAGACTCCGCCGACTCGCCCTCGAAGGGTACCTTGCCGGTGAGCATTTCAAACATCATGATGCCCATGGCATAAAGGTCGGTACGAATATCGATGGGCCGATCCTTCAACTGCTCAGGGGCTATGTATTCAGGGGTACCTACCATGCGGCCGGTCTTGGTGAGGCGCTTGCTGCCGTGCACCAGGTTGGAAATACCGAAGTCTACGATCTTCACCCAGTCGGGACGGTCCGACTTATGTTGCAAGAGCACGTTATCAGGCTTCAGATCTCGGTGAATGATTCCAATACTGTGCGCTTCCTGCAGTCCACGGCACATCTGAATAATGATATTGGCGGTGGTGGCATAGGGCAGAGCCCCCTGGTTGTGTATCTTGTCGGCCAGCGCCTCTCCTTTGATATATTCCATGACCAGGTAAGGCTCTTTACCGTCGATGGAACCCACGTCATAGACCGAGACTATGTTGGGGTGATTGAGTTTGGCGGTCAATTTGCATTCGCGTTCGAAGCGTTCCACTGAATTTTTATTGCTGAGAAGCCAGCCTTGCATGACCTTAATCACCACGGTGCGCTCCATCTGCACATGGTTGGCTTTGTATACGACGGCCATGCCTCCTTCGCCCAGCACACTCTGCACCATGTACTTACCGTCTATGGTCTTGCCAATGAGGGCTGAATAAGGACCATCATCCTCTTCCTCGTCATCCTCATCGTCATCATCGGCCGGTGCCGTGTGTAATTCATTGGGCACAGCCTGCCGGGAAACATCCACCGTGTCTCCGGCTGCAGTCGGTGTCGGTGGAGCGCTTATGGCCGGTCCGGTGGGAGCCGGCGGTGCCGTTGCCGTCAGGTTCACGGCCTGCCCTTTGAGCACCTCCAGGGAACTGCGGTCAAAAGCACAGAAATTGGCATAGCCTGGAAAGAACCGGCCGCAGAGATTGCAGATCTTGCGAACATCTCCGCCGGTCTTGGCCAGGGTCAAGTCGGTACCGTCAAAGCCGCAAAACTTGGAAGTGCGAGGCAGAAATTTCCCACAGGTAGGGCAGGTAACTTGTGCACTGGAGGCGCTATTCATTTACTAGCCTCCTTGGCAGCGGCACCGGGAAGACGGGGCAGGCGTATCGGTTTTTCAAAACCAAGGCAGTTGAGCTTACCTTTCACCAGGTCGATTTTCTGCATCAGGGTGCGGCTCTCGGGTAGACTCAAGCGCAAGCGGTAGCCATCGGCAGGCAGGTCTTTGGCGTAGAAAACACCGTGGCGGGAGGTCTGACCGAGGATATAGCAGGTACGATCCAGGGACTCCAGCAAGACTCTGGCATTGGGCTTCTCGGTGTAGAGAATGAGACCTTCGGCCGGCACTTGCAAGGCCAGGGCCAGTTGGGCCAGGCTGGCGCCGCCGATCACAAAGGGCAGGGCCAGGCCGGCTACGATGCCAAAGATTAGAAACAGGTCGACACCGGCTCGGGCAGGGACCGGTGCGCTTTGCACCGGCTCCAGTGCCGGCAGTGAGGTAAAGGAACTGGTGGGGGCAGGTCCTGGAGCCGGAGCCGGCTCCATGGAATGCAGTTCGTCGCTGAACTTAGCCAGAGCTTCGGCATTGGTATGGCGGCCCTGGTAAATCTCGATTTCGGCACCGCAGAACACGCAATAGCGATTATTCAGCTCATCGGAGCGTCCGCAACTGCGACAGGAGCGCTTCTTAACGCCACGAGCCTGGCGCAGCGCTTCCACTGAAGATGAGAGCACTTTGCCGCACTGGATGCAAAAGGACATGTCGGAACTATTCTTAGTTCCGCAGCTCTTACAATCGACTTGTGTAACCGCACCCGCTTGCATGTGCCGATTGTACCCAATTAAAAAAGTCTTTGGCAAATGCGGGCACCTTTGTAAAGAGGAACAAATACCCATCGAGATCCGGTTTTCCCGGTCCTACCTGGGGGTATTTGAAAGATATGACCCTTACAATTAGCAAAAGAAAAGAATTAGCGAGCCTGAGCAGCCTTCTCAAGCTCTGCCTCGATATAGATCCGATAGAGACCAGGCTGATAGCGGCAGTGGACTTGATAGCCGCCTTCGCAGACAAATCCAGGCTTGCCTCCCTGCAAAAGCAACTGAAGGCTATCAAAAATCCCGAGCAAGCCCAGGCCCTCCTGCATGGAGCCTGGAAACTGCAAGGTCTCGATGCCGACCTGGCCGCCCATTGCTTAGAGCAATACCTGGAGCTTGTGGAATATGCCCCGCAAGAATTCATGCAAGCTTATCTGGAACTGACGCTGCCGGGGCTGGCCAAGAGTCATGAGGCGACAACTCTGGCTGTCCTGACCCGGTTGAAAGTGCTGCAGCCGGACCTGATGCTGACGCTCACCGCCGAATGTCTGAAAGCGCGGGCCGACGCCCCAAAGCGAGCCTGCCAAGCAGACGAACCCTATGGCAGCCTGCTGGCGGATGGGCTGAAGACAGCTGGTTTCAGAGCTAGAGAAAAAGCCCTGCGGCACCTGGCACCATGCCTGGGGGGGATGCAGCAAGAAATAGAGCAATTCTTGCAGGAAGTAAGAGAAACCCAGGCGGAAGAGAAGACCCGCTTCTATCTGATCGCCGCTATGGCACTGGCCATGAGCCGCAACAGTGACTATGCAGATGTCTCTCAGGTCTGTTTGCAAGAAGCAGGCAACCTGCTGACAAAGCTGACGGAGGCGGACGCCAGAGACGGGTATGAAATTGGGCGTTACCTGATGCTCTTTCAGACCACTATAAATTTGCTACCGCATCTGGTGCAGCAAGAAACGGCTTTGATGGAAGAACGCATCAAGACAGCCGCTCTCACTGACAAAGCCCGGGCCGAGGCCCTCACCGACCTGGCTGCGGTTATTCAAGATGCGGCACCGCTGAAAGCTGTAGAACTGTTGAGCAAGGCCCTCAACCTCTACAATCACCTGGAGGAAGAAGAGCAGCAGAGCGGCTTTTTCACCCGCTATTTTGCCTCGGCGGGCCTGCTTGAGACCCGTATCGAGGCCAAGTTGAAAGTTCTGGAGAAGCTCTCCCTCATATCTCCTTCTACAGCTTACGAATTGGGCAAGGAAGCCATGCTTGATCTGGATAAAATCGAAGATCCAATCAAACAGACAAAGTTCTTTGTGAGATTCAGCCAGGTCCTGGAAGGCGATCAAAGAAGTTTCGCCATCTTCACCATAGCCTTGAAAGAAAGTCTGCTTATAGAAGATCTGGCGGATCGCTTTCAAGCCCAGGCCATCGTAGCCTGTCATCTGGCACGCCTTTCGGTCTCGCCCCAAGCCGGCGCCGATACGGCCAAACAGAGCCGCGAGTTGGCACTGGCTCTGGTTTGTGATTGGAGCCTGGTTCTTGATAGGCTTTTGACTCCCTCTGAAAGCGGAGCCAAGCTGACCACAGCCGCCCTCTACCTGAGTCTGGCGGAAGATATTCTCAAAGGTAAGACCAATCAGTCTAGACTGAGGCGAAAAGCCCTGGCTCTGGCCGCCCGTCGCTACCAGGAAAACCATTCTTTGCAATTGGAATTAGAGGAATTAGTGGGCATAGCTGCCGGTCATAGCGAGCTTGCTGCAAAACTTTCAGGGCTTTGCCAGGGAGAAGCAAGAATACGCCTTTTGAGAACTTGCGCC
Organism: Candidatus Obscuribacter sp.; assembly: GCA_016712465.1. Taxonomy (GTDB): domain Bacteria; phylum Cyanobacteriota; class Vampirovibrionia; order Obscuribacterales; family Obscuribacteraceae; genus Obscuribacter. Next base: position 3,170,959 of record JADJQZ010000001.1, read on the forward strand.
AGGGAAATAGCCTCTATCCCAGACTGACCATATCGATGGAAGCCAGAGCCTCGGCCATTTCGCCAATTTCCAGAAGAGTGAGAGCTTCGTTTATGGATTCCACTCCCGAATCACCACTGCTGTGAGTAGCGTAGGCCGGCTGCAATGCCAGCTTCTGAAAAGCCATACCGATTTCTTCTGCGCTGACGGCAACGAAGCCCGAAAACTTTTTGAGATTTCGCTCGCACTTGATCTGATGTGCCAATTCCACGGCAGTTTTATTTAGCACCAGCTCTCGCACAGCTTCCAGACTACCGGCGCCGGCCATAATCTTCTCCACGAGAGCGGCAAAAAGCTTGCTCTTCTTACCGGCTGCCTGCCCGGCTACCAAATTTGTAAGCAGCATTTTGCTGAAAGCCGGGCTGCGAAATTGCGCACCATAGGCTTCTCCGCAAGCCAGAACTTGTTTGCGAATCTCAGCACGGCTAACCTTGTCGAACTGAACGGCCAGCTTATCGGTAAGCTTTTCGACGATGTTGTTCCAGCGAGCCGCATCGCGCAGCATCATATCGAGAGAAGAAAGGCTGTGAGCCAGTTTAATACTTTCCACAAGGGAGAGAGTATCTTCGTTCCAGTTGGAACAGAGATAAGAGAATATCTGCTTGCGTCTGGCTGAAATAAGCTTTTCAGGATTATTCAAAAGCAAATCGACGTCACCCTTAACATCCTGCAAGCGGCTGGTGGAGGGCAGTTTAACCACAGGCTTGGCAAGGAAATTCCTGAGCGTGGCGGCAAAATCGAAATCACTACGACAATCTACAGGAAGGTGAAGACGAGCTTCAGCCTGGTTCGGTCTGGCTTTCTCCGTTTCTTCCGCCTTCATCCACAGACCGGCACCAAGGAAAGCCACTACCTTACCTTCGGAAAGAGAAGCGAGGGAGACCACAAGAGTACCCAGGCTCAAATACTGAGAACCAATCAGGGCGCGGTTGATGGAAACCGTACCGTCTTCGGCCAGGGCCCGCACATCCAATCTGTGACCATTAATGACGATATCGCTCACACCGAGGGCGGCGGCCAGATTGTCCGACTGGCTCATGGAAGCACTTTCATCCATAAGAACTTCCAGTTCCGGATCCATTTCCAGGATCAAACTCTCGACCATCAGCCTGGCTACTTCATCGCGCAGCATGTGCACGCCGCAAGCCCGCTTCTGGGCTATTCTCACCAGTTCCGGGCTGAGCCGAACCTGAGCCTGACCGAGGTCGGCGGCGAATTCTATATTTGAGTCCTGGTTTTTCATGGGTTGCTCCCAGATTGGTTATCGAACTTGCGTTTCGCAAGATGTCTAACCGCTGCCTTCGAAAAATTAGTAGGGAAATAATGAAAGACGGGTTTTCTGCCGTACAACCTGCCAGGTGGCGGCATCGGGAGTGAGATATTCTTCCAACTCACCCCAGGTGGTAAAAGGCCGCCCCCTTAAAATCTTTTCACAATCCGCCTGCTTCAGACCGAGGGCCTTCAGGGCCTCCCCGGCGGCGGAATTGATGTCGAGGCGACCCTCGCCGGCCTTATCTACGGCCCGCACCGCCCCGCCCCGCTCTATTAAAGAGCCCAGCGCGGACTTATCCAGAAGCCCGCGCTGTTCCAACTCCTCGAAACTAGCAAAGGGTCTCAAGGAAGTAATTTTCTGAGCCAGTTCTTTGGGTAGCCCCAATATATCGATCATATCTCTAGTGGTGCATACATTTATATCCACCGGCACAAAGGAAGCCACCGCCCCGTTTGCTCTCAGATCATCGAGACGGTTGGCCTTGAGTGCGCCCCGTTCCACCAGTTCTTCCAGACTGTAGTACTGCCTGGAAGCTATCAAGCGATCCACCTCACCCTCGGTCAGACCAAGTTGGTGAGAAAGTTCGCGCCGGGAAGCGGTATTTATATTGATATCGGATTGCCAGCACTGAGCCACACCCGGTAGCTTGCTGCGCACCCGATTGCGAATCATATCCAGCCCCTTATCCAGAAGCACCTGACAGCGCGCGATTTTCCTGGCCTGGGTCTCGCCGGCTATAGAAAGCACTTCGCAGACCTCACGCATGGTCAATTCCTGACCACTCTTAGACTTCTCCGTCAGAGCCAGTCCGAAAATCAGGTCTACTACCACCAGGGGCTCTCGCTGCGCCTCTGTGGTGCCGGCATCGAGCATCTCCTTCAACTCAGCCCGCAGTTGATTGAGTTGAGAAACTTGCTCCCTGGATATGGCTTGATTCTCAGGTGCATACTTGATGTCATCGGCGGTGCTCTGCCTGGGATCTTCCTGCTCCGGGTCGAGATTGAGATCCTGTAAGGTCTCTTTCTCCCACTGCCATTCTTCCTTAATATAGTCAACGGCGGCATTATGCACGGAGCGCTGCACATAGGCCGGCAAGAGCACCTTGAAGCCGTCTTCGCTGCCACCATCAAGGTGACGCTTCAAGACACCTTCCATTTTGGCAGCCAGCTCAACGGCCATAGAGACGGCCTGTGACTTCTGGAAATCGGCAGGATGCTTACGCTGGGCCCAGAAGCGCTTCAAGCTCTGATTGGAAGAAAGCATGCGGGCCAGCATGGGCTGGTAATAGCTATCACGCAAGATACGCACCATTAGTTCCCGCTCTTTCCCTAGAGAAAGACACTTTAGATAGATGGAACGAGCGCCCAGCTTCTCAAAAAAGGCAAAGGGCGTCACAGCGCCCTTGTCTAAATTCTTACTGACACCATCGGTCAGACTATCGAGAACCGGCTTCCAATCGGGAGCCAGACCAAGTATTTCAGCCAGTTCTGTACGACTACTTAGCATCTACCTCTCAGTTTCCAGGTAAGGACGGCAAGAGGGCCGGCACGTCGTAAACCTGATCATAGGCCATAGCAATGACCACACCCACAGTCAGCCAGACGGCCCAGAGAACCAAGCCGCTGGCCTGCACCAGAATCCGCACGGTCAGTTCACTCTCGTTCAATCGCTGCCGGGCCCCTAAATTTACATCAAGACGCCAGAGCCCCCAGATGGCGAGAGCGCAGCATAAGCCAATCAGCCCCACACGCTCGGCACGAAATAAATTTTGATCGGAATCGCGCACCGCGAACGTAGAAAAGGTGACCAGCGCGGGCAAAACGAAACTGAAGGGCACCCACCAGAACTGCATAAGACGGTCTTTGAGTGCGTTGCCAGGTGCAGACACAGGCTTTTCAACTTTAGCCTGGGTAAGAGCACTGATGTCAGAAGAGGATTCGTTCATTTTAAGCCCTATTGTATCGGCTCAGACCAGTTCAAGTGAAGCCTTCCAAGCAGGACTTACTATAAGCAGGCTCTTATTTGAAAAGACACAACAATACTATGTTTAACCAGGTGCTTGCGGTAATCTATAGAAATTGTGGCTGGTCTCCTTAATATTTGAACGATTTCAAGTAGCCTGAGCGCGCCCATCCCCCTGCAACCAAAGCACTGAAAAGGACGAGTTTGAACAGTTCCAACTCAACTGTGACGATTAACGCGGAGGACTATGCCGGCTCCCTCGCCCATGTGGTGAAGGCCGAAAGCGGAAGTCAGGACGTTGTCCTGGGGCAGGCCTGGCTCTGTGGGGCCGGTCAGTTGGCTACCTGCGGTCATGTGGTTGATGCCTTCACTGCCACGCCGAATCTGCTCTACGTCTTCTTTCCGCTCTCCGGTAACCGTTATCCGGTCAGCCAGATTCGCCTGCATCCCTCATTTGTGAGGCAGCAAGACCAACTGGTTCGTTTCGATGCCGCCCTTCTTACCGTCAGCCTGGCTGAGCCCGACTCCCTGGCTCGCCCGCTGCCCATTACCTATGAAAAGACCTTGCCGGTGCAATTGCCCCTCACGGCCGTACGCTATCCGGTACACCTGGGGCAATTCAGTTCCTCCATGAATCCCCTGGCGCAGATGGGCAGGCTTCTGGGTCCCCTGCGCAAACACGACAACTTTCATCTGCTCCACGATCTGGCCCTTTCGCCGGGGGATTCGGGAGCGGCCATCTTTGCCCCGGACGGTTCGGTTGTGGCCATGCACTGTGGCGACACCGCCACCTTGCCAGGTCTGAACTTGCCCACCACTTCCATTCGCCTGGCCCTCTGGGTGGACGCCCTGCGTGATCTGGCCGTGGATGGTCAGATTGAGGCACCGGAAAGAGCCAGAGGCGAGCATCTGCCGCTTTCCCTGGCCAAGTTCATTCTGGCCTTTTCCATCGCCTTTGCCGGGGCCACAGCCTTCCTGCTTTCCCCTCAGATAAGCGCGCTGCAAATTGATGCCGCCCGAGTCAAACCGGTGGTTTTGCTCTACAACAAATCACGCAACGGTTTCACCATGGGCGAACCCGTGGAAATCAGCCTGAAGCCCGGCTCCGACTGCCATCTCTATCTCTTCGACGAAGACCCTTTCAGCCCCAATCACCCGGTATACCGAGCCTTTCCCCAGGACGACAACGGCGCCATGGCCTCCGTCAAAGCCGGCGAGTCTATCTCTATAAAGATGCTCGGACCGCAGAAGCTCCGGGTCAACGACAAGCAAGACAAATTGCATCTCTTTGCCGTCAGCAGTGCGCTGCCGGCCCTGAAGCTGGGCAAAGCCTACGACAGCGACCCCAGCACCATGGCCATTCAAATGGTGGACAACCGCTCCGCTCTCGATGAGCTAAAGAAGCTGAAAGATAAATATCCTGAGGATGTTCTCTACACGGAAATGGACGGTCCGGTAGCCAAAAGCACCGTGGATTCAAGCAAAAAATAGGTTTTCAAGAAATATTTCGGCAATGCCCCCTAATTTTCCCCGGGGTTCGGTTACCGGTTATGTCGCCAGAAATTTTGAAGATCAGTCAAAATAGGAAGCATATCAAGAGAGGCAAGCAATGTTGAGGGTGCATCTATGAATATCAGGACTTTTACTTCCAGCACGGCACCCCGGACGCCGGCGAAAGAAACCTTACCAGCTCTTTTCAGACCGAATTTTGGAGCTTTGTTGCTCACTTCCCTGGCCTTGAGCCTGTTTTGCGGTATTTCATTTGTCGGTGCAGCCCAGGCCGAAGGCGGCAAAACAGAGGAACCCAGCGCTGATGATTTGAAAAACTCCAAAGAGCGGGGACTCTTCATCGAGCAACCTTCCTATGTGAAGGCACCTCGTAAAGAACCCGCCAGTACGGAGAAAGCGCCGGCCGTCAACAAAAGCCAGCCGCCCAAAGCCGGCATTAAAGTCGGCAGCACCAAGCCCGCTCTGCAAGCGGTCAGGACAACCTCCGTGATGGCAAAGGCAAAGCCAAAAACAACGGTAAAACAACCCATGGTGGCCAAAAACAAACCGGCTCCAAGCAGCGCCGCGCACATTCAAGTTGTGAAAACCACCCCGGCAAGCAATATCAAAACAGTAGCCTATGAGGGTGAGGCCATCATCAGCGCCTGGTTGAACAAACCCGGTGAAACACCCACCTACAAGGACGGTGAAAAACTGGAGATCAATGTCAAAGCCAGCCGCGACTGCAATTTGACCATCTACGATTATGACGGCAGGGGCAAGCTCACTCAGATATTCCCCAATACCTACCAGCAAGCCTCCCTGGTCAGAGGCGGAGAAACAGTAACCATCGGCGGTTCAGACAGCCAGTTCGAATACCAACTCTCCGTAAATCCCGGTGAACGCAAAGTGAACGAGCGCATTTTCGTCTTTGCCTACCCGGTTTCGGAAGCGCCGCTCTCCATCGCCATGAACCGTCCCTCCGACAGCCCCTTCCGCTCTGCCGAGATGACGCCGGAAGAGTACAGAAAACTGGTCAACCAGTCCAAAGTATTCTTCTCCAGGGAAGTAAAAGTGATGCCCAAAGCTCATGGTTCCGTGATCTCCGTCGCCAATGTGACGGAAAGCACCGCAGCACCCAATAAAATTGAACTTTCCCTCATGGTAGAGAAGTAAGAACAACCGCAAATCAGAAAAGAGGTCCGGCACCGCAGATAGTGCCGGACCTCTTTTATTTTCAGGCTTGCTTCCCCTAGACGGTCAAGTCGAGACCGCTTGGATACTTGGACACAGCGCTCAGGCGCTTGGCGACAACTTTCCAGTCGATATTGCCGGCAAAGGCATCAAGGTATTTGGCCCGATCGATGCCGTAGTCAACCATATAGGCGTGTTCATAAACATCGAGCACCAGGAGCGGCACAAAGCCGGCCGGAGACCAAATATTGTGCGTATCAAGACCAAAGGTATCGATGAAACCGCCCCTCAAGTTATAGCCGACCACAACCCAGCCGCGCATGCTCTTGCCACTGGCCTTAAGGAAGTCCATAAACTTACCGACGGAGCCGAAACGCTCTTCCAGGGAAGACTTAAGCGCACCGGTAGGTTCAGTACCGGCACCGCCCAAATTGCCGAAATAGAGCTCATGATAAATAACGCCGTTAACGGCAAAACTCTGTTCCATGAGCAATTCGCGCAAGGGAGAATAGGTGGCGTTGGCAGAGGTAATATCCACTTCCTTGAGTTTGGCGGCAATTTCGTTCGATTTACCCACATAGCCCTTGTAGAGCTTCAAATGCTGCTCTATCTGTGAAGCAGAGAGACCTTCCATTTTCTTGGCCACCAGCCCCGAAAAATCGCGGGCAGTATAGAGCTCTTTGCTGGCCTGGGCTACCGCCGGAGCTGCCTGAGCGGCCATACCGGCAACGCCCAAGCCTGCTGCTGCCACAGCACCCATCATAAGCACTTCCCGCCGGGTCTTAAGACCATCCCGTGAAACTTCGTAATTTCCAATAGCCTCACGGCTTCCCTTATTCTTACCGGTTTCGCTCATCAAACACTCCTTGCAATCTACAATATGAAAATTCAGCTCAAACGGCTGACTGACCATAATATGAAAGTAGTAAACGGACCCTCAAATGTTCCCCTGGAAATTACCAAATTGCCAAGCAATTAAGAAACTTGGTGCGCCCTGGCGATTTAGCCGGCAGTCAGCTTAACATATCCTCATCGGCAAGAAGCGCCTCCCTTGCCAAGAGGGCAAGAGCATTGGAGGCAAAAGCCCCATTTTAATCAGCAAGAAAGTGCCCATATTTAAGATCAAGAGAAACCCAAAACATGTCGACAACCAAGATGCCTACTACCAATTCCAATTCCGACCTTTCGTCCGAAAAAAATCTCAAGCCAAGTGCCAGCCATAGCCTCACCCTGCGGGTCAAAATCACGAACACCCCCGGCATGCTCGGCAAATTGACATCGTTAATCGGAGAAGTAGGTGGTGATATAGGGGCCATCGACATTCACGGCTTTGAAAATGATGCCATCATCCGCGATATCACCGTCAAGGTCAGAGACAGCGAGCACGGCGAAAAGCTCGTCATCGCCCTGAAGAAATTAGAAGGGGTGGAAGTGGTAAATGTCTCCGATCGCACCTTCCTCATGCATCTAGGCGGCAAAATTCGCGTCACCAATAAAGTTCCGCTTTCCACCCGCGATGATCTTTCCATGGCCTACACCCCCGGTGTGGCCCGTGTCTGCATGGCCATACACAATGAGCCGGAAAATGCCTACAAGCTGACGATCAAACGCAACACCGTGGCCGTGGTTTCAGACGGCACGGCGGTGCTGGGTCTGGGCAATATCGGACCGGAAGCAGCCATGCCGGTCATGGAGGGCAAAGCCATGCTCTTCAAAGAATTCGGCAAAATTGATGCCTTTCCCATCTGCCTGGCCACCCAGGACACGGAAGAAATTATCAAGACTTGCAAACACATAGCCCCCGGTTTCGGAGGCATCAACCTGGAAGATATTTCCGCTCCGCGTTGCTTTGAAATCGAAGCCCGCCTGAAGGAAGAGCTAGACATACCGGTCTTCCACGACGATCAGCATGGTACGGCAGTAGTGGTTCTGGCCGCGCTCATAAACAGCTTGAAGATCGTGAAGAAGGAGATAGGCGCTCTCAAGGTAATCGTTTCAGGGGTGGGAGCAGCCGGTGTGGCCTGCTCCAAAATCCTCATGAACGCAGGGGTGAAGAATATTATCGGCTTTGACCGCATGGGCGCCATCTACAAAGGTAGAGGCGAGCACATGAACTACATGAAAGACTGGTTTGCCGATCACACCAATCCCACCGTTTTCAAAGGTTCCATTGAAGAAGCTCTGGAAGGCGCCGATCTCTTCCTCGGTCTTTCCGGACCGGGTACCATCAAAGCAGAGGCTCTCAGTAAGATGGCCAAAGATCCCATCGTCTTCGCCATGGCCAATCCCGTACCGGAAGTGATGCCGGAAGAAGCCGCTCCTTACGTGCGAATCATGGCCACCGGTCGTTCCGACTATCCGAATCAAATCAACAACGTACTGTGCTTTCCCGGCATATTCCGCGGTGCCCTCGATTGTCACGCCCGAGACATCAATGAGGAAATGAAACTGGCAGCAGCCTATGCCATTGCAGCTTCCGTACAGGACGGCGAGCTAAACGAAGACTACATAATTCCAGGAGTCTTCAATCCGCAAGTAGCCCAGAAGGTAGCCGAGGCCGTGGCTCAGGCCGCCCAGAAAACCGGGGTAGCCAGACGCTATAAAAACGATGACTTTCAGGAGCAGTAAGCTTCCTTAACCTGAAATTACAGGGTTTAAAAACAGTACAGCATGGCAAGTATATAAATGACGTCGCCATGGAGTTGCTTATGTCTGTCGATAAAATGCGCAAAGCAAGAGAAGAGGAAGCCCTTAGACGTGTAGAAAGGGAAAGAGAAGAACGTCGGCGCAAGGAAGAAATGGAAAGACGCCGTCAGGCGGAAGAGTTGGAGCGCCGCCGTTATGACGAGATGGTCAGGGACAAACAGAAGGAAAAGTTCCAGGAAGAAGCACTGGCAGCCGAGCGAAAGCAAGACGAAATGATGAAGCAACTGGAACTGCAAAAAGAAGCAGAAGACCGGGCCCAGCTAAATCAAATGGGTCAGGCCCAGAGACTGGCTCAGGGCACACAGGGCATTCAGACTCAGCCACAGCCTCAGCCCCAACCACCGCAAAAACCCAGCCAGGATTGAAACGGTTGAAAAATCAGGTCAACTGCCTGTGCAAGATCTTCAAGCCTTCCCGGTAGCCCACGAGGATACCGGGAAATAGCTTTTCTACCCGGTCAATCAACAGTCCACCGGAGAGCGGGCGCAGGGCCTTTTGTTTGAGACTCTCGGTACTGACCGGCCTAACCAACTCCGTATCAAGACCAAAGACATAGGCCGCCTCGCGGGCAAACTCATAGCGAGAGACGCGGTCTTTCCCCGCTGCATTAAAGACACCGCTGCAGTCTGCTTGCTGCGCCAGCCCCACCGCCACTTCCGCCAAACTGGGGGCGAAGGTGGGATTGCCAACCTGATCATCCGGTACGCTCATTGTTTTTCCATCGAGCAGGGTCTTGACCAGGCGAACCACAAAATTTTTGCCCTGCCACTCCCGTCCATAAACTACAGTGGTGCGCAAAATCAAAGAGTCGCTCAAGCTGGAAACTAGTTCTTCCGCCTCCACTTTATGACGACCATAAACCGATATGGGAGAGGGCGGCGCAGTTTCACCGTAAGGTCCGTTCTTACCGTCAAAAACATAGTCACTGGAAAAATAGATAAGCTTACTGCCCAGGCGCCGACAGGCCTCCACCACATTTTTCACCCCGGTGACATTGACCAGGTAAGAGCGCTCCGGGTCTTCCTCGCAGCCGTCTACATTTGTATAAGAAGAGGGCAAATAGACATGTCGGGGGCAAAGTTCTTCCAGAAGAGCTTGCACCGCACCACTGGCGGTGATATCGAGAGAGCGCAGCGGGAAATGCGGCGGATTGTGCAAGAAATAGGTACCGACCGTATTGACACCGGTCTTATTTAAATGATCAACCAGGGCACCGCCCACCTGCCCTGAGGCTCCAATTACCAGATCTCTCATCTGTGCTTCAAGGACCAATCATAAGGAATGTGATTTTCAAAGGGATCAAGTCGGCTGATTTCATCGGCACTGTGAGGATGGCTGGCTAGATTCGCCACCAGGGCCGGTGCGGTACCGACGCCCTTAAAACCATTCCAGACGCCGGGCGGCACCTGCACCAATTTGTAATCGCTCTCGCCCATGAAAATTTCCTGCAAGGTGCCCCTGCTGGCGGAATCGGAACGATCATCATAAAGCACTAACTTGATCGTGCCTGACACTACCGCATAATTCAGGGTCATTTGACTGTGCAAATGCCAGCCCTTTACGACAGCGGGATAAACCTGAGAAAAATAGATCTCACCGAAGCCTTTGAATAGCGGGTCATCAAGGCGCATCATATGCATGATTTTGCCTCGTTCGTCGCTGATCTGGGTCAATTTCTTGACGATGACGCCATCAATTTGCATAGGTCTTCCTTCCCCAAGATTACTTCTTTTGCCAGAGACACCAGGGAGCTTCACCCTGAGCCCAGAGCTTTTGCAGGGTCTCGACGTCGCGCACCGTGTCCATGCACTGCCAGAAACCATAATGCAAGTAAGAACCAAGTTCTCCCTCGGCTGCCAGTCTTTGCAGCGGTTCCCGCTCGAAGATTGAGGCATCGGAATCTATATAATCACGAATGGAAGGTTCCAGTACAAAAAAGCCGCCATTGATCCAACCGCTTTCCGTCTGAGGCTTCTCTTCAAAACGCGACACCGTGCAAGGTCCGGTTTCGTGCTCCCCGAAATAGATTTCGCCGAAGCGAGCCGGTGGTCGCACAGCAGTCACGGTTGCCTTCTTGCCTTGCTTCTTGTGCAAATCGACAACGGCACCGATATCAACGTCGGCCACTCCATCTCCGTAGGTGACGAGGAAAGGTTCATCACCTATATATTGTGAAGCGCGCTTGATTCGCCCACCGGTCATGGAAGCCAAACCGGTGTCAATCAAATGCACCGTCCAATCCTCAACGTCCCCATCATTCTTGACCGTAACGGCACCGGACTTGAGCTTCACGACCAGATCCGAGTCCCTGTGACGATAATTGAGAAAATATTCCTTAATGACACCGCCCTTGTAACCAAGGGCTATCACAAACTCATTGAAACCATAATGAGCGAATATTTTCATGATATGCCAGAGAACAGGGCGACCGCCCACTTCAACCATGGGCTTAGGTTTAACCTGAGTCTCTTCCTGAAGCCTTGTTCCCAGTCCGCCTGCCAGTATTACAACTTTCAAATTGCACCCTGATTTTCCGCTCTCTGCCAAAACCAAAGTTGAGCGACTGTATAATTATAGCCTCAAACTCAGGGGTGACATCATTGTCCGACACTACACCAACCTCTAAGCAGGAAGCCCAGACCCTCAAAAAAGAGATCCTCTCCCTCGTAGCCAAGTATCAGAAACTCAACTGGCCGGAGGAGGAAAAGAGCCACCAACCGGGAGACTTCGTCCCCTATGCCGGGCGAGTCTTCGATGAGGAAGAGTTGGTTAATCTGGTTGATGCATCCCTTGATTTCTGGCTGACCACGGGGCGTTTTGCCCGCCAGTTTGAAACGGAATTTGCCGCCTATCTGTCAAGGCGCTACGCACTGCTCTGCAATTCCGGCTCTTCGGCCAATCTCCTGGCGGTATCGGCCCTCACTTCCTATCGCCTCAAGGACAGGCAACTGAAACCGGGAGATGAAGTTATCACAGTGGCAGCGGGCTTTCCCACCACCGTGGCACCTATCGTACAAAACCGCCTGGTGCCGGTCTTTATCGATGTAGACCTGCCCACTTTGAACGCCGATACCGTCTATCTGGAAGAAGCGCTTTCAAACAAAACCCGTGCAATAATTCTGGCCCACACCCTGGGCAATCCCTTCGACCTCGACGCCGTCCTGGCCTTTGCCGAGAAGCACAATTTATTCGTCATCGAAGATAACTGCGATGCTCTCGGCAGTCTCTACAAAGGGCAATTGACAGGCAGCCGGGGCGACCTTTCCACCAGCAGTTTTTATCCAGCCCACCATATCACCATGGGTGAAGGCGGCTGCGTCACCACCAGTGACCCCAAACTGAAGGTTATTGTGGAATCCTTCCGGGACTGGGGACGTGACTGTTACTGCGATCCCGGTAAGGACAACACTTGCGGCAAGCGCTTTGGCTGGCAACTGGGTCAATTGCCGGAAGGTTACGACCACAAGTATATATACAGCCATCTGGGCTACAACTTGAAACTAACCGACATGCAAGCAGCCATCGGTCTGGCCCAGCTCAAGAAACTGGCTGATTTTTCAGCACGCCGCCGGGCCAACTTCAAACAACTGTACGAGGGCTTGAGCCAGTTCGCCGAATTTCTGGTACTACCTCAGGCCACCACCGGTAGTGACCCCTCCTGGTTCGGATTTCCACTTACCATCAAAGACGATGCCCCTTTCAAACGCCGAGCGCTGATCGAACATCTGGAGGGCAACAACATTGCCACCAGACACATCTTCGGCGGCAACATTCTCAGGCAGCCGGCCTTTATTGATGTGGAAAAACGGGCCGTCGGCAAACTGGAAAATACCGATCGGGTTATGAACAACGCCTTCGTTGTAGGTGTCTATCCCGGTATCAAGGAGAAAACCGCGGACTATATGGTGGAAACCTTCAAGGACTTCTTCAAGAAGCTCTAGCCGGTAGTTGCCGCTTCAATCTATCGATACGCTCATTAATGAGGAGCGCTCGCCGACGTCGCTCCTCCCGCACATCTTCCGCTTCAGAGTCTTCCTGGGCCTCAACTAGAAGATGAATGCACATCTCAGCGGCGCTCTCCATGAATATCTCGCACTCCCCTTCATCCTTTTGAATCAAGCAAGCCTCAGCCAGGTTGAGCAGCACATCGATCATATTTTCGTGTTCGGCTGGATAGACCTTGTACTGAATCTCCAGAATCTGGCGGTAACATTCCTCTGCCAGATCAAACCTCTCCATGGAGCGATAAACTCGCGCTAGAAGTTCTATGGGTGCGACGGTTTCCAGCGAGGCGTCACCAAAGAGGTCCAGGGAAACATCCACCAGTTTGGCACCGGCGGAAGCGGCCTTGCTGAAATTGCCGGATCGGGAAAACACTTCCACAAGTTGCTTGAGAATCGGCAATCCAACTGCCTTACGACTCAAACCAAGATCATCCAGAGCATAGAGAACTTCCGAAGCCAGAAATGACTTATGGTCTTTGCTGACCCTGGCCGATTCCACCTGATTCATTAGAGCGACAATGGTGGCAAGGGCCCGGTTGGCATCCTTCTCACGTTCGCAAAGGCGCAAAATGCAAAGCAAAATGCCTTCCTTCTCACTGTCCTCAGATATGAGCGAATCAGGTCTATTGAGACCCTGGCTGAGAAATTCTGCTGTATCTGCCAGGAAATATTTGAAGGTCTCACGCCCTTCGGCCTCTGAACTGAGCCCAGTGGTCTTATCATTGAGCACGACGGCGCGCACGGCCCGAGAAAAACCATTCCAAGCCCGATCGGCATGGGCTTCGTATCCACCGACCATTTCCACCACTTTCAATACTTGCAGGTACAAGATGGCCGCACAGGCATTGCGCCCTTCCTGTAAATAAAAATCAGCCAGACTGTGGCAGGCTTTTGCCGGCTCGGCCGGCGGATTGCGACGCAGGAATTCGATATGGGGCTCGCACTCCAAATTGAGAGCCGAGGCAACTTCCTCTCGACCACTCAAGGCCAGTACCTGGGCCAGACCTCTGGTCACGAAGTACAGGCCTTCATGATCTTCTTCGCCGCCGATGGCGAAGGATAGTCGGGCAGACTGGTAGAGGCTCTCGGCCAGGTCCAGTTGATCTTCCGCACGGGCCGATTCAGCACCGGCCACAAGTGCCCAGCCGGCAATATCGGACACTACTCCATGGTCTGCCAGTTCCTTGAGCATCAGCCAGGAATTAACAGAAGGATAGGCCACAGCCAACTTACCCAGGGCCGGTATGTCGAGAACCGAATCGAGGGATGTGAGCAAACATTTGCGTCTGTCCTCGGGATCTTCCAAAGAAGCAATGAAGCGATCCAGTACCGAAGCTCTGGCATAAGCAGACATATCAGGGCTTCCACCTGGCAGTTTTTCAAAGGCATCGGCCACGTCCGCGGCCAACTGATGCAGGTCCTGCTTAATTCCGGCGATCTCGGAAACCGCCTCCAGATCTTTCAAAAGCTCAGTGTGACGACGGTCGAAACGCTCCACCACATTTTTGAGAGCGCGGTCAAATTCCTGAGAGAGTGCAGAAACTTCCTTACTCACATCTTTATGCAAATTCTCTCGCAGGCTGCGTTCCTGCTCGGCAATGGAATCAGTGATGCCGGCCAGGCTCTGGGTGCGAAAACGCGACACCGTCTCAGTCAAGAGGGCCACTTCCCTCTTAACATTGGCCAGATCGGCCATAGTTTGATTGTGCGCCCGGTTGCGCTCCGGCGCTGAAACTTCCATGAGGCGGCGCAGGCTCAAATAAATGAAAATGCCGAAAACCAGGGAGGCTGCCCCGACAATTAATGCGGCAAAGGCTATGGCATCATGATTCATTGAAGATAACGCCTCAAATAGTCGACTAAAACTTCAAACTGCCGATTCAATTTCTCGTAGAGCATCTCTGCCTTCAGCCAGTTTACGGAAATGCCGTATTCCTCCATTTCCGTGCACAATTTCTCAATATCATCGGCCATGACTATACGAGAGGCGCCCTTCAACATATGGGCAATTGATTTGAGGGCCCGGGCATCTTGATTGAAAATTGACTCTTGCATGCGTTCCATGCTGTCCTGGGTGTCTAGAAGGTAAGCAGACACCAGCTCGCAAGCCAGCTCCTTTTCGAACTGCGCCTCCAATTCCGCCAGTCGAGCCGGGGGTTTCTTCTCACTTCCCGCTTGATTTTCCAATGCCGTTCCTTAAGTTAGATGAGTACAACCACACAAGGCAAAAACTTGCCCGTTCAACCGATTAAATGATGAGCCTCCTCAAATACTTCCGGGCAGGCTTTCCGTAAATCGTTTTGAGAACGCAAATAAACGGTTTTCAGCTTCAAATATTTCAAGCGTACCTGAGGCCAATCTGCCGACTGGGCGTAGTTGATGATGTCGGAAGCAACCCGGGTCATGAGTTTCAATCCAAGGGAAGCACAAGGTCCTTTAATAGAGTTGGATAACTGCCGCACCTTCTCCACATCGTGGTCGTCTATGGCCTTTTGCATGGAAGCCACAAAGCTTTCCATAGCCGTTAAGAAGGAACGCATGATGTCTTTCAATTCTTCGCGGCTGTATGTAGAAGC
Source organism: Candidatus Obscuribacter sp. (assembly GCA_016712465.1). GTDB lineage: Bacteria > Cyanobacteriota > Vampirovibrionia > Obscuribacterales > Obscuribacteraceae > Obscuribacter. The sequence goes on from JADJQZ010000001.1 coordinate 3,186,201, forward strand.
AATACTATCGGCATCAAAGGGAGCCGTCTCACCACCGGTCATAGTCTCGGAAATCTGAGCCTGCACCACCTGATCGGCACTGCCCTCATGACCGGAATGGAGAGCACCGGAAAGAGCCGTTTCAATAACGCGGCTGAGCGTGCCCTCATTAACGCCCTTGGTCAGATAATCATCCATACCGGCGGCCAGACATTTTTCCTTATCGGTATCGCGATCATAGGAAGTCATGGCGATGATCGGCACATGGCTACCCAGAGAGACTTCCCGGCGTCGGATCTCGGCCGTGGCCTCATAACCGCTCATCACCGGCATATCGCAATCCATGAAGATAATGGTGTAACCTTTTTTGAAGAGGTCGAGAGCCTCCACACCGTTATTGGCGATGTCGGTCTTAAAGCCGAGTTTGCGCAGTTGGTGCACCAGAAGTTTCTGGTTGACGGGAATATCATCCACCACCAGAGCGCGCTTTTCCAGGCTGACAGCGGCTTCGGGCTCGGGCTGCGGTTCCGGCTGAGCCTCAGGCATGGGTTCTGGTTCAGGTTCTAGCTCTAGCTCGGGCTCCGACTGTTCTTCTACCAGAGCCGGCGGCGGACTGAAGTCAGAGTGTTCAATCACCGGCTCGCTCTGAGACTGGCTGTCATCCGCTAGCATCTCTTCTTCAGGAAATTGGCTCAGGACGACCTCCTGATCAGGCAATGCCACTGGAGACGGTTCCTTGACAAAATCTGAAAATTCCTGCCAGAGACCTGACTCCCCTTGCAGTTCACCATCCAGCACCACGGACAGTGCGTCAGCCGTCCCTTCCGAATCCTCATCCTCAAGCAGATCGCTATCCTCGAAAGGCTGAGATTGACTTTCGACTACTTCAGTCTCCCCAACGACTTCTTCAGGTTCGCCACCAAGACTTCCAATTTGCAGTTCAGGCTCAACGTCGACTTCAACTTCCTCAGGAATTTCCGGAGTGGGAGGCAAGATCTCGTCCACCGGAGAGCCTGTTAAGTCCAACTCTTGAAAAACTTCAGGCGGTGCTCCCAATTCAGCCACTGCATCAGTAAAAGCAGGCGCCTCACTTTCGCCGAGATCGAAGCTCAAATGACTGTCTTCATAGCCCACCACTTCGCTCTCAGAGGCGGTCTTGAGCACGGTTCTTGTCTCACCGAAATCACTGAAAGCGAGAACCCGCTCCAAGACTCTAGAAAATTCTTGCACCGGCCCATTGAAGTTTTCCACCTGTGCATGCAAAAGAGCGACTTGCTTTGCCAACTGCCTCTCGCCCGCCACTTCCTCAGTGGCTTCCGCTACGAAAATCAGACAGCCGCCACCATCACCGGTGAGCGGTCGGAACACAAATTGTAGCCAGCGCTCGCCTCCCTCCTGCTCGGGCTGACGCACCAGGTAGCGGCTACCGAAGAGCACGGTCGCTTCCCCGCCGCCTCTCAAATTAGGCAGAGCTAGAATCCACGGCAAGTTCTCGCATTCTTTCTCAACCCCGGCCTCTTCCCGATAAAATCGCACCGTGGAATGAGAGGGATCGTCCAGCTTGAGACCGGTCAAACTGTAGAAGGCCGGACTGGCCATGAGAATCTGACCGTCATCGCCGGAAAGAGCAGCACCCAGGCTGCGCTCTTTCGAAAGACGCATAATCAGCCCCGGTACCTGACCCAGGTCAAGATGACCCCGCTCCGGCAAAAGGGACTTCACGGATTTTTCAAGGCCGGAACTGGAAGAAAGATGCGCCTGTAAGGAGGCCAGTTGCAATTTGAGCGATACTACCTGCTTACCCAAAGTAGAAATTAAGCCGGAAATCAGATCAGCTCCCAGAATTGCTTTATCAGTCACTTTCAGCCCCCGCGCCTCTAACCTTCGAACACGCCCAACAAAAACTTACCTCAGGCCTTGAAGATATACCCTTCCATATTTGCAGTTAACCCTGAGTTAGCCACCGGCCGCTCCCCTGACCTCTTCAAATATTTTGGCTACGTCCAGAATTATCAAGAGCTCCCTGGTCACGGCTCTGGTCAAGAGTGAAAGTTGGCTGGAAAGTCCGGAGAATTCGCGAGCCAGTTCGGAACTATCGACATCTCGGGAGCCAAGCAAATCTTCCACCAGAACCGCCAGGCGCCGTCCACGGTGCACCAGCACGACGGCCAGACGCTTCTGCACACTGCTGTAGGAAGCACTGCTTTGTCCGGGAGCAAGCATCTGTCCAGGCTCCATCACTACCACCAATTCACCCCGTACATTGGTAAGGCCGACGAAGGGAGCGCTGAGACCAGGCAGGGGTACTACCTCCTTCAGTCTGACAACTTCCTCCACATACTCGCTTTCAAAGGCGAAGCGACCACCGCCAAGATTAACCATGATGACCCGGTAGGCCAGCTCTTTTTGAGCCTCGGCAAATACCGGCCGAGCCAACTTGCGCGCCCGAGCACGCAGTATTTTCTGCGACAGAACACGATTGAGCTGAGTTTGAGAAGCGTCTTTAGAATCCACTGAAAAGACCCGATCTATTGCAGTAAGGAATCTATCACAGATAAAAGCTCAGAGGCGGTAATTCCCTCGGAAAAGGGCAGCAAAGAATCGCGCTCGACTTGGGCCAGTGACTGCCTTAAATGCTGCAGGAGCTCCACTCCCTGAGGACGTTTGCCCCGGGCCAGGTAACCACTGGCCAGTAAAAAGCGCGCCATATGAAAATCCGGCTGCTGCTCAAGGCAACGAAGAAGGCTCGCCTCCGCCTCGCCGAGGGCACCGGTCTGCTCCTCCACAAGGGCTCGCAAATATAGCGCCCGGCTGTCTTCAGTATTAGCAAGGTACTGATTGAGACAGACAATCGCTTCCTGAAAGCGACCGGTATTGACATAGAGGTGATAACGCAAGGTAAGAGCCTGGAAGCTCGTCTCAAGACTACCTGTCAACCCTGCGCTGCCGGCTGCTCCCGCCTTCTCAGCCGGCACAGACCGAAGAAAAAAGCGACCACCCACCTCCACTCTCTCAAGCTCTGGCAAATCGCTTTCCAGATTAGCCGGAATCTCGCAGGGAGCAAGGCAGATATAACCGCCTGGAGCCAGTCTGGCTGCTAATTTCTTGAGGGCGGCAATCTGCTTCTCGGCTGAAAAGTAGATGAGAACATTGCGACAGATAATAAGATCAAAACCAGCGGAGGGACTGTCGCAAGAGGGCAGTTCCTGCTCGCCGGCCAGATTGAAAATGGCGAAACGCACCAGTCCGGCAATATCGGCTCGAACCCGGAAACTGTCACCGTCCCGTTCGAAATAGGGTTCATAGCATGCCAGCTCCGCCAGTCTGGTCCGAAAGGAATGACTCTTGTAAACAGCCCGCCTGGCTTTCTCCAGAAACTCCTGATTGATATCGGTGCCCAGTACCGAAACTCTCGTAGCCGCACCGAGAGCGGAGAGCCAGTGGGCCACAAAAATGGCCAGGGAGTAAGCTTCCTCGCCGGTGCAGCAGCCGGCACTCCAGATGTTGAGAACGGTTGACTGTTTTAAGTCGCGCCCCTGCAGCAAGGCAGGTAGAATTTCCGCGCTCAAAAGCTTAAAAGTAGCCGGTTCTCGAAAAAAATAAGTTTCCCCGACAGTTAAATAGGGGGCCAGTTCAGCCAATTGCTCCCCATAAGCGGCACCAGCCAGCAACTTTTCCACCAGACGCTCCGGCGCTTCCCCTTTAAAATCCGCATAACGCAAGAATGCCCGTGCCAGATCGGCCTGTCGTTCCGGCGGAAAAGACAAGCCCAGGTTTCCGGAAACCCATGTAGCCAGACGATGCTGCTGGTCCTTTGTTAAATCCGATCCCATATGCACTCCTCAAGGTCTTATACCCGCTCAGGCAATTTGGAGAAGAATATGCTTTACAACCAGAAAAATACCGCCAAACATGAGAGCAGGGTCGGCATTTTGTTAAAATTCAGAGGTCTCATAGAGGTGATAGAAGTGCAAGGTGAATGGCAGAAACCACTGGAAAAGCTCTCGCAAGAACTGGACGACTTGCGCAAGACGCTGAAATCAATTGATGAAAGCAAAGACCAGTTGCGCCCCGAGCTGAAGCGAGCCACAGGCGAGGTGGCCACCCTGGTCAAAAGTAAGGACAGCCATATCGACCCTCTTTACGAGCTACCCAGAATATTGACGGCGATCCTCGAAAACCCGAAAATCGGTGCCCTGGTCTTCGGCACCAGGGGCGAAAGATTGCTCTATAACAAACGGGCTCAGGACTTACTGGGCAACCTGATTGACAGTACCGAATGCGGTGGCGACGTTGTCAGGCAAGAGTACCACGCCGGCTTCTTTACTCCCGGTCAGGAAGAGCGCCCCTTGCAGGCTGGAGAACTGCCCTGGAATTTTACCAACACCGATGGCGGTGCCGGGCAAAGAGAATCGGAATTGCTGGTCAAGCACCCGGGGCAGGAGAACGTCTGGCTGAGAGTCACCGTCAGCCCTCTTTCAAGCAGTCAACCAGGTAAAGAGCCTGGTGGTGTGATCGCCTTCCTGGCCGATATCACGGAGCACGTCAAGGTAGTAAACGAACTCAGCAACATATGCCGCGATACCGAAAAGAGACTGGATGAATTCAGTAAAGGCATCGAAGACTTAGCCAACCTGGCAAATATACTGGCCAAGGCAAAAAAGACTGACGCCCCGCAACCGGAAAAGCAGCCGACCGAGGTCTCCGGTGAGACCTCCAAACCTGCCAGCCTGGGTGCGGGGCTAAAAGTTTTGGTCGTAGATGATGTTGCCGTCAACCAGAAACTACTCAAGCTCCAGCTTGAAAAACTTGGTTTCATCGTGGAATTGGCCGGCGACGGCAGAGAAGCCTGTGAGAAAGTCAAGGACAGTAAGCCGGCCTTCGACTTAATCTTGATGGACTGCGACATGCCAAAAATGGACGGCTACGAGGCCACTCAATTGATCCGGGCCCAGGAGGGAGAGAAAGCAGTTCCCATCATAGCGGTCACCGCTTACGACCGGGAAGGCGATCGGGAAAAGTGCCTGGAAGCCGGCATGAGCGACTACATCACCAAAGGCTCTCCCGAAAAAGAGCTGCAAAAACTGCTGAGCAAATGGTTGAAGCGGGAAACCGGGGAAGCTGAAGAAGAAGGCAAATCAGGCAGTATTGCCCGTTCACTCTTGTTTGACGAAGGCGAAATACTGGGCGACAACTTCAAACAAAACCAGCTCGATTTTGCTGAGCTTGCCAGAATATACGGACAAGAGGAAGCCCTCGAAATCATCAAGCTCTTTCTGGGAGTGACCGGCACATTTACCGAATGCATCGATCTCGCTCTCACCTCTAAAGACATTGAGGCAGTCAATCACTTTGCCTACTCTATCAAGGGTCCTTTTTCCTCTCTGCAGCTAACTTCCCTATCGGACCTGGCTTCAAAACTGCCCAAACTAGCAGCTAAGCACAAATGGAAAGACGCCAAGAAAGTCTACGGACAATTACTGGAGCTCTACAAACCGATCAAGAGTCAGATGGAAGAAGAGATTCAGAAGAGCACCTCGACTAAGAACTGAGTTTTCCAACTTTGCCACAAGACGAAGAGTTTCTAAAGCGCCTGAGAGCAGCCTTTCTTGAAGAGGGCGGAGAAATTCTGGCGGAAATAAGCAAGCGTCTTGCTGACTTGGAAAATACGGCAGACTTTCCAGAGCAAGTGAATTTGCTCGGCAAGGTAGCGGCGCAACTACACAGCCTCAAAGGTTCAGCCCGGGCAGTAAACGAAGACGACCTGGTGGGCATCTGCCAGGGACTGGAGACGGTCTTCCTCAGCCTCAAGAAAACCGATCAAGATAATCTGCCCCGCCATCTTCTGGTAGCGCAGCCGGTGCTCTTGGAAATTGTGGATACCATGAACGAGTTCTTCGACACTCAAGCCGGTATCACATCAGAAGGGCTCACCCCCGTCGAAAAGAGCGGCTTAAAAGCAGCCGTAGATATTAAGTTGAGCATGCTCAATCATCGCCTCGGCAAAAGTGAGACTCAAGCACCGGAACCTCCGGTAAAGCCAGTAAGTAAGCCTGTGCAGGAGATCAGGCAAACATCGGAGCAAATGCAAACTGGTACCTTCAATGTCACCGAGCTAAGGGCCATGATGCTGCCTCTGGAATCGGAAACCGGCGAGAGCGCAAAAAATGCCGCCGCCAAAAGCAACCCGGCAAGAGGCGACGGCAACGAGACCGTGCGGGTTCCGGTGGACCGGCTGGATAGATTGCTCACTGAGTCGGAAGAGCTGCTGCTTTTGAAAGGACAAATGCAGGACCGCCTCAGTCTTATCTCAAACCTGCGACTCCTGCTCGAAGATATGGCCAGAGAAAAGCAAAGCCAGCCGGCCGGTGCCGGGCTAAAAGAAGCACGCCGCCAGGTAAACCAGATATACCGGCTCCTGCTCAAGGATACTTCCAACGCCTCCCACATGCTGACACGCTTTCTGGACACAGCCAAGAATCTCACCATGCAGCCGATGAACTCGACCCTGGAGGTTTTTCCAAGGCTGGTAAGAGATCTGGCGCGGGAACTTAGAAAGGAAGCGGAGCTACAAATCGATGGCGGTCATCTAGAAATAGACAGACGTATACTCGAAAAGATCAAGGATCCTCTCACCCATGTACTGCGCAATGCCCTCGACCATGGCATCGAAAGCCCCGAGGCGAGAGAACAGTCAGGGAAGCCCCGCAAGGCCAGGCTAAAACTAGCCGTCAAGCAACTTTCAGTAGAAAATCTGGAAATCACCCTGGAAGATGACGGCGCCGGCGTCAATGCCGAAAGAGTGAAAGCCAAGGCCGTCGAGAAGGGTATAATCAGCCAGGAAGAAGCTAAAAATCTCTCTTACGGTCAGGCTCTCGGTCTGATTTTCCGCCCTGATTTTTCCACAAGAGACGAAGTATCAGAACTATCGGGGCGCGGGCTGGGTCTGGCCATAGTAAAGGAAAAAATCGAAGAACTCTCCGGTCGCCTGGAAATTGTCAGCACTGAAGGTAGCGGCACCACCTTCAAGATCGTGTTGCCCACTAAACTGGCGGCCTTCAGCGGCATCAAGGTGCAGAGCCAGGGACAATTTTTCGTCATACCTGTAGCCGGTCTGGTCAGGGCCATGCGCGTGCATCCACTGGCCATGGAGATAACCGGCGGAAGACGTACTTTCTTTGTGGACGGTAAACTGATACCGGTAGCCACCCTGGCTAAAACACTTTCCATTCCAGAAAAAGACTCAGGCTCGGAACGCTCCACGCACTTTCGTTATCTTGAGCTATTGGTCTTGCAATCCAGAGAGAAAACAGCCGGACTGATAGTTGATCAGGTGCTGGATCAAGGGGAATTCCTCGTCAAGAAACTGGCTTTTCCCATTGAGAATTTACCAAACTTCTCAGGCGCCACCATTTTATCAAGCGGCGAGCCGGTGCTGGTATTGAATACTCACGAAGTGGTAGAAGCAGTGCATTCCATCAAGGTGGACGGCAATTCCATGCTTTCCAATCTCCTGGACAACCTTTCCGGAGCGGAAGAACCACAGGGGCTGGCCCTCGTCACTAGTAAGATGAACCCCACCACTATCCTGGTTGTAGAAGATTCCATTACCTCCAGAATTCTTCTCAAAAACATCTTTGAATCAGCCGGCTACATAGTAAAAATGGCTGTGGACGGTCAAGAAGGTCTGAAGCAAATGCGCCACATGCGCCCCGACCTGGTGGTCTGCGATGTGGAGATGCCGGTTCTTGACGGACTGGGCATGGTAAAAGCCATGCGTGAGGACCAGCAGTTGAAAGACCTGCCGGTCATCCTCGTCACTTCCCTGGCCAGCGAAACTGACCGCAAGCAGGGCTTGAATGCCGGCGCCAATGCCTACTTTATCAAAGGCGATCTGGATCAGGTCGGCTTACTGGAAACGGTGAAGCGACTGACATGAAAAACGACGGCAAAACAAAGGTACTGGTGGTGGAAGACTCCATCACCGCACAAAAGTTACTCCTTTCTATTTTCAATCAAGATCCGGCCCTGGAAGTAATCGCCGTGGCCGGTTCCGGCGAAGAGGCCCTGAAAATCTTAGAAACAGTGGCACCGGATGTGGTAACCATGGACATTCATATGCCGGGCATGAACGGACTGGATGTTACCCGCAAAATTATGGAGAGCAAACCGCTTCCTATAGTACTTGTGTCGGAAAGTTGCCTGGTGCAGGATGTAGAGCGAGCCTTTCAAATCATCGAGGCCGGCGCTCTCTCGGCAGTAGCCAAACCAATCGGTACGGGAGCGGGCTTTCAGTCGGCGGCCAATCGCCTCAAGCAAACTGTCAAAGATATGTCCCAGGTGAAAGTGGTGCGCCGCTGGCCAAAAGCGCAGGTCAGCGAAAGCGATAAGAGCACCGATTTGAAGAAAATTGATTTGCCCAGTGCAGACGACCTGAGCGTCGTGGCCATAGGTGCTTCCACAGGCGGTCCCAACGCCGTGGTAGAAATTTTGAGCAAACTGCATAAAGACTTTCCACTGCCCCTGGTGCTCATTCAGCATATCGCACCAGGCTTTCTGGGCGGCATGGTGGAATGGCTTTCTCAAACTCTACCGTTAAAGGTGGCAATACCGGAAGAGGGTGAGCAGTTGTTGCCAGGCACGCTCTACCTGAGCAAGGAAGGCAAGCACATGGCTCTCACGGAAACGCTCAAGGTAAAGTACTCCGGCAACGGTCCCATAGCAGGACACAGACCGGCAGTATCCTATCTATTTGAGAGCCTCTCAGTTAATCTCGGGGCAAGAGCCCTGGGCATACTTCTCACCGGCATGGGGAAAGACGGTGCTAAAGAACTCTTAGCCATGCGCAGGGCCGGCTCCCTCACTATTGCTCAAGATCAAGCCAGTTCGGTGGTGCATGGCATGCCAGGCGAGGCAATCACCCTGGGAGCCGCCAGCCATGTTCTCAACCCCCAGGAAATAGGAGAACTGCTTAAGCGCCTGGCCGGCAAGAAAGTCTTGAAGAGAACCAAAACGGCGGAAGAAACACGTGGATAATTCAAATTTAGCCCCGACCATTCTCCTGGTGGAAGACACCCTCACCCAGGCTATCTTTATGCAACATTGCCTGGAGAAAAAAGGTTTTCAGGTGCATCTGGCCAGATCCGGAGAGAAAGCCATGACCATGCTGGAGACCCTGCCAGGGGAGATTCTCATTCTCACAGATATTAATATGCCGGGCATGGACGGCTATGAATTGCTGGAAAAAATTCGGCAAACAGACAGCCATCGGGGAGCGAAAATACTTTTACTGCTCACCCCGGGTAATTTTGAGGAAGCCCAAAAGATAGTAGAAAGCACCGCCGATGGTATAGTTTTCAAATCGGGATCGGAGGAAAAATTTGTCGCCCAGGTGGAACTTGCCGTCAGTATGCTCTCAACCTCACCACCGCCTGCTCGAGATATCCGCTTATTTAACCAGGCCTATCGACAAATAGTAGATTTACAATAAGTCTCTTTGCTTACAGGAGAAATGTGAAGCCCTTGCATCAAGATAACGGTAAAAGCCTGGAGGCCAAATTAAGCAGTACTCTGCTTGCCTCATCGGTCATCTTTCTGGTTCTGACAGCCTTCATAGGCTGGCAGTGGTGGCAACTATCCCAACTGCTTTCCGGTTTATCAGATCTGGGCTTGCCGGCGGAACTCTCCTCCAACCTCTCCACCTTGAAGCAATCCAACACACTCCTGGGTGTGGCTTATATATTGGTGATAGGCACCACCGCCTATACCACCTATAAAATCAAAACCTTTGTGGCCGCCCACGTGGTGGAGCCCCTGCAAACTCTCACCAGTGCTGCTGCAAGAGTAGGAAAGGGTGAACTGAACTTCCCCATTCCCAAAGCCCGCGACGAAGATGAGATAGGTTCCCTCACCCAGGCCTTTGATGCCATGGTCATAAAACTGAGGGAAGATACGAGCCAGATTACCGATGCCATAGACGTCCTGACCAACTCCGTCAAGCAGATTGCCGTTTCTACCAGCCAGTCGGCCGCCTCAAGCAGCCAGATGGCCGCCACCGTCACCGAAACCACGGTTTCAGCAGAAGAAGTGCGTCAGACCACAATGGTGGCTACCCAGAAGGGACGTTTCGTAGCAGATCTGGCTCAACAAGCGGCCCAAATTTCCCTGGTAGGAAAAAACGCCTCGGAAGACACAATTCATCAGATGACCTCGGTGCGAGAGCAAATGAGAGCAATTGCCAATTCCATGGCCACCCTCACCGACAAGAGCCAGGCCATCGCCGAAATCACTGCCTCTGTAGACGAATTGTCGCAACAGTCCAACCTGCTTGCCGTCAACGCCTCAATCGAAGCAGCCCGCGCCGGTGAAATGGGCAAAGGCTTCGCCGTGGTAGCCCAGGAAGTGAAAGCCCTCTCCAACCAGAGCAAGCAGGCCACAGCGGAAGTAAGACGCATACTCTCTGACATCCAGCAAGCTGCAGCCCAGGCCGCCCTCTCCATCGAAGAAGGCAGTCGCACGGTAGAAACCGCCGTCAGACAATCGGCGGAAGCCGGTCGCTCCATCGAATCCCTGGCTCATTCCGTAGCGGAAGCAGCCAGTGCCGCCGTGCAGATTGCCGCCGCCAGCCAGGAGCAGTTGACCGGTATAGACCAGGTGGTGACTGCCATGCAAGGCATTCAAGAAGCCACCAAGCAGCATGTCTATTCCAGCAAACAGATAGATGAGGCCGCTCAGAGCCTGACGGCCATCCAAGACGTGCTTGAAACTCTAGTAAGCAAATACAAACTGGTTTGATGCGGATTTTATGCTCCCGGCCTTAGCCTCAATGGCACGAACCTCCCTGGGGTTCCTTTTCTATCCGGCAGCAGGAATTCATTACTATGTCATACGAACACTACCACCGCGGAAGCGACAATGGCTTAGCGCAGCCTGAGCAAAATCACGGCATAAACTCCATAGTGGAAAACACCTGGTCCAGAGCCGATGCCTTCCATTTCAGCCCCGGCAAGGACTCAAGCGCCGCCCATCTGCCCGGTCTGGAACTGTCAGGACATAAGGGCGACAGCGCTTCTCTCAGTAATGGGGAACAAATCAGGCAGTTCTTCGAGAGCAAGGGTCTATCCAAAGAACAGGTAGCCGGCATCATGGGCAATTTTCATGTAGAAGCTCCGGGATTCGATCCAAGCCAAAGGCAACTCGGCGGCGGACCAGGTTTCGGCATCGCCCAGTGGGAAGGTTCAAGGAAGCGCGACCTCTTCAAGTACGCCGCCGAACATGGAATGCCTGCCGACGACCTCAATACCCAACTAAACTTTGCCTGGCATGAATTGCAAACCACCCACAAAGGCGCCCTCAAAGCCCTCATGCAGACCCACACCGTCGAACAAGCTACAAACGTCTTCGAACGCAAATTCGAAGTAGCCGGCAAACCCAACATGCCAGCCAGAGTAGCCGCCGCACAGGGCTTCTATGGTCAGGGCGGCACTAGCTTCGCCTGGGCCGGCGGTACTTCGGATAGGCTCGGCTAAATTCTAATTGGAGCCGCTGATTCGCCTGTCGTGAACGGCGCCGTTTGCTCTAGCTGCCTGCCCGGCACTGAAGAGTAAAATGGCGCCGGCAATTAAATTGCACAAAAATATGGAGACGGCAATTGTCAGACCGCCTGGTTTAAAAATTACCAGGCTCGCCTCAAGTATGGTGGCAAGAAAAAATGGTGTTTGATAGAGCCCGGCCAGAAGAGCCAGGGGTGCCGTCTCACGGCTGCGAGCGGCACGCATGGCGGCATATGTGGGAATGGACAGTAGCAAGAAGAAGAATGCGGACATAAAGAAGAATTCAAAGGCTGTACCATTGGCGTAGGTTGTACCGGAAGGCTCCCGATTTGGCATAGAAACCACGAAAGACAAAAGAAAGAGGAAGCCTGGAGCCGAGCACCATCCCATATTCCAGATAGATCTGCGGAAATTGAAGGTGGGCGGAACTGCAGCTCTGATAAGCCGCCCCAGACAAAAGGCCGCAAACACTAGAGCCAAAGCCATTATTGCTGTAAGCACGCCGCTCAAACCGGCCGTCCATCCAGTAAAGACAACACAGGCAAGAGCAACAGTTCTCCAAGTCAGGGAGAACCATGTGTATTTGTAGCCAGTAAGGGTCCTGGCATATTCATAAGTGCAGACCATGAGAAAACAAACTGCCGCGCAAGACAGCCCGCTGGTAGACTCCATAAACTCGTTTGTCTGCACGCCGCTCATGGAAAAGTTAAGGTAGGAAACCATGAATTGGTAGAAGGCAAAAGGCAAGGCCGCTGCTGAGGCCATAGATACGAAGGCCAGTCTGTCCTTCAGCCAGCAGAAACGACCGACAGGTTCAGCAGTAGCAGGGCAAGCGCGCTCTACTAGTTTGCTATGGTCGGCATCGGAATTGGAATCAGGGGCAGGCACAAGACTGAGGCGAGATTCCGAATAGGGTTCGCACTTCAACTCGGTCTTATCCTTGAGGCGCCTGGCAAACAAGTTACTTCCTCAAAATGCCCTCTTAAAATTTATGCCCGCTCCTGTCGGAAATCCAATGCCCTTGCCCCCGAATAAAAGAACAAAATTGACAGTTCCAGCCGCCAACATGGAAAATGGTCAACAGGCAGACACTAAGCTTAAAGCAAGTGGATGAAGACCAAATGACTAGGCAAGAAAAGCTCTACCACCTGCTTGTCACTTTCTGCCACTGCACGATCTTTCACCCGGAAGTGACCAGCTTGAAGGTGACCAGGTACTTATTGCTTTTCTCACTTCTTGGTTTTGCTTGCGGTCTTATCGGTCTGACTAATCCGCAAATGACATACAGTGGCTCTGTTTCGTCATATTTGATTATTTTACTGGTCTTGCTTCTTGGGCTTGGCTGGTGCATCAGGGAGCTTTTAGGTCTGATCGGCTTATATTCTCAGACCAGCTGCCCACTCTGCCTCAGCGAACCACCCACAGTGGAAATTCCATGGCTAAGTAGATACCGACTGATGGAATACTTCTTTTTGTACCTTGCCACCTGCCTGGCCGCAGGCATTCTTTGCGCCGGAACAAAGGCAACAGATACGTTCTTTCTCAGGATCACCCCGGCAATGTTCTTGCCAGCGCTCCTGCTTCTAATTTGCAGAGCTTCCGGTCTCATTGCCAGAATCGAGCAGGAAATCCAGACCGTGCTCAAACCAGACCTGGAGAGCAAGGATCTGGACGGACTTTCAACATATCAACTAGAGCAGGCCAGGGAACTTGCCGCCAGCATCATGCAACACCATAACCTGCAGGTACTCAACCGCGAGTTGAACGAGCGCAAGCGTCAACTGCCTCAGTGATGGGGATATTCAGAAGACTTTCATGGGTGAAGCTATAAGTTGGAACGCCTTAGGAGTAAGCAAGAGCACTCCAAAACAAACAGCAAGAGTTGGTCTAAGTATCTACCCTGGTAACGAGTGGAAGGTACTCACTGCCCTCTTCCACCAAGGAACTGCGTGTCGGGGTGCTCTATATCGGCAGCTCTAATATTGTCGGTGCCGGGCATTCGATCATCCTTGTACACGACCCAATCGGTGTTTCCTCTGAAACTCTCCAGCACCACTCCGGTGGCACCTTTTCCAATCTTTTGCAGATCCGCCTTGGCGGCTGGATGCCAGAAACCTTTGCGGTCGCCCCAACGGTATTCTCCGTTGGGCTGAATAATAAGCTGGTCTGCCCGTCCCGCTTCCGTGCCGAATCCATTCACATCAAATTCATGTTTGGCCATATTCCAATTGCCAAAATACCAATTTGGTTTGACTGGTGTCCCAAAGTTATTTTCAACACCTTCGATTACATCTTGTGGAACCTGGTAATGGCGCAGAAAGTTGTCAAAACTGCTGGCCACGGTTAAGCCCTTAAAGGCGGTGCCCCTGTCCTTGATCATGTTGACCAGGTTTTCATAAGCCTTTTCTCGCGGGCCGCCCCAGTTCAAATTCTGCGGTTTATCACCCATGGTTTTCATCAGATAATCTTTAATGTCCTCCTCGGTTAGAGGCGGACCGTCAAACTGTGGGGCGAACTTCGGGTCAGGTTGAATACCTTCCGGCGGTAACCAATCTGGACGGTTTCGGTTCAAATTTTGCGCTTGCGGACGTAGACGTACTGGATCAGCCGCGGGTTGGACTGCCGGTTGCGGTTGCGGCTGAGGAAATTGCGGTTTACGCCCCCATTTAAACATGTCGAACTCTTCCAGAGTAGGAAACCGATTGGCACCCGGGAGCGCTAATGGCAAGCCGCCGGGAATGATACCGCCTCCAGGGATGGCAGCAGGGCCCGGAACACCACCTCCGCCTCCCGGAAGAACTCCCACCCCAGCCGGTTGAAGGGCGCCGTTCACATTTCCATAGCCCTTGGGGTCGTAGTTCGCCGGTTGTCCGGCATGCACTTCCGATTTCTGTTTCCAGCGGATGTCGGATCCATCGTATTGACCGGTCAGGGCATTTCTGAACTCGATTTTGACACTGGTTTCGTCTTCCTGCAGCACTCGGGCTTCCCGCGCTTCCCCCACATAATCGGCAAAAACTGTCTGCCCGACCGTGTAGGTGGGTTCAAAGGCTGAGGCACTTTCGGCAAAAAAGCAAGCAAGGCTGAGAACAAGACTAATTGACTTCCCAACTTTCATCTGCCAACTCCCAAAAACTGAGGTATTGTACAGAAATCACTCAGGACGGTGCAACAGTGGAGGCCTAGACCGGAACTCCAGGGCAACGGTCGGCGACGAAGCCTGCTACTTAGGGCGCTGCTCCTTGCGATACTGATCCACTAGTTCCTGCACCCTGGCGGCCGGAATCACGTAGGCTGTCTTATTTGTGTCGCTGTAATCGGTGATGGCACGAATGGCTGAAGTACCGGTTCTATGAATCTTCCCATCCCGGCGCTCCGAACCTGGCACACTCAGCACGACGCCGCCGGAGTATCCATGGGGCACCGTGGATTCCAGTTTATACATAGTTCTGCCCTGACGAACATCAGGGGGCTGCTTGTCAAACGGAATATCGCTCTGTGTCACCATGTCCGCATATCTGGCTTTGGCCATGCTGATCTTGCCTTCGCCATTGGCATTTCCCATTTCCACCAGGGGTTCTCGTTCACGCCAGCTCGTTACTTTACTGAGAGGCAAGGCTGGAAATTTCTCAGCCGTAGTGCCTGGCTTTGGTTCAATTTGCAAAAGAGCCAGGTCCTGTTTGCCTTCTACTTTCACCACTTTCGCCGTGCGCGGCTCTTCAACGCCACTGGCATTGATAATGGTGAGATTGACCCTATCCACCACCTTGCCCTTCGTATCCTCGACCACATGCTTGTTTGTCACCATCAAACCATCTTCACTGATGATGGCGGCGGTGCCCCCGATCTTACTTTTGCCGTCTTGAAAGGAAACCGGTCGCACCGATGGTAAGGCATGCATAAAAACATCGAGACGGCGACTGTCCATGGTCACGCCTTCGGTGGTGATCCTCTCCATGACAGGCTTGGGCACGCCATCTTTGCCGGGCTGCATGACTGGGGTAGCCAGTTCCCTGGAACGTCCGTTACTGGGCATAGTCTGTCCGTGATAACAAGAATCGAATTCAAGGGCGGAGACCGTGCGAGCGTTCTGTGGTTTGGAATAAATACTGCTGCAATCCGGGGGCGGTGTATTCATCTGCTGAACGAAGCGGCCAAAGACATCAGGTTCCGGCTGATTTGTACCCCCAACCTGGGTATCGCCCACCAGGGAGACCTTTTTACCGTCTCCTTTATCTGCCGCACTGTCAGTACCTGCCATAGAGCCTCCAAACGCTTCCAGCAGAAAGCGAATATCGATAACTGTCCGGGGGCAGCGTGAACTGCCGCTCTTCTATATACCCCAAAAACAGATTTAATATTTCTCGGCGCTGGAAGCGGCAAGTCCATGCTGCCGCGCAGACTCAATCCTTGAATCTGTAAGACTTTGGAGGCTTCAAGTCGTCATCGATCGCTTCCAGCGCCTGCCTGGCGCGTCTGGCCTCCGAAATATTGCCGGATCTCTCGTAGATCTTCACCAGGGCGACATTAAACTGTCTCGCCGTGGGCATTCCAGCCAAACCGGCTTTGCAATCGGTGAGAGCTTTGTCGTATTGCTTGAGCTCCAGGTAGGCATAGCTTCGATCTAGGAGGTTGTCGTAGTAGGAAACACTTTTAGCGGGCGCCGCGCTAATGAGCCAGGAATAATCATCAATGGCTTTCGACCAGTGCCTGGCGGCTTTAGCAACATTGGCTCTGCGCGCACGTGCAATCCGATCCTGGCTGTTCAGTTTGATCACTGCATCAAGCTGCTTCTCCGCCAGATCGAGCTTCCCCTGTACGGCGAGAATTGAAGCTTTCAACACCGCGTACTCCGGACGAGGCTCCAGCTTGATTGCAGCGTTTATAGACTTTAAGGCCTGATCGGAGAGATTGAGATTCATGAGTATCTCGGTCTTCATGGCGTGAGAATATGAATTTTTGGAGTCCAACTCGATTGACCGATTTATACAGGCAAGAGCACTCTCACTCTCATCAAGCACCTTGAGAAAGAGAGCCTTGTTTTGCCAGAGAAGCGCCTTATCCGGCTCGAGCTTGAGAGCCTCATTTATGTGTTTTACAGCCCGTGCCCTTGTCTTGGGATTATCAAACTCAGATAAAGCCTGCTTCTGAAGCGCCTGCGCTCGGGACTCGGCCCAAACATCGCTGGTCGAAAGGGAAAGGACCGGCATAAGCACGAGCAGTAGCACATAGAGTTTCGATTCTACCTTCACGGATCTCACCAGCTTATACAAGAGGCCTGCAAAAGCTCTCAATTTCTCTCTGTTCAACGCAGCAACAGGTTCACTCGTCCTATCAATCTAACTATGTACCCACCTCGCCTTTACCGGCCAACCATTTCTTAGCTTCAGCCGAAAGATAGTCTCGTAGTTCATTCAGCTCAATCAGTCCGTGCTCGAACTTGACCAGCTTAACTTTAGAGTTGGCATAAAGCATAGAATCTGCAACGACAAGCTCGTCTTTCTGATAGCGCATGACACCGTCCACACCGTCCACCAGAAAAGCCAGCTTATGCTCTTCATCTTTAGCCAATATCAACATATCGTGCACATCGGTCTCTTTAGGCGGCAAACCGAAGCGGGAGCGAATGTCTATAACCGGCGTGACCGCACCATGCACATTGACAAAGCCAAGAAACTCGCTGCTGTCACTGGCCTTCACCACTTCCACGGCCGGATAAACCCTATCGATAAAGCTGAGAGAAATGGCATACCGATTGTCATCGAGCCAAAATATAAGCAGGAAGAGCGCATCGTTATCGGTTACGGCGCCATCCGGAAGCTGGTAATCATCTGCCATATTGCTTACCTCTAGAGGGCAAGGCGCCGGGAAACTTCAGATTGGAAAAGGCGCTCAGGGTCGAAGGCTTTCAGGCGCTTCTTAAAATTGTGATAGTGCTCCCCGTAGCAATGTTCTACCACGCTCAAAGGTAAGCGAGAGTCTTTCACTATGTAGGGAAGAAAACCTTCCTCCAGGCAGAGCCTGTCGATAAACTCGATAAAACGCGCACCGGCTGTGCAGCGGGGAAAATTCAAGGCAAAGCACACACCGCTACCGTTAAAGCGCAGCAAATTGGGAGAACCGGAAAAATACTTAGCCGAACCAAGGGTAATGGGAATCTCAAATCTATTGATTGCAAATTCGATTTGCTCAAGGAAGAGTGGAAACTTATCATCAGGAATGATCAGCTGACATTCATGGAAGCCGGCCAGTCCGAACATACGATAATAAAATTCGCGCAGTCTGGTCATGGGCTGCAGGCAATCATAAATGGCGATGGTTCTCGCTTCCTGGCTGGAACGACTCATAGAGCCATAAAAGACATTCATAAAGCGCGTGAAGGGCAGGCTGTAATAAGACGACCCCAAAAGCGGGGAAGCCGGCCAGCGGCGGGAATAAGCGTTCAGTCCCCAGTTGAGCGAGACCTTGCCGCCGTACTGTTTTTCTTCATCACTGCCGTCGCCGGGGAAAAATTTGCCCATCATCAAAAAACCGCGGCCGAAGCCGGCACCGGAAGCCGTCATATCGTGCCAGGAAACCACAAAGTCGTTGTTCCTGGCGCACTCCTTCAACATACGCGGCGTGAGCGAAACGTCATCAAAGGGCAGATTCATCAAGGCCATGCGCCTCGACGTAACAGGCTTGGTTTTCAACTTGGCGCTGAGTATGTGTCCGGTCAGACCGTAGCCGCCGCAGGTCAGATCGAAAACTTCCCGATTGACTTCGCTGGAAGCTTCGATGATACCGTAGGCAGGATGGTAAAGCTTGAGCGAAGCAACCTGAGCTACACAGGTGCCGTCACGCAGGTGATTCTTGCCATGTACATCAACGGCGATGCAACCACCGACGGTGATGGAAGGATAACCCGGTTGGGTGACAATATAGCGTTCCTTTTCAATCAAGAAATTGTAGAGATGGGCCATGGTGGCACCGGATTCTACTTCCACGAGACCTGTCTCATCATCAAAGCCAAGGACGCGGGTGAAAGCAGTGTGATCTACGGAAACCACGCCATCTCCGAATTGCGGCGCGCCGAAGGAAAGACCAGCGCCCATGGGAATGCGAGGCTTCTGCCTTTTGAGAAGCTTGTGCTCTATTTCGACGAAATCCTTGAGATTGTTGGAGCTTGGCTTTGCTACCACGCCGTTAGCTCTCACCCCACCGTCAAAGGACAGAAAGTCTTTTTTAGCGGCAGTAAAGTTGGCGGCGCCGGAAGACGGCGTGCCCTGGGAATTCTTACTATCAGTCACACACTATTCCTGCAAGATTGAGTGTTTTTGATCGATAACAAAGTTTGGTCGTCCCAGGGAGTTTTTGTAGGTGCGCCCCACATAAATGGCGATAAAGGAGATGGCGGAGCCGAAGTAGGAGCAAACAAGCAGCAGGATGATGACATCCAACCAACGGCTATCGACATAAACCCGAGCGACTGCGCAAGCCGTCAATGCCAACAACCAGAAAGGTAAAGTATATATCGGCAAACGCAGGAATAGGGTAGAGGAAGAAAGAATTCCGGCAATTGCAAAGTGGGCCATCCCAAGAAAGCGAAAATGACTTTGCCCACCTACCCGCCTGTGCCGCTTATACGGCAACCCTTTACGCTTGAAACCAACTCTACCGATAGAAGCTCTTATGAAGGGAAATGAAGTGTGATCCTTGACCACTGCATCCCGCACATGGGATGCCATGAGCGAAAATTCGGCCATATCGAGAATCACATCGTCGTCGGCAACCATTTTCAAGACACGGTAGAAAAGCTTACGCCCCCATTTAATCAAATTGGGTTCGGAGCGGTCGCGACGATCACCATATACGATGTCATAACCTTGTTCGTACCAGTGCACGAAGTCGAGAATCATCTCCGGCGGATCTTCCAGATCCACATCGATGAATACAAAAACATCACCTTTGGCCGTGCGCAGTCCGCACTCTAGAGAAGCCTGATAGCCGACGTTTTTGCTGATGGTAAGCAAATAAACATTGGGGTGAGACTCACGGATCTTCAAGATTGTGCTTACGGTACCGTCCGTAGAGGCATTGTTGGTAAAGACCAGAGCCGTTTCATACTTATCAGCCAGTTGGGCAAAGACAGGCTGAATCCGCTCAAAGAAAATCGAAACCGTCGATTCTTCGTTACAGACCGGACAAATTACCGTGAGCCGGGGGCGCATCTACAAATTCCTGACTACTTTCAAAAGCAAAGTACCGCACACTAGCTTATCTCAGTTATGCCCCTAAATAAGCCTCATTCATCTTACCACCGGAGGCATTATCAGACGCCGCCATCTTTGACTCAAGGCTGTTTACCGGAGTTCTTGAGAGCTTGCTTCAATTTCTCGATCTCCAGAATCTTGCCGAAGAGCTTTTGCCTGGTCTGCACCAATTCAGTCATGAGCGATATCTCGCCGCCTGATGATGCGTCGCCCACGGCCAGATCAATGCCGGAACGGGCTTTATCAACCCAGGTCTTGAGCGTTGCCGCAGAAACATTGTGAGCAGCGGCTACTTTGCTCAGGTCTTTGCCGGCCAGGACTTCCAGCACCATTGCTTTTGCTTCATCAGGGCCGGAAACCTGGCCGGAGCTTCCGCGCTTGAAGACCTTCATGCCCTCAAAATTGAGCTTACCCAGGGAAACGTAGCCTTTGCCCGTCACAAATTTCTCAAAGAAGCCCCTTTGCTTGAGCAATTCCTCGATCTCGCCGTCCTGCACGAAGATGAGAGCCGGCTTGAATTTTTCAATATCTTCGCCATAGTCCAGAACGGCCTGATCAAGCTTACGCTTGTACTTGAGGTCACCGGTGCGCTCCAGGCAAGTGTCGAGCATGGGCAGGTGCATTCCGTGCAGAAAGCGCGAACCGGGACGACGACCGGCCAGAAGCACGGGCGGATAACCAGGAGCTACGCCCTGGGAGATGCTCAAAATAGCGTCACCGGGTTTGCTGTGCCGCAAAATGCAGACCAGTGGGGGGGAGAGTTCTCGGGTGGAGGCAAAGCCAAGACAGCCGAGACTGCGAAGATCTACATTCTCGGTAGCTAGAAACGTAGCGGCGTAGGCGCTGTAGTACTGGTAAAAAGTGAAAATAGCATAGATGAACAAAAGCGGACTGCCTAGAAACTGCAGAGCGAAGCGCGGCAGCCCGCCCGAAGCAAACAATCTCAGTAAAATGGCCAGCTCAATCATGAGCAAGACCATGGAGCAACCCTGCACCGGCAAATAGCGGTAGGTCCAATTGGTGCTGAAGAAGGCGAACATGGCAAAAGCCGTGCCGTTAAAACTAACCAGAGGCAAGAGCAAAGCCGAGCGGCTATAAAAGGCAACGGCAAGGAGCATGGACGATGCAAATAGGAAGGTGGTATTAATACCGCTATTGGTGCTGACCAAACAGGCAATGGTGGAATTTTCATACCATTTGAAGCCCATGGCATAAATGGGAATTGCCTCGTTCAAAAGGTTCATTACTGCTTCTCTGGGATAGAAAGCAAAGTGCAGAAAATAAAGCAAACTGCCTACTAGAAAGGTAAGAAATTCCGGGGCAAACAGTAGTTTGCGTTTCTCCTTGCTGAAAGCACCAGACTTATAGCAGGTGACCAGCTCCACCACTAGAAAGAAGATCAATAACTGGGGCTTAATATGTACAAGCAGGGCACAAAAGCCGATAACCACTGCCAGTATATTACAGGCCATGCCCCGTCTAATCCGGGCACTGTCGCTCAAGCGCAGAGCGCGAAAGAGAAGATAAGGCAGGTAAAAGAGGAAGAAGAAATGCTCGCGCTGGCCCAAATCCAGATACTGATTGGACTGCATCCAGGTCAGCCCGGCGATGGCGAACGGCAGCACATAACTATCCTTATGTCCCTTGAATTGCAAATATGTAGCCAGCACCAAACTGCAGGAGAAGAAGTAACAAAGATAAACAAAGAAATCGAATACCAGTGAAACAGGCAGAATGAGAAAGCGGCTAAAGAAAGCGGGCAGGGCGCTTAGATAGATGATCAGAGGGGCATTGAAATCGAAGAAGTCACGGTAAGGCACCAGACCATCCAGCACCAGCTGGCCCATGGCCAGATAAACCGACTGATCGTTGCCTATGAAGAGGGGATGAAAGAGAAAATACTGAAGTGCCGACAGACTGAAAACAAGGAAGCTCAAAGTGAGGAAGACCCACATATAGACGGCGACTGCCCTGTGCAAGACTGGCTTCATTTACCCTTTCCTCCTTGAGTTCTGGGCAAATAAACATGGAAAGGAAAGAGATAACCAATTGCTTCGCGGGGAGCTCTGGCCCGGGAGTAGTAATAGGCATTACCACTATTAGCAAAGCGATTATCCAGATAGAAAGCCAGTCCCAGGCAGCGCATGTCTTCCTCTTCAGGACTCTTATGAACTAGCAGCAGGGCGATTTTGCCGCTGTCCAGATCGCGGCGTACCTTAGCAATGATAGTCTCACAGGCATTATTGATCACCATATTGGTCGGTCCAATCTGCCTTAGAACGCGGTAGAGGTGCAGCGGTTTACTGGTTGTAAGATAGCCGTATTGACGGCGATCATAGTAAAGCAAAGCAGGATAGATAGCGCTGGGGAAATCGCATACAACAAGCACATTGTCACCGATGCGGCTATTTTGGTCGAGCACTTCCCCAAGGTCGGGCTCACCGTTGCGTCTCAGTTCGGAAGAAACCGAAAGGGCTTGATCGAGGGCTTGATGATGAACAGTGTAAAAGCCGTAAGAAGCCAGGCAACTGAACAAAATAGCGCCAGGTAAGTAGAGCCTGCCGCCGCTGAAAGGAGACAGCCACTGAAAGAGATTGAGACCTAAGACAAAGGCGGAAGAGAAAATCAAGACCACCAGTTCCGAACTAAAGCCTTCCGCTTCCACGGCAAAGAGAAGCAGACCCATAACCATCAGGCTCAGAAGGGGTGCCAGTAGCCTGGAACGCGAAAGCAAGAGAAAGCCATTGACGAGCGTGACACCAAAGAGAATCAGGTAAAACCTCAGGTCGGGAGCGCACTTCACAAAGGCCAGAATTTCATCCAGTATGAGCAATTTAGCCAGGCGAAGCGGCAAACAAATCTCAAGAAATGCTGCTCGCGATGCCTCGGGCAAAGTAAATAAACTGGCAACAGCCAGGCAAAACCCCAGCCCTACACCCAGAAGTGCTTTATCAAAACGTAGTTTGCCGCTCACAGCAGCTAGCACTAATTCGCAGATAACAAAAACCGGCACAAAGAGCAGGTCCAGGGATGCAGCCAGGGCCGCTAGAAAACCCAGGAGAAAGGAAAGTGGTCCGAAGAAGCGCACACCCATATATGAGCAGGCGCGCAAGAAAAGGTAAGGCAGGAGGGCCAGGCAAAAAAGGTGCTGCAAGTCACCGAACTGAAAACGAACCAGATAGTTGGCAGCCAGAAAGCTGAAAGTAAATCCAAGGGCCAGCGGCGTTAGCTCACGCTTTCGCTCAGCCTGAACAGTTTCCAGGGCGAAGCACAGAATTCCCAGGCTTGCCACTAGAGACAGTGCCACGGCCAGGAAGACGGAAAGCTTGAATACTAAAACAAGCGGCTGCAAGAAGCCCAGACCAGCTAGCATCTGATGCAAGGCGGCAGGAAGCGCGCCTAACAAGAGAGCGGGAGGAGTATCGAAGCTGAAGAAATCGCTGTACGGCAGAGCCCCGCTTCTGAAGCGCTCAAACAGTGTCAGGCGCATGGCCGGCCACGGCGAAATATCACCGGTGGATGAAAGCAAGTCAAAGAGAAAAACTAGAAAAACCGGCAGACCGATTAGTAATGAGCCTGCCTTGACACCGACGGCACTGGTTATATCAGTTGCTTTCACTCTCCGGCGCCTTTTCAGAAGCTCGACTGCCCCTTTGCCTGTGACGATTGAGTACCTCGGCAAAGAAGAGCGCCATAATCAGAACGCCGGCCAAAAGCTTCAAATAGTATTCCTGCTGTCCCACAAAGAATGTGGCAATTAATCCAAGTAATGCGGAAATGCCGTAGATGATATAGGCCACTTTCTTTTGATCGAGACCGGCATCAAGAAGGCGGTGATGAATATGGAGGCGGTCCGGGGAAAATATGGACTTCCCTTTAGCAACCCGCCGCACAATGGCCCAGGAAGTATCTAGAAGCGGAAAGAACAGAATGAATACCACAAGCAAGGAGGTAGGCACAATCACGGTTGCCGCCGCCGCTCCCTTGATAACCCCGGTGATGGAAATGGCCGCCAATATGAAGCCAGTGAGATAGGCCCCGGAGTCTCCCAGAAATATGCGGGCCGGGTTGAAGTTCCAGCGCAAGAAGCCGAGCAGCGCTCCAGCCATGACTGCGGCCATCAATGCCGCATGGGGTCGGGCGATGCTGTCCCCCAGAGCTACGGACCAGATGGTGAGAGCCGAAATTGCCGAGACACCGGCAGCCAGTCCGTCCATACCGTCAATCAAATTGACGGCATTGGCCACACCCACCAGCCAGAGAACTGTCAGGGGTAAACTCAAGAGACCCAATTCAATCGGCACGCCGCCTGTCAGATGGATAAAACCCAGATCAAGATCGAAGCTGGCCGGAATCGGTATGGACTTGATGCGCACCCCCAGCGAATAGGCAGCACAACCGGCCAGAATCTGAACCAGAAGCTTGGTCTTAGCCCGGAGGTTCTCCAGGTCGTCCATCAGTCCCAACACAAATATGATGGTGCCACCGACGGCGATACCGGCAATACCCTCGGCAAAGCGAGCGTCCTTCGGCAGCCTACCGGCAATGGCAATCAGGGTGACTACGGTGGTGAGGATACTGATATAGATAGCCACGCCGCCCAGGCGGGGCACGGCTACTTTGTGAATACGTCTGTCTTCACCGGGTTTATCGAGAAGCTTAAGCTTGACGCCCGGGCGCGAATCTCAGGGGTAAGCCACCAACTGGCAGCCAGGGCAATTAGAAAACCTGGAATTTGAGCCTGATCGAGCCTTTGCTGCCCGGGCACAAAGGCCCACCAGAAACCCACCACCAGTAAGAGCAACTGACAGACACGAATGGAGACGTTAGACGACCTCGATCGCCCCGGCTGTGCAGTCTCCAGTTCAGTCTCAGTCATGCTCATCTCACGGCTTCAACCTTGCTTTCATAAAGAGGAAAGGCGCGACAGAGATCATCTACAGTGGTGAGAACCTGACGACGCACGTCCTCGTCTTCCGGATGCTTGAGCACATCGGCTATGGCTTTGGCGATGGTCTTCATCTCGCGCTCACCCATTCCGCGGCTGGTAACCGCCGGCGTACCGAGCCGTATACCGCTTGTGACCATCGGTTTTTCCGGATCGTTGGGAATGGCGTTCTTATTGGTAGTGATGCGTACCTCTTCCAGAATGGCGCAGGCTTTCTTGCCTGTCATTCCGACCGGTCTCAGGTCTACCGTCATCAAGTGATTGTCGGTGCCACCAGATACGATAGCGAGCCCTTCTTCGATCAAGGTTTTAGCAAGCATCGAGGCATTGGCCACGATACCAGCCTGATATTGCTTGAACTCGGGCTTGAGAGCTTCTCCAAAGGCCGCGGCCTTGGCGGCAATGACGTGCATGAGCGGACCGCCCTGAATACCGGGAAACACAGCCTTGTCGACGGCCTGGGCAAATTCCTCCTGACACATCACTACGCCGCCTCTGGGACCGCGCAGGGTCTTATGGGTGGTGGTGGTGACAAAGTGTGCATGGGGGAAGGGACTGGGATGCAGTCCGGCACTGACAAGACCGGCTATGTGAGCAATATCGGCCATCAAGTAAGCCCCGACTTTGTCGGCGATACTGCGCATCCTTTCAAAATCGATGATGCGCGGATAGTTGCTGGCACCACAGATAATCAAACGGGGTTTGACGGCAAGGGCCACTTCTTCCGCCTTATCGTAATCGAGACGACCGGTAGCGGCATTGACACCGTAAAACTTGGCATCGAACCACTTGCCCGACATATTGACGGGAGAACCATGGGTCAAGTGCCCACCCTGATCGAGAGCCATACCCAGGATGGTATCACCGGGCTTGAGCATGGCGAAAAGAACGGCCATATTGGCCTGGGCACCGGAATGGGGCTGGACATTGGCGTGGGGTGCATTAAAGAGTTGCTTGACGCGGTCAATGGCCAATCTCTCGACGCCATCAACATATTCGCAGCCACCGTAGTAGCGCTTACCGGGCAGACCTTCCGCATACTTATTGGTGAGCACAGAGCCTTGCGCTTCCAGCACCGAAGAAGAGACGAAGTTCTCACTGGCAATCAGCTCGATACAGTTCTTCTGCCGATTCAACTCGCTTTCGATGATTTTAGCCAGTTCCGGATCTGTATGTAGTAAGGACACAAAACTTCTCCCCTGAAAATAGCGCCACAATACAGTATTCTAGCCGCTTTTCAAGGACTAATGCCATCTGTAAAACTTTCTCACCTAAAGCGCAATAGCTAGACATATTTACTGCCTCTTAGAGGGTGGAAAGCACCTCCAGAGAGCGCATACGCCTTCCCGATTTATATTCGATATATCCGAGCATGAGGCGCAGGGCTTGAGCCAGACGAGTGGCAGCCTGCCCATCTTCTCTTGTAAACCCACCGGAAGAACTGGCAAAATCCTCCGCCTCACCTAAATTTTGCAAATCGGCACTGGCTTGACTGGCGGTCTTGGCCAGAATAAGTTGCCGCCAGACCATGGGAGTAAGAAAGACACTAACGAGCCGCCCCTCCCTGGCCTGGACCTCGGCTACCATGGGCACCTGTCCATGCTCGTTTTCACCTTTGCGCAGGCGCTTAAGGCAGTTCTGGCAAACGACTCCACCCAGTTCGTAGTTGAAGGCGGCGATGTTGCGATCTACGGCAGTCTCTCGACAACCCACACAAAAGGTCAACTCCGGCGAAAGTCCAAGCATGCCCAGTACCAAAAGTTCAAATTCCAGACACTGCAGCGCCGGTGCTTTCTCTCCATCGGCCATGAAACCAATGGCCAGAGAAAGCTTCTCAAAATAGTTGGCGGCATCCTCCGATAGCTCCTGCCCAAAGACCTGGGAGAGTTCTGCAAAATAGAGCGCGTAAGTGAGGCGCTCCAGATCGCGGCGCAACATGGGAAACGACTCCAGCGTTTCACACTGCGTCACTATGTCGAGACTTTTTCCCTGAGCCAACAGGTATCTGTTTATGGTGAGGGGCTCGGACTTGCCTGCCATTTTGGAGCCTGGCTTGCGGGCCCCTTTTGCCACAGCCCGGTGCAGGCCCCTCTCCCTGGAGAAAAGCACCACAATACGATCGGCTTCTCCCAGGGGAAAGGTACCTATATTTACGGCATTGAGGGTGAAGGTAGCCACGCCTACTTGGCAATAAGCTCGGCCCATTCGGTGTGCATGAAACCTGCGCCCGGCTTATCAACTCTCTCGTAAGTGTGGGCGCCAAAGAAATCTCTTTGAGCCTGGGTGAGATTCTGGGGCAGATGGGCAGCCCTGTAAGAATCGAAATAAGAAAGAGAGGCGGTCATGGCCGGCAGCGGAATACCCCGAACGATTGCTTCTTTGATTACGGCCCGCATGGACATATGGGACTGCACCATGAAAGGAGCAAAGTCTTCATCAACGAGCAAATTAGGCAGATTCTTATCGCGATCGAAAGCGGCCCGAATGCGCTCCAATAATTCGGCCCGGATAATGCAGCCGCCCCGCCAGATACGCGCCGTCTCGGAGAGGTTGACACCCCAGTTATATTTGTCGGAACCAGCTTTGATCAAGGACATACCCTGGGCATAGCTGCAGACCTTGGCTGCGTAAAGTGCCTTTTCCAGGTGGTCGATGAGCGGATGATCAAGCCCGCCCGAACCGGCAGTCTCCTTCTCCAGATCCTCGGATACTGAGGCGAAGACCCGGGCGGCATTCATGCGCTCGTCTTTCATGGAAGAGAGAACCCGACCGGTAAGAGCACCATCGATGGTGGGCACCGGCACACTAAGTTCCAGAGCCGCTTCCGATGTCCAGCGTCCGGTGCCTTTCTGACCGGCTTTATCAAGAATCAAGTCAACCAGCGGTTTGCCTGTTTCCTTGTCTTTCACCGACAAAATTTTTGCGGTAATCTCAATCAGGAAGGAATTGAGTATGCCTTCATTCCACTTGCTGAAGATGTGCCCGATCTGTGGTGCCGTCAGCCCAAGGGCTCGCCGCAGAACATCATAGACCTCGGCAATCAGTTGCATGTCACCATATTCGATACCATTGTGCACCATCTTCACGAAGTGACCGGCTCCATCAGGACCAAGATAAGTAACACAAGGGCTGCCATCGACCTTGGCGGAGACATCTTCCCAAATTGGTCTAATTGCTTCATAGGCTTTCGCATCGCCGCCGGGCATGAGGCTCGGTCCCCAGAGAGCGCCCTCTTCGCCACCGGATACGCCTGAACCAATCAAACAGAGTCCTTCAGCAGCCAGCTCTTTCTCACGTCTCTGGGTGTCGACATAATGAGAATTGCCGCCGTCAATTATGATGTCGCCTTTCTCAAGATAAGGCTTGAGCTTGGCTATGGTTTGATCTACCGCGTCTCCGGCCTTGACCAGAAGGATAATTTTGCGGGGACTGCTCAAAGACTCGACAAAGCTCTTCTCATCAGGAGCACCGACAACCTTCTTGCCTTTACCGCGGCCTTCCATGAATTCAACAACCTTTTCATGGGAACGGTTGAAAATGGAAATTTGATAGCCATGTCTCTCTATGTTGAGAGCCAGGTTCTCACCCATAACGCCAAGCCCTACCAGGCCAATATCGCTCTTCTTATCTACCATTTCCTGCTCCTATATAAGACTGGACGTACAAGCCTCGTCCGTATACCATTCCACCGCCCCCTGCGGGCACCTAGCTATTAACTGCTGAGCCGGATAATGCTTCTCCGGCTCCTTCAAAACCGACTGCACAATATCCGTCTTACCCTCACCCTGCACCAGAAAGAAAAGTTGACGGCAGTTGGCAAAAACAGGCATAGTGAGGGTAAGTCTGTAGGTATCAAACTTAGGAACAAAGTTTGCCACGCAGAGCCTCTCCTCTTCCGCCAGAGCGGCAGTATCCGGAAAGAGTGAGGCGGTATGACCATCCGGACCCAAGCCCATGATAGCCAGCGAAAACACCGGCATATTCTTCGACTCGCAGGCGCTCTCAGAAGAAGGCTTCAACCAATTGGCCTCCCCTTCGAAAGTACCTTTCTCGACACCGGCACTGCCCTCGGCACTGCGTTTGAAAAAGCGTCGAATCGTCTGTTCGTAAATGCGAGCGGAGTCTTCCGGATCTACATCTTGCTTGATGGTGGGAAAGACGTTGGTACTGGGAATGGAAATGCGACTGAGAAGATTGTCGGAGATCATCTTGTAGTTGCTGTCGCTGTCGGCATGACTGACACAACGCTCATCACCAAGGAAAAGGTAGGTCTTGCCCCAGGGCAAAATATCTTCCGAAAAGGTAGCCAGTCTCTGGTAGAGCCCGCGGGGGGTGCTACCGCCTGACAAAAGCATGGTAAAGAGACCGTCCTTCTCCACAGCCGCTCTAGCCATGGCCGCGATACGATCGGCAAGAACCGCGAACAAGGTCCGTTCGTCGACAGCGACGTTTATAGTCTGTCCTTGATACTTAGCCTGCCGCTCGGTCAATTCCCTCATCCCCTGCCTTGAAACATTTCCAATAGTCCGCTCACGGCTTCCAGATAGTAAACGTCTTGCTGGGTGTGCTCAAGAGCATCGTCAACAAGTTCGGACATGCCGCACTCACTGGTGGTGCCCGTCAAAAGCTCCGGGCAATAGGGTAATTCCACAAATTCACATTTGTCTTTGTAGCAAACCGAAAGCGCTCCCTGTGAAAAGGTTACTTTGAGAGACTCCTCGAGTTTGCAACAACCCAGTTGATGGAAGGAAACATCCACGCTGGAAATGCCGGTGCGAGCGCTGCCGTCGCCCTTTTCAATCTGCACCGTGAGCGGCGCAAACTTACCGCTAAATTCAACTATATAGCCGGTTTCCGTCTCAGTCAGCTTCTGAAACTGGAAGGACAATCGCCGGGTCAACCAGGAGGTTAAGAGCAGGGACTGCGGCAAACCACCCTCAGGACCACATCTGATTTTAATGGTGTCAAGAGTAGAGAGACATTCCTTGCTGAGCGAAACGTCTTTCTCATCAAAGGCGAAAGCCAGGGCTCGTCGCCAGGGCTTCAAGATAAGCCAAGCCAGATCGATAAAAACCGCCTTACCGGCGGAATCCTGGATAAATCGAAACTGCCCCAGCTTCTCCGCATTAAAAGTGGCGGAGCGGCTATCCAACAGGACATGGTCGAAATAAGGCAGGAAGGGCGAGAGACTCTGCATACTGATAGTATCTCCAGGCAAAAACAACCAGGAAGGCAGATCTGGTATCACCAGCGGTGTAATAACGGAAGCCAGGCTCTCCGGTTTAAATTTCTGCCCCTGCCAACTGACCGTGATCTGTTCGCAACACATTTGCTTATCCAGACGCCCCGGCAAGAAATGGCAGCGGGCGGAAACCCACGCTTCGATGCGGGTCTCCGTTGCATCGTCGTCTTCTTCCACCATTGATAGAATGGCCCGCATGGGATGGCGCAGGGTAATTTCAGCAAGTAAATTGTCGAGGGTCTGCTCGGAATTGGCAGGTGAGGTCTTAGCCAGAAGCACGAAGTTCAAGGCACAGGACTTAATAACATAGGCCGGCTTGCCGCTGCCGTCGCCTTCCTCATGCTCGCTGCCGGAGAGAGTCCAGAGAGAGGCCAGCTCTCTTTCAATCTTTGCCACCTCCACCGGTGACAGTTGACCGGAGAGAAACGAGAGGGTGCGATTTGTATTCGTGCTTTCGGTTGTCTCGGTTTCCACGGACATTACAGGCGCCTCCAGGTATGACCCGTTCTAGCCAGTAGCGCATCGGAAGCGGCCGGTCCCCAACTGCCGGCTGCATAGTTGGGGAAATCGAGAGCGTTGTTTTCCCAGTGTTCGATTATGGGCTGGATATACTTCCAGGAGGCTTCCACAAAATCAGACCTGGCGAAAAGCGAGGGATCACCGTGCAAGCAATCGAGGATGAGCCGTTCATAGGCCGTGGGCGTGCGGGTACCGAATGCACTACCGTATTTAAAATCCATGTTGAGCCAGCGCACCGTGGTATTGGGGCCGGGCTGCTTGGTGGCGAACTTGAGGGAAATGCCTTCATCGGGCTGAATCTGCATTACCAGTACGTTACCGGGAATATGTGTCTGACCATGTTTATCCGGATTTTCAAAGAGCCTGTGGGGTGGATCTTTGAAGACTACGGCCACTTCCGTTATTGACTTGGCCAACCTTTTGCCGGTGCGCACATAAATAGGTACACCGGACCATCTCCAGTTATCCACGGACAATTTCAAAGCAGCAAAGGTAGCGGTCTGCGAACTATCCGCTACCGAAGGCTCTTGCCTGTAGCCCGGCACCTGCGAACCAAGTATGAAACCAGGACCGTACTGACCACGCACCGCATTTTCATCTATGGTAGCAGCGGTGAGAGGACGCAAACTCTTCAAGACCTTGTTCTTCTCATCCCTGGTGCTCTCGGCATCCATGGCAATGGGAGGCTCCATTAGCACCAGGGCCATCAATTGCATGAGATGGTTTTGCATCATATCCCGCAGAGCACCTGCTTCTTCATAGTAGGCGCCACGGCCTTCCACCCCCAGGGTTTCGGCATTGGTGACCTGAATATGATCTATATGATTGCGATTCCAGAGGGGCTCGAATATAGCGTTGGCAAACCGAAAGACCATGATGTTCTGCACGGTCTCTTTGCCAAGATAGTGGTCGATGCGGTAAATCTGGTGCTCACGCAAAACCTCGTGAATCTGCTCGTCAAGATTGAGAGAGGAAGCCAGATCGTGCCCGAAGGGTTTTTCTATGACCACCCGGGGATAGGCCGGCTCGTTGACCCTGGTTTTTACAACCAGACCGCTCTTGCCAAGCCCTTTAATGATAGGCAAATACAAGCTGGGCGAAGTGGAGAGGTAAAAGACATGGCGGCCGTTGGTGCCATGCTTTTCGTCCAGGGCAGAGAGAGTCTTCTTGATATCCTCAAAGCCCGTTTCCGTCCCGGAATCAGCGGCTTGATAATAGAGACTGGAAGCAAAGCGTTGCCAGGATTCTTCCGTAAAGGGCAGGTCGGAAGCGAATTTGAGCAGCGCCTCCTTCATGGCATTGCGAAACTTTTCATGGCTGAAATGGGTGCGGGAAGTACCAAGCAGAACGAAGCTACGCGGCAAAAGCCCCTGCATAAAGAGAGCATAGACCGCCGGAATCAGTTTACGCTTGGTGAGATCGCCGTTAGCGCCGAAAATTACGAAAGAAAGCGGCTCCACCTGCCGTTCAGGTTCAAGGCCGGCTAAGAGCGGATTGGCAGAATTTTCCACAGCCATGGAAATAGAACCGGTCATATAGTCCCTATCTTCTCCATATTTATTACAGATGGCGTGATTCTATCACCTATCACTTGTCAAACTGTTTAGCCCCGGGGGCGCGGCCCCCGTCCCTGATTAAAAATGAAAGGAGGGAAAAAGAGAAAGGAAGTTATGAATACTACTCTCAAGCAAATCGGCACCACCGATTATCACTTGACCGACTGCCACTCCGGGCTGGAAAGGTGCAACGGCGAACTATTTCAGGCAAATTGTGCCAGGGACTTGCAGCGGCTAATGGCCCATGCCGCCCGCAACGGACAAAAGGTGATAACCCATGGCGGCAGGCATGCCATGGGCGGCCAACAGATGCAAGAGAGGGCCTTACTGGTCAGCCTCAAGAACATGAACCGCCTGCTTTCACTCGACAGCCGACGCGGTCTGGCCACTTTTCAGGGGGGAGCCACTTTCAAAGAAGTGATAGAGAGTCTGGCCCGGGAGCAAAGCGAGAAAGAGGCGAACAATATCTGGTGCATTCGGCAAAAACCAACCGGTGTAGATGCAGTTAGCCTGGGAGGGGCCATTGCCTCCAACATTCATGGTCGGGGACTTAATCTGGCTCCCCTGGCCGGCGATATTGAAAAGCTGACAGTAGTCACCGCCGGCGGTGACATTCTCACACTTGGCGAAAGGGAAAATCAGGATCTCTTTCGCCGTGTTGCCGGCGGCTTCGGCCTGTTCGGAATCGTGGAGAGTGTCACCTTGAGACTGAAGCGCAGGCAGGTGCTGGAACGTCAGGTTCAGATGCTTGCAGTGGAGGATTTACTTACCGTCTTGCAAAAGCGCATGCAAGAGGGCGCCCAATACGGAGACTTTCAATTCGCCATCGACCATGAGCAGGAAGGTTTTCTCACCAGGGGCATCGCTTCCACCTATCATCCGGTGCAAGTCGATGCCGATGCCCTGCCGGAATTGACAAGGAACCAATCCGCCCTTTCCCCTCAGATGTGGAGAAAGCTTATCTGCCTGGCCCATACGGATAAAAGTGAAGCCTTCCGCATCTACTCGAAACATTACCAGCGCACAAACGGGCAACTCTACTTGAGCGATCGCATGCAACTGAGCACTTACTTCGACGGCTACCACAGGGAGATGGAGAGCCATAACCACGGCTCGGAAATCATCACCGAACTGTACGTGCCCAGAAATTTTCTTACCGTATTCATGCACAGGGCCGCCGCTCTGCTTCGAAAGAGAAGGGCTAATGTAATCTACGGGACAGTGCGCATGATCGAGAAAGATACAGTGGCCGCCCTGCCCTGGGCCAGTGAAAACTTTGCCTGCATAGTGCTCAATCTGCACACCGAGCACGACAGAGATGCACTCAGGCACACCGGCGAAACCTTTCAGGAGCTAATCGACCTGGCCCTGGCATTAAAAGGCAATTTCTACCTGACCTACCACAAGTTCGCCAGGCCGGAGCAACTACTACGGGGCTACCCCGCTCTGCCCGAATGCTTGCAGGCCAAGCTGGCTTACGACCCGCAGGAACGCTTCCACAGTAACTTCTACCAGTATCTCAAGCTCAGCCTGGAAACCTTTCGTCAGACTGAACATTGACAATTTTGATACCACGCCCGGTGAGATAATCGAGGACATCCTGGCCTCGCTCGCCCAGAGGCCAGAGCGGCACTTCCATATTTTTATAAGGAGTGTGAAAGATGAGCGAAGCCGTATCCGGATAAGGGTAATATTCGGCAAAACTGACATCATCGAGCAAGATCATAAGTTTGCCGTCTTTGCCGGTGACTTTGTCGAAGACATTAAGGACCAGCTCACTGCCGTTCACTTCCAACTCATAACGCCTCTGGCTGTCCCGATAGAGGCAAAAGGTCATGATGCTCAAGAACACGGCAAACCCCAGCGAGGAACACATAATGAGAAGGGACCAGATGAGGTTCTCGGAAAAGACAAAACAGGCTACGGTGAACCAGATTGCCACATAGACATAACCCATGGCCAGGGCTACGCAAAGGGGAACCAGCCCCGGTCTCATTTTGTAAGGACCGGAACTAAATTTTATGGCGTTGGTATCAAAGGCTACAGCCATAAGCCCTCAGCAAGCCACCTAAATAGTTATGCCCAGAGGGAGCGCAAAACTAAAGCCAGGCTAGCTGCCAAAAATGGCGTTAATCAGGAAGAAAGTGCCGCTATTCCACATGCAGTGGGCCACCATGCAGGGAATCAAGGAGCGCGTCCGTTCAAAAACAAAGGCAAAGGCGAAGCCCAAAATGAAAAGCTGCAAGAAAGCACCTTTGTCCAGGTGCACACCGGCAAAGACCGTAGCCGAAATCACCATGGAAACCAGGGCACCCATACGCCGGCGCAAGAACGTATAAAGGAAGCCCCGAAAGAGCAGTTCTTCGCAGATACCGGGCAGTACCCCGAGGGCAATGACAAAGAGCACTACCGTAAGGGCATCGCCGTTACGAGCAGCATCCATGACCACCGCCAGAATCGGATTGGAAGAACCCTGGGAGTTGAAGATTCCCTTGGCCAGAAACGAACCTACAATCACCACAGGCACGCTGGCAAACCAGGTTAAGACACCGGCCATAACGAGCCCGAACCAGCCCCGCCTCGGCGTCTTCAGCCTTACTTTCGTGGCTGCGAAAAAATTCTCGCCGCTTGGCCTGACGACGAAAAACCAGGCAAACAAAAGGGCCGGCAAATTGGTCAAAAGGTAAATAACGATAGTAATGATAGCTACATTGTTAGGTCCCAGGCCAAGAGCCTTAAGCGGCTGGGCTACTTTCACCAGCAAGGGTGAGATCATGCACTCCAGGGACAACCAGCCCACAAACACACCGTAAACTTTGTCATACCCCCAATCTCTGGGAGCCTTGATTTCCTCATGGGAAGCATCTTTGGAGAGGGAGCGAGGCAAAAGAAAGAGCTGGGTCAATAAGACAATTACACCGGTGACGGCGGCAAAGGCCGCTACCACCATGATAATGAGCAAACGCCAGACCAGTTGCGTAGAGCTGTCCTGGTAACGAACCAGCGCCTCATCGGCTGCCTTCTTATTGCCTGCCAGTTTCAGGGCCTCGATATGGCTGACGTCACGAAACCAGCCCCTGGGAAAGGCATCATCAAGAAAAGCCAGGGTGGCGTTAAGTTCCTCTTTCGGCAAGCGTTTGTTGACGTAGAAAGCCTCCAGCACTTTGATGGCTTGGGCCGCCCGGGGGTCTTTGTTCTTAGCCAGACTTTCCAGACTGGCCTTCACCGGGGCATTAAGTTCCCCCAGAAGAATGGCTTCTTTCATGCGAATCGAAAATGACTGGGGCTCTTTCTCCACAGCCGCTGCCATGGACTTGCGGGCGGAGGAGAGAACCTTACCGGACTCGCTATCCAGGGGGCTCCCGGCCGGTATAGGCAGATCGATGGAGGACATACTCTTGAAAGCGTTGTGAAGCCGCATCAGGAACTCCACCTGACCGACATCCATGTTGGCCGCGGCTTTATCCTGCCTGGCCTCGTTTAAGGCCGTGTGACCCATGACCACAATGACAAGGGCTGTGCAGGCCAGCAACAGACAACGCCAGGCAATTGTCCTTATACGTGCTTCCTTGACAAAGTAGGCCGCCAGGGCAGTAATGAGCACCAGGGACTGCAAGGACAGATTTAAAATTTTGAAAAGATCCAAGGCAGACTACCCGAGCCCGATGCCGTAGCGAACAAAGCTAGGATAGCAAATCGTAAAAGGTTTTGTTATG
Source organism: Candidatus Obscuribacter sp. (assembly GCA_016712465.1). Taxonomy (GTDB): domain Bacteria; phylum Cyanobacteriota; class Vampirovibrionia; order Obscuribacterales; family Obscuribacteraceae; genus Obscuribacter. The sequence goes on from JADJQZ010000001.1 coordinate 3,221,965, forward strand.
GAAGCAAGTACTCTTGAGGGTTGCCCCCCAAGAACCTAATATAAGAACCTACTCTACGCCGCCGCCGCCGCCGTCGCCGCCGCCGGAGAAGAAGCCACCGCCGTATTCACCCAACTGACCGAAGCCGCTGAATTCGCCGTACTCTCCAAAACCTTCCAGACCACCAAAGGCTGTGCCGGTGTCATGGAGGAAGTCTTTATCATTGCCCGGGAAGAGGCTGGGATCGCCTTGCGGAACCTGGTCGGCATAGTAACCCCAGGGAAAGCCCTTCATCAGTCGCCGCCGCATCAAGAAGCGGGGTACCGTGATAAAACCCAGCCCGATCATCACGAACAGGACGAAAAAGAACTCAAAGATGGCTATATTCCAGAACTGCATATTCTCAATTCTCACCACCGGCAGCCATAGCCCCGAGGGATGCTGCATTGCAGATTGCCGGCCCAATTTATAGGAGCCAACAATTTGTCACAATGGATATTAGAAGGTTTCAGACTCCCTGACAAGGGCAAAATTGCCCAGCCAGTGGGGAAACTACTAACTTTTCCGGAACAATTATCTAATAAGGCTTGAAGACTAGGCCAGTTCGCTGTCGGACAGGATGGCCATCTTTTGATTTCCGACCTGGCTGACTTGCATTCTCGGTCCCTGATTTCTCTTGAAACCATCTATATAACGGCGCAGAGCCTCTCTTATCAGGTCGGAGCGAGTGCGGTGCTCCACCGAGGCCACAAAATCGATTTGCTCAAGCAAACCCGGGGGCAGAGCAACTAGTACTTTCTTAGGCATGCACGTTCCTTTTTGTAAAATCCAAAAAAGTATCAACCAAAATTTACGAAATCAGCCAAGTTACAACAGGCCATGGCCAGGTAAACTAGACACAACAAGATGGACGGACGCAAGCTCCCCGTCTTTATTGGGCGTGACCGCCGATTTCCACTAGTAAATTTACACTCTACAGGCACCTTTTTAAAGAGGCGCAAAGCCCATAAACAGTAGAGAATAAACAAACTAATCTAACGGACTTCTCCTGTCACCCAAAACAACTCCCGGACAACATACATCAAATGCGGTAGCAAAGCCATTTTCAGCATCTTGTCCGACAACGAAAACAAAATCCGCGCAGTAGTTATTCAGGAAAAATTTTAAGCAACCACTACAAAAGCTAGCGTTGATGCGGATATTCAGAGAACATACACTAGTCCAAATATATGTCCAACAATAATCCAAAAGACCTATCATCGAACGACAAGCGCTTGACGAGTAATGTCAAAGCTGCCGGTTGTGCGGCAAAAATGAGTTCAGCCGAACTCAAACAAGTGCTCGCCGGACTACCCAAGATCAAGAGTGCCAATCTTCTGGCCGGTATCGACAACTTTGAAGATGCAGCAGTTTACAAGTTGAATGACGATCTGGCCATGGTCAAGAGCATGGATTTCTTCCCGCCGGTACTTGATGATCCCTATCTGTTCGGACAAATCGCCGCCACCAATGCTCTCTCGGATATCTATGCCATGGGAGGAAAACCAACCCTGGCGCTGGCCATGCTTGTTTTTCCCACCTGTGACTTGCCCCTCAGTACGGCCGCAGAAATTCTCAGAGGCGGTGCCGACCAGGTAGAGAAAGCCGGCGCCATCATAGCTGGTGGCCATTCCATTCAGGGCACCGAAGTGCTTTACGGACTTTCAGTAACCGGCTTCGTACATCCGGAAAAGCTACTCACCAATAGTGGTGCCAGAGCCGGGGATCAAATTGTGATGACCAAGGCCCTTGGCACCGGAGTTGGTCTTTTGGCTCTCAAAGCCGGTCTTTTAGATGAGGACACTAGGGGCATGCTGGTCTCAAGCCTGACCACGCTGAATGATAGAGCCATCGATGCCCTGGCGCACCTGGGCACCAATACCTGCCACTATATACATGCCTGCACCGACATTACCGGCTTCGGTTTAATTGGACATATACAAGAAATGTCCAAAGCCAGCAAAGTATCCGCTACCATCAATATTAAACACTTGCGTTTCTTGCCGGGCGTTCTGGAATTTGCCAGGCAAGGTCTGGTGCCGGCGGCAGCCTACGGTAATCGCAAGTCCTTCGAAACAAACGTATCCTATATAAAGGATTTCCCTCTCGAGTTTACCGATCTCCTTTACGATCCGCAGACAGCCGGCGGGCTCATCTTTGCTGTAGCCAATGAACATGCCGAGGCCTGCTTGAAGGCCCTTAACGGCAGCGGCGTGGCCGCCACCATCATCGGACAATTTCTTGAAGGCATCCCCGGTCACATCGATATCACCATGAACTGATGCAAGGCGCTCGGTTCCAATCAGGAAAAATGAAATGAAAAAGCAACTGGACTTAAGAGGACTGACCTGCCCGGAGCCGGTCTTGAAGACCAAGAAAGTTGTGGATCAAGCCGACGTCAAGGAAGTGGAAGCGCTGGTGGACTCGGAAGTGAGCGTGCAGAATCTGGCCAGGCTGGCTCGCTCCCAGAACCTGCACTTTCAGAGCAGCAGAGAGAACGGTCATCACAAGGTGCTCATCTCCAAAGATCAGACCGGAACTGTCCAAACCCAAAGTGAGAAGGTTGCGACTGCTACCAGGGATGGTGCAGGCGGCACCATTATTTTCATCAGCAAGGATAGTTTCGGACAGGGAAATAGCACCAGCCCAGAAAAGGATCATGACTTCAGCTTGAATCTACTCAACGTCTTTCTTCAAACCGTGCACCAGAGCGGTCATGAAGTAAGAGCCGTGCTTCTTGCCAATAGCGGCGTCAAGCTCATGGACCCCCAGAGCCCGCACCAGCAAGTGCTAAGCGACCTGGCCCGGGGAGGGGTAGAGGTTCTGGCCTGTGGCTTGTGCCTGGATTATTACGGACTGAAAGAGAAAGTGAAAACTGAACAGATCACTAATATGTTCGCCATTTGCGAATATCTCTTTGCCGCCGACAAAGTTCTCAGCCCCTGAGGTTCATAAACTTAAGGGTCGAATTGAGCAAAGTCGCTTTTGAAGACCTTAAATAAAACAGCCGTCACCGTAATCCCGGTCACTACCAGGGAAATAACGGCAAACAGTGCCATCTCGTGGAAAAGGCCGAATATGTTTTGTATGGCTTCCATGGCAGATACCTGAATTTTCGCGAAATTTAACTCAAATGAGTTTAGGGGAGAGTTGCAGGTTAGCACCTTCCGGCACATTTTCAAGGCCGGTATATACGTATTTGAAGCTCCCCGGGGGAAAATCAGGCATTTTTGTATTACAGACTACCTTTTGTTCAAGAGTTCAGCCACTTCGGCACAATTCGGCAGACCGGCCGAAGCACTGACCGTGCGAGTAGCCAGAGCTCCGGTGGCATTGGCAAAGACAGCCACCTGATCCCAGTCCAACTCCAGTATGTCGGCCGGACGCACGGTGGTATCGGCTGGTGCCTTCTGCGCCTGGGCCTGCATCTTGGCCGGTAAAAGCACCGAGTGCCGCCTGGGCCCGTCAGGAAGAGCCAGGAGCTTTTGATAATTGTCGGACAATTGATAAAGTACGGCGGCCACGTAAGCATCACCGGCACCAACACCGGCCAGCGACTTCACCCTGAGCGGTTCGTAATACTTCTCTTTCTGGTCGGTGACAACAATGGAACCATGGGCGCCAAGGGTGCACAAAACCACATGAGCCCCGGTCTGGTTCATCAGGTCGCGACTATAAGAGAGGAGAATATCCAGATGGCCGGGCTTGGTGGGAGACTTGGCCAGGTCGGCCGGCGGTACTTCATGTTTGCTTCTGCCGAGCCAATAAATAAGTTCAGGTAGATTGACCTTGATCATATGAGAGAGGGACATGGCTTCTTTGGTCAACTTTCTGGCCAGCTCGCCCTCACCGTATGGAAAGCCGGCATCGAAGGAAATCAGGAGACCCAGCTCCCTGGCCCGGCGCATTGCCGCAATAACAAAGTGGCTGCGCGGTTCTACGGTCAGTGAAATGCCTGTAGCATGCAAGGCAAAAGCCCCTTCAAACATATCCGGTGAGAGTTCCTTCACGGTAAGTTGATGGCAGGCATTGGGCTTGGGCCAGTTGAAGAAGATATTTTCTTCGTCTTCCCCGGTCAGGACATAGCACTGAGCCGTAGGATAGCGACTGGTCTCGAAAATAAAGCGCGTATCAATGCCGGAATCACCAAGAGTCTCAAGCAAGTAGCGACCATGGATATCGCTGCCGACTTTGGCTACCAGCCTGGACTGTCCCCCCAACCTGGCATAGGCAGTGGCCACATTGGCGGCATTGCCGCCGGGGGATCTCAAAAAGGTATCAGGCTTGGACCAGGAGGCACCTTTACTAGTGGCAATCCAATCGACCACCAATTCCCCAATGGTCAGCAAGCAATGATTGGAGCTCATCTCAGCGGATAAAGAGTCTGTCAACGTTCAGTGTTTCCAAAAGGGGTACTAAATCTGAGAGCCCGAGCTCAGACAGAGACTTTCAAGCCGTTATTCTTGATGACGGTGGGATACATGGGATAGGCCGGCTTAAGGGCCGGTAGAAGTGCCAGGGCTTTGCTGACCGGTCCCTTAGATACAATCTTGCCTTGCAAAAGGGCCATAGGCACATTCACTTTCCCCAGCCAGAATTCATGAGCCACATCCGACTTCATGAACATTTCAACAATCGGCTTCTTCTCGCATTCACCGGAGTGAATCTTCATCTCCACACCATCCGAACAGTCGATGGTCAGACGACCTTCCGGCTCTCGATAATGAAACTGCACAATCAGCCTGGAAGCAAGAAGTTGTCCGGCCATTTGCTCGTCACTCTTAATGGCGTTCCAGAGGTCTTCCATGATGCGATGTAGCTCTTCGGTGCTGGAAAAGACAGCCATTAGTACGCCCTCTTTATGATTTCTATCAAATCTTCGTCTGTGGTTTCCCTGGGATTGAACATTATTGCAGGATCTGAGGCAGCCATACATGACAGCTCGTTCAGCACGTCATCATCAAGTTCAGGCAAACCTAATTCCTTGAGGCTCTTGGGCAGAGAGAATTCCACCAGCAAATTCCTGATTCTATCCAGTAGAAACGCCGCCTTGTATGAATCAGACTTACCGGAAAATTCCAGGCAGTCGGAAGCCAGAGCGTAATCGGCGATGCGAGCAAACCGTTGCTCGGCCTGCTCCATGTTGAATTCCATGCCAAATGGCAAGAGCACGGCATTGGTCATACCATGGTGAGTGCCGAATTTGGCTCCCACGGAATGGGCCAGGGCATGCACAATTCCTACACCTGAATTAGTGAAAGCAATACCGGCCATGGTACTGGCTACCAGAGTGGCTGAGCGTGCCTCCATATCATCACCGCGGCTGAATGCCTCGGGCAAATGCCGGAACATCAAGCGCAAAGACTCGAGACAGAGAGCATCTGTAGCCACTGAAAAGGTACCGGAGGCAACAAAGGCTTCAATACCATGGGTGATAGCATCCATTCCGGTGGCGGCAGTCAACCTGGGTGGCAAAGACAAGATCAAGGTCGGATCGAGCATAGCTACATCGGGAGCCAGATAAGGGCTGCCGAAGAGAAGTTTCTTGCCTTCCTTCTTGTCTTTGATCATGGCTACAAAGGAAACTTCGGAACCGGTACCGGCGGTGGTAGGTACCACCACCAGCGGCACCAGCTTGCGCTCGATACAGTTCAAGCCCTGATAATCGAGCAGGTCACCGCCAAGAGTGAGGCAAATAGCTACTACTTTGGCGGTGTCGATGACCGAACCACCGCCCACCGCTACAATGCTGTCGCAGCCGTGCTCGCGGGCCAACTGCGCCGCTTTATCCACGCAAGCCACGTCGGAATCGGAGGGCACCTCGGCAAAGATACAAGGCTCTTCACCCAGACCGCGCAAATTATCGATCATGGGATCAAGCATGCCGCTTTCCAGCAAGAACCCATCTGCCACCAAAAGCGGTCGTTTAGCGCCTAATTCCAAGAGCAAATCAGCACAACCGGTAGTTGTGTATTCCCCGAAGAGGACCTTGGTTGGAGACTGGAAGATAAATGGATTCATCGGTTACTCCCAGGGTCATTCACTCATACGGAAGCCTTAAATGCAATTATTGAAATGCAACTTGTTAATATCCGGGAGACATTGCTTTAAAAACAATAAAGGCAATTTCTTAGGGAAAGTTTAGGCTCACCCTTGACTACCGGCGTAATACCAAAGCTCATGGGCATTCTACAGTGCCAAGCGTAAATATTATCCCACCTAAGTGCTGGTTTGAATTAGTAGAACAAATCGTCATCGTGAGAGGGGAGCAGTTGCGCTCCTGACAGCCAGGTTATAAAGTAGTGACTCCGAGCCCTGAGTCTCGAGCTGACCTTCTAAACATGTAATAAAGGCGGCGCCAGTTTGCTGAGACAATAATGATGAATAGTAAACCGGTTCTCGGGGAACCTGCAGGTGGATAAATCGTCCTAAAGCCCTAGTTCAAACTATGACTGAAGCCAAGCGGCAACCGCTTCGGCAGAGGGAACCCACAGAAAAGGAAGCCAAGGTCACAGTCAAACAGTGAAAAGACCAACTCAAACTCCAGTGTGCGTTGAAGAAATAAGCGAAAAGCGGTCAAAAGAATCGCTCAAACTGGCTGGCGCTGGTAATACGAAACAACTTCAGAGTCAACGCTCCGCCAGAGTGAGAGCCAGACTGACGAGCCTGGCCCTCACTCTGGCAGTGCTCTCAAACTGCTCACTGGCCTTACTGGCACCCACAGCAGCCCTGGCTGCCAGCAGCAAGAGCAAGCCTGACAGCACCCTGCTGTTACCGCTGACACCTAAGATCGACGACACGGCCCTCACTGACGATGAGAAAGAACTTCCCAGTCAGGTTAAGTCCACCGGCAGTCAAGCGCAGCCTCAAAGGCAACCAAGCCCGAGCAAATCTGAACCAAGCTCCTCTCTTCCTACCGATGCCGGTGAGATAAACGAGCTCAAGGTAGAACAACCCAAGCTTGACGACCTGGAAACCACTGAGCTCAAAGAGCAAACCACGCGTATCACGGCCGAAGGCGCCGACGCCTCCACCAGACTGGAAGCGGAAGCCTCGGAAGACGATCTGCGCATGTCCGAAACCGACAGCGCCGTCAACGAAGATACAACCCTGAAAGGCACCATCCAGATAGTTGCCGACGATACCGAATACGACCAGGAGAAGAACACCTTCCTGGGCACCGGTAATGCCGTTGCCGTGATTGGCGGACAGAATTCCAAACTGGAAGCCGACATGATCCTCTACGATCAAAACACACAGATGATCGATGCCCGGGGAAATGTCAAAATCCTGAGAGACGGTCAATTGACCACTGGCAGCGCCTTCAAGTTCAACGTCACCAACGACGAATACCTTATTACCAGTCCCGACACGGAAGTGAAAGGCACCCAGGTAATTGCCCGGACCGGCTACGGTACAAGAGAAGGCATGTCCTTCAAGAACGGCACCATGACCTTGCCCAAGGCTTTCCATATGGGCAAAAACGTTATGTTTGGTACCCTCAGTACCGGACAAGACCTTATGGATCGTACCAGCCACCCGGACCTCTTCCTGGGCAAGCAGAGCTACACTTTTAAAGCTCGCAAAATGGTTTACGAACGATACAAAGAAAGCGGTAACCTCACCGTATTCGGTGGCAAAATTTGCTTTGGCAAGTTCAATATTCCGGTACCCAAGTTTGTCACCACTGTCGGTACCGAAACCAATGTCCGCTTCCCCGTCTCGCCAATGTTCACCAGTAACATCCAGTCCGGCGGTATCAACATCGGTCCCAGCTTCAACACCGCCGTGGGCAAGACCGGCGTTTTAAACTGGGCACCAATGATTCAGCTGGGCGGTCGTAGTACCACAGGCAGCACTAATGGCAGCGGCTTAGGCTTATCGGGACAGGTCGGCTTCAGTAACAAGAAGTTCAGCTCTCATATTGCCTACGGCTCCGTTTCCAACCTCTTCGTCGCCGATTTCAAAACCAACCTCTCCAAAAACACCGTCCTGCAAGCCGGCGTCAATCGCTATATGGCAGACGGTATAAACGGCTTCCGCCGTCCAAACATGATCTTGGAAGTCGTAAACAACAAATATGTTTCCAGTCCGATCCCCTACATCACTGGTTTCAACTTCCGCTTCTCCGGCGGCTGGGCTAGAGATAATCCGCAGCTCATCAATACGAGCCCGGCCCTGGCCGACCTTTACGGTGGCACCACCACAGTCAAGACACAGCCTTCCGCTTTCAGACTGCAAGAGCAAATTTCCGTCACCACCCAGCCGCTTTTTGCCATCGGCAATGAGAAGTACGGTACCAAAGGTTTCTTCTACGGCGGTCTGGGACTGAGCGCTTATTCCTCCGGCGACGCCCGAGCGCTACTTCAGGGCGGTCCATCCATCGATACCAGATTGAACCGCCTGCACTTCCAGGTCGGTTATACACAGTCGGCTGTCAGGGGGAGTTCTCCCTTCTATTTCGACCGCTTCATCCAGGGTCAGAAATCTATGTATATATCGGGAGACGTAAAGGTTAGTAAATGGCTTACCCTGGGCGGCGGCTACGGCTACAACCTGAACGCCAAACTCCCTTATGCCAAGACCATTTCAGCCGTTATTGGTCCCGAGGATCTGAAGCTGATGATAACTAGAGATATGATCCGGGGTCAAAACCGCGTCGGCTTTGATGTACTCTACGGTTCGCCCATTCCATTCAACAAATTAGTGCTGAAAGGAACTGCCGACCACGGTAACCTAAGCGGACTATAGAAAGTTTGGAAATCGCGCCTTTGCCGTTAAAATACACTCTCCAGAACCCCGGTTCGATGGGGCTGAATGAAACACACTTAAACTATCCCTCTAATCAGCGGACAGACAACTTGGAAAGCTCAAGCATAGACAACCTGCTCAAAAACAGCCTACCGGCCCTGGGTGTAGACCTGGGCGGCACAAAAATTAGAGCGGCCCTGGTGAAAGAGGGGCGCGTCGTTTCAGAGCCAAGGCAAATACCCACGCCCACCGGTGCCGACAACATCATCGAAGGCATTATAGAACTGGTGCGTAGTTTTCAGGCTGAATGCCAGCAGGTGACCGGTGTTTCACCAATGGGCATAGCCGGTGTGGGCATAGCCACAGCCGGTATCGTCGACTGCAATTCCGGTGATATCATCGGTTCCACCGGCAACCTACCCGGCTGGACCGGTACATCTTTGAAGCGAGTCATTGAAACACAAATTTTGCTGCCAGTTCACGTAGACAACGATGCCAACGCCGCTGCCTACGGTGAAGCCAGCGCCCGGGGGCTGATGCATTCCAACTGCGTCTGCACCGTCACACTTGGCACCGGCATCGGTGGCGGTCTGGTAATCAATGGAAAAATGTTTAGAGGAGCCCACTGGGGCGGCGGCGAAGTTGTACGCATGCGTCTCGATCTAGGCAACAAGAGAGTTTGTACCGGCGGACTTTTCGACTGCTGGGAAGCCTATGGCTCCGGTCGTGGTCTTGTCACCACCGGCAGAGACATTCTGGCCGGCCTTAACGCCGATCAAACTCCCCTGGCAAAGAACCCGGAAGCACTGACCACCCATGCCATCGTCGCCGCCGCAAAGGACGGTGACATTGTCGCTCAACGCATCCTTCACATGTGGCATGAACATATCGCCACAGGCATCGCCAGCCTGGCCCATATTCTCGACCCCGATGTCTTCGTGGTCACAGGCGGGCTGGCTGACTGCGTGGACTTCCCGCTTTTGACCGAAATGGTGGTGGACCGAGTTTTTCCCAGAATAGGCGACAGCCTGCAACTGCACAAATCCGAACTGGAAGGTCTAGCCGGCATCATCGGCGCCGCCCAACTGGTTCTCGACAATCTGCTCGACAGAATCGTAGCTTAAAGGGCTGAGCCTCTTACTTTATTTCGATGGTGTAGGTCAGTTTCTCTTCCGTATCGGGAGCAACCTTCACATTGAATTCAAAAGTGTGGGAGTCTTTCTTCGTGTAAGGCATACTGGAATTGACGATTTTCCAATCTCCCCAGGCATGCTCGACACAGGTTACGGTAACTGCTTCTTTCTTGTGATTGCGCAGGCTGATACTGTAGCTCTGACGCTGCACTCTCTCTGAAATCTGCTGCTGCCCTGTCTGCACCCGCTCGGCAGCGATGTCGAAAGCATCGCCGATATAAACTCGCACTTTTTCGTCTTTAGGGGTGTGATCTACTTCGTCCTCACCGACAAACTGCATGGCACCATCCTGGTCTTTCTTATAGACGCGCACCTTGCCCTTAGGCAAGGGCATACCAAGATTATTATCTTTAGAGTTGGCCAACTCCAACTTCACATTTACTTTCTGCTTCTGCTGTCCGTCGCCGCCGTAGTAGCTGTTATTGCTCTCCAGCACGTAGAGCTTCTTGACCGGCACGGCCGAGGCATTGAAAAGCGTCAATTGCTTTGTTTCATTGTCCCGCACATCGGTGCGTCCTTTCAAACTATATAGATGATACTCGGCAAAACTCTGCTCGGAAAACTGCGGTTCGGCCGCCACAGCATCCATGGCCATGGCCCGCTCCATCATGGGAGCAGCACTTGGCTGCTGCACCTTATGCACATCGCCGGCCATCAATTTGAGAGCAGCATTTTTGTAGGTAGCACCGGACTTATTATCGATGGTTACCCAACTTGTCAGATCACAACTGGAATCATCGGCATTGGCCACTGCTACATAATCGCACTTCCAGTTCATGCCCTGGGTCTGGTAGCTGATCTCGGTATTGTGAGCACCGGCCTTGTCGCACTCAAGCTTCCAGAGCAAAGAAGGTTTTGCCACCAGACCTTCCGGCAACTCGGCGATCTCTAATTCGCCTGAGGCACCAACTATGATACCACTGCCGGTTTTCACAACTATCGACTGTCCACGCTGGGAAATATTACCGTTACTGTCAGCCACAGTGACGGAGGGGCTGGAAAGTAAGGTACCGGTAATCTCACGAACAGCTCCACCAGAGAGATACTGGCGAAACTTCACTGTCTTTCCAAGTGATCTGGCCAGAATCGTGCTCTCATCCATCAGGTCGAACTGATAGTTCTGCTCTCGTACTGCTACCGAATTCGGTGCCGTGAGAGACGTGAAACTCACCGTAGTAGGATCGATGGCGGCGGCTACATCTTCGAAGCGCAGAAAATTTATGCCTCCTTTCAGGTTGATTTCACGGGTGTCTTTCACCAGCCCGAAATTCTGGTTATAGACGGTAATGGCCACATCTTTAGAGGCAGAAACTTCCTGGGCCGGTACTTTCGCCGCAAGCGCAAGCGCAGAGGATAGGGCCAGGATGGCAGCAATTGCCTTACCGTTTCTGAATCTCAACATGAACATCTCCTCAACCTGGTACTTAAATGCTTTCGGCTCAAACAGATTTAGATTCACCTACTTAATAACGAATCTCAAGATCATAAGTCACCTTCGACTCGCCATTTGCCGGCACCTTGACGTTGAATTCGAAGGTGTGGCTATCCTTCTTGCTATAGGGCTGGCTGGGGTTCAATACCTTCCAGTCGCCATAAGCGTGTTCAACACAGGTGATTGTCACTTCCTTTTCTTTGTGGTTACGCAGGGTAAGTTCAAAACTCTGCTTTTGAATGCGCTGGGATGGATGCTGATAGCTGGTCTGCTTACGTTCACCCACCAGGTCAAAAGCATCACCAATGTAAAGCCTTACCTTCTCATCCTTAGGGGTATGGTCGATGAGGTCTTCACCGACAAACTGCATGGCGCCGTCCTGGTCTCTCTTATAAACCCGTACCTTACCCTTGGGCATGGGCATACCGAGATTATTTTCCTTACTATTGGACACTTCCAGCTTGACGTTAACCTTCTGTTTCTCCTGACCTCCTCGACCATAATATCCAACCGGGGAAGCGCTATCAAAAACATAGAGTTTTTTGACCGGTACGGAAGCAGCGTTGAACAAAGTCAATTGCTTGGTTTCATTGTTATTGACGTCGGTCTTGCCGGCCAGACTGTAGAGATGGTACTCAGCAAAAGATTGCTCGGAAAACTGTGGCGCGGCGGCTCCGTTCATGGCTATAGACTTGTACATAATGCCGCTTGATCTGGGAACAGCATTCTGCACCTTGTGCACATCGCCGGCCATAAGCTTGAGAGCCGCCTGTTTGTAGCTTGTGCCCGACTTATTGTCGAGGGTAACCCAGCTAGTCAGATCGCAAGCCGAGTCATCTGCATTGGCAACCGCTACGTAATCGCATTTCCAGTTCATACCCTGTGTCTGATAGCTGATCTCAGCCTTATGGGTTCCGGCTTTGTCAGCCGCAAGCTTCCACAGCAAAGAAGGCTTGGGAACAAGCCCTTCCGGCAACTCCGCCAGTTCAACTTCGCCCTGGGCCCCGACAACTACACCACTACTGGTTTTAAGCACTATCGACTGGCTGCGCTGCGAGACATTGCCATTACTGTCTGAAATGGTTACCAGAGGCGGGTTCAACAGGGTGCCGGTAATTTCATGCACGGCGCCGCCGGAAAGATACTGCCGAATCTTTATGTCTTTACCCACGGACTTGGACAAAATCGTTCCCACATCCATAAGGTCGTACTGATAGTTTTGCTCGCGCACCACCACCGAGTTTGGTGCCGTCAAGGAAGTAAAGCTCACCGTAGTCGGATCGATAGCGGCAGCCACATCGTCAAAGCGCAGATTATTAATGCCCTCTTTCAAATCTACCGAGCGAATGTCCTTCACCAGTCCAAAGTTTTGATTGTAGACAGTGATGGCAATGCCTGTGGAAGCACCGGCCTGGGGTCCATCTGATCGGGGCGGGCTTTTCTCGGCGCGAGTTTCAGCCCTGGCAGAGGCCTTTGCATCGCTCTTAGCAATACCGGCCAGAGGCGACGAGAGCAAAAGCATAAGAGAAAGGGGAACAAAGGCTCCAGACGTAAAGCGCATTTTTTAATCCTCTAAGAACTGTTTATTTTCGCACTGCAAAGCGCAGATTAATCATTAAGTCAAAGCAGATAGCCGCCAACTATAGCAAATCACCTAATTCTTCAAGCGGCGGTCGAAGAAATTGAGAGCGGTGTCGATATTGCCCCCCTTTTCAATGTCATGGCTCTGCCCGTCAAGAGCCACGAACTCCACAGGGGCGTTTCGCGCCTGCAGGGCGTGGGCAAACTTTTCGCTTTGAGAAAAAGGCACAATTGTGTCGGCTTTACCGTGCACAATCAAAATGGGCGGACAGAGACCCGACACATAAGTGACGGGGCTGGCCATGTCGGCCCTGGCTTTATTCTGGGCAGCCGGTCCACTCAAGAAAATGCTCAAGGACGCAACCGGAGATGAAGTATCCCAGGTCCTACCCGGGCTGGTATCGGTGGCCAGGGCATACAAATCTGCCGGACCGCAGAAATCACAAACAGCCTTCACGTCTCTTGAAAAAGAACGGTCGTTAGCCCCCATATCAAGGGCAGAAACCCTGGCGGAAGTACCCATCAAAGCCACCAGGTGTCCACCGGCAGAGGTACCCCAGAGCCCAATTCGACCGGCATCAATATCAAAACGGGAAGCATTGGCCTTAATAAAGCGCAGCGCCGTATTCAAGTCTTCCATTTGAGCAGGGAAGGGGCTCTCCTGCGCGAGCCGATAATTCACCAGACAGACGGCATAGCCTCGCTTTACAGCCTGTCCTAGCCAGGACGGCGGACTTTTAGCGGACGGACGACTGGTCCAGCCGCCCCCGTGCACATAAATAATGAGCGGAAAGTTGGAACCCTGGGCCGGTTTGTAAAGACTCATGAGATGTGCCTGATCAGTCAAGCCGGGCCAATAACTGAAGCCTTCCATGCGGTTCATTTTGACGCCGGCAAGCTTACTCAACACCTGGTCAGGCAGCCTGTTCTTAATAGCCTCCGGCAACTGGGCATTCACCTTATCGATGAGCGCCGTCGAATCACCCTGCTTGCCTACCTGACGGTTGATTTCCTTCATCACCTTGTCTTTCAAGTCGGCAGGCACCTTACCCTTGAATTTGCTGAAGACTTTGGTTGTAGCACGATCCAGCAGATCGTCGATAGAACTGCCGGCGCCGGTTGTACTGCTGCTATTCTGGGCCGGCGCCGGGCTGCCCCCTAGAAACAGGCAAGCGGCCAAAAGACAAAGAACGCTTTTATAATTACCGATAGTCTTTATCATAGGTCCTCAGTTAACATGGCACTCGGGCGACAATATAAGTCGATATTGTACTCCCATGGAGACAGCTTATTTGTGGTCGCCACGGAACTACTCTTGACTTAGGCGCCTCAATTCTTTCATAGTAACTGTGAGCACGACTGATCACCTAGAAGTTCGAGGGATTACCATTGAAAGCAACGGCAAGCGCTCAAGAAGGCAAACACGGTTGGCGGCCGCTTCGTCGCTCTCTAGCCCTGACACTGACGCTTGTTCTGTCACTGGTGACACTCTCACCGTTGGAGGCTAAAACCGCGAAGAGCGGAGCCAATAAACCGCAATCACTGCCGAAGCACAAAGACAAGAAGCATGACGTAGACTGGGTGACTAATTACAATGGTCGCTCAACCAACGAGCTTCTTTACGACAAAAGATTCGTGGGTCTGCTCAAGTCCATTGCTCCCGATGTAAAAGACGTAGTAGAAAAGGGTTCCTCAATTGTAGATAGCGCTTACGACAGACTGGGCGGACCACCCGAAACCGTCGAAATACTGAACAACCGCTTTCTTTTAGCCAAAGCAGACATGGCCCACTTCGCACGGGCCAAAGCCTTCCTGTTTTATGACTTAAGAGAAAAGCGAGGAATTCTGGCAATAGTCGACGGAGAAGAATGGCCGACCGTATTTACAGCCACCAAGCAGTACACAGACCAATCGCAGTTTCCGCCGGACTTCGACAAAGCTCTGACAGACTGGCTCCAACATGAGAAGGTGATTGCCACGGCAAAGGTCTTCGTAGGGCCAAAAGGCAAAATCGAGAGAACCGAAATCAGTAAACTGGAAGCTCTCAATCAGATCATTGCCACCAATCCCAAAGCCTACGAACTCTATGAGAAGCGAGCGGATTATCTGGTAGAAAACGGGAGTGGCAAAGAAGCCATCTCCGACTACACAAAAGTGATTGAAAACTGCACTCCCGGCGAGAAGCTGCCCTTGAGCCGAGCCCTGGCGGCACGCGGCAGTTTGGAATTGCAAGACAATTGCCTGGAGGAGGCCTTGAGAGACTTCAGCCAGGCTATAGATATCAACCCCTGTACCTACGAAAGCGCCTCCTACCTGGCTAAAAGAGCAGAGGTCTACGAGCGCCTCAATAAACAAGAAGAAGCTCTCAAGGACTTGCAAAAGTCCATAGATACGAATAAGGCTTACCCCGGCTATTTACGCCGGGCCGAATACTATCAACGGCAGGGTAAAGACATGGAAGCCCTTAAGGATCTTGAACTGGAACTGACGAAGTGCAGTCAGTACCTGCGCACCCGCGTCCTGCATACACGTGCCGACATACATTACCGCAAAAAAGAATACGAGAAGTCGCTGGCCGCGTGCAATCAAGCCCTGAAAGAAGACAACAACGCCGTAGACGTGCTCTGCATGCGAGCTCAAGTCTATCAAGCCATGAATAAGCCGGAACTTGCCGCACTAGATCGTAAGAAAGTCAAATCTCTCGATCCTGACCACGAATTACCGCCGCTGCGATAAGAAGAGATGAGAGATACGGTGCCGCGATCGACAGAAGACATAACGAACAGGGGTCTGAAAGCAGCCTTCTTAGTTATGACGTTTTTGTTCGGCGGCGCCGCCCGGGGAGCTGACGATGCTTACAAACTAGGGCTGGAGGCCTATGGCAAAGGCAATTATGCCGCAGCCGCCAGCCATTTTGATTCGGCCCTGCAAAAAACTCAAAACAATCCTCTACTCTGGTATTACGATGCTCTTTGTTATCACCAATTGAAAAATTGGTCCATGGCAAAGAGTCGCTACAAAACCACTGCCTTATCTTTCCCTCTGACCGAGCCAGGAAGAAGAGCCGCCGCCGCTCTTAGAGCTATCGACCCAACCTTTGTAGCGCCCAATTCTCCTGCCACCACATCTACTTCAGGGCAAAGCGACAAAGGCTCCAGCGGCGCCTCTGCAACCGCTGAGAATACAGCTCCGGCCCCCAAATCATCAACTGCAGAGGCAGACCAGGCACTAGCGCAAGAGTTAACAAGACTACCGGACACGGCGCATTTCTACTTCAAGAAAGGTCATCAGGGTCACATGGAAGTCGACCTCATGGTAAACGGACATCCGGTCAAAGCCATCTTTGACACTGGCGCCAGTGCACTTTTCTACAAAGATCAACTAAAGGAAGCCGGACTGGACCTCAACAAAGCTAAGGTCGGCAAAGGTACCCGTGGATGGGCGGGAGTAGAAGTCCCCACCGAAGTGATGCCCGCTGAGATAAAGCTGGGCACTCTCACCCGCACCATCAATATCAAAATGCCGGAAACGAGCACCGCCTTAAGTGACAACCTGATCGGCCAGGATTTCATAAAGGGCTACCAGTATGAAATTGACGACAGAGGCGGGCGGGTAGATTTGAAGAAAAACCTGGGAACCAAACAGGCCAAGCTAAATCCTCTCTATGACATTCCGATACAGATCATTGGCGGTAAAGAATTCATCGTTTTCACCGTCAACAGCCAATATGCAAAAGCATTTATTGATACTGGCGCAGCCAACACCATCTTCGATGAATTTTCAGCGGCCCGTTTCGGAGCAGTTCCCACCGGCGAAGTCATCCACATGACTGGAGTAGGCGGCGACCTGACCATGAAAAAAGCCTATGTAAATATCCGTATCGGCGGCATGTATCGAGACAACTTTCCCATACTAATCGGCGGCAGCGGCGCTTGCGCCCTCGGGCAAGATCTGATGGACGGCTGGAGATACAAAGTAGACCGCGAAAACAAACTACTAAGGTTCTTTCACTAGCTCTATCTAAGCTAGTCTCCGGCAAACAAATACGCTCTTTGCCGGAGACCGAAATCTATGACCTGCTCTGGTCTTATGGAGGCGGCCCCGTGGGGGGTCGCGTTGGAGCGGGAGCTGGAGCAGGCTTATTATCCTGGGCTTGTTGAGCGGCCTGACCCTCTAGCCTGGCCTTATAAGCAAAGTAAAGCTGAGATTGCAGATACTGTTCGGAAACACCTGGTGCCTTACTGCCGACACCGGCATAGCCCGGCTGTGCAGAATAGGAAGCAAGCATCATCAAGAATACGAGAGCGCCTGCACTTGTTGCCAGCAGCCCTCTTACAGAAAACAGATTCCAGATCAATCGAGTCACCAAAATTCCCGCATCGCGACACCAGACAATTAATATAACCGAGGCAATTGGGCTTACGGAGCTTGACTACCTGAACTGCACATTTTTTCACGCCTCTTCTCAACCACACTCTTCACGCCAGGTGCGGCCGCCGCTGCCGCCATTAACAGAATGTTAGCCTGGCGCTACCGCATTTGCAGCCCATTCCAACTACTATGAACAGGTTGGCAAGTATTGGAAAAGTAGTGACAAGCCTCCCGAATACCACTGAAAGAACAGCCGCACCGCCGGCAGAAAGGTGCGGCGAAACTGAATTCAGCGGTACCAACTGCAAAACAGCTTCTGCTCTGTCCATCCTGTGCGGTGTAATCCTGGGTTTGTCAGCCCCAGGTCACGACCAGTGGTATCTTGCCTGGTGCGCCATCGCACCGCTCTTTTTCCTTATCTACTCGGCAACAAGCCATAAGACTGCAGCGCTGCAGTCACTGATGTTTGGCTTCGCATACAACTTTACTTATTTGCATTGGCTCTTCAATATTCACCCCAGCCAAAACTGTCCGATATTTTTGAAAATAGGGCTAGTGCTCATAGTATGCCTGCATCAGTCCCTCATCTTTGCCGTCTTCTCAAGGCTCTGCCGCAGCCGACTGCTAAGCACTGTGCCGCTCCTCATACCTTTGAGCTGGGTGCTACTCTTCAACAAAATTGGTAACGCCCCCATACTATTCGGTGTTCCCTGGACTATGGTGGAATACTCTCAATACAAGCAGAGCTACCTGCTGCCACTCTTGAGCACCACTGGTGGTATCGGGCTCGGAGCGGCAATTGTTCTGACAAACCTCTGCCTGTATTTTGCATGCAACAGGCGATTGCATCTGGTCAGCAAGAACAGAGGACAGTGTTACGGAGCACTGCTGTTACTGCCGCTTGCCGCCCTCTCTTACCTCTTCCTCAAACCGGCTGCGCCGTCGCCGCTGTCGAATTGTAACTTAGTGCTCTTGCAAGGCAATGCCGTCATAAATCGCTCCGGCACAAACATAAAGCAAGTGATGGACAATTACATGGCCCTCGTTTCAAAAGCACCGCCCGGAAGTATTTGCCTCTGGCCGGAGTGGTCTATGCCGATGCATTTTTCTCAAATGCCCCTGGGAAGAATTAGCGTAGCCGGTCTTGCCCGCTCTTACCAACAAGATTGGATTGTGGGCGGGCTGGATGCAGACAAACTCGGACGGGAATACAATGCGGTCTACGCTTTTTCCAAGAACGGAAAGATGCTGGATGATGTCTACAGAAAGCGCATGCTGGTTCTCTTTGGCGAATACATGCCCTGGGTAATCAGTCGACTGCCGTTTGGAACCACAAAAACAGACGGCACGCCCCAGGGAGAATCTCTGGTAAACGGCTGCGAACCAACGATCTTCAAGCTTGCCGACGGCAAGTTGGGTGCCCTGATCTGTCTGGAGGTGGTCTCACCTGAATTGGTCACTGAAACAGTAAGGCAGGGTGCTCAATTGCTGGTAGATTGCAGCAATACCACCTGGTTCGACACACCCATGGTCGGTAGCCAGATGCTGGCATTTTGTGTATTTAGAGCGGCAGAGACCGGTAGAGAGCTAGCCTTCTGCACGACCACCGGACCATCCACCATCGTGGACCGCAATGGAAGAATCAAGCTTCTAACTAAACTCAATACAAGAATCGCACCAGGAGAGAGAGTCAATTTCTACAATGACCTTACTCCATTTTCAAAATGGTATCGCTGACAATGCTCGAACAGAAGACAGAAGCCCTGAGGTAGTCTAAAGGACCTCTAATGACCTCTAATCATCTTCACGAGGAGGAGGAGAGGTAGGGGGTGGCGGCGGCGGCGGATTATTCTTCGGGGACTCCTGCGTCTGATTCGCCTGACTCTGATTCAAGAGAAAGAGATAGGTTTGAAGATCCTGCTCCCCTTGGTTATTACCCTTAAATGCTACACCAGCGTAGCCAGGCTCACCTGAATATGAGAAAAGCATCGTCAAAATCGCCAGAAGCCCTGCACAAACAGAGATAGCCAATTTGGCGCAAGCCTTATTTGAGTCTGATTGAGTTGCCACAAAAAATCTCGCTACTATGACTAACCTAAATGATAGTGGCAAAACACAATCACACGCGCCGCTTGGCTACCATCCAGCACAATAATTTATCCTTCCATTAACCAGTGCTTTGCCAGTTGGTCTCGCTAAAGTTAGTCTCGCTAAAACGTCAATAGAAAAACTGCCCGCGAGAATTACCGCACCAAAGACCGATTTTCACTCAAACATCGCCGAAGGAGTTCTTTGCCAGTTGCACTCCCCGAGCATAAAACCAGCCTATGATCAGAAACGTGCCCCCAAGAAAAACGGGAGCGAACCAGGCGCCAAGCCCATCAGCTCGACTGAGAGCCGTTTCAGCAGCCTTCCACTGAATATAAGCCAGCAAGGCGGAAGTATGCACTTTCATTAACCAGAGAAGTTTTCGACAGTGGGCCAGCAGCGCCTCTTTGTTTTCATCGGTCAGCTTCCAGGGGATATTAAAACGATTGGAGGCTTCACCAAAACTAAGGGATATATACATAATGATGCTGATCACAGGCAACATGGCCAGGGCTATCTTAGGGCCATAGCCATCCGGACGCCCGGTCACGCCAAAATGAATGGGCACAGTCTCGGGCAGTTGATTCCAGGCGGACAGAAACACGGCCAACCCGGCAACAGTAAACAATGCGGGTAGCAACTCTTTCACTAGCTTATTCAAAGCAGCATCCTCCCCACCATAGAAGCATCATGCCACAAAAAACTGAGCAGCGAAAGGCTCAGGCTTCAACGCCAAGGCACTGATTTAGATATTGGCCGTAAACCTGCCCGCCCGGGAGATTCAATGCCGTTTTGTAAGCATCGACAGCATCCTCCCTGCGCCCTAGAAAATAATACAGACGCCCGATCTGCCCGTAAATGAGAGACCGCTCTTCCTGCTCGTTGCAGGCACTAAGGCGACTGGTCAAAAGAGATTGCCACACCTCGCTCTTAAGCTCTTCGGCGCTCACAGCTAACTTCTCGAATAACCTCAAGACAACATCTTCCCTCAGCAAGGACAGCAAAATGTGCTCGGTACCGGTGGACTCATTGAACAGCTCGGCAGCTTCCAGCGAGGCCTGAACAAGAACCTGCTCGGCCGGGGCGGCAAGCGGAACTTCACCGCCAATAGCGGCACTATCACCGCTAACTGAGCCATTAAGCAAGGCGCGAACGGCTGCAAGGGTAATGTTTCGACTGCTCAAGACCTCAAAGGCCAGCCCCTCACCAAGCGCCAATAAGCCCACAAGCAACTGCTCAATTCCTACGAGCGCCTGCCCACTGCTGCGACATTCATCCTGAGCCAGAACGATAGCCTGGATTGCATTTCGGGTAAATCTTTCAAACATAGGTTATGCCTTTGAGAGCCGCACTGAAGTATGGCACAGGAACATCTACGCAGGCAACGGCAGGCGATCAGCTTCTGGCCTTAAGCTCGTAGGCGTGGACGTTTGCAGGAACTTAGAGAATACAAGATCGAAGTCGATTTATGGCGACTGTACGATAACAGTGGAGATGTGCGATTACTGTTAGAGGAGGGTGAGAACAACTGAAAGAAAAGGGCTCAATCCAATCAGACTCGGATATGCAGGGTGCTACGGCAGCACTTATTAGGTCCGCCAAGAAGCCGAGAGAGCTTGCTGCGCGCTCCCGAACTGAGTTTGTTGTCATTCGTGAAGGAGTGCTCGTCAGGGAGATTCCCGAGCTTGACCAAGTTTCTGAAACACCCGTGCAGGATACTGGTTCTTCTAGCGCGACTTGATTTTTCTGGGCTGTGATTTCGCAGCTGTCAGTAACGGCTAATTCGCCTGCTCTTTGAACCATTCTTTACGCTCAAAATACCGAAAACCGATACCTGGCAACTGAGGTTTCTTCTTGCGAGTCGCACTAAGGCTTTACAAGCAGCACACGGCAGTTGCGGTCTAGTTTAGGGGCGGCAAACTTTCCCAAATAAACTAAAGCTTCAAGAAATCTTCCTTAGGTGCGAAAGCTTTCAAAAATGTGTGTAAAAAGGACGCCACAGCAATCTCACAGCAAGCGGTGCCAACCCTGCACAGATTAAGATTATGGCAATAGCAAATACTTTTCGTTTTTTTCTGGTCATCAATATCGCTGGAGTAGCGGCAACAACTGTTCCAAAGGCAAGAATGCCACCAAGGATAACTTGAAGAGTCCAAGCTCTATGTGTGCTTCCCATGTCAGTTTTATAGCAGCCATAGGCTTCCCAGCCGCCAAACAAAAGAATTGCCAGAATCAGCAGTTTCCAGAACCCAATCGAGAAAGTCTTTATAGCTTCCTGCATGCTCAAGGAATCCGAAGGGATACGCTAGATACATCATAACACTTAACGGAGAGGGCGGCGAAAGCATCTTCAAGGGAAACGCCTCGTGATGTAGATTGACACCCATCCTTGAGAAATCACTTCTCAGTTTCCTCCGTCCAGTCATTAAGGCTGTCAAATTCAAAGCGCCAAGTTTTGTCATCTGCAGGATAGTACTCCTGACTTTCGCCCTCACTCCTGACAAAAACGAAATGTCCATTTCGGCAGCCGTTCTTCCCTTCACCACGGCTGGCTAGACTGCCATCCGGAGGCAGGGTTCAACCGTGCCCCCGGCTCTCAATCGGAATCAAAATTGGAGATGCAGGATAGGCTGCCATCTTCTCGGTAATACCTCCAGAAACCAGTCGGGACCTTCTTTTTCTTGAACTTAGGATTGTAATCTCCCTCCTGCCAGACTTTCTCTTCTCTCTCGTACAATGATTCCGCCGATACTCCTTAGGGTCTTGCTACTTCAGACATGCAAGTCCATCCGCTCTAAAGTTCAGGCAACTAGTATGACTTCTCTCTTACGGGGCATGCCGGAGAAAAGGAAGGACGATCCGACTGATAGTAACAGGGTTATAATGAGCCTGAAGTGTTCAGAATGACAAGAATGACTTAAGAACAAAATGACTAATTCGAAGCTCCCACTTATACCTTTTTGCATTGCAGCCAGTGTGATTATCATAGGAAGCGTGGCTAGTCTGTTTATGGCACCTGCAAAGGACAAGCCTTGTCCCTTTCCAGACATAGGCTCACCAATTGCATCAGCGATGGTGATTTATGATTCGAGGGAGATTCAATTAGATACAAGAAAACTTGCGGTTATTATCAATCAATCATCGAACGAAGCAAACGCAAAGGCGGAAGACGTACCTTTACCACAGGGAGGTATATTTAAGCTTGTTCGAGTTAAGAAACCAATGGGATTAGTAGTGGTTATCAACGATTCACCAGAATCGATAGAAGAAATTCGAGAACTTGCCGCCGAGGCAGAGAAGCAGAAACTGTTACCAAAGGAGTCAATTGCGAAGCTCAGAAATTGCAACGCACGCCTGGATGTTTCGTCAGCAAACAACCCGACCAAAGTTACGGATAAGGCTATTATCATAGATGCTACGATGACAGATCTAGATCCTGCAAACCCAGCAGTTCAACACTTTCTGCATACTCTCCAAGGTTCTGCGCAAGGCATCACATTCGACTGCGTAAACGGAGTATGGTTGAAACCGTAGCTAAGTATCTTGGACAGCACGGTCCCCTTGCATCACCTGACTACAGAAGCAGGGGGCCATTGCAAGAATTTCCCGACAAGAGCGCTGAAGTTCCTTCGTTGACTTCCTCAGCATCTCACGATTTGCATCTTGCTTTTTATTCAGCAGTTGAGGGTGCCAGAGGTGGGCATCAGAATCATGAGGTAGGTCTTCAATTTCAGAGAGTTCCTGAACAATAATCTTAAACGGTTCAACCTCCCCCAATTCAAGCTCGAGAATTGCCGCGCTTAGAGAAAAGAGATCAGCGAGATTGGGCTCGGGAGCTTCCAAACAAGCGCGGGCATAAAAGGAAAGCGAGTAAACCGGCTCCTCCAGTTCAAGAAGCAGCGCCTCAAGCTTGGCACTCGCATCACGGAAAACCTCTCCTTCGAACTTTTGACGAATCGACAGCCTTGTGGTCTGATCAATACCTGCAAGCGCCTGATCCAGCTTCAGCTCCAGTTCGATAAACCACTCCATGTGCAACTCAAAAAGTACACCCAGTTGATCGGCAAGCCGCCAGAGTTTACTGCATCCATCTAGAAGTCCCTGCTCTCCCCTGATGACGGCGTAAATCTGCTCGACCAGAGCCAGATAAGCATCCGAGGAAAGTAGAGAATCATTCATTGGTGAAGGTAAACAGTTGACTGAAGGATATTTCAAGTCAAAATTGTACAGTCTGGTCAAAGGTGCGGGCAAGGTCAATGTCATTGCTCATAACATCCTCAGGGTAAACTGTAAGGATAGACGCCTTAGTAAATGGATTTCGAGAGCACGATGGAAGAGGTCAAGCCGGAAGCTGAAGATAAGCCGCCACTATGGCAGCTTATCATAATTTGGACGGCGCCCATCTGGTGGACTGCGACCTACATTATGGCAGTGGCACTTTTTAGCAGAGCATGCCTGCAAACTGACTTTATCAACCCGGGTCTAATTCCCCGGGAGTATCTCAGTATCCCTCTTTACCTAGTGCCAGTGCTCACTTCAGTAATCTTGTTAAATGTGAAACCTTGGTTCAAGTATCAACTCGGACCGCTAATAATTGTCTGGCTGCTGCTCTCTATTTTTGCCGGACTTTCCCCCAACCGGTTTTCCCAGATCCTTTGGAAAGCGAGCGGCTGCCCAACCAGCCTACCTCTAGAGGCGCTGGAAAAGCGGGTAACCGATCTCTACCTGCCGGGACGCTGCAATGAATTCCTGAATGGGCGAGCCACCAGAGTTCTAATTCTCATGAAAGAAAAGCCTCTCTGTCATCAAACCAATCCCAAGTTCCTTTACCGACTCCTGGTAATTGGTCCCGGCTTGAACAGTGCCGTATCTTGCTTTCATGAGCGGCTGACTGAAGAAGGTACGCTGTTAAAATACACCACAATCAGCAGCGAACCTGAATTTCCCTTCGCGGATAGTGAATCAGGCAATGAGTCAAAGATAGCCTTGCAAAGCCGGAAGATTGAAATATCCAGAAGCCAGGTAGCTGAGCTGAACTCCTTGCTGGAAGAAGCTGAAAGCTATTACGCTAAGAACAAGTACATCTCCTATGAAATGATCCCGGCAGCCAGACACTATCTCCTGGAGTTTCAAGTTAAGGGTCGCTACTACTATTACGACTTTGAGGGTAAAGACCCGGGAAATTCCGCCTGCACTAAAGAAGCGCTTTTGCCGCAATTCCTCAAAGGTCTGCTGGCAAGAAACCGCTCTCTTTGCAAAGACTAAGAAACCTCGTTAGCGGTCCCCCAATGACCTGGCAAAGGAGAGATCACTCTCCGTGCGCGCTCGAAATACTTCATCACTGGGTTCGGCATTTGCTAGTGCCAATTCGAAGAGGCGGCAAGCCTTTTTGGAATCACGCTTCTCCATGAGACTATGCCAGGCCTGCTGGCTATAACAATTTGCCAGATTGCGCCTGGCTAAAACATAGTTTGGGTTTACGGCAAGGGCTTGCTTATAGAACGAGATAGACCGCTCAATAGAAGTACCTGCCTCATTGCCTCTAGCATTCAATAATTCTTCCGCCTTTGGTGGTTGAGAGAGAGGAGCGTCCCTTTGTGCCAACTGCCAGGAGCGCTGACGTGACCTGAACATTACCTCCAAGGGAGAGGCAAATGTGCGTCCAAGTAGGTTATCCGCCACTTCAATTGAATCTCGGTTCAATCTAATCGAGACATTGCTCAACTCACAGGTACAGGTCTGAATCGTTTTAGGAAGCACAGAAAGTCTGCCTACATTCTTTGCAGAAGCAATATGCCCAAGAGCTTTCTTCTGCGCGCCGGTCAGCTCTATAGATCTGGCGCCTTTGTCTAAAGAAAGTTTCTGAGAACTGGTGAGAAGCAGCCTGGTATGAGGGCCACTAATGTGCCCCATGTTTACGAGTCCATCGGCAAGGGCCGGTGAGGCGGCAAATACCACCAGCAAAAATGCAATCAGGCAAGCCGGAAACTTCAATCTCAAATCAAATTGAGCTCCTACTGGAGCCCCAGGACGGAAGCTAGTTTACGGGCGATGTCCACATCCATCTCGTGACCGCCCTTGATACTGATAAAGCGAGCCTTGATGCGGAGGGGATTGATGCCAATTAGTGCCAGATCGCCAATAAGATCAAGAAGCTTGTGACGCACCGGCTCATCGGCAGATTTAAGCGGCATGGTAAATCCGTCTTCCGTGAGGCTGACTACGTCTTTGTCGAGCCCAAGCATCTCGTGCTCCTTGAGCATGCCGAAGGTACGGGCCTCATAGATTTCCTTGATATCCCTTGAAACATCCCAGCTCTGCCATTTCTGACCGATGAGAGGATGCTTCCAATCCATCAAGTAGGTAACGGAGAACTTCTCAGCCGGAACTGCAATTATGGAGCGATCACCTTTCTCTACCGTAACAGCGGTGGGCAAGGTGACATCACAGGTAATGGCTCGGCGCTCAATACCATTTTCCTCAAACAGCTTGATCCAGAACTCAGCACTGCCGTCGGCCAGAGGCATTTCCGGACCGTCCACATAAACATAGAGATCATCAAGTCCCCAGAGGGTCGCCGCACAAAGGAAGTGCTCTACTATGCAGAGCCTGGTGCGATCAACACCGAGCACAACGTTGCGCAGGGTATTGACCACCATGGATGTTTTAGCCGGAAAGGAAATCGGCAGACCTTTTTTATCCTGGTCTTGAGCATTGGGCATAAAAAAGACGATACCGGCGCCCTCAGGGGCACGGTATAGTTCCACCAGGATATCTTGCTTAGAAGTCAGACCCCGTCCTTTGTAGGAAGCCAATTTGCTACCTGGATCCAGAGCTTTCTTGATGTCTTCGGCAAGAAGATTAGTCATTTTGTCCTCGCGGTCTTAATCTATTGGTTCGGCTGATTAGCCTGCCTGTCACAAAAGTGCAATTAGCAGCCAATCTACAATTCAGAGCGAAATTCTGGCGAATTTCTTGCACGCCCCGATTTTATTTAGCAGCTACCTGCTTCTCCAGAATCTGCTGTTCCAGAAGAGCGATACGCTTCTTCAGATCTTTGAGATCATCAAGCACCTTGGGCATGCGCCTTACGGCAGCAATCTGACCAAAGAATTCGCGACCGGGAAGCGCAGGAGTACCGGCATGAATTTCGCCGCTACCGATATCACGCATGGCACCAGAAGCACCAGCTAAAACCGCATCCGGTGCCATGGTGATATGGTCGGAGAGGTTGGCGCTGCCGCCCAGCACGCTGCGATCACCCACCGAGCAGGAGCCGCCCACAGCGGCATTGGCTATGATCATCACATCTTTGCCGATGCGGTTGTTGTGAGCAATCATAACCAGATTATCGATTTTGGAGCCTGAGCCGATAACAGTAGAGCCCATGGTGGCACGGTCAATGGTGGCATAAGAGCCGACTTCCACATCATCTTCCAGAACCACGTTACCGATCTGGGGGATCTTCAAGAGTGGGTTGGGATCCTGACTGAAGTCTTTACGGCCGCTCTGGTTTTTCTCCAGGTTTGATTCACGCTCTGTGACATAGCCGAAACCGTCTGCACCAAGGGCGGCGCCTTGCTGGAGAATAACGCGATTACCGATTTTGACATAGTCGGCAATCAAGCAAGCCGGGTAGAAATGGCAGTCTTCACCGACTATAACCTCGCCACCAATGACGGTGTGAGACATAATGATAGTGCGGGCACCGATTTTGCACTTCGGTCCGATTACAACGTAAGGACCAATAGCCACACCTTCGCCAATCTCAGTAGACGGGTCGATGATGGCGGTGGGGTGTATGCCGGCCGGCGGAGTATAGCGCTTGGGTTTGAGAGCCGTGAGAATCCTCTGGATAGCCAGATTCGGTCTATCCACCAGAATGAAGGTACGCTCGGGATAGTCTTTTTCGGTGCCGGTTGGAGCCAACACAGCTTTTGCTTTGCACTGGGGCAGTTTCTTCACCAGTTGCTTATCGAAGACAAAGGCCAGATCGTCTTCGCCGGCATGAACTGGGGAGGGGGAAACGGTACTTACTTTTATTTGCCCGTCTCCATGGACGGTGCCACCAAGCATCTGGGCAATTTGAGCGAGGCTCATTTCCTGGGGGAGTCTCATAAGACCTCCTGACTGATCTTGAGAGCTTGCCTGTTTTAGGCAGCTCGAGTGCAATAACAAACTAACTATAACTACGATTCGAACGGCAAAGACTGCCAGAAAAAAGAAGGCTTACCCTCTGAAATAGCGGGTAAGCCTTCCAAACGATCACCTTGGGGCACCTACTTGCTGGTGGTACCAGCGCCGGAGCTGCTTACCTGAGACAAGCGCTTGACAACGCCGTCGGTTATATCGGTTCCGCCGAGGAGCACGGCACCTTTCATGAAGACGGTGTCAAGCTTACGGCTATCTGCTTCAGCTTTAATGGCGGCATCGATGTCGGACTCAAGCGTGGTCTCCAGGCTCTGAGCCTGTGACTGGGCTTTTTTGTACTCGGCGTCGATTCTGCTCTGCAGTTTCTTCTGCAGGGTTTCCAGTTCAGCTTGAGGCTTTTTGGCTACCTTGGCTTCTTCGTATTGCTTGTTGGATTCTTCCAGAAGCTTGCGCACGGAATCTTCAACACGCTTCAGCTCATCAGCGGCCTTCTGAGCTTTGGTGAAGCTGGTAATGACTTTCTCGCGATCCACAACACCAATTGTGGAAGCCGGTTTAGCGGCGTTTTGGGCCTGTGCCGGAAGAGCTTGAGCTGCGCAGGCAGCAACAACCACACCCATGGCTACGGCAAAAGACTTTTGAACGTACTGCATTCTTCTCTCCAAAGAACTAAATCACAACACATAAAATGCGCCTGAGAGCACAGTTTACACCATTGGGCAGATGACCACCTGAAAAGCCGGGTTGTCTCTATTTAAAACTTCTCTCCAAAACCTATAGTGAGGCGAGGGGTAGTGCGGCCCAGAATGGAACTGACAAGGGGCAAGCCGTAATCTATACGCACAAGTCCTACCATAGGCATATTTACCCGCAAGCCAAGACCAACCGACGCTCCCATGTTGGAACGAGAAAGCAGGCTATTGGTAACGCCATTGCCCATAACCTGACCGAAGTCTGCAAAGGCAACCGCTTTGACATTCTTTTTGATGGTTTTAAAAACAGGGCTGCTGTCGGGCAAAGGCAGCTTGGCCCGCAGTTCAGCCGTAGCCATGAGCATACCGGTACCGGTGCCCAGATCAGAGAAAGCGCGGTAACCGCGAACACCGTTCCAGCCACCCAGACGATACTGGGCGAACTGAGGCAGACCGCCCAGGGAACTGCCACCGGAGGCATTCAGGGCCAGGGTGACGTTCTTGCCGATGGGCTTATAGGTACTGGCCGACAGCCCGCCTTTCAGGAAGGCGGCTGAAAGTCCGGCGGAGGGACTGCCCGAAAGCTTGATGAAACTGCCGCGAGTGGGGTCGATGGCACTATCCCGGGTATCACGGGTAAGCGAGGGGTTAACAGTAAGAAAGGCACCGCCTTTAAGCTGATCGGCTCGATACCGACCGGCAATGGCTGCTGCCTGGGCATCAGAAGCGGCCAGTCCGGTGGCCAGAGCCCTGGTACTCATCTGCCCTAAAATGCTCTGATTCTCAGCCACATTAGCCATATTGCGCAAAGTGGTGTTTTCGCCGATCAAACCCAGATTGCCGGACCAGTTGCCCTTGAGCGGTTTGCTGAAGACAACGCTGGCACCAAGGGTACGCTGCATGGCCTGGTCGATGAACATACTTCCCATGTTGCGTCCAAAGCCGGTGATGGCCATGGAAGTATTAGTGCCCTTCAGGTTGGGCTCGATAAAAGTGGCTTCCAGGTTATAGGTTTTCCCGGTAGGCATAAAACTGGTGCCGGCATTGTTGATGGAATTACTCATGTTATTGAGAGTGCCGGAGCCCATCTGCGAACTGAGGCTGATGACCTGCCCCTTACCCCGGAAGTTGCCGTCGGAGAAACTGAGGGAGCCGAAAGGTCCGGCCACGGAGTCGACACCGCCGCCCATACCGACTGACGCGGTGCGCTTCTCGTCAACTTCCACTTTGAGAGTGTACTTCTCAGGATTGGCGGCAGAGGGAACCAGGGAGCGGCGTATGTCTTGGAAATAGCCGTTGCCGTAGAGTTTGCGCAGATCGGCGGTTAGTTGCTTCTCGTTGTAGACGGAACCGGGCTTGAGTTTGATGGCATTGCGAATGATAAAGTCTTTGGTTTTGCGGTTGCCGACAATCTCAATGGAATCCACCGAGCCTTCGGATATCTCCAGCTCTACGGAACCGTCCGGGTCGTCCTTGACGCCGGTTACCTTGGCCAACACGAAACCACGATCGTGATAAGCCTGCTCGACTTTCTCGATAGCGGAAGAAAGTGCGTTGATGTTCTGCGGCTTGCCGAGCTGATCGTTGAAGAGTTTGCTTATCTCTTCAGTAGAAACAGCTTCATTGCCGCGAATGGAAAACTGTGTAATGGGCGCGTTTTCTTGCACCCTGATTTTGAGCAGTACGCCGCTGCCTGTCAGCTCTGGATTAACCTCAAGGGCCCGGTCATCGAAATAGCCCATGCCGTTAATGGCCTTGAGATCTTCCATGACTTGCTCACGGTTGAATCTATCACCCTTGCGGGTCTTGACCACACCGGCAATATCTTCGGTGGGAATAAGTCGGTTGCCTTCAATGCGCACTTCATCGACGACATACTGGCTGGGATCGGCTTTGCCTTCCGCCTTCGGCTCGGCCACCATGCCTGCGTCTTGAGCCAGGGCCGCCTGACAGAAATAGAGCCCCGGCGTCTGCACCAGAAGTAGTGACAGTACCGCCAGTGGTAGCAATCGAGTTTTGGGAAGGAGGCTCACTTACTACTCACTTGGAAAATAGTCGCAACAGGCTAGCATTCTAACATGACGAAGGAGCATGCCAAGGTGTTTCTTGAAGGGATGCAACCTTAGCCCGAGTTAACCACTTGGCATGCGCGAAAGCAAACCGCCGCTTCCAACAGAGGAAAGCGGCGGTTCTATTTCAAGAGACCAGCTTATGGAGCAGACCCAAAAGCCCGTCTATTTCGGCTACTCCTGATTTTCGAACCAACCCACCGGAATAGGATCGAGATTGATATTGACTTGCTTAATTTCGGTATAAGCCTCAAGACCAAAAGTGCCCAGTTCACGTCCCCAGCCGCTCTGCTTATAGCCGCCCCAGGGACATTCGGTGTAGGTATTGTGGTAGGCATTCACCCAGGTGATGCCTGCCTTCAATTGTTTTACGACCTTATGAGCGCGGGTGATGTCTTTAGTGAAAACAGCACCGGCCAGACCGTAATCGGAATCATTGGCCAGTTCAACAGCTTCTTCCTCGCTCTTGAACTTCTGCACCACAACGACCGGTCCGAAGATTTCCTCTTGCACAATGCGCATGCTTGGTTTGACGTTGGAAAAAATAGTGGGACTGATATAAAAGCCGTTGCCGTACTTATCGCCCTTGAGGCGCTCACCGCCGGTGATGAGTTTGGCGCCTTCTTTCTTGCCGATTTCGATGTACTCCAACACCCGCTTCATCTGGGGCTCGGAAACGAGCGGACCCATCTCGGTATCTTCCTCAAGACCGGGACCAACTCTGATTTTCTTAGCCCGCTCAGCCATTTTGGCAACAAAGTCGTCATAGATAGACTCTTCCACAATCATGCGGGAACCAGCCGAGCAAACCTGACCGGAGTTGCAGTAGATAGCGAAGAGAGCGTAGTCAACGGCGGTATCCAGATCAAAGTCGGAGAAGACAATCATGGGCGACTTACCACCCAGTTCCAGAGTCACTTTTTTCAAATTAGAGAGAGCGGCCTGGGCGATTATCTTGCCGGTCTTGACACTACCGGTGAAGGCAATTTTATCCACCAGCTTGGATTCGGCAATGGGCTGCCCGACTTTGGGACCGTCTCCCAATACGATGTTTACCACACCGTCCGGAAGATCAACTTCTTTAAGCAACTCAGCCAGACGAATGGCCGTCAAAGGAGTGTACTCGGAGGGTTTGAGAACACAGGTATTACCGGCAGCCAGAGCGGGGGCAAGCTTCCAGGCCGCCATCAAAAGCGGGTAGTTCCAGGGTACGATTTGCCCGCACACGCCGATGGGCTCGCGCACTATAGACGTTACCGAAGGTGCCGGCACGTCAACGGTGGTGCCGGTGGGCTTGGTGATCAGACCGGCATAATAGCGGAAGCAGTTGGCCGTATCGGCGATATCGTACTGAGCTTCACGCAGCGGCTTGCCGCCGTTCAAAGTCTCCAACTCGGACAATTCTTCAGCGTTCTTGTCGATGATATCGGCAATCTTGAAAAGCATATTGGCCCGCTCAAGAGCGGACATACGGGGCCAGGGGCCTTTATCGAAGGCGGTGCGTGCCGCTTTGATGGCCGCTTCTACCTGCTTGGGTCCGGCTTCCGCCACTTTGGTCAGGGGTTTGCCGTCGGCGGGATTGACGAGGGTGCGCTCGGAAGCGCCATCCACAAACTTACCGTCGATAAAAAGTTGCCATTTGCGATCCACCTTGACTTTGGGAGCCGTTAGGGTCTGAGCCATGACAAGAACCTCTCTTATTTTCTACTGGAATCTCAGTTGCTAGACAGTGATGGAAATTTTGGCTCTATCTATTAAATAAATAAATTCCGGCGATAAAACCGGCACAAGAATGCCCTGAAGCCGCTAAAGCAGGTCTTCCTGAGGCTTCTTAGAAAATTCCCAACAGTCAGGCAATCATAGCATTTATGCAACAATAATTTAGATTGCTCAAAGAATACGGCAGTCCAGAGAATGACTTAGCAAACACTCGGAACTATGGCAACCTCAAAAGCAAGCACGGAAGCAACCAACAAGACAAGCGGCAGAGCCTACCCAGGTACTTTTCTCACCCTGGAAGGTCCGGAAGGGGCTGGCAAAACCACGCAAGTGAAGCTTCTTTCCAGCAAGTTGGAAGCCCTGGGCATACCCCATCTGATTACAAGAGATCCGGGCGGCACTCCCCTGGGCAAACAAATCAGACGCATCCTGCTGGCCCGGGTGGTTCCGTTTCACCCATGGCTGAACTCTTACTCTATCAAGCAGACCGGGCCCAGCACGTGCATGAGCTGATTATGCCGGCTTTGATGGAAGGCAAACTGGTGATTTGCGATCGTTATACCGATTCGACTATTGCCTACCAGGGCTTTGGCCGCGGCATTGACATGAAGATCATCACTGAGCTGAATAATATTTCCACCCAGGGGCTGAAACCGGAGTTGACTATTCTCTTTGACCTGGAGAGCGAAAAAGGGCTCGGCAGGCTGCATCCAGGCGGTCACGACCGACTGGAGCGGGAAGCCATCGAATTCCACCACAAGGTGCGCAACGGCTACTTGAGTCTGGTGCAGGAAGAACCCAAGCGCTTCGCCGTTATCGACGCCACCAAGGCCCTATCGGCAGTACAGGAAGACCTGCGGCGCATTATTCTGGAACGGTTTTCAGACCGCTATCAACTGGCCAGCCTACTTTAGACTGTTTAGTTTTTCACCCTGGAAGCAATTTCATTGGCGAGATTATCTAGATCGCGCCTGATCTCATTTTCAACATCGGTATCAAGGACACCGCCCTGGGCTATGCGATAGCTGCGCTCTTTCTTTTGTATGTCGGTGGCCCGGCGCTTCAAGCTCTCATAGTCGTTATCGGAAAGCTTCTGGTCTTTGCGGGCATCGTCGAGGAACTTAAAGGTATCGGTAAACTGCACGGACACAGGTGGTTGCTTGGCTACAGGCGGTTCCTGGGAATTGGGGGCGATGAAAATGGTGTTCACATAACCAAGCCCCAGCCCACCGAAACCGTGGCTGTAGGGGTAATAGTAGCCGGACGGAGCTTTCCAGAGATTGCAGTTCATATTGCCAAGGCGAAAACTGAAATTGCCGCCGCCTATGGGCACAGGGGCATTAATATAGCCCGGCACGCCGTAGGGACAATTGAACATGGGATTGACAGGGTATGGATAAGGATTGGAAATTCCACCCAGAGTTGCAGAGGGAATGTAACCGAGGCCGTTCTGCCCGGGATAGGGAGATGTGACCGGATTCATCAGACCCGGTGCATAGTTGGTACCAGGTGGTGCCACACCCAGGGGTAAGCTGGGCGCAGACGGCTGCCCGGTCTGCCATTGAGCCGGCGCCGGCGCCGGATTGAAGCTGAGAAGCCCGGCCAGCACTGTGGAGGCAAGGAGCCATGAATATTGACGTTGTTGGGTCATAGCATTAGCCTCCATGAGGAATCTTGCCGGTTATTTTGCAGGCTCTGTCGCCATTTTTTTAAGCTTATCTGCGTCTGCTACCGGCTATCTACAGTTTAGCTCAAGAACTTAGGAAGAGCTAAATGTTGAAATAATGCAGCCTAGCGACCCACCGGCACATTTTCAGTTTCAGACGGCTGGGCGGCAAGGGAAGTTTCCGCCTCCACAGGTTCACCGCTGCCTTGTTCTGCTGGTTTGACCGGACCGTCCTTCTTGACCGTCCACTGATAATTGGTCTCTTCGCCCAGCATATGTGCGGTAATGAGGCTCCAGAGACAGATGTAGCCAAGCGAATTGATGTTATAGACACCAACGGGGGGCAAACTGTGACTGCTGATCAGGGTAACTACGCCGGGTACGGCACCGATGGAGCAGACCAGACCAAGTTTGCGACCGACAACCAGAAACGGCCCGCTCAGCCTGTGCCGCATGGAGGCGAGGATAAGCCCGATTGTAAGCATGAACAGGGCAATAGCCAGGCCGTGCACAGCCAGATCGAAGATGATGTGACAGGAGATACTGTAGGCAGCGTTACCGACCTGCTGCAAGACTTCACTCAAGTTGAATTTATCGACACCGTTTTCCATATTGAGCCTGCTCTATTTGATTCCCCTTTTCACTCCACCCACCGGCAATTGACTTAAATGCCGCTCACAAGTCTCACATCTCATGATCACTTGTCATTACTGAGGTTGTACCGCGGTTTCCTTTAGAAGTTTGCCTAAATTCGTATAAGCTTCCGCGCAATTGGCATCGCACTCAATGGCTTTACGCCACTGGGCAAGCGCTTCCGCCTTGTTTCCCAGACGTAAAAGAGCAAGACCTAAATTATTATGAGCGTTTGCGTCATTGGGGGCATAGGTCAAACATTCCTTATAAGCCTCCACGGCCTGGTCGTATAGCCCCGATTGATAGAGAGCCACGCCCATATTGTAATGAGCTTCGGGATAATCAGGTTTGAGGCTGAGAGCCTGCCTCCAGACATTTACGGCTTCGTCGTAGCGTTTCAGCTCATAAAGGGCTATGCCCAGATTGTTTCTCGCTTGCGGATAGGCGGGCTCCAGTTTGAGGGCTCGCTCCAGCACATAGACAGACTCAGGCAATTGCTTCATTTGCCAGAGCACCACCCCCAGACAGTTAAGGGCATCGGTGTCATCGGGCGATTTCTCCAGTAGTTCATTCAGTATCTGCCGGGCCTCCTCATAGCGCCCCATACCCTCGTAGCATTTGGCACATTTGAGCTTGACCGACTCTTTAAAATCATCCGAGGACTGACTACAAAGTTTGAGCGTGGTTTTGTATTCAAGAAGAGCCTGTTCAAAGCGGCGCACCAGGCGCAGGCAATCTCCCAATTCATAGTGCAAATCACCAAGCTGGGCTCTGGCAGCGGCATCTGACGGAAGCTTTACATCTGCATCGGGCTCCGTAGACTTGGCATCTTCACCATTAACCTGGTCGGAGGGCGCTGCTTTCTGCCATTTGGCACCGGCTTCCTGAATTGCCTCCTGATAGGCAGTCACCGCCCCCTCATTGTCGCCCTTGAGGGAAAGCACATGGGCCAGATTGCGGTGCGCATCGGAAAAATCCGGCTTCAGGCGCAAAGCCTTATAGAGTGAATCGAGAGCCTGATCATATTTACCAAGAGCAATCTGACTGGTGGCCAAATTGTTGTAGAGTTCCGGCTGATTGGGACTCTGGGCCAGGGTCTTCTCAAATTCCTGCAAAGCCGCTTCTTTGTTGCCCTGTAGCTTGAGACAAACGGCCAGATTATTGCGGGCGGAAACATTGGTTGGTTCTCGACGCACAACTTCTTTGTATTTGAGCACGGCCGACTCCAGTCGACCGGCGGCGGCATCGGCAGAGGCACTGATAAAGAGGTCGTGACTGCTCACGGTCTCTAAATTGAGGTCGGAACTGGAGCGAGCCGGCTGATCGGAAATGGGGGTAGTGAGGGCAAAACCACTGCTGTCATTTTGAGCGGTCGCCGACAGCGGCAAGAGAAAAGAGAGGGCAAGCAGAGACAAAGCAGCCAGGGAAGCCTGTTTCACTTTCAGAAATACATTATTGAGGCTTAAGCAGGACCTTCGCCTCGGCAAATAGCTATGAATAGCGCCGTTGCCACGACCGCGCCGGTTGCCATCAAGACTCGCATACTGTTTTGTAAAAGCCATGACGTATATACTACTGCTTGAGGACCAGTGTGAGGGCGGAAAATTGGCACAAATTACGATCAAAGTATCGACTCTGATCAAAGTTATTGGTACGACTTTTGCCTTTTCCTTTCTATTGGGTCTTCTGACGGCAAAAATGCCCCTGGCTGCAGCCCAGGAAACCTTCCTGGGACAGAAATTCACCAGGGAAGAGACAATGCTTCTAAACCTCTCTCACGGCAAAGGCTCTGCCGGCTTCTTCCTGCTTGAGTCTGAGCGCCTGCAAAAGGATATTACTCACAACCTGGAAAGGGCCATGAGCCAGCTTGAACAGGTGGAGAAAGCCTATGCTCGCTCCAAAGGCAAACCCGACGACAAATACCTGGCCAGCACCCAGTTGAAACTGGTCAACGCCAGACAACGCAGTGAAGAACTGAGCGAACATATCTCGAATACTTTCAGAGATATGAAACGCACGGTCAAAGATGTTCTTCTAAGATAAGAACCTAAGATAAGAATTTGGCTCCGACTGGATTCGAACCAGTAACCAGGCGATTATGAGTCGCACGCTCCACCATTGAGCTACGGAGCCCCACAGGCAAGCTCTATTCTACAACGTAATTTTGCTTCTTTCAGGGGTCATATGTTTTTCGATGAAGTCGGTGGTTACATCACCGGCCTGAAAAACCGGATGCGCCAGAACTTCCTGATGAAAAGGTATGGTTGTCTTAATACCCGTCACGGCATACTCATCAAGAGCCCTTTGCATGCGTTGAATGGCTTCGTCGCGATCACGCCCCCAGGCTATCAACTTACTGACCAGAGAGTCGTAATAAGGCGGAATTACATAACCGGGATAGCAGTGGCTATCGATGCGCACTCCGGGACCGCCGGGAGCTATGTAAGCGTCTACCCGTCCCGGTGAAGGCAGGAAGTTGCGAGCCGGATCTTCGGCATTGATGCGGCATTCTATGGCATGACCATTGAAGGTGACATCTTCCTGCCGCAAGGAAAGTGGCTCGCCGGAGGCTACTCGAATCTGCTCTTTGATCAAGTCAAAACCTGTAATCATCTCGGTAACAGGGTGTTCAACCTGGATCCTGGTGTTCATTTCCATGAAATAGAAATCTTGCCCGGCCAGAATAAACTCTACGGTACCGGCGCCTTCATAACCTATCTCTTTTGCCGCTGAAACGGCAGCCTCACCCATACGGGCTCTCAGCTCGGGAGTGAGGGCCGGGCTGGGGGATTCTTCAATCAACTTCTGGTGCCGTCTTTGCACCGAGCAATCGCGCTCGCCCAGATAGATGCAGTTGCCGAAGCTATCAGCCATTACTTGAATTTCAACGTGCCGAATGGGGCGCAAGTATTTTTCGATATAAACGCCGCCGTCGCCGAAAGCAGCCGAAGCCTCGGAGCGAGCTGAGGCAAGTGCATTGGCCAACTGGCTTTCATCGGCAGCGATACGCATACCGCGACCGCCACCACCGGCGGTTGCCTTGATGATGACCGGATAACCAATCTCGGAAGCCAGGCGAATCGCCTCATCGTCATCGGTAATAAGACCGTGACTGCCCGGCACTACTGGCACGCCGGCTTTGCGCATGGATTCCCGGGCGGTAGACTTATCGCCCATGGAGTTAATGGCATGGGCACTGGGGCCGATGAATTTGATCTGGTGCACGGCACAGATTTCAGCGAAATTGGCTTTCTCGGAAAGGAAACCATAGCCGGGATGAATGGCATCAGCGCCGGTTACCACCGCCGTGGAAATGATGGCCGGTATATGCAGATAACTGCGAACGCTCTGGGGCGGTCCGATACAGTAGGCTTCATCGGCCAATTTGACGTGCAATGACTCGGAATCAGCCTGAGAATAAACAGCCACTGTCCTAATGTCGAGTTCGCGGCAAGCTCTGATCACCCGCAGGGCAATCTCGCCGCGATTGGCAATCAATACCTTTTCAATCTTCATCCGGTAAGCCTTTGATTTAGCCTTGTTTCTAGCCTTTGGGATCAACGAGGAAGAGCGTCTGACCGTACTCCACGGTGGTGCCATTGTCGACACAGATCTTGACTATTTTGCCGCTCACTTCCGAGGGCAGATCGTTCATCAGTTTCATGGCTTCGATAATACAAACTGTCTGACCGACATTGATGCGATCGCCCACTTTCACAAAGGCGGAAGCAGTAGGTGAAGGAGACTGGTAGAAAGTGCCGACCATGGGAGAAGTAATAGCCACGGTGTTGGCTGAGCCATTATCTTCATGACTGACGGCCGGTGCCTCTACCTTCTCTTTCTCGGGCTTAGCGGCAACGGTAGGCTGTGCCGCCGGCGGCGCGGAAGCAGCATAAGCCGACTCAAGATTCATCACGGCCGGGCTCATATTCATGGTCACCGGTCGAACGTCCCTGGCTACAGGAAATTCAAAGGCAGTGGCCAATTGCTTTTCCTTCTTAACCGTAATTCTTTGATCGCCAAATTCAATGGTCAGCTCTGTCACGTCAGTAGAACTGACGATGCCCAATAGCTCCTTGATCTGTTGCAAATCTATTTTCACTGCTCTCGTCCTGAAAGTAATCTCTGTTGCTCGCTCCGAAAGGAAAATGCTTAGACTCTGGTCAAGTACTTACGGCTTCTGGTGTCCACTTTGATTTTGTCGCCGACTTTGATGTGGAAAGGCACTGTAATAGTGGCACCGGTCTCGAGAGTAGCGGGCTTGCCGCCGCCGGAGCTGGTATCGCCGCGCTCATCGGGAGCAGCTTCCGTCACTTCCAGTTCCACAGTGTTGGGAAGCTCAACGCCGATGACCCGGTCGTTGTAGCGCAACACGGTGATGCCTTCCAGACCTTCCTTCATGAATTCCACGGTGGAACCTATCTGGTTGGCGGACATTTCCATTTGCTCGAAGGACACTTGATCCATCATGGTGTAATTTTCACCGGATCTATAAAGATATTGGAATTCGGACTTTTCAATATTAGCGGTGGGCAGTTTTTCACCGGCACGGAAAGTCTGCTCAAGCACATTGCCCGTTTCTACGTTTTTAAGACGGGTGCGAACAAAAGCGGCGCCTTTTCCTGGTTTGACGTGCATAAACTCAACAACCTGCCAGATCCCGTTGTTGTATTCGATGGTGACGCCGGTACGAAAATCATTGCTTGAAATCATGACGGTCCAAATTGCTCCAGAAATTGCGCGACAAAGAGTAGTCAAGAAGAGGTTTCCACCTCAAGACCAGGCAGATTCTAACATTAGATAGATGGTCACTTACTTTTATTGCTAACGGTTGCAAACTAAAGCCAAAGAAAGGGTCAAGCACGCCAAGTATTAGGCCCACGCTGTTATAATCGGGCTTCCAAGAGACATGGTGCCTTTTGTTGGACCATCAATCCCAGCATTCGAGAGAAAAGTTAATGACCAATAGTTCGACTCAAGCAGGCGAGACCGGCGCTCAAGCCCAAGCAAAAGGGAAAGCCATGAAAGAGGATTCTAATAAAGCCAGCACGGCTTACGTTCCCAGCCAGGTCGAAGAGAAATGGACCGCCTACTGGCACGAGAACAAGCTTTTCGACCTCGACGTGCACCCTGACAAGCCTCGTTTTTCAATTGCGCTGCCACCGCCCAACATTACAGGCAATTTACATATGGGCCATGCCCTGAACGGAACAATTCAAGATGTTCTGATTCGCCTCAAGCGTATGCAGGGCTACAGCGTGCTCTGGCAAGCCGGAACCGACCATGCCGGCATCGCCACCCAGATGGTGGTGGAACGCAAACTCAAGGCCGAGGGCAAGAATCGCCATCAGATGGGTCGCGAAGCCTTCATAGAAAAGGTCTGGGAATGGCGCAACCAGTACGGTAACCAGATTATGGCTCAGTACAAGAGCCTGGGTGTCAGTTTCTGCTGGGACCGCGTCGCTTTCACCATGGACGAAAACTATGTGAAAGCAATTTACAGAGCCTTCGTTACTCTCTTTAAAGAAGGGCACATATACCGCGGCAACCGGGTGACAAACTGGTGCCCCCGCTGCCTGACCTCCCTTTCAGACCTGGAAGTGGAGCACGAAGAAACCAAAGGTCATCTCTATTGCATCAAATATAAGTCGAAGGACGGAGACGACGGACTCGTCGTAGCCACAACAAGACCGGAGACGCTCTTCGGCGACGTGGCAGTGGCGGTTCACCCCGAGGACGACCGTTACAAAGCCTACATCGGCAAGTCGGTGCTCCTGCCCATCACCGGTAGAGAAATTCCCGTCATCGCCGATAGCTACGTTGAGCGCGACTTCGGTACCGGCTGCCTGAAAATCACCCCCGCCCATGACGCCAATGACTTCGAAGTGGGTCAAAGACACAACCTCGACCGACCGGTGGTCATTGACCAGCACGGCAAACTCAATAATTCCGACTTCGTTCCCGCTTTCTTGCACGGCAAAGAACGTTTCGCCGCGCGCAAAGAAGTGGTGCAGGCCCTGGAAGAAGCCGGGCAAATGGTAGAGCAGAAAGACTACCTGAACGGTGTGGGACACTGCGAAAGATGCCACACAGTAATCGAGCCGCTGCTCTCCGATCAGTGGTATCTATCCATGAAAGAGCTGGCACAACCGGCCATTGAAGTTGTAGAAGAACAGCGGGTGCAATTCATACCGGAGCGCTACGCCTCTACCTATTTAGATTGGATGCGCAACATTCGCGATTGGTGCATCAGCAGGCAGCTCTGGTGGGGACACCGCATACCGATCTGGACTTGCGAGAAGTGTGGTCACGTTGATGCCTTTGAAAGCGCACCGCAGTCTTGCCTCAAATGCGGTGCCGAGGCAAATGCCCTCAAACAAGACGAAGATGTACTGGACACCTGGTTTTCCTCAGCCCTCTGGCCCTTCGCCACCCTGGGCTGGCCGGATGAAACCAGAGAATTGAAGCAGTTCTACCCGACCACGGTGCTCTCCACGGCCAGAGAGATCATCAACCTCTGGGTAGCACGCATGGTCTTCACTTCTATGAAGTTCCTCAAGACGATTCCCTTCAAGCATGTGCTGGTGCATCCGGTTATCCAGACACCGGACGGCAAACGCATGTCCAAGTCCAAAGGTAATTCCGTCGATCCCCTGGATATGATCGCCAAATACGGCGCTGATGCCAACCGCTTCTGGTTCACATCGGTGGGCATCAAGGGCGATCAGGACGTCAAATTCAGAGAAGAAAAACTGGAAGAGTACAAGCGCTTCGCCAACAAACTCTGGAATGCCGGTCGCTTCACCCTGCAGCAATTGGAAGGCTTTGAGCCTCGCGGCATCAACCAGGAAAAACTGACGCTGGCCGACAAGTGGATCTTGCATCGCTACAACGTCACCTTAGACCTTCTGGCCATGTACTTTACAGACTATGACTTCGACTCCGTCGCCAAGACCATCCATGAGTTTACCTGGGATTGTTTCTGCGACTGGTATCTGGAAATAGCCAAAATTCAGCTTGCCCAGGAAAGCGTAAGCAATGCCGGCGGGCAGACCAAGGCCGTGCTGCACACCGTATTCGAAGGACTACTCAGGGCACTGCATCCGATCATGCCTTTCATCACGGAAGAACTCTGGTCCAAAGTACCCAAATCGAGCTTCTTCCCCAAAGACTTCCAGTCCATCATGTTCGCTCCCTATCCAAGACCGGATGAGAACTTTGTGGATGATGAAGCCGAGGAAGAAATGGAATTCCTAATAAGGGTAATTCGTTCAATCCGCAACATCAGACAAACATACAATGTACCGGCTTCTGCCGATGCCGAGGTAATGATTACCTGCCAGGACGAGCAAGAGATGCAGACTCTCGCTAATGGTTCAGAGTATATAGAGCGTCTGGCCAGGGTGAACCCCCTCGACATTTCTATGGATTGTACACCGCCGGCGATGGCAGCCTGTGAAGCCGTTTCTTCTGTCAATATCTATGTGCCGCTAGCCAAGCTAATCGACGTAGCCAAAACGAAAGACAAATTGCTGCAGAGAAGGCAAGCTCTGGAAAAGGATCTGGCAAAAGTCGAGCAGATTATGTCAAATGCCGACTTCAAAACCAAGGCACCACCAGAAAAAGTGGCTACCATCGAAGCCCAGAAAGCGGAACTGGTAAAGCAATTGCAGAGCATCGATAAACAACTGCTCGTCCTGGAAAAGAGCAGTTAAGATCTAGCGTTCTCTATCTCCGGAGAATTACTCACCGGAGAAGTACTCACCGGAGAAGTACTCACCGGAGAAGTACTCAAAAGTACGGCTCTCTTCAATCTGCCCTGCGGCGGAGGGCACTTTGCCGCGGATCAGGAGAGCCGAGTGCTCGCCTATGACAATGGCTTTCTGCCCCACCCGCGCTTCCTGGGTCTGACCCAAAAGAGTAACTGAATTGTTGGCCGGGTCGAACATTTCCACCGACGAGCACAAGCCCTGGGCCCCTTCCCTGTCGCCCGGGCCAATCCCACCCGTAACCAGCACGCGACCATCCTTGAGCATGGTGACAAGAAAATCCCGGCGTTCCACACGAGACTTACCGATTACTCTTATGGTCATTGACTTACTGTCGAAAAGTTCGATCTCCTGCACGGCTCTGCCACCGCTAGTAGTGCCACCCCAGATTAAGACCCTACCGTCTTTCAAAGAGATCATGCGATGCCCCCGCCTCGGCAAATTGAGAGGCGGACCAGGCTCCATCACCGAGTGCAGCCGTTTATAGACAAACGTGGCTCTGGTCGGTGCTTCAATAGTCTGGTTGTAGCGATCGGCCAGGTTGCCGCCTGCCATGAGCACGTCATCACCGGAAACACCATAAGTAGCAGCGGCATACTGGCGCAGAAAGTCAAATCTGCCGGCCATGCGCACGAACTGATCGTCTTCCTTCAAATCAGAGAGTAGCCAGGCTTCGCGGTCGGGATCAAACATACCCTTGCCGAGACTCTTACCGTCAAGGGCCACATCCAGCACACCGTTATAGGAGTTGTGCTCATCGAAGATATCGAGATCAAGGCCCATGTTGTCTTTTGTACTGAGCTGCGAGTTTCGGTACAGAACAGTGACATAGGGCAGGCGCTTGGGACTGACCGGCTTTAATTCCTGAGAGCAAGCCGTGAGAAGCGAGACCGAAATAAGCCAACCGGCAAGGTAGGAATAAATAGGCTTCAGCTTTGTCAAGGGGCTTCCGGGCATCTAAGTTTTCTGTTTTTCGAGTTCTCAATTAACTGTCGCCCCCATTGTAAGGTAATCTACAAAGCGTGGGTCAAGCCTGGCCGTTTCCAATTTAGATCATGAGCCATGACAAGTATTCCCAGACGATTCAAAGCCTGGTTCTTTGAAGGGATAAAGAAAAAATCTCTGCACGGTAAACCGGATAAGTGGTGGAAGGTCATGTGCCTGACCGGCACAGACTATTTTTCCTCCATGGGTTTTCAACCCAGCATATCCTTTGCCGCTGCGGGCTATCTGGCTCCGGTAGCCACCCTCAATTTGATCATCTTGACCTTGCTGGGCGCCCTACCCACCTACTGGCTGGTTGCCAGGGAAAGCCCCAAAGGCCAGGGCAGCTTTGCCATTTTCGAAAGACTTTTGAGCGGCTGGATGGGTAAGACCCTGGTTCTGGTTCTGCTTGGTTTCGCCTTCACCGACTTCGTCTTCACAATTACCATGTGCGCCGCCGACGCCACCGCCCATATCGTGGAGAATCCCTTCACACCGG
Organism: Candidatus Obscuribacter sp.; assembly: GCA_016712465.1. GTDB lineage: Bacteria > Cyanobacteriota > Vampirovibrionia > Obscuribacterales > Obscuribacteraceae > Obscuribacter. The sequence continues at coordinate 3,265,581 of JADJQZ010000001.1, forward strand.
CGCTCTTTCATAATCGCCTTTTCACGACCTTGATTCTCGTGGGCAGCCTTGGACTTATTTTTCTCAAGGGCTTCGGTGAAGCCGTCAAGATATCGGCAATTCTGGTTGCCTTCTATCTGGGCGTCAATGGCGTGATACTCTCGGTTTGCCTGCTCAAGCTAATGGAAAACCCGGTCTGCTTCGCCCAGTGGCACAAGCATTTATTCGAACATCATTCCTCCTATCTAGAAATGTTCAAAACAGCAGCCTTTGTCTTCCCCCAACTGGCCCTCGGTATGTCGGGCTTTAAAACCGGAGTTGCCGTAATGCCGCTGGTAGCCGGCAACCAACCGACGGAACCGGTAGAGAACGCCGACCGATCTGAAGCAGAGCGCGAACAGATAGAAGACGATGACAACGATGAAGAATCGGAAAACCAGGAAGATCTGGAAGGCCGAATAAAGAACACCAGGAAATTGCTTGTCACCGTGGCGGTGATTATGTCCATCTTCCTACTTCTGGGCAGCCTCACTACCACCTTGCTCATTCCCGCCGAACTCTTCGCCAAGCACGGTCCGGCCGACGGCAGAGCCCTGGCCTATCTGGCTCATCTATATCTAGGCGAAACCTTCGGCACCATATATGATCTGGCTACCATTTTGATTCTCTGGTTCGCGGGCGCTTCCGGCATGGCCGCACTGCTTAGCCTGGTTCCACAATATCTGCCGCGCTACGGCATGGCACCCAGTTGGGCGGCAGCCAGACGACCACTGGTAGTCTTTTTCACCCTGGTGGCGGCCATGATCACGGTCATTTTCGAAGCCGATGTAGACTCCCAGGCCGGTGCCTTTGCCACCGGCCTCCTGGTCATGATTACATCGGCAGCCTTAGCCATCACCTGGCTAAACTGGAACAAAGGCTGGAAAATGCGTCTTTCCTTCAGCTTGATCAGTCTCATTTTCATCTATTCCTGCGTAACGGTCAGCCTCGACCGTCCAGATGGAATTCTCATTTCAGCCTGCTTCATCCTGACCGTACTGCTCACCTCCTTTATTTCACGGGCCCTGCGCTCCACAGAACTTCGCATAGGCGACGTCAGACTAAATAAGCGAGCCGTGCGCTTCATCGATGAAGCCTGCCGCAAAGACCTGGGAGAAATTCGCATACTGGCCCACAAACCGGGAAGCACCAATTACAAACAAAAAGAGCAAGAAGCCAGACGTACCCACAGTATTCAGGATAAAGAAGGCGACTTTATTTTTCTGGAAGTAACGGTAAAAGATGTTTCCGACTTCATCGACGAACATCTGGAAGTAAACGGCACAGAAACTCAGGGTTTCCGCATCTTGCGTTGTTCCAGCCTATCTGCACCAAATGCCATCGCCGCCCTCTTATTGCACATTCGCGATAGCACCGGTAAAGTACCCCATGTCTATTTCGAATGGACAGAAGGGAATCCCTTATTCTATGTGCTCAAATATATTTTGCTCGGGGAAGGGGAAACAGCCCCTCTGACGAGAGAAATACTGAGAGTGGCGGAAGCAGATAAGGGCAAACGCCCGAAAGTACATGTTGGCTAAGCGGAAGGCATAACAATGAAAGTACTGATTGCCGATAAAGATACCCATGCCGTCAAACTGCTGGACATGGTCTTAAAGGAACAGGGTTTCAAACCAATTATTTGCACCACCGGCGATGAAGCGTTTCGGCGCTGGCAGTCAAACGATCATCCACCGATTGTAATTATTGACCCGGCCCTGCCGGATATGACAGGCATCGATCTGTTGAAAAAAATGCGGGAGCACGATCGGGGAAGAGCCACCTATGTAATCTTCCTTACTAACAAAGGTTTGCGCGAAAACATAATCACCGCCTTTAACGCCGGCGTTGATGAATACATGGTCAAGCCCTTCTATGCGGAAGAATTGAAGGCACGACTGAGAGCGGGAAAAAGAGTCATTCAACTGCAAAGACGGCTTCTGGAGCGCAACATTATGCTGGAAGAGCTGGTCTATGCCGTCACCCACGACATGCGCACCCCCCTGATTGCCATGGAAATGACCGGCAAACAGGCAAGGGAAGGTATCTACGGCGATCTGCCCGAGAGCTACAAGAAGATTCTGGACACCACAGATAGATCCCTTAAAGATTTGCTCTCCATGGTCGATAATCTGCTGCGAGTGGCTCGCTATGAGGCCGGTAAGGTAGAAAGAAGTAACGAGAAGGTCAATCTGGTTACGGTCTGCGAGGAATGTCTGGCTGAGCTAAAGCCACTCTACGACAAGAAGAAAATTGCCGTAAAACTCCTCCTCAACGTTAGAGAAGTGCCGCTGACAGTGATTCGGCAAGATCTCAAAAGAGTTATTTTCAATCTTCTGGATAATGCTATAAAGTTCACCCCGAACGGGGGGAGCATCAATCTTTCGGTGGAAAAAATTCAGGACAAGGTGATTGTCGGGGTGCAGGATAGCGGCCGGGGCATAGCTAGAGAAGAGGCAAAACTGGTCTTCGACCGCTTCGCCCGGGCTCAGGGAGCCAGACATGCGCCAGGTACAGGCTTGGGGCTTTATATGTGCAGGCGCATCATTGAGGCCCACGGCGGCGTCGTAGACTGCATTCCCAGGGAAAGCGGCGGTACCACCTTCAGCTTTATGCTACCGGTAGCGCCTTAAAAGCCAGTCCAAATTAGGTTCAGGGGGTTTATCACTCCCGCGAGGGATAAATTTGCCCTGCTGGAAGGGTATATTAGATAAAGTAACAAGTAAGAAGGTATCTCTAATACCCAATTCGGCGGCAAAACCAATGTTTCTCCTGCGCCTGAAAGAATTGCTTTCCAAATTACCCCTGATTGGCGCCTACTTCAAGGGCAAGACGGTGGACGACGAAGCGGTCTCCTCCGCCAGAATGACCCATAACCGCCTACAGGCTCTAGACGGTCACGGCTACAGGGAATCTTACCTGGATAAAATTCGGGAAGCCGCCCAGGTACAGGAAGCAGCCGATGCCAACAAAGATCACTGGTTCAAGGGCAATGAAACCGGTTTCAGTATCGATCCTGACAAACCCGAGGCAGACTTAAACCCACTGGCCAATCATCCCCGGCGCCATACCAGCAATCTGCCCAGTCAGGCCCGGATTACCAGTACCAGACTGAAAGCCTATGCCGATACTTTAAGGCAGCAGGAAAATTCCATAGATAAAGTGGCAGAAGCCGACGAGATCTAGCCCAACAACCGGTGGAAGTGCTAGACCAAGCCTTCTTTCATGGCTTTTACGGCAGCCTGGGTGCGGCCCGTTACTGCCAGTTTTTCGAGAATGTGCTCCACATGGGTGCGCACAGTGGAAATGCTGATAATCAGCTTTTCACTGATCTCTTTATTGGACGCCCCGTCCACCATAAGCCGCAAAACGTCCTTTTCCCGGGCCGAAAGCGTATCCTGTCCGCCGGAGGCAGTCGAACCCGCATTTGACGCAGCCGGAGAACTCTTCTCAGCTTCGCTCTCAGATTTATCCTTGCGCCCGCCTTCAAAGGCTGAGAGCACCTTCTGGGCGATACGAGGATCAATCCAGGCGGCCCCATGGGACACGGAACTAAGGGCTATCTTGATGCGCTCCGAGGCACAATCCTTCAAGCAATACCCCTGCGCTCCGGCTGACAAAGCCGCAAAAATCTCATCGTCATTGTCATGGGAGGTGAGCATGACAATATTCACAGAAGGCGAGTTTTGCTTGATATCTCGGGTAGCTTCGATACCGTTCTTATAAGGTAGACCGATATCCATGACAATTACATCAGGCTTGAGAGTCTGGGCAAGGCGCACGGCTTCCTCACCGTCTTCCGCCTCACCGACCACGCAAAATTCCTCACTGCGCTCCAGGACGGATCTGAGCCCCTGCCGCATCAGTTCGTTGTCTTCCACTATGAGAACATTTACTTTTTTCAAGGCTGCAACCTACCAAGACCACCTAATTATAGACCAAACATAGACCCTGTCGAAATGCCGCCGCAATTTGACAGCCCCTGGAGCCTGTGCCAGGATAGCCCTTAAGGATAGAGCATGTCCTAAGTTCAGGCAGGTGAAAACTCAAGAAAAATGTCGGATCTGCGAAAGCTGACTGGTAGAACCCATTTCAGGGATACTCTCACCTCTTTGTTTCATATAACCAAAGCGCTTATCCAGTTGCTTCTAGTTTTCGGCACGCTTGGAGGCACCGTCATCGGCTTACTGGTCGTGCAGGAATTGATGCACATACCGGATCTCAGCTTTCTAAAAGACTATAAGCCCGTCGACGCCATTTCGATCTATGACAAGAATGACGAACTCATAGAAACCATCGATGCCGGCATCCCGCGCACTGTTATTGCCTACAAAGATATTCCCCGGGTAATGATACTGGCGGTGATGGCAGCTGAGGACAAGCACTTCTTTGAGCACCACGGCGTCAGCCCCCAGGGCATACTACGCGCCACCCTGGTAAATGCCCGCTCAATGCAGATGAAAGAAGGCGGTTCGACCATCACTCAACAGTTGGCCAAGAACCTCTTCTTTTTAGACGGCAAGCGCACCGGTATCGTCAAGTTGGCAGAGATGTTCGTGGCCGGCCGCCTGGAAGAGAAGTTTTCCAAAGAAGAGATACTCTCGCTCTATTTGACGGAAATTTATTTCGGGGAAGGGGCTCGCGGAATAGAACAAGCAGCCCAGACCTATTTCGGCAAATCAGCCCGTAACCTCAACCTGGAGGAAGCAGCATATCTCGCCGGTATAATTCGCTCCCCTTCCTACCTGGGCTCGGCCAAGCACCGTGACGCCGCCTTGGAACGGCAGCGGCAAGTCTTAAGATCTATGCAGGAAAGCAATTACATTACTATGGAAGCGGAGATGAGGGCCGAGGCCACCCCCCTCAACTTTCGCAAAACAGCTCTGAAACGGCAGAAAACATATCCTTTCACACGCTTTCCGTACTTTACCTCTTATGTGTTGGAACTGGTTCGCAGCTCCTACAGCGACATGACCATCGGCATGAACGGCATGAAAATTTACACGACCCTTGACCCGGTCGCTCAAAGCCTGGCTGAAAGAACCCTGGCCTCAGAGATAAGACGAGCCCCTGTCGGTATAGAAGAAGAAGCCCTGGTAGCACTCTCGGTCAAGGACAATGCCATTCGCGCCCTTGTGGGAGGCGCCCACAATTACTGGGACAATCAATGGAACTGTGCCGTCAACCCGCATACAGCCGGCTCGTCAATCAAGCCCTTTGTTTATCTAACTGCCTTCATGGCCGGTGTTGCCACGCCCGAGAGCACGGTTCTCGATGCTCCCTTCGAACTGAAGGAGGCAAACGGTGAGAAATGGACCCCCAAGAACTTTGACGGCAAGTACCTGGGCAATATCACCATCCGGGACGCCCTCATGCAGTCGCGCAATATGTGCACCATTCGCGTCACCGAGCAAGTAGGAATCAATTCCATCATTTCCACCATGAACTCGGCGGGCATTCGCACCAAGATGGCTCCCACCCTGGCACTGGCCCTGGGCAGTTCCGCCGTCACCCCCCTGGAACTGGCCTCAGCCTACGGCACTCTCGCCAGAGGAGGTCTGGCCACTCCCGCCTGGACCATTCGTCGTATCGAAGATGCCCGCGGAAAAATCCTCAGTTACTATCAGCCTTCCATATGCCGAGTCTTTCCCCAGGAACAAGTCACCTGGCTCACGGACATTTTGCAAGACGTAGTGGCCAGGGGCACCGGCACCCAGGCCAGACTGACAAGACCAACCGCAGGCAAAACCGGCACCGCCGACAAAGCAAAAGATATATGGTTTGTGGGCTTCACACCGGATATGGTGACCTGCGTCTGGGGCGGCGGCGACGAGAAGAAAGTGGTGGCCAAGAATGTCACCGGCGGTACAGTCATGGCCCGCATTTTCAGAAGCTTCAACCAGCAGTATTACAGTGCCGTGAACACACCGGCCGGTGAACTACTGAGTTCTCGCTACAACGATATGGACAGCCCTCATGAGCCGGTAAAACCCATCAGTCACAGCAATGACGTTCCCTTGAGCGAAATAGACCCCAGCTACGCAGTCAGCCAGAGTTCGGCACAACCTGTAAGGCGTAGAGCCGACCCGGGACAAAGCGCCGTGATACGCAGTCAGAAAGGTGTCACCGAATACAACTGGGAACCATGAGCGCCGAAGCCAAACTTCGATCGGCATGGCAAGCAAGCGGGCAAGTCGAGGAAATTCACAACTACTGAAACTGAGTGTTCGTATTGCCTCAGAGTCTTAGCAAAACAATAAAGACTACCGACCTGCGGTTTCCCTTTGCTGCTGCGCCTGCCTTTGGGCGACCACTTTCGCTGCCAGATCATAAATTTCCATCGTCAACTGACGCAAGTCTGCATCAAACATATTTGAGGCAGCTCGCTCGCCCTTGTCGTCAGCGTATATTTTGCGCTCCACTTCCTTACAGCGAAAGAGGTCGCGCTTCTGTGCCAGCATGTTAGCCAGATCGCCTTTAGTCTCATACTCATTGGCAAGAAATTCACAGCTATCCGCATAGCGCTTATAGTCGTCCTTTTGAGCAGCATTATCCTTGCACACCCGAGCCTGACTGATACCATCATCGATACTACCGGACTGCACCAGAAGTCTAGCGGCAACCAGCTGCGCAGACTTGCCTTGCGCCACAGAGAGAAACTCATCTTTGCGAAGCATGCGCTCGGCTCTTTGCACGGGCAGTTTCAACCAGGCATTAACATACTCTTGTGTCTTTTGCACGTCGCCAGCCCGTGAGGCTAATACCGCTGTGTTAAGCATGGTCCTCGCTGTCTCATAATCGCGCAACCCCAGGTAACGCACCTGCAGCGACAGCAAGGCTTCCGCCTGGGCAACTCGAACTTTAGCCTGCTCCTGGGTCATCGGCGCATTTAAATCGTAAACAAAACGATGGGAAAGATAGTCCATGTAGTTTCTTGACTGCACACCTAACATAGTACCAGCAGCAATATTCTCGACTGATTCTCTCACTGTCGAGAAACGACCACTGTTGCAGAGTAGAACAATTACCAGCCAGGCAAACAGCGGTAACAGCCAGGACGGACGTGGCGGGTAAAATGTTTTGGCTGGATCTTCTCCCTCGGTGAGAACATAGGAGCCGGAGCAAAAATCGTGAAAAAACCTTCGGCTGCCGGCCGCGATTGTAATGAGACAGAGAGGAAAACAAACAATTGAAACTAGAAATAGAGCCGCACGAAGAGCCGCACGCCATCGCCCAAGCGGCTTTCCTGACTCATCGACGATACGCAATGCTGTAATAAGAGTTTCCCCTTTGCGCGCGCAAAGATACTGAGTGCAGAAAATGACGATACCAATACTGCAGGCGCCCCAGAGCACCCCTGCCTGACTTGCGGTCAGCAGCATCATTGGAAATCCGTACTTCGCCTGCAATCCCGCAGATAAACCAGGCACTATCAAACAAATCAGACCAAGCACAAGAAATTGCACTAAGACAAACGCAGCACCTGCTACATATTGAGTGAGTAGTCCTAGCGAAAAATCAAAGCTACGCAACCAGTAGTACCGCCAGAGCGGCATGGCAATGTGAATCGCCTTTCCGTCACACTTCGGTAGAGGCTCTGGCAGGGCCCCCTTATCATTGTCTCTGGACTGAGGCTCGGGCAAAACCGCCGTGTCTGCCGCAAGCGGCGGCAAAACCTCAGGTTTCAATTCTTCAGGCACGCGCAGATGAACAACGACAGTATCTCTACTGAGAGTTTTGCTTTTGAGCATTGGCGCTCCAAATTTTATAAAGACCGCTTAGAAGGCAAGACAACCTTCTCAGCATAGCAAACTCATGACAACCCCGCTTGGAGAAACCCCTGCGGCACTTCAAATTCCTCAACAAGCATTTGAATCAATAAGCATCGACGGCTCCTCACGCAACTCGCTGAGCGGCACCTGCCTAACCAATATGTCCCGCGCCGACATCCGGCTTCGCATCATTAAGAATCGCAGGGCGAGGAAAGAGAGTTCACGCGGAAACGATGGAATAACATATGGTTGACTTCGCCGGTTCTGAAATGTAAGCTCAATTCATGAACTACATAGACTTGATTACCATTGATCCAGACAAACGGAGCGGCAAACCGTGCATCCGTGGGCTGCGCATTACCGTAACAGACGTTCTGGAGTATTTGGCTTCCGGTATGACACAAGAGCAAATACTGGATGAGTTTCCAGATCTCACACCTGAAGATATCTGCGCCTGCCTGGCATTTGCGGCGAACCGTGAACGTAGGCTTCTGAACATATCTGCCGCATGAAATTGCTGTTCGACCACAACCTGCCGCCGAGCCTGGTAAATTCATTGTCCAATCTCTATCCTGGTTCTCTGCATGTTCGGGATGTCGGTCTAGATAGAGCAAGCGACAGCGAAATCTGGGCTTACGCGGCTAAACAGAAATTGGCGATCACATCCAAGGATTCTGATTTTTATCACCGCAGCATGCTGCTTGGCCATCCGCCTAAGGTGGTATGGATAAGGCTTGGAAATTGCAGCACTAGCCAAATTCGAGCCCTATTGGTGGACAGTCACTCAGAGCTTCTATCCTTTGAAAGTGATCCTGACGGATCATTCATGGCTCTTTCATTAGCCGAACCTGGATCCGCTCGCTATTGAGGTCTTTCTAGTAGTTTGCAGAACCAGGAAACAACACTAAATAGACTGCTTATTGAAACCGAGCTGGACATCGGAATAATCACCGAGTTCGCTGCCATATGCGTGGATGGCTGGGTCTGCGGCGACATGATTTGCGGAGCCGTTCTCAAGTACAGGATTGAAAACTCAGGTGCTCTCTATCAAGTATCGATGCCGGCGGAGATTGAGCCCAAGCTAGTGGAAGATGCCTCCGGCCAACTTCTAAACTTGACGCTCGGACTAAATTCATTGGGAGCCCGAGTCAGTCTAGAAGGCAAGCTATTCCATAACCATGAAAGGTTGATAGAGGCCCTTGCCTGGACGGCACGCACGCCTCAAGAAAAGCCGGAGCTAGACCATGCTATTCATGCCCAGAGTCATCTAACTCTGGGTGACCTGTTGGAAATAAACCACTACCTTGCCGACCAGACCAAGCCAATTGCCGAACTAGAACGTGATGCCGGTTTCAACAAAACCTTCCCCCTGCTGGATTTATACAACGGCAGCTACGGCAACATTCGCCATCGTAGCGGCCATGAGATCTTCATGGAGTGGATAGACAACAAGTTTCCCGGCCGGCACAAGGTAGACGCACCCAATCCAGGAGCGGAAGCGCACAAGCAATTCAATTGTCAGCTTATCGGCAAAACCTATCGCCGACCAAAGGCTACTGTTAAGGAGTCCGGACCCTATAGAAAGTCCGCTCTGAACCGCAGAAAGCTTGCCCACATGCTGGGTTGCGTTCCAGATGAGCACAAAGTGAGGGTTTATGCCTGGGTTGTGGATGTGCTCAATGCCGTCGACTACTATCATGATACGAGAGGCTCGGAGCCATTGCCGGAGCCTTTTTCAATTGAATTTGCCGGATGCAAAATGACCGCCACTCAAGACCTTGCCTTCCGGCTGGACACAAAATAGATGCACATTGCCAAGGCTTGCCGTCGTTCCAGACGATCTATGGCTCCCATCCCAGGTTTAAGAAGGGTCTGTTCTCCATGACGTTTGGTAACTCAAACACTACATTTAACTAAATTCCATAGCTCAGCAGGCATATAATGACAACAAGAGACCCATGCAGGAAGAATGCCCAAAAGGCGCATTCCGGGAGGTGTCCATGCATCCGAATACTACGCGACGTTCGATTTTGAAAACGCTCGCGGCTTTGCCGCTGGCGTTTACCTTCACTTTAGTCGGCGCACCGCTCTTACGATACGCCAGACCGACAGTGGGACCCCTCGACATTTTTGCACCGCCTGATACACCTCGCCCCGAAGGCGAGGTTATTTTTTCCTATGACGATTTCCTCAAACCCTGGACCTGTCGTGAATTCATGTTTACCCAGCAGTATGTCCAGTACAACGCAGACGGCAAGGAGAATCGCAAGATTCCCGGCTACATAGTGAAACTACCCTCCGGCGAACTTGTCGCCTATAGCCGTATTTGCCCTCACCTTGGCTGTGTTTTCCGCTTTGTGGAAGATCCGGAGATCTGCAAGCGCGATTTCAACTACCGTCCCAACGGACCGGTCTTTGCCTGCCCTTGCCACTTGAGCGTCTACGATATTGAACACGGCGGCAAAGTGGTGAGCGGTCCGGCGCCCGGCCCGCCGCACAAGTTTGTCTTGAAAGAAGGAGCGGAAAATATCAGGGTTGTTGAACTTGAGGCGGGAGGAATTGCTTGAGGGGCGATGGCAATTAAGACTCCGTATGAAGCAGTAAGAGCTAAGAGTTCCCAAAGAAAATAGGATCGTTAGAGTGCGCTTTCATGAAGGACAGTTGCAAATCCCATATATTCTCGAGCATGTTAGGTTGGTCAGGAAATCCGCCAATGGTATTCCAAAATGTTTCCGACAGTTGGTTTAGGACAACCACGGCTGACTGCCCTTGTTCATGAAGTAGAGACGCCCGCTTCATCCTATCCGGAGGAGGTTCGCCACCTGGAAAGATAGACAGAGCTCTCTGCAGAAGTTCTGCGGCATTTTTCGCACCAAGAAGTCGAAGAGAAGCAAGAATTTCGGTTGCGTTGTTTCCACAAGTATTATAAAAGAACTGCTCACAGTGACCATTCAACATCTCTCCGTAGAACTGGTCTACTAGAAATATGGCTCTTGCTGCGGGCGCCAGCTCGGGCAATCGACTAGGAGGACCAATGTAGACACCAAAGACAAGACATGGATCATCAAAATCTAAGAAGTCGCCAAGTTTGGTGAAGTTACCTTCAGCAATGACTCGAGCCTTCCTTAATGACATTCTTTTTTTCACCGGTACTCTTGGCCCCCTTACATTTTGGACTCGGCAAAACTTTCTCGACTAATCTACTGGAAATGGTTATGTAGTCCAAGATCCGTCGGGAAATTCAGAAGTCACCGCTCAGATGAGTAAGCTGATGTCGTGACAATCAAGAGCTGTCTTGGCTCGAAGCATAGTTAATATGCCTGCAGAGATCAACCAGTTATCAGTCGGACGGGATCTAAGAATCAATACTCCTTATTTTAATCGAGCAAGTGATGTCCCACTATTCTAATCTCCAGGCGATGCAAAAATAATTCCATAAAAGCACTACGGACCTCTGACATTACAAGGACCTGTTCGAAACGAACTGATGGACCTCGATAGACGTTCGCGACTTCCCCTTATGAAAACTCCTGGACCTCCAAATCCAATAGGTGAATTGAGAACATTTTTCCATCAGGTGTGTAGATTCCCGACTTTTGGGGCTTAGTATCTTAATCAGGGCTGCGGTTAGATAAAGTAGCGCCCAGAGGGTATCCTGAAAAATACTAAACGCTGGAGCTAGTTTCTAGAATGAAGCTCGTTCATGTAGTGATGGTTTCTCTATCCCTAGCTCTGGTCTTCGCTGGAGCCTGGTTTGCAATGCTCTTGGCACCGCCTGGACCGGAGCCGGATTGGGTCGCGCATTATGATGCAGCAAGCCGGATTAACGTAAGTAAAAATTTTACTGAATTTGACAGGCAAGCCAAGTTGGTGCTTGCAGACGCAGGTAGATATGGTGGCAAACTCCCACCGCAGCGCAATATGTCGCAGGAGCAAAAGCTGTTTGAGGCAACCTACTTCCTTGTTCCTTTCATGCAAGACAGGGGGGAAACTTTTTCATACTTTGAAGCCCTGAATGAGCTGGCGAAAGAGTACAAGCGCATCAAGAGGTGGGATGATGCTGAGCTGTTCTACCGCAAAATTATGGAACTGGGGGTTGCCGAAGAGAAACGCAAGAATCCGAGAGCCAATCCCCAACCGGACTATACCCACCTGATTAGCCTGATGGAGGAGAGCGGCAGGACCGAGGAAGCAATTAGATTGCAAAAGCAGAAGCTAAAGTCACTGGAAGCTTATGCCGCCCAATTCCCCGATGCGCCGCAATATCAGTCGGTACTTCTGGAAGGACAGGCAAAGACCTTTGAAATGGAAGGTAAGTTTGATGAGCAAGAATCTTGCTTGAAAAAGATTGTGGATCTCTACAAGTTCGAATTGACGCCGACTAACCTTGCCGAAAAAAGAATTGAGAACGCCAGGAATCCTCAGTACGTCAATGCCAGCCTGATGAACTTTCAGCTACTTGAGCCCCTGGAGAGCTTTTATGTCAAACGAGGGAATTATTCCGGGCAAGAAGAGGTCTTACTGAAGAAGCTCTCATTGAGCAAGGCGATTTTGCCGGACAACTCGAAACATCTCGCTGATGACTGGGAAACGCTTGAAAGATTTTATGAGCAGCACGGCAAATATTCCCAGGCTGAACATGCTCTTCTTGAGGTGCTACGCCTGCGTGGTGAGAAGCCGGGAGACAGGGAAAAACTCGCCCGGGTTTACGAAAATGAAGGCAAACATGAACAGGCTTTAGATGCCATGAAGAGCGAAATCAAAGGGCAGGAAACGGTCTGCAAAGACAAAAACGATCTAGCTAACTGTTATATGCGTTATGTTGTTTTGCTGGAGCGGTTGGGCAAAGGTTCGGAGGCTTCACAAGCCAAAATGAGAGCGGCCGAACTCGATCCGATAGTCGCTCGTGCTACCATGTATACTCCACCTGAATGCAACAAACTGTTCTGGAAAAAGAACGACGATTCAAATGGCAAAAGCAAGCCTTAGCTGTTTTGTTCCAAATTGTCTTTTGGAGGTTTTAGATGACGACCGAAACCAAAGGAATCTCATTTGCTGTAGATGATGTGGAGCCGATTCTCTCCAGGCTGGAAACCTGTAAAACCCATGAAAGCATTAGCGGAATTCTTGCCTATGCCGATATGGCTCTGACCAAGGATACCTTGGCCGAACTGGTTAGTTGCAGCGGCTACAATTCAGAGTGTATCAAGAGGGTCTACATCAATTCTCTGCTTGCTGCCGTTCATTGGGCATTTGCCGAGCACAGACCACTGAGTCTCAGTCCCGACATGATTTGGGTGACCATTGTTCAGGGTCTTGCCAATCACGTTCGCAATAATTCCGAGCGCTTGCGGCACAAACTTGTGGAGCACCAGGGACGGAAGGAGTTGTGCGTCCTCGTCAACGACTTGCTCCCCGGTTCGCCGGAGAACGACTGGCAAAAGCATATCAATATGTTGGGTCAGGAAATGGAAAAAGAGATCGGCAAGAGGTTTGCCGATCTGATTTCGGACTTCAGTACTACCGGCGATGTTGAGAAGACGGCTTGCACAATTGCTGTGCTTGATGTTTATGAGCCCTATTATCAGTTTTCACTCATGTGCGTGTGCGGTATTCCTTCGATTACACTTGAAGGTAGCGCCGCAGACTGGTTCAGACTGAAAGAAAAGGCAGAAGTTCTGCGTGAATTCGAATTGGAAGCCTGGCATGCCAAACTGATGCCAATTCTCGATCAGTTTGTCCGTGCTTCAGCAGGAGAAGTCAACAGAGCCTTCTGGCAACGTATCTACAAGATCAATGAAGTCTACGGTGAATCGCAGATTAGCGGCTGGATCAGTCAGTTCTTTCCCTACACACTGGACTATTACACCAGATCTGCCACGATACCAAATATAATGCTTGACATGAATCTTCTTGCTGGTCTTGGTGACGAGTCTCCGCCCGATTTGGAAGGGGATAGCTTTATTCTTTGTGCTTCAGATTTTCCCGCAGGAATCTCCTCCGTGCCGGTGCTTCTTGTTTGTCAGGAAGATTCGCAAGCAAAAGACTACCCGATGGAGCTGCTCGGTGGTTTTGTCGGCGTAGAACAAACCGAAAACGGTGCGCTTAGACCCAAACTGGGTTGGGCCGTAAGAAAAACCAGGGAAGGCACGGTTCGCCTTGGGGATTTGCCCAGTGGTGTTAGCCTCATGCCGCCGCTTGGCAATGTGCAATATCAGGATGCAATCTATGAGCTGAGGAAGAGCCCTTTCAAATTTGAAATGTTTGCGCTTCCTCCGTCCCTGAAAAGTTTCTATCGTGACTGCGACGGTTTTGCGTTCGACTCGCCTGATGCTGGTAATTTCCGTTCTCTGGCTAATGTTGAGAAGATCTATGGCCCTGATAATGACCCTCTACGGGTCGAGCAGCTCAAACGTATTGGAATAGTTGCATTAAATGACGACCTTTCAGAGCTGCCCGAAAACTCCAGCAAGCAACAAAGCTGGCTGCGCTTCTTTGACTTTGCAGATGGTAGCTATTTGGCAATTGATCGAATTGCTACAGAAGAAGGGCACAATAGAGTCTTTCACATCTCTGCCGACGGCTCAGAGGGCGAGCTTTACGCCTGCGACTTTGCGGCTGCGCTAAGGGTATTGATTTCTAACAGGGGAGTAAGCCTCGCCATCTAAAGCACGCGTACATTGAGTACGCACTGCAATTACCGATTTCATCGACGACCGAATCGATTATCGGCTGCTCAACATCGAGCATGGTGCAGGCAATCTGCTCTGTGGAGCGGTTTAACAGATCGAGGATGTTCAGATTAGCATTGGCGACGGCCGCTGAAATACATTCAAGCATGTGCGGTACGTTGGCGTTTGTAACAAGTCGTCTATTGCCTTCGGCAATACGCATGCTCATTTCCCTGAAACTGACTGAATGCAGGGATGGTATCAAGCAAGAAAATCAGGCCGCCTAAAATGCCAGAACATCACATTTGACAAAAACTCTTCCCCGACAAAGAGTAATTAGACGTCAACCCGGTTTGACAGACATCCGCTTAAGTGCATTAATCTCAAGAGTACTAACCTTTGAAAGAAAAGAATGATCGATTCCACGTTTATACGAGAGCAGTTTTCTAAGATTGCGACTGAGCTTATTTCTTCTGCAAGTTCGGATGCTTATGATTGCGCATTCGTGGAAGACATAAAATACGTGTGGCTAGCCCCCAATAGATGTTTTGAGAGACAGCAGCTATTCAGAACTAGCGAGATTGATTCGCAGCTTTTGTTTCTTGCTGAGGTCAAAGATTCTGTAGATAACGAATCAACTATTCGGAAATCTGTTGGAGAATTCCTCAATACTCTGGGATGCACATCATTCCTTTTGACAACAGAAGAACAGTATAGTGACTGCTATGTTCGAAGGTTTGTTTGCGTGTATAAGTATTGGTCAACCTCAAGAGGTGAAGTTTTCGCCCCCTATAGCGGGATTTTGATTCTTCGTGGAAAAAACTATGAATTGTTGTGCCGAGAACGAAAAACAGTCCATGAAAACATGAAAACTCGATTTTCTCACTCAACAGAAGTGTTCGCAGATTATTTGAAAGACTTAGAGAAAAGTGCGGTGCCCCTGTAGGTGGATACTCCCCTCCACCCGCCTACAAGCTAAACCAGGCAGATCAGCTCCTAAACAGGCGCTACACATCTCTTTGCATCCCCTTGCGAGAAACATTTTTCGCACTTACCATGAAGATCTCGAAGCTATATTTTCTGCACACCCAAAGGCGGGTGATTTTTTATGTCAAAACTCAATCTCCACTTTTTCAAACGCCAACCAAAAGGCATTAAGAGCGGCACCAGGCCCATGCCCGGAATGGTGCCAAATAACGCCGGCGGCTTTGGCTTTGAAGTAAATGACTGGATAAAACTCCGTCGTTTCCTCGTGCTCGGTAGTGAGGGCGGAACCTATTATGTAGGTGAAGCCAAGCTGACTATTGAAAACGCGCAGGCCGTCGAACGTTTACTGCGTGCAGAGCCGATCAAAGTTGTGCGCCAGATTGTTGAGATATCAAAAAGCGGCAGATCTGCAAAAAATGATGCCTGCCTCTTTGCGCTAGCTATGGTGGCAGGTCTGGCCAGTGCCGATGGTAGAGCGGCGGCTCTGGCAGCATTGCCGGAGGTGGCACGCACCGGTACGCACCTTTTCACTTTCGTGGAATATGTGCAGTCCTTTCGCGGCTGGGGCAGAGGTCTCAGGCGAGCGATTGCACGCTGGTACGAAGTGCAGCCACCTGAAAAACTAGCGGTGCAGTTGACTAAATATCAACAGCGCAATGGCTGGTCACATCGTGATTTGCTGCGCCTTGCTCACCCGAAGGCAGAGGATGCAGTGCGCAATGGTCTCTATCGTTTTGCCGTAACCGGCTCTACCGAAGGGTTGGAAGATTCGACCGTGCTTGCCTTCCAGAAGTTGCGCCAGTGCGAAAACCTTGATGGAGCAGTGACCGCTAAAATTGTAGAGGAAGCCAGGCTTTCCATGGAAATGGTGCCTGCCGAATTACGCTATCCGGAAGTCTACCGAGTGCTGGCAAAGCAAGCCGGACTGGAATGGCTCTTGCGCAACCTCGGCAATTTGTCGCGGGTTGCCGTGCTGTCCGCCGCAGATCGAAAACTGCTTGAAACAGTCTGCCAGAGACTGAACAATCAGGCCGGTCTCGACAAAGCCAGGCTGCACCCGCTCAAAATTCTCGCCGCCCTTGCGGTCTACCGCTCGGGTAGCGGAGTACGCGGCAGCGGCAGGTGGAACCCTGAGGCAGCAGTCGTGGATGCACTTGACGAGGCTTTCTACAAGGCTTTCAAGTATGTCACGCCCACCGGCAAGCGACTTTGTCTGGGTCTCGATGTTTCCGGTTCCATGGCCGGCACCACAGTCAATGGCATAGCCGGTCTCACTGCACGTGAGGCTTGCGGCGCCATGGCTCTGGTGACAGCCAAAAGTGAGCGACCTTCCAATGTCTCTTTCGTGGCCTTCGATACCAAGCCTTATCATCTAGCGCTCAGTGCAAACCAGAGACTTGATGATGTGGTGAATATCTTGAGCCGCACCGGCGGCGGTGGTACAGACTGTGCCATACCGATCCAATGGGCGAGAAAGAAGAAGGTACCGGTCGATGTTTTTGTCATCTACACCGACTCAGAAACATGGGCTGGTGACGAGCATCCGCTGCAAGCACTAAATGCCTATGGTGAAGCCATGGGTATTGATGCCAAACTGGTAACAGTAGCAATGGCGGCCAACCGCATCTCGCTTGCCGACTGCACCGACAAGCGCATGCTAAATGTTGTCGGTTTCGACACAGTCACCCCAGAACTAATTTCGCAATTTGTCATGGGTGATCTATAATAGAGGATGTCGGGTCGAAGGCTCAGGTTATCGACTTGTAATCGAGAGGTCGCGGGTTCGACTCCCGTCGCCTGTTTTGGAAACAAAGCAAGCGTAGCTCAGTGGTAGAGCACTATGCCTGGTCCGCTACTTATCCGACATCCTCTTTATTTGACCGTTCGGAGCCCGAGGGTTATCACTGATACTGATCCCCTCCCTCTGGCAGTTAATTTGACCGGTCTTACTAGTTAAGTCGATCAGGCTCAGGAATACTGAGCTTGATCGACTTTATTTGTCCAGATAAGGAGCCGAGAGTGAGGACGAGAGGCAAATTTCTCTCCTTAGCCTCAGTCAATATTTCGCCACCATACACAGTATCAAGGCTAACGGCGCTCCGCTGCCCGCCCCGTTCAAGATAAAGGCAAGCCTGAGGCTGCCCCGCTCTAATGGACGGCGCCGCCTCAATCAAGGCACCGTTTCGAAAGAGGAAACTCTCCGGCATGGATTGTGCATCTCTATTGATAGCTTTCAGGGTAGTGACAATTTCTACCGATTTCTCACCCCGCTTGCTTAGCTTCTCGGCAGGCAAAATTCTCCGGTTGGGCTTCATACTGTAACTTATACGGATAGGCAAATTTGAGCCCTGAAACTTTTTGAGGGGCACCATGCCGTCCGGCTGGAAGGCAAGAAGTTCGGTGGACCAGTAACTTTCCTTGCCGTCTCCATGCAACTGTTCCATCACAAGTACTGGGTTACGGCTCAGACCGGGCAATCTGAGGCGATCGCTGAAGACAGTGCCGGCCCTGGCAAAGCCAATTTGATCAAAGAGTACCGTTCCTTTTTCCCGAGTCAAAATCACCTGCACCCTGGTCTGGGGAAGCGGCGCACAAGAGGCCGTGGACGAAGCCAGAAGCAAATCTTTCCTGCCGTCGCCGTTAAGATCGTCTATGTAGGCAGTCTGCCCCAAGCCGCCATAGGCAACCACGGCAAGGCGCTGCCAGTCATCTTTTACCTTTCGGTCGATAAAGACATCGGAATCTTTCAGTTGAAAGCGAAAACCATCTTGCTCAAAGGAAGCAGCGGCGGGTAGTCGGCTAAGATTGACGGAAGGACAAGGGCAGGTATACCGCCACAGCCCTTTTAATGACAATGGGCTATAATCGCTCACATAAGCAAAGGCAAAACCAGTACTGAAAAAGCCGAAAACGGCAAGGGTAGCGAGCAATTTCTTGAACAAGGGGAGCCTCTGCCTGGAGTCATTGTGATGCACTTACTTCTTCCTCGATTTTTTCAAAATTAGGAAGGAGTTATCAGCTATAATCTGGCGGTCCTGAGCAAAGAAAAGGAAGTATTGCCGTATGACTAATTTTTCGGAAGGGCAAGAGAATATTCTGGACCAGGTTTTTCTAGCCAGCCCCTGTGAGGCGCGCTGGGAAGATATGGCCGGCGATGACAAAGTCAGGCATTGCGAACTTTGCTCTCTCAATGTCTATAACATTGAAGCCATGACCACCAGGGAAGCCCAGGAGTTTTTCGCGGCCGGTAAGGACGGCAGGCGCATCTGCGCTCGCTTCTACAGGCGCCAGGACGGCACAATCATAACCAGTGACTGCCCCAGGGGGCTGAAAGCCATCAGGGATGGTTATCAGAAAGTGTACCGGCGCGTGGCCGCTTTTCTCACCCTCTTTCTCGGTCTAGGCGGTTCGGCAATAGCCCAGAACCAGAGAAGAGAGATGCCGGTTAAACCAGGCAAAATCATGATGGTGCAACCATGGAATGCGACAGAAAGCTCTACCCCGGCTGAACGCGCCTTACAAGAGAAACTGGCAAGTCAGATGGAAAAAGAGAAAACCATTTTTTCTAAAGAGCGCGTCAATTTGCTCTTGCAGTTAGCCCAGGTCTACCGAAAGGAAAAGGCAGCCTCCAAGGACGAGAGCCAACAATGTCATTACAAAGGATACGCCCAGATCTGCTTCAACTCGGCTTTATCTATCGCTCAAAATCTTAAGGACCAGGCTCTCACCAAGCAAGTGGAAAGTAAGATGAAAGAAGCCAATGCCGCCGACGAAAGCAGTGCCGGAAACAAGAAAGACTAGATCTTGTAGCCCATAATCTTATCGATGGTGGGCATACTACCGCCTTTGAAGAGAGCTGCCGTCAGCTTGTCGCGACATTTAAGCAACCACTGATTCTCACTCTGGTTGAAGGCACCGGCTCGTCTGGAACTTCGAGTGACAAAGGAAGTGCGGCGCATGCGCCGCTTGCAAAACCGGTCAAAAATATCCTCAACGCTTCCGCCGCCCTTAACAGCCCGCCCCAGGACGGCTGCGTCTTCCAGGGCCATACAGGCGCCCTGGCCAAGGTTTGGAGTGGTGGGATGGGCGGCGTCCCCTACCAGCAAAACAGAAGCATCGCTCCACTTATAGATAGGGGAGCGATCATAAATATCATTTTTCAGTATGGCACTACTCTCGGTGGCGCCTAAAAGGCGCGGCACCAGCTCATGAAAGGAACCAAAGCGATCAAGCAAGTAATCTTTTCTCTCGTGGGCATCTTCTATTACACCGCTGGGCATGTTGGCCGTGGCATACCAGGCCATTTGCCCGGCTCCGGTGTGCAAAAGTCCAAACTGTGTGCCGACGCCATTGGTGTGCCAGACAGCGCCGCGGGGAATCTCTGCTTCGGGAAATTCGGTGACGCCGCGAAAGCAAGTGTAGCCGCTATAGTTGCGATCGGTGTCTCCCAAGACCTGCTTGCGCACAAGGGAATTGAAGCCGTCGCAACCAATAAGGATATCGGCTTCGTGAACACTGCCGCTTTCAAAATAGGCGGCCACATGCCCGCCGTCCTGTTTGTAGCGTAAGAATTTCTCAGCAAGATGAATGCTGCAGCCGGAGACAGTTCGCTCCAGTACCTGAGCGAGTGCATGTAGAAGCGCCCGCCGGTGTATGGTGACCGAGGGCTGCCCAACAAGACGTTCCAGCCTGGCCAGATCCACGGCACCCAGCACTTGCCCAGCCTCGTCCAGGAAGCGAAAGCTCTCCACAACCTGCCCGGCCTTGAGCACATCCTGAGCCGCGCCAAGTTCATCGAGGGCGTACATACCGTTGGACCAGACCGTCAATCCGGCTCCCACTTCCCTCAAACTGTCGGCCTGCTCGAACACCTTCACATCAATGCCCAGTCGGCCAAGAGCGAGGGCTGTTGTCAACCCCGCAATACCGCCGCCGATAACAATTGCCGTTTCCACCCTTTTCATGGGGATATTATCCTTCCATAGGGCAGCAAAGGTAGAGAAATATGAAGAAGATACTGATGATTGTGGGTGACTTTGTAGAAGACTATGAAGCCATGGTGCCTTTCCAAATTCTTTCCATGTTCGGCTATCAAGTTGATGTGGTCTCACCCGGCAAGAAAAGCGGCGAGAAGGTGAAGACAGCGGTGCATGACTTCGAAGGCGACCAGACCTACACCGAAAAGCGCGGTCATAACTTCGCCGTTACCGCCAATTTTTCCAGGCTATCGGCCGACAACTATGCGGGGTTGGTTCTGCCGGGAGGACGGGCACCGGAATTCCTGCGCTTGAATGAAGAAGTACTGGACATTGTGAGAGCCTTCTTCCAGGCGCAAAAACCGGTGGCAGCCATCTGCCATGGCTTACAGATTCTAACTGCCGCCGGTGTTCTCAAAGGCAGAAGTTGCACGGCCTATCCGGCCGTAAAACCTGAGATAACGGCAGCCGGCGGCATCTTTGTGGCAGTCAATGAGAAAGCCGACAACAGCTATGTTTGCGGCAACCTGGTCAGTGCTCCGGCCTGGCCTGCCCACCCTCGCTGGATGAAGGACTTCCTCACCTTATTGGGGCACAAAATCGGCTGAAGGCAATTCTTAAAAGCCAAGGAAGTCTTTAATCTTGTCCCGGGGTGATAGCTTGGGCTTGTAAAACTGTCCGGTCCAGCCCAGGTTGCCGGTCTCAGCATTATTGGTCTTCTGAGAAGAGGAAGCCATACGATAAAGTGTGTCCAGCAAGGCCCGACACTGAGCTACAGCACTGGGACCGTTTGTCTTCAATTCTTGCAACTTATAGTTTTTGCCGCCGGCATCTACTTCACCGACGAAGCGTGCGTACTCATCTCTGAGACTGTGTCCGCTGAAGACCAGAGGCGGTTGTCCGTACTCCACACAAAGTTCGTCAAAGAGGATCTGCACGGAGCTCAAATCCCAGCACAGAACCTGTTTACCCTCTAAGAGGCGCGTCAATTGCATGGCGATTTCCGAAAACGGTCTGGCATTGAAGACCACTGACTGCTCAAGACCATGCTGGGCTATAACCTGGTTATGAACCATTTCCTCAGCTCTCAAAAGCGCTTCGAAAACCACTTTGCCTTCCGGCGTCAGCACCGAAAGCGATACCAGTTTCGGCTGCTCAAGACCCTGATAGGAGCGGTCGGCATGGAGATAAGTCACTTTGGTGGCAAACAGAAGCCAATCACTCGAGTCGATCAAATATCGAGACCAGACGATAGCTTTGTTGCGATCAATGGAATTTGGATGAGCGCTCGGAGTCGGCTTGGCTGATTGCATTTTTTAACCACAGGTAACATAACTAAAGAGCTCTATTTTAGCCCCGTCCAGTCCCCTTGAAATTAACTCTTTACAATAGTCAATCGGGCTTGTGCTTCTCACTATATATACTGCGAATGGTTTCCAGATCGCGGCTGGATGGTTTCAAGGCTGCCGCTTTCCAGTACATGACATCAAGCCCGTTAGGCGAATGGGGTAGACCGATGGCATGGCCGAATTCGTGAATGAAAAGCGTATAAAGATGAGTTTTTGCATAGCTTGATAGATATGGGGAGCCACTACCGTCATAACTGAGGCAGAAGACCCTGATGTGGACTCGTTTCAGCTCACGAGTGTCCTCGCCCTTTTTCTTGCCGTAGAGGGCGGAACTGCGACCGGCCGAGCCAGGCGGAATATCGTCATAGGAAATTACTCGCTCCACAAAGATATCGGCCTCGTCTGGCGAGTCCACATACTTTACGGAAATAGGCGAGCCTGGCACATCGGTCCACTGACGTATGGCCTCCAGCATCATCTCTTTCAAGGGACCACCAAAGCCGTTGCGGCGCTCCGAAGACAAGTAAACTTTGAGAGGCATTTTGCTCTTGTCGAAATAGCAGGAATAAATGCCATCGTTAAAATGCCTGGCTTTGACCAGATTACCGGAGACCAGGTTGTAGCGAATATCGGCAATAGTCCAGGTCAAATAATCACGCCCGTCGACAGTCTTCTCCAGAGAAAGCGCTCGTCTGAAATAAACCAGAGCCTTTTCGAAATCTCTTTTAGCCAGGGCAAATTCACCGCTCAGATCGTGGCAAAGAGCCCGGGACTGATACCACATGCCTCGAGTCTGCGGCGGGTCATCAGGATAGTTCTCAATCATTTGGCTGTAATAGAAGGCGGCCGCCTTATGATGAAGGGCCAGTTGTTGCCCCCAGGCCATCTGCCAGTAGAGCGCCTTTACAGCGCCGTCGTCGACCGGGTAATCCACTTCTAATCTTAAACTCAAGAGAACCTGGTCGGCAAGCAAAGCAGTATCGTAGTATTTGCCGTTCACACAGGCATCGGCAAGACCCTGAATGGCTGCGACTATTTGCCGCTTCCGCTGCTCCCCTGACTGCCGGTAGAGTACTTTCAAACTCTCTAGAACCGGTGTCAGAACCTTAGCATCAACCTCTTCTCCATGAAAGGCACCGTCCAGATTCGTCTTGGATAGCGCTGCCAGAGTGGAAAGATAGTGCTGAATGGAGCGGTCTGTATCCCAGCTGGAAATATAAACACGGCCAAGCATGTCGGAAGTATCGATTACCTCAGGAGAGTCTTGCTTGAGTGCGCGTCTGCTCTCAAGGGCGCGGGCGAAGTAGAAACTGGACTCGTCGAAACTCTCACTCCACATGGCATTTTCAGCCAGATCATAGGAGAGCATGCCCATGAGATTATGGTCCTCGGGCAGAAACTTCTCGGTCAGATAGTGACACCGCCGGTAAAGCCGTCCACATTCCTCCGCGCGCCCGTCAATCTTCTTGAGGAAGGCAACGGCACAGAGGTTGTAGAGCAAGCCTCTCAATTCGGTCTTATCGCCTTCGGTCAATTGCTTAGGCGCAGTCTTACTAGCCTCGAAGCGCTGCAACTTGGAAAGAACAAGATGCAAATACTGGCCGGCGATTAGCTCGCTGTTCGGTCTGGCAAGCTTATCCCGCACAGGCAAAGCAAGCATACACTTTTCCAATTGCGCAAACGGATCGAGATCCAGTTCTACAGCGAGAAGTCTGGCCGGTACTGCATAGTACTGTTTGTCCGGCGGCAACCCTTCATAGAGTTCAATAGCTTTCAAAAGCAAGCTTCTGCCTTCCGGCAAATTCACCGGAATGATCTTTTCCGCTTGCAGGAAAGTAAGATCGGCATGCAGTCCGTCCGCATCGGTCTCAGGCCGTGTCGCAAGACTGAGCGAACCGGTTACGGCTTTCAGATAATCGGTCTGCCGGGTTGAGAAAGCAAGCTTCCTGGCGCTTGCTTGAGTAAGCAAGGCAGAAGCCAGGCTGGAAGCATCATTGCGCCTGCCCCGGGCCGCCAGGTCTCTCACCCGCTCCAAAAGCAGAGCGGCTGGAGCCTTGTCCTTTGA
Organism: Candidatus Obscuribacter sp.; assembly: GCA_016712465.1. GTDB lineage: Bacteria > Cyanobacteriota > Vampirovibrionia > Obscuribacterales > Obscuribacteraceae > Obscuribacter. The sequence continues at coordinate 3,289,419 of JADJQZ010000001.1, forward strand.
TTCGTTGCTGTCAAAGCTCGAAAGCAGATACTCATTTAAAAGGCGCGTCAGGCGGCCGCCGTTCTTGAGGACACGGGCATAGTCAAGGCGGCGCAAAAGAAGAGACTGAGAAAGACCGGTAAAACTCTTGCCCGGTAGAACGGCTTTCAGTCCATCGGCGCAGCCGGTCAGGTAGAGAGCCTCCCTCCTGAGGTCGTTAGCACGCTCTCCGTCCCTTGGCGAGCATAAATAGAGCGCCAGGATCGCCTCGCTCTGCCGCTCAAGCATAGGAGAATGGAGTATACTGCCTTCTGAGAAAGCTGCCTCATCTTCACTTGCGCACCAGACCCGCACCTCTTCCTTTGGTCCGAAAAGAAATGGATCGTAAGAAGCCCGTGCCGGAACAGCCGCACAAAGAGCTATAACTAGAAATAGAGTGAGCAGTTTTACGGCTCCTGCCCTATGGCATAAAGATGCAAGACAGTACGATACAGGGGAAAATCCGTGAGCGACTTTGAAAAGCAATTTGCCGGTGTGGTGCAATCTGTGAGCAATGCTACCAGGGGTGTCTTCAACGCCATAGACAAGATGCTGTTTCAAGCCTTGATTAGCAACCTTAAAAGCGAAGACTTTCAGGCGGCCTCCATAGCCATAGATCAACTGGCAAAAGAGAAGAAGCCGATTGCCATTCCGCCCCTTTTCTTTGTCTCCAAATCCCATCCAAATGCCAGAGTGCGAGTTAAAGCCGAGGAAGCCCTGAAAGTCTTCGGTGAAGACCAAAAGATCGCTAAATTGACCGAGGGCAAAGAAGTGCAGGAAGCAGTCAAGCTTCTCATAGGCGAATTCGGCAACTACAAACAGTGATTTCAAAACTTCTTCCAGGGATTACCGGATGGTCTGACTGAGCCTTGCTTCTTAGTTTCCATTGCCGGCTCAGACAGTTTCTCAAAGAATACCAGTCGGAACGAGGAAGAAAACTGCTCGGCAGATAAGTCGAGGTCGAGCCCTGCCACCTCATCGTAGATGCTGTTCAACTTGATGAAACGCCTTTCGGCATTGACGGCCAGGATGGGATAGGGGCGAGCCGGTATCGGTCTTGGACCTTTGAGACGACTCATATCGTCGTGGGTAACGGCAATAGCCACGAGATTATCCTTGAAGAGGTGCAGGAGTCGCTCAAGCAGTTCGTCCGCCGCAAAATCGGGCACCACTATTTGACCGGCGGCGCTCATCAAGCCGGTATCAATAGCAGTGGCAGCCCGACTGGCCACCTGCGACTTGTTTGCCGAGAACTGGTTCTGCAAACCAGTGCGCTTGGCCAAAAATATGCCATAGCTCTTTTCCAGAAGCGGATACCAAAAGCCATAACGCTCGGTCAGTCCATACACTTCCAATTCATCTTTGCGGGGAGGCATTACGTCAAAGGGTGGTTGTCTGGAGCCAGGGAAACAAATGGAATAGGAGCCGTCCAGATTGGAGCGAATCATGCGCAAAATCGCACGAGGATTAGTTTCCGCCATGGCACAAAGAACACTGGCGAAGTAGGCATCACCGATGGTGCCAAGGCGAACGGCATCGGGTTTGATACTGGTGAGCGGAAAATCGGCATTGGCAAAGAGCAGAGGCTTAGGACTAGCTTTAGCGGGAACGGCCGCGCTCTCCCTTCCCGTCGGTATTGAATTCGGAGCCTGAGACTGAGACTGAACCTGCGGTTGAATTAGATTGGCTCCGTAAATAGAGGTGTACTCCCGGGCAAAAGCCAGCCTGAAATCTTCCATACTCAAAGCGGGCAGGTCAATTTGCTCACCGCCCCCCTCAAGTCTTGGTCGCGATGAATAAACGGTCTGAGCCGCCCCCAGCACCAGCCTGACGATACCCTTTTCAGAAGCGGTGAGGTCGTCAAGGCTCAAGACCTTGTTCATCTCCTCAAAATCCACAAGCCGATTGAAATCAAGATCGACCAGACTGAAGATTCTTACTGCTGCTTCTTCCAGATCGGCCGGCAAGCGACAATCGCGAAAGCGCTCATCATTTTTAAGGTCGAGTGCCAGATAGCGAACCGTCTTGCGTTCCTGCCGTACCTGGCGAATCTCAGCATCGCTTATGCTGTGGGTTTCAATCCAGTAAGGACCATCAGCGGGCAAGACCGAGCGTAAGACGTCTTCTTCCGGTGCAGTGGACGGTACCGCCTCCACCACAGGTAAGGTGTCCGACTCGGTCACCTTGGCGGCACCGGCGGAGGATAACTCGTTGAACCAATCGGGCAAGTCGGAATTCAAATTAACGCCCGACTGGGACTGACTCTGACCAAGCCCAAAACTGTAGGAACTGTCGGACCCGCTCTCAAAGAACTGATAATCACTGAGACCGGGGCTGGTGTTACCCTGCCCCGGTGACTTTTTATCCTTCTCGTCATCACCTGAAGAAGGCAATTAATAGCCTCCGCTGGGCAAACCGAAGCCGCCTCCGTATCCGCCATAACCGCCGTAACCACCGTAGCCGAACCCGAAGCCGTAGTTGGGCAGGCTGTTATCGAGATAGCGCATCTTGGTGCCGAACTCGGTGCGAGCCGTGTTGTACTTCATCATCTTCATTTCATTGTCAAACTGCTGCTGATCGCGCTGATCTTGCAAGGACTGTCTCATATCATTGATGTCATTGCCCAGATTGGCCATGGTGGAGGTCTGTCCCTGCCTCAAGTTGGCAATAGCCTGGTCTAATTGGGCAATATAGGCCATTTGCTTACTGCGATAAGCATCGTCGCGCTGAAGCCATCCCTGGAGCACCATCAGCTCATTGGGGGTGTCTCCGGTCTTAACAGGCGTGCCGGCTTTCTTGGCCTTCTTAAGAACCTGAATTCGTTTCTCAGCGTACAGCCTGTAGGGTTGATTCTTGGTCTCCTCATCCGAGAGTTTCTGCTCGGCATCCCTCTCTTCCGCCTTATATTCGTTGATCATGGCTTGATCCGTCTGGAGCAAGTCCTGCTCATCTCGATAAATGGTTTGATTAGCGCCGGCCGCCTGAGCCGACACTGCAGGAGCGCTCAATAGATTGACGGAAAACGCACCTAAAAGTGCGGCAGAAGCGAGCACAACAACCCCCGCCCCGCTGCCTCTAGTGATACTTGCAATAAATCTAGGCATTTTCCCGGACCTCTTTTCTTTCATTTCTTGTGGGTCGCATTCTCAACTTTCCAAATTCTGGATGAATTACTCATCCGAACCGTTTTATCTACCCTAGATGTACCACCCCTGAACGGCCAGGAAACCAAACCTTGTTAGCTGTCTGTGAGAACCAGGTTCTATCTCGGAACACCCACAGGTTGAGCGTTTTCAGGTCAGGCTCATTTATTTTTGTAAAGCCCTCGCCCTTTTCTTAAATCCGTAAATAAACCGAAAAAGGTTGAACTCTTGACTTGATTCCAACGTTTAAGCAAATAGATTCGTTGAACTTGCATCGAAGGAGCCAAGAAAATGAAAACAACCTCGAATTCCAAACCAGCCAGGGCTTTGCTATTGCTTTCGCTCGGTCTGATCGCCCTATTGGCGTCGGCCACTGAAGCGAGGGCCGGCCACTGCAACGGCAGCTTCAATCCGCCCGGTCCCGCCGGTGGGGTCGGTCACGGGCGCTTCTGGCACTACAATGCACCCGGCGCTCAAGGGGGCCCTGGTCGGGGCTGGGTCTATAATCCGCCCGGCCGCGGCAATACCATTCGTTTCCCGGCTAAATATCGCTTTCGCATGCTCACAGCCGGTCTCAGATAGCTTTCTCAGTTGAAGGCCAGGCCGGCTGAGGCAGCCCAGAAAACCTAGCAACATACCGGTCCCGGGCCGGTTTTGTTGCCCGGTTCCAGGTCGGCCAAACGCAGTCTCTGGTCCCTGAAGAAATTCAGGTAAAGCTGCCGTTCCGCCAGAAAACCGCCCGCCACCCGGTGCAACTCGGTGGACAAAACCCGCATGCGATCCCAGGTGTTCAAATCAAGGTTAGCCCAGGGGTAGTGCTGCCAAGTTCCGGCACCGGTCTCTCTGGGATAGACAAAGACAGTGGCGCCCAGCTTTTGCAAACTTAGAGGCACCTCGCTCCGGCGAGCCTGGCAGACACCGTTTTCCACATCCATTACCCGCCATTTCTCATCGTCGTAAAAATAGAGGCGACTATTGAGAAGGCGGGATAGCTTCTTAGCCTGCCAGTATTGCCTGGCCGAACTCACGGTCAGGCCGGTGATCATAGTGGCCACTGCTTCTTCATCCAGCACCGCCTCTTCTTCATCTTCAGCTTCGTCATCGTCCGCTTCTTCCCCTTCCGACTCCCCGGAGAGGAGGTCCGGGTCCGTCAGTTCGGTTAATTCATCGGCAAGAGCAAGATTCAGCCTGGCCTGAGCCAACTGCTCATTCAATTCACGGCGGTAAAGACTGAGTCCCAGAGCCAAAAGACGACGAGGGCAGGTCTCCTTGGCCGCAATGGCAAAATTGTCCAGAAACAGCTCTACTCCGCCCCTGATAATTTCCAGTTCGGCCAGATTCCAGAAAAGCTCCTGGCTGAAACTACCCTCGCCAATAGCCTTACAAAGTTCCAACAGGGGCGCCAGTGCATCACCCACGAAAGGACCCAGAGGCGTTAGAGAGCTCTGTTTCTCGTCACTGAGAGAAAAGTCGCGGTTATAGAAAGAAAGTGCCCGAAACCGACTGCGCAGAGCTCTGTTATAAGGGGGATTATGTTTCTTAATTTCATCGCTCTCCAAAAGAGCCGCTTCCAGAGGCGTCTCGACCTCCACTACTTCCAGATCGTGAATCTGGCAAATCAGTTCTTTGGTCTTGCCGCTCTTGCCTTTTCTACCTCGAAAATAGCTATTGACCCGGTCTTTCAGGCAGGTCGCCTTGCCCACATACAAAATCGAGCCGGTCTTGGAGAGCATGCGATAAATTCCCGGACGCGCCGGCAACTGCAACCGCTTCAATCTTTCCATAGGTAAATCATAAGTAACCGCCACCGCCTTTGGTACCGGACCCCGCAGCCATTCCTCCAGTTCTTGCAGGGTACGGCAAGATGCATCAGACTCCAGGCGCTCCACCAGCCGACTCCAGATAAAATGCGTGGCGAGCACATGACCGGCCGAGCGTTTTTCCTCTTCCATGGGCTGACCGAGGTAGCCGCTCAAAGCCCGAATGGCGCGGGAAGGCAGCGAAGGGAAAAGCCTTTTGGCAATTTTGCAGGTACACAAGAAGGAAAATGGCAATTCAGACTGATCGCAATCTGAAAAAAACTCCGCCAGGAAAGAGCGCTCAAATTGAGCATAATGGGCCACGGCAATCACCGGTGTCTCCTCCGAGAGCACGCCCTTCAGCTCTTGCAATAGAGCCTGGGGGCTGAGAGCAGTCTGCATGTCTGCATCGGTGATACCAGTGAGGCGCTTGATACGGGCCGGCAAGACCTCCTCATCCGGCAAGGCCATAAGCCGTGTTTCAACAGGGCCGGGAGCATGGGCATCGGCAACCATCCAGCCCAGTTCCAAGATCTGTCCAAACTGCGGAGAGGCTCCGGTGGTCTGACAATCCAAAAGCAAGACCTTCAAGTCTTTCAATAGCATCAACTGACTCCCGGCCGCGCCTTTACTTCCAACCAGAATTCACTGATATCCTTCAACAGACTGGAAGAAACCAGAGAGTCTACGGAGAGGCTCGGCTTCAGCCAGTCGCTGGGCATGGAGGCCACATAAGTAGCTTCAGTGAAGCGCTTGTCCATGAGCACAATTAAACCTTTATCGGTATCGGAGCGTATCACTCTTCCGGCCGCTTGAATGACCTTGGCCATGGCCGGATAAACATAAGCATAGTCAAAGCCATGCCCATAGCGTTTTTCATAGTACTCTCGAATTTTTTCCCTTTCGAAATTGAAATTGGGCAGGCCGGGACCGACAATAATGGCGCCAATCAGCATCTCGCCTGGATAATCGACACCCTCGGCAAAAACACCGCCCTGCACGGCGAATACCAGGGTGGGCTCGCCGGTGGTGAGGCGATCCAAAATTTCCCGGGCCCGCACTTTGGAAATCTCGCTCTCTTGCTTCAGAAGCTTCAAGTTGCTTCCATTTGCATCTTGCAGTTTTTTAACTCTCTGATAGACGGCTTCCAGAAAGACAAAACTGGGAAAGAAAACAAAGTAATTGCCTGGCTTGAGTGCCGTCATGCGCTTGACGGCTTCGGCGATTTTATCGTAATTGCGCTCCCGGTCGGAATACTTGGTGGATACCTGCGGTATCACCAAAATTTTGCGGTTCTCCCTGGGAAAGGGGCTGAAGTACTCCCGACAAGACAGTTCCGCCTCTTCAAAGCCGCTCAACTGGGCAAAATAATTGAAAGGTTTGATGGTGGCGGAAAATGCCGCCACATGCTCAAACTCTTTGTGGGCCAACTTCAAGCGAGCGGAAGCATCGCAACAAACCACCTTGAGGGTTTCGTCGTAGCTCATATCACTGCCCCTGGTGCGAGTATAGAGGTGCAGGTATTCGTCCCCTTCGTAAGCAAGGGCTTCCTGGAAGTCGGTAAGGTAATTGGCCAGAGAAAGGATAGGATCGCCCACTCCGGCAGAACGCTTGCTTTCAGACTCGCCGCCTCCCAACTTGAGCTGAGCACCACCGCTTTGACTGCGGCTCTCCTTCTGCTTCAGCCTCTCCAGCATCAGGGCCGTTAATCTATTCCTGGCAGCCTCGAACATTTCAGGGGCGAGTTTAACCTTCGCCTCCTTTTGCCCGGTAGAACGGCCCACATTTGATATGGAAAAGAGAATTTCAGAAAGGATGCTGCGTAACTCCACCTGCTCAGGAACGCTCAAGGAGGAGAGGTCGGACACGGCTTGCACGATGAAACCGGAGGAAAGACTCTTGCTGTAATAATCGCAAGCACGGCTCGGCAAGTTATGGGCCTCGTCTATGACAAGGTTTGGTTTTTCAAAGTCCTTAGAGAGGCTGTGAGTGAAGCGTCCCAGGGTGTTGCGGGGTGAAAAGACATAATTGTAGTCGGCCACCACCACATCGGCGGCTGCCACCGCATCCAGTGATAATTCGAAGGGACAGACCTGATACCTCTCACCCATTTTCTTGAAAGTCGCTTCCGTCAGACCGGGCAATCGAGCCGCTTTCTCCAGCAACTTGTGTTCCGAGACCTTCGTATAATAGTCTTTCGCGTACTGACAGTAGGAGGGATTACAAATCACTTCCTCCTTCAAACACATCTTAGCTTTGGCATTCAGGGTAAGCGACCTTAATCTGGTGCCCACCTCCCGCAAATGCGAAATGGCATCCTCCGCTCCAATATGCTGGCTGTTCTTGGGCGTCACATATATGAGTTTCTGCCCCCGGCTGAGAGCATCCTTGAGAAGCGGAAACATCACGGCTGCCGTTTTCCCAAGACCGGTGGGGGCCTGAATCAGCACTTCGTGGTGGCTGACAAGATCTTGAGTCAACTCCTCAATCAATTCTTTCTGCCCCGGTCGGGGTTTGGCGAAGGGAAAAGTCATCCTCTCAGCCAGTTCCATCCGCCTCTGGCGCGCCTTCACTTCCGAATCTACTTCCCGCTCCAACTCCTGCAAGCGGCGGGCAAGCCAGTTTTCATAAGCAGCCGCATCAAAAGGCACGGTCAGTTCTTCCGCCTCACCACCGCTGGTGCCGACTAATAGAAAGCGTGTCACAGGTAAAACCGAACGCTCTAGATAGAGGATATAGGCATAAGTAGCTAGTTGTAACCGGTAGGGGTGCTCAGGCTCGCTCTGCAATTTGCTTACAAGCTCTCGCAGGTTGACGGCGCTCTTTATCTCCTCTAATACGGGAGTAACTCCATCTATGAAGCCATCTGCTCGCCCGGAGACATGGAAGATATATTTTCCGGCCTCAAACTTATGGGCCAGTTTATGCTCGGCCTTGTATGTGGTGTGGATCTTCTGCCGCGCCTTCTGCAGCCGCACGTGAACATCGCGACCGGCACCGGCCAATTTATCAGACCCGCCGAATATCTGAGCGTACCCTGAGTTGGCCTCGATGCTACCAGTCATAGGCGAGGGCAGGGCAAAATCTCGTATGGATATGTTGACCGTTTTGATGGTCAAGGTTTCATTCTCTAGCCTGTAGCATAATTACGTATGGTATCACTACCTTAAACCTTAGTACAGACATCAAACGGCTTAGAAAAGTACCTTTTATTTGGGTCCACCCAGCTCATCGGCAGAGCGAATCTCTTTATTGCAATGGGAGCAGCGGGGAAACTCTCCATCCCAGACCCTTGGCAAGACATGCCCGTTGATATCGCAGGGGGAGGTTTTCTTGCCCGGCACGGCAAAAGCAAAAATCCCGGCTATCTCGCTGAAAAGACCGAGAATTTTCTTGGTAAAGGCTACATCCGCCCGCATTTCCTTCTGTTGAACAGACTTCATTGCTTTGATGTTCTGGTGAGTCATACGGGGAGTGCGCCCCCGCCTCACCCCTGATGTAAAATCGGTGCCGGCATAGCCGCCCGAAGGCTCGTTTTGAGCCCTATAATTATCTTCCTCCATAAGCCCCCCAGCTTAATTAGCGGATGCAGTACCATATTCTCGGTTTCTCTCTCCGCCCCCTCAACCGCCGTACCTTTTTTGCATCATCTCTGCATCATCCGTGCATGCAGCAAAGATGCCCATAACTGCATCATAGCGCAAAGCCGTCAGCCTCAAGTAGGTAAAGTCACCCGGCTCGGTTTCAACAAGAGGTCAGAGCGGCGGCTCACATGGTGGCGCCGCCGTGCTCCGCCAGCCAGGAAACGGTGTCGGCAAAAACTTTGTCATTCACTTGTTTATCTTCATAAACATAGTGATCGCCCTCCGCCACTTCCATGAACTTTTTGTCCTTCGTAGCCAGACTCTTATAAACGCGCTCGGCACCCACGGGTTTGGACTCACCATCCTTGAGACCTTGCACGATGAGCACCGGGTCTTCCTTGATAGAGCGGGCGAAGCGTCTGGTCTTATACATATAAAACTGACAGCTCATCAACTCGCGAGCTGTTAGGTCAAGGCGCACTCCGGGATCATTTTCGATAAATTGCCGCACTTCCACCCTTGGGGTGGCTTCCTGAATCAAGGACTTGGCCATACCGAAATCTTTATTGGCATTGGCAATGAAATGTCCGCCTACCTTGGTGTAATTGCGCAAGGTCTTGAAGTGTTCACCGCCGGGATTGGACGAAATGGTGCCGTCAATAAGTTCAGGGAAGAGAGCCTGGGCCTCCAGGGCTATGGCACCACCCATGGCTTCACCAAGCAGAAAAATCTTGGTACCGGGTTTGTCCTTATAGCGTTCCTTCAAAGCCAAAAGATGGTCTTTCACGTCTTTGAGAGAACGCACGATATCCATACGACTATCTTTGCCAGGAATTTTTTGCCAGCCGCCGAAACCACGCAGGTCGAGTGAATAGACATCCATCCCTTTTTGAGCCAAGCGCGAGGCCAGATCATCGAAGATACCGGCATGCATGCCCAATTCGTGCAAACAAAGCACCGCCGACTGACCTTTACCACCCGGGGCAGGCCAGAACAGCACTGGTGGCGTATTCGGTACCAGGGTCAGAGTCTGCTTATCACCGGCGGCAAACGCCTGAACCTGGGTCAAGCTAAAGACGCTAAGTGCAGTAAGCAGCACCAGCACGCCCTTACGAAAAGAGCCCCCTGCTTTTCTAAACGCACCCTTAAGATTATCTAGTTCCAATTTCATAATCGCCTTTGCACCAAAATCAGTGCTTTTTGCCGGGGCTACCTTTCACACCGCCTCGAGGCGGCAGACTTCTACCAGGAATGGGCTCCAATTTTACATCACTGGTAACCGGACAGGCCAGAGCCAGGTCGCCCCCCCGCCAGGAGGAATCCATAAGCACAGGGGTCTGCATCTGACCGCGCTCGCGCAAGACCTCGTCCTCCACCTTGTCTTTCATGCTGGCAAAAGCCTGCTTGATGCCGGTGCCCCTGCCCCGGGACCTCAAGCTCTCAATAAGCCGGTGCGTGAATACGCTGTTTTGATAAGAAGACGACTCCCATGATAACTGACCGGCCAGAGAAGAAGCCAACACCAGTTGCCCTTCGCCTATAGGCACATGGCGCACATCCACCTCCCGGGCCGGGGCCCGCCCCACGGCCTTGTCGCCGGAATTGACCACGGCTCCGCCATGGCAGACATCCAGAACCAGTAGCACCCGGTCCGCATGAAGCATCTCTTTGACGCCAACGGTAAACCATTGCATGGGAATACCGGTCAGTACGACATTACTCAAATTGGACTCGTAAGGCAAAATGAAATTGGCATTGCTCACTTCTTTCTTAGCAGCGCTGCCATGGCTGCTGATAAATATCACCACCAGGTCGTCCTTATGTGCCTTATGCCGCAACCAGCCATCGCCAAGAGCAGCCACGATATTCTCGCGACTGGCCCCTTGATTGGTTAGCAGGCGCACATGATCGCTTTTAAAGCCGGCATCGTTAACAAGGTAGTTGCGAAAATCAGTTGCATCCTTGGCGGCATACTTGAGGTTGATCGAGCTATCTTTAAAAGTGCTGACGCCGATTACCAGGGCCCACTTGTCGCGCACCGGCCGCGATGCCAGGTGGCCGCTGGGCGGTTTGGGCATATTCTCGAGCATGCTCTGCTTGCCGGCACTATTAGCCAGACCGTCCAGTTTCGCCCTCAGCTCCTGGGCCAGGGTGGCATATGGCGCCGCTTCCCTGGTCAAACCAGCCAGCCCGAGCACCTTCACCATCAAGTCGCAGTCCGACAGCACCGCATAAGATTCTTCGCCATAGTGCCTGCGATCCGCCTTCAATACACGCTCCAGAAGTTGCCGCGACAGATCGAGTTTCTTTTCATCCATGTAGAAATTGGCCAGCTTGAGCATAGTCTCGGTGGTCTCGCTATGTTCCTCTCCTAGAGAGGCTTCCTGAATAGCCAGAGCTTCTTTCAAGCAAGCTTCCGCCTCTGAAATCTTCTTGAGGCTGATCTCGACTTCTGCCAGATTTACCAGATTGCGAGCCACAAAGGGATGCTTTTCTCCCAGGGCCCGGCGCCGAATACTGAGACCACGAGTGGTCAATGACTCAGCTAGAGCCGCATTGCCTCCGTTCAGCTCGAGCAGGGCAAGATTATTCAAACAGGCCGCCACATTGGCATGCTCGGCACCAAGACGCTTTTCCACAATCTTCAAGGCTCGCTCGTAACAGGGACGTGCCTGGTCATACTCTCCCAGAGTCAGGTAAACCAGACCCAGTTCATTCAGGTAGCGAGCCACCGCCAGACCGTCTGGTCCGTATATCGCCTCTTCCACGGCAATGGCTCGCTTGTAGCCGCTAATGGCCGCCTCAAAATCCTTCAAATTGCAATTGACTTCCGCAAGAAGAGCCTCTGCTTCCGCCTGGCGGGGCTGCTTGCCGGGTAAAGTCTCAGTGAGAGAAAGCAGGGCCGTAGCAGGCTTTTTGGCAGCAGCGAAGTTTCCCGTAGCAAGATAATGCTCCGAAAGACCCTTGAGAATTTCCGGTAAATAAACCGACCGCTCCTGGCTGCCGGCCCCTTCGCAGAGGGTGAGAGCGCGCTTCAAGGTAGCTTCGCCCTGCTCCATCTTCTCTTCATTGAAATAGAGCCTGGAGAGAGGCAAGAGCACCGTACAAAGCTCGGGACCCTGCACTCCGTTTTCCGTCTTGAGAGCCAGGGCCTTATTGAAGAGGGCTTCTGCCTCCACAAATTTTCCTTGCCGCGCCGAAAGTGATGCCAATCCTTCCAGAGCCTGGGCAAGACTGAGGCGCTGCTGAGAACTGCCACTCTTGTCGGCAGCCTCAAAAAGGGCCAGACTGTCTTTCAAGCTTTGCTCGCATTCCGCGTAATGCCCCATATCCTGTAAGACGGAAGCCAGACCGAGCAAGGAAGTGGAAAGCTTAACCTTATCGGCATAGGGCAGTGAAAGCAGGTTGGCTTCCTTGCCCGACTGAGGAAAAGATTTTTTCAAATCGGCGATGCTTTTACGATAATTGACAGCGCTTTCATTCAACTGCCCTTCCAGCCGATATGCCCTGGCCAGTTCCTGCTCGTCAAGGGCAGTGGGAGAAGGAAGTTCCTGCAAGGCGGTCTCCAGGGTCTGCCGCGCTTCCTGGAACTTGCCCTGCAGGGAAAGGCTGCGGCTCAACTTCTTGCCCACCATATGCCTGAGCCTGCCCTCCTCGGAAAGGGGCATCTCCTTAACCGAATCCCTGGCAGAGGTCGGCTCGCCCGGGGCAATCTGAGCCAGAGCAGCCCGATAACTTTTCTCGGCCCCCACATAATCGCGTCGCTCAAGCAGACTATCCCCGCCTTCCAGGAGACTCTTGAAAACAATACTTTCAGCCAGGACCGGCAGGGAAAAAAGCGCAACTGAAAGACCTAAAGGAAGGCATAACAATCTAAATTTCAGACCAAACATCAAGCCCCTTGACTGCCATACGGGGCGAGCAGACCTTGAACACTCACGGGAGGGCCAAGCGAGAGGTTGCAAAATTTTCGTTTTAAATAGCAATTGCCGCCCGGCCCTTTCAATTGTTGCAATTCGTTCTATAAAGAGCTGTACAGTCGGTCCCATCCCGTCCCTTGACTTTTACAAGCTGATAAAATCACCGTCAAGCATTGGCCTAAGAGAGCACGTGGCAACCACGCCGCTCTGACTTTGAGGTAATCATATCTACCAACTCTACGGAAATTATGCCGCAGAAACTAACCAAGAAGTCAAAATTATAAGCAGAATGCAGATTCAAATTGCAGAACTAACTGCAGAACCAAGTAAGAACTAGATAAAACGGGGACAGTCAATATGGCTAAAACAGTCGGCATAGATCTTGGAACCACAAACTCGGTAGTGGCCGTCATGGAAGGCGGTCGTCCCACCGTCATATCCAACACCGAAGGCGGACGCACTACACCGTCGGTAGTGGCATTCAATAAAGCCGGCGAGCGTCTCTGCGGACTTCTAGCCAGACGTCAGGCTGTAGTCAATCCCACCAATACTATCTACTCCATCAAGCGCTTCATCGGACGTCGCTATGCCGAAGTAGGCGAAGAGTGCAAAATCGTTTCCTACAAAGTCAAGGAAGCTCCGGACGGCGGCTGCCGCGTCGGCATCGGCGACAAAGACTACACTCCTGAAGAAATCTCCGCCATCATCCTGCGCAAACTGAAGGAAGATGCCGAGAAGTACCTGGGCGAGAAAGTAACCACCGCCGTGATCACTGTGCCGGCTTACTTCAACGACTCACAAAGACAGTCTACGAAAAATGCCGGCACCATCGCCGGTCTCGAAGTGCTGCGTATCATCAACGAACCCACCGCGGCGGCTCTGGCTTACGGTGTGGAAAAGAAAGGCAAGGACGAGACCATCCTGGTATTCGACCTGGGCGGCGGCACCTTCGACGTATCCATCCTGGAAGTCTCCGACGGTCTCATTGAGGTCAAGTCCACCAACGGCGACACCCACCTGGGCGGCGACGACTTCGACCACAAACTGGTGCAATGGATCGGCGAAGAGTTCCTCAAGGCTGAAAGTATCGACCTGCGCAAAGATCCGCAGGCCCTGCAACGTTTGACCGAAGCCGCAGAGAAAGCCAAAATCGAACTTTCCTCGGTAACCGAGACCAATATCTCCCTGCCTTTCATTACAGCCAACGAGTCAGGTCCCAAGCACCTGGACATGAAGTTGACCCGCTCCCGCTTCAACGAATTGACCCATGACCTGGTCGAGCGTTGCAAGCACCCCATCGAGCAAGCCCTTCTCGATGCCAAAATGACCTACAAAGAAATCGACGAAGTAGTACTGGTAGGCGGTTCCACCCGTATTCCGGCTGTCAAAGACCTGGTTAAGAGCCTCACCGGCGGCAAAGAGCCCAACCAGAGCGTCAACCCCGACGAAGTAGTTGCCGTAGGCGCTGCTCTGCAAGCCGGTGTGCTGGCCGGAGAAGTGCACGACCTGGTGCTTCTGGACGTGACTCCGCTCTCCCTCGGTATCGAAACCATGGGCGGCATCTTCGCCAAGTTGGTCGAGCGTAATACCACTATTCCCTGCCACAAAACCCAGATGTGCTCTACTGCCGAAGACAACCAGAATGCTGTAGACGTCTACATCTATCAGGGCGAGCGCTCCATGGCCAGAGACAACAAGAAACTGGGCAACTTCCGTCTTGATGGAATTCAACCGGCGCCCCGCGGCGTACCGCGTATCGAAGTATCCTTCGACATCGACGCCAACGGCATCGTGCAAGTATCGGCCAAAGACCTCAATACCGGCAAGGAACAGAAAGTAACCATAACTGCCAGTACCAATTTGAACAAAGAAGATATCGACCGCCTCGTGAAGGAAGCCCAGGCCAACGCTGAAGAAGACCAGAAAGTGAAAGCCATGGCCGACCTGCGCAACGAAGTGGACGGGCTCATCTACACCGTGGAAAAGCACATCCGCGAGAACGCCGAAGCCCTGACGGAGGACACCAAAGACAAAGCCCACAGCATCATCGCCAAACTCAAACAGAACGTAGGCGACAATGATGAAAAAGAAGCCCGCGAAGCCATGGACCAACTGCGTGGACACCTGGTCGTCATGGACCAGGAAGCCAATCAGTACAGAAGCCATAAAACCGATGAAAAACTGAAGGAAGAGGCAGAAGCCAAAGCCAAGGAAGAAGCGGAGAAGGCTGAGCAGGCAGGTGCAGAAGGGGCAGGCGAAGCCGCCACCGATTCGGAATCTGAGCATGCGGAAGACTCCGCCAGAGACTCTGAACCGGCCGGAGCGAGCTAAGCAATAATACTTGCCAAGCAATAATAAGGATTCGGAATATAATGCTTGTTCAGGCAAGCCTAATTTCAGTCTGTTCTCCGTAGGTCTGACTTGGACCAATAAAGAAAGTCGAACTATTAGTTCGGCGCCATCAGACAAAATTAGCTGCAATGTACCCTGTACAAATGACTGAGGAAAACATGAATACCCGCAGACGTAAGACTATCCTTACACTTGTCTCTTTAATGACTCTGACGGTTTCTCTACCCTCGCTCTTGCCTGAACAAGCAATTGCTCAAAGCGGTAAACGCATCAAATCCAGCAGTATGGAGAAGATTCCCTGCATCCGCTGGGTGGACGACCGGGTTCAGCCCAAAGCGGTTCTCTTCTGCGTGCACGGTCTGGGTTTGCACAAAGGCGTCTATGAAGAGCTCGGTCAGACCATGGCTCCTCAAGGCATAGTCACCTATGCCATCGATATTCGCGGCTTCGGTAGCTACGCCCAGAAAGACCCCAAAGCACAAGTAGATTTCCCCGGCGCCCTCGACGACATTAAGCGGGCCCTCACGGAAATTCGCCGACTGCACCCGTCCCTGCCGGTGATTGTGCTGGGCGAGTCTATGGGCGGTGCCATCGCCATTCATGCCGCCGCCTTGAATCCCACACTGATAGACGGCGTTATCTCTTCAGTGCCGGCCGGCGACCGCTTCAGTAATGTCGACTCCGGACTGAAAATAGGCGTGCATGCTCTCTTCGGGGGCTTCGACAAGCCTATCGATGTTGGCCCCATGGTTATAGGCAGAGCCACCAAAAAAGAAGATCTGCGTAAGCGCTGGTCCAGTGATCCCCTGGCCAGAACCAAACTCAGCCCTAACGAACTGATCGCCTTCCAGCGCTTCATGGAAGCAAACTTCGATCGGGCCGGACAGATCAAGACCTGCCCGGTGCTTTTCATTCAGGGCTGCAAGGATAAACTGGTGAGACCGGCCGGCACCTGGAAACTCTTTGATTCCCTGGCCACTCCCAACAAAAATCTGGTGCTGTCCACCTCAGCCGAACATCTTATCTTTGAAGAAGGACAGTTCAGTAAAGACGATGTGGGCTTCATCACCAAATGGCTTGATAAATCAGTCATCAACAAAGGCGCGGCTATAGCTGAAGCACCGGATAGCAGCGAACCTGAAAAAGTGAAGCAGGAGCCGGAAAAGGTTGCCCTGGCGCCGGCCGTCAAAGTGAAAGCTGAACCGGGCAAAGTGACGCCACAACCCACAATTACAAGCGACTCCCCGGCTATTTCATACTGGATAGAACTCTACCGGGACGGCAAAATTTACCGTTGCAACAACAAGCTTGCCTTCAAATCTGGAGATGCCATCCGTTTCCACGTCATCCCCCAGACCGACGGCTACGCCTACATCATGATGAAACAGAGTTCCAGCGGCAAAAAAGCCCTGCTCTTCCCATCCAAGATAAACGGTGAAAATAACTTCCTTAATGCCGGCACTGATTATCCACTTCCTTATAAGGAATGGCTGACCTTCGATAACACACCGGGAATTGAGAAAGTGAGCTTGCTTTTCTCCCGTCATAAAGTTGCCAGCGAAACAGAACTGAGCCCGCCTACACACCTGACGGCCTTCGTTTCCAACGACATGACCGGAGCCAAAGATCTTGTCCCTACGCGCATGCAGCTCTCCTGGGATGATCCAACACCGGTAATTATGCCCGACCAAATCGGCAACAACGAAAAACTTGCTCAAAACAATTCTGCCCAACAATCCACAGGCAGCCTGGTGAAAGTCGTCTTCAATGATCCCACCGGCATGCTGGCTGTAGATGTGGCTCTGGCCCACCAGTAAAGCGAAAAATTAAAAGCTAAAAGGAAGAAGCGGTATGCAACTTGCAAAAAGTCTAAGCCTGATATTTATGGCGGCGCAGGTGGTTCTCTGCTGCGGTGCCGGACCGGTATCAGCCGCCGACAATACCAATATGTCGGCTCCCGCCTCAGGCGTAGAATGGACCAAGATTCAAGACCTCAATCCTAATGCCACTGCCACCAATCGACCCATCAAACAAAAATGGGCAGTGGTTATAGGCGCCGCCAAATTCAAAGAAAGTCGCCTCAACGGCATGGACTCCAAAATGGATATAGCGGCACGCAATTTCGCCGCCTACCTAAAAGATCCAAATGCCGGACGTTTCCCTGAGACCCATGTCAAAACTCTCATTAACGCCGATGCCACCAGGCAAAACATTCTAACCAACCTGGGCAAGGGCTGGCTGGGCAGCCTGGCCGGTCCCGACGATCTGGTAGTGGTATTCATTAGCACCCACGGCTTTCCCACCACTGATGGTGGCACCTACCTGAGTGCGTACGACTGTGCCCTCGATAACGTCTACTCCACCTGCATCTCCATGCAAAACCTCATGGACACCCTCAAGCAAGAAGTAAAAACCGATCGTATCGTCATGGTACTGGAGTCACCCTACAGTGGTGCGGCTGAATTGACGGTGGGAGCAAAAGCGCTCTTCAAAGGGCAAGCCATCGACCCTGAAAAAATTTCGCTGGGCAAGGGTTATATCATCATGTCCTCCAGCAAGCCAGATCAAATGACCTGGGGCAACGCCTTCTCTACCAATCTGATTGCCGCTCTCAAAGCCCAGAACGGCCTTATCGACTTGCAGCAAGCCTTTGCCGAAGCCAGGCTTAAGACGGAAAGCGATACGGGTCTGACCGGCAACCAGTCACAAAAGAAACAAACTCCGGTCATGAAAAGCCAGTGGCAGGGCAATAAGCTCGTATTGGGCGCCCCCACCATCGGCGAAGTAAAAGAAATTCCTGAAAACGTCATGAACTTCGTGGCAGCGGAAGCACACTATTTGAAGGCCAACAACTTCGTCAGCAGCGGTAATTTCGATGAAGCGCTCAAGGAGTACGAAGCGGCGGCCATAGTCGACCCCACCTATGCCGATGCCATAGGCGACTGGGGCGCCGTGCTGGCCATCAAGGGCGACTGGAGCGGGGCTTGCGCCAAATATAAGAAAGCCATCGAACTGAAGCCCAATGATGCACTCTTCAGAGCCAACTATGCCCGCGCCCTCACCAAGAGCGGGCAGGAAGAGGAAGGCATCAAGCAACTGGAGATGGCTTATCAGTTGAATCCCAGAGACAGAATTATCTTAAGTGCCCTGGCCGGTAAATGTATCGAAGCCGGAAACATCGACACGGCCATCAACCTCCTGGAGCAAGGCACCTTCCTCTTCCCGCAGTCCGCACAGATGCACGACAAACTAAGCTATGTCTTCGCCAAAGCCGGAAACTACAGCCAATCCCTGGCCCATGCCCGGGAAGCAGTGAAGCTTGATCCCAAATTGGTCTCAGCCAAAATCAATCTCGGCTCCGCCCTGCTTATGAAAGGAAATTGCCAGGAAGCCAAAAGCATTTATCAGGAAACAACCTCAATCGATCCTAAAAATGCAGATGCGCACTTCCTTCTGGCTACCACCCTGGAGAGGCTGGGCGATACCAGTGGTGCCCGCAGCGAGCTGACCACCTTCCTTGAGCTGGCAAACAAGAGCGATCCGCGCCTAACCAAGGCTAAAGAAAAGCTGGATTCTCTAAAATAAGATAAAACCAGACGCTTAAGAAGGCAGCGCTTTTAGAGAGCGACGGGAAAATGAACCGAATTGCCGCCGGCTGAAAGCCCTTGTTTGAGCCCTTGCACCGTAAGAGCGATCAGTTGGTCCGGCTTATCGAGCCCTTCTTCCAGGCTAGCACCACCCACGGTGACGGTGCAAAATATGGTGGTGGAACCAATATCCACGCCCAGATCTTCCATGCGGGTGCGGATGCGTTCAGCCGCTATTTCCGCACCGGCGCGAGGAGTTTCAGGCAAAATAATGCCAAAACTGTCGTCACGACAACGACCGGCCACATCAACATCGCGCACGCAACCAAGCAGAACTTTGCCGCAGGCCAGAATAACGGCATTCTCTCCATTCAGCCCGTGGTTTTCCACCACACGTGCCAACCTGTCGATGGTGACGAAGAGCAGTGAAAGGGGACGCTTGTAGCGAATAGCCCGCTTCACCTCGTAATTAAGGCGCTTGTAAAAGGTCCAGAAATTGAAAGAATTGAGGTCTAAAAGAGCCCGCCGCTCTACTTCATCATCGGTCAATGATGGATCTTCAATATAACGATCGGCAAAAAGCTTGGATTGCTCTGCCGGTATTTCAAAATCGGCTGCCTCGGAAAGCCCCCAGGGAAACTGGTTGTTCTTCGCTCTCAGCTCCGCCAGGCGCCGCTGAAAGAGCTTCTCCCTTTCTTCCTTCTCTGAAAATCGCTTTTGCCTGTTATCGGTCACGAACTTAATTCTTCCTTCCTTATGCGAACTTTTAGCGAGGGTCTGGAGCAGCTGCTAGCGGGCACTCTCTTTCTCACCGGTGCCGGTCTTTGGTTTGAACTGCATAGCAAAGGAGCTTTCGGTGCGTTCATCAGCCATGTATTTAGACACCATATTTTGTTCCACATCATGGGCCATTATCAGCGCCGAATCAAGGCTCTGACCAAACTTTCTTTCGGCGGCGCGGAAGACTAATTCCGAACCATCCAGAAGTGATTCATGAATCCAGCAGACCTGATACTTCTCCGTCTCCTTTGCAAATTCCTCTTTCAAAGCCGACTTCTCCCAGTACTGCCTGGCAAAGCGAGAACGGTCCTGATAAGGAATATAGGTAGAGAGAGAAAGACCTAAATTCTGCCCGCGACCGGCGATAAAATCACGATAGGCGAGAGCAAAGAGAGCCTTCTCCCGCGGCGAAACGGTGCGGTAGGGCGACTTAAAAGTACGCGCATCCCGGCCGCAAATCCAACCATCCACAAGTTGACGGTCGGCCTCGGCAGCCACCGGCTCTACATCCTCCGGGCTCAGTTGGGCAAGCAGAGCGGTGCCGACAGAATCTTTCGAAACTCTTAAGCCTTGTGAGTTCCCGTCCTTTGATGCCGACTCCTTATACTCATCCTGAATCACACAGGCTGTCAAGGGGTAAATTGAGAAGCCCATAACAGCGGTCACAGCAGCCTTTCTAAGGCACTTATAAAAGACTGGCCTCAGGCCATCCTTTGCCTTCATGAAACCAAAACGCGTCAAATGTTGCACTTTACACCCTTCTGACAACAGCCTGAAGCGCTGCCTACAATGCAAATGATAAACTAAGCCACAAGCAATTAGATGGCGCCGGTCATCAGTGGTGATTCTTTCATAAACCGAACTTCAACTGAGCAAAAACCGTGGCAAAAGAAGCGAAAAAATCCAAGAAAGAAGGGAAGAAGCCCTCTGCGGCGCAAGCCAACCTGCCTGAGCAGAATACCAGAGCAAACCTTCCCGGACCGCCACCGCCGGTAGCTACATCAAAGACCACCGCCGCCACCCTCCAACTAGCGGGCGACACCGACAGCGGCCCCTATCGTCCCGGCCAGTGCGTCATCTGCCGCGTGGAGGGCATCGAGCCGGGAGGCTACAGCGCCGTCATTCAAAGCAGCGTGCCGCCCTCGGAAGACGACAAAGATGCCGCCCATCACATTCGTGCCTTTTTGCCCAGCACCGATACCCTGAAAATAGGTCAAACAGTTCCGGCCACCTTTGTTTGCATGCACAATAACCGGGCTCTCATGACCTTTGCCTTCATGCTTGGTACCACCGAGAAAATTCAAAAATCCACCGCCACAGATGCCGAAAATGCTTTTTCCATCTGGGTGGACAGCTATCCTTCCACCCAGAAAGCGCGCCGCGCTGTGGACTTAATCATGCCTTCAGTTTCCGGCAAACTGCTGCGCGAATTGAAATGCGCCAGCGAGGAGACCACCAGACTTTTACAGGAACTGGAGTTGGCCAAGTTCACCGGCTGCATCAAAGCTAGAAACGAAGCCAAGAAATCACGTAGTGCCATGCTCATAGTGGAAGGTCGCATTGTAGGCGCCATCTACGGACGCAAAGACGCTCACGAAACTTTCGCAGTAGAAAGAGCCATCGAGCTTATGCGCGAAGATATTCTAGACGGCGAGACCTTTTTGCAAGTCTACGAATTGCCGCAAGCAGCAGTGCTTTCCATGTCGGCTCTCTTTCTGGGCTGTCCCATCAAAAGCGATTCAGCCACAGTGCGAGACTACCTCGATACATCTTTGATGTCTATGTCTCTTGCCGGTGAAACCGGCTGCATAACCTATTCTGCCGATGGCAAGAATACCGACTCACTTATCTTTATACATGAAGGTCAGCCTCTGGCCGGCTACGAAATAGCCGAGCAGAAGTATCTGGAAGAACCAGCCGCCCTGATAAAACAGTTGAAAGAACTGGAAGCAGGGCAAGTCGAAGCACACCTTTTGCCCACTCAATTGCTGTCTACCTCAGTAAAATTCGGCTACAAGTTGACCGCCGAAAACTAAAATAAAACAACACACGGAAGTCTATAAAATGCAAAAGCAGCTCGAGAATACACCCGGCACCGCCAGCATCGCTCTGGATGAGCCGGCACCCGGCAGCACTCGCACAAAGCTCCACCAGTCGGAAGACTTCTACGTCGATCTAGATGAAAACGGCATTGCCGGGCTCTGGTTTGCCTGCACCAAAAACGCCAACGTCCTTGGGCAAAGCACCCTCGACCAGTTGAAAATCATCCTCGACCTGCTCAAAAAGGACACAAAGGTCAGAGGTATTCTTCTGGCTTCCGCCAAGAAAGACCACTTCGTCTACGGCGCCGACCTGCATGAAATTCTTGGTTTTAAGACTTTCGAACAAGCCCATTTTCTCTCGTCCGAAGGTCAGAAGGTTTTCCAGGAACTAGCTACCCTGGGCAAACCGGTGGTAGCAGCCCTGCATGGTGCTTGCCTGGGCGGCGGACTGGAAGCGGCCCTGGCTGCCACACGCCGCATTGCCTCCGATCACGAAAGCACTTTGCTCGGTCTGCCGGAAGTGCGCCTCGGTCTAATTCCAGGTCTGGGCGGCACTCAACGCCTGCCCCGGCTCATTCCGCTGCGCAATGCCCTCGAATTCATCCTCACCTCTGAGGCAGTGGGAGCTGCACGGGCACTGGAACTGGGTATAGTCAGCGAAGTTGTGAAGCACGAAGACCTCTTCAAGCGCGCCCGGGATCTGGCACTGGAACTGGTCAAAGGAACAGCTCCGGAGCAACCTGCCAAAGAAGAGGAAAAACCTGAAAAAGCTAAAACCTTGTTTGCCACGATGGAGCGCTCCTTTCGCATTCGCTTCAAAGGCAACTATCCGGCGCCTTTGAAAGCCATTGAAGCTATCAAATACGCGCTCAAAGAAGATATTTTGGAAGGTCTTGATTTTGAAGCTCGTGCCTTTGCTGAATTAGCTGTAGATCCTACCTCCAGTAATTTGATTCAAATCTTCTTCTCGCAAGATTTCATCACCCGCTCAGCCGAACGCTCCGCTCAGAAACATTGCCCGACACCGCCGAGAGTGGTGGGACTAGCCGGCACAGGCATCATGGCTCGGGAAATTATCAGGGAAGCCATGCATAACTGCCCGGAGATGACCTTTAAGGTGAAAGCCTCAAGTGCCGCTCGCGCCGAGGAATTCAAAGCACACTATCCGGAAGATACCCGCGTTGAAGCCTCCCACGACTTCTCTATTTTTAGCGATTGCGATCTGGTTATCGAAGCCATAGTGGAAGACGCGGCCAAGAAAATGGCCCTTCTAACGGAACTGGAAAAGAATGTCAAAGATGACTGTATTATTGCCACCAATACCTCTTCCCTGGAGCTTATCAATTTAGGTCAAGACCTCAGCAAACCAGACCGCTTCGTGGGTACGCACTTCTTCTACCCGGTGGACAAAATGCAACTGGTAGAAGTAATCAGTCATCCCAGTACCTCACAGAAAGCCAGCGCTACAGCCCTTTCCTTCGTAACTACACTGAAGAAAACGCCGGTAAGCGTGAAAGACTCCACCGGTTTTCTCGTCAACCGCCTGCTCTGCTGCGTACTTCTGGAAGCCGGTCGGCTCCTGGAAGACGGCGTACCGTTCAACTGGATAGAAGACGCAGCCATTCAGTTCGGCCTGCCCATGGGTCCTTTCACCCTGCTGGATGAACTGGGTCTACCGCTCTGTTTCTCGGTGGCTTCGGAACTTTACAGAACCTTCGGCGAAAGATTCAAAACCGGTCCCACCATGGACAGAACCGCCGCCGAGGGCTTCACCGGTAAACAAAGCGGTCAGGGTCTCTATGTCTGGGACGAAGGCGGCCGCAAACTGCATGTAAACGAGAAGTTCTTGAGCCTGAACGGTCTCACTCTCAGTGAAGAGAAACCCAGTCCGGAAGAGGTCGCGCTCATCCAAAAGCGCCTCCTCATGCCCATGCTCGATGAAGCAGCCCGCTGCCTGGAAGAGAAGGTGGTGCGCAAACCCCGAGAACTGGATCTGGCCCTGGTGGTCGGCACCGGCTATCCCGCCTTCCGGGGTGGTCCGCTACGCTACTGCGACCACCTCGGCATAGAAGCCGTCGTCAAAGATATCGAAATGGTTTATGCCATGTCCGGCAGCGGCGTCAAACGCTCACCTTGCAAGTTGCTTCTGACCATGAAAGAAAGCGGTCGCCGCTTCTATTCATCCGGCGCCGAGGCCTGACCTAGCCCAGGCACTCAAAATACAGAGCACTGCGTATTTCCCCCAGATTATTAGCGGGAAAACATTTGACAAGCTCCTGTTGCCAACCTATTGTGTAAGGAACAGGAATCTAAAGAAACCGTTAACCCCCGCAGTGCTCACCTCTGCTTTGCTCTGCCGCGTAATAAACGCGGACCCCCCTCGGCATTACTCGGTTGAAGCCTCGTTCTACTCTCTGTGTCCGGGAGCCCTTTGCAATGGAAGAAATCATCTGTATCTGTTCGATTCCGGTTCTCTACGCCATGTCCTTCGGGCTTGGTCGAATTATCGACACCGTGCTTGAGACACGCTGGCCCACAGACGTCTAACTAAGTGAGAGCGACCACAATCTTTCCCTGCTGCTGATTTGATTCCATATACTCCTGAGCTTGCCTTAGCTCGGCATACGAAAACACTTTATCAATAACCGGCTTAAAGCTGCCGTCGGCAAGAGCTGCAAGCACGTACTCTTTTGCACGGGCAAAGCGCGCTGCGTCATCCACCACTTGAAACATTGTATATCCGCAAACGCTCAAACCGCGCTTCAAAGCCAGTTGAAGGGGAAAGGTGGTAGACTCTAGCGAAAGAGCACCATAAATAAAAATCTTGCCCTCATAAGCAGCCGCCCTGGCTAAGGGCAACATCATCGGACCGGCTACCGCATCAAAGACAATAGAAGCCCCCTTGCCTGCGGTTATGCGCTTAACCTCTGCAACCAGATCTTCAGTTTCCGTGACTATGACGTGTGCTGCACCAGCTTTCAAAAGAGCCTCTTTTTTGGCTACACTCCTGGTGGTGGCAATAGCTATTGCCCCTTCTCTATTCACAAGTTGAATCGCGGCATAACCTACGGAGCTGGAAGCTGCCGTTATAAGAACATACTCTTCAGGCTTCACATCGCCGAGCATCTTGATTGCACCATAGGCGGTGAGATACTGCATCCAGATGGAAGAACCTTCTACATCAGTCAAATTGGGCGGACAGACAACAAGAGAGCGAGCCGGAACTACTGCGGTCTCCCCGTAAACGCCGTACTTCACCTGGGAAAAGCAAGGCACGGTACTAACTCTAGAGCCGATCTCGATACCGGTACCCGCTAAGGCTTCAGCACAGCCTTCTCCAACGGCTTCCACTATGCCGCATGCTTCATAGCCGATGCGGGATGGGAAAACAGGCTTTTCCAGATAAAGCCCCTGCCTGAGCAAGACTTCGGCTCGGTTCAATCCAAAAGAAAGCACCTTGATTCTTACTTCACCTTGAGCAGGTTCCTCTACCGGAACCTGCTCGTACTGCAATACTTCAGCGCCTCCCACCGAATGAAAGCGGATTATTCCGGTCAAAGTCTGGGACATTATAGAAACTCTATCTCCGTCGAAGCAGTACCGGCTGCTACCGCAATTACAATGGAAAGCAGCCCAAACTAGTATAAAGACTCGTCGGAGTAACCTCAATGTCCCAGAAAGTGATTGTAGTAGGCAGCCTCAGCATGGACCTGGTTTTGACCGTACCCAGACTCCCCCTGGTGGGCGAAACAATCAAAGGTGACAGTTTCTCAAACTTCGTCGGCGGCAAAGGCAACAATCAAGCCCTGGCGGCCGCAAAACTGGGAGCCTCTGTTTCTATGCTCGGGCTTCTAGGCAAGGACAACTACGGAGACATTGTTCTCGGTAACCTTCAACAAAACAACGTAGACTGCCGCCACATGCTGAGAACCGATAAAACCGGCACCGGCATAGCCAATATCTGGGTGGGACCGGCCGGCGAGAACGTCATCGTGATCATCCCCAACGCCAACGGCGCTCTCAGCCCCCAGTTGGTGGAAGAGAACAAAGCCATATTCGACGATGCCGCCGTCCTGCTTTTGCAATTGGAAATTCCTTTAGAAACTGTGACCAGGGCGGCACATCTAGCCCGGGAATGCGGTGTTAAAGTAATACTCAACCCGGCTCCGGCACCGGCAGACGGCAAACTTCCGGCAGAACTACTTGGCTGCGTGGACATAATCGTCCCCAATGAGACGGAAGCAATGCTCATCACCGGCATCAACCCGGACACAGAGGAGAATGCGCTCAGGTGCGCAGAAAAACTCTTAGCCATGGGACCGGGGACCGTGGTCTTGACGCTTGGCGCTCGCGGTGCTCTGATAGTAGAACAGTCAGGCAACCACCAGTTCATCTCTTCATTTCAGGTAAAAGTAGTAGATTCAACCGCCGCCGGAGATGCATTTCTAGGAGCAATGGCAGCCGGTTTGGCAGATAATCTCACGGCGGGACAGGCAGTAAAACAAGGCTGCGCGGCAGGAGCCCTGGCCTGCACCAGAGCCGGAGCGGCCCCCAGCCTACCGTCCAAGGAAGCACTGAGCACCCTTTTGGAAAATGCCACGGGTTAGACTATGGGTCTAAAGCAATCCAGCAAGATCAATGGCCGCTGCATAACCATGCAGACGGCTTTTCTGGCTGTTTGCCTGGCAACTTCGCTATTCACATCGCCATTTACAGCCACCGATTTGATGCAGCCGGCAGCCGCCGCACCGCGCCGCTCCGACTACCTGGCCTATGATCGTTTTCGCACCACCAGCGAAGCTACTCCTGCGGCAGTGGAAAAATACAAACAGGCCCTCACTCTCTATGACAATCAAGACATGGACGGAGCCATTGTCAAATTCCAGGAACTCCTTAAAATAGCGCCAAAATGCGCCGGCGCCTATTATTCGATGGGCGCTTCCTACCTCTGGAACGATGATTATCAGAAGGCCCTTGATGCCTTCAATAAAGGCGTAGCACTGGCTCCCACCGACTTCGAACTGAGATACCGCAGAGCTTTCGCCTTTATCAGCCTGCTCAAATACACCCAGGCCATCGAAGACCTGGATATTGCCTTAAAGATGCGCCCCGAGCGCACCGATGCCATCAAACTGCGCGCAAAATGCTATCTGGGTTTGAAGAAACCTGATAAAGCAGCAGAAAACTTCGGACTGTGCATAAAAATCAACCCGAACGATTCAGAAGCCTATATATCCAGGGCACAGGCCTACCTGGAACAGAAGAAGTTCCAAGAGGCCCTGAAAGATACGACTTTTATGACTCAAAAAGTGCCGGATGAGGGCCTGGGCTTCTTCCTGCACGGCAAGGCCCTGATGGGCTTAAAGCGCTACAAAGAGGCAGCCACCGCCTTTGACAGAGCCATTTCAGTAGGAACCGAACACAGTCGGGACTGTCTGACTATGAAAAGAGAATGTCACCAATTATTGGGTAAGAGTAAGTAAGTACGAAAGCGCTACTGCCGGAAACAGCCCCACAATGTATCGGGTAGAGCACAACAGGTGTCTCTCATTACTCAAACCGTCGACTCCAATTCCAAATACATTGAACAGTCCGCTTCCTTCATCTGAAAGTTCAACAGGCTGCAAACTCGCCAAACCAGTCTCGGGGCGCATAGCCCCAGGCATTTCGGCGCTCTTGCTGGTGCTTGCCGCGCCCTTTGCGGCTGAAAGCATAGCGCCCATCGGCTCAGCCCTTTTTCTAGGTTGCACATGGGCCCCCATCTGCCAGGCGGCAGACCAGGTGAAAGACGTCTTCAAGCAAGCAGACTCGGCGGAGATTCAGGGCGATGAAGCTGAGGCTTTGAAAATCTATACCAATCTCATTGAAAGCCTTCAGAAGTCGGACCAGAACAATCCCAAACTGGCCAGGGCCGAAGCTCGCATCGCCAGACTGCATCTGCTAAACAATCAATACGACAAAGCGACGCCCTTCTGTGACAAACTACTGAAGACCTACCACGAAAGGGCAGCGGAAGACCCGGAACTGATGGTAGATCTCGACGACCTATCAAACGTCTATCTCAAATTCAAGGATGACAAAACTCGAGACCTGGACTGCCTGAATCGCTCCTTGAAAATACGCGAATTCATCAACCACAGGCATCCCCACTTGCCAGAAAATTACCGGCTGCTTTCGGCCTGTATGCTAAACAAAAATGACTTTCCGGCTGCCATCAACTGGATAGCCAAAGCCATAGCCATCGACAGAACCTACCCCAGGCAGAAACTGGACCGCCTTGTACATGACCTGACCATTCAAGGCACCATCCAAATCAAGGCGAAGAACTTCAAGGCCGCCCAGGCCTCATTTGTAGACTCACTGAATGTCGGCAAGCAGAGCGGCTGCTCCGACTGGCTGGTCGGACAATGTTATCTGCACCTGGGCTACTGCCTCATGATGCAGAAACGCTTCGACGAAGCTGATGAGAATTACAAACTAGCCCTCACGAAACTAAAAGACTGCCCGGCCAAACTTCAGTACCTGAAGTTGATTCTGGCAGATCACATGAAAGAGAACGAGTTACAAAGAAACCAGTCGCGAAAAAGCAACGGCAAGGGCAAGGCTTAGATAGAGGAAGGCTTAGCTGGCGGTAAGCGACCATCGAACGGGTTCAATGGAACGTCCAATACCCACCCAACAGGGCTCAGGCGAGCGCCCGAGGTAACAGCTGGCTCCCACCCGAACTCAAGCGAGCTCCTTAGTCAATGGCACGCCGAAACTCTGCAACTTCAGTCGGCGTTGGCAACTCAATATAGACGCCGGGCGCGAGAGGGTGCACGCCGTATTCGACTTCAGGCAAAACATGCTGCTTGTTCTTGCGAAAAACAAGGGGAGCAAGAGCGGGATCCTTGAGTTCAAGCCTGGCCACAGACTCAACGCTGTCACCGGGTTTAACAAGATACAAATAGTTGTTTGCCTGATGAACAAGGGGCTGTGAACCATGAACGCTGGAATCGGGAGGAGACTGGTCCCCTTCACCGGCTGACCGAAGTCCTGAATCTCTTTCTTCGTCATCATCGCTAGACCAGGTCTCTTCCAGCTCATCAAAAGCCGGATTGACATAGCGTTTAGCACGCCCTTTTGTTGCCTCGCTATCTTCAGAACCTACAGGCTTCGATCCGGTAGGCAATGCCGCTGTTTCCGACTCCAATGTGGGAGCCAGTGCTGCTGTTTCCGACTCCAACGCGGGAGGCAATGCTGCTGCTTCAGATGTCGATGCGGGAGGCACAGCTGCTGTTTGCGACTTAGATACAGCAGGTAATGCTATTGTTTCCGACTCCTGTGCCGGCTTAGATTCAACGGCCGGCACTTTGTGCGACTTGTCTACCGATTTGCCGCCATAGGTACCATCGGGAAGATGCAGCCGAATAAAGGGCTTTCTGACAGGCACAGACTCGTTTAAATCCAAGGACAGATCGGGTTTGGTTAGAGAAAACACCGTCTTCTCATCTTCGCCTGCACCGGACTCCGGCGCCACCTGCCCCGCCCCTCCGGAACCGGCTGCGGCTGTGCTCGGAGCCACTGTCTCAAGTGGAGACTTAGGCGCGAGCGGCATCGACCCGGCCTCACTGCTCTCAGGTTTGTGCCCCTGGCTGGGTTTGGACTTTCCAGGCGGGCGAAGTTCTTCATTGGCACCAATTGAAACATCGCTCGTAACCCGTATACCCCTGCCTCCAAAAGGCAACAGCACGGCTACCAAACCCGGCACATTGACCGAGCCACCAGGGGGAGGAAGCTTGCTCTTAATCTCTGGAGGCACTTTCAATATGGCATCAGCGGGACGCTGAGGGCTACGCCCGGCAAAGCCGAGAAAGACCTCGGTTCGCACGCCCTTACCGGTACCTGACCTATCGGTTATGGAACCGACCAGGCTGTCGCGCACAAACCGGAAACCTTCCTTAATGCTTTCGATACCACCGGCGATGACACCGGCAACGCCGCCCTTACCAGGCAGAGGTACTCTGGTATCAGATTCGGTGCTCTGTTTCTTAGCACCTCCAGAGTCTTTAGCCCTGCGTTCACCCAGATCCTTACCGCCGTCGGGCTTCTCGGGTCTAAAGCCAAAGGCACTGACGGTAAAGCGAGGACCGCTTCCAAACTCACCCTTTGCTCCGGGGTCGGACTTGGAGGTAGGCTGCAACTTTCCGTCCAAGCCAATAAACGGCTTGCCGGTCTGAGGCTTGCCCGCCTGAAGCTTACCATCGGTACCCGGACCAGTTTTGTCGTCGGCAGCATTCCATTGTGGTCTTCTGGCAGACTTGCCGCCTATCGGTTTAGCATCAGGTACATCTATGGAATCAATATCAGGGCGCTTACGCCATCCCTTCATTCTTTCAGTCAAGTCGGCGACGACTGCTATACCGCTAATTTTGGGTCCCTGGCCAAACTTACCGCCTTCGCTCTTACCCCCGCTCTCGTTGCGATCAATCTTAAAACCGGGCTGGAGCTTGCCGTTCAGTTGTTCCAGCTGATCGAGAACGCCGCGCATGCCCCTGGGCTGCTTGATGATAGCTGCCAGAGGACCATCAGCGCCTCTTGAACCCTCAGGCAGTTTAACCATCTCAGGACGCTGGATTGCTTTGCCTTTGGTAACGTCAAGTTCGGACAGTGGTTTGTCGCCACCAACTGATTTACCACCCGCATCGGAGACAAAGTGCCCCTTCTCAGAAGGGTCCGTGCGTTTTACCTGGTTGTCCGAACCCGCCACCTTGAGGTCGGAATTCGGAAACGCCTGCTGCTGATTGTGTTGAGGCTCCGCTTTACCGTCTAAAGTTCCGGAAGCAGTTGTCGCGGACGATCGCCTCAGACCGTAATCCAGTAGCTCTTCCCCTTTCAGCCCAATTGGGGCAGTGGCTGTGCGATTGTCAGGCTTTTCCAGCCGCGTCGGCAATGATTCCGACTTATCAGGACGTTGAAGTTCAGACTCAGCCTTTCCAGCCCCAGAGTCAGCCCGGTTATTTGGACCGCCAGTCTTGAAATTCCCGGAATCCAAACCGGTCGGTCTATTCTGAAATTGATTGGGCTCGGGGTTATGAACGGGCATAGCCTGGGCCCGTTTCTGCAGCACTTCATCACCAGTCACGAACGGTCGATTCGGCTCTACGCTGGCGTTGGGGTTGCTTTTGCCCTGTTCTGCGGGGTAGCCCACAGACTTCGCCTCTGTCCCTTGCTGACGCTCAACCGATATCGGTTTAGATTCTGGATTGGAACCCTGAACAGACCGGTCAGTTGGATGAGGTGGGGTTTGACGGTCGCTGGAGCCGGGCGTGGGGTTGGGAGTGCGTCCTTCATTATCAGGAAACTTGGTGACTCCAAGAGAGCCAGAAGATTGACGAGTTGCTGTGAAATCAACTCGATTTTTCGTTGTCTCTGATACATCCTTCGACGAATCCAACTTTGAACTACCTGGCGGTAGATTAGACGATACTCCAGGTATATGGCTCGAGTCCTGCCTGCGTGAAGGTATACTTTCACTCGAACTCGCAGCCTTCGGAGAACCGACCTCCGTATTGATATCGCCAATCGACTTCAGGCTTGCATTGAACTTCTCATCATCTGATTCAACAGACTGTTGGTTAAGAGCTCTCTCTGGAAGACTGTCTGCCAAAGCCTACCACCTTCAAAAAAAAAAAATGGAACGTTCCAGACAAAATAATCCCAAAACTGGGACCATACTAACAGTACCTTTACTTGCCTGAGCTTTGAAACGAATTCAGAAGATTCCTGTAGTCCTTATTCTTAGGCGCAAGTTTCACAGCCAACTCCAAATCTTTCGAAACACCGTCCCTAGATCGCCCTAGCGACTTACCTGCCAATCCCCTAGAAAAGTACAACTCAGCACATTCAGGATAGGTGCGCAACAACTCAGTACAACGAGCATAACACTCTTTGTCCATTCTAAGCTGTCGAAGACAAATGACCTCCAATTCAAATAGAATCAAAGACTTAGGACCACTGTCTTGGGCTCTCTTTACAGAGGTCAGTGCTCCTCTGTGGTCACCAAGCTTGCGTGAGATGTTCGCCTGCAAAACCCACAAATGCTGTGATTCCGGATTTATGCGCAGACCACTTTTGCAGTCGGCATCAGCTTCACTGTACTGCGCTGCATCAAAATACGCCCGGCCCCTCCGAAAGTAAGCCTTGTAATCCTTCGGATTCGCCTCGATAACCTTCGTTTGCTCTGCGATTATGGCACTTTGCTCGGCGGTGGGTGCAGCACAAGCAAACGAACAGCCGGAGAAGGCACAAAGCAAGCATGGCACCAAACAACTAAATTTCCTGACACTCCTGCCAATTCCGAACATCAATACACACCTGAATGCGAAAGGCATGAAATTACACCTCTCGTATTATAACAAGAAGGAAATTTTCGCCCGAGATCAGGAAGAACTACTTACCGCCAAAGAGCTTCTTGAGTGCACCAAACAATTTGCCAACAATGCCCGTCTTAGGGCTGACAGAAGAGCCCTGGCTAGATTCTGGAGACTCGTGCGCTTCTGTATCAGCCGCGAATCTACCATTGCGCGCACCAGCAGAAGCCGGACGACTTGGAATCACCTTTGAACCCTTGCCGTCATTAGCCAGCTTTCTCAAAGTAGAAAAATCTTTGCCCTCTTGCTTAGCCTGATCAGGAACAGTGGGCATTTCAAACTCTCTAGCACTGGCAGCCGCTGATCTGACATGAGGGAGCGGCACATTGGTAATGTTCGGCGCCGGGAAGCTCTCATCCGGGCCATCGGAAGATTCTTCGACTTCAGACCGCGCGGCCCGGTTGTTAAAGCTCACACCCTTGGAAGTTGTGGCGGCATCATAAAGAGGAAAACTCTTTTCATGCACGTGCTCGCTGTGCGAAAAATTGCCTCTAACAGGAACTTGCGGCACCACATGCGATGGTCCGTGTTGAGATCCGACAGCAGGCGCGTTCGCAGACTGTTGATGCGAAGCTCCGCTTGCAGGAGCACTTGCAGACGGTTGATGCGAGGCTCCGCTTGCAGGAGCACTTGCAGACTGTTGATGCGATGCCTCAGTACGAGAGACGCCCGACGCGCTATGATCAGTACCAGCATTGGCGGCAGCAATCACATCTTCCGGCACCACCGGCTTTTTCATGCAGGACGTATAGAGCCCACGCTTCTTACCTACAGTTCCTTTTACTTTGATGACACTGC
This sequence comes from Candidatus Obscuribacter sp., assembly GCA_016712465.1. GTDB lineage: Bacteria > Cyanobacteriota > Vampirovibrionia > Obscuribacterales > Obscuribacteraceae > Obscuribacter. The sequence goes on from JADJQZ010000001.1 coordinate 3,321,854, forward strand.
CATCGGCTGTTGGTCCATCCGGAGTCTCAATAGATGTTGCGCCACCATGCCCGGTGCCTGTTTCGGAGACACCGCCGATGCTACCAGAAGCATCCTCGTCTTCTCCGCCGAGAAGACGGGAGAACATTCCACCCACTTTCAGATTCTGGGAGGTCGCACGTTTGGCACCTAGTAGCGAACCAAATCCGCGCAGTTCAGCTTTAGCCTGATTCTGCGCTTCAGCCTCTGCCCTTTCCCTTTCATCGCGGCTCAACGCAGCCGCGCTGGGGGTCTGTTTCTTTTGCTCGCCGTCCGGACCGTGGTCTACACCGGTCTCAGAGAAGGTCGAAACGAAGTCATCACTCACCCTGTCGATCATGCGGGTCATAGCCCGGCGCTTTTGCCGGTCATTCTGGGAACGGCCCTTGGAAGACCTATCTGCGGCATTCCTATCACTTTCGGGCTTGCTACCGGGGGTTCTTCCGGTTCCGGACTGCTCGCCGCCGGCTCCGTGCTCAGTCAAGTCACCATCCACCATCTGACGCATTTCCCCCAGCCTCTCTTACCGTGATATACCAACGCTCATTACTCGCCAAACCGCACATTTAGGAAGACCAGCCCTACTTCTCTGCCTCTGAAGCGACACGCTCGTCTGAGACAAGCATGTAGCCACGGTTTCGAACAGTTCGCACCAACCCTTCCTCCTCCAGATTAAGACTCTTTCTGAGAAGCTTAAAATGTGCCCTGACCGTGTCCGTAGAGACCATGGCGTCGTCGAGCCAGACCCTCTCCAGGATTGCATCGGCTGAGAACACCTGGTTCGGATGGCGCATGAGAAACTCTAGCAAGCTGTATACCTTAGGTCTAAGCTTCAGAACCTCTCCCCCTTTTGTGACGGTACAACTGGCCGGGTCAAGGGCGATATCGGCGACCTCCAGGATGGAACCATTTAAGGAGGTCGGACGGCGCAGCAGCGCCCTGATGCGCGCCTGCAGTTCCCTGTGCTCGAAGGGTTTGGTCAAATAGTCATCGGCTCCGGCATCCAGCCCCTTTTCCTTGTCTTCAAGGAGGGTTTTGGCGGTGAGCATCAGAACCGGCACCTTGCCACCCTTTTTCCTGTAAGCGGAAAGGACTTCAATGCCGGTCATTCCTGGCATCATCCAGTCAAGGATGATAACGTCGTACTTGTTGATAGCCAGGTTGTCGAGGGCCACACGTCCGTCCAATGCCACCTGAACCATGTGCCCCTGGCTTTCAAGACCAAACTTAGTGACTTCCGCCAGGGCGTTATCATCTTCAACCAGGAGGATTTTTGCCATTTTCCGAGCCTTTCAACTGGAGATTAAGGATTGAGCCGTCTGGGGGACAAAGGGTTGTCCCGGCTGAATACCCAACTATATTCTAAGGTCCGTTCACTGGAAGTTCACGCAGTTATAAGTAAATGATATGGGAAGCACGAAAAGTTGACGGCGCAAACCTGGTCCCTGCGGACTATGAGGAGAGGAAGATGAAAGTAGCAATTGCTGGAGCAAGCGGCATGATTGGATCAGCTCTTTCCGATTACTTGCGGAGCAAAGGGCACACGGTCGTAGCGCTCAAAAGGAACAGTCAACCGGGCGCCCAGGTATTTCTGGGTGTGGACTCCGACTATCTTAGCGAATTCGATGCGGTTATCAACTTCGCCGGCGAGAACATCGCAGGCAAGCGCTGGACTTCCGAGCAGAAGAAACTGATCTTGTCCAGCCGCACCACCACGACAGACTATCTGGCGGAATGCCTGAAGAAAACTCAGGGCAAGCCGAAGGTCTTCATTAATGCTTCTGCAATCGGCATCTACGGCAACCGGGGCGACGAACAGCTGGACGAGAACTCAAGTGCCGGCAAAGGTTTCCTCGCAGACACTTGTACTGCCTGGGAAGCTTCAGCCAAGAAAGCTAGTCGCGAGGGCCTGCGCACAGTTCGCCTGAGAATAGGTGTCGTGCTCGGTAAAAGCGGTGGGGCGCTTGCTAAGATGCTCCTCCCATTCCAGATGGGAGCCGGCGGTATTCTTGGCAGCGGCAAGCAGTACATGAGCTGGATATCGATTCACGACGCTGTCAGGGCCATAGAGTTCATTCTCGAGAATGACCAGCTTGAGGGAGCCGTGAACATGACGGCACCAAACCCTGTGACCAATGCCCAGTTCACCCAGGCCATGGGGAAAGTGTTGCACAGACCGGCAATATTACCGGCACCATCCTTCGCGCTCAAACTAATTCTCGGAGACATGGCTCAGGAGATGCTACTGGAAGGCAACAGGGTGTTGCCCAAGAAGTTAGAGAAAGCCGGCTTCAAATTCCAGTATGGAGACGTTGAGTCGGCTCTGGCAAAAGAGATCTCTGGCGCAGGTAGCGGCAAGACAGTGCAAGCGATGTAGTGAACCTCAGGACGGTAGGTCAAGATGTCCGAATCCGATGATATCGCAGATAGTGATGAATCCATAGGCAAATTGCTTCATGGACTGAGAGGACTGGTCACATCTACGGATGTCGACAATCAGGCTTTCAGGTCGGATATCGAACGCCACGGACGAGAAAAGGACGAACAACTACTGCTCCTCAAAAGAGCTGTGGAATCAGTTAGAAACGGCATTTGCATCACCAATCCCAGACTCCCTGACAATCCGATTATCTACGTCAATGATGCCTTCTTATCCATGACCGGATACGGTAGGCACCAGGTCCTGGGGAGGAACTGTCGCTTCTTGCAGAGGGATGATAGAGACCAGGCGGCCATCCAGCAGATCAAAGATGCCATCAAGGACGAAACATCGATTACGACAATTCTGCGCAACTATCGCAGAGACGGCACTCTCTTCTGGAATGAGCTGACGGTCTCACCGGTCCATGATGAGAAAGGGAGGCTGCTCAACTTTGTCGGCATTCAAAACGACATATCAGCCAGGAAGGATGCAGAAAGAAGGGTCTCTGAGTTCTATTCCGTTATTTCTCACGAACTGCGTACACCGCTCACTTCCATCAATGGTGCCCTGGCTGTGATTGCCGATGGCTCGGCCGGCAAAGTCAATGCGCAAGTACAGCGCATGGTGAAAATCGCTCTCGAAAATTCCGAGCGCTTGATACGACTCATCTCCGACATACTCGACTGGAAAAAAATAGAATCCGGCAAATTTCGCCTCAGCCTCACTTCGGTTGTTCCGGAAACTATTGTAGACGGAGTGATAAGCTCAACCTTGACGGCATCAAGCCAAAACAAGGTAAAGCTGAAGAAGGAAATTCTCTCAACTACACCTGTGCAATTGGACTTCGACCGCACCACGCAGGTGCTGGTGAACCTTGTGGACAATGCCATCAAGTTCTCTCCACAGGGAGAGACTGTCACCATCCGGGTGGAGATGGTAGACAGCGACACCACTCGCTTCTCGGTCATAGACAACGGACCTGGTATCGACCCCTCTCAAATTGAAAGCCTCTTCAAGCTGTTCCAACAGCTGGACTCCTCCGACAGTCGCAGTAAGGGAGGCACTGGACTTGGTCTTTCAATAAGCAAGTCGCTGGTGGAACTGCATGGCGGTCAAATAGGTGTCGACAGCGTCCCTGGCAGGGGCAGTACGTTCTGGTTCGAGTTTTACACCAAAACTGGAGTGTAAAAAGGAAACACGGTGAGCACGATGATTGACGAAATGACTTACGATACAGATACAAGTGTGTCTGTCATGAGCGACGAACTTGCTCTAGATTCCATAGCTTCCTCGATGGTTCTTTTCGACGGAGCCGCCGGCATCAGTCCGGTAACCGAATTATTCTCCGAGGATACCGAGATAAGTTGGACAGAAGAGGCACCCAGGGCTAAGCCTGGACGCCCCAAAGGTTCGTCGGTTTCCGACCTTGAGAAGGAATCCGGCGCGTCTGAACCGGCTTTCTATGCTTATCTTCAAAATATCAGCAAGAACAGTCTGCTCAAGGCCGAAGATGAAATAGACCTTGGTCGCAAAATTTCCAAAGGCGATAGAGAGGCGCTGGCGAAACTCGTGACGAGTAATCTGAGGCTCGTGGTCAGTATAGCTAAACGCTTCCGCAACCAGGGTCTGGACATGGAAGATATGGTCCAAGAGGGCAATATCGGTTTAATTCATGCCGCCCGCAAGTTCGATCCCAGCATGGGTAATCGGTTTTCCACATACGCGACCTGGTGGATAAGGCAGGCTATCATGAGAGCAATAGCCAACAAAGGTAGAACCATTCGCCTGCCCGTGCATGTGCGAGGACAGTTAACCAAACTAAGGAAGTGCGCCAGAGATTACCATCAAAAGCTGGGGCGCTTCCCCACGGAGCAAGAACTGGCCCAAGAAACAGGAATTGAGGCGGCGGAGGTACAGCGTCTGTTGAGCGGCATTTCCGGACTGATGTCGCTTGATGATGCCATTGCCGGCAGTGACAAAGAGCCGCTAGGGAGCTTCATTGAGGATACCGAATCACCAAGACCGGAGACCGAGGCGGAAGCCAGCATGCTTCGCCGGGTAATCGACAAGCTGACCAAGCATCTGACACCCCTGGAGAGCAAAACCGTTAGTTATTTGTATGGTCTAGAGAACGGCATTGCTTGCGACACCAGAATGGTAGCGAACATACTGAAGCTAGATGTGCAGGAAGTACGGCGCATTCAAAAGCGCTGTTTGAAACGCATGAGAAGGCATCTCTATAACCGCTCTATTGAAGACTTCGTTTAGCCCCTGCTCTTCTCAGTGCAAACCTCTTGCCTAGAGGGAGGCGCTGGCGGAATGCTTGTCGATCCAGCTTCTCACCAGCTCAACTATATGGGCGTCAAACTGTTCCTTTTCGAAAATCAGATGTTCGGCTCGGCCCAGCATAACCAGGTCTTTGTCACGGCTAGCCACTTCTCGAAATATCTTCAAGGTGCCATCCGGCCTGGACAATTTGTCCTGAAACCCGTGAAACATTAGAACCGGAGTCTTATTGATAAGCCGTGCCAATTCATCGGTTCGACTCATGAAGCGCCTGAACGCCAGGAGTTCGGCCGGGCTAACGCTCAAACGGGCCGACGGATCAGTCAGCCAGTCTTTCCTCAGGTTGGGATCACTGGTGGAGTGCCCAACTACGTGGTCGGAAAGATCAATTCCTCCACCCGGCTTGAGGACCTCAAGGGCCACCCGGCTGGCGGCTTCAAAAGTCTTGTAATAGGAATCTCCCGGAACTGAGACGATCACACCTTCCACCGCATCAGGAAACATGGAGGTAGTTTGCAGGGCAACCGCCCCGCCCATGGATTCACCCAGCAAAAAGAGCGGCACTCTGCCATGACTCTGACGGAGCCAGGCCAGGGACATTTTCACATCCAATATGGTCTGGTAGAAATCGATTTTGCTAGCATCGGCATTGCCGCCGGCCCCGTCCGATTTTTTTATGTAGCTGCCAAATCCCCTCAGGTCCATGGCATAGCAGGTAATTCCCCTGGCATTCATGGCTCTGGCGAAACTATCAAAAGCCTCCTTACTTAACCCAAAGCCATGCAAAGACAAGATTACCGCCCGAGGAGACGGCACAGGCCAGCTCTTGAGAGCCGAACCGGCAGAGAGAGCGGGCTCGGAAAAACGAGCGGAAGAGCGGGAAGAGAGGGCAGAGAAGGAAGAGCCTGAACGAGATACAGGAAAAGTGGTAACCGGCGAAGCGGGCGGCGCGGAGTTAGACGAGAAAGAAGTTGGAGAAGCAGAGAGGGCAGCCGTCTGACTGCGACGGGAGGAAGAGCCACCGGCTAGAGGCTTCATTTTCCATTCATGGGGTCTTCTATATAAGGAACCGGAGCCGTCCTCGGCTTGAGCCATGGAAGCGCCCAGCCACAACAAGCCGAGAAGCCAGACAAATAGAAGGCTAGGACAGCGAAATGTTTTCACAGGTCGACCGGTTCTATTAATGGAATTACTAAGGAGGCAAGAACCCCAAAAGGGGGCTCTGAGCGGACCCTATCCCGAAACGCCTGAGCAATGCTCAAAATTTCCGAACAGGTAGCACCAAGGGCTCAGCATAGACCAGAAATTCAATCCTGCCAAGAGGCACCGCAAATTTTATTCTAATGGAATTCTTGCACCCTGGGAAAATTATAAATCCGTAACGAAACTTCACCATATGCTCTTTGCATATACTTTAAGGCGGATAATTTGCTGAATTCCCTTGGAGTCGTCAATTTTTTATGACATTGCTTAGCGTAGCTGTAATTCTCGTAGGCACAATTTTGAGCGCATTAATAAATGACTACCTGCCCTTCGGTGGGGAGTTCGAAGAAGAGGGTTTCCACTAGTCAAAAAGCTTTTTGCTAAAAACTCCTCCGGTGAAGAAAACCGGAATTGAATAAATTACAACCTAAAAAGTTTCAGGTCGCTGTCAAAAGATAGCGACCTTTTCTTTGACTACGGATAGCATCCCAAGCAGAAGCTCTCTCTACAGGCTAAGGAAGCAAAAAACAGGTGCTTTGAAGTGACCTCCCCGGCGCCTTCAACTAAACACCACCAGCGGTGCATCGCTCAAATCGCCTGCCACTGATTGAAAAGCAAAGGCAAAATGAGGGATTTACCACCTTGACAAAGCAAGGATTGCTGGCTTATCCTGAAGATCTATAGCGAGGGCAAGACTATGTCTTACATCTACACGACAAAAAACTATGCGGCAGAAATGCGCAACTTTATGTCGACGGTCGCCGCAAGTGGCCGTGATGGGTCCGCCTTTGCTCCCGGCAAAACCCTGGCTGAGTTAAGCAATAAGTGCCGGTCTGTTCTTAGAAGCCTGACACACGGCAGTTCAAGCCAGACCAATCTTGTACGCCAGCCAATACCGGCAAAGCCGGCCCGGCGCAGTAAGCTATAAGCCATTTGCAGTTAGCCAATTGCAGCGACTTTTGCAAACAGCATAGTTCTAAGCAACAAGACCTGAGCAAAAGGTTTACCTGAGGCTCAAGTGAAATAACTTTGTTGTTAGCGGCACCGCAGGCTGCCACAAGAAAATATACATGGATGCAAGTGCGTCAGTGCAAGACGGTTACTGCTCCCCATAGAGAAAGAAAGAGAAGCGCCTTGAGGGTAGTGCCGTTCACGGCTTAGACCTTCAATTAAAGCTCTTCACCATTTCTTCAAAGGCGTGTGCCGGTCGGGAGTCGATTGGTACCACCGCGATAACACGCACCACATCCGGTGCGGCGCCTTGTCGCGCTCAAATAATCCGAAGCAAAAGCTTTTTTCCGAGTTCAAACCTTTATGAGGAGGTTAATCATGAGGTACGTAATCGAAGCACAATCACTCTACAACTTGTTGCAGCAAGTCAGGCTCGAAAGAGTCTTCGTCGTTGCCGGTAACCGCGAATATGGTCCTTGCAACAGGGAAAAACGAATGGAAACCATTGCAGTGATTGATGAAGTTAACGGCGAGCTCGATAAGGAGCAAGACTCTGCCGTGACCGACAGAGCCGTTCACCGATTTACACCGGTGACGGCTTCCGGTCCCGGCTCGTACGGTAACGCCGTCCAGAGCTTCTGCCGTGCCTGGAGAGACAGTACCGGCATAAAAGTAGAAATCTACAATCCCGAAGATCAACAAGTGAGATAATGGAAAATGAACACTGATGCTAAACAAACAAAATCAGAGCAAGAATTATCTGAATTGGAAGATTCGGATATTCACCAGACTAAATCGAAAGAACAGAGATCTCATATGCATGACAATGAAAGCTTTGAGTTAATTGCACTTCCTCAAAGAAAACCCATCAAAGCCTGGGTAAAAGGAGTGCCCCTGGAAGAAGAAGCCAGGCGGCAACTAATTAACCTGGCCTCTATGCCTTTCATCCACAGCCATATTGCCGTCATGCCCGATGCTCATATGGGTAAGGGTACCACTGTCGGTAGTGTCATTCCCACCACCAAGGCGATTATTCCCGCCGCAGTGGGGGTCGATCTTGGCTGCGGTATGATTGCGGTTAAAACCGATATGAAAGCCCGTGACCTTCCTGATGATCTCAAGGCTGTAAGAAAGGCAATCGAAGACACCATCCCGGTTGGCTTTGCTTGCTGGAAAGACAATATGGCATCCAGCCATCCTGCCGAGAAGAAAATCAACAAGGCCTGGGCCGGTCTGACTGACCGCTTCGATGCCATTGTCGAGAAGCACCCGCACCTCGACAACGGCTCCCTGCGTTGCAGATTGCAAATCGGCACACTGGGAACCGGCAATCACTTCATCGAAATGCTCACCGACGATCTCGGCTTTGTCTGGCTTATGCTGCACTCCGGCAGCAGGGGCGTAGGTAACCGTATCGGTACATACTTCATCGATCTCGCCAGAAAAGATATGCAGAAGCATCACATCCACTTACCGGATCGCGATCTTGCCTATCTTTCTGAGGGAACGGAGTACTTCGCAGACTACCTGGAAGCAGTAAGCTGGGCTCAAGATTACGCCTACATCAACAGGCAAGTAATGCTGAGCTTGCTTATGGAAGCGCTCAAAAAGCAGAAATCCATTCCGGCATTCCAGGCTGATCTGAAGGTGATCAACTGCCACCACAACTATGTTGCCAGAGAAGTGCACTTCGGTGAAAACGTATGGGTAACCAGGAAAGGTGCAGTGCGCGCTCAGGAAGGGGACTGGGGAATCATTCCCGGTTCTATGGGTACCGGTTCCTTTATCGTTCGCGGTAAAGGCAATGCCGAAAGCTTCAATAGCTGCTCCCATGGGGCTGGAAGAACCATGTCCAGGGCCAAGGCCAAACAGACCATCTCACTCGACAAGCACAAACGTGACACCGCTCACGTGGAATGCCGCAAAGACGTGGGAATTCTGGATGAATCGCCTTCAGCCTATAAATCACTGGATGCGGTGATGAAAGCCCAGGCTGATCTTGTGGACATTGTTCACAGGCTGAAGCCCCTGGTCTGCGTGAAGGGATAAATAATTGAGCCGGTGCTAGCGCAGCCTTCCGCTGATGCCCACCGGCTCAGTTATCATACTCACTCTCAGGTCTTGAAACTGGCTCCTGGTGGATTCCGGCGCCGGTGCGGTGAGAACTTTGACGGCGTAGTAAGTAAAGAGACGAAAGTCAACCAGGTCCTGCAGAAGGGAGGGAGACTCCATGGTCTCCTCTACACTGAAAGAGAGTGCCGATGAACCGCTTCCCAAGACAGCCGCCAGTGCGGAAAAGGCGGAAGTTACGGAAGCGGCGGCGCTCTGCGCCGAATCATTGCGAGAGCGCAAACGAAGGTCATCGGCCTGCTTCAGGTAATCCTCGCTCACGACGCCCAGGTCCATTAGTTCTCGCAGCCGACCCAGAAAGGCAGCGATAGAACTCTGCAAAAACTCATCCTGGCTGCGTCCAAATGCTGTGAGCACCTTGGCATATTTGCGGGAAATTTTGACTATGTCGCAGGCACCCATCATGCCACGGCAATCCGGACCGGACAGACCCTGGGTAGGTCCATTACCTGTGTTGGTCGAACTTGCTGCCTGACTTTCGGACACACGCTGACGCAATTCGATCAAACTATCGGAAAGCAAATAATAATCGCCCTCCATTATGATTCTCAGTCCGTACTCAAGATCGGCAAAACAATTCAAGCGGCTGTCGAAGCCGCTGCCGGCTGCCGCGCTCTTAAACATAAGCGTGCCCAATTCACCAAGATGATTGCTCAGGGGCAGCAGGCATTTCTCCAGCACGTCGCCCCTTGCATGCACATGACCAGGTTTGAAGCCATGGGCCGAAAAGGAACCGCTCGGTCCGCATAGACCGGCTCGGGCAGAGGGTCCCGATACAGGTTCGCTGAAAAGGTCGATAATCTGGTAGCCGGTAGCCACCAGAGCCAGGGATGGATGCCGCTCAAAACAGGCGAGGGAAGCAGCCAGACAATCCTTAGCCATTATGGCGTCTTGTTGAAAAAGCTTGACAAACTGACCACCGACCTCACTCAAGCACTGATTGTAGGTCTCCCAGAGACCGGCAGGTGAGCCATGACGCCAATACTTTACTCTGGCATCGCGAGCAGCAAAACTTTCTATGATGGATAGGGAATAATCGCTGGAAAAATCATCCACGATTATAAGTTCAAGATTTTCATGACTCTGCCTGAGAACGCTTTCAATGGCCGGAGCCAGATAGCGTTCTCCGTTTTTGACGGGCAGCAATACAGAAATTAGCGCTTGTGGTAAACCCATTTTCATCTCCGCAGTCTGAAATTGACTGCTGGCTCTACGGTAACAAAGTAGAGAATAGGACCGACCCAAGATTTAATATCTCTTACGCTCCTGGAAACATCCGGTCACATATACAAAACAGGCCACTTTCAATGCACCTGCAAAATAGAGTCTCTCCGGCTATCAAAGCCACCTCCACAATTGCTAAAATCTCCCTTTAGAAGACTCGCCACTGGCAATTTAAAGCTATTCCAAAGCGATTTCCAATGATTCCCGGGCGCGAGAAGCTAACCAGCCGGTTAGCAGGTGTTAACAATGAGGTTCTCAAGTGAAGGTACTTTTGGTGGACGATGACACCAACATTCGCATGGTGGCTGTCATGGGACTGGAAGACGAACTGGACTGGGAGATTCAGGAAGCATGCTCCGGTCAGGAAGCCATTCAACTGGCTTCAACGCAAAAGCCTGATTTGATACTGCTGGACATGATGATGCCAGGCATGGACGGAATCAGTACCTTCGGTAAACTGAGGGAACTGGATACGGTTAAAGACACACCGATTATTTTTATGACCGCTAAGGTACAGCCGGAAGAAATCGAGTCTTACAAAATTCTGGGAGCCCGAGGGGTGATTATCAAGCCATTTGATCCAATCACCCTGGCCCAGGAGATTCAAGATATTCTCGCTCAAAAGTTCGATGCCTAGAGACTTCAAACACTAAAGAAAGGAGGAAAGCCATACTCAGGATCAGGTTCTTAGCTTCCTGGGTACTTACCGTGGTCTGTGTCACCATGGCGGCCGGTTTCATCCTCAATCACAACAATCTAGTCATTCAAGAAAAGAGCTGGGTGGCGGAAACCCAGGCCATAATTAATAAGCTTGACAATATCGCCGCTCTCAACCTGAAAGCGGAAAGTTCAGCCCGTGCCTTTTACTTGTCCAGAGACCAAAAATATCTCAACACCAGAAACCATGCTGTTAAGGAGTTGAAAGAGCGCCTGCAAGAACTTGCTGCCATGTTGAAAGACCAGCCCCAGCAAGAGAAGAACGCCCTCCACTTGCAAAGAATAATTTCTGAAAGGCTGGCCCTGACCGACCACGCCACCTGGGAAGTTGCTCACGCCGCCAACAACCACACAACTGTGGACATCAGTAAAGGTGCGGCGCTTACGGAAAGACTGGAAGATCTGGTGGCAGAAATGAAGGACTACCAGAATGATCGCATCTCTCAAAGAGAAACGGAATTTCTTCAAAACGTCATTCAAACCAACCGCATCGAAGGTCTCCTGGGCGTGCTCTGTATTTTAGCGCTCTCCTTCTCACTCTTTTTGACATACCGCTACATGTCGGCCAAAAAAGAATCGGACGTGCGTTTTCGCGCTATTTTCAATCAGACCTTCCAGCTCATAGGACTCCTGACACCTGACGGTCGCCTTCTGGAAGCAAACCAGACGGCTCTCGATATGGTAGGAGTAGACCCAGCCACCTTACGCAATAAGTTTTTCTGGGACACACCTTGGTGGCAGCACTCTCCCCAGGAGCAAGCAGTCCTTAAGCAAGCTGTAAAGGACGCCGCTTCCGGCAAATTCGTGCGCTTCCAGACCAATCATATAGGTAAAGGCGGCGAGACAATCACTATAGATTTTTCTATCAAGCCTGTGCTCGACGACTCCGGCAAAGTGCTTTACCTGCTTCCGGAAGGTCGCGATATGACCGAACAAAAACGCGCCCAGGAAAGCACCGCAGCCAGTGAACAACATCTCAAGGCCTTGCTCACCTGCCTGGCGGAAGGGGTCTATCAGATAGACCTGGAAGGCAATCTGGTTTATATGAACGGTGCGGCAGAACGCATTTTGCAATATCAGGAGAGCGAACTGCTTGGCAAAAACATGCACAACATCATTCACGACAGTAGCGATACAGACCCTTCCCAGGCGCCGTTCCCTCAGTTAATCACCGGTCAAAGAGAGCAACCCGGCAGTGACTTCAAACTTTTGAGAGTAGTTGAAAGAGGAGAGGAACTGCGCATTTCAGAAGACTGGTTCCGCCGCAAAGACGGCACTTGCGTTCCGGTCGAATATGTAGGCTCACCGCTCATGCAAAATGGTGAAGTAAAAGGAGCAGTGATTGCTTTCCAGGATATTACTAACCGCAAAGAAGCAGAGAAACGCGTCAGTGAATTCTATTCAACAGTCTCCCATGAATTGCGCACCCCGCTAACCTCAATTCGCGGCGCCATGCGCCTTCTGGAGGCAGGAAAGGGCGGAGAATTGACAGAGCGGGGCAAGCACCTAACCACCATGGGTCGTATCGAATGCGACCGACTGGTGCGACTCATAAACGACATGCTCGACATACGAAAAATGGAGGCCGGAAAACTCGACCTGCGCTATGCTGAATTTGACGCCGTAGATGCGGCCCGGCAGGCCATCAGCAACCTGCAGGCCTACGCCGATGAGCACCGGGTCTCCATAACTTTAAAGCCGGCACCGGTGATTATGCTAAACGCCGACCGGGACAGATTTACTCAAATATTGACCAATCTCGTATCCAATGCGGTACGCTTCAGTCCTCTGGACTCCGAAGTGAAAGTCAGCCTCGACCTGCTGGCTCCGGAAGAAACATTGAAAGTATCCGTTCAAGATAGCGGACCCGGAATCAAACAGACGGACCAGCGTAAACTCTTCAAGGTGTTTCAGCAGCTTGATGCCACCGATGCTCGCAGGAAGGGTGGCACCGGGCTTGGCCTGGCTATTTGTAAATCACTGGTGGAACAACACGGCGGCAGAATCGGACTGAATAGTGTAGAAGGAGAAGGCGCAACATTTTGGTTTACCCTACCAATATACGGTAAACAGCAGCCTGAGAAGAAACAGCCTGACGAGACGAAACAGCAAGACACTGCCATCAGTTCGCCGGCGGAGCACAAACATCACTCCTCACGCTATCGCAAATCCAAAGGCAAACATGAAAGAGTAAAGGCTCTCATTGCCGAGAACGACAAGTTCACGCGCAATTTGCTCGAATTGCAGCTAAGGCGTATGGGCATTGAAGTTATTTGCACCGAAAGCGGTGAAGGGGCGCTCAAAATCCTGAACAGAGATCCCATTGAGCTGATAATTCTTGAACTGGGCTTGCCCGATATCAGCGGCACAGACCTGATAGCTAAACTCAAAGAAGAAGGAAAGGGGGAAATTCCCCTTGTTGTCTACACAGCCCAGGATCTCACCCATGAAGAACGTCTCTGCACCACCCTCGGTGAAACCAGACATCTGACAAAGTCTCTATCGGGGGAAGAGGATTTCGTAGCCGCCGTCAAGGAAGTGCTTGGTGAAAGGGCCAGGGACCTGCCGGACATGGCTGTGGCAACTGACAACCGCTTACCATCTATGACGGAAGCGGAAGCCCTCAGACTCAGGTCGAAGGACCAAAATTCGCAATAGCATAGTGTTTCAAACATGTAAAAGCAGGAAAAAACTCGATGAGTGAAGCCGGGAGCGGTAGGTAAATGAGCAGAGGACAGACCCCATATTCCATTCTCGTTGTGGATGATGACCCGGCCTTTCGAGCCCTGGTCAGTGCCATACTGAAGACTCGCGGCTACCGTGTGAAGGAAGCCGGCAGCGCAGATGAAGCGGCAGCCATGTTCTCAGATAGAGAAACGAAACTGGCAATTGTCGACTATCGCATGCCGGGGAAAGACGGCGTTGCCTGGATCCAAAAACTGAGAGATGCCGGTAAGGCCATCCCGGTAGTATTTGTCTCCGGAAACTGGTGCGATCAAAAAACCTTCACCTGGTTAAGAAATATCCTGCAGGTTTCACTAATCGTGAAAAAACCTATTGTTCCTGCCGTTTTTCTTGAGCAGGTAGAAAGCCTCTTGCCGGCGGAAACACGCCTGGCTTTGCAGGAAGACGGAATCGCAGATATCGCCGCCCATAGTGTCATGCCTGATGATGAAAGCGATCGGGGCGAAAACATCAGACAACTAATGCAAATTCGCTCCCGCCTGGAACTGAAGTCAGCCCTTAAAGTTGCTCAGGCCAGCTATCTGCAAGACCTGGGGCATCAATGGGCAGAACTGGTGAAGTTGTGCAACGAGATAAAGGTAAGTCCGGAGCGCATCGACCTGCAAAACATCGCCATCAACGAAGCTCACAAAATTAAGGGCACAGCGGGTTCACTCAACCTGGCCGAAGTAGGAGAAATCGGCGGTAAAGTCGAGACCCTTTTGCGGGTTCTCGACCCCCGCGAATCCACCGAAATGGAAGTAATTTGGTCTGAAATCAACCGCGCTCTTGCCCAGGGTGAAAGAGCCGTACACAAGGCCATCGACGACCGCTCCGATGTCAGCCAGGAAGCACACGTAGCAGTAAGAGTCTTACTACTGGGTGACGGCTACCAGGAGATTTTGCCGCAGTTGGAAGTGGCTACCATTACTGCCTGCAGTCAAACGAATGCAGCCCTGACTCGACTCAAGAAACACACCTACGAAGCTTGCGTCTTCGATATTGTGCATGCCGGCCGCCACGAATTGTTCGAATTAGCCAGACAGGCACGGCTGCCCGTGGAAGGCATTGTTCCAATCGCCCTGATCAAACCCAACGAAGCCAGCAGCTTTCTCAGTGCCGCAGATGAGCTCTTTTTAGGCGCTTCCTCCGTCAACAGCCGACCTGAAAGTCAGGAGGAAATGGAGCTGATTGTCTCTCGTCTTCTTAAAGTAAGACAGGCACAGAAACAGCGCGTAGTAGTGGTAGACGACGACATGGTGCTCTTGAATTTCGTTGAAACCGTACTCACCGCCCACGGCTTCAATGTACGAACCGTGAACAATCCGCTCGAAACCGGGCTCATGCTGGATCAATTCAAGCCGGATCTTCTGCTCCTGGACGCAATGATGCCGGGTATGACCGGCTACGAAGTCTGTCGCATGGTCAGGGAAGAAGAGCAGTGGCAGAATCTGCCGATAGTGTTTCTTACCGGCAAATCCTCTCCGGAAGCGCGCTCAGCCGCCTTTCAAGCCGGAGCCAACGACTTTCTCAGTAAGCCCGTGCTTGTAGACGAACTGCGCTCCCGCATCAACGGTCAGCTGGCTAAATCCGCCCAGGGCAAAGAATCTCTCGCCAAAGATGCAAACACAGGACTGCTCAACGAGGACGCCTTTGTGAAAGCAGCAGGTGAACTGCTTCAGGCAACAACCCCTCAGACCCCCATGGCCATGGCACTGATCGCCGCCGACGACGTCGAGGGAATCAGACTGGTGCACGGTATAGAATCGCTCCGCCAGGCTCTCGTAGCCCTGGGGGGCGAAATCAGACTGCGCTTCAAGGCAGAAGATGTGCGAGGCAAAATAGGCTACGATGCCTATGCTCTCCTTCTCAAAGACACTACAAAAGAAGTGGCGGCCGACGCCATCGCCCTTCTACAAGAGGAATTCACCAGCCGTAGCTTCTTTGGAGATAGAGGCAATTTTAAACTTGATTTTTCCACCGGTATCACCGACAGCACTGAGGCCGGACGTGGAATCAAGCCACTCTTGAAGCAAGCCTATCAGAGGATGCTCTCGGTACGGGGTACCGCCAGCGGTCGAATCAACTACGCCGACTGAGTTTTCATCAGCCTTTGAGCAAATCGCGCACAATTCGGCACCTTCATGTAAGATGGAATTAGTTCATCTTGAGGCAAGGGCGAAACGGTGCACTTGAAGCTTATGAATCTAGCTCTATTCATAGGCATGACTTCGGTCATGCTTTTCGTAACAGTGGTGCTTCCGCTTCAAACCGGCAAGGGTTCAGGCACTAGAGCCTTGGCTCTGTCTGAGAAGGAAGCAGAGAGCGTGGCAGATCAAGAAGGTTTCATCAGCCATATTAACAGCGAAGGCTGCCACATATATCTCGCCACGGGCGAGAGCGGCTGGCAGGCGAGCAAGCAAGACTTTCACGACTGGGTAAAGGCATCTGTCCAGTCTATTGAGGCTTACTACGGCAGTTTTCCCGTACCCGAGACAAGAATTCGCCTGTATCAGACAAATGGGGACACTGTCGAATTCGGCGAAAGCACCTACGACGATGATCTAGCCCAGGGCGAAATTGAGGTTTATGTGGGACGTGATACCACCCGAGAAACGCTCATGTCTAGCTGGACCCTTACCCACGAGATGGTTCATCTTACCTTCCCGATTGTTCACAAGGAAGATCGCTGGCTGGCCGAGGGCATAGCCACCTACGTCGAACCAATCGCCCGCATGCGCAAGGGGCTGGTCAGTAGAGACGCGGTCTGGCAAGAACTGCTGGAAGGGCTGCCCCAAGGTGTCGACAACGGCAGACTGGGACGCATGCGCGGCACAAAAGAGTGGGGCAGCCTCTACTGGGGCGGAGCGCTCTACTGTTTACTTGCCGACCTGGAAATTCGACAAAAGACCAATAATCAAATGGGTCTTGAGGACGCTCTTTCGGAGATTGCCAGTAGCGGCGGCACGGCGGCTTCCTTCTGGTCGGCGGAAGAGGCCCTTGCCCGGGGTGAC
Organism: Candidatus Obscuribacter sp.; assembly: GCA_016712465.1. Lineage (GTDB taxonomy): Bacteria > Cyanobacteriota > Vampirovibrionia > Obscuribacterales > Obscuribacteraceae > Obscuribacter. Next base: position 3,338,543 of record JADJQZ010000001.1, read on the forward strand.
AAGCACCTGGGGCAAAACATTCTCGTGCCGCTTTTCAGGCAGTTTCAGGATGAAACCTTAAGCGTAGATCTGGAACAATTATTCAATCAACTGGGCGTAGAGGAAACACCGTCGAAGCAACTGACCTTCAACGACCGGGCACCACTGGCCAGGACGCGAGAAGCCATACTGGGAAGACCTCGCAGTTAATTTATAATCGAGGAACAGAAACTGAAGAAGTTGCCGTTTAAGCAATACCTCAATCTTGCATGCACCATGGTCTCAGCAAGCCTGACCGCACTAATAATGGTGTCATTCATTCCGAATATCTGGCTATTCGATATAGCCAGCCAGTTGCGGCTGGCTATTGCCGCCATAGTGGTAGTGTGCATGCCGGTTTTGTTAATTTTGCGCGCCAAAGCGGGATTCGCCCTTGCCCTGCTCGGATTGACGATAAATGCGGTGCCCATCCTATCGATGTATCTAGATAGGCAGAAGACGGTGGAAGCGCGTAAGACGGTAACCATTCTCAATTTCAATTCTGAATTTCAGCATAACAATCAATTCAAACTATTCGAGACCCTGGTAGCAGAGAAAGAACCTGACCTCGTTGCACTGGTAGAAGTCGACAAGAAATGGATCGACTCTATTGATGAGACTATGAAGCGCTATCCGTATAAGAAAATCTACCTGGTCGGACCGGGTATGGCTTACTTCAGCAAGTTCCCCATCGAAGAAAGCAATGCAAGATATTACGGCAAGAGTCACCATCCACGAATCACAGCTACAATCAGGATCGGCAATAGACAGGTTCAGCTGGTCCTTGCACATCCGACCACTCCCAAGAACGAGAGTGGTTACCTAGAGCGCAATCAAGAGATCTCACTTCTCAAGAAGGAAGTGGCCGCTCTCAATAATCCTAAAATATTGATCGGAGATCTAAACTGTGGACCATGGTCTCCCGTTTTTGCAGATCTGCTCAAGGCCGGTTTGCGAGATTCACAGCAGGGTTTTGGTCCGCAGCCATCCTGGCCGGCTCGGACCGGGAGAGTAATAGACGGGCTGCCAATACCGCCACTAGTGCCAATAGACCACGTACTTCTAAGTCCAGATATTATCGTACTGGAGCGCACGGCAGGACCGTCACTAGGGTCGGATCACCTGCCTGTTCTGGTGAAGATTGCCCTGCCAGAGTAAGCCTCTCAATTGCTAGCGAATCGAATCTGCCTTTCTTTTCGCCTCATCCATAATTTTCCGGCACTTCTCTTCACAGGCCTGCTGAATCTCATGTCTGCGCTCTTCACTGATGTCGAATTTCCTTTCACCGGTCTCAACATTCTTCCATCTGCGGCCTTCATAGGTGGCTTCGTATTCAATCTGCTCTTTGGCTTCCTTCCTGAGCTTCTCACAGTCATCTTGCGCCAGTTTAAGGATATGGGCCTTATTCTGCTCCTTTACCTTGTCGGCATAAGTGACCGGCTTGGACTCTTCCTTATCATCATCATCCGATTCATCCGCACCTTCGGCTTTTGCCTCTGTTGCTGGTTTGCCTTCTGTAGAGGACGAGGCGGCTTTAGGCAGGTGCTTCTCCGTGCGGGCTATACCAGTTTGGCAATGAGCGAAAATCTCTCCATACGCACAATTTTTCTGGCACATCGTATAGTGAAATTTGGCCTTGGTCATCTGTCCAAGCACAAGACAGGTATTAGCCAGATAGTAATGGGCTTGCCAGGAAGTGGGTGACTCTGTTACCGCCTTCTCTAAGAGCAGCCGGGCATTCGAATATTGTTTTTCATTGTATAGCTTGATACCTTCTTCAAGATTTGTGGCGGCAGCAACCGGCAAAAGCGTCAGATAGCAAGCTATCATGAGCAGTAAACTGGAACTTAAAAGCCTTAACCGCATAAATTTACTTCAAACTACCTGCAGCGCCCAACTGAGAGACTATCAATGACTGTGTCACCTTAATCAGTTATACACCGATGGCAAGATTCGAGCCATAAACATTACGGTTAAAATGCCTCAATCTGTTGGCCGCCTATCCCTGCAAGGAAAGTAAATACATCTTCCACAATTCCAATTCTGCGCCTGCAACTGACGCTTACTAGACTGCGCTGCCACTATTAGATCCGGAGGAGCAAGACTTCGTATTTACCCCCATCAGGCGCCACACCTCGGACACACCCGCAGGCTACATTAAGGCAACTGCGTATTCGCATGAATTTGGCCGCCGAATCGCATTTCAATTTGGCCGGCAAAGCGCATAGTTTTTGGCCACCCAGTCGCATTTAATTTGGCCACCTGCCAAGAAGGTCTCTGCTTGCGGTCATTCTTTTTTCCCGTGTTCGGGATCTCGGCGTGTCGGACCGCTCAAGTCAAGCCGATATGATCCATGTACCACGCGGTCGAGAATTGCATCGGCCAGCGTGGCATTTGCAAATGTTTGATACCAGTCCTTGACTGGCAGCTGAGAAGAAATAATAAATGAGCCCGCTCCTGAGCGGTCGTCAGCCACCTCCAGCATGTCTCGACATTGCTCCTCCGTTACTGGCACCAAGGCGAAATCATCTAGGATTAGGAGGTGAGTTCTCTTGAGCCGGGCAAGAGTACTTTGATAGTTGCCTTTCAGCCGAGCAACAGTCAGCTCCTGAAAGAACCTGGGCGCTCGGAAGTAGAGCACTGTATGTCCCAAGCGGCATGCCTTTTGTCCTAAGGCACATGCTAGGTATGTTTTGCCGACTCCGGTCTTGCCCGTAATCAATACGTTTCGATGGTCTTTGATCCACTGCCCGCCAGAGAGCTGCGCCACAAGGCGTTTGTCAATGCCACGATTTGCCTTGAAGTCGATATCTTCAATACAGGCATTGTCTCTAAGCTTCGCTGCTTTCAGGCGTTTCGTGAACTGAGATGTGTCACGTTCGGAGAACTCGGCATCGATGAGCAAGGCGAGTCTATCCTCGAACGAAAGCGTATGCACTTCCTGAAGTTGGCTTTGCATCTCTAAAGCCCGTATCATGCCTGTTAGTCCCATGTTCGCTAGTTTTTCAATTGTCGGATGTTTTAGCATTAACTGATTACCTCGTTAGTTGTAGTATTTGGCGCCTCGCAGGTTCTCATGAATCTTGTTTCCCAAACGAAGCGTGAGCTGCTCCGGCATATTTCTGACGCCGGCTTGAAGAATACTTTTCACAACTCGATATCCAATCGAGTCCAGCCTGATGGCCTGAGTGCAGGCTAGTTCCAATTCCTCCTCTCCGTAGCGAGCTTTCAGAGTTTTGATGATTCCGAAACACTCAGAATAGCTGAGTTGTGGATATGGTTTTGACTTCAAAAGCGCTTGCACAACAGTCTTGGTATTCGGTCCTATCTGGGAGGCTTTCTCAAGAAAATACTCCGAGGTCAAACCGTGATATACCGCATGAGCCGGAGCCAAATGTTCAGCTGCGGTCGTTTTTGCGCCTTCCGCCCAGTTGCGAACGTGGCTCGCAACCCGGGTATTGCCCTGAAGAACTTCCACTACATTCTTCGTGTATCGAACATCGACGATTTTGTGCGCGAGCAAGAAAGGCACGGAATAGTAGTGACCATGGACATTCACGTGGTAGTCCCGCGGCACGCGATATCCGACGATCCACTCTTCAAATTCAAAATCCTGGTCAGGTAAAGGGCGAAGCGCTGGCTTGTCTATATCCTCGAACCAAGAGGCTCTGGAGCCGGAAAGCTTCTGGAATGGTGCTTTGTTCGTCTCTTCGCGCAAGAGCATCAGTTCCCGATTCAGTTCGTGGAAGCTGAAAAACGTTCTGTCTCTGATTTTGGCTAGAGCGCGATACTCTGTATTCTGCACGCCCTTCTCGACTTTGGCTTTGTCTTTGGGTCTGCGAGGACGAGCGGGTTTTACACCTACTTTGTAATGAGCAGCAAAGCGCTGATACGTGCGATTTAGAATGGGATCGAAACGGTCGGCATCAATTACTGCAGCTTTCAGATTGTCCGGAATTAAGAACCTGGGAACGCCTCCAAAAAACTTGAAGGCCCTGATGTGGGCCTCGATCCAGTCCTGCAGCCTCTGCGATGGCACTGCCTCGAAATACGTATAGTTGCTGGCGCCAAAAGTGGCCACGAAAATTTGCGCCGGGCAGACCTCGCCGGTCTCTGGGTCGGTAACAGGCACGGTCATGCCGCTGAAGTCAATGAATAGGTTCTCGCCTGCTGCATGCTGCTGTCTCATGGAGATGTCCTTGCTTTCTGCCCACTGCTTGAATCGTCTGCAGTATTGGGAATAGCTAAGATTCAGTCCTTGAGATTCCACCTGCTCTTGGTACAGGAGGCTCAGTTTGACTCCGCGGCGTTTGAGTTCGGTGAAAACCTTTTGCCAGTCTATTCTGTTGACCTCCTCCTCCTTCTGCCTTGCCCGCTTTTCGGGAAACAAAAGAGTAAAGAGGTCATCGTCTGACAGGGTTTCAACTTGTTGCCCGCTAAGATTTGCAGCGCGAGCCCGTTTGATGCAGTCCTGGACCGTCCCGCGCGATACGCCCAGAATCAACTGAGTCTGATTGCCGCTCAGTTCCAACTCAAGTACGTGTCTCAAAATTTCTCTGTGTGTCTTCATTGTCTTTCTCGGTCTCGCCATCGACACTCGAACCTCCCACTTTGTGAGTTGTTAGAATCGCCGAATGGCTAGCGGGGATAGATATTGAAGACCTTCCTGGTTAATGATTCGCAGTTTAGAATCGGCTTATCAAGCGGCCAAAAACTTGCGATATGGCGGCCAGATTAATGCGATTGCCCGGCCAAATTAAATGCGACTGGGTGGCCAAAAACCATGCGCTTCGCCGGCCAAATTGATGCGATTTGCCGGCCAAAAACGATGCGAATATGCAGGCAACGCCCCGGAGGAAAGTCCAATGGTTCTTGAGCAAGCCGCCAAACTTATTCCCAAAATTGCCCCTGAAATTGGCGAAGCATCATCACGATTGCTGGCTGAAACAATCCCGACTATTGAAACAGGCATAAAAGCCTATGTGTTCGGTGGAGCGAAGTCTAACGCCGGCAACGCAGGAAAACTTGCCAGTATACACTTCCCTCAAAAGGGACCGGTCTGGAACGAAGAAGTGCTCTTCCGTCACAACCAGCAAGTGGAGCTGGGAGAAGAACTTCTATTTCCGATGGTTGCATTGTATTTCGATCTACGGTCAACAAGTCAAACACGGGGTATAATCCGAACCAGAATTTCTCAGGCATTCAGAAGATGCTCAACTCAACCAGTCCGCTTCCCAATGGCTCGCTCGGAACATTGACGGTGGTCAAATAGAATGATTGAGAGCGGTTTTGGGGGCTTCTTTTAACGATTCCGTTCAATGCGTACTACGGTGTTCTCTACAACTATCACCGTCTTTTGCAGGTTAAGGCTCTGAAATGGATCAATTGTCACCAGGAAACGCCGAATGGCTGAGGATGAGCGATCCCTTGCGTAAGAGGGAAAGGGGACCGACTTGGTAATCGCAAGTTCAGCGCACTTGTCAATCAGTTTGCTTCCGCATGATTTTTTCTGTTTCCAAGCTACCAGCGAACCGTCTCGAGCAATTGACACCTCCAATATTGTTGGCTTTCCCACCGGTTTATTAGGAGGGAAAAGATTTCTGGTAATGTGCTTTGCGAGGATATCTGGGTAACTAGAGGTATTGACCTGGCCGTTATCTGGTTGAATAGTTCCTTGAGCCGCTCCTGCTTGGCAACTGAAATAAGCGAATGTTAGAATGGCTTGAAATATGCTTATTGTGTACCTTAAGCTTGGTTGTTTGTTTAGCATAGTCACTCCAGAAAGAAGGGCAAAAAGCATGTCTTTTTCAATTTTAAAGGATTTTTCTATTTTGAACTTGAAAGCGCCTGTTCACTATAGCGCCACATGTGGGTAGTACAGGAACCCTCACACTGTCCAATTGCTGGGCGTCTTCAAAGCCGTGTAGACAGGCGTGTATACCTACACAGAAACCTCAACCCTAGTTGAGTCTCGAAAGTCCCCGTCACCAGCACCTTTCAGGAAAGTGACCTTCGGCCTTTTGTAGATGCCGTGTAGGCACCGAGCAATAAATACTTTTCTATCTCAGTGAACTTTTTACGCCTCCGCACCGTCTTTAAAATTACTGGGGCGCTGACGTCGGCTCGGCAACCTAACTCTGGCATCCGATCATCACTGCTACTCTCAACTGCGGAGCACCTGCCTATGGCAAAACTCACCAAAGAATTCGTCGAAAACGAAATCCACCTAACCACTTCGGGTCAACGCTTCTATCGTGACGATGATGTCCCAGGTTTTGCAATTCGAGTCACTAAAAAGTGCAAGTCATACATTCTTGAACGACGTATTGCCGGCTCCTCTCGCAGAATCACTATCGGCAAATGCAGCGATATGTCTTTCGAATCCGCCAAGAAGCATGCCTGCAGGGCAAAAGAGTTAAGGAGAGGCTCACTTCGTAAGAATATAACGAACATCGAGCGAGCCAGATTCTCCTCGCTCCGCTTTGCCGGGGTGAAATAGCCCAATCACACGGACTCGTGAACCGTTTTTAAGATTTGGCTTTAGAGTCCCCCTTAGGCAAATTGAAATGCCATTCAACCTCTCAAAATCGAATGCATCGTCTTTCGTGGGGAATACGTATAGCCAATCACCCGTGCATCCGGGGCGACTAGCCCAAAACGCAGGGAAAGAAAGCTCACGATTACTATATTTGCCGGGATCGGCTAGAACGGAGTAGATAGAAAGCGAAAGAGGCTCACCTTGTGGATCTTCAGATTCATAGCTTTTTAGCAATCCAATTGAACCGAGCTTGGTTTCTTCATGATGATCAGCATTCAGATTTGAAGCAAAAGAAACCTGGCATCCAAAACACGATAAAACAACTGACAGAAGAAGGAGGTATAGTGATCGAAACATGGTAGGTCCCTTGTTAGTGAGGGGATAGCGCGACAGCCCACTCAATCAGTTTAGTACAGATGAGGCAACGGGTTAGCCAGAGTACGATTCTTAAATGAGGCAATGCGAACTTGTGATGAGTGGGACTAACCCAAGTTTCCGGCTCCTTTTCTTGTGATACTGGGGAACCCAGCCCCGCCGGCCATGGTACGATTCCGAGAAATTTCTTTTGATATTAAGAACACCCGGGCAAACCTTTGAACAGATCCCTCTTGTAAGCCGCCGTCGGCCATTTTGACAAGCACTCGATATTTACTGTTGACGGCGGCATAAAAGCGCAACAAATTGGGCGGCAAAAGAATTTCGCATATCAGAAGGAAAGGGCTGCCGGCTACGGCAGCCCTTTCCTTCTGGTGTTTTGAGATCGCTCAACCTGCGTTCTGCTTGGACATGGCTTCCATTACGCAACTGTCACAAGCATGCTAGCTCGATAGCCGCTCCAGCCAGCCTCCTCCGCCGCGAACTCAAGGTTTTGGAGTTCCTCATCCCACTGGATTCCGATTGAACCACGCTGCCTTACCACTGTAGCCAGGTCTCCTCACATTGGTCGCACTCAAGCAAGAACAGCAGTCTGATCATTGGCTGATTCCTCCATCTTTCTTGCTCGACCGCGCTTTCTCTGGGCTCTCTTTTCAGCGGACTCCAGTGCTTCTTTCGTTCGATAGGAGGCTCCGTCAATTTTGACGATTTCTGATCTGTGTATCAATCTGTCCACAAGAGTGACTACACACCCTGCGTTCGGGAAGATTTCTCCCCACTCTTTGAAGGGCTTGTTGGTCGTGATGATTGTTGATGACTTCAGGTACCGAGCGTTAATTACCTCGTAAAGTAAGTCAGCATAGCGATTGTCGTAACTTAGGTAGCCAAGCTCGTCAATTGCCAATAAGTCCGGGCTTGCGTACTTCTGTAGACATCTCCGTCGGGATGTGGCACCATCCTGGGCTGATAGGTCCGACAGCATCTGACTGGCGAGACAAACTTGGTTTTGTATCCAGCAAGCAGAGCTGTGTGCACCAGGTTCTTCGACAACATCGACTTACCCAGACCGTTGGCACCAAGAAAGATGATATTGACTGCCCTACTCATGAATTCTAGAGTGAACAGCTCTTCTACAAGCTCTCGATCAATCGTCTTCAGCCACTCCCAATCAAATTCAGACACAGGCTTCATCTCGTGTATCTGAGACTCTCTCAATCGCCGCTCTAAGCTTCGCCGATTCTTCTCCGCCGCCTCAGCCTCTAACAGTTCTTTGACCCACGATTGATTGGCATATTCATTCCATCTGGCCGCCATAGCCTTGAAGCCCAGCTTGCTCGCCTGTTCTTTCAAATCTGTCGTCATTGTTCCTCCTTGGAAAGATTGTCGTAAGTAGCCAGCGAGTGCGGCAAAACAACGAGATCAGTAACCCTTTTGTCGTCCGGTAAATCAATCGCAAATGGCGATAGCAACCCCTTTTGCCTCCTCCTCCTCTCAAGTACGTTGGCAACATCTGCAGAGTGGCAAGCTCCAGAAGTCACCACTTCCTTGATCGATTCCTCCACTTCTGCCGGACCATATAAGTCCAACAGTCTCAGCAATTTGCTCGTCAGCGAACCGATTGAATAACCCCGCTCCGCAGCCATACGGAACATCTCTCTTGCAGTTGGTGCCGAGCAAAATAGTCGATTCATGCCGCTGCCCTTCTTTGCCTTTTTCTTCTCTTCGACCAGCCTCGAAATGTGCTCGGTAGTCTCAATCTGACGCCTCTTTTCAAAGCATCGCTTGTGCTTCGCTACCTCCTTCAATCCGTCCAAGATACGCACCCAATCGCTGTCCGCATGCACCGTGAGCTGCTTCTGCACGTATTCATGAGGTACTGAATAATCGTTCATGTCATACCTGACATACGGTGCCTTGCCAACCGATACAACCGTGCTCTCAAATACTGCATACGGATTGTCCGGCAACGGCATCAAACTCCCTTGCTCTTGCTTAAATGCCTCTGCTACAGTCATCGTTCGGTCCTCTGAACACGGTCTGGTGCCTGCTACTTCTCGGCACCAGACTATCGCCTGATTGTTCAGGTCCTCCAGACCATCCCACTTCCGCGCAGCAAAGAACGAATGCCTGATGTACTGTATCGCCCTCTCGACTCGCCCCTTTTGATTGCCCCTGGCGATAGCTACTGGCTTCGGGGCATATCGGTAATACGCTGCAAAGTCCAGCAGCCGCGGATTGAATCGGATGGCATCGCCACTCCTCTCCAAAACGGCCGATTTCAAATTGTCGTACTTGACCTGCCTCGGCACACCTCCCCAACTGCAAAAGGCGTCTACGTGCCCCTGTAGAAAGTTCGCCGTGGACATGCCTGTGTAGAACTTCAGAAACACCTGCCGTGACCAGGACAACACAATGACGAAAGCGTACAGCTGCCGCTCGGCATTACCGATTTTCACTTTCCCGAAGCACGCCCAGTCAACCTGAGCCTCCTCTCCCTTAATCGTACTCAGCCTGAGATACGCTTCAGCTGCCGGTTTTGGTCGATGCCTGGCTAGCATGTCTCGAAAGTGGTCGATGCCTCCAGGATACCCTCTCTCTTTCACCATTGCATACAGCCGCGATCCCGTCAGTCTCGGATACTTCTGCAGCACAGAACGGATGTACGGCAAATACGGGTCAATCAACGAACGCCTGATCCTGACCCGCTCAACGCTAATTCCATTTCTGGTTAATACCCGATCAACTACACCGTGATGAATCTGTAGCTGCCTGGCGATGGTGCCTCTTTTCCACTTCTCTGCGTAAAACAAGCGCAGGATCTCTGATTCTACTTCTTTTGAAACGCCCACTGTTACCTCCTGTTGTTCTTCCCAGGCGACATCGCCCGATGAAGTCTTGGCGTGCGAACGGCCCACAAAGACGGCGCAACCGCTGCAGCGAATTAACACTGCATCTTCAGCCGGCTCAAATTTTGTGATTTCCGTAGAGACCACTTCCTCGGTCTCTGGACAAACAATGTCATCCTGACAAGCCAGAAGGGAACCATGATGCGTCACTTCTTCTTTGCACCGCCTCTTGTATTCTGCCTGCCGGCGGCTGTGATTTAGCGCACCCCTAAAGCTGCGCTGGTAACGCCGCCCGGCTCAGCCTGTCCCTGTCGGCGGTTTAATTTCGCGCAATCCTGGCTGCAATATCGGTTACCCCGGTCACAGCTCCTGCAAAGCCTTACCTGTTCCCGGCATCGGGCGCAGTTGAACAGTCGAAAGGAATCTTGCTCATCGTCCACTCAATGAGCAAAAAGGCCTGGACAGGACTCAATTCTTGTAGGAAACTCTCTCCTTCATCGTCCAATAGATGAATCCAGGGGTTCAAGTTGCCGCTTGAACCCTTGACCTTTTTGCTAATTCCTAATTTCTCAAATCAACCCGAGAGGAACAATTGCTCGCGGTCGATATATTTCCGATATGCGTGGCGAAACGCCGTCAATAAATACGCGCTTCTAAAACGCCGTCAACAATTTACCGATCAGACTTCCGATGGCGATGAAAGAATACGAAGAGAGGTAAGAGAGAATCCAATTGGCAGAAGAAGCAGACACAGTATTAGTTCAGGTAGACCTTACTTATCGAGGGTTGACGTCCTATAGCGACAAGGGATTCATGGAATCGCGAGACCAGCCAGATTCGGCGGAGACGGAAATCCATAAGCTGACTTTCTCAACACACTTTAGGCGTCCCAATTTTTTCAGGTTTGAATGGTGCGATTCCGATCGTGAAGGGGTCAACGTGATTTGGTGCGATGGCAAAAACGCTTTCGCCAAGTACTCATATGAAAACAAAGCAAGACATGCCGAAACTCTGCGCCTGGCTATAGCTGGAGCAACTGGCGTCTCTAGCGGTACGGCGTACACTATATCGACTTTGCTGATGGAAGATGTTGGCCGACGCAAACTGACGGATATGAGAGACTCTGTCTACCGAGGAGCGGAAATAGTCAACGGTGAAGATTGCCACCATCTGCAAGACGCTAACAGAGACCGGCACATTTTCATTTCCAAATCGAAATCTACAATTTTGAGAATCGACGAGGACTATGTGATCGCTGCCGGAAGCACTGAGAAGGCTCTCAAGTCAACTAGGTTCAGATCGATTGGTCTCTTTATGCTTTGGCTTCGGCATGTAATTGAGTTCCGCTCTGAACCCGATGAAGACCTTCGGGTAATAAGTTCTACGGTTTACGATCAAGTATTATTGAATCCCGACATCCCAGATTTTTACTTCTCCGAAGCGGGCCCAGCAAACACAACTCCCTAAGTCACACCATTTCAGAGAGTCGCCAGCTTCTCAGGAGAGCAACACCCAGCTTCTACGCGAATCGTCGCCAGCCCCCTACATCACACCGCAATAAGCTGAAAGGGAATGCAAACTTACCTAAAAAGGGGAAGAAAGCACCAGGAGCACCGACACACTACTCAACCAGAATCCTCGCAACCGCTCCCTTTGCATGGTCCGTGAATATTTTCAGCGCTACTCTCTTTCTTATTTCAGGGTTACAATTGAAACTATGAAGACAATTGTCCATTTACTTAGGGTGGCGTTTTAGTAATGCCCATCAAGCAAAACTGTAGAACCTGGACTCCAACAAAAAAACAGAAGTACTGCCTGGCCTATATTGTTGGCTATTCATATGGGCTTCTAGGTCCACCTGGTCCTGTATGGCTTGAATCTTGCTTTATAGAACATCTGCGTACAAGCTTTGCGCAAAATTGGCTTGCCGCTCTGGCCTGTGGCCTTTACGGCTTATTGTTCTACTGGTTTTGGACGAAGGTATGGAATTCACGTAAATAGGCCTGGACTCTTGGGTTGTGGCAATCAGGGTACAAGCAGCATCCACTTTATTACCAGCTACTCAGATGGCACTAGCGAGTAACACATAGAATCTAACGCAACGAACATCAGAATTAACAGAAGCCAACCAAGCAATCGACAGTCAATTGAGTCCCACGTTTGAACGCGAAAGTACGGATTTAACAGCTTCTTGCGCTGATGAACCTCCTGCGAAGAGCCCCAAAACCGGACAACAGCGTTTCAGGCAAGCCTCAAACCCACTGAATAGAATGTAGTTCAAGACCGGTTCCAGCATGTTACGTATCAGAACCAGCAATGAAAAACATTCTTAGCCCATTCGTGGCATCGCTTCCACTGTCAATAGCAATCACAATAAGTGCCCCCTTAAATGCATTGGCGCAAGATTATGGTCTTCACTCCGAGCACTCAACCACCATTGCGCCTACGCAAGCTAGCGACAAGGAGGGAAAGACCCGGGCCGACTGGCGCTGGGAAGAAGACAAACTCATCGCAACTCTAGGGACTAAGCCTAAAGAATCCCTGGCAGCGCTTAATGCCGAGATAAACAAGCGCAGACGCGAAGATCCAAAAAAACCAAGCCTCTCTTTCTCATTGAACGTGATCGGCTATCAATTAACAGAGCTAGGCAGATATGCCGACGCGGAACCGTTTCTGAAGGAAGCAATAGCACTACGTAAAGCCTTGAGATCTACAAAACCGGCGGAATTAGGACAAAGCTACAGCAATCTAGCTCTTCTGTTCATAGAGCAAGGTCGTATAAAGGATGCTGAGCCGCTCATTTTCGAGGCCATTAAATTAAGAGCCGAAGATACGGAAGATCCTTCGGCAGTAGCCAAAAGTAGAATTGTGCTCGCCCGTCTCTATGCAGCCAAAGGTGAGCTGGTTAATGCTGAAGAGCAGTTAAAAGAAGCACTCCGGAGTTTTGACACTCCTTCCGTAGAGAAATCAGAAACGGTTCCCTGGGGAGAATTTCTCCTATTCTGCGCCTACAACATTGCCAATCCCGGCGGCAGCAACATTCGACTGAGAAAATTCGGAAATGAACTGCAAGAAAGATATACGAAGAAAGAAGTACAGCCATACTTTCGACTGAAGGCTCTCATCGATCTTTCAGGAATATTTATTGCGGAAGGCAAGCACCACCTAGCCAGGCGCATGTTGGATATTGCTCTAGACAAGGCACCAAGCCACTCAATCTATACAACTAATCACTTAGGCCACGATAAGCTGGAAGCACGCGCCTATGAAAAACTGGGACTTTTAGCAATAGCACAGGGAAACCTCAGTCAGGCACGGCAATATCTTGCCGAGGCGGAATCTAGAGCAAAGGCTCTTAATGCAGCACCGCCCGTGTATGTTGCTATCTACTCCGCCCTGGGAGACCTCAATCGGAAGTCCGAAAAGAAAAAAGAAGCCGCACACTACTACCGCCGAGCCGCAGAGATGCAGGACTCCATGACCGGAGCAGAAAACGCACGGGTAAAGGCCCTGCGAAACCTGGCTGATTCAGTAGACCCGAGCCACAAGCCTTAAAACCTGCCTACATGCCCCCAAAAGACTTCAAAAGAAGGAGCCGATGGGTTAGAGTATGGACTGTTTCCAAAGGTAAGCACACGTGCAGGTAATTCTGGCGGAGAAGCCCTCCGTAGCCCGAGATATCGCGGCTGTGGTAGGGGCAAAAACGAAAAGAGATGGCTACTTTGAGGGCAATGGCTATGCCGTTACATATGCCTTCGGCCACCTGGTCACCCTGGCTGAACCCGAGGATATGAACCCGGCCTGGGGCAAGCCCTGGCGACTGGCTCAACTGCCCATGGTACCCACAGACTGGAAGTACCGGGTGGTGGAAAAATCGGCCAGCCAGTTCAATGTAATTAAAAAGCTCTTCCTCGACAAAGACACCGCCTCCATAATCTGCGCCACAGACGCCGGAAGGGAAGGGGAACACATATTCAGACTGATTTACAGGCTTTCCGGCACAAACAAACCGGTGGAAAGGCTGTGGATTAGTTCCCTGACGGCAGATGCCATCAAGGACGGCATTAAGAAATTGAAGCCCGCCAAAGAGTTCGATAACCTGGCCAGTGCTGCTGCAGCCAGGGCCCATGCCGACTGGGTTGTGGGTCTGAACTTCACCAGAGCCTATACAACCATCAATAATCAGCTCTGCACCATAGGCCGTGTGCAGACACCGACACTGGCTCTTATTGTTGAAAGACAAAAGACCATAGACAATTTTCAGTCTACGCCTTTTTACGAAATTCTCGCGACCTTTGAGCCGGGCTTTGTGGCCAGGTATATCACACCGGAAGCCGAACCTCAGACAAAACTGAAAGACAAAGCTGTTGCCCAGGCTATTGTCAAAGACATCACGCCTGTAAAAGCAGGGGTGGTAAAGTCTGTCGTCACCAGTGAAAAGAAAGCCAAGGCACCAGCCCTCTACGACCTTTTGACCTTGCAGAAAGAAGCCAACAAGCGCTTCGGCTATACCGCCCAGGAGACCCTGAACCTGGCTCAGAGCCTCTATGAAGAGCACAAACTAATCTCTTATCCGAGAACCGAATCAAGACATCTTTCCAACGATATGGTGGAAGAGCTGCCGCGCATCGTGTCTTCCCTGCTGAAAGCACCAACCATTACCAAGAAGGTAAAAGACGCTTTTGCCGCCGAAGGCATTGTTCCCGGCTCAATTACCGCCAAACTATTGAGTCCCAAGCTGAGCAAAGCCTATGTGGATGATACTAAGCTCACTGATCACCACGCCATCATTCCTACCTTCAATACGCCGGGTTCCCTACCTGATAAACAGCGCAATATATACGATCTTGTGGTGGCAAGATTCTTGAGTATCTTCCTGCCCCCGGAAGTGCGCGATGAAACCACAATTATTCTGAGCCTCGACAAACACGACTTCCGCGCCCGGGGCGTAGTCATAAAGGTGGAAGGCTGGACGGTCATGGAGCCGAAAGCCAAGGAAAAAGAGAAGAAGAAAAGCAAGGACGAAGACGAGGAAGCGCAGCAGCTTCCCGCTCTAACAGTGGCTCAAAACGTGCCCAAGCAAAAAGCGGAATTGAAAGAAAGAAAAACCAATCCGCCCAAGCCATACGATGACTCCAGTTTGCTCACAGCCATGAAAAATGCCGGGCAAGAGTTGGACGACGAAGATCTGGCCAGCTATATGAAGCAGAAAGGGCTTGGCACTCCGGCTACTCGCGCCGCCATTATCGAGCGGCTTTTACAGACCGGCTATGTAGAGAGAAACAAGAAGAGCCTGGTGCCCACCATTAAAGGTAAGACCCTGATCGAGCAGGTGCACCAGGACCTCAAAGATATTGCCCTCACCGCTAACTGGGAGCAGAAACTGGCCGATATGCAAGACGGCAAGATGGAAAGAGAAAGTTTTGAAAAAGACATTGCCGACTTCGTCTGCAGAATTTTGCCTGATGTGACCAGCGACACCGGAGCTATGGTAAGAGCCGGTTCCGGCATAGGGCTTTGCCCTCTGTGCAAAAAAGGAGTGGTGCGCCCCACCCCTAAAGGAGCCGGCTGCAACCGCTGGAAGGAAGGTTGCGCTTTCAATATCTGGAGAGAGCAGCGAGGCAAATCGCTGACCGATGCTCAAATCAAAGAGCTGGTAGAAAAGCGCAGCACCAAGGTAATTAAAGGCTTCAAAAAGAAAGACGGCTCCGGTACTTATGATGCGCGGCTGGTGATAAATGAAGAAGGAAAAGTTGTCTTCAGCCTGGACTCCGCAGAAGGGCAGGAGGAAGTAGATTTTGGTGCTTGTCCACAATGCAAAGAAGGCAAGCTGAGAATGTCGCCCAAAGCAGTGGGCTGCAGTCGCTGGAAAGAGGGCTGCAACTTCACCATCTGGCGTACTCAGTACGGTAAAGAACTGAGCGTGGAGATTATCAAGGAACTCTTGGAAAAGAAAGAGACCGGCGTAATAGAAGGCTTTCAAAAGAAAGCTGGAAACGGCAGCTATAGCGCCAGACTGGTCATGGGTGAAGACTTCAAGGTAAAACTGGATTTTGCCGCTCCCCGCGCCCAGGAGGGCAAGAGTACGGCAGAATCAGCTAGTTAGCCTATTTTTTCAAGAGAAGGAATAAAGGCATTCGAGTTGGGCAAATCATTGCTCCGCATAACTCAATCGAAATCAGACATACAACTTCTCAGCAATCAAATCAGCGAATCTCTACGACTTTAGATCCGTCCTCAATGGCCTGGAGTAGACGCACAAGTAGAGTGTCAAAGACAGAGAAAAGAACTGAGTTTCGACAGTTTCCAAGCCTGACCCAAACTACTGGAGGACCGTTCTTGTCACATCCGGATAAATGAAAAAAATCCTCGTCCTTAGTTACAATCACATAGTCATTGGTTCTTGCGTATTCCCAAATTTCAATGTCCGAAGATTTTTCCAGAGCGCATTGAGAAACATGGACGGCATCCAATCCATGACCGCGAAGATGCTCGACCAGACCGATCGGAAGCTGATTATCGATAAGAAAAATCACGCGGACAGCAATACTGGATGATCAGTCTGTCGAGCCGCATACTCAAGACAAGCTAAAATATCCTCTCGTTCAAGAGTCGGATAATCTTGCAGGATTTCTGAATGCTCAGCACCTGAACTCAATAGTTGCAAGACATCTACAACACGCATACGAGTTCCACGCACGCAGGGGCGTCCTCCGCACTTACCCGGTTCAACAGTGATGCGCTTAAGCAAATCCACCTTATCACTCATAGGTATCTCCTTGTTCCAGCCAGAAACGCTGAATCCAGACGCGCCAAACAGCCCACACTTCTACAAGCACAATACTGATTATAGCCTAGCCAACCAACTCCTGACAAACCGGTGATTTAGACTTTGCCGCTCCCCGCGCCCAGGAAGGCAAGAATCAATCAGACGAGCCGGCACCCGCCTTCACCGAGGCAAGATCCTGAGCGAGGGCGGCAGAGGGTGTGCCGGCAATTACACCAATCCCCTCCGCTTCCATAATGGCCACCACCTTTCCGTCAGCTCTCAGGATCGGTCCCCCGGAGTCACCGCTTTGACTGTTGCGATCCTGGGTTATCACGGAAACCATTGACCGGCCAGGGTCTTCACCGGGCAAAAGGGGTAAATGGCCGGCCAACCTTCGCTCAAAATAGGTTTCCACGGCACCGGCGGTAGAACCAACGGTGCCAGTGCGGGCACCCAACTTCAAAACAGAATCGGCTGAGCCAAGTGCCCGTTCATCTTCAACCAGTTCCAGGGGCTGACACTGGGAAGAGGGCAGACCTTTCACTTTCAATATCGCCAGATCATTGGCGCTATCATGCAGCTCAACTTCAAAAGGATAGGATTGTCCGTCAGGGGTAGTCAGCTTGGCCTTATCGGTAACCGTCGAAATCACATGGTTGTCTGTGGCAAAGCGACAATCAACTGAAGTGCCGTCGCCTACTTTATCAATGGCAAAACCGGAGCCCAGCGTCACGGGAATCTGATTGGGACCAAGTGCTACAACGTCGGACAAGCCGACCACAGAATCTTTGTGCTCTCGAAAAAGCTGATCGGCGTCAAAAGTCGGCTTACCCACGGGCGTACTCGCGGTGCCTGTGCCCGTGAGAATTTCATTCTGTGACATTTGCGCACCTCCGTTTCCCCTATTTTCATAAAGGCAAATATTGGCAGCAATCGTAATTACACGCTATCCAACCTTAACAATCTCTAGGCATCCAGGGGGATGCTTCGGTAAAACCAGGCGCCGGAGAGGCACGCTGCAATTTACCCAGACCGCACCAGGGGCAGTTATAGCAAAACTTAAACCGCAGTACGGTTTGCCACTACAGGCAGAGACACTTCGGCGGCGCCGACCGTCCGTCATTTACTAGCGAACTTTAGTAGCGAATTTTAGCAGCGAACTTTGGTAGCGAATTTTAGTAGCGAACTTTGCTGGCGCCAAGATTGGAAAGGAACCATTGCTGACAGCTAAAGGGCTCTCCTTCATGAGCGGAGATGCGAGCGTAAGTGCCGTCAGGGCGCATTTCGCGGGCCTTGGCCGTATCGACCAGGTAAGTCTTCAAAACTGCATCACGCAAAAAGCGAGCCAGCCTCTCGTCTTGCACCGGGAAGATAACCTCGACCCGTCTGTTCAAATTACGTGGCATCATATCGGCACTGCCGCAGAAAATTTCTTCCTGACCGCCGTTTCTAAAGTAGTAGATGCGACTGTGCTCAAGAAAGCGACCAACAACCGAAACCACGCGAATGTTGTCGGAAACGCCTGGAATGCCGGGGCGCAAGCAACAGATGCCGCGCACCATCAGATCAACCTTCACTCCGGCCTGGGAGGCTTCGTATAGAAGTTGAATGATGCGGTCGTCCACAAGGGCGTTCATTTTGAAAATGATGCGTCCCTTCTCACCATTTTTGGCCTGCTCGATTTCGCGACGAATGAGAAATTCAAAACGCTCGCGCATATTGATTGGAGCAACCAGAAGCCGCTTATAATCGCGTTTGGCAGAGTAACCGGTGAGGTAGTTGAAGAGGTCGGTAACGTCTGCCCCGACACTCTCATCACAGGTCAAGAGACCGACATCGGTATAAAGATGAGCGGTGACGGGGTTATAGTTACCGGTACCCAGGTGCACGTAACGCCTGATGGCATCGCCTTCTTTGCGCACCACAAGAGCCAGTTTGGAGTGAATCTTCAGACCCAGCAAACCATAAACCACATGCACGCCCTGACTTTCCAGAGCCTTGGCCCATTCAATATTGCTTTCTTCATCGAAGCGCGCCTTCAGTTCTACAAGAACCGCGACTTGCTTACCGTTCTCCTGAGCTTTGAGCAGCGCCTCAACCACCGGCGAATTTCTACCCACCCGGTAGAGAGTAGCCTTGATGGCTAAGACATTAGGGTCTCGGGCCGCTATGTTGAGGAAGTTCACCACCGGCTGAAAGGAATCATAGGGATGGTGCAAAAGAACGTCGCGCTTACTGATGGCGGCAAAAAAGTCTTCGTCTTTATCGAGCAGTTCCGGATCGAGAGGCGGCGGAACGCTGGGAGTAAAGGTGGGAAACTTGAGATCGTAACGATCGATATTAGCCACATACTTGAGGGAACTGAGTGAGATACGACCTTCTACCAGGTACACATCGTAGGGCTCAATCTGCAGATTGCTCATGAGAATTTCGAGTATGTGAGCAGGCATAGCGTGGTGCACCGAGAGTTTAACCACGTCACCGAAACGCCTTTGCTTGACGCCTTCCTCGGTGGTCTCCAACAAGTCGCCGGCTTCCCACTCTTGTATTTCTACTTCCGCATCCCTGGTGACATGGAAAGGATAGGCCTCCACCACGGACATACCAGGGAAGAGTTCAGGCAGATTGGCGCGAATCAGATCATCCAGCCACACATAAGTATTGGGACAGCAGGAGATCAAAGTAGAGCGTTGACCGGGCGGCTCCACCTTGCCGATGGGCACCAGTTGGGGCAGGCTATCGGGAATTTTGAGACGGGCAAAGCGTTCTTCACCGTTATGATCACGAATGAGAACAGCCAGGTTGAGAGAAAGATTGGAGATATGCGGGAAAGGATGCCCGGGATCGAAGGCAAGGGGTGTCAGAACCGGGAAAATCTTCTTGAGGAAGTATTCCCTGGCCAATTCCTTCTCTTCACTGAGAAGATCATCCACATGGCAGAGCTGAATTCCCGACTCCTTCAAGGAAGGAATTAGCCTTTCAGTCAAACACTCATGGGCGCTGGCAAGCAACCTTGTTACTTCGGAGCTGACTGCATCCAGTTGTTCGGAGGGAGTGAGGCCATCGGGACCGGTGCTGAAAACGCCTGATTCGATCTGGCGCTTCAAACCGGCCACCCGCACCATGAAAAACTCGTCTAAGTTGGAACCGACGATGGAGAGGAAACGAAACCGCTCCAGGAGCGGATTCCTGTCATCCATGGCTTCTTCCAGCACGCGCCACTGAAACGCGAGCAAGCTCAGTTCGCGGTTGATGTAATAGCGGCTGTCGTTCAAGGGCGCTATATCTACAACGGAAGGAGCATTGAGAGTGAGATGAGGCGGCACCGAGGAGGGAGCACTGCTTGGATTACTGGGCAGATGCATACCCGGTGGCAGGGTGTTTTGAGGAGAGGTAGAGATACCGGCATTAACGGCTGACGCTAGAGCCTGGCCGAGCTGGTCTATGGTTTCCACCGACTCGTTCACCGGCACATAGCCGCCCTCTAATTGTGACTGTCGCTCGCCCGGGTCGCCGTTGTTAACAACGGGAGAGTCGGCATGGCCCTCGCTATGAACGTCACCTTCGTGATGAGAGGCTACAAGAGACTCAAGAGATTCTGAGCGCTTGATTTCAGTCGTTTTGCGACTGTTGGATGGATCTGGTGTTTGCATAGATTAAATTATAAGGCATACAAAGCATATAAAGAATGCAAGCACCTCCCCTTGCCAACCGCAAAAGACCTCAGGTCTCCGGCAAGGGCGGCAGATCAAGGTTATACAGTCGCAAAGCATTGTCATAAAAAATACTTCGTTCGACCTTCTCAATCGCCTCCGAGGAGATCGGCAAGCCGTCCTCCTTACAACAGCGGTACAGGGAAGCCAGCGCTTGCCGGGTGGACCCGGCCGCCCACCAGAAACTCTCCGGTTGACTGTGACCATCGGTGCCGGTCAACATCTTTCGATAGGGGGCAAGGGCGAGAGCTTCCTGAAAAATAGAGGAAAAGCTTGGCGCAGAAAGAAAATTTACCAGGGACAGATCAAAATAGACTTTCTCATAAATAGATGAAAGGTAGGCGGCCTCTTTGTGGAAGGGATAGCAGTGCAGTAAGACAAACGCCGGCAAGGGCTCTCCATTGATATTATTCCGTCGAAAGAGGGACTGGGCCTGCAAGGGATTGGCATCCTGCAGGAGCGCGTCGTCGTCGCCAAGGCCGGAGTGTACCTGCACCGGCAAACCTCTACGGGAGGCTAGACGGAAGGCCAGGGCAAGCAGTCTCAAATAATAACCGCGCCCTTCTATGCGCCCGGAATTGAGAACCGTGCGGCGACACTCCTGAAAGGACTCATCCTCATCTACTTCCGTCTCCGGCTGAGAGTTCTCTTCAGTCAACTGCGAGAGCAAGGAAAGCCCGCCTCGATAAGCACAGATAGTTTTTAAGGCAACACAACCGCTCTCAGCAAGATGACGCTCAAGGGCAGACTCAAGGGTGCCAGGTTGATCATATTGCCGCAACAGCTCTTCAAAGAGAGACTCCAACCTCAATATACCGAACACCTTCACCCCGGCCGCTAAAGCAAAATCATCGAGCGACAGCAAGTCATGACCAAAGCCATAATCAAGAAGCACGGCTTTGATACAGACATCGGCGAAGAGTCGAGAAACCGAGGCCAGACCAAGTTGCTGCCTGTAAGCAAGATAGGCGGAGAGGTTGTCCACACCAGCGTGCTGCAGCAAGGCTTTCTCAAAGAGCATACCGTTGAGACTGTGTCTCATTTCAGATCTAAACTGCAGGTGCTGGGATTCACTTAAGAAGGAAAAGAAATCAGCTTCACCGGCAGCCAGAAAGTTGGAAGCCAGACTGTGGGCATGGTTGTCTATGATGGGCAGCAACTTTAGTACCGCTGACGGTGCTGGGAATAAGCGAAGGGTGGATCGTCTTGCATGGCCGCCACTTCCGAAGTCTTGACGATGATATAAGTATTGACCAGTTCAGCGCCCAGGCTCTTCATCAGGAATAGATCCGCCTCCAACTCGGTAAGGGCATCGTTCAGACTACGTGGCAGAGGCTCCAGACCCGAGAGGGCACAAAGGTCGAAGTCGGCTTCCATCTCAGCGGGATCAACCGCTACCGGCGCAGGCGGACTGAGCTTACGATGGATACCGTCGAGGCCGCAGGCCAGCACCGCCCCCAGTGCCAGGTAAGGATTTATGGTGCTATCCACACACTTTAGTTCGATATTGGTGCTGCTTTCCCGCCGCCCCCGATAAACCGAGGGCACCCGAATGGCGGCTTCCCGATTTTCAAAACCCCAGGCTGTGAAAGCTGAGCTCCAGTGACTGGGTTTGAGCCGCTGGTAAGAATTGACGGAAGGGCAGGTGAGAGCGCAAAGAGCCTTTAAATGCTGATGCACTCCCGCTATGAACGAGAGAGCCAATTGACTGAGACCCATGTCGCCATCGGGCGAAGACATGGCATCACCATAGAACAGGTTCTCTTTACCATCCGCTGTCCAGAGAGACAGGTGTAAATGGGCACCGTTACCGGGCTCGCTTGCGCTCCGTTTTGGTGCAAAGGTAACGCTGAGCCCCTGCGCCTGAGCCAGCGCTCTTACGGTTTCCTTCAAAAGCAAATATTGATCACAGGCAAGCATGGGCTGGGCTGGTGAGATACTGAGTTCATGCTGACCGGCACCCAGTTCGGGATAGTATTGCTCCAGTTCTATCCCTTGAGCTTTCAGAGCCTTCACCACCGCAGTGATGAAGTGATCGGCGGCATGCATACTTTCGCTGGAGAAACAAAGCCCCCTGTCGATGGGGCGAAATTCGCCGTCACTCTCCCGTCCCAGGATAAACTCCGGCTCGTAAGCAGCCAGCACTCTGAAGCCCAGCTTCTCCGCCTCTTCTACCTGTCTGCGCAGGAAGGCACGGGGGCAGTGAGACCAGGGACGCCCATCCAGTTCTTCCATACGGCAAAAAACTGAAGCCGAAGCCTCGGCATAGGGCAGAATAGTGAAAGTTTCCGGCTCCGGCACCATTCTTACTTCGCCTACTGCACCAAGTCCGGTGTCAGTCTGCAATTGGTCGAGCATATTCATGGCCATGGTGCCTTTCACAAGACCGATACCGCTTTCAAAGCGCGGCAGGGCGGAAGAAAGGCTGGATACCTTGCCTCGCAGGTTGCCGCAGGCATCGGCAATGAAAAAACGAACCAGCTCAACACCATTATCGGCAGCTTTTTGTAGCAGCCCCGGCAGATCTGTATCGGCTTCGTTCATCTCTTCCTTCCTCGGTCGGTACGCCAGGCTAAGCGCGTGGTCCCTTGCTCCGTCCGCCTCTGACGGCACTCTCGGCGGCAGTTGGACCTTCCTTACCGCGCCCCTTATTGGCAGCAACACGGGCAGAGCGCTCAGGGCTCAGATCTTTACTGGAAATTTTCGAGGATCTGGCCAGACCGCGCACAATCTTGGCCCGCTCCTTCAACTCGCTCATACCTTCTTTGTTGCCGAAGTGCACGGCGTCATAGACCTCGAAGAAGTCTCCCAGAGCAGCCGGCAAGTCTTGGGGCATGGCCAGCCCCTGCTTCACCCTTTCACTGACGGTATCGGCCACTCTGGCCACGAATTGCTTCTGGCTTTCCGTAGGTGCCCGCTCTATTTGCAGTCGCTTCAGATCTTTGAGCAGGGCCAGATAAACCGGCCATTCCGGTCCACGATAACGATTCTCTTCCTGGCGCTTCTTGAGGTAGCGGCGCAGGAGGATGATACCGTACACGATACCGGCGATGAGGAAAATACAGGAAACAGCGAGAGTGACTATGGCAAAAATCTTCTTGGGTGTGAGACCTTCACCTTCGTTAAGACCAAGCTGCTCCTCCAGAGCCTTGACCAGAGCAGTGAAGTTATAGCCCTCGTCGCGCTTTTGCTCGGGGAAGACGCCGTCGGGAGTGGAATCAAAAGCTACCCAACCATATTCAGGTATGAAGACTTCGGTCCAGGTAAAAGTATCGGAGCCGTGTACTTCATAGGTGCCGTTCAATTTGTTGAATGTCCCGGGCTGGAAGCCCACTACAACACGACTGGGCAGACCCTGCTGTCGACAGAGCACGCAGAAGGCGGTAGCAAATCGTCTGCTGTCACCATACTTGCGGGCAAAGAGGAAGTCCGACACCTTGTCCACGGGAGCTTCTTCAGTGGATTCGCTTGAACCGGTTTGCGCTTCCGTAGCACCTGCTTCCGTGGCACCCGTTTCAGTAACCGGAGCATCAGTCTTACCCTCTTGCGGCCGGCTCTTGGATGCCACAAAATCTTCATTGGAAAGAGTGGAATTGCTGCGCACCGCCATGCAAAGCTTCTGAGCCTGCACAAACCAGTTGCCGGTCCCCCCGATGGCCTGATCGCCAAACTCTTTCACAGCCGGATCAATATTTTCCGGCAACTGCAGATAATTAGCCAGCTTCTCTCTCAGACTTCCTTCTTCTTCGGCGGTAATGGGAGCAGCTTCGCGCATGGCGTTCAGATCGTTGACCGGCCAGCAGGAAGTCATCTTATAGGTGCTGCCCTTCTTCAATTTCTCCGGGAAGGAAATGCGACCGTAATCGTCAACGATGGCAGTGCTGCCGCCGTACCCTAAAGACTGCGGGATCCAGCAAGAGGGCACTTCCTCGCCAATATCAATGAGCATTTCATATGACTGGGTCAAGTCTACATAGGGCAATTTGCGAGGCACGCGGAAGGCCTGGGCTTGACGCAGATCGTAGACGGATTTTTCAGATTTGGAGATCAGATAGTGCACACTTTCGTTGGCACCAAAGCCGATGTCGGTGGCTGCATCCTTGAAAAACTTCTCGGAAGCCAGTTCTATGTCAGCTTCCTCCTCGGCGGTAAGTTCTTTGAGTGGCTTGCCGTTGGCATCCAATTCTACATTTGTACGCAATTTAGGCTTATCATTGGGACCGCCATCACTTTTCACCTCAACGATCTTAGAGTTGATGTTGTCTTTGCTGCGCTGCCATTTTTCCCCATCGAAATAATCAAAAGCGGTCATGCGGGGGAAAAAGAGGCGTGTACTGGTGACACGGAAGAGCAGCAGCTGGGCCAGTTGATCGTTATGCACCCTGTCTACATTGAGGTCCTTGGGGAAGAGTTCGTCGAAGTTTTCAGATAACAGACGAGCCGCTTCCGCTGAAGAAAGGGGTTTCAATGGTTTGAGTGATTTGGGCTTGCCGCTGCGACCCTGACCGCCGGCGCCGCCTTTCGCTTTGAGTTTTTCGTTGGCTTTCTTGGCATCCGCCCTTGCCTGTTCTTCCAGTTTCTTGGGATCTAGCTTGGCAGCTGCTTTGGCAGCATCCTTTTTAGCAGCGGCTTCCGCCTTTTCCTTTTCTTTTTTGGTAGCTTCAGGCTTAGTCTTAGGATCAGACTTAGGCGATTTAGCAGCGTCTTTAGCCGGATCTTTCTTGGGAGGCGCAGGCGGCTTCTTCTTAGCAGCCTTCTCAGCTTCCTTAGCTTTGGCTTCCGGACTGACGGCCTGTGGTTTCTTGTCCTTTGACTTGTCGCCCTTCTTATCGGCCGGCAGCTCCTTGGGCGGCAGCGCAACCTTCTTCATCTGATCCGGGTTGTAGGGATTTTTCTTGACCTCGTTCTTCTTGGAAAAATCAGGAAAGAGGCGCATCAAACCATTCAGGTTCAGACTCTTGAAACTGGAAACAATGACATCGATGAAGTTATCGGAGCGAGGCACTGCCATAAAGACAATCAAAGCCAAAAGTGGCAGAAGGGCCATGGTCATATTAGTGGAACCGGAAGGACGGCGCTTCTTCTCAGTACCTGTGGTGAGAATGACCGGTGCCACGAGCATGGGCTTGGTCAGCCAGTTATGTTGAGTGCGGGACATACAATCAAAGTAGAGCATGGCGCTGCCCAGGCAAATGTAGGCAAACACCACACCGCCGAAGTAAATACCTCGCACAATGGGCGAAAGAGCACAAAGAATGATGGCTCCCAGCAAAGCTGAAAGGTTAATGTCGGAGCGACTCTTCAAGTCAAAGGTATGCAGGGCAAAAATACCGGCCACAAAGTGCACCACCGGCCCCCAGAAATCAGCAGCAGCGTTGATTGGATGAAGAAACTCGTTGAGGGCATTGGCCCCCACGGCCAGCACACCCACCAGCACCACCCACTGCATCCAACCTTGCTTTTCATAGCGGTGCTGATATGCCACCATGGAACCAATCAAGGCCAGGGCCACCAGCAAAATTCCCACACCCCAACTGGTATGAATAAAAAACAGGCTGCTGCCGATGCAGATCATGGTCATACTGAAGACTATCAGTCTCAGTGGAATGGAATCTTCCGGTGCTTCCAGGTCCCTAGTGCTCATAGACTCTCAAAGTCTCCTTCCCACTCCAGTCTGGCCACGGCCATACCGGTGGTCGGTCCCAATTCCGCCGTCTTATTTTTCTTGACGGCCGCCCCACGCGCGCTCTTGAAGTCTACTGACTTGTCGACTTTTACTTCCTCTACTTCTTCCTCTTCCGCCCAGTTGGGCGGCACCTCGATGATGTCCACAGGACAGCAGACGACATCGCCCTTGCCGGGAGAATATTTGACTATCTTGTCGCCGGAGGGCACCACGGTGAGGATAGGGCGATCACAGACATGGGACCATGCTTCCCGGTAGTCTATTTCATCTTCTACTTCGTCGAAGCTCATGCGATTGGCAGCGACTTTAGTAATCGGTTCTACCCGAGCCAGGGTCTCGGCTACAAGTCCAAGACCGGGAGGCATCTGCGGCAGGTCGAAAAGGAGAGACTGCACATCTCCCGATTCCAGGGGCGGGTTAAGGAGAAGTCTGGGCATGTGCCCGATATTGTGACCAAGATGCACCAGAGAATTGATAAGGCTCACCGTCAACTCAAACTGATCTTCATTGCGGTAATTGGCTCTCAAGTTCAACATGACATCAAAAACAGGCAGGGTTTCCGAATCGAATTCGCGCACCAGAAAGCGGCCGAGGCGGGCGCTCGAAGCCCAGTGTATGTGACGTAAACTGTCGCCGCTTCTATATTCACGCACACTGCGGAAACTCGATGACTGATGCACAATCACCGAACTGGAGGTAGCCTGGCCCATGGGAGAAGTGATACCACTCAAGCGATAGAGGAAATTACCCGATATGGCATGCACAGGCGGAAAGACGGTAATGGTGGCACCGGTTTCCTGATTTTCGCCACGCAAGGAGATGGTACGGGACCACCAGGCAATACCGAAGGGGAAGCAAGTGGATAAGGTGAGAGACTCCAGAAAGTAGATACCGCGCCTCAGTTCTGGAGTAGGAAAGGAGAACCAATCCTCGGATTTGAGCACTTCCACAAAACAAGGTTCGGGATTGAGGGTAACGGTGGAGGGCTTACCGTCGGTACCTCGTTTGACCATGGTCAAAGTCATGCGTAGCGCGCGCGTGGGCACAAGCACTGAAAGGGGTCCGAAGGGAAAGCTTCTTACCAGATGCACCTTGAGCGTGGCCGCTTCGTTGGAACCCATTTCCTGAGGCAAGGAATAATCAGCCTTTATACCGCTCAAGGAAACGAAGGGAACGATTACCCCAAGAACCACAGCAACGAGAAAGGCCGCCGAGAGCAAATAAATCCATTCACTGGCCACAAATGCAGCGAAGAGGTAAAGCAAAAACGACAGAACCAGCAAGCCGACCTGCCGTCCCTCAAAGAACATGGTGAAGCCCTTGCCCAGGGGAATCTTCAGGTACTTGCCACCGGTGGAAAAAGGTCTCTCCACCTCACTGGTGGCCGTGTGTGGACGCTCGCGGCGAGGTTCTTTACCAGCCGCTTTCTTCCCTTTACCATCCTTGAAATCAGGCTGGGACGGAGATGGTCTCGACGACTTTTTCGATGAGTTCACCATGGCTAACCCGGTTTGTTCTTACTTTAGGCACGATACGATGCCCAAATACACTGGGCGCCAGCACTTTGATATCGTCAGGGGTGACGAAATCACGTCCATCTACAAAGGCAAGAGCCTGGGCAGCTCTTACCAAAAGTCCGCTTCCCCTGGGGCTGACACCCAGCAGGATGGACGGATGCTTCCGGGTGGCTTGCACTATTTGCACAATGTAATTGACCAGGGCATCATGGACGAAAATACGCTTGGCCCCCTGCCTGGCGGCCAGCACATCCTCGGTGGAAAGTATGGAATCCACATTGAAACCACCTTCCTGAATGGACTTTTTGATAATCTCGCCTTCCTTGTCAGCCTGGGGATAACCAAGGGACATGGAAATCATAAATCGGTCAAGTTGCGCTTCCGGCAGAGGAAAGGTGCCATGATGCTCAATTGGGTTCTGGGTAGCGATGACGAAAAAGAGAGGCGGCAGCGGTCTGGTAGTACCATCGGTGGTCACCTGACCTTCCTCCATTGCTTCCAGAAGGGCCGACTGGGTTCTCGGCGTGGCCCGGTTAATCTCGTCTACCAAAAGAATGTTGGTGAAAATGGGACCGGGCACAAACTTGAAGACGCCTTCCTTCTGATCGTAGACGTTCACGCCTGAAACGTCTGAAGGCAAGAGGTCGGGGGTACACTGGATACGTTTGAAGTTGCCCTTGATGGAGTTGGATAGACTCTTAGCCAGAAGGGTTTTCCCCACTCCCGGCACGTCTTCCAGGAGCACGTGCCCCCCGGCAATCAAGGCTACCACTGCCAGTTTCGCCGATTTCGCCTGTCCTACCAGAGCTTTGCCCATGTTCTGCACGAGGGCTTGAGCTGCGCCACTCAATGCTTGCCCCTGGGGGGCTACCGATGGGGGTCTATTCACGTAATGCTTCCCTCATGTCATGCACAATTACAGATCGCTTTAGATCATACCCTTACCACAGTTGAAGTTAAACCGCGTGGCAACAAAACCGCTATTTATCAGTCTCAGGGGAGGTCTGCCAGCGGCTATGTGAATAAATAAGGTAGTAAAGCGCAAAAAACACCTATGCATCCAGATAGTGATTCTCCTATAATCGGAGAAGCTTTATAATCCTAATAAAGATGTAGCGACTAAAAGTCATCGATGAAGTCAGCGGTCAAGCGCGTAGGTCAGGTAGGTAATAAAAATGTCCAACAGTACCAAGTTGATACTTCTAGGTTTAGGCATTTGTGTTGTCTTGGGCATAGCCCTGCAGGGCATCGTGGCCAACAACCTGCAGAGTTCTATGAGCGGCTCGGAGCTTCTAACTCCCGACCAGGCCGCTAAAAAAGCTCAAAAAGACGCACTCAAACAGCAAAAAGAGCGTTCGCAGCAAAAATAAGGACACTTAGTTCAGATTTCAGGTCTAGATTTGCCCTTCGGCGGCATCAACTACTGGGGAGGCAGACTCGGGAAGAGAGTTTGCCTCTTTCTTTTGCCTGTAAGCCAGAGTCAACTGCTGGTAGACCACGTTGACAACACTGGCGGCTGGGATGGCAAAGACAATTCCGAGAATGCCGTCCATACGGGCGCCAATCATGATCGATATGAAGATGATGACTGGATGCAGATTGACTGCGTTTCCAATGTAGCGAGGTGCAACAAGATTATCCTTAATCCACTGCCCTACATTGAAAATAACCACAATCAAAAGCACCTGCCAGAGCCGCTCAAGGGGCACATTTTCCATGCCGTTTATGAGCACAACCAGGGCAGCGGGCAGAAAACCCAGAAGGGGACCAATCACCGGTACGATTTCCCAGACTGCCAGAATCAAGCCGAGTACAAGGGCATACTGCACCCCCAGAAGGAAATACAAGCCCATCATGACTAGACCAAACCCCACCCCCATCACAATCTGTCCCCGAAAGAAAGACTGCATATTGAGGTCGATGTCCCTGGCCATCCCGTGCAAAACGCCCTGAGAGCGAGACGGCAGGGAGGCAATGATGCGATCTTTCATGCGATGCCCCTCTAACAGAAAGTAGAAGGTCAAAACCAGAATGGAAAGACCATAGAGCACCCAGGTCATAGTGGACATGGCCACGTCGGTCATGCGGCTGACCATGGCCGAACTGTCGATGCTGGGTAAACTTTCAGCCATTTTGCTGATCATATCGATGGCTCTAATCTGCAATTTGGCCGCCGCCAGGCGTTCATCAAGGGGAGTCAGTGAGCGTAAAAAGCTCTCTATGACATGTGGTACCTGCTTGAAGGTACTGGTAAAAAAGAGGTTAAGCTGGAACACCAGGGACGGTACTATGGTCAAGAAGCCTACGACTACTACAACGGCGCAAATACTGTAGATAATTACAATCGAAAGAGCGCGGTTTTTTATATAGCGGCTCAACCAATCCACCGAATTGATGAAAAGATATGAAAGCAAGATGGAAATGCCCAGGATTCTCAGGATATCGGCAAAGATGAAGCCCAGGTAGAGCAGCGCCAGCACCAAAAGCACAGACAACAAGGCGATGGTCAGTCGCCGTTGCATTAGCAAAAGGTGCTCGCCCTGATCGAGCTTCATGTCACTCATTGCCCATGACCAGCCTTATTCTTCAAAGAGTTCAGGACGAATTCAAGCTTGTTTCGCAATTCACCGCTTACGGTGGCACTAGTCAGTCCGCCGGCCTCCATGACCTGCTTGTACTGATACAGGGCTTCATCGAACCGGCCAGTCTTCATGTAGATATCACCGAGTAACTCCTGATATTCCTTTTTATCCGGCTTGAGGAGCAGGGCCAGCTTCAATTCATCAAGGGCCTGGTCATAGGCTTCCCGGCTAAAATAGATCTGAGCCAAGCGGTAATGGCAATCAGTATCCCCGGAATCAAGCTTCAAAGCCTCGTTAAAAGCAGCTTCCGCCTCTGTCAAACGCTTCAGGCGCTGCAAAATAATACCCAGGTTAAAGTGATAATCAGCCCGACCCGGCCTGAGACGCAGAGCCAGCCTGGCCTCACTTTCCGCCTCGTTCCATTCCCCCAGATCTTTGAGAGCGAGAGCCAGATTATTGTGATATCCCGCCCCCTGAGGATTAATCTTGATGGCCTGCCTGTAACAGTCCACCGCCTCCTTGAGTTTTCCCGCCGACTGAAACTCAATGCCCTGCCGGTTCAGTTGCCGGGCCGCTTCCTGGGGCGGAAGAGCGCCGGTGGCCGGGGACAGGTTCTGGGCCGGCACCGGGCTGCCAAGACAAAAGAGGCACATCAACACCATTAGGTAAAAAATGAAATCAGGGGTACGCCGCATTTACTTTTCGTGACCGCAAAACACCTATAGAACGCCTTGAGTTTAGCATCATGGCAAGCTTTCAGTCTTTCTTATGAGCCACTTGCCTTGAGACCCTTGCCTTCCCGGGAAATACTGGTTTAAGCTAATTGCAGGAGACTAAGGTAATTAAGGTTTTCCGATGTTAGATCTGACCAGCATTAAAACCTATTACGACCTGGCCACAAGCAAAGACTTCTGGCTGGAGATGAACCCCGATTTTTCAATCTCCAACCGCCGCAAAAAGGTACAAGCTTTCACGCTTGAGCCGCAAAAACTGCACCTGGTGGAAGAACAGCTCAAGGAAGAAGGCTATTTCAAGATCGATGAAATATTGCCCCTGGACGAAATGAAGCGGCTGGCTTCCCTGGTGACGAAGGTGCGCAATGAAAACTGGCCCAGTGCCTTCGCTTTTGTATATGACGAGAGTTGGGAACTTTTCTACCACTTGAACGAACTGGTCAGTCGTCTATTGGGACAGGGTTACCATGTTCTGCCGGCCTTCTATGCCTTCTATGTAGAGCCGGGAGCCGGCAATACCGGTTGGTGCCCGCACCGGGACCGCACCAGGCAGGTGACGGTAGATAAACAGGGCAAATCCATTTCCCTCAATGCCTGGATTCCCATCACGGATGCCGATCCCCTGAACGGCTGTATGTACATTTTGCCCGCCCATCAAGACATAAACTATCCCAACAATCTGACTACCATGGGGGTTAACAACCTGCAAGACGTGCGAGCCATCCCCTGCAAGGCCGGCTCGGTGGTGATGTGGAATGAGGCCGTTTATCACTGGGGCGGCCGCAGCAGCAAATATGCCGGCCACACCAGGCTGGCTATGGCCCTGGCCTTTCAACGCTCCGACCAGGAGCCATTTGAGACACCCTTGCTAAAAGCACTGAGCCTGCCCGGCTTCGAAGCGCGTCTTTCCTTGATTGCCTACCAGATGTTGCGCTACCAGGCTCAGGGTGCGCTTTCACCGGTGCTGAGAGAATTATGCGTGCAACTGGCGGCCCTGGGCGAGCCCCTGGTCGTCCACGATCAAGGGGGTCCCTACTTCTATGATGGCATGGGTGAATACACCGGTAGCCGGAGGACGGCACCATAGGCAAGAAAATACTCATAGTTGCCCTGGTTGTAGCTGTCTTAATCGATGTCGCCGGTCTGGTTTTCTTCTTACTCTACCTGAATAGCGCCGGGAAGATGAAGGGTCTGAAGAAACAGCGTGACGTACTGACCAGTAACATCCAGCAATATCGCAACACCACTGCCTTCGGCTCAGACAGTGATCCTAATGTGCCTGAGAAAGAGACCTTTGTGTCAAGCTTTGATGGGCAGCAGGGCTTTTATGCGCTCTCGCCGCCATTTATGCCCAGTAAGGCTGAAGATGCCACCCTGATAGTTTATTTCCACGGCATGGGCTCCACATACATGGAACCATATCTGGTACCAAAGGATAAGAGTATCGCTCAGGTTTGCCGGGATCAATTGAGACAGGGAGCCTTTCTTTCCGTAGATTACCGAGGCAAAGCCTCCTGGCTGAACCAGGCCGCTCTTGCCGATGTGGACCAGAATGTGCAGGCGGCATTGCTGCGATTTCCGGCACGCAAAATCATCTTAGTCGGCACCTCTATGGGTGGCTGCTCGGCCCTTTCTTACTCTTATCTGGCGGCACCGGACATCAAGGAAAAGATTGTGGGCGTGCTTGCTTGCGAGGGAGCGGGCGACCTTGTGGCTCTCTACAAAGAGACCGATTCGGACCTGGTCAGAAAAGGCTTGATCGAAGCCTTCGGCGGTCTTCCCGAGATCATGGGCAATGAATATGCCCACCACTCTATCTTGAGCAATCTGGCCATGGTCAACCGCAAAGTTCGTTATGTCTTGCTTTCCGCCAGCCAGGACGACGTGGTGCCCAGCGCCCTGCAAAAATCCATGGCGGAAAAACTGAAGGGAGCCGTTGACTCCGTGGAACTAATAGAGTTTCCGGACCGGCATGGGGTGCCGGAAGCGGCCGTCTACGAAAAAGGGCTGCAGGCCCTGGTCAGATAAGTACAGAGGAGATAAGAATGGGCATAGCGGCTTGCCGGGTAACGGTGGATGTGGTGGCTCTCAAAGCAGTGCCGGGTGATCCGGCCCTACTGCTCATAGAAAGGAAACATCCGCCCCATCAAGGCTGCTTCGCCCTGCCCGGCGGCTTCCTCGATGACGAAGACGAATCACTGGCGCAGGCGGCCAGAAGAGAATTGCAGGAAGAAACCAATATTTCGGTCGGATTAGAACAATTGAGCAATTTCGGCACTTACGGTGATAAAGGACGCGATCCGCGGGGACGCACTGTTACTGCTGCTTTTCTGGTGGAGCTGACTGAAAGTCAGGCCGAGTCCATACAAGCCGGTGACGATGCCGCCAAAGCACACTTCTACGCCCTTTCGGCGCTACCGGAACTAGCCTTTGATCACAAACAGATACTGGAAGACGCTCTCAAGTACAGAGCCCTGCTCAGGAGTCGAGACGGGGACTGACCTTTTTCCAACTGCCCCGGTAATGGAGCTTCTTCCACTTGCCCTCGTGTTTTACAAAGACATCGGTACTATGTGATTCGAGACAGATAGGTGTCTTGCCGCTTATGGTCTTACGCAGCAAGAAGGTTACTGTGGCCCTATCGCCGCTCACCTGGGCATAAGGTTGTTCGATATGATAAGAAACGGCGCCGCCCGCGGCCTGAGCCACGGATTTTTCATAGCGCTTCTTCATTTCAGCCAGAACAGCTTCTCTACCGCATAGAAGCTTCTTGCTATCTTCATCGAAGGTGGTGACATTTTCATCCATGTATTCACCGACGGTGGAGAAATCACCTTCGTTCATGGCTTTCACCAGATGATTGAGGGTGTCGATTACCTTCTGAGATTCCTCACAGGCCGCATGGGGGTCTGTGCACTTCACATGGCAGAGTTGCTTGCCCTTGGCCTCAGTGGTCTCCGCCGCCGACACCGATGGCCAGGCACAGAGGAGGCAGGCCGCCAGACTGAGCAGAAGTGCTGAATCGTTGTATGTGTTTCTTACCATTCTCTTCCTCCGGCAATGCCAGTTTCGTGAATACTTACTGTGCCTGTCTCATGGCGGTTTCCACATCGCG
Source organism: Candidatus Obscuribacter sp. (assembly GCA_016712465.1). Classification (GTDB taxonomy): domain Bacteria; phylum Cyanobacteriota; class Vampirovibrionia; order Obscuribacterales; family Obscuribacteraceae; genus Obscuribacter. The sequence continues at coordinate 3,372,436 of JADJQZ010000001.1, forward strand.
TAAAGCTCGGTCGTTGTCGCGCATATAGGCGTTGACGCGATCTAGCTTCTGCTGCAAAAGCTGCACCTGTTGGCTGAGCCTATCGGCTTCACTTTGCAGATATTTGCGTTGATCAAGCAACGCATCACGGCTTTTGGCCAGACTGTTGTAGACCTGCTGCGAGGACTGCCCATAGGCCAGGCTGCTGACTGCAGCTATGAACATAAGCTGCACAATCAAAACCAAGACACCCAGGGCTCGATTTGCAAATCTGAGGGAACGCATACAAACTCCAAACTGGTTCTAGATCCGGTTCAAACAAAACTTGCCTGAATTGCTTGCTTTCTTAACTTGATTAGTTAGGAAAGCCAGCCTGACAAGATTACTGTAAGTACCGGAGAAGTACCGGAGAAAGAGAACCGTGAAAATATATATTAACCGAGGTTCACTAGATTTCAAAGTATTGTTTCCCCTCTCTCTGTAAACTAAAGGCGAAGACTCTAAAGATGAGCACAGACCGGATAGGAAAATGATGATCAAGGAAGTGGAAGAGAAGATGCCCCAGGCAAGCGACCTGGGCCAGAAACTAGTAGACACCGTCATCGCACTTGGTTTTCTAGAAGATTTCGGCGGTCTGCCCGAAGCAGCCAAGTTGTCCCTCAAGGATAGTCTGCTAAACCTTCCGGAAGATGGTCAGGAAGATTGGCAAGCCTTTGACATAACCACAATGGCCACCATCGACGCCGACGCCGTCAGCGAGGCCAAACTGGTACTGAAGGAACCTGCTGTAATAGCCGGTCTTGATCTCTTTGCCCTGGTCTTGAAGAGTCTGGACGAAAAAATCGAAGTGGAAATTCTGGCCAGGGAAGGTACCTATATAAGTAAGGATGCAATTCCCCAGACCGTGGCCGTGGTGAGAGGGCACGCTCGCACCTTGCTCATGGGCGAACGCCTCTCCCTCAATTTGACCCAGAGAATGTGCGGCATTGCCACCCTCACTCGCAAATACACCGAGAAAGCCGGCGCCAAAGGAATCCAAATTCTCGACACCAGGAAGACCACGCCCGGTCTGCGCATGATGGAAAAAGCCGCGGTCAAAGCCGCCGGCGGCACTAATCACCGCATGGGTCTATACGACGCCGTCTTGATCAAAGATAACCACATCAAGGCAGCCGGTTCCATAACCTGCGCTCTCACGCGCGTCAAGGACTTCCTCAAGGCCAATCCCCAATGCCGGCCAAGAAAAATCCAGGTGGAAGTATGCACCCTCGAACAACTGGCCGAGGCCCTGGAACAATCTGTGGAAGCCGTTCTCCTTGATAACATGGAGCCGGCTCTCGTGAAAAAAGCTATCGAAAAGATATCGAGTACTAAGAAGGATTGCTTTGTAGAAGTATCAGGCGGAGTAAATCTCTCCAATCTGGATGGATATCTCATAGAGGGCGTAACGGCTATATCCATTGGTGCACTTACCCATTCCGCCGCCAACATTGATTTGTCATTGGAGTTTTGACGGGTTTCCGAGTGATTAAGTTTACTCCATGTTACATACTGACAACCAGCGCAAACCCTGGTCCCTTCTGGGTTTCAACTTAAATGTTATAAGAAGCTTTACTAAAACGCTTTACATTCCAAAACACTAGCTAAGGGTATACACTTAGATACATCTTCAGTTTGTTTTTATATTTTCAAAAGTCCATTAAGTGACTTGGGTTAGACCAGGCCGCCTCTTTTTTGTAGATTTATCTCCTAAAGGAAAGTGTCATGAAAGACCACCCTCCTCAAAACGGCCTAAGGGTACTGGAAGGAAACAAAATGACCCCCCCGACCAAAATCTTCATCATCGACAGCGACAGGCTATCGCTTGTGACGCTAAGTCTCTGGCTAGATCAGGTGAGAGATTTCGAAATAGTCGGTACCTCCTTGCCCACCGGAAACCTGGAAAGAAGAACGGCTGACGCCCAGGCTGATCTGGTCATCCTCAATATCTCATCGCCTTCCATCGACGCTCTGTCAGTCTTGCGCCGGCTCAAGCAAATGAAACAAGATATGCCGGTCATCCTCCTATATGACGGCGAGAAGCATGACCTTGATGGTCCACTCACACTTGAGTCTGACGCCCAACTGTCTCCGGAAGTCTCATTGAAAGAACTGGTAGACGTAATAAAAAAGTTCGGACACAAGCAAAGAGTTATGACCGTGCCCATGTTTATGGTCAAGGCGGGCTAGTAACCCTCCTTAGATAGACAATTGTCATTCGAACTATATTTTATTTTGATGGTGGTCTTACTGATCACCCTTACCCTGTGTAAACCTCTTGCCCGAGCCACCTCCCGCAAGAATAAGCTGGCGCCCGGCGATATTTTGTTACCCGTGGAAGCGGCTTATCTCAAGCGCCATGGTGATACAAACTTCGCGGTGCTGGTGCTGCTCTTCGACCTGGTACACCGAGAAGTGAAGGAACCACAGAGCACTCTGCTTATCAGTGCAAGTGGTAATTCTGCTTCTAGTTCCGGCGATGCCAATAGCTACTACACCGGCTCTATCAAAGAGCAGGTTAAAAGAGCGATAACCGATTGGGGCAAGAAAAAAGTGGAAGAGGTTCTGGAAATCGATCTCAAAAAGAACCCTCTCGGTCTTTTCAAGCGCATCCCCTTTCTTTATCGAGTTATTCGAGACGGTCTTCTGGAGACCATCAAGGAGATTCTGAAAGACCCTCGCAGCATCAAAAAATATATTTCTTTGCACGGACTTATGCGCCTGGCTACGGAGATTGGCGCCACTGGCTATAAGCAGCAACTAGCCAACGCTCTCAGACAAAATCTGCTTGAGCGAGGCTATATATTTCAGGAAGCCGAGCGACAGCGGGCAGGTCAAATGCTCTGCCTGCTGGCCGTGCTGGCTGAGAGTTTTGCAGCAATTCTGGTCTTTACGACCATCAAAAATCCCATCGACGCCGCTTTGATCTTCTTGAGCGCCCTTTTGGGTGCCGGCTTCATTAAGGTCACTCTGGGAGCCCGGGAATTCATTCCCTATTACAGTGAGCTAATGGCCGTTCTGGAGCATACTCATAATGCCAACCTGAGGGTAAAAGCCCTGCAGTTCTTCCTCAAAGTAGTGAACGGGCTCCTCTTTACCGTCTCCTATGCAGCCTTCGCCCTGGTGCTGGCCTTCGGTTCCTTTCTGCTTTATGTGGTGCACACCGTGAGCGACCTGGGTACTTATCTGGCCCTTCTGGCTCAATTACTGACACAACTTGCCATCCTCACCTGCTTCATAGAAGCTCATTTGCTCTATTTTCACGACAGCCCCACCCCGGAAGGACAGGCGGCTTTGCAGGTCCTTAAAGATACATACAAAGGCAAATCCACCATAGATACCTTAAAATCAATGCTCACAGGTTCCACCTACGAAAGCGATATGAGTTATATGCTCGCCATCTATGGTCCCGAGTCGCTGCTATTTCTGTAGCACTGCCGGCAATACCAGTGTTTTTGCGCCACCACCAATAGAGAAACAATAAAATCAAATGAATCTTCCTCAGGGTATGACAGCCATAATCACCGGTGCCTCAACCGGTATAGGCAGGGGTCTGGCACTATCACTTACTAAAATCTACAAGGCCAAACTGGTCCTGACGGCAAGAAGCCGGGAAGACCTGGAAACACTGGCCCAGGAGGTCAAGCGACTGGGCGGCGAGGCCGTGGTGCTGGCCGCCGATATTGCCGGTGAAGGCGTGACGGAGAGCCTGGTCAATCTGGCCGTAAAAAACTTCGGCAAGCTAAATATGGTGGTCAATAACGCCGGCATGGGTATTTCAGGCAGCTTTGCCAAACTTTCGGAAGAAGACTGGCGCCGCATCTTCGAAGTCAATTTTTTCAGCGCCCTCACTCTCACCCAACATGCCCTGCCGCACTTACGCGCTGAAGAAGTGGCTAAACTGGTCAATATCTCATCGGTGGCAGGCAAAGTGTCTATTCCCGGCTCAGTCAGCTACTGTTCCACCAAGTTTGCTCTCACGGCGCTTTCAGAGGGGCTGGCGGCAGAGCTGGCTCCCGATAACATCGATGTTCTGACTGTCTGTCCCGGTTGGGTGAGAACGGAGTTCTTCCAGAAAAACGACCTGCCCAATACCCGAAACCCCACTGAAATCGCCAGACGCAACGACCTGAAAGGCTTCCTCATGAAGAATGTGCTCAGCATCAGCACCGAGGAATGCGTCAAGGAGATCATAGAAGCCCTGGAGAAAGGCGGTTCCAGAGAGCTAATTTTAACCCTGCCCGGTAAAGTAGCCGAACGCCTTCAAGGTACGGCACCAGGGGTGATGCGTTTCCTAGCCAGGCAAATTAGACCGGAATACAAATAGAATAAAGGTTCTCACGGCTGTTCAGGCAACTGCACTTTTACAACACTTTCAACCGGCGTGGTAAAGCGGCAGAAGAAGGTGCCCGGCAAGAGGTTGGTGAGCAGGTCCTGGTAGAACTTATCATAATCCTGATCAGAGAAAAAGCGAGGCTTTTCACTGGCTCCCGCAAATAAACTGCGAGCAGTCGGAGCTTCTATACGCAGGCCCAGGCTGGGAAAGATTCGCCGCCCTAATTGATTGGCATCCCTTTGCCCGACCGCAAAGGATATGAGCAAATTAGCCCGATCAAGCAAACGCTCCGGCAAATCGGCGTGCATGTGCATGGGCCTGTGCATCGAGCTGAGACTCTGCATAGAAGCCAGGTAGAAAAGGCCCGGACAGCCGCAGGCATCCGCACTAAATTCTATGGTGCCGGCGTCCAGGGCCCGGTCAGCGCCGTCAATATAGACCGATAAATTACTGGAGATATGACCGGCTACTTTCAGACTGACTGCAAAGCGGTTCAGGAAACAGGCTAGATAGGCAGTCTGAGCCTTAAATGCGTGCAGGGGCAACTTCACACACAAACCGCCGGTCTCAAAGGCCCTGACACAGCCGGGAAGCAGGGCGGGTAGGCAGGCGAAGCACGGCAAGGTCAGAAGCGACAAGATAAGGGCAGAACACTCACTGCCAACACCTGAAGCTTGCAGTCGAGAAGGAAGTTCATCCACCTTGATCTTCTCAAGGAAGAAACCCTCCAGGACCTCAGTAAGAGCCATTTCCTTATCTTTCGACAAGCCGGGCATGTTTACCTTTTGCATTAACGAGACGCCACCGAGAGCCTCAACCATGCACTGGGCGGCAAGCTGGCTGAGCTGCTCTCTGGAAGCGGATGGGGAGTGCGCCGAAGCAGTCAGCTCCGGGGCGGTAGCGGAGAAATCAAAAAAACAGACAGTATCCGCGTGCGAAAACTCCGACTGCAGACCATCAAATAGTGTCCCCTGCGTGTCCAGAACAAAGATACTGCCGTTTACCCGATCCTGCCTGATCAGGCGCCGCAATAACCTGGTCTTGCCCTTGCCGCTCTTGCCCAGGACCAGCGCAAATGACAGACCGGCTCTCAGGGAAGGCGGTACAACGATAGTCTGACGCCGGGGCAAGAGAAGGTTAAAATCCAGATAGGACCCAAGTTCCAGTGCACCTTTCTGGTCTGAGACGGGAGCCAACTGCTTTAACAAGAGACGGTGAGAGGCCTCACTTTCACCCACATAACGATTCTGAACCGACCTGACAAGCAACCCGGCGGGACCGAAGACCAGTTGACTGAGGAAAACCAATCCAACTCCCACCACTATCAGCCCCAGGGCCCCATAGAGGGGCTTGAACAGAAACAACTGCAAGAAAAGGGGGAAGACCAGACCAATGCAAGCCACGCTGAGGAGCACTGCCAGTAGTATCAGCCCATTGCTGGACCGCCAATCCACCAGCACCGCCTTCGATGAGGCAGGCGAGGCACCGTCACCGGCAAGCGCCAAGTCAAAGGAACAGCGGAGGGCGCTAACGAGGTCGCTTTGAAACTGCTCAAGACTCTGGTAGCGTGCCTCTCAGCTTTTAGCAAGTCCTCTTTCTATGACCGCTTGCAATTGCGAGCCGAAATTCAAGTCGGGGCGGCTAAAGGAAAGAGATGCCGGACTGCGGTTTACATGCATGGTCATGGTCTCAAAGGCATTCTTCCCCTTGAAGGGAGGCTCACCGGTCAGCGCTTCATACAAACAACAGCTGAGCGAGTAGATATCGGATCTAAAATCAACGTCCTCGCCAAGGCACTGTTCAGGACTCATATATAGAGGACTACCAAGAATTTCACCGGTCTGGGTGAGATTCAAAACACCACTATTTTCCCCCTCGCCTGAACCCACTTTGGCGATGCCGAAGTCGAGAAGCAAAGCCTCTTGCTCGCCTGCATCTGTCAGCATAATATTGCCCGGTTTCAAGTCTCGGTGCACAACTCCCGCACCGTGCGCCTGCTTCAACCCCTCAATCACCCTGGTAAAAACCTGCTCTATTTCAGCAAAGCTGAGCTGCCCCTGCTCTTCGATGAGCTGCTTGAGGGTCTTTCCCTCGATCAAATCCATCACCAGGAAAGGTTGCCCGCTCTCGGTCAAACCAAAATCATGCACTGTCACAACGGCCGGATGTCTGATGCCGGCCGCCGCTCTTGCCTCTCGCTGAAATCTAGCCAGGGCTGCCGCATTCTCGTTCAAATGAGCCGGTAAAAGCTTCAAAGCCACGTCGCGATCAAGCAGCAGGTCGCGGGCCCGAAAAACACTGCCCATGCCCCCCTTGCCAATCAACTCTTTCAGGGAATAACGCTCGGAAACAAGCTGGCAAGTACTATCCGCCAGGTCAAGCGGAGCGGACTCCGGCGGACTTCCATCCGCCAGCGTTTCGTCTTTGGCCGGGCTGAACTCACCATTCATAGGCGCTCCTCTCACCTGGCAGGCAGTAAATTTATACCTTCTACCCGCTGTGTTCATTTGTATGATGCCCAAAGTCCTGGATCTTGAAAGCTACCACCGGTCAAATCGCTTTCTTGAAAGGTAACCAATATAGATTTCGAAGGGAAGTTTATCGGTCACGAAAGCGACCAATGCGGCTGCCAAGCAGCGCTTTGGGAGCAGGCAAGGCTAAAATGTGAGCATCCTGTCGAAAGAACCATATGGAAGCCGAAGCCATCTCCGCTAAAAACGATATCAGCCTGAAGGCAATGGTAATAGCCAGAGCCGTCGGCATCGTGGTCATAGCCGCCACAGCCTTCTTCTCCCGCAGCCAGGGCGAAAGCCCCCTGTCAGCCTTACTGATTTTGCTGCTTTTGCCCCTGGAATTCGTAAAAGGGAAAGCGCTTCTGCACTTTCTCATTGACCTGCTCGCATCCACCGCACTCTTTGCCTACCCCAATGCCAACCAGGCAGCCTATCTTTATCTGCTACCCTTTTCACTCGCTCGCCTCACCCTCAGTGCCGGCGGCGCCATACCTAAACTGGGCTTTCTCATTTGCCTGACGGTATTAACCGGACTCTCGCTCTGGCAGAGTTCCTTAGAAACGACGAGCGGCGGCGCCGCCCTCCTCTTCCAAATGTTTGCCGGTTCAGACTGTCTAAATCTGCTTTCCGCCGCCACCGCCTTCTATCTGACTGCCCTGGCCCTGCGCTCATACACGGAGACCCGGGATAAGGAGAGTCTTTTCCTGGAACTGCAAGGCAAACCTGAGAATCAGGACCTGCAAAAAGACTGCCTGAAGAACAGCTCCTTTGATATGGCGTTCATCCTGAACGCCTGTCTGGTTGCGGTGGCCGCCTCCCTTGTGGTGATCAATAACCTGGCCAACGATATGCGCTATCGCGGCGAGTTGATTACCGAAACCAATATGCATAATGTGCCGCTCGCTCTGGCAGTAGCTTTGCTTTTGCCCCTGCACCGCTGCAAGAATGCCCTGGTCTTTCTTCTGCTTTCGGCCCTCTCTGCCTTTTTCCTGACTGTGGCCGCTTCTTATAGTTTCCTGAACGGTTTTCAGTTGATTTACTTCCTGGCCCTGGCCAGAATTTCCGTCTTGCGCAAAGGGCTAACGGGCAAAGCGGCCATGGTTTTTATACTGACAGGCTTCCTTCTTTCCACCCAGATAAACCCGGCCGGCGTCTTTCCCCATGCCACTACCTGCAGTGCGCAGCTATTCTTACTGAAATCCTTTACTTATCCGCAAACAATAGGCTGCCTGACCGCGCTCCTTTTACTGTCGGTTTTAGGCATGGCCGGCTATCAGGAAAAACTTTTGAAAGACAAACAGAAGCAAATCTTGAAGCTTGCTTTGCAGTCTAAAAAAGATCAAAAGCTCGACCCTACTCCATAAACTTGGCGCGAATTTCCTGCACCCTGGCATCAAGAGATAGGGCTTCACCGGTGCGATTAGTCTTGCGCAAAAGATCGGCGTAATTTTCCAGACAGGCCGCCACGAAGGAGTGATCGGGTCCAAGGGCCCGCTCCCAGATTTCAATGGCTCGTTTGTAGAGACTTTCAGCCCGGGCATGGTTGCCGTGCTGATGGTAGAGCCAACCCAAGTTGTTCAGGCTCTCCGCCACCTTGGGATGATCGGGACTCAAAACTTTCTCTCTAATAGCCAGGGCCCGCCGGTGCAAAGGCTCAGCCTGGTCAAACTGTTCCCTGTCGGTAAAGAGAGCGGCCAGGTTATTCAAAGCATTAGCCACATTGGGATGGTCGTGCCCGTGAATGCGCTCCTCTATCTTGAGCACCCGGCGAAACAACGGCTCGGCATCGCTGTTGCGGCCCTGCTCATAATAAATGTTAGCCAGGCTATTGAGCACCTCCACCAGACCGCTATCCTCCAGACCGAGGTAGCGCTCCCTTATCTTAATGGCTCGCTTTATGACCTCTTCTGCTTCACCATAGCGGTTCAAGGTTATGTAAAGATCGCCCATATTGGAAAGGGCCGAGGCAATGGATAAGTGCTCCGGCCCGAGGGTTTTCTCCTGCACGGAAAGGGCTCTTTTGAAGAGCGGTTCGGCTTCGGCATAGCGCCCCTGGGCCAGGTAGACCAGACCCAGATGATTGAGGGCGGCGGCCACATCGGGATGGTCCACGGCCAGAAGGCGCTCTCGCATGGCCAGGGCCCGGGCGAAGAGGTTCTCAGCCTCGTCGAAGCGACTGTCGTGATAGAGCAAAAGCCCCAGCGAGATCAAGTAATCAGCCAGATCGGGATGTTCCAGCCCCAGCGACTGCTCCATCTCCGGCAGCAATCGCAATAGTGCATCCACATTTTCGTCAATGGACATCTAGCCAGTGACCTTTCCCTAAAAGACCAAGCTAATACTTAATTACCAGGCTGAGGCTCTTGTCTAACCTATGTACAAGAGAATTGTCATTAACTAACAATTTGCCTACTTGTCGCGCTCATGCATCTTCAGATTGGCCTGGGCAGCCGCCAGCCGCGCTACCGGCAGACGGAAGGGCGAGCAGCTCACATAAGAGAGCCCCAGTTCATGGGCAAAGGCAATGGAACTGGGTTCCCCGCCATGCTCGCCGCAAATGCCGAGTTTCAGGTCGGGACGAGTCTTGAGCCCAAGTTCCACGGCGATCTTCATCAGTTGACCCACCCCTTCCCGGTCCAGTACCTCGAAGGGATTATTGAGCAGCACTTTGTGCTTGGAGCCGCCAAATTCAACACCTTCCAGATAGCGCTGCAGGAATTTGCCTTCGGCATCATCCCGGGAATAACCGAAAGTCATCTGGGTCAGGTCATTGGTGCCGAAGCTGAAGAACTCGGCATGCCTGGCGATAGCATCGGCGGTGAGGGCCGCCCGGGGAATCTCGATCATGGTGCCGAACTTGTAGGAGATTTCCACCTTCTCCCGGTCCATCACTTCCCGGGCGACGCTTTCCAGCTGCTGACGGGCAAAATCAAGCTCGTTCACATGACCCACAAGAGGAATCATAATCTCAGGCAAGACCTCGATGCCGTCGCGCTTGACGGCAATAGCCGCCTCGAAAATGGCCTGCACCTGCATCTTATTGATCTGGGGATAAACCAGACCCAGGCGGCAGCCCCGCAGTCCCATCATGGGATTGGACTCTTTCAGCTCCCGCACCTTACGCAGAAGCACTTCCTTCTCCCGCAGTTCGGCACCACTCTGCCCTTTGGCCTTCATGGTCGCCACTTCTTCAATGAGGTGCTCTTCTTTGGGCAGAAACTCGTGCAGGGGCGGATCCAGAAGGCGAATCGTGACAGGCAGCCCGCTCATGGCCCGGAAGATACCGTCAAAGTCTTGACGCTGCATGGGCAGAAGCTTATCGAGAGCAGTCTGGCGCTCGGCGTCATTCACCGACATAATCATCTGCTGCACAACAGGCAGGCGGTCATGATTCATGAACATATGCTCGGTACGGCAAAGACCAATGCCCTGGGCCCCGAAGCCGCGAGCCACCCGGGCGTCTTCCGGGGTATCGGCATTGGTACGCACCAAAAGTTTGCGCACGGAGTCAGCCCATCCAAGTAAGGTCTCGAAATCTTCCGAGAACTTGGGATCGGAAGTTTCGATGGCACCTTCGAAGATTTCGCCGGTGGTGCCGTCGATGGAAATAACGTCGCCTTTCTTGAAGGTCTTACCGCTCACCACCATTTCTTCCTTCTCAAGATCAATCTTGAGCACTTCACAGCCTGCCACGCAGGGTTTGCCCATGCCTCTGGCCACCACGGCGGCATGGCTGGTCATGCCACCGCGACTGGTGACAACCCCCTGGGCCGGTACGAGACCGTGAATATCGTCGGGGCAGGTTTCAATCCGCACAAGAATTATCTTCTCGCCGGAAGTAGCACGTTTTTCCGACTCGTCCGGATTAAAGACGATCTTGCCGATAGCCGCTCCGGGAGAAGCGTTCAACCCCTGAGCCAGAAGCCGTCCTTCTTTCTTGGCCCGCGCCTTGTCTTCCACCACAAAGGAGGGCAAAAGCAATTGATTGAGCTGGTTCGGCTCTACCCGGCCAAGGGCTTCTTCCTTGGAAATAATGCCTTCTTTCACCATATCTACGGCCACCTTAACGGCAGCGGCAGCCGTGCGCTTGCCGGTGCGGGTCTGCAAAAGGTAGAGCTTGCCCTGTTCGATGGTGAACTCGATATCTTGCATATCGCGGTAATATTGCTCCAGGCGTCCGACATTAGCCAGAAGCTCGTCGTAAATAGCCTGGTTGTCGGAGGCCATTTCGGAAATCTTCAGGGGTGTGCGCACACCAGCCACTACATCTTCACCCTGGGCATTGATCAGGTATTCACCATAAAGCAGCTTTTCGCCGGTGCTGGGATTGCGTGTGAAACAAACACCAGTGGCCGAGCTATCATCGAAGTTGCCGAAAACCATCGACTGCACGTTTACAGCCGTACCGAGGTTGTGGTCTATCTTGTTGAGGTTGCGATAATAGACGGCGCGGGGATTGTTCCAGGAGCGAAAGACCGCTTCGATGGAATCATGCAGTTGTTGCTTGGGATCCTGGGGGAAGGGCTTGCCCTTCTTCTTCTCGACCAGGGCTTTGTATTCCAGCACAAGCTTCTTCAAATTCTCAACGGTAAGTTCGTTATCGTTGGAAACTTTCAGCTCATCCTTCATATCATCGAGAATGTCCTCAAATTTGTCCTTGCCTATCTCCAGAACCACATTGGAAAACATCTGAATGAAGCGCCGGTAGCTGTCCCAGGCAAAGCGAGGGTTCTTGGTGAGAGTGGCAATCGATTCCACGGTCTGATCATTGAGACCCAGATTCAAGACCGTATCCATCATGCCCGGCATGGAAAACTTAGCACCGGAGCGCACCGAAAGAAGCAAGGGTTTGTTCAAATCACCCAGCTTGCGATCGAGTTTCTTCTCGACATGAGCCAGCTCGCTCAAAATTTCATCGAAGAGACCGGCGGGCATCTTCTCACCACCGGCGGTGTACTCCCGGCAGCAGCTTGTGAGAATGGTCAAACCAGGCGGCACATTCACTCCAGAACGAGTCATCTCAGCCAGACCGGCGCCCTTGCCGCCCAGCAGTTCCTTCATCGCCTCGCGATCCCCGCCCATGGCCTCAAAACCTTCCTCAAAGAGATAAACTCTCTTTTTCAGATTGAGTTCTTTGCCGGAGGCTTTGGAAGTTGTACCTGCGCCTGTCATGACCATTTTTCGTACCTCTACTGTGTTTGTTCTCTCAGTAACAGAAAAATCTCCGAGGATGTCTCCTCAATAGCCTTAGCGGACACATCGATGATGTGGCACTTCAGCTCGCGGAAAAGCTTGCGCGCATGGCGCACTTCTTGCATGATGCGATCGGGATCGGCGTAGTCGGTGGAACCGGGCATCCCCAGCACCAGGGCACGGGTGCTACGAATCTCTTGCAAAAGATAAGGGTCGATATGAAGTCCGAAAATCTTGCGGGGATTGACCTGGAAAAGTGAAAGCGGCGGCTCCACCCCATAAACCAGGGGTACATTGGCCGCTTTCAAACCATAATGATGAGCCAGGTACATGCAGTTGGGCGTCTTGCTGGTGCGGGACACACCAATCAAGACCACATCAGCCTGCAAAATGCCGTCGGGATTCTTGCCGTCATCAAATCTGATGGCAAAGTCCACGGCTTCGATGCGGCGGAAATAGGTTTCGTCCAGTAAGTGCAGGCGACCAGGCTGTGACAGGGGGCTAGCACCGGTCAGATGGGAAATTCTATTGATGAGGGGGCTCAAGAGGTCTATGGTAGGAATCTTGAACTTGTTGGCCTCGGCTTCCAGGGTCTCCCTGTACTCGGGCAAAACTAAAGTGTAAGCAATAATGGCGCGACCGTGCGAGATTTCCTTGACCATGGCCGGTATCTGCAGAGAATTTCGCACCTGGGGCAGGCGATATATGGATGCCTGCCCCGGTTCAAACTGCACCAGAGCAGCCCGCGCCACCGACTCCGCCGTCTCCCCCGAAGAGTCCGACATAGTAAAAATGATCAGTTCATTGGTGCCCTGAGGCAGCCTGAACTCGCCCGCACTTCCGTCCGCCAACTTCGACATAGCCACCCAGGGAAGAAATTCTCCAGAGCCAACTTTTAACATATTTGAAGGGCAAAGTGGTCCAGCTACATATATGTTTTATTACTTGGCTACTGCCACGTCGATACCGAACTCGGCCATGCATTTATAGAGCGCAAGTAAGTCCACTCCAGACTCAGTCATTTTGATGAGGTTGCCTTGATTTACCCGTTGTACATTAATGGACGGCGAGTACTTAATACAGCCAAGGTAAGGGGCCTGGCTGCGCGTCTTGAACACCTGCTCCACATCCTGACGACTGTAGCGGTTCTCCAGAACCTGTCCTTCCCCGCTCTGGGTCTCCACAGTCAGAAGCCCGAGCACATCAAGACCGCGATTCTGAGCCAGGGCAGCTGAGGAAAGCAAGCGCTCCGGCGCATCCTCCCGGTGATTGGCCACAAGCAAAACCGGAAAACTCAAACGCCTGACAAAGTCGGCCGTATCAGACACCAAAACAGCGCCGTCACTATCCTCCACGAAGATAGGCGAGCCAACGGCCCCAAAGGTCTCCACAACAGTCAGATCGATGCTGGAGTGCACGGCTGAAACAGCCGAGAGCCACTGGCTGCGAGTCAATCGGGCCGGTCTTTCGCTGAAGCAAAAGGCATAGCCCCGGGGAGAACCGCTGATGGCCGATATGAAAGAAACTTCCGCCTCGGCTTTCTGACGGGAACCGCTCAAAATTGGTTTCAAAGCCCGCACCGCATTGCTGCGGGCCAGAATATGAGCGATGGCGGCTGTCACTACCGTCTTACCGCAACCGAAATCGCTGCCGACCACGGCAATACCACCGCCGCTAAAATTCGACTGTCCCTTACTGCTTGTGGCGTACTGGTCTGGATCAGGCTTGTTCAATTTAGACCTATGAGCCCTTTGACTTCCCTGAGTGTGATTTGCTCAGGGTCTCCACAATAGCAAGGAATCGTCTAAATTTCACTTGCCTCAATGCACCTCGGAGGCAAGTTTTTCAGCCTCCTCGATTTTCTTGTGCAAGACCTCGGCGGCACTCTTCAACTGCAGGTCCTTGCCATCCAGAGGGCTTCTTAAAACGCCCGGCGTGTGCTCATTCCACCAGGGTCCCTGGCTTTCGTCCTCAGATTTCACCTCCACTACAACATCAGGTCTGATGCCTTTCTTGTGGATATTAGTATCTGCGGGCGTCAGGTACTGGGCGATGGTGATGTTGATACCGGACCCGTCTTCCAGGCGATTGATCCCCTGCACCAGCCCTTTGCCGAATGAATTCTGCCCCACCAGGGTGGCGCGGCCGTTATCGTGCAGGGCTCCGGCTGTTATCTCGGAGGCGGAAGCACTGTTTTTATTGATCAGAACCACCAGGGGCTTGCGCCAGAGCGGATGCCCTTCGCACATGGCCGGGGTCTTGTAACCGTCCCGGTCTACCGTCGAAACAACATTGCCGGACTCTAGAAACATATTGGAGATTTCGATAGCGTTGGATAGAAGCCCCCCGGGATTGTCACGCAAGTCAAGAATCAACCCCTTGGCTTTCATCTTGTCGATTTTATCGATAGCTGTCTGCATCTCCAGATTAGCCTTCTGGGAAATGAAACTGGAGAGCCGCACATAGCCCACATCGGGATCAATCATCTTGACCGACTGCACAGCCTTGATGGGAATCTCCCGGCGCACGATGTCTTTCTTCACCCTGGCGCCGGCTCGACCAAGCACCAGATGGACGGGAGTATTGACCGGACCGCGAATCAACTTGGCAGCGTCTTCCACGGTGAAGCCCTTGGTGGACTTACCGTTGATTTCCAAAATCTCGTCGGATGGCTGCACCCCGGCATCGGAGGCCGGCGTATCTTCAATGGGAGTAATGACAATAACGCGCTTGCTGGACTTATCGAGACCAATTTGCACACCGATGCCGCAAAGTTTGGCATCAATCTGAGACTTCTCATCGTCGAAGGCATCGTGGTCGAGAAAGCGAGTATAGCGATCGCCAAGGCTGGCTACCATGGTCTCCACGGCCTTGTGAGCATCGTCGAGGGTTCTCAGCTTGCCGTCATAGCGATGCTCCCAGCGGTCCCAACTTTGGTTGTTGTACTTGCTGTCGTAATATTCGTCCTTAATCAGGTTCCAGACCCGTTTGTAAAGGGACTGGGGATTGACTTCGCTGCGCAGCACCAGGCGATGGGCGAGCAGGTCTTTGTCGGAAAGGGAAGCCAGGCAATCATCCTTTGAAGCTTGCGGAGAGGACCCTCCCAGTAAGAAAGATAGAGCCACCGGCATAACCAAAAATTGTTTCCACCACATGATGCGAGTTCCTGCCCCTGAATCTGTATATCCGTCTGACCTATGCCGCCGGCACCAAAACCGAATGAATGCGTGCGCTGTGAATCTCTTATACCCACCAATACCAGGCTTTACGCTCTCCTGGCAAACATTTTTCCAGGCGAATTCCTGATTTCAAGCCAGGGTAAAGCCTGAATGCACTGGAATCAATCAAGGACCGATCAACTGAATGCACGCTATGATGCCGCTTTTGCTCATTTCCGACAGCAAGAAGCAGACCCTATGGGCGCCCCGCCCTAATGGCGCCGCACGGACTTCGGTGGGGAAAATCCCCTACAAAAGCAAAACTGCCGGTAAATGTTAGGATATGCTTTTCGACGGCGGCGTTTTCCCTTTGCAACAAAGGAAAACTCTGCCGTTCAGGCTACACCAACACCAATCGCGATAAGAGGTACACCTTGGCAGACGAAGTTCTTGCAGATATCGGCATTTTTGGAGGCTCCGGCTTCTACAAACTCTTCGACGAGTACGAAGAGAAAATGGTGGAGACACCCTACGGAGCACCGGCAGCCCCGGTAGCTATCGGCAAAATGGGCGGCAAGCGCGTTGCCTTCCTGCCCAGGCACGGTGAAAAGCATCAATTTCCGCCCCATAAAGTGCCGTACCGGGCTAATGTCTATGCTATGAAAAAGCTCGGCGTCAGCCGCATAATCTCCCCCTGCGCAGCCGGTTCCTTGCAAACCGATGTCAAACCAGGTGAATTTGTGGTTTGCGACCAGTTTGTAGACCGCACCTCCGGTCGCACCGACACTTTCTATGACGGTCCCATCGCCACCCATGTCTCGGCAGCCGAGCTCTATTGCCCGGAAATGCGGGCCCTGGCAGTCGCCGCCGGCGAAAAGTCAGGCATCAAGATGCACCCGAAGGGCACCGTGGTAGTAATCCAGGGTCCCCGTTTCTCCTCCAAAGCCGAATCCCGTTGGTTTACCTCCATGGGCTGGGAAGTTATTAACATGACCCAGTATCCGGAAGCCTTCCTGGCCAGAGAACTGGAGATGTGCGTCGTCAATGTCTCCCTTATAACCGATTACGACAGCGGTTTGGTCGGCAACGTGGAACCGGTTTCCCATTCGGAAGTGGTAAAAGTCTTCGGACAAAACATCAGCAAACTGCAGACCCTGCTGAAAAACTTGATCGGTACCATCCCGGACGCAAGAGCCAAGTGCGACTGCGCCAACACCCTCAAGCACGCCCGCGTATGAGGAACTGAGAACCGATGTGGCGCAACTTCACTATCAATCATGTAGTAGCGCTCCTGGCTCTGGTACTTTCCATTGCCTCATACCTGGTATTGCGCCGTTATCACTTCCCCGACAAAATCTGTGTCGGGGGAGCGATACTGTGCATACTCGTGGTAGCAATATTCTGGTCCTGTGTGCTCTTAGGCACAGAGGAAGATGACGAAGAGTAAGCAAAAAACTCCCCACCCCTGAGGACAGTAAGTGTTCAAACGCACATCAAACCTTTGTTTTTCCTTGTGTTCTTCTTTAGCCTTCCTCGCTCTGGCAGGCACTGCCGGCGCCCAGGCCCAACCCGCAGCCGATGCAGGTAAAGCCTCGCCGATCACAATTAAGAAGCCGCTCATACCGGTAACAAAAGACTACACCCTCAAAAACGGTCTCAGGCTGATTGTCTCGGAAGATCACTCCGCTCCTGTAGCTTCTCTGGCCATCGTCTACGACGTCGGTGCCCGCGATGAACAGAAGGGCCGCTCAGGCTTCGCCCACCTCTTTGAACACATGATGTTCCAGGGTTCAGAAAACGTAGGCAAAGTCGAGCACTTCAAATATATCGAAAACGTGGGCGGCTCACTAAATGCCTCTACCCATGCCGACTTCACTAACTACTTCGAAAAAGTGCCCAGCAATCAAATTGAGATGTGCCTCTGGCTGGAATCGGATCGAATGCGCTCCCTCAAGGTCACCCCCGACAATTTCAAGAATCAGCTCGATACCGTCAAAGAAGAAAAACGCATGCGGGTGGACAACCAGCCCTATGCACCTTCTTCCGTAAGACTGGAAGAACTGGCCTTCGACAACTGGGGCAACGGCCACCCGACCATCGGTTACTTCGAAGATCTGGAAGCCTCTTCCGTCAAAGACGTCAAACAATTCTTCGATACCTATTACGCTCCCAATAACGCCACCATGGCCATAGTCGGCGATGTAAACGCCGATGAGATGGTCAAACTGGTGGAGAAATACTTTGCTTCCATTCCCCGGGTGGATGCACCCAAGCGCCCGGATCTAGCGGAGCCCAAGCAGACCAAGGCCAAATATGAACTGATGGAAGACAAACAGGCCCAGGTTCCGGCATTCTGGATGGCCTGGAAAGCGCCCGGGCGCCGGGAAAAAGATTTCTACGCCCTCAATCTTCTACAAAACATTCTCTCAACAGGCGACTCTTCCAGACTCTATCAGCGCATGATCAAAGGCGATAAAGTGGCTCTCTCCGTCTCCTGCTCCTACGAAGAACGCCGCGGACCTTCCCTTTTTGAAACCTTTGTAGTTCTAAAACCAGGCAACCCTCCGGAAAAAGTGAGGGAGATTCTGGTAAGCGAGCTGGAAAAGGTAAAGGCCGAAAAGGTCAGCGAAGAAGAATTGCAGAAAGCCAAGAACCAGATCTTGCGCGGTCTATTTTCCTCCGGCAGCTACACATCTTTGCAAAGGAGCCTGGGCAGAGCCGAGCTTCTCGCTGAGTATGCCTCCTTCTTCAAAGACCCCACCCTCATAGACAAAGACCTGGATACTTATATGAGTGTCACCGCCGACGATATCAAAGATTTGGCGGGCCGAATCTTCATCAAAGAAGGTGCCACCACCATCGATGTAAAACCGGCAAAGAAAGATGACGGTAAGACCGAGTCCTGAGCCAGCCATTCGCTTTTGCTTTTGCTTATAAATTTTCCGGAGAAACTATGAAAGCCCTCGTAAAACGCAACAACTTGAAAGACCTCCTGCCTCTGGCAGCGCTGTCTCTAGTTCTGTCAGCACAACTGCCGGCCCTGGCAGCGGGAAAAGGCAACAAGCCTGAGGAGAAAGCGCCGACCATGGCCGAGGAAGTCTGGCGCAAAAATCCACCCCAATTGCCGGCGCCAAGGCCATTCAATATGCCGAAGGTAGAAACCTTCAAACTGTCCAACGGTCTGGAAGTACAGTTTTTAGAAGACCACCGCTTTCCTTTCACCTCGATAAACCTGGGCTTCCGTTCCGGCTCGGCCCAGGAACCGGCCGACTTGACCGGCGTAGCCGAGATGACATCGGCAATGCTCACCCAGGGCACCACCAGGCTGAGCAGCAAGGAGCTGGCTTCCCAGGTAGAATTCATCGGCGGCGCCCTCAAGGCCAGCACCGACTACGACTACAGCCTGCTGAGCGGCTCCTGCCTCTCGGGCTACAGCGACAAAATGCTGAGCCTCATGAGCGAAGTATTGCTTTCCCCCAGTTTCCCAGAAGACGAGTTGAAGCTGAAGAAGGTCAACACAATTCAGGCCCTCACCATCAAGCGCTCCGACCCCGACTTTCTCATCGAAGAGCGTTTCTCGAAAGTAGTTTTTGGTGCTCATCCCTACTCCCTCGTCTCACCCACGGAAGCTGACATCAACAAGCTCACCCGTGCCGACCTGGTCAACTACCACGCCTCTCACTACGTACCCAACAGTGCCGTTCTGATTGTGGTGGGCGACTTTGACCCCGGCAAAATGAAGGCGGCCCTGGAAGAAAAATTCGGCAAGGTCTGGCAGCCCAAAGAGCTGCCCACCGTGCAAGAAGCCAAGGTGCCCACCCACAAAGGTCGCAAAATCTACCTGGTGGATAGGCCCGGTTCGGTGCAAACTTCAATCAAAGTAGGCAACCTGGGCATCAAGCGCAATGACCCGGACTACTTTGCCATGCTTGTCACCAACCAGATTCTGGGCGGCACGGCCCATGCCCGACTCTTCCTCAATATAAGAGAGGCAAAAGGCTTCACCTACGGTGCCTACAGCAAACTGGCCGCCCGCAAAGAGCCCGGTGCCTTCTTTGCCGAAGCCGATGTAAGAACCGAGGTAACCAATCCTTCTCTACAGGAATTCTTCTATGAATTGGAGCGCATGCGCTCTACCAAAGTAAAAGAAGAAGAAATAAAGGCTGCCAAAAACTACCTGGCCGGCTCCTTCCAACTGGGACTAGAAACCCAGGCCGGCATTGCCCAGAGACTTCTGGAGGCAAAACTCTTCGACCTGCCTGCCGACTACCTGCAAAGCTATGCCGACAAAGTAATGGCAGTAAATGTGGAAGATGTGCAAAAGTCAGCCCGCAAACTCATAGACGCTCAGAATCTGGTAGTTTGCATCGTGGGAGACGCCAAGAAAATCAAATCGGAACTGGCAGTTTTTGCCCCCGTTGCCGTCTACGACAGCGACGGTAAGCTATCATCGGAAGAAGCGGAGAAGAGCCTACACTAAGTGCCGAACTCACTTTCAGTGTTCATTCAAGGCAACTGGCTGCTAACCTCACTGCTAGCCGGCACCGTATTCAGTGCGGCGCTGGCGGCAAAACCTGACAGCGAACCGATTAAAGCCGCACCACCACAAAAAGTAGAAAAGCTGACCGGCTACAAGCTGAGCCAGAAGGACGACCATCTAGGTGAGGTGACGGTTTACTTAACTGACTCAGCCCTTCGCATTGAGGACAAACGCATCGGCATCGTCCTACTCAGCAAAGCTCCGGACTGGTCGGTGGTAGCCTTCAATAGCAGAGCCCGCAAGAAAAAGACAGCAGCTCTTTCCAAATTCGAAGGCTTTAGCAAAATTGGGCTGGCCGTATCAGGCGGCCACTACTTCGCCGGTGTGCCACTGACAAAAACAGCAAGACAATCCAGATTCGATAAATTCCCTACCTCTATCTACGTGAGCAGCCGGGACTTTGAACTGGAGTCGGCTAAAGCCTTTCGCCTGCACCCGGAAGATGGCGGTGCCATCAAAAATGCCACCATGGAAGTTAGCACATTGAATTTAAAGCAGACGGAAAAACAAGCAGAGCTTCTATGCAAAGTATTTAGTCTGGCTAAGGTAAAAGAAATTCCCCTTAAATACACCTGCACCGACCACGATGGCAGCCAAACTGACGCCATGTCCACAAGCAAAATTGAAAAAGCCGCATTTGCCGCCTCACTCTTTCAAATGCCGCAAGGCTACAAGGAAGTGGCCAATATGGAGGCGGTTCGCATGGACAGTGAAGGCGAAGGCGCCCTGGAGAGTATGCTGGAAGGTCTCGATGATAATCTCGGCAAGCACCGCAAGCATTAAAAAGCAGAAAATATCCGGGGCGCGCCCCCCCTTGGGAAGCAAGCGGACCCTCATGTTAATACTGTTATCACCACAGTATCCTTCAGACTTGCAACCAGTTTACTGCTATTCCCTCACGCAGTCGAAGCAATCGTTAAATCCTGACTTGCTGCGATAATATACTTGGATGTAAGGGCGCCCCATGTGGTCCAATCCACGATAGACGCTTTTGCGAATCACCCAGCCTTCGGGCAAACCAGTAATGCCCGCCGACCAGATAATAATAGCCGCACAATCGGGACCGTTTTCATGAATGGTGTTCGATAATGTCGACATTGACCTTGAGCTGCCTTCTCCGCAACAGCAGAAGCTTGACTCCCCTCACCTGAGCGGATCAGACCTTGAACGTAGCCAAAGCTTACCTTTCTCAGTAAGACGATAGCGCTGCAGCCTGCTTTTGGGTTGGTCGGGCAGTGTCATCTCCAAAAAGCCAGCATCAATTGCCGGCAAGACGTAAGCCAACCGGAAATGCTCTGCGTGTTTGAGCCCCATGGCTGCCTGCAACTCCTGACGCCTCATTTCTCCACGTACAACTTTGAGTAAAGCCGCGACTTCCGCGGTGACTTCCGCGGTGACTTCCGCGGTGACTTCCGAAACAGCTCGCGGATGGCAAGGAAGCCGGACAACAAAGGAGGTCCGCTCCTCGTCAGTCTCGAACACAGGAGCAGGAGACCCATTCGTGCCATCACCTTAAGAATTTTGGGAATCCCAGTGGCACGACCTTCGGTTAGGTCAAGCTCCTTCAGAAATTCTCCAATACGTCGGTTGCGATAACGGCGACTGACAGCACGGCCGGCCCGCAAATCCTCTAGTTTAATGGAGCGGTCAGGTCCAGGAAAACTAAGTACAACCAACTCATCGTGGCTAATGCGAACTTCAATAGGCTCACGTTCCTCGTAGGATCGGTGATAAACAGCATTTACTAAAGCTTCCTCTATTGCTGCAAACGGAAAGTTCCAGAAACGCTCTGCTTCAGCCTGCTGCGAGTATTTGATCACAGTTTCGTGAAGATAATTGCGCCTGATGTAGTCCAAGGACTCTCTGATCATCCGAGAAAGGGGTCCCTTGAAAGTCTTTTCAACAAAGCGATCACCACCGCTCCCTTCTGGAAACCATATCACATCGATTTGCGTCCCCGGAAAGAACCGTTCCGGTTTTTCGTTAAAGAACAATAGTCCTACATTCTTCGGACAAGGTGACTCAGAGGGACCGCCCACAATGTTCATCTGTCGTCCAAGCACCGACAATGGCAACTCTAGAGCATTTTCGCCCAAGACACTGTTCACCTCAAGTAAAAGCGCTTGCATTAACGGGGCAGACAAGTCATTTAGAGAGGCTGTCTGTGCCAAGCGATCATCAAAGGGTACTTTAGCTGTAAGGCTAAGCAGTTCTTGCTCGACCTCACCCTTTGCCTGCACCGTGTTGCTATAACGGCGGATATAATAGCGCAAAGTCTTGTTCTGAGCCGTGACAGTCTCCGGCACTTTGTATGGCCGGTTCTGTCCACCAGGAGCCCAAAGAACCACAAGATTGCGACCGTCAATTTCCTCCAAATTCAAAATCGGAAAATAGTGCGGTTGAATCTGCTGGCAGAAACCCAACAGCTCTCGCTGAATCTTATCTATTTGATTCTTAGCCAAACCAACTGGTGGAAATATCGGCTTGCCATCGGAATCACAGTCTTGCCCAATAACTATGTATCCACCGCCCAAGTTTTCAAAATCATTGGCAAAGGCACATAAGGTACGGAGGATGGCATCTGGATTCCACCCTGACTTGTACTCGATTCTCTCACCCTCCACAACACGCTGATGAAGGAGAGCAAGTAAATTGATCGGCAGTTTGTCAGCCATATAGGAATCTCTTGTGCGCGGGGCTAACCGCCAATATACCCTGGACGACGTTTACGCTCAAGATCGCCAGACTAGTCAACGGTCGCAGGTCTTCAATATCCAGAGTGATGAGATCAAACGAGAGCTCTCTAAATCGTCAGATTGTTGCCACAATGTAGCTCAAATTTCGCTTCAGTCATTTCAGGGAGGCTTTGCCTCTGGATGAAGACCTAATCGGTTCTCTCTACTCCGAAATATGCCTTGATGAGGGAGCGAGCGTCAGAATACTCAAAGACAATGAAAACTCCCGTTTCTCGAAACAACTTCAAAACCTAAAGTCCCTTGTCGAATTCAGACAATTTCTTTCTATCGACACTCTCACCGACTTTGTCGTTCAGCCTGGCACACACCATCATATGGTCCACCAGGGTCGGTCTGTCCAGAGGCATGATACGCAAAACCCTTTCAAGACAGGTCTTAGCCTCCGACCAGCGACCAAGTTTCATATAGCCTTTGGCCTGGTGACTCAAGCAGCGTGCAAAAATAACAGAGTCTTTCACGGCAGGCTTACCAGCAGTTACAGGTACGGCAGAGGCAGCCTTTTCCATGAGCTTGCCGCTCTCCACCAGAGACTGCCATTTTTCCTGCTTCTCCTGCGCATCCATCAGATTCAACCAGTTCATGAAACTGCCCGGACTTTCCCGACAAAGAGCCTGAAAAATAGCCTCACTCTTAGCCGGTTCACCTCTTCTCAGGTAGTTCTCGCCCAACAAAAAGCGCAGACCTCGATTGGCGGGGAAATCCCTCAAACCGGTCTCAAGCACCTGGATGGACTTATCATAGGCATCCAATTGCCTGAAAACGTTAGCCAGCCAGTAGGTAGTTTCAGCATCCCAGGGCTTTGCCTTAAATGCCTTGGACGCATAGAGACTGGCTTCTTCGTCTTTCTCCAGATAGATGCAAATCTGAGCAGCCTGAGCCAGTAACCATGGTTCACGGGGGTAGAGTTTGAGAGACTTCGTTACGGCAGCATAGGCATCATCAAACTTTTTCTGTCTCAAAGACTCTTCTACCTGCTTTCGACAGCCAGCCAGACTTTCAGCCGCAAGAGAGACAGACGAAAAGCACAGCATGGTCAAGCAAAAAAGACCGATAGAATAACGCTTGCCGGTCATTCTCCCAGTTATCAACGCAGACCGCCTTGATTGATCAAACTGAGCATCTGATTGGTTTTCGCCACTTCCTCAGCCAGGGGATCAAGCTTGACCATGCGCTCCAGATGCTTTTCCATCTTCTCAATTTGCCAGGCAGCTAGTTCCACGGTGGCGAGCATAGACCAGCCGGGCAGAAAGTCCGGGTTTTGGCGGAGCACGCGGGCAAGTAAATCTCTGGCTCTTTCTTCATTGCCTGAGACCAGTTCCATAAAAGCCAGTCGGGGATAGATCCAGTCAAAGCCCGGCTCGTCGCGCAAAAGCTCCAACAATAACTCTTTGCCCTGACTCTCTTTCTTTGTATAGATAAATTTGAGAGCATCCACAAACTTGCTCATACTCTCAGGTCGCACCACGGTACGGCAAACCCTGGTGGCAAGCAAAACTCGAGCGCGATCGCCGCTGCCGGCTGACGTCGCCTTATTGAGCGCTGCTCGCATGGGCTCAACATAGCCGATTTTCTCAAAGCGCAGGGCCATGGTCAAATACTGTTCGCCTGTACCACCTTCCGGCACATAGTGTACGGGCAGTCCCACATGGGGCAAAACTACGTCTTCCAGCACTTTGTGCACGGCGTCGTTAGCGAGCTGACTGACAAAACCAAAGGCGCTGGCGGCTTTATCTTTAGCCTTTTTCGTCAATTCGTTTTTATCAAGTAGTTTGCCGCCTTCGCTGGCGGCGAATTTCACCACGTCGGCGGCAGTGTCTTGCACCCCGGTGATGGTGTCGGTTACAAAAACACTGGCCTGCACGGCCGTCATAAGAGCCAGCATTTTGCGACGATCAGACTCGCTCATGGCGTCTTCCGGCGACATCTGCAAGATTATCTTGGACACCTGGGACATCTGCGCCAACCAGGTGAGAGACTGATAGCGAATCAGTAGGCGCTGGTACTCCACCACCGACTTTTCGCCGGGCACTACCTTCGGTGGCAACATTGCCGCTTAGAACCTCGCTGGGCGAACTAACTTAATGCCAGGTATATTCTGTTATTGTACCGTCAGAGTAAGTAATGCTGCCACCATTGGGGTGGTCGGCCGCCCAATAAGAATAAGGGGAATAGCGCCTGGCCACCTTGACCCGAGATTGGTTCCGGCGGGCATTGCGGCGTTCCTTAAGACTGTTGCGGCTGCGACTGCGGCTGGCTGTGCGAACCTTCTCGGTTGGTGCCGGCGTCTCCTGCGGAATGGAAACCACGGGCTCCGAATTGCTGGGACTATTGTTCAAGCCATTGAGCACCGGAAAAATTTTCGCTAAGGAGCTTTTCACGGTCTGTGGATTTATCTGCCTGACCTTATCGAAACCCCAGAGCACGGAAAAACCAACCACGGCAAGCACCACAAAACCGGCAAAGCCCTTGCCCGAAAGCACCAGGAAATCACGCACCATAGCCTGGCGGGCAATGCGCCAACCTTCATCAGCGCCGGAGGCAGGGGAGGCAGCAGGGGCATCAGCTTGAGGCGGGTGGAAATCCATAGCTTCCGGAACTTCCGGCAGAGGCTTTTCCACAACATCCAACCTGGTCATTTCCAGCGTTGATGTAAGAGACTTCAGCTCCAGAGCCAGTTCAGCCTCAAGCTCGCTATCATCCAGCTCCAGCGTGGAAGCTATGTCTTCCGCTTTGCTATCGAGGGTAATTGTCATTGCAACCTTATATATAGACTCGAAAGAAGAAAATTAGTTCGGCTGCTAAGGTGTCATAGATGTCTTCCGATGTCAACATTTAGCCCGGCTAATACTGGCTGCAGCACCTTTCACCCCGGCCAGAGAGGTGCGCCTTTTCACTTTCAGACAGAAAGCTTGTCAGGGATAAATCGTAACTCATCAAGTTTTACGAAGAAATCCACCCGCTTGTAAACCGATTTACAGCCGAGCTGCCGATAAACACGGGGCAATAGCGCCGGTTTCCGGTTACTGTCCTTATCTCCTGACAAGGTTCAGGGTTTTTCCTATTATCGACGGCTGAGGCAGTGAAAGAATGGGAAAAGTTGCTGTTCGGTCCTGGCCAGGAGCCAAGGTCGGCGGCACTAGAAATGGCGTTGCGCAAAAGAATATTGAGTACTGCACCGGCAATGATGCAGTGCTCGGCAACGCCCAGCTTCGTCAATTCTACATAACCAGGAGGCAGTAATGAATCCATTACGAACCCTATTTCTCATGCTCTCTCGCACACCTCCAGCACTGATGCTGCTTGCCATAATCGGACTGGCCGTCCTCATCACTTTCACAGTCACAACTACAAATGATGGTGAAAAAGCAGCTCTGGAAGCCAGACTCAAGGAAGCCCAGGAAAAGGCCGGTGCCAAAACCAAGGTTGTCTTTGTCACCAGAGACATTATGGAAGGTGCCGTCATTGAAGCCGATGCCTTAACGGAAAAGGATATGGAAGTGGGAAGGGTGCCCATGGATGCCCTGCCCGTGGCCAGCAAT
Organism: Candidatus Obscuribacter sp.; assembly: GCA_016712465.1. Taxonomy (GTDB): domain Bacteria; phylum Cyanobacteriota; class Vampirovibrionia; order Obscuribacterales; family Obscuribacteraceae; genus Obscuribacter. The sequence goes on from JADJQZ010000001.1 coordinate 3,398,489, forward strand.
GCCATAGGTCGAAGAGCCAAGTTTCCTGTGGCCGCAGGTCAAATTCTCTCTTCACACGACCTGGCCCCTATCGGTCTCAGCCTTGATTTCAACTCACGTCTGCCCGAAGGCATGAGAGCAGTAACCTTTGCTGTCGATGCTAATTCCGGTGTGGCCGGCTTCGTCTCGCCCCAGAGTCACGTGGATGTGCTCTCCATGGTGGGCAGCGGTCAGGAGACGAAAGTAGCGCCGATACTTTCAGATGTGGAAGTGGTAGCCGTGGGCCAGCAGTTTGAAAGAGAAGCCAAAGGTCAGGTCACTCCGGCCAGTTCCGTCACCGTAGCCGTGTCACCGGAAGACACTAATAAGCTAATCAAAGCGGTGGCAGCCAGCAAACTCTATCTATCATTGCGCAACGATAAAGACCACATGCCGGTCACCACAGTTGATGTCACGGCCCTCTTCGCCGCTCCTAAGAGAATGGCTCAGGATCCGCTCGGAGTGCCGGTGACTGCCCTGGAGCCGCCTCCGCTGCCAAACCCCTTGCAGATGGAGAACCTCCCGCTTCCCTCCGGTGCAGTGAACACTTCCGCCTCCGCCTCCGCCTCCGTGCCCATGCCCCCGCCTCTTCATGAGATTGAAGTGTGGTCAGGCAGCCGCAAAGACGTGATTCAGGTAACTCAAAAATAATTCCCCAGGCCAAAGCCACCACAAGTTGAGAGAGAGCTGCAAAACCGGCTTTCTCTCAATTTGTATTTTTGCCTTTTTGCTGCTTCTTGTTTTTGGAGGACGGCTCTTGAATTTCTATCATCTCAATGGCCGCACCACCGGATGGCGGCAAGACTTTATGGGTACCCTGACAGTTCTTGGGATTCTTCAAATTGAAAACACAGGTGGTGTGATAAACCAGGTGTTGCCCGTCGCTTTCTAAGGCGCTGGGATTGAAGAGTAGTACCGGCACCGGCACGAGAGCCTTGGTGCTCATGGTAATGGTCAGTTTGCGCAAGGAGGGCGTGATGTTATCGTCGAAGGACGTAATCATCGGTCTTTCGATAAAGAGCCCCGGCAGGGCGCAGCGATCAAGATAATGCAAGGAAGAATACCAGAGGCTGGGGGTGTCCTTACCTTCTGTGGCGGCCTGCCCGGCAAACATAATAGCCTGCTTGCAGCAACGCTTGTTGTAATCCCGTGCCAGAGCCAGTATGGAGACATTCATCACCAATACGGCAAAGACCGAGAGCACAAGCACACCACAAACCAGTTCAAAGAGTGAAAATTTGGCAGCCGCTTTGGAGTTGGGGACATTGTTAGCTGTTTGCCCCTCTGAACTTGCCGGCTCAGACTTTTCCTCCACCGGTGGTGCCGCCGCAGTTGATGGCGCGGCCGGCTCCGAGGCCGGCTCGACTTGAGAATCCGCAGGGGAGGCGGCCTCACCCTGCCGGTCGCTTGAAGATGAAGCGTCCACAGGCCCAGCCGTAGCTTCGGTGTCTTGCTCTTCTTTTGATTGCTCAGGCTCTTGCAAAAAAGTCTCTCCCGGGGGAATTAAGGAATTTAGCCGCCACCCAGTTTCAGTTCACCAAGATAGGGCAACTCCCTGTACTTCTCAGCATAGTCGAGACCGTAGCCAACTACAAACAAGTCTTCTATTGTAAAGCCTACATAGTCGGCTTCCATGGGTACCACCCGGCGCGAAGGTTTATCGAGAAAAACGGCCATCTTCAGAGTGGCAGGATTGAACTGGTCTTTCAAGTAATCCATAAAGAAGCGGGCAGTGCGGCCGGAGTCGATGATGTCCTCCACCACCAGGATGTTGCGGCGGGATATATTGGGCAGTTCCAGATAAGGGGTTTGCACCGAGCCGGAACTTTCAGTGGCACTACCGTAGCTGGCCAGTCGCACAAACTCGATCTGCAGAGGATCGGGGGTTTTTATCTGCCTGACAATATCGGCCAGGAAGCAAAAAGCCCCTTTCATAACGCCAATCACCACAGGGTGCTCAAGCTTGGCATAATCGCTGGAGATTTGCTGCCCCATCTCTTTGATTCTCTCTTGAATCTCGGGCTGGGAATAGATAGTCCGGATAGAATCTACTTGAGTTGCCACTTAAACCGCCTTTTCACCTGGGCCAAAGATCCTAGCAGGTAACCTTACCCCGCTAAATTAACTGACGCCAAATTGCCGGTTTCTTGTAGCGCTTTGCTAAATATTAGACGTCCACGCACATAGGTGCGCTCCACAATCCGATCATCCCCCAGGAAAACAAGGCAAGAAAGAATCTCGTCGGTGGGCTGATCAAGTATATCGTCCACTACTCCGGTCTTGGCAGAAGGGTCGAGTACCACGAAGTCGGCCTCTTTGCCTACTTCCAGGCTACCCACGACACCATCCATATAGAGTGCGCGGGCACCGCCCAGTGTGGAACGATAAATCAGTTCACGGGGCTCAATCCAGTCGTCCGGCTGAATGAAATTGGCATCCTTCATGACTTCGAAGAGGGACATATGAGGTCCGGCCGCCACATCAGAACCCAGTCCGAACAAGCAACCACACTGCCTGACCCGGTTATAGGCAAAAACACCGCTCTTGAGAAAGAAGTTGGAGCTGGGGCAATGGGCAAGGGCTGCGCCTCTATGCTTAATGCAGTCTAGATCGCCGTCGTCCAGGTGGATGGCATGAGCAAAGACACTGCGCTGGCCGGCCAGGCCAAAGCGGTCATACATATCCATATAACTGCGCGCTTCCGGAAAGAGCGGCCACGGTTTGAATTTCTTCTCGCGCCTCGGCTAGATGCGTATGCATATAAGTACCGGGGAAGCGCTTCCAGAGTTCACCGGTGCCGGACAAAAGCTCAGGTGTAGAGGTCACCCCGAAACGGGGAGTGAAGGCATATTGCAGTAAACCATCATGGGCGTTGTGCCATTTCCGGGCCAGTTCCATGGAACCGGTAAGAGACTCTTGGGTTACCTCGCATAAGGCTGCAGGGGCATTTAGATCCATCATTACTTTGCCCATGATGACGCGGCTGTGGGTGCGGGCCGCTTCCTCGAAGGCAACGTTGCAGGCTTCCTTATGAATGGTGGTGAAGACCACCGACAAAGTGGTGCCGTTGGCAGCCAGTTCGGCAAAGAACCAGCGGGCGATTCGGCGAGCATAATCGATATCGGAAAACTTGCACTCGGCGGGAAATATATAACGATTCAACCAGGCCAGTAGATGCTGCCCCGACTTGGCAGTCTGGGTCACCTGGGGAAGGTGCAAGTGCATATCGATGAGACCGGGCATAATGAGCCGCTTTCCAAAATCCTCGATGGTCACCTGCCTGAGAACGGCGCCCAGGTCGGAACGCTCGCTCAACTGGTCAAAATCACCCAGAGCGGTCAGCTTTCCATCGGTAACAACCATCAGGCCGCGAGGATAATCTATAAAGGAGTAGTCGCCGCTCCCGCTTGCGGAAATCGGACTGACTATATGACCTTTGTAGGCAGCGATTGAGCTCATAAAAAGCCTGTACCCTGTAAGATGTTGAACAAACAAAAGAGCGGCGAACAACCCGACCGGCAAAATGCCAAGCCTACCACCTGAGACAATGTGCAAGCAAGAATCTCCCTCTGGAGGGCGCGAGGGAGAGCTATTCAGACCTGGTTTTCTTGGTTTTCTTAGCTTCCCGGAGGTTCTCAAGATACTGAAGGAGACACACCGGATCTGGTCTGGGGGTCTTACTTACTACAGGTACCTTGACTACTTACAAAGACAGACCGCCAGCGCCTGGGGTCGTCGCCATCTAAAAATGAGAGCTTTACTGCTGCCGGCAACCACAAAAGACGAGGCAGTAAGGATCGGCTCCTCCTGCAAAACTTACAACCTCACACTGAGAGCCAGAGACCGGTCCGGCAAGGCTTGCCACCTGAACTTTGTCGGTCTCGGAGCCATCTACACTCCGGAGGCATACCGGGGCAGAGGCTATGCCCGAGCCCTTATAGAATTGCTGGAGGAGGAAGCAACGGCTGAGGGCAAGGATGGTCTATTGCTTTTCTCGGACATTGGCAGTGATTTCTACAGTAGCTGCGGCTTTCAGGAAATTAGCGCTGCTACATTCACCCTCGAACTGCATCCGAAAGGCAGCGTCGATGCCGGAGATTACCAGGTTGTCAGTCTGAGCGATTACCCCTCCGCCGCCCTGCTGCGCCACTACAGCCGGTGGCTTGCCAGAGAAAGACTGGGCGTGGAAAGGAGCGCGGCTTACTTCGACTATAAAATAATGAAAGAGAGTTACTTACACCGCCACTCAAAACTCAGTTGGCCCGAATTGCTGGTGCTAACCGCTCCCGAGTTGAACGGCTATGCCATACTGGAATCAGGAGGCGCCACGGTGCGCGTACTGGAGATAATTGCTCAGGAGCCGGAACACTTCTTCAAGCCCATTCTGCATTTCGCCCTGAGCCGGAAAGTAAGGCGCATCAGAGGCTGGGAGAGCGTTCTTTCAGCGCTTGCCCCAGGCTTCGATCTGAGGCGCTACCTCTTGAGCAGTGTCGAAAGTAATCGCAAGATTCTCACCGACTTTTATTTCGAGGAAAGAACCTGGGGTTGCCCCATGATCTTGCCACTAAAACCAGGTCTGGAAGCCGAGTTATCTGATTGGTGCAATTTTTCTCCCTGCCCTATTTTGGAGCTCGATCACCTTTAAAAACCCTTGTGAGCAAAGTAAGCTAGGATAGACACGTTGAGAGACTGAGTATTCAATGACAACCGCAACAAAATTAACCAGCCACCTGATTCTGGAACAACTGCTTCTGGAAGGAGCCTCAGCCGTCTTCCACGGTCCACGCTGTAATCCTTCGCCTCTGGTGCAGCTTTTGAACACCTCCCAGGTCTTGAAATGTGCCCGCGCACTTTCCGAGAGAGCCGCCAGTTTCATGGCCATCGGACACAGCCAGAGCACAGCCAGACCGCCGGTGCTGGTTCTCTCGCCCGGGCAGGGAGCCCTCAACGCCTTGCCGGCAATTTATACGGCAAAACAAATTCAGGTACCGCTGATTGTGCTTTGCGAACAGCAGAGCACTCAGATCATGAACGACGACCCGGTGCTGGCCCTGGATAACTTAGCCCTGGTGTCGAAACTTACAAAATGGTCGGCGGAAGCCCGCTCCCCGGTGGAAGTAACCCGGCTTATACGCCGCGCATTCACGGAGGCCCTGGCACCGCCCAAAGGGCCGGTAATGCTGTCTTTGCCCCTGGACATCCTCTACCAGTACGCCCAGGGAGAAGTGATCAATCCGCCCCATGTCAGCCCCCTCGGGGCAGCCGCCGACAACTTCTTGAAGAAAACAGCTAAATCTCTGGTTACCGCCAAAAACCCTTGCATTATTGCCGGCAACGAAGTCAATCAATTTCGAGCCCGCAAAGAAGTAGTGGTGCTGGCTGAAGTACTGGGATGCCCGGTGTACACGGAGCCCATGCCCACCGGCGTCAACTTCCCCAATCGCCACCCGCAGTTCGGAGGCGTTCTTCACTTTGGTCTAAGTACCATCAAAGAAAAACTGAAGGAGCACGACCTGGTGCTGGCTCTCGGTATGCAAACCAGACTCTCGGCGGAAGCGGACAAAATGTCCCTCTTCAACCCCCGTGCGGCTATCATCCAGGTCAATGTGGAGCCCACTCTGGCCGGCAAGAGCTTACCCTGCATTGCTGCGGCTACAGCCGATATTGCTGAAACCATGACGCGCCTGCGTGCTGAAATTCAGCTTGTAGCTGATGCCAGATGCCTATCGGTGGCAAAAATCAGAGCCCAGGAAACCATCAAACAAATTACTGAAGAGCGAATGAAGCTGGAAGAGGAGCTGGTTTACCCTTCCCACAACGATCCCATTTCCCTTTTCTGGCTGCTGCGCACCCTTGATGGCGTGCGCCCCACCGGCTCAATTATCGTCAACGACATCCTCTCCATCCATGCCGACCCCTGCTCGGTAATGAGCCTGGAAACGAGTTCTTCCTATGTTTCTTCCAATGCTTGCATAGACGGCTACGGCTTGCCGGCCGGTCTCGGGGTGCAGCTTTCACTCACGGCGCAGGAACTGCCGGTGATAGTGCTCACCAGCGACGAGTCCATCATGCAATGCAGCGAGGCTCTCTGGTCTGTGGCCCATTATCAGCTACCCATCAAGATTGTCATCGTTTCTGCCGGCGGCGCCGCCCTGCTCATTCAGCCGCAAACACCGGCCCAAATAGGATTCCCGTTCAACAGTCCCACCATCGATTTCCAGAAAATGGGACAGGCCATGGGTCTGAAGGTGTTTACCGCCACCATCATGGAAGAAATGGAGGAGGCCATCACGCGCCTCTTCGAAGAGGAAGGCCCCTGCGTTCTCAATGTCAAGGTATCCGGCTGAGGCAACTCCCTCAGTTCCGGTCTTCCTTCATTTTTAATTTCCCTCTAATAGTTAAGTACCGGCTCTCTTCAGTCAGTACCTGTTTGACTTGCAAAGTATCTCGAAAAGCTTAGCGAAATTGGTATTTACGGGCACTTCTGCGGCAAGAACGGCTAAACTTTAGTACTGTGCCCAGGGAGCAGCAGGCTTGGGGAGGCATACCAGCCCGGACTTAACCTGAAACTGCGCCTGTCAGACAGGTCAAAGAAAGCACCCAAGGGTACAGACCAGAACACCAGAAAAATAGGATACGCACAGTGAAAACGCTAGTTGCAGACAGCAAAGAAAAACTGGGGAAAGGAAAGATAGTCAACGACTTTTCCATCCAGGTAGCCACCGTAAACGGCTCCGGGAGCCAATCCTCTAATAACGTGCTCATGCGTTCCATCTTCCAGATGGGCATTCCGGTGAGCGGCAAAAACCTCTTCCCCTCCAATATTGCCGGTCTACCGACCTGGTTCACCATCAGGGTGAATAAAGACGGCTATATTGCTCGTAAGGCAGAAATAGACATCCTCGTGGCCATGAATCCACAGACCGCCATCGACGACGTCAAGGCCCTTACACCGGGAAGCGTCTGCGTAAGCCCTGTGGAACTGAAACTGGATGCCATTCGTAGCGACGTCAAACATTATCAGGTGCCTTTCAGTGAGTTGGCGGCCAAAGCCAGCGACAATCTGAAACTGCGCAAACTTCTCACCAACATGATCTATGTCGGCGTGGTGGCTGAACTTCTCAATATCTCCCATCCGGAAATTGAAAATGCCATCACCAAACAGTTTGAAGGTAAGGCCAAAGCCATCGATCTCAACTTGAACGCCGTCAAACTGGGCAGAGAATGGGCCAAAGAAAATCTCAAGAAAGAAGATGCCTATACTGTCGAGCCCATGGATAAAACCCAGGGCAAAATCATCATCGACGGCAACGCCGCCGCTGCACTCGGTTGCCTCTTTGCCGGTGTGACTGTGGTTTCCTGGTATCCCATTACACCTTCATCGAGCCTTTGCGAACAGCTCATCGATTATCTGAAAGAGTATCGCATCGATAAAGAAACCGGCAAAGCTACTTTTGCCGTTGTGCAAGCGGAAGACGAACTGGCGGCCATCGGTATGTCCCTGGGCGCCGGCTGGGCCGGAGCACGCTCCATGACTTCCACCAGCGGACCCGGCATCTCACTCATGTCGGAATTTGCAGGCTACGGTTATTTCACCGAAATTCCCACCGTCGTCTTCGACGTACAGCGAGTCGGTCCCTCCACTGGCATGCCCACCCGCACATCGCAGGCCGACCTGACCAGTACCTACCTGCTCTCCCACGGCGACACCAAGCACATCATTCTCCTGCCCGGTTCCGTAAATGAATGCTACGAGCTGGCCCTGGAAGCCTTCGAACTGGCTGAAAAATTCCAGACACCGGTCTTTGTACTCACCGATCTCGATCTGGGCATGAACAACTGGATGTCCGATCCTTTTGCTTATCCCACCAAGCCCATAAACCGCGGCAAGGTACTGGACGCAGCCGCTCTTGAAAAAGCCGGCAAGTTCGAGCGCTACAAAGATGTGGACGGCGACGGTATTCCATACCGCACCTTGCCCGGTACCGATCATCCGCTGGCCGCCTACTTCACCCGTGGCTCCGGTCACACTGAAAAGGCCACCTACACGGAAAAACCGGAAGATTACGTCAACTTGATGAATCGTCTGGAGAAGAAGTTCAACACGGCCCGGCAGTTTGTACCGAAGCCGATTCTCTCGGAAAGCGATGATGCCAAAGTGGGCATCATCGCTTTCGGCTCCAGCCACTTCGCCGTGGAAGAGTCCAGAGATGAACTGAAAGCAGCCGGTGTCAATACCAGCTACCTGCGCATCAGAGCTCTACCATTCACGGCAGAGCTTAAGAAATTCGTCACCGACCATGAACGGGTTTATGTTGTAGAACAAAACCGTGACGGTCAGATGCGCGACCTGATTGCACTGGAAATGCCTGAACTAGCCACCAAACTGCGCTCGATCAGACACTACGACGGACTGCCCCTGGACGCCTCGTTTGTCACCGAAGCCGTGATCCGGGAGGAGAAAAAATAATGACCACGTCAGCACCTAAAACAAACCGCATCGGCTTGACCCTGGCCGACTACAAAGGTTCTCCTTCAACCCTTTGTGACGGCTGCGGACACGACGCCATCACCAGCCAGATCATCAAGTCCTTTTTCGAACTTGGTTTGTCACCACACCAGGTGGCAAAACTATCCGGCATCGGTTGCTCCTCCAAAACACCGGCCTATTTCTTGAATCAGGCTCACGGCTTCAACGCCGTGCACGGACGCATGCCTTCCATCGCCACCGGCGTCAGCATGGCCAATCACAACTTGACCATGATTGCCGTATCCGGCGACGGCGACACCGCCTCTATCGGTCTGGGACAGTTCTGCCATCTGGTCAGGCGTAACGTTCCCATGATCTATATCGTGGAAAACAACGGCGTCTACGGTCTCACCAAAGGTCAGTTCTCAGCCACCGCCGATCTCGGCTCGAAGCTGAAAACCGGTGTTCTGAACGAACTGCCGCCCATCGACCTCTGCGGTCTGGCTATCGAACTGGGCTGCGGCTTCGTAGGCCGTTCCTTCGCCGGTGATCCCAAACAGTTGACGGCTCTCATCAAAGCCGCCGCCTCCCACAAAGGCACCGCCGTGTTAGACGTGATCAGCCCTTGCGTCACCTTCAACAACCACGAAGGCTCCACCAAGAGCTACAAGTATGCCAAAGAAATGGAAACTCCCTTGCATGAGCTGGGTTACATTCCTTTCTTCGAGCAAATCAACGTCGAATACGAACCGGGCTCCGTGCAGGAAGTGGAATTGCATGACGGTTCCAAAATCACCCTCAAGAAAACCGAGCACGATTACGATCCGACTTGCGCCATCAACGCCATGAAGACCATCAAGCAAGCCCACATCGACAAGCAGTTCCTCACCGGTCTGCTCTATATCGATGAGCAAAAGCCTGATTTCACCTCGCTCTTGCGCGTTGGTGAAGCTCCGCTTGCCACCTTGCCTGAAGAGAAAACCAGACCGAGCAAAGACGTACTCAAGGAAATCATGGAAGCTCTCATGTAAATCCGTAATTACATCTTAGGTTCTGAAAAGGAGGGAGACTTGGTTTCCCTCCTTTTCTTTAGTAGTTCAGATATTGCCCTTCATGGTCAGGTAGAGGCAAACGGAAAAAAGGAAGAGTGTCAGAGCCATGCATACCTTAGCCAGGGTCCAGAGCACGGCTATCCATTGAGGCGGTAGAAAAATACCGAAGAAAGATATCAAAACCGGCAAAACCACAAAGCAAATCGGACCGACAATCATGAAGAGAGTCCAGAGCGCCTTTTTGAACAAATAGTCGTCCGAGGTGGTGGCAAGCTCAGCCAGGCGTTCAGGATTTCCGCCGCACGCGCGCTCCTCCTTCTGCCTGACAAATTTAACCGCCTTGCGGCGCATTTGCTCCAGATCCACTTTTTCCCTACCTCCCCTTTAATCTTATAGTATCCGACAGGCGCAGGAAATCGAGGGCTAATAGGAGCGAAGCGGCTTTCCAACCAGGCATTGAAAGCTCAACCGATAACGGTTGAGCTTTCGTATTATCAGTCTTGAATAGCAGCCGCAACAGGCGCTCAAAAAAATCTTCTACTTTTCCAGCCGGCGAAAAGCCCAGAATTGCAGGAAAATCGGCTCCAACCCTTGTCAAGTGGCGCATTCTCAAGTTTTAGACCTCTACCCCGGGGGCACATTAAGAACGTAGGGCTAAGTGCATCCAATTCTCATAGCAACCAAACTTGAGCTAAAAGTCTGGTGCTGGTTTTGTGCACCGGTCTGAAACGCTATCCATGAAAAAGATCAGGGTAATTTCTCATGAGACCGTCAAGGGCATTACGTTTATACTACGGCGCCACCTTCAGTCTGGGGCTACTCCTGACAGTACCCCTGGCTCACTGGGTAAGAGCCGACGATGTGGGGATGAGAGGGGCTGCCATTCTCATTCTTTCAGTCAACGTTCTCTTCGTCATGATCTTGCCCCTGGTCATGGACTGGGCCGAAAGCCGCTACTTCAAAGCCAGATTTCTAGCCATGGAAGATGTGGCCAAAGACAATCCTGAACTAGCCACCTTGTTGACCAGTCAGTGTGAAAAGCTGTCGCTGCCGGGCTTAAAACTGGCTGTCGTAGATGAAGGCAATCAGGAAGAGCTTTTTAGTTATGGACTTTGGCGCAATAATCCACGCCTCATCCTGTCCAATCAATTTCTCAAGGGTTCTATCGAAAAGGAAGTGGCACCGAGCGTGGAGGCGGAATTGACCCGCTTCGCCAACCAGGATCATACCCTGGTCTTTTTGCTCTTCGCCGGCTTCCAGGTGATGGTGCAAAATCTGCTGGTCTATTTCATGAGTCTTGGAACTGCTACTGTTCCTTTCATCAACTAGCTTATTCAATCATTTCGCTGCGAAAGACTTCAAACTTAGCATCGCCCTTGTAGGCGTCTTCACTCAGTCCGGCTTTCAAGGACAATTGCTTGAGGGTCTCCTCGAGCCCCCAGCCGTACTCAGTGGCTACGGAAGGTAAAAAGACTGCCTGCCGGCCGCGGCATTTGAGCAGTATGCCGTCTTCGCCAATCTTGATGTCCTCATAGCGAGCTATCTTGTGGGGAGGCGTCAGCACGCTAACTTCCACTTCCAGATTCTTGAGTTCGGACGGTGCCACCGGCAGGAAACGCGGATCGCGGCTGGCTGCTGAAATTGTATTCTCGATGACGCCCTGATAGAGGGGTTTGATGGGGAAAATATAGCCGATGCAACCGCGCAAGCTCCGTTCGCCTTTCTCATTCTTGTGCAAAGTGACGAAAACACCGTGGGGCAACTTGAGGCGCTCGCTCAAAACAATACCGTGTTCCCCGGTCAATTCTGCCAGTGCCGGAGTCTTGCCGGTACGAACGAAAACATCCAGGGTAGTCCGGGCTAGCTTGAGCAGATTTTTGCGCTCATCCTTGGTGAGCGGTTCCGGCGCGAGAGCGGTTTCTCTCAGCTTATTCCAACTGCTTTCGGGCGAACGAAATTCTACGGCCATGTAAGAAACACTATGGGGATCATCAGCAGCGGGCAAATCAAAATCCGAATCCAATTTATCCTGCACTGCCAGTACATCCCGAGATGTCTTGTAGTCAAGCAAATAACCTCTGCTGTCTTCCGGCAAAAGAGCCAGGAGAACACAAAGAGCATACACACCGCAGATAGTATCATCGGTGCGTTTATAAAACTGCATGAAGCCTTCCAGATCATTGCGCTCAAGATAGCGCAATGCTTCCATATCGAGAGCTTTCAGTTTCTCTCTGAAACGACCGCCGCTTTCATAGGGGAAAGGTTCATACTCAAAGCGCGGACCAAAATGGGTAAAGTCGGATGAGACCACGACAAGATCGCCGTCCTCAAGATGCTGCCTCAGTTCTCTAGCTATGAAGCGAGCTTCAAAAGAATCGTCCAATTGCCCGACCAAGACAGGTACGATTTTTACATCACCAAAACAAGCCTTGATAAAGGCCAATTGCAATTCAAGGGAATGCTCCTGTTGGTGCGCCTTGGTAGCCTCCTGAAAGAGGATATTCTGCCGCAGTTCTTCCACCACCTCAGTATCTACGGTCAGTTCGCCCAGCACGGTCTGAAAGCTCTTATCGAGGGTGAGAGCGGCACCATGGAAGCCCTTGTAATGAGAGGGACCGAGCAAAAATACACGCTTGATTTTCTGCCCGCTCATGGCACTCTTGCTGGCCGCCAAATAAGAATATGCAGCCGTTTTTCCGGAGAACATATAACCGGCATGGGGTGCCACCACGGCCAGTACCTGCCCCTGGGGCACCGGAATCTTGCTCTCTTTCTCACCGGCAGCGGCAAGGAAGCTTTCAATTTGCCTGGAAAGCTTGGCCGGTTCAGCCTCATACCAGGTACCGGCGAAGCGTAGCGATCTTTTACCGGTGGAGCCGAACAGAAACAACTTACCCTCCTTGAAGTCCACCCCGCATGCGGTCAGACCAAGACTAATTACCACCAGCCAGAGGATCAAGGCGGACCGAACCGCCCGAGGAACAGTCTCCATGTGGATCCGCCTTAGAATCAAAGGTAATGGTCATCTTACCCCGGGCCATACCGGTGGGCAAGAGGTCCAGGGGCTTGGACTGATCGAGGGCGGTCATAGCCGCCGCTTCCGCTTCCTGATTCTTGGGAGCACTTGTCACCGAGATGTCTCCGTAGGAACCGTCTGAAGCCAGTTCTGTCGTGAGTACCACATGATTGTTACCGTCCGGTACCAGCCATTTGCCTGCTACCTTTGCCCAGACCCGGCCGCAATAGGCCCCGATCGCAGCCTGGGAGGCACCGCCCTGAGCAGGGCGAGCCGCCTTGACCGGTCCCTTTCCGGGGGCACTTTTGGCGGCAGCCTTTCCGGAAGCCGCCTTTTGAGGCGCCGCTTCCACCTGCCCAAACATCAAGAAGGTGCAGGAGAGCGCAAGAAGTGCGAAAGCCTTTCCTGTGACTGGTACATTCAATCTGAGAGCGTCGCCCAAAAGCTTCATCTAAATTACTCCTCTAACGTTCATGCGTAAATTTAGTGTTTTTCCTGCTTCGATTTCTCTCTGAAGATACCAAAACTGGATGTGTATCCGTGCAAAAATGTTGACTTACCCACAGGTCCTATCTCACCGTTGCCGAAAAAACCGCCGATGGGAATCTCACCTAGATAGTGCCTGAGACAATCACTATCGTGATTGCTCTTGCCGTATAAATCCTCACCGCGGCCCAGGCAGGAAAATAATAGAGCGCCTTTGACGCCGGCATCCTCAGGGCCGGCACTACCCCCCTTCTCTTGAGCATAGCGCGAAAACAGATCATTGATATCTTGAGCCGAAGAATGCGCATCACGCAAATGAAACTGCACGGTCCGCTCAGGTCTCAGGACTTCACCCACAAGCAAAGCGCCGCTCATGGGTTCTATACCAATAATGGAGCGCACCAGGAAGTCGCCGGAGACAAGTTTGTCCTTAAACTCATCCATGGCCACACCGATAAAGAGCTGATCCTTGGCCAGTTTCTGATCTTTTTCCGAAAGTTTCTCCACGGCCTCCTTCAGTACGGCCACGGCCGGTTTGCCGTCCAGTTCGTATAAGAGATTGCGATCACAGCGAGTTACCCGACTGACCTTGCCGAAAGCCCTGCAGCCCTGGGCTACCACCGAGTCAACCGTGACATTGCCGACCATGGAGACCCCCACAAGACCTGACCGAAAAACACGGTCGCCGGCCAGTAAGCGATTTTCCCCCGCCTTGTGTCCACCCGAGGCCAGTCCGCCCACCTTAACCGAACGGCTGAAGGCATAATCGAGCCCCTGCACAAAGGCATCGATGCGGAAGCTGAAAGGATCAGCCAGAATTACAAAACTGGGCTCCTCCAGCCCCTTTACCTGGAGCAATTTCTCCCAGGCGTCCGGCGCGTCGTCAAGGTCCGGTATAGCCTCGTTGGCGATATGAAAGGCTTTCAGCTGCACCCCCGGCATGGTCGCACCGGTAAGCGCTATGGCCGACTTATGCTCGACTTCCTGCCCGCCGCCGATTAAACCGCCGCCGGTACACCCTATGAAAGCCTTGGGTGCGAGGGTCTCCTGCAGGTAAGTGGAAAGCAGTTCCATCTTGTCCTTGAAATCAGGCGAAACAAAGAGCACAAGAAAGTCAGGCTTCACGCCGCCCAGCTTGAAAAGTAGGGTCTTAACCAGTGACTGCCCGAGGCGCAAGGCCAACTCAGGCACAGTGCCCTGCCCCTCATCGCCGCTGTCCGAAAGATCCGCTGGTGTTTCCAAAACGGAAGCCCACTTCACAATTAAATCTCCCGTCCATTCCAAGAAGACAACCAATTAGATCTTAACTGAATTTACCCGCCCTGACCAAGCAAACTATAAATTGGCGGAAGCTTGGCAACAAGCCTCTGTCAGTGTTCAACTCAAAAGTCGCTTTAAGACCTTGCCGGTGGAGTTGCGGGGCAGAGAAGCAACAAAGTCGATGGTGCGAGGCATCTTGTAATCGGCGAGATGCTCTCCGCAATAGCTCTGCACTTGCTCGGCAGTAAGACTGAGATTGGGTTTGAGTACGATACAAGCCTTCACTCTTTCACCCATAAACCGGTCAGGTATTCCAAAAACAGCAACCTCAGCCACTTGCGGCAGTTGACTGATAACATTCTCCACTTCCCGCGGGTAGATATTCATGCCGCCCCGGACGATCAGCTCTTTCGATCTGCCAACGATATATAAATAACCGTCTTCATCCAGATAGCCCAGATCTCCGGTTCGCAAGAAGCCATTTACAATGGCCGCCGCCGTTGCCTCCGGGTTTTGCCAATAACCGCTCATAACACAGGGACCGGCGATACACACCTCTCCCACATTAGTCTTTCCAGGGGAGAGGGGCGCTCCGTTTTCATCTTGAATCATGATCGTCAAAAGGTCAAAACCGGGGCCGACGCTACCAGCTTTGCGGTTATCAACCGGATTGAGGGTGGCAATCACACTGGTTTCAGTCAGGGCGTAACCCTCAAGCACAGGTACTGAAAAGGTCTCTTCTACTTGCTTGAGCAACTCCAGCGAAATTGCCGCACCACCAGTGGTGATCAGCCGCAAATCAGGAAGAGAAATACCTAGTTTGTCCAGAGACAGGAGTATGAATTGATGCATGGTCGGCACCGCCGACAATACCGTAATGCGGCGTTCCTTCAAAAGTAGAGCAGCTTTATCGGCATCGAACTGCCTCATCAAAGTAATGGAGGCTCCCGCTCTCAGTGCGCCGGCCAGCACCACCAGTAGACCATAGAGATGACAGAGCGGCAAAATTCCAAGCAGCCGATCTGTCTCAAGCAGATGAAAGCGCGTGGGATAGGTAGAGACCGTATAAGCCACATTACCGAAGCTCAATACCGCCCCCTTAGGCTTGCCTGTGGTACCACTGGTATAAACGATAAGGGCGGCATCATCAGCCTGGGAAAGAGCAAGCGAAGGTCTCGGCAAGGCACCGTCCAATTCTTCCAGCGCCGCCACATTTATTCTGATTGAACCGGCAGGCGAATTAAAAGCGTTCTCCACCGCGGTCTCGACCGAGGTATCCCTATTGAATACGAGATGAAAGTGCAGACTGTCGATGGTTTCCGGCGCCACATGGGCAAGTAAATGACTTTCGGTCAAAAGGGCGAACGCCGAGGCATCATGAACGATATGGCTGATTTCGTCTTTCTTGAGAAGAGGATTGACCGGCACTACCACCGCGCCCAGATAATTCAGGGCCAAAAGTGAAACAACAAACTCAGGACTGTTATATAGATAAACAGCCACCCTCTCGCCCCGGGCCACACCCTCTCGAGCAAGAAGCGAGGCCAGCCTCAGAGCTAGTTCGTGCACCTGGGCGAAGCTATAACTCTTGCCCTCGAAATAGAGAAATTCTCTATCTTTATGTCCGCCCGCCAGTGACTCCTGCAAAAGACCGAAAAGCGGACTTCTAAAGGGCAATTCACCAGGTCCCGGCTCACCGACTCCGGTTTCATTCTCGGTAGGCATAAATACTGACATAACCTGCAAAACCGCATTCAGAGGGGGGATCGAGGTTTCCTCCAGGTTTGCCCCGGCCCCAGGGGATTGGCGCCACTGCTTGGTGCAAACAATCCTGCTCTTCAGACCAGGCAAACTGTAAGCCCTTTCATGAGGGCTAGAGAATCATACTATTTAAGATGCTGGAGTTCCACTGCGGCCGAAATCGTTGCCTTCTTCCTGGAAGAGACCAGAAGAAGACCCGGCCCGGCCAGAGCCTTACGCTTATCTCCGCTCAAGGGCACCTGCAGTTGGGAGATATCGGATAGGGGCATTAGCTCAGGCTTGGCATCCATGAGAAGCCGCAAGTGCCGAAACTTCAATTGCCCGCCCCCGCTCCGGGCACCTGCTACCACGGTGCGCAACGGCAGACGTTTTCCTCCACCCCGCTCCACTATCTTTTGCAAAAAGGAAGTTTTGAGCGGCTTGCCACTAAAAATCATCACGAGTTGCTCTGTGCCGGGGTTCTCATCAAACTGCAAAGCTCCCTCAGTGGGCAAGGTGCAATCAGTGCCGGCCTTGACCAGATTATCCATACCGGTCAACGCTTGCGGGAAAAGCAGGCAACTGGCGCCTGAAGTTCCACGCATCAGCACATAAGCATATCGATCTTGATTGGGAATGATGTGAAAGCGTATTTGATCGCCGCTTCTGAACTGCACCAGGTTATTGCAGCGATAAACGGAGGTGAGGCCGTTCTCCTGACGCAACAGTTCGATGTACATAACCACGCCCGGATCTGCTTTTATCGGCTCCGTCCGGTCTGCCGTTCCAGACTCGGTGCGGGCGAAATTCTCGAGCATCGGCTCTGACGGCTCCAGGGCAAAGCACCCCTCACCGCCTGACCAGCACAGACAAGCAAAGAGTATGGCAAGGATTCGGCGCATTAATTTGTGCCACTTCCACTGGTGGCGGTTATTTTGCTCAGACCATCACGGACGGCATGCTCACCGGAGAAGCCCACCGAATAGGAAACCACTTCGCCTTCACTGTTGAGAAAGACTACGGTGGGAATGGGGCTGACTTCGTACTGATCAAGCAAAGCCTGGCTGTTTGGATCATCCACATCCACGCGCATGTACTTTACCTTGTCCGAGTAACTGTCCTTGAGCAAGCGACCCATGACACCATCGAGTTGCTTGCAGGGCTGACACCAACTGGCATAGAAGTCGATAACTGTAGGTCTGGCAGCACCACCGGCGCCCCTGGTACGGCCAAGTCCCAACATGGAGGCAATCATTCTGGTTTCCGCTCCGGTCTTAGGCTTGACCAGAGCGTGAGGCAAGGCCATCAGGGCTTGATTGGCGCGCTGAGCATCCGGCGAGCCTTTGCCGAGGCGCACGGCCAGACGCAACTGCTCCCTGGCTTTCACATAATCTTTGGCGGACATATAAGCCTGGCCAAGAGCCAGTCTGGCAGCAGCAGCAGTAGGGTTAGCCTGAACCTCCTGATGCAATTGTTCAATGCTCTTGGCGGGAGCTTTGGCTGTACCGGCTCCCGCCTGGCTCATGGCCAGTGTTCTCACCTTACTGGCCGGAGCGGCCTGACCCGGCACAATACCAGTGCCCGCCAGACCCAGACTAACCATAGCCACCAGTAAGTTCAACTTTCCAGTCTTCAATTTCTACTCCTTAATAATTGCACTCGCATCATTTTTGCGATGTAGTTCAACCCAGGCAACGAGTTTCTCTACCACTTGATCAGAGAACTGGTTTTCTTCAAAAATTAGGTGCTCCCCATTGGGGATTAGAGCAATTTCCTTATCGGTGGTGGAAAGCTTGTTGAAAAGCTCCACAGTCCCTTCGGGTCTCACGAGCTTGTCAAGCACGCCCTGCACAATCAAAACAGGCTTGTCCTTGATTTCCCTGGCGCTTTCGTGATTCTGATTCATAAATGATTGGAACTGAATCAGCTCCTTGGGAGAAAGCTTCATTCTAGCCAGCGGATCATTCTGCCAGGCCGCTCTCAGCTCCGGCTTGTCAGTAGCTTGTTTGATGACGCTCTCACCTACATTCATGGGGCGATCAGGCCCGGCCAGGAAGTGCAAGGCAACTTTCAAACTTGTCTGTCCCTGCTTGAAGCGATCACCAGCCGGCACAGAGGATACAAGCCCGTCCACCAACTCCGGATAACGAGCCACCGCCCTGAGAGCAATGGCACCACCCATGGACTCACCGAGCAAAAACACAGGCTTACCGGGATGGGCTCGACGTATGACTTTGAGCGTACTCTTTATGTCGGCCAGACAGCCTTCGAAGTCCACGCACTCTCTTCCTTTGGCCTCCATCCAGGAGCCGAAGCCCCGCACATCTATGGCATAGACCGGATAACCGAGGGAGGAAAGCTGCTTACCGAGCGGCTCATAGGTGCCGTTATGCAAACCCAGTCCATGTACACAAAGGAAGACGGCCTTGATCGGTACGGCCGGATCATTCCAACTCAGACAAGGGGCATTTCCACGGCGCACCCGCGGTTGACTATGTGCATTTTCTCTGGGCTTAACCGCAGCCGTCACTTGCTTTTCAGCTTTCGGGCCGGCACTCTCAGCCAGTGCCGGCAAGCACGAAGAAAGAATCAAAAACAGACAGAAAACTACCACAACAGCCAAACCACCCTTGAGGTTGGAGAATTTACAGCGGTCGGCAATACCTTTGCAGGTACTCGCACCGGTACTCATAACAACGGCGCTAAAAACGGAGGTGCGCGGCTTTCTCATATCCCGAATTGTCTCACTCTTTGACTGAGTCTGTAAGCGCAGGATTTTAACCAAAAGCACAGGCAGCAATCTCAGATGGTGCCTGCCGCCGGGCCGGAAAGGCGACATATACACTGGATAGAGAGTCACACTCTCAGACTGTGGAACATGTGCGGCACCGGCACGACTGGTGCCATGCAAAAATTTGAATGAATTAATATGGGTGAGGCAGCAGTCTGCAGTCCGGGCTCCAGATCAAAACGACAGTATGGATCTACCCTCGTCACTTCACGACCAAAAAAACGAAGCCACAAAAACTCTTCAAAAATAATTTAGAGAAGCCCTACTTTGCCTTCAAAATAGGCAAATGTTCAAGAGTCTTTCTCAAAAGATTGATATATACGACAGTAGCAGAGTCGGCAAGGCGGCTTCAACTCTGCCGCGTCTACCGGTGCGCCAGGCTCTCCTGGGTTCAGTGTTTTTGACGGCCCTGGCGGATTGGCTCTTTATTCTTTCCCTCGGCTCCACCATTGTATTCACGGGACCCGGGGGCGATGCCAGTGGCTGCCTGCTCCTGCTGGTACCGTTGTATATATTCTCAATCTTGATGGTCATCACACAGATGCTCAAAGAAAGGTTGAATGAGATAAAGGGCAAGGCAGTTCTGCAGGAGAATGCCGACACCCAAAGGCGTCTGGATAAGGCCAAGCTCTTGCGACTGGTCTTCGCCCTGGCCATGACGCAGCCTCAGATGCGACAATTTTTCCTTTCCTCGCCCCAGAACACAATCTGTGTTCTCTGCCTTTATATGCTCTCGGCGCAGTGGTCGCTTTTGTTCGTGCTGCATCATGTGCGGCCCTGGCAAGGGCTGAGCACCGGTGCCCTTTCCTACCTGATTGCTGCCTGGGGAGCCGGCCAGGCCCTGGCCTTCAAACTGGCACCAGCCATGGTGAATAGTTATCCCGGACTCTGGCCGTCGCAGGCGGCAGCCTTGCTCTACAGCCTGGGAATTTGCCTGGTCTATTTCGCCGACCGGGGAAATCAATTTGCCGAAGCCACTGAAGGCAGTATCACCGCCCAAGGTGCCGAGAACAAGCCGGACTTCTATCCGCATGGACTGATGGTCGGGCTCATGTCCATGCCCACACTTTGCCTGCTCATAATCACAGCCTTCCTGTCGGTGCAAAACCTCAGCATGCAACTGAGCGGTCAACAATGCCAGCCCCTCACAGAACTGGCCGCGAAATTAATTACGGCCTTCAGCCTGGGAGCCCTGATCGCACCAATCATTGAAAATCGCGTCGAGCAAAAGAAACTCTGGCTTTTCTCAGCCCTGCTCACACTTTCACTGTACCTGGCCGGCGCCCTGGCCCGGGAAAGCGCTCTGTCCAGTTTCAGCCTGGTGACGGCAGCGGCCCTGACAGGCAGCCTGGCCACCATTGAAGAGGCCCGTTTCTTGAGAAACTTGCCCCGCCGCAGGCAAGCTTCCGTGCTCTGCCTGAGAAACGCCCATGTTTTGCTCTTCGCAGCCCTGCCTGCAGTCTTTCTGGAGCGCAGCCTGCCTCTTGTCTCCCACCTCTACTTCCTGAAAGAGCTGAACGTGGTCAGTGCCGTCATTGCCACAATGGCACTGGCCGGTACCCCCATGGCTATAGTGCTCTGCATGCATATAAAAAAACGTCTGGCTAGATTTGAAGCCCTCAAGGATAAGCCACTGCACTCAGACGGCTCTGGAAACAGCGATATTTGCGTTGCACTGCCAGGCGGAGCAGTCACTGCTTGGCAACACAAAAGGGCAGCCGGTACAGAAAATCAATAACTATTATATTTGGTTGTAAGTTGCGCTATCATAGTCGGCGAAATGTGGCGACAGGCGAATAAACACTGAAAGCTTTTCAGCAGTTGAAACACTTAGTACTAATTGTGAATTAATTCAATAAAGGATAGGTCAGATGCATCAATCCCGTGCTTGCAGCGCAGACTTGCAGAAGGCAATGGGCCATAAAGTCAAAAAACATGGTTTTGACTTCGCTCGTCCTATCCTTCTTGCCCTTTTGGCTCCGCTTGTCATAGGTGCTTCACTGACCGGTTGTACTCCAGGTGGTGACGATGGTAAGCAACCTAACACAGGCACAAGCACTAACACAGGTAAGGGACCAGGAAAGCAGCCTACGAGCGGTACGGAGGAAACCTTCGCCACGGAAGCAGAAATCGCCAAGTATGTCGAGGCGCAGCCGGACAGTAAGTTCACTTTCCCGGAATCGGAATTCAGCGAAGCCCGCCCCTATATCTTCAATCAAAACAAGCCGGCCATCGGCGAGAAAATTCTCAAAGAGAAACTGGAAGACGCCGTCAAATCTCAGGCAGGTCAGACCAAACTAGGTCAATATTGCGTCAGATTGGGTGTCAGTCTCTGGAACCAGGGCCCCAGCAAGCAAAAAGAAGCCATGAAGTACTTCCTGCTGGCACAGCGCATTTTTTACAAACAGCCGCAGGAAAAGCGCCCCATGCCTAACTGGTTCTTCAATGCGCACATGCATCCGGGGCTCTATTACAACGGCGAACGCAAATTTGCCCTGGCGGAAACCGAGTGGAGAAAGTGCGTCAACATTTCCGCCGGCGCGCCCCTCAAGTTGATTCCGAAGGAATGGCGGAAAATTTCTTTGCAACAATTGAGTATTGCCCTCAAAGGCCAGGGTAAGACGGAACAAGCGAAGCAAGTTGACGAGCAAGCCAAAAAGATCTAGCTAAGGCCGGCAGTTGCTTCAGATTTCCGGCTAAAAGGGGAAAAAACCTTGGCCCCATCTGAGGAAAACCAAAAAGTACGCAAGAGTAACTTTCAATTTTTCACCAGCCTTCTGGTAACAGAGAAGGAATGGGCGAGAGTTAGGAAGCCTGTCATTTCGGCTTTCATACTTTTTCACGGTATGCTCAACTTCTGCTACATGTTCAATCATCATCCTTACACGCAAGCACTCAACTATTTTTTTCACAACTACTATTTCTTCTTAGGTCTTGATCAAGATTTCGGAGTCTTTGCCCCGGTACCCAGAAACAGTAATCCGCACTTGGTGGCCGTTGTGCGCTTCAAAGACGGCACTACTAGAATCTGGAATTCACCACGCATGGAACGACTTGGTTTTCTGGAAAAAATTCCCAAAGAACGCTACCGCAAATTTTTCGACGACAATTGCGCCTGGGAAAAAACACCCATGGCCTGGCCCGACATCGCCCGCTATGTGGCGAGAGCTTCATTGGTGGAAAAAAGTAATCCACCCGAAACAGTTTCCTTGATCCGCTTTTCCAGCAGAATTCCACCGCCGCCTATGCCCGACGATTTGCCGCCACCTCAAGGACAGGACCGGCAAAAGCAAGAGAAACCGAAATGGGAAGCCAATCCCCCGCACTACGAAAGTAAACTGCTCATCACCCTCAAAATTCATCCGCAAGATCTGGAGGGGGTTAAGTAATTGTCCATCAAAACTCTCTTTAAGCTCTGGGACGAGTTCTGGTTCAGCGAGACCTCACCACTGGCGGTGGCAGTTTTTCGTATCTTGATGGGCATCATCATGATACTTTTCGTATTGCTGCTCACCCAGGACATGTTGGTCTGGTTCGGACAGTATGGACTGATATCCAATCAGACAGAGCGCAACTTCGCCCAGGTAGTCGGCTTAAATATCCTCAACCTGGCCAGAGACAACGATACTTTTCTGCTGGCCTTCTTCGTCATTTTTTTTGCGGCCAGCTTGTGCATGACCGTAGGCTACAAAACCAGACTATCGGTGTTGGTGGTCTTTCTTTGCCTGAACTCTCTTTATCATCGAAACGCCTTTTTGTTTAATTCCGGCGATACTTATATGAGGGTCATGTCGTTCTGGCTTTTCTTTGCGGCCAGCGGCAACGCCCTCTCAATTGATCATCTTCTCAAGCTGAAGAGCAAGCGAGCGCCTGAAAGCCCGGAAGAGGCGGAAAAGTTTAATTACAAGAGTGTCAGCAAGTGGCCCATGCGTCTCTTGCAATTACAACTGGCTCTTGTTTACTTCCATACCTTTGTGGCCAAGTTCTGGGGCGACACCTGGGTAAACGGCACCTCTGTTTACTACAGTTCCCGCATAGAAGACCTGGTCAGGGTAAAACTCCCCTACGTCTTCGACAATCTCTGGACTTGCCAGTTGCTTACCTGGGGCACGCTGGTCATTGAACTGGCTCTCTTCACCTTAATCTGGATCAAGGAGTTTCGTTACTATGTAATAGCCCTGGCCATAGTCTTCCATCTCACCATCGATTTACACATGAACATTCCGCTCTTCGAATGGATCATGATCTTCTCCTACGTTCTCTTTATAGATAACCAGGATCTGCAAAAAGGCTTGCTCAAAATCAAGCAGAAATTTCCCGCACTCTTCCCCTCGCTCACTGACTGATATAGGTCAGCTTCTCATACTTTTGATCATCTCTTAGCTGTCTGAGATTATCAGCAATAGCCACCTTGAGGCTGGCATTTTCTATTGAAGAGCGGCTGAGAATCTTACCGGCCTTGAGGAAACAGTCGGCAGCCACCTCGTATCGTTGACCGCGCTCTGCCAGTTCCCGGGTAGAGCCGGCCCAAAGGTAATACATAACCCCTTAATCATTGAGCAATTTGGCCTTGGCAATGCCGGCTGCGTCTTTATCAAAGGCTTCCAGGCGAGAAACAATGCGACCGGCCTGCCGAAAGAGCGGTTCCGCTTCCTGGAAAAGCGTGCAATCACACATTACAAGAGCAGCCTGCCGCTTGAGGTCAATGCGCAGGAGCAAGTGCGCCTCATCATCATACTCAAGGGCCACCAACTTCTCGGCACTAAGAAGAGTATCTCTGGCAGCGGCAAAATTACGGCTCTCTTGATAATAAATTGCCAGTTCCTTCATAGCTCGGGCTTTCTCAAGGGCTGATTTGCCGCTTTCTTCGTTGAATCGCACCTCCTCCCTGGCTCTGGTTTCAGCCAACTTAAGGCGCTCGGACTGAAGCGTCTCGTTGTCATAGGCCACCAGACCACCGTAGGAAACCATGTAGAGCGTGGTAGATATAGATGCGATAAAGGCCAGGCTCGCCATCCAGGCGAACACCCTGGCAAAGAGCTTTCTCTTTGCATCGATCTTGCCGACAGTAGCCAAAATCAACCACCATAACTAATAAAAGCAGTGCGATAAGTATATTATCGACTCCGATTTCATGCCCTGAAAAACTGCGCCACAAACGTCCGCAATTGCAGCCCTGACCGACCCGGATTAATGTTAAAATCAAAAAGTTTTTTAAGGCAACCATCGTCACCCAAGCAAGGAGTAATGAATGTCTAGCAGACATAGCCTGAATCTCGAAATGACGTTAGCAGTTCTGGCTGCATTTTTAGTGACCGGCGCAGCTTCGGCTCAAAATGGTGCCCCCACCCCTGGTGCAGCGAAAGACAGTCACCAAAGGGATGAATCAAAGACAGCTGCTTCCTCCGAGCAAAATCCGGCCATGAAACCGGTCAATGAGAAAATCCTACCCCTTCTAAATAATGGCTATGAACTTCTCAGCAAAGGGCAGTACGACAAAGCCACCCAGGTTCTGGAAAAGGCCGTCAAGGCCGACGGCGAATCAATTTCCGCCAGAAGATACCTGGCTTTCGCCCAGGTAAGAAACGGCGACAACCTGAAAGCCCTTTCCAATCTCCAGGCCCTTTCCCGCTTGGTCACGCCCGGAGCTCTTGATTGGTACGTCTTCGGTGAAGCCTATATGGGCGCCGGCGGACTCCAACACGCCAAGTCCTGCTTCAACCAGGCCCTCACCTTCAGTCCCGACTACGCCGCCGCCCGGGGCGGACTGGTGAAGAGCCAGATCAGACTCAAGGAGTTTGACGAAGCTCTGAGCACGGTTCAGGACGGTATTAATAAGACCCGCGACCCTCAAATCCGTAGATATTTCTCCGCCCTTTATCAAAACGCAGCGGCCCAGAAGGAAGCCGCCAGACGGGCCCTTATGACCTCTCCCGTGCCGGAGTCCAGCACTACCGCCACCCAGGAAGAGACCGGACCGGTTCTGATTAAGCCATCCAATGACAGCTAGTTTGTAGAATATTTATTTGCTGACCGGACGGACAAGACAAGCACCCTGTTGACAACACTTTTTTTGCCGTGATAGGTTTGTAAATAGATTAAACTCGCCCTCTTACGTCAACTTTTCCAGGTTGCGTAACAGGTGTTACTACATTGCTCGAATCGGGAAGAATCGATACAGATTCTAATTGGGATTGGGAAAGACGTCACTGATGGTGAATGGGAATGTTTAAATACAGACGCGGCACTCGAAAAACGAAAGGGGCCATGGCAGCTGAATACGTAGCTACCATGTACGTACTCTTTCTATTTATATTTTTTCCAGTCTTAAACCTGGGCACGGTCTGTCTGCGTGCCTTTTTCCTCTGGTTCGCCTGTAACCAGTCGGTGATGCTGGCGGCCAAAGCCAAGACCTTCAACACCCTGATCAAAGTACCCGACATTCCCACCGGCACACCCTACCCCGGAGCCTACGCCACAGCCCAGCAGCGAGCAGCACAGATCAGAGACATGTTCCCCGGCGTAAATTTTGCCATGAGCGCCGTCAACCCGGAAGTTGATATCATCGTTACTCCCATTCCCAACGTCGTCCCGTCCCCCGGCCCGGGCTTCAAGGTAATTGGTCCGGCCACCTTGCAAAGTGTATCCCATGTCCCTGACGTAGACTCTTTTGTTTACAGCATCAGGGTTACAATCAGAGGCTCAGTGGATCCCCTCATTCCCGTGCCCTGGTTCAATATAGAAGGGCTCTCCGCTCCCATGAATATGAACGTGGCCTGTCAGGCGCAATTTGAAAACCCTCCTGGTTTGCAGTTCTGACCGGCTCTTGAAATTGACTAAGTTAAATTGATTCCGTATAGCATGCTCGATACTCCCAGGAAAGATTAAACAGGACGAACTACAGATATGATTGATTCCAAACTGAGGCGACAGAAAGGAGCAGCAGTCACAGGACTGGTCCTCGCCCTCTTCATATTCATTATGATGATCGGCTTTTTCACCTTTGACACCTGCCGCTTGCAGATGGCTCAGAGGGAGTTGACGGCTACCTGTGACGCCGCCGCCCTGGCCGGTACAGCCATGCTCACATCCCAGGATATAAGCGACGACGATGCCAGCGACACCAAACTGCTGGCTGCCCAGCAGAACGCTGCCGGCTACGCGCGCAATATGTTCCAGGCAGGCAACATGCTTGGTCAGCCGCTCAATAACGCCATGATCGTCAGCCCCTACTCAGCCACCAAGGTGGTCGGTAACCCGGGCGAGACGAGGGTGATGATCTCCCTGGCTGACCCTCAAAACGATTATGTAGGCGTGCCGCCGGTCTCTCCGGCTTGCCGCAACGGGCGTGCCATCATGGTCTACGCCGGTTATACCTACGCACCGGTCTTCATGGGCTTGATTGGAGTTCAGAAGGTCGGTCTCAACGCATCTTCCGGCGGCGGTCTGCCTCAGGTTGATGCCGTACTGGTCTTCGACTACTCCGGCTCCATGGACGATGCCACCTCGGTCACCTTCGTGAGCCGGGCCTGGAACCCGAACCTGGTGCCCACTGCAGGCTCCGCCTCCAGCGCTCTGCAAGAGATGGCTTCCGGCTCGGCAGTGCCCAACCGCGGTCGCATCGCCTATTACGAAATTCCCTCAGCCACTGTAGGGTCCGACGGCAACCGTCTCTCCAACTACCTGCAGCACAATTACTCTGCAAACCCCAACGGTTTGCAGGTGAACGTGCTGCCTCCTATGAACATGCAGTTGGTGGACAACGGCGACTCGCAAGCTACTCCTCACTTCCACTTCGACGATAGACTACGAGTCAACACCATCCTCTACACACCGGGTCTGACCATCAGTCCCAACTCCTTCGATTCCCACTTCAAAGCTGATTACGGCACACCGCCAGGAAACTGCACCTTGCAGCCCGCCTACGGTTCCCCCGGCATCGGCGGCTACGGTAAATACTGGGACTCGCAACCGTCCATCAATACGACCAACACCACTACCTGCGCAGCCGCCTACAAGCCGGCCTACGTCAACAATCTCATCCCGGGAGACTTGCTCCAGGGTCCCAGACCCTTCAGCCCTTATGATCCCAACGATATCCCTAACCTCTCCGCCGGCCGGTGGATCACCGACATGGTGGTCAATATCGCCAGCCCCGGCACATTCCCCTATGTGCAGCCTCTGAACGGTCCCAACACCTTCGTCGGCTTCACCTACACCTTCCCTTCAGAAGAACCTGATTCCACAATTCGTGGACAGACCTACGACTTCGAAAACCTGGGAGTGCTTGTAGAGGCAGCCAGGGGTAACCTGGATCCCGATCCGGCCAGCACAAACCGCCGCTTCCAGCAGGCTCTGCTCGACAGAGGATCCACCCTCTATCTGTCTCCAGCCTACACCGGTGCGGATACCGGTATGACCACCGCTCACATCAAGGCCGGCTACCAGCTCGCCTACCAGAGACTGGCCATGCTCTTCTCCCAGCCCATCGCCACAGCGGTAGATGGAGCCGACGGCGGCTTCTTCCAGAAGATCAATACCCTCACCGACTGCCGCTTCGGTCTGGTTGGCTTCTCCAACCGGGACGGTGCCGGCGGCGCCTCCTACACCTTCAACTCCCTGGGCACAGCCCATGGTACCGGCGACTACAACTCCTACTTCGTTTCACCGAAGTACGCCACATTCCAGGTGAGACACTTCGAGAGGGGGTACCCCACCAACAGTAGTGCGCCAAACCGAGGGAACGGAGGGAACCCATCGGAGAACAACACATCCCTACCGTCCGGCAGTGGATTCCGTACGCCTCGCCATATTCTCAACAAGAACGAAGCGCAGGCCACTGCAGTATCCTCCATCACCGGCGGCCGTAAAGCCTCCACCATAAGCGGCGGCGTATCCACCGCCTGGTCGGCTTTCGACAACAATGCCGCCGCCGATGGTCTCGAGAATGGACGCCCCATCGACAACACCGATTGCGGCGAAGCCATGACCACTGCCTACCAGATGTTCATCAACGCCGGCGTCTACAACGTCAACGTACTGACTGAATGTCGACCTGCCGGTAAGCATGCCGTGGTGTTCTTCACAGACGGTGTGCCCACAGGCGGAGACGGAGGCGCCGAGGCCACCGAGTGCCGCTCCCGGGCTGATGACTGCCGCAACAAGGGTATCGCCATCTTCACCATCGGTCTGGATGTAACCAACAACCCGGTTCTCCAGAGCACCCAGTCCCTCTTCCTGGGTAACGGCTCCAACGGTCTTGCCGGCAGAGCAAAGAACGGTGGTAAGTTCTTCCCCTGCGCCAGCGCCACCACTGTTAAGCAGGCGTTCTCCGCAGTGGCAAGAAGACTGACTCAGTCCCAACGCTAACTTTCTTTCAGAAATATCTAAAAGGAAGAAAAGACGGGCGACAAAGCCAGAAAAGTAAGGAACCGGTTTCAGATTTGAAACCGGTTCCTCTTTTTCCTTCACTCATACTTCACATTCAAATGGGAAGATAGTTTGTGAGTAAGTGTGCCCCATCCTTGTAATTGGAGGAGGTTAGGTGGTTAAAAACACGAGTGAGATGCCACGCAATCGTAAATCGCTCAAGGAGCGGTTGCGCGGTATCACAGCCATTGAATTGGGAGCTGTGGTATCTATCCTTATTGTGATATGTGCCCTGGCCCTCAATATTGCCGTTCTGATATTCGCGGCTGACATGTGCGACAGAGCCTGTAAGGACTGCGCCAGATCAGCGGGTCAGATGGGAAGGGTAGGTCAGGCCGTCGATGCAATGCAGGCATCACTGAGCACCCACCCCGTAGACGGTACGGTCATCCAGAGTCTGAATGCAGAGCTAATCACCTATGAAGATTATCTAGCTGCTCCGAATAACGGCTCACCCACAACGACCAGCACAAATGGTCCGATTGGTACCACAACCGGTGGTACTCCGGGTGTGCCTCTACCTGGCGCAGGCGGTCTGGGAAGTTCCCCGGGTCCCTTCGTTTCCGTAAGAACCACTCTCGTAGCCCGAATTCCGGCTCCGATTGTATTCTTCCAGGCCAATTTCGGTGCTGCGCCGAATAACCAGCAAGGTTCTCTCGCTGCAGGCAACGGCTTGATCACATTCCAGAGCTTGTACACATATCCGATTACCAACACGGCGGGTCCGCTCACCCTTGGTAGTTCGGGCGGAGGTACCCTCCCCGGAGCAACAACCGGAACCGGTACAGGTGGTCCCGGTGGTCCCGGCGGCCCTGGTGGTCCCGGCGGCACCGGTTCTAGCGGTACAACCAGTACAACCGGCGTTCTCGGCAGCACCGATGCCGGACCCACTGGTCCTATTGGTCCCGGTGGTCCCCTTGGTCCTGCCGGTCCTAACGGTCCCGGCGGTCCTCAAGGCCCCGGCGGTCCTCTTGGTCCCGGCGGTCCTTCCGGCCCCGGTGGTCCCCTTGGTCCCGGCGGTCCTTCCGGCCCCGGCGGTCCTCTCGGTCCTGGCGGTCCTGGTGGTCCCGGCGGTCCTGCCGGTCCCGGCGGTCCCTTAGGTCCCGGCGGTCCTTCCGGTCCTGGTGGTCCTGGTGGTCCCGGCGGTCCCGGTGGTCCCGGTGGTCCTTCCGGTCCTGGTGGTCCCAAAGGTCCCGGTGGTCCCGGTGGTCCTGCCGGTCCCGGCGGTCCTGCCGGTCCTGGTGGTCCTGCCGGCCCTGGTGGTCCTGGCGGTCCTTCCGGTCCTAAAGGTCCCGGCGGTCCTGGCGGTCCCAGCGGCCCCGGCGGTCCTGCCGGTCCTGGTGGTCCTGCCGGTCCTGGTGGTCCTGCCGGTCCTGGTGGTCCTGGCGGTCCTTCCGGTCCTAAAGGTCCCGGCGGTCCTGGCGGTCCTGCTGGTCCCGGCGGTCCTGCCGGTCCTGGTGGTCCTTCCGGCCCTGGTGGTCCAAAAGGTCCTGGCGGTCCTGGTGGTCCTAGCGGTCCTAAAGGTCCTGGCGGTCCTGGTGGTCCTGCCGGTCCCAAAGGTCCTGCCGGCCCTGGTGGTCCTGTAGGTCCTGCCGGTCCTGGTGGTCCTGCCGGTCCTAAAGGTCCCGGTGGTCCCGGCGGTCCTTCCGGTCCTAAAGGCCCTGCCGGCCCTGGTGGACCTGTAGGTCCTGCCGGCCCAGGCGGTCCTTCCGGTCCTAAAGGTCCCGGCGGTCCTGGTGGACCTTCCGGTCCGAAAGGTCCCGGCGGTCCTGGTGGTCCTTCCGGCCCTGGCGGTCCTGCTGGTCCCGGCGGTCCTGGCGGTCCTTCCGGTCCTAAAGGTCCCGGCGGTCCTGGTGGTCCTTCCGGTCCTGGCGGTCCTGCCGGTCCTGGTGGTCCTTCCGGCCCTGGCGGTCCTGCTGGTCCCGGTGGTCCTGGTGGTCCTTCCGGTCCTAAAGGTCCCGGCGGTCCCGGTGGTCCTTCCGGCCCTGGCGGTCCTAGCGGTCCCGGCGGTCCTTCCGGCCCTGGTGGTCCTGCTGGTCCCGGCGGTCCTGGTGGTCCTTCCGGTCCTAAAGGTCCTGGTGGTCCCGGCGGTCCTGGTGGTCCCGGCGGTCCTAGCGGTCCCGGCGGTCCTTCCGGCCCTGGCGGTCCCAGCGGTCCCGGTGGTCCCGGTGGTCCCAGTGGTCCTGGTGGTCCTGGTGGTCCCGGTGGTCCTTCCGGCCCTGGCGGTCCCAGCGGTCCCGGTGGTCCCGGCGGTCCTAGCGGTCCCGGTGGTCCCGGTGGTCCCGGTGGTCCTACCGGCCCTGGTGGGCCCGGTGGTCCCAGCGGTCCCGGCGGTCCCTTCGGTCCAGCTGGTCCCGGTGGTCCCGGTGGTCCCTTCGGTCCCGGCGGTCCCGGTGGTCCCGGTGGTCCCGGTGGCGTCGGTGGTCCCGGTGGTCCCGGCGGCGTCGCAGGATCAGGAACGGTCGGAGGCTAGAAGACAAGCCCTCCTTGAGCAAATGGAAAGCCCCGGAAATCCGGGGCTTTCTCATTTTTGAGTTATAAGAAGCAGGGAGATGGAGAGAATCAGTTCACCAGATCTGATGGCATTACCCGATAGACAAAATGCAGGTTCTTGCGGGTCAAAAGCGGCAGCTGGTCACGGTAGATCCACTTATCAGGGAGAGGCAAGGGCATATCCTGGTAGAGAAAATAAAAGCTTATGGTGCGGGGTGGGTTCTCCGGACTATTGCGGTCAAAGTTGGCGCGAGCCAGATAACGAGCCACTGAAGGATAGAAAATTCTGTTGGGCGGTCCCGGTAAAGTTTGCACAAAAACATTTCGTTCCTTCTCGTGCACAAATCTCTGCCAGACGGAAAGCTTCTCCATACGCGGTAACTCGCGCAATTTTATGGTACCGTCGGCGAACTCTATTATTACAAGGGTGTAGAAATTATAGGTGCGCACATCCGGGCCAAACAGGCGCCAGAACTGCCTCATGCCGAAAGGAGCAAAATAGCCGCGTATCTTTCTTCCCGTTTCATAACTGAACAGGGGCGTTTCTGAAAAGCTCAAGATGAGCGCCGCTCCAAGGAAGCACAGGATAAAGAAGCTCAAAAAGCGACGCTCGGCCGGATTTGTCTCACTGGAGAGAGGCGGCATGGCCAGCGACTCTTCCACAGTGCTACTTTTATCTGGCTCTAAAGACATAGTTGGCTCGCTCAGCTTGAAGACGGCAACCGGTTTCGCAGAATATACCAGTTTCAAAGCCCATTCTAAACTTGATTACTAAAGGCATACATCAAGGTTTCGAAGCAATATATTCTTGCTGAATCTGGGTAGGAAATTGAGGTAAGATCAAGGCATTTGACGACCCCATCATACAACCGGGGCATAGCGTTTCTCAAGAAGATGGAAGAGAGAGCCAAAGAGATGTCCAAGGTAATGCCCCTCGATAGCACAAGATCTGCCCCGGGGCCAAAGGTACGCTCAACTTCCGAAGGGGAGCGCACTGTTATCAGCCTCTTTCTGGCTACCTTTTTCGTGGTGGTGGGGGCCTGGTTGATACCCGACAAAGCAGCGCCTGATAAGTGGTGGGTAACCCAATACACCTGGCCCGTCATGTGCTCCACCGGCTGGGTGCAGTGCTGGAGCTTGTTTTCCCCCGATGTGCGAGAAGTGAATGTGCACTGCAATGCGTTGATTCGCTTCCAGGACGGCACTGTCAAAATTTACGAGTTTCCCCGAGCCCAGAAGATGGACCTCTTAACCAAGTTCAAGCGGGAGAAACTGCGCAAACTCTTCATAGACAACATGGCCTGGCCCCAGGGTGAAGCCTTCTGGCCAAGCATCGCCCGCTATCTGGCCAGGGCCAACTATGACCCGAGCAATCCACCAGATACGGTGACACTGATAGTCAATTCCCATGCTATGCCTCCCCCTGATCCCAAACACTGGTCCTACAGAGATCAGTTGCCGGAGCACACGGAAAAGAACATCCTCATCACCTACAAGGTAAAACCGCAAGATTTTCTCTTGGATATCCCCAAACTAGGTCAGTAAAGAACCAGGAACTCATAGCTAATGCAAGCAGCCGCAAGCGCAAGTGAAACAAAATCGACAAGGAGACCACGCTGGATCGACAAGTGGGACCAGTTCTGGTTTAAGCCGCAAACTCCTCTGCCCATGGCCATTTTTCGCATTCTATTTGGTCTTGTGCTTTTAGAGAATTTACTGGTGCACCTCTGGCCCGACTTTGACATTTACTATTCCAAAAATAATCTCATCCCCATTCAAGACATGATTGCGGGCTACTGGCACTCAGACCATATGTTCGATGTGCTTTTGATGATGCCCAATGAAAATCCCTACATTTACGGTACCTTCTATGTACTGACGGCAGCCACGGTCTTTATGACCCTTGGTCTATTCACCAGGCTCAGTAGTTGGCTTGTCTTTTTGCTGCTCATGTCCTTCGGCCATCACTTCGAGCTGAACCAGAACGCCGGCGACAATTACATGCGTATTGCGGCCATGTGTATCGCCTTCAGCAGCGCCGGTGATGCCCTTTCCCTCGATCGGCTCTTCAAGACTCTCAAACAAGACTGGCGGGTGACCGGCTTTCATCCAATTTATACAGCCCCCTGGGCCCAGCGGCTTTTGCAATTGCAGTTGATGATCGCCTACTTTCATACCTGGCTCTGCAAAATTGAAGGAGCCCACTGGAACGACGGCACAGCAGTGTATTTTGCCGTGCGCTATGACGACGTCATTCGTTTTCCCATGCCTCATTTTCTTGACCAGCTCTGGTTTTATCAGCTTTCCACCTGGGGCACCCTGGTCATCGAATTTATCATATGGAACCTTATATGGTGGCGCCCCGCACGTTACTGGGTGATCCTCACCGGCGTACTTTTGCACCTGGGCATCGAATATTTCATGAACTTGCCGATGTTCGAGTGGAACTTCATGTTTACCTACCTGCTCTTTGTCTACCCAGAAGACTTCACCCGCCTGGCGGATAAAATAAAAGCCATGGTCCGCCGCAACTTCGGTGAACCTCTGGTTCTGGCTTTCGACGGCGCCAATTTAACCTGCGTCAAATACGCCGGTTTCTTGCACCGCCAGGACATTTTCGGGCGCCTGCTCTTGCTGGATAGCACCAGTGAAGAAAACAAAGCCTACGTGGAAGAAAATATGGCAAAACTGAAGCTGGAAGGCCAGGTTTACGTGCAAGGTCAGAAAGTGGGCGAAGCCCCCACCTGGCTCTCCAATTTCAAGGCTTTCCGCAGAGCGGCAATCTGCACTCCGCTGTTATTTATCGTCGGTGTGCTTGCCTACATTCCGATATTGGAATTTCTCGTTCAGGGCATCTACCTGCTCTTCGAGAAAAATGCGAGCTTCTGGCTGGGTCCGAGCATTAAGCAGGCAAAGCCTATGATCAGTGAAGGAGCAGCCTCTTGAGAAAGATCTTTATTGTCAAAGCTTTGCTGATTGTCTTTGTCTTTGCCATTGTCATTGGTGGCACATTCCCGGTCCGGCAGGCCGCCGTGGAAAACGAAAAGCTCAATCACTACGACACCCAGATTGAGCAAAATCTGGAACTGGCGCGGGTGCGTTATAACAGACTGCTTGCCAATCCCGGTGCCAACCTCGATGACCTGTTGAACGCCAGAAGCGAGCTTGCCACGGCCCTCTGGGCCAAGCAGGAGTTTCAGGAAGCAGTACAACTATATACCATGCAAATGGCCGCCACCTGGGGTCTCAAGCCTAATGCCTACAACGAAAAATGGGTCAATGCCTGCCGCCAACTTGCCGACATACACCGCGATGCCAACCAGATGGAAGCAGCGCTAATCTGTTATAAAAGCGTCTATGACCATGACTCGAAATATTTGCCGGCCGATGATCTGAGGGTGGTGCGAGACCTGAACAACCTGGCCATGATCTACTACATGCGAGGCACGGGCTTTGAGGAAAAGGACAAGCGCCATAAGGACTTTGCCCAGGCCGAAACCTATTTGAAGCAAGTGCTGACCCTTTTGGAAAAAGCAGGACTAAGTAAGAGCAGCCGCGCCGCCACCGCTTACTGGAACCTTTATCTGGTGGTGAGAGACCAGGATCGAGCCCTGGATGCGGAATCCTATCGAAAACTGGCTGAGGGTCTCGACAAATCCATGAACCGGCTCTGCCGCGAACCCTGATGCTATAATGCAAGAGGCTCAGGCTGAGAGATTGGGAGAGTTCATTCCTTGCAGGACATCGCCTCTTCTTCCGGAAACAACTCTTCCCAGATACTAGCAGGGGAAGAGACCGAGGCCTGCCTTCCAGGACCTTCACCATGGATCTTGAATCCGCTTCTGGATTATCTCTTTGTGGCCGGAGGCATGCTCTGGATTCTCTGGGGCTTATCGGCCCTTGGTACAGCAACCAAGAACGATCCTACCTCAATGGTCTACGGCGCCATTCTCTTCTGCGGCAGCCTGCTCATCTCCGATGTGCACGGACCGGCTACCCTGGCCAGGGTTTATACATCCGCCACCACCCCCAACAAGACGCGCCGGCTGGTAACCCTGGCTGCGGTTATCTTTATTGCCCTGGGTCTGCCCTGCCTGTTCAATCCGGGCTTAGCGGCCATATTCACCAAAATAACCCTGCTCTGGGGCGTACAGCACTACACGGCACAGACTTACGGAGTGGTGATGATCTACTCCATGAAGCGGAAGTTCAATCTTGCCCCTTTTGAAAGGCTGGTGGTGCAAAATCTTCTGCGGGCTCAGATTCTCTTTGTCTGGACCAGGGCCTGCACCTACAAAGAATACGGCGCCCTCAACTTCATGGGGCTCGATATACCATTCTGGGGCCCCTTGCCCATAGGTTTCCTGATTTTCAGCCAGTTTGCTCTGGTCTTGATGATGATTGCTTTTGTGCTGACCTTTGCTTATCGATTTTACAGCGAGCGCCGGCTATTGCCACTACCGGCAATACTAAGCATCGCCAGTGTTATCACACTCACCTTCATTGCCAGAGATAATTTCAATTACCTGATCGGCGTCATTTTCTATCATGCCAGTCAATATCTGGCAATCACCTATTCTTACTATTTGCGCGAACTGGCTCTCAAGCGGGCCCAGTCCAATCCCACAGCCGCACCGCCCGCTCTCAAGGAAGTATTCTTTTCGCGCCCTTCCCTCCTTTACTATGCCTCCATCCTCATGGTGGGGCTCTTCATCACCTTCCTTCTGCCCAAGGGCATAGCCTTCTTTGGTATCTCCTTCACCCTGGCCCTGTGCGTGGTTTATTCGGTCTTCAACTGCCATCATTACCTGGCTGACGCCTTCATCTGGCGCATACGTGACGAAAAGGTAAGGCAGCTCCTGGTCTAAAACGGAGTTACAGACCGTTCCGGCCCTGGAACCTAAGATTAAAAGAGTGTGTAAGCCCTAAAACACCTGTTCCACAAGCGGTGTAGCTGTCAGAATGAAATAGTCCCTCCTTCTGGAAAATGGGACGGCACGGAACAGGCACAGAGCAATTGGCAGGTAAACGGCTGGTGGATGCCCACAGGCCGACCCGGGAAGGTACTATGTCTTCAACAGACACTATATCCGTGCTCATTGCCGAAGATGAGGCTGTAACCCGACTTGGTCTCAAGTTCGCCCTCAACACCTTCCCCGATCTGCGCCTGGTATCCGAATGCGCCGATGGCATTGCCGCCATTTTGCAGACTCTGGCCAAGCATCCCCGGGTCATCCTTATGGACCTGGGACTGCCCAAGGTGGACGGCATAACCGCTTCACGCAAAATCAAAGAAGCGCTGCCCCACACAAAGATTATTGCTCTCACCTGTGCCGAAGATGAAAACATCATTCTCAATGCCATAGATGCCGGAGTAGACGGTTATTGCCTCAAGAAAATCTCAGGAGAGCGGCTGCACGAAGTAATCATGGCGGTCCTCGGTGGAGCCTTGTGGATCGATCCGGACTTGAGGCTAAAGTTGCCTGAGGATGCGGCCCCGTTATGCCAGAGAAAGGACCCCAGAGACACTTCTCCTATAACCGAGCCCAATTTACCCCCCATGCCGCAGCACCAGAATGTGCAAATGCGCCGGGGCGGAGAAGCCGTCACTGCACCCTCCCAGATCCCGGAGCAAATTCTCCCTGCCGTAGATACAGACGGTAAGAAGCCTGGAACCGAACCAGATTTGACCCCGGAACAGTTGGTGGAAAAGAGAGCCAGCGGCACCATTGCCACTATCATAGCCGACCGCTACCAGATTGAAAGAGTGCTGGGAAGGGGTGGCATGGGCATGGTCTACAAAGGCCGGCACATCTTTATGAACCGATTGGTGGCGATAAAAGTCCTCCATCCTGAGCAAGCCAGGGATCAATCAATAGTGGCCCGCTTTCGCAAGGAAGCCAGCGCCCTCTGCCGCTTCAGTCATCCGAACCTGGTTGCAGTCTTCGACTTTGGGGTAATGAAAACTGGCGAGCCCTTCATGGTCATGGATTTCTGCGACGGCGAAAGCCTCGACAAAATAATCAGGCGCGAAGGCAACCTCAAAACAGAGCAGTGCCTGGATATCTTCAGCCAGGCCTGTGAAGCACTCATAGCCGTGCATAGCCAGGGAATGATTCACCGAGATGTTAAACCCGGCAATTTATTGCTTGGCAAAGACGGCATGATCAAGCTGGTAGACTTTGGGCTCTGCAAAAACATCGGCGGACTGGAGAATCTCATTCGCCTTACCTGTACCGGCGAAGTTGTAGGCTCGCCATCATACATGAGCCCGGAGCAGTGCATCGGCAAAGAACTGGACCAGCGAAGCGATATCTACTCCCTGGGCGTATCAATGTATGAAGCCCTCACCGGCGAAATTCCCTTTGACGGTGATTCATTCTATGAAATTCTCAACCAGCACATTCGAGGCACGGCATCCAGGGAGCCGTTCCTCAGAAAGAACATACCGATTGAACTGGAAGAAATAGTCTTTCGCTGCATAGACAGAGACCCAGAGGCCAGATTTCAGAGCGCGGAGGAGCTCCTTAAAGCCTTACAGAAGGCAGCTAAATTAGTTGGTACAACGCAAAAATAGGTACTGACAGTAACTACAAGAACGGGCAAGTCCTCACCTGGAATCCAAGACAATGCTTGATTTCAATGCCAGATTGAAAAAATTGTTAAACGGCGCCATCTGGAACACTCTGGAGAGTTGCCAACCCGAGCTCAATCAAGAGCTGGGTACAGCCCTTGACGAGCTGATTATTCTGGCGGAAAGTGAACATGAAGCACTACTCAAGCTAGAGCAACAGTTTGCCCTCTTCATCAAACTGGTGGAAATGTGTCCGTCCTTCCTCTGGATCGCCGACAGCGACGGCATGCTCGAATATGCCAGCGAACGCTGGATGGAGTTCTCGGGAGCCACCGAGGAGCAAACCCTGGGTACGGGCTGGATGGATTTCGTAGATGAAAGAGATCGTGAAAGCGCCCTGGCTGAATGGAAAAATGCTCTCCAGAATACCAGTACCTTCGAACTGACGCTGCGCTTCAAATCCGGTTTTGACGGTAGCAGCAGGTGG
The DNA here is from genome assembly GCA_016712465.1 of Candidatus Obscuribacter sp. Lineage (GTDB taxonomy): Bacteria > Cyanobacteriota > Vampirovibrionia > Obscuribacterales > Obscuribacteraceae > Obscuribacter. The sequence continues at coordinate 3,436,305 of JADJQZ010000001.1, forward strand.
TTTCTTGCCCGGGGCGTTCCCCTGGCCGACGAGAACGGCGACACCATAAAATGGTTCGGCAGCACCACCGATATACATACCCAGAAGACCCTGAAAGAAGAATTGTCCACCAAGGTGGAGGACCTTTCCAGGCTGATTGAAGAATACAATCAGTCGCAGGAAAAACTGGTGGAAAGTGAGAATCTCTTCCAGGTGGTGTGCGAGACTTCCACGCACCTTATCATTACCACAGATGAAGATGGTGCCGTCGAATACTGCAACCAGCGCTGGAAAGACTATGTTGGTGTGAGCCTGCGTGAAAGTGGCGGCAAACCTCTCTGCTGGTTTAAGATAATTCACAGTGACGATCGTCTCAAATTTGATCAGCACTGGCAGAAAGCCAGAGAACAGGATACACCGCTAGAGGTGGAAGTTCGCCTCAAGGAGAAAGACGGCAAGTATCTCTGGCACCGACTGTGCGGCATGCCCATCAAGTGTCATAACGGCAAGCGCTGGTGCATTACCTGCACCGAAGTGGAAGCTTACTACAATTTACTGGCGTCTCTCTCCAGGGCTAAAGAAGCGGCGGAAGAAGCATCGAAACTTAAATCATCCTTCGTGGCAAATATTTCACATGAACTTCGCACTCCCTTAAACGGCGTGCTCGGGATGACACAGCTACTGCGCACCCTCACCCTGCCCGAGCCGGCCGACGACTACCTGAATGTAATCGAGGAAGCCGGGCAGAGCCTGCTTACGGTCATAAATGATGTGCTTGATTTTTCCAAGATGGAAGCGGGGAAAATGGAGCTGGTGGAAGAAGATCTCAGTGTGGCAACCATATTAGATGGTGCTACAAATATCCTGGCCACCCAGGCCGAATTCAAAGAGCTCTTCTTCCTTTCCTATGTAGACAAGCGAATCCCGGAGATTCTCAGAGGCGACGGGCAGAGGGTCAAGCAAGTGCTGCTCAATCTTCTCAGTAATGCCATCAAGTTTACTGAGATAGGGGGTGTTTTTGTCTCCGCCACGCTTGTGGGTAGAAGCCAGGACGAGAGCACGGTGCGCTTTTCCATTCTCGACTCGGGTATAGGCGTACCGGCCGAACTACAGCAGGAACTCTTTAAACCCTTCATTCAAGCCGATCTTTCCATCGGTCGCAAATATGGCGGCACTGGTTTAGGTCTCAGTATTTCCAAAAATCTGGTGGAACTCCTCGGCGGTAAGCTGACTGTTCTCAGTGAGTCGGGGAACGGCTCGGAGTTCAGTTTTACTCTCAAACTTAAGAACCACAAAAGAGAAACCCCCATCGATCCCTCTGACCCGGCTGAAATTCCCTTTAATCGCAGGCGCATCATTGTCACCGGTCGATCCAAACATATGATCGACCGCCTGGCTAAATGCCTCTCTATGACCGGACACAAAGTAGAAGCAGTAACAGCCTTAAGTGATTGGTGCGAATTGATGAAGGAAATAGAAGCCGGACAGGACGGCTTCGATACCTATCACATCAGCCTCGGTAAAGCCCCCAAGCGCTGGATGAAGAACACCAGCGAGACAGCCCTGAAACGCATTAAAAGACAGGTTATCATTGCCGACCCACTGACCGGCCGACAGGAAGAGGAGGAAGCGACAGGCAATTCTAACGTTATCAAACTCAGTTGTCCCGTGAAAGTCTGGCAACTACTGCAAGCTTTAGACGGAATCAGGAGCCAGAGTATTTCCGGCGGGCAGCAAGTGGTTCCCACACCGCCCACCAATCAGTCCCAACGCAATTACACCCGCAGCCGCGAGTTTTCCAAGGCCGGAAGCGAAAGTGATGAAAACTTAGAGAGACCGAAGAAAGCATTCAAGGCTCTAATAGCAGACGACAACCCCATCAACCTGCGGGTATCAAGGCTACTTCTCTCCCAGTTCGGTCTGGAAGCGGATGCGGCAGTGAGCGGCTTCGAAGCCCTGGAAAAAGCCAAGCTCAACGACTATGACATTATCTTTCTTGACTGCCAGATGCCGCAGATGGACGGCTTCGAGACCTGCAAGCGCATCAAGTTGAACCAGGCCAAACAGGGGAAATGGGCGCCGGTAATTGCCGTCACCGCCAATTCCTTTTCGGTGGTGAAGGAAAGCTACAGCCGCTCGGGTATGGATGACTTCCTGCCCAAACCAATACTATCGGAAAACCTCTTAAATCTCCTGTCCAAGTGGCTCGACACTGAAGATAACAACCGCTCTATACTGCGCCAACCTCATTACAATCATAAAAGCCAGACACGCAATTCGGGAAATAGAATTATGGCCATTACAGCTTTTGAACAGGAAACCACGGAAGCCGATTGCAACAATAACCACAAGCAACTGAGACCCGATTTACTCTTGAGCCGCTACGGTACCGAATACACCCAGCTTCTCAAAATGTTTCAGGAAAGCGCCAGGGAGCATACCGATGCCATGGCACTCTCATTAAAGGAAGGAAAACCGGACGAAACAGCCAAACAGGCCCATGGCTTTAAAGGAGTTTGCGGCACTATTTGCTCTACTCCGCTGGAATCTCTTTCCAAACGCCTCGAACTGGAATGCAAAAGCAATCAGTTGGATGCCGCTAAAGGCACCTTGAAGGAACTCAATGAGCAACTGCAAATAATGCTTTCGGAAATCACGGAGCATCTCCTCAAACAGAACAATCAGAACAGCAACATAAAAATGTAAGCACTACAAAGTAGTCTTGCCGAACTTTTCTCCACTGAGGGCAGCCAGTACCTGCCTCATCTCCAGTGCCGTCATAGTACGCTCGGAGGGCGCCTTGCGAAGAGCGGTAAAGATCATGTCCACAAGCGCCTGTGGCGGTTCATAGCCGAGCATCTCTCTGGTTATGGGCGGGGGCATCTCCTCTACCTGCTTCATAAACACCACCATGGGTGTAGAACCGTTGAAAGCCGGCTGACCACATAACGCTTCGTACATAACGCATCCCAGCGAATAAATATCGGTACGCTGGTCGAGAGCTTCGCCCTTGCACTGCTCTGGACTCATATAGAGAGGACTGCCTACAATTTCAAAGGCATCGGTGGAACGAAACTGAAGGCCCTTTCCCACCGGCTGTATGCGCGCCAGACCGAAGTCTACAATTTTGACCCGGGAGCCGCGGGCAGTGCGTTCCACCACAATATTACTGGGCTTCAAATCGCAGTGCACAATGCCGTTTTCATGGGCCTCATTCAGTCCGGCCAGTACAGCGCTGAAAATCTCGTAGAACTCCGTCAATGACAGCCGCCCCGACTCTCGTAGTATCACATCCAGTCCACAGCCTTCAATAAAGTCCATGACCAGATAGGGTATGTCATCATCGGAAACACCGAAATCAAAAATGGTGACGATATTGGGATGATTCAAAAGCGAAGCGGACTTCGACTCTTGATGGAACTTCTTGACCAGTTTGCGATCATCGATAAATTGCGGGTGCAGGAGCTTTAGCGCCACCTTTCTATCCATCATCAAATGGGTAGCCTGATACACTCGGCCCATGCCTCCCTGTCCAACAAATTTGTCGATGCGATAGCGCCCGGCAAAAACAGTACCGACAAAGAGCCTCGGTCCACTGCTTTGCTTGCCTTGCGGCTTAGCATCAGCACTTCCAGCTTCGCTCTGGGAGGGAGCGAACTGTTCCTCCATTTCCTTCTCAGTGAAACTGAGCAACTGTCCAATTTCAGCCACGCTCAATTTGCGAGTCAGAATTTCCAGAATCTCTCGCTTGCGACTGGTCAAAGTCTCGCCCTCAACAGCACCGGCGCTCTGTTTGACAAAGGCCGCACCCAGCCGCCGTCCAAGCCTTGGTTGGATCCAGAAATGGCCATCCACTATGCGTGAAATAGCCTCCGACAAATCCTCCTGCGAAATATCCTTGAGGCAGTAACCGTCGGCACCGGCATGGAGCGCATCCAAAATAGAGTCATCGTCGTCCTTCAAGGTCAAAATCAAGACCTTGGTGGCAGGAAGCGAAGCCTTGATGCGACGACCGGCTTCAATACCGTTCAAACCAGGAAGACCAATATCAACAATTGCCAATTGCGGTCGCAGTTCAATGGCTTTCTTGATGGCGGACAGTCCATCAGCCGCTTCACCTACCACCACAAAGCCTTCTTGCCGCTGAAAGCTCAGGCGCAGCCCGAGCCTTATCAACTCCTGGTCTTCAACAATTAGAATGGATATTGGTTCCGAGTTCATAAATCCGCTGCCGGCAAACTTCCCTCATTAAAGACACAAGCACACTATACCCAAGTAATTTCCCTTCATCGATGTTTGAATGCGGCAAAAGCATTCATATAGCCCGGATACTCGAAAGAGGGATGCCCCTTGCGCTCCTCCGGTGAAAATGTAAACGAGGCAAGCATACTGTAATCAGAATCGAGGAGTTTGACCAGTCCCCGGTCGTCAAATTGCTGCCTGATATCGCCGTCTTCTATGAAGATCAAAGCCGGTCTGCCGGCCGCAGATAGTTCAGACTGCAAGAGAGAGTAAAACTTCGACTCAAGTCTAGGCAGCCTTTCGGGGTCATTCAAAACTCCACAAGCACTGGCCTCCGCGCCCCCATGATGAAAGGCCATAAAGGGATACAAATAGGGAAAGCGCGAAGTCTTACGCATCAACTGAGCGGTCAAAGGAAAGCCCGGTCTTGCCTGCCAGCAATAGACGTAGATTGGCTCCCCGGCCCGTGATTCGTTTAAGACGGTGCGGGCAAAGATGGAAAGGTCCGAACTACGCACCACTGCCCTGGTTCCGGCGCCATCATCTATGGTGACAGTCTCTTCCCGGGAAAGGAGCTGAAGGAAACTGGAACCAGCCAGGAGAAGCAGGCAGATCAGAATGGTCGGCTCGGCGGACAGACGCCGGCTAAGCAGTCTCAGTTTCCTGAGAGGGCCATGCAGGAACACCCGGCAGAGAAAGACCAGAGCGCCAAGCCCGTTCAAACCTGCAAAGAAAAGCATGGGTAAGGTGAATTGCCCAAGCAGAGTCTGCGAACTAATGAAATAGGCAAAGCCGAAACAAGCCAGTGCCGCCAAGCGGCGAGAGAGCGCCGAGCGCACCAGAAGCGGTGCGGAGAGCACCAGCAGCATGACAAAGCCGTATACCGGCTTCCTTAAGTCCGGCGACTTATCCATCCAGTAAAGATAGTCATTAAAGCCCAGGAAGTTCAATTGATTTATCAGAACCGACCAGTCCAGGTAGTTCTGCCAGGCCCCCTCGTAAGAAACGGCAAATATCAAAAGCAGAAAAATGGGCAATAGAAGAGGCAGGCAGTTTCTCATCAGGTTTTTCAGGCCGGGAAAAGAGACAAGGAGCAGGTAGTACAACACAAAACTTGGTTCAAAACAGATAGCGGCAGCGGCCAGGAAGTAGGTTAGCGCTGATAAAGCCGGCGGAGCTTCCGGTCGGGGATTGTCCTTAGCCTGAAGAATCAACAGCGGCAAAACCATTAAGGGATAGAACTGTCCGCCATTAGGGAAATTTTCCAGCCCCACAAATTGAGCCGAGGTAAGCAGCAAAAAGGCTGCACTAAATGGAGCCGCTAAAGGCAGAAGGCAAGACTCTAGCGCAGCGGCGCGGCGCAACCGGACGCTCCACATCATGGCAAGAATGGCAAGACAAGCCAGCAAGTAGAAAAAGAGCTTCAAAATAAGCACAGGATAAATATGCAGCGTTCTGGCCAGGGCAGAGGCCGGCAAAATGAGAAACAGTGCCGGCGGCCAGGCCGGATTGAAATTGTCCAGGTAAAGCCTGGAGCCATCAAGTAGAGCCATGGCAGTACTGAGGTTGACAGCCATATCCGTATCGATGCTGGCCTGATGAATGATAGTCTGGGCAAGCAAAAGAGAAAGAAGCAGGCAGGTGAGAACCTCAAGGGGACTGAGAGAAGAATGGCAAAATCTTTGCCAAAATAGATACAGGCTGCTCTTCATAGATCAATCGACCCGCCTGTAGACACTAAAATTAGCGGCCGAACCTAAGCGCTCATATGACTTCATATACTTGCCGAAAAAATCATAGGGATTTAAATAAGCGATTACCGGTGCTTCTTGTATGAAGATCAAAACCGGTTTCTTGGCCGCTATGTCGATTCCGTATTGCTCTATCACTTCCGGCTCGCGACTGAGCAATTTACGAGCCTCGGCATTGTCAGGCTCCGCTTCTTTGATGAATTGGAAGACCGAAAGGATACAACAGTGCAGATGCCGCGAACCGGGAGCCAGTGCCAATTGAGTCATGAGAGGATAGCCGGGAGAAACTCCGTTGGAAATGAAGATCACCGCATCACCCGGTCTGGTGTACTTCAGGAGGTAGTCGGTAAAGGGAGAGTCTATATCCGACCAGGGAGAAGAGCCCTTATAGCCCAGCCGGCTCAAATCAAATTGCCTCTCGCCCTTTACGGAGGCCACCTCCTCCATACCGTTCATGAAACAGAACCCGGAAGCTGCCACCACCACCATCAGGGGCAGATGTTCATTCATGCCGCGCACCTTCACAAGACGAGCCGTCTGCCCCAGCAGATAGCCGAGAAGACCGCCGGCAAGCAGACTGGCCCCGGCAAAGACAGGAATATCGTGATAGTTCCAGCCCTTGAACTGCATCAAATAGGGAATGATGGAGGAGAGTGTGAAGACGGAGAGCGGCAGAAATATCGGCACTCTTCGACAAAGCATTAGGGCATAAGCCGCAGAGGCAGCGGTCAGATAGAATACGCCTCGTTTGTCCGGCGCAGCAAGACTGTTGGCCAGACACGTGTCCCAAAAGCCGTAACCTTTGGCAAAAGCCGGCACCAGAAAGTTGAAGTAGTTATCTTTCATGGCCGCCGGCGCCAGCAAGAAGTGCCCCAGGTACAGAAGGGCAAAGGCAAGAGCGGCATAATTCTCCGGTGCCAAAAGCTTCTTCAAGCCGCCCCAGGCAAGCAACATGGCCAGTTCCACCAGTACCGCCACCAGAAGAAAATAGTGCTTCAAGCAAATGCCCAGTGCGCCCGCCACTCCGAAGAGAATGGCTTCCCTGGTACCAATCGGCGCGCCGCGATAGCGGCTGTAGCGCAAGAAGAGATAGGGCAAATAAAGCAGTACAAAAATTTCTTCTCTCTGCCCAAAGTCATAACGCAATTGAAAATTGAAGAAAAGGGCACCGGCCAGAATCCCGAGAAAGACCATGTCCTGCCCCTCGAAGGCCAGCTTCTTATTGATGATGTAGGACAGGGACAGTCCGCAATAGGCAATCACCACGAGGAGACAGAGATTGAAAGTAAGAGTTTGAGGCCAGTGCAAAGCAGCGGCAATCAAGGCCGGTATTGTATCCAGATACCAGATCAGGGGCGGATTGACATCAAACATATCCACATAGGGAATTTTTCCCCTGGTGATTAGTTCAGCACATTGCAGGTGCAGAGCCGGATCCCAACCAATTCGCAAAGGATGTGAAAGAATAGAAACCAGCATGCGCAAGCAGAGCACAAAAACGAGGATGAGCGAAACTGCCGCCTTCATTATTGCTACTGCGGACGCCAGATCTTGATGACTTTGCGCGTCGTATCCACATCGAAGCGATAGCCCTTGAGCACATAACCGCAAACGGTAGGTCTGGGCAATAGACCATAGTCAGGTGCCCATCCACGCACGCCCCGAGTCTCTATAACCTGACCGGGCACGTCCCTCGCTTCAATTTTTCCCATACGCACCGACTTCAACTTGATATTCCAGGAAGTGGTGATAATAGCCTGGTTTGATTCCGGTCCCTCGCTCGACTCGGTGCGCACATTACCGCTATCGTTCAAGTAGGCGGGATCAACTTGCCTGATCATATCCGCGGAGAAACGGCAGGCGGAATCTTGAAACTCAAAATATGCTTCCATAGGCTGGTTATCGAAATAAACCTTGACCCTATAGCGGCTGTTTTCAATGACATAGGGAACTTCGGTCCACTCTTCCTTCTTCATCTTATTGAGGCCGGAGTTGCTTCTCTGAGCCGTTTCCAGGGCTCGCATCTCCTGCTTGAATGATGGGTCCATCTGCTCGAGAGCTACCCGCGAGAGGAAGCCGGCCTCGCTATTGCTAAAGCGCTTAAATACCTTGCGATAAGTGCTCTTTGCTTCTTCTATGTAGCCTGCCTTCTGCAGACAATTGGCCAGGCAATATAAAGCCCTTGGGTCCTGGGGTTTGTTTGCCACAGCCGAGCGCAAAAGAGGCAAGGCCTCCCGGAACTTGTTTTTTTTATACAAGGCCATGCCGGCACCAAAAGGATCACCTGCTCCGGCGATTCTCTCAAAAGTGACTTCCCCTTTTTCTTTGTTGAATGCCACTTTGTACCCATTCAGAAAATCTGCCCCCAGAACGGCAGCATCTTTATCTTTGTTGGAAAAGTAGAGAGGCAATTGCGGGCGCTTGATACCGCCCACAGTGACATCGAAGCAAGAGTAAACACCATCCTCGGCGCTCTTACCGGGGCGACCTTCAAGGGCGATTACATTGAGTCTGCCCTTGACGGCCACATTGGAGCCCAGGAGCGATTCCTGCCGCTCAGTGTCCACTATCATTTTAATATCGCTGCCGCCTACCTTCACAATAACGGCGGGCTTGCCGTCAATTTCCTCACCTTTGGCAACAGTGCTCTTGGGCAAAACATCCTGAGAAACCTGCATATTCTGCAAGCCGGAACCTTTGGCAAAAGTAGGATTGGGCGAGCCTGTATTTATGGAGAGAGCTTTGCGGGCCAGCTCGGCCCCTTCCGAGTCTGGGAAGCGATGGATCAAAGTACCGTAAAGTTGCCTGGCTGCACCAACTTGCCCCATGCGGTGGCGACAGAGAGCCTGGTAATAGACGGGACGGAAGTCATAGGCAGACTCTTTCTCCGCCGCCAGAAAATAATTGATGGCCCCCTTGTAGTCTTTGGCATTGAAACAACGCACACCACTCTGAAAGGTAAGATCATTATCCTGGGCAGTGGCAGGGGCATAAGAGCCAAGCAGGATTAGCGGCATTAAAGCCAGTGCGAGAGTGAATCTACGCCTAAAGAAACGGTGACATTTTTTCATGTGCATGAACTAAAAACCTTAACTGCAGCCATCAGCCATTATTGTGCAAAGTAATCAACTACCTGGACGTACCGAAAATGCGGTAGTAAACATAGTCAGTGTGCGGGTTGTAGAGAATCCACTCATTGGTAACCATGGTGGTCTCATTCTTGCGCCGCTGCTTAAATTTGAGAAAATCCATTTCCTGCAGCGACTTTTCACCTGGATATTTTTCATTGAACCAGTTGCGCGCCTCATAGCAAAGAGCGGTCTTATACTCATCTTCATGAAAGGGCTTGGGCTCGTGCGGATACTTAAACTTGAGCCTAACATCGTACTGCGTACTGTCGTCCTTAACGCCCTGAAGTTCTTCAGCCCGAGCAACCGACTCGTCGAAAGCCGCTTCGAATATTTTGGCCGGCACAAACCTGTTACGTTCAGTGAAGACATTGGTGGAATAAAAGGCCATGCCGACTAAGGCTGCAATCACCAGACAGGCAATACCGAGAACTTGCTTAGACACCCTTGATACTCACTTTAGAGATAACTTGAAACCAATAAAGCAGATTATACGACGAAAATACTCGCCGCTGCCTGCAAATGCCCATCTCTTTAGTGCCCCAAATATTCTCAGGCCAATAAGATTTCTCGGCAAGTCTTGTCCCGCAAGCGCCATATGGCACCATCGGATACAAAGTGGTGAAAGTTGATACAGGCCTGAATTATGGTCGCAGTGGCTACGAAATCGAAACCGTAGTTTACAAGTACCTGTGGAATACAGACGTAAATGACCATACCGGCGCTCACCACCATGCCCCAGTAAAAGAGACCGTTCTTTTTGAAGCTCTCCACGAGGATATGACGACTGACCTCAGCCATGCGTCCCTCCTGCAGACCCTTTTCTTTCAGGAAGAAACTGAGGGAAACCGCCAGGTATTGACTGCCGTGGAAGAAGGGCGGTCCGTAGAGCCACAGAACGGAATGGGCAAAACCTGTAGATAAGCCGATGCCGAAGATAGTCAAGATGAGGCAGACGGCCGGCAGAGGAAGGAACTGTTTTTCCAGGATGGCCTTGCGCAGGAGCATGACGAAGAAAGCACCCATCATGGTGAAGAAGATCACCTCTGCCGTGTAGAAAAGCCAGGTGGGCAGTCCGTAAAAGGGAAGCTTGATACCCCAGAGTTCTTCCGGAGAAAGGGTGCGGAAACAGAGGATGCGGGTGATTACGAAAGCAGAAAAGCTGTGCATGAACCAGCGGTAGGTTTCCCTCTCCCAGTTCTTGAAGTAATAACCGCGCTTATAGCAGTAGACAAGTGAAATACCGAAGGTCTGTCCGACATAGTGCTGGAAAACCCACATCAAATGCAAATAAACACAAAATCCGGCAGCCCGGGGATACATCAAACAGAGGGAAAAGAACAACAAGCTCATCCAGGGCAGGTAATAAGCATAGAGCTTGAAGCGCTCACGATTCTCCGCCGTGGAGTATATGCGCATATAAGTGGCAATGGTGTGGGCGTCGGCAAAGATGTAGGTGCCCAGGGTGCTGGTTATTAAAAGTCCATAGGCCGCTACCCCGGCCAGTCCGCTGGCCTTGGGATCCGGAGCGTCCCAGTGGAACCAGCCCACCTGCAAAGCAAAAATCAGCCAGAAGAAGCCGCCCACCACGAAGAGATAGTCAAATACCGGCCCGACAACCCAGGCATAAGGAGCAGTGGCGGCCTGGTCCATGACCTGGGGCCGCGGCTGACTACTGTCGGAACCAAATGTGGCGCTGACCATGCAGAATACCTCTCAGCTCAAGCAAGCAGAATTTTGCGACAACGTGGGTCGCGCAGACGCCAGATGGCAGCATCGGTAATGAAGTGATGGTAGTTGACGCATGCCAGTACCAGACCGCCGATCATGGAGAAGTTATAGCCAATCTGCATGAAGAAATGAGGAATTCCCACATAGAAGAAAACCCCTGAAAGGATCACAAGCCCCATGTACTTCATGCCGGGAGCGCCCATGGCCGCCTTGGAAATCTCCCAGGTGTTCATGCCTTCAGGCATACCCCGCTCTTTCAGGTAATAGGCCAGGCAAACAGCCAGATACTGACTGCCATGGAAGAAGCCCGGCACATAGAGCCAGAACATAGTATTGGCAACATCTTTGGAAAGCCCCAGACAAGCCACTGTGAATATCAGGAGGAAGGCCTGCCAGGGCATGATTTTGTCTTCCTTGAAGTACTTGCGCACCAGTACCACTACGAAAGCCACGGTCATAAAGAAGAATAGGAAGCGAGAAGTGTTGTGGAAGACGATGGGCAGAGGTCCCCAGAACGGTATATCCACGCCGAACCAGTTGCGGGGGCTGAGATCGCGGAAGGTGAGGAAGCGAATGGTAGTCCAACCCACCATGGAAAACATGAACCAGCGAAAAATTTCTTTCTCGACACTGGTCATGAAATAGCCGCGCTTGTAGCAATAAATGAGAGCGATGCCGAAGGTCTGGGCAACGTAATGCCAGTAAACCGTGATCAGGTAGATATACACGAAGGTGCCCGTCAGACCCGGCACCGAAAGACCCAGTATAAACATGGGAATGGTGGAATAGGCCAGCCAGGTACGATGGAACTTGAAGCGCGCCTGGTCTTCCGCCGAGCCCCAGATGCGCAAGTAGGTGGCGCTGTTGTGAGAATCGGCAAAGAGATGCTGGGAGAGAAAGCCTATGGTAATCAGCCAGAAGGAAGCCGGATCAGTCAAATTGGTGGGGATAGTCCAACCCAGGTAGAGATAGTTGACGGCAAAGAAAATGAGAGCACCGCCGCCGATTATGAAGAAGAAATCGATGAAAGGCGAAATAATCCAGGGATATGGTTTATCAGATGCCGAACTCTTGGGCGCATCTGAGTCCATACTGGTGGTCATAGTGCTGCTTACCACGTCTTCTCCCCCTTCACTTAACGGAAACCAAATCCACTACTTATTTTACCCCTACAAACCCCAGTCTAACACCAGTTTATCAAGGGCATACTACCCCATAAATACTTCACGCTCACTTCACACTGAAGGGCGGTGCCGGTTATCTGGCTAGATAGTAAGGGGCCGTGCGTTTGATGGTCTCGGCAAAAGGTGTGGGAAGGAAACCAAGTTCCCGGCGAGCTTTCTCATTACTGAAGAAAATCTTCTTGCAACTGAGCCAGGCTTGCTGCCTGGTCAGACTGAAGCGAAGGGGCAGACCAAGCTGCTTAGAAACCTCGGAAAAAGTTTCCGCCAGAGTGCCCAGACTTTGCACCAGTAAATCGGGATAAACAAAGCGGGGGGCCTCGGTGCGGTAAAGCTCGGCGAAGATCCGGGCCGCTTCCATGAAGCTCAAATTGGCACTGACCAGACTGTAACGCTCACCCGCCCGCCCTTGTTCAATGGCTGCCAGGTGGGCATCAACCACGTCTACGATATCTGAGAAAGGAATGCCCCCGGAAGGCACAGCCAGGAGGCCACCCCGACTCATAGCTCGAAATATGGCGTGATGATGACCGTGGCTGTCGCCCTCCCCGAAGATAATGCCGGGGTTGAGCATGACCACATTCAAACCGCGCCTGAAATTCTCCAGCACTACCAATTCCGCTTCATGTTTCGTATCACAATAACTGAGCCCGAGGCCGGCAAGATTGTAGGCAAGACCTTCGTCCGCAATTTCACCTGGCAAAGACGGAATTCCAAGAGCGGCTATGGAACTCGTATGCACAACCCTTTCAGTACCGGCGGCAAGGGCCAGTTCCATAACATTGCGCGTGCCTTCGACATTCACCTGCCTTTGCCTCTGAGCATCAGAGTGACGATAAGAAACAAGCCCCGCCATATGAAAGACAAGTTGAGGCTTGAGAGAAAAAGCCCGCTCCACATCATGGCGATTTTCTATGGCACCGAGAATGTGCTCATGCCCGGCTCCCGATTGCCGACCATCCGGCGCTGAACGCCCGAAAGTCAGCACATGATTCTCAGGTTGTCGAAGCAAGGCCGGCACCAGGTGACGCCCCAGAAAACCAGTGGCTCCGGTTACCAGCACTAGCCGTTTCTGGTCTGCGTCGAACATGGTTCAAAGGCTTCCGTAAGTAGCCAGGGCCGCCTGCAAATCTGTTGGCACTCCAGACAAGAGAGAGGGCAAGCGGTTCTCTTTCGTGACATTATCCATGGTGGCAAGATAGGCCTGGTCCACGCTCAAGACCGGCACATCCGAGATTTTCTCCGAGAGATGAGCCAGGGTTCTCGCCACTGCATAGGGCAAGTTGAGAAACCTAACCGAACTAGAGCACGAGGCCGCCAGAGCCTCCACGAACTCCCTCATCGTGACACGATTGGGGCCGCCAATCTCAAATACACCCGTTCCCTGGGCCGGCGGCAGTTTCAGGGCAGCCGTGATGCACCGGGTCAGATCCCCGACAAAGACCGGCTCCAGAAGGTTTTTGCCGCCATTGATGAGCGGCACCAGCGGTCTGGTTCTGATCAATTGCCTGTAGCGATTGACGAGTTTGCTGTCTCGACCACCAACTTTCCTGCCAATTATTAAAGAGGGTCTGAAAATTGCAACCGTTTCAGGGCCCAGGACACTGCATACTACTTCCTCCGCTTCGGCCTTGGAATGCAGGTAAAGACTCCTGGAGGTCTGGCTGGCACCAAGAGCGGTGACAATGGCCGCTCTTTTGACGGCAGCTTGTTTAGCCCTGGCAGCAAAGACCGCGGCAGCCTGCGGATGAAGGCTCCCGAAACTCTCCTGCCGACCGGGAGCAATCGAGCCAATCAAGTGCACTGCAAAGTCCGCACCGGCGAAGGCTCTATCCAAGATCAGGGCTTCGGCGGCGGAAACTTCCTCCGCCAGCGGAGCGACAAAAACCTCGGCACCAAGAGTCTTTAATTGTTCTCGATCGGTTTGACCGGACTGGGGACGCACCAGGGCTCTCACCTGAAATCCGTCCTGCAGGAGAGCCTGTACCAGATGCAAACCCAGATAACCGCTGGCACCATCCACCAATACGGAAGCAGTCATCTATTGATCTTCCTTAGCAGGTGTCGGATCAAAGTCACCTCTCCCACTTCATTGCCTTGCTTCTTATGACCTAGATACTGCAGCCAGTATCCTAGAATCAAACAGGCCGCCCCTGTGCCGACCCAGTTTTGACCGCGCTGAAAAAGCAGTTTATAAAATCCGAAAGAGGCAAGCGGCACGCCGACTATATGCAAGAGGGCATTAACCGGATGTGAGTGACGATGAGCGTAATCCACCAGAAAATGCTTAACGCCAGAGAGCGTTTCCCCTTTACCTTTACCTTCGCCTTTGATCATCAATCCGTACATGGTTCTCCCTCACCAGGTCTATTGGAACGACTTAAGAGTCAAGTGCATGGCCTCGGCAAAGGGCAAACAATGTTTATCCGGATAGCCGAGCACGGTTTGCGCTTTCTTGATGCTGAACCCCTGATTGACGGCCACCAGGCGAAAAGCAGCCGGGGAGAAGCGAGCCAGACCGGCGCGCACCGGGCCGGAGGCACCGCGGGCAAAGGCAGTGACAAGGGTACAAACCGGCTGCAAGAACCAGCGAGGCAGATCCTTTTTGATGCGAGGGCAGCCGCAAGCGTCGGCAACGGCATCAAAAAGCTGTTTCTTGGTTACCGGCTCTCCGTCGGTAATATTGAAGACCTGACCATAACTTTTCTCATTCAACAGGCAGAGCATGACGGCCCTGCTCAAATTACCGGCATAGACGACATTGGTTTGCCTCTTACCGCCATCCACAAGCACGGCCTGTCCGCCCCTGATGGAAGCAATTACCCTGGGCAGCCAGCTTCTTTCACCTTCACCATAGATGAAACCAGGGCGCAGAATTGTCCAGACCATGGGTCCTGTCTGCTTACTGATAAATTCCTCGCTCTCCACTTTCGAATCGGCATAGGCTTCGCCGCAACGTCTAAGCGGCGCACTCTCATCCAGGTCAAACTGATCTTCCTGCCCGGTTATTACAGAAAGAGAGCTGATGTGAATGAACTGCCTCACACCGGCGGCGGTGGCGGCCTCAAAGATCTTTCTAGTACCCCCCAGATTTATGGCAAAGACCTCTTCCCTTCCGGCCAGGGGATCTACGAAACCGGCGGCATGCACCAGAACATCGAGCCCCTTGCATAGGCTTTGCAATTCCAAAGGGTCGACGGTGGTGAGGTCGGCCGCGGCAAAGCTGACTGCAGGCAGCCCTGGAAAGAGAGCCGGCTGGGGAGAACGAGCCAGGGCCAGAACCGAATGTCCGGCTTGAGCCAGGGTTGACACCACGCTTCGACCGACCATACCAGTGGCGCCGCTCACACCTACTTTCAAAGCGCCGTTCATGCCAGGCCTCCACTGGTGAGGGAAGTAGTCGCGGCGATGGAACTAAGCCGACTGCTGAAGCCGGAGGGACTGAGAAGGGGTATCTTCACCTGCGCTTCCGGCGCCCCTTCCATCACCCTCTGTTGTCTCAAGCGGGCATAGGTACCAGGTGCAAGCAGCTTCAGGCGGGGACGGCCAAGGCGCTTGCTGTCGCGCTTGTCGGCGTACTCGGGATTCATGGTTTTAAGCTGAGCATCGAAACAGTTGAGAAAGTCTTCTTGAAAGTCTTCTGCAAATTCAATGCGCTCGCTGCCCTGTTCCACTTCGGCATAACACTGGTAGTGAGGCGGTCTGTCCAGCACCGCTTCGGCGGTGAAGTGCTTGATCTCGGACAGACTCAAAGCAGCCACCGTAGTACGCAGCGCCGATAGAACCTGCTCCTCGGTGATTTTCTCTCCGGTGACGGAGCTCACCCCACCGCCTTTGCGTACAAAACTGAGCACGGGCGTCTGAAAGAGCATCGACTCCACCAGCATCAAGTCATTGATGTTATAGCGATAGAGTCCGGCATTGGTGGTAAAGAAGATGAAATATCTCAGTCCGGGCTTCAATTCATGTGCCATATAAAAACGCTTATTGTCTTTATCGATATCATCTTCATGCACGAATTCGAAGAAGTGGGAAGTGACGGCCAGCGGTCCACCCGCTCCCTCGGAGGAGATAGGCACAGTGCCCCGTCCTTCCGAAGCCATATAGCCGAAGTCGCGTATCTTCAAGTGGCCATAAAACTCGCTCATCTGTTCCAGATAGAAACCCATGGGTCCGCCCTTCCAGCAAGATAATACGGCCAGATCCGGGAAGACATGGCAGGGCTTAAGTCGACCGTGTTCCTCAATCAATTTGAGCAAGGCCCCGGCGCGCTCCGGCGAGGGCTTCAAATATGGCGCGAAGGCATCCAGAATATAGGACGGTACCTGAGACACAAAAGCCTTGTTGATAGTGCCGTCATGTATATCGGCAAGCAATGACTCGGCGCGCTCCTTCATCTGATCGGCAAGCAAAAGCAAGCTCGATGGGTTGCAAGCCAACATGGCGGTGACGTTCTGAACCAGGGCCGCACGTAAAAGTAGATAATACTTCGCATCTACATCCTTGACCTTGCACAGTTCAAAAGGCAGGGCGAAATGCCGACGAATCACAGGCGACTGACGCTTATTGAGCATGCCCGAAACAGCGCCATAGGGCAAACCGCCCTCGGTGCGGCCTTCCTCATCATTGGACGTAATAATCAGAAATTTACCGAGAGCGCCCCCCGGCATATCTTTGACCAGATGATAATTGTGGACCTGGAAGGCATGAGTGTAGTCCTCCACGTGTGAGGGCGTGATCGGTACGAACTTAGGTCTGGCAGTAGTACCACTAGTAGTGGCAAACATAAAAGGTTCCTGGCAAGTCAGTTGGTTACCCTTGCCCCGCTTCAATTCCTCGATATAAGGCTCGAAATACTCATAGTTGGAAGGCGGCACCAGCCGCCTGTAATCTTCCACGCTGTTGATGCGGTCAAAATTGTGGGCCCTGCCGAAAGCCGAGTTTCGATTACGGCGCACTATGGAAAGCAACTTCTCTTCCTGAGTCTTAGCACAACTTTTCAGTCCGTTGTAAAAGCGCTGCACATGAGTAGCACGTCGCAAATACTGCCCGGCTATAACATCAAGGTTCTTCCAATCCGACACTTTCAAGGGCATGCTTCCATCAATTTCAACAGGGACTCTCGCTTCAAATTTACTGCCAGACCCAGATTCTCCCGCTCGGGTGGGCGAGCGCTCACCACGGCACCAAAAGGTACGGTCAGGCACTCTCTGGTCAGGTCTCTTTTGAGAAGAAAGAGATTCATCGCCCCTTCCACATTTGCAAAAAGATCTGGCACGGCATGGGCCAGATGCTTCTGTGCACTGGCGAGAATACCAGACTCACCCACCTGCGCGCCCAGATGACATTCTAAAGAAGCCTGGCGGGCCAGCTCAACCAGCTTCATTGCAGCCACAATGCCACCCACCTTAGAAATTCTTATATTGAAAGCCCGGCAAGCCTTTAGCTCTATCAGTCTTTGCGCCTCCTTGAGGGTGGTAAGGGACTCGTCGACGACTATTGCCTCCGGCAAGCAAGCCTGTAGCCGGGCCAACCCCTCGGTGTCCAGGCGCGGCAACGGCTGCTCCAGCGAAACCACCCCCAGGGGTCGAAAGCGCTCCATGGCCCGACACGCCAGGTCGAAATTCCAGGCGCAATTGGCGTCTATGCGCAGTTTCACCGCCGGTCCGAGAATTGAACGGGCCAGCTTGATCTTGACCAGATCTTCATCGATATCATCACCAACCTTCAATTTCACGGTCTGAAAGCCATAAGCTTTATAGGCTCTCAACAAAGTCTCGAGCACCCTTCGCTTGCCGAAAGGCACCACCCCACCGTAGCGGAAAACCCGTTCACTCCAGGGTAGCTCCAGGTTCCAGAGCGTCCGGTCCAGAGCGGAGGCGGCTGCGGAAAGCCGGCTGAAACGAGCCAGGTAGGCGGGCATCAGATAGAAAGGCAAACCCAGAATCCTGGCACAAGCATCTAGAAGAGCCAGCTCTACTGCGCAAAACGCGGCTCCCAGCGGTCTTTCATCCAGCCGCTCTTGATAGAAAAGGGCTTCCAGGGCCTCCAGGAGTTGATCTACTGCCGCAAAGGAGCGCCCCAGAAGGGACGGCGCCAAAACTTCATTGATAACGGCGAGGGCCGACTCAACAGTTTCTCCGGTAACATACTCTCGCGGAACAGACTCACCCAGCCCGGTGACCATGCCCTCCCCCGCAGCAATAGCTACTTCCACAACAATATTTCGTGAGAAATTGCGACTGGCCAAACTGTGACCGAAAGAGAAACGAAAGGGCAATCTCACCGGTCGGGAGACAATGCTCTTAATTTGCATCAGGTGACCACAGGAGTCCGAGCC
Source organism: Candidatus Obscuribacter sp. (assembly GCA_016712465.1). Classification (GTDB taxonomy): domain Bacteria; phylum Cyanobacteriota; class Vampirovibrionia; order Obscuribacterales; family Obscuribacteraceae; genus Obscuribacter. The sequence continues at coordinate 3,454,657 of JADJQZ010000001.1, forward strand.
AGTATCCATTCAGCCAGCACATGGGTGTATTCCTTGAACCAGTTGACGTCAAAATCCAGGGTATGATGCGCGTCCGGGAAAATTCTCATGTCCTTGGTGCCGGACTTAATCTTGCTGAACCAACCCTGGACCTTTTCCACATCAACGATTATGTCGGAACCGGCTTGCAAAATGAGAAGCGGCATCTCGATGCCTGTAGCTTTTTCAGCCAGGCGCGAAAGCTTGAAGGACTCCACAAAGAAGGACGATGTGGCTTCGGTCAGGCGCAGCGTGTCCCGGCTGAGAAAGCCCTGAAAGGTTGGATTGTCTGTGAACATGGCTATTTCAATGGGAATCGGCCACTTACGGTGTGAAGTTTCACCGCCCAGCAGTGAATTGTAAGCAATCTGAAACTTTGTTCCGGCGCCGTAATCAACCTTTGTATATATCCCCGGACTGGTGAGTACGAGACCGGCAATCGGCAAATTCAGTTCGCCGCTTACAGGTTTGTAATCTTTTTGAGCGATGACGCTGGCCGCTTTCGCCCCCCAACAATTGCCCAGAACAATTATGGGATGACCGACAAAGTCAAAGGCTGCTTTCCGCAAAATCACTTCCAGGTCGGTCAGGTAGCCCTTGTAGCTTGTCATGTTGCCACGGTCACGGGGATTCAAACCGGAGCCCCGCCTGTCGGGAGCAATAATAGAAATCCCACGGCTATTAAGATAGCTGGCCGTGTTCTCAAACCACTGACTGTGCCCCTCAATGCCATGTAAATAGAGCACAACCGGAGCACCGCTCTTGCCTTTCCAAATTCGGGCAAAAAGGTCCACCCCATCGGACATGCGAAGCTTGGTCAGCTCCGGCTGAATCTGAGGCACTCCAGCTATGGGCGGCAGGGGCGTGGATACGAGATCTTTCAAGGGGTGTCTCAAGGAGTTAAGGCAGGACTGGTGAAAAGTTTAACATCCTGGCAGGTCTCGGAAAAGCAAGGGTCCTACGTAGTAAAGTATAAAATTCGCCGCCGGTAATCGGGCGAACCCGCGAGGAAGAACTTTTGCACGACAATTTTTTGCAATCCAGGCAAAACAATGCCGGCACCATCAGTAGACCCCTGAAAGTGGAAAGCATCGCCTCTCTTTCCACCGGCGAGAAGCTCTCCTATGTGTCCAGGGAACTGGCCGATGCCCTCAGTGATAGCTCTTTTGTGGACTGTGTTCGCCAGGGCGACCTGAAAGCTGGTAAAGAAATTTGTCTTTTACTGTGGCCCTTCGTGAAAGAACTGCCCGACAATATATCTGCCGTGCGCACCAAACTGGAGCAACTCCCGCATCACGGCTGCCGCAAAAATCTCGAGGCCGGTTTGAAGTTACTGAGCCAGCTTGCCGATGATGAGCGCCACTATCAAAACCTTTACTTAAGTCAGTGCCAATTGGCCGGCTTGAGCGAGGAAGAGATGAAGCAAGTCGTGCAAGCGGCTGAATCTAATTTAAAGAGCAAGCAAGAGCCAGCCACTGCTACTACGGGAGAAACCAGTTTTGTGCGCCTGACCAGGCGCATGCGTTATTACTGCCGCCAGGGCAGTCCGGCCCAGGCTGTCCTGGCCGTCATAACGGCGGAGTTAGCCGCCACCCAGTTTGCCAGAGCCGCCCTCAGTGCCTTCGAAAGCTACTTCATGGAAAGAGAAGAGCAATACGGACGGGAGTCCATCGAGGCCGGCTTAAGGTGGCTGCGCCTGCACGCCAAGCCAAACACCAGACATGCCATCTGGATGAAGCGCCTGCTTCTATTCACAGAGACGGAAGCAGAAGGTAGTGAAGATACTTTTAATGAAACCACTAAAAGTACAGACCTGGCCGTAACGGAAATACTTGAATGCTTGATTGCTGTCTGGAGAACCCCCCGCTTTCGTCAAGAAAGACAAAACTGAGTAACGCAAGTGCAAAAAAACTTCCCCTACCTTAGTCTCATCCTCACCCTCTCTCTCTCTCTTCTTTCGGTCCCTCAAACAAGAGCGGCCGGTAAGGAAAGTCAAAGCAGGAGCAGCGCCGGCATGACTCTAGCCATGGTCAGCCCCTTGAAACAGCAAAACGCCACGGACGGTCAGGTATTCATCGACAGGATGTATGCCAGTGCCGACGCCTATGATGATTACGTGTTCGAATTTGAAATGACCGCCTTCAAACACGGCAAAGTGGTGGAGGCCGGACGTTTCTACTTCAAGAAACCCAAACTGATTCGACTGGAGGAGACCGGCAGTTTCCGCCGTGGCTCGGTGGCGGTGCTTGGCCGGGACGGCAAAGTCAAGGCGAAAGCAGGAGGCGGGCTGGGCTTTTTTGTCATAGACCTGGCACCCAATTCCGGCATGCTGCGCTCCGCCAACGGACACCCCATGGTGGAGTCGGACCTGACTTCTCTTGCTCAGGCGCTGAAAATTTTCTTGCAAGAAGGAAAGGTGGCAAGAGTCAGCGCCGAACCGATTTCCTTCGGTCAGACCGGCGACAGAGTACATGTGCTGGAAATCTTTCACGATCGAGCCATGAGCGATATATACAAACGTGTGGCCGTGCATCCAAAAACAATGTTGCCGGTGGAGTGGTGGGACTTTGAAGAGGGTAAGCTCGTAAGCCACTCGCGCTGGATGAGTTTCAGAGGTAATCTTGGACTGGCAGAGGAAGTCTTCACAATCAAGGGAGCAAAGGTACAATGAACCCGCAATTCTTTCATGCCCCCAGCTGGGCGGTCGTAGCACTGGCCACGGTGGCAGTTATAGTCTCTACGCCGGTTCTGGCGAAGGGCTTCTCCAGACGCGGGAAAGGCGTTTTCTACGAGTCTAACTTTCTCATCCAGAGAGCACCGCAACTGGTATCGCTTCTGAATATTGCGGCCATCTTCGTAAGTACCTTCACTTTCAACAAGCATATGAACCCGCCTTTAGCTACCCCGGTGTTCACTCTCACCACAGGGGATCCGGGGGCATTGATTGCCGTCTCCTGGCTGGGCGTGGCCATCATGGTAAGCGGTCTGGTCTTTATGATAGGCGGCTGGTATTCCCTGGGTGAGGCCTTCTCTACTGACGCGGAACTTTTGGACGGCCAGAAAGTCAAAGATACTGGACTCCTGAAATTTGTTATGCACCCGGCCTATTCCGGTATCATTCAATCCCTGGTTGGCGCTTCCGTAGCAGCACTTTCCCCCATAAGCCTCGGACTTTCACTCTTTGTGGTGGCACCACTCTGGTTGAACCGGGCCAAATACGAAGAAGAACTGCTCATAAAAACCTTCGGCGACAACTACAAAGATTATGCCAAGAAGCTGAAGTGGCGTCGGTTGGTACCGAGTTTCTTTCCCATCGGTGTCTGAGCAAATATTATTTGCAACCTGGTGAGCCGATGCTAATATCATTGTTTGAAGTCTTTACAACGCTTGCAAAGCCGGTACCAAATGAAAAACCTGATATCTTTTCTGACCATCTCTGTCAGCCTTTTCTCTTGCTGGCTGACGGCCGTCCCTGAAGCTGAAGCCAAGAATGCCAAAAGGGAAAAGCACGAAAAGGTCTCAGAGCTGGACAAGATAGAAGCCCGGGATAACTCTCAGTGGGCCACGGGCTCAGTGGAGATTGCCGCCCCCGTGGAAGTGGTCTGGACTGCCGTACACGACGAACGAAACAGCGATCCTGATCTGGCGTACAGCAAAGTGCTGGAGCAGGGCAAAAATGAGTGCAAGCTGGAGCAGAAATTCACCTTCATCCCGGTAATTGGTTCTGCCGTCTGTCAGATGGTAAATAAGGAAGTACCCCTGGAGCGTATCGACTACAAAATGATCAAGTCTGATCGCTTCAAGGCCATGGAAGGCTCCTGGGTCTTGACCGTCATAGACGAAAAGCACACCCGGCTTGACTTAACCACCAACCTGGATATGGGCATACCGGTCCCCCGCGCTATGGTCAATGCAGTGGCAGTCAAAAAGCTGAATACGCGCCTCAAGCATGTTAAGGAACTGGCTGAAACCAGGCATGCCAAACTGGCCCATGCAGCAGGCGCAGGCTCGCCCAGGAAAGAAGCGCACTAAGTTAAAATTGCCAACTATAGTATTTTCCCCTCTTGAAGAAAGTGACAGGGACCGTTATTCTGTGGGCTACCCTTGGAAACCGGTTACCTCTGCCTCATCAGGAGCCTATATGCAGAACAACCTCAAAGCATCGGCAATGGTCTTGGCCATGCTGTTCCTTTTCTGTCAGAGCGAGAGCGCCGGAGCTTTCGAACAAGAGCGTTTTCAAAAAGGTCTGGATGCATACAGCGCCGGGGAACTCGATGTGGCCCGCATGCATCTATTCACCTTTATCAAACACAACAAAGGCTATTATCCGGCCCATTATCATTTAGCCAATATCCTGGTGCAGTTGGGCGAATACGCAGAAGCGAGAACCCAATATCAAGCCGTGTTATCGCTTAAACCTGACAAAACCACGGCCGGCCATTGCCAGAACGCCCTGGCCAGGTTAGCTTACATGCCGGCCTATGGTGAACCACCGGCCAAAGCCAAGCAGCTCAACCCTGCCGTGGCGCAGCAAAGTATCTTTGAAGACATGGCCAGCCGGGCCCAGGCTCTTGATGCCAGCCGCTCCGCGCAAATGCAGACGGAAAGAGCGCGCATTCTCGCAGACGCCGACAAGCAGGCCGATCAGGTGCTGGACGACGCCCAGAAAAGAATTTCCAATCTAAACAGCACGGGCAACTGGCGAGTTTATTACACGAACGAAAAGCATGAACCTACTGGTGAAGCCGGTGTGGGTGTACCCGATCGGGTGGCAAACTCCATCTTGGAACCGGCCAGAGAAGAGGCTAATCGCATAAGAGAGGCAGCCAAACAAAGAGTAGCGCGAATGTCCGGAGGCGGCGGTGGAGGCAGTATGGCCGACACTGTCCTGGGCTTGAGCAAACAGGCCCAGAGCGACAACGGACCCAGACTCAGCCTCGATTCGAACCTTCATGTAAGGAACTACAGCCACACAAGCAATATGGTGGCCGGCAAGAGCAGCCCCACCAGATAAGCGCTTATTGGGCAGGCTGAGTTCTGGTCTGCAAGAATGTGTCCAGGCCTTGCTTTAAAATGCTACTGAAGCCGCCTCCCGAAGTTGCCGGTGCATTGGGTTGGGCCGGTTGAGCGGTGCTTCCTGCACCAGCAGTAGTGGCAGCAGCTATTGGCTGCACGTTGAATTGCAGGGCGCGGGGGTCTTGAACAAGAAGCTGACCAGTGCCGTTCACCAGCACATAATAAGACTGCCCTGAGTTCATATTGGTCATCATGTACTGTCCGGCCGGCATATTGGTATTACCCATAGGAATAAGTCCGCCGGACTGATTCTGCGCCAGGCAAGAAGGGGAAAAGGGAATACCGACGGCGGCTAAAAGTGGCATAGCCAGGGCGGCATAGACAAGGATCGATGATTTCATGTGCTCTTCCTCAATGTAGAATTAGTCTCACCAGTTTGCCTGCGCTGCCGGCCTTTTGCCGGCAGCACCAGATGCGCTACCATCAACCTCAATCATTCGGCGGCGCGCTTACAAGAGCATCAGCCTGCACCAGAACATCAAGACTGACCTGAAAATGCATTTCGAAAAAGGCCTTCTTCTCACCCAGCGCCCAGATTTCAGACTGGGCCGTTTCGGCTTCGTGCAAAGACAATAGCAAATTCAGGACTTTATTGTCACGATGGGAAGCATTGACCATCACCCGCAAGTCGCGCACCACTTGCCGGTGCGATCGATCAAGGGCCTCGGCGATGCGCAGGAAAGCGGCCAGGTCATGGACCAATTTACGCCCTTCCAGGTCGAGGGTGTACCAGGCTTCGTGGGTCACCTTGGGCTCCGAGCCTCTGTGATAGCGGGCGATGGCCGCTATAATCGCCACTTCTTCCTCAGAATGACCTAGAAGCCCGCCGTTCTTGATCAAATAGTAAGAGTGCTTGTGGTGCCCATTGCGACTGACAAACATCCCCAGATCATGCAGCATGGAGGCCGACCAGAGCAAATGTCCCACTTCTTCCGGGTGATTGTGCAAAATGCCACGGGTCTGAGTGAAAAGGAGCTGGCTTAGAAAGGCTACCTGTTGGGCATGCTCGAAGCTACCCTGATACTTCTCCAAAAGATTCAACACACTCATGGAGCGAGGATCTCGGTGCATGGTCAGACCGGCATCCAGCCAGCCTGTCTGCAGGAAGCGATCGACCACAACCCCTTCCCGCAAAGCATGGGGGGAAACTTTGAGTTCTCCTGCTCCCAGAGCCTTCATGGTCTCCATCAGTACAATGGCGCCGGCAAGAATGGTCTCATTGCGATCGGCACTCACACCCTTGGGTTTTTCACCCTTGAGGGCAAAAGCCTTGATGTAGTCCACCAGCTTTTCCAGGCGCACAAGCGGTATGGTCCAGCCGGCTAATTCCGCATGGGGATTGCCGCTGGATACCCTGTCCAGTTTGGCCAGAGCCTGAATAGTGCCGGAGGTCCCCACCAGGGTATCGAAACCTCCGGCCGCGCTGATGCCGCTGGCAGCAGGACGCAAAACCCCGCGCACCTCGTTATGCAGATCTTGCACGGTTTGAGGGGTCACTTCACCTTTTTTGAAAAACCGCTGGGTAAGGCGAGCCGCACCCAGTTTGTAAGACTCCGCAAAATAGATGCGCTTTTCGTCTCCCACAATAAGTTCGGTACTACCGCCGCCTATATCCACGATACAAAAACGCCCTTTCATATGGGGCATAAACTGAGTAAGGAAAAAGAGGAAGCCCAGATAAATCAAGCGCGCTTCTTCTTTGCCGGAAATCATGCGGGCATCCATCTTCAGCTCGGCCCGAATGCGGCGAAGGCATTCCTCGCCGTTCTTCGACTCCCGTACCGCCGAAGTTGCCACCGCCATGGTGTAGGAAGCGCCATGTTCACGGGCGTTCTTGAGCATATCCCGCAGTATGCGCAGAGCCGAACGGAGGGCCTGCTCATCAATATAATGTGCGCTGAGGGAGCGGCGAAAAAACGGTACCGCCTCCTTAACTTTAGCCAGTACCTCAAAGTGGTCCTTTTCGGGCGAGGCCTGACAGACGATCATATGGAAGGAGTTGGTGCCCATGTCCACCACGGCCACCACCGGGCCGCCCTTAACCTTTACCCAGGAACCTTTCCTTTCGGAGGGCAGGCTAACCGGTCCCGCTGAAGTGGCGCCTTTTGGGCTCTTGGCTTTATCGGCATTAGGCTTGACACTCATTAAAGCTGGCTCTTCCACAGGATCTTGGACGGGATCTTACAGGGGATATTACATAGGCTTACGGACCTAATATTTATACACGCTCTCGGCAAGCTCGGCCATTAGTTTTTTTGCGCACAGGTTTGCGCTGTTAACACAATCCGGAATGCCGACGCCCCGGTAGGAAGCACCGGTCAAATAAAGTCCGGGCTGGTCGGCAACAGTTTCCTCGATCTCAGCCAATAGAGCTTCATGACCCAGGTTGTACTGAGGCATGGAAGCAGGCCAGCGGTGCACCCGGCGATAATGGGCTGGTCTAGTGGGCGCAAGCAAGCGATTCAAGTCCTCCTCGGCCAGTCGGAGCAAGACATCGTCAGCCTGTGCCAGAGTGTCTTCCTCCCCCACACCGCCAAGGAAGGCTCGCACGATGATCTCCTTGTCAGGGGCTCGCAGAGGATATTTATTGCTGGCAAAACTAAAGGCAATCAAGGTCAAATTAGAGGCTTTTCTCTCTTTCAAGGGAATCACGGCCCCGAAGGTACGACCGAATCGCTTCTCAAGAGAAGCCAGCGCTTCCTTTTCAAAAACGAAATTGACCACTACAGAAGAAGCCGACTGAATCTTAGCCAGTTGAGAGGCAAGAGCAGGGTTGACCTCGGACAGCAGAGAAGAAGCACTGGCTGCCGGACAAGCCATCACCAGCCGGTCGTAGTAGGCCTCGTCGGCATCGCTTTTCAGAAGGTAACCGGCGCCTTTCCTCTCAATCCGACGAACGGCACAACCGCGGCGCAACTCCACATCCGGCAAATTAGCAAGCAAAGCTTCCACAAGCGTGCCGATGCCGCCGTCGAAACTGGCAAAGAGTCCATATCGAGCACCGGAAGACTTTTCGCGATTCTTCATCAAGGCCCGAATGACGCTGCCTTTAGTTTGCTCCATTTCCAGAAAACGCGCCGCCACGCTCTGCGCGCTCAACTTCTCGGCATCCCCCACATAAATACCGGCCACCATAGGCTGAGCCAGTTTATCCAGAACCTCAGCTCCGAAGCGCCTGCGCACAAAGTCAGCCAGGCTTTCATCGGCACCGGATGGAGTTTCTACTTTCCGTTGGGGTATCACCATCTCCATAAGTGCCCGCATTTTTCCTGCCGGGCTGAGGATGCCGCTTGCAGCAAAAGGTAGTAGTTTGGAGGGAGCCAACATAACAAAACCGTCCGGCACGGAGTGCATACGCCCGCCGCTATAAACCAACGCACCACCGCCCTCGCTCTGCACTTTCACAATCCGATCACTGAGATTCAATTCTTTAGCGAGATCCAGTAGAAAGGGCTTATTGGTTATGAAAGAATCAGGCCCGCTTTCAATCAAGCAATCCTGCCACCTGAGGGATTCGATGACTCCGCCCAGGCGCGGTGAAGCCTCATAAAGAGTAATTTCCAGCTTTTCAGATTGACGGCCGGCTTGCTGCCGCAGGCGGTAGGCCGTCACCAGGCCGGAGATGCCACCACCGATAATGGCAACGCGCCGAGGCCCAACTCTCTCTTCCTTACTGACTTCCACCATCATCTACCGCTTCATTCCAATTGTGCGGCTCTCTCCACGCAGAGCCTGAGACCTTTCTTTCACCGTATCAACCAGGAAACGGACATTCTCCTGACTGGTGTTTTGCAGGATACCGTGCCCCAGATTGAAAATATGTCCCGGTCTGGCACCGGTTTGTTGCAATATAAGATCGACCTGAGCGGCTATCTCTTCACGCCCGGCCAGTAGAACACAGGGGTCGAGATTTCCCATCACGGCGCGGTCATGACCGATAGCGCTCCAGGCAGCAGCCATATCGCTGCGCCAATCCACACCAAGGGCGGTGGAGCCGGCCTCGCTCATGAGATCGAGCATGCCACCACAGGAGGTACCGAAGTAAATGGTCGGTCCGGAAACTGCCTTTACAATTCGTCGGCTGTGCGGCAAAACATGGCGAGCAAAATCGTGCCGGCTCAAAGCTCCCACCCAACTGTCGAACAACATCAAACAATGGGCGCCGGCCTGTTTCTGCCCCTGCAGATAGGCAATGGTCATATTGGTTAAGAGAACCATCAACTTCTCAAATGCCTCAGGCTGGCAATACATAAAAGCTTTGGTCTTATCAAAATGCCTGGATGAGCCGCCTTCAATCAAATATGAAGCGAGCGTAAAAGGAGCCCCGGCAAAACCAATGAGAGGCACCGTCGGTCTTTCCGCAATGAAATTACGAACCGACTGAAAGACATAGCCAAGACCTTCCTCTACATCAAACTCTTGCAATCGCTCTACGTCACCGGCTGACCGGATCGGGTTATCAAGGACAGGACCGTCGCCTTTGGCAAAACGCAGTCCGCTTCCCATACACTCCAGAGGCAAGAGTATGTCGGCAAAAATGATACCGGCGTCAACGCCAAGTTCATCCACAGCCTGCACAGTCACCTGGGCCGCCAACTGGCTATTATGGCAAAGGCTTAAGAAATCAACCTTCTCCCGCACCTTTCGATAGGACTCTTGATAGCGGCCGGCCTGCCTCATCAGCCACACGGGAGTCCGCTCAGTCGCTTCAAGGCGCAATGCTCTAAGAAAGAGACTGTCTTCACAACCCTGTTCTCTACCGCTTTTTTGATCTGAATTCACGGAAATAACCTTAAAAATATGGCAATGCCTGCTCGCCCCTTTAGACTTTCTCGCCCTACGGCTTAAACTACTAAAGCGCGGTCTCTACAGGCAGGCAAACTCTAACAAAATTCAGCGCATCATGCCAGTCTAATTCACACCCCAAGCGAACCTGAAACCACAGGTAAACCGGTATCAAAAGGGAACCCACCATGAAGGAAGCTCTAAGTAAGAATTGCTATCCAGTGGTCATTGCCGGTGCAGGACCGGCTGGGGTGAGCGTGGCTTTAGGACTCCTGGAAGCGCGTATCGAAGTATTACTGATTGATGCGGCACCGGACATGGGCGGTCAGCTTCCCAGCATTCCCTCACCCATAACCAACTTTGCCGGTGGTTATAAGGTAACGGGAAGAACAGCCGGTAAAGATATGAAGGAAGCCCTTCTTGCTGCTGCGGAACGAGCCGGAGAGGACGGGGTGAGCCTTACCTATTTGCCCAATTACCAGGTGGCAAAGTTCGACGCCCGGACAAACGAACTGCAACTGAAATCCACCGTGCAAGCAAAAGACTTGACCGTGTGCGGAGAGAGAGTGGTCTTTTGTACCGGCTATAGAGAGCGGCGGCTGCAACTACCCGGACAAGCGGAATGTGAGCCAGCAGTCTATTATCACGGCAAGGGTGAAGACGGTGACACCGCCGTGGTAATTGGCGGCGGCGACAGCGCACTGCTGAAACTACTGGCGGTGGCGCCTCAAATGAAGAATGTAATCCTCATCCATCGTAACAAGCACCTCAAGGCCAGACCGGATGTGATCGCAAAAGTTTCCAATTTGCCCAATTTGGAAGTTTTCCTGGGAAGTCAGGTTGTGGCTCTGGCCAGGAACGCCCAAACCGGCAAAATTACGGTCGACATCGAGACCATGGACGGCGGTGGGAGGCAGACTCGCCAGGCCGACTGGCTGGCCGTAAAAGTAGGCTACCTGCCGAACACGGAATTTTTAGCCGATAGCCTCTTATTAGAGAAAGGGCATGTGGTGGTGGACTCAGCCCTGCACGCCTTTGATAAGGAGGAGCGCATGCTGCCCACCGTTTTCGCCGGTGGTGACATAGTTAACGGCAGCTTTCCCCGTATCGCAACAGCTTGCGGGCATGGCATGAGTATTGCCGCCGAGATTATCAAAGCTACTTTCGAAAACGGGTCACTGCCTGATGGAAAATAGTTTATCGAGCACCTGCGCCACCAACTGATCCGGGGTGGAAGCACCAGCAGTAAGACCAATCGTCACATCGCCGGCCGGCAAGAAGTTGACTTTACTCTGACAATCGTCGCCATCCAAGGGTTTGAAACGAATTTGATTACCAGGGCCTATGCAGTCGGGTCCGTCGATATGGTAGGAGGGCAAATGACTTTTCTCGGCTATTTCTTGCAAATGACCGGTGTTGGAAGAATTGAAGCCGCCAATCACGAGCATCAGATCCAGTTTCTCATCCACCAGTTTGAGCATGGCATCCTGCCTCTCCTGCGTGGCATCGCAAATGGTATCACCGGGACTGATGAAATGTTTATCGATGGAAAGAGGACCGTATTTCTGCAACATAGTCTTCTCAAAAAGCTTGCCTATTTGTTCGGTTTCGCCTTTCAGCATAGTGGTTTGATTAGCAATGCCGATAGACTGCAAGTGCACATCAGGGTCAAAGCCGGGTGATACGGCATCCTGGAAGCGTTTCATGAAGGCTTCCCGATCGCCGCCGGCCCCATCAACTCCAGAAAGGATGTAAGAAGCAACCAGACCGGCTTCCTCTATATTGCGAACTATCAAGTAACAATGAGCGCGGGAAGCGGTGGCCACGGTTTCTTCATGGTTCGGCTTGCCATGAATAATGGCTGTATAACCATGGTCAAAGCCGGCAGCATATTTAACCACTCGATTCCATACCCTTGACACCCACGGGCAGGTGGTATCGACAATTTCACAATTGCGACCTTCTATTATTCTCATTTCTTCTACTGAAGCACCAAAGGCAGGCAAGATCACCACGTCACCCCGGCCGATGGAAGAAAAGTCCTTGCTGCCATCACTCCGCACTCCCAAAAACTCAATGCCCATTTCCCGCAAATTAGCGTTTACCACAGGATTGTGAATGATCTCGTTGGTGATCCAGATGCGCCGGTCGGGGAAGTGTTTGCGCGTTTCATAGGCCATGGAAACAGCCCGATCCACCCCCCAGCAAAATCCAAAAGCTTCAGCCAACTTAATGGTCATTCCATTGCGGGATATTACGTTTCCGGAGGCTCGCAGCTCGGCAACTAAATCCGACTCGTACTCTTTCTTGAGTTCGCCTTCTACCTCATCCTTAAGGCCGAAGCCCTTTCGGTGGTAAACCGACTTGTGCTTATCCGGCGCCGCCTCGTCTACCTTAGCTATTTCTGAACTGGCGGCTGAAGAGCCGTCCGCGGTAAGCAGTTCAGACTCTTTGACAGCCTCAATCTGGTCGCCTACGGCGAAGGAAGCCTCTTTATCGTCGGCTCCGGCAGTCCTGTTTTTCATGGAAGACATTGTAAAGGCGATCCCCCGGGCATCCAATGCATATAGAATCAAATACTTGGCAGCTTTAAAAGTACAATCTTAGCAAGACCCGGGTACGGATGTGGTACCAACGGGCTGAACCAGTGCTATCATGAGACGCACTAACATTACTAGTATCTCGCCAAGCTCTGCCAGATTCAATCAAATCAACTAATTCACCTGAATGGATGGAGGACTCCCAGTGAAAAATCGCAACAATTTGAAAGCTTTGACCTGTGCCGTATTGGCCGTTGCCGCCCTGGCATCGACCGTAAACGTACAAGCCCTTGCTGATGAACCCAAAGACATGGCCAGCAACGCCGTGCTCTTCCCGGTACGCGCCGCCAGCATCGCCAGCGGTCTGGTGATTGGTATCCCGGTTGCGATTGCCCGCAGAAGTTCCAACCGCGTAATCGAATACACCGGCAACTTCGCCGATAAAATGGGTGGCAAAGACCACATTCCCCCGAAAGTATTCGGTTCCATCTTCGGTCTCCCCTTCGGTCTCCTGGTCGGAACCGGTGAAGGTCTCTACTACGGCGGTAAAAACGCATTCTCCAACAGCGTAGAGAAGCCCTTCTCCCTGGCTGCCTTCAGCCTCGACAAAGAGCTCGAATAAGCATTCCTCTCTTTTGAGGGTCAGTGGCTTATAAAAAAAACCCGGGCAACCGGGTTTTTTCTTTTGGCAGGCGGGAAGCGGTTCCTTGACTTGACATCAAACTCACTGCTTTTTAGCGTTTGCCTTTTGAATAGTGGGTATAAGACATGGGGAGTTACCCTCTACTTTTCAGCTTGGCAATCCGACCTGTGCCATCTGAGTGAGAGCGGGGTACCGTGAAAGGGAAAAGAGGATGTCTATAGATAAAGACCGGGTGCTGAGATTAAATTGCCCGGGCTATGGCGAAGAATCGTACCTCAACCTTGGGCAAGCCAAGTCGCTTGAGCATTATCAAGTGATAATTGCAAATCCGGTCAGCCTTTTGCATCTCTTTGACAAAGGGCCGGAGGCGGCAAGGCGTATAAATCACTTCCTACAAGAAGGCATCAATCAACTGAACGTGCCGGACGACGCATTGATTCAGGAATTGATCAACGAGTCGGATGCCCGCCTGGAGGAGCTGATACCCTTCCTCACCCAGGGCGGTCTCCTAATTTACTTCTTGTGCCGACCTTTCATTTTGGCCGGACCGACTATTTCAGTGGACAATTACGACTGGCTCTCGGTTTATGCCCCTTCCGCCAAAGTACCGGAGGGCAAAGGCCCCAGACAGATGAGCGCCGTCAGCCATGGTCGCATAGTGGAGCCCACGGAAGAAGGCGAACTCTCCGAGATGGCCGATTACTTGCATCTCCCCGGCATTGAATGGAACACAATTATCAGAACCGACTTCCTTTCCAGCAACTATTCGGTGCTGGCAACAGCCGGACCAAAAAAATGTATCGCCGCACAGTTCTGGGCCGGGGACAAAGGCGGTAAAGTTATCTTCCTGCCTGCGCCCTATTCACCTGACTTCGACAAAGTCCTCATGGAAGGAGTCAATAAGTGGTATCAAAACACCAAGCCCGGCTCCAGTGCTCAAAGCAGCCCGCCCCCATTAGAATCTCTCGACCTTTCCCAACTGGTTGCCAGCGCAGAAGACTCACTCAAGATCCTGGATCAAATTGAAACACCTAAATCAGACATCAACATAGGAACGGCTCCCTTGACTGAACCAACCCCCCCGGCACAGCCGACCGCAGACAAAAAACCCGAGGTCAAGCAAGCGCCCAAAGGTGCCCTCAAATCACTTTTTGCCAATAAGGGACTCCTTGATGATGACGATGACGACGAATTGGAACCGTCCGCGCCGGCTGCAGCCAGCCCCGAAGTAGCGAAAGTTACGGCTGAAGATATACTCAAGTCGGTATCAATGGAGGCCGAGCGCCTCAGTAAAGAATTCGAATCATCACCGCCGGCAGTACCACAATCGGAAGCAGTCCCGGTGCCAGTCGGCATGGAAGAGCCCATGGCTGTAGCGGCTCCTTCAGAACCGATTCAAGAATCTCAGGATAGACCGCCCTTCACGCTGGCGGCCATCGCCACAACCAGCCCACCGACGCCGCCCTCCGAGCAGGCTGATTCATCAATTGATGACACGCTCGATCTCGACAAAATTATCATGGCCTCCATGGAACTATCGAAGAAGATCGATGACCAGACGACCTCGGTGCAGGACCAACCGGAAGTTGCGGCTCCCGCAGCAGCACCGACCATGAATCTGGCGGATGTGATCGATATAGATTCATCCCAGTCTTCCACCGCCATACCTGCGGAAAATTCGAACGCAGCGGTGGCCGGCTTCGAGCTGAAGCGAGCTACCGCCGATATGGACCTGTCGGAATTTGCTGAAACTGCCAGGCAGTTGGTACAGCAAGCCAATGAAATTGAGTCGGCAACCAGAGAACCAGGCAAACCGCCGGTTCAGACCCCCATGACCAAAATAAACGAGCAACTCAAGCAGAGCGAAAGCAGCGCGACCCTTGATGTTTCAGAGGCCATCGATGTAACTTCCGAGCCTGTAGTAAGTCCTTCCATGCTCGAACAACTACAAATGGTGCATCCCCCAGCTGATGTAAAAGCTGAGTCGTCACCGGAAGAGGCGCAGAATCAGTTGCTTAACGGCATGATAAAAGACATGCTCATCCACCAGGAAGAAGAAGAAATCAACCCTAAGAGTTCTCCATCCGCACCAATAGAAGGCGATATCACGCCACAGCGTCCGGATAAACCGGCCACTTCCATGAGCATGGATGAGTTTCGTCAGACTTTTGAATTCCTCAAGGAAGAGGAAGTGGCAGCTGCTGCCTCGCAAGCGGCGGCGGAAGCGGCTGAATTTCAAGCTGCGGCGAAGCCGTCTGCTCTACAACAGAATACAGATGCAGACCAGAGTGAAGCACCGGATATTTTTGCAGCTCCTCCCGAATCGGAAGTTCGAACTAGCGAGGGTCGAGGCAGTCTCAGATCTATAGTGCAGTCCCTGGGTCAGACCAGTCTACCGGAAAGCCCAGCCTCGGCACCGGTCGGTCCGGCCTGGCTATCAGGCACTGAATCCGGCTCTCCCGCTAATGACCAGAGCGCTTTCGACGCCACTTCCACCCAGGAATCGATTCCGGCACTGGATGTGGCCCAGGAAATAATTCAACCTACTTATCAGGCCGAACTCCTCGGTCAGCCTGACCTTTTGACGCCGGAACCGGTCAGGGAAAGCCCCTCGCAGCCTGAAGCGCCGGCAGTCAACACACCGCCGGCAACATTTGTACCAGCCATGCCTGCCGTGGCTCCCGAACCGCCCGCAACGTTTGCACCAGCCATGCCTGCTGCTACGTTCGTTCCTCCCAGCCCACCACCCCAGCCGGAGCTACCGCCCTTACCGGCCTCGTTGATGGCGGAGGAGCCCGCCCCGGCGGTTCTCGCACCGCCAGTGGTGATACCGCAGGCGACGGTCCCCGTCACCGAACCTATAAAAGAAATGCCAAGTCAGCCGGCGCCAAATCTACAGGCGCTGCAGGCGCAACAAGCGCCACCAGCGCCGCCGCTCAATCAGGCACCACCGATGATGCAACAGCCCGCACCGCCGGCCGCCGTACCGGCGCCACCGCTCGAACCACCCAAGCCTGCGCCTACTCCAGCCTGGGCTGCGGCACCGGGCAAAGCTCCCGCTTTCACTCCTCCGGCGGCACCACAACCGGAAGCGAAAGCACCACCGGCTTTTGTGGCTCCTCCACCAGCTCCCTCACCCACCGTCTCGCCCGGCAATGGTAACGGTAGCAATTCAAATCAGGCTTTACCCCCACTGCCTGATTTGCAAGAAGATCCAGACACTCCCTCGCCCGCTAAGGAACTAATGATAAAAATGGAAGAACTCACGCAAACAATGAATCTCACCTGGACTCAGGACTTCTCCTTCCCTTATGTCGATGCTCTCAAGGGCGAGCATGGACAGATGATGGAACAGCTGAGACAGATGCAGTTGCGTATTTCCGCCCTCGACTCCAGAATCAGAGCCATTGAAGGTCTCAAACACGTGCTTCTCACCGGCGAAAACGATCCTCTTTTGGCGGCTTCCCAGGAAGTATTGTCACGGCTGGGGTGGACAGTCTCTCCCTCTCGCTCCAATCCCGGTGAATTGTGGCTTTCACGCGGCGATCAGATTGACGCCATTGCCAGAGTGGTGCGCAGCCCCGGAGCGGCCAACCGTTCAGAGATAGCCCAACTGGCTGAATCAGTCATTGCCTTCTGGGACGAGTATGAAATTGAACCGAAAGGTATTCTCCTGGCTCAAACCTGGTTCAGCAAAACACCGGCGGAGAGAACCGATCCTGATTTCACCCCGGCCCTTCAGGAATTTGCCGGCAAGAAAAATCTTTGCTTGATGTCCTCATTACAGCTTCTGGGTATGTACAAAGACCTGGAGATGGGGGGCATGTCGGTAGAAGAGATGCGGAAACGCATGTTGGAAACCAATGGCAGACTTATGGGCTTCACTCTCGATAACAACCTGGCACCGGGACAGACGGTGTAAACTATCAACGTGGCACTGGCAATGAAGGGGCTTGTCAAGCGTGAGCATACCGACCTTATTGGTTTGTGATGGCGGCGAATCCAGACAGGATGTTCTGGAGAAAATGATCAAGGCGGAACCAGGGCTCAAGTACCTGGCTACCGTTGGTCTTGTAAACGGCACAAGAGCCGTAGAGCAAGCCATAAAAGTAGGCGGCAAACTGATCTGGATTGATCTCGAGGACGAGCCGGACAAAGCCATCGATTTGATCGCCGAAGTAAGAAATATGTTTCCGCAGGCAAATCTGCTGGCCTCGGCAAACGGGGTTGCTCCTGACATTATCAGAGCGGCCCTCAACCTCGGCGCCCTGGATGTGGTGCGACCGGAGACGGCCGCGCAGCAATTGCAGAATCTGGTAGCTAGACTCAACGGAACGGCTCCGGCTGCCGCTCCGGCTCCGGTACCAGCTCCTGCTCCAGTACCAGCTCCAGCTCCGGCTACCGCCCCTGAACCCGCTCCGGCGGCCGGCGGCTCAAAGTGGGGCGATCTGGACTCCATCCCTACCCCCAAAGCAGCGGCCAAAGCGCAGGAAGCGACTGGCGAGATCAATATCGGACAGATGCCCAGACAGGACATCGATGTATCCGCAGCCAGGGAAATGATCCAAGCACAGGCCCAGCAGCAGCAGGATGCAGTTCCGGCACCGATGCCTGGTCCCATGCCGGCCCCGGCTCCTGAAGGCGGTTCACGCTGGGGCGATCTGGACTCCATACCAACACCAAAAGCCAATGGAGCAGCACCTGCACCTGCACCTGCACCAGTTCCGGTTCCGGCTCCAGCACCGGCTCCAGTTCCAGCACCGGCTCCGGCTCCAGTTCCAGCACCGGCTCCGGCACCAGCACCAGCTCCTGCACCAGCACCAGCTCCTGCTCCTGCACCAGAACCAGCTGCTGCTGCACCTGGCGAGGGAGCCTCTAAGTGGGGAGACCTGGATGCCATTCCTACTCCCAAGGCTGTCACTACGGAAATGGAAAAGGTGGCCAGACCACCAGCCGATCCCTCTGCGCCGCCACCACCTTTGCCAACTCCCAAACCACGCAGCGACGTCAATCTCAGGCCCTCTCCCAACAAAGCCGAGATGTACAACATGCCTTCAACGCCGGCCTGGATGGTGGCAGTGATCCTGATTGTAATTATGGCTTGTGTCGGTTACGCCTTCTTATCGCGCCCCCACTGATAATCTTCAGGCTCTCAATTCGTTAATGCGAGCGGCTAGGAAAAAGTCAGCTTCAGTAAGCGCGGCATTATTCTCATGGGAGAGTGAATGAGTAAATATCTCGACGGACAGAGACCCCCAGCGCACCAGCAGATCCGGATGGTGACCAATTTCTTCCGCTACCGCACCTACCAAATTGGCCAGGGCCAGGGACTCGGCAAAATTCTGCAAGACAAAAGTACGGCAGAGCTTACCATCAGCATTTATGGACCAACCGTGCAGCGGCTCCAGTAACTCCAATTTCCCCTGTTGATCCAACCTCTTTAAACGAGAGCAGTCAATGACAGGTTCAGTTTGATCGGACATGGGCATACTCCTGAGCCGTCTCAAGACATAAGGGAAAGCCAACCCTGATTATCAGCCGTGTGGTCTAAACTTGGCGAAGTCACCCAGTTCAAGGTTGATGGGCAACTCCTTACCTTCTCTCTTCACAATCAATTCAATCACCTTACCCGGCTTATCATCACGGGTGAGGGTGCGCACTTCCTGCGCTCGACGCACGAGCACGCCTTTAACTTTGAGAATCAGGTCGCCGGCCTTGAGGCCAGCAGCCTCAGCCGGTCCTTTCGCCTCCACTCTCGTCACCCTTACCGCCACCGACGATGAGGGCAAGGTCAGGGAGCGAGTCATATTCGGATCTACATCTTCCATGACCAATCCCATATAAGGTCTGGCAATGGAACCATGAGCGACGAGTTCACGGGAGACATAGGCAGCGGCATCGGCCGGCACCGAAAAACTAATTCCGGGTGTGCCACCACGGACGGCGGCATTGATACCAATCACTTCGCCTTTGATATTGAGCAGAGGACCGCCGGAACTGCCGATATAGAGCAAAGCATCATGTTGAATCAACCCTACCCTGTTATTGTTCACTTCCTGCAAAGAGCGATCGGCGGCACTGACCACCCCGGTGGTGACTGTATGATCAAGACCGACCGGAGATCCGACCGCTACGACCCAGTCACCCGGTCTCACCTCACTGATGTCGGCAAATTTGAGAACCGGAAGATTCTCCGCCTCGACCTTAACCACAGCCAGATCGGTAAAATCGTCCTTACCGATCAGTTTTGCTTCCATCGTTTTGTGATTATGGAAAGTGACGTCGATGGTCTCAAAATTCTTGAAAGCATGAGCACAAGTCAATATATAACCATCAGACCTGATGATTAGACCGGTAGCCTGATTCGGCATCATCTCGGACGAGGGATTATTATACTGCTCGGCACCGTCCGGGCTCGCCACCATCTTCGGTATCATTCTGATATCGAGCGTTACGACACAAGGATTTGTGCGCGCCACGATGTCGGACATAATATTGGCTGGAGCAATCTTGCTCTTGCTATCAAAAAGATTGGCAAAAACAGGATCGATACTGGATGTGACGGGGGCATGAGGCAATAGCTGGTTGCCGGCCCAGAGACCAACGGCCAACATATTCACAGCGGTCACAAGAAGCAGAATCTCCATGGTCTTCTTCTTCACATAAACCGTCTGCGCGCCGGCCGGCATAACGGTCTTATCGCCGGTCTGGGTCTCGGAAGGCTTTGCTTTAACGGAAGAGCTACCGGAAGAAGAGCTACCGGAAGACTGCCCTTCCTCATTTTTGACCGTAATATCCTTGGTGTAGGGTTGCCAGTTCCCGGCCGAGCGATCTTCCATCAGAGACCGCCGCTTTGACTCAGCGCTGGAAGCAGCAGCGCCCGACTTCTCGGGAGCAGGTTCGTTGTCCTCGTCGTGATCGGAGGCGATGTAAATGGGCACATTTTCTGGAATATCAGGCATGGCTAAATAATAACACTAGTAAGCGAGGTCAAGCATTCGAAGGGGGCGCTCCGGATCGAGAAAGAAGAACTCAAGCATATGACGGCTGTTCGGGGAGGTGTAGCGAAGGGAGGACCACTTGCTTTCCACCAGTCTAATCGCTTCCCCGGCTATGGAGACAGCCGCGGAAGAGGAGGGTTGGTGCGCCAGGGCCAGTACATCCAGCTTAAACTTCAAATGGGCCAGTAGAACCATGAGAAACAAATGACCCAAGCCGCTGACAAGGGATAGGGAGCTATAACCCGGACCAAAATAAAGACGGGTAAAAACTCGCATATAGACATACCGAAGGAACAGTTCTTCCACCTCCGCAGGCAGGTTGATGCGCTCCAGCCGCAAGTGTTTGAGCCGGCCGGCACCGGGCAGATCGCGGAGTCGCGGCTCCTGCTCTACCAGCTCAGCCAGGGAAGAAATTAGCAAATGCTCCGGAACCATAATGTCAGGTGAGTGAGACTGGGGAAAAAAGAACTCCAGATAAGTAGAAATCATATAGGCATCGCTCTTCTCACCTTCAAAGAGAAATTCAGAGGAGGCGCGAATGTTTTTCTCACCGGCGTAGTCATATGCCATGAGGCGAAGGTTCTGGAAAAGGCGCGCCAGAAGCGGTAGAACAGCATAGGGCGGATTAAGGAAAAGCGGTTCCAGGCTTTCTTCCAGCGCCCTTTGCAAGGGTAAATAGAGATCATAGGCAAGAGGCAAGTCGGAGGCCAGGCGGAGGTTTTCAAAACCACGCATACTCTCGTCCCTGAGTCCGGGATTGAGCCGCTCAAACAAATCAAACATGGAAAGTAGTAAGTCATGCTGCTCGGTCAGAGGCGGTCCGGCGTTAAGCAATACACCATTTGAGGCGAAGCTCAATCCGCAAAGCACCCCTTCCGGGCAATGGAGGAAGGTGAAAGGGAAGAGGCTGCACATACTGGGTTTAGCCTGAGAGTGCAAACTGCATAGCCCCTCACTATCGAGAAAGGAACAGCGGCCGCCGGTCTTGGTCAGGGCTCGAGTGAACCCGAAGAGCCCTGCGCTCCGGCGCTCCTGCTCAGAAAGAGAAACCAGGGGCAGGTCTTCGATAGAGCGCCCCGTCACCAGACTGATACGCTCAACATCCGACTCTGTCACCGGCACCGGCCAGGTATGACAGCAGTGCCCGCAAAAGGTACACCGAAAGTTGCTGTGATCCGGGATGAGCAGACTTGGGGGTAGCGTTTTGCACTCAGTGATGGCCTTTTCCTCGCGCCTTGGGGCTCCGGTGGGCGAACCTCAAATTATAAAAGCAGAAACCGGCAAAACAGGGAAACGCTGCTGAAACCACCTGCCCGCCTGAACCTTGGACAAGATTAGACGCACTCCACGTTTAAAACTGATAAAAAAGACAAAATAAGGCTGTTTTGCTCTCAGCACTGGCGAATTCCCGAGAAAAGCAGTTTTCCAAGAATTCGTTAATGTGCATTCCAACCCCAATTGGAGTTCTCACGTGGCCCAAGACAAGCTCTCGCCCCGACTGACGCGCCCCCTGTCAGCACTCTGCCTGGCCCTGGCATTGCTAATACCAGGTCCCGGTCCGTTTCTGCTCGGGCAAAAATGGCCGGGCGGAGAGAATTGCCTGGCCGGTCGGTTCGCGAAACTTGGCTCATCACAGGCAGCGCTGGCCGCCAACCCGGTCAGAGCCGGTGCCGGAACCATAGCCGGGTCCAGAGGGGCTGTTTCCACTGGTGCAATGCCAGGCTCGCCCAAGACTAACAGCCCTGTGTCCAGACTGCCTGGCGCCGGCTCCAGTAACCTGGGGCTAAACAGTCCCATCGAAGACAAATGGGCAGTAGTAATAGGCATTTCCGATTTCATAGATCCTTCCGTACCGCACCTAAAATACGCCAGCAAGGATGCGCGAGACTTTTACGACTATTTGATTGATCCAAACGGCGGCAAATTTAGCCGTGACCACGTCAAGCTCTTGCTCAACAGCGATGCCAGCAAGGTAAACATTCTGGATACGCTGGGAGACTCCTTTCTACCCCATGCGGCAGACAGCAACGACCTGGTTCTAGTTTATCTATCTACCCACGGTTCCCCATCCGGCGCCGACCTGGACGGTATCAATTATCTGATTGCCTACGATACTCAGGTGCGAAAGCTTTTTGCCACCGGTATCGAACTCAATGAAATCGTTCAGAAAATCAAGAAACGTGTGCACACCAAGCGCATTGTACTGGTCCTGGACACTTGCTATAGCGGCGCCGGCGCCCAGGGTCACAAGGGAATGTACAGGACAAATGCCAATGTACAAGCAGTTTCCCAGGGTATCGGTTCGGTAGTAATTTCTTCTTCCACCGCCAATCAGAAAGCCTGGGAGTCGGATGACTTGAGGAACAGCTACTTCACGCGCTATTTGATCGACACTCTGAAAGAAGGCGGCGGCACCTACGACATCGACAAAGTGTTCAACACCATGCGCAGCAAGGTGCAGTCCTCAGTTCTCAAAGACAAAGGCGAAGTACAGACACCAATTATGGCCGGCATATTCGCCGGTCCCCCCTTGAACCTGGCAGTACCGCCCTCGGTGACAAAGGAAGCACCGCTGACCGTACCGACTTCCGAGGGTCCGGCCAGAGCAACCGCTGGCTCTAAAGTCGGAACAGGTGCAATCGACCTGACTGCATATGGTGAACACATCCGCCTGGGAAACAAACTGGCGCAGGAGAACAAGGTCTGGGACGCCATTCATGAATTTGAACTGGCCGGCAAGGCCAATCCGGGCACGGTAGAAGGCTACATAGTGCTCTCTCGCCTGTACGACAGCCAGGGGCGATTCAACGAGATGCTCGACAATGCCAGACGAGCGGTGGTCAACGACAAAGAGTCTTCCCAGGGGCGTGAAGCTCTGGCCATGGCCAATTTAAGACTGAACAATACCGATGAGGCCATGCGACAGGTGCAACTGGCTATCAGTCTGGACCCCTTCAATTCGATGGCCCACAACCTCTACGGCTACATCAACGAATTCAAATTCAACCGGGTAGACCAGGCCGAAAAAGAGTATCGAAAGGCACTGGAACTCAATCCACTCAACACGAGAGCGCTGGTTAACCTGGGGCGCCTGCTGGAAGTGCACCACCAGAATTACGACGAGGCCGAAAGTCTATTCAAAAAAGCCATAGCCAGCGACGATGATGACTTTGAAGCGAGAACAGCCCTGGGACACCTTCTCTACAGCGCCAGAAACAACTACAAAGAGGCAGAAAAGGAATTTCGCAAGGCCATTGAACATTCTCCGGCCAACCCACGTTTGCATAGTGAACTGGGTCATGTACTGTCAGCCGACAAAGCACGTCTGGAAGAAGCGGAAGTGGAGCTGAAGAAGGGAATCGAGCTTGGTAGCGGGCAGAGCGCTGCCGTGCCTAATTACTTGATGGCCAACTTCCTCTGGCATAAACGCGGGCGCATACAGGAAGCGGAACGAGACTATCGCAAAGCCCTGGAGGCGGACCCTCAGTACTTCGAAGCTATGGTGGCACTGGCAGATCTGCTTGTGCAACACAAAAATGTCTACAACGAATCCAACGACCTCTATCTAAAAGCGCTCAAGATAAGCCCCAAGAATGCCGAAGCACATTTGGGTCTGGCCTTGATAAAAGAACGTCTCTTCAAAGACTATGGGGCGGCAGAAAGCGAATTGCGCGCAGCCCTGGCTATCAATCCCAGGTATTCGCAGGCCGCCGATGCCCTCGGCCAACTACAAGAACGCTCCCTCAGTAAATTCTCGGATGCCCGCATCTCCTACAAAGATGCTGTAAAAATGGATCCGAACAACGCTGATGCCTGGTTACACCTTGGTCTCATCAACTGGCAGAAATTCCAGGAGAGCAAGACCGCCCGCACGGAGCTGGAGAAAGCGGCCGGTATGGAAACGGGAAAATCGGTCTATCGGACGGCCCTGGCTACTCTTTTGATTACTGAATTCAAAGACTACAAAGAGGCGGAGAAACTCCTCACCCAGTCCTGCCAGCAAAATTTCGCCGATTCGGAAGCCCACTATCGCCTGGGCATGCTGCTCATTGAAAAATTCGGCAAACGCAAAGCAGGGGAAGCCGAACTCAAGATCGCCTACGAACAAAACCCCCGGGACAAAGATATCAAAGCCGCCTATGAGCGCTTCGTACGCTAAAGGCAGCATACTGAAATTGAAAGACAGGAATTAAATTAACCATGCCCAGGAACGAATTCGATCCTAAATTTGATGACGACGATGATGATGATGACTTCCTCGATGAAGAAGACCTGGAGGAAAGAGAGAGCGAGAAGCAGGGTAGAAGCTTTGATCTGGAAGAATTGATCGCGGCATGGGAAGACGATTCTCCCGATAATCTCTATTATTTCGATACCACCACCGGTGCAGTAAAGATGGTCAACCGAAACCTCTTTGACTTGAGAGAACTGACGGACGAAATCGAAAAGAACAAAGAGCGCTATCTGTACCTGCCAAAGCCCGATGCCAAACAACTGAAAGGAGATTTGAGAGACTTTCAGAAGTCCATCGAAGATCAGTCACTTAAGAGAGTCCTGGACATGGCTTTCGAGAGTCCGCATCTGCTTTCAAGCTTCAAGGTGATCTTAAAGAGCCGAGAGTTGGTGGGAACCCTTGAACATTTCCTGCGCTCCCGCTCCTGCCTGAGAATCAGACAGTGGATGGATGCCAACGCCCTCACCGATAGGTGGCAGATAGAAGGCTGACCGCTTAAGGAGAGCCGACGGTACCGAAGCCAGGGCAACCGAAAATGCAGACCATTAGACAAAAGGTTCTGCCCGAACATTAACAGGCTATCGCAGCACGCACAGACTGATAAAGATGGCGTTCCAGTCCGGGCAAAATATATTCAAGTGGTGGTGGTGTAGCGTCCCTGCGGTAAGTTTGAACCCATGCCGCGTTCCGGCAAAGCCGGTCCTCTCACGCATTTAATAGCCGACCAGGGCAGGTAGAGCGTTTCCCCTTCCCGGCGCAAGCACAAATAAGTGCTCTGGTCGATCATTGCGACCTCACCGTCCACCTGCTCGCCGCTCATCAAGAGAACGGTGACTGGGGTGTTCATGGGAATAGCCACAATCTTGCTCCTAAGCTACTAACCGACTACATACATTCCCACAAAACCGGTAGGAATAAACCTTGTATATGGGTCTTGCGTCCGGAGAGGAGCACCCAAACGGTTACAGAGACTCAGACTAGCAGAAGTCCGGCGTCCAGGTCTAGGAGTGCAAAGGAAAGACAGCGCTAACAGGCAGCAGCGGTCGCCCGGACTGAGATTTTTCACTCAGGGCTTAGCTTACCAGGACTCAGGCTTCCTACCACTGGCTCTGTATTTTACATCTTCGATGGCCTTGTGTAGGCTTCCATTGCCTGTGTTCTCAGCCACATACTTGGCCTGCTCGGTGGAAAGTCCAAGCTTGCTTGCATCATCGAATTTATTGGATTTATCGTTGAGGCTGTTAAGAGCATTTATCAGACGGTCTTTTGTCGAAATAAGATTGCCGAAACCTTCAAAGTTTCCGGTCACCATGCACTGCTGAATGGCAGCATCAACGTTGGCAATGGCACCGATTGCTAAGCCTCTGTACGCGTCCGACGTAAAGTTACCGGCCGAGACGGCGGCATTGACCTGACTGGCCACGCTACCACCGTGAGAGGAGGCACTGTTTGCCGCTGAAGTTGCTGCGGCATAAGACTCCGGACTGCTGTTGAATACGGTGTAACGTCCCCCACTGGCGCTGTCATAGAAGACTTCACCAGTGTCATGATTAACCGTGGCTCCGTCGAAATAGCTGGAGTGCTCGCCCAATTCGTACTTAAGTGTGCTGGGATTCTCGTCCTGGCTGGTGTATTCCTTGAACTTAACATCATTGGGATTGCTCAGATCAAAGACTCGGTGACCTTGTTCACCGGCAGTCTGCTCAACGATACCCCGCTCGGGGTGGTTGGGATCTACAGTTGTGGTCTGAATGGGCTTATCATCAGCACCTTTATATTCGATGACGCGCTTGTTATCGGCAGCAGTGACGGAAGAAATGGTCTTGCCTGCGTCTGGTCCGGTAGTGGCAGCCTGACTGGCTGTAATCTCGCTGCTGGCCCTATCGAGTCGCAATCTGCGACCACTGTTTTCAGCATCGACAGCTTCCACACCACCATTATCGAAAGCGATTTTCCAACCGCCGAACTGTCCACGATTCTTTTCCATGAACTCTTTCAAGGACATGGACTGCCCGACAATGGGCTCACCCTTGGAGTCGGTCATCTGCACCTTGTCGCCTTGAATGATGGCACCACCCTGACCGTTACTGAGGATGATCTCCAAACGCTCTCTGGTCATGAGAGCCTTACTCTGGTCGTTATTGATGGTGGAGCCGTCTTTGGTATCGACGACCGCCTGCTTGCCCGGTGCATTCAAAGCATCACTGGCTGCCGTAGCGGCTTCCGGACGATGCCCGGTGCGAGCGCGCTCGTATTCCTGATGACGCAACTGCCTGGTGTCCATGGTTAGATCTTGAACGTACTTGAATGTCTGACCATAGGTCTTCTCAAGTTGCTCGCTGCCCTTGACCCTGGTAGTGATATCGTTTGCTTTATCGTAAAGTTCATAAGTGCCGTCCGGCAGCCGTTTCACCGTATCGCCGTTGGCCTTGGTTATGGTCTGGTCAAGGGCACCCTTCTCACCCCTGACTACGGACACTTTATCGCCACCTTTGAGAGAAACCTCAAGATTGCGGCCTTCCTTGCTAAAAGTAACACCGTCGGAAGTGGTGTGTTCAAATTTCTGAGGTGTACCGCGCCAGCAGGTACTGCTGTCGCCGACCGTACAAGATTCAAGAGCACCGTCTTTCTTGACGGTTTCCACGACTACACCTTTCTCAGCGGAGAGATTCTTCACTACTTCGTTTACGGAGTTGCCGTCGCTCTTAAGGGAAGTAGCGAACTCATCACTGTAACTATCCCAGAGAGGTGAGATTTTAGTGTCGTAAAAGTCTTTCATGCCGCTGCCTTTATACAGCGAATACGTAAGGTCGCCGGCCGTGTCGATTACCGCCTTGCCGCCGTTGTAGAGCATGCCGGTGAAGCCTGTTTCATACCAGGCCTTGCCGGCATCCGGGTCAGCTTTGTCGGCAGGCGCAGCGGTCTTGTCGGTAGCAGCACTATTATCCGTAGGCGCCGCATTAAGTTTGTCGGCTGCATCAGCCTTACCATCAGTTGCCAGAGCATCCGGTGCAACCGCCGTTGCGGTTTTGGCATCCGCGCTGTGGAAAAAGCCCATGTTGTAGTCATCGAACTTGAGCAGTCCGGTGGCTTCGGTATTGTTAGCGAGAGCCTGTGCCGGTTTCTCAGTGGCTTGCGTTACGAGGCCGGAAGTATCAGCAAGCCCTGCTGTCAGCGGCTTGGATGGAACACTGAAATCAAGAGCGCCACTGGCCTTCAAGGGCTCTTTCTTAGCCTCATCGATATGCAATGTCTTTCCAGATTTCGCCATCTCCGGATGTAGGGCAAAGCCCATCAGACCCGTGACACGGGACTTGGCATCGAGATAGTCCTTTTTCAAACAGTCCCACATCTCGCAAGCAAGCTCTGCGGCGGTGCGCTCTTCGCCTTCCTTATTACCTTCGGCTTTATCGTCGCCGGATTTCGCCTTCTCGCCGGTCTCTGTTTTGCCATCGGCATTTTTGCCGTCGGTAGTTTTGCCGTCGGTACCCTTAGAAGCATCGGCAGATGCTGACTTATTGTCCGACCCTGCAGCCTTACTAGCGTCAGAGGGCGGCGGCACATGACCGGCATCCGCTTGAAGTTTGGCGGTTGCATCCTTCTCCGTAGTGGCGGCAGCTTCCACGGCCTTCGGCTTCTCAGGCGCTTTATCTTCTTTAGTTTTAACGGCGTCTTCTGCCATTGCAGAGATATCTCCCGATGACCGGACCAGTCTTGTGTTTTAGGTTTTTAGGCGACAAACGGACTGGACTTGGGGGCAAATGCCTAGTAATTGTTGCTATTCTGATGCCAGAGCCACCGCTTGTCAACGAAAATTCATGTTCTTTTCTTCGTATTTTTCCCATGGTTGGGCCTGGCTGTCAGCAAAATCACTGAAATTCGATGAGGGAAACCGGACCAAGACATTTTTCCCGCCAGGATATAGAATTCCTAATAGGATTTACTAGATTGAATCGGAAGCGGGGGGACTGGAGATTGAGTCGAGATTCAGGGCAGGTGGCTGACAAACGCAACTTGCATTATGTTTTTGCATCGATTCTCCTCACCGGCATACTCACCCTCGGATTGACCGGTTGCCAGACCATCAAGTTGTCCGGCAGCCCTAACGCTCAAAACCCCTCAGCACCAAGTAACACCGGAAACAGCGCCGCCAGCGTGGATATGAGCGGACCCTGGCAGGTCTCCTACGAGGTCGGTGGTGAGCCGAAATCAGCCCACATGACCTTGAATCAAACCGGCGCTACCTTCCAGGGCACCGGCACCGACGACCACGATAGCCAAAACTTTGTCATAGATAAAGGAAGCATCTCTGGAACGTCCATTACTTTTCATAAGCGCTACCATGTGGATGAGAACCCCAATTTGCCGCCCATCATCTACCAGGGCACCTTTGAAATGGCAAAGACTGAGACCTACAGCGGTCCGTATGCCTCAGGCACCTACAGCCTCACAAAGGGCGGGCAAACTGTTGGCGGACGCTGGGACGCACAGAAAGAGGGTCTGGCATCGCCAACCCCGGCCCAGGATACGCCCCCGGCTAATACGCAGGTGAATCCGGCAGCCGGTAACAAGGCACCGCACCTTTCCGGTAAGTGGGACGCCGGTTATGAGTTTGAATTCAAGACTGTGCACTCAAGCATCTACCTGGAGCAAGAAGGACAGAAGCTGGTTGGACACGGTATCGATAAAAATTCCAAAGAAACCTTCACCCTCTCCGGTAATTACAAGTTCCCGAATATTCGCTTTGTGCTCAAATACAATGCCGTCAAAGGACCAAAAGGGAAGGCCAAGCCGGAGAGAAAACTCGAGTTTCGCGGCACTGTTGCCAACGTCAATGAATCCGAATATCAGGGTCCGCGCCTGGAAGGCAAAACTAATGGCGGCGGCGCCTGGATGGCCGAGATAGTCAAGTAGTCCAAATCTGGCTACTGAGCGAGCCTATCCTCGACGACCATCCATTTGCTTCCGGCTAGAGTTTTCTAAACCGATATCGGTTTAACTTTGATTCGAAACCTGGTGATTGAACTTTTTCTCTGTATTTTCCGTTGTCTTATTTAGACTCCGGGGAGAACTTCGCAATGACAGATAGAGACAAGCAGCCAAGCGGTCTTGAAGAAGATCAAAAGCAATTCGTCAGAGAGACATGGGAGTCTTTCAGCCATGGCTTCCCGACAGAAGAATCTTGCTGGCATTTCCTCATCAATAGGATGAGAGAGCTAGATTTATTGCGCTGCCACTATTGCAATTGCTGCGACATAGCAATAGATCAAGAACTTCGGACCTATCGTTGCCTCAGCTGCCGCGGTCGCAGTTGGCTGACATCCGGAACCATTTTTCACAGGGTGAGGAAACTGCGAGCCTGGCTGGCGGCAATCTGGCTCTTCGAACACGGAGCGATTCTCAGTTCCAACTGGTTCAGCACCTTGGCTGGAATTGCACAATCGTCGTCACTAAAAATCTTTCACTCCATTTTCCAGGTTCTTGATTCCACCACGAGCACAGCCACTGCCGACATGATTTCGCTACCCTCACTTCTATTCCAACCCATCTTCACAAAGCGCAGCCTTATGACTCCGCGCTCTGGACATCCGGCCGATGAGGAAAAATCAGAAAGAGAGGAAAACCGGAAACAGAGCAAGACCACGGCAGCATTCCAAGATACACCGCAATGCTCCGAAGACGAAGGCGAAGGCGAAGCATCATTCACGCCGGAGGAGCAAACCAGACTTGGTGCCCTCGCTGACAGCAATTCCTCGCAGTCGATTCTAGAACAGGCCCTGACAAACGACGAAGTGATGGTTATGGAACTTCTTAAAAGTGCACCCATGAACTTTGATGAGCTGCTAGAAAACACTGGGCTTGACTTTCCGTCCCTCAACTTTATCATCATCAATCTGGAAATGGCCGGTCATGTAATTTCAATACCAGGCGGCAAAATCAAGCGACTCGAAACTGAAGAGAACACCAACCGGCTCAATCCGCTTTCTATTCCAAAGGACCTTTCAGAAGAGCTACGCAAAGAAAATGTTGAGGAAGCTCTTGCCGGAAGCCTCGACGCCAATCTATTAAGGTTGCTTTCAACAGCCCGGCTAAACTTTATAATGCTGATTAAAACTTACTTTCAAGGCATAAGTAGAAAATACCTCGCCCTGTATCTGGCACTGCGAAACTATTTAAATCAAGTGGCCCAGACTGCAGAAACGAAAGCCCCCTGGTCAGGCAAGCAGGGACAATCCACTATCCTCGATCTCTGCCTGTTATCCAGGACTAAGCCCATCCTCAACACCAGAGACTTCGTCACTGACCTTCTGACAAAGTTCCATTTGCCGGCCGACTCAATACAAAAAACCGGTACAGCCTAAACTGCACCGGTTCCTCGAAAATCACCAAGTCTCCTCAGACGACTCCCAGCTTCTTGCCGACCTTTTGGAAGGCACTGAGAGCTCTATCCAGATCTTCTACTTCATGGGCCGCCGATATCTGAACACGCAGTCGCGCTTCACCTTTCGGAACGACGGGGTACCAGAGGCCGCGCACATAAACGCCTTCATCAAGAAGCAGGTTCGACATATCCTGCGCAATAGAAGCTTCTCCCACCATAACCGGAACAATCGGATGCACTCCCGGCAAGATAGTGAAGCCCAGGCGCTGAACTTCCTTTCTGAAGTAATCGGTGTTCTGGTGCAGTTTCTCGACCAGAGAATTGTCCTCCTCCAGCATATTGATCGCTTCAATGGCAGCACAGACAATTGCCGGCGGTAGAGAATTGGAGAACGTGTAAGGTCTCGATTTCTGTCTCAAATAGTCCACAAGCACCTTCTTACCGGCGATGAAGCCGCCGGCGGCGCCCCCAAGAGCCTTGCCGAGAGTGCCGGAAATCACATCGATTTTGCCGTGCACGCCACAATGCTCGGGAGTGCCACGACCAGTGGCGCCCAGAACTCCGGTGGAGTGAGATTCATCGACAAAGAGCAGGGCATCGTTTCGTTTAGCAATGTCGACGAAATCGGCCAGGTTCGCATACTCGCCTTCCATACTGAACACACCGTCAGTGACGATTACGGACAACCTGTAGTCTTTGGCCTGATCCTCTGCAAGCCAGGACTTAAGCTGCTCAACATCATTGTGTTTGTAGGCCCTCAGGTCTGTTGTTTTGACAGCAATGCGAGAAAGTCTGATACCATCGATAATACTGGCATGGTTGAGCTGATCGGAATAGATGACATCCCGATAGTCGGTCTCGCCCAGATCGGCACTGACAAGAGCTGTAAAGAAAGCCTCATTGGCGGCAAAGCATGAGGAATGCAAAATTGCAGACTCAACACCGAGAAAGCGAGCGATGCGCTCTTCCAGTTCCAGGTGAATATTCTGAGTGCCGCAAATGAATCTAACAGAGGCCAGTCCGTAGCCGTACTTTTCCAGCCCCTTTCTTGCCGCTTCCACAATACGAGGGTGATTAGCCAAACCCAGATAGTTATTTGAGGCAAGCATGACTTGACTGCGCCCGGCCGCCTGGACAACACCGCCCTGAAGCCCTTCCACCGGTACCTCGTACTTGTAGGTTTTGGCTTCCCGCGACTTGTTAAGTTCGCTATCGAGATTTTGATAGAGAGACTTTACTCCCATCTTTTTGGCTTTCACCTTGGACTGACTCATTTTGCCTCCACACAGACTGAGGGTATTAAACGAAGAACATTCAACGTATCAGGAGTTTCAACCGGCTTGCTGCGGTGTAAAGACCAGTTTCATCTCCTTGCCGCTCACCAGCAAATCGAAAGCCGTCTTGTAGTCTTCAAGCGCCCAGGTTTCGGGGCAAATTATTCGAGACATACGCTCCTGCAGTCCGTTGTGGTCAGCTTTCAGCAATTGCAACATTGTCTCCCATGTATCAAACATTTTGCGACCAAAGATTCCCTTCACGGTGACGCCCTTCCATATGACACCATTAGCAATATCAAAATTATTGAGGGGCTTACGGGCAATGCCGAGCAAAATTACGGTGCCGCCATTGCGGACAATCTTGAAGGCATCGGTATAGGCGCTTGGGGAGCCGGACATTTCCAGGACTACGTCTACACCATTGGCACCGGTTTCATACTTTTCAACGGCTCTGTAAAGCTCGTCGGTACCCTTACCCACATCAAAGCAAAACTTGACGCCGAACTGCGAGGCCAGGCGAAAACGACGCTCTACGTCAGCGGCCTCGGTAAGGTAAATACGCGCTGCCCCAAAGTCTCGACAAAGAAGGGCAGCCATCAGACCCAGAGGACCGGCACCGAGAATGGCTACTGACTTACCGCGCACGTCTGCTTCTGAAACAGTGTGCACTGCGTTACCAAAAGCATCCAGCAAAGCTCCGATTCTGGGAGGGATAACCGAGGTGTCGCCTCCCTTACCTAGCATTATGACGTTCTTGTAAGGGAGAGTAACCGACTCGGCGAAACATCCATCAAGATGCACGCCCTTTACTTTCACGGAGGTGCAAATGTGCTCGTTACCACTGCGACAAAGCAAACAGTGTCCACAAGACAAATGCATTTCGGCGGTGACATAGTCGCCCTTCTCAATGCGCATATGCTGCGGCGCGGAAAGGCTGGCCGAAGCAGCAGCTTCGCCGACCTCCTCAACAATCCCACAGAATTCATGGCCTACAACTATAGGTTGGTAGGAAGTGTCCGTCAGATAGCGACGCATTTCATTGCGAATACCCTCACTCTGAGCGCTTGTATAGATGCTCTTGTCGGTTCCGCATACGGCAGTGGCCAGTACACGTATTTTGACTTCATCCAACTTACAAGTAGGGGAGCGATGTTCCTTCACAAAGGTGAGACCGTCTTTATCCAAATCTTCCTTGATGAGACACCTCATTACTTCACCCCGTCCATGCGTTTCGGCTTCCTGACTGCTTTTGCTCTTTCCGGCAACAATACCCATACCCACCCCAATAAGTTCGCAGTAATGCGAGAAATACTTAAGTATTGCGTCTCATACAAGACGTATTGCAAATTTACTTCACATGACCGCAAATGCTCAAGGACCAATCCGGCATCAAAGGCGGGACTCTCAAGCAGGGAGTATTTGCTCAAGATATAGAGCCTTAGCGTTTCTTTAGTTGCCAAGAACACCACGGGAACCTAAAGTTGGGTCACGTCTCAACAATATCTTTATTTTTCATGGCGTTTTCAGGGGATATTAATCGATGAACTTTGATCCGGCATCTCAAGATAGTAACGACTCTTTTATTGAAGAATCGCACGGTTGTAGTTTCTGCGACAGCGAAGAATTTCTTGACCTGGACATGTATTCAACCTCGAACCCATCAACCGAGATTGAATACACACCGCCTATTTCTCTAGTTGAAGCGACTGTTGTGGATGCAATTATCATGGGCAGCGGCGGACCGGAGAACGGTCCAATCACCGACGCCGGGCTGCGCTTTGTCAGGCACATCATCTCTCAATCGAGAGCAAGCAATGCAGGCTTCCTGCCTAACTTGAAAGACATGAATTGCATCAAAGAATTAGCGCGGGGCTACATTGCCGGCTGCGGAAGCGGAACCGGCGCCCTGGAAACCATGTATACAGTGATGCATCTGTAGAGAGAACTCTCTACATACCCATAATGCTATATCCGCAGTCAACGTGAATGACTTCACCGGTAACCCCTGAAGACAGGTCACTGGCCAGGTAAAGTGCCGTCTTGCCGACCTCTTCTGCCTGCACATTACGCTTGAGAGGAGCCTTCTGTTCAACCACTTTCAGCATCTCCCTGAAGCCGGCGATGCCCATCGCTGCGAGGGTGCGAACCGGTCCGGCAGATATTGCGTTGACGCGAATACCTTTCTCGCCGAGGTCGGCAGCCATGTATTGCACGCTGGCTTCCAATGCGGCTTTGGCAACGCCCATCACGTTGTAGTGAGGAACCACCTTTTCAGCGCCATAATAAGTAAGAGTGACGATGGAGCCGCCATTTTTCATCAACGGCATGGCTTTCTGGGCAACTGCGGTAAGAGTGTAAGCACTTACATCCAGAGCGAGGCGAAAGCCTTCCCGGCTGGTGTCCACAAAGTGACCTTCCAGGTCTGCTTTGTTGGCAAAGGCCACGGCGTGCACGATAAAGTCCAGGCTGTCCCACTCTTTGCCGAGTTCGCCCATGACTTTCTCTATCTCTTCGTCTTTGGAAAGATCACATTGTCTGATGAAGGTAGAACCTACCGACTCAGCTAGCGGACGCAAGCGCCTTTCCAGATTTTCAGCTTGATAGGTAAAAGCCAACTGGGCCCCTTGAGCGTGCATCTGTTGGGCACAATACCAGGCCAGGCTGTGGTCGTTGGCCACGCCAAATACAATTCCTCTTTTACCTTCGAGCAAACCCATCTTTTTTCTGTCCTTATTAATACTGGTAGGTCAAATAAAACAAAGTGACCTTGATTATGGCACAGAAAAAAGACAGCAAAGCTTGATGAGCTTAAGCAAAGCTCAGGTTTGTCTATTTGGAAGTATCAGGAGAAGCTGCGCCGCCAGGCTCCGAATTGCCCTGCTCTAGACTCTCCAATGCCGCTTTGTAGCCAAAAGCATCTTTGTATCCGGAGACTTTTCCAAGCAACTCGCCACCACTCTTGAAAACCAGACCAGTGGGGAAACCCGTTACCTCTGCGTCTTCAGCTAGCTTGATATTCTCTTTGCCATTTTCAGCATTTACCTTTACACAAATATACTTTTCAGAAAGATAAGCAACCATGGCCGGATCGCTGAAAGTGTCTCTATCAAGACGCTTGCACCAGCCACACCAATCTGTATAAACATCGGCGAAAACCAATTTGTTCTGCGACTTAGCTTCGGCAAGGGCCTCGGCAAAACTGTGATACCACTTGAGTTCCTTAACAGCCTTATCGCTCTGGACATCGGACTTACTCTTCTCGCCGTTCTCGCCCTCCCCGCCGGCAGCAAAGGCCGGCTCCGGCGAAAATCGAATTTCATTTCCCGGGAAAGTCAAAATAGCGGACGTCAGACCCAAGAACAGGACAGAACCTGCAACTACTGCAGCCAGAGCAATTTTTTGCGACTTCATGAAAACATCCCCATAAAAATGAGCTCCAGATTGAATTACCTTCCTGACCCTGAATCAGGGAAATTTAGGGACAACGAAAGCATATAGGTCCGGCTCTTAGAATCTAAGACGGGGCAGTTCCCGGAAAGTTACCGTTTCTAATGACAATCTCGAAATTCTTAATATATCAAGTGTGCACGCTGAGCCTGACTTAATCCATCTCAAGGTAGGTCAGGGGGAAAGTTCAAGCGATATCGCTTTAGCTTTCAATGACCAGCCTCAGGCACCGGTAAATCAAGAAGTTCAGCCCGCACGATTTTCAAGGGCGGAAAGCCACACTTGAGAAAAGCATCGTGGAAGTTCTTGAGAGAATACTTTGCTCCCATTTTTGCCTTGTACTCATCTCTGATGGCAAGAATTTTCAACTTGCCCAGGGTGTACACCAGGTAAGTCGGGTCCTTGGTTCCTCGTTTTGTTTCTCGTTCGGCGTTGGCTTTCTCCATATAGCCTTCCTTCATGAAAAATGCCACTGCTTTGTCATAAGAAAGCCCGCGCGTATGCATTTCAATACCGACGATATAACGACAGACTCTCAGGAGCGCGTCGTGAACCTGGACCATAGCCAGCTTAGGGTCTGGGCCAACGGTGCCGGGCTGGACAAGCCCTTCCTCCACCATCATTTCTTCGCAATAGTGAGCCCAACCTTCCGCATTGGAACTGCACCCCAGAAGTTTTCGCACCTTCGAAGGGGCATGCTTAACCCAGAGAAATTGCACGTAGTGCCCGGGATAAGCCTCATGCACACTGGTGTTAATGATGTCCGCGTGGCTGAAGAAACGCAGATGCTCTTCAATTCTTTTAGGGTCCCAGTTCTTCTCGGCAGGCGTCACGTAGTAGAAAGCCTCCTTTGCCTTACTTTCGTAGGGGCCAGGCGTATCCATGGAGGCAAAAGTAAGGGCTCGCAGATAAGACGGGCTCTCAGCTACGGTCACGCGATCTTCTGAAGGAATAGTGACAATACTTTCCTCCTGGCAAAACTTCGCCAGTCGGTCCAGACAACCCTGAGTGGCTGCTACCAGTTCATCAGCAGTGGGATGCTCCCTGGCAATGTCCTCAAAAACGGCTCCGGCAGGACGGCTGGCATCAATGCTCCGGCCCAGAGAGACAAACCGGGACTGCAAGCGCTCCAGTTCCTTGTAGCCGCGCTCCAAAAGCAGCGACAGTTTCTCATCCTCCATTTCATCGAGACTTAATTTGCGACTGTAGAGCTTCTCACCAATGGCATAAGAACCACTGGCCACCGGCAATACTTTCTCTTTCAGGAAACCCTCATATTCAGCCAGTGAAGCAAGTACATTCTTCTGGGCCAGGCTGAAACGCGCCTTCAACCCTTCATCCTCGACTAAGGCAAAGGCTTCCGGAATAGTAGTTTTCAGCATTGAAACGGTGCCGGCAAGTTGCTCAACCGCCACTTCGGCGTAGATCTTTGGCACTTCTTGCGGTCTCGTTGATAGGTTCCGTCTGGCCGCATCAATTAAAGCAGGCGCCTTTTCAAGTCTGGCGCACACGCTGGTGAGGCGCTCCGAAGCCGGCGCAAAGTTTCTTTTAGCAAGAGAAAAAACAGAATCAGCAATCAAAGAACTATATCGATCCGGATCTCGTTCAAGCCAGCGCAATTCCTCTTGATCGAAAATCTGGCCTTTGATGAAAGTCATCAGAAGCAGCCTATCCAGCTGTCTGGCGCGGCTCAGTTCGGGCGCCGCTATCTTTTCAAGGCGGGTCAGGAAAACTTTGTTGGCGGAAAGATTGCGCTTCAACGCATCTTTAGATAGGTCCTCCAATTTCTGGTCATACTCATGAAACCCGGCAGCGGTGCCCCATGTGGGACTAACGCTGAAGGCAAAGTCGAAATACTCGTCCACGAGCTTGTCGAAGGCGGCATCGGACTTACAGTCAAGAGGTGCTACAGGAGCGCCCTTTGAGCCGGGCACCGCGGTTCCTTCAGGCGAAAGGGCGGCAAGATCTGCCGCCTGAGCGGCCTGCAGCAGAGGAGAGGCAAGCATGGAGGAGAGAAGAAGAGTCGCCAGGAAACTCACCCTCCACCCTTTGAAACCACCTTCTCCAGGCTCACTTTGCAAAATTTTTCTCATAACCGCCCCTCTTGATATCAAGCTGAACCGCCAGGCAGACCGACAAAGTTCCGGGAAGCCGGACCGGCGCCGGAACTTTGCAGTTAACTCGACTTAACCATGGAAGAGTTTAAGCCCTTTTGCAAATAAAGAAACAATTACGGAAAAGACTAACAAATGAAATAGGAAGTCAAATTACACAAAGCGACCGCGACTGCAAGTAACTAGGGTGCAAACGAAGTAGAGCAAGATTAGTTAGCACTCTTAGTAACATTACGGAATGTCTCTCGCTTATGTAGGTAGAATTTGAAGTGGTCAGGTGTCGCGAGGGTATCCAAAAGGTCATATGTCGGGCAGTTTAAACATCTTCGTCCTTGTTAAGCAGGTTCCGGACCAGGGCTCCAAAGCCGGTCTAAATCCGGACGGAACCATCGATCGGGCCAAGGCTAAGCGTATGCTCAATCCTTTCGATCGCTACGCCCTGCAGGCAGCTCTGCATGCGAAAAAGTGCTATGGCGGCCGCGTCACTGCCATCTCAATGGGTCCGCCGCCGGCTGTGGAAGTCTTGCTGGAAACTCTGGAGCACGGAGTCGATGAAGCCTTCCTGCTCTCAGACCGCAGGCTGGCCGCTTCCGACACCCTGGCTACAGCCTACGCTCTTTTTCGGACCGTATCCTACGTGGGCAAACCCGATCTAGTGTTCTGCGGCTTGCAAACTACCGATGGCGACACAGCCCAGGTCGGACCGCAATTGGCAGAGCGTATGGGCTTGCCTCAAATCACATACTGCGAAGATTTCAGCATCGAAAACAACAAGGTGCACGGACGCCGAATTATCGAAGGAGGCTACCAGAAAGTAGTTTCAGAAATGCCCCTTCTGGTAACTGTAGCCAACTCCTATCACCCGCTTGAGTACAAGTCCTTTCGCGGCGCCTGGAAGGTGCAGAGACTGGCTCGCAACGAGGAAGAACTGAAGAAATTCATCCACACCATCGACCTCGATATAGTAAAGGCCGATCCCGATCGCACCGGCTTGAAAGGCTCACCCACCATTGTTGCCGCCACGGAGAAAGTCGGTGAACTGGGCGGTAGCTGCAAAATGCATGAAGGACAATCAGTGGAAACTCTTGTCCA
Source organism: Candidatus Obscuribacter sp. (assembly GCA_016712465.1). Classification (GTDB taxonomy): domain Bacteria; phylum Cyanobacteriota; class Vampirovibrionia; order Obscuribacterales; family Obscuribacteraceae; genus Obscuribacter. Next base: position 3,493,266 of record JADJQZ010000001.1, read on the forward strand.
GTCAGTAATCAAAGAAAGTCAATTAGAACAGTTTTTCGTAGCGTAAGGCGACAGATATCATGACCGAGCAAGTAGAAGTGGATCTTTCATCCTTCAGCCCTAAAGGCGATGTGCTGGTGATTGCCGAGCATATTCTGGGCGAATTACAGCCAGTTACCCTGGAGCTTCTTGGTGCCGGACGCATTCTGTCCGACAAAATGGAAAGAAAGCTCAAATGCCTGGTGATGGGCTACAACCTCGGCGACATTCCCCAGAAATTGGTGGAGTATGGTGCCGATGAAGTTTATGTGGCCGACCATGAAGAACTGGAAAAGTACAGAACCCTGCCCTATCGCCGCGTGGTCTGTGATTTCCTGGAAACCCAGAGTGAACCGCCCCACACCTGCCTGCTAGGCTCAACCACCACCGGGAGAGACCTGGCGCCGCGCATCGCTGCCCACTTCGATACCGGTCTCACCGCCGACTGTACGGAATTAGACATCGGTCCTTACGAGCACAAGAGCAAAGTCGACCCCACCAAGATTGGGCTTTACCCCAACTGTCTTTATGCCATCCGTCCCAGTTTCGGCGAAAGTTTGAAAGCTCGCATCCTCGGTCCCTGGAAAAATCCCCAGATGGCCACAACCAGACCGGGGGTGATGACCCCTTTGAAACCGGATTCAAAACGCAAAGGCAAAATCGAAAAAATTGCGGTCAATCTGAAGCCAGAAGATCACAGGCTTGTAGTTGTAGAAACCGTGAGAGAAATAGCCAAGGGCGTCAAGCTCACCGAAGCTGATGTGATTGTGGCAGGAGGCTACGGGCTCGGCACGGCCGACGGCTTCGACGTTCTGAAAGACCTGGCTGCTACCTTTGAAAACTCCGCCCTCGGCGCCTCCCGTAAAGTGGTCGACCTTGGCTGGATACCTTATCAGCATCAGGTCGGACAGACAGGAAAGACAGTTAGACCGAAGCTCTATATTGCATGCGGAATATCCGGAGCCATTCAGCACCGGGTCGGAATGTCCAAATCGGGCACCATTATCGCCATAAATAAAGATCCCGATTCACCAATCTTCAAATTTGCTCATCATGGTATCGTCGGCGATATCTATCAGATCATTCCTGAGATGATTAAGCAGTTTAAGGAAATTCAGTCAGGTCGGGGGGTAAAGGAAGTTGTCGGATCGCATTGAGTATGATCTTCTCCTGGTTGGTGGTAGCCCATCCAACCTGGCTTTAGCCATTCGCTTTATCGAACTGGCTAAAGAAAGCGGTAAAGAGTTTACTATCGCCATTCTGGAAAAGGGCAAAGAGTTCGGCTCTCATGTCATGAGCGGTGCCGTTTCGAACCCTCATGTGATCGCCAAGCTTTTTCCCGACTACAAGGAAAACGGCTTCCCCATTGAAGCCACCTGCACCGAATCCTTTGTATCGGTTCTGGGTGTCAAGAAAAAATGGGACATGCCCGCCAAGTTCTATCCAAAATCCCTGGATAAGACCGGTTACGTAGTCCTGACCCTATCCAATGTCGTCTCCTGGATGTCTCGTTACCTGCAGGACAAAGCCAAAGACGTGCCCAACGTCACTATTGATCTATTCAATGGCTTCGCTGCTCATAAGGTAGTTTTCGAAGACGGCAGGGTGGCTGGTGTGGCCGTCAGTGAAGAAGCTAAGTCGGAAGAAGACTATGTCTACGGCAAGTTCACCTGCTTCGGCGACAAAGGTTTCATCTCCCGTGATGTAATCGACTTCTACAAACTGCGCGACAACCCGCAGATCTGGTCGGTGGGCGTCAAGGAAGTCTGGCAGGTCAATGAAGACTACCAGGGTAAAGTCTGGCACACCCTCGGTTATCCCCTTCTGGATGGCACCTTCGGCGGTGGCTTTGTCTACGGTATGAAAGACAAGAAGCTGACAATCGGTATGGTAATCAGCCTTGACTCTCAAGATCCCAACATGAATCCGCAGCAGAAGCTACAGGATTATAAGAAGCATGCCTTCATTCAAGACATGATCAAAGGCGGCAAACTGCTCAAGTATGGCGCCGCTCTTCTTCCTGAAGGAGGCTACTACAGCCTGCCCAAGAAGTTCTATGTACCGGGAGCCATTCTTCTCGGTGATGCCCTCGGCGTCCTTGACGTCAAAAATCTGGCCGGAATCGACCGGGCCATGGAGTGCGGTTACGTTGCCGCCGGCGTCTTGCACGATGCCCTCGTCAAAGGCGACACTTCGGAAGCAGCCCTGGCTCCTTATCAGAAACAGTTGGAAGATGGTTTCGTAATCAAAGAAGCATACAAAAACCGCTATTTCCGCTGGGCCTTCATGAGTAATCCCAAGCTCCTGGGTCAGTACCTGCCCGACATCGCCAAGAGCATCGACAAGACAAATGCCTGGGTGGGCATGCTGAAAGTCGGTTTCAAAAATCCTTTCGCCGCCCCGGTGGATGGCGTCACATCGCTATCCTTGATTGAAGGTACACGCGATATCGGGCCGATTAAATACAAGCCCGACGCCAGTCACATCATTCCATCCTGGGTTACACCCAAGTATGATGAACCGCAGTATGACAAGTCCACCATCTATTCCAGACCGGACGCCGTCTTCTTTGCTTCCACCAAGTATCATGAAGGCAACGAGCATATCGATGAGTTCAATGCCCAAACTTGCGTGAAGTGCATCAGCACTTACGAAGGTCTGGGGAAAACCACTCCCTGTGTGGCTGATTGCACGGCGGAAGTGCACCGCATCGACATCATCGACGATCTAAGAAAGCACGGCATGTCGCTGGAAAACTGCGTGCATTGCCGTACCTGCGAAATCGTGTGCCCGGAAGTGAACTTGCGAGTGAAGCCTACTTCACAGGGCAGCGGACCGGACTTCATGGGTCTCTAAAAGCTCGCTACAAATACAAAAGAGATGGAGTTAGGGGTCGCCGCCCTTAACTCCATCTCTTTTATCAAGATAGGCCACGACAAAGTCACCACGACCGATACCAAAGAGAACACCCAGAAAGAACCAGCCGGCTTCCTTTAGGAAGGGCACGGCACGGCTGCTACTGGGCAAAGGCTCAGTGGAGAACAGGTCGCCGCACATGAGAATGGCCGAGCAGAGCACCAGGGCGCTGACTGAGACAAAAGCCAGGCGCACTGTGGTACCGGGTCTGAATACCTTTAGAATAAAGAGGCTCAGCAAGAAACCAATCAGAGAAAGTCCGGCGAAAAAGAGCTTGGTAGAAATGAGTTCAGACATCAGCTTAGACCCCACCCTCTGACTTGCTGCTCTGGTCTGGGCTCGTTCCCGACTCCTTTTCCAAACCTTCGTCCGCCAGGGTAAGACCTTCGTTGCCGCTGCCGGAACTGCGCTCTAACAGCTTGACCTGATCGGCGCCCAGGAAAGAAGAAAACTGCGTGACAAAGGTTTCCACATTCTCGAAATTCTTGGCGTAATCAAAAACCACGCTCTTGGAACGAGGTCGACTCACAACCTTCACGTGCCACTCGTTGGGAGAACTCGGTGTTATCTCCACCTCTAGATCTTCCCCGGGAGAGCGCCAACTGACACCGGCCATAGCCCTGGTCACCATGTTCTCCACATCATCGGAAACAGCATTGACATAAGGCACCACCAGCAAGGCCTGCCTGCAAGCATGTAAAATTTGTTTAGCCGTCCCGAAAGCTCTCAGTTCCCGCACTTGCTCCAGTTCCCAGAGCTGGCGATAGCGCCCCTTGCTGAGAAAGATATGTGCGCTCAAATCAAGCGGCAGAAGCACTGCCACCATAAACAGGGCAAACATCCCACCCAGGAGCAGACCGACAGTGATACCGTATTTGAAGGCGTTTGGCTCATTCTTGGTAGTCAAAACTACAATCAGAACAAGCAGCCCGATTCCACCCCCTACGCCCAGGGAAGTGACGAGCATGGCCCGCATCACTCTCAGTAGATAATCAAGCATCTAATCTATGAATTCCTCGTCTTCCTGCTGGACACTTTCCACGTACCAGCGACAGAAACGAAAAATGATGTAACCGGGCGGAATTATTACACTCAAGAGCATCAATTTATCAAGCAGGCCCATCAAGCCCCTGGACTTTCCGCTTCTCTTTTTAGTTTTCCTCTTCAGCAAGCTCACAGCTCTCCTCCTCATCGGTCAACTTAATACCTTCGGCTTCAATATCCTGAACATCCACCGACTCAGGCACAAGCTCGTCTACATTTATATCTCTACTTTCTCTCACAGCTTCTATCTGCTCACTCTCGGAAGCAAGTACTTCGCTCAAGACATCAGCCCCGACTTCATCGAGCAAGTCCTGGCTTTCCTGGCTCAAGGCCTTGCCCTGGGCTGCCAAAAGGCGAGCTTGCGCCTTTTCAGCCTGGGTGCGCTTGGGGAAAAGGCGCGCCCGACAGGAAACGCAAAAACAAAAGCTGCCTTCGCTCAAATGGGAGAAATCTCCCATCTTGAAGCCCGTAGGCAGATAAGCCCGAGTAGAGACCAATCTTCTATCGAGCCCCTTCAAACGCCGCTGGAATATGCGCACGTACTCATGACGACAGGCCGGTTTGGGCGGCAGTACTTCGGGCGTCGAAGCTTCCTGGAAACTGGAATTGGAGTTGCTTGGCTCTTCCATACTGATTAATCACTCAAGGTTGCTTAATTACGGGAAATTCTTTGAGGAATTTGCCCTTCCATAGAATCATAACCGCCAGATGGTGATCCGCCGGTACTATGTTGGGACAAGAAAAATAAAGAGTGCGCTCGTCACCGGGAGCAAAAGCATTGGCGGCGGAGCTGGCAACCGGCAAGACCACGGACCCCTTGGAGCGTCGTTTGGTGTTGTCATAGAAAACAGCCGTCAGGGTGAGGTCTTCTACCGGAGCGCCGGAGATATTCTTGATCTTAATTTCCCCTTCGGGAGTGAGACTGCCCCGGGCCAGCCAGTTGCGTGAAGAAATTATGGAAATGGGCGGTGAGCCTGGGTTCCATTTATCGGGCTTGACCTCTACCTTGGGTTCATTCTTCTTCTCCTCTTTCAGGAGAGCTTCCAGTTTCTCGCTCACCCTCTCAGCATGCCCCTTAACGGAGAGTGCTTCCTGGGCCTTATTCTCGCTCACCAACTGTCCACTCCATTTGTCCAGAGTGCTAATTAGCTGCTTGAGAAGAGCGGCGGTCGGTCTCAGGGCACAAGCTTCTTCCAGGGCTCTCACCGCTCCGGCATAGTTGGCAAGCTTGAGATTCAGACCGGCCAGAAGCTCATAGTTTTCAAAACTTCTCTCTTTGTCTACAAGTTCGGTCAGGGCGGCCTGAGCACCCTTGATCTCCTTCAATTCGATGAAGAGCTCCACCAGTCGATGGCGCACTTCCAGGTTATTTGGATCACTCTGGGCCACGACCTGGTAGTTTTCTACAGCTTTACGCTTATCACCAAGTTTGGTGTAAATTCCACCCAGGGCCATGCGCGACATCGGCTCATCGCAAGCAGCCACACTCTTTTCAAGCAGCTCAATGGCTTTTTGATCGTCCTTGTCCCGGGTCTGAGCCAGGGCACTTAGTTCTCGATAACAACGGGCCAGAAGGTGCGGCACCTGTGCTTTCAAGGGCTCCTCCAGGTAGCCGGCGTAGCGCCTGGTCAGATTCAATCGTTCCACTGCACCATCGAGATTGCCGGCTGCCATATCGGCTTCCGACCACTTGAAATACATGCGGGCCAGACTTCCGGAAAGCTTGTCGGCATTTACCGAATTCTGGGCCGAATGGCAAAGCCGCTCCGCTTCTTCAAAATGACCGCGATTCTGGTAGTAAACAGAAAAGTTATCCACCACGGAAGCCAGAGACTCATCCTTCACCCCCACGCGAAAAGCAGTGTCCAGGGCTGTGCGGCCCTCCGCCACCCTGTCGGTGGCGAGATAACCCTGAGCCAGCCAGGGATAGACGGCTCCGTCAGCCGGATTCTGCTTGTAAAGGTCTTCTAGAAGCGGTACAGCCTGAGCGGCCCTTCCACTGTTCAGCAACTTGACCGCTTTACCCAGGGGAGTCTCACGGGGAGTAAAGACAATGTAACCTGAAAGGCCTGCAACCAGAGCCACTACCAGAAAGACCAATAACGGCTTCAGCTTACCGCTGCCAGGCACCGATACCTTTTCAAATTCAGAGCCCGATTCTGTCATTTCTATTTCATTTCTGCCGGTCTGTGCTGTATGCAAAGTGGTATCAGAAGCTATAATAGCTCCCACTTATGCCATCTGATATTAACCTGACACCAACTGGGTCGCTGATTGAGATAGTCCCACAATCTCACGGTTCGACTCAAGGCACTAGTCAAGCAATTCCCGGTCGCACCTGGGGTACTGCTTCGGAGTGTCGCGCCGCCGCCCTGCTCGTTCACGGACTGGGGGCCCATTCCGGATGGTATGAAGCCCTGGGACGCCGCCTGAGGGTGAAGCGCTTCTTCTCACTGGCTTATGACCAGGTAGGCTTTGGAAAAAGGCGCAACCAGACCTTGATGATGAAGCAGCAATGGCTGGACGACATCAAAGAAGCCTATGACCACTTGAGAAATACGGTCGGAGACAAACCCATATTTGTGATGGGCAACTCCATGGGTGCCCTTCTAGCCTTGAAAGCTTCCGGCAAGCTGGGACAGGCTGGCAGTGAGGCGCCGGCCGGGCTGGTCCTCTTTTCGCCAGGCTTCGACGGCCACCCCCAGACCTTCAAGTTTTCTTACCGAGCCCGGGCCATTTACAAAGCCCTTTTTGATCCCGATGCCGAACTGGCCCTTCCTTATACGTTTGACGACATCACCCGTGAGGAAACCGTGCGCAACTGGCTGGCCAATGACCCGGACCAGCGCACGGTGCTGCCGGCCCGCATGCTTCTGGAACTGCTCAAACTCAGTCAGGAAGTGAAGACTTCGGTGAAGAAGGTCAATTGCCCGGTGCTCATGCTTACGGCCGGTCAGGAGAAGATAGTCGACAATCAAGTAAACGAGCAGGTCTTCGAGAGGCTCTCGGCACCTAAGAAAAACAGCCATCGCTTTGAAGCGGCCTGGCATGATTTGATGTTCGACCCACTACTCGACGAAGTGGTGGAAATGGTTTCCGCCTGGATGATTGAAGTAGCCAAAGAAAGACAAGCCGTCGGCTGATTTTCCGGTCCCGAGGCCAGTTTATATTCCTCTCACCGAGAGCGGCAATGCTGCGCATATACACTGGCAATACGGCAATTCCGAGAAATAATTTAGGCTTCTCGACTCATACTGAAAACTGAATATAATAAGGCTCGGCGTGTATTAGAGGGATTTCTAGATGGTTTTGGAACAACTTCATTCCGACCGCATAACCGAACGTAATCTGGCAGCAGTATTTTTCACCCGCGCCAAAGGTCTGGGAGAGCACCCTGCCGTCAAATACAAAGACAAGAAAGAACCCTATAAAACCATGAGCTGGAAGGATTACAGCCGCCTGGTCAGGGAAATTGCGCTCGGTCTGATGACCCTGGGCTTGAAGCCCGATGAAAAAGCCGCCATTTTTTCTTCTACCACCCATTTCTGGGTGGCAGCCGACTTTGCCACCATATCCAATGGCGCCGTTTCCGTGCCGATATATCACACCTCATCGGCTTCCGATATTGAATACATCATTGAAAACTCACAGGCCAGGGTCGTCTTTGTTCAGAATGAAACCCTTTTGAAGAAATTAGCGGCGGTGCGCGAAAAGCTTACTTGCCTGCACAAAATAGTGATCTTTTACCTGCCGGAAGATGCCAAAACAGCAGAAGAACTGGCCAGGAAACATAATCTCCCCACACAGCTTCTCACCGACATTGAAAGCTTGCGCAAACTCGGCAGCAGTCTTGATACGGCTCACTTGAAAATCCTGGAAGACAGGATGAAATCCACCACCCTGGACAGCGTCGCCACTATCATCTACACGTCCGGCACCACTGGTGTTCCCAAAGGCGTGCCCCTCACCCACGGCAACATCATCTCTGTTCTGGAAGACATCAAGCCCGTTCTGCCCATCGACGAACAAGATGTCTATCTCTCCTATTTACCGCTCTCCCATGTATTTGAGCGCATCTGCGGCGAGTTCTACTGGATGGTGAAAGGCGGCACCTGTGCCTTTGCCGAAAGCATTGAAAGCATGGGTCGCAATATGGCTGAGGTAGAACCCAGCATGCTCCTGGTGGTTCCCCGGGTTCTCGATCGCATCTATTCCAAAGTGAAAGCCGGCATCGAAGGAGCCTCCGGCCGCAAAAAGCAAATCATCGACTGGGCTCTCTCCGTAGGCGAGGAGATGGTCGACCGGCAGGCCGAGAAGAAGGCTGTGGGTCCCATTCTACTGCTCAAGCACGTCATCGCCGATAAGCTCGCCCTGTCCAAACTGCGGGAAAAGATTGGTCCCCATTTGAGACTGGTGGTTTCAGGCGGTGCGCCGGCTACCAGGGAAACCCTGCGCTTCTTCAATTCTATAGGCATAAGCGCTCTGGAAGGCTATGGTCTGACAGAAACCGCCGCCCCCACCAATGTCAATCAGGTCAACTGTGTACGCATGGGTACGGTAGGTCCTTGCCTGCCCTCCCTTGAGCAAAGGATTGCCGATGACGGCGAAATTCTAGTGCGTGGACCGTCCATATTTAAGGGTTATTACCGTAATCCGGAAGCGACGGCAGAAGCCTTCGAAGGTGACTGGTTCAAAACCGGCGATATTGGGTGCCTGGACGAATTTGGCTACCTGCGCATTACTGACCGCAAGAAAGACTTGATCGTCAACTCTGCCGGCAAGAATATTGCACCGCAGAAAATCGAAGCGATACTAAAGACGGTGCCGTCCGTTACCCAGGCTGTTGTCTTCGGCGACAAAGAAAAGCATCTGGTAGCGCTCATTACGCTGGAAGAGCAAACCGCTCTGGATATAGCTAGAGAGCAGGGCATAGAATGCAATTCTTACTTCGACCTGGTCAAAAACAGCGAATTTACCGGCTATCTGCGCAAGGAAATCTCCCTGCGCAGTCGCGGACTGGCCGACTACGAACAGGTCAAACGCTTTACAGTTCTAGCCAGCGACCTTTCCGTTGAGGCGGGTGAGTTGACAGCCACGCTCAAGATCAAACGCAACGTCGTAGCCAGAAACTACAAAGAGCTGATTGAAGCCATGTACAAGCACCGCGAGGAAGAAGTAAGAGAGCTGACGGAAAGGCAGAAACCGGCGCTGTACGCAGTCAAGAGCTAAGAGCACTCGGCTACATTTAAAGGCAAAAAGAACGGTGCTCCTTGTTAAGGAGCACCGTTCTTACAAAAGAGGAGAGTTCAAGTCATCCCTGGAAAAATTGCATCCTTGCAAAATACTTTCGGTTAAAAGCAGAGTCGCCTAAGAAAGAGCCGTGGCCGAAGCTGTGCGGTCAGCCTTGTCGAGAGCTGCAATCTTGAGAACGCGGGAGCGTCCGGCCTCCAGAACAAAAAGAGCGCCGTCGGAGCTGAATGCCACACCGGTTGGATTGACCAGACCGGAAAGGAAGGTCTCAGTACGTCCCTCACGGTTGATGCGAATCACCATTCCGGCCCGTCCGGCCGTCACATACAGGCGTCCGAGGCTGTCCATGGCTAGATTACCGTCGTATCCGTCGGCAAAATTGAAGCACTCGGACTCAGCAACCTGAATCCTGGTCACCTCCCTGCCGTCCAGAGAGCGTTTCACCACACAGCCGGAGGCATGCTCCAGGCACCAGAGGAATCCGTCCGGATCAAGGAGCAAGCCCTGCGTGCCGTGCCCGGGACCACCGAGAAGAACTTCGGAGTCGCCGCTCTTGTCGATTTTGAAGATGCCGCCGGTGTTGGAAGGGAAATTGGAGACATATACCTCTTCTCTGGCTCCTATGGCCAGGTCGGAGAGGAAGGTGCCGCCGCCGGTGAGGTTGCCGTCCAACTGGGCGAGGATACGACCGGACTTGTTGGGATCAATCTTGTAGACGGTCCCCTGAATGGTAGCCACGTAGAGCACGCCCTTGCGGTCAAAACGCAGGCCGGAAATAGTGCTGTTGCCGCGGATACGCGCATATTCGCTGAGAGCACCGTTTCCGTCTATGAACCAGACACTACCGTCGCAGGAGAAGTAAATACCGCCGGGACCGGCAGTCATCCGTGAAAAGCGATTGGAAAAGGCAGAATTAAGCTGGGACAGTACTCTCACCGCGTAACCGCGAGGGGCGTCGGGCAGGTCTATGACATTGGTCGGCGCGCCGGACTTACCGTCCTTCTCGGTGGAGAAATTGGTCTCGTCCTCCTCGGAAATTTCGGCTGAGGTAATGTCTATATGCAGAATCAGGTGCAGGGGAATGAGGATACGGCGGACATGAATCTGACCGTCACTTTCATGGGAATAGGACTCTACGTCGATATGGTCGTGGTCGACGGTGAGAACCCGCCCGGTCACGGTATTGTGACAACCCATGCCGTACCAGATTTGAATCTTCTGTCTAGAATCAACAAAGCCCTGTAATCTGGTCCTGAAACTCATAGCAAATGGCCCTCGATAACCTTTTCCGAAAGTCAGAGTAAAAACGTTTCTGCTTTTACTCTTGTACCCATTCTTCCCTATCAACAATCAAGGCATGATTCCAAAATTGTTCGATTTTGTAGTAATTGCGCTCTTTTTCTTGCAGTACGTGAACAATCACATGCCCGAAGTCTAAAAGCACCCAGCGGGCCTCTGTTTTGCCCTCGATGGACTTGGGTTTGAAACCTGCCTGCCTGAGTGTATCGTCAACGGCGTCGACGATGGCTCGCACCTGCGCGGCAGACTCGGCACCGGCAATGACAAAGTAATCGGCAAGCAGGGTCACCTTACTGACATCAAGGACAGTGGTGGATTTGGCTTTCTTGCTCTCACAAGCATTGGCAGCAAGATAGGCTGCCGCCTGAGAATCGACAACGGGTGTGTTTGTGGATGAGCTCAAGAGGACACCAGCGAGATCCGACTCCTTATTTGTTCCCACTTCCATGCTGATCTCACGCCCTCTCTGTATCTTTTAAGCTCATTAATTACCCTTCTTGAATTATATTCCAAAGAAATCCTTTGCTACCCTTCCGCTTTCTGAGAACTTGGGCAATCTGACAAAAATTGTTCTCTGGAGCCACTTTCGCTAATTTCCAAGTGAGAAGAAAGAGGGGAGAGAAGAGGCCTTCAAGAGGCACTTGCCACAAGGAATGCAGAAAAGAAGAATTATCAAGAACCACTTTTTATGCCAAGTGTCTTGTTTCAGCCCTGCTGGTGCTGTATTCTTGCCTCTCACGTGGTTATTAGACCGCCAAGAATACACAAAGCATGTTGTTCTCATGAATTTAGGACCTGAGTAGGAGGAACCCCTGTGAATAAAGCAGAACTGGCTGCCGAAATCGCTGCACGTACCAATACAACCAAGAAGTCTGTTGAAGAAATGCTGGCCGCCTTCACCGATGTAGTTACTGAAGTAGTAGCTAAAGGTGAACGCGTCACTCTAGTTGGCTTCGGCACCTTCTTGCGCCGCGACAGACAAGCCCGCGAGACAAACAACCCTCAAAAACCCGGTGAGAAAATCAAAGTACCCGCCAAGCGCGTACCGGCTTTCACACCTGGTAAAGAGTTCAAGGATATTGTCGACCACAAATAATTTGCCGGTCGCAAACTAAGAACCCAAAAGAAAGAGAGGTGCTCCCAAAAGAGCTCCTCTCTTTCTTTTAGATATCTTCAAACAGCCCGTCCCACGGCAAACCAGGCACTCGCACTACGGCTCGAACTGCGGCTGAATTTCTCCCTCGCCGCCGGCGGCACCCCCATCAACCCCTGCCGGCTGGCTGGCAGGAAGGGGACCAAGACGGGCATTCAAGCTCTTGATCAGGGTTTCCAGGCGCTCATCGGCGCCGACACTATTTTTCCCTTCCAGAGCAAGGGCGCGGGCCAGTTCTAAATTGCCCAATCTAGCCTGCAAGAGGGAGCCGCAAACATAGGCCTCCACAAATTGCGGCGAAGCTTTCCAGCAATGAGAATAGCTATCCCTGGCCAGACGGAAATCGCCGTCGGCCTCCGCCACCCGGCCAAGTTCAAAAAAGCCCATGGCTTCCATAGTGGAAGGCACGCCCTGGCGCTGGTGGGACCGGGCCTGGTCGAGCAGGCTGAGGGCCTCCGTAAGCTTATCAAGAGAGGCGCCATAGTTACCTATGATCTCCTGACTGAGGGCTTGATCGTAGAGTTGGTAGGCTTGCGAAAGCAAGGAATAATTGCGCCGTCTCGGTTCGCTGTCGCTGACAGTATCCACCGGTTCAATTCTTTGAGAGGGTTTCTCCGGTACAAAGCGGCGCTTGCGGGAATTGAGCGCGGTAGCGCTTGCCCCCTTGCCATGCACACGGGCGTGGGCGTACTTCTTACCGCGGCTGGTCGAAACTTTCTTGCGGCCGCTTGCCGAGCGCCTTGCCGTTGTCTTCCTGGCGCCAGTGCCCCTGGCCTTGCTTGAGCTGCGTGCATGGCAATCAGTGATGGCGGCAAACGCCATCACTAATGCCAGAAGCAGGCTTAAGGTTCTGAATTTAGCCGTTTTTCTCACAGGCTTCGCGTTCTTCCGGGCTGACACCTTTCATGGTCAGGTTGACGCGATTTTTCTCGTCAATTTCCTTGACCTTGACGATTACCTTGGCGCCAATGGATACAACATCTTCAACTTTTTCCACCCTGCGGTTTTCCAGTTGAGAAATATGTACCAGGCCTTCCTTACCGGGCAGGATCTCCACGAAGGCACCGGCGGGAATTATGCGCGTTACCTTACCGATGTAAACGCCTCCCACCTGAACTTTCTTTACCAGGCGCACAATCCAATCACGGGCAGCTTCACCGCCGGCCGAATCCACAGAACCAATCAAGACCGTACCGTCATCTTCAATGTCGATGGTGGCGCCGGTTTCTTCAATGATGCGACGGATCATCTTACCGCCCGGTCCAATTACGGTGCCGATATCTTCCTGCGGAATGTTGATGGTTATGATGCGAGGAGCCCAGGTGGACAGCTCTTTACGAGGTCCGGGCAGAGCCGCTTCCATCTTGTCGATAATATGAATACGACCGCGCTTGGCCTGCTCAAGGGCCACCCGCATGATTTCTATGGAAATACCCTCTATTTTGATATCCATCTGCAAGGCGGTAATTCCGTCTCTGGAACCGGTCACCTTGAAGTCCATGTCGCCGAGGAAGTCCTCGAGACCTTGAATATCGGAGAGGATGGCAAAGCGGTCCCCTTCCAGAATGAGACCCATGGCGATACCGCCGATGGTAGTTTTCAGGGGCACTCCGGCATCCATGAGAGCCAGGGAAGAACCGCAGGTGGAAGCCATAGAAGTAGAGCCGTTAGACTCGAGCACTTCCGAAACCACGCGGATTGTGTAGGGAAATTCTTCATGGCTGGGCAGAGCCGGAATTATAGCTCTTTCAGCCAGGGCACCATGGCCGATTTCCCGGCGACCGGGACCGCGCATGGGCTTGACTTCACCAACGGAGAAACCGGGGAAGTTGTAGTGGTGCATGTAGCGTTTTTCAGTCTGGGGATCGATGGAATCCAGACGCTGGGCATCGGAGCCGATACCGAGGGTGGCTACGGACAAGACCTGGGTGGTACCACGAGTGAACAAACCGGTACCGTGGGCTCTAGGCAAAACACTGGTTTCCACAGTGATGGGGCGGATCTCGTCACAACGACGACCATCGGCTCTCATGCCCGTATCCAGAACCTGGAAGCGCATCAGTTCAGCCTCGTAGTATTCGAGAGCTTCACGCAGCGCTGCGCCGGAGACGGTCTTCAGTTCATCTTCCTCTGGCAGGGCGGCAATGGTGTCCACCACCGCTTGCTTGGCTTCATCGAGCAGAGCCTGACGGACCATCTTATCTGTAACGGAAGCCATGGAAGCTTTCAGTTTCTCAGTGGCTTTCTCTTCCAGAATTTGACGCAAGCGGGCATTGGCTTCCGGAGCGGCCATATCTTTCTTTTCGATGCCGAGGGCTTTTACGAACTGCTTCTGAGCCTCGATTTGTTTCTTGATGATCTGATGACCATAATCGATGGCAGCCAGAACATCACGTTCGCTCACCAACTTACAACCGGCTTCCACCATCATGATGGAATTCTCTGTACCGGCTACCACCAGGTCCAGATCCGACTCATCGAGCTGCTCATAGGAAGGATTTCCCACGAGATTACCGCCCACCCGAGCTACACGCACAGCTCCTACCGGTCCGGCGAAAGGCAGTCCGGCCAGTTCAATGGCAAAGGACGCACCCAGCATGGCCAGTGTGTCCGGAGGAGTTTCCTGGTCGGCACTCATACAAGTAGCTACGATCTGAACGTCGTTACGATAGCCTTCCTTGAAGAGGGGGCGAATCGGTCTGTCAATCAAACGACTGGTCAAAATGGCTTTATCGGGAGCTTTACCTTCACGACGACCAAAACTGCCGGGCACGCGACCGACGGCGTATAACTTCTCTTCGTAGTCTACGAGAAGGGGAAAGTAATCAATACCTTCTCTAGGGTTCTTACTCTCCGTGCAGGTGACGAGCACCATGGTGTCGCCGCAGTAGACCTCTACTGCACCATGGGCCTGTTTGGCCATGCGACCACTTTTAACGACGATGGTTTTACCGTCTACTTGAATTTCAGTTTGACGTATAGTCGAACACTTTTCTGCTTGCACGTTGAGCACCTCTATATTCGCCCCAGTTCTAGGGGCCTTTTGCTGTTTCTTACTTTTAAAATTGCTTTCTCTGCCTGCCAGCACCATACCTTGTATAGAAAGGTCTGGGTCTATGAAAGGTCTGGCTGGTCTTGAAAGACGGCAGCGCCCCGGGGTAATCAAGAAATTACCGGAAGTGGAGAGGCTGCGGTAGAGAATGATGTCGACACCCTGGGTGCCATAAATAAAAAAGGCGAGCTTAAGCCCGCCCTTTTCAACGATTAACTAGCGTCTCAGTCCGAGCTTCTCGATAAGCTTGCGGTAACGCTCATTGTCTTCCTTCATCAAATATTGAAGAAGTCTGCGTCGCTTTCCGACCATCATCAAAAGACCACGGCGGCTGTGGAAGTCTTTGGAATGAGACTTCAAGTGCTCGGTCAATTGGCTAATGCGATCGGTGAGCATCGCCACCTGAACTTCCGGCGAACCGGTATCTTTGGCGTGGGTCTGGTTTGTTGAAATTATTTCTTGCTTGCGTTCTGCTAAAAGTGCCATTACTTCTTTCCGTCGGTTATTGATATTCTTACGATATTCGGCGTTGGTAGATAATATCACAAAATGCCTGCCGTCCTGATGGCTGCTCCTGTTGGAGCCACTTGATTTCTAAAATTCAGCCAATCTTTGGTCTATTCTCAGGGCATTCACCTGTTTCCACCATACTGTTTACATCATTCACAAAAACAGCCAGAACCTTGAAAAAACTGCGACTCCGTGACCTCTTCCTTAAATTCCCTCTTCTTGACAAGTGGCGTGTTCTTGGATTGGCGCGCCTTTTCACTCACGGAATCACCTTCTTCGACCGCCGCTATCGGGTGTCGGCCATCATCCCCGACGAGAGCAAGCCTTATGTGCAGACCGTTTTCGCCCACTGCCCGCCGGGCTCACTTGACAGCGCCAGCCCGGCAATTTTCGCCTACTATCATGGACAAATGTTTATCTTGCTCGGGCTTACACCTCGTTACAAAATGACGGTGCTAGCCAGTAACTCCCGGGACGGCGAAATGATAGCCCGAGCTGCCGAGGGTATGGGTTTCCCAGTGGCGCGCGGTTCCCGCACTGAAGGCGGCACCAAAGGCGCCCGGCTCCTGCTCAAGGCCGCCAGGGAAAAACGCAGTCTTCTCTTTCCTGTGGATGGTCCGCGCGGTCCGGCCATGAAGATCAAAGAAGAAATTCTTCGGATGGCCCAACTTTCCAAGCTCCCCATCGTTCCCGTAGTAGCAGCTATTGCCACCCTGCAAAAGACCAAGTCATGGGACAGCTACAACTGTCCCCACATCTTTACGTCTATTGTTTACATTTTTGGCAAGCCTGTATTTGTGCCCCACATGGACAATGAAAAAGTGGAAAGCCTTCGACTCGATCTTGAGACTTATATGTCTCAACTCAAGTCGAAGGCCGACCAGTTCTTTGAAGTAACTGCAAAAAACCTTTACTAACTTACGAAGAAATTAGGGTTTCTGCAGTTCAGGCTTCCATTCATCAAGAATGGCGCCTTCGATAGGGCATACGGACAAGCAAGCGCCGCAATCAATGCAGGTGCTGTCGTCTATATATGTATATTTGGTGCCTTTGGTATTGGTTTTACCTTCAGCCCAGTGAATGCACTCTACGGGACAAACCGGAATGCAATCAGCTATGCCTTCGCATAGATCAGCAACAATTGTGTAAGCCATCAGCAAACTCCTTACAGATATCTTTTAGTAAGTCGGTCCTACGGAATTCTTTTCAACTGCAATTGGAAAGGGACAGCTAACCAACTTCAGCTTCAAAGTTATTGTCCGGCAAAACCGAACTAACTCCCTATTTCTTAACACATTTTGCCCCAAGATTGGCTGTCGGATTTTGAAAGTTGCTTTTAATTGAAAGAATATTGAGAATGGCGTAACTAATGAAATAATTGCAAAGCAAGTTGGCAACACAAAACAAGGATTCACAAAGGTGAAAGTAAACATATATACCCCTGCCGGAGTTCACGTAGGGTACTTTCAAGATCCCCAGATAGAAGCCCTGCCGGAAGGAGACTACGAGGTCTCGGGCAAGTTCTTTTCTCCCGAGGGCGAACCGACCACCAAGGTGGAATTCAACCCCCAGGCCATGCCATACAGCGCCGATCTCTCGGAATCCAACCAGAGTCACAAGAAACTTAAAAGTGTATATGTGCAGAGAGGCCGCCAACCGGTCTTGATGAGCGGGCACGGAGCCTGAAAGGTTCTCAAACGAAAAGAGCAGAGGCTGGAGGGGAAGGCCTGCTGCTCTTTATAACCTTGATTTAAAAGTCCTTCTTTCTTAGCTGGGGGGCTTGGTGAGGGTCAGGACAAACTGGCTTTCAAGGTCTCGCTTTATCCGCACCACCATCGGGCGGTCGGTCATACTCAAGTTATAGCAGTCGTCCCCTGGGCATCTAGTATAGGAAGCACAATAATTGTTTATTGGCATTCTTATGTTAGGGTGGTAGTAGACCAATCTTTAGGGACGGGATGGAAGACAAATCGCCACAATACGACCCTCTCGCCGAACTTGACGCCACCGATGACGGAGAATTCAGCTCGGAAGCGGCGGCAAAAAGGCAGGAATCCGGAAAAGAAGCGGAAGCCGGCAGCGATCTCCCCCAGAGACACCGCGAAAGAAAGGTCCTTCTGGTAGAGCCACTGGCTAAAGACATGGAAGTGATGCGCCGGGCCATCCTCTTGCAGTCACCTCTTTTCGATGTCTTTGCCGTCACCACCGCGGAAGATGCCCTCAGTCAAGCCAGGGACGGCGGCTTTGACGCCATTGTCTGTTCCAACGACCTTCCCGATGTGCCGGCCGACCAGTTCGACCTCTTCCTCAAGCGCATGATTACCGTCTCGCCCTTTTCTCCAGTCATCGTGGTGACGGCCCAGGACTCTCCCGAACTGGCCCTGAAGCTTTTGCTGGCCGGAGCCAGTGACTATTTACCGAAGTTCGGCGAATTTCAACGGTTCCTGCCCAGAACCATCACCACCAATCTGCAAAGGGCGATCATTGTTGAAAATCTCAAAGAAATGTATGAAAAGGTTGAGCAGTCTTCCAGGGATGAAGCCCTCCTCAATCGTTTCGTCGTAAACATCCACAGTTCCCTGGATCTCCAGGATATTCTTGACAAAGCCACCCAGAGCCTGCTGGAGGAGTTTAACGCCAGCCGCGCCATCATTTGCCTCCTCACCGGTGAAGAAAATCAGATGCGCATAGCCAGACAGCGCACCCGTGAGGAACTGGTCTCCATTTCCGACAAATCGGCTCTCTTCAGCAAATACCACGATATGTTGCTGGATGTGGGAGAAAGGCGTCCTCTCGTGGTCATGCAAGATGACACCTTCACCTTTGCCAAAGACGTCAAAAACGAGATGTTGCAGTATCACATTCGCTCCATGCTGATGATGCCCCTCGTTTATCGAGGCAAGCTGACCGGTCTTTTGCATCTTGATGAACAGCGCAACGCCAGATTGTGGACGGCCAGAGACATCAATATTCTCAACCGCATCGCCAGCCAGCTCTCCATAGCGCTTTTCCAGGCCAGGCTCTATCAAATCAACGAGGCCCAGAGCAATTCCATATCCAAATTAACGGAGCTATGCGCTGAATTAAACAAAGCCGTCAACAACACCAAGGAAATGACGGAACGCACCGAGAGTCGCGAGAAAGTGCGCATTAAACTCTCCAGCCGAGAAATTGAAGTTTTGAAGAAAGTCGCGCAGGGTCTATCAAACAAGGAAATAGCAGAGGAACTGCACATAACCGAAGGCACGACCGAAGTACATGTTTCCCGCCTGCGCAAAAAACTCAATCTCAGCACCAGAGCGGCACTGGTTCGCTACGCCTACGAAAATCATCTTTCCTGAGGGCGTAAGAGTTTACCCCGAGCCGAAGTGGAGCTTTCCTGGAAACTGGAATTGCTACCGCCCGGGCGCCCCTGTGCACTTCTACTGAGAAGAAGCCAGGTGGACTTCTTCAACTCATTGAGGCGGTAGGATT
This sequence comes from Candidatus Obscuribacter sp., assembly GCA_016712465.1. Lineage (GTDB taxonomy): Bacteria > Cyanobacteriota > Vampirovibrionia > Obscuribacterales > Obscuribacteraceae > Obscuribacter. Next base: position 3,511,982 of record JADJQZ010000001.1, read on the forward strand.
CATCATCCTGGTCACCCGCCTGCCGCACGGTCATAAAGGCAGGCATAGCCGGTGCCTGGCCCTGCGGTCTCCTGGCAACCCATTTCTGAAAGCGATACCATTCTTCGCCGTCCTGTCGCTTCAGAGCCATGGAGTACAAAAGTGAATAATCGCTGTTATCCGGATAGGTTTTGGCCAGGGCACTCAAAAGGCTGATGGCGAGAGTCAAATTATTTTCCTTGATACTCTCAAAGGCTTGTTTGAGAGTGGCCTCCTCATTGAAAGAAGCATTCCCAGAAGAATTTGGCCCGGCAGGAACCTTCTTGCCACCTTCATGACAATTTACCTTCGATTTTCCCTTATTGCTTGCTAAAACAGGCTCAATTACCGGAGAATACATAGATCCGAGAAAGAAGAAGATGCCACCGAAAATATTCAAGCCAGAAAGACCTGACGAGATCAAGAAAACGCATGGAAAAGTTTTTTTGTGATTCATAGACAAGCAGCCCGTTTTTCTCTTTAAACCCAAAAGTTAGAGCGTGTGTTGGAGACTGAAACAAAAAGAGAATTAGACCGGCCTCAAGCAACGATGAATACATCGTGGCTGATTTTTCGCTTCGTCTCCGGATGGCTTTTGTCACTGGCTATTTTGGCCGGACTGGCGCTCATGGTCAATATCGACTGGGCAAAACCAAAGATGCAGGAAGTCATGGGTCAGGCTCTGCACCGCCCCGTCAAGCTGGGCCACTTACGCTGGTTTTTTGGCTTAAACGGCATCACACTTACCACCAAAAACATAGAAGTTACTGAAAACGACGGTGATCCCTTTTTGAAAGCAAAAGGAATCAATATCGGAGTGGCTTTCACCCCCTTGCTTTCCGGGAAGGTTGTTCTCAAACATTTGCGCTTTGACACGCCTGAATTTTACGCAGTCAAGTTAAAAGCAAGCGGCTGGAACTTTGAAGACTTACTGGTTGAGACCACCGAAATACACTTTGTCCAGGTTGATAACGGCAAAGTGCATGTAATCGACGCCACCAAAGAAGCTACCAATAAAACTCCCTTCACCCTCTCCGATGTAAATCTCAAATTCAACTGGCCCACTACCGGCAAGAAACTCCCCGTTTATCTGGCTCTGGCATTACCGAATTCAAATAGAAACAGCTCCGCCGATATTGTGCGCATTGAAGGCTTCACCTTCGGGCAGGAGAAAGACTTTCTCAAGACCAGAGTCAATCTGAATATAAGCGCCAGAGACGTACATGCTGTGGATTTGAAACGCTTGCTGGCCATTGTCCTGGATGATAAGGAAAAGAAAGCACTGCTTTCAGGACAGACCTTTACTAAGAACGGCAAGACCGGTCAGAAACCACCAGAGGTAGACGGTCTCATCGGTTTCAAGATGGATTTAAGCGGCGACCTGGCCAGGGGCTTCCAGTCGAATTTGACCACGGACATCAAGAACCTGGTTGTGCAGGAAGTTAACATGGGCAAGGTTAAAGCCGGCAAGGTGGAAACCGATGGCAGCTTCAAGCTGAACGATAAGGAGATAAGCTGGCAGGATTTCAATTTTAAAGTAGGCGGCATCGCTCTCAGCACCAGAGGTGCCCTCAGCAACTGGCAGGGAGCGAAGCCTTCATACAAACTAGATCTGCAGAGCCGCATCAACGACCTCTCCGTCATCAAGGGCGCTGTCGATCTCAGTCAACTCAAGGACGACAAAGAGAACAATTCCCTCAAAGCCCTGAGCACGAAAATGTCCGGCAAAGCCTTCTTCCAGATCAATGTCACGGGCATGGCCGACCAGGCAAAGCTTCTAACGAAGATGGAAATGGAAGGACTACCCATTGCCAAAATCGTGCAGGAAATAGCGCCGGAGTTGGCTCCCTACATGGCAATGTCGGGCATCACGGAAGACTCAAGGATCAAAGGACATTTTGAAGCACATCCGGGACGAAAGCTGAAAATACACCAGGGGCAGATTGCCGTTCCGGATTCACTCATAAAGGTGGAAGGGGAAGTTGACCTGTTGCGTGATGAAGTCGACATCAAATTCGACCTTGATCAGGTCTCTCTCAGGAAAATCTGGAATAAAGCCCTGGACGATCCGGAAACCGTCAAATTGATGCGTGAGCATCTGGATAATACCCATCCGCGCGACCTTTTGGTAGAAGGAGTACTGAAAGCATCGGGCTCCTTCAAGAAGAACAAGCGCGGCTTGAGCTTGAATCTTCTATCCGCCCTCAAAGCCGGCTCCTTCAGCACCAGAGACAAAACCATCACCACTGACAATATTCAGGGCAAGTTTGAACTGAAAGACGGCAACCTTAAACTCACCGATGTGGAAGGAAAACTGGGCTCCTCGGGACGTTTTTCGCTCACCGGTTCGGTCAAGCAAGCCCTCAGCAAGAGCCCCAATGTGGATGTGGCGTTTTACGGCAACAATGTGGAGTTCAATAACCTGGGCCGCGTCATGACTCTCTTTGGCTTTGACTTCCCGGCCATCACCGAAGGACACCTGACGGGAAGGGTGAAAGAGCTATCAATAAAAGTGGCCGGTACGCCCAGAAAACCCTCCATTTTCCTGAGCGCCAGCCCCGAAGACATTGAATACAGGCCGCCCGGCTTGAGCCGCTCTTTGAAAGCAGTCTCCGGCTCCATAGTCTTCGCCGGAGACAAAATCTCGCTCTCCGACGTGGATATCGTTTCACGGGGCATGAAGCTGACCACATCACTGGTTATCGAAGAACTTTCCGGTATCGCCAACATAAAAAACTTCCACGTCAAATCCGACGGCATAGACATAGCCGATATCGACTACTACCTCACCTCTCCGGTGCTGCCGAAACCGCTCAGGCAACAGTACAAAGACTTCCTCAAGACCTACAAGATCAGCAACCTACACGGACGTATATACGGCGACCTGGTGGTTGAACCACGTCCGCGCAATGACCTCAACATCGAAGGGGTAATCGGATGCTACTCCGTGGGGGCTTTGGTAGGCGAGAAAGGGTCGCTGGAGTTGCCGCTGGAGCGCATCGCCGGCATCATTGCCGCTTCCGGCGATGAACTGTTGATCCAAGATCTCTCAGGCAGTCTGCGTTCTTCGGAATTCCAATTGAACGGCAGCGTCAAAGACTACAAATCGAAAAAACCAAGTTGGAAGACCGAATTTAAATCAACTTTTGCACCCAATGAACTGCTCGATCTGGTGCCAAGACTGACCAAAAACTTTTCTAAGGGCAAGTTGGAGATTTTCTCCCAAGGTCCGCTGGTGGTGAGAGCACAAATTCAGGGAAACCCGGACAAGAACCAGATGGTCTTCAACTCCCATGCGGCGGCTGATAGCCGGCTGAAGATTTCATCGCCCTACTTCGTCATCAACCAACCCCGTGACGAAGAGCTGAACCTGGACGGCTCCCTCACTATAGATAAAGCCGGTCTCAATCTGCACAATACCAACCTGCTCCTGGGAGAGGCCGCCCTGAAAGCTCAAGGGCAGTGGTCTTTTGTGGATGACACCGTCAGCTTGAGCATACTCTCCCCCAATCCGGTGCCGGCCAAGACCCTCGTCGGTCTGGTCGACAACAATTTAGACACGAAGAACATGCAGGGCACCGTAGATGGTTTCATATCCATGGAAGGCCCCATCAAACATCCCAAGCTTACAGGCAAGATCTCCCTCGACAGAGTCAGCAACAAAGATTTTCAACTCTACGACTTGAACGGCAGTATCTCTACGGACAACCTCAATGCCAGCAAACATGACCCCTATTCAATTTCCGTAGCCAGGCTCGATATAGACAGAATGCGCTTTCGGAAACTGCGCGTACAAGACATCGGCGGTCTGATCGAAATTCAGGTGAGTGAACCTACCAATGGCGATTTACCTGCACCGCCTAAGTTTCTTCTCAAAGACATTACAGCCAGAACTGCCGGCGGTCACATAAAAATGGACGGTCACTTCGACACGGAAAAAAATGGACTGGGGGTCAACATTTATCTCTCACAGATTCACATGGAAGAGATTGTAGACAGGCTTTTCGACGCACCGGACGAACTAACCGGAGCCCTCGACGGCGAATTGCATATCACCACCCAGGGCACCACCGACAAGCAGATGGTGTCAAATATGGAAGGTACGGGCAATATCGTAATCCAGAAGGGAATCGTGGCCAGATTCGGACAATTGCAAACCAAACTTACCCAGGCCAACTTACTCTCACAGGGTATTCTGGGCTTCAACATCAACAACCTGTTGCAATCGGTGGCACCGGCGCGATCAGGTGAATTCAATGAACTTACCAGCCGATTTCAGATCTTCAAAGGGGCGCTGGCCATCAAAGAACTACGCTTCTCCGGCGACGACCTGAGACTCTGGGGAGCCGGTGCTGCCGATCTTTCAGAACAGACAATAGATCTGGAAATAGCCGGCACGCTACCGCGGGTCACCGAATCGTTTCTAGGCGGCACAATCGGACGCCTCAGTCGCAATATAACGGTCTCCGGACTTCTCAGCAAGGTCACCTTTGGCGCCCTTGAAAACCTGCCTTCCCTGCCCATTCTGGGAGACATTGCCTCCGACAAGCCGCGTGCCTTTGCTTTCAAAGTGCAGGCACCGGCTCAAGATGCAAAACTTGTGGCCAAGTCTATCGAGAAGACATTCCGATTCTTACCCAACAGACAAGCAGCCAGCGCCCACCCTGTGCCGGGTCTCTGACATCAGCCCGGAGCGGAGCAAAGCTTAACTTCCTCACGATAACCGGGGAAATTATCTGCCACCACGGACAATATCGAGAGATTCTCTCGCTTGATTCAAGAAAAGCTATTGTCATCACCGGCGATATGTGTAATATATACACATGCATCGGCAATTGAATACTAGTACAGGGTTGACCTCGGTCAACCCCGAATCCACTTCCGGCTCCGGCAAAGTTTGTGCGCCTGGCGACAAATCTACGCTGGCCTCCCTCCTGGCACCTTATATGGTGCACGTCCGGGGAGAACGAGCCCTGTCCGATAATACTTACCAGGCCTATCGAAGAGATCTTGGTCATTTTGTGGCTTGGTTCAGCGATTTTCAAAAGTCTTCGCGGCAGTTGCCAAAAAGCTCCACCTCGGCGCCTCTGTCTCCGGCAATTCCCAGCCGCGGTGATATAACCCGTTATCTGGCTGTGCTAAAGAAGGAAGGACAGGTGCCTGCCAGCCTGGCCAGGAAGTTAGCCAGCCTGCGGGGCTGGTTTTCCTGGCTCAAGAGCGCAGGCAAGATTAGCAAAGATCCTCTGGAAGCCTTTGAAACTCCGCACAGGCAGAAGAAACTGCCCCAGGTGTTGAGCGGACCGGAAGTACTTTCTTTGCTCAATGCAGCAGAAACAAATAGAGATATCGCCATTCTAGAATTGATGTACGGAGCCGGGCTGAGAGTATCTGAACTGGTAGGTCTCGATGACAAGGATATAAACCTGAAGGAGAACTACATTCGTTGCCTGGGCAAGGGTGACAAGGAGCGCATCGTTCCCATAGGTAACGAAGCCGTCCAGGCTCTCAAACAGTATCTTGATGAAAAAAACACCAGCAGATTGGTAGAGGCCCAAAAGCTTGCAGAAACCCCAATCCGAAAGAAACGGGGACGGCCGGTCAGAAAACCAAGCGCACCCGCCAGGTCGAAGACCCGCGCCGGACAAACCAGAAATCCAAAAGGAACCCCTGTCTTCACTGACAGCAAGGGCGAGAGACTTTCACGACTGGTGGTCTGGCAGATTATCAAACGGCTGTCAGCTAAAGCCAACTTGACTAAAACCATTTCCCCACACACCCTCAGGCATAGTTTTGCTACACATTTGCTGGAAAACGGCGCCGACTTGCGAGCCGTACAAGAGCTTCTGGGCCATGCCAATCTGGTCACAACCCAGCTCTACACCCATGTCTCCAGAGCTCACCTGAAAACTGCCTATACCGATGCACAGAGCGGCTTTGGCCTGACTGAGGGTCCTGAACAGTTGAACTTTCAACCCGACTCTTGAGCTTGTACTAAGTCAATGGCAGCTTGAGCATCAAGACGCTCCTCCAGATTCAGCGTCGTCAAACCTCCTATTAATCGATTGAGATTCTCGAAGTCGGAATCGGCAGTGGCATCCGCATGGGAATCGACATTAGCATCTGCATGGGCATCGCCATTAGCATCGGCATGGGCATCTGCAGGAGCGCCGGCGGTACCTTCCGGCAGTCGAGAAACAGAGAGGGCGACCGGCTCTCGTGCCGTGTACAAGTAATAGAGGGTAGCCCCCAGTGAGTAAAGATCACTTTTGGGACAGGCCCGTCCTTTGAACTGCTCTGGGGCCATGTAATTATGCTTACCGACGACGGTCCGGGTCGTGCCTGCTTCCATCTCCCGAGCCACGTTAAAATCGATGAGCTTGACGCGACCTGTACTATCGTACATAAGGTTGTCGGGGCTTATATCACGATGCACGACCACCGGTGAAAGGCTGTGCAAATACTGCAGCAAACAAAGCATCTGCCGAGCGACTGAAAGCACTTCCTTTGCGGACATCGGACCCTCTGCTTCCACTTTCTTTTTGAGAGTATCACCTTCTACTTCTTCCAGAACCAGATAGGCCCTGTGGTCTTCCACAAAATTTCCAAGCAGCCTGACAATGGCATCATGATGCAGCGAGCCAAGCAATTCGGATTCGCGCTTGACGTTGGCAAAAGAGCGTTGCCGCACCTCCGCGCCTCCATGCACCGGCAGCACGAACTCCTTGAGAATAACAGGCTTATTACCCTCCAAAGCCCTGTAGATCTTAGCCTGACCACCGGTAGCAAGACGGCTCAATACCCGATAGCGCTCTTCTTGCAGGGTGGTACCAGGAGCTAGATCGTCCTCTCGTCTACGTTTAAAGGACTGCATATCGTCCAGCCAAAACTTAGTGTAACTGGGCGCATCACTTCCCTTCTTGAGCATCAAGAAGCTGGCATCCTTGGTCTCCGGCGGTGCCAATTCATTCAAGGCGCAGATGATCTTCTCCCGATCAGATTCAAGAGTGAACGCATCAAGAGGGATTTGCAGAGAGAGTGGTGCACCGGTAAACAGTCCGCATAAAGACCATCTTTCCATGGCTCTCAAGGCAGCAGTGCGCCTGTAAATCTCAATTCTCTGACTGAATTCCAAATGCTTTGTGCAAAATACCAGTCGCAACCGGCCTCCGCTCAGATCATCAACGGCTCGCCCCTCGCCGCTCAAAAAACTTACAGACTGAAGGCTAGACCAGTGCAGTGAGTCGGTAGTGAAACTGCTGGCCTGGCGCCAGGCTAACTTGAGTCCCCATTTGTTCAAAACCAAATTAGTTGGGAAATCGCCGGCCAGCCTTTGCGAGAAAAGAGATACAACAAAGCCGCAGATGCCCAAGATCAACAACCCCTGAACGAGGCAGTTGAGTATGATTCCAACCTGCAACTGTAGAGAGAATGGTCCGCTCGCATGGCTGGCTAAGCCATTAACAATCAAAACGACAAAGAAAATGAAAACAGCAACAACTGCAAGCGACCAGAGGCAAAGCGAGAGCGACTGCTTTACCCACAAGAAAGAGTTTTTCTTAGGACTCTTTTCAGCCAGAACCCATCCGCTAACAACAAAGTCCTGTTCATCAAACTCATTTTTGGCGGTTTGGCATTCAGCTACTTCAAACTTCGAACGGCAGTTTTCGTCTTCAGCCGGCTCCAGTGAAAGATCAGTCATTATGTTCTCACTCCGGTCTGCAAGTCATTCAACTTGAGTTCGAACTGGCAGGCATCGCCTAGCCTCTTATCCAGATCTTGCTCGGTCATCAAGGCTATCAAGTCATCAAATTGCGGGCTCAAAGCCGGTTCTCTCCTGGTACCGGCTTTAGTGCCAATCTGAGAACTGGGTCGGCTTACAGCAATAGGCTCGGGGTCCTGTCCTGTGAAAAGATAAAAGAGGGTGGCGCCAACGGCATAGATATCACTTTGCGGACAGGCTTTACCTTGAAATTGTTCCGGTGGGATGTAACACTGCTTACCAATCAAGGTTCCGGTCATATTACCTACGAATTCACTGGCGGCACCGAAGTCAACCAGGGTTATCCTTCTGTCCACCTCTCCGATAATTAGATTATCCGGGGTTATATCGCGATGCACCACCGGCGGTGAACAGCCGTGTAAGTAAATTAGGATATCCGACAATTGCCTGGCAATTTCCAGAACTTCTGCTTCGGAAAAGGTGCCCTTCAATTTCACATGCTGCCTCAGTGTCAAACCGGGGACAAATTCAAGGACCAGATAATCCCTTCCTCTTTCAACAAAGTGATCCAGCACGGAGACAATATTGGGATGTTTGAGGCTGGCTAAGAGCTTAGCCTCTCTCCTGAACAATTCATGCAACTTGGCTCCGGCGCTTTCGTTATCCAGAGGTACCGCCAGTTCCTTAACTATAAAGCGCTTGCCGCTTTCATCTCGCGCCAGATAAACCGAGGACATGCCGCTGCAAGTCAGTAACATCAAGATGGTTAAGGCCCCATCCTTAAGTTGGGAGCCGCCGCTCAACGGCACAAAGTTGGTCACTTCAAAGCGCTCGGCCAGACTGTCTTCCCACATCCTCGTGTAGCTGAGAGTATTCTGAACTTCTCCACCGGTCAAAATATCGCGCTGGAGAGCAATCACATCGGCATTGAGAACAATCGGATCGGCATAGCGAGAGAGGGTAAGAAAGAGCCTTTCAAGATTGGCAGCATCGAATCCACCAAGTGGAAAAGCAACCATCCCCCCTGACTTAAAATCGAAAACCAGGAAACCCTGTTTAGTCCAACCTCTACCAAGAAAAGTCAGAAAACGTTCGAACTTGGTCTGTGGCTTAAGTCGTCTCTGGCGGCGAAAGAGCCTATCCACAAGAGCGGAAGAAGCAGCACCGGCGCCTCTCAACCTGACTGAATGCAGGTCTTTCCAGAGGCGCACGGAACGATCGTAGAGCATATCCTTCTGAATAGAATTTACAGCTTTCAGCCCTTTGGAGCTGAAATCTATGCGTAGCTTGGTGGACGCACCGATGACCAGCGGAATCAAAATCAAAGTGCTGAAGAGACTGACTAAGTTTAGTTTGCCGCCAAAACAAAGCGATGACCCAATAGATAGGCCAATCAGAACAACCAGTATGAGAATGAACTGAGAGGTCGGGATGAGCTGGCAAGATACTCTGGTAACACCCTTCTTCCTCGTCTTCTCAGGCTCGTTCCAGGACACCATAAGCTCCAGCGCCAATGGACCACTTACCCGCGCGCTGCGAGTCACCTCTCGCTCAAAAGAATCCTCGACACCGTCCTCGGGAAGCAACTGGCAGCCCCTCTCAAGATAATCCTCTCAATACAATCTTTCCAAGTTTATACCCTTGCCAAGATGAATATACAGGGAAACTCCTGAGCTTTTGCTATATTCTCTATCTATAGACTCGGGAGGCGAGAAAATTCCTCGCCCCTACCGCGCCGTTGCCTTCAGCAAGAAAACAGAGGACCTATGCTCATACAGCCAGATTTCAAAAAAATCGGTTATCGGAATTCTTCCAAAACCAAGTTTCAAGCAATACTGGCATTTCTGCTGGCGTTTCTTACTGCCCCGGCCACTATGGGACAGATCCCGGACCGAGAAAACAACTCCAGCCGCGATCTTTCAGTTCTCTTTGCCACAACCCGCCTCAACGAAAGCCCTTCCGGGCGACCGCTCTATGGAGGCAGCCGCCATTTAAATGTAGGCTCGGGCTCAATTGACTATGGATATGCCAGCTTCTTGCGACCCGACGATAAAGCCTCGACCTTTCAGGCCTCATCCTGGGCGGAACTGCGTACAGTCATGGATAGCCGCGATTCCTACTGGAAAATAGCGAATCCGGGCAACCTGGTTAAAGTTCAGGAGTCTGACTTCTACAATCGCATCAGAAACTTTCACGGGCTGATCTGTCTGTATGTTCATGGCTACGACATAACCTTTGACGAAGCCATGCGAGAACTGGCCGAGTTGGTTGACGAATACCGCCGCCGCAACCCATCGCAAGAAATTCTTCCAGTCTGCTTCACCTGGCCCTCTCCCGGCAACACTGCCGATTACACCGGCGACGAAGCCAACCTGGAATGGAGCGAACAACCCTTCCGAGAATTCGTAGATCGTCTCGCCCAGGAAAAGACAGCCGACAGCGCCATCGATTTCCTGGCTCACTCCATGGGCTCTCGCTACGCCTTCGCTTACGGCACGGCAAAAGCCATTTACCCCAAACCGATATTCCGCAACGTCATTCTTTCCTGTTCCGACATGGATTACCACACTGCGGAACAGAAGAAAGACGACCTGCAGAAAGTGGTGCAAAGGAACTTGTATGTACTCACCAACGACAACGACAAACCGCTCCTCACCTCCCAGGCCTTGCACAGTCAGCCAAGACTGGGACGTCCCATAGATTCCGGCGAACAAGTGCGGCAGAGCGCCGCCGGACTGATCTCCGGCGGTACCAGCGGCTTACTGAACGGTCGCACCCTCAGCACCAGCGGTCTGCTGTCAAAAGCCGGCAAAAATAAGCTTCTCGGACAACTGGCCGGTGTGGCGGGAGACTATCTATTCAAAGACAAGGAACCAGCTGCTAAAGACAGTTCAGAAATCTCCGGATGGTTGGCGGCTAATCCATACCTGAGTAAAGAGTGGGGTCCCAGAGCCAGGCTGATAGATACAACCGGGCTTGTTACCCTGAACATGGGACACCGGCTAGCATGGCCCCTCATTTCCGGTCTGATTCTGCCTGAGCCAACCTACAATCCATTTGTCGTCACGTCCATTCACAAAAGACCCGATGCCCTGCTCTTGAAACAAATGGGCGGAACGCCACGCTACCTCTACAGATACGACAAAATCGACTTGACCCGGCTGAATCGCTAAGCAGTCTTAGAATATTTTAACAACACTCTCATCTATGGCTGAGCCGACATGAGTTACCTTATTAGTGGTTCTTGATATATCAGCGCCGAGCCCCTAGTGTGCTCAGCCAATAGCGAAAGACCTATTAGACTTTGACTTGAAGCTTTGAATTAAGCAAATTGGTAAACCGAAGCAGGCAATTTTATTTGCGCTGGCCGGTTAATCGAGTCCTCAAGGTTTTATCAGAGCCATGAAGTTTGCAGCAGTACAAGAGCGTGTTTTTCGCTTGGCCGGCAAACAACAGCAAAACAACGTAGTCATAGCGTAATTAAGGATTATTTTAATCGATGAGTCGAAGCAAGGTAGAGGGCACCAAAATAGCCCAGGCCGCCAAGGACCTCAATGTCACAAGCGTTACTATCAGACGCTATATCCAAGAATTCAACATAGAAACAGCAACCGATGAAAACGGCATCAAGGTGCTTCCCAAAAGAGCTCTCGATGAACTGCAAGAAATCCGCAAACTGAAAGAAGATGGATTGACTAATCCTAAAGTCATGGAACATCTCGAAGAAATGCGAGAGAAAGGCAGTGACGAGCCGGAAGAAAGCGGCAAAGCAGAAAAATCAGAGAAGAAGGGAAGAGCTCTCAAAGCTGTGAAGCCCGCAGCCAAATCCAAAGCTAAACACGTCGAAGAAGCAGACGAAGAAGAAGCCGAGGAAGAAGAAGAGAAGGCCCCTAAAACCAAAAGTAAAGCCAGAGCCACTCGCATTACTGCCAAAGCGGCAAAGGAAGTGGAAGAACCGGAAGAAGAAGAGACTGAAAGCAGCGTAGAAGTTGCTTCTGTTTCCAAAACCGATTCAGGCGAAGAAGCAGAGACTCAAGAAGGCGAAGCTGGTGAAGCCGGTGAAGGACAGGGCAAGTCCCAGGTCATGCACACCCTCACATGCCAGACCTGCTCCAAAACTTTCGAACATGGCAACCCTCGTCTGAGAGACTGCCTGGAGTGCTATCGCACCAAACGCAAGGAAAGAAGACGTGGCGGCGGTGGTGACAAACACAAAAATGTCATTCAGAATCCGATCGCTCAACAAGTCTTGAGCAAACAGCCGGCCAAGGATCGCGACAACGGTAACGGCGGTAGCGTAGTTAACGAAAGAGAACGATCAAGTGATCGCGACCGGGACCGAGATAGAGATCGGGACAGGGATAGAAGCGGTGATCGTGATCGCCACTTTGAGAGAAGCGAACGGACGGCAGCGGCTACCGCCCCGAGGGTCGAACAACCCTCGGCATGGGCTCAGTTGCAAAAGCCGGTGCGTTCGTATCGCAAAGCCATAGAAGAAACCAGACTGATTACCGGCTCGCTCAAGCGCCGCCTGGAAAGACCGGATCTGCCGGAAGGCGAGCGTCGCTGGCTCGAGCAGATCTATGCCTACCAGTTGATCTTGCACCAGGGTTGGAGACACCTGGCAGAGTACAGATCGGGTTCGACCGGACAAGGTAAGCCCCAGGAAGACTAGTGCCGGAGCTGTTCAAGCTGCCAGAGCCTGAACAAACTATTCTGCATGTAAGAAATGAGGCCGGTTTCGGATGCCTCAATGTGCGATGGAAGCATTTCCGTAAGCCATTGAGGCATTACCTTTTTCAAGGCTATGACCTGAGTTAGCTCTTTTTCGCTCAAACTGGCAAGGGAAGTCTCGACTTCCTCTCGTTTGCATTTGCGAGCACCCTGCAACCAGAAATTCCGCAGAGCCCGACCAGCTTCACTTTCACCCAGGGCCATCAGCCTCCTTCCGGCTCGCTTGTGCTCTATTGTCACTTTGTCCGGCCAGAGTTTGAAAGAGCTGGATGAGCCATCAGAAAGAAACCGGGGAGTATTACCGGCTGTCGATGCCGAGTTAAGGGAGCGCTCAGCAAGAACTCCTGCATCAGCACGAGCCATACGTCCGGAAAAAGCCCTTCGCTTAATTGCCAGAACCTGCTCTTTCGCCAGTTTCATGCCATCTTCTGTGGACGGCTTCTCTCTGAATACACCACAGGCAAGTCTCTCAATCTGCTGGGCTTTTACCATTCGCCAGAGAAAAGTATCAACGTTGGCACGAGAGGCGAAGGGCAACAGTTCCCTTGTAGTGAATACATAATTCTTCGGCATGATAGCTATCAACCGGCGAAGAATCTGAGAGGGGGAGAGACTCTTTTCTGATATAGCTTGGAGGAGTTTGTCAGCGGCAAGACACCTGTATGAATGAGAATTGGACATGGCAACCTCCCGAAAAATGGCGGATTAGAACGCTGGACAGAATCCATAACTTAAAGAACGCTCTGACTGGAGCGAAAGTTCAATGCACGAGGAAGAATTTATTGTTCTTCGCCTGGAGCACTCCGAAACTGTGGAGGTGGTAAGAAAATATACTGGGATTTCTTACACACAGTCTTCAGGAAACAGCGAAAGAATGCTACGACTTGGCTGGCACTAAGATTGTCCAGAGAAAGATGGACAGCCAGCCTCAAGTTAGAAGCCTGAGTTTGGAGGTGGTCAGAAATACCAAGAGATTTTCTGACTGATGCTAAAAACCACCCAGCAACTGTACCTCAAGCTTCATTCGGGGAACCTGGACCTGTAAGAAATTCCAACAGATTTTCTTACAACCACGGCTCCTGCGCTAAGCCAGGAAACGCACCTCAAGCTCTTATCGGAGCTTCCGGCGCTGTCAGAAATTCCAACAGTTTTTCTTACAACTACATCACCTGAGATAGCTCGACAAACGCTCGGCAATCTTTAATCAGGGATTCCAGACCTGTAAGAAATTCCGACAGTTTTCCTTACATCTAAACCAGAGATAACTCGGGAAACGCTCCGCAAGCTTTAATCCGGGCTTACGGTTTTGTCAGAAATCCCGACAGTTTTTCTTACAACCACCTCTCCCCAAATGAACCTGGGACGGCTCCTCAAGCTTTTATCCGGGCTTGTGGTTTTGTCAGAAATCCCGACAGTTTTTCTTACAACCACCTCTCCCCAAATGAACCTGGGACGGCTCCTCAAGCTTTTATCCGGGCTTGTGGTTTTGTCAGAAATACCGACAGTTTTTCTTACAACCACTTCTCCGCAAATGAACCTGGGAGGGCTCCTCAAGCTTCGAACCGGACTTTGTATTTCGTCAGAAGAAGCTGCAGATTTTCTTGCCAAGCACTACCCTGCAACCAGAGCACCAGCAGATTCTTGAGGCTGTAAGGAATTTTTGCCTATTTTCTTACAACACCAAACTCTAAAACGGATCTGGCAAATCAACGGGCAATATGCTGGGTATGGCATCATGTTCGCCATTGGAACCGGCAGGCCGATTGGCAGCTCCTGCAGCAAAGGGATTTACCAGACCGGAAGACATGACACCGCCATTATTCACACTGCCGGGAGTGGCAGCCGGAAGATTGCCACCGGCTGCAGCATTAAGCGGAGAGGCAACCGTAGGAGCCGTCATTCGGGATATATCAAGTCCCGCAGACAGCTTAACCGGTACCATGGTGCCGGCTTTCAAGGAAAAATCCGGACCACGATCTGTAATACGACGCATGGCACCCAGACCGGAAGTAAAGGAGCCAAAGAAAGAGCTGACATCTCGCTTGTAATCGGCGAAGTTCATAGAACTGGTCCTTACCGGCGGCGGCTTCAAAAGGTCGTGAGCAGGGTTTCTATCAATGAAACCCGAAAACTTACAAGAGCGCCCATCTGGGAAAATCAAAGTGGTCAGACCAACTTGCAAATTTCCGGGAGTACCAACTCCTCTCATGGACTTGGAAGGCGAGACGGACACCACTGTTCCAACAATCCTGGCATTAGGAGGGATAACCTCAACGCCATTAGCAAAATAGCCGTCCGGCAAAACGATGGAAAACAGGTCTTGCGGCAAGCTCTTGTTGGAAGAAAGGTCGTCGGCCAGAATTCCGGTGAGCACTGTGCCGGCAGGTAAGCGCGTCGCAATAATCTGCTGAATAATGTCCGGAGCAGGCATTCTGCTATTGCTCCGTGCGTTACTACCGTTCTGGGGAGTGGCTAGACCCGGCACAGAAGCATTGGGCGATGCCACCAAGCCAGGCGCGAAGGAAGACGGCGCCGCGTTCTTGGTCGGGTCGTAAATGGCATTCATCAGGGAACCCGGATCTATCGGACCGGTCGGCGCCGGACCTTGCGGATGCTGCATTTGCCACTGTTCCCTGCCAAAAGCCGGTACGGCATTGAGAAAAGTCAGCAGTGAAAGCACCAGGAGCCCTGCCGAGTGCTGCCGTTTTGCTTCTGTGCCCGGTTGCTCCACCATGCCAAATGACCTTTCCTTCTGCCTCAAACCTGCCTGCCTGTACATTATTGTATGAGGATTACAAGAATTTACGCAAACGCCGGAGAATGCGGACGGGGTACCGACCGCGTGCTAAAATCGTCCGTTCGTATACACATTGATACAAGGCCCTTGCCTGCCAAGCAGGACATTGAGACCGTAGGGGATAGAAAATTGGCTGACAAAAAAGCAAAAACATATGAAACTATGTTCATCGTCCGACCCAACCTGGACGAAGAAGCTGTAGACCGCACAGTAGTAACTGTCGAAGAGTTCATCAAAGCTCAAGGCGGAACTATTGAGTCCACAGACAAAAAAGGTCGTAAGAGACTTGCCTACGAAGTAGACAAAATGAGAGACGGCTATTACGTGCTCATCGTCTTCAAATGTAAGACCGAGGCTATAAGCCCGCTCAAACGAATGATGACCCTCTCCGAGGACATTATTCGTTCGCTCATCGTCGTACAGGAACAACCGGCAGTTCACGCCTAGTTGTGCTTGTCTACCGTTTCTCTACTTCCAGCAGGTGAGTCATGAGTTTAAGCAAAATCGTATTATCCGGACGTGTGGTGAGAGCCCCTGAAAAGCGGTTCACTCCAAACACCAACGTGGCAGTGACCGAATTCACGATTGGTGTTGATTCCACCAATCGTCAGGATCAAAGTGTCGAAACAAACTTCGTGAAAGTAATCACCTGGCGGGATCTGGCTGAGCGTTGCGCTCAGGAGATCAAGAAGGGTGATGTGGTTTGCGTGGACGGACGCCTCCAGATAAATAACTATGCCACTCAGGAAGGACAGAAGAAAAGAGATGTGGAGATAGACGCAAGCGCTGTCGAAAACCTCTCTCAAACGGTAGCTCAAGGCGGAAGAGCAAGCGGAGACAAAGAAGAAAAGAGCCTGGCCAAAGTTTCCACCGGCAGTAAGAAGCCGGCAGAAGCCGAAGACCTGGATGCCATCTTCTCCTCCGAAGACGAAATCCCGTTTTAAGTTTTAAAGTTAGGAGAGTCATATAAATGGTCAGAATGAATTCAGAATCTTCACCCCCGCGCCGCCGCAAGACCTGCGGTTTCTGCGCCGACAAGGTGGAGTTCATCGATTACAAAGATCCCAACAGATTGAAGAAGTTTGTAACCGAAAGAGGCAAAATTCTTCCCCGTCGGATCAGCGGTAACTGCGCTAAACACCAGCGCTCCCTTACTGTTGCCATTAAAAGAGCACGGGACATTGCCCTCATGCCTTACATGGCCGAAGGTTAAAAAACTTCAGTTGAGATATCGCAACTGTTTGGGCAAGTAATCTAAAATAGCAAGTAATTGTCGCAACCAACGTTGTAGAATTACTTGCTAAGCCGCCGAAGTGGTGAAATGGCAGACACGCTACGTTCAGGGCGTAGTGAGCATTAGCTCATGTGGGTTCAAGTCCCACCTTCGGCAAATTTTTACAACATCCCTTCAATACTTACGAGGTATTGCTTGAGCATTAACGATCCCCGCAGACCGGAACCGAGAAGAGACTTGCCGCCGTTGAATGAGCGAATTCGTGACCGTGAAGTTCGACTCATCGACGAAGAAGGCAACCAATTAGGAATCGTTCCGACACGGGAAGCTCTTGCCAATGCCAGAGAGAAGGGTCTTGACCTGCTTCTAGTACAGCCGGACGCCAATCCGCCTGTAGCCAAAATTCTCGATTATGGCCGCCATAAGTTCGAGATGGAGAAGAAAGCAAGAGAAAGTAAGCGCAAACAACACGTGCAAGACGTGAAAGAAATCAAGATGCGCTACAAAATTGAAGACCATGATTTCCAGGTGAAGCTCAAGCACGCCCAGAAGTTTCTCAATGACGGCGACAAGATCAAGGTCTTGATTATTCTGCGCGGTAGAGAGATGCAGCACGCCGACATGGCTATCGACCTGATGAACCGCTTTGCCGGAGATCTGAAAGACCTTGGCATGATGGATAGAGAACCCAAGCTGGAAGGCAAGAGCGTCATCATGATTCTCAATCCCCTGCCGCAGCAGCAAAGAGGCGCCGCCGCCGCGCCCAAGCCGTCAGCCACCTAAGCGAACAGGGTTCGACTGCCGGTAAGGCTGTGCCGATTTTGATGCATTACCAATCCTATCTAGTCTAGATTGCCCTGGCTTGACACAACCCTTGAGCCAGAGCAAGACCATGCCGGGCCGGTAAGGTTAAGTTGAATTACACTCGGGGCAGGAGCTTAGTGTCATGTAATCTCCCGCTTACCGCTGCGAACACGGGCACAATTGCCGTACAGTCATCCCGGAAAGTGGCGAAATATTGAGCAAACCTTGAGATAGCCCCAAAAGTCCCGGATTGTGGTGCTATTATTGGAACCCTGTGCTCTCTATCTGGAGGGCAGGCTGCGTTTCTTTGGAAACCGCAGATAGCAACAGTTCGCTTTAGTGGAAAAAATTATGCCAAAAATGAAAACCAATAAAGCTGCTGCCCGTCGCTTCAAAATCACCGGCACCGGCAAGATTTTGCGCAGACAGGCAGGCAAGCGCCACTTGAACGAATGGATGAAAGCCAACAAAAAGCGCTCTTTGAGAGGCTATGCCGCCGTGCATCCCGACGTTGAGCAACACGTGTTGGAAATGTTCCCTTACCGGAAGTACGTACGCTAACCAACCGGTTGGCAGCGTAAATTCATCGACATTTCGTTCAATAGCCAGGCCTAAGGGAATGACTCCTCTCCGCCGGCCGGCAGTCGAAATACGACAAACAACAAAAAGAGTCCAAGAAGGAGAATAAGATGGCAAGAGTCAAGAGAGGCAATGTCCTCCAGAAACGCCACAAGAAAATCCTCAAATACGCCAAGGGTTTTCGTGGTTCCAAATCAAGGCTTTTCATAGCCGCCAATCAGGCCCTCATGCAGGCCTGGAAAAATGCTTACCGTGACCGGAAGAAGCGCAAGCGTGACTTCCGTAGCCTCTGGATCACCCGTATCAACGCTGCTGCTCGCACCCATGGCTTGAGCTACAGCCGCATGATTGACGGTCTGTCTAAAGCCAACATCCAGGTCAACCGTAAAATGCTGGCTGACCTCGCTGTTCGCGACAAAGAAGCTTTCGCTACCCTGGCCAAAAAGGCCCTCGCAGCGGTCAAGTAATTCTGAATCCGAAGAGAATCACCTCATCGAGCAACAATCTGCTCAAGAAAATAAGGTCGCTGAAAGAGCGACAGGCCCGGCAAAAAACCGGGCTTTTTCTTGTTGAAGGCGAAAAGCTGACGCTGGAAGCCCTGAGTAAGGGCTTACGGGTCGAGCATCTGCTGGTCACGCAGGAGTATTTCGACCTGGGGCTGAGTGAAGCCCTTCTGAAGGAACTCACGCCCCGTCCAGCCCTTATGGATGAGCTTACCGTGGTGCCGGACGTCCTCTTTCGGGAGCTGGTCACTACTACCAGCCCCAGTCCGGTCCTGGCAGCGGCAGCCATGCCTGTGGTGACTATCGAGATGCTGCTGGCCAGGCAAGGGGCCACCCTGGTACTTTGTGAAAATCTGCAAGACCCCGGCAATTTAGGAACTATTATTCGCTCAGCCCTGGCTTTTGATGCCGGTGCCCTTATTCTTTCCCATGGTTCCGTCGATGCCTTTAACCCCAAGGTGGTGCGAAGTGCCATGGGCGGGCTATTTCAGCTGCCCATACTGAGCATAGACCTGGAAATCGCCTGCCGCCACTTGAAAGAAGCAGGCTATATTTTCCTGGCCTTCTCCCCTGAAGCAAAAATAACAACATCCGACTATCCCTTCACCGAAGAAAAAGTGATTTTGCTGGTGGGTAATGAAGGAAACGGTCTGACGGAACGGGCGGAAGCCCTGGCCGACGTCAAGATAAGCATTCCCCAGAACCCGGCGGTGGAATCCCTGAATGTAGCGGTTGCCACCTCAATCGCTCTTTACGCCAGAGCAATGGCTCAAAGGCGTTAAAATGAGGGACGGGTTGTCCGTTTTCTAAAACATCCCGAGAAACTCGCATTGATTACTTGAGAGAAATTACTTGAGAGAAGGAACCTCCAGCTTGCAATCTGGCGAAACAAAAGAAGACGAGATATCGGCAAAGGCTCCAGATAGGATTCTGCCGGACAACGCCAGGTCGGGTAATACCGAGGCGGACAAAGATCTGGGCATGAGTTCGCTGACCGTAAACGAAGAGGAAGAAGACGAAAGCGAGCGGGACGCATCCCACTCCATGACCGTCGTGGAGCACCTTGACGAACTGCGCTGGCGTATTATTCGTAGCCTGGTCTATGTAGCCGTGGCATTCGTGGCCTCTCTATTCTTTACCAAGCGCATCATGATCTTCCTGGAGAAGCCGGCCGGTAATATCACCTTCCAGGCGCTCTCAATAGAAGAACCACTAATAGTCTTTTTCAAAGTCGCCTTTTATGTGGCACTGATTATTGCCTCGCCATTCATATTGGTGGAAGCGGCGCGCTTCATCTCACCAGGCTTGACCCGCAGGGAAAGGCGCATCGTTGCCCCCGTGGTCATCGGCAGTCCAATTTTATTTGTGACTGGAGCAGCTTTTGCATACTGCTTCTTACTGCCGCCCATGCTGCATTTCTTCAGTTCCTTTGGTCAGGGTGTAAGCCCTATCAATCAAAGGTTGGATTTCTATATTTCCCTGGTCAGTTCAATAATGTTCTACATGGGGCTGGCCTTTCAGATTCCCATTGTTATTTTCGCCCTGGCCATGGCCGATCTAGTGACGTCCACTCAGCTTCTGAAGATTTGGCGCTACGCCGTATTTGGTGCCACGCTGCTAGCTGCGATCATTACCCCTGACCCCACGGCGTTCTCCATGCTCCTTGTCATGGCAGCCCTTTGTGGACTTTATTTCATCTCTGTTATTCTGCTCAAGATTTTCGGTAAGTAACTAAGAGTTAGACGCTTCAGACAAAAGGTTAATAGTTCTTGGACCTGAGTGCCCTAAACTGGAACCAAATCAGCAATACCATTATCGGTATTATCCTTCTGCCGTTCTCTTTGCGTACGCTCAAAAGCCTGATTGACAACAAGCAAACCCTTTTCGACGACGACCTTACAAAAGCCGACCGCACCATATTGAAGCAAGCCGCTCTTTTTGTGCTGCTACCAATAGTGGTGCTGGTGCATGAACTTGGTCACCTGTTAGCTTGCTATGTCTACCAGGTGAAGGTGGTCAGCTTCCACTGGGCGCTTTTCTGGGGCGAAGTCTCCTGGCGAGGTACTGTCACCCCGGAGGCACCAGCTGTGATAGCAGCAGCAGGCAATCTCTTTCAACTGGCTTGCGCCCTATCGGCATTACTGGTCGCACTAGCAGTCCGTTCACCGGCTGTAGTGGCACTGGCAACCTACACTTATCTCTGGGCAGGTTTTTCCTGCCTGGTCTTCTACCCGCTGGTTTCCATCGCTTCCTGGGACTATGACTTCGCAATCTTATACGGCAGCCCGGATAAGCGCATTGTCTGGGGCGCTGCTCTCATCCATATCATTCTTGCCTGGGGCTTCATTTACTCCTTCGTATCAGACCGAACAAAACTCTGGTTCGCGGAGAGAACGCGACCGGTCTGGGCAAAGGAATTCAAACGCACTAAAGAAACTGCTCAACGGGAAGGCACCGCGGTTTCTTATCTGGCACTGGCCTGGCAATACTATCTGGTGGGTCTGGACGGTCCGGCGGAGAAAACCCTGCAAATAGTTGAGCAATTAGATGAAGAGAACCTGGATGTCTGGCTCTTACGCGGCTACATAATGCAGAGTCAATCTAAATTCGATACCGCAGATTATTGCTTCGAGAAAATAGTACAGGGTAATAGCGATAGCACTTTGAGAGCCAGAGCATATATGGCTAAAGGACACTGCCTTTTCGAAAAAATGTCGGAAGCAAAATTAAAAGATATGCAACCCGTATTAACCAGTTATAAGCATGCCGCCCAGAGTGCCAAAGATCTGGCCGATCCGCACTATTACATGGCAATCGTTTACAAAGAAGAAAAGAATCTGGAAAGCGCGGAAATCGAACTTAAAATTTGCCAGAACGCCCAGAGACAGGGCTTGAACTGGCTAGACCCGGTTCTTGCCAATATGGCCAGACAAGAACTTTTATCCCTTAGAAACGCTTCTAAAGAGAAGCAATAATTTTATCTCAGGCTTGTCAGTAGACCTCCTTCTATAATTCTGCTTGTCCGAGATCAGACAGCATATGAAAGGTCTTAAGGTAACCACTTGAATCCGCTACCGACTGTTAGCGATATTTTTTCTCCCAATTTTCTGTCATGGTGCGTCACCTTCGCCTGTGCATTGTTGGCACTAGATACGGTGCTGCGCCTGTGGACGGAAAGACACCGCCTGACAAAGGAAGTTCTCAGCGATGATGATCGAGCCTTTGCCTGGAAGATTGTTCTATTCTTAGTGCTGCCCCTTTTGACTCTTGCCGATCTACGTGCCACCGAAGTGGCAGCTTCTCATTTTGGTGCATATCTGGCCAGACCTGTATATGGGCTAGTCTGGTACCAGGGGGACCTCTCCGGCCTGTCCTCGATTCACGATATGCCGTCACTCTTTCTGGTGATTTTTGCTGGAGCAATCACACAGATTCTTTTCGCACTGTGCCTCCTACCGGCGCTGGCTGTGCGGCCCCATCCCTTTCTGGCCACTTTGTTGGGCTACACCATAGCTTTCACCCTTGCTCTCAATCTGGTCTTCGAGCCTCTGCTCTCCCTCTCGGGCATGGCCTCTCTGGGAGCGGCGCCTCGCATGGAGACCCTGGTGCGAGCCGGCGTGCAAGCCCATTACTGGACGCCTCTCTTCATCCAGATGGGAGCTTCCCTGCTTTATTTACTCTGCATCCTCAGCCCGCCTGTGCGTCAGTGGTTTGCCTCCCTCACCCGCCCGCAAGTGAGCCAGGAGCTGGCAGAATGCCTGAGACAATGGCGAGGACAAAAGGAAGACCAGGAACTTTCTTGCCAGGTCGGCCTGCTCTATGTCAAAACCGGTCTACTGTTCAAAGCTAGAAACGTACTTCAATCAATGAAGAAGCAGTATCCCGGTTCACCCTATACAGACCTCCTGGCCGGGGTTCTGGCATTTCACAGGCAAAAGTATCAGGAGGCCAGGCAGGCCTTCGAAAAGGTCACCAATCATCCGGCGGTGGAAGGCGAACTTAGAGCCCAATTGCTCGCCGCCGCTGCTTGCGCGGCCTTCGCCCAGCAAGATTTGACGGCAGCCTTGAATTTCGCCGATCGGGCCCTGGAATTCGAGGACGGATGCCTGACAGCCCGCATGGTGAAAGTCGATGTTTATCTGGCCCTGGGCAAGAAAGAGCAAGCTGCCCAGGAAATTTTCGTGGCTATGCACCTTGGGCTCGAATTCGATTTAAAAGACAAAATCCCAATCGATAGTGAAAAAGCGCTCATATACTTGCGCACAGCCATCGAGAGTCACTCCGGCGAGGCAAGATTCGCAGCCGCCTCGTCTACAAAAGAGCTGGTGGAGCGCCCTTCCGAGGTTCTGGAAGCAGCCGGCGGTACTCCGGCGGTGGAGCAAAACAAAGATAAGCAGGCATGAAGAGCAGCCAATTATGAGAGCAATCTATAACAATTTGGTTGCGGCGACTACGAAAAACCTCTTTTCAACCTCGGTCAAATCCATATAATCTAATGTAGGAAATCAGGTATCTCTCGGGACTTCATCTTGGTTGTTAGCACAAAGAAAATTTCAAACCGCAATCTACGGGTACCTGCAATCCAGTGGCGATCAAAGTTTTAAAACCAGCGCTGACCATAAGAGCAAGAATGTTCCTGCTCTGCCTGGGCGTTGCCATGCCGCTTCTAGCCATTGGAAGTTTTTCGCTTTTCAAAGAATACCGAACCCTCAAGCTGGAAGCAGAAAGGGCCACCACCTTGCAGGCCGCCACCGGCGTTCGCACCCTTTCCAACTGGATGACCGGGCAACTTGACGCCATAGACAGCGTAGCCAACCTGCTGGAGAAGCAGGATCTAAAAAACGGCAACATCGATATAAACAAAACCCTGGCCACGGCAACCGTCTCCCAGCCATCCTGGAGCAAGCTCGTCCTCTTCAGCAGTGACGGACAGACTGAAATAGCCAGCGCTTCCAACAACCGCAATAGACCGGCTACGGTCGCCGCAGGAAGTTCCAACGATGCACAGGGCTTGCGCGATCTGCTGCTCAAGACCAGGCAAACAAAAAAGGCAGCCATCGCTACCAGTACTATCTTGCAAAACGGCAAGCCCTTCATTTTGGCGGCGGCCCCTCTGACTAGAAACAACCAGGTGAAAGGTCAGCTCGTCGCATATATAGATCCGTCCGCCGTACTGGATCTCTACGCCGGACTGACCGGCTCTTCAGACAAATCTGCGGCAGTGATAGCCATAATCGACGCTCACAAGCGAGTGGTGGCTAGAACCATCGACAATGACCAGTGGGTAGGCAAAGACTTCAGTCAGGCCCGCAGCGTGAGAGCGGCCCAGGGTAAACAAAAGGGCACCTACGAAGCCGTGGGCATTGCCGATGCCACCCCCCGTGCCTACGCCTTCGATCATGAGCCCATCACCAACTGGTTGGTGGTAATCGGTCTACCAACCAAACTTATATACGGAACGGCTCATGACTGGCTAATTTTGATGATTTGCCTGGCCGCCTGCGCCGTTAGCGTCTCCATCATGCTGGCCTATTCGTCTACTACGTACTTCACCAGAGCAATAAACAGCCTCGTTCGTGAAGCGCTTTCCCTTGGAAGAGGCGATTTTTCAAAACGCGTTAGAGTCAATTCCGCCGATGAACTCGGTCTTCTGGCACGGGCTTTCAACGAAATGGCCACCCTTCTGGAAGTGGATCGGGACCACAAGAACATGGTCAGACGTATTTCCGAATCGATTCGCCAATCTCTTGATCTAAACGAAATTCTCAATACCACAGTCAAAGAATTGGGAGAGAACTTGCAGGCCAGCCGCTGCTGCCTGGCCTTAATCGAGACCCATGAAACTGCCAGCCTAGCGGACGATGAACTCAGTTTCGACTATATGTGGTGTAACCAGGAAAATGGCGTTAGCCCCCTCAGGCAGCGCAAAATTCTCATTGGTGTCGATACAGCCATGAGAAAGATCATCAATCAAGACTCAATCATATGGCTCGATCTTCTCGGAACCTGTGGTGCAAGCGATGGAGATAGTCCCCAGAGCAAGCCTACTGCCGGAGCCGATCTTTTCGAAGGACATGAAGACAGTGATTGGCGCTCGATCAAATCCATGATCGCCTGTCCGATCACGACGGGCAAGGGTACCATTGGTCTGATACTGATACACCAGTGCGACCACCTGCGCACCTGGTCCCAGTCCGAATTAGAGCTGGTCAACGCCGTAGCCAGCCAGGTTGCCCTGGCCATAGAACACGGGCAGCTCTACAACCAGGCACGCACAATGGCTGAACAGGAACAACTGATCAATCACATTGTCAAAGCGGTGCGAACCTCCCTGGACCTTGACACCATCCTTGATACCGTGACCCGAGAATTGACCCTGGCCATGTCTGCCGACCGGGTACAGATCGCCCAACCGCGGGCGGAAGGTCCCCTGGTAGTAACCCATGAATATCACCGGGAAGGACTGGAATCTACCAAAGGCTTGAGCCTGTACGGTAATGCCATAGACTTCCATCCCAACGCAAAATCGCAACAACTGCAAAGCGATACGGGCAACTTCGTACTGGGCATTGATTTGTCGGCAATCAGACGCACTTACGGCGCTGGTCAGGGTGAGGCAAACCAGGACGCAGAAGGCGCATCGATGACATTCTGTGATGGCAGCGATGCCTTACAATGCGAAATCGACCGCCAGGGTCTCATATCCGTAGTCAGTCAGGTGGATGGAGACGCCCGCTGCCAGGTCTTCTCCGAATACCTTGATCAAGTCGGCGGCAAATCTTTGATAGCAGCGCCGCTCATAAACGGTAATCAACTGGTAGGCGTGCTCATCGTGCACCAGTGCAGCGAGACCCGCCTCTGGAGAGACACGGAAGCCAACCTGGTCGGTGCAGTAGCCGACCAACTCTCGGTGGCTATTGCCCATGCTCAACTCTTTGCTCAAGTCAGACACCAGGCTATTACAGATGGTCTGACCGGACTCTACAACCATGTCTATTTCAAAAATCGCCTCTCGGAAGAGTTGCGTATGGCGGAAAGGAAGGGCACTTCCGTGTCCTTAATCATGATCGACCTTGATAAGCTCAAGATGATCAATGACACTTATGGTCACCCTGTCGGTGACGCCGCCATCAGGCAAATTGCCGCCATTCTCAAGACTTTGCTGAGAAGCGGCGATACGGCTGCGCGATACGGCGGAGAGGAATTCGGCATCATCCTGCCGGAAACATCGCTACTGGAGGCTGCCCTGATTGCGGACCGTCTCTGCAGCCAAATTCGCAACAGTCAAGTGCCCGTACTGGGCAAAATAACTGCCTCTTTGGGAACGGCTAGCTATCCCAAACAAGCGCGCAGTTCATCCGAACTGATTGAGCGCGCCGACAAGGCTCTGTATGTTGCGAAAAACAGTGGACGAGATCAAGTCAGAGTCTACGAAGAAGAGATGAATGCAGCGAGCACGCCTACTTTCACCAATGTCACCAGGGACATGGAAAGACCTAAGAACGCTCAAATTTCAGAGTAAGACGGGTTGGGAAACGCGCTGAAGAGTACTAGCGAGCTGTGGAAAGGACCGGCAAATGACCCAAAATAGACTTGTTCTCTTCGACATCGACGAGACCATGATCTCTTCCGACGGCGCCGGCAGGCGTGCTCTTTCCCGTGCCCTGGCCAAGACCCACGGGCTGCCACCGGAAGCCTCATCCATTCCCATGTCCGGCAAAACAGATCCGCAAATCATCACTGAAATTCTTACTGCCGCCGGTTTCAGCCAGGAGGAAGCGGTAGCAGCCAGAGAGGAAGTGATACTAAACTACCTGGAAGCTCTTGATGAAGAGATAGAAAAGAGCACTTATTACATTATCCATCCGGGAGTAATTGAGCTTCTCACGGCATTACAAGCGGAAACCCGGGCCTTTCTCGGACTTCTAACCGGCAATGTAGCGCCGGGTGCCGAGAAAAAGCTGAAACGCTTCCAGCTCTTTCAGTATTTCCCCATCGGAGCCTACGGCTCAGATTCGGCTTGCCGTCTTGATCTACCGGCGATTGCCGTTGAACGGGCGAGAGCGCATTTCCAGGAGCAGTTCAGCCCCCGCCAGGTGGTCATTATAGGTGACAGCGTCAACGACATAGCCTGCGCCAGGGGTTACGGAGCCAAGGCCATTGCCGTCAATACCGGTCGCACCAGTTGGGAAAGCCTGGAGAAGGAAAAGCCCTGCCATCTCTTTAAAGACCTCGCCGTCACGGATTCCGTCATGGAAGCAATCTTCTCTTAGAAAAGCAGCGGAAAGGGCAAATACAGTACAACGCTCTCAGCCGAAAGGTCTGGTCTCATGTTCTTCAAGAAAGTCACTTGCTGCTCCATGCTGATACCGGCAGTCCTGACCGCCTGGGGATTTCTCTCAGGGTCGACGGCAGTTTGCCAAACTCCCCAGGGTCTCAATGACGGGGAGATGGTAACGAGAATGAAAGAAGCGGCCCGGCAAATGAGCAGCTTCTACAAAGAAAACGAACATGTGCCTTCTTCCGTGCAAGAAATTGACGCCCTCCTGCACCAGTTGGAGGAAAACGAAAAGCCGAACAAACAACCGGAGCAGTTTGGTACCTATCGACGCCTGGGTTTCACCTGTGTGGCCCTGGACAAATCGATTTCCGATATTCCTCTTGATTCCTGGCGCCAGTCTCCGCCCAACAAGCTCAACTTCATGCCGGCTTGCACCGTGGTAGTTTTGACTGACGGCGAAAACACCTGCCTGATCTGGGGTGCCTCAATTTCAGGAAATCCCATACTAGACTCGGAAAACAAGGCCATCCTGATTTATAGAAAGTTCGAACCGGCGGAAAAGACCACTGACAAATAGTCTTTTCAGATTCAGCGCACCACAAAATGTTACCAGCTTGTGCCTTCACCCCTGGGCTTGAGAACAATGACATTGCGGTTGTTCTTAGCCAACTTGTCCAGTTCGGCCTGCTCCTGCGCTGTCAGATTTTCGCCGCGCATGGCCTTGGCCAACGGTCCATCACCATCGGTCAACTTATTTGTGCCAAGAAGGGCGTCACGGAGATTAAATCCTCCACCTGAGGCAGCAGTACCCTTGGTTTCACCTACTTTATCGTAGAGGTCCTGGGCACCAAGAGCAGTGCGTAAGCCAAGTTCCGAAGTCAGCCCTTTGCCGTTCACTATCAGATCTCGCGGCAAACCCATCTTATCCTCAGTCAGCAATATTTTGGCACCTTCCTTGGTGTGCATCAAGATACTTCTAGCACCATCTATACCGGCATCCTCGCTGACTGTAGCCCTGGCACCATGTTTTTCCATGAGTTCGCCTTTGACTACGGCCATAACCCGCACCTTCTCATCCCGACCAAGCGCATTGACGGTCTCTGAAATATTGCGCCCGGAAAGAATAGCGTTTGTAATTGCCTCGGCCTTGCTTCGCTCCTGCGGTGAAGCGGCGTCCCGGTAGGCCTTCGTATACTGGTCATCGAGACCAGGCGCACCGGTATCTCTAGCGGTGGCTTGCCTTTCGCCCTGGCCTTGAGAGTCTTTCTTGCCGACAGCCTTATCGCCCGGCTGCGACTCTCTTCCCGGGGCATATACATCTTTCAGTTCACGCTTGGCGCTGTCACCAACTATGGTGACATTGCCGAATTGCTTGGCCACATCAGTGCCGTGGGTAGAGATGCCTGCATCAGGGGCCGACATTATCTGCTTGAAGACGTCTTTTCGAGTCTCTAGCGGGCATTCCTTGTTGAAGCGATCGCTCAGGTCCTGCCCTTTAGCTCCCTGACTTACGACAGTATCGAGAGAGCAAACATCTTTCTGGGGTTCCGCCTTATCTCTAGCCATGAGCTTATGCCTCAAGGGAACATTCTATTATTCCCGGCAGAGGCAACTTTCAAGCAAAGACCTCAGGGCTCCTGCTGTTCCTGGCTATTTAACTTTCCAGTCAGGCTCTTCAAAAATTCCACCAGGCAGGTCACTTCCTCCCGCCTCAGCTCTTGCCCTTGCTGAAACCTGGCCATATCTTGCACGGCCTCTTCCAGAGTGGATACTGAACCGTCATGGAAATAAGGCGCCGTCAGGGCAACGTTGCGCAGAGCAGGCACTTTGAACCTATACCGGTCTGCTTCCAGCCGGGTGACGTTGAAACGTCCGAGATCCGCTTCATTTACCTTCTTACCGCCGTTTTTCAGCCTGTGGGCGAAGTAATCGCCCTTAATGCCCATTTTCTCAAAAGTCATTCCGCCCAAATTCATACCGGAATGGCAGGAAACGCAGCCCTTCTCCTGAAACAAAAAATAGCCCTTTAACGCCTGACCGGAGAGCGCAGTCTTTTCACCTTTCAGATAACGATCAAACTTACAACCAGGAGTGATGAGAGTCTGTTCAAAGACGGCAATAGCATCGGCAATTACATCGGGGGAAAGAGGAACCCCGTAGGCTCTCTCCGCCAGACCGGAATAAGCACTGTCGGACCGCAGTTCGGCAAGCCGGTCTTCCGTCAGGCCTCCCATTTCACCTGCGCTTGAGAGAGAGACAAGGGCCTGCTGCTTCAGGTCGGAGGTCCGACCATCCCAGTACTGCTTGAAGTTTAAGGCAGCATTGAAGACCGTAGGTGTATTGAGAGCCCTGCCTGATGGATCAGCACTAATAGCGACGGGCAAAGCATCGGCGCCGCCCTTGTCAGGAGCATGACAGCCGGCGCAGGAGAGTTTCTTGTGGGCGGATAGGCGCTTCTCGAAGAAGAGTTTCCGGCCCAGCTCTACTTGAAGAGAAGGAGGAGCGGAGAGCGAGACCGGAAGGGGACGACATTGAATTCGCGTCGAAACTCCCTGGACATACCTCAGTACGGCTCTCTTGTCTCCCTCGGTAAGCCCTGAAAACCCCTTCCAATGCAAGGCTCGGTAGCGTCCGGGCGGCATACTGCCATTGCTCACGGAGGAAGCGATCCGGTAGAGATCCGGCGGCGAAATGGGCTCCGTCCCCGTCAACTGCTCCTGAGAGAGATTGAGCACGGTCTGGGCCTCCTTTCTGTCCCTGGCTATAAGTGTCGAGGCCAGTGGAAAGCGCGCGTAAATCGGATCGGCGGCAAGACTACTGCTGCTATGACAGTCCGCGCAGCTTTCCTGCATTACTTTCGTGAAAGAGGCAAAATCCCCGTCCCCGACTCGGTCGTTTTGAATCTTGCGAGGCAAGAAGTTGGAAATCGGCAAAAGAAGCGCGCCCAGGAGCAGGCAAGCAATTGCAAAAAATAAGGGAAGCTTCGCTTTCAACAAGCACCTGCCTCAAAGAGTGCCAAGCCAGTACCTGTCGAATCCGGCCAGCGCTTATACTAACTCTAAGTCTTGATTGACTCCAAGAATTGAGAGCAGACACTGCTAAAATAACGCTTACTTTCACCTTCGAAGCCCTGTTTACAGCCCACCATGCACAAGGAAAGTCAATTGTCCGACCCAAAATCAGGTTCTGAAAATTCCAAAGGGGATGCGCTCCCGGAGCCTGGCAAAAAAACCGGGGAGCGCAAGCTCAGAGGTAACAAAAGACGTGTAAGGTCTTATATCGGCTTAGGTTCCAATGAAGGTGACAGGCTGGGCTATGTGCAACAGGCCCTGCAATTGCTCAAAGACGTGAAAGGCATCAAAGTACTGGAAACCAGCAGTCTATATGAAGCCGAACCGATTGGTGATGTCTACACAAACTGGTTTGTCAACGCCGTGGTTTGCATTGATACCGAACTGAGCCCCTTTGAACTTCTGGACGTGCTCAAAGATATAGAGAACCGCCTCTACGCCCTGCACAATAAAGAAAGCGGTAAAGTGAAAGAGCGTGTAATCGACCTGGACATCCTCTTCTACGGACAGGAAGTTCTCGATAGCATCGATCTGAAGATCCCGCACCCCAGGCTTCTGCAACGAGCCTTTGCCCTGGTGCCGCTGTTAGAAATCGCACCGGATATTCGCTATCCGGGTCTTTTGAAGTCGGTAGCAGAAATTCATGAGGAATTGCCCGAGCCGGAGCAGGTCTATCTCTTCGGTACCAGAGAATGTGACGAGAGAGACTGATAGCAAATTATGCATTTTAAAATTGGCTCCGATATTTGTTCGGTGACAAGAGTGGAAGAAACCCTGGTTAAATTCGGGGAACGTTTCCTGGACCGAGTCTTGACCGAAAATGAGAAAGCCTATGTTCTCTCTGTAGCAGTAAAAGATAGGGCCAGCAAAGTAGCTGCCCGTTTTGCCGCCAAGGAAGCAACAGCCAAGACTTTGCAAACAGGCTTTAAAGGGTTATCGTTCAAGGAAATAGAAGTTGTCAGAAACAGTGCCGGTGCCCCATCGCTTAAATTAAGCGGGAGGGCCTCAGCCCTGGCTGCAAAACTCAATTTAAGCAGTTTCGAGCTGACCATTTCACATGAACGGGAATATGCGATTGCCTTCGTGCTAGGCTATGGCGAAACACCAAACAGAAGCAGGTGAGCTGTGAAAACTTACGGACCGGTCATTACTTTCACATCGGATTTCGGAACCAATGATGGTTACACAGGAGCAGTCAAGGGAGTAATCCTTTCACGCTGTCTGGACGCCCGTATAGTCGACATCTGCCATCAAATCGAACCCTGGAACGTGGCTTCCGCAGCCTGGATCATTGCCAGCGCCTACAAGTACTTCCCGCAAGGCACCATCCATATTGTGGTCGTCGATCCGCAGGTGGGCTCCAGCCAGAGACGAATCCTGGTAGTAGGCGACAGCGAGCTATTCCTGGCCCCGGACAACGGCATCCTCACCCTGGTCATGAAGGAACAGGCGAACTGGCGTGCCTACGAGCTAAATAAGAAAGAGTACTGGCTGCCTTATGTCTCCAATACCTTTCACACAAGAGACATTTTCGCTCCGGTAGCCGCGCATATAGCAAGCGGCATCAAACCTTCTGAAGTGGGCACAGAAATTCCTATCGAATCTCTGGCGCGCCTGGAGAATCAGGAAGTCAGCACCGTAGGCGGTGTCATCAACGGCCGGGTCGTGCACATCGATCGCTTTGGCAACTTGATTACCAATATCTCCAACGACCGAGTCAAACCCAGGGCCAATTGTTACCTCGACGACTTGAAGGTGGGTACGGTCAATAATACCTATTCTTCAGTGACGGAAGGCATGGCAGTCGCTTTCCCAGCCAGCCACGGCTATCTGGAAATTGCCATCCACCAGGGTCGAGCCAGCGAGATCTTGAAGGCAAAGGTAGGTTCGCAGGTTGCCCTGGAGTTGGTACCGGCTTTAGCGGAAACAGAAAAGGCTAAGTAACGGGAGTACTGCCACCCACCGGTCTACCGATGGCCATGGCAATCATCAAGCACTGGTCAACCTTCTCCATAACTTCCTGAGGAAAGGCGCCGATCTTAGAGACCAATAGGGTCTTGGGAATGGTGGCAATCACCGTACAATCGATGACGCTGTCCAGCCGCAAACCACCGGCCTGTCCCTCTGGAGAGCCCATCGCTACTTCCACCTGGGTAGGCTCTCTGGCCGCTCTGGAAGTGTTGCTTGTCAAAGGAACAAGCAGCACGTCATCGAGACGGGCATTATTGTAGTCGTTGGAGATAAGAACAGCAGGTCGGCGCTTGGTTTGTGTCGTTCCCTCATCAGTAGTGTAGGGAAAAGACACTAAGACGACATCACCCTTCCTGTACTGCGTCGGCTTGTTGGTCATTGACAGTTTCTAACTGGTAAGAAAATCGACCGAAATCGAAAGGAGAAAAAGTTCTTTATTCTGGGGCTAATTGTACCAACAGTCTCGCCCAAAGGCTTACTAATTGAAAACGAAAGAGGACTCTAATTAGAGCCCTCTTAAAAAATCAAATTAATACCGGCTTAGCCGTATATATCGTCTTCGTTCACACCACTGCGGGTCAGAAATGCATGAGAGGAAGCCGAGGCAAAGGCTTTGACGGTGTTGTCACGCTGCATCATAACGCGGAGGCTTTCAACCGCGTCTTCATACGTGGTCTTGGCGCAGGGATTGATAACCTCCCTGACCCAAAACAATAAGTCTTGCTTCTGTTCAGGAGCAGGATTGCTTTCACTAATGTTGTCCGATGGCTTGAACACTTACACGTACCCCATCTACGATGAGCGAACTATACGAAGTATAGCAGGCTTTCAAGAGATATGTCCAGGAGATTTAATCTACTGGGTCTTATTTTAATGTGGCGTTGCTTTATCAGCTCCTCCACACTTGGTCTATACCCAGGTCGTCAAAGAAAATAGACGCTTGCCCAAGTGAATTTAATGTAATTCATTGGATGGCTTTTCATCAATGGGGAACTTACGATGTCAAGCCGATTTCGTTTCTAATTTATACAAATTTCCTAGCCCCGGCCTGGAAATTGCTCCCGCAGAAACTCGATAGTGCGCTGGGTGGCCCCACCCGGCACAAAGACTTCCTTTATACCTTTCTTTAGCAGTTCTTCGCGGTCCTCGTCCGGCATAACACCGCCGCCGAAAACCACGATATCTTCAGCCCCTTGCTCCTTGAGCAGATTCACGACCTTGGGCAGAAGGGTCAAATGAGCCCCCGAGAGGATGGAAAGTCCAATGGCATCCACATCTTCCTGAATGGCGGTCTCCACAATTTCTTCCGGAGAGCGGTGCAGTCCCGTATATACGACCTCCATGCCGGCGTCCCGGAGAGCCCGGGCCACCACCTTGGCGCCCCGGTCATGGCCGTCAAGACCGGGCTTACCTATCAATACGCGAATTTTGCCTTTACTCATCTAATGCAAGCTTTCTCAAATGAAACTTTCTTGTAATAGTAAACTGCCGCCATTAAATGGCACGACTCTGGTTTTTATGCGGAAGGAAGCCTGGAATCAAGAATCTCGACAAGTTGATCGAAGTTCTTCATGTCTCGTTTGTTAATCAAATAAAAACATCTGGCAGTTCTAAGGATTGCCCAGAGGAAGTTTTTGTGATTCTGAAAGGACACTACCTGCTCAAAACGAAGGTGCCTCCGCCAGAGCAAAGCCTTGACTGTCAGCCCGTCTTCCCTGACCGTCAACTCATCCACCTCGAAAATCACAGAGGGGACCATGTATATATCAATCACGAAAACACAGAGAAAGTGAAACAACTCAGCCGAAACTTGCACGGCGCGGTGGTCTACCAGGCGGTTTATCAGACTGAGCGGGCTGGCCACATTAAGAAGGAAGAGACAAAAGAAGAAAAAGAGGCGCATGTAATGCTTGCGCCTCAACCTCGAACACTTATACAGAACCTTTTGTTCATCCTTATCCGGATCCAAGTGGTTAGTGCCTCCGCCCTTGATATGTGGAGGATATTATACTTCTCCAAGCTTGGGTAATTTAGCCATTTTAGATGAGGTCAAATAGTTTTCCACCCGCTAACCTATTGCCATTGAGCATCAACTAAACTGATGAACTGCTGCAAGAACCAGGTTAACAGAGGGGCCTCGCCGATTACTATGTCAAAGAAAAAACTGGCTGACTATCTCTTCGAGCGCATAGAAGCCACAGGAGTGAAACATACCTTCGGCATACCCGGAGACTTCATCCTGCCATTCTATGCAGCCCAGACCAAATCAAATCTGGAAACCGTAGTGATGACTCACGAACCCTCGGTAGGTTATGCAGCGGACGCCTACGGCAGACTGCGGGGACTTGGGGTAGCCCTGGTCACCTATGGAGCCGGTGGGCTTAATATGGTCAACCCGGTCGGACTGGCCTACGCGGAAGAATCGCCCCTGCTCACCATCAGCGGCGGTCCTGAAACCCGATTCCGCAGCCAGAAACCTCATCTGCACCACTGCGTCAAATCATTCACCACCCAGCACGATGTCTATGCCCAGGTCTGCCAGTCGACCACGATTTTAGACCAGCCCACCCTGGCAAAAGATGAAGTGGACAGAGTCTTCGACGATACGATCAAATACTCCAAACCCGGCTATATCGAACTTCCCAGAGACATGGTCGGTCTGGAAGTGGAAGACGGCGGGCAGAAAAAATTGGCCAGCCTGGAGGACGAAGGAGCGCTCAATGAAGCAGTGCAAGACATCCTGGAAAGACTGAAGAAATCCAGCCATCCCATTTTGATGGTGGGCGTGCAAGTAAGGCGTTTTGGTCTGAAAGACAAAGTGATCGCCCTGGCGGAAGCCCTGAACATACCGGTTGTCACCTCCATTCTGGGCAAAGCCACCTTCCCGGAGACGCACAAGAACTTCATCGGCAACTACTTTGGTCAGTTCGGCAATCCCCGAGTTAAAGAGTATGTGGAAGAATCCGATTGCATAATTGTGCTGGGAGCGGTTCTCACAGAAATGGAAACAGCCGGCTTCACGGCCAAGCTGCCACCGGAAAGCCTCATTCAGGTGAACGCCGGCGAGGTGACCGTGGGCTACCATCGCTACGATGGATTGCACTTCCATTCAGTGGTAAACCAGTTGCTCCTGGTTGCCACGGCTAAGCTGGCGCCCACCCTGCGCTTCGAAGTACCGAGTATTCCACGGGAAGTAATAGAATCGGGCAAAGACAGCAAGGCCCTCACTGTGGCTTGCATGATCGAAGAACTGAACGACTTACTGACAAACAAAGACGACTATTCAGTGGTCACCGATACCGGAGACTGCATGTACGCCGGTATGAGTCTTAAGACCGATATCTTCCTCTCACCGGGCTACTACGTCTCCATGGGCTTCGGCGTACCGGCTGCCATTGGTGCCCAACTGGCTATGCCTGAAAGACGTCCAATCGTGCTCGTGGGCGATGGCGCCTTCCAGATGACCGGCATGGAAATAAGTACGGCCGTCAAGCATGGTCTCAATCCCATCATCATCGTTTTCAACAATGCCAGTTATGCCATGCTCAGGTTCATTGATCAAAAGAGAGATTACTTTAATCTGCCTCGCTGGGACTATGTGGCGCTGGCCGCCTCAGTCGGTGCCAGAGGAGCGAAAGCCGACACACCGGAAAGCTTCCGGGAAGCCTTGAAAACCGCCAGCGCTTCTGACAAACTCTTCTTGATCGATGCTGTCATCGACAGCGAAGATATATCACCGACTTTGAGACGCCTGACCGACCATTTCAGCAAGAAGGTCAAGGCTGCAATTTCCTGAGAGTTGAATTTGTCGCTTCGCGCCAACATATACCTGACAATAGCTCTAGCCTTGAGCCTCGGTTTCTTTTTGAAAGCGGATGCTGCAGAGCCTTACATTATTGATGGCGGGGAAATTGAAAAGGTAGAACGGACAAGACCCTTCAGCGAAGTAAAAAATGCCGTCGCGGGCTTTGCCGGCGCTTGTGCCGGGGTGACCATCGGCATTCCCTGCAGCATCATGAAGGATATGGGCAAGCAAACAAAGCGCATGCGCGGTCAACTCCAGGACGATTTTTCAGGCGATGAAAAGCCGGATCTATTTGCTAAAGCTGCCAGCAGTTCTCTAGCTCTCATGTACGGGGTTCCCTCAGGCATCATCCTGGGCACCATTCATGGCACGAAAAGCGGTATAGAAAGCGGCTTTCACAAACCTTTTTCGCGCGAATCCTTTTCCCTTTCCCTCGAATGACAAACAGGCATAATTCAAACCATACTCCCAAACACATAGGCATTGCCGCTTGCAGCGCAGAAGGGGCGGCTCTCTGCTATCGCACCATCTGCCAGGAGGCTCAGGCCGTAATGGGTAAGCACGCCCATCCGCAGATAAGTCTGCACAACCATTGCCTGGAAAGCTATATGTTCCAACTGGAAGGCAAGGGCGGTTGGTCCGGTGTGGCTGAACTGATGCTGGATTCGGCTGAGCGCCTCAAGAAAAGCGGCGCCGACTTCGTAATCTGCCCGGATAACACTATCCATCAGTGTTTCGACCTGGTGCAGAAGCGCTCGCCGCTCAAGTGGCTGCATATCGCCCAGGTAGTGGGCGTCGAAGCCAAGGCCAATCATTTCACCAAACTGGGCATCCTGGGTACTGGCTATCTCATGGACGGGCCGGTATATCCCCTCGAACTGGCAAAACTGGATATTGCCTTTGAGACGCCGGACGAAACGGACAAACGCGAAATCAATCGCATCATCTTCGATGAGCTGGTCTCAGGAATTTTTCTCGACCAATCCCGAATATACATTCAAGATGTCATTTCAGCCTTGAGAAGAAGAGGCTGCGACGGCGTCATTTTAGGGTGCACCGAACTGCCCTTGATCATCGAACAGCAAGACTCGGTACTGCCCATCCTCGATTCGACTCGCCTGCTGGCCCGCAAGGCCCTGCGCTATTCTTTTAGTAAATGACTGGTATCAATAGTCCTGAAAAAACCCTGATCACGGGAAATCTCTGGCACGCCATCTGGATCATGAGCTGGCCCCTGATTCTCACTACCATTGCCAATTCCCTGGTCGGTCTGGTGGACGTGCAGGTAGCAGGCACACTGGGAGCGGCAACCCAGGCTGCCGTTGGTCTGGCCGAACATGTCCTCTTTGTATTCATGCTCACCATTTTGTCCATCGGCGTGGGAACCACAGCCCTGGTGGCACGAGCCTTCGGCGCCTCGGAAGAAGAGGAAATGGTAAAGGCCGCCGGTCAATCTTTCCTCCTGTCCATTATGCTGGGTCTGGCTCTGGCCGCAGTGGCCAGTTTGACGGCGCATTTCGCCATGGGCTATTTCAGCCAGTCAAAAGAAGTGCTCGACTCGGGCCGGGCTTACCTGGCGGCGTACAGCTTTGTGCTTTTACCCTTCAGCGTTACCGTCATAGCCAATGCCGCCTTTCGTGCCATTGGCGACAGCAAAACACCACTTTATATAGTCTCGGCCATGACGGCGGTCAATATAGCAGGCGACTACCTGACCGTCATCTATAACTGGCCGGTGCCCGGACTGGGTATCCGGGGCATGGCCTACGCTGCCCTTCTAGGCAGCGGACTGGGCGCGGTTCTCGCTCTTTACTTTTTGCACCGCTCCCAGTTGAAACCGGCTCTCAAAGCGCTCTTCCCCCCAGACAAGAAAATGCTGAGGCGGATCTGCAATATCGGCATCCCCTCGGCCATGCAAAGACTCTTCTGGGCGCTGTCCGTATTTGTCATCTTCTTTATTCTCATGGGCTGTCCCCACTCGGTACAGGCCCTCGCCTCCTGGACTATCGGCATGCGCGTGGAATCGCTTGTCTTTATGCCGCTCATGGCCCTTTCCCTCTCTGTATCTTCCATAGTCGGTCAAAATCTAGGAGCAGGAGAAACAGCCAGAGCCTACAAGGCCGGTTGGCGAGTCACCGGCATCGGCATTTTGATGATGGTGGCAGCAGCCCTGACCTTGTTTTTCGGAGCCGAGCAAATAGCCGGCAGCATGACCAGAGAACCGGAAGCCCTCAAATATACTTCCGATTATTTGCGCATCAATGCCCTGGCCGAACCCTTCCTGGCCCTGGCCATGATCCTGGCAGGAGCCCTACAGGGTGCGGGGGAAACTCGTACTCCAATGCTCCTGACCATTTTCACCAACTGGTTGATACGCATCCCCCTGGCCTATGTACTGGCCCTTCCCCTCAAACTAGGTGTCACCGGAGTCTGGTGGGCAATGACTGCCTCTATAGTCATTCACGGAATTTTGATGACCCTCAGGTACCAAGCAAAAGACTGGATCAAGGAAAAGATATAGGCCATGACAGAGGCAAATTTAGAGCAAGGCGCAAGCAAAACCGGCAAGCGGAAAGGCGACAAGTTCCTCTTCTGCCTGCTCTCGATACTGGCTTGCATCGGACTATTCGGTTATCTGAAATTCCAGGACTCAGTTTTTCCTTCCGCCTCCATAAAATTTGCCGTCAGCAAAGCGGAAATCATGCAAATTTCCGACCGCTGGAAAGCAGATCTAAAAATCCCCGGCGACTATCCCATCACCTCCTGTGTTTTCAATCTCGACGAAGGCGCCAAGAACTTCCTTGATTTCAAACTGGGCACCCGGGAAGCCAATCGCCTCATGAAAGACCAGGCCCCCGTCTTCTACTGGGATATCAGCTACGCCAAGCCCATGAATCAGGAAACGGTGCAGGCGCAAATTTCGCCGGACGGAAAACTGGTGGCCTTTGTCTTCTATATAGATAAAGATCGTAAGTTGCCCAGCCTCAGCCGGGACGAAGCCCTCTCGCTGGCCAGGCGTTTTGTGGAAGCACAGAGCGGCTTCAAAGAGGCGCTCTGGGATATAGAGAAGGAAGAAACCCGTCCGCAAAGCGGTCGCGTCGATCACCGCTTTGTCTTCCAGCATAAAGAAATTGATTATGCCGGCGCCAAGCTGAGAATAGCAGTCAGCTTCAGCGGCAACCTCATGACCGAATACAACAGCATGGTGCATCTGCCCGACAGTTGGAGTCAAGAGTACGGCAAGATGCGCTCCCGCAATGAATTACTGCAGTCGATCGCCACAATTTTCTACGTAATCCTGCATCCGCTGGCCTTCTATATTGCCTTCAGTCAGTGGCAGAAAGGCAATGTTCGCATCCGCTTTGCCTTGTTTGCAGCGGCAGTCTTGACCGTCATCTTCCTGGCCAACAACTACAACGACTTCCCACTGCGGTTGGCTTCCTATAGCAGCGAAAAATCTTACCAGTCCTTTCTTATTCAGACCCTTTCAACACCGCTCTTGAATGCCATTATGGTCTTCTGCCTTTCGGCGGTACTGGCAGCAGCCGGCGAAATTATCTACCGAAAAACCTTCCCCGAAAAAATTGCCCTCGAGGACAGTCTCAGCCTCAAAGGTCTGGCCAGTGAGGAGGGTCTCAAGGGACTCTACCTGGGCATTATCTGGTGCGCCGTTTCCCTCGGCTATCAAATTGCCTATTACTGGATCGGCAGAAAAGTCGGCTACTGGTGCCCGATTCAACTGGATAATTACCAGGTGCTGGGTTCCTACCTGCCCTGGATTGGAGCAGTAAGCCTTGGTGTCTTTGCCTCGACATCGGAGGAAATACTCTATCGGGTGCTCTTCCTCGGTCTGTGTAAGCCGATCGTGAAGAATTTCTGGCTGGCGAACTTCTTACAGGCTGCCGCCTGGGGCTTTATGCATAGTAGTTATGAACAGCAGCCTTGCTATGCCAGAGGACTGGAGTTGACCATCGAAGGCATGCTCGACGGCTTCATCTTAAGACGCTTCGGACTTTTACCCTGTATAGTCTCCCACTACCTCTTCGATGCTTTTTGTTGCGTCACGCCTCTATTCAAAGCCCCACCCTCCTTGATGGTATCGGCGGCAGTGCCTTTTGCACCGGTACTTGTACTGCTCTTCCTGGGGCTCTGGCAGCGAGGAAAACTGGCTGCCCCCCTCAAGAATAGCGATCTACCGGTGAAAGAGCCGCAGCACACGGCGGAAGAAGAAGAGCAAGCACATATCCACTATGAGCCCCTCAAAAAGGGGAGGCGCTGGCAACTGGCCCTGGTCATTGCCCTGGGTCTGAGCCTGGCCGTCTTCGCCGACCGGAAAATTGCCGTGCTGGGAGAGAATCTGAAACCGCTCAAGATTGAGCGCCACAAAGCCATAGAAACGGCAAGAGGCAAACTGGCCGAGAAGAATATAGACCTGAGCGGTTACCAGGTCTACACCACTCTAACCAACGGCTACTCCCCCCACCAGGAAGAGTTCCAGTACATTTTTGAGAAACTGGGTCTCAAGAAGACCATAGAACTAGCCGACAAAATTGAACACACCTCAATTGTCGGTGTGCAATTCAGACGCCCCCTCGACCCGAATAAATACGGCGCCTATCTGGATGAAGAAGGGAAGCTGTTGGGCTATGCCCTGGAACTTTCCGAAGACAGCCCGGGAGCCTTACTTGACAAGGATCAGGCCGTCAACCTGGCCCGCTCCTTTATGCTCAATAATCGCAGCATTTACTATCCCCTGCAGGACGACCAGTATGAAAAGCAGAAGCAGGTGCACCGCATAGACCATAGTGTCACTTTCAAAGTACCGACCTACCAGGTGGCCGAAGCACCACTGAAAGTATCGATACAAGTGATAGGTGATATTGCCTGCAACATCTCTCATACCTGGGATCCGCCGGATGATTGGCAGTGGAAGAGAAAATTACGCAAAACCAAAGACGAAATTGCCGACAATTTTGGATATGTAGTAAAGGCGGCAATCTTGATCATGGTCATTCTGGCCGTGGTGAAAATTTTCCGCCATCACCGCATTCTCTGGAAGCCGGCTATGAAAGTAGCTCTGATCTGGTTGGTGCTAGGTCTACTAGATACCGGCAATAACCTCATCAATATCTACGAAAGCTACGATACGGCCAAGCCGCTACAAAACTTCTTCCTGCAATCGGCCATTGAGAAACTCGGTCTGGCCGCCTTGCAATGGCTGGGTGTCAGCCTCACCCTCGTCCTCAGCCTGGCCGCCCTGCCGGCGGAAGTCCGCAAAAGACTGCGGGCTTGCGTGCTGATGTTACTGCCGGCCAGACAAGAAGCCTATACCA
Source organism: Candidatus Obscuribacter sp. (assembly GCA_016712465.1). Lineage (GTDB taxonomy): Bacteria > Cyanobacteriota > Vampirovibrionia > Obscuribacterales > Obscuribacteraceae > Obscuribacter. The sequence goes on from JADJQZ010000001.1 coordinate 3,552,832, forward strand.
AACAACACCGCGACTACTGGCTGGATGCCATCCTCCTGGGAGGCACCTTCACGGTGCTCTCCGGGCTCCTTTCAGTCTTAAGCAAATGGATGAAAGTGCTCTTCTCACACGAACTGCCTTGCAGTTTCGCTACCGGTGCCCTTGCCGATGCCTATAACACCTACTTTCCAGCAATATCCGATCTGACCGACTTACTTAAACAAGCCGTCAATCAGCCGCTCATTTTTGGTGCCGCCGCCGCCCTGCTCATTACTCTGAAACTGCGCAGCCTCAAGTTCATCATTCCCATGGTGCTGACCCTGGCCTTCATGCAAGCCGTGTACGAAAGACATACCGTGGACATTATCCTCAAATTTCTGTCCCTGTGCCTCAGCTTCAGTCTCTACTACATCCTCATTTTGACGGCGGCCCGCCGTAACATACTGACGCTTATCCTCTACAGCTTTTTCAGCGCCGCCCTGGCCAGGCTTACACTTTTCCTGGACGGCGGCAAAGAGGTATTCGCCTCTGATATTGCCACGGTTTCCGTCCTGATTCTTTTGCCCCTGACTTACCTTCTCTACACCCAGAGAGTGCATGAACTGGCTAAGCGTCTTTCTCGCAGATAGATGCTTGAGGGGGACGGTAAAAAGCCAGGCAAAACCACTGGGCCAGCCGCACCGAGGCGGCGCCGAAATTGTACTCGAAGATACCTGCCACCATAAGCGAGGCAAGGGCGGCAAGCAGACCTAGATAGAGCCCGGAATCGTACTCCGGGGAGTTTGACGACAATTGCGGCGCTGCTGCCTTATAGAGCCTGAAAAACGGATAGAGGACCAGCACCAGGTAGGTGAGAATTCCAAGCACGCCGGTGGTGGCTAAGATGTGCATATAGTTGCTGTGCCCGTGGTTTAAATCGGACGATTGTCCTTTTACAATGGCTTGTTCATTTTCAATTCGCGGGAAATTGCGCGGTCCCACCCCCAGCCAGGGGCTGCGGTTAAAAGTCGTCCAGGCTACCTGCCAGACCTGAAGACGAGCCGTAATACTCACATCCCGACGCCAATCCGTCAGGCTGTTCAGGCGTGTTTTCACCACCGGCACAAAACTGTAGGATAGCGCCGTCGCCACTACCAGCGATACTATACCAAGAAGGAAGGACCGGCGTGACATACGCCAGGTCAAAATAAGAATGCCTGCAAACATACCAAGCCAGGCGCTGCGTTCGGCCGCAAAGATAAGACCGAGGAAATTACCGATGGTGACAAGCAAAAGCAGACTGCGCGGCAATAAGGAGGAACCTCTCAGCAAAAGGCCAAGAGCTAGAAAGCTCGTCAGTTGCATAACTCCCGCGAAAGACATGGGAGAAGAGAGAAACCCCGTGGCCTGCAGATAGGGATAGCGAGTAAAGCGACAAACATTGAAAAGTTGCTGGATCACGCCAAGGAAACCGGCCACCATGGCCACCGTCAGGAAGACGGCAAGGGCAGTTTTTCGGTCCTTCTCGCAGGCGAAGACCAGATAGCCCACAGCATAAATGAGCAGGGCCCTGGTGGTTGAAAAAGAAGCCAGCCCTTCCACCGGTCCCCCGTTCCAAAGACCAGAAAGCAGGCAGACGGAAATAAAAGCCAGCAAGGGATAAAAGAAGGGCGCCCCCTGAACTGACTGCCAGCAAGCACGGGGTCCGTACTCTATGAACTTGACGGCCATCAAAGCCAGAAGCACCACCCAGGACAACGTCAAGCTGACCGAGAGACTGAGGGCTAAGAGAGCCGTAAGGAAAAGTGAAAGTCGGCTGAGCATGCCTGAACCATTTTTCTGAGGGCAAGACCCTAAGCCCAGTTGACCATACCCATGATTTCCCGAACATCCTTCAAGGTTTGTCTGGCCACCTTGCGTGCCTTCAGGTTTCCTTCTTCAACTATTTCTCGCACCTTACCGGGATTAGCAGCCAGCTCTCTGCGCTTCTCCCGCATCGGTCGGAAATAGTCGTTGATGAGACCGGCCAACTTTACCTTGCAATCGACACAGCCTATGGCTGCCGATTCACAATCAGTTTTGACGGACGCCAACAGGGACGGATCGCCGGCGAAAATCTGATACATGGGCCAGGGTACTTCGCAAAGATCGGTATGCCCTGGATCCGACTTGGCAATACGAGTGCGGTCGGTGATCATTTTCTTGACTTTGGCGATGGTATCGTCATCGGTATCAGCAATCTTAATATCGTTGTTGAACGACTTGCCCATTTTCTGACCGTCGATGCCCTTCAGAAGGGGGGTTGTGGTAAATTCCGGCTTGGGCTCCGGAAAGTAATCCACGTTATAGAAATTATTGAAGCGCCGGGCCACATCTCTGGCGAACTCCAGATGGGATTCTTGATCTTTGCCCACCGGTACAAGTTCGCCCCGGAAGGTGAGGATGTCGGAAGCCATCAGAACCGGATAACCCAGCAAACCGTAAGTGACCTTTTCCTTTGCCGCCGACTCATCCTGGTCGAGCATCTTAACCATGTCCTTGAGTGTGGGCTCGCGCTCCACCCAATTGTGAGGAGTGAACATGGAAAGCAGAAGGTGTAATTCTGCAATTTCCGGTACCGCCGACTGAACATAAATTGTCGCCACGTCCGCATCGATACCGACGCAAAGCCAATCCAGTGCAATCTCCCAGATATGGGGCTGCACTTCCCTGGTGTTCTGAAACTTGGTGGTGAGAGCGTGCCAGTCCACTATGGAAAAGAACGACTCATACTGACTCTGGAAATGAATCCAGTTCCTCAGTGCCCCAAAATAGTGGCCAAGGTGTAACCGTCCGGTCGGGCGCATGCCCGACATGATTCGCTTTGCAGACATTTGTTATCCCTGAGTTACTTGGCAGCCTTGGCGATTGCTTCTCTTACTTTCTCTTTCTTTCTGTCGTTTTTAGCAAGGCGGCGCTTTTTCTTGATACGGGCGTTGTATTTAGTTGTCACAACTGACTCCTTTAGATATAGAGGGAAACCTTAGTTTACCCAAAGGTCTGAGCCGAAAGAGAACTTCCCCGGCTAAAAAAAAGACTTGTAAAGTCTCTCGGGCCTGAATACTTGCGCCGGATAACGGTCCCATCGCCTTAGCGAGGCAGAAACCGGTCCTTCTCAGCGGACAATCGTTCCCAATCCGACTGTGTCATAAATCCTATCTTAACTAGAAGCTCCACGAGCTTGACACCTTTCTGCCGGGCCAGATCCACCAGGTCTCTCAGTTCATCGCCGGTCATCCTTCTTCTTTGCAACAGGTATTGCTCAATCTCCACACGCCCCAGGAGCAAGTCGGCGGTCAAACTGGCTACGGCATCGGGAGGATCCAGGTAACCTCTTTCCAGGGAGTACTTACAGGTGTGAAGCACCTGTCCGGCCTGACGACCCGGTTGGGTGGCCACAACTATAAAAGTCTTGCCCTGCTTGAAATCGGCCAGTAAGGAGCGTAACTCTTCATCGAGGGCGTCGTTGGCTAGAGCCAATTGCCCGAAAGGTGAAACGTGAAAGTTGGTCTGGAAGAGCCTCTCTATATCGATGGCCACAAGGGGTAGAGGATCGGTACGGCGGATATCAAAATTGCGTTTCTCACCCTCGGCTGCCGGCACATCCACTTTGGGTTCCGGCTCCGGCACAGGCTTCTGACTGAGCGGTCGACCGGCGGCAGCCAGCACTTGCTCGAAAGCAGGAGTACCGACAGCCGGCAAACTATCAAAAGTCTGGGCACTGACCGGCGTCTTAGCCTCAACTAGAGGCACTTCTGCCACGGAAACCACCGAATCGACTTTATTCGCTTGCTCTGGGCTCACACTACCGGCGGTACCGCCTTCGGCCTTAACGACCACCGCCGCCTTCTCGGCCACAGCAGCGGGTGCAGCCAGGGTCGCCGCAATTTCCTTCTCAAGCACTTCCTCTTTTTTGTCCGCCTCTTCCTCTTCCACACCTTTGAGACTGGGGCGCAATGTCACGACCGAGCCTGTAATTAAGAGCCGGAAGAGCGAGGCCGCCGCTCTCACAACATCAAAATTGAACTCCCTCATGGCCTGCCGCATCGTGCGCCCATCGGTGATCCAACCCAGCACGATAAAATCATCCTTGCTCAGGGGTTGTTTAGTGAGAGCCGCCTGCCATTCAGGTGTACCGAAAACAGGAGAGGGCACGATTTCAGTATTCAAGCCCACCGACTCCTCCTGAAGGAAGAGCATCTGATCGGCAAAGGAATTATCCTGCTTGAGGGCAATCTTCAAATTCGTACTGGAAGTATGTTTGAAGCGCGAAGCCAACTTCTCAACTATAAAGGTGCCCTCATGCCAGAAGAGGAATTCAATTAAGGCATCGTTGCCTTCCAATATGCCGAAGTTGGCAGAGAGGAGCTCCCCCTCGGAAATGAATATCTCCCCCCGGGAAGGTCCGCTTATCAGTTTTATCCTGAAGCTCTTGTTCGACTCAGTAGCTAAGAACTGCAACAAGCCTGGAAGACTTACATCAGCTAGACTGCCTTCGATCATCTTGTCTGGTCACCTTTCACTATTCAATTACGGGACATCGACGGGAAATCGACGGGACATTTCCATCTTCATATATGCCCCCTGCAAGCCTCTAACTATATGGATGGAAAATAGACGGTGCAGCAATTGCCACCGGCATCTCCTCAAGTGCCGCTGCCGCTTAGCGGTCCATTGGCGGGCGTGCCTGCAATGGTCGAAAGTCTGACAAATAATAAGGAAGAAGAGTAAGAGCAAATTTACAAAAGTTAATCCGCCCCTTGACTGCTTAGACTTAGATCCATTCTGGGTAAATATCAAAAAGAGTCGAGGCTTTTGCCGTCGAGGGCAGAGAGCAAGACAATTTTCTAAAGAAGGGAGTTATGCCAAAATTGGCTTCCAGAGTTACAGACGAACTTTCAGATGAATGGTCAGAGGTTTTCGATGAAGAAGCCCTCGCCGCTGATGACGCCGAAGAGCCGGTTGAGAGTCCGGCCGAAGGCTTCACGGAAGATTCGGTAAGGCTCTATCTGAGAGAGATCGGGCGCGTCAAAATGATCAAGCCCGATGAGGAAATCGAACTGGCCAGACTGATTGCCAAGGGCGATCAGGAGGCCAAAAAGAAACTGATTCAAGCCAACTTACGGCTGGTAATTTCCATAGCTAAAAAGTACGTCAACCGCGGTTTGCCCTTCCAAGACCTCATTCAAGAGGGCAATCTGGGGCTCATCAGAGCAGCCGAAAAGTTCGATCACACCAAGGGCTTTAAATTCTCTACCTATGCAACCTGGTGGATCAGACAGGCAATAAGCCGGGGACTGGCTGATAAATCCAGAACCATCAGAGTGCCTGTGCATATGGTTGAATCAATCAACAAGCTCAAAAAGACCAGTGCCCGCCTGGCCCAGGAACTGGGTCGAAAACCAAATGAACAAGAACTTTCGACGGCCCTGGAGATTCCTATCGCGAAAGTGCAGGAAATCATGCAGGCGGACCGAGAACCGGTCTCCATGGAAATGCCTCTCAGCCGCGACGATGAGACCTACATAGGCGATCTAATAGAAGACAACGAAGCAACCAGACCGGATGCCACCACAGCCGACGAGCTGATGAGACAGGACTTGAGCCGCATGCTCAGCCAGCTTACGCCCCGAGAAAGAGACATAATGCATCTGCGTTACGGGCTGGAAGACGGACGGCAGCGCACTCTGGAAGAAGTTGGACGGCTCTTCAACATTACCCGGGAACGTGTTCGTCAAATAGAGCACAAGGCGTTTCGTAAATTGAGACAGCCAAACTGGTCATCCAAGCTGGCCGGTTACCTGGAAGATTAAGTTGCACCTGTAAATATTTCACCGTCTGAGCGCCGCTCCATCACAATTTTCTTAAAGCATTAGACGAAGGCTCTTCTTGACTGGCTTAATGCTTGCTAGGGTTATGCTCTGACCATTCATTCAGATGAATGGCCTCCGCGTGAGAAACAGAAGTTGGCCCAGGTGACGGAAAAGCAGCTACTTGCTCCCGAAATGCTCTTTGATCTGGTTGATACAAACCAGAGGCAAAAGCTCAGGCTCATATTGAATGATCAGCACTCCGCCGACCTAGCCGAGTGCTTCGAAGAACTGCCTCCCAGTTATCGCATCTCCTGCTTTCGGGTATTGGACCTGGACAATGCATCGGCTCTTCTGGCCGAACTGGAACCGGACAAGCAATCCGAACTTTTGAGAGACCTGGGAAATAATTCCATTGCGGCGCTGGTGGTCAACATGTCCCCGGACGATGCCGTCGACCTGCTTTCCGAGTTGCCGGAAACAAAGGCCAGAGAAATCATCGACCAGGTTCTCGATGCGGAAGTAAAAGAAGACCTCACGCAGCTGATGACCTTCAAGGAAGACACGGCCGGCGGCATTATGTCCACGGACTACCTGGCCTTGAAGAGCGGCATGACCGTAGCCGAAGCCCTGGTCTACCTGCGGGACCAATACGAAGACCTGGAAGAAGAGATCTACGACGTCTATGTAGTCGGCAGCAATGAAGAACTGGTAGGCGTCGTCACCCTCAAAGAGCTTTTGACGGCCTCGCCGGAAGTACTCGTGCATTCAATCATGGACGAAGATCTAGTCTATGTGGAAGCCGATGTGGACCAGGAGCATGCCGCGGAAAAACTCAGTCGCTATGACCTTCTGACTCTGCCTGTAGTCAATCAGCATAAACAATTGCTTGGTATCATCACCGCCGATGATGTCATCGACGTTTTGAAGGAAGAAGCCACCGAAGATATCTATCAGTCATCCGGTATTTCGGCCGGCTCTGAAACTCAGGAGCAGTTGGGCTATAACGTACGTCGAGCCTTTTCCGCCAGACTCCCCTGGCTCCTGGTCACCCTCATGATCGAAACCGGATCGGCATCGGTTATTACCCACTTCGATTCGGTCATCCAGCAGACCGTGCAAGCCGCAGCATTCATGCCGCTACTCTCGGGAGTGACAGGCTCAGTAGCCACTCAGTCTACCTGTATCGTCATTCGCGGCACAGGTAGGACCGCCGGCTTCGGACTGAAAGCAGCCCTGCGCAATATCTGGCACGAAGTTAAAGTGGGAGTCTTGCTAGGCCTATTTTGCGGTCTCTCTTGTTACCTGGTCAGCACTTTCATGGGCAGCAGCAGCCAGGCTCTTGGAATCGTGGTGGCCACCTCTCTTTTCATCACCATGACCGTGGGCGTGCTTCTTGGTACCCTCATGCCGATGCTCTTCCAGAAACTGGGAGTAGAACCGGCTCATGCCAGCGGGCCCTTCATTACAAGCATCCTCGATGTCTGTACAATGTCAATTTACCTTACAATAGTGCATCTCTTCCTCAGCCATTTCCATTCCGGCTTCTAGGTAAACAGCTACCCGGCATGAGGGAAGAGAGGCGAATGAGAGATTTTAGCAACGTCAGCACCAGCTTAAGGACCCGCTTAAGGAAGCAAAAGTGATGGAAAAGACCATGGAAAAAATTAGCCGCGACCCCCTGGCCGACATGCTCAAACGTCGGGAAGAAGCCGCCGCCGTTAACCAGGCCCAGGTAGATAGCCGCCATCAAAAGGGAATCCTGACGGCCAGGGAGCGCATTGAAAAGCTGGTAGACCCACAGAGTTTCATGGAAATCGATCGCTATGCGCTGCACCAGTGCCGGGAATTCGGCATGGATGAAAAGCGTAACCTCGGTGACGGTGTAATCACCGGCCAGGCCACCATAGACGGCAGACCGGTCTATCTCTTCGCCCATGACGCCACCTTTGTGGGCGGTGCCCTCGGTGAGGTCTTCGCCCGCAAGGTTTGCAAAGTCATGGATCTGGCAGACCAGGCTGGTTGTCCGGTGATCGGGTTAAACGAAAGCGGTGGTGCCCGTATCCAAGAAGGGGTACGTTCTCTGGCTGGTTATGCCGACATTTTTTACCGCAACGTCAAAAGCTCCGGTGTCATTCCCCAGATCTCCGTCATCTACGGCGCTTGCGCCGGTGGTGCCGTCTATAGCCCGGCCGTGACCGACTTCACCATCATGGTCAAAGACAAAAGCTATATGTTCGTCACCGGCCCGGAAATCGTTCGAACTGTGACGGGAGAAGACGTCACCCTGGAAGAACTGGGGGGCGCCCTCACTCATAACAAGAAGTCCGGAGTAGCACAACTCCTGGCGGAGGACGAAGAAGATTCCTTCTATCTGACAAGAAGACTTTTGTCCTTCATTCCCTCCAACAACCTCGACTCGCCGCCCCAGGAAGCGCCGGAATCCGTGCAAGAACCCTCAGGGCAGGAAGACCTCGATACTATTGTGCCTGTGGAAGCCACCAAGCCTTATGACATGCACAAGGTAATCGAAAAAATCGTAGACGGCGGAGACTTCTTCGAGATCTCACCTCATTTCGCAGGCAACATCATTACGGGCTTTGCCAGACTGGCCGGACATTCAGTCGGTATAGTGGCCAACCAGCCCCGCGTCCTGGCCGGTTGCCTCGATATCAACGCTTCGGTCAAAGCCGCTCGCTTCGTGCGTTTTCTTGATGCTTTCAATATTCCGGTGGTGACCTTTGTCGATGTGCCCGGCTACTTGCCGGGCACGAACCAGGAACTGGGCGGCATTATCAGACATGGCGCCAAACTGCTTTATGCCTATTGCGAAGCCACCGTTCCCAAACTGACGGTCATCACACGCAAAGCCTATGGTGGCGCCTTTGATGTCATGGGCTCCAAGAATGTCGGCGGCGATTTCAATTTTGCCTGGCCCACAGCTGAGATTGCTGTGGTCGGGGCGGAGGCGGCCGTCAACTTGCTTTACCGTAAGGAATTGAAAGCAGACCAGGACGGCAAGCGCTTCAAAGAGCTGGTGCAGGAATTCAAGGACCGCTTCGCCAACCCCTACATAGCCTCCCAGGAAGGCTATATAGATGATGTGATCAAGCCCTCGGAAACCAGGGAAAAACTCATCCAGGCTCTCAGCGTGCAAAAGAACAAGCGAGTGGAAAGACCTCGCCGCAAACACGGCAATATTCCGCTCTAGTACAAGGCAGGTCGGTTCTAGCCTCCAGAGGCCAGAAGAGGCTTACGAGACGACTCCAAACGACTGAGGCTGGGATAAACCAGACTGAAACCGGTCACGGCCCGGCCGCTTTCATCAACTTGGGGCTCAACGGCCTGGTCCTCATTTTCTTGCTCGCCGGTATCGGTCTCAAGGGCCGGCACAGGCTCGGGAAGAACGGACATCTCAGCGCCGACGGCAAAAGAGAGCAAATTGGCGTGCACGAAAAAGGGCGAGGGCAGGTAACTGTCATAGCGAGCAACCGGGTCTTCGCCATTGGTTGCCTTGACCAGGTATTGGCGAGTTTTCTCCAGTTCGGACGGCTCGCTTTGAACGATAAAGACGCCCCGTAAAAGATAGGACCCCTGCCTTCCCTGAATCTTGGCGGTCTGGGTTAAAAAATCCTGGACCAGGTTAAATTGCTCGGCACCACCGAGCACCACTAAAGCCAGAAACAGCACATGTCCGGTCTGCGACTTAAAGGCAACCTGCAGGGCAGGCTTAAGAGTGCGGGTAAAAAAGCCGCCCTCCAGTTGCTTAAACTCCACTCTCTCCACCTTGGAAAAGACTTGCCAGAGGCGCATCTGCCTGTTGTAGAGTCCGGTTTGATGGGAGCGATTGAAAAAGTCCTGGAATAAATAGCGCACCAGGTCAAGAACGATGGCACTGTGCTCACTGTTTGCCATCGGGCCGGAAGGCTCAAAAACGAGATTACTACAGGCTGCATTCAGATCAACCGACGTACAGCCGCGTGGATTCTGGACAATGGTGCCCAGATTGTAAGCTTCAGGGTCGCGATTTTTTATCAGTATTGCGGAGATTGCGGCTGCCATTTTGCTTTATGGTCAAACGTGGTACATCTATGTTAACGGCCTAGGCAGTTAGTGTACCAGCAGACGACAAATTGGGAGGTAAATTGCAGGAAAAGTCTGACTGGCTCTACCTCAGTGGCCGCATATCAGGTAAACTGATAACAGGCGTCTTGGTTGCGCCCGCTTCCATTTTGGTTTAATTGCGGGTGAGGTGGGGATTTTTCTATCTATCGGATTTTGTCTACCATCGTTGAGTGTGAAGATAGCCTGACAGAAAGCCGGCGACACCTGAAAATGGGTTCGTTACTTCCAAACGTCGACCTCGCGGGTCAGGAATAGTATTTAATGCCTCTTCTACCAGCCAAAAACAGTACTCAAGAATTCGACCAATCGGCGCAAGCAGTATTGGCCGACCTGAAGAAGGGCGGCTCAGAAAAGCGTAACGAATTTGTTTGGATCCAACAAGAACGGGTTTTTGCCGTGGCACTTCTGGGTACCGGCAGCCAGGAAAGTGCCGCCCAGGTAACAATTTCAGCCTTCAATAATGCCTTTGCCGCTCTCAACCATTCCCTTCCGAAAAATCCGGAAATGTCAGTCTGGGACTGGCTTTCTCAGTATGTAGTGGAAGCCATGGGGGAGTTTCACAATGAATTTTCCGGCGCCCCCGACGACGAAGATGCCGACCCCGCCCAGGACGGCTCTGCCAATATGGACTGGGAGACCACTGTCTTGCTGGGCGTACAGCGAGTCAAGCGCTGCATAAACCAGCTTCCCCAGGACCAGAAAAGAGTATTTCTGCTCCGTCACTCTCTTGACCTGAATTATGACCAGATTTCAATAGTCACCAACCAGAAAGTTGAAAAGTGCATAGCCCTGCTCTACAGAGCCAGAGTACAAGTAGTCAAATGCCTTGGAAGAGGCTGACAGCAAGCAAATTCCCAGAGAGTCGATAACAGAGAATTAGTGTCCGCCTAGACAAAAAGGTTTAAATAAGGAATGTCTGACGCGCAATTTCGATTACTAATCCAACGGTCATTTGACGAGGAGCTCAGCAAGCAAGAGCACCGCGCCCTCATTGATCACCTGGAAGGGTCAGAATCCGGCCAGAAATTTCACCACCAATTGGATCAGATGATTCAAGCAGCGCAAGATACCCCGCTGCCAGATGAACTCCGTCCACAGAATCCCGAAGCCCTTGCGAGAATGATCATGGAACAACTTCCTCAGAAAAAAGGTTCAGTTTTCGGTTTCCTCACCAACCTGTTTTCAGGCGGATCAGGTGGTGCCAAACCGAAACAGAAAAAGGCTGAGCCTCAAAACGGCAAAGGCAAGGTCAAGGACAAAGGACCGGACAAAGGCAAATTTAAGGGCAAAGGTAAAGGCCAGGAGTCTGACTTTGAACCCGAAAACGACGACATTGATCAAACTCCCAGTCCGGTCGGCCGCGGTGGCATGAAGTTCCAGCGCAAGACCAAAGAAGTGGATCAAGAAGAGATCGAAAGCCAGGTCGGTGGTTTCTCCAGGCTTAAATCCATAGGCACAAAAGCTCAGGAACAGGAAAATAGGGAAGCGCAATCCACAACTCGCTCCCTGGGCGAAAAATTCTCTATGCCTTGGGCCGCTCAAAGCGGCATGGACGAAGGTCCCCTCACTCTGGCCGAGTCCATCAAGCGCAAGGTGACAGAGTCTCAAAAACTTTCCCCCCTCGATGAAGACGACCTCTCCGGCTCTCAAAACGAGCTCACCGGCGGTGGTTTTGCCGCCCCGGCCCAGAGCAGCAGCTTTGCTCCCAGTACGGCCGCGGCCTTCAGTCAGCCCTCCGGTTTCAACCAACCATCAGGCTTCAGCCAGCCGGAAGAAAGCGGCAATGAAGCCTGGGGCGCGCCGGTCAATATGCCGAACAAACAGCCTGTCAAATTGGGCGCCCCCGGTCCATCTCCCACTCCCGTCGGCTTTGCCGAACCAAGCGGCTTCGCCTCCAATCAAAATGTACCGGCTCAAACCCCAGTCGGGTTCGGCGCTCCCTCCGATTCAGAACACCGTGGCAGCGCCATTGGCCTGGCCCCCAAACAGCAAGAACCGCAAGCGAAAGCGCCGGCAAGTGATTGGGGCGGAAGCTGGGCTCCGGAAGGAGGAGCCTCGGTCGAAAACAAAGCCAACTGGGGCGGCACCGCCGGTAATGCAAATGCTTCGGGCAGCGGGGCGGCGATCAATCCGCCGCAGGAAGCCCCTAAAGCTGACTGGGGTTCAGGTTGGAATGCCCCCACCGATACCAGACAGCCTCTCAAGTCTTCAGAATCATGGGCCATACCAGGTTCCGAGGGTGCCGGCTCATGGAACAGCACTCCCGAGCCCCACGCCAGAGAAGCGGAAGCCAGTCCTGCACCGGCACCGGTGCCTGCTCCTGAAGTAAGTGCACAACCGCCGCAGCCTGCCGCAAATGATCCATGGGGGACCGCACCGGCAGCAGCAAACAATTCCTGGAACAGCGCACCGGCTGCCGCAAGCACCGGCTGGGGCGGAGAAGCATCTGCGCCGGCAGCCTGGGGTCAGGAAGCCAGTGCGGCTCCCGCTCCCGTTCCTGCGCCGGCACCTGCGCCCAGCCCCGCACCAGTAACTCCGGCGGCCTGGGGTCAAGAAGCCAGTCCGACCGCTATGCCCTCACCGACACCCGCTGTAGCCCCTCAAGCTAGTGTGAGCGGCTGGGGTGAGACCGCTGCAGCGAGCCCCACTCCGGCGGGATGGGGCGATACGGCTGCACCAAGCACCAGTGCTGCCGGCGGCTGGGACCAGGCTAACTGGAATCCGGCACCGACGCCTGCCGCCTCAGCTCCGGCAACGCCAGCCCCGGCCCCCTCGCAGGGTGCCGCACCGGCATCCGACCCCTGGGCGCAAGCCACACCGGCTGCAGCTCCCGGCCAGGGCTGGGGTCAAACTCAGGGCTGGTCGCAAAATGCCGCGCCACAAAATCAACCGGCCCAGACACAGGCTCCTGCTCCGGCACCGACTGCCGATCCATGGGCTCAGCCACCAGCCGCGGTGGTGACGGAAGCAAGTCCCGCCGCACCGGCAGCAGGAGGCTGGGGTACACCGGCCGCACCGGCTGACGCCAAGCCTGCCGGTGGACAGAAACGCAGTTGGGCTACTGCAGAACCAGACTTGATCGAAACCGGCACCTTCAGAGCCTTCACACCCAATCTGGACAACCAGTTAGGAGCCAAGGGCAGACCTGAACCGCCCAAGCCGGCCGCCAATCCCTTTGCCAACACCCAGGTGGGAGGACAGCCCATAGCCGGCGCTCAACCCGCATCGGACAACCGTTGGGACGTACCGATCGCGGAGCGTCTGCCTCAGCAGCAGATGGATGGTCAACTGCAGGTTCAGATACCTGGAGTCAATCAACCGACAGCCCAGGCTCCACAGCAGCAAGCACAGCCTGCAACCGAGAACCGCTGGGATGTGCCCATCTCGGAAAGAGTAAAGATGCAGCAGGATGGTCAGCAGGTCATACCTACACCGGCACCGGTATCACCAGTAGGCATGCCAGGCACCCCCGGTGCCGGTATTCCAGTTAACCAGATCGTCGAGAAAATGGGTGAAGTGCTTGAGGGGGGCAAAGGTCAACAACAAGCAGCGGACAATCGTTGGGATTTGCCTATTTCAGAGCGCATGAAAATGCAGCAGACCGAAAGCGGCAGCCAGCAACAAGTACAACCGGTACAACCGGTGGTGGAAGCGGCACAACCGTCCGGCTGGAATCAGCCGGCTCAGGCCTCAGGCTGGGAGCAAGCACCCGCTCCAGCTCCTGTTCAACCGGTCATGCAGCCGGCACCGGCGCAAGAGACACCCTGGGGTAATGCACCGGCAAGCACTCCGGCACAAGCACCGATTCAAGAAGCGGCGGAAAGCTCTCCCTGGGGCAATACCGCTCCCCAACCGGTCCAGGACAACAACTGGGGACAGGCACCATCCCCGGTGCAAAGCGCCCAAGACAACTCTGCCTGGTCTACCCCTGCCGCGCCACAAGCAGCTCAGAGCAGCGGTTGGTCAAATGCACCAGCCGCCGCACCCGCCCCCGTGCAGGCAGCAGCCGAAAGCTCCCCCTGGAATACCGCGCCGCAGACTCCTGCTGCCTCCAGTGGCTGGAACCAGGCTCAACCACAAGCACCAGCCAATACCTGGGCAGCAGCTCCGCAGAACCCGGCTCCGCCAGTAGCCCAGACTCCTGCACCGCAAGCGGTATCAAGTGGTTGGGGCAACGAAGCGCCGCCGGCAAAAGCAGCTGAAATCACCGACAAGGGCAAAGCCGGTGGACTGTTCAACATCGACAATAATGCCATTGACGAAATCTTCGGTGGTATGGGAGTAAAAGAATCGGTCAGCCAGACTGTGGTAAACACCGGTTCAGGTGAAGTAAGTCAACCGACAGCACCGGTGCAACAGGCGGCCGCTCCGGCAGCAGCCGAAAGTTCACCCTGGGCGACAGCTCAACCGGCACCATCGCCGGTACCGGCTCCCGTTCCCGTTCCCGTTCCCGCACCTACACCATGGACAGCCGCTCCACCAGCCGCGGCCCAGGCCAGTTTCGCACCACCTCAAAATCCGGCACCGGCAGCAGAAGCACAGCCTGCGCCAGCTCAAAAAGGTCTTTTTCAACTGAACGACAATGAGGTAGATCAGATCTTCAATAAAATGGGAGTGGAAGAGCCTTCAATTCCCATCGCAAAAACCGGTGAAATGGCAGCAGCCTTTGCTCCGACGGCAGCCAGTCAGGGGAATTCCGGTTGGGCAGCTCCGGCAGCTGCGGCACCGGCGGCAGCCGCCTGGCCGGCAGCCAGTGCTGATGCCAATGCCAATGCAGCCAATGCCTGGCCTGCTGCTCCGGCCCCCGTCAACGGCGGCTGGTCCAACGCTCCGGCTCAAACAGCGCCGCAACAGCCACAGGGTCCCCCGACCGGAAATCTCTTCTCCGTAGACAACGGCGTCATGAACTCCATATTCAGCGGCGGACAACAGCCTGCCGCTGCCGCCCCTGCCCCCATGGCTATACCGCAAGACCTTGGTCCGGCGCCGAAGATAGAAGGGGTGGGCCGTCTCGATGCCAATGCCGACAACTCTCAAGATACAGGTTCCGGCAGAATCGCCGCCATCGGCAAATTCCTCCTGGACCAGAAAGATCTGGACAAAATCGGCAAGCTGACCAACTCGGATCTGGCCGAAGGAAAACTGAGAATTCTCACCATGGAAGCATCTCAGGACCTGCAAGAACTGCTGGCTCAGATAGGCAGACAACAGGGCGTGATTGGCTCAGTAATTGTTGGACATGACGGACTGCTTATTGCCAACACCATGCCCTCGGACATGGATGCCGAGTCGGTAGGAGTGTGGGCCCTCGGGGTCTATATGAACACCGACCATGTCACCAAGAAAATGGGTCACGACCGCGTCCACCAGGTGGTCTCTCGCACACCAAGAGGCTATGTGGTCATAGCCGACTTTGGAGGCGGTCTACTAGTGACGGTTACTGACGGCAATGATACGGATCAACTGATTCCGCTCATGCGCACCATTACCTTGCTGGTCAACTGAGCAGCACAAAACCGAATCAAATCAAAAAGGAATCGCCTTTCTCAATAGATCTGAGAAAGGCGATTCCTTTTGCGTAACAGTCTAATGACTGAGGATGTAGCGGCTCATGGTCCGTACACCAAATGCGGTGCCGCCTTTATTCAATTCATCCTTGTCCCTGTCCAACCAGGAAACTCCGGCAACATCCATGTGTACCCAGGGAAGATTCTCGGTAAATTCTTTGATAAACATACCGGCCGAACTTGAACCTGCTTCTCCTCTGGAACCGGCATTCTTCAGGTCTGCAATATCGCTTCTCAAACCTTCTTTGTACTCATCAAAAAGGGGCAGCTGCCAGAACTGCTCCCCACAGCTCTTGCCGCTTTCCATCAGAGCAGCGATCATCTGGGGTGAACTGCCCATGATACCGGCGGCCACTCTTCCCAGTGCCGTCACCACTGCGCCTGTGAGAGTGGCGATATCGATCAATTCGTCGACACCTTCTTTGATGGCATAAGTAATGGCATCAGCAAGGATGAGCCGTCCCTCCGCATCCGTATTGTTTACCTCGATGGTCTTACCATTCATAGACTTGAGCACATCGCCCGGATGCAAGGCGTTGTCACCGGGCATATTCTCGGTTGCCGCCACTACTGCCAGTACCGAAACCTTGGGCTTGAGGGCGCCGACAACCTGCATGGTAGCGAGCACTGAGGCCGCACCGGACATGTCATACTTCATATGTTCCATGCTCTGAGCCGGCTTCAGGGAAAGTCCGCCGGAATCAAAGGTGATGCCTTTACCGATCAATCCAATCGTCTTCTTGGAGCGACTGTAGTTGTACTTCAGAACAATCAACCGGGGTTCTTCCTTCGCCCCTCTGGCCACGCCCAGAAATGCACCCATGCCAAGTTTCTCTGCCTGGGCGGCATCGAGAACCTTCACATCCAGACCGTATTCCTTGGCAATACGACGCGCTTCATGGGCCAGCCTTGTGGGAGTCATGTACACAGGCGGCTCGGCGATAAGTTCACGAGCCAGATTGGTAGATTGCGATATGGTGAGAGCACGCTTCACGGTGGCGTCGAACTTAGCCTTGCTCAAACCGCTCTTGAAAGACAGAGTCCAGCGTTTGGACATAGGTTCGTTTCTTCGGCTCTCATCCTGAGCCTGCGTTTTGTAACGCAGAAAACTAAAGGAGGCCAGGACAAAGCACTCCAGAGCGGCTTCCAAAGCCCTCTCTTCCGAGAGCTTTTTGGTATCACGCAAGCAAATACAAACAGACCGCTCCTTCTCGGCGCTGCCCTTTTTCTTGCTGCCAGTCCCGGCTGCAACATTCGGCGTAGGCGTTGCGGCCAGACGCCGAGACACCTGTGCGCCGAGCTTACGGTAGACGGCGGCGTTTACATCGGCTTCCTTGCCCAGTCCATAAAGACATATTTTCTTAAAAGGCGCGGCACCGTAGGTCGGCAGCCAGACTTGCTGTCCGCTCTTGCCGCTGAAGCCCTCTTCCTGAGCTGCCGTTTTCCAGGCAGCAAGGGCCGCCTTATCAAACCCTTTATCCAGGGAGGCCAGTAGTTTGGCAGGATCCTCCTGGGCATAGACCGGCAAAACCAAGACATCCGCATCTAAATGACTGAGAGAGAGCCCTTCCAAGTGTACCTTCATTTGTGCCTCCTGAACTAATTAGTATGGGTATTGATAACACGTGCAACTATATCGTCAACAATCTTGCTTTCATTGGAGTCCAACTGTCTGCGACAATAGGCCAGATAGGCTTCCATCCAGCGCCGCAGTTCCAGAAGCACGGCCGAAACAGGTACACCGGAGCGCTTCATCTGCGACAAATTCACCGATATCCGGCCTTCATGATCGATGTGAAAACGTGTCTTTGCTTGCGAATCACCATGGACGTAGTGCAAGGATGAGTTGAGCAGCATTTTGTTATCTTCCGGACCAATCATGGGCTGCAATTCCTCAGTGATCTTTTGAAAAATTGTCAGCGGTCTGAAGAGACTGCCTTGTTGAATGTTGGCCAGGCGCAATTGCACCAGCAAGTAAATGCCCTTGAATATCATGTGGGTGGTCCAATTATCATACGATTTGACCACCTCATCCAGGGTGGAGAGCCCATCTATAAAACCGGCCAGTTCTGAGATCCGGCGCCGATCTTCAGCCAGCACCGCACTCTCATCCATATACTTGAGCGGCTGGCTGTGCATCTGAATCCAGAGCGCTTCGAAATTCCAAACCCGCTCCAAAATAGAATCACGGCCTTGAGGAAAACCGGCGATTATCTGGGCCATTTGATCTTGATAGAGCGCGGAATCAAGAAGCAATCTATCCAGGGACTGACTGAGTCGGGCTGTATCATCCAGTTCTTCCGAACGACCTTTGTCTCGAAAGACGAAAATACCTTCAGCCCAGGTGGTGATGAACTCTACCATGGCCTCATAGCCACGCAGTTTATTGAGACGAGCATGGGTCGGTCGTCCAGACTCGAAGGCCACAATAATGGTCTTGTCTCGATTGTCCACTGTCAGCAGACCTGTTTTCTTAGCTGTGGCCAGAGACTGAAGTAGGCCGGCAGTGTCTATGGCACCCAGACTACCGATCATGGAATCACGCATGGTCTCGATATTGACGGATCTGGAATTACCGGCGGCATCATCCTCGGTGCGTTTGTGATAGCCGCCATAGAGATACTGATCATCCAGCAATACTTCTAATTCGCGAGTGTTGATGAAACCCGCCCGCACGCATAAAAGCCCCAGAAAACTACGCTGCGACTTGCCCCAGCCCTCTTCTTGCTGTTTCTCCAGAAGCTCACGCAATTGTCTTTCGTCAATGATACCGCTGGCCACAAGATAGCGACCCAAGCGAAAGGGCTTGCGATTGTGGTAGCAATTAGATAGAAACTGAATGCGGGAAAAAACCGGATAGATTAGACGAGCCGCCTCGAATTCCTGCAGAATCCGCAACGCTTCATCAGAAGGCAGTTGGTGTCTAGCTTCCACATTTCGAACGATAGATTCCACCGAGGCATAGTCGTCGATCATCTGCATCACCCAGTTTTGAGGAGCAGGCAGGGTAAAGTCATTTTTAACAGACTTACCGTAATCGGACATAACCGGAATAGAAGTAGACAATATGTGGTTGGCGAGGGTGCTTCCGCCACCGCGCAAGCGCCGCCGATCGATACCGGATACGGTGGCACAAGCATAATCGGCAAGCAGCGGATAGCGCGTGAATATTCCGAATGGACTATCGTAGAAGTTGAAGGTAAGCCCCCCGGCCGGATCATCTCGGGTCAGAGTTATGGCCCCGTCTCCTTTGACAAAAAGTAAGACCCCATGAGGCTTAAGCAATTTCTTGCCATAGATGGCAAATTTGACCAGAGCATCCAGAGGCAGCGAAAACCCGGTCTGCATCAAATCGATGATCAGACCATCCAGGCTCTTGCCGTTTTCCACTAGCTTGTCGAGCTGGCCGTAGAGGTTCTCCCGGTAAGAGAAGGTGAGAAAGCTCAAAGACGAGTTGATAAACCCTTCTTTGCCCAGATCGGGAAGCTCTTCCCGCCCAGTCAAAACTAATCCCTCACCACTTCAGCCTCTCGCAATATCATCGGGGAGCTCCCGGCTTGGGGCTGGCTTTACCGGCCGCTGCCGGAGCGTGTACGGTCTGGCTGGTACCACCAGTGGGAGCCGCCGCATGGGGCACAACCAGGATACCCATCAAACTCTGGGCGATGGGATCGGGAGGAGCAACAAAAAGAGCCTTGATAGCCACCTGTCCCTTTAACTTGCCGCTCAGAATCCGACCCACTTCGATGATCAAATCATCCTTGCCGGAAGTAACCAGGCGGAAGCGCGCCCCGCCTCCGGCCGGACCGGACATGGGCACCAGGCGC
This sequence comes from Candidatus Obscuribacter sp., assembly GCA_016712465.1. Classification (GTDB taxonomy): domain Bacteria; phylum Cyanobacteriota; class Vampirovibrionia; order Obscuribacterales; family Obscuribacteraceae; genus Obscuribacter. The sequence goes on from JADJQZ010000001.1 coordinate 3,572,158, forward strand.
AGGGGCGGGGTGCTACGGCCAATCAAGCCCATATACTTGGGAATGGAGATTAGTTTAGGGTCGATGAGCCAACTTTTGGCTATTTCCGGACGGGAAGCAGCCAGGGCCTGGGCAAAGTTCATGGCTACGGAGTGGGGGCCGTCCTCGGGCAATTTGCCGGATATACCGTAGCGACTGCCGCTGAACTTCAGTAAAACTTTGTAACCCACAGGCTGCACCCGTGGCTTATCGGCATCCTTGACGGGGTCGGTGCTGACCGGCGGCAAAATAGTCAGCAGAATATCATTGCCGGAAAAAGATGCCCGCCCGGCCACATTCTGGGTGAAGAAGGGCGGCAAACCGGAGAAAAGCTCCGGCGCCTCGAAAAGCACACCATTTTCCATTTTGTACCCTTTGAACCAGAGAGTACCGGAAACCCGATCACCGCCTATCAAGGCCAGCAACTTGCCGCCGTGGCCGGCTGCGGCAGCGGTAACCTGGCTGGGGGCCGCCTTGCCGGGTGCCTTGGCAGCCGGTTTAGCCTCTGCGCCCAGGAGACGAGCTTCCCGCAGGGCCGTAAGCTGCGGCATGGGAATCAAAAAGACACGCCCCTGGCTGGTCTGGAACAAAGCAGTGTGACTTTCTCTCGGCAACTGAAAGCTGAACAGTCGCCCCGCCGCGGTTTCCTGTACTTTCAACTTGAATTCGGAAAGGGAGGGATTGGACTGCACGAAAAGCTGAATATCAGCGTGTTGCAAGCTGGGGCTGGCCAGCACGTCCTTGAAGAGGTTGAAATACTTACCCCAGGTAATGTCATCGGGGCTGGTCTTGTACTCCATGGCTAGAGCAGCCAGCTCCGGCACCGTCATACTGGGAAGGCTGACGGGCTTGGGGGCAGCGGCACCAGTGGCAGAGGGCTCACTGGGCTTATCGACAGCCCGGGCCGGCGGCAAGCAGCACAAAAGGCTGGAAAAAATAAGCGCTGAGCCGGCAAGAGCCGAGAATTGTCTTAGAAAACCGTCGTTCATGTTGTTTCTTTGGTGATACATCGCTTATCTCAAGAGTGCATAGTAGCCATACGCCGGCAGTAGCCTGAAAACCTGTGAAGCTCTAAGGAAATCGAGGACCTCAATTCTAACCGCTTGACCTGCCGGAGCCGGTTTTCCGGGGGTGAACTCGGCCTCAGTTTGAAGTCGGCGGCAAATCCATCTCCGTGGTGATTGAACTTTGTGCCAATCTGAGAAAAAAACTTTGCCAAAAGCGTGGGAATTCTCCCATGATACGGATAGACACGAGCCCTCGCCGGTTGTACATTGAATCTACGCCAGCAAGGACAGCCCCATGCCACCAATGGAATTCAACTCAGCCGAATCATTTCATGCCAGTGGCAGTGCAGCACATGGTGCCGAATCCCTGGCCAGAGAAGTGCAAAGTCAGGTTTCAGCCGCAGCTAACCTCGGCGCCGACAAACTAGCAACCGCCCTACCAGCGCCCGGAGCCGACGCCGCTCTGGGCGTGGGTGCAGTACCGGGCAGCGAGCAAGCCCTCTCTCCGCTCATGTCCATCATCTCCAAGATGCCCGGGCACATAAGCCTGATCTCCTCATTCTTTGAAGGTCTGGCAAGCTTCTTTTTACCGCAGCTCGATATGCTCAGCGCCTTCGACCCCGCCAACATGGGTCTCGATTCGCTCTTCTCGCCGGACCACATGGGCATCGACCTCTCCTTGCTGCCCGATGATGCCCCCTGCCTGAACACCCTCGATGCTGGTCCCGCCTTGAATTTCGGCAAGGGCGACTTCCTCTCGAGCAAACTCAATTTCTCTCTTGGTGATGCACAAGCTTCCAGCCAGGCCCTCTCAAGAGACGCCATGAACAGCTTCAGAAGCATGAATGTCTCAGGCAATCTGCTTGCCAAACCGCAGTTTGAAGGCACCGGTCTCCTTTCCGGCCCCAGCATGCAGGAAGGCATGAACGCCAGTCACCTGGCTTCCAACAGCCGCCTCTTCTCCGACAGCATCGGTGGTTCCTCAGGCAATTTCGCCAACAGCATGGGCCCCGGCACCAGCAGCGCCATGAACGTGAACGGCACTAATATAGGTACGGGCACCAGCCAACTCGGCGGTCTGACGGCCAATGCCAATTCACTAAACGCCGCCGGCGGACTCTCCGACATGAAGGGCTTCGACCTCGGCAGCCAGAAAGTGGGACAGAACCTCTTTAGCGGTGGTTCGGACAATGTGCTGGCCTACAACAACAATGACTCCTTCCAGTCCACAGTCTCCGCCCCTAAAGCTGAGACGGCAGATCTGGGTGGCATGAAAGCCAAAGCCCTCAGCCTTGATGGTAAGGCCGCACCGCAAAGCGATATGAAAGATGCCGGCGCCGGACTGGAAAAATCCAGCGCCCACGGCAAGGAAGTCAGCGAAGTCGCCAAAAACCATCCCAAAGAAATGGCTCGCACTCACAAGTCCTTTGACCGTGCCAGCCATTCCGTCAAGCATACCCATTCGGCCCATCAGGCTTCTAAACCGGCTTCCGCCAGCGCATCGGCCGCTCCTAAGCCGGTCCAACAGAGCGAACCGGCCATTGCCTCCCAGGAAGCACAACTCAATCAGGCTAACGGTCAGCAGATTGGCGATCAGACCGCCAATCAAAATATTGCCCAGGATGCCGGTCAGGCCGCTCCTGAAAGCACAACATCTTACACCATTAAGTCAGGGGACTGCCTGTGGAACATTGCCAAAGACCAGCTCGGCAATGCCACCAAATGGTCGGACATATATAAGATGAATGAAGGCATCCTCGGTGCCAATCCCGATCTGATCCGTCCCGGCACCACTATTCAGTTGCCCGGCATGGGTGCGGAAGCCAGTGCCAATATTGCCTCCTACACAGTCAAACCGGGCGACAATCTCTGGGACATTGCCAGAGAGCAACTGGGCGATGGCAGCAAGTGGGGAGACCTTTACAAAGCTAACGAAGGCGTGATCGGCTCAGACCCGCGTCTGATCCAGCCCGGTCAGGAACTGGCCCTTGGCGGCGGCAATAATGCCGCCATGCAAATCTCCGCCCAGCCGGCCGCGACCAATATGCCGGTCAGCCAAGATCCGCAAAGCCTTGGTCAAACTGCCATGCAACAGCCCCAGCCCTCCACTCAAATTCAAAACTACGAAATGGAAGTGCAGACGCAGCCGGCCTATGCCAACAATTCCATGCAGAATTTCGAGGCTGCGCCCCTGAATAATCAAGGGAATTTCAATCAAGGCAATTTCTCACAAGGCACCTTCAATCAGGCGCCCAATCAACTGCCCAATCAGGGCGCCCTGCCGGCAAAGGTCATGCCCACCCAGGCTCAACCCGATGCCCTGATTCCGCCCGCTCATGCCGCTGACGGCAGCTTCACCAATTTTGAGACACTAAACTTCAATGAAACCGGTATCACCGGCAACAAAGCAGGCAGTGTCAACTCCAGCATGGGTTCAGATCTCTTTCATTTTCTAAACAAACGCAAGTAACTGTCGGCTGGCCCTGACCGTTAAGCAAACATAGCCTGACTCTTTTTAGTGCGGGCTCTAGTCTAAGGCGTCAGGAAAAAGCATGGCTGCTTTTTCCTTTACCTCCTTCAGACCGGCAGTCCTGCCTGGCTCCGCCACGGAAGTGAGGGCCGTCATTGCGAGTTTCTCGGCGCTGAGCCCGGGCTCCACCAGGGCGGGCAACCCATAGACCAGGCAGCCACGCTGCCTGGCCATCTCGATCAGGCGGCCGACTGATTTGCCGGAGAGAGACTGACTATCGATACGCCCCTCAGCCACCACTACGGCCTGACAGCGAGCTAATTTCTCCGGCAAATGCAACTCCTGAGAAAGCCAGTCAAAACCTGAAACAATGGGAGCATCAAGCACCATGCTGAGTCCGAAACCGGCACCACCGGCGCTACCAGCCCCGGGCAAATCTCGACCCTGGCGACCGAGAGCCGACTCCAGACAATCGGCAAAATGCGCAAGCGCCCGGTCCAGCAAGGCTACTTCGGCAGCATCGGCCCCTTTTTGCGGGGCAAAGACACTGGCGGCGCCTTCCGGCCCGGTGAGCGGATTATGGACATCCGAAATAACCGTAAAGGAGCAGCCTCGCGTCAGCCTTTTCAATTCCGTCAGGTCAATGCGCGACAGAGAGAGCAAGGCCGCGCCACCAGCGGCGATATCAGAACCGCCCCCGTCCAAGAAGCGCGCTCCCAGCATTCGCAGGGCGCCTGTGCCACCATCAGTAGAGGCACTGCCGCCGACGGTGAGAAAGATCTGCCTGGCACCAGCTTCGATGGCAAAGCGGATCAGTTGCCCAAACCCCTCAGTCTGAGCGCCCAGGGCGTCCAATTGCCCCTCCTGCAAAAGCGCAATGCCGGAAGCACCGGCAAGCTCTACCACGGCGTGATCTGGAAATTTGAGATATCGCGAGAGACCCTTGATGCCGGTGGGTCCCGAAACCTCCTTATAGACGAATTCCCCTCCTTTTACCTGCTGGAGACAAGCCAGGGTATCGTCACCACCATCGGCAAAAGGCGCAAGCTCACAGCTATGGCCTTTTTCAGCAAGCACTTCGGCGATGGCCTGAGCCAGCTCCAGGGCGGATATCGTTCCTTTATACGAACAGGGGCAGACCAATATACGCAATTCCAGTTCTCTTCCATAAAAGTAGCAACTTTAGTTTATCGGTCCTTCGCTCGTGGCAAATTAGAAGAAGAAGAAATAAATGCAAACTGCCAATTCCCTATTCGGGCAATCGGCAGTTTAGAGAAGACCAAATTGGCAGGCTGAATAGTCGATAATCGGCAATACCTGTCAGAAAAGGACGACGCTCCCCATCCGAGGAGGATTTTGTCATGGCCGGAAATGAAAATGTGAGAAGACTTCTAAGCAATATGAAGGATTCCGCTAAGCAGCCCAAGCGCCCCTCACCCACCTTGAGATAAAGACCGGAACGTCCCCGGCAGCCGCACGGGAAGTGGACCTCTCCGCCTACAAAGGCAAGCAAGCCTGGCCTGGACGAGCCTACGTGCTTGTGGGCAATTCCTATAACCCGGAAAAGAGAATTCACTCTACCAGGCAAGCAAGGAAGCGTGCCGCTTGTATCGCACTGATGCTGGAACACGGAAAGAACAATAGAAATTGCTTAAGTGTGGAAGACGCGCTGCAAATAGAGGGCTTTAGAGAATGCCTGAGCCGTTTCGAATTCGATTGGTTGAGAAGAGAAGCAGCCTCTACACTACTTGGACCGGCATATAACGAACGGGGTGAATTGCTACCGCAATGTTTCGCCGTCTGGCGCAGAGAGGAAGCCGCTCAACGGTCTATGCAAATTAGCTGAAGAGGCCCTGCTCAAAGGCGCGGCTCACTTCGATTTTCTTAACGCGACGCTCGTGCCGGCCGCCCTCAAAGGCGGTAGTCATCCAGGTATCGATAATGCCGGCAAGACTCTCTACAGGAGTGGAGCGCCCGGCCAGACAGAGCACATTGGCATCATTATGCTGCCGGGATAGTGATGCCTGTTCGGCATCATGAACGAGAGCAGCACGCACCCGTCTCACTTTATTGGCCACAATAGAAACACCGATGCCGGAGCCGCAGCAAATAATGCCGCGCCCGGCCTGCCCGGCAGAAACGGCAGTGGCCACCTGTCTGGCATAATCCGGATAATCACAAGAATCTTTGGAATTGGTACCAAAATCAACAACCTGATAGCCCATCTTCTCCAGAACCTGAGCAACAGCCTGCTTCAACTCAAATCCGGCGTGATCGCTGCCGATGGCCACGACCCTCCCGGTTTCGTTTGCATCCGGCGACGGGCTTTTGTTATCTGTCATGAACCTTCCTCTTGCGCTCCTCAATTCCTCAAGCTGAGCATAGCAAAATAGCGCGACGGCAAGGTCGTGAGAGGATAGATTTTCTGTAAGCTTCAGGAATAGGCAGGCAGACGACTATAACTCAGGTTTGAGACATCGGCGGGGGCTTTGAAACTGGACTTCGTCTCGCCAATATCTTTGATTCTATCAACGCGAAAAACCAATATATCGCGGCGTTCATGGCAATAAGCCACCATTCGCCAGAGGCTATGCTCTTTCAAAATCACTAATGGATCCAGGGTAACCGTATCCACCGTTTCTCTCAAAATGCTGTAATAATGTGCTTTGACGCTGTGATGATTGATTAGCGCCTGCTCCAACACCGGTAATGTTTTGTCGGTGTTATACATAGGATAGTCAAAAACAGTTTGATCGAAATCCAGATCGCGAGCGAATTTCTGTACGGAGAAACCTGAGGGGCCGCCTAAATCCCGCTGAAGCAACTCGGGGCTCTCCGCCAGTCGCTCATCGTTCATAATCTCTTCGGCTATGTCACGCCGCAAGGCGCGAAAATCTTCGTCGCCGATTCCCATCGGAATAGAATCGGAGAGGAAGCCGTAATCATCTTCCAGCTCACCTTCGCAAATCACCGAGTCAACTATGGCGTCGGCCAGCTCAGCGGCAACCCTGGAAACATCTTCCGGCACTTTCTTGTCCAGTTTAGCAATGATTTCCTTTATGAGCTGGTCACGCTCCTGGGCATGGATGGTGACACCGGCCACGAGCTTATCCAGGAGCCTGGCACTGGTAAGAAGGAGCATGCCCTCTTCGTTGGTGAGACTGAGGGTAAAACTCTCCTTGAGTTCCTCAGCCTTCCTGCTCTCGTTATCCCCGGGATTTTCTGCCCTGTTAAATTCAGGCATAAAACTCTCCTCGACGTAAAGGACATATCTCTAGCCTAGCACTGGTTGCCAAGACCGAAAAGGTGCCGGACTACTTACGACGCGGAATAAGTTCCAGGTCTTTCTCTTACATTCGCTCCGGCGCCGATACCCCTATTATGCCCAGAGCATTGGAAAGTACCTGCTTTGTGGCCAAAATAAGACCCAGCCTGGCTTTCGTGACCGATAATTGATCGGTAATGACCCTTGAGACCTCGTAGAACTTCTGCAATTCATTAGCCAATTCAAAGGCATACCGGGCCAGGCGACCGGGCTGCCTGGTTTCCACGGCTTCCCGCACTTCCTCAGGAAAAAGCTCCAGACGCCGAATGAGCGCCTTTTGATGCTGCACGACTTCCTCCGAGCTGTCCGCGAATATTGACTCGAAGACCTCGGGATCAGTCTTATACTCCTGCAGGAAAGACTGCCACTGGCTCTCCGTCAAAGGCGCCGGCAACTCGCCCTCCTGTCCCTGGCTTGGCTCGAGAGCCTTGCGCAATATGGCGCAGCAACGAGCATGGGCATATTGGATATAGAAAGCAGGATTTTCCCGGCTCGTTTTCTTAGCCAGCTCCAGGTCGAAATTAATGGAATTCTGCGGAGAAGACTCAGCCAGGTAATAACGCACAGCGTCCACACCCACCTCATCCATGACTTCGCCCAGCATCACTACTGTACCCATACGCTTTGACATGCGTACTATCTGCCCGTCACGGCTCAAGTTGACTATCTGGGTGAGAACTACCTCCAGACGCTCCGGATCTTCGCCCAGAGCCTTCATAGCCCCCTTGAGCCCGGGAACCTGACCGTGATGGTCCGCCCCCCAGACATTCACCATCAAATCATAGCCCCGTCTGTATTTATCTAGGTGATAGGCGGAATCATTAGCCAGGTAGGTGGTTGCCCCGGAAGACTTACGCAAGACCCTGTCTCTTTCATCGCCAAGTTCGGTGGTTTTAAGCCAGAGAGCGCCTTCGTTCTCGTAACTGAAGCCATGCTTGAGAAACTCCTCCAGCACCTGCTTGACTTGATCGCGCTTGTGCAAGGCCCGCTCCGAATACCAGCGATCGAACTGGACATGAAGCTTGGCCAAGAGCTTCTTCTGGTGTTCGATAATTTCCGCCATGGTCAGATCGGCAAGCTTGACGGCGCCTTCTTCCTCGCTGAGAGAGAGGAAAGCCTTACCCTCCCGCTCCACAATCGGGGCAACAAATTCGCTCAGATACTCTTCCGGGTAGCCCTCAGTCGGATATTCCACTTCCACGCCCTGAAGTCTGCGATAAAGAGCATAGGCGCAACGCCCGAGCTGCACAATCTGTTCACCGGCATCATTAATGTAAAACTCCGCCTCGACCTCATATCCGGCGAACTTGAGCAAGTTCACCAGACAACTACCGAAAACGGCATTGCGGCCGTGTCCGATGTGCAAATCACCGGTAGGATTGGCGGAAACATACTCCACCAGCACCCGTTTTCCCCGCCCCATATCGAGCTTACCGTAGTCGGCACCCTCAATTAAGATGCGGGACAAACTCTGATTGAGCCAGGCACTGCCCAACTTGAAATTGATGAAACCGGGCGGGGCCACTGCGAAGGAAGTGATTCGATTGCCATTGGCCTCCTTGTCGCGACCAATGTGCTCAGCCAGAGTCTGAGCGATTTTCAGAGGACTGGAGCGCAAGGGAGCGGCCAGCTTCATGGCTACGCCGCAAGCCAGGTCACCGTGTTCAGCCAGCTTGGGTCGCTCGATCTGAATGGGCACCGGGCACTCCTTCAGTTCCCCCATCTTGCCTTCAGCGCATGCACTCTCAAAAGCCCTGGCCACTATTTCAGCCAGCTTTTCTTTAATCATGAAATTTCCGTGCTCCCTGCCCAGATCTCCAGATTGGTCATGATATTACATTCCAAGTACCGATTTGCTCATCTTGAAGCAAGCTTGCAGACTTCCTTGCAAATTCCCGCTCGGCACAAGCCCGGAGAGGAGGCTCCTATCCACCGGCAACCGCAGGAGCAGCTCAGGCACCTGCTATGATCTGAGCCGCCATATTTCACCTGGGAGAAAGCCTGTGAAGAATCTAATGCTCAGTTCCGCTTGGGCCCTTGGACTGTCCGCTTCAATGGCATGGACAGCCGGTCCTGGCGCTAGCGCTGAAGATCTTAGTTATGCAACCGATCCGGTGAGCAAGATGAGCGAACTGACCGCCCGGGTCGGCAAAAGGGCAAAGGAACTGGAAAGCGTTGCCAATCAGCTTGATCAGGTTTCAGATGAGTTGGATCGCGTCGAAAAACTGCCGGCCAAAGCCCTCAGCCCTGCCAAATTTGCCGATCTTGAAAAACGCTTCAAGGCGGCGGTCAAGCGCAGCGAAGAAGTGGAGAACCAGGTCAAGGCCGAACTGGATGAAACCCTGGTGGATATCGGCAAAGTCAAACATACCCTCAACTCCATCGCAGAAGAGCGCAAGCTGAACAAGAAAACTCTCAGTCCGGGCTTGAGCGACGAAGAGCTGAAAGAGTGCCAGAAAAACATTCTGGAACTTGAGAAATCGGCAAAGGAGCTTAAGGCCGTCGTAGCTGACCAGGACCTGGCCGAAGCGGCAGCGCCGGTTAAAGGCAAGCCTGCCACCCCGGCCAGATCAGCCAAGCCGCTCCCCAAGAAGAAAACCAAGTAACCAGAAATTCAAGCGTTTCAACTCGGATAGTAGGACCGCACCACTGGTAGTACTACCACCATACCCGATTGTTTGGTTAGGGATTGGATCTTCACCGGGGGAATAAAGGGAGATGCTAACTATCTCCAAAATAAGACCGCCGGCTCAAAGACCGGCGGTCACAGGGACTCCGACGAAACTCAAAGAGCTTCGCTCGAATAGCTTTATGAAGGGCGCCTTGGCTAATATCAGGCGCTTAAATTTTCCACTTCCGAGAGCAAACTAAATACCTCGCTCAGGGCCAGGTCGTAATCCAAACCTTCCAGACAATAGCCTGATTGTCCGTTTGCGGAAATGACGTCAAACCGCGCCTGATACTCACCTTCTTTAATTGTAAGAAGAGCTTTTGCATCAGTTCCGAGCATGCAAGCGATCTCAGTCGAGACGGGCAAGTACCTCGTACCGAATTCCTCTTTAATCGAAACTCGACGCACAAAGAGGCTCTTATTGCGCCAGTAAGATTCACGATGCTGACCGCTTTCAAAGGTACCTTCGGCACTCTGAGTGATCACATACCAGCTCTGGTCGCGTTCATTTAGATCGCGTAATTTCAACGCGGAAAGGCGCGCCCTATATCTAACAGCTATGCCAATTAACTGCCTGAGCTTTCCCTGGTCAATGGGAACAGCCAGTCCGCCGCTCACCACTCCAAAATTACGCGTGTGCTTGGGAAGCAGAGCCACAGCACCGGAGGGTAGAGCTGCATAATCAGTCTCAGCTTGCTCATATCCCATTGTTTTCATTCCAACCGTTACCGTCGTCATTCTCACTCAATTTCCTTTGGCCATGCCAAAACAGGACTCTCTCTAAATTGCCGTTACAAGTGGATTGAAACGGCAAGACAGCTGTCGACCGAGCTATATACTTTGTATTCAGGACCGCATGAGTCGCTTGTCCTATTAACAGTGAATCATTATACGAGATTAGTTCCAACTTGATCAGAGGCAAGGATCAGTTTTAATTTACGCCACCACTAGTGGTATTGCATCTGCAAGAGCATCCAAACCCCTTATACTTTAAATAGCCCAAAGCAAGCCTCAAGCATACACGCCATGCATATTTCGATGCAATCAAGATGTACGACCATGTCTGAAAGATCTTCACAAACCGCACAGAAGCACATGCACTGCATATACAACAAAAATAGTCGCCCACGGAAAAAGTCCGATCTGCCAAAACCTGGAAGGACACTTGGTTTCCGGACATGTGAAGAGTTCGAAAACATTACCTGCACTTCATTAAGTTCTGAATATAAAGAGAAAGTGATTGCTTAATTGCTCATAATCTAGTAGCCAAGCCATTTTCAATTGCAGAAGGGAGGAGAGGGCAATCCTGCTATCTGAAAGCAGGCGATTGGATATGCCACCATAGGCAATACTAAGCCGGAAACCCTTGAGCAAAGATGATTCGACAAAAAAGGAAGCCGTCTTCGACTTCCTTTCCTGGCAACTATATTTAGTTATTACAGACCCTGTTAAGGATTCCCTTTATCCATGGGGAAGATATTCTTCACTCTTTGCATCAGCATTTGTATTTTGTCAGGCATGGGTTCAGTCTGAGAACCAGGGTAAAGCTGCATTCGCCGCTTGGTCATATTTTGCTGAATCATCTGCTCGAACTGCAGTTGCTGCTTATCATTGAGAAGTTTTTTCTTGGAAAGATAGTTCTGCATTGCAGCCAGATTCAACTGCTCCTTGCGCCTGGCAATGGACTGCTGCAGACCAACGATCTGCATTGAATCAGGATTGTGCTCAGCCAGTAATTTCTGCAGTTTCAACTGCTCTTCACGAATCTGGGGCAGGATCTCGCCCGATTCCTTGTACCACTGCTGTTCCAACTGTTGTACCTGGTTGCTCTGCTGCGGAGTAAGCTCAAGCTTGGACCAGTCTATGCAGCCGGAAGAACTTCCAGAGCTTCCATCCTGCGCCAGACATGCCTGAGCAAAGGTCAGCTCAGTTAGACCCGAGCCAAGCAATGAACAGGATGCCATTGACAAGGCAATTGATTTAAAAGAACTATTGGAAGAATTCACGAAATGCTTCTCTCCTACTCTTCATAAATGATGGTTTCGGCTTTATCAGCAGGTTCTAGCAAGGTTGAGTCGATTAAATACTCTTCCGCACTAACTCGGCGCAAAGAACTGTCGCCCGGGCTGTGAAGCCAGAGGGCAGTCAGACCAAAAAGAGCTACAAAACCAGCGGCGCAAGCGGCACCGATGTATACACGCCGGTCTATACCGCGAGTTTTAGGCTGGGCCTTGGGAGTAAACTGCACCACTTGCAACTTACTTTTGATACCCGGCCAGAGGTCAAAATCATCAGGGATGACAGGCTTGTAAGAGTCTCGGATCAACTCTCCAATGGAGGAAATCTTAGCGAATTCCTCCTGGCAACCGGCGCAGTCCGTCAAATGCTTGGTGATGGCCCGGTGGCGCAGGGTCACGACTTCCTGGTCTAAGTAAGCGGAAAGCTCATTGTCGATAAGGGCACAGTCGGCATTGAGACGGGCCTTAACACCGCTCCAGATATCCACCGTGGTACTGGCTGGCAATTCCAACCCTTTAACCAACAATCGGTTGGTGGCGTTTAAATCTTTGAATAGACCAAGGCAGGTCTGGCATTCCTTAAGATGTTGATTGACGCCCTCCTGGGCGGGAACGGTCAATTCTCCGTCCAGGTAAGCAGAAAGGTCTTCCTGAATAACGTCACATATAGAAGGAACACTGGCGGCCATTTTGGCCCAAATATCAGGAGTATCTTCGGCCGACTGGCTGAAAGCCTTAGCCAGGAAGCTCTGCACCTGCTTGAGACTGTCTAATTCGTGCCGGCAGCTTTCACAACCGCCAAGATGGTCTTCTATCTGGCTCTTTAGACTGCCGGACACCTGCCCGTCGATAAGAGCCGAAAGCTCATCTCTTATGGTCAGACACTCCGGCGCTGGGGTAAGCGCTATCTCTTCTTTTGCTTCTTCTTCTTTTTCGTCGTCAGCCATCTGAAGGAACCTCTGCCTCGGTCTTCGTCTCACCAAGATAGGGTTTGAGCAATTCTTGCAGTTTAGTCCTGGCACGGGCAATACGAGACTTCACAGTCCCCATTTCCGTCTGGGTTATTACCGCAATTTCTTCGTAGCTCAACCCTTCCACTTCTCTCAAGACGATAGCGGTCCTAAACTGTTCCGGCAAACGCAACATTGCTTGACGAATTACTTCGGTAATCTCCTTATTTAATGCTTTTTCCTCCGGCATCAGGGAGGTGTCGGGAATATCCCGGGTGGAGCCGTCATCTTCGCTACTATCCAGACCTTCATCCATGGAGACCGTAGGCAAACGGCGCGGGCGCTTCCGCAATTCATCATAAAAGAGGTTGGTGACAATCTGGGTGAGCCAGGAACGAAAAGAGGCGGGATTGCGCAAATTATTAATGTTGCGCCAGACCCGAATAAATACTTCCTGAGAGAGGTCGGAGGTGTCTTCCCAATCCGGTGCCAATTGATATAGCAGCGAATAGACCGTGCGCTGATGGCGCTTGACCAATTCTTCAAAAGCCTGCGGTTCCCGGTGCTGGCAGGCAAGAACCAAATCACGGTCACTCTTCTGGGAATAAACTGTTGCCATCGAAAATCCTAAAAAAGGCTCAGAATAGCCCTGTCAGCCATGACCGACTCGGGACCTTTATATGTTAACACTGAGCGCGGGCAGCCCAACCAAATTGCAGTCAAAGTCAGTGGTCAATCCTAACAAGTTCCGCCAGGCCAGTTGGCCCAGGAGTTTGGCGTTCTTGTCCGGATTCATCAACCCAAGTGTAAAACATAGATACAGAGTAACCGGTCCGGGCAAGAGCAAGCGAACAGATTTCAAGAGCTATTTTTTACTAATTTAGGCAGGTTCCCAAACAGTAATTGCCATCTACCTTATACATATTAATAGATGTGATTTCCAGGCTCAAAAAGTGGTAGCATAAGCGCCGGTCTGCTTAGAAGCAGGCATCTTGCGGCTTTCACCGTTTGCTTACAAGTCTTGTCATGAGCCTCCTGCAGGTTCAGGAAGGCACTTGAGAAATGGTCACCAGCCAAGCAATGTTCATTTGTCAGGGAGATAAACCTTTGTCTAAAACTTACTTGTTCACATCGGAATCTGTCACAGAGGGTCATCCGGATAAAGTCTGTGACCAAATCTCCGACGCCATTCTGGACAAAATTCTTTCCCAGGACCCCAAAGGTAGAGTGGCGGCTGAATGCGCCGTATCAACCGGTCTGGTCCTTGTCACCGGTGAAATTACAACCACCGCCAACCTGGACCTGCAAGACCTGGTGCGCTCGGTGATCACCGAGATTGGTTATGTGGGCGAGAAAGGCGGCGGCTTCGACGCTAATTCATGCGCCATCCTGGCTGCCGTCAATAAGCAGTCGCCTGATATCGCCGGCGGTGTAGGCAAGGCCCTTGAACAGAGAGAAGAAGGCTCAGCCGATAAGAGCGATGAAACCGGAGCCGGCGACCAGGGCATGATGTTCGGATTTGCCTGTACGGAAACACCGGAAATGATGCCCATGCCCATTTCTCTCGCTCACCGTATCGCCCGTCGCCTGACGGAAGTACGCAAGAACGGCACTCTCGGCTACCTGAGACCGGACGGTAAGACACAAGTAACCATCGAGTATGACGGCGATAAGCCGGTGCGTGTGGAAGCCATTGTTGTATCCACTCAACACGATCCCGCCATTGACGGAATCGAAGACAACGAGAAAGTACAGGCTCGCATTGCCCAGGATTTGAAAGCCTATGTAATTATGCCGGTCTTCCAGGATCTTTCCATCAAACCCGATGAAAAAACCCGCTATCTGATCAATCCTTCCGGTCGCTTCGTAGTAGGCGGTCCCCAGGGTGATGCCGGTTTGACGGGACGCAAAATCATCGTCGACACATACGGCGGCTATTCCCGTCACGGCGGCGGCGCCTTCTCCGGCAAAGATCCGACCAAGGTAGACAGATCGGCTGCCTATGCTGCCCGCTACGTAGCCAAAAATATAGTTGGTGCCGGTCTTGCTGATAGATGCGAAGTGCAAATTGCCTACGCTATCGGCGTAGCCAGACCTGTTTCGGTGCATGTAACCACGTTTGGAACAGGCAAAGTCGAAGATGCCGAAATTACAAAAGTCGTCAAGGAAGTCTTCGACCTTCGCCCTGCCGCCATCATCAAAGGCTTCGAATTGAACGAACAGCCCAAGAAAAACGGCGGCCGCTTCTTCCGTAATGTGGCAGCCTACGGTCATTTTGGACGCACTGATCTAAACTTGCCCTGGGAGAAACTGGACAAGGTGGAAGAACTAAAAAAGTGCTTGGCTAAGACCGCACAGGTCTAGCCGCCGTCGAAATCTGCAGGGCAAAGAACAAATTCATGCCGAGAATGGAGCCTAAGAAATGAAGTCGGGAACTATAACGGTCAACCCCGACACGCCGGAAGCGTACACCGTACAGCTTACCGAAGGCGAGGTAGTTCAGGTCGGGCGCAAGCCGGCCACAGGCGGCGTCAAAAAATTGGTGCTACCCTTTCCTGAAGTCTCCGGTCAGCACGCAGAAGTGCGTTGTAAACCTGATGGCTGGACGGTTGTGGACAGCGGCAGCACCAATGGTACGACCCTGAATGGCGCTCGCCTCACCCCCGGCAGGGAATACCATGTGCGTAGCGGCGACCGCATCAAAATAGCCCAATACGAACTGATCATCTTCCCTCCGGAAATCGCCGGACAAGCGGATGATGAATCGGACGACGCCCAGGATCGCACCCAGTTCCGTATTCAAATGATGAATGCCACCATTCTGGTGGGAGACATCAAAGGTTTCACTACCCTGATGGAACGCCATGCCGGGCAGCCCACCCTGGTGATGCAGGCCGCGCAAAAGGTCTTCGACAATTTGAACGAGGAGATCAATCGCAATTTCGGACAACTGGAGAAAATTGCCGGGGACGCCATAATGGCTTACTGGCAGGGTCAGGGCGCTGATCCGAAAAGCGCCGGTTCGGTCTCGGCCTGCCAGGCCTGTTACACAGCCCTCAAGTTGCGCGGTCTTACCGCCAAGCTGGGAGCGGATCAAACTTGCTGGCCTTTCCCCTACCACCCGCTTATGCTGGACATGGCTCTGGCTACCGGCCCGGTGGCCTCGGGTAACCTTGGACATTCCGTCTCCAATCCGGCCCTTTTGGGAGACACGGCAAACCTGGTTTTCCGCCTGGAGAAACTGATTGGGGACGATCGACCGGGAGACATAATCGTGGAAGGTGCCACTTACGAACTGGCTAAAGCCAACTTCAAATTTGATTTTCTCGGACAAACCAATGTCAAAGGTCGCACCAAGCCGGTAGATGTCTATCGCTTGATCGAGCCCATCTCTTAGGTGTGAGAAGTATCGAACAAGCAGTCGGTCGTCTTCTGCTCGGGCGCATTCCCGGGCCGACTCTCAATTGCGAGCACCGCAAACAGCTTGCCGCCGGACGTCTGGGCGGTATCACGCTCTTCAAGGAAAATTGCCGCAGCCTGGAGCAACTGGCTCGTCTGGCTCACGACATCGTCCAGAGTTCCATGCACGTGCCAGTGCTGACTGTGGATCAAGAAGGCGGAGCAGTACAACGCTTTGAAGAGGCTTTGAGTCCTATACCTTCCCCCATGGCTCTGGCCGCCCTGGGAGAAGATGAACTGGCCAGGGTTACGGAAATAGGAGCGAGCCAGCTTCAGAAGCTGGGTTTTAATTTGCTACTGGCACCAACCCTCGACCTGCAGACCAATCCCCTCAATCCTATAATTTGCACCCGCGCCTTCGGTTCTTCCCCTCAGCAGGTAAGTAATGCCGGTCTGAAAGCCATAGAGAGCATTGAAAGAGCCGGACTACGGGCCTGTGGCAAGCACTTTCCCGGACACGGCTCCACCAGCGAAGATTCTCACCTGGCACTGGCTGTGGTAGCAAAGTCCCGGGCAGAATTGCTGGCCGAAGATCTGAAGCCATTTATAGATAACTTACCTTATCTGAGTTCTATTCTGGTTGGTCACATCTGGCTCTCCCAGATTGATGAAGAGCCCATACCAGCCACCCTTTCCAAGAAAATAGTCAGCGGACTCTTGCGGCAGGAACTTGGCTATGACGGACTTCTAGTCTCCGACGACATGCTCATGAAGGGCTTGACCAGTCGCTACGGGCTGTCGGAAGCCTGCATTCTAGCCTTGGAAGCCGGTCTGGACCTCCTACTCGTGCTGGGCACCATAGAAGAAACAATGGACGCGCACAGGGCAGTGGTAGAAGCAGTCAAAAGCGGACGCCTATCGGAAGCCCGTATTCTTGCTTCCATCAAGCGTCTTCAGAAGTTGTTTCCGGAGAGGCTCCGCACCTTTAACCTCGACGAGGAAGAAACTCGACTGAAACTGTTCGCACGGGAAGTCGAAAACGCCACAGCCAGTCTTGTGGAAATTAGTGCCAGAGCGGTTGTACAACACCGCCAGGGATTTATAAGACCGGAAAAGAACGGGCTATCACAAGAAAATACCGCCTCGCCTTTGCATTCTACCGGCACCTGGCATGTTCTGGCGCCTAGGCATCCCCGCTATCCCATGAATTTGGCCGACGAAATTCAGAGACTGGAGCCGCGCATGCAATTGTCGGACTGGCGCTATGACCTGGCTACCGATCTTGAACAGTTTTCCAATCGGCTAAGCTCCCTGGAAGGGGAGAAGCAGGTGATCTTCCTCACCTACCGTTCCTTCATCAACAAAGAGCAGTGCAAGATGATGCAGGACTTGCTCGCCTCCTGCCGGGTCATTCATGTGGCAGTAGATAGTCCTTATGACCTGGTTCTATCCGAAAACTCCCGAGAGACCCCGTCCTACGCCCTCATGGATCCCTCCAATTTAGCCATTCAAGGTCTGGCCAGGGTCCTGACCGGAAGGGCAAAGGCGGAAGGACGGCTCAATTTAGACCTCTCTCCTGTAGAGTTGCCGGTTTAGTCGACGGGCAAGCCTTATCTTCGCCTGGAAGCACCTGAAAGAAAGCACTATAATGGATGCACCAGCGGGAGAAGTGTAATGGATCAAGATTCCGAAGCAGAAAAGAACACCGGCTCCCAGAATCCGCAAGCACCTCTTTCTCCGGAGCCGGCGCCGGCTGCCGCAAGCGCACCGGACAGTGAAAGAGAGAGGGAAAACGATCTTTTGACGGCCGGAGCCAGCTTACTGGAACACCCCAAAGTAAAAACCTATATCGGCCGCATGTCGAAAATAATGGTTCTCTTTGCCATACTGGGCTGCCTGATGATGATTGCAGCAGTAACAGCCATCACCAGTCTATTCAATTCCATAGTGCCCAATTAAAGAAGCCAGGAAAGGCCGGCACCACCAGCCCCTCCAGCGGTTTCCCTTAACCTTTCAAATCGCGATAAAGGGCAATTGGTACGGCCGCTCTCAAAGCCTGAGCCTTAGCCGCCTCTGCTGCGGCCAAAAGTACGCCGAGATCGAGACAGTCATCGGGAATACAAGCCACTCCAAAGGCCAGAGACAGGTTGGCACTATCTACACCATAGGCCAGAGGCGAACTCCAGATGGCCCTTGCCACACGCTGCGCAAATATATTGGCGCCTGAAGTCTTGGTATTGGGCAAGAGCATGGCATAGTCGTACTGATCGTAGTGGGCCAGCAAATCAATGTGGCGCTTCAGTCGGCTGATGCGCCGCACCACCTCGGCCACCGCCGGCACATCCAAGGGCTCTCTGGATAAATGAGGCGGGCCGGAGACCACACGCATCTCCATCACCATCACGGAAAGCGGGCTACCGGAGCGATACCCCCGAAAATACTCCTGCTCAAGGAAATAGAGGAAGGCCGGATAGGTAAACATACCGGTCTCCGGGCGCCGCAAGCTCATCATCACGGAGTGAATCTTAGACTTATCGATGGCCTTGGGCGCAATAGATGGCTTGTCCTCCCGCGTGCCGACGAAGTCATTGGTGAAGGTAACAAGATCGCCGCCTAGCAAAGATGCCACGATAGGCACCCACTGGCTGCGACTCAAACGAAGACTCTCCACCATCACTTTGATAGCAGTCTTATCATCGATAGCCTGATAGAAGCGCCTCATCAAGGCACCATCTACGGTTTGGTCACGGGCAGAAAGATTATCGAGGTCGGTTGTAGCCAACTGCTGGTGCTTGCGAATCAAGACACTGTCAGGCAGTAAGCCTACGTTCTTAATGAAGTTGACCTTGTCGACAAGCTGCACGCCCTGAATGACGAGAGTCTCAATAGGCTGGCCGACATTGCGCTCAGTCACGCGCATGCGCGGCTCGAACTTGTACTTCCCTTCTCGCCAGGTAAGTACGTCCAGTATGCCTTCATCACCGGCGATACCACCGACATCGGCAAACTGAGGCTCACCATCTACGAAAAATATCTTGGCGTGGGTGCTGCCATGGTCGATATCGAGGCGACCAGTCATGCGCGCCAATAGAACCGACTGCAATAGTCTTGAAATTTCCACAAGAGAAAGATCGCCATTTGGCGGCAGCGTACTGCGACTCCAGGCATTATCGCTGGTGCCTACCTTGGCTACGGAACTGGGGTCCGACTCCTCCACTGTATTGGAAGAATTCATATAATAAGTGTCGCGCTTCTTAGATGAGTCGCGGAAGGCTTCGGACACCGAGAGAGCACCATCAGCCTGAATGCTCTGATGTACTTCTCCGCACGAGGAAATAATCAAGTTGTAAACCAGCAAGACATCGCAGCTCTTGTAGTCCCAGACCAGCCGCATGTTCTTGCCTACGAAAAGCTTCCACTCAGTGTCTCCGCCACGCCAGGGACAATGAATATTGAGAGTGAAATCCACGAGTCGATCAGGTGTGGTCCAGGATATTTCTACCTGCTTGCCCCGGTGCTCCATGGCAGCGGAAAGGTAGTGGTGAATCTCCGACAGACCCGGCGCCGCCGGCAACTTCTGCAAAGACTTGGGGATCGGACCAGTTCTCCTGAGCATACATACCATCCTTTTCAGCCTGTATCTACAGCAATAGGAAAGGGAACACCCACCCTAACTCGATACAGTTAACGCCTTACTCGCCTTTTATTCCCAGACCCCAGGAAAACTAACCCGAGACCCGGCGCAGTCAAGAGATTAGTCTATTATCAGCCACCACAATCGGCCTGCAAGAGTGCTGCAAACCTGGTAGACAATAAGCCTGAGGCGAGGTTCGAAAGACCATGCGGGAGCATTATTAACCAATGAGCAAGGCCGATTCAAGCGAATCATTCACATTTTCGGCGTCTGTTATATGGATTCGGGATGGGGTGCTTATTGATCGCATGCCTCTCAATGCCCTGGCTTTCGCCTACTGCTATCAGGCGATCCTCTTAAAACAAATACATACAAATCCGCACCACACTGGTCTCCGCACCATCCCGTCCATCAGCACCCTGACCAACTTCGCCCTTGCCAAATCCGGCATATCCTGCGCTGATAAAGCCGGCGCCTTTGGCGATAGTGCCATGGACGACGACACTGCCAATCAGGTAGCATCTCTCTACAACCAGCTCTGTGCCGTAGCTGGTAGCCAGTGCCAGTATTTCCCGGGGGCAATTGAACTACTGAAAGACTTGCAGCAAGCCGGGGTGCAGAATTTCATCAGCTCCGCCCTTGAGCAAGAGGTTCTGGACCACTGGTTGACCTCAGAGCAAGGTCTGGCTCTGGCTCCTCATCTTGCCGAAGTTCTTGGCAAAAGAGAGGCTTTCGCAAAGGGAAAGGAGCACTTCGCCCATGTGGCAAAGCTTACCCGCAGGCAAACCCCGCAGCCAATCCTCTATGTGGCTGACGCCAGACAGGAAATCCTGCAGGCAAAGTCCTGCCAAACAAGCTTTAACCTTTTCATCGTAGGCTTTGCTCACTGCCTGAAGAAGGAAAAATTTGCCCGGGCCGATGAACTGATTTTGACATCCATAAAAGGGCACAGGCACCTGATAGAATCACCGCTTGGGGTCTATCTCAATAAGGAGGCTGGCCAAGCCGATCAGCAGGGTGCATTGCTCGATTTGAATGTTCTGGAAATACCCGCTGACAATGGACTGGCAGACGCCGGAGCGGACTTACTTGTAGAAGGTGCGGGCTCAGAGATATTCAACTTGCTCAGGCAGAAGCTGCAAGCCTGTTCATAGCTCCCGACCAATTTCAAAGAATGCTTGAAACATACGTCTTGCCGATTTAACCAACTCCCGACATTCATCCGGGCTGAAGTTGCAGGCAATCATGTCTTCCTTGAACTTGAGCCAGTTTTGCCGCTGCACATCGCCATATCGATCGAAATAAGAAGCACCGCTTTCTTCAGGTAAGTTCAGACCCTTACGCAAATTCTTAGCCATGAACTTGGCACCATTGGTGGAACCCTCCAGAACATAAAGCGCTCCTAAAAGCCCGCAGGGAGACTCAAGGCTTATGGCGGTCAAATCGTCCATGATCTTGCTGGTTGAGGCCAGGGGCTCAATCCCGGCAGGGTCATGGTGAAAATGGGCCAGATCTCTTTCGAGACAGCGGCAGTCGAGGTGATAAGGCTTGAGCACACGGCTGACGCGCGGATCGCCGGCAGCACCTTCCAGAAGCTTGTTCAGATGACTGTGCATCATATAAAGCTGCGCCAGATAGTTGCAATAAGAAGGCACGTTCACTGTGCCGCTCCCAAGAGATTTCTGGAAATCCTGCCCTTCCGCGTCATTATGCAAGTCTTGGGTCGACTGGCGCAGTATATCCATGACCGTGGGGGTGCTTACATCCTGGGAAAGCGTCATTCAATTACCTCCTGGGTAAGACTCTTCACGGGGGCGCCAGGAAGAGATAATGGCATACATTCCATTCTTCCCCATCGGAATATCCCCATAACTCCTGGCAAGCCATGAAGAAAAGACGCCAGAATACCCACCATCTAACAGCCCGGTCTTCTCCGTAGGTGGCGCTCAAAATCGGCATAATTTTCCGCCGATTGGAATCCATATTAGCTAACCAGGCTCCGGCAGTCAGTTGATAATGCCTGCCGTTTACCACCCATTGCTCGGCCAGCTTGAGATCATCCTGAAAATAGAGCAGCAGATCGGCAGAGGGCATCAGACCACCGGTAAAGAAGTTTCTCGTCATCCAATCGCGGCCATCATGGTCTTCATAATGATAGCAATACTTTTTATGCGTAAAGATGTGGACGAAGAGCTTGCCGCCGGGCTTCAGCCAACCGGCAATACGCCCCATAAGTTCCCGGTAGTTCTTCATGTGTTCGAACATTTCCACCGACACAACGCGATCAACTCGCTCGGCAAACTGAAAATCATTCATATCGGCAGTCAGCACATTCACATTTGTAAAACCTCTAAGCCGGCACTGCTCCTCGATATATAGCCGCTGGGAAGGGGAATTGGAGACAGCGGTGATGGCAGACCGGGGGAATTTTTCGGCCATATAAAGAGTGAGAGAGCCCCATCCGCAACCAAGTTCCAAAATGGTCTGACCATCTTCAATCTGGGCGCGACTGACAGTAAGGGCGAGCATTGCTTCTTCCGCCTCATCCAGACTACTGACGCCGTCCGGAAACAATGCACAACTGTACTTCAAACGACGGCCCAGACAGAGCTGAAAGAACTCCGTCGGCACCATGTAATGCTGTTCGTTGGCACAAGCAGTAGCAATGGCCACAGGAGAGACTGACAAACCAGCCACCATCTTCATTAACCGCTCCATGCGCACTTCCTCGCAGCAGGACTCCTGCTTCAATTTCTGAGAGAGCATGGAGCGAATGCCGGCACGAATCAGCCAATCGGGAGTCAGATTGAGGGCCAGGAATTCATAGATGGGGTCCTCCGAGCCGGGCTTACTGAGCCCGCGAAAGTCGGGAAAACTAATGGAAGTCATAAGACAACGAATCCTCCGATTACCTGGGAGCTTTCTTAAACCAGGGGAAAAACGCGCTTGTGCTTTCCTGGTAGCGGCGATAGGCATCACCCCTGGTGCGTAAAGTTTGTTCCTCCGTGGCCTTCACGCCGGTCACTCTAGTGAGAAAGAAGTACATCAAAACAGGACAATAAAAGGTGTAGATACCACCAGCCGATGGCAGGGCAAAGAGAAAGAATGCCATCCAGATAAGCCACTCAAAAAAGTAGTTAGGATGTCTTGAATAATTCCACAAGCCAACCTGACAGACCTGCCCTTTGTTTTGAGGACTGCGGCGAAAGTCCTCCAGTTGCTTGTCGGCAAGACTCTCGCCGGCAAGAGCCAGGGCAAACATGATGATAGCGACAATTTCCGGAAACACAGGAGCGCTTCTACTTTGATTGGCAAGCACCACGGCAAAGGGCAGGCCAAGAAGTGAAAGCAAGACCGCCTGTAACTGGAAAGCCAGGAACAAGCCCAGGTCGGCGCGGCTGCCCCAGGCCTCGCGATAAGCCTTGTAGCGACCATCCTCCTCAGGAAACAGGCGCCGAAAGCGAAGTAGCAAATAGAAGGCCAGGCGCAGACTCCAGGTGAGCACCATGAGCATGAGCACAAGCGCCCGCCAGTCGCTGAAGGAAGCCCCCGTCAGGGCAAAATAGAGCAAGGCAAGCAGGCTGAACCCCAGCCCCCAGAAGACATCGACTATGCCGCCGTTGTTTATACGTTTAGCAAGAAGGAAGACCCCAAGCATCATAGACATGACAATGGGAAATCCCCAGAGAAAGCTCGTCAGTGCCAGAGGAGAAATGTTCAAGGATGCTTCTCAAGATCAGGCCCTCGGAGAGCCGGGAGGTGATTACCATGGGCGGCCCGACGCAACCTGTCATTGACTCCGTCCCAGGCCTGGCCCAGGGGCGGTTTCTCGACAATTATGTAGCTGCGTCCAGGTTGATCAAGACTCTTCAAACGAGCATACAGAAGCCTGGCATAGGGCTCGGCAAAAGGCTCCACCACAAGACTCTCAGCCACGCAGCCGCAATCGGCAAGGGCTGCATTTTGCTGAAAGACTAAGAGAGAAATAGACAAACCCGCCAGGGTCAATTCTTCAAGAGTAGACTGCAAATCCTCCTGCGCCAAAAGCACCACTGGAGTGTCCGGAGAATAATGGCTGGGCAGGGTACCTGGCGCCTTCACCACAGGGGAAGAGTGATCGGGCAGGTAAGAAAGCACCACTTCCAGACCGCATGCCGTTGCCACATCTTCAGGCAAGAGCATGCCCGGTCTCAAAATGTGAGGCACTTCGTGCAGTAAAGAAATGATGGTCGACTCGATACCAACCTGGCATGGTCCACCATCCAAAACCGCCGCCACTTCCGTTCCCAGCCCCTGCCTGACGGCTTCCGCCGTGGTGGGACTGAGTTTGCCGAACTTATTGGCCGAGGGAGCAGCCAGCGGACCGGAGCGCGAGAGCAAGGCAAGAGCCAGAGGGTGAGAGGGAATTCGCAGCCCGACTGAGTCTTGTCCTCCAGTCAGAGAGAGAGAAACATTGGCAGCCCGGGGCAGAATCAAAGTCATGGGTCCAGGCCAGAATTGCTCAGCCAGTCGGAAAGCCAGTTCAAGCGGTCCTCTCGACCACTGCTCCAGTTCCTCCATGCGGCTCAAATGAACGATAACCGGGTGACTGGTGGGTCGGCCCTTAACAGCATAAAGTCGAGCCAGCGCTTCTTCGCTGGCCGCATCAGCGCCGAGACCATAAACAGTCTCAGTGGGAAAGGCCACCAAAAGGCCCTGCTTGAGAAAGTCAACGGCCAGGGAAAGCTGCCTCTCCTGCTCAGAATCTTGTTCTGGTTCCGGACCCGGCTCCGTATATTGACTGTAACCTGCCATCACCGCTCCCCTCAGCATAAGTTTGACTTCCTATTCTAGCGCGCCGAAATCACAAGCCTGGCGGTCATCCTTGGTAGAAGCAAACCTGCTTAAGAACTGACGGTGAGAAAGAGTTAAATTATTTGGTCGGGTATAGACGGCCTGAACCACGCTGATATTACGCATGGCAAAAGCGGCGGCACAGTAGGAGAGATAATATCGCCACTTGCGCACAAAGACCTGGTCGAAGCCCAGAGCAAAAACTTCAGAGAGGTGCGACTCAAACCGCTCTTGCCAGACCATCAAAGTGCGGGCATAGTCATTACCCATGTCGGTCAGCTCATGCAAAGAAAGTGCTGTGGTGGCGGTGGCTTTGTGAAGGCGTGCCAGGCAGGGAAGCAGGGAACCGGGGAAAATATGTTTTTGAATGAAGTCTGTATTTTCACGGATCAAATCATAACGACTGTCCGGGCAGGTGATCATTTGCAAGGCCGCCAGCCCATCTTCTCCCAGCAGTTGATCTATCTTTTGAAAATAGACATCGTAATATTCATGGCCGACCGCTTCGATCATTTCTATGGAAACAATCTTACTGAAACCACCTGCCGGTCTGTCCATATTACGATAATCGACGAGCCTGAATTCAGTCTTGTCCTTAATGGAAGGCAGCTTATCCACTCGCTCTTGGGCAAACTTGAGTTGCTCCTTGGAAATAGTAATACCCGTATAGCGGCAGCCGTACTTGCTCACGGCATAAACGGCAAAGCCTCCCCAACCGCAGCCTATCTCCAGTAAATGGTCGCCCGCGTGCAAATTCAGTTTGCGACAGAGAGCCTCGAACTTAGCTTCCTGGGCGTCCTTGAGGCTGAGCTTCCAGTCGGCATCGTCAAGGCTCGTACCAAAGCAGGCACTTGAATAAGTCATGGTCTCATCCAGAAAGATCTGAAAGAGGTCGTTACTGAGATCATAGTGATAGGAAATATTCTTGCGGCTGTTTACCTTGTTGTTACCCCTCAGTAAATGCCCACACTGATTCAAAAAGCCAAGAGAATTGACAAGCAGGTTCTTCTTATCGGTGCCTTCAAGCAAGCGACAGTGCGGAAGATTGAGCAAAAACCAGGCAAAGACGGAAGCCAGATCATCACTGACCCAATCTCCATCCATGAAGGCTTCAGCAAAACCGATATGACCAAAGAACACCAGTCGGCGAAACAAGCCGGCATTGCGTACTACGATTAAAGCCTCGACATAGTGCCCCTGTGGACTCTTGCCGCCGCTACCAAATACATGCCTGCCGCCGTCCGGCATAACCATGGTCAGTTGCCCGTAAGGCATTTGACTGAGAGCCGCACCGATCAAGCCGGCAAATCCCTTCAGCTTCGCCGCTGCAGGTGCAGGCTTAATGGGCTTCAATGACTTATCAACTTCAACAGTGCTGCTCATCCCCTTTTCTCCCTGACGCGGCGAGGATTGATCACATCGGTCTGCAAATGCGGCTTCTCTTCCTTGGTATAAAACGGCGTTCTTTTGAGGAGTAGCAGAAGAGCCTGAAAATGTATCATGGCGATTACCTTAAAAGTCATGAGTGGATGGCGAAAGAATTCCACAAGCAAGTTCCGGTCGCTGAAGAGCAAGCTCTTACCGCTCAAGCTCGATACCAGCACTTTATCGCCACTTACCCCATCGAGGGTATCGATGCAAATTTTTAGTCGCTCATCCGGGAAGGGCACTATAAAATCGAAACAATCATCAAGCTTGCCGAAGGGTGAAACATAAAAATGTTTAGGCACCACCGAGCGAAAAACAGGGCGCTCCCCCAGACAACCGGAGGCGACGTTCTCCTTGGCCAGGTAGACCTTCATTTCCTTGAAGGTGTTGCTGACTTCCACAAGCACCGCAAGGGGAAGCTCTTGCTCCTGGCCATGACCATAGATCAAGTAAAAGGAAACCGGATTAAAGACATAGCCCAGGATGCGCGGATAAGTGAGTAGCTCGATGCGCCTCACAGGCTCTCTAAACCCGTGTTCGGTCAGGCAGCTATGCACCCGCTCCAGCAAGCTTCCCGTACCGGAGTGCAATAAATGGTCAGCCTCATAGAAGCTGACAAGCGCTGGGCGGTTCAAGGCAAACACCCTGGATTTGCTCTCCAGTTGAGTAAGTTCCGCCAGGTCAAGACAGAGCATGAAAACCCCATAGCTGAACTTATGAGCTCTGGGGCTATATCTTTCATGATGGACCCGACATCGGTAAAGGCGGCTATTGAGCACAGGCCACCCCCAATGCTTTCAACCGGTCCGCCAATAGACAGGCAGAGAGGTAGGCATCCTCATGGAAGCCATAGCGGAAATAACTGCCGCAAAAAAATATAGAACCATCTTGCTCATTAAGCTCAGGCAGCCTGAGCTGGGCCCTCTGGGTGGCGAGAGTAAAGAGGGGGTGCGTGTAATTGAGCCGGCGAAAGATCTTACTCTCATCCACAAGATGTTCGCTATTGAGCGACACAAAATAATTAGTGGGACCGGCAAGTCCCTGTAAGTTGTTCATCCAGTAATGGGTTGTAGCCCCGCCTTCGCGGGGGCTGACGCGGTGGTTCCAGGAAGCCCAGGCTTTGCGACAGGTGGGCATGACACTGGTATCACAGTGAACCGTGACGGTATTATCCTGATAATGGAAAGGGGCTAAGAGCTCCCGTTCCAAAACGGTAGGATCCTTCAGCAACTGCAAACTTTGATCGGCATGGGTAGCCAGTGCTACGCAATCGAAGTAGTGCCTCTGCCCATCGGCGGTGAAGACCCTGGCCCCCTCCGCAGTACGCTCCACCCCTACTACAGCCGAATTCGTCAGAACTCTATCCTGCGGCTTAAGCGAGGCAAGCAGCGCTTTCACATAATTTCTGGCGCCACCAACCACGGTGTACCACTGAAAATGGGTGGTCAGTCCGAGAAAACCATGATTGTGAAAGAAACGCAGCAGCGTGGAAGCGGGAAACTCAAGCATGCCATGCAGAGGTGTGGACCAGACACTGGCCCCCATCGGCACCAGATACCAGTTGAGGAAATCGGCACCCAATTGATATCTGGCTACATAGTCGGAAATACTGAGGGATGAAAGTTGCGGATCTTGCAAATGTTCGGGAGCATTCTTATTGAACCAATCCAGCTTCAACAACATTCTCCAGAACCTCAGGTTCAAAAGATTTCTTCGGTCGGCAAAGATGGCGTCCAAACCGGCACCGTTCCATTCCAACCGGTGGCCTTTATGTTGCACGGAAAAAGACATATCGGTCTTGCAAGTCTCTACATTCAACTCCTGAAAGAGACTGGTCAAAAGGGGGTAAGTGACGTGATTGAAGACCATGAAACCAGTGTCGAAGGCCACGGAAGATGGTTTGTCCACATCGATGGTATTGGTGTGCCCACCTACATAGCTGTTTCCTTCAAAAATCGTGATGTCGTAGCGGTCTCTCAGCTGATAAGCGAGACCGAGACCGGCGATGCCACTACCGACAATACCTATAGACTTCACGAGCGCACCCTCGAAGGCTCCGGGAAGAGTCGCTCTTCGCGGACTGCCGCCGGAACGGGATGCAGATCCCAGACCAGCCCAAGGGCGCGGTAGAGCCTGAGAAAATAATATGTCATATCCACTTCCCACCAGAAGAAGCCCTGCCTGACAGAGCCGGGGCAGCGATGATGATTGTTATGCCAGCCCTCGCCGAGAGTGATCAAGGCTAAGAGGAAATTATTCTTGCTGGAATCATCAGTGCGATAAGGTCGGCTGCCCCATATGTGAGATAGAGAATTGATGGAGCAGACGCCGTGGAAGAGCACCACGGTGGAGACGAAGAAGCCCCACAAGACAAGCTCATTGCCGCTGGTGGAAAGGGAAGGGTAGTGTAATTCAAGGAAACAACCCAGTCCGTAAAGAGCCAAGCCCAGAAAGAGAGGCGGCAGCCAATCGAAGCGATTGAGAAAGACCAGTTCCGGATAACGGCTGAAGTCGCCAATAATTTCATAGCGCGTGGGCATGTTGCAGTCGGCAGTGATCCAGCCGATATGGGACCAGATGAAACCGCTTTTAATCGGTGAATGAATATCGCCGTCGCGATCGGAATAGCGGTGATGGTTGCGATGATGGCTGGCCCACCACAAAGCGCCGCGCTGCACCGCCAACCCACCCCAGAAGGCGAAGAGAAACTGAGCGGCGCGGCTTGTCTTAAAAGTGCGGTGGGAAAAGTAGCGATGAAAGAATGCGGTTATGGCGAACATGCGGAAGAAATAAAGAAAAACCGCCAGACAGATAGCAAAGGGACTGGGCTTATGAAAAAGAGCCAGAAGGGCAAAGAAGTGCAGGAAAATGAAGGGAAACCAACGGCTGGCCCGCGACTTTACAGGAAGGTTCAACACCTCACCGCGGCCGGACGGAAAGTGGTCACTATCTAAGAAACCCAGCCAGGCCGGCAGTTTGAATGCGAAGCCCCAGTGAGAGGGAGTCCCGCAAGAAGAGGAGGCTTCGGTCTCTACATCAATATCAATCCGGTCGGCGACGTTCAAGTCGATGCCTCATTCACCAAGAACTTCAACTATCAGCAGATTAGCATGGTCTATGTGAACGCAAACTGAACGAGTCTCTAACACTTACCTATGTATCGAGCCCTTGGACGAATGACGCCGCCATAAAGTCTCTGTTCTATGGCATGGGCAATCCAACCGGCGGATCGGCTCACGGCAAAGATAGCAGAACCGGCGCCCTGAGGCAGGTTCAGCGCATAGGTCACAGCAGCAAGACCGACATCAAGGTTAGGGAAAAGCGAAAGCTCCTCAGCCACACATTCCACTATTTCCTTCAAGCGTATAAGCCTTTCGTCAGCAGCGGAAGCCGAGAGGGCGCAGTCTATCAGGACTCTCGCCCGGGGATCGCCTTTGCTGTAAAGCTCGGTACCGAAGCCAGAAATAGTGTCATTTTGCCGCAAGTAATCCTTCAACCATGCCCTTGCCGAGGAAAAACCAAGGGAAGCAGTGACTATGTCTTCCGCTCGCCGACTGGCAGAGCCGTGCAAGCTACCACTAAAGGAGCCCAGCGCGCTCAATAGACAACTGTAGAGGGAGGCATCACAAGAGGCCGCAATGCGGGAGGCAAGTGCCGATGCATTCAATTCGTGATCGGCACAAAGCACCAGGGCTAAATTGATCATTTCGGACTGTTCGCGGCAAGGAGATTCGGACAGAGCCCGCGCCAGGATACAGCCCACAAAATTGTTCACATCCAGTTGATCATCTATAACGTACTGGCTGCGACCAGCCGGCAGACCAATACTCATAGCCATGGTCAGAATCAAACGCCTGGCCGTGTCGTAAACATCATCGCGGTTGAGTTTGCGGGCTACCGGATCGGACATCTCAAGTCCCACCACCAGAAGCTTGAGCAGTTCAAGACACTCCGTATCCGGAGAGACCAGTCCCTTAAAAGAATTGCATTCGAAGGGCTCAAGCCCGGCCCAGAGGGCAGCGCTGCCACCGGTATCCCAGAGAAGTTCGGCCGTATCCTCAAAACTGGTCCTCTGCAAGGCCAGCTCGATGGCGCTCTGGCCTCGGTAACGATGCCCGTCCTCTCTGATTTCAGTTATGGCCGATTTAATGGCCGGACCGGTCCAGACGGCCGGTTCGGAGTCTTTGGCCGACTTTACACCTCTGGCCGACTGCCGGAGGCGAATCAAGTCACTGAGCCGATAACAACGTTCCCGGCCGGTGGCCCCGGGCACACTTTCTATTTGCCCGCGGCTGGCATAGGCATAGAGAGTGGCCGGCTTAACACCGAGAAACTCCGCCGCTTGGGCACCGACAAGGTATTTTTCATCAGATCCAGACATGGCAGCTATGATACCAGCCACCTGTCCCGAGGAATTGCAGGGCGCTTCTATATAGATGGAAATTCTCCGAATTATGCAAAGATTAAATTAGTGATTTATTGATTGCAATCGATCAATATATCAATATAATTACCATAACAAAGCTCTACATAAACCGTCAAAAGTCCCGGAGGATTTCTGGATGAACAATCTAGTACAACGGATTGAGGTGGCCCTGCCGCACGTGGAAACCATTTTGAATCCGGCCGCCCAGGACTTCATCCGGGCTCTGGAACAACGATTCCGCCCCGAGCTTGACGAACTTCTCAAGAAACGCCAGGACAGACAGAAGCAAATTGATCAGGGCATCTTCCCCGACTTCCTGCCCCACACCGAGCACATTAAAAGCGGCACCTGGCAGGTGGCTCCGGTTCCCGCCGACCTTGAGGACAGGCGCGTAGAGATTACCGGACCCTGTGAGCGAAAAATGATGATCAATGCCTTGAACTCGGGCGCCCGAGTTTTCATGGCCGATCTGGAAGACTCCCTCACTCCCACCTGGGCTAACATAATTTCCGCCCAGATGAATCTGATCGAGGCAGTGAGAGGTACCCTCAGCTTCACATCTGCGGAAGGCAAGGAATACAAACTGCAGATGGACCGGAGGCTTGCCACTCTGGTGGTAAGACCGCGCGGTCTGCACCTGCTGGAGAGGCACCTGCTCATAGACGAGAAACCGGTTTCAGCCAGTCTTTTCGACTTCGGACTCTACTTCTTCCATAATGCCCATGAATTGATCAAACGGGGCAGCGCTCCCTACTTCTACCTGCCCAAACTGGAAAGTCATGAGGAAGCCAGGCTCTGGAACGACATTTTCAATTTTTCCCAGGACTATCTACAGATTGAAAGAGGCACCATCCGCGCTACCGTCCTAATCGAGACGATTCTAGCGGCATTTGAAATGGAAGAGATTCTCTACCAGTTAAAAGAGCACGCCGCCGGTCTGAACGCCGGTCGCTGGGACTATATCTTCAGCCTCATCAAAAAAACCAGAAACCATGATTTCACCTTACCGGATCGCGCTAAAGTGACCATGGTCGTTCCCTTTATGAGAGCCTATGCCCAACTCCTGGTGGCCACCTGCCATAAGCGTGGAGCCCATGCCATCGGCGGCATGGCTGCCTTTATTCCCAGCCGCAAAGACCAGGCCGTCAATGAAACGGCCATCAAGAAGGTAACCGAAGATAAAGAAAGAGAGGCCGCCGACGGCTTCGACGGCACATGGGTGGCACATCCCGATCTCGTGCCAATCGCCAGACGCGTCTTCGACAAAGCGCTGGGTGCAAATCCGCACCAGAAAGGCAAGGAACTGAAGGCAATAACCGTAAGCGCCCAAGATCTGCTCAACACGAAAATCACAGGCTCGGTGACAAGAGCCGGTGTAGAGAACAACATAGATGTGGCATTGCGTTATCTGGATTCCTGGCTTTCCGGCAATGGAGCGGCAGCCATCCACAACCTTATGGAAGACGCCGCCACAGCTGAAATCGCCCGCGCTCAGCTCTGGCAGTGGATAAAGTTCAGCGCCCCGCTGGAAGAAACCGACGGTGCCGTCATGACTCGCTACCTCTACGAGAAACTGAAAGAGGAAGCCATGCTCAAACTGGAGAGCCCTGACAATCATGTGAAAGAAGCCGGTCTCATTCTGGACGATCTCGTTTTGAGTGAAACTTTCGCCGACTTCCTCACCACCAAAGCTTACGACTACCTACCTGACTAGATCTATCTATCTCCACCTGAGCCTCAATCCGAACCACCTGATGAGTCCGCCGAAACCGGCTCTCTCTGCCATGGAAACTCAAGCCAAGCATGCGACATAAGCGAGGAAAAAAAATGCGTCAATCACAAGCAGAGCAAGTAAAAGAACTGGAACTAACCTGGGCAAGCGAAAAGCGCTGGCAGGGCATAATGCGCAACTACAGTGCCCAGGATGTGGTAAAGCTGAGATCCACGGTGCAGATCCAGCACACCCTGGCAGATCTAGGAGCCAGGCATTTCTTCGAACTGCTGCACAACGAGCCCTATGTGATCGCCCTCGGTGCCATGAACGGCTCCCAGGCCGTACAGATGGTGCGGGGCGGGCTCAAGTCGATTTACTTGAGCGGTTGGCAGGTGGCGGCCGACGCCAATAGCTCCAGGCAGACCTATCCTGACCAGAGTCTCTATCCCTCAACCAGCGCCCCGGAACTGGTAAAACGACTGAACAACGCTCTTCTTCGCCAGGATCAGATTGATGCGTCCGAAGGTCTAAGTGAAAGGAACTGGTTTGTACCGATCATGGCCGATGCCGAAGCCGGTTTCGGCGGACCTGTGCATGCCTTTGAACTGATGAAGAACATGATTGAAGCAGGAGCAGCCGGAGTGCACTTCGAAGACCAGTTGGCCTCTGAAAAGAAATGTGGTCACCTGGGGGGTAAGGTGCTCGTACCGACCTCTACATTCATCCGCACTTTGAGTGCCGCCCGCCTGGCTGCCGATGTGCTGGGTGTACCGACCATCATCACAGCCCGCACCGATGCCCTGGACGCCACTCTCATTACTTCCGACATCTGCGACATTGACAAACCCTTCATCGTGGGAGAACGCACCCCGGAAGGCTACTTCCGCGTAAAACAAGGCATCGAGCCGGTTATCGCCAGAGGGCTGGCCTACGCTCCCTATGCCGATGTGCTCTGGTTCGAAAGCTCCAAACCAGATCTGGAAGAAGCCCGCGTCTTCGCCGAGGCCATTCATGCCCGCTTCCCCGGCAAGTTGCTAGCCTACAACTGCTCACCATCCTTCAACTGGAAGCAGCACCTGGACGATAAAACCATCCGCTCATTCAATGAAGAACTGGGCAAAATGGGTTTCAAATATCAGTTCATCACCCTGGCCGGTTGGCATGCCACCAATCTCAGTGCCTTCCAATTGGCTAAAGACTATGCCAAGGAAGGCATGGCTGCCTATGTAAGACTGCAAGAAGAGGAATTCGCCAGCCAGAGTGAGGGCTACACAGCCGTGCGGCACCAGCGAGAAGTAGGCACCGGCTATTTTGATAAAGTACTGGTCACAGCCAGCGGCGGAGAAGCATCCACCCAGGCCCTGAAAGGCTCCACGGAAGAAGACCAGTTCCAGCAACCGGTCAAACAACTGGTGTCGGTTAACTAGCGACTAATTTTCCCCCGGCCAAAAATGGAGAACAGCCCTCGCACCAGGGGCTGTTTTCTATTTGGAGCAGAATAAGGTTGACCTAGATTCTTTCCTGGCGCAACTTATCGGCCCTGCGCTTATCCCGCGCCGCCTGATTCTTCTCCCCACGCAGGTTATTCAGTTTTGCTCTCGACTCGTAGTAAGAGGGCAGTTGCGGATTAAGATCTATAGCAATGTTGAAGTCCTTGAGGGCACGGTCATACTGTTTGAGACCCTGCCAGGCCAGACCTCGGTTCCAATAGTGTTCGTCATCGGCGGGCGACAATTTGACCAGGAAATCGAGGTCGACGATTGCCTCTTTGTATTTGCCAATCCGCAAATTTAGCCGCGCTCGCGCTTTTCGA
This sequence comes from Candidatus Obscuribacter sp., assembly GCA_016712465.1. GTDB lineage: Bacteria > Cyanobacteriota > Vampirovibrionia > Obscuribacterales > Obscuribacteraceae > Obscuribacter. The sequence continues at coordinate 3,605,864 of JADJQZ010000001.1, forward strand.
CTGTCTCCCTTATTTTGGTCCAACTTAACTGCCCGCTCATAAGAAGCAAGGGCATCGTCATAGCGCTTCATCTGCTCAAGGGTTTCAGCCCGGGTAAGCCAGCCCTGGCTAACGTTAGGACGCAAGACCACAAGGCGATCCATGTCAGAGAGCGCCTTTTCTAATTCGTTGACGGTGCGATAGGCACTGGCTCTGTGAGAGAAATAACGATAGTCGTTATTGTTCAAAGCAATGGCTTTGCTGAAGGAACTTATAGCCTCCTGATACTTGCCCTCTGTGGATAGCCAGATGCCCTGATAATCGAAAGCTTCAGCCTGGGTACCATCCAGTTCGATTGATCGTTTGAGATCGGCTCGCGCCTGTTTCAGATAATCGCCACCGCTAAGATTCTCGGTCAACACAAACAGAATACGCGCTCTCTTCAGATAGGCTTTTGCCGAATTCGGACTGAGAGCTATGGCTTTGTTCAAGTCAGCCAGTGCCTCTTTGGGATTTTGAGTATCCTTGTAGGTACAGGCTCGCAGATAATAAAACTCGCCTTCCTTCGGATAGAGAGTGAGCGCATCCCGGCATAGCTCTGCCAGCGCCGTGTTGTTCTGCAAGCCGTTGTAGACCGCCCCTTTCAATTTGAAATATTCCAGCCTGGTGATTTTTGCGTTGCGATAGGCGGTCTCGGCTTTTGTTAGTGCGCGCTGAAAATCACCTTGCTTGAGAAAACTCTCCCCTTTCAAAAAAGCAGGGCTGGGTTCGCCGGCCTGAGCAGGCCAAATCGAAAACAGCAAACAAAGGCAAGCGAAAATTCGCTTGAAACTTCGGTACTTCAAACAGTCAAACCAACCTTAAGGGCGCCGCGCAAAGCCCATGGATTAGCGGCCGTCACCTCTACATCCACAAGCTGACCGATCAAAGCATCCGGTCCTTCGAAATTGACAATTTTGTTGGTGCGGGTGCGGCCCATGAGCCGGTTCATACCGCGGTCGGAACGGCCTTCTACGAGAATTTCCACCTTCCGCCCGAGCAATCTCTTGTTGAGACGGTGGGAAACATCGCCCACAACCGTGTTGAGATAACGCAGCCGTTCGTACTTTTCAGCCTCCGGCACCTGTCCATCCCAGTTGGCGGAGGGGGTGTGCTGCCGGGGAGAATAAGCGGCAGTGTTAGCCACGTCAAAGCAAATCTCTTCCACCAGGCGCACCGTATTCATAAATTCTTCTTCGCTCTCACCGGGAAACCCGACGATCAGATCGGTGGTGATGGCGGCATCAGGTATGCGCGAGCGAATTTCATCGACTTTACGCCGATAGAAATCAACGTTGTAGCCCCGGGCCATACGGCGCAAAGTACGATCGTCACCGGCTTGAATAGGAATATGGAAATACTCGCAGGCCTGAGGCAAATCTCTGACGGCATCGATAATTTCTACATTTAGATCACGGGGATGACCGGTAAGAAAACGCAAGCGCTTGATGGCCTCAAGTTCCGGTACGGCTAGTTGCCGAAGCAAATCACCAAGGTGAAGCTTCGGCTCCAAATCGTGACCATAGGCAGTTACGTTCTGACCCAAGAGGGTCACTTCCTTGTAACCGCTTTCAGCCAGACTCTTCACTTCTTCAAAAATAGACTGGGGTGAGCGGCTCTTTTCGCGACCACGCACATAAGGAACGATGCAATAGGTGCAGTTATAATCGCAGCCATAAATAATGGAAACCCAGGCGCTTATGTCATTGAGACGATGCACCGGCGTCTCGGGCAAGTCTTCAGGCAATTCTTGATAAATTTCCACCACCGGCTCGCCGCTGGAAGCTTTCATGACAAGTTCCGGCAGTCGGTGCAGATTGTGGGTTCCGAAAACAAGATCCACGTATGGAGCGCGCTTGCGCATAGCTTCCCCGGCATCCTGTGCCACACAACCACCCACGGCAATGAGAGAACCCGGTCTCGCTTCCTTGTAACCGCGCCAGGCGCCAAGATAACTGTAAACCTTGTCTTCCGCACCCTCGCGAATAGCACAAGTATTCAAGATCATCAGATCTGCGCCTTTGATATCCGGGGTCGGCTCATAACCAATCTCATCAAGCAGCCCCAGCATGTGTTCGGAGTCGGATTTATTCATCTGACACCCGAAGGTTTCAACAAAGACCTTTTTCTTTTCAGCAGTGGTAGCCGTCATCAAACTGACACCCGATAAACATATTGCATAGCTTAAATATAGACACTGGAATCATAACAGTAGTCAGGCGCTTCTAAGGTTAGACAGGACTAAGTCTCAGACCGACCGGAGAGAAAGGCGCTCCGGCCGGGCATCCAACCATGTAAAAGAAAGTCAGGAAGCACCTCGGTCACGGACATCTCTTCCAATTGCAAGACCGCCGAAAGCGGTCGCTCAAGCGGTGATGCCACCGCCAGGGGTGCCGAAGCATCGCAAAGCAACTTGGGGGCCACAAACCAGTGCACTTCATCAACCAGATCCGCGCCAAGCAAACTGCCGGCCAGCCGGCCGCCGCCTTCACAAAGGAGGCGGCGCAAGCCGCGCCCGCCCAGAAGTTCAAGACAATGGCGCAAGTCGAGGGCGTTATCTGTACCACCCTCCACGCCCACAAACTCAGCAAGATCTCCGTCCACTTGGGCGAAGGTTTTCAGCCGGCTCTTTGTTTGAGAGTCATCTCTGTAAAAGATGAAAGTCTTGCCGCCGGGTCTCTGAAAAACCCTGGAGGATTCCGAAAGAGTCAAAGAGGGATCAAAAACCACCCGCACCGGCTGCCGTTCCGCCGCCCGGCCGTCCGGCAAGCGCCAGGTAAGGGCCGGATCATCAAGACGGGCCGTAGCCGCTCCCACCAGAATGGCATCCACCTGAGAGCGCAGGGATTGCACTCTCTCAAGGGCCGCCGAGCCTGTCACATAGCGACTTCTACCCCGGCGGTCGGCGATGCGTCCGTCCAGGGTAGCAGCCAACTTCAGGTCCAGCCAGGGCAACCCTGCTTCCATAGATTTGAGAAAGCCGCGATTGAGTTCCCGGCACTGCCGGACCATAACCCCCGCCAGTACTTCAATGCCGCTTTCCTGAATCCGCCTGAGACCGGCACCGGCCACCTTCTCATTGGAATCAACAGTGCCGACCACAACCCGCTTCAGACCCGCTCTTACAACCGCCTCCGCGCAGGGCGGCGTGCGTCCGAAGTGACTGCAGGGTTCCAGATTCACGTAAAGGGTACCGCCCCGAGCCTGGGCAGCGGCAGCAGCCAGGGCCAGCGGTTCGGCGTGGGGCTCTCCCGCCCGGCTATGGAAACCCTCCCCCACCACGCGGCCGTCCGCAGAGACAACCACGGACCCCACGAGAGGATTGGGAGCGGTCTGACCGAGAGCCCGGGCGGCCAGTTCCAGACAGCGCCCCATATAGAATTCATCTTGTTCCGCCTGGGAGGCACTCTCGGCTTGCATCAATTTACATCCGCCTCTAAACCGAACCAGGAGCCAACTTTTTAGCCGAAGAACACTTCCGCCACCTTGTAGATATCCATGTCGAGGGTCTTGAGGCTGTTGACCGCATCCTCAATCGGTACATCGACCAGACTGTTACCATGCAGTGCCACCATGGTGCCGAATTTTTTCTGATGAACAAGATCAGCGGCCAGCACACCATATCTGGTGGCGAGAACACGGTCGAAAGCGGTGGGCGAACCGCCTCTTTGAATATGACCAAGGGTGGTGGAACGAGTCTCGAAACCGGTTTCCTTCTCGATATGCTTGGCGAGAACTTCACCGATACCGCCTAATTTCACATGCCCGAAGGCATCTACCTGACGCTCCGGATTGGCCTCTTCATTATCGAACTTGGCACCTTCAGCCACTACAACGATAGAGAAATCTCTACCCCGGGCATGGCGTTGCTTGATGGAAGAAACTACAGCATTAAGATTGATGGGTTTTTCCGGCACAAGAATGAAATCAGCACCACCGGCTATACCGCCATAACAGGCGATCCAGCCGGCATTGCGGCCCATCACTTCACAAACGAGAACGCGGTTATGCGACTCGGCTGTGGTATGCAACCGGTCCAGTGCCTCAGCCACAATATTGACGGCCGTATCAAAGCCGAAGGTGACATCGGTGGCATTCAAGTCATTGTCTATGGTCTTAGGCACGCAGACCAGATTGAGATTGTGCTCCTTATAGAGGCGATTGGCCACGCCGCAGGTATCCTCACCGCCCACCACAATCAATGCGTCGAGGCGATGCTTCTGCATGTTCTCTTTGATTCGCTCCGGTCCTCTTTCCACTTTGAAAGGATTGGTACGGGAGGTACGCAAGATGGTACCGCCTCTATGAATCAGCCCGCCGGTGGAATGCATGGTCAGGGGCATAATCATGTCTTCCATGACGCCCCGGAAGCCCTCGAGGTAACCCACTACTTCCGAGCCGTACTCTTTCACCGAGCGTCTGACCACTGCCCTTAATACGGCGTTAAGACCGGGACAATCGCCGCCGCCAGTAAGGATACCGATGCGCATCTAAAAAACCTCAAGACCATTAAGTGTCAGACTCAGGAGCAAGATTGGCTCAGCACAAGAAGCCAAGAGCCGGGGACAATATTAGAGACGGATACGTGCCGAACGCCCTAAGTATAATTGCAGACCCTGAAAGCGCCGTATTCATGCCTCCCTTTGTAGTCAGATTATTAAGCGGAATATTGAGAACCTCAAGCCAAATCGGTTGAAATTCCGGTGCCCCTTGGAAAATCCCCCGGCGGAATGGATAAAAACCTAAAGGTCAAAGCCCGGCCGAGCTTTCTGTCGTACATTAAGGGTCTGTATAAGCCTTGAGGCCACCTTGTAACCAGTGAGGGTCGAAATAAATTGAATCTCTACGAATACGAAGCCAAGCGAATCTTTGAAGCTGGCGGCATACCCGTACCACCGGCAGTACGTATCACCAAACCGGAAGAGTTAGCTAAAGTACATTTCGGCTATCCACTCACCTTAAAATGTCAGGTCATGTCAGGTGGAAGAGGTAAGGCCGGCGGCATTAAATTCGCCAAAGACCTGGAAGAAGGCAAGGCCCTGGCCAAAGACCTGCTTCAGTTGGTCATCAAGGGCTCCAAAACCGAGAGCCTGCTTGTAGAGCCTATGGTGTCCATCGCCAAAGAGCTTTATCTGGCCGTCACCCTGGACAGAGAAAGAGGCTGCCCGATCTTCATTGCCTCCGCTGAAGGCGGCATTGAGATTGAATCCTCCCACAACGTACTTACCGAGCCGATTCCCTTCCCCTATCATCCTTATGTCGGCCGCAACCTGGCTGCCAAACTTGGTTTGAAGGGTGCGGTCATGGCTAAAGTGGCAGACCTGGCCAACAAACTCTATAAAGTATTCGAAAGCAAAGACCTCGATCTGGCTGAGATTAACCCTCTGGTCATCACCAAGGGCGACGATGTACTGGCTCTCGATGGCAAAATCATCATCAACGATGATTCCATCGGACGCCAACCGGCTTTCAAAGGCTGGATGGAAGCTCACCTGGTGGACATGAGCCCCCGGGAGCGCCGCGCCAAATTGACCGATCTCAACCTGGTGGAACTGGACGGCAATATCGGTATCCTCTGCAACGGCGCCGGTCTGACCATGGCTACCATGGATATGGTCAAGGCTTTCGGCGGCCAACCCGGTAACTTCCTCGATGCCGGCGGCGGCTCCGACCAGAAGAAGACCCTGGCAGCCCTCGAACTCGTGAATGAGAACCCTGCCGTGGACGTCATTCTCCTCAATATCCTGGGCGGAATCACAGCCTGTGATGAAGTAGCCGGAGCACTGGTGGAGTTTATGAAAAAATACCCCGAGCGCCAGATGGTAGTGAGATTGCGCGGCAACAACCAGGATGTAGCGGAAAAAATGCTGGCCGCATCCGGACTGAAGCTCTATCCCGATCTGGAAGAAGCAGTGAAAGAGGCGGTCAGCCGCTCAAAGAACGCCACAAAAAAACCGGCTCTTGCCGCCAAAGCCTAAAGGAGAATTGAAGTGATTCTTGTCGATAAACACACAAAAGTAGTCGTGCAGGGCGCCACCGGCAAAATGGGTGCCGCTCACACCAAGCGCATGCTTGACTACGGCACCAATATTGTTGCCGGCGTCACCCCCGGTAAAGGTGGAGAAAAAATCCACAACGTACCGGTCTTCGATACCGTCATGGAAGCGGTGAAGACCACAGGCGCCACCTGTTCGGTAATATTCGTGCCGCCCTACCTGGCCCTCGATGCCGGTTATGAAGCACTTGATGCCGGAATCAGCCTGCTGGTGCTCATCACCGAAGGCATCCCGCCGCAAGATACAGCCAAGTTGGCAGCGGCAGTGAAAGCCAAAGGGGCTAAATTGATCGGACCCAACTGCCCGGGAATCATCACCCCCGGTCAGTCTCTGATCGGCATCTTGCCTGGTTCCATTTTTAAATCAGGTCCTGTGGGCATGGTCAGCAAGTCCGGCACCCTCACCTATGAAATCGCCCTGGCTCTCACTGAGAGCGGTTATGGTCAGTCTACCTGCGTCGGCACCGGTGGAGACCCCATCAAAGGTCTCGACTACCAGGAAGTGCTCTCCATGTTCGAGCATGATCCGGCCACCGAAGTGATTGTCATGATCGGTGAAATCGGCGGTAACGCCGAAGAGGAAGCCGCCGCCTTCATCAAGAAAAACGTGAAGAAGCCGGTTATTGGCTATATCGCCGGTCAAACAGCACCGCCAGGCAAACGCATGGGCCACGCCGGCGCCATCATATCCGGTGGCAAAGGAACGGCTGAATCCAAACTGGAGGCTTTCAAAGCCAATGGTGTAAGAGTGGCCATGACCCCCGGTGAAGTAGCCAAGCAAGTAGCTGAAGCTATTAAGCAACCGGCCAAAGCCTGAATAAACTGATTAGTGAAAGAAGAAAGCCTGATACTGATAAGGTATCGGGCTTTCTCCTTTCTCAGGCGTTAGAATGTAAGGGTCAAATTCTGCCGGACCCCGATCATGCGCCTCCAGGCAAACGCCACCGTCCTTATCATCTCTCTGGGACTTCTGCTTTTGCCCGCCTGGCCACAGGCAAGTGCCGCCGACAAACCCAAAGACACCAATGCAAACGTGAATGTGAACGCTCTGGTCAAACAAGCCACGGACCTCGGTTTGCTTTATGGACCGGGAAGAAGGTTCGAAGATCTCTCCGGTGGCGGTAAACGACTCAACTTCCAGCAAATCGAAGCACTTGTCAAAGCTCATGCCGGCGACCCACTCGCTTATGTGCGACGAGGCAACGCCTACATCAATGAAGGAGACTTTGAACTGGCCCGCAAGGACTTCGACCGGGCACTTTCTCTAGACCCCAAGTGCGCACAGGCCCATATCGGCAAAAGCCGCTTTTACCAGTTCGAGCAGAAATGGCTGGCGGCCCTGACTGAGTTAGACCTGGCTAAAAAATTTGCCAACCAGGATACGACAATCAATATCCTCTGGGAAGAAGCCTTTCTCAATCGCGAGTTGAAGCAGTATGACCGGGCTCTGAGCCTATTTGCCCAGACTCTAAAAATTCCGCAGACGGACAGGAGCAGACTGGCTTACATCTACTTACAGAGGGGCGAGACCTATTCTCGTTTGCACAAATTGCCAGAGGCACTTCAGGATTATTCTCAAGCCATCAAAATCAATTCCACTCTCACCGATGCCTACTTCATGAGAGGTCTCACCTATCGCTTCCTGGACAAACCCAGAGAAGCCATTGCCGATTTCACCACGGTCATCAGTCACGCCTCCAGGCCCCAGCTCGACGCCGCCCAGGCCTCCTTCGCCTCCAACCTCTCCAGCGCTTACGAGCAAAGAGCGCAACTCTATCGAAAAATCGGCAACAAAGAGCTGGCCGACCGGGATAAGGAAGCCCAGCTCAAGTTCGAGAAAAGTCGCTTCGAGGCTGTGCCTTTCCGCAGCGACTAGCAGTTAGGCTTGACTACAGTCATAAGAAATATACCGGTCAGATACTTTACAAGCTCATCTAAATTGGCCGGCTGCGAGCGAAAACCGATATAGCCGTCCGGTCTTAGCAAATAAAGACACTCGGAACTGGCGCCATAGGTCTTATGCAGCGCTCTTTCAAAGTCGTAAATAACCGACTTGTAAGGCGGCAAGGTCAGTGCCCCGAAAGCCTCCGGCACCACCACATGCACGTCAATCAGGTCCGGGAAGTAGTTATTGATATGGCTTTCAATTTTGGTAAAGCCGGAATACCCGTCGGAAGAGGCCACAAATCCGTCAAAGAGTAATAACTGAAAACGCTCTGAATTAAGATACTGATAGAGTCTGCGATCGTTGCCCTGTTCATCGCGACACTCACCGTCCAGGGCTCGGTCGCCGGCCACAGGTGCCCGGGCAAACTCAATCCAGGCGCCAAGCCCGGGCTTCTCTTCCCCGTCGTCCTCGGAAAGTCGCAGTGTGCGACCGAGGGAGTCGTCGAGGGGAGGATGACACTCACAGGAAAGTGAACTGGAGCGGTAAGAGACCCCGGTCAAACTACCGGTGCGCAAAATACGCTGCTGAACAAGCTCATGGGAAGCCAGCATGTGCATGAGCGAATTGCGAATATTAAGGGCCACCGGATGTCTCAAGGTGACGAATTTGGTTGCCATATGGGTGCCCTTCAGCACCGACTGCCCGACTTTGCGCCGCTCCTCTTCGTAAGTATCAAGCAGGTCCTCTTCGGAGAGCCCTTTGATGGAAAGAGCCAGCTTCCATCCCAGATTGATGGCGTCCTGCATGCCGGTGTTCATGCCTACGCCGCCGACCGGACTGTGAATGTGAGCAGCATCCCCGCAGATAAACACTCGCCCCCGCCGATAGGAGGCGGCAAAACGTTTGTGAATGCGGAACCAACTGAGCCAGTGCGGATCATCGATTTTGACGTTCTTGGGACCACGCACCTTCACAACGGACTCCACGGTCTCCATTGTGAGAGGCTGCTCGGTGTCGAAATGGGCACTGTCAGCGGTACCATCGCCCGTGCTGAATATGATGCGAAATCGTCCTTCTCCAAAGGGAAAGAAAACTACGGCACCTTCCTCTGCCAGGTAACCATGCATTTCATCGCCCTGGATGTCGCAGGCCACATCGGCGGCACCGAAAACCTCCTCGTACTCGGCACCCTCAAAAGCAATGCCCAACTGTTTACGCACCGTCGAATGGGCTCCGTCGGCGCCGACCAGATAGCGGCACTGAAGGACTTCCTCCACACCGGTATCACTACCGTCATCATTCTTGCGGCGCAGCCTGGCTTCCACCAGTTCACCCTTCTCAACCAACTCTACCAGTTCCAGATTGCGCTCAATTTTGCAGCCCCCCGCCTCCAGTTTGCGACTGAGGATCTCCTCGGTTTTACTCTGCGGGATAGACAGGGCGTATTTGTAATGTGACTCAATTTCGTCCATATTGAGATGAACGATGCGCTTGCCGCCGGCATAGAAATTGCTGCCCCGAATGGGCAGGCCCTGCTCAAGAAAAGGTTCGACCAGACCCATATTCTCGAGAAGTTCGAGAGTACGGGCATGAAGCACAATCGCCTTGGAAAAGGCCGTGGCTGCAGGAGCCTTGTCTATAATGCGAAACTCAATGCCGCGGCTCAAGAGGTCGCATGCCAGGGTCAGACCGGTAGGACCGGCACCGGCAATCAAAACTGGCAGTGTCATAATGCCTCCCTAACTCCTTGGAACCGACGAATTTGAAACAAGAGCGGTGGCTCCGCTTAACCTGATTCGGCAATTATAGACTCTTGATTGCACGGCCGTTCATAATCCCCACTAACTCCCAAGATTGAGGCCCGAAGGATGGTTTTTCCGGCAGATCAGTCAGGACCATCCTTATTGCTTATTGCCAGATGAAATGCCATAACTTAGGATAGGGTTAGGCCTGCCGGGGCAGAGCAGGCACTGGTTCAAACTCTTTACTCAGCACTTATTAAAACAAGAAGGTAGCCAATGACAGCCAGGGAAGGAACGCATAAACCCATGCGCGCGCTTGTCTTGCCGGGCGGCGGCGGAAGAGGCGCCTACCAGGTGGGAGTAATAAAGGCCCTCAAGCAAGCAGGCCTCGAATTCGACCTGGCCTTCGGAACCAGTATCGGCGGCATCAATGCGGCCATTTACGCTCAGGGAGACCAGACCCGCCTGGAAGAACTCTGGTGCCACATTAAGAGCAAAGATGTCTTTGCCCTGCCGTCCGCCCATCAGGTTGGGCGACTGGTTCTCGGTCACAAACTCGGTCTCTTGGACACCCAGGGGCTGGAAGAAATTTTGCGCCGGGAAATTAACCTGCAGAAACTGAAAGCCAGCAAAACCAAGGTAGGTTGGTGCACCACCGATCTGTGCAGCTTGCAGACCAAGCTCATCACCATCGATGAGATCATGTCCACCAATGAACTAATCGACGTTCTTATGGCTACTTCAGCCATTCCCATGGCCTTTCCACCCCGCCACATTCACGGTAAAGGGCTCTGGATAGACGGCGGGCTGGTACGCAATACGCCCATGGAAACTGCTATCCATCTCGGGGCCGATGAAGTTTATATGGTCCTTTTACACCCCGAACAAATCAATGTTTGCCCGGTCAACATGTTCGAAGTGCTGGTCCGCTGCCTGGACATCGTCCTTGATGCCTCAGCCCGGAAAGAAATTGAATCAGCCCAGCTTTACAACCGCCTGGTGGAATCGGGCTCCAAAGAATCCATAGGACGGAAGCAAGTCAAAATCAAAGTCTTTCAACCCAAAAAAGGCGTCAATACCAACCTGTTGGAAATCAATCCGGAACTGTCCCGTAAGTTAATCAGGCAGGGTTATGACGACGCCCGCGAACAGCTGGCGCTCATGAACGAAGTTGAGATGCAGGTTACAGCTTAGTACTGGAAGCCGTTCTTGCGCAGGTGCACCATGGGCTCGCTGTCGCCGTTCAATACGGCGCCGTCCAGCACTTCACAAACCAGCACCACATGATCACCGGCATCGGTACTAGATTTGATCTGCACCTGCATATAGCTGATGCAAGCAGAAAACACAGGACAGGGTGTGCCTTCCACTAAATCAAGACCATCGAATTTGCCTTCATTGTGCGGCTTGGCAAAGGCTTTAAAAATGTCCATATTGCTCTTGGAGAGCACGTTGACGGCACAGTTGGCGCCAATGGCGAGACGCTTGAGAATGTCTCTCTCTTTATTTACCACCAGCACTACCGATGGTGGCGCGAATCCACTCTGACAGATCCAGGTGGCCAACATACCATCCCGATCTTCCTTTCCACCTACAGTGACGATATAGACGCCTGAGGCAATGCGACCGAGAGCTGGGCCAACCTTCTCTTTCATTTCAACGCCGGTTGTCATAATCATTCTCCATAAGTGAGAGGCAATTATAGAGTAGCGTTCGTTGAGGAGGCAACTTCTTTGCTGTTGGTACTGCCCTCGGATTTCAAGAGCCCAGACTCTTTCGTGTCAACCTGTTTGACCTTGCCCTTGGGAGCCGTGCCGGACCGAACCCGGGTCGTGCGAGTTCTGCCGGTGCGGAAGAGCCACATAATAATCGCCCTTGCCAAGCGGGTACTGTCGTGATGGGATACCGCCGTGGCACTTGTCAAAGGACGTCTCAGCACGGTCAAGCCCAGTTCCTTGACCTTCTCCGGGTCATAGCGCACTTCGTTTTCGCGGCCGCCCTCGGATTCGTTTACCAGTACCGAGTGCAACAACCTGCCGGCAGGGGTTCTCACCGGTCCGGCATGAGCCAGGAGGGCTTCCACATGGTCTCCGACGGAGTAACCGGTTGTCTCACCCGGCTGCGTCATGACGTTGCAGATATAAATCTTCCGTGCCTGGGCCTCTCTAATGGCAGACACAATACCGGGTACGAGCAGATTGGGAATTATGGATGTGTAGAGACTACCCGGACCAAGCACGATCAGCTCGGCTTCCATGATTGCTTCCACAGCTTCGGCCACGGCCTCCGGTTGAGCCGGTTCACAGGTAATGGCCCGAATGCGCTTACCCATTTCGACAATGGAAGACTCGCCGACAACCTTACTACCGTCTGTATATTCGGCAGTGAGGGTCAAGCTGGAAAGGGTGGAAGGCAAGACCTGCCCGCAACTATTCAACACGCGGCTGGCCGTGCGTGTAGCTTGGATGATATCACCGCCGGTGACGGCACAAAGAGCTGTAATAAAAAGATTGCCGAAACTATGCCCTTCCAGCCCCTCGCCTGAAGAAAACCGATAGCGGAAAAGCTCGGTGACGATCTTGTCCTGGTCGGCAAGCGCGGTAATGCAGTTTCTTATGTCGCCCGGAGGCAACACACCCAGTTCCTGCCTGAGACGCCCTGAACTGCCGCCATCATCACCGACCGTGACAATGGCAGTGAGGTTGTTCGAGTAACGCTTCAGCCCGTTCAGCAAGTTGGAGAGGCCGGTGCCGCCGCCAACCACCACCACTTTGGGTCCACGCTCCAGATAGCGCCGCCGATACAAAACATCGGGAATAGCCTCTCTGTCTTCGGGCAAATAGGCCCCCAATAGAGTCTGCGTGATGCGCACCATGGCGCCCAAGAGGCAAATCGAACCAACCGAAATGGCGATGATACCGTTAACCTTACTGGGTAAAACGGCAGCCGTATCAGAAACCACTTCGTGCAGAAACTTCTGAATGCGCAAAACCGGGTGCTTGTCGAGCATCCAAAGTACACCAAATACGATGGCACAGATGCTGACCAGAATAACCAGGATGTAGCGCTTCAACCCCGGCAGCATCAGACTTCTTACGCGATAGTCAAAGGAGCGCTTCATCAGTTAGCCTCGCGCAGCATCTGCGTGAGGCGCACCATGGCGCCCAAAAGGCAAGTCGAACCAACAGAAATGGCGATGAAACCGTTGACCTTACTGGGCAAAACGGCGGCCGTATCGGAAACCACCTCGTGTAGAAACTTCTGAATGGGCAAAACCGGGTGCTCATCGAGGATCCACAATGCACCAAATACGCTGGCGCAAAGGCTGAGAAAGACGACTAGAATGAAAGACTTCATCATGGAGAAGGGCCCCCGCCGGCAGCCGAAGAGGCGCCTTTGACTGTCAGCTCGACATCGATGGGCTGGTGCAATTCCCGGTGCTGCACTTCCAGATCGACTTCAGGATAACGTTTTTGCAACTCCTGAGCCAGAGTCTCGGCAACTGAAACCGAGCGATGCTGACCACCGGTGCAACCAAGGGCAATGGTGAAAACATTACTCTTGGTCTCAAACATGGACGGCATCACCTGTTCCACCATCTGCAAGAGATTGGCAAGGAATTGCCTGGCTAAGTCTTGCTCCATCACATAATTTCGTACAGGCAAATCAAGACCGGTCAAAGGTCTCAACTCCTCCACCCAATATGGATTCTTGAGGAAGCGCACATCAAAAAGGAGATTGGCATCAATGGGGGGAGCGGCTTTCTTGAATCCAAAGGAGACCACACGAACCAATCGCCGTCCAGAGGCGGCGCTATGAGATTGGCTAGAGTTTTCGTGGCGATTCAAAAAGCAATTCTCCGGGTTGGAACTATTTCACCTCAGCCTCAGTACCCTGGTCCTGGCTGCATTTAAGTAATATTGAATTAGACTCCAGACAGGCAGCGGGCAGTTCGGGAAGGTCATCAACAAAACCCTGAATGGACCCGGCTCTCTTTAGATACTTAGCGGCCTGGGTGGAGCAGCAGTGGAGGCTATACCCACCACTCATACTATATGACATTATGGCGAATCCGCAGAACCGGCAAGTTAAGGGCTTGTTAAGGTCATCATAAACAAGCGAGAGAACCTCTCTCATGGGGGCGAAAGTCTGGTCCGCTCGCACTCTTTCATAGTGGTGGAGCACATCGGCTTTGCCAAGGCGCCGATGCAAGAAGGCGAAGAAATGCCCAATACCCCCAGGGTATTCCTTGAGATTCCACAATGCAAAAACTCGCATCTAAATCAATTTCTCGCGCTCAAATCGCTATTTGAGGATGTGTTCTTTCTTATCGGACTTGAGTTTAATGGTTTCACCTTCGGTCGCAGCAGCCACCTGGGACGACTGCTGTGAAAGCTCGCGACTCAAGGCATCTGCATCACCATCGATCAAACCGGCTTTAGTCATTTCGAGATCGCATTTAAGTTGCGAAACCGCCTTTTCAATGAAGAGCTGCCCGTCGAGATGGTCTATTTCATGCTGGATAGCGCGGCACAGCAAGTTATTTTCGGCCGTCAACTTGAGGGTTTGCCCCTTGAGGTTCTGAAAGCGTACCACCACACGACTGTAGCGCTTCACTTCAAAGAAGACGTCGGGGAAGCTCAAACAGCCCTCTTGCCCGACCATTTCACCGTCTTGCTCGATTATTTCAGGGTTGATAAAGACTATTGGTTTAGCCGGTTCATCCTCACTGCTCACATCAATGACCATGAGCCTCTTCGAGACGCCGATCTGCGGGGCAGCCAGGCCGACGCCATCACTTTTGTACATGGTATCGAGCATGTCCTGGGCGAGTTTACGCACAGAACCATCAACAATGGTGATCTTCTTGGCCTTCTGTTTAAGGACAGGATCGGGATAATATCTCAGTTTAAGTTGGGCCATTTCTCCGCCTCCGGGGCTTCTGGCGACATATTGCGCGGCTCTTCCGTCAATTTCAGGGAAAAGCCCCGAGCCCCCGTCTACATGAGCATTTTAGCCGATGTTATCATAAAGCGGGAGATTTTTTTATACACTAATAGCATTGTTAAGGTCGGAAGAGATTATGAAGTTGAGCGGTAATTCATGGATTGCGCCCCTGGCGGTGAGCGTTTTGCTGATCAATAGCCGGGCCGGCGCGGCGGCTTCCGACTGGGGTTACGAAGGAGACAGCGAAAAACCGGCAGCGGTAAGACCGACGACTGCTACCAAGCCCGTCGAAAGCAAGCCGGTACCGCTCAAGCCTCAACCGAAAACAGCCGGAACTGTGAAAGCCTTGAGCGATCTGGACAGCTGGCTTGAGATCTTCGCCCTCATTGCTTCCAGCCCGGAAGACGACGACCGCAATGCCGTGCGCAAACTGGAAACCCTGAGCCCGGAACTGAAAGAGAACCTGAGCCGCTTTATAAAATCTAAGTTAGATGCCAAAGTACCGGTTTACCAGGGCATCAGCCCTCTCTGGCAGGAAATTAGAGCCAAGGTAGACCACAGCATCGACTACAAGGAAAGTTATCGCATGCTCTTTCGTGCCCTGACCAGGCACTGGCTTCTCAAAACCGACAAAGCAGCAAGCTTTGACGGCAAAACGGCCACCGCCCTGGCTCTCACCATGGAAGACAGCCAGAAGAACGCAACACCCCCCGCAAAGCCGCAGGCACCGGCACCTAAACTTGATGCGACGGGCGAAAGCGAAGAATTATTCACCGAACTGATTGGTCCTTCCCGCATCGCCGAACCCGGCAATCCACCCCTCACGGATGATGCCATCAAGGCCTACAGCGATATGACTTGCTTCCTTTATGCCAAGAAGCATCCGGATAAATCCGTAGACCAGGATGATAACCGCCTGATTTTTGCCGGTGTGGTGCGAGACAAGTTCATAAATGCTCCATCCGCTCAGGCCAAGCTGGCCATGAGTAATTTCGATCTGACCTGGGCATCCTTTCGCTGCCGCTATCTGGATTCGTCGCCGGCCGAGAAGGAGCGTATGAGCATAACGGTGAGCGCTCCGGTCAAAGCCTCCAGTGGCGACTCTACAGCCTCGCTCACCAATCAAACCATTCTCAATCTTTTCAGTAAAGGACCCTGGGCCGAAGGTCTGGCTAAGACCCGCACTGCCGCGAAATAAAGACCAGTTCAGCGCAGTCGCCAGGAATCAATTGCATGGATGAGCCAGCGACAATTGTCCGAAAGATGTCCGTAAACCACTAGCAAGCAACAGACAACCCAGATTAGAACAGTGTTTTGAATGGGTCTATCCTTGAGCAAAACTTCCTCGGGTGATCCGGTGGATGTGTCTTTCTCGGAAAGCACCATATAACGCAAAATGCCATAAAGCACAGGCGGAATGGTGATCATCATCCACTGCCCGTAAGCGGAGTTGAAACAATAGAGACAATAGGCAGTCACCAGCGAAGGTACTATCACGCTTTCCATACGCCCAATTAGCGCCAGCGAATATTTACCGAGCACCTTACGATGTTGAGCCGCTTCATCACCAAGTGTACGATACTCCTGCCGGCGCTTCTCCAGAGCCAGGAAAAGAGCACCCATGGAAGTACATATTAAGAACCAGGGCGAAAGATAAATTTCATGCCCGGGGCTGGCACCAACAAAGGCAAATATTCTCAAGCCAAGAGCGCAAGCCATATCACACAATACGGAAGCCTGCGCCGAAGCGGCTGCCGCTCCCGCTACTGCTCTTAGAACAAAGCCGCTGGCGATGCTGAATACATCAAGAATGACCCTATGTTTGAGCCTGGTAACATATGCGGCCTGCAAAAGAATATAAGCAAGTATGACCAGGCAAAGGGCCGGTCGCACCAGATAAGCAAGCAAGAAGCTGGTAAAGAGAGAGAGCAAACCCACCGTGAGAGCGGCAGGCACCGAAACCTGCCCCGATGCAATCGGTCGCTTGCACTTGGTCGGATGGTGTTTATCAGCCTCTACATCAAGGATGTCATTAAAGACATAAACCGACCCGGATACGCAGCAAAGTGCGAGTACGCAAAAGGAAACATTGAGCAGCACATCAGGGCGATTCAGCTGACCGGCAAACAAGGCCGGCGCAAATGCGATGAAATTCTTGGTCCACTGGCGGGGACGCAGGAGCTTGATATAGGCGGAAGAATTACTTGACTTGGGGGTAGTGTTGACCATGCCCCCATTATAAGGGCAAGTATGCCTCACAAGAAAAATTGCTTACTTAAGACGCTGAGGCAAGCCGCAAAAGCAAATATAAACGGCATCAGCCCAGGCCGCTGCGCGCTGATTGGCCAGGCCGAGAAGGTCTCGATAAATTCTAGCCAGTTGAATTTCCGGCACCACGGCCATACCGACTTCATTGGAAACCAGAAGGAAGTGATAGTCCTCTCGCCCCTTCGCTTTAGCCAACAAATTGTCCACTTCCTTGAGAACATTCTCCTCCAGACAGTTGAGAACCTCCAGAGAGGAAAGCCCCGAGGGCATGGACAGAAGTAAGTTAGAGACAAACAGCGACAGGCAGTCGATCAGACAGAGGGCGCCGCCACTTGTCGCGGCGGGCAAACTCTCGATAGCCTGGGCCACCATCAATGGTTCCTCAATGGTCCGCCAGACATCCGGGCGCCTGCGCCGGTGAGCGCCAACTCTCAACAATAATTCCTCATCACTCTCATCGACTCCCATCGTCGCCAGGTAAGTAACTGCCATACCACTTTCTATGGCAAGCTTTTCAGCCAACCTGGACTTCCCCGAACGTGCACCACCGGTGATGAACGTCAGTCGATTATTTATAGAGGTGTCCACTGATTCTCTCCCGGAAAAATATGCGCTCTTGCCTGTTGCCTTAAGATAGTAAACCCCTTAAGCTATGGGTGGCGCCACTACTAATGGTATTTGCGTGTCCGGCTTAACTGGAAAAACTGAAGGTCTGTATTTCCTCAATGATAGAGGCAACACCGGCTCGCCGTCAAAGAAAAGGCAAGCGAAGGCGGAAGCGGACAAGATCGCAGGCAAGATAAACGAATTATATCGATCGTTTATGCAATCCTATGTCAGAAGCATAAACGAGAGCACTTTCAAAGTAACTATCGGCGGCGTCAGAATCGGCAATGCAAAATATTCCAGACTGGCCCAGATCAATCTAAAAAGTCGCATCATCACTTTCTCGCGCTACGCCATCGAAAATGTGCCGGAACGCGGCCGGCGTTATCTAGTGCTGCACGAGCTGGCCCATGTGTTGGAAGCCTCTCACAATAAGCATTTCTGGAACCTGGTGGAATTCCACGAGCCCCAATATAAAGAGATCGGGCTGGCGCTGGATCGCGCCTTTAAGAAAAACGTGCAAAAGCATGAGCGCCTGGAAAAGCAAAACGCCGAGCAAACGCTGGAAAATGCCGTTAGAGACTTAAATCTGGCTGCCGCCAAAGACCTGATATGGACTCCGGATCACGGATTTATCGAAAGCGGCGATCGCAATTTCGGGCTGCACAGAGACCAACTGAGGCTATTTACCAGCAGTGCCGATGGTAGACATATAGATGAGGGCTTCAACGAATATCTCGCACTCAAAAATGAAGATGATGACGAGTTAGAACCAAATCTCATTCTCGATCCCCATGAAAGAGCCCTGGCCGAATGGGAAAACTTCATGAAAAAGGATCCGCAGGACGACCTGGACAGTTATGAAATAGGGTCTGAGAGCGGTCAGGGCGGCTGCTTTGAAAACTCCGACGACTATTTTGACGATGATTATCTTCACGGCACCATGAGTGGTGGGGATTAACAGTCCGAGACAGGCATGGTCGTGCAAGGCCGGCTGCAAAACCGGCATATAATGCCCATTGACGTTTTCAAGCGGCATCAAATTAATATATTTTTCTTCTGATTTGATTGATCTAAAATATTTAGCGGCACTCAAGCTCTAGAATCAATGCAATTAGGGCAAATCGCATAATATTAAGCGGTATGGGCCCGGCTGGAGGGATTGCCTGCAATCTTCGCCGGTTCATCGAGTCAATTAATGGATGCAGTGAGAAGTCGATATGAACGCCATCGATAAGAAAGAACGTAGAGTAGTTGTTACCGGTATAGGCATGATCTCGCCGGTTGGGCAAAGCGCAAAAGAATGCTGGGAAGCGCTCTTATCTGGCACTTCCGGCGTAGACTCACTGACATTGTTTGATCCGGCTGAGCACGGCATCGAAACAAAAATCGCCGCTGAAGTGAAGAACTTCAATATCCATGATTTCTACCCAGACAAGCGTAAAGCCGGTGCTTTTCTCAAGGAAATGGACAGGGTTACATTGTTTGCCATGGCCGCAGCCAAACTGGCAGTCGACGACGCCGCACTCAAAATCGATGAGAGCAACGCCGAGCGTGTCGCTACCTTCATCGGCACCGGTGTAGGTGGACTCACCACAACTATTCAAGACTACCAGAAACTCCTCGAAGGCGGTCCTCGCAAGGTCGGTGTGCGCTCAGTGATCAAGTTAATGCCGAATGCACCATCCGGCCAGGTCGCCATCGAATTTGGTGCCAAGGGACGGGCCAAAGGAGACGCTACGGCTTGCGCATCCGGGCTGGACTCGCTGCTAGATGCCTTTATGTATATCAGAGATAATCGCGCCGACGTTGTCATCGCCGGTGGTGCAGAAGCGGCCATCAACGCAATCGGCGTCACCTCCTTCGGCAATATGATGGCCCTCTCCAAGCGCAATGACGAGCCGAAGAAGGCAAGCCGCCCCTTCAGTGCCGACCGAGACGGTTTCGTAATTGGCGAAGGAGCGGCGGTTCTTATTCTTGAATCACTAGAGCATGCTCGAGCACGCAATGCAAAGATCTACGCTGAAGTAAAAGGTGGTGCCGCCAGCTGTGATGCCCACCACATAGTGGCACCCAATCAATCGGGCGAAGGAGCCGCCAGAGCTATAGCGGAAGCTCTCAAGGATGCCGGGCTCAGCCCCACCGACATCGACTACATCAACGCCCACGGCACCTCCACTCCCCTCAATGACGCTTGCGAAACCAAAGCCATAAAGACTGTTTTCGGTGACTACGCGCATAAACTGGCCATCTCATCCACAAAGTCCATGATCGGGCACCTTCTGGGCGGAGCCGGAGCCATGGGAGCAGCCGTAACAGCACTCTCCATACAAGATTCCAAAGTGCATCCCACCATCAACTACGACAATCCAGATCCGGAATGCGATCTAGATTATGTGCCCAATGTCAGTCGCCAGTTGAATGTCCGAAACGCCCTGGTGGAAGCCCTGGGCTTCGGCGGACACAATACCGTGCTGGTCATGGGTCAACTGAAAGACTGAACCCTAAGCTAGGCAGTAATAGTCTTCTTGCGGGGCGGTCCGGGAATCTTTTCCTTCTCGGCTTCCTTAGCTTTGCCGGCGTCAGCTACTACCGCATTTCCCGTCAAGACGGAAGCGGGAAGCGGAGGCACATTGCTGCCGGAAGACACTTGCACAGTGGCAGCGCTCTGTTGTCCGTCTTCATCGTCATCATCCTGGTTGCCGTTATTGGCTGATGCCACGACGCCGCTTCCGGCCTTATCCACATCATCCTCAGCCTCTTCCATACCGGCCAGTTTTCTTGCATCATGACCATTGCCGCCCTCGGCTTCCGAGG
Organism: Candidatus Obscuribacter sp.; assembly: GCA_016712465.1. Lineage (GTDB taxonomy): Bacteria > Cyanobacteriota > Vampirovibrionia > Obscuribacterales > Obscuribacteraceae > Obscuribacter. The sequence goes on from JADJQZ010000001.1 coordinate 3,626,205, forward strand.
CTATGAGCGAATTGTAGAGGTGACCATCATTGACAAGCTTAGAAGTACCGGAGGCGTTGACGATCCCCTGACCGGAACCAAGTGCTGTGCTGTTGCTGGAATAAGGATCTCTTCTGCCGCTGAAGCTCAAGTTGAGAAGCCGGGCATCGGTAGCGTTCAAGATCGAGGGTATGACGAATTGACTGCTGGCAGGTTTATCCAGCCGCGAATCCAAACGACCGTCACCATTGTATGTGAATGTGACGGGAAAACTCACGGCACGAGCAATTGGGACGGCATCAACGGCACTGGGTAGAGCACTCTGTCTGTAAGGTCCAAATTCGGTACCATAAGTGGCCATATTGAAGATTTTCTGTTCTCGATCAGGATCATCAAAGCGCACATTGAGCACAGAGCGCTCACGATTACCGCCGGGCTTGAGCGTCGCCCCTGTGGTCAGACCGTTCTGACTGGGCAAAGTGCGGTTCTGCACTACGCCGGCGTAAGCATTGCGCATGACAGACTGGGCATTAGCCGGGTTGATACCGTAATTGGCGGCACCAGCCTGAGAATAAAGTTGACTCGAGGTCTGCTCAAAAGCCGGATTTAAGTTAAACTGCACAGCTCTGCGGGGCAGAACCTGAGGCACCTCTCCAATCTGAGCCGGCGAAGCAGCCGCTTTATTCTCAGTGGGATCAAACCTGGTCTGAGAGTTGCCAGCAGCATCGCCTCTTTCCTGCGACTGAGCTTCCTCTCTCTCTTTCTTCAACTTTTCGAATTGCTCAAGCAAGAGCGCCTGGTCGATACGAGACGAAAGCTCCTTCGCTTCCATATAGCCAAAGGCACCAAGCAAACCATACTTGAGCGTACCTACCGTAGTTGAATTGAGAAGCAAACCACGATTGTTCAAGAAGAAGGGATCAGCAGCCGAGAGATTGCGGATCATGTTACCTTCGGGACCAAAGCCCAACAGGAAAGCCCTGGTAGAAAGGCTCTGGCTCATAGATTCCGGCACCAGAGAAATGACTTTCTTGCCCTCCGGCACCAGTCCGGAGACCAAAAGTTTGTCGAGCGCAACCTGATCGCCGTGACTGGCCAACTTGACCAAATTGGATCTGTAAGTTGCTACCTCAATATCGTTGGCTGCTCTTATCAGTCTATTCTGAGCATCCTCAAGACGCGATGCTCCGGCTCCTTTTGGACCCTCGATATAGCGAAGGTCTTGTATGACGTTGTAGTTCTCTTTGATCAAACCGCGCTGAACAAGCGTAGATGTCGCTTGCTCCATGCGACTGAACCCTTGCTCCAACCTCTCGACATTGCGTGTGATCAAGGTGTTGGAGACTTCCGATAGCTCACGTGATACCGTGGTCAGGGCCTTATGCTCCTGTTTAACAGCAGCCAAGACCTCAGGTGCAATCGACTGCCTAGTAGCACTGAATTCCAAATTAGCGAGAGCCTGATCGGCACGTCTGAGTGCCGTAGCATCAGCACCACGCCTGATATCATTCACGGCCTGCACATAATCATCAGTTGCCAGTTTCAAAGGCGACGGCTTATTGACAGGTGCCGACACTACAGGCGGTGCGGGTTCAAGATTGCGAACACTCTGTATGAGATTGTCGCTCTGGGCTTCCACGCGAGTGAGCAATCTTTCCCGATTGGCAAGAAGCACTGCGTCATCGATCTTGCCAACCTGTTCAACCAGACGGCTGTGAGCAAGTTTGGCATCACCGGAAGCTTCGATCAGGGTCTTCAGCTTCGGATCATCCAGTTCCCGAGCCAGCCTGGAATTGGCAACGCTTTGCTCGTCCAGCGTTCTGGCTCCACGAAGCTCAGCCTGCGCCTCTTCAATGCGTCTGAAGTTCTGAGCCAGTTCTTCCTTCACGGAGGGTCGCACGCTTGTGCGCAGATCATCAACTAAACCGGGCAGTTTCTCAATGGAGTTCGTTGCACCGCCTCTCAGCGCTTCGACCCCCCTGATTTCCACTGCGGCACGGTCAATTTTGCTGACGGCTGCCGTGATTTCCTCATACGCTTTCACTTGCTCCGGCTTGAGCACGCGTACACCACCAAGTTCCTCAATCTTGTTGATGGAATTGCGCATGTTGCTGACGGCCTTCACCGGATCGGAAGAAGTGCCGACAATACGCGCCTGTTCGGCCAGGCTGTCCAAATGCTTACTTACCTGTGCCTCAACAGGTATCTTGGCAGATGTAGACGGTGCCAGGTCGGCGGCAGGCTTAAGTTCGCGCGAGAGCGCGGTTGCCTTCTGCGAGATGAGAGCGCCTTCTCTCTCAACGGTAAGAGTAGCCGTTTCCAATCGTGTGGAAGTGCGGGCATTGAGACTCAACTTTTCAATGTCGTCCAAGCCGGTACGAAGATCACGGGCAAGTGTCTTAGCGCCGCTCTCCTCCAATAGTTCAAGACGAGCTCTCACTTGAGCGATGGTTCTGTCGGTATTTGTGCCGATAGCCTTCATGTCCTGCCCGATAGCCTTAAGTTCGCGCTCCACTAAGGGCAACGACTGGCTCGGCACTTCCTTCAAGGCTGGATTTAATGCCTTGTCGGAAGCCGGGACTCTCCTGAGGTCATCGGATAACTGCTCGACTTTAGCGGTAAAGCGACTGCCCTCTTCGCCCAGGCGCAGGGTGTTAGCGGCACGCTCACCTGACACAACCGTGGTTTCAAGCACATTGCGGCTACGGCTCATATTACCGCTGGCCACTCGAACCTCGGTCAGTCCCTCGACAAACTTAGGATTCTCAGCAAAGAAGCGACTGTACTCCGGTTTACCCAGATCATCTACGAGTTTCTGAATACGCCTGGAATTTTCCAGAGGGGAAATTACCGCACCGGGTTTGGTGGCTTCTTCCAGAGACTTCAAGTCTCTGACGATATCGTCAGCGACCTGACGCTGAGCACCGCTCAACTTGGGCAGTTCCGACTCAATGCTTCTGGTCAGATCGGCGCTGCTGCGACCAACCTTGCCTATATCGTCGCCCAGCTTGGCCGCAACGGTTTCTACATTTGCCGGCGTTACCGGAACTTCCAGCTTGCCGCCCGCTACTTTCAAATCATCGAAATGACGAGCCAGGGCTGGATTCTCCTGGATTAGCCTGGTCACTTCCGGACTTCTAGAAAGATCATCGACCAGGCTCTTCACCTTAGTGGAAGCTTCCACCGGTGCAGCCACCACGGAATCAGCAGCACCGGCAGGCAAAGGCTTGGCAGTCTGCTCTACTACTTTCAGATCATCGACCAGTTTCTGCGCTACCTGCCGCTGCGAGACCGTCATGTTCGGCATCGCCTCTTCAATCGCTTTACCGAACTCCGTCGACTTGGTACCAACCGAGTTCAGATCATCAACCAATTGCGGCTTCACCACTACCGGTTCGACGGTTTTTCCGCCCACCACTTGCGGTACATCTACTGCAGGCTCAGTCCTGAACGGAGTCTGCACAACATTGTCAGCGGCCTTGCCCGGAACCACGGGGCTTTCCAGCTTACCGCCCGCTGCCTTCAAATCATCGAAATGACTGGCAAGGGCGGGATTTTCCTGAATTAGTTTGGCCACTTCCGGTTGTCTAGAAAGATCATCGACCAGGCTCTTTACCTTAGTAGAAGCTTCCACCGGTGTAGGAACCACGGCATTGGTACCACTGGCCGGCACAGGCTTGGCGGTCTGCTCTACTACTTTCAGATCATCAACCAGTTTCTGCGCTACCTGCCGCTGCGAGGCCGTCATGTTCGGCATCGCCTCTTCAATAGCTTTACTGAACTCCGTCGACTTGGTGCCTACAGAATTCAGATCATCAACCAATTGCGGCTTCACCACTACCGGTTCGACAGTTTTTCCGCCCACCACTTGCGGTACATCAACTGCAGGCTCAGTCCTGAGCGGAGCCTGCACAACATTGTCAGCGGCCTTGCCAGGAACCACTGGGCTTTCCAGCTTACCGCCCGCTGCCTTGAAATCATCGAAATGACTGGCAAGGGCGGGATTTTCCTGAATTAGTTTAGCCACGTCCGGTCGTCTGGAAAGATCATCTACCAGGCTCTTCACCTTAGTAGAAGCTTCCACCGGTGCAGCCACCACGGAATCAGCTCCACCGGCAGGCACCGGCTTGGCGGTCTGCTCTACTACTTTCAGATCATCGACCAGTTTCTGCGCTACCTGCCGCTGCGAGACCGTCATGTTCGGCATCGCCTCTTCAATCGCTTTACTGAACTCCGTCGACTTGGTGCCAACCGAGTTCAGGTCATCAGCCAATTGCGGCTTCACCACTACCGGTTCGACGGGCTTTCCGACTACAACTTCCGGCTTCTGAACCAGCGCCGCATCCGGCACTACTGTATCTGCGGTCTTGCCCGGCACAACCGTATCAGCGGTCTTCGCCGGTACCACGGGGCTTTCCAGTTTTCCGCCCGCTGCCTTGAAATCATCGAAATGACTGGCAAGGGCGGGATTTTCCTGAATTAGTTTAGCCACGTCCGGTCGTCTGGATAGATCATCTACCAGGCTCTTCACCTTAGTAGAAGCTTCCACCGGTGCAGCCACCACAGAATCAGCTCCACCGGCAGGCACCGGCTTGGCGGTCTGCTCTACTACTTTCAGATCATCTACCAGTTTCTGCGCTACCTGCCGCTGCGAGACCGTCATGTTCGGCATCGCCTCTTCAATAGCTTTACTGAACTCCGTCGACTTGGTGCCTACAGAATTCAGATCATCAACCAATTGCGGCTTCACCACTACCGGTTCGACGGTTTTGCCGACAACGCTGTCAGGAGTCTTGACCACGGGCTCGGTCCTAACCAAAGGCTCGGCACCGGCCCCGGTAGTTTTATCACCAGCAGGCTTAGCAGTCACACTGCCCGCATCCGCATGCTGACTGGTACCGGCATTATTCGTACGACCGGCTGTACCGGCGGCTACATCATCAGCATGTCGCAGCGGCTTGCTGAGACCAAGTCCTTCCGTTTTAAGCAAGGCGTTGGCAGCCTCATCGGCAACACTACCGGGTTTCAAGGCCGCAGGCAGGTTAGCTTCCGGCACAACCGTTTTAGGTGCCGCCACCACCGGATCCGCCACCAGGTTGGCAGGCTTGATTGGTTTTACCAGCGCCGTCTCAGGCACCACATGTGTGGTCTTAGCAGCAACATTAGCCAGATCATCGCCAAGCCCCGCCGGCTTGAAGGCGGTCGCCAGTTTTGCCTCCGGTGCAGCCCCTAGAACAGATTTGCCCAAGGTGGTGGATGCCGAGGTAGCCTCTCGCATAGCTGTAGAGCTAGGGATGCGGGGCAGGCGAGTAAGGGCGGAAACATCATCTAGTTTGGTGAGGGCACTGACGGAAGCGTATTCACCAACCACGGCCCTGGCGGTGCCGACTTCGCGCATGCCGTTAGCCAGGGTGGCAGCTTCACGACCGGCGGTACCGGCCTTGGAAAGCCCTCCGACTGGGGCAAAGGTCGTCAATCCGAAGGCAGTAGCGCTACCTAATGTAGATGCTATCTTGTTGCCGTCGCCGGAAGCCAGGGCCGAAGCCGTGTCCTTCACCTGGGAGGCGAGAGCGCCGGGAATCTTGTCCGCATTTACGACCAGATTCTGACCGGTATGAAAAAGATTGGAGAGGGCATTTTTACGCTCGGGAGCAATACCGTATTTTGCCTGCTCGTAGCGCTCCTGCTCTGTCATCTTGCCCGAGATCATGGTCTGTAGACCATCGGCCTGGTGAGCCAGATTGCTTACAAAGCCAGTCTTAAAACTAGTGCTCATAGAACCGAGAGTGGCGGCGGGCGCCGGCTCATCAGCCTTTTTAGGCAAGACCACATCGCGGTTGCCGCCAAGAAGCAAGGAACTAGCCATCAATGTAGTGGGAGCAGTCTTGCTGTCGACCGCCTTATGGGGGGTAAGACTATCACCCCCATCAGCCTTGGCAGCAGGTGCCGGCTTCTGTTCCACTTTAGCTTCTGCCGGCTTGGGCTCGACCTTAGCCTCCGCGGCTTTAGGATGAGGCATCAGGACCGACAGAATCAAATCTGTCGAGTCAGCCTTGGCAGTATTAGCTGCTGCCGGCTTGTCATTATGCGCTGGTCCTTTATCCGTGGTCATCTTGAGTCTTTTTTACTGGGTCCTGAGAGGCGTTTAATTGACCGCTGTCGCCGGATATATACCGGCTGTCAAGAATTTAGACAAATTTCTCATCTTTTTATCGACCGAAACAGCCGGAACCCACTATGAACCGCACTTAATTTTGCGGTTTTCCCCACTGAAGTCGCTGGACTTTTGTTTCGCACAGGGTCTTCAGGCTGCCTTAGTACGCTTATCTATCAATCTTTTATATCCCCACAGACCTGACAACCTAAACCCGAGAACGCCCACGCGGCGGTTATCAAGAGGAGTTTCTGTAAAAGTAACGGGTGGTCTGCTACTGTTTCATCAGGAGTAGAAAGGAAGCAAAAGGCGCCATGTACCTGCTTGAGTGCATAGAGAACATTTTCGAACAAGACCCGGCCGCTCGCAGTCGACTGGAGGTGGTCCTGTGCTATCCGGGTTTTCATGCTCTTGTTTTTCATCAAATCGCGTCACTGCTCTGGCGCTGCGGGCTGCGCACCCCGGCACGCTACACCTCGCACTGGGGAAGGGTGCTGACCGGCATCGAAATCCATCCGGGGGCAACCATCGGCCGGCGGGTCTTTATTGACCACGGCATGGGCGTGGTCATCGGTGAAACTGCCGTGGTCGGCGATGACTGCGTCATTTACCAGGGGGTGACTCTGGGAGCGGGCGCCGCAGCCCGCCAGGGAGCCTCGTCCAGAGATACCAAGCGCCATCCGACCCTGGGTAAGGGCGTCGTTGTAGGAAGCGGCGCCGAAATTCAGGGCGCCATTGAAGTGGGAGACAACGTCAGGGTGGCTTCCGGCTCAATTGTTCTCAAAGACGTGCCTGCCAATTCCATAGTGGTCGGCGTGCCTGGCCGGGTCATCTACAGGGACGGCAAAAAAGTCGAGAAAAAAGAAGGCGATGTGCCGGACATTGAGGCGGAAGCAATCAAGAGCTTGAGAGACCACATAAACAAGCTGGAGGCGGAACTCTTAAGCCTGCGCAGCAAGATCAAAGGTCAGCAGAATGCCATCGAAGACTTGAAGAGCCAGTTACCGGCAAGCTTAAACCAGCCTGCCGCCGATGCCTCCGGCACTGATTATCAGGCACTGCCGGGTGGTGAAAGCGATAAAACCGACCCTGTGGACGTATTCTTGCAGGGTGCTGGAATTTGAGCCGGTTTAGCAATACTTATTGGCGATGAGCGTTAGACGGGACAAAGAAGGGTAGAATAAACCTGAGTGGTTCGATGCCACTCCAGGCGTTAGCAATTGCAATTTACCGGAGGAAGGATACTCGCATGGCCGTAAGCGAGCTCGAGAAGGCCTTTGGCACTCTAACCGAGGCCCTTGACCTGACAGAATCGGAGATAACCGAAGAAATCAAAATTATTCAGCAGCAAATTGAAGAGCTGAAAGAAAGAATTGTCGAGCTCCATGGTAAGCAAGAAACCCTGGCTCACGACCGTGAATCGATATCGGAGATGGTCAACAGATACGCTGCGGCCAATCCATAAAGTATCGCTTGAGATTTGTCTTGAAAGCCCCGTTCCCCGGTGATAACCACTAATGTCAGGCTCTTGCCCGTATTGCGGCGCAAAACTAAATTACGGCATTAAGTTCTGCGTTGTATGCGGTCGCCCAATCCAGGGAAGCGAAACCGGCAGGATGGGCGGCGGTATGCGCAGCGGCATCAGACCGGCCGACGTCACCAGACGGCTGGAAGACTTAATGACGGCTGCTAGATTCCGCCGGTCCAAAAGGCAGGTGACTCTTGATCAGTCCGTACACCTCTTCTCTCTCAATGCCTTTTCCGTGGTGACAGGCATTGCTCTGCTCTTTTGCGCTGTCAAGCTCAGTCTTGACGGCGGCTTTATTCATAAAGAGCACAAAATGGTGGCACCATTTTCCAAAATCCTCAACGATATCGGTGCCAATAAGGTCAACTTCAAGAACGGCACTGTGAAAGCGGACGACAAATCCGATACATCCAATAAACAGACCGGCAAAAGTGACAGCAGCTCCGGCAAAAAGAAGAGCGGCAAGTCACAGAACAAGAGAAACAAAAACAAGAACAAGCAGAATCAAAGCTAGGTATTATCGCTGGTGGCATCGACCAGGCGAATTATGCCGTGCTTGACGGAAAGCTGAAATTCTTCATGGGTCCACTGCTTCTTTACCTTGGGCGAATGCTGCAAGTCGGCGCGAATCATTTTGTCGCCGCTGGCGGTGACCACATAAAGATATTCCTTCTCAAACAATGGCGGCGCCTTTACTTTCAGGAGTTGCCCACGTTTGACATCCAAGTTATCACCCGCTTACCGTGCTCGTTCCCGCTGCGATCAAACTCTATACGGAAGTAACCATTTGCCGCCCCAGGTTCACTTTCAGCGACTCGCTGGTGCCGTCGGTCAACTGCCCGACTTTAGCGTCGCGCATCAGTTTTTCCACCGGATACTCCTTGGAGAATCCATAACCGCCGAATACCTGCACGGCATCGGTAGTGACCCGCATGGCCATGTCCTGGGCAAAGGCCTTGGCGCAAACGGCTTCACTAATACAAGACTGACCCTGGTCGGCAAGTTGCGCAGCCTGATAGACCAGCAAGCGAGCCGCTTCAATGTCTTTGGCCATGTCGGCGAGCATGAAAGAGATGCCCTGGAAAGACGAAATCGGCAAACCAAAAGTCTGACGCTCCTTGGAATACTTGAGGGCATGTTCCATGGCGGCGCGAGCCACTCCTACCAGACCGGCGGCGATGATCGGATAGGTCTTCACAAGAGACTGATTGTAGATGCGTGCGGCCTGCCCGGTACCAAGCAAAACAGCGCCGGCCGGCACCATTACTTCTTCAAAACGCGCTGAAGAAATAACATGGGCTCTTTTACCAAGCGTTTCCAGCCGGTGGTCAAAGTTAAGACCATCTTCGCCCGATCTGACCAGGAAGTATGTGCCGCCGACAAGTTCTTGCTCGGAGGCGTCACCAGAGGCGGCCAGTTCGCGCCGGTCTTCGTAGGCTTTAATCAAATACCATTCGGCCACGCCACCATTGGCAATTGCATTGTGTTTGCCGTTCAAGAAGAAATCATCGCCGTCCCTGCGAAAGAAGACCCTTCCGGCCCGAATACCTGTATCCATGGCATAGCCAGCCAGAGAAGGACTCTCCATCAGTGGCGCCAGAAACTCTTGCTTTTGTTCGGCAGTTCCCACTTCTATGACGAAGCGCTGAGCAACGTCGGAGGCTTCAATACTGCCGGAGATACCACTATCGCCGAAGCCCAACTCCTCGGCAATCACAGCCCCTTCCAAACAAGAAAGACCGAGCCCTCCGCAATCTTCGGGCACCGACATATTGAGCAACCCGGCCTCCCAGGCCGACTTAATCAATTCGATTGGAAACTCACCACTTTGGTCGTGCTTGCCGGATACCCGGGCTATCTCACGAGCAGCAAAGTCCTTTGCCAGTTTTTGATACTCGAGAAGTTCGGCGGGAAGCTTATGAATTAGCATAGTTCTGGTTCTTTTACTTGAGGGTGGAGTGCCCGGCAATTCGGGAGGGAAGCAAATCCCGGCATCAGCCGCATTAGTTAAGAATAGCTATTTTAGAATGTTCCAGGCAGACTTCTCCGCCGGCTATTAGCATCTTATTATGATTGCAGGAAAACACCACTTGGCAGCCACAGTCTAGAATGAACACCCCTTGAATGTGCGGAACAGCGCTGCTTTTGCCGACACCGACAGGCGCCATTAAAATAAAGTTCACACCACCGGTACCGGCAATGCTTAGAGGAGCCACTTGACCAGGACCTGGCCCTGGCGTCATCATTGACTCTGTCAAGAAGTACCCTTGGAACAAACCGAAAGCCCACTATCGTGACCCTCATAGCCCCCTCAATCCTCTCCGCCGATTTCGCCCGCCTGGGTGAAGAAGTAGCACGCGTGGAAGCGGCCGGCGCCGACTGGATCCATGTGGACGTCATGGATGGTCATTTCGTACCGAATATAACCATCGGTGCGCCGGTCGTGAAAGCCTTGAGAGCAGTAACAAAACTACCAATCGACGTGCATTTGATGATATCCGAGCCGGACCGCTACCTGGCGGATTTCGCCGAGGCCGGCTCAGACTACATTACCGTACACCAGGAAGCGTGCCACCACCTGCAGCGCACCCTCTCCCACATTCGCAGCCTGGGCAAGAAAGCCGGCGTGGCATTGAACCCGGCCACCAGCGAAGAGACTCTCCGCTATGTTCTTGCGGACATTGACCTGGTCCTGGTCATGTCGGTGAACCCAGGCTTCGGCGGACAAAAGTTCCTCGACACGGTCCTGGATAAGATTGACAACCTGCGCCGCATGTTTGATGAAGCCGGGCACAAAGACGTGCACATATCCGTCGATGGCGGTATCAACAGCGATACCGGCAAATTGGTGGTAGATAAGGGCGCAGACGTACTTGTAGCAGGCAATTTCATTTATAAAGCCAAAGACATAAACCAGGCTGTAAAAGACTTAAAAACCAAAAGCGAAGAAAAAATCAAGGCATCACGCTAAGCGCAAGGAGATGAGCATGTCGGATAGACAAGAGCAAACTAGAGGCATAAGGAAGCTGAGCAACATGAGCCAAGTAGAATCGAAAAAGTGCCACTGTTGGCAGATAGTTAGCGCCGGTCTGGCTCTCACCCTGACTGCGGGCAATGCCGCCCTGGCCAACGAAGTAGATCAAGAATTCATCGTCGACACCGGCTCCATAGGCAAGAGCACCCACGGAGTCGTTCATTCCGACCAGTTTCTGGAACTGGGAGTACCAACGGCCAACAGCCTGCGCATCGAAGGCGAGCAGTCTCTGCGCATGGGCAAGCTTGATCGAGCCATAATGGTGCTGCAAAGATCAGTGGAAATGGCACCGATGGATATGGATGGTCGCATCCTCTATGCCGAGGCCCTGGAAAAGAAACTGATCAAGCAGAAAGACAAGCGCGATCCCGCACTCTATAACTTTGTCGTGAAGCAGTGGCTGTTTGTTTCCAAAAACGCAGAGTTCGCCGATCAGGGCATGCAAGGCTTCCAGCACCTCTACAAAATAGCAGGCACTGTTCCGAAGAAGTTCGAGAAAGAGAAGAAGTTCCTGGAACGCGTGCTCATTCGCGAAGACGGAACCGAGAAAGTGATCCTGGGCAAAAAGCCGACGGCTCCGAATCTCTAACAATGAGCTGAATCAGCTGCCGCTCTTGCTGAGAAGAAAGCGACAGATCTTCACCAGCAGGTGCACCAGGCCGACTGCAGTCGATAGTGCGCCCAGCACCATCCAGGTCCAGCAACTGTGATAGCCGACCAGATGTTCAATACCGGGTCCGACGACGGCGCGCGTTTCGGCAGGGAAGTCGCTCAAATTAAAACAGGCCAGAAGCAGCAGGAAAAATCCAATACCGCCGTTGAACAATCCAAACAGGAGCGTTAACCACCAGCGGTGCCAGAGCAGAAGCAGGGGCACAAAACCTAAGAGCAAAAGGGCATCAGGTAGCCAGATAAGCGGCTCACCAGGATGGATGGTAAAGGCCAGAATCAGGCTCAGCACCCAGAGGGCCGTGGAAGAAAGCGTAGCCAATAGCCCAGGGCTCAGTTTCTTTTTGGAAGCCCGAGATGGTAAATTCCCGCTTTCGCCCCTATCAATAGCCTCATCGTCAGTCATGGCTTTCCTCTTGCGGCTTTGGCCAGCGCCACCTTCTCATTTAATTGCAGCATCAATTCTTGCAAAAAGGCAGGCACTTGCTGGCGCTCCTGTAGATTGCGACCGGCTATCTGCGCAAATTCCAACTTGTCGAAATCGCCAAGACCGCTGCGGCGACAAAGTTTCGCCAGAGCTTCCTTGCGACTGCCGATAACAGGCACCATTTCAAAGTCGGACTCGCTCAGGGTAACGCCGTGCCCGGCGAATTGCTCGGAAAGACATTTGAGAAAATAACCATGATTGAAGCTGTCTTCCAGTTCGCCGCCATCAAACACTCTCAGCAGATCAACCTGGGGGCGCAGAGCTTCCTCCACAACTTCCGCTTCCTCCAGGGCATCACCATCGAGCACGGCCACCACCGCTATGCCCAAGAGATCTCGCAAATTCAAATAGCGTCGAGCCACTTGCCTGGCACCACCGCTGGAGACAAGCAAAATTCCACTTTCCGCCAGATCAATATTCATAACCCTGGCTACATGAGGCAAAATAATACACTCGGAATTACCTTCCACAAGTAAGACCACTCGCGGTTCAAGCGCTCCCGGCAAGGTTTGAAAATAATGCCAGTGCACAGAGGGCGCATCCGCTTGAACGGCGGACTGCTCCAGCGCCTTCAATAAATCTCTCAAGACGCCTAACTTCAACTGATTCAATCCGCTCAGTTCACCCATGTCGGTCGCCGATGCAGGAGCAGCGCCCACTCCGTAGCGACCGGCTTGCAGCCAGTCAGGACTGGCCAGGCAGCGAAAGAAAAGCCACTGTTTCTGACTATCGGTCAAATTCTCAAAGGCACGAATAAGCTTGATCACCGGCGAGGGCAGAGCGGTATCGCCATTGCAGGTAATACGCCCCCGTTCGGACTGCTCCTCGGTCAGCTCATTCAGGCATTGCTTCTGCCAGACGGCAAAGGCTCCACTTCGGTAAAGCCGCAATTCGGATAGTGCCAGAGCAAGACTGACCAGGGCATTGAGAAGTTGCTCCCAAGCATTGCCGCTACCCCAGACCAGGCTGAAAAACTGCGCTACTTCCAGGGGCGAAAGTTCTTTGAACTGCTTCTGGTTATCTTTATCAGGTGCCAGACTGCGCAAGGCATATTTACGAATCTGAGCATAGCGACTGACCGGATCTTCCAGGCGCAAAAGCTTCAAACAAACGTGGCGAATCTCATCAGGGCCTGGCTTCCGATAGGAGATTTTCTCAAAGAGAGGAATCAGATTTGAATTTTGGGGCATTGAATGAGACTTCAGAATATCCGAATATGAGAAGACAAACTTCGTAATTAACCCTTCCCATATATATGGGATTGCGTGTAGTCTAATAAATTCCCCCCGCAAATAGCAATCACTACAAAACAATATATTCTTCGCAAACGGTTCCAAAACCGTAAACGGAAAGGTACAAGACCAAAGTGGCGGTGCAAACCAATGTCCTCCCTGATAGACGAGAAAGAGCAAAAGCTCTCCGTAGACGAGATTATCGTCTCCGGGTCTACTCTGGCGGCCATCTGGCACATGAGCTGGCCCATGCTTGTGCAGATGCTAATCGTGTCGGTGGCAAGCTTTGCAGACGTTTGGGTAGCCGGTAAGTTAGGCTCAGACACCCAGGCAGCCATCGGGATATGTAACCAGATATGGTTCCTCATGCTGCTCATGACTGTCGCTCTCTCTTCAGGCAGTATGGCACTCATAAGTAGGTTCTGGGGCGCCCGCGATTATGAACAGGCGGAAGAAGCAGGACGGCAGTCCATGCTCTTTGCCATCGTCTTTGGTGTGCTCTCAACCGGCGCCGGTCTGCTTGCCGCCCGGCCGCTGCTCATGCTCTCCGGTGCCAGCGCCACAGTGCAAGAGTTAGGCTGGCAGTTTCTCTCGGTCGACCTGCTATCGCAACTGCCCTTCACCATAGTCTGGACGGCCCACTCCATGTTCCGGGCTGTGGGCAATAGCCGAGTGCCCATGCTCAACTGGCTGGCCATGGCAGTGGTCATAGTTTCACTCGACCTCTTCCTCTGCCTCAAGCTTCATATGGGCATAGCCGGTATCGGTTGGGCCTGGCTGGGCGGCGGCATGGTCGGCACTATCCTCAACCTGGTCCTGCTCACTCAATCAGACCTGAAGCGCTCGCTAGATCTGGCGCCCACCTTAGGTGCCATCTTCGGGGGCAAAAAAGAAGAGCTCAAGCTCACTCTAGATTGGATGAAGCGTATTTTGAATGTCGGTATACCAACCTGCATTCAGGATCTGGCCTGGGTCATGGGAAACTTTGCCCTGTTCTCCATCTTTGCCCTCACTCAGAATCCCACCGATTCCGAGGCAGCCTGGACTATCGGTTTCAGATTGGAAGAGATGATCTGTACATTGCCCTTGCATGCCATCGGCTGTTCGGTGGGAACCATCATCGGACAGAACCTGGGAGCAGGCAAACCGGAAAGAGCGGAAAAAGCAGGTTGGCAGGCCACACAACTGAGCCTCCTTTTCCTGGTGCCAATCACCATCGTCATGTACATCAATGCCGAGCCAATCGCTCGCTTAATGTCACAAGACAGGGAAGTAGTAATGCTTACAGCCGATTATCTACGCATAGTCGGTTTGTGCCAACCTCTGGTAGCCTGCTGGATTGTACTCTTCGGAGCCATGACCGGTGCCGGTTATACAAAGTGGCCGATGTGGATTGGCATACTCTGCCTGACCGTGATCAGACTACCGCTCTCCTACCTGCTTGTGCACAACTATAATATGGGCACAAACGGAATATGGATAGGAATCTCCGCTTCCGCAGCCGTAATCGGCATGCTGGCCATTCTGAGATTCCGTTCGGGAGTGTGGAAGACGCAGAAAGTCTAGAGACTTTTGCCATAGCTAAGGAAGATAAAAAGACGGTGTGGTCATGAACTTTTTTCGTGGCCGCACCGTCTTATTTAATATCCACTGCCGACTGAACTCAAGGAGGGAAGATGCTTCACCACCTCAATTACAAATTACCGGTCTTCAAACTAATGATGGTCAAAGAAGAGAAGAAACAAAAAAATCCGCTTCCTTCAATACGCTCGGCCCTAGACGCAGCCAAACTGCTTGAGCCTCTCTGCTTTGCCCCGGAAGAACATTTCGTGGCCCTGCATTTGAACAGCAAGTTCGAAGTAATTGGTCTGCACGAGGTTTCCCACGGCACCTTATCAGCCTCGCTGGTGCATCCCCGAGAGGTTTTCAAGGCCGCCCTGGTTGCCAACAGCTACGCCATTTTAGTCTGCCACAATCATCCCTCCGGCGCCAAATTAAGCGCCT
Organism: Candidatus Obscuribacter sp.; assembly: GCA_016712465.1. Classification (GTDB taxonomy): domain Bacteria; phylum Cyanobacteriota; class Vampirovibrionia; order Obscuribacterales; family Obscuribacteraceae; genus Obscuribacter. The sequence continues at coordinate 3,641,292 of JADJQZ010000001.1, forward strand.
CCAGGGAAGATCTGACCACAACCCGCACCCTCATCGATGCCGGAAAGCTTCTGGGCGTATCGGTTCTAGATCACCTGATTGTCGGTCCCCAGCAACAAAGCGACATAGTAAAAAAGAAAAAACGAGAAAGCCGCATCCTGCCCCTGAGCATCAGAGAAGAACATCCGGAACTGTGGCAAAGCGATGTCGACTGCCTCAGTGCATGAAAACCGCTAAATTTCCGGCTTCTAGCCAGGGAAAAGCAGTCCAAGATAAGTCGAACTTAAGGCACAGAAGCTGCTCAGGCGACTTTCCTGTTATTTTCTTGTGAAATATTCAGATGGCGGGCACCTTCAGCCCGGTAAAATCATCTAAGAATCTGCACACAGATAAGGCAATACAGAGGCTCATGTCAAAAGCGGCAATTGTCAGACGCAAAACCAGACAGGTCCAGGTGGGCGACAAATACATCGGCTCCGACCATGCGGTGCTTGTCCAGTCCATGACCAACACGCCCACCGAAGATCCGGCGGCTACGGCCGAGCAGATAATCGATCTCTACAATGCCGGTTCAGAAATTGTCCGCATCACCGTCAACACCAGAGAAGCGGCTAAAGCCGTACCGGAAATCGTCAAACTGCTTGAAAAACAGGGAGTGAGCGTGCCCCTGGTCGGTGACTTTCACTACAACGGTCATTTGCTTCTCTCCGATTTTCCCGATTGCGCCAGACTACTGGCAAAATATCGCATAAATCCGGGCAATGTCGGCAGAGGCGAGAAGCACGACGACAATTTCAAACAAATGATTGATGCCGCCATCAAATGGAGCAAACCGGTACGAATAGGAGTCAACTGGGGCTCACTCGATCAAGATCTACTGGCTTCCATGATGGATGAGAACGCCGCCAGTAAAGAGCCCCTGGACGGACACGCCGTCTTGATTGAAGCCATAGTAGAAAGTGCGCTTTCTTCAGCCAGACTGGCCAATTCTTACGGACTGAGCAACGACAAGATTATCCTGAGCGCCAAGGTTTCAGAGGTGCCTGACCTGATCACGGTCTACCGCAAGTTGGCCAAGAAATGCGATCTGGCACTGCACCTGGGTCTGACGGAAGCCGGCATGGGTATGAAGGGCACGGTTTCATCGGCGGCCGCCCTTTCCATTCTGCTCTTTGAAGGCATCGGCGATACCATTCGCGTCTCCCTTACGCCTCAGCCCGGCGCACCTCGCATCGAGGAAGTGCAGGTCTGCCAGCAAATTCTCCAATCCCTCGATATCCGTTCCTTCAAACCCCAGGTGACAGCCTGCCCCGGCTGTGGACGCACCACCAGCACCGTCTTTCAAGAACTAGCCAGAGACATCGAAGCGCACCTTACGCAAAAGCGCGCCCACTGGCAAAAGTCCTACCCCGGCGTAGAAACCATGAAAGTAGCGGTCATGGGTTGCATTGTAAACGGTCCGGGCGAATCCAAGCATGCCGACATAGGCATATCACTGCCTGGTACAGGTGAAGAGCCCCGTGCACCGGTCTACGTAGATGGACAATATAAGACCACACTCTCAGGCTCTACCCTGGCCCAAGATTTCATCAACCTGGTAGAAAATTACGTGGTTCAGAAATACTCAACCGTCCAAGCCAACACCATACACAAAGCAGACTAAGCCATGACAAAAACGGAATCCCACTTCAGACGCTCCGCACTCATCCTGCTAGCTACTGCACTTAGCTTCTTAATGCCCCTCTCGAAAGCGGAAGCAAAAGTCACCCTGGCAAAGATTTTCAGCGATGGTGCCATCTTTCAAAAAGACAAACCGGTGACTGTTTTCGGCACAGCGCTACCCGGTGAAGTAGTGACGGTTGAACTGGGTGCCGCCAAAGGACAAGTTGTTGTCGGCAAAGAAAGCAGATTTGTACTGACACTGCCGATGATACCGCAGAGCGGCACCTACGACATGAAGGTAACCGGTCAAAACACAATTACCGTCAAGAACATCCGCTTTGGTCAAGTCTGGCTCGTAGCAGGAGAAGCCGTGGTTGACGCCGCTCTCGAAGATGAAGCGGCACTGGAGAAAAAATTCGGCTCCGGAGAATTAGCCGACGGCAATCTGGCTATGCCCGCGGACATAATGGTGTTCAAACCGCCGGTCTCACTGAAGCGCAATCCTGAAACTATCGGAGAGGGGCAATGGGTGAGTGCCGGCTCCGCCGAGGCCACGCGCTATTCGGCATTAGGTCTTCTATTTGCCAGAGAATTGCACCGTCACGTAAGAGAGCCCATCGGCATCATTCAAGTAAGCTTGCCTAAAGTACCGATTAAATCATGGATTTCCCCCACCGGTCTTGACACTAACGGCGATACCAGAAGCATGGCCGCCAAAAACGCCCTCGATGAAGACTTCTATAACAAGCTCTGGAACGAGTACTGCCAGTCCAGCGATCCCAAGAAAGAACCGGCAACCGGTCTAACCAATATGGCATCCGGCATTTCTAACGGTATGCTGGCACCACTGGCTCCTTATCCCTTGAAGGGCGTTCTCTTCTGCCAGGGTGAAAGCGACCTGAATTTTCCGGTGCAGTACAAAACCCTCTTCCCGGTTTTGCTCAAAGACCTGCGTAGGCTTTTCGCTCAAGAGCAGTTGCCGTTCTACTACGTTCAAATGGGTGCCCAGCCCTCCCAGACCGCCGACAAAGAAAACATGAGCGCAGCAGCCTCTATCAGGCACACTCAATACAAAGCCAGAATCGCACCCAAAAGCTACCTGATCGTCTCCACCGACCTCTGCCATGAAGACATGAAGAGCGGCAGTATCTATATGAGCGTAGAAGAACTGGCCAAACGGGTAGCTAATTCCACCCTGGCTACACTCTACAAAGTACCCAAGCCCTACCTCTACCCCATTGTCGAATACGTTGAAAATGAAGGCGAAGGAATCAAGGTCGTCTTCAAGAATGCAGGCCGCGGTCTGATGGCTAAAGGTGAGCAACCGGTAAAAGGTTTCGCCCTGGCCGGTCACGATCACAAATTCTTCGATGCCGATGCAAAAATCGAAGGCAACACGGTTTTCCTGGAATGCAAGTACGTGAAAGCGCCCCGCTATGTGCGCTATGGATGGGGTAATAACCCCATCCTCACTATCTTTTCCTTAGACGGCTTGCCGGCCGTACCTTACACCAACGACCGCTAGGAACACACAGCTTTGCGGGCCGCCCTCATCTGGATTGCCCCAGGTTTATCTTCAAATGCTCACTAGCTCCCAGAAAAAAGGGGAAGTACCATGGTACTTCCCCTCGACTAATCAGGACCTTCAGCTATTTAGTTGTGCTCGCGCAATTTACGCACAGCCTCGGTAAGCTTCGGAACCACTTCCAGCACATCGCCGACGATACCGTAAGTGGCATGCTTGAAGATGGGAGCTTCCGGATCTTTGTTGATTGCTACGATCACTTTGGAAGAGGACATGCCGGCCAGATGTTGAATAGCTCCGGAAATGCCGCAGGCGATATAGAGCTGAGGAGAGACGGTCTTACCGGTCTGCCCCACCTGGAACTGGTGATCGATCCAACCCGAGTCCACAACAGCCCGAGAGGCTCCCAGAGCCGCACCGAGGGCATCGCAGAGAGACTGCAAGACCGGCCAATTTTCCGGTCCTTTGATGCCGCGTCCACCTGATACAACGATAGAAGCTTCGGAAAGTTCTACCTTAGCACCTTCGGAGGCATGCACCTCGGTCACCTTGGCCTTGGGAGCGGCAAACTCCACGGACAGTTCTTCAGAGGCCACATCGCCACTACCTTCAGCCAGAGCAAAAACGTTCGGGCGCAAGGTAATGAAACTCAAAGAGGCTTTGATTTCATAGGTCCCGAAAGTTTTGCCCGAGTACATGGGGCGCACAGGGCATAGGTTAGCGCCATCCACCACAAAATCCATAACGTCCGATACGCAGGGAGCATCAAGGCGGGCCGCCACCCGAGGAACGAAATCTTTAGCCATGGAGGTGTAAGCTGCGAAGACATACTTGGGAGAAGTCTTCTTCACCGCTTCCGAAAGCGCCTGGGTGAAAGCTTCGGTGCTGTATTTTTCCAGAGCGCCGTTTTCCACTACGATTACCTTGGCAGCGCCATATTTACCGAGCTGAGCGGCCAGACCTTTGACGGCACTGCCGATGAGCACGGCGGTTACTTCGCCGCCAACAGCGCCGATGCGACGACCGGCTTCCGAGAGAGCTTCCAGAGAGGCTTTACGCAACGAGCCGCCCCGCTCTTCTACAAATACCAAAATTCCTTGCGACATTTGTTTTCTCCAGATAATTGAAATTTAGAGGACGTGCGCTTCGCTGCGCAGAAGATTGACGAGTTCGCTCACAGCCGAATCAGGGTCGCCTTCAATCTTGCGACCCTGGGGACGCTCGGGGGGCAGCGCCATCTCTTTGATGGTTACCTGGAGCTTGTCGCCGCCTACCTGTCCTTTAACACCAAGAGCGCTAGCATCCTTGACGGCGATCTCTTTACGGCGGGCAGCCATAACGCCTTTGATGCCGGGGTAACGGGGCTCATTCAGACCTTTCTGGGCGCTTATCACGGCCGGCAGAGTGCCTTCAACAAATTCATGGGCGCCTTCGATCTCGCGCTCGGCTTTGAAAGTGGTGCCGTCGCATTCAAACTTAACCACCATGGTGGTCTGGGCAAAGCCGAGCAACTCGGCCAGCATTGCCGGCACCTGGCTGTTGTCGCCGCCTACACCCTGCTGACCGACGAAGACTATTTCGTAGGCACCATCCTTAATGGCAGCAGCCAGAACTTTGGCCGTAGAGAGTGTATCAAGACCGGCGAAATCAGCATCGTTCAAATGAACGGCATTATCGATGCCACGAGCCAGGCTGTCGCGCAACACATCGGTGCACTCATTGCCGCCCATGGAAATTACAGTGGTATCACCGCCAAGCTTTTCCTTCAGCTTGAGAGCTTCCTCGATGGCAAATTCATCGTAGGGGCTGGTAATAAAACGAACACCATTGAAATCAATATTCTTCTTGCCATCGGCAATGGCAATCTTAGCTTCCGTGTCGGGCACGGCTTTAACACATACGGCAATCTTCAAGGCCCTGTCTCCTCAAGCACAGCTATCTAATAACTGATTAATAGCCTTCGATTATAGAGGTGACTTTCCTTCAGTCCGGCGTTTTTACCACATTCCTTAATCAGGCATATCGAATCGGGCAAGATCACAAATCAAAACTTACATTGTCTCCCCAAGACCACAAGGAAGCGGCTCAGACTAATGCCTGCCTAGATGTCGTCTTCGGCATTGCGTCGGCCCCGGATACCGTCAGGACGCAAGTAACACTTTTCATTCTCACACCAGACAATCTGGTCCACGAGTTCATCGGGGTCGTCAATAACAGTGAACAGATCAAGTTCGGAAGGCTCGAGATAGCCGCGCTCCACTACTTCGGTTTTCAGCCAGTCAAGCATGGGATTCCAGAACTTGGAATCAACAAGAAAGAGGGGGAACTTTTTAATTTTCTTGGTCTGAATCAAAGTAGCGGTTTCAAACAGCTCATCTAGACTGCCGAAGCCGCCGGGCAAAATAACGAAAGCAACGGCATACTTGACAAACATGAGCTTGCGCAGAAAGAAATAGCGAAAGTCTAAAGACTTGGTCTGGTATGGGTTTGGTCCGGTTTCCCTGGGCAAGATTATGTTCAATCCTACCGAGGTGCCGCCGGCAGCCAGAGCCCCTTTATTACCGGCTTCCATCACGCCCGGTCCGCCGCCGGTGATCACGGCAAAACCTCTTTCCGAAAGCTTTCTGGCAATGGTCTCTGCCTTTAGATACACCGGGTCCGACGGTTTACAACGTGCCGTTCCAAAAATCGATACCGCCGGACCGATGCGCGAAAGCTCGTCAAACCCCTCCACCATCTCAGCCATCATGCGAAAGACACGCCAGGTGTCTTTGACATTCATCTCGTCTTGCACGAAATTGGAACTAGGATCGCTCACGGGGCCCCCTTGAAATATCTGCTTTCCGAATAACTCATTGCCGGCGCTTCTCTTCGCCGAAGAAGAACAACTCCAGGGCGTGTAAATCCGGCATCAAGCCGGTTTTAACCATCTGCTCCATACGAGTCAAATCCTGCCTTTTCCTGATGAGAAAATCAAGAGATACCGGCTGTAGCCGCTTAATGTCCTTCTCAAGGGCAAAGGGGTGGGCTTTGAGAGAACCCTGCAAGCGCTTGGCAAGCTCATGGGAGGGCAAATCTCTTCTCTGTACTCCCGGATGATAGGGAAGCTTCTCTTTCTCCACCTCGCAAAGAGTTTTTATTTGCACCCACTTGCTCAATAAGGTCTGCAAGGCGGCAATTACACCCATGGCATTCTGCTTTGAAAGCAGCTCTCTGAGCGAATTCAAAGTCTGCTCGTGCTTGCCGGCCAGCCAGTATTCCGTAACGGCGAAAATCTGAGAGTTGTGCGGACTCAACCGTTTGACAACATCAAGTGTAATATGAGTCTGCGGCAGAATATAGGTTGCCGCCTTTTCAATCTCTTTGTGAATGTGGCGCAAATTGGCTTCCAGCCCGTCTATCAAATAGTAGGCAGCATCTTCGTCTATGGTGGCGCCAAAATGATGCACTTCCTTCTGCACAAAATTTTTCAATTCCGTGCTGGCCTCGCCTCCAGCCCAGTGCTTGAATTTGTCGAACTTTTCTACTTTGGCATGCTGGGCAACCAGCTTTGAAAGTCGCAAAGTAGAGTCGAAGTTTTGAGTTGCCACGAATATCAAATAGGTATTCGGATGCAAGCCGGCCAGGGCTTCGGCAAGCTTATCCTCATCGACGGAATCTTTACCGGAAGCTTTACCACCTTTGCCGGTCTTGGGTTTGTCGTCGGATTTACCGGCTCGCTTTTTGGCGAACCAATCACAGCGATCAAAAATAATCACCTTGTTGCCCGGTCCAAAAGGAATGGAGGCAGCCAGATCCACCACATCACTGCCGCTCACGGCGCCATCCAGCCGTTGATAGTTGAAGCTGGCAAAAGCCGGGTCGAGGAGTTTCTCCTTCAACTCCTCGAGCTTTCTATATAGAAGAAATTCTTCCTCTCCAGCTAATACTAATGCCGGCAATGAAACCTCAACTGACCCTTAAAAATTGAACCTTATGTGACTTGCAGAGACTTTCAGTGACTAATTCTCTCACCAGTGGAGAGAAAATATACGCGCTTGGCAATCGAGGTGCAGGCGTCGCCCATCCTCTCAAGGAAGCGGGCACAGAAGAGAAATTGCGCTTTCATCTGGGCCCGCGCACTCTCCTGTTCGCCTAGATCCGAAAGCAGACGCTTGGATAAGAGATCATGCAAGTAATCGACATTGCTGTCCGAAGCTAGAATCTCCTTAGCCTTGGAGGGCGAGTCGGTAAGGAAGCAAAGCAAGAGCTCTTGCACCATGTGGTATACACTGGCTGCCATCTTCGGCAGTTCTTCCGGAATTTCAATTTGATCTTCCACCGCCCACGTGGCGAAGCGAGCAACGCGGTTGGCATGATCAGCCAGTCGCTCCAACTTGGCGGCAATTATAGGAATGGAAACCAGGGCTCGAATCTCTCTTTCCCCGTGGGTGACCTCCCTGGCAATCAGCAAGTCAACACATTTCTCTTCGATTTCCAGACAGAGTCGGTTAATTTCCTCCTCCTGCCTCTCCACCAGAGCCAGGTCGGCCTTCTTGTCTCCTTTGAGCATGCGTGTCACTTCGTAGACGGTGGTTTCCACCAACCGTCCCAAGGTGAGAACCTCTTCTTTTATTAGAGTTATCGATTCACCCTTCACTTTACTTACTCCCGAGATCTCATCTCTATCATTTGGCCATGTCAGCCGGATTATTCAGACGGTAACCGGAGCGGTGCACGGTCTCAAGTAACTTCGGACACTTGGGATCGCTCTCCAGTTTCTGCCTGAGCCAACGCATATGTACGGCGACGGTTTTTACATCGCCATCGAAATCGGTGCCCCAGACTTTATCAAGCAGAGACTCGGTGGTCAGCACTTTGCCTACGTTGATCATCAAGACCCGCAAAAGGTTGAACTCTCTGGGGGACAAATCGATATTTCGACCTTCGTAGGTTACCCGCCGCGCCTCATCATCCAGAGTCAAAGTGCCAAGCACGATGGGTCCGCTGCTCAAGGGTTTGAACTTGCGCCCTTTGCCGCTGCGTCGCAACAAGGCTTCAATACGGGCCATCAATTCCACCAGGGAAAAAGGCTTGACCAGATAATCGTCGGCGCCGGAGGAGAGACCATGGGCAATATCATTGGGAGTGGAACGGCCGGTGAGCATCAAGATCGGCATCTCAGGTGCCTGCTCCCTCAAAAGGGCGCAGAGATCCGGTCCCTTCATATCGGGCATCATCCAATCAAGCATGACCAGATCCGGCTTGGCATCATTGAATCCGGCCAGGGCCTCCATAGCCCGGTTGAAGGAAATCACCTCATAGCCGGCTCGCTTGAAGTTGAAGGTGAGGGTATCGATGATGGTTTCATCATCGTCTACGACCATAATGCGAGTCTTCACTGCCATGCTCTTCTATTCAGCCCCCGATGCCTGACTCTGACTGAGTTTGAGGAAATTCGATGATGAAGCAGGTGCCCTCTCCCTCTCTGGAATTAACTGAAATTTTGGCGCCGTGTAAGTCGACAATGTGTTTGACGATAGTCAGGCCAAGTCCGGTGGAGCCCCTGGTCTTGCTCCTATCAACGCGGTAAAAGCGCTGAAATATTTTAGGAATCTCGCTTTCAGCAATGCCGATGCCGGTGTCCTCCACTTCCAGTTTAAGAGGCGTGCGCGAAGCGCGCACAGTCACCAGCCCGTTCTCACCAGTAAACTTGATGGCATTTTCGAGGAGATTGACCAGTACCTGATGCAATTGATCTCCGTCAACGCAAAACTGGGTACCCTCTTCCACTTCCACCCGCACCGTAATATTCTTGGCGCGGGCCAGGGGCAGAGTAGTCTCCAGCGCCGCTTCAACTTTATGCAACACCAGAACCATGGTGCCGGTTGTAGAACCGCTCTTACTCAGTTTTTCGTGTGACAGCAGGTCTGAGACTAAATTCTGCAGACGACTGACTTCCTCATCGGCACGAGCGAGCATACGCCTGGCCGTAGCCGGCTCGTCAACCGCGCCACTTAGAAGCGTTTCAACAAGCAGCTTGATATTAGCCAGAGGCAGTCTCAACTCATGAGAAACTTCGGCAATCCAATTTGAATGATCATCCCTGGAGCTTGGCGAATTGTGCTTGTCGGGCACCATATTTGATACTAATTGCCTGAGAAAGAAATAAGCGATCGGCGATGCCGATCAAAAGGTAAGCAAAAGTAGATTTGCACAGAGATCTTGCTGCCAATTTTGCAATTTGAGTAAAGGAGGCTTGGCATGTGGACAAATGATCTAGAATCTAACTTTGGGATTACCGACTGATATCGGACTATTCTACAGAATTACAATGGCAAAACTGGCAAACTAAAAGCAATTAGTAAGCCGAAGGGTGTTGAACATGGGACCTCTCGTACTGGCAATTCTCGATGGCTGGGGTATTACCAAAGAAACAAAGGGTAACGCCATTCTGGCTACCAAGACCCCGAACTACGATCTATTGAAATCCAAATATCAATTCAGCCGGCTCCAGGCGTCCGGGGAATTCGTGGGCTTGCCGAAAGGTCTCATGGGTAATTCCGAAGTGGGGCACCTCACCCTGGGCTCGGGGCGGGTAGTAGTGCAAAAGCTCACCCTCATCTCCAATACCATGGCAGATGGCACCTTCTTCAAAAATCCGGTGCTGGTGGAAGCCGTGGACAATGTCAAAAAGAGCGGCGGCAATCTACATATATTAGGTTTGGTTTCAGATGGCTGTGTGCACTCCAGCCCCGACCACCTGGACGGTCTTCTTGAACTGGCCCGGGTGCACGGAATTACCAACCTGGTTGTCCATCCCATCCTGGACGGGCGCGACACGCCGCCGCGCTCCGCCAAGCGCTTTATGAGAGAGCTTGAACAAAAGCTGGACAAACTTGGCTTCGGAAAAGTAGGTGTGGTGTGCGGGCGCTACTACGCCATGGATCGAGATCAGCGCTGGGAACGCACCGAGCGTTATTACCAGGCACTCACCCAGGGTCTTGGCGAAAGGGCCGACTCAGCCGTCAGCGCCGTAGAAAACTCTTACGAAAAAAATGTCGGCGATGAATTCGTAACGCCGGCAATTGTCAATAATATTCCAATCAAGAACGGTGACAGTGTCATCTGCTTCAATTTTCGCCCTGACCGTGTCAGACAGATAAGCCGGGTTTTAACTCAGAAAGAATTCGAAGGTTTCAAGCGAGAGATTCTGCCAGAGGTCTTCTATGCCTGCATGACGGAGTATGACTCTTCCCTCAATCTGCCGGTGGCTTTCAACCCCGAGGTTTTGCCTTCGCAAGATTTGCACAATACCCTGCCGGAAGTACTCAGTTGTCATCATATTGGACAATTACACACGGCCGAAACAGAAAAATATGCCCATGTCACCTACTTTTTCAATGGCGGCAAGGAGGCACCTGTTGACGGCGAGAAAAGAGAGCTTGTGCCGTCCTTGAAAGTAGCCACTTACGACCTGGCCCCCTCAATGCAAACACCGCGAGTCTGCGAACTGGCATGCCAGGCCATCAAGTCGGGCGAGCATCCTTTTATAGTGCTCAATTTTGCCAATCCCGACATGGTAGGTCACACCGGCATGATGGAAGCGGCTGTGGAAGCAGTTAAATCCGTAGACTTCGCCTTTGGACAATTACTTGCGGCCGTGCAGGAAGCGAACGGCACCCTCATGGTTACCGCCGATCACGGCAATATCGAACAACTTATCGATTATCAGACCGGTGAACCGCACACTGCTCACACCACCAACCCGGTACCGCTCATAGTGGCAAGCTTCCAGAAGCCCCAGGACGATCCCCTCAAGCTAGTGGGCGCTACAAACCGCCTAAAAGACGGCACCCTCGCCGATGTGGCCCCCACCGTACTGGCCGTAATGGGACTGACACAACCGCAGGAGATGAGCGGAAAGTCTTTAGTGGGTGCATGAGGGAGCCTGTCAATAAAGGTTCCATCGGGCCCGGGATGCCAACAAGTCGGTTGCCCCAAGATTGCCCATCTTTAGACTTCTTTGCAAAGTAACGCGCCCTTTACCAAAGCCCTCGCCCAATGAATAGTCAAAACATATTCACAGCAGGGGCTTTCAATATTTTTCCGACCGCAAATGACAGATAATTAAACAACCACATTTCAAGTGGTTTTACTTGCACCGGAATACCTGTATAATTCGAGCGATTTCAGGTGGGCAAAACTTACTAAACTTTGCCTCCAATTGACACTCTGAGAGACCTGTCACGGAAAAGTAAATCTGTTTCAGATACAAACTCATCAGGCAAACTCATCAGGATAAGAAGGAGACGAATAGTCAATGATTACTTTGAGAAACCTGGCTTTGGCCGGCGCTAGCCTCGCTCTCGTAGCATCTCTTGCTGCTTGTGGCGGTGGAAGCGAATCCAACACCACTGGTGCCACCACTGGTGCTGCCACCGATGCTGCTGCCACTGGTACTGGCGCTGCTACCGATGCTGCTGCCACCGGCGCTGCTACCGATGCTGCCGCCACCACTGGCGCTGCCACCGATGCTGCTGCTACCGGCACCGGCGAATCCCACTAGTTCTCTACCAAGAGAATTTTCGGATATTTAAAAGGCCCCTCCAAAAGAGGGGTCTTTTGATATTTGAGCAAGGCCTAAGGATAGAAATGGGAACTACGGACTAATCTTGCTCTTCTAAATACCTGAAGGTCCTGAAGACCGATATTAAAAATCCAAGTAGTCCTCAAAAGGAAAAGGCGGAAATAAAAGTGAGTCAATTTCTGAAAAGCAAAACACTGGCTGGGCTTTTTGCCATTGGTTGTCTTCTGCCTCTGCCCCAGACAGCCATGGCTCAGGGTCCCGACCTGCCCGGTTCTGCCGACTCAAACGGTACAACTGGTACAAACAGTACAGCCGGTGCCACGCCCCTGCCGGGTCTGCCCTTCTTTACCATGCCACCTGCCGCTCCTACCGCCCCCCAGGCCTTGAGCGCCCCGCCCCTCTCTTTTGTAGATGTAAATTCCGGTCGCTTTGGGAAGCTGGAAATTGACCTTACCGACGGTCAGTTCCTGAACGGCTCCACGGACAAATTGCACTTGACCGCCAAAGACATGGACTTGACCCAGGGTGAACTGAAGAGTCTCGACCTGGAACTGAAAGGTGCCCACCTGAACGACTTTATTGTGGACAAGCTCACCCTCAGCACTCAGGGAGCCCTGAACTTCGATACAGGGCTGCTTTTCAACCAGAAGATGTTGCAATTTAGAAGCCCGGCTGAAGCTCAGGTCACGGCTCTCATCAGTCAAGACAGCCTCAATAAGTTTCTCAAGGCACCAACTACGCTGAATAGACTTTCCGTCACCGCCGGTCAAAAGGCAGCCATACTGGCTAATTTACTGGGAGCAGGCGCCGGTAACCTGGGTCTGACTATGGAAACCGCCGATATTTCCCTGCTCAATTCCAACAAGGTCAACATTTCGGCCACCGGTAAACTGGGTCTGGCCCAGCTCGCCGTTCCCCTTTCCGCCCAGGTAGAAAGTCGCCTTTTCCTGCAAGACGGTTGGGTGCAGGTGGGCGACACCAAACTCATGACGGCCGGACAGGAGATTTCCCCCCAGCTTTCGCAAATGCTGGTGGCAAAGATAAACAATCTCTCCAACTTGGGTCAGAAATCTGATGACATCCATTTCAGCTTCACCAACCTCAAGGTCGTGCCGGGCAAACAGCTCATGGTCACAGGCACGGCCCAGGTAAATCGGCTGCGCTTCGGACGCCAGAGCTGAATAACTGAATAACCGGAGCTTTCTTTTGAATTAGAACTAAATAGAAAAGGAAATTCGCCGTAAAAGCATCGTAACCGGGCATTCTGGGTTTATACTTATCAGACCGCTTGCTTTGGAACCCAGACAGAAAGCGAGAAAATTCATGCTCAAGCGGCGCGATAACCGACAGTGGGACCAGCTCAGACCGGTTAAATTTACGCGCAATTACACCAAGAACGCAGATGGCTCGGTCCTCGTTGAGTTTGGCGACACAAAAGTCTTCACAACGGCAAAGATTGAAGAACGCGTTCCGGCCTTCCTGATCGGAAAAGGGGAAGGCTGGGTAACTGCCGAATATTCCATGCTGCCGGGCTCAACCCTGGTCAGGTCCCAGCGGGAAGTGACCCGCGGTCAACCCTCCGGCCGCACCAGCGAGATTCAGAGACTGATAGGCCGCTGCCTGAGAGCCGTCATCGACAGGCGAGCCATGGGCGAGCGCACCATCACCATCGACTGCGACGTGCTGCAAGCCGACGCCGGCACCCGCTGTGCCAGTATCTGCGGCGGCTTCATCGCCCTCTACGATGCCCTTTCCAAGTTGAGAAAGTCGGGCGTCTTCGATGATCTGCCCATAACTGAGCACATGGCAGCGGTATCCGTGGTGCAAATCAACGGTCAGCTTTTGATCGACCCCAACTACTCGGAAGATTCTCAGGCTGAAATGGATGCCAACATAGTCCTCACCGAGTCCGGCAAGATCCTGGAATTGCAAATGACCTCGGAAGCCAAGCCTTATGACCCTACCAAACTGGCGGATCTCATGAGCCTGGCCAATAAGGGCATAAAGGAAATCATCTCTCTGCAGACCGAGACCCTCAATAAACGCTCCTAGGAAACCGGCGAACCCAAAGCCAAGGTCAGGTAATGATTTAAGTTCTGTCACTAGAAACTTAAATTTATGCTTTTTCCTCGTGACAACATCAAATAAGTCTATACACTTATAGGGACCAGTGAATTTTCGCAACCGCCGAAATTCACCCCTGGCGCAAGAGTGGCATAGACGGAAGTGACGTTGGACGAGAATCTAGATTTCAATCCCATCAGGGAATCATTCCGGGACGTCACCGCCTGGAAACTCTTCATGTCCACCGTGGCGGTCATGACCCGCATATATAGACTGCAGGGTTTCAAGGCTGCTTACCGTGTGCTGCCCATAGTCTGGACAATCATCTGGGCCACCCGAGGCTTTTCTCGCTACCACGTGGAAGAGTTTGAGCGGGCCAAGGAGTCCATGGGGGAGGCCGTCGATAAGGAAGAAGCCGCCCTATCGAGCGAAGATTACGAACAATACCGGCTTTTGGGTCGCTGGTTGACCCGAAGACTGCACGATCTGGGCCCGACCTTCATCAAGATTGGACAGACCCTCTCCACCCGGGCCGACCTTTTGCCCCTGCCGGCCATGCTTGAACTGGCCAAACTGCAGGAGAACGTTGATCCCTTCCCCTATGAAATCGCCCAGGACGTCATAGAAAGAGAACTGGGCGCCAGACCCGAGACCCTCTACAAAGAGTTCGACAAGGTTGCCATTGCCGCAGCCAGTCTCTCTCAGGCTTACAAAGCCACTCTCTTCGACGGCAGGGAAGTGGTAGTTAAGGTGCAAAGGCCGGACCTGACCAAAATTATCGTGGTGGATATCCAGATTATCGCCGCCATTGCCGATGAAGTAATGAAGTACCCCAGCCTCTGCCGACACACGGATTGGCCAGGAGTAGTAGAGGAATTTGCCCGCACTATCCTGGAAGAAGTCGACTACATCAGAGAAGGCCGCAACGCCGACACCTTCAGAAGCAACTACCGCAATCTGGATCGTATCTACATTCCCCGCATCATATGGAAGCTGACCGGACGGCGCGTTCTCACCATCGAGTATGTTTCCGGTCTGCGTATTACCGATGTGGAAGGCATTAAAGCCATGGGTCTTGATCCCGAGGAAATCACCCGCACCGGCGCCAACTTTTACTTGAGACAGCTCCTGGAAGACGGCTTCTTCCACGCCGACCCGCATCCGGGCAATATGCGCGTCATGGCCGACGGCCGGGTGGGCATCTTCGACTTCGGCATGGTGGGCAGACTCTCTCCGGAACTGAAACAACACCTGGTCAACGCCTTCCTGCACACGGTGCAGAGAGAATACCGCCTTCTGGTGGATGACTTTGTCGGTATGGGCTTCCTCAATGCTGATGCCGACCGGGACGCGCTCTGCCGCGATCTCACCCCCATAATCGATGCTCGCTTCGCCGACGGGCTTACCCGCGTGCGTTTTCGCAAAATGCTTTTCGACTTCTCAGAAGTCTGCTTCGACTATCCCTTCCGGCTGCCTTCCGAGTTCACTTATGTTATGCGCGCCCTCCTCACCCTGGAAGGCATCGCTCTCACCATCAATCCCAAGTTCAACTTCGTGGATGCGGCCATGCCTTTTGCACACCGTCTGGTCATGAAGAACAACCAGGTTTTGAGCCAGACTATCTTCAAAGAAGTCTTCAACGACGGCAAGTTCAACCGTCAGGCCGCCATCAAGTTGATCAAGACGGCAGCAGCTCTGACCGGCTCTCTCAGATAGCCACTTTACAATTCAGGCATTTCAAGGGCGTTTTTGCCCGGTTTATCCCACTAAAAGCCCCGGAAACGCTTAAAAGTTTCTAGGGTGCCCCAAATTTGGGCATCCAGGCTGCAAAATATCAATGCAAAGAGGTACAGAACTGCTACTGCACCAAAACAGCCAGGCAGTTCTAACGAACATAATTTCCGACAAGCCCACCCCTAAAGGTACGTGCCTTGCTTACCGGCGAACTGACCAATTCCAATTTTGCCAGCCAACCCCTGAATTCAATCACCCCCCAAGTGGTGGGATGCAGCCGTTGCCGCAGCAGAATAGAGACTACCGCTAAATTTTGCGGCAATTGTGGCGCCCCGCAAGCTCAAAAAACTCTGCCTCCCGGCACGGGGAGAAGTCTCGTGGAAGACCTCTCGCAGGTGTCTCTGAGGCTATCAGAGGCAGATATCGAAGCCTCTAACAGACTGAACAAAGAGCAGGCGCAGAAAGCGAAAGCACAGGCCATGCCCAGTTTCGCCCGCAAGAAAAGCCGCCGTATTGCCCCGGAGTTGAGGGAAGAGATGAACACCATCTACATGATGATGATTCGCGAAAAATTCTTCCTGGCCATGCACTGCGTCATTTTTCTGGTTATTAACCTGATTGGCTTCTTCATTGCCTTCAAATGCTATTTCGAGTACATCGGCGATGAAGTGACAAAGATAATGGTAGCCACCACTCCCCTTCTCTTTATCAACCTGGTGGCGCTCACCTGCCTGGTTCCCATCAAAGGCACAAAGAAAGAGTTGGCAAGGCTCAAAGAACGCGAGACCTATATCAAGCTAAGACTCGAATACGACAGCGTCATGGAAGTCTAAGAAGTAAGAGAGCGGCACTTTTCAGTCCGCTCTCTCTTTTTTATTTGTCGAAGGACGCTCTTAGACTGCCTGCGGGCTCGGAGTCCAGCGCAAATTAGGTTTACGGGCAGCCGTCGCTTCATCAAGACGACCGACCGGTGTCTTGAGAGGAGCGCTCAAGACCAGCTCTTTATTCTCATCGATTTCCTTATCGATGGTGACCATGATCTCGGCAAAGCGATCGAGAGTTTCTTTGTTCTCGGTCTCGGTGGGCTCAATCATCATAGCCTCGGGTACTACCAGCGGGAAGTAAACCGTGGGGGCATGTACGCCGTAATCGAGCAGACGTTTGGCCAGATTGAGAGTGGCAACCCCTCTTTCCTTCTGCTTCACCCCGGAGAGAACGAATTCATGCATGCAGGGCTGGCTGTGGGCCACCACAAAGTTTCTGGAGAGTTTGACCTTGAGGTAGTTGGCGTTCAAGATGGCATCTTTGGAAACCTGATGGAGACCATTGCCGCCGTGGGCCAGGATGTAAGCGTAGGCCCGCACTAGAATGCCGAAGTTACCATAGAAGCCTTTTACTTTTCCGATGGACTGAGGACGGTCGAAATCCCACTTGAAGCCGTTTGCTTCCTTTTTGATGACCGGCTTGGGCAGGAAGGGTTCCAGAAGGTCGCGGCAGGCCACGGCACAGCCGCCCGGTCCGCCGCCGCCATGGGGTGTGGAAAAGGTCTTGTGCAGATTCAAGTGGCAGACATCGAAGCCCATATCGCCGGGACGCACAATGCCCATGATGGCATTCAGATTGGCGCCGTCGTAATAGAGTAAGCCGCCGGCTTCGTGCACCAGGCGCTGCACTTCCATAATATCTTCTTCGAACAAACCAAGTGTATTGGGGTTTGTCAGCATGATGGCCGCGGTATCGGGACCGAGCACTTTCTTGAGAGCATCAAGATCTACAAGACCGCGATCGTTGCTCTTGATCTCAACCACATCAAAACCAATGAGAGCGGCGGTGGCGGGATTGGTACCATGGGCAGTATCAGGAACAATTACCTTCTTACGCTTGGTCTCGCCTTTGGCTTCGAAATAAGCCTTGATCAAAAGCAAGCCGGTCATCTCGCCATGGGCGCCGGCAGCAGGCTGCAAGGTCACATGAGGAAGTCCGACCACGGCCGAAATCGACCGTTCCAGATTATAGAGAAGTTCCAGGGCACCTTGAATCTGGTCTTGCGGTTGGTGAGGATGCAAGTCGCGGAAGCCTTCCAGCGCGGCCATGGCATCATTAACCTTGGGATTGTATTTCATGGTGCAAGAACCAAGGGGATAAAAACCGGTATCGATGCAATGGTTCAAATGAGAAAGCCTTACGAAGTGGCGAACCGCATCCAACTCACCGACTTCCGGTAGAGCCGGCGGTTTTTCACGCAGAAACTTGGCGGGAATGAAGGAAGACAACTCCTTCACCGGCACCTGAGGTTTAGGCAAAATCTCGGCACGTCTTCCTGCTCTTGATTTTTCGTAAATTAGCTTTTCCATTTCATTCCCCTGTTAACACCGGCCCCAAAATTTAGTGTTCGAAAATATCTTTAAATCCCATCAAATCAAGTTCACAAACCGTCGGCAGCGCCTCACAAAGGCGACGGTGCAAGTCAAGCCGACCTTCCCGCACCAGGAGGGCATGAATGCGCTCGTAAATAGGAAGCAAAACACGTACATCGTTGGCCGCATACTCCAACTGAGAATCAGTCAAATGAGGCTGAGCCCAATCACTTGTCTGGTCGGACTTATCGAGTTCGATGCCGAGCAATTCCCTGACCAACTCTTTTAGACTGTGGCGATCGGTATAGGTTCGCACCAGCTTGGAAGCAATCTTTGTACAGAAAACCGGATTGACGTCGATGCCCAGGTAATACTTCAGTACCGCCAGATCGAACCGGCCATAGTGAAAAAGCTTGGTGACGGTGGGTGCATGGCAAAGAGTCTTGATATTGCTTTGAGCATCCGCACTCATCTTTTCCTTGTCGCTGTAGCGCACAAAACTGACGACGCCGTCTTCATCGCATATCTGGATCAAACAGAGCCTGTCGCGGCGGATGATCAGTCCGCGAGTCTCGGTGTCGATTGCCACCACTTTCTTGGTCAAATAGTGCTCTAGCCGCTGATCGGGAATATCATCCTCGAAAAGATCGGGCTTCCGGTGCTTGACCAATACCTCAGACTTCATCAGACCTCTAATTTGCTTGCTTCAACAAAACAAATTATAGAGGGATAAAACGGCTCAGCCCCAAAGATAGAGCGGTTCTAATAATGTTCTCGCTTACGAGAATCTCAGTCCCGGCAAAGTTCAGCCAGATGCTTGACCTTGACATTAAGACCTCTGGCCCGCACTCCCGCCTCCAGTTGCAGGAGACAGCCGGGATTGGCCGTAACCACCACCTCCGCACCGGAGGCCTGTAGGCTGTCCATCTTGGCTTCGAGAACCTGCAAGGAAAGCTCGGTATTAAGCAGATTATAGATACCGGCAGAACCACAGCAATGCTCGGCATCAGCCAGGGGCACCCGCTTCAAACAACCTTCCGCGGCCAGCCGGTTCAAGACGGCTTCCGGCTCGGCCCTTACACCCTGGGCATGGGCAAGGTGGCAGGCGGCATGATATGCCACCCGGGGAGCCTCTTTAGCACCGCTCTCACGCTTCTGCGGCTGAGGGGGCAGATGGCTGGCCATAACCTGAGAAAAATCTTTCACCCGCCGGGAAAACTGAGCAGCCCGGGCTCGCTCGGGCTCTCCCTCGGCAAAAAGGTGTTCATAGCCTTTCAGCATGGCGCCGCAACCGGCGGATGCAACCACAATTTCACCGCCGAGATTCTCAAAATGAGCCATGTTCTCTTTTGCCAACTGGCGGGCAATATCAACATCGCCGGCATGGAAGGCCAGGGCACCGCAGCAAGTCTGCCGGGGCAGATTACAAGTGAGACCGGCGCCAGCCAGGGCTTTCATCGCCGCATGATTAACCTGGTTATAGAAAATGTCCATGACGCAGCCCTGAAAGAACTGCACCGGCACAGGCTTTTCTGCCCCCTGCCCGGCCAGCCTGGCAGGCAAACTCTTGTGAACCGGTACTGCCGGAGTAAACTGCCGCCAGGAAGCAAGGCGACCAAGCCAGGTACCCTTGAGGAAAGGACAAAGCCTCACCAATACTTCCGGCAGGCGATCCAAAGAAAGACGCTGAACAAAGCGCACCGGTATGAAGAGCAAGCGCAGGAGCCCGTAATTACCCAGTAGGCGAAAGAAAAGGCGCATGGCTGTGCGGGCAGGCCAACTGCGCCTGGCGGCCAGAGCCGGCCGCACCTGCTCCAGTATCGACTCGTATTGCACCCCTGAGGGGCAAGCAGTCTGACAGCCCAGACAGCCCAGGCATGTAGAAAGATGATCGAGGGCTCGCTCTACCTGCCCGCCCTGGCTCTTCATTACGGCATAGATTCTGCCCCGGGGCGATTGACTTTCGTGTCCGGTGGCCAGATAGGTAGGACAGGCCGGCAGACACAAGCCACAATGAATGCAGGCGGACAGTAGATCCGGTGCCACTTGCAAATTAAACAAGTTAATCGGCCCGTCGCAAGCGCCTTCCAATTTGCAGTCGGAGGCTTCCTTCATGGTTCGATGGCTCCCACCCGGCTAAGGCGAGACTTTTCCGCCCAGACAAAAGGATGGAAGCGTCGCCGGGGATCAAGTCCGTGTTCCAGACTACCGACAATGGACGCCCCCATTTTCTGAGGAGGCGAGGCAAGAGTTTCACCACCAGTAGTATCAATGAGGCGACCAGCCACTCGCTTCATAATGGAAAAATTCTCCCACCGAAAGAACTCGCGCCTGGCCGGAGAAAAAGTTTCTATTTCTTGCTTCCAGAGCCTCAAAGCCTCAGTCAAATAATACTCCGCTGCTTCCATGGCGGCAAGCCAATTCGTCTCTTGCGAGTAAGAGCTACAATCAATGATAAGTCTACCCGTGGCCGGTCTCACCCGCACCGACCAGCTATCAACCTCGGCTCCCGGTCCTATTCCCGGTCCTATTCTCGCTCGAATAAGGCTCAGATGGCGAAGCACGAAAGCCAGCCCCTCCAGGGAAAGAAAGACCTCCAGGCGCTCCAGAGCGGCAGCGTCAAAGCTCACCTCTTCCACATCTTCACCTGGGCACTGTTTAAGGAGCAAGCCCTCGGCTGAAGCCAACTTTGCGAGCAATCCCTTCAGTTCTTCCACCATCGGTGTCGGTCCATCCAATCCGATATAGAGGCTGAATTCTCCTTGCTCACCCTGCACCAACTCCAAAATGTAAGGATTGATACCGCTTGCCAAAAGCCTGGAGGAAAAATGCAAAAGCTCCAGCACCGGGCCCTGGGCCAGGAATAAAACGGCAGCTTCCGCTCTGGCGAAAAGCCGCAGGTAAACCAGATAAGGCAGTGCCAGCCGACCGGAGCCCACAAACAATTTGCTTACGTCATAGCCGGTGACGTTCTTCACCACCCTGCCACCACATTTAGTGCGGCGCCCTTGAGTATCTAGAAATTCGAAACCGAGGACATTGGAGCGCAACTGCCCGTAACCCGACTCACAAGCCCCAGAGTCTCCCAGTGCCATTAGTTGAGCGAGACTAAGATCGTCGTAAACCCTTGATACCGGAAAGATCTGCTTTTGCGCTGAAAGAACTCGCCTCAGTTCAAAAACCGTAATTCCGCACTGCACGCCCATAACCAAATCCGATACCACATTCTCAGTTACGGCCGAGAGCTTTTTCATATCAACAAAGACTGTGTCAGTGGCAAGCAGGCTCTTCAACTTCGGGTCGTAGTAAGGCACCAGAGCCGCCTCACTGAATATGTGGAAGAGATTAGCCAGCTCATCCACAGATGCCGGCTGCACCAGGAACCAGTTGACATCAGTGTCGGCGCCGGCAAAGGACGCAGCCGAACCGCGCTCCATCACATTGCATATATCTTCAAGACCCATAAGATATTTCCACTCAGGCACTAGCACTAATATTAGCCGAAAACTGCTAGAATCAACCTGAAGTAAAGCTAGAAGTGGCAGTGTTTGTGCGGCAACTAATCGTCGTCTCAGGATATTACGGGTTCGACAATTTAGGCGATGAAGCCATCTTGGAAGAACTGGTGCGGGAACTAAAAAGCCTTTGGCCGGCAAAGGATATAGTCATACTTTCCCAAAATCCTGAGAGCACCGCGGCCCGCTTTGGCGTGAGAGCGCAAAACCGCTGGCAGCTATCTGAAATAGCGGTCTTGCTCAGGCAGTGTAAACTGTTTATAAGCGGCGGCGGCGGACTATTCCAGGACAGTGAATCAGTCAAGTCGGTGATTTATTACGGCGGACTTATTTCCCTGGCCACCCTCTGCGGCGCCCCCACACTCATCTATGCCCAGGGTCTTGGTCCTCTCAAAAGTGCTCTGGGAAAAGCCCTGACCCGCTTCTCACTGGTACAAGCAAAACAAATCTCGGTGCGTGATGAGACTTCACTAAACCTATTGAAAGAATGGGGGCTGGCAAATGTTTCACAGCGCACCGGCGATCCCGTCTGGCTGCTCCCCAGGGCCGAGCTTGAACAAGACCTGATGGAGCCCATTGAGAACTGTAAGAGAAGCGGTGACAAGCTTGTGGGACTTTCGCTGAGAGACGGCGGCGGCTTCAGCTTACGACATATAGAAAGCCTGGCTATAGCCATGCACAAGCAGCTCTCCCCGCAATATAGACTGATGCCCCTGCCCTTGCAGGCCAATCAAGACGAAAAACCCCTGGAGCAGTTCCAGGCAATCTGGCTGGAATTGGGCGGCAAGCTTGTAAAACCGAATTTGCTCAAAATAGAAAAACCAAGCCAATGGTTAAGCTTAATCGCCAACCTGGACCTGCTCGTCGGCATGAGGCTGCACTCCCTGATCATGGCGCTCTCCTCCCAGGTGCCGGTGGTGGGCATTTCCTATGACCCCAAGGTCAAACATGTGCTCGACTATTTCCAACAACCATCCCTGCCCTATGAGACGGCCACACAAGTAGATCAAGATGCCTGGGAAGCTACCCTGGCCAGGCAGGCAAAGGCAGAACCGCAAGGGCGCCGAATCATTGAAGAGCGGCTGGCGACAGCCAGGGAGGGCGCTTGTCAGAACCAGTTACTTATCGCTAAAATGCTCTCTTCCTGAACATGAGTTCAAAAGCCAGTCACCTTCACCACCGGCAGTACCACAGTGAATACCAACGTCAGCTCCAACCATTGCCAAACTATTAACCGCGCCTTCGTGCTGGGCTATCCCGTCGATCTGGTCGATATGCCCACGGCCATAAGCCTGATGGAAGGCTTCTGGCAGAGCAAATGCGGAATGCACGTCGTCACACTCAATGCCGAGATGACCATGCAGTCTATCAACAACAAAGAACTGGGCGACATAATCAAAAAAGCCGACCTGATAGTACCGGATGGCGCCGGCGTGGTCCTCTCCTTGAAAAACCGCGGCGGCATATGCGCTCAGGCAGGACGCCTGCCCGGTATCGAACTGGCCCAGAAAGCCCTGGAGTCGGCAGCGGCACGGGGAGAGAAAGTGGCCCTCCTGGGTGGACGACCGGAAGTGATGGAAAAGCTCAAGGAAATACTGCCGCAAAAGCACCCGGGGCTAAACGTAGTTGCTTATCAAAACGGCTACTTCAAAGCCGATCAGGAAGCATCAGTAATGTCCGCTCTGGCAGCCCTGAAACCAGGTCTGGTACTGGTAGCCCTCGGCGTACCGAGACAGGAATTCGTCATCGACAAATATCGCCAGCTCTTTCCAGAGGCAGTCATGGTGGGAGTGGGCGGCTCCTTTGATGTCTGGACAGGCTTTGTCCAGCGAGCCCCCGTTTCTTATCAAAAGCTTCATTTAGAGTGGCTCTACAGACTG
The DNA here is from genome assembly GCA_016712465.1 of Candidatus Obscuribacter sp. Taxonomy (GTDB): domain Bacteria; phylum Cyanobacteriota; class Vampirovibrionia; order Obscuribacterales; family Obscuribacteraceae; genus Obscuribacter. The sequence goes on from JADJQZ010000001.1 coordinate 3,664,577, forward strand.
CAGAAAGAACCATGGCGTTTCAAACGCATGGCCGGTACCTTACCAGTATTCGCGCTCAAAGCCCTTTTCGAAAATCTGACCGGCAAGTACCTGCCCGCCGAGCTTCGCTCCCCCCTCAAGCTGACTGAAAATTCAGCCGCCGGGCTGGACTCCAAGAATGCTATTTAACCTGGGCTTCAGACCCGATCTAAATAAGATTGAAAGGCTGCGCCTGGTAAAAGAAATCGATCTGCGCAGCCTGGCCCACCTGGGAGACGCGGTATTCGAATTGCATGAGAGAGAGCGAGAGTTGCTGCAACAAGCAACGGTTAAGAGCCTGCACAACAAAGTTGTGGGCCGGGTAAACTCTAAAGAACAAGCCAGACTGCTGGTCAATCTCAAGCCCCTGCTCACGGAAGCGGAACAGGACATCGTCAGACGAGCCAGGAATCTCAAGGTCTCAGGCTTCAGACGCAATGTCGAGCAATCCGTAATGCGGCAGGCCACGGCTTTTGAAGCCCTAATAGGCTTCCTCTATCTAACCGACGAAGCACGCCTCCAGGAACTTCTTGAGCTAACCTCTCAGGAAACGCCTCTGGACGGAATCAGAAACCCCGAGCCGGAAGCTAATTTCGAAAGTGAAACTTAAGATTTGCCTTGACGAACCGTAAGAAGGCGGCAAACCGGCGGTAGAGATTGCAGCCTGGCCCCTCTTAAATCTTAAGGATAGCTTGTATTGCCTCCCAGCATTTCTAACTAGTGTTACCTTAAACCTCAGGGGCGCATGAGCATCCCGCGGCTATCTCCCCCCCAAGTTAAACAAAATGTCTCTGCAAACGGAAGAAATCTACCGTACCCTCCTTTTGTACTCGGCCGATGCTGTGATCGTCACAAATCCGGCCGGCATCATCACCACGACCAATCCTTCTTTCGCCAAGCTGGTAGGCAGCCCCATTGAAGAGTTGATCGGCAGCCCTCTTGATTCAATTGTGGTTGCCGACTGGCAGGAAGCGGAAGAATCAGAAAACGGCAAAGAACAGTCAAAGCAGGAAGAAGAGGAGGAATCGGCCCTCAAGACCGTAACCGTCTTGACCAGAGTCGGCACCGAGTTTGTCATGCCGGCGGCCCACTTCCCTGTCTACCACGATACGAAGAAAGCCGAGCTGGCCGGTTACCTGACCATCATCTATGTCATCCAGGCCAACTCCCTGCAACAAGCCCAGACGGAATTCGTCAGCACCGTATCCCACGAATTGCGCACGCCCCTCACCAGTATCAAAGGCTTCGCCGATACAATTCTAAGAGCCGGCGAGAGGCTGGATAGCTCCCAGCAAAGACGCTATGTGGGCATCATCAAAGATCAAGCAGACCGCCTCACCCGACTGGTGGAAGACCTTCTGGCCGTCTCCAGACTGGAGTCAAAGAAGTTACAACTCACCATTCGCGCCATCGATATTCGCGAAGCCATCGAAAGAGTGCAACAAAACCTCTCCGATAAAGCCAAAAAGCATACGGTCATAATTCAGGTACCGCCGGGCTTGACGCCGGTATGGGCCGATGCGGATCGGCTGGAACAAATACTCACCAACCTGGTGGACAATGCCATCAAGTATTCACCGGCCGACACCACCGTCACTATCTCGGCCAAAGGCATACAGGGCACCCCCGAATTGGTCGAATTCTCGGTAGCAGATCAGGGCGTGGGCATACCGGAAGAACATCTGCCTCAGGTCTTTTCAAAATTCGGCAGACTGGATAATCCCCTGGTCAGACAGACCGAAGGCACCGGACTGGGGCTCTACATCACCCGCTCACTAGTACTGGCTCTGGGTGGACAAATCACTGTCGAGAGCGTACCGGGCGGCACCACTTTCACAGTGCGTCTGCCGGCAGCGACCCCGGAACAACAAGCAGCAAGAGGTAGGGGTTAAGATGCTGCTACCGACACCAGTAATTCTCATCATAAATAAACCCAGGCAGGCTGCGGAATTCGCGCAGGTATTGGAGAAGACCGGTGCCAAGGTACATGCCGCCACATCCTTTGAAGAGGCCAACGAATTACTCTCCTTCCTGCACCCGGACATCATCATCTTGCCCAATAAATTAGACGGCGATGAAGGTGGAGACGGGCGTCTCTATTGCCAACAAGTACGGGCCACATTAGCCCCACCAAGGCCGGTGCTGGTGCTCCTGCACCCCTCCACCGACGTGACCGAGCGCATCAATGCTTTCCGCTACGGTGCCGACGATGTTCTGGGCGATCCCATCGATAAAAACGAGCTGGCCATAAGGGTGCTGGCCCACCTGAGAAGAAGACAGGAAGAGTTCTCCCACCAGCTTACCCAGCTTCCCGGTCCCAATTTAATTAGACGCATGCTTGATCAATGTCTCTATTCGGATAGACATTGGGCGGCTCTTTCTATCGACCTCAATAAAATTCGTGTCTACAATGAAACCTATGGAGACCTGGCAGGCGACCAACTGATCAAAGCCCTGGCCGCCATTCTCACCGATATCGCCGACGAAACGGAATTTGTGGGACATATCGAGGCCGACGACTTCCTTATGGTGACCAGACCGGAGCTGGCAGAAAAAAGAGCGGAACTCATCTGTCGGCAATTTGACAGCATCAGCTCACGTTTCTATCCAAAGGGAGACATCGAACGCGGTTATCTGATCTCCACCGGCCGTGGTGGCATACGGCGGCGCGTGCCCCTCATTTCCATCGCCGTTGGTATCGTATCCAGTACCGTCAGGAAATTTCAATCCTACGTCGATGTGCTCACCACCGCCCGCGACTACCGTTATCTTGCCAAGCAAAAACAAGGCAGTGCCTGGATTTCCGATAAAAACATCGATGAGTGCCGCACTATGATGCTGCAAACTCTAGCCCTGGAAGGCGAAAGCAAGGAAGCCGAAGTACCGGAGCGCACCACTAGAATTCTGGTAGTAGAGCCGGACGGCGCCATGGCTTGTTTATTGCAGGAAACTCTCGCCCTGGAAGGTTATTACGTGCAAGTGACCAGCTCCGCCGACGATGCCCTGGAACTGGCTCGCTATCAGCCCCACCCTGATCTTATTTTGCTCGAATCCAACCTGACCGGCAGGAAACTGGACGGTTGGAAGCTCTGCCGTGCCCTCAAATCAGACGAAGAGCTGTCCAAGATCTGGATCGTCATGGCCACCTCCCATCCCGATCAATCACTGGCCCTGGAAGCGGGCGCCGACCTCTACCTGCCCAAGCCCTTCGACATGCCGTCCTTGCTCTCGGAAGTCAGCCTCTTACTGCGCTCACGCTTCTAACGAACTTTTTGCAACACGGCTTTTAACCTGCTCAATAATCCAGTTGGCGGCCTCCACTATAGAACCGGCTTGAAAATCAGGCTCTACCTTCCACTGATAGGTACCGGCCAGAACTTCTCTGCCATAGCCGGTCTCCACCAGAACGCCCCTGGCCGCGCAGTTTCTAGCTAACTCCACATCAGTTGCCTTATCTCCCACTACAAACGATAACTGACGGTCTAAATCCGGATGCTCACGGAAAGCCTGCTCTACAAGACCCGTGCCGGGCTTACGGCAATCGCAGGCGATATTGAAGGGGCTCACCTGCCCCCCTTCCTCGGCACTCAAGTGCGGACAATAATAAACTGCATCCAGGCGAGCACCGGCATCAGCCAGGAGCTTCAGAAGGCGATTATTGAGATCAAGGATATGGGACTCAGGATAGTAGCCCCGAGCAGCACCGGTCTGATTGGTGGTCAAGATACAAGCAAGACCGGCCTCGTTCATGAGCCGGACAGCCTCTCCAGCTCCATCAATTAAATTCAGATTAGCTAAATCACGAATATATCCGGCCTCCACATTGAGGGTGCCGTCGCGATCAAGGAAGACTACCGGTCGAAGCGCCATAAATTCACCAAATAAGGATTATATATACAGATTACCGTCCGATAGACCGCCCGGAAGAGGTACTAATATGCATGGCAAAATATTACTATCCTGGTACGCAGAATATGTTACGATGGGTTGTAGTTGTTGCTGAAGAATTATCATGAGACTACAAGACGAAAACGCTTCATTCCGTATAAACCAAGAAGGTTTGCAAAAATTTCTCGGCGATCTCGAATGCGAGATCATGGAATTGGTCTGGAAACTTGCCAACCCGACCACCACAGTAAGAGAGGTTTTTGACGCTCTCAAACTGAAGAGAGAAATAGCTTACACCACAGTCATGACCACCATGGTCAGATTATCAGAGAAAGAACTTCTCAACATCATCGACAAATCAGGACTGGCAAATGTCTACGTTCCTCGCTATAACCGCGAGCAATTCATTGAAGAAGCCGTGAAGCAAATCCTCAAGAGCCTATCAGACGAGTATCCCCGGGAAACTCTCAACTACTTCGAGGCCAATCAAGCCAAGCTCACCAAGAAAGCCAGCCGCCGCCGTTAAAAGGCGACCACTCATCTTCAAATGTTAGACCCGCCCTCTCATTAAGAGAGCGGGTCTTTTCTTCAGGGAGCCTCTATGTGGCTCTAGAAGGACGCTAAAAGAAAGAGGGGAGATAATATCCCCCCTCTTTCAATTCTCTAACAAATCAGACGGGCTGACTTATTACTCGTTGTCCGGTATCGGTGCACCTTCGGGCAGAGTCGGTGAGGTCTTCTGGTGACGCTCAGAGCGACCGCTCGTGTAGTGACGTTCGTCAACAACTGTGGGCTCGACCTGAAGCATGTTCATGTCGCGCGGTCCTTCAACCCTGCCGATATCTTCGGGCAACTTAAGTTGTCCGGGGGTACCGGGAAGGATGATCTCGGGTCTGACAGCCACAACCAGTTCGCTCTCGTTTTTGTTGAAAGCTTTGGAGCGGTAGAGGGCACCGAGAACAGGAACTTCACCGAGCATGGGCAGCTTGGAGAGTTCGCGACCGTTGTTGGAGCTGACCAAACCTGCCAGGTAAAGTTCCTGACCGGGCTTGAGTTCCACAATGGTCTGGCTCTTTCTGGTGGTGAAACCAGGGATGGAGGCGTTCGAACCGGGAATGGTGAAAGCCAGAGCCTGGGAGATGATTCTCTCTTCAGGGGAGATCTGCAGGTTGATGGTGCCGTTCTCTTGCAGTACGGGGATCATATTGATACGCATACCGAAGGGCTCAAAGGTGACTGATGTCAGAGCGGCACCGGCAGTAGCGATCTGCTGAACGATCGGGATCTCACCACCAGCCAGGAAGGCTGCTCTCTCGCCGGAGATGGTTACCAGCGTGGGCTCAGCCAGGATACGAGCACGTCCATTGGAGATGATGCCCTGGATAGTCGGGTTCAAGGAGAACTGAGCGCTGGAGCCGTTGCCTACGTTGGAAATACCGGTGAACATGTTGAGCAAGTTAGCCGGGTTGAAGGCAGCACCACCGGGGGCACCAAGAAGGATGGACTGAGCCAGGAGGGTGGCAGGACCGCCAAGCAGTACCGGCTGACCGATACCGAGGGCGTTACCGGCAGCGTTGATGAAGCTGACCGGCTGCACTGCGCCACCATACTGAGGATTGCTCAGGAAGATGCGCTGGGCCTGGGTGAGACCACCGACGAAGGCTCCGGTGTTGGTAGTACCGGCACCAGTGTTGGGAATCAAGCCAGGCAGGTTGAGAGCGTTCAGGAACGGGTTAGCGATAGCGTTTACAACCTGGTTGCTGTAATCGCCATAGGGGTAGGTGACACCGTTAGTAGCAGTGGTCAGACCCTGCAGGAAGCGAGTTCCGGGGTTGGAAGAGAAGCTGTTACCGCTGTTGAAAGCACCTTGAGCAGTACCGCCTACGCCGAAGGCGAAGCCACGACCGGCAACACCGAAGCCGAGCTGGGTACCGAGTTCACGTGCAGCCGCCGTGTTCATCTCCATGAAGGTGACGTGCAGGGCGATGAGGGGAACTTTTCTGACTTTCACGAGGGAGGTAACACGACCGCCGTCGGAAACCATTACCTGGGCTTTACCGATATTGTTGGGGATGTTACCGAAGAAGGTGTATCTGTCAACGGTGTTTAGCTGGGCGAGCTGGCCGGTACCGCCGCCGCCGCCGCCGCCGCCGGAACCACCGGTTTCACCGATACGTCCGGAAACGATACGGCTGTTGGCCACGGTGATGTTCATACCGCGATCATCCATGAACACGTTCGCGGCTGCGAAAGCGCGGATGATGGACTCGGGGTGATCGACATCACCGGTCAATAGCACACGGTCAGAGCCACTGACTGAATAGGCTTTGACGATAATACGGGGGTCAATCTCTCTCAAGGTAGCCTGAAGCTGCGAGTAATCTCTCGAAACTCTCAGGTCGACGTTGATGGAGTTGCCGGCGTCATCCCAGAGGAGCATGGTGCAGGTACCGGGGCTCTTGCCCAAGAGCACCATCTGGTTCTCAGAAACAACTACCGGTTCTGCGATACCAGGGTCACTGATGGATGTACGGACAACTTTGTTTTTGAATTTGAAAGTTCTCGATTGGGAAACTTTCAAATCGATTGCGCTTGTAGTTTTAAACTCTTCGAACTCAACTGTACCGGTCACTACTGGCGGTATCGGCTGAGCAGTTACATAGGCGCTCTGATCAGCAGCCGCCTGGGCTATAACCTGATCTGGAGCGAACTGACCAACGGCACCCTCCGGCGCTGCCAGTGCGGATTGCACATTAGCCTGGAGCGCTAACACCGAAAGGCTCAAAGCTAAGCTCAATTTGGGCTTATTCATTCCACTCTCCCTCTACGAACTCCCGACTTGACTTCTTTTAAACTGCGACTCTGGGAGCACTCATGGTAAAGCCGGTACAGGACCGACCAGTACAGAAGCTTAACACGACTGCCCAGACAATGCACGAATCTTTTTTCAGGACAGGCGCACATTCTACACTCACTTAACATTTATCTCCTGGCATCTCTGGTAGTGGCTATTTCTTGCCCTTCCAGCCAGAGACATGAGCACCACAAGACTCCGGTTGACAACCAAATATGGTGCACGATCGCAGGTAGTAAGCAGTCCTGAAATATGTATGTCAAGGGAGAGTGGCAAACAGTTTTTCTCAATTAAATTTTCTTAGAAAAGAAGGGAGTGGTTGCCCACTCCCTTCCAATGCATTAACGCTTTCTCTGACTCTAACAGTCTATTCGTTATCAGGAATAGGTGCGCCTTCCGGCAGAGTGGGAGAAGTCTTCTGGTTGCGCTCCGAACGTCCGGAGGTGTAGTAGCGCTCGTCCATGACCGTAGGTTCAACAGCAAACATGTTCATGTCGCGAGGACCCTCTACACGGCCAATCTCTTCGGGCAACTTGAGCTGTCCGGGAGTACCGGGGAGAATGATCTCCGGTCTGACTGCTACGACCAATTCGCTTTCGTTTTTGTTGAAAGCTTTGGAACGGTAGAGGGCGCCAAGCACGGGAACTTCACCGAGGATAGGCATTTTGGCTATCTCTCTACCGGTGTTGGCAGTGACCAAACCAGCTATGTAAAGTTCTTGACCGGGCTTAAGCTCAACGATGGTCTGCGTCTTTCTGGTGGTGAAACCAGGAACACGGCTGTTGGAACCGATGGCTCCAAGCTGGATACCGAGGTCGTTGGCGAGGATTCTCTCTTCAGGAGAAACTTCCAGGTTGATGGTGCCGTTGTCTTGCAGCACAGGAATCATGTTGATTCTCATACCGAAAGGTTCGAAGACCACTGACTGCTGGGCAGCACCAGCTGCGGCTACAGCCTGCTGAATCGGAATTTCACCGCCGGCCAGGAAGGAGGCACGCTCACCGGAAATGGTCACCAGAGTCGGCTCAGCCAGGATACGAGCACGGCGGCTACCGATACTACCCTGGATGGTCGGGTTCAAGGAGAACACACTTCTGCCGCCATAGTTACTGATGCCGGTGAAGAGGTTGCTCGCCTGGCCTGCTGTGAAGTTAACACCGCCGGGAGAACCAAGCAGGTTAGCCTGACCCAGCAAAGGGCTGGCGCTGTACAAAATAGGTTGAGCAATCTGAGTGGTACCAGTTCCGGAAGTAAACCGGAGCGGGTTGACTACAGCACCGCGCAGGTCACTGGTGACAGGCAGAATCGGAATCTGGGTGACGGTGTTGGGACCGAAGGGGCTGTTAACAGCCGTAGCGGGCAACATTGTCTGGAACTGCCCGATACCGGGGTTGGAACCGAAAGGAGTGTTGACACCGGTAGTCTGAGTGGTACCACCGATACCGAAGGAGAAGGAAGCGTTCGACACACCGAAACCAAGGTTCATAGCCAGTTCGCGAGCCGAGCTGGTATTCATCTCGAGGAAGGTGACATGCAACACGATGAGCGGCACTTTGCGAACTTTGACAAGGCTTGTCACCCGGCCGCCGTCGGACACCATAACTTGCGATTTGCCGATGTTGTTGGCGTTGTTACCGAAGTAGGTGTATCTGTCGACGTTACCGATGGTAGCGAGCTGACCTGTACCACCGGCGCCACCGCCGCCAGCACCACCGGTTTCACCGATACGGCCGGTAACGATGCGGCTGTTGCAAACCGTGATGTTCATACCACGGTCATCCATAAATACGTTGGATGCAGCGAAGGCTTTAATGATGGATTCAGGGTGGTCCACATCTCCGGTGAGGAGTACGCGGTCAGAACCGCCAACCGAGAAAGCCTTAACAATGATACGGGGGTCGATTTCACGCAGGGTTGCTTGCAACTGAGAGTAGTCGCGGCTGACGCGCAGGTCGAGAGCTACCGAGTTGCCGGCGTCATCCCACAGCACCATGGTGGCGGTGCCTGCGGATTTGCCGAGCAGTACCAACTGGTTCTCAGAAACAACTACCGGCTCAGCGATACCCGGGTCGGATATAGAGGTACGGACAATTTTGTTTTTGAGCTTGAAGGTACGGGACTGGGAAACCTTAAGGTCGAGGATATTGGTTACTTTGTACTCTTCGAAATCGAGAGTGCCTGTCACCACCGGCGGTATGGGCTGGGGGGTCAAGGTGGAGTGGTCAGCTTGAGCCAGCACATGGTCGGGAGCAAGCTGGGCTACCAGTTGCTTGGACGAGGCAGTGGTCAATGCCGTCGAAGGCAAAGCGGCGATACGCGGAGCTTCAGCCTGTACCGTTTCCGGCATCACCTGAATGGGCTCCACTTTAATGTCTCCACCCATGGTGGCAACACCGACAGGTGCAGCGCTGATTTCATCGAGAGGCAAGGCCGGGTGAATGGTGAGAGCAGCAGCAGGGGCAGCTCCACCGGCACCAATCTCTCTGCTCTTTCCGGAAAGGAAGAGCATGGCATGGGGGTCTAATTCTTTTGTATTACTAGTATTAACGGTATTGGCGACACGTGTCGACTTGGCGGCAACCTTGGTTGCACCAACTCGCTGCGCGGCTTTCGCTACTCCGGTTCCGGATGCGCTTGCAGAGCCTGACATACGCTGCCAGATAGCTCCTTGCGGCTCGGACTTGGCAGTCAGCGTATTAGCCTGGAGCAGCACTAACGATAGACTCAAAGCTAAGCTCAACTGGGGCTTATTCATTCCACTCTCCCTCTATGAACTCCCGACCTAATTTCCTACTTCTTGACACTGGGAGCACTCATGGTAACGCCGGTACAGGACCGACCAGTACAGAAGCTTAACACGACTGCTGCATATGTGCACGAATCTTTTTTCACAGCGGTCATACATTCAACACTGACTTAACACTAGCCGCTTTGCAGCCCCAAGAAGCCCACCCAGTTGGCACTTTTGGACATGACAGCAGTTGTCACAATGCACCATTTGACAACCAGATGTGGTGCACGATCGTAAGTAGTAAGTATGCATGTCAAGCCGCCGCCTTATCGCATCAGATATCCCTCGCAAAAGCTTGGCATATACACATGGCACCGCCTGTGGGGACATGATTTTCTGCTAATTTCCAAGACAGTCGGAACAAATATCGGCGCTTGCCTTATCGGACACAGGTCTTGATTTCGGAGCCCCGCATGACAACCAGCCTCGCCATCCTTACTTATATATGAGTGAATTAGCTCACCTACACTTTGGAGCGACGCCGGCCAAACCAGCCACAAATGTTGGCCGGTGAGCGCCGTCCGAGAGGGGCGCCGCCATTGTCAAGCATTGCAAAAGGAGACACGGCAGACCCTGGCCGTCCTTAATAAGTGGTATATTCAGACAAGCATTACTAAGGGAGCATCGGCTCCATATTTGTCCCCGAGCCCTGGTGCTCAAAACAGCCGTAACTAGCAGTTCAATAGCAGGAAGGACTTAAGCTGTGGATAACTCTTCCGAACAGGAAAAGGTATTGGTAGTAGACGACGAAGCTTCTATTCGTCGCATTCTGGAAACCAGATTGAAGCTGGCGGGCTACAACGTGGCCACGGCTGCAGATGGGCAGGAAGCCCTGGAGCAGTTCAACACTTTTCAACCAGACCTGGTCATACTCGACGTCATGTTGCCGAAGATGGACGGCTACGAAGTTTGCCGCGAGATTCGCAAGACTTCCGATACCCCCATCATCATGCTCACCGCCGTCGCCGACGTATCCAATCGTATTCAAGGTCTGGAAATAGGTGCCGACGATTACGTGGTCAAACCTTTCAGCCCCAGCGAACTGGAAGCCCGTATCAAAGCCGTACTGCGCCGCACTGTCGAAAGACACCAGGAAGTCGGTCAGAGTAAGAGCACCAATGTCATAACCATTGGCAACCTCAAGATTGATTTGAACAAGCGTCAGGTTACGCGCAAGAATGAAAGAATTCGTTTGACCGGTATGGAATTTAGTTTGCTGGAACTTCTGGTAACAAATTCCGGCAAGCCTTATTCACGTGGTGAAATCCTGCAGCAGGTATGGGCTTATCCGCCCGACCATCGCATTGATACCAGAGTAGTCGACGTGCATATCAGCCGCCTCCGCTCCAAGCTGGAAGAAGATTCCTCCAATCCGGATTTGATCTTGACTGCCCGCGGCATCGGTTACATGTTCCAGAAAATAAATTAACCGCCTGCCTGCAGCGCTGAAGTTAAAGAAAGAAGAGGACCGTTGCCGGTCCTCTTCTTTCTTTAACGAATAACTGCCTGCCGGAACTTATGTTCCGGTCTTCCAGGAATTCATGTATTCGGTCATCTCAGAACTGAGAGTATCGATTTTGACACCCATAGATTTGAGTTTGAGAGCAGCAATTTCCTGGTCCACTTGTGCCGGCAAGGTATGTACTTTGTGCTCGAGTTTACCTTTGTTTTTGACCAGGTATTCAAGGGCTAGAGCCTGGTTGGCGAAACTCATGTCCATGACGGAAGCGGGATGGCCTTCGGCGCAGGCCAGGTTGACCAGACGTCCCTGAGCCAGGACGTAAACGCGATTGCCGTTTTTCAATTCGAACTCTTCCATAAGAGGTCTTACTTCTTTTTTGTGCTTGGCCATTTTCTCAAGGGCGGTCAAGTTGAGTTCTAAGTCGAAGTGACCGGAATTGCAAACAATGGCACCATCTCTCATCTTCTCGAAATGAGGAGCGTCGATGACGTGGCGGTTGCCGGTGACGGTGATGAAGATATCACCAAGGGCAGCCGCTTCAGCAATCGGCATCACTCTGAAACCGTCCATTACCGCTTCAATACCTTTGATGGGATCTACTTCGGTAACGATGACATTGGCGCCGAGGCCTCTGGCCCGCATGGCGGCACCTTTACCGCACCAGCCATAGCCAAGAATCACAACGGTGCGTCCGGCAACCAACCTGTTGGTAGCGCGGATAATACCATCAAGAGTGGACTGCCCGGTACCGTAGCGGTTATCGAACATATGCTTGGTCTGCGCATCGTTGACCGCTACAGCAGGGAATTTGAGAGCATTGTCGCGCTCCATGGCCTTCAGGCGGGTGATACCAGTGGTGGTTTCTTCCGTCGTACCCAGTACTTCCAGGGCTTGAGCGGGACGCTCCTGCAAGAGAGTTGCCACCAAATCCGAACCATCGTCGATGATCAAATGGGGTTTGTGATCAAGAGCGATATTGATATGTTTGTGGTAGGTGGGAATGTCTTCACCCTTGATGGCGAAAACCGACATACCCAGGTCTTTGACAAGGGCGGCAGCCACATCGTCCTGGGTGGAAAGCGGATTGGAAGCAATGAGCACGCAGTCGGCACCACCGGCCACCAGGGCTTTGGCAAGATTGGCGGTTTCACTGGTTACATGGGCGCAAACGGAAACACGCATGCCCTTGAAAGGCTTTTCCTTTTCGAAGCGCTCCGTGATCATCTTAAGCACGGGCATGTCGGCCTGAGCCCAATCAATTCTTTGTTTACCAAGCGTCGCCAGATTGATGTCTTTGATTTCTGAAGCCATGGCAGTCTTATTACTCACCTGAAACCCCCTCGCGGGTGTTTAACCCGCGTTCCGATATAACTCGCTTGATGTTACCACCGGATTTAATTCAAGCCGCCATCCTTAGCCTTTCTTGAGCCTTTGCCCGGGCAACAAAGCTTAAAAGCCTCCAAAGCAGCCCCCGCAATCAAAGCCGGAAAGCCCGAGACCCTTGTCAGCATGAATTCTTAAGCTTTTCCCATTTTGCCGGCAGGCTTCACAAAGACGCTTAATCCACTGTTTCCAAGGGAAGAATTAAGGTAGCAATCTATTAGGATGCCCTAATTCAGGAAGCAGAGGGATCACGCACGTCCATGGCCAGACCATTCATAAATTGGAAAAATGCCCTGGGTGCCGCGCTGCTGGCACTGGCGCTGGCCGGTCCAGGTCTCTTGCCGGCCGGGGCAGTGGTTCTCAACGGGCATCTGGAAGAACTGGAAGAAGGCGGAGAGAGCGACTGGCAGAAAACGCAAGCAAAAATGCAGAGCCCCAATGGTCCGGGCGTGAAAGCCGGAGCCCTCACCCCTAACACTTTTCCACCACATTTCCAGGGCTACTGGTCTTGCGAAACCACCATCACGGAATCATCCATCGCCACGATTCTACCTGGCACAAAGATTCAATCCGAACTGGTCTTCTACCCCACCGCCGACGGCCGGGTGGAAGCCCGCTTCAGCCAGAACGGCTGGGTCAATAATAAGTGCCTGGCAGTAGCCTTCAACGGCAATGAAGCCAAGGCCGACCGTACTTCCTATTATTTCGGCGAAAAAATCCAGGGCGCCTGGGCGGCCCGCACTCGCGATCAATTTTTGCAGGAAAACGACAACCTCATTACCGCCAAAAGCTATGTGGACCAGTATCTGGATGGGCAATACCTGGGGCGCTACCGCTCCGTCTCAATCCTCAGACGCACGGCCGGCGTGGGCAGTGTCGCCAGTAAGTAAGGAAAAGAGGAGGAAGGCACCCTTCCTCCTCTCTCAATCTATCTAAATAAGGTTTCCCCTCAGGAAAATCCTATTTACCGGCGCAAGCCATGGCTTTCTTGGCGCCGGGGCGATTCTGGGCAAAGGCCATAGCACCGCGGAACTGTGCTTGACTACCAAGCACGTGCTCGATGCGCAGCAACTGGTTGTACTTGGCTGTGCGCTCGGAGCGGCAAGGGGCACCGGTCTTAATCTGTCCGGTGCTGAGAGCAACGGCCAGATCGGCGATGGTGGCATCCTCGGTCTCACCGGAGCGGTGGGAGAGCACGCTGCTGTAGCCATTCTCACGAGCCAGGCTGACAGCCTCGATAGTTTCAGTAAGGGTGCCTATCTGGTTGGGCTTGATCAAAATGGAGTTGCCGACACCAAGTTCGATACCACGTTGCAATCTTTTTGTATTAGTGACGAATAGATCATCACCAACCAACTGGCACTTATTACCTATAGCATCGGTAAGCTCTTTCCAGCCTTCCCAGTCGTCTTCAGCCAGTCCGTCTTCGATTGAGATAATCGGATAAGCGGAGACCAACTTCTCATATACTTTCACCATCTCTTTGCTTGAAAGAGATTTGTTTTCTGTAGCGAGAACATATTTACCCGACTGATAAAACTCGGTAGAAGCAGGATCAAGGGCCAGACCGATCTGGGATCCCGGCTTCAGATGAGCCTTTTCAATGGCTTCCATAATCAGTTCAAGAGCAGCCTCGTTAGTTTTGAGCGACGGTGCGAAACCACCCTCGTCACCAACCCCGGTGCCAAGACCTTTTTTGTGAAGCACTGCCTTTAGTGCCTGATAAATCTCGGCGCCCCAGCGCAGACACTCAGAGAAGCTCTTGGCGCCGAAGGGAACGATCATAAACTCCTGGAAATCCACACCATCTTGAGCGTGCTTGCCGCCATTGAGAATATTCATCATCGGCACGGGAAGGATATTGGCGGAGACACCGCCAACATATCTAAAGAGCGGCAGTCCGAGAGCCTCAGCGGCTGCCTTTGCAACCGCGAGACTGACACCAAGGGTGGCATTAGCGCCAAGCTTAGCTTTATTATCAGTACCATCCAATCTCAAGAGTTCATGGTCGATTGCCGTTTGATCTACAGCATCCATACCAATGAGATTCTCGGCGATCACGTCATGTATATTTTCGATAGCTTTGAGTACGCCCTTGCCGTGATAGCGGGCTTTATCCTCGTCACGCAATTCAACCGCCTCGAAGCTTCCGGTGGATGCACCAGATGGAACAGCGGCACGGCCCATGGCACCACTGGTGAGGGCAACCGTAACTTCAACAGTCGGATTCCCGCGTGAATCCAGGATTTCCATTGCCGATATTTCTTCAATATGCGTCATTATCTTTGCGCTCCTGTTTGCTGACTTAAATTTCTCTTCTCTCCAAAATAGCTTGGGGAGCCGCGGAACAGGGAATTATCGCCCTGCACCGAGCGGTTTATGTAAATCGGTGTCCGCTTTTATCAAAGAAAGTTTCTCGGAAATGCGAATTTCATTGCTGCGATTTACAAAGGTTCAAGTATAATCCTTTCACTAGATTTCCAATTTAGATGCACTAGGAAAGATCATCATTGACGAAAATCATTGACAAGATCCAACCGCTCTGGGGCTAAGTCTCAACTAAATCATCTAATTGATCGCAATATAGTCATCGTCCTTTTGTGTCCTTCTCAGCAATTGTTCTTCAAAAGAACCTAGAATTGGCGGAAAAACATGGGCAACCTGCATGGTGGAAGTTTCCAGGCTATCCAGGAATATTTCCAACAGAAAGAGTGCCGATTTTGTTCGCACCCCTTTAAAGCCGACGGCATCCAACTACTGAGGGAGGAGCCGGGCGTGCTTGTAGTCAGGGTAACCTGCAGCACCTGCGGGCATCCCCTCGGCGTGGCAATTGTCGGTACCACACCCAAAACAGCAAAAGCCCAGAGCACCCATCCCCGCGACTGGACCAAGCGCGACCGGGACCGGTTGGTGGGGCTTCCGCCTATCACCTACGATGACGTTCTCAACGCCCATCAGTTTTTCAAGAGCCTCGACACAGATTGGCGCAAGCATCTGCCGCGAGTAGGAAAAGCCAGCTAGGGCAATCGTCAAGCAAGACAAGAGGAAGACCGGACCACCAGTCCGGTCTTTTGCTTTCTATGAAGGAGCGCCTCTGAAATATCAGCCCCTTGGCATTTTCCGTCCCCGAGGGGCTATACTCAAGGCAAAGGCAGCAAAGTAGATGGCGCAGACTTTCAACACAGAAACCCGACTGGCGGAACGAATAAGAAAGGAAGACCCCGATCTTTTCGTGACCTGGTATTTCCCCAACACCTACGAGATAGGCATGTCCGGACTCGGCTACCAGCTTGTCTGGTGGCTTCTGGAGCAAGACCCGGCGCTCGTAGTGAGGCGCGGCTTCACAGACGCCGAAGAACCCTGGCAAGGTCTTTGCGATTTACTCGGTTTCACGGTTTCCTGGGAACTGGACTTCATCAACATAATTTCCCTCTTGCGCAAAAACGACGTTCCTCTCACTGCTAAGGCCAGATTGGAAGAGTCCAGAGAGAGAGAAAGTCGCAAAGACCCTCCCTTACCCCTTGTCTTCGGCGGCGGCCCGGTGTTGACAGCCAATCCCGAGCCCTTTCACGAGCTCTTCGACGTCATCCTTCTTGGTGATGCAGAAACTTCAGTGCCATCACTGGTAGAGGCATACCGAAATATCAAAAAAGAAGTAGGCGGAGATAGAGAGCAAATGCTCTATCTACTCTCTCAGGTACCCGGTCTATATGTACCAAGCCAGTACACTGTCGAATACAGCGGTCAAGACAACGCTCCCATAAAATCGATCTCTCCCATACGCGCCGGAGTACCACCGGTGGTGCAACGGCAAAACTTTGCACCACCAAGCGAATATGCAACTCATACACAGATTCTCAGTTCTGCCACCACCTGGAGTGAACGCTTTTTGATAGAGGTGGTGCGCTCCTGCCCCCAGGAGTGCCGATTTTGCCTGGCCAGCTATCTGACCAGGCCCTTCCGCGCCACGCCGGTGGACACACTCATGACTAAAATAGAGGAAGCGCTCAAGCACACCAGCCGCATCGGACTTTTGGGTCCCAGCGTCACCGAGCATCCTCTCTTCGACGAACTGGCCAAACGCCTTGCTCATAGAAGCGACATTGATATCTCCATCGCCTCGGTGAGAGCCGACAGTCTGAATGAGAACATTCTCGCCACTCTCAAAGCGCTCGGGCAAAAGACCCTGACCATCGCCATAGAATCCGGCTCGGAAAGGCTCAGGACTGTAATGAAAAAGAACCTGAGCGAAGCTGAGATCTTTCAGGCAGTGGAGCTTATCTATCAGGCCGGATTTGAAGGCATCAAGTTTTACGGCATCGCCGGTCTTCCCCATGAAAGACAGGAAGACCTGGAGCAAACCGTAGACTTACTACAACGCCTCAAGAAAAAATACCGCTCCCTGCGCTTTGTCTTCGGCGTTTCCTCCTTCGTGCCCAAAGCGCAGACCCCTTTCCAGTGGCACGGCAGAGACCGGCAAAGCGGCAAGAAACTGGAGTACCTGCGCAAGAATCTAGCCCGGCTGGGCATCGAGGTCAGACCGGAGAGTCATAACTGGAGCGATATACAGGCTCTCATCTCCAGAGGCGACAGACGCCTGGCCCCTGTGCTTGAGAGCGTCTCAGGTCTAGGGGAAAATCTCGGCGCCTGGAAGAAAGCCATGCGCAACCTGCCCACCGGCGTACCGAATCTTGACTACTACGCTTTCCGAGAGATCCCCCTGGAGGAAGTTCTCCCCTGGCAACACCTGAGCGATGAAACCAAGAGCGCCTATCTCAAGAAACACAAAAGTGAAGCCGCCCTGGCCGGCGCTTGAGCAGCGGAGTGGGTGAAAGATTTAACGCTGAGCTAGTTTCACTCGGGCTAAACTGGATATATTGACCGGGAAAAGAAGGTTGTCATGGACGAATTAGAAAACTTGGATGACCCTCTCAAAACGCAAATCGCAAACCTGGCCCTGCCCATCAAAGACGATCTGCTCTCAGGCGCTGCGGAAATCGCTCTAAGGGCCATTTCAGTCTTCCAGACAGCACTCAATCTGGCTCCCGCAGATAAGAAAGAAGACGCCCCCTTACTCAAATCGATCTTGACTGCCACGGCCAAGGCGCTTATCGACGTGCAGCCGGCCATGGCGCCCTTACTGCACCTCGGCAATAGCGTCCTGTCCGCCATCGATAATGCCACCAGTGTTGGCGAGATAAAAGTGAAGACAGACGAGGCTCTTACCAAGTTTGAATACACGCTCTGCGCTTCGGCAGCCACCATCGCCGACCTGGCCTACGATCTTATCGATCCCGGTGAGCTTATTTTCGCTTATTCCTTCAGTTCCACCGTGGTTAGTTGCCTCTTAAACGCCAGGGCCAGAGGTCGCTTTTTCCGCGTCGTCTGCACCGAGGCCCGCCCCAGCATGGAAGGTCGTAAGCTGGCTTCAAGACTGGCTTCAGGCGGCATTGAAGTAATTCATACCTTCGACAATGCCATGGGTCTGGTTTTGGGCAACTGCAGCGCTGCCTTCATGGGCTGTGATTGTATCGCCAGACCGGGAGTAGTGAACAAGGTGGGTTCCTGGATGCTTGCCGTTGCCTGCCGGGAGCTGAAAGTACCTCTGTATGCACTATCCGGTACGGAAAAATTCATTCCCGATGACCGCATGTTCGACTTCGAAAAACACGAGCGTCCGGCTGCCGAAGTCTGGGACAACAGCCCACGCGGTGTGGCCATCCTCAATCATCAGTTCGACCTGGTTCCCTACGACCTCTTAACCGGCCTGGTAACCGAGCATGGCATCTTGAAAGAGTCGGACATCGAACCCTACCTGGTTAATTCCAACAGCACCATGCACCGGGCTCTCATTTTAGAAGCCAGCACACGCTGAAAGGCGCTCTCGTGCGTACCATATTCGACTATCCGCTGCCGTCCTTCATATATTTGAGCGGCGCCATAATATTTCTCTTCTGCGCCTTTCGTTTCTTGAAAAGCCAGAGAAATAGCCGCTTCCTCTCCTACTACTTTCTAGCAACCTGCGTCGTCTATGCCATCTTAATTTTGCTTGTGATACTACTGCCGGTGCAGTCCTTCGCCGCCGTCACCCTTTTAGCCTGGACTATTTTTGCGGGCGGCACGCTCCTTCTGGCTCTTATTATTCGCCAGGCAATAGAGAGCAAATTGAAGTTGACAGGCGGCTTCTACAGCCTCATCCTGCTTGTGCATCTGTCCATCACCATCGATGTCTTCCTGATCGAACCGGCTTGCCTGGAAATTGACAGACTTAATCTCCAATCGGAAAAGCTCAAAAGAGAAGTAAAAATCGCCCTGGTTACCGACCTGCAAACCGACCACTTCGGCAACTACGAGAAAACGGCTTTAGACAAAGTTCTGCAAGAGAAACCTGATCTTATCTTGCTCTGCGGTGATTACATTCAATGCATGAGCAAAGCCGAATATGACCGAGAAGGCGCCAGGCTGACAGGATATCTCAAGGAAAGCAACTTCGGAGCACCGCTAGGAGCTTACGCCGTGCGCGGCAACACGGAGCTTCCCGACTGGCAGGACTATTTCAAGGGCAGCCGGGTAGAAACTTTCGAGCAGACCACAACCTTCCCCAGAGACCAATTAGTTCTAACGGCCCTCAACTTCTACGACTCCTTCAATAGCAAGTTTAATGCCGACTTGAAGAAACTGGCTCCCGCGCAGACTGACCGCTATCATATAGTTTTCGGCCATGCCCCCGATTTTGCCCGCAGCAATACAGGCGGCGATTTACTGCTGGCCGGACATACACATGGCGGGCAGGTCTGCGCCCCGGGCTTCGGGCCTCTGGTCTACCTTTCAACAGTAGAGAGAAAATGGGCCAGCGGTTACAACCGTATCTTCGGCAAAAGGGATCTGGTGGTAAGTCGGGGCATCGGCATGGAGAGATGCTACGCTCCAAGACTCCGCTTCTTCTGCCACCCGCAATTGATCATCATCACGGTGAAGCCGAAAATCTGACCAGATCTAAGGGTAGAGTCCACGCAATTTACGGGCTTCAACAATGCGCTCCACGGCAAGCGACATGGCTGCCATGCGCAAGGAAAGCTTCTTATCTCTGGCTTTATCAAAGACTCTGGTACAAACATTGTTGACCAGACCTTCCAGGCGCTGATAGACCTCTTCTTCCGACCAGAGCAAGCGCATCAAACCCTGCACCCATTCGAAATAACCAACCGTGACGCCGGCGGCATTGGCCAGGATATCAGGCACCACCACAATACCTTTGCTATCGAAGACATCATCGGCATTGGGAGTGGTAGGGCTGTTGGCTCCTTCCACAACCACCTGGCACTTAATCCGATCGGCATTGCCGGCGTGCAGCTGATTTGATACCGCGCATGGTGCAAGAATCTGGCATTCCAGTTCTAATAATTCTTCGTTGGTGACCTTGTCGGCATGTGGGAAATCATACATATTGCCGGTCTTCTCTATATGAGCCATGAGGGCGTCGACATCAAGACCTTTGCTGTTGGAAAGACCGCCGTGAGCGTCTGAAACACCCACTATCTTGAAGCCGAATTTGGCCAGATTGCGGGCCACGGAAGAACCCACATTACCAAGCCCCTGGATGACCACGCTGGGGGCATCGCCTTTCAACTCCGCATAGGCTGCCGCTCTTTTAGCGGCCAGAGCCACACCGTAGCCTGTAGACTGCAAAACCCCAAGAGAACCGCCGATTGATTGCGGCTTACCGGTCACTACGGACGGTACCGTGAAGCCCTTATTGACGGAATAAGTGTCCATCATCCAGGCCATGGTCTGCTCATCGGTATTCAAGTCAGGTCCGGCGATATCCTGGGAAGGACCAATCAATTCCAAGATTTCGGATGTATACCGGCGCGTAATGCGCTCCAGTTCACCTTTGGAAAGTTTCTCGGGAGCCATGCGGATTCCACCGTGGGCGCCGCCGAAAGGCAAATTCATGAGGGAACACTTCCAGGTCATGAGCATGGCCATGGAAGCAACTTCGCCCAGGGTAACGTCGGAGTGATAACGCACCCCGCCTTTGCCGGGTCCAAGGGCCAGATCATGCTGCACGCGATAACCGGCAAATGTTCTCACCGTGCCGTCATCCATGCGCGCCGGTACGACGACCGAAAGTGACCGTTTGGGGTGGCGCATGGGCTCAATGGTGTTCGAGTCTAGCTTGAGAATCTCGGAGACTTTATCTAAACGCTTCTGGGCGTTCAAGAAATCGGGGGTCTCCCATTCATTTGCTATGGCGCTTCCATAGCCCTTACTCTCGGTGGCAGTTCCCATGAAACCTCCCAGAAAATCCCAATGCAGTAATTGTAACGGCTCTTTGCGAGAATTTCGGAGCAAAAGCTAAAAACTATTTTTTAACTAATGCGAGAAAGCACAAGTGCCCGGATCTTCTCGGCTTCAGCGCGCACCGCCTTGATTAGCTGGTCGGCCTCCACCCGGCAATTGTGGTTGAAAGTCACTTCCTCTTCAGAGGTTCCCAGCCCGGAGAGATTAATCAGTACGTTGAAATAAGCACCCTCGCCACAGGCAAGGGCGGTCAGAGCCGCCACGCCGGCATCGGAAAGGGAGCTGGGATTGCCTTTCTCCACCATTTCAAGAGCCGTAGTGAGAAGTTCCGGCACCATTTTGAGCATGGAAAGCGGCACAATCGTAGCCCGGCAGTTAGCAGCCAAAATGGAATTATCGCGCTTGTGCCTTTCCTCCTGAGAGTTCTTGGGCAGACGCCGCGCTTCCAAAATGCCATTGAAAGCCTGCATATCTTCATCGACTAGATAGAGCAACTTGCGCTTCATCGCCTGTGCTTCTCGAGCCCATTTTTCCATGTCGGGACGCAGTGGCTCCATGCCTTTTTTCTCGAAGGTAAGATTAGCCACCATCGAACTCAAGGAAGCGGAAAGACAGCCGCACAGAGCCGCCACCGAACCTCCGCCTGGAGCGGGCGATTCGCTCGCCAGTTCGTGTACGAAGTTGGTGAGGGAAAGATCGCGCAGATGCTTGCCGGGGGTCTGCACCGTGTATTCAACAATTTTCTCAGCCGGCTTGAAAGGCGAAAGTTCGCTCAACCCGAGAGACTGAACGGCGCAAGAGATAAGTTCCTCTTCCGGCACGCCGGTTGAGCGCCCCTGCTTCTTGAGGTAATGCTCGCCGGCATGCAACATGGGCTTGAGCGGTACCAGACCGACAATCTCGCTGCCGGTGACTCGCACGCCCAGTTTCTCGGCTTCCTTTACCACTTCATCAAAAGCCTTTTCAATACCGGTCACTTCAAAATTGGTGAGATTAATGGATACTTGCGCTCTCTCATACTCATCCACATACCAACCCACAGCCCGACATTCTTTCAGGCTACCGGCTACTTTGACGGTTTCGCCGTTTGCATCTTTGACTATCTCACCCTTCTCATCGCGCTTGGCTCGACCGGCTTCGCGGATGTTGAGGGCAATCTCATTGGCCAACTTCTTAGAGCGGGTATTGAGGTTGACGTTATAAGCGATGAGAAAATGTCTGGCACCAATGACGGTGGCACCACTATGGGCATTGAACGAGCCCGGTCCGAAGTCGGGAGCAAAGTCGGCCCCCTTCATCTTGGCCTCAAGCCCCTCATACTCGCCGTGGCGAATTTCAGCCAGACTGCGGCGCGATGGCTTGGACGCGGCTTCCGCATATAGGTAAACCGGAATGGAGAGTTCCTTGCCCACGCGCTCCCCCAGTTCCCGGGCCAGTTTCACACAGTCTTCCATGGAAACACCGGTAACCGGCACAAAGGGGCAGACATCGGTGGCACCCATGCGCGGGTGTTCGCCTGTATGTTTACGCATATCAATTAACTGAGCAGCCCGGGCAATGCCTTGGAAAGCCGCTTCCACCACGGTCTCCGGTGAACCCACAAAGGTCATTACTGTCCGATTGGTGCTCTTGCCGGGATCCACATCGAGCAAGCGAATACCGCTAACTGAAGCAATGGCATCGGCGATGGCGTCGATAATTTTGCGATCTTTTCCTTCGCTGAAATTGGGCACGCATTCAACAAGACGAACTGTCACAGAAAACCCTCCCGGAAGACCCCTCAGTTATATAGCGCCGGGAAGGCAATATCAGTTTTTCTTAGGCTTTACATAAGCAGTAGCATTTTTGTCTGAGGCCGCTTTGCCGCCCGAACCGCCAAACAGAAAGGCACCGTAGGTTTTCTTGAGAGTAAAAAACAGGGCCAGTATTGAAAAGACCATCCAGGAGAAGGCCCAGAAGAAAGCCGGTATGAAGGTTATATCGGCCAGTCTGGTGGCGTCGGTGAAGCCGCCGCCGGTCATGCCAAGTGAATGGGGCAGCAGTATCCAGATCAGCGAAAGGGAATTCAAAGTGCACTGCACCGCCAGAAAGAGCACCAGGATATTAGCCATGACATCGTTCAATTTGCGCCCGGCATAAAAGAAGGCAAAAGCCAGCACAAGAGCCCAGGCCAGGCTGCCGATCACGGCAAAGAACTGCTGCAGGTGCAAGAGCCCCGGTAAGATGAAAAGGAGGGTGCCAAGCAGGATGATGCCCCCCATTAGATAAAGCAAGCGCCTCGACCAGTGGGGGAACTGGCCCAGATAAATGAGCAAGCAGCCGAAAAGGGTTTCGCCAATATAGCCGGCCTGGGCGCTGAGAAAGGTCAGACCGCCTCTGGAACTGGTGAGCCCGCCGTGTCCGGCCCCATCAGAAACAATGGTCATAAAATTGACCGATCCACCGGTTAAAACCGTGACAAAGGCATGGCTCATCTCATGCACCATGACCACGAACTGATTGACCGGCATGAGCAGCCACTGCAAGAAGGGCGCATGGGAAAACAAAACACTGAATAAGACCAGGGACCAGAAGAGAAAGACATTAAAGCCCCGCCCCAGGAGCAAGCTTTTCTTCTTTTCCACCGGCTCAATGGCAGTGGTAGAGGCGGCAGCCACAGTACTCAACTCCAGCTGAGAGAGTTTCTCCTCTACTTCCTTGAGAGTAGGGGACGGCTTCTTAACCTCCGTCTCCTTGAGAGAAGGACCGTTTTTTTCCTTAGCTTTCTTAGGGTCTTGCCGGAACAATTCTTTCTACCTGAATTTGCCAAGCGAACTGCTAATCTATACCTATTCATAATATACCGACAGAGCCCGGTGTACCCACAAGACCGTGACCGCAGTCCCCCTCACTCTCAACGCCCTCATTTCCGTGTGCCTGCTTTGCTGGAGCACCTGGGGCATCTTCGACAAGAAAGCGCTGGAAGCAGCCAGACATATCGACGTTCTAATCTTTCAACACCTTTTCTATGTGCTGGAAGTACCGCTTATCTTTCTCCTTCTGGGCTACCTCTACCCCCAGGGTTGGTCCATAAGCCCGCCTGTATGGGGCTGGACTTTACTTGGCTCCGGCATTTCCAGCCTGGCCATGCTTTTCTATCTGGTAGCCATGTCCCGGGCCGAGGCCAGCTTCGTCCTCGGCATCACCGCCGCCTATCCTCTGGTAGTGCAAGTCTTCGCCTTCTTCTTGCTCCATGAAGCCCTGGTGCCGGAAAGGGTACTGGGCTCACTTCTCATTGGTCTGGGCGTAGCCTTTATCGGCTCCTCTGCCGCCGAAAAGATCGAAGATGAGAAAGAAATCCTGCCCGACAGCGGCTCTCAAGAATCGGAAGAATCAGAGCAGGAAATTCCGCTGGTAAGTGTTCCTCCCGGCTCCCTGCTCAGACAGGAGCGGACGGCCGGGGTAGAAGCCGGACGCCTGCGCAAGAACAAGACACAAGTACTCGCTCTCTGCTGCCTGGCCACCCTGGCCTGGGGCATGACCGGGCTCTTTGACAAGAAAGCCCTGCTTATTGAACCCCCTTTCAAAGTCTATTTCGCCCGTTGCGCCTGGGACGCCGTCATTTTAGCGGTGATGCTGGCAGGCGCTTACTTAATGAAACAGAAGATTCAGTGGCGAGCGACCCGCGCCTGGAAATATTCACTCTTTTCCTCTCTCTGTCTCTCTTTCGGCACCATTTCCTACATGTTTGCCATGACCATGGCCTCCGCTTCCTACATCATCGTCATCACCGGCTGCTATCCGCTTTTTATGTATCTTTTTGCCATTTTGTTTCTCAAGGAGAAATTGCGTAAAGCCCGGCTGATTGGGGTACTTCTAGTTGTAGGAGGTGGGCTTCTGGTGCAGGAGACTCAAGGAGTCTAGCTGTAAAGGAGGCTAAAATTTTCCACTTCGGGGTATTCATAAAAGAGCCGCGATGAAAATCGTGGTATAAAAGCTGCCCTTAACCGCCAGTTATAGCCAAAGAGGTCTCAGTAATGAGCGATGATGAAAACCGGTTCTCCGCCGAACAGGAGTTGAATGAAAAGATTCTCTCCACACTGCAGGGTTCTTTCTCGGGCGAAGAGACGAAACGCTGGATGGCAGCCATGAAAGAAGACAAGCTGGAGGTGGCTGAAGAAATCGTCGCGGCAGGCTCCACGGAGAATTCCCTGCATTCATCCATGACCGCCGTCATGGACAGACTCTTCGATAATTTCAAACGCTATTCCTTTGACTTTAATCGCCTGCAGGAGAATCGCGACTACGAAGTGACCTGCGAAAGACCCACGAGCATGCGCATGACCGCCGAATACATGGAGCGGGGCAAGCCCATCAAATTCTGCCTGGGTCATCTATCTTCGAAAGACTATTCTCTGATTGTCCAGGGCGAGGAGATTCGCATCAGGGTTTTCATTGTGCCAATCGAATACATGGTCGGTTTCAAGCCAGGGCAGACCGAATTTTCGCCCTATATCGATATGAAACTGGCGGCCGGCAAACATGCCAACGAAACCGTATGGAAAATAGGCAACGAGACGGTGGCCATGTCCAGCCTCCCGGCTATTTCCCGGCGTATTTTTACCCAGCTCATCAAGGTAACCAAGGGTGAGGCCAACTTCGACGAGAAGTTCCTCTTCAACCCCCAGGAACACGAAGAACCCAAGCAAAGCAGCGTAGATAGATCATTTGAAGACGACGACGCCTCGCCTCTGGTGAAAGAAAAAAATATTGCCGACCTGAAATACAGCCATACAACGGCGGCCACGGCCGAAGCCGACTTCTTTCAGTCGGTCAAGTCGGCTCAGGCCCAGGCCACCACTCAACCTCCCACGCCCTCACCCACCGCGAGCCGGGAGCAACCAAGCATTGCCGAGGATTCCAGCCGCCTCCGCTGGCAGCAAGCCGTGAGCACGGCCACCGCCGCCAGGGAAGCAAATGGAGACAACGGCGGCGCTACCGCCACCCCGCCCAGCCGGGAGTTCTTCAATGCCACTGCCGAAGAGCAGCCACAGAAGAATTACGAAAAGGACACCGCCGACATAAGCCGCAATGTGGCACGTTCCATCAAACAGCTCTTCGATACGGTGGATGTCTCGATTAATTCCCTCACCCAACTTGGTGTGGAGGCCATGCACGCCGACGACATAGACAAGGTAAGCGAAATCATGCGCCATGCCAAAACCCTCAAGAACTTGAGGGAAGGCATCGTGCACATTTCCAAAGAATGGCAAAAGTCGCTGTAGCAAGAGAAAAATTCGCCAGAGATATTGGAAAAGAGCCGGCTCTCAAGTAGAACCGGCTCTTTCTAATATTCGGAGAGGGAGGGATTCGAACCCTCGGTACAGCTTTTGACCGTACAACTTCTTAGCAGGAAGCCGCTTTCGACCACTCAGCCACCTCTCCAGGTAAAACTCCTGTGGCTTATATCATAGCCTACCTTGAAAAATCTTTGGCGTCACAAGCACCACTGTTTTCCTTTGCAATTCCTTAAAAAGAAATCTGAGAATAGGAAATTCAGGGTTGTCAGAACTGGTTCAAGACCACCAGGCAAACCCAGTAATAGGCTACAGCCGAGCCGATAATCAAGCTATCACCCCGGTCCAAAAAGCCCCCATGACCGGGGATGAAGTCGCTGGAATCTTTCACACCTGCGTCCCTTTTCAAGAGGGACTCACAGAGGTCGCCAAGCTGAGCAGCCACGGAAATGACAATGGCCATAAGGGGAGCCTGCCAGAGATTAAAACGAAAGGGATGGCATTCGAAGATATGGTGATCCGCCACATAAATGACCACCAGCCCCAGGGCCACAGCCGCCAGAAGACCGCCAATGGCTCCTTCCACTGTCTTTTTAGGGCTTATCTGGGGATAAAGAAGGTGCTTGCCGTATTTCTTACCGAAATAGTAAGCAAAAACATCGGTGGCCCAGATAATGAAAAGCGTCGCCCAGACATATGCCAGCCCCGGCTGTTGCAGGGGATTGTCGGAAATGGGCATGCCCTCAGGACTGAGATTACGCAAAATGACCAGATGGCTGGGCAGCCAACCCACATAAATGAAACCTAGAATGGTGGAGGCAATGTCGGCAATGGTGGCAGGCGGATCGACGTTGCGAAAGAGCAGGCGAAAGAAAGATAGATAGATTCCGATTGTCAACAAGAGCGGAAAATGATTGATGGAAAAGTTGGACCAGTAAGTTTGATCCACGCTGCCTGCCAGGTTCTTAAGGAAAGCCAGATCGGCCAGGGGACCCAAATTGAGACCACGACCGGGGATGAAATCGGGAATGGCAGCCACCACGAAGAAAGCCACAATCATGGAAAGGACAATGCGACTGGAAGGATTGATACCCTTCCGTTTAGCCATGGCAATGAACTCTTTGCCACCCATGAAACAAGCCGCGCCCAGAACCAGGGCAAGGAACTTTCCGCCGGCCATAATGCTGGCCACCGCCAGGAAAAATAGTAACCAGCCAAATAAAAGTCTCATGCCAAGCCTTACTATCCGGACGAATTTCCCTGTCCGCCAGGGCTGCCTGCTGCCATGAGGCGGGCAGCAAAGAAGGCCGTTAGCGGTATGGTCAATACCAACCCTAGACTACCACTAATTGCCGAGGCTACCTCAGTCGCCACCAGGTCCAGGTTAATAAGTTTGTTCAAAGGCATTTGTGAAATGAGAAGCAAAAGCGGCAGAGCACTGCCGGTATAGGCAAGAATAAGGGTATTTGTCATGGTACCCATAATGTCACGCCCGACATTCATACCTGCTTCATAAAGCTTTTTCCAACCGAGTCCCTGACCGGCAAGTGACACCTCGGTAACGGTGGAAGCGATGGAGATTCCCACATCCATGATTACCCCCAGGGCACCGATCAACATACCGGCAGCCAGAAGTCCCTGGTAGAAGGAGGGACTGCGCACCAGTACCGAGCCTCTGAGAATCTGAGCTTCCTCCGAAGACAAGCCGGTAAGCGGAGCCAGAAGGATCACCAGCTCGGCGGCGAGACCGGCGACAAACACACCGCCCACAGTGCCGAGCACCGCAGCCAGTGCCTTCTTCGTCCAGCCAGCGACAAAGTACATGGTAGCAAGGGTAGTGGCAATACAGATACCGATAGAGACGGCCAGAGGGTCAAAGCCCGCCAGGCTGAGAGGCAGGAGCACGAAGGCGATCAATAGGACACTTATCACCAGTGCTATCAGTGACTTGACACCCTTCTTGCCTCCAAAGAACACAAAGGCCACAAGAAAGACGATCAGCAATACACTCAGGGCCGGCACCCTGTGGTAATCGGCAATATTGATTTCTTTTTTACCGCCGGCCAGATTGACGATTAAGAGAACTTCTTTGCCGGGACTCAAATTAATATTGAAGACAGGATTATCGGTAATCTCGTTGAAGACTTCCACCTTCTCGCCCTGGCAGACACCACCTAAAATCTCTATTTGAGCTGTTTCCCGCCGAGATATCATGCCGGTAGACTTTTGCAGCTCGGCATTAACCTGAGCCGGTCCCACTGAAAGAACCTTACCGGGCACAAACTCCTCGGTGTCGCTCATCGAAACTCTAGA
This sequence comes from Candidatus Obscuribacter sp., assembly GCA_016712465.1. GTDB lineage: Bacteria > Cyanobacteriota > Vampirovibrionia > Obscuribacterales > Obscuribacteraceae > Obscuribacter. Next base: position 3,692,866 of record JADJQZ010000001.1, read on the forward strand.
CCTCTGCTTGCCCAGATTGAGGCGGCAGCTTCTCGGCAAAGAGATCGAGTTGCTTGACCTCGCTATTGAGCAGGATCTTGCTGGAGACGGTGGCCGACATGGCCCGCCCCAAATGCTGATAGGCAAAGGCCGTAGCCATACGACCTCTGGGGGTGCGCTGAATAAAGCCGCGCTGGATCAGGAACGGTTCCCAGACATCCTCCAGGGTGTCACTGTCTTCACCGATGGTGGCAGCAAGAGTCTCCAGACCAACCGGACCACCGTCGTAGTTATCGATAATGATTTCCAGCAAGCGGCGGTCTGTGACGTCTAGACCGAGAGCATCTACTTGATATGAATCAAGGGCCGAGGATGCAGTAGCGCCATCGATAATCTCAGCGCCTTGATAGTGACCGAAGTCGCGCACCAGCCGCACCAGGCGGTTGGCAATACGGGGCGTGCCCCTGGCCCTTCTGGCAATGGCCTCCACCGCTTCGGTCTCCATGGCCACATTCAATATCGCCGCCGTTCTGGCCACGATACCGGAAAGTTCTTCGATGGTATAGAAATCCAACCTGCACACAAAACCAAAACGATCGCGCAAGGCGTTCGACAGCATGCCGGCTTTGGTTGTGGCACCCACTAAGGTAAATTTCGGCAGAGGCAGGCGCATGGTTCTGGTGGCATGACCCTTGCCCGTGGTCAGGTCAATGACGAAATCTTCAATGGCCGGATAGAGAAGCTCTTCTGCTATGCGCGAGAGGCGATGGATTTCATCTATGAAGAGAACATCGCCTTCCTCCAGTTGATGCACCAGACCGATGATATCCCGAGGTCTCTCCAGGCTGGGTCCGGAAGTGAGATGGATACGAGCCTGCATTTCATTGGCTATGACTCTGGCAAGAGTGGTCTTGCCCAGTCCGGGCGGTCCGTAGAACAAAACATGATCGAGGGCCTCGCCCCTGCTCTTAGCGGCATTGATAGACATCGTCAACATCGACTTGAGGCGAGTCTGACCTATATATTCGCCCAGACGATCGGGGCGAACCGCCTGCTCGGACTTCAAATCGGCAGAACTCTCCTGACAGGAAAGCAAGGTAGAGCGACGATTAAGATTTTCATTCACCTTAACTTCTTCTATAGAAGTTTTTGTTTCCCGGGGCTCTGCCGGCTCCGGAGCACCACCGGCACTCTTGGTCCGGGGCTTGCTGCCCGTACCCTTGCCGGGCAGCGCACGTTCGCCGCGCTCTTTGCCGGGCAAGGGTGCTTCCTGCTCAGGTCTGGGCGATATATCGGATGAAGTTTTGATGATCGTCATGGGTGAATTATGGGAGAGCTTATAGGTTACGAAATTAGGACATACTTAATTGATGAGAAGTAATCAAGGTGCTGGCAAGCTTCTGCCATTATCATCTAGCTTTAGTTAGGTCGCAGTTTTAAACCCGCCCGGGAGATATACATCAGCTATGACAACGGTGCCTTCCACTATCAATGTCATGCCGCCTGTCACGGAAACCGGCTCTAGAACAAGTAGTTCACTCCAGTATAATGCCAACGTGGCGCAAAGCAAAACTAGAATTCCAGAGATATCCGTCGTCATCCCCGTCTTTAACGAGGAAGACAATATCGCTTTGCTATACGACAAGCTAGTCAGCGCCCTCGATGCCCTGGGACGCTCCTGGGAAGCCGTTCTAATAGACGACGGCAGCACGGACAGCTCCTTCAATAAGCTAGCGGAGATTGCCGGCGCAGATGAGCGCATCAAGGTAGTGCGTTTTGTGAAAAACTTCGGGCAAACAGCAGCTCTTGCTGCCGGTATCGATCATGCCCGCGGCGATGTAATCATCCCCATGGATGCCGACCTGCAAAACGATCCGGCCGACGTCAGACGTCTCCTGGATAAATTGGACGAAGGTTACGACGTGGTGAGCGGCTGGAGAAAAGAGCGCAAAGATGAGCTTTTCCTGCGCCTGATCCCCTCCTGGACGGCCAACCGCATCATTTCATTGATTTCCGGTGTGCGCCTGCACGACTACGGCTGCTCCCTCAAGGCTTACAGAAAAGAAGTTATCAAAGATGTACGCCTCTACGGCGAAATGCACCGCTTCGTGCCCATTTATGCCACCTGGCAGGGCGCCAAGGTTTCGGAAATACCCGTCAATCACCAGGCCAGACAGTACGGTCAGAGCAAGTACGGTATTTCGCGTACCTTCAAAGTGGTACTGGATTTGATGACCGTCAAATTCATGTCCACCTATTTCACCAAGCCCATCTATCTTTTCGGCACCGCCGGTTTATGGTCGATGGTGCTCTCCTTCATGGCTTTCGCCTGGATGGTCACCCTCAAATTCTTCTATCACACTTCCTTCATCGAGACACCATTGCCGGTACTGGTAGCCATGTTCTTCATGGTCGGTATGCAATTGATCCTCATGGGTCTGCAATCGGAGATTCTCATGCGCACCTACCACGAATCCCAGGGCAAGCGCATCTACATCGTAAAAAGCTCCATCAATGTGGAAGGCGAGCTAGACTGAGACCTTCGCGGTAGCTCAGTAGCGGCGGGCAAGCTCCCACTGAGCGGCGGTTTCGATAATTCGCTTCAAATCATAGCGTGGGTTCCAAGCAAGCACCCGCCTGGCTTTGCTGTTGTCGGCCACCAGGCGGGAAGGATCGCCGGGTCGCCGCGCCTCGATCTGGTAAGGTACCGGCTTATCGAGCACAGCCTCAACCTGCGCTATCACTTCTTTCACCGAAGCACCACTGGCAGTGCCAAGATTGATGGCAATGCCCAGTCCATCAGACTCTTCCATGTCTCCCACGAAGTCAGGGCTTTTGAGTAGTTCGAGGGCCTGGCAGTGGGCGGCAGCCAGATCTAAGACATGGATGTAATCGCGAATACAGGTGCCGTCAGGGGTATCGTAATCATCGCCGTAGACCTTCAGTTGCGGAATTTTACCCAGGGCAGCCATCAAGGCTAGCGGTATCAAATGGGTTTCCGGCTCATGGCTCTCGCCTATCTCACCGCTGTCGGAAGCGCCGGCGGCATTGAAGTAGCGCAGACAGGCGAACTTGAGCCCCTTGGAAAGAGCAAGAGCACGCAGCATCTCCTCCACCATCAGCTTACTTGAGCCATAGGTATTTATTGGCTTCTGCGGATGCTTTTCATCAATGGGTAAGTACTGCGGTTTGCCGTAAGTAGCGCAGGTGGAAGAAAAGACCAGGCGCTTGACGCCTGCTTCAGCCATGGCCTGTAAGAGCCCGGTAGACCCGCCCACATTGTTGTCCAGGTACTTGAAGGGCAGAACTTGCGACTCTCCCACATAGGCATTGGCGGCGAAGTGCACCACGGCACTGACCTGGTTCTCGTTCATGAGGCGGGTAAGAGCGGTCCTATCGGCTATATCATGGTCATAGAAGCGAATGCGCCCCTGCCAGGGGGTAAGGGCCTGCCTGTGTCCCATACTGAAATTATCGACGGCTACCACGTCTTCGTCGGTTTGGGAGAGATAATGGCAGACAAAATGGCTGCCGATGTATCCGCAAGCCCCGGTTACCAGTAACATTAACAGCCTCCAAGGAGCGCCCGAGCGCCAGCGGTAAGAATTTTAGCAGCCGAAAAAGAGTAATATGAAGGCATGAAGTGCCAGAATCTTTGAAAATAGAATGTCGACGCAAGAAAAGCATGCAAGAAACTGGTAGATTTTCAATGCTACCGTACTGAGGAGCCAATTTGTCGACCGGGGTGGACGATAGCCTCAAAAAGGCAGAAGACTTTCCGTCACCACAAGCCCTACTGGGTTGGGTGGGCGCCGCACTTTCAGGATTTATCTGCCTCTTCCTTTCTTTTTCCACCATTCACATCTTCAGCCCCGGTTTGCAAGAAAGGGACATTGCCGACCGGGACCTCTTTGCGCCACAGGCTACATCGGTGGTGGACCGAGCCGAAACCGAAAAAGCAATTGAGAAAGCCAGGCAGAGTATTATTCCGGTCTTCCAGGTAGACAGAAGCCGCGATCAAGAGTCGCTCAAACGCATCGAAACCGTCTTCGCCAGGGCCGAAAGTTTGCAAGCCATGGGCATTAAGCCCTATCACGAGGCTCCAGTCGCACCCAAAACAGCAAGAGTCAAAGTCAAAGGCAAAAACAATAAAAAACCGCCGGAAGCAGTGCCGGAGCCATCTTCCATGGACAAGAAACTGCAAATGAGCCTGCTGACATTGCCCGATGACAAGCTGGTGGGTCAGGCTCAGGCAAATCTACCGGAGATTCAAACCCAACGCAAAGCCTATATCCGGGCCAGAACAGCAGGGTTGAGCGGCGATCTGGAGTTGGAACTGGCCCTGACGGTGGACCCTGCGGAAATGCCGGCCTTCAAGGCCGCCACCCTGGAATCGGCCAGACGCCTGATGGCCAAATTCCACCGCTACCCGGTGGTAGACAAAGGTGTCTGGCAGGACGTGGTCACTGAATTTTTGCCCGACAGCCTGGAGGCTGGAAAGAAACAGACGGCGGCCCTGGTCATCAATGAAAACCTGGAAGCCAACCTGGTGATCGATACGGAAGGCACCAAGACCAAGGCCCAGGTGGTGGTGCAAGGAGTAGAGCCCGTCCTGAAAGCCATTAAGGAAGGGGAAGTGATCGTGCCCCAGGGAGCCATGATCACCAGAGAGAAACTCTACATTTTGCAGGAGTTGGGCATCACCCACGTCAACCGCTGGCCCTTCATTCTCAGCATGGCCATCTCTTTGATAGCCGCCCTCACCCTGGTGGGTCTCTTCCTTTACACCTACGAGCCCAAGCATTTGTTCTCTCCCAGTTCCATCGGTCTCATGTTCACCGTCCAGGTGATTGTGGCTTCCGTGGCATCCCTGGTGGGTAAGACCAATCCGCAATTCGTGCCCATCCCAGCGGCAGCCCTCATCCTTACTATCTTTTTTGGCCGGCGCACGGCCATTGCTTTGAGCCTGCCCATGGTGCTGCTCATCGGCGTGGACAGGTTGGTTGACCTGCATTACCTGGCTGCCCATACTCTCGCTTCCCTGGGGGCAATCATGAGCTTTCCCCAGAGTGGGACGGGAGCCAATGGCGGTCGCTCCGCCGTCTTCAGAACCGGTCTGGTGGTAGCCTTCGGTCTGGTGGCCGGCGACCTGGCCAGCACCCTGGTGGATCATAGCTACGGCGGTAATCTGGGCATCTTTGGACGCCGCCTACTTCTGGACTTCGCCGGCGGTATCATCTCATCCATAGTGGCGGTGGGCAGTCTGCCCTTCCTGGAGAATCTCTACGGACTGATAACGCCCTTCCGTCTGGCCGAGCTGACCGACGCCAATCAGCCCCTCTTGAGACGGCTGGAAGAAAACGCTCCCGGCACCTATCAACACAGCCTGGCCGTGGCCAATATGGCGGAAGCCGGAGCCAAGGCAATTTATGCCGATGCCAACATGGTGCGTGCCGGTGCCCTTTATCACGATATCGGCAAATTGGTGCGCCCCAAGTATTTTATCGAGAACCAGCTTGGTGCCACCAATCCCCACGACAGCATGTCCCCGGAAGACAGCCGGGCAAGAGTACTGGCCCATGTTACGGACGGCATTGCCCTGGCCCAGAAATATGCCCTCCCCAAGGCCATTCAAGACTTCATCCCCATGCATCAGGGCACCACGCTGATGGCCTATTTCTATCACAAGGCCTGCACCAGAGATGGTGCCGACAAGGTGGATGCCAACTTCTATCGTTATCCTGGTCCCAAGCCTAATACCAAAGAAACAGCCATCGTCATGCTGGCTGATGTTTCGGAAGCCGTCACTCATTCTATGCGCGACCCCAGCCAGGAAGAAGTAGAGCAGGCTCTGGAGAAGGTCTTTTTGAACCGCTGGGAAGACGGGCAGTTCAGCGAATCAGGCCTAAGCCTTGAAGAACTGCATAAAGTAAAAGCAGGCTTTGCCAGAGTCTGGCGCACCCTCCATCACGAAAGACTGAAATACCCGGCCACCACCACAGGCAAGATGCCTATCGCCCCCCAGGTGGAAGCCAGAGAGGAAGCCAGAGTAGAAGCCAGAGATGAAGCTTGCGACTGTGCTCAGGCGCAGGAAATTCCGCAAGCAGAGACGGCAGAGTCGGTAGAGTCGGCAGCGCCCAGCTCATCCAACTGACTTTTCTAGCGCCACTTCAACCTGGTGCGATTCAAGGCGCCGAAGCCAATTAACACTTCATCAACCGACCCCTGTAGGTTTGCCGCCTCCAGGGCAGCGACGGCCCGCTCATAGGGCACCACTTCCAGGGTCAGTAAATGGGTCAGACGCAGTGCCGCCCAGGCCGCCGAAGCACTGACCAGACCGGCGGAAATCAATAGGCGTCCCACTACTCCGCCCTGGTTATAGTTCACATCAAGGCAGGTAGTCAGTTCGGTCAGCACGGAAGCAAGCGCCGGAGGAGCCGTTGCGGGAGACTCAGGTAAAACCAGAATCTGAGCGTCTTTCAAAAGCTGTACCATAAGTCTGGCCGGATTGCCGCTACAGCCTGCTACGCTGGCTTCCGCCAGCGCATGTTCGAAGCTGCGCTCTTGATGAAAAATACCGATAAAGACATCCTTGACCTGCTCTAGAGTAAGGGTCTCGTTGTCGAGCATCTCCTGCATGCAAACAGCCTGTTCAATAACAGCGGTACTGGTGCCCTGCACTTCGGAAATTGCCTCGCCACAGGGAATACCCCGGGAGAGAGAGAGCTGCAGGGCAGAAATGAGGGACATATCGTCCAGGATACCGGCGGAGAAAAAGAGTTCCCCCAGTCTCGATGTACCGCGCCGCATGGAAGGCTTGTAGGCTGCATTGACGGGCAAGGAAAGCAGTGCCACTTCCCTCTCTCGGGCAGCGGCAAGGGCCGAAAGACAATTCTCTCGCGAGAGGGAGCCACGTCTGACCAATTGCTGGCCCAGAAGGGCCGTGTCCAGTAACTGCTGGGAGAGTAAATTGCGGTAGCAAAAGATGTGTCCCAGAGGCAGACCGGTGCGCTGACTGACAGCCAGGGCCTGGTCAAGGTCTTCGTTACTTATCAGACGAGACTGGCTGAGAAGTTGACCGAGCTTGTTGCTCAGTAAGTCCTCCGGCTGCACCACACTGGCCCTGGAAAACGCCTCGCTGAGCGGAACCTTCTCATCATGGCTGATAGCCAGCACCCTCACCCCCACATCAAAGGGTAGTTGTCGGTTGTTGATCAAGGTTTGAATTTCCAGAGCCACCGCCAGCTCACTGGCAGTGAGATAGCCCGAGAGAGTAAGCACCTTTCCCAGGGGCAGCCCCTTCTCCTCAAAACTAGAGAGGGCTTCCTTGAGGAACTCATAGCTGATAATGCCCGAAGCCTTCAAAAGATCGCCCAGGCGCACATGCCCGATGGCCATGGACAGGGCGTCATTGATGCCGCTTGCCGTGTAGGAAACACCTGACAGCCCATGACCGGTGTCTACTCCAACTTCGCGCCTGTCTCGTTTTTCAGTTTCTTTGCCTGTTAATTCGCCCTGACTCACGAAGCGGTCCTCATTTGGTACATACCTGTTGGAACATGCTGATCGCTGTCCCGCCATACTGCCTGAAGTCAACTCTCTCTAGGCTACCATCTGTAAGAGTCACCGGATCATCACTCATGTGCTCCACTACATAAAGCGCACCGGCACCGAGCAGCCTGTGGCGAACAAGAAGCTCAGCCACAGCCGGCCCCAGGCACAATTTATAGGGCGGATCGGCAAAAACAATGTCGAATTCCTCCCCGGCCAGTTCCGGCAAGACCTTGAGAACATCGCCGCCCCTGACCCGGTAACGCTCCTCACTCAACTTAAATTGCTCGGCCGTCGCCTTAATTGCCGCCCGGGAAGGGTTGTGACGCTCTACAAAGGTGACAGTGGCCCCCCGACTCAAGGCCTCAAAACCCATCAAACCGCTACCGGAGAACAGATCGAGGAAACGGGCATGTCTCAATCTGTCACCTAAAATGTTAAAAAAAGCCTGCCTCACCTTTGACGAAGTCGGTCTCACAGCAAGCCCCCGGGGGCAAGTGACAGACCTACCTCTAAGCTCTCCACCAGTGATGCGCAAGCCAAACTCCTCTGAAATTCCCATGATAACATAGTCACTTCAGCCAGAGATGCCGGCTTTGAAGGCAACTACGAACCCTTTAAACAGTTAAATCGAGGAAGCCATCTAAATGAGCGCAAGACGCATAGCGCGAGAACTGGCAGTGATAGTAATGCCGCAACTGCCCAAGAACTTGGACAAGCTGGCAGAGACTCAGATCATGGAGCTCACCGACAGAGCCATCCACATGCTGGTCGACTATGCCAGACAGAATCTCACCGATGCCCAGGCTCTGGTGATTGGCGCCCAGGACCATTTGACTCAAATTGAAACCGAGCACGAAGACAACAAACACTTCGTGGAAGACTTGAGAGCAGTCCCCCTAACAAGTAGTCAGTTCAGGGAAAAACTGCAAACCATCGAAACAGCCATAGCTCTGGTGTCGGAAGCCCTGGACATTCCGGAAATGGCTCTGGCTCGCGGCACCGAAACCACCCGCACCAACTGTAAAAAGTGCGGTGCCATCGTGGAAGCCACCATCAATAAACCGCACAAAGAAGAAGTGCGCGACTTCGTGGTAAGACTTATTTCGGTCTACCTGGAACATAAAGAAACCATCGACGAGTTCATCAAACGCTCCAAGTCTAAGTGGCGCATGGAGCGCATGGTCTCCATCGACAGAGATATCCTGCGCCTGGCATGCGCCGAAACCTTTTACATGCCCGACATTCCCATAAACGTAGCTATTTCGGAAGCCGTAGAGCTCTCCCATCGCTTCGCCGATGCACGGGCAGCCAAATTCATAAACGGCATCCTGGGCGACCTTTCGGAAGAAGCAGAGGCGGTAAGAAGAGCTGCTGCAAGGAAACTAGCCAAAGAAAAAGCTGAAAGCATCTCTCAAAACTGAGGTTCAAATGAGCGAGGATAACATCGATAAGAAGAAGGGTTTCTGGGGCACTACCCTGACCCGGCTCAAGTCGGTTCTGGCCAAGACAAAAGAACAAGTACAAGACCCGGAAGAACTGGCCCAGGGCGCTGAAACCGCAGCGGCAGGAGCCGAAAGTCAGACTGCGGCAGCCAGCCAGCCCGAGCCCGTCAAAGCCGCAGCCGCTACCAGCGTGGCAACGGCCCACAAGCCGGTAGACGAAGAATACATCGAAGCCCTGGAAGAGCGTCTTATTAAAGCCGACCTTGGTCTGCCGACGGTGGAACCGCTGGTGGAAGCCCTCAGACAGGAAGCGCGGGGCAAGAATTGGACCGGCAAGGATGTGGACGACTTCCTCAAGAAGCGTTTTCATGACTTACTGGGCAAAACCGCCAATGCCCTTTCATTTAAAGAGGGTCAGGTAAACATCTACATGGTGGTGGGTGTAAACGGAGTCGGCAAAACTACAAGTATAGGCAAACTGGCTGCTCGCCTCAAAAGCCAGGGCAAGCGGGTCTTGCTTGCGGCCGGCGACACCTTCAGAGCAGCCGCCGAATCCCAGTTGGAAATCTGGAGCGAGCGCGCCGGAGTAGATATCGTCAGACTCCCCGATGGTTCCGACCCTGGTGCCGTTGTTTTTCAGGCAGTCAAAAAAGCCCGGGACGAAAAGTACGACGTGCTGCTAATTGATACAGCCGGACGTTTGCACAATAAAGTCAACTTGATGGACGAGCTGAAAAAGATTCGTGGTGTGATTGAAAAACACGCCGGCGATCTGCCAATGGAAAGCCTTCTAGTTCTGGATGCATCCACCGGACAAAACGGCTTGCAGCAAGCCAAGGTCTTTCAAGAAGCGACCGGACTCACCGGTGTGATCCTGACCAAACTGGATGGTACCGCCAAAGGTGGCGTGGTTTTTGCCATCTCCAGAGAGCTCAATATACCCGTAAAACTTATGGGCATAGGCGAGAAACTGGACGACTTGAGAGACTTCGATCCCAACTTGTTTGTGGAAGCGCTGTTTTAGGGCTGAAGTTCCTGAAAATGGCACACACCCTACCACCGGTGCGAGTCCCTCAGTGCGTGAATGGCTCTAACAATTACCGATAGATCTGGATCATTGGAAGCCAATTCCAGATATCGATCTAAGTTACTCGAGTCATAGTGGCTAAGTGCCATAAGCACTGTCATCTTTCTTGAAATATCACCAGTCCTCCACAGCTTCTCGGCGAATTCCTCGACACAGGACCAACCACGACTTGCGAGCATTTCGAAAGCGTGATCATTGATTGCCTCTGATTCGTCATCGTGAAAAAAGTGCAGCAAAACTTTTTCAACGGTTCCAGCGTTCTCTATATTTCGAGATTCGATGAGCAACGACATTCGAAAGGAAAGATCGCAGTAGGGCTTAGTAAAAACATCAAAAATCAGTTCCTCTGGTATCGACTCGATAAAATTTCGACTAGCGGTCAGCGCATTTTGAACTGCCTCCAGTTCTGGGGCACCCCAATCTGATGGGGCACTGGAATACAATAGCGCTAAGAAAGCCTCAGATAATTGGCTCCAGTGCGGGTATAGCGAATCATCTAAATCCGCCCCTTGGCTTAAACGCCAACCCTTGTAGTCTTCAAGCGCTGTCTGAAGACGCTCCGATTCTCTCATCTGATCGGTCAAAATGTGTGCTTGCCTGCCATCTGCTGCTTGTCACTCCAATTGTAGGTCATGAGCAGCGGCTGAGAATGGTCAAGCAGACAATTTAAAAGGGAGCCCCACAGTCCGTGAATTCGCGCCTACGGCAACATAAATGCCCCTTTTGTGATATATCTGAAATTACTCTTAAGGCTTCCCAAAGAATGAAGAAAACTGCAAGTAATTTTTCGGTTGCATTTTGGGCAACCCTAATCTTGGCGATTCTATTGTTTGGTGGCTGGGAAGCTTACGGCTGTTACCAAACTTCTACGGGAAGCACACATAGAGCCTGGACCCGGCAAGTGATTCTTGGAGGCATGCTTGTGTTTGGAACAGTTCTAGCAGCGCCTCCAGCTTTATTGATTGCTACAAATAAGAGAAAAGTCCTCGCGATTGCCATAATTTTTTTCTGTGCAGGATTGGCACCACTTGCGGTCAGATTGCTTTGTCGCCCGTTTGTACCTCCCTTCAGCTAGATACTGGAGGCACTCCGTCTGTTCTAAGAATACTTCGAGAGCTGACTACGCTCTACTTGCTGCCAATTAAATTGAGAGCATCAGGATTTTCAATAGAAGAAACATCCCCGACCGGCTCACCTAAGTATTTGCGTTTAATAGAACCGCGCACAATTTTGCCGGAACGAGTTTTGGGCAGCGCACCGATGGCGATGACGGTATCCGGTCGCAAAACCGGTCCCAAACGCCGACCGACCATTTCCCTCAGTTCCGCTTCAAGCTCCGCCGAATAAGTGGAGTTGGGCATGAGCACGACAAAACATACCAGGCACTCGCCTTTTACTTCGTGCGGAATACCGATAACCGCTGCTTCCGCTACTTCCGCATGCTCAACTAGAACCGACTCCACTTCGCCTGGTCCGACCCTCTTACCGGCCACCTTGATGGTGTCATCGGAGCGGCCGAAAAGGAACCAGGAACCATCGCTGTCTACTTTGGCCCAGTCGCCGTGATACCAGATACCATCGTACTTGGAGAAATAAGTATCTTCATAGCGCTGAGGGTCTTTGAGAAAACCTCTGGTCATAGAAGGAGCAGGCTTGCGGCAGACCAGGTGACCGATCTCGCCTTTCAAACTCTTGCCCTCTTCATCGAATACGTCGATAGCCATACCAAGCCCCGGTCCGCCCAGCGAACAGGCTTTAAGGGGCATCACCGGCAGTGGCGACAACAGACAACCGACTATCTCGGTGCCGCCGGAGATATTTATGATAGGACACTTCTTCTTGCCCACATTGTCAAAGAACCACATATAGCTGTCCTGATCCCAGGGTTCGCCGGTTGAGCCCAGAAGTCGCAAGGAAGACATGTCGGCTTTCTTGACCCAGTCGTCGCCGTAAGCGCGCAAACCGCGAATGAGGGTGGGGCTGATGCCGAGAGTGGTGACTTTATGACGATCGACTATCTTCCATACGGTATCAGGATTCGGATAGCCGGGATGACCTTCGAAGACCACCATGGTGGCCCCCCAGAACATGGTGCCGATCATCTCCCAGGGTCCCATCATCCAGCCGATATCGGTAACCCAGAAGAAGGTATCGTCGTCGCGCAAATCAAAGGCAAAGCCCAGTTCCTTGGCGATCTGAGCCAGGGCGCCGCCATGGGTATGCACCGTGCCTTTGGGCTTGCCGGTGGTGCCGGAGGTGTAGAGATACATGCTGGCATGCTCGGCGCTGAGATCCTTGACAGTGGGGGCCTCTTCCACATGAGAAAGCAGGTCGTGCAAGAACAAGTCGCGTCCGTCTTTCATGCTCACATTGACGTCGCAGTGGTTATAGACCACCACATGCTCGACGCAAGGGGCATTGGCGCAGGCTTCATCGGCATCGGCTTTGATGGGCACCAGTTTGCCGCGACGCTTGCCGGCATCTGCGGTGAAGAGAATCTTGGCCTCGGCATCAACCAGACGGGCGGCAAGGGGATGGGGTCCATAACCGCTGAATACCGGCACAGCCACGGCACCGATCTTCAGGCAGGCAAACAGCACTGCCACCACCTCCGGTACCATGGGCATATAGATGCCGACGGCGTCTCCGGCTTTCACATTAAGATTGAGCATAGCCTGGGCTATTTTGCCTGACAATGAATTCAATTCGCCATAGGTAAGTTTCCTATGCCGACCGTCTTCACCTTCCCAGATCATAGCCGGATGGTCTTTGCCCACGCTTCTGCGGCAACCGGCCACCTTGCCCTCTTCCATGTGGAAGTCGAGGATGTTAGAGATGATATTCAACTGGCCGTCCACGAACCATTTGGTCCAGGCGAAACCCTTGCTTTCATCCTTCAATTTGCTGTACGGCTTGTGCCACTGAAAGCCCATGTACTTGAGGGCATTTTCCCAGAACCACTCGGTGTCTTCATTGGAGCGCTCGATCAACTGCCGCCAGTCGGAAATCTGATGCTCTTTCATGAACTGAGCGACGCGACTTTCCAGATACTTGCCGCTGGGCTGCCAAATAACTTCCTGGGTGATGGTTTGACTCATTGCAAAAGCACTCTTTTAGAAGAGGGGTACAAGGTGCTTGCGGCACCCAAGACAGGGCGCGGAGCACCGAACGACGCTCATATTACCGGGAAGTGGCTCTTTACAAGCCTGAAACTCAGATAAATTTCCTATTTGACTGAGAGCAGTTCGGGAATCGAGCGCACAAGCACTTCGATAGCCAGTAGAATGCAGCCCAGCAGATTGGCTGTCAGGGCGCAAGCCCATACCTGGCGGGCATCACGTCTTTCCAGAAGCATGAGCACGGTGCCTTCCACCATGACCGAATAAGTGCCAAAGAGGGTCAGTCCCCAGGGGCTGCTGCCGGTCAGATAAGGTCCGAGCCCCAGCACCAGACCCAGAAAGGAGGCAAAATTCATCATCAGGGAATCATAAAAACAGCGAGGCAGACTGCCCCAGTGCATACGCCAGAGCACTATCGCTTCCACGATGACAATAGGCAGAAACTGATAGACATAAAAACTCAGCACAGGCAGGCTCAGTCAGGGAATAATTTTCAGGGCGGGACAGGGCACCGGTCACTCCATCTTACTAGTAGAATGTAGTTTCTGCTCTCTAAGGAACTTGATTGAAATGGAGCCGGATTCTCAAGGGGCAAACAGGCAAGAGCAGGAGCACACCCAGCGGGTGGACGGCATGACCTCAGCCGAAAGCGTCATCGCCCGGGGTCCCACTAGCGTGAGCGGCTACAGACCCGGCCAAATAATCGGCGGTCATTACGAAGTCATCGAACTCGTAGGCAAAGGCGGCATGAGCCTGGTCTATAAGACCAGGCATCTGCTACTTAACCAATTGAGAGCAATAAAAATCATCCTGCCCCAGATGGATAAGGACGGGCGGGGGCTCCAGCGCTTCCAGCAAGAGGCCAAACTGGCAACCCTGCTGGAGCACAAGAACATAGTGCGCACCATGGAATTTGCCTCGCCATCGGACGGTCCGCCCTTCCTGGTTATGGACTTTGTGGAAGGCCGCTCTCTGGAGCAGGAACTCTCGGTGCTGCAGCGCCTGAGCGCCGAAAGGGCGGTCAAAATTGTTTTGCAAATTGCCGATGCCCTGGAATATATTCTCTCCCAGGGCATCATTCACCGAGATCTGAAACCAGGCAATATCATTCTGGTAAAAGAGAAATCACATCCAGGCAAGGGCATGCCTCAAGATCTGGTCAAGCTAATCGATTTTGGTATCGCCCGCACCATCACCCCGGACGGTGACGACAGTCAGGGCATTCTCTATACTCCCACCGGTGAAGTAGTGGGCTCACCGCAGCACATGAGCCCGGAGCAATGCGCCGGTGAAACCCTCGATGAGCGCTCGGAAATCTACTCACTGGGTTGCATCCTTTATGAGCTTCTGGCCGGTAAGCCGCCCATCGTAGGCAAGAATTCCCTCGATACATTACGCCTGCAAGCCAGCGTAGAAGCCCGTCCCCTCAATAAAGTGGTACCGGACACCGCTCATATCAAGGAACTCTCCCGCATCACTTCCACCTGCCTGGAAAAGGATCCCGAGCATCGCTATCAATCAATTGCCGCCCTGAAAGAAGATCTCCAGGCCGTCCTCCAGAAAAAGTCGCGCCGGAAGAATGGAACGCTCATGCCAATCCTCGCACTTTTAATAACAGGCAGCCTGGCTGCAGCCGCAGGCTACTTCTGGGGAAGGGGCAGTAACACTGGTACCGTCGGCATGGCTGAGCCCAATATTAGTGAAACAGCTCCGGTGGAGAAAGGGCCTGCCGCTCGCCTCGATTACCTGCTCAACTGGCAGCACAAAATGCTCTCCGCCCAAGAACTCTTGAATGCCGGAGATCCGTCCTGCGAGCCTATTCTCAAGGAAGCGACAGCCATGGTCAAAAACCTGGCAAAAATAGAAGAGACAAGTATTTACTATGACGCCTACGGTGTAAGCCGCGACGATCTTGATGCCCTGAGATTTATAAAGACAATCAAGGCAAAGGGTATGGAACCTCCCAGCAAGCTTCCGGAGCCCCATAGCACCAGACGTATTAAATACGCCCAGGACTTGAAAAAGAAACTGTTTGAGAATAAGGCGCTGGACGAAGACCTCTATGAACAGCTCAAGACAATGCTGCTTGAAGATGACGGCTACGTGCCCCTGACTCTGCAGATGGAAATATTTGACAGAGCCTATGTGCTCTGCAAAGACGCTCCCCAACTAGATGCCGCCGCCAAAAACCTGATCAAACTCCTGTGCGCGTTGCGCAGGGCCCAGGCCGGCGGCGCTTACATCAAAGGTGAGTCGGACCGCCTGTGGTCAATGAAAGACGAACTACCGGCACTCAAGAAGGACGACAACCTCGATGATCTGGCCTGGAATTACTACTACCTCGGCACTTTCTATGCCTCTGCCGAAAACTACTGGGGCGCCAGCGAGTGCTTTGAAGAAGCGCAAGACCTTTTCGAAACGAACTACTATGAAGACGATAAAAGAGCCCTGCTGGCAAGGGGCATGAACTGCTATTCCCGCCTTATGCTCAATCAGTTCAATGAAGACGAATGCAAGAACCTCATACAAAGATGCCGCCACTGGCTCGACAGAAATGAAGAGGACGAGCGCATTGCCTATATTATTTGTCTGGCCCGGGTAGGACTGGCTTATGCTAAGCCTGGCGGCGATGAGAAAGACAAGCAGAAAGCAGCCATGGAAGGCTCCCCCAGGGAAGTGGCCAGGAAGAAACTGGACTCCGCCATCACTCTATGTCAGGCCGACTACGACCGCTCCAACCTGTATCTGGCCAGAATGCTCCTCCTGAGAGAGAATCTGCTCAAATCATTCTTCAACGAGAAGCGCGAACCCGTGGTCAACTATCGCCTCTTCGCCCTCAATTACAGCATGGGAAACTTGCCGGAAGCAGCCAATGCCATTGAAGACCTGGCGGAATTCTACACCAGTCGTTTTACACTTTCGGTAAAACTGAAGCTCCTAAATCTGGCCAATGTCATCGAGGAAAAGTTGAGAGTCTCCGGTCATTATCGGCCCTTTCACAGAAGAGCTACATTGATTGCCCTGGCGGAAGTATTGAGCGACAGGCAAAATTCAAACTATTTTGATGCTAAAACGGCGCTCAAATACCTGGAACCGGCTCTAATCGACCAGGAAGAAATAGAAAAAGCCACCGGACAGAAGCCTGCCGACGCCAGAATCAGCAGACTGAAGGCAAAGTTTTTCAGCGCCAAGATTTTCTACCTGAGAGCGTTGTGCCGAAAAGAGCTTCTCCAGCCAAGCGAAGCCGCACAAGACTTAGAGAAAGCAACTGCCGAAATAGAGGCAGGTTTGAAGTATCTGAAAGTTGAGGTAGGCGAAGGCAAAAAGACCGCCGCCTACAAACGCGACCTGGAGTTGGCCGAAAGTCTGAGCCAATCTATAAAAGACCTGCAGCAAAATCTTAAGGCTGAGAGCCAACCGCTCAAAAAGCTCTACTGATCACTGCCGAAGCAACTAAAGGCAAAGTCCTTGCCGCACGCCAGGAAGCCACTTTACTGAGTGACTATTATTCTAACGGTCATGAGCCCCTTATGGTGCCCCGCATAGTAGCCGCGCACCATTTGCTCGGCCATGGCTTGAGTGACGGTGGCACCTCTACCGGCACTGATGTCGGAAGGCGAGAAAAAATTGTCTAAGGTTACGGCGCCCGGGTTCCAGAAACCCAAGGATAGTGGACCCGTCCTGGTGGGTTTGTACTTATAGAGTTGCTTACCAGCATTAAAATCGTAGTCTTTGGCCATAATGACAGGATTCTGAGGGTCGATTTTTCCAACCAAGCTATAACTGAGAGCCGGTCTGGGGTGGTAATTACCAAAGATGTCGGGAGCATTGGCACCGTTTGCAAGCAATCCCGGGAAGGCCATATAGCCACCGTCGGCGTCGAATTTACTGGAGCCAAGTATGTCCTGGCCGGTCCACAAACCATCGGCGCGAAAATCTATATAAACAATCTGTCCAGGTTTCACC
This sequence comes from Candidatus Obscuribacter sp., assembly GCA_016712465.1. GTDB lineage: Bacteria > Cyanobacteriota > Vampirovibrionia > Obscuribacterales > Obscuribacteraceae > Obscuribacter. Next base: position 3,710,013 of record JADJQZ010000001.1, read on the forward strand.
ACAACACCGGTATCGGTCCAATCCGGATTGGCCGCATCAACCTGGACTACCGTGTGGTCTACTACCCGCTCTCCGGCTGAGCTGATTTCCTCGTAGATTCTAGGTCTCACCCAGGGCTCCGTCGCTTGATTCACTGCTGCAACCGGACTGGCAAAAGATGTAGATTGCGCAGACTGAGCAGGATTGGCAGCACGAGCCGGTCCGTTGCCCGGACCTCGCACGAGACCCTGTGGAAACTCAGCGCACCGTTTCACCGTGGCGGTCAGGGCAACGGGTCTTCCAAGGGCAGGCACACTACCAATAAAAGGTACGGCTTTAAGATCAATGAACGGATCCATACTGTAAGTGGTGCAGGCGCGCACCTGATAGAAACGGTTAGTAAGGTCGATCGGCGGTGGAACAGCCTTGTTGGGACCAATAGTCAGACATTTGGTATCGTCCATAAAATCGACGGAATCGATATAGAGGTCTGTTCCGGAATTCTGAAAACCTGCTACAGGAGTCATTTTGAGCATGGCAGTAAAGCCACTGCTGTTGAATTCGACGGTCTTCTTCAGTGCTGCCGAAAGCGCTGAACCAAAGTCAGTCTGAGTCGATGCCGTATGACTGGCCTGAAAGGATATAAACCAGACGGAACCGTAGGAGAGCGTGAGCGCCACTAAGTCTATCAAGGGGAAAGCGAAAATGACAAAAAGAATAAACATAGCAAGCGGCATCTCAGCAGCACTGCCTGTTTTATTTCGCCCCTTCTGAAAGAATTGCATCGGTTCAACCTGCATTCAGTTGCTGGCACACTACGTTGAACTTCCTTTACCAATGCATTCCCAAGACCGATAAAAGGTAAACCCGTTCCGGGCTCAGACAGGCAACAGATTGCGCAGTATTGCTCAATTTTCCCGGCAAACTGAAAACAGGACCACGAAGGAATCTAAATTAATCTGCTCAACACGGCTTCAACACAATGCACGGACATCATCATAAGTGAAACGGCACTTTACGCTACCGCCAAGAGTCTTACCATCCCTGACTTAAGTACAAGCACCGCGATCCAGTTTATTTAACGGAAAAAGCGTTGAATATGAGGGCACTTGCATGTCAACCATGAAATTCGAGAATTCCGAATCTTCCATCTCTAATATAAACAGGTTGGAATATTCAATGCAGCCGCAATTTTCCAGTGACGGAAAAGACGACGAAACATTCTACAAAAAAATCTTCTCCCTGCCCAAAGATAACGAAGCCGGAAACTCAGTCATAAGTAGCAATAATCGTCTCACCTTTGGCGGTCAGGACATATATGGGAAGAGCACTCTGACGGCCTCCCCGAATGACTCATCAGGGGGAACGCGGCACTTTTCCGGACACTCCACTTTCTCATTCGGCAGGTCGGTCATTGAACCCAACCCGACCGACAGGACAAACCCCGCCGTCCCCGGCGGTGACTCCCCACTCACCCCCACAACCGGGGGCAAGTTCATCTCCGAAGCAGCGGACTTCGACAAACTCAATATTAGCAAGAGTGGCAAGCCTGAAAACGAAGTTCTCACCGGCAGCGAAATCACCCGCGGTGCAGTCAGCCACATGCTTAAAGCAGACGCCAACGACAATAGCCAACTGGATAGGCAAGAATGGACGAGCATCGCTTCGCAGTTTGGTCTTAACCAGGATGAAGCAGCTAGAGCTTACAGCAAGGCCAACCAGGACGGTCAGGATGGGCTGTCTCTCAGTGAAATGAATAGACTGGCAGAGCAAAGTATTACCCCTGAGATAATGACCGCAGATAAATCCAAGGATGGCAAACTGAGTCGAGCTGAATTCCAATCGCTGGTGCAAGATGGTCCGCAAAAACCAGGCGATAAGCCTCCCTCTATCCCTGAGCAAACAACGGATAGAATTCTGGAGAACTTGCAGAGAGAACTGGAGCAGTTGCAGCAGAAGTTGACGGAACTACTGGAATGGTTGAAAAACTTACTGGAGCAGCAACCCGGCCCGAAGCCGAATCCTGACGTGCCCAACCCTAAGCCCTTTCCAGATGTACCGACGCCCACTCCTGATGTGCCGACGCCGACTCCTGATGTGCCAGCTCCCACTCCTGATGTGCCGGACATTCCAGGCATACCGGATTTGCCGATTCCCCAGGACATAAATCCGCTGTTCGTTGATCCTCCAGAGGGACGCGGCGAAGGGGAGCCTTTCCCAGACCGCGGCAAGACCACACCCGACGCCAAGACAGTGGTTGTAGAAAACATCTCTCAAGACGTCCAAAGGCTCGAACAGAACGGTCAGGTCAATCCAAAGAGTGTCGACGGTGACAATGTCTACGCCACCAAACCAGTACCCGAATTGTGGATAAAGATGAATGGACGAGACGGCAAGCCCGTCTACATGTCAATGCAGGTTAACCACATACCGTTTCAAAAAACACCCTACTCGAAGGATGCCAATGGTGGACTTCAGGTTAAGGAGTCTGTGTCCTTTGATCCATATGCAGAGCACGCCATTGATCCAAATATGAATCATGAACGCCCTCAGCTCTTCTATCGCTCCACTGACGGCAACCTCCGCCCACTGGAAACGACCTCGCTCAAAGCCGATGTTGGACAAAGCCCCGGACACCCCAAAGGGGCCTGGTACGATCTCAGCTTCAAAGTAAAAGATGACATGGCCTTCGTTCGGCAAGAATTCACTGACGGCAATGGCAGTGAAGGGAATGACTATCGTGCACCCAAGAACCTTGAGAAAGTACTGATCGATGGCAACATGATGTCCTATGCCGAAGCCTACAAGAAAGGCATTCTCTATGGACAGGCGCCCTCCGCTCCGATCAAACCAAGTTTTCCGGACAACATATGGGACACCGCACCTACATGGGACGGCGAAATGTATTGAATCGAAGCGCTCCCATACCTTTCGGAAGGAAGCTCCAGCGAACTAGAGTAAATATCCGAACATTCTCTATGCAGAACAAAGTTGCCACAAATCACTGAGGGCGAATCTAACTCATGATAAAACGCATTTCGTAAAAGATGGCACAAAAGAATGCCAACACGGCAAGCACTACCGGCACAAGAAAGAGGCTTGCGGTAACAAAAACCTTTCGCACCCCCGCCACCTGAGGGCGCTTTGAAAGCAACCAAAAAAGCGCCAGCACTTCAGACAAGATTAGTGCCATAAGAGAAGTTCCGTGGCGCAACAAAAGTTCCTGTGGAGCAGGCTTATCCCGGCTCCTGGCTCTTTCCAGAAAAGCATTTATATCGAACGACGGACCGGAAGCTGTGTCAGTTGAGGACGGGGCGGCAGCGCACAACACATATGAGCTGGAGTATAAGGAGCCTATCTGTGTGCAAATCAAACCGCCGACAAGAGCCGAAATCAGTACACTAAGCGAAATCGCAACTACTAGTTGTTTCATACTTCGGCACTCGCAAGTGGGCGAGAAAGGCATTCGGCAACCATTTGCAGAAAGTAAGCATGGACACGCAGATCGTCCGTCAACTCCGGATGAAAAGCCGTCACCAGCATATTTTTCTGCCTGGCCATAACTATGCCTGAGGCACCGGCATTCAGTTCCGCCGGCAGAACACCCAATACTTCCACGCCATCACCAACAGCCGTTATGAGAGGGGCTCGAATGAAGACCGCCGGGAAAGGCTCTCCCAGACCGGTGATTGCCAGAGGACATTGAAAGCTTTTCTTCTGTGGACCGAAAGCATTGCGCCGCACTTTAATGGACATGACGCCGAGGCGACCCTGCGCACTGCCTTTGATTTCCTCAGCCAGAAAAATGGAGCCCATGCAGGTGCCCCAGACCGGCATGCCACTGAGAATGCGCTCCTTAACTGTTGCGAAAATGACCGCCGCCCCCTCTTCCGTCAGTCTGGCAATGGCGGTGGACTCACCGCCGGGAATGACCAGACCGTCAAGGTCGGCAACTTGAGAGGCGTAGCGAATCTGTCTGGTGTCGGCACCAGCTTCCCTCAACCTGGCCTCGTGTTCGCTAAAATCTCCCTGCAGGGCGAGAACCCCTACCAGGGGGCGGCGATCAGTTTTCGTCATAGTTACAGGTTTCCTCTTACCAGCCGCGGGCAGCCAGGGTTTCATCACCGACCAGGGTGCGCGCCGAGCGACCCACCATGGCTTCACCAAGATTGCGGCTGACCTTGGCCAGTACTTCGGGATCTTTGTAGAAGGTGGTGGCTTTGACGATGGCACAGGCCCGTTTCATGGGATCCCCTGATTTGAAGATACCGGAGCCCACAAATACTCCTTCCACGCCAATCTGCATCATCAAAGCAGCATCAGCCGGTGTAGCGATGCCGCCGGCGGCGAAGTTGACCACAGGCAATTTGCCTTCTTCCGCTACTTGCTTGACCAGCTCGAAGGGGGCGCCTATTTCTTTAGCATAGGTCATCAGTTCTTCCGTGGGAAGCACGGTCAGCCTTCTGATTTCACCAAGGATGGTGCGGGCATGACGCACCGCTTCCACAACGTCGCCGGTACCGGCTTCGCCCTTGGTGCGGATCATGGCAGCACCTTCGCCGATGCGGCGCAGGGCTTCGCCGAGGTTTTTGGCACCACAGACGAAGGGGATATCAAACTGGTTTTTGTCGATATGGTACTGTTCGTCAGCCGGAGTCAAGACTTCGCTTTCATCCACGCAGTCAACTCCAAGCGACTGCAGAATCTGTGCTTCCACAAAATGTCCGATTCTAGCTTTAGCCATCACCGGTATGGAAACCGCTTCGATGATCTGGCTGATCAGCTCAGGGTCGGACATTCTGGCCACGCCGCCGTCCGCTCTAATATCGGCAGGCACGCGCTCCAGGGCCATGACCGCTACGGCACCGGCCTCTTCGGCAATCTTGGCCTGTTCGGCATTGACCACGTCCATGATGACGCCGCCCTTGAGCATGGCAGGCAGAGAACGCTTCACCAGTTCAGTGCCGGTAGCAATCTTGCCAATCGTCTCTACTGTTTTAGTAACCCGTGTCATTTCAAGCTCCTCTTTTTTGGTGGCACGCCTAGATCAAGACATGCTCAGGTTCGGTTTTATCTATCGTTTGTACGCCCAGGGCTCTGCGGTATTTTCGGAAAGCGGCAAACAGACGTTCGACGCCTTCTTCAATGGCAGTAGTGTCATTTTGAATAAAGGAAAGTCTCAAGGTACAGGGGTCGGCCTTACCCACGTAACAAATGTCGCCGGGCGAAAAGGAAACCCCTTCTTGCTCGCTGAAACTGAGGAAGGTCCGAGCATCCATGCCCTCCGGCAAGGTCATCCAGAGGAAGAGCCCGCCCCGTGGTCTGAGAAACTTGACGCCGCTTTCACCGAAGCTCCGCTCTAAAGCACCGAGCATGGTATCGCGACGAGCGGCATAGAGTGCATTAATGCGTTCCAGATGGCGACCATAAGAGCCCCGGCGTAGAAACTCGGACAGAAGAGTCTGGGTGAGGGAGCTGGTGGAAAGGTCGCTACCGCGCTTGGCGAAGTTGAGACGCTCTACCACCGGGGCTGGAGCAACCAGCCAGCCCAGACGGATACCGGGGGCCAGGGCCTTGGAGAAAGTCCCCTGGTAGACCACCAGTGATTGGGCACCGGGAAGGGCTCTCAGGGGTGGTAAGGGGCCGCCTTCGTAATCAAGATCTCCGGAAAAATCATCTTCAAAAATAGGAGTGTTGTAGCGCCTGGCCAGTTCCAATACGGCCCGGCGCCTTTCCATCGACATAGTCAGACCTGTGGGGTTCTGACCGGAAGGCATCAGGTAAATGAACTTGACTCGCCCCTTTTGCAGAACCGCCTGGAGCATATCCAGACGAATGCCTTCTTCATCTAAGGGTATGCCGACGATGCGGGCCCGGTGCGCCCGGAAATTGGAAATTGCCCAGAAATATGTGGGGTCTTCCGTCACCACCAGATCTCCGGCATCAAGAAACATGTTGGACATGAGGTCGATGCCCTGCTGGGAACCGCTCAAAATCATGAGCTCCCCATCGCTGGCCTTGAGAGAACGGCCGGCCAGATGCTCCAGCACCAGTTTGCGCAGGGTGGGCTCGCCGCCGGCCGGGGAAAACTTGAAGAGCGCCCCGGCATTGCCGTCGGCCAGAGTTTTGATAATGGCCGCGAACTCTTCCTCAGGATAGGAATCGGCTGAGGGTATGCCGGCGGCAAAGGAGATCACTGCGCCGGGATAGCTACTCACCGAAGGGTCCGGCAGGCATTCCATTAATTGCTTGAGTTCACCACCATAATTGGAATAGCGGTCCCTCCAGGCATCAGTCCGGTCTGGCTGGGGAGCATCGCAGACAAAGCTGCCCCGACCCACGTGGGAATAAATGAGACCCATGGAAATAAGCTCTTCATAGGCTCTGGCGATGGTGGAGCGGTCCAGTTGCAAAAGGGCGGCAAGCTCACGGTTGGTGGGCAAGCGGGTGCCTCCCGGCAGTGTACCGCCCTGAATGAGAGCAGCCAGGTGATCGACTATGCGCCGGTAAAGGGGTCTGCCACCGGCACTACCGTCAAAGTCTGAAAATAGATCAAGCCAATTCAATCAGATACCAGCCAATTTAGATCAAGCCCACCCAAGGCAAGCCACAGAAGCAAGTCTGGATTGGAAACGAGCCCGCTTAGGGCCATCCCAACCAATTCCCACAACAGGCGGACAATAATACAACCATCCAGCCAATTAGATCAATCGCTCCAGACAAGCAAGCCAATCTAAAATTTTTCTTGCATTGGCAGTCGGCGGAAGCTATCTCCCCAACTCCAACCACCGGCTGAAAAGAATTGCCGCTAAAAGCGAACCTGGTAGTCAGCTACCTTGAGACAGTATTTTTTCGAACGCTTGCCGGAACCATGATTCCCTGTCCTTCGAGAGCCTGGTCAAAAAATCGCCAAACTCATGTAACCAGAAAAATAAAATCTGTTTGACAGTGAAAACGCCCACCCAGACTAACTTTCATTTATGAAAAAGTCCCGAAAAGCTGATGCAATATTTCTTCGCATCACTATTGTTACATTTGCAGCGATTCCGCAGAAGAACTACCCAAGCCGTCCCTGACAGCAATTTCAATACTTTCTAGTGGCGGGCAGATTCGCATTGGATATTGGCTGCAAATACTCGACTAAGCATCTCAAGCCTCAATTTCTTCTTCTCCGGCTCGAATTTCTAACATTCCCAGCGGCGGTAGCCCTGTTTTTAGCCAGGGCTGAAATTTGCCGGGAAGTAATATTCCCCTATGGCGAATGGCACCGCGGCCAGTTTCCACAGAGGTCCGCCGCCACTTTTAAAGACACCAGAACTTCAGTCAACGCCTTCTGCAATGCTGGTTTCAGCGCCCTCTTGTAGAAGCATTGAAATATGTTGTGAGCAATCATGCAAAGCAAGAGGAAGTTGCGAATGGCTCCTGGACTATGTTTGTAGATATGGTCGCTGCACCAGTGGTTGGAGAGTTCGTTAAAGCCCTGGTTTTCTATGTTCCATCGGGCATGGCCAAGGGCGTGTACTGTTCTCGTACCAGCCCTAATGCTCGGCAGAGAAGTAATCCACATCCAGGTGTTTGTTTTGATGTGCAGGGAGGAATCAAGCTGAGCCTTGATTCTGGTGGACTCTTCGGATTTGACAATGCGCAATGCGCTAGAGACATCCGGCATGCGAAAGTTTCCTTCATCCCAGCAGGAGTATGAGCTGGAGCCACTTTCGAAGCTCACAGCCGGTTCGCAATTGGCGAAAGCAAAGTCGGCTTGCTGGTAGATATTGGTGCGCTCATCTTTCAAAACCGTGATTACATGCTTGCCCGGAGTCGAGGATCTTGTTAATGAAAGGGGCATTGGTGTAGAGCGCGTCACCAAGCACCACATCAAATGCACGGGGATAGTCCCTCACTACTCGCTCATACAGTCGCTTAGCGCAGTCAACTCACCTTCTCCAGGCGTTGCTCTTCCATGTCTACCAGAAACGAGAAATTGTCGAAAATCAGTTGAGCTGTAACATTACGGTGGTAGTACTGAATCTTGCCGTCGATATCGCGCTCAAGACAGCCCTGGCAGCGCTGATTGTAGGTGCAGTGAGATTCATGACCATCAAGAGCAAGCGCGATCAGACCGTGAGAAGGTGCCACGAGTTGCTTGTTTCTCTTCATGGAAGTGTAGAGCATCTTCTGGGAAGCGCGCAGAGAGCCATCATCGAGAACATCCACAACACGTCCGATGGTATCGGCACTGACTGAGCGGGCCGGTAGTTTCTTCCAGGCGGGAAGATGATTGAGCTTCTCCAGAGCATTGAGGCTGCCGAGGCGGGCGAAGAACATATCAAGCACGGCCGTCACCACATCAGCGGTTGGCACGTGGGACCAGCGGCGGTGGTCTCGAACACCGGTGACAAGCTCGCCAAAATGCAGTTGCTTGTCTGCGTAGCGCAGCAATCGCTCAAGCATTCATCACATCTCCCTGTCGGCAACGCGCTGCCAGGAAAACTCGGAAAGCTCGTCAATTAGCTGCAGAAGAATCTGATAGTTGGCTACCCACTGGCGAACGTCTTCGTGGAAATCGGGATGAACAAAGAGTTGACGAAGCTTGCCGCCTTGCCTGGTGACCAGGTAGAGAGCTTCGTGGCGTTCGCCGGAAGCGCATTTGCAGTTCTTTTTGCCGCAGACGCGAAAACGTTGATTGAGGGTGGCATGAAGGATATTGCCATCCTTTAGAAGTTCGCGAAGTTTAGCCCGAAGCTTAAATTCGGAAGCGTTGCGGAGGTTGGGAGGAAGGTGGGAGTGGTTGTCAGTCATGGTTTCGCCTCGATCGAGTATATACGCATTATACCAGATTTATTTGCGAACGGCGAATGCGAATCTGCTCTCAGCGATCAGAAGTTTCTAATCCCTAATTGCCACTGCGTCTAAGCCCGGTTCAACAGCCACTCTGCGGAATCGCTGTTACATTTGCAGCGATTCCGCAGAAGAACTACCCAAGCCGTCCCTGACAGCAATTTCAATACTTTCTAGTGGCGGGCAGATTCGCATTGGATATTGGCTGCAAATACTCGACTAAGCATCTCAAGCCTCAATTTCTTCTTCTCCGGCTCGAATTTCTAACATTCCCAGCGGCGGTAGCCCTGTTTTTAGCCAGGGCTGAAATTTGCCGGGAAGTAATATTCCCTATGGCGAATGGCACCGCGGCCAGTTTCCACAGAGGTCCGCCGCCACTTTTAAAGACACCAGAACTTCAGTCAACGCCTTCTGCAATGCTGGTTTCAGCGCCCTCTTGTAGAAGCATTGAAATATGTTGTGAGCAATCATGCAAAGCAAGAGGAAGTTGCGAATGGCTCCTGGACTATGTTTGTAGATATGGTCGCTGCACCAGTGGTTGGAGAGTTCGTTAAAGCCCTGGTTTTCTATGTTCCATCGGGCATGGCCAAGGGCGTGTACTGTTCTCGTACCAGCCCTAATGCTCGGCAGAGAAGTAATCCACATCCAGGTGTTTGTTTTGATGTGCAGGGAGGAATCAAGCTGAGCCTTGATTCTGGTGGACTCTTCGGATTTGACAATGCGCAATGCGCTAGAGACATCCGGCATGCGAAAGTTTCCTTCATCCCAGCAGGAGTATGAGCTGGAGCCACTTTCGAAGCTCACAGCCGGTTCGCAATTGGCGAAAGCAAAGTCGGCTTGCTGGTAGATATTGGTGCGCTCATCTTTCAAAACCGTGATTACATGCTTGCCCGAGTCGAGGATCTTGTTAATGAAAGGGGCATTGGTGTAGAGCGCGTCACCAAGCACCACATCAAATGCACGGGGATAGTCCCTCACTACTCGCTCATACAGTCGCTTAGCGCAGTCAACTCACCTTCTCTAGGCCGTTGCTCTTCCATGTCTACCAGAAACGAGAAATTGTCGAAAATCAGTTGAGCTGTAACATTACGGTGGTAGTACTGAATCTTGCCGTCGATATCGCGCTCAAGACAGCCCTGGCAGCGCTGATTGTAGGTGCAGTGAGATTCATGACCATCAAGAGCAAGCGCGATCAGACCGTGAGAAGGTGCCACGAGTTGCTTGTTTCTCTTCATGGAAGTGTAGAGCATCTTCTGGGAAGCGCGCAGAGAGCCATCATCGAGAACATCCACAACACGTCCGATGGTATCGGCACTGACTGAGCGGGGCCGGTAGTTTCTTCCAGGCGGGAAGATGATTGAGCTTCTCCAGAGCATTGAGGCTGCCGAGGCGGGCGAAGAACATATCAAGCACGGCCCGTCACCACATCAGCGGTTGGCACGTGGGACCAGCGGCGGAGGTCTCGAACACCGGTGACAAGCTCGCCAAAATGCAGTTGCTTGTCTGCGTAGCGCAGCAATCGCTCAAGCATTTATCACATCTCCCTGTCGGCCACGCTGCCAGGAAAACTCGGAAAGCTCGTCGATCAGCTGCAGAAGAATCTGATAGTTGGCCACCCACTGGCGAACGTCTTCGTGAAAATCGGGATGAACAAAGAGTTGACGAAGCTTGCCGCCTTGCCTGGTGACCAGGTAGAGAGCTTCGTGGCGTTCGCCGGAAGCGCATTTGCAGTTCTTTTTGCCGCAGACGCGAAAACGTTGATTGAGGGTGGCATGAAGGATATTGCCATCCTTTAGAAGTTCGCGAAGTTTAGCCCGAAGCTTAAATTCGGAAGCGTTGCGGAGGTTGGGAGGAAGGTGGGAGTGGTTGTCAGTCACGGTTTAGCCTCAATCGAGTATATACGCATTATACCAGATTTATTTGCGAACGGCGAATGCGAATCTGCTCTCAGCGATCAGAAGTTTCTAATCCCTAATTGCCACTGCGTCTAAGCCCGGTTCAACAGCCACTCTGCGGAATCGCTGTTACATTTGCACTGATTCCGCAAAGAGAGCTACGGCTAGGCGCGGGCGCCCATGCAGAGTCCGCATTCGCCAAAACTTGCATCAAAAGAAACCTGAATTATCGAGATCCACGGCAGCCTCTCCGGGAGCCCTGGCCAGAGGCGACTTCAATACGGCATCGGTAGCCACGCCGGAAAAGGCACTGATCAAAGAGATACCGAGATTGGCTAGAAATAGAAGCACCACAGAGGCCGGCAAAAGACCGAAGAAGGTTGTCACCGAACTGGCAATCATCACCAGCCAGACCGGCAAGTGAGCGAAGGCCAGGCGACTTTCCAGAATTTTGGTGCGGGTCAGGCAAAGTGCGATGCAGAGCCCACCCATGCCATAAAGGAAAGACGCCAGTAAAAAACTCTGGGTAATGGACTCGTTGAGAATGAACCAGCCGCTCTGGGCGTAGTCGGCCCGCACATTAGCAAGAGAGCCGCTCAGCACTCCCTGCAAGCAAACATCGGAGAAAAGCACCATCATTCTGGCTATGGCAGCCAGATCCTGACTGCAGGCAATCAGGGAGAAACAGACGGCGATACCTACCAGAAAGCGATACTTCTCTTCCAGAACTTCCCTCATGGCCAGAATGAAAACCAGGGTGGAAACCGAGGAAAGCATTACGAGAAGACAGGAAGAGCGCCAGAGCCAGATATGCTCAGGCACGAATTGCATGAGCTTGACGGGAGAGAATTGCAGGAAGTTGCCTTCCTTGAATGTGTAGACACAAATGAGAGTGGCAGCCACATGGGCCACAGCAGAAAACAAACAAGCAGCCTGCACGAAGCGATGTCGGCGCATTGGCGACGGAGCCGACGAAAGGGCGCTTGCCTGGCTGAACTCAGGCATGGGTAAGCTGAGGCTCAATGCGCTTTATGCCGCCCAGATAAGACTGCAGTACCTCAGGCACAGTCACCGAACCGTCTTCGTTTTGATAGTTCTCCAGTATGGCCGCTAAAGTGCGACCGATGGCCAGACCGGAACCGTTTATGGTGTGAAGGAAACGAGGCTTGCCACCATCCTTGGGGCGGTACTTGAGACCGGCGCGGCGAGCCTGGAAGTCTCCAAAGTTGGAACAGGAGCTGATTTCCCTGTACTTGTCCTGGGCCGGGAACCAGACCTCCAGGTCATAGCACTTGCGAGCACAGAATCCAATGTCGCCTGAACAGAGCAAGACACGGCGATAGGGAAGCTGCAACATTTCCAGAATGGTCTCAGCATCGCGAGTCAGCTTTTCATGCTCTTCTTCCGAAGCTTCCGGGGTAGTGAACTTAACCAGTTCAATCTTATTGAACTGATGCTGACGAATATAGCCCCTGGTGTCCTTTCCGGCAGAACCGGCTTCTCTTCTGAAGTTCGGCGTATAGGCGCAGTGCAAAATGGGAAGCTTTTCTTCCTCCAGCACTTCTTCTCTATAGAGGTTGGTGACCGGCACTTCCGCCGTGGGAACCAGATAGAGATCATCGTCGGCAAGCTTGTAATAATCGCCTTCGAACTTAGGCAATTGCCCGGTACCAACCAGGCAGTCACGGTTCACCAGGATAGGCGGAAAGACCTCCACATAGCCTTTGCCGGCATGGGTATCGAGCATCAGATTCATGAGAGCCCGCTCGATTTTGGCGCCCCAGTTCATCAGCACCGTGAAACGCGACTCGGCAATTTTGACTCCGCGCTCAAAGTCGAAGATACCCAGGTCGGTACCGATTTCATAATGATGGCGAGGATTTTTGATACTGGGGATGGTGCCCCAGGTAGAAATTTCCTTGTTGCCGTTCTCATCCTCACCGTCAGGCACTTCTTCCGCCGGCAGGTTGGGAATGGAAAGCAACATCTGATTCAGTTCCTGCTCCAGATTGACTCTCTCTTCGTTAACCTGGTCCTGCTTTTCCTTGGCGCTACTGGCTTCCTTGCGCAAAGCTTCCAATTCTTCCTTGGGCAATTTGCCGGTCTTAAACGACTCAGAAATCTCATTGCGACGGCGGTTGAGATTCTCCCACTCGGCTTGCGCCTTGCGGTAGCGTCCATCCAGTTCGACTATGGGCTTGATGGAAAAGCCGCCATGTCGTCTGGCCAATTGGGCTTCTACAAAATCGGCTTTTTCACGGATAAGTTTCAGGTCGAGCATTTTGAACTTCTCAGGGCTGCGGGACGTTATTAAAGGAAAGTCGATTATAGCCACTCAGGAGGGTCACCTGCATGAAAGAGACAGCTATTGCTAAGAACCGTAGACAAAGCCTGGGCAAACTGGGGGAAGAACTGGCAGCCCAGCACCTGTCAGCGCTTGGCCTTGAGATTCTAGCCAGAAATTTCCACCACGGCAGAGAGGGTGAGATAGACATAATTGCCCTCGAACCTGAACCTGATTCTGACTCTGAAAAAGATTGTCTGGTTTTCATCGAGGTGAAAACCCGGCGCGTCGACTCTCCCACCAGTGCTTTCGAACATACAGGGTAGATGTCCGTAGACAGGCGCAAAAGACAGAAAATTATCAGAGCAGCCTTTGCCTATCTGAGCTCGGCCAGAGAGCGACTTTCCACCCTGAGCAGTTGGGGCAGCGGCCGCATGCCCATGCGCTTCGATCTGATTCTTATCGACATTGCCCTGACAAGGTCACAGCTAAAAGCCTACGTCGACGCCATGGATCAGCCGGCCCTGGCTAAAAACTCCCGCATACAACATTTCAAAGAGCTTTTCTAAGCTCGTCGTCTCTGCCTGGCGCCGATTGAAATATCTTTAACCCAAGTTGAAGCAGTTTCTCCCGGCGGTTGTAAGTGGAAACAGCCCGGGCCTGGATAAAATATCAACAGGGCAGGGAGAGGAAGGATATGTTTGTCTGGTCTGAAAGAAAAAGTCAGCTCGACGATAAAGAGCGCCTGGAACAAATAATTGGCAGTGCCGACGGTCTCAACCAGAGGGCCATGGGTCTTTTCCCCCATCCGAGGGAAGAGCAGCCCCGGCGCGTAGACTTCGCCAGCCAGATCAAATGCAGACAATTACTGGTCAACATCGAAGGACAGGAAGAGACCTGCGTTCTGAGGCTCATCTCCCAGCGCAATAAGTCCCGGGCCGCGGTATTGATTTTGAGGGGTCGCGTTCTTGGTTGCGTCTACGGGCGCAAAGAACACGACGGCGAGCTGCTGCAGCTCATGGGCGAGGAAGCTTTTCAGAGGGTCGGTCTGGAAATTCTCTCCTCCGACACCATCATCGACACTTACAAAATTGACGACAAAACAGCCATTGCCGCTTCGGCTATCTTCCACGGCGAGCCCTATCAAGCCCCCAGCACCCAGCCCGTCAAAGAACGCCTCGATTTTGCCCTCAAGCACTTGATGGACAGCCTCATGCCCGGCACCATCATTCTCAATGAAGGCATCGACAATGCCGCCCTCATTTATATTTTCAAAGGCAAAATTCACGGCGTCTTTTCTTTTGAAGAAGGCTGGTTGGAAAACAGCCGTGAAAGCATCGAAAAAATTTACCGCAAACTGGCTCACCCCGATGTGCAAGCCTCCAAACTTCTGGCCTGCAATATCTGGGAATTGAAGCAATGTACTTTCTCAGTCACCGGCATTGAAGAAACACCACTTTCGGCAAGCCAACACACCTCCCTCAGCCTCAACTACGACGAACTGGAACACATTGCCCATGACAAGAAAGACGGCGGTCTATCAAGCTCCTTTAAGCACAAAGAAGAACTGCCCAAATTCATTGCCGGTGGCTCATCACAAAGGGTGAGCCAGAGCTACTGGAAGAACAAACACGAGAACCTGAGCCCTGATAGATGCTAGGCTAGAGCCTGCCCTCTCTGGAAACTCAAAGAAAATTGAAATCTTCAAACAGCCCCAATCAAAACATCATGCCCGTATCGGCCAGGGTGTCCAAGGGAAACGTGCTCACCCTGGGCGGCGTCAGCACCGAGGTCCTGGCCCGGGACTTCGGCACCCCCCTCTGGATCATGTGCCAGGACACAATTGAAGCTGCCGCCCGAGAGATAGCGGCCGGACTTCAGCACTACCCGGCGGGAGCACTGCCCTGCTACGCCGGTAAAGCTTTTCTATGTACAGCCATGGTCAGGCTGGTGGACAAACTTGGCTTCGGCCTCGATGTGGTCTCAAAGGGCGAGATAGAAACAGCCCTGGCAGCAAATTTCAAGGGCAGCATCTACTTGCACGGCAATAACAAAACCGACGAAGAATTAGCTCTGGCCGTCAAACACAATTTGAAGGTAGTGGCAGACAACCAGCAAGATCTGGAAAGACTGGTGCAGTTGCACAGCAAAACGGAAAGAACTACACCAACCGAGGTCTTGCTGCGCATCATACCGGGCATCGACCTCGATACCCATGATCACATCAAGACCGGTCACGACACCAGTAAGTTCGGTATTCCGCTCTCGCAGTTGAACGACACCATCGCTTATTGCCTGAGCGAAAAGTCCATCAAACTAATGGGACTGCACGCCCACATCGGCAGTCAGGCCATGGACCTGGAACCCTTCCAGCAGGTAATAGAAGTCTTTGCCGACATATACGAGGAAGTTTCGAAGCGTTTCAGCTATGTCCTGCCCCATCTGGATATCGGCGGCGGACTGGGCATTGCCTATGTGGCGAGCGACAAACCCATAGCCCTGGAAGAGTGGACCCGTACCATCTCCAATAAAATGGTGGAAGCCTTTCAGGAAAAACGCGGTCTACCCCTGCCTTCTCTTTCCATTGAGCCGGGGCGCTGCCTGGTGGGCACGGCCGGAGTCACCCTCTACCGGGTCGGACGAATGAAGCAATTGGAACAGATTAATTACCTGAGTGTGGATGGAGGAATGGCCGATAATCCACGCCCCATAACTTATCAGGCAGCCTATACGGCCATGGTGGCAAACCGCATGGAACCTAGGGAAGAGCATCTGAAAACCTGGACCATAGTCGGCAGGTACTGTGAGTCAGGGGATATAATCGTAGAGGAAGCCCAACTGGACGCGGCACCGGGGGATATCATCGCGATATTTGCTACCGGCGCCTACAACTACAGCATGGCCTCCAATTACAATCGCACGGCCAGACCGGCTTGCGTCCTTGTAAAAGACGGACACTCTGAACTAATGATCGCCCCGGAGACCGAAGAAGACTTATTGAGGCTGGACCGCATCCCGAGCTGGCTAAAATGAGATAGCAACTGGAAATACCGGCCATGAGTAACTTCGCTGACTTCTTAAACCAAATAAGTTGGCTAACCCTGGCTAAAGTCATGGTCCAGCTCTTCGTCATCTGCTATGGCGTCATCTGGCTCTGGCGACGTATCGCCGGCACCCATGCGGAGCGCCTCGTGAAGGGCATGCTGGTACTCATCTTCATTGCCGTCCTCTCCTGGGCCCTGCAACTGACCATAATCACCTCCATGCTGCAGCACGTCATCCCGGTGGCAGCCATGGCCCTGGTCATCGTCTTTCAACCCGAGATCAGACGCGGACTTGGTTATCTGGGTCGAGTGCAGACTTTCAAGGTCGACCTCTCCCTGCTGCATACCAATCAAGCCAGCATTTCCAACCATATAAACGAAATAATCAAAGCCGTAAGAGAGCTATCAAGAAATAAAATCGGCGCCCTTATAGTTATCGAACCGCCCGAAGGCGAACGGGACTACGTCAGCCCGGGAACCCCGGTCAATGCCGACATTTCCGCCACCTTACTCCTGACAATCTTCTTCCCCAAATCCCCCCTCCATGACGGAGCCGTTGTCATTCGCAAAGCCAAGATTGTGGCGGCAGGAGTTATTCTGCCCATGACCGACAATCAAAAACTGAGCTACAAATACGGCACCAGGCACCGGGCGGCCATCGGTCTTTCAGAGATATACGACGGACTCTGCATCGTAGTGTCCGAAGAAACCGGAGCGATTTCCGCTGCCAGCCGGGGCATGCTGGCCCGGTACAATTCGGCCGACGACCTGACCGAGCCCCTCGGTTATCTCTACAATACCGGCGACAAAGGCGGGTCCGGTCCCCTAAATTCCTTCCTCTCCCTCTTCGGCAGGGGAGGAAAAAATGAGGTACAGGAGCTATCATTAGGGACCAGAGACGAGCCAAGAGTAAGCAATGCCGGAAATTCCGAGCCTGAAATCAAACATGACAGACTCACGCGCAAACAAGCGGAAGCTGAGCAGGCTCTCTAGCATTATTTTTGGCCTCATCCTGATTCTGGGCTTAGGCCAGCCGGCATCGGTGCTGGCGCAAAACAACGAAGCCGGCGAGCAAGACCCGGGACTCGACCAGTTCCAGACTCTCTCTCCCAGTTCCAGAGAAATGGCCATCGATCTGGGCATTCAAGACGACCTGACGGCACTTTTCTCCTTGCGGGCAAGGAGAAACAAGCGACTGGCAGCCCGCGGTCAGGGCACCGCCGGTAATGACACCACAAAAGTCGGCTCCCTGGCGG
This sequence comes from Candidatus Obscuribacter sp., assembly GCA_016712465.1. Lineage (GTDB taxonomy): Bacteria > Cyanobacteriota > Vampirovibrionia > Obscuribacterales > Obscuribacteraceae > Obscuribacter. Next base: position 3,727,309 of record JADJQZ010000001.1, read on the forward strand.
CTGATGATCCGGATGCCCTGCAAATTGTGTTGCTCCGCCAGGAAATCAACGAAACCATACTTTCAGCCGTGCTCGAGCTAAGGGTGGTAATCAGCAAAATCGACAATGAAATAACGGCCTACAATGCCGTCCGGTCCTACCTGGAAGACAGGCGAGACCGCTCCATCAGACTGAACAACATTTCCAACTTTATCGTGAGCGGCGCCCTCAATATGATTTCCAACGGGCTGGAAATCCCCCCGGGAGAAACTCCGGAAACAGTCGGCGCCATGATCGGGGTCCTGGGAGGAGCCACTTCCACCGGCATTTCCGCCTGGTCTCTAAAAATTGCCGGGGGCGAGAAGCGCACTGCCACTATTGCCCCCAATATGCTGGCCAAAGTATTCGGTTTGCCAACCGGGGCCGAACATGACTATCCCAGGCAAATCTGGCGCTTCTTTACCAATATTCCACCCGGCTCGACAGCTAAAGAATCGCGCAAAGAGCGCTTGATGAGACGTTGGCTGGAACTGAAGCGCATCGACGGACTGAATACGGCGGAGCAGAAGAAGAGGGTGGCCCTGCTCTGCTCCACAACACCTGTGGTAAAGGGTGTCGACATCGATGTGCTGGAAGACAGGGAGGCGATGCTATCCGACGTCAAAGCCACGCTATCCCAGATGTTCAACGAACTTCTGGAACTAATGACGTCGATTCATTCCCGCTAAAGACTTCGGCAGATCTCAGTAGGCGCCGTGCAATTCTTCCACTACACGCCTGGCCGCATCAACAGGGCTCTCAGCTTTCAATATCGGGCGACCGACGACGATATAGTCGGCACCACCGGCAATGGCATCTTTGGGAGTAACGATGCGGGCCTGGTCATCGGCCTTAGCAAAAGCCGGTCTTATTCCCGGAGTGACTATCAAGAAATCTTCTCCCACGGCTTCCCTGATGGCCGGCGCTTCTTGAGCGGAAGCTACGACTCCGTCAAGGCCGGAGCCCCGAGCCAGACCGGCCAGATAAGGCACCATTTTCTTGAGGGGCACATTTACTTTCAAATCCTCGGCCAGGGTCTTCTCGTCCATGCTGGTGAGAATGGTGACGGCTATAAGTGCCGGTCTGGTCTTGCCCACTGCCGCTTCCGCCGTGGCCTTGGCGGCCTGACACATCATTTTGGCGCCACCCAGAGCATGAATGTTGAACATATCGACGTTATGCCGCACGGCCGCTCGGCAGGCGCCAGCCACTGTGTTGGGAATGTCGTGAAACTTGCCGTCAAAAAAGACCTTCACACCATGCTTGCGTACTAGTTCAAAGAGGGCGGGACCGACCGAGGTAAAGAGTTCCAGACCTATCTTGAACATGCCCACTTCACCTTTGAGGAGCACCATCAAGCGCTCGGCTTCTTCCATGCTGTCCACATCAAGGGCAACGATGAGTCTCTCCCGAGCGGTCAAATTGTTGCTTAAAGCCGGCATTGTAAGCATCGTTCCTCACTGCAATGAAAATATGTATAGAACCATAGCTGAAAAGATCATCTGCAATAGATCATCTGCAAAACGGCCTGACACTAAAAGTGCCAAGCCGAATGACAAATTCTAAATTGCGAATGTCAGCAAAAGCGCTGACGAATTCTGAAAGTTACTTGGCAGCAGCTTTGTCGAGCTTGTATCTCTTGACAAAGCGGTCTACCCTACCTTCCGTGTCAACAATTTTTTGCTGACCTGTATAGAAAGGATGGCAGGAACTGCAGATTTCTACGCGAATTTGATTTTTGGTGGAACCCATCTGTACTGCAGCGCCGCAGACACAAGTCGCGACAACTTCAAAGTACTTGGGGTGAATTCCTTCCTTCATTACGGCACCCTGGAAAATCTATAGACAAATACTCAAGAAAGATATCACACCTGCTATGTACTGTAGGCAGATACTGAGCATTTCGTAAGGTCCCGTAACAGCAGCGCCTTAAATATCTTAAATTCAGTTGAGGGGCTGTTTTACTTCCAGCCCTTCGCCCACAGTGCGAGTGAGCCGTTCCCCTTCAATGTCCAGGTAAACCCTGGTCTTATTGGAAGGTCCGACGATGCCTGTGACGGTGCGGCGCAACTGCTCCATGCGCGTTTCGAAAGACTCGATGCCGCCACCCTGGAAGAAACTGCGGGAGAGGTTTATGGAAACCTCCTTTTCACCCTTCTTGCGGATGTCTATAAGTACCGTCCCCCGCGGCAATTCGCTGGAAAGTCCCTGCTGCGCCTCGTTACCGTCGGGTCCTTTGGTCAATTCCTTCATGGCGAAGTCGAGATAGTCACAGGTTGTATAGGGACCGTTGTAAGAACGCAAAACCTTTTCCAGACGCAGTTCTTCACCCTGCGGTTTGACAAACCAGATTTCAATCTGGCTGAGCCGGGGCAACTGCTCCTTTTTGAATTTGGGAGCACTGGTCGATCTAACCTGACCTTCTTGCAGTACCTGACGGCTGCAGCCGCTCAAAAGCAAGCCCGGGATAAGGAAAGCGAGAAACAGGAGGCAGGTCGGAAGTTTATGTATCACTTGTATCAAGGAAGGCTCTTTCATTGCCGTGGTGTCAAGAGAAGCTTGCCGTCACCGACCACTTCTTCACCGTCAATTTTAAAATGATTGAGGCGAAAAGCGTGGTCCCGCCTATCCAGACGCGCAAAATCAATGACGGGATTCAAGAGGGTTTCGGCAAAGGCCGCGAATTTTTCGGGTTCCACAATGCCATCGGAGTCGACCTTCAAATCCGTCAGCAAAATCTTGCGATCTCCCTCCAGTTGCGGTTTAGCGGAAACTTTCACCGGCACGCCTGTTTCTTCCGCAGCCCCCTGCACCACCAGTACGGCAGTAAGAGTAATACGCTCCTCTGCTAAATCAACCTTCGGCTTCAGCACCTGTAAAGACTGATCCCCTAGCCCGGGCAGATCGAGTTTGAGACCGCGCAAACTGTTGGTCACTTCCGGCGTGTTGAGGGCCGCTTCGATTTGCTTCTCGGAAAGCTCAGCCTTCACACTCATGAGCACAGGCGTCTGCATACCGGTCTTCTGTCCTTTGCCGCGTCTATATTGATACCAGAAGGGACTGTCGGAAGTAATTTTGATCTCGCCGGCACCAAAACCCTTCACCTTCGGATCGAGCACCTGGACGTCCACAGCCTTCACCTTACCGGCCAACAAATCGGTAAAACTGAAGGTCTTTACCTTCACCTTCACCTTGCCGCCCACCTTTTTCTGAATAGCCAGGCGCGCCGCCTGAGAGGCCACAACTTCGGTCAATAGATTGAGACCGGTGACGGTTTGCAAGGTGCGCGATACCCTGGAGCCGATTTTGAAGGGCGGCTCTTTGGTTTTGACGGCAGGCACTGCCGGAGCATCCTCGGCCTGCACCGGCCAGACCCAAAAGCCCGCAGATAGAACCGCCGCCAACACGAGAAAGAGAAAAATCTTGCCCATACCACCTCCAACGAGGTCAATATAGCAAAGAAACTGATACCCCGCTGAGCCGGAAAAGAACCCGCTTGAGAGCCAGAGTCTAGGTATTGGGATTGGTATTGGGATTGCGCATCTTCTCGTTCAGGGCTTCCTTCAGAAGCTCATTTTGTCTGAGAAGGGCCTTCAAATGCTCGTTAGCGATGGCCAGCTCGGCCTGTAGTTCCGCCACAGTCTGTTCATGGCTGACCCCAGTGACCGGATCCCGTCCGGGCATCTTGGGCAGAAGCACATAACCCAACTGCACGGCTTTGAGAGCAGCGGCTGTACGGGTCGGTACTTTCAACTTGGCAAGAATACATTCGATATGCTTCTCTACCGTTCTCAGCTTCATATCAAGCTCTTCGGCAATTTCTTTGTTGCGAAGGTCGAGACGAATCAGAACCTCAATCTCACGGTCGGTGAGATTGCAATTCGGCATATTAGTAGTGGGGGTCTGCTTGACGAGCTGGGTAATCTTCGGGTCGCAGTAGGGCAGCGCCCTTGTGACCTGCTCTATGGCCTCGAAAAGGGTACGGGGACCGGAGCTCTTCAGGCAGAAACCGCGAGCGCCGGCGCGACTCAACTGGTTGTGATACTTAGTGGCATGGTAAGAATCGGTCAAAATCAAAACATTGGCATTGGGCAGTTCCTGCGAAACCCGCCGGCAGACTTCCACTCCGTTGAGCACATCGAGGTCTACGTCGAGAATGACGAAGTCGGGTCTCAATCTGCGAATCATCTCGGTGGCGGCCATACCGTCTGCTGCTTCGCCGACGATTTCAACCACTTCCGAAACTACCCGCTTCAATCCGAAGCGAATCAGCTCATGCCTCTCGCAAAGTACAGTGCGTGGACGAAACACAGAATGCCTCTGGACCGATATAGCTGAATCCAAGAAAGTCTCCCAATATCCCCAGCCGCCTTTAGCTCTTTTGGGGAACCGTATTTATTGTAACAAGGTCGGCAAATTGTAAAAGAGCTAAATTCATATTCCCGCCATTCTATTAAATCTAATCGTTAATGGCGACCCCCGGGCTGCTGATAACTAGAGAATTGCTGACGATTGCCTCAATTGAAGTTGCAAACAGGAAACTTGGCGGCAGAGTCTCAAGAGCAAGCACTGAAAGCTCTTTCAGCAAAGAACCCGGTCCGGCAGAGACCCGAAAGCAGCTCTTGCCGACCCGAGAGAATGTCTCTTCCATATCCCTTTCGGCATGTTTCTTGCCCTATTTAGTTTGGGAAAACCATGAAAAGAGGCAAAAAACCTGGTTCAATAAATATTGTAAGTGAGGCAGGCAAAGTACTTTGCAGGGGGAATATTCCCATGGAACCTCGGCAAAGTTCTGGTTAATCTAAACCATATATAAGATTTCAAAGGTAAGCCCAGCTATAGAAATGATGTCCGCGAGAGTTGAAAGTCAGACCAGGGTAGTTAAAAAGGGAAGCAAAACACTTTCCTGCTTTGCTACTGCCCTTGGTGTCATGACCCTGGCAAGCGCCTGCCCGCAGGCCCTGGCCACCAAGCTCAACGCCAAACCCCTACCTCGCTTTTCCACATTTGATCGCCCGGCTAAAGACTTCAGCGGTCAGGGCAGCGGTAACGCCGACCCAATGCCGCCCAGCCTCTGGGCCAACCGTAAACCCGACTACCGGGACGAACAAAAACGGCAGAAAGAAGAGGAAGCTCAAAAAGCCCAGGCGGAAGTACAGAAGGCGGAGAAAGCCAAGCAAGAACAGGTCCGAGCCATCAAAGCTCTGCAACAGGAAGCCATCAACGCCAATAATACCGCCGTCGGTTTCGGGCGGGTGGGACGCTGGGCGGAAGCGGTCAGCCAGCACGAAAAGGCCTGCAAAATAGATCCTGGTAATGAAGAATTCAAAAGGAATCTATCGGCCGCATACTGCAAATACGGCGAACAAAGACTCAAACAGGGCGACGCCTCCGGTGCCGCTCATCTCTTTCGCAAGAGCCTGGGGGCGGCTTCCAACAACGCCCTGGCCGGCCAGGGTCTCAGCCAGGCCATCAAGAAAATGGGTCTAGATCCGGCACTTGCCGACAATCGCATCGGGCTGGGAGATCAACTGGCCGCCGGCGGCGACCTCACCGGCGCTACTCTCGAATACACCCTGGCCATGCAGCTTGACCCCTGCGCCAAAACCTATACAAAAATGGGCGACATGTCCGTGCGCTTCGGGCAGATTCCCAATGCCGTTTCCTGGTACCGCCAGGCCATAGTCAAGGATGCCGGCTACGGTCCGGCGCACCGGGGCATGGGCTTCGCCTATATGATGCTGAAAGACTTCACCTCGGCAGCCTCGGCCCTGCGCAAAGCAGTCATCGCTAGTGGTGACGATTCCGCCGCCGGACAGGCGCTGGTGGAAATCTGGCGCAAGCAAGTAGCCACTCAACCGACTCTGGCAGAAAATCATCTGGGCTTGGGTACGGCCCTGCAACTCACCGGCGACCTCGACGGCGCCGAGAGCGAGTACATGAAGGTAGAACAGCTGGACCGGCAAAATCCCCAGCTGACGCCGGCCAGAAACAGCCTGGCTAAAGCTCGCAAACACCGGGAAGCGGAAAAACACCGGGAAGCCGCCGAAACCTTTTATGGTCAGGGCTTGAAACGGGAAGCCCTCTCCGAACTGGCTCAGGCAGCCATGATGGAACCCAATAATGCTCGCTACCAGTTCCAGATGGGTGAGTTTCTGGAAGGGGCCGGCGATTATCAAAACGCTCTGGCGGCCTACCGCAAGAGCGTCCTCATCGACCCCAAAAATGAAGAAGGGGCAAGACGCATGAGAGAGCTCATGAGTCAGTTCAGCCAGGGTCAGAATCAGCAAAGACCGCAGCAGCAGACCCCGTCGCCGGAATCTGAGAAGGCACGTCCCCAACTACAGAGAACCGTGCAGCAGCAGCCGCCGCAAGCCCAGATAACCGCGCCCAGGGCCCCTCAGAACCAGCCCGGTAATAGCGCCAATTCGCAGATCTATCAGAAAAACATGTTTGAAGGGGGCGGCGCCGCGCAAGCCGGCGAAGCGGCACCTTTCACCGGCAGCTTTGCCACCCATGACGATAGGCGGGAGGGCGAAACCACCGGTGATACCGGTCGGCGCGACATATTAGAGCGAGGCGGCGAAGCACCGAATTCGACACCACCAAGGGCCACGGCCAAGACCGAAAATCCTATCTTGCAACAAGTGGCCGCCCTGGAAATGCGCGGCGATTTCAACGGGGCAGTGGAAATTTTGAAAAATGCCCTGCCCAACAACTTGCAGAACCCGGATATTCACCACCGCCTCGGATTGGACCTGGTCAATCTGGGACAGACCAGCGAAGCCCTTTCGGAACTGCGAATCGCCAGCGCCCTCGATCCTGGCAACAGGACCTATGCGGAAGACCTGGCCAGAGTTCTAAAAATTCATCAACGCTCCTTAACGGGAGAGAACAAATGAGTTTCTATTTCCAGGCACCGGATCTGGCCGAATTTCCCAGGCGTTCATATAGAAGATTTCTGGAAGAAACACTGGGCAACCTTTTCTCAGAAATTTCGCCGGTGGGCAGCGAATACGCCGGTCGCTTTGAAATAACCTTTGTGGCGCCGGATGGCAAGGTGCACTGGCGCTTTGAAGACTATGCTCCGGATTCAGGCTATCCCACCTCGCCGGAGATGGCTCGCAAGACGAATATGACCCATGCCAGAAGACTACTTATGGATGTCTACTTGCGGGACAACCAGACCGGTGAATTGCGCAAGTCCACCGCCTATATGACCGATGTACCGGTAATCACCGACCGCGGCACCTTCGTCATCAACGGCTCGGAACGCGTGGTCCTGGGGCAGCTTGTGCGCGCACCCGGTATCTATTTCAGTTCCAGCGGTCCCACCTCGTACAAGGCCCTGATGTTGGCCGAAATGGGCGCGCCCATTGCCTTTGAACTGGAGCTTGATCCCAATATGGGTAAGACCAGCCGGGCCAAATGTCGTATCAAATTACCGAAGCGTTCCTGGATTGCCGCCACCACCGTTTTGCTGGCCATGGGCATAGACGCGCAGGACATCCAGAGAAGGCTGGGCCCCTTACTGGAGCGCAACCGTATCGACTTCAAAAAACTCTCCCAGTCTGAAGCCCTGGCCGTGGTCGGCCGCGGCTGGAAACCAGACGGCGGTGGTGGTGCCGGCAGTGGCGCCACAGCCTTGAAGGAACTGACGGACAAACGCCGTTATTCCCTTGGGAAACTGGGACGGCGCAGGCTCAACGCCAAGCTTGGATTGGAAGGGGACGGACATCAGCTCACGGCCACCGACCTCATGGCCGCCATTGAATACATCCTCGGCTTGCCCCTGGACATGGGTCACATGGATAACATCGACAGCTTGGAGAACCGGCACTTGAGAGGTGTTGGTGAAACCATGACGAGAGCGGTGCGACCGGCCCTTGGCCAGATGACACGCTCCATCCGCACCCGGCTTGAACTGAATGAAGACGAGGAAATCGCCTCCCCTAACGACCTCCTCGATACCAGACCCTTTGCCAACGCCATCAGCAAATATTTCACGGGCAACCCGCTGGTGCAGTATCTCGACCAACAGAACCCGCTTTCAGAGCTGTCCCACCGGCGCCGTATCACATCCTTCGGTCCGGGGGGCATCGACCCGGCTGCTGCACCGGTAGAAATGCGCGACGTACACCCTTCTCAAATCGGGCGAGTCTGCCTGGTGGAATCACCGGAAGGCAAAAACTGCGGCATGGTTTCCTATATGGCCACCTACTGCCGCATCGATGACGACGGCTTCATGACCGTGCCTTACCGGCGTGTGGAAAACGGCATCATCACCGACGAAGTCAAGTTTCTCGGACCAGGCGACGACAAGCGGCATACCCTGGCACCACCCGACACCAAGGTGGAGGGCAACAAAATTTTAGGTCCCATGGTAGCGGCCCGTCGTGGTGAAAACTTCATGGAGGTAACGCCCGAAGAAGTAGACATGATCGGCATCGCGCCACAGGGCTTTATTTCGGTGGGCTCGGGCTTGATTCCCTTCCTGGAACACGACGACGCCAACCGCGCCCTCATGGGTGGTGGCATGATGCGCCAGACCCTGCCCCTGATTCGCCCGGAAAGACCGCGGGTGGGAACAGGCATGGAGCGCATTGTAGCGCGCTCTTCCGGTCATTCGGTAATTGCCAGACGAGCCGGCACGGTCACCAAAGTGACGGCCAATGAAATCGTCATCACCCAGGCCTCAGGCGAAGCCCGGTCTTACAGTTTGATCCGTTACGACCGCACCAACCAGAACACCATCCTCGACCAGCGCCCCTCAGTGAAAGTGGGACAGCAGGTGGAAGCCGGACAAATCATTGCCGACGGACCGGCCATCGATAACGGTGAGTTATCCCTGGGCCGTAACCTTCTGATTGCCTTCCTCTCCTGGAACGGCTACAACTTTGAAGACGCCATTGTGGTCAGAGAAGGTCTGGTGAAAGACCACAAATTAAGCCACATTGAAATTGAAAAACATTCCATCGGCGTGCACCAGACCCTGCGCGGACCGGAAATTCTCACGCCGGAACTGCCCAATGTGGCCGGCAAAGACCTCGAGCATCTCGATGACCGTGGCATCGCCAAAATAGGTAGCTATGTCAATCCCGGCGATATTCTAGTTTCCAAACTTTCACCCAAGGAAGCAAAAGCCCTTTCAGCGGAAGAAGAATTATTGCAAGCAATCTTCGGCAAGGTGGCCGAGGAGATGGGCGACACCAGCTTGCGCGTGCCCCACGGCTCCGGCGGTCGCGTTATCGATGTGCGCATCTTCACGCCGGAAACCACACCGGAATTGAAAGCAGGCATCATCTGCGAAATAGAAGTCTTGATTGCCAGACTCTGTCCCCTGGAAGTAGGCGACAAACTGGCCGGGCGCCACGGCAACAAAGGCATCGTGGCCATTGTGGTGAAAGACTGCGACATGCCCTACCTGCCGGACGGCACCCCTGTTGATCTGGTGCTCAATCCCCTGGGCGTGCCCAGCCGTATGAACGTGGGACAGGTCTTCGACACCCAATTGGGTCTCTATGCCAGCATCCTCAATCGCTATTACCGTATCCACCAGTTCGACGAATCCATCGCCCCGGATGCCAGTTTCAGGCTGGTCACCGATGCCCTCAAGGAAGTTCGCAAACTACCCAATTATCAATGGATGGGTGAGGACGGCAAGGTCAAACTCTACGACGGCCGCACCGGTGAAGCTTTCGACAGACCGGTTCTGGTGGGACGGCAGTACATGCTCAAGCTAAACCAGCTTGTCTTGCACAAAATAAACGCCCGCTCCGGCTTGGGCGGTCCCTATGCCGCCGTCACCCAGCAGCCCGTGGGTGGAAAAGCCAACCACGGCGGTCAGAGAATGGGCGAGATGGAAGTCTGGGCCATCCAGGCCTACGGCGCTGCCAATGTATTGCACGAAATGATGACTATCAAGGCCGACGACATACAGGGCAGGCACCAGTCTTATGCCGATATGGTGCAGGGCAATGAAATTCAGCCGGGCGGCCGCACCGCTGCTTTTGACGGACTCTGCTGCGAAATTCGCGGTCTTGGTATGGAAGTCACCCTCGGCAAAGTGGTGGACACCTTCGAACCCATGCCACTCAAAGGCGTGGACGAAGACGCCGAAAGTGCGAAAGAGAAGAAAGATGATGGGACTCCTACGAAAACTCTGGAAGAACATTATCAGGTCTCCCGAGTTGACAAGCTGGAAGCCGGAGACGGCACCAAAATCCTGGAAATCCCCGCCGGTGACTACGTTCCGGTCACCAAACCACCGGCGCCGCCGGTCATTACCTCTATCACCAGCGGTAAACATGGTGGGAAACCACGTATTGAAATGTCGCAGGAACCGTTGTTTGATGACATAGACGAGAGTCAGGTGCCAAAAGCTGAAGAAAAACCAGCCTCGACACCTTCCTTCGTGGACGCTTTCATCAGCGAAATCACCCTCGGTGGCGACGAAGATGAAATGGATATGCCGGACGACATTCCCAAAGATTTCGACACGGCAGTTCAGAAAAAAGCGCAGCCGCAAAGCCCCCAGGTTACACCGCCGCCAAACGGAGACCATGGAAAAGCAAACTTACCGGAATTACCCGAACTGCTGGCCAGAGAGATAGGCAGTAACCTGGTTAGACCGGGCGGCATAAGTGGCTTCCCGGCCTTCTCTGAACTTACGGTCCTGGCCAGAGAGTTGGCAGCCATAACCGGCAAGCGCCAGAATGAAAGCCAAAGTCAGGCAGCCCAAGCGGAGTTGAAAACCGAAGCCGCAATTGAAAGTGAACTGCCGCCCAGCGGCTACTTCAAACAACCGGCGGATGGCAGGCGCATAATAGAGAAGGAAGCGGCTCACTCACCCACGGAAGAAAACAAGCAACCGTCCGATGAAAACTCCAGCTAGGGAGTTAAGTAGAGGGAACAGATGTCTGAAAGACTCCTTACAAAGGCCAAATCAAGCGCAAAACCGAACACGAAACTGACAGTGTTGGCTTTCCTGGTGATCGCGAGTTTCTCCCTCCTGCTCTTTCCCCAGACAGCCCAAGCCCAGGTAGGCGTGCCGCAACCGCCGCCGCCCGGTGACGGCAGTGCACCGCCGCCCCTTGATCCGGGCGACACCGGTGGCGCACCGGCAGTACCATCCGGCGCGGCCGACGGCAGTGCCGGTACAAATTTTCCCGTCGGTGCCGGTTCCGATCGCACCGTAGTAAGAATCTATAAAATGGATGGACGTGGTCAGCGCATGGTGCAAACCATCAGACCCGACACCCTGACGCCCCAACAGCAAGCTCAGATAGGCGGCATTCTCGGTGTCAATATGAATTCCGGCGAGCAATCGGTGGACGTCACCGTCTCCGATGCCCAATTAGAGCAGCTCAACGAAGCCATGGCCGCCTATCCGCAAACCTCAATGAACGGCGGACGCAAACAAATTACCGGCGACAACCCGGCAGCAGGCAGGCCTCTGCCCGGTCGGGAAGCCATTTATGCCTTTCCCGGTGTGATTCCGACAGTGGCCACCTTCGGCCGTTACCTGGTCATTCTGGGTGTGGTATCAGCTACGGTGTTTATGGCTCTGGCCGCCTATTCCATGGTGAACGGCAGTCCCTACGGCGGCGCCCGCGTTCTGGGAGCAGCCTCGGGGCTCTTCCTGCTACTGGCCTCGTACACGATCTGGAAAATAGTACAGATGAATACCTTTAACGCCAACTCCGACCGCGCCGCCCAGATTCAGGCTAAAGCCGGCGGCGCCCAGGTTCAGGACGCCTTCATGACCAGACCGAATCTGCCGGCAACACCGGCTGTGGGTGCCACTACCACGGGCCGGTCTGGCGTTCCCGTACAACCCCTCTTTAATTCAGGCAACTAAGCAATAGACGAGAGCAAAAGACCATGGAGAAAGTCGGAAAAACGAGGAAAGGAATGAGGCGGCAGGTTCTCGCGCTGCTTTGCCTGCTTGTTGCGAGCTTCCACGGGTCTTTAAAGGCAGAGGCCGCTCCCGCCAACGAAATGTTTAGTTCCATGCCCAAGGGCGGCACCAAGCCCGTCAAGAAAAATACATATGTAGCACCGCCGCCGGTGCAGCCGGCTAACGCCGTGACGGCTCCGGGCGCTCAATCGATGATGTCGCCAGCTTCTCCCGAGCTGACTTTTTTTGAATCCCTCGATACCTTGTGTTTTCAGGGTTGGCCAAGAGAGCAAGAGCGCTTCTATCTCTCTCAAACTTTTGACGGCGAATTGGAAAGAGTAGAACGCTGGACCAAGACGGCCCGTACCGTGGCCAAACGTTATCGTAATACTGCCACGGCACTACGTAATCTCCAGATTCCCAACGGCAGGGTTGATCTGCAAGAATACAAGGAAATGAGGGCGGAATGGTTCGATAGCGCCGCCCGGGTCTACGAGGAGATGATTAAACCAAAACCACCGGCCCAGACCATGGAAGAATTGGAAGCCCAACTGCGCAAAGTAGATCAGGACGCGGAGGCGGTCAAACATTCCAAAACAACCATTCTAGCCATGGACCGTCGCTTGAGAAGACTCTATCGCGTGCATGAGCCGCGCGAATCCGATGCTCTACAAAATTATGTAATGGGAGTGCCTAAACAGAAGTAAGTAAGCAACCTCACTTTCCTAGTTTTCTTTTTCCAATTCGCGCTTACCGAAACACCCCCCTTGAGGCACACGACAAAATGGCGATTCAATTAAACGAGCGGGATCAGCTGATCTTCAGACTGATCGATGAGCACGAAGTACTCCTGGAAAAACACATTTCCTGGTTCATAGCCGGCGATGAAAAGCCGGTCTTGATCAGAGACCGACTCAGGAAGCTTTTTTACCTGGACTTTCTGCTTTGCCAGAGACATGGCAGCAAACTGCCCTGGTGGACCACACCCACCAAGCCGCTGGTCTACATGCTCTCTCCCATGGCTCGCAAAATGCACGGCTTTGGTGAAAATCAGGAGGACGTTCTCGATAGCGACTTCCAGAGACATCATCTGGAGATAGCCAACTTGCGCATGCTTTTTCTGGTAGCCCAGAAGAACGGCATCATCTCAGACCTGACCTGGACCACATTTAAAAGAGAGCGTCAGGTGGAGACCGGATTGAACGCCCGGGTGACCTTCAAACACGGCGGTGAGACCAAAAGCTTAGGGCTGGTTAATAATCCAGAAGTTAGTGACATTTCGGTCCAGCATCTCTTGAAGTCGCAGCTTGCCGAGAAACTGGACTGGACCCTGGTCATAACCCGGGAAGAAGCCGACCAGAAGGCTGTAAAGGCAAGCCTGGCAGCCCTTGGCGAAAAAGTGCTCTTCTCCACCCACCAGGATCTATATAGAGAGGGCATCATGTCTTCCACCTGGCAAAATCTGGATAACGCCAATATTAATCTGGCAACAGGCTTAACTTTAACCACGCCGACCTATATGGCCAGCTACACCAGTCCGCCCATCGCGGTCTAAAACCTAATAAATATAAGCTTTCTCAGTGGGGCTTGAGAGCAGAGGCATGGGTGTGCCTCTGCTTTCATCATTTGCCGGTGCAATTGACAGGATGAGCAGCTGGGAATAGGATATTTATTAGTGGCGTTTAAGATTCACCCCGCTCGAAGGGGTAAAATTATCGGTTTCTAATTATACGGATTTAAGCTTCTGCCCCCCAGCGCAATACAGGCAACAGAACTCCCCCGATTGCCTAATGAGGAATCAAAAATATGAATGTCAGGAAAGTACGGAAAAGGTCTACTGGCAAGACTACCAGGGCCGACCGTGGCAACATGCTGGTCTTCATCACCGCCTCCACCTTCATTATTATTGGTGGTCTGGCGTTTTTTGCTTTAGGTTATGTACGTCTTTTAGGCACCAATAACGAACAGCGTACCGCTATTGAGGCAGCTGCCCTCTCAGCCGCCAGAGACATCAGCCGCATTGTCATAGATACTCCCGAATACGGCTGGATATCCCTTTCCGACTCGGCACCCAATGGCGCCTATACCATCGCAGACGATGACTACTACCTGCCGGTCAGGGGCATCAACACGATCATCGGCTCCAATCGTGTCTGCCGTATTATCGCTGAAGAATTGAATGATGACTGGTTGAAAGTCATCGTCGATAAAGATTTAGATATGGCCAAACAAGCCCAGGCCAAACTGAAGGCGGAACTGGTCAAGTCCCTGGCACCGGGCTATGTAGCCAAAGATGCCAACAACCAGGACGTGGAAGTCTACAAAAACGCCGAGGCGGCCTATAACTCAAACGGTGTGCGCATGACCGGTTCAAGCAGTTATGTAGCGGGCACCTTGAAACTTTCCCTGGGCTCTCTCTCCACCGGCACCGTCACCAACACTCCCACGCCGAAGCCGGCAGGCAAGGCGCAGGTACCCGCTGCCGCCAAGCAGAACGGTTTCTACCTGTCCTACACGAACATTCCCGTAGGTGGCAGCGACTATGTCTTTGCTGGTATCGGCGACAGTATCAAACTGGTGGACGCCAAGAAATGGGTGGCATCAGCCCCAGGTCTACCCTATCAGATGCAAACCATTGTCAAGGCCGAAGCAGATCAGCAAATGAACGGTCATGAAGTGCAGGGCTACAAGGTACACGCCGTAGCCTGCGCCCAACCGGCCAATGTCACCGATCCAAAACCGGCTCCCGGAGCCTTTACTTTCAGCTTCCCCGATGGCTTGGTACCGGAAATTCCTAATCCCGGCGCCATGCTCACCCATGCCAGGCTGAATGCCGCCGGAGGTGCGGGCTGCTCCTACGTCTACGCCGATAACGGCGATTTCCCGGTGGAAACCGGCACTTCTTTGAAGAACATGCCCTTTCCTTACAGCGCTTCGCTTCCCTGTAATTCCGGAGTCGTATTCCGCCGCGGTCTTGTGGACTGGTGGAAGAGAGCCGGCACCAAGCTGCACATCAACTCAGCCGTGGCCATGCTCACCGATCCCAATTACAACTTCAAGCCGCCCACTCCCACGATGGTCAACTGGAAAACTCCCACCAAAGCCGGTGGCAGCGATCTATATGATCTTGGACCCATACCCAACGGCAACATCCATGTTTATCGCATCGATCCTAACTCCGGCATGATCTCTTATCAGGCTAAGCAACTGGATCCCATTGAAATCCCAGTGGCCGCCGATAACCAGCTCTACTCCGAATGTATCGATGCCATTAAGAAGAGCTCCGTAGGCAAGTACACCGTCGGCCCGTTTATGTATCCCGACACCGGTGACTTGTTCGACATGGTCTACCTGCTTGACACCTGGGATTGCTATATCCGCGACTACATTTATCAACCCGGCGCAGGTCCCGGCGGACAGCACGGCGGCGAACCCCTCAACCACCCCAAAACCGCCTTCGCCTCACCGACACCCGGTCTGATGGAAATTGGCAGCGGCAGCCTCGGTGCGCGCAGAGGAGGCGGATGGGGAAGGAGTTGGAACAGTCCTCCTCCGGTCGGCACACCGCAGCCCTATAACCCGCCCCGTATCAAAGGCAAAGGTAAACCACCAGCCATCACAGCCCAGACCGACCTGGCCGAAACAGCCGGTTATCCCACAAACTTCTACCAGAACTACTCAGTGGGCTCCGGAGTTCGTCCCACCTACACCACCAACGGCATGGCTGTAGACGTACGTTTCAGAAGGCAGGTCGACCCCGGCACTTTCTCCGATGTACTGGGCATCAAGATAGGCTATGTGGGTGAGAAGTATGGCGACTCAGTGCCCTCAAAAACCATGTTGCCTTACGTCCCGCCGCCGGACCCAGTTCCCGTGCCGGACCCCACCCCTACTCCAACCGATCCTCCGGCCACAGACCCCACCACGCCTCCGGCCACGGACCCGGTACCTAGTTCCTGAACCGGTAAGGAAGTCAGCCAAGCAAAAGGACCTGCCCCATGGGCAGGTCCTTTCCTCTTTTTAAGTCGGCAAAATTGAAAGCACATGGCAAGCCTGAAGGAGAGCAGGAAGCATTAGAGACTGCTAAAATATGCCAGCATTACCAGTAATAAGCTCTTCTAAATCGGGAGGTTTTTGATGAAGTCTCTAGTGACAGCGGTGGCCCTGCAAGCAATTTTGCTCTCAGCCTACCTGCCCCTGACTGCAGCCTCGGCAGCACCATCTTCTCAAGACCTGGTCTCGGTCATTGAAAAGGCCAAAGTGCTGTCCACCGGCACACGGGTGGCTGCCTCTGTAAATGGCGCGGAGGCTTACGTATCAACTTATCGCAACGCCCGCGCTACAGATGACGACTGTAAAATCGAGGCCATTCTGGTGGCCAAGACAATTATGGATCTGGCACCAGCGGACATCAGTAGGGTGACAGTCTACTTTTACAACGCCCTCAGGTTGAATAAGAGGAAGGAAGTGGCGGTGACTGCCGGTGACGTAAAAGCTTTCGGAGCCGGTCAACTATCACAGGAACAACTCCTGGCTTCCATCGCCATCAAAGATACCGAACTGAACGACCCGGCTGCCAGACTTTCGGCTTATTTACAGCAAAGAGAGTCGGCTAGAACCCGCAAGAAAATCGAAACATATATGAACGGCGAAACCATGGAAGTGGTGGCCGACCTCGATCCGGATATGAGCGAGAGAGACGTCAAATACGAAGCGCTCAGAATCGCCGAAAAAGCCATGGAAAAAGCCGGAGCCAAAACCTCTCGCGTCAAAGTAAGCTTTGCCGATCCCATAGCCAAAGGCAATTTCAAAGAAATTAGCTTTGACACGGCCCAACTTGTTTCTTACGACAAAAGCCTGCAGTCGGCTTTGTACAACATACAGATCAACCCTGTCACTGCCAAGATAGACATCCAGGCTCTGGAAGTTGTGGATGGAGCGGCTAAAGACGAACGCAGTCTCGTCCTCAAGAAATTGCAAGGGCTCGACAAACAGGGCGTCGGCATAGGTCCGTTTATCAAACAATTCTTCGATATCGAGCAAATGGTATCGAACGGCAACGATGAC
The DNA here is from genome assembly GCA_016712465.1 of Candidatus Obscuribacter sp. Lineage (GTDB taxonomy): Bacteria > Cyanobacteriota > Vampirovibrionia > Obscuribacterales > Obscuribacteraceae > Obscuribacter. The sequence continues at coordinate 3,744,293 of JADJQZ010000001.1, forward strand.
CAGGCTACTGAAGCAGTTAAAAAATTGACTGTCAGCGTGCAGGAGCAGGAAGCCCGAACCAAGGGAGCCAAGGCACCAAAGCCGGTGGCAGCAACTGCCGCTTCGGGAACAGTCTTACCGGTGGCTATAGTCTATGAGAAAGACGGCGGCTATCGAGGTCGCAATCCTGATGGACTGGGCGGTGGCTGGTCACCGGAAGACATGGTGAAAGCTCCGGAGCAATACGTGAAAGAGAAAGAAGGCATGCTGGGCGGTAAAGAAAGTGCCGATGCCAACCCCAATTTCTCAAAAACACTATCCTGGCTCTACTGGAACCTGGTGAAAAACGGCAAGACGGCTGAAGCAGAAAAATACGGCAGACGTTGGATGGCCAATCAGGCACGCTATCGTTTTCCATTGCCAAAACAGTAAAGCCGAAGATTATCAGCGCTCACCGCTCTCCGTATTGCGGAGAGCGGTTTCTATTAGTACTTTCACGGTCCACTCTTTCTGCCCCTCGCGGCGCGCCGCCAACCTGTCATAGCGGTCGGAGGCTTCTTCCGCCACATCGGTAACTCGCTGACGAAAAGCCTGAGCAATCTCGCCGTAAGCAAGTTGCAGAGCCTGCTTGCGGGCCGCCTCATAGGTTCGCCCCATACCGTAAAAACGCTTACCCATCAAAGCCTGGCAGGCTTTCTGCGCTACCTCGGGAGCCTTGGCGTATACACGCCGGCAAATTTCCACGTGCCCTTCTTCATGGGCGAGAGTATCAGCCGGAGCTTTCTTAGAAACACAGACTTGCACCGGACAGGAGAGTTTTACCCGGGCGCCTTTGATCATCAAGGTACAACTTCCGAAACCGGAAGCATCCTCCTTCTTGATCTCATCATAGGAAAGCTCCACATTGCAGTGATAGAACCACTCCGTGAAAGCTTCAAAATCGAGGTCCTTACAGCGTCCGGCCAGGTCCTTGCGGTCCTCCAGATAAACCACGTCCTTTTCCAGCGGTTTCACATCCAGACTTATGCCGGAACTCTGAGCAGGGTTTTGCTGGTTGCAAGCGCTGAGCAGAGGCACAAGCAATAGAGCGAGTAAACCGCGTCCTGAAAACTGAAAGGACATAAGTCTTAAACCTCAATAGCTCCTAGTGTTCTTTCAGTTCGAGAGTAACCTTCCTGTTCACATCGGCCGATATGGAGAGCTGTCGAATGGAGCGCACGGCATAAGAACCGGCCTGGGGCGGAAGAAATTTAAAACTATAAACTCCGGAAGGTAAGGTCAAACAGCAACTGCCGTCATCATGGGTGACCACAAAACCATGGGGATAACCCAGAGAGCGAGCCCCGATTATCTGAGCGGGCGGCGCGGAATTGTCGCCCGGATCCTCTCCGTAGGGCGTATAGGAGACGCGGCAGCGCGGCACCGGCTGTCCATCTTCTCCGTATACCGTGAATTTGACTTGCGACCAACCATGCCAGACTATATCTAAATTAAAAGGCTCGTCCTTCAATTCCACCCGCTGAGCACCGGCAAAATCCTTGTGTACCACAAGCTTGTAAGCTCCGGGAGCCAGAAATAGACAATAACGCCCCTCACCATCGGTGATACCGGAGGCAACGGCCAGGGCGTCGTCCAATTCCTTTTCGCCGTTTTCCGGCAGCACAAAGTTACCGGCATAGACAGCGACTTTTACCCCCGGTCTGGCCTGGCCGGCGTCATCGGAAACTCTTCCATAAAGGGCCGTGCCGATATTCAAGCGCACCGCCACATGAGTCTCCCCTCCCACCACCACGTTAGCCGTGAAGGGAGCCAAACTGGCATACTCGATATTGTCTATGGAAATAGTGGGAGCATCCTTGGGATGAGCACTGACCGTCAGTTTATAACTACCAGAGGGAAGGGAAAGGGCAAACTGTCCATCTCCATCGGTACGGGTTAGATATTCGTTTTGCAAATCTTGAGAGACAACCTGCACCAGCGCCTGCGAAAGCAGCCTTGTGTCATAGACGACCTGACCCTTGAGGCGATGCCCTTCCTGCAAGGTGAAACGTTCCCGCCTTGGTTGCCCGTTCTCACCTGCCTGGGCCAGAACACCGGCTTGTTTGTAGGTGAAGAAGCAAGACCCGGCTTTCGGTTCAATCACTAGATCATAAAGACCCGGCTCAATGGCAAATTGAAACTTACCCTCGGGGCCGGTGACGGCAGTGGAGCGCAACTCCAACTCGTCGATGAGAATCCGCTCCGGGGAAGAGTCACCGCTCAAGTGCGCCGGCGTCAGTGTAACCCGAGCCCCTTCCACAGGAGCACCGAGCAGATCCACGACCTCGCCGCCAAAACCTTCCAGGTCGGGCAAATTGAGGTTTATCTCTTCGTCGGAGGTGACCGTCAAGACATCAGTACGAGTAGTGAGGAAATTAAATCGCGGTGCCCCCTCCTCAAAGTGGGAACGAGCCCGGAGAGCCAGATTGTACTTCCCCCTGGGCACCACAAGAGAAAATTCTCCCGTTTGCGAAAGCGAGGCAAGAGCTCGATAGGAGGAAGGTTCGATCCCCAGAGCCAGGAGTTCGATACTGGCGAAAAAGGACTCTAAAAGCTCCCCCCTCTCCTGGTATTGTCCTAAATTGACCCGACCGTGGATGACACAACCGGTAGAGAGGTTGATATTGACGGTGGTATTACCAATGACTTTCACGTCTTCCACGGATTTGGAGAGGAAGCGAGTGCCGGCTTCCACATTGGGTATGGTGCGCAAAGTATAGACACCCGGTCTGACCGCGAAGGAAAATTCACCGCGACTGCCGGTCATACCAACGGAAAGTGGCTCCGAACCGGGCTCAAAGAGCTGATATTGATCAAAAACCGCTATTTGCAGATTGGCCACCGGCAGGCCCTGGTGTTTGACGTGACCGACCAGATTGTAGGTAAAGCCGGTCAGCTCTCGCTGAGACCTGCTATTGGCTGGCTGACCTGAACTGGAAGACAATGCCGCTTATGCTCCTGTAGTGAGCTATATTTTAGCAGCTTGAACCAGGAGCAGAATATTTCTCGGCTCTTCAGTTCTAGGGCTCTACCTTCTGGGGCAGAGCCTCTTTAATGAGGGCGAAAGAGCCGGTAATGATAAGCCTTTCGCCATAGGCTCCGGCATTTTCCCGCAAAAATTCCTGCCCTTTCCGGCTGGCTTCCTGAAATGTAGCAGTCACCTCGGCCTTGGCCCCCAGTTTCTGGGCCAGACCTTCCAGATCAAAGGCACTGCGAATCGCCCTGGTGTTACTCAAGTGCGGCAGATAGACCCTATCTCCGGCCCTGAGCAGGTTTTGCAAAATCTCCTCGTGATTTTTATTGGCAAAACAAGCAAAAATGAAGACCAGCTTCTTGCCCGGATAAAGTTCGTCCAGGGAGCGGCGCAAAGCCAGAGCACCATGTCCATTATGGGCACCGTCCAGAATGGCAGGTGGTTCTGCCAGGATTTGAAAGCGGCCTGGCCAGTAGGCTTTTTTCAAACCGGCAAGCAGTGACCTGAGGTCGTCCTGTCCGAAGCTGCGCTTTTCGCGCAGAACCAGATAATTGACCGCGGCAAAAACGGCTACCATGGCGTTACTCCGCTGGTAAGCGCCCTTCAGTCCAAGCTCTACAATAACGCCCTCACGCAAGGAGCGCTCCACAAATTCGATGCTCTGAAGCTGTTCGCGGGTGAACATGCCGGAGGGATCCTGAATGGTCAACTCAAAATCTCGCAAAAATTGACTGTCATAAGTAGCACCAGATATGGCCAGAAGCGGAGCATTCAGGGTCAGGGCCCGCTCCTTCAAAACCCTCAGGGCGGGCTCCTGCACGGCAGTAATTAGAGGCACCGCCGGCTTTATAATGCCGGCCTTTTCGAAGGCTATTTTCTCCCTGGTATCGCCGAGGATATGAACATGATCGAGTTCCACATTGGTAAGCACTGATACAAGTACATTCTGGAGCACATTGGTGGCATCAAAACGCCCACCCAGACCAACTTCATAGACGCAAGCCTGAACGCCGGCGGCGTTGAAATAAGAAACCGACATGGCCATGAGCAGCTCGAACCAGGTAAGGGCGCCATGCTCTGGGTGCTCACTGGCAAAGCGCAAACTGGCTTCCCTCACGGCCGTCAAAGTCTTAGCAAAGTCCTCATCGGAAATGAACTGGCCATCAATGACAAAACGCTCGTTGAAGCGCTTCAAATGCGGACCGGTAAATTTCCCGGTCCTGTAGCCAAAAGCTTCCAGGATGCTGGCAATAAAGGTAGTGACACTGCCTTTACCGTTGGTGCCGCCCACGTGCACGGCGGCAATTTTGTTTTGCGGCTGGGGATGGTCCTGGCAGGCAAAGAAGCTTTCCATTCGCTCAAGGCCGGGCCGCTCAAAAGTAGGACCTATTGACTCCAGGTAGTCAAGGCACTCTTCATAAGTGAGGCTCAAGGTTGGGGGAAACTCTGACTGAGACAAAGCGGCAATCAAAAAATGAGATACGAGAGAACATGGTAACTGATGAAAGGCAAGTGCGACTCAAGCAAACCACAATTGTTGCGGCAGCCCCGCCTGGAAGCGGCGGAATTTTTGATAAAGCAGTTTTCATCCGGGTCATGAGAATGTCACAAGCGCTCTGTTTAATGGGAGAGTTCACCCCCATTTTCTTTTAAACGGAAGCACCATGCCAATCGATACCCCCACAGCCGCTACTGCTGCCGATGCGCTGCCGGAATTGAGTTTTAACGCCGGAAGCTCCGACCAGTCACTCTTTCTTCGAGTTATGGACGAAGTTCGCCCGGTCAGGGCAGGCGAAGCCAAAGAGAAAAGTTCAGAGAGTGAAAGCCAACTGCAGGCCCCACGACCGGGCGAAACCTCCATAGAAAAGATAACCCTGCCGGACGGCAGCGAGGCTCCCTACAGGCTGCATGTGCCGAAGGACTATGACGGAAAAACTGCCCTGCCTGTGGTTTTCATGTTTCACGGCTACGGCATAAGACGGGGTCAGGGAGACACCGACAAAGGTGCCCGGGGCATGGAAGAAGTGAGTGGTTTGAGCAAGCTGGCGGACCGGGAAAAATTCATTGCCGTCTATCCCGATGGCAACCCCAAAAGCTCTTATTCATGGAATAACGGTCAGTGGTTTTTCTCGGAACGAGACGACAAGGCGCTCACCAGCGGCATAATGGATACCCTGAAAGAGAAGTTGAATGTAGACGAAGACCGCATGTATATCATCGGTTATTCACAAGGGGGTAGCTTCAGCCACCGGATCGCCAACGAGCTCTCTCAGAGAGTAGCGGCCGTGGTTGAAAACGGCGGCTGGATGACAGGCAAGGAAAAACAGCCGGACAAGCCATTTCCGATCATGTCCATCCAATCCAAAACCGACGGCACCGTACCCATGGACGGCAATCCCTGGTACAGCATCACTATGAAACCGGAAGTTTACACGCAGGACTTCTACAAACGGGCCCACGGCATAGAGGGCGCACCGGAAGTAGCAAAACGCACAGGCAAAGACGGTACGGAAGTAGAAGAGCTGGTCTGGAAAGCACCGTCCGGCGCCGAAGTTAAGACCATGCTGCTGAACAATCAAGGGCACCTCTGGTACGGCGGCAAAGGGGCTGAAGTAGCGCCTATCAATACTACGGAAGAAGCCTGGAACTTTCTCAAGCGCTTCTCCAGACACCAGTAATTCCAGTAGAATTTGACAATCTAGAAACAGATTGAGGCAATAATTTGGCATTATTCACAAGGGCACATCTGGTAGAAACCAGAAGGGTGCATGAAGGCGGCATCATATCCCTGCGCATCGATTCCCTGGAAGCAGAAGATGGGCTCTCCGTGACGCGCGAGGTGGTGGAGCATAACGGCGGCGTGGTCATTGCCTGCGAACCGGAACCAGGACGCGTCTTACTGGTCAGGCAGTACCGCTACTCCATCGACAAAGACCTGCTTGAGTTGCCGGCCGGTCGTATCGAGAAGGATGAAAATCCACTTCCGGCCGCCCAGAGAGAACTGACCGAGGAGACCGGATTCAGTGCCAGCCACTGGCTGGAACTGGCCAGACTCTATTCGGCGCCTGGATTTTGTAACGAAGTGCTCTACCTTTATCACGCTACCGGGGTGACCTTCCTGGGCAAGAACCTCGATTTCGACGAGGAAACGGAAGTTCTTGACTTGAGCCTGGCCGAGGCCTGGAGTTTAGTCAGCCAGGGTAAGATTCAAGATGCCAAGACAGTAGCCGGACTCGGTCTGATGAGCAACCGCAGCCAGTCGCCTCACTGACCGGTGCCCCAAATGCCGAGCTTAAAAAACTTTGATACTCGTCCTGCCTGAAAGAAGCGGCAGAGGCGTACCCGGTAGCACCCCCCTTGGTGATAATATAGGTGACGATTCAATTCCAGATTCGATTCTAGAAAATATTTCTGGTTCTGCTAGAGGATTCTCATGGCCAATAAGAGCGATAAATGCTGTTCTTCCCTGCCCGTAGCGGCAATGTTCTATATGGCGGTTTTTTCCGCGCTCATCGTGGGCGGTTCTTTTGAAGTAATCAAGTACTGGCCTCTGCCGGTGAGTGTGGTTCCGGTGATGGGTTTCAAAGGCGGCGCCATCTGGGGAGCCGTTGCCGGTGGTCTTTTCGGACTGATCCTGGGCTTCGTCACAGACGAAAAGCACTTCGAAGAATCCAACTCCTGATCGCTTAAACAATAAGACTTCAGAGAGGACCCTCTGCCTGGACGGTCCTCTCTTTCTTTGCAATCACTAGCTCTCTATTTGCTGCTTCCGGCAAAAACCAGGTCATAGCCGGTCTTGTCAAAGCCCACCAGGAGCTGCCTGCCGATCCTGAGAGTGGGCGCACGCAGATTGCCTGTGGGACCTATTAACAAAGCTATGAGCTCATCATCGGAGGGTTTATCCGCCTTTAAATCCAGATGAACGCTCTTTGTGCCCCGTGAGGCATAAATATGGTCCACACTGCCGGCCAATTTCAGGGCCTCCTCCTTGCCCATACGCACTTTACGCGCATCTACGCTTTCTAGAATTTCAACATTATGAGACGCAAGATAGAGACCGGCCTTCTCGCAGGTGCTGCAAGAGTTTCGATGATAGCGCCAGTCGATAGTAGTCTTGCCGGTTTGCCTGGTGGTCATAGCCAAATTCCTCAATTGCCATATATAGACTAACTAGAAGTATAGACAGCAACAAACTGGGTATACGCTAAGAAGAATGAAAGGTTTGTGGTGAATGCAAAGCGGAAACTTCAGGATGCCCTCTACGGACGGGCCGGCTAATCTGGAGCAAGGACGGGCACTTTGCCAGCAAGGACTTTTTCTCGATGCGGTGCCCTATTTTGAGGCGGCTTTAAGCGCTACAGAACGCACATTCGGCGAAAGTGCGCCGGAGCTTGCCGAATACATGCAAGATCTGGGTGACGTCTATGCAGCCGTGGAAAGACCGGCCGACTCTCTGAGAGTTTTCGATAGGCTCTATCGACTGGGAGAGAGCATCCTTGGCTCCAATCATCCGCAAATAGTGACTGTGCTCTGGAAGATGTCCATCCTGGCCGAACGCCTTGGTCTGGTGGAAGATTCCTTCGAGATGTGCAATCAAGCTCTAAGTAGAGCCAGGCTCTGCCTGCGTCCCGATGAGGAACTGGCCAAAGCTGTGGTGGAGAGATACAGCTACTTGAGCAATTTGATGCGCGAGATGGATGAAATGCGGCGCCGGGGGGAAGATCCGCTCAACCTGCAGCAAATAGAAAACACCCTGGAAGCACCGCGCAGTTACCAGACAGACTTGCAAGAGCCTCCTCCGGCTCCCTTCCGCCAGGAAGAGCGCCCCTATGAAGGAGCGGTGGAGAATCTCGGCAATCAGTATCAAAACGTAGAGCGCATGCCCTTCAGTCCGTCCCTCAACGATGCCCTGGGTAGCGCCTCCGTAGTAAATTTGGAAAGCATCAACCGAACCAAAGCCCTTGATGCCGACCTCATGGCCCAGAATGCCAGAACTCCACAACAGGGACATCTGACCGGCTCTTCCGTATTCGGACAAAGGGAAGTACCGGGGCCCTATGAAGAAGATGATTACAGTCTGGAGGACATCGAAAATCTAACCGGCAGGAAAACTCCCCGTATTCAACACGGACCTGGAAAAACCAGGAGGTTTTCACAAGAAGACGATACGCGCATAGTCATGGGTCGCATCATGAAAGACTATATGGTGCCGATTGTAGGCTTTCTTGTGCTTTTGGGAATTGTTGCCTATGGATGCCTGCCCCTTCTATCTGGCGGCAAAGACCGAGGCTCCGCCACGCAAGCCGCAGGCTCCAAGTCAGACAAGCCGGAATTTACTTTCGCAACCGGAGACGGACTGAAAGAAGTGCGCCTGATGCCGGGCAGCCGCGCCGTCATCGCCACCGCCAATGGTGCCATGACCATACCCATGAGAAAAATCGACAACAACTGGGGCGATTACTTGCAGGTCATGGCCAGCGCCCTCACTGAAAAGCAAATATTCTTCGCCCGAGTACCTGGAGGCATCGAAGCAGAAGACGGCATCATGTACTACGGCGACAAAGAATCGGAACAAATAGTCATTGCCAAAATGAAGAAGATGGCGGCCTTTGCCCAGGGTATTTTCTTGCGCTCCGGCTCCTACCCCACCTTTCCGCCTCCGGGTGCCACACCGGAGTTCAGCTACAATAGCCCCTTCACCGGCAAGCTCTTACCGATACCTATAAAACAAGTGGCTGAAACCGGCGAAAGCTATGCCAACACCCAACTTGTTCTGGAAACCGGCGGTACGGTTATGGATACGGAGATGACGGAGCCCGGCCAGATCTGCACTTACACTACCCTCTACGGCGACGCCAAATTGAACAGGCAGCGAACCACCGCTTTCTTCGTAAGAGGTCTGGATCGCGACGGCAAATTTATCAAGCAATCCAAACCCGGTCTCAGTCTCGTCATTCAGGCCGACAACAGCGTCCTGCCTCAGACCGGCAGCGGCAGCGCGGTAAAACCAGCAAAAGGTGGTTCAGAACTGAAGAAGACCAACGCCCGCAGTCGGAAAAAAGATAAAGGCCCAAAAACCGCCCCGATTAAGGCGGCGCCCGAGTCTGTCGGCGAAAAATCCGGGCTGGCGGAAAACCAGCAGCAAGATTTGCTCAAGAACGTCAAGCCCATCAAAGCCGGCAAGCCCACAAGACTCTGGCTGGTATCGGCCAATATTGTGCCCCTCCCCATCCTGCACTACGGGCTGCCCCTCACCCTTCTGGCCGTCACCATCATCACCTTTGCCATGTCTCGCATGGAAGGAGTGGACATAAAAGGAAAAGCCACCACCGGAAATAGCGGAGCCATGCTCAAGGTGTCGCTTTTCTTCTTTGTGGTGACTTTTGCCAGTTTGTTTATGGAGCTGACGGTCTACAACTGAGACTATTAGTCGTCGTCGCCGCCGTCGATGTCACCGTCGCCGGTGGCATCCGTTCCCGGGGAAGGAACAATAGCGGGCAGGGTAGGATCAACGTACTTCTCGCCGATGTAGCCGGTCTTATCGCCCAGGATTTTATGCAAAGTACCGGCTTCCACCTGACGGCGGAAACGAATATCCACAGCCGTACCATTGGTCAAATAGGTCGGGCGCTTGCCGGAACCGGTGGCATACTGCTTATAATAAGAAGCAGGAAAACCGCTGGTTTCAGCGAAATCGGACTGGTTGGAGAGGATGGGTGTCTTACCGGTACCTTTGGGACCGGCAATATACGACTTGGCACCAAGACCATGGGCCACAAATTGCATGTTCAAGGGAGCCATGGCCGTATCGTCGTTATCGAGAGGTTCCCCGGCATGTCTGCCGCCGGTGGATTTACCGGGCTGGTAGACCTGATCTCTGATGTAAACGTCCCAGGTGTCCTCAAGGGACATCTTGTTCACTTCCTTCAGGTCTGGCACAAAGTTAAACGGTCCCAGCTTCAGTTTGCCCACGGCGCTCTTTTTGACGGCGTCAATAGACTCTGAGTAGAGCTGATTCTCGCCGGCCACCAGATACTCGACAGGCTCGTGCTGCTTGGCGTCATAAGTAATCAAACCATCGCTGGGACGCACTCTGTATACATGGATGTTGCCGTTGGGAATCTGACCGAGCACATAGATCTGGGCGGAACCCAGCTTGGCATGGGTCTTCCAATCCACCATCAGAGGGTTGGGGTTCTTGAACTTGAAAGCAGGGTCTATAAGCATAGCCCGGGCAGAAGCCATATCCAGCTTGGTGCCGGCCCGCTTCCACCAGTCAAAGAGTGACTTTCTGAAGACATTGCCGACATTCTGATCGAGGGGATCGAATTCCCAGGTACGATCTCTCAAGGTGGCGCCGCCCATGGGGAAGGGGAAGTCGCCCCCGTCGGAATACTGATAAGAGCAGTGAGTACCGTTCTTGTTGAAATCAGCGTAAGTAAGCATGTCGCCCGGTTTGGTTATCTCGGGACAGAGGCCGTCGGGGAAGCTGAAGGTGAGCGCACCGGGAGCCGGCTTGGGATCGACTACGTTAGCCGGCTGGGCACAGGCCGCAGCGTGCACCGTATAGCCATTAGCATTGCGGGCATCGTTCATCTTCTGGTCGGCTTCGGCACGCACCACCGTGGCAATCTGATAGGGCAGGCCCGCCACCACGGGAGTCCAGTTTTTCTCGGAAACCAGCTTGATGGCATCGCCGACACCGGCAAAGACGAAGTCGGTGCCGTCATAGGGAATGTTCATATAGCTCATATATTTGCCGCCCTGCTGAGCAGGAGCCGGCACATTAGCCCAACCGTTGGGGTTGGGAAGCCCGATATTGGTGATGGAACCGCCATTGATGGCTCCCAGGCTGAGCTTGAGAGAGCCGGCCACATAATCGGAGCTGCCGGTCATGCGGATGCCGTTTTGCTGGTAGGCAGTTTCGGCATCTTTATAGACCTCGATATTGTTGCCGCTCAGGTCTTTGGAAACATAGCCCGGGGCTATGGCCTTATTCAGCTCGGCGGCAAGCAAGGTCTGAGCGGCAAGGGCCTTAGCCAGATCTTTCTTGATGATTTCTTTCAGGTTAACATCGCCCAGCTTGTCGGCAATTATCATATCGAGCCGCAGGGTGCCGATGATGCCGTTGATGCTGCGCACAGGCGTGTAGAAATTATCGGCAGCCGTGGTCGTGGAGCCCACCGGCGCCGCATCGGAAAGAGAAACGAAGCCGTAATCCGGCGTGTCGATGGCAATCATGCTCAGGTCACGAGCGGCTGCCAGCGCCGCCGCCTCAATGGCCGTGCGCTGCTCGTTGTTGGTACCGAGCAAACGCACATAACCCAATCCGAAAAATGCTATCAAGGCGATAAGCCCGATGGTAGCAGCCGTAATGAAAACCAGCATATTGCCCCTTGGTCGGCGACGCCGGTCTGTTGCCGCCGCCTCGCCTGCAATACGCCCCTGTTTTAGATTCATATTTCTTCCCTCTGCCTTAAGATGAAGACGTGCCCGGTCTATTAATATCCGTTTGACCTGCTCAATTAGTAAGGATGCCGTGGGAAATGCCAATCGCCGGAAATAGACAACCACTTACATTGTACCCTCGCCAAGCCGGACTGGGTAGGTCTGCCCGGCAAGGAAGGCAGTTTCGGGCAGCTTCCAGGCTCAAATTTCCTCTCAAATCGTGTGCTCGGGAAAGGCGAAGAATTCACTGATCAGATAGGCCGCCGCCCCAAAAGCGACGGAAACATTCAAAGATTCCTTCTGCCCTCTCATGCTCAAGTGACAGACCTGATCGCAGTAATACTGGGCTTCTCTGGACACACCACTGACTTCATTGCCCACCACCAGAGCCAGTGGTCGCCTGAGCTTGCCTTCCTGCAGGCATCGATAGAGGGGCTCAGAATTGTCATTCTTTTCGAGAGCCACCAGGCAAAAATTCGCCGACTTTAATTCCTGCAGGCAACCGGCGATGAAGGGGCGAAATTGCCAGGGTACGAAGTCTTCCGCCCCCAGCGATACTTTGGCGATTTCTTTGCGCGGCGGCAAACCGGTGATGCCGCACAGGTAAATAGCAGAGAATCCGGCACCATCGGCGGTTCTAAATACGGCACCAACATTGTGCAAACTGCGCAGATCCTCGATTACCACTACCAGGTCGCTGGCGGCCGGCAAAGCAATAGAAGGCGACTGGGGATTGGACCTTACCTTCTTCTGCATTTCCTCAAAGTGAACGGCGGAGCGCGGTGTGAAAGGGCGCAGGCAAACAGGACAGACCGGTACCGCCACCGCACTACTTTCAATTGGAAGAGAAAACCCGGCACAATCAGGATAAGGACAACGCCACTGAACCTGACGGTCGGACTGGTCAAGATCAATGGACGGCATTAATGCTTCTGCTTCGCCTCTATACCCTTGGCAAACTGTTCCATCTGCCCGGCAATACTGTCTCTGCTAGTCTTGCGGAGAAGGTCGGCGTAATTTCGCAAGAGATTGATCAGCTCGGGACTGTTGTTTCCCAGAGCCTTGTTTTTAATATCGAGACTTTTACGGTAATGGGTATCGGCTTCATCGTAATGCCCCTGAGCATGGCAGGCCATGGCCAACAGATAGATGGTCCGTCCTACTTCGATATGGGCATCACCAAAGGCGGCCTTCTTGAGGTTGAGCGCCTTCTCGAAATGACTCTGAGCCTCAGAATACCGACCAGCGGTGAAGAGAACCACGCCCAGATTGCGCTCTACGGATGCTACATCTTTGTGGTCTTTGCCCTGTTCATCCCGCCTGATCACGAGTGTACGCTTGTAGAGGAATTCCGCTTCATCGTGGTCGCCGCGGCCGAATCTCGTGCGGGCCAACCCCTCCAGGGTGGTAACCTGCCTGCCGTCACCGTCCGGGAAACTCTCAGCTTCCTTCAATGCTGCTTCCCAGTCGCTCAAAGCCGTGGACCAGTCATTAGCCTCCATTGCCTTTTCAGCCGACTGCTTGAGATCGTTCCACACTAAGGACATGGCTACCCCCAATTTGCTCTCTACCAAGGGGCATTCTACCCTCTTGGGGAGCCCTCCAATCGCCAAGGGGTAAGGGACTTTTACCGGTCCGGGCAGGACAGGTTGGAATTCTTTAGAATTTTCTAGCTCTCAGCGGGGGGAAACTTGTTTAGTTTTGTTGCCGAGGCGCTAAACTAAACAAAACACCAGGGTTGGGGCTGCCGGATGCTATCAAGGCAGCAGACTCAAAGGCATCTCTAACCACAGCCAGGTCAATGCAATAAGCCGGGAGGAAATATATGAAGCTCGCCCAAGAAACTCCGAGCAAGAAGAGCGACAGCCCTGACACAAAGAAGAAGGACGGCAAGCCCGGTGAGGCGACCATGACCGATGCCCACAAAGGTCCAAAGAAAACCGGGCGCAAAGAACTCATCAAGAAGTTCCCGGTCAAGTGTAATCTTGAAGACTATGCCACCACCTACGATACCTTCACCTGGGATGCAGCCCGCTCCGAGATCTCTTACTTTCAGGACGGGCGCGTTAATGCCGCCTACAATGCCGTGGACAGACACCTGGTGAGCGGCCGAAAGAACAAGGTAGCACTCTACAGCGTGGACGCCGCCGGTGCCGTTCAAAAGTTCACCTTCCAGGAGATCCATGACGCCGCCTGCCGCATGGGCAACGCCCTCAAATCTCTGGGAGTGAAGAAAGGCGATCGCGTCTTTGTTTTCCTGCCGCGCGTGCCTGAGCTTTATGTGGCCACCATCGCCATCGCCAGACTGGGCGCCATTGCCGGTCCACTATTCTCAGCCTTTGGACCGGATGCCCTCAGAGACAGGCTGCAAGACTCCGAGGCCAAAATTGTAATAACCAACCCGGCTCTGAAAGAAAAGCTCGACGGTATCAAGAAAGACCTGCCCGACCTTGAACATGTGATTGTTGTCGGAGCCGATTGCAAGAAACTGGCAAAAGGCGAGCTGTCCTACGAGGAGCTGGTGAAAGGGCAATCCAACCAGCTGGAATGCGAGAAGACGGACCCGGAAGATCCGCTCTACCTGCTCTACACCTCCGGCACCACCGGCAAGCCGAAGGGAGTGGTACACGTGCATGCCGACATAGTCGGGCACCACATGACCACCAAGTGGGTACTGGATCTGCGTGACGACGACATTTACTGGTGCACGGCCGATCCCGGTTGGGTGACCGGCACCGTATATGGTATCTTCGGACCCTGGTCGAACGGCGCTTCCGTAGTCAGCTATGAGGGACGTTTTGATGCCGCTAGCTGGTACAAAGTCATAGACGACCTGAAAGTGACGGTCTGGTACACGGCGCCCACGGCCCTGCGTATGCTCATGAAAGCCGGCGACGATGTGGTTTACGAACATGACCTCTCCACTCTGCGCCACATATTGTCTGTGGGCGAACCGCTCAATCCGGAAGTGGTGCGCTGGGGCATGAAAGTCTACGGACTGCCCATTCACGACAACTGGTGGCAGACTGAAACCGGCATGCAACTAATTGCCAATTTGCCTTGCAATGCCATCAGACCGGGCTCCATGGGCAAACCCTTGCCCGGGGTCTATGCGGCCGTGGTGGACGAAAACGGCGAAGAAGTGGAAGCGGGCGAACTGGGTAAACTGGTGGTCAAGCCGGGTTGGCCCAGCATGCTGCGCACCATCTGGCGTAATGAGCCGAAATTCCAGGAATACTTCAAGATACCCGGCTGGTATTTCTCAGGGGACAACGCCTGGAAAGACGAAGACGGTTATTTCTGGTTCGTCGGCCGGGCCGACGATGTGATCAACACAAGCGGACACCGGGTCGGTCCCTTTGAAGTGGAATCAGCCCTGGTCGAGCATAAGGCAGTGGCCGAGGCCGGAGTAATCGGCAAGCCGGACAAGGAAAGAGGCGAGATTATCAAAGCCTTTGTGGTGCTGGCCAACGGATACACGGCTTCCGATGAACTCTTGAACGACATCAAAGAATTCACCAAGAAGCAATTGGCTGCCCATGCCTATCCTCGCGAAATTGAGGTAAAAGAAAGCCTGCCCAAGACCCGCTCCGGCAAAATCATGCGCCGGCTTTTGAAAGCCTGGGAACTGGGCCTGCCCACCGGCGATACCTCATCCCTGGAAGACGACTGATCCGGGAAAAGGTCCCCGCCATCATCGAAGGCGGGGACCTTCCTTAATAATCGGCGCTGAAGAGTGCATGGAACGGCTCGCTCGGCTAAACTGAACTGATTGAAATTGAACCTGGAAGCAGAAAAAAGCGTCTAAGTAAATATGAGCGCCGAATTATCAACTTTGCACGATGCCACCCTGGAAAGGTTGCCGCCCCAGTCACTGGAAGCGGAGCAAGCCGTGCTGGGCGCCCTTCTGGTATCAGGCGACGGCGTTTCCAGAGTGGTAGACAGCCTTGAGCCTGAGTTTTTCTACCGTAAAGCTCACCAGGTCATCTACGCAGCCATGCTTGACCTCTACGACGCCAACGAACCCATAGACATCGTCACCGTATCCCAGTTCCTCAAAGACGAGGGAAAACTAGATATGGTCGGCGGGCGCCAGTACATTACCGACCTGTCGCTTTCCGTGGCCACCACGGCCAACCTGGAGTATTACGCTAAAACCGTGCAAGAGAAGGCGGTTTTGCGTAATTTGATCAAGGCGGGTTCGGAAATTGTCGCCCATTGCTACGAAGAGACCGATGCCGACGCCGCCCTTGACAAGGCCGAGCATATGATCTTCAACCTGGCTCAGAAGCGCAATATGCAGTCCATGGTACACATCAAGCATATTGTTGAAACTTCCTTCCAAAAAATCGAAGAACGCTATGAAAACCGGGAAGTGCTGTCGGGAGTTCCCTCCGGCTTCTACGATCTGGACGCCATGACCTCCGGCTTCCAGCCTTCCGACCTGATCATTCTGGCCGCTCGTCCCTCCATGGGTAAGACGGCTTTCGTGCTCAACCTGGCTACTAGCTGTGCCGTGGAAAACAATGTGCCCTGCGCTATCTTCTCGCTAGAGATGTCCAAAGAATCCCTGGTACAGAGGATGCTCTGCTCCGAGGCGAAGATTGACGCCAACCGTCTCAGAACCGGACATCTCCATACCAATGACTGGACCCATTTAGCCATGGCCATGGGCAAACTGGGAGAAGCGCCGATCTATATAGATGACTCGGCCATGGTCAACGTTCTGGAAGTGAGAGCCAAGTGCAGGCGCCTCAAGGCCGAGGCTAAAGGGCTGGGCATGGTCATCATCGACTATATTCAGCTCATGCAGGGTCGCAAGGCCACCGACAACCGCGTGCAGGAAGTATCGGAAATTTCGCGAAGCTTGAAGACTCTGGCCAGGGAATTGCACACGCCGGTAATTGCCCTTTCCCAGCTTTCCAGGGCGGTAGAAGCCAGACAGAACAAGCGCCCCATGCTTTCAGACCTGAGAGAATCAGGCTCAATTGAGCAAGACGCCGACCTGGTTATGTTTATTTACCGCGACGAATACTATAATCCCGAAAGTGAAAAACGCGGCGAGGCGGAAATCATCATCGCCAAACAAAGAAACGGCCCTGTCGGCACCGTTGATCTGCTCTATCAGGGCAGTATCACGCGCTTCCTCAACAAAGTGCATAACCAGTACCCGGAAGGGCAACAGTAATTCACGTTAAACTCACGCTCGCCTCACCCTCTGTTCACACTGCCTGTCTATAGTGAAAGCAGGCAATGAAAGAGGCAGGGTATGCTTTCTTGGAACAGAACTAAAGTAGAAGGTATGCGACCGGTGAGAGCCACCGGTCGGGCGGCAATGGAATTGACAGGCGGCTCCATCTTTCTGGTGGTACTGCTTGTGACTATCTTCGACGTCTCATTGATCATGTTCGGCGTGCAAGTCAATGACCGAGCTTGCCGTGAGGCCTGTCAGGCCGCCGCCAGGCAAACCACTTCCGAGAAAGCCATGGCCGCCGCCAGAGAAACACTCGCTCTGCAAAAACTCAATAACCAGTTTGTGGAAAATCCAACCCTTTTATTTGATCCAGTCAATTTCCTCTACCAGGACGGCAATGCCACTGTTACAGTCACCAGCCAGTGCAAAGTAAAACTGCCGGTGCCGCTTATCTGCTTCGGAGCGGAGGCAGAGGGCGGTATAACCTTTCGCAAGCGCTATACTTTACCTATTGAATCGAGACCAATAGAATCAAGACAGTCTCCGGAAAAGTAATACCATTTACCGTCTTCATATAAGAACCGGCTGCGCTCGGTGAAGCCGGCGTCGTTTTCCTTTTGACGAAGATAGGCCCGGAAGGTGACAAAAGCAACCGCAGCATCCTTTGCATCGCTTGCCTCTTCCAGTATTTTCAAGCCATCAAATTTGGTGGCGGCGCAGAAGCGACCGATGCTGGTAATCCAGGCTTCCAGATTGGCTTCCCGTAGAGGACTTTCCTTATGGGTGGTGGACACGATGTAGGAGCAAAGACCAAGAGCATAAGCACTGAAACGCGAGCGCATCAAAGTCAGCGCGGTCGGTGCGGTCTGCCCGCCGTGATAGGGGGCGCAACAACGGCCGTAAAGCTGGCCACTGGCGCAGGCGCAAGCCTCGTAACGCCGCTTCTTATCTAGGTATTTACTGTCTGGCATGAACATAAACTATGTCGTCGGATTTGCGACCGATGTTAATCTGAGAAAACTGCTCCTTTTCAAGATCGAGAAGACCAATGGTATCGGTAGCAGCACTGGTAACAAGCAGTTTGCGGCCGTCGGGCTCAAGAGCAATGGCCGCAGGAAAATCCACATCCAGCGGTAGTTTATAAGAGTGGAGCTGGGCCCGGCTGGTGATGTCGTACTCTTCTATGACGTTGTCTTTTGCACAGGCTACGAAAAGTTTTGTGCCGTCATGGTTCAAAGTCAGTCCGGTCGGTCCGGCGCCCACCTTGATCTGGCCCACAACCAGGCGCCTGATTAGATCTACCTGCACCACATGATTGGCGCTCTTGCATGATACGAAAGCCGTCTTGCTGTCCGGTGCAACAGTGATGAACTGAGGAGAGGGGCCAACATTAATGCAGGCTATTAATTTCTGGTTCATGGTGGAAATAATGCTCAGTTGGCCCGTGGGCACATTCAATACCAGAACATTATTTCCATTGGCGGTAACGGCCATCCGCGACGGACCTGGAGGCACCTTGGTGCGCACCAGCACCTTACCCGTGTCCGTCTCAATGCAATCCACCAGACCGGTGGCGCTTTCAGTCACATAGAGCAATTGCCCGTTCGGCAGTGGCGCCACCGCCTTTGGTGCGGCCCCCGGCGGCAGATCAATTTGTCTTTTTACAAATTCACGCTTGAAAGTATCTATGATGAGCAGGCGCGCCTTGCTCTGATCGGCTATATAAAGCCTGTTTCCCACGCAAGCCATACCAAGAGGAGTACCTTCCGTGGGAAACTCACTGCTCTTCTTGAGACTCTTCTCGTCGACTAAGATGATGGACCCGGTGGCAGGAGAAGTAACATAAATGCCGCCCAGACTCTTTTTATGATCGTCTTTTGTATGCGTAGTAAGGGGACTAGCCGGGGGCTCCTGCCCGACAGTAATGGCCAGGTCTCCCACCAGATGTTTATACTCAGAAGCCAGCACAAATTCTTCCGGCACGATCAAGTCAGCCACTAAGCGGCATGAAGCGAGATACTTGCGCCCCTTTTCATCAAAGCCGGATAGGGGCGGCAGGGTTCTAAGGGAAGGTCTTTTGATCACGCGCACATAACAAAAACCGCCCTCGAAGACCACTAAATCGGGCAGACCGCGGGCAGGATGGACGGACAGTACTTTGCCGGGGGCGGTGCGAGTATTGAAGCCGGGCGGCAGGGCCGGCAAATAGTGCTCTCCGCTCTTGGTCTCCAGTGAGCCATCCAAACGGATCTTGGTCTCAGCCCCGAAAACGGTCTTCACGTCTCTGGTCAAAGCCGGAGAGAGTTTCGTGGCCAGCGCCGGCTCCGCCAGAACCAGCATGAGAACCAGCACCGCCAGAACCAGGGAATAACAGATGGGAAGCAGCTTTGGGAGGCTATTTCTTCTCTTGATCATGATTCTCTTGATCATGATGATGGTCGTGGTCGCCTTTGGGACGAAAGACATCGACAATCTTCTCGAAGATGTTTTCTTCTTCCTTAGGCTTATGACCATGTCCATCTTCTTTTCTGCCGTTTTTCTTCTTGTCTTTACGACCGTTTTCTTCAGTCTTACTTTCCGGCTTGTCGGCTTCCTTATCAGCCTCGGCTGAAAGCTTCTCACCACGCAACTGCGCCAATCGTTCAAAAAGTTTCTTTTCTTCCGAACTGAGCTTGGTCGGTGTCTCAACGAAGATGTGAACAATCTGCTCGCCGCGGCGATTGGGATTGCCTATCTGCGGCACGCCCAGCCCGGGCATGGCCAGCTGACTGCCGGATTGTATTCCAGACGGAATTTTCAAAGGCTTTGTTCCCTCTACGGTGGGAACTTTCAGTTCACAGCCAAGAGCAGCCTGAGAAAAACTCAGGTTCTGACGCAAGTGAATGGTCTGACCATCTCTGATAAATTGCTTGTGTTCCCTGACCGAGATGATGACGAAAAGGTCTCCATAGGGACCGCCGCGAGCCCCTTTGTCACCGGCCTGCGAAAGGCGCAATCTGGTACCGCTATCGATACCGGCGGGAACCTTCACATCGAATTCTCTGGTCTTTCTGGTCTGCCCAGCACCCTTACAATCTTTGCAAGGCTTATCAATTTTCTTACCGATGCCGGAACAATCAGGACAGGAAATAACCTGATAGCTCTGCATGAAAAGCATGTTTACCATCTGACGAACCTGGCCCTGACCATTGCAGGTGGCACAGGTATTCAACTGACTGCCCGGAGCCGCACCGGAACCTTCGCAACTGGCACAGTCTTCCAGGCGCTTGACGCTTACTTTCTTGTCTACGCCGAAGACGGCATCGAGAAACTCGATTTCCAGGTCATACTTGAGATGGGCCCCCTGCCTCGGACCAGTGCGCGAAGAGGAGAAGCCGCCGCTTCTAAAGCCGCCGCCGCCGCCAAAGAGAGCGTCGATAATGTCTTCAAAACCAAAGCCCTGGAAGGAGCTGAAATCGACGTTGTCGAAGTCTCGAGTGGAGCCTTTGACGCCCTCATGACCATAACGGTCATAAGCCGCTTTCTTCTGCTCGTCCGAGAGCACCTCATAAGCTTCGGCCAGCTCCTTGAAAGCAGCTTCATCGCCGCTTTCCTTATTGTCCGGGTGCAATTGCCGGGCGCGGTTGCGAAAAGACTTCTTAATCTCATCGCCGCTGGCACTGCGGCTGACACCAAGAACTTCGTAGTAATCGCGTTTTGTCATAGTATCCAAGAGACCTTGCTCCATGTTGATCCGCTCTGTATTTTATTAAAAGTCAAGAGCCGCAACCAGTCCCATAATGTTTGTATTGCTTTAATGAAGTTGAAGGGAGCCGCCACGGCTCCTGTTGCATCCGGCTTACGTTACCTTTGTGAAGCGTCAGTCCTTGCTTAAGTCCAGATCCAGTTCCGGCACATCCTCATCCTCCCCGGCAAAGGACTCCACCAGAGGCTCACTCTTCATGGATTTTTCCTTAACTGTCGACCGAGGAGACTCCGGCGCCTTATCTACTTTGCGGTTGCCGGAGTGAATGGCACGACCCAAATCCAGCAAGGACACATCGAGACCGGCAATGAGGGGGCGCAAACCTTCATCATTATCGGTTTCAAGGGCTTCCTTCACCGCTTCCACGGCCCGCAAGACCTTATCTACATGAACCTTTTCCACTCGCTCGCCGTACTTGGTGACGGTGCGCTCCGCTTCCGCACAGAGGGACTCAGCCTGAACCCTGGCGGCAATTCTTTCTTTAACGGCTTTGTCCTGTTCAGCAAACTCTTCCGCTTCCCGCTTGTAAGACTCCACTTCCTCGGGGCTCAAACCTGTGGAGCGCTGAATCGTAACCGAATGCTTGATGCCGGAACCAAAGTCACGAGCGGAACAGTGCACGATGCCGTCGGCATCGATGTCGAAGGTCACTTCGATTTTCGGAATGCCCCTGGGTGCCGGCGGAATGCCTGTTAAATGGAACTTAGCCAGGCTCTTATTAGCGGCCGCAATATCCCTTTCCCCTTGCAGGGCATGCACTTCCACCGAGGTCTGACCATCTTCCGTGGTGGTAAAGGTCATGGTCCGACTCGTGGGAATGGTCGTATTCCGTTCTATGATGCGAGTGAAGAGACCGCCCGCAGTCTCGATTCCAAGGGAAAGGGGGATGACGTCCAGAAGCAAAACATCTTGCACATCGCCGGCCAGAATGGAAGCCTGGATGGCGGCACCTAAGGCTACGGCTTCGTCGGGATTGACCGACTTGGATGGCTCCTTTTGAAAGAAACGCCGGATCATGTCCTGTACAGCCGGTATTCGGGTAGAGCCACCCACCAGAATAATGCTCTCTATGCCCTCGGCAGAAACCTGGGCATCATCGAGAGCCTGGTTGAGAGGACCGGTAGTGGCTTCCACCAGGTGAGCGGTCAGATCGTTGAACTGGGCCCTGGTAATAGTAGTCTCCAGGTGCTTGGGACCGGATTGGTCGGCAGTGAGAAAAGGCAGATGCACTTCCGAGGTAAGGGCGGAAGAAAGCTCAATCTTTGTCTTCTCGGCGGTTTCTTTCAGGCGTTGCACGGCCATCAAGTCACTGGAAATATCAATGCCTGTCTCAGCCTTGAACAGATCGATCAAATAATTGATCAAGGCCTCATCGAAGTCATCGCCACCGAGGCGATTATTACCGCTTGTAGACTTGACCTCGAATACACCGTCGGTGATCTCCAGAATGCTGACATCGAAGGTACCGCCGCCCAGGTCAAAAACAAGCACCACGGAAGAACCGGTCAGCTTATTCATGCCGTAAGCAAGAGCGCTGGCCGTGGGCTCGTTGATGATGCGCATCACCTCCAGCCCGGCAATTTGCCCGGCGTCTCGGGTAGCCTGCCTCTGGCTGTCATTAAAGTAAGCCGGTACTGTGATGACGGCTCGACTGACTTTCTCGCCCAGGTAGGCTTCGGCATCCACCTTGAGCTTTTGCAGCACCATGGCCGATATCTGCTCGGGACTGTGGGAACTGCTGTCGATGGCGATGCGATAGTTAGAGCCCATCTCCCGCTTGATGGATTGCACGGTGCGGGCCGGGTTTGTCACGGCCTGCCGTTTAGCCAACTGCCCTACCAGGCGCTCGCCGCCCTTTGTAAATGCCACCACTGATGGAGTCGTTCTCGCACCTTCGGCGTTCTCAATTATGATCGGTTTGCCACCTTCCATAATAGCTACGCAAGAATACGTAGTACCGAGGTCGATGCCTATGATTTTGTCATCACTCATGGTTGACTCTTAGAAGGGCGAACCTACTCCTCGACATCGGTCAGGTCATATACTTTGCCGGGTTTCCCTTCTGCTTCCTCATCACCAGCGTCTACCGCAGCCGCCGCTGCCTCAAGAGCCTGTCTGTCTTTCTCTTCCGCCTCGGCAATAGCCGCCTTAATCTCTTCGATAGGCAGATCTTGGGTGCTGCGGTTGATGACGGGATTATCTAGAACATCAAGGGTGTCGCAGGTCTCCACGCCGGTCTGAGAAACGACTTCCTGAGCAGTGGGACGCACGAATTCGTCTTCTTTTGTTTCGACTTTCTCTTCTGCGGCATGGGCGGCAGTCACTTCCGGCTCGGCAGCAGGCTCTTGATCGTCACCGGGGGCGGTGGCAACATTGACAAGGGCGGGGCGCAAAATCTTTTCTTTAAAATTCCAGCCGGCTCTCAGTTGATGCACTACCGCACCTTCCGGTACCTCGCGGGTAGGCACTTCCTGCACGGGCTCGTGGAAACGGGGATCAAAGGGCTGCCCGATCACATCCATCTGCTTGATGCCTACCTGCTCGAGACAACGATTCAAGCGCGTAAAGACCATCTTCATGCTGTCGAACATGACCTTGGAATCGGTTTTTTCAGTCAACTTGGACTGAGCCATCTCAAGATCATCAAGGGCCGGCAAAATAGCCTCGAAAGCTTTCTGCATTCCATTCAAGAGAAACTCTTCCCGCTCGCGATCGATACGCTTACGGTAGTTCTCGAAATCGGCAGCCAGCCTTTTGTAAAGGTTCTCGGCTTCGACGGCGCGCTGCTCCGCTTCCTTCAACTGGGTCTCCAGATGAGCGACAGCCGCCTGGGAAACAGCGTCGGCTTGAGCTTGCTTCTGCCCTACATCGATACCAAATTGATCAGGATCGGGCTCACCACCGGCATACATGGCTCGAAAGAAGGCCTTGGCACGATCATTGCGATCAACTGGTGCCTCTTCCTGGTTGTTGTTCTGATTTTCTTCCATAACAGAAAAGCGGTCTCCGAAAACGCGTCGAATCTTTGAGATCGGTACTGATCGCTATATATTCTAAAGGAGATTGAGAAATAACAGTAGGGTGCGCGCCGAGCACAAAGCCGCTTAGCAAGCCGGGAGGAGGTCAAGGGCACGCCCCCGCTTCACTGGTGCCGGTGTTGAGCCGACCAGGAGTATTTCGATAAAACTTAATTACTGTTAATGTTTTTCAAGAGCCTCTCTGGCTCTGAATTACAGCTATATTCTGCTTCTCGGACTCTTACCTGGCATTCGTGAAAGTAGCTAGGGTGGTCTCGTTGACCCATCGTGAACCCATTTACAATCTGTTATCCTAGCATGCCCTGGCATGCAAAGAGCGGGGAAAGAGAGACAAATGCTGACAGAAGACGAGAAAAGATTAACGAAGGCTAAGGCTCGTAAGCGCTTTGAATATCCGTTCCAGGTTGGCAGTGAGATTGTCGAGAGGATGCGGGAAGGAACCGGCGATGAGATTGAGGCGCGGATTATTGATCTTCTGAATGAGCATCAGGTGATTCTTGACGCGGCAACAGAGACGTCCGAGTTTGAATTTGCGGACGCATTGGCGACAAGCGAAGATATTGGGGAGGAGTCCGTATCAGCCATTCACCCTGCCAGGCATATCGAAAACTTGGTTAGCGATTACATAGAAGTCTCGGACATAGTAGCACCGGCACTAAGAGGAACGTATAAAGGTTTGGGGAATCTGAGCGCGAATGAAGGCTTTCTTCTCGGTTTAGAATTGGGCAGACTGGCTCGCTTGATCGAGTTGACTACTCATGAGACAGCTCTGGCAGGCTCGGCAAGCCGCCTGAAAAGACTGAGCAGTACGAACGCAAGCAGGCAGAACGAGCAAGCCGAAAAACAGAAGCAGCTTGCGGTAGAGCTACAAACGCTATTAGACAAAGGGATGCCGCACAAAGAAGCCGTCAAGGAAATCGAGAGGCGGCACCAAGGCAAGCCAGGTTGGTCCAAGGCAAGCGTAAAAAGAATGCTCTCGAATCTGAAGCGCCCGAATTAAGGTTCACACGTTTGGTGTGAGCTTTTGTTTTCTCCTAATCTTGCCCGGCGCAAATGCGAGAGTAAGAAGGAGAAGAACATATATGCAATCGCAATCCCCAAGCATCCACGAGAAATTAGCACTAAGCGAGAAAGAAGTTCAGCACGTGTACGGCATTGGCGTAAGCACTTTGCGAAGGTACAGGGCCGATGGCAATGGACCCCTCTATGTGAAATTAGCCAACCGAGTGCTCTATAGGAAAGAAGACATCGATCTGTGGTTGGCTCAAAAAACAGTAATATCGACAGCCGAAACTAGCCACCATCAAAAGGGCGCGCCAAGAAAGCATCCTTCCTGAAAACACATTGATTTGATTCTCACCTGTTCTAAATTGTTCTTAGAGGGCGCAGCAAACGCGCCCCGGCGAGAACCTTTGAGGACAAAGAGATGGAAGAGACAGTAAAGGACATGCTCACAAAAGAGCAAGCGGCAGGCGAGCTAAATATTAGTGTGGCGACGCTGTACCGATGGATTAAAGAAGGAAAAGTACGGACGCGGAGATACGGCGGACGGCTTTTAATAAGCCGCGTCGAGGTGGCTCGCTTGCTGAAGGGTGAAAGCTAATGTGTGGCTTGCTTATACTGGCGGACCTACTCGCCGACCTTCGTGACCACCTCGGAGATATCGAGCGCAGCGCGAGGGCAGCTGAGTTCCTCGGAGAAAAAGGCGTAGAAGACAAGATCCAGTCAAAGGTGATTAGAGTGCTGGAGAGAGCAAAGACGCGAATTGAACAAGCGCTAGACGCTAAGCCTGAGCCGCCAGTCTGACAATGCAGGAACAAGAACCATGAATAAATCAGAAGAAACACCACGTCCACCACCATTTTGACCGCATCCGGCAAGACGGCCTCAGTCGTTGCCGCTGCGTTACAGTTCAAGAGCTTCATATATGCTCTTGGGTCGCGAACGGTGTGGCCCCCGCGATCGCATAAAGAAAAATGCCGTTTTCGGTGAGGACGAAAACAGCATTTCAACGGACTAAAAGAACTACAAATGGATAATACAACGAAACTGGCAAGCAAAGCAAGCCCGCCACTGCCATCGGCAAGCAATTTAGCTGAGGCGATTAAAGCTAGACGGTCTGGTCACGGCTTCCTCAGTTGTTGCCCCGCGCACGGCGACCGGACACCAAGCTTATTTTTCAAGGACGGAGAGAAGGCAATCCTGTTCAAGTGCTTTGCCGGTTGCAGTAGCGAAGCAGTTGTCGAGGCTTTCAGGAATCTAGGGTATTGGAGCGGCGAGAGTACATGGCAGGCGCCGACGCTGAAGCAAGAAGACGAAGCGGAAGCACGGCGAAAGCAGCAACAGAAGGCGCAAGCGCTCTGGCACACGGCAGGCGAAATCAAGCCCGGTGATCCGGTGCACACCTATCTGAAAGAGACAAGACAACTCAACCTGAGCACCATACCCGCCGATCTTCGTATCGCCCCGAGCCTTGAATATTGGACGACTGACGGCGACAAACCACGTTTAGTGGCAAGAACGCCCGCTATGCTGGGAGCGGTCAGAAGCCTTTCTGGCGAGCTTTTAGCGGTGCACAGGACGTATCTATCGCCGGACGGCAAGAAGTTGAATCCAGAGGCTTATGGACTCCCCAGGCACGCACCAATTAAGAAAGTTCTAGGCAGTATCGCCAACGGTGCAATTCACTTGTACGAATTCGGCGAAACCCTACTGATAGCCGAAGGCATTGAGACGGCACTGGCGGCTAGCCTTTTGTCTGGTCTTCCGGCATGGTCTGCGATATCGGCAACTAACATGGAAAGGCTCGACGTACCGAGCGGCGTTAAGACCGTAATCATCTGCGTCGACAACGACGAGGCAGGGGAAAGGTCATCTAGGCGATTTGCGGCGAGGCTCATGAGAAGCGGCAAAAGCGTCAAGTTTAGTTATCCTGCAAGAGCCGGAGCACCCGCGAAGGGCGATTGGGCCGATCTTGTTGGAGGTGCAGCCTAATGCAGACGATAAAGAACACAATCGATTTCCATGATTCTTGCGAAAATGCTGAACCCTGGCTTGAGGCGGGAGATCTGCCTTATAGTTTCTCTATCAGCAAAACGGGCGTTCACAAAGAATCCGGCAAGGACAAGGACGAGAAACATTCCGAGTTGATCTGTGGACCGCTCTGGGTCGCAGCTAGGACCAGGGGGACGGACGGTAACAATCACGGCATGTTAGTTAAGTGGTTGGATCGTGATGGCGAGCTACACGAAAGATGTATTAAACAGAGCCGATTACACGATCAATCAACGGCACTAGCTCAAGATCTCGCTGACAGCGGGCTGCACATAACACCAGGGAAAGAAGGTCAACTGAAGACCTATTTAGCTTTGTCGAAGCCCGATCTTGTTTTGCAGTCGGTGGAGCGCTTGGGGTGGTCAAAGGACAGGCAAGGCAAGCCAGCTTTCGTCAGACCGACTAAGACTATAACGGGCGCGGGTGCCACCAATGAGCGGATTCTATTCCAACCTCCGAGCTATAGCCCGGCAGTGGCGGCAATGACAGAGAAGGGCGATCTTGAAGGCTACATAAAAGATGTAATTGAGAGGATCGCTGATCAGCCCATCTTGCTGTTTTCCCTGTTTTCCTCATTATCGGCACCGCTCCTAAAGAACTCCGCAACAGAAAACGGCGGCTTTCACATTCACGGTGAGACTACAGGAGGGAAGACAACCGGACTTCAAATAGCAGCGTCAGTCTGGGGGTCTGGGGCTGATCCACAAAGACGCCCGGAAGATGCACTTTGCCAAACCTGGAACTCAACCGCAAACGGTCTGGAAGGCATAGCCGCAGCGCACAACGATCTGCCTCTTTGTTTTGACGAGATCGGCAAATTTATTGGCGATAACTTCAGCGAGGTTGTTTACAACATCATCGGCGGCACCGGCAAGGCTCGCATGACCGCAGAGATAGCACACAGGAAGCCGAACACATGGAGGACGCTGTTCTTATCCACTGGTGAAATCTCCATAGCAGATCGGATAAAACAGGACGGGAAGAAGATGAAAGACGGTCAGGCTGTTCGTATCGTTGATATCCCAGTTGGAGACAGTTTGATCTTGGGGCTCGACATGAAAGCCGCTGCTGAACTGTCGGACACGCTGAAAAACGCCGTCACTGATCGAAACTATGGCGTCCTCGGTCCCGCCTTCATCAAGGCATTGCTCGCCAGATGTCCAGACGAGGAAACGCTAAGTCGAGAGATTGCCGATCTGGTGCTGAGCGCAATGGAGCTTCTCAAGGCGCAAATAAAAGGGGAAATCCCGCAGCGAGCCGTAAGAGTACTCAAACGCTTCGCTTTAGTTCTTGCGACTGGGTATCTCGCTCAAGACTTGCTCGAACTGCCGCTAAGCCAGAAGCAAATAGAAAAATGTGTTGTGCACGTAATGAACTTGTGGCTTGGAAACGGAACGGCGCTAATCTCTGAAGCCGATCAAGCTATTGAGCACTTTCAAGCTTTTCTTCAGGAAAATCAGCATCGCTTCGCAGAGGGCAATCCTGTCGGAGGACCGGCACAACTCTCAAGAACCGACATCGGCTACAAGTTGCCTGGCTTCCTCTGTCTTACGAAGGCTGGATTCACTGAGGCTTGTGGTAGCTGGGGGGTCGAGAAGGTTAGGGGTGAACTGCTGAAGCGCGGATTTCTGACGAAGACAGAACCGGATCGATGGGAAACCAAAGTGCTACTTGGCGGCAAACAGCAACGCCTATACAAAGTAGATATAAAAATCCTAGAAGACTAGGAAAATATCCCGGTCTATCCCGGTCGTATCCCGGTCACTCCAAACCCCGAAACCTGGCACCCGTGGGCGATATCCCGGTTATCCCGGTCGAATAATCCGGGCCGGACGTTCCCGGTTGTCCCGGTCAAACTAAGATGAAAGGCTTGTATATACACTAGGCATACAAACGCCCACCTTTCGCGCATCTCCCTCATTTTTCGTCCGACCTGGTTTTTCTCGTCGGGATATTCGGGATAGACGGGATATCGCTTGTGCCACAAGGGTTTCCGGTATCCCGGTCGGCCGCGGGCACCGGGATAGAACGGGATATTTTGAGGAGCGGGTACGGGTTCAGTAACGAACATACATCTGCTCTATATGTGCGCTCTGGTCGAAGAGTTCTTGCCGAACACCTCTTCGAACATAGCGCGAACATCGAGCCCGGTTTGCCGATTGAGCGACCGTAGAAAGCTTGTGCAAATCTTGTTTGTTGCTTGTAAGCCCGTTGTGTAAATCCCGCCCCTTGGCGTATATACAGCTTTTCCTTATACACATACCAAAGACAAGCTTTCTACAGGGGCATCTTCAAACAGAGCTTGCCTTTCAGGGCTTGTTTGCAGAAACCAGCTCCCCTCCTACTTCTATATAACTAAATTTATTGAACTAACAAGAGTAGAAATGCTAAAGATGGCTCAGGTTGCCAAAAACCATTCAAAGGGCGTTGCCAGAATTCAGAATTGCAGGTACATTGAACAAGTTGAGTTTTCACCACCCTAACTAATTTAGCCAGCGCTGTTCCAGTGCTGCCAGATCTGTTTTGCCATTGCTGCACCTGCGGCGGGGGCTGTTAAGGCGCGGTCATTTGTGACCCGGTGCCTGTTTCTGTTTGACTATTTCTTACTGAGGTTCCTATGAATAGATTTCTGGTGTTTCTTTTGATTTTGTTTTTTCTCTTGTGTCCGCCAGCTTTCTGAGCGCTTGCACATGAGCCAATCGGCGCAGCCTGCATGAGTGTATTTGCTACTCACTTGATTCTGCGTACTTTAACAATCTCGTCGTCGTCTTCGTTGATCATCTCCGAATCATCAATGACTTTGACGTCTGAGTGCTCTAGCCAGATCCCTGTTATATACTGCTGCGTTGGATCAACCTCATAAATCGACCCATCGTCAAGCTCGAGAAGTTTTCCGCTCATGTTTTTGAGAATAGTATGAGTTTCCACGCGTCTCCTACTGCCGGAAAAGGTTATTCGACGCGGCTCGCTTGGCGGCGCAGAGGTGGCAGGGCTCAAAGGGGAAGCGATCGGAGCGGGCATCGACGGTTGACGAGGCGGATGCGTCCCGCCGTCCAGTCCTGTGGCGTATTTATAATAGGTGAAATTGTCGAAACGTGCTTCAATTTCAAGAGGGTAGATGAACCCCTTGCTGGCTCCTGCGGCATCTACAGCCTTAACACAGCTTTGGTCGAAAAGCATATTCAATGATGGCACAGGCATAGAAATACGCTTTACAGAACCGTCCTCCATCAGCGTGAATCTAACTTTCGCGTAAAGTGGTTTATCGAGGGGGAAATTCAGCCAGCTTCCACGAATTCGATCCCGAAGCTTGGCGATTAGCAGGCGATAAGATTCTTGCTCCCCTATTTCGGGAGGATTGTTTACGTGCAAGGACAGCGGCTCAGCAGCGCGAGCTTCCAGCGGATTGGCGAAACAAGCCAGCAGCAGGAAGGCAGTGAACAGCACGCGGCGACAGACGCCCGGGACAAACGGATGAAGCCAGACAGATCTGGAAACTGAAAGCGTACAGGATCGATAGAGTCGCATGGAGTTCAATTTCTATCTATACAACCAACTGTTTTTGAATAGTAGCACGCCAATTGTTGCGCGCTACTTACGGGGGACCACTAGGCAGGCTTGCTAGAATTCCCAATAGTTCTGTTTTGTTTGTTCTGCAAAGTGATCGACGTCCCCAAGGGCATTAGCAACCTTACCCCGAGCAACAAATTCCTGCGTCTTGGGCTCCGAAAAGAACACGCAACGTATAAGAAAAGCGGAATGTTTAGTCCTGCGAAAGTAGCTGTGTCCGTTTGTCATTTGAAGTCCTCTCCTTTTAAATTATAATACTCAGAAAATATATCTAAAGCCGCATCCACACTTGCTTTTACGGCAATTGATTATAGCACAAAATGGGCAGATCTTTCAATACTACAGAGAAGAGAAAGTAGGCTGGAACGGAAGCGGCGAACAGACTATACAGCCATTGAAAGTCTTTGCTTGTTGACTCCTTTTTACTGTTCGTGTTTGACTGTTTTTGTTGGGACCGGTCCTCGCCGTCGGGCTGGTAAAAAATGACGGCGAAGCTACTCAGTTACAACGGAGAAATCCAAATGAATAAACCCAGTACGGCACCGCTTGCGGTGTCTCCTTCTTTGCGCGTCCTTTCTTCGCCTTCCGAGATCCCGACACTTCGCCAGGCATTTGACGACTACTGCCGGATACGCACTCTGAGACCCAAGACGCTGAAAAGTTACAAGACGAATATAAAGGCAATTGCCGACTGGCAAGATCTGAAGTTGACCCATATCACCGGCCAGATGTGCATGGACAGGTTCTTCGAAATGAAGGACGGATCAACCAACAAGTACGGCACCCGTGGGTTCTATTTTGCCCGCCAAACTTTCAAGGTGCTTCATGCGATCTATGAAGTCGCGAAAGCCTATTACGAAGACCCGGACGAGAAGCCGCTAATCGTGACTAATCCGGTGCAGAAGTTAACGGCATTGCGACTGTGGGGTAGAGCGGGCAGACGGCAAGACTGCGTTTTTCCTGAAGAACTGAATGCTTACTTCCGCGGCATCCAAGCTCTACCTCTCGCAACAGAGCGCGACTATTTAACGCTCATTCTTCTAACCGGCTTCCGGGCATCGGAGGCAGCCGCCGTGCAATGGGGTTGGGTAAACGATATTCGGCAAACAGTAAGCATTCCGGGCGACATCACCAAGACCGGCACCGCTATGACCTATCCTTTGACCGCCTTAACTGCCAGCTTTATCGACTTTTTGAAGAACAAAGCCGATTTTACGGACCCGGCCAGCTACTTGTTTCCAAGCGCCACAAGCCACGCCGGGCACATCTCCGACGACAACCGCGCCTACCTGAAACTGAAGAAGATTTCGGGGGTGGAAGTCACAAGACACGGGCTAAGACGGACCTTCGGCAGCTACGGCGACTATTTAGACATCTCCGGCTACGCGCTGAGAAAGCTCCTGAACCACGCCGACAACAGCGTTACAGCCGGTTACGTGATCGCGACAGTTGACCGCATGCGTAGAGCCGCCGCCAGCATTCACACTTTCATGCTCGACAATATCGGCGTTGAACCGGTAATAGAACAAAAGCTTATGAAGACTGGCTCTCATTGTCTTGAACACATCGCCCAACTTGCCGACATCGGGCTTTATGAGGCCCTGCTACTTTTCCACAAGGGCGCATACTTTGACGCATCGAGAAGACAAGCACCACTGAACAGGCACCTTGAAGTCTACGAGAAACTCGGATTAACCCTGGCTGACATCAAACGAATGAACACAAAGGAGTAGCAACCATGCTGACAATTAAAGACCCGACCTTGCCCGGCTTCGTGCCTCAGACCGTAGAATTCGACACCCACCCACACGTCGCCCGTTGGCTTACGTCGCAGGATACGACGCTAGACGCGCTAGCCGAGAAGTACGGCATTGACCGTGACTGCCTCGTGGTACTTACTTCGACACAGCAAACCGGCGAGTACAGCGTAAGCGAGTTACGGGTGCTGTGCGAAATCGGCTTGGCTCTTGCCGACATACTCGCAATGAACGAGTGAGCAAAGCTATCGGAGCCACACGGGTAGCGGCTTTCGGCTATGAACCTATGAGCCGTATAAAAATATTGTCGCGAATCGTCGGGCACCGATAGAGAGGCGGATTCAAGCACGGCGGGCCCCTACCCCGGTCCTTGCGCCTTGCGCAAACACCGGCAGCGGTGGCGCCCGCAACAAACTGTATCGATTAGCAGCGCTGCGAAACCTAGGCGGAGAGCCAATCTTGTGAGAGTATACATGTATTGACCTTGTCCCGAATGAGTACAGCCAAAGCGGACGCTAAAAGCGGTATCACAGGATCAGCCATTCAGGACACAAAATTCACAGGGTTAAAACGGACAGCGAGGGACGCGACAATGGACAGCAGCAAACGGGCAGTAATATATGCGAGAGTTTCAACAAAGGACCAGGACACAACCAGACAGATAAGCGACCTCCAAGCCTTTGCAGCCCGTGCCGGTTACGAGGTGATAGCGGTACTGCAAGAGAAGGCATCAGGCGCCAAGAATGACCGCGCAGAGCGGTCTAAGGTCTTGAAGATGGCGCAGGCTAGATTGATCGATGTTGTGCTTGTTACCGAGCTTAGCCGCTGGGGGCGTTCAACACAAGACTTAATCAGCACCATGCAGGACTTGCAAGCGCGTGGTGTCTCACTGGTCGCAATGAACGGTATGCAGATGGATTTGTCGACCCCAAGCGGAAAGCTTATGAGTACGCTTTTGGCTGGCATCGCGGAATTTGAGCGCGAGCTGATTCAGGAGCGCGTGAAAAGCGGCATCGCAAGCGCGAAAGCCAGGGGGAAAAAGATCGGGAGGCAGCAAGGTGACAACTATAAGAGCGGCAAGAAAGAAGCCAGAATCGAGAAGTTACACCGGGAAGGAAAGAGCATTAGAGAGATAGCCAAAGAGACCGGACTTGGGAAGACGACGGTAGCGGAAGCGATCAAACGGCTCAAGGCAGAATCCACAACAGAAGCAGCCTAAGCACCGAGAGCCAGCAAAAGCACCACGAGAGCCGACGTTAACCGTTGGCTCTTTCGTTTTAATAGGGGCGCTTTGTGCTTATCAAGTACCGGCGATGTCTTCGCATAGGTTGATATCGGGCACGAACTGCGATAGCCCGGAGTCCGAAAGAGCAAGCCGGGTGTGCGTTTACGGACACTGGTGCCACGCCAACCTATCATACTTACGGGGTAGTCTTGGCAAAAGAAGCCGGACCGTTTACATTTTCCACCTTTCTGAGCCTTGGTGTCTCGGACTTGCAGAGTGCTTCTAAGTGGTCGTTAATCGCCTGCATTGGCTTCCTAAGCGCTTCCGGCGAGATTTTTACATAATGTGTCTGAGTTATGTCGCCTTTGCTAGCGTGGTTCATGAGAGCCTTCAATTGGTGCTCCGTGACAAGCTGGGCCGCTTCAGTGGCGAAAGTCTTACGCACACAGTGCGGCGTCCAATCGAAGCCTACTATCGACCTGGACTCTCTCGCATATTTCGCTAGCAGAGGGGTGGCGGTGTTGTGTTCGTCTCTTAGTGCCGGGAAGATATAGGCTAAGTCTGTGGCAGTCTTCCGGCGTCTCTGAATAAGCTCGGCTAACTGCTTCGTTAGCGGCACTTGATACCGCTTCTTCTTCTCGCGCCTTTGCTTCGTGTCCGTCAGTGTGAGTAATCCGTTTTCATGGTCGATGTCTTGCCATTTGACACTGACGGCAGCAGACACGCGAACACCAGTGAACAACAGGAAGAGGAAGCAGTCAGTAAAATCTGGCGACAAACTGGTTACGGCTTTGTACCAAGCAGACATTTTTTCGGGCGGTATTGGTGTTTCTCGTGCCTCTATTGTCGGCATTAGTCCGTTCCGCTTGACGGTGGTCCATGGATTGCCCGCGATTAGGCTCTGTCCATGTTGATCCACGTATCGATTACTTGCGAAAGTGAAGACAGCGGAGTGAATGGCACACAAGACCTTGGCGGTAGCAGGCGATTGAGCGCATATAGAC
Organism: Candidatus Obscuribacter sp.; assembly: GCA_016712465.1. Classification (GTDB taxonomy): domain Bacteria; phylum Cyanobacteriota; class Vampirovibrionia; order Obscuribacterales; family Obscuribacteraceae; genus Obscuribacter. The sequence goes on from JADJQZ010000001.1 coordinate 3,778,320, forward strand.
GTGAAGCGTTCTTGCACCATGAGCGGCGTGATTGAGTTCATGTCTAGATCTAGCCAGTCTGAGAGGTAGCGATTAGTATGGTCAAGGTAGCCGAGCTTGGTTTTTCTGGCGAGCGGCTTGGTTTTCAGATATTCGTCGAATACTCTTCCAAGTTTCAGCCTCCTTAGAGCGCTTTCTTCCATCGCCCTGGCTCGCTCTTTCTCTTTCGCTTCTCTTTCTTTCCGCCTCGCCTCGTTTGGGTCGGAGCCTGCCTTGATAGCGAGATACAAGCGAATAGCCTCTTCCTGAGCTTGAACCAGGGGCAGCACAGAACACGAGCCGATCACGCAAACAATATTCTTTCGCTCGCCTCGTTTCTTTGCCCTTAATCTGTAGATCTTTGATAGCTTGTCGGTGACGTGAACATAAAAGCCTGGCGGTACCGGAAGGTAATAGTCGCCCGGCTTTATGAGCTTTTCAATATCACTCTTTCCCTTGATCGTCCTTCTCATTCTGACTTCCTCGTTGACCCATCGTTGACCCAAAATTGTAAAAACTTTGAGAAGTGATGAAAACGGGTAAAACGCTGGACATTGGTTGGGGAGCCATTTTCGAGAAGCCGAGAGAAAAAACGAGAAAGCCTGAAATGATAATTTTCTTGAATTACTGTTAGTATTTCCACTTTCCAAACCCAATGAGAAAAATCGCGAGAGTAGTAGATGTATCTGGAACCATCCATTCCCCTGGCTATATATGCCCCTGACGAATTCGGCAAAGCCCAGGCCAAGACTGCCGAAGGCGTGCTGCGCTATGGACGAAACCCGATTGCCTGCGTGATAGATGAAGCAATGGCCGGCAAGACTATCCAAGAAGTTTGCGGCATAGATTGTGCCGCCCCCATTGTTTCGACGGTGGAAGAAGCCCTGGCCTTGAAAAGCGGCGCTTTACTTCTTGGCACGGCCTGGAGCGGCGGGGCCCTGCCTGAGGCCTGGAAGAAAGATATCAAACTGGCCTTAAAAGGCGGCATGGATGTTGTCAACGGGCTCCATGATTTCCTGGAAGCAGACCCGGAAATGGCAGCACTTGCTAAAACCCACGGAAGGCGACTTTTCGATGTGCGCAAGAGTCCAGAGAAATTGCCGGTAGCAAGGGGCCTGGTCATGGAAACCGACGCCTATGTAGTTCTCACCGTCGGCACCGACTGCTCCGTGGGCAAAATGACCGTAGCCCTGGAGATACAAAAACTAGCCCAGTCAAAAAACATCGATGCCCAGTTTGTGGCCACCGGTCAGACCGGCATCATGATCTGCGGCGAAGGCATTGCCATCGACCGAGTCATAGGCGACTTCATGGCCGGAGCCACGGAAAAAATGGTGCTGGAAAAGGCAGCCCGGGGCAACTTGATTCTTGTGGAAGGGCAGGGCTCCCTCGCCCATCCCGGCTTCTCGGGCGTCACTCTGGCACTTTTGCATGGAGCCTGCCCCCAGGCCTTGATCCTCTGCCATAGACCGGCAAGACCGACTATTAAAGGCACCAACTTCCCCATATCGAGCTACACACGCCTGATTGAAACCTATGAAGCCATGGCCTCTTATATGCGTCCGGCCAAGGTAATAGCCCTGGCTCTCAACACTCAAGATCTGAACCAGGAAGAAGCTCTGGCTGCTATTAAAAAGGCGGAAGCGGAGACCGGCTTACCGGCAGCCGATCCCGTGCGCTTCGGAGCCCACGCTTTGCTCGACGCCATCGAAAAAGCAGGCAGTTTGAGCCCGATCGGAAAATAGAAACAGCAAGAACTAAACAGGACAAACAAAGTGACCACAAAAACCAAGTGCATCAACCTCTCTTTCGCACCACTGAACCTGACTACCCGTCACCCCTTCGGCATCTCCTACGGCACTTCTTCCCAGACCCTGAACGTACAAGTGCAACTGGAGTTGGACGGCTTGATCGGGCTGGGAGAGGCAGCACCGGCTTCTTATCATGGCGAATCGAGGGAAACGGTGATGGCCGTCCTCGCTAAATTTCAGGCCCATCAGGAAGAACTGCTGGGTAATTCCGCCCATGCCATCCATGCCGTTTCGACCCGCCTGGACAAGATGATCGCCGGGCACAGCGCCGCCAAAGCGGCCATTGAAATGGCCATGCACGATCTGGCCGGAAAGATGAGCAATTTACCCACCTGGAAAATGCTTGGTCTGGCAGACGATCTTACTGAGAATCCAGCCCCTATGACGGACTTCACCATCGGCATCGACAACCTGGAGATGATCGAAAAGAAGACCGAAGAAGCAGTAGCTGCCGGTCATAAAATGCTCAAGGTCAAGCTGGGCACTAGCTACGACCGCCAGATCATTGAAAAGGTAAGAAAAGTCGCTCCCAATCTGCCTCTGCGCGTAGATGCCAATGGCGGCTGGAGCGTCAAGCAAGCCGTAGACTGTGCCCGTTTCCTCCATGAACACCAGGTGGAATTCATCGAACAACCGCTGCCCAAGTTCGCCCTGAAAGAAGACTTCCAATTCGTGAAAGACCACTCACCGGTGCCTATTTTTGCCGATGAAAGCGTCTGCAAAGCCTCGGATGTGGCCAGACTGGCCGGCGCCATAGATGGTGTCGTGGTCAAATTAGCCAAGAGCGGCGGTCTCCTTGAAGCCATGCGCGTGATTGCCACAGCCAGAGCCCATGGTCTCAGAATCATGTTCGGCATGATGATCGAGTCTTCCATCGGCGTGACGGCGGCGGCGCAACTTTCCAGCCTGTGCGACTACCTGGATCTGGACGGCGCCCTTTTACTCAAGGACGACCCCTATGAGGGCGCCTTATGGCAGGACGGCTATTTAAGATTGAGCGAAAAGCCGGGACTGGGTGTAAGTTTAAAGGCTTAAGCCAACTAAGATTTGCCCGCCGGTAAAGCCAGCCTGACTAGAATCGGTAAATGGTCGGAACCCACCGGACCGAGAACGCGCTTCTCCAGAACCGTCAGATCGCGGCTCACCAGGCAGTGATCGATGGGCAGGACGGCACCGGTTCCTATATTGCCGGGAAGAAGACCGTATGTAAGTGCGGCCGTATTGGGCCAGGTGGGCATAAGCCCCATGCCGACGCCGCAATCTTTCAAAGAACCTTCTCTCAACAGCTTTCTGAAATAGGGAGACCAGGGAGTGCAATTCAAGTCGCCGATGACTAAGTAAGGCAAACCCTCAGCCCGACTCTTCGAGCATTCCAGGGCATAAATTTCAAATTCCCGGTTACGCGCCTTAAGCCTCTTTGCCTCACCAACCGGGGTGGGCGGATGCGCTACCACCAGCGATACCACCTGCCGTCCCACATGCACATGAGCAAAGATGCGCGGACGATGCCCACGCTCGGCAAGTCGCACTTCGCCCTCAAGTGGGTAGCGGCTGTAGAGTTCCACTCCGCCTACATGGGGGAAGGTAATGCAATAAGGATAAGCCTGCTTGAGGCTGGTGGAAAGCAGCCCATGCCATTTATCTTCCACTTCGCATACAGCCACCAGATCCGGTTTTTCTTTTTGCACCAGGGAGAAAAAGGAAAGACGGTCACGGTTGCGGCCGCCCCAGAGATTGCAATGCAAGAGCGTGATCTTCTCGCTGCCGGCAACTGCATTCTGATGAGAACTCAAGAAAGAAGGATAGAGACGATAGCCGGAACCGAGCAAGGTCATTGCCGGTAAAACCGATAGCAAAACGGCGAAGGAAATGCGCTTTTGCACCGGCTTGAGCAACAAACAAAGGCAAAGCGACAGGCCAAGTAAGAGCAAGGCAAAGACAAAGTAAAATGGCTGAAAGTGAGTAGTCAACTCAAAAAACTGTCCATGCCGCCCTAGATAAGAGAAGGTACAGAGGCTTAAGCACAAACCCTGACAGAAGAGAAGAAACAGACAGGCAAAGGCAAATAACCATCTAGACATTATTCTAAATCCACCGGATCCACCTGAAAAAAATTCAGCAACACCATCTGCTTCCAGGTTAACCCCTGAAGACAAGCTCCGCCAGAAAAGAGAAATTCCTGCAAACCGGGACTATCAGCCCCACTTGGCCAGGCGCTCTTTGATCAAATCTATGGTTGTGGAGGAATAGAGATTGAAAACAAGCATCTTCGCAGGCGGAGCATAGCGGCTCACCACTTCCCGGCTGATGCTGTCGCACAAAAACAAATCGGCGTGCTTGACAAGATATTTAATTTCCGTCTCGTCGTCGCGCACAACGGACCGCACGGCAATCTCTTCGCCGCGCATGGCCGCTACCAACTTTCCGGCCATCTGCATGAGGTGAGGACTGACCGATACCAGGGCCAGAAGTGAGGCTTTCGGCAATCTATATACAGCTTCCAATTCGTTTCTGGCCGGCTCGATATTGCAGGCGACCAGGCGAGTCAGATCTTTAATGTGCTTCTGGAAAGAAAATAGATGATAGAGGCTGGAAACCACAAGAGCCTCTTCCGCCTGCTTCAAGTCCGAGAGCAATTGTTGCGGCAAAAGGCATTCCACCGGCAACTGGAAGTGGGGCGAAAGTTCGCCTTTGATGAGAGGATGGAAGTCCTGATTGCCGTCCACCACAAGAATACGTTTGACGGCCGGGCGATGCCGCAACTTATCCATACACTTGCTTACTTCTGAAGACGAATAGCCATTTTCAGAGGCCCGGGCGAGAAAATCAAAAAACATTTCCTCCAGAGAAAGCGCCGTACTCTCGTTTTCTACCCGCCTGCCACTGGCCGCTACCCGCACGCCGCTGCCCTGCCGCACCTCCAGCAGTCCGACTTCGGCCAGGTGATTGTAAGCAGCCGTAATGGTGCTGTAGTGAACGCCGAGACGGTCGGCTAAGGCTCTTATGCTTGGCAATTTCTCGTGGGGGCGCAAGGAACCGGAAGCGATGGACAGACCCAGTTGCTCGACCAACTGGTCTCGAATCGGAACCGCACTTTCTTTGTTGATAGTAATTTTCAAAGCCTGATCCTTGCAATAAGAGCCAATTATATGGCATGCCATCAAAATAGAAGAGAGCGCCCTTCTCTGCTTAGAAAGGACGCTCTCTTATTTATAGTTTGCGCCAGATAGAAATCTGTCCCTATTTCTACTGACAAGCCTCAGTGGACCGTGGGGCTCCTGTGCATCTGTAGAATTCCTCGCATGAACTTTGCTGATGGATGCGAAGTATTCTCATTAGCAACAAATCCAGATTAGCATCAGGGAACAGCCAAGTCAAGACTTGCCAGGAGACAAAAGTATCAAGTTATACCTACTTGTGCCCTTTCTTCAGTTGTCCCCCGGATGAAATTATGCAATCATTCGCAATAAGTATCAAACAATAATGAGTTTTGGAAACAACCGGCATGGCTGACAGAACAAAAGGCTCTCCCGAGCACTCCAACAATTCCGCTATAAGTAGTTCGTCGATGGATGCCATTGCCGAAATAATCCGCTCCATTCCCCGGGGGGATCACTTGACAGCGCCCGAGGTTTACGAACTGGCCAAACAGCGGGGCTTAAAGCTGAGTCTCTCTACGGTCTACCGCACCCTCAATAAACTAAAAGTAGTGGGAGATGTAATCACAGTATCGGGCGACCGGGGTCTGCGCTACGAATCAGTAGAAGATCAGGCCCATGATCATTTGATCTGCCTGGGTTGCGGATTGACCATTGAGTTTTTTGATGATTTGATTCGCGGCTTCGGTCATTCCGTAGCGCTTCGTAAAGGTTTCGAGCACACCACCAGCCGCTTCGACATATTGGGCTATTGCGAAAAGTGCAAAGGCAACGATGAAGGACACAAACAAGAGCAGATGCTGGACAACCTGCTCGGGGCTATCGAAAAAACGGAAGCGGCCCTGGAAGATTTGAAAGCAGCCGCTGACTTAATGAGAACACGCAAGACAGCCAGAGTGGCTTTGCCGGTCAAAACTGCCAGGCAGAAGTTGACCGATGCCTCACAAGAACTCGACTACTTGTCGAGTTTCTTTGACTGATAGAGCCTTTTACGCGCCGCTTCCAGATCTTCTTCCGATTCCACAATAATTTTTTCCATGTAGGAATGCGGAACCTTGCGCTTCTTATTTATGGCGGCTCGCTTCTTGAGCATCTTGGGTAATAGCTTGACGGCGCCAGTCCCCCTGCAACCAGGGCAATACCTGACCGCCCCGCACAATTACCACGGCAAAGTAATAAGCCTGCCAGAAAAATATATGGGGCAAGAACTTCACCAGAAGAGGCATCGGGATATTCTTGACGATGGTATTGAAGTTGTTCTGAGAGGACAAGCGCACAACCAGCGGACTATAGCCACTGCCGGTAGTACCACAGCCCAGATGGTAAATGACGGCCGTCGGCACATAAAAACACTTGTAGCCGGCACTCTGGGCCCGCAGACCGAGGTCGACGTCTTCAAGGTAAGCAAAGTAGTCTTCGTCAAACAAGCCTATATCGAGGAGCAAGCTGCGCCTGTATAGGGCAGCGCCGCCACAAGCCCCGAGGATATAGCGTCCGCTGTCGAAAAGTCCGATGTCCTTCTCGCGATGCCCGATCCGGCCCGGTAAGCCTCCTCGCCTGTAGCCGTCGCCTACGCCGTCGAGCAAGCTATGATCATCGTAAGCGAGCATCTTGCAGCCAAGGGAGCCGGCCTCGGGATGAAGGGCCATGGCTTTGACTAATTCCTCGACCCAGGCCCTGTCTACCACGGTGTCATTGTTGATAAGAGCGATGAATTCGCCCCGAGATTCTTTTATGCCGCGATTGACCGCCACGGAAAAGCCGGTATTGACGCTGAAGCGGGGCACTTTGACGCTGGCATAGTGCTCTGCAAGGAACTCAACCGAACCGTCTTTGGAGCCGTTATCTACAACGATTATTTCCAGCTGCTTATAGGTCTGGCTGAGGAGCGAATCTAAACAACCGGTTAGAAAGTGCTTACCGTTCCAGTTCGGTATGACGATGGAAACGAGCCCCGGTTCTGAGTCGGCAGACAGCTCAGAGGGTGCTTCAGGCTTGAGATCATTCACAGGTGGAAGAAAAGAAAATCAAAAGAAATGTCGATGCGGTGTATTAATGGCTCATATTAGCAGATCGGCAGAGGCTATAATATTGCCTCGTCCCCAAGCAGAGGGACGGATAGCAGGCTAAAGTAGTGAACCAGGCCAATTCAAAAATTCTTATAATCACCCTGGAACCAATCGGCGATAAAATGGCCGGTCCCGCCATACGCGCCCTGGAGATAGGCAAGCGCCTGGCAACGGAATTTCCCACCACTGTTTTGAGTCCGGTCAAGAGCGAGGGCAGCTTTGCCGCCGCGCAAAACCTGCCTGCCGGCATGAAACTGGTGCAGGGCGCTGGTAAGAAACTAGTAGCCCAGTTGGCGCTATCCGCCACTGCCATTTTTGTGCAAGCCAACGTGCTGAAGCCCTTTCCCTTCCTGGCCTCCATGGGTAAACATTTAATAGTAGATCTTTACGATCCTTACTTGTTCTCCGTGCTGGTGCAGTACAAAGACGATCCCGTACAGGCCGGCAGCAGTTACCGACTGATGCACCAGGTATTGGAAGCGCACATGACCCGCGCCGACTTTACCGTCTGCGCCTCGGAAAGGCAGAGGGACTACTGGCTGGGTCGATTTTGCGCCCTGGGGCGTGTCAGCCCCAAAGTTTATGCCATCGATAGAAGTTTGCGTAAGCTCATCGACGTGGTGCCCTACGGAGTGCCGGAGGAAGCGCCGCGGAGAATACCGGGGCGCGGTCTTAGAGATCGCCTGCCCAGCCTCGGTAACGCACCGGTGCTGCTCTGGGGCGGCGGCATCTGGGACTGGTTCGATCCTCTCACTGTGATCAAAGCAGTAAAAGCCTGCCTGCCCAGGATTCCCGATCTGAAGCTGGTCTTCATGGGCACCAAAAGCCCCAATCCCAAAGTACCGGTCATGGACATGACGGAGAAAGCCCGCGCCCTGGCCGGGGAGCTGTCTTTGACCGATGAAAGCGTCTTTTTCCTTGACGGCTGGGTTCCCTATGAAGAACGCAGTTCCTATCTTCTGGATGCCACCATAGCCGTGAGCGCCCATTTTGATCTGCCGGAAACCCGCTTCTCCTTCCGCACCAGAATCCTCGACTACTTCTGGTGCGGGCTGCCCATCTTGACCACCCGGGGCGATCAATTGGCGGACATGATTGACAATAGAGCCGGCTTATCCCTGCCCTACGAAGATGTAGAAGCCTGGCAGAAAGCCATTGAAGGCATATTACTCAGCCCTCAGCAAGAACTGCTGGAGAGTATGAAGAAAGGCTCCCTGGAGCTTGGCGGGGAATTTCTCTGGGACAAGAACGTAGAGCCCCTGCGTAAATTCCTGAGAGAACCGCACCACCTGCCTGATTTCGAAAAGGTAACCATGCCCAACCTCTTTGAACGAGCCCATGCCGTTTATCGCCGGGGAGGGCAGGAACTCATATTGAAACGCTCGGCAGAGCTGTTTGGTGACATACTAAAGTCATGAGCACTCTCGTCAAAGCCGTTCCCGAACATCTCTTGAACCTGAACTGGTTTGAGTTGGAAGAAGCGCGCGCCCTTTCCGTCTATGAAGAACTATCCGGCAGCCTGGGCGGAATCAATCACAAACTTTCCCCCAAATTGGTGCACGAACTGAGAGTAGTGATCCGGCGCTGGTATTCCATCTGGGAAATCCTGGAGTTGGACAACTGGCAAGACAAGTACTACGAAAAGAAGATCAAAAGACCCCTGGAGAAAATCAATAAGCACCTGGGCGGACTGCGAGATATGGACGTCAATATCGAACTGGCGGCCGACTTCCAGGCCCCTTCCCTGCTCCTTGCCGCCTGGCGAAAGAAACGTGCCAAGTTGAGAAGGAAGGCCGCTCAAGCCATCCAGGAGCTGAAACCCGGAAAAATCGAGCGCCGTCTGGCAGAGCATCTTTCCCGCCGGGCTTACGAGTTGGAGAGACTTCTCATCCCACTGCCTGAAGATCAGGGAAAAAAGACTCCTTCCATCACCTACCCCTTCAAGAGCCCGCTGGAGAAAGCCAGCTACAATCACATCGACGTCTTTCTTTTGGATTGCGAGGCGGAAGCGAAGACCATGGCAGCCAGAGAGCTATCCGCAGAGGAATTGCACGAGCTGAGACTGGTTATAAAGCGATGGCGCTATTTGCTCACCGAGTTTTTCGGCGTCTCCAATATCGAACTGGTGAGAGCCCAGCAACTTCTGGGTCGGCATCATGACCTGGTGCGCCTGAAGGAAGCTTTGCTCAAATATGAAAAGAAGAGAGAGCGAAAACCGGCCCGAGACTGCAAAAAAAGAGAACTATCTAAGGAGCAGCTAGCCGAGCAGAAGAGCAAATTATCAGAGTGCTTGAGCCGGGTCAGCCTGGAGCTGAACCGGGTTGATGATGAAATCAAGAGAGTCAAGCAGGAGTTGCCCTACGGTTTAAGGCCCTATAGAGTCAGCCCCCTGATCGGCTGAGGGACAGACTGAAAGTGCCCACTAAAGGCAGAGATGCCAAGGGCACTGCTTAACTTATCGCTTAAGTTCAATTGAAACTGTTCAAACTAAGCTCATCAACAATACAATTAGAGGTGTTCTATAGGGAGCGCTCCGGATGGCCGTAAGCAGGCCGCGGTCGCCTCTTTTCCTCCAGGTGGAGCTTGCCATGGTAATAAAGAAGAAAGTAACTATCCTCGGTTCGGGTTCAGCCGGCCTCACTGCCGCCATTTACGCGGCAAGAGCCAATCTCGAGCCCCTGGTCATTCAAGGTCTGCAGGCAGGCGGCCAACTTACCATCACCTCCGACGTGGAAAACTTTCCCGGCTTTCCCAATGGCATTCTCGGACCAGAGCTCATGGAAGAGATGCATAAGCAAGCTGAACGTTTCGGCACGCAGTTCATTTATGACAACGCCGAATCAGTAGATCTCTCCAGCCGCCCTTTCAAACTCAAGACCAGCTCCGATGAAATCCACACGGACTGCTTGATCATCGGCACCGGGGCCTCGGCAAAACTGCTCGGACTCCCCTCGGAAAGCAAGCTCATGGGTCACGGAGTATCAGCCTGCGCCACCTGCGACGGCTTCTTCTTCCGAGACAAAGAAGTTTTCGTAGTGGGCGGCGGCGACACCGCGCTGGAAGAAGCTACCTTCCTTACTCGTTTTGCCTCATCAGTCACAGTAATTCACAGAAGAGATTCTTTCAGGGCTTCGGCCATCATGGCCAACCGGGCCAAGTCCAATGAAAAAGTGAAGTTCATCCTGGACAGCGTCGTGGAAGATATTCTCGACGTGGAAGAAGGCCAGGTTACCGGCATTCGTATTCGCAACATCAAGACAAATGTGGTGACCGAGCACCCTGCCGACGGCGTCTTCATCGCCATCGGGCACAAACCCAACACCGAACTATTTGTTGGTCAACTGGAGCTTACGGAAAACGGCTATATCAAAACAGACGGCGTGAAGACCTCCGTGAAAGGCGTCTTCGCCGCCGGCGACGTGCAAGACGAACTATACAGGCAGGCAATCACCGCCGCCGGTACCGGTTGCATGGCGGCCCTGGAAGCACAATGGCTTTTGGAAAATGAACACGAAGAAGGAAACAGCGTGGGAAAGCCTCAGGCTGAAGCCAAGGAACCTGTAGCCCAGAAGGGCTGAGGTTGGTGCTTATGGCTCAAGGCATAATTTCCCGGGTTGACTCCAGCGCCTGGCTGCAAGCAATTGTGGCCGAACATCCGTGCTTCAAGCACGAAATGTTCGACCGCCTCAGCTCCCTGGCCAAGACCGGCTCTCTTTCCCTCAAGCAAGTTGCCTCCCTCCTGAAAAACTACGACGCCCATGCCTCGCATCTAAGGCGGCTGCTTCTCAAAGCCGCTACCATCATGCCGGAAGAAGCCGTCGGTTTCATTCTTGAAAATGTTCGCAATGAGTACGGCAACGGTGTTGTAGAGGGACGCCACCAGCTACAGTTGCAAGATCTGGCCTGGCAAAGCGGTGTGGCGCCGGACGACTATCGGCTCACACCGGTGCAAAGCGGCATCAAAACCTTTATCAAAGCCGTCACGCCCTTCTACTTTCCCGGGTCGGCCTTCATTCCATCAGATCTTAGAGGTAACGGCAGCGGTGCCAGAGCGGCAATTGCCGCGGGAGCCATCACCGCCACTGAAATAATGGCTATGGAAGAGTTCAAAGCCTTGCAGAAGGCCTTTTCCAGCCTCGGGCTGCAGCACCATATATGGTTTGACCACGTAACGGTGGAATCGGAACACAGTCAGGAGTCGATCGCACTTGCCTGCTTCTTTCAGGAGCGGGGCCAAAAATCCAGTGTCGAGTATGGGCTCAAAGGCGTGCTCGATGCCAATGTACACCTTTACGACGGGCTAAACGCCTGTCTTAGCGTTTAATCGAAGGACAGCTTGCCAATGACCGGGTCAGAACAACTAAAGCTGGCCATGGTAGTGAGAATGTTCGACCCCGCAGGGGGTGGGCTGGAACTCTATGCCTTCAAGCTGGTTCAAGCCCTGCTGCAAAAAGGGCACAAAGTGACGGTCTTATGCCAGGAGAGCAAAACTGACTTCCAACAGCCGGGGCTCACGGTTTTAACAGTGCCGAAGACAGAGAAAAAGCTCTCCAAAGTAGAGCGTCTCAATTACAACTATGAAGAGCTGAGCAAACTATTGGCGGCACATCGCTTCGACCTGGTGCACTCGCAACACTGCCCCGTCAAAGGAGCGGATCTAGTCACCTTCCATCAACACACCGTCAAACGTTTTTCCATCAGCGGCGACCCCCTGGAGCGCCTCATCAATGAAGTAAAACTGCAACTGGCCAAACCTTATAAGCTTCGCCTCAAGCAAGATGAAGAACTTTTGAAAAGCGCGAAGTTGCGCATTTTCGTTTCCCAGATCTGCCGCCGCGATTATTATGAAACCTATGGAATTAAGGACGAGGTCCGCTTTCCTTACTTGATAGTGCCGCCGGGAGCAGAGCGGCAAAGCCCGGTAAAAACGGAAGAGGAGCCGACAACATTTACATTTTTATTCATAGGCAAAGGCTATCGTAAAAAAGGTCTCGACACCCTCTATAAAGCCTGCACCTTACTGAAAAAGGACGGGCTCAAATTCAAGTTGCTTGTGGTGGGCATGAAGGACAGCCCCGGCAATAGAATGACGGCTCGCCTGCATAACCTGAGCGACGAAGTGGAATTGCTTGGTTTTCAAAGAGATCTGGAGAACATCAAGGATCGCAGCCAGGTCATCGTCGTACCAAGCAAATGCGAAGCCTTCGGCATGTCGCCCATCGAAGCCATGCTCAAAGGCGTGCCGGCCATAGTCAGCAGCATGGCAGGCGTCACCGAGGTACTGGAAGACGGCGTCGATTCTCTCATCTTGCATGAGCATCTAGATCATCATGAGCTGGCCGGGCACATGCGGAAACTTATGGAAGACAAGCGCTTCCTCTCTTCTCTCAAGCAAAAGGCTATGGAAAAGGCCGCCACCGTTACCTGGGAAAACACCGTGGAGTTGACGGAGAGAGCCTATAAACAAGTACTGAAACAAGGAGCGGCATTTTGAAAGCAAGCGAAAAGGGCAAGACGACAAGCCATCCCACAAGGAAGCCCAATCACCTTGTAAATGAAACCAGCACCTATTTGCAGCAGCACGCCTATAATCCCGTGCAATGGTATCCCTGGGGCGAAGAAGCGCTCAAAAGGGCCCGGGCGGAAAACAAGCCGATCTTACTTTCGGTCGGCTATGCCGCCTGCCACTGGTGCCATGTAATGGAACATGAAAGTTTCGAAGACGATACTACGGCCGCTCTCATGAACGAAGGTTTTATCAACATAAAGGTAGACCGGGAAGAGCGTACCGACATCGATGAAATCTACATGAAAGCCGTACAGTTGATGACCGGACACGGCGGCTGGCCCATGACCGTCTTTCTCACGCCAGATTTGAAGCCCTTCTTCGGCGGCACCTATTTCCCGCCCCTGGATCATCACGGCATGCCCTCCTTCAAACGGGTGCTCAAGCAGATTCAACTGGCCTGGCAGAACAACCAGGATGACCTTATGGCCTCGGCCGGGGAACTAACCGAACACATCCAACTCATGGAGCGGGTGAAAGCCGATACTAGCTCGGTAGAAGAAAGCAGCGGCGCCGATTATCTAAATTATGGCACCATATCCAGTGCGCTGGAGAAATTACTGCGCAACTTCGACTCTACATACGGAGGCTTCGGCGGTGCGCCCAAGTTCCCCCATACCTTCGCCCTGGAGCTTTGCCTGAGAGCGCAAGATCGGGCCTCACAGGTGCAGGATTCTCGCAAAGCCGACTGCCTCAATCTAGTCAAAACCAGCTTAAACGGCATGGCTATTGGCGGCATCCACGACCATCTGGGCGGTGGCTTTGCCCGTTACTCCGTAGACCGTAAGTGGCTGGTACCGCACTTCGAAAAGATGCTTTATGACAATGCCCTTCTAGCTAGAACCTATCTGGACGGCTATCTGGTCACCGGCGACAACTACTGGCTGCGCGTCGCCCGCGGCATTCTGAGCTTTACCAAAAGAGAGCTTGTGACCGAAGCAGGCGCTTTCTACTCCAGCCTGGATGCCGACTCGGAGGGCGTAGAAGGCAAATACTATGTCTTCACCAGAAGAGAAATTATAGATATCCTGGGAGAGCGAGACGGTCTCTGGTTTGCAGATACCATGGGCGTCAGCGAGGCCGGTAATTTCGAACACGGCACCTCGGTCTTGCACCTGGGCGGGCACCCGGAAAAACTGGCAAAAGAGCGGGATTTGACCACTGAGGCTTTTCTGGAAAGGCTGGAGAAACTCTCTCAGGTCGTCCTGAGCGAAAGAGAGAAACGTGTCCGACCGGGTCGAGACGAGAAGGTTCTCACTTGCTGGAACAGCCTCATGCTCTCGGCTTTCGTAGAGGCGTACCAGGTGACGGGTGAAAAGACCTATTTGAATACCGCCCTCAGGGGCATGAACTTCATCCTGGAAAATCTAAAAGAGGGAAACCGACTCAAACGGGTCTGGGGAAAAACTCTCGATGGCAAAGGACTGGCCAAACTGGACGGCTACCTGGACGATTATGCCTGCACCATCCAGGCCCTCCTGGACCTGGTTTCGGTAGACGCCCAGCCCAGGTGGCTGAATACGGCCATAGAGCTGGCTGATTCCATGTTGACTCTCTTCCAGGACGATAAAGAGGGCGGCTTCTATTACACGGCCAGCGACCACGAAACCCTCATCGTCAGACCCAGAAGTCATTTCGACGGCTCCGTGCCATCCGGCACGTCTTCTGCCGCCATGAGTCTTTTGAGGCTCTTTCACCTGACCGGTATGGAGCGCTTCGGCAAAGCCGCCCAGGCTGTTCTGAACTTGTATGGACCCAATCTGACCCGCCTTTCGGATCAATTTGCCAACCTCCTTTGTGTCCTTGATTTTTCCCTCTCCAAACCAAGAGAAGTGGCGGTGGTGCTACCGGAACAGCCACAGGAAGAGGAGTTGGCGCCACTCTTCCAAATCTACAAGAACTATAGTCCGGGCAAGGTAGTAGCGGTAGGACGGGAAAAGGAAGTGACGCAGTTTCTCTTTAAAGACAGACCGGCACTGGGCAAAACCACAATATATATTTGCCGGAACTTCAGCTGTCAAAAACCAATCAGCGATGAGAAGGAGTTGGAGAAGGAGCTGGAGGACTGGTAGAGGGCAATTCCAGAGCACCATCGGGCTTCACCCTGGCTTTAGTCGGACTCAAACGCTCCGGTCCCTCGTTGTCTTTATCAAGGGTGGGCTTGGGCGGCACCACCAGGTGCAGCCTTACTTTCTTCTCGATGTCTTTATCAAGGGCCCTGGCACCGGCTAAATACCAGTCCGAGAGAGCCTTTCTGTTGCTTTGCTTTTCTAGAGCCGAGAGCAGTAAGAGGGCTTCCGCTGTAGGCTTGGGCGTGTTGTCGCAATAGTCGGACATGATGGCAAAGCCCTTGTGCAAGCGCCCCGATTCAAGAGCGGCACGGGCATAAAGTAATCTTGTGTAGGCGTTGTTGTTGAGCCGATTGACCAACTTGGCTGAGCCGTAAGCTTGCTCCATGCGCTCTCTGTAGCCGGTCTTGAGGGCCGCTTCGGCCACCGGTCTGGCAAAATCGGGGTCATTCAAATCGAAACGCCGGCCTTTGTCGTACTGGCGACAGGCCAGTTCGGCCGACTCCGGCTTACCCTCGGCAAAGAGGGCCCGCCCCAGGGCCAGATAATTCCTGGCCCTGGTGGGCTCATACTTGATGCCTTCCTTGGCAAAATCATGTACTTTCTGCACTTCGTCAGCGCTGCTCAGCATATCCATGGCCGCCATAGAACGAGCAATACCGCCGCGCGCAAAGCCGGCCAGACGATCGCCCAGCCGATACTTTTGGGTAAGTAAAAGAGCGCGCTCAAAGTGAAAAAGACTGGAATCGTAACTGCGCTTAGCCTCGTTAAAATAGGCCATAGCCAGATATCCAAGAGCCAGTTCCTGATTCTTTCTAATGGCCGCTTCGGCTTCCTTCATCCCCCGCTCCAACTTGTCGCCACCGGTCAGGGTCAGATGCAGAGACAATAAGGCCTGCATGTAGGAATCATCTTTGTTGAGGCGAATGCTACCGCCAATCAAACTCTCATTGCCGGCATAAGCGTGGTCGCGCCAGTTGGAAAGACCAGCCAGCACTAAAAGCGGTAAAGCCATATAAATAGCGGCCTTACGGCTGTAACCGCGATGAGCCAGTTCCACTTGATCAAGCTTGAAGTGGCGGAAAAGGTGAAAGACCAGATCGCTCAGGAGCAGGCAAAGACCAAAACAGGAGAAATAGAAACGCGCACCGTGGGCGGCAATACCGGATGGGAAAAGCGATGGCACCAGACCGAAGAAGAAGCAGGTCAGACCAAGAAGACTTAAAGGTCTTCGGCGCAGTATGTAAAGACCGCCACAGGCTGCGGCCAGGAGCAAGCCCCCGAGAGCGGCAAGCAGATCAGGAGTTGTCTCTGAGGTGAGCCAGTTCGGATGAATGGAAAGACCAAAGGGTAAGAAGAAGACGCGCAGGTAATAGATAACCAGCGCTTTCAACTGGCTGCAATAATAGGGAAACGCATCGGGAACAGGCACGCCGCTCAAATAGAGCTCCGGCACTTGACTGGAATACACGAGGACAAACGGCAGCGCTAGAGCCACCAGAAGCATACTGCCCAGTTCGTAGCTGCGCTCGTAGAGAAAGTC
Source organism: Candidatus Obscuribacter sp. (assembly GCA_016712465.1). Lineage (GTDB taxonomy): Bacteria > Cyanobacteriota > Vampirovibrionia > Obscuribacterales > Obscuribacteraceae > Obscuribacter. The sequence continues at coordinate 3,794,554 of JADJQZ010000001.1, forward strand.
TTTCCACGTGGTGTTTTTGGGTCTGGTCATAAGGGCCAGAATTAAAATGGTCCAGGGCAGAGTAAGGGCCTGGCAAGAGGAAAAGAGGCAAAGCACGATGCCCAGATGGCTAGTCAGGCTGAAAAACACGGCACCACCAACGGTGCGAGCTGTAAAGCCTTTGAGAAAGAGCAAACTGGTGCCCATATAGATAACAAAACAGAGCAAAGGCGAACGTCCTGAAATGTACGCCACCGACTCGCTGCCCAGGGGATGGGCGGCGAACAAGGCACAGGCAAAGAGCGGCAAAGCATAGGAAATGCGCTTGTGCCCGTGGGCGGCAAGCAAATCACAGAGCTTGTTGAGCAAGAAAAAAGCAAGGAGCACACCAAAGGCGGCAAGCAGGAGATTGGTCGCGTGGTATACACCGGGCGAATTTAAATGACCGCTTTGATAGTCGATAGCCAGAGACAATCGCTGCAGAGGCTCCGAAAGAGGCTTCTGAAAGGCATCCGTATAAATCTCATACCAGACCGGTTCCCACTTTTCCTTGGCAATTGAGACTGCCCCAAAGGGTCTGACATTGAATTTGTCGTCCAGCACGAAACCGTTCCAGAGGGTGGCGGCATGGCTTAGAAAAACTACTGCCAAAAGGATGGCAGCATAAATGGCCGGTTGAATGCGAACCCTCCAGCTGGCATTGACGGCATCGGTTTTAGGCGGCTTCTTGTCGCGGCGAAAAATCATTTAGTTTGCCAGTTCAGCATGAGGGCCCATCAAAATTCTTTGCTTCCCCCCTGCACCCACTCTTCATAGGTGGGAGGCTCGGCACTGGTCTGGGCAACTTGGGCGGAGGGTCCGGTACGCCGCTTGAAAAAACCGGCCAGAAGCTCGTTGTAACGAGCCATCTGCTGCAAGCGAGCAACATCGACGCTATTTCCCGCAGGGGCGAGCAACTTAACTGCGGGCTTGCCCCCAATGCTCTCAACCACAGGTTTGCCGGCACGTTCCAGATGAGCGGTGGAAGGCACCACAGTCATAACAGCCTTATCCATGCGGGTCAGTTCTTCCCGGCGGTCTCGGCTGCCCGCCTCGGCAGTCTGCAACATCACCTGGGAAAACTCCCTGGGCAAGGCCTTATCCGAATTATCGGCGATAAGCTTATTGACTTCCTCCCGCCCCACATAGTCTTTCGATATACGACTGAAGCAGGTGACGGCATCACGGTATTGCCCGGCCTGCACAAGTTTGAGTCCTCGCTCGTAAAGGCTCTGGTCTAAGAGACCCTGTATGGATTCCTTATGACGCCCCGACTTATCTTCCTCCAGGGCGCGGGAAAGAATGTTGATGGCATTCTCATCCTCACCTTTGCTGAGATAGGCTCTCGCCTTCCTCACAGCGGTATCACCGGCCACGCAAGTGATGTCCTTGATGGCATCGTAGGCGGTGACGCCGAAGATTGATACCAGGGCTAAAACGGCTATAAGAAGCGCCAATTTCATATAGTCGGATGCACCGGCCCGGCTCACCCGCCCTGGCGGCGAAAACGACGTAAGACCGGCCGGTGCCGCGTCCAATTCTAAATATCTATCAATAAATTCGCCGCATTCAAGGCAAAAACTGAGGCGTTTTTTGACGGGACGCCGACAGTGGGGACAGTAGGTAGCCAGGGCTTTCGACTTTGACATCATCTGTCAGTTTAGCATCCAGGATGAGAACATGAACGGCTAAAGTCTCGCCACAATGCGCTAAAATAAGAGCTGAAGCCAATTCAGGGAATTTTGACATGCAAGATACAGAGCCGACAATGACAAAAGAAGAGCGGCGCAAGGCCATGGAAGCAGCTGAAAAGGCTGAATTCTGGCAGTCCGTCAAAGCCCTATATATTCCGCTCTCCCTTTTTCTATCCTGCTGCATATTTGCCGCCGGTGTCTTCATGGTCTACAACAACGAACCGGCCGGCTGGGGCTTCATTGCCACCACGGCCATAATAGCCATCTCGGCCTTCGTGGCCCTGATCCGCTTTCAGAACGGCTTCCGGGCCAAGGGCATCATTCCCAATAAGTCCGACGAGAAAGTCTAGCTTCAAAAGCAAAGCCAGAGCAAACAGAAAGCGCCTCCCCAGAAGGAGGCGCTTTTGATAGGCATTGATAGTGCCGTAGTTGAATTAACGCTTGGAGAACTGGAAGCGCTTACGGGCTCTCTTACGACCATACTTCTTACGCTCTTTGACGCGAGGGTCGCGGGTAAGAAGGCCTTCGCCTCTCAAGATAGGACGGTTCTGGGGAGCAGCCTCGGAGAGGGCTCTGGCGATACCATGGCGGATGGCGCCAACCTGTCCGGCAATGCCTCCGCCGCGTACATTCACATGCACGTCGAAACGGCTCATGGCGTCGGCGGCGTGAAAAGCCACGAAGATCTCTTTGCGCAGAGCATCACGACCGCCCACATAGTCATCCATGGTGCGATTGTTGATAGTTACCTGGCCGGTGCCGGGCACCAGACGCACTCTGGCGGTGGCGGACTTTCTTCTGCCGGTGCCGATGTACTGAATTACGCTAGACATTTGCCTCTTTTTCCTGATAATTGCTGATTACTAGTTGGCGAGAGCATGCTTGGGAAGCTCATGCTCGGCAGGCTTTTGAGCCGCGTGGGGGTGTTTGCCGCCCACATAAACTTTCAGTTTGGTGAACTGCTGGTCACCAAGACGGCTATGGGGCAACATGCCGCGCACAGCTTTCTCGATGATGGCAACAGGGCGTCTTGCTCTCAAGTGCGCCAGATTCTCTTCTTTGAAACCACCCGGGAAACCGGAATGGTGCCTATAAAGCTTCTGGGTTTCTTTCTTGCCGGAGACTTGAATCTTCTCAGCATTGAGAACAACGACAAAGTCGCCGCAGTCAACGTGAGGTGTGAACTCAGGCTTATGTTTGCCTCTCAAAAGATTCGCCACTTCAACGGCCAGGCGTCCGAGGGTCTTTCCTTCGGCATCTACGACGAGCCACTCTCTTGTGACTTCCTCTGGTTTCGGGCAATAGGTTTTCACTCTCTTTACTCCTCGATGGTCAGCCCTTCATTTCAAAGCTCAAAGTCAAAGCTGAAAGAGCCGGAAATGATCAGGGTACCTGACCGCATTTAGCGTCAACCCCCAGGGGGGAGCAGTGGGGCCGGTTAGCGCTCTATCTTGCTTGGCCAGTGCCTCGCTCACGCTTTCCACGCCCCTCTTGCCGAGACCTATATCGATAAGAGTCCCGACAATAATGCGGACCATATTGTACACGAAGTGATCGGCCGCAATCCAGAATTCAAGCTGCCCTTCACGTAAATTCAACAATTCAGCCCGCCTCACACGGCAGATTGAAGCACTGGTATCGGAATTGGAAGACTTGAAAGAGCCGAAGTCGTGTTCGCCTAAAAGCGCTTGAGCCGCACAGGACATGGCTTTCAGGTCGAGCGGTTGGCGCACGAAATAGTGAGTATCTTTTAAGAGCGAAGATCTCTGGGATCTGTTCAAAATCCGATACACATACTCCCTTTCGCAGGCCGAATAGCGAGCGTGGAAATTCTCAGGGGCATTAACCATGCTGACAACAGACAATTCTTTGATGACGATACCGTTGACTCGCCATAGCAAATCAAAAATCTCCGGCTCGCTCAAAGGCGGCCTGAAAGCCGGCAGATCTACATGCACCACCTGCCCCCTGGCACTGACACCAGTATCGGTGCGACCACTGAAAATGGCCCGCACCGGCTCACCCCAGAGTATGGTGAGGGCACGCTCCAGCTCCTGCTGCACAGTCAGAACGCCCTCTTGATACTGAGAACCGTGAAATTTCTTCCCGGTATACTCGATCAAAAGGGCGATTCGATTTTTTTCTTTGCTCAGCGCTTCCGAACTAGACAAGCTGAATGATAGCCATCTCGGTGCAATCGCCGCGACGGGGACCAGCCTTGATAATGCGGGTGTATCCGCCCTGGCGATCTTTGTAGCGGGGAGCGAGTTCGTCAAAGACTCTGGTGACTACTTCTTTGTCATAGACAAAGGCACCAACCTGGCGACGCAAATGCACGACACGAGCCACTTTCTTGGCGGCTTCAGCATCGCCCTTTTTGGCGGCTTCATGGAGCGCTTTGTAATCGCCGAACTGACCTTTCTTGCCTTTCGTAATCAAACGCTCGGCGCAAGAACGCACAGCTTTTGCCTTGGCGAGAGTGGTGACAATCTCGTCGCGACGAAGCAGCTCGGTGGCCAGTGCTCTGAGAACGGCCTTACGCTGATCGGCGGGACGTCCCAATTGATTGCCGGGTACTCTGTGACGCATAACTCTATCCTTTTGCTTACCTTATGGTCTTACTGTTCTACTTATCCTTCGGTGTATCAGCAAGCGTGAGACCAAACTGCCTGAGGCGCTCGATCACTTCGTCGGCTGACTTCTTACCGAAGTTTTTGATATTCATCAAATCGTCGTAGGTGAGCTTGAGGAGTTCACCCAGGGAGTTGATATTGGCTCTCTTCAAGCAGTTATAAGCTCTGACGGAAAGTTCCAGCTCTTCGATGGAGATGGAGCTATGTTTGCCGTCTTGCTGCTGAGGCTGGGTGGCAGCCGGCACCATGGGCTTACCGGAAAGCTCGGCGATGGGGAGCAAGTGCTCCACAATCTGACGAGCAGCTTGAGAAATAGCTTCCGTGGCGTCGATAGAACCATTGGACCAGAGCTCGATGGTGAGCTTATCGAAGTCGGTAGATTCTCCTACGCGGGTAGGTTCGACGTTGTATGCCACCTTGCGGATGGGCATGAAAACGGCGTCGATGGGGAGCACGTCGATAGCTTGTTTAAAATGACTGTGCGAATCGGCCGGTACATAACCGCGACCGCGCTCTACAGTAATTTCAGCTCTCAGACGACCGCCCTCGGCGAGGGTGCAGAGTTGCCAGTCGGGGTTGATGATGGTGGCATCAGCCGGGCACATGATATCGCGGCCGGTGACCGGTCCCTGGCGATCGATGTCCAGGTGCAAGTACTGCGGATCGTTGCTGAAAGTTTTAACCACAAGACCTTTGAGGTTGAGCATGACGTCGATGACATCTTCTACAACACCAGGTACTGTGGTGAACTCGTGGGTGACGCCTTCGATGCGAACGGCGCTTACAGCCGACCCATCAAGAGAGGAAAGAAGAACGCGTCTGAGGGCATTGCCCAGGGTTGTTCCATATCCCTTTTCTAGTGGCTCAATGACAAATTTTCCGTAAATTGAACCATCGGTTCCGGTTTTGTTCTCTAGGCACTTGATTCTTAGAGGTTCCATATTCTCTCCGTGAATGAATGTGTTCCGTGAAGCGAATGCGAATATCCGCAGCTAACTATCTAACTAACTAAGGATTAGCGTGAGTAGTATTCGACGATTAGCGCTTCTTTGATGCTTTGATCCAGGTCTTCGCGGGATGGCGCGTTAACCAGAGATGCGGTCAGGTTTTCGATGCTGACGTCCATCCAGTTGGGATGGGCGGCGGCAGGGGAGTTTTCCAGGATACCTTTGACAAGTTTCTTGGACTTCTCACAAACGGCGATTACTTCGCCGGCGCGAACCTGGTAGGAGGGAATAGATACGACCTTACCGTTAACGGTGAAATGACCGTGGCGGATAAGCTGTCTGGCTTGAGCTCTGGAGGGAACAATACCGGAGCGGTGCACCAGATTGTCCAGACGAGCTTCCAAAAGCTGCAGGAGCTTGAGGCCGGTAGGCACTTTTTTCTGCCTGGAGGCCTGCTCAAAATAAGCAGAGAACTGAGATTCGAGCACGCCATAGGTGTGACGTACTTTCTGCTTTTCTCTCAATTGCAGGGCATACTCGGACTGCTTTTTGCGGTCCTGGCCATGCTGTCCTGGACCATAACGGCGCCGCTCGATGGCGCACTTGGTGGTGTAGCAGCGCGAGCCCTTGAGGAAGAGCTTAGTTCCCTCATTGCGGCAAAGCTTGCAAACTGAATCCGTATACCTGGCCAACTTCTTAACTCCTCGACTTCTTTACTTATGCAAATTAAACGCGACGGCGTTTGGGCGGACGGCAACCATTGTGAGGAATGGGAGTCACGTCTTTGATCAGTGTGATTTCCAGACCGGAAGCCTGCAAAGCTCTAATAGCGGTCTCGCGGCCGGCGCCCGGACCTTTCACCAGCACTTCCACTTGCTTCATGCCCTGGTCCATGGAACGTTTCGCCACGGATTCAGCAGCCTGCTGAGCAGCAAAGGGAGTGCCTTTCTTGGCGCCCTTGAAGCCGACTGTACCGGCCGAGGCCCAGGCAATAACCTGTCCCTGCGGGTCGGTAGATGAAACGATGGTGTTATTGAAAGTGCTAGCAATGTGGACGACGCCCTGCAATACGTAGCGGCGCTCTTTCTTCTTCGTCCTTGCCTTCGGAGACTTAGCCATAGCTTTCCTGTTCTATCCTTTGGTCAATTTTCCTGGTGATTACAACGAGTGGTTTATTTGCCTGCTTGTTTCTTACCGGCCACGGTGACGCGTTTGCGACCACGACGGGTGCGAGCATTGGTCTTGGTGCGCTGACCGCGGGTAGGCAATCCGCGACGGTGCCTCTGGCCGCGATAGCAATTGATCTCGATAAGGCGCTTGACGTTCAAGCCCTCGACTCTACGAAGGTCACCTTCGACCTGGTAATTGCCGCTCTTCTCAATCTCTTCGCGAACTTTGTTGACTTCCTCCTCGCTCAAATCCTGCACACGGCGATCATCGGCAATGCCGACTTTCTTGCAGATTTTGGCGGCGGAAGTTCTACCGATACCGTGAATATAGGTAAGGGCGATAGGGGTTCTCTTATTTCTCGGTAGGTCAACACCGGCAATACGGGCCATTTATCCTCTCCATCCTTCATGCATTGATGCTTGTGGCACTTGTCTTTTGCCTCGGCTCTTTGCTCTTCCTCTTCGCTCACCGCTTTCAAGTGGTTAGCTCCGTCTCAAGCAAAGTGCGACAGCCCCGGGGCTCTCGCGAAGCTAACTAAATTAACTCGGATATCTCTTGAATATCCTAATTAGAGTTAACTTGTTAGTTCTTAACCTTGGCGTTGTTTGTGCTTCGGATTTTCACAAATGATCGCAACGCGACCTTTACGTCTTATCACTTTGCACTTGTCGCAAATCTTTTTTACTGAAGCTCTAACTTTCATTTTTGGCTCTCTGTGCGGCTTTTACCGCGTTTTGACTAACTGAAACGATGCTAACAATTCTGACACGGAAGCCAAGCCTCGCCCGCATTTGCATGCAAAACAAGGGGCAACCAGACAAACGTCTAATTGTACATCAATCTTTGATTCTGTATGTAATTCTTCCGCGCGTAAGGTCGTATGGGGTGAGCTCTACACGCACTCGATCGCCTGGAAGGATCTTAATAAAGTTTTTGCGAATCTTGCCGGAAATATGCGCCAGAACCTTATGTCCGTTATCCAGCTCAACCCGAAACATGGCATTGGGCAAGGATTCCCGGATGGTTCCTTCAAATTCAATGACGCCCTGTTTTGTCACTCAATTACCTCTGATGGACGCTTAGTAAGTACTTCCGGTTCGCCTTCAGTGATTAACAAAGAATGTTCAAAATGTGCTGAAGGTCTGTAATCTTGCGTTACAACCGTCCAGCGGTCCGACTTCAGTCTTGTCTTATCACTGCCCAGATTGAACATTGGCTCGATCGCTATAACCATACCAGGTTTCAACTTGGTCTTGCTACCGGTGCGGTAGTTGAAGATGAACGGATCTTCATGGTAGTCAGGACCGATGCCATGACCGCCATAATCACGCACAATACCGTACGCACCTTCATTACCAACATCTTCTACGGCACCGCCAATCTGATCGAGAGTGGCGCCGCCTCGGGCCGCCTTAATGGCCTCATACAATGCTTGCCTTGTGGCATTTAGCATCTTCATTACACTGTCCGACACCTTCCCAATCGGTACGGTGATGGCAGTATCGCCGATAAAATCAAACTTCTTGCCATCCTTCATGGTGCGAATCGAAACGCCCAGGTCGAGGCTGATAATATCGCCGTCTTTCAGGATCTTCTTCTTATTAGGAATACCGTGGACGATTTCTTCATTGACCGAGGCGCAAACCGTTGCCGGAAAGCCTTTGTATCCTTTGAAGGTGGGTATGTGACCGGCATCCCGAATGGCCTTTTCGGCCATCTCGTCAAGTTCCCAGGTGCTGATGCCGGCGCAGGCCGCATTGCTTACCAACTCCAGCACACGACCCGCCAGTTGACCGGCTTCCCGGATGAGCTTCAGGTCTTCCTCGTTTGTCAGAATCATCGAAACACCTAATTGAGAGTTGCCAGGATATCAGCGAAAATCTGCTCTTGCTCGCCTTCACCATTGACGGTGGCGAGAAGCTGTTTGCCTCTATAAAATTCGATCAAGGGGCTGGTCAGCTCGTGATAAACGGAAAGGCGCTGTTTAACCAGTTCCGGCTTGTCGTCGGAACGGTGAGAAAGTTCGGTACCACAGAGATCGCAAACACCATCTTGCTTGGGCTTGGAGAATTTGATGTGGTAGACGGCATTACAAGCCTTGTTGGGGCAAACGCGCCGACCGGTGATGCGCTCTTCCAATAAGTCGTCGGCTGTTTTTAAGTCGATAACCTTATCGAGATTGGCTTTTAGCTCCGAGAGCAAGCCATCGAGGCTCTCGGCCTGGGCCAGATTGCGCGGAAAGCCGTCCAGAATGAAACCCTTAGAGCAAGCAGGCTGAGCCAGCTTTTCCCGGAAGAGATCTATCAATACGTTGTCCGGCACCAGCATGCCTTTATCCATAAATTCTTTAGCAGCAAGACCGGCCTGGGTGCCGTTCTTAACGGCGTCACGCAAAATATCGCCGGAGGAAAGATGGGCCAGGGAATATTTGGAAGCCAATTTCTTGCACTGGGTGCCTTTACCGGCGCCCGGCGCGCCTAGAAAGAGAATACGCATCTTAGACTAGATTTCCTTTTTATCGTAAGTTCTGAACAAGCCGCGCGCCTGATAGCGTGCGGAAAGAGCATGGGTGAGAATCTGCCTCTGGGTATCGATAGCCACACCCACCAGGATGATAAGCGAGGTGCTGCCCAGACCCTGCAAGGTGGTGACCATGGTGGCCTGCTCCACATGTATGGGGGCGATGGCGATAAAACCCACGGAAGTAGCACCAATGAAAGTGAGGCGATTCAAGGTCTTCTCAAGGAACTCAGTGGTCGGTCGCCCCGGACGAACGTGCTGAATAGCCCTGCCGCTACGCCGCAAATTGTCGGACATGTCGCGTACAGGCAGAACGATGGACGAATAGAAGAAGGCAAAGAAGAGGATCAAGAAGAAATAAAGCACCGAATGTTCCCAGTGATAGTAGGACATGGCGTTATTGAATTCTTGAACGAGGAAGCCCCAGCTGTCCTTCACCCAGTTGACGGAAGCCATCTGGACGAAAGCCGGACCGAGACCGGGAATGTCCTTGATGACGTTGTAAACAACTTGACCGGGATCTTGATTCTGCTTCTGCATGAACTGGGCAATGGTGCTGGGGAACATCAAAAGCGAGGAAGCAAAGATGATGGCCATAACACCGGAGGGGTTTACGGGCAGGTACATATAGTCGTCGGGAGCAGCGAAGATCTGGCGCCCCACATTGCGCCTTGAACCAAGCACCATAACCTTACGCACCCCTTGCTGCAGGCGCACGATAAAGGCCACCACTAATAAGAAGAAGAGCACCAGGGCCAACACCCCAAGTACCTGCGACTGACCGGTCTGCACCGCTTCGTAGGTGTTTTTGATCATGACCGGCAGGCGGGCGGCAATACCCAGGAAGATAAGCAAGGAGGCACCATTACCGACACCACGTTCAGTAATCATTTCGCCCATCCACATAATGAATACGGCACAGGCAGTGAGAATCAAGGTGGTGGTACAGAGGAAAAGCGGTCCGGGAGTGATGACCACGCCGGGAATCCGAGAGAGAAGCTGGGCCAGCATCAGGGACTGGAAAATCGCCAGACCCACCGTCACCAGGCGGCTTATCTGAGCCAGTTGCCGGCGCCCCTGCTCACCCTGCTCCTTTTGCATATTCTCAAGCTTGGGGATGACCACGGTCATGAGCTGCATAACGATGGAAGCGGTGATATAGGGACCAATCCCCATTGAGAATACGGACAGCTTGTTGAGGGCACCACCGGTGAAAAGGTCGATCATGCCAAGCAAGTTCTGAGCCAATTCCGGATGCTTGGTGAATGCACCGGGGTCTACTCCGGGGATGGGAATGTGCACACCGACTCGGTAGAGCACAATCATGGCCACGGTAAATAGAATTCGCTCTTTCAGACCGGCTGCGCTAAGAAGACCGATCCAGTCCTCAGGACCGCCTATCTTGGCGCCACGTTTACTAACACTCTCAGCCATGATTTAGATTTCTCGCAATTATTGAAGGCAGAATGGGAACCAACGCAATATTGTCCCCGATAATATTTTAGACCCGTCCCCGCCATTTCATTTCATCCTTGTCGGAAGTGAAACTACTTAAACGGAAACGGGTCGCATTTATGTATATATAAAGTGCACTGACCGAGGGTTAGTCCCTGTTCTTGGGATTTCTGGTAGGCGCCACCGGCTGCAACACTTCATAAGAACCACCGGCAGCTTGAATCTTGTCGATAGCACCTTGAGAGAAGTGGTGAGCTTTGATGTTGAGAGCTACTTTCAACTCGCCATTACCGAGAATTCTCAAGGAATCGGTAGGCTTACGCAGCACCTTGTGCAGAAGGAGAGACTCGGCGGTAACTTCCGAACCGGCGGGCAAGCCGTTCAAGGCACCCACGTTCAGTTCAACCCAATCGCGACCGGGAACCTGATCGAAGTTATGAATCTTGGGCAGTCTGCGGAAGAGGGGGGTCTGACCACCCTCGAAGCCGAAGCGCTTGGATTCGCCGGAACGCTGACCCTGACCGTTGTGACCGCGGGTGGATGTCTTACCGTGACCGGAAGCACGTCCGCGACCTACTCTTTTCTTCTTACGGCGGGCGCCGTCCTGGGGTTTCAAATCATCTAATTGCATGGTTTCTCCTTTACCTTGCGCCGCATGCACTCTCGGAAGAATCCGAAGGAAATGGTCTGCGACTCGGTTTAGCCGACTGGCGGCTCTATCTGTTTACTTTTTGGCGGGAGCGGCTTCGGCAGCAACGGTTACCAGGTGATGAACCTTGGTGACCATGCCGCGAATAGTGGGGCTGTCCTGGTGGACCACGGAACTTCCAAATTTACGAAGACCGAGAGCACGAACGACTTTGATTTGATCGTTGCGCTTGCCGACTAAACCGCTTGTCAAAGTGATGCGAATGGCTGACATTGTTGACGCTTCCTTTAATTAGGCGAAGAGCTGACGAATGCTGATGCCTCTCAGGCGAGCTGCTTCTTCAAAGGTACGAAGACCTTTGAGACCGTCAACGGTAGCGCGAGCCACGTTGAGGGGAGATCTGGATCCGAGCGACTTGGAGAGTACATCTCCCACACCAGCCAGTTCCAGGATGGCGCGGGCGGCACCACCGGCGATAACACCGGTACCTTTTGCTGCCGGCTTGAGCAAGATTCTGGAAGAACCGGTCTTGCCGACAATCTGGTGCGGAATGGTCGTACCGACGAGCGGTACGGAAACCAAGGATTTCTTGGCGTCTACAACGCCTTTTTGAATGGCGGAAATGACTTCGGCGGCTTTACCGACACCGATGCCCACCTGGCCCTTGCCGTTGCCCACGGCAACTACGGCACGGAAGGAGAGTTTCTTACCGCCTTTGACGACTTTGGTGACGCGGCGGACCTGGATGATTTTCTCTTCCCATTCCGACTCTACGCGATCACGTCTGGTCTCATCGGCAGTACGGCGATTGGATTCGCGGCTTGTGGTGCGACGTCCGCGACGAACGCCATCACCCGCCTGGGCGGCCGGCTCTTCGAATCCGCTGACCTTTTCTTCTTTATCCATCTAGAAGTAACCTCTTCCTCTTTTTTATCGAATACTAGAAATTGAGACCGGCTTCACGGGCAGCCTCGGCCACAGCAGCGACGCGACCATGGTAGATATATCCGCCACGATCGAAGACAACTGCTTCGATACCTTTTTCTTTTGCACGTTTGGCCACGAGCTCACCGACAGCTTTGGCAGAATCGACGTTCCAGCTCTTCTCAGTCTTGAGAGACTCATCAAGAGTGCTGGCGGCAACCAGGGTATTGGCGGTAGTGTCGTCGATTATTTGAGCGTAGATATGCTTGTTGGAGCGGTATACGCAAAGTCTCGGACGCTCAGTGGTACCCTCGACACGACGACGAATGCGTCTGTGGCGAGTGATTCTGTTTGCCTTTCTGTCTTGCTTGTTAATCATTTTGATTTGGTCCTTTTGCCTTTTGTTTCTCCCAACGACTAACCTCAAGAGAGATTACGCAGGGATACTTGACTTAGTTACGGCTTACTTCTTCTTACCAGCAGCTTTACCGGCTTTACGACGAATCACTTCGCCCTGATATTTGACACCCTTACCTTTGTAGACTTCCGGCGGACGTCTGTCGCGGATGAAGGCGCAGAGATCGCCGACGGCTTGTTTGTCGATACCGCTAACGGTGATGACGTTACCCTTACCGACGGCAACGGCAGTCCCTTCCGGCGGATCAATTTCCACGGGGTGGGAGTAACCGAGCTGCATTACCAGCTTCTTGCCTTCCATAGCGGCACGGTAGCCGACACCGACGATTTCGAGGTTGCGCTCGAAGCCGGTGGAGACACCCTTGATCATGTTGGCCAGGAGGGTACGGGTCAAACCGTGCAGGCTGCGGGTGGTTCTGTCTTCCGACTGGCGGACGACTGTAATTTTGTCGCCTTCTTGCTTGAAGGTGAGCTCCGGACGAAACTGTCTGGAAAGCTGGCCCTTGGGTCCTTTGACGGAGACCTGGGACTCGGCGATCTGGACGGTCACACCGGCCGGCACTGTAATTGGTGCTTTACCTATACGAGACATCTCACTTACTCCTTACCAAACTTCGGCGACTACTTCGCCACCGAGGTTGCTCTTGCGAGCCTGACGGTCAGTCATCAACCCCTGGCTGGTGCTGACAATGGCGATACCGAGACCACCATAAACTCTGGGCATTCTTTTGGCTTGTCTGTAAACCCTGAGACCGGGTTTGCTGACGCGCTTCAGTCCCTGAATTACAACTTCGCCTTTGCCGCCGTACTTAAGTACGATGCGCATGCGCTGTTCCGGCGAACCGAGAGCTCTGGTCTCGTAGGAGGAAATGAATCCTTCCCGACGGAGAAGCTCGGCGATTGCCACTTTTTGTTTCGAGGCGGGCATCTCCACAGCCGAAGCTTGAACGCGAATAGCGTTTCTGATACGTGTGAACATGTCCGAAATTGGATCTGTGACCGGCATTTGCTATCTCCTACCAGCTAGATTTGGTGAGTCCAGGGATCAAACCATCATGTGCCATCTTTCTCAGGCATAGACGGCAAAGTCCGAAATCGCGGTAATAACCGCGCGGACGACCGCAAATGCGACAGCGGTTGTGCAAGCGCACTTTAGGGTATTTGCCTTTAGCGGCTTCTACCTGGCGCTTGTGCTCCTTGTCAATCATGGATGTTTTAGCCACGTTGTGCTTTCCTCTCCTTGGACTTCTTTCCGATTATCTTGGTTACTGACTACAGAAAAACTTACTTTTTGAAGGGCATTCCCATCGCCGCCAGAAGAGCATGGGCTTCCTGGTCGGTGCGAGCGGTGGTGACGATGGAAATATCCATGCCCCTTACCGCATCAATTTGCTCATAGTTGATCTCAGGGAAAATGAGCTGCTCTTTGATACCGACGGAGAAGTTACCGCGGCCATCGAAAGAACGGGAAGACAAACCGCGGAAATCGCGGATACGCGGCAGAGCCACGTGAATGAGTTTGGCCAGGAAGTCATACATGCGCTTGCCGCGCAGGGTGACCGAAGCTCCAACCGGCTGACCTTTTCTCAATTTGAAGGTAGCGATGGATTTACGGGCACGGTTGACCACGGGCTTCTGGCCGGCAATGGTGGCCAATTCCTTAACGCCGCTGTCGATGGCTTTGGCGTTATTGGCAGCTTCACCAAGACCCATATTGATTACAACTTTGACCACGCGAGGCACTTGCATGTTGTTCGTGTAGCCGAATTGCTTGGTCAGATGGGGTCTGACTTGCTTCTCGTAACTGTCTTTAATGTCGAGCATTTCTCTTTTCCTGTTTATTTTTGAAGACGGTCTTTGTCGTCTTCACGTCTAGTTCTTTATCTAGTTCCTGTTGGTCTTTATTCGAGACCGAGAGTTTTGCGAGCTTCAGCTCTTACCGGCTTCTTCTTCTCGTTGGAGTAGAGCATCACTTTGGAAGCGAAAATGGGCGCTTCTTCCTGGACGATGCCGCCGGCTTTGCCGCCGTAGGCAGCCTTGGACTTTTCATGGCGGGTCTGAATGTTTACGCCTTCGACGACAATTTTGCCGGTCTTGGGAAATACTTTCAGGACTTTGCCGATTTTGCCTCTGTCACCTTCCAGCTTGGTGCCGTCTTTCTTGGTGCGAGTACGGCAACCGGAGACGACCATAACAAGGTCGCCGCGCTTGACGTGCACATGGGGCACCAGGTTGGTGGCTGCCGGCTTAACGAGGGCGCGGGAGACAACCACTTTATTGCCCATCTTTACTTTGGTTTTGATGGCGGAGTTGGTGAATCTTTTCGATTTACCAGATCCATTAGGGTTGGCGGTCATTTTTAGAGCACCTCCGGAGCCAGCGAAATGATCTTGGTGAAGTTCTTATCCCTCAGTTCACGCGCAATCGGTCCGAAGACGCGGGTACCTTTAGGGTTGCCGTCTTTTTGAACGATGACGGCGGCATTGTCGTCAAATCTAATTGTGGAGCCGTCGGGACGGCTGACATGATTTCTGACACGCACTACCACACAGCGCACCACATCTGATTTTTTGACGGGCATGTTGGGTAGAGCATCTTTAACGGCAGCAACGATGACGTCGCCGACGGAAGCGTATCTCTTGTTGGAGCCGCCCAGGACGCGGATACACATGAGCTCACGAGCTCCGGTGTTGTCTGCGCAGGTCAGTCTTGTCTGTGGCTGAATCATTGGCTGGACACCTCACTTGCAGCGTTGGAAATGGAGTGACCGGTAATCTCAATCACTTGCCATTTCTTATCACGGGAAATGGGAGGGCACTCTTCAATGCGCACCACATCACCCATCTGACACTTGTTCTCGGGGTCATGGGCCTTGAACTTACGTGTCTCGACCATTTGTTTCTCATACTTACGGTGCGGGAAACGGTTCTCGACAGCCACTACAACTGTCTTCTCCATTTTGTTGGATACAACCTTTCCGACTAATACCTTCTTTGGCATTTTCTCGACCCCTTAGCCTTTGCTTTCTTACAAACTCGTCTTTTGATCTTTTGTGGATCTAGCCTTTGACGGCTTCTTTTTCGGTGAGAACTGTCAGCATCTGCGCCAGTTCTTTTCTTGTGGTTCTGAGTTTGGCGGGATTCTCCAGCTTTCTCAAAGCCAGTTGGAATCTCATTTCCACAAGACCCTTTCTGGTCTCATCAATGCGACCCGCGAGCTCTTCTTTAGAGAGCTCTCTCATTTCCTTCACCTTCATTTGGCACCTCCGGCGTGTCTTTCGACAACACGACACTTGACCGGCAATTTTTGAGCAGCCAGTTCGAGAGCGTGATGGGCATCTTTTTGAGCCACACCAGACATTTCGAACATGACCCGTCCGGTCTTAACCACAGCTACCCAGAATTCAGGGTTGCCTTTTCCGGATCCCATACGGGTTTCAGCCGGCTTTTTGCTGACTGATTTGTCCGGGAATACTCGGATCCACATCTTTCCGCCACGTCTCACACTTCTCACCATGGCTTTACGAGCGGCTTCAATCTGACGTGAGGTAATCCAGGCGGGCTCCAGGACCTGCAGTCCGTAATCACCGAATTGCACCTCGACGCCTCTCGATTCAGCGCCACACATCCTGCCACGCTGATGCTTGCGATATTTGGTTCGCTTGGGCATTAGCATTGTTCTTAACCTGCCTTCCTGGATCTACGACCAGACTTGACGGGACCTCTCGCTTCACCGCGAGGACCCTCTTGGGAACGCTCAGATTGCGATTTGATGTTGGGAGGCGACCATTGACCGGGCTCGAGTTCACCTCTGAAAACCCAGACTTTGACGCCGATGATACCCATTAGGGTGGAAGCTTCGGCAGTGGCGTAGTCAATGTCGGCGCGCAGAGTCTGCAGCGGAATACGACCTTCCTTAGCCCACTCGGTACGAGCGATTTCAGCGCCGCCCAAACGACCGGCTACCATGATCTTGACGCCCACGGCTCCGGCGCGCATACAACGTTGCATGGCTTGCTTCATGGCGCGGCGGAATGCCACACGTTTTTCCAACTGCTGGGCGATGGACTCAGCCACCAACTTAGCTTCCAGATCAACGCGGTTGACTTCAAGAATACTGATTTTGACATCGAGTCCGGTGCGGTTGAGCATGGAGCGAATTTTCTGGCTCAATGTCTCGATACCGGCTCCACCTTTGCCTACGACTACGCCGGGGCGAGCGGTGAAGATCTCGATTTGAATTTGATCGGCTTTCCTGGAGATATCGACTTTCGATACACCGGCTCCAGACAGTTCCTTCTTAAGGAAGGTTCTCAGTCTGTGGTCCTCTTCGATAAGGGGAGCAACATCCTTCTTATTAACGAACCAATTGGAAGACCAGCCCCGGTGAATACCGACGCGGAAACCTACAGGATTTACTTTCTGACCCAACTTACTAGCTCCTCTTAAATAAGATGCTTACCGGTGACTGACTAAATATCGGACAGTTTGAGAGTGATATGGCTGGTGCGCTTCAAGATCGGGTATGCCCGACCTCTGGCGCGAGGCTGGAAGCGTTCCTGGGTCGGTCCCTGGTCGCAGAAAGCCTCTACCACTTTGAACTTGTCCGCTTCCCCTTCGGAGACCGGATTTTGTTCGGAGTGCACAAGGTTGGAGACGGCGGAGTGCAGCAGTTTTTCTACAACACGAGCCGCTTCATAAGGCATAAATCTCAGCATGACGCGAGCTTTGCCCACTTCTTTGCCGCGAATTTCATTCACTACACGTCGCACTTTACGCGGTGACATGCGAATCCATTTGGCGCAAACTTTGCTTTCCATGAGACTTAACCCCTCTTGGCAGTCTTATCACCGCCGGCGTGACCTTTGAAATGTCTGGTGAGGGCGAACTCACCGAGACGATGACCGATCATCTGCTCCGTGATATAGACGGGCACATGCTTGCGGCCGTTATAAACAGCGATGGTGTGACCAATCATTTCAGGCACGATCATTGATGAGCGCGACCAGGATTTGATGACGCGTTTGTCGCCCTTCTTATTCATCTCCTCGACTTTTTTGACGAGAGAGGGATGAACGAATGGTCCCTTTTTAAGCGATCGAGACACAGTATCCTCCTACTTGGTTCTGCGCTTGACGATGAAACGATCCGAGGTATAGCTCTTACCGCGACGGGTCTTGTAACCCATTGCCGGCTTGCCCCAAGGAGTTTGCGGCTTACCGCCGATTGGCGACTTGCCTTCGCCGCCGCCATGCGGGTGGTCAACAGCGTTCATAACAACACCACGGTTGGCGGGCTTGATACCCATCCAACGTTTGCGACCGGCTTTACCGAGGCGCAAGTTTTTGGCATCGGGGTTTCCGAGCTGACCAACGGTGGCCATGCACTCCATGTGCACCATACGCATTTCGCCGGAGGGCAGACGCAGGGTTGCGTACTTGCCTTCTTTGGCGAGAAGCTGGATTTGAGCTCCGGCAGATCTTCCGAGCTGACCGCCCTTGCCCAGGGTCAGTTCCACGTTGTGGACCATGGTACCCAGAGGAATGGCGCGCAACGGCAAGGCGTTACCGTTCTTGATCTCGGCAGCCGGTCCGGACATTACTTTGTCGCCGACCTTAACGCCGAGGGGTGAAAGGATGTAGCGCTTCTCACCGTCGGCATATTGCACCAGGGAGATGCGGCAGTTGCGGTTGGGATCGTATTCAACGGTTGTGATGACACCGGGAACGTCATGCTTGTCGCGTTTGAAATCAATGACGCGATAGGCTTTTTTGTGACCGCCGCCTTTATGTCTGACGGTCAAACGTCCCTGGTTGTTACGACCACCAGTGGATTTCTTCGGACGCAGCAGGCTTTTCTCGGGTTTATCTGTCGTGATGTCCGAAAAATCGGCCAGCGACATATTCCTTCGTCCTGCTGATGTTGGATTCACTTTGCGGGTAGGCATTTTCTCTTTCCTTATTAGCCTTCGTTTTCCCTTAACTGTGGAGCTCTTTTACAGATTCAACGCTGAATCAGCTTCAGGCGCTGAAGAGCTCAAGCGGATCACCGGCGATGGTGACAATCGCTTTTTTGCTATCTTTGGGGAAGCGTCCATGACGCTTGCTTCTTCTGAAGCGACCGCGGATAGCAGATGTATTTACCGAGACGATCTCGCTCTTGGACTTCGGATAGAGTTCCTTGAGAATTTGTTCGAGCGCCTGGGCGATTTCCACCTTGTTGGCATTCTTAGCGACTTCGAAGGTGTACTGTCCCTTTTCCATCTGAGCGGCGGATTTCTCCGTGATCAGAGGACGTAAGATGATTTGAGAATGTCTTTTATTCATCGCTTAGGCGTCCTTCTTAGTCGAGCGGGTGGTCTTCTTGGCACCTTCCTCGGCAGCGGCTTTCTTAGGAGCAGCTTTCTTGGGGGCGGCGGCTTTCTCCTTGGCAGGAGCTTTCTCTGCTTTGGGCTCGGCAGCCTTTTCGGCTTTAGGAGCTTTGGCAGCCTTCACCTTCTCCGGTGCGCCTTCTTCCGTACTCTTCTTGAAGCGATCATTGATGGCCTCGAGGGTACGAGCATTGGTGAGCACCACATCATGGTGAAGCAAATCTTTTACGTTCAAATTGGATGAACGAATAACTTTCAGGTTTTCGATGTTGCGAGCAGCCAGTTCAACGCGCTTGCAAGCATCACAGGCATAGTCCAAAACAACCAGAACTTTCTTGTCGCAAAGACCGAGGTCTTTGAGAACTTGATGGAACTGCTTGGTTTTGGCTTCTTTCAGGTTGTCGAAATCTTGCACGACGACCAGGTTTTCAGCCCTTGCGGCGAGAGCGGATTTGAGTGCCAGCACTCTCATCTTCTTAGGCATAGAGATGGAATAGTCACGCGGCTTGGGACCGAAGGTCACACCGCCACCAGCCCACAGAGGGGAGCGGATCGAGCCGGCGCGAGCGCGGCCGGTGCCTTTCTGGCGCCAGGGCTTGCGA
Source organism: Candidatus Obscuribacter sp. (assembly GCA_016712465.1). GTDB lineage: Bacteria > Cyanobacteriota > Vampirovibrionia > Obscuribacterales > Obscuribacteraceae > Obscuribacter. Next base: position 3,813,952 of record JADJQZ010000001.1, read on the forward strand.
CCGCCGCCGGAAACTTCGGAGCGGGTTTTGGTAGAAGCATTGCCTCTTCTAGCATTAGCGAGCTGTCTGACCAGAGCGGTGTGCAATACACCCATGTTCGGCTCGATGGCGAAGACTTCGTCAGCGAGTTGGATTTCGCTGAGCTTCTTACCTTTGAGATCTACTACTTGCGCGGATGTCATTTTTCTTCTCTCTTAAAAACAGGTTAGTTCCACTTGGATTTGGAAGGGGTGACAACAACAAGACCCCCGTCTACGCCAGGGATAGAACCCTTGACGAGGAGGAGGCCTTTCTCTACGTCTACACGCACCACTTTGATGTGGCGGGCGCATACGTTTTCATCACCCATGTGACCAGGCATATGAAGACCGCGAACGACACGACCGGGGGTTGTGCCGGCGCCAATCGAACCCATTGAACGGTGGAATTTAGAACCATGGCTCATCGGTCCGCGACCAGCGTTGTAGCGCTTGATAGTGCCCTGGAAGCCTTTACCGATAGACTTACCGCGCACATCGACACGCATGCCGACGGTGAGCATTTCAGCTACCTTAAGAGCTTCGCCGACAGTGTAGGCGCCGCTGTTTTCAATTCTGTACTCTTTGAGAGGCTTGAGCGGGCTGAGCTCTCTCTTTTTGAAGTTACCGAGTTCAGGCTTGTTCAGCTTTTTCTCGGCAACGGCAAAGCCGCCAACTTGCACGGCTTCGTAACCATTTTTGTCCTTGGTCTTAACGTCGGTGACGATATTCTCGCCCAGTTTGACCACGGTCACGGGAACAGCCAGGCCGTTCTCGTCGAACACCTGAGTCATCCCAACTTTTTTGCCCATTACGCCTAATGTCATCGTCTGAGGTCCTTTGGAATTAGAGCTTTACTTCAATGTCCACACCAGCCGGCAGATCAAGACGCATGAGCGCATCGGCGGTGGTGGGTGTGGGATCGTTGATGTCGATCAATCTTTTGTGCACTCTTATTTCGAAGTGCTCACGTGATTTCTTGTCGACGTGGGGTGAACGCAATACGCAATAGATGCGCTTTCTTGTCGGCAGCGGCACCGGTCCGCAAACGGTGGCGCCAGTTCTCTTGGCGGTGTCGACAATCTGATCGGAAGACTTATCGAGAAGTCTATGGTCATAAGACTTCAGTCGAATCCTTATCCGTTGCACTTTGGCGGAACCCTGTGCACCCTCGGTCTTTTGGTTTTTGGCACGTGCCATCTCGTCAGTCACTCCCTGGTTCTTCAGTAGAACGTCGTTTTAGTTGCTTCACCAGCCACCTTGCGCTCTATATCGACTCAATATCATTGATACAAGCGCGAGATACCGCACGACGGTAACTTCCATCCCATTTGGTCCTCGCTTAGAACGCTGCTCAACTCGCATTAAGCGCGTCTTATAATCGAGGGCGGCACGGGATGACCGTTCCGGCGAACGAACCACACATTGTACATATAAGGCATAGCCGTTCAGAGTAAATTTATCTCACCTTCAGTTTTCAAGCACGACTATCATTGACAAGTTCGCCGGGCGGTGCTTGAAGACTCCCACCAATTAAGCCTTTCAAGGGTCAAGCCGGGGGAAGGAGATAATTTCAGGAAAACGACCGACTCGTTAACAACCGCAACACTAAGCCAGGCTTGTCAGGAGAGGATCGAGAGGGATCCGGCAGTCACAACAATTCCTTAAGAAAGGGATTTTAAGAGACTTTCAGGGGATTTCACAGCTGATTCTGGTGCGATACTAAGGGGCGTCATGAATAAACCAATCCTTATAAGCATTATCGTCATCGGTCTGCTCCTCATCCTGGGCCTGATCGCCTCCATTGTCTATGTGGCAACTGAAAGCGAAAGGCAGGGAGTCAGCCATTCCAGGGAAAATATGACCCACAAGCTGAATGACAAAAACAGCCCAGAGGAAGTCTATTCCTTCATGGAAGAAGCCGCCCAGGCTGCCAAAGATGACGGCGAGGCGGAAGCAGCCGCCGGCATCCTCGAGGCTATGCGCCCACTTAGCCGGGGCTTTGCCGACAAGAAACAATATATAGAATGCTCCAATAAACTGGGCACCATCTACCTTGAAGATCAAAACCGTCCCGGCTCCGCCCAGCGCCTCTTCAAAGAAGTGCTGGAGCTGAGAAAAAAAGACAGCGGCGACAAAGTTACAAAAGATATTGCCGACACTTTACTTAATCTGGGCGCTGCCAAATGCGAAAACGGCACTTACGCGGAAGCCCTCAAAGATCTGGAAGCTGCCCTGAAAGCCGCTCAGGGACTGGGCGAGAAAGAACTGATCGCCCGCTGCCGCTACCGCATGGCCGATGTGCTCATGTATCAAGAGAAATGGGAAGAAGCGGAGCAGCACAGTCAGGAAAGTCTAAAGATCTATGAAAAAGATCCTCAACTTGGTGATAAAGAGGACCTGGCCAAGGCATATCAACAAATAGGCTTCTGTCGTTTGCAAATGAGTCAGCCAGACAAAGCCGTGGTAGCTCTGGAAAAGGCACAGGAATATTACAAAGAGGCAGGCAAAAAAGACCTGGATGTCATTGAAGATCTCAAAGATCTGGGTTGGGTAGAACTCTCTTTAGGCAGAAGAGAAAAGGCACGGGAATACTTCCAGCGGGTCATGACGGCAGCCTCCGAAAATTCGGACGAGAACACAACCTCGGCGGTAGGCTACGTGCTCAAACGACTTTAAGTCGCAAATAAAACACAGGGAACAAGAGGAACAAGCTATTGGCTGAGTTTCAACTTTCCATCGTCTACGACCATGAACCTCAAAAACTGGGGTTCTACTGCATGCTGGGCTTCGTGCCTATCTGGACCCTGGCTGCCCCCTTCATGCTGGGAGCCTTCTGCACTTATTTCATCATCCACCCTGAGTCTCTCACCAATCTGCCGTTACTTTTCATAGCCGGTCTGCTCTTCGGTCTTGCAGCTGTGACCGTAGCCGGTTTCCTGGTCACCGGTTTCTTTGAAGACAACCGCATTTTGATAACTGAAAACGGCATCTCCTTCCAACCGCTCTTCGCCACAGCCTTAAAGAGAAGGCGGCAAAGGGGCTGGAGCGAACTGGCAAAGATCTTCTTGCAGAGCTCGGAAGAGGCGGAAACCATCAACCTTGTCTTCAAAGACGGCGGCGGTGCCACCATTGATACGGACAAGCTGAAGGCGGAAGACATGGAAAAACTACTCATGGCAGTGGAAGCCTTTGCCCGAGACGCTGAGAAAGACTCGAACCTGCTCAATTATCAAGCCAACCTGCAAAACAAGAACAAGGGTCTGACCGGTCTTAGCTACACCGAACTTTTCGATGATGAACTGGCCCGCCGCTTTCACTCAACGGCCTTCGTGCCCCTTGAGCCGGGTTCCACCTTGCAGCAGGGTCGATTGAAAATCATCAGGCAAATGGCTTTCGGCGGCTTCTCCGCTATTTACTTAGCCCAGCAAGACGAGGTGGAGACGGTGGTGCTGAAAGAAGCAGTGGTGCCAAACTCCACAGATCCCGCCCTGCGGGATAAAGCTATCGCTTACTTAAAAAACGAGGCGGGCATACTCTGCTCCTTAAGTCATCCGGACATAGCCCGGGTGCTCGACTTCTTTGTGGAGGACGACAGGCATTACCTCTTGCTTGAACACATCGCCGGTCAAGATCTCAGGCAGTTCATAAAACAAAACGGTCCCCAGTCAGAGGCCAGAGTGACAGCCTGGGCCAAAACTCTTTCCTCTATCCTCAATTACCTGCACGGGCAAAACCCGCCTGTGGTGCACCGAGATCTCACCCCGGACAATATCGTCCTGAAAAACGACGGCACCATAAAGCTCATCGATTTTGGTGCCGCCAACGAATTTCTTGGCACCGCCACCGGTACCCTTATCGGCAAACAAGCCTATATCGCCCCGGAGCAGTTAAGAGGTAAAACCAACCCGGCAAGCGACCTCTATGCCCTGGGCGGCACCCTGCACTTTCTATTGACCGGACAAGATCCGGTACCACTGGCCGTATCGAGACCCAAAGAGCTGGTGCCGGAAATTTCCCAGAGCCTGTCTGATCTGGTCGGCCGACTGACGGCTTTTGAGAGCCGGGAACGAATTTCCGATGTGGCGGTCTTGCAAGCCGAGCTGGAAAAACTGGCGGTGCCTTGATGGAAGATGAAGAGCAACTGCAAAGCCAATTCGCCTCCCCACTCAAGGTTAAGACACGCCTGGTGGAAATGCCGGAGGAGCTAAATGCACAGCCCGCTTTAGAGGCAGAATCGGGATTATCCGTCAGTACCGGGCCAAGCCTAAACAGATTGCCCGATGAACCACAGATAAAAACAGAAGAAGAAAAAGAAGAAGAAGAATTGCCGGTGCTGAAGCAAACCCTGGCTTTCATGCTAGCACTGGTTATCACAATACCGCTGACCTTTAAAGCGATTCCGCCAGCCATGCTTATCTGCGGCTTTATTTGCGTCTTTCAGTATCTACAACACAGTTGGTTCAAAAGCCTGGAACATAAGTCGCTCAGACTTTTCGGAATGCCCTTAACTATGATGAACGGCAGCAGTTTCAGTCCCTTCCTTTTCTATCCCATCCTGGCCGGCAGCCTGGCCTGGTACCTCTGGACTGGGTACCAATTTGCTGCGGCAGGGGCCGTCATCTCTTTACTCGCTAACGGCGTACTTATCTACAGATATGCAAATTGGCTGATTGTCAGCCCCGGCCTGACGGCCGAATTGATGGAGAAAGCCGACGGCAAAGACACGCCCCTCAATGCCTTCACTACTTACGTTGTCACCTATTTAAGCTCGGGGCTGACTCTGGCGGCTCTATTTTCCATCCATCAACCTGGTCTGGCCGCCCTCACCCTGGTGCTGGCCATGCTCGCCTATAGCCTGCTCACAGCCCAAGTAGACCGGTGCATGAATCGCGGTGAGATACTGGGTCGCGCCCTCAAAAAAACAGCTAAAGAGAAACCGCGGACCATCGCCTACCGCCCCCTGGCCGGTCTGGAGAAGTGGTTCCGGGCGCGCTTTACCAGTGAAGGACGGGGCAGCCACTGGAAGCTCCTTCTTTTGCTTGTTGTCACCCTCACTCTCATTCTCCTCGATCCAGGCAAGCAGATGAGCGAGCTGATCGTAGCTTTGACGGCAAACGGTGCCGCCCCGCAGGGCAGTGGCACCGCTGCCGGTGCGGTCGCTGCAGCCGGTTCCATAGACTGGAAGCACCTCTTTGTCTCAACTTTTGCCTGCACCGCTGTCGGCACCTTACTTGCTTACCTGACCATGTTGCTGCGCTTTCCCCGGGCGCTTCTAAGTTGCAGCCAGGGTCTCGGCTATCGCTTCTCCAGATTGAGCGGTAAGAAAACCAAATTCCTACCCTGGAATCAGATCACCCATATAGGCATAGAGAAAAAGAAGGGCAGCACTTCCCACAAGGACGACAACCTGATTTTTAAGACGGGCCAAAAGAACCTCTCCTTAAAGCTTAGTGGCTTTGAAACGGCCGATGACAGAGAAGCCTTGCTTGCCGAAATCGAGAAGTACGCCCCCCGTGTACCAAGAGATCCGGAAGTAGCGGAATACTTGTCTAAGCCCCCGGACCGAAGTTATACGGAACTCTGGCTGCAAGCTCTCTCGGCGCCGCCCAAGCGAGAGCGATTGAAGCCGCTTTTCAAAGATGCCCTATTGCAAAACGGCCGCTTTCAGGTAAGAGAGGAACTTGGTTCAGGCGGTCAGGGCTTTGCCTACCTGGCAACGGATAGAGATGGGCGCCATGTAGTTCTAAAGGAATTTGTTTTGCCCATTTATGTAGATATTCAAGCCAGGAAGAAGGCCCTGGAGCGCTTCGAAAACGAAGCCCGCCTCTTATCGAAGCTGGACCACCCTCAAGTGGTGAAACTACAGCACTTCTTCGTGGAAGACCACCGGGCCTACCTGGTGCTCGAACATATCGACGGCAAAAGCCTGCGCCAACTGGTGAACGAAAGGGGCGCCTTCAGCCAGGCGGAGGTGCAAGAACTGGCCTTGAAAATGTGCGAAATTCTCAAATACCTGCATGGTCTTACACCGCCCCTGGTGCACCGCGATTTCACGCCCGACAATCTCATCTTAGACAGAGAGGGCAATCTCAAACTAATAGATTTCAACGTAGCCCAGGAAATGCAGGAGGCTACTACTGGTACCGTTGTGGGCAAGCAGTCTTACTTGCCGCCCGAACAGTTTCGCGGACAGGCCTGCCCGGCCTCGGATCTTTATGCCATGGGAGCAACCGTTTTCTTTCTATTGACTGGTAAGGACCCCACACCAATATCCACCATAAGGCTCCAGGAAGAGGCAGCAGAAGGGCAAAACTTTCAGGAGTTATTCTGCGCCCTTCTGAAACAGTTGACCGACATGGAGCCGGGTAGACGACCCAGTAGTGAAGCCGTAAGCAAACTACTTGCGGAAGGAAGAACTACGGAATCTTCTCCAGCCGACCTATCTTGAGAAACCAGAGATAAGGCCGGCGCAAGCAAATTCAACACCGCTCAAATCATCTTTCGCCTCAACCGCCTCTCTAACCTGAGAGATGGTATTACCAATTATGGTACTGACATTGTCGTAATCCAAAGCACTGTCAGCAGAAAAGAAAAATTCCACGGCACTGGAAGTACCTCTGGAGATGACTCTAGCCCGGCAGTTCAACCTGCGCGGATAGAGGCGGGAGACCTTTATGCCGAGCGGGTTTTGTACATACCATAGCTCCAGGAAAATCTCTTTGCGACTGAAATCGACCGCCTTCATCTGCCAGTGGGCAGCCCGCAAGTCAGGAAGCTTTATCACAAGTCCCGGCAATACTTCACTGAGCCTCTGCCACAACTGCGGCTGAACCAGCGCATACTTTTCCAGACGAGGGCAATTCAAATAAGTCGTCAATCTGAGCTTCTCGTCGCTAAGCAAACCATTTTTTCTCAGGCGCCATGATGAGAGATGGGGCGCCAGGGGAGCCAGGATCACCAGGCCCATGTAGGCCAAAAACAGACCGTAACTGAGTAGCCGGCATAGGCGCGGGTGATAATGAGTTAAATCGTGAAAAAAACCAAAGAGGCGCGGATGCAGATTAGGATGCATGAGCACATGGGTGCTGAAAGTGGCCAGCAAAATAATAAGCACCAGAAAGAAGATCGGTGACAGCAAAAGCCACTTTGAGCGAGGCTGCCTCAGTTTCAATTTGCGGCTCTGGAGAATTGGCATTGGTCGTCAACTTGAAGCTAATAAATCTAATCATCCTCCTCCCCAAAGCAGAGAGTCGAAAAATACAGCTATACTTAAGGTTGCCAAGAGGCGCTGCCGGCAATTCAGGCACTAGCCGTCCCCAGATACAAAAAGAAAAAGGCTGGTCCATTGGACCAACCCTTTTCAATTGCTTTTGAAGCTGCCTATTAGGCGATGATGCTGGCTACAACACCGGCGCCTACGGTACGACCGCCTTCGCGGATAGCGAATCTCATACCTTCTTCAACGGCTACGGGCTGGATGAGCTCGACGTCCATAGCAACGTTGTCACCAGGCATAACCATCTCAACGCCGGCAGGCAAAGTGATGGAGCCGGTCACGTCAGTTGTACGGATGTAGAACTGCGGTCTGTAACCAGGGAAGAACGGAGTGTGACGACCACCTTCTTCTTTGGAGAGGACGTATACCTCAGCCTTGAATTTGGTGTGGGGTTTGATGGAACCAGGCTTGGCGAGCACTTGACCGCGCTCGATCATGGTCTTATCGATACCGCGCAGGAGGATACCGACGTTGTCGCCGGCGATACCGGAATCCAATGTCTTCTGGTACATCTCAACACCGGTAACGGTGGTTTTGCGGGTCTCTTGCAGACCAACGATTTCTACTTCTTCGCCGACTTTGATTTGTCCGCGCTCGATACGGCCGGTGGCAACGGTACCACGACCGGTGATGGAGAATACGTCTTCAACAGCGAGCAAGAACGGTTTGTCGATATCGCGCTCGGGGGTGGGGATGTATTCGTCTACGGCTTTCATCAGTTCGAGAACGGCTTTCTCAGCAGCAGCGTCTCCTTCGAGACACTTGAGAGCGGAACCGCGGATGAAAGGAATCTTGTCGCCGGGGAAGTTGTATTTGTCGAGAAGTTCGCGAGCTTCCATTTCGACGAGGTCCAGAAGTTCCGGATCGTCAACCATGTCGCACTTGTTCAGGAATACAACGATGTGGGGTACGCCTACCTGACGGGCGAGCAGGATGTGCTCACGGGTCTGGGGCATAGGACCATCTGAAGCGGAGATTACGAGAATCGCACCGTCCATCTGGGCAGCGCCGGTAATCATGTTTTTGATGTAGTCGGCGTGTCCGGGGCAGTCTACGTGGCTGTAGTGACGAGTGTCGGTTTCATATTCCACGTGGGCGGTGTTAATCGTGATACCGCGAGCTTTCTCTTCGGGAGCAGCATCGATCTCATCGTACTTCTTGGCTTTTGCCTGACCTGTTTTAGACAGGGTCAAGGTAATAGCGGCTGTGAGCGATGTTTTGCCATGATCAACGTGCCCGATCGTTCCAACGTTCACGTTTGGCTTGTTGCGTTCAAACTTTTGACGGGCCATCCTCTTCTACTCTCCTTACTTAACTCGTGTTGCTGACTTGGATCTCTTGACTTAGATAAGTCCCTTGGTTTGAAAATGGAGCCCATGACGAGATTTGAACTCGTGACCTCCCCCTTACCAAGGGGGTGCACTACCACTGTGCTACATGGGCGCGCCCCTAATTATCAAACGACTTTCGCTAAGTCTGATGATCCCCCTATTTTTCTTTAGCGTTGTTGTCGCCTGGGACAACCCTCTTTGAAGGATCTCACTTTTTCTGAGAGATCCTTCTCAGATTTCGGTTTCCTTTTGCCTAAAAGCCGGTTGCTCTAAGCAAAAAAGTTTGGGCGGAGCTGGATTCGAACCAGCGTAGGCTTGCGCCAACGAGTTTACAGCCCGTCTCCTTTAGCCACTCGGACATCCGCCCACAAAGCCGGTGATGGGATTCGAACCCGCAACCTACGGTTTACAAAACCGTTGCTCTACCGTTGAGCTACACCGGCAAGCGCGCAAGGTCACCCATGCACGGACAAGAACTTAAGATTCTACATACATGATTTTGTTCGTGTCAAACAAACGCCTCGGCATTGCTCAATCTCGCTACAGGAACTTAATATAATTTTTGTAACGAAGCTTCGCTTTGAAACCGGCTCAGGCTTTGACGTTCTGTCTGACAATCTCGTAGAACACCACGCCAGCCGCCACTGAGGCATTGAGAGACTGTACTTGCCCGGCCATGGGAATCTTCACCAGCATGTCGCAATGCTCAGCCACCAGCCTGCTGATACCGTCTCCTTCAGAGCCGATGACGAGAGCAAGCGGGCGTTTCAGGTCGGACTTAAATAGATCTTCCGCCCCTTCAAGACTCAAGCCGGCCACCCAGAAGCCCCTGTCTTTAAGCTTTTCAAGTGTGGCAACGATGTTGGTGATGCGCACCACTGTCATGGAAGCAAGAGCGCCGGCACTTACCTTGGCTACGGTGGAAGTCAAACCGGCAGACCGTCTCTGCGGTAGAAGGATGGCCTTAACGCCGGCGGCGTCGGCACTTCTGATGATAGCGCCGATATTATGCGGGTCTTCGATGCCATCGAGAATGGCGATGGAATAGCCGTCCATACTCTCGCCCCGCGCTTCGTACTCAGCCTTCACTGCATCCAGTTTGTCGAGAAAATCAGGAAGCTCTACAAACTCGCTGGCGGCCATCTGGGCCACTACGCCTTGATGCTTATCGCGATCACCTATAAGTGTAGAGAGCTTGCCTTTATCGCAAACCACGGTGGGAATGCCGTTGTCTTTGGCCAGAGCGACGATTTTATCGAGACGCCTGTCGGGATCCGTATCTTTAGCGATAAAAATCTTGTTGACGGGAGCAGAGCCGCGCTCAAGAAAAGCGACCACGGAATTTCTTCCGTAGACAAACTCGGCATCAACTTCCGCCTGGTCGAGCACTGGCAGTTCAGTCACGGCATGGCTGCCGTAACGCCCGACGCGAGTGCGCTCCGGCGGCGCTTCCTCATCGAACTGACCGAGGTCTTCGGCGCCGCGCTCTCTCGGGCGGAACTGTCTTTCACCACGATCAAATCCACTACTACCACCCTCCCGGGAGCGAGTGGAAAAGCGACCACGTTCACCGCCTTCTTCCGAACGAGGACGGCTGTAGGGGCGCCTTTCGCCACCTTCCTCCGAACGGGGACGGCTGTAAGAGCGTTTTTCACCACCCTCTTCCGAACGGGGACGGCTGTAGGGGCGCCTTTCGCCGCCACTACCACCCTCTTGCGAGCGAGGTCTGGAGTAAGTGCGCTTGCGGTCTTCATAGCCGCCGCCACCTTCTTCCGAGCGAGGTCTGGAGTAAGTGCGCTTGCGATCTTCATAGCCGCCGCCACCTTCTTCCGAGCGCGGTCTGGAGTAGGTGCGCTTGCGGTCTTCATAGCCGCCGCCGCCTTCTTCCGAGCGCGGTCTGGAGTACGTGCGCTTGCGATCTTCATAGCCGCCGCCGCCTTCTTCCGAACGAGGTCTGGAGTAGGTGCGCTTGCGATCTTCATAGCCGCCGCCGCCTTCTTCCGAACGAGGTCTGGAGTAGGTGCGCTTACGATCTTCATAACCACCGCCTTCTTCAGAGCGGGGTCTCGAGTATGTACGCTTCTTATCTTCATAGCCGCCGCCCTCTTGCGAGCGGGGCCTTGCATAGCTGCGCTTCTTATCTTCATAGCCGCCGCCCTCTTGTGAGCGCGGTCTATCTTCCCGCTTGCTGCCGTAGGAGCGAGAACTAGAGCTTGCAGAGGAACCGGAGGAGCTTCTGGTTCTGCCGCCGCCTCTGCCGCTATCGCCCTGACCAAAACTCTTGCCGCGACTCTTGCCAAAACCTGCATTCGGCTTGCCCTTACCCTGGCCCGATCTGGAACTACCGCCGCCCGAGGGTCTTTTGTTTCCCGTTTTCATTTCAGTCCTTCTGTCTTTGCAAGCCGGGTGTACACCCGTAATTTATATCTCTAGCCCAAAATCTAGTATCGATGCGGATTTCACCATGGACAGCCTATTTATCTTGGGGATAATCAGGGTATCTGGAGTGCTTATGCTATTCGACGTCGTCTTTTTTGGCTTACCTCTCGTCCTCGCAGTTTGCCTGGGTGCACATGCCATTAGGGAAGCGGAGAGACGGTTTTGGCTACCGGCTTTCTCCTTTCTTGCCTATTGCCTGTTTTACCTGGCTGGAGGAAGAGACGTACTACTATATCTCACTTGCGCCCTGACCATGATGGGGGGCTGGGCAAGTTTCGGAATTGGACTGTAAAAATTCTAAGCTTGGCTAGGAGCCCTTCTTGCGGTTGGCTGCCGGCGTAACCACGGCAGAATGCCTGTTCTGCTGCGCCTCCGCCAGGGAACGCATGGCTATGTTGTGCTTTTTGAGCCAGCGGGAAATAGTATTGGGGTCGCACCACTTATTCTCGGTATCGCGGTAGATACGGGCAATCTCGACGGTGCTGAGCTTTTCTTTCACGTACTTTTGTACGAGCCACTCTTTGTCTTGATAAAGCGTTTTGGTTCTTAACGTCTTGCCCACAAGCCCCGCCTCTCTAAAGATGCCCGACATTTACTACATACTCTAATTGTGGTTCTTCCAAACGCTTCTGGCAAGATACCCGGAGTATTATTTAAGGAGAAAACCACCATTAAAATCAGAAACAGCTCTTTTTAAGTTACCTGTTATCGGAAAGTAAGCTTGAGTGAACCGTGAGCCAGAACTTGAACACTACCAGACCACCGCAAATCGATAAGGTTTTGAGAGAACCATGTCTGACTGAGCTTTCCGAAAAGATACGCAGAGACATTATCAAGGAAGCGGTGCGACAGCAGATAGAGTTCATCAAGCTCTCGCCGAGCGAACTCAGCCCGGAAGACTTCAGCGCCACCGGGGTGGCCGCAGCTGCCAGGAAACGGCTGCTTGCTCTTATGGACGGCGGCATCAAAAAAGTCATCAATGCTACCGGCGTTATTCTGAGTACCAATTTAGGTCGTGCACCTCTGCCCGACCTCGCTTCTCAGCGGTTCTATGAAGCAATCAAGGGCTATTCCAATCTGGAATTTGATCTTGCAGAAGGCAAGCGGGGCGAGAGAACCGACACCGTTTCCAAATTACTGAGCCTGATTACCGGCTGCGAAGCGGCCATCGTGGTGAATAACAACGCCTCAGCCGTCATGCTGGCAGTGAAAGCACTGGCGGACGGCAAAGAAGTAGTGGTCTCACGGGGCGAACTTATCGAAATTGGCGGCAGCTTTCGTCTACCGGACGTCATCGAAGCTTCCGGCGCCCGCCTCAAAGAAGTGGGCACAACAAACAGAACCAGACTGTCTGATTACAAGCAGGCCATTGGCGAGCAAACCGGCATGCTGCTCAAGTGTCACCGTTCCAATTATCAGATCGTGGGCTTTACGGAGGAAACGGAAGCTGCGGAGCTTTCGGCGCTTGGCAAAGAGATGTCCGTGCCTGTGGTCTTCGACCTGGGCGGCGGTTCCTTTGTAGACCTGAGACAGTTCGATTTGAAGCCGGAACCAACCGTGATGGAAACTCTGGCCGACGGCATTGGTCTGGTGCTTTTCTCCGGGGACAAACTCTTGGGCGGTCCCCAGGCCGGAATCATCTGCGGCAAAGCCGAATTGGTGGCAAGGCTGCGGAAATGTCCTATATATAGAGCGCTGCGCGCCGACAAAGTAGTGCTCGCCTTGATCGAAGCGGCGCTGAGTCAATACTTGTATAACAACGGCTATCAGGTTCTACCGGTCTTTCAGTTTGCCGTCCGCAGTGTCGAGAGCCTTCAGACAAGAGCCGAACAGATCGTAGCGGGGCTACAAAAGCCCGGCTTGCAGGCGCTCAAAGTGGCTGTCTGCGCCATGCAAAGTACCATGGGAGGCGGCAGCCTGCCTGGCGAGGTACAGGACAGTAGAGGACTTTGCCTGACCCAGAGCGGCAAATCTAAGAAAGAGAGCAAATCGGCGGAAGCAATAGCATCCTTCCTGCGCGGATACAGCGTACCGATTATCTCAACCATTGCCAAAGAAGCGGTCTACTTAGACCTGCGAGCCGTTTTCCAGCAGGAAGACCAGATCATAGAAGCAGCCTTGAAAGCTCTGGACGAGCATTTGCAGGAACCGCCTCACTAGCCCTGCCATCGGAGACTGTAGCTCCCCGGTTGTCATTAAAAGCAACTCTTATATAGATGTGCTATTTTTGACTTCCGCTCCCTCAGGCAATATTGCAACCGCCGACCAAACTTGCCGACTATGGTGATAAATGTGGAAACTTCACAGCTGGAAGCCAAAATTGATCAACTGAGCAAGCGAGTCGACGAACAGATGCGCATCAGTCGCAATCTGACGGCACTCTGCACCACGGTCATTATCGGAGTCATGTTCTTCATCTTCACCCAGACTATTCAGCACCTGCCGGCCATAATAGTCTTTCACTATATGAGCAATCTCGATGCCATAGTGAAAGAGTGGCATCAGGCTGAGAGAGCCCTCAAGCTAACCAACTGATTTACTCTATTTTTTGAGCAGCGCCTGTCGGCGCTTCACTTCCGCCTCGACCTCATCGGGAGAGATGCCGTTCACCGTCATCGGTCCGGCACAGATCTCTCGCCAGGGGGCACCGGCTAAGGCCTGACGCACGATCACCTCAAAGACTTGCGCTCTCACACCGCTACCATAACTACCGGGACTGCCTGGGAAGGGAGTAGTCGGTGCGGCCACTTGCGGACGGGGGATGGCCTGACCGGCGGCAGCTGCTGCGGCAGCGGCTGCTACAGCCGGATTAGGAGAAGGCACAATGGGATCGGGAGCACTCACCATAGGGGAAGCGCTGCCGACAAGCGCCTGAGACGGAGCTCCGACCGAGGCACTGACGGCAGGAGTGGGGACTGGTACCGGCACTGGTACGGGAACAGGAACAGGAACCGGAGCCGGCACCGCCTGCGGTGCAGCGGCGACACTGCCGCTTTCAGAGGCATTAAACATGGCTCCAGCCGCCGGTTCGCTATTGAACAGCGATGCGGCAGGGTTGCTGTTGTTGCCCGTATTAGACTGACTGGCCACCGACTCAAAGAAACCGGGCTGCGGCTGAGGCTTGGGCGGAGGATTGGCGCTCAGTCTGGCTGCTTCCTCCACGGCCAGCTTGGTGCTGGTCAGCTGTCTTTGCAGATCTGCAACCATGTCTTTGGTTTGATCCCGCATCTCTTCAAGTTGCGATTTGAGTTGACTAATCTCGGTGTCTTTATTGGCTATCTCACTTTGCACCCGGGACATCTCGAGATCTCGGTCAGACTGCAGACGAGCCAGTTCAAGATCTTTTTCAGCCTGAATGCGAGCCAGTTCCGTTTCCTTCTTCTGCAACTCCTCGTTGCGCTCACGCACCATTTCCGAGAGTTGCTCGTAGCGCCCACTGAAATCTTCCCAGCGCGAATTGAGCATTTCTTGGGTCTCGGCAACCTCTTGCTCTTTGGACTGCAAGAGTTCGGAAAACTCAAGCTCTCTCTGGTCCATGCGACCTTTCAGCTCTTCATTAGCATTGCGCAACTCCTCAAGCTTGGCTAACACAGCCTCATCCTGTACATAGCGAACTTCAGTGACGCCTTCAGGATTTTGACCTGCTGCCTGCTGGTAGTTATAGACAGGCTTGGGAGGATCGGGTGCCTGCACGGCATCGTAGGCCGCCCGGAATAGATCGCCTGAAAGCTTCTGGGTACCGAGCAAGTCAACCAACTTACGCAAGAGATCGGCCGGATGCTCAGTCGGGAAAACTGCCATGTAAGCGCATTTGAAAGTCCAGGGATCAATGCGCCCGCTCGCTAACTGATCGGCCAGCGAGGTGACAAGCATCTCTGGCGTGTGACGGGTATCCTCTTTTACCTCTTCCGCCTTGCGGCGATCAGCTTCGGCATTAGAACCGATGGTGGTCACAAGTGTATCGATAGCCGGCACCAATTCGCCGACAGCTTTCATGGGCTCAAGGGCGGCTGAAAGCGATTCGCTCAAACTATTCAAACTCAAACCAATCTCACCAAAGGCCTGATGCTGAATGGTTTCGGATAAATTGCGCACCAGATCGAGCTGTTCATTGGCGGCTTTGGCAATTTGAGAAAGATTTACCGAACAGATACCAAGCTGCTGATCAAGATTGTTCAGTAGTTCTACCACCTGCGGGTTGTCTACATTCACCACAGTGGGCGCCATGAGCACCGGTGCAGGAGCGGCGCTGGTCGAGTTGTCGACCTTTTCAGGAACTGGAGCCTGCTTTTGAGCCAAATTCTCACCTTGCTTTTCGTCGTTCTGCGTCTGGTCTTTTGCTTCTTTAACAGGAATCGCAGTGGAGCCGACATCCTTCAAATCATCATCGTCGTCCTTGAAGAGATGAGAGGTATCAAAATCCATTGACTTACCGGAACCTGCGGCAAAAAACGGGCTGTCATCATTACCGACTTCGGCTGAAGCCGCTTCGGTCACTCCGGTAGCGATGTTGCCGCTGCCGCCTTGGGAATGGTCTTCAGCGACAGACTCCTCCAACTCTGCACCGGCAGAAGAGGGAGCCTCACTTTCCTTGGCTTCAGTGCTCAAAGGGGAAGTGCTGCCAGGCTGATAAGTCTCGGAAGGAGAAGGCTGGTAAGGATCTGGAGGGGTTATTTGCTTGGAAAGAGTGCCTCTAAGGCGAGCCCGTCTAGCGGCAAGAGAGCCGGTATCCTGTTCGCCAGACTTTCCAGAAGCGGTGTCTTGATAAGATCCGGCGGCGCTCCCCTTATCTTCGCGAGCCATCTAGTAAACCCTTCCCAATGTCCCCTGATCACTCTCAAATATGTACCCAGAACCGCCCTAGTTCACACTCGAGGCTGGATCTGCCGGTTCAGCGCCAAACCTCACGCTCGCCGCAGTGAACCCCACTCTTCCAGTATATACCCGCCGTTGAGGCGACCAAGCCCATAAACAACCTCTTGACAAGAGGCTGAGAGATCTGTAACATTCCAGGCTGTAAAGGTATCTTCAAAACCCTGGTACCGACCGTCCTTCCCGACGTTAAAACCCAACCCGATTACCGAAACAAACCTCAACTTAGTAACTTTCCTAACTTGCCGGCGAATCATCGCCAAAGACGGTAAAAACAAAGTACCCGCCGCCTCTCAGCTGGTCGCAATCCTTACCAACGCATACCAGAGAGTCATATGCGAAATATTGCCGATAAAGAACAGTCCGAAAGACCTTGGGGACTGTCTTGCTGCTGAATTTTCGTATATTTATATAGAGGGCGCTTATTCCAGCTTTGATTTATCAGACCGATTAAGCGAAAGAATTCAACCTGGTCGGCAAAAGTCACAGGACGGAGCCGAAGAGACAGGCAGTTTGAGCAAGACAATTTCTGTACCGGCTGGATAAGAGGGACTCCTGCTGAGGTAAAAGATAACTAGGTTCTTCAGGGAGCATTTACTACCGTGGACATCAATATCTGCCCCGCCTGCGGGGCAGTTTATAAACCAAGAAGCAAGGACTGCACCCGCTGCGGGGCGGTGCAATCCAAGTTCGCGTCCACCACGGTCTCAACCATGGCCAGCACGGTAGCGCCGATGGTGGTGTCGGTAGCGCCAGACCGGCTCATCTTGGAGCGCATTGTCACAGGTAGGCAATTGAACGCCCTCGTACCGGCTACTTACTACGGAGCCGATGCCTACGCCACTGACGATTTCACCTCGGAATTCTTCGATGCCTACGGCTCTAACGGCGGTTCAACCACCACTAGCGGCGGAGACGACGGCAGCTACGGGCAAGAGGCCACGCAGCCGCAGGGCAGAGCCTCATCACAATCCGGCTTCTTTGATGATCCGGAGACCATTGTTCAGACAACGGCGAGCGCTGCCGCTGCAGCTGTAGCGGCAACCGGTCTGGCCGCTGTGACGGGTTTCTTCGAGAATCAATCCCAAGCTCGGGCGGCAGAAGCCGCCGACAAGGTAGACGTCTTTGTGCCCACGCCCGCCGAAAGAGAAGACGAAGCCTTCGATACCGCCAATTTAAAAGCCTATTCCGCAAATGATCAGCAGAGCCAGGCGAACCAGGACAGTCCGGCCGATGAAGACATCGAGAACTTCAACTTTACGCCGGCGCCGGAGGAATCGGCAGAAGAGACTCCCTTCATGACGGAAGCGCAACCAAGTAGAGCCCCCGAAAGTTTCGAACCACTCCCGACCACGGCCCCCAACAATGAATACGCCACCGCGCCGGAACCACTTGCCGGTGAAAATGGCCAGGGAGACTTCAGACCGGAGTCGCCGCTCCCAGCACCAGCCATAGTATCAACGCCTGAGCCCGTGCAGCCACAGCAAGCTCCGTCCATAGATGCCCATCCAGAAAAACCACACCGCCCACAAGTGGCCGGTCCCCAGGAACTGGCCCGCTCCAGGGCGGAAAGTGGCGAGCAATCAGGCTACCGTGCGCCTACACCGGCGACCGCTGAAGCCTTTGATTTTTTCCAATCCAGCGCTACACCGGCGGCGGTGAGTAGCAAGGCCACAGCAAAAACGGCTGCCCGCGGTGAGAATAGCCAGTCCCGCACTCTGGGCGATGATCCCCATTCCAGCTTCGAAAGCTTACTGAGCAAGAGCTCTAAGTCGGGTAACTACAAACCGGCCGAGACAGTAGAAGCAGAGGAAGAACCAGTCGGCAAGCCTCAAAAACCTTCAGGCGCTACAGCAGTCAAGAAAGCGCGCCTGGTAGTGGATGAAGACGATGACGATGATGACGACGATGATGATGAGGACGACAGGCCGCGTCGCAAATCCTCTGCCAGAAGAGGCGGCGGCAAATCAACCGTCATCAAGAAGAAAAGTCGCAATGAAGACGATGATGATGATGATGATGATGACGAGAATGATGAAGACGAGGAAAAGGAAATTCCGCAGAGGCGTTCCTTCAGCGGCAGTCCATCATCCGTTAACAACTTGCGCAAAACCGACCGCGCAAGCAAAAGCAGCACCAGCACGGCACTAAAGAGCCGCAGCAAGAAGAAAAATGACGATGATGAGGATGACGATGATTCCTCATCCTCATCCAACCTGCGCAAAAAGTTCAACGATGGTGCTCTGTTTACTGTGGCGGGCTTCCCCATAGGCTTCAAACTGGTAGCCATAACCATTGCCATGATGGGCATGTTTGCTTTTGCCATCATGCATATCGCCGGCAACTTCTCTGCCCTCCTGGGCCAGGCTCCGCAGGGTCAGACCAGCACAGCGCCTGCATCAGGCGGTCTGGGTGGCATCATCACGGAAGCACCAAAGGTTTCAGGACGCTGGAGCATGATGGTGCTGCAGAACGGCAACCAATATCCAAACGTCATAGACCTCAGGCAAAAGGGAAGCGAACTCTATGGTCAGGGTATGGACCAAAAGATCGGACCTTACCAGCTCACAGGTAATGTCGGCATAGAACAAAATGTGCCCATCTTATTACTTAAAAAGCAATTCGTAGACAGAAACGGACGCAAGAGTGGGCCGCCGATTTTCTTCAAGGGTCAGCTCTTCCTTGACACCATACCGCTTTCGGCCGCGGGCCAGTGGGAATTTAAGAGAGTCTCAGCCCGTGGTCAGTTCGGACTAAAGAAACAGTCGGCAGAAATGGTGCGCGGCGAGTTTCAAGCACGCTTGATGCGACCCATCGAGCCGGACACCGCCGGTAAAATAGTGGCGCTGCCTGGAGGAATCCCCGGTATTGGTGGAGGCGGCGGCGCCGAAGGCGACAAGAAATTCAACATAATTGAATTCTTCAATCACTATGGAATTTTCGTGGTGCTAGGTCTGGGAGCCGCGGTCATCGGCGGCAGTTTCACCCTCTTCGGACCTTCCGGAATGATCAACATCTGGAACAAGCAGCAATACATTCCCAGTCAGGTCAAGTCCCAGCACAACAAAATTCGTTCGCAACTGGCTAAGCCCCTGAAGAAAGGTAGCCTACCTTTAGGACAACGCATTGAGTGGAAGTGGTGGTTCCCCATGCCCTGGGTGATCAAAGACCTGGCCCTTCCGCCTGATATGCGCAAAGTGAATCCCCACGTTCTGATCCTGGGACAGGGGGGCAAGGGCAAATCACGCCTGGTAGCGCGCATGATCACCCATGACATCGAATCGGAAGACCGCGGTATAGTTTTGATCGACTCGGACGGCTCACTGGTTGATTTGATCGTCAACTGGATCGCTGCCCATCCCAGAGGCAGAGAAATATCCAAACGGGTCATTTTGATCGACCCCACCTACAGGAACGGTTCCGTCGCCTATAACCCGCTCAATTTGCCAGACATTGGCGACCTGCAGACGGCGGCGGCATCCATCGTCGACGGCTTCAAGGCCATCTATACCGAACCGCCCGGCTCCCAGAGCCAGTGGAACGCACAAACCGCCGACATTTTGAGAAACGCCATTTTGCTGTTGATCGGCAACGGCAAGACCCTCATCGATCTGCCAACCCTTCTCAACGAAAACGACTTCCGCGATGTACTTTTGGAAAATATCGAGAAGAAGAAAAATCAGCGCGTTGAGTTTGCCACCCTTCTCGACCAGTGGGGCCGTTACAAAAAACTAGCCAGAACCGACCAGTGGATCACCTGGGTAGAGCCTATCCTCAACAGAATCAACCCGATGCTCTCCAATCCTCGCATTCGCTCCATTTTGACCAAGCCTCAGGGTGACCTGGACATCATGGACATAGTCACGAAGAAGAAAATACTTTTGGTGCGTATCCCTCAGGGCGACTTCGGTCAGGACGCAAACCTCCTGGGCTCCCTGATAGTTTCCGGCGTCAAGCAAGCCTGCCTGACCCTCTCGACAACAGGCAAAAAGGCCGAGCACCATCCCGTCAGTCTCTATCTGGATTGTTTCGATAACTTCATCGAAAAGAACACTATCGAAGCCATCACATCCGAAACCAAAAAATTCAAAATCGGTCTCATCGCTGTCACCAAGTCACTCCAGCACCTGCCGGAAGACTTCCGAAACCAGCTCATTATCAACATCGGCACACTCATTACCTTTGCCCTTTCTAAGAAGGACGGCGACCTCCTCGGTCCACAGATGTTCCCCATAGATGGGCGCAAGGTGAAGCACCAGACCATGTCCAACATATTCAACCCGGTCAACACTTCTCCACAGTTCGAACTTGTATCGGACGAAGAGAAATTGAACATCGACAAAATCGTCAGACAAGAAGAACGTACCTTCTTCTGCTACAGAATGGGCGCCGAAGCCGGTCTTTTCAACCTCAAATCGCACCCGTTTGAAGACGTTGTAGAGGGTAAAATCAAGAAAAAACTGATCGACAAAATGCACACGGCTTCAATCAGGAAGGCCGACGTGTCCGAAGACTAGTTCCTGTGTATACTCATAACTACTAATCTCTGTAAGTTCTCGGCTGAAATACCGACGAAAGCAAAAATGAGCCAGGATACCCCTAACCGCAGCATCTGGGAAGAACGCATCGCCGACTTGCGACGCTACGACCTTGACAATCTAGAGACAGAGGCGGTCGATCCGGCCTCCCTCACTAGCTGGCCCATCCCCGGACTAACTTTTGTGAGAGTAGACGGCATCCTGAGATCTTGGGACATTGAGCGGGAAAAGCAACAACAGGGGCAGCAGGTTCAGCAGGACCCGGATCCCACCAAGCCTCCCAAACGCATGTACCTGATGGAAGATGCCCTCACCGGCTTGCACAGCCAGAAAGCCAACCTGGCCTTCCTCATTTTGGGAAGCAAATCGGGAGTCCATTACTACATGGGCATCTCCCTTCCAAGCGCAGTGGAGTCCAATGAGCCGGGCAATGATCCCACCTCTATTTGCTATCATAGCCTCAAGTCGATTTTACACAGCGTTTATGGCGGTGTAGATGTCTTTAAAAAGCCCTTTTCGGCTGAAGACATTCACGCCATGATCGAACCAATGACCAAGTACACCGGCGTGGTAACAGGCATTCCGGCCCTGAAGTCCACCGGCGGTGATACCACCGAATCAGAGCAAATCGAAAGACTGGCAGCCGGTCTGTCTGGTCATGACTTCGGCATGTTAATCCTGGCCGTTCCAATTCCAAGCAAAAATGTCACCAAGGAAGAAACGGCTGTAGTGGACCAGATCCAGCGGGCCCAGGAGAACGAAGACCCCGAGAAGAAAAGAAAAATCAAGTACTATTTGGAATTGCAAGATTCCTATCTCAAGCATATTCAACTCGGCACCGCTCTGGGAATGTGGCTGACTGTGCCTTATTTCTTTTCACCCAAACGGGACGTATTTGTCAGGCTTCAGTCACTCCTGAGAGCCACCTATGTAGATGAAACCAGCCGTCCTACCCCTTTGCGCACCCACGAAGTGCGGGGGCTGAGCGAGCACATTCAACGTTTCGGACTATTGCGCTCCAAGAGAGAAGGCGAATACTTTCAGGAGTTGCTTGAATACCGCTTCCTGTCTCCACTTAATTCGCGCATGCTTTCTGCCTTTGTGCATCTACCGAAGAGAGAGATGCCCGGCTTTAGAATCAGAAGGTCGGCGGAATTCTCTCTGGCTGAAATACCACCGAAAGATCCAAACAGAGTCATCGCCATCGGCAACATTCTGGACCGCGGCGAAGACACCGGCAACCTCTATTACATAGACGTAGACGCTCTCCAGAAACACACCATCGTCTGCGGCGTCACCGGCGGTGGTAAGACAAATACTTGCTTCTACCTGGTAGGTCAGCTCTGGCGTTACGGAATTCCCTTCATGGTGTGCGAGCCGGCTAAGTCGGAATACCGGCACATGATGCTGATGTCCGAGACTTTCAAAGGCGTCGGTCAGGCCTTTTCTCTTGGTGACGAAACCGTCTCTCCCTTCCGCCTCAATCCCTTTGAAATCATGAAAGGGGTGAAAGTACAGACTCACCTGGACGCTCTCAAATCAGTGTTCAACGCCAGTTTTGAAATGTACTCGCCGATGCCGCAGGTACTGGAAAAAGCCCTTAACTCGATCTATGCCGTGCGTGGCTGGGACTTGATCAACAACGTCAACCGTCGTCTGCCGCCGGGTATGTCCGTAGGCGATCCTGACTGTCCCAATGAAATCTACCCGACCATGAAAGACCTCTACGAGATCATCGATCCCATCGTAGAGAGCTTCGGATATTCAGACCGCATCGGTCCCGACGTACAAGCCGCCCTGAAAGCCAGAATAGGCTCACTACTAATAGGCGGTAAAGGGCAGATGCTCAATACCAGGCGCTCCATACCCATGGGCGAACTCTTCGGCAAGCCGACCGTGGTAGAGCTGAAGATGGTTTCAGAAGACAGCGAGAAATCATTCTTGATGGGTATGCTTCTAGTCTTCCTTTATGAATACAGGGAAGCACTCGGTCCCCACGACCATCTACAGCACGTGATGTTGGTAGAAGAGGCTCACCGATTGCTGAAGAACGTTCCCACCGGTCAAAGCGGTGAATCGGCAAACCCAGCCGGTAAGGCCGTTGAATTCTTCACCAACATGCTCGCTGAAATTCGTTCCTACGGTCAGGGCTTCATTATCGCCGACCAGATTCCTAACAAATTGGCTCCGGAAGCTCTTAAGAACACCAACCTCAAGATCATGCATCGTATCGTGGCTGTGGATGACCGCGACTCTATGGGCGGTGCCATGAACTTAGACGATGTGCAGAAAAGGCACGTTACTGCCCTTGGTCAGGGACGTGCCCTGGTCTATGCCGAGAAAATGGAACAGCCTTACCACTTGCAAATCATGTTCGACAAGACCAAGGAAGTACCGCCGCCTGAAACTCCGGAAGAGTCTGATGAAGTAGTCAGACAGGCCATGAAGGGTCTCAATATCATCGGCAGCTATGACCGCCACCTGGGCTGCAAATTTTGCTTACACCGCTGCGATTCGCAGATTCTGGATACGGCTATCCCAGTGGCGGACGACCCGATTTTCCGCCAGGTCTATAACCGCTATGTTCTCTCCACCCTGAAAGACCTCACCCAACTTGTGCACTTCCGCGCCCAGATCATTCATGAAATTCAAAGGGTGATCGGTGGTCGCGCCCGCACCGGCAATATCACCGGCATCACCTGGTGCGCCCTCACCCAGGCCACCGAACGTTACTTCGAGCGTAAAGGTGAGAATAATTATTGGTTCTACGATCAGGTGCGGGAACAGCACCTGCGCTGGCTCAACTTATTGCGCCCCGCCTTCCAGCCCACGGAAGTAAACCGCCGCCTCGACATTGCCATCTTGAGACAATGGCGCGATGACTTCCTGGAATTGCATAAGCTCGACCAGGGTCCCCTACCTACTTGCGCACCATGCACTTCAAAATGCCTTTATCGCTTTGAAGTTTCGGAAGTAGTAAGAGACCCTAAAATCAAATTCGATTTCAACTCCTCCATTAACCGCAAGGATACCCCGGCATCCGATTCGGCAGCCTGGTTCTGCCGACTGTTGACAGAAAGACTGATTGGCATGCCGGACGTTGACCTGGCCTATTGCCTGGCCGCGCACTTGATCAAAGATCAACAGCTATCTACTGACGCCCAGTTAGTTCTTCTGCATAAAGTGCGAACCGCTCTGGAAAACTTCCAGAACGAAGGCGATGGAGAACAAGGCAGTGGAGAATAGCAGCTCAGACGAAAACTCACAGAATCCTGTAGCTTCTGGCAATCAGGACAACCGAGACGGCAGCGGCAATTCAGGCGCAAGCAATACAGGCCAGACGGAAACGACAGATTCAGATTCCGCACCAGCATCCGGTGCAGCGCCCGCGCTCACCGCGGAGGAACAAGCAGCGCTGGACAAAGAGACGGATGAAGAATACGACCGCCTCTTCGCACGCAACCAGTACGCCAAGAAAAAAGACTTCTTTTCCACCGCTCCCAAAGGACCCGTAGGTCTGGCAGAAGAGCTGGGCATCGAAGACATCTACCAACCCCTGGTGGGCGGGCATGGTCAACTATTTTGCGCAGCCGGTCCAGAAGCACCGCTGGTAGTGATTAAGGACGATGCCCTGGTCATTCACCCGCCGCAATTGCCCCTCATGGCTGAAGACCATGTGGAGGAAATGAAAGTGCAAGTTAGCAACCGCGGCATCTTGCTCGATGAATTCGGCAAGGAAAAACGCGTTGCCTCGGCTAAGTACAGAGGGCGTCCTATTTTCCACTGGGGTGAATGTGTTCCAGGCACCTACAGAAGTTATGCCATCGTAGAAGCATCGGACGGTGCCATGCACTTCATCTATGACACTACAACCGGCGAGAAACTGCCAGTGGATGAAGTCTATAGACTGAGGAATCGCACTCACGATGGTGAAATCGGCAAGTTTCCTCAACTCAACTCTACTCTTGACATACAATCCGACGAGCCGGAACGTGTGGATCCAGAAGCGGTTACGCAAATAGGCATCGAGCAGAATCAAGGCTGACCCTGTCGGAACCACAGGTCAACGGACGTGATTACGCTAAACTGAGAGCTTGCGTCCGGAGAGGAAACGTTCGCAATATTTTTCCCAGTTCTGGCTCAGTTCGTTCTGCACCATCTGACCTACAGCCACAGAGGGCAGATCTATGGAAATCGACTTCCTCCTGCCGTCACGAGAGTACTCATGGCGAGTGGATGAATGATTTCCTACTTCGTAAGCTAGAACAGGAATCCAGTCTTCACCACTTAGCACTTCCAACTGCTGTTTAACGATTCGGCGTCCGTTCACTTCCACATCAACCTTCACCAGTCGGCAAGTCTGAGAGAATGCTTCAACTACTTTAGTGCCTTCCACTTCAAGAAGATGGCTATCTCCTCCTCTGGAGATCACCGGGGCCTTGACCGTGCCGGCAGCTTCCGGCAGCGACAGTGTTGTCTTGTCGGAATCGACCACGGTGGTATCCAGATTTGGCGAAGTGACCACAGTCTGTTGTTGCTCGCCCTCGCTTTGATCCAGGGGCAAAGTGGGTATGCCCTGAGGCAAAGCAAAGGTTGTAGACTGCTCCTCCACGGTCGGCTTACCGGGGACGCTCTCGAAAACATAACCGCAGGCGGGACAGAGAGAGGCTGTGTGGCTGAGCAGTCTATCGCATCCACCACAAGGCTTGGTGGCCATCTCCAGTATGGCGTGAGAAGGCATATGCTGAGGCTCAAAGACAACCGGCTTGGCAGGTGCTGTCTCAGCACGATAGGCGGAAATTTCCTCAGCAGTAGGAATATTCAACACGGCGCCACGAATCAGCACTGCCAGCGGAGCACCCTTGGAGTCTGTGTCGGTAGAAAGACCGTTCTTCTCAGCCAGCAATCTCCACAGTGTCACATCCCTCAAGTCGGGATGTTTCATAGCGATCGAGCGCAAAGTATCGCCGAGGCGAACGGAGTAAACACGACCGTCAAGTTCGTCGGAAGATTCTCGAATCTTACCAATCACTTTCTCGATATTTGCGCGGCGATCCTCCTGAGCGGAGTTAGAGCGACCGGCCATACCGGATGAAGCTCCCTGCTTGTTCTGCATCGGAGCGATGCCGCCCGTGCGGGCCAACCATTCACGAACCTGCCTTGGACTGGGGAGAATCAGTACAGTACCGGGCTTGACATAGTAGCTGCGACGACCGCCGGTCCAACGAACTTCCACGGAACGTTTGTTGATTTCGTAAATCAAATCGGCCACACGCACATCTTTAAATTTGCGAACGGCAATCATGGTCAGGTCTTCGTTTTCCCTTACCACATACTTCTCTTGCAGGTTGTCCTTACGGATCATCTCCTGCAAGACTTCACGCTCTTGCCTGATGCGGAGAGCTCTTGCTCTCGCCTCAATTTCCGACTGCTGTCTGATAGCCAGCATGGTGGCCATCTCTTCCGCCAGGCGGCGCTGCTTCTCTTCTTCTCTCTCTTTGGCGTCTTTCTCGTCTTCTTTATGCTTGGCTTTCTGAGAGGCCAGAAGCTCCAGCTTCTCATGCTGCAACTTAATTTCCAGGTCGCGCTCGCTCTGCTGCTTGTGAGCCTCTTCCAATTCCCTGATGTAGCGGGTCTGAGCGTCCAGCTCATCGATTAAGCTTCCCGAACCACTCATTACATTGTTGACCATCTCGGCACTGCGAGAGGCAATGTCCTGAGCCTGCAAGCCGGCAGACTGCGCCATAGCATTCACGGTATCGGCCAATCGCTGCTGGGCATCCTGCAACTCCTGCCAACGAACGCTAGATGGATCAGGTACATTTAGATCGGACTTAAGTCTCAGAGAATCGAAGTCAATGTGTTGAGACTCATCGAGCTCCGCAGCGGTGCTCTCTGCTTTCTCCGCTCTGGCAGCTTCGCCGCGTGCCGTGTAATCATCGGAGCGGTTGCCGCCTTTACTTTCATCACCATCAGCAAGTGACTGCTGAAGCCAACTCGGCATCTCACCAGACTCACTGCCATTGGCATCGGCATTGGCACCTTCCAGCGCGGACTGATCACGGTTACTAATACCATCAACAGTGTCGATACCCTGGTTGGAGCCGCTGCCGGAACCACTACCAGTTCCAGGGATACCACCTTGCTGAGAAGTGTAGACCGAAATCAGATCGTCGACACCGCTCTGAGCAATGGCTTCAGGCGAAACACTGGGAATCGGTTGAAACTGCTCCGGATCATCGGCGTCGGTGTGAATGGCACTTGCCGGCTCGCTGTACGGCATTCCGAAGCCATCACTGGAGCTAGCAGGAGTTTCAATCGGGACAAATCCGGCAGTACCGTCAAAATATGGCTGTCCGAAGCTACTGGTCGGAAGTCCGGCAATGGGCTTCTGATATGGAACACCAAAGGATGAACCACCCTCCAAACCGGAGTTTCCAGTCTGACCCATCCAGCCGGTATAGCTCGAGGCAATGTAATCATCAATCGGACCAAAATAGGTCGCAGA
Organism: Candidatus Obscuribacter sp.; assembly: GCA_016712465.1. Taxonomy (GTDB): domain Bacteria; phylum Cyanobacteriota; class Vampirovibrionia; order Obscuribacterales; family Obscuribacteraceae; genus Obscuribacter. The sequence goes on from JADJQZ010000001.1 coordinate 3,840,936, forward strand.
ATCAATGGTCGGTTCGCCCCAACCAGAGCTTGTATCCGGTAGAGGCTCAGTATAGGCATCCGCACCGGCATTCTGCATAGCCGCCAACTGGGCGATCAAATCCAAGGCAGCCTGTTCTTCCGCTCTCTGGGCATCAGAGAGGCGAATGGCCTCTTGCTGTGCGAGTCGCGCCGCTTCTTCTTGAGCCAGCCTGGCTTCCAACTGACGAGCCTCGATCAGAGCCTGCTGCTCTGCAGCCAAACGCGCTTGCTCTTCCGCGGTCCGGCGGCTCTCCTCAGCCAGCCTGGCCTGTTCCGCCAAACGAGCCTGCTCTTCCAGAATTTGTATATAAGAGGGATCAAGGGTAGAGTTTGAACCACCGGATAGTGAAATCAAGTCGGATATTATGTTGAGCGGATCGAAACTCTGCACGGGAACCTGCGGTGCAGTCACAGGCTGATCAAAGATGTCGGATAGCACATTGCCTACGACGTTGTTGAAAATCTGCTGAGCGATTTGTTCTACTGGGTTAGAATCGGCGGGAACAGCACCTGGAGCCTGAACGCTTCCGACAGTCGGATTCGCCGCACCGGTCACAATCGGAGCACTCGGCTCGGAAACAGGAAGCGGATTAGCACCGGTAGCTACCACAGGCTCAGCAGTACCGCCGGGCGCGGCGTTCTGTGCAGGAGGCTGGGAATTGCTCGCCGACTGATCAAAAATATCGGAGAGGACATTGCCTACAACATTGGTGATAATCTGTTGAGCAATCTGCTCAACAGGATTCACATCAGCCGGTGCTCCACTGGAAACCGGAGCCGCAGGCTGACTGCTTCCACCATCTACACTCGAAGAAATTGGCGCCGAAACAGGAAGCGGATCAGTACCATTAGAAACCACAGGTACTGTGGAATCCACAGGCTGAGTCGGTGCCGACACTTCCGGAATAACGACCGTTCCGGTAGTCGGCGCGGGGCTTACGTCTGACGGACTAATGCCGCCTACCGTCGGCTGAGGGGCCGGAGCAGGCGTAGCCGGTGTAGAACCAGGCACGCTATCACTACCACCAGCATTCAAACCTAGCTGAGAAGCCAAATACACAATGTCCAGTATCAATGATTCAGAAGTAGAAACAACTCCGTCACCATTCAAATCTGGATTTACAGACACCTGCGTTGCAGAACCGCTTGCATCAACCGACACAGGAATGTGAATATTGGCCCCACCTGTGGCATTGAGGTTTTCAGCTATCTGAATCAATTCAATGTATTTTGCCGCCAATTGCTCCGGCGTTAACTGACTAAGCGGAACCACAGGCGCGGTTGCACCGGCCGTAGGATCTGTACTGGTCTGCGTCGGCTGAGCGACGGTGTTGGGCTGTGTCGGCTGCGCAGTCTGAGTGGTGCCGACGGCCGATGGATCCGGCACCGGCTGCGTCTGAGCGACGTTGGCGGCACTGGGATCAGGATTCTGCGGCGCACCGGCAGCGGAAGGATCAGTCACAGCTGGTTGATTGGCGCCGGTCACAAGTGAAACCGAGGGCAACTGACTGGGATCAACCGGCACATTGCCGGCTGGCGCGGGACCGTTAGGATCAACATTCACACTACCGGACGAACCGGAAGGAGCGGTTTGACCGGTTGTGGGAGAAGTGCCCAATGAACCGCCAGGCTGGACGCTGCTGCCTGAGGCGGTGGAATTGCCGCTCGCGCCGCTTGACCCGGCGGGCACTGAACCGCTGGAGATGACAGTGCCGCTGCTGCCGGTGTTGCTTGAGCCCGTACCGACAGTCGACCCGGCGGAGGTTCCGCCGGCAGCAGCAGTCGTGCCTCCAGTTGCCGTGGCAGTGGAGCCGGTGCCGGCCGGTGAAGTGGAACCAGAAATCGTAACGCCGCCAATCGTGACCGAACCGGAAACCTGGAGATTGGGAGTACCATTGGCACCAACTCCAACAGATACATTTACGCTGGCACCATTCTGACTATTTCCAATCGAACCGGTAACGCCAAGAGCGCCCGAGCCGGAGTTGACAACTGCGGCAGTGCCGGTAGCAGGCGCAGTGGAAGTGCCAGGCGTCGACGTACCTTGTGGCAGATTCGTACCGGATGTGGCAGCATTACCGGCGGCTGATACTGTAGTCATACTGCCTGTCGTTGCCGCGCCAGGGACGGCATTGCCAACGGTAGTAGTCGGAGTGCCGGGGATTGTGTTACCGATGGCAGATGGCGTAGTACTAGTGGCGGTGTTACCGGCTGTCGTCGTCGCAGCGCCGGTAGTCGTGTTGCCGGCAGTCGTCGTAGTGACACCCGTTCCCTGAGATGTACCAGCCTGAGCGAGATTGCCGCTGGCAGTCGTGTTGCCAGCTGTCGTCGTTGCTGCACCAGTAGTTGTATTGCCAGCGGTCGTCATTACAGCACCGGTAGTCGTGCTGCCAGCGGTCGTCGTTGCTGCACCGGTAGTCGTGTTGCCAGCGGTCGTCGTCGTTGCACCGGTAGTCGTGTTGCCAGCGGTCGTCGTCGTTGCACCGGTAGTCGTGTTGCCAGCGGTCGTCGTCGTTGCACCGGTAGTCGTGTTGCCGGTCGTCGTCGTTGCACCGGTAGTCGTGTTGCCGGCAGTCGTCGTTGCACCGGCAGTCGTGTTGCCAGCAGTCGTAGTCGTTGCACCGGCAGTCGTGTTGCCAGCGGTCGTAGTCGTTGCTGCACCGGTAGTCGTGTTGCCGGTCGTCGTCGTTGCTGCACCGGTAGTCGTGTTGCCAGCGGTCGTAGTCGTTGCTGCACCGGTAGTCGTGTTGCCGGTCGTCGTCGTTGTGGCAGTACCTTGAGATGTTCCGGCTTGAGCGAGATTGCCGCTGGTAGTCGTGTTGCCGGCTGTCGTAGTAGTGGCACCGGTAGTCGTGTTGCCAGCGGTCGTCGTCGTTGCACCAGTAGTTGTATTACCGGCGGTCGTCGTAGTCGCACCGGCGGTTGTGTTACCGGCGGTCGTCGTTGTTGCACCGGTAGTCGTATTGCCTGCAGTCGTGGTCGTTGCACCGGTAGTTGTATTGCCTGCAGCCGTGGTCGTTGCACCGGTAGTCGTATTGCCTGCAGTCGTCGTTGCACCGGTAGTCGTGTTGCCAGCTGTGGTCGTTGCTCCGGTGGCTGTATTGCCTGCGGTCGTAGTCGTTGCACCGGTAGTCGTATTGCCAGCTGTCGTCGTTGCTCCGGTGGCTGTATTGCCTGCGGTCGTCGTCGTTGCACCGGTAGTCGTGTTGCCAGCTGTCGTCGTCGTTGCTCCGGTGGCTGTATTGCCTGCGGTCGTCGTCGTTGCACCGGTAGTTGTGTTGCCGGTCGTCGTTGTTGCAGCACCTTGAGACGTAGCAGCTTGAGCGAGATTGCCGCTGGTGGTCGTATTACCAGCGGTCGTCGTTGCTCCGGTAGTTGTGTTGCCAGCTGTCGTCGTCGTTGCTCCGGTGGCTGTATTGCCTGCGGTCGTCGTCGTTGCACCGGTAGTCGTGTTGCCAGCTGTCGTCGTCGTTGCTCCGGTGGCTGTATTGCCTGCGGTCGTCGTCGTTGCACCGGTAGTCGTATTGCCAGCTGTCGTCGTTGCTCCGGTGGCTGTATTGCCTGCGGTCGTAGTCGTCGCACCGGTAGTCGTATTGCCAGCTGTCGTCGTCGTTGCTCCGGTGGCTGTATTGCCTGCGGTCGTAGTCGTCGCGCCGGTAGTCGTATTGCCAGCTGTCGTCGTCGTTGCTCCGGTGGCTGTATTGCCTGCGGTCGTAGTCGTTGCACCGGTAGTCGTGTTGCCAGCTGTCGTCGTCGTTGCACCGGTAGTTGTATTTCCGGTAGTTGTATTGCCGGTCGTCGTTGTTGCAGCACCTTGAGACGTAGCAGCTTGAGCGAGATTGCCGCTGGTGGTCGCACTTCCAGCGGTCGTCGTCGTTGCACCGGTAGTGGTATTGCCTGCGGTAGTCGTCGCACCGGTAGTGGTATTGCCTGCGGTAGTCGTCGCACCGGTAGTGGTATTGCCTGCGGTAGTCGTCGCACCGGTGGTCGTATTGGCAGCTGTCGTTGTTGCACCAGTCGTTGTATTACCGGCGGTCGTCGTTGCACCGGTGGTCGTATTGGCAGCTGTCGTTGTTGCACCAGTCGTTGAATTACTGGCGGTCGTTGTTGCACCAGTCGTTGAATTACTGGCGGTCGTTGTTGCACCGGTAGTCGTATTGCCTGCGGTAGTCGTATTGCCTGTGGTAGTCGTCGCACCGGTGGTCGTATTGGCAGCTGTCGTCGTTGCACCTGTAGTTGTATTACCGGCGGTCGTCGTTGCACCAGCAGTTGTGTTACCGGCCGTCGTCGTCGCACCAGTAGTTGTATTACCGGCGGTCGTCGTTGTTGCAGCACCTTGAGACGTAGCAGCTTGAGCGAGATTGCCGCTGGTCGTCGTATTTCCTGCGGTCGTCGTCGTTGCACCGGTAGTCGTGTTGCCAGCAGTCGTCGTTGCACCTGTAGTTGTATTACCGGCTGTTGTAGTCGTTGTTGCACCGGTGGTCGTGCTGCCAGCGGTCGTCGTCGTGGTCGCACCAGTGGTTGTGTTACCAGCCGTCGTGGTCGCACCAGTGGTTGTGTTACCGGCCGTCGTCGTCGCACCAGTAGTTGTATTACCGGCGGTCGTCGTTGTTGCAGCACCTTGAGACGTAGCAGCTTGAGCGAGATTGCCGCTGGTCGTCGTATTTCCGGCGGTCGTCGTCGTTGCACCGGTAGTCGTGTTGCCAGCAGTCGTCGTTGCACCTGTAGTTGTATTACCGGCTGTTGTAGTCGTTGTTGCACCGGTGGTCGTGCTGCCAGCGGTCGTCGTCGTCGTCGTCGCACCAGTAGTTGTATTACCGGCAGTAGTCGTTGTAGCGGCACCTTGAGACGTAGCAGCTTGAGCGAGATTGCCGCTGGTCGTCGTCGTTGCACCGGCAGTTGTATTGCCGGCAGTCGTCGTTGCACCTGTAGTTGTATTACCGGCTGTTGTGGTCGTCGTTGCACCAGTATTTGTATTACCCGCTGTCGTCGTAGTCCCCGCTGTTGTCTGACCAGCAGTCGTCGTCGCAGTTCCAGCCGTTGTGTTGCTAGCAACGGTCGTCGTCGCACCGGTAGTTGTATTGCCGGCAGTCGTCGTCGCACCAGTTGTAGTGGAGGTTGCGGTTGTACCCTGAGTTGTCGCAGCTTGAGCGAGATTGCCGCTAGTAGTCGTAGTGTTTCCGGCGGTCGTAGTCGTGGCACCAGTAGTTGTATTAGCGGCTGCTGTCGTCGTTGCACCAGTATTTGCATTACCCGCTGTCGTCGTAGTCCCCGCTGTTGTCTGACCAGCAGACGTCGTCGCAGTTCCAGCCGTTGTGTTGCTAGCAACAGTCGTCGTCGCACCGGTAGTTGTATTGCCGGCAGTCGTCGTCGCACCAGTCGTAGTGGAGGTTGCGGTTGTACCCTGAGTTGTCGCAGCTTGAGCAAGATTGCCACCAGTAGTCGTATTACCAGCCGTCGTGTTGCTTGCTACTGTCGTCGCAGCTCCAGATGTCGTGTTGCTTGCTACTGTCGTTGTCGTTGCGCCGGTAGTCGTGTTGCCGGTTGTAGTCGTCGTGGATCCGGATGTGGTATTGCTCGCGACTGTCGTCGCAGCACCGGAGCTCGTAGCGACTTGAGCGAGAGTACCGCCCGTAGGGGTGGCATTACCAGTAGCTGTCGTCGCAGTTCCTGCCGTCGTGTTGCTGGCTGTCGTCGTCGTCGCAGTTCCTGCCGTCGTGTTACTGGCTGTCGTCGTCGTCGCAGTTCCTGCCGTCGTGTTACTGGCTGTCGTCGTCGTCGCAGTTCCTGCCGTCGTGTTACTGGCTGTCGTCGTCGTCGCAGTTCCTGCCGTCGTGTTACTGGCTGTCGTCGTCGTCGCAGTTCCTGCCGTCGTGTTACTGGCTGTCGTCGTCGTCGCAGTTCCTGCCGTCGTGTTACTGGCTGTCGTCGTCGTCGCAGTTCCTGCCGTCGTGTTACTGGCTGTCGTCGTCGTCGCAGTTCCTGCCGTGGTATTGCCCGCTGTTGTGGAGGAAACAGTGGAACTATGAGATGCTGCCACTTGAGCCAAATTGCCACTGGCTGCCGTGTTACCAGTGGCAGCGGTGTTGGTAGTTGTAGCAGAGGTATTGCTGGCTACAGTCGTTGGGGCACCAGTAGTGGCATTCGTCGCTGTGGCTGCCGTTCCAGTAGTGCTCTGCGGAGTGCCAGTGGTCGTGTTGCTCGCCGTCGCCGTGGTGGTGGCTGCGGTGTGACCTGCCTGCACTGAGTTCACTGTGGACGCCTGAGAGGCAGCTACCTGTGCCAGGTTTCCGGACGTGGTAGTTGTAGTGGTAGCAGTGGTCGCATTAGTCCCGGCTTGAGTGCTTCCGGCAACAGTCGTAGCACCCGTCGACTGAGAGTTGGCAGTTCCAGCAGCGGGAGCAGCCTGGTTGTTGGTTGCAGCAACTTGTGCTGAACTGTTAGACGCGGGATTGTTGCCAGTAGCCGATACGGTCGAACCTGCAGTAGTTGCCACACCGGTGGCGCCCGGTGTGACGTTGCCGGGTCCTGTTGCTGCCGAGCCAACCGAACTGACTGAACCGTGAGTTGCTGCAACCTGCGACAAGGTTGTGGCACTGTCAGTTTTCACCGCAGTCGAAGGATTGCTGACGTTGCCGGCACCAGTAGCCACCTGCACTACCTGCGGCGGAGGCACGACGGCAGCGGCGGCATCTGTCTTAGCGACAACCGCACCGCTCTGCTGAGGCTGTTCCACCGGTTTATTGACCACCGGAGCAGGAGTCGCATCAGCAGTCTTCACAGGGGTCGCGGCATGGGAATCGACAGCAGGCTTGAGTTGCTCTGTCGGAGCCTTAGTCGCCTCGGCGACCTTGGTTGACTCGGGAGCATTCCTCGTAGAATCAGCGGAGCGCGGCACTTCGGCGGAAGTTTTGGGGCCTTCAGCGGTGGCAACCTTAGTGTCTGCCGGTGCATTAACTTTCGAGGCTTCAGTCGCAGTCTTTCCAGCTTCGACTGTAGTCGCAGCCTTGGAGAGGTCCGTCGTACCCGGCTTCTGCTCGACCACGGTTGTCTTGGTTTCCGCAGTTGCCGTCTTGGTATCAACCGGCGTTGGAGCTGTGGTCTTAGCCTGTTCCTGCACCTTAGTATCAGCCGGTGTCGGAACCGTAGTCTTGGCCTGTTCCTGCACCTTAGTATCAGCCGGTGTCGGTACTGTCGTCTTGGCTTGTTCCTGCACCTTAGTATCAGCCGGTGTCGGTACTGTCGTCTTGGCTTGTTCCTGCACCTTAGTATCAGCCGGTGTCGGAACCGTAGTCTTGGCCTGTTCCTGCACCTTAGTATCAGCCGGTGTCGGAACCGTAGTCTTGGCCTGTTCCTGCACCTTAGTATCAACCGGCGTCGGAGCTGTTGTCTTAGCCTGTTCCTGCCCCTTGGTATCGACCGGCGTTGGCGCTGTTGTCTTAGCCTGTTCCTGCGTCTTAGGCTCAGGAGTCGGACTGATCTGAGGCTTGCTCTCAACTTTAGCATGCTCCACCTGTGCAGCAGCCTGAGCCTGTTTCTCTTTCGTGATCGCAGCCTGCATGGCTGCCTGCTGCTCTGCAGCGGTCAGGGCAGGTTTCTCAACAGGCGCTGTCGTTGGCAAGGGCTGCTGCGGCAGCTTAGCTTGCTCAGCCGCCTTTTGTTCTGCGAGTTTCTGTTCAGCTGCCTTGGTCTCGGCGGCTTTCACATCGCTAGCCCTCTGCTCCGCCAGTCTCGCCTCGGCTATCTTTTGTTCTGCAGCTCTTTGTTCCAAGACCTTAGCAGCCTGTGCGGCTTCGGAAGCGGTAGGAGTCTTAGCATCGCCACCTATCTGTATGCTACCGGGGGTTGTGGTGCCCAGTTTCTGACCATCGGCACCAAAGTGATCGGTGTTGCCGGTTTTGTTATCGGTAACAGTCTTAGTCTTGTCAGGATTGATAGTGGTAGTGGTTTGATTGTTGTTGTCCTGGACGACCACACGATTATCCGGATAAGTGGTCGTCACAGTGTTGGCCTTGAGGTCGTTTACAGTGACCGTCTTATCCTCGAGGGTTGTCGTGATTGTGCCTTTGTTGCGGTCCTCAACTGTAACTGAGTGATCGGGTCTGGTGGTGGTAGTTGTATTAGCGTTGCGGTCTTCCACAATCACCGTCTGATCCGGTCTGGTAGTGGTGGTGGTGTTGGCGTTGCGATCAACCACTGAGACGAGACCACTGGGCTCGGTGCGAGTCAAGGTATTGGCGGTGCGATCATCGACGGTAACTACTCCGGAAGCTTCTCGTGTAGTGGTGGTATTTGTTAGTTTATTGTCAATCACCACCCGGCCGTCCGGAGCAACGGTCGTACTCAGGTTGCCTGAAGCATCGTTAAAGCGAATAGCACCACTAACTTTATCTACCTCAAAGGTCTGACCAGCAGGAATGATTGAGGATACGCCATTTGGGCCGGTGATAACCTGATCACCCTTGGCAGTGGTGGAAATATCCAGAGTTTTACCGTCGGGACCGGTGACCGTCGTGTGGGCGCCGTTTCTCTCGACCACCACTGTGTCGGTACCTTTGTAGTACTCTTCACGAACGGTCTTAGCTTCATCGTTTCTGTGAAGGATGGAGCTTGAAACGCGATTACCGTCCCAAGTCACATCTCTGTAGGTACCATCTGCCCAGGTCTGGTGGGTGAGACGATTCTGCGAATCGGCGGTCATCGTACCGCCCATGGTATCGTATTTAGTGACGGAATTGTCGGCATGGGTAATAAGAGGCATGCCGGTTTTGGGATCGGCAGAGATCTTCTCGCCAGGTACATCAAGGCGAACATCCTCAGCTCCGCTCTTCTTCATGACCACGGAAGTGGCTTCACCATGAGCATCGCGAGTGTAGACAACGCCGTTTCCGCTAGAATCCAGCTTGCTCAAGATGCGATCGCTGCCATCCACAGTTATGGCACCACCGCGACTGTCGTAGCTCACCTTGCTGGTGACATTACCGTCAGCATCTTTATATATGACCGTCGGCAGTTTGGTGGTAGCATCCTGAACTACGGTTCCGCCTGCCGGCTCAAAGGTTTTGCCACCATCTTTACTTATGGAGACGCCTTTGATGTCCGGTGCGACTCCATCATATTTATACTGATATCCGTTTTGCGCCACATACAGCGAGCCGATTTCTTCGCCTTTCTCATTCTGCAAGGGGCGAAGAGCATCGCTGGTTTTGCGAGCGAAGGTGTATTCACCACCGTTCGTGTTAATGGCACCTTCCCAAACCAACCTGGTTCCATCGGATACGGGTTTAACTTCAAATGGCGGATTCTTACCGACTTCGCCGATACGTTCCCATTTGGTATCGCCTGTAGACGGATCTCTGGGGCTGCCTTCCAATACCTTCCATTGGCCGGCTCTGTTGGTCACTTCCGACAAATTACCGCTAGCATCGTACTTGAATTTGTATTCAAAGCCGTCCTTCTCATCAAGCATAGAGGTCATCTTGCCGTCAGGACTGAAGGTCTTGGTCAGTCCCTTGGTGTAGTCCTCGGCAGTAGTCCAGCCATCGGTGGCAACCTTGCGATTCTCATAACCCAAGTTGTACTCAAGGGAACCACTGCCATCGCGAGAAACGGAATACACCGGCTCGGTTTTGCCGTCAGCGGTCTTGTGAACATAAGAGTAGTCGCCTTGGCTGCCGTTGTACTGCCGCTCAATCGAACTACCATCGGGCAGTTTACCGAAATAATATTTCCATCGGCATCGGCCACGCTGGTCAGTTTGCCGTTCTTCGTCTCGATGCTTTCCAGCTTGCCGTCACGATTGAACTGCTCCGTGGTACTTACGCCCTCTTTGACCTCTGTATGAGATCTAGTAAAGTCAGACTTGAGCGTGTCACTGCTGTCGCCACTCCTGTGTAGCACCAGTTCGCCGGTGTTCTTATCATATGTGGCGAAGGGAGGCTCAGCTTTGGCACCGTTCTCCACCAACTTGAAGGACTCAGGTTTGCCGTCCGGTCCCTGTACTTCAACCTTGCTACCATCGGCGCCGTCTCTTTGCACGGTGACTTTGCCAGCCGGTCCCTCTTGCGAGGCCAGATTGTTGGAATTATCGTACCAGCGGTTCTGAGTTGCATCCTTACTGTACTCACCACGGCTACCGGAGAGCATCTGTACCACTGAATCACCATTAGGCTTGGTGATATCAATACTGTCGAACATGCCTTTCTTGACGTCGTAGCCGCTCTGCCCATTTTGATCCACATAGACAAAGCTGTCAGGCTTATTGGGATCAGGCTGCCGAGTAATCTCCCCTATGAAATCACTCTTGACGCGCTTGACGTTGCCGTCGGCATCGAATTCGGTAACAAGATTTCCAGCAGCCTTGTTCTCTACCTTCATCTCGCCGTTCTTAAAGATGGTCTCTACCTGACCGTCAAGAGTTTTGGCGGTGAAATCACCGGTAGCTTTGTCGAATGAAGCTTCCGCAACCAGAATGCCGTCCTTCTTCCATGCATTGGAAGCCGCATCAAAAGTATATTGATGCTCACCTTTTGTAACACCGACAAGCTCTCCACTGGGACTGTACTCAGTGGAAACTTTAGCGGTCAAATCTTCTTTAGTGAGGTTCCCATTGCGATGAGTAGTCTCAATATTGTTGCCGTCGACATTGACTTTAACATCGCCAGTGGTGCTATCGTAGGTTACACCTTTTACGAGCTCTCCATTTCTAGTCCAAGTTCCGGTGGCTTCGTCAAGGTGTAGAGTAGTACCACCCTTGGTGATTTCCACGGGCTGACTGTCAGCATTGAGCTTTACAATTTGCTCTACACCAGATTTATCAATTGATGTAACGGTAGACTCGCCACTTGCATGTTTTTCTATTCTTGCACCGTCAGGTAAAGCGGTGATCGTCTCACCATTTCCCTTATCGATGGACATGTTGCCGCTCTTATCGAGACTGACCGAGGCAATTGCAGTACCTTCAGCATTTTGCCAAATTTTCTGCCCGGGGTTGTTCGGATCTTCGACTGCCTTGTACTGCCCACTTCGATCGGTCAGAGACACCAGTTGTCCACTAGCATCAAAGGCACCGGAATATCCGGCAGCGCTGTCTGAAATGACACGCTCACCATTGGCGGTGACAGTCTGTACCCGAGTATCCGTGTCTCGAACAACAGCAGTACCGGTGGAAGGCTCATAGCTGACGTCTTTAACAGGCTTGCCATCTGCATCGGTCCAGGACTTGGTCTGTGCATCGAATTGATAGGATGTACCGCCAACCGTTAGAGCGTTGAGTTTGCCATCGGCGCCAAAATCCGCAACGGTTTCCTTGCCGGAAGCATCCTTGGAGGTGACTTCCCTGGCACCGTCGCTGGTACGCACTTCCTTGATGCCGTTGGTGCCCTCAAGCACCAGTCTGCCGGTCTTGTCGTCAAGAGTGGCACTCTTGTAGGTTCTACCGTCAGGTCCAGTCCAAGTGCCTGTATCGGAGTTCTTTATGAACTCGTCATTACCATACTTGATCTTATTGTCGCCGGAGATCCACTCAACAACCGCCTTATAACCGGACTTTACGGCATCGATAGTTTTGTCTATCAAGCCTGGTTCTTCAGGTTTCGTCTCCGGCACAACCTTAGATTGATCGGTTGCCGTAGGCGCAGCGACAAGCTTAGCTTGCTCGGCTGTCACCGGGGACGGAGTAACTTTGGCTGAATCGGACAAAGGAGGCAAACCAACCGTGGCCATACTGGATGGCTCAAAGTTTGTTTGTGCCTGTTCAATTTTGGCAACAGTCGGTACCGGCTTTTCGGGCACTGTTTCAGCTATCGTCGGAGACTGCACCGAGAATTTCTTGGGACTGGAATCGACTTCGTGGGCGGCTGTTTCGCCGACGGTCTTAGCCACCGGCGGCAAATCGCTCTTGATGGCGGCAACAGGCTCGGCAACATTACCGGAAAGGGGCGGCAAATCAGATTTCAGAACCTTATTCTGCTCAGCGCCGGCACCGGTCAGAGGCGGCAAACTTGTATCGGAAACCTGAGTCGGCACCGTCTTGTCACCGGATAGGGGCGGCATGGAAAGGTCATTTCCGGTAGGCGTAGAACTAACCCCGGACTTGACCGGCTGTGAGACTCCTCCCACAACCACAGAGCCGGATTGATTGGAAGCCGAACCGGCGTCCTTCTTAGCCTCTTGCAGCTCCTTCTCTTCTTGAGAGAGAGGCTTTTCCACCATCGGCTGGAAGGGCTGCGCGTCCTGGCTAGCCGGCTTGACCATGCCTGTATTGGCATCGGCAACGGCGACAGCCCCATTTTCAAGGGGAGGAGCAGCGATTCCCGCCGGCTTATCAGTGATGAGGGAGCCGGCAGAAGTCTGCTCACCAACCTTGGCGTCGACCTGCGGGAGGGTGGCGGCGGCGGCCTCCGAGCCAAGCACCGCGCTGGAAACTCCAGCAATGACGGTGCTGCCCACCTCGACAGTGGAATTTGCCAATTCTTTCACCTTGTTGACGGCATCCGCAGGCAGTTCGGAGGCGGTCTGGACAACTGAATCAGCTAACTCACCGACCTTTTTGACGGCGGCATCTTTCAATTCTCCGGCTTTCTGTAATGCACTATCGGCCAGTTCACCCGCCGTGGTCGAGACCGAGTCGGCAGCCTTTTTCATCCAATCGGGCATGATGCTGTCGGACGCTGTCGGCTCTTGCTTGACTGCCTCCTTTTCACCGGCTCCCGCTGCCACTTTGTCTTTATCGGAAGTAGCCTTGTCCTTGCCGGCAGATTCCGGGGATTTAGAGCCGTCACCTTCATGACCGGTCTGTTGTCCCATTCCCTTGAAACGGGCATCGGCGATGTTGACGGGCACAATCAGGGCTCCGTCTTTCAAGTCTTTCTCACTGCTGGCTACACCGGGAGTCTTCTCTCCAACGGCACCTTTGTCCGTCTGAGCCGGCGGCTTGAAAACTTCCGCCCGCAAAGCGTTACTAGCCACTGCGGCAGCCTGATCCTCAACCTTCTGCGGAGGCTTCTCGACCTTCTGGTCCTGCTCATTGGGTTTGTTCGGATCGGCCAAACCGTAGACCTCTGTCGAATGGATGACCCCATCTGGTCACCCAATTACCAATATTCACGGTCCAAGGCCTCTTTTAAACGAAAGAAAATGGCTGAAAGTAAGTTCTAATCTAGTAAAAGTGACACCAGTTTCTCGTCGCCTGCCAAGAGCCGTCAGACCTCTGCGGTGCGGGTAGGAAGCCCAACTCCTTAGAGAACACTAATATATATGCAAATCGGAAGCGCTGACTGTTGTCTGGACAACAAAAGGTCCGATCCGGGCTGCCAAATCAGACCGGAACCCCAAAATTAATATTAAACGCAGCGGTAATCGTCGAACTTCAGCCCGGAGTAGTTCCCCCACCGGCGGCAGATATGAGAGTGAGGTACTGCCGACAGTATGCCAACCACTTGGAGGCCAGGTCGTTATCCGCCAGTTCTTGCACGGTGGCAGGCGGCAAATCTATGCGCACCGATTTGCGCTTACCGCCGGGCGAATATTCGTGCCTGACCGAACCTTGCGGGAAAACTTCGTAGAAGATGACCGGGTACCAGACTCCGTTAATGAGCATTTCCAGTTGCGCCCTGAAGACGCCGATAGCCGGGTCCCAACGTAAGCAAGACTTGACCAGCCTGATACCCGGTCTGATCTCCCAGAGCAATCGATCACCGGACACCATGGGAGGGGCCTGCAGAATATCGGCAGCACTGGGCAGGGCGGCTGCCGGCAAGCCAGCGGCCTGCGTCTGGGCCTGAGCCGACTGCGGGTCCGGGCCGGGCATAGGCGGTCTGGCAGGCACGGCGGATATGGTCGGTTGCTGCTGGGCCGGCAGCTCTGACTGCCCAGCATAATGCTGAGGTAAGGCTTCTTGACTCACCACCGGCGGTGAAGCCGCGGCATTCGATGCATTGTTCACGAATCCAGCACTTGCCCCGGTATGCCGCACCATATCCGGTGAGACACCGGCGTTTTGAATCGCCTCAGAATTGGAAGGAACTGCCGCTCCCAAATCACCAACAACAGCTCCTTGAGCTGGGTATGAAACAGTACCGAGAGGATCGGCGGACACCTTTGAGGCGAAACCGGGTTGCTGAGAAAATTGCATTCCGGTTTGCTCGCTCGAACCTGGCTGTGACACTACAGGCAATGGCATAGTCGCCTGCTCGCTCTGCATATGTTGCTGCACACCTTGAGCTGGTGCGATACCACTGGTGGCATCAAAAACGCTAGCCAGCAAGGGGTCTGAAGGAGCCACACCGCTGATTGTCTCAAGCCGCCTGGTCTCAGTTTCATCCTTCAAGAAAGGTACTGGTTGCGAGACTACAGGAGGCGCCGGTTCCGATACGACTTGCGACTCGTCATTGTCGTCGTCATCGTCATCAAACTCATCGTAATCACCATCCTGTTCCGCTTCCTCTGCCTCCATCTGGGCGCGTAGGGCGGCAGCAGCAGCCAGAGCGGCTTGCTGCAATTGCGTAGCGGAAAGCGAGGAGGATAAGACCTGCGAGACAGATTGCTTCATGGCAGCCGGCATGGACGAATCGCCTGCCGAATCCTGGCTTTCGGATGAAACTGCCGAGAGTCCTGCATCATCACCGCCGCTTTCTTCCTGCGCCTGGCGGAACTGGCTGATCTCCTGGGGCGTAGGCAAATTCAAGACCATACCTCGGCGCAAGGCGGCCAGAGGCTTATCATCATCATCAGCTTCGTCGGAAAGCTCATTCAGCCTGGCCAGAAGAGGCCAGAGACTGGCATCTTTCAGGGCCGGATGTTTGGCGGCTACGCCTTCCAGCGTATCGCTCAAGCGGACAATATAGCGAATTCTTCCCGAATCGGGCGTCTTTGGAGCCATCGGACCCAATATCTTTTCGATGTTGGCCCGGCGCACCTGGCTCTTAGCCACCGCCGCCCCGAGCATACCGGCTGCCGGGGAAGCGGTTCCGGGCTGTCCGTCCCATCCGGCTCCAAACCGCGCCGAAAGCTCATCCTCAGGACTCTGTCCGGCTTTATCCGGAGTAGTACGGCTGGAGGGTTGACCAGGCACGGGCGGGCGCGTAGGGGCATACAAGCGAGAGCGAAACTCTCTGATTTCAGATTCGGAAGGCAACCATATTGAAGTGCCCGGTCTGGGATCTACAACCTGTTTGCCTTTCTCCATGCGAACCGGCAACATGTGCTTGTTGATTTCATAGATGAGCGCGGACAAACGCACGTCGCGCAACTGCTTCTTAGCTATTGACTCGAGCGTGTCTTTTTCCTTGACCACATAGCGGCGGCGCTTATCTTCACCTTTCTTCTTGGCTTCATCTATCAAGAGCTGTTTGTCCTTTTCAGCTTGTTCCTGTTGCTTCTTCTGAGCCAGCATGGCGGCAATCATCTGAGCGCGAGCGTTGGCTCTTTGCTCCTCTTCAAGTTTATCCTCTTCCGAGTCTTTTTCCTTCTTGGGACCCCTCTCTTTATTTTCCCACGGACTATTTTCACCATTATTAGCTGAGTCGGATTTGCTACCGTCAGAGACTTTCTTGGTCACCCAAGCGTCATCGCCGGTTTCCGGCTGAGCCAGAGAGACCTGATTCTTAGCATTGGCTTCCTGACTGCGATCCGTTTTGGCACCGGCAGAAATATCATCGAATTTCTGAGCGGTCACTTCAGGCTTAGCTGAAAGCTCGCCCTTTGCAGTTTCAACTTTACTTGTAGTTTCAGGCTTGAGAGTAGCTTCTCCCTTGACTGCTTCCACCGGCTTATCAGCGTTCAGTTTCACGGTAGGCTCATTTTTGGCGGCAATGGCATCGCTCTTCGAAACGACTTCGTTTTTGACCGGCTCCGGCTTGCCCTCTAGCCTGGACTGGGCATCGGCATTACCGGAAGCGACCTTGTCTCCGGTCAGCGACTTGCCTTGCTGGGGGCTGAGTTCGAAGCCCATGGCAGCGGCACTGACACCTCTGGTACCGTCCAGCCTGGCTTCAGAAGGAGTTGTACCGGCTTTTGTACCAAGTTCAGGCGAAACGGTTTTGCCGGCTTCAAGACTGCTCTTAGCTGGTTCAGGCTGACTTTTCACAAGCGCCTCAATTGCTTTGGGATCGAGGCTGGTCAGAGTTTTAACATCAAGAATCGGCATAGCCTTGCTCTCACCGGCCCTGATATCACCAGCCAGCATCGGTTTACCGTCGGCTGTAATCATCAGCCCCATCTTCTGTGCAGACAATAGAGCAGCATTCAAATCGCCACGAGAATCGACTTTCCCGTCCATACCTCCGGGTACCGGCTTGCCATCCTTACCGAGGACAAGAGCGCCTTCCAGAGGGACTCCTTTGCCCCCATCACCGGCAGGTTTTTCGGCCTGCTTCAGCGCTTGAGCCAGATCCCGGAGACGGCCGGCGGTCTGTTCGTCTATTTGAACGCCCCGCATCTGTGGCTGCTCACCGGGTTTCTGTCCCATGAGCTGAGCCAGGTCACCAGGCTTAGCACCGGGCAACACTTCACCAGGCTTGGGTGCAGTACCCTCGCCCGGTTTGGCGGGCAGACCTTCCTTAGGCTGCTGCCCACGATTTTCGCCGCCACGATTTTCGCCGCCGCGGTTTTCGCCGCCACGGTTTTCGCCGCCACGGTTCTGACCAGCTAGCTCCATGGCCTTAGCGTTTTGAGCCAGTTGCTGGGCGGTCAGCATCACAGAAGCATCGGTTTTGCTCAGGTCCCGAGGCACTCCATCCCGACCTTGCTCCTTACCAAGGTTATCCTTACCGGCATTGTCACGGTTACCGGCGCCGTCCTGTTTCGGCACGAACTGAGGCTGAGGCTGCAGACCTGCCCCGATAACAACAGACGGCTGTCCGTCTTTGCCTGCAGTCGGATTGTCCTTGCCGGCCGGATTGTCTTTGCCTGACAGACTAGTGCGCTCCGTGACACTGCCGGGGCGCTCAGTCTGGGCAACTAGATTAGCTACAGCCGGCGCCACTTTGGTAGCTTCCACCGGCTGGGTTCCGGTTTCCTTAGCCACCAACTGACCACGCTTGCTCTCATAAGCGACAGCATCCCCTAAGTTAGCGGCAGCCAAGTTTTGCTTGACGTCGGCAATCTGAGCCGGCGTAAACCGATTGGCCAGGTTGGCGGCGGTAGCGTTGCTATCGGTGGGAGTAGTGGTGCTAGAAATACGAGTCTCAACAGGCTTAACAATACCAGTGTCAGCACCGGTAGTGGTGCGCGGCTCCGCGCCTTTGACTACTGGAGTTTCAACAACGGCTTTAGGCGGAACCACTTCAATGGACCGAGTAGGAGTTTCCACCGCCTTAATGGGAGCAACCGGCTGTGTACCTTTGGTCTCAGGAGGCACAAAAGCAGTTTGCCTATCGGCCGGCAGGGTCTGCCCAGACACTTTGCTGTCGGCATTCTGGGCCAATCTGTTCATTATCGAAGAGGCGGATGGCGGCGCACTGTCGGTAGCACCGGCAACAGTAGTATCAGTTCTCACTACAGCCGGTTTGACATTGGCAGGCTGCTCAACTACGGTGTTGGTCTTGGGCGCACCGCCAATTTCCACAGAGGAGGTGGGAACTCTAACGATGGGAGTGTCGGCAGGTTTCTGACCACTCACCACCGGTTGCCCTTCATTTACCGTCGGGGTGCGTACCGTCCTGGTGTCCGCAACCGGCACAGTCTTATCTCCAACCACCGGCGGAACCGAGGTTTGCATGGAACGATTCATTATAGAAGAGGCCGAAGGCGGTGCTGCAACATCGGGAGAACTGCTGTCAGGACGAGCGAGCCCGGTTTTAAGACCGGTCTCGGTGGGCTTGACGACAGCCGCGGTATCAACCAGCGCATTGGGCCTAACAGCCACCCCCGCGTCGGCTGGGAGTTTGCCGGCGACGGTTTCCGAGACTGTGCCCGGACGCTGACCGCCGGCAACAGTCTGGGCATCGGCCACGGTATTAGTCTTCGGCAGACCACCTACTTCCACGGAGGACACCGGTGCCCTCGATGCGGTTGTCGCATCTGTTTGCGTTCGCACCGGAGGCTGGGCATCAGCAGCCAATTTCGAAGCACTGCCGAGTTCAACCGCAGATGTACTGGTACGAACAATTGGAGTATCCACAACCTTAGCCGCCGTGGAATCGGCCGGCACAGCAGTTCGGTTGGCGCCGGCGAGTGCGGCGCTCTCTGTGGAGCCGGTATTTGGTTTCACAGGTACAAATACAGGACTATCAGCGGCTTTAACCAGTTTCTCACCGGTATTGGTGTAAGCCACCTGGTCGGTACCGCGAGTCTGCACCGTAGCGCTTATCTTGCTGCCGTCGGCGGTTGTAATCTCGCTGGGTTTTATACTACCGTTCACTTGTGATTCGGAGGCTACCGCACGAGCAATGGCATTACCCTCACTGGGCGTAGTCGGCGGCTTAAATTCCGGACTGTCCTGCTGAAACTTATTAAGGTCACTGGTCTGACCACCGGTTTCAACGGGCTTATCCCCGGCCGGCTTCGCTGTGTCCAAATTAGGATTGACGAAAATCGGTGTATCTATAGTGTTCTTGCTCTGGGTTTGCGTCTGCTGCCCGGCGGTGGCATCACCGGCGGCTGCCTGATTATTATTTCCTGCCATCTGGCAAAACCTCAACGAATGCTAAACGACCCAGCGGGTCATGGTTCTAGAAAGGGCTAACCCGAATACGCTGATTGGTAAACGCCTACAGGAGGCACTAAGCGACCACACTAAACAGTAAGCCCATCCATATTAGGTAAGTTTTCACCGGTTGTCAACAAGCCCATCGTGTCCGAACCGGAGAGCCTGGCAATAAACGGCGCCGAACCGTCTGATTTTAACTACTTGGCGGGCGGAGCTACAAAAAATTCCCAATTTAATCAACGGAGCTGTCGAGATTGCCGAAGGGCGGTATAGAAACATCCACGCTGGCAAAGCGCACAAATTTTCTAAACCCAAGTTGACCGAGGAAGTACTTATGGCGCGGCAGAAAGAACTGAATCAAAATCAATTGCCCGGCTCTAACGCTTCTACAAGAGTGCACTATGAAGTTGAGGCCGGCGACAGCCTGGCCAGCATCGCACAGAAGAAGCTCTCAGACACGAGATTTGCTCGCCTGATTTTTACTATTAACAGAGGGGAGATTCCGATTCGCTGTGACGGTTTCAACACCTTTGCCTTCATTTTTCCAGGACAAAGAGTGCTCTTACCCACAAGCGAAGAAGCCGCCATATACAAGAAGAACTTTCTTACGGAAAGCTCCCGCGCCAAGTTCGATCTGGCGCACTATGCCAGACCGGCCATGCCTTCCGACAGCATTCCCAGCGAACTTATTATGCCGAGATCGGCCAAAGGCTGGGGTGAGCCTATCGCCCAGGAAAGCGAAGCCACTCCGGCAGAGACAGCACATCTCAACCACACGTCTCTGGGCAACTCCCATATCGAGCTCAATCGAGCTGCCACTAAATACAGTATTAAACCCTCGATCCGGCAGAACTCCTCGATTCCGCAATTTACACCGGTGCATAGCCAGCACCAGACTGAATCGGTAGAGGCGAAGCAGTCCCAGGCTGTGCCGACTTTCGAATTCAGACCCCAATCAGCAGCGCTGAGCGGCGTCAGAACCATCGACATGAGCCCACCCACAGCTGACACGCCACGCATCGAAGAGCCTAGACCGCCAGTCAAACCCGCTCAATTTACCGGTTCCACCATTCAGCAGGCGGACGATCAAGATCTCTTCTTTTCGCAGGGAAGCCTCGAGCTGACCACCTTGTCACACTATTGCCGGGTAATGAAGTTCGAATCTATGTCCAACCAGGACAACCCCGGGGATGTACTGGTGAAGCTGCAAGTTTTTGACAATCAACGCTGGCAAACTATTACCACCTACTCCATCAGAAAAGAACAGACACAAAGAAGCTCGCACTACGCCGACGGCACCGTCGACACCGTCAACATCGATTTGCCGACGACCATTGCCAGAGAGTTGTCATTCAACGACTTCACCAAAAACTGGAAGAACTACACTAAAGTCTATTTCAATCAAAAAGAAAAGTCGAAATTGGAACAGATCGTGGGCGGCACCGCACAACTGAGAACAGCCGTCTGAGCTGGCATTTCTTAAGTGTAAGCGACTCTCCAATTAAGAGGAAGAGGAAACCTCGGACTCATCAGTCGGTTTTTCGGCCGCTTCATTGACGGCACCGGTGCCGTTTTCAGACTGCATCTCTCGCAAGACGAATTCGTCGAAGAAAACACCCGGCGGATTCGCTTCCTCAAAAGATCCAACACTGCGCGAATTGCCCATGGTGCGGCTCAGCATGTCGATAACTTCCGGCAGCATGATTCTGCCCATGCATTCGCCCGGCGACCCCGGACCGGCCAGATGACAGGACTTCTCGCCATGGCACTCGCAAGAACTGCTCTGATCCAGCACCATGTTAAAACAACCGTAGGGCCCACTTCTGGCCGGATAGGTCGGACCGTATAGACCAATTACCGGTCTGCCGACAGCCACGGCAATATGGGCCGGTCCGGTATCACCGGATATGACAATGTCGCAGCATTTGAGAATGGCGGCAGTCTCATCAAGTTTTAGCTGCCCGCAAAAATTAAGACAGCGATCGCCTGACTCCTGATTGATTTTCTGAGCCGTTTCAAAGTCATCGGCACCACCGATTAGCACCGGCTGATGCGTCCCCAGAGAAAGTATGTGCCGCACAAGATAAATCCAACCATCCAGGATCCAGCTACGATGAGGTCTTTGTGAGCCAACCCCCGGCACTATGCCAATCATGGGTCTCAGCTCGAACTTGTATGTCTCAAGCAGTTGCGGCACCAATACTTCCGCAATGGCATCCGGAAAGATGGTGGGGAACAAAGAATCCGGAATATCTTTGCAAATCGGCTGGATAGTCTCCAGGAAATTACCTACGGCATGCTGCTGGTCGGGACCATTGTCAGGCTTCTTCTGGTAGCAAAAAGATTTGCATCCGCCTAAAAGCGATAGAAAAATTCCCCGTGTTGAATTGGAAAGGTCGACAAAGAGGTCAGGCTTAGCACCCTTAAATACTTTACGCTGCTGGAAAAAGCCCAACTCTTTGTCGAATTCGATGAATTCATCGATGGCAGGACACAAGCCAAGCAGCAGGGGTTTTAAGCTGGCATGGCTCCAGTAAGTGATTTTTGCTCCAGGAAAATTATGCTTGAGCGTAGATGCAACAGGGGTAGCAAGCACGGCATCACCGATAGCTGCCGGATGAAAGATGAGTATACTGGCTGGCTCTTGCATATACGTCTGGGGTTACTCTGGAGCTACAAAACCTGGATTTGCTGCACTGGACTTATTAGGATTTTGACTTATCATTATCAATGATGATGCATGAAACTTATTATGTTTTAGGTTGGCCACAACCCTCCGGCAAGATTGCCATCCTCTGTAGATCCAGGGGAAACAATCCCGGCCCGGCTTACTGCTGGACAAAGCGCGAAGCTATTCAGCTTCGTACCCGCCTGGCTAATGATAAACGCGGCGAGCAAAATCCCTCCGCCCGTAGAATCATCAGACAGCTTCTAGTATATCGGTATCTCTCCAATCACCCACTGCCATGGCGCAACGGAGATCTCTGGGTCTATTGTGATCCGGGTTATCTTGAGCCTCTGGAAGCCGGATTGGCGCCAGCCTACTAGTTAATTGCCCGGGTAATCTGAGCGGCATGGTTGAAGGTCAGCACCTTAAGTTCCACTAACCTTGTGGGCTATATTTTTTTGTCTCTATTTCCATAAGCTTGCTTGAGATGGCTGAGATGGGCCTTAACCGTCGGCCACTCGCTTTCAATTATGCTGTAAACACAGGTGTCGCGCATGGTGCCGTTGGCGTGTCGGGTATGATTACGCAAAACGCCATCCAGCTTGGCACCAAGCTTTTCGATGGCACGCCTGCTTTGATGGTTAAAAAAGGAAGTGCGAAACTCCACGGCCACGCAATTTAGCTCTTCAAAGGCATAACTTAAGAGCATCGCTTTGCAATCCCAGTTCAGCCCCGTTCCTTGCACTCCCTTCCGATACCAGGTTGAACCGATTTCCAGGCGCCGCGCAGCCGCGTCCAGATTCATGTAGGTAGTCATTCCCACGACCTTACCGCTAAGCTTCTCCAGCACCGAAAATGGCAGCATAGAACCTTCGCCCTCGAGTTTGAGGCGCCGTTCAATTTCGGCAAGCATATGGTCCGGTTCCGGTATGAAGGTATACCAGAGTTTCCAGAGTTCGCCATCAGAGACGGCCTCCGCCAGATCTTCCAGATGGGAGGGAGAAAGCGGCACCAGGTCGGCGATAGTACCAGCCATGGTTATGGGCTTCAGCCAGTTCATCAGGTCTCCTTATCCGGAAATTTTCCAAACTACTACCGAAATTCGCCAGCACAGATTACCAGAGACTAAGCTTTGACTTTAATACGTCCTTAACCGGTAGCCTGCTATAAAAGTTATACTGCTTAAATTGTAGTGGTAAAGAGCATAAAGTTATAAGGGAAGCGCAAGCGCTTACTGAACGGAAGAGCCGTTACCGGCAAGAATTTCCACGAAAAGTCTCAACAAAGTCTACAGCAACAATATATGGATATCGAAACAATCATCGCAGTGCTGGCAATTCTGCTTGCTCTTGGCTTTGATTTCGTCAACGGCTTTCATGACACGGCAAATGCCGTAGCCACTGTAATTTACACAAAGGCACTGAAACCGGGCATCGCCATTTTTATGAGCGGCGTGCTCAATTTTCTAGGTGCCTTACTTGTGGGTACGGCCGTGGCGCAGGTTATTACTAAAATCATCCCGGAAGGCACGGTGACACTGCCCATGGTTGTAGCAGTCTTACTGGCTGCCGTAATCTGGAACTTGATCACCTGGTGGAAGGGTATTCCGGTTAGTTCGTCGCACTGCCTGATTGGAAGCCTCTTCGGAGCTGGTGTGACAGCGGCCGGCGTTGGCGGCGTGGAATGGACCGAACTCAAGAAGGTGCTTCTGGCTCTGCTCATTTCACCACTGGTGGGCTTCACTGCCGGTGCATTAATGACCTGGGCGGCTCTGAAGTTTTCCAAAGAGAAGGAAAAGGATTTATCCAAGACAACGGCGCAGAACCCGATCATGCGGCTGCTGCACATCTTCTCCAGCGCTTCCGTCAGTTTCAGCCATGGCAGCAATGACGGTCAAAAAACCATGGGTATAATCGCCCTCATCCTGGCTACCCACTTCGGCCAATATGGCTACACGGCAAAAGTAGTACCTTTCTGGGTAATGCTCTCGGCGGCATCGGCCATAGCACTGGGAACAGTTATCGGCGGCTGGCGAGTCATTCGTACCGTAGGCACCAAAATCAGCCGGGAAAAACTCAGTCACTCCCAGGGCTTCGGTGCCTCCATGAGCACTGCCATCATCATCTTAATTGCCTCCCACTGGGGCGCTCCTATAAGCACCACCCACACGTTAAGCTCGGCAGTTGCCGGAGGAACAATTCCGGTCCACGGTAAGGAAAATCTCAATCCGAAAACTATGAAACTGATCCTGCTGGCCTGGGTGCTAACATTACCAGTAGCAGCTACTCTTGCTTCGGTTTCCTATCTCATACTCAAGTTTATCTGGCATGCTTAGGCAAATATATGAAGTACGCAGTCGCATTTAGCTCTCCCAAAAGAAGCGCCAAAACCATAGAAGTAGCGGTGCAGCAGGCAAAAGCCGTCAACGCTGAGCTCGTTTTGTTGCGCTTGATTCCAGACCCGCATAAGGTGGGCATCGTAGCGCAACTCATTTCCAGTGAAAGACCGGTTGATAAAGCGCGCATGCAAATAGATCAAATTGTCAGCGAACTGTCCGCTCAAGGCGTGAAGGTCTCGGGCATTGTTAAGGTGGGCGAGGTGGCCCAGGGCATCATCGACACCGCCGTGGAAATTGGAGCCGACATGCTTTACGTAGGCACCACAAGCGTAGGCGGTCGGCACTTCTTTCTTATGAAGAAAGATCCGATTGTGCACTACCTGGTTGAGCACTGCCCGATTTCGCTTTGTCTGATCCGCCATGATGCGGCAGCCGATGCAGCCATTGAGCAAAGCGAAGAGCAAGAACTCTCAGAGTAATTCGATTCAGGCGTTGTAGTCCATGCCCAGGTCGAGAAAGTCTTGCATTACGCCGGAAGCAGGCGTGGGCAAGGCGCGAATAATGCGCATGGGCGGCAGGCATTCCAAAATCTTGCGTCCATAGTACTTTTTGGTCAAACGATTATCCAGTATGGCCACAATGCCGCGATCTCGTTTGGTGCGGATGAGTCGCCCCACACCTTGCTTCAAACGCATGGTGGCATAGGGCAGGGCCAGATCGTTGAACCAGGACCGCTCCGGGTCTTCCTGCATCTGCTGACAGCGGGCTTCGTACACAGGATCATCGGGAACCTGGAAAGGAATTCTATCGATAATGACACAGCTCAACTGATTGCCGTCTATGGAAACGCCTTCCCAGAAACTGGCAGTACCGAATAAGACCGCATGGGGTGTAGACTTAAACCATTCTATTAACCTTTGCCTGGGCATCTCTCCCTGACGCCTGCACTCATAAGGCAAGCGCTGCGATAACTCTTCATAGGCAATGGAAAGAGCATACTTGCTCGTGAACAAGACAAAGGCGCGCCCCTCCGATAGCTCAATCAGCCTTTCGATTTCTTCCATGGCATAGGGCAAGAAGTCGGGATGGTTGGGCTCAGGAAAATCACGGGGCAAGTAAAGCAGGGCTTGATTTTCAAAGTCGAAGGGGCTGGCTACCTGGCGCTGTACAACATAGCGATCGGCTCCAATGGACTTCTTGAAAAAGTTGAACGGATCATCACCGGCGGTGGCAAGGGTGGCTGACATCCAAACGCTGGAAATCAAGCTGGGCTTAGCCATGACAAAATCGGCAATATAAGAGGAGGGATCAAGTGGTGCGGAGACCACTTCCAGTTTTACGTCGGAACGCTCGGTGCGTTCCAACCAGGTGACATAATCCTGGGATGGATCACCAAGCAGAGCCAGGCACTTGGTATAGGAAGAGACAGTGCTGATGATACTCTTAGCCTTAAGCTGCGCCTTTTCCCGGGCCATTTCCACATCCAGAATGTGCGAGAAATCGCATTCTTCCAGCCAATGCCTCAGTTCCTCCAGCGCCGTATGAAAGTCTTCGGTGCCCTCCACCGGCTCGTGCAAGCGCATGCGCGGCTGCTTTGCCTGCATATTGAGATGGAAGAAAAACTGACCGGCAGCGAGTTCAATTTCATTTAGTAGATGAGCCGGAGCATTCACCTTTTTAGCAGCCCGCGCCAACATTCGCTTCACACCGCGATTGCTGATGGAAAGACTGAAGGCATCGGTAGCGACATCAGGCAAATGATGGGCCTCGTCTACGATCAAATATTGGTAAGGAGGCAGAATACTTCCTTTGGAGGCGGCATCAGCCAGAAGCAGAGCATGATTCACCACAATCAAATCGGCCTTCTCGGCCTGCCGTTTGGCATCAAAATAGAAACAGCTACCGAAATTGGGGCAACGATTGCGCATACAGTCATCGGAATCGGAGTTAATCTCCATCCAGACATCAAGCGGCGGTACAAAATCAAGCTCGGAAATATCACCGATCATAGTGCCATTGACCCAGTCGACAAATTCCTCATCAACGGCCTGTTCCAAAATATAGTCGTGGAAACGGCGCATCCCGAGATAATTACCACGACCTTTGAGCAAGACGGCACTGAACTCGAAGGGCAAGATCTCCTGCAGGGCCGGTATATCCTTGTTCATATACTGTTCCTGCAGGGCTATGGTGGCAGTGGAAACCACAACTTTCTTTCCACTCAAAAGTGCCGGTATCAGGGCCGCAAAACTTTTACCGACACCGGTGCCGGCCTCGAAGACCCCCGTCTTGCCTGACTCGAAGGCACGGCTAATTTCCTTAGCCAGCTCCAATTGGCTATGACGCACTTCATAACCACCCAGCTTGACTGAGAGCATGTTGAATACGTCTTCAACGCTGTAATCACGGTTGTGAGCCGGACCTTCACCCACTAGAGGCGATAGCAAACCTTCACCGGCGTCATCCAAACAATAGATAGATGACTCAGCCGGTAAATCTGGCGCGATACTCACATTTATTGTACGGGGCTGGTCTGCCCGGCAGCCGTCTGAGCAGCTTGAGGCAGATAATCAGGCAAATTCAGCTTTTGACCGAGGTTAAGGAAGTTGGCATTACGCATGCCGTTAGCCTTGCAGATAGCATCGAGCAAACGAGGCGTGGCTTTGCCGTATTCTCTCAAGGCAATAGCCGCCATGGTATCGCCGTTTTGCACTTCTACAGTAGGATGCGCCGGCTTGAGAACAGCACTGGGATCAACACCTTGCGGTACCGAAGATGGTGCGGGCTGGGCCGTGGCAGCGGTGGTGGCAAGGGCGGTGACGGCTGCCTTGTTAGCACTATGACTGCCGGAGGCAATCAAACCTGAGATCGCGGAATAACCCCAAATGCAAACCATGGAAACAACGGCGCCAGCCAGAAAACCCACCATCATGTGGAAGCTAGGGGTACGCTTCGGTGCATGGGACTGAAAGAAGTCTTGATGGACACCGGGCCAGAGAGCCTCGAGCTCATCGGCTGGTGGTGTCTGCACGTCTGAAAAAATATTGGCAAAGCCGCCCGTATCTTTCTGAGACTGACGCTCGCTAACAGCGGACAGGCGCTTCGCCTCACGCTCGGCCAGGGAGCGGGTAGATATCGAACCGAATGCATCGCGAGCGGGTGAGTCGGTATCTCTGATATATTCAGGCAGCCCGTCTACATCCAGTTTCTCTTGGTCGTACTTGATCACTGTGCTCATCTCTTGCAACGCCACTGGGGTAACACTCTCAGCATATTATCCCCATTGTCACTAGAAAGTCAAACTTCTTCATGCCAACCCAAAACCCTTACTGAGCAATCATTTCAGGATTCCGCACCAGTTTCATGAGACGGTCAATCAAGGCGAGAGCCAGCATTCTAGCGGATCATATTAATTAATTGACAACCTCGCCCAAGTTTACAATGCTCCCTTAAGCAGCCAATCAGCCACTTTCTGCAAGCAGCAAGAGCAGGCACCGGCGCAGCTTACGGGCAATTTTCCCGACCGCCGGTCAAAGAAAAGCACCATCCTCTGCATAGACCATCGACAACAGACAAGAGTGGTTACGCATATACCCATTTTGCGGGAATTGTGAGAGGGGGCTAATTGTAAAGGGAGCAGACCTCTTGACAACTACCTTTTTCTCACATTAAAGTCGCAAGAGGTTTTCAACAGGTACTTACTTAACCTCGGCGGATTTCTCAGGCTTATCGCCGGAGCGCTCCGCTGAAGGCTCATCATGCCTGATGCCGTGCACCTGCCCAACCACTTGCTTGGTGCCGGCAATGACGAGGGAGGCTCGATCCGGTTTGAAGCGCTCTCGCACAAATTTGTTGAGGCTTTCGGTGGAAGAACCTTTGATACCGGCATACAGCTCAGGCAAGGGATCGGACTGACCGCATAGCACAACCGATTCAAGAATACTTCGGGCGGCCAAATGACTGTTGGCCATCCAGCGCACCGGAAGAGCACCATTCATATATAGGCGGACTTCTGCGTATTCACTCTCGCTCAAGCCCTGTCTGGAAAACTTCTTCAACTCGCTCTGAATAGACTTCACCATCCCCGGCATCATATTGTTCACCACAGGTATATCGAGGGTCCAGAGAGTGGTGCCCGGCATACTTTCAACATCTGAAGCCAGGTCCTCCAGAGATAGACTACTCATCAAACCGGTTTCACCGGACAACTTCTGGGCAAAGCGGGAAAAAATAGGGTGGCTGGTGAGAGCACAGTCACTGAGCAAGAGCAGGGGATAATCGGCAGCACCAAGACCGGTATCAACAAGCTTGCCGAGAGTAACCATGGCATCCTGCTTCTTCTCTACAATAATAGAGTTCTTGAGCAACCGCCTTGGGCTGTGCTGAACCGCCACTTTCTTAGCCGTGCTCTTGCCGCTCCACATAGAAAAGGCGCTCTGGGTTAATGAAACGGCCTGATCTAAACCGATGTCACCAACAAACACTATGGTGGCAGCATCCGGTCGCACGGCCTGTTTGTGAAACTCTCTGGCGTCCGCAAGCTTCAGGCTGGAAATAAAGCGGGACTTGTCCATGGGTTCGAGCGGATAAAAGCTCGTATTTGGTGCTATCAGCCCCTGCAAAAGAGCGCGGTCGACCCGCATGCGGACGGTGTCCTCATGACTTTTCACGCGGTCCACCACATCCTTACGTATCGGCTCGAACTCAGAATCCTTGAAGTTAGGTTCGCAAAGAGCACCGGCAATTAGCTGCAAGATGGACGATGTATCACGGGAAAGGCAACAAGACTGAAAACTGATCCACTGGGGACCGGCGTCGAACTTGACCATCAAAGCAGGAGTCAACCCGAGTTCATCCTGCTGGCTGACGGTCTGCCCCTGGCTTAGCCTGGCGGAACCTGAATTGAACAAGCGGGCCAGCAAGGTGGACACACCGCGCTTGCCGACCGGTTCATATGCCTCACCGGCATTTACGGCGCCACTCACCTGCACCACGGGGCTAACCTTAGATTCAAGTACCACCACGGTCAGACCGTTTTTCAAGGTAGCTTTTTTGACATTGGCGCCGCCCCTGACACTACCAACAGTGGCAGTCGCACCGCTTTTAGTGTCACTGCCTGCACCGGCCTGGGCCAGTCGCCTGGCATCCGGCAGGGTTTCATCATTTCCTTTATAGGCAACCAAACCGGCCAGGGAGGTCATGGAACAGGCGAGATTCTGCTTGTCGCCTCCGTAAATAAAAGCAGTATGTTTTCGATCCCGAGTCGACTTCTCACCCCGGCCCGGTTTGACCTTCTCTTTTTCCTTAGATTTGGACTCAGTTTTAGCAGCAGAGCCTTTTTTAGAATCAGATTTAGATACGGAAGATTTCTCGCTCTTCTTAGGGTCCGTCTTCTTCGCCTCCTCCTTCTTCTTTGATTGATCCTCTGCTTTAGAGTCCTTCTCTTCTTTCTTGACCGGCGGTTTAGCGGACTTGGGCGCCGAACCGGCTAAAATTCCAACAACGCGGTTCTCGCTGCCGAAGTAACGTTTAGCTACTCTCTGCACGTCCTGGCAGGAAACGGAGCGCAAACGCGTCAACCAGGAATAGGCAGACTGCCAGCCGTCCAGACTTTCGAAAAAACCCAGGTGAAACGCGGTGCGGTAAGGACCGTCCCGTTCAGCCAGAAGCTGCAGTTCGGCGTGATTTTTTGCCCGCTGTAGTTCAGCATCGGTAACAAGCCCACCCTTAAGCTGTTCCATGGCCCCGTCGAAGCTCTCAAGCGCACGCGTCGCGCCGACACCCGCCGCACAAGTCATATTGACCGTAAACAAACTGGGGTCATGCTTCACTTCAAAAGCAGATTTCACGGCCGAACAAGTATGGGGCTCCACCAGCCGACTCTTGAGACGACCGCCCACGCCGGAGAGCAAGATCTTCTCCAGTACAGCCAGTGCCGCAGTGTCCGCATCATTAAAACCAGGTACATGGTAAGCAAGGGATACAACATCACTGGCCCCACCATACTTCATATAAATTCGCTTTTCAGCCCTCTGTGGCGGCTCCACCACCCTCACAGCAGGCGGCAACTGCCCCTTGGGCAAGGGCTCAAAATACTTGCGCACCAACTCCACAGCCTTGCGCGACTGAAAATCACCCACCAAAACGAGGGTGGCATTACCTGGCTGATAGTATTCCCGATAGTGCCTCTTCACATCATCGAGAGTAAGCTTGGGCACATCCGTATTCCAACCGATGGTGGGATTTTTATAGGGATGCCTGGTGAAAGCGGCCGATTTCACCTCTTTCACCAGCAGATTCGCCTGGTCCTTTGCTTCCAGTTCCAGCTCTTTTTCAATCCGCTTGATCTCAGCATTCAAATCTTCTTCAGTAAACGTGGCCGACTGCATGCGAATCGACTCCAGGCGCAAAGCCAATTCAAGCTTGGAGGGCGCCATAGTCTCAAAAAAAACAGTAAAGTCATCACTGGTAAAACCGTTGAACATACCGCCGTTTCTGGCGATCAATGCACCCAGTTCGCCCTTGCGCAATTTGCCTACCCGTTGAAAGAGCAGATGCTCCATAAGATGAGAAAGCCCTGTCTCACCCAGATTTTCGTTGCGGGAACCGACTCGATAGAAAACCATTGAGGAAAAGACTGGAAAGGAGTGATCCTCCATCAGTAAAACTTTGAGCCCGTTCGCCAGGGTAAACTCCTGGACTTGACCGGGCTTACCTTCGGCGGCAACAGAGGCGGCAGTCGGCTCCTCAATGGATGCCGCCAGCCCTGCCGGCAGAGCCCCGATATTGAAAAGGGCCAGCATCAAACTAATAGCGACTCGTCTCATACCGAACGGCGCTCTAAGCTTCATCCGGCAGGCTTCAAAAATTTGCTGGCTATTCAAGGTTGGCTCTATCTCGATTGGTTTTTCTAATTTGCGTTTCAGGATCGCTCGGGTGGCTGCAGCATTGATTCAACAAACCAACTCGAACGCGGAACACCCGCTATCCCGGCCAAGGTGAAAGGTACCACAGCCTGAGGACTTCCGTTAAGTCTCATGAGGTTATGAGAGCAAGAACATATCGAAGAAATGCATCTGTTGATAAAATTTCTCAATAACCTGGAGCACAAGGCGTCAATTCATGGCATCCGGCAAGAGCGACAAGGAAAGCAGCACTGGCACGCAAGTTTCCAGCGCCGGCGCCGCCATAGAAGCCACAAGAGGCGGACTGGCGGTGCAAAACCCCACTAGTCAAGAGAACCGGGTTCGCAATATCGTGCTGGCCGGTAATCCCAATGTGGGCAAATCAGTCATCTTCAACGCTCTCACTGGAGCCAATGCCGACGTTTCCAACTATCCAGGCACCACCATCGATATAGCCAAAGGCAAGCTGGGAAAGGATGATCTGGCGGACACACCGGGCGTCTACGGCGTAAGCAGCTTCAACGATGAAGAACGCACCGCCTCAAAAATGATTCTCAACGCCGATCTGGTCATAAATGTGGTCTCCGCCCTCACCCTGGAGCGGGATCTATTTTTGACCCTGCAACTAATTGAAATGGGCAAACCCCTGCTTCTGGTGGTAAACCAGAGTGACGAAGCCGGAGCCCGCGGGCTCAAACTAGACCTGGCCGTCCTGGAAGCTACCCTCGGCGTCAAAGTTATTCCCTGCGTAGCCGTTGAGAACCAGGGCATCGACGATATCAAACACAGCCTTGCGGATGCCACTACCGGTAATGCCTGCGGCAAAGTGCTGGAGATTCTCGAAGATCTTGCCCCCTATTGGAAAGACGAGCATCTCCTCAGCCAGGGAGAGGCGCTTCTGCTGGCCGAGGGTGACCAGACCGTACAAGAATCGGTCAAAACGCGAATACCGCAAGCCCTTTCTCACGCCACTGCCAGCGGTGCCAGAAAAGCAGAGATATACAGCCTCAGGCGCCATAGAGTCAATGAACTAACCGAGCGCATTGTGGAGCGCACCCGGGGCACACAGATGCTCTCCTCCAAGATCGGCCGCACCCTTCTGCACCCCTTCTGGGGCACCATCATTTCAATTTCTGTTTGCTACCTGATCTTCTATCAGATGCTGGGCGTGTGGATTGCCGGCAATCTAGTAGACCTCACGGAAAAGAAAACCATGAAGGTCTACTATGAACCCTTCGTTCGCAGGCTGGCAGCCTCGGTTTTTCCTACCACCATAACCGTGAACGGCAAAGCCTACAGCTTCGAAGAGGGCACCACCAGGGAACCGCAAAAAGCCCGGGAACTGGACCAGTCCATCAAAACCGTGCCGGCCGACGAAGTGGAATACAACTTCTGGTCTAAGAAAAACCTGATGTCGGTTCTGGGCAATATCTTCGTAGGCGATTATGGTCTGGCCACACTCACGGTCACTTACCTGCTGGGACTCTTGATGCCTCTGGTAATAGGCTTCTACCTGGGTCTCTCGCTCATGGAAGACTCAGGCTACCTGCCGCGTCTGGCTGTTCTGGTGGACCGGCTCATGAACAAAATCGGCTTGAACGGTAGAGCCATAATTCCACTCATTTTAGGTCTGGGCTGTGTGACCATGGCTACAATCACAACCCGACTGCTGACCAGCACAAGAGAAAAAATCATCGCCACGGCCCTTCTGGGAGTAGCGATTCCCTGTTCCGCCCAGCTTGGCGTGGTCTCCGGCACCCTGGCCAGAGCCGGCGGCGCCGCCGCCTGGGCGGTCTATTTGATCATGGTTTTCTCAATACTGGCTGTCACAGGTCTGCTCTTGAACATGGTGCTGCCTGGCAAATCCACCGGTCTGATGATCGATCTGCCGCCCATGCGCCTGCCGCGCCTTGATAATGTGCTGAGAAAAACCTGGAAGAAATCCTGGAACTTTCTAGTTGACGCCACGCCCATGTTCTTCCTGGCAGGTTTTGCCGTCAGCCTGGCGCAGATGAGCGGAGTCTTACAGCTCTTTATGGATGCCTTGCAGCCGATTGTGGTCAACTGGCTGAATTTGCCGGCCGACCCGCGCATTCCCACCACCTTTATTCTCGGTATCGTACGCCGCGACTTTGCCTCTTTCGGCTTATCGGACGTTCCCCTGACGCCGGTTCAGGCTGTTACATCAATGATTGTCATCACCCTCTTCGTGCCCTGCATCGCCACAGTAGGGGTGATGATTAAAGAACGGGGCATGAAGATAGCCATGACAATCTGGCTGGGCTCCTGGCTGGCTGCCTTCGCCATTGGCGGTCTCATTGCCAGGGTTTTGCCCTTTGTCTTTAATCCCCTTGGAATTCACTAAAGTTACAAAATATTGGGACAGCCATCCCCTGAAACGAACTGCCGGAAGAGCATGTTAATATAAATTTTGCGCATATGGCAGGCGTCGCCAAGTGGTTAAGGCCCCGGATTGTGGTTCCGGTATGCGGGGGTTCGAGTCCCCTCGTCTGCCCCATTTTCTTTTACTATCGTCTCAAACAGCCGCCAGTTCAGCATTTCAGGACTGGCGTTTTTGTGTTTTCGAGCCGTGTAATACTTTTTGTGATACCGCCGGAATCTCTATGCCTTTGCCCACGGTCTGGCGAAGCTTATCGTTGTATTCAGCCGTTGCACTATCTATCCAACCGGCGTAGTGCCGGATCAGGGTGTCCATAGTGGTGTGACCAAGAAGCTTCGCAACATAAGGAAGGGGGAAGCCCTCGACTATCCGCTGTGTAGCAAAGGTATGCCTTAGTTGGTAGCTAGGGCGATGCCTGAGACCTGCCTTCCTGAGAGCGTTTTTCCAGATTAGGTCCAAGTTCTTATCGATTGGCTTGCCCCTTAGGTTCAAGAACACATGCTCTGTTAGAGACTCTATAGGGCGTTCTCTCAGGCTCTTCAGTGCGTCTTCGACGATCTCTGGCATAGGAATTACCCGACCGCTAGAACGGGTTTTTGGAAGCCCCTCCTTGCCTCTGACGCGCCCTTTTGTAATGCTGATTTCCTTCTTGACCCAATCGATATCCCCCCATCTCAGAGCAAGCAGCTCATTAGGGCGAGCGCCCGTGTATGCCAGAGTGATGAACAGTGGCTGAAAGTGCGGCTTAATCGCAGCCAGAGCCAGTTTCAGCTCCTCGGGCGACAGGGGATCTATGTCAACCTTAGGCTCCTGAACGCGCTTCACGCTTCTCGTGGGATCGTGTTTAACGACGCCCTCGTCGGCAGCCTGCTTCATGACTGAGCGGAAGAGCTGCATTATTGTGTTGATGCGAGCGGGTGATAATCCTTCTTTTGATAGGGCGGCTTGGTACTTTTTCAATTCAGACGGTGTGATTTCAGATAGGGCCCGCTTCCCAAAGGCAGGGATAAGCCGAGAGCGAAAGATAGTCGTGTAAGAGGAGATGGATGAAGCTTTGAAGTTAGCCCGCTCCTCCATGTAATCCTTAGCCGCTTCCTCGAAAGTCTTCGGCTTCCTGGCGCCAACAACCTCCTTTAGTCCCGCCCAGTCTTTCCCAGCGGCTTTGGCGGCGGCGATGTCGCTTTGCATTTTCTTGAGCGCGGCGGTGGCTAATTGCTTGTCGGGCCCAAAAGACTTCACGATCAATTGCCCGTTGTAGCGGAGGCGAGCACACCAACTAGAGCCTCGCAAGAATACGCCCATTACTTAGCACCCCCGATCTTCTTCTTTTGTCTGCTCACCCACTTCTGGCAACGCTCGGAACCACAGCATCCTTGCTTCCCCTTCTTACTGTACAGAGCGCCGCAGCTCGGATGCGGGCATCGGGCCAGCGAAACGGCACCAGTCAGGAGGGAGTATAGAACCCATATCATCCCGTGCTCCATCGATGGCAGTCGGAAATAGGTTTTGAGCTGGTTGGATTCATATTCGGTGCAAGGATGGATCTTCGTCAGCATGAGATTCAGAACCCCCTTCACTGCCAGCGCAGCAGCGTTTCTTACCGCAGTAATTGGTAAACCCACGTCGGGCGGTAGCCTATAGGGGTGAAAATCAGCCCCGACCCCCTCCATGTGCCAATTTTCAGTGAACAGTACGTCATCAAGCGCCTTCACACGCCCGGACCAACGCAGCTCATAACCGCGTGGATAAAAGCACAAAAACGTCGGCTCATTTCCTTCCGGAATGCGCCCCCGCTGCATCTCCTTTGCCAACAGCAAGCCCTGGACAATATCGCTCCGGTTTAAGAAGAGGTAGTCGCAAACTAAATGCTCGTCCGCATCCGTAGCTCCAAGTATCTTCAGCACAACTAGATTCTCGAAAAGCAGCGTCTCATCTTCCATTAATCCTTGCACTAGTTCGAACAGCAGGCGATAGCTTGCTGCCAGATCAAGAAATAGCCTGACAGAAACACAAGGGAGCCAACCGTGCTGCCATTGTGGAATCTGCTTGTTAAGCGAGGACGGAAAGCCATACGTTCGACAAAAACTAAGCACGTCATCCGGGCATCGAACCTTTACAAATCCAGAAAGAATCCGCCGAAGAAAGTCGGGGTCAGACACATCGACCAGCCGACATTCCTCCGACAGCGCACCGACAAACACGCCATCAGCCGAAACGCCAACGGCCTCATACACTGGCTGTTCACAGGGCGCAAAGAAAGATTCAGCAGGCATCTAGATACGCACTCCATATAGCGATTGTCGGCACTTTGTCGGTTTTCTCAGTCTTGGAATTGTACCACTGCCGAAGCAAAATAAAGCATGTCCGACATTGCAGGAGAGCAACACAAAATGAAGACCCAAAACGCAACAAAAGAAGCCCAGCAGTCTAAAGCGCCGCAGCCATTGCTGAGCATTAAACGATTTGCAGAGTTAGTGAGTATCTCTGAGAGAGAGGCCTACAGGAAAGTTAGGGATCGCGAGATTGAATACGTCCAAGTTGGCACTAAAAGAATCGGCATACCTCAAGCAGCTTATGAGCGCTTTATAGAGTCGAGAACAAGACCGGCGCTCCAATAATTGATTCACTGCAAGCCGCCGCATATGCTGGTTTCAAAGCGTTCAGAAGAGCGCGAGAGACGGTAAGAAAAGGTGAATGAGCGGTGGAAACTACAGAACGATTGGTGAAAAGAAACGAATTAGCGAAACAGTTAGGTGTTCACGGGGACACAGTGGAACGCTGGGCCAAAGCCGGGAAGCACGGACTTCGCTGGGTTAAATTAGGCAAGCTGGTGTACATCGATACCGCCGACTTCAAGCCGGGCGAGAAGCGAGATCCGAATGACCTGGACCCGTACGAAGTGGAAGCGCTCTTCAATTTCGCGACAGAAGGCATAGAAACTGCGTTTGATAAGTACAGAGCCGAACAGCGGATGAATGCAAAGCCTTACATGATCGCGGAGTGCATACGACGACTGCAACTGTACGGAGAGCAGATAGTTTGGCGATGCAGCCGCCTTCTGTAAAAGCAAAGACGCCCGGGAACTGACTACCCGAGCGCCTAATGCGAAGTGCCGCCAACTATTTAGTGACAAGGCAAAAATAACAGGAAACCAAGACCTAATCAAAGCACAACGAGTATTGCCGAGTTAAGGCACAAAAGAAAAGACCGCCCAGCCGGAAAGCAAGCGGTCACGAAACAGGGAAATTGAAAACCAATGGAAGAATCATACACAAGCGAAAGCGCCAAAGCAAGCGGCGCACAAATGAGCGTCGAGGATATTGGCAAACTTAACCGAAAGCACAAGCGGCAGCCGGAACAGTTTGCACAAGAGATCATGGCACATATACAAACCAAGGGGACTTTTCCTCCTTTTCCCGAGGTGGCGAAAACTCACGAAATCAAGCCCTGTGACTTTTCCCGTTTTCCCGGTCAAACCTGGGGGGAGCCTGACTTAGGTCTCCTGGGATGCTCAGAGATCACGCCAGAGTTTATGCCTGAATGGTTCGCAAAATATGCGAGAGCTATTGCGGACAACACTCAGACGCCGGTGACCATGGCCACCTTGCTGGGATTATCAGCATTGGCAACCGTGTTACAAGGGAAAGCGCTAGTGCAGGGACTGAGCAAGAGCCACAAAGAAGAGTTGGTTATCTGGACCGTAACTGTGTTACCGCCAGGCAATCAAAAGAGCCCAGTGTTCAAAGCTATGACGGAGCCCTTGCGCGACTGGCAAGTGGAGGAGGGCAAGAGGGGCGAGCAAGAACGCGAGGCCCGCAATGAACAGATCGATATCGCAAAGAGAAGGATCGAGAGACTGAAGAAAGAGGCGGCAGAAACTGGCGATGCAGAGCAAGCCTTGAGCGAGATTGCGAAGCTAAAGGAAGTATTGAAAACCGCTATTCCAAAGCCACTTCTTTACGTAAGCAAAGGCACGATGGAAGGGATTCGGGATATCCTCAAGCAGAATGGCGAGAAGATAGGGATACTGAGCGCCGAGGGTGGACTCTTCGATCTCGTTTGCGGTCTCTATAACGCGGGCGAGGCTGATATAGACCTGCTATTGCATGCCTTCTTCGGAGAGTATTTTAATGACAATCGTGCCGGTGGTGTTATGTATGAACTTCTTCGCCCGCTAATCACCCTGGGGTTGGCGGTGCAGCCAGTTATCTTAAGTAGTCTTGCTTCTGGCGGTTCTGGTTCTAAAGGAAAGTTCAGGGCGAGAGGAGGCGCAGGTCGGTTTATCTATGGCGTTCCCACTTCTTTGGTTGGTCAAAGAAGTGTTGAGAAAGAGCCAACAGAGGTACCGCCAGAAGTTGAGCATGACTACAAAGACCGAATGATGCGCCTATTAAGGCTATTGCCGGAGCATGCGAATACAGTAGAGGGGACAGTTTACACGCCGGTTCTTGTTCTCGATCCTCAGGCCAGGGCACTATACAAAAGGTGGTGGAGTAGCCTGGAACGGCGTCACGGGACTGATAGCAGCGGGAAGAGCGACGATAGAGATCTCGCTGCGATTCAGGACTGGACAACTAAGAGCCAAGGCACCATCTTGAGAATTGCCGGACTAATCCACTTTGCGAAACACGTTGAGAATGCGACAAAGGTAGAGATCGATGGTGACACAATGTCGGCCGCTATAAGATTCTACGACCAAGCGGTTCCCCACGCTCAAGCTGCCTACTTCTTAATGGGAGACTCCAAAGCGCCGACTAACAAGAGGGCCCATGAACTGTATGAGTGGCTCGTTTCCGAGAGGCGAGAGTATTTTCTTGAGTCGCTAGTGAGAGAGCCCGAAAAGGGAACCACGAAGGCGCCGTCCGTCTTTGCGAGTAAGAACATGCCCGCTGAACAGTGGCACCAGATTCTAAAGGTTCTGGAGCGAGCTAACGTGGTTTCTGGACCGATTAGGATCGAAACTGGCGGGCGTCCTGCGCTAGCTCGCCGCATCAATCCCGCAATTTACGCCTAATGCGCCGGGAAAACGGGAAAAGCCATGCAGCTAGGGTTTGAGCAAAAACGGGCAGTTCGGGAAAAGGAGGAAAAGCATACAGTGGATATACCGCTGTCTTTGCTTTCCCTTTTCTTCGAGCGTTTCATCAACACACCTTTTCTCTGGTCTCACCAGCTCCTGATCTGGCAGCCAAAGAAACAGACGCACCGACTCACATACTGCCGGAAGAAGCCGGGGCACAAGGACTACAAACCATTAGGGCTCGCGCACATCCGCCGCCACATTCTGCCCTCGGCTGTCTCGGACACGCTGTCTATAGCAGCCCTGGACGAAGTGTTTTGCTGTAAATGGTGCTGCTGGGATTTCGACGCGAATGAGCCAGGCGGTGAGGAACTTGTAAGTGCGCTGAAAGAGCTTGGCTTAAACCCGGTGAGGGAAGGCGGCAGGGGTGAAAGGTTTGGTCACGTTTGGCTATTCTTCTCCGAGCCTGTCCCGGCTCTTGAGCTGGCGGCATTTTCCCGCGCCTTTCTTGCCTTCCTGGGCTTAAATCCAGCGATCGAATTTTTCCCGAAACAGAGCCCGAAAGAAAGGAACAAGATCGGTTTGTCCTCTGTCCGATTGCCCCTCGGAATTCACAACAAGCCCGGCGCAGGCGGCGTCAGGGGATGGTTTGAAGACGCAC
Source organism: Candidatus Obscuribacter sp. (assembly GCA_016712465.1). GTDB lineage: Bacteria > Cyanobacteriota > Vampirovibrionia > Obscuribacterales > Obscuribacteraceae > Obscuribacter. Next base: position 3,879,595 of record JADJQZ010000001.1, read on the forward strand.
CCCAAGATATCACGGCACAGCTAGATTACATCAACAGACAACCGTATGACGCGCCTCAGACGCTCAAGAAGATCGGTCAAATGCAGCAGGCGATAGAGTACAAGGAAGACCAGAGAAGAGCCTTACAGGAAGCCCAGCAAAGGGCAGAGCGAGCAGCGCAGAATGACGGCAAGGAACCAGTTGAATTAATCGATCTACTCACCGTCTTTGAAGAGCACGAGCTTACCGCTATTTCTGCCGATTGGTATTCGACACGTTGTCCCGCATGCGCAGTAGAAGGCAAAGATACAGCAGGGGACAATCTCAATATCAATAAGCACAACGGTAAGTGGTTCAAGTGTTGGGAAGGCGGCGACGGGCACGGGCACAGTAGCGCAGAAATTATTAGGGCGCTTGTGACTTCAGCATGAGCGCTCGGAGCAAGGCACCGTCTCATTGAATGATTTCGCCGCTTCCTTCCGAACCGGCAGCTGCCAGCCATCCCGCGCACCTTATTTAACACCGCTATATGCCCCGACAAGCCGCATCAATCGAGCGCCGAAGGCAATCACAAGGCGCATGATTTTCTTGTGGCTTTCTGAGCCGCACAGCCTTATGTGCTGAGTTGCGTCGTCGGGGGATACGAAATTTTGGCGCAAATCGGGCGAGGGGTAGGGAGGAAGGCGAGTTTGGCGCTTGGGGGTGGTACCCGTCGCGTGGCGCAGATAGCGCTAGCACCGGCAGTAGTGGCGCCCGCAATAAACTGTATCCATTAGCACCGCTCCGAAAACTAGGCGCAGAGCCGATTTCGTGGGAGTATATGCACATCGAGCGTGTGCAAAATGACCATCGCCAAATTGCACGACACATCGAAGACCGCACGGTCAGTCATCCCGGCTCTAAATTCCAGAACCCCATTTTGCACGAGGCGCATTACTATGAAGAAGAGAGTTGCAATCTACACCAGAGTCAGTACCAAAGACCAAAGCTGTGAGCGCCAGCTAAACGAGCTGAGAGAGCTTGCAAGGCGCATGAATTATGAGGTAGTAGGCGAGTACAGCGAAACCGCTTCAGGCGCGAAGAACGACCGCCAAGCCCGCAACCAAGTAATGAAACTCGCACAGAAGAAGGCGATTGACGCCGTGCTTGTGTCTGAGCTTTCAAGATGGGGCAGATCGACCGCCGACCTGATTTCTACGCTTGAAACTTTGGAAAGCCGGAATGTTAGCGTTATCGCTCAGAGCGGGATGCAGATGGATTTGGCAACAGCAAGCGGCAAACTTATGGCAACGATCCTAAGCGGTGTGGCGCAATTCGAGAGAGAACTTCTCATCGAACGTACCCTGTCTGGCATGGCAGCCGCAAGAGCCAGAGGGAAAGTCATCGGACGCGAGAAGGGCGACAATTTCAAAACCGGCAAACACGAGGAGCGCATATTGAGGCTAAAGGAAGAAGGTAAGTCGCTCGGGCAAATTGCGACAGAAGTCGGAATAAGCAAATCATCAGTAAAGAACGTGATCGACCGACACAAGACACAGACAGCGAAACCGGAAGCAGCGAGAGAATTGGTAGCCGCGTAAAGCCCCGAGAAGCGCACCCGCACCACGAGAAGCCAGCGTCGAACGCGTTGGCTTTTTCTTGTTGATAGCGACCTATCAAGAAGCCGGAAACAAGGACAGGCACGGCGATACAAGCGCAAATTGCGTAGGCAAATGCAACCGGGACCGGCAGCGCCGAAGCAATCGGCAGCATAGCCGACTAGTAATCAATATATCAATGTATTTGAGACATTCAGAATTTTGGATGTCCGCGCCCTTCCCTTTTCAAAACCAGGGCTCCAGAAAGACAAGCGCCCATATATCCAGGCTGCTGAGTCTTTTAGATGTGATACTTTTTGTGATACTGACGGGGTAATTTATGCCTGAAATGCCTAATATGCCGGTCCTCACTCGAAGCCTCGGAAGGCTCATCAGCGCGTCGATTCAGGCAATATCCCGAAACCACCAAAACACCCCAAGCAGAGTCCCCTCGTCTGCCCCATTTTCTTTTACTATCAAAGCATATTCAGCCTTTCTGGCTCTTTCAAGGCAGCCGTTTCAGTCGACTGGGACGGCTAAAGCTCCGGGCAGTTGGGTCGGAACTACTCACCAAAGAGTTTTCGGAAATCGCGTGCCCCATGCAAAACACGTACTACAAGCAACTGCGTGCCATGCATCCTGTAAGCTATGACGTAGACGCCAACGGACCAGAAAAGATAACCATCTGCTGAGACATCCTTGCGCACGTGCCCCAGTTTAGGGAACTGAGACAGCATCTCGATAGTGCTATGAATACGCAAATCAAGTCGATCGGCGGCTTCGGGATTATCTCTGGCAACATAGTCACAGATCGCCTCTATGTCAGAGTTCGCGAGCCGAGATATGCGATAGGTCACGGAGTTCGCCCGTCCAACCGCCTCGCTCGCCTGAGATGGAAAGCCTCAGTTCCATCCACCGTTCCTTCCCGAACAATGCTTTGCTCTCCATCCGCCAACAAACCATCAAGCTCGCCTGACGAGAAATCACCAAGCCATTCCTGTTGATCAAGTGTCAGCAAGGCAGCTACCACAACATCTTCAGCAGATGCGTAGCGCCCCGATTTAACACGCTCATCGATAAGCTTCTGAACTTCAGGATTAAGCGACAGGCTCATCTCAACCTCCAAGCTTTATCAGAACTGTACCATAAGGAACGAACAGGCGCCAAGACAAGCAAATCCACGGCTCTAAGGCAGTCTCGCGCGCAACCTAGCCCCATCTCAAAAGCCAATTTCTTCGTCCGCCCCACCAGATCCCTCGAAAAGTCGGGAATAACAGATATGGATGGTGGTTTCCCCATTGAAGCCCCGCCTGCCACCCCTTAATCTAGACAGTATCTATTCTTTGCTCAGCTTTCCTGGCGGTAAAATGGCTGATATTCCGGAACTTCACAGAAACAAACTAAGGGAAGTCACCCCAGACGACTTCAAAACCGAAGACCCTCTCGGCGCCCTGGCCCGCGAGATAATGACCCGCGAGAAGGCAAACGAAAGCAAGTCTTTACTCGATAAAACCGTGGAGACCTTCTACAACGTAGAAAAAGGCTCCCTCGACAATATGAAGGAAGTAGGGCTGAAAGCCTACGAAGCTTCCAAACGAGGCGACACTGCCGCTCTTTCGGCAATGACACCGGCCATTCGCGAATCCATAGATAAAGATAGAAAAGCCGTCGAGCACCAGGAAGAAGTCAACTTCTACGCAAGCAGCTTCGCCAAGGCCGTGCCTCTCTTTGCCGGCGGCAAAGGCAAGCTTTTGCTGGCCGCATCGGTGGGCGTCAATGCCGCCGAGCAAGTCAGACTGAACGACGACCTTGGTTCAGCCACGGTGCATGCTTTAATGGGCGGCACCAAGGGCTTCGCCATGAAGAAGACCTTCGACTACCTGGGACCGCGGTCCCTTCTGGGGGAAGGCAGTAAAACAGCAGGCATGTCCGCCGGCCTCGAATACGCCAACGTGGCAGCTAAAGGTGTGGCCTTAGGCGGGCTCTCGCGTCTTTATGAGACCGGTCTGACCGCGAACAACTATTTAGACGCCCAGGGCAAGGTAACCGGCAGGTCTATATCTGATGGTCTGGTAAAAACTGCCGGCAGCGCCGTCAACCCCGGCGCCATGGCCATGGACGCCGTGCTCTTCATGGGCGCCCACGGCACTTTCAAGAGCCTGGCCGGTGCAGCCGGAAGGGCGGCGGAGACCTCGCCGCTCATGACCTCCATAGCCAATTCTCGCATCGGTATGTTCACTCGCGAAGGTCAAGTACTGACCAATGCCGGTATGGGTGCAACTTTTGGTCTGGCTACCGGCTCCTCGCAAGAATTCATCAGGCAGCAAACCGCAGGCGAAGACTTCAACCTGGCCAAGATAGCCAAACGGGGGGCTCTGCAAGCATTGACCGATGCAGCAGCCGGCGCCACAGGCTCATCTATGGTGCACGGCGGCCGCCTTATGCAGGCAAGAGCCGCCGAACTGAAGGCAACCAGCCCCAAACTGAACCGCGGCTTTGCCGGCGATGAGGCACCTCTAGTAGACGCCGACGGCACAGCCACACCAAAAGAAGCAGCACCCGATAATACTGCAGCAAAGCCGGCGGTAGAGGCGGAATTGCAGGGCAAGGTCGCCCCGGATGGCAACGGCACCGTTCAAAAACCGGCCCCTGAAACCGAAGTGCAAAGACCGGCAACCGCTGAAGATGGAACCACTCAAAAGCCGGTTGCAGAAAGCGACGGAACTGTTCCAAAAGCCGCTGTCGAAACCGACGGAACCTCGCAGAAGCCAGCTGTAGAAGATGACGGCTCCGTCCAAAGGCCCGTCGAACAAAACGATGGAACCAATGCTTCCACCAAAGCCACTTATGAAATGACCGAAGCCCAAAAGCCGGTCTTCGATGAGGGCATTCAACTGGCGCAGACGGTATTGGCGGAAGGAGCCACCGCCAAAGACGTGCTCAACTTCCTGGAATTCGGTGCCGGTCGCGGACAGGAAGTGCGAGCCCAACTTGAGAAAATCGCTCAGGACGTCGGTGAACAAGGTCACACGCAAGTACAGAGACTGATTGAAACGGCCCTGAACGGCACACCGGAAACCGTCGCCGCAGCTAAAGAGACCCTGCGCCTGGCAGAGGAAGCAACCAAACCGGGAGTAGATCCCCTCGGTCCCGAATACAAAAGCCTGGTGGAGCATGCCTGGCGTCAAGCCACAGAGTTCGACGGCACACAAGGGTTGGTGCCCAACGCCGAGGGTGCTGTAGTGGACGTTGGTTCACATCTTTCCGTGGCTCAGAAGTCGCTGCAATTAGTGCGAGAGCTGACAGGCGAAACCCCGGTCACTAAGCTGGTTGAAGAAGTTTCAGCCGCAGCCGGCCACCTGGAAAAGCCAGTGGCCAATCAGAAACCTTTAGACTGGGGCGACACGCCGGCCCCTGCCAGAGATTTGCTGCGCTCCATTTTGCAGCTTCGACCCAGAAACGCCGAAGAACATATGATCTTGCGCGAAGGCATCAAAGAGTGGGCCGATGCTTTTCCCGATCATCATTCGGTTTTGCATCAATATGCACAGATCACCAGATACGGTGACGTGACGGCTATGATAGACGCCCGCCTGGGCACCGATTATTTCAGCCGCTTCCGCTCCAATCAAGGGGCTGAACCGGTAGCTGACGCTCAGCCGCAGACGGCAAGAACAACCGAAGCCGGTGACACACCATCGGTGGTGCACGAACCCGGCAAGGTAACGGTTTATCCCGAGCGTCTCATTCAAGACTTCGAGACCGCTACCGGCACAGCAAAACAAGCAAGAGCGCATCTATTGAGCGACCATATCGGTTCCATGTCCGACGCTCAGTTCCTCAATTGGCTCAAGTATCTGCATTCACCAGTGGACAAGCCGGGCGCTCCGCCTGAATTGACCAACCTGGCCGCCATGGGCATGAGTCGTAGCGGCGTACTGGGTCGACCGGAAGTGAAAGCGCTGGTGACAAATCCTGAAAGTTCGCCGCTGAACGTCTCCACTCTGCGCCGTTTCCTGGCGGAGCCTGAAAAGCTACAAACTAGCGGACGACTGCCGGAAAATGTCACCGACCATATTGCCTACAGATTGGAAACAGCCCTGGAAATGCAAAAGGCAGCCAACGAAATGCTGCCGGCTGAGCAGCGCAAGCCAATCGACTACGGGCAGGTAGTGACAGACGCGCTGCCTTCCTGGTATGCCAGACAGTTGCGTGACACTTATTCAACCCGTAACCCGGAGACCGGCTATTACGAATATCCGCACGACTTCGATCCCCAACTGATGAATTGGCTGGAGTTGTCGCGCCAGGTGGAGATGGCCAATCCTCGCTACCGCGAATCAACCCCTCCGCGCAACACAGTGGCCGATAGAATGTCGGTGCTGGAGCAAGCCATGACCGTGCGTACGCCGCAAAATGCCAAACTGGTAGACAGATTACTGGAATTGGGCGGGCAGGATCAAATAGCCGTCAAGAATATGCTCGGCAAACTCGAGCCGGCCACGAATGCGCCTGAATATGCAGAGATGCTGTCAATTCTGGCGCCACGCGTAGAAAACATGGGCGACCTCAAGACCCTCATGGACGCCGTCAACTTCGGTAAGAAAGCCGATCAAGATTCCTTCAAGGCGCGCAAAGACGGGCGTGATACGAGCCAGACCGACAAAATGCGCGAAGCCAACGAGTCTCTGGCGCAGTCTGTGGTGGCAAGAATTCTTACGCCCGGTACACCCGAGTACAACCGAGTGCATCAGATAGTTTCTGATGTTATATCCGGTCGCATTCGCGACCCTCGCCCCGAAACACCGGGTGGTCCCGGCGGTAACAAAGGACAGGGCGGTCGCGGTCAAGGTCAAGACCGCGGCGGACCTCGCCGCGACAATAATCAAGGTCGCTAAGATACAACCGCCGCTAGTGCTCAGTGTCGAAAGTTAACGACTACCGACTGTTGACACGCTTATAGTGAAAATAGATTGGCACGCCGCAAAGTAAAATGAGAGCGCCGGCAGCCTGATGAACTAATTTGACGCAATAGAATGCCGCATAACCCCAGATTAAGCAAGTTAGAATAGCTAGAAGCCAGACTGCAACATTGCCGCTTTTGCCGATGCGAAACGCTCTTTCCTTGTGAGGGTCGGTATAACGCAGGGAGACCACACAAAGTCCATAGAGCATGGCCACAAAGGCATAGAGAAAACCAAAGACTTCCGCTAGAAACGTGTAGGCATCAGGGAAGAGTCCAGTGCGACCAAGAACACTGGCGCCCACACCGATGACGGTCAAACACCAGAACTGAAACCAGAGCGCATACCTGGGCACGCCGGAGCGGCTGCAAACCTGAGCAAACTGCCGGGGGAAGAGATTGGTCAATGCCATGGAATAACTGACGCGGGCGATGCCCATGAGAGCGGTAAAACCGCAGCCGACAATGGATGCCACCACTGCCGCCGAGAAGATATTGCCCCAGATTGGTCCGCCAATCAAACCGGCCAGACCCGGGCAGGTAGCCGGCACCAGAGTACCTGCCACCACCAGGGTAGACTTGTCGATGCTGAGAGAATACCTGGCACAGGCACTCACCGCCACGCACATGGAAATATATATCACTGCCACCGTTATCAGTGTCATAAACATGGCCCGGGGAACGCTCCGCTGCGCGTCCCTGGTTTCAGCAGCGGTACAGCCGGTCATTTCCAGGAAGGAGAAGCCGGCCATGGCCAGCATCAGCACGGAAGCAACGCTGCTCCAGAAGTCGGAAGGTACGGACTGATTGCGGCAGGCCAGCACATTGCTCAGGGAAGCACCGGGCGCACAGAGCACCAGAAGGGCAAAGACAAGCGCCATAGCCAACTTGAGGAAGGTAAAGAGATTGCTGATGCGAGCGGCTGTATCGACCTTTTGCAAATTCAACAGGGTAGTAGTACCAAACAACAGGAGAATGACCAGGGGTGAGAACCAGAAAGGTGAAGCGGCGGTGGAGCCAAAGAGCATGGTGGAAAGCAGGTTGGCAAGCCCATTAGCCATGCAGGCCACGCCCACGATAATGGCAATCCAGAAGAGCCAGCCGGTCAAAAAGCCGAGCAACTCACCGCTTCCCGGAATGAGACGCTTGAGGGCGTAGAACTTATATACATAGGGTCCGCCCGCTGATGGAAACATGGAGGACAATTCCATGAGAATCAAAGCCAAAGGCAAAGCCATAATGCCGGCGATGAACCAGGCCGTCAAACAGGCCAGTGACCCGGCTCGTGCCAGCATGGGACCGTGGATAAGCCAGGCCATGGAACCAATTATGGAACCGACTCCAAGCATCCAGGCGGCAAAGGAGCTGATACCCACTCTCAGACCATCGGTTCCGGCGCAAGGCACCGCAGGAGCGACAGCATCAGAAACACCGGGCTCATTCAAACAGGACACCTTTAGAGTAACCGGTTTCATAACCACTACCTCCAGGCTCGAACACTGAGGGTAGTGCCATTTACAGCGGTTGACAATGATGAAAGTACGGCAAGGCTCGCAGGAGAAGGTCCGCCCTCGCCTCTCCTTTACAGCCGGCTCAGGACCTTTAAGGACAACTGAGCTAAAATGAACCGGTCGGACAATTGCGGCCAGAAAAGCCTTTCTGGAGAGGGACAACCTTGACTTCCAAACCTTCAGAGACAGTTCAAAGAGCGGTAGACACCCAACCGGAAAGAGTTCGCGCCACTTTGCGCATTTATCATCCCGAACTCAACCCCGAGCAAATCACCAGCTTGCTAGAGATCAGCCCTTCGGTATCCTGGCGTAAAGGCGATGATGCCTACGGTTGGACGAAAAAGCCAGGGAAGAAAGCTCCATCCGGAGGCTGGCTTCTGAGCAGTCGGCAGAAAGTGAAAAGCAATAATGCCATCGCCCACCTGGATTGGCTCATGGACCAACTGTCAGGCTCCGGTACCGTGCTCAAACAATTACAAGACCAGGGCTTCATGGTCGATGTTGTAGTGGGCTGGCATGCCACTTCCTGGAATACGACGCCGGCTCTCACACCCGACATCATGCGCCGCCTGGCCAATCAGCGCCTGCCTATCTGGTTTGACGTTTACCTCTACGACGATGAAGATATTTAGTTAGCGGTAGCCGCCGCCATATTGCACATCGGCAATTTTGCGGAAGCCGCGCGGATCCCACAAATAGGTCCAGTCGGCAGTGGATACCAGAAGCTTGCTGCCGTCGGGGCTGTACATAGCAGCTCGAATCGGCAATTGATGGGCGATGGTGCCGATGATTTGCCCATCGGCAACCCGCCACAGCACACAATTTGAGCCATCTAGTACGGCAATTTGACTAACATCGGGGCTAATGACAAGAGAAGAAATGCGATTGGTGACTGGAATTTTTGTGCGCAAAAGCCCGTCGGCCGTGCTCCAGAGTTGAATACTATCGGCGGTGACGGCCACCAGGTAACGGCCGTCGGCACTGACCACCAGTTTCATCAGTTGCCCCTGCAAGTCAAACTGTTTGCGATATTCACCGCTGGGGCTCCAGGTGCGCAACCAGCTATTGCCTCCGGTAACAATGAAGGAGCCGTCGCGGCCGTAGCCTACCCAGGAAATTGGGCCGCCGTGTTGCAGAGCCAGTAACTGTGAGCCGCTATCGCTGCGCCAGAGCGAAGCCGTATCACCTTCCACGGTCAAGAAGGTATTGCCGGAGGGATTGAAGAGCAAGACTTTGGCACCGGCTATACGGGGCACAAAAGCGCTGTGATCATTGGTGGTGGTGCGCAGAGGCATGCCGCCTGTAGGGTCATCTAGAAAAAGTGGAATCTTATTGCCGAAAACCACCGTATTGAACTCATTCACCTGAGCAGCTACCGGCTTAAGCAGCCCACATCCCAGGGAAAGGGAAAGAGCAAGCGCGGTTAAAAATGAATTCGGTACTCTCATGACAGCCCTCGAAGGAGTTAATTCCGCTAAGACAACCAACTATAACTGAAGCAGCCTCATTTAAGGTAAGCAGCGAGCAAAATGCCTATGCTCCGGGCATAACTCAGTGTAGACTGGCGACAGCAAGCGGCGAGGAGTACTGATGGCTGGAGACAAAAAATCCGATGGCGGCAAGAAACCTCTATCAGGTATTACCTTGATCGCGACGGAAAACACAGAAAAGAACAACAAAGCGACGGCCAAACAAAACGATTCCGGAGACTTTCAAATCGCCGCCGAGTCTCTGACCGATAAAAACAGCCACAACGAGAATTTAACCGCTGCCGGTCAAACACAGGCCGCCGGAAACAACGGCAAGGGTGTCCAGCAGACCATCTCAGCGGGTCTCGAGCTTGATACCGGCAAAGTCGACAGCAAGCAAAAGAAAAAGAAAATCAAGCGCGCCACCATTCCGCTTTCCCATGACGATCTGAGCCGCCTCAATACCAATAAGGGTCTCATTTCACTACTGCGCAATCGCGAAATTAAACTGAAGGATGTGCTTGACGAGCTCAAGTACGAAGACGAATTGGTCAGGCTACAAATCGAATTGGTGAAGCTTCAACGCTGGGTGGCTGAAAACGGCAAACGTATAGCCATCATCTTCGAGGGTCGCGATGCCGCCGGCAAAGGCGGCACCATCAGACGTTTCACCGAACACCTGAATCCCCGAGCCATGAGAGTGGTGGCACTACCCAAGCCCACCGACGCCGAAAAGGGACAATGGTATTTTCAGCGTTACTCTGTGCAACTGCCCAACCCGGGCGAAATAGTCTTCTTCGATAGAAGCTGGTACAACCGGGCCGTAGTCGAGCCGGTGAACGGCTTTTGCAGCAAAGCTGAATACCAGCGCTTCATGCAGCAGGTTCCAGAATTTGAACATATGCTTTATGAAGACGGTTTGATCTTGATCAAATTCTGGTTCTCCATTGCCAAGGAAGAGCAAGCCAAGCGCTTCGAATCAAGAAAGCAGAACCCGCTCAAACAGTGGAAACTAAGCCCAATTGATGAACAGGCACAAAACAAGTGGGAACAGTACACCCACTATAAAGAAGAAATGTTCAGCAAGACCCATACTTCATACAGCCCCTGGATTCTTGTCAAAGCCAACAACAAATTGCGCGCCAGGCTTGAAAGTATTCGCTATGTTCTCAATCATATTCCTTATGACGACAAGGTAGAGGGTAAACTCAGACTCTGCCCAGATCCCAATATCATCACCAGGTTCCATCGCAACGTCATCAAAATAGATTAAAAGGCAAAAGTCTATTTAAAGTAGAATAGTCAAGCACCAATCGGCAGGGGCGGCGCTTCTATAATTGCTGCATGAGCGATCTGAAAGCCGCCTACACTCCTGAGCAAGTTCTAGAACTGGCTCCCGACTCCTCCTCTGTCAAAAGCGGCAGGGAACTTGCCGTTGAGAAAAAATGGCAAAATCTGGGAGCAAGCGATAGAGCACTCTGGGGGGAATGTCAGGGCAGCGGCGCCAAACCTTACCAGACCAGAGTGGACCTGAGCGGACCGGCCTTCAAATGTAGTTGCCCGAGCCGGAAATTCCCTTGCAAGCACGGACTGGCCCTCTTCCTGCTGGCACTGCAAAAAAATGAGATCTTCGCCAAAACCGAAGCTCCGGGCTGGGTGAGCGAATGGCTTGCTTCCCGCTCGGAAAAGTCGGAAAAGAAGAAAGAACGAGAGGAGGCACCGCGCTCAGAGGAAGAACAGGAAAAACTTCTACAAGCCAAAGAGAAGAGAAGGCAGGACCGCCTGGACAAGGTTGAGGCCGGTCTTGATGAACTCAATCTCTTTCTACAAGATCTGGTGCGGCAGGGCACGGCAAACTTGAAGAGCAAACCCAACAGTTTCTGGCAAGAAAGAGCTGCACGCCTGGTAGACGCACAGGCGCCGGGACTGGCCAGGCGGTTGAATGAAGCCGCCGGCTACACTACAACCAGAGCGGCCTCGCCAAACTCCGACCCCTGGCAGGAAAATCTCCTCCTCAATCTGGGGCAACTGCGCTTGATTGCCCAAGCCTACAAGAACAAAGCCCTGCTTAATCCCGCTTTGCAGGAAGACATTGCTTCCGCGCTTGGCTTCACTCACAGTCAGGAAGAATTGCTCAAAGAAGATGGGCTCAAGGATACATTTCTGGTGCTTGGCCAGTATGTCACGCAGGAAGACCGACTGCGGGTGCAAAGAACCTACTTACTGGGCAAAGAAAGCGGTAAATTAGCGCTGATTCTAGCCTTCGCCCACGGCGTTCAACCTTTCGAAAGACTGCTTGTGCCGGGCAAGAGCTTCACAGGAGAAATAGTCTATTTCCCATCCAACACCCCCCTGAGAGCGCTGATCAAAGCACAGGGGGAAGCCCTGTCCGAAATTTTCCAGCCGGCGGAAGGTGCTACTGCCGGTAGTACTAGACAAAAATGGAGTCAGTGGCTCAGTCTTTGCCCCTTTCACCAGAATATGCCGGTGATTTTTACGGAGGCTCTCCTCTTCCAGCACGAAGGGCGCTGGTGGTTGCGCGATCAAGACGGCACCCATACGGAAGTAACCGGCAACCAGGCGGATTTATGGATGGTGCTAGCTTTCAGTACCGGCAAAGCTCTGACGCTCTTCGGTCTCTTTGACGGTCATACGCTCTCACCCCTGGCGGCACTCACCAATGAAGGTCAGTACCTGAAACTTTCCAGATCCGAAAACAAAACAGATCAGGAAGCAAACCTGAATCGTGGGGTGCAGGTATGAGTCAAACCCGAATTCTTTTCCAGGAGATGGTGGCAACCTGTGTGCTAGGGACTAGGAGCCGCACCTTCAACTTACCCCAACCCCGCACTACTGACGGTGCAACAATAAATGCCCTGCGACAATTGGAAAAGGCAGCCGCCTCCGCGGCAGAAACGGAAGGCCAGAAAATCGCAGCTACCCGGGAAGACTTGATGCCGGAAGCCTTGATTTTAAATCAATTAGCCCTGATAAGCACGGCACTGCGAGCCCTAGGCAGCCAACCCAGCCGCGCGGAAGAAGAGAGGCTGAGCCAGGTAAACCTTGAGCCCTGCCAACCGGAGCACTTACCTGAGGCACCGGCGGCGGCCCTATCGATGCTGAATCAGTTGATAGACGACTTGAGCCCGGTGGGGCAGATCTTTCTGGCGCGCTGGTTTGATCTTTGCAGGGAAGGTGGCTACCGTCTCAGTCGGCATAGCATTCCCAGGCTGCTTGAGAAACTCAAAGATAAAGAAGCCCTGAGGGAAAAATTACTGACCTGCGGCGGCGAAGCTCTTCCCTGGCTGGTAAAGGTCAACCCTGATTGGCACATGTATTTTGCCCCCAGGAAAGCGGAAGCGGCCGAGCTGATAAAACTGTTTGAAGAAGGGTCTCCCACCGAACGGCTGGAAAGTCTAAAACTCTTGCGCAGTCTTGATGCAAATCTAGCCAGAGAGACTCTGGCTGCTTCATGGGCCGGTGAAACAGTAGAGAGCAGGGTCACCTTCCTGAAATCTCTGGAGCCATTCTTGAGCATAAACGATGAAGAGTTCTTGAGCGGAGCCGCCCTTAAAGACAAGCGCAAAGAAGTGCGAGAAGTGGCATGCGATTTCCTCACTCGAATCTGCGGCTCAGCGCTGCAAAAGCGCCTGCAAGACTTTCTCGGGGAGCAGGTTCAACTAAAGGGAGGCAAGCTGGAGATCAATCTGGCTGACGAGGGAAATGCCGCAGCCCTCGATGAGACTATGAAAGATCTACCGCTCTCCGGTCTGACCAATACATTCGACAGCAATATGGGAGCCGGTGCCAGGCGACTCCTCATTCTCATTTCCAGAGTGGCTCCTTCTTTCTGGAGCAGCCTGGCGCCGCCGCCCAAAATTGTCGAACTGATTCTGGCAAGCGATGAATGGAGCGATGTTCTAACCAGAGGCTTGCTGGAATCCCTCGCTACTTTTGCCGCCACTGGCGAAAAGGAACCGCAGGCTCGGGAACTTCGTCGCTTCCAGGAAGAACTGGTCAACCACGCTTCCGACAAGTTGACAGAAACCAGTGCCGGTCTGCGTTTTCTTAAAACCCTGCCCGCAGATCTGGCCGAGGCGCTTATCTTAAGTCGGCTGCCCCGCTGGGCCAAGCCCGGTAGTCTCGGGGCACCCAGACTAGATCTCTGGAATTACCTGGAGTCAACCGACTTCAACTGGAGCAAGGAATTCACCGCCCGAATACTAGACTTCATACTGAAGGAGAGTCGTGAGAAGGTTCCGGCCCTGAGCTACACCTTCACCACCAATGTGAAAAAATTCGCCTCGCAAATGCACCTTTCGGCCGCCGAGAGAGCCCCTGACTTCTACCAGGTGACTGAAGACAGCGAACTCAATTCTTACTTCGTCCGCCCTCTTTTGCAAATAGCGGAAACCCTCAATTTGCGTATGGAAATTGAAACCGCCTTCAGTGAAAAAATCGCCCCCAGGTAGAAGCAACTGCAAGCACATAGATAAGGAAAGCCAAGAATGGAAGCGACCACGGATCTCCTGAGACAGCATGCCGAAGCACAATTCAAAGAGGAATTGAGCCAACTGGCCGCCGTGGATAAACGGCAGAAACCGCCACGCTGGCTCCTCTCACCATGGGCGGTGCTGACTTATTTGATGGGCGGCAAGCTGGAAAACGGCTATGAGGTCAGCCCCAAATACATCGGCAATAAACGCATCATGGAAATTGCCGTAGCCACTCTCACCACGGACAGGGCCCTCTTACTGCTGGGCGTACCGGGCACCGCCAAAACCTGGGTGGCGGAGCATCTATCCGCCGCCATCAGCGGTGACTCAACCATGCTTGTGCAGGGCACCGCCGGTACCGCCGAGGAAGCCGTGCGCTACGGTTGGAACTACGCCCGCCTGATTGCCGAAGGACCCTCTATGCAGGCTCTCGTGCCGAGTCCGATTATGGAAGCCATGAAGCTCGGCAAAATAGCCCGGCTGGAAGAATTGACTAGAATTCCCGCCGATGTGCAGGATTCACTTATCACCATATTGTCGGAGAAGACCTTACCGATTCCCGAGTTGGGCGCCGAGGTTCAGGCCGTAAAAGGCTTCAACATCATCGCCACGGCTAATGACCGTGACAAGGGAGTGAACGAGCTTTCCAGCGCCCTCAAGAGGCGCTTCAATACAGTGGTGTTGCCGGTGCCCGCCACGCTGGAAGAAGAAGTAGACATTGTAGCTCGGCGCACGGAAGCCCTGGGGCGGGCCCTGGAGTTGCCGGCCGAGAAACCGGCCCTGGAAGAAATCAGCCGGGTGGTGCAGATCTTCAGAGAACTGAGAGCCGGTGCCACCCTCGACGGCAAAACCAAATTGCGTAGCCCTTCCGGCTCAATGAGCACCGCCGAAGCAATTTCTGTCATGAATAGCGGGTTGGCTCTAGCCGGGCATTTCGGCGACGGCGACTTGAAAGCGGAAGACCTGGCCGCCGGCATAGTCGGTGCCGTAGTGAAAGATCCGGTGCAGGACAGCCTGGTACTGAAAGAATATCTTGAAACAGTTCTGAAAGAGCGGGAAGGCTGGAAGGATTTCTACCGCTCCCTCAGGCATTTGATTTAAGAGACGGCATGGAACAATGTCGAAGGCAAATGACTAGGAAGCGGAGAACCAGGTTTAGAAATTGACCACCACTATCGCCAGCAAGAATAAAACCGACACGGCCCAAGTTCACCTTCTTGGCATAAGGCATCATGGTCCGGGCTCAGCCCGCAGCCTGGAAGCCTCCCTTCAGGAAATCAAGCCGGACATAGTTTTAATCGAAGGTCCGCCGGAAGCGGAAGCCCTGATCAAATACGTTCAAGGTCCGCCGGAGACCCCTTCCACTTCTGAAGAGGCAGCCGAGTCAGACAGACTGATACCGCCGGTGGCGCTACTCATATACGCTAAAGAAATGCCGAAGCTGGCTTGCTACTACCCTTTTGCCGAATTTTCGCCGGAATGGCGGGCCATGCTTTATGCCAATCAAAGCCATATTCCCTGCCGCTTTATCGATCTGCCCCAGAGCCACTGGCTCTCCATGCAGAGCAAACAAAAGCAATCGGCCAATATCGACCAGGTCATGAGCAACCTTACGGAAGCAGACAAAATTCGCCTCGATCCCATAGGCACTCTGGCCTCGCTAGCCGGCTATGAAGAAGGGGAAGTGTGGTGGGAACAACTGGTGGAGCAGAGAAGCGACAGCCAGATATTCGAAGCAGTAAGCGAAGCCATGACGGCTCTCAGAACCGCAGTCAGAGAAGACGAAGAAGAAGAGAGAAGCAAGATTGATGAAGACAAGCAAATTTTCGACGAAGACTATTATATAGAGCCCCTGCGCGAAGCCCACATGCGCACCTGCATAAGACAGGCTCAAAAGGAAGGCTACAAGAGCATCGCCGTTGTCTGCGGCGCCTGGCACGGTCCGGCACTGGCTCAAGCCGTCAAAGCCAAAGACGACAACCAGCTACTGAAAGAGAACCTGAAAGATCTACCAAAACTGAAGGTGGAAGCCACCTGGATCCCCTGGACAAACAGCCGTCTTTCCTTCGAAAGCGGATATGGAGCAGGTATTACCTCGCCCGGTTGGTACGAACATCTCTTCCACAGCGATAAAGGCAGTGATACCACTTTATCCTGGCTGGTGAAGGCGGTGAAACTACTGAGAGCGGAAGACTTCGATGCCTCCTCCGCGCAAGTGATCGATGCCGTGCGGCTGGTGGAAAGTCTGGCGTCTATGCGAAACCTGCACCATGCCGGGCTGACCGAGTTGCAGCAAGCTCTGGTCACCTGTGTTCTTTCCGGCAACGAAATGCCGCTTGCCCTCATCGAAAAGAAACTGCTGGTTGGGGAAAAACTGGGGCATGTGCCGGCCGAAGTACCAGGCACGCCACTCATGGTGGACCTGCAAAAGACATCGGCAAGGCTAAAACTGAAGCAGGAAGCCCTGGAAAAATTACTGGAGCTGGACCTGCGTAAACCGCTGGATCTGGAAAGAAGCAGTTTCCTTGCCTGCCTGCAAATTCTCGGCATCGCCTGGGGTGAAAAGCAAAAGAAAAAAATCAAAACCAGCACCTTCCATGAAACCTGGAAATTGCAATGGCAGCCGTCACTGAGTCTGGCAGCCGTGGAGGCGTCAATCTGGGGCAAGGACGTCAGGCAAGCGGCCACCACCAGAGCCATCGATCTGGGCACAAACAGCCCCACTTTCGCTCATCTGGTGGATGTTCTTTCCCTCAGTCTTGACGGCGGGCTTCTGGAAGCAGTGGAGAAGACCATGACCCTGGTCGGAGAGCGCAGCGCCACCTGTTTCGATTTAGGCGAACTGATGGAAGCTCTGCCTGTCCTGGTGGGCATTGCCCGTTACGGCAATGTGCGGGGACACAACCCGCAGTCTATGGACACCCTGATCACAAGTATCACGGAACGAATAATCGTCAATCTGGAGAGCAGCTGTCTTTCTCTTGATGAAGATGCGGCCAGGCGCATGCAAAGACAAGTTACCCTCATGGAAGAAGCGTTGCGCCTCTTCGACAAAAAGGAATTGCTGGAAGATAGTCGTGTCGTCTTGCATCGCCTGGCGAGCAAGAGCAATATACCGGCCCTGATATCGGGAAGAAGCGCCAAACTTTTATACGAATGCAGCTACCTGAGCCAGGAAGAAACAGTCAGATTAATGCACTTCGCTCTTTCCACCGCTTCCGCCCATAGCTATAGCGGTCAATGGCTGGAAGGCTTTCTTACAAATAACGCCCAGGTCTTGATCCACGATCCTATCTTCTTCCACATAGTGGACGACTGGGTTAAGGGCATAAAGACGGACGCCTTTCAAGAACTGCTGCCCCTTTTGCGGAAGACCTTCGGAGCCTTCAGTTACTCGGAGCGAAGACAGATTTCAGAGCGGGTACAAAGCCCAGGAAAAACAGCCCTGGCTCAAACCAGTGAGCGCGCGGACGACGATCGGTTACTGACTGAAGTTCTCAAAACAGTTCAGCTCATGCTGGGAGTGAATCATGACCATCAATGACCTAAGCGCAGACCTGAACCTCGACCAGGATAGGGACCAAGAGCGCATAAGACGCTGGCGACTGGTCCTGGGCGCTGCCGCAGAAAGCCGCCTCAGCTACGGCATGACCAGCGACGATGCCGCCATGGATGGTGCCCTTTCCATGCTCTATGATCAGGAAGAAGAAGGCGAGGAAAAAGGCAAACCGAATAAGCGCTCGGCCGGACTGGGGGCATCGAGCCCCAGAGTGGCGCGCTGGCTGGGCGATATTCGCAAATATTTTCCTTCCACCGTGGTCTCGGTGATGCAAAAAGACGCTCTGGAAAAGCTCAACATGAAGAGCATGTTGACCGAGCCTGAACTGCTCTCTACCCTCACTCCCGATGTCAATCTGGTGGCCACACTGGCCGCCCTTTCCTCGGCCATGCCTGCCAAAAGCAAGGCCACTGCCAGGCTGGTGGTGCAAAAGGTAGCCGATGAACTGACCAGAAAGTTAGCCAACCCCATGCGCCAGGCCGTCACCGGCGCCCTGAACCGGGCCCGGCGCACAAGCCGCCCCAGACTCAGTGAAATGGACTGGCATCGCACCATCAATGCCAATCTCAAGCACTACCAACCGGATCTAAAAACCATTATTCCAGAGCGCAAAATAGGTTTCAGCCGCAAGCGCTCCAGCCTGAAAGACATAATCGTGCTCGTGGACCAGAGCGGTTCCATGGCCACCTCAGTGGTCTATGCCAGCATCTTTTCAGCAGTTCTCGCTTCCATTGCCGCCGTCTCCACCAAGATGGTCGTCTTTGATACAGCCGTAGTTGACCTGACGGAGAAACTGGCCGACCCTGTGGATGTCATTTTCGGCACCCAATTGGGCGGCGGCACCGACATAAACGGCGCCCTCGGCTATGCGGAAACTCTCATCAGCCGTCCTTCCGAGACCATTCTGGTGCTGATAAGCGACCTTTATGAAGGCGGCAATGGCAATGAACTGAAGAAAAAGCTTTACCGCATCGCCGGCTCCGGCGTAAGACTGATTGCCTTGCTGGCCCTCAACGATGAAGGTGCGCCGGCCTACGATCACAACATGGCCGCCTACATGGCGGAACTGGGCGCACCGGCCTTTGCCTGCACCCCAGACCAATTTCCGGACCTGATGGCTGTGGCCATAGCCAAAGGGGATCTGGCCGACTGGGCCGCCTCTCAGGGCATAGCCGCCGGTCGCTAACTCCCTATCAAAAGACAGCTATCTTTATCGCTGGACATTGGCTGTAGACAGTGGTCTAAAAGCACGTCCAACAATATCCTCCAGCAGTTGCAGGCAAATTTGAGTGATCTCGATGGCTCACTGGTGGACGTCCAGGACCTGCTTCTTTCCCCAAACATCAAGGCCCAAAGCTACGATTTTGTCGACGTCCGCAATTCCGATACCAACAATCATGATTACTGCAAACTCTCTGTCAGTGAACTGGCGCGTGTAAAACTTCCAAAACCGGCGGGAATCACCTAAATTTTCAACTACGCTCGGGACAAGGCCTGTCACACCTGTATAGATAATTTAGCTTCGAAAACAGCTATGGACTCTTCCAGCATCGTTCGAAGTTCCTTAACTTCTTTTTTCGTCCAAATCGGGATGTATGACTTCCCTTTCGGAGTAACTGCCGGTAGATTACAGCCCCAAAACAACTTGTCTAGTACCCGCAAATGAGATTTATCTCCCAGGTCCAAATTCGCACGTGCGATGGAGTTTCTATAATCGCTAGCAGCATCGTAGGCTCGCAAAAAAGCGGAACAATTTACTGAGCGTGCAGATGGCTTAGCCATCCACTTCTTGCAAACATCTAGATTCAGCAGATCAGTTGTTTCTATCGGCAGTCCTTTAGCCAATACGATAGCGAACTCTCTTGCCGCCGCCTCTGAAGGAAAGGCCGCAATTTCTCCAGATTGTGTCAAGTTAAACCCAGAATAGTCTCCGTCAAACCATATTGCATAAACAATCCTGTCGTCTAAGAGAATTGGGTAGGTTGCGTATATAGATTCCAATGCGTTCAGTGTGCCCTTGATCCCCATTTCTTTATCTGACTATATTCCGTGGAACTTGTATTCCAGTTCCCCTTGCCATATCGGCTGTCCATGACTCTTTTGGCAAACTCAGTAGGTTTTTCTCCTATTCGCGGCTTCTGACCCCTAACCCAGCTTGGGAAGGGCCAAAGACTATGCGGCTCCAGATTCGATTCTAGGCTTCAGCGGACCCCAGAATGGAGAATCAAGTTACTGAGATCCATTAATGGGCCATGCACCGCATGGCGCTTCTGGCTCCCCCATGCGAGGTGTCTTAATCCGCTTCATAATTATGACCTGCCCCTTCTCAATTCCTGCAGAGACTCTTAGGACTACATCTTTTGCTGAAGCAACCGAGCAAAGCGGAATTCTTTTCTTGTGTAGCTGAGTCTCTTGAACAGCATCTTGGGTGATCACTGAACCATCTGGTAAATCCTTTACCGCAACTACGACCTTTTGCATTGCTGGATCATGCACAGTTGGCGTGTCCAGGTTTGATAGGAATAGCCAGCAAGTAAAGCATGCTGGTGCGAGTAATAAAGCAATGATCAAATTCACACTTTTCGAATTCCCTTTCACCAAGTACCTCCCGAGTACTCCAGCCTATGTGATGCTATTGCTTTACACATGTGTGGCAGCACGCGGTAGCGACTGTCGAATCCACGCCTGAGAGACTGGCCATGGCCTTAATGGTCATAGGGTTCGTCAGCGTGATTGCACTGCTGTATACGGGGCTTCCGTGGCTGGGCTGACTTCCATCGACCGTATAGAAAATTGTGGCACCTGGCTCCGCGGTGATGGTGGCCGTCGACTGATAGGTGGAGTAAACGCCCGTAGCTGGGGTAATGGCCGGCGGGTTGGTCGCCTGGGCGGCTGCGCATAGCACAAAGCCATAGAGCAAGCTGAGCACCGGCGATACCAGCCACGATACCGCGGATGAGCGTCGAGAGGCATTCCGACTTCGGTTCAAAAAACCTGAAATTAATGACACAATACTGAGCCTCATTAGAAAAACAGGCGAAGACAGCACTCATATGATCGAGCGTTGATGAACAAAACTGCGGCAGCATCCTGATAGCGATCACCAGGATGCGCCACTAACGGCTCTATCTTATTTTCGACAAATCTGTTTAGGCAAACCAGCCTGCTGAGCCGGGAGTCGTTACAAATCCATCAGGTGTGAACGGGACTCCGGATGCTCGGCTCAATACAACGAAACAACAGATCGACGCGCCACAACCCCAACAGAGGTGGTTGCTCTCTGAAATTCGAAACCTTAGCAATGCGCTTAAGTTACCAGCGCTTTTCAAATTTGTCGATAGCCTATTGCCCACAATTTCAAAAAAAAGAAAAACTAATGCACTGATAGTCTTCTCAACCATTCGCCGCACGAAAAGACTCCCTCAAAGGGCATAGCCGCCGGTCGCTAACGTTTATAAGTGCCCATCACTTCGCCAAATGCCAGAATATGCCCGGCCAGGGCTTTGGAGAAAGCTTCTTTCTTGGCGCCGGCCGGCAAATTCAACTTGCTATCAAGAGCGTAGACCCGGAAAAAATATCTGTGCGTGGAGCCCGGGGGCGGAGAGGGACCGTTATAGCCGCTCTTATCAAAGTCGTTGAGCCCTTGCATGGCGCCGGAAGCCAGGTTGCCTGATTTTTCCAGGCCTTCCTTGAGAGATTGCGTAGAAGGCGGTAAATTATAGAGTATCCAGTGCCACCAGGTGCCGCGCGGAGCGTCGGGATCTTCACAAGAAACGGCAATACTGACCGTACCTTTGGGCACCGCGCTCCATCTAAGTTCGGGCGAAAGGTCGGCACCATCGCCGGTGAATCTGGTAGGAATAGCGGCGCCGGCTTTGAAGGCAGAAGTTTCCAGGCTCAATTTATCCATTTTTGCAGCCCTCACCCCAGAGGCAAAAGATAAAGCCAGCCCCAAACTAATAAGAGGCACCAGCTGTTTTTTCATCTACTTATTCTCCGATATTGTGGCAACCCTCAGTTCATTTCGTTTGAAGACGCCGGTAATCTTGAAAATGTGTCCGGCTTCTTTCTTACTTGCCTGAAAGTACTTTCTGGCCATTTCGTTGCCCTTTGGATCAAGGTCGAACCATTTGCCGCCGCTGTACAAAGAGTAGCCGGACTCGGAACAAGAAGGTTCAAGGGAACAGTGCCTGGTGTGATTCTTCAAACCATTGTCCAGACCCTTATTTTCCATCTTCATGGCCGCAGCGCAGGAGCGATCGATGAGATAGCCGGTATAAACTTCGCCTGCTACAGTGGCAGGCTTAGCACCCGGGGCGGCAGGTTTTGCAGACTGGGCCGGAGAGGCATTGCTTTTCGGCTTGGCTTGAGCGCAGGCCAGGCCCGGGTAAAGATTAAGAAGGAGGAAGGCACATATTGCCGAGCGGCCATACCAGGTGAAAGAATTGCCCTTGCTCATTTGATCATCAAATCCTCCAAGTGTCGACATAAATGGTAGCAGAGTGTCCGAAGAAAATTCGAAACTGAAAACACTCTTGAAAGAAGAGCTGGCCGCCATTCTCACACCTTACGGGGCAGAAGGTGAAAAATGGGCCCAGGCCCTGAAAGCCACGGCCGGACGGTCTGTGGTTCTGGTCAATGAAAGGGCCGCGCCAGGGGCTGAAGAAGGTAAGCTAAGCCGCTTGTATGGCAAGCCCCTTACATCTGCAACTTTCCGCTGGCCCAGGGATAGGCAGGGGGAAGCCATGCTTTTTCTGGCCCAAATTGACTGCAAGCAATTGCCGCCCCTGCCTGACTACCCCCGGGACGGCATTTTAGCCATCTTCAAGAGTTTGACCAGGGAAAGTCTAACCAAAGGAAGGGAAAGCCACTCCGGTGCCTTAAAAGACCGGCAGTCTTTTTATTTGCATTACTTCCCGGAAGATGCCAGGGGCGACTTGCGGGAGAGGGAGGATGGCAAGTGCCTGCCTCCAAAACCACTCCTTGCCGCCTCCACGGTCTTCTTGAGCATGGAGCGCTGCCAGCCTCTCGCCCTACCGGAAGACCATGACCAGTTGCGGGCTCAGCTAGCCACCTGGGTGGAGAAATTTAACGGCTTGAGCCTGGCCGGAGTTTCCGGGGTGGTCGGTCCGGCCTACGATAGTGCAGAACTAGCCGAGATGAAGGTAATTGCTTCCTTTTGCGCCTCGGGCATAGGTTACAGCCTCAGTCGCAAAACAGACCGGCACTACCGCCACCTTGTCGAAAACGCGAATGAGTACGAGGTGGTGCTGGTGCTTAAAGAGGGCACCGGGGGTCTTGATGATAGTGGCACCGGCGATACCGCAACCAACTACATAGCCATGCGGCGGCAAGACCTCATGGAGAAGCGCTTCGACCGTGCCTGGCTCTTCTCAGCTACTTAATTTCACGGAAGACAACCCGACGATTGCGCTCCCGCCCGGCTGAGGTAGCATTGGATTTCTCCGGCTTGGTATAGCCAAGACCAATAGCCTTCAAACGTTCCGCCTCAATCGAACAGGATTCCGTCAGGTAGCGACGCACAGACTGAGCCCGTTTTCTGGAAAGCTGCATATTGTAATCGTAACCACCAATGGTGCAAGTATGACCTTCCACTTGCAGTTTGAGGTCTTTATCTTTCTTGAGATAACGGCTGAGAGAGAGCAATATTTCTTTTGAGTGCGGACGCAATCTATCGCTGTCAAAATCAAAGAGAATCAGGTAGCTCGTAGCAATGCCGTTGCGCTTCAACTGATCGTAGATATTGCGCGCTTCTTGATTGGCATCGCCGGCTCCGTCACCATCGACTTTTCCGAGAGAGACAACCCAGCGAAAGGGAGCATTGCCCTGAATCAGCATGGGGCATTGAGGGTTATCGAGAACCCAGTAATTCCAACCATTGTCGCAAACAGTCTTGATGGCCCGCAATTCACGGTCCTGCCCTTCCACCCTGATTTTGACGTTCTCAATACCGGCCGGGCTAATCTTGCGGGGCAGAGGCGTCACCTCGCCGTGGTTTATGACAATACTTTCGGGACCATCAATCATGAAATCGGAGGTGCGTCCGGCTTTCAGATCGTTATATAGATCATCGGAAACGCGCAATACGTTGGTATAGCCAACCAGGGTGCAGACTTCGTGCTTGGGATAGAACAAGGAAACCTTGTGGGAATGCCTGACATCGACATCCTCCACCTTACGTGAACCGCTGGCATCGGCGGGAGGGCTCATTTGCCAGTCATATATAAAGCCCTTGCCCTTGCTCTCGCATTCCGCCACCCGGGCGATGAAATCGTAGTCGCCCACGGTCTGCCAGTGGGTATCAAGGCCGTCAAAGGTGTGAACTGTAACGAGCATGCCCGGCACCAGGCGCAAACTGGAAGTAAGGTCGCTATGATGGAGAATGGAGCGAGCCTGTTTAGACTCGGCGTCGACAGAGTTGGCCGCTGAAGCGCCGGGAAGGGCAGAAACAACAAGCGCCAGGGTAAGAGCAAAGCCCCTGACCACGGACTGTATTAGTTTTACCGAGGAACCCATTCCCTATCCATATCCCTATATATGATCGGCACCTGCCGTGTGTCCCAAACATCCGAACTTTGTTTAAGTGTTTGAATTATCGCAAGAGGGGCGCCCAGGCACATTATAGAAAGATGCACTAGCCGCCCCGGCGAGAGCCAGATGATTAAAGAAAGCTACAGTTTCCGTGAAAGCGGCGCCATTGTTAATAGATTGAATTTAGAAGCTGCCCTCAGGGGCAAGCGAAGTATTACCGGGTTGCAATATTAGAGGAATACATTATGTCGAAGGGAACTGGCAAATCTGTGGGCATTGACCTCGGTACGACGAACTCAGTCGTGGCTGTAATGGAAGGCGGTCAACCGACGGTAATCGCAAACGCTGAAGGAGCGAGAACCACACCTTCGGTTGTAGCCATCTCGAAAGGCGGCGAAAGACTTGTGGGGCAACTGGCCAGACGCCAGGCCGTTATTAACCCGCAAAATACCGTCTATTCAATTAAACGCTTCATGGGCAGACACTTCCAGGAAGTAGACTCAGAAAAGCAAATTGTCTCGTATAAGGTTAAAGAAAGCCCCGAGGGCGGCTGCAAGGTGCCAATGGGCGGCAAGGAATACTCGCCGGAGGAACTCTCGGCCATGATTCTGCGCAAACTGAAGGAAGACGCCGAGAAGTATCTGGGCGAGAAAGTCAGCAGCGCCGTTATCACGGTACCGGCTTACTTCAACGATTCCCAGCGCCAGGCCACCAAGAATGCCGGTGCTATCGCCGGTCTCGAAGTGCTGCGCATCATCAACGAACCAACGGCGGCGGCTCTGGCCTACGGTCTGGAGAAGAAGAAAAACGAAACCATCCTGGTCTTCGACCTGGGCGGCGGTACTTTCGACGTGTCCATACTGGAGGTAGGCGACGGTCTCTTTGAGGTTAAGTCCACCGCCGGAGACACCCACCTGGGCGGCGACGACTTCGACCACAAGCTGGTGGAGTGGTTCGCCAAAGAGTTCAAACAACAAGAAGGCGTGGATCTCACCAAAGATCCCCAGGCCCTGCAAAGACTGACGGAAGCGGCGGAGAAAGCCAAGATCGAGCTTTCTTCCGTGAACGAAACCACAGTTTCGCTGCCTTTCATAACCGCCAACGAGACCGGTCCCAAACACCTGGACATGAAACTGACCAGAGCCAAGTTCAACGAATTGACCAGAGAGCTGGTGGAAAAACTACGCAAGCCCGTTGAGCAAGCCCTGGCCGACGCCAAGCTCGGTTATTCCGCCATTGACGAAATCGTCCTGGTGGGCGGTTCCACCCGTATACCGGCTGTAAAAGAACTGGTAAAAAGCCTGACCGGCGGCAAAGAGCCCAACCAGAGCGTCAACCCCGACGAAGTGGTGGCCATAGGCGCGGCTGTGCAGGCCGGCGTCCTCGCCGGTGAAGTGAGCGAGATCGTGCTTCTGGACGTGACGCCGCTTTCCCTTGGTATCGAGACCATGGGCGGTGTTTTCACAAAATTAGTGGAGAAGAATACGACCATACCCACCCACAAATCTCAGATCTTCTCCACCGCTGAAGACAATCAGCCCAATGTGGACATCATGGTCTTCCAGGGTGAAAGACCAATCGCCAGAGACAATAAACTGCTCGGAAACTTCCTCCTGGACGGTATTCCACCGGCTAGAAGAGGCACGGCAAAGATTGAAGTCTCTTTCGATATCGACGCCAACGGCATTCTTTCTGTCACGGCTAAAGACCAAACCACCGGCAAGGAACAGAAAATCACCATTACGGCCTCCACCAACTTGACCAAGGAAGACATCGACCGCATGGTTAGAGATGCCGAAACCCACGGTCAGGAAGACCAGAAGAAGAAAGCCAAAGCCGATCTGCGCAACGATGCCGACGGCCTCATGTATGCAGTGGAAAAACACATGAGCGAATTCGGCACCATCACAAGTAGTGCCCTCAAATCGAAGGCAGAACTACTTGTCGGTGAATTGCGCCAGAAAATCAAAGACGATGCGGCCCTGGAAGTGCTCAAAAAAGCCGTGGAAGATCTGGCTGCCGTCTTGAAGGAGATGCAGGCCGAGGCCCAGACCAATTCCGCCGCTGCCCAGACCAATTCGACCGGGGCCCAAAGCCGCGAACCGGTGGGAGCCGGAGCCGGTAACGGCAGCGGCGGCCATGACGTAGTGGATGCGGAAATCGTCTAAAGCCCAAACCGACCCTTCAAAAATAAAAGTTGGAAGTTCAAGCTGGAAATTTATTTTCCGGCTTGAACTTTTTAGTAGCAAATAGCGTCTTAACTAATATGTTCACCTGACAAACTACTGCAAATTCATTAGTAGATCATAAGAGCCGCTCACAGTGCTGAAACCTGTGCGGGTCTAATTTACGCTGCCAAAGGAGCCGACCATGAAAATCAAACAAATCCCTTTTATTGCTCTAGCCCTCACTCTCACCGGCGCTTTCAGCCAGTGCTTCATACCTGTCTTCTCACAGGGGCTGGAAACTCCCGACAAGCTTGCTTCTGAAACCACCGTCAAGGCCGGTAAAAAAGGCAGTCATCGTAAGGATCCCCTTGGTTTGAGCGACGCCCAGAAAGAGAAGATGCTCACCCTGCGCAACCAGATGAAAGACAAAGTACAACCCAAGATTGCCGAGCTAAGTTCCCACAAGCGCGCTCTGCAAGACCTCTTAACCAGAGAAAGCCTCGACAAAGCAGCCATCTTGAAAGAACAAGAACAAATAAACTCCCTTGCCGGTGAAATTGCCTCAGTCAAACTTTCTTACCGCATCGACAGCAGTGAAAACCTCACCCCCGAACAACGGCAAACCTTGCGCAAACGCATGGCCAGCAAAGGGAAAGGAATGGGCGGCCGCAAACATGCGGGCAAACACAAAAGAGCGGCACAGCCAGCTTCCACCACCCAGGCCGAAATGGTAGAAGAGAACAAAGAGCAAGTTTGAAGATGCTCTCAACCGGCAAGTTGCAGAAGCAAATGAAGCCTCGCTGGCGAGGCGAGGCTTCATCTGGGAGTTCTCTACAATGCTATGGTACGAAATTTTCTAGATAACCCAAACAGGGTTTTCCCCAGTTTCAATCTGGGCAACATCCTACTTCCGATGAGGCTTTCAGACAGGCGCCGCCACAACCTGAGGGGCCGACACCTAAAAGTTTCGCCGCCGCCGGATAATACCCTAGAACCCTAGCCTCACTGTTCAAGGTGCAGGCGTCGGCATAATTTTTGCAAGATGAATTGCATAAACAGACCGGACAAAATACCGGCTGCCCAAAGCGCAGCCGCCAGAGCCTGAAGTTTTGAACAATACCCAGCTCAATTTCCGTCCCTGAGTCCCCGCTCTCAGTCCCTCTCTCCAAGCGTACACCAGCGCGCTCTCCGGCAGTTTCGGCTGCCGACCTCGCCAATGAGGACCGCTCAAGAGCCACCGCCTTCTCATGTGAAGGCTCCGCCTCAGCCGATAGGCAGCAGCATCCAAACCAGATGAATAGTGCGGAAAACAAGCTCAGCAAAGGCCCTGTCAAACTTAAAATCTCAAACGAACCAGACGGCAGACCGGGCAGTGCAAACCGGTGCCACGCAGTGCATAGGATGCACCAATATTGAGCGCCATACCAAGTGCCGCTCGCGCTACCACCTTACCCGTGGAAGGACGGGGCGCACCCACCGTCAGTGTAGGCGGAGTGGCATTCCCCACCGGGAGCACTGGCGGAGTCATGGCATTTTGATTGGACCTCAGTTGAAAAACCTGTCCGTCCTGTACCGGTGCGGGGTCGCTCTCCGGCAAGGTGAAGGGCTGAACGGCCACAGTTCTATCCACGGCTCTAAAGCCGGGGTTTGCCACCGGCAAAGCAACTGCACCGGCAAACGGGGGCGCCACACTGAGGCTGGGATTTCTTTTCAACTGACCTTCCAGAGACTGCACGGCCTCGCCTATCTGTACGTCCCGGGGCGAGAGCGCATGGGCGGCACGGTAATGCCCCAGGGCTGTGATCAAATCACCGCGACCTTCAGCCAGGGCACCAAGATTGAAAAAGGCATCCACATTCTGCGGGTCCCGTCCCAGTACCTGGCGAAAGTTCTCTTCTGCTTCCGATAGCTGCCCTTCCCGGTGCTTCAAAGCCCCCAGGCGAAGCAAGCGATCGCTTTCAGGATCTGAAATGACAGGCTTGATCTCATTGGTCGTCGTTAGAGAAGAATCAAGTTGGGGCTTTTGCAGCACCAGGGGCTTGCCCGGGCCGGACTTAGCGACGGACTTATGACCGAAAGCGGCATTGCCCCTTCTTTTCGATCTCTTCTTATGCCTCGAGGCAACCACTTTCGACCCGGGTCGAGCTGTAGCGGCCGAATTTGTAGTGGCCGGAGCGGCCGGAGCTGCCGAAGCCTCTATAGATATAACCGGAATCAGGGCCAGAAGCGTCAGAAGCGCACACAGGGAGCTAAACAAAGTGCCGCTTCTTCTCACAAGAAGAACCCCTCTCAGACAAACAAGGCAATCAATCGACGAGTCGACAAAGTATCTGACGTAACTTCTCAAAATTTGTGCCTGCATTCATTATTCCCGCTTCGCCCCTTGCTCAAGCCGTTTGCAGATACTCTCTAATTTGCCGCTCAGCCAAGTAATGGGTAACTGGTTACGGAAGTATAAACGAGCGTACACTATAAAATAGGAACCGCCGAACTAGAGAGCTAGTTAATGGTCTATCCAGGGCAACATTTGGCAAAGGCAATATTCGGCAAAGGCAGCAAATGGTCAGGCAAAGAGCGAGGCAAATAGCCGTAAAGAACGCGCAACGGGCGCCGATAGCCTTGTGGTTGCGGCAGTCGGTTTACGCCCTGCTGCTACCTTCTTTGCTTTCTCTGCTTGCCTGCGGCCAAACCGCTGCCCGGGCCGAGGGCGAACAGTCCCAACCGGAGTCCCCAAAATCGGCAAGGGAAGAAAGCACCCTCAATAGCGATGTCGTAGTGGAAAAACCCACGCCGGGCACTAACTTGAACATCGAGAAGGAAGGTGACTACAGTCAAAAGCTATACTTAGAGGGAGAAAAGGCCCTTTCCGAAAGGCGCTACGAAACTGCGGAAGCCTACTTCAAAGCCAGCCTCAAGGAACTTTATCGCAGCACCAATCGCCTGCACCTGCAAGACCTGGAGTTGAGCATGGCCAGACTCGACCTGGCCATGCAGAGAAACGATCAGGCCTATCGCGCCCTCACCAAGCTTGCCCACGGCATAAAAGTCGACCAACACGGCAACGTCAACAAGAGCAAAGGGGCCTTACTACTCTCGGAACTGGCTGAAGCCGAACTGAGACTGAGCCGTTTTGATGAAGCGGACAAACACATAAGGCAGGCCATGAGACTGATGCAGAAGGGCTATCAAGGTCTACCCGCCCTGAAGGAACGCGGCATCGCGGAAGGTCGCCTGGCTCGCGTTCTCAGTCACCGCGGTCTCAATCAAGATGCCAAAGAGCACTTTCAAGCCGCCGTCGATTTATTAGAGCAAGAACCCGGCTATAAACAGTTGGATCTGGCCGACTTATTGAGGCAGGAAGCGCTCTTCTACCGAGACATCGGGGCCAGAAAAACCGCTGCTCAAATCTTCGAGCGCGCCTGCGCCATAAAGGCCAGTGCCAGTAATTCACAGAAAACCAGGTCGCTCACCGGTGAAATTGACTATGTCTGGGAACCGGGCTCCCCTCATTCCCATGAAATAATCGATCAAGATTTCCCCTTGCGTTATATAGAAGTGAACAACACGAGGGTAGCGGTTACAGTCATAGACCTCTGGGAACTGGCCGGTTTACTCATTTGCGTAACCAACACCGACGAGCACCGGCATGTCTTTGGTCTGGGGGAAGTAAAATTCTACAAAGTGGTTAAAGATCCAGGTTCAGGTGTGGTCCGCTCCTATGAACAAATTCCCCAGGTAGATCACAGCCGCATCGATCGCATTCGCCGTGAGCGCAATATCTGGGATCTCACTCAAAATCGCCCCTGGTTGGCCAACATCCAGAAAACAAGAAATTTCCGCGGACTGGTACCACCCAACGGCCATGACCTCTTTCGTGGTCCCAATGTCTTTGGAGTCTGGGGAGAATGGCCGGGTATTTCCCATGTGGTGCCAACGAGAGTCGCCATCTTGCCCAGCCGAGAGAATGTCTTTTACGTCGATGAAGCTGAAGAAGAAGGCAGCCGGGAATCCGGTTTAATTCGCTCCGAGGGCATAAGACAAATGGGACTGCTGCCGATTTCCATGGAACCGCTGGAATCACGCACAGGAGAGTTATTCTATCTCTACCCTCGCAATGAAGATGTGGAAGTGCGTGTCACCGTCGGTAATACCACATACAGCTTTCCGTTTCGCTGTCGCAAAAGACGCATTAATTGATGACGGTCTGAGTCTGAGCCTCAATCAGGACCTCAAATCTAAAGAAGGGCTTAATTAAAGGCGCCTGCCAAGTGGCGCCCCTTAGGATAGAAAAATACATTTACTACCTGAGAATTGGAGACGCCATTTTGATGATCGTCCTTGAGATTCTTTCAACCCTTATGGAATTTCTCACTGAGTGTCACCATGACAGTGATGGCAGCAGCAGCTCCACCACGCACTCCGGTTTCTGCATGCCGCTTCTCTGGACGTTATTCGCCACCTACATGGGCATCGTAGTCTATAACTTCTTCACTTAGCCTCGTCGCCGGCACAGAAGAAAGCAGCCGCACCAGACTCTCATTAACGCAGCACGCTGGAAGCAGAACGATATTTTTTCAAACAGTCCGTATAGCCTTCCACATAAGAGGGGAAACTCAACTCCACTCCCAGATCTCGCAAAACCCTGCGGGCGTTTATCTGCCTATTGCCGCGCAGCGTTGGATTGACAGAAGCAAGGCTCTGGCTTTCCGGCAGCGGCATATTCAGTTCCGAGCACAACCATGTGGCTACACTCAGGTGGGTAGACGGTTTCAAGTCGCCGACCAGGTATAGCGAACGCGCTTGGGCCCGCAGGAAGGCAGCCACGATAATTCTGGCCAGGTCATCAAGGTGAATGCGAGAAACATAGTTGGTGCCGTCACCGGGCAAACGGTATTGTCCGGCGATCAAGCGAAGATGCAGACCGTAGGAATAATCGTATAAGCCGGGCGCTCTCAATACCACAGCGCCACAGTCACGCCAGATGTCTTCAGCGGCAAGTCTCTGCCTGGCTGCCGGTTCCTGCTTGTCCACATCGGTTTCTTCGTCGATGATGCCCTGCTGCTTACCGTAAACACCGGTGGAGGAAATATAGACAATCTTGGCGGCCACAGCCCCCACCACTTCCGAAAGAATTCTATCGGTGCTGCCGTCGGGCGGGAAGGAAACCAGAACCAGCGCCCCTTTTGCCAGTTCCTGCAGACGCTTGAGAGCACCTACCTTAGACCCATCTTGGCGCTCAGCAGCAAAATCCAGCAGCTTATCCAGCACCAATGGTTCAATGCCTAGCTCCTTCAGCTCGGCGGCCCGCCCCTCTTCTCTCGTAGTACCATATATAACACCACAACTAAAATTTTCAGGTTGCGCCAGCCCGCCACGAATGTAGGCCACCAGGGCCCGTGCGGTGCGCCCAACTCCCAAAAGCAGAAGCGGTCTCTCCACACGGGAAAGATTCTCCAGAGCCAATTCGGCATGCCCCTCGGTCAGAAGAGTTTCTCCTTCCGAAGAGGAATTCAAATTAGGGCTGGTTGAGTTTTCAGAACCGGACATGCCTCCCTCCCGTACTAAGAAAGGACGCTTATACCCAGTTCCTGCAATGCCACTTTCAAGGGCACCCGCATGCGCTCACAATAGTGTAGAGCCTGCACCGCTTCCTCGACTTTCAGTTTCCCGACGGCAATGTGCTTCTGGCAAGAAAGTGCACTGTCCAGTAACACCTGCTCGATCTTGCCGCCGGACACCAGCATGGAGGCCGCACCGGAAGCCAGTTCACCGCCGGCGGCGGTGGCACTCTCCAGATCAGCCACAGAAATCAATCCGGAATTTCGCAACAAATTCAGGGCATCGCCAATGGTCTCGTCATCGATGCCTTCTCTCTTAACCATGGCCGTGCCGCTGGTCTGAGCCAACTTTTCAATGGCCTCTTCCATGGAAATATTGCCCGAGCGCAAGACATCCTGCAAACCCAGGGCTGTTTTCAATTGACTGGCGGTAATGATGCCGGCCATGACCAAGACCTGCCCAATCTGTGGCTTGACCCGCACCACGGCATCACCGGGTTTGACCCGAATGTCGGCCTCATCGGGTTCAACGTCGCAGCCCCTCAGATGAGCACGGCGCACAGCCTCAGCCGCCTTAATGGCCGAGAGAGTGCCTTGACTGACCAGGGTCTGTACCTGCAAGGCGGCATCAATAGTAGCTTTCGGCACCAGTCCTGCATCCACAAGAAAAGTTCCAAGCATAATATTGGGTCGCCGCTTCACCAGGTCGTGATGGGGTGCCACCACATTAGGAGCAAATGGATCAACGGCATAACCGCCGGTGCCGGAACCAAGGGGCACGGTGGAAGCGGCGGAAACCGGATCTACCGGCATGGCCGGCTGACCATAGGGCAACTGCCCGGGCATCATATTGGGATTGTAGGGATAGGGTGAAGCACCGTAACCGGGCGGGTATGCATAGCCCGGCGGATACATATAAGGATTTTGGTAAGGGGCATAAGGATAACCCGGTGGGTAACCGTAGCCAGGCGGCATCTCAGCCTGCGGCACAAAGGGCTGTTGCGGCATAGGTTGAGGACCGGGCATGGGCGGCTGCACATTCTGCGGCACCGCCATTGGTGCAACGGTCGGAGCGGGCGGCTGAACTTGTTGAGCAGGCGGATTTACCATCACCGGCGGCGATACAACTTCAGGACCGGCGGAAGGAGACCCGTGAGGAGCAGCTTGCGCAGCCGGCTGTGGTTCGCTTGCTTTTGCCTCCCCGGCAAATCCGGCAGCGGGCTCCATCTGGGGCGCCGATGCCGTAACCGGTGCCTCCGGCTCGGGAGTCAAGAGATGAGGGGGATACTTGGCCGCTTCTTTCTTTTTGAAATAGCCGCTGGCATCAAGATCGCTTGGCTTCATCAAGCCACTGTCGCTGGAGGAACTTTCGTAGCTTCGATCGAGAGAGAATTCGGAGCTGGTGTTGGTGGTGGATGAGCTGCTGAAGTTAGATGCCATTTCGGCCTTTGGCAAAGGCGCTCTCTCAGGAGCAGCCGCCGCGCCTTTACCGGCGGGCGTTTCCTCAGTGGGAGCAAAAATATTGGGTCCGTCGGAAGGCAGCGAAAGGGTGAGAACGTCGTAGAGCAGTTCTACATCATCAAAGCCGGTGCTCCACATTACCCTGGAGCTATTACCCTCGCCTTCGTAAAGCGTCCAGATGGGCTCGCCGCCCCCTACTTCCACTCTCACCGTAAGAGAGAAGGGCAGTCCAAGCTTCTCGGAACGCCAGGGCAATTCAACTGTGCAAGCCCGGGCCTTCTTGGCCTCATTGAGCAGGTTTCTGATATCAGGAAGTCGCGGCGTCTTCGGTAACTTGTCGAGACGGACGTACTTCTTGGGTTTGTACATTGTCAAACCTGACCACTGGGAAAGGGGGAAATAGAAGCTATCAAAAAGAAATTATCTTTCAACTTACCTTCCCGATCAAGGGAAGAACTAACCTTACCACTGAAGGCAAGATTTCCCTGGATTCAAGCAAGCGTAATGGCAAGCCCTGGGCCAAGAGCGTGTTAATGTTGATAGGCTAGAGGTTCTGGCTCTTGGCGCAAAAGGCAGGAAGGTAAGAAAAATATGCTGGAAGGCAAAAAACTGGCTGTTATCGGTGTGGGTAAACTGGGAGAAGCTCTTATCTCCGGGCTTCTCAAGAACGGAGCGCTGAAGGCGGAAGATGTCTGCGGCACAGTGGGCCGGGAAAATTCCATCAGTCGAGTAAGAGAGAAGCTACCTATCGCAGTCACCCTTGACAATAAAGAGGCTGTCAAAGGCAAGGACCTCATCCTCCTGGCTGTTAAGCCGCAAAATATGGCCAAGGTTTTGCTTGAGATCAAAGATGTCATTGAAGACCACCAGCTTCTCATCTCCGTGGCAGCCTCCGTTTCCACAGCCTTCGTGGAAGAGAAGTTGGGCAGACCGGCGCCGGTGGTGAGAGCCATGCCCAACACGCCCTCCGTCATCAATGCCGGCATGACCGGGCTCTGCGGCGGCTCACAGGCCAAACCCGAACACTTGAAAGCCTGCGAAGCAATTTTTCGCTGCGTGGGCGAGACCGTATTTGTAGACGAGTCGCTCATGGACGCCGTCACAGCTCTATCAGCCAGCGGTCCCGCTTATCTGTACGTGGTGATTGAGTCTCTAGCGGAAGCGGGAGTGAAACTAGGCATCCCCAGAGAAACCTCGACCCTGCTAGCGGCTCAGACTATGTACGGCGCCGCCAAAATGGTTCTGGAATCGAAGGCTCACCCGGCCCTGCTCAAGGATACTGTGACAACCCCGGCCGGCTGCACCATTGACGGACTGATGGAACTGGAAGAAGGTAAGCTGCGCGTCACCTTGATCAAAGCCGTAGTGAAAGCAGCGGAGAGAGCCCGAGAGCTAGTGCACCGCTAGCTTCCACTTAAATTTTCAATTCCGTGCTCTCAGGCAAATCCTTCTTGAGAGATTCCCTGGCAATCTCATTCAAAGAGGTGCCTTCCAGGGAGAGCTTTTTAAGGGTGGAAAGGGAAATGAGCGCCGGCACGCAGGTGTCATCGATAAGGGTGTTGTCCAGCCAGAGCTTTTCGAGAGACTTCAATGAACGCAGATGCTCCACCCCTTTGGAAGAAAGCGGTGTGCCCGATAAATCCAACTCCTTGAGACCAGTGACAGAGGCGATTTTCTCAGCATCATCATCGGTAATCTTGCTGCCTTCTCCATCGATAGAGTGCAGGTAACCGGTGGGAAAGCGCTTCAATAGAGCCAGATCCACTCGTCTATCCTTAGCAAGCTCCAACTGCAGTTTCTTGCCCCGGGGAAGATAAAAGGTGCCACGGGCTTTGCACAAGGGTTCCCAGTAGTCGGCGTCCTCCTCCGATTCCACCAGAATCTCACCGATGCTCTCATTGGATTGCAGTTCCACCGTCACGGTGTTGGGCGGAGGCAGGGGCTCGGCGGCCACCGGCTTTGGACTGCCGGCAGCAGGAGCGTTTTGCCTCTTCTCGCCCTCAATGGAAGGTGCCGCACTAACGGCAGCGCCCCGGGCGCTGAGCACCAGTGCCACAGTGGCGGCGATGCCAAGAAAGAGTTCCACGGAAAGGCGCGAAAAATCAATGTCGATTCGGTTTATGCCCCGAGCCTTAGCTTCCTCGCTCAGTACCGGCGGGGAAAAAATTGAAGCAAAGCCAAGCGGAGCCTCAAGTGCGCCGAACTCCTTCCAGGGCGGATAGACACCGATCATGACGAGCACAGTGACACCAAGCCACAGGTTCTTAATTTGACTCTCTTTCAGCACTTGGCAAAACTCCCTCTGCAGGCTACGCAGATAAATGCGCCTGATTTCTCTGCATATGTTAGCGCCAAGGCCGGTCAAGTGTTCTAAACTATGTAACTTGTCTGAAGCACTAGAAAGCTTAAGCTCTTGAGAATCTTGGCGGAAACACCGGCCGGATCCCCAAGTAAAACAGGTGTCCTAAATGTACTGAGGGTTCTTAGACCCTATGCAATGAGGAAGGAATTATGTGGGATCGTTACAATTTGATGGGTCAAAATGCCATGAGTCAGGGGCGGGCAGGAGATGCGGAAACTCAGTTCCGCCTTGCTGTTCAAGAAGCTGAAAAATTCGATGCTAAAGATCCGCGACTACCGTCATCTCTCAATAACCTGGCCAATTGCCTGCGCTCCCAGGGCAAATTTCCCGAGGCGGAAACCCATTACAAAAGAGCTCTGGAAGTCAAACAAAAGGCTGTTGGAGCCTTTCATACAGACTTAATCAGCATTTACGAAAACTACGCCAAAATGCTGCGTGCCGCTGGTCGCGAGAGCGAAGCAGGCAAAATGGATCAACACGCACGCGCCATCTTCATGAAGAAGTAGAAAGGAGAAAGCTATGAAAGCTGGAGAATACCTTAGTGGTTTCGGCAATCATTTGGTTTCCGAAGCGGAAGAGGGAGCCATTCCCAGAGGCCAAAATTCACCGCAGGTAGTGAACCTGGGTTTGTATGCCGAGCAGTTGACTGGTAGTTCCTTCGTCATGCCCCGCCATGAAAACCTGCGCAGTTGGCTCTATCGCATTCGCCCCTCCGTGCTGCACTCAAAGTTCAAGCGCCGTGACAACAAACTACTGCGCTCCCGTCCTTTCACGGAAGAGGTGCCCACCCCCGACCAGTTGCGCTGGGATCCCTTTGACCTGCCGGTCAAAGACAAGGTCGACTTTATCTCATCCCTGGCCACGCTGGCCGGTAACGGCGATTATGGCTTAGTCCGTGGCGCCGCCATCCACATTTACGCAGCCAATGCCTCCATGGAAGATAGCTTCTTCTACAATTCGGACGGCGACTTTTTGATCGTGCCGCAATTGAACAGCCTGGTCATCGCCACCGAGTTTGGTGTCATCGAAGCGGCGCCGGGAGAAATCGTTGTGCTGCCGCGGGGCATAAAGTTTCAGGTCAAACTCCCCCAGCATGAAGCCAGAGGTTATGTCCTGGAGAACTATGGTCCGCCCTTCCGCCTGCCGGGACTGGGACCAATCGGTGCCAACGGCCTGGCTAATCCCCGCGACTTCCTGGCACCTACGGCTGCCTATACAAAAAAGGAAGGCCGGTTCACCCTGATCAATAAGTTCTGCGGCAATCTTTTTGAAGCCCAGTTGGAACACTCACCTCTGGATGTGGTGGGCTGGCACGGCAACTATTTCCCTTACAAATACGACCTGGCCCTGTTCAATGTAATAAATACCGTCAGCTTCGACCATCCGGATCCCTCCATTTTCACCGTGCTCACTTCGCCATCGGAGATTCCCGGGACGGCCAATATCGACTTCGTCATCTTCCCACCCCGCTGGATGGTGGCCGACAACACATTCCGCCCTCCCTACTACCATCGCAACATAATGAGTGAGTACATGGGTCTCATTCATGGCGTCTATGATGCCAAGGAAGAGGGCTTTCTGCCGGGCGGCGGTTCTCTGCACAACTGCATGACCGCCCATGGGCCGGACCGGGATACATTTGAAAAGGCCAGCCAGGTCAAGCTCCAGCCGGTTTATCAGGGCAATACCCTTGCTTTCATGTTCGAAAGCTCCCTGGTATTCGCCCCCACCACCCTGGCCATCACAACCAAGCATCGCCAGGAAGACTATCTGTCCTGCTGGCGGGGGTTGCCTGTAAATTTCAAGACGCCTACGCCGGCTTGACGTTTATAAAGTGTGCAACCTGTGAAATATGAATTAAAGGACGAGTGCAGAAAGTAGAGTTTCGAGGAAGCGATGAACAGATTACCGCCCAACAAGCCCAGTGAGAACACCCCTAGTGGCGGCCCCCGTCGTCTAAGGATGCCGGCTGAGTCGGCCTGCCCTGCTTTGAGCAAGGTAAGAGTGCTGCTTGAAGAGGCCCAGAGCAAACGGGGCACTTTGATTGAAATGCCCTGGTCTCAACCGGACCATAAGAGTTTCATTATCACCGTGCAATGGGATGAAACTCTGAAAGATCCTGTCTGGACGCTTTACGAAGAAATCGAAGGCACCTCCAAGGTAGTCTGGACGCAACCTTTTGCAGCCGGTGACCTGGAATTCATGTACGACATTTTGTCCATGTCGGCAGGCAGCACCTCCGGTGGGCTGGCCATTCCTGATGAATTGAAAATCAAGCCGGTAGAAGCTCCAAGAATGAGCGACCTGGACAAATTCAACGAGGCCCCGGCAGCGGCACCAATGGGCGGAGGCTTGGGCGGCGGTCTGGGCGGAGGCTTGGGCGGCGGTCTGGGCGGAGGCATGGGCGGCGGTCTCGGTGGAGGCTTGGGCGGCGGCTTTGGAAACTTCCAGGCCGGCGCTTCTGCTACCAATCTTCCGCCGGCCAATCAACCGGCGCCGGCTCCCGTGCAACCACAGCCACCTGCGCCGGCACCTATGCCGGTGCAAACTCCGGTACCAGGTCCTATGCCGCAGCAGATGCCTCAACAAATGCCTCAGCAGATGCAGTATCCGCCTCAACCCATGCCCGGTCAGCAGCCCATGGCTTATCCACCTCAGCAGATGCAGTATCCACCCCAGCAGATGCAGTATCCACCTCAGCAGATGCCGTATCCGCCTCAACCCATGCCCGGTCAGCAGCCCATGGGTTATCCGCCGCAGCAGATGCAGTATCCGCCCCAGCAGATGCAGTATCCGCCCCAGCAGATGCAGTATCCGGCCCAGCCTTATCCGCAAACCTCCATGCCGGAGCCCAAAATTCCGCTCGATTATCATCTCATTGACAAGCGAGCCAATATACTGCTGGGCACACTTCTCAAGGAAGCCGGTCTAATCTCGGAACCCACACTGGAAGCCGCTCTCAAACTGCAGGAATTGGTGCGGGACGAGAAGCTGACCACGGAAAAGGCGCCGGATGTATTGAAGCGCCTCCATGCCATGGGCGGCAGCATCGATCAATATCTCACCAAAGGCGATCTGGAAAAGCCGGCAGGCTTACAGGCAGGCTCCAGACAAGCCGTAGCCGGTCATGAACAAGCCCAGGCCAGACCACAAGCGCCGGCCCAGGGCGGTCAACGAGATTTGAAAGGAGCTTTCGACCTGTTGCAAAAAGCGCAACTTTTAACCGAAAGTGATCTGACCACAGCCGTCAACGTCCGCAAAAAGCACGGTGGCGATGTGGTGCAAATTTTAGAAGCAGCCGGAAAAGTACACAAGACCACAGTGGAAGCAGCACTCACCAGTCTGCCCCTGATCCGGGAAGGGCTAATGAAAATAGAACAGGTAATCATGGCTCTCAACTATTGCGAACGAATGAGAGTCGGCTTCGACGAGGCTCTCGATGAAATGGGTTGGCAGAACCCCCGCAAACTGCGCACCGACTTGCCATTGTAAGGGGCGCAACAAAGCAGGATAGGCGGGCATGGGAAAGCAAATTTTATTGGTAGACAGCGACCAGCAATTCGCCAAGCTGGTCGCGTCCGTGCTGGAGGGGCGCGGGCATAAAATTGTCCAGGCGGACTCCCTGAAAGCAGCAGAAGCAGCCCTGAATAATCCGGAAACTCCTTACGATCTCATGATCGTAGGTAGTCCCATGCCCCAGGGTGATGAACTGCACTGGATTTTAGAGCGCCGCCGCAGCGGCATGATTACCAAACTGGTGCTGGTTGGCGAAAGCGGAAAGCACATCGAATCCCTGCGCACTAAAATTACGGCCGACCATGCAGTGGCGCTTTCAGTACATAAGCCTCTCATCCCTTACATTTTTGGAGCGCAAATAGACCGCACAATCGACGATGATCGCTCGGAAGCAGCCGCTCAAAAGATGAAAGACTTCGAGACCATGTTCCTGGCTCTCGTCACCAAATATGCCAGGGTCTTGCCCAATCGCATCAACGAACTGGCGGAGGCCATTGAACGGGCCAAGAATAATCCGGCCAGCGCCGATCTCTCGGCGGAAGTGCGGGGTCTGGCCCACAAGATAAAGGGCACGGGCGGCTCTCTGGGATTTCGGCGGGTGTCGGAATTGATGGCTTACATCGAAGATGCAGCAGCCACTGTCCATGAGAAGCCGAAAGAAGAACAGCTAATCATCTGGGCTGAAGTAGATCGAAAACTGCTGGAAGTAAAGGAAGCAGGCGATTCCGAATGCCAGGAAATAAACGAGGCAGTTGCCGCATCGGGCTTGAAGCCGCAACAAGCAACCCACAATCCGGCTATGACCCGCATTCTAGTTGTAGACGATGACCGCGGTTTTCTAGATATCGTCTCGGAACTAGGCAAGCAACGACTGGTGGAAATCGTGCGGGCCTCAGGTCTGAAAGAAGCCCTGGAACAAGCCGTGGTCTACCCCCTTGATGCAGCCTTGATTAACGTCTTGCCGGATCATCCGGAACAATGTTTTGGACTGGCCAGGCAACTGAGAGAATTACCAGGATACGAGAACTTGCCACTGGCCTTCGTATCAGGACAGGCGCTGGTGAAAAACATGGTAGAGGCAGCCCATGCCGGCGCCTCACTTTACTTAGATAAACCGCTAGCTTCCGATGCTCTGGAAAAGGCCGTGCAGCATCTGGTCAATATCAGGCAGGGCGGTCGCCCTCGTATATTGATCTGTGACGACGATGAGTTTTTCTGCAATACGGTAGCGCTGGTGTTGCGCAACGAAGGCATGATCGTGCGCATACTCAATGACCCATCCAAAATTCTCGATACCATGCAGGAATATCCGCCCGAACTGCTACTCCTGGACGTGATGATGCCGGGAGTGACCGGCTTCGAAGTATGCCGCATGCTCAGGCAGATTCCCCGCTGGCAAGATTTGCCAATCATCTTTCTCACCGGTCAAACCGGTGTGGAAGCTAGACTTGAAGCCTTCCGCTCCGGCGGCGACGACTATCTGCCCAAGCCCGTGGTCAACGAAGAACTTCTGACGAGGGTGAAGGTGCGGCTTGATCGCTCCCGCATGCTCAAAGATCGCTCCGACAAAGACACCACCACCGGCTTGCTCTTGCGTCGGGCCTTCTCTGAACAACTGGGTGCCATTCTGGCGGAAGCCCAAAGGTTGAAGACCACTTTCACCATTTGTCTTTTGGATGTGGACCATTTCAAGAAAGTCAACGACACCTACGGACACCTGGCCGGAGACAAAGTTCTGGCT
The DNA here is from genome assembly GCA_016712465.1 of Candidatus Obscuribacter sp. Classification (GTDB taxonomy): domain Bacteria; phylum Cyanobacteriota; class Vampirovibrionia; order Obscuribacterales; family Obscuribacteraceae; genus Obscuribacter. The sequence continues at coordinate 3,920,507 of JADJQZ010000001.1, forward strand.
GGTCTGGGGCAACTTCTTTCCAGGCGCTTCCGGGTGGACGACTTGAGAGGACGCTGGGGCGGAGAAGAATTCATGCTGGCTTTCCGGCGGGAAACCAAGGCCACCATGCATCTAGCTGTTGACCGCGTGTTGGAAGAATTCCGCAACATGACTTTCACCGGCGATAAAGGAGAAGAGTTCCGCAACAGCTTTTCCGGCGGCATTGCCGAATACCCCCTGGACGGCGATTCGGTATTTGAACTGGTAAAAGTAGCGGATGCCAGACTCTACCTGGCTAAAAGACGGGGTAGAAATCGCATCGTCATTGACGATGAAGAGGCGGAAGCGGAAGCGGAAGAAAAGACCGCTCAGTCCAGCACTGCCGACGGTGCCATCCAGCCCAGCGGCCGCTAGGCAGGACGGGCGTAAGAAAATTAAATGCATGAGACCGCCCGGGTCTCTAAAGAGAACCCTGTAAAAACCACTAAACTCATGTAAAGCCGGAAATTAATTCTGCTTGACGGCTAGAACGCAGATGCACCGTGGCTTTCGTTTCGAGAAAAGTCTCGAAACGCTGATGTAATATTTCGCAATTTCACTATTGTTACATTTGCAGCGATTCCGCAAAATGACACTCCAAGCTAAGTCTGACGGCTTTGTCGCCGTTTATTAGCGGACTGCAGATTCGCATTGGATATAACCTTTAAATACCCGATCTAGCTTTTCATCCACATTTTTCTTGCCTCCGGTTCGAATTTAGAACAGGCGCTACGGCAACGGCCCTGTTTCAAGGCAGGGCTAATATTTACAGAGAAGCATCTCTTTCTATGGCGAATGGCAACGCGGCCGGTTTCCGCTTAGATCCGCCGCCACTTGCAGGGACACCAGAGCTTGAGTCAAAGCCCTCTGTAGTGCTGGTTTCAGAGCCCTCTTGTAGTAGCATTGAAATATGTTGTGAGCAATCATGCAAAGCAAGAAGAAGTTGCGAATGGCTCCTGGACTATGTTTGTAGATATGATCGCTGTGCCAGCGGTTGGTGAGCTCGTTGAAGCCTTCGTTTTCAATGCTCCAGCGTGAATGACCAAGGGCGTGCACAGCTCTAGTACCTGCCCTTATCGGCGGAAGGGAAGTAATCCACATCCAAGTGTTTGTTCTGACATGGAGAGACGAATCAAGCTGAGACTTGAATGTTGTGGATTCTTCAGATTTGACAATGCGCAATGCCCTAGAGACATCCGGCATGCGAAAGTCTTCCTCATCCCGGCAGGTGAATGATTTGGAGCCGTATTCGAAGCTCAACGATGGCTCGCAATTAGCGAAAGCAAAGTCGGCCTGCTGGTAGATATTGGTGCGTTCGTCTTTCAAAACCGTGATTACATGCTTGCCTGAGTCGAGAATCATATTGATGAAGGGAGCATTGGTGTAGAGAGCATCACCAAGCACCACATCAAAAGCGCGTGGATAGTCTCTCAAGACCCGTTCGTACAGTCGCTTTGCTACACTCAGCTCGCCTTCTCCGGGACGTTGCTCTTCCATGTCTACCACAAAAGAAAAATTGTCGAAAACTAGCTGGGCCGTGACATTGCGATGGTAGTACTGAATTTTGCCGTCGATATCGCGATCAAGGCAGCCAACGCAACGTTGATTGTATGTGCAGTGAGATTCGTGACCATCAAGAGCGAGCGCAATCAGACCGTGGAGCGGCGCCACAAGCTGCTTGTTCTTCTTCATGCAAGAGTAGAGCAACTTCTGAGACGCGCGCAAAGAGCTGGAATCAAGAACTTCAACCACACGTCCGATGGTATCGGCGCTAACGGAATGCGCCGGAAGATTCTTCCAGGAGGACAGGTGATTGAGCTTCTCCAGGGCATTGAGACTTCCGAGCCGAGCGAAGAACATCTCAAGCACGGCTTTCACCACCTCAGCGGTAGGCACGTGTGACCAGTGGCGGCGGTCTCGAACACCGGTGACAAGCTCGCCAAAATGCAGTTGCTTGTCTGCGTAGCGCAGCAATCGCTCAAGCATTTATCACATCTCCCTGTCGGCCACGCGCTGCCAGGAAATCTCGGAAAGCTCGTTAATTAGCTGCTGAAGGACCTGATAGTTCGCCACCCATTGCCGTACATCATCGTGAAAATCAGGATGAACGTACAGCTGCCGAACTTTACCATCACGCTTGGTGACCAGGTAAAGCCCCTCATGCCGCTCACCGGAAGCGCATTTGCAATTCTTTTGCCGCAAACACGCGAGCGTTCGTTAAGAGTGGCATGGAGGAAGTTGCCATCCTTTAGAAGCTCACGAAGTTTAGTCCGAAGCTTAAATTCTGAAGCTTTGCGGAGGTTGGGAGGAAGGTGGGAGTGGTTGTCAGTCATGTCTAAGCCCCGGTCGAGTATATACTCATTATACCAGATTTATTTGCGGACGACGAATACGAATCTGCTCTCGGCGATCAGATGTTTCTAATGCTTGAATATGCCGGCGTTTTAGCGCACATCAACGGCGAGTCTGCGGAATCGCTGTTACATTTGCAGGGGTTCCGCAAAAGAACTATCCAAGCCAGGTTTAGAGACACTTGCCACATTCTGCCGCGACGGGCACTTGCACTAAATAATCACATCAAATACTCGAAACCTCTTTAGAAAAGACCGACCTGCGGGCCGCACAAAATCAAAAGAGGAAGCGCCTGCTGGTGCTTCCTCTTTTCTAAGTACGGAAAGTCAGACGAATTTATTCGTCGTCATCATCGGAACTGCGCTTGGTAGGAGCAGCAGTCTTCTGCTTGGACTTCTGCGTAGCAAGCTGAGCTTGATAAGCCTTCTGCTGGGCCAGTTGTTGAATGTACTTCTGCACATTATCAAACTGAGGACGGAAGCGCTCACCAGCCCGGCCATATTCGAGCATGGCACCATTGTAATCTTTGGTTTGCATCAAAAGGTTAGCCAGATTGCCATGGTAGTCACCGTTAGCCGGGTCGAACTGACAGGCTTTCCGATAGCGGGCGATGGCCCCGGCAATATTACCGGTGGTGTAGAGATGATAGCCGTAGTTGTACTGCAAGACGGCATCATTGGGCTTCAAATTCACCAGGGTGGCAAAGGTATTACCCACTTCTTTAGAGCGCCCCAGTTTCTGGTAGCAATCAAGCAAGCTTGTATAAATTGCTACTTTCCGCTCCAGGGGTCCTTCGGCGCGGGCGGCGCTGAAACTGCCAAAGCTCAGAGAGGCAAGTACAGCCAGCGTGGTTGTCTTCAAAACTAACTTCATAACTTCCTCTCTTTACTGCTGACCGCGGTGGGCTTCAAGAACGGCATAAATCTTGTTTTTGTTCTCGTCATTGGCTTCCTGTCTTCCGTAGCTGCCGTGATAGGTCTCGAAAGCACCACGCTTGGGCACGGCGTTTTCAATGAAGATAAGCCATTTGGAACCGGGCTTGGGCATTTTGTCGGGACCGAAAGTCCAGCCGGCGGGCATTGTCGGTGTGCCGACTTTGTCATGGAACTCATAACGAATCGGCAGTCGTTTGTTGAGGGGCGGACCATGCAAGATTTCATCGATGTGGAAAATGGCAATGGGCGGACGGAAGAAGGCAATGTCTCGCTCTTTTTCATAACCTTCGTAAGTACAGATGGCGATGAATTCGGAGTAGTGATGCAGGTTGTCGTAGGAGAGAGTGTACTTGGACTTCTCGGAAACTTCCGATTGTTTGACTACATCGCGCTCGGGAATTACCTGCTTGGCCGTGGGCTCATAATAGTGAACCTTAGACATATCGATGTCGGGCTTTTCGCCGGGCTTTTCAATTTTTATGGCCATGGCCGTCAATTTTTCATTCAAGAAAGCACTGTCGGCGTCAATGGTGGTGAGGGCTTTGTTCAAGATCGGAATCGCTTCTTCATAGCGACCCACACCGGCCAGAGATTGACCGTACTCACCCTGTAAGTGGGCTTTGGCAGTGGCGTCTTCCGCAAAAATAGCTTCCAAGGCGGCATGGGCTTCCGTCCAGTTTCTGGCTTTGGAAGCAGCCTGCAAAAGCCCGTAATAAAGTTCAGGGGCTTTCACGTTTTGCGACACAGCTTTCTGGTACTTGGCAGTGGCAGTAACCCAGTCTTGCCGCTGGGCGGCCTTGAGACCTTCCCGGGCTAACTTTGTCACGGTGATGGAACCGAACTGCCCGGCATCGTCACCGGTTTCCATGGCGGTCACCGGCACCGAAAAAGCCAGCGTAGCCATAATTGCAAGAGCACCAACGGCCCTAATTGCTCTGGGTATCTTCATCATCTAACCTCGAAATATCCGTTTAAGACACTCAACTCGTATTTATCGGACCTAGAGCGTGTCACCAACTCCATACATAGCCCATTTTCCACGTTTCAGCACATTTATGCTACTTGACAGGGCATTATTGCCTGATTTTGCGAAAAAAATCTTTTAACAGCTTCCCCGTGTAGCCCCAAGTTCAATTTCCAAGCGAAGCTGACACTGCTCATAAAGCAGCATCACTTGCCCGTGCTCACAGACTCTTAAGATGCAAACAGCAGGCAAACTGTTCCCACTGTCTAATCTGAGAATCGAAAAAATGCAGTCTCGGGGACGGGGAGCAAATGCAAGTGGAAGTAGCAGCCAAAAGCAGTCAAGCAATACGGCATTACTGGTTCTGAGAACGTTCGCCCTCTACAGCTGACTAGAGAGGGCTCCTATCCTATCTACTGACCACGGTGGGCCTCGATAATAGCGTAGATCTTATTCCGGTTCTCCTCAGTAGCTTCCTGCCTGCCATAACTGCCGTGATAGGTCTCGTAAGCCTCGCGTTTGGCCACGGCGTTCTCAATAAAAATCAGCCACCTGGAACCGGGCTTTGGCATCTTATCAGGGCCAAAGGTCCAGCCGGAGGGCACGGTAGGGTTACCGACTTTGTCATGAAATTCATATCGAACAGGCAGAATCGGGTTCAGGGGCGGACCAATCAAAACTTCATCGATGTGAAAAATGGCAATGGGCGGTCGGAAGAAGGCAATATCCTTTTCCTTCTTATAGCCCTTATAAGTGCAGATACCGATGAATTCGGAGTAGTGATGCAGGTTGTCGTAAGTAAGAGCGTACTTAGAGTTCCCGGAGACTTCCGAAGCTTTGACCACGTTCCGTTCGGGGATAGGCACTTTGGCCGTAATTTCGAAATAGGGAACCTGGGTCATATCGACTTTAGGCTTTTCACCAGGCTTTTCAATTTTGACGGCCATGGCCATCAACTTCTGGTTAAGGAAGGCGTTGTCGGCATCGATTGTGGCGAGGGCTTTGTTCAAAATTGGAATCGCTTCTTCATAGCGACCGACACCGGCCAGAGACTGCCCGTACTCACCCTGCAAATGGGCTTTGGCAGAAGCGTCTTCGGCAAAAATTGCTTCCAAGGCGGCATGGGCTTCCGTCCAGTTTCTGGTCCTGGAGGCAGCCTGCAAAAGCCCATAATAAAGTTCGGGAGCTTTCACGTTTTGCGACACGGCTTTCTGGTACTTGGCGGTGGCCGTGGCCCAGTCTTGCCGCTGGGCGGCCTTTAGCCCTTCTCGAGCCAGTTTGGTCACGGTAATGGAACCAAACTGCCCGGCATCGTCACCGGTTTCCGCGGCAGTCACCGGCACAGACAAAGCCAGCGCGGCCACAACTGCCAGAGCACCAAAGGCTCTGATTGCTTTGGGTATCTTCATCTTCCAACCTCGAAAAATCAGCTTAAGAATATCGGCACGTTCGTCTGAGAACGAGAGCATGCCTGCAACTCCATCCTTAATCCATTCTCCACTTTGCATGACTTTCCGGCTAGTTGAAAGGGCGCTGTAACCGGACTTTTCGAAAAGAATCTTCTTAAAGCACGCCTCTGCCGGCTGCAAAAGCGCCGAGAGCGCCGCTCTAATGAAACCAGTTAACGGTGACAAAAGGCAGCAATATCAGATTCAAAATTACTCTTTCTAAGAGCCTCATCGCCGGCTGAGTTTTCCTGGCAATACCAGCCCGGCAAAGAGTCTGTCACTCCGTAAAGCTTGAAAAAATGTTGACGCAAGAGCCCTCCCTCGGCATCGGGCACCTGGGTTAAGAGCTGCAAGCGCAGGCGTTGTCCTTTTCTGGTGTAAACCGGCATGAAACGAGCGAGAACCAGTGCCGTCACACCGGCGGCCAGAAGACCCAGACCCCAGGGTCCGGCCGGCAGATAAGAGAGGGTGGCAGTGAGGAAGAGACCAAGCACGGCCATTGTCAGTCCAAGCACCGTGGCAGAGCTTCTGAAGGCTCCCGGTTTGCCGAAAAAGACATCTTCATCCAGGATGAATTTTTCCATGTCGGAAAGTAGCTGGGTCAATTTCTCTCCCTGGGCAAAGGGGCTACCATCCGAACTAAGAAGGTGCTCGATCAAGCTTCGTTCAAATCCGGTAAGCAACTGGTACTGGGGGTCACAGGCACCTTTGTGGAAGCGCAGCCGGCGCTCGCCGCCTTCCCCTTCCGTAACCAAAATTTTCAAATAGCCACGGCAGGCCAGCTCAAGGGCGGCCAGAGGCAGACTGTCTTGCTCAGCCTTGCCTGACAAATGCCCGGTCAAGACCGCCGAAACTATAACCGGCGAGGGCAGCTTCTCGGAATTTCCCCACTCGGTCTCAGGGTGTGTCGCCGCTGCCTCAGGGTTTGTGGCCGCTGCCTCAGGATTCACAAGCCCGGGCAAAGGTTGCACCTTGTAATTGAAACGAAAGCTCAGAAGGGCAAAAATTGTCAGGGCCGGCAGCAGGAAGAGCGGATACCAATCCACCATGAACTGCCCCGCCAGACGCAGGAAGCCGGGACGCTCCACAATACCGGCGGGAAGCTGAAAGACCGCCTCCACAGGAGTCTGTCTCGCCAGGTTGGCAACGCTTACCATGGCTAAATTGTTGTACTTATCCAGGCGCATGCCGGAGATTCCAATCTGCTTCTCACTGGCTACGATCTGCTCACGGCCGTCCAGCAAGAAGACCTTCAACTTGCCGGCTTCCTTTTGCAGTGCCCGGGGGAAGGTAACGCGCATGGAAACATAGTTGGCGTTATAAGGGCAATCAGGCCCTGTGAGACTGAGTTTGAGCTGACTGTTTTCCTTGTCGAAAGTGAAGGCCCGTCGAAGCAGATATTCCACTTTGAACTCAGCCATGGTATCGCTGCCCTGACGGCCGCTACCCCGGGTGGAGATGCGCAGAACCACCTCTTTGGCCCCTTGCTTCAATTGAAAATAAACCGGCCGCCCCTGACCCTGGCTGACCTTGATCAGGCGAAAGCCCAGATGATAGAGGCTGGCATCTTTAACACCATCCTGACTGAGACCGGTATAGGCAATGGGAATGCGCCGCTCGAAATAACGACTACCGTTATCCAACTTGACCGAAATGGTCTCCCGCACATGACAGGTTGCACTTTCCTGCGCTTCCACTTCAGTATCGAGCGATACTATCTCATCGGCTAAAGCCGCCCCGGCCCATACAAAAAACAAGACCAAACTGAAACACAGACCTAATCCGGAGACTCGCAACCAATCAGTTTGCTTATTTGACAACTTCCAAAGCCCCATAAAAGACATGGCACAATTATATAATTCCCTCTGCCGACACCTGCACAATTGAACAACCTTGGCAGGACGACAGAGAAAAATAGTGTAAGAGAATTCGCTAAATCAATAAGGATAAAGGGACCAATGACAGTGGACTGCCTGATTTGCCGCAAAGCCGGGGATGAAGAAAATCGCATTCACTATCTGCCCCACGGTCTCTATCTTTATGAAAGTAAGTATTTTCGGGTCAGGCATTCCGACGAAACCAAAATCGCCGGCTATTTAATTATCGAATCAAAGCGCCACTTCCTGGATCTTTCGGAAGCCACCGAAGAGGAAGCGGCGGAATTCGGAGTGGAACTGGCCCGGGTGGTGCGCGCCGTGCGCCGCGTCACACATCCCAAAAGGGTTTACACCTTCAGCCTGGCTGAAGCAGTGCCCCATTTTCACGTGCATGTCATACCTAGAGATGAGAATTTACCGGCCCGCTATGTGGGCAGGGGCATTCTCTCCTATCCGCTTCAGCCTTCCCTCAATGAAAGCACCAGGGACGAAGTGAGCCAGGCGCTGCGCAGGGTTTTCAAAGCCCTGTCCTGATCTATTAGGCAAACCCCAATAAAAATATAGTCTAGCCCTCAACCCGGGTTGCCGGAAGTCAAGGCATTATTAATGGTGTGTAGCTCTGTTGTTTCACACCTGTGCTCAACTGGGGAAAAGACGTTGATGTCTGCGGAATCTGAAAAAATGAATCTGGGTAGTGAGAACGTGGCCATGCTAGGCGAACTGTTCTATAGAAGCGGGCTAGTGTCCATCGACCAGCTCTGCCACGCCCTCTATGTCGCTCATAAGAATAGTCTACCTCTAGGTCGTGTGCTGGTGATGCTGGGCATGACCAAAACACGCATCTTGGAAGGTGCTCTCACTCTACAAAATCTCGTCAGGCAAAATCTTTTGACACCGGCCCTGGCCGTTCACTGCCTGCAAATCCTCGGCACCAATAAAGTAAGAGTAGAAGAAGTCCTCTCTGAAATGGGATGGGAAGGCAATCCCCACAAAGACGAAGGCAATGTGGGCGAAATTCTGGTGGAAGCCAAAATTCTGACCAGAAAGAGCATCGACGATGCTCTCGGACTGAGCCGCCATATTGGTCTGCCCCTGCCCCGCATCCTCTACCTGCAAGGCATGGTCTCAAGCAAACTTCTCAATGCCACCATGAAGTGCCAGGATGTGATCCGTTCCGGTCGCGTGCAGAAAGAAGAAGCAATTCAAGCCCTGGCTTCGGTGGCTAGCATGCTGGAATTCGAGAAAGCCTGCGAGAACGCCCTTGAGACCAAGCAACCTTTTATAAAACTAGAAGAGTTGCTGCTTCTGGCCAGGCTCTTATCCCAAAGAGATCTGCAAAACTTTGAAGAGCAGATGAGGATTGTGGGAGTCAAAAATCTGGGACAGTACATTGTCGAATGCGGCTTTTTCTCAAGCACTCTCATAGCCAGCGCCGTGCGCTTGCAGTCCATGATTGCCCGTTTTGAGTTGACGCCGCTATCCGCCGCCGGAGCGCTGCGTCTAATTTTCAGCCGCAATCTCAGCCTGGCTGATGCCCTTGAGGAAATCGGCAAGGAAAGACCGCCTTACGACGGGGAAATCAGCCTCTATCACCTGCTGAGGCTCTCCGGCTTGGTCACCGCCTTTGATGTCAGACGACTGGGGCATCTACCCGGTACGGCCGGTCCACAACTGACCGACCCTATCGAAGAGCGCCTCTTCAAAGCCGGCATACTGAGCAAAGCCTCAATCGACGCCGCCAAGCGCTGCCAGCTTCTCATGAGAGAAGGCTTCCTCACTGCCGAACAAGCACTGATTGTATTGCAGCACTGGTCCTGGAGCGGTGAAGGACTGACCAGGGTGCTGGAGAAATTGCACTGGGGACCGGGCAATATGCCCACCTTGCATGCCCAGGCCTTTCGCAGTTAACTAGCCTCTCACCCAGCCCACACCCAGTAGCTGCAAGCTTATATTGCTCTTCTTGGCGCACACTTCGCGAACGCTAATCTCGGCTCCACTGCCTGACTGAGCCAGAGCTGCCTCCGAGGCAAATTCCGCATTCAAGCGCTCCAGTTTTTCATGCAGCACTTGCAAGTTTTCTTTGGCCCGTTCCACATCTTCCCGCTGCTTGGCGGCCCGGTTTACGCCTCTGGCCGCAGTACCGGCTCTACCAAGCCCCATTTTACGACCGACAAAGGCACCAAGTACAGTGGCACCGATGGAAAGCGCCGACTCCATATCCTGACGCTTTGCCTCCGCCGCTTCCGCTTCTAATTTCTGCTGAGCCAGACGCACTTTCTCTTCCAATTGCTGTAGTTTCGGCGCGTACTTAGCACGCAACTGCTGCACCCGCTCATCGCGCAATTCGCTCAGACGCTGCGCAATTCTAATGCGGAAATCCCGTTCGCTTTCGCCCGGTTTCGAAACATCCTGACTGAGCTTGCATTCGAAGATGGACAGGCGCGAATCGACAGCAAGCCAGTTGAGGAAGTCTTTACTGTAATTCTTATACTCATCGGCTCTGGTCAGACAACCAGGCAGAGCCGCAAAACGCAGGGCAGCATCATCGGGAGCGGTGAGCAACTGCTCCAGGTTGAGCTTCACCTCTCTGGCGGCGGCAAAATCTACCGGCACGGCACTGCCGTCTTTCACTGGCACAAGATAAGTCTTCTTCTGCACAACATCAAGAGCACTCTTGCTGTCTACATAACGAAGGGAGGCGCTGGCCAGAAGAAGCGGGCACCACTCACCCCGGGCCGGGGTAAAACTGGCCACCGCTTCAGGCAAGAAAAACTGTTTGATGGTAGGCGGCAAAAGCGGCGCCGCACTGCTTGCGGTACTGCTTTCGGAATTAGCGGCAGTCTGGGGATTGGCGGAAGCTGAACTAACTTTAGACTGAGGTTTGAGGGAGGCGGCAGCAGCCACCCCCTGCGCCCGGTCTGACTTGTCGGCAGATAGACTCTTTATTTCCTGGCGGGTCAGAGGTCCTTTTAAATAAGACATGGTCATGCGGGTTTGAAAAATCACCGGCTGGTCCTCATGTATATTGTTCATGAGGAAGACCCGCTTGCCAAGCCGAGATAAGTTAGCAAGCAAATCGGCACGGCTGAAGACCTGGCCGGAACCGGCCGTGGCTGCTTCTAATCCGTCTATGACTCGCATCTTGTCTTGCTCGGTTTGCAATCGCCCGATAAACCAGGTGCCCGTGTTGGCCAACCCCTTGTAGTCCAGGTCTACAGGGTTCTGCGTGGCCAGCACCAGTCCCAGTCCAAAAGCCCTGGCCTGTTTGAGCAAGGTCAAAATAGGTGTCTTGGAAGGCGGATTAGCCACCGGGGGGAAATAACCCAGCATCTCGTCCATGTAGAAAATTGCCCGCAGGCTCTTGGTCCCAGACTTGCGACGCATCCATCCCAACATCTGGTTGGCCATGAGCGTCACAAAGAACATGCGCTGTTCATCACTCAAGTGGCTGATGGAAAAAATTGAAATACGGGGCTTGCCCTCTTCGCTGTAGAGCAAACGGTCTACATCCAGCGGCTCGCCGTTCAACCAGGCGGCAAAGCCCGGTGAGGCGAAGAGATTGTTCAGCTTGAGCGAGAGTGCGAAGCGCTCTTTCTGGGGAAAAAAGGATTCCAGATCGATGGCCCCGACCCTTGTCAGAGGAGGACTTTGAATCAGGGCAATAAGAGAAGCCAGTTCTATGTCCTGGCCGCTCTGCCAGACTGAAGCAAAAATAGAGGAAAGCAAAATATGCTCGCGACTGGTGAGGATATCACCCTCTATACCGACCAGGGAAAGTACGGCGGTAGCGGCACTGGCCACCCGCTCGTTAAAGAGCTCCCCGTCTTCCATGGTTTCCTCGTCAGGCTTAGACAGGAAGTGGGTGATGGAAATGGAGCGACCGGCCGTGCCGCCCGGAGTGTAAATGGCAAAACGGCAATTCTCCCGCAGCCGGGCAATTCGTTCTCCGTCCTGCCCTGTTTCCTGAAGACCCTGACGCCAGCGAGAAGATTCTCGATTGGCCAAGTCCTGCACCGAAATACCAAGGCGGCGGGCCTCATCTTCATCTATCCAGGGAGCAAAAGATTGGGCGTCCAGATCCGGAAAGGTGAGGAGCAAATTGCCTATATCCCCCTTGGGATCGATGGCTATGACGGGTATCCCGTCCATGGCCGCCTCTTCCAAAAGAGTAAGGCAAAGACCGGTCTTGCCGCTACCGGTCATGCCGATACAGACGGCGTGGGTAACCAGGTCGGCGCTATCGTAGAGGACGAGATCTTGCGAGGCACTCTCAGTCTTCAAATCGTAGCGCCGGCCAAGATAGAACACACCCAGTTTCTCGAAATCTTGCATAAAACCCCTGTTTGAATTCCCTTTAACCTGCTGGAAAGCCCCCGGCCGACTATTAAAATAGCAGCCCCGCCCCTAAATAGGGACGGCCCCCGGTAAGGCTTAATGATGCTGCCGCTCCAGGCGACCGCTAGCTCCACCGGCAAGCCGCTTCTTGTAAACCAGCTTTTAAAGATGCCGCCGTCTTGGGCTATAATTTCCAAACAGGTAGAAAACTAGATATATCTCTAGCGAGATTATAACCAGCCAAATTCAGGACAAAAGCCATGTCAATTCAGGACACCGAAGGAAAAGCAAGTCCGGCCCAGAGCACCTCTGAGCGCAGGCACGGCACTGTATCCAATACCATAATGCTCGTCCTGGCTGCCGGTCTGGTAGCCCTGGCTATGTCCTATCCGAAGCACAGCGCCAGAGGTGGCCCCTATGGTCAACCCGACCCCATGCCCACGCCACCGCCAACGCCGCCGCCGGTATTCACACCGCCAGTGATACCACCCGTGGTCCGCCCGCCCATTGTGGTGCCCACCGACGTCACCAACGTCAACCTGGTCAACCCCATCATGGTGCCTAATATTCAAATCAGTCCGGCTCTTTCAGGGGTTCAACTTTTGCCCGACAGTCAGTTTCCCCCCATGGACAACATACAGCAGGACCAGAGTTGGATTACCGTCCTTTCCGTGGCAGGCTCCGTCTTCACTAAACCAAACGGCTACACCGTCGACCTGCAGTCAGGGGAAATAATAGTTTCAGTCAAGAGTCCCTCCCGAATCGCCTTCGTCATAACACCTTTCGGAACCCTGGCCTTGAGTGCCAACTCCGACGCCCTGGTGAGCTTCAAAGACGGTGTGCTGAGAGTGATGAACTTTGACGGAGACGGTATGGCCCTCAAGGCCCAACTCGATAAAGGGCCTTTCGCCGGTCCCGCCGATCCGACGGTGACGCTGGCCTGCGGCTACGAACTGGTAGCCGCCAGAGAAAAAATCACCAGAACCGAACTTCGACCCAAAGACGGCATCACCAGGCGCTTCGCTAAGGTGCTTGAAAATGGACATCTGGCAGTCTCTGAGTTTTCCGTGGAAAGCGCCTTGAAAAACTGCGCCATGCTTGTTGATTTAAGCCAGAAAGTGAGCGGTGTAAAAGAGCGGCGTATGCTTTCGGACATGTCCAAGATGGCAGCGGTACTCAATTACAAGCATGGTACCGAAGGCTTCAGTGCCGATAAGTAAAGGTCTTGCCGCCTTTCTTTGCCTGACCGCCCTCTTGCTTCTGGGGTTCGGCAATACTCTTACGCCTTACTTTCACTGCGACGATTTTCTGCATACGGCCTATCTCTACCGGGTCTTTCACTCGGATTTCTGGCTTCTGGGAACAAACTTCTTCAGTTCCTGGTTGCAGGACCGTTCCTTCTACAACTTTTTCCGCCCCCTGACCGAATTAAGCCTGGCCCTGGATTACAGCCTCTACGAAGGACAGGCCAGGGGCTACCATCTGACCAATCTGCTTCTGCACCTGCTCAATTGCCTGCTGGTCTTTAAGCTAAGCACAGCACTGGCACTACACTACCAACTGGCACCGGGCAAGAACTGCTTCCTCAATGCCTTCTTCGCGGCCGCACTTTTCGCCGTTCTCGGTAGCCACAGTGAAGCCGTAGCCTGGATTCTATCTCGCTCGGATCTGGTCTGCACCGTTTTCTACCTGACGAGCCTCCTTTGCTTTTTGAAGAGCGAAAGCGCCGTTTCCCGCAAGCCGCTTTTTCAGATTCTGGCCGGGGCAGCCTTCGGTCTGGCTCTCCTGACCAAGGAAATGGCCGTATCCCTGCCCTTTCTAATCACACTGCTCAGCTTCACTCGCCCGGCGCAAGGGCAAAAGCAAAGTGCGGTCTGGAAAACAATCCTGCCCTATTTCCTTCTGCTTGGCTTTTACCTGGTCTGGCGCAGCCTCAGTATCGGCACCATATATGGTAGCTACGCCGGCTCCCTGGGAGAAATCATGCGCGCTTCCATCTGGGAACGCTGGTTCCTGAGCGATGAGCTTTTGCGATTCTTTCACCCCTTCAATATCGACTTAATCGATGAGAACAGCCCTCTGCGAGGGGCCTTACGTCTCGTCCTGGCCGGTTGCGGTCTCCTAGTCTTGCTGATCCAACTTTCGTGCAGAAACTCACGAAACTTACGCCAGGAAACGCAGCTCAGTAACCGTGGCAGACTGATTTTTACTCTCTTAGCCTTTACTCTTCTAGCGGCGCTGCCCAGCCTGCAGATACTCGGCGTCACGGCCAATATGACCGGCGGTCGCATCGCCTATTTGCCTTCAGTGCCGGCCGTCATGGCCCTCAGCTTCGCCGTATTGTTACCCCAGGCAACTACGAGGTCGGCGTCACTTTTGAGACTGGCTGGAATCTTGATGCTCACCTTGCTCACCGCCATAAACACCGTCACCGTGCGCATCAATAATAGAGCCTGGCAAGCAGCAGGAAAAAAAATCGAGGCTATCGGCAAGGGGTTACTGGTACAGACCAAAGCCCTCCGGGAAGGGCAAAAGCTTGTGATCTTCAACCTTCCCGATCAGTATCAAGGCGCCCACTGTTTCACCACCCGGGACACACTGGCAGGGCTGCTCAAGCCGCCGCTGCAGGAGAATGACCTGAACGCGCAAATAGAGGCCCTCGATTTTCAGCCCCTTTATTCCGGCTTCATCAGCTACCACGACTACAGCCTGGCTAGAAGCCGACCCGACCTGTATATAGTGCTTTACTTCGACGCCGATGAGAACGGCTTTCGAAAGCCGCCGCTACCGGTGTATCATAACGACAGCCGGGCAACCATTATTCCGGCAGGAATGCGGGACACCGTCTACAAAGCCGACTCCTTCTATAAAAAAAGCCGCACTTATAAGTACACCATTGCACCGCCGGTGACACCGGAGCAATTCCAGATCCTGGAAGTGGACTGCCGGCAGGGGGCGAAAGGCACGGGCAGGGCGCCGGAGCGATCCTATATTTTCGTCGATTGGAAGCAACCGCACCCCCCAGGCAATTCCGCCAGAACCACAAAACCCACCCGGCGCCCTTACATTGAACTTTCTCAAGCGCTCAAACAGCGCATCTACTTACCCGTTAGCGGTTACAAAGACTGGCAACTTACACCATCCATCGACAGTCTCTATCTCACCATCACCGAGGTGGATGAAAAGGAAGCGGCGCCACCTGAGCTCAGGCTTTTGAAAGAAGCACAGGTGGCACCAATCATTACAAATACGGCTTTCAGCAACATGGAAATGAAGCGATCCGGCACCGAAGCACTGGAAATTACCTACGACATATGCGGCATGAAGGACCTTTATCAAAGGCAAGGTGATCGGCCGGAGCTGTTTCTAGAAGTGGGTAAGCCCTACTGCTATTCCTATCATTACGAAAGGCGTCCCCAGGACAGTACGCCTTTGAAAGCACCGCTTCTAGTGCAAAAGCTGATCACCCAAGACAAAGGCAGCTTCAAGCTGAGCCCCTCTCAATTCAACGAAGACGGCTGCTACCAGGTCAGACTCCTGCTCAAGAATCAAGAAAAGGTGCTGGGGATGGCCAGTCAACCACTCTTTATCACTGTAAAACCCTAGCGGGTTTCTACTTGGGTAATTCTTCTGGCTTGCACACTTGTTCTCAAAGTCAAGCCCCTGTCAGTCAAATTCCAGGCACACTACAATTTTGCTCTCATGATGGCGGGCTCAATCTATGTCCAGAATGTCCCAGTCGCTCGAGCGGCCCTCGCGAAACGCTTTTTTGCCCGCCGGGAGCTGCAACATTCTTGCAATTTCCGAATCCTTCGCTGCCAGTACCTTGAAAGGTGTCACACGCAGAATCGCAGCTGAAACCTGGCGCTCCTCGGCAAAGAACCACCAACCAAGCGGATCCGCTCCGCTTGGCCAATGAAACACCGATGTCACCGGATACTTGTCTAGAGCATAAATGTCGGTATACACCAAAGTTTCGGTCCCATAACCTCCTTCGCGATCATTGCCATAAGCATCCAGCGCAGCCATGAGCGCCTCGGCGCTCGGGCGAAATTGCACGGCACAGCCGCATGTCAATGCCTGTTTATTGCAACAAGGGCACTGCTCTATGTCGCAACCGGGATGATGAAAACCTTGAAGCGGTGATAAACAATCAGGGCAGTATTCATGCCGCCCAAGGTCAAGTAATTCTCCGCCAAACGGAATCCGCGGTCTTGGCTCGTTATCTTCGAAATGATTAAAGACAGTCACTGTGCATCCAATCCGAGCATGCATCTCCTGGCAGCACCACGCGCAAACGGCCATGAGCTATCTCCTTCCAGTCCTTGTGCGGGATTTTAGCAACAATAACAATAGCCTTCAATTAACGTGGGTGCCTGAGCGCCTATTCTTGAGCGCCTATCTTTGAGAGCCTCTGAATGTAACCGCCATGACATCCTCACTGCCGCCTGAAAACAAACAAGCCGCGGCTGCCGTAGAAAGGGAAGGGATAGATGCGCTCCAATTTGTAGTCCCTCTGAAAAGAAGGCTCCCGGAAGAGACTCTCACAAAACACATCGTAAACCACAATCCAATCCGGTCTAAATCGCTCCACAAAAGCGCCGGGAAAGGTAATCAGGCTGCGCCCTAAATAGCGACCCTTCTGCTCACGATAGAAGGGCAACATCTCAGGGGAGACGATACCGTGCAAATCGAGAACACGAACCTTTCTCAGATTATAGCCAAGTATGCCCAGTTCGCCGGCGGCTACCAGTTCGCCAGGCTTAGCGACATTATTGATGTATTCAGCCGCCTGGCAATAGGCCGGCAGTCGCCCCTGCATAACATCCAGGCGAAAACAGGGACTGGCCAGAGCCGGGCAACAGGTGCCACGCAGGACAAAGTCACCGGGCTCATAGTTCCACGACAGGAGGCCCACTAGAAGAGCCAGCATGGCGGCGAGCGAGGCTGGTAGAATTCCCCTGGTTGCCGTTGCCAGATGGGCAAAGAGCAGCGCCCAGCTCAAGGGGAAAAGCAGCGCCCACCAGGCGAAGTACCAGGGGAATACAAAAATGACGGCATTGAGAAAGCCGAAGAAGGCCCCCAGAACAAAGAGGGCAAAGACATAAACACGCAAGCCTTTCTGCCCATAGAAAGGGGCCACGGCAAGGGTTGTGAGAAAGACGAAAGAGGCCAGACTGAGCCCATAAGAGAAGAATCCGCCATGAGCGCCATCGATAGTGGCAGTCACGGCAAAAAGAGAACGCCACAGATATTGAGCCAGTTGGGCAAAACCGAACCAGTCGGGTCGATCGTAGATGAGCCATTTGGCGGTCATGCCGCTTGGCACGAGGGCACCAAAGCTAACCAGGGTAAAAAGAATCACTGCCGCCAGGAGAGCCAGAGACAAGCTCTGTCTCCGCAGGGTCTTGAAAAACGCAGCCGGCAAAGCTTCTTCTTTCAAAAATGAGAGGAAGACACTGAGGCTGTCAGTCAGGAAGAAGAGCAAGCCCTCCGGTCTGGTCAGGGCGATGAGACCGGCTGAAAAAGAGCGCAGGCGACACCTTCCCGCCAGCGTAGCCAGAAGATAGGAAAGCAGTAGTGATACCAATAGCGGTGTTTCCTTGCCTCTGAAGACTTCAAATATAGAATAGCTGGAAATTCCATAAAGGGCGCAAGCAAGCAGTGAAGCCCAGGCGGCAGCGGCGGAACCAACCGGGGCTGTTAGTTTGCGCACCAGTGCAAAAAGCAGCAAAATGGCAATCACATCAAGAGACAAGTTCAGGGACTGGCTGACTTGCTCAACAGCCTGATTGGAAAAAAGCCGGCACAAAAGCCCCAGCATAAGCAAATGCAACGGCGAGGAAACACCCAGGGGCGGCGCCGTCTCACCCTGATAAGAAAGTCCGTAACCACTAAGGACATTCAGTATGTAGCGAAAATCTATGTAGGCATCGTCGATGCAATAAGAGAACTGCAGACCCCTGAGCACCACCGCAAGGGAGACAATGGCCGCCAATAGACCAATGGTCAAGCCGCTCTGGCGCAAAATGAAGCGGTGACAGATACCGCTGCCGACAAATACCGGCAGAGCCAGACTGAAGACCAGAAGGGAGGCGGAAACTCCAGTCATGGCCCGCCTTGCATCTTGCAGTAGCGACAGTGGCAATTGCGCCGCAAGAGCGCTCAAAAGAGCCGGCTCAAGCATTCTCACTAAGACAAGGGTGCTGCTGAAAACAAAGAAGGTAAGAAGGGCGCGGGTCAATAAGCGCCAGGAGCCCTGCGGATACGGAGAATTGGAGCCGCAGCCGGCCTGGAGCGTCGAGAAGGAAAACATGCTTAAAGGTTACCATCTTAACTTCTAAAGAGCACTTGCTTTTCCGCTTCCATCTCAAGCCCGCACCACCCATCAGCTTCAAGCCGAGAGCGAGAAGCCGTCCACCAGCTGATTGCCGACGGGCAGAAGGAGGGTGCCTTTGGCGGCGCTGGGTGCTTCGGTGAGAAGCAACTGCTCCCTATCAAGCTCATAGCCAAGTTCACTTCTCAGACCCAGCACCTCCCGGTGCAAGCAAGAGAGGAAGCGGTTGGTGGCGGCCCCCGGGTCCTGCTCATAGGTCTGACCGTAAGCAGCAACGCTTACCGGTTTACCGATGTTGTAGCGAGCGGTTTTCCGACCTTTCAGATCATAGCCGCAAGCTACCGGTATCACCGGCACATCCAGACCGGCCTTGAGGGCGGCAAAAGCCACCCGCGCCACGCCTTTTTTGAAGCTGTGGGTGTAGCCGTCATAATGCACCGTACCTTCCGGAAAAATCACAAAGGGCTCTCCCTTCTGGAAGCGCGAAAGCACATGGGAGACGAAATCGTAGCGAGCAGAGGCGCTAAAGGCACCCACCTTGCGCAGAAGTAAACCCTGCAGCCCCTTGAGTTCATTGGGATGCACCATAAAATTTGCCGGTCTATTGATTATGCGACCGATGGTGGGACCATCAAAGCGTGAGGAATGATTGGCCACAAGAATGAAAGGTCCATCCTCGGGCAGATTTTCAAGCCCCTTGATTTTAATATCCAGATAGTTATCGAGAACAATTCGGGCCAGAGTAGCCAGAATCGTAAAACTGAGGGGGTCTTTTTGATCCTGAACCTTGCGCAACATAGTCGTTTCTCCATAGCAAAGCCGGCCCTCGGGGGCACAAGCGTTAATTGAATTTGAAATGATGGAGGCTGCCCTCCACCATCAATTTACTAAAACCGTTCTCGCCTTCGGGCCTACCCTAAACAGTTTCAGGACTGTTTAAGCCGGGGCTGAAGCAAGTAATAACTGACCAGGGCAAGACCAAAGCCAATAAACCAGCCGTAGTCATAAAGCTCTTTCAAGGCCGGCACAAAGGCCCCCACCCAGGCCCCGGCACAGCCCAGGGCCGTAGCCAGCACCGCCGTCCAGTTGATACCCCGCCGGTAGGAGTAAGCCCCCTCGGCGGAATAAAGATCAGCCAGCTTCAACTGGGTCTTGCGGACCAGCCAGTAGTCGGCAATCAGCACCCCGGCGATGGAGCCCAGTCCGCCCGAATAACCCTGCAACCAGACGAAAATATAGCCGTTGGGGTCGGCAATCAAACGCCAGGGCTGCATCAATATACCGACCAGGCCGGTTATGAGGCCGCCGGTCTTGAAGGATATATAGCGGGGAAAGGCATTGGCAAAGTCGTTGGCCGGAGAAACCACATTGGCTGCCACATTAACCGAGAGAGTGGCCAGGGCCACCGTAAACATAGCCGTCACCACCACCCAGGGCTCCTGAAAGCGCCCAATTAATTTTACCGGGTCCCAGAGTTCGCTGAGGGCGGCATCAGGGTAAATGACCACACTGGCCGAGGTTATCATCACCCCCATAGCTGAAAAAATTGCCATGGCCGTAGGCAAAGCCACCACCTGTCCAATAGTCTGCACTTTCTGGGAATGGCCGAAGCGGGTGAAGTCGGGCATGTTCAGGGAAAGCGTCGCCCAAAAACCAATCATGGCCGTAAGGGAGGGAATAAAGACCTTTATAAAATCAGGGATGCTCTCAAACTTGCTCTTCTGCCTGAGTAAATCCCCCAGACCATGGGCCTGTGAAACAGCCCAGAGGAGAAGGGCAAAGGTCATGAAAAGCACAAACGGCGCGGCGAAACTCTCAACTTTCTTAAGCAGGTCCATGCCCTTATAGACGATCAATATATTGATGCCCCAGAAAATGGCAAAAGACAACCATTGAGAGCCCGCATAGCCCATATAAGGACCACCAAGCATAGTGGCAAAGCCGGGCAGCACCGCACCAAACATGGTACTGAGGGCCTGCCCGCCGATCCAGGCCTGGATACCGAACCATCCGCAAGCCACCACGGCCCGCATCAGCGCCGGCAGATTGGAACCGTAAGTACCATAGGCAGCTCTGGCCAAGACGGGAAAGGGGATACCGTATTTGGTGCCGGGATGGGAATTGAGCAGAATCGGCAACAGTACAATGGTATTGCCAAGCAAAATGGTAACTATGGCCTGCCAGGCATTCATACCGGAAGCAATCAAGCCGGAAGACATCATATAGGTGGGAATGCAGGCCGACATGGAAAACCACAGCGCCACGTAATTATAAGTAGACCAGTTGCGCTCCTGCACGCGCACGGGAGCCAGATCGTGATTATAGAGAGGGCTTACCTTCAGTCCCTCCTGCACGGTTTCGCTCAGTTCCATCCGCCCGTCGGGATGCACGATTAAATCATCTGCGTTAATTTCAGCGCCGCTTACCATGAGTTACTTCCTGAAAGTCTGCCGCCCAAGTCTATTCAAGTCTCCAGTACCAAATTAGAAGGGTACGCCATTGAGGTGCAACTGGTCAAACGAAAGTAGAAAAACCCAGGTATAAGTGGTATATCTGAATAAGCACTGGATCCCAATCAACACAGAACTCGAGCTAGCCTAGAAAAACAGAACTAGGCCAAAAGAAAATTAGTCCAAAAGAGAACTAATAATGACTACAAGCCAGGCAAAATCCACAACTTCCAAAAGTCAGGTAAAGAGCAAAAAGAAAGCCACGGACCGCAAAAAGTCCGGCGCTGCAAGTGACAAGCTTGTTCTTGCCACCTGTCCCGTAAATGGTGCCGGGTGGTGTCCCTATCCCTTTTCAATCGCCCAACTGAAAAAGCGGCTGAAAGCCAAACAACTGGAAAAGGAACAGGCCCTTCTGGCAGAGGCCGCTACGGCAAACGCCAAAAGACCAAGGTCCAGGGCCAAGAAAAGCGCTGTCTGAAACAGGAACTATTTTGATCTCGCAATTGCTCCAGTCAAAATTTACCAGTCATATTTATGGCTTTTTCAGCCTGGCTCTTGCCCTTGCTCTAACAGATGCAGCCGCCTTCGCCTACACTATCGAGGGCGGGGTGGAACATGTGGAACGCATGCCTTCTGTGGCGCCGGAACTGCGAGCCGGGGCAGACTTTCACGAAGATAAGCTAACCAATGGTGCCAGCAATCGCTGGCTCAAGGTGCCGAACTGGCTGGCCGGAACCTGGCTGGTTAAAACCGAAACCGCCGTCTTTCAAAAAGATTATAAGACCGGACGAAGCAGCAACAGCCAGACCACCTACAAGGCCCGCCATGAATTCACATACGGCTACCAGAAAGACCTGCAAGGCGACATCTGGCACTACATCGGCGTCCCTTATACAAGTAAGACCAGTCTTTCGGAATACGACGAATTTCACAAGGTTTCCCTCAAGGACTTTCAGACCGTCACCGGCAATGAGGTGCGCTTTCGCACCCTCATGACCGTTATCAGGGTCAATCGCAGTTCCGACACGATTATCACCAGCTTTCAACAAGAAAGCATCACCAGTTACCGCCCCGTGGAAGACGGCGTCATCGAACTGACCTCCTCCACCAAATCTTTCGATGCCGCCGGCAATCCCCGCCATGAGACCTGCAATACGGCAACGATTAAGCGGGTCAAGCCCTATATCGCCGTCAATGAGAAAGACGGCAAAGACCTGGCCGCCCTCTTCAAAGACTTCCTGGTAAGCCGCGGTCTCACCAACTTACTACCGCAATAACTGCTACTGGGGCTTGTAAGGCATAAACGACAGGAAGGGCTTGCCCTCCCAGAGACCGACACTGATGGTGATCACCAGACCATCGCCGAGATCTAGCCCATAGGCCGCCCCCATGCCGCCAGTGCGCTTTTTCAGGTTCTTCACGGTGCGCCCGTAGATCCAGCTCCAGTTTACCGAACAAACCGCTTCCGACTGCTCCGGCACAAGGGTAGACGGCTTAAGCTCCACTTCAATATCCGGTCCGAATTCACTCATGGACCCCTGCAAGACCAGAGCCCGGCCGCTTTCAAAGTAGACGGCAAAGGCACCCAGGCTGCTTTGAGCTCGAAGCAGCCTTTCGCCCCTGACCAGACTCTGCACTTGCTCAGGATTAGAGGTGGTCTTTCCCTCACAGCTTTCCAACTTAGTATCTTCCTGGCTCATAGCTTTGCTAAAATTCCTTATCCGTAAAGGTGCATATTAAGCCCAGAATGACCGTAAGAAGTCAGCCTTTTGAGGCATTTAATAAAAAGCCTTTTATCAAAAAGCGAAAGTCAACCTTGAACCAGAGTAAGTACGAGAGCTACGAAGTAATCATCATCGGAGCCGGCGGTGCCGGTCTGATGTGTGCCATAGAGGCCGGTAAGCGCGGCCGTCGCGTTTTGATTATCGATCACAACCGAGAAGTAGGGCGGAAAATTCTCATATCCGGCGGCGGACGCTGCAATTTCACCAATCTCGGCGCCAACCCCGACTGCTACGTTTCGAGCAACAAGCACTTTGTCAAATCAGCTCTTTCACGCTATACACCGCAAGACTTCATCAAACTGGTGCAAAAGCATCATATCCGCTACCACGAAAAGAAATTAGGTCAACTTTTCTGCGACGAGAGCGCCAGCCAGATTGTAGACATGCTGGTGAAAGAATGTCGCCAGGCCGGGGTAGCCTTTGCTCTCGGTGAAAAAGTAAGGTCCGTCAAGAAAGATCCGGACCAGGGCTTCCTCCTTGAAGGCGAGACTAACGCGTGGCAGTGCTTGAGCCTGGTCATCGCCACAGGCGGACTCTCCATTCCGCAAATCGGTGCCACCGGATTCGGTTATGATATCGCCCGCCAATTCGGCTTGAAGATTACGGAGCTGGCTCCGGCCCTGGACGGCTTCGATTGGCGGCAAGGTGACTTGAAGGGTTTCACAGAACTGGCCGGTGTATCCCTGGATGTGGAGATAAGCGTCAATAAAGTCAGCTTCAGAGAAAACATTCTCTTCACCCATAAAGGTCTGAGCGGCCCGGCCAGCCTGCAGGCATCACTCTACTGGAAGCGCGACAATAGCCTCTCAATCAATCTTTTGCCGACCATGGATGCCGGGCAGTATCTGCTTGAGCAGAAACAAAAGCGGGGCAAACAAGAGGTAAAGAACGTACTGAGCGACGTCTTACCCAAACGTTTTGCAGAATATTTTACCGAGCACTTGCATGTTGCCGGTCCACTAGCTTCCCTGGACGGCAAGCGCCTGCAACTCCTGGCCGCCAATTTAAATAACTGGCAGGTCAAGCCTGAAAAAACCGTTGGCTACAAGAAAGCGGAGGTCACCAGAGGCGGTGTGGACACTGCCGCCCTCTCCTCCACTACCATGGAAACCAAATCAGTACCGGGCCTATATTTCATAGGCGAAGTGGTAGACGTAACAGGACGTCTGGGAGGCTATAACTTCCAGTGGGCCTGGGCTTCCGGCTATGCTGCCGGGCAGTCGGTTTAATAAGATGCCTCCCGGTACCGGCCGGCTTTCCCAAGGCTTTCTATCCCAAAGCGGCACTTTCCGCTAAGATGTTAGTACTGAGTGATACTACAAAGTATCTTAGGAAACGGCGCAGAGCTATCCATCCATTCTCACTAATCACCCCCGGGGGGTGATCATGCAGACATTTTCTTGTACCAAAAGTTCTACCCGCCTGCTTACCAGGGCCGGGCTCTCGTTCTTGCTCCTCTTCTCCACCCAGGCTTGCCCGGAATCAGCGCCGGCCAGACAAACCGGCCCTGTTAAAGTTGCCAGACTGGAGCAAAAACTAATTGCCTACGGCACCTCAGAGCTGCTTATCGGCGAGAACGGTATTGAATATAGAATTCCCAAACAAAACCTGCGCATCCTGGCTTTTGCCCCGGATTGGAAGCTCATGGTCTACAACACCAAAACCAAGATGGCCAGTGTTCAACCATACGAGCAATGGAGCCGGAAAATTACCGGCAAAGAAGCCCTCCTTGTAAAATCCAGACAGACCAGAGCCGCCTACTACCAGGGCAAGCCGGCGCGCCTGACCGTCCTTTCTCTTTTACCGTCCGAATCGGATGTATCCAAAAGTGAGTTCATTTACCGGGACGCCGACGGCAGAGCCCAGCAATACAATCGCATTGAACTTCTGGAGCCTCTGGCGACAAACATTAAACTGAAACCCCAGCAGGCGGAATTCATTCGCTGGAAGCTGGGTGTTCCCCAGGCCGGCGGACTGGTGCTGCAGCAGCAAAACTTCTACCCTTCCGGCAAAAGAGATCAGATGTTGGAGACCATAAGTATCAGCCAGACTACAGTTTCTCCGGACGCCTGGCGCTATCCCAGCGACTTCACCAGAGGAAGTATGGCTACTGTAAAGGAAGAGAAGAAGAAATACATGCAAGCGGCTGAGATGTTCGGCACCCTCATTCTGGACAAGAAAGAAGACAAATAGTGGCAGATTGCAAACTAAATATTATGACCGTAAGCGGGGAATAAAGCACTGGGAAGTTCACTGGATGAGCTATTCAGGAGTCTGACCGCAACCGTTTTAAGTCCACGCGATGCTATGTTGAATGCATCAGCGGTCAACACAATGAAGCAACTCAAAATACTCTCCAAAAATTTACGGCTAAGCGTACTCCTGATGACAGGCTTGACGTGCTGCCAGTGCACCTGGGCGGCGGAGCCTTTGCAAGGCGGCATCAAAGATGAAGCGGTCTTGCATCCATCCCTGACCGTCATTCCTGCAGGCGTAAAGAGTCAGGCACCTTTGCGCGGCTCTCTCGACAGCAATTACCTGCAAGCTTCTACTTCGGTGATCCAATTGTCGGGAAACCACTTCACCTCCGGGCAGCCTACTTATGCACTACCGCCCACTGGCCAATACACACCCCAACTGAACGCACAGATTCCATATTCCTCTTATGGTCCCATTCGCACCTATGGGGAGCACGGCATCATTGCGCCAATCTCGACCTATAAGCAAGATCTGCGTACTAATATCACCAGCGTCTCGCCTCAGATGTCCAGCACCCCCAGCTACTCCGCCAAAGGCATCACCACCTGGGGAACACCGCAGCCGGCCGCCACACCGGCCCTTTCAACCCATGAAGGAATCACAACCTATGTGCCGGGCTACGAAGTAAAAACAGTAAGCAGACCTAGCAGTCTTGTCACTGCTTACCATTGCATGCACGGCAACCTGCCCTTTCTCTGTCCGGGCCACTGTACGATTTTGCCCGGCTATTCCGCCACTCACCAGGACTATAAAGTAGACTCCATTCGTGGCGCCGATAGCACTACCCCTGGTAGCAGCACCGTAGTCTCCACAGGCAACCAGGTGCAAGTGGTCTCATCCCGAGAAGGAGTGGTGACCTGGGCTCCTGGCTATGAAGTAAAAGTGACCGTTCCCCATACCGAGAAAGAAACCCTGGGCGGCATGTGGAGCACAAAACCGCTGCCGGAAGCGCTATCGGCAAGACCGGGCAGCCTGGCCCTCAAAACCCCTATTGATCCGGTCTTCGTCAATATTCAAAGGGTACCGGAAGAACAATCGGCCACGGCCCTCATGTTGCCGCAACTGGAAAAGGCAAATGTAGCAATAAGCCCCAACTGGGGAGATTGGTACAAACAAGTAGCCAGAGCCATCTACAGCCGCTGGCAGTACGCCGACGTCGGTGTCGGCACCGCCGTTGTGAAAGTAAGAGTAGACACCGCTCACAGAGTGGAAGCCCAGGTAGTCGATTTCATTCCGGCCGAAGATGTGCGCCGCGATGTGCAAGTGGAAACCAACTTCAGACAGACTGCCTTGAAAGCAGCAAACAGCGTACAAACCTACGATATTCCAGGTTTTCCGCCCGGTTCTAACAACAAGAGCGTCAGCTTTGACATTGAATTGAAGCGCACCGCCGACGGTCCCACCGGTTTCAGCATCCTATCCAGTGCCGAGACCGCTAAAAAATTGGAACAGCAGGCACCGGCTCTCAAGCAGAGTCAACCGACCGCGCCGGTGAAACACACTCAAGGAGCCGATTGGGAGCTTTAACTACTCAGCCGGCGATCCAGAAGAACCAACTACCAGAATTTTTAAAGGCTTGCTCAAGTTGCGGCTCCATCTTACTCTCCTTAATCCCACCAGAAATACCAGACCGTAGAGTCAACCAGGTTACCGGCCAGCTCAAGAATTGAACCACAACCCTGGGCTACCAGATCAAAGCAGTAGAAATACTGTTCGATTGCCAGCGAAGTAGCCTCCTCCTCAGTGGTGGGAGGGTTGGTGACGATGAACTCGAAAGTATCCATGGAGAAAAATGCCGGCTCCGCGCCGTGTTTGTCAAACCAGTATTTGAAGGCCGCCAGGTGGTGCGCGGCATCGGGACAGGCATTCCAACCACCCAATTTGAGCAGGGCCGGCAAGTGCCAGGGCTCTTTCAAGGGACAAAGCAAGATGAGAACTTCACTCAACTGCTCCATGGAAAAACGCCCCTCGTCGTCCACTTTCAAATCCAGCAGTTGCACCAGCACATGAGCGGGCTCGGCATCCTCGGGCCATTCGCCCATCAGTTCATCGTTATCTCTAGGATCCGGCTCCTGATTTCTCAACCAATTGGGAAAATCTATGGTCAGTCCTTCGGCAATAGTGTCCCGCATGTATTCGTCAAAATCGTCATCATGTCGCTCTAGAGTGGAAAGCAACTCATCCAGAAGGCTTTCGGTTTGAACCAGAATGGGCCAGTAGCCGCTCTCTTTATGCAAAGCCCTCAATGCGTGCCAGGCACCGGTGGCCTGCTCAGCCAGTACCGGCACCGCATAAAATCCCATAGGCAGATCCTTGTCCACCAGCTTTAGCTGAGAAACATCGACTTGAAAGCGCTTCAACTGTTCGAGCAAAAGTTGGCGTGTATTCGGCGGGATGCCGCTTCCGAGCATAAACGGGTCTACTTATTTACGGGCTGACTTTCCTTCACTTGCCCCCAAAGCAAGAGAGTGAAACTCCCCTGACTTCCTACCGGCTTTAGCCCGGCTATAGAGGATAGTGCTTCCAGCCGTTTTGTCCTGGTGAGAACATAGGCCTTTTCAAGCTGACCAAGCCGCACCAGGAAAACATCATGATTGTTGATATTCTCAACCTGCCTGCGGGCGTAGAAGGGCACTCCCGGCTTACGCATGTCGTAAACGATAATGGGCAGAGAAGACTGGCCGGCAAAGGCGGAAAGTTCGGGCAACCCGCCTTCCCACTTAGCGGAAACCACAGGCAAAATTCTAACGGCATAATAGGCCAGACCAAGGGTCGTGCCCGCGGCAAAGAAACACATGCCCAGACGCATTTTTTTGAGACGCAAAGCCAGAATTGAAAGAAAAGTAACACCGGCACCGAAACCGGCAAAACCAATAACAAGAGGCGGAAGCTCAGCCGGGCAATCGCGCAGGCGACCGGTCAACTGGGGCGCCACCAGACCGACACCGCCGTAGAGAGCGACCAGTGCCACTAACGGCAGAGCCAGGGGTAGAAACCTTTCTCTTTTGATCTGCCTGTCGATGTAATGAGAAACCAAAAGGGCCAATGCCGGGAAGGCCGGCAGAGTGTAAGGCAAAAGCTTGGACACCGAGGCGGAATAAAAGGCAAGGGTGATGAAGGCCCAGAGCGCCGAGTAAACCATCAAGCTCTCAGCAGCCCCCAGGTTTCGCAGGTCGGAGGCAAGGTGGCGATAACGCTCAATAATGCTCTCTCTGGGCGTCTTCAGGGCCCGAGTCAGTCTGGTCAAATAGTCTTTGACAAGTCCCGGCAGGAAGACAGAAAAGGGCATAAAACCCACCACCATGGCCGCAAGGTGGTACCAGACCGGCTGCTTATGGGCATCCACCACGGCAGTGAAGCGCTGAAAATTCTCACGCATGATGAATTCCTGAAAATAAGCCCCCTTGGTCACATAAATTTCCACGGCAAACCAGGGTACGGCAATAACGGCCGTCAAAATGAGACCAAGAACCGGGCTGTAAGCCTTCCAGGCCTCTTTCAAATCACCGCGAAGCAGGTGAAAGGCGAACAAAATGCCCAGAGGAAGCACCATTCCCACCGGGCCCTTGGTCATGATGGACAAACCTACCATGGCGAAACCCAACAGAGCATAGACTTTGCGCTTCTGAAAAAAGGCATGAAAGAAGGCCAGTTGTGCCGTGGCCATAAAGAAAGCCAGAGGCATATCAGTAATTGCTTCCCGCGCCGTGCCCAGATAGAGGGGCGCCATTATCAAACTGAACCCGGCCAGGAAAGCAGCCGTGGTGGAGATATAGCGACTGGCAAAGAGGTAAGTAACGCCAATCAAAGCCACCCCGGTCGCCGCACCGAAGAAGCGAGCGGCAAACTCGTTAACCCCGAACAAGTTCATGCTGAGAGCCATGGCCCAGATGACCAGGGGCGGCTTGGTGAACCGAACCACATAATTCAAATAAGTGGTTATGTACTCCTTGATTTCCAGCATTTCCCTTGCCGGTTCGGCATAGAGAGCCTCATCGGGATTGAAAAGCGGGAACTTGCCCAATTGGGCAAAAATGACGGCGGCGCCAACTACAAGGACCGCCAACAGCACAGGCAGCCGCAAGGGAGAGTCCGGCGGGGATGCGGAGCTATTATCCGTGGATGACATTTTCGATTCCTGTTTCTGTCGGCTTGGCAGCAACTGATCCAAACAGGTTAGACCATGACCGGGGAAGTTTCAAAACTCTAGCAAGACCAATAAATAAATTTCATGGCCGCCCCCGGGAGCCCTCGGGCTGTACTGCACCGGCGAAGGCTCGCGGCGGGGTCGCAAAGAGGAAGCCCGGCGCCCGTTCTGATGCAGATTCTAAGGCATATTAAGAAGAACGTTAACTCTAATTCCTAGTTGGGACGGATGGCGGCTTTCCATGTGAAGCTATGATAATGTCAGATGTTCTAAGAACTAAAGGTCGGTAAATATGGAAGTTTCTCATAGACTTAAGTCCATCCCTCCCTACGTCTTCGCCGAAATCGATAAGAAACGGCAAGCAGCAGTAGCAGCAGGTGTAGACGTAATCAACCTGGGCATTGGCGACCCGGATCAACCCACGCCGCGCCACATAGTGGAAGCTATGCACGACGCCCTGGAAAATCCCGCCAATCACCACTACCCACCTTTCGGCGGCACCAAAGAATATAAGCAGGCCATCTCCCAGTGGATGAAGAAACGCTTCGGAGTGGAAGTCAATCCCGACAAAGAAATCACCTCTTTGATTGGCTCAAAAGAAGGTTTGCACCACACCATTATGGCCTTTGTGGACAAAGGCGACATCAACATCATTCCCGATCCGGCATACCCTGTTTACCGCACTTCCACCATTCTGGCCGGCGGCGAACCCTATTACATGCCCCTGACGCCTGAAAACAACTTCATTCCCGATCTGGAAGCGATACCGGAAGCGGTGCTCAAGAAAGCCAAGCTCTTGATGCTCAACTACCCCGGCAACCCCACAGCCGGCATAGCTGATCTGGCTTTCTTCGAGAAAGCCGTAGCGTTCTGCAAAAAGCACAACATCCTCCTGGTGCATGACCTGGCCTACTCAGAGATGACCTACGACGGCTACAAAGCGCCCTCTATCTTGCAAGTGAAGGGCGCCAAAGAAATCGCCGTAGAACTGCATTCACTTTCCAAAACCTACAATATGACCGGCTGGAGGATTGGCTTTGCCGCTGGTAACTCTGAAGCAGTGGCCGCCATCGCCAAGATCAAATCCAATGTGGATACCGACATCTTTAAGCCGATTCAGTTGGCTGCCATAGCCGCTTTTGAAGGTCCCACCGAGCATATTGATTTCTGCAACAAACTCTATGTCGAGCGCCGCGATCTGGCTGTGGAAAGATTGACCAAGTTGGGTTGGCCGGTCAAGCCGATCAAAGCCACCTTCTACATGTGGCTGCCCACTCCCAAGGGCATGAGCTCTGCCGACTTCGCCACCTTGATGCTCGATAAAGCAGGCATCGTGGTACCGCCCGGCACGGCTTACGGACCGAACGGAGAAGGTTTCGTGCGTATGTCGCTTTGCCTCGATAAAGCTCGCATGGCGGAAGCCTTCGACCGCATGGAAAAGCATGCCATCACCTATGACATGTTGAAAGCCAAAGTGTAGTTGCCGTTCGGAGCGGAGCTTCAGTCTATTGAATAAGGCTGAAGCTCCCTCCTCTATTCGAGTTTCATTGGATGCAGAAAGAGAAAAATTACTCTGCTAAATCGATCCAGATCCTCCCTGGCAATCCTACTGCCACGGCTATCCATCAAATTCTCACCTGGGCACTGGAAAATCTTGACAAACAAGTCGAGGTAATCTGGCCCTCTTCCCAGAAGGGTTCCGAGTACAAACTGGTGGCCCATGCCGACCCTATGGGCGGGGATCCCAAATGGGCCATGTCGGTCTCAGTACTGGGTAAAACCCAGGCCCTCTGGGATTTCTCATCATGCGACTCCCTCCTAGTATTCAATCGCATTGAAGCTTCTTTGAACGACAGAGAAGGTACCGAACACGGGCAGGCAGCTGTGAAAGTGACTGCCGAAGAGCAGGCTGAAGAAAAAGCCTTCTTCTACATGCCCGAAAATGCCACCAAACAGCGTTCCACCCTGCCCATACCGCCGGTGGGGCAAGACAGTTCGTTGACCCGCACCGCCACCGTGCTGAACGGCGATCTGGCCTTCGTCCAGATCAATGCTCTTTTGCAATCCATCAACCTGGCCAAAATGACCGGACGATTGGAGATTACCAGCGATAAAGGCACAGCAGAAGTCTTCTTCATCGAAGGTCAACCCTTCCACGCCACCGCCCCCGATAGCCGTGGTCCGGAGTGTATTTACGAGCTGGTTACTTGGAAAGAAGGTCGCTTCTTCTTCCAGCCCAAAGTAATTACCAAACAGCGCACAATCAACGACACCCTTGATTCCCTCATTATCCAGGGTGCGCAGATCCTCGACAAACACAACTTTCTCAAAAGCAGCGGCTTCAAACCGGACGCCATACTGGTAAAGCTTATCCCCAGTATTTCCGATGCCGACCTAAAAAAACTTGTACAGCCGGCCATCCCGGTGGAATTCGTTCTACAAAGACGCTTTTACGATGCCATCGACGGTAAATCCAGCACCAGAGAAATCGTGGAAAAACTCGGCTACTTGCGCAGCCAGTGGGTACCGGTCATGTGCAACATGCTCACCTGCGGACTGGCCGGCTTCAGCGCCGTCACCAAGCGCGCCGGCAATCTACCACCGCTGGAACCAAAGACCGTCGACTCCTCCGCCGTACAACAGGTCATTATGTCACTGCGCCGGGGCGACACCGGCATGTTCAACTTCCCGGCTTTCCTCTATTTTCTCGAACAGGAATATTTCCGCGGGCACCGCTCCGGTAATCCGCTTTCGGTCATTATTTTCGAAATGCGTGTAAAAGCCGGACCGAACGGCTCCATCAGAGAGCCACTACCCATAGGGGCACTGCGAGAAGCGGTGCTGCGCATATCCCAGGCCAAGCGCCATAACGATTTGCTTGCCCACTACGAAGCCTTCGACTATGTCTTGCTCTGCCCAGAAACCAAAGGTGAAGGCGCGAGAGTCTTTGCCAAACGCCTGGTTACGGCGCTGACAAAGTCGCCACTGGGCACCGGTGTTGATGCCAGAACTCTATCTCTTTCGTTTGGCGCCGCCTGCGTGCCGGAAGATTTTCTGGAACTGGGTCTTCTGCTTTCAGCGGCTGAAGCAGCCAAAACCAGCGCCCACACTAACGATACCCCGGTAGTACTCTACCGGGACATGCATGTAGACTAACTGCTTTCTTATGACGGCAAGCCAGGCACGGAAAGCGGCTAGAGCCCTGAAGCGAGAGCTGAACGCCTGGCTCACCCGGGAGCTGGAGCAAGGGCTTTTTACTGACACCGCCCTGGAGGCGCACATCTTACTCAGGGCTATCGGCGCCGCATTCAGCGAAAGAAAGCAGAAGGGTACGCCCCCGGTCTTCACTCTTGAACCGACGCCGGACTGGCCGGAACCGGAACGGCACTGGCTCCAGGCCGGCCTGTCGGTGAAGCTGAGCGAGAAAAGCACGGCCGAATTGTTTCGCATCTTCGAGAAGGCGGCAGAAGGCACAAATCTATCAAGGAAAGCAATATTCGTAGGTCAAGTCTTCGAATCTCTTGTGCAAGTTCCGCGCAGTTCCAAGACCGCTAACTTAGAGAGACCGGACAAGGAAACCAAAGCCGCCGAACTGATCAGCTTCACCCAGGTACTTACACCACCGGCGGTGGTATCTTACATTCTAGAAAAGAGCCTCGGTAAAGCCCTGGAGCAACTGCCTCAGGAGAGAGACAAAAAGCTCTCAGCACTGAGGAAACTGAAGCTTCTGGAGCCCTGCGTGGGCACAGGCAATTTTTACTTCACCGCCCTCGAAATGTTGATGTCGCTCTACCAGGAACTGGGTTTGAGCAGTGCACAGGCATTTGAGGAAACCCTCCGCCTTAACCTCTTTGCCATGGAAATGGACGGACGGGCTCTCACTGTGTTGAAACTTCTGTGCGCGGCCCTGGCCAAAGACATAACCGGAAAACCCCAGCTACCAGCTCTCAATTGCTTCCTGGCCAGCGACGAGAACCTGCTCGGCTCCCTGGCTCCCCAACTTCCGGAGTCCATAGCCGACAACCAATTCGACATCGTTGTGGCCAATCCGCCTTACCTGGGACGCAAACTACTGGACAGGAATCTCAAAAAACTTCTCAAAGACCTCTACCCCGGCTGCCATAACGAACTCGGACACTGCTTCTTAGTCAGGTCACTGGACTGGGTAAAGCCAGGAGGCAGAGTCGGCTTTATCATGCAAAGCTCAATTCTATCTCTGCCCAGCGCTGCCTCCATTCGCCGGGACATCCTCAAACATTGCTGCATTGAACAGGTGGTCAACCTGGGGTCTCGCGTCTTCCCTCTCTTATCCGGAGAGAAGGCCGACAGCGCCATCCTCATCTTGCGCAAGCAAGAGGCTAACGACCAGACAACAATTAGTTATTTCGATCTGACCCGGCAGGAAGAGAAAGGCTTGTTCCTAGACCGTCTCTCTAAGCAAGAGAAGGGAGCCCCTCTACCCTTTTTCAAAAAGCAGTACGACTTTAATAAACACGAAGACTTCACCTTCAATTTCAAAAGACCACGAACTGCCTCTCTTCTCTACGCTACTTTGCCCAGACTGAGCGAGAAAGCCGATATCAAGCAAGGACTGGCCACTTCCGACAATGAACGCTTTGTGCGCTACAGTTGGGAAATTGCAAATGAAGAAATTGGCAAAAGCTATCGCTATTACATAAAAGGCAAAGGCGCCAGACGCTGGTATCATCCCCTGGAAGACGTAGTCTTCTGGCAAGACCAGGGGCACCTGGTGAAGGAGGCGGTAAACAGCGCCTACCCCTACCTGAAGGGCAAAGTACACTGGGTAGTAAAAAACGAGAATTACTACTTCCAGCCCGGACTGACTTTCTCCTTTGTCAACGCCCAGGCTCTCGCCGTAAGGAAAATGCCGGCAGGTTGCATCTTTGATGTTGGCGGCTCGGCAATTTTCGCCCGCGACATAGAAGAGAATCTCTTGCTTGCCTATCTGAACTCAGGTCTGGCCATGACTTTTGCCCAGGACCTCAACCCTACCATAAACTTCCAGGTGGGCGACCTGAAGAAAATCCCAGTGCCGTTTTTTGAGGGCGAATGCAAGGACACCCTCATGGATATAGCCGAACAAGCCGTGGTAATCAGCGAAAACCTCTATCACCTTGAGTCACCATATCTGCTACCAAGACCAGGCACCAGGCTGATAGACAAAGAGAGTTTTGCCAATTACCGCAAGAACCATCATCTCACCCAGGAGAGGTTGATTGAACTCGATTGCCGCAATGACGAACTAATACTGAAGGCTAGCGCCACCGGTCTCAGTCTGAGCGAGCACACCGAATTACTCAGTTGGCTGGATAACTTCTGGAGACCGGAAACGGCGAAAATCAAAGAAGCTGCTGAATACTGCCTGAGTGAACTGGCCACGGCCCTCTACCTGTTGATGAAAGCATTATCGGGAAAAATTGCCGATCTCAATGAATTCATTCAGTTAAAAGAAGGCACCGAGCAGTTGATGACAACAACCAGCCTATCAGGGGGTTCCCCGCTACTGGTTCTTGATAGCATATTTTTCGCCACCGCCCTTGGTGTGGACCTGAACACCTACTTAAGAGAGAAGCTGAACGATAAGTTGCGCGCCCTCTATTTGCAACAGCCTCCCTACTTTATTCTGCCCTGCAGCAAGAACACTTACCTGGTGCCCTTTCTTACTTTCAAGCAAGTGTATTTGAAACAAGACTGCCAAAATTCCAAGGAGAACCTTTTGCCTGAAAACTGGTGCCGGGAAGCAGATGAGAAACTGCAAAAACTAGCCGCTCAATTGGAAGACAAAGAGGCAAGGGCCAGGCAACTATTTTCTCTCATCCAGTAGGTCATCCAACTACTTGCGGCTATTACTTAACGGGAGTCTTTGCCGGCTGGCTAACATGGGCAACATGAGTAGCCTTAGCGGCACTGGCAGAATGCTTGGAAGCGGCAGCGGCATGCTTTCCGCCGGCATGTTTCGCCCCCTGCGACTTAACGACTTTAGCGTGTCCGCTTTTTTCATTGCGGGCTTGAACCGGACTATCCTTGCTCAAATACTCAGCCGGCATAAACACCCTGGCCGGCTCCCGATTGGCAAACACAAAGAAGACACAGGCCACGGCTCCGGCAATAACAGCGGCGCCCAGGGCATAGAAGAAACCGTTGAATTCAAAATCGACGTGGGCATAGCGGTGATTTCTGTCAAAGATGCGACCGCTGAACAAATCAACGTCTTCACAGGCATCAGAGAGGGTGCCGACGATACATAGACCCACTAGCAGAACAAAGAGAGCCACACTAAGGGGATTAGAAAACCATTCTTGCAAGATTTTGTCGGCCCGTCCGTGCAGGCCGCCTCCACGAGTAACGTGCTACCATCCTAGCGATACCGCTTGGCAACCCCTTGTTTCTTAAGCACGGCTTAACATTCCTGCAAAACAGCCGCCATTGACAGAAGACACCGACCAAGATATAACACTGTTATGCCAAATAACAGCGTTATATCTTCCTCCGAAACACCGGACCAGGGAAGCTCCGGAAAGTTCAGGCAAAGGCAGAAAGCCTCCCTGCGCTTGAAGCTCCTGGATACAGCCAGCCGCCTGGTAGCGGAGGGCGGCGCGGAGTCGCTCAGCTTGAGAAAACTGGCAGAAGAAGTGGGAGCCTCGACAATGGTGGTCTACACCACCTTCGGCAGCAAGGAAGGCTTACTAAATGAACTCTGGCGGGAGGGCTTCCGCAGGCTCTGGGAAACGGAAGAAGAAGCTCTCAAACAAGCCGATCCCCTGGCCAGGCTGCACGCCCTCGGTAAGGCTTACCGGCAAAACGCTATCACCAATCCCTACTTTTATAAACTTGTTTTTGGCGGGCAATTACCCACAGCCCAACTATCTAAAGAGATGGAAAGCGATGAATGCAACCGCACCTTCACGGTACTGGTGCAAGCGGTAGCCGACTGCCAGAAAGCCGGTCTAATAGCCGGAGATCTGCCAGACATCGACGTGGCGGCCATGTTCTGGAGCACCGCTCATGGTGCCATCAGCCTGGAGTTGAGCGGTATGCTCGGCAAGTGGGCTTGTGCCGAAACAATTTACACTTTGAACTTCGAAAACTTACTAAGAGGTCTAAAATAGAAATGTCTTTTGACTACGATGCAATCATAATCGGCTCCGGCATGGGGGGCTTAGCCACGGGCAGCCTGCTGGCGCAACTGAAGGGCTTCAAGGTGCTCGTACTGGAAAAGCATTTCAAAGTAGGCGGCTTCACCCATACCTTCAGCCGCCATGGCTATAAGTTCGACGTGGGCGTGCACTACGTGGGAGAAATGCAGCCCGGCAGCCGCTCTCAAAAGCTTTTTGATTTAGTCAGTGGTGCCGCCGTAGAGTGGGCACCAATGCCTGATATCTACGATAAATTTGTCTACCCTGACTTCACCGTTTGCGCTTCATCCAATCGAGCAGTCTATATCAATGAGCTGGTGAACCGCTTTCCTCATGAGAAAAGCGCCATCCACAAATACTTCAAAGACATAGACGCCGTCAATCTCGCCATCCAGACCAAAACCACGGCAAGCCTCCTGCCTGGAGTACTTGCCGCCCCAGTCAATGCCTTCAACAGCGCTTTCAATAAACTGGCGAT
The DNA here is from genome assembly GCA_016712465.1 of Candidatus Obscuribacter sp. Taxonomy (GTDB): domain Bacteria; phylum Cyanobacteriota; class Vampirovibrionia; order Obscuribacterales; family Obscuribacteraceae; genus Obscuribacter. The sequence continues at coordinate 3,957,048 of JADJQZ010000001.1, forward strand.
TATATCTACTGCCGACTATTTGAACGCCAACTTCCAAGACAACAAACTGAAAGCCGTGCTGGTTTCCCAGTGGGGTGACTATGGACTACCGCCATCTCTCAGTTCTTTCGCCATACACTCCTTGATTGCCACCCACTTCTTGAATGGTGCCTTCTATCCCACCGGCTCGGCAGAAACTATCGCCCAGGCCATCGTGCCAATTATCAAAGGAGCCGGTGGAGACGTGCTGGTCAATCACGGGGTGGAAGAGATACTGGTCAAGAACGGCACCGCCTGCGGCGTCACCGGTAAAGATCAGAGCGGCACCACCTTCAGATTTACGGCCCGCCATATCATTTCCAATGCCGGTATTTATCCCACTTTCCAAAAACTGCTGCCAGAAAATTACAAACTGGCGGTGCCAGGCTTCACCGAAGAGCTTGACGCCTCGTCCATTTCCATTTACATAGGCTTTAAACGCAGCCCTAAAGAGCTTGGCTTCCAGGGCGAGAACCACTGGCTGCATTCAAGCTACGATCACGACGCCGAATACGCCGCCCGCAATAATCCGGAAGGCAAGCCAGGTTTCGCCTATCTTTCCTTCGCCTCGCTGAAAGACCGATTGGCCGAAAAACATACCGCCCAGGTAATCACCATAGCCAGCGCCGCCCCCTTCAAGCAGTGGCAAAATACCGCCTGGAAAAAGCGCGGCAGTGAATACGAGCAGTACAAAGAACGCCTGACGGAAAATCTTCTTGCCATGATAGAAAGCCGTTATGCCGGCTTCAGAGATCTGGTCGACTACTGCGAGCTTTCCACCCCCCTCACCGTGGAAAGTTTCACCGGACACCCGGGCGGCCGCATTTACGGACAACCAATGACACCGCAAGTAGTAGCATCTCGCTCTTTCAAACCGGATACTCACGTCAAGAATCTCTATCTCACCGGCACCGATATACTGGCTCCAGGCGTGATGGGAGCCTTCATGGGCGGCGTCTTCTGTGCTGCCCGCATCATGGGTGCCTTTGGTCTGGCAGAGATAATGACGGCGGCATCCAGCAGTCGCTACAGCCCGGCAAAGCAAGTTACGGAAGTCGACCAGAGGGTACCCCAGAAAGTCAACTGATTAAGGTCCCCTCGCTACTTCAATTTTGCGGCCTTAAGTTTTTCCATTTTTGCTTCATCCGCTCTGGCTGCCGCTTCATTGTGCATCAGGCGCAAAACCTTAGCACGGCCTGATAGTGCGAACTCTGGTCAGGGGCGAGCTTAATTGCCTGGTCGTAATCTTTCACCGCCATGGCATAGTTCTTTAGACCAAAATAGGCATCCCCTCTCATCTTGAGCGCATCGTCATCGTCAGGACTAAGACTCAATACGGCATTCAAGTCGGAGAGCGCCTCTTTATAATGATAAAGTCTGAGCAAGAGTGCGGCGCGCCTGTATATACATTCAATCTGATTATGATTCAGATTCACTGCCGTATCTAAGGCGCTGATGGCCTCTTTATACAAACCAATGTCGGTCAACTGTTGTGAAAGAACAGTCCAACTGTGAGGATCATTCTTTTTGAGTTCCGCCGCTCTTCTCAGATCCTTGGAGGCTTCCAGTCGCTCGCCCATAGCATTCAGAGCCATGGCCCGGTGCTCTAAGTAGCGGGAAGAAGTCTTGTCCAGTTGCACGGCTTTGTTGAAGTGAATGAGCGCTTCTAGATGTTTGTCCTCATTTGCAAGACCGACACCTTTGAAATCGTGCCCTTCGGCAAGCAGTGGATTGAGTTTCAGCGCCGTATCAAGATCTCGCTTAGCACGGGCGATGTTATCACGACCTTCATCAACTTCAGCCAGAAAATAATAGCCCTTGGCTCTGAGCAAATAAGCCTCAGCATACTTAGGATTAAGCTCGATTGCTTTGTTTAGTTCTTTCATGGCCGCCAGGGGATCTTTCTGAGATTCCCTTATGCGAGCCCGCAGGTAATAAATACTTGCATCCCTTGAATTGAGCTTAAGGGCTTGCTCGCTTTCAGCAATAGCCTCTTTAAATTTCTTTTTGTTAGATAGAACCTGGGCCCTGTCCTTAAGCTCGGCGATTTGCTCGCTCTCGGTTTTGGCAATAGCAGAGTTTGCAGCAGCGATTGAAACTAGAAATAGAGCGGCAGAGAATCCGAGCAATTTTGTTACCATAAGCAAATCCACATCAATCTCTCAGCCGGACTATCCGATGTACTTTGCCTAGGACAAATCAACATCAAGACCTATTAGCAGACGACCTAATTACAAAGCCGCCTAAAGGACAATCCAATTCTACCAAGCGGGCGGCATTAGCAAATAGTCTGAACATACTAGCTTATTGCTTCAGCAGCAGCCATCATGGAATTCTCAGGACTTGCACTTCTCGACAGGTCCCAATGGCAATTGCTCATCGGCAGCGATACACTGCTTCCTCACTAAACAGCAAAGACTCTAGTGATCTACCCGCACCGTCTCATAGTCGTTCTTGGTCCAGCTATAGCCGCCTCGGACATTGGTGTCGGCTACATAGTCGGCTTCGAAGCTGACCTCGCGCCGCTGAGAGCCGGCTGGGAAAGAAAGACCGGGATTACCTTCGAGGGAATTGATTACCCGAACCAGAATGCGATCGAAAGAGGTTTTGCCGGAGCTTCTGGTTATCTCAGCCATGACATGACGATCGCGAGTAACGGTCACCTTCATGGTTGCTTCGCCGCGAATCAAAGCCACTTCCTGCCAGCGAGCATAAATTTCAGCGCACAATTGCTTGTGCCAGGCTTCCCAGGCCAGAGTCAGGGCTTTCGAGCCGCGTTCGGCACCTATATCAAAGCGCCGGTTCTCGGCTTGCCCGCTAAGGGGCACATTGTCTCGCGCCGGTGTGGCGGCAAAGAGCTTGGGATCCACCAAGCCCCCCGAGGCGCCGGCCGCGGTAGCACGTCCGGAGAAACGTGAGGGAGCCACAGGAATGGCATCACTGGTGGCGTTCTCGGGAGAAACGGAGCGGCTTTGCACCGGTCTTTCCAGGCGCATGGCACTGTTATTCAAACGCACACCGCCTTTCAGTGTGGACTGTGCCGCCGTGGCCGTGGAAAAGCCGGACAGAACCAGAGCCAGCGTACTGAAGACCAATACCAGGTCTTTACCATTAACAACACGGCCACTGCCGCTTAGAAAGCCCATATACATTTGCCGATACCCATACCGCTTAAGTATTTCCTGAATAGGAAGACCATAAATTGACACTTTCCGGAAGACGGCGACTAACACCGTCTTGTTCCTTATTATCTACCAGTGACAAGCCCGATAAAAGAGCCTACGAGCGCCCCCCGCAAAGCGGCATTACCCATGCTGGAGCGGCTGCGGCCAGGAGAAAGGGAATTTACAAGGGCAGCGCCGGCGGCTCCGGTAAGACCATAAGTAATAACTCGTTTGAGGCGACCATCAAGATACCCTGCACTACTGGCGATACCAGATGCGCGACCTTCGAAGTTACCGGAAGCGAACTCTTCACTTCTGGAATTACTGAAGGGCGTAAGAGTACCGGCTGGTTCATTGTATGTCGGCTGTGGCGAAGGCCGCGAAGCAGCCCTGGCAATGGCGGGCGCCACAGGGGGTGCAGCAGCCGTCCAATTGGAGTCAGTTGTTTTGGGTGTTGCAGCCAATTTAGATTTGAGACTAACCACGGCTTCATTTACCTCGGGGTCGTCTTTCTTGAAAGATCTGGCCCGCTCGTAATAATTTAGAGCTTCGTTCAATTTGCCGTCGGTCTCTGCAATTACACCGAGGTTGAAGTAAACGTCAAAACCGGGATGGCTGTAGCTTAACGCTGTCAGTTTGCTCTGCGCTTGCGATTTGAAGCCCTGATTGTAGAGCGAAAGAGCTTCAGCCAGGGCCTCGCTGCCATCATCAACTTCGGCAAGGGGAGCTGCTTCCGGCACTACCTTGTCGAGCCGACCGGCCTGGGCTGTCAAACTGCCGCCGCTTTTGCCATAGGAAACAGCACCGGCAATTGCCTTGAGGCGCTCACTTTCAGGACCCTGCGAGGTCTTCCCAAAGAGTTTCAGTTCCAGTTTCTCAAGACGCTTGAGGCTGGAAAGCTCATTTTGAGGCCGCCCTAAAACAGTGGTCTCAAGGGAGGAAAGGTCGTAGGAGGCAGTAGAAACAATAGCCAGCGCCGGCAAATTGATCGACAAAAGAAAAGCCAGGACGGCACCCTGCACTACTTGAGTTTTTCTGTAACTGGTCATGATTTTGACCTCTGGCAACGAAAATTCCGCTTGAGCAAACTGTGTCAAAAGAAGCCGTGGCAGAAAGGTGCTGCCACCCTGTAAAACAAGCTTCAATTGCAACCTCTACGGCATCTGATGACGGGCGAAAGCCCAGGTAGTTCCCAAATCAGGATAGCTATACCGAAGACTGAAAGGAAAAAAGTGAGCTTGCCCTGGTCATTGCTTAAAACCCCATTAATAATTGTCAAGCGAAACTCAAAACCAGGCGCCCTTAACAATCTAACTAGATTTCCTTAACCACGCCTTTGCCGGGGAAGGAGGATGATATCAATACATATACAAAAGATAGAAGAGCCCAAAAGCAAAATCTTTTGTAGCTGGTAAAGAGTAAGAAAGACCGAATTTTCCAGGAAAATTCAAGGAAGAAAAATCATGGAAGTCGCTTTAGGATTATCACTAACAGCAGCCTGTTCCATTCTCGCCATCTGGATTAACGACAAGTTCAAGGTCGGCGGCGAACTGAAAGAAGACTGAAACTGAAAGCAGTCGCTCTCTCTTAAAATACGGAACTACGGCCAGCCCAGACGAAACGCTTGAGAAGCGGGGCCGGTCGGAATCTTTCTGCGGCTGAGAAGGCACCCTTATCAGCGCATATGGTGGAGCGTCGCTCCAGTTCAGCAAGGCATACAGGCAACCCTATGGAAGAGGCAAGTTCCAGGGGACCGGAGCGCATGCCCAGACCAGCCATCAAGGCCGGGTCGAGATCTTCGGGCATACAGATACGCTCCTGCAAAGCAAGAAAAGCTTCGTTGATCATGGAAAGGAAGAGCGACTCTGCCAGATTTTCCTTGTTGCAGAATTCTTTCAGCACCTCACAGGTGGGGTCTTTCGCCAGAGCTTTGGTAAGAAGCGGTTCCAGAGCCGGGTTTACTCCAGCGCGTTTTCGTGTCTCTTTGTCATAGGCATAGAAACCGCCGCCGGTCTTCTGACCGAGCACGGAGGCTTCCACCATTTCACTGAGCAGGGCCGGCACGGCAAAGCGCGGTCCGTATTCGTTGTAATTGTAGGAAGCCACAGCCAGACCGATATCGGCGCCATTCATATCACGCAGAGCCAACGGGCCTATGGGCATTACGTAATCGCTTACGGCCTTATCGATTTCTTCCACCGTGGCAATGCCGGCAGTGAGCGCGAAGAGCGACTCGTTCATGTAACGTCCCAGCAGTCTGTTCACCAGAAAGGATGCGCATTCTTCCACTCGCACGGCCAGTTTGCCGATAGAAGTTGCCAGTTCAAGGGCATAGCGCACTGTTTCGTGGGAGGTTTCAAGACCGGGTATGACCTCTACCAGCTTCATGATGTGAGCCGGGTTGAAGAAGTGCATGCCGACAACTTTGTCGGCCCTTCTGGTGAAGCTGCCAATCTGAGAAATAGAAAGACTGGAAGTATTGGAGGCTAAAACGGCGTCCACATTGCACCACTCATCCAGTTCGGTGAAGATCGCCTTTTTGATCTCGATATTTTCGCTGGCCGCTTCGATGACAAGCTCCACATCGGCAAAACCTTCGTAGTCGGTGGCACCGGCGATGCGGGCCCGGATCTCGGCTGATTCTTCCTCGGAGAGACCTTTTTTGCGACGTCCAGCCAGCAGACGATCGATATTTTCAAAACCTTTCTTGAGGAAGTCGTCGTTTGCTTCCTTCACCAGCACCTGGTAGCCGCTTTGGGCAAAGGCCACGGCAATGGAAGCCCCCATAGTGCCGGCGCCGACAACGGCTATCAAGGCTGATGCGGGTTGATTGTTCTCACTCAGCTCCATTGAATTCTCCCAGAGGCATTTAGTCGATGATGCAAAGTTACTTGCTCTCGGTCCGAAATTAAAGAGTCAGACTAAGTGCTTTTCAAGCCGGAGTGACTCTGTGAATATGCTCATATTGGCCCGTGTTCATCACAGACATATATAGGCTTTTGCCTCTTCCAACCCACCCTTTTCATCGACCCGAATCTTCTCAAGTAAGACCAGGCAAGGATCTCAGGGCATTACATTTAATCACTTGACATCTTGGAATTTATTAAAGACTTGTAGCTTTTTTGCAATACTTCGTTAAAATAAATGCACAATAAAGCTTACTCACAAAGCTTTAACTCTCACATAGGGTCAGAGAACCAATCAAAAGTCCGCTCAAGCGATTCCACTAAAGCTTCAGCCGGGCTGTTCAACTTTCGTTCTTCGTTCCTCGTTTCACTACCCCAAGTCCCCCCACAGAAAAGAACAATCAGGAATCTCAGCTCACGGCTTAACTAAGCCAGGAGGCGGTCGTGCTCGCCTATTTAATCATCGGCATTGAACTTGCAATTCTATATACCGTCTTCTGGTATGTGTTTTTGCGCGAGCCGCGCCCGTACAAAATCCGTGAGAACATCTGGGGCTATTATCCCGGCGCCGGGCAAGACTCAGCCCACACCGATAACGGCTGCCGGCACTGCAACAGCCAGGCCGATGCCAACCAGAAAGCGAGAGAAGAAGAATGGCGCGTGCCCCCTTTCAGCAACATTCCCACAAGCCATCTCGAGGAAGTACAAAAGCGTTACCAGAACGCCATGACTCCCATCGAACTTTTGAGAAGTCAGCAAAAGGGCATCGAAAAGATTCATCTGCCTGGAAGTCATGATGAAGGCGGCAAAAACTATCGTGCCTGCACACAGAGGTTGAAAGTATCCGAGCCCAGAACTTTTCTGTCAAAATTAGGCGAGTCGCTCAACACGATGAATATCAAGTTGCCCTGAAGCCAAATTTTGGATAGTTAAATGACCCAGTCCGGCTCCGTATCTGGTCCCCTGGTTGAAATTCGCAACCTAACCAAGCACTTTCCCATCCGCAAAGGCTTTTTCAATAAGCAAGTGGGGGCGGTGCGGGCTTTGAGCGGTGTCAATTTAGACATCTACGAGGGCGAAACCCTCGGACTCGTGGGTGAATCCGGCTGCGGCAAGTCGACTCTCGGCCGGGTCATGCTGCGCCTCATGAATGCCACCGACGGCGAGGTGAAGTTCGAGGGAAGAGAAATCATGTCCCTTGACAATAAATCCATGAAGCCTTTGCGCAAGCAGATGCAGATTGTCTTTCAAAATCCGTATGCCAGCCTTGATCCAAGAATGACCATTGAGCAAATTCTGGCTGAACCCCTTGTTGTGCATGGGCTTTTTCAAGGGGATGCCTTGAGAAAGGAAGCGGAGAGACTAATAGAACTTGTTGGTCTCAAGAAAGAGATGCTCGATCGCTACCCTCACGAATTTTCCGGCGGACAAAGACAACGTATTGGAATTGCCAGAGCCCTGGCTCTCAAGCCCAAGCTAATTGTTGCCGACGAGCCCGTCTCGGCCCTCGATGTCAGTGTGCAGGCTCAAATCCTCAATTTGCTCCTTGACCTCAAGAAAGAATTCAAACTCACCTATTTATTCATCGCGCACAACCTTGATGTGGTGCGCTATATCAGCGACCGCATTGCCGTCATGTATCTGGGTCGGGTAGTGGAGATTGGACCTTGCAGCCAGGTTTATGAAGAACCCCTGCATCCCTACGCCCGCGCTCTCATTTCTGCCGCACCGGTACCGGACCCCAATTACGATAAGAGCCAGCGCATTATTCTTACAGGCGATCTGCCCAGCCCGGCCAATCCCCCTTCCGGTTGTGCCTTCCACACCAGATGCCCCCTCGTGCAGGAGCGCTGCAAGCAAGAGTTACCGCAGCTTAGAGAAATTAAGCCGGGTCATAGTTCAGCCTGTCACTTCGCTGAAGACCTTTTGCAAAAGACTTAGAGGCGCGGACGCAGGTCGGTAAAACTGCCGTCGGTGCGCTGCCACTGGGCGCCAAAGACGCCGTTTTCGACAATCTCATTGTAGACGGCAAAGACGCACTTACCGGCGCCGGCACCGGCTTCTTCCAGAAGCGGCTGGGTCCATTTTCGCAAGGTGAAAATGCGCGGCGCGCTGCCGGTAATCACCCAAATAGGCAGACCGGTCTTGAGAAAGGCTCGAATCTTGGGCTCCCAGTGCCGGGTCTGGCGAAAATTGCCGGTGTCTATCTCCAACAAGACTCGCACGGCAGGTAGATTGCTATCGGCATAGGTAAAGCCGATGGTGGCATCGGCCTGCTCTTCGGCTTCGGTAAGATCCCCGGCCAGTTCCTTCCAGAACTCACGGCCGGTGACGAATTCCAGATTGCCGATAAGTCCCCTGGCTTCCGCATCTTCAAGGGCCAGGCGCAGATCCACCAGGCGCAGGAAATGCTCTTTGTGGTAGGTGTGGGGCGGTCCGGTGGGAATGGTTTCCCAGGAAATGCCACGATGCTGCTCAAGAGCGCGAGCTCCGGCTGCCGTCAAAAAATAAATCAGCTCGGGACGACCACGCCCTTCCATGCGCCCCGAAGAGGCGCAGCCCGTAAAGCCGGCCTGCTGAATGCGGCGAAGCCGCTTGCGGGCGGTCTCATAGCTTATTTCTGGAAAGCACAAACGGGCCAGTTGGCTGGAGGAAATGGTTCGGTGCAAATAAAGCTCCTGTAGAGCCGCAATGTCTCTATCCATAAGCACGACGCTGCGCTTTTTGGATTTGAGCTTGAGGGCCTTTCCGACCATGTCATTTTGATTGAGCGGCAATTTTACCTGAACTCCAATTACAAAAAGGTTAACCCATTAGCCTACTCTTTTTGTACCCCTAAAATGCTCCCTAGAATAGCTAAGAATAGAGTACCCCCTTTATTACACCTTCCAAACAGGCTGTTTTTCCCAGCGCTTTCATGCTGATTTGCCTGAGACAAGCACAGGCGCTGAAACCAGTAGCAAAGCAGAGCGTTACTTAGGGCTGTCTAATCTTATAAATGGCCGGCAAAAAGAATAAGCAGCAGGCCGTCGTGCACACCGACACTACAAGTAGTGGCAGCAGAGAGCCGCCGAAGAAGGGCTGGCATACGGCAGTGTATAGATTTCCGCCCAGAAGAACGCCGGCCTCGGCAGCCAGATTGAAAAGACAGATCAAAACGGCCATCAAGGTGGTACGCCATTTCCTGGGACAGGCATCGGCAGCCATTCCGTAAAGGCTGAGGGTAAAGACTCCCGAAGTCAGACCGCGAACAGACTCGATCAAAAAAGCACTGCAACTGTCTCTCAGAGCCAGGTAGGAAAGGGTGACCAGGCAGGAGAGAATCACCATAAGCGCCGTATAGCGCCTGGTGCAAGCCAGTCTGGTGAGGCGGAAAAAAAGTAGCGAGCCAAGCAAAAGACCAAAAGAGGTGCAGGCCCCAAGCTGCCCTATCACCTGCGGGGAGAAAGCAAGCCTGTCCCGCTCAAAGAAATAAAGACTGACGCCCAGAGAAGGGCTGAAATTCCACAACATGAGAAAGCCGGCAGTGGCAAGAAAGCGGCTATTCTTAATCAGAGGCAGGAACTCATTGAAAATCTGAGCAATGGGAGACCGCAGGCCACCGGAGCCGGCCGCGCCCAGAAAAGCAGCCCGGATCTGAGGCAGTTCACCTTGCAGACGCGGCCATAGATAAAGTGCCACTAAAGAAGGTGGCAAAGCCGCCAGAAAGGCGGAGAAAGCCAGAGCTGAGGAGGCAGGAAAGGTCTGAGCGAGAAATCCGCTTAAAAGTAAAGCCGCGATATTGGCAAGATAATAGGCTGTTCCCTGATAAGCCAGGTAGCTTCTGGTAGTGTCACCATCAGGCCGAGATGCGGCCATGCCGATGGCTATTACTGTGGCCAGTGCCATACCGACATTGGCCGACATGATCAAGAAAACAGAAAGAGCCGCACTAGTTTGAGCTGGTAGAGGCGGATTGACCAAGAGGACCAGCGCCAAAAGCAAATAGAAAACGCTACAAACAACATTACCCATCCAGAGATAACTCGACTGAGCCCTTCCCTGACCGGGGAAGAGGTCGGCGAGAATTCCATATACAGGCTTAATCATCCAGGGCAAAAGCAAAAGCGCCATGAAGCCGGAAACACCGGCAGCATCGAAACCCAGGCCGTCCTTCAAATAGTAATTGAGCGTCTGGCTCACCACACCAAAACTCTGACTAACGCCCTGCACCAGGTAACTGAATACAAAAAGGAGAGCCAGACCAGACCGGCTCTCCTGACCAGAGGGTGCAGGCGCCGATGAAGCCGCTTGCGCAAGCGATTCACGCTCAGTCACTAAAGGCAAAAGTGAGCCTCCCAAAGCTTGTCGGAGCCTGATACCAGAGATGATGCCCCACCGGGGGATGGTGATTCAAATAATAGTGTCCTCATCTTGCTAAATATTTGGCAAACAATCTCCCTGACAAACTCCTCAAGTTATAAACTAACCCTCGTCATTATTGAGACTTATTCTCAATAAGTTCACCCCCAGGCACACCTCAATAATTCCCGGGACCCAAATATAAACCGGACCTAATAGAGAAGCCAAGCGCATCTGTAAATTTGAAAATGTTCGCATTTACTGCACTTAATCTAGCAAAAACGGAAACCATTTTCAGATATTATGGCGTGCTGTCTCTACATATATAGAGAAGGTAGGAAAAGTGTTAGAAAACATTGCACAACTTCAAAAGCTGGACAGGGCCTCTTACCAGGCAATAGTGGAGCAGGTGAAGAACCACGGCGCACTTGAAGCTATCTGGCAAGAACCTTACCCAGAGTACGCTTCCCGCGGATTGAAAGTTGCCACGCTTCTGAATGCTACCGGCGAGCAAGAAAACTTCGACTATCGCGATTGCCGCAATGTAAAAAGCACGCCGCTGCTGAACCAACTTTCCACTATCAAGACCTTTTTTGCAGGCAGCGGTCTGGACATTATGGGGGCTCGCCTGCTCAGACTGGATGCCGGAACCTTTTTGCATGAACATCGCGACTTCATTTATCTCGAGCCTGTACCGAGATTCCGCCTGCACCTGCCTTTGATCACTAACTCCGACTGCTTTATCGTCAGCCCCGACATAAACGTGCACTTCAAAGCCGGGTATCTCTGGAAACTCGATCCGAAAAGCACCATACATAGTGCCTGCAATTTCGGCAAAGAACCGCGTATTCACCTGATGCTCGACTGCTATGTCAACCAGACACTGGCGGAATTGATTGAAAAACAGTTTCTTGATGAAGACGCCAAATTTGTCAAACCAGCACTCACAAAGACCATAAAGGAAGATCTGCAAGAGCAAGCCATCAACCTGCTCAAGCAATCGCCGGATAATCTGACGGCAGCGGAAGAAATCATTCTAGCGGCCTTTTGTCGCTACAACCTCTACAGCCTGAAAGAGGGTCTCACTACCTACGACATACTGAGCCAGGTTTACGAACAAGCGACCAGAGCCATTCCGACACTGGCTGCCCTTCTGAAGGAGCGTCAGGCCTACTGGCAAGCCAGATTGGTGGAGACCTATCCCGAACGCAAAGAGAAGGAAGCAGCACTGGCTGTTTGAAAAAAAACATGAAAGAAGGCAAATTGCATTTTCAAATTCATGACGCCGGGCGAGGCAGAAGCTTCAGCCTGCCCTCCGTGCAAGACTATCAGGAAGAGAAGCGCATCAAGGTTGTGGCGGCAAGCCCACTCAATTTTGGACCGGAAGCCGATAAGGGCGCCGGCACTTGCAGCCACCACGAATTTATCGCGCACCGGCTGGAAGCAGCGCTGGCTCTGCTTTCCAACACACCATCTTACTTTCCCGGTCAGACCATTCCGGGTCCGGGCTCTATGGGTCTGGAAGTGAACCGCGGCAACCTGCTCATTGAACAGTTCCGCCACCTTCTCAACTTCGATGAAAAGGCTTGCGCAAGACTTCTACAAAGCGGAAACGACAGCTACAGCCTCTACTCTGTAAAGGTTCCTGCAAAAGAAGTCTGGCGTTTCAATCTAATAGAAAAGCCCAGCTTGAGCTTTCTCTACCAGGCGGAAGAGCCTGCCAGATTGAAATCTCCTGATATTCCGGCAAGAGCCTACCAGGTGCTAAAAACAGATCTAATCGAACATTATGCAAAGTTGAAAGCCGATGATTGCCCGGAAAATCTGCAAGGGGCGCTGAAAGCAGTGGCGAGGGCCTGGCATAAAGAAGACGGACGGCGGGACTTAAGCAAAACGGCACTTACCGCCGCCTATAAGCTCTGGCAGCACTACAGTGAGCAAGGGAGCGTCAATGAAGGTAACTTCATGGCTTTTGCCTTTGAACTGGAAGCCCTGGCCTTTCACCAGACCGCCAAAGAGAAGCTGGGCCTTTTGAGTTTTGCCGGCGGCGTCTTCGCCGACAACTATGTGCAAATTGCCCTGATGCCCCTGGCTAAGATTCAAGCCACCGAATTCTGCGTGAGAGAAAGACTCTTTGATGAAGTGATCAATTTAGTTGGACGCGGCTTTGCTCCGGTGGTGGTTAACGAACACGGTCTTGTGGCCGACGGCAATCACCGGGTGACCGCCGCCTGGATCTGGAATTTTCTCAAGTACACAGCCGGCAACTGTAAGACCAATGCCAAACAGGCCACCTGGTCCCTTGACGATCCCCGCTTCCAGAGAGAAGCTGCCAACTTCTTCCTGCAGTCATCAGTAACGGGAGCCATATCCGACGTTTCCCGCCATGAGATTTTAAGCCACCTGGCTGCTTACCTTTCCAACCCCGAATGCCGGGCCAAACTGCAAACCTATATCAAGCCGCAGTTGTCCAAGTACGAGTATGTGACCGAGCTACCGGTAGTGCTCTTGCCCGAATATCTTTCCTCCGCCGTAGTCAAAGGTCTTTATGACGAAGGCAAAGAAGTGGTGCGGGCTTGTCCCTCACTTTATGAGGAAATGGCCGCCAACCCCGATCTGGTGCTCCCGCCCCGGGCCAGCTACCACTTCACCGATGCCGCGCTTTTGCCCTGGTTTCAGGTCTTGAGCAAACGCAAAATTACAACCCCGGAGGGCAATCAAACCGACCACGGTCTGACCAGACGAATACCAGCTTCGGCAAGAAGAGAGGCCATGCTTACGACACTGACGACAGATAATTCCCTGCACAAAGAGAGGAGAAGATAAATTGAGAGTAGCTTTCCTGGGAAAAGGTGGAGCCGGAAAAACCACCACATCGGCAGGGTTCATTCGTTACCTGGCCTCAAAGAAACCTTTTGTTCTGGCGGTCGATGCTGATGTGAACGCACACCTAAAGGGAGCCCTGCACCGCACCGACTGGAGCGGTCAAGAATTTGAAATAGGTGAAGAGCGCGAAGCCATCATAAGCTACCTCAAAGGCGATCGCCAGGACCTGGGCGAGCGCACCATGGTAGGTACCACTCCCCCGTCCAGCAAATCAAGATTTATCGAAGTATCAAAGCACGACCCCCTCATTTCCAAGTATGCCCTCACAAGCGGTAATATCGCCCTGCTCACGGTCGGTACCTATAAGGAAAGCGATGTAGGCGGAGCCTGCTATCACGTCAAACTAACCGGTCTGCAATCCTTCTTCCATCATCTGCTCGACGGCGAAGAAGACTATGTGGTAGCTGATACCACCGCCGGCACCGATAACGTAGCCACTTCGCTCTCTTTTGCCTACGACATGAACGTCTTCGTGGTCGAACCAACCAAGAAATCGGTGCAAGTCTATCTGGATTACCTGACCGTGGCTCCCCACCTGGCCGAACGGACCTATGTGATTGCCAACAAAGTGGACACCCCCGAGGACGAGCTTTTCATTCTCAAGCATGTACCGAAAGACAAATTGCTGGGAGCCGTTCCCCACAGCAAGCACCTGAAGCGCTTCGAACAGGGACGCAAAGAAGCCCTCGACGATTTCATGAAAGAACAGGAAGTAGTCTTTGAAAGAGTGCTCTCCACCTGGCAAGAGAAAAAACGCAACTGGAACAACTACCTGGAAAGGCTGCGCTCCACCCACACCAAAGTATGTCGCGACTGGCTCGATGACTACTTCGGCGAGAAACTGGACGAAGGACTCGACAGTGACTTTACCTACGAGCAAGCACTTTCCCAGAGAAAAGTAGCGGCCCTCGTCTAATTAAACGAAACCCCGGAGGGTGGCGGTCGTCACCCTCCGGTCCTTTGAAAATGGATAAACAAATGACTACAGCTCAACTAGCTCCCAAGACCACAAACAAAAGCCTCAAGCTCACACCGAAAGTACATCCGGTCATCAAGCGCTTTATAGAAGAGAAAGCTACCCTCTTCCAACTGGTGCAGGCCCTGGGCAGCCCCCTCAATGTAATTTTTCCGGAATTGCTCCACGACAATGTGGAAAAATTCAGACAGGCCTTCTCTGATGCCGGTGTGATCGGTAAGGTCTTTTTCGCCCACAAGTGCAATCAGTCAGATAGCCTGGTGCGCCGCCTGGCCGTGGAAGAAGCTTATCTGGATGTCAGTTCGGCCAACGAACTGAGACACGCTCTGGGTGCCGGCTTCGAAGCTACCCGCATCGAAGCCACCGGACCCAAAAATGTCGAATTCATCGGACTGGCTGTGCAGCAGGGCGTCACCATTGCCGTAGACAGCATCTACGAACTGAATACCATTTTGAAGCTGAAAGAGGCTCTCAATCATAAGAAGCCTACAAAGATTCTACTGCGCCTCTCGGGCTTCGAAGCCAGCCACTCCAAGTTCCTCAACAAAGGCAGCCGCTTCGGCATCCCTATAAAGGAAGTGGGAGAAGCCTTCGACATTCTGGAAGCCAATCGCAAGAAAATAGACTTTCTTGGTTTCTCCTTCCACTTAGATACTGTCTCGGTTCTGGAGCGAGCCGTGGCCATGGAAAATTGCATGGAGCTTTTTGAAGAGGCCCTGGCCAGAGATTTCGAACCAAGAGTAATCAATATAGGCGGCGGCTACAAAGTCAATTATCTGGAAAACGAGCAAGACTGGAATGACTATACCAGCGCCCTGAAAGAAGCCGTGCTCGGCACAAGACCGTCCATGACCTGGCACAATAACGCCTTCGGCATGTCCTCCGACAAAGGCAAACTGAAGGGCAACTTCAACAGCTACAGCTATTTCGATACGCAAACCGGCGGCAGCTACCTGCAAGAGCTTCTCTCCCAGCGCTTTCCCAATCTCGGAGACGCCACTGCCGGCAGCATCATGCAGGGCAATATGATCGAACTCTGGATCGAGCCCGGTCGTTCCCTGGTAGATCAAACCGGTATCACCGTGGCCAGGGTAAACTCAGTGAGAATGAGCAGCCGCGGCGAACCCATCGTCTGCTTGAATATGAAGCGCCAGGACATTTCCTTCCTGGATCAAGAGATCTTCGTAGACCCCATCATTATAGAAAAACATGATGAGGAAGGCGCCAGGCAGACTGAGCAGGATTCCCAAGGTAAAGAAGAGCCTATCGGTGTTTACTTTGCCGGCAATCTCTGCCTGGAAAGTGATCTGGTGCACCGTCACATGACCTACCTGGACAAACTGCCGAGCCCCGGCGACCTTGTGGTCTTCGTCAATTCCAGCGGCTACTTTATGGATTTCTCCGCTTCCACCTCAATTATGCAACCGGTGGCAGAGAAAGTTGCCGTCATGGAAAGAGACGGAAAATTCACCTGGGTCATGGACAAACAATATGTGCCTTTCTGGGAATGCATGCCCTGAGGCTCAACCAAAACTACTGAACGGAAAAACAAGACATCGCGCTTGTAATGGAAAAGAACTCGGAGAATTAAAATGCTCGTCAAACACGTAAGAGAACTCATCGGTCACACCCCTCTCTTTGAAATACCGGAGGAGGTGCATGGTCTCAAGAACATCACCCTCTATGCCAAACTGGAGTTGCTCAACCCCTTCGGTTCGGTTAAAGACAAGAGCGCCTGGAACGTTCTCAAAGACGATATCGAAGCCATCAAGAAGGAAGGCAAGACCGTCATCGAATCATCGAGCGGCAACATGGCTAAGGCCATGCAGCTGGTGTGCTCGGTCTATGACGTGCCCTTCAAGATAGTCACCAACCGCATCAAGGTCAGAGAAGTAAAGCAGATTCTGCAACTGGTAGGCGCTGAAGTAGACGAATTGCCCGGTCTTTCCGAATGTCCCGATCCCACGGATCCCAACGATCCCATCACCTTTATCGAACAAATCATGAGTGCCAGCCCGGGCAAGTACTTCCATACTTCCCAGTACACCAACGAAAAGAACATACACGCCCACTACCACTCCACCGGCAAGGAAATTCAAGACGACCTCGATGAAGCCGGCGCCGGCACCGTAGACTTCTTCGTAGGCGGGCTCGGTACCACCGGTTCCACCCGTGGTGCCGGTACCTATTTGAAAGAAAAGAATGCCGCCATGAAAAACATCGGCGTCATTGCCTCCAAAGGTCAGCTTCTACCCGGCATTAGAAACGTTGACGAAATGTACGAAGTGGGACTCTTCCGCAAAGACTTCTACGACGATATCGTAGAAGTCAGCATGGATGAATCCATTGACGCCATGCTCATGCTCATTCGCAAATGCGGCATTCTCGCCGGACCCACCGGCGGCGGCAGCCTGGCAGCAGCCCTCAAGTACTTGAAGCCCATCGACGCCACCCTGGATAGGAAGCATAGCTGTGTCTTCATCGTCTGCGACAGAGTGGAGTGGTATCTCTCCTACCTGCAGAAGAACAAGCCCGAACTCTTCGGTCTTTCTGTCAAGAAAGACTCGGTCAAGGCTGTCACCAAAGATGAAGCGGAAGCTGCACCGGAAGTCTCCACCGACGAACTAGAAAAATGGCTGGAAGAAAAAAGCAATCTGCAAGTGGTAGACATGCGCGGCACCCTCGCCTTCAAGACCACGCGCATCAAAGGCTCCATCAATATTCCCACCGATAATCTGGAAGACATTGCCGACATGGGCGTGCCCTTTGCCAACGACCAGAAAGTAGTGCTCGTCTGCCCTACAGGCGAAGTGTCGAAGCGTTTTGCCGCCTTCTTCAAAACCCGCGGCGTTGACTGCTACAGCCTCACCGGCGGTTTCGTGGCCTGGCGCGACAACGGCAAAGCCACCGAGAAATCCAAGGCAGCAGGCGGTCGTCGCCTTCTAGTGGGTGCCGGACAAAGCTAATGTATTGCCAACCTCAAAGCCAGACTCAGGCCGCCGAACCGCTCAATGTGGCGAAGATCAAAAGTGATTTTCCCATCTTCGTAAGCCACCCTGATCTCATCTATTTCGACAACGCCTCCACCACCCAGAAACCAAAATGTGTGCTGGAAACAATGTCGACCTATTACGAGAAGCAGTGTGCCAACGCCGGCAGAGCGGCCTATACCTGGTCCAGCCAGCTGGAGAAAGCCATGGAAGAAAGCCGCCGGGTTGTGGCTTCCTTCTTGAAGACTGAGGCGACTCATCTTGCCTTCACCGCTGGTGCCACCGACAGCCTCAATCTGGTTTGTCAGAGCTATGCCCTGCACAATCTGGAAGACGGCGATGAGGTACTGCTTTGCCCCAAAGACCATAGCTCGGCGGTCTTGCCCTGGTACCAGGTTAGAGAAATACTGAAAGCCATGGGCAAAAACATCGTCATCAAACACTTCGACATCCATGAAGTGGGCGATTACGACTTGAAGAGCATCAAAAACCAGCTGACGCCAAAGACAAAAATTCTGGCCATGTCTCATGTGCACCATGTCTATGGTCTGGAGATGGAAGTAGCTGAGATCAGGGAAATAGTTGGACCAGAGGTGATCATCAGCCTCGATGCCAGCCAGAGCGTCGGTCACACTGCAGTCGATCTTTCCAGTCAGGGTCTACCTGTAGACTTCGTCTCTTTCAGCGCCCATAAAATGCTGTCGGCACCGGGTACAGGCGTGCTTTATGTCAGTAAGCGGGTGCAGGATAAGCTGAAGCCGGTGCGCCTGGGCGGCAAGAGTAAAGCCGAAATAGTAGAAGGCGAGCTTTCGCAAACCCACAGCACGGTGGCTGAACTACTGGAGGCCGGTACCCAGAACATACCGTCCATATTGGCTCTGGCCGAGGCTGTTCGCTACATTGAGAGCATTGGTGTAGAGCGTATCGAAGCCCATGTCAGCCGCCTCACCGTAGACCTCTGGCAAAAGCTGGCCGGGCTTCCCGGCATTGAATTCGCTCCCGGCATAGGCATCTGCGGCTGCGACCGGGGCTGGGGCATAATATCCTTCCGCTTCCGCCAGTTAAGCTCTATGGATCTGAGCTTCGCCCTCGATGAAGAGCGGATCTTTGTGCGCAGCGGCGACCACTGCATTTACAACAAGGAAGAAGCGGAGCAAGATGACTTCTTGAGAGTCTCCATGCATCTATATAACGATGAAAACGACATCGACCAGTTTATAGAGGTTTTGAGCGGTTGCCTGAGTTGATACCGAACGAAACGCCAGTCTAAAGTGAAAGAAATGAAAAGCAAAGAAGAAACGAAAGTAGCAATTATAGGGGCCGGCGTGAACGGACTGACCTGCGCCGCCTACCTGGCCAAGGCCGGCTTTCAGGTCACCGTCTTTGAAAAGAATCAACAGGCAGGCGGGCTCTGCGTCAACCAGACCCCCTTCAAAAATAGCGCCATCAAGGTTTCGGCGGTGGCATCCTATTACGGCATGCTGAGAGAAGAAGTAGCGGAAGAACTGGGACTTTATGAGCGGGGGCTGACGCCTTATTTAACCGACCCCATCGAAATAGTTTTGCTCAAAGACCGGCAATATGTCTACTACCCGCGCGAAGGCTCCGCCGATATGCAGGCGGAGGAAACCACGGAAGAAGACAAGAAAGGCTGGGTAGACTTCTGGACCGATATTCAAAGAGCGGCTCAAATCGTCTATCCCCACTATCTAAAACCCATAACCGCGAAAGAATATCTGGAAGCGCTCAAGCAAGCCGGACTCGATAAAATTGCCGAGACCATCTACACAGGCAGCCTCTTTGACCTTGCCGACAAGTACTTCCAATCACCGGCACTAAAAGCAGTGGCCGCCACCTGCACCCCCGGCTTCGCCAATCTAGTCGGTTCCGTCTTCGGCTGCATCCACCACGGCACGGCCAGCACCCTGGGCAATTTCGGCGCCTGGGGTCAGGTAAAGGGTGGCATGGGCAAAATAACCGAAGCGATCCTGCAACGGGCCACCGAATGCGGTGCCAGGATCAAGACCGGTCTGGGTATAAAATCCATCAATATAGAAGGCGAGAGCGTCGGCACCATAGTCAGTGAAGATGGTCAGGAGCACCGCTTCGATCTGGTCATAATGAGCGGCGATCCCTATACCCTCTTTGAAAAACTACTCGACTGCGAACTGGTGCCCTCCGGCATAAGGGCCTATCTGGCCGCCAATCGCCCCCGGGTTTCGGCAGCCAAACTACATTACCTGCTCAAGAAGCAAGTCAACTTCGAGACCCTCGAGCGCATCGGTCACAATCACAAAGGCGTGCTGGTTATAGCCCCCACGCCGGAAGCCGTCAAGCAAGCCTCCAGAGCCGTGCCGGAAGGCAACTTGCCGGAAGAACTGATGCTCACCATGGCTTACCCCACCCTGGAAGATGAAAGCATCTATGGGGAAGAGAAGAACAAAGACCGCCATGTTCTAACCGTAGACGTTCACTACCTGCCCGCTCAGTTGAAGGGCAAAAACGGTCTGCGCCCCTGGCAGAAAGAAGACGATGAGACGCTCAGCCGGGCGGTCCTCAATACAATTGAAAAATACGCACCGGGCTTTATAGAGCAGGTAGAAGAAAGCTACATCGTTTCACCAGGGGGACTGAAGTCGCTTTTCAACAATGAGTCTCTCAGTTGCTGGCATATGCCTATGTCCCAGAACTTCCTCTTTGAAAATCGCGCCCTGCCCACCCTGCCCCACTACCACACACCCTTCGCCAATCTCTATCTCTGCGGCTCCGGCACCTTCCCCGGCGGCAACGTCACCGGTGCCAACGGGCACAACCTGGCCAAGCTTCTAATCAACGCCTATAGCCCCGCTTTAACCCCAACCAGCGCTAAATAAACTAAAGAGAAGCAAAATGAACCTGACCGAAAACGATTTGAAAGAACAAGCCGGCATAACCTACATTGAAGAAATGCCGGTAAAGACCGTGCAAGTCTTCCAGGCCACAAAAGAGCATCTACCTCTTGCCGGGGAGATTGCCACCATGTACGAAGCCGCTCTTGGCAAAGACGGTCTGCGGGCAGAAGGCATGGAGCCTTATCCCGACAGCGATCTCTTCAGCGAAGAGGGAGTGAAAGCCACACTGGAAGCAGGGGAGCGCACTCTAGCCATCGCCAGAATCAAAGACGAAGGGGGCGATTGCCTGGCCGGGGGCATGGTCATGGATAGGCTCAGCCCCCACCATGTGGAATTCAACTCAATGGCTGTACGCCTCGACAAGAGAGGTCGCCATATCGGCTCCGCCATAGTGGAAGGTCTCAAGCAAATAGTGGAAGAGACCGAATTCACCGTCAACGCCACCGAACTGGTTACCCACAGCCTGGCCTCCCAGGCCGCCCACTTTCATAACGGCTACAAAAACATCTGCGGCTTCAGCTTCTGCCACTATCCAAGAGTCTTCTTCAAGAACCATCCCGAGTCGGTACTGTGGGTGATGCTTCTGCAGGGAAAACTGATTCCCCTCATGAGACGCTTCCGAAGCATACTCGGCCGTGCGCTCGGTAGCACTCCCGAAGAAGTCACCGCTCGCATTCTGGAAGCCCAGGCGGGACTTGCCGGTTCCAAGTCGGGTAATTTCAAGCGCCTTTCAGAAAGAGAGATGGAGATAGCAGCCGACGTACTTTCTATGCGCAAAGTTTACGTGCCGCAAGCCTACCGTCACTTGGTCCAGTCTATTCTCTTCCAATTCGAAGACATCCTCGATAGAGAAATTGTAGAACCGGTGCCGCTTGCCACCATGAAAAAGCCCGGCTATGAAGACGAGGCGGATGAGCAAAACCCTGAGAATCCCGAAGGGTCAGAGGTAGAAAAGGCAGGAGTAGAAAAGGCAGCAGAAGACAATCAAGAGCAGCACGGCCCCACAAGCTCAGGAGAAGCTCCTAAAGAAGACTTCGAAGTAGATCCCAAAGAAGGCTTCGGCCATGCTTACATCATCTGCAAACCGAACTTCCGCTTTGACGAAGCAGCCATGGCAGAAGCCCTCAAGTCTCTGCAAGCAGCCGGTAAGCGCTTCATCCTGGTGCGCATGCCTTCCTTCAACAGCCGGACTCTGGACCTTTCTAAATACCTGAAGAGCCGGGGCTTTGTCTTCCAGAGCTACCTGCCCCTTTATGGTCATTTCCCGGAAGCCAAAATAGAATTCCAAGACATTCTCACCATGCAATGGATAAAGCCGGAAGTTCTGGCTGAGAATGCCCTGCCCGGTGAAACGGAGTCGGTGGTCAAACTCTACGGCTACCCTGAGAATCTCTCCGGTGAATTAGTCAAACTGATAGCAAGGGAACTGGCTGAGGAGGTAAAAAACTAAGATGATTCAAAGTCGCCTCACCGGCAGCCGCAAATCACTTCCCAAAGGCGCCAAAATGGTGCTGGAAGCCCTCACGGCCGCCAGAGAAATGTTGTCGGCTAAAGAACTGGCTTTCCGCATGAGACTGATGAACCCCACGGCAGCTCCCGGTCTTACCACGGTCTACCGCTCCCTGGAGTTGCTGACGCGCCTTGGCTTGACCCAGGAAGTCTTGCTAAGCTCAGAAGAAAAACGTTTCGAAGTGGTCAACCCGGGCGGGCACCACCATCACCTGGTCTGCAAAAGCTGCGGACAACATACCAAACTTTCCCAGTGCCTCTTGACCGGCGAACAATCCGGCGGGCAAAACTTCTCAGAACTGGTAAAAAACCAGTACGGCTTTGCCGTAACCTCTCATGTGCTGGAGATATTCGGCACCTGCAAGCAATGTACAGCCAGAGAGAGCCAGACTCAGGAAGACCAACCTGAAAGGTCGCTCTCTCTAGCAGCCAGATAAGCACTACCACAAGCACCGCATCAATAAAGCAAGTAAGCAAGGAGATACAAATGAGAATCGCATTTCTCGGCAAAGGTGGAGCAGGTAAGACTACTACCGCTGCCGGTTTCATCCAATACATGAGAGCCCGCCACCCCTTCGTATTGGCTGTAGACGCCGACGTCAATGCACACCTGATGAGCGCCCTCAACTTGAGCGGCGAAGTCAAACAGCTGGGTCTGCACTTCGACGAAGTGACCGACTACCTGCGCGGGCAAAGAACCGACCTGGGCGACCGCCCCATGATCGGCACCACCCCGCCGGCAAACGGCTCCAACTTCATCAAGGTCAGTAAAAATGACCCCTTCATTGAAAAATATGCCAAAATCGAAGACAACCTGGCCCTGCTCACCGTAGGCACCTACCAGCAAGAAGACGTGGGCGGCTCCTGCTATCACGAGAAGCTGAAGAGCCTGGCCGGTATCTTCCACCACATGCTCGACCATGAAGACGACATAGTCATTGCCGATACCACTGCCGGTACCGACAACGTCGCCACCTCCCTCTCTTTTGCTTACGACATCAATGTCTTCGTCCTTGAGCCCACCGAAAAATCCACCCAGGTCTTCCTGGACTACAAAGAAATCGCGCCTCAATTTGTGGAAAGAACCTTTGTGGTAGGCAACAAAGTAGACGGCGTAGAAGACGAAGAATATATTCAATCCCGCGTGGGCACGGACAAGTACCTGGGTTCCATTCCCTACTCCGCCAACCTGAAGCGCTTTGAGCAGGGCGAAGAAGATGCCATTCACTCCTTCCAGATGGAACAAGCCCGGGCCTTCGATAACGTGCATCAAAAATGGCGTGAAAGAAAACGCGACTGGCAAGATTATCTCGACAGGCTGCACAAAACCTTCGCCTGGGACTGCCAACGCTGGTACTCCGACTACTACAGATGTGACATGCTCACAGGCATAGATAAGTCGTTCAGCTACGAAGATGTAATGAGAGTGAAGACAACGGTCTAATTTGGAAGCCGCTCAATAGCGCTTCTAAGCTTACATCCAAAGCAGGTCAACCATGCACCGCAGCATACGCTCGGAAAACCGCACGATTGCCCGTACACAGCCCCCCAAACAACGCGACTACTTGAAGTCGATGCGGCTGTGGACAAACTTCTTTGCGGTTTCCGGGGTAGAGCTAGTCTTCATGGAACGCCACCATCCCCTCCAGGGAGCGAACATACTGGAAGTGGGCTGCGGCAACGGCCGCCTTTCCCTCAAGTTGGCTGAAGCGGCAAACAGCGTCACCGGCATCGACATCGACACAAGACTGGTCGACTTCGCCACCGAATACGCAGCCACAGCCCACTTGCCCAATCTACGCTTTCTGGAGATGCGAAGCGAAGCTCTCGCTTTTAAAGACGAGAGCTTTGACATCGTGGTCATGCCCTGGATGCTACACATGGTTCAAGAAAGGCAACAGGCTCTTCTAGAAGCCCGGCGTGTGCTCAAACCAGGCGGCAAACTGATGGTCTTTGCCCTCTACGGAGACTGCGACTACGATCGCATCGCTCGCCAGTTCATAGGCACCAGAGACAGAGAAATGGATCCCCTCGCTCTCTATGAAGCACCATTAGAGAGCACTTTCGGCGCCTTCGAGAAGGAACCTCTGCCGGGCGACAGCAGCGACTTTTCCTTCATCTTTCCCGATTGCGGCGTCACCGCCGAAGCCTTCACCTTCGCCTTTGAAAACTGGTACGACCGCAAACTAAAGGATATTGAGAAGGGTCGACTGCGGCACATAATTCAAAACTACAAACTCGGCAATCATATCGAACTCAAGACCAGGGGAGCGTTCTACGTGGCAACAAAGTCTGACGACCAGATTTCTCGGGCTCGCAATGAAACCCTTAATTATCACCGTAAGTATTACTCTAATCACGACCTCTTCGATCAAGACAGTTGGCTGGCCAAACCCGACCCAACTCTCATGGAATTATCCGAAAAGCTAATTAACGAGTACGCTCAAAACCCAACCACTAAGCCTCTGCAGATTATCGACTTAGGTACAGGCGTGGGCAGAAACTGCGTGCCCCTGGCTCAAAAGCTCAAGGAGAAACACGTACCGGCTCAAATAGAATGCCTGGATATTTTGCCTGAATCCATTCAACTCTTACAAAGATACGCCGGGCAGTACGGCGTGGAAGAATATATTCAAGCCCGGGTTGAAGATAACGACAACTTGGCCCTCAAGCCCGGCAGCTACAATCTGGTCATAGCCATCTCTACCCTGGAACACTGCCGGGGCAAAGAGAAAGTGCGGGAATCATTACAGAAACTGTCGAGGGCAGTGGCTGAAGGCGGTTACTGTCAAATAGAGATGACCACCGATAGAAACGTCAAAGATCTGATTAGCGGTGCCCCTGTGCCGACCTTTGTAGAAACGCCCCTGACCAAAGAAGAAGTGTCCGAGCTGTTGCAAGAGGCTTTCGATGCAAGCTTCGAGCGCATCAAGGAAGTAGTCTTTCCCTATAAAGAAGAACTGGAACTGGACGGGCGAAAAGTGCTCTGGCAGTCTTGCCAGACTAGTTTTGTTGTGAGGCGGCGGTAAGCGGCCCCATTGAATTGCCCATTACATTCTCTGAACTTGATTACAATCGAGCCCTCATTCCAGACTAAATTGCGTCACCGTTCCTAACAAGTCACGCTGCTGTCGAAACCGTAGGTCCGGGCGATGAATCAATTGATACTATTAGCGGTATCACCATTGCACTGAAGGTAAAATGCGAACGTCCACCTTAACTCGCTATGTCTATGTTCTAAACAATCGACTCCCGAGTCCTATTTCGCATTAATAGGTTTAGTATCTTTAGACCCACATTTATCAGTTCGAGACCTCAACCTCTCCCGTTTGAGTGCGTCTTCGATTGTTTCAAGGCGATCCATAGGGTTTTTCGCACCTGCATCGCGGCGCATTAGACCTTTCAGGGTGGCACTAACGGAATCGATCTCCTCAGTTCCGAGAACAGCTACAAGAGGAATTTCCACCAGCAAGGGGCTTGGTCCCCTATCTTTAGGCACCGAAGCCTGCCCTTTTGTGCAATCAACAAATAGCTGCTCTTCCTCACTGTTAACAGAAGTTGTATAAAGACACAACGAAGTCAGATAGCTAGGAGAATAGTCTATGTCCCTAGGCGAATAATTCAAATACTTACCAAAACGTTTAAGAATTATGCCTAGCACATCCTTAAAATTCCTATCCTTATCTGAAACTATGTATCGTTCGAATTCATCCCTATTAGCGCCATGAATGCTAAGAGAGACGAATTTAGCAGAACTTATAACCGCTGGACCATATTGGATCCACGCGAAGCCGTTATGCCTTGGAGTAGCGTCAAATTTGGGCACAGATAAAACACCTGAAGTTGAAGCGATTGCCGTAATCACTATTACACTGAATACAAAGAAGACTCTTATTACCATAGCCCCCCCAATAAGTTAACTCCGCAACAAATCATGGGTGAATATTTCGCCAGGGATTCTGTTTCGGCCCAAATGCTGGACTGTCATCCGGCGGCAAGCCAACTCTACCCTGGTTCATCTCTAGCCACCCTGCAGCGTCCCAATCTGCACCATGGACTTCATTGTCGCTCAAATAACCGTCATCGACCGTTACACCGCAACAATTTGGGTTTGCACCCTTTGGTGTAAATCTAGTTGCATAATGCCGTCTTGCTTCACCTTTCTTGGGTTGCCATTCTCTGTAGTCAGCAGTCCAGCTAAATTTGTCGTTACTAGCGGCTGCATTCGCCCAAGCAGAAGCGAAGCCAAGCGCCCATTCCCAACACATATATCCTCTACAATTATCCTTTGTCGTCGTTCGCCGACCCAGAGGCGCCTTCGCCCAAGCTTCACCAATCTTTGAAGCCAGGATGGCAGCATCCGCTTTACACAGTGAAGCATCCTTCACGCCACATTTTGGATCATCACAAATTCCTCTCAGCCTGCTTTCTAATGCACTCATAGGATCAAGCCCTGAAGGGTCTCTGGTAAACACAGGGGAATTCGACACATAACAAAACAGGTTGACGCCACCAGCCTCTCCAATTGGATCGCGGCTTATCCACACTCCATGGGTGGGAGAATATTGACGGGTCTCTGTAAAATAAAGTCCGCTACGACCATGCTTGAAGTAATCCGCGAACCCAAAGGCAAGCTCCACCGACGCCCCCCCATTGAGCAGCTGACCCTGCATATCGTACATGAAGGAAGAATGACCTCCTGCACCAGAAGAGACTTCCTCCCTAACACTTCCCAAATGGTCTTTTAAACTGATGCTAGCAATTCCGCCAATCACCATACCTCTGGAAAAGAACTGTTTGACAACACCACCAGCGCTAGTTCTCTCCTCAGCAAATTTATCGGAAGATCTCACAAATACCCTATCAGATGAAACCGCACCATCTATCACCTCCGAAATCTCAATTAAATTTCTAGCTGCATCATACCTAAATTGAGAAAAGTTGCCAGGAGAATAGATAATCCGCACCAGTTGATTCTCAGCATTCCACTCATAAGTGTTAGTGCCGTCGCTAGTCATGTTGCCATTGGCATCGAAGATCGGTGTGGCGCTTGGTGAGCTGATTGTGTCGATTTGATGGGTGTCGGTTTTGGTAGAGCCGGCGCCATCGGTTCCACTGACCGGCACAGCGTTATTGCCGCTGCTCAGATTGGCGTTGCCGGAGAAAGCCTGCGTCCACTCCAGCTTTGCCGGTGAGCCATTTATCATTGCTGCCGTCAGCGCTTTGTTGGCACTGCCCTGGAAGCGTGTGGCTCCCCCTGCCCCAATGCTGGTTAACTCATTCAGGTTGTTGTATCCGTACTGAGTCGCGGCTGTAGCTGGGGCAAGAGCCAGAGTTGCCGTGGCTCCCCCGCTTGTTGCCCTGCTGTATGTGGTGGCATTGATTGAAGCGGAAGAGATATTCACCACGGTCGACACGGCCGCGGCAGAGACTCCAATCCCGGTCAAACTGCTGTCGCCATTGAGCATTGCTGCTATGCCGGTGGCGACAGAAGCGAGCGTGTCGCCAGACTGCACAGTATACGTGTTGGCTTTGGAGCCGCCAGAAAGTCCTGCGTCAAAGACAGTGACGGTCAAGGTGTCCCCTACCGTTATCGTGCCACCGACTGCTGCAGTCTGTACCCCATTTGGCGGAATGTTGAGAGCGACTACTTCTGTGGCAGTGCTATTGGTAGAGGCTCTGTAGGTCGTTTCATTGAGCGAGTTCGAGTTTAGAGTGATGACCTGCCCTGAGGCAGTGGCGCTGACGGCAACTGCTTGCAGGTTGGCGTTGGCGTTAATTGCCGAAGCAAGTGCCGCGGCAATGCTCACTGGCGTGTCGCCTGCTTGCACGGTATGGGCTATTGCCTGGAGCCCGCCGGTCAGACCGGAGTCATAGACTGTCAGGGTTATTACGTCTCCGGCGGTGATTGTGCCTGAAATGGCGGCAGTCTGTGGGCCGTTCTGATTTATCGACAGCGTTATCGTCTCAGTGGCGCCGTTACTCTTTGACTGCGAGTACGTTGTGGCGTTTTGAGAGTTCGACTTTATCGTTATCGCCGTGCCTACTGAGGTGGCGCTCACGCCGATAGCAGCCAGGCTGCTGTCGGCATTTATGGCGCTCGTCAGCCCGGCGGCGATGGTCGTTAGAGTGTCGGCAGCAAGAACGGTATAGGGAACTGCCTTCAGACCACCAGCCAGGGCCTGGTCTCTGAACGTAATGGTGAGCACGTCACCGGTTCGCTTTGTACCGCCGATGACGGCGTTCTCTACGAAGTTATCGGTGACGCCTAGGGCGATGGTCTCCGTGGCTCCTCCACTGGTCGACTGTTGGTAGGTTGTGATGTTCGGAGAAGCTGACTTGATATTGACGATCTGGCCATTTGCGGCGGCGTTCACCCCGATTGCCTGCAGAGCGGGGGTGGCGGTGATGGCCGCAGCAAGCCCGGCGGCGGCTGTTGCCAGCGTGTCGCCGGCCTGCACAACGTAGTTGACAGCCTGTTGCCCACCGGACAGTGCCGAGTCTGAAACCGTAACCGTCAGGGTGTCTCCGGTCGTGATTGTGCCCCCGAGCCTGGCTCTGGTGACCGTGCTCGTCTGAACTGCCGTTCTATTGGCGCCGGGGTCGTAGCCGTAGTACCACTGCTTGAGGTAATTGGGGTTGCGATTGCCGCTGCTTGCCTGAGCTTGGGTCAATTGACCTGCCTGGTCATAGCCGAGGCTGTAGCAGAGGCTGCTGTTGTTTTGAATCTGCTGCCATTGCTTAATTTGATCGGCAGGGTCATAGCGGTAGCCGAACTGCGAAATGGTGTTGCCGCTTGGTCCCAGGTTTCTGATCTGCTGCAGGCGCTCATCTTCATCAGTGGGGTACCAGTCGAAATTGGTCACTTGCCCATTGGGGTAGTTTATCGAAGCCAGCCTGGTGACGCCTTTGGAAACACCGGCATTGTCGTCCACATATTTGTAATTGAAAGTACCCAGGGCGTTGACTTCAGAAGTCACCCGGCTCATGGGATCGTAAGCCCAGGTGATTGAATTGGCCGCGCCGTTAATTGACCGGTTAGTTGTCCGTCCCAGGGCATCGTAAAGGTAGGTGATGTCTGAATTGGGAATCACGTCATTGTGCACCAGTTGCAACATGCCACCACCGGTAGTGGGAGGTCCGTAGGCATCCGTCACGTAGGGGTTGTACGTATATGAATATGTGCCCCAGTCGCTCTTGTTGATACCGGTTAGTCTCTTAAAGTTGAGATCCCAGCCGTAGGTCACCCCGCCAGTGGGGTGCACGGGGTTGGCATAGCCGACTTTTAGAGGTGTGTTGTCGGGGTTGAAATAATAGCGGGTCACTTGAGAGAGGGCGTCGGTTCTAGACCGCAATCAGCCTGCAAATGGCTCGTAGCTGTAATTTACCGTGCTGTTATCGGCGTAGACTTTGCTCGTCAGCCGTCCTTGAATATCGTGATGCCACTTGGTTTTGTTGCCGTTGCCGTCTGTAAGTTCAGCCAGGGACCCGCATGTGCACCATACGTACTGCGTCTTTCTGCCCAGGGGGTCAACCTCTAGCACCTTCTGGTCCATTGAGTCGAAGGCGCTCTGGGTGGTTCTGCCGATGCGGTCTTTTTGAAGAACAGGGTCAAGCCTGTCCCAGATCGTCTGGTCGAAGGTCCCGTCGGGATATGTCGTTCTGGTCTGCCGGTTCATGGCATCGTAGCTGAAAACCAGCCGGTAGCCCGTAGAAGACCGAGTGGAGCGAAGTCGTCCGAATCCATCATAGGTCATGGACGTGACATCCGACCAATAGAAAGCCAAACTATAAGTCAAGAGCAGTCTGGCCAACAAGCAAACTTCGGGATTCCGCATGCTGTTTCTAAACACGACGAGGAAGCAAGAAGTTGGTTGCGTTGAGCACTCAAGCAGACCTATAAAGCGAATCCACCACAGCACCAGAGCAACAAACAATGAGGAGATCGGCCGAGCAAAAAGCGGCATATAATGTAGTTCATGAACACATTTCTGTATCGCTCCTTCCTTATCGCTGTCTTCCTTGCAGTCGGCTCCTTCGCCGCCTGGATACTAGATGACAACAACTTGCTTCAGGGAACCGACACGATAGAAGATGCGCGGCGCGCCATTACGCAACGTCATATAGAAATGGCCATAGGCGGATTGGCAGCAGGCGGTTTGGCGATTTTAGCCGTGGATGAAATCAAGAAACGCCTGGTTAAGCGCAAACTCAATTAGGATGATGCTTTTTAATCCAATCAAGTTGCGTCATGACGTTGTTGTGATGAGCCGTTCCGCCTTGATTGTATTTCTGAATTAACGCCGCGTTTGTCACCGGCTGTCCGGCAATCTCTAGATCTTGAACGGACTCTGCGAGATAGGCAGCTACAAACCAAGGCGCTTTGCTCCTGTCGAGCAGATCTCTGACCGGATGGTTACCTACTTTGCCGAGTTTGGCATCTGACAGCTGTGGAAACTTCTGCATTAGCCTTGATACATGACCTTCCTGAATCTGGGCAGGACCAAGCGACGTGCTTGTACGAAACGGCACATTCCCGAGAACTGTCGTAATCCCGTCGGCTGGTGCATCTTTAAATGCACTATAAAAGTGCAATTCGTTTCGGATAATCGCTGCAATCAGATGTTTATCGACGTTCGGATGGCGAGAGAACTCAGGAAATGCTTTGAATGCCTCGGAGCAAGCCTTGTAATCCATTTGTTCATCTTCTCTTCCTCTATATATGAACCCAGACAGCCCGTCTTTTGCCTCTTTAAGAGTCCTTCCGCTAACTTCGGAAACCTTAGCCCAGTCCCGCTGCACATCGGCCCAATCGTAGGCAACCTGTTCAGCCTGCAACGTCTTCTGAAAAGCAGCTTCGTTACCGGGTTGCGTCCTGGAGACAACGACCTCGCCATCGGTCAACTCAATACTCTTACATTGGTCTGCCATACTTCGGACGCCCAAGCCGGTCTGATAGCGACTGAGTGAGCCATCGCTTTTGTCGAGATTCGCAGACTTAGCGGTCTCGACATGCTCGGCAGATGCCGTGCGCGCCTGTTGTACATCGGGATTATCGAGTTTGTGGTCATGGAACGGTTTGGTCCACTCACCTTCAGACAAATCTTTATTTCTTTCAGTCGACATTGCGTCACTGCCTCAATGCTCAACAGGAATCTACCCGTAAATTTCAAGAGGCAAACTGACACATCATGATTCAGTCTCGCTTACAATGGCTTTGTGCGTTGCAGTCGTTCAAAGCCTTCAAAAGAAGTTGAGCACTACAGCAAGGTTGCGTTTGCACAGTTTAAATATTCATTGATGCCGTCAGGCGATAAATTTAATATCCGGGAGTACATCCAACCTGTCGGACAAAAACTATGTACTGGTATGCGACGCCACAGGGCACAATCCTCGTAGCAATCTATTCAGCGAATTGATTCCCCTGGCCGGGAAGCTACTGAGACAGTAGCAAGTGTTGAAGATGACCATGTGAGAGTAAAAATAGAATTAGCCAGTGGGTACCATCTTTCGTGCACTCAGTGCGGCTTGGGTAGGGTCTGCCGAACAGTAGATTGTCTAACCATTTACAAGCCGGAATCTAACTAAAGCTTCTTGACCAGAAAGGCACACCAGGAGCCGGACCAAAAATAGTCCCACTGGTCAAGGAGTAAATAGCCATTGCGCAAATAGAAATGGTAGGTGCTCAGATAGTTCGGATCATTTTGCGCCGGTCCAATCGTTTTAAGGAAAACATACTTGTGCCCGGATTGAAGCGCCTCCCTCTCCCCTGCTTCTACCAGTGCTCGACCGACACCCCCATTCTGTGCAGACTTTAGCACGCCAAGCACCCATATCTCCGCCACATCGGCATTGTTGTCCCGCATCATAATGAAACCAATCGGTTTTTCTTGAATGTCAAAGGCAACCAGTGTTGTAAACTGCGGCGATCGGGAGTCGACCATATAATCTACGATGGCAGACTCAAATCCAAAATGCTCGGGAAGATCGCGGAGAATTCCACCTACGATGCGGCTCGGGTCAGATAGTTTCTTTTCGATCCTGAAGTATCGCTCTGTTTTCATGTTCACGGATTGTTAGGCGAGAGACTATCTCAATTCTTGCAGATCTGGCAAATTCCATAATAGTATTGTATCGACCCGAGGAGGGGCTAAGCCCTCAATTTAACCTTGGTGGAAGACACTTAAGTTAAAATGTATGTGGAGTATCTCAATAGTCGCTGCCTGAAACTCCAGACTCGAATAAATCACTTCAGAATCTAGTCTTTTTGTTTTTCCGATATTGCAAGATCAGGTTCTCAGAGCTGGATCCCAAAATTCAGGCCAGTGACTAAGGTGTAATTCGCTACCCCATAAATCGTATAATCGAGTTAACAAGGAGTAGCAGGGCCATGAAAAAATCAAGGAAGAAGTTTACAGCCGAGTTTAAGGCCAAGGTAGCGCTGGCAGCCGTGCGCGAGGAGGGAACCTTGGCTGAATTAGCGGCGAAGTATGAAGTGCACCCCAACCAGATCTCACAGTGGAAGAAGATGCTATTGGACAATGCGAGCGCAGCCTTTGAGGGCGGGAATAGCCCGGAGGCGGCTATCAGCGAAGCAGCAATCACGGAACTGCATGCAAAGATCGGCGAATTGACGGTGGAGCGGGATTTTTTATCCAAAGCGCTCAAGCGTTAAGCAAGAAGGAGCGCCAAACTCTGTTGGACAGGGAGGTGGAAGCCCCGTCAGTAAGGAAGCAATGCGAGTTGCTTTCTTTGAACCGCTCAACGCTTTATTACAAAGCGGTAGAGCCGGGCCGCGGAGACGCTAGAACTGATGAAGATGATCGACGAAATATTCATGGACCGCCCGTACTTCCAGGCCTGGCGTATCAGAGAGAGCCTGAAACGCGCCGGCAAGCAGGTGACGCGCAAGCGAGTGCGGCGCTTGATGAAGCTGATGGGAATAGAAGCTGTGTATCGGAAACCGCGAACGAGTAAAGCAAATCCTGAACACAAGGTCTTCCCATACTTGTTAAAGGGCTTGAAGATTGAGCGACCGAACCAGGTTTTTGCCGCAGACATTACCTACATTCCGATGGCAAAGGGATTCGTGTACTTGGTAGCCGTAATCGACTGGAATAGCCGGTACATACTGTCTTGGCGACTATCTAACTCTCTTGAGACAGGGTTCTGCAAGGAAGCCTTGGAGGACGCGCTAGCACAGGCCACACCAGAGATTTTTAACACGGACCAGGGCAGCCAGTTTACGAGC
The DNA here is from genome assembly GCA_016712465.1 of Candidatus Obscuribacter sp. Lineage (GTDB taxonomy): Bacteria > Cyanobacteriota > Vampirovibrionia > Obscuribacterales > Obscuribacteraceae > Obscuribacter. The sequence goes on from JADJQZ010000001.1 coordinate 3,989,980, forward strand.
GATGACTTTGTGAAACCAGTGTTGGCTCCGGTGCTGAAATGAGCATGGACGGGAAGGGGCGGTATTTGGACAACATTTTTGTTGAGAGGTTCTGGCGCAGCCTAAAGTACGAAGAAGTCTACTTACATGCGTACGAAAGTACCAAGCAAGCAAGGGAATCAATCGCACGGTGGATTAACTTCTACAACCACCAGAGACCACACCAAGCCCTGGACTACCGAACTCCAGCGGAGGTGCACTTTGGAATCAAGCAAGAGGCAATAGCTTGATGAACATGAAGACAGACCTATTTATGGTGCTTGACACACTACGTTGTCGAACTCTCCGGAGCGACGGCGTGCAACTCACGGCAGGACAACAGCGTGGCTGGACGCACGCCGCCGCTGCCGGTCAGTCTAACTTCGTGGTCAAGCACAGACTGCCCTTTCAGGGTGGGTTAGGTACGCCTGGCGGCGCCTCCTTCCTGTGGGAGCCGCCAGCGCCAAACTACAGCATTTTCAAAAGACCGGGAGGAGAACTCAGCAAGAAATTAAGGAAAGACAATTCGTACGCTGATACTATTAGTGGTATCATTGATATATCAAAGGTGAGCAGCGAATTTCCACCTTAACTCTCTAAGTTTGTGGCCTAAACAATCGACGCCAGCGCACTTGTTTGGGGGAGCCCTCTGTAATGAACAAGAGCCGGCGCCAATTAAATTTTCAGATAGCCACCCTGGAGAGTTCGCATGACAAGGTGGTAGGCGGCATCCTTCGCAGTGAGCCGGACTACTTTACCTGGGAGCCAACAATAGAAAAGTACTGTGCTGAAGCCAAATTGCCAGGCAGCAAAACCCTGGTGGCCAGAAACTGGACTGGTAAAGAATTGGGCTGTATCGTAGGCCGGATCATCAACGAAAACACTGTTGAGCTGGTTGTAGTGGCAGTACGAAGAGAATCCAGAAACATCGGAATAGGGAGCGCTCTGATTGAAGCTATTCTGCACTGGACGGCAGCCGAGGGAAGAAAGCTCGTTATGCACAGAACCGTAGGTCTCAAAGGAAGTTGTCCTGCCGATACGATGGTTTATGAGTTCTTCAAGAAACAAGGTTTCGTTGCGCTCGATGAGTATGACTTCCTCTGGGCTGATATGAGCTGCGCCGTTATGGTACAAGCAGTCTAAGGTTATAGACTACAGGTAGAATTCCTCAATCATACATTGCAAATTGGCTTCCGCCGCCGCTTTTCTCTTCTCATCACAGGGTACAGAAGCCAGCACGCTCCTGACCAGTTGAAAGCGCTCTACGGCAGTAGGCGGCACTTTCTCTACGCGGGGATAACGAGGGCTCCAGTGGTGCATCTTAAGAGAACGACCGGCAAATCTCATTGAAACCAGGGTTGTAATCAAACCGGCCGGCCAGGGAAGCGCTGCTATAACCGGTGAGAGTTCAGGGAAAAGTGCATTGAACTCCGCTTCGCCAAGGCCTTCATCGCCGCTTTGATTCGGCAGAAGCTTTTTCGGATTGCAGACGTTAACAACTCTGATTGCGAGTTCAGGAAGAAGCATTTTGACAATGCTTGCTGCCGCCACGGTCTCCTCGCTGGCAGTAGCACCGGCACAGAGCATGACCAAATCAGGCCGGCTAGTGTTCCCATGGCAGGCAAAATCCCATATGCCGATGCCGGCGCTAACATGCGCCTGCGCGCTCGCTGCATCTAACCAGTCGTTTTTTGCTTCCGGTTCAACTAATACTGCATTCACACAATTGACAGACATCAACACCTTCTGTAAACAGGCAAGGGCTGTCTGTTTATCAGCCGGTAGATAGATCTTGGTCAAGCCCTCACTGTCGTCAAACAAAATGTTGAAAAATGCTGAGGGCATAAATTGATCAGTCTGGCCCTTGAGCCAGTTTGTAGAGGAGATCAAATAATTCAGCGATGGAATAGCCTTTCTCCAATGCACCTTTTTACAGTCGGCAAGCCACTGAAGAAAGCGCTGTAGCATTGAATCTACAATAGAGACATATTGTTCGGAGCAGAGAAAGACGCCATGTCTGCCGCTCTGGATATAACCTTCCAACCAGCCTTGAGCCGTGTGCTGCGAAAGGATCTCCATGACGCGGCCGGCAGTAGGTACAGGCACCGCAGCAGTGCTGTCAATGTCCGGACTGAAGATGCGAGAAGTATTCTCTAAGATCTGCTCAAAATAATAACTTGTATTGACTCCATGACTGCTAAAGAGTCTGAAAGTATCATCATTTTCAGCGATTATCCGACCAAGATAGGAAGAAAGCAAATGCCCCATAGTGATCTCAGAAGAGGAAGAGTTGAATTCAGCCGGTTCGGGCAATACAAGCCGAGTTTCCGTGGAACCGGCATTAGTACAGGGCGCCAGCTCCGCTCTCGCATCGCCACAAGCAAGGAGGGTTTTGAGTTCCGGCAGTAACGTTCCGTTCTTTGCAAGAACTTTCGCGGGAGTGTAACTGTGAAGCCAGCGCTCAAGCAATTTCAAGTCTCTCTCCACTTCCAGAAACCGAAAGCCGGAGGGCAGACTAGTTCTAGCAGTACCCTCGAAGGTTTCAGCACCGACAAGCTTGGGTGCGGTCCATCCTTTAGGCGTTTTCAAAATCAAGCAAGGAAGATACATCTCGTCGGAGGGCAAATTCTGGAGCCTCCCGCGAGCCTCTTCTATTTCAGCTAGAGCCTTCTCCATTGCTCCGGCAAATTCCATATGAACCAATTCAGGATCGGTCCCCTGCACAATGTGAGCCCTGTAGCCCAGCCCCTTCATCAAAGACCGTAGCTGCTCGGTGCTCAAAGTAGAAAGCTGTGTCCTGGCGGCAGACTTATACCCGTTCAAGTTAATTACGGGCAGCACTATCCCGTCTTTTTGCGAATTTCGGTACAAGTGCGAAAACCAGGCGGCCGTCAAAGGTCCAGTCTCAGCTTCGCCGTCACCGATAAGACAGCAGACAATCAGGTCGGGGTTGTCCAGCACCAATCCATAGGCGTGCGCAAGACTGTGACCAAGCTCCAACCCGGACTGAACAGTACCTGGACAGCCTGCGGCCACCTGAAACTTTGGGTTGAACTCGTATTCCCTGAGGAGGCTGTCGAGCCCCCCTTCAGAAATGCTCGGGTAATATTCCAAGAGGCTGCCATTCAAGAACGCATTAGCAAGCGATGCTTCCAGTCCATGTCCAGAGCCATTCACAACAGCAATCTTTTCACCATATTTGCCAGTCAGCCTGCTGACATGGGCATAGACCATATTGATGGCCGGAATGCAGCCCCAGAGGGCAGAGGGGAACTCCTTCAGGTGCGCCTGGGTAAGTTTTCCTTTCAAGAAATCACTTGACTTGACTGACATCAAACAGAGCGAGACAAAATTGGCAGCGCGCCAATACATCCTTATATTCGTCAACTCCTGTTGACTGAGCACGCCCTCCGTGTCAGCGTTTCCATCTCGGTTTAAAGCATTATTTTGCAAATTCGTAGCTCACTCTGCAATAGCGATCAAAGCGCCACAATAGACTTTCTTGCTTATATCATACCGCCAATACTTAGTGAAAAGGCAAACAAGAGCGACGCTCGCTCTCGATATTGATCACCATCTCTGCCAGGGACTCAACTCATCTCATCCAATAGTCTTCGGCCAAGCGACAACCTCAAGAAATACAACCCCAGCCGGTTATTGCCCCGGGAAAGTGAGGTCAGTTAATCTCTGCCCTTTCCGACAAAAGATCGCCCAAAATAAAGTATGCTTTCAGATGCAAGCCTGGGAGACTAAAGGCATGGATGTAAAGAAAGTATTGATTCTGGTAGCGGTTCTAGGTCTGTTGTTTGCAGCCGCCCGTTATTTCAATCCCGTGCACTCCACGGAAGTATTTGTAGACCTGGCCGAAGTAGCGCAGTCTAAGCTTGAAGCCAGCGAAGCCCCCCGTGACCCAGAACTGAAAAAAGCAGAATCCTCGGCACCACCCGGAGCCAATACGGCAATAGGCATGCTGGTGCCTACCAACACCCCTGATAATAAGCCGCCTACGCAGCTACCCACCCGCCGCATGACGGCAAAATTGGGCGATTCCATAAACATACAAATAGACAGCAAAGACCTGCCCTATTACAATGCCTATGCTAGAAACGGGCTCCTGAAGCGCACCGAAGAAGGCAAACCGGCTTTCCGTTTCAAGGCTGAGCAAAAAGGCATGGAGTACCTCTACTTTTACTGCCATGCCGGCATGAACGGCTTGCGCGACGAGTATCCTCAGTGCCTCATCATTGTAGACATTCAATAGAGCGTCCCGGAGTTCAACCCAAACCGCCTGTCAGGCTATTTTAACTCTGGGGTGCTACCACGGCACCGGAAAAGAGAATCTGCCCACTGCCACCATCCACGATATTAAGCAGGAAGGGGCGATCGACTCGCATCAAAAGGGCTTGCCGGGGAGCACTACCCCAGCCGACTGCTGCCGTTACTGCCGCAGCCTCCGTGCCTTCTTCGTCCACTTTCAGCTTCGATTTATGTAGCACGTTTGAAACTTGCAAACCCGGACAAATCAGCGAAAAATCATTGAAGTTATCGATTCCCAACCGCGGCAGAAACTCTTTCACTTCAAACTCAAACTCAAGAGTAAAGCGAGGCATTTGCAATTGCAGCTCGCAGGGAATCATGGGCATGGTAGGCTGAGCCAGAGCCGGTAAGCAATGTCCGAAGTGAAAACCAGGCTTGGGCAAAATCACCTGCATGAAAAACGGCGAGTTGGCATAGGGCAACTTCAAGACCTGAAAGGCTTCCGACTCAAAGTACTCATACTGAGCTGTCTTAGACATAAAGATTGCTTCTCGGGTGCCGCCGCCGGCCATATGAAAGGGCCCGGCCGCACTCTGGCTGCGATCAAACTGATCAGTCCAGCGGGCAAAGAAGTAAATGGCATTGGTGACCATAAGAGAGGCGCCAAGGATGTTCTCACCCACTACCTGGTCGATATTACCCCTGGTGGCATTGGCCGCCCAGAAATTTATTTGACTTGGAGCTTCCGGTGACTCGAAATCAATGCCGTAGAGAGAAGCCGAATAGGACTCAATACAACTATTGACGAACTGGTCGTGGCACAAAATGCCCTTACCAAACCAGAGGGCAGAAGCCAGCAAAAGCTCATGAGAGAAATTGGCGGAGGTGAGGTGGTTGATAAGTTGCCGGTTCCAGGGATTTATCTCCTGGGGAGTAGGCAGTTTCAAACCGGCAGCCATCTGCAAGTAGGTATCGCCGGCTGCACCGTTATAGAGCATCGACATTACCAGAAAGATACTGGTAGGCGAAATGAATATATTGTCCAGCGGCTTAGCCAGAGCAATGGTCTTGAGGAGTTCCACCCCGAATGAATTGTTCGCGGAGACTATATGTTTCCAGTAGTCTTTGTCTGTAGGCTGAAGTGCTTGCATTTCACCGTCTTGGGTCAGGGCTCTCATTTATGGTCGAAATAAACCATACACGATACTCTGTACCCGGCAAAAGGCAAATATACGCTTTCCTAAAACTCAACTCCCGGTTTACGTTTCGGTTCCGATTTACCAGACTCTTTTTCCGAATTAAATGATGTTATCGGACGTCTTTGAGCCTGATTAGGGTCGTTATTCAATACTTGCTGAGCGGTTTCGGCAATTTGAGAGGCACCTTCGAAGAGCCCGCGTTTGGAGGGCAGGGCATCCCTGGTCTGGGGAGCCAGTCCGCCGTAACGGGGCGTGGCCGTAGGCTGCGGCGTAGCCGAAAGAGCAGTCTCGGGAGCTTGCGCAACGGGATTGCCGAGGGAATCCACCGCTACACCTTGCGCTTGAGCAAAGCTGGGGATGATGCCGGGTGCGGCAGGAATCTCCTGGGGGGCATTACCGACCACACGGGCGGCAGTTGCCAGTTCAGCCTGAGGAGCGGCTTGAGCAGCCCCTATAAATTGACCGCATTCAATACAGAACTTGCCTTTTCCGGCCGGTTTATTACAGGAGGGACAAATCCTCATGCCGGTGCCGGTGATAGCTTGAGCGGCGGCAGGTTGAGGCTGACCAAATCCTGGTTGTTCTCCATAGGGAGCACCGAAGCCGGAAGCGGCCGGCACATTGGTCTGAGAAGGCGAAGGCTCGCCAAAACCACCCGGAGCGGGAACATTGCTTGAATGGACCACATCGGCGAGAGCATCCACCAGACCGCCCGGGTTTTGGGCGAAGCCCGGCATAGCCATGCCGTGACTGGGACTGGGCCCTTCGGAAGGCATATCGTCTTCGTCGAGGGGCGCAGGAGTCTGGCGCCTGGCGCTGACGTTGTGCAAAAGGTGCAGTTTGGCGATTTCTTCAATACCCCTGAGGTCTACCATGAAGGGTTTGGTCTCTCCAAACTCCGGGTCACCGGCAGGTGACAGGTAAACCAGGGCGTGATGTTTTTCCATACGCTTGATGGAATCGGAATCGACCCTGGCTACAACCTGTTGGGAGTGAATTCTGTTCCAACTGGTGGGGAAGATACCGAAACCGTTAGCCTGGAAGTGGTCGGCAATACCGGGCACGACGATGGCGTGTTTTCCGATTTCATCAGAGAAGAACTTAGCCGTGGTCTCGTCTGCGTTGTGCAGGCAAACGCGCACCGCCGAGTTGGAGAAGATAGTCTTAAGTTCAGAGCTTACGCCCGTACCGGTGGCACCTTCAATCTGGCTGACGTTCTGCAAGATAACCGTCAATCCGCCGTTGGCACCGCGGACGATGGCGGAGAGGCGACCTGCCAGGTCGATGTTCAAGGTCTGATATTCATCGAAGAAGGCAAAGAGTGGAAGTACGGACTTCGTACCGTATCTGGTGTGCAAGGCTTGCTGCAACTGATAGACGAAGCAGGCCGCCAGTGACTCGGCATCGGGACCAAGCGATGCAGGTGCACCGAAGATGAGCACGGTGGGCTCTCTCATACAGGCTTTCAAATCGATATTGGACTGGTGCGTAACTCTCAGTACACCCTGGTTCTTGAACATGCGCAGACGGCCGCGCACGCCCTGGATGTTCTTGTCCCAATCGCTGTCGGTACGGATAATAGAGGAAAGACGCTGGGTGAGTTCGCCCAGTTCCGCCGCATCCATGCTGGGATCGGCCTTGAGGCGACGCATGGACTCGACGATGTTGCGGCGGTTATTTACCAGCTTCATCAGACCATAAGGGTTACAGGGCAAGGGATCAAGCTGAGCCGGCTGACCGTTCTCGTCTTCACCCATGACCTGCACGGCGCCCCATTTGAGAAGCTGCACCAGACCTTCGATATAACCCATGTCCCGCTCAGCCCAGTGCTGTTCCTCGGGAGGCAGGGAGTTGATGTCTTGCACGATTGATGAGGCAAAAGTATTGGCATCAAGCTCGAGGGGATTCCAGTGAATGGACTCGGCATCGAGAGGGTTGAAATACAGTGTGCGAAAACCGGCATGCTGAGCTTCCGGCAAGACTGTATATTTGAAGCCTTCTCTCTTCTCGTCCAGGTTGGGATCGTTGGCTTTCGCTTCCAGAGCGATGATGACGCAGGGTTTGGCCAACATGGCCTTGATTACGGCTCTCATCAACGTGGTTTTACCGGAACCAGACGGAGCCACAATGAACATATTCTTGTTAGGCAGCCGACCCATGGGAATGGTGACCGGCAAGTGAGTACGTGCCAGGAAGCCAAAAGGAATGACGACTCCGTCAGCTTCCGTCCAGGTGGAATTGGGATTCTTCTTACCGAGGCGTCCATGCTTTCTGCCGTTGGGCGGGCAAACGAAAGAGCGCTCGTAGTCTCTGGGTGTCATGAGACCGGAAGGAGGGTTGAAGGTGCGAATTGTCTGCCAGGGGAAAAGGCGCTTTTTGTGAGCGGCGGCAATAATGAGGGCGAGCAACACAAGGGTGGGCATGAGAATTGCTATAGATGTAGCATCCAGGAAGCCCTTACCGCGCCCACCGCTGGGCGTAGCCTTAATGTGACCGGCTACTCCTTCCATGCGCAGGTTCTTTCCATGAGCCATGGAACTGTCGTGGCCCTGCGGCATTCCCGGCTGCATTCCGGGCTGCATTCCGGGCTGCATTCCCGGCATGCCCTGAGGAGAGGCGAACTGGCCGCCGGGCATTTGCCCCGGCTGGGTGGGAATCATCTGACCATGCTGAGGCATCTGCCCCGTGGCACCGCCATTGAGCATGGTGGCACCGGGTTGAATCCAGGGATTAGGAGCAGACGAAGGGGCCATGGCACCGGGCATCATGCCGGGCTGAGGCTGAGTAGGATACCCTGTGGTGGGAGCAAAGCCGCCGGGATAACCGCCCTGAGCAGGCATCTGCTGACCGGCCATGGGAGCGGGATAACCCTGTTGAACGGGATAGCCGCCACCAGGATAGGCGGGGGCTGACTGCAGCGTACCGGAACCCATGGCGCCATAGGCACTGGGGGCACTCTGCATTTGCATTCGGCGCTCGTATTCTTTGACTGTAATTACTTCTCCCGTGTCTTGATCACGGAAGTGGGTGACTACACCCATCTCATTCATCTTTGCGCGCCAACCCATTGAGCTAGATCTCCTCACCCTATGACGCTATGGTCATAGATTAATGGTATCAAATCAAGTTATCGCACAACAAAACAGGCTCCACAACTGCGGAAACTACGAAAGAAGGGGGTGATTTTCGCATTTCCCGCACTATTTCAGCGTGTTTTGCCCAGAAATCCGCTTAAATTCTTGAAACAAGGGCTTTTCAGGGATGGAAATGAAAGGGAAGAACTCCTTGCCTGAGACCTAAACGCAATTGCAATCGGCAAGTCGACGCTGGCGATGGTCAGTGGGCGTGGTCTGTGATACCGGCGATTTTGAAACCATCCGGTCCCCGGTGCACAAGATATTCCATGCTGACTGCCTTGTCCTGCTGCTGCCCTTCGGCCGTGACAAGGCTTTGCTGCCCTTCCACAAAGACCACAATGGAACCATCGGGATTCTGTTGACCGGTGGAAATTTTGGCCGGTATAAACTGGCTTTTCAAGCCGTTTTCCTGCACTAGCTGTTCCACTTCCTGGGTCCAGATATTCTGCCTGTAGCCCTGGGCGGTGGTGGGGTCCATCATATTCATAGCGGCAGCCTGGCTCTGGGAGGCACTGGCCGAATTCATGTCAAAGGCGGCATTGACGAACTGCCGCACAAAATCGGTGGCCGCCTGGGCATCGGTAACAGCAGGAGCACTGGGCGTGTTGGGAATCTGGGCGCCGGTCACAGGACCACCGCTACCACCCATTTGCACGCCGGTGTCGGGAGAATAGGCCGACTGCGGTCGCTTCGGTCTTTGCCTGGGAGGCTCGGAGCCCACCCCAAGCAAAATGGTTATAAAAATGCCGCCCATAAGTCCGGCCAGTCCGACCATGATGAGCGTCAATTTGTATCTTTCACCGGCTTGATAGTCGAACATCTTTGGGAATTAACCTGACTGCAAAAGGTCCTCGGTAAAGGTCTCGGGGGTATGCCCCTGACCAAGTAAATGACAGGCCCAGCGAGCATCGCCCTGACAAAGCTCGATCATTTTGGAGCGCATGGGCTGGTCGGTATTGGGTTCGGTAGTGGCCACCCAGTACATGAAACGCGGCACCACGAGCTTAACTACACCACGAGACATCTTGTGGTAAATCAAGAAGGCATCGGAATATTCGCGGTTCTTCCTGGTCAGGTGGGCAATGGAAGACATCTCTTGCGGCGTCAAACCGCAAGCATCTCGAATGGCATCAAAGTTTGACGGGTCGTTACCGAGAATGATCTTGATAGCCGAGTTGGTAGCCAGGTTGCGGGCCCGATCGTCCCGCAGAAGGTCGCCCAGTTCCTGGGAGATGCCGATGAAGAGCAGACCCAAGTGTCGGCTGGTACGGGATGCGTCTTCCACCAGGGTTTTGCCGCCCTCGTAGCGAAGCAAGCGCCACAACTCGTCTATACAGAACACAAAACGCGAAGGTTTGCCCTGCTTGACCTTCTCGGCCTTATGCTGAGCGGCCCGGCGCAAAACATAGTCGGATACGAAGAGAGTGACCACCGCTTCCAGAGTCTTATCGTGCGCCAGATCGGAGGTGTCGAAGACCATTAGCTGCGTGTCGAGCGGGATAGAGGTGGGACCATCGAAAAGTTTGCCGAAGATAGCGCCGCGGCAGTACAGACTGAGGCGATTGGCCAGGTCTTCACAAACTTCGCCGCGCTTGGCTTTGGGATTGCGTGCCGCTTCATCGGTGAGCCACTGCACCAGATCGGACTCAACCGGAATACGCCCTTCTGCGGCGCAGAGCTTATAAATTGCCTGAATGCCGTGCATGAGAATGGGCTTCTCATCTTTGGTGAGAGCCTGTTCGCCTTTATCACCCAGCATGACCGAGTGGAAATTGAGAATCTTGATGATATGTGATTCGGGCGGATTGGCCGGATCAACCGGCTTGCCTTCGGGTCCCTGCATGGGCAGGTCGTAGAGGTTTATGCAAACCTGGCCATCTGGACCGAGTTTGATATAAGCCGAATCGTCATAGACCTCGGTGAGCATTTTGTAAGAGCCGGATCGGTCGATAATGATGGTCTTGGCACCAGCGAGAGTATTCATCTGAATAATCTGCTGGGCCACCATGGATTTACCTTCACCAGGCTGACCGAAGACGATGCAGAGGGCGTTTGGTAGTTTTTCGTCGTAGGGGTTGAGGAAAACCGGCTCCAGGGTCTCTTTGGAGAAGCCCAGCCAGGCTCCTTTCTCAGAGCCCAATTTGGCATGCACGAAGGGGAAGGAGTTGCGCACCGTGGGTGTTCGAACAGCCTTGCCGCGCCGGGTCACATCAATACCAAGACCGGGCAAACTACCAATGAAAAGAGACTTTTGCTCGTGATAGCCAATCACAAAGCGCGCACCACGACACTGGGGCGCAGCGGAGCGTACGAACTCTGTGGAACGGTTCAGCTCTTCCAGAGAGTCGGCAAAGAGGGTGAAATAAATGGCATAGTTAAACACTTCCATATTGGTTGTGTACAATTCCGAACCAATATGCGCCGCCTCCTGTGCCTTTTCCGCTTCTTCCTGGTTGGGCGCGGAGCGTTGACCCATGATGCCCTGATAAGTGTTGGCGGTAGCCTGAGCCTGCTTCCGTTGCAAGCTCTTGCGGAACAGCTCTTTATCTAGTTTGTGTGCATAAATATTGAGGCGCCACTCGCAATTGAGCCGCAAGAGCGGCTGCAGCCACAGTGGACCGGTGCGCTCCGGCAGTCTATTCATATAAAGAGTACGAATATAACGCCCAGCCACCTCCGGCTCGTCTTTGTTGGCGTAGGGATCGGTGGACTCGAGATACTCGGTCATGTCAGTGATTTTGACGAAATCGGAATTGCCGAAGTCGTAGCAAGACTCGGTCAATTGCTGACGAATCGTAGCCGGTTCCATATCAGGGAAAATACGTCTAACCGTGGGCGGAATGGACTGCGTCGGCGGGCGCACCGGCAGAGGCAGGGTCTCTTCCTGCAAAGTGGCTTGCTTGGGATTGAGCTCTTTGTAGAGCATGCGGAAATATTCCACAGCCGATACGGGCCGGCCCACCATGCCGCAACTGCCAAGCTGGCTGACATAACCGTTGGCACGCTGCACCAGGGTGGTGACGTTTTTGAAGTGCCCACCCACAGATTGCCTGGCGGCCTGACTGGTGAACGCATCGAGCACATTATTGACGGCTGTCTTGATGAAACTCTGCTTCTGAGGCTTCTCTTTGGGCGGTCGGTAGCAGAAAGTAGCGTAGAACTTCAGCTCAGGAATGAAGTTACGAGAAAGCAAAGCCGCCTGGTCGTTTTCAACCACCCGTGCCACATAGCGCAGGAAATTGTCTTCGGTGCACTCCACCGGATGCTTCTGGAAGTATTCGCTCTTGGAAATGTTGTGACAGACCACGGTAAGCTGAACGGAAGTATCAATACCGTTCAAGAAGCCGGTAAAGTGGTTCATCAAGGAAACCAGCCGCACCTCATCGAAGCCCGATACGTGCACGCCGTCGAGTTCGAAGCAGCAGCGGTAACTGCCGTCTTTCAAAACCATGATGCCCAGACCGCTGGCATCGTCGTGGAAAAGGTCCCAGAGGGGTAAAATTCCCGCCGCCGCCGCATGGGGACGGGGCACATTTACACCGGGCAACTTGGAATTATCGCCAATCGCACCCCCGGCCGGATCTGCCTTGCCGCGCTTCATAAAGCCCAGCAAGCTGTTCTCCTTGGAGTATGAACGATTGACCGAGGTCACCATCTAAGACAAAATCTCCTATTCAACAAATTCGGGTAGCTGCTCATCCACCAGAAAGCGGGTGGGATTGGGATCGGGTCCGGGAATGTAAACGCGATTGCCGGTATAAAAGCCCAGTATGACTTCCCAGTGGGAAGCGCTGTGATTTAAGGTTACCAGGCAATAGGCCGGTCCGATGAGACCAAGAAAGATACAGATATCTATTCTTAAGTCATGACCGGCAAAAGAGATGGGATTCATCCAGGAATAAAGCTGGGTGGAAACGATCAAGCTGATCAGTATCGCAATGAGCTGGTCATAGCGAAGCCCAAATAGCTTGGGTGAATCTTCCAGGTTTAGAGGTGTAATGTCTTCCATAATCCCATTTTATAGATAGTTGGCCTAAGAGCAAGTAAATCAGGCGCTGACCGCCGACTTGGGTACGAAAATTTCCTCGACGATATGGGGTGGAAGCCTTACAGGTGCTTTATTCCCGCCCTGCGCAAAGCTACGCATCTTTTCCGTCAGCTCCCGGGGCAGACGAGAATTGCGGTCTACCTTCTGATAATACTGGTCGGCCTCGGCGAACTCGCCAAGAAGACGCAATATCTCCGCCATCAGATAATTATAGCGACCGCGATTGCCCACCCAGCTAGTATCTTTCAAAGCAGCCGCCATTTCAGTACGGGCCAGCTTGAGGAATTTTTCGCCGGTCAGCCCCTCTTCCCGGGAGCACCAGTAGCCGTTCAGGGCAAGAACAGCCCGGTCGAGGAAATGCACGTTGTTTTTGCGGCCCGTCTGCACGGCATGGGCGAACTTCTTGGAAGGTTCCAGGGGTGGAGTATCGGGCACCACCTGGGGCAAAAAATAGTGCTCGGAAAAGGAGCTCAGCCACCAGGTGTGAAGACAATTAGGGCAGGTGGCAAGCAAAGCAGCCCGCAATTCCGGATCTGGCAAAATGCGGTGCAAGTCGGCTTCAATGGGCGTATTTTTGTCCACGGGAGGCGTTCTCGCCAGCTCAAAAGTAGCGAACACCGTCTCGCATTCGGGACAAACAACCGTTAAATGTCGTAGCTTGAAGAATTTCATAGATTTCATTCTAGAACGAGTGGAGACTTCTTTGAACCACGGTATTTACCACTGCAGGCAAACCCTTGATTTATCAGGCACTGCCTCCGAGTAAAGCCACCATGCAATGCGGTAGTTTCGGCAGGCGAAATGAACAGGCAAGAGCCCGCCAATAAATTAGCGGGCCTTTCCTTTTAGCCTCAGTAGCGGTCTCTGCCGCCACCGCCGCCGCCGCCGAAGCGACGCATCTGGTCTTGCAGATGGTTGAGAATGATATCGGAGGGCACCGGTGTCTTCTCTGCATAACCCACCTGACCATTGGCGCCGCGCCGTGGCACTTCCCGAGGACGGAAGCGAGGATCGAGGCGAACTTTGTCCACGTAATCCTTGGTGAGATAAGGCTGGCCGAATGCCTGGGGATCAGCCATATGGGCTTCCACAATGCACTGAGAAGTGTAGACGGCGCCGTAGTCGATGCTCTTCGCATCCCAACGGGGATCGGCGTCCTGCATATCCTGAACAATCTGCACATCGGCGGTGGTGACTCTGTCGGCACCCATAGCATTGGAGGCGATAGCCACCTGCGGCAGAGAGTTAGGATTGGTTGAGTAGGACTGAATGGCGGTGGCCATGAGATTAGGACTTTGTATATCCTGCCAGCTCATGCCGCTAGCCTTGAGATCTGCCACCACATTCTTAATCAGCTCAGGAGCCGAACCACCGAAGTACTGCAGAGCAGAACTGACGGCAGCTGACTGGACATCGGCATAACTGGAACCGGGGGCGCCGTTATCGCCTATCTCCACATCGACGGTGACGTTATCAGTGCCGCCCTGGCCGCCGCCCATATTCTGAACGGAACCAATCTGCACCTGACCCTGGCTACTGCCCACATTCTGACCGGGCAGTCTCACCGACATAGAACCAAGATTCTGTCCACCGGCGGCATTGGTGTGGGTACGTACGTTCACATTGGTAGCATTGCCGGGCATCTGCACATTGCCCACATTGAGCGAGCCGGGATTGATGTTGGGCATAGCCTGAGACTGGCTGGGAGCATCCATGAGAATATCCATCTCAGCGTTGTTGTAGCCGCCGCCACCACCCACGACACTACCGGTGACGCTGGTGGAAACCGGACCGCTGCCCATATTGACGTTGCCGCCACTGCTAGAGACAGACTGGCTGCCCATATTGATGCTGCCACCACCGCCGCCGCCGCCGCCACCACCGGAGCTGACCAGGCGCTGCACCACTGAAGTGCCTGTCTGCAGGGCATTGTAAGCACCGACATAATCTTCCGGTCGACCGCCGGCCGGCACCATGGAGACCACCTGGTCGATGAGCGGTGCATCGCGGCACACTTCCACATCGCCGGTAGCCAGCGTCAGGGCGCCCACACAGTTCACTTGCTCGGGCGTCATAGCCTGGGCGTGGTGGGCATACCAGCTGTCTCTCACCATTGGGTGAGTACCATCCGGTATGGCCGCATTGGCCTTGGAGTCTATGTAAGCGGCGCTACCGCGGATAGCGGCACCTCTCAACCAGGGCTGCGCTTTCAGTACTGCCATGTTGGCGGCACAAGCCCTGTTCAGCGGGTTGATGCCGATACCATTCTGGATCAGGGCTTCGGTAGCGGGCTGCAATCTCCAGCTCCAACCGGATTCAGGCGTCTGATCGGTGGTCATGATGTGCACGGCTTCAGCTTGTCTGTCGTCATCCATGACGCCGTACCTGTTCTCGAGGAACTCAGTGTAGGCATTGCCTTTCTCACCGCTGATATAAGCCTGAGAACCAATGGCGGCGTGCTTGGCCATGGAACGAGCGAATCTTTGCTTGGCGGCGGCAGTCTGTGTCCAGGAACCGCCGTTGTAGGCGAGAATACCGGCGGCAACTCTTTCAAGAGCGCCCTGGGGTTTGTGTTCGCCTGCTTCAATGGCTGACGTCCTGGCGGCATCATAGGCTTCCGCGTCAGAACTCATCAGTTCACCAAAGGAGCCGGCCATGATACCCATGGCTTTCTGCTCGGGAGTGGCACTCTCGTCGAAGCGGTAGTGCATGACGTGACCCTGGCTGTCATAAACAGCGTAGTTATTGCCGGTGCCGGAACGGCCAATAGTGGCACCCTGAGCCAAACGGATGTTGGCTGCAGCGACCCTCATCGGCACCTTGTTGTAGCCGGCCTGGTTGAAGCCTTCAATCACATCGGGATTGGAAGGAGGCGGAGTCGGAGCGCCGCCGCGATTGGGTCCATTGGTAGACGGAACATTGCCGCCGGAATTGAAGCCGCCGCCGTTTCCACCACTGCCGTCATCACCGCCGTCACCGCCATCCATGGTGGTGAAGCGCGCTGGAGGCTGGCCGCCGTTGTTTCCGCCGCCACCCACTTGAGCCTGGGTGAAGATGGTTTCAGGAGCAGCCGGACCAGTCTGACTGCCGGTTCTGCCTGCACCAACCACACGAGCGTTGACTGTCTGACTGCTCTGCTGACCCTGCCTACCGGCATTGATGCCGGAATTCACACCGGCTACTCCGGCGGCGATATCAGCGGGATTAATGCCAGCTTGCTGTTGCTGCACAGTACCAGGCTGAGCCGTATTCTGAATGGTGGCGGAAGTGCGACCTTGCATGCCGGAGGCATCAACATCCTGACCGCCATCAACGCTATTCACGTTGAAGGCCGAAGGCGGAACGACAGGAATGCCGCTGGCGCTAGCACCCGTAGCCGTGACGGGAGACTGCACGTTGGCATTCAAATCACCGGAACCGCCGGAAGTGACATTGGTGGTGACACGACCCTGGTTATTGAGGCGAGCATCCACAGTACCGGCTGCTTGCTGACCAAGTTTGTTGGCGGCAGCTACAATACCGGCACCGGCAACAGCAGCTCCGGCAATATCACCGGGGTTCAAACCGGCAGTCGGTTGCTGAACGGTCTGCGCGTTTACAACACCGGAGTTGTTTATCGTAGCAGCAGTTCTACCGGGTGTGAGGCTGGTATCAGCGCCCTCAAGGCTTGCGCCATCAGGGGTGACGTTGACGCCGCCAACCTGCGGCATCCCCGTGCCGGTCTGGACAACCGGTTGACCGGTAGTGGGATTGATCTGCGCGTTGAGATTGGTATTTTGATCGCCGCCGACATTGACACCAGTGGGGTTGACTCGAGTCTGATTGGCAAGACGGGCATCAACATTGGCAGCGCCTTGCTGAGTCAACTTACCAGCGGCAAGATTGGCACCGGCACCGGCATTGGCGGCGACACCAGCAACATCACCGGGGTTGAGACCGGCATTAGGTGTAACGACAGACTGGTTGTTTCCGGCAGCAGCAGTATTGGTTATGGTGGCAGCGGTTCTGCCAGGAGTGAGAGTAGCATCAGCCCCTTCAAGATTAGCTCCATCAGGTGTGACGTTCACACCACCTAACGGCGGGATGCCGCTGGGGCTCACCGCAGCCTGTCCGGTCTGACCCTGGCCCAGGTTGCCGGTGAGGTTAGCGTTGCCGTCAGCACCGGGTGTCACACCTGTGGGCGACACACGCGTACTCTGATTAGCCAGTCGCGCATCAACGGTATTGCCGCCCTGTTGGTTCAGCTTACCGGCGGCAAGATTGGCACCGGCATTGGCGGCGGCACCAGCGATATCACCGGGATTGAGACCGGCATTAGGTGTCACTACAGCCTGGTTAACCCCGGCACCTGTGTTGGTGATTGTGGCAGCGGTTCTGCCTGGACTTAGAGTAGCATCAGCGCCTTCAAGATTTGCACCATCGGGGGTGACATTCACGCCGCCTACCTGCGACACCCCGGTGGGGTTAACCACCGACTGACCATTACCTTGGTTAGGATTGAGGTTACCGGTCAAGTTGGCGTTGGCATCAGTGCCAGTGGGAACACCAGTGGCCGAGACCTTTGCACCTTGACTGGTCAGTCGCGCATCAACAGTATTGCCGCCTGGCTGGGTCAATTTATTAGCAGCCACACCAAGGGCTGCGCTGGCGGCCGCTGTAGAAGCTATATCGCCGGCATTGAGACCGGCTCCAGGCGTCACTTGTTGCTGATTGGCGCCGCCGGTTGTGTTGATTGTGGCCGCGGTTCTGCCCGGATTAAGAGTAGCATCGGCGCCTTCAAGATTGGCTCCATCCGGGGTGACATTCACACCACCGACGGGAGGAACGACATTAGCAGCACCACTGACAGGCTGACCGGCATTATTCAACTGCCCCGAGACATTGGTAGTGACATCACCGCCACCGGCAGTTGTAACACCCTTACCGCCGGCAGTCTGCTTCTGCTCAACAGTAGTGGCGCCTTGAGCCAGTTTGGAAGCAGCCAGACCGGCAGCGGTACCAATACCGGCAGCAGTGGCAACGTCTTTGGCATCGAGTCCACCGCCAGGTGTAACTGACTGATCGGCTCTGCCTGTGCTGTTGGCAGTGTTCAATGCATTACCGCGCACCTGTTGCAAGGGCGCACCGGGGTCTCCATCGGGAGCGATATCACTGTTCACCGCTACGGTGGTGGGATCGGCAGCACCTCTGGAAATATTCTTAGCCGCATCACCAAGAGCAGCCGAGGCGGCCGGAGGCACCACAGCCTTACCGTCTTTGTTCGGGCTTTCACCAGGCTTACTGACCAGGTTACCTTTCACATCGGTGGTCACCTGACCATTGGCACCTTCCATACCGGGAGCCTTCAAGGAGGTTTTCTGTCCGGTAGCATCAGGTCCGGTCACACCGGTACCGGCACCTTTAACACCGCCTTCGGTACCACCACTCTTCAAGCTGTTCAAGGCAGCAGCAGCCGCCGCTGCAGAACCGGCCGTGCTGGCAGGATCGCGCTCCACTTCCACGTCCATTTCGGCATTCTTCCCGCCGGTGGCACCAGTGCCTGTCTTGTCGGCTCCCTTCGGAAGCGCATTGGCCAGGTCGCCCGGCTTCAAGTCTTTGCCGACATTGGCAGCGGCAGCCGCCGCCGCAGTAGCAGCATTAGTGGCAGTGCTGCCGTCCTTACCTTTTTCCTGCAACTTAGCATCGACACCAGTGCCGGGGACTGCACCTTCCTTGCCTTCCAGCTTGGAATTGGCATCCTTGCTGCCAGGTACACCGGTGGCTGATTTCAAGTCTTTGGCTTGCTGTTCGCCAGCGCCTTTACCGACACCATTTGGTCCGGCATTATTCTGCTCTTTCAGAGCTTTCAACGCTTCGGCCGCTTGTTGAGCAGAAAGATCAGCCTGACGGCCCTGCTCATCTTTGGCGCCCGGCGTCTGACCGCCGGTCAGACCTGGAGCCTGGGCAGCAGCCATGGCAGCAGTCAAACCTCCAGCAACAGCAGCAGTGCCGAGACCGGTCTTGGCCGCATCGGCGGCAGCATTAGCGAGAGTACCTTCCTTACCGGTCTTGGGAGGTGTCGGTATATTGGTGCCGTCTCCCTTGGCGCCGTTAGGGTTGAGACCGGCATCTTGAGCGGCTTTCGCTCCGTCCGGTCCGACTCCGGTGCCGTCCGGCTTACCGGTAAGAGGATTGATACCCTTGCCGGTGGGCGGAATGGGATTGCCGTTTTTGTCGAGTTTTGTGCCGTCAGGGCCGGTCTTAGGGCCCTTTGGTCCAATGGGATTGAGAGGCTGGCCGCCCGGATTATCAGGACCCTGACCGGGTACCTTACCGGTGCGCTCCGCTTCCCTCTTATTCTTGAGTAGTTCTTCGTTGTTGACGCCCTGGGGCACGTTCAGATCTACGCCCTGGGATTTAGGCGAGCCCTTGGCACCGGCATAGCCATAGTTACCGATGGCATTGGCCAGGTGCATGGCCCTATGACCCAAACCATTGGTGAGGGCCTTACCGGCAGATAAGAGACCTCCGGTGATGAGACCGGCAGAAATGAAGTCGGACATGGGCGAAATCTGAGCCCTGGCCAGGAAGGATGGCACCTGAATCATGATCTGGAGCACGCCGATGGCCATGACGATTTTGCCCCAGGGATTGAAGTTCGAGAGCACCACAATCACCATGATCTTGAGCAGGCCGACCCAGACGAAGGTCCAGAGGCTCACTTCCACAAAGGACCGCACGAATCCCGAGGTGACGTTCTCCGTGTCAGGTGTGGCGAAGAACACCAGGAATATGGGTGCGAACATATACTGGGCACAGAGCAAGCCGGTCTGAATGGCTTTCAGTACCAATATATAGACGAGCTGGGCAATCAAGACGCCGCCCACGATCAAATAGAGAATCAAACCCACAAAGGCTACCAGACTGCCCACCGTACCCAGGATCAAACCGCCGGGACCGGCACCAAGCAAACCACCGAAGACCTGACCGGCAACCGGTGCCGTGGCATTGGCCAGCAGACCGGCACCAGCCACCAGACCGGCTTTGACGGCGGCAGCCATGGCCGCATCAAGCATAGCCACCTGGTCGGCGGAATTGAAATAGATAGCCCGAATCATTTCGTTGGAGATCTGAATCTCGAAGGCATAGATAGTTGGCCAGGCAAGCATCAAACCAGCAGTAAAGATCAAACGGCCAACCGCACCCATGAGGTTGCCGCCGCCTCTCCAGGCTGCTTCAGCCCAGTACTTCCAGATACAGAGAATGAAGAGCAACAAAAGCAAGTCGACGGCAATGCCGTACATGATGTCGGCGCCTTGACGAATATAAGGCGAAATATCATCGGCCGGACCGCCGGAAGCAGCCAGTCCGTTGGTGGCAATGTTGGGATTGAGCACGAAGATGCGCAAAAATCCAGTCAGGAACTGCACGGCATCTGCTACCCAACCGTTTATAAACTCCGACAACCACTTACCGATAATCTGTCCGATGTTGGCAAAGAAGTTGGAAATAATGTCGTCGCCCCAGAAAGCAGCGAGACCTTCATATGTTTCATTGTAAGAACCGAAAGCAGGCCAGAGCTTGGCTTCCACGTTCTGAGCGACGGCATCGGTGTTCTGTTCAGCCTGCTCACGCACCAGGGTGGTCTGACCCGGTTGATCATAGATGTAGCGGGCTGTGGGATCTGTGTTATTGGCATCCTGGCTCAAGTCGGTGGTGCTGTTACCAGTACCCCAATCCTGACCGGGACCTGGAGGCACATAAGTCTGAGCCTGAACCGCACTGCCTGCAAACAAGGCGATAACAACTATGAAAGCAGCTATCGCCGACGTCAGACGCCGGACCAGAGAGACTTTAGCGATGTAGGGTGAGATGCCGTTTTCCACTTTATTTCATTCTTCTAGGCAAGAAAAGCAAGGCTCAAGACTGACTTTTCGGGGTGTCTTGTGGAAACACTTTAGGACGAAAATTAATATCTGTCAGTGTGGTTATTCCCATCTAGACGGGAAATCTGGCAGTTTTTAATCTTCCATCACTAAAGTTTTACCACTGTTCCATTGGGAGACAAAATTTGGGTCCGATTGAGAGAAAAGAGTGAGTTGCGAATAAGCATTGCGGAGTGAAGAGAACCACTGGAAAAACCAAGATCCAATTACCTGAACAAGGTAGGAAATGTTGAAAGTAATTTCCTCACCGCCGCAAGGCGAAAGTCCCTCATAATCATACCAACCACCATAAAACGCCGGCCAGAGCTTGGCTTCCACGTTCTGAGCGACGGTATCGGTGTTTTGTTCAGCCTGTTCGCGCACCAGGGTGGTGGGACCAAGCGGATCATAGATGCAGCGATCTGAGAGGTCTGTGTTTTCGGCATCATGGCTCAATTCGGTGGTGCTGTTGCAGGCGTCCCAATCCTGACCAGGACCTGGAGGTACATAGGTCTGAGCTTGAACAGGAGTTGCAAGCAGAGAAGCGCCTGTCAGTATGGCAAGAATCACTGACGCCGGCCGGCGCCTTAAAGTTGCCCAGACACTTAAGCCCTTCCAAAATCGGGATAAATTGCGGTTTTCCACTATTCTCAATTTCCCCCGGAAGAAAAGCAAAGCACAAGAGCACCACAGGGCGCACCTCTTGCCAACAATTTAAATGCAAACACCCTCTCTGTCAGTGTGAGAAGTCCCAATTAGATGGGGATTCCGGCTCAGTTTAATCTCCAAGAGGGCAATCGGCTGGAGAGAGATGGCCCTCCTGGTTGCAACAAATGAGGCGCAAATGAAATTAGTAATAATTTCGTGCATCTTCCTTCCAAATGACCGCAATTAGAACTAATAAGCGAAAAACGACGGAATTTCGCTCACGCCCCTGTTTTAAAAAAGAGACTACCCAAAGGCACTACGGGGCAACAGTCAAAGCATAGCCCCCGGCGCAATCGTCGGCAAAAAAAACAGGTCCTCTTGCGAGGACCTGTTCAATTTTCTTACTTTTGCGGCTAGTTCCGATTAGAGACCGGCGCCCAGACCACCGAAGTTGTTGATAGCGAAGGTTCCGAGCAGGTGGACGGCAGTAGGTCCGCCGAATCCGATACCGAGACCTTTGGCTACGTTCATTGCAGATTCACCACCGTCACGCTGACCGAAGGCGATCTTCATACCAGCGAGGGAGGACGGAATGGTGGACAGAGCGGTGACTACGCGGGAGATGTCTCTGGCGGTGTCATAGCCGTAGTCTGCCAACATACCTACTTCGTTCGACTGACCATAACGGGGGTCAACTGCGGCACCGACTAGACCCTGGGCATGAGCGGCCTGGTCATAAATACCGACTGCCATGAGGACCAGTTGAGGAGCGAGCAGAAATCCCACGCGAGTAGCGACTTTGAAGGAGTGAGAAGCTGCGATTTTTTTGGCGAGGGATGAAACTTTAGTCATGGAGGACCTCCTAATTGGGTGATTTATAGAGAAAGTTTTGGTTGGTGTTTGTTGATTGCCAGCGCGCCTTAGTGTCTTACGATAGTGCCACTAACAGAGGTGGATGCTCCACCGGCGCCTGAGAACCCGCTCGATTGCGGTACGATTGATCCAGGTGCGAAACCTGTATTTCCGTAACTCTGAATTGCGGGTTTGTTGAGTCTTCCAGCATTAGCAGTACGGGCAATGTATTGCGGTTTGATTGGAGTTCTCAAACGACCATTCACATTTTCGGATGACCGACGTGGCTGGCTCGTAGACTTGGCCGCTGGCAATTGCGGGGCAGTCATTGCTGAGGGAGATGCAGTCATAGGCTGCATGGGCTTACCAAATGCGGGGTTAAACGCAGTGGTTTGCTGAGGAACAATTTGAGGGAAAAGATTTGTAGCCACCATGGGCTGGGGAGCGGGAGTCCGCTTTTTCAAAATTGCAGGGTTGACACCGAGGTAGCCACCACTGGTGGGAACAGAACCGCGGCTGACAGTGCCGATGGGACCGTTATAGGTGCTTCTCCGCGGAGCAGTGTCGCCTTCCAGCTTGTAGGTGTTAACACCGAAGTCGAAGCGCATGCCGCGGTTTCTGGGACCTTCTTGAGCGCTAGCGGGCTCAATGGCGGCGACACCGAGGGAAAGAGTCATTAATGCTAGAAGAAAACTATTCAGTTTCATTTCTTTTCTCCGGATATTTTCCGTTGGGGTTCACTAGAAGCGGAAGGCGTTGCGGGTACCGAGGCCGGTCATCATCAGACTGGTCATCCCGAGTCCCATCATTGTGTTCGGACGGCGGAGAACACTTCCGAGCACAGCTCCGGCTCCGAATCCAGCAAGAGCGCTGACTGCATGAGTCATACCGGACTTACGAATGTCTCTTCTCTGCACCGGATGCGGTGAGGGAGCGGAAAGATACTGTGTTTGTTGAACATTGCCGAAGGCAGTCATGGGAGCAGAGCTATCGGACTGACCGGGCATAATCCAGTCGCTTGTGCCGCCGGCGTTACCGCCAGCACCCTGGGAGACCATGCCGGGAGCATCACCCTGGGCTTGCACTTGATTCTGGTTGGCGTATTCGTTCTGAAAGCTACCTTGATTCATCATGGAATCCATGACGTTCTGGCGGGTCTGCTTGGCAGTGGACAGATTGTCTTGGTTAGCATTCATCTGGTTGGGGTCGCCGTTCACGTTCATTCCCATGTCACGGGCTTGCGCTTGAGATTGAGCAAGTTTCTGAGCAACCTGGGGATCGAGCGGAACAACTTCCGGAGGGAGAAAGGAATCAGACTCTGCGGTCATCGCGTATTGGGCATAGGCGGGAGTGCTTACTTGAGCAAACACACAGGAGACAAGGACAACGCTCATTGCCAGTTTGGCTATTTTGTTTTGCGTGGCGTCTTTGCTTCTCATTTCCGTTTACCGTTTATTTGATGTTGCCGTCAGGGGTGTTTCGCTTTGTGTGAATACTTTACGAAAGTCCCCCTGGAATGGAAATCGGGGGATTTCCCATGGGTATGGGAAGATTCCCCCTTACTCCAATCTCTTTACAACCTAGAAGTTTGTGATTACGGCCGTAGGCAAGAGGCGCTGGCCGGTCTTCTGGGCAGTTATGTTAGCGGGTGAGAACTGGGTGAAAGGCAATCCGAAGTCGGTAGTTTTATTTGTGTATACCGGCATACGGCGGAAGCCCTGACCGAATTCATAAGATTGATTGGCACTCAAGGCTCCAATCGGATTGTTTCTGGTGGCCGACAGACCGAAGTCCTGGATGGTGGAACCGGTGGAGATGACGTTGCCGCCGGCCTGGAAGCGCTGACCGCCGCCCAAGTCGATGGAGTTATGTCTGAGACCGTTACCGGTAGGTACGCCGGTGACGGCTCCCCAACCAGCCCAGGGTCCAAGGCGCTCTACGTTATCCTGGGAACCGTCGTCCGGTCCCATACCGATCATGGAGTTACGACCTCTAAGGTCCCACTGGTGGGTTTCCTGTCCGCCACGGCGTACCGTGGGGATGGAAGTGTAATAGCCACCGGTACCGGCGATACCGCCGGTGGGAATGATATTGACCTGCTGAGAAGGATTGATCATGCCGATAGGAGCGGTGAGGGAACCAGGGTCAGCACCAGGAGTGGACGGCGGTGCCGGCACAATACCGGTCAAGGACGGTCCCAGCACGCCGGGAGGCGATACAACCGCCGGGCTCACAGGCAGCGGAATGCCGGAAAAACTATTGTCTATCTGGTTGGCCGGAATAGACGGTACCCAGGGCAGAAGGGTGGGAGCGCCACCCATACCGGGCGTGACCGGCACAGGAGTAGGTCCGTCACCGATAGCCGGCGGAGCGCCTTCGATGGGCGACATAAAAGGAGCGCCGGTTTGCTGACCGGGAATCAAAGGTGTGCGCAGGGTAGTGACCGGCCCACCGGGCGCAGGTCCGACTTGCGGCGGGCTTCCCGGCCAGGGACCGGGGCTGGCAGCCTGAGCCGCCGAGTTAAAAGCCGCTCCAAGGGTGATGGCAGTGATTATGGGCAAGAACTTGAGGTTTAACATCTGTTTTCTCCTGGAGGCTTTGGTGAACCTTGAACTTTTAAATTGCGATCTCAATAGGGGGCTATTGTGAATTTGGACTTCTGACCCGTCTTACTTATGATTCGGTTTCCGTACCGAATGGCTGTCGCCTGGGCATCGGGTATGTTGGGACAGCGCACGGGGCCATCCATACTGGAAGAGAGCCCTTTCCGGGGTCCGTCTTGCGAAACCTGGGGAGCCAACTTCACATCGGGTTTGTCGACCGGCTTATCGCCAAAGTCGAAGGCGTATGAGGCGTTTCCGTTTGCGGCATTGCGATTGCGACCATGGTCGAAACTGCGCTGGGCATTCCATCTCTCAGTGGGTGCTGAGCCGAAAATACCGCCGGTGGGATTAATGTTGACCACCGAAGCCGGAGCCGGGCATCCGGTGCCGCCACCCCAACCATTTATATTGCCCCAGTCGGAACCGGGCGTGGAAGGCGGCGGTGTCAGATACGGTGCCACATACGAGTCAACCAGATCGCGCTGGGAACCATCCACCGGCGGCACGTAAACAGCGCTGGGCGGCGGGCAGGGTCCACCAAGGTGACCGGGTGTCACAGGAGGAGGGTTGAATCCGTCACCGATGGGAGGCGGCTGACCTTCATAAGGCATCGAATAAGCCGGCGCATCGGGTACACCGGGTATAAGAGGACTGCGAAGGGTCGTCATCACATCGGCTTCTCCATAAGCACCAGCCTGGCCGGCACCCACAGTCAGCCCCGAGAGCAGGCAAAGAACCTGAGACAAAAGCAAAACCCGGGCATACTGGGCCCGTCCTTTGGTTTTATTGCTAGTCCGGTTTTTTGACACCGTCTTCTCCATTTGCCGAATGGATTAGGAACTACCTATACATCGGCGTGACAATACAGTAAGCCTTGGGAAAGGCGTTGTCTTGGGTGTACCTACGTAGTACCCCCCGGTTTTTCCCACTATTGCGCCAATTTGTTCTATATAAAAGGAACGCCGAAGAGTACCGGCCGCCTCAAGCCAATTCACCGCCAGGGCCGGCTTTCGACCAGGCGGTCATCGGAGGCGGGCGGCTTGAGGGTAGGGTCTGAGAGGACGGCGACAGCCCTGCCAGCCCCACGCATAGCCATTGTATATATTAAACATATTTCCTTTAGCCGCTCCAGGCGCAAGGGAAGCGACGCCGACACCGCTGCTTGAGGAATTAACCTGAACAAACACGGCAAAACCGATTCTATATAGATTACCGGGTCTGATGCATAGACGGCGGGGCAGGGTCTTTCCAACCCGGCAAAAAGCCGCCGATCCCTGGTTTCATGGATCTTGCCCTTCAATCGGTTGAGAAATCGTCAGCAAGATAAGCGTCTCATAAAATGCACAGTAAAGCGTTTGTCACCGCAGGCAGTATCGCCACCAAATATGCGCCCATACACCACTTGCGGTGCTTGCAAATAGGTGGAAAAATTGCGCACCATTGGCAATGGCAAATTTTCTTTTACAAATCTCAGGTTTGTCGGTATTATAGGTGCAAGAAAGGGGGCGCCTGTGAGCACTCAAAGAGCAAATAGTTTGGAAAACCTGGATTTCTTCTCAAATCAAACACCGGCCCAACACAACGAGGCTGTCAACCTGGATGGGCTCGATCACGTTTTCAAATGGGCATCAGAGACGGTATCAGATAACGACGAGGATAAACGAGTCAGGCAAGCTCGCGAAACTCGCATGCGTCGGCAAGTTCTCGACATTGTGCAGCAATACAAAGAGCAAAAGGTTCTCTCTAAGAGCCAAGACGAAGTTGCTTACCTACAAAGAAGAGTGATTGCCCTCCTCAGCAAACTGCAAGAAGTGACTGAGGAAAACGCCAACGTCAAACAAATAATGGTCAGCCAGTTCTGGGCCGTCCAGAAAATTCCTTTCCTGGAAGCTCAAATCAAATCACTGAAAGTGGTTGAATACGAGAAAGAAGCAGCCGTCAAAGAAAGACGTTACTTGATGGATGCGCTGGCCAAGCTGAAAGTGGAAAGAGACTATCTGGAAGATATTCTGGAGACTGTGGAGACCGAAAACTCCAGACTCTCGGAAATCCTCCGGGAAACCAGACAAGAAGTGGTAAAACTTCAGGCCCGCAAGTGGTGGCATTTCCTTATGCCCCTCAAAAATCTGTTCACTCGCTAGTTGCAGCTAAGTTCACCAAAAACAGGTTCGCTCGAAACCATTCAAAACTCTAATCCATCCAATTAGATCGAAGTGGTTCAAAAAGGGCTCGTCTCATGGACGAGCTTCTTTTTTTTAGACACCGGCTCAATGGCCGGCAAAAACAGGACAGGCTCAATCGATTAGATTGAGCGCCTTACCAAGCTTTCCTTCAAAACCACGCTTGGTAGGTCTGTAATACTTCTTGCCGGCCAGCTCTCGCGGCAAACATTCCATATCATCCGCCACACCCTGCTCGAAATCATGAGCATACTTGTAGCCCTTGCCGTATCCAATATCTTCCATGAGGCGAGTGGGTGCGTTGCGCAAATGCAGGGGCACGGGATGCTGCATCATATTCAATGCATCCTGGGCAGCGGCCTTGTAAGCAGTGTAAATGGCATTGGACTTGGGAGCCATGGCCATATAAACGACAGCCTGAGTGAGAGCAAGCTTGCCTTCAGGCATACCTATGAATTGCACGGTTTGCATGGCGGCCACAGCCTGAGTAAGAGCCTGCGGAGCAGCCAGACCGATATCCTCGGAAGCGAAACGCACCAGCCGCCGGGCCACGAAAAGCGGCTCCTCTCCAGCTTCCAGCATCCGCGCCAACCAATAGATACTGGCTTGAATATCAGAATTGCGAATTGACTTATGTAGCGCCGAGATCAAATTGTAGTGATTCTCACCGTCTTTATCGTATTTGAGAATCGCCTGTTGCACCGAAGATCTGATTTCCGCTTCGGTAATCTCGGTTTTCTCACGCTTCTTAGCCAGCTTGGCGGCAAGTTCAAGCGAGTTCAAAGCCGTGCGCGCATCCCCTGAGGCGTAGACGGCGATCATCTTCAGCACTTCATCACTGGCAGTCAGTCCATAATCTCCCAGACCACGCTCAGGCAGACTGAGAGCCGACTTCATTATGCCCAACAGATCATCAAGACCGAGTTCCTGCATGACAAAAACTTTCAGCCTGGAGAGAAGCGCCGAGTTAATCTCAAAGGAAGGATTTTCGGTGGTGGCACCCACAAGCACAATGGTGCCGTTTTCCACAAAGGGCAGAAAAGCGTCTTGCTGAGCCTTGTTGAAGCGATGAATCTCGTCTACGAACAATATGGTGCGTCGCCCTTCAATATTCATAAAGGCTTCCGCTTCCGCCATGACGGTTTTGATCTCTTTGATGCCTGAAGTAACGGCAGAAAAAGCAATCCATTTACTCTCTGTTTGCCCGGCAATTATGCGGGCTAGAGTGGTTTTGCCTACACCGGGAGGTCCCCACAATATGAAAGAACTGAGACTCTGAGAGAGCATGGTCTTGAGCACGCCGCCCTCTTCCAGGAGTTTGGTCTGACCGAAGTACTCATCGAGATTGCGAGGACGCATGCGCTCAGCCAGTGGCGGCTGGTTCAAGGAGGAAGCTTTCGTAGAGGCTGCCATAACTTACTGGAACATGACCCAGGCACTGGGAATGAGAGTGCCAAGGAAGATGAAAATCATCAACCAGATAATAAACTGCTTGCTGTTCTTGAAAAATCGAGTCATTTAACTGCTTATAGCCATGGAAACGCGGAAGCATTGAATATTACCACTACCAAAATCACATGGCAAAAGCGAAATGAGGGCTCTAGCAACCCCTCCGGTTGATAAAGCCCTCATTACTGATGTGCGACCAAGTAAAACCTGAATTCCACGCAAACTCACAAACAGAGCGTGCGCGCGTAAGCTTTGACAGAGAAACTTAATTAGCTGAAGCTCAAACTTGCGATGACTACTTTCAGCAGGGCGACTTCTCAACGCCCCCCAAGCAAAATGCCGGCGCCGACCAGAGGCAACCATCCATAAAAGTGCGGCGTGAAGCCGTCTAGCCTGTGGGCGGCCGGGCCCGAAGTTCCATAATTAAGGATCCTCTTATCTGTTAGGGACAATACAATGAATGAGTCCTTTCTAATATCATCATTCCACAGGGCACTCAGCCCGGAAAGGGCAAAGTGAGCAAATTTCTGTTTTCTGCCCAACATTAACTGTAAAAATAATCGGATTTGGGGCTAAGATTAAATCTAGGACTAATGAAAGAGACTGGCGAAGCCGCTCCTAATTGGCGCAAAATGTGGGTTGTGCGGTAAGCACAAGGACCAGGGCAGTCTTATTACAGTTTGGAGGAATGATGCTCGCTCAAAAGCGACAGAAACACAGTCCTAAGCCGAAAGCGGTCATGCCGGTGCTTCTTCTTTGCCTCCTCACCGCCGTGCTGCCCATGGAAGCAAAACTTCCCCCGGTACTGCAAAGCTTCACCGACGACGATAGGGTCAAAGACGCGCCTGAAGACAAGGTAGACGAAAAAAATCCCGAAGCCGAGATCTTCAAAGTGCGCACCACCAATGACGAGAAACTACAGGCCCGCAGCGAAATCTACTTTCTCACAGACAAGATAACCAGTTGCAGAGATCGCAGCCTGCACATACCCGGGCTAGATCTCAGCACCCTGCCCAGAGAAAGGCGCGAGACACTGGAGCAGTCTCTGGCGGCGATTCGGGCCAGACAACTGGCCAGCCTCCTGAACCGCCGCGGCACGTCGCTGGCCATCCTCGGCGACAACAGCCGCGCCCTCAACGACCTCGATGAAGCCGTCAACTTCGACGCCGAGTATGCGCCCGCTTACAACAACCGGGCCTGGCTGAGAGCCCAGAAAGGTGAATTGAAAGAAGCCCTCACCGACGTCAACAAAGCGCTGGAACTGGCTCCCAAGATGGCCGAAGCCTACGACACCAGGGGCGCCATCAATCTGGTTTTGAAGAAGACCGGTGATGCCATAGAAGATTTCAATGTCTCCATAAACTGCAACCCCAGGTATGCGGAAGCCTATTTTCACAGAAGCATCGCCCACAAGTTAATGGGCAATTTAGATAAATACAAAGAGGACGAGAGTCGCGCCAAAGAACTGGAGAAACAGGCCTTGTTCGACTCGGAAGAAACCGGCAAACAGACCGGACCCAAAGAAGAAGCAGTCAAAGAAAAGACACCGGCCGTCAATCAAAAAGAAGAAGAACCAAAAGAGAACAAGAGTAAGTAAGTAAGTAAGTAAGTAAGTAAGTAACTGAGCTAGCTCTCGCTTTCCTCTTCGCCGCTCTCTTCTTCGCCGTTTTCTTCGGCACCGTTTTCCTCGTCCATGTCCAATTCTTCGCTTAAGACAAGCACGCCGTCTTCCTCTAATGCCAGGGTCTCGGAATCGGCTGTCTCTGCCTCTGCCGCTTCCGCTACACGAGCGCCGGCTCCTGGCTGCCGCACAAAGTCATAAATTGTGCGTGCCAATTTCTCCGGCAGCCCTTCCTTCGTCAAAGCAAGAATCTCATCGAGACTGGCCTTCTTGATCTTTTCGAAGGAGCCGAAGTGATCAATGAGAAGTTTACGCCGCTTGGCGCCAAGCCCTTTCAGCGAATCCAGTTTGGAAGAGACAACCCGCTTGGCCCGCAGTTTTCGGTGATAAGTAACGGCAAAACGGTGCGCCTCATCCCGTACATGCTGGAGCAAAAGCAAGGCTTCCGAACGCCTGGGCAAAAACACAGGGGTGGAGTTTCCAGGGAAATAGACTTCTTCCTGTCGCTTGGCCAGACCGCAAATGGCGAATCTCTCGGTCTTGAAGCCGGGTCCGGTCAACCCCAGTTCGGTCAGTGCCTCGAAGGCGGCACCCAATTGCCCCTTACCGCCGTCGATAATGATCAAATCGGGGAAGGGCTTAGACTCGGCAAGAATCCTTGCATAGCGCCTGCCGACAGCTTCCTTCATGGAGGCAAAGTCATTGGGGGTTCCTTCCACCGACTTTATTTTGAACATACGATAGTCGGATTTTTTCGGCTTGGCCCCTTCGAAAACCACCATGCTAGCCACATTATCGGTGCCCTGAATGTTGGAAATGTCGAAGCACTCAATGCGCTTGGGCAGCCGGTCTATACCAAGCCCTTCCTTAAGAGCGGTCAAAATCCGTTCCACCCTGGCGTCATTTTCCGAGTCTTCCGTGAGAACACGGGTGAGGGCTTGCTGCGCATTTTTTTGAGCCATCTCAATCAGGTCAGTCTTGCCGCCGCGCTGCGGCACCAGTACCTTCACATTGACACCGGCCTTCTGACTGAGGAAGTCGCGCAAAAGCTCAATATCCTCAATCTCATGGGCCAGTAGCACTTCCGCCGGCAGGGCAATGTCTTCGCAAGCCGTGTAATACTGGCAAATATAAGCCTGAAAGGCTTCGTCCCAGCCGGTCTTATCAAGCAAGGGCAGGGTCACCGTCTCCGATGCAATCAGCTTACCTTCCCGCACTTTCATCAAACAGAGAGCCAGAAGCTTCTCAGTATGCGCCTGGGCAATAATATCCTGACAGACGCGTCGATTTTGAAAGAATACCTGCTGCTTCTCTATCACCGTGGAAAGAGCATAGAGCCTATCTCTTATCAAGGCCGCCTCTTCAAACTCAAGCGCCTCCGAGAGTGCTTCCATCTCCCGCGTCATTTCATCCATAACTTCCGTCTGGCGGCCGGAGAGAAACATCTCCACCTGCTTGACCATCTTGTTGTAAGTCTCCTCCTGCACCAGCTTCTGGCAGGGCGCCAGACAGAGCCCGATATGGTAATTCATACAGGGGCGGTCTTTGAAAAGCGGCTTATGTCTCTGGCGCATGGGAAAGACCTTGCGCAAGGTCTTCACCGTCTCCCACATGGCCCCGGCTTCCACATAGGGTCCGAAGACTTTCGATTGGGGATTGTTTTTCTTGTACTGAGCAGGATCACGGATCATTACCAGGCGCGGATAAGCCACGTCATAGGTGATGGCCAGCCAGGGATAACGCCTGTCATCCTTGAGGGCCACATTGTAGCGGGGCTTCTTCTCACGAATTAAATTAGCCTCGAGCAAAAGCGCTTCTTTTTCGGAATTTACCAGAATGGTTTCAATTGATACCACTTTCGGTATCATCACCGCCAATTTGGGACGTTCTCGCCAGCTAGCTTCCACGAAATATGAACGCACCCGGCTCTTAAGGTTGATCGCCTTGCCTATGTAGAGAATCTCGCCATCCTGATCTTTGAAGAGATAGCAGCCCGGACTATCGGGCAGGGTGGAAAGCTGCCTGACAATGAGTTCTTGAGGTTGATAGTCGCGCATTTGTCTAAATCTTGCTGCCGAAAGAACTAACTTAGCTTGTTCAACTCCAACTCCAACTCCCGCGTCAAGACTTGCTCCTGGGAAGCTTTATCTTTGAGGGTCTGTTTGTCAATACTCGGTATTGCATAATTGAGAGCCTCGGAAATAGACTCCACGCCTATTACTTCCAGACCTTTCGGAACACCGCTCAGGGGCAGGTTGACCCGCGGCACAAGGGCCTTGGTAAAACCAAGTCGATGAGCCTCTTTCAGTCTTTGGGCCAGATTTATGACCGGTCGAATTTCTCCGGTCAGACCCACTTCTCCCACTGCCACCAGGCCAGGATCGATGGAGCGATCAAGAAATGATGTGGCAACCGCCAGAGCAATACCGAGATCGCCGGCCGGATCGCTAAAATCCATGCCGCCTACAATATTCACATAGACATCCAGACGGCACAGTGAAAGCTGGGCTCTTTTTTCCAGCACGGCCAGAAGTTGCAGAAGGCGGTTGTAATCCCAACCATTCACTACTCGTCTAGGTGAGGGATTGGGGGTGGCCACGGTGAGGGCCTGCACTTCCAGAAGCAGACTGCGACTACCCTCGCCGCCGGCAATCACGGCGGTGCCTGAGGGCGCTTGCTTGAGGCCGACTTTGGAAAGCCTGTCTCCCAGGAAGAGCGCGCTGGGATTCTCCACCTCTTTCAGTCCCTCTTCCATCATGGCGAAAATAGCCAGTTCCGAGGTGGAGCCGAAACGGTTCTTGACGGCCCGCAAGAGCCTAAGCTGCCTCAAACTGTCCCCTTCAAACTGCAGGACCACATCCACCATGTGTTCAAGCACGCGCGGACCGGCGATGGTACCTTCTTTGGTTACATGCCCCACCATAATGGTGGCAATATTGCGCGATTTTGCCCCGTTTATGAGCAATTGCGTGCCTTCACGCACCTGCGAAACGGAACCGGCCGCCGAGGATATCTCCGGGTGATAGACCGACTGGATGCTGTCCACCACGCAGACCACAGCCTCGGTATTATTCATCAAATCATAGGCCGCCACCACGTTCTGCTCTGCCGCCACCAGTACGTTCTCGCTTCTCACCCCCAGCCGCTCGGCTCTAAGCTTAACCTGAGCCGCCGACTCCTCGCCGGTTATATAGAGCACTTTATGCTTGTCGGCCAGATTCTTCGCCACCTGCATCAAAAGGGTAGACTTACCAATACCGGGATCGCCCGCTAGAAGCAGCACGGCACCCGGTACAAGACCGCCGCCCAGCACTTCATCCAAACCCTTCATGCAAGTGGAAAGTCTTTCGGCTTCGTCAACGGCAATCTCCGTAATCGGCTTGGAAACGGCACCGGAAACCGCCTCACCACTCTTAGCCTGAGCCAGACGCTGGGCAAAGCCTTTCTTGCCGGCCTCATCCTCCATGACAAGCTCTTCCGTCAAAGTGCTCCAGCCGCCGCAGTCGGTGCAACGCCCCAGGAAGCGAGAAGTCTGAAACCCACACTGCTGGCAAACCCAGCGCGATTTAGCCTTAGCCATACACCCGCCACTCGAAAGAAACTACAACAGGTATTTTAGCGCCTCATACATCTTGTATACTTATGCAGCGAGTACCCCCGGAGGGCGATCCACATGTCAAGATTACCGGCAATTACATCGTTTGTCTTTGTTCTGACCTTTCTGGCATCCACGCTCCCCTGCTGTCAGCGGGCAGATGCCTGCGGACTGGCGCAACCCCCCATAGATCTGCACGGCGTGAATTTGCAAAAGTACGGCGGCAGTGACCCCCACGGTCCAGACCCGCACGGCGACGATCCCCGCGACGAACAACACGACCCAAGTATGCCGGCCAATCGAGATCAAAAAGAGCACAAAGCTCCCAAAGATGTCTATGGCGGGCAATACCCAAATGGTCAGGCCCCCTACTGAAGAAAGATGCGGAGCAAGCTTGCTAGTTAATGAAAACAGGAAGCAGGGCTAAATGAACCTTGCATCTCCAGGGGCAATAATCTGCCAGCTTGGTCCTTTCACGATTCGCTACTACGGGGTGATGATCGCCCTCGGTTTTGTAGCTGCCCTCTTTTGCGCTACCAGGCTGGCCAGAAAACTAAGCTTGAGCAGTGAAACTCTAGTCAGCCTGGCCCTCTACAGCTTTATCTTCGGCATCGTGGGCGCTCGCCTTTATTATGTCCTCTTGAGCCTGGACAATTTCATCGGCAGACCCATGGAGGTATTTGCCACCTGGCGCGGCGGTCTTTCCATCCACGGCGGCATCATCGGCGGTGTCATTGCCGGCTGCATCTACCTGCGCTCACAGAGGAAACCAATTCTGCCTTATGCCGATGTAATGGGAGCCTGCCTGCCCCTGGCCCAGGCAATCGGACGCTGGGGCAATTTCTTCAATTCAGAAGCCTACGGACTGCCGGTAACAGCCGACTTCCCCCTCAGGCTCTATATTCCGCCGGGTAGCCGCACGCTGCAGTACCGGCTTTACGATTTCTTCCACCCCACTTTTCTTTACGAGGCGGTGTGGGATCTGGCTCTCTTTGCCTACCTATATTTTTATTTCGCTAAGAAGAACCGGGGCATGCCGGGCATGACTTTCTTCCTCTACCTCTCCGGTTACTCCGTTGGACGCATTCTTATTGAACAGTTGAGAATCGACAGCGTCTCTTATTTCTATTCTTATCCGGTACCGCTTCTGGTGTCAGCCGCCACCCTCGTGTTTTCCCTTTCGGCCATGTTGCATATTTACAACAAGCATCATAACGAAGATGTACCAGTACCAGCACCAGCCCCGGTACCGGCGCCAACACCCGAGCCGGAGCCTGCAACAGAAGAACCTTCTCAGCCGGATCAAATGGGCTGAATTTTCAAAAGGTCTCATCTGAGTAAGTGAAACAGTCCTGACTACTCAGCCAGTGGTGTATGCATCCGCAGATGCAGACACCACTGGTTCCGAAACATTTCAAACAACCATTGTATGAAAGTTCCTCTACCATCCTATAGCTCGCAGAAATTCAGCAAGTTCCGGCTCGACCTCAGCAGCCCGCTGAACCTCTGTACATCCAACTCTCTCGCCCAATCTCACGGCTGCCATACCTTTCCTATACTGCGGCCAGACTTTGTGTAACAGAGTCAGCGCATCACGTGGCAACGATGGCCGATTGTCTCGAAATCCATCAAAATGCCTAAGCAAGAATGCTTCATGACAAGGTTCTTGCCAGATCAACCTTAAATCCAGTTTCAAGGCCAGCCGATCAGCTTCTTGATCCCTCATTTTATCGCAACCTCGAAGATCGCTATCCAGCAATAAGGCCCGATGAATGTAGTCTGGACTGCCTCGTCTGTTGTTTCTTAATAGGTGTTCTTCACAGCGCTTGACCAGGGTATACGAATCACCCCCACCCGGGCTAAGCAATACTACGTCAAGATGTATATCCTGCCTTCGCTGCTCGATAAGGTTGCCTAATAAGACTCCGTAGCCCCTCTCGCTATCGCCCTCACAGCCAAGGAATATGCGACGCCGCTGCCGCCGCAATAGACTACGCTTCCCATTCATCCGATCTTCGGCACTGCTCCATATACGCCACCGAGGTACTTTCGATAGAAATTGTCAGTACGTCTGACGGCATTAATATCACTCAATCTATAAGTCATTGTCCGGCCGTGACTGTCCTTTTCACAGAAGAAGATTTCCTCCTTCGTAAGATCCTCAAGCAGAGAAGCTCCCTGACTGGTTATCCAGAGTTGCGCATGGTACGGATTTCTCTTTGGATCGTAATACCAACGAAGAATCTCTGGAACTACTAGTGGATGAATAGACAGATCAAGCTCGTCTATAAGCGCCACTCCTCCGGTCTCAAGCGCGCGAAAAATCAGAGGAAAAATTTTGACAAACTGCCTGGTTCCATGACTTTCGAAGGGAAACAGAAGAGGCTGATCGAGTCCACTATGGTCAACAGTAAAAATAGGACCACTAGCAGTGACAACCACATCTAACTTTCTAATTCCAAGATCAATCCGCTCAATCTCTCTATTCAGCGCATCAAGCAGAGCAGGGTTCGCCTTGTACATCTGTGCAACCGATAGATCATCGAAATCTGCCTTATAAATCAATATGTTGGAGACAACCAGTCCGGCAAGATTCCAGAGGTAAAAAGAGCTCTCATGTTTTAACTGTACAAGAGTAGATACAACACTGGCATTGTCCCGAAGAATTTTCTCAAGCGGAAGGTTATAACCAGACATACCAAACTTCCTGTGGCCCTTTACTTTTCCAGACTCGTCCCGATAGAAAAGCTTGACCTGCTTATTGGTTTCAAGCGGCCAGTATTTCAGAGTCTCGGACAAAACCTTTTCTGGTTTGCCGCTTGCTCCTCCGAGAACAACTTCGTACCGATAAATGCTCGAATTTCTAGGATTCGGCTCCGGCGTAGCCATATTTCGTGGATCAGACGGTCCGGTAAACCATACTGCCAACCGTGTAGGCTCATTCTGCATCTTCTCATCAAGAAACCTGCTAAATGGAAGACTACTATCCGGCGAGATGGAAAAACTATCTCGAACAAACCAGGAAAGGAATGAAAGTGCCTTCAACACGTTGGACTTTCCTGAGGCATTCTGCCCAAAAATTGAGACTACCTTTGGTGCCCTCTCAGACATACCCGGCCCGATCTCAGCCAAACGGCCAGGATTGTCGGAAACTGAACGACCTACCCTGAGATCAATTATCTGAGGGTTCCGGATTGAATAGAAATTCTCGATTTCCAACATGAATAACATCAGGGCACCTTGGTTTACACCCCAAGTATATCATTAAGTCGCATTTTTGACGATTTTTAGTCAACTTCTCCGTTTTTCCACTCATTCCTCGTGCATTTATTACAATCATTGCAAACATCTCACAGCAAGAAGGCGTACAAACTCAATCCCGTGTTGGGACCAGACTAATTCGGTTCTCAGCCTCCACGTAGGAACCAGGCACCGGTCAACGCTCAGAACCTAGTTGAATGTTGCGCTCTGCTTGGAGAGACTCAAGTCCGCAAGAAAATTGCCCTCTCGGGCTAAGGCTATTTGTCGCGCCAGAGTTTATTTATGGCACCAAGGGCGCCACCAACAACTGCTCCACCGACGACGCCACCGGAGAGCGCGGCAGCCGCCTCACCGACAGCCTTTACGGCATCCCGCCCCTTAATATCTGAAGGTTTACCGTTTAAAATCTCCCTGCCCACGCGAGCGGCACCACCGGCCACAGCTTCGAATGCACCGGCAGCGGCTGCTTTACCCAGTTCGGAGGCTCTCTCCATTTGAGAACCGGCGGCAGCACCGGCAGCCGCGCCGAGCGCCGCCTGCACGCCAACTCTGTATCCAATGCCAGCCATGCCTCCGGCACAAAGCGCGGCACCGACACAGGCAGCAGCACCAACCTTCTCAGCGCTTTCCTGGATGGCAGGCTCCACCTTCTTGAGGGAAAGCGCATCAAGGGGAGAAAAATCCAGGGTGGCTACAGACGATTCTTTTTCATGGGCGGTTGCAACTTTGTCTTGCGGCACAGCCATTTTCAAAACATCAACACTATTCAGCCCGGTGCTCTTTTCGCCGGCGCTATCGCCATCTCTTCTAATATCCATAAGAAAACCTCCCGCCACCGAGGATGGCAGACATAAAAGTATTTGTCAGCAGGGGTGAATTTGCCGGGGCGACAAATTGCTTCGTGCTGAAAGGTTAGGTCAGAAATGTTTCAAACCTGTTTAAGCGGTACAGGCTGGTTGACACTACTTACGACCGGCTGGAGCCAGCAGTTTCAGGCGCTCTTTGACGGCAGCGGTGTTGGCATTACCGGCAGGAGCCGAGCGCATGAATTTCTGATACTCTTCCACGGCCTTGGCCGGTTGCTTGAGACCTTCGTAGACAGTACCCAGATAGTAGTAGGTGTCCACCAGGGTCTTATCCATAGATAAGGCTCTCATGTACTCCGACATGGCTTTCTGCAGATTATTCTGAGCCTGATAGGCCGTGCCCAGGTAACTATGGGTGGTGGCATCATCATAGATCTTGAGGGAGGCCTCGTAATCGGCAATGGCGCCGGGCACATCGTTCTTCTGGGTTTGTTTCTCAATGGCAGAATTAACTAGAGGCGCCGCCTTAGCCTGCTTGAGCTGCTTAATAAGCTGCGGATAGGCCGGCTCTTTGGGATTTAGATTGCGTGCCTTTTCGTACTGAGCGATGGCATTATCGTAGTCTTCCTTGGCCTGATAACAAGTGCCGAGGCTATAGTAGTAGCTGGCTTCGTTGGGGAAAGACTTGAGAGCCTCCTGATATTTGGCGATGGCCTCATCGTATTTCTTGTCCGTCTGCAATTGCACGGCTTCGTTGAAAGCAGCGGAAGCAGCCGTGGAAGCCTGAACCTGCGCCTTGGTAGCCAGCACCTGACACTTCGAGGGGTCTAGCTTGATAGCCTGCATACGTGCCCGGGCATCGGCGGCATAGCTGCCGGTGGGCTTGGCGGCCAGGTACTTGCCGTATTCAGAAACGGCGTCCGGTACACGTTTGTAGTTCTCATCGATTAAACCGGCAAAGTACCAGTTGTCCGACTCGTTTTTGGCATCGAGGTCCACCGCCTTCAGGTAACACCTTCTGGCATTGGCGAAGTCGTCATTAGATTGATAGGCGCCGGCCAGGTTGGTCCAACCATGAGCATTGGTGGGGAACATAGCCAGAGACTTCTCATAAAGCGGAATGGCAGCTGCCAGATCGCCGGCCGTGTGTTTCTGTACGGCTTCATCCATGATGGGCTGAGCCTGAGCCATTTGCGCCGAGGCCAGAGCCTGTTTGTAGCCGGCCAGATCTTTGGAGGGAGCCTTACTGACGGCATCCTGATAGGTTCTTATGGCATTATCAAAGTCGCCCTTGGCCTGATAGCAAGTAGCCAGAGCATAGAGATAAGCCGATTCCTTCGGCATAAGCGATATGGCTTTTTGGTAGAGCGGAATGGCACCATCGTAATCTGCCGCCTGCTGCTTCTTAATCGCTTCATCATAGGCAGAGGAAGCTTCCTGCGCGTTCTTCACATCGGATGTGGTGGCAAGCTTTTGTGTGGCCGATGGGTTGGCACTCAAGGCTTTGATACGTTCTCTGGCGGCACCGGCATACTGGGAGCTGGGTGCTTGCTGGGTGTAGGAATTGTATTTGTTAATGGCCTGCATGCCCCGGCCAAAGTTTTCGTCGATGGCCGCCATCAAGTAAAGACAATCCACGCAACCCTTTTTATCAAGGTTGTAGGCTTTCTGATAGGCATCGAAAGCTTCCTGAAACTTGTCTGTGGCCTGATAAGCCACACCCAGGTTCATATAGATGGAACCATTATCAGGATCAAGCTGGGCGGCCTGACCATAAAGGCTGATGGCACCGGCAACGTCGCCACCGGTCTGCTTATCGTAAGCTTGTTTGACCAGGGGACCGGCTTTGAGAATGTTGGCGTCTTTGATAGCCTTCTTGTACAGTGGTTCGGCTGGAGACACTCCCTGAGCCTTAATGTAGAAGGCAATGGCGTTATCCAGGTCGCCTTTCTGCTGGTATGCAGTACCAAGGGCGTAGAGGAAATCGGCATTGTCGCCCTGGATGGAGAGCGCTTTTTGATAAAGGGCGATGGCCTGATCAAACTGTCCGTTCTTCTGCAATTCCACAGCCTTGGTGTAAGAATCGGAAGCATCTTTGTCCTTAGCCAGTTCCGCTTCAGACTTGATTTTTATGGTGGCGGTAGGGTTTTTCGAAAGAGCTTCAAAGCGAGCCTTAGCCTGGGCGGCATAAGTGCCGTTTGCGGCCTGGGCCAGGTAAGACTGATACTCGGCCCTGGCCTGATTGCCGTTGCCGTTATGTTCATCGATGGTGGCGATGAAGTAGAGGTTATTGATCTGTCCGGTCTTATCCAGTTCGATAGCCCTGGTATACGAGCGACGGGCATTTTGATAGTCTTGCATGGCATACTGAGCCGATGCCAGGTTATAAACCAGACCGGCATTATTCGGCACTATATCCAGTGCCTTGGTATAGAGATCGACGGCGGCAATGTAGTCTTTCTCTTTGTGTTTGGCAAGGGCGGCATCGATGATGGGCTGGGCCTTCAAGTCCTTAACTTTGACGAGCGCATCCTGGTAAGACTTATTTTTTGGATCAATGCTGGCCGCTAAGTTGTATTCGGCAATGGCTTGATCAAAGTCTTTCTTGAGCTGGTAGGCAGCCCCGATGTTGAAGTGGATACCGGCATCATTAGGAGCGTTCTTCAAAAGTTCCTGATACTTGGCGATGGCGCCGTCGTAGTTCTGCGCCTTAAAGAGATCGTCGGCAGCTTTAGACAGATCGCCTATGTTCTTGTCTTTGAGGGCCACGGTGGCGGTTTTGATACCTTCCTGGGCACCCATATTGGCCGGATCAAGCTGCAGACACTGCTGGTAGGAATCCAGGGCGCCCTTATAGTCTTCCTTGGCCTGCAGAGCCGTACCGATGTTCATGAAGATACTGGCCCGCTGCCGGTTATCTCCGGCCGGCACCATAGCTAGTGCCTTCTGGTAATACTGGATGGCCAGATCGTAGTGTTTCTGGCTCTGCTGTTCCACACCCAGGTTAATGAGCCTGTCTATGCTGAACTGAGCCTTGGCGGCAGGCAGTGCCGCCAGAAGTTTTTCCGCCACCGGATTTCTTTTGCCGGGCGAGAGGCTCAAGGCAAGCCGAAACTCTGCTTCAGCCTGTCCGAAATCACCTTTATATTGCAGTCCCTGACCAAGACCAATGTGGTTTTCAGCGGCGGTGGGATTATCCCTGACAGCAGCTTCCCAGCCGGCTACCAGCGCATCCTGCACATCAGGGTCATCAGACTTCATGGAAATGGCGCGACCGTAGGCGGCAATGGCATTAGGCAAATCTTTCTTGGTCTGAAAGGCTTGACCTAGCTTGACCTCAATTGAGGCAGAGTCGGCGGAGCGAGCGGCAGCTTGATATTCGGCAATGGCTTCATCCACTTGATCGCGCACGCGCAAAACATCACCCAGCTTTTCATGCAGGGCTCCGTCGTCCTTGAGCTTGAGCGCTTCTCTATACTCGACAATGGCGCCAGGGAAGTCGGCAGCTTTGCGGGAAGCGTCACCGAGAGCCACCCTGGTGGCATAATCCATGGGGTCTTTGCCCATGGCCCGAATGATGCTGGTGAGGTTACCTATAGTTGTGGGATTCTTGGGATCAAGAAGAGCGGCCCGGTGAAAATACTTGATGGCCTCGGTGGGATTCTTTTGAAAAACCAGTCCGTAATTGTTGTAGGCAATGCCCAGGTTCTCGCGGGCTTTCTTGTAGTTAGGGTCCATCTTCACCGCTTCTTCCAGCTTCTGAATGGCAAGCTGGTAGTTCTGGGCATTGATGGCCTTTACACCTTCGTTATTGAGATTGACCAGGGCTGCCTGATCGAAACCATAGACATGAGCACCACCCAGGGTGAGGGAGAGTGCAAGAGCAAACCTTACGGGAAAGGTTCTTGTGAGTTGCCTGGAAGTTGTCATTATTACTTTCAACTGTGTTAGATATTGAATCCGGTTTACTAAGTACATAGGATTTTAGTCTATTGATAGCTTCAAAGACCTTTTCTGCAAAGAGGATTTTGCCTACAAAAGGGGCCGGGGAAAACCCAGCTTGCCTTATGAAAGCACCGTGGTTGTTTCAAAGAAGCAAATTCAGGTGCTTTTGTTCCGGCACGGCAAGCAGACTTGAAAACCAGAGATAAAAGAAGGGAGCCCCACAAGGGGCCCCCTGCCAGTAGCTGTCTAATGGAGGCGGACCAGCCGCCCTCTGAACCAGAGACGATTAGACTTTAGACTTCCGGTTCGATCAATCCGTAGTTACCATCCCGTCGATGGTAAACAGTGTTCACCTGACTGGTTTCCGAATTGATGAACATGAAGAAGTCATGACCCAGAAGGTCCATATGCTTACAAGCCTCCTCAGGCAGCATAGGCTTCAATGGGAACCGCTTAGAACGAACTATCTTGGGTCGGATGTCTTCAAGAGCCAGATCCTTGCTGACGGCGATATCGGAATCTTCCTCAGCACTGACATCCGGCGCCGAATCATCCATTCGGTCTTTAGTCTTACCACCTTTCGAGAAATGCCTGGTTTTG
Source organism: Candidatus Obscuribacter sp. (assembly GCA_016712465.1). GTDB lineage: Bacteria > Cyanobacteriota > Vampirovibrionia > Obscuribacterales > Obscuribacteraceae > Obscuribacter. Next base: position 4,032,103 of record JADJQZ010000001.1, read on the forward strand.
TACTTCCTCAACTGTCTCTCTATTTTGTCCGCCACCAGGTCAATGGAGGCGTACATGTTTTCTGTGGACTCTTCTCCTCTAATGACATTGCCGTTGACCTTAATAGTGATCTCCGCTTTCTGGCTTTTGGCTATTGAGGGGTTTTTGGCCACCGACAATAGAGCAGTGCAATCAAGTCTATGGTCGAAGTGCTTTTGAGCACGTTGCAACTTCTCAACCAAATACTCCTTCAAAGCAGGGGTGAGTTCAATATTGCGTCCAGTCACGGTTACTTGCATAACTATCCTCCAAGTCCAATGAAACACCGTTTGAAAGCTCTGGCGGGCCAAAGGTTCACAGAATTGGAACAGCAATTACCAAGGCAATGCGCCCCAATCCAAACCACCAACACCTAGTTGGTGAGGTAGTTTACCGGTAAAGCAAGTATATACAACAGTCTCGCTCTTTTCCCGCCGCCGCGGTATTCCGATAATGACTTACCCGCAATTCGGCTTTTAATCACGTATGGCAACCCCTGAGCCGGACAATTGCTGGAATATTTTCTCAGGAATTATTGAGAACCTTAGCGCCCGGCACTGTTGAGCAGGTGCACGGCGTCGAAATAGCTGAGGGGACGGCTGCCGGCATTGGCATTGAGAGCCTGGGGAACCCCGAAGCTGACCCGGGTATTCTCCCCGGAAGCGTAAGCCGGAGCGGCAAAGAGCCTGTCAGCCCGGGAGGGTCTGGCCATAGTCATGTACGGACTGGCAGTGCCGCCCTTGCGAGGCTTCATGACCCGACCGGCGGAAAGCCTGGCCTGGCGCACAAAGGAAGCGGCCGTATCGCGCCCCAAGGGTGAGCCTAATTCGTCGGCCGTGGCAATCTCGGGATATTCCCTGGCCACGGTGTCAATGACGCCCTGCCTTTCAAAGTAGCTGTAGGCGGAGGCCGCATCCACCACGCCCTTGACCTTGAGACTGTGGGCCGTCAACTTGAAGAGCAAGCCCCGGCTGATTGGTCGGGCTGGATCAAAGCGGGTTTCCTCGATGAGACCCTGAGAAATATACTGCCGCATACCCATGAGTCTCTCGCGGGCATCAACCGGCATGTAATCGTTGTAGAGAGACATGGCGCCGTACTGCTCGGCAGTGGTGATCTGATCGGGATAGAGACTGGCGCTCTGTGCACCGGAGTCGGCGCAACCGCGCAGAAATTCTTTGATTTCAGGCGCCCTTGTGCCCATGCCGTCACCAATTACGTGCACTTCCACGTCGGGGCGGGCGGTGAGTTCACGAATGCGCTCCACGGTGCGCTTGGTATAGGTATAAGCGTCAATGGTCTGGTAGCGACCGTTCCAATAGGCCATGGGCGCAATCACGTCGTAATACTGGGCCAGGGTTTTCCAGGGAGTAATGGCTACAGCCGGAGCCCGATTCAAAGGACTATAGACAACGGCCACCATGGGGTAAGCACCCAGAGCCTCTCTCAAAATCTTGGAATAAGCCTCTACAGCTTCTTTGTGCAGGTTCTTCTCCAGGTTGGGAGCAATGGCATCAAGCCGCTCTCCGTTCTTGGAACGAAAGCGCGCCGCTACAATTAGCTTTTCGGCATCAGCCTTGGGATTGTGTAATTCGGCAAAGGACCAGGCAATTACCCTAATTTTGTACTTGTGGCAGGCTTCGATTATCTGTCCCAACTCCTCCGGTTGCCTGATGGCAGGAGTGTTGCTCCGGGATGTCTGGATGAATAGATTGCGAATACCTGATGCGTAGAGCTTTTCGGCATAGCCTTCAAAATCCCGACTGGGATAGTTCCAGAGATTAACCCAGATGCCGGCACCCTCGGAAAGACCCGGTGGATACTGGCTTTGACCAGCCACAGCCAGAGCCGGTGCCAACTGACTCAAGGGCTTATATTCAGCCTGGGCCTGCACGGAAGCCCCCTGGCAAAAGGTCAACAGGGCCAGAGAAAGACCAGCCTGGATAGATTTGAAAGAAATTTTTGGTGCCATATTTAGTAAGTCCAAGCTGGAAGAAAAGAAAAATCGAAGTAAAGCCAAGTTTAAGACATTATAAATGTGATACCAGACTTATGCCACTCAAACTTTCCTTTTAAACCAAACTCTGCCATTGAAAATTGGCTCCCCAAGCCAAATCGACGCAGTCGCTCCGTAATTGACCGACTTGCGCCCGAAAATTTATCGGTCTGAGCCTTCCGGCCGAGCTGTCAATATAGTTAGAGTGAGGAACGTCCCTGGGATTTAGTACACGGAGAGGGTATATAAGGAGCGGAATCACCATCGCAAAAGAGCTGCAAAAATTCGGCAGCAAAAATTTAGCTGAGAAGACGGGTTAAGTACCAGGAAAAGGCTTGGAACTAATGAACAAAAAGGAAGAAGAGATTCAACGAAAACTCCTTGAGCTTGAGACCACTGTGTTGAAAGAAAATACAGACTTGAGCCTGGTGGAGGGTCGCACCGATCTCACGGTGGGCACAAAGCAAGCCGGCAAGAGTTCCACCAACAAAGACGAGGCCCTGACCAAATCGGACGGCGCCTATTTCGGCGGTCTCGGTCTAATAATCCTCGGTCTGATCATGGTCTTCCAGCACATCAATGTGGGCTCAGGTTTACTGGGTATGCTCGGTCTTGGAAGCGGCGGCTTTCTGGTTCTATTTTTGCCTCTCATGATAGGCATCGGCATGATGCTCTTCAACTCCAAAAACAAATGGGGCTGGCTCGTAACAGCAGGCAGTTGCGTCTTTCTCATCTTCTCCGTGCTGGCCAGTCTGACCATGACCTTCAAGGCCATGAGCCTTTTGCAGATGATCGTGCTCTTCCTGCCCTTTGCCATTGGCGGCTCTTTGCTGGTGAAAGGCATGGGCGGTCCCAAAGGAGTGGTGCAAGCCATTAAGAGCAATATGCCGGAAAAATCAGAGTAGAAATCCGAATCAATTAGAGGAAGAGATTGACCCGAGTTTTTGTGGGAAGCTTTCTTGAGGGCGAGGAAAGAGAAATTCTCGCCCGCTTTCTTGCGGAAGAAAATAAAAAGCTCAAGCCAGAGCTAGCGCCTGTAATTAGAAGCGTGAAGCCGGAGAAACTGCACATTACCTGGCAGTTCCTGGGCGAACTGGACGAGAACGAATTGCCCAAACTGAAAGAGACCTTGCTGGCCCTGGCGGGACCCCTCTTCCAAGCAGCAAACTTCCCCTTTTCCATTACTTACGACTACGCAGAGGCCTGGCCGTCCACGCAAGCCAGGGTGATCGTGGCCAGACCACGGGTGGAAAGCAAGACTCTAAGCGCTGTGGCAAGACTCCTGAGAGAAGCCCTGGCCCCCCACAGCAGAGCCGACGCCGCCGTCGAACGGAATCTCGTCTTCAAGCCCCATGTCACCCTTTATCGCCTCAGGCAGGCCCGGGACGAAGCCGTGGCAGACATAATCTCAAACTTTCAGCCTTTTGAGCAGACCGTAAGCGCTATCCACCTCGTGGAGAGTCATCTGAGATCTGAGCAGGAAGGCAACTATGCCTCTACTTACAGAAGCCTCTTGCAACTGTCCCCTGCAAATGGAGGGACGGTTTCTAAAGCCCCTTATCAGGACTTGCTGAATTAGCTTGCTGGCTGAAGTAGCCGGGCGGATAGAAGCGCAGCGAGGAATTTTCCGGAGCCGGCAGGAGACGACCTGTCCGGTTCAACTGGCTCGGCAAAGCCGGTTTGAGAACGGTCTGCACCTGAACGGCACCAAACGCAGGCGCCTTGGGTAACTTCGACTCCAGCTTATCTTTGCTCTCGGATGGCGTATTTTTTGAAGGATTATCTTTGGAAGGAGTATCTTTCGAAGGATTCTCCGGTGTCTTAGCCGGCTCCGGCGTTGATACCGAATCCGGTGCAGTGCCGGAAGCCGGCGCAGCCTCAGGAACTGAAAGCGGAGTCGAGCCGCCATTTTCACTTTCAGCAGGGGCCGGCACTTTCACTGGCTGGGCTGGAGCAGCCTTATCCACTTTCGGGGCCTTCACATCCAGTGGCTGATGAATCTTCAAGTAAGTGTTGACAGCAGGCTCAGGCTGGCTCTTCCAACTGCGCGCTTCATCTTTGATACGCCCGGAGCGATAGGCAATGGCCTGGTTCTTGAAGCCGTTTTTGGTAGCCAGAAAGCCTTCCCAATCGAAGTGCACCGGATCGGTGTGATCCCCTTGCTGGGCGTACCGGTGCGTGATGATATTGCCGTCTTGCACGTTATAGCGATTTTGCAGATAAGCCACCAGCTTGATGACGGAATTCATCATGGCCGGTGGATAGTCTTGTGAACCGGTATGGTTCATTTCGATGCCTATGCTGTTGTCGTTGTTGATGCCCGGCAGAGTCTTGAAGATGTTGACGTGAACCGTGGCAAGATCAGGGTCTACGGCTTGATAGATAGTACCGTCCCTCTCCACCACATACTGGGCGCCGGGATGGCGAATACCCATGGAACTCCAGCTTTCAATGACACGCACGGCGGAGATGGGAATACCGGTTTCGGTAGAATGCATGACTATGTACTTGACCGGCTCACGGCGCCAGAAAATGCCGCCTCTCAGGGGATGATACTTAACGACCCCGGCCCGCACCAATAGACGGGCGGCATAACCATCGGCGGTACCATTTTTGAAAGCGTCGCTGATACGCTCGGCTTCATTCTCAGAAAGAGGGCTAGTATCAAATACGGGTGGGCATGGCATGAAGAGCCCGATGGGATAGGCATAACGGGTCTTGGGTGCATGATGGACAACCTTATGGTGACGACCATGATGCGCAACCGTGCTGCCGCCGCGAGACCGCTTGGCGGCTGTGCGCCCCTGAACTCGAGAGCGTGAACTCGAACGAGAACTCACGGCGCGGCGACTGTTCACTTTGCTGCTCTTTTTAACGCTGGTGCGTGAAGCAGACTTGGCGCGAGCCTGGGCTTCCGGTGCGTCTTCTATGAGCAGAGCAGTGGTACCGGCGGCTAGCATCACCACGGTTAATTGACTGAGGCTTGCCCTGACCAAATTTTTGATAATGCCGGAGAATTTTTGGTAAAACAAACGTGGATGCCCTCATGTGAGACGCCAGCGTTCAATTGAAATGCTGAACTAAAGCCTGGGTTCATTATAAAAGATAAACTCCCCGTAAGCAAACAAAATTTAGCCGGTTGGCTGGTGAAATCTTAGATGGGGAGCGGATTTCGAGTCAGCGGTCGGCGGGGCGGGGAAGTCATCCTTCAGACATCCATCTTGACACCCTAGTCTATCCAGCCGCCACCCAGAATATATACATTCTCTTCGTCGTATATTCCCAGCACCTGTCCGGGTGTGATGGCGGGCTGGGGCTCGGAAAAGACCACCCGCACCCGACCTTCGGCTAATGGGAAAATCGTTGCCGGTGCCGCTTGCGAATTGTAGCGAATCTTAGCAAGAGCTTGAAATGGTTCTACCGGTGGTGACGGCATAATCCAGTTGACGAAAGAAGCCGTCAACTCCCGGCGCAGAAGCGCCTCTTTCGGACCTACATAGACGACCCGCATTTCAGGATCGATGGAGGTGACGTAAAGCGGCTCGCTGTATGCCACTCCCAGACCACGCCTTTGCCCGATTGTGTAATTGAAAGTGCCCTGATGTTCACCCAAAACTTGCCCGGTGACTGTGTGAATCAAGGGGCCCGGCTCCACAGTGAGAAAATTGGCCAGATATTCCTGGGTAGTGGTTCCCCTGGGAATAAAGCAAAGATCCTGACTGTCCGGTCTATCGGCCGTGACGATGCCGGCTTTTCTGGCAATATCTCTGATTTCTCCCTTGTCATAATCACCAAGGGGTAGAAGGGTTGAATTGACTTGATCGAGAGTCAATCCCCAGAGCACATAAGACTGGTCTTTTTTCTCGTCCTTGGCTTTGCAGAGGCGCCGCCCCGACTCCGTATCTACGATACGGGCGTAGTGCCCGGTGGCGATATAACGAGCATTCAACAGTTTGCGCCCGTAATTCATGAGGGCGCCCCACTTTATTAGCGTATTGCAAAGACTACAGGGCAAGGGTGTGCGCGCCCGGGCATAAGACTCGTGAAACTGATCGATGATTTCATTTTTGAAGAGTTCGCGCAGATCGACGGCATGGTGATCTATGCCCAGGTCTTCGCAGACCCTCGCCGCATCTATCATGCCTGTGTCACAACAGCGGCTGCCGGACTTGATCAACCAGCCGGTAACGCCGACCACGTCATAGCCGGCCTCCATCATCAAATAGGCAGTGACCGAAGAATCAACACCGCCACTCATGAGAACTGCCACACGGGTTTTGCCCTCCGGCACCGCCCGGGCCTCTCTGGCCCCGGCAACTGCACAGACAGCTTCTACCGTTTCCGGCGCCGGCATTTCACCTTCGCTCACGTCTACCTTTATCCTCAGGTTGCGATTTCAACACCGATTCCGCAAGTCATCGGTGCAGCTAGTTTACTACAGGGTTGTCAGGCAAGCAGGCAAAAAGCCGCCCCAGTCAGTCAACCTTAACAAAACCGGAGGGCAAAAGACGAGCAGGTCATCCGCTGCTACCGGTCAGCCTCACCAGCCTGTCTCTGGCAACACGGGCATTCCTGCCAGTGGGAGCCTGCCTGAGATAGGTCTTATACTCATTAACCGCATCCCGGGTGCGCTCCACCCGCTCCAGCAAGACAGCCAGATTGAAGTGCGCCACCGGCAGTTCACCGCCGGATTGCAGTATGGCCTTGCGAAAAGCTCGGTCCGCCCCCTTGTAATCGCCCTTCTCCCTGAGAATTACGCCCAGCATGTTTTGAGCAGCCGGGCAGGTCTTCTTGGTCTGAGCCCCATCATCGACGGCCTTGCGAAAGGCCGCTTCGGCGCCGTCGTTATCGCCCTGCCTGCGAAGGGCCATACCCAGGTTGTACTGTGCTTCCATGAAACCGTTGGGGCGGAACAGCAGGGCTTTGCGGAAATACTCGATGGCCTTTGCGGTCTGACCGCTGTTACTCAATGCCAGAGCATAATTGTTGAGCACAATGGGATCTTCGCCGGCACCGTTTTTGACGAGATAGTCCAGGCCTTGCAGGGCTTCCGCGTAGTTGCGCTTCTTCAGGGCTAAAAAAGAGCGACTTCTAAGCTGGGCCAGGGCGGCCTCGGTCGAATCCATCTGATGTGCGTTTTCCCGGGGCTGCTCCACCGGTTGCCCCTTCAAACGCGCTATTCTGAGCCTGGTCTCTTCCTTATATTTGGGTTCGGTCTCGTATTTGAGAGACTGCTCGAAGGCCTTCACCGCCTCAGAGGCCCTGCCGCGTCGCTCCTCAATCAGGCCTAGATGGTAATAGCTAAAGGACGAATCGGGGCGAAGTTTGAGAGACTTCATGACATTATTGTAGGCGTCATCAAGTCGTCCCTCGCTAAGATCCACCACGGAAAGTCCGCTGTAGGCGGCGGCACTTTCAGGGTCCAATTTTATAGCTGTGCTGTAATGCTCGCGCGCCTCACGCAAAAGGCTCTCTCTATCGCCCTTTTCAGCCTTGTTGCCGGCATCGCGCAGGGCATTGGCCAGGTAATAGTGAATCGTAGGGCTATTCTTGCCCTCCCCGCTCAAACAGAGGCGCCAGGGATGAATAGCATCTTCCGGTTTACCGGTGGAATAGAGCAAAAGTCCGAGGTTGGAAAGAGCCGGCTCATAGAGCGGTTCTATATTGATAGCCTTCTTAAAATAAGTGATGGCTTTGCCGGTATTGCCCTGGTCGGCATAGATTCTGCCCATATTGTTGTAGGCCGCCGGAAGCCTGGGATCGAGCCGGGACGCCGCCTCAAAAGCCTTCAGGGCTTCATTGCCTTTGTTCTGCTTGAGTAACTCCACTCCGGCAGACAATTGCTTCAGCGCCGCCTCCTTATTGGACTGCCCTGACACCGGCAATGCAGAAAAGACAGGCCAGCCTAGATTCAAACCGATGAGCAGGGCAAGGGAGAGGCCGATTCCAGCATTCGGAAGAGAAGTTTTAAATAAAATCACTTGATAACCGCTCATTCTCAAGAGTGCCCGAGAGCCCACATTGAAGGACACATTTCATGATACTCGAAACTTCAATTTAGAGCCTGTTACACAGGGCCATGCCCCGGGAAAACCATAGCCCCGGATGATAAAATGACCTATTCCCATCCAAGTCCGAGCGGAGCGGCCCCCGCGCCCAAGACCGGAGGGAATCGAAAATAAAAAGCTATTTTCGCCACAACTTCAAAGTCAAAGACAATTTCAACACTAGAATCCCATAACAAAATCAAGAGTCTCTCAGGAATGCTGAACAGCAACCTCAACTTAGTCGCGAAACTCCATCAGCTTTTCCTCGATAGTCCCCAGTACGCCAAACTACTCGGACGCACGGCCCGTGGCTCCGGTAAGAACGAGCTGAACCTGGTGGGTCTGACCGATTCCGCCAAGTCGCTGGTCTTGTCGGTTCTCACCCATGAGACACGTCGCCCCCTGGTCCTGGTAGTGCAGGACAACCACAGCGGCGCCCGGTACCACCAGGAACTGATAAACCTGAGCCGCTATCCGGTTTTCTTTTATCCATCGAGCGAAGTATCGCCTTACGAGCAAGTGTTGTCGAGCCCGGATAATATCGCCGCCCAACTGGAACTGCTCCGACACATAGAAAACGAAGACAACCACAAAGAGCCTTTCATAGCCGTGGTCAGTGCAAGAGCACTTTCCCAGCGCGTACTTTCCCGTAAAAGTCTGAAGGAGAAGAGCCTCAACTTAAGCGTGGGCGATCAAATCGACTCGCTGGAACTGGGACGCAAGCTCACCAATCTTGGCTATTCCAAGGAAGCCCTGGTCACCCTGCGGGGTGAGTTCAGTATCAGGGGCGATATCATAGACATCTTCCCTTCCTGTGGTTTGCCCATCCGCGTGGAGCTTTTCGGCGACGAAATCGAATCCATGCGCGTCTTCAATATTGATTCCCAGCGTTCCATCGAACAGAGCAGTAAGACCATCATCCCGCCTCGCTGGTGGGTAACATTGCCGGCTTCCGACGAAGAGAGAGAGGCCCTGGTGGAAAGACTGACGGCGCTAACCGAGAGCACTGCCGAAAACCTTTCCGACACTGCTGCCGAGACCCTCAAAGATGTTATGCAGGGTGACCTTGATGCCTTGAGCCAGGGTCGTTATCCGGAATCGGTGGAATACTACGCACCTTATATAGATACGGATTTTGCCACCCTCATCGATTATCTCTCGGACAATACCATGGTGGTGCTGGACGAATGGGATACATTGCTTGCCTCTATCAGCTCCCATGATGAGAAACTTGCCGCCTCCATCAAGGAAGGTCTGGAAACGGGAAGGCTATTGCCCCTGCCCCGGCCCCTGCATTTAAAAGCCTCGGAAATAGCCGAATCTCTCAAACCATTCCAGCGCATATATGCCTCCACCCTGCCCCTTGCCATCGAAGAAGAGGCACCGCCCGTGGGGCAGGTTTCAAGCACTATCAACTTTGACTGTCAACCAATAGAACGCTTCGGCAACCAACTGAATGTGCTGGCGGAACGAGTTAAATCATGGCGCAAAGACGGCTATCACATTCTGCTTTGTACCGAACAGCCCCAGAGAATTCTCGGCATTTTGAAGGAATGGGATTGTGCCGCCACCTATATAGCAGGCGGCGACTCTGATGAGACCCATATCCCTCCCTCAACCAAAGATGAAAGCATAGCGCCCGGCGTGCCCAAGGCTCTACCGGAAGACTTGCTGGGAGATCTTTCCAGCGCTCTTGGTGCCAGAGAAAACAAGGAAAAACAAGCCGGCAAAGAAAAAATCTGGGTTTGTCGCCACGGTTTCAGCCATGGCTTCCGCCTTCTTGACGCCGGTCTCGTTTGCATCACCGATGCCGAAATGTTCGGCGTCAAGCGCAAGCCTACAATATATAGACGGCCGGTCATAGAGAAAAACTATGAGCGCTTCACCTCCATAGCCGACCTGAAAGTAGGTGACTATGTGGTGCACATCAAACACGGTATCGGACAATTCGTCGGTGTCCAGCGTATTCGCATCGACACCCAGGAGCGTGAGCACCTGCGCATCCAGTATGCCGGTGACGATGTACTCTATGTGCCGGTGGATCAAATCAACCTTCTCAGCCGTTATCGCGGCGCCGGCGACTCACCGCCCAGACTGTCGCGCTTCGGCGGCGCCGAATGGGAATCAACCAAACGGCGGGTAAAAAAATCCATCAAGCAGGTGGCCGAAGATCTGGTCAATCTCTACGCCATGCGCGCCAAACAAGAAGGCTACCAGTGCACTCCGGACACCCCCTGGCAGTACGAAATGGAAGAAGCTTTCCCTTACGAGGAAACGCCGGACCAATGGCAGGCAATTCAGGACGTGAAGAACGATCTGGAATCGAGCAAACCCATGGACCGCCTCATCTGCGGAGATGTAGGCTTCGGTAAAACGGAAATAGCCATCCGCGGCGTCTTCAAAACCGTAATGTCGGGCAAGCAGGTGGCGGTCCTCGTGCCCACCACCATTTTGGCCCAGCAGCACTACAACAATATGGCCGATCGCTTTGCCCCATACCCGGTCAAAGTTGGTCTTTTGAGCCGTTTTCGTACCGCCAAAGAACAAAGAGAAGTAGCCAAACGCCTCACCTCAGGTGAGTGCGACGTGGTGATAGGCACCCACCGTATGCTGCAAAAAGACATTGCCTTCAAAGACCTCGGTCTTGTGGTCATAGACGAAGAGCAGCGGTTCGGCGTGGCCCACAAAGAAAGACTGAAGCAATTGCGCGTCATGGTGGATGTAATGACCATGTCCGCCACGCCCATTCCGAGGACTCTCTACATGGCCCTATCCGGCGCCAGGGATATGTCCATCATCAACACGCCGCCGACCAACCGGGCACCAATCAAGACCTTTGTGGGCGAATACAAATTGCCTCTGGTGCGCACAGCCATACTGCACGAAATGGAAAGAGGCGGTCAGGTCTACTTCGTTCATAACCGTGTAGAAAACATCGAGCAAATCGCCGCCGAAGTGAAGATGCTGGTACCGGAAGCCCGTATCGCCATCGGTCATGGACAGATGGGTGAACGAGATCTGGAAAATGTCATGCTGGCCTTCCTGGCCCACGAATATGACGTGCTGGTTTGCACCACCATTATCGAATCGGGTCTCGATATTCCCAACGTCAATACCATTATCATCAACGATGCCGACAAACTCGGTCTGGCCCAGATGTACCAGCTCAGAGGTCGGGTCGGCCGCTCGGAAGTACAGGCTTATGCCTACTGTCTTTACAAACCTTCCAAGGTCTTGTCGGAACAGGCCCAGGGACGACTGAAGGCCATACGCGAATTTACCTCCCTTGGTTCCGGCTATCAAATAGCCCTGCGAGACATGGAAATAAGAGGTGTAGGCAACATCCTCGGTGCCGAACAGCACGGACATATGATCTCGGTGGGCTTCGACCTCTATTGCAAGCTCCTGGAAGAATCCGTGGCAGAACTGAAGGGCGAAGCCGTTGCTCAGGATTATGATACCGCCGTTGATATCAACGTCACGGCCTACATACCGGAGAGCTACATCCAGGACAACGAACAACGCCTTGTGGAATACAAACGACTGGCCGACGTCAAAACCGAGCGAGAGTTGTCTATGCTCATGACCGAGTGGAAAGATCGTTTCGGCAACATCCCCAAAGAGACCGAGCAACTGGTGAAAGTGGTGCGCTTGCGTCTTTTGGCCGCCGCCGCCAACGTACAGTCCATCAAGCCCGATATGCAGGGTATGCGCCTCTATGTTCCTTTCCGCCTGCAGCAGTGGATGCCTCTGCAAGCCAGACTGCCTAAACACCTTGGTTCAAGAACCACCTACAAACCCGGCATCGCCGGCGGACAGGGCTCCAGCCCCTACATTCTGGTGAAAGCGCAGGGCGATGAGCCGGAAGAACAGCTCAATCTGCTGGAAGATCTTTTGCAATCCATGGCAACCAGCGTTGAAGTAAACACAAGACCCGCCTGAGGTAAAACAAGTGACCGGAAAAGTAAGCAATTTGGAAGATGGAAAAATTGCAGGCTACCCATCCAAAAGCAGAGAACAGTCCAGGCTATGCCGTCCACAGACGGCAGGCGGCAAATTCACCCTTGTGACACTGGCCATTTGCGCCGGTTCGCTGCTGCTTTGCGGTTGCAATAGCAAGCAGGAAACCAGCGGCGGTGAAAAAACAGGTGAGCAAACGAGCAGCACCGGCAGCGGTACCACGACCGAACCGGCCAAAAGCGAAGACAAGACCGGACAGGCTTCTCAGACCAATACGCCGGATGATGCTACCGCTAAGGAACCGGCTGTCACCGGCGGCAATGTCAAACTTCCCAATGCCGTGAACCTGGCCACCTTACCACCCACCATGGTGATTTGCACCGTGGACGGTACGCCGGTTACCATTTCTCAGTTCAAAAGGGAATACAGAGAAGCCATAGGCTCCCTGCAAGCCGTGCTGGGCATGCAACCCATGCAGGTGCAAGAGCTGGTAAAACAGGCTACGGCAGCCGGTGTAAGCCTCACCGCCGACGAGAAGAAAAAGCTTCTGGAGGCGGCACGCAAACCGCAATCACTGGAAGGCAAGAGCCTCGACAAATTCCTCAAAGAGAAGAAACTTACGGAAGCCGAATTCGACAAGCAAGTAATCGATCTCGGTCTGGCTTTTAAAGTTGGCGCCAAGTTGATTGAGCAGCAATTGCTCACCGAGCTTATCAACCGTGAGCTATTGCTTGCCGAAGCCAAAGCACAGAACTTCTACAAGCCGGCTTACAACAATTATTTGAAGGTAAAAGACCTACCTAAATATAAGAAGATGCTGGAGATGAGCGATCAGACTCCGGAAGAGATAAAGGAAGATCTCATCCAGGGCGAAATGCTCATTATGCTCATGCAAAAAATCGCCAGGGAAAGCGTGGCCTCAGACAAGGAGCTATTGGCTTTCTATCAAAAGAACAAAGAAGCCTTCAAACACGGTGAGAAGGTGAGGCTCTCCCATATTGTCCTGGCCGCCCCCAGGGTCGATGCACCACCCATGGAGAGCATCAAGACCCAGTTGAAGAAACAAAATCCAACTATGTCCGACGCCGATCTAGACAAAGAAGTTCTGGTGGTGAAGCAACAGAAGATGCGCCTGGCCCAGGAGCTTCTCGCCAGAGCCAATAAAGGTGAAGACTTCAAATCCCTGGCCGACGACAATACGGAAGATATGCAAGCCAGACAAGCCAAGAACGGCGGCGATCTAGGTTATATAGACGTAGTTGCCGCCCAGGCCGGACCGGATCAGAAAGCTTTGCTCGATGCCGTCAAGAACCTCAAACCAGGGCAACTGGCTCTTACTCCCGTTGAAACCAACTTCGGTTACCACGTCATCAAATTGACGGAGAAAGTGCCGGCCGGCACCTTCAGCTTCGATGAAATCAAAGATCAGCTCAAGGAAAAATTCGTCGCCCAAAATATGGAAGCAGCCAAAACCCGCTGGCTGGTTAACAAGCGCAAGTCGGCCAAAATCGTCTTTTCCGACGAATTCCGCAAAGCCTCAAGCACAGCCAGTGTGCCCCAGGCAAATGTCAAATAGTTTTAGGCCGCTATGGCTGTGAGATAATAACCAGGCGGCAATAGGAGAGGCAAAATGCTCGAAAGAAATAGAAGACTGAGCTCAATGATGTTGGCTATCACTGTAGTTTCTGCAGGAACGCTCACCACTTCTTTACAAGCACAAGCAGCGGAAAAGAAAGGCGCCAAGTCTAAGCCGGCAGAAAAAGCCGCCCCGAAAGGCAAGACCAATCCCGAAGCTTTCGCCCTTCTCAAGGAAGGCATCCGGCTGTCAGGAGAAGGCAAGGGACAGGAAGCAGAAGCCAAGTTCAATGAGGCGATTAAACTTCATCCCGGTTATGCCAGAGCCTATGCCAATCGCTCCAATATTCATATGATGCGCAAGCACTATCACCGAGCCATTGCCGATTGCGATAAAGCCTTGAGCCTCGATGACAAGTTGGGTATGGCTTATATCAACCGCTCCTGGGCCGAACTTGCCCTCGGGCAGGTACAAAAGGCCCTTGATGATGCCAGCAAAGGAATTGAGCTGGAACCCAAAATGGCTATCGCCTACGTGAACCGCTCCCATGCCTATAACCGCCTGGGCAAAACTAAAGAAGCCCTGGCCGACGCCAACAAAGCTCTGGAATTGAGCCCTAATCTGGCAGTGGCCCTGGTGAACCGGGCCCACACTTATGTGCTGGAAGGCGACTACAAAAAAGCTATAGAAGATTGCGACAAAGCCATCGAGCTTTCCCCCCACATGGCAAGAGCCTATGTGAACAGAGGACGCGCCCTGCGCTGCCTGGGCCACTACGAAAAAGCAATCGTAGATCTGGACAAAGCAATAACGATAGATTCCTCTCTCGCCTCTGCCTATTACAACCGGGCTGAAGCCTATGAGAAACTCTACAAAGCCGACATGGCCGAAGCCAAGAAACTTGGTTTCAGCGCTGCCGAAGAAGGAAAGGATAAAGCCCAGTAGCTCTAAATCAGGCGTCCCTAGTGGCGGGCAAGCAAAAAGAAAAGGCGGAGCTTAGAGCCCCGCCTTTTTTACTGCCTATTTAGCGCCGCTTACCATCTGTAAGTGCGAATACCAAAGGTAGGATCGGCCTCGGTCTCGGAACCCACAGCCCGCACCCCGCCGGTCTCGGATTCGGCACCGGTCTGGAATACACCACCGGACTCGGACTCGGCGCCGCTATTTCTGGCACCGCCGGACTCGGATTCGGCGCCGCTATTCATGGCACCGCCGGATTCCGATTCGGCACCGGTAGAATAAACACCACCGGATTCGCTACCGCCGCCCATTACGAAAAATCCGGCTTCACTTTCAGCCGCCGCCCGAAGATTCATACCCAGGGTCAGGCAAACCGCCAGCCCGGAGAGCACGAGAGCCGGACGAAGCACTCTGACAGTCACTTCTGGCTTAAACATGTTCATCTCTCCTTTATAAAAACCTTGCACCTAATACTACCAGAATACCCCCGCCCTTCCGTTAAGGAACGGATTGCCGGAATCTGTGTAGAAAGCTTCACTTAGAAACCCCAAGGCGTTTCCAAGAGAGATACACCAAAAGGTGTATGCGGATTGGTCGATGATCTGACCCAGGCCGATCCCTATAATCGACTGAACCGATTACCAAACACACTTACCCCAACGAGCGGTGGCCAACCCCAACCACCAGGCTCTGCCTTGTCTCGACTTTAAAAGGAGCTCTCCTATGAAACTTACTAAGAAATACATTCAATCAAGCAAGTTGGCCCTGGCACTCAGTGCGGCCCTGGTTCTAACACTTGCAGGCGCCAGTTTAGTAGAAGCCAAAAGCCTCTATGTATCAAAAACCGGCAATAACGCCGATGGTCTCACCTGGCAGTCGGCCTGGAACGAACTTGATCAAATCGACTGGAACAAGGTGGAACTAAACGACGAAATCTTTATAGACGGCGGCGCCTACGGCGGCTCCATGACTTACCGTAAGCCTCTCATCATAGGCAAAGGAGCCCAACCCATGAGTGGAGGCTTCATCATTATCTCAGCCGGGCAGGGTCTTGATCACGCCGGTACAGCCGTGATCAACGGACTGAACAAAACCAACTTCTACGGCATCCAGGCAAGCGGCAAGAGAAATGTTGTATTTCGCAGTTATGGTCGCCGCGGCTGGCTGAAAGTCACCAATTGCACCGCCGGAGTGTACACCAGAGACGGCGCCCAGAACTACTTTCAGGGACTGGATATTGCCAATTGCGGAGTTGGTGCCCACCTTGAAGGAGACAGCGTAGCCCTCGTACAGACAAATGTTCACGACAATGCAAGAAACGTTGAGATCCCTAATCCCGGCGCCTCAGTGGGAACACAGAGCCCATCCGGTCTTTACGCCTGCTGGATTTACAACGGGCCGCAGGCCGTGCCCCCGGCCAATGCAGCCGGTGTTACGGTCACACCAGGCGCTGTGCCGCCCCAAGCAGGTCATCCGCAAGGTCATGCCATACTCAATAACTGTGTACTGGGACCTAATCTCATGCAAGGTGTGGACAACGGTTTTTCCGGTCTGAAAATCAACGGCTGCCTCTTTCTCAACGCTTATTCATCCTCTGCCACCCTGAGAAACAGCACGGAGCTTGACCGCTGCACACTTTTTGTCACCGCCAGAAATAGCCTCGGCAATCCCAAAACCGCTATCAAAGTGCTTTCCGGCAACAATAGCATCAAGAATTCCATATTCTATGGGGGAGTGGTGCGCATTCCGCAGGGCTTGAGCTATGGATCGAAGAATACTCAATTTGCCACCACCGGCAACACCAGCGCCCTCAGCGCCGCGCTGGTGGATCCCCTCTTCGTCAGTCCCGTGGGCACCTATCAAGAACCCGTTTCCTTCGCCGTTTTGAAGAATGCCAACTTCGCCCTCAAACCAGGCTCACCGGCCCAGGGTACCGGCGCTCAGGTTACTTCCGTGCAAGCCGTGCTCAATCAACTTCAGTAGAAACAAAGGAGACCTCATTGAAGTTTGAATTTTCAATGAGGTCTCCCATCCATAAGGTGAACGAAATGCAAAAGCGAGCCAAAAGAGGCAGCGTATTGATAGTAATTCTGCTTACCGCCATCAGCATGGTGCTTTGCCTCTACTTCGCCGTTGATCTGGGCGTGGGCATCACAGGCGCCAGGCAATCCCATTCGGCAATAGAAGCAGCGGCCCTGGCAGCAGCCCAGGAACTTTCGGCAGTGGTAATCAAAGATCCCTATTTCGGCTACATCGCACTGAGCGACAGGCCGCCCACGGCAGAGCATCTGCGCGGAGCCGACGGTGAGCCCTGCCCGGTCACTTCCATCAACACTCTTATAGCCTCGGCCCGCCTGCAAATGCTTATCGCCCTGGCCCTGGAAAATGAACTTATGCAAGAGATGGCCAGGCGAGATCTGGCTCAGGCCAGAAGAGCCGCCGGGGAACTGGAGAAGCACCTTGGCCAAGCGCTTTCAAAAAACTGCAAGAACCAGTATCAAGATTCAAACGGCCGCGAAATCAAACCCTATGCAGTCGCCGAGGCAGTTTTTCGCCGGACCCTGGAAGGGAAAAATAGAGCCGACAGCATTTCTGAAAAGCAGGAATTACGGCTTGAACTAGGATATTGTCCTGGCACCGGTACAACCGTAACACCCCTGCCCGAACCACCGGGTCAAAAACCGATTTCAGAAAGATTCAATACTACGGTCAACTACCAGCCATCAAAGAATTATCCACTGGGCGGGGAAGACTTTTACCTGGCGGCAGTGGGTCCCCAGGCTTCTCTTGTCGGCACCAAAACTTTTTCAAGACCGGACGGTAAGCATATTTCATCCATCGTGAGAGCAAGCACCACCAGGCCAGTCAGTTCCCTGGCCAGACAGGACCTATCTATGGCCTTGAGTCAGGCTGCTTGCGCGCAACCGGCAGCCGAAGCTCAGGCAACAACGGCCGGTTCTCTTCTAGTAGACCTGCCGGCAGGAAAAATTTCCAACTTCCAGACGCTCTTCGATCTAATTGCGGCCAGACCAGACACCGCGTTTCCCTTGCCGGTTCTCTCACCGCAACAAGGTGACTACCCAGACGAAGCGGCTCCTCCGGTTCTGGAAGGAGGCACGGCTTGCATGACCGCCCGAGAACTCTTCAGCGTCGGGCTATACGATTGGCTGCGCACTGCCGGAGCTAGAATTGACCCGGATTCCGTCATCAATGCCGTCAAAAACGAAAAGCTCTTTGAGGCGCAGACAAACGGCGCCAAACGATTCACCAGATTCGACCTGGGAGTAGACGGCAAAGTCTACATAACCAGAGGCTCGGAGAATCCCTTCAACTCTACAAGAGTAAATGAGAAACAACTTTACTGCTTCTCTTCCAATGCCTTCAAGACCGGGCAGGGAGAATGCACCCTGGTTTTCACGGATCAGGTACACCGCCTGGGACCAACACAGGGAGGACGCCATGCCGGCATGCCCGCGCCGTCGCCGACAGTCAACTGGGTGGATTTGTCTACCTATTGCGGCAACGTCGATCTGGCCGACAGGCTAGGTCGTGGACACAAACTGGGTCTCGACGCCAGAGGCGACAGAAGCAAGCTGAACGACGATGGTATAGCCGCTGATGGAGCCTACTATGAACGCCCGCTCAGAGGCAGATTGGCCAATTGCCCTCATAAATCCTACTACTCAGGCGGGCTGGCCGTCTGCCTGCAACTGATGGAAGAACGCTAAATCTTACTCAGTCCAAAAGCTCTGCGTCGTGAACGACATCCACCTTAATGACACCACTCTCTCCCGCTTCCCGCCCCCGGTAGCGCAAGCAGGCCTGCCGCAAGAGATACTCAATCTGACCGTTTACACTGCGCATCTCCTGTTGAGCCCAGGACTCGATGTCCTGAAAAAGCTTCTCGTCTATTCTAATCAGGAAAGATTTACGGGCCACCAAACCATCCTCGTTCCAAACTCGCGGCTCTAGCTATATAAAGTACCGGTGTTCACCACTGGCTGCACCTGTCCTTCACTACAGAGAACCACAAGCAGATTGCTGACCATGGCGGCTTTCCGCTCTTCATCGAGATCTACCAGTCGGGCATCTTGCAATTCCCGCAAGGCGCTCTCGACAATGCTCACCGCACCGGATACGATGGCACGCTTAGCCGAGATAACCGCTTCCGCCTGCTGCCGCTTCAGCATGGCCATGGCGATCTCGGGCGCGTAGGCAAGATGAGCGATGCGCGCTTCGTCGATTGCAATTCCGGCTCTTGAGAGTCTCTGTTCCAACTCTGCTTTCAGGGTGTGAGAAACTTCGTCGACACCGCTTCTGAGGGTGGTATCCTCTCCATCGCCGTCATAGGCATACATATTGGCCAGGTGGCGAACGGCAGCCTCACTCTGGATGCGCACGAAGAGTTCATAACTATCTACGTCGAACATGGCCCGGGCCGGTTCGGCCACATGCCAGACAACGACGGCCCCAATTTCAATTGGATTGCCGCGTTTGTCGTTCACCTTGAGGATATCCCCGTGCAGGTTCTGCATCCTTAGAGAAATTCTGCCTCTTGAGCAAAAGGGATTGACCAGCACCAGACCATTACGCTTCACCGTGCCGCAATAGCTGCCGTAGAACATCAAGATCAAAGCGTCATTGGGCTGAATTACGGCAAAGCCGCGCAGAACCACAATCGAAACCAGAAAGAGCCCCATCGGAGCCAGCAATACGGAAGGATCCTTGGTCCAGTGGTCCACCAGGAGAAGCGTCTGACAGAAGTTTACTGAACTGCCAAGCAGGGCCAGCACCGCCAGACAGAGGGCAAGCCAGGAGAGGATGCCGCCAAGATGCCAGTGTGATTTTTCTATTGTCATAGCCGCGAACCTTATTATGAAAGAAACCGAAGCGCTAGCACTTCGCTATCACAATGATATCACATTGATAACAGATGACAAGACCCCGCCGGAGCCACCACCCCGGGGACATGTAGTGCGCCGACTGCCTTAGCTGCGCGACTTGACCTGGTTGCCGCCCATACACTTAGCTTCGGAAATGAGTTCGTGACAGGCGGAGAGAAGATCGTCGAATTTGTTGCCGTCCTCGGGCATAGAAGCAATACCGATGCTGACGGTCAGGGGTTGGCTCTTCAGCCCCTCCTGGTCGCCGTCATAGGACTGGCCGTGCTTTTCTTGCTTTCCTTTTTCGAGAACATTGAGAAGCGCCGCTCCCACCGAACTCTTGATCTGCTGGGCTACGCGCACAGCCTCTTCCCGGCTCATGCGGGGCAAGGCCACTATATACTCATCATGGCCAAAGCGACAGATTACATCTACCGGACGGCTCTGGCTTGATACCACACCCGATACCGCAGTCAAAACCGCCTTGGCTTGAGCGGCTCCCATGGGCGCGTCACTCTTCTTGGCACTATCCACATGAATAAGCATGAGAGAAAGCCTGTCCCCGAAGAATCGAGAGCGTTCAATTTCTTCCGTTATGGCCAGCACGCCGCCGCGGCGATTGAGAAAACCAGTGGCCGGATCTTCACTTTCATGGGCTTCCAGCCGGCCCCTCAAACTCTCAACTTCAAACAGTTTGGCCAGATGATCGGCAATGGTGACCAGGCTCTCCACCACCAGCTTGTTCCACTTGGTCTGAGAACTGGAATCGATTTCCTGCAATAGCAGTAGACCGGCGCGCCGCTCCGGACCTTTGGTACCGGCACTATCGGGTGGTAAGAGCCGCAAAGGAATCAGATAGACACGTTCCTTGCCCACGGCTTCCATTATCTTCTTGAACATATCTCGAAAGCCTTCATCTATTTCTTCCGAAAACTTGTCCACATCTTCCACCAGATGCACTTCCTGGGGCAAAGTGAGCAGGTGACGGGCCATCTTCTGCCCGAAAGGCGAGGCGAATTCGTGAGCCACAGCCGTTTTACCGCGTTTCACATATTCAAAAACTTCCACCTGTTGCCCGTCATCGGAGCCGGAAAGAAAGATCATGGAGCGGGCGGCGTAGAAAGTGCGCCCGATGCGATCGATCAAGCTCTGAATGTCGCCGGCATAGCTGAAGGAGAGATGCTTGCTGGTGCGCAAGACAGAACAGAGCGCTTTCAGTACCTCATCGGCATTAAAGGGCGAGAAATCAATTTCGTCGGTTCTGTAATTCAAGGCGAGCCAAATCTCAAAGGAAGGGATTTTCGTTTTTCTCTGTCCAAATATCAGTGTCCGGTCCATGACCGGGTATCACTCTCGTACTATCATCGAGGCAAAGGAGCCTGTCTTTGATTGACTTGATAATTTTATCGAAGGAACCACCCCAGAGATCGGTGCGTCCAATCGAGCGGCTAAAAAGCGTGTCGCCGGAAAACAAGAGACTATCCTTTTCCTGGACGCTAAAGCAGAGGCTGCCCGGCGTATGACCGGGAGTATGCAGCACGGCGGTCTTGTACTTTCCGAAACTGACTTCCTCTTCATCAGAAAGGAATTTATCCACAGGCAGAGGCTCATCGGCAGAAAGTCCGAACATAGAAGCCTGCTTGCCGAGCATGTCGTAGAGAAACTGGTCTTCCTTGTGCAGGCAAATGGAGGCGCCGGTCTTCTCCCTCATGCCGCGACTACCCATGATGTGGTCGAAATGGGCATGGGTATGGAGCAGATACTTGGGTTTCAAACCCAGTTCGGTGAGGCGACTGATGATGTCATCCACATCACCGCCCGGATCGATAACAAGTGCTTCGCCCGTCTCAGAACAACCGATGATAGAGCAGTTACAGCCCAGAGGACCGACAGGAAAGCTTTCCTGAATCAAGCTCATTCGAACATCTCGCTAACCGAACTGTCGTCGTGAATACGCCAGATCGCTTCACCGAGCAGCTTGGCCACGGAAAGCTGCACAATCTTGGGTGAGCCGGTGCCGGGTTCGTGGGGGATGGAATTGGTGACAATCAACTGCTCAATGGGTGAATTATCGAGACGTTCGTTGGCCGGTCCGGAGAGAACCGCATGAGTGGCGCAAGCATAGACCTTTTTGGCGCCTTCCTTAATTAGCAGCTCAGCGCCCTTGACGAGGGTACCGGCAGTATCGACCATGTCGTCGACCATGATGGCCGTCTTGCCTTCCACTTCACCAACCACACTCATCACTTCCGCCACATTATGCTTGGTGCGGCGTTTGTCGATAATGGCGATGGGAGCGTCGTCCAGTTTCTTGGCAAAGGCTCTGGTACGAGAAACACCACCCACATCGGGGCTGACCAGCACGATGTCTTTCAAATTGAGAGAACGCACATAGTCCAAAAGCACGGGGCTGGCGTAGAGGTGATCCACAAGAATATTGAAAAAGCCCATAATCTGCGGAGCATGCAGGTCGAGAGCCACCACTCTTTGCGCGCCGGCGGTGGTGAGCAGATCGGCTATGAGCTTGGCGGTGATGGCTTCACGACCGGCGGCCTTCCTGTCTTGCCGACCATAGCCGTAATAGGGCATGACCACGGTGATGCGACCGGCCGAGGCTCGTTTGAGGGCATCGAGCAAGATGAGCAGTTCCATCAAGTTTTCGTTGACCGGCGTGCAGGTGGGCTGAATGACGAAGCAATCGACGCCCCTGACGCTCTCTTGCAACTGCACATAAATTTCGCCGTCGGAAAAAGGCGAGATTTTAAGCGGCGTCAGCTCCAGGCCCAGGTGTTCCGCCACCTCTTTGGCCAGTTCCGGATTGGCGGTGCCGGAGAGGATCTTGAGATCGAGCTTGGCGCCTGACAAGCCTTGCTGTCTGGCGGGCATCTGAGCAACCACTGGCATTAACCTCATAAATTAAGTTTGGCTGACGGCTGTAACTGAAGGTCAGTTTAAAGATAATGGGCTAATTATAGGCACCCGCAAAGAAGAAAAGAAGCTCTAAGCTCTCATTTAGCAAAGGTTAAAGGGGAATAGAAGCTAATATCAGACTGCTTCTTTGAGATTTAATGCAAACTGGCACCCTTGACAGACCCCCGGCTTCAGGGCAGGAAGGAGGAGGGTGCGGCCGCGGCGCACTGGTTGAGGGCGCCAAGGAGCGCCGTCTTCACATGAAGATAAGAAAGTCCGCCCTGCAAATAGGCCGCATAGGGCTCCCGCAGCGGGCCATCGGCTGAAAGCTCGATAGTGGCCCCTTCCACAAAACTGCCCCCGGCCATAATCACCTCGTCATCGTAACCGGGCATACCACTTGGTTCCGGCGCCACATGGGCATTGACCGGCGAATAACTCTGCAAAGCCCGGCAAAAGTTTATTAGCCGCTGCCTGTTGCCGAATTCAATCGCCTGAATAATGTCGAAGCGCCGGGCAAGCGGCGAGGGATCCACCTTTAAACCAAGCCTGGCCAGACAAGAGGCCGCCAGCATGGCCCCTTTCACGGCACCGGAAACTACGGAAGGAGCCAGAAAGAGCCCCTGGAAAACGAGGCGATTTTGATTGAAGGTGACGCCCAGGTGCCCGCCAATTCCGGGAGCTGTCAGTCTGATCAAGGAATTTTCCACCAGGGTCTTCTTGCCGGCCACATAGCCGCCGGTCAGAGCCAGTCCGCCGCCGGGGTTCTTAATCAAGCTTCCAGCCATGAGATCGGCGCCAAGAGCCACGGGTTCGTGCTCTTCCACAAACTCGCCATAACAGTTATCAACAAAAACGTGAGCCCCGGCGTCCACCTCTTTCACGAGGGCGGCCAGGCGCTTTATGGCCTGATTGGAAAGGGTGGGGCGCTCGGTGGAATAGCCGCGGGATTTCTGAATGTGGTAGAGCCTGGCCGGAGCAACCGCCGCCAGTTCGGCACGGATTTCGCCATCACTTGC
This sequence comes from Candidatus Obscuribacter sp., assembly GCA_016712465.1. Classification (GTDB taxonomy): domain Bacteria; phylum Cyanobacteriota; class Vampirovibrionia; order Obscuribacterales; family Obscuribacteraceae; genus Obscuribacter. Next base: position 4,055,472 of record JADJQZ010000001.1, read on the forward strand.
GGTATCAAGCATATTGGTCAGGTCAAGCTCTTCGTACTTGACGCCCAGATGCACAAGGGAACCATGACTGTGAGCGGAGGCACCAATTACCTGGTTGAGAGTATCGTAGGGCTTGCCCGTCAGAACCACCAGTTTGTCACCGGGGGCCAAATTTCCGAAAAGCGCACAGGCAATGGCATGGGTACCGGAGACCATCTGCATCCTCACGGCCGCCGCCTCGCATTCGAAGACATCGGCAAAAATGGCGTCCATAGCCTCTCTGCCGCAATCGTCTATACCGTAGCCGGTGTGTTCGGCAAAGAATTCCTCCGTCAGCTTATTGGCGGCAAAGGCTCTCAGCACCCGCTCCTGGTTCAGCAGGGCAATGCGCTCCACTTCCTGGAAGCTCTCAAAAAGTTCCTTTTCACAGTCGAGCAAAAGCTCGCTCATAGAGATTGCACCGGATACCAACTTTAACCACCTTTAGTGTTGCATCTGAAGACTTGCAGAAAGTCGCTCTCATTTTGAACTATTTTCTTCGCTTTTACGTCTTATTGAAAGTATGAACACAAAATCCTTAAAGGTCATCCATAGCCTCTGCCGGTCGTTCGCCATAAAAGTTCTCGGCGAGCTGACCCGAAGCAAGTGCTGCCTCTGCCGTCGGGGCGAAGTTGTCGCCACCGCTTTCGGTGGCAGCATTAGCTTACCGCACCGACTCTGCCCTGCCTGCTTCAACAAGCTCAGGCAGCCCATTTTAACAGGCTACCTGCTGGTACAAGAAAAGCCCGTGCCCTTCTTCTGCGCCGGCGCCTACGAAGGTATTTTTCAAAGCCTCATCCATAAAATCAAATACCAGGGCGAGGCGGCACTCTGCTTCGACCTGGCCATTGTTTTAGATAAACTCACAGGGGAGTTCCTCAAGCCCGAAATCAACTATCTCTTGTTGCCCATCCCCTTGCACCCCAAAAGACGGAGAGAGAGAGGCTACAACCAGTGCGAACTTTTAGCAAAGTCCCTTTGCCGCCGCAAAGGCAAGGCCGCTCTTACCTATAAACCGCTTTTGCTGAGAGCAAAAGACACCCCGCCCCAACACTCTCTGACAAGACAGGAGCGAATTGCCAACGTCAAAAGCGTCTTTGCCCTCAAAAAGGGAGCGGCAAACACCATCAAAGATCGCCATGTCATTTTGCTTGATGATGTACTCACTTCCGGTGCCACCGCCCATGAGGCAGCTCTGTTGCTGCTCTCGGCAGGCGCCCGGGAAGTAGTGGTGCTAACCCTGGCCCGCACCATCAAGAAATGGGATGGGCTGAAAACTAGGCCTGCACCTTTTGAAACATCGGCGCTACTCGGCAAGGGCGCACATCCACCTTGAGCCAAACCTCACCGGTGACATAGGGCTCTACCTTGAGCCACTTATCCAGTTCTTCCCGGGTGGGGAAGTCCACCACCAAAATCGAACCCACCATTTTCTCGTTGTCATCGAGAAGGGCAGTGGCAAACAAAAGCGTGCCGGAAGCTTTCATCTTCTCGGCGCCTTTGAGATGTTCTTCTCGCTTATGCAAACGACGTTCCAGCGCCTTAGGGTCTTCGCCGTCATATCCAGTTACTACAAATTGCATGTCCTTAACTCCGCCGGATTGGTCTCACTTAAGCAGCTTGCGCCTTATCGATAGCCTTAGCAAAAGCCTCTATGGTGGCTTTGATATCAGCTTTAGAATGCATAATGGAAAGGAAGGCAGCCTCGAACTGTGAAGGCGGCCAGTAAACGCCTTCCTCGATCAAATTTCTCCAGACCTTGCCGAAGAATGCCGTATCGCACTTGAGTGCATCATCGAAATTGTTCACAGGCTTGTCCGTGAAGAACACGCTGAGCATGCCGGGCACATGCACCACCTGTCCCTTGACGTTCTTCTCCTTCAAAAGCGCCGTAAGACCTTCGGCCAGTTCATCCGTGATGCGACCGAGAGTCTCGTAGACTTTACCGCTGCGCAAATAGCGCAATTGCGCCAGTCCGGCCGCCATGGCCAGAGGATTACCTGAAAGCGTGCCGGCTTGATAAACCGGACCTTCCGGTGCCACCATGCACATAATCTCTTTGCGGCCGCCATAAGCGCCCACAGGCAAGCCACCACCTATAACCTTGCCGAAACAGGTCAGATCAGGCTTAACGGAGAAGCGCTCCTGGGCGCCGCCGAGAGCCAATCTAAAACCAGTCATCACTTCGTCGAAGATCAAAAGGGCGCCTGATTCCTTACAAAGCCCGGTCAGGCACTTGAGGAACTCGGCAGTGGGCACAATGACGCCGGAATTACCGACCACAGGCTCAATAATGACGCAAGCGATTTCATTGGATTTCTGGGCGAAGGCCTGGCGCAATGCATCAACATCGTTATAGGGCAGCGAAAGGGTGAGCCCGGTGAATTGTGTGGGCACACCGGGAGAACTGGTGGCCTCACTCAAGCCGAGGGTGGCCAGCCCCGAACCGGCTTTGACCAGAAAGGAGTCGGCATGACCGTGATAGCAGCCATCGAACTTGATCACCAGCTCACGCTTGGTAAAAGCCCGGGCCAACCTGATGGCGGACATACAGGCTTCCGTGCCGGAATTGACCATGCGCACCATTTCCACGGAAGGAACCAACTGGCAAATAGTCTCTGCCATCTCCACTTCCAGCCGGCTCGGCGCACCATAGCTGGTGCCCCTGGTGATGGCGTCCTCAATGGCGGTGAGCACGGAAGGATGTCTGTGACCCAAAATCATCGGTCCCCAGGACCCGACATAATCGATATATTGGTGCTCGTCTTCGTCGAACATGTAGGCGCCGTCGGCGCTGGCAATAAAGATAGGATTGGCGCCCACCGACTTGCAGGCTCTCACGGGCGAATTAACGCCGCCTGGAATGCGCTCCTTGGCCCGTTCAAAAAGCTTGGCGGAGCGCTCCAGAGAGAAACCGCCCTGACTGGCTTTGCCTTCACCGTCCTTACCAGGTTCCCCGGACTTCTCGCCCTTAGCTTTATCCGCTACGACGTTGACAGCCATCTATAACCTCACTTTATGGTTTGCGCAATTTTTAGCTTATACCGCCTGGGTCAACCCAAGCACTCTTTGCACCACGGGCTCCGTCATTTTGATAGCCTTCTCGCCGGCCTGAAAATGGCGCATTTTGTGCTCTGCATCAAAGAGATAAAGAGCAGGCACAAACTTGTTTTCGAATCGATCGGTAATGGTGTGCCAGTTATCGACAACACAGGGCTGTTTCATTTCCCATTCTTCCAGGCATTCTTTCACGGCCGGAACATTGGTATCGGACTCCTGCCGGGGCATGTGGATGGAGATGATTCTCAAGCCCTTGGGACCGTACAGGTCGACCCATTTATTCAACTCAGGCAGAGACTCTTTGCAAATACCGCAGCTGAGGGCCCAGAAGTGAATCAGTACCGGCTGACCTTCCAGGTCCTGGTCTTTGACGCCCGGGCTGTTGAACCAGTCGGTGCCGCCATCCAGAGACGGTAAAGGAGCATCCATTCTAAGAGGCATAGGCTGTGGCGCCCTCCTGCTGAAAGTGTTGTGAAACCGCGTCAACTACGCACAGGGTAATTTTAGCCTTTCCGGGCGCGGATTCCACTAACGGTACAAGATACTTAAAGACTAAACTTGCGCAAGTTCGCCGATTGAGTTAACGGACAGGGCCGGCAGTAAGCGGCGGAGAAGAGACGGTAAAGGAAAGAGCTGCTTCTCCACTTAAGGAGAAGCAGCTCTAATGACTTATGTTGCCTGGTTTAGTTGAACTAAAGTGAGCAAATTAGACAGTCATGGGCTTTTGGCCCGGTTTCCAATCAGCCTGGCAGAGACCGCCGGTCTTGAGGGCTTCAAGAACGCGCAGGGTTTCTTCCACGGAACGGCCGATGTTGAGGCTGTGAACAACCTGGTACTGGAGAACACCATCGGGATCGATGATGAAAAGACCGCGCAGGGCGATACCTTTGTCTTCCATCAAGACGCCGTAGTCGCGAGCAACATCTTTGGTGATGTCGGAAGCGAGAACGTAGTTGAGGGAACCCAGTCCACCCTGAGCTTCGCTGGTGTTGATCCAGGCTCTGTGGCTGTAAACGCTATCGGTTGAGATGGCCAGTACATCAGCACCGGCTTTTTTGAACTCATCATATTTCTCAGAGAAGGCCTTCAGTTCGGTCGGGCAAACGAAGGTGAAATCCAGAGGATAGAAGAAAAGAACGAGCCACTTACCTTTGTAATCGGTGAGCTTGACATTCTCTTTCAAGGTCTTCATGTCCTTGGTGGAGGGCATGTCAAAATCGGGAGCTCTTTTTCCAACTTGCAACATATCGGCAAATACCCCAAAAGCTATGTGTAGGGACGAGACTCAAATAGTAGGGCGGCGCCGATGAATACTTGATATGTTTAATGGAAAGCTCACAATTACTCGTTACTACCGTTTGAGCCGGCCAACCTAGGTCTTGACTTTATTGAGAGCCAGCCAATCGTTCAAATCTTTTTGTAAACCGTTTTCGGCTACATACTTAATGATTAAAGGGCTATTAGGCTCCCAGCCAATCGTAAGCAAATGGTAGAGATGCTCTTTTGGGGTATTGCTGTACTTACTGCGCCCCAGCTCCGCCTCGTTTACAGCTTCTGCCATGGCTTTACCTCCAAGTTCCAAGCTGAACCAGAATTCACCTTTGCGCCGTCAGATCGACGGCGTCGGAGCGGTCTCCCACTCTCTCGTCTAATTCTACTTGAGAGTAGCAGCCGGGCGGCCGCAATCCATCCTGCAAATGTTGCCTACTGTTGTAATGGAGCGGCGGCCGCTCCCCTCCGCATCCTTCAAATGTTGCCTGTAGTTGTAATGGAGCAGCGGCCGCTCCCCTCCGAATCCTTCAAATGTTGCCTACATTGAAGGAGCAGCGGCCGGTTCGTTTGACCCATTGCATAGCTTTTGGTAGTATTCAACATCGCTTGTCCGCTCTATAGGCCGGGCTACTCTGATTCATCCGAAGATTCTTCCCAATTTTCAGGCTGAATCAAGTTCTCAGGCTGCCGGAGCGAAATCTTAGACATGTGTTTATTTCAGGGCAAGAGCGACTGCCTATCCTGTTAAGAGACGTTGGAGAGAAGAATGTTCGCGATAGTGGAAGCCTGCGGAAGGCAATATGAATTACAGCCTGGTCGTTTCATCGACATCGACATGACCGGCGAAGAAGAAGGCGCTACCCATGTATTTGATCGCGTTCTCATGATTGTGGACGGCGACAAATCAACCGTAGGTCAGCCTTACGTGAAGGGCGCCAAAGTCACGGGCAAAGTCATCTCCAAATTGGAAGTCAACGAAGCTCATGGCCGTGTGCAGTCCAACATCAAGACCGCCAAAGTGATTGTTTATCACCAGAAGCCTAAAAAAGGCACCCGCAAGAAAGCCGGACACAGAGTGCAGTTGACCAGAGTCATGGTAGACAGCATTACTGTAGACGAGAAAGTCGTAGCCGGTAAGTAAGAGCTAAAAGCATCAATATAGATTAGGATGGAATTTCCGGCAGGCTTAAAGCTTGAACTTCGGAAATTACTTGAGGAGAAGAGAACGTGGCACATAAGAAGGGCGCCGGCTCGACAAGAAACGGAAGAGACAGCCAACCCAAGCGTCTGGGCGTGAAAGTATACGGCGGCGAGCAAGTTTGCCCCGGCAGCATCATCGTCAGACAGCGTGGCACCAAGATTCACCCTGGTAAAAACGTACAGCGCGGTTCAGACGACTCCCTTTATTCCGTAGCCGTCGGCGTAGTGCAGTTTGAAATGTCCAGAGGACGCAAGTTGGTCAGTGTCTACCCAGTTTAATAAGCTTGGCAAGCCCTCTGGGAAAAAACTAGATGAACTATTGGCAGAGCTGCTTCGTGATGACGGAGCGGCTTCGCCGTCTGGTGTAATTCCCTCAACAAATCCGATTGAAACCATAGTCACGGGCATCGCCTACGATTCCAGGCAGGTGGAACCCGGTGACGCCTTCTTCTCTATCGAAGGTCAAAAGCAAGACGGCAACGCCTTTATCGCCCAGGCCCTGGAGAAAGGTGCCAGTTGCATCTTCTCTGAGAAGCAAAGCGGACCTTATGCCGTGCCGCTTGTGGTGGTAGATGATGTCAGGGAAGCCATGGCCCGGGTCTCCGACTACCTCTACGAAAGACCAAGCACCAGACTGCGCTTACTGGGCGTCACGGGCACCAACGGCAAAACCACGACCACACATTTGATTGAGCACATTCTCAACTTCCACGGTCACAAATGCGGCCTGGTAGGCACCCTCGGTGCCCGTCTGCCTATCTACGAAGAAGAAGACGGTAGAACAGTTTTCAAAGGCAAGAGCGAATACCTGGATGTGCACCACACCACCCCTCAGGCTTGTGATTTGCAAGCGCTTTTGCACACCATGGCCGACCGCGGTCTAACCCATGTGGCCATGGAAGTCAGTTCCCATGCCCTTGCGCTCAAGAGGGTTCTGGGCACCAATTTCGCCTCCGCCTGCCTGACCAATATCACCCAGGATCACCTGGACTTCCACAAGACCATGGAGCACTATTACCGCTCCAAGCGCATTCTCTTTGAAATGCTGAACGCCAATAAAACCGGTAAAGCGGTGGCGGTGGTCAACCTGGATGACGCCCTGGCCCAGGAATTTATCAGTGCCACGGGCAAAGAAGTAGAACTGCTAACCTACGGCAAGAACCCTGAGGCCAGTATTCATCCTCGTCAGTTCCATTTTGATTTCCGCGGCACCACCTTGTGCCTTGCCACCCCCCATGGTGACATTGAGTTTTCAACAAGACTGACCGGCGAATTCAACCTCTACAACGTTATGGCGGCCATGGCCGTCTGCCTCGGCGAAGGCCTGACGAAAGAGCAGGTGGCCTCAGCCCTGAAAGATTTCGGCGGCGTGTCGGGTCGTTTCGAAGTAGTACCCCCTCCATCGGGCAGCGAAAGGCAACCCCTTTGCATCGTTGATTACGCCCATACCCCCGACGGGTTGGAAAATGTTCTGAAAGCCGCCCGGGCCCTGGTGGAAAATCAAGGTTCCGGCCGGCTTATAGCCGTCTTCGGCTGCGGCGGCGACAGAGACAGCTCCAAACGCCCCCAGATGGGTGAAATCGCAGAGAACCTGGCAGACCTCGTGGTGGTAACCTCCGACAACCCCCGCTCAGAGGAACCCCAGCAGATAATTGCCGACATCCTGGCCGGCATCAAGAGGCTGAAAGACGTTACCGTAGAGGCGGACCGGGCTAAAGCCATAGCGGAAGCGGTGAAGATGGCCAGAGCTGAGGACGTGGTGTTGATTGCCGGGAAAGGGCATGAGACCTACCAGATCCTCAAAGATCGCACCATAGATTTCGATGACCGCATCGAAGTCGCTAACGCTCTTAAGCAACGCACAGATATAATTAAAATCGAGAAGTAATTTGCCGACCGGGAAAATCTCCCCAGGCAATACCAGTTCAAGCAAACTGCCGGGCGGTCTTTGTGGGAATCAGTTTTCACATCACATCAGTTAGAGAAGGCACCATCTTCAATGTGATGCAGTTTCTCAGCCTTGAGAGAGTGACCGGTGTTTTGTCGGTGCGTTTCGGCAGGCAGATACCGGAAGTAACCATTTACTTCGTAGCAGGCTCCATAACCACGGCCGAATTCGGCTCCATCGTGGGAGATTCGGTGCTGGACATGCTGCTTTGCCAGGAATTTGCCGTTAAAGAGGTAGCTTTCGCCCCCGGGCGCATCAATCAAGTGAACGAGCAAGCCATCATCGTGCGCTCCACCAACCTGGCTTCGGTCATGCTCAACGTATCCAAAGACGTAGATAAGTGCGAATCCAGACCGCTCATTTACGGTCTTTTGCCCATCAACAGCACGACCGGCCGCACCGCGCCTTCGGTGCTGCACATCTTGAACGACTTCTCACCCTGGAATGATAGCCTCAAGGCCCTGCCGCGCTCCGATAAGGACAAGAAAGCGCCGCTGCCTCAGTGCGTCCTCATCCACCGGGCCATGAGCAAAGGGCTGATAACCTACCAGCGCCCTCTCGTTTCCATAAAAGCTCTCAAGCCCCTGCTCGAAATTCTGGGCAACTTATCCGACAAAGAATCGAACAACTTGCGGGGCTATCTGCGCAGCTTACTGCCCCACCCCAAGGCTACCCACCTGTCCATCGAGCGCTTCTACGCCTTTGCCTCAGCCATCGAGTCTATCGCCCAGAGACGCTCCCCGGAAGTAGGCGACCGGGCCAGAAGAGCCATTCACATGCTCATACAGAGCGCCACCAAGGCGCAGGAAGTAGGAGCAGCCAATGCATGATCGAAGACTGGCCAGACAGAAACTAAAAGAAGACCCGCACGACTTCGAGCACCGGCTTCATCAAGCCAAGATGGGCCTGATTACCTATCTGGGCAAGCGCTTTTTGCCGGGCGGCTACTGGTCGAAGAACCGCATGGAAGAGAGAGAGCAAGCCCAGGGGCTGGAAAAGAAAACAGTCTTGCATCTAACCTTTGATGACGGTCCCAGCCCCGAGTCCACCAGAGAGCTACTGGCCCTCCTGGAAGAAGAACAGGTAGCAGCCTGTTTCTTCTTTATTGGTGAGAATGTCAGGCGCTATCCTGAACTAGTGCAGGCCACATTTAAGGCCGGGCATATTGTGGCCAACCACAGCCTGAGCCACCCTTTCATGCCGGCTCTCAGTCTGCCCAAAATGGAACACGAAATCGACGAAACCAACCGGGAGTTGGAAGCCATCACAGGCGAAAAGCCGGCCCTTTTTCGCCCCCCTTTCGGCATTATCGACGCCCGCTGCGCCGAGCTTCTGAAAGAAAGGCGCATGTCCCCCGTTTACTGGGGGGCGGTGGCCGACGACTGGCACCGGGTGGGCGATGATCGCGTCGCCAAACGCATCATGAAACAATTGCCCCAGGAAGAACTGATAGTCTTGCACGAAGGCGCCCACATCGGGCGGCAAAACGTATTGGCCACAAAGAAAATCATCGACAAATGCCGAGACTTAGGCTACAGCTTCGACGCCATTTAGATTCTTTGGTCGGGACGATTTCCTAAAAGGGCAAGTTACAATAGTGACGTTAAGGTAAGCCCTATAGGGAAACGAGATGCTTGACTTCAGACCGCCTCTGGATACACCCTTCCTTTTCTGGTGGGCCAAAATAAACCTGCCTCTGATGATGAAATTCAATTTGAAGGGCACCACCGTTAGGGTCATGGACGGAGCCCTGGAGCGCTTTGCAAAATTGAAGGGCAAGCATGCCATGGTCTGCCCCAATCATTCCAATCGCCATGATCCGCAAATCATGTTTGCCTTCGGAGTGAAGGCCGATGAATACTTCAACTTCGTGGCCGCCCGGGAAGTCTTCGATTACGATCACGGCATAAACGGCTGGTGGCTGCAAAGGCTCGGCACCTATTCTGTGGTGCGCGGGGCTGCAGACCGGGAGAGTTTTAAGACCACCCGGCGCATCCTTTCCGAAGGGCAGAAGAAACTGGTGCTCTTTCCGGAAGGCGAAATCTCAAGGCAAAATGACACGATCATGCCCCTGGAATCCGGCGCGGCTCAGCTTTCCTTCTGGGCCATGACTGATCTGGAAAAGCACTTTCTGGAAGCGAAAGCGGGCAAGAACGGCAAAGAGGTAGGCACCACCAACGATACCACCGCCGGCACCGAATTTGAACCGGTCTACATTCAACCCATGGCCTTCAAGTACACCTACCCCGGCGATATTTCCAGCGAACTGAGGGAATCGCTCAAAATGCTGGAAATGCGCCTTGGTCTAAAAGTAGATGAAGAGGGAACTTTCCAGGTACGCATCAAACGCCTGGCCGAAACCCTTCTTTCCACCCTCGAAAAAGAGTACGGCTTCAAAAGACGCGATGACCTGACCATGAATGACCGTGTCAGAGAGTTGCGGCTGCACATTCTGAAAAACCTGGCGGCGGTCTTGAACGTCGAGTTAGACAATAATGCCAGAGAACTGGAATGGGTGAGAACTCTGCGCAACAAGCTGGACGACTTCATCTATGCCGATGAAGAAAAAATGTCCGAATACGAAAAAGAAGTGCACGAGCAAAAGCAGAAGACATACAAGACCTACTACAAAGACTTGAACCGGGTCGTCAACTTCATTTCCATCTACGACGGCTACGTGAGCGAACGCTCCACCCAGGAGCGCATCGCCGAAGTCTTAGACCGCATGGAAACGGAAGTGGTGGGCGGCGAACCGGCGCCCAAAGGGGCCAGGGAAGTACTGGTGGATGTGGGCGAAGCCATCAACCTCGGTGAGTATTACGCCGAGTACAAGACCAATAAGAAAGCAGCCGTGAGCAAAGTCACCGACCGCCTCTTTGCCGAAATTTCGCGCATGCTCAACAAAATGGAGTCGGAGCGCACACCGCGCTATCTGGAGTGAGCAGGAAAAGATTAAGAAAAACTCCTATTACTTCCTCGCAATCTTCTCTTAGCAACCGTCTAAATGGATGGTATATTCAACTTTTAAGAGCCAAGGGTAATTCATGCAAAAACTTGCTTTGATCGGACTGGGAGCATCCGGACTTTTCGCCTTGAAGGAACTGGCGGGAGCGGATGTGGAAGTGCACATCTTCGACGTCGGCCCGCCTTACGACAAGCGCTACGCCTGCCCCATCGACCAGGGAAAACTGGAAGTTTGCCCTCCGAAAGCCTGCAGCTACTGCGCGCCGGGTCAATCGGCCGGTAGCTGGAACGACTTCAAAGTAATCCTCTCTGCTTCACCGGTGATCGGCGGCAGACTCTACGACCTGATTGGCGAAAACGAACTGCAAAAACGCCTGGACATGGTTCGAGCCACAATTCTCACCCATGCCCCCTGCGAAATCCCCGTGGTCAAACCCAACAGCGACGACCTGGAATGGATCAAGAAGAAAGCCACATTGGCCGGCATGACCTACCACTATCAAGAGCTTTTACACTGCGGCTCCGACAACGCACCGGCCATAAACACATCCATTCTCAATGAGATAAATGCCAAAGGCAACAATCTCAACTTCCACTGGGACGCGAAAGTGCTCTCTGTCTCACGCCGTGCCGAAAAATTCGCCGTGCGCTATGACCGTTACCGCAAACCCGGCGAAGAGAAGGAAGAAGTTTTTGACTACTGCATTGTTTCAGTCGGCAGAGGTGGTGCCCACTGGCTCACCCAGCAGGAATTCTACAAAGCCCTGGATATCTATCCCGGTCAGGTGGACATCGGTATTCGCGTAGAAACCAGCTGCTACTTCACTGAAGAAGTAGATAAGCGCTTCTACGAGCCCAAACTCTATTACAAGAGCAGGCATTCGGGCGACGTTGTGCGTAACTTCTGCTCCAACCCCAAAGGTTTCGTCACCCCGGAGAACCACCGCGAATACGTGCTCGTGAACGGGCACTCCAAAATGTACGAGAAGTCTGAGAACAACAACTTCGCCGTGCTTGTCTCCAAGACCTTTACGCGTCCCTTCAAAGATCCGCAGATGTACTCCCAGACCATCGCCAAGATAGTCAACATGCTTGCCGGCGGCGGTCCGCTGGTGCAAAGATTGGGCGATCTGAAAGCGGGACGGCGCACCAAGTCGCTCGACAATAACTTAATCAAACCCACTCTGGAAGCGGAGTGCGGCGACATATCACTGGCCTACCCGCACCGCATATTGCAAGGCATAGTGGAATATCTGGAAGCCCTGGATAAAATCTGCCCGGGTGTGGCCGGCGAACATACCTTGCTCTATGCCCCTGAGTGCAAGAGCTATCCGGATTCCATATCGGTGAACAAGAACATGGAGACCAATATCCCCAACCTGTTCATCATAGGCGACTCCAGCTCCTGGACAAGGGGCGTCGGTCAGGCAGCCACAAGCGGCATTCTGGCCGGAGAAGGAATCAAGCACAAGCTCAAAATAAATGTGCCGGCTTCAGACAAGACCACGGTCACAGCCACAGCCAAAGAAGCTGTGAGCGCAAGAAAATAAATCGCGCTCCGACCTGAGAAATTCTCAGTCTCGCCAGAGAATTTCTGTAGTCTCACCGTCGTCATCATCTTCGGCGATTATCTTGCGCTGCAAGGCCGCGTAGCGCGAAACCAACTCTGCCACCTCCGGATGCTCCGCCCCCAGAGACTTTTCGCTCACATCCAGCCCCCAGCGGTAAAGCCTGTCAGCTTCGTCGAAATTCTCCTGTTCCTCGAACAATTGCGCCAGGCGCCGCAGAGCTTTGGCCACGGTGGGATGCTCGTGACCCATGTTCTCCTGAATAATCTCCACCGCTCGCCAGTAGAGAGGCTCAGCCTCGGAAAACTTGCCCTGGTCATGATAGACCTCGGCCAGTGAATTGAGAACTTCAGCCACATGCATATGCTTGGGACCCCAATCCTTCTGCCTTATCTCCAGCAAAGTCTTGTAGAGAGGCTCGGCCTGGTCGTACTTGCATTGCACATGAAAAAGCAGCGCCAGATTACTCAAAGTCTGGGCCGTGCTGGGATGCTCCAGCCCCAGGACGGACTGCCTTATCTTCAAAGCCCGCCAGTGAATTTTTTCAGCCCGGGGAAAGTCTCCCAGGCTCCGGTACAACTCCGCCTGATAATTGAGCACCGTGGCCAGGGAAGGATGCTCCGGTCCCCACTCCTCCTCGAACAAACGCACAGCTCTTTCATAGAGCGGTTCAGCCTGCTCATACTTGCCCTCGGCGTGATAGAGCATGGCCAGGTTATAGAGGTTGTTGCCGATGGAGGGATGTTCCGCCCCCAGACAGGCTTCACGCTTAGCCAGAGCCCTCTGAAATAGGGGCTCGGCCTGGGCATATTTACCGTGGGCCGGAGAAAATCAGCGAGAGTCTCCAGCATCTGCGCCAACTCCAGAGGCTCCCCGTGATCCAGATCTTCATTTTCATAAATAGTGAGAGCACGCCTCAAAAGCGGCTCCACAGAAGAATAGCGACCCTGCGCCCGGTAGACGGCACCAAGCTTGGTCAAACACTGGGCCGCCCGAATGGAATCGGCCCCGTACATACTCTCACACAGGGCAAGAGCCTGTTTGGCAAAGCTCTCCGCCTCTTTCAAGTTACCCATCACCCGGTAAAGTTCAGCCATACCGGCAAAAATCTGAGCCAGACCGTCTTCCACCCGCATCTGCTCAGGACTATTATCAGACGGAGCCTTGACTCGCCTGGCCAGGCCAGGCCTGGCCGACTGTTCGTCATCTTCAGCGCTTGCCTGGGCGAGCCCGCCACCTGGCTTCTTTCCGCCGGCAGCCGAGGAGGAATTGCTCTCCAATTCCTCGGAAACAGCCACCACCACCCCGTCCATCTCATCACCGCGCAAACGAGCAAGCTCCCGCCTGGCTTCGATCAAAGCCTTCTGAAAGAGCTTTTCGGCGTCTTCAAGGCGGGAAAGGTCATAAGCCTTTACTCCCGCCGTTAAATAGGTCTCCCAGCTGATGCTCTCTTTTGCCGCATCCATCTCCGTCTCTCTTCTTCTTTTAGCCCCCGGCACAATAAAAAAATACCACCGGCGAACTATATTTATGATCAGCACATCCTAATTCTGTCATGCCCGGCTTGCCCCCCAAATATCAAGGTGAAGCAAAGTCGGGCAAACCAACACTTCACAATCCGTTTGCCAGCCCTATCCGATTCGAGGAAGGCGCCGATATGCTGGGTATGGAAGCCAGGGAAAGGCTTCAAAAGAGAATTATGGTCAACGAGGTAAGAAAATGACGGCACTGACGAAGAAGTGGAGATTCTGGCCCCTGACCTTCGACAAGAAGGCCTTTACCCCCAGGCGCATTATGATCGACCTGGTCAAACTCTACCTGTTTTATGTGTTCCTTTCCATGCTCATCATCATTGGCTTGAAAGACCGCCTCATTCTCTTCCCCATGCAAGATACCAGTTGGAAGCCAGGGCTCAAAGGTATGGACGAAGCACTCAAATGCACCGAGTCCAAAGAAGTAAGCTTCAAAACAGCCGACGGCAAGACCCTGAGCGGCTACCTGGTGAAGAACAAAAATGCCGCCGCCAAGTTGGTCATCATAAATCACGGCAATGCCGGCAATATCGGTCACCGCATGGGCATTGCCGCTACCCTGGCGGCAGCAGGTGCCTCAGCCCTGGCTTACGATTACCAGGGCTATGGCGAATCCCAGGGTGACCCCAAGCTGGCTAATCTAATCCCCGACGCCACTGCCGCCTACGACTTCGCCACCAAGGAACTGGGCTACAAGGCCGACGATATTATTCTCTATGGAGAATCCATTGGCTGTGGTGTCACCACCGGTGTCATGGCCAGCCGTCCCTGCAAAGCAGTAATTTTGCAATCGCCCTTTGTTTCCCTGATGAGCACGGCTCGGGACAAGCTCTTCTTCATGCGCACCCTGCCTGATTTTGTCATGGTGGAGCCCCAGCTGAACAATCTGGCAGCCGTACAGAAGTCGCACCCACCGCTGCTCCTGATGCACGGCGACCAGGACAAGACCCTGCCCTGCCGTTATTCGGAAGAACTCTTCGCCAAAGCCAGCGAACCCAAGCAGCTATTCATAGTTAAAGGCGCCGACCACAATGATGTGTACCAGGACCCCGGTCGGGGCGTGCTGGAAGCCCTGAAGAACTTCATCACCAGTGTGAACGATGCAAAGTCTCAGGTTAGTCTACAAACTCAGGCACAATAAGTTCTGTGGTGATGCCTTTCTCGAAAGCCATCTCAAACAGCTTGGTGACAGCCTTGCGTCCGCGTTCACCGTAATCGACAGTCAATTCGTTCACATACATACCGACAAATTTGTCAGCCAGTTCACGCTTCATGTCGCGGGCGAAAGTCATAGCGTAATCCAGCGCATCTTGTCTGTGCTCAAGCGCGAAAACAATAGCGCTTTTGAAGAGCTCGGTCACTTCCTTGACCATTTTGTCGCCCAGGTCTTTGCGCACCACATTGCCGCCGAGGGGCAGGGGTAGACCGGTTTCTTTCTGCCACCAGACACCGAGATCTACGATCAGTTCAAGACCGCTTTCCTGGAACATCAACTGCCCTTCATGAATAATCAAACCGGCATCGGCTTTGCCGGCCACTACGTAGTCGATAATCTGATCGAAAGGCACTTCCACCACGGTGAGTCCGGGCTGCCAGAGTTGCATGGTCAAATAAGCCGTGGTCAACTTACCGGGAATAGCCACTGTCTTTCCCTTGAGATTCTCGGCAGTAACGCCCGGCTTGGCAATCACCATGGGACCATAATTGTCGCCCATGCTGGCTCCACAAGGCATGAGCTTGTAGCGCTCTTTGACGAGAGGATAGGCGGCGAAAGAAATTGCCGAAACTTCATAGCGGCCGTTGATGGCATCATGGTTCAAAGACTGAATATCTTTCAAAACCTGATGCACGGTCAGACCGCGCGTATCGAGCTTGTCTTTGGCCAGAGCATAGAACATGAAGGCATCGTCCGAATCCGGAGAGTGGGCGATAGTAATTTCCTGAGTTTGGACAGCCACGTTTCTTTCCCCCGAGTAGTCAGTACTGGATTAACAGTACTAAATGCGCACCGGCTCGGACTCCGTCCAATACCGACTGCTGCTATCAATCAAGTCAAATTGTCCACCGAAGTAGGCTAAATGAGCATGAGCAAATTCAAAGAAAGGGTGATATCCTCTTGCCGGGCCAGCCAAGAAGGCGGCTATTAGCAGGGGTAAATGTTTATGAAAGCCGCATTAGCTTTGGTTTTGGGAACCTCCATGGTAGTTCTGGCACCCTCAGCCCTGGCCGGGCAATTATATCCAAAGGTTTACGATGCTACCTACGAAGCCAAAAGCCAGAATTCAGTCTCCACCATCCGCATGTGCTCCGACGGCAAGGGCAAGCTGCGCACGGAAAGCGGCACGCCGGCCTACAAAATCATCTCTTTGATCGACTACCCCGGCAAATTCTCCTATTCCATCCTCGACTCCCAGAAGATGATCATGAAAACTCCTATTTCCACCGAATACGAGGGAGAGATGACCCCTGAACTGGCTAAGAAAAAGAAAGCCCAGGACCTCGGCAGCAAGGACATCGCCGGGCATAAGTGCCACGGCTGGAAAATGCCTGTGGAAGGTGGTTTCACCGAGGTGTGGTCGGACGAAAAAGCAGGCATCACGGTGCATTCGGTAACGGAAGCCAAAGGCTACAAGAGCGAGATGACCCTCAAAACCTACTCACCGGCGCCCCCCTCAGAAGCCCTCTTCAGCCTGCCCCAGGGCTACAAGGTGACAAGTACGGGTCAGCCCAATAGTTATTGACGGTTAAATGGGACAGGCAGATGTTTAATCTCAAGCCTTTGATGGAATCACTTCAAAGAGTTGAAGCACTCCTGCAGTCAATTCCCAGCAGCCTCATCATAGTTAACGGAGAGACTGGCCTCATTTTGGGAATAGACGACCGGAAGGCAGGATTCGTATCCCAGAGTAACGTGAAGACTGCTGGGGAGCCTTTGAATCTGGCAAACATCATAAAAACGGAAAGAACGCCGCAAGAACTTCTAACCTACATGCGTGGAAGGCCAGCTCTAGAACCGGAATTCGTAGAAGTTATTCGGAAGGACGGTTCCACTGTAACGGGAATTATGGTCTGGTCGGAAATGACGACTCCGAGCCCAGAGCAGGAAAAGCCGCTGCTTGTCATGCTAATTCCGGGAAGCACAGAAAACTTTCCCAGGCTCTCTTAGTTAACGGAGAGGTTCCATAAAACCCTGCCGCCGTTGGTGCTTCGATTGCCTTCCGGAAAGCTTCAAGGTTTGAGACAAGTTGACAGCCCCGCGACCCAACGATATGATTGGGTTATGCTGCCGGACTTCGATTCGTTGGGAAATATGCCACCGGGCATTCATGTCCTGAGCGGCTCCTGCCGACTAAGCTAAGGCTGGAAGACCATGCTCAAGAATGAAAGACAATATAAATGCGCAAAGGCTGCACTGAAGAAGTGGCTCGGCAATCGCGATATTTATCTACAAAGGTCCATAAACGGAGAACAGCCAGCCTGGTTGCTCCAGGAAGAGAAGCTCGCCATAGAACAAGAGATTAAGCAGTTGCGGGCTGATATAGAAGAATATGAAGCGGTCACGCAGGGGAAGAAAGAACCTCCACCAGTAGCAGAGTATGCAGAGCAGCTGCCCTCCTTACTAATACGTTGGCGGCTTCATAGAAACTGGACTCAGCGACAATTAGCTGAACGAGTTGGCATGCATGAGAATATGATTCAAAAATACGAGTCAGAAAACTACGGCTGCGTATCTCTTCATACGATCACAAAAATAGCAGCCGTACTTCAAGCAGAGGATTTGACTTAGCTTTGCCAACTCACTAAGCTATGCGGCAAACTAACCGCAATCTAGCTAAGCAGGCCGTCATGCCCGCGCAAAAACTCGGCAATGGCCGCATAACATGCTTTCTCTTCCTCAAATAATCCAGGGAAAGAGTAGAAGCAGTGGGGCATGCCCGCAAACACCTTCACCTCAAGCTTTTGAGAGCCGACCACCCGGGCTCTTTCCTTGAAGGCAAGAGCCTGATCTATGAATGGGTCTTCTTCGCCAATCAGTACTATGGTCGGTGGAAGTTCAAGTAATGAGGAATAAATTGGGCTCACCTGCGGGTGGCGCCATTTCTCAAAACCCACATATGCAGCCCTTGCATACCCTATAAAAGCAGCATCAAAGACAATCCCTTCCGGTGCCAAACGGTTGTAGGACTCGTATTTTTCCACTTCCATATCCAACCAGGGAGCCAGCAAGACCATGCCCTTAACTTGGTTCTGCCGTTTTCCCAGTCGGGTCCACAGGGCTAGGGCAAGGTTGGCTCCAGCCGAATCACCGGCAAGGTAAACACAGTCTGCAGCAACACTAAATTTGAGGCTCTCGTTTAAAACACTTTCCAGGACACGCTCACAGTCAAGAATCGCTCCCGGAAAAACCGTTTCGGGCGCCAATCGATAATTGATACTGACTACAACTACCTGACTTAGATCGCACAACATTCGCGTTATGTAATCAGTGTCCTCGGAACACCCAATTACAAACCCTCCCCCATGCATGTATAACAGCAGTGGCAGTGGCTCATCGCGACCGGTTGGACGATAGACCTGACAGCGAATTCCCGCGATCAGGCATTCCTCTAGAGTAACTGCTTTCCGCAGCCGCTCAGGAAGCGCAGGCAATGCGTCACTTTCCCTGGTAAAAGGATCTCCCATGTAAATACTGCGCAAGCAAGCAGCCATCAGTTCGCGCAGTGACTGGGGACGGCGTATCTTGCGAATAACTCTGTACAGGGGCTCCGCCGCACCGACATCTTCCATCAAAGCCAAAATGCTCCCTAATAAGAAGTAGCCCACTCCATGGGTTCGTTCAAAGTCAGGTTATCCGGCAGGGGCGGCGACTGATAGATGCGCTTGAGCGTGTTTATGTCTCTGGTACTGATTGGCGCAATTTTCAGATTTACCACGGGCGCTTGAGCACGCGCACCGGCTGGCGGTGCGGTCTTGCTCGGCGCTTTACCGGCGGTGCTTTCAGCCTGATACATGATATCGCTATTCTTATCGCTCTTCCCGAGCAAGCCAAGCACATGCCCCATTTCCCGCATAAATACGGGCGACAAAGAGCGCTCCGGAATCTCGGGCGGGTAAAAACTGGGGCGCAGCAAATAGACCCAGGTGCGCATCTGACCGTCTTTAATACCGAAGCGAGTCACACCAAGAAGCCCTTTGGGCAAGGTATTTACCCAGATTATTTCAGCATTGGCATCTTCCTTGGGCAGGGCAATTTTGACCGGCACATATTGCCCCCAGCGCGCTATCACCGCTTCTATGGAACGGTTCCAGCTATCGGGAGACCCCTGGGGTACGCGCACGCGCACCGGAAACTTACGCCACTGGGCATAACTGATGCCGCCGCCCGCACCAGGAAACTTACGAATGGCAGGCAGGTAATCACCCACCACGGGATCATAAGGCAAACCGGCTATTACCATGGAGGCATCTAAACTGAAGCCGCCCCCTGCCTGGGGCGCTCCAGGCGGAAAGCCCATTTGATTTCCCGGCGGATTTCCTTGAGGATTTCCCGGCGGAAAGGGGGCAAAATTGGCAGACGGTCTTTGCACCGGCGGTGGTATCTGATTTTGATAGCTGACCGGTGGCTGCCCGTAGTTTTGATACTGTGAATTATTGCCGCCCTGATTTTGAGGAGGGAAATTGCCCTGAGGAAAATTTCCCTGCGGAGAACCAGGTTGCTGGTAGCCGCTGGGTGGATAACTGGGTCTCTGGTTCGGGGGCTGAAAGTTGCCCTGGTTACCCTGGCTGCCCTGATTATATGGCTGGGGCTCACGGTAAGGGGGAGGAGAATTCACAGGCGGACGGTATTGCCCCTGATTCATACCGCCTCCGCCCTGGGGCGGCAATTGTTGAGGCGGGAAACCCTGCACCGGTGGCGGTGGCGGCATCGGTCTGCCGGCTCCAGCCCCGAAAGCGCTACCGCCCAATAACTTCGTTTCGAGGCGACCCAAACGTTCAGCCAGAGAACCAGTCTTGGCAGAACCAAAGACCTCTTTCTCCAGGTGATCAAGACGGTCTACCACCTCGTGTTCATTGTAGGTGGTACCAAAGGCTTTCTGTTCAAGCCCGGCGATACGCAGTTCATCCTGAGGAGAGGCATCTTCCTGGGGCGTTTCCATGCTGAGACCGGAGCCGCCAAAACCGGCTTTGTCCCCTCGACCAAGAGGTTGCCCCTGGATATTGGAATTGAAGGGGTTGGCACCGCCAGTAGAGCCAGGCGCCGGTTCGGCAGCCGGGGGCGTATCCAGTTGAGCGGCGCTGGGGTCTATGGGCTTGAGCACGGCATCGGTGGTGGGCGAGGCAGCAAAAGCCGGCACAGTCAACGTAAGAGAAAGAGCCAGGACAACCCGCCCTTCCCAACCTGAAAAAATTCGTAAGGCTAAATCTGTAAGTACGTCAGTCAGCAAGTCAGCAAATCCTCGGGTAACGCCTTGCCGGCCCGAAGTGATGCCTGCAGGTCTAAAATTGGTTCCACAAGAACGGCGGAGAGATGCTGCTCGGGATGATAGAGAATCTCAGTCAGAATCTGACAGATAGCCGGGTCCATATCGTTCAAGATCTTGCGGCTTTCCGGCACGGAAAAGGCCGCCACTGCTTCCGCCCAATACTCTTCCTTGCTGGTGGCAGAATAACCGGAAATAAAAAGTCGACTCATGACGTTTTCCGGTCGCAAAAGTTCGGAGCGCCCCTCGTAGCCGTTGGGGGCCGGATTGGTGCGGCGGCTTCTGGTCAGCCGTCCCTGATAAAGATCAGCAATGCGGTCCTGGGAAGCCTGGGAAAGACAGAACTGCAACTGGTGACCGAATTCATGGGAAACCACCAGGTTGACTCGCACTTCCACATGGGGCGGGAAAGGAGAAGAGACGCTGGCCAGAGCACCGAAGCGCTTGAAGAGATCGATATCGCGATCGAATTCAGCGGCATCCAGATCGACCATACCGGTGCGAACCCGCGTGACACCGGCGGCACCATGCTTGACATTACCCATGGCACAGTTGCCTTCGCTCTTGCGCACTACCTGCAAAAGACCACTCTTGGCCCAGATACCCAGACTATCGAGGACGTATTTTTTCTGCTGCACGCCCAGTTTATCGAAGTCTTGAAAATACCTGATGATCTCATTTTCAAAATAAGGTTTGTCGCGCCGATAGAGCGGCTTGAGAAAGTCTTTCTTGATGGCCTTACCGGCGGAAGTGGCACCGTCAAAATAGAAGGAAAGCATATTATTTTCGTCGACGCGCCGAAAGGGCGTGCGGGTGTAATGGTCGCGCACCGCCAGATTGAGGTTATCGTCCATAATGCCGACCAGTTCATGTTCGGCAGTGGAGACGCGCCCATTTATGACCAGGTACTGAATCTCGTTATAGTAAAGATCGCCGGTGGGACCGCCTTCCTGGGTGAGGGGCAGAACCAACTCTAAACCCCGCGAATCGATGCCGCGAAAGACGCAGGCTTCCAGGTCATCGATGACGCGCAGTTCCTGCGAATCTTTCTGGCTGGCGCCCATTATTTTCAAATGCCCGTCTTCGTAGAGAAAGCCCACCACCGTGTCGGACATCAAGATATTGCCGAAGTCGACAACAAGCGTATTGCCGCCTAACTCTAGAAAGCCGCTGGGACCGAAGCTTTCATCTTTATCGCCAAATTTTCCGACTATCGTCTCAGCCTGCAAAGAAAATCTCCCGCGCTATTTCTTCAGCTTGCTACCTTGAGCTATTTAACCGAGGCTTCCTGCTTCTACTTTACGCCCTTTGCGACCCATTTAGCTGCCTATAAATATAGCCGGCCGCCAACTTCTAAGCGACCGGCTATAAACTAAGGGCGTTAATGAAGTGGAGACTTACTTAGCGGCCAGAACGGCGCCAACGGAGTCTTTCGCTTTGTTCCAATCAGCCAGGAAGGACTCAACCCCTTTATCGGTGAGGGGGTGGGAAACCAACTGTTTGAAGATCTTGTAGGGCATGGTAGCGATGTCGGCGCCGGCAAGTGCTGCCTGGGTCACATGCACGGGATTTCTGATGCTGGCAGCCAACACTTTGGTTTCCAGGTCATGGATGGCGAACATCTGGGCGATTTCACTTATGAGGGCGGAGCCATCCTGGTTAATGTCGTCGAGCCGACCCACGAAGGGGCTGACAAAGTAGGCACCGGCGCGGGCGGCCAGCAAAGCCTGGTTGGTGGAGAAGCAGAGGGTGACGTTCACCTTGATGCCGTCCTTAGCGAGAGCACTGGTGGCCTGCAGACCGGCCGGGGTGAGGGGGCATTTAACAATGACGTTGGGAGCCCACTTGGCAATCTCGCGACCTTCCTTAATCATGCCTTCCGGGTCAGTGGCCACAACTTCGGCACTGACCGGTCCGGGTACTATCTGGCAAATGTCCTGCACTAGCTTCTTGAAATCCTGCTTTTCTTTACTGACCAGGGAGGGATTGGTAGTAATCCCGTCAAGTACGCCCCAGGCGGCAATTTCACGAATTTCGTCAAGATTGGCGGTATCTAAAAATAAAAGCACGTTTAATCCTCTTTGGTCCCTGGCTCAGTAGCGCCAGTTACTGCAACAACTTGCCGTCAGTATAAAACCTGGAGGCTGAATGGTGGATTTCCATAATCAAATATAGATATATTGCGCGATGTCTTGGCATCCAGATTAAGAATGTCGTATCATGCCCTCTCCTCTGGCATAATCATGGCTTGTCCGCCGGCGCTCTATAGAGGAAGAAATCTTCAGGGGATCTAAATTAAAGCGATCAGGATTTTTACATCCATTTTTCATCGAAAGTATCGAAGCTAACCATAAAGTGGATATGAAACCAGCCGGACGCGGCACAAAATGTCTAGCATGAACAAGAACAACTACAGTCGCGATTTGCAGAGTAGCCGCACCCCGCCCGTTTGGCAAATGGTGCTGGCCACGGTCCTTGGCGTGGGCATCGGTCTTGGCGCCATGCAGGGCTTGCATTATCTGGGCTTCGGTCCCAAGAAAGCGGTGCAGCGGGTGGCAAGCGGCAAATTAGCCGAGAAACCTAAACCACAATCGCCCCTGGATATGGTCAATGTCTGGCCGCGACTGGAAAGCCGCATGAATGTGCTCCTTTTGGGAGTAGACAGCAACGGTAGAGACACAGAAAGATTCACCGGTTGCCGTTCCGACACCATAATTTTAGCCAGCCTCGACCCGGAGACCAAGAAAGTAGCCCTGGTGTCCATCCCCAGAGACAGCCGGGTGCGCATCGCCGATGCCCGCCACAGCGTTGAAAAAATCAACGCCGCCCATGCCCTCGGCGGTCCCGAGTTAACTGTCAAGACAGTCAGCGAAGACTTCGGCGTGCCCATCGACCACTACATGGTGATAGACACCCATGGTCTGAAGAAATTGTTCGAGACCCTGGGACCGGTAGAAGTGCTGGTAGAAAAACCCATGCATTACAAAGACCGGGCCGGTCGTCTCAATATTGCCCTGGAGCCTGGTATAAACAAGCTTGATGCCACCAGACTGGAAGAATATGTGCGCTTTCGCCACGATCCCAGAGGCGACATCGGTCGCATTGAAAGACAACAGTGGTTCCTACGCCAGGTGAAAAAGAAGCTGGAAGAGCCGCAGGTGCTTTTGAAATTGCCGGAGCTTTGCAAACTGGCCAGTGAATATGTCAGAACCGACCTTGAACCGGCCGACATGCTGCGCTTAGCCGGCTTCTGCAAAGACCTGAAAACAAACCAGATTCAAACGGCGACACTGCCGGGCGAACCCACCACCATCAATGGCGGCAGTTACTGGGTACCGAGCCCAGACACCGCCGCACTGGTCTTACACCGCCTGGCCGGCGCACCGCTTTCGGTTTCCGTCATTGCCACCAATACCGGTGCCAATATCCATGCCGTGCATAACAGCGACATCACAGAAGAAAACACAGTAACGGTTGCATCCTATTCAAATGACCTGGTCAACTCCGAATGTGCCCAGGCCTCTTCCAGCAAACCTTTATCAGTGATAATCCGCTATCCGCGCGGTCATGAAGATACAGCCAAGAATCTGGAAGCGAAACTGAACGAACAGGGTTATAACGTGCGCTGGCGCCAGCGAGCCGAGCTTTCCGAATGCCAGCACGAACTGGTCATCCAGACTTCTTTCAGAGCCGATGACGAATTGACTGAGAAGCTCAAGAAATCGGTCAATGAACTGGAAACATACCCCGTCAATGTTTCACCGGAAAGCCGCGCCTCATCAGACTTTGTGGTGGTGGTGACACCTGATACGAAAATTGCCGCTCCGCCGCCCAAAGAAGAAAACCTGGAAGCCCAGAAGGATACAGGTAACAAGGACAGCAAAGCCAGTTCACCACTTGGCGCTAACGGAGCCTGAGTTTTTATAGTGCGCAAACTTACCCGGGCAGCCAAGATTCTTGCCTTGTGCCTGCTCTTCTTCGTGCCGGTCACAGTTGCAGCCGTTGCTGAGGATGAAGGCAGAGGTCCTTTTTACGGAGTAGCAAGCCCGGCAGCCTGGCAGGACCGCGTCAAGAAGGCAAAGACCTTACATGACCAGAATGACTTGAAAGCAGCCGACCAAGAATTAAACAGTGCCCTTTCCCTGGTAGGAAGCAGCGAACCAAAGCTTCTGGCCCAGACTTACTGGCTACTAATGACGAACTACCGCGACAAAGAGGATTTCAAAAAAAGTGATCCTTATCTGGCCAAATATATTGAAACTCTCAAGAAAATTGCCCAGAGCGACTGCCGCTACGCACCGGCCTGGCAGTGGGAAATGGGCAATGATCTGCTTGAGAAAAAGCGATATCAGGAAGCTCTGAGGCTTCTGGAGCCTTCCATCCCACAACTCGAGAGATTTTACAGCCCGGATCACCCACTCATGGAAAACCTCTTCAGGAAAGCTCTGGCAGATAGTTATAAAGGTGCCGGAAATAGTTTCGAGGCCAAGAAAGTTGAAAGCACCGTTGCAGGGGCTACCAGACGCTTTATGAATACAGTCAGCACCTTGATCAAGCAGCAGTGGCATCCGCCCCAGTCAAATTCCACTAGAATCACAGTGGCTAACTTCAAGATAAGTCAACAAGGCCGACTAAAAGACTGCCGCATTGAAACCAGTAGCGGTGACACGCACATGGACAGAGCCGCTCTCAGCGCCCTTGATCACGTGACCCTGCCCCTCACAAGCCAGCTGGACTTCTATAGCGACGAAGTAGCCATTGAATTCTCCTTCACCTACAATGTCCATAACGGCAAAACAACGCTCGCGCTGCAGGCAGCGCCGCCTTCGATGACACCACCAAAGGTGGCACTGGCCACGTACGGACGGAGCGCTTCCGGTACTACTATTGATACCAGCAAAAGGGAAGAGCTCATCAAACAATTGGAACTGGATTTGCAAAAGACGGCTAAATTGAAGGGAAGAGCCGCCAATCGAACCATAGAAGATCTGCTAAATCTGACAGAGCAGCGCTTAAATCTGGGTCAAATGGCAAAAGCGCAAGCCACCTTAGAAGAATATTTAACAAGTCCGGAGATAGCCACTACTGATAGTGCCGCACAGGCGGCGGTGAAAGGAGAAATGGGTTGCCTCTTGCTCAAAGAACTGAAGCTTGATGAGGCAAGTAAACTTATGAACGAAGCCATTAGCTCGGAGGGTTTTGAGAAAATTGAGTCGAAGGAAATTCGACGCCGGTTGCTCAAAGCTTTTGGCGACTGCCTCTACAAGCAGGGGAAGGAAACAGAGGCTTGCGAAATTTATAAAAGAGTTGCCGCTCTAAAATGAACGACAGTCACGCTAAAATGTAACTATCAGTCCGGTAGGAATTGAACATGCCCAATCTTCAATCAGCACTCATGGCCCTGGCGCTGCTGGCGCTTCTTGCCCTGCCCTCACCTGCGCTGGCGGACGAGACCACAGATAGCGGCAAGGCTGCCCCGGCCGGTTCTCTCAGAGCCAGGTTTGGTAAAGCCATGGGGCGTTTCGAAGGTCCGCGCGACATGAATATTTTCCAGGTCGAGCCCTCCATGCTGAACGAACGCTACTACACAAGCGGGGAAAGCGAACATCATCAATTTGTGGGCAATGTACTGCCGGCCGGCGCCCCAATCCCCGATAACGACGATACGATGCCGGTGAAGAAAGACCGCAGCGGTGAGACACCGGCTGCCGGTGTCGGCACCCCAAACGCCGTCAAGCCGGGGACAGGTTTAATATTGCCCGCAGGTAAGGCCGCCCCTGGCGGCGCGCCGGCCCCCGCCAGTAAAACAGGCACCAGTACGGAGTCTCAGCCTCCGAGACCGGACACTCCCTCAAACTGAGTAGAAGCGACTGAAAAAGTCCCGAGGCTGTCCAAGAACTGGGCTTTGCGGGTATATAGACATGTAACCCCTCGGGCCGGTATCTCCTATCGTGGCAACCGATGTAAAGCACCTCCCCAAAGACGGCGGCGACGATAAATCGCAGCCGGAGGCTGCCGTTGCCGCCAAGGTAGTGCAGGAATTCACGCCCAAAGACAATCACGAACAGAACCAGGCCGCTCAAAAGACTCGCAGTGATTCAAGCACAGCCGCCGTTTTACCTGCGGTAACCATCGAAGATGGCAAGACTAAAGAAAAACCGCAGGAAAAACCCGCCGAAAAGCCGTCTGAAAAACCTCTCGATCGCACCGCCCTGGAAAAAGATGCCGAAGCCCTCAGGCAAGCCACGGGTAACGACAACTACATTGCCCGCTGGGCCGACAAAGAGAAAATAATCGAACTCCTGAAGAGTCGCTCCACCGAAGAGCGCAAAGTAATCGACGAGATCTACAAGAAAAAATACGGCGTCAACCTCGAGCAAGAGATGTCCTTCATGACCGGCTCTGATAAGACCCGCTTCTTGGGCGCCCTCAATAGAAAGGACGGCAACCAGGAAAGTCTAACCGCTGACCGCATCAATACGGCTCTGACAGAAAGGGGAGAGTGGACGGGTCGCTCCAATTCCATTATCGAAAAAGACCTGCGAGACTCCCTGCGCACGGCAAGCAGCGCCCAGGTAGCGGTTATTGCCCGGGAGTTCGAAGAGAAGACCGGCAAACCCTTGAAAGAAGCCATCGAGGAAAACAAGCACCTGAAGCCGGAAACCAGGGAAGCCTTGCTCACTTACCTGAAAGGCAACGACAAAAGAGAGCCCGGCGACTTTCAAAAGCTGAGCGACCTGGCACTCAAGTCGGGCGACTTGCAATTCTTCAAAGAGGTGATGAAAGACGGAAGCCCGGCCGAAAGGCTGCAGTTTCTAAATGCCGACGGCGACCGGCGCATGAAAGCTCAGTGGTCCGGCTCGGACCTCAGTCATGCCCGCGACTTTGCCCAGGCCGGCAAACTCTCGGTTGAGACACAGGTGAAGGAAAACACCGGCGTGCTCATGGACAACACCAAGGGCATCGAACTGGCACTCTCGTGCATGACCGAAAGCGAGCGCAGCGACTATCGCATCGGGCGCCACCTGAAAGAGACTGCCAGGGGACAGGAGAGCACCTTGAGCGAGTCTGATCAAGAGAGGCTCAATAAGATGTCGCTGACTGAGCGCAATAGCGTCATGGAAAAGCACACCAGCTTGCGCTCAAGCCTGGAAGCAGCCGGCAACGACACGGAGCTTGCCCGTTGGGAATCGCAAATAAACAGAAGAGGTGGCTCCATAGCCTCCGAGCTGGATAAACACCGGGGTACTTTCTGGAACGACTCGGCCCAGGAAATCGGCACCAGCCTGGAGAACATGAGCAAGAAGCAATGGGAAGAAGCCAAGGCCGACCCGCAGGGTACCAGGCGAGAACTGGAGCTTATGCTGGAAAGCCTGAATAAGACAGGCGAAGAGAAAGAGAAGCTGCTCAAGGTATTCGACACAAAAATGAAAGCCGACAGCTTCGAGGCCACAGCCGACAGCGGCAAGGTTTCCGTGCTGGACCGCATGGAAGAGAAATGGCATTTCTACAGAAACGACCAGGGGGGCATGCTGGAGTCCATCGCCGCCATGTCCGCAGAAGACCGGCAGCGCTATCAGAAAGACAGAGAGTTCAAGGAAGAACTGGACAGGAAGGTAGCGCGCTACATGAGCGGCGACACCAGGGAAGAAGCAGAGCGGCTTCTTAAGCAGGTAGAGAGCAATCAAAAGCCGGAAGCTTCCATAGTAACCAAATTGACAGCCCATGCCGCAAATTTCAACACTGATGAAAACAAAGCGATCAGGGATATTCGCGATGCTTTCAATCAGGATCCGACGCTGAGAGAACGCATAGTCAACCCCCAGAACGAAGCGGACAGAAAACTTGCCCAGACCTTTGAAAAGGCAGGCAGAGAAGCTCTCGGCAATGATATGTATGACGACTTCGTGGGAGATCTGCTCAAGAAGGGAGCCATCTCAAGCGAGAAGATGACCGCATTATCGAAGGGTTACTTTTCCGACGACGAAGAATCTACTTACGAAGATATCGCCCGTTCTTCCAAAGAGAACCGAGACCGCCTTTTGAACGATGACGCATACAGGCAAGAGGTTCTCAGTCATCTGAACGAAGACGAGAGAAAGATTGCTCTGGCAGCAGCCAGCCAGGGAGAATACCGACCGGAAGACAAAATTCGCGCCCTCTGCCTCGGCTATGGAGGCGGCAAAGATCTGGTGGAAATTCTCAAAGGCGTGCCGGAAGACAAACTGGCCGGCATGAAGGCCGACTATGCCACTAAATATGGCACCAGCTTCGAAGCCGACTTGATGGACAAACTGGGTGGGCAAGACCTGGCTGAAGCCAGGAGAATCCTGGCCAAAGAAAAGTCGATGGTGGAACAGGTAGACCTGGCAAAGGACGAAGCCTACAGCACAAGAAGCGGCTTTGGAGCCGGCTTTGCCGATGCTGTCAGCTCCACAGGCAAGCAAGCCGACGATGTCTTTGATTCCATGCTGCAAACCGCTGCCGATGCCAACCGCGCCGGCAAAACCACAAGTCCGCAAGAAATGAAACTGATGCTTGAGGACTTTTCCAAGGCCATAGACAATCACCGGGAAACCAAGAGCGCCGCAGCCGACTACACCGCCGATGCTGTCATTGCCGGTGGTGCCATAGCCAGCGTCATCGCCACAGGCGGCACCAACTTGCCTATCCTGGCAGCCGCTCTGGCCGCAGGCGGCGCCGCCACCAAGGTAGGCACAAAGACAGCGCTGATGGGCTCCGACTACGACTTCAGGCTGAGCACGGTAGCCAAAGATGCCACCATCGGGGCCCTCACCGGCGCCACTTCGGTCTTCGGTCAAGCACAGTTGGCAGCCGTCTTCAAAGTAGGGCAGCAGGCGGCCACCAGCGCAGCTACAGCCACTATCACCAATTTGAGCAAGGAGAGCCTGGAAGAAATCGCCAAGAAAGCCGGGGTGGAATTGGTGGAAGGCGCGGTCAAACCCCAGGGTTTCCTGACAGCCGGCTACGAAAAGATTCTCACGGAAGGCACCGAGAGCACCATGCGCAATCTGCTCGCCAACGGAGCCAAGAAAATTGAAGAGAAAGCCTTCGCCCCCCTGGCGGAAAAACTTGTGGATGCCAGTATCGAGGGACCGCTGAGGCAGGTAGCCGTGGCGGCAGTACAAAAAGAGCTGACCGAACAAGCCACCAGAGAATTCACCAAGCACACGGCCAACTGGCTCGTTTATCAGGCTACCTCCCAGGGTCTCAATGCCGGTGCCGGCGGCGGCGCCAACAGTCTGACCGGCGCCATGGAAGGAGCCATGAGCTGGGATTCCAGAAAGAGCGTGGGCGAAAACCTGGCCAATGTCGGCAAACACACGGTCAATTCCACCCTGGCAGGTGCAGGCGGCGCCCTGGTTTTCGGAGCGGTAGCCAAAACAGCGGAAGGCGGCATAGCGGCCTTCAAAGGCAAAGCTCAGCTGGACGGTAACATCAAGAGCGAGGAAGTGCCGGGGGTAGCCTCCAATGGCGAACCATCCGGCCCGGTGCCTGAGAGCAGGACAGCCGGTACGGGAGCGGACACTGGAACTGGGACAGGAAGAGATTCCCACTGGCGCCGCCCGGAAGAAAGCGGGATTCAGGAAGATTTCAGCCCGGCCATGGCGTCCATAGAAAAGCCCAGAAGTCCTGCCACTGCAGCTGGTGAGGAAAAACTCTGGGTGCCGGTACGGGACTGGGAGAAGCTTGGAACCGCTGATCGCTTGAAACTTCTAAACGCACTCGGGGATAACCGCAGCCCGCTTGCTTATGGCGAAGCAACCAATAAATTCATCGATACCCTGGAAAGCGTCACCGGCAAATGGCAGCAGGACTTCTCCGAGATACCGGCCATAGTCAGCAAAGAGCGGGCCCGCTTTGACCAAACCGGTCAGAAGATGAACGAGCTTCTAGACCGTTATGGCTTCCCCCGGCGCGGTGGAGAACTAGACACCGAGGCTTTTGCCAAACTGGTAAAAGACCAGCCGCAAGACAAGTTAGCGTTTGAAAACTACCTGGAGGCAAGAAAGGCCTATTCGGAAGCAACCGCTCTGCAAAACCGTGCCCTGCGCGAAAGGGTAGATGACGTGCAATGGGTCATGGACGAATTCACCCAGGCTAACGGCTTACCGAAAGTGAGCGTAAAAGCCGGTCAGGGGCACTATATGAGCGGCGCTGCCGCCTCTTACCGCCCCGGCGAAATCACCCTGCACCCCGACCAACTGCTCGGCAGGAACAACACTCTAGACTTGATTGAAGCCGGCTACCACGAACTCACCCACCACGAGCAGAACTTCACCATCGTTCGCGGCATGGCTGACGATTTGAACATCGGCAATTCCGCGAACATCAGTGAAGCTGAAGTGGCGCAGCTGCGCAAAACTTTCAAGGAAAGAACCAATCAGGTAATATCCGAAGACGTTGCCAAAGAAATGCTTTCAGCCCGAGGGAAAATGGAACCTTTGCAGTTGACAGCAGCCGAGAAGGCCAGGGCCGGCGCCCTTGAGCAGGCCTTCGGCAAGAACGCGCCGGCCGGTGAGAAGCTCATCGAGCTGGGTAACGACTTCCGCACTATAAAGAGCCTGCTCAAACCCTTCCAGCTCGGACAGGACCCCAATGCCGCCTACAAGCTCTTGCAAAGACTGAACGAGGACGGAAGCGAAGCCCTCAATCAACGTCTTTTTGGTACGCCGACGCCACCAAATGCAGTGCAAGTCTTTGCCGACCGAGTGGAGGCTCATCTCAAATATGGCACCGACTCCTGGACAAAACAGGAAGCCACGGCAGCCACCAAACTCTTGCAAGAAACCATGGAGAAGCGGTTGAAGGAAATCAACCTCAGTCGTCAGGAAGTCTACCGAGATTACATGCGCACCCATGAAGTGGACGCTTTCGTGAGCGGGCAAAGAGCGCGAGCAAGCGGCATCGATAGGGGCTACAAGCCGGTGGAGCCGCCAAAGCCTGTCAGGTCCGACCACGAAGCGGATGGGCTCTTGCTCGAAAACCTGGGCAGAAGCAGCTCTGATCAGGCCAATCTACATTTGGAGAGCCTGGGCAAGGACGTCAGCGGCGGCGGCAAAGTCACTAAACCGCGCCTCTCCTTTGAGGGCGGCAGCGGGCAGGCCGGCTCCTACGATCTTGCTTCCGATACCGTCACCTTCGACCATGCTTCCTTGACGGTCAAATACCCGGCTAACAAACTTAAGACCGAACTGCGGCGCCCGGAGGGCTTCAGGGAAGGGGAAGTGTTCACTATCCGCGGTCTCACCGAGGACATGCCCGGACCGGTGCGAGTAAAAGTCGTGACCGCCAACTCCGAAAGAGTCAGCCTCAAGTACGAAGGACCGCTGACCACTTCCAGGCAGGCACTGGGCAAGTATGACCAGGGGCAGGCCGAGCAACTGGAAGAGTTCATAGTGGCAAACATCGAACCCAGGCTGAAGGACCCGAACTTCAGCGGCGCCGCCAGCGCTGACTACTACGTTACAAAGGCCCTGATGAAAGGCGACAACCTCGCCTCGGCCGACGCCAGCGCCCTCAATTATGCCCTCAAAAATGTAGCCGACGAGCCACAATTTCGCCAGGCTCTTTTTAAGGAGCTAGCCGCCAGAGGTAAAGAGGGCACCCTGCCGGAGAAGACGGCTCAACTCTGGTTCAACGAGATCGGTGAGCGGCTGAAAGCCAGTCCCAAAGAACGAACCCAGGCCTATCAGAACTTCCTCGACAACACCCCGGCAGAGATCAGAAATAAAATCACAGCCAGGCCGGAAGCACAGGAGGCCCTGCGCAAGGCCGGCTTACTGGAAATGCCGGAAAGTACGTCGGTAGTGGAGAGCAGGCACTGGTCACAGGAGGAGTTGCCGCAGACCGTACGCCACCTGGAAGACACCAAAGCCGATATCATCAGCAAACCTGAATTTCGCCAGACTCATTCCATGGGAGAACGCAGCCAACTGGCTGTCTGGAATTTTCTCACCAGCGAGAAAGACGGTATCCTGCCCCGTCTCAAAAAGCAGAATAGAATTAGCCAGGACTGGCAAATTTACCCGAGCGAAGCCGGCTCGCCTCTAGATAGAGCCGGTGCTGATTACATCCTGGTCAACAAGAAAACCGGCGATATTCACTTCCTTGATGCTACAGCCAACTCTGATAAAAAGAACGTCTTTAGAATTCGAGAGGACGGCGTCATCCATATCGACAACGAAATCTTCGATGTATCCGGGGCGCTGAAAGTAGACGATCTCGATGTGGATTTAGCGGCCCGGGCCAGAGACTTCAAACCGGAATTAGAACAACAGATTCTGTCATTGGTACAGAATCCCTCTGCGCTCAGGCTCGGTGCCGATGGACCTCCCCTCCCGAGCCTAACCAGGGCGAGCGATGCAGACGCCACCAGACAATTGAATGCTCTCATCGACTGGGCCGAACAGAAATCGAAACTGGCCGACATGGAAGCAGATAAGGCGCTCTATCACGATATGGCCGCCACCCTGGGACGGGCCCGCAATTATTCCAATATGAAGGCCACCGAACATGCCTCCCCCACCCTGAAAGAACAGTTGGACTCGGCAGCCCGAGGCGAGCTATTGCGCTATGCCGTAGCCAGAATCAAAAACGGCAGTTACGGAAAAAATGCTCCGACCGCCCCAGCTGCCGACGTGCAGTTGCATAAAGACGGCCGCATTGTGCTCAAGACCACCGAAGGGGCTTATTATCACGGCGGCGCTCTGACCGAGTCGGTGGAGGCGGCCCGCCGGCTCTTCCTGGACAGATCGGCCCTGGCTCGCTCTCTCAGCAACAAGCAAATTGAAGACCTGGGGGGCAACGCCAAAGCCCTGAAGACCCTGAGCGGCACCGAAAGGCAAGCCGCCATAGAGAGAGAGCTGAAGCAAAACGCCACCTTCAGAAGAAACGTGGAACAGGCTTCTCAAGTCATGATTAGCGATCGATCTATTATTTCCACGGGTCTGGCCCAGGGCTCCAGTGCCGCTGTCTTGAACGACAACATCATCGGACGCCTGCGCACCAGAAAAGACGGAGATTTATTGGGTCAACCAAGCACTCCGCTCAAGCCCAAGGCAGCGGAAACCACAGTGAGCGAGCCGCTGGACAAGACCATGCCTAAGGCCGCCCAGATTTTGAGAGAATGGCGCGAGCCGCCCGGCACGCCGGAGCAAGCCTCCGCCAATATCGCCGAGATACTGGATCTGGTGGCCGGAGAAAGCAAGGCCCTTCCTGCAGCGGAACAGGCCAGGCTGGTCAAACTGAGAGACGCCTATAAAGATCCCAATCATCCTGATCATGCCCGAGCAGTCAAGCAAGTGCACGACCTGATGCTGGCAGACTGAACCGACATTGCAATAGCTTTGAAACAATGCCCCCTTAGATTAGAGGAGCCAGGCAGGTGAAACACCTGAAGGCATTTTCTTAACCGAGGGACCGCACATGAACCTTACCTCCTACAGTTTTCCGCCTCTTAACCAGCAAGGCGCTTCAGACCGTGACAGCGGCGCCCTAATAAAAATGTCAGCCGACGCTTACAACACAACCAGGCCGCTCAATACCGATAGATTCGTCTCCAGTGAAGCGGAAGACATACTAAGAGGCTTCGCTCTAGACGTAAATTATGCAGACTCCACACAAGTAGTCTTTGCCGTACTTTAATACCCATCAGTCGCCGTCTTGCACGAAGACTGGACTGGCACCGAGCGTACCCCAGGTCAGTACTCCCAGACTGCCGGGCCAGAGATTGGATAAGTCCAACCGATCGAGGACGGCAAGGCCGGAGTCACTGAGAAACTCGAGAGCATAAGCATCAAGCCGACAACTACAGGAGAGCGCCAATAGTTTAAAGGCACGGCTGTGTAACCAGTAAAGACAATCCAGACTCAAACTGACACTCTTTTCTACATCTACACCGGTAGGCAATCTGAGAGCCAGGGCCAGAACCAATTCAGTGTTCAGGATCTCGGCACCGGTGAAAGAACCCTCCAGTTCCAGGGCCAACACAGAAAGAATGTCGGCGGCAGTCAATTCGAGATTAGCATCGGAGGTCTCCAGACAAGATTGAGGCGGAGGCAGAACAAGGCAGGGCAAAGAAAACTGGGGCTGCCGACAAGAGGGATAAAGGCTCTCTGAACCTGTGGAAACAGCAGTAAAGACATCAGCCATGGAAGCCTCGTAAGTCGCCCCGAAATCGCCCGTAAAAGTTTCATTCCCACTGCCCGGTGGAATTCTACAAATGGGTGGCAAACAAGCAGATTAAGGCAACACAATTGGGCTCAAGACTATAAATGAAAAGCAGTCAGGACTCAGAGAAGAAAGAGCAGCCAAAGGAAAACGAGCAGGGCGAGCTCAAGCAGCAAGAAAAACCGCCCGCACCAATTGACAGCTCGGCCCTGGAAGACAAAACAAGTCCAACAGGCAGCATGCCTGCCGACATAGAAGCAGAAAAGCTGGCAACGGCCAAGAAGCTGGAAGAATCCAATAAAAAGGATGCTTCCCTCGGCACCGCCCCCATTGAAATCAAAGAGGGCGAAAGTGCAACCGCTACAGACAACAGGCCGCTGACGCCGCGCCGCCAGGATGTGGGCGACAGACTGGAGGAGGAAACCAGAAGCAAGCAAGCGCAAGAACTGTTTGCAGGTAAAGGCATCTTTTTCACCAGAAACCTCAGTGAAAGAGAACGACTAATAGCGGTACGCGACTCTTACGATCGAATTGCCCAGATTCTTCCCAAACAGCAAGCCGCGCCGGTAAAGAGCGAAGGTCGTGAATTGCTTGGATTGAATGCCAGCATGGAAATGGCGGAGAGCATCGGGAGATTGACCAGGAACGACAGCTCGGAAAGCCAGGCAGCCAAAAGAACCACGGAAGAAACCGCCACTGCCGCCCTCAAGGAAATCCAAAGACTGGCAAAAGTAGAGCCGCCGGGAGAGACGGCCGCCCTTCTAGTGAAACGGCTGGGAGGCGCGGAGGAAGTAGACAAAACCATCAAGATGCTGGGGGCCGCTGACGCGGTGACGCGCACCCAGGCAGTGCGCCGCATCATGGAAGCAACCAGAGACGGCGCCGATTGGAACAGCGAGAACGCCTTTGCCGGTCGCGTGGAGAGCGCACGAAACCAGCATCTCATGGCAGAGCTAAAGACCGCCGCCACGCCCGCAGATCATGCCGCCATCGAGCGCAAACTCCAGGCCGAGGCCGAACAATGCCACAAGATTAGCCCCGCCGGGCAACTGCAATTAAAAAATATGGAATTCTTCAATCAAACCGCCATCACCCTCAAAACAGGGCGGAATCTGCTTGATGAACTGACCACGGAGAGCATCGCCAACCCCCATGCCCGGGCAGCCCTGGCCATACTCAGTCTGGGTGACCCGAACGGCAAAAATGCCGCCACCATAAAAGCAGCACTGGATGCCCATGAGAAGGAGTTCGGTCTGAGATTACCCCTCGACCGGGCCGAGCCCGGCGCCAGTACCGGCAAGCCGCTCTGGCAAAGATTAAGTGAAGAAGAAAGGCAAGCACTGGCGATCATCGGTAAGAGCATGCTCCTGGAAGGAGCGGGCCAAGAGCCCATCCAGAGCCGGGCAGCAAACCTGGTCTTAGCGGCTCACCATGAAATTTCCGCAGGTAGCGAGAAGGAGAAGCTGGCTGAGGCTCTCAAAGCCAGCGCCACCACCCCGCCCATGGAATTGCATCTCATCCCCGGCCAGACCGCCACTCGTTTTGATGGAAAAGCCGCTGCCCTGGAGGCCCTGGCCGGAAATCAGGCTCTCAGAAAGGAAATAGAAGCTCTGGAGCAACCACAGCCTGAAGCGCAAAAGGAGCAAGACCAAAAGCTCAACGCCAACACCATCGAACAACTTGTCAAAGAACAGGGGCGTGAGGTAGAAAGCGCCGCCGGGAAAGAGCGCGGCGAGAGACCGGAACATATCCAAAGAGTGGAAAGTTCGGAAGGAGCGGACTACGCCTTGCGCGTCGTCAACGCTAACGGTGAGATAAGCGAATACCACTTCAACCGCGCCGACAAAGGAAGCAAACAAGAATCTGAGAAAGACACTCTTGTAGCAGTGAAGAGCGGCGGCACCATGACCTCCTCTCTCTTGCCGGTAATTGATTTCAAGACCCATCTCAGGAAACCGCCCCATGCCACCGACGCCTGGACGGTCATACAGGCAGAAGGGCACAAGAGCGGCGAAATGCTCTGTGAAAAACACAGCCTGGACAGAAACACCGGCACCGAAACCGTTGAAGGAAAAAACGGAGCCAAAATAGTCAAAAGACCAGACGGTGTAACCCTGGTAACCAGGGACGGTATAACTTCCACCACCCTCAAACTGGAAAGCGGCGTCACCATAGAAGGAGACCAGGGCGGCGCCTTTAGAGCCATGCAATTTCAAGACGGGAGTCGAATAGAGAGTCTTCCGGGTGGGCGCTTCCGGCAGCTAAAACCAGACTCCGAGGGCAAGCTGAAAGAAGAAAGCATCTTCTCCGGTCACTTGCAACTAACAAAACCGGGCCGACAGCTTCAGATAGTAGAAGAGCGTCAGGACGGGGCTCGTCTTTTCAGACAAGACGGAGCCGTCATGACTTTCAGCAAGAACGGCTCGGAGTTGGAAATACAGCGCGGCGGCGTCCAGAGGCAAGGGCTCAAGATAGGAGCCTTTGATGAACAAGGCAAACCTACAAAAATCTATTCGGAGAAAGGCGACGGCTCCTACAGCAGCACCGAAGACGGTATTACATGGAAAGGTTATGACGCAAACGGCAAGCTCATACCAGGCAGTGAGAAAAAAGAGGTAGTAGTACTTGATCTGGCCGCCGGCGTAATCGGACACCTTTCAGAGGACCGCAGCAAGGTCGTGGAAGAACGCTTTGACGGCTCCCTCAAAGAATACGAAGCAGTAGGGAAAGAGGGACTGGTGGTAACCCGAGAAGTGAGCGCGGGCGGCACCACGGTGCAACACTCTTATAAAGACGGCAGACTTTCGGAAACGAAGGAAAGCACCGGCAGCGGTGCCATGCGTACCTGGCAAAATCTCAGCCTGAAAGGTCAGGACGGACAGAGGTTGGACTATCCAGTACTTACAGCTCGACGCAGTGCCGCAGAGCATGGCGGCAAGGAAATGACCTTTACTTATGAGACTGACACCAAACCAGGTGCCATACCTAAAATTACAAGCTACACAGATGAGCAGGGGAAATGGTCGGCAAAGAATGGAGCACCGGAGACGGGCATTTACATAAACGAAAGGACCGGAGATCACCGGGTCGAGAGCCTGGCCGTCACCATGGATGGAAGGCTGAAGCGAGTCAGTCAAGTACAAAATGACGTGATTGGACTGGGCAATGACCTGGAGACAAGTAGAGAAATCACCACCATGGACGGCACGGTCATTGCCTTTCCGGCAGGCGGTGGTCTCCTGCTTCGGGATAAAGATGGAAATGCCGCCCGCACCATTAGCGATACCGGCGCCGCTAAAGACTATTCCTACAATGAAGCCGGGCTTTTAAACAAAGTAGTGGAAACCGATGCCACTGGCAAGACAAACACCTGGGAAGCCAGTATCGGTCATATGCTCTCAACCTGGAGAGACTCCACCGGCAAAGTAGAACATGGGGATTGGCGCATTAGCAAAACCACCGGTCAGGAATTCTTCATCTTCGAGAAAGGCGCAAGTTACAGCAGGGACGCCGGACAGGACAAGTACAAACAGGTCAGCGACGGTAAGGAAGCAAGAGAAAAGGTCGATGCTCTCATGACGGCCTATGAAGACTGGTACTTGACCAATGGTCGCCGCTTCGAGGCCCTGCGCAGCAACCTGGAAAACATGACCCCCGATCAAATCATGATGTTCAGGCGCGCCTTCAAAGAGAAACATTCTGATGACTATTCCACCTTCGGTCACTACATCGGCGAAAAATTCGGTCAGTCGGCCCGGGGCGAAATTCTCACTGACATGATCAACCCCAGGGCTCGAACCGTCAGCGCCCGGGAGGCTGAAATCACAGCCGGCAAGCTGAGGGCGGCCATGCATGAGATGAGAGAAGACTCTTTCTTCAAGCGAAACGACAGCGTACTGCAAAGAGAAATGCGCGAAACCGTGGCCAATCTTGACCAGGTCAAACTAAACAACCTCAACAAGCTCTACGAAGGTCGTTATCACAAGAGCGCCATGGAGGAAGTGAAGCAACTGCCGGGTTACGAAAAAGCCCCCCTGGTACACCAGATGGCCATGGCCCTCTACATGCAAAAGGGCTCCGACCGGCGCACGGTAGAAGAAGAGAAAGCGCTCCTAAACGAGAGCACTAGAGCTTTCAAATTTGAAGCACTGGGCGATAGCAGGGGTGAAGCCAGACAAAATATCGTTGCCTTAAATAACAAAATCGCCATGAACAATCTGGAGTTGTTCAAAGAATTCGCCGGTCGCTCAAGCAGTCAGGCCAGAGAAGA
This sequence comes from Candidatus Obscuribacter sp., assembly GCA_016712465.1. Classification (GTDB taxonomy): domain Bacteria; phylum Cyanobacteriota; class Vampirovibrionia; order Obscuribacterales; family Obscuribacteraceae; genus Obscuribacter. Next base: position 4,093,979 of record JADJQZ010000001.1, read on the forward strand.
GTTTCAAAGGGAAGGCGGCGATAAAAGCCTGGAGAATGCCCTGGTGCCTGAGTACAAGCGACAAGCCGACGGCAAGTACAAATTTGAAAACGGCATCTTCTCGCCGCTATCGGAACCGGGCCGGCTCATGACCATCGCCCGAGATTATGTGAGGGAAGGCAAGACCTCCGCCATCACGAAGATAGAAGAAAACAACTGGGGAACAGGTCCATCCCAGGAGCAACTGGAAAAGATTTTTCAGAACATGAGCGCGGCAGACAGAGGGCGCTTTCGCCTGGGCTTCGAACTGGCTTCCGACCTCAAGAAAGACCAGGGGGACCCAAGACATATAGCAGCCAGTACCCTACTTTCTGAAACGAACCAGACAAGCGAGGCAAAACAGGCCAGAGACGCACACAACTACTTTGTCGAATTTGCAGCCAAAAGCAGGGACTTGCACTGGTTCTCGAAGGACATCAAAGAAGCCAAATACCTGCAGGCCGCCTATGGTTCACAAGCAGGCATGGAACTGGATAAACAGGCCGGATTCTTCACCCATGGCAGCGCTCAGAACTTCATGAAAAGCGTTGAAAATCTGGACGCAGCCACTATCAAGAGCCTGGTGGAAAACCCGGAACTGCACGCCATGCTGAAAGCGCAGGCGAAAGACCGCTACGGTGAAGATGCTCGGTCCACAAACGCCCTCAAGCTCCTGGACCAAAAGCTGGCAATGGCAAAGGATTTCAAGGAAGGCAATGAAGAACGACTGATAACCCTGGCACCCAAGCTTGAGAAAGCGGAAAATCTGGAGCAGTTTAAGGCTGGTAGAGAACTGTCCTTGCATCTGGAAAGCCTGAATCCTGTGGAAAGGCTGAACCAGCTTCAGAAACTGAGAGCAACGGAAGAAGGACGGAAGCAACTACAGAATTTGGATAGCTTCCACAATACCATTTTCGAAGCCACCAGAGACAACGTCAGGAATGACATCAAGGACTCCATAAAGAACGCCAATGGCATAAGCGACATCATGCTGGCCATCGAAAAGATGACACCGATTGAACGAGCCAACTATGCCACACACGAAAACATTCGCCATGACCTGGCCAATGCATTGAAGGAAAGACTGCCTTATTCTCAAACCGGGCAGGAAGCAGCTCTCAGCCTGCTTCGGCAAATTCAAGAAAATCCCACAGCCAGTCCAAGGAAAGATGCCATCACTTGCTTACTGGAGGAGGCAGCCACAAGAGGTCCTTCCGTAGCTGCCGGCATGAAGATCATCAACGAAAGCCTCAGCACTGAAAGTGGTGAGAAGCTGAGAGAGAGGTTGAAAGTAGACCCGCAGTTGCGGGAGTCTTTTGAACGAGCCGTAAATGCTGTCTTTCAGGTGGCCATTCCGGAAGGAGAGGGCAGCACCCGCTACGAAATACTACCGGATCTGGAGAGTCGCATTATAATGCCCGCCATCAATGGCGGACTGGTGCCGGTAAAGGAAATGAATCAGTACCTCACTCAAAATCAGGTGGTGGAAAATCTGCTAGCCCTGGGTGGCGGTAGCCCTTCAAAAGCAATAACGGACCTGAGCGACAAGGAAAAGGGAGATCTAACCCAGAGGCTATCGGCAAGGCTGACTGAAGATCAAAGTGAAATTGCCCAGGCAGTGCTCAAGCAGGGCACCGCTCTTCCCGAGGACAAACTGCGCGCCTTCACACTGGGCATTATCAAGGAAGATACGGCCCTGGCAATTATCAAAGACATTGCCGCTATGCCCCAGGACAAACGCCAGGCCTTGCTGGATGCCTATGCCGGCAAGTACGACGGCGATCTGCTCACCGATATGAAGAATAGATTCTCCGTGAAAGAAGCAGGCAGACTGGAAGCAGCCCTGCGAAATGAGACCTGGTCCGACCACAGGAGCTATGAACATGCCAGACAGGAAGCCTCTGCCGTAGACACCTTCGGCGCCGACTACGGCTTTGATTCCAGCCGGCTTTCCCTGGAAGAAAGCAGCCGGGATTTCGCCACCGCTCTCACTGCGGCCCACAAGGAGCACCGCGCTCTCACCGGCAAAGAAATAAACCAGTTGCAGGACAAAGTCTTCACAAGCATTGAAGACCATGTCAAAAGTCAGGAACAGAGAGCCGATCTAGTGGCCGACACCTGCATCATGGCAGCCGCCGCCGCTGCTACTGTTTGCACTGCCGGTGCCGCTTCTCCGCTCTTACTGGCCTCCTTCACCGCCGGCGCCGCCGCTTTCAAGTTGGGAGCCACTGCCACCATGACCGGTTCCAACTTCGACAGCCGTGCCTCAAACATATTCGGCAAACTTTCCTCCGGCGCGGTCAATGGTTTCACAGGCATCTTCGGCCCGGCAGAACTAGCAGCCATGGCCGGCATCGGCACCAGAGCCGCCAGTCGCGTTGCCGGCAACATGCTCTCGGATGCAGCCATGCAAGGACTTTCCACCAGCGCAAAAAAAGAAATTCAAGATACCATCACCAGAGAAGTAGCCGAATCCATCCGTCAGCAGATTCTCTCCGGCTCCTATAAAGCCGACAGTAAAATGCTTGGAGACGTGGTCGAGGATCTGGTTAAAAGGGGACTCCTGGACGAAAGCCAGGCAGCGGTTGCCGGAAAACTAATGGGAGCATCCCTGAAGGAGACCATGGAAGCGGAAGCCAGGGCCTTCCTCAAGCACGAAGCCACCACCATGGCCCTCAATCAGGCAAGCGGCGCCGGCGGTTCCGTGCTGGGATCATTCACCGAGGCCAAGATCCGGGGGGCCGACTTCACCATGGAGGATGCACGGGATGCCATCCTGAGAGGCAGCTTCGGTGCTAGCAGTGGTCACCTGGGGGGGCGCGCCTCCCTGAAGCTGACCGGCGGTCTGAGCGGCGGCGAATCGCTGCTATCCTTAGCCACCAAAAGCGGTACCAATCTCTCCACCCTGGTAGGCAGCACTGCCACCGCCAATTTCGCGGCAGAAAATATGATTGCCAGCCTCAGAGGTACGGGTTACTCTGCAGAAGGCTTCTCCCAGCAAACACTGAACGCAGCCATCGCACCGTTCTTTCAACAAATTCGACAGTCCCGCAACTTGCTTTCGGAAAGACCGGCAGAAACTACACAGCCAACTTCCCACGCAGAAGCCGAGAGCAAACCATCCACCGGACACCAGGTGGACTATCGCAGTCAGGCCGATATGCAGGCTCAAAACCTGGCCAAACAAGAGGCTGAATTTAAGCAGAACAAAGCCTGGTTTGATAAGGAAACCCTGCAGGTGAAAGAGCAGGAGTTGCAGGCGGCCAGAGTGCAGCTCACCGATACCCTCGTCAGGGACGCCGGTGATCTTATTGCCAGAAGCACTGGTATACCGCTGGCAGAAGGCGAAAGTCTGGCTCGAAAAATAGGCATCGATCTCAAAGAAGCCTCCGAAAATCCCGGCGCCCAGGGACAGTTCGACCCGCGCAGCGGGCGCATTGACCTCTATGTGGGAGACCCTGATTCGTCCGTCAAACCCGGTCAAACAGTTGATCATGAAACCGCCCACCTTCTCGATGCCGCCAGGAATCAGGCCCTTTTTGAAGCCAATCCCAAACTATTCCTGGAAACCCTGGTGGACGACAGCATGGCCGGCGCCTTCAGTAAGGGTGAAGCAAGACTGGAAAAGGCTGTATTTGGAGAGCGCAGTTTCGAAAGAGAAGCGGTGAGAGGCAAGAACGGCTTCACTGCAGATGATGCCAAGTTTGCCAGGGAGCAAATCAAAGCCTATATGACCGAAAACATGAAAGACGGCAAACTGCCGGCGGTGCCAAGCGCGGAGGAACTGAACAAGTTCATCTACCAGCGCGGTGCCGACTTTCCCCACGCCCAATTCAGCCATAATCAAGCCCTAATTTACGAGATGCGCCGGGAAATATCGAACCTGCGCGTCACCTTCAACAACACCGGTCTAGCACCTGAAGCTTTAGCAAGAGAACCGGTACGGAGTCTTGTGGATCTGACAAGAAAAACCCTGGGCGAGAATCCCAGCAAAGAGCAGTATGTCAATGCCCTGGCCGGTGCCTCAGACGCGGCTCTGGCCCTCGGCAGCCAGTCCAATGCCTATTATGACTTCGGCTCCCGTTATGAAAACAAAGCCAACCGCCTGCAATACTCCCGCACCCTCGAAGGTGCCCTGGGCGAAAGCCAGGGGCAGACCAGGCAATTACAGAGACAGTTGCACGAACTTGCCGCCGATGGACAACTGGAATGGAAACTCAGTTCGGCACAGACCGCCAGGCACCTCAAAGATCTGACCACCGCCCTTGACGGGGCCGGTACAAGCACGGTCAAGATGCTGGAGAACCTCAACAGCCCGGCAGGAAAAGCAGCCCTGGCGGCCCTTGCCAATGAGCCCTCCCTGCCTGCGGCCTTGAAAGAAACAGCAAGACAACTGAGTGCCAATATGCAAGTGGTGGAAGAATCAACAAGGGCACTGCGTTTTCTTACTGCACTGGATATGGTGGCACGAGACTCGGCCAAGTTGAAGATGCAAGACCCGGCAGTTTCTAAAGAAGAACTGGAAGCAAGCCGCAAACAATGGCTGGAAAGTGCCTTTGCCAATGCCCCTCAGGGGCAGGAAGCAAGACTGGCTGCTTACATGGAGCGAAGAGGCTACCTGCCGGCTACCGGTGCAGAAGACCTTCTCAAGCCCAAATCTGCGAAGGGCACAGGGGAAATTGTGGTGGAGACAGACGAGCGCGCCGTCCACTACGCAAAAGAACGTCCGGAAGATACATCGAAGAATTGGTCCCAGGCAGCCACCCAGAAGGTGATTGCCGCCATGGACCAGATAAAGCTCGAAATCATTTCCAGTCCGCAATATAGAACCGTCAATCGAGGCGGCGACAGAACCCAACTTGATGTCTTCCGCATTCTCGCAAACGAAGATGGAATGCTGGCCAGGCTACAAAGAGAAGGAAAGATATCAAAAGACTGGGAGATTTATCCAACCGCGCCCCAGGCACCACTGGACAAGGTCGGGGCCGACTATCTGCTGGTCAACAGAAAAACCGGCGAGTTTCATATTCTCGATGCCACCTCCAACAACGAAAAGAAATCTGTCTTCAAATTAAGAGAAGACGGTGTGATTTATGTAAACAAACAGTTCCTCGATACGGACGGCAGTCCGTTAGGCAAGGCAAATCGAAACCAGGAAGTAAAGCCCACACGCTCAGAACTGGCCAACCTGGATCTAGGACAGAGAATCAACTTGCTTAACGACCAGAGCCTCCCGGCAACGGAAAGAGCGGCGCTCTTCCTGGATATGCTGGAAGCCAAACTGGTAAAGATGACCTCCACACCTTCTCATTTAAAGATCGGCACCGACGGGCCGCCCCTTCCTTCCCTCAGAATAACAGGCGCTGAGGACACTGCCAAACAGGTAAGCGAACTTGTGAGTTGGGCAAAAGAGAGAGCAGCCAGGAGTAATAACGAAAACGAAAAAGTTCTATTCAATGATATGGCCGCCAAACTGGCAGGCGCAGAAACTCACAGCGAACTGAAAGCACGTGAATTACCGGCGCCAAAATTGACGCAAACTCTGGAGCGGGCCATAGAAGAAGAGCTTATTGCCTACGCCCTCTCCCGTGCCACGCGAGTTTCAGCACCACCGGCAGCAGGAAAAGATAAGAGCAACATTAGAGTCTTCGACGGCAATATCAAGTTGCAGACCGAAGACGGCAATCTGCACGACGGTGGCTCCGTAGCCAGAGCACTGGCCAAACAGACCAACACGCTTTCAGACCCAGCTACCATCGCCAGCCGACTGACGGATACTCAGTTAAAAGCACTGGGAATCAAACCGGAGCAAGTAGCCGCCCTGATGAAACCCTTACTTGAACGAGCGCAGAGCCGACAGACAACGCCTATCAATAGAGAACAGCGGCTGGAAATCAGAGCCGCTGCCATGGTAGACCTGCTGCGCACCGATCCCTCTTTCCGGAAAGCTATGGACGGAGTCAAAGATGTGATCTTTGGTCTCAAAGGTGACATCGAGGGGGGGCGAGTGCAGGGAGAGCGAAGCCGAGATATTCTTGATAATGCCTTAAATAGACTGAGGAGTAGAACTGAAGATTCCCTGCTCGGGCTCCAGGAAAATACCCCGACACCGAAGAAAGACGCAAAAGTGGAAAAGCTTGCAGAGACCATGCCTGAGTCGGCAAAAGTGCTCCGAGCTCTGACCGGCAAACCGCAAGAAGCCTCTGCACCAAGCGAAAATGTTCTCGAAGCTCTCACCTTGCTGCATGAGGATGATTATAAGGAAATTCCGGAGTCTGAAAGAAGCAAAATGAAAGCCTTGAGAGAAGCCTATATTGACTCCAAACACCCGCAACACACAAGAGCCGTCAAAGCCCTGCACGAACTATTAAATCAAGAGAACTGAAACAATCAGGGCCTAGACTGCGACAATTCCTGATAGATCTTCATGCCGCCCTTCTCTTTGCGCAAGAGCAACACCAGCCAACTATCATAGTTTTTCAAGGTGGAATGACGCAGACTCTGTATTTTCACACCGTCGCCCAGAACCGTATAAGTTGTCTTGCTGAAAGTGTCGATATCATTTCTAGCTTTGGCAGCAGGCATCATGGCCGCCACCATTTTCTTATACTCCGGCGCGGCCAGTTTCAAGGTGCGGGTCTTGCCGCCCTGATAGTAACGGACATTCTGAATATCGGCTGAGTCGCTATAAAGCTCTGCCAGAGCCGGATCGAATTTATTGCCCAGCTCAACATAACGATTGAAGAACTCTTTCGCTTCCTTCAAGAGGGCTTCCTTGTCATCTCTGGCAGCGACGGGCAGCGCCAGTGCAAGGACCAGACAGATAAGGCCTTGAAAAATCCTTTCGACAGACTTCATAACGGCTTTCCTTTCTTGACCCACCAACCAATAGCCTACACGAGCCCTAATCACCAGTCAAAATCGAGCTTCAATTGCACGTACTGCTCTTCTTGCGTCGTCGCCTCCTCCTCCGTATCCAGATTAGAGACGGTCAGACCTAAAAGTCGCACGCTCTTGCTCAAGACCTCGGTGGAGGAAAGAAGCTCCATGGCCACTTTGAGCATCTCAGCGCGCCTGGATATTGATACAAAGGTTGTGCGACTGCGGGTAACTTGCTGATAGTCGCCGTACTTGACCTTCAAGGTGAGGGTGCGACCACCGGTTCCAGCCCGCTCCAGCCGACGCTCCAGAGTTTCGGCAATGTCGCCCAGGGCTTCATGAATGGCCTGCATGCCGTTCAAATCATCGGCATAGCTCTCTTCCGCCCCCACCGACTTGCGCACCCTATTTGGTACTACCGGGCGATCGTCCCTTCCGCGAGCAATATGATAGTAATAGCTGCCGGCTTTGCCAAAACGACTGATTAGCTCGGCTTCCGAAAGTGCCTTCAAATCCTTGCCGGTATGGATACCGCTAGCCTTCATCTTGCCGGCGGTAACATGACCAATACCGTAAAACTTCTCAATAGGAAGCGCTTCCGCAAAAGACTCAGCCTGATCAGGCTTGATCAAGAAGAGACCGTTAGGTTTTCGCACAGCGGAAGCCGTCTTGGCCAGAAACTTATTGATGGAAACGCCGGCCGAGGCCGTCAGCTCCGTCTCGGCGAAAATGCGGGCTTTGATCTCCCTCGCTATGAGAGTTGCGGAAGCACTCAGGGAAGGGTTGGAAACTTTATTGACGGTTACATCCAGATAGGCTTCATCAAGACTGAGGGGCTCCACCAAGTCTGTATAGTCGTGAAAAATGCGGTGAATATCGCTGGATACGCTGCGGTAAACTTCAAAACGGGGCTTGACGAAGATAAGCGCCGGGCAACGTTCCAGAGCGGTACGGGAAGGCATGGCCGAATGAATGCCGAAGCTGCGGGCTTCATAGCTGGCAGCTGCCACTACCCCGCGGCGGTCGGGCGTACCGCCCACCACGACGGGTTTGCCTCGCAAAGAGGCATTGTCTCTCTGTTCAACGGAAGCAAAAAAGGCATCCATGTCTACATGGATTATTTTCCGCTCGCGATTTTCGCTACTGCACTTGGTCAAGCAGTCTCAAACTTACCACTCACGCGGCACGGCTTTGCGCAGTTCTTCCGGGTGGTGAATTGGTGTGCCGCAATCGACGCATTTGGGCAGACGACCAACAGTCCAGCCGGAAGTGGGCAGGGTGTGTCCATAGATTTCACACTGGCGGCCCTTGGGCTGCAAGGAATAGGTGAAGGTGGTCCACAAGTGGACGATGTGATCCCAGAAGGAATCACGCCTCAAACCTTCAATCTCTTCTACCCGTAAGGCTTTTTGCTTCAGCGTCGAAATCTGATCTTTGCTTATCGGGACAGAACCCTGGGCCCTTTTGCCGATAACGGAACGATTGATCATCTTGAGAAACCTCTCTCTTTCATTTGCTGCCGATTCTCGGCGATACTGAAGCTTTTGCTGATAAAGAACTGCGCTTCACATTATAGCTTTACAACTACGTGATTAACCAGAGTAGGAAGACCATTAAGCTCTTTTATCGGCAACTGCCGTCTTGGGCAAACGCCTCAATACTGGCTACTTTCAGACACTACAGGGCGGACCATGAGACACCAATGCATATACGATGAGCATAAGTTTATCATAGACTCCTTAAATTCCCCTAACGCATATACAACAGATAGCAAAAAAAAGAGAGGAGCCCGGGGCCCCTCTCTCTCTGAGCAGAATCTACAACCTAGATCATTTCTTCAATGAAGCTGTCGAACATTTTCTTGTCGGCTTTCAATGACTGCTTGACCAGGGGTCCTTTTTTGAAGGCTAACTCACCATCTTCATAGGTGGGCATGTCGGCCTTGTAGATGACGCCAAGCGGAATCTTGTCGCCCCATTCGAAGGCTTTCTCCATACTCTTATGGAAGTCGGTGGGATCCCAACCTTCATCTTCGAGCTTGTAAACGCGCTCTTTGAAGAAAGGATAGGTATTGATTTTGTTGTAGGTAACACAGGGGCTGAAGACATCCACGAGGGAGAAGCCTTTGTGCTCGATGGCACCGGCGATGATATCAGCAAGATGCTTCTGCTCACCGGAAAAACCGCGAGCAATGTAAGTAGCACCGGCTGTCAGAGCCAGAGCGAGCGGGTTCAACGGGCTTTCCAAGTTACCCTGGGGGGTAGACTTGGTCTTATGTCCGAGCGTGGTCGTCGGTGAAGTCTGTCCAGTGGTGAGACCATAGATCTGGTTGTCCATCACCACATAGGTGACATCGAGGTTACGGCGCATGGCGTGCAACAAATGCCCGACACCAATACCGTAGCCGTCTCCGTCTCCGCCGGTGATAACCACTTTCAAGTCTGTGTTGGCCAGGTGCGCACCGGTGGCTACCGGTACGGCGCGGCCGTGCAGACTGTGAATGCCGTAAGCATGGATAAAACCAGGCAGGTTGGAAGAACAGCCGATACCTGAGACCACAAGCAAATTCTCGGGTTTGATACCACATTTAGCGGCAGCTTGCTGCACGCCTTTGAGAACGCCGAAGTCACCACAACCAGGACACCAATCGGGGTCTACCGGTCCTTTGAAAATTTCTACTGGAAGCTCTATTACAGTTGCCATCCTTTTAAATTCCTCTTTTAGATTGAATGGAAATTAGCGGCTATTCGGAAGCCAGTTTCTCAAAACTATGAGTGGAGCCGGTAGAGACACCCACCAACATGCGCGCGCCGGTCTTACCGGTGGCTCTTTCGGTGAATTCGATGTTCCATACTTGCTCGCCGAAGCCGTTGCCTGATTCTTTCGTCAGTTTGGACGGACGCAGTTTCTCCAGGGCATGGGTGCGAAGGTAGTGATAACCGATATCTTTGGCTTCTTCCTCGGTGCATTCGAGGCTGAGTGCCTTACCGGCTAGAATTCGTTTCACATGCTCGGCAACGAAGGCCGGCTCCAGAGGCTCGCCATCGTATCTGTTGATGTGAGCATCCATGGAAATACCGGTCTCGGCTTTGATGTGTCTGGCCATCTGGCTGGTGTAGTTAACTTCAACCGAGATTTTCTTCTTGGCTTTGCCGAGAATCTCGCTCACTTCCTTAGCGTGGAAAGGAGCGATGTACTTGATGTTGAGCATATTGGTCTTGATGCCCTGAGCATTGAGAAGCTCGACGGCTTCTTTCACAACGCCCCAGGTGGAGCCCCAGCATACCAGGGTCAGATCAGCATCCTTAGGTCCTTCCAGCGCCGGAGCCGGCAATTCTTTGAGAAGATTTTCAATCTTACGATTGCGCTTCTCCATGATCATGCGGCGCGTACCGGGGGATGTATACATATCGGAGATGAGGATGCTCTCTTCGTCATGATCATCGGTAGCCGATACATAGTTGCAGTTGGCCGTGCCGGGCAGAGCGCGGGGCGAAATACCCGATTCGGTAAACTTGAAGCGTTTGAATTTGCCCTGGTCTTCCTTCCACTCGCTCACCACTTCACCGCGGTCAATCTTCACATCGCTGTTGAAGACCTCGGGATCGACGGTCTCAGGGTGCTCGGAGAGCAACAGGTCGGACATGAGCAAGACCGGGAGCTGATACTTATCAGCCAGGTTGAACACATCTACAGTGGTCTCATAAGCATCGGCAATGCATTTAGGAGCCACGATCAGGCGGGGGAATTCACCCTGGGAAGCACCATAAACCTGGAACAGGTCTGCCTGTTCGGTCTTGGTGGGAAGACCGGTAGACGGTCCACCGCGCTGTACTTCCACTACCACCACGGGCACTTCCATGATGCCGGCCATACCAACGGCTTCGGTCATGAGGGCAAAGCCGCCGCCGGCGGTAGCACACATGGAACGAGCACCGGCGATACCGGCACCGATAGCCATATTGATTACGGAAAGCTCGTCCTCGCACTGCTTGACGCAAATTCCGGTCTTAGCAGCGTGGCTGGCCATCCAGTGCAAGATGGTAGAGGCGGGGGTCATGGGGTAGGCGCTATAAAACTTACAACCAGCCGCATAGGCACCAAGGGCGATGGCTTCGTTACCGGTAACGAAGGGACGCTTCTTGTGGCTGAACTGCCATTCCTTGGTGAGAGTCTGGCAATTGGCTTTGGCAAACTCATAACCGGCTTTCAAGAGTCCGACGTTAAGGTCGATTACTTTCTGACCTTTATGAGCGAAGGTATCGGTAAGAACAGAAGTAGGCTCTTCCAGTCCGATATTGGAAAGGAAACAAACGGCGCCCACGGCTACGGTGTTTTGCATGATCGCTTGCAGCGGACCGTGCTCTTTCACCACATCTTCAGTTACCTTGGCCATGGGTAGACCGAGGATTTTTACACCAGGTCTGACCAGAGCCGGATCGCACTTAATTTTGTCGGAATTGAAGATGACTACGCCACCTTCTTCTACTTCTCCGGCATGACGCTCAATGGAGTCCTGGTTCAGAGCCACCAGTACGTTGAGTTTGTCGCCGTGAGAGTAAACCTTGTTTTCTCCAATTCTTACGCGGAGCCAAATATGACCGCCCCGGATAATGGATTGATAACTGTTGTACGCGTAAACATGAAGACCCAGTCTTCCGCACGAACGCGCCAGGGTATCGCCAGACTTGTCGAGACCGTCACCGGCGGCTCCAGCAATCCCAATTGTGACTTCCTGCATTTAATTAACCTCAAACTGAACAACTACAGAAGGTTTTTTCAAATCCCTTTTTTAACAATAGGCTGACAAGTAGATCGCCTTATTTAAGCCATGTACTTGTTTCGAGTTCCTCTCGAAACTCAATGGAAGGCGCATTCTCGTGCGCCTTTATACTCGCTGCATACGATAGCACAAAGGCCTGAGAAGTTGGCAAGCGTGCCCTTATAACGCCATTATTCGGCAACAAAAATTGAGATAGCCGAAGCTTAAAAGAGAAGCTCCATCTAATCTAAGTCAAACAGTTCAGTGCCCGGAACCGTGCTCGGAGCCGGCCGGGGAAGCGTGCTCACCGGAAGCTCCCTGGCTCTGATGCTCGCCTGTGGCATGGGCTTCCGGCAGAGGCAAGGTCATCCACCAACCCATAAAACCGATAACGAGAGCAGCGGCTCCAAAAGTAACAGCCTTCAAAAGCAGGTCATGCTCCGGAGCGGCATCGGCAATAGCCCCATGACCGTGGCCGTGGTCGTCGCCATGACCATGGTCATGATCGTGGTCGTGACCATGACTGTGATCATGACCGTGGGCACAGCTATCGGAGTGAACATGCTCTTGAGCATGCTCTTTATCGTTACTGTGATCACCCTTTGACATTTGCTAATCCCCAATTAAAAAAAACTCACAGGCGGCTGCGTAACAGCTTCTCAGCGCGGCGGCATCATATAAGCCAGCCAGGCGATACCGGCTACGGCAGCAAATATAACCAGGGCGTAGTACTGACCACGTCCGGTTTGCAGGTACTTGAGCACTTCGCCCACACTCATGGTGACAAGCCCCGTACCGTGAACAATTCCATCCACCACAACCTGATCGACCCGGGTCCAGACACCGCGGAAGAGCGGCAGGAACACCCGATCAACCAGACCGAAGTAAAGGTTGTCCATGTACCACTTGTTGAACGAGAAGTTGTAAAGCAAGTGAGCGAAGCCTTCCCTGGATTCGGCAAAGCTCTTGTTTATATGGATGGTCTTGGTCTGATACATGGCAAAAGCCAGGAAGATACCTACTGCCGCCACAAAAATGGAGGTACCCATGAGGGGCAGATTACAGCCTTCAAAATGCGGGCCGAAAGGTCCGAAGACGAAGCCGGCAAAGTGATTGGGCAAACCGTACTCGGCGGAAGCACCACCGAAAGCAGCCTGCAGATTGGCCAAATTGAAACCAAGATAGCCGGAGAGCATTGAAGGTACCGAAAGTACCAGGAGAGGCCAGGTCATGGAAGCCGGTGACTCATGGGGATGAGCATCGCCACGATAACCACCGGAAAATGTCATGAAGTAAAGGCGGAACATGTAGAAAGCCGTCATACCGGCAGTGGCCATCATCAACCAACCGATGACGGGATGGGTGTGCATGGCCGCACCGATGATTTCGTCTTTGGAGAAGAAACCGCTGAAGATCGGGAAACCGGAGATAGCCAGACAACCAATCAGAAAACAGAAGTGGGTAATGGGCATAGACTTCGAGAGCCCGCCCATTTTACGAATGTCCTGTTCGCCATGCAGACCGTGAATTACGGCACCACTACAAAGGAAGAGCATGGCTTTGAAGAAGGCATGGTTGAAAAGGTGGAAGATACCACCGGTGAATGCACCGCAACCCAGACCAACAAACATGTAACCAAGCTGCGAGCAAGTGGACCAGGCAAGAACCCGCTTGATATCGTACTGACTCATGGCAATGGTGGCAGCCATGAAGGCAGTGATGGCACCGACAATGGCCACCACATGAAGTGCGGCACCCATCTGACCATCAGGAGTCAACCAGATCGGATAAGCTCTCGCCACCAGATAAACACCGGCTGCCACCATGGTGGCAGCATGGATGAGAGCGGAAATAGGTGTGGGGCCTTCCATGGCATCCGGCAGCCAGACGTGCAGCGGGAACTGCGCCGACTTGGCCATGGGACCCATGAGAATCAAACAGGAAATAACGAAGAGAGACTCGGTGGTGAGGGCATGGGCTTCAGCAGCCCGGTGAATCACTCCGGCAAGATTGGCTTCGCCTGGTCCGACAAAACCAAGCAAGGTTTGACCCTGCCAGAAGTCTTTGGTTGCCAGGAAGAAAACCAAAATACCGATCAGGAAGCCGAAGTCACCGATACGGTTGACCACAAAGGCTTTCATACAGGCTTTGGCCGCCGATTCTTTGTACCACCAGAAACCGATCAGGAAGTAAGAACAAACGCCGACCAGTTCCCAGAAACCATACATCTGGAAGAGGTTGGTGGAAACAACCAATCCGAGCATGGAGCCGGTGAACAAAGAAAGGTAGGCATAAAAGCGAGAGTAGCCGGGATCTTCCCGCATATAACCGTGGGTGTAAATCTGCACCAGAAGGCTGATACCGGTGACGACGATGAGCATCAATGCCGCCAGATTATCCACCAGCACGCCCACCGAAAGAGTAAAGGCGTCGGACACGAACCAATCTATATTTTGTTGAAAGAAGGGTTCCGGATAAGACTTAGTAACGAGTGCCTGAAAAATGGCTACGGAATGGAAGAGTCCGTAGAGCACCGCGCCGACCGAGGTGACCATGGAGAGCGTCTTGGACGCCCTGAGCCCCATAATAATCAAGAAACCAGCCAGAAACGGCGCGGCGACAATAAGCCCGGCATGCTCGACAAACCATTTGAGCTGATCGGCACTCAGTGGCAGAAAGGTTGGCAGCAAGATACTTCTCCAGATCTGGGTCTTCCCTCATCAAAGCCGACGGACACTTGACTAGTGACACCACCGGCCGTGATTGTAAAACTATACATTTTTGGAAGTTAGATAAGCTCAGTTTCGAGTGAAAAGATTTTTCTCTTCAATAATTGTTCAACTAGCCCCTTTTGTAGCGCAAACGGGTGGCAACGATTTGCACCTTCCCTTTATACTGATGGCGCTCAAGTGAGAGAAGCCCCGAAGATATCTTCCGCGAATATTGCCCGCGAATATCTTCTTTATTTACCAGGGTAGTTGCTACCACGAATTACGGAGTCAGCTGTGAGTCACGAACCACAACACCTTTTGACAGTGCTGTTTCTAGTTCCACTGATCGGTACTTTAGCCATCGCCTGCTTGCCGGAAACGGCAGCCAGAAAGCTGGCCATCGCCTTTTCCAGTGTCATGTGCGGACTCTCGGTCTGGCTTCTCAGTCAATTCAATCTAGAGACTGCGGCAGAGTTTCAATTTGTCGAGAAAATGCCCTGGTTCACCCAGCCTTTCCCGGTGCAGTACTTCGTGGGTGTAGACGGCATGTCGCTCTCACTGGTGGTCTTGACTGCCTTCATTACTCTCATGTCCACTCTCGCTTCAACCTCGATTGGAGACAATCGCCCGCGTCTTTACTACAGCATGCTCATGCTCCTTATATTCTCGGTACAGGGCGTGTTCTTGTCTCTCGACTTGCTGCAGTTCTTCGTGCTCTACGAAATGGAACTGGTACCGATGTACTTCTTGATAGCCATCTGGGGCGGTCCTAGACGTTCCCGCGCCGCTCTCAAGTTCTTGATTTATACCTTCTTCGGCGGCATCCTCATGCTGGCCGGTCTGGTCTATATGTACACCCAGATGGGCGTCGGCGCAGGCGGCATGGGTACCTTCGACATGACCGAACTGGCCCGTCTGCCGCAACTGCTGCCCAAAGATGTGCAGATTATTGCCTGCCTGGGCTTCTTCCTGGCCTTCATCATCAAACTGCCCTCCTTCCCCGTGCACACCTGGTTGCCTGATGCTCACGTGGAAGCGCCCACCCCTATCTCCATGCTCCTGGCCGGTTTGCTCTTGAAAATGGGCTCTTACGGACTTGTCAGGATATGCCTGGGCTTCTTTCCCTACTTCTTTATAGACTACGGCCCGATAGTGATGGCCCTGGGTGCGTTCAACATTGTCTGGGCTGCTATGGCTTGCCTGGTACAGCAAGACATGAAGCGCATCATCGCCCTTTCATCAGTCAGCCACATGGGCTTTGTTCTACTCGGTGTTGCTTCCCTTTCTTCGGCTGCTTTGAACGGCGCCATCTTCCAGATGATTTCCCACGGCGTAATATCGGCCCTGCTCTTCTTCCTGGTCGGTACCGTGTATGAGCGCACCCATACGAGGCAACTGGGTGAAATAGGCGGCGGATTGGCCAAGCAGATGCCTACCCTTTTCTATTTCTGGATGCTCGGCACCATGGCCAACCTCGGTCTGCCCGGACTTTCCGGTTTCGTAGCTGAAGCAGCCGTCTTCTACGGTTCCTTTACTTCTCCCATGGCTCAGTCCACCACCGCCGGCGGTTTCGTGCAGGGCTGGATTATTGTGGCCGGTCTGGGTGTAATTCTCACAGCCGGATACATGCTGTGGCTTCTCAAGCGTCTCTTCTACGGCGAAGAGCTGGCTAAATGGAAAGGTCACCTGTCCGACGCCACTATGACCGAGAAAGTAGTGGCATACAGCCTCTGCACTTCCATTCTGGCCCTGGGCATCTATCCCCTCATGCTGAGCAAATATTCCGCGCCCCTGGCCGATAAGATGGCCAAGGAAGCAAAGGGACACATGACTATCGGCGCCGTCCCGGCCCTCAACAAGATAGCCAGACAGTAAATAGTCGCTCAAACAAAAGTTAGTTGCCGCTGCTCTTGGGAGGAGTCGGCTCGTCTATGGACTTCATGGGTTCAATTGGTACAAGCTCGGGCGGCGTCATGATATTGACCGGATTGGCGCCACTACCACCGGTACCGCTTGAGGGGCGAATGATGACGCGCCCTTCGATTGCTTTAGAAACCGATTGAGATACGCTGTCGATTAGATCGGCAGCAGTGTTGGCATCATAATATTTGCCGCCCGACTCCTGGGCAATGCAATTGAGCTGGTGCCTGGCCAGGGGTTCACGCCTGAGGTCTAAGCCCACCACGTCAACCTTCAGTTTAATGCCGTAAAGAGGCAATTGCTTGATCACTTCACAGGGGTTGCCGTTGCAAGTATCGGCACCATCGGTAATCAAGATAATAGTTTTGGTGCCGTTCAAGCCTCGGAAATCGTTTATGGCAGCCTGTTCAATGGAATAGGCCAGGGGCGTCATACCGTAAGGTCTTATCTGTCTGGTCTTCTCAATGATGGTACGGCGATTGCCGCGCCCCACGGGCACGAGCAAAGCCGAATTGCGACATTCGTTGTCCAGGTTGAGGCTGCCGAAACCGCCTCCGAACATACTGGTATTGGCACCTTGATATCCGTGCCCGAAGACCCTCAGTCCCAGATTCACATCGGCCGGAATGCGAGAAATAGCATTCTGCAAAACCTGCTTGGCGGCATCCATTTTTTGAGTATCGCCGCCCAGTTTTTCGAGCATGCTGCGGGAACCGTCCACTATGAAGAGCACGTTCACCGGCCCGGCCTGACGTTCCACGCCGGTGCGCAAGAGGGAAGAATCGGTACCGCTTTGCAGCAAGGTGCTCTGGGTGCCGACACTCAAGGTGGTGGACTGGGTGCCGGTCTGGAGAGTGGTACTATCGGTGGAGGCACTGTAGGCGGCGCCGGAGCGCCCGGCCGGTACAGGCATGGCCATGGGGACGGGGGCAATGACGGGAGCTTTATCGGGAGGGGGCGACGGCTTCAGCCCTTGAGCCAGACAGCAGTTGGAAGCAGTCAGCAGGAAGGCCATTGAGAAAAAGAGAGGGCGACGCGGCTCAATCATCCTTTTCATTATCTTTTTTCTTGTCTTCATCTTCTTTTCCAGCTTTCTCCCGAGCTTTGCGGGCAGCCTTTTCCTGCTTTTCTTTCAGTTCTCGCTCTTGCTTCTCTTTCTCTTTTAGCGCCTTCTCCTGGTCATGTTTGAGCTTACGCTCTTGCTTCGATAACTTGGCCCCTTCGGGAGCGGCGTCTTTTACGTCGTGTTCGCCGGTCTTCACCGCCTCAACTTCTTTCTCAACAGCTTTCACTTCTATGACGCGGCGACTGATAGGAATAGACTTCTGCCCCTTCCCAAGTGTTCCCCAGACCGTAATGTAATAGAGCCCTTCTTTGTTTTCATTGTTGAGGGGCACCTTAACGGAGAAAGCGGCTCCATCGATTTTGACTCCCCCTTTGACAGGAATGTCCGAAACCGGTCTCGGTTCACCAGGAGAGCCGGCCACCGCGATCAAAGGCGCCGCCAGGGCAATGGGCGGAAAGAACATGCCGCCGGCCACTGCCGCCACCATACCGCCTATTTTGATAGCGGTCACCGCCTTACTGTAGTCACGCTCGGAGCGATTGGAATAGGCCACATAATCGAGAGGTGGGAAGTATGGCAGAGCCTCTTCTCCTTCATCGGCGGCACCATAAGAGCTATTGGGAGCGGCCAGGGCCTCGAAGGCCAGGGTTACCCGGTCAAAGACATAGGGACTGTGAAAGACTCCCTTTACCTCTACTTTTTCACCAAGGGCTGCCTGACTGGGCAGAGGCCCCATGAGCGAATGTCGATTCAAAATTTCACAGGTGCCGATAAAGCGGTCCCCGCCCGCATTTTCACAGATAGCAAAACCAATATGGGTGGCATCCGGTGAAAGGATGGCATCCCGATCGTCCTGCCTGGAGAGAAGCAGTTTGAGGAGTTTGACGGCACCGGCTTTACAAACCTTGCTCGCACCAACCTCGGCGGTCTTGACGGAAGCGATGCATTCGGTGAGGGCATCGGAGCCTTCCTCGAGGGTATAGCGGCGATCAGGACCCAAGCCGGCTTCGTTGAAATGCGATATGAGCGAGCGCCGCCCCTGGTAGGCAGCTTGCTCTCGCGCCAGCTTCTCGGCCAGGGTATCGGGCGAAAGGGCACCCAGACCATAGTTGCGTCGTTCGGTGTTTATTATCTCTACGGCAAATTGGCCCACTTGCTCAGGTGTAGAGGGCTGCAAGTTCTCCGGTCTGAGGGCCAGCTCGTCCAGATAATTTACTTCCCTGACGGTTTCCAGGGTGGGCAGATTTTCCAGATCATTATTGTTGTAAACGGGCGGCGCATTATTGCCGTTCAAATCGGCTCGCTCCGCTTCCATACCGCCAAGAATTGTCCTTTTGAGCCTCTCGGTGCGATCGAAAAGAGAATCGTCGTTGAAGTTACGCTTGAAGACCACTGTTTCCAGGGTAGAAAGCCTCTCTGCTATAGGAGCGCCGGGCTGACTGCGCCCCAGGGTCACTTCTTCCAGGCGGCCGATGGTGGGGTACTGCTCAACGGCATTGCCTGCCTTGGGCGTTTGATAGGCAGGAGGCGCAACCGGCGCCGGTGCAGGAGCCGGAGCCTGACCGCTGGACGGCACCGTATTCGGTATTACATCCACCGAAGGCACCTGGGGCTTGAGCGTCGAATCCGGTCTGGTGTCGGTGGTATGGGCCCGGCGTGGGATTCGCGTCGGCAAGGCGGCGGCAGGTTGATTTTGAGCAGGGCGCGTGATGCGGCGAGGAGACTCAGAACTCTTGGGCAGAGCCGGTGGTAAAGGCGGTGCCACCGGCTTACCGGCCGGCAGCGGACTGGGAGCCGGCGCCTGGGCCAGGAGCGGAGAAAAGCCGGAGGCCGTGAAAGCCAATTGCAAACTGAGGGAAAGAGGCAATACTCTTCCCAAATTCGTCAAAACGGCTCTCATTCCTGCCACTGCCCACCCCGAGTGCATTAGATATATTTTGCACAATCCCGGCAATATTACAAATCGTCCCCAGAAATTAGAAGAGATAAATTTTAAATGCCCGGCTGCCTCCCTAGACCAGGCAACCGACGGCGCCCTGCCGGCCGGTGATGCCCCCGGATTGACGATGGGAATAGAAAAGCTCGGGACGGCAACTTGTGCAAAATTCCGAGACATCCACCTGGGCCAATCCCTGATTAAGCAACTGCAAGGCATTGATGGCCTTGAGGTTGGGTCTTGGTTGACCCTGCCTTTCTTCCACCAGGCCCTTTCTGGCCAACTTATCCACGGCCGGCGAACCGCTCGGATTGACAGTAGCTATGAGCTTTTCTACTACATCTAAACCGGTCGGATAACAACAAGTACCAATGGCCGGACCGACCGCCGCCAGCATGCGGCGGGGATCGCCGCCCAGCTCCTTCAGCCTTTCCACGCCCATCACGGCAATAGACTGGGCCGTGCCCCGCCAACCGGCGTGTACGATGGAAAGCAGTCTTAATTCAGGCTCGTAAATCATGACCGGCACACAGTCTGCAAAATGCAAGAGAACCGGCAAATTCTTGCTGGCAGTGGCCAGACCATCGACTCCGGCCAGGTCAGGTTTCATGCTGCCGTCCACTTTCACCACATGACCCGAGTGGACCTGCCCAGGTACATGCAAACGGTCGTGATCAACCTTGAGGGCCCGACACAACCTCTGCCGGTTCTGAAGAGCACTTTCCTTGACCTTTTCATCACCCACGGAACGACCGAGATTGAAATTATCAAAAGGGCTGGGGCAGCTACCGCCGTGCCGGGTAGTGAAAGCATGCACCAGTCCTTCCTGCCGAGAAAGCAAGGGCGATGTGGTGAGCTTCAAGCCATCCAGTTCCTTTACCTGCCATTCACTGAAGGAAAGAGACCGCTGTAACCGCTCCTGGAAAGACTGATTCTTGTCGTTGTCGCTGCCTGCTTCCATGTCCGCCTTCCATATATTGGATATACGCCTGCTCAAACCAGAGGGCTAATGCAAGGAAAGTCCCCCACATATATTTATAGCCTGTCCTGTGATTCCGCGCGCCATTGGCGAAGCAAGATAGAGCACCAGGGAAGCCACTTCCTCCGGCTCAAGGAAACGCTCCTGGGGCACGGAAAGCCTGGTCAGTTCCATACCGGCATCAGCCGGCAAGCCATTGAGAGCCTGCCAGTGCGGATCTTCTATCTGCTTGCGGGCAAGATCCGTGAGCACCCATCCAGGGCAGACGGCGTTCACTGTCACACCGCTTGCGGCAGCTTCCAGGGCAGCGGCCTGGGTGAGACCAAGGAGCGCGAACTTGGAGGCCGAGTAAGCGGCGCCGTAAGCTTCAGCCACACGACCGGAGATGGAAGAGACATTGATTATGCGCCCGCTACCCCGCTTCAGCATGGCCGGCAGAAAGCTGGACATGACAAGCATGGCGGCGTTCAAATTGATATCCAGCAATTGCCGCCAGGAGGAAAGTTCGTGCCCGGCCACGCTCTCGGTGCGATAAATACCGGCATTATTGACGACGATATCGAATTGCCGCTCCCCTGCCAGTCCATTAAGCTCAGACTGCAGTTTCTCCAGAGAAGCCAAGTCTATACTTTTATATTGTGCGGCTCGACCGTAGGCACTGTGCAGCTCATCGGCAAACAAACGCAGGCGCTCTTCGTCTTTGCCGACCAGATATAAATCGGCTCCGCAAGCAGCAAAGCCCCTGGCTACGGCCTGACCAATACCGCGGCTTGCGCCGGTAAGAAAGACCTGCCGCCCCTTAAAGAGATCAGGAGCAAAGCCATAAGAGGATGAAAGCGAAGTTTTGTTATCAAGAGACAAAGAATGCCACTCCTTATAACGGGCTCATTTTACCAGGCTCATTCTAGTCCCAGTTGCCACCTTTACCGGCAAGTTTGTTAGCAAGACAGAAAAGCGGGAACCTTGATAAACTTTCCAAGTCTTTAGTTTCTGTGAAGCGCAAAACTGCTTGTGAGCGCCAAACACAAAATGACAAATGACTTAAGTCCCGGTCAAGCTCAATACTTATCTCCTATCAAATAGTCGGTACAAAAAAATGAAACCCAAAGCCTACAACGCAAAGATTTCCCCGGTCAAAAGATCAATTCTAGTCGGCGCGCTGGCTCTGAGCCAAACTGTCGTCAGCACCTCTTTTGCACTACCCGCCCTGGCTCTAGATAATGAAATCAAAATTGCCGGACAGGGACTGTTCACCGTATCTGGTGCCGGTGGCATGACCGCCGACAAACGGGCCGAAGCCATCCAACAAAACTTAGATAATGCACTGGTGGCAGCTAAAGACAGAACTCCGGCCTCTGTAAAAATAACCTATGTCAAAGGCACACCGGTCGTCACACTGGGCGGCTACCAGGTAGTTACCGTTGATAGTGCCTCAGCCAAGGCTGCCGGAACCACACCTACTCTCTTAGCCACCAGATGGGCTGACTCCATCCGCGGTGCCCTGCGCGATCAAAGTAGTGTGCAAGCTTATGTCTCGCAACTCTCCGGCGAATACGATAGCAGCGCACCGACCGCCTATAATGCTCCGGCTGCACAGCCGAACCCTTCCTTCAATACTCAGCCCTATGGTCAGCCTAATCAGCAACAGGCCTACGGACAACAGCCCTATGGGCAACAGCCTTACGGTTCTTCCATGGTCAGACAGGGACGCGTAACCTATGCTCCCGCCGGTCTGGTCCTACCCATCTCGCTGTCCTCCGGTATCTCCACGCAAGTGGCAAAAGCCGGTGACGTGGTGCAAGCCACTATCAGCCAGACTATCATGCTGGGTGATTCCATGATACCGGCAGGCTCAGTGGTATTGGGCACTGTTACCGATGCCAGCGCCGGAAAAATGCTGGGTCGTTCCGCCAGCCTGGGCATCAAGTTTAATCGCCTGCGCACTCCCGATGGAACCGAAACTCCTATTTCCGCTCACCTGGTTGGCGGCATCGGTAAATACGCCGGCGGCGCCCAGGAAGACACCGTCAAAGGTGAAACCTGGAAAGGCAAAGTTGTCCAGGCCGGTGTGAGAGGCGCGATCGGTGCCGGTACCGGTGCGGCCCTCGGTACAGCCGTCGGTGCTATCGCCGGTGGTGGCAGGGGCGTGGGCAAAGGTGCCTGGTCCGGTACGGCAATTGGTGCCGGCGTCGGCGTGGCCCAGAGCCTTATCCTGCGCAAAGGCAGCGACGTAAACGTGGCAGCAGGAACCGCCATGCAGATTCAGCTCGATGCACCGGTAAGTATTGCCGGCGCAGCCAGTGCCAATCCCTATTAATTTAAGAGGCTTGCTCGACCTGAAATCAAATTGAAGAGAGAAGGGAGGTCCCATGGACCTCCCTTCTTTTAGCGTTAGGAACCGGCCAGAACTCCACCGGCGCCTTACCAGGCTTACTTGCTTTTCTTGCTTTCCTTACCGGCTTTGTCGCTCTTGCCCTGCCCACGCACATCACCCTTGACCTTGGTGTTGGCGTTAGGCATAAGCTGGGCTTCTGTCGCCACTTCGCCGGTAAACTCCTGCTTGAACTCGGCCAGGAATTCATCGCCTGGTTTAATGATGGCTTCTTGCCCTTTGACAATAGTGTCTTCAATCAAGAAGCTACCCGGCACTCCACTCAAGAAGCCCCAGGCGAAACCTTTGATGCGGCGATGTCTGACATTGGTGCCCACCGGCTTCATGAAAGCGAAAGAAGGATTGGCAGCGCCGATCAAGCCCAGCGCCACAGGCATAGCTCCGAAGCTGAAGACACCGGCCGGCGCCAGAGCGGCGTTCAAACCTACACGCAAAGCTTTATATTTGAGTTGCTGAGACCAGGGACCGGTCACCTGCCCCAGGTGGTTCACTCCCAACAAGCGCCCTTCCGCTTTGTTGTTCACAACTCTGGCAGTGCGAGCCGGACAAGCTACGAGCGGAATGTGCTCATTTTTCTCGTTCAAAATCTCGTCGAAATCTACGCCCAGGCAACCGGAGTTACGGTACCAGCGTTCTGGAGAAACTAGAGAGTGCATGACGCTTCTGGCTCTAAGACAATAATTGATATGGCCTCTTACCACCGAACCCTTTTTAGCAATCAATCGATCGCCTATCTTCAAATCGTACTTAAGACGGGCTTCCACAGGGTCGCCTTTCTTAGCCGTCTTGGAAGAGATCTGAGACAGTACGACCACAGGGAAGCGAGCACCGGTCTTAATCTTGGTCTTGCCCTCGTCGGTGGGCAAGTTTTCGTATTCGACAACCTTTTCAATTTGCTCCACTTCATCTAGATCGATGATGAAGGGCTCATCTCCTGTAGCAACCAGCTCTACGGCCAGAACACTGTCTTTGCTCGTATCGTTTATGCTGGCGCCCAGTTGGTGCACTTCATTTGTCTGCAAGGAATCGGCAGTACCGAAGGTGCCGCTGGCGCTGGCACTTGTCACCGCAGTCTGGGTGCCGACGGTGGGTTCGGTCAGTACCTCCACGGACTCGGGGCTTTCACCAAGCTGGGGAGGTGTGGCTGACTGCAGTAAACTACCGGTGGTGCCGCCGAAAACGGAGCCGGCGCTAAGATTTTCCGCCGGAGCAGTACCGCTGGGAGCTTCCACGGGGCTGAGTTTCACCGCCGGAGTAAGGCCCGTGACGGCGGTCGCTTCCGGCTTCTTCTCAGTCTCTTCGGTTTTGTCCGTATCTATGACAAAAGTTTCGCCGCCGGCGTCAGTGGCGGCAGAGCTTGAGGTTTCGGCGGGCGCAGGCTGCGAAACTTGATTGTCTCTGGCTTTGACGGCGATGGTCTTACCGCTGCCTTCAGCTTCCTTTGACTTATCGTCGAGAGTAAGCTCCGACTGCGTGTCATTCCAACTGGGAGCAGCCTCCTGGGCCAGCACAGGCAAGGGCAAGAGCACCATCTGCGCTACCAGCGCCGTGCTCAAGAATATGCTCATTGCTCTGGGAAAAGATGAACGAGAATGCTTGATGGACAAACCCATAATAATCAACGCCTCGTTGGAAGAATTAGTAAAGATGATTCCCAGCTCAATCATCTATTAGCTAGATATAAAGCTAAGGAATTTATACCGTGTCCGGCGATGTCAATAACATCCTTGACTACTGAAGCTTTAAGACTTAACAGACCCCCGGTTTTAACCGGGAGTCTGTCTGTTTCAGTATGGGTTAGTTAGTTCCCTGGTCCCAGCAACTGGAAGGCCGCCCAGGTACGGGGGGCCCGGTCTCTGGAAAGGGCAGCAAGCTGAGCCTTGCGCAAACTTTGTGCCGGTCCCAATCCGGACTGCTTGCTCTTGTAGAAATTAACAAGCTCATCAATCCGCTCCGACTCAGGCTGGCTCCAGAGACTCATCAAGACATTTCTGGCACCGGCATAGTTCAAACCGCGACTGACGACCTTGACGGCGTTGCCTCGCACATCTTTAGAGTTGACCGAACTGGCACTCCAGACGATCAGATCGCTGGCCATCTTTGTGCCGCAAAGCTTGTCAACCGTGACCTTGCTCTGGGCACCTTCGGCGGTGCTGTCGCTCAAGATAGGTAGAACCGAGCGCAGGGGATTACTTTCCAGAAGGGGCAGGCGGGACGAGAAGTGGACAACCGACTTTCCTCTTGACTGTTCTTCCAGATTGTTGATGGCCGCTTCCTTACCGAACAAAGTGGTGACTCGCTCGCTGCCGACCACGCTGGCAATCTGATCGGTCTCGGCTTTCTCGGAGCCCTGACTGCCGTTGGAATTAGCCATAATCACCGAGAGATCGTCGGCAATGCGGGGCTGGCTGTCAAGCAAGACCGACACCGAAGAAATCATGGTCAGCAAATGCTTTTCAACCAGGAATTTGCCCTGATCATCTATTATGGCCGCAAAGGGCAAGTTGTAGAGGGGACCATCCGGGATCACTACCAGCACCTGCTCGGCATTCTTGGGCAGGAATTGGCGCACGGCGGCAGGCATAAGCTCGCTATAAAGGGAGTGCAGTACGACCCTGTCGGCATCACCGCTGCCGGTACCGCCGCCGGCCTGAGCGGCGGAAGCAAGCAGGGAAGTAACCTGACTTTTCAAGCGAGCCTTGCCTACCTGCAGGCAACTGGAGGACATACGTCCCGAAGGCTCAATGGTGAAAGCCATAGTGAACTCAGGTCCGACCAGATAGTCCACGGCTGTAGCATTATTCTTCTGCAGGCTGGCGATGATTTCAGGAGCCATGGTCGGCACAGGGGCAATCAGACGGGCCAGTGAGCGGTTGGTCTTTACAACACCGGTAAAGCGCTCCATCCAGCTCTTCCACTCTTTCAAGAGTTTATCGGGAGTGGTGACCAGTTCAGCGGAGTGCAGGCGCGCTCTCTGGGTAACCAGTTCATTGTATACATCGCGGTCTTCCCGCTTCACTTCGCCACCGCGACGAGTCCACTCCAGAATGAAGTTCTCTTCCTTTATCTGTTCGGCCGTCACAAGCGCCTGCTCGGTCAGACCCTGAGAGGCCAGAAGTTGCACAAGCAGAGCCCCCATGTCTTCCCGGGTGCAAGGATAGCCGAGCTGGTCGGCCGAGGCAAAATCGGCTGCCTGAGGGGAGCGGAAATAAGAGAGGGCTGAATTGAGCGAGGCCTTGGCCGGCTCCACTTCGCCCTTGGTCAACTGCAACTTGGCAAGCACCGTATATGCCCGCCACAGATTGGCATCATCCCCCAACTTTTCAGAACCGGCGATGGCTTTCTGCACATAGCTCTCAGCATTTGTGAGGTCCGATGACTTGAGGCAAACTTCCGCTACACCTTGCAGGATTCTTCCCTTCAAGAGCACATCAGGGTTCTTGCCCATAATGGTGATGGCACCGGTGAGGTGGTTCTTAGCATCCCGGAAGGAGCCGCTGCGATACTCGGCGCAAGCCATGTTCTGCATGGTGATGGCATGCAAACGGGGTAGGACCGGCTGCAATACCGCATGGTAGTCAAGCCCCTGCTGAAAATAGCCGAGACCTTTACCAGTCTGTCCATCCTGAACTTCAATGACGCCAAGAGCATTGTATATCTGAGCCAGGCCCTGATTGTCCTGTTTGGCTTTCAAGACCGAAGCGGCTTTCAAGAGCATCTGCCGGCCCTGCTCATAGTCGCCGCAGGCGCAAAGCACGAAGCCATAACCTTCGTCGATGTTAGCCCTGGATACATCAGGAATCTGCCTGGCGTCGATTTTGGAGATGAGAGCATAGACGGTCTCATAAGACCGGCGAGCATTGGCAAATTCGCCGGCGGCAAAATGGGCATTGCCGATGCACTGATAACCGGTAATTTGATAAACATTGGAATCTTTGGGAGCGGCTTTGGCTACCGAGAGCAGTTTGTTGGCTTCTTCCAGGGCAGCCACGAACCAACCCAGGTCGATCATGGAGTTGACGATGGTGGCTCTCACCTGCACGGCTTTACCGATATCGCCTTTGTCATAGCTGTACTGAGCGCCCTGCTGATAGAACTTAATGGCTTCCTTCACCTTGCCGGACTTGACCGCCAGATTGGCGCAAAGGTACATCAAGCGGGAGCCTTCATCGGGGTCATTCAACTGACCGCTGGAAAGGGAGCGCAATGCGGCATCAAGCTGCTGTGTAGCCCAGACCGGGTTATCCAGACCAAAATAGGCTTGCGCCAAAACAATACGGGCCTGAGCCAGGACCACTTCGTTGCCGCCGCCCGTCAGAACTTCAATGGCGTTCTCGCCCAGGTGCTTGGCCTTAATCCACTGCCCCTGCTCGATATAGACTTTAGCCATATTAGTCAGGGCTCGTCCCTGACCTTCCGAATTCTTGGTGTCCAGGCAGAGTCCGTAGCCCTCCTGCCAGACCGCCAGAGCCTGACCGAACATTTTCTGGTCGAAGAGTTTCTGCCCTTCCTTCTCAAGTTTCTTGATTTTTTCAGCATCCTGAGGGGTCTGCTGCACGTCGGTCAGTTTCTGTAATTCTTTGATGAGGGCCTCGGCACCAATCGACTTGTCGGTGGTTTCTTTAGGCGCCATGTTTGACTGGTTGGGCATCTGCGGCTTAAAGTCGGGTTTATGCTCAGACTTGGCCTGCCCCTGGGTGTTAGCAAGCACAAGCGGCTCCGGAGTGGAAAGCCCTTGAGGGAAGGCCAGAGCCGCACTCAGGCTGGAAGTTGTCGAAAGAAGGATCGTACAGGCTAGTGAAACTGCTTTTCTCATTGATTCAAATTCAACTCAATTGACGTTTGGATGGCTGATCTACCCTTTCCTACCAGAGCTCCTGCAAAAATTGACAGAGAGTTGGGAAGCAAGGTCCAAGGCAAATAAGAATAGTCAATCAGGGTCGATTTTGCCTGTGAAAACAACCATAAATAAACAGAGATGGGCAAAAAATAAGGTTGCGAAGAGATACTAAAATTCGCTTCACTATGGGGAACAAAGCGGTTCTTGCCGCGTCTTGCCTTTTTGTTGATTATCTCCGCCAGCAAGAACCAAGACCTTGTTTATTGCCGGCGAACATAGAAAGAGAGCCCTGAATTCGGTCCCACTTGCACCAGCAAACTTGTTAAACGCAGGCCCGGCGCGTCTGATATATCGGCAACCGGCAAGCCTCCAGAGCAGCACAAATCGGCTCAAAACAAGGGATCACGGAGCAATCGGCTGCGCCTCGCAGCTGCCACAGATGGTAACCTTTAGACAGCTCTAGATAACAGCAGAGCCAACTTGACCAAGTAACTTAACAACCACAGAGACCAAACTAGATATTGGAGTATCCCATGAGAAACCTTCGCCAAGTTACCCTTGCCGCACTCATCGCCCTTATTGGTACCACCAGCCAGGCCGCTTTCATTCAGGCCCAGGCAGACACCCTCTCGGCAGGAGTCAGCAAAGGACAACCCAGTAAGGTAAAGACCTATTTTCAAAATCACCAGAATGTGCGTAAAGCGACCATCGGTGCCGGTGTCGGCACTGCCGCCGGAGCAGTAACCGGTCTGGTATCAGGCAAAGGTCTGGTACGCGGTGCGGCCATCGGGGCAGGAACAGGAGCTACCGTCGGACTGGTCAACTCTAGTAAAATTATGAGTAAGCACCCCGTTGTCAAGGACGTCGCATCTGGCACTCTCACAGCGGCCGGTCTGACCTGGTCAGCCTCCAAGGGAAGAGGACAAACCAAAAACATCGCCAAAGGAGCAGCCGTAGGGGCAGCGCTCGGTCTGGGGGTCGGACTCCTGAAAGACAAGTTACAGTAAGGAACTAATGCAAAAACGCAGTCAAGTCCTCAAAGAGATCGAAACCGGAGAATTTGACCTGCTCATCATCGGAGGCGGCGTAGTTGGAGTCGGAGTGGCTCAAGACGCCGCCTCTCGTGGTATGTCCGTATTGCTGGTGGAAAAAGCCGACTTTGCCTCCGGCACCTCCAGCCGCACCACCAAACTTATTCATGGCGGTCTGCGTTACCTTGAACAATTCCAATTGCGCCTCACGAGAGAACTCTGTCAGGAGCGCGGCCTTTTGGAGCAGTTGGCACCCCATATGGTGCGAGACTTCAGTTTCCTTTTGCCCATCTCAAGAGGAAAAACTTTCTTTGGTCTAAAGGCGGAAATCGGGCTTTCGCTTTACGACCTGCTCTCCATCAATGCCCGCGGTGTCAGACGGCACGAAAGATTGAGCCGCAAAGCGGCCCTGAGGGCGGCCCCCTCTCTGTCTGAGCAAGTGGTGCAGGCCGCCTTGCGCTTTCATGATTGCATCACCGATGATGCTCGCATCGTCATGGAAGTGCTGAAATCGGCCGTCAGTCTCGGGGCCCTGGCCATAAACTATTTGGAAGCAAAAGAGTTTGAAACCTTAGACGGTCAGCTCAAAAAAGTCAGATGCCAGGATCGCATCAGCGGCAATACCATAGAAGTGAGCTGCAAAGCCTGCGTCAACGCATCGGGAGTCTGGTCGGACAAGCTTTTGAAGGAAATCGACCCGAGCTGGCAAGCGCGGGTGGCGCCGGCCAAGGGCACCCATATAATGCTGCCGCTCTCGGCCTTCGAAACCAATACCGCCCTTTTTCTGCCTACCAAGGACGGTCGCTACGTCTTCGTGGTGCCCTGGCAGAGAGCCCTCATGGTGGGCACAACAGACAACCATTACGACGGTCCCCTGGACAATCCGCAACCCACCGAAGAAGAAATCAATTACCTGCTTTCCGTCTTGAATTCCTACAGCAATAAACGCCGGTTGCTGGAAAGAGGCGACGTGATTGCCGCCTGGAGCGGACTCCGCCCTCTGGTATCCGAACCTGGTGCCACCGACGCCACCAAAAATCTCTCCCGAGAGCATCTGCTTTTCACTGGTCCTTGCGGCATAATCGGCTTGATTGGCGGCAAGTTGACCAACTATCGCATCCTCTCCATGCAGATAGTCGACATGGCCATAGAGCAGCTGAAGAAACGCGACCAGGATCTTGGCACCAGGTTGAAAGCGACCCAGACGGGCCAGATAATGCTTGGCGGCTGGCAGAACAAAGACGACTACCTGACCAGTTCGGCGCAAATTTCCAGCTACGGCCGCAAACTCGGTCTTGATCCGGCCACCATCGAACATTTAAGCGCCACTTACGGCAAGGATGCTCTCAAAATAATGGAGAGGTCCGAGGCGGAACCAAAACTGAAAGAGCGAATCTGCCCCGATTTCCCACCGATCATGGCGGAAGTGCCTTTCGTCACCGAAGTTGAGATGGCCGAATCTCTGGAAGACATACTTTCCCGCCGCATTCGTCTGGGCTTCCTGCACCATAAACAGTGCCTGCAGGCAGCGCCTAAAGTAGCCAGACTGGTGGCCGAAACCCGAGGCTGGGACAATAGTCGCATAGCCAGTGAAATAGCCAATCTGGAACTAAATCTCGGTCCGCAATCGGCGCCGGTGCTCTAAATAATACGGTATAAAAAAGTGAAAGTACTCTGCCTGGGCAAGCTCCCGTCACCACTGCAAGAAAGACTCAAGACAGAAGCGAAGATTGAGTCGGTCACTTACGTTGATAGGGCCGCCCCACTCACCGATACCGAGATTACGGCAGCACTGAGCGGCATGGATATTGTGCTTTCAGAACCCCAGGACAATCTAAGTGAGAACATATTGAGCCGCTGCCAGGCACTGAGAATGGTGGCACAAAGAGCAGTTGGCTACGATAATGTCGATCTTGAATACTGCAATCGTTCCGGCATCCTGCTGTCTAACACACCGGGAGTTTTAGATAACGCCACTGCCGATCTGGCTTTCAGTTTGCTCTTGTGCGCCGCCAGAAGAATCGTCGAGGCCGATCGCTATGTGAGAGCAGGGCTCTGGCATGGCTTTGAATCCGATTTGCTTTTGGGTCGGGAGATAAGCGGTAAGACCCTGGGCATAGTCGGTCTCGGGCGCATAGGCGAAGCCATGGCTAGAAGAGCCTGGGGCTTCGGACTGAAAATCATCTATTGCCGCTCCGCCCACAAAAATTCCGGTACCACTGAAATCGAGCTGGATGAAAAAGACCGGCGCCTGGCCCAGAGCCTGGGTGCTCGCCGAGTCTCCATGGAAGATTTGCTCAAGGAAAGCGACTTCATCTCTTTGCATTGCCCGCTCAAGAAGGAAACCACAAACCTCATTGGAGCAGCCGAATTGGCCCTTATGAAAAACGGCTGCATCCTGGTGAACACGGCGCGCGGTAAAGTAGTGGAAGAAAAAGCCCTGGTGGAAGCCGTCACCAAAGGCAAGATCATAGCCGCCCTCGATGTCTTCGCCCAGGAACCCACCGTGCCGCCGCCACTATTGAACTCACCAAATACGGTGCTGGCGCCGCACATCGGTTCGGCCACCGACGAAACACGTTTTGCCATGGCCGAACTGGCCGTGAACGCCGTACTGCAAGTATTGCAGGGCGGGTTACCGGCCAACCTGGTCAATCCTCAGATATTCGAAAGCGCGGTCAATAAACTATGACGGCAAAATTCAGCCTCAGCGAAAAAAATCGCACCAGACTCTGGCTCATCTACTTTGCCGTCTTATTCTTCTGGGGTCTGAACGCTTGCTTTTACCTGGGCAAAACCTATGCGAAGGGCGAAATGTTCGCTTATGAAATCGACAAGCACCCTTATGTAAGCGACTTCATCAATTCTTACAGCGCCGGTGTGCTCTGTAGCCGCTGCCTCAAAGATAGAGACAATCCCCCGGATATCTATAACTCCAAAGTGCAGGCCGACTTACAAAATGAGCTTATCGCTCCCATTAAGCCGGAGAACCCTTTCTACAATCAGTATCCGCCTGTGATGTTTCTCTTCTTCCTGCCCCTCTCGCTTTTATCCATGGGTCAGGCCTGGATAGCCTATTGCGTTTTTGCCTTCCTATTAAATGCCGCCTTGCTTTACTATCTGGTCTTACCGGCTTATAAGACCGTCCAGGAAAAGGTCTTCCTCATTACGGCTATTTTTTCCTCCTATCCTTTCTGGTTCGCCTTCCGCCTGGGACAACCGGCGCTTTTGTTGATGCCTATCGTCCTGGTCTTCTTCCACTGCCTGAAAAGCGGCAATATGCTATTGGCGGGTCTTGCTTCCAGCCTGGTTTTACTGAAGCTGCAATATCTACCTGTCGTGGTGGCCATCGGCTTTGGTGCCGGGCGCCTGCGCTATCTGGCCGGCTTCACCGGCGGTGCCCTGGTACTGATGCTCCTATCAGGTCTAGCCGTGGGCTTCAAGAACCTGGTCAACTACCCCCTGGCGCTCTTCTCGGGAGAAGCAGGTCGCTCCACCACCGGCGTCGCCCCGGAGATGATGCAAAACCTGCGCGGTTGCCTGGTCTTGCTCTCAGGACAGGATAGCCGCGCCATTCATATAACGGCTGTAGCAGTCTGCCTGACCACGGCCCTTGCCCTGTTCATAATCTGGTTTCAATACACAAGAAAGAAAGACCAGTCAAAAGAACCGGATAAATTTAACCTGCTCTCGGCTGCCAGTCTGCTTACCATGCTCATCACCAGCGTGCACACCCATATTCAAGACTATGTTCTGGCCGTGCGCGCCTTTGAAATGACCTACCAGGCAAGCCGCAGCCACAAAACCTTTCTGACCTATCTGGCCCTCTTTTTTCCGCTCATTAGCTGGCCGCTTGCCATGCTCCTGCAATTCATTCAAATTGCCAAGATTCAGCCCCTGGCCATCTATGCTCTCATTGCCGTGATCGCCCTGATCCTGGAAATGAAGAAGCGAAAGGCGGCAAAAGAAACAGCGCCTTCAGCCTGATCAGGTTAAAAGACCAGCTCTAGTTCTGTTCTAGTTCTGTTCTAATCACGATCGCCTTCGCTCTCATCGCCAGCCTGGTCCCCGCCTTGCCGCTCTTTGTCGGTCTTACAGATATTGCGCAGGTCCTGTTTTTCTTTGCGTCTGGAAGTGAAGCGATAGCGCTGGTTGAGCCTGGGTATGCTCTTAGCTTTAGCCTCGCCGCCCACCGATTTGACCGTAGACTCCACCTTCTTCGATACGCTGCGGCTTTCTTCCTTGCAAGCAAGCGATTCTTGCACCAGTGTCACATAGCTGGCATACCGGCTCAAGCTGATGGTCTCGCTCGGCGAAGGCCCATCCGGCAAAGCGGGCGGCGCCTCGCCATCCTCATCCTCACACTTTTGCAGAGCAAGAAGCACCGCACAGCCGCTTTCCACCAGGTGCAGACAATCAGTAAAGCGACAATTCTGTTTGAGCGCTTCAATCTCGGGAAATTGAAAGGCAACGTCCTTGGGCTCGGGATGCAGAAAGTCATATAGGTTGAAACCGGGAGTGTCGGCCACCCAGGTCAAAGTGGTGGGCGGGTCGCCTCTCAGACGCAAACGATACAGTTCACTGGCGGTGGTGGTATGGCGGCCAACCCCGAAATCGTTCTCCATTACACCGGTCTTAAGATCCAATTCGGGTGAAAGTTCGTTCAGAATGCTCGATTTACCCACCCCGGAAGGGCCGGCAAAGACGGAAATGCGCCCGGAGAGGGCCATACTCAGTTCCTCAATGCCCGCGCCGGTCACCGCCGACACAAATATGACGAAGTATCCAAGAGGTTCATAAATACTTCTTAAAGTCTCAAGGTCAAAATCGTCCACCAGATCACACTTATTAAAGCAGAGCACAGGCTTTGAAACCGGCAGCTCAAGCTGAAAGTGCACCAGGTAGCGATCACACCATAAGGGGGAGAAATCGGGTTGTTTGACGGCCTGTACAATTACAACCTGGTCTACATTGGCCAGCGTCGGTCTTTCGAGCAAGTTGCGGCGAGGCAGTTGAGCGGTGATAACCGCCGTGCCGGCTCCCTCATCCACCTCGTCCACTTCCACGCTGTCACCGGTGACAATGGCCACTCGCTCCTTCTTCAGGCGCCCCCTGGCCTGACAAAAGAGCACCCGCCCGCTGTCAGTGTGTGACTGCTCACGGTCCTCTCCGTGACCGCTCACATGAACCAGATAACCTCCGGCATGACTTCTGAGCACAACACCTACGTAAGGCAAATTCCACTCCAGACCAAAAGCACAGCAAACTAGAAGAACTCTCCAATCCTAATAGATACAGGACCGAAAAACAAACAATGAGCACGGCAATCATGGAACCAACAAGCACAGAAGCGATTCAAACCAGCCTGGATGCAAACCAGGTCAATGCTGATGGGGTGCATACCCTTTCACACATCCGCAATATCGCCATCATCGCCCACGTCGACCACGGCAAAACTACCCTCGTGGACGGCTTCCTCAAGCAGACCGGTGTCTTCCGCGACAACCAGGAAGTAGTGGACTGCGTTATGGACTCCAACGACCTGGAGCGTGAGCGCGGCATCACCATTCTGGCTAAGAACACCGCCGTCAAGTACAAAGACTTTCTGGTCAACATCGTCGACACCCCCGGCCACGCCGACTTCGGCGGCGAAGTAGAACGTATTCTCGGCATGGTGGACGGTGCACTTCTGGTGGTGGACTGCGGCGAAGGCCCCATGCCCCAGACTCGCTTTGTTCTGCGCAAAGCCCTGGAGCGCGGTCTGCGTCCCATCGTCGTCATCAATAAAATCGACAGACCCAATATCGACCCCCATGTGGCCGTAGACAAAGTCTTCGATCTCTTCGTGGAACTGGGCGCCACAGCCGAGCAGCTCGACTTCCCTTATCTTTTCGCCTCCGGCGTCAAAGGCATCGCCATGGTCGACCCCACCCAGGAAGGAACGGATCTGCGTCCCCTCCTCGATCTCATCTTGACCCACTGCCCGCCGCCGGAAGGCAGCCTGGAAGCAGCCAGCCAGATGCAGATAAGCATCCTCGACTACTCCGATTACCTGGGTCGTATCGGCATCGGTCGCATCCATAACGGCGTACTCAAAAGCGGCGAGCAAGTAAGCTTGATCAAAGAAGACGGCTCCGTCGTCAAAGGCAAAATCTCCAAACTCTTCACCTTCCATGGTCTCAAGCGCGTGGAAGTAAATGAAGCCAAAGCCGGAGAGATTGTAGCCGTAGCCGGCTTCGCCGGTGCCAACGTGGGCGACACCATCGGCAGCGGCGATAGCCCCACTGCTCTCAAGCGCATCAAAGTAGACGAGCCCACCATGAAAATGGCCTTCCTCGTCAACGACAGCCCTTTTGCCGGTCAGGAAGGTAAGTTCGTTACCTCCAGACAATTGAGAAGCCGTCTCTTCCACGAACTGGAAACCAATGTCAGCCTGCGCGTCAACGAGACCCAGAACACCGATACCTTTATAGTAAGCGGCCGCGGTGAGCTGCACCTGGGTATCCTGATCGAAACCATGAGAAGAGAAGGTTTCGAGTTCCAGGTCTCCCGTCCGGAAGTTATCCTCAAGGAAATCGACGGCGTTGATAATGAGCCCTTCGAAAGACTCTTCATCGACGTACCGGATGACTACACCGGTTCGGTCATGAACGAACTCGGTCCCCGCAAAGCTGAACTGCAAAATATGAGTGTGGAAGGCAACCAATCCCTGCTGGAATTCATCGTGCCCACCAGAGGCTTGATTGGTTTCAGAAGCGAATTCCTGCGCCTCACCAAGGGCAACGGCGTCATGAACCATGCCTTCCTGGAATACCGCCCCTGGTGCGGCGACATCGCCCGTCAGAGAAACGGCGCTCTGGTTGCCTGGGAAGAAGGTGTGGCTACTGCCTACGCCATTCAAGGCGCCGAAGACCGCGGCGTCTTCTTCATCAGCCCCGGTGCTCGTGTATACGGCGGCATGATTGTCGGCGAAAACAACCGCCCGCAAGACCTGGACATCAACGTCTGCAAAACCAAGAAGCTGACCAATATGCGCTCCGCTTCAGGCGATGTGCTGGTCACCTTGCAAGCACCCATGGAAATGAACCTGGAAAAATGCCTGGAGTATATCCATGATGACGAGCTGGTGGAAGTGACACCGCAAACGGTGCGCATGCGCAAACGCAACTTGAGCGGCAAGCGCTAACTAATTCTCGACACTGACAAACGGAGCCTTGACTGACAGGGCTCCGTCTTTGTCTCTATCGACTTTTACAAAGGGAGCCCGTACCTTCAACTGGCTGCCGCTGGAGACTTCTACAAATGGTGCCTTCACCCTGACGGCGGCGCTCGATAAAGTGTTGCCGGCAGCACTGCCCTGGGTACCACCAGCACCAGGGTCGGCGTTGGGGTCCACACGGGAGACAATATCCTGCACGACGCCGAAAACACCGGAAAGCAAGCGCTCAAGGCCCAAGTGCCCCTGGGCGGTTTGAGCCGGAGCGGGCTCTTTCGCCGGCACCGCCTGAGACCCGGGTGCATCGGCCGGAGCCTGGGGCGCAGGCGAACTTTCTTCCGGCATTACCTGGGGCTGCCGCTGGGGTGACCCGGGGAGATCTGAGCCCTGGGCAAAACCCGCCGGCATAGCAACCACTAGGCCGGCTACTACAGGCAAAACTCTCTTCAACATAGTTCTTATCCACCTCAAGATACGAAAGGTCTACGGACCGCTCGAAATTTTTAGGGGGTGACTGATGGGAAATTCAGAAAAGCTGCAAAAAATGAGGAGCAGGTCTTTAAGCCGACCTGCTCCTCTTCTATGTATGAGCCGGGTTTAGCAACCTTTCGCTCTACTTCGCTACCTATCTATTGATTTCCATTCTGGGGGTAATACCCACCATCTTGCCGATCTTGTCTAAGGTCTGGGCCAGGGAAACCAACTCATTGTATGTATAGCCGCCGCCGGAATTCTTGAAAGAAGCCTTCACAACGGAAAGTGTCTTCAATTCTTGTTTGGCTTTGCTGGCCTTCTGACTGTTGATTTTTCCGGCCGCTACTTCGGTGGCGATTCTAGCTTCCAGCCGAGCCTGACGGGCGTCGATATCAGTCCAGGCAATAGCACGACCTGTGCCGAGGCGATTATCGAGATCGCGGCTCAAGCGATCAAGATCGCGCACCAGAGACTCGGTCTCGGCCAGAGTCAAGCCACCACCGGAGGAGGCAAAGGCCGACTTCGCCTGACCGATGCGATCCACCTCATTTCTCAAATCGGTGGCGGACGCCGCATCAAGCTTGCGGGCAAGAAGAGCATCACCGATACGCTTGGTGGTATCGGAAATGCGACCGTCAATACTGTTCCACTGGGCGCTGGAACCGGCAAGGCGGGTATCCAGCTTGGCGGAGAGTTTCTCCAGTTCGGTGATGAGAGAGAGCGATTCGGCATAGCTCAAGCCACTGCCGGAGAAGCGATAGGTGACCTCATCCCGGGAAATGCGATCCAGTTCCCTGGTGAATTCCCTTGATTGCTCCGCCGTCAAACGACCGGAAGCCACGGCTTCAGCCAGACGATTATCGAGTTCAGCCTGCCTGGAATCCACATCGGGAAGAGTAGCCTGACTTTCCTTCATGCTGCCTTCGATATTACTGCTTAGTTTTTCCAGTTCAAGGGCAAGAGCGGCATGTTCGCCGAAAGAAAGTCCGCCGGAGGAACGGTACTTAGCTTCCATGTCCATCAGTCTGTAGAACTCGCGCTTGAGGGTATCGGCATCTTTAGCGTTGAGCCTTCCCTGCATGACGCCTTCCGTGATGCGCTGATAAAGCTCGGCCTCACGCTTAGCCAGATCGGGCAGGGCCGTTTCGGAATTCTTCATCTGGGCATCAGCATCTTTGATGAGGCGATCGAGATCGGCAGAAAGAGTGAGTGCCTCTTTGGCATCGAGGGTGGAGCCCGATGCCAGACTGGCGGCTTCGAAAGCCGTGATGCGATTGTATTCGGCTCTCAAATTCTGCACTTCTTGAGCAGATAACTTGCCGGTCAGCGTACCGGTGGAAATAATCTGATCGGCTTGAGTCTTTCTCTGACTGAGAGGCAAGGACACATACGGATTATCGCGAATTTCTTTTTCCAGACGGGCAGCCAGGCGCTCAAGATCAAGAGCCAGGCTAAGTTTCTCCCGCTCATCCAGAATACCGTCGGTGGCCCGGAAGGCCGCTTCCCTGGCTGAAATTCTATCAAAATCTTCAAGCAGAGAACGGGTTTCATCACTGGTCAGCTTGCCGCTTAATGTGCCGTCG
This sequence comes from Candidatus Obscuribacter sp., assembly GCA_016712465.1. Lineage (GTDB taxonomy): Bacteria > Cyanobacteriota > Vampirovibrionia > Obscuribacterales > Obscuribacteraceae > Obscuribacter. The sequence continues at coordinate 4,131,786 of JADJQZ010000001.1, forward strand.
GACATGCGCTTATTGATTTCGTCTTTGCGCTTAACCAGATCTGGCAGAACGGAAATCTCGCGATCTTTGATCAGTTTGAACATCTTGCCGTTCAGCTTGGTTAGATCAACGGCCAGGCTGATTGCCTCCTGGCTGTCGATACCGGCAGAAGAAGCAGCATAGGTTGCTTTGTTGGCAATCACTTTGTCGAGATCGCTCTTCAGTTCAACTTCATCAACTTCGGCCAGGCGTTGTCCCACTTTAGCATCGGCAATACGACGACGAATATCATCGATACTACCTTCGATGCCTACCCATACTGGTTTTCTACCGAAGACGGCACGGTCGATTTTGCCGTTCAAGCGCTCAAGATCTATAAGCAGATTCTGCGCTTGCACCAGGGTCAACTGTCCACCGGAAGCGGTCTTGAAGCTCTCTTCCTTTTTAACGACAGCATCCAGTTCGTCCTTATAGACTTGCGCTTCGCTCAATGTAATCAGACCGGCTGAAAGTGCAGCGGCCAGGTTTTTATCTACATCGGTGCGGCGCTTGTCCATGGTGATGGCGCTGTTGTCTTGCACCTCATTGTCAAACAACTGTGCATCAACCTGGCCGTTCAGCTTCTCAAGGTCAAGAGCAAGAGTTAGCTGTTCTTCAGCACTGAGGGGGCGACCCAATTTACGCAGGCTTTCTTCTCTTTCGGCGATGCGCTTGAACTCGCCTCTCAGATCGGCAGCTTCTCTGTCGGTTAGTTTGCCGCTAGCCACGCCGCCTTCAATTTTCTTCTCGATCTCAGATTGACGCACATCAATAGCCGTCAAACTGACCTGACGATCATGCACTGTGCGGGTGAGCTTCTGGCTCAAACGGTCAAGTTCAAGTACCAGCTTGATGGAATCAGCCACGCTCAAATGACCGTTAGCTGCACTCTGGGTCTGAATGGTTTTGTTGATGTTTTCCAGCTCCATCTGAATCTGAGCATATTCCTGTGAGGTCAAACGACCATCGGAATAGGCAACGCCCAGACGCTTGGTGATTTCATCGCGGCGGGCGAAAACATCGACGAAGCCCACCTGCCTATCGGCGAGACTGGCTTCCATTTCTTTGACGATGCGATCAATATCAAACTGCAATCGCAAACTTTCCCAGAGGCTGAGGCTACTGTCGGAAGCGCGAAAGACAGCTTCTTGATCGGCAACCCGGGCCAGGGCTTGCTTAAAGCCCTCGTACTGCGCCTGGGTGAGGCGCCCGGCATTGTAGGCATCTTGCAAACGTTTTTCGATACTGGCTTGTCTGGCATCCACATCGGATATGGAAGAAACCGAGGCGAGCAAACTATTCACATCGGCAGCACCGGCTGGAAGCCCCAGCGGATAGAGGGTGCTAAGCATAGAAAATACAGCCAACCTCTTTGCCATGGTTGCCACGCGCTTACGCTTCATAAATTCCTCCAATTAGTTCCGAAGGTCCCGAGTGTTATCATGACAACAACCAGGACTGCCGAGTCTTTATAAGATGAATATTCTAAATGGTTTGTTCCGCCTTACATCATTGCGCCACCTTATAATCATATTTACTGGTCCGGTTTACTGGTCCGGCTTTACCGGTGGGTATTAGATGCGACTGAAAGTAGATAGCGGCGGCGGCTTGCAAGCCGTCATTTACACCCTGAAAAAAGCCCTGGAAGTAGGGCCGCTCAAGCTGTGGCAGCGCATGCGCTCCAAAAACGCCTGCAAGACCTGCGCACTTGGCATGGGCGGCATGAAGGGCGGCATGGTCAATGAAGCCGGACACTTCCCTGAAGTTTGCAAGAAGAGCTTACAAGCCCAGGCTGCCGACATGCAGGGGGCCATCGCTGGCGACTTCTTCGACAAGACCGGGCTTTCCAGTTTGCTACAACTCACACCCAAGCAGGCCGAAGACCTGGGGCGCCTCAGTTATCCGATCATGCACAAAGCGGACGCCACCCATTTTCAACCCATCACCTGGGAGTTTGCCTTCGAATATATCGCCAGGCAACTGAAAGAAGCCCCTACCCCAGACCATGTGGGCTTTTATGCCTCGGGACGCTCATCGAACGAAACCGGTTTTCTGCTCTCATCCTTTGCCCGCATTTATGGCACCAACAATGTCATGAACTGCTCTTACTATTGCCATCAAGCCTCCGGCGTTGCCCTGAAAATGACCATCGGCACAGGCACCGCCACAATCGCACTGGATGACATCGACCACTGCGACATGGTCTTTTTGATCGGCGCCAATCCGGCCAGCAATCACCCGCGCTTAATGTCCAAACTCACCGATCTAAAAGAGCGCGGCGGCAAAGTGCTGGTTGTAAATCCGGTGCGAGAGTTGGGGCTGGAGAAATTTCGGGTGCCGTCCAAGCCCAAGTCAATGCTTCTGGGCACCAGGATTGCCGACCTCTACTTGAAACCTCTAGCCGGGGGAGACATTGCTCTCCTGACCGGCATCTTGAAGACCTTGCTGGAAGAAGGCAAGGTGCAAATGGATTACCTGAGGGCACATACCGAAGGCTTTGAAGCCGTACTGGAACAGGCAAAGCAGCTCAGTTTCGAAGAACTCACCAGCTCCTCAGGCATTAGCCGGTCTGATTTCAAAGCCGCAGCCGACATGCTGGCCGCCCACAAGCGCGTCATCTTCGCCTGGGCCATGGGACTCACCCACCATAGTTTCGGCACCGACAATGTCCTGGCCCTGGCCAACCTGGCCCTTGCCACCGGCAATGTGGGCAAGCCTGGCGCCGGGCTTCTTCCCATCCGCGGCCATTCCAACGTACAGGGCATAGGCAGCGTGGGTGTGGCGCCGGATTTGCAGGAACCGGTCAGGCAGGCCCTGGAAAAACTTTATGGCACGAGCTTGCCGGAAAAACCAGGACTGGACACCTATGCCCTCATAGAGGCCGCCGGACGCGGCGACATAAAATGCCTACTGGCCATAGGCGGCAATCTCTGGGGCTCGAACCCGGACAGCAATTATGCAGCTGCCTGCATGCAAGAAATCGAAACTGTTGTCTACCTTTCCACAAAATTGAACCCCGGACATTTCCACGGTCGGGGTAAGACCACCATCATTTTGCCGGTGCTGGCCAGAGATGAAGAACCGGAACCCACAACCCAGGAATCCATGTTCAACTTCGTGCGCCTTTCCGAAGGCGGCAGCCCCAATATTCAAGGGCAATTGCGCTCCGAAGCTCAGATTCTTTGCTATCTGGCCAACCTGGTTCTGGGCAAAGAACCGGTAGACTGGCTCAAACTCACCAGGGCCAATGAAGTGCGAGCCCTCATCGCCGAAGCTATCCCGGCGCTAGCTGGTCTCAAAGACATAGGCGAGACCAAGAAAGAGTTCACCATTCTCGGTCGCATCTTCCATACGCCTGAATTCAAAACCGCTTCCGGCAAAGCCAAAATGCACGTAACTCCACTACCGCATTTCAGCTTTGATGACGATGCGCTGCGGCTTATCACCCTGCGCTCGGAAGGTCAATTCAACTCGGTGGTCTACGAAGAATACGACCTGTACAGGGGCATGCCGCATCGCTTCTGTATTCTGGTGGCAAAAGAAGACCTGCAGAGACTCGGTATCAAAGACGGTGACAAAGTAAAAGTGCGCGGCGAAGCCGGCAGTCTCGATAACATAGAAGTAATCGAGGGCGACATCAAAGCCGGGGTAGTGGCTATGTTCTATCCGGAGTCGAATGTCTTGATTAAAGCCAATGTGGATAAACGCTCACGCACTCCGGCTTTTAAGAGCGCACCGGTCTGGATTGAGAAGTAGAAAAATTGACCTTTAGCGGTCTAGAGCGGATTAACCTGATTAGCGGGACTGACCTTTAGCTCGACCGAGCTTTAGCCGAACTAACCGTTGGTCGGCAGGGTGCCTTTGGAAAAACCGAGGCGTGAGCGAAATTCAACGGAATTTCGCTCAAAGTCGAAAGGCATCAAACCCTTCGTTTATGAATGCAAGTCGGTGCCGCCTGCATCAGTTGACTCAGACGGCGCCAAAGACTGAGCGCCTTGCTCAGGTTGTTTCTTAGACTCCAGTTGCAGCTTACTGTGGAACTCATTGGCTTCGTCCATCAAGATAAGAGCATGGCGGGCTTCTGAAAGCTCAGCCTCCAGCTTATTGATTCGCCCCTCAAGATCTTTGACCAGCACTTGATTGTTTAGCCGCTCTCGCAATACCGGCACCAGGCTGACAGCAAGGAGACCCACCAGGAAAAACGGCAGCCAGGACTCCATCGTTACAAAAGCCACAGCCATGAAAGGCAGCCCGAAGAACAAAATAACCGGACTGGCAAGCAGCAGAGCCACAATGGCGATGAGCTTATAATCAGCACCATCAGCTTTCTCGCGGACGATGATAATCTGCGGCTCTCGCGCCCCATTCGGCGCACCGGTTAATTTTGACTCCTGGTCCATGCAAACATCCGTCTCATTAGATTCACAGACTGCTATGCAAATTTTAGCGCATTTAGAGCCACCGGTTGAACACTAAGACATGAGGTTACGCTACAAGTCTATTTCCATAGGACTCTCATCAGGATAACTGATCATATACCTGGAATTATCAAACTGAAGAATGGCGTCGATTATCTTGTGATGCGAAGGCTTAGGCTCCAAAACAGCCAGCCTAGCAAAGTGATCATAACCGAAAGAACACTGCCCGCCGGACCAGAGCACTTGCTTGGCTGGTTCTTTGTGCGACACCAAGACTTCCTCCCGGAAGTAGGCGCCCTTTGGATCTTTGAGGTCAACTACATATTTTGATGTCTCAGCAGCGGATTTTCCCAGAAACTCGATTGCAACTGGTTCGCACGGCTCCATCAATTGTCCGAATCTCACCCCACCGGCAACTCTGGCATGGTTCAAGGCTAAGATGCAACCATAAATACAACGCTCGGCCATGTCGTTGTCAGCGAGTAAACTAAATTCCGCACTAATTCCTTCAATTGCTGAGCCGTTATTTACAACGGAAAACTGAAACACTTTGTCACCGGCAGCAGTGCGAAACAGAAACAAGTACTTATTGTCAACATCAAGCCAAACTCTCAAGGGATGCATTTTTCTCATCTAGTACCAAGCTCCAAGACCAATTTTCCCGCGTCGCTTACATTCTGTGAAACGCTACCCTATTTGCAGACATAATTCCCATTCCAATATTGAACGAAATCCCTGACGCTCATCTCATACCTCACACCTTCGCCAGGGTCTCTTATCCTTAGATTACCAGTAGAGTCAAATCCATCTACAAACACAACGTGAGCATCGTGCCCCAAAAGCTTTATCTCAGCGACCCACCCGGAGTGCGCACTGATGAACTGATCGATTACACAAGCAAAGAGCGGCGCACCTTACAAAATCGGATTGATGCTGGTGAGTCACTTGGCGCCTGGCTCAGAGAGCGACTTCTGCCTGACCGCCCTTTTAGCAGAGGCACGGGTATGCGCTCCTGAAACACCTTTCTCAGAAATATCCTTCTGCGAAGCACCATTCTTGCTGGAGCCTTTTGCAGAAACTCCTTCTACCTTGTTCTTCCTTGAGGACGCCTTTTTCTTAGCGCTCCCGCCGGCATCCTCGGTTTGGAACATAATGGGCACAGAGGTTGGATCAAAATCTTCAACCCACCAGGGCAGATCTTTCCTCTTTATGGCGTTTTCTTTAATCAGCCGCATAATGTGTGAATAGAAGTGAGGGCCGCCACAATCTTCGGGCGGGCAGGGTCCTTTTGCTTTTACAAATTGCACTTCCTCAATGTCTGCATCTAACGGAAAGACTTTCTCTACCTGAATTGAATGTTCCCAGCCATCGCCAAAGTCGTAGCGATAGAGGAACTTCGAACCTTCAGTAAGTCCCAATCTCGCCAGGCAGACTGCGCTTTCATCCTCGTCTTCGTCAAAGAAGGAACTTGCAAAAGTCTCGCGACATTCGCCGTCGCTATAGGTAGTGCCAAATACCTCAAACTCATGCAGGTGGCAACGACTCCACCCCATTGCTCTTTGAATTACGTTGTGCAAATCAAAGAGAGTAAAGCTGGAAGGCACCACAACTCTGCGCCAGACAGGCGGGCTAACCGACTTTAAAGTAACCTTTAACTGATAGGCAGAGGCATCTTCATCGATCAACTCATCATCATCATCATCGTCACAAGCCTCGTCAAGATCATCAGGACCAAATGTGATGGCAATGGGTTTTGAACCCAAACTAAAGAGTGGCACCACATTGGATGGTGTTCCCTTTGGTGCGCCCTTGCTTCCCTTAGCCGAGGATTCAACGCAGGCTGAAGCTGAATCAGCACCGGAAGATTCAGACATGGCTTGCGAAAGAGCCGTCAAAGCCTTAACCAAATCATCTTCAGCGCCGGCAAGCAAAGACTGATGGGCCAGGTTGCCGGCATCAGCGCCGCCAGTGGTCTTTCTCTTTGCGGCAAATTGAAGCACACCGGCCTCTAAAACAGTCTGCATTCTGAGCGGATGGTTCTCAGGCAAGGTGGCAAACGCCACCTCCTGAGCCATCTGGATGAGTTCGCAAGCCTCTTCGATTTTGCCAAGCTTGGCCTTGCAGTCAGCGGCACCAGAATAAACACTAACTCCGGAAGCCTCACAAAAGGCAGGCAGGTGACTGACGTCACAACCACATTTGCGCAAAATACCAACAGCCTTGTCGAAGAAGGGCTCAGCCTCGGCAAACCGCTCGCGATTGCTCAAGACAAGACCCTCATTGGTCAAGGCAACTGCACCCAGCACACTTTCCTCGCCAAAAATAAAAGAGGCAAGTTTCTGACAACTGCGGAAAGAAGCCCGGGCATTCTCCTCATCGTCAGCATCGTCGTAGGCCATGCCAAGAAAAGTCAGGCAAAAGAGTTCCTCTTCGTCATCCTTCTTCGCCTCCTTGAGGACCGCCTTATATTTTCTGATAGCCGCTGGGATCTTACCCATGAGCAGCAAATCCTGAGCCACAAACAAAAGATCAAGGAAACTCGGACGCATAGTCACTCCCAAAAACTAGCCGAACTCGCTTTGGCAGGACAAAAAGTGATCCCGGCAGCGAAATTCCAATAAATGATGGAACCTATTTTGGCAGCAAGGAGGGAGAATGTCAGCGAAGCAGGACATATCCATCACATACACGCCAGCCGCACGAAGGCGCCAGCGAGGAAATAGAGAAAGTATATAAATCCAATTTAACCACGGCAGAAACGTGAACTAGACTGTTTAAGACAAAGCCAACTTCGATAGAATTAGCAAAAGTCTGCTGGAAAAACTAACAAGCGGCACTGCAGACTTGCCGTGCCGCTCTCAAGCGAGTAATCAACATACTGTGAATCTCGAACTTTCCATTAGTCCGGAAGGAAATCTGTTGCTACGCAAAGACACAGAGGTGCTGGGCGGTAGTTCAGATAGTAGCGTCCGTGCAGTTTTGGCAGCCTTCCAGAAAGGACAGGCCCCGGGGCTTTTTGCCCTGGCTGCCGCCAAGGGCAGCTTTGAACAGAGCGCCTCCGCCGGCTTCTTTCGCACCTTCTCAACTGTATACTTGAGCGGCCTGTGCAAAATCCAGTCCCTCGAAAATCAACAAAATGGCTATCTGCTGGAAGCACCACACTCAGAGCTGGAAAGACTAATTCTAGCCGCCCCACCCATGTCCGGGGCAGAGTACCTGAACCTGGACTGTCTGCTGAAACTCTGGCAAGACCTGGATAGCTGGGTGCAGAAGGATGTAGCCGCACAGGATACCAATCTGGCGGACTGGCTGAAGGCAAAGGCTCCACTCTGGCACCAGGTAGGTAGAGTATGTTTCCACCTGGCTGAAAACAAAAGAGATCCCGACTACCCTTTTGCATTCATGGCAACATATGCCCCCGGCCTCTCAAGTGGCGGCAAGGTGCAATACCAGCCGCTCAGCCAGGCTCTGAAAGAGTATGCAGGCGAGGGCAATAAAGACGCCTTGATAAGCCTGCTTACTCCGGTACAACTGGCGGCGGAGAAGAGCGCTCTTGTCAGACAAATGGTCGAATCCAAAGAAATATATCATGCGCTGCGATGGACCCCCGAAGAGGCCTACGCTCTTTTGAAAGAGGTGCCGTTGTTAGAGGAAAGCGGTGTGCTGGTCAGGATGCCTGACTGGTGGCAACACAGGCAAAAGCCGCGTGTTACCGTCACTATTGGCGAGAAGAGAAAAAACACCCTGGGGCTGGATGCTATGCTCGACTTCCAGATTGCTCTTAGCCTCGGCGAAGACAAATTAACAGAAGGTGAACTAAAACAAATCCTTGCTTCTAGCGGCGATGGCCTGTTCTTTTTAAAAGGACAATGGGTCGAAATCAATCGCGACAAGCTGGCGAAGCACTGAAGAAATGGAAGGAAATTGAACGCGAAGCTGAGGATGGACTCTCCTTCATTGAAAGCATGAGGCTCCTCGCCGGTGCTCCCTCTGATCTGTCAGCAGTAAAGCAGGCAGAATCCGAAGATAGCGATAGTGTTTTCGTAAACGCCGGTGACTGGCTTTCTCAAGTGCTCAAGGAATTGAAGTCACCCGGAGGAACGGGCAAGCCGGAGGTTTTGAGCAAACAGTTCCAGGGTGAGCTCAGACCCTATCAAAAGACCGGTCATGATTGGCTGCACTTTCTCACGCAATTGGGGCTTGGCGCTTGCCTGGCCGATGATATGGGACTTGGAAAGACAGTGCAGATTCTGGCACTTCTACTCTCCCTTAAGGAGACTGGTAAGACAAGAAAGCCCTCTCTTCTTATTCTGCCTGCCTCTCTCTTAACTAACTGGCAAGCCGAGGCAGCGCGGTTTGCCCCTACTCTCAAAGCTATCTACCTGCACCCGTCCCAAACCACTGAACATGAACTGAGCGCACTGGCAGACAATCCGCAGGAGCACTTGAATGAGCGCTTAAAGAATACGGACATCGTTTTTACAACCTATGGAATGCTCTTAAGACAGAAGTGGCTATTCGAAGTCGATTGGCGACTGGTTATCTTAGATGAAGCACAAGCCATCAAGAATCCAGATTCGAAGCAAACAAAAGCGGTGAAGAAACTCAAGACTGAAGCACGAATAGCCCTTACCGGAACGCCGGTAGAAAACCGCCTCTCCGACTTGTGGTCTCTGTTCGACTTTCTCTTGCCGGGCTTACTGGGATCGGCACAGAAGTTTAAGAACTTCGTGAAAGCCCTGAACGAGCAGGAAAGCAGAAATTATGCGCCGCTGCGCAACTTGATTACACCCTATATATTGAGGCGACTGAAATCGGACAAGTCAATCATTCAAGATCTGCCGGACAAGTCGGAAGTAAAAGTTTACTGCGGTCTCAGCAAGCAGCAGGCGGCTGTTTATGCCGGTTGCGTCAAAGAGCTGAAAGAGACTCTTGAGACTGTCGACGGCATGAAGCGACGTGGTCTGGTACTTTCCTACCTGATGAGATTCAAGCAAATCTGCAACCACCCATCACAATTACTGGGCAATGGTCTATACAAACCTAGCGACAGCGGCAAATTCGAGAGGTTGCAGGCAATAGCAGAGGAAGTGGCTTCAAGACAAGAAAAAATGCTTATCTTCACACAATTTCGTGAACTGACGGACCCCCTGGCTGATTTCCTACAGAAACATTTCGGCACACCGGGCTTGGTATTACACGGCGGTACCGCCGTTGCCAAACGCAAACAACTCGTAGACGCCTTTCAGCAAACAGATGGACCACCTTATATGGTGCTAACCGTGAAGGCCGGCGGTACAGGTCTGAACTTAACCAGAGCCTCCCATGTGGTCCACTTTGATAGGTGGTGGAATCCGGCCGTGGAGAATCAAGCCACCGATAGAGCCTACCGCATCGGACAGCACAAGAATGTGCTGGTGCACAAATTTATCTGCCCGGGCACAATCGAAGAAAAAATCGACAAATTGATATCAGAAAAGACCGAGCTGGCCGACGAACTTTTAAAGGGCGGAGCCGAGAGTATATTGACAGAAATGAGCAATGAAGAGCTCCTCAACATAGTTAGCCTCGATCTCGATAGAATCACCATAGGAGAAGTATCATGAATTGGGGTTGGCAGCCGTATGTTAAAGTTTCCACGCGAAAAGCACAGGCGAAGCAGCAGATGAACAACCTCCGAAAAAAAGGAGTTACGGTTCAACCCGTGAGCATAGAAGGTCGCAAAATCGCCACGACCTTCTGGGGGACCGCCTGGTGTAACCATTTAGAGAAATTCAGCGACTACGCCAATCGGCTACCCCGGGGCAGAACCTATGTACGCAACGGCTCGGTCTGCCACCTGGAGATCGCGCAGGGCCAAATCAAAGCCATTGTCAGCGGTTCCTCCCTCTATGATGTGCTTATAAAAATTGAGCCCTTGCCGGAACATAAATGGACTGAAGTCAAAAAACGCTGTGCTGGAGAGATAAGCTCACTTCTTGAACTGCTCAAGGGGAAGTTCTCTACAGCCGTAATGACAGCTGTAACCGAGAAAAACACGGGACTATTTCCGCTTCCTACAGAAATCCAGCTGGATTGCAGTTGCCCCGACTGGGCCACAATGTGCAAGCACGTAGCAGCCGTTCTCTACGGGGTGGGTGCGCGCCTTGATAGTCAACCGGAACTCATTTTCACCCTGCGCGCCGTCGATCAAACCGAACTTATCGCAGAAAACACAGATTTACTGCAAGGTGACGACCAGTCCGGCCAAAGTTCCCGCATCGTAGATGACGACTTAAGCGCTGTCTTCGGCATTGAATTTATAGATAAACCAACCGGAAAGGCAAATCAAGTCAGGGCAAATCAGGTCAGCTCAAAGTCGCAGTCAATCGGGAAACCATCGAGCCCCGCTAGTAAAGCTGCTGTCATTTTCGATTTCTCGAAACCGCCCACAGCAAAGCAAATCAAAGAGCTGCGCAAGACCTTGAATTCAACTGTAAGCGAATTTGCCGAACTCCTTGGCGTCAGCTATTCGACAGTGACAAATTGGGAAAAAAAACGAGGCAAGATTAATCTAACCGCTCGCTCTAAAGAAGAACTACAAGCAGCAGCAAAACTGGCAGCAAAGAAAAAGCCTCGAAAGATTTGAAAAAATTGAAACTTGCCTTCAAAGCCAGCCCCGGGCGAAGTGGGCAATGGCGCCCAATATCAAGCCAAACTCTCAACGGATGCATCGTTCTATTTATGGCAGAGCTATTCGCATCGGCAATTCATTTGGACCGCCTCGAACATAACGAGACTCGTCAAACATCAAAATCGAATTAAGCAACCGCCAGAAACCAGGTTTCGGCTCATCTATCTCCAAGTAAAGGCGCTGATTCAGCGCCCCTCTGCACTCTCCCGTCCGCCAGCGAAGAACAAAGGAAGTCTCAGCATAATGCAAATGGAAAACTTCCTCTCTTTGCTGTCTTTCATGCTCCTCAAAAAGGATAACGTACTTGAAAGTTTCTGCCTCAGACTCTCCCTTGAACTCCAGAGAAATCGGCAGTCCATGCGGAAATTCTTCGTCTTTAAGAGGCTTAGCCTGCCTGAAACTATCAAAGAAACAAATACTCTCAAACAAGAACTGCCTGGCGGCATCCGACTCCGTAAGACGCATAAACTCCAGGTCAAAGCCATCCAAGCCATCGGCGCAGGCCTGAAATGTGTACTCGCGAGCACCGTCCCGTCCCTGGAACTGAACTTTATACTTCCGCTCCGGCTCTGCAATCAACTTGATGGGGTGTAGGTCTTTCATTTTCTCTGCTATCCTTACTTCTCAAAAACCGCATTACCATTCCAATACTGAAGGAAGTCCGATACCTTCAACTCGTATCGCTTCCCAATTCCAGAATCTCGAATCATCAAATTTCCAGCACTGTCCATACCATCAACCATTACTACGTGCGCACCCTCGCCAAATACTTTGAATTCAGCAATCCAGTTCACCCGAGAAGATATATGTGACATCGCTTCTGCCTGACTAATAAACTTGAAGGACCACTTCTCACCAATCAATAGCGGAAGCTCTACCAGGGAACCCCTACAGTTAACCTTCCCAGTCGGTGACATAGAATCAAACTTAGCCACCAGTTCTTTCTGCGAGAACTCACCTTTCGTAGCCATTTCAGCACAGGCACTAACACAGGCATCCGGGTGAATCTGGAGAACAACATCATCAGAGGCTCTCAGATTTAGATACTTGTTCGAAAGCCCGGCTCGGAGCAGCTGATTGAATTCCAGATTTCTCCTCTCATATTCGCTCATTGGCGGTTCACCATGTCTCACCATTTTGAGGAAAAGCTCTTCGACAGGCTTGAACAGCGGCTCCTGAACTTCGGAGTCAGTTGCAGAGGCAAAGACAAGTTCGGGTTTGCTTTCTCGAGAAATCGCTCTCCAGAAATTCTTCACCGCCCCCAACGGCATATGCCAGAACCGGTCGATCAAACTGTCGACCTCTACTTTGGTGAAGGGTCGCTTTACAGCAGTTTCTCCCGCTTCCAAAGCCTCTTCCCGCAGACCACGGATGAGGCTCGCACCGGGCGGCACCGCCACTCCGGATGTAGCAAAATCGAACGCCTGCTTGTAAAGTACTGGACCAATAGCCTCCTTTGTATAGTGAGAGTATTTAAGTACCGACGCACTATCGAGCCCACCCGCATGGGAAGCCAGCGTTGACAAATTGCGATTCCGTTGCATAGCTGCATCCGACAAGAAAGCATCGTGCACCAAAGCAGATATACCAGCAAGGGCAAGAACGCCGGCAACAGCAGGATGCATCCGTTCAAGCGCAGCCCCCAAAAAGGTTCCCAAGCAAAAGTTTACCGAACCCTCAACGCCGATCTCTGCCTTCTCTTTTTCCCACTTTTGGGCAGCCGTCTCGCAGGCACCGAACAAAGGAGCGATACCAAATATCAGAAGATTGTTTCCAAGGTCTCGTGACTGAGATTTGCCAATTTTCTCGAAAATGTCTGGTCCCAATAGATAGAGAGCTAGCGCGGAACCAACATCTTCATCAGCGATACCTAGTCTATCGATCTTCTCTTTCCCGTAACCAAGATCGATGGCATTTTGAACCAACACGTTTCGTGCATCTTTGAAAGCCCCGAGCCGCATGACCAATTCATCAGAAGGAACCGTATGCTCATTAAGAAACTCGAGATTACCATCCGGCATCCCAGACTCTGACATAGAAACAGAACCAATTAGTAACGTGGTCTTGCGACCGTATGTCAGGTCGGCCTGCTTCTGAATCTCATTCAATCTGATACTACGATCTTTCTCACTAAGCCAGTCACAAGCCTCCATCTGCTTCAAGTATGAGGTAGCGAACCCATCCCCGCTCGAAGCCTTTGCTTGCAATTCCTCTCTACTAATAGAGCCTTTGCTGGAACCGCCCGCAGTCTGCGGATTCAATCGGGAAACCCGATTTCCATCGTCCATAACAATCTCAATACTATAAGCCTGGTCGCCACCAGCGCTGCCGGAATGCTTATTTGTTCTTGCCGCCTCGACAGAATCAAAAAGTCTGGTCGGTGCATTAGCCGCTTCACTAGATAAATCAACATCTACCCTGGCTGATAGTTTGAATGGCTCGGTACGATCCTCAGGAGACTTGGTCTCATTTTGCTCAGAATCGGGATCTTGCTTGTTCATAATTACAAACCGCACAGGGGACCTTATTATAGCTCACCCTCAAATCGTCAACGTCAGAGTCCATAAGCGCAAATAAACCGCTAACAGGCAGGTCAATCAGTAAATGCATAGCTAGGCGGCAACTCCAATTGGAATCAAAAACTAAATGATCAATCTTACACAAGTGAATTCTTCCTTTAACAGAGTCAATGCCGGCCCAGAACAAAGTAGGCGATAGCGCAAAGCACCAGCAAAATCCCCAATACCACGGCAGAAATTTGCAAGAGCTTGCGGCGCTTCCGGGCAGCAAGAATTGCCGCTATACGAGCTTTCTCCCGGGCGGGAAAGACTTCCAGGCGCTCCACCAGCTTGGCCACCGAATCGAATCGATTGCGGGGATCTTTATCAAGACAGCGCTCAATCACTTCCTCTAAGTCCCTGGGCCTCGCCGCATCAAATTTTAGTGAGGCAATCTGGGGCGGCAATTCAAGGGCATGCTTATTCTTGATCTCGGCGTAAGACCCCATCTGAAAGGGCGGCACGCCGGTCAAAAGGGCGAATCCGACCAGCCCCAGGGTATAGAGCTGCGATCGTTCATCGAAATCGAGACCACGGGCTTCATCGGCAGACATATAGAAAGCATCGAAGGGAGTCGCAGAAGCATCGAGCTTCAATTTGCCAAGGCTAAAGTCTGTCACAGCAACGGCCGGTTCCGAGTTCATATCGTCAATGAAAATTATGTTGCCCGGTTTGAGACTTCTATGAAAGTGGCCGTCTTTATTGGCGGCCATCAGGGCTTCGCCCACAGAAAGCAAGATCATAACGGCAACATCATGACTGGGAGTACCATGCAAGGCTAAATACTGCCCGAGATTGAAGCCGTCTTTATATTCACTCACCGTATATGGTGTCTTGCCGTTCAGAATACCGTAGTCGATCAATCGGGCCACATTCTTGTGGTTGAGCCGGGCAAGATTTTTGGCTTCCTTCTCGAACTGAGCCAGAGCCTCCGGGCTAACTTGCTTGAAGCACTTTACGGCAACCTTGGTGCCCCGTTGCTTGTCTCTGGCCAAAATAACATTGGCTCTTGGGCCCTGTCCCAATATACCGAGTGGTTTGTATCTTTCAGTGGGGAAGTTAGCCGGGGACATACCAACTGTGGACAGATCAAGTTCGACAGCCTCAACTTCACCGGGCTTCACCTGGGTCAAATGATTGACAATAGACCTGGCTTCAGGCGTCTCGCAAGTGCACAGGTCGGGAACTCTTACAATGCCTGTCGGAGCCGTGGCAACGCGCTTCTTGCAGCGCGCGCAAAGAGCAATTGAATACTGAGCATTTGGCGAATAAGGGCGATCGCAGCGGCAAACAGTTTTCCACTGTGTGAGGGAAGGTTGACCAGCCTCGCTTTTCAGCCGGAAGCAAGTCTCACAACTTTCAAGAACTGGCTTATCCATAGTTTGAAGCGCGACCATTACCCGAAATGACGGTTCTACTGCTACTAATTCTTGCGCTCTCGCGCTTTCCTCTCAGCTTGATGCAAGTCAAGTTTCACCCCTTTGTAGACTTCCTTGCGGGCTTTATCAATAGTCTTTAAATCATCAATTAGAACTTGAGCGGCAGTGGCGATGGCCATGTTGTCGTACTTGGGACCCTGGGAGACCTTTATCAGGTTCTCGCAGTCTTTAGGCATACGGATAGAGATCTGTTTCATCGTCTCCAGGTCGCTCCTGGTATCGTCACTGACACCATCCGGCAAGACCAGGGCGGCGATTTCCTTTTCCAACTGAGGGGCAAGATATTGCACGTGATCGATATAAAAATCGACCCACTTTTTACGAGGGGGCACAAAACCCTCACCCTGAATAAAGCCTGAGCCATTCACAGGAGTAATTATGATTGGTCCCACCACATCAGGACCACCGGCGAAAAACATATTGGGCTGCTGAACTTCTGAGAATAGTGCCCAGGTGGCATCCTTCAAATGATGAAGAGTTTCCCCGACTTCCTTAAGACCAGTCTCTGCCACAAGAGCCACTGATTCAACAGAACCGCTCAGTGGCTGATTACCGGCAGCCTTGGCAAAGGGGGTAGTGTTGGCATCAACCGGCACTGCTGCCGGATCTACTGCCGGAATACCGGTGCAGCCTGGAATACCGGCGGCACTTTCGGAGCTGTTGGTGCCGGTACTGGGATTAGCCCCGGTACCGGTATTAGCCCCGGTACTGCTATTAGCCCCGGTACTGCTATTAGCCCCGGTACTGCTATTAGCCCCGATACCGGTATTAGCCCCGGCACTAGCATTGGCCCCGGTATTAGGATTGGTACCAACACCACCGGCGGTTTTAGAACCATCGGCAGTGCCAGTACTATTGGCACTGCCGGCAGCGTCGGCGGGCAGACCGGAACGGACAGCAACACTGGAGGCAACCGAAAGGATGGAAGCAAGTACCAGACGCCGCCTATTTTTTCTCAACACCAAAAGCTCCCTCATTCTCCGCGCCGCCGTTTGTAAGTTCCGCACTAGATTCTACACTGCGCAGGGATATTTTGGCGCCCTCGTCATCAGCCATATCGCCTTGGGGCGCGGGAGCGGGAGTTGGCGCACCTTCAGCAGCACCCTTTTGGGCTTGCTTTTGCAAATTGGCAAAGGCGGCCTCAAGATCGTCAACGGGCGGCGTCTCGGCAAAGCTGGGGGCCGATACACGGGGTTCTTCTTGCACAGGCTTCTGCATGGAGCCAACAATGACGGCACCGGACTCTTTCAATGAAGGGTCTCCAGCTAGCCTGGCCTGCCGCCTTAATTTGTCGTCAAAGGCACGAGCCTCATCGTCAGGATCATATTCGACCTTGTTCTCACCAAGGAAGCTCTGCAAGACCTGCCTGTACATGCTGGCACGGGCCAGCATGACAATCATGGCAGCCGGAACCGCCCCCACGATGAGCACCATTCCGCCGATAGCAGCCACCACCAGAAGTATCACTTCCGTCAAAGCAATGCGCACCAGAGTACCCTTGGTCACCTGATTGCTGGCTCTGAAGGCTTGAATCGGCCCCATGCCCCGGTCTACAACAAAATACTCATAGAAGCGAAAGGACAGGTCTAACCAGATGCCCGGAAAAATGAAACAAAGATAGGCCGGGAATCGCATGCACTTCATCAGGAAGCCAGCCGAGAAGAACTGCCAGAAATATGGCCAGCAGACAAATAGATCTTTCGGGGAAGGCATCTCATTATCTATCACCTTCAAACAGGCGCGCAGCATCCCCATCTGCATCATGGGTCCAACCACAAAACCGGCCACCATACCAAGCACCGAAAGAAAGACATCGGCAATGGCAGGCAGGGGTAATTTCATAATGTGGCAAACGATAACCACAGCCGTAGGCAAAGTAGCCAGAGCCATGACCAGGAAGGAGACGACCATGACGCCAAAGAGAGGCAGGAAATGAGAAATCATACCTTTCCAGCCGTCGGAAAGGCACTTCTCGACCGAGAACTTATCCCGCACAACTGGTAGTTGCGTCATGTTTCGAGCTACCCCTTCTTGACCATATCTTCGCGTGCCGGCAGTTTACCGAGCAATTCACCCCAGAGGAAGCCCTGACCATAATCGATGCCCATCTCCATTAAGAGCGGCAAATCTTCTCTATTTTCTATTCCTTCAGCAATAATCTGCGCTCCCAGGCTCTTGGCCACGTTGGCAAGGCGCCTGAGAAGTCGGGCTTTAGCCGGCTCATTGGAGAGGCCGGCTACATACTTTCTATCCACCTTCACCAGATCAGGCTCCAACAAAATCAATGTCTCTAAGGAGCTGCGTCCGAAGCCGACATCATCGATGGCCACGAGTATACCGGCATGCTTGAGAGCATTTACATGGTCGCGCAAGTAAGCCGGTTCACTGATGAATTCCTGCTCGGAGATCTCGACACAGTAGCGGATATGGGAACGGTCGGCGGGGAAGAGCTCAATGAGCTTATCTACAGGGGTTTCAAGCAAGGTCGAGGGGAAGAGGTTGACATGGAAGCGAGCATTTTCCTCTAAATCTCTCGGTGCTGCCAGACAGAGGCGCAAACACTGCAAATCTACTGTGGTGAGAATATTGTTCTCCACGCAAATACGGAAGAAATCGGCAGGGCTCTCGAAGGCTCCATCCGGCCCGCGACTCAAGACTTCATAGCCTTCTACTTTCTCGCTTGCAAGAGCAATAATGGGTTGATAGACAGTACGAAACTCGCCTGCATCCAAGAGCTGTTCCACAATGTCGCGCTGGGTAACACGAGAACCTTTGGTGAGGGGAGATTCTTCCGCCACCGTAACTTTATTCTTGCCGGCGGCTTTACTGCGCTTAAGAGCAGCCCGGGCTAGATTGACGGCTTCCTGCACGGATGCAATTTTGGCAGGTAGACTGACTACGCCAATGGAAGCGGTGACCGGTACCACATCGTTGGCGCCCTGCATGGGGGCATCGGAAATGCCGCTGCGAATACGCTCAGCCACCCTCATGCCATAGGGCAGGCTGGTATCAGGCAGAAGCACAAGAAACTCGTCACCGCCCACTCTGGCCACATGATCGGAAGGGCGCAAAATACCAAGAATGCGTTTGGCCGTCTCTTTCAAAATCACGTCGCCGGTGCCGTGGCCAAGCCCTTCATTGACCTTCTTGAGGTTGTCGCAGTTGATGAGCATGGCAATGAGTGGCTCCCCGGAACGGCCGGAGCGGTTGTCCTCGATTCGCAAAACCTGTTCCAGACCACGCACGTTCAAGACATCGGTAAGATAATCTACATTAGCCAGGCGCTCCAGTTGCGAAAGAGCACCGGCCAGATCTCGGCGCAATCCGGTCAGGTCATCCTGGCTGAGTTCACCGGTACCATTGCCGTAATAGCCATTGCCGTTACCATTGCCGTTGCCGTTATCGCCGGAGCTGTAAGCACCGGAAGCGCCTCCACTGTAGGCAGGCGAGAGCGGACGCACGGCATCTAAGCCGGGCAGACGGGCCTCATCGGCAATATCAAATTCAAAGTCGCGCCGGTTACCGAAGAGTTCAACCAGAGCTACCACAAAACTGAGACAGGCAAAAACGAAAGCTACCAGAGGCAAACTATTCCCCCTGGCTTTCACATCCCCGGAGAAGAAGGCCTGGATAGCAGCACTCTCCTCCTGCTCCATAGCCACGATTCTCTTGAGAATACCGTCGGCATCGCGCATCTCCCGGTTTGTCAGAAGCAAACTCTGGGCAGGTCTGGAACCTTTATCCTGGCGTAGTTTAACATCGAGATCGATCTCCCCGAGACTGAGGGCCAGCTCATTGGAAAGGCGACGCACCCGCTCGGTGCGTCCGTACTGGCCGCCATCTAGAGCCTGCAAGCTGCCCATATGCAGCTTCAAGTCTTCCAGGGACTGATTAAAGAGACTCAGGTGTTGCCCTTCACCACTGACCACATAGCGCTGACTGTTAACCAGAACCATGCTGTAAGCCGAACCGATGGACTGCAGTTCCTTCACGGAGTTCTGCCTGGTCTCCAGCCAGCGATCGCCGTGGAATTGGCCAAAACCCATCATGGACAACAAGGAAGCCACTGCCAGAAGTAAAAAGGCGACGGCAAGGCTGAATATTGTCTTCTTTTCAGAGTGTAAGGTCATAAGAAAGCGCCGTAAGGGGCGACCATGTGGGGATACCGTCCGATAAACAAAGAGCCGGGAAGCCACCTATCTCATACACAAAAACGAGCAGATCTAATCATAAATAGATGGATTGACCCTATAGCCGTTACACAGACGCACCAAACGGCTAGTTACCACCAGGCCTGTAGAATCCGCCAAACGGCGAGAGCTCAACCTTAATGCCGGGATTCTCCTTCTTGAACTGTTCTTCAGCCTCAGCCGAGACATTGCAACCGGCGATATTGATGGTATTAAGCTGCTTGCGCCCGGAAAGCTTCAAAAGCCCCTTGTCGGTGATTCTTGTATTGGAAAGGTTTACCACTTCTAGATGCTTGAGGGTCAAGAGGGTGTCGACGAAGCCGTCCCCGACATCGCAGCCGGAAACACTCAATTTAACGAGCTTAGGCATTTTTCTAAGGGACGCAAGACCTGTTTCACTCACTTTACACTTATCGAGAGAGAGCCAGATGATTGCTCCATTCCGGCTGAGATCTTTCAAGCCGGCATCGGTCAAATCGGTGCCGTCCAGTAAAACAGTCAAAAGCTTGGGCATGCCGGCTAGAGCAGCCGCGGTCTTATTTGAGACACTGGTACCGGCAAGGTCTACCGTAGTTAGATTTTTGAGGGCCGCCAGTTTGGCGCCGCCACTGTCGGTAATGCCTTTACAGTCGCGAAAGCCCACCTGGGTAAGATTCTTAAACTGCAATACGGCCGGAATGATGGCATCATCAACGGAGCAACTATAGAGTCCAAAGGCCAGAAGTTTGCCCTTGTTGATATAAGACAAGCCTTTTGCCGTCACCTTAGAGTCCCAGAGGCTAAAGACCTCAAGGAATTTGAGCCTGGCAACGTGCGGCATGGCCGCGTCGGTTACACTGATGTTTCGAGGCTCCAGACGGGTCATGAAGGGCCTGGCGGCAATCATCTTAACTAAACTTTCGTCGCCATTTTCTTCTTCAATCTCATAGAGTGGATCTTTCTCAGTAAGTTTTACCTCAGCCGGTTTTACTGCTGCTGTCGGCAGCGGCTGGCTAACCGGAGGAGCATCCGCCGCGGTCTTTACTTTGTCGCCCTCTGCCTGGTGCACACCCGGTCCGAGCAAACAGTACCAGGACACAGATCCACCCAGGACCATCAAAAGTGCCAGAGCGGCAAACAATCTGACGCGGCCGCGCTGCCAGGGGGACGGTTCCAGGTCAACATAACTTATCTCCTGGGCATCATCCTCAGCTAGCTCAATTTCATGCTTGCGGGCTCCTGGGCTGGAACCAGCGCCGCCATAGGGCACAGGCAACTGCCTTTGCCCGGTACGATTCAGATCGGCTACAGTATTCCTCTGATTCTGAGACCTTGTGGCAGAGCCAGTCAGCCCCATTGACTTAGCATCCACAGTCAGATCGGAAGAGCCGCCCGCTTTCCGCTCCACTGCTGCCTGTGGGTCGGTCAAACAGAGGGTGGAAAGCTCCAGAGAGGTAAACTCGGTTACAGCCTGCGCCAGTTCCTCGGAAAGAGGAGGATTTGAGGCCACATCATCGAGAAAGGACTCGGTAGGACTCACCATGCCCGGTGGCATCTTGACCATACCCAACTGGCAGGCAATGGACACCAGATCTCGGCGCAAGGCATCGCTCGACTGATAGCGCTGCTCCGGTTCTTTAGCCAGACAGCGCATTACACAGGATTCCAGCTCAGGAGGAAAATCCAGACCAATGGATGCCTCCTTCAACGTGAGCGGAATTTCGCTCACATGCTTGTCCATGGTGTGCAGCTTGTTCTCGCCCACAAAAGGCGGCACACCGGTCAAACACATGTACATGACGCAGCCGAAAGAATAAATATCGGCGCGGCTGTCCACACGGGTACCTTTGATCTGCTCAGGGCTCATATAGAGCGGGGTGCCGAGCGCTTCTCCGGTCTTAGTCAGATCTTGAATGGTATGGTCGTCGAGATCGCGCATCTTGGCGATGCCGAAATCGAGCAGCTTGATTTGCACGGTGCCGTCTTCTCTCAAAGCAAGCATGATATTGCTGGGCTTGATGTCACGGTGCACAACACCATGACTGTGGGCGACGGACATAGGGTCCAGCATTTCTATAAAAACCGGCAGCGCTTCCCGTAAAGGAAGGATCGACTGTGGGCTCATCTTGACGATATCGGCAAGTGTGACGCCCTGCACGTACTCCATCACCATGTAGGGACGGTCTTCGTCGTCTATGCCAAAGTCATTGATAGCCACAATGCCCGGATGATTGAGCGCGGCGGCAGCCTTGGCCTCCTGGTGGAAACGCATGCGAGCCTTGGGGGACGCGAATTTGTTCTTGAGCATCTTGATGGCCAGTACGCGATCAAGAAAAACCTGACGAGCCTTATAAATTACGCCCATACCACCGGCGCCGAGCACGCTTATCAGCTCATATTTGCCTAAATAGGTGGTCCCGACCAGCTCGTCCTTATCCTCGGCCTTGAGCATCTCCTCCCGAGTGCGAGTCTTACCCGGCACCGTCTTACCTGAAGACTTGGCCGGTGCCAGACTGCCGCCGGCGTAAGAGGCATTCGTGGCAGCCAGAGGGCCGCCGGGAGGCACCACCGGCGAGGGCGATGCGCCGGGATCATGAGAATCTACGCTGTCGGATTGGTCCATGTGAGCCGTCTGAGTATCCGAATTGAAGGCGGGAGAAAGAGCACCGGCATTTCTGCTTACAGTATCTCCATCGATGTATACCTTTTCCCGAACGGTAGGTATCTTCTGCCTGCCGGTGTGCACCCCCGAGGCAGCCGACACCGTTGTCTTATCATCACTGCCGCCTTCCCTGGATATACCCTTTTGCGGCTCCATTCTAAAGGCCTTGCCGGGCGGCATCATCAGTACCGGCCAGACGACGTGTGCGGGCGCTGCGGCGCTCGACAGAAACGGTCTGGCTTGCTGGGGCTGAAATCTGTCCCCCACTCGGGGGGCCGGTGGCGGCAGCATGTAGCCCGGCGGCGGCAAACTTCCCTCCGGCAGGCGGAACATGAAGGCAGAAACCGAGGAAGACCCCGAACGCCCGGCAGCCCCTTCGAGAGAAGAGGACTGGTCTGGCTGAGATTGGAATTTATCGGTCATGGCAATAAACACCGGTAGTATCGCACACGATACCACAGCTTTCTTAATATATAGAAAGACACAATCGATTATCAGCCACTAGATAAAAGCGGTGCTGCTCTGCTGCAATCTCAAAAGAAAGAGGTGCTGCTCGCGCAGCGATCTCAAAAGAAAGAGGTGCTGCGCGAGCAGCAATCTCAAAAGAAAGAGGTGCTGCTCGCGCAGCACCTCCTCAAAACACCTTCAGGGCTTACCGTGTTTTTTTTCAACGGTAGGTCTAGAAGCCGCCGACAGCTCTTAATAGATGTAGAGCATCTCTCTGAACTTGGGCAAAGGCCAGAGGGCATCGTCGACAATCTGCTCGAGGTCGTCGGAAATGGCGCGAACCGCGTTCATGGCAGGAATTATTTTCTGCTCGTAGAAGCGAGCCCGATTGAGATTATCGCCTTCACCACTCTCGGCATGGTCATCGTGGTGACCTTCCTTGATCAGTGATTCCAACTTATCGATTCCGGACTGCAAGTTGCCGATCTTCTCGCAGAGCTCTTTCAGCAAGTGCTCTTGCGTAGACATATTGATGCCGGTGATGGCGGCACGGGTGGTGGCTATTGTCTGCGCCACTCTCTGCTGGTACTCGAAAGCAACAGGCAAGATTATGGTGCGGGCAATGTTCGCCGTCAAAAGCGACTCAATATTGACGGTCTTGCAATAAGACTCAAGATTGATGTTGTAACGGCTGACCAACTCGTCGTTCTCGAGCACTTCATAGCGCTTGAAGAGTTCCTTCACTTCCGCGTCCACGAGGCAGGGAAGTGATTCCGGAGTGGTCTTCAGATTCGGCAAGCCGCGGCTTTCCGCTTCTTCATGCCACTGACGGCTGTAGTTATCGCCATTGAAGAGAATTCGCTTGTTCTCGCTCAAAGTCTCGCGCACCACTTTCTCAACCGCTGTGTTGATATCGGTGCCGCTGTTTACGAGCTTCTCAATCTGGGTGGCCACATAATCGAGCGACTCAGCCACAATGGTGTTGAGCACGGTGTTAGGCCAGGCTACCGACTGGCTGGAGCCAACCGCTCTGAACTCAAACTTGTTGCCGGTGAAGGCAAAAGGCGAGGTGCGGTTTCTATCTGAATCATCAGCCGGCAGGTCGGGAAGAGCGGCAACGCCAAATTGCAATTTCTTGCCGGCGCGGCCGGTAACCTCTTTCTTACCTGACACCAGAGCTTCTACCACTTCGGTGAGCTTATCGCCGAGGTAAATGCTCATGATGGCCGGAGGCGCTTCGTTGGCACCAAGGCGGTGATCATTACCGGCGGAAGCGATACTGGCTCTCAAAACATGACCGTATTTATTGATAGCCCGAATCACCGAGGTGAGCACCAGCATGAACTGCTGATTTTCGTGAGGGGTATGACCGGGTTCGAGCAAGTTGTTGCCGTCTTCATCGGACATAGACCAGTTGTTGTGCTTGCCGCTGCCGTTTACACCGCTAAAGGGCTTCTCATGGAACAGACAACGCAAGCCATGCTTCTGGGCAATCTTACGGAAGACTTCCATCAAGAGCATGTTGTGGTCGGTGGCTACGTTGCTAGTTTCGAACACAGGAGCCACTTCAAACTGAGCCGGCGCCACTTCGTTGTGACGGGTCTTCACCGGTACGCCCAACTTATAGAGTTCGGCTTCGGCATCCATCATGAAGGCCAGCACACGCTCTTTAATGGAACCCCAGTAATGGTCTTCCATCTCCTGACCTTTGGGGGGCTTAGCACCAAAGAGCGCGCGACCGGAGTTGATGATGTCCGGACGAGCCATATAGAAGGCTTCGTCGATCAAGAAATACTCTTGCTCGGCTCCCACCGTGCAGGTGACGCGCTTAGACTTGTTGCCCAGGAGGCTTAGCAGGCGCACTGCTTGCTTGGAAATGGCTTCCATGGAGCGCAGGAGCGGCGTCTTCTTATCGAGGGCATGACCCGAGTACGAACAAAAAACGGTCGGAATACAAAGAGTCTTACCGTTGGTGCTTTCCATCAAGAAAGCGGGGCTTGTGGGATCCCAGCCGGTGTAGCCGCGAGCCTCGAAGGTAGAACGAATTCCACCGGAGGGGAAGCTGGAAGCATCAGGTTCACCTTGAATGAGAAGCTTACCGGAGAATTCCAGATTAGCCTCGCCTTCATCACCGCTGAAGACCAGGAAAGCATCATGCTTTTCGGCGGTCAAACCGGTCATGGGTTGGAACCAGTGGGTGAAGTGCGTGGCACCACGGGCGATGGCCCAATCTTTCATGGCGTTGGCGACAATGTCGGCCATGGAAGCATCCAGTTGCTCGCCATGATCTAGACAGCGTACCAAGGCCTTATAGACGTTCTTGGGCAAGAGCGAACGCATGGTGGCACGATTGAAAACGTTGCTGCCGAATATATCGGAGACCGAGGTTTGAGTGTAATCGACAGTGGTTTGCACAGGTTGGCGTTGTTGCGCAGTCTTGAGGGCATCGCCACGTCCAGCCGCAGCGCCGTTATTAGAAGCAGAACCTCGTCTCACCATCGTATTTCCTCTATCTTTTACTGTCATCTAGTCTTTACCTCATTTTGGAAAGTAGCATTTGACCGATTTACGGCAAGTGTTCGATATTAAATCCCCAGGGCTTTCAAAATGACGCGCTTGCGCCTTTGACCATCAAATTCGGCATAGAAAATCTGTTCCCACGGTCCCAGATCCAGTTTGCCGTCCGTTACAGGAACAGTTACTTGATGGTTGATCAAGATCCGCTTCAAATGGGCATCGCCATTATCTTCGCCGGTCTTGTGATGTAAATAATTCGGGTTTTCCGGCGCCAACTTCTCAAGCCAGGTGTCGATGTCTTGAATCAGACCACCTTCCCAATCATTGACATAAATGCCGGCTGTAATATGCATGGCAGAAACGAGAATAAAACCCTCTTTCATGCCCGTTTCGGCTAAAAACTTTGCGACGTCGTCAGTAATGCGAATATATTCGCGTCGCTTCTTCGTGTCGAACCACAAATACTTGGTATGGGCTTTTAAATTCGCCTGCACCGTCACTTATGTTCTCCTGCCCCGGTTTTGCTAATGATAGCCCAACTTCAGCAAAAGACTATTAGATGACTCGGTTAAGTAACTTTGGCGCAACAGAAACTAAAAGCCAGCCCCTGTCTGCACCCGAGGAATCTGCGAAAGTGCTTGCCAGGCCCTGGTTGTATCAAGATTGCGTAAAGCTTCTATTGTGGCACTGTAATCAAGATGACTCCGCTCGGTCAAAAGCCAGTGTTTAGCCCCTCTGTCCCAGGTTCCCACCAACCGATTGGCCGTTCCCGCGCTTTCATCTATGACCACCGCTCTCAAAGTCGGCACATAGCTTCCTCCGGCTCCCCGGCGCAGCAAATCAAGAACCTGACCCCGCTCGCCCAGGAAGATACCCTTTTCGGTACCGGAAGATATAAGACCAATCGAGCGGGTGGAAAGCAAATCATCCTGGCCCGGATAGGCGCCCCGTCCGGGCTTGTGAGTATGGAAGGTCAGCGCATCAGCTTTATTAGGGGCCGGCAGGGTGGGCAGACGCAGCTCGGTGCCGCTCACCGGACGACTGAGTTTCATAGAAGCCAGGTCCACAGCGCGCCCGGTCTCAATTCCGGACCAACTATGACTGGGGTGCTCGCTCAGCTTCTGCAAAAGTCCGTAGGCATCGACTTTGGTAGATTGAGCGGTCTTCTCCACAAGACCCATGGGCAGACGCTCAGTACCAGGTCCCATGAAGGCCAGGCGGTTGCGCAGCGGGTCCACCACCTTTTCAGTAGCCGAAATGCCGATGCGCGTATAAAGCAACGGAGTGCCGACATATCTAGTAGCCATATAACCGCCGGCAATGAGACCCGGTGCGCCCTCGGCCATATGGGCCAGCGAAGTGCCCATTTTTTGAGACGACTGTTCCACAAGGGTCTGCCGCTCGGCGGCGCTGGAGGTCGCCCTTGCCTGGTCGACAAATCCACCCAGGCCCTTGGCACTTCCATAAAGCTGATCCGCAAGTAAGACAGCACCACCCACATAGCCAAGCCTCGGCGCAAAGCGCATAACGGCAGTGGTACCGGCGCCAATCAAGGCCCCCTGACCCAAACGCCCCAGTACATCCCATTTGTTATCTTTCAAATCAGCGGTCAGGGTGTCCACCGCTTTGCCGGGAACAGCCGAGGCTGCATCCCAGGCCATGGCAGCAATCTCGCCATTACTGACCGGTGCCCCAGTTCCGCCTGCCTCCAATGAGGTCTCTCCGGATGCCGAAATCGTAGCGAGCCCGGGGCTGGCCAGCCCCGGCTTGAGACTCGAACCTTGGTCCAAGTGAGCCTGAGCGGTTGCAGGCGAGGCGGAAGCAGCCGTGCCCAAAGGCTTTTCGCCCAGAGCCAGTGCGAGAAGATCGAGGGAATTTTTGCCGCCCGCAGCTTCACCGCTCTTCTGCCCAGCGTCAAGCCGACGGTCTTGAACCGTGGAAGCCTCTGCATTATCACCGGGAGAAGCCAAATTAGACCTGCCGAAAAGAAAACCAACAATTCATCTCTAACTGGATGAGATCTTGGCCTGATATTAGGCGAAGCCAACCCCCATGTCATTGGGGGAATTACGATGCCCCTCAGCTCTTCGAGCCTTCCTTCTTCTTGCCCGCAGATCCGTCCAGGCGCTGCAAGCCTTCGCTGGCGTCCAACTGTTGAGGATCGATAGCCAGAGCCTCTTTGTAGGCTTGCATGGCCAGCTCGGACTTACCCTGGCGAGCCTGTAATTTGCCCAGGTGGGTCCAGAGCGTTGCCTGCCGGGGCGCCAGTTTAATCGCTTCCTGAAACTCGCTCTCGGCCTTAGCCAGATCGCCCTTTGATTCCGCCATCCAGCCCAGATCCACATGCAGAGCCGCCACCTTGGGCTGCAGTTTCACCGCTTCATTGAGCTGCTCCACGGCTCGCTCGGCACTGCCTTTGGCAGCCAGCAAGAAGGCGAAATCGGCGTGACCATAAGCATCGGAAGGATCGATGGCAAAGCTTTCGGCATACTGTTTCTCAGCCAGATCGAACTTACCTTCGCTGGCATAGGCAAAGGCGATGGAGCGCGTTACCTTGGCAGCATTGGGACGGTAAAACTTAGCCCATTCAAACTCGACAATGGAATCAGCCCACTTGGACTGAGCGGCTAAAGCCAAGCCCTGGCGATAATGCAGCTTAAGTCCATCATTTTTGATAGCCTCTTTCTGCTCATCGGAATAAGGAATGGCATCCCCCAAACCAACCACAATCATGAATTCGGCCAGGGCCCGCCCGGGATGCCCCCTGAGCAAAGACACCAGCGCATAATCCCTGTGAGAGGCGCGAATATGCGGCATGCACATGATGGAAGCGCGCAATTCGACATCGGCAAGATCAAAATCTAAATTATGGAGATAAGCACGGGCCGCTTCGTAATGATCGACGGCTTCATTTTGCAGCATCGCCTTTTCGTTTGCCGCTTCCTGCTCCGGCGTCAACGCCTGCGACTGGGCAGGAGCAGCAGCATCCACCACGGCAGGCGCGCCAGACTGTGCACCGGCACCATCAGACGGCGCTTCAATACTGCCGTCGTTACCGGCAGCGCCATTACCAGCAGTACCAACATAAGGCTCGCTTACCGCTCCGCCGGTAGTGGCATCGCCACCGGCACGGCCATTGGTGCTATCAACTGGTGGAATCTCCTTGCCATCACTGGAAACAGCAGTGTCAGGAGCCGGAACGGCCAGATCGGATTGCTTCTCATGTTTGTTTTTCGCAGAGGTCGGTTCTTCTTTTGCAGCCCCGACAGGTCCACCCTGCTCACGCGAAGCTTTTGGTAACTTCTGGGCTAAGGCAGCACCGGAAGACTGCCCGTCAAGATCCACAAAGACAGCCCCAGCAGACAAACTCAAGGCTAGACCCAAGGCGTTGAGGGCAAGGTTCCTGGAAACAGACAGAAATTCAAACCTGTCTCTAGTTTTCAAATTTCCCATGCGGAAGCTCCCCTTGCTACTTCAATTTTGAAAGTCACAAGTCCTATTATGCCATCATCCAGGGCAGGCAGAGCAACACCAGCAAACCTGACTCTATCCCAGGGTTTCCCCCAGCTTTTTAATAATGGCCGTCTATACCGACAGCACCGCTCAGGATTTTTTCTCCGGCAAAGGAGCCGAAACAATGGCAATTCCGTGCTTCTCGGCGAAGGCCACCATCTCTTCCCGGTCAACCACCAGGGTTTCCTTAGCTTCCACAACCAGAATGCTGCCACTCGCGGTTCCATCCTCGCGCAGCATGGAGCGCAAAGTGCTCATGCCCACGGTCGGCACGTCGAAACGCTGGTCTTGATTAGGTTTCGAGACCTTGCACACAACCACGGGGCCCCGGGCCAGCTTAACAGCCCGCTTGATCGCTTCATCAGTGCCTTCGATAGCCTCCAGGGCAACAATCATGCGGTCGCGCACCACCACGGTCTGCCCTATATCAAGGCGGGCAATTTCCCTGGCCACACCCATGCCGTACTCAATGTCGGCATATTCCTCTATAGTGAGCTGGCGGCTGGTGAGAGACCCAATCTCGGGGAAAAGATGAACCAGGAATTCACGCTGGGTGAGAACCTTCACTCCGTGCGCCTCTACGAAGTCGCCCATATGAAATTGAATGGTATCGTCATTAAAATTAGGGAGCTTGGAAAGCTCTTTTACCGCCGTCCAGTCAAACTTATGCAATTGACGCAGCAAATTGAGTTTGGGCACCTTGCCGATGAACACCGCACTGCCGCAGCCTTCTTTCTTGAAGAGACCGACATTGCGCCCCAACTGCCCGGGGGCGATTAAATAAGTCTTGTGAGCATGGGGCTCGATCAAGGCCAGCGCATCTTCCGAGAGGGCCATACCGATAACACGGTAGCCGCGACTTTTTGCCGACTGCGCCACCAGCGACGGCAACTTGCCCTCGCCGGCCACTATACCCAGAGTCATAGTGGATGTGGCATTCTTGCTCTCTTCGCTAAGACTCATAGTGCCCATTTTTCTGTATCACCCGCCTGAACTCTTATAATGTAAGACTGACGAACAGTCTGAGACTTCTGCAGATCTCATGCCGCTAAGGTCTCAACCTGCCCCGCTCTCTTCCTCTTCCAGGTTAGACCCAGCGAAGAAGACCGGTTTAGTTTATCATGGACTTGGCAGCCGCCTGCCGCAGGCTACAGCGGTTTAATCGCTAAAATAGCAGGGGAATTGAGCCCTGGAGCCATTTCCCTTGACATTAGCCTTTAAGTGTAATTAAACTGCTATGGTTGATGATAGTGAAAGTAAATACGTTGGGACCACAAAGATGTTGAAAACAGTGATCGGATGGCAAAGGGTGGCCGCAGCGCTATCAATTCTGGCGCTGTGGGGGCTCGGGGCAAGTGCCGCCCAGGCCCAGGGCTTCATCAAGGGGAACAAGGGTGATCTCCCGGACGCCAGCGGCTTCTATATGTCTAGACGGCAATACCAGATTATTGACGACGGACCGGTGGTGAGAAACTCAGCCGGGCAAATAGTGCCCTCCAGCCAGGTCGGCTTCGGCAGCAATATCGGCGGGCGCCAGGCGCCTCTGCAGCGGGCCGGCTTTCAGTCGTACAGCTCGGGCATGCCCCAGTACAGCCCCCAAAACCTACCTAGAGTTAATAATGGCGTGCCGACGCAGCCGGCAGTAGCCCCGGGTGGACCGGACAGCCTCACCGCCAAAGCCATGAAAATGGGTAAGAGCGGCAAGGGTAAGTCCACCAAGACCGCCTCTTCTAAGGGCGGCAGCGTGGCCGGCAAGCCCGGAGCCAAACAACCGGTCAATTCGGTCTCTGCCTACAACACCTATAAGGGCTACAGCCCAGTGGCTGCAGGCAATACGCCAGTTGAACAGGCACCCGCAGGTGCTGCCGGTTCAGCCGGATCCGGCATGAACAGCTCAACCAATGTGCGCGGCAGCATTTTACACTGGTCAAGAAAGCGCAGCAGTGGGCAATAGAGCCATTCAGGTTAAGCACCGTAACAGCTAGTAACCAATGATCGCCCGACAACTGGCGGGTTCAAACGGCTATGGTAATATAAAAATTCTTCTGCCCGTAGCCCAGCTGGATAGAGCGCATGGCTACGAACCATGAGGTCGCAGGTTCGAATCCTGCCGGGCAGGATTCTTGATCACCCAGATCCAGTGCGACTCTCAGCGATGGGGGTCGTTATTGTTTTTGCTATCCAGAAATTCTCGCCGCTACTTTGCCGCTACTTTTCACTAAACCCAAAAGCGCAATGGACGATTACTTTGTTTGCCGGTGAAGCAAGACAACATGGAGCTTCTGCTTTAAATCTCAAGGAGACTCGACCCGCACTTATAGGTCGATAATTGGTCCTACACTTGCGCTAGCTTCACTCTACTTAGCTAACCTCCGCCCCTGTACCAGTTCTTCTCTTCATTCGCCCGTGCATGTCCTAAATCTGGCTATAATCGTGATTTGAAACCTTAACTTATCAGCTTGATACGCTAGAGCAGGGTCTGCAAGATGATTCGGAAACTACAAGAATTTGTTGTTGCTCGGACCAACTTGTCTAGACGGGCAGCCAACCGCAGCATGCACATAAGATTAACGTCCATAAAACTGCGGAAAGAAGCTCAGGAGAAGGATCAGTTCTACTGTTTGTCCGCATTTGTCCAGTACGCCAACATATAATGAAATGCAACTTGCAGTTTTATACATGCCAGTCAAAGGAAGCGGCGGCTCATGGCTCAGGAAATAGAAAAATACATCCTCAAAGGAGTTAAAGCCTTTGACGAGGGACATTTCAAGGCAGCAGAATCAGCCTTAAAGATCGCACTTAAGCTTGCAAAAGGTCAACCGAAGCAAGAAGCGTTTTGCTTGTTTAAGCTAGCGATGCTGGCGTTACATAGAAAACGCCATTCAACAGCAATGAGAGCCCTGGACCTTTGGCAGAAAGCCCGTGACTCAGCTGGTCTTGGTGAAGATCAAGACTGGGCAACAATTCAGTACTGTCTCGGAACTATTCACTACAAACACCAAAGATTGCCAGAGGCAGAACAGTGTTTTCGCAATGCACTTAGGGTTGGCGACAAAGATGCAAGCTTTGAAAAGCTTCCGGATGTTGTTTATTCCCTAGCGCTGGTGCTTATTCAGCTTGAATGCTTTGATGAGGCAATTCCTCTGATGGAACGTTACATCAAGAAAAGCCCCAGCTTTGATACGAACGCAGTACGCGAGATTCTTACACTAGCTCTAAGGAACAGTGAGCAAGCCCAGACCAAACGAGCCCTGATAAAGAGCGTCCTAGCCAAAGAAACCGCGGAACTATTGGAGACCCCCTGCAATCCGCCTCAAAGGGTTGACGTGCCAGCAGGTTGGGGGACTGACCGCTTCACGGAGTTCCTTCAATTGTCAGAGAACAATTTAGTTTCAAGCATCGCTCTTGGAGGTAACTCTTTTGGAAGTCTAAAAGAGCTTGATGCCCGATTCAGGGTTAGCTACCCGAAGCTTCGAGAGTACGTAATGGAGAGAATGTTCCACCGGTCGCAAGCAGATCAGATGGCACAACAGAGTGCAGTAGTACTCTCTGACTGGATTGAAGCGTTTTTCTTCGCTCGCTGCCACAGCTCCTTTTTGGGAGCAGCACAACTCGGACTTAGCGGCCTTATTCCCGAAAGCTTTATGGTACTGCGAGGAAGTCTCGAAAACGCAATGTACGCCTATAGGGTTTATTCGTCGCCGGACCTAGTAGATGTTTGGGAGAAGCGGAAGCAGAGCCCGTCGGACTTAAAGCGGTGCAAAGACAAATTCTCCATCAAGAACATAGGTGAATCAATGGCCACCAGGTATTCAAAGTTAAGCGAAGACTGCGCTGCTGTCTATGACTACCTAATTGAGGAAGGCGCCCACCCAAATCCAGCCGTGTTTGCGTCTCATGCTGAATCGACAAGAACCGAGCAGGGCGATCACATACTGCGTGTGTCCTATCTGCACCCGGAGCGAGTCGATCTCTTCCTAGAAACTGCTCATAAAGTCGGCGATATATCACTTAGAATTTTCGCAGAACTATTTCCTGACCAAGTTGCATAGTAGAAGACAGAAACAGCATTTGTAACCACCTTTAGAGCAGCTGTGCCATAAGGTGTCATAGGACCTGCAATCAGAGTCTTTTGAAGAGTCAAATCTATGCCCTAGACAGCACACCTTGCTTTCTTGAGTCAGAGGCGGGCTCCGATTCTCCACCCACAGCAGCTTGAAGCATCACAGAACTGACATGCTCCTGAAGTCGGACTGAGGCTTTGATGTCTGCCTTCAGCTTGTCACACAGATCCATCAGCTCATCGACCTTGGCGACAATGCGATGTTGTTCGGCGAGGGGCGGGAGTGAGATTATCATTTCACGGCACTGAGTTAGAGAAATATTGTCTTGACCAGCCGTGCCTCTAGTGTAAATTCCTCGAATCGTCAGACCACTGCAAAGACAGAGATAAAGCCATTTACTTGTACATCTGGCACTTGGTCTAAATGCAGTTAGAGCCTGGTTTATATTCCATTCCGGGTAGGTGTTGGGAACAATTGCGACCTTGCCGAGAGGAGGTCCCACGATATTCATCAGAACATCTCCGGGAAATACACACGAGTTGTTCATCTGCCCCTTATGCAGCGCAGTTGGAATGAACTGCGGTCGATACTCGAAGTCTAGCTCCTGACGAACTATGTTGTAAACTTTCAGGAACGGCACCCCTGGAGTATCAGTAAAGCCTTCCTTTGGTGTCTTACCGCTCTGAACCTTAGTGCATAGACTTGATGCTTTTTCGAAAGTCCAATCGGACCTGTTGGAGTCAAAAGCTCCCATCACGGCAAGTTGCAGGAGGGTCTGCTTGAGGATGTCGACGCTTTCTTCTGTGGTGAAGAGAGTATGGAAGTTCTCCTTGATGCGCGCCCAGCTTGCGGCAAAGTCGTCCGCGTCCTGGGACTGTGTGAGCGTATCGAGAAGAGTCTTCAGCAAGAGGCTATGAGCGGCTTCGGAGCCATTCTGTTGCGCTTCAAGCTTGTCACATAGAGCCATCAGCTCATCAACCTTGGCGACAATGCGATGCTGTTCGGCGAGGGGTGGGAGCGGAATGACCGCACGTCGCATGATCCCGGAATTCATATTCAGTTGAGCCAGTCCACGCGCCTCGCCTAGGAGATGCGGTGTGAGGGCTTGAAGAGCTAGCAAGAAAAACTGCTTGTCTAGATCCCGAAGAGGAAAGAAAGGAAAAGACAAAAAACCGTCATGAATATAACCGTCTATTCCCATTTGAATTGGAACGCCAACAGTGGCGCTGTTGGTAATCACCAAAGTCCCTTTCGCAGCTAGAACGGAGTGTTTAGATCCCTCCTCTGTAAGAAACTCATCAGTGTCCAATAAGAGTCCACCACTTCCATGCTTCCGAAGGTCAGAAATTTTCACCCAGTGATATGGGGTCCTAACCGTAGAGAAGTACCGCGGATCACCTTTAGGTCGTGGCGATGCTCCTCTACTTACTGCCAGTATGTCGCCTACTCTAGCGTGCCCCCAGGAGCGCGGCAAGCATTCCAGAGAGAGACCAATAGAAGTGTCTTCATCTAATTTCTCTTTTCTTACCAACCCGTCATTCAAGAGCTTCTGCTTGTGAGCCTTGAGTCGTTTCAGCAGCTTGCTAGCCGGTTCATCATTCGGGTCCTGCGGCACTAGCTTGCCCATCACAGCAAGTTGCAGTATCAGCTCACGCAATTTCTTTACGCCACTAGGCGCAGACGCGATTACCGGTAAATGTTCAAGGGCTAACGACTTCATTTGCTCACCTCAAGAGCATCAGCCAGTATCCCCTTGAGCTGATCTCTGGTTACTCCTATCTTTGCCTGCAGGTCGAAGTAGTCTTTTAGAAGCTTCTCGGGGTCGTGAGATTCGGCATTAGGTGTATGAGGGTTCTTTATGTCGAGGTTGTAGTTCCGAGCTTTGATGTCTTCAATGGAGACCCTCCAGGCGAATTCATTTTCAACCCTGTGGGCAAAACCATCGGTCTCAGTTCCCCACCATGCTTGCTCCGGCTTGAACTCATCAATGCGCATTGGCTTGGTCTTGTTGTAGCTCTTTACACCCGGTGGATATGGGTGCTCGTAGTACCAGATCTCCTTTGTCGGCGTTCCCTTGGTGAAGAAGAGAAGATTGGTATTGATGCTCGTATACGGATTGAACACGCCTTTAGGCAGGCGGACTATGGTGTGCAGATTGCATTTCTCAAGCAGCTCTTCCTTGATTCGGGTCTTTATGCCTTCCCCAAACAAGGTTCCGTCTGGTAATACCAGGGCTGCTCGTCCACCGGCTTTCAGTAAGTGCATAATTAGAACCAGGAAGAGATCGGCTGTCTCTCTTGTTCGGAAGTTACTCGGGAAACTACTCTCGATGCCATCCTCTTCCATGCCGCCAAATGGTGGGTTGGTTAAGATCACATCGACGCGATCTTTCTGTGTGTAGTCTCTGAGAGGGCGGGACAGCGTGTTGTCGTGCTGGATGTTCGTGGGTACCTCAATACCATGCAAGATCATATTGGTCGTGCAAAGCAGGTGAGGTAGCGGCTTCTTCTCCACCCCGTGAATGCTTGACTGAAGGAGCTGCTCGTCGTCAACGGTTTTGACGTCATTCTTTCTAATATGCTCGATGGCACAGCTCAGAAAGCCTCCAGTTCCGCAAGCAGGGTCGAGCACGCTCTCACCAAGCCGGGGGTTGACCATTCGAACCATGAACTCGGTGACTGCTCTTGGTGTGTAATACTCACCGGCATTGCCAGCATTTTGAAGGTCCCTCAGGATCTGCTCATACATGTCGCCGAACAAGTGGCGCTCTTGCGCCTTGTTAAAGTCGACACTTTCTTGGATTTTGTTGATGACCTGCCTGATTAGCTGACCAGACTTCATGTAATTGTAGGCATCCTCGAAAACAGAGCGGATGACATAACCACGCTTGTCTTTGCCCTTCGGTTCAAGCTGCTGTAGACCAGGGAAGAGCGTGTTGTCGATGAAGGCTTTTAGTTCATCACCGGTAATGCCTTCTGAGTCGGCTGCCCAGTTCCGCCACCTCAGTTGTTCCGGGATGGGCGATTTGTAATTGTCACCGAGCAGTTCCCACTCAAGCTCTTTGTCATCGAAAATCTTGAGAAAGAGCATCCACACGAGCTGACCGATACGCTGAGCATCACCATCGACACCCACGTCCTTGCGCATTATGTCTTGAATTGATTTTATGGATGTTGAGATGGACATGGTTCTTCCTATTCAATTTAGCCGTACAGTTGTTCTTCGAGTTCTCTTATTGCTTTGATGTAAGCGGCCTTGCCGCCGAATGACTTCACGATCTCGGGTGCTGTCCCCATCTGCGCAAATGGTTCGAGTTGAAGGACCTTTAGGTCCTCTATGTTTTCGATACCAGTGTCTGCATATTTGTCCAGGAGGGCGTCTAAAACCTTGCGGGCTTGCTCGCCATACTTGGTGAAATAATTGCGCTTGCGCACGTTCTCAGCCCTCTCCCTGCGGGACAGAGGCGGTTGTCCATAGGCGACATGGCAGATTAGGTCAAATGGGTCGAACTGTTTACCAAGTTTTCGCTCTACCTCCTGGGCTAATGGCTCCCATAGCACCCCTTCAGCCGCCAACTCTTCTATGATGGCTTTCTTCTGGTCAGCATCACTCCACTTTCGCAAGAACTCATCCAGCGAGGTAAATTGCTTAGACACGCAGTTCCTTGTGTAGTCACGAATAGACTCTGTAATAAGTTGACCGTGAGGACCGTAGTATTGGATTCTCTCATCAATTACCTTTACGCCGACATCATCGACTACAAACTTAACCCTGCCGCCTTCAGTAACTGAGCCACCCTGGACTCCTGAGTCTGGCTTGTAGGTTTCATCATCTGGTGGTTCCGGCTCATCGACTGGCTCTTCGCCAGTATTATCCGGCGGCACGGGCGTATCATCGATTCCCGGTTCGTAAATCTGCACGGGATCGCCATCAAACCTTGGGTCTGCGAAAAGTTCCGTTGCTCGCTTGAAGTCCATGATGGTGAACCAGTACTTATCGAAATCCTCGTTTATCCGAGTGCCTCTGCCGATGATTTGCTTGAACTCTGTCATTGACTGAATGCGCTGGTCGAGAACAATGAGCTTGCATGTCTGAGCATCAACACCGGTAGACATGAGCTTGGAGGTTGTAGCAATGACCGGATAGCGACTCTCAGGGTCAATAAAATTGTCCAGCTCCGCCTTGCCTTCCTTCTCATCACCAGTGATTCGCATGACATACTTGCGATTTTCTCTAACTCTGGCGGCATTTAGATTAACAAGACAGGAGCGCATTCTTTCAGCATGATCGATGTCCTCACAAAAGACGATTGTCTTTTGGTAAGGATCGGTAGATTCCAGAAACTGAGTGATCTTTTTCGCGACAAGTTCAGTGCGCTGTTCCAAAACAAGCTCACGATCAAAGTCTTTCTGGTTGAAAATTCGGTCTTCGATGAGCAGTCCATGCTTGTCGGTCTTGCCATGTTCGGGTCGCCAGCCCTGAAGGTCTTTATCAAAGTCGATGCGCACAACCTTGTATGGCGCTAGGAAGCCGTCTTCAATGCCTTGCTTGAGGCTATAAGTGTAAATTGGCTTACCAAAGTAGTGAATGTTCGACACATCTTTAGTCTCTTTAGGAGTGGCTGTCAGCCCGATGTGTGTTGCCGAAGAAAAGTACTCAAGTATGTCTCTCCAGGCAGAGTCTTCGGCAGCGCTGCTGCGATGACACTCATCCACAACAACGAGGTCAAAGAAATCCGGGGAGAACTGTTTGTAAATGTTCCGCTCTTCCTCGTTGCCTGTAACAGCCTGATAGAGCGAGAGGTAAATTTCGTAAGACTTGTTGACCATTCGTTTGGAGATTTTGGTCATCGCCGGGCCGAACGGCTTGAAGTCATTATTTTTTGTCTGGTCGACCAAGATGTTGCGGTCTGCCAGGAAGAGAATTCTTTTCTTCCGCCTTGCCTTCCATAACCGCCAGATGATCTGGAACGCTGTGTATGTCTTACCGGTGCCGGTAGCCATAACGAGAAGGATACGGTTATGCCCTCTGGCAACCGCTTCAATTGTCCGGTTGATGGCGATGGTCTGGTAGTATCGGGGCATCTTGCCGGAGCCATCATCGAAATAAGGCGTCTCGATTACCTTTTCGGCCTCCCCCTCGATGCCTTTCCATTTGCAATAACTCTGCCAAAGCTCTTCCGGCGAGGGGAACTGGTCTAGAGTAAGCTCGACCTCCTGCAGTTTAGAGTTGCCGGTTCTATCGTGGAACTTGAAAGCGTCGCCGTTGCTGGAGAAGACAAAGGGAATATCCAGAGCCTCGGCATAGACCAGTGCCTGCTGCATGCCATCGCCAACCCGCTGCTTGTTGTCTTTGGCTTCAATGACTGCGATTGGGATATTCGGCTTGTAGTAGAGAATGTAGTCTGCTCTGAGGGCTTTGCCCCTGGAGTGCAGCTTACCCCTGACAATTATCCGCCCCTGGGTGAAGGTGACCTCCTCCCGGACCTGCAAATCCATGTCCCAGCCCGCTCTGTTGATGGCCGGACTTATGAATTTGGAACAGATGTCTCGCTCAGAAAGAGCCTTTTTATCCATCCAAACCACCAGGGTGAAAAGAGGAACGCCTTTACCTGGTCAACATTATCCAATATTCGAGTGTTCCGGTAAATGAGAGGCAACCGCAGATTAAGGCAAATTGGGTTTGATGGAGAGTCGATACAATTCATCTTGGTAACTACCAATGGAGAATTCCCCTTATGAATATAGCCCCCAATTTGTCGATACAGGCGCAAACTGCGCTTCATCTTTTCTCATCAACTCTGACAGCAATGGCCAGCGGGCTGCAAGACGCAAATGGCAGATTGAACTGACCAGCCAGTTAGAATATTAACTGCAAGCTGCTCAGATTTTACTCAAACAGTCCCATCAAAGAATTATATCCTCAGGGACTCTGTAGCAGTAGCTTAACGCCTCCAAATTATCATCAGAGGGGCTCCATCGGCGAGCTACACGAACATCACCACCAGTTGGTTTGTACACTCCGTCCTCCTCGACAAGCAGAATGTTGCAGACGATGAAGAGATCAACTGCTGGATAGTTTCTGGCATTCTCCACTTCATTTCGAGTAAGGATAACTTGTTCGCCTTTTCCGGTCGTCCCTTTCACCTCAACCCTAGTCTCACAGCCATCAGAATCAACACAGAGCAAATCAAAGGGACTGAACTTAGAGACATCAGTAACAGTGCCAGAGCCCGTTCCGAATCGCTCTTGGTAATACTCAAAAGCCAGACTCATAGCATATTCTTCAATGGCTCTTCGCTTCAAAATATCGCGCTGAAATGCCGGCCCCTCACTCTTTCCTGCGATGACATCGGTAGCCTGAACGAATGTCTCTGCCTCTTTGGGTAAATGCTTCTTCCAGCTGGTTGCGTGAGGATTTTCAACTCTTTTGACTTCCAAGCTACGAACGACAGCCTCTGTAAGGTCATTAGATGGAATTTTCGTCCATGCCTGCCCGCCAAGAGTGCACTCAAGTCCAGCATCCTGCCGAAGTCTTTGTTCAAGCTCCCTATTAGAAATGGGCTCCTCAATCTCGCACAATGAATCTAGGTCAACGAGGAAAAAATGCTCGCCTTCTGGGCCATCTAGTCTGCCCGAAATGGTCTTTGCAAAGAAGCGAATCTTACCATCGTACTGAAACAGAACAGTTTCACCTTCGGAAAGAGCCTCAGAGGTTGGTCCTATTTGATTACCATAACCAAATCCAAACCGTCCACCTTTCT
This sequence comes from Candidatus Obscuribacter sp., assembly GCA_016712465.1. GTDB lineage: Bacteria > Cyanobacteriota > Vampirovibrionia > Obscuribacterales > Obscuribacteraceae > Obscuribacter. The sequence goes on from JADJQZ010000001.1 coordinate 4,171,027, forward strand.
CCCAAAGAGTTTGCCTGAAGAAACGCACCGCCTCTGCCTCGCTCGTAAACTCCTCATCTGTTTTGCTGCATTTAATAAGTCGCATCAATGAACCTCATTGTTTGTACTCCACACTTTTGACAATGGCGCAAGGTCGTTGACAGATTCCGGTCACTCTAACTCAAAGACTCGCTAATTCCGGACCTTCCATTGGGAGACGATCAGCTTCGAACGATCCATTCAGCAATTTATGTATTTAATCGGGTTTTGCGCCCCCTGCGTCCACTGGTCCCTTACACTCTTGCCTCGGTACTTGGTCAAAATCGACTGGTCTGCAATTCGACCAACAAACTCAAATCGCTCAAGATCTGCAACAGAATCATGAGTTCTTCCAAAATACTCAGTTGTACCGGCCGGGAACCAAGACGCCACTTCATAAACCTCACGCACAACTCCGCGATAGACGGCAAAGGCATACTCAACGTTATCAGCCCTAGCCCGGTCTAACTTCCATACACCTCTAGTTGCCTCATAAAGCGCCAACGGCGTCATTCCGTAACTGTAGAGTTGCGCAATATTGACCAGCAGCACCTTATGCGTAATCGAAGCCTCCTTTGTCTCAAGTTCAAGCCTTAAATCTTCAAGGCTTGAACGACCCTTCTCTGACGAGCCCTGACCTCTGATGACATTGGTCAACTCATTGACACCAATAAGGTCGATAGCTACCGCCTCAACCAGGGCCGCCTCTTTGTCACTTTCCAATCCGTATCTGAGAATTTCAATAATCGGTTCAAGTTTCAAGGCCCGCAATTCCTTGATGCGCGCCGTCTTATCTGTGTCAGAGTCGGCAGCTAGGTGCGCCAAGACCCGGTCACCCTTTCCTTTCCCGATGTAGAAAACTTTTCTGTCTCGCGGATCTAGGTACAAGTACACATAGTACTTCAACTGATCCTGGACACCTCGCGATAAATGCAGGTCTCTCATAACCGAAACTCACTTCCGTTAGACAGGGACGATCTCTAGAGCATGGAATAATAGCACCTGCATCTGGCACAAGCGCGACGGCGATCGCTGGTCACTCAATTTCTGCGACTGGTCCTTTCGGGCATACGCAGTCCGCAAATCCCGAAAGAGCAAAGATGGCGATTAGTATCATGCGGCTCATTCGTCCTGCATCTGTTCTTCTTCGGCACCACCGCTAGCTGCAGGTCTGTCGGTAAACCCATGAAATTCCCACTGTCGACCTTGTTCATCAGTTCCGGAACCATTGCCGGAAGAATCAATGTCACTTTCAGAAAAGTCGACCCAGCCACCGTTCTCGAACTAGACGCGCTTCACTTCGTTGCCATCCACATCAGCATCGAGTGGATATTCGTTACCGCTGCTCACATAAAGGGCTGTAATGATTCTTGTCCCGAAGTGACCAAGAGGCTGCTCTTTTGTGGTATTCGGAACATCAGCTTGCCTGACGAAAGACTTTCTAATTGTCGGCGTATCACCTCGCATTGCCGAATCACCAGCCTAAGGACTAACCACTTGACCCACCGCTCGAACACTTTTCTGATTTTCTGAAACGCCGGTGGGACTGCCCGCACGACTTACTAAAAACAGGGCAAGGAGTACAAAGATTCCAAGTAAGTATCTAGCTCGGGTCTGACTGCTCACCGGTAATTTGCCTCATTCGTCCATAAAACTGTGGAAACGGTAGCAAATCCAGGGACGGGAAGTCAAGATTTGGCAAATTTGCTACCCTCAACTACCGCGCCCGATTAATCAGATTGCTACCACAGGTGAAAGTGCTCTCGTGCTCGTGCATCAGTAGAAAGTTATTGAGACTGGCTGTTTTGCCGCAAGAAGACCAATCCATATTCTTAAGGTACTAATGAGATTAAAGACCCCCAGCAAGCCGGTATCCGAATGGCAGGTCGGCCGGGTACCAGCACAGCTGCGTGGGTAGGAGTCTGAAAAAGCTCCAGGCATGCATGATCATGATGTACAGCAAGAGAACGCTACTCGCTCTCGTCTGTGTTTGCGTCTCGACTGCAAACAAACCTTCCTCTAAGGGAACATTGTCGATTCCTATTGAATGAGCTCCAACATAGAGAACCTTGAATGGCATTTCACATTCCTCAGCTGAGTTGACTAGTAGGTCTGACTCTCGACCCGGAACGATCGTACCAATGGTGAGAAGTTCTTGTGGAAGGACTCAAGTCTCTCAAACAACCATTGATGCTGTACCAACCAGTCAGAGCGATCCGTCGGTTCACAGCTGTGCGATAACTCAACGTAGCTCCGCTTGTTGTCTGGCAACTCTCTCCAATCCAACCTAGCACCTATCTTACTTTCAATATCCTGCTCTGAGTTCTTCAAATATGCAAACAATGCCTTGGCATTCGCGGGAGATAAGGTCAATGCCACTTGTACCTTCCGCTCTTTGGTATTGACCCTGGCACTCAGATGCGCATCAGTACTTCCAATGCCAAAGCTAAACCAGTGATTCGGCTGTGGTTTTCTACAAGCCAGAATCTTGCTTCTAGATGAAATATACTCAGCTAGTTTTCCCCAATAATCCATCCGAAACTTCTCAATTTCAGTCAAATTCATATTGGTGTTCGCTTCTGAAACCTTTCGCTGCCAGTCATTCGGCTTACTAATCACTCTGAAATTTGGAGCCAGATCCGAGCTGCCGATACGCAAAAGTTCGATTTCGATTCCGAAGAAGCTAAATTGATCATGGGTGATCCTGTTCAACCAGTCCAAAGCAGCTCTGTGTTCTTCCGTGAATTTTTGCGCCAACCAGACAATGGTCACCACTTCTAACCCTGCAGCGTAAGTGAGTAACTGTCCGAGATGCGTATGGTCAGTACGCTCAAGTTGGTTTTCTATCAACACCCAGTTACCAGTCATGGAGTCCTTGCACAACACATCAGCCTTGAAAGGACCTACTGCCCGCTCCTTCCCCTCCAGCTCAAGATCCATACCGATTGCTTCGCCGAGGCGAGCTATGTTTTCATCCTCGGCGAGCCACGGGGTAAAATCGGCAGATTCTGAAATCCAAATGCTTCGCAGCTCAACCTGCTCCAATCGCCCCAGTCGGGCTTTCGTCATAGAGGCACTACGATCAATGTGTTGTTCGTGCTCTTCTGTCATGCCCGCCCCTCTTGACTTGCCGTCTAAATAAGCTCGCTGCAGCCAGCCGACTCGGCGCGGCCGCCGACAATATTATTGCGCTTGCAAATAAGCATTACAAGCTTTGAAAAATGGGGAATGGACTTAATCTTGGAATCTTGTGAAATGGAATAGAATACTGCAGTCGCCTAGTATCTCAATTGACAGGAACCAAATTCGTGAGGCAAGAATGAGGAAAGCTTCGTGGGTAACTAGTTCAATTGTGACTATTTCCACCCTATCAGGACTTCCAGCGCAGGCAAATGAATTGAGCGAAGATGTTTGGACTTCAGCTAGTCTTCCTGCGTGCGTGGCTTGTGTGGCATTGCTAATTTTTCTATTGGGTCTGTACCTGCTTCCAGCATTAATTGGTGCCCACAAACAGAAAGATAACGTTGTTGCAATTGCCACCCTCAACGTTTTCCTTGGCTGGACTGGCTTAGGATATTTGGTGTCGCTGCTCTGGGCATTAACAAACAATGGTTGCAAGAAACCTAACAAGGAGATTGCCGGACCTTTGTTCAATCGTTTCATTGCTTTGCTATGTTGGAGTTTTGTACTGTTCCTTGGAAGTCTAGTGATTCAACTATTAATTTTCGCTGTTCTAACAGTCATACATCAAGTTCAGCTTCAACAAGAAGAAACCGCTAAAAGAAAACATGCTCAAGAGATAACCCAGCAGCTTAAAGAAGAGTTTGCCAAAATTCCCGCCTGTTCAATCTACAAGAGTCTTCATACGGACCAAGAAAGAAGCCAAGATCCAGGCTGCGACGAGACCATCGAGTTTTACGGCGATGGAAAATCTTTTCACTATTTTTACCCAGCCACAGGAATAGGTTTTTACGGCGTTTACCAAATAGAAAATGGAAATCAACTCAAGACTTGGGATGAAGCACTTCCGGCAAAGGCAGATCAAGTTTACACAATTGAAGGGGATAGGCTTATAAGGACTAGTGATAAACAGGAATTCGTTAGAACTGGCAGAGACTGGAAAAGATTGTTAAGTCGGTCTTCAGGGTCAACCGCCACCGAACTCGAAATTCCTACATCATCCGACAACCGCCAGCCTCCGCCCGAAGGCAATGTCATTGTGGCGGGAAATTCAAAAGGAACACAATCGTCAACAGATTTCGGAGAAGCACATGATAACAAGAATCAATTAAGCCAGATTCAGCGACTTGAGGAAAATCAACTCAAAGCCACACACCTTGTCGAGAAGCTGAAGAGCTCAATTTCAGACCTAGAAAAAAGCAGCGCTGACAAAGATCGAGAAATTGACAGGCTGACCAAAAATCTACGTTTAACAAGAGAGACTATCGTATCAAAAGATGAAAGCGTTGAAGAAATGCGTAGGCAGCTGGATAAGTGGAAGAAATCAGCGAACTCAGAAACTCACCGCAGAAAAAACACAGATCAAACCCTTGTTCAAGAATCAATATCACCCCTAGCAGCAAACAGCTGGCCCGGTATCAGGGAGTTCTATCCACTTTCCTATAAACAAGATTTGGAGCGTAGGCTTAAGAATGTTAGTTTGCAGCGTCTCGCAGTGCCAGGACAAACTGAGAGCGTCGAAATGAATTTTAAAATCGAGCGTGATGGGCGACCAACAGATATTGAATGCAGATCGTCAAATACTGATGAAAAGGCAAGGGAGCGTTATTGTAGATTTATACAGGGCGCTGGACCATTTCGACCCATATTGAGTGATGACATCGGTGAACTTAATGTTGCTACCACTTTAACCCAATCCGGCAATGCTCCAGTAGAAGTAACTTCTCTCAGCATCGAATGCCACGGAAACAAATTATAGCGACTTGTTCACAGCTGCAAAGGCAAGCATTTTCCGGTTGACAATCTGATGAGGAAGTACATAGGCACGAAAGCAGACCTCTCTCCGTCATCGCATAAGCAGCCCAATGAGTTCTGCTGTTCCGTCCAGTCAAATGCCGCCTCTCCATGGGAGCTAAAGCTTTACTCCAACGCCCCCAAAATTGGGATACTTATTGATGTTATGAACCGCGCGATATGCAAGGATGGGGATGTTAACTCCAAGAACCCAGCAAAACTGTTGACGGCGGTTTAAAGAAGCAGCTTTCTTGACGGCAGAGCGAGGTGTATAGCCAAGGCATATCCTCCGCGAGCAATTGTTCCTCTCGGGTTGATTTGAGAAATTAGGAATTAGCAAAAAGGTCAAGGGCTCAAGCTGCAACTTGAACCCCTGGATTCATCTATTGGACGATGAAGGAGAGAGTTTCCTACAAGAATTGAGTCCTGTCCAGGCCTTTTTGCTCATTGAGTGGACGATGAGCAAGATTCCTTTCGAATGTTCAACTGCGCCCGATGCCGGGAACAGGTAAGGCTTTGCAGGAGCTGTGATCGTGGCAACCGCTATTGCGGGCGAGAATGCGCACTTCTAAACCGCCGCCAGGGACAGGCTGAGGCAGGGCGGCGTTACCAGCGCACGTTTAAGGGGGCGCTAAAACACAGCCACCGGCAGGCAGAATACAAGAGGCGGTGCAAAGAAGAAGTGACGCATCAGTGTTCCCCTGAGGCTTGTCAGGATGACATTGTTTGTCCAGAGACCGAGGAAGTGGTCTCTACGGAAATCACAAAATTCGAGCCGGCTGAAGATGCAGTGTTAATTCGCTGCAGCGGTTGCGCCGTCTTTGTGGCCGTTCGCACGCCAAGACTTCATCGGGCGATGTCGCCTGGGAAGAACAACAGGAGGTAACAGTGGGCGTTTCAAAAGAAGTAGAATCAGAGATCCTGCGCTTGTTTTACGCAGAGAAGTGGAAAAGAGGCACCATCGCCAGGCAGCTACAGATTCATCACGGTGTAGTTGATCGGGTATTAACCAGAAATGGAATTAGCGTTGAGCGGGTCAGGATCAGGCGTTCGTTGATTGACCCGTATTTGCCGTACATCCGTTCTGTGCTGCAGAAGTATCCGAGACTGACGGGATCGCGGCTGTATGCAATGGTGAAAGAGAGAGGGTATCCTGGAGGCATCGACCACTTTCGAGACATGCTAGCCAGGCATCGACCAAAACCGGCAGCTGAAGCGTATCTCAGGCTGAGTACGATTAAGGGAGAGGAGGCTCAGGTTGACTGGGCGTGCTTCGGGAAAGTGAAAATCGGTAATGCCGAGCGGCAGCTGTACGCTTTCGTCATTGTGTTGTCCTGGTCACGGCAGGTGTTTCTGAAGTTCTACACAGGCATGTCCACGGCGAACTTTCTACAGGGGCACGTAGACGCCTTTTGCAGTTGGGGAGGTGTGCCAAGGCAGGTCAAGTACGACAATTTGAAATCGGCCGTTTTGGAGAGGAGTGGCGATGCCATCCGATTCAATCCGCGGCTGCTGGACTTTGCAGCGTATTACCGATATGCCCCGAAGCCAGTAGCTATCGCCAGGGGCAATCAAAAGGGGCGAGTCGAGAGGGCGATACAGTACATCAGGCATTCGTTCTTTGCTGCGCGGAAGTGGGATGGTCTGGAGGACCTGAACAATCAGGCGATAGTCTGGTGCCGAGAAGTAGCAGGCACCAGACCGTGTTCAGAGGACCGAACGATGACTGTAGCAGAGGCATTTAAGCAAGAGCAAGGGAGTTTGATGCCGTTGCCGGACAATCCGTATGCAGTATTTGAGAGCACGGTTGTATCGGTTGGCAAGGCACCGTATGTCAGGTATGACATGAACGATTATTCAGTACCTCATGAATACGTGCAGAAGCAGCTCACGGTGCATGCGGACAGCGATTGGGTGCGTATCTTGGACGGATTGAAGGAGGTAGCGAAGCACAAGCGATGCTTTGAAAAGAGGCGTCAGATTGAGACTACCGAGCACATTTCGAGGCTGGTCGAAGAGAAGAAAAAGGCAAAGAAGGGCAGCGGCATGAATCGACTATTTTGCTCGGCACCAACTGCAAGAGAGATGTTCCGTATGGCTGCGGAGCGGGGTTATTCAATCGGTTCGCTGACGAGCAAATTGCTGAGACTGTTGGACTTATATGGTCCGGCAGAAGTGGAGGAATCGATCAAGGAAGTGGTGACTTCTGGAGCTTGCCACTCTGCAGATGTTGCCAACGTACTTGAGAGGAGGAGGAGGCAAAAGGGGTTGCTATCGCCATTTGCGATTGATTTACCGGACGACAAAAGGGTTACTGATCTCGTTGTTTTGCCGCACTCGCTGGCTACTTACGACAATCTTTCCAAGGAGGAACAATGACGACAGATTTGAAAGAACAGGCGAGCAAGCTGGGCTTCAAGGCTATGGCGGCCAGATGGAATGAATATGCCAATCAATCGTGGGTCAAAGAACTGTTAGAGGCTGAGGCGGCGGAGAAGAATCGGCGAAGCTTAGAGCGGCGATTGAGAGAGTCTCAGATACACGAGATGAAGCCTGTGTCTGAATTTGATTGGGAGTGGCGAAGACGATTGATCGAGAGCTTGTAGAAGAGCTGTTCACTCTAGAATTCATGAGTAGGGCAGTCAATATCATCTTTCTTGGTGCCAACGGTCTGGGTAAGTCGATGTTGTCGAAGAACCTGGTGCACACAGCTCTGCTTGCTGGATACAAAACCAAGTTTGTCTCGGCCAGTCAGATGCTGTCGGACCTATCAGCCCAGGATGGTGCCACATCCCGACGGAGATGTCTACAGAAGTACGCAAGCCCGGACTTATTGGCAATTGACGAGCTTGGCTACCTAAGTTACGACAATCGCTATGCCGACTTACTTTACGAGGTGATTAACGCTCGGTACCTGAAGTCATCAACAATCATCACGACCAACAAGCCCTTCAAAGAGTGGGGAGAAATCTTCCCGAATGCGGCTTGTGTAGTCACTCTTGTGGACAGATTGATACACAGATCAGAAATCGTCAAGATTGACGGAGCCTCCTATCGAACGAAAGAAGCACTGGAGTCCGCTGAAAAAAGAGCCCAGAAAAAGCGCGGTCGAGCAAGAAGGATGGAGGAATCAGCCAATGATCAGACTGCTGTTCTTGCTTGAGTGCGACCAATGCGAGGAGACCTGGCCTACAGTGGTAAGGCAGCGTGGTTCAATCGGAATCCAGTGGGATGAGGAACTCCAAAACCTTGAGTTCGCGGCGGAGGAGGCTGGCTGGAGCGGCTATCGAGGCCAGCATGCTTGCGACAGCTGCGTGATGGAAGCCATGTCCAAGCAGAACGCGGGTTGAGCGTTCTCAAAAAACCAGAAGGAAAGGGCTGCCGTAGCCGGCAGCCCTTTCCTTCTGATATGTGAAATTCTGTTGCCGCCCAATTTGTTGCGCATTTATGCCGCCGTCAACAGCAAAACTTCGCTGGATCTGAAGCACGCGGCGAAACCATCTGTAAAGGGCTATCAAAGGCATAACTGAAGGAGAAACACAGTCCAACAAAGTTGTGCAACAGCTCATTACAGATGTCAACCGGCTTGCTCAAAGCCATAGCGGTCGAGCAGCTATTCCCATAAATGAGGTCTGTGCGCCGCGATAGCGCGCCACTCCGAAACTGGTGCCGCACTTTTAGAGGCTACACTAAGCTTGATTGCGCAGTGAACTCCCTTCTTGACTTCAATCCCTCATCAAACGGGTTTTCCCCATCAGCGATCCGCCGAAGAATTTCCCCGACCATTATTCGTGCCCTCTCAACGGTCATATAAGGAAACCTTCCAAGTTTGAGCCTTCTTGGAATCCATGCCACCAGTCTTATAGAACACGAAGGTCTTGGTTCCGGCTCTGCCAATGCTCAACTGCAGATACCGGGTCAAAGAGTCGGAATAGTAGACCTGCTTACCCGTCAACGGGGGACTCAAGGCATCCAGGTTGCGTTTAGTGAACTTGACATTCCGATCCCCAGTGGATTTTGCCGCTACCCGTTTCATTCATTTTCAATTACCTTGACGACCCTTCGTCAACCATAACACACCTCCAATAGCTGAGCCTGTTATCCTTTATAGCCATTCGTCAATTTGGAGTAATCGTGGTTAAACTGGCGCCCTTTTAGCTACGAACCATGAGGTCGCAGGTTCGAATCCTGCCGGGCAGGAATTTCACAAGTCCGATACAGACCGACTCCCAAATTTGGGGGTCGTTTTTGTTTCTAGGGTAGGCAAAATTAGCCGCGGAACCATGGGCGGCCCGGGAAAGATTTCTGACGTGTTTGCAAACAGAGTAAGTGGAATAACTAGTGAGTCTCTCTAACTAGAAGCCACTTCCGCCGGAGAAAACATCGTGCCCGAGATAAACAATATGCCAGATGCTGGCGACACGGCTTTTCAAAACGGTGACTTTTCAGCCGCCGAAGTCTACTTTCAAGAACAATTGCAAACGGCAAGCCAGAGGGATGACACAGAACGGCGAAATAGCCTCGTCCAGCGCCTGGCTCGCACTTTAATCTGCCAGCGCAAATACGCAGAAGCGGAGCAGCTTTTTGAGTCCTTTCCACAGCCTGCGTCCCTTGTTCATGCCGTTCACGTTTCCATTCTGGGCGAAACGATCGGTGCCGGGAATTTTCAGAAAGCCTGTACGCTCTTTAAAAACGTAATCGGGGAAGAGCCAGTAACAAACACTTTGAACATGCTCAACGCCAGGGCGGCCAACCACGAAGCTCTCACAGTCAAATGCGAGCTCTATACAGAGCTATTCAATTGGAATTGGTTTGATCCGATAGCCGGACAATTCTTCCAACATTTCGCGACTATCCTGGCTAACAGGTTACGTAAGGAAGAGCATTACCAAACCGCCGCCGAAATTTTCGAAGAACTGAGCCTGCTTCTTCCAGGCAATCCATTTGCTCTAGCCTGCTTGTTAGAAGTACAGATGGAGACAGGCGATTACTTAAAAGCAATGACTACTCTAAACAATCTAAAACACAGACTGAAGGCGAATAACGAAGCCGACGCCACCTTCTTTGAAATTGTAGGGCTTTGCTACGAAGCCGAACTATCGGCCGTGCAAGGCGATGAGAGGCTTGCCAACAAACTATTTGTGAATGCAATCAACATGGCGAAGATACCTAGTTTTAACGCCTGGCTGGTACAGGACTGGAGCAACGAAATCGAGGCACTGGCAGCAGACAAAGAAGGAAAACTGTGGAGCACTAAACCTCCGGAATCCTTCAACTACGCTGCGGCCTTGCACTGCCTCCATAGCTACAAAAACTTTCATAACGCATATGGAAGAGCATCATTCTCAGGCCAAATCGAACAGGTGGCTGAGCACATCAAGCAGTTTGTACCGAGATACGGTTAAATTCAAGATAGCGCCTGTGCAGAACAATCGAGAACTTATCTAATGCAGTTGATCAATCTCGAGGCAGTTGCTCAAAAGTTAAAATGACTGCGGTAAGCCAGATCAAGATTCCTGGTGGCAAGGGCCCGGGCACTAGCAGGCGGCTCTTTGAATGTTTTCTGGTAGTAGACAGTAAGCGCATCAAGGGCTCTGGGGTAAAGACGCTTCAACTGCTCATACTGCTGCCTGTAGACGGCACTTCCCTTACTCCATCTCTTCAAGCCCTTCTCGACTTCTTCTCTGTTGTTTTTAGGCTGCCCTAAGACCCAGGGTCTGAGCATGAGATTGCCAACTGCCACCCGCGTCTCGCCTCTCAATCTGGCTGTCGGTTGAAGAGTACCTTCACTCTGGCTGGGAATGCCGATGATATTGTCGAGTAAGGCAAACATTTCGCGCAGGGGTCCCCTGGGTAAAAGTGCAAGAGGCTCAGCTTCAGGCGAGAACCTGATGATGCCGACAAGCTCAACCTGTCCGGGAGCAGAAGCTCTGTAGATGGTCCAATCCGGTATGACTTTCTCATTCCGTTGCAGCCAATCAGAGCGAGGATTAACAGCCACCACATGCTTATTGGTAGGATTGCGAAATAACCACGGGCGGTGCCACAAATCTCGATAGACAATGTAAGCACCGGCCATCTTCTTATTCTCTACCTGGCCGCTATCACCTGATTCATTCACCAGGGCTTCTACTTTGTTGACCGGCATATTCGCGTCTACACAGTAGAGGTCAAACCAATCGCCCTGCCAGTTCATGGGTTTCTGCCCCACCACGAAACGACTTCCGCCCTCTACGTCTTTCTGCTTGAATATGCGGTGACGCTCACCGGCCGGATTATCAGCTTCAATATAGGTAGAATCGAACCAGAAGGCACAGTCACTCTCGCAGTCACGGTAGTTAGGAAGAGGACCAAGAATGACACCGAGCTTGGCTTTCCCTACAGGCTGGCAGTCCTCACTGAACTCCGGGGCAGTGCCGTTAAAGAGCAGCCTGGCAGCATTCAGCACCTGATTGCATTCCGGCAAAGAATATTTAGAATCAAGCTTGGGCCAGGCTGAATGAGACTGGGGGCTGGCTTCTGCCCTGGCAGTCACTAGAAAGAGCAAACTTGCACAAATCGGCAGAACTCCAAATCTCTGAAATTTCATAAGCCTCCAACAACATCCCGGCGACAGAACCATACACATGATGGGAAGTCCCCTACCGGTAGCCCAAGGCCTGGGCACAGACACAGGCTCGCCTTCTTCCTTAACTATTGGCTACTGGAAACCATCAGGCAGATACGCTAGTCTAGAGCAGTTCAAAAGACTATCTCCATGGCGACTTCCACTATCTTTGACATCATTTTGCTTCCAGACACCACGGCAAAGCACCATTTTTCACAATGGTGCCGGAGGCACCTCCCTTGGCGGCACCCAAGCATGGAGATAGCAGAGCGAAAAAGGCAATTCCCCGGGCGCGCACAACTATCTACCGCCCATGTCATTTTTTTAGTCGGGTGCTTGCAATGACTTTGTTCGACCGTTATGTCGTCAGAGAAACCTTGCAGGTACTCTTGATCGGTACCCTTGCCATAATCGGTATCTTTTTTGGCACCGCCGAGTTTACCAATGTTCTCAATTTGATGAACGAGACCGGTTTGCCCCTGCATACGGTATTCTCCGTTATGCTCTTACAACTTCCGACCGGACTTATCTTCTGCATGCCGGCCGGAGTGGTGGTGGCAGTTATGCTTGTACTTCAGCGCCAGAACAGAGACTCCGAAGTGGTGGCATTACAGCTTCAAGGCATTCCACTCAGAAGAGTATTGATGCCATTTCTCGCCCTTGGTCTCATTTCTACAAGCATTGCCTTTGCCGTAAGCGAAAATCTCGCACCACAATCACGAGACCTATCACGGCGGCTCGTCACCCTGGCCACCCGCAAGGCCGACAGACCCTTCGCCAACCGCAGCGAAATCAGACTGGAGAAAGAAAAAGACAAACTCTCCAACATCATTGTGATCGCACAGGGCAAAGGTCGGACCGTAGAAGGCTTTGTCGATTTAGATCTGAGCGACAAGAACATGATTAAGTTAATCTGGGCAGAATCTGCCAGGTGGGGCGACTACGTTTGGACACTTCACAACGGACGGATTTTCGAACTTTTCTCCAGCACCAACCCCGGCACGCAATTCAAGTTCACAACCATGACGGTCTCCGACATGCTAAACGCAGAAGATCTGCTCAGTGACATGAACAAGACCACCCTCGATAAGACCAGCAGTGAGCTGAGAGCCGATATCGATATGCTCAAGAAAGCCGGAATCAAGGTGCCGCCCTATCTGTACTTCCAGTATTACAGACGTTTTTCCAATCCCCTCAGTTGCCTGTTGCTGGTACTGGCAGCAGCACCGATGGTGCTCTTCAACAAAAGGAAGCGCGCCGACTTCTCAATGATTTACGGGGGCACCGTGGTGCTAGGATTCTTCTTAATGCAGGAAATCAGTATGGCTCTGGTCGTGAACGGCCGCATCGATCCGCTGCTTGCTGCCTGGCTACCCGTTACCGCATTAGGCTCACTGGGACTTTCCCTGACAGCCATATTGAGTCGGTCGTAGATGATAATGGTAGTTCACAACTGAAGCCCCAGTTCATCCAGGCATTCTCTCAGTTCAACGCTATCGTAATCACGCAGATTCATCCGTCGAAAGCCAGGCCACTCCGGTATCTTCTCCTGTGCTTCCGGCCAAAGCACAGTCAACCTATCCGGAACCTTTCCCTGAAACCATAGCCCGGCCCGAGCAGCAGACAAACGCAAGATCGATGATCGACAATCCTGATGCTCTTGCAAATCATGATAGTTCTCTTCCGTGTACTCATCCCCGTCGAAAGAAGACAATGGCGGACCAGTTGGATGTTCATCAAGCCATAGTATGCAGTTAAACGGCTCATAGCTGAGAGTTAGTCTGGCAGAAGCATCAAAACGCAAAGACTGATACTTAACAAGGCACGAATCACAAAGAACAAAGTGCACGGTCATCGAGAAGATCCTCTAGCTATTAACCACAATTCCAGTAAAGGCTCACCCTCGACTCTAGTCCAACAGAAACTGAACATTCCCATTATTGCTCAAAAAGCAAGCTAGTCTTCACCAGCCTGAATCATTAACCGCAATCAGTTAACGCTCCTACGTCTCAAACCGGCAACGCCCCATCCGGGCGGAAGTTCCGCAGAAAAGAGCAATTGTCGGGTAAGAAATGAGGCGTCGCCGCCTCATTTCTCCCCTAAGAACCGGACGTGAAGATTACCCTTCATCCGGCTCAAGCCCTCAGCATCGACTTGACGGCACTAGCGATGGAGTCGGGTTCGGCAGACCTTCGGTGATAGCCTGCGCGACGAGCAGCCCAGTAATTGCGGAGGACCGGGTCATCGGGACTGGCTGAGCCTATTACTTTGCGGTGACGTTGGATTTTCACCTTGCCTATGTTGATTAGGTAGTGAATTTGTCCATTTGGTGTCTTTGCAAAGAAGGTCCAGTCAAGCCCTTCGCAGGTACAGAAGTACTTGTTTTTGACCCAGGCTTTGCTTTTGGCAGGATGCCTACGCAGGCACCATCTCCAGATTTGTTTCCAGATATGGTTTTGTACCGATTGGAAGATCTGCGAACTGACAGCATACTTGTAGTACTGCGCCCATCCTCGCAAAATCGGATTCAGGTGGTAGATGACCACCCGGGGTTCGACAGAGCGATTTCTCCGTAGCCATTCATTAATGGATTGGACCAGCTTCTGAGCCTTTTCTTTCTGTGGTTTGACAAGGCACTTTCCACTGTAATGTCTGATGTTGAAACCAAGGAAGTTGAACCCATCTAGGATGGAGGCAATTTTGGTTTTTTCATCATTCAGTTCCAATCCTCTGGCTGAGAGCCAGAATTGAATAGCTGGAAGGATGGAAATGAGGTCTTCTCTGGAGCGAGCGGTAACAACAAAGTCGTCTGCATATCGAATGAATCCGAATTTAGCAGGAAGCGCCTCTTGAAGCCCATCGAGAGCGATGTTAGCTAAAAGAGGGGAAATTACTCCACCTTGCTGAGTACCAGCCTGCGTTTCCAGGAAAGTCTCATTTTCTACAAAGCCGGCTTTGAGCCATGCTTTAATCAGTCCGCGAGCCGGGGTAGGTCCCAGCTTACGGAGGATGAAATCATGGTCAATATTGTCAAATGCGCCTTTTATGTCGGCGTCCAGTACCCATCTGTCTTTGCTCACCTTTTTAAGGCGGTTCCAACATTGCTCGATGGCATCATGAGCACTGCGCCCCGGTCTGAAGCCGTAGCTGTGGGACTCGAAGCGAGCCTCCCAGCTAGGTTCCAGGGCATTTTTGACAATTGCCTGGGCGGCGCGGTTTTTCACTGTTAGAATGCCTAGTGGTCTTGATTTACCGCCGGGCTTTGGGATGTACAGTCTCACAGCAGGCTGTGCTCTCCAAGCCTTCAGCTCTAATAGTTGATTAACCAGTCTCATGCGAGATTTTGCGGTAAGATACACCCGGTTGTCGATTCCGGGTGTTTTCTTCCCTTCGTTCTCTTGAGTGACTTTGCGCACAGACAGGAGCAGGTTTGCATAGCTGCGCAGCATCAGTTTCATGAGGCTTCTGACCTTATTCCACTGACCGTTTTGTGTAGCACGGAATATTCTTTGTCTTAGTTTTCTGACCTTAGACTCGATGGAGCGCCAGTTTATGGCGTACCAATCAGAGTCTGGTCCGATGAGTCCGATGCCCCTGGGGCTCTATCTTTTGTCATCGTTCGATTTCCTTACTTAGATATCCGTCGAGGACCAGCTGGAAGTCTGCAATCTTTCGATTTGGGCAAGAGCCCTATCCGCCCCATTACAGGGCGGCATTCGTTTTTCCAGCCTCCTATGCCCGCTGGGTAATTAGCCATTCCTTGCGGTCTGGTTACTCTGGAGTGCCAGAGAACTCATCGGGTTTACTGTGTTGAGGAAGGTAGACCAACAGCCAGTTAGGACCTCATCTATACCCCGGCGGGAGTGTAGGCACCGTGCACCTGGGACGTGAAACCCAGACGCCAACCCGCTTACCCTTTTGGTTTTGGTGTATCAGCCTTATTTCACCAATCGAAACTTACGAGGCTCCAGCGATGATTCGCTTACGCTAATCCTTCTGGCTTTTCCCTGAGCAGTAGGCTTCTCTAGGCTCGAAGCTTCCCGCCTTTCGTCTCCTGCTAACGCCAATTTCATTGCTTACTATCGACGCGGAGCGAGTACATGACTCGTCTTACGTGGGAACAGGAAAGGTGCTATCCCGGAAAGATTTAATGTACTTTCAATCCATTTCCTTCCTCCTTTCACATCGCACTCACGAATTTTTCACAACTCATCCTTATACTCAGACAAACAGCCGAATTACCAGCACTTCACCCCGGTATTCTGAATTCGGCAATCCCCCTGACTTACCAGAAAAACACAATTTCTTATGACCAAGAATAACGGCGAAGCCTCGTATTGCGAGGCACAACCTCGGACTGAAGCCCGAGAGAATTTCACCCCCATACAGCAACCTGAGTGGGGCAATATATCGCGGCAATGCCTGGCAGACAACTCCGTGTGGCAGACAGCCCGGGGCGGTCAAGGCGGCGATCCCACCCTTGATAGAGTAGCTCTATCATCAGGCTTTCTTCAATTTGGCTCAATCAACGACTTAACCGGCAAGCAGTGCAAGCCGGGAGAGCCGATTAATATGTGTAAGCCTGGGGAAACAGAGATGTCCACGCCGGAAGCCGGCGCCAGGGCCACCGACAACAGCCCTCAGAGTAAAGCGGCGGCACTCTTCGACAAAAGCACCACCGATGAGCAAAAGCTGGCTACGGTGCGCGAGCTAGCCAATTCAGGCGTTAAGACACTGAACTACCGCGATGAATCCGGCAACGAACACAAACTTCGGCTGGAAACCCTGAATGGCAGAAGCGGCAATCAAATGGTACACATGTTTGCCAGCGGCGCTGATGGCCGGGAGCAAATCGCCCTGAGAGGTATTGCCAAAGCCGATGGTTCCTTCGAAAGGCAAAAGGACCGCAGAGGCAACTATGTAGACTTCAAAGGTAAGGGATTCTCTGACATCGGATCGGAGAAACCAGAATCCTTGAATGTGGATGCGTCCGGTCCTACCAAACACGAGCGCAGGGAAATGTCGCCGCCGGCCAAGCGAGAGCAGCAACGGACTTTAAGAGACATGGCAAACGAGAGTTCGGATAGTACCAGACCGGTAGCCAAACCTGGCTCAATTGACAGATCTCGTTTCGATGCCGAGTTGAAAGACCCGAAAGTGATGGCTGCCTTCGCCGGCAGGCTGCATTCCGAAGTGGGCTCTCAAGGACCGGCTGCACACGTGGCATTTGCCGAAAAGGTCATGAACCGAGCAACCTCTCGAAACCAGACCCTCATGCAAGCCCTGAGCGGCAGTTACTATCCAACCCACCATCCCGGCCGCTCCAACAATCCCAAATACATTGAAGCCATTACTAAAGCCTGGAAAGAGGGCACCGATACCACGTTAGGAGCCACAGGCAATGCCTCCGGCAAAGTCGGCTTCGGGGTAAAAGGCGGCTATTATGATGCAAATCGGCACTGGGTTTCACCAAACCAAACCGTGCGGATTAACGGCGAAAGATTCGGCTACGAACAGACAGACATCAACAGGGGCTGGCTGAAAAAGTATGAACAGCTCAAAATTGGTTCCCGGGTATAGAAGACCTTCGAACGACCAAAATCTATAGGAAAAGCGGCTAGCGGAGAGAGACTTTTGAAGAGCTGGGCGAGTTTAGGCCTCGGGCTCTGCGTAGACTCCCCATTTGCACGGCACATTAAATATGGCACCCTGCTTGCACCGGCAATATGCATCCCCGATAAGCCGGATAGCCAACTCAAAGCGTGGAGCAACACCTATGTCCGGCGCCGCCGCCATAAAAGGTCTGGCAACCCTAGGCAAATCAGCACTGGAAACAGGGCTGGGTCAAACGGCACTGGCTGAAATTAAGGAAGGCGCAGCAGTCGTAGCAGCCAAAGCCGGCGTGAAATTATCGCAAGAAGCCATGGAAATTGGTGCCATGGAAATCGGTGCCGGTACGGCCTCCAAAGGCACAATCCAAACCATGTCCGATCTCTTCCGGCGCCATCCCGGTGAAGTGGTCACGGCGGTGCCGCGCCGGTACCTTGGCGGCGGAGGAGACGGCATCAAAGCCCACACTCTATCAATCGACATTTTGCATCCCGATGAGCTTTTCACCCGCGTTGCCACCCAGAGGCAAAACGCCAATTTGTTTGGAAAGCAATTGGAAAACGGCATCGAAACCCGCCGTCTGCACTACCTCAACGTAAATGAGGCGCGCGAACAGGCCCATGTAACTCTGTCCCTGGGCAATCGCATTGCCGGAATCGGAGGGGTGCGCTCCAACCGCATGGATCCAACCGAACTCTGGGTCGACCACATTTCGGTGGAAGCTAAACATCAGGGCAAAGGCTATGCCAGGCATATCATTGAATCAATTTATGACTACGCCCAGCGCCGGAATCAGCAAGTAGTGCCAAGCGGGTTCACCACCATGGGTCAGAGACTGAAGCCTATCTTTATGGAAATGAACGAACGCTATCCCAGTGCCGCATCACCTTTGCCCTTCCGTAATTTCTAGGACAACTGTTCAAGTTTAGCGAGATTACGCCGACAGGCTTTTGCACCTGCCAAGAGACTATGCAATCGTTCCGGCTATAGGCAAACCGCTCAATATTGCATACAATCTATAGCTTGCAGGCTCGCAGAGAAGCTCAAACTGCCGGTGACAACTTACCTGGCGGTAGAAATAGACAGCCGGGGCTTGCTTTGCAAAAGAGGGCATAAATCATGACTGAGATGGACTCTCTGAAACGTTGGCGGGCACGCATTGCCGTCGCGCATATGGCATATGATGCCGGTTATTACAACCAGGCGATCAGACACTTTAGACTGGCACTGGAACTGGCTCAAACAGCCGAACTGGACGAAACACTAAAAGCTAGAAGCCAATCCGGTCTGGCTAAATCACTGGCCGCTCTGGGAAAATTCGAAGAAGCGGAGCGCCTGATACGCTCGGCATTACAAATCGATGAAAGCGTCAGCGAAGCAATTGTGGAGCAGGCCGAAGACTATCACCAACTTGCACTTCTTTGCTGGAGAAGTGGGCGAAACAGCGAATCAATGTCGTTTGCCCAGAAAGCCTTTGATCTGGCTCAGAAGGCAGGAACCGCTGCCCCTGACGATCTGAAAGCAAAGCTATTGAAACACTTCGCAGTTCTTGCAGAACAATCGGGCGACTTCGCGGAAACGGAACGCTGCCTGAATCGGGCTGTAGAGTTCATAGAGGGAAGCAACCAGCTCGGCAAAAACAGCATGATCTACGGTGACGTACTTCTGGTGAAAGTGCTCTTTCTGGCCGAGCAGGGGCGCTTTGATGAGGCGGCGGAGCTTTATCCCTATGCCATGCAGATTGTGGCCCTCACTAGAGGCGTCTCACACCCGAGGGTGGAAGAAGCCATGAAGATCTTCCAGGAAATGGATTCAAAAGATACCCATCCGAACGATGAAAAACTCATGAAGATGGCCAGCGAAAGAGATTCCAGCAACCACGGAATTCTTTAGGAGACTTTTGACAATACCGGCAAATTACAAACCGAATAACAATTTCGCCGCCTACCGCCTTCCAAACCAACATAAACCGCTAATAGTAACGATTCCAGACTGTCTTAACCACCTTTCCTTTAGACTCGACTGAATATTGAAAGAATTCTATCGATCGCAATAGCCTAATATCATTTGCTGCAAACCTCCGGGCCATGGCGATACCACGCTCAGCGCGAGCAGCGTCTTTACTGGCGGTGGCATCCTTTGCAAGCGCAAGGGCCACATAACCAGGTCCACCGAGTTCACCGAAAGTACTCGATCCCTGGCTCCTACGTACCAGGGACTCATCCACCTTCTCAAGTTGGGTAAAAGTCTCATCAATGAGAGGTGCAACAACAGACTTGTAGTCTGACTTCTCCCCGATTACGTATATCTTCCAATCTAGTGCCTTTGCTTTTAACTCTGGAGGACTCTTCTGCCCATCAATAATCTGATCACAAAGGGCCAATGTTGCCTCATCATTTCCATCCTTCTCGCTCAGGCCACGAGCAGCAACCAGTTTGGCTTGATTGCTAAGAAGCAAATCAGGATACTTGAGAGCAGACTCTCTGGAGTGTTTGTACTTATCAAAGTTGTGCCGTGCCATGGTGTCAACTTCGAACTGTGCCAGCTTATCCATAGTTCCAGGAGGTAAAAGGAAGACCGCAGATAGAACACCGGCTGCTAATCCCACGCAACCAGCAGCAGCAGAGCACCTGAAACCGTGAAACAAGGATTGTTTTAAACCGCGGTCCGAGAAAGCCGAACCAAACGCCCCATAAGCCACACTGACAATCAAACCAAGAAACACTAATAAGTTAATGTAATTCTGATTGCTAGAAACCTCATCCCAAAGAGGTATCCCAGCAGATAGTCCGGCCATGATCTGAGTAGCGACTGCTACAGACCGGTATGCACCAACGACAATCGCAAAACAAATCAGCAAATCCACAGCACCACTCAAGACTTTCTTAACGCCGCCGTCGAATATAAACACTCCCAATTTGAAACTACGCAGTCGCTTTTCAAGCCCAACATAGCTTGCAAGTGCACGGTCGCTTGCAGTCAACCATACTGCAAGACCAGCAAACAGAGCCGTAAGACATATTACGAACAACGAGCTAATATTCAAGACGTGGGGAAAACACAACTCCACAATAGATAAAGGCAGAAGTACTGCTGCCAGGACAAGCAGAGATAACTCAAGCCTTCTGTAGTCATTGTTAGCAGTGTTGTAGTTGCAATTGATTAACCCAAAGTTCGCCCAAATCAAAGCTACAAATAGGGCAGTAAGAAGCAACCGTTGCGGTAACAGTACAACGGAAATAATGATAAGCACAATGGATATGGTCGGCGCCAGCTTAACCCAATCGGGGTTATGCTGATGCCGCGTATTGGCAAGTTCCAGATACCGTACCAATAGTCCAACGTTTGCCGGTCTAATAGAAGCATCCTTGGCTAAACAACAAGACATAACAGCCCGATATTTGTATGGCAACAGCTTGAGATCAGGAGCTTCGCCTATCTGTTGCACAATTAGCTTTACCGGATTCTCCTCTGTGAAAGGCGGCTTACCAGTAAGCATCTCAAAGAATACGCAGCCAAGCGAATACATGTCTGATTGGTGAGTGACTTCCGCACCCAGCAACTGCTCTGGACTCATGTACCGTGGACTACCACAGATATCACCAACTCTGGTCAGGGCCTGAGTTTTGGTTAGTTCATCATAAATACAATGGGCAATTCCAAAGTCTACAAGTTGCACCAGGTCGGCACCCGAATCAGTCTTGGAAATCAAGATATTGCTTGGTTTAACATCTCTATGCACAATACCTTTCATGTGCGCGTGCGACAGGGCCTCACACACTTGGACACAAATATCGACAGCCCTCTCTTCCGGTAAGGTTCCTTCTCTGGCAAGAATATCCGCCAGACTCTCACCATCTACATAGCGCATGATGATATAGGGACGTTGCTGCTCATCAAAGCCAGCACAGAAGGTCGCAGCAATATTGGCATGAGTGAGCTCGGAAGCGAGTTGCGCCTCACGCTCAAATCGTCTGATAGCAGTGTCATCGGCCAGGAAACCGGCTCGCAATACTTTGACGGCAAAGTCTTCATTCAACTCATTGTCGTGAACCTTCCATACTGTAGCCATTCCACCCGAGCCCAGAATCGAGAGCACTTGGTAGCGCTCTCCCAGTTCAGGAGGACTCTCAGGGTTTCCGCCGGAACTAACTAAGGCTTGGCGCGCAGCGACTCTCTCACATGCAAGACCTTCATCTGTCAAAACACCCCCCGGCGACTGGACTCCTAGTTTCTCGGACTCACAAACCAGATTGAAAGACCTCGCAGACGAATCTCCGACATCAAGATCGGCTACTTTAGGCGTCTCTGAGCCGTTGGTACACTTCCTCTCGTTCATCGGCACACCAGACAGAGTCTCAGTTCTACTATACTCCTCATCAATAGAAGGTCAAGGTATATGGCAATCAGAAAACCCTGTCACTATGCCCAGGCAAAGACAAATGCGCCTGCACGGAGTCCCGACTATGGAAACCCTGGTTCAGCCCCTGGCGCCTCTAACGACTAACCATCCGCCCTCTAGCCGAGACAAGAAACTCGTTTGCCCATTCGTAGTCGGGACGTTCGGGCAGCTTAGTATGCTCGTAGGCTCGATCAAACTCTTTGTGCAACTCAAGCCGCCAGGCATTGATCTCTAACCAGTCTACCTCACCCTTTCGAATCGCCAAAAACTTATCACGGTGCTCTACGACCAGCACCGGTACCTGACCTTCCTTCAGAATCGTGATACCGGATATGAGCAAGCGCGTAAGGTGCATCACATGCTTCCACTTTAACTCACCGGTGGTGCGCAAATCTTGCTCAAGCTTTTTGAACTGCGAAAGCACATAACCGTTGTAAGTCTGGTACACAAGCTTCGACAAAAAACGGGCACGCTCGTCGAGTAGTTCCTGCGCCAGGGGAGTTGCCAATTCCACCAGCGGCGAATAAAGACACTCTAGAACATTGGGATTGGCTTTCAAAGCCAGCATCATACACTTCTGTAATTCCCAGTAGCACTCCTGGGCGGGCACATCTTCTATTTGCTCGGGCACGCCGTATAGCGACCAGTGCAAATCGGCGGGCGGAAGGTAGATGCCGCGCCTATCTATATCGGAACCCTCCACATCCAGTCCGTAAGCCCGCGAACCTATGACGCAACGGTAAATCACATATTCATAGAGGTCTCGATCGCCAAGGACCGACTGAGGGCGGTCAAAGTTCAAACTCTGCACATGCTTGCGAATAGCAATTTCCTGACGGTGAAAACTAGCTTGTTCGCCGTCGGGGAAAAGCACTAAATAGGCATGCGAGGCATCGGTCGGCGCTTTGACAATTTTGCCGACACTGCCGGCCCGCCGCACCGGCTCTCCATCCCGCCGCCGCACTTCCACAAGGGTAACCACCTGGGTGCCCGATGGAATAATAAGGTTGGGATTGATGGGTCCAGATTTGTCGCTCACAAGTCTGCCTTCGGTTGGATGCGAGATATTGCCATATAGCCGGGGGCTTTGTGGATACAGAAAGACTTTCCAACACGCAGCGGGAGGGATATTCACAACTGTAGCCAAGCACGAGAATAGCATAATTGCATGTTGCCCCTACCAAGACTGAGAATCAAGAAGGAACAACTGCAATTCGGATATTTCGAAAGGCAAGGTTTGGTGAAAAAGATACGACTGGGATTTACCCTGAAAGCATGTCAGTAAAAATAATGAATGTGCCTCAGGGATACCCCTGAAATCGGCAACGAACGCCCCGCCGAGAGGCGCCGCGAAGCGCAGCCAGAGCCACTCTAGCACCTTTTTCCGAAGGCACAATCCCAAGAACCCAGCACCGCAATCGTTTCACTTGTCACAGTATCTGTCGCGAGAATGGAAGCACTCGCGTCGAACTTCCCGGACAAAACTCCGGTCCCTAGAAAACTAGGCGACTGACAGATTTGGGCCGTCACATTCCGGCAGCCAAACTGATGCCAATCAATCAGTAAGGGCTCGACGCCGGCCTGAATAAGGCTGCCTTCCTCAATTAAAGGAGGAAATTTATGGCACTAGACCAATTCCCTGGAGACTTCGATAGTAAAGAGGTCACTCCAGGCGCTCAAGGATTCAAAGGAATCTCCTTTTCTCATCACGGAGAACTCATGCAGGGGCTGTTTCGAAGAGCAGATAGAACACCTGTAAGAGCTCTCATCACGCTTCCGTCGCCTCAGCACAAAACTGAGGCGACCTTCTATCCGGACCGCAGCGCTGTCATCCGGGCTCCGCAAGGTCGGACCAAGGCGGCCCGGGCGGCGGAAATAACCCTGCGCACTCTGCGCCGGGCCGACACCGGCGGAAGGCTTGAAATCGAAAGCAATATTGAGATTGGTGCGGGCTTAGGCTCCTCGGCAAGTGATGTTACAGCAACAATACTGGCCGTAGCCAAAAGCGCCAATATCAAACTCAAGAACAGCGAAATCGCCAAAATAGCTCTAGCAGCGGAAAGTGCTTACGACCCTGTGGTCTACGGTAATCGTCCGCTACTCTGGGCGCAAAGAGAGGCAGAAATCGTGGAAGACTTCGGAGACCAATTGCCGGCTCTAGCGGTGCTTGGTTTCAGCCTGGGCAGCGGAGTCGATACCCTCGCCTTCAAGATGCCCGACTACACGCCTCATGAGCAGGAGGTCTTTGAACTTTTGCGCAGCACCTTTCGCCGCGCTATCAAGACCGGCAACCTGGACCTCATAGGGCGGGTTGCCACCAGAAGCGCCGAGATAAATCAGAGGTATCTTGAGAAACCTCACTTTGAGGAACTCAAGGACATCGTTTCGACTTGCGGCGCCCTTGGTCTGCAAGTTTCTCATACAGGATCAATCGTAGGAATGCTCTTCGATCCTTACGAAAGATTCTTCCTTCCGAAGATCCAGGAAGCTAAAAGACTGCTTCTAACAGTCAACGTAGGTTCCACCTGGCTCTTCCAAACCGACATGACAAACGAGGTCAAATAATGAAAACTTCACCCATGCCCCCATCATTTATCGTTGATGCCAGTGAAGCCCCCCGTTTTATCCAAATCACACCCAATCTATGTGTCGCCAGCTTCCAATTCATGAAGAACCTGACAGCCAATTACATGGTAGAAGCCGGAATCAAAAGAGGACAGATCACGCTGGGGAAGACCATGATCATTGAAACCACTTCCGGAACTTTCGGCTTTGCCCTGGCTCTAACCTGCCTAAAATGGAATCTGCCGCTCACTCTAGTTGTTCAACCGGATCTAGAAGATGGTCTCAAGAAAAGGTTGAAGTTATTGGGAGCGAAACTAGAAGTGGCGCTGCCCGCCGATCCGCAAGAAGATCTGCAGATAAGCAGAATGCGAAGATTGAAGGAATTGCAAAGTCAGTTTCCCGACCACTACTGGCCCTCCCAGTATGGAAATGAGGATGCGCAACATGCCTATACAAGGCTAGCCGCCTATATCATGGACCAGGTAGGTGAAATCGACACCCTTGTGGGAGCCGTCGGCACCGGAGGTTCCATGTGCGGCACCAGCAAAGCCTTGCGCCTGGTACTGCCCAGGCTGAAATGCGTGGGAGTAGATGCCACTTACAGCATCGGCTTTGGACAGGAAGCCGGACCATCCCTACTGGGTGGACTGGGGACCGCTATCCCCATGCCCAACCTGGACCACACCCAGTTCAATGAGGTGCACTGGATTCCTGATGCAGTGGGCTTCAGAGGCTGCCGAGAGCTTGCCACTACTCACGGTATCTTCGCCGGTGGTAGCAGCGGCTGCGCCTATGTGGTGGCTAAATGGGAAGCCGAGAGAAACCCACACCGAAAGACCCTAGTGATACTGCCGGATGAGGACCGCCGCTACGAACACACGATCTACAATGACGACTGGCTCAAAGCCAATCAGGTCTGGCTCGACATCCTTCCAGCCCAACCTGAACTAGTCTCCCATCCCTCCCGTTGCAATTATGACCGTTGGTCTATGTACAAGTGGGATCGCCGCACATACTTCGAAGTTACCGGCAAAGCCTGGGTCCTAAATGACCAGGAGCAGACCGGCTAACTCAGTTTCTCCAAAGTTTTATCTGGAGGGACCCGAACTATCGGGTCCCTCTTCCAGAATACGGACAACTAGGAAAAGAAATAGGTTGAACTCAAGACCTGCTTCATTTCCAGTTGTCCGTATTCAGTAAAAGCAGGCAGGGATAATTTGGTCAATGCTTCAACTTCCTCCCTGAAATTATCTAGAACAGGCTCAGAATACTGTTCTACAAATCGCTCACGAATTATTTGATTCATGACAGGCACCATATGCGGATGCACGCCGAAGCTATCGTGAATGACCGCAATATGGTTAGATCCCGCCTCAGCAAGAGAATTTACCACTGCTACCAGGTGCGCGGCATCAAGCGAGTGCACAAAATTAGGCACAATGGCTGCAGCATTCTTAGCATGATTAATTGTGCTGCTTTCCGTTACCGGTCGAAAGTAATTAAAAGAAAAGCGTCGCGATCTTGTTCTCAAGATCTTAGGCAGCCGGTAATTTTGAATGACGGGAAAGCCGGAGGGAGCGGTCCAAATGATCGGATGACCGGAAGAAGATATCTCTTTAGCTGTCCTGGTCAGCCATTCTTTCACTTTCTCGGGACCGGGCATGGTCTCCTTCAGTGCCCGCTTGAGGCAGGCGACGATATACCTGAGATGCTCATACTTGGGGTGCGCGTTTCGTTCATTGGCAACATCTTTGATCTGATCGCGCATGCCTGAATCTGTCACACCATATGGCGTCGTCATAATAGGCTTTTTCACAAGCTTTCGATCGATTCCTATATCCTTCCAGTAGACAGCCATGGGATCTTCGTCATGTTCAAGCATCTTCTTCATGACCTCAGCCACTGCCCCGTAGATATCATTGGGATGAGCACCAATCACGTTTACCTGTTCACCGGCTAAGGCATCGCGGCTAAGGGCGCATAAATGTTGTAAACCATTGCAGCGTCCGTCTACAAAAACGGGATGGCAAGTTTCCTTCGCACCATTCATAACTGAAGTCCAGGCATAGGCTGCCGCCAAAAAATTCCATTTTTTATCAGCCTGCAACCAGAATTCCAGCTCACGCTCCGGTTGCTGAACAAATTTATGAATGAGGGAGGCGTTCTCCTCCACCCACTTTCTCCGTCCCTCGAACGTCAATTTATCCTGCCCAAAAGTATTGGCCAGATGAATAGAAAGCCAGTACTCACTCTCATCATCGACAGGGGCGGCGCTGCCAAATTCAAGAAGGGAACGCGTGAAGTCATCGGACTGATTGTTAACTAGCTCGGGAACTGCGTAGACCCGACCTCTGAAATCAACCTGAAAGGGAAAATAGAAGCGGTAGGGCAGGAGGTCTTCCACCGCCTCAATACGTGTCTTAATAGCTGCTAGAAACTCATAACGTGGAGCTCGACCACTTCTGGGGCGAAACAATTGCGATCGCATGGCTCGGTCGGACCAGACTCGAACGAAGGTGTCATAAAGCCTGCGATTTATTTTCCAGGAAGTCTCTTGCAGACTATTAACCGCTTGCAGATGGCTCTCCAGCCGAGAAGACTCAAACCGCGAGGCAACCATCTTGAGAGAATCTGAATCTGTGCTGGTGAAATTCAAACCATTGCTTTTTATCAAATTAGCCCGGGTAGAAACATACCCGCCGTTATCTATGGATGACCATGGAAGAGGCGTACAGAGCATGGGTTGATTCATGGGAATGGTCAAAGAGCCATCACTATGAGCCGCTTCTATCCGACTATTGAGCGCCTGCTCCAGCCATTGCTCGCCTTTGCGGCTGAGCCTGATCACTCTCGTCCGTTTATCCCAGTCATGTTCGTTAAGTTGCACCTGATTATCGACAAAGAGCGGTATCGATTCCAGGGCAACTTCTATTAAGCTACATCCTATAGTAAGTTGTCTGGAGAGATCCCACCAGCCTCTATCAGCTAAGGTCTTCACTCCCGCCTTGCAGCGAGTGACGGTATTACGAGTGTTTTCCTGGCGCTCTCGGAAGGCCGAAAGCAAAACTGAGAACGGCGAATTGGCTGGAAACACAGGTAGCGCCACCTGCTCATCTTTGCATTTCTCAATTATCTGAAAGGCTTCGGCGCAACCAGGCTGGCACTCCTCCATACAGCGCCGACCAATCAACATAGCACAGTGCCTCATAGTGGCTTCAGTTTGACGGGAACGCACGTCGAGATCCCGCTGACTATTGCAGACGGCATGAAACACACAGAGCAGAGTGATTGCAGCCAGAACATCATTGGGTATAGCCAGTAGCGCCAGTTTGGAATCCAAGCGGCCGGTGCCCAATTCACTCTTGAATTGACCTATTGCAGCCTGCAACGGCTCATAACACTCAAACATGAGCTTGGTTTCAAAGGTATCCGGGCTGGATTTTTTCCTGAGTCTATCCAGACCAAGACGCATAGACATGCATTCTCTCTCAATCTGCTCAGTTTGAGAAAGAGGAGTTCTCAATGGCAACGAATCGCTTGAAATAGCTGCACCCCCAGAAAGAGACATCCCTGTTTACATTCGTCCGCACGAAACAGACACTAATTTAGCAGGAAATTTTGGTCGTCGGCCGACTCTTCGTGATACAGGATGCAGGATCAGTCCGGCATGGTTGGAAGATAAGCCCAGCCTCTTCGTAAATATACGAACCTATGGGCATTACACGACTTGCCAGTCACACTAACCGGGGCTACCATCTTGACACTCGGTCTGCGAAGCAAGCGGAGCGAAAGGAGCAAAAGAATTAGTGGCAAGTCTGCGCTCAATAAACGAACAACAAGAAAATCCCGAGCAGGGGAATGACGCTTCTGCGCAAGGTCAACTACAGACAAGAGATCTATTATACGGCGATGCCGATCTTTCGAAGCAGGCCAATCTGGCGAAACCGGCAGAAACACCCGTAGCTAGCTGCCCCGATTCTAAGCCTATCTCGAACTTCTAAACGGTGCCATCAATACCTTCTATGAACCGGAAAGACTCAATGGCGAACAAGTAGCCACCCTCAAAACAAAGTACAACTGTTCAATTAAATCGGACGCAGATGCCGTCAAATATGCCGATGAAGCCCTCAAAGCTTTCGGAGACCCCTACACCGATGTCATACCAGCCAACGAAGCGAAAGAAATTGAGCGGGCCGAGCGAGGTGAAACCACCGGCATCGGCGTCGAAATTTCGGCAAAACCCAAGCAAGAGGTCAAAGGGGAAGGTCAGACCCAGAGCGGTCAATCTGAAGGTTCCAATATCATCATAAAACGGGTCATCGACGGCACACCGGCCCAACTTGCTGGAATGAAAGCCGGTGAACAAATAGTCAAAGTCAATGACGAACTCATTGATACTGAAACTGCTGAGGAAACGGCAAAACTGATTCGCGGAGATGTAGACACCAAAGTTCGCGTAACTGTCGGCAAGGACGGTGAGAACAGAGAAATCGAGCTGACCCGTCAGGTCATTGACACACCGGCGGTCAAAAGCGAAATGCGCGACGGCTTCCTGCACCTTCAGGTGACGACCTTCTCGCAAATCGACGCATCGGAAGAGGTGCAACAGGCAATCGAGAAAAATCCGGAAGCAAAAGGCTACATCTTAGATTTGCGGAACAATCCAGGGGGCTACGTAAGGGAGGCCCTGCAAACCGGCTCGCTAATCATGTCCGAAGGGAACATGCTATCAACTAGAGAGCGCGCCGATGTGGATGGCAAAACAAGCTTCGATATTTCCACTTATCGACTGGATGCGGAAAGCATTAAGATGACTACCATTCAGGAAGGTAAGCCCGGAGTAGAAAAATACAACGAAACCGTATTCGATCGACACAAAGACATAGTCGACAAGCCCGTGGTAATTCTTGTAAACGAGCATTCGGCATCTGCCTCAGAGCTTCTTACCGGCGCCCTCAAAGACAACAATGAAGCTTACGTGATTGGCACCCAGACCTACGGAAAAGGCATCGGGCAAAACCAAATTCGCAGCAACCTCCCGGAAGGCAGTTGGTTGAAAGTGACGACCTTTAAGTACTTCACCCCAAATGGTACCTGGGTTGGTGACGCCGCATCAAACAAGATCGGTTTGACACCGAATCTAGTGGTACCGCTGGCCGAGAACGCGGAGCTAAACTCCGCTGCCGACAACCAATTGCAGGCGGCCCTCGCCCACCTCAAGCAGGCCACAGCGCCAATACAAGGAACACCCGAAGTACTCGCCAAGAAGGAAAAGTAGCAAGGTAGTAAGGTAATAAGATACTCACGCCACTACCCAAATTACCACTGGAAGCCCGGTCGTCCTGAGACTTTCTATTGCTATACTGCTTTCAGATTCAACCTTCCAACAGGTGCATATGCGTAAACCATTTAGGGCGGCCCCGGCAATAGTCCTGATTATTTCCATGTTGTTTTCATCACTCCTGGCAAATGGAGTTTGCGCCGGTCCTATCTACGGAATGAAAGGTAAGCCTTCGCCTGAATTCGACCGCACCACCAGACTCTTCACCCCCGATGGCTACCACAACCTGCCGGCAGGTCGTGCCGGGGGCACCATCGGGCTGGCCGTCATACCTAAGATTACAGCCAAGTCGGACGGTGCCGAGAGAGCTATTGCGGAAGTGGTCGGGCATATCCCGTCTATAAACATGGTTATCTCCTTGCCGCCCAACGATCCCCTCTATCTATTTAAATTCCTCAAACATCTGAAAGAGTCCGGACGAAAAGTAGACGTGCTTATGATTGCCGGTCATGCGCTGCAAAAGATAGAAAACGACGACGTTTTTGCTATCAAGCTAGGAGATGATCAAAGTCAATGGCTGACACCGGCTTCACTGAACGCCGCCAACCTTGCCGCTGAAATTGAAAAACTAGGTAAGTCGGGTGAAACTCCGGAAAAGAGAAAGCAACTTTGTCAAAAACTTCAGCTCATTCATGATGGAAGTGCAGCCATGGTGCCGGGAGCTCAGCTTATTTTGCATAGCTGCTACCTCGGGCATGAGGACCAGGCCCGTATGCTCGATACCTTTGCCTCGGCATTTCTTGGCGTGAACGGCGGCACCGCCGTTGGTCCCAAGTACGCCGTCGCCTCTGCGGTGCTGGCCAAAGAGGAACCCTCAGGTTTCTGGGCTACCGTGGGCGAAACCATGGTAACGCGCTCCAAACAAATTTGCCGCTCCATAAAGGATAGGACCTACATCAAACCAGGCGATGCCTTTATAAACACCCAGTTTTTCACAGAAACTTCAATTGCCAAAGGCAGGCTCAAACTACCCTGCGTCTGCCAGGAAGATGCGGCATCCTGGCAGAAAATGCCGGGCTTGTGGCTGACCAACACCGGCACCACGGTTAGAATCACTTGTTCATCGAATTCGGAACTAACCGGGACAATAATGAGCGTTCCAGCCGACTCGCCCTTCCAAGTAAAGCCGGGGGACAAAACGTTTCAAGCGGCTCGCCCCACTGCCAATAACGCAGTACATAGCGACAACGGCTTTTGCTATGCGAAGAAGGGAGACAAATTGACGCCAAGGGCCAACTGCCCAGTAGATCTGACCATATCTGCCGATGGTAAAACAATAACCGGCACGCGCACTTTACTTCAATACTATGACGGCTCCACAACCTGGGATGCCGGTTCGATTGTCTCTCAACTCTCATGGAAGCGAATCGGCGACTAGACAAACGAAGAGTGTGAAAGGGCCGCGACGTTCAACGGGCTAGTGCAGTACCATGCTTAAAACGAGCCAGATCGCGGGTGGGTGGGTCACCAAATAGGCGCTTATATTCGCGGCTGAATTGGGAGGCATCATCATAGCCTACACGCTGGGCTGCACCACCGGCATCCAGCCCTTCCACCAGCAGTAAGCGCCTGGCTTCCTGCAAGCGCAGCATCTTTTGAAACTGCAAGGGACTCATAGAGGTCGCAGTCTTAAAATGCTGATGAAAACTGGAAGCACTCATACCAAGATCGCGAGCCAGGTCTTCGATGCTGAGCGCTTCATTAAAACGGTTGCGCAAAATCTGCACAGCCCGTGTGATTCTAGTAGTGTTGCCGCCGTAAACCGCCATCTGCCGCAAACGAGGACCATGCTCGCTGACAAGCAGCCGATAGACAATCTCGCGAAGCACCAGGGGCGATAGCACATTGAAATCGGCGGGTACTTCCAACAAACGGAAAAGTCGCACGAAGGCATCGAGTAGGTCGCCCTGCAAGCGGCTGACGGCAATCGACTTGACACCGGCATCGGAACGCCCGGGCGCAACAGCGCTCTCCACACTGACGGAAGCAATCAGGGACGGATCAAGGTCAAGCTTAAGTCCCAGGTATGGCTTCTCCGGACTGGCTTCGACTACCTGACTGCTTACTGGTACATCAAGAGAACAAAGCAGAAAATTAGCCGGATCATAGCGATACTGTTCCTCGCCCATTCGCACTACTTTCGCTCCCTGAGCGATTATACAAATAGAAGGGGAGTAGAGCCCGTGAAAGGGCTGGGTGGGTCCTTCATGCTTGTAGAAGTGCAAAAACTCCGCCATCTTGTTGGGGCCCTCGCTGAGCGCACGAGCTCTCAAGATTTCAACCAGTTCCTCTCGATTGGCGTTGTCACGGTCGGTCAAGATTTCACCCCGCTTGGAGAATTATCCAAGGATTCTGCATTTTTGTTATAGCATAGCGCCCAAAACAAGCATATCATTAAACCATTGAAATACGACATCGGAGTTTTGTCAAAGCCAGCAACGGTCCACCGAGCCCGTCGCTCATTCGTTGCCGACAAGTACAAGGTGACAAAGGCAGGAGAGAGTAAATGCAAAAACGAACACTGGGCAAAAGCGGGCTGGAAGTATCAGCCATCGGGCTGGGTTGCATGGGCATGAGCTTCAGCTACGGACCGGCCAAAGACCGGCAAGAAATGATCTCACTCATGCACGAAGCCGTGGAGCAAGGTGTTACCTTCTTTGACACGGCCGAGGTTTATGGACCATACATTAATGAAGAGCTGGTGGGCGAAGCACTTGCCCCATTTCACGACAAAGTAGTGATAGCCACTAAATTCGGCTTCAAGCTGGATCCCACCGGCAAAGCGAAATGGCTTGGTCTGGATAGCAGCCCCGGCCGCATCAGGGAAGTAGCCGAAGCCTCACTTAAGAGGCTCAGGGTGGAGGCAATCGAC
Source organism: Candidatus Obscuribacter sp. (assembly GCA_016712465.1). GTDB lineage: Bacteria > Cyanobacteriota > Vampirovibrionia > Obscuribacterales > Obscuribacteraceae > Obscuribacter. Next base: position 4,203,416 of record JADJQZ010000001.1, read on the forward strand.
CTATTCTATCAACACCGAGTCGATCCGAACGTGCCCATTGAAGAGGTAGCCGGAGCTGTGAAAGACTTGATCAAAGAAGGAAAGGTCAAACATTTCGGACTCTCCGAGGCGGGCGCCGAAACCATTCGCCGAGCTCACAGTGTACAGCCGGTTACGGCCCTGCAAAGCGAATATTCACTCTGGTGGCGTCGTCCCGAAGAAGAGATATTACCCCTCTTGGAAGAGCTGGGTATTGGCTTTGTGCCTTACAGTCCACTGGGTAAGGGCTACCTGACCGGGCAAATCGCCCAGGACACCAGATTCGACGCAAGCGACTTTCGCAGTAATCTGCCGCGCTTCACGCCCGAAGCTCTAAAAGGCCAATCAGGGGCTCGTAGACATACTGGCGCAGCTTGCCGAAAAGAAGAAAGCCACCACGGTATAGATAGCACTGGCCTGGTTGCTGGCCCAGAAGCCCTGGATGGTGCCGATACCCGGCACCACCAAACCGCACCGCCTGAAAGAAAACAATGGTGCCGCGGCCCTGGAGCTGTCGCAAAACGATCTGAAAGAAATAGAACAGGCCGCCGCAAGTGTCTCTGTGCACGGTGCACGTTATCCCGAAGAACTGGAAGCCTTGACATACCGTTAAGACCACAAAACAGGACCACTGAGCTAAAATCGCCATGCCGGAATCGCCAAGCAAATAAGGACAAGTAAAGATGATCAAAACCGCACTTAAAACCAGAGCCTATGCCGCCCAAAAGCCGGGCGACACACTCAAGCCCTTTGAAATAGAGCGCCGCGAACCGACCGCCACCGACGTCTTAATCAGAATCAAATTCTGCGGCGTCTGCCATTCCGACGTACACCAGGTCAAAGATGAATGGGGCGGGGCTCGCTTTCCCATGGTGCCTGGTCATGAAATCACCGGTGTAGTGGAAAAGGTTGGAGACCAGGTGAGCCGCTTCAAACCTGGTGATCGAGTCGGTGTAGGCTGCCTGGTGGATTCCTGCAAAGAATGCCACTCTTGCAAGGCGGGGCTGGAACAGTACTGTGAGGACCGCCCGGTTCTTACCTACAACGATGTCGAACTGGACGGCAAAACACCAACTCTCGGGGGCTATTCGAACTTCATCACGGTGAGGGAACGCTTTGTGGTAAACATCCCGGACAGCCTCCCCCTGGACAAAGCGGCTCCTCTACTCTGCGCAGGCATCACCACCTATTCACCCCTGGTGCACTGGCAAGCCGGTCCCGGCAAGTCGGTGGCTGTAGTTGGAATGGGCGGTCTGGGCCATATGGCGGTCAAGCTGGCCCATGCCATGGGAGCGAAAGTAACGGTCATAAGCCGGAGCCTGAACAAGAAGAAAGATGCTGAAGCAATGGGAGCCGACGGCTATGTGGCAACGGCAGATCCCCAGGCAGTGGAAAAGGCCCAGAATCAGTTCGACCTGATTATCAACACCGTCTCCTCAGCCGCCGACATGAATACTTACCTGGGTATGCTGAAACGTGACGGCGTAATGGTCCTGGTGGGAGCCCCCAACGAAAGTCTGCCGGTCAGCCCCTTTGCTCTCATTCCCAAACGTAAAACGCTGGCAGGCTCCACCATTGGTGGCATGCCTGAAACCCAGGAGATGCTCGACTTTTGCGGTCAACACCAGCTTGGAGCAGACATTGAAGTGATAACAATTGACAAGATAAACGAAGCTTATGAGCGACTTTTGAAAAGTGATGTTCGCTATCGCTTTGTAATTGATATGGCTTCACTGCAAGAAGAGGCCTAAACCGCACAGGATAACGCTAAGCAATCGTTACGTTCCCCAGTCGGGGGATAGTAACGATTGCTTAGCTCGTGTAATGCTGGATACTATCAGGTACTTAAAGTCGCAGACCGCACACGATCTCTTTTCACAATTGAAGACACTGTTTGCTTCTACGAATTCAGGAGGGGCGGGATGGGTAGCGCATTCAAACTCACAGGATCATACATTCTGGCAGGAAACCTAATTGAGCCGGGAGAAAAGCTAAATGCACTGGCTAATCATATTAACCCTGCCGTTCGTCGCAGATTGGCGGAAAATCCTGGCACGCCGGCCGAGACCCTGGCGCAACTGGCGCGGGACGAAAATAATGAAGTACGGGCGGCGCTCTCCTGGAACGCCTCAGTGCAAATGGAAATTCTCGCCCGCCTGTGCAGAGACGAAGACGTCAATGTGCGGCTTGCTCTCACGGACAACGTCGATCTACCGCCTGAGCTGCTTGAAATTCTGGCAGCCGATGAAAATCCATATGTTCAGTATCATGCCAGAAGAACGCTGGAACTTAGAGGTACGGAACCACGATAGCAACGGCCGCAATCCAAACAGAGGGGAGCCTCAATATAAATCGAGGCTCCACCCTGATTTCTCAAGTAGTCGACTCTTGCCTCACAAGCCCCCTCCAAGACCTCCGAAGTTATTGATCAGGAAGGTGCCGACCACATGAACCGCCAGCGGTGCAACCAAAGCAATGCCGATGGCCTTGGTTACGGCACCGAAGGTCATCGGTCGCCGGCCTCGCAAAAAGCCTATAGCCACTGCTGTGGATATGAGCAGAGCGATAAGGGTCAGCGCTCGGGAAATATCCCTGGCCGTATCGTAACCATAATCGGCCAGCATTCCTACTTCATTTGATTGCCCGTAGCGGGGATCTACCGGTGCTCCCACCAGCCCGCCGAAAGTTTGCACCGGTGCGATAGTGGCGGAGATGGCCGGTGGCGGAGAGTGATCGGGCGCATCAACATAGGCACCTGGATTCAACCCCTTTGCGGCATAGGCTCTGGCATTTTCAAGCACCACGGCACCACTGGCGGGCGTCACCAGGCGATATTGCACAGCCAGAGACTGAGCCGCATTATACGGTCCCGACTCAAGACGGCGAGTTACTTCGTCACTAGCCCACAGGCATGTAAGCCTGGCTGCCGCACCGGCGTCGGCAATCACTGGTATTGCCGGTTTGCCTTCCGTTCTGGTTCTTTCGATAACCGTCGCTGTCTTACCGTTCTTCATACCGGCAAGCAAATCCTTGAGTTGCGAAGAAGAAAGCCCGCTCTTGACTGTTTCGCAACTAACCAGATGGGAGACATCATCGCTCTGAATGGTAGGCAAAACATTGTTGGCTCCTGCAACCACTTCCAGATCGTACAACTTTACCCGGTTGATCATCTCTAAGACCGATTCGGACATCTTACGGCTTTGAGGCTGTGGACCATGAATCCAGAGAACCGCGCTGCCGGCTCTTTCGGAAGCGGTTTCCAGAACCTCACGCAGGCAGGCTATGTTGTCCTTTCCACCAGCGAACAACTCCTCAGTTAACATTTCCTCAGCCTGCTTAAGTGAAACAGGCTGCACCGGCGCGCCGCTTGTCTCATTCATGTCGGTCGTGGACGGCACCGGAGCCGGGGCAAAGGCATCGTTCGAAGTATTTACCACCGCGGCGGTGAAATCATCCTTTACCAGGTAAACCATCGGTTTGAGAGCGGCAGGCAGCCCAGCCAGAGCCTGCCTGATCTGGGAAGCCTGCGTCTTCAGAGAGGCTGATGTATCCAGCACCACAAAAAGACGGCTGGGCGTGCTGATCTTCACTTCCCTGAGGGTTTCCACTATGTAGCCAGGCCTGCGACTGTACCAGTCTTGCACGGCAATACTCTTGAAAGCACTGTTTCTAACAACGGACAACCGAGGCATTCTCTTACCCAATTCACTGGTTCTAAGAATGCCGCTCAAAGCATACCCGTGCTCGCCGACAGAAGGAGACAAACCGGCAGCGGAAGCCTGTCCGACCACCTTCCGGTCAGAAAGAAAACTAACCCGGTGACGCTTCAACTGAACGAAATTACCGTCTGCCATGCGCGGCAAATCCATCGTGCAGGTCTTGCCGTCGGAAGTGGCAAGCGGCACCTTAAAGCCTATGCGGATGCGCATTTCACCGCCATTGGCAGGCACCGGGAAGCATTGCACGAGAATGCGACCGGGACTATTCATGGTGACAAGCAAAGGATCTCGCCGCTGCTCCACAGTCGATTGATAAGCCTCTTGTGCTTGAGACTTGCCGGCAAAGGCCCCTTCTTGCGGCTGTCCGTTCACCCAGAGCGTTACCCTTGAGACGGTAGCACCTTCCGGAACAGTTATTTCACCACGGGCCTCCTGGGAGGCCGCCGAGGAGTTATGAAAAGTCATGGTCCAGTCGACAGAGGCCGTTAAGGTCTCAGAATCAATCAGACCGGACATCTGAGACTTAGATAGGGACAAGCCAGGAACCTTCATGCCGATGAGCGGATTCCACAGCTCAGGATGACTCTGCCAGGGCAGGCCTCCGGGCTCGGAAACATAGGGCTTTCCGGTAATCCGAAAGAATAGGTCTTTGTCTATGTCGCTACCGTCCTCAAGACCGCGATTGGGCACCAGCATTTCGGCCAGAGCAAAACCACTGACAGTGCTCTTGGAAGGACGCAAATCCTCATCGGAAGCAGATGTACGTAAAGCACCGACGGCTTGCGCCAAATCATCGCCGGAGCTATGCCTGGCCGCCGTAATGAGGGACTGAATATAGCTGACGCGACCGACGGGAGCCAGAACAAACAACATGGACAGCACTATACCCATTATCGAAAATGTGCCTGTAATGCGGCGCATACTGGCATTTGTCTTCTGCCAGAGGTCCAGACTCAAACAAAAGGCGGCAAACAGCAAAAAGGGGGAAGTGGACAGCAAGAGCATCCAGCCAAATTTACAAGAAGGACCGCCGCTCTTGAAAAACACTGCGTGAATCCAGATTCCCAACCAGGAAGCAGAAAGCCCCAGAGTCAAACCATTCATCAAACCAATCAGCCGAGGTCTAGCCAGATAGCCTTTTCGCACCGCCGACCAGACCAGAAAATTGAAGAAAGGCACCACTAGAACCAGCGCTACTTTTCCAAACTCAGAAAAATTCACCTGTCCGTTCACCATAGAGAAAACGCTGTAACCAAGAAGCGCCAGTCCTGGCAGTATCGCCCCCAGTGTCAAGACGAAAATGCCTTCCAGCGGTGCGGCAAAGGCATCAAACTCCCTTCTGGCACGAAAGAGAACCCTTTCGGCCAGCACATGAAACATAATGGCGACCCCGGTCAAAACCGACAGAGCGAGCCAGAAAATAGTGGGTGTCTTGCCCAGGCAGCAATAGGTAGCGACGAAGACCACCAGAATAGACAGATAGAGCGAAGGCTCACGATAAATTGGTCTGGTGCCACTGTCAAAACCGTCTATCTTAATCTCCGGTTCGACTATCTCAGGCTCTTCGGCACCCGGGTTGGAAAACGGCTCCGGCGCCGCCTCGGAACCTGGTTGATCTAGGGTCGATTGTTCTACTGTATTCATATTGTGAACCTCCGCTCCGTAGAGCGTCAAAAGAAAGAGAGCGAGAAAACAACAAGAAAAGCAAAGGAAATGAAAGGACAGCTAAGAAAAAGTAAGAACAGTGAGGGCAAGAAAAGAGAAGGAAAGGAAAGGAAAGGAAAGGAAAGGAATGAAAAGCAATCGAGCGAACCTGGGTTCGATCGAACAAAAGTGTTGCTACAGGCAAAGCACTCGCATCAAAGGGAGCGAAGAAAAGGCCGCTGCACTATGCGCGGCAAAACAGACTCAGTTCCAGGCAGATAGGGACAGCCTGAAATCTGCAAAGACAACACCAAGCAACAACCATCACTGCACAAAATGCAGTTGAGCCGTCCCAAAGTGAACTTTCGTTCATGCATTATCGGCCGCACTGAAAAAATTGACAAGCCTTCATTTCAACAGTGGGTGGGGAATTCCCCCATTAGCGCTGAAACTCGGATGAGATGCGTCATAACCTGAAGATCAGATCCTCATTCTATTACTGATACTGACGCAGCCAAACACCCAGAGTAGACAGTCACGGTCCGCCGGGCTACCGTAATCCGCCTGTTCCGAACTACTTGCCACCAGTTTTCTTCAAGACCTGAAAGACGGGATAGGGAAACTTCTTCAAGGTAATCCCCACATTGCCGCCAATCTGATAATTGCAATTGCGCAGCACCTGACAAATATTCAAAGATTGCTGCACCAGGGAAGCCGGTGGATATTTTCCGCTACATCCCGGCTTAACTCGGCTGGTGCAATTGTCACAGCCGAAGGGATAGACTCCGACGGTCCCCTTACCCACACCATAGGGTAAAGTAGCATTGGCGTCGCCTGAGCATGGCCAGTACCGCCCGGGATTATTGGCAATCGTCGGAACAGGGATAAGCTGCCCCTGTTGAAAGGTACCCCAGGGAGTGACTGTGTTGTTGTTCGGAAAAACATATCCGGAAGTACTGAAGTACTTGGGATAATTGTTGGAAGGCGGAGCAAGACTGCCGGCGGGCAGGGGCAAGCTTACTTCCCAGAGGGAATTTATGCCGTTGACCTCGCTTATGTCGACAGTCTCCTCAGTCAGGTAATTACCGTCCACATTGAGAGTCACCTCGGCGAAAGTAGCGCCGATTCCTACGCCGGGCAAACCAGTGAAACACTGATTATTATTGGTGCCCTGTGTACCATTGGTATAGAAGTTAGCAGAAAAGGTAGCTTGTGGAGCGTAGTTTGCAGTGTTACCGGCATTGAGAAAGAAATACCCCTCCAGCGCACTGCCGCCAATTGCAGTAATCACGCCCTCGCCCGGCTGAAAGTTACCGGTAAAAGTCACCTGGTTGAGATTATTGATCTCCTCCCCGGTAGGATAATTGGGCACCGTCGCCGATACCGGCGTAAGTGTAATGTAGAAGTATTGTTTTTGATTGGTGCCGTTGGTCACACTCATGGTGGTAAATGTTGTGGGCAAACCCATCGCTTTGACTGGTGCAGCGCTCTCTTTAGCAGAAGGGCTCTGAGCAAGGCATGACGGCGGCATTTTCAAGACACTCAACAATAGAACCAGAAAAGTGGAAACCAGGGTGCCGGTCCTAACTCTTACACAATTCCTCTTCACTACCCCTCCTCAAATATGAGCCGAGAACTGCAACCGAAAAACAGCTGCGAGCAATGGCAATGATACTATCATGGGCGAAAGCAAGCTGCACTTTTAGTTAGTAGAAAAGATAATTTTGGCCGGCTCAGTATGCTAAGTGCTACCACTTCTCAGGGGTGAAGCTTCTTTGATCGTTTCAAGTTCTTGTAGTCTTCCGCCGTCGCCCGTCGATTCTTTTCCACAAGAATACTGACAAAGTTATGCATGAAGTCGGGCAGTGGCATGGTAAAGACACCGTTCACCATCTTCTGCATAGCCGGCTTATAATAACTGGAACTTCCCCAGGGATTCCAGATAGTGATAGTATCGCTGGCAGTATCATAGCCAAGCACTGTCAAACAATGACTTGGCGTACCGGTATTCACAACACGTTTATTCGAAAGCGCTTCATAAAGCTGTCGGCGAATCTCTTCAATATCTGTTGCCGAGGTGGGATAGCGCACACAGGCATTGCCAGTCACAAACATGATGGCACCACCGCCGGAGCCGCCATGAATGACCGAATCAACTACCTCCGGGTGCTTACCCTGCTTGTCTTTGTAGACACCATAAGCCTTCTCAATCACATGCAACCAATAACCGTCCGGTCCGGCATCTGTATAGGCGGCAATCTCTCCATCGGTGGGCGCTGGCACGGCAATCGGTTCCTGCCCCGGAAAACTGACGGCATAGGAACCGTCGGAGTTTCGACTGAACATTGAGGCCAGCCGCTCCGGGTCGTGATAGGCCAGACCACCAATGGTGGCAAGCAAATAACAATCACCGGTGTTCCCTTGCTTAATACCGTCAATGTGAGGTAACTGCCTGGCAAACAACACCGGCGGATCACCGCTCAGGCGCTTGCAAAGCTTGGTATGTAAAGCTAATAGCGCCTTCCCTTGCTTGTTGAGCACAGCTTCAGACTCAAACAAATTCAGATCATCGATAGTAAAGGCAGAAAGATCGCTATGGCTGCGACGGTATACTTTGATCGCAGCGAGGGCCGCAGCGTATGGTCCTTTTATGGACGGATCCTGAATAACATAGTCGATTTCTTGATCTTCGAGCGTACCGTTATGATTCAAATCCCAGCGCGTAAAGCTGCCGCGATAAATATCGGCAAGGGCGGCTGCGCCCCGAAGGTCAACGTCAGCGGCAATCGCTTTGGCAGAAAGCAATAAAGAGAACAGACACGCTATCGCTGCAGAATTCCCGGACCCCGCCACAGAGAAAGAATTTAGACCTAGCATACCCAAGCCGTCACTTTCGCCTTCCCTCTTTGCCGCGCTTATGTTCCAGGTTAGACTCGAAGCCCACATTATCGAGCATTTCGGTTATCTCCTGCCGTTGGTCCTTAGAATACGATACCTCGATTAGATCGACCTTCCGCTTGTATCCTCGCGGCACCTCGAAATCTTTTGCATTATATGGAACCGGTCTGCAAGAAGAGGTCGTCAGCTTCACCAGCCTGCCGCCACGCAAATCGCTGGCAACGGCCGTATCGAGCCAATCGGTCTTGCGTCTGACGAGATCCCGATCAACTCTTTTGTGGGTCCGCTCATAGAGCGGCACCGAGGGCACCAGGGGCGTACCATAGAGGCGATTAAAGAAGAGTACGACCATAGGATCTACGGAGATGGAATCAGCACAATAAACTTCGCTGGCAAAGCCCTTATAAATCTTGCACTTCAAGCCGTTCAGCTCGGTCTCGCCCAGGCAGCGAGGGGCTGGACCCCTGAGGGTCGGTTTCGGCAAGGCATAAGGATTGGACATGACCATGCCGCTAAACTGCCCCATATCGCCAATCCATTCGATTTTCTCTACGGGACGGTAGCAGTGGACCTTCCAGTCTGGGGCCCTGGTCAAAAGAGTGCATCCCAGTGCCTTCGACTCCAGCTTCACCGCATCATGGGTAACGTGAATAACAGCGTCAGTCTTACTCTCATGACTCTGCACAACCAGCCACTCAGACGGCTGCGCTTTGGCAGCAGCCAGGAGGGGAAGACTGAGGCAAGCGCCGACTGAAGAGATCGTCAGGACAAGCTTTCTGGCAAATTCAGGCAAAGAAGGCATTCTTCAGAACCACTCCATCCACATACTAAAGTCTGGCCCACTTTGCGGAATTCAGCAAGCCTTAACTGACCAGGAAGGATTAAATATCAGGGCTGAGAGCCACCGAACCGCAAGATATACCGGCTCCGACAGCATGTCAACCTGATGTCAACCGCCCCCACTAAAGTAAGTTCCGGAGAGAGCTACACCCCCTATTTGCCTCTTCCAGCACCCTTTTCTTGAGCGAGGTAAATGCCATGAATCAAACACAGGAATACCTACCCCATATGGAAGGCAGTATAAACACAAGCAACTCTGACCAGACCCAGACCAGCGAGCGTCTTCTTCAAGACGCCGGTAAGCCGGACCAGCCTTCAGACCAGGGTTGCCAGCTCGAGAAGCTCTGCTCTGTGCGCTACGCCAATATCGACGAAATGAAAATCCCCCATTTGACCGAGCCGGTGCTCAAACTCTTCGAAAGCGGCGACAGCTTCTCACAAGACGGCAACAGGCAGCGGCTTACTTTTGCCGAGGGCTACTCGGTGGAAGTAGGCAATAAAGGTCAGTTTTCAGTGCGCGATGCAAGCGGCAACCGAGTGCAAGCAGATGAAATAATGATCAAGCCCGGACCGGGTGTGACCGAGCCCCAGAGGCATTATGCATTTGGAGACCTGATGACGGCAAGCATATCCAGAGACGGACAGGTCAAGCTGCAAACCGGTACAGGAGCCGTGCTAGTATTAGACAGACGTGGTATGACTTCCATGAGCCGCGACAACAAGCAGTTGTTCTAGGACTGATGGCAGGGAGTACTGCATAGTGCAACGGTGGCACCGGTCGAGGGCTCAAGAGTAATCAACTCCACTTGCGTAGCCCCGACCGATTCGGCGAAGGCAAGCACAGTCACAGAAAAGCAAGTCACGGAATTCCTCTACGAAAACAAACTTGAAGGAAGTTACTCCCTTTAAGCGGGAGCGCTTGGTATTATCCGGCTCAGTCCGAGCCGAAATTCTGCTACGAGAGTCCCGATCAGGTCAATTCTATAGACTGATTCATCTGACTTCAGGCGGTTCTGCTACCCGATTGGTGGCTTAGCGGCGCAAACCTCTCACAATCGCTCTAAAACGCCGAATATCATATAATCGACTAAGAACTCCAGGTTCGGAGATGACTAAGCACTTCCTCATAATTGTGTGAAACAGTGATCCTACTCAAGGCACTCTCCAATAATCTCATGAAAATGCTTTTGGCTTGTTCTATATTGCTTTTCCTTCTCGTTTCGCTTTTCATAGTCTCAATATTGAACGACACTTGTTGCAGCGAAGACGTGGAGAGGGCATTTCGAAAAGTTGTGAACGAGTTGAACGAAATACAGCGTAATTCGAACCGGCAAGACTTAAAGCAAGCAGAGAAACCTTAAGAGAGACCACGATGCATACTCTATCGAAAAGACAGCCACGCTTCTGGCGATTGCAAGGCAAAGACCTATCAAAATCCGAATTGGTGGTAGATGAGTCAGTTACGTTCAATGGTCGGCGGTCATGCTTATTGCAGCATGACCCGGCTCAGTCAAACGAGCGCTCGGTTATGGTTCAAACTATGGGCGCGATTGAACTGCGGCAAAGAAGGCTCTGCTTCTCTGCCAAAGTAAAAACCGAAAACGTAGAAGGTAAAGCAGCTCTTTTTGTATGCATTCTCGATTCAAATGTTGAATATCTGCTAAAAGACGAAATGCCCGGGCGGGAATTATCGGGGTGCAATGATTGGACCGAGCTCAAGGTTGTTATCGATGTACCGGAATTAGCCAGATACATTAACTTCGGCGCACAGATCATAGGAGCCCCGGGTAAATTATGGATCTCCGATCTTTCTATTAGCGAGGTCAGCCTGGCGGTACCACCGACAGAAAACGGCGAAGACGGAGACGACACGACAATAGGGACGACCAACCTGGACTTCTCCTTAATCGACACGGAAAGGCAAGAACCACTGAATTGGTTGTTTCACAGCCGTCCAAGAAATAACAATCTGCTCTTCACTAAAGGGCTTAAGGATGAAGACAATAGAAGGAGCCTGTGGATATGCTCAAAACAAGAGTTCGCCTTCGCACAGGGGGTGAACTCCACCTCAGCCGGCACGTTTAGCCAGGTCTTCAACTGTGTTAACTGGCGTGGAAAGCGCGTTCGTTTCAGCGCCGATATCAAATGCAAGGACGTCGGTGACTGGTGCGGTCTGCTTATGCGGGTAACCGGTATCGGGTATAAATCTCTGGCATACTCAACAATGTACGACGCGCAGATAGGCGGGAACAGTGGCTGGGGAAGACACTCACTCGTTTTAGATGTATCTCCCGTGGCATGGCGCATTACCTTGGGCGCAACCCTTGAAGGCAATGGCGAGGCATTCTTCTCAAATTTGTCATTTGACGAAGCAGACTCCGAGGACCACCCAACAGACCGGCAAAGCAGTGCCAAGAATCTGGATTTTGCAGAGTGAACGAGAAGATCGACTAAGCAGAACCAAGTTTGGCGGATAGTCTTCCTGATCATTTAGTAATTCTCCCTAAAAACTGGAAGCACTCAGTCTGACTATTCACAAATGAATAGGCAGCTTCAAAAAGACAAAGCAAAAAAAACTATTCCCAGAAAATCTTTTGTGTGCTATAAAAGAAAAACGTCCATAAGGAATAAATCCGTGAACCGCGTCCATCAGCATAATTATCAACTCAACGGAAACCAGCATAGCTGGTCCATTTCGTTGCGTCTTGTTGGTAATTACGTTGTTGAGTATCACGGAAATGAAATCCTTAATTCGAAAAATATTTGTCGACCGAGAAGCCTCTAATACCGCCATACCCGGGGTTAGGTCATCGGTAGACTGTCTGTTTTGGGAACAGAAGGCAGAAGGTTCAATTCCTTCACCTCGGATTGTTGCTCTCGTAGCTCAATCGGTAGAGCGCTCGCCTGATAAGCGAGAGGCTGGAGGATCATATCCTTCCGGGGGCAAATTTTTTCGACATCGACAGCGTAGCCAGAACTATGATGGACACTACGTTCCATTGAGATGTGGTGAAACTGGTATCACAGCGGCCTTTGAAGTCGCGATTCCTGGATCGTACCCAGGCATCTCAGAACTGTGGCTATCGTATAAAGGTATTACCCCTGGTTGTGGTCCAGGAGATGAGGTTTCGATTACCTCTAGCCACCCCAACATTGTGCTGTAGCTCAGCCGGTAGAGCGGCTCCCTGTTAAGGAGATGGTCCCTGGTTCGAACCCAGGCAGCACAGCCATATTACAAAGAAAGAGTAAGGGGAAAAGAATAGCTTCAATAATTCAGATTCAAGATAAAACTTCTTAGAAAAGTATCGCAGGACATGGTGTCCAATTCGTCTCCAAAACGATAGGAGCAGGTTCGATTCCTGCGCGATGCGCCACTTTGTCCGTGCTTTCATGAACACGGACGACACCGGTTCGTGGGTGAGAGGATGATACCACCTGTCTGTAAAACAGGATCCGCAAGGACACGCTCGTTCGAATCGAGCCGAACCGACCAAACCTCATTTTGTTTTGAGATAAAATTGAAAGGAACAAAAGCAATCGAAAATATTCAATCAATTAGAATCAAAGCAGGCAAAGATCATATGCGCACTCTGCAAGCAACCGGCGGCAGAATTGAAATTGATGATTCAGAACCAAGTTATTGCCAGTGCTTTCTGATCACAAGCGGATCAGACAAGTATCTACTTGGCTGGCAACCGCTATACTACCTGAAAGAAAAGCTGATGCGGGCTCTGAAAGAAGAGCCCGCAGATCCTGCACAACTTCTATTTGCAGGCGCTTTCGAGCCGCTTCGTTTTACCCTGTACCTAACGAGGCAAGGGGATACAAGACGAATTCTCGTTCAGGATGATCACTTACATGCCTGCGGCGACGGAATACTTCATATCCTGGAGCTATCGCAAGAAGACGTAGACTCATGGGTCTTGACGCTGCATCGCTAGAGCAATTTCACTGCTTATCGAGTTTATCCCGAATCACCTTGACTCGCTCAGCCAACTCAGTTGCTTCTGCATCCCTACCCGCAAGCTTCAAAAGGGCCGTATAATTCTCGAGCAGAATGGCGACCTCAGGGTGGTCCGCGCCAAGCACCTTTTCATAAATCGTCAGGGACTTCTTGTATAGATCTTCTGCTTCCTTCAGTTTCCCCTGCTTCTTGTATACAACGGCAAGATTGTTGTAATTCTTTGCCAGACTGACATTATCGGAGCCGAGGACCTTCTCTTCGATTGCCAGCGCCTCACCGTATAACTGCTCGGCCTCCGTAAACTTCTTCTGATCCGCATAAAGAGCGGCGATATTAGCCATGGTATTGGCCACGCTGGCATGTTCGGCACCAAAACATTTTTTCTGAATGGTGAGAGCCTGCTGAAAGATTGGCTCTGCCTCAGTATATTTACCTTGAGCTTCGTAAACCAGAGCCAAGTTATTCATGGCCGTTGCCAGGTCTGGATGCTCGGCACCGCGCACCTTCTCATAAATGGACAGAGCCCGCTTGTAGAGCGGTTCGGCCTCTACATACTTGCCCTGGGTTTCGCACACAAGAGCGAGATTATTAAGGGTGGTAGCCACCCTTACGTCTTCGGCGCCGAATTTCTCCGCCTTGGTCAGGGCTTCTGAAAAAGCCAGTTCCGCCACAGCGTATTTACCCTGCCGATAAGCCATAGAGCCAACCTCCAGGTCCTGAGACCAGGTGGTTTCTTGCGCACCACCGGGTGCGGCAAAAGCCAGAAATTGCAGGGCGCAGAGGGCAAGATGCTTAAATTTCACGACACTCATCTGTTAAGACAGGAACGGCTCAATTGTATCAAATGGGATTTACTTTCCAGGCTAGAACAATACGGCATCAGCGGGCATAACCCTCAGCTTCACCGGAGTCAAAAGAGCCACCTCCCCATTGTTCGAGTCATTCATTTCGCGGCTTGCTCTATATAGGTCTTTGCCGTCACAAAAATCCATGGCGCCATCCATGACAACAATAAGATATGGCAACTTTACGGCTTCCACTCGATCGCGACCGCCGGCATTGAAGGAAATGAAATAATCAAAGTCGTTTCCAGCCGGTATTCTTACCAGATGGTTGCTTCTCGCTTCTCTGACGCCAGAGGCAAATATGGAGAGCAACTTCTGCCGCTCGACAGTGCTGAGTTCCTTTTGCAGGCGACGCATCTCGGAAATCACCTGCCGCCTGGGAAGTTCGGAATCGGCCCACTGATTTGGATAGAAAACCTGGTAGCGGTCGCCGGCCAAAAAGCCAATTGGCCGCTTCAATAAATTTTCAATGCGCACGTGTACAAAGAAATCCTTACTGCCTTCCTTCCGGTAAAGGGCACGCTCCACTACCACTGTGGCACAGGGGCAACGGGCTACCTCTTTCCACTGCCCGCTCAAGGGCGCCACCCGAAACTTAATCTGCACCGGCTCAAAACCGGGACCTCGCCAGAGCAGGGTGTGCTCACCAGCCTTACGGAAGCAGTAACCGATGGCATAGCTGAAATCGATGGTATCTCCCGCAGGCAGACTGGAAAAACGGGCATCACGCGGTCCGTTCCCAAAGAGTTGGGCCGATTGCTCGAAGGGCTTCCCGTCTATTACCAGCTCTGTTTGCGTCAAAACAGGATCGACGCTAACCTTGCCCGGGTTCTTCAGAGAAAACTTGACAAACATTTCAGGCACGGTTTCAACTGTGGGATCGCTCTGGGAGAGCCCTATTTTTGCAACCAGACCTTTGGCAGAAGGGCTGTTATCAGCTTGGTCTTTCACCTGCTTGGACATCGTCTCTAATCTCCCGGGGCTGCCGGAAACCATAGGCGGGCAAAATAAAAATGAGCCGATCAATAAGAGAGCAGCGCTGCATTTCAGGGCAAAGAGCGGCGTGGTTCCAGGTAGATGGTCAAACTTCTTCCTCATGCCCCCATGATGTCAGATCCCCTCATGAAAGTCCCCGGTGAAAACCCTGACAGCTAACCGCCAGCCTGCTAATTTTCGCTGGCCGCTAAGCCTCCGGCAAATAGATTAAATCGGAGCATTCGATAACGCTTATAATAAGACAGGTTCGTCTTGGAGGTAGGCTCATGCCATCGACTACAATGCCGGTGTTGATAGAGAAAGCTAGAAGCCGAGTAAAGAAACCACACTGCCTTGAAGGCACTACCGCCTTTCTCTTTGCATGCCTGCTTGCCCTCACGCCGGCAGCGGCTCAGACATCTAAACCGGAACCTACTCATTCGGACAAACCGATTCAGGACAAATGGGCCCTCATTGTCGGCATCAGTAGTTTCAAAAACTCAAATATTCCCCGCCTCAATTATGCAGCCAAAGATGCAGCAGATTTCTACAATTTTCTCATCAAAGACGCCGGCTTTGCACCCGACCATGTGCGCATACTCCTGGACGAGAAGGCTTCCCAGAGAAGAGTCATGTCCGAATTGGGCAGTAAGTTTCTGGCCCGCGTAGCCAAGCGGGACGACCTTGTGGTGCTCTTCTTTTCCACCCATGGCAGCCCCGCCCAAATGGATTTGAGAGGTGACAACTACCTGGTGGCCCACGACTCTGATCCAGACGACCTGTTTGCATCGGGAATAGAAATGCAGAGGGTTTTAGATGCTACAAACAAGAGAGTCTTGACGGACCGCGTGCTGCTAATTCTAGACGCCTGTCATAGTGGTGCGCTCAAACCGGGAGCCAAGGGCATGAAACGCGCGGCCAATTTCGACGCCGAGGCCTTAGCCCAGGGGTCCGGACAGATGGTGATTTGTTCTTCCAGCACCGATGAGCAGTCTTTTGAGTCAAGACGATACAAGAACGGAGTTTTCACAAAACATCTCATAGACAGCATGCATGGCGGCGGCAAACCGAAAGAGCTGGCCGCTGCCTTTTCCGAACTGAAAGAGAAGGTGAGCACGGAGGTACTGGAAGACAGACAGATGCGCCAGACCCCGGTACTCAACAGTCAGTGGGACGGCGGTGCCCTGGTCCTGGCAGCGGCTGCCGTCAATCCCCAACAACTGCCGGCCATTGTCAAAGAAGAACTTGAGCCGGACAGTTCGGAAACTCTCAAGCTTGCAGTTCAAAGTAAGAGCAGACAGTCACAGGAAGCTTCCTCAAGCTCACCAGAGAACTCTAGAGGGAATAGAGCAGTAACGGCAAATGGCTTTAGCACTACCAGCGATACTAGCGAAAAACTAGTGTTAAGTAGCGACTATTTCAAGGAAGAAGGCGACCCTAAGCAGCTACTAAGAGCATACAATGCCACCATTCGTGAAAATCCGCGCGAAGCCGAAATGTTCTACAAGAGGGCTTGCATCTACATACAGCTCAAGCAGTGGATTCCAGCCCATAATGATCTCGCCCATGCCCAGAGAGTAGATCCCAATTCGGCACGCATTTATCTGGCCCTTGCTTATGTATTTCGCAAGATGAACGATCCCGTTTCGGCATCGAGAAGCATAGAGCAGGCACTATTCCTCAATCCCTCTTTACCGGCCGACAAGAAGTTGCCGGCTGCCATCGAATTTGGTGACTGAGGCAGAGCTAAGTCTACTGTTTTGCTACAGCTACTGCACTGATTCGCCCTTCCAGCGATTTTAACGGCTTCGGCATTGCACTATAGGTGAGATACCCGCCTGAGAGATTCTGCACAGTGAACCCTTTCTGCCTGAGCAGTCGATAGGCGATATAGGAGCGCTGACCGCTCTGGCAATAAGTGACTATGCGCTTTGCTGCAGGAAGTTCGGCAAGGCGCGACCTCAGCTCAGGCAGCGGAATATGCAGGCTGCCTTCTATATGCCCGCGATTGTATTCGGACCGGCTGCGTACATCAAGAAGGCACACACCTTCATCTAACAAACTCTGAACCTGATGCCAGTGTACCTGCTCAAGCTGTCCTTCCAATACATTGGTACCAGTCATTCCGACCAGGTTAATAGCATCTTTTGCCGAACCGAAGGGTGGAGCATAAGCCAGCTCCAATTCGGCCAGGTCGCGAATAGACATCCCGGCTTTTATAGCCGTAGCCAACACATCGATACGCTTGTCGACACCGTCTTTGCCGATTACCTGCGCACCAAGCAAGGCACCGGTACCTTTTTCAAACAAGACCTTAATATCCAGTCTTTCGGCACCGGGATAATAACCGGCATGCTGGCTGGGATGCACATAGACCACTTCATAGGAAACGCTGCTTCCACGTAGCTGTGCCTCGTTCAAACCCACACAAGCAACTGTCAGATCAAACACCCGCAAAATAGCCGTACCAAGGGTACCGGCATACCGCCGCTGCGCTCCAAAAATGTTATCGGCGACAATTCGCCCCTGCCGGTTGGCCGGACCCCCCAGGGCAATCAAGGTGTAGCTCTTGCTAATTGGATTCTCCACTTCAATGGCATCACCAACTGCCCAGATGGAAGGTACGCTCGTTTTCAAATAGGCATCAACTTTGATGCCGCCGCGCTCTCCCAGGCTAATACCGGCCTTGCGGGCCAGGTCTACTTCCGGTCGGACTCCCAGTCCCAATATGACCAGATCGGCAGGGAAGTGTTGCGCACCAGCCTGCACATGGCAGCTCAGAGGCGGCGTCAAACCAGGCACCTGCTCAGGAGCCAGGAAGCCTTCGATACTCTTGCCTAATTCTACACGTACACCATGTTTCCGAAGCTCCTGGTGCACAAGAGCGGCAATCTCCGCATCAATTGGAGCTAAAACTTGATCTTTGCCGTCGATGAGTGTGACGTCCATGCCCCGCCTGGCATGCTGCTCGGCCATTTCCAGACCGATGAAACCACCACCGGCGATGACGACCCGGCTGGGCTTATGCATATCCGTCCAGGCTTGAATAGCTTCAACATCTTCGATGCTCCTTAGCGAGAACAAACCTTTTAAGTCAATGCCGGGCACCCTGGGGCGTATGGGAGCGGCGCCCACAGAAAGAATCAAATCATCATAACTTTCCCTGTGAAGTTCTCCGGTCTTCAGGTCTTGCACGGATACCAACTTGTTCGCCGCATCTATCTCAACCACCTCACTATTGACGCGAATATCAAGATTGAGTTTCTGCTTTAGCAGAGCCGGAGTTACGACCAGAAGATCTTCTTTTGACTCAATTTCACCGCCAAGAAAATAAGGCAGGCCACAGTTGGCATAGGACACATAGCCACTGCGCTCGAAGATAATTATTTGAGAATCTTCAGAAATGCGTCTGGCTCGGGCAGCGGCACTCATACCACCAGCAACCCCGCCCACAATCACGATTTTCCGTGGTGCGCTACATCTAATATCAGTTTCCATAATTGCTTCCTTACTATAGTTCGGGTCGGCTTCCCGGAAATCCTATTTTTCCAGGCTCGCCCCTGAAGTTACTCAGGCAGGCACGCCCTGCTCCTCTTCTACTGGATAACCGGCACTCTTCCAGGCGGCCGTGCCGCCCTTAATATTCAGCAGGGGCTTCAAGCCTCGTCTTTCCAGAATGCCCTTGGCGATCGTGGAACGGTAGCCCGCCGCACAGATGACGGCAAGAGGCCAGCCGGAAGGAATCTTACTCAATTGCTCCGGTAGCTCAGCCAGGGGAATATTCATAGCTCCCGGTACATGACCGGAGGCGAATTCGCCGCGCCGACGCACGTCTATTACAAGCAATTCGTTCTTTGCCTCCAACAGACGAAGCAGCTCATCCACGCCAATCAGACTGGAAGATGAGGCAGCATATCCGGCTTCAATCCAGGCATCCATGCCATTTTCCAGATAGCCGACCACACTTTCTATGCCAACCCTGGCCAAACGCAGCACCGCTTCCTCCACCTGGAATTTTGTGTTCGCCACAACAACTACGGCGGTACCAACTTCTACCAGAGTACCGGCCCAGGAAGCAAACTGACCGCCCAGTCCAATGTTGAGCGCCCCCTCAATGTGATTTGCACTGTACTCGGCGGCACTACGCACATCCAGTACCACCGCCCCTTTCTCCAGATACTGTAAGGTTTCAGGCGCAGACAGGGCCCGGGGCATAGCAAGTTCTTTCAACGGCACAGCTCCCAGTCTGTTCAGTTCAACATCTTTAGGGAAGTAGGCAGGCACTTCAGGCTGATCGGCGGTGAGGACCTCCACAAAGGTCTCCTTGGACATGGGCTGGAGAGCATAATTAAACTTCTTCTGCTGCCCGATGCTGGAAGAACGCTCATCGGAGAGTTGTTTACCGCAAAGAGAGCCGGCACCGTGGGCCGGATAAACCTCTACATCATCGGGTAGATTGAGCAGCTTTTCATGCAGGCTGTCGTACATCAAGGCGGCCATTTCTTCGGCACTATAACCTTTGCTGCCGACAAGATCAGGACGACCAACATCGCCAATAAAAAGCGTATCGCCTGAGAATAGTTTCTCCGGCTTACTGGAAGCTGTATCTTTCGCCAGAATGCAGATGCTTTCGGGAGTGTGCCCGGGAGTCTCCAGAACCGTCAGACACACCTCTCCAATTCGAAATATGTCGCCGTCATGAGCAGCTATATGAGGGAAAGCCGCACCGGCCTTGGCACCGAATACGATATCGGCCCCGGTGCGCTCGGATAATTCTTTGTGCCCACTGACAAAATCGGCATGCAAATGAGTCTCAAAAATATACTTAATCGCCAGCCCGGCTTTTTCTGCCGCCTCGATGTATTGATCGACATCCCTCTGAGGATCGATGACTGCAGCCTCGCCTTCGGAGCCAATCAAGTAAGAGCCATGGGCCAGGCATCCCAGGTAAAACTGTTGAAAATACATATGCGCCTCCAGAGTTTAGTGCACTTCCTTAAAGAGCATCCAGCCGGATAAGAGAAGTAATGAAATAGCAAAACTGACTTTAAGTTTTTCCTGAGCAATCCGATGAGCCAGACGGCCGGCGATTGGTGCTGCGGCCAGGGTACCCAGGGCAAAGGGTAAGATGGAAGAATCAAGATGCAGACGAGAGGCATAAGAAATTGCTCCAACAGAACTACTGATAGCGATAATCAGAAGCGATGTGCCGATGGCCTCACGCATGGGAAGACCCAGTAACAAATTGAGAACAGGCACTATGATGAAGCCGCCGCCAACACCTAGAAGCCCTGTCAGAACTCCGGCAAAAGCACCGGCAGCCAATACTAGAGGCAACGCGGCTCTGCGGGGAACCTGCGCATCTTCAGCCGGCCGACGCTTCCTGAGCATCAGCACCGCCACAAGAGCCATCAACACAGCGAACATGATGAGCTGTATAGAATCAGATAAAAACTGAGCCAGCCTGGCACCGGCAAAACTGCCAATACCACCGGCGGCACCAAATGCTAGAGCCGTAGGTATCAAAACCGCCTTGTGGCGAAAATGACTGAAGGCGGCAAACAGACTGGCCAGACCAACAATGAGAAGACTGGTGGCGATGGCCGCCTTCGGTTCAAGACCCAACACATAAACCAGTACGGGAACCGCAAGAATGCTGCCGCCTCCGCCCAGCAGTCCGAGCAGGCACCCGGTAGCCAGTCCAATTGCAAAAGCCGTAAACATCCACCGAAGTCCTCGCAGACGCTAGTTACAACAACCGCTCTTTTTGCACTGGCTTGCGGAAACAGGTGCTTCCAGCTTATTCCAGGGTGCCTTGGAGAGCAAAATACCAAGAGCACAGGTGCCGGAAAGCCCCGCAAAAGTCAGACCAGCCCCGAAAAAGCCAGGAAGAATAAGAAAGAGTGGATTGACGAAGGCACCAAGAAGCACACCACTGAGCACGCCCGTACCCACCACCAACTGAATCTGCCTTTCGATGGACAACCGCTTGCGACCCTCTATGACAGGCATTCCGGCCTGGCGCCAGGCAAGCATACCGCCTGCCAGAATCTTCGGCTGGAAGGCCCGCCCCATAAGCGCATACGCCCCCCTTTCAGCGCGTTTGCCGCTGCGACAAACCACAAGCAATTGCCCCTTTCTGGGCACTTCTTCTATACGCGCCTCAAGAGTATCGAGAGGTATATTGATAGCACCATCAATATGCTCACATTCAAATTCAATAGGGCTGCGCACATCTACTATCACCAGATCTTTCAATCCTGCCGCCTCTTTTGCGGCAAGTTGCGGACAGACTGCGGCATTTGCTGTTTCAGACATCTTCACTTCCTCGATCGGTACACTTTTACTATATCACCGATTGGTTATATACTCAATCATCCATTTGGCTGATTGCACAAATAGGACTCTAGTTGTAGACTGAAACCAAAGGCTCCGCAGGAATTCACAGGTGCAGTCATGGCAGGTAAAAAAGTTCTACTGACAAGGCCCGCCCTTGAAATAGTGGCCGCCCGGTTTCGTGCTCTTTCCGATGCTTCCCGTTTGCAAATCTTGCAGAATCTATTTAATGGCGAACATTCTGTTCAAGAACTCTGCGAGCTAACCGGAATGAGCCAGGCCAATGTCAGCAAACATCTCTCAGTGCTGGCAGAACAAGGTATCGTGCAAAAACGCAGAGACGGGCTTTTCGTCTTTTATAGTATTGCCGACGGCAGTATCTACGAACTTTGCGAGATAGTATGCGGCGCCGTGGGCAAACGCTACCAGCAAGTAATGAAAGAATTTTCTGGACGCTAAGTAGCCTCAGCGCAAAGACAGAGATAGAAAGTACTCATCCATTTGGGTGCTGCCGTGCTTTTCTACCCAGTCAAAGTGTTTTTTTGCAGCAGCTTTCTGCCCATGACTCTGAAGCGCCAGGGCAACGTAGCAGTGAGCAAAAGTCAAATAGTCCTGACGCTTTAGAGCGGCGAAGAGCTGGGGTTCCTTAAGCTTGCCACCAAGATAGAGGAGTACGGGGCGCGGCCAGCTCTGACACTGGCTCAGAGACTGCGAAACAACGGCCGCCGCCTCCTCCGCCTTACCGAGCCTGAGATAAGCACAGTGCAAAGCCGTAGCACCACTAAACACACCGCGCCCCTGCCATTTCTTGAGCTCCAGAAATTTGACAAAATCATCGGCAGCCCGGCGGTCTTGCCCGGAACAGAGTAACAATAAACCCCGATTGTAATAAGAGTCGGCTTCCCCGGGACTCATCCTAATCAGCTTATCGTAACCATCCAGCAACCGGGCATAACTACCGGTCTTAGTGCTGTGCCGAGGACTAGACCGGCTTCCGCAACCTGCACCGGACGGCAAAATCATGGCAGCATGCATATCCTGCATGGCTTCCTCAAAATCGCCCAGGTTAAAAGCCAGTACTCCGCGAGAGTTCAAAAGCTCCTTTTGATCGGGACGCAACTTGAGAGCCAGATCAAGATCACGCAAAGCACCGACTCTATCATTCATCTTCAAACGGATAGCAGCCCGTCCATAAACTATATCGGAAAGCCCCGGTGCGCAAACGGCGGCAATTTCATATTCGCGTAAAGCTTGGGGATAATGACCGGCACTATAGTACAAATCTCCCTGCAACTGCCTGGCCCGCGCGTCCCTGGGGCTAATCTTGATGGCTTTACGCAAATCCTCCTGAGCCTTCTTCTTATCACCCAGAATGAAGTACACATTGCCCCGCTGAGAGTAAGGAAAACTAAACCTGTCCTGGTTCAATGCCACGGCTCGATCAAGACACCTGAGCGTCTCTTGCCTGCGACCAAGTGCAAAAAGAGCCGACGCCTTAGTACTGTAAGGACCGATAAAATCAGGTGCCAGGGCAATAGCCCGGTCGGTATCAACAAGCACAGCCTGGTAATCATTCTTATCGAGAGAGGCTAGGGCTCGCATGTTGAGAAGATCGGCATCGTTTTTGTAATGCTTAAGTGCTTCATCAATTACCGCAAAACCTTCCCTGGTCCGGCCGGCCCGCCGTAGTTTGCCGAAGTCGCTTTTGTAAGCTTCGATGGCTCGCGGCGCCTTGCCCTGCGCAAGAGCAAACGGGAAGACCCAGCCCTCTGAAAGAAGAGCCCCCAGCAAAACGAACAGAAAGAGTCTCAGCCACTTTATTTTGGTCGCAAGCAAAATATCTACCAGGAATTCACCAGCAGGTGACAATTATATCCTGCCTCGATAAGCCGACGAGTTTTGCCGGCAGCTACCAGCAAAATAGTCCAGACTGTTCACATATACTTATCTATGAGTCCTTTCAACCCAGGTGTCTTACATGCAATTCCTTAACCGCACCGATGCCGGTGTCCAGCTGGCAGAAAGGCTAGCCAACACGCTTAGAGCCAGCGATTTCCCTGCCCCATACTGCATTATCGCACTCCCAAGAGGCGGCGTACCTGTAGGTCTGGAAGTAGCAAGAAGGTTCGGCACAGCCCTGGAAATCATAGAATCGAAAAAACTGCCCTACCCCGGACAACCAGAGTTTGCCATCGGCGCAGTCTCCGCCGACGGTGTTATCGTGCTAAATAATGACATTCCCGGACAAGATGAGCTCAATGTTCAGGAGAAACGCAAGTGGCATAACTACATCGAACAGCAGCGCACATTGCTGCTTGATATGACAAGCAAGGCGGAAGCGCAGTTCTATCGCCTGGCAGGACGCCGCAAAGCCTCCCTCAAAGGAAAAACAGTAATAATCGTGGATGACGGCATAGCGACGGGAATGACGGCTCTAGCTGCCGTAGAAACGGCACGAAAGCAGGGCGCCGCCAAGGTCTTTCTGGCCGCCCCGGTGATGAGTAAAGAGAGCATGGAAGAGCTCAAGCCTCACTGCGACTCCATCGTAACCCTGAGCATGCCGGATCCCTTTTGCGCGGTCGGACTTTACTACCAGGATTTCTCTCAAACCAGAGACGAAGAAGTGGTGCAGGCACTCAGGGATAGTACAGGGTTTGCCGCTACCACTTCCCAGGCGCTATGATAGCCTCTATGAGGCGAATACGGGCGGCCATTATTATATCAATGCTGTTTACCGGCAACGCTGCTCAAGCATCCGGTCCTGAACAGGCTGCCCGGGAATTTCAGAAAGCCAAGCAATGCCAGAAAATCTTAGATTCAGAAGGCGCGGTACAGCATTACAACAAGGCCCTGGAACTAGACCCTAAGAACACCAGAATTTATGTAGAACGCGGCATAGCCTACAAAGACCTGGGCAAATACGATCTGGCCCTGAAGGACTACAATAAGTCGCTAACCATGGCGCCGGGAAATATTCCAGCACTGGAATCGAGAGCCAGGCTATACGATATGACAGGCCGCCTTAAAGAAGCCATTGCCGATTATGACTGTGTGCTTAAATCACCCCAGGGCAACTGGCAAACCTGGAGACACCGGGCCCTCTGCAACCGGCGTTTAAAAAACTACCTGGAGTCGGCAAAAGATTTCGGCACAGCCCTGAAACTAGCCGGAGTCTGCCAGGACCAGCAGCAAATGATGTATTACCAGGCTGAAATGCTTTTCCTGGGCAATGATCTGCCCGGAGCACTGAGCCACTTTGACGCCATCATCAAACGCTTCCCCGACTTATCTGGTGCATACTGGAGCAGAGCTAAAATCTACGACAAGCTGGGCAAGGCAGACCTGGCCGAAAAAGACAGACAGAAAGCAAGAAAGCTCGACGAAGATTTCGACCCCCTCAACAGGCTTTAGTTACTCCGGTACAAATCTGCTCCAATTCCGCTGCCGCCTCTCTGGACCGCACCAGAACTGCAGGGGCCAGTGAGGCATCTCCGGCGATACCAAAGGACCATCCACCGTAAAGTCTAAAAATGCAAAACTCTTGAATCGGCCACTAATCCCGCCAGAAGACTTCCCCATCGGCGTTTACCGTGGGAGCGGCAATTTCCGTCTTCTCCCCGGCATCGTCTTCGATGAACCAACCTTCCAGATAGCTTTCGTCAAAGGGCAAGTCGCTGCCTTCCATCATGGCTTCTTCATCGGCCAGAGAATCAAAAACGTGCTGGTACTCGACTCCCTCAAGAGTCAGCTCAATTTCGCCGCTCCACTGAAAGAGATCTTCCACTGTGTAATTGGTAATGGTGCCAATTAGTGTTGCACCGTGATAAAGCTTGAGTGATTTCATTACTCCGGCATCCCCCGAACCGTTGTTTCTCAAATATAACCGTTCCCGCCAAACTCTATCAAGGGGCAGCCCTCAGGGTTCCATTACAGCAGCCAACCCCTCGCTGAAACTGTTGCCCCAGACCGACCGGGTCTCAATTGCCACCTTGCCGTTCATATCAAGGTAGACCGTATGGTTGTCTATAAGCGCCCGGGCTAATCCGTCGCAATAGGAAGAAATATGACTGTAGGAGGGTTCGACAAGATAGCGGCCGGTAGTATCGATAATTCCATGCAGATGGCTACGGTTACCCATCATATCTTCTGAGGCCCGGCTGACCACAGCGCGACCATGACGGAAACTACCGGCCAGATTGTTGCCGGAGATATCAAAGCCCGGCTTTATGACTATTTTGCCGCTCTTATCGACATACCCGTAGGCTTTATTCTCATTTGCCGAGTCAAACTTCGGCGCCACCGCTGCCAGCCCTTCACTGAAAATGCGGGCATCCTCATACTCCGCATTGGTAATCCTGCTGCCGTCCTCAGACAGGTAGAAAAGCCGGCGCCCGGAGTCGTACCGGCCATTGCCGGCAAGGAAAAGTCCCTCACTGAAGTCTATGCAGTTTTGAGAGGCAGGCACCACCACCTTGCCGCTCTTATCTATAAAAGTGCGTCCTCCCGCCGCGGCCGGAGCCGGAAAAGGATTAACAGCAGCGAGGCCCTGCCGGAAAGCCTCGGCCCGCATATAAACAGGCTCTATGACAAACTTTCCAGACTTATCTATGTAGCCGAACTTACCATCCCGGCAGGCTACGGCCAGCCCCTCACTGAACTCCAGGGGCGTGAGCACGGTCTGAGTGAAATCCCAGTCGGGATTGTCATTTCTTGCACCCTCAATGCGAGCAATTTCGAAGCTTATCGGTATGACTTCCCGCCCGCTCTTATCAATGTAGCCGTAGCGGTAAGCCACCCGCACCAGAGCCAGACCGTCGCTGAAATTTCCGGCGCTATCGTACTTGAGCGGCACTTTCCAGAGTCCGTTTTTGTCAATATAGCCCCATTTGTTTCCCACTCTGACGGCACAAAGTCCCTGGGAGAAATTCACAAAAGTCTTGTGGGGCAAAGTCCAGCCGCCGTGCTGGTCTCTGGCTACATCATCAAACTTATAAGGTATGACCAGGCGCCCGCTCTTGTCGATAAAGCCCCATTTCTTGTGGGGTAGCTTGTCGAAGACCGCCACGCAACCGCTCAAAAGCGGCAAGAGAATCAGACAGAGTAATACACTGAGCAAGTTTCTGAGCCGATTTTCAAAGCGTGGCAAAGGGCAAGTCTCCCAGTAGAAAAGCACAACCGGCAACACGCTATTTTACACGCATTGCCGGTTGCACTTACTCTTTGCTAGCCACTGTGGCTCTTATCGAACGCCGGCTACGGACTTGGCACCGGCGTCGGCAACATGCCTCCTTTCCATCTGGGGTAGATTGATGAAGGGCATGGCACCTCCGCCGGAGAAAGTCGGTAGTTCGCCGTCCCACTTCTCAACAGCGCGAAGCTGAATCAAACTGGGGTTCTGGGCCAGGGCATTGGCTTCCCTCTGAATGGCCTGAGCTCTTTCAATGCTCTCTTTGCGAATCTGATAGGCGGCAGCATCGGCAGCCAGCTCCTTCTCGCGAGCGGCAGCTTCCGCTTCGGTGATGCGCCTTTCTTTTTCGTTCTTTGCTTGCAGAGCTTGTTGTTCGGCTTTAACCTTGGCTTCGATGGAGAGATTGAACTCCTTGGAAAAATCGAAGTCGGTAATCGCCACGTTAGCGAGCATCACAGTTCCCTCCAATTTTTTCTCACGCAGAGTGTGGTTGATATAGCCCTTGATGGCATCGGTGACCAGTTGCTTGACAGTTTCGCGCTTGGTGACAAGCTCTTCGGCTGTAAACTTGGCGGTTATAGCTTTCAAGCTCTCTTGCACTGCCGGTGCTACCACAGTCAAATCTACCTTTTCGAGATCACCGACGGTCTGATAGCACTCAGCGGCCATAACGGGAGCGATATTGTGCTGCACAGAAATGGTGGTTTCAACCGTTTGCAAGTCTTTGGAGGCAGCGGCAGCGCGAACCTCGAAGGACTTCAAGCGAGTATCCAATTGCACCACTTGATCGATGAAGGGGCGCTTAAAGTGAAAGCCGGGAGAGAGTTCGCTGGTGCTCACCGCACCCATAGACTTGAGCACACCCACATGACCGGCATCCACTACCACGTAGAAGCCGCTCAAAACGGGAATTGCCAAGATTCCCCCCACCAAGACAAGAAAACACCAGAGCAGCGCCAGCTGCTTATTATTGTTATTATCCATTTTTTTAAATCCAAGATAAAAGAAGACAAACTAAAGGCACAAACAGCCTGACCAATTTCGCTCCGACAGGGACGCCAGTTCGAAATCGCTACTTGAACTCTCTAAGTTTCTACATCGCTCTGTCCAACACTTTGATTTGTGACTATTACATGGACCTAACTTACCACGCACCCTTGACATCCTGGGGATTTTTCAGATATTACTCATAATTGCATGGTAGAGGGAAGCGGAATCTGGTGCAGAGGCGGAAACGTTCGGACAAACACCACAGGACATGCAAGAAGAACAAGAGGAGACGAGCGGGGTCGCTTCAGAGATGAGCCGCTCTCAGTGCCACCGTTAATAGTGTCGAAGGTATACTTCCTATGTCACAAGCGAAAATCAGCCGGTCGGGGGCGCCAAGATTCGAGAGTTTCAGTCCGTAAACTGGCTGTAGAAAGCGCAGAATCAAGTTTCTAGCTGGTCCAAGATTGAGTGCAAAAGGAAACTACTTCCAGCGAGAGGCAAGAGGAAGTAGACTAAATTAGTATCAGTAGTAGATAGTTTGCCGGTTAATTGAGATTGTCCAGCCCCACAAAAGACGCTCCAATAAGCAAGCCTGACGGAACAAAGGTTAAGCCGGGTATATTTCATCCGGCCAAGCTCTGGCACTTCATCAACTGGTTGTTTCAGAGCTATATATATTTCGACCTGCTCATCAACAACAGACTCATTATAGACAGAGACAATATCAAGCTTTTGAAGGAATTTCCCCGCCGGCATGGGCTCATTCTCACACCAAATCATGCCGATGAAACAGACTTCAAGGTTTGCGTGGAGATTGCCAGAAGAGCAGGGCGGAACTTTATTTACATGCTCAATGCCGAAGCTTTCGACGAAGGGCACGGTATGGCCGGCTGGTGGATGCAAAGGCTAGGTGCCTTTTCCGTTGATCGCGGCGGGCTGAATGCCCTGGCACAGTCGAAAGATTATGCACTCAAGGTGGTAACGGGGCAAGATGTTCTCGTCATTTTTCCGGAAGGAGAAATCTATTACCTCAATGATCAAGTGCAACCGCTTAAAAGCGGTGTTGTAGAGATTGCCCTGCGAGCTATTCTGCAAGAGCGACAAGCCGGTCATGAGAACTGGTCGGTCTATTTGATGCCCATGGCCATCAAGTACAGCTATCCCAAGTCAATTCAAAAGGTATTGGATAAGCGTATCAGAAAAATTGAGAAGCACTTGCACCGCAAGGTGCGCAGCCAGGACATAAAACTAAGACTGGCTCTTATTTTTGCTGAGCTTCTGCGCAGGCAGGAGATGGCGCACAATCTTGAAGCCGGCTCCGCCAGCCTGCAGGCTCTCAGTGGTAGAGTTGCCGATGTAAGACAGGCCGTGCTCAAACAGGTTGAAGCCAGGTATGAAGAAATCAGCCCTGACGAGCGCAAGGGGCTCCTGGATCGCAGTTGGAAACTCAGTTCCTACCTGAGAAGCCTGCCCAGAGGCTCCAAAAAGGAAACCCTGGCTGAAATGAAAAAGGATCTGGCCTCCCTGGCTCGGGTGGCGCGCATGGTCAGTTGGCAGCCCCAATATGTGGAACTCAATCCCAGCCAGGAGAGACTGGCTGAAACCGTATTGAAATTGGAAAGAGATGTCTACAATATCAAACGCCCGAGGCAACTGGCGAAAAGACGTGCCCATGTGAAAATAGGCAGCCCCATAGATTTAAGCCCCTACATGGATGAATACGAGAGAGCCCCCCATGAAGCCCGGCACCTCATCGCCGACAAGCTGAGGGCTCACCTGCAAGGGTTAATTGACGCCATGGCAAGCAACATAGAGAAAAACCGCGCTCTATGAAACCGCCCGTGTTTTCTTTTGAGGGGCAGGCTTAATTTCCGCTACAACTTCATCTTCTTTGTGCCAGACTGTGCGAGTGTGTTCGATGGCACTCATCATTTCCTTCACTTCCGATGGGTCGGGAGAAATGAAGTTGACTCCTTCGATTATCCAGGCGGCCAGTTTGGGATTGCGCAAATGGTAGTAGACATTGCGACCTTCCCGATGCTCTGAGATGAGGCGGCAATTGCGCAACACAGCCAATTGCTGGGAGACGGCCGCATGGGTGATACCCAAGATATCGCGCAGGGAATTCACTGCTAAGTCTTCTTTGCGTAGCTCTTCAATAATGCGAATGCGCATGGGATGCGACAAAACCCCGAATAATCTGGCAAGTTCAGAACTAACTACGGCTCTGTACGGCAAGTGCGCCCCCTTTGATTGATCGGCTCGATTAAACCCATGCACATATCAGCATATATGATTATATCGAACAAAGTCAAGCACCCTGCCATTAAGAACCTCTCCGACAGGCATTCTGCTATAAACGGCAAGTAACCGCCTTAAACGCAGACAGAGCCTGTAGATATTCCACATGAGTCTCAAGCAAGCGCATCTGGGCCTCGGCCGTGGTGCGCTCCCTCTGATTGACGAGAAAGAGCGTACTGTCTCCGGCGCCGTAGCGAAGACGTTCCCCAGCTTCCACATCCTTTGCCTTTTTCACCTCCTGGGCTATGGCGGTAAAGCGATCAAAGGAAGTATTGACAGCAGATACGGTATCGTCAACCTCAGCCTGAATCCGCTGTTTCTCTGCCTTTTCATCAAAATTTAGTTTCTCTATCTTCAAGCGAGCGGCTTCTATCTGACCCCTTGCAGTTCGCTGCCTGAGCGGTGCTGAGACATTCACACCTGCTCTCATAACCAGACCGATTCCCTGAGGACCGGTGTCGGCACCCTGCATGTAGTAAAGGTTCATGGCCGGCAAAAGCATGTTTTGAGCCAGCTTAAGCTCATTTTTGGCCTGCTCGCGCTCTAGATTGATCTTCTTCAGTTCCGGTCTAAGTTCAATTGCCTTGCGCCGCCCGTCAAACCATTCGCTATCGGTCAAGGGTCTGGGGGCAGGAGACAGGGCCGGTAGAGAATCTTTCGGAATGGCTTTGGGAATGCCGTTTTCATCCCAGAAAAAAACCGATAGGGAAAGGCATGCTTTCTGAAACTCTCGTTCTGTCTTGATCAAGGCCGCCTGCCTGCGCTGAATCTCCTGCTCGGCCTCGGCAATTTCGAGAGCCGGCGAATCACCCTTTGCCACCCGCTCTTTAATCTGCCCAACTCTCGTTTCGGCAATCTTCAAAAGATTTTGAGCCACATCGATACGAGACCGGGCGCCGATACACTCCCAGTAGGTAGCAGCGGCCTTTAGCAAAAGCTCAAGCCTGGTCAATTTATAAAGCTGCGCAGCCAGTGGCTCACCAAGCTTGGCTTGCTTCTCAGCAACATTTTTCTCGTTTTGAATGAAGCCGCGCAAAAGTGGAACCGACATGCCGCCGTAATATTCACCGGCCCGACCGGAAGGCAGGAGCGGCGTCTTGGTGTCGTTGGGGTTGAGGCGCATACCCGTAAACAACTTGATGCCGGAGCGCGTGAGCAGATCCACCTGGGCTTCATTGTGGATGGCATCTTTAGCCTTACCGGGGTTAACGATATCCTGTACCCGCAGGTATTCATTCAATCCATTCAATACCGGATCGAAGGCGCCGGCCTTCTCAAGGCGCTTGGCGCCGGCAATTCTTCGCTCGGCATCAGCACTTTGAAGCTTTGGGTAGTGACGATCCACCAACTCTATAAAAGACTCAAAACCAAAAGCGCCAGGGGGCCCGGATAAATCCGCAAGATCGGAAGACCTTGCTAAACCCGGCTCTACCAACTGCATGGGACGCAATTGCAGCGGATTTTGATCCCGGTCGGGCTTATCCTGAGCCAAGGCGGCGGGCAGAGGCCAACCGCAGCAGACAAGTGCCACGGTGAATCCAAATAACCCAACTCCCAAAGGAAATCGCTTGTTGCCTGCCATAGAAAGCGCTACTTCCTCTTCACTTTCTTGCCGCTTTCCATGGAAGCGCCGCCGCCACTGCTCTTATGCAAACCCAGTTCCTCCGGCTTGACCGTGGGCGGGAAAGCATTGAACTGACGCCAAAGTTCAAATCCAAGGGGCACAGTATCAAGCATTATCCAACCACTGGCCTCGGCTCCCGGTCTCAAAAATTTGGTGGATGGCCAGGGTTCATCGCGCCCCTGAGCAATCTGCTCGAGATCAGGTTTAACAATGACACGATAGCAGGAACGTCCATCGTCCACGGCGTCAATAACAGCTACCCGTCCGGCAAAAGTACCAACGGCGATAGAGGGCCAGCCCGAAAACTGTAGCGCCGGCCAACCGGCAAACTGCAGTCGTACCGGACGACCAACCGACACCAGCGGCGCATCGTTGTCGCTGATGGTCAATTCGGCCGCTATGTCTTGTGTATCAGGTGCTATCACTGCCAGCACCGCCCCGGAGTCAACTGTCTCACCGGCCCCCACCTTCATGAGCTTCACTATTCTACCTTCACAGGGGGCATAAACTCGTCGTTGTTCGCAGCGTTGTTTCAAATTAGCCAGCTCTATATCGAGCTTATATATATCACTAGAGGTCGTCTCCACTGTCTCCTGGGCAGAGGCCATGGCTGCAAAAATATTGCTGATGGCGGCATCTGTGTCGGCCAGAACCTTGGTCTGATCGTAGATAGCGACGGTCTGGTCACGCTCGGCAATGTGCAGAGCCGCCTCAGCTCTCTCGAGTTCGGTCAAAGCCCGAGTGTGATCCAATTCAGCAAGCTCTAAATCGCGCCTCGACCTTAAGCCCTTTTCAAAGAGATCTTTGATTCGGATCAAATTCAACTGGGTGGTGACGGTATTCTGCTTAGCCGCTTCCACGGCCTGCCCGGCAGCCCAGATGCGATCTTTAGCCTGCTTGGACTTTTCAGAAGCACTGGGCACTGCCGCTCCTTGAGAGCGTTTCAGACTTTCCAATTGATTGCTGAGAGCCTTGTATCGACTTCTAGCCGCTTCCCTTCTACCTGCAAGAGCCTTGCGCTGCCCCTCTATGCGAACAACCTGGTTGGGATCAAGATATTTGGCATCGATGTCGATCAACTCGGCCACAAGCTGCCCTTTCTTGACCGTCTCGCCGTCTTTAACATGCCACTGCTTGAGGCGAGCCGGAATAAGGGCCTCGATATTCTGAGGTCTCTCCATGGGCGAGAGAATCATAATTTTGCCTGTACCGGAAATGGTCTGCTGCCAGGGCACATAAGCCAACATCAAGACAATGCCTATGAGCATCAAGCAAAGAAAGAGAGCCACTGTGCCGTAGGCAGGAGCCGAGCGCACCGTCTTGAGAGACTGATAAGCCCGAGCCGGTCTACTGGAGACACTGACGCCGTCTATGAAATCGTTTTTTCGATCTAGATTGATCATCGCACGCCCCCTGTTCTATCACTTTTGCGACGCTCCACCAGGCGAATCTGAGCAGCCAGGTCTGGGAAAAGAGTAGAGAACTCACTCTCATTGCGCCATGACAGATCAGCCGGAGTGCCGAATTCAACTATCTTGCCGCCGGCAAGCACATAGACCTTACTGGAGCGCATCACCACTTCGGCGTCGTGAGAAATATCAAGCACAGTCCAGGGCAGATCGGCAGAAAAGAGTGCTTCGATGATCTTCAACTTGGTGCGCTCGTCAATACCGGTGAAGGCCTCATCAAGCACCAGAAGGCGGGGGCGTTCGGCAATGGCTCTGGCAATCAAGAGCCGCTGCACTTGCCCTCTTGAGAGATTTCTTCCGCCACTGACCAGCATGGTCTTGATACCATCGGGCATCTTCACCAGATCATCGTTAAACTGCGCTACATCAAGGGCCCAGCGCACATCCTGATGGGTGACAAAGGAGCGACCGAGGGTAATATTATCCTCAATGGTGCCCTCAAAAATTTCATTGGCATCGGCCACGAAACCTACGGTGCGCCGCAAGCTGGCTAGCTCAATGTCGCGCAAGTCATAGCCTCCCACTTCCACGGTGCCATGAGAGGGCTCATGCAACCCGCAAAGCAACATGGCAATGGTGGTCTTGCCGGCCCCGCTGGCACCGACCAGGCTTACCTTGGCACCACTGCTGATCTGTAGGTTCAGACCCGAGAGTATTTCACTGCGTCCGTCATAAGAGAAACGCACTTCCCTGAGATTCAAACCGAGCCCTTCGCCCTCGTGAGAAACCTCCAGACCGGTCAATCTCTCCATCGGCAAATCGAGGATGTGCCCGACTTTATCAAGCCCGGTGAGCAAATCATAGAAGGTGTCGCAGCTGCGAATGAGCTTCTCCACGGCAGACAGCACAGACAGTACCACCAGTTCGGCAGCGACTAACTGACCCAATGTCAGTTGTCGGTTGATCACAAGCCAACCACCTATGGCAAGAATACCGGCACTGGCCAGGGCCTGGAAGAAGTAGGTGCCCAGGGCTTGACGGAAGAGTACGGAAAAGTGCGCCTTGCGAGCACCCAGATAACAGAGAACCAGGAAGTCGGTACGGTCCACAAGGTAATTGAGAATGCCGTTAGTCTTGAGACTGGTCTGACAGCGCCCAATGTCTTCCAGCCACTCCGCCACCCGATACTTGGAGACGGATTCACGTATGCTGGTGCGCAAACCGCCTATACCAAGGATCGTAGTGGCGAAGATCATGAAGGCGATAATGATGGCATCGAAGGCCAATAGGAAGGGACTGTAAAAGGCCATCAAAACCAGTCCCACACCTATTTGCAGTATGGCCGAGGGCACTTCCAGAAGCAGTTTAGCCCAGCTCTTCTGCACCGTTATCACATCAAAGAAGCGGTTCACAAGTTCGGGCATGTACTCATTTGTAAGAGCAGAGGCTTTGGTTTGCGCAATTCTTTCTGAAAGGGTGAGGGAAATGCGGGCAAAAATGCGCTGCTGCAAATTTTCCACAATGCAAAACTTGAGCATGCGCAAAATGCTGCCCAGCAAAAGACCGGCCAGAACCAGCAAAGAGAGAACAATCAAGGGTTGCAGGAAAATACCGGCGGCGATGGTGTTGACCAGGGCCTGAGCAGCCAGGGGCACGGCCAGAGACAATAAGCCGGTGATACAGGTATAAACCAACAGGACAATCAAATCGGAGCGGTCGGCCACTATTAGTTCCCAGAGGCGCGCCACCGGCGAGGGATGCGCCTGACCATGTTCACGATGACCGGCACTGTCGGAACTTTGATTAGATTTCATATTGGGTTGCAAATATATAGAGTCGACGCTTTCTACCGCCACGGCTCACCTTCAGTTGGTCTTTAGAGACATCACAGTCTCTAAATTAGCACAACGGACAGACGTATGCAATAGTTTGAATATTTAGATTAATGGAAATCGGACCTTCCGGACTCACTCACGGTAGCCCAACACCACGAGCAAGCAGGCGCCGCCATAAATAACGTTCAAACCGGCTGCCCGCGCTGCCTGCACGGCCTTCTCACTTTCAGCGCCGGGCTGCATCCAGATATTCTCAACCCCTTGCTGAATGGCCTCTTCAACCAATAGTTCGGTTACCGCCGGCGGCGTAATTATAGAAAAGGAAGCGACTTTTTCCGGCAATTCAATTAAATGGGCAAAGGCCGTTTGCCCAAGCACGGGCTGGCGGCGAGGATTGAGGGGATAGGCCTTCCTGCCGTGGTCAAGGTAGCAACGAAGAACCTTATAGCCGTATTTGCGGGGGTTATCGCTGGCACCGCCCACGGCAAAGGCCTCTGCCGCCAGGAAGCGGTCTATCTGCTCATCCAGTGAGTCTCTCATGAAAGTCGTCTCCTCAAATAAGGCGCCGTGGCACTGTCCGCCCGGGCTACTGCCGCCGGGCTGCCGGAAGCTACGATCTTGCCGCCGTTCGCTCCGGCCCCGGGGCCCAGTTCAATAATATGATCGCAGCGGCTCACAATATCCATGTCGTGCTCCACGACCACCACTGTGTTGCCGCAGTCTACCAGAGTGTTGAACTGCTGCAAGAGCTTTTCCACGTCATGGGGATGCAAGCCCGTGGTGGGTTCATCCAAAATATAGAGGGTCTTTCCCTTTTGTTCCCGCTGCAACTCGGTAGCCAGCCGGATGCGCTGGGCTTCACCCCCGGAAAGCTCGGTAGCCGCTTGACCCAGACGTAGATAACCCAGACCCACCTCCTGGAGAGCAGAAAGGGCCCGTCTTATGGGCGGCATAGACTGAAAAAACTGCAGGGCCGCATCTACAGTCAGCTCCAGTACCTCGGCCACATTCAGCCCCTTGTAGCGCACTGATAGCGTCTCTTCATTGTAGCGACGGCCCAGGCAGACAGAACAGGGCGCATAGACGCTCGGCAAGAACATCAATTCCAGATTGACAAAACCTTCGCCCTCACAGTTGTCACAGCGACCTCCCTTCACATTAAAGGAAAAGCGCCCGGCATTGAAGCCTTTCTCTTTAGCCTCGGCTGTGGCGGCAAAGGCCTTGCGCACATGATCAAAGAGACCGGTATAAGTAGCAAGGTTAGAGCGCGGCGTGCGCCCAATCGGTTTCTGTTCCACCAGCACAAGCCGCTCCAGACAAGCCTCACCGCTCAAAGTGACGGTAACGGCAAGCTCACTGCCAAGCTCGTAGATATCGCTATATTGCTCGCTGTCTTCCTCGTCCCCTTCCTTACCTTCCTTGCCCTCCTCATTGCTACCGCTCTCACCCAGATGAGCCCGCATGGCCTCAGACAAAACACGAGAGACAAGAGTCGACTTGCCGGAGCCTGAAACACCGGTAACGGCAGTCAGCACACCGGTAGGAAAAGTCACGGTCAGATCATGTAAATTATGACAGTTGATACCGGCAATGGTGAGGCTGCCCTTGCTCTTGCGCACTACATGCGGTGCAGCCTTGTCGAGAGGGAAAAGATATTGCCTGGTCAGGGAAGACTGCACTTCCTGGAGAGCCGGCACCGGACCGCTGAAAAGCAGAGAACCGCCGCCATCGCCGGCCTGGGGACCGATATCCACCAGCCAGTCGGCTTTGCGCACCAATTCCATTTCATGCTCCACCACAAAGAGAGAATTGCCGCTTTCCTTGAGACGAACGAGCATACGAAAGAGCGCTTCACTGTCTCGGGGATGCAGTCCGGCCGAGGGTTCATCCAGAACATAGACCACACCAAAGAGTCCGGAGGATAAAAGGTTAGTCAGACGCAGCCTCTGTAATTCGCCGGACGAAAGGCTGGGCGCACTGCGCTCCATCGATAAATAAGCCAGACCAAGCTCATCTAAAAGCTCGATACGCTCCAGCAGTTCATGCACAATCAAGGCTGCCGCCTTCTGTTTTTGATCCGGATTCGACTTAGCTCCAGAAGCCAGTTCCGGCGCAGCCGCCAGTACGGCGGCAAGTTCAGTCAACGGCAGGCGGGAGAGTTCGGCAATATCATAGCCGGCAAACTTAACAGAGAGCGCCTCCGGTTTTAACCGCTTGCCCTGACAAACCGTGCAGCCGCTCTTATCCATAAACTGTTCTACGCGCTTGCGAAGAGTGCCACTATTAGTGGTAGCGAAAGTATGCTTAACATAACGCGCCGCACTCATATAAGTCCCTTTGTATGGTCTCTGAATACGGTGCGCCTCCCGCTCCGCATAAACAGTCACCACCGGCTGCTCGTCGGTAAATAAGATCCACTGTCGGTCGGCTTCGCTCAAATCTTTAAAAGGTCGATCTATGTCATATCCCAGGGTAGCCAGAATGTCACGGTAATTCTTGCCCTGCCAGGCGCCGGGCCAGGCGGCAATGGCCCTGTCGCGAATGCTAAGTTCAGGATTAGGTACAAGCGATCTCTCGCTGACACTATGGATAATACCAATACCATGGCAGGCGGGGCAGGCACCGGCCGAAGTATTAGCCGAAAAGGCGTCGGAATCAAGGCGCCCGACAAAGCCTTTAGGATAGGTGCCGGCCCGGGAAAAGAGCATGCGCATGGAATTGGCCAGAGTGGTGAGAGTTCCAACCGTGGAGCGGCTGTTGGCGTCTGAGCGCCTTTGCTGCAAAGCCACTGCCGGCGGCAGACCGGTAAGTTCTTTCACAAGGGGCGCCGGCAGTTGTTCCAGCAAGCGCCTGGCATAGGGTGCCACGGTCTCGAAGTAACGCTTCTGGGCCTCGGCGTAGATGGTGCCGAAAGCCAGGGATGACTTACCGGAGCCGGAAACACCGGTGAAAACCACGAAGGCGTCTCTGGGGATATCCAGATCGATGTCTTTGAGATTATTCTGCCTGGCGCCTCGCACCCGCACCAATCCCGACTCTGGCTTCAATGTTTGCACAACTTTAAGTCGACCTACCATTAACCGTAATTCCATGAATAGTATGAGAATAGGCAGTGCTGAGCGGTCTAAGATTAACCAAGTCTCACTTTAGCCCGGGTCAAATGACTCCATTTATAGCTGCGTTTCAAGTAGCCCCCCTTGCTTTGCTGTATCCTTACAACCTGTATGGAGAGGATGAGACTTGTCTCTGAAGACTAAAAACAGTGGCAAAACCCTGCCAACCTGCGCCTTTGTCACGGCCCTGGCAGTCTTTTTGACGCTCAATTTAGGTCTGGCCATAAGCCGTCCCCTCACCCCCCTGAAAGCCTCCGCCCTGCCGGCAAAAGCCAGTTGGGAATGTCAGAGAGCGTTGCGCTTTCAGAAAGACAGCGCCGACGCCACACCGGATGTGGTACTGTTCGGCTCCTCCTTGATGATGATTCCCACCACCTGCGCCGAGGCAGACTTTCAGGGCAAGATTATCGATCCGGTGCTGGAGCCCTATTCCAACAAACTTTCGCAACTGCTGAAAGCCAAAGGACGGCTCTTCCAGCGTTGTTTCAATTTTGCCCTGCCCGGCGCCGTCATCTCTGATCATTACCTGGTCAGCAAGGCGCTCTTCAAGGAAAACCAGAGACCAAGACTGGTTGTGCTGGGCATTACCTTGAGAGACTTTATGGACTGCGGCGTAGATTCCGTGGCAGCCACGCCCGCCTATAACTATTTTCACCGTTATTTAAGCGAAGCGGAACTCGATGCAATGGTGCAAGCCGGGCAGGGCGGACCCTGGCAAAATCGCGATTACCTGGTGAACAAGTGGCTCTACATTTATGGTCGCCGCCTGGAATTGCAAAATCTCATCGAGACTGCCCTGAACGGCTCAACCACTGCCGCCCTGAAGAGCCTCAAGTTGCCCCGTGAGGGCAACCCCGCCCTCACATTCGAAGAGCTATCCAAGCCCAGAGCCGCCGGCGTAAGCGGCAACAAAAACAATATCGATGCGCTCATGGCCGCCCAGGAAGTGAAGCCGGGCAATTTCTTGATCTTGCCCAATATGCAACTGCCCTGGCAAGACAACACCAGGGAGTATAAGAAACGCTTCGCCCATAAAAACGAAGCTGTCTTCAAAGGGCAGTTTGCCATACTCGATAAACTGCTTGCCCTCAATGAAAGTCTGGGAATCGAGACCCTCATAGTCAATATGCCGGTCACGCCCATGAACATGAAGCTCATGCCCAAAGGCTCTTACGAAAGCTACAGCGCCGCACTGAATACAGTGGCACAGAAGCGCCAGGTGAAAGTGCTGGATTTAAACGGCACCTTCGATATGAGCTGCTTCCGCGACACTGTGCACATGAACGGAAAGGGCGGCGCCGCCTTGCTGCAGGCCATAGCCGCCACCTTGAGCGAAGACAAAAGAGAACAACTTTCCGGCAAAGCGCCGCTGCCCTTTTGAAGTATGTCTCACAAAGAATTGAAAACCGAAGAAGATAACGATCAGGAGCAGGAAGAAAGAGCTCGCTCGGCCGCCTACACCCTCGGTAAAGAGCTGAACGAAGAACAGGTAGCCTGGCTGGAAGAAAATCTCAAGCAGGAACCGCAAGACTTAATAAGCCGCCTGGAGCTAATAGGCTACTATCAGTTTCAAAGCCGAGAAGAGGGACAAAAGCTTTGGTGCCTACATATTCTAGCCTTGATTGAAAACCACCCGGACCTGACCGGCTATGCCGCCGCTATCGTCATGAATGCCGGTCGCAAAATGAGCCAGGAACAATTTGCAGAAGCCCGCAATCTCTGGCAAAAGAAAACCGAAGAACACCCCGATAATGGTGCTGTGCATGGAAATGCCGGTGCCTTTCTGCTCTTTGCCGATCTGGAAACTGCCGATCACCTGCTTGACCGGGCCTGTCTCCTGGAGCCCTTCAATGTGCGCTGGCCGGCACACCTCAGCCTTTTCCATTACATGGCCTTCAAAAAAGCCGGCGAGAAAGCCGAATACCACGCCGAAAGAGTGGTCAAATATGGTCGCCAATCGGTAGATCTGGGCTCCCCCACACCCTGGCTGGATCTGGAACATATGGGCGAGTGCGCCCTCGCCAAAGGAAACCCGCAAGAAGCGAGAGCTTTTGCCGCCGAACTTTCTAATTTGAATATACATGCCACTCATAGACAGGCGGCCAACGCCATAACCGGTCTGGCAGCGCTTCAAGAAGGGGAGAAAGAGACTGCGGTAGCGCTCTTGCTGGCCAAAGAAGAGGGCTTTACCAGTCATAGACTGACCTGGAAGTTAGCCGCCGCCCTTTTGCATGAGCAAGAAAGAGAAGCCGTAAGCGTTTGCATCAACCAGTATCGCAAGCCCCTCGGAAAACTAGCCGACCAATGGCTTGCCGATCTGGAGAAGGACAGCACTCCTGACTTTCGGCAAGCAGAAGAGAACTAAGCAAAGTAGACCGTACGGAAAGGAATTATTTATGCGCTGGCTCCTGGCCGACACCGGTAACGACTTCGAACGCCGTCGCAAAGAACAAAAGCAAGAACAGATAGAAAGATTCTGGCAGCGTTTCGTGCAAGAAGAAAAAGCTCTGGCGAGAGCAGCACGAATCGGCAACGACGCCTATCTGTCCAGTTGGCTGGGGGAAAACCTATTGTCCTTGAGCGAGGACATTCTCTGGGAATTAGAGAACTTCTCCGCGGCCGTCAGTATGCAAAAATCACCTATGACGGAAAGCTACACAAAGCTTGTCATCACAAGCGGTGGCAGAGCCAGGGCCAGGCTTCTGGTCAACCACATCGTGGCGGCAGCGCCGAACTTGCCGAGCTGGCAGTTTGCCGCCTACAAAGAACCCAATCAATTCGGGCAGTATCAGGACAGCCGACTGAAAGGCGATTGGTCTGAGGCGGAAGTAACAATAGAAGTTACCGACACAAACGCCCTCGATCTGACCATCCTCTCCGAGCGCTTCCACAAAGACGGCTCCAAGGAAGATCTGGCTCTGGCAATGGTTCTAGCCGAGTCGCTCCTGGGCGAAGAAATACTGGACAAATGGATAAACATAGTGGTGCCAAGGTCGCGCCAGGAGAGGAAGTCGCCACTGGCGGCGGTGCGCCTTGGAATTGAGCAAAGACAGACGGTGAACATCAAAGATCTCTTTCCGGCAGTCACCGATACTATCAACCAGATAAAAGAAGCGCTGCCTCCCCAACCGCTCTGGCAGTACCAATGCAGTGAAAGGGAGTTGGAGCACCACGGCAGAAAGCCGGAAGACTGGGAAGCCGACCAGGGTGCTGATGTGAATTACTCGACCCTGACCAATATGCCGAAACTCTCAAGAGCCCCCAGCCGACGCTACAACTTTTACAGCACGGCGTTCTCCAGGCACAATGAACTTTTCTGCTATCTAAAAATCAAGGGCGCGGACGAACTGAGAGAAAATCAAGAACGGCGCCTGGCACTGGCGCGAGCCGTGGACGCCTGCCTGCACGAAG
Organism: Candidatus Obscuribacter sp.; assembly: GCA_016712465.1. Taxonomy (GTDB): domain Bacteria; phylum Cyanobacteriota; class Vampirovibrionia; order Obscuribacterales; family Obscuribacteraceae; genus Obscuribacter. The sequence continues at coordinate 4,244,526 of JADJQZ010000001.1, forward strand.
GTCAAGTCGGCTGCCTCACCGGCAGTGGTATCACAGAAGAGAGCGTCATTCTGGAATTGATGTTGCACAACTTGAAGCCGGCAGTGGAACTGCTTAGACAAGTGGCGGCTCAGACCGGACTGCCTGCCACAAGCTGGCTGCTCTTTCATGATCGAGACTACCAGGATGAATGGGCAGGTTTGAAAGAAGATTCACCCCTGCCTTAACTTGAGGGCATAGCTTTGAATGGCTAGCACGCTCAAGGCATCGGTGATTTCGCCCTGCTGCACCATAGCCAGAGCTTCCGTGAAAGGCAGCCTTCTAATAGCCAATGACTCAGTGCCTTCCGGCTGGGGCAGACCCTCGGTAAGATCGGTGGCAAGATAAAAGACTGCTTCCTCATCGGAGACCGAATTGGATAAATGAGCCCGGCCAAGAACCTCATAATGGCCGGCCGAAAGACCCGTTTCTTCCTTCAGTTCCCGAACAGCGGCACTCAGAGTATCCTCCCCGAAAGGACAGCCGCCCTCCGGAATTTCCCAGGAGTAAAAGCCCAAAGGATAGCGGAACTGCCCCACCAGGTAAACGTTGCCCTCCCGGTCGATGGGAAGCACACCCACGGCTTTGTTCTTATAACTGACTATGCCGTATATGCCCGGCTTCCCGTCGGGACGCAGCACTTTATCTTCCTGCACCTGAATCCAGGCATTTTCATAAACGACGCTCTGAGAAAGCGTCTTCCAAGGGTTTCCCTGACTCAATTTCCTTCCTCTCCCTTACCGACCCCGAACCGATAGTTCGGGGCTACGCTCCACGGAGGATGCATGAGCGGACACGGCATTAGTGACAGGCACGGGCACAGGCGCAGACACGCTCATCGTGCTCTTGAGGCGCTCTTCAAGAAGGCGCAATGGCACATAAAAAACGATGCCGGTCAGCCAGGCCTGCAAGCTGCAAATCCCCACATGGAAGCTCTCCAGACCGGGTATTATACCCGCCGTCAGGATGCCCACGGAAGCCCCGGCCACAAGGGCCACAATAGCCGGCCAGCACAGGTTGCGAGGTGCCCTGTCCAGGGGCGCGAAGACTTCATGCTTGAAAAGACGACGGCAGAGAAACCATTCCACCATCATAATCACCGTGGCGGTAGGCAAAAGCACACAATTAAGAGAGGTAATAGACTCCAGGGCGCGAGCCGCTCCCGAGACGGAAAGCCAGGCCGCCACCACCGTACCGACCCCGGCTAGAATGGCCACCCAGCGCCTTGGGGACCAGTCCTTGAGCTGAGCACAGGCCTGCACGGAGCCGAAGAGATTGGAATCATTGACGGCAAAATAGGAGGCAATCAAGACCAGAGCACCGGCTAGAGCAAAGCCGCCAAAACTAAATTGATTCATAAAAGCCGTAGCGGCGCCGTATTCGGTTATACCGGTACCCTTAGCCAGCATGAAGCCGGTGAGAGGGAAAATAATCTGACCAATCACAAGAGCCACCACAAGCGGCACCGCGCAAGTAAGGGTTTTAGGCTTACCGAAACGCCAGTAATCACATTCATTGCCCCAGACCGCAAAACCAATAATAAAACTGGAAATGCTGGTCAGGGCAGTACCGAAACCCTTCGGCGAAGTTTCAGCCAGAATTGTCTGCGGACAAATGCCAATAGCCTTAGTGAAGGAATAAAAAACCCAGGCAATCAAAACAGGGGCCGCCACAAAGCGAGCGAAATTAGCCACCCCCTTAAAGCCGAAGAAGTTATTGCAGGCCATGAGCCCGGCCAAAACCGCAGCCAGCCACATCAAGGGCACATTCAGGTGAAAGAGCCCCACCAGTCCCTCAGCCAGAAACAGCGCCGCCAGACCATAGAACGAGACAAAGACCCAGATCAAGTTGAAGGCCACCAGACGCGCCCCCAGGGAACCAAAGACCGACCGGCTGAGCATAGTGTAATTCTGACCGGTGCAAGCCCCCAGCATACCGGCCGGTATGCTGTAGCAAAGCAAAAGCAGGCAGCTCAAAAGAGTGCAGGTCAGCACCTGCTTCACGTCAAAACCCTGCTTACACCAGTCGAAGCCTATCAAGACCCCGGGAAAGGCAGTGACCATGGTTATCCACAGCAAGCCCATGGTGAGGCTGCCACGCCTCTCAGCTAAGGGCACCACACCAAATTGATGCTCAGAACCACCGGCCATTAAACTACCCCCAGGCGAGTCCTAGTGAAGTTAGCTTAAAGGTGACCGGTGGTTCTTGGAAGGGTGGAATTACGATTACTGACCTTTGCCCAGAATAACTTTCAGGTCTTCTGCGGGCAATCCGGTAGGTTTGAGGGCGAAAGCTTCCACCAGCTTAGTGAGCACGTTGGGAGAGACAAAGGCCGGCAGATTCGGTCCGAGGCGGATGTCTTTAATGCCCAGGAAAAGCAAAGTGAGCAGCACCGCTACAGCTTTCTGTTCAAACCAGGATATGACCAGGGAAAGCGGCAGATCGTTCACACCGACGCCGAAAGCATCAGCTAGCGCCGAAGCAATCTTGATGGCCGAGTAGGCGTCGTTGCACTGGCCGATGTCCAACAGGCGGGGAATACCGCCGATGGTGCCGAACTCTTCCATATTGAAGCGATACTTACCGCAGCCAAGGGTCATTATGACGCAGTCTTGCGGCACCTGCTCGGCCAGCTCGGTAAAGTAGTTGCGGGCAAACTCAGCTCCGTCGCAACCGCCGATCAAGAAGAAGTGCTTGATCTGTCCGGCTTTGACGGCATCCACTACCTTATCGGCTACGGAAAGAACGGCGTTGCGGCCAAAGCCAATAGTGATCTCTTTCTTCTCGGCGTCTTCAGTGTAACCAGGGTTAGCTAAAGCCGACTCGATCAGGGGCGTAAAATCGAAGCTCTGAATCTTGCGAACGCCCTCAAAGCCCACAACGTCCATGGTGAAGAGGCGATCTTTATAAGAGTCGGCCGGCGGCTTCAAGCAGTTGGTGGTGAGCAAAATAGAGCCGGGGAATTCGGCGAATTCTTTCACCTGATTCTGCCAGGCAGTACCATAGTTTCCAACCAGATGGGGAAACTTCTTCATGAGCGGATAGGCAAGAGCCGGCAGAAGTTCGCCATGGGTATAGACATTGATGCCCTTGCCCTGGGTCTGCAAAAGAACTTGGTGCAGAGAATTCAAATCGTGGCCGGAAACGGCAATACACTTACCTTTGACAGGTGTAGTGCGCACCACGGTAGGCTCAGGATGTCCGAAGGTTTCGGTGTGGGCCCGGTCCAGCATCTCCATGACCAGCAAATTGATTTCGCCGGTTTTGAGTGCGTAGCCAAGCAAAGCATCTACGGTCTGCTCCGGCTGACTCAAGTAGTCGAAAGCTTCATAGATAAAGGCCGATACCCGCTCATCTACGTAACCCAGGACGAAAGCATGGTGAGCATAGGCAGCCAGGCCTTTCACGCCGTAGGTAACCAGTTCCTGCAGAGAGACGACGTCCTGATTCTCTTTGGAGATTCTCTTCATTATATTGAGGGTTTCAGCAAAGGTCAGCAGAGCCAATCTGTCCCGCACCGGAGTATAGGCAGCCGGTCCGGTCAAAACCTCAACCGGCAGTCCGGCGGCCCGTGCCGCTTCCGTATAGAGACCGCGAGCTTTTTCAAGAGTGGCGGCCATATCCATGATGTAGTCGATATGCTCTTCGGTGTCGAAGTTAACATTGGTGAGAGTCATGAAGAGAGCTTCCATGACTTTGGTATCGATGTAAGCATCTTTGGCCCCAAGCTTGCGGGCTCTATGGGCATACATTGAAATGCCCTTGCAGATATGGACCATCAAATCCTGCAAGGCTGCACATTCGGGACCTTTTCCGCAAACACCCATTGTATTGCAACCAGTTCCCTGGGAAGTTTGCTCGCACTGATAACAAAACATACTCATAACTTTTCCTCAGTCACCGAATAACCAAAAAACTTGCTCTGGAATGTAGCAAGTGCATCAACAGCAAAACAAGCATGGCAGAAAGCCTTGACTCTATCTTCAGCAAAACGACCTAGTCCGAAAGGCTGAGCAAGCCCCAGGGAAGTCAGGCAGAACGAGCCCCCGGCAACGAGTTAAGCGAACTGGAAAGTAATGGCGAGAAAGTAGAATTAAGGATGAATTTATCCGAATTAGCCGGACTGCAAAAACTAGCGCACTAAAAGTACGGAACAGGGCGCAGACTGACATACGGCCTGCGAAACGCTGCCCATGACAAAACGACTTAGCCCTCTGCGCCCGTGGGTGCCTACTATTATTAAATCGGCACCCCAGCTTGCCGCGTATTCAATGATCTCTTCCTTGGGAAACCCTTCCAAAAGCTCCTGTTTCACAGCGGCAGCCGGATAATGCTCGGCGATCCGGGCAGCCAGTTTCTCCAGGGTGTCATGGCAAGTGGTCCTGGCAGCCGCCTTGATTTCCTCAAGCATGGGAGAAGGCAGCACACTCATGTAACTTCCCACGAGCATGTTCTCGACGACGCTCAAAACTACAAACTCAGTACCTGCAGGAAATGCCTGCCTGACCACAAAGTCACCAATCTTCTGAGAAAATTTGCTGTCATCGACGGCGATCAGTACTTTCACTTGAGGCTCTCTTTCCCACAATGGAGAGTTACTTATCTAGATTGATTCACAATTCTAGCAGTTAAGACATAATTGCATGGTCTAATTAACTGGCTGACCATAGCCATGAGAATTGTAACCATGCCGGCCACCGAGGTCCAACTCCCCATAAGCTCCCCTGGCACAATGCCGGTGCAAGACGTGATCGAGCACTTCGGTAGCGACCGGCAGACCGGCTTAACCACTGAAAAGGTACTGGTCCACAGGCAGACCTTCGGCTTAAATGCCATGACCAAAAGGCAAGGGGTGAGCGCCTTCACCCTGGCTGTCAGGCAGTTCCAGTCCACAGTTGTCATACTGCTTCTAGTGGCGTCAGCCGTCTCCTTTGCCTCTAAAGAACATATACAGGCCTGGGGTATCCTGATTGCCGTCCTTATAAACGCCCTGGTGGGCTTTGCCACCGAACTGAAAGCCAAGATTTCCCTGGAAAGCCTGGAGGCCATGGCCGGACCAACCGCCCGAACAGTGCGGGACGGCAAAGAGATAGACCTGCCGGCCTCGGAGCTTGTGCCTGGTGACGTGGTCATTCTGGACAGCGGCGATAGAGTTCCGGCCGACCTGCGCATCATCGAGGCCTCCTCCCTTTCGGCCGACGAATCGGCCATGACCGGTGAGAGCGAATCGGTCTACAAAACAGAAGAGCCGGGCCCGGACAATCCCCCCGAGTCCACCCAACTTTTTCAGGGCACCCTGGTCTTATCGGGCCGCGGCAGAGCCATCGTCTATGCCACCGGCAACAATACCAAACTTGGTCAACTGGGTATCCTCCTGACTGAGGCAGCATCCGGACGTACCCCCCTGGAAAACGGACTGGAGGAGCTCGGTAAGCAATTAACGCTCCTGACTGTGGTGCTCTGCACAGTTATTGCCGGCATCGGTGTCTGGCACAAGGAAAATATCTTTCTCATGCTGCAAACGGCGGTAGCCCTGGCTGTAGCAGCCATTCCCGAAGGCATGCCCGTGGTAGCGACTCTGGCCCTGACAGCCGGCACCCACCGCATGGTGCGCGCCCGGGCTCTGATCAGGCAACTGGCGGCGGTGGAAACTCTGGGCTGCACAACCGTAATCTGCACAGACAAAACCGGCACCCTCACTGAAAATCAGATGGTCGTAACCGATCTTATCTTCGGTCGCCATCACTACAAAGTCTCCGGCCAGGGTTACGCCCCAGAAGGGGAATTCACTCACTTTGAAGATAACTCACCGGTAGCCACTGATGCGCTTAATGAACTGCGCCTGCTTCTGAGAGCAGCGGCGCTCTGTAACGACGCCCGCCTCGAAAAGCACGAACAGGCGGCAGACGAAGAAGGGGTCTGGCACATCCACGGTGATCCCACGGAAGGTGCGCTATTGACCGCCGCCGCCAAGGCCGGCTTAACTGAAGAAGCAGACTTTTGCCCCTGGCCCCGCGTGCAAGACCTGCCTTTCGATCTCGAACGCAAGCGCATGAGCACCATCCACGATGCCCCCGACAGCAAGCGCTACGCCTTCATTAAAGGCTCCCCGGGCACAGTGCTGCAAGTCTCCAAATTTATCGAATTGGATGCCCTGGGCGGCATCCCCAGCGAACTGACGGAAGAGATGAAGCAAGACCTGCTGGCACAAAATAGCAAACTGGCAGCCCGAGGCCTGAGAGTGCTGGCGGTGGGTTACAAAACACTTGCCCAGGGCGAAGAAATAACCGTTGAAAATATCGAAAGCGAAATTACCCTGCTTGGTCTGGTAGGCATGTCCGACCGACCCAGACAAGAAGTGCCGGCCGCCATCGAGAAGTGTCACAAGGCCGGCATTAAAGTGCTGATGCTAACAGGCGATCAACCGGCCACAGCCAAAGCCATCGCTGAAGAACTGAAACTCTTGAGCGACATGCAAAATATCGATGAGAGCAAATGCATTTTGCGCAGTACCGACCTTGAAGCAATGAGCGAAACCGAACTTGGTCAGGTCTTGAAAGAAGCAAGAGTGCTGGCCCGGGCCACCCCACAGATGAAACTGAAAGTAGTGAAAAGCCTGCAAGCCAATGGCGAAATTGTTGCCATGACCGGTGACGGCGTCAACGACGCCCCCGCCCTCCGGCAAGCCAATATCGGCATAGCCATGGGTCAAACAGGCACGGCCCTAGCCCGGGAAGCATCCAGCATGGTTATCACCGACGATAACTTTGCCACCATAGTAAAAGCCGTTGAAGAGGGGCGCATAATTTACGGCAATATCCAGAAGGCTATTGCTTATCTGCTCACAGCCAGCCTCTCGGCTGTGGTCTGCGTGGCACTGGCGGTGGTGCTGGATACCGGTTTGCCCTTCACGCCCCTGCAACTACTCTGGCTCAATTTGATCATGCACATTTTTCCTGGTCTGGCCATCGTCATGAGCCGCACCAGAGTTGACGTCATGTCCCTTTCACCCAGACGCCAGGACGACAAACTGATTAACAACAGCGTCGCTCTGGAAATTGCCCTGCGCAGCGTGGTGGTGGCAACCGCCGTGTTGCTTTGCCTGCACCAATTGCGCACCAGTGAAAACCTGCAAACCCTGGCTTTCGCGTCTCTCTCCCTGGCCCTCATCCTGCAGTCGATTTCGTGGATGCTCAAGGCAAGCAAGCTCGGCGTCAAGAAGGGCAATAGCACCTCGGAGCCAAGGCTCAAGTTACTGTGGCCAGTGGTCAACGTGCTAACCTCCCTGGCGCTTCTGCTGCTGGCTGTTTACTGCCGGCCCATCCAGGAACTGCTGGCCATGCACGCCCTCAACGGACAGGAAGCTATAGCCGTTATCATCACCGGTCTGGGCTCATTCATCGCTGCCGACTTGCTTCTAGCCTTGAAAGCTCTGTGTGGGAAGAAGCGCTCATAGTTGGGGGACGGAGCGAAAAACAGAATCCAATGGATGTAAGTTCAATTATCAAAGCCAGTATAAATGTCTATCGGAACCTGGCTTTTTATGAGGACCACGGCTACGTAAGCAGTGAATCGATTGAAGCCGACTCTTCCGAAATTTCAAACTCGATTACATTTGAGACGCGCTATTCCAAAACTACCGGACTGACCTTAAGTTGGTTTGGAAAGCCCGACAGCCTTCTCTCAAGAATTGCCGACAGTATAGAGATCTGTACCAACAAGAAAGCTTTTATCAAAGTAAAGCAAAAGGTCCGAAAGAAGTGTTCACCAGAGCAGGCGTTGACGATAGCCGGAGCCGGTGGTGGAGACGTAGGGTTGATCATCCCGCCACTACTGTTGCTAGATACTACACCTCTCCCAAAGCCCTTCAGCCTTCATTCGGTAACCATGGCGAAACTGGATGGCATTGCAATCGTCGATGATCTGGAGTGCTATAGAGTTAAAGTGCTTCTCTCAAATCAACCATGGGTCGGAACTTATTTCATCAGTCAATCGGATTTTTTGATTCGCAAGTTTGAATCGCAGCGAAAATTGGATATTCCAAAGGAAAAACAACAAGGACTTCCCGATGATCTTGTCGGCAGCTTTCCAAAAACCACCTGCTCGAAAATGTGGTTTAAGGATTTAAAGACCAACTAATTTGGAATCTCCCCGAAAGCTTCTGCAAACCACGCTGCTTACAGGCTTAATGCCTCCTAGAAGTTCTTGTACGTTCCACCAGATCTGCTGCCGCCTCAGGCCACTGAGCCTGGTCAAAGGTAAATCCGGCTTGGAGAAGTTTTCCAGGTAAAACATAGCGACTCTTTAGCACCAGCTCAGTCTCTGTTTTGAGCAAGACAGCGCCGATTGAGAGCATCCATTCCGCTGCAGGCAGGCCTATCGGGTTACCCCAGGCTTCTCTCAATACCTTCATAAAGACAGCATTAGCAAGTGGATTGGGGCTAGTAACATTGACTATGTCGTCTAGCTGCGGATTATTCAAAATGAAGAAAATGGACTTGATGAAGTCTTTGTCTGAAATCCAGGAGATCATCTGCTTGCCGGAAGCATTCTTACCACCCAAGCCCAGACGAACAAGCTTGGACATTATACTAAACGGTCCACCGGGATCAGGGGTCATAACTACGGCACTTCTAAGTTTAACTTTGCGAACAAGGCTGGGAACCGCCGCGTTGTCTACGGCTTCCTCCCAGGCTTTTGCCACTTTAATGGAAAAGCCCCAGGACTTAGGTGCACTCGGCTCCTCACCACCGATGATACCAGTGAATTCATCATTGCCTTTATCATAAGAATGGGCGTAGATTGTAGCCGTGCTCATATTGATCCATAAAGGCGGCGGATTATTAGCAATCTCAATGGCCCGACCTACCGCCCTGGTTGATAAGACCCTGGATTCCATTATCTCCTGGCGAGTGGCATCAGTATAACGACAATTGACCGAGCGTCCGGCCAGGTTGAAAACCAGGTCGCTACCGTCTATCTGTTGCATCCAGGGTCCGGGTGAAATGCCGTCCCACTGAACATAAGTTATGCCTTTTTCTGTTGTGGAACTATTTGAGCGACTGAGAATCACTACCTCGTAACCGTTTTCGGCAAAGGCTTTGCCGATAATGGTGCCAAGTTCACCGGAACCGCCCGGTATGACTATTTTCACTCTAACACTTCGCTCCCTCAGTGCAGAAATTTTACCACCCGGCGGCAACCGTTTTGAGAAACTGAATATCAAGCCACCTTAATAGAATCATTACTTCCGGTGAGTGCTGAAGAAGCTCCATATAGCCTCATTACAATTGAAATCCTGGCAAACCGGACCGACCAGAGCGGCCGGCAAATACTGCAAGCCCTGAGGCCAGGTATGACCACCGCCGTCAATTTTATATACCAAAACTTCGGCTGGATCCCCCTCCGCGCCATAACGCATGACGCTGGCCCGGCATGCATCGGCAGGGGCAAGGTCGGGTAGTCGCTTCTGCAGAGTGAGGGGACCGGCACTATTGGCACTGCGATAAACTTCTATAGCACTATCGAATGGAATGACCGAGCCCCGGCTCTTCCTTATCAGTTTACCGCCCACTCGACCACCCTTAAACGGTACAAGCGGATCATTGTCTCCCAGCACAAACATGATGGGCTCCCTGCTCATAGAACTTGCTGCCATGACTTCCGAAACGGAAGCGGCGACGCTGGCTACTGCCGTTATCTTGCCCTTCAACTTTTGGGCGAGATACTGGCTGAAAAAGCCACCGTTGCTAATTCCGCAGGAATAAATCCGAGAAGAATCGGCAACTTTTCTTGAAACCAGACTATCGATAACCTGATCAATGAAAGCAACATCGTCGCCCTTGGTGCGACCTTCCACTTCGCGCCCGTCATTCCACTGGTGGTCGGTACCCTCAGGGCAAACAAGAACAAACGCCTTCTCATCGGCGAGTTTCGCCATACCGCCGACATGATAATCAATACTCCAGGCATTACCGCCGCCGCCGTGAAAGAGAAAGACCACCGGTGCCGGCAACGCCGCCTTGGCCGGGATATACAGATAGTAGGAGCGCTTCACCCCGTTTACAGTGGTCTCAACCAATTCGGGAGCTTTTGCTCCCGACCACTTTCTCGGTACTTTCCGACCTTGCATGGCAGGAGGCTCCAACGGAGAGGCGAAGGCAAGCGAAGTTGCCACCGGCAAAATAGCCATTGCTGCTGCTAAAGAAAGGGTGATAAAACCGAGTCTTTTCATAAACTGGACACTCCCGAACCACTGAACAGATTACATTACGGTCAAGGCAGTAAAAAGTTTCAGCCTGAATTCTGGCTTGATCCTGAGACAGGCAAACATACAAACTTCAATTGTTCCACACTCGCGCCCGTCTTACGAAAGCCAGGAAAGCCCCCGGCAGCCGTGCTCCAGTTCTTCGCGAAAAGCGGGGTGGGCAATGCGGATTAGCTCTCTAGTACGCTCCTTCAAGCTACGCCCATAAAGCTGAGCGACACCGTATTCGGTGACCACATAATGCACATCGGCCCGGCTGGTTACAACTCCACTTCCCGGTGAAAGGGAGGTCGTGATGCGCGAGACCGTGCCACCACGAGCGGTGGAAGGCATGGCGATGATAGCCTTGCCGCCCGGCGAGCGGGAAGCGCCCCGGATGAAATCAACTTGCCCGCCAAAGCCGCTGTAGAGATAACTGCCAATGGAATCAGCAGCCACCTGACCAGTAATATCTACTTGCAGGGCAGAGTTGATAGCTGTCATTTTGTGATTACGAGAGATGACAAAGGGATCGTTTATAAAGTCGCTGGTTTGAAATTCAATCATGGGATTATTATCGATGAAATCATAGAGACGCCTGGTACCAAGCACGAAACTAACGGCCACTTTGCCGGGCAGAACCGTCTTAGCATCATTGGTGACAATGCCTTTTTCAATCAAGTCGACGATATTGTCGGAGAGCATTTCACTGTGAACACCCAGGTTGCGCTTCTCGTCCAGATTAGCCAGTACCGCGTTGGGAATGGTACCGATTCCAAGCTGTATGGTGGCTTCGTCTTCTACCAGGGTGGCCACATTCAAGCCGATAAGCTCTTCCACTTCCGAGCAGGGTTCTTCAATCAGCTCGGGCAGGGGGCGGTCGGTCTCCACGATGCGATCGAGACGGCTCACATGAACAAAAGAACGGCCAAGAGTGCGGGGCATCTGCTTGTTGACTTCAGCCAGGACAAAGCGGGCTTTCTTGCGCGCGGCGATGGTGCAGTCTACAGAGACGCCGTAGCTACAGAAGCCATGAGCATCCGGGGGCGAAACCTGAATCAAGCAGACATCCACGGGCACCGTGCCCGATTCGAACAGGCGAGGAATTTCGCTCAAGAAGATGGGCATGTATTCGGCCCGCCCCTCATTGACGGCGTCGCGAATATTTTTGCCGATGAAGAGAGCTTTGACGCGAAAAGAGTCTTGATACTGCTCCTGGGCGTATTCAGCCTTACCCAGGGTCAGAAGATGCAAAACGGTGACATCGCGCAGTTCGGAAGCACGACCCACCATGGCATCGACCAGGCATTCGGGCACGGCCGCATTGGAATGGACATAAACATGATCGCCGCTCTGAATAACCCTTACGGCTTCTTCCGCCGAGCACTTCTTCCTTTCGTAGTCGGCGCGCCAATCGCCTTTCTCAAGAGTACCTTGCATAACTTACCTTCAATTAGACGTACCGCAGCCGCACTGCATGTGTAGCACAAGTATTACACGGATCGTAAGAGCGGATCAAAGTTTCCAGATCGCACTCCAGGTTCTCGTCCTTGCCGGCTCCATTTTCCGCCAACCGGTGGCTGACCGTATTACGGATATCACGTTCGATACGCTCGGTATTCTGGGCGGAAGGGGTAATCATGTCGGCAGCGATTACTACACCCTGCTCATCCACCTCATAGGAATGATAAAGCGTGCCCCGGGGACACTCCACCGCCCCCACGCCGCTTCCGACCAGGCGGGGCTCAGGCACTTCCACTTCGGGCTCATGGCTCAATTCCGACAAGAGGGCGATTATGGTCTGCACTCTTTCTATAGCTTGCACAAGTTCGATGGCCTGAGCCAGATTATTGAGCATGGAATTGCAGGAGCCACGCGCCAGATCGGAAGCCATATAGATAGATCGGGCCGTGCTGCCCAGAAGCTCATGATAGAAATGCAGCCTGGCAATGGCACCAACCATATAAGGTTTGCCGTTGGAGCGCGACTTTTTAGCATGGCTATAGGTGACGGCATACTCGCTCAAATACTCTTTGTACTCGGAAATGGGGCGACGGAAGCCCTCCGAGGAGCGTATATGATCGCCGAAATAGCCATAGACGCCGTCTTGCTCCAGGCAGAGATAGTTGGGTTCAAGGCTGGGAATATTCGGCAGTTTCAGACTTAAGAAAGTATTGGCCAGCTTCAAAGCCAGGTCGGCACCGCTCTTCAAGTCGGGAAGCAAACTCTCCAGAGACTCTCTCGATGGATAATGAGAGAGCTTGAAGACATGCAAGTTGACAGGGTGGAAAGGGCGACCACCCACCAGGGTTTGAATGGCGCAACCCAGTGAGCGCAGGGTCGTCCAGAGGGCAAACTCTTCTTTGAACTTATCGGCGAATGTGAGGAGGTCTTTTGTACCGAGAAAGTCGGGCAAGACCAGGGCGCAAAGATGGGTGGCGTGAGATTCGATGATCATGCCCAGGTGCATAAGTTCGCGGAAAAGGTTGAGGCGCACCGAAGGTTTGTACTGCACCGTCGCTTCCAAAGCACGAATGGAAGCGAGGACGTGACCGGTCGAGCAGATGGCGCAGATGCGGGAGGTAAGATGGGCCATTTCGTCGGCTTTGTGCCCTACGACAATGCGCTCGAAGAAACGAGTACCCTCGAAGACATCCAGTTTGACATCAACTACGGCACCGTCTTTGATATCAACGGTGACGGCCGAATGTCCTTCCACTCGGGTTACTTCCGGTATGACTATGCGGCGTGTTTCTTTCTCTTCAGTCACCTCAGACCCCCTTTACGGCTGCGCCGTTCTCATTGAAAGGTTTCCAGCGCTTGAAGAGTTCGGCGGGCGCGCCGAAACTTCCCAGTCGCGAAATCACTTCCTCAAGAGCGTATCCTTTCTCGGTTAAGACCTGGGCCATGGCATCCATTTGGGGAGATTGACAGGGGCCCCAGCAGCCATAGCAAGCCGCACCCATACTGGGGCAGAGGGCGCCACAACCAGCAGCGGTAACTGGACCGAGGCAGGGCAAATTGTCTTCGATGAGAACACAGGGGTTCTCTTTCAGTTTGCACTCCAGGCAGACCGGCTTACTGGTTATATAAGGTAAGTGATCTTGCAGCAGACTGGCTGTCACCGAGAGAAATTGGGTGGCATTGATGGGGCAGCCGGAGAGGCGCACATCCACATGCACGTGCTTTTCCAGAGGGGCTGCTTCCAATACATCGAAGTCGGCATCTTTACCGTAGACCTGTAGCATCTTCTCGGCAGCACTGCAATTGGTGCAACCACCTTTCTGCACACAGCCCCAGACGGCGCAGTTGCCTACTGCCACCAACCAGCGACTGGCGGCGCGAATACGCTCCAACTTTTCCAGGTCATGCTTCTGACTGACGCTGCCTTCTACAAAGGTGATATCCACCGGGCCGCCCTAATTGGAAGACTAGGCGAAAGGAAAACTAACCACCCTCACAAAGGGCAGAAGCTTGTCCAGATTCTCCAGAATAACGAGCAGTTCACCGGCGCAGCCAGTCAAGCCTTCCACCGCTATGGTGGGCAGAGTATTGTGTTTACTTTCCAGATTCATACTCACGGCTCAATATTCTCCATTTGCGCATTCAATGGCTTCGGGCGCATGTTTGATTTCAGGCAGGGCAAAAACCGGTCCTGCCTTGCAATTGAATTTGCCGCCGATAAAACAATGACCGCACTTGCCGATACCGCACTTCATATGGCGTTCCAGTGAGAGCCAGATCTGCTCATCAGGAACGCCTTTCTGCTTGAGTCCTGCAATCACATATTTGTACATGACCGGCGGACCGCAGACGGCTACGCAGTAATCGGGGCTGATGTCGGCCAACCTGAGCATATCGGTGACCCTGCCAAGCTGGGCGGCAATGGGCGGCAGTTCCGGACCCATCACTTCCTCGGCACCAATGAAAATGTCGATGTCCCGGCGGCGCAAGAGAAACTTCAATTCTTGCCGAAAAAGTATATCGGTGGTGTGGCGCATACCATAGATCAAAATGAGCTTGCCGAAATCCTCCCGGTGATCGAGGGCGTATTGCCAGACCGAACGAATCGGCGCCACCCCCAGTCCGCCGGCCACCATACAGAGATTGCGCCCCTTAAACTCATGCATGGGGAAGCCCTGTCCGTAAGGTCCGCGCAGCCCTACCCAGTCACCTTCCTCAAGCTGGAAGAGAGCCGAGGTTACTCGCCCTGCCCGGCGCACCATCAGCTGAATGGATTCACCCACCCGCCCTGAACACACGGAAATAGGACACTCTCCCACACCGGGCACCCACAGTTCTACAAATTGCCCGGGCTTGCAGGAAGCAAGGCTGCCCGTGCTCTCGGTAATATCAAACAGGTAGTTATCGGCCGCCATGGGCTGAATCGACCGGATCGTTCCTTTAACCGGCAGATACGGGGTTTTCAAAGCAATGTTTTCAGGTTGCATCAGATTTACCCTCCGCCTTTTTACTGTTCTGCAAAATGTTTACCACTGCTACAATGTCATCGATGCCGGAAGGGCAGGAAACTGTGCAACGACCGCAGCCCACGCAGGTCTTGAAGCCATAGGCATCGTCAAAGCCGTGCAACTTGTGGCGGTACCAGAACTTCAGTCTATCCACCGGCCCCGGCCGGAAATTGAAATCGCCGGCCACCTGCGCGAAGCCTGTGAACTGGCAACTGTCCCATTCCCGGCGCCGCTCACCACTGTCACCACTCAAAGAAGCAACATCAACCAGGTCGAAACAATAACAAGTAGGGCAAACCGGGGTGCAATTACCGCAGCTCAAGCAGCGATTGCCCAGCTCATCCCAGACCGGATTGTCCCATTCCATGTCCATGGTGGCCCGCAAATTATCGGGGGCAAAACCGATGGAAAAGGCGTCTTTGCGACGAATCCAGAACTCTTTGTAGCGATCTTTATGTGCTTCTCTGGCTCTCTCAAGAATGCCGTTCATTCCCGAACCATCAAGGAAGGCACTACCCATGGTGCTCTGACTCTGCAAGAAGTAACCGTCTTCTATATCAGTGAGAAAAATATCGTAGCCTTTCTCAGGGCAATCAGTGCCCATAGACTGGCAGAAGCAGTGCTTATCGGGCATGCAGGAGAGACCGACCAACATGCTCATACGCCGACGCCGCACGTAGTGGGAGTCGGCCGGACCGTCTTCAAAGATGGTATCCATAATGCCCAGCCCGGCAAGGTCACAGGGATGCACACCGAAGATGACCTTGAACTCAGGCACTTCTTGATACTCCAAAATGCGTCCGTCATCATAGGAGATGAGAGTCTCGGAGGGCGGATAGAAGAACTTCTTAGGAGGCAAGATGGTGCGCAAGGCTTCAAAGGCTATCTCGGAAGCTTTCTCTACCGCCTTGAAAGAATAAGACTGCTTGGATACTTTCACCGGCGCATAAACGCGGCCCAAGCCTTTAAGCGCTTCCAGGAAGGCGGGAAAATTCTCTTTGGGCAAGAAATAAACCGGTTGCACAATAATTTCCCCCGCGAGAGTCGGTGCTAAAAATGACGAACGCTATGGTTAGCGCCCTTTCGATGCAGCGATGCCTTTAAATTTCTGCGGCGGTGAATCCACTGGGATTTCCTTGAGGCGAACAATCTGCACCGTGCAGCAAGCTTCTCGGGCCACAGCCTGGGGCACCCTTCCCAGAAGGCGATTGGGTGCTGTGCCGTGAGCACCGACTACTATTTTGTCGGCCATCCACTCACCGGCTGCGCGCACAATCTCTTCACCGGGGCGACCCTCCGCCAACTCCACGTGAACGTTGGCCGTCGGTACGGCAGATTCCAGTTCATGCCTGGCAGTCTGCAAAATGGCATGGGCCTGAGCCTGACGCTTGGCGCAGACTTCCTTGGCCATGGCCTGCCATTCCACGGAATTGGATTCAAAATTGAGATCGCGCTGGGCTTGCCACTGCAAGGGCTCTACCACGGTGATCACTTTGAAGCTCGTGTCCTTGGGCCAACTAGCGTAGAGAACGGCATCAAGAACCTGCCGATTGTATCTGCTTTGATCGATAGCAACAATGACTTTCACTTTGGCAATTCCTCTAAATATTCGGTATTAGCAACTGTTGGTCAAAACTGGTCTTCATTGGGCAAACGGCTCAGCCGGTTGCCGGTTTTTTCTTCACTATTTCTACGGAGCAGGCAGCATGGGCAGCCACTTTCTCGGCCACGGAACCCAGTATAAATTTTTGCACGCCCCGCCGGCCATGAGAGCCTACCACAATCAAGTCAGCGTGCCAGTCATTGGCGCAATCGACAATGCTCTCGGCAATTTGCCCTTCCAGCACCTTGGTCTGCACGACAACAGAGAGCTTCTCTTTCAACTTGGCAGCCACGGACTCCACCAGTTGGCTCAAATAATCATTGAACTCCTGCCTGGCCTTGGTAAGTTGCTCGATGTAGGAAGAGGATGATGGGATGGCGTACTCGTAATAGACAGGCTCGTTGACGCTGAGCACCAGAAACTCGGTATCCGCGCTCCAGGCGCGACCGACGATGGAATCCACCGCACTAGACGAGCAATCCGAACCGTCAACGGCAATCAACACTTTCATCCTCAAATCCTCATGAACAGCGGAGGCACTGGCAACCATGCCGACCGAGTGGATCCTGGAGCAATTTTCGCCATTTCGTTCCATTTATGTATCGGCCAGGGTGGTTAGTTTACCGAGGTGGAAGGTTGAATGTCTATCGTCCCTAAGGCCTAGGAACCGGGGGCAGTTGCCCAAACCAAAAGCCCTTGGGGCATGTTAAAGTTTCAGCCGGGAAAAATCAGAAAAGAACCAGCGATAGAACTAGCAAAGTGCAAGAAGCAGACGCAAGACAGACTTGGCGAAATGAGAGTGCCGCAGCGAAAAATCCGCTGCCAGGGTCCTTGACCATTGCTTTGCCCCTGGCACTCTTCCTTGCCCTGCCAGGCTTGTTCTTGCCTGCCCTCTCTCTGGAAGAACCAAGGGAGAGCAGCGGGGAGACCCCCAAACTGCTCAAGGCAGTGGACTATGGTCCCCTCATGCAGCAGGTGCAGAAGGTCATCAAGAGCAAATGGCAACCGCCGGCCTCAAGCAAAAGTCTTAAAACCCGGGTCTCTTTCATGCTCTTCAAAGACGGCAGAGTTCAGGGTTTAAAGACCCTTGATTCATCCGGCGACAAAGAGTTTGACCACTCTGCCCTGAAAGCCGTAGAAAGTGCCCTCGACCAGGACGGTAAACTCTGCCCCCTGCCGGCAACGGCACCGGATTCCATCGAAATAGAATTCTCCCTTGACTATTACGTGGAGAGCAATACTTTTACCCCTGCCGAGTTGATTCAACTGCTCTGGAAAAACGCCGTGGAAGGGCAGCTTGATAAGTTGCGCTGAGGATGGAGCCCTGAAGGTTAAGCTTGGCGGAGCAGTCTCGTCAACTCCCGGTCAAAAGAGGAAGCAAAGCGCCGCTTCTCTTTGTCGGAATAGGGGGCCGGACCGCCGGTAATCGTGCCCGTATCGCGCAGGTCATGCATGAGATCACGCACAGCCAGGCGCTCGGCGATATTATTACCGTCGAAGACTACCCCCCGGGGATCGATTACCACTACTCCCTTAGGGACCAGTGCTGCCGCCAGCGGAATGTCGTGAGAGACCACCAGGTCTCCCGGCTTGGCCTGCTCCACAATGTAGAGGTCGGCCTGGTCCGGTCCGGCGGCCACCAGTTGGAAGCGAAAGAGGGCACTCTCGGGCAAGGCTACTGTCTTATTGGCAACAAAGACGACAAACACTTTCAGCCTCAGGGCCGCCCTCATTACTATGTCTCGAACGGCTGTGGGGCAGGCGTCGGCATCTATCCAGATTTGCATGCAGTAATTATACCGTGAGAAGATTAAGGGGTACTCAGGTAACTTTTGACATCCTCCTCTCTTTGTGGCATACTGAGGCTCTACCCATCAAAGCGGCCGTCGCACAAGGTCCAATTTGAGGGCAATCCACACTAGAACACCATTGTCTAATCGAGTAATTTTTTGAATAGTTTTTCCGAGCTTGGTCTATCCAAGCCTGTGATCGCCGCCCTGAGCGAATGCGGATACACAGCACCAACAGAGATACAAGCCAGTACAGCCGAAGTAATTTTATCGGGTCGCGACCTGATGGCCTCCGCCCAAACTGGTTCCGGCAAAACCGCCGCCTTCGCCCTGCCAGTAATAGAATGCCTGGACGAACCAGATAAGCAGCCCCGCTGCCTGGTTCTAGCCCCCACCCGGGAACTGGCATTACAGGTCGAGGCAGAGTTTCGCAAGTTCAGTAAATACAAAGGGCTCAACACCGCCACTGTCTATGGTGGTACCGGTTTCGCCGCCCAAATAGCCACCCTCAAGAAACCCGTCGACATAGTAGTGGCGACGCCGGGGCGTCTGCTGGATTGCGTCGAGCGGCGCTACCTGGATCTTTCTCACGTTGAAATACTGATCCTCGACGAAGCAGACCGCTTGCTTGATCTGGGCTTCATGCCGCAATTGAGGCGGATTATTTCCAAGCTGCCCAAAGAAAGACAGACCCTGATGTTTTCCGCCACTCTGGAAGGCAAGGTGGCCACAATCGCCTCCGAGTACATGCTCGATCCGGTGACTGTGCGCGTCAACACCGAAAGACTGGATGTAGATTCCATCGACCAGCGCTTCGTGCCGGTGAAGGAATACAACAAAGACGACATGCTCATCGACCTGATTCGCGGCATCAATGAAGAATGCCTGGGTGACCCGGAAAAAGGCTCGGTCTTGATCTTCACCGGAACCAAGCGTAAGGCCAGCTGGGTGAAAGACCGCCTCAGAGACGGCGGCATCAAAGCAGAAGAAATTCACTCCGACATAAGCCAGATCAAAAGAGAAAGCACCCTCAAGCGTTACCGCAGCGGCGCCTTCACCGTGCTGGTGGCCACCGATGTAGCAGCCCGAGGTCTGGATATTCCAGCCATCAGTCATGTCTTCAACTATGACCTGCCGGAATTGCCTGAAGATTACATTCACCGCATCGGCCGCACAGGACGCGCCGGTCGGGCCGGCGTAGCCACCACTTTCGTCTCGGACGAACAGCGCCACTTGCTTGCCGCCATCGAAAACATCATCGGCATCAAGCGTGAAAAGCCTAAGCTGAGCCCGGCCAAACAAGCAGCCGTGAAACGCTTCCAGTCAAGATTCAGACGCTAAATTTTGGCGCTAAGCAGTCGTCGATCACATCTGCACCAATCCGGTGCCACTTTTCTGTTGAAAGCCGGACCTAAAACCTGGCCTAAAACCTGGAAATATACGTTCGCCATAAGCTCCCGCCCCCATCACCCCTTGCAAAATCTCAAGCAAGGGCTCCCGGTAATCAACTTTGACGGCCAGCCCGGTGGGGGCTAAATTGGCCAGGCGCAGCTCATCAAGATCTTCCTGCAAGCCCGGCCATTGACCGTGCACCTGACCGCCTCTAATGCCGCCGCCCATGGCCATCAAAGTGAAACCGCGACCATGATCGGTGCCCAGGGAAGAATTCTCATAGACACGGCGTCCAAACTCCGTCATCACCACCACGGTGACTTCTTTCATGAGCGGTCCCAGACAATTATCGAAAGCGGCAAGGCCCTGACCAAGCTCGGCGATAATGCCGGCCTGCAAACCTTCGGCCGAGCCCTGCACAAAGTGGGTATCCCAGCCGTCCAGATCCAGGCAAGCAACATTCAGACCCACCCCCGCCTTCACCAGCCGGGCAATTTGAAAAAGACCCCGCCCGAAGCTCGTAGCCGGGAAAAGTGCGGCATCACCGGGCCCCGCCAACTCCGCCTTTCTTAGTTCGGAAATGCGCGCAAGCAGCGCCAGGGTATTCAGCCCCGCCTCCCGCAGTTCCGGCTCCGGGCAGGCTTTATATAGTTTCTGCAAAACCCCGGTCAGGTGCGGTGCCCCTTCGGCCTTGATGGAAATTTCTTCCACGCCGGAAAGGGCGCTGGCGGCCGGTGCCCCCCTGAATGATTCCGGCAGGGAAGGACTGAGGGAGACGGCAGCGAGCGGTCCGAGGCTGTGCCCTCCGCTCAGCGAAAGGTAGCGCCCCAGCCAGCCACCACTAGCGGTACTACGCCAGGCGACACCGTGCTCCATCTGATCCTGGGCATCAAAGTGAGAACCAGACAAATTATCCGAACCCACCGCAGGCAAAAACCCCAGCCGTCCTTCCTTGTAGAGAGGCAAGAGCGGTGCCAGACGCGGATGCAAACCGAAGAAGGAATCAAGAGGCAGAAAGCCATTCTTACCAGCCTTGGCCTGGGGCTGAATGGCCAGGCTGGGTCTGAAACGATAGTAGTCATCGTCACCATAAGGCACCAGCATATTGAGAGTATCGGCCCCACCCCGCAGGAAAACCACCACCAGCGTGTGCGCGTTGGCATTGGTACCGGGCCTTGCCTCGGTGCCCTCGGGCTGCGGCCCTTGCCCCGACTCAAATGGCTTCAGGGCTAACTCTTGCAAAAATCGACGGCGACTCTTTTTCATATCAATACATTTGAAAGGCGGGGCTAGCCAGAATTAGGCCAAAGAGTTCGCGGCGGTGGGCCTCCTGGCCAAACTCCTGAAAGGCAGACAATTCCTCCGGCAGGGGTTTGCGCCCGGTAAAATATGGGAAAAGCAGTGCCGGATCAGCCTTTCCATCGGCAAGAGCCGCTTCCAGGCGGGCCATGGAATTCTTCACACTGGCCCCTTCGATACCGCCCAGACAAAGAGTGAGGGCAAAATTCCAACGCCAGAGCAAGCTTCCCAGCCAGGGTTCCCGCTCCACCGGATAACCGTCGGGGGTCGGATATTGAAAAGGCGCCTGCCCCATGCGACTCAAGAACTGGCAAAGTTCCTTGGAAGCATCGGTATCGGCCGCCAGGCTGCGCAGGGAACTGACTACAAAGCGGAAAGGGCGCTTAAACTTGGCTCCGCGCAGGCATGGATCATAGAACTGCTCGGCATCAAATATGGTGCGGAGCATGGCCTTGATATCACCGCCGGTATCGGTAAATGTCCTAGCCACAAGGGCGCATAACTGAGGTGGTGGCTCATCACTGACAAAGTGCCTGGTAAGCTTGTAGGCAATATAGCGAGCCGTAGAAGGATGGGCGAGAACTATGTCGAGCACGGCCCTCAGATCTTTCTCGCCGCCACCGGGGGCAATGCGTTTGCCGAGCACTATCTTCTCGCCGTCATCATGGCAGCTCTTGTCAAAGTAGGCATGACCACGCCCATACCTATCGTGCAAACGGAAGCCAGAAAGAGCCCTTGCCACGTTCAAAACATCCAACTGCGTATAGCCGCCGTTTACCCCCATGGTGTGCAACTCCAAAAGTTCTCTGGCATAGTTCTCGTTGGGCTTTTCCATCAAGTTGCGGCGCTTATTGTCTTTACCATCGAGGTAAACGAGCATCGCCGGAGAGCGCGCCGAAGCAAGCAGTAGGTCGGAAAACTTTCCGAGGGCATGGGCTCGCACCACTTTTCTGTCATCAGTGGGCTTGAGATAAATGCAATCCCCTTTCTCAAGGCTGATATTAAAGTGATCGCTCCAGAATTCCACCATCACTTCCAGTAACTGACGGCGGCTATATACCGCCTTCAACAGAGAATGCCGCACCATGTCCGAGCGCAGGGCCTCCCTCTTAAACTCATAGGCCGTGCCCGGGTCTATTTCCAGACTTTCAAAACGCCTCGAGCGCAAATCGCAGGCCTTATCGTCAATAGCTTCGGGATTTAGCTGCTCATCCAACCAGGCTTTGCGCCCTATCTTCTTAAGCCGCTCCAGATCACCGGGATAACCGCCAAAGCCGACCCGGCTCAATAAGTGAAAATCAGGGTCGATGTCCTTTCCCCAGGTGCGGCAGAGTTTATCGGGAACGCGCTCACCCAGGTTCTCGGCTACGGCGTTACGAAGCATTGTGCAACCGGACAAAGACAGCCCGGCAAAAGCCGCAGTCAAAAGTACATCTCTGCGGCTCACGGTCATCAGCTTGCAACCTGGGTCGGCGCTTCCACATTGACGACGGCATCAGGCGGAGACTGTCGCCTGAGAGCCAGAAGCCCTCGCACAAAGGAACCGTAGCCAATGACAAGGGCCGCCGGCAAGAGCAAGAACCAGCCAAGTAGCGGCAAAATAAAGGAAAGCACCATCAGCAGTCCGCCTCGCAAGGTAGGCAGCCAGGGGCGCACTTGATCACGGGGAGAAGGCAAGCGCCGCCCCACAAGGGTAACCAACCCCGAAAGACCGATATTGGCAAAGAGCAAAGCAAAGGCAATCGCGGCAAGGGCAAGCATTCCCCCAATGCCCTCGGGCAGCTTGCTGAAAACGCCCACCAAGATGACCGTAAGCACCAGGAAAGGCAAACCCACTAAAAAAGACTTCCAGAGCTTGCGGGAAGAAGCCTGGCAGGAAGCCTCCACCACCCCGGGCCAGAGACCGAGCAAAGTCAGCCAGAGCGCCGGCAAAGTAAGAATCAGCCCCACTACCACAAAAAATACGGCCATCGTGTCGGCTAACATCATGGCAGCGGCTTCTCCTAAATTTAAAAGCGTCTTTCGTCTATTATATGCCTCAGGCAAACCGGAGCTAACAAACTCCGCCCTCCTAACAAATTACCGAAAGAAAGCGCCGGAGCAAAACCGATGTCAGGCAAGTGGCCGTTTCTTCTTACTTCGCTTTTCCTGCAAGCCGCCCCCGACCTTGTGCTCTGGAGCTGGGACTACCCCCAAGACTTGAGCTTCTTGAAAAACGAGAAGGCCCGGGTCGCCTACTATGCCGGCACCGCCACCCTCAAAGGGCAACGGGTATTCTTTCAGAGTGCCGCCAAAAGCCTGAAAATCCCCGATAATATCGAAAAATTTCCGGTTTTGCGCATAGAGACAAAAGCAGCCGCCCTCACGGCACAGCAACGCCTGGCCATTAGCGATATCGCTCTCAAAATATTGCACAAAAGTAAGGCCGAACATATACAAATAGATTTTGATGCCGCCCAGGATGAGCGCCCCTTCTACCTGACCCTGCTGAAAGAGCTACGCCGGCGCCTCGATGGTCTTCAGAAGCAAGAGAAGCCCCAGCAAGAGCAGCCAAAGCAGCGGCTAGCACATAGTGACCGCACCACTATCGGTATCACCAGCCTGGCCTCCTGGAGCACAGACGATTGGTTGCCCAAAGACATCTGCGATGAGAGGGTGACCATGCTTTTCAGCCTGGGCAAACTCGGCAAATCCGATCTGGAAACCTTCACCAGGCAAAAGCCGCAGACCATAGGCATCGGCACCTGGGAAGAAGCAGTCAATGACAGACTGAAAGAACTGGGTACCCTCAAGGCAGCCAGAACCATCTATCTATTTAACGCCCATCCCTGGACGAAAGAAAGTTTCGATCATGCAAAAGAAATTCTGAGGAACAACTGAAAGTGAAAAGCAAACCCCTCCACAAATTACTGGCACTGGCCGCTGCCGCAAGCCTCCTTCTGGCAGCCGGTCCGGCACCACTGATGGCTTGCAGCCCGGGCTTTCCTTACCAGGTTTTCTTCAACACTGCCCGTCCCGATCTGCCTCTCAAAAACTTCGCCGCAGGCCGCCTCGGCATTTTGCAACCAAGTTATGCCAAGTCATACCTGGTTGTGGCCTACCGCTATCTCAATGGTAGCCCCCTCAGTGCAGTCGAGCAAAGAAGCATGCTGCGCCTCTGGCAAAAGCGACTGCGCAATTTGTCCGGCAATAGCGACTACTCTTACAAAATCACGGAAGATTACTTGAGCTTGCGCAAAAGCGCTCTTGGTCCAAAGGCTAAAGAAAAGAACTACTACGATAGCTCCTCCAATTTACAGCCAGACGCCTTCCGACAAGCCTATGACACGCTTCAGAGCCTGATCAAAAGCCAGGTCTCAAAAGAGCAAATCAAAAACTGGATTGCCGCCCAGGACATTGTCTTTGAAGTGGCAGGCGCCGAAACAAAAGATGCCACCCTGCCCACACTTCCACCCCTGAGCAGCAAATTTAGCGAAAGAGCACGCCATGATCGCCTCTATCAGGAAGCCTCTCTTATGTTCTATGGTGGTCGCTTCAAAGAAGCAGCCCGCCTATACCAGGAGCTAGCCAAAGAAAACAATCCCCGCTACAAAACTCTAGCCGTCTACATGACGGCTCGCTCACTAGCTAATGGTGCCTTCGGCCAGGATGAGAGCCTGAGCCGGGAAACCGCCACTGATTTCATCGACAAACAACTCAAGCAAGAAAAAGATCCGGAAATGCGACTTGCCCTTCTGGATTTGAAAGCACCACTATTTTATGGCGAACTCTCAAGAGAGCAGCTCCTGGAAGCCACCACGGAGAAAATCCTCAAACCGGGTCAAGAAAGATTCGGTGCGGAAGTAGGCGACCTCACCTTCGCCATGGATGAAATGGAAAGCTCAGGTTGCTACGGTGAAGTGGAAGAAGAAAAGCCTAAAGAGGGTGCGGCAACTGAAAACACCGATACCGTTACCAAAGAAATGGAAGCAGCCAAACTGGAAAAGGAAAAGCGCCAGTGGAACAAATATTTTGAAGGCCGCCTGGCCTTGATGGGCAAACAGGACCTTACGGATTGGCTGGAGACAGTACAATCGCGCTATGACCCCTATGCCTTCGACAGTCTTGTTTTTCAAGAAAAGAAAAGGGAAATCCACAAGCTAAAGGCCGCCCATGCCCTCGCTCAGTTCCGCAAGGACAAGAGTCAGACCTGGCTTATAGGCACTCTTCTGACGGGCGGCTTATCGGGACCGGAAAGAATTGATGTGAAGGCGGCAGCCGAGAAGCTTACGCCGACTTCGCCGGCCTATCTGACCGCCAGCTTCTTTCTTTTGGACGACATGATCAAAGCAGGCAAAACGGCTGAAGCCCGGCTCAAACTGAGCCAATTATTGAAAGAGAGCAACCAGCTTTCACCCACCACCTTGAACCTCTTCAAAGCCCAGTACCTGGCAGTGGCCAAGGGTGAAAGCGACTACCTGCATGCTGCCTTTATGCAAGCCCCCGAGCAAAATGAAAACGATGACTATGTGCCTGCCGACTGGCTCAAGAAGCAAAACTTGCCCGCAGGTACTTATACAAGAGAAAGCGCCGCTCTCGATAACGAAGTGGCTTCTGATCTGAACCGAAACCTGCCCCTGTCTCTCTGGCTCAAGCTCTGCTTCGACCCCGCACTCGATGCCGCCTGCCGCTCAAAGCTTACGAGAGTGACCTGGATGCGAGCCCACCTCCTCGGCAATAGAACTGCGGCAAGAAAGCTGACCGAGCCCCTGTGCCGAGCCTATCCGAGTCTGGCTTCCATGATTCGCGCCTGCGACAGCGCCCCTGAAAACGAAAGCCGCTATATTCTCGCCAAGTTCGCTCTGCGCAATTTCGGGCTGAGCCCCTACCTGGCATCAGGGGTGGAACGCCACGGTCTCAAGATAAATGAATTCGACTACTACAATCAAAACTTCTGGGTGCCCATGCAAGCCAAAGCCCCCGTGCTAACCAAAGAGGAAGAGTACTCGGAATTCTTCAAAGGAGAAAACGAAGACCGCGGCGCCGTGCTCAAAAGCGAAAGCGGCTACGATCAGATGCTGCTTCAATACTACAAAACCGGTATCAGCGGCAAGCTATCTGCCGCTGAACGCAAGCAAGCGCAAGAGGAAGCATTAGCCTTGAGCCGTCTATCACCGTCAAACTTCCTTGGTGAAGCAGTCTTCGATAAACTAAAGAGAAATGCTCCGCACGACCAGGATTTGGAAGAGATGCTCTACAGAATAGTCAAACTGGCCAAGTGGAGCCCCCGCACCGAGCTTGCCAGCCAGTATTCCCACAAGGCTCACAACCTGCTGCACAAACATTTCCCCACCGGCAAATGGACGCAAAAGGCACCATACTGGTATTGAGAAATGCACGGCAGCAATATTTGATTGTTCGTACTTTGTCACGCTGTTTGCCTAGGATAGATACAAGCCGAAGGCTGAAGAAAAGCACAACACCACTTACACTTCAGTTGTCGGTTTCTTACTAAATTCGTCGCCAAACCGCGGTGCAGACCGACCCTGCTTCCGCTTCCAGTCCTGGAAGAGCGGAGTCAGACCTTCATGGGTCTGCGGCCGCATACTTGCGCGCTTTTTCTTACCTATTTTCTAAATTACTAAAAGTGGCCAAAGATCTACATAACAAAGCGCAAGACAAAGTCGAACCCTCAGCCGAGGCAAGGCTTGAGTCTGAGCGCCGCCAGGCCAGAGAAAAAATTGCAGGAGAAACGAACGAGACAGAGGCACTTTCCATTCTCAAGGCACATGACGAAAAGATAGCAAAAAATGACGCACACTTACCCAAAGTCGAAATTGTAAATGGCAAGAAAACAGAAGGCTCAAGCAAAGGCGAAACTGCTGAAGCAGGAAGATCTGTTGAACCCGAGAAAAAGGCAGAGCCTGAGCCTGCCGCCAATGAAGCCGAACGCCTTGAGAAGGCCCTGAGAGAAAACCACTCCCTTTCGGGACGGAGCAACGCCAACATTGAAAGAGATCTAAGAGATACCTTCGCCACACTCTCCGGCGACGGCGTATCCAAACTACAAACCGACTACCAGAAGCACTTTGGTAAGTCGCTTACGGAAACCATAAACAGCGACAAAAACATAAGCCCGGAAACAAAAGCCGCTCTGGCTATCTATATGAAGGGCGCAGAGCACCGCTCCGACAAAGACACCCTGGCCCTGGCCGATATTGCCACCAAAAGCGGCAACCTCGACATGTTCAAGGAAACCTTCAGAGAGGCCTCCGGCGAAGCTCGCAAGCAGTATATAGAACAGGGCGGCATTGCCCATGTGGAAGAAGCTTTCCATTCAAAAGACAAAGAGCAGGCTCTAGAATACCTGGCCCAGGGCAAAGAAAGCACCATCACCAAGATCAAGGAAAGTTCAGGCAACCTGAACGACAATGAAAAGGCAATTGAGGCCGCACTCAAAGGAATGAGCAAGGCCGAAAGACAGGACTACGCAGAAGGTAAGGCTCTGGCAGAAACGCTCTCCGCCAGAGGCAAGGAAACCGACACTTCCAACCTCACAGAGGCACAGAAACAGAGTTACGAGAACTATAAGCAACTCAACGGTGCCCTGCACAAGGCCGGGAACGCCGGAGAAGTTCTCGCCTGGGAAGACCTCATCAGCAACAAAGAACAAACTCTGACAGGCAAGCTTAGCTCACACGGAGGAATACTTTTCAATGACTCAGTCGACAAGGTACAGACCGACATCGAAAATATGAGCCGGTCTGACTTCGAGAAACTGAAGACAGACCCCGAACAAAGGAAGGCAGCCAACCAGGCCATAGAGGCCAATTACAAAGGCAGTGAGCGCGAAAAAATCGAAGACCTTCTCAACATGAAGCTATCCTTCGATACCTTCGAAGAAGCTCAGGCAAAAGGAAATCGAACTACGGTGGAGTCCATCACCGACAAACAAGGAACCATCAAACCCGACGATGAAGGCATTCTCGCTTCGCTCAAGAAGATGACCGTGGAGGAACAGGAGAGATACCGCCACGACCCCGACTACAAAAAGCAAATCGACTCCCTCGTGGATGGAGTTTTCCACAATAGGGTGCCCGAGGTGGACGCGCAAAGAATTCTACAAAATGTGGAAAAGGGTGAAAAACCCACAGAAGACATTGTCGGCAAACTTTCTCTCCAGGTTTACGGCCAGTCTAGAGATAAAGCCACCGCCTTAAAAGACATAGAGGATGCCTTGAAGGCCGACGGCACCCTGGCTCAGCGCCTGAAAAATCCCCAGGGCGAAGAAGAAAAGGCCACCGCAGCAAAATTCAAGCAATACGCCGAAGATGTCTTCGGGGCAGACTATGAAAATCTGGTGCAGCCGCTCCTGACCGAGGGAGACTTACCTCTTAGCAAAAAAATAGCCGTCAATGACGGCTTGCTTAAAGCCGACATGGAGGCCGTGGCCGAGGCAATCAAGTCGGCCACCGCCCAGGAGAGAGCCCAACTTGCTGCCAATCCAGATTCAATAATGCCCTCTCTCAATGCAGATGAGAGGCAGGTGGCCCTCACAATCGCAGCCCATGGAGGAGAAATACGCCCCGAAGATAGAATGCGCATAGCCCTGCTCGGTATAAGCGGCGACAAGGAGACCATCAAAGAACTGAGCGGTCAGCTGACTGTGGAAGAAAGGCAAAAATTGGTCGGCGAATATGAAAGTCAATACCACCGGAAGCTGGTTGAGGATCTGGGCGACAAATTGGGAGGGCAAGACGAAATCGAGGCGGTGCGCGCCTTCAAAGGACTGCTTGCCAATGCAAGAGAATCTTTCAATGAGGCGCGCTCTGAAGAATATGAGAACAATGACGGTATCGGGCGCAAACTGGTGCGCAACTATGTGGACGGCACCGCCGATGCCGAGCGGGATGCCCTAAACCAGTATGCCTCAGCCATGACCTCCTACGCCAGGGAGCAGCAAGAGATGCCCCGGGAAGAAGTGCATGCCCGAAAAGAAGACCTGCACCAGGCAGGCGATCTGCTTCGCGAATCAAAAAATCAAGCCGCCGATATCGTCACCGACGGCACCATCATCGCCGCCGGCATAGCCGCAGCACCCTTCACCGGCGGTGCTTCAGTGGAGCTTCTGGGCGCCACGGCAATGGCCGGTTCAGTCATTAAAGTCGGTACAAAGTCAATCATAATGGGCGACGACTACCATGCAGAAGCGCCACAGCTTCTGCACGATGCAACAAGCGGCGCCGTGGAAGGAGCCTCTGCCGTGCTGGGTCCCGCACATATGGCTTCGCTACTCAAACTGGACAGGACCGCTTCCGGCTCAGTTCTGAGAAAAACACTTGAAGAAACCGGTCTCAATGCCGGCGCCGGTACACTGGCCGGAGGCAGTAGCGGTTTGGTAGAAGGTGCCGGAAACTGGGATACCAATAAACCACTCGACACCAATCTCAAACAAGTAGGGGAAGCGACCCTGATGGGCTCAGCCATGGGAGGCACGCTGGGCGCCGGTATCGGTCTCGGTTTCAAAAGCCTGGACAATGTTCTAAAAAAATCATCCGAAACCCTGATCCCTGAGGCTCCTCATATCTATGAAAATCCAAGCCCCTATTCTCTCGATTCAAATGGCCGCATCGCCCAAATCAATGGCGCCACCTCAGTCAAAGTCAGCTACCATGAAAGCGGTGCTCTGGAAGGCGCCGTCCAGAAAATTGAAATAGCCGACGGTACCAGCTATGAAGCCCTTGGTGAAGGAAAATGGAAGCTGACTGATGGCAATAATCCGCAGGGGCAGGAGGTCGAAGCGGCAATCTCGCTCAGCCACAAAGGCGAAATCCAAATAAAATCGGCTGACGGCAACACCAAGACAATCTCACCAATAGAAGGATGGACCAGAGAATTCCACAGAGCCATTGGCGAAACTAGCCTCATGGACAGCCAGGGAAGACTTCTCTCCCATGAGGCTAGAAATGGACACGGCACTCGCTATCAATATGACGAGCAGGGCAAACTATCTCAAATTGACTTCGATAACGGCAACAGCATAACCTGGCAGGCTGAGGGCAAATCCTGGCTCATACGAAACTCACAAGGCAAGGAAAGCAGGACCTTCCACGGGGAAGTGGCCCTTGACGCCGACGGCAATATTCGACTGAAACCAGACGGAAATGAAACTCTTGCCACGGAGTCGCATCCCAATCAAGGGCAGGAACAGATCTTCCGCAAAGATGGTTCATACTCCCATATCGATCCGGTTACCGGCAAACCAAGCGACCTGGTCTCGGCAGACGGCACACGCCGGGAATCTTATGAATATGCCGCCGACGGCACACTGCACAAGCTTACATTCGGCAACGGCGCCTATCTGCTGCGCAACCCCGATGACAGCTCAGCGATGCTTCAATACAACAGCGCCGGAAAACTGACTAACGATCTTTACAGCTCGGTGCAAATTGAAGCAAACGGCGCCCAAATCGAAAGCTACGGCACAAAAGAACTGGTGACACTGACTGATGGAACACTAATTCAGCGCACGACTCTCGGACATAAAGTGCTGGGCGAACAATTGCCCAGGAATATGCACGACCCGGCAACCGTCAATGACACAGCCGGTCTCAAACACATTCAAACCGCCTTCGCATCCACAACTAGAATTGACTCGCCCCAGACCATTCATGAGGCTTCTAAGTCGCTCAAAGGTGTAGACATTATCTCAGCAGACGGAAACAAGACCAATGTCTACGATAGTCTCATGAGAAGTGAAGTATTGAGCGATGTACAGAAGGAAAACATTCTGCGCAACTACGCAAGAATGCGCGAATATGATATAGCGCCGCCAAAAGCAGACCTCTGGAAAACCGTCAACGATGAATATCGCACGGCCGCTACTTCCGCACCAAGTGAGGCAACCGCATTAAATACGCCCGCGGCCATAGCCAAGACCATCGAAGTGGCAAAGTCAAACGGGCTCTCCGCCGTGGAAACGGAAGACGCCGTGCTAGCATCTATCTACTCCCATGCACTACATGGCAAACAGGCCCCCATAGAAGCATCGGCACGGAAAGCAGAAGCCGCACCGGTGGATGCCGCGCAGGCAGCGGAGTTTGCCCTCACTCAGGATGGGCTTTCCGCCCAGAGGGTCGGGCGCATTGTCGATGCAATCAAGATGCACAACACCGGAGAAACGCTGGACACCATAAAGCACGGTCAGGCTTATAAACAGCTCTCAAATACTGAACGCCGGGAAATGGACGAGCTCAGGCGCATATTCGGCACCATAGACGAAGGCGCGGAATTGTCCCAGAAAGCCATCAACGAAGGTAGCGTGGCTCGCCTGGAGCCAACCTCCAAGACAGACCTGGCGACACTTGAGACCAGGCCCTTTCATTTCCCCGGCATAAGCCCGGAAGAAATTAAAGCCGGAAAAGTCTGGGAAAGTTCCGATGGACTTCTCAAGGCCTGGCGCTCCGAAGATACGAACCTCTTGCATGTGCTGGATACGGAAAAGCACATGATGAGAACCTTCGACAACAACAACCGCCTGCTGGTAGTACATGGTGCAAACTACTCCCGTGAAATGCAATACAATGCAGACGGGACTATCAAGTCTGTAAAAATGAAGAATCCAGGCGAAGAGGAATATAGCACAGTTAAAGCCGGCTTCGGCAAAGAGATCTCAGTCGACGCCGAAGGTACCGTGAGGGTACTCAATGAGAAATTCGCCGGAACAGAACTAGAGAGCCATTACATAGACGGTTCTGTTGAAAAGCTACTACCATCAGGGCGAACCGAATACGTCAAGGCAAACTTGGATTTCGAGAAAGAGCGCCTCAATAGCACCTTCCAGACCGCCTTTGCAAACACTGAGGAATATCCAAACAGGCTGGAGCGTGTAACCAGTTATATGGAATACTTTGAAAGAGAGGCCGCCAGTGCCGAGCGTAATCTCGACCAGAATTCCCAGGCCCTCGTCTACAAGCAACTGAATCGACTAATATCTGAAAGCCCGAATTCTGTGATGCCCCTTGCTCAACGCCTTGATGTGGCGGAACAGGCATTGCAACACTCTGCCTATCCGGAGACCGTAGGGCAAGGTAGGAACAACACCTGCAATGTAACCGTGCTTGAGCACCGAATATACTGGCGCACTCCTGACAAGAACATACAGGCACTGGCTGACATCGGGCAAACCGGTAAATTCACTCTCGCCAGTGGAATAGAGGTGAATCTGCTCAACGCGGAAGGTCGGTTACCCATGGACTACGCTTCAAAGCAGAACCTGCTCAGGCAAGGACTCGGAGCAACTCACAGACTCAAAACCGAGGGCACTCGCGACTACTCAAGTGAACTACTTCAGACCACCATGGTCAACGCACAATGGGCCAAAGAGACTGTTATGGTCGATGGGGAAGGCCGCTGGCTTAGCCTCGACGACAAAACCATGCGCTACAACCAGGAAGGTTCCGCTATTGGCGTGCTTAGAAAGGAAGACCTGAAGACGCCTCTTGATGCCGAGGGCAACCAGGTAACTTCCATCGAACCCGGCACCGAACTCTACAGATTGGGCGAAAAACTGGAGGGTTGGCAAGCAATATATTCCAAAGAAGGTGTACTGCAGGGAATCGTCGAAGACAGCAACAAACTCCGCCCAGTCTTTGATGTTACTGGTAAAAAAGTAGAGACCGACCTCGGTACCGATGTTGCCTCCGGAAAATACTTCGATGAAAACGGCAAACTGCTGGCGGCATCAACACATCATGGCGACATTCATTACACTAAACTTCAAGTGAGAGAAGGAAGAGAAGCTGAGCGATTGATGGTACAAATCGGTGGCGAAGCTAAGGAATTAAAGACGACAGCCGGCCTTCCAATCAGCAGTCCATCCCTGGGTGCTCCAGAGCTTCTGTCTATTCACAATGAAATTACTGGGCTGCAGGACAAGCCCTTTATCCTATCCTATGCTGTGAAAGATCACAAGGTAATCAACTTCCAGAGTGAAGAAGAAATGGTCTCTGCTATTCGCAAACTGGAAGCAGAGAACAATCTTCCCGGAGTACTTGCGGTTGACGCAACCCGCCCTCCTTACAATAGAGCACCCAATTTCGGAGAGACCGGCGAATCTCAGAACTGGCACGTGGTAAACATCCACGGATTAGTCGAGGACAGCCATTCTGTCAATATGCCAGGTTATGACATTCCGAGCCGGACAAACACACTTGGCACCAATCAATGGGGCTTACACAACAACGAATCGACGAGCATAACAGGAGAGACGACAAATTCACTTGCAGACGGAATCTCCTCAGAAACCGTATTTCAATCAGCCGTTCCGTCTGAACCAAACCTGCTGGCGCCCTTTCCAGGAATGAGCCATGCACAATCCCTGAAGCTCCTGGAGCAAAAAATGGAGAAGTTGTACGGCAAATCAAACCTCTCACTGGCACCACTTCCCGAGGAATAGGACTTTGGCCTCAAAGAGGAACGGGTATAATGGTCGATGACCTTTAAATAGTCGATGACATTAAAAATGAAATGAATTGAATTGAACAAAACCACATTTAGACTCTCCTGTTTCGGTGCACTTATAGTAATACTTATGGCGCCGGCATCAGCACAAGCCCAGGCGAACTCGACGCTGCAAGAAGGACTGGCCGCCTACAACCGGCGGGACTATCGCACCGCCGCAGAAAAGCTGAGCACCGTCATTGCCAAAGGCACCGCCCAGCCCTCGGTCTACCTTTATGTTGCTTATGCCTACAACGGCTGCGGCGATCAGAAGCGAGCCTTGAACACCTACTGCCAGCTCATGAGCAAGTATCCAACCAGCCCGGAAGCACAGCTTGCCTTTCATCAAGCCGTGCGCATAGACTCCCTCACGGCCAGTAAATACGCTTCCATTCTGCCGCAGGCTAAGAAGGTTGTCTCCCCGGCCGGCAAGGAAAACTTTATAGACAGGATAATCCTGATTCCTCCACAGTATGGACATTCACCGGTGAGCGCGCACACGGTGGAAATTGTCAAACGCGCCATCCGAAAGATACGAGCACCTTATTACAAGATGCTCAGCGAAAGTGGTGCCACTTTCACCATCGCCCCCAATAGCATGGACAGATGGCCGGGACATAAAGAATTAGAGGCAAAGGTAGACGGCTCGGAGCTAGTGATTGGAGAGGTGGGCGGGCAGACCTACCACAGAGATAATGGCGGACCGGATATCGGTCTGTTTGAAAGACCAATGGTGAGGGGCACCACGCAACTCAAAGAACCCTTTTCGGATATTGCTATCTACAACTGCGCAATTCATGAAATGGGACATGGAATTGACGACCTGATGCGACTCTCGCTCAACCCGGCATTTCTGCTTAGGCATAAAGATGATATTGCGGCGATGAGCGAAGAAACACAATCGGCAAACCGATACTACCTAAAACCAATGGAGGCCTGCTCCGACATCACAGGCGCTCTAATCGGCGATAATACCAATGTTGAAGAATGCAAACAGGTGATGCAGGCGTTTCCCAAGTCGACTCAGTGGCTAAGAAGTAAGCTGGGGATCTGGTGATGGGTTGAAGTGCGAGGCGGCTTTGACCTAGTTCAATCGGCTAAATTAGCCACTGCTAAATCTGCACACTCACACTCAGCTGCCTAGTCAAAAATGAAATCATCAAGAGAGATGCAAATCGGATACTCGAAGCCCCGGGCTCGATAGCGTTCGACATAGAATTGAGCACCTTTCAAGTTGCTGGCAGTTATCCTTATCATGCCATCAGTTATTCGGACTTTGCCCAATAGATATGGCAATTCCATAAGAAGAATCTCGCAAACCAGCCGACTTGCTTCTTTGTGTGTATCTGATTTCTTCTTAAGTCGCAGGTAAACCTGGCAAAAATTCGCATATGGTTCCAGAAATTTGAACTCCACCGCCGCTAAAAACTTGCCAACCGAATAACTACGGAACAAGATAGCTAAATTCTTTCGGTGTAGCAAAAGGGCTCGGCGCGCCAGATCAACTTTCTGAATCTCTTCAGGACTGGAAGTAGCGATAGTCTCAAGGATCGAGCAAAACACTTCAATGAATGATGCCTCTGGATCCTCTGCAGTACTCACCTCGGAAGAGGGCAGACAGTATTCTACATCAATTGACGGTGAAATAGGACATTGGGCGGCTTTGAGCAAGCCTTTCTGTCCAGAGTTGCATAGGAATCTAACATCAATTGCCGGGAAATTTCCCAAACGTGCAGAGTTAGACCACAAAAAAGAAGCCAATCTCTGTGCAATAACAGAGACTTCGGCATTAGATACTATTTCCCCATAAGAAGCCTCAAAAGAAGCACGATCACCTGTAGTGATTTGACCAAATACGCGAAGTTTTTCTCTCATAGAGAACAATCCGACAAAGTGACCGTCTCACCTGAGGCGATCGCCCGAGTATCAATTCTATAGGTAGCACACCCGTACCTGGGTGAGGAAGTGATGGGTCTATCCAATCCCGTCTCCATTCGGTAGAGAATATCACTGTCCATAACCAGAGGAATCGGGAAGGGTTGATTGTAGTCCAGTAGGCGAGGAAAACCAGGCACAGATGGCAGCTCACAAAAAGGGACAGCCTTTTGCGAGTAGCGAAGATCAACCCATATTCCGCCTATGTAATGCCGGTTCAACAAAT
Organism: Candidatus Obscuribacter sp.; assembly: GCA_016712465.1. Lineage (GTDB taxonomy): Bacteria > Cyanobacteriota > Vampirovibrionia > Obscuribacterales > Obscuribacteraceae > Obscuribacter. Next base: position 4,279,987 of record JADJQZ010000001.1, read on the forward strand.
AAAACATGACGTAGGATAAATGCTCAGAGGTTAAAGATCTCATCCTAACATAACTATCCCGCAAAACAGCCAGCAGAGCTCTCACCTATCTATTACGAAATCCACCCGCGGCAAGTAAAATGTGACTATGAAGCAAGAGCCGCTCAAGCAAGACCCTAACAAACTCGCCGCTGGTCCAATGGCTCGGCGCATGATCCTGGTTTGCCTTTTGATTGGAATACTTCCGGCGCTGGCATACTCTCCCATTGGTCCAATCGGCTGCGTCATTCTCGTCATTACAGCACTTACCCTGGCCTTAGTCTGGAAACTCGACCTCAGACAACATCCCGAAAGAACCGCCTTGGAGGAAGTCACAGAAATATTGAGACGCCTGTCAGCAATGGCAGCCGGTATATGCGCGCTCATTAGCTTCTTCTGCGGAGCAAGTTTCTGGTACGCGCAGCATGCTCCCATAACCGCATCATTAGGTCCACCGCAATCAGTCGCACTTGAACTGCGCAATCCAGAAGCAGAACAGAGGCTACTTCTATCCTGTGCCTTCTTTTGTGCCCTCAGTCTTACACTAAAATGGCTCGCACGATGGAGACGCCAAACCGAAGAACTAGCGGAACTTGAGGAATTCTATGACTGAAGTTGCCAACTCCCGAAGACCGGCTGCTAAGTGAATCGCCAGAGACTCACAGGGAAGAACTGGCCGCTAAACTGCATACCAGAGCGGAACACCAGACAGACTGGGTTATATCGACATAGAAACTATTTCTAACTTTGACCACGATTGGCACAATCATCTTACCAGTAGCTAAGATCTTTTCTAACATGTTAGACCTTTCTAGCATTAACTCGTCCACTATATTAGATTTTCACTTATATTACAGTCTCATCTAGTAACTTTTGCGCCAGTATGTTAGATTTGCAAATACCAGCTCGAAGACGCCGGAAAAATGACCAAACTCAACACATTCGACTTGCGTAGCGCCATAGGACGGGAAGAGTTCGATCATCCTCAATTGGTCTCGGCTTTGTCAGCCTACGAGGCTGTTCAGCAGAAGATACACGAGCTATTGAAAGCCGGCATCATCATTCGAGTTAAGAAGGGTCTTTACGCATTCGGTCCTAAAATCAGACAGAGACCAATTTCCCAAGAAAGCCTCGCCAACCTCATTTACGGACCGTCTTGCATCTCAATGGAATATGCACTTTCTTATCATGGGCTTATTCCTGAGCGAGTGGAAATTGTCACAAGCGTTACGCCCAAGAAAAACAAAGAGTTCAATACACCCATAGGTCTCTTCACTTACAGACATCTTCCATTGTCAAAGTATCCGCACGGCATAGAACAACAATGGTTGGATCCAGAACATCCTATCCTTATCGCTTCGCCGGAAAAAGCCCTCTGTGACTACATCGTCTTGAATGATGTGTCACTGCATTCAAGCGCAAGCGTAAAGACTTTCCTAGAATTTGATCTTCGAATAGAGCCAGAAAGCTGGCATCGTTTTGAACTAAGAAAGCTGCTTCAGCTAAATAAGTATTACAAAAACAGCAGTTTGCTGGTACTCCTGGAGACGCTTTGAATCCTGCAATTCAATCTATGCTAGAGAAGTACAGGTGCGAGACTCGTCAAGATTACGAGAACGCACTTAAGGAGATCATTCAGGAAATTGCGCTTCTTGGTCTGTGGCGTGCAAAGTTCTTCGAACACGCGGCCTTCTATGGTGGATCAGCATTGCGGATTCTTTATGGACTTGACCGTTTCTCTGAAGATATAAACTTCTCGTTGCTTGAGCCACGCAAGGATTTCGAATTGGCGCCTTATCTTGATGCAGTGAAGGTCGAGCTGACTGCCATGGGCTTTGTAGTTGAAGTCGAGGAGAGGAGCAAGAGCATCGAGACATCCATCGACTCGGCCTTTATTAAAGCCAAAACAAAAGAGCATCTGCTCAGAATCGATGTACCAGCAGCATTATCTGAGCGGATTCACCACAAAGAACAAATGAAGATTAAACTTGAGGTCGATACTGAGCCACCTGGTGGATTTGAAACCGAAGCGAAGCTTCTTCTGCAACCAATCGCATTTTCCGTTAAGACCTACAAGCAACCTGATTTGTTCGCGGGCAAGATACATGCTGTGCTGGCCCGAGCAAGACTGAGTGAACGCGTCAAAGGCCGTGACTATTATGACTTTGTTTGGTATATCGGGCGTGGTGTGCCCGTTCACATGGGTCATTTAGAAAAGCGCTTGCGGCAAACAAACACGTGGATGTCAGAGAAGCAAATGACAAGAGAAGATATTTTGGACCTGCTGGAGCAGCGTTTCTTGAATCTGGACGTAGAGTCGGCAAGAAAAGACATCCTCCCGTTTATCAAAGATCCCGAGGCTGTGGCAATTTGGTCGCAGGACTTCTTTTTATCGCTTTTGTCCCGCTTGAAGGTGAGCTGACATGGATCATTTGCACTATTATCTTTGCAGGACGCCTCAGGCTACCATTTTGCCTTCTCTATAGCCAGTGCAAACTGGAAGCAAAACATCCGACGGCAAAAGGTAACAGCTTCATGAAAGTGGTTATGAAGCACGTCAACGACGAGCCCCAGTTATTTGCAGGTGACGAGCAGGCGATGGCGCTGGAGAGCGTTATTTTCAAAGCCCGAGCTAAAGATCCGGCGGATAGACATGATTCCATGGACGAATTAAAAGAGGGTTTGCAGTACTGCCTTTGCTTACTAGAAAATGAGGATGTCTCATCCTTTAGCGAACTTGTCTGGCTGGGTTTCTGGCACTTTGAAGGTCTCGGAAAACTGGCCTCCGATTACAAAAGAGCCGTAAGATATTACAAAGAAGCTGCTGAAAACGGCTCAGAGAAAGCCATGCGCTACCTGGGCTATCACTACGATAAGGGCTACGGAGTGACGGCCGATGCCAAAGTGGCCGCCCACTGGTATAGGCAGGCCGTGGAACTCAATGACGCCGAATCCAAATACTATCTAGCGCTTCTATACCGGGACGGCCGCGGCGTCAACCAGGACACCCAGCGTTATATGGAACTGCTGGAAGAGGCTGCCCATGGCGACGTCATCGACGCAGTCTATGAGTTGGGGCTGGAAGAAATGGAGCAGGGCAAGCGCAAGTCGGCCAGGGTGTGGTTTTTGCGGGCGCAAGAGCTAGGACATATCGACTCCGCCGACCGCTTAACTGAGCTTGGTTAAGGCCAGTCGAACAAGGCAGAACAGTAAGAATTGTAAGTAAAGACTAGAGGGGAGCCGGACTGAAGCGTGTCCAACAAGCAGGCAGGCATGAAATCGCTCAAGGATAGAAGTTCGTGCCACAAGAATGCCATTTCTCTTAAGTAAATTGAAAGTGCCCCCTAGCAGGAGCTTTTCTATTCTATGGACAATCACAAGCCATCCGACCAACTTACTAAAACTGAAAGACCCGACGTTTGCGCCAACCTCAATCCCGACTTGAGTTGGGCCAACACCAAACTTCAAAGCGCTATGGAGCGTGACTTGAAGAATGCCTCAGAAGCTCATTTCTCAGGCGGCGGCAATTCATCCGGGTATGAAGTCTTCATGGTGTCGAACCTGAGACCGGCAGAGCAAGCTGCTTCCGACCGAAGCCGTTATGCCGTCAGTGCGGATAACCGGAACTCAGCACCGGAAGTAATCAAAACCCATGACGAAAAGGGCCGCTCCCTTGCCAACAAAGAAAGCTTCGGAGAAGTAGTGAAAGACCCGCAACTAGCCAAACGGTTGCACGAGATGGCTTGCACCGCCACCCTGCTAAATGACTTAAAAGCAGCCCAGGGCGAACCCAGCAAAGGTATGGGCGGTGGCGGCGGTGGTGGCGGCGGCAGGCAGACTGAAGACAGTGCCATTAGACCGCCGGGTCACAAGAAGAATCAGCACTGATTCTTCTACCTGCTTCTTTCTGACACCAGAACGGCAGTCTCGGATAAAACCGAGAGGTCTTCCAACTGCAGATCCTTCACAAAGAAGGCTGCACCCATACCCACAATGTAAACCAGTTCCACACAGGCCGCGGCCATGCCGTAGGAGCCGTGGAAGAAGGCGATTATGGGACCGGTGCACAGTGCCATCACGGCTGCGAAAATGCGTCCGGCGCCCCAGGCGATACCGGAGGCGGTACCAAGCACGTGGGTGGCAAAACAGTCACAGATGTAGGCGGTGAGCAGTGTGAAGGGAATGCCGATGATGAAGCCGATCAGGAAGGTCCAGTAATTGATCACACTACTGTAGTGGTTGACTGTCAGAAAGAGCCCCAGGGTCGAAAGCAGACAGCCAAGGAAACTGAGCACGAATGACTTTCGGTAGCCCAGGCGCCTGACCATGTCCGGCACGATAAAGCAACCCAGGATGCCGCCTACGGAAAGGTAGAGCATGGCGGCACTTCGCTCTTCCACTGCGACAGCACCGGTGAGCTGGTTGATCCAGGCTGGAATCCAGGATATGCCGGCCCAGTAGCCCACAATGGCAGAGGCGGCCATGGCCGTAGCGACCAGGGTGTTGACTCGATTTTCGCCGCTGAAAGCCAACTTGATGGGGTTAACTCCGGCCTGCGGCAAAGTGCCAGTGCGCCGCTTTTCCAGCATGCGCTCTACGGTTTGTGGCTCCTTTAGACGGCTGCGAATATAGAAGGTAACGAGAGCCGGCAGGATGCCCACCAGGAAAAGGTAGCGCCAACCGAATTCACCGGAACCCAAGTTAAAAAGCCCCGTGAGCATGCAACCAAGTCCGAAGGAGGTCTGCATGACGCTCATGGCCCAGAGCCTTGAATGACGGCTCTTGCTCCAGGATTCACCAAGAAGCACACAACCTATGCTGATTTCTCCGCCGATACCAAGCCCTACAAAGAAGCGACAGAGGGCCAGTTCCCACCAGCTATGCACGAAGGCGCAGAGCCCGGTGGCGGCGGCATAAAGCAAGATAGTCCACATCATTGTCTTGACCCGGCCGAAGCGGTCGGCCACCATGCCAAAGAGCACACTACCAAGAGCCCAGCCCACCATGAAGGTGGCTAAAATGAGGGCACCATGGTAGCCAATGGTGGTGGCATCCTTGGTTTTCAGAAGTTCTGAAAGAGCCGGGAACATGGCAATGAAATAGATGGTGGCATCCATGGCGTCGAAAGACTCGCCAAGGAAGGTAGCCGCCAGGGCATGCCATTTCTGCAGCCGCATCGAGGCCGCGTTTGCTCCGGCAAGAGCCGGAGGCTTTTGCATAGTTTGCACCATAGATTGAATTGCCTCAAGGGAGCGAGACAGCCCCACTTTAGGGGTGGGGTTTCAGGCGGTCAATGTGGAAGCTACGAAGCATAAACAGGGAGCCGGCCGTGCTAACGTATAGTTGCTTCCAGCCAAGATTGCTCCTGAGACTCCAGGGTTTGCGCCGGAAATGGACGCCCACGGGTGCTTTTGCAAGACTTACCAAAGTGTAATAATTGTAATCTATTATAATTGAACCTTTGGCAGAGAAATTACGTCTAATACTAAGCACAGAGGCTAAAGTCCACCCCCTCCCCGAGCCTCTTAATTGCCGCAAAAATTGATGCAAAGGTTACCCCTCAATCCAGCCCTCGCCCTCCTGCTTCTCATCCAGGCAGCCCTTCCTTTGCAGGTTCCTTTGCAGGCTCAAGCGCAGGTTCAAGCGCAAGTTCAGGCTCAGGCTCAAGCGGAAACTCAGACGCAGTCGGGAACCCAAGCTTCAACGCCGGAGACGACGCCGCTGAGACCACCCATAAGCGACGGTAGCCCACAAACCCGGCAAGCGCCGCCGAGACCATCCCCCAATTCCACCCTTGAAGATCTCTATCCGGGCTCCTCATCCAGTCTTCCATACGACGCCAGTAAGCAAGATCCGGCTCTTTCAAAGAAACAGAACGAAGAGGCCACGCAGGTGCAAATTGCACCGGTGCCAATCTCCGAGTTACTCCCCATTGGCGGCGGCAAATTGCCCCCCATTCAGTTGGAAGCGTCTTTCAACGAGCCGGTTTCCCTCAAACGGGTGCTGGAAATCACTCTGGAAAACAGCCTGCCTATTCGCATTTCGCAAGCCGGTTTCGAATCGCAGCGCTACCTTTACTACGGCGCCCTCGGTCGCTTCGTGCCCGACTTGATTCTCACCTACCGGGGTCAAAGGGTCGATACACCGACGGCGGCGCCCAACACCATCTTCACCACTTCCACCACGGTGCGCTATCCGGTTTTCCAGGGCGGGCGCATCATGTACGGCGCCCAGGCGGCGCTCTACCGCAGCCGGGCCGCTAAAAACGCCTATTCGGCTTCAGTCAACGACGCCCTCTTAGATGCCTACAAGAGTTACTATAACTTGCTTCTCAACCAGACCCTGCTGCAAATCAGGGTCAAGTCGGTGGAGCTTTCCCGCACCCAGCTCAAACTCAATGAGCAGTTAAAAAATGCCGGTGTAGGCACCAATTTTGCCATTTACCAGTCAAGAACCCAGCTGGCCCTCGATAAGCAAGCCCTTTTGCAGCAGCAGGTGCTGGTGCGTCAGGCGGCGCTAACTCTGGCCCGGGTCTTGAACACAAGCATGTTGATAAACTTCATTCCTCAGGAAACAGTGGTACGAGAGCTCAAGCTCATCGACCCGGATGTAAATGTAGACAACCTGGTGGCAACAACCCTCAAGCTGCGCCCCGAGCTGAAACAATATGAAAACCTGAGAATGGCTGCCAGCCGCAATATTCAAGTAGCCCAGGCGCCTCTCTACCCCACTTTCCAGTTTTTCACGTCCCTGACCGAATCCAAGAACAGTCGCAATTCAGGCGGTTCCGGCAGCCTGGCCGGCTCCACCGTGGTCATTCCCACAGGCTCATCAGGGGCCGGCATAGGCATCAGCGGAGCCGGAGCCCGCTCGGTCTCGGCCGGTTTCGACCTGAGCTGGTCGATTCCCAGCATGGGCATACCGGATACTTTCAACACACTTTCAGCCAGAGCCCTGGCCAGGCAAGCACTCTTGCAGGCCAATCAGCAGTACATAACGGTCATGCAGGAGGTGCGCTCCTCCTACCTGAATATGCTCACGGCCAGAGAACAGGTGAAAGTGGCGGCGGAAGCCGTTGTTTCCGGTGCCGAGCAGTTGCGCCTGGCCAATCTAAGAGTCACCTACGGTCAGGGCATCAACCTTGAGCTGATCCAGGCTCAGCAAGCCTATGTAACCGCCCTCACCAACCATGTGCAGGCGGTCATCAACTACAACATCGCCCAGGCTCAACTCTTGCGCGATACCGGTCAGATATCCCTCGATAGCCTCACCCGGGAGGTGAACCGCCCCATCAGCCTGAAAGGCAACCCCAAACCCTGAAGACGAATTTACAACTTTGTTAGTATGCTTATTGATATGACAATCGCCCCACAGATTCAAAGAAAAGAACCTCGACCGGTAAAAGGCAAAGTTAGAGCCGGGCTCATCGTATTGGCTCTACTGGGGCTTGGCGCCGGCGGCTACTACTACACTACAAGCAGCCAGAAAGCGGCTGAAACCGTGGAAGCACAGAAGAATCTCTTTGAAGTGAAAACCGGTAGAGCCAAAATTACAGTGCTGGCCACCGGCGTCATCAAACCAGACCGGGAAGTGAAACTAAGCCCCAAGCAAACCGGCTTGCTGAAAGCCCTGCTGGTCAAGCAAGGGGACCGGGTGAAAGAAGGTCAACTGATAGCGGTGATGGACGACAGTAATTTACTTGGAGAGGTGGCGGCCGCTCGGGGAGCCTATCTGGCCAGCCTCGATAACGTCAATAAACTGAAGTCGGGAAACCGCCCCCAGGAAGTGGCCCAGGCTCGCTACCAGGAATTGAAGGCCAAAAATGCCGCCCGTCAGGCCAGGGAAAATATCCAGCGCCTGGAAGCCCAGGTGGAATCTCTCAAGATTCAATTGAATCGCAATGAAACCTATGCCAAACGTCAGACCATGCTGGCAAAAGAAGGGGCTGTTTCTGATCAAGCCGGCATCGATGCCGATATGGCAGCCGATGTCACTCGCTCTCAGTTGAGGGCAGCCGTGCAAGAGAAGGAACAGGCGGAAGCGGCTCTGGCCCAGAGCCTGGCTGAGTTATCCGCCATCACCGAGCAGCACAATTTGATGCGCTCGGGCTTCCGTAAAGAAGACATAGCCGCCGCCGAGCATAATTCCATGCAAACCAGAGGGCAACTGATGCGCATGGAAAGCCTCTTGAACGACACCCGCATCAAGGCTCCCTTTGCCGGGGTAATCACTCAAAAATATGCCGATGCCGGAGCGATAGTGACGCCCACCACTTCTGCCGCCACCACCTCCGCCACATCCAGTTCCATTGTGGCCCTGGCCGGCAAGCTGGAAATGGTGGCACAAGTATCCGAATCCAATCTGCCCAAGATTCAGATTGGACAACCGGTAGAAATCACAGCTACGGCTTTTCCTGACCGCATTTTCCACGGCCGGGTAACGCAAATTGCACCGGCGGCCATAGTCACATCCAACGTCACCACCTTTGAAGTACATGCCGAACCCATCGACGACAGCAAAGGCGACTTACTGGCAGGCATGAATGTGAGCGCCAAATTTATTGTCGGCGAACTGGAAAATGCCATGACCGTGCCAACAGTCTGCGTCATCTCCCGCAAAGGACAGTCCGGGGTCTTCCTGCCGGACAAGAAAGGCGAGCCTGAATTCAAAGCTGTTAAAACCGGCCCTGCTGTAGGCAGAGACATTGTAATTTTGGAAGGACTTAAGCCCGGCGACAAAATCTTTCAAGGTCTCAGTCGCGAGCAACTGGCTAAAGAAGGTTATGGCGGTCGCATGCCCGGCGCCACCGGCGGTCCCGGCGCCTCGGCCATGCGCATGGGCGGCGGCAACCGCATGGGCAGAGGCATGGGCCCCTAGTTTATGAATCTGCGTGAACTACTGGGCATAGCCTGGCAGGGCATCCTGAGCAATAAATTGCGCTCCGGGTTGACCGTGCTTGGTATCGTCATCGGTATCGCCTCCGTAATCACCCTTCTGGGCATCGGACAGGGGGCCAAACTGGAAGCAGAAAAGCAAGTGCAATCACTGGGCGTCAACCTCATTTATGTGCGTCCCGGTGCCGCCAACCTGTCGAGCATCTCCCAGGGTCAGGGCTCCGCCGCCACCCTCACCTATGACGACGCCCAGGCCATACGCGAGAACTGCCCGGCGGTGGAAGACGTGGCCGCCCAATACAACTCCGCCTTCCAGGTGCAACGCGGCGAGCAAAACACATCCACCTCGGTGGTGGCAACTGAACCCTCCTACACGGATATTCGCAATTTCTTCCCGGCCAAAGGGCGCTTCTTCAGCTTGAACGACTTAAAAGAAGCAGCCAGAGTTTGCGTACTGGGCGAAACCACGGCTAACAACCTTTTCTTTGACGAAAACCCTCTGCGCAAACAAGTCTTGATTCGGGGCGAACTCTTCGATGTAATCGGTGTGATGGAACACAAAGGCGTCACCCAGATGATGGACATGGACGACCAGATATTTATTCCACTCTCCACAGGCTATGCCACTCTAGTAGGCTTGAACGCCGTCACCGGCAAGCAAGTAAAGAGCATTCTGGTGCGAGCCAAGGAAGGCGAAGACATGCAAGCGCAGTTTCAGATTACCAATTTACTGAGGCTGCGTCACAATATTCAATCACCGGATGCCGACGACTTCACCCTGCGCACCCAGGCCGACATCATGCAAACCGCCCAGTCAATCACCGGTGTCTTCAGCCTTCTGCTAGGTGCCACCGCCGGTATCTCACTGCTGGTGGGAGGCATCGGCATCATGAATATTATGCTGGTGTCGGTGACGGAACGCACAAAGGAGATAGGCATACGCAAGGCTATCGGCGCCAAGTACTCGCAAATCTTAAGCCAGTTTGTCATCGAGGCCGTGGTCATGTCGGTTACCGGCGGCATCCTGGGGATTGGCGTGGGTCTGGCCGGCGCCTCCGCCCTAAGTCAGTTTGCCCAGTGGACAACGGTAGTGACACCATCATCGGTGCTGCTTTCCTTTTTCGTATCTCTAGCCATCGGTCTTTTCTTCGGTATTTATCCAGCCAGGAAAGCGGCCAAACTCGACCCTATTGTAGCCCTGCGCTCAGAGTAAGTAATGGCAAACGAAACCATCATCGAGCTGAAAGAGATAACCAGAAGCTACAACCTGGCAGCAGAACCGGTGCACGCCCTGCAAGGGGTCTCTCTCAGCATCAAGCAGGGGGAATATGTGGCCATCATGGGCACCTCCGGCTCCGGCAAGTCGACCTTAATGAACATCATCGGCTGCCTGGATAAACCCACCAGCGGTACCTACATTCTCGATGGGCAGGATATAGTCGCCAGAAGCGACGACGAGTTGGCCACCATAAGAAATCGCACTATCGGTTTCGTCTTCCAGCAGTTCAATTTGCTGGCCAGTATGACCGCCCTGCAAAACGTCATGCTTCCTCTAGTTTACGCCGGCATTTCAGCCGGCGAACGAAAGGTGAAAGCTGAGCTGGCTTTGAAAGAACTGGGGCTGGAAGGGAGAATCAGTCACCGCCCCAACGAACTTTCCGGCGGGCAACAACAGCGGGTGGCCATCGCCCGGGCCATCGTCAATAATCCCCGTATTCTACTTGCCGACGAACCCACAGGGGCGCTGGACAGCACCACTTCAAGAGAAATCATGGGACTCTTCAACCGTCTGGTGGATGAGGGCATGACCGTCATCATCGTCACCCATGATCCGGAAACAGCCTCACATGCCCGCCGCGTCATCAAGGTAAGAGACGGCAAAATCCAGGAAGACAGCACCAGGGAAGCAAGACATGAAATCAACTAGACTGGCACTGGCATTAATATCACTGGTGCTCTGGTGCGCCAGTGCAGCTCAGGCTCAGCCCCTGCAAGAAAGAGAAGACCCCCTCTCGCCGGAAGTGGAAGCAAAAGAGAAAAAAGCCCTCGATGCCACCTTCAATGCCGACGAGCTGTCAGGCTCGGCTTACGTGGAAGCCGGACAAAAATCCATCTACGTCAAATTCGTCAGCAACTCCAAACGGGCCGTGCTGGTGGATGGAGACTCAGCAACGCTTGCAAACGTCAGAGCTGATGAAAATTCCCTGCACGGATATAAACGGGAAAGCGAGAATCCACTAATAAGTCGTAACCAGGTAATTAAGCCGCCGGCCAAAGTTAATGTACCTTCCGATCTGCTCTATGTAGGCGGTTCGCTAGCCACCATAGGAGCGGGTCCGGTAGCTAAAGACTATTTAGATCGCAAACATGCCGACGCCGGTCTGTACTACGGAGCCGACCAACAAAGGCGTGAGTTCGCCGGTATGCGCTTCGGCAAACGCCTCATCTTTCCAGGAGAAAGCAGCGCCGGCCGGCTCTATTTCAAGCATACGCCAAAGCCAGGCAGCCGCATTAGCTTTAAAATATTGAGCCATCCTGATGGTATCACCATTGGTGAAGTAGTTCTGCCTGTGGAGTCGCCGACAGGCAAACCATCAGCAGTGCCTCCAGCCAAGACAAGCAACGGTCTCAAATAAATGATTGATACTCATTACGAAAATCCCAGGCTGGCGGCGCTCTATGATCTGGATAGCGGCTGGTCGATAGACAGAGACTTTTATCTAGCACTGGCTCACCAGGGTGGTCTGAAGGTTCTGGATCTGGGCTGCGGCACAGGACTTCTGGCCGATGCCTATGCCCGAAAGAAGAACACCGTCACCGGCGTAGATCCGGCGCAGGCCATGCTTGCCGTAGCCAGACAGAAACCATTTGGCGCTCAGATAGAATGGGTGCAGAGCCCGGCACAAACCTATGACAGCCAAAAGCGCTTTGATTTGATCATCATGACCGGTCATGCCTTCCAGGTTTTACTGGAAGACAGCGATGTACTGGCAACTTTTGCCGTCATGAAGAAGCACCTTAAGCCTGGGGGTCTGATCGTCTTCGAATCACGCAACCCGTTAGTGAACTGGGCAAGCCGCTGGGACTACCAGATGGAACTGACTCTCCCTTCTACAACAGTGTTAGAGTCAAGACACCTCCTGAGTATGGAGGGCAATCGCATGCGCTTTGAACTGCGCTATCAATTTCAAGACGGCGCCTGTGAAACTCTCTCTTCCATAAGCGAACTGCGCTTCTTCTCAAGAGAAGAAATCGAAGCACATCTGAAAGAATCGGGACTCTATGTCGAAACACTTCTGGGCGGCTGGAGAGGCGAGCCCTTTGACGAGAGCGATTCCGAGGAGATGATCTTCAAGGTGCGTGCAGCGTAACAAGGGAATGAGTTACTATCGGCGGCCTGCAACAATTTAAACCTATTCGCTCCGAATCCTGCTGAATCCGATGAGGGTCTGACACCCACAAAGATTACAGGGCGCCCGGTGGGAAAATCCCACTTGCGGAACTTTCCCACCAGTTGTAGGATTATAGAAGGTTACCTCATGGGTCGAGCCCTGCTATGACAAATTGGCAATACACCGGCAAAGAAACTGAGCCCGACAGTAAGCGACGGGTAAACCTCGGCTCAGCGGTGGTCACAGAAGCTGGGGTCAGGTACAGGATATTGAAAAACGAAATCGGTCAAATCCTACTCGACCCAGTCAAGTCTGTGCCGGCATATGAAGCATGGGTTTGGGAAAACCCCGATCGAATTGCCTCAATCAAGCGCGGCATTGCTGAAGCAGAAGCTGGAAAAGTAGCATCCATAAATCTTCCAAACTTTGATGAAGACGAGGAAGCATAATTGTCATTCGAGCTGATTTACACGGAAGAAGCACAGAAGCAGTTCGATGAACTTAGTAAAGACAGAAACTTGCAAAAAAGATTCAGAGCGGTTGTTAAGGCACTCCGATTCTTAACAGACAATCCCGCGCATCCGTCTTTGAACACACACAAGTACGATTCCCTGAAAGGACCGGAAGGTGCCGAAGTATTTGAGGCATACGCTGAAAACAACACGCCGGCCGCCTACCGGATCTTCTGGAGCTACTACCCGCCGAAGTCCAGTGAAGAAGGTTCTATTGGCACCATTACCGTGCTCGCCATAACCCCTCACCCTTAACAAGGTCTGGTGAGACCCTTTTAGGCAAAACCTCAATGTAATATCGCGAAGCGCAGCAAATCATCTACAGGAAAGAATAGGTTCTTCGCATGTGGGATCTTGCGAAGTCGTCCCAATACCTTTAGGATGATAAAAGCCAGACTGCCTGACGAACAGAGCCATCAAACTGCATTTAAACCAGCGAAAAAACGGAACGAGGAAGCATTCTTGATTGTGTATAGGTTCCTGCCATTAATGTGCTTTTGTTTGGTCGCATCTGAGGGGACTGGTGCGGCGCAGGGGTTGGTTGGCGCTAAAGACATTTGTTCACGCGGCTACGAGATTCCGAAGGTTATAGGCCGCAATGACGCAGAACGCTGGGAGAATCTAGCCAAGATCGGGCCAAAACTAATCGGTATGACAAAAACGCAGCTAGAAGCGGCTATTGGGGTTGGCGATTTTAACCCCAAGAAAGGCGAGCTGGCTTATGCATTAACTGAAGTAAACTCTAGTCGGGAAGGGTATGCCGCCACAATCGCAATTATGAGCTTAAAAAACGGAAAGGTAGTCAGGTTCTGCGTGTACTCAACCAATTGGAGCAAGCTATAAATCGGATCTGTAATGCCCGGCAGCCTGCCATTTCTTCATCAGGGCTTCCACAGCTTGTTTGTTAATCAAGAAGTCTTTGACATACTCTGGATATGCCATTGCAAAAGTCTCTCTGTATGAAGGCTTGTGATTTGCCGGTCTGGCATCCAGCAGAAACTGATAAAGTCCTTCTCGTCCTCTTTTGGCGTATAGGTCTTCAAGATTGACCAGATGCTCTCTTTCTGGCGCGGGTTCTTGCTCAAAGTAAACCGGTCTTGCACCTTTTGCACCTAGCTCTTTACCGATTTCGATTTCATGAAGGATTGCCTCCACCTCGCCATCGACCTTGATTCTGACATACTCATTATTTGAAACGGGTTTCTCACCATATAGCTTGCTAAGAAACTGATGCGAAGCGTGATATGCCTCATGCCCAGCATTCTGCAAATACTTGAGAGGATCTTTGTTTGGGTGCACTACCAGAGTATTCTCACTGTTGTTATACTCGGAGTTCCTTGCCCAGCGGTCGATTCTGATTTTCAATTTGTCAGCCCAAGGAATGGCAAACATCCTGTCTACAATTGCCTCCAAAGTTGGCGAATTCCCCGGCTCGCCTGGCTTAAGAGCCTTCGATTGGTTGTATGCATCGGCCAAAGATGAGCTGTACTTGTGGAAGAAATCATTTAATGAGATGTCCTTTCCTTCAGGAGCCTTAGGCTTTCCGCTTGTTTTTTCGTCAGCGCCGAGAGACTTTTCAATACCTTTGAGCAAGCTTGTCAAGTCACGCTGCGCGTCATTCAAATCATACGCAACCTGTGGCAATCGCTTGCTCTTAATAAAGGCATCTTCGTGACCTGGCCTAGTGCGGCTAACAATGACATCACCCTCGACGAGTTCAATGCTCTTACTTTGATCAGCAAGACTTTCTCCGCTGACGCCAACCTGGTAGTGGCGTAAACTTCCGTCCGGCTGATTTAAATTTAGCGCTCTGGCTGCCTCAACCTGTTCGCTCGATGCATTGCGAACCATTTGTCCATCACTATTATCTAATTCTTTACGCCAGCAAGTCTTGTCCCAGTCATTTACAGACTTGTCGCTATTCTCATCAATAGACATGTGATAGCGCCTCCGAGCACAATACAGTCTATACCCCGAAATTACCGAAGGCAAACAGAACCGCGCGAAAGATAAGAGTCACAGCCACTCTTAGAACAGTAATGTCCATCTAAAGAGGAGTGTAGCCGCAGTGCGCATGGGAAAGAAGATTTGCTATAGTCTTGGGCGCTAAGGAAAGGCAAGCGGACAGACGTGTTCAATATTCTCAAAAATCTGACAGGCAACGGTAAGAAAAGCAGCGACTGCCTGACCCTGCAGTGGTGCCTGCCACTTTCGGCAGAGCAAACCAGCCTGGCCGAAGCTTTTATCAACACACTCAAGAGCCATTACCCGGAAGCCTTGCCCGTCAAGTACGGCAAGTATGAACCGCTAACAAACAAAACCGGTCCCAAAGACTTTGAACTCTTCATTAGAAGCTGGAGCGACTGCAGCAAAAGCCCCTACGGCGATATGCTGTTCTTTCGCTCTACTTATCCCTGTGTTAGCGGCACTGTCTGCATTGGCGACCCGAGACCGAACAAAGTAAGACTCTACAACTACATCACCCTAGATTTTGACCTGGGCGCCATGCGCCAGGACACAAGCAGGATAAACGCTCTGGTGGAGTTGTTCAAACAGGTGGCTTCGGTAACCAATGCCTTCTACGCAGCAGCCTTCGTGGTCAGAAACGTGCATATAGACAAACAGACCATATGGCACAGCGTCGATACTGAAGGTTACGAACTTTTGCCCGGCCGGGGCTGGCCGGGCTTGCCTGTGGCGCCCACCTGGCTGGCCTGGTTTGGCGGCGCCTATAGAGCAGAACTATCTGAGCTTGAGCAAAACCCGCTTGTGTCCGTTGAGCCTGGTGGTCTGTTTTTGAAGATCGAAAGCAAGCCCCTCAATAAAGACCAGCTTAAAAAGGTCTTTCCCAAACTACCTCAGCGGCTGCTTCTAAAACATGTGCCAAAAGCAAGGTCCATGGCTCTAGATCCAAAGAATCCGGAAGTCTTTGCCGAGTGGTGGTCGGCAGAAGAATTCTTCCCGGCCGACTACATACCGGAACTCTAGAGCGCGTCGCCCTTAAATCTCGTTTTGGCTGAGCTCACGCTCTATGGAATCAATCAAAAGGATAGCTTCGTCCTCGGACATTTGAGGTTCGTAGTAAACCGCAGCAGCCAGGGTACCCGTGCAGTTATCCAGCCAGTCATCGTGATCCGGATGCTCCATGAGGGCTTTTCTCAGATTATCGGCAAAGCCGATATCCAGAAGTTCGTATTCTCTGTCGTGGTAGCAGAGTACGGCAAACACGCCGCGTTCCTCGGCAATATCAGCGGGTTTATCAAAAGGTCCGGCAAATTCGTACTTGCCGATAAAAATGGAAGCGTCACAAAGTTCAAGCTCGGTCGCAATGGCGACGGCGGGCTCACAAACACCATCCAACATGATGTTCCCCTCTTAATTTAGATTGTAAGAGTCGGCGAATGATCGTTTTTCCGACAGTGACAACATGTTAGAGGCGAATCGGTTAACAAGATGTTTTGCAATTGTGTAATTTACGATTGCTTCCACTTAATGTTGCAGCCAAGGCTGGGCTTCTGCTCGGACGCACAGGGCGAACCGCAAAGCACGGCGTCGATGGCATTGCGAAGGTCGGCACCGGTGACGGGAATCTCGCTGGAAGGGCGGCTGTCATCTAGTTGACCGCGATAAACAAGGCGTTTGTTGGCATCAAAGAGAAAGAAGTCGGGGGTGCAAGCGGCTTCATAGCGCCTGGCTACCGACTGATCCTGGTCATAGCAAATGGGAAAATTGAGCTTCTCTTCCAGAGCGAACTCTTTCAGCGACTCCGGGCTATCAGCAGGGTAAGCCTCAGCATCATTACTTGAAATGGCCACAATGCCAAGCCCACTGTCGTTGTAATCAGTACCGAGCCGTGAAAGCTCGCTTTGAATGTGCTTGACGTAAGGGCAATGACGGCAAATGAACATCACCAGCAAAGCGCGGCAGGTAGAGAAGTCTTCCAGAGTGATGGTCTTGCCGGAGACCACATCAGGCAAGCTGAAGTGGGGAGCAGCGGTACCGAGTTCCAGCATAGTCGAATAGGTACGAACCATTTTTAACTTCTCCCATTAACGTAAGGGTCAAGTATGGCACAGAGTGTGCTCGAAACCGGAGTGGCCACCGCAAGTTTTTTACCAAGCGCTACAACCGTGCCGGCCAGCCAGGGCAACTCCAGCCTATTGCCCACACGCAAATCGTATTCCATGGAAGCAGTAACATCGGGAGCCAGACCGTCAAGGTAAGCCATGCGATCACTAACCAGGTCGGCAGGAAGGTTAACACCGCTGGCAGTGGCAACTGCCACCACCTCCTCCATGACCCGCTGCAACAACTCCCTTGTCTTGGCATTGGCTCGCACCGGCCCAATTGGCTGCCTGACACTGGCGGTGAGAGAACTCATGGCCACAAGCACCACAAATTTTTGCCAGAGCGAAGAAAGAATATCGGTTACCACCACAGCTTCGATGTCGGCCTTTTCCAGGGCCGCCTTCAAGGAAAGGGCCCGCGGGGAAATGGTGCCGTCGTATTCCCCAAAAACCAGTTTCTGCACCGTTCCTTTTTGCTCAATCAGGCCGGGAGCGCTGATGGTGGCACCGACATAACTGATACCACCCATGACCCTATGCGCCCCAAAAGCAGCCTGCAAAAGTTCATCGCGGCTGATGCCGTTCTGGAAGGAAATAACGGTAGTGTTTTCACCCACAACAGGTCTGATGGTCTCAATAGCGGTCTCGGTATCCCAGAGCTTGACGGTAACAAAGATGAAGTCGAAGGGTGGCTCCTGCTCAAAAGCAGAGACCACTCGACAGGGCTTAATCAAAAGGTCGCCGCGCTCGGCACTTTTGATTTGCAGACCGCCAGCCACAATTGCCTCTTTGTGCTTGCCGCGGGCCACAAAAGTGACATCCTCCCCGGCATGAGCCAATCTGGCACCAAATACGGCACCAACCCCACCCGTTCCCATAATTGCAATTCGCAAAAGAACCTTCCTAATGATGCCTGGGAGCGATGATAGGCGGATGATTGACTATATAATCAACCACCTCGTCCACTTCGTCACAGAGAGCTAATACTTTGTCGTAGAGCTTGCCTGCCGACAGTTGTTTGATGAAAGGATAAACCGGTTTAACGCGGCTCCAGTATTCGCGCCCGAAGAAGATCATGGGGCTTGCCATACCGGTTGTAAGATAGTGATTTTGAGTTAGATCTTGAAAGATTTCCTGGATGGTGCCGGCTGAGCCGGGGGCATAAATGATGCCGCCGGTGGCGATGGTAACCAGTCCGTCTTCCCGCAAGCTGTTGGCAAAATATTTGGCAATGTGGGTAGCAAAAGGCGTGGGCGGTTCATGACCGTAAAGCCAGGTCGGCACCCCAAGGCTGTAGTGCAAGTCTCCTTCGGGCGGCGCATAATCATTCATGACTTTATGGGCGAGGCTGAGCCAGAGGGGATCTGTATAAACCGGAGCTTCGCTGAGGTAAGAAATTGCTTCTTCCAACTCTTCTACTTCTCGGGCTGCAAACCAGGCTCCCAGATGAGTGGCTTCCATGGCGCCGGGACCGCCACCCGATACCATGAGATAACCAAGCCGGCTCAAATGCCAGGCAAGCAAGGCCACACCGGCGTATTCTTGAGCACCACGCTTCATGTCATGCCCGCCCATAACGGCTACAACACCGCGCCTGGTGCGCGACATCTGCGCGAGGAATTCCTCCATGGCGTTGGCAATGGAATGATCGTGCAGGCGCTGGGCCAGTGAATTGATCAAGCCCCGCGGGCTGGCACCGCCCAGGCGGCGCCACTGCTGCATAATTACCGCATCAAGACAGTCATCATAGGTGTGGGGATCTTCAAAGTCGAATTTGTCGTACAGTTCTGCCGCTGTATAGAGATTGGGGCGGAAGGGCTTAAAGGCGAAACCATTAAGAGCCGGAAATACGCAAGCGCCGCGCCTTTCCATATCGTGTTCAAGGTTCTGACTCATGAGGCAGCCTAAGAAGTAAGCATCTTTCACCTCGGCAGCCCGCAATAGTTCTTCCGCCTGACGAAGATCGAGCCCCTGCACGGCAAAGCCGGAAAGCCCACGCCCTTTAGCCAGGACTTGAAACAATTCCTCAAGTGACTCTATTTCATGCACGCTTCAGGTATCCCACAAGACTGAGGTCTCTGGTCTTCTTAACATATAGATTATGAATTAAATAAGGAAGTATTCCAGACCTTTGAGCATGATAAACAATAACAGTTGTTTGAGCCAAGCAAGCCTGGAGGAACCGTGAAAAACATAGGCATCATTACATCGGGCGGAGACTGCGGCGGTCTTAACGGTGTCATCAAGGGCGCTGCCCTGAACGCACTCAGCAAGGGCATGAAAGCCTTCATTATTCCCAACGGCTACGCCGGTCTTTACAATCTCGTCGATATCAAGAGTTTGACCGAGCTGACCAGAGAAAGACTGGAAGAAATTGAAGTGATTGTGGCAGGCTCCGAAGCCGGTAATTCACGGGTAAAAGTTTCCAAAATCAAAGATGCCGGTAAATACGATCGTATTAAAGCCGGACTGAAGAAGTTCAACCTCGACGCGCTTGTCATCGCCGGTGGTGACGATACCGGCTCGGTGGTGGCAGATCTTGCCGGTCAGGGAATTCCCTGCGTGCATGCGCCCAAGACCATGGACCTGGATTTGATGCCTTACAGTGTGGGCGGCGACTCCACCATCAATCGCATTGCAGAAGCAGTTAGAGATCTGAAAACCACGGGGCGCACCCATAATCGCATCATTGTCATGGAAGTCTTCGGCCGCTATGCCGGACACACCGCCTTTCGCGGCGGTGTCGCCGCTGATGCTGATGCCGTCTTGATTCCGGAAGTACCGGTTGATTTCGATGTGCTCTACAAGCATGTGAAAGCAGCTTTCATCAAGCGCATCGAAGAAAGCGACGTGCATGCCGGTACAGCCATGGTAGTGGTGGCGGAAGGCTTGAAAGATGCTTCCGGCAACGAGCTGGTAGACATGAGTTCCGAGCCGGATTCTTTCGGACATAGAAAACTGATGGGCGCCGGACGCTATGTGGTCAAACAAATAGAAGACCGCATCAAGGCCGACCCGGAAGTGAAAGAGTTCATGAAACGCACGGGACAGTTTGTGGAAGGGGTCTACGAGATTCCGGAAGTACGGGAAATTCGCCCCAGTCACCTGGTGCGCTGCGGTTTCAGCTCGGCGGTAGATTCCAATTTCGGACTGGAAGCCGGCGCCGCTGCTGTTGAACTGGTCAGCCAGGGCACCTTCGGCGTCACGGTGGTGAGCCTGAGAGAAGGCACCCTGGAGTATATGGATGTTAAAGACGCCATTGTGCAAAGACACGTGGATCTCAACGACATCGCCTTGTTCGAAACCCTGGGCATGAGCTTCGGCAGGGAGCCACAGAAAGCTAAGGTTCAGTTGCAGAAAGTAACCGGCAAACCAAAGCGCGTTTATTAACAGGTAGAACGATTCTATTCAGATGAACGCTACTTGCAAATAACCGATGCTTGGTTGAATCAGTAAAAAAGAGAGGCCGGTCCTCTCTTTTTTATTGCCTGGTAGGAAGTCATGAAGTAAAGAGCCGATAAGGGTCCTTAGACTAAATTTATATATCTTTACTATACTTCTATCACCCTGTCATCACCCTGGCTATTCCTCGGCGAAGGCAACACCTCTTGACTAGCCGGTTAGAACAAAGCCTTTTGCTTGCACAATTACAAAATTCGAAGCGAACGGCGACTCCTCCTGACAGCCTGAGGCGAGCTACTCTTGTCTTCCTTAAAATGGGTGGCAAGCCTGCCTGATAAAAGGTTCGCGGCGGGAGCGGAAGAAATAAAGTGGTATTATTTGCCAAACCAAATTATGCTTCGCCTCGCATGTACATCAAATATGCGGGTCAAGTGAAAGACCTTGAATTTCAGGCGAGTCATGTCCGTTTCCGTCAAGTCAACCGTGTGGGGAATTTCCTTTGATTACCGCTAAAAGAAATCGAGTTGTTCTGGTAGCAAGCACTCTTTTGCTTGCCCAATTTCTGCCTGTGCAACTCCTTAACCTGAGCTTCCAGCAAGCGGCCGTAGCGGCCAACCAGGAAACCTCGATGGTATTGAAAGGTGCCTACGACCCGTCAGCCACCACGGAAGCCGCCGGGCAAGCACCGACAGCAGCAGCGGAAACAGCGGCAGCCACCACCACTAATGCCGACACCACAGCCGGTACCACCACTGCCGCCGAACCGGACAAAGCCACCACTGCCAGCGGCGAGCCCAGCGTCACTGAGACTACTGTCGATCTAAAAGACAAGAAAATTGAATCCGGAATAAGCATCAGCACCTCATCCAAATTGAAGTGCGTGGAATTTGCCCCCAGCAAAGATCCCTTTGAAGAAGCAATCAACACCGCCGCCATCGTGGCCATGGAAAGAGATCCGGAAGTGGTGGAAGCCGACAGCAAGCTCTTCAAAATGCAGGGTTCCGGCCAAAACGCCAAAGAAATTTCCAAAAACTTCCTGCACTACCTGCTCAACTACCGTGGTGTCGGTCCTTCCAGTTCCGGCGCCAACGCCCTCATGGAGCGCAAGATCAATAGCAGTTCCACCCTGGCGGCTGAACTGAAATGGGAAAAAGCCGTCGATGAAAAATATGTTTCCACGGTAAATGCCTGCGCCGAGCTGGCCGATGCCCTTGACCGTGAAGATGCCGCAGAAAGAGATCAGGCCCTGGCCGACGCCACTGCCAATTTGAATGTATTGGTAGGCGAAGAAGAAGCAGCCAAACTGGTCACCAAGTTCAAAAATCTGAAAGCCACCCTGCCAAATACCATCCCCAACGCCGGTAGCCTCGGTGTGGCAGCAGAGCGGGCCCGCATCCGCACCCTGGAAGAAGCCGTGATCAAGCAAGATCCGATTCTTTCCACCACTACCCAGAAACTGGCCAAGTACACCGTCACCACCAAGACCGAAGTAGTCACAGGCGCCATCCAGAGCGCTCTGGGCGTGGCCGGTCTGGCTCCTAGCTTGATTGGTCCCTGTGCCCAGTTAGTCAAGACAGCCTTCATTCTCTCCACCGGTGGTTCGGAAGAGAACAAACTCTACAAAGAAGTCTTCCTTTTCAAACGCATAGAAGTGAGAGCCCGCACCATCAGTCAACTCTCCTCGACGGCGGTGCGCTCCTACCACATGGCTTGCCTGACCAAGCGCCCACTTCTGGCTGCTTATTCCCAGTCTTTGATGAGCAAGATGACCGACAAAGACACAGTAGAACGGATTGTCTCAGGCAACCTCGATACTCGCATTGCCGCACCGACAACACCGGCTGCCGCTCTGGTAATGGAAGCCAACAAGGCGAAAGAGGAAAAGAGCAAGAAAGAAGCAGCTCTTGAAACTACCAAAGAGAAAGTACAAGAAGCAGCCGACACATCCAAGCCGGAAGTGAAAGCAGAAGCGACACAGACGGAAGTAAAAACGGAAGCTAAGGTTGAAGAGACGAGCGAAACCAAGAAACTAGCCGAAAAGCCCGGTGAAGCAGTGCAGGAAGCACAGTCCTGGAACGCTACCGACAAGACCGCAGGTCAGTAATCGGTCGTAGATGAATCCTTTTCAGATAATTGCCACGCTCAGAAAGCTTGGCAATTATCTTGCCGGGCTCTTTCCCTTTCTGGCTAAAATAGCCGACTTTATAGCCGCGCTGCTACTAAAACTGCCGCTGGTGAAAAGCCTGGGCAGCTTCAGCCGCAAGTTACTGGAGCGCCCCTTTTTCAATGCCGTATGGAAGGTGCTGGAGCGCTTCTACTGGCGCACTTATTCTAAAGACAGGCTGGACCTGAGCCAGGCACCACCGCAATCGCTGCCGGTTTTAAGACCGGTCTTTCAACTGTGCGTGTTTTTGCTAGTGCTTTTACCCTTTGCCGGAAGCGCCGCCATGCGCGTGCCCATAGAAACCTTCTCCGGCTTCAGCGGCACGGTCCCAGCCTGGTCGGTCTGGCTCTGGCTTATAACCCTGCCCCTGGCCTGGTCCTGCCTCTTGATCGGCACCGGGCTTTCCAACCGACCGGCCTTCATAGCCACCGCCCTCGGTGCTTTATATTTTCTCGCCAGCAATACTCTTTTCTTGCCAAGAGCCTGGGGCAATATCTTGCTGGGGCTGGCCGTACTCCTGGCCTTCGCGCTCTGTGAGCGACGCCTTAACAGGGCCGGTACCAAAAACGCTGTTCTGGCAACCATCAATGCGGTTCTGGTGGGAGGAGCAGCCGGTGTTGAGATGACCGTCATGACGCCACTTAGACCCGGGCTGACCGAATACCTGCATCTACCGGCCGCTGTCGGCACCATACCCATCGGACTGGTGGTGGGCATCCCCCTCGGTGTAAGCCTGGCCCTCCTCACCCTCAGGTGGTCCTGGCTACCGACGAAGCCGACAGCCATACCTGGTTTACGCGGCACCAAGAGTGACAGCGCCATGGCAGTGTGGTTCCTCACGCTGCTCCTTCTGGCCTTTCTCTTACAGGGGCTCTATCGCAGCAACCTGGGGCAACAAGCCGGAGCCCTCCTCTCTTCCCTTAACTTATCCAACGCCTACTTGTGGCCGGTCTGGTACTTCATCGGCATCGGCATCATGCACAAGCTTTTGGGCTCAAGCAAGGTGGTGGCAAAGGCCCTCAATACGGCCCTGCCTGCCAAAATTCTCAACCCCCTTCTTCTAGTGGGGCTGATACTTTCCCTGCTGTTTAGCACCAGCGACTGGCTGGCCTACTACTTTGCCGGTCTTGCCCAGGGCGGCAGTACTGGCGAAGCGCTTTGCCGCTTCTTCGCCTATCTTTATCAGCTTGCCGGTCCCTATCTTTTTCAAAATACCATGAGCCGCATCTCCACTCACTGGCTGGCCCTGGTGCTCCTGGCTGAAACCGTACTGGTTCTGGCTCTGGCCCTGGCCGGTAAGTTGAGCGGGGCCGTATTGAACAGGCTATTTTACTGGACGGCCCTTGCCGCCCTGCTTGTCTGGGAGTACGCCTTCCAGTTTTCTTCCTTTGCCAGAAGCCCCATACACTCCAGCTGGATGCTCTTCCTCTTCGGCGTCTGGCTGCTCTGGCTCATGCACACCGTAGGCTGGTCCATGAGCATGAATAGTTCGCGCCTCTGGCCCAGTCGTGGGCGCCTGGCCATCTATGCCGCCATAGTCAGCTTCTGCATACTGGAGATTCACGCTCGCGTCGCCTGCCAGGATTTTCGCGTCACCAATGAAATTTTCCTGTCCATGTTCCGGGGCGTTATTGAAGTGGGTCCGCCCTATTATCTCTACCTCTTCGCCAGTCGCCGCATTACTGCAAGCGGTACACAGCCCATATCCCTGAAGCTTATCTTCAGTTATTTCTGCCTGGGTGCCATCGCTTCCATGGCCGGCAATGTGCTTGAAAAACTGGCCTCGGTGCATTTCCAGCCAACGGCCTTCAAGGAGCTTATTGCCGGACAGCTAGACACTTTTAATAACGCCGGCTCCATCAACATCGCCATCCACCACGAGAGTAGCACACTGATCGCCGGTACCGCACTATATGTGGCACTACTTTTCATTGCCAAACACCGGTTGAAAGCGAGCACCTTCGGCGGTGCCGCCACAACATTCGCGCTCATGGCCTTTGCCGGCGGACTGGCTGCTTTCAGTCACTCGCTCATTGACCTGCCCTTGCCGACAGACTGGCGAATTGTGCTGGCACCGACCAGCCAGGAGCTTACTTTCAATTGTAATGTACTGGTAACCTTTGCCTGGGCCTGGTTACCGGCACTGATGCTGGGACTGGCTGGTTTGTACGAAGAAAAGCAAGAGGAGACAAAGCCGCTCTTTCTAAAACTGGCGGCCTTACCCCTGGCGGCAGCCATAGCCTATTGCTACGGTTTCCATGAAGAGTACCTGCGCATGAGCGGATTGCTGGCGCCCTTTATAGTAGCAGTGCTAGCGCTGCCGGCACTACTAATGGTACTGACCTTGAGAATTCTGGAAGCAGGACAGACGGAAGAAAGCGGACCGGCCGAAGGGAAGATCGACAGCGGCGTCTTGATAAAGCTGCTCATAGGAACCCTGGTTCTGGCTGCCGGTTATTCAGCATTAGCGCCCAAAGTCGAATTACAAACAGTGACACTGGCGGAAACGCAAACCCAGGTCAAGCTCAGTAAGAGCTTCCAGGAAGTGCAAGCAGGACCATCACACTACTTCGAGAGAAGTGCAAGCGGCAGCCGCAACCTCTTTGCTTTCGGCACCGCCACCGGTGCAGCCGACAGCCTCAAAATGGCACGCAGTCTCTTGACCAGGGCTGCCCAGAGCGGTACTTTTCCAAATCTAAAGCCACTGAGCGTCACCCCCTGGGATCGCTACCAGAGGGGAGCCGTGCTCCTGGTGTATAACTATGGTCCGACCGATAAGCCAAATCTGGGACTGACAGCTCTCTTCCCGCTCAGTCCGGGCACCGCCGGCGAAGACAATTGCCCCTATGAATACTATACGATTCTTGCCACCGGCTCAAACGAAGACATAGAGAAACTGCAATGGGAGCTTGCTCTCACCATCAAGGAGAGAAGACCATGCACGACCAAGTGAACCAAGACAAACTGATCGGGCGCATTTCCATAAGGCTACTTCCCTTTCTCTTTTTGCTCTACATAATCTCTTACCTGGATCGCATCAATCTTTCCTTTGCCGCGCTGCAAATGAATCAAGAACTGCAGTTCTCCGATCAAGCCTTTGGTCTGGGGGCCGGTATTTTCTTCCTGGGCTACTGTCTTTTCGGTATCCCCAGTAACTTCATCATCGAAAAGCTCGGTCCCAGGCGCTGGATAAGCATCATCATGGTGGTATGGGGCATTGTCACAGTACTGATGTGCCAGGTCAGAGACCCGCTTTCCTTCGCCCTCATGCGCTTCCTTCTGGGAGCGGCAGAGGCGGGCTTTTTTCCGGGCATGCTGCTCTATCTCACATACTGGTTTCCCAGGCGCCATTACGGCACGGCCGTGGCCCGCTTCATGACGGCCATTCCGGCAGCCGGACTGCTGGGCAGCGCCGTTGCCGCCTATGCCTTATCGATACATGGCTTCTTGAACATCAGTGGTTGGAAATGGCTCTTCATCGTCACTGGCGGACCGGCCGTACTGATTGGACTTCTGATTCCCTTCCTGATGCCGGACCGCCCCCGACACGCAGCCTGGCTGAAAGAAGAGGAAGTGGACCTACTGGAGAGAATGCTCTCGGCGGAAGCAGCGCAAGCAACCCCGGACCAGCCTGCCGCAAAGGAGAGAAACGCCCTGCTCCTACCCGTGGTATGGCTCTTCGCTCTCATCTATTTCACATTGACCGTGAGCATGTACGGCTTCACCTTCTGGCTGCCGCAGATTATCAAAGCCTTCGAGAGTCAGCAATCCGATGTGACCACCTCTTTGCTGGCAGCTATTCCCGCCCTCTTTCAAGCAGCCGGCATGTTGCTTGTGGCCGGCAGTTCCGACCGCCGTAAAGAGCGAACCTTTCACCTGGCCTTTGCCAATTTGCTGACGTTTCTCGGACTGGTTTTGACCGGACTGGCACCACAGCCAGTTTTGAAGCTTGCCGGACTCTGTCTGTCGGCCTTTGGCATATGGGGCGCCGTCGGTCCCTTCTGGGCACTGACACGGCAGACCCTTAGCCAGAACAGTCAGGCCGCCGGTCTGGCTCTAATTAACTCCGTCGGTAATCTCGGGGGTTTTGCCGGTCCCTACCTAATCGGTCTGATCAAGCAACATTCCCAGGGCAACTTTACCGCCTCTCTGCTCACTCTCGCCAGCGCGTCGGTATTTGCCACCATCCTTTTGCTTCTGCAAAGACAAAGGCAAAGCAAAGGCTCAGCAACGGCGACTTAGTTGAGGGAACGGCGGGCATGCAATTCCCGCATCAAAGAATAATTGGTGCGCCCTAAAAGCAAGGTGACGTTGCGATCACCCAGTTGCACCCGCCTTTGATATTCGGTGGGATCGGCGGGGCTGTACTTCCAGATGGTGCGGCTACCGCCCGGCAGGTGGAAGACGTCTACTTGCACGGTGATAGCCATAGACTTGAGGGCAGCCTTGCCATCACCTTGAACGGTATTGGGAGTAGCCACAGTAGCCGGCGCCAGGAAAGAATTACCAGTAACGCGAATGGCCCTTTCGATAGGGTCTTCGATGGTGACCACCTTGATGGTCCAGTTGGTGGCCTTGTAGTTATGAGCAAGAGCACGCTGCACCGACTTGGCTGCTTCCAGATAATTCTGCTTGGAATAAACTTCCCTGGGATTGACGTCGGTGGGCGGACCGACCATGGCCGTCAGTTCCTTCAGGACAGTGATCTCCATCATGTTCTTGAGACGCGGAAAGAAGATCAAAAGGAAAAGCACCAGGCAGCCGGCCGGTACAAGTATTTTCTGATCTAAAAAATTTAGCTGGGAAAATTCCATAGTCGCCTTTAAGCCACAGTTCAAAGTCGTCAGTCAGGGGGTAGCACTGCACTCAGATTCCACATACGTTATTCCCGGCCCGGCAATAACTTAAAAACCTTCCTGAATACAAGCTTTGAGCGCCTGATAAATCTTGGCGGCCAGGTCTGAGCCCAGACCATTAAATCAGCGCAAACCTAATCCCCGAGCTGAATACCAGCCATCCCGCGAGCCGCCCCACCAGTTATTGACATAGAAGCGGTCGGTTTTGGGGTCGTAATCATCGATAGCCATGCAATGACCGGGCACAATATAGGCAACGCTGCCTCGATTCTTGAGGGCATCCACGATGTCCGCCTTCCTGGCGCCGCGCCCCATCCAATTATCGAGAATGCGCATATTCTGACCGCAGGCCAGACGGCTCACATAGTTGAGTTGATCATTGGTGGTGCCGCCATAATCATAGCCACGGGAGCGGTAACCGAGGGCGGCGATGGAAGCAAACTGGAAGATCTGATTGGAATAAGAACGGTTCCAACTGGGTTCGTAATTGAGTTGAGCCTCGCTCAGTTGAACCTTGACCCGTTCACCCCGGGTATTGACGCCCCTGGATGTGACATAGCCTTTGGTGCTGGCTTCTCTTAACCAGCGGGTCAACTCCTGGGGGCGGCGACCGGCCAGGTTGGATTCCACCGAGTTGAGGGAGCAGGTGCCGATACTACCCTGGTTGATGTAACGCTTGGGATCGGCAAGCTCTTTCAAAGCGCTCTCCACCAGTAAGCGCCGCTCCTGGGCGCCCACTACATTGGCCCGACCGCTCACCGAATCGGTAAAAATACGACTCAAATTCATGTACGAATCAGCCAGGTCAAGGTCCGAAGGAGCCATCCAGCCCCGCCGACTGAAACCATCCACCCGCCTCTCGAAACCATTCATCCAGCCCAGAATCGTGTTTTCATTCCCTTGAAAAACCTTGTTGGCACTGGCTACCCGCAGAAACTCCTCCCGGGCCGCCTGCAGATCTCGGGCGGCTCCGTCACCCTCGTTGCGCGGTCCCATGAAAAACTTCTCGTTCAGCTCTTTGTAGGCCAAATCACCGTCTTGAGTCATCTGCAAGTCAGTGCGCCAGGTCGGTTTTAGATTTTGCCCGCCATCCTTGCCCTCTCCCTCCACCTGGGTGTGAGTGACAAATTTCTCGCTCTCGCCCACGCGATCGGTATATTGCGTAACCACTTTACCCAGGGAGGTACGGTAGCGCTCCACCACTTGCTGGAGTTTGAGCGGCTGACTCTGGTCATAGTTGTAGATAACCTGGGAACCGTTGGGGCGATGAAGAGCAGTGACACGCTCCACGCTGCGACCATCGGCCAGAGTCACCTGTTCGTGCTCGACACGGCAGAAATCACTGCGCAAAGTAGAGGTTTTACCTTCGCCTGTTTTTAGAACAACAGAACCGAGACCGTCGCCTCTTTGCACCACGGTCAAAGCGGAAAGCTGCCCCTCCGAACGAAGAAGAGCAGCATCAATCTCGCATTCTGTGCCGCCTACCAGGGCTCGCACTTTCGCTACCTTAGCCTGCCCATTCTCATCGAAGACGACTTTGCCGCCTTGCTTCTCGTAATCGATAGAGAGGCTATTGCTACCGTTTTTGATACCACAGACCAGACCCTCCCGCAAAGTAAGAACCGCACCATCACCCTTGCGCAGTTCCACCGCCGCCCCTAAATCTTCCGGCAGGGGGCGGCTCTTCTCAGCAGCATCCATATTTCTCAAATGCCTCAGACCCTCCTCAAACATCGGCGCGGAGGTAAGCTCGCCAAGCACTGCTTCAGCAGGCTCCAGTCGCCTGTGCTTGAGGATCTGCGCCTCGCTTCTATCAGATTCAGGTTTGGTCACCGTGTTATCCATGAGTCACTCAACTACTTCTGCGGCAAGATGGAAAAGCCTTCCAGGGGCTTCACTTTCGGAACCGGCGCCCGCTGCAGGTCGGCTATCAGACTGGCGGCATTATCGGGCGAAAGCTTGGAGAGATCGGCGTCGCCACCGGCACTGGTATCATATTTCTTGGCGCTCTCCAGCATCTGAGAACGCCTTATAGCGCCTTCCAGGTTACTGTTGTTGTCGAACATGGCATGTACGTCGGCGGGATTAGCTTTGCCGCTCTCGGCACGCTCGGCAAAATTGGCAAAAGTGCCGGCAAAAGCTTCCAGGGCGGCAGGATTGTTAGCCGTCTTCTCGAAGCCGGCGGCAAAATCGTTTATGGCTTTAGAGCCTTCCTTGTCTCCCTGTTTGTCTAGAGCCGAGGCTCTCTTGCCCATTTTCTCCTGGATTTCCTTGGCATGTTTGGCCATGTATGCAGCCAACTTCTTGGGGTCCCAGGGAGGCGGTCCCATTTCTTCCATGAAGCCGTCAGGCATCACATCGGCCATCCAGTTACTGTACTTGACCGGATTCATATCGGTCAGTTTGCCGGCCAGTTCGCTGAAGCGGCCATTGTTAGTGACATCTGTGCGGCGATCGTTGATGCTCTTGTCGGTATTATCGGTTACATCGGTTTCCGGCAGTTCACCGCCACCACCACCGCCGCCTCCTCCACCGCCTCTGTCGCAGCCGCCGCCGCCACCACCACCGCCGTCACAGCCACCGCCTCCGCCGCCCAAATCCGACTGTCCGTCCGGCAAGGTCTTATCCACGGGTGCCTTCTCAAACTTATCCCGGAAGCCGTCTCTGAACTCGGAAGACACCAGGTCTTCCCCGCTTGCCCCCTTAGCCACATTCAAACGAGGCAGAACATCAGGGCTCTGGGCCTTGATCATGGCACCCAGGTCGGTCAGAGCTTTCTCGGTTATCTTGCTGTCGGCCCCGGCTTCTACCTGCACGTTGTATTCCTTCAAGGTCTTGCCGCTCAGCCCTTGAGCCAGGCTGACGGTGCCGTCTTTACCTACAAGGATATCGGCATTACCGCTCTGGGGACCGACATTGATGCGAGGCGACTCTCCCGTACCAAGTTGAGCGCGATCGGAAGTAATGGCGGGCAATTTGTCGGAAGTTTGATAACGCACCAGATTGTCCGACTTGAAGTGGGCACTATCCACGGCTACCCGGGTCTCCACCTCAGGCTTGACGACACTGGGGGTGTCGGTGGCAACCGTCGAAACGGTCTTGCCCGTGTCGTAGCCTGGCAGGGGCGCAAAATCGAGGGTGCCTCCGGCAGGGGAAACCGCACCGGCACTGACCATGCTGGTTTCAAAAGTGGCAGGCATGCTATAGGCGGCATCGGAGACGCTGGTCAGGGAAAGGTCGCTGACTGCGCCTGCACTTGAAAATTGGCTTTCGCCCACGGAGAAATTTTCACTCATAGAATTCTTGACTCCAGTCATTGAGAACTTTTGCGGTCAGCTAGCGCCGACCAGGGTGCTAAGCAAGCGCAGCGGGCGCCTTTCGCATCCTTAGACTAGGAGCCAATAGTTGCAACTTTGTTGCAGGCACCCCCGTAGTTTCCCCACTAGCGGGCAATTCCGCCCCTCCGGCAAGCAACCTGACAACTTCACACTTGCCGCCAGAAACTAGGGTTTTTGCTCCGGAAAGCGCTAAAATGAAAAACCCTCTCAGATCGTTTCCAAAATGAATTCCGATAGACCCGACGGACAGGGACAGTTTCGCCGTGGCGATGGTCCAAATGAGCAAGACCGCACCGTTATGGCCGGCGGCGGTGCGGACGGCAGCGGCTACCTGAGCGCCGGTGCCACCATAGACGGTACTTACAAAGTGCTCTCCTTTCTGGGCGCCGGTGCCGCCGGTCAGGTCTACAAGGTCGAACACATAATCATGGGCAAGACCTATGCCCTGAAAATTCTCATGGGCACGGAAGTGAGCCCCATTGCCCTGCAGCGGTTCAAGACCGAGATCCAGGTAATCTCCAGGCTCTCGCACCCCAACGTAGTACAAGTGCACAATAGCGGCGTGCATAACGGTAGCATGCCCTATTACGTCATGGACCTCATCGAAGGGGCCACTCTGGCCGATATGATCGAAGCCAGCCGTAAACAGGGTTTACCGTTACTAGAAACCCTGGATATGTTCGCGGCCGTAGCCCATGCCCTGGCTGCCGCCCATGAAAAGAACATTGTGCACAGGGACATAAAACCCGGCAACATTGTCTTATCCAATGACACGGCTCCCATTGGCGACCGGGTGAAAGTGGTGGATTTCGGCATCGCCAAACTGACCGGCCGCGATAACGGTCAAGCCCTGACCAGCAAGGGGGAAATCTTTGGCAGCCCGCTCTACATGAGCCCCGAGCAGTGTATGGGCGGAAGAATCGACGCCCGCTCGGACATCTATTCCCTTGGTTGCACACTCTTTGAAGCCCTGACGGGCAGCCCGCCGTTCCAGGGCAAAAACATTGTGGAAACATTCACCTTACACATGGAAGCGCCGCCGCCCAGGCTCTCAGACCGGCAACCGGGGCGCAAGTACCCAGCCGCCCTGGAAGAGCTGATTTCACAACTCTTGGAAAAACTGCCCGATGATCGCTGCCAGAACATGCTGCAGGTTGTAGAAATTCTGGAAACCATCAGGGAAGAAGCAAGCCCTAAAAAGGACCAGGCTATGCAGAGCCAGACCAAGCGCATTCGCAGACCGGCAGCCAAACCTGTCACTGTGGAAGAACAGAAGCCCCTGAAAGCGGTGGTAATTCTCTCGGTGGGGCTAGTGCTGGGCACCGCCTTGACAGGGCTGATTTTGCTCAAAAGCGACCTCCTGCCCTGGGCAAAGAAAAGCACCGGCGCCGTACCTTTGGGCAGTGGTGCCATTGAGCACGACATAACAATCGTAGACGCCAGCAGTCGCCTAGTGGAAACTGCCAAACGGGAGAAGGAAAGTGCCCTCTCCGGCACCGGCAGCCGCTCAGAAAAAACGTCGTCAGCTCTTAGCGAGGACAAAATCACTCCCGGTTGTTTCTACACCGGAATCATCAAGCAATATGGCACCACCTTCGATCACTATAAGTTTCCCAACAAGAAATCGGCCGGCTTCGTAAGCTACCGCGAAGTAATTGATACCAGAGGAACGGTCACAAAAGAAACTAGCCCCTCACAAGAGAATGGTGAGCGTCTGGCAGGCGGCATTGATGACATTTCTTTGTTTACAAAGATAGTCGACGACAACGCCAAAAGTTCCAAGGCCAGCGCCATTATCAAAGAATCAATGGACGTCCCGCCGGGCTCCAAAATGTTTTATACACCCCTGCGCATAGCCCTGGAAAACCCCGGCTATATGACTGGTTTTCGCAAACAAGACATAACCGGACTCTCCCTGGCCGGGGTTAAAAAGAATGTAGACAAACTACTCTCTACTGCCGCCAATTACTTTATAAATCTGGAGGCCATCGACCTGGAAAACAGTGCTGCCGATGACCGAGCGGTGGAAACACTTAACAAATTGCCCAAGCTGGTTTATCTAAAAACCGCCGGCTCTAAGGTGAGCCCGAAAGCACTGGCGAAGCTTACTTGCCTGCCTCATCTATTCACCTTCTCGCTCTCCCACCTGGGTCGCGAGAGTGGAACCATTTTGACCAAACTGCAAAGCTCAAACAAAGTTCTCAATGAGCTGGAAATCTCCGATAGTCCCATACACAAAGCGGAACTGGCAGTGCTTGTTTCAATTCCTTCCCTCAAGACACTGGTGCTGAGAAACACCCAGACTAAGGCTAAAGATCTGGAAGCTCTGCAACATTACAGGGGTTCCCTTAAGGTCCTTAACTGTACGGTCGAACCGGAAGCAAGCGCCGAAATTCTAACGCAAATGCCGTTAGCCTATGCTCAGCTTGGCAACAAGAAATGGAATGAGGAAACCAATTCTAAAGTCTTAAACATTCTGGCCAAGCGCTTCACAAGAAGATACTGCAGCATCGAAGTGGAAACAGGCGCAGAAAACCCAGCCCTATACAGAGAATGATGCCATGACACGTTCCTCTGATGAAAGGGAGCCGACTAAAGCTCGGGACGCGGCGAACCTTGAGAAGACCACGGTCCGTGACAGCTTTGCTGAAGGCGGTCAATTCAGCCGCGGTGCTGTTATCGGCGAACGCTTCGTTGTAGAAGCCTTCATTGGCGCAGGGGCAGTCGGTCAGGTATACAAAGTCTACCCGTTGGAAAATGCACAAGGTAGAGCAAACAGAAAAGGCGAGCGCACTTTCCTGGCTCTCAAAATTCTTACGGGTGCCGATGTATCACAAGTGGCATGGAAACGCTTTCAGACCGAAATTGAGGTAATCGCCAGACTGACCCACGGCAATGTGGTGCGCATCATGGATAGCGGCATACACGGGCAGAACAACCCCTATTACACTATGGAACTGGTAGAAGGCGAGAGCCTGGCCGATAAGATCAAGAGCAACGGTCCCCTGGAAATCACCGAAGCGCTGAAGATTTTCATCTGTGTTGCAGATGCCCTCAATGAAGCCCACAAGAAAAACATCTTACACCGAGACATTAAGCCGAGCAATATCGTCATTGCCACTGCCGGCAGTAGCATATACAGCCGCGTCAAAGTAGTCGATTTCGGCATCGCCAAATTAATGGGGCGGGATCTACCGGAAGGGCAGGCACTGACCGGGCGGGGAGAAATCTTCGGCTCGCCGCTCTACATGAGCCCCGAGCAGGCTTGCGGCAGCCGCCTCGATAATCGCTCCGATATTTATTCCCTGGGCTGTACACTCTTTGAAGCCCTTACCGGTCAGCCACCTTTCAAAGGCAATAGCATCTTCGAGACTCTCAGCCTGCACCAGGAAGCCAAACCCCCAAAGCTTTCGCAAGTTGCCCCTGGCAAAAAATGGCCACGCAGCCTGGAAGACCTGGTAGACCAGTTGTTGAGCAAGTTGCCCGACGACCGTTGCGGCACCATGGCTCAGGTGGAAGAAATCTTGGAAAGTGTGCTTGATGAGCTGGGAGAAAGTCAGTCCGTCACTTCCTACGCCGCCCTAAAAGGTAAGGAACGCAAGCCCGTCAAGAAAGTAACCACCGGTCTTGTGGATAATGACAAACCCACCACCGAAGACAGCAAGGTCATTGTCAGCCTGACGATCATTTCAGTGCTGGCAGTAGTGTTACTGGGCGGCACGGCTGCTGCCATCATTCTCAGCACCAAGCAGAAGGCGCCGGTGGCAGTCGTGAACGAAACCGGTTCCATAATTCCTGATACCAAGTCTGTCAAAGAAATGGCCGGCGAAAATCCCGACTCCATCGAGGGTTGTAAAACCTCAGGTAAACTGCCGGCGCCGGTCAAGCCCGGCAGTTTCTTCAAAGGTCTGGCTCCCAGTGTAACCGGCTCACCAAGCGGTTTTGATGCCACATATACCTTTCCTGCCGGTTTTGATGGTGGTTGTATAGAAGCCAGCTTTGAAGAAGAGTCGGAATTCAAGAAAAAGACCGAAGGCATGGGAGTGGTGCTCAGAAATTCCAGTAAGAAAGGCAAGCTGAGAGCCACCGGCACACTCTCTCTGCAAGATGGCAAACCCTTCAGTTTCGCACCGGAACTGGTGGCCATAGAAAACCCCTCTTACATGATGGGCTTCCGACCCGGTGATGTACAGGCGCTCATACTGAAAGACCATAAGGAAGATTTGAGCCGATTTCTAGAAACGGTGCTGCCTTATTTTCACAAAATAGAGCAAATCGATCTGAGCGGCGCCCGCATCGACCAGAGGATACTTGCCAGCGTGGGCAAGATAAAAAACTTGCGCTATCTCGATCTGCGCCACACCGGTATCACCGAAGCCGAATTTAACAAGCTCAATAACACTCAGTCCCTGAAAGTAATCGGACTTTCAGATCTGAAAGGCAACACAGATAAACTTATCGCTCGCATTCTCCGCTCTCCCGAACTCACCGAAATATACCTTGAGAACATGACCCTTTCAGAAGCTTCCATAAAGAAAATCTTCTCTTCTCAAAGGCGAGTGGTGGAACTCAAGAATGTCAAGTTTCCACTGAAAGCCCTGGAAGAGCAGGCAGCCAATTGTGCCATTCGTACCTTGCACCTGATCGACAGCGGTCTGGAAGCGGAGCAAATCCGCCCTGCTTACACAAAGTTTCGCAAGCTGTACAAGTTGCAGTTCTTCAGCCATGACTGGTCGCAGGCGAAGTGCCAGGAGGTCTTCAACATCCTGCACAAGGCTCGCCCCTCGGTCAATTTGCGTATCGAAGCCAGACAGAAGAAGAGCCTGGAGTTCATCGCCGAGTGAAGTGCATATAATGCCAACTTAAGAAAGTTCAACAGTCTCAAGGAAGATCACATGTAGATCGTTCCGATTGCCTATAATGAGACACTCTATATTAATTTTCCGGGAGGATCTCGTGCTCAAAGCTGGAATCGTCGGCTTGCCCAATGTTGGAAAATCAACGTTGTTTAATGCTTTGACCGCCTCATATCAGGCAGAAAGTGCCAATTATCCCTTTTGCACCATCGAACCCAATGTGGGCATCGTCAAGGTTCCCGACTCCCGGTTGGAGAAACTGAGAGCCCTGGTCAATCCCCAGCAAATTTTGCCCGCTGCCTTCGAATTTGTCGACATTGCCGGACTGGTGCGGGGCGCCAGCAAGGGCGAAGGACTCGGCAACCAGTTTCTCTCCCACATCAGAGAAGTGGACGCCGTGGTGCACGTTGTACGCTGCTTCGAAGATGAAAACATCACCCACGTAGACGGCGCCGTGGACCCCATCCGCGACGTTGAAACCATCCACATCGAGCTGGCCATGGCCGACCAGGGCTCCATCACCAAGCGCATGGAAAGATTAGCCAAGCAGAAGCGGTCCGGCGATAAACGGGCCCAACTGGAAAGTGATATCTTCGAAAAGATCATGCCTTTCATCGATGAGGTAAAGGCAGTTGACCTCTCGGTTTTGACCGACGAAGAACTGGAGATTCTGCCTCAACTGCAGCTCCTTTCAGTCAAGCCCTTGCTCTATGCCGCTAACGTCAAAGAAGAAGAGCTGGCCGACCCCGATAAGAATAAATTCGTTGCCGCGCTGAAAGCCAAAGCCCAGGAAGAAGGGCGCCCCGTGGTAGTCATTTCCGCTCAGATTGAAGCTGAACTCTCAGCTCTGGAACCGGAAGAAAAGGCCTCTTACCTGGAAAGCCTGGGCGTCAAAGACTCCGGCGTCAACACCTTGATTCGCGCCGCCTTCGACCTTCTAGGGCTGAAGACCTACTTCACCGCCGGCGAAAAAGAAGTGCGGGCCTGGCCTTTTGAAACCGGCTATACAGCCCCCCAGTGCGCCGGCATCATCCACACCGACTTCGAGCGCGGCTTCATCAAAGCTGAAGTAATCGGCTACGACGACTATGTCACTGCCGGCTCGGAAAAAACAGCCAAAGAAAAGGGTCTGATGCGCCTGGAAGGCAAAGAATACATCATGAAAGACGGAGACGTGGTGCACTTCCGCTTCAACGTCTGATGCAGCGGGCCCATGGGAATTTCCCCATTTATCTTCGCCGCAAGCGGTACTAACATGGCTGGATAATTCCCTGGGGGCTGACGTCCCTAGCTTTCAAAAGGGGCAATGCCATGTCCGCCAGCCTGCCAAAAGCCAAGAAATTCTGTCTGCTTCTTACTCTTTCCACACTGTTGGGACAGACCATCGTGCCCCTGGGCGCCCTGGCCCAGAGTTCCAACGTGGAACAGGCACCGGCCCTCACCCTGCCTAACTACTGGGGCGACGCCCGGGTCAACAATGCCGCCTACGGCGACTACAGAAACCCCTATGTGGGCAGCCCGGTCTACAACAACGGCACGGTCAACACAAAGAGCACCTTACCCAGCAATTTCGGCGCCACCAATTACGACAATCAGCGCACAGCCGGCGGTTCCGGCTCCGGCTTCAATCCCATGGGCTTGATGATGGGCGGCGCCATGGTCGGCGGCGGCGCCTTGATGATGGGAGCCGGACGCATGGCCGCACTAGGCCGGGGCGGACTGGGACATTCCATGGGCTCCTCACCAAAAGCCCACGCCAACGCCATGGTCAAAGCCGAGCGCAGGCGTAAAGAGCAGGAAGAAAAGATTCAGAAGGAACTGGCCCAGGCCCATGAGCAGAATATGCGCAAGAGAGGCTTGAATCAGCCCAGACCGGAAGAAAATATGGCCCGCAACGAAGCCCCGCCGCCTTCCATGGTTTCAGAAAGGGGCCTGGCTTCTCAGAAGTTTCAGGACAATGTTGAAGGCGAAGTGATGGAAGGCGACACTGCCAGAGCCCTATCCTTTTAGGGTAAGCTATAGGCAAGCATTCTCGTTACCCGCCGGACCAAGCAGCCTATGACTTCCCGGGAACCCCTGGAAAAACCATCACTGAAGCCGGCGCATTCCTGGCTCATCAATCTTTGCGCCGCCATGACCTTGTTGTCCGGTCTGGCAGGCACTTTTCAGCCGCTCACCGTGAGGCTCTCGGAGCATCCGCGCCTCTTTCAAATGCTGGTGCCCTATGAGTTGTATCACTGGAGCAACAGCCTCAGCGTACTCGCGGGCTACCTGCTCATTTTCCTGAGCATAAATCTCTTCAAGCGCAAACAAGCTGCCTGGCTACTAAGCTTCTTACTCAGTCTGGCTACAGTGGCTCTACAACTGGCCAGGTTGGGCAGCGAACACATACACTTTCTGCAAAGAAGCGCCTTCGTTGACAATCTACCAGCCATAAGCGTACTGCCGGCCGGTCTCACCATAGCCCTCTTGCTCCTTACCAGAAGCAGTTTTACAGTCAAAAGCGAACCTTCCTATATTGAAGCCCTTAAGAAGGTGGGCATAAGCCTGCTGGCAGTGCTAGCCTACGGTTGCCTCGGTTTCTTTCTGCTAGACAAAAGAGACTTCGGTATAAACTTCCAACTCTTCGATTCACTCATCTGCACCGTGCGCGAACTGACTCTTTTGGGTAATAACTTCGACGACCATACCAAAAGCCGCTTCGCCCACTGGTTTCTTGAAAGCTTACGACTCTACGGCATCGTCGCTTACGCCGGTATCACCTACAGTGCCTTTCGCCCGGTGCACTACCGCCTGCTTACCCTCCCTAGAGAACGAGAATTAGCCGGGGAAATACTGGACCGTTACGGCAATTGCTCACTAGATTATTTCAAGCTGCTACCGGACAAATCGTATTTTTTCAATCAAAGCAAAGATGGGTTCATAGCCTATAAGACTGTTTTGAATGTCGCCATCGCCCTCGGTGACGCCACCGCTGCCGGTGAGAAACTGGAAGCGCTCATAAAAGACTACATTACCTTCTGCCACAACAACGGCTGGTCGGTGGCTTTCTTGCAAACCACCCCGGCCTATTTGGAAATCTATCGCCGCTGCGGTCTTAAAGACCTGAAAGTGGGAGAAGATGCGGTGGTGCCCTTAAAAGAATTTGCCGAGAAGACCGTAAATAAGAAGACCTTCAAAAGTATCATCAAGAAATTCGACAAGGAAGGCTATCAGCTAGTCAAACACCAGGCGCCACACAGCGAAAGCCTTCTTGACCAGGTAGAAGAAATCTCGAAACAGTGGCTATCTTTGCCGGGCAGAAGAGAGCGCGGCTTCAGCCTGGGGCAGTTCGACCGCCAGGATCTGCAAAAGAACAATCTCTACGTGCTGACAAACAAAGCCGGCGAAGCCATGGCCTTCGTAAATGAGATACGAAGCTACCGCCCAGGGGAAGCCACCATCGATATGATGCGCTACAAAACAAGCGCTGAAAACGGCACCATGGACTATCTATTCGCCAAGCTCTTGCTCAACTTAAAAGAACAGGGCTTCACCCACTTCAGCCTGGGGCTGGCAGCCCTTTCGGGAGTGGGGGAGGATCCCACCGATGGGCTCTACGAAAAGACCCTCAAGCAGGTCTACGAACACCTGAATCGCTTCTTCTCATACAAGGGCCTGCGCAACTACAAAGCCAAATTCGAACCAATCTGGGAAGAACGCTTTCTTGTATACGAAGGGCAGACACCCAAACTGGTCAAAGCCGGTCTGGCCATTGCCCGCGCCACGGAAGAATAGGCTAGCCGGGTACTGACCTGGAGCCAGATAGCGAAAATGATAGAAGAAAGTTTAGGGAGCGGTCTCCTTCATGTTAATTAAATTAGACTTTTGGGAAGACAGCGATTGAAGGCATGACAAGAACAATACGGCTCTCCTGGGGCTGTTGGAGCAAAGAATGAAGCCAGAACCAACAAAATCAACTTTTCTGGAGAGGCCGCCCCTTTGGTTCGCTGGTTTATGTTACAGCTATCCGGCTCTAGCATGGGCGTTTTTCAAAGTTTGTGCAATAGCATTTCCATACACCGAGCTAAAGGAGCAACTTTTCGCTACCCTCTGGCTGATTTCTCCCCTACCCGTAATTGTGCTGTTTTCATACAGCCGGTGGTTTAGAGGTCACATTCTGATATGGCTGGCTTGCTGGAATATTCAGTGCTGGATGTTTGGAGTAAATTTCGTAATTCTGAAGAAAGTAACCGCAGACTCTTATCATGTTCTTTTCGGGCCGGTCAAATAGTCAATACAGTCCTGAGCAGATCGCCGATACAACCATGTTTTGGTCTATCATCCTGCCGCTTCCTCCGAACACGCACTATGGGCATTTCGCACGACTTTGAGGCATATTGCGACTAGCTTCTTTTTGCGCCGGGCTTACCACGCTCTACGACAAAGCTGGCGACAGTGTTGATGCTCGCATCAGGTTTCTTTTCTGTCTCGATCGCGCGCAGAGCAATGTTTGCTTCCTCTTTCTTGAGGGTGACGGTAACATAACCACGGGCGGTACCGTTGA
The DNA here is from genome assembly GCA_016712465.1 of Candidatus Obscuribacter sp. GTDB lineage: Bacteria > Cyanobacteriota > Vampirovibrionia > Obscuribacterales > Obscuribacteraceae > Obscuribacter. Next base: position 4,320,032 of record JADJQZ010000001.1, read on the forward strand.
AATATTTGATATGCGGATTTGCTTGCATCCAGCCTTCCGTGGCTTTCAGGTCTGGGCCCTGGGATGAAATCGAGGTGCCGCAAATCTCGGTTGCCACAACTGGAGCCCGGGCATCGTCAAAGTCTAGCTTAAGGTCGGCAACAGCATATGCGTGTATGTCTCCGCCAACCACAAGAGTACTGGTGCCGGCTCTCTTGCTCGCGGCTTCCAACAAGCGTTTGCGTGCTGCCGGGTAACCATCCCAGCCGTCAGTCCAGAATTTCCTGCCGGGGCGCACGACCTGGGCCATCAATGTCTGTTGCACTATTACGTCCCAAGCGGCAGGGGAATCTTTCAAACTCTTGGCTAACCAATCTTCTTGTTTGAAGCCCAGTATGCTGCGTTTGGGGTCCAGTCTCTCCGGACAATCGGCGACGATGTTGGAGCCGCCGCGTCCTGGTTTGGGGCAGACTTCATGGTCTCTATATTGCCTGTCGTCCAGTACGTGAAACCGAGCCATTTTGCCGAAATCCAGAGCCTGGTAGATTTGCATATCGCTGCTGTGCGGTGCAAACGTTTCTGGAAGCGGCATATGCTCATAAAAAGCCTGATAGGCGGCCGCCCGGCGCGAGAGAAAATTGCTCTCCAGATCCTCGGCCAGATCGTTAGCATAATCATTATCCACTTCGTGGTCGTCCCAGGTTACGACCCAGGGAAACCGGGCATGGCAAGCCTGTAAATCGGCGTCCATTTTGTAACAGGCGTATCTACTTCTATATTGGTCAAGTGAATAAACTTCCGGACCTTCGTGCTTGCGGACTAGATTATCACCCCAGGAGTGTTCGTAAATGTAGTCGCCAAGAAAGAGCACCAGATCGAGATCTTCTTGCGCCATGTGTCTGTGCGCTGTGAAATAACCTTGCTCGTACATCTGACAGGAAGCAAAGCCGAAGCTCACGGCACTCAGTGAGTCAGGTGCGGGCGCGGTGCGAGTTCGCCCGACCGGGCTGACGGCATCTCCGGCAAAGAAGCGATAGTAGTAAGTTGTGGACGGTCGCAGACCTGGCACTTGTACATGAACACTATGGGCATATCTGGGAGAAGCTGCCTTCTTGCCGCTACGTACTACTTTGAGAAACCCCTCATCGAGGGACATTTCCCATTTGACCTCTAGCGGTTCGGGAGAGATTCCTCCGCCAACTTTGATTGGCTCCGGTGCCAGTCGTGTCCAGAGTACGACGCTATCCGGACGAGGATAACCGGATGCTACTCCAAGTTTGAAAGGGTAGGATGAAAATGAATTCTTAGCCCCTACCTGACTGAATGAGGCGGAGCCAAGAAGCATGGCTAATGAACCGTTCAAGAAAGTTCTTCTGCTGATAGTCATTTTCTGGTTTCCTCAAATTTCCGCATGGACAGTAAGATCGGAGCTCTCGTGTTCGCCCAGAGCGGTGGAGATATAAACGGCATTTATGAGGGCAGAAAAAGCCCGAAGAATGTCGTTTTCATCCTGAGAGTGTATTTTCTGAACAAGGAGATTTTCCACTGGCAAATGATTTTCCAGACTTGTTACAAGGGCAAAGTCAGCTTCACTATCACCTATAACCGCTGCCAGTATTGGTACGGCATCATTCTTATAGCCGAATCTCAAGTTCAGTGAGGTAAGTTGCGCATTCAGCTCCTCGAACGCTGCTGCTATGTCAGCCGGGCTGGAACTTGCATCTACACAAAAGAGAACACTGATTGCTGTAAAGCCGCTCGTGAGATGGGGAATTACATCAGGGGTTTTCTTCGGGCAGAAGATCTGGCAGATGAAACCTGCGGAATTGAAACGTCTCGGCAGTGAAAATTCAAGCAAGTTGTAGTCGTTGTCACGAAACGAGATATGCGATACGTCATCAACTTCGCATTTCGACTTCGCCCTGGAATTTACAAGAACTCTTCTGGTAATTTCCAGGAAGGGCAGACAGCGCTCTCTGGCTGGACCCAGGCAGATCAACTTGATTGCCAGTCTAAGAGGATTAGTATCCAAGAGAGCCATTCTTCCCACCTTCTTGCCAAGGCTTCGACCCTGGCAATTATACCGGATAGGACATAGCCACTGGTTATGGATGGTAGACTGCCTAGTCCCGCTAAGATATATGGTGAGTTGGCTACGACCACACCATGAAACAAAGCGCCAGGATATGCCAGACCTGTAGTTAGATAGAAGTCGCCTAACACTCAACTTATGGCAATGGTAGCAACGAGTCGACTGACGATGGAGTGTCCGGAATTCTGGTCAGTAATTGAACTTGTACATGGCTAGATAAGAAGATTTGAGAGAAGAATCCAAGTTGTTAAAGCCTCCCATCAGGTCTCCTAAACTCAGATTGGGCCAATTACTTGCCGCCGCAGAGCCTAAGGGTCACAGGGACGGTCTGCTAAAATTCCTCCATCCATAAACATAAATTTGAAAATCAGGGTTGAAAAAAGCACAATAGTCTTATATAGTACTATCGAAAGCGGATTGACAGCATGACCAATCTAAGGCGCACCAACCTGGGCTTCTTGCTTGCGAAAGCAACCCAAAGATGGAACGATCATCTTTATTCGCGATTCCGGGAGGCTGGCTTCCCGGAGGTTAGAGCTTCTTACGGAGCAATACTGGTTCCACTATTCGAGGAAGACGGACTTCGACTGGGTGAATTAGCAAAACGAGCCCATTTATCAAAACAAGCCATGACTACAATGATCCGATTGTTGGAGAAAGAGAATCTTGTCGTCCAGAAGCCAGACCTGGAGGACGCGAGAGCGAAGCGCATCTATCTTACAAAGAAGTCACACAAATTTAGACCAGTCGCTGAGAAAGCCTTATTAGAGCTGGAAGAAATTGCATTTGCTGTTTCGGGCGAAGCACCTGCAGAGTCAACTCGACTCTGGCTCAGACGATTCTGCGACCTCTAATTGTTATAGCAAACTTGTCTATTTATCAATTTTGTACCATATAGGACTAATAAAAGGAGAACAACCAATGAAAAGTGATGAACTTGCAGTTCAGGCCACCGTCGACCGGATGACCGCAGCGTTCGAGAAGAGCGATATCGACACAGTGATGAGTTCCTATGAGCCAGGTGCTGTAGTGCTGTTTGAACCCGGCCGACCTGTCACAGATGCGCAGCACTTGCGGCAAATGTTCAGCGCGATGGCCGCAGCCAATCCGTCCTTCACTTATTCAGACCATGAGATAGTAGTAAGTGGCGATACGGGGCTACACATCGCACCCTGGCATATGGTGGCGCGTACGCCAGACGGGCAGGAGATCAGTCAATCAGGTCTATCAATTGCGGTGCTACATCGTCAGTCGAACGGATCGTGGAAATTGGTGATCGACAACCCTCACGGTGGGCGCCTACTACCTTAGGTGTAGTGACCAGCCGAATAATGAGCTGCACTTTTCTCAAGTGAAGATCGCCTTGATGACAAGTTCATGCGAATACGCATGATGCACCTCATAGGGTTTCGACTCTGCCAAGAAGCATGCGTGCATTTTACTCGGTGTGTCTACTAATGGTAACGCCCCTAGAACCGGCAAGCGCATCAATAGTATTCAGGAAATCAGTCTGCGCGAAGTGCTACAGCCGCCTATAGCTGCGAGGCCTCGCTATGAACGATCGTTATCGGAACAATCAACAAGATTTTGACCGACGAACTGAAATCAAAAAGGGAGATAGATGCGCTTGCCGAAGACACAGGATAAGTGACTGTAGAATCAATACTTCGGTCCTGTTTTTTTCATTTTCCACGACATGCGGGCGACTAGTAGCCCATGGTCATCCAAACAACGTCCGTTGACGAATGGAATTTGTATACTAACCGTTCTAGAAACAGGGTAAACATACAATTCCGAAATTGAAGATGTCCTTATAATCGACTGAGGTCGACCATGCTCGCGAACTACTTCACTTGAGGTTTTCCCTGCAACATTGACAGATTCACTTCGAACCCTGGTGCCCCAGTAGCTGTGATATTCATTTTCTGAAAGGACGTAGGCTTCTACGCACTTGCCATGCGACAAAACAAGCCTGATTGGGATTTCCTCGTAACCAAGGAAATATAAACAGTTAACAAAATCTCTCGAAGTCTTGCTCCACATGTGTGGCGGATCCAGTATGACAGTCGGCTCTCCAGCCACCTCAAGGATCTGCATCTCCGGCTTGCCAACCACAAAATCACGAAATTGGTTAGCAGCATTGAGCTCAGCGTTGTAAAAACAGTGCGCCTTGAGGACGTTCGACTCATCAAGAGAAGTGGACAAACCGAGATCTTGATTCAACTCTCTAAAAACTGCTGGAGCTAGCGGCTTGCTGGGAAGTTCTCCGAAACTCTCAACTTCGAGAACGGGGTGCTTGATTTTAGGAATGCTCATAAATTCAGGAGTCGTGTTGCCAGAGTATTTCACCGTTGTCGAAGCAAGCAAGGTGCACGACGTTGATAAAGTGGCAGTCATTCTAGAGACATCGGTACTGGCTTTCGAAGCGGTGACTTCAGCAGCAAAAAGCGGTGCAAATGACAAAGGAAACAAGCCAATTAAGAGTATTACGATAGAAGCTCGAATCAACATCGGACTTTAAACCCTACAGAATATACTTGAGTCCATAAAAAAGGAATCTCAACTATAACACAGCAGGTTCCTGCGGGCGCAATCGAAAGAAATCAGTGAATCCAGAGGGAGCCTCTGAAAGACTTTAGCGGGAAGTAAACGCAGTTCCTGCTTTTAGCAGTATACACAGCAGAGCCTGGATTGTTGATGGCTCTGAGCGACGGTTAGATTTGCCTGGGCATCCAGCCAGTCGCATGGTTGGATTTGTAAAATTAGAAGCCCAATCCCTGCGCAGTCATTTTTTTTACTAGCGCCTTGCCCTCGTAAAATGGATAAGCAAGTTCAAAGGTATCCGGGAAAGCTTCTTTCCCAGCCAAATCTAGATAGAGATACCCTCTTCCCTTTATATAAACACAAGCAAAGTTCTCAGAATACGACGTGGCATAATCGAACTTAAAATCTGAGAGAAGGTTGCCATTCTTATCAATGATCGCATACTTGCCACCACCATCATTCTTTCTATAAACCACCGCACGGCCATTGGAGAAGGGAAACGCGAAGTCGAAGGTGGAAGAAATTACGAACTTTCCATCCTGGTCGCAATAGCCATACTTGTTACCACGCTGGCGAACCAGAAGCCCTTCAGAATAATCGAAGGTGTTCGCTATCAACTCTTTGTAGTCTGGATCAAACGAGTTTGGAATTGCTCCATAAGCAGAGAATGGCTTTGGCACAGCAGACTTGTTGATGGTAAATTCAAACACCGGTCTTCCATTGGAGTCAATGCAGGAGTAGTTGTCTGTAACATTCCCTAGTTTAGCCTTGGAAACAACGGCACGTTCATTATGGAACTCAGAAGCGAAGTGAAAAGCTGGTGGAATTTTAAACTCACCATCTGGACGAATGAAACCCCAGAGAACACCCAGCTTGACTGGCGCAAGTGCTTCGGAGAAACAACCAGCTTGTTCAAATTTTGGAGCTATTTTCCATGACCCCGTGGTGTCAATATATCCATATAAGCCATCTTGCTTAGAGTCAAGTTCCCTGACAGCCGCCAGCCCAGAACTAAATTGGTTCACTTCAGAATAACGACAAGGGATAACCAACTTCTGAGAAGTATTGATGAACCCCCAGGCACTATGATCAAGATCAAAAACAGGAGCCAGCGAATTTTCACCAAAACGACCGATTTTTGCGAAAGGCACTGGCACGAAAGCACCCAAGCTTGTTAGATATGATGGCTTATTGTAATAGGAGGTGCAAGCCATGCCGTGAGAAAATCTGCTATCAAGAACAAATCGTCTCTTCTCTTGAAACTTTAAGCCATTTACGAAATGCCCAGTGCTATCGATATAGCCGTAATCATCGGGCGAACCAAAGAATGAAGTAAATACAGAACCGGCATAAGCAGGGATAGCAACTAACTGCCCCGCAGCCAAGACAATCGGTTTATGGAACCAAGCGAGCGTGATTGCTATCAACAAGTTGAAAGCAATCAAGAAAGCAATTTTAGGGACGGCATGTTTGGGCATAAGAACATTTTATCACGCCCCAAAGGGTGAGCTGATGGGCGTTTCAGCCTACGGTCCGAGTCTATAAAGCAGGCGAGCTTCTCAGAAACCGGTGAAGAAACAAGCCCAAAACCAAGTGAAAACTCTAGTTTCGATGCTCTATATCCACCAGCACATATTCTTGCTCGACAATATAAAGTTTAGGTCTTATCTCTGTGTATCTAAACTCCATAGGCGAATCCTCGTTAGCAACGTAGGTGGTACCAGGAGGAGCAGCCATTAAGCTCTTAGCCAAGAATGGCGACTTACCTGTTTGTTTATCAAGATTGGGCGTGTGAATCCTACGTTGAGAACTCTCTTTTGTTACAAGCCTGGCATCTGGACCCAACTTACTTTTGGCTATCACCGCCTCTTTCTCATCAACAAAAGCCTGCGGCACGAGTAATTTGTTCACAGCGACTACCTTAACTCCTTCAGCGGCTAGACTCTTCCTTAGACTCTCGCTAATGGCGTCCCAGGTTTTCTTTTGAAGCAGCAACTGAAGCCCAGGGGGATCGAGCACGGGACCGTATTTTGTAGTATTGCCACCGGAAGAACCCGCAATCCGAGATTCTTCGTTCTTTTTCTTTGCAATCCGCTTCACAGTGGAAGGCATTCGCGACTCCTCTAGGAAATCGGGTAAGAGTTGAAGTCGACGGTCGAGCACGGTCTGGTCAGCATCCATTTTGCGCTTAACGAGTGCAAGAAAGAATTTGTCATCGGGAATTGGCTCTGATTGGGATAATAGAAAGTCAACAGTAGGTCGAAAGAGGGGACAGGCTCCAGCCACCTTCTTCAGGTTACGAGCCTGAGAGACTGTGAGCAGGCGCTGATCGGAAGAGGCATCAAGATTGTCGGTGACGAATATCATTTTGGACCATGGTCTCAAGAACACAGTAATGTCATTCTGAGCCAAGATGGATTCTACTCGAGGAGAAAAGCCAGTGAGCTGGCAGAGGCGTTGGACATGGGACTCAGTCATTTGTTCAGCTCCGGCAATGATTGATAGACTGGTAGGGAAACTAGTCTCCATCACAGCCAGACACAGGGTAATGGCTATCGGAAAACAAACTCTCCTAATTCCCAAAGCAAAATCTCGTGGCATTTTCTCCGTCCCAATGAGGTGTTGGAATTATACCCGCTATCCGAAACCTTAAAAGCTTGCCTTCGAATGTTGACACCGGTCTAAAAGCGCATCTCAATTTAACCGGCAAAGCGCATGTCTTTTTTGCCCCCTCAATTCAACCGGTCACAGAGTGACACAGAGGGAATGGAACTAAGATGATTCATTCCAGAACATACCTGGGTGGATATGGAAGACCACCCGTTCGCAAGAAGAGTTCTTGAGCTAATTTGTCATAGTGTTGAGCTTTGACAAGGTCACCACTTGCCTTATAGCGTCTAGCCATGGTTCGATAATGATTCGACAAACAAGTACTCTCTGCTGGATAAACCTTCTGAAACACTGAAAGGGCTTTCTCTTGAAGCCTTGTTGCGTTGCCATGGTCACCCTTAATATCCGCAATCTGAGCCAGTCCATCAAGAGTGATGCCAACCTGATAAGAATCAGGATAGAGAACTTGGTCACCAACACTTTTAGCCGCCAAGTAAGCACTTTCAGCTTCCTTCAACCGTCCGTACACAAAATTAGGTGAGCTTGGAGAAAAGACAACCCGTGTTGGTGACAAATAATATGAGCCGAGAGAATTGTAAACACGAACAATCTGAGGAGCTTTCGGCCCGGCTTGAGTCTTGACAATTAACAGGGCGCGTTTGTATAGGCTCTCGATTTCACTGGCGAAACAGCACCTCTGTGCCATATCATCCAAAATCTCGACAGCAATCAATTTATCTGGAAACTTCGGGGCCTGAGAAGCAAGCAAAGCTCGACGAATAGTCTGAATTGACTGCTTCTCCTTGCCGGTAAGCAGGTAGAAATAGGAAACGACTCGAAGAGCATCAACCTGGTCTGGGTTGTTTTTCAGAGCAAGTTTCATAATCTTCATAGAGCGCCTGAAGAGCCTCTCGACAGGTGCATGCTTAGCATGCCACTGGTAGGACAATCCAAGCAGGTAAAGGGCCTTGCCGACTTCGAGATGATTTGGACCATAGACTTGCTCATTGATCTTGAGAGCCTGTTCGAAACATGCATCGACCTGTTCGAAACATGCATGCGGGTCTGTAGGATCCATGCGAGATCTGTAAAGCTTCCCCAAAAGAGTGAAAGCAGTCGCTCTGCTTTTCGCAGCAAGCTGAGACTTGCCATCATACGGTAAGGCTAACAACTCTTTGCAGACAGCCTCCACTCCCGCATGATTACCTCTTTCGACATAGAATTCCGCAGTTTCGAGCAACGCCTTAAGGACCGCATCGCGATTGCCAGAATCCTTAGCCTGCGAAACCGACTTCAAGAATTTCTGTTCAAGCTCTTTCACCGGCAACAGAACCTGCATTGAACTCTTCATGCTGGTATCTTTGGAGTAAGCCGGCACAAAGGAAGCCGTTCCTTGCAAAAGAACTGTAGATAGCGCCATCGCAACAATACGACGCACGCCACAAGCAGCAGTGGACAACAAGAGTCGCTCTAGATAGCATGCAATCCAGTTTGAAGACTTCATCGCTTTGGACATTGCTGTAATCCCTGCAAGTTTTTGTGCAACTCATCGCTGAGCAGATTGTAGCGCTATTTCATTGATTGAGACAGCCGCTACTCTCAAAGAGGACCTGGCGCCCAACCGACTAGCCCGTGGACTAAGATTCAATCACTTACAATCTTCCTTCAATATATCTTTCGACTCTGCCAAGAAGCGTGCCTGCATTGTGCTCGATGAGCTGTCCAAAGGTAACGCCCCCAGAATCGGCAAGCGCATCCATATTCTTCGAGGAATCACTCTGCGTGAAGTGCTACAGCCGCTTATAGAAATCAAGCCTATACGGGACGAAACCTGTCGCAAGTAACTCTACTCCATCAACCATCATCTCAGTTTGTAGAAGGAAAATAAGACAGAAGAGTCTCGATACCCTAAGCCGAAGATAGAAAGGCCAGTTCAGCCATCTCTTTTCTTAACGACTCTGGTTTTGACATCAAAATCATACCCAAGCTCATCAAACAGCTTCTTAAGCTCGATAGCTTTTTGCGCAGCTAGTAGCTCTTCTTCCTTAAGCCATTTTCTCAAACTCAGAACCAACAGTGCTTGTAATCTTCTAAGTACTCTTCGAGCTCTGGTTGGTTTAGTCCCGGCACAGCTTCTAAGCCAGGCAATGCGTTTCCGATGAAGCGCATCCCCATATCGATCCAGAATTTTGGAAACCAGCAAAACGAACCAAAACATAGGCAGTCTGCTTATCTTAGAAAAATGACCGATGGAAATCACCTCTATAGAGTCGACACCAAGACACTCATAGTGCCCAAATTTCAACTTTTTCTAACAGGATTCTTTCCGTCAAGCTAGAAATATATCTGATGGCAAAACAGCAAGAGAGCTACGCCTTACCAAAGTAAAGGAACTCGCTAGGAGATAAGTCTATTTCCCGGTTAGAAATCAGTTTCCGGGTCTAACCTCTGGAAACTTCGTCCCTTTGATTCAAGATGCTGCATCAACACGAGGCATGAGCAGCAAGTTCCTTTTCGTAGTGGCGATGGAAATTGGCAAGGTAAGCTTCCGAATAAGTCCCCCTGGAACTGAAGTGCTCCAGAACTTGCCTGGCTCTGACCACATTTCCAGCTTCCATGAATAGAATCGGAAAAGCAAACTTCGTAACAAGGGGTGAAAGAGCTCCCCCTTTCGTAATACTCTCTGAAACCGTCTTCAAATCGGAGTGAGACGCAACATACGGCATGACATATTTCTGGACCTGGTCAATGAGATGATCGATAGTAGCCAAGGACTCCGCCTCGGTCATCTCGTTCTTAAGAATGAGAAAGTCAGCGCGATCCACCTTAATCGTGCCTTCCACAGGAATCTGGGAAAGGAGCTGATTCTTAACCCACTGCCATTTAGAGAAGTCCAATTTTGGATCGAACTTTCTTGCTAACTGCCATGATCTTGGATGATGCAACGATGCAGATATTGAAAACGAGACATGACAAGCACTTGAGGTAGTGTCAAGACACACTCCGCCCCACACCACGTTGTTGTCTGTTTTCACAAAGTAGCACTGTCCATGACAAACCAAGCCCAACTCTTCCAATCGATTCTTAACGGAGAGATATTTCTCTTTTGCCCAAGCGTTCATACTCTTGACCCTCTATCAAATTCCACAGCAAGCCAAATTCGAACCAACACAGGAAGCCTCTGTCCCTTTTACCAAGGACAAAACTGTTCCGAGCATGTCTATCCATTGCTCCCGCCACAGAAGAATAAACCTACCGCTGAATCATGGACATGCGCCGTTCATCATAGCGGGGGCCGGCGGTGGACTGGCTGAGTCCGTTCAACTCTTCCATGTCGCTTGCCGACAGATGCAGGTTGAGCGCTTCCACATTTTCTTCCAAAAACTTGACCCGCTTGGTGCCGGGAATCGGCACCATGTCCTCTCCCTGGGCTAAGACCCAGGACAGAGCCACCTGAGCCGGCGTAGCACCGTTTCTTTTGGCTATCTCTTCAATGACAGCGACCAGCTTCAGATTGGCGGCGAAATTGCTGCCCTGATAACGAGGATCGGTGCGCCGATAATCAGACTCAGGGATATCCTCAAATTTCTTGATGGCGCCAGTGAGAAAGCCACGCCCCAGAGGGCTGTACGGCACAAAACCAATACCCAGCTTGCGCAAAGTCGGCAATATATCGGCTTCCACACCGCGTTCCCAGAGGGAATACTCAGACTGCAAAACCGCTATGGGGAAGGTGGCATGGGCTCTTTTGATGGTATCGCTATTGGCTTCAGAAAGTCCCACATGGCGCACCTTGCCTTTCTCAACCAGCTCTCCCACGGTGCCCACTACTTCTTCGATAGGGATCTTAGGATCGACTCTATGCTGGTAATAGAGATCGACATAGTCGGTGCGAAGCCGCTTCAGACTCTCGTCGAGCACCCGGCGAATATGCTTGGGGTGACTATTGGCACCGTTGATAACGCCGGCTTCGATATTGAAACCAAACTTGGTGGCAAGAATTACTTCCTCTCGGCGACCGGCCAGAGCTTCACCGAGCAATTCCTCATTGGTATAAGGTCCGTAGATTTCGGCCGTATCAAGGAAGTCTATACCAAGAGCGAGGGCGCGCTGTAGTGTCTTAATACTTTCAGCGCGGTCGGGGCTGCCATAAGCCCAGCTCATGCCCATACAACCCAGACCGAGGCGGGACACCGTCAGACCTGTAGACTTTGAAAGCAAACACTTCTTCATGGGAACTCCTATCTAAATCAGACCATCAAAATAGACAAACGAAGCAAACAAACAGGCAAATAAACAGACAGATAAACTAACAGACAGACAAATAAACAAACCAACAAAAACTCAGTGTCTTCCAAAAATTCCAATCAATACTTCCAGGGCGATAAGCGCAATCACAATTATTTCAAGGAACTCCGAACGGGCTAGCTCCGCCTGGTCATTGGCAAAGCGATAGAGTTCACCGACCGAGTCAAGCTTGCTTTCTACTTGCGCCTGCCACTGAGCCAGACTCAAACGCTGGGAGATACCGCCGTAGAGCCGGGCATAATAGGCGCAACCGATTATTTTTATGGCATTGGTGGCTCTGTCGGAGAGTTCCCTTACATCTACAAGCAAGTGCCGCAAGCGCTCGGCCTGCCGCTCCGCCACCAGTCGCCCGCTGGTGAAACTCTGGAAGAGGCTGGTGCGCAAGCGCTCAGTCTTGACGCGATAAATCTCATCGAGATGCCTATCGAGAAGCCTGTCGTAAGTGCGCAATTCCACAAGCTGCGTATTAGCGAATTCAATGATGCTGTTGACGGCGGCGGCCCCCGCCTGGTCATCATAGATAAAGGCCTGGTCCCAGGTTAATACTGCCAGCTCATGCTCACAATAGCTATAGGCTTCCTTCAAAGCTTCATCAACCTGCATGGCTGAAAGTGGTTTCTCTTCCAGGGAAACCAGTGAAGCAATAGCAGCCCGGTGCTCTTGCATAAGCTCGGTAGCCGTCAGGGGCGAACTGAAACGCTCCACCTCTGCCACATAATAGTCTTCCAGCAAGTCTTTCTGTTGCGACTCTTCATGGGGCTTGCTGAGGGCCGGCTTCAGCTCGGATAGTACTTCTTCAAGCACCTGAGTGGCACAAGTCATAAGTTCTTTCGAAAAGCGCATCTTCATAGCAAGACTGCGAAACTCTTGAAAGGCGCCCTGAAAAGGGTGTGAGAATCGGATGCTGACCGTGCCGTATTCATAGACCTTAACCCGGCAGTCAAGCTCGCCGAAGGGAGTCTGCACCGCATTTAGTGCTACCGCAAGCGGTGCCACGGAAAACTGAATGTAACCAGGCAGAGGCACATCGGTAAAACTCAAGGGCTCCGGCACGAAATTTTGCCCCTTCACACTCTTGAGCGAAGAGAGCTTGATGGAATCGGCCACATCAAAGACAAAATAACAACGCAGGTGCGCTTGTTCCAGGTCGGGTAGGGTGACGGCTAAAGGCATTTACTTCTTCCGTATGATTTTGTCTGACTGACGACTGTAGGCTCGACTAGTTTAAAGCAATTGGCAAGTAGTCAACACCATCTTTTTCTGGCGGGGAAATTTCGGTGATGATATAAATTAGCTATGTCACTTTTCAGACCATTTTTGCCAATCACCAGCGCCAGACTGAGGCTGCTTTCGCTTTTGAGCCTCTCGACCGGGCTCCTTTCAGGCAGTTTACTGTGGCCGCTTGAAAGTCCGGCTCAGTCGAAGCAGGCCTCATCTAAGCCGGCACAGTCCAAGCCGACAGCGGTTCCGAACAGCTATCCCAATTACACCCAGGGCGCCAGCCGCTATCAAGAGAAAAGGTACAACGAAGCCATCGCCTGCTTCAGCGAAGCCATTAATAAGGGGGAAGCAGGAGCAGCGGCCTGGCTCTATATAGCGCACTCCTATCTGGCTATGGGCAACAAGCAGGAAGCCGTCCAGACCTACCAGAAGATTGCCGCCGCCTTTCCCACTTCACAAGAAGCCCAGGTGTCTCGCACCTACTTGCAAAAGCTGGGGGCTCCGGTGCCGACAGCGGCGGTAGCGTCTGCCGCAGGCTCAGCGCCGGCCGGTGCAGCAAGAGAGACATTCAGCGACATAAAAAATCGCATCGAAGTGGTGCGTCCGGTAATGGGACACCCACCTGTAAGTGACCTCATGGTGCATACGGTCAATCGATGCATAGATACCCTGCCTAAAGGCATCAGAAAGATTCTAAACCGGGGTCAGATCAAGCTCATCCTCACTCCCACTCTTATAGACAAAGACCCATCGCTGGCTTATCAGGAGGGGCGGGGTTATGAAGGCAATACCTACAAAAGTTGCCCGGGCATGTTCTCAGGGGACTCTATTTACATCTGCGAGCGCACTGTAGATGAAAACAATGACGAAGTTAACGCCCCCTTTCCGATGAGCGAAATCGAAGGCACTTTCTATCACGAGGCCGGCCATGCCATCGATGCTTGCCTGGGAGAATTTTCGGAAAAGGACGACTACCGTCACGCCTACTACCTGGACATCGCCAGAGTGCCGGACAACATAGCCCACCGGATTCGTTATTACCTGCAAAAATCGGTAGCAGGACAGCAGGAGGCCTGCGCAGAGCTGACCCGCATTTTACTGGGTAACGAAGACGAGCGTTCCGCAGACTTGAAAGCCTGCTTTCCCAATACCATCAAAATTATCAAACAGAAAACGGGTCTCTAACTCTTACAGTTCCGGCAAGTGCGAGCCGGTAACGGTTCGCATATTGCCGGAGACGCGGCCAAGCGCGCAGGCTTTCATGTAGTCGGCTTCGTCATCCCTGCCGCATTTTCTAAGCATGCCGCCATAGCTTTCCATGAGGGTGATGAGAGCGCCGTCGAAGGGATTAAGAGCCTCTTGCAAAATAAGCATGGCTCTCTTGTAGAACTTCTCGGCCTCTTCGAACTTTCCTCTTTCTTCCAGAATCATGGCCAGGTTACGCGAAATAAGCCCCACTTCCTGGTGCTTGATACCGAGAGACTTCTCATAGATATTGAGCATTTTGCGGCATAGTTCTTCCGCCTTCTCGTAGCGCCCGGTCTCGAAATACAAACTGGCCAGTTCCTTACTGGAATCAGCCACTTTCTGGTGGTAGGGTCCAAAACAAGAAACCGTGAGGTCAACGGCGCGCTTCAGGCAGGCTTCCGCCTCATCTTTGCGTCCGGCTTCGTGGAGAGCATGGCCGAGCTTGTGCAAACCCTCCACCCGACGCTGGTCTTTGGGTTCAAAGCTTTCAGCCAGAGTCTTGGCTTCTTCCAACAAATCGCAAGCTTCGGAGAATTCACCCCGGACAGCGTGCTCTTCTGCCCTGGCGAGCAGGCTTTCCCAAGAATCGGTCATCGACCCCCCAAAGCTACCTAAGAAAATATCAGAGATATTTTATAACAGAACATATTTATACCTGGTTATACACGGGCTGAAGCGATCGAGCAAGATGAACGAAACTTAACCGCAACAAATGAAAGTCCCACCTGTCCTAAAATAAAAATCCGAAACGCCCGCCCACCGGACCTTCAGGTATAATCCCCCCATCTAATCCCCCGCCAGGCTGAAGTGCTGGCGCTTGAGGCGCAGGTTTGATGTCAATACCGGTCCTTCGTTCACTATTTGTCGCGCTCTTCCTGCTCTGCGTTCTTGGCCAGGGGGCGCCGGTCCTGGCTCAGGGGGCGAACGCCACCCTGGACGGTCTGGAAAAGCACTTTTTTGAGCATACTTACCCAGGCGACACTACCGACGACAGGGTCAGTCGCCTGGAAAAAATGGTCTTCGGTGAAGCCAAGAGCGGCGATGACGGCAAGCGCATTGCCGACCTTCAGCAAGTAGTTACTGCCGCCGGCAGCGAAAGCGATGCCCAGGGCAGCAGTGCTAACAACAATGCCGCCCCGACGGCAAATTCCAATAGCAGCAATGCCAATGCATCTGCCGGCAACAGCGGCAGCACCGCCGACGACACCGCTTATAGTGGCACCGATTATCCCCGCGTGGATATGCTGGAAGAGGTGATACTCGGTCAAGAGTATCGCCAACTCTCACTCAAAAAGCGCCTCGTGCAACTGGAAATGAAAGTCTATGGCAAGCCGGGCACGGACGACGATCTTAGCAGTCGCACCGATATGCTGGAAATGCACTGGCAAAAGACTCTCTCTCCCGCCCAGCAGAATCAATTCAACCAGGATTTGACCTGGTTGGAAAACTCCGTCATTGGTCAAACCTATCCGCAGAAACCTTTCATAGAAAGAGTACAGACCCTTGAAGGCATAGTCTTCCCCAACGATCATCCGGACTACAAAGTCTCCATAAAGGATCAGATCGCCACCCTCGTCAACGCTGTTCACCTGAGCGGCCAGAGCGGTCACCCCAATACCCCCAGCGTCACCCCCATCGAGACCAATCCAGAAGCGGGAACAGCAGCCAATTACCCTGGTTACAGCCAGAGCAATGATGGTGGCTACGGCGGTTATAACCAGGCGGCAGGCGGCTACCCAAGTTCAGCCGGCAGTTATCAGACCGGCACCCAGTCAAACTATCAGAGCCAGCAGCCGGTGGCCTACAACGGTTATAACGCAGGCTACGGCGGTAATAATGCTGCCTACGGTGGCAATAACAGCGGCTACGGCGGTGCCCGCAGCTATCAGGCCTCACCTCTAGCCCAGGAATACGCCCAGGGAGGCAATTACAATACGGCTTCCGGCTACCCTCAACCGGCCCATACCTATCCCGGTCAGCCCTCCCAGGCCAGCTACATGAACTCCGACCAGTACTCCCAGGCTACGAATAACTCAGCGGCGCCCAATACCGCAAGCGAGAAACAAAACAAAGGGCATCCGCTCTTGAAGGGTCTGGCAAAAGCGCTGGGCGCGGCGGCAGGCATGGCCGCTTCGGCAGTGGGCAGCATGTCCATGGGCTATGGTATGCCCTACGGCTACGGTGCTCCCATGGGCATGGGAATGGGCATGCCCTATGGTTACGGCGGCATAATTCCATAAGCGCGGAAAGGCGGCGGCAAATGAAAATAATCGGCAGCAAAACAAACTGTATTTCGATGAAAGCGGCGCCGATAGCGGCCCTGCTTTTATTTTCGGTGGTCCTACCTGCGGGTATCGCCCCGGCACAGGCAGGTCAGAGCGGTCAGTCGAAACTGGCTAAAACCAGCCCCACCACAAAGTTACCGGCTATCGTAGCCCACCGAGGCGGCAAGCGCTGGGCACCGGAAAACAGCATGGCCGCCTTCGCTGCCAGTGTAGAAGCGGGAGTGGACGGCATAGAACTGGACATTCACAAATGCAAGTCGGGCGAACTGGTGGTTATTCACGATGATACCCTGGAGCGCACCACCAACGGCAAGGGTTATGTGAAAGACAAGACCTGGGCAGAATTGAAAGACCTGGACTGCGGCTCCTGGTACGACAAGAGCTTCAAAAATGAAAGGCTGCCCCTGTTGAAAGATGTTCTAAAGCTGGTGGACGGCAAGCTGACGATCAACATAGAAATCAAAAACTGCCCCATGAATTATCCGGGCATCGCGGAAGATCTCTTGAAGCTGCTGGCAGACTACAAGTATCCGGACAAAATCGTGATCAGCTCATTTGATCACAAAGTTCTCAAAACCATCGCAGCAAGAGAGAAAAAGTACAAACTGGCCTTGCTTGGCGATTCTGTTATTCATGACCTGGGCAAATATGCCGCCACCGTGGGTGCCAGAGCCTGGAATCCAGCCTTTGACTGCGTGCGCGATGATACCGTCAGTGATGCCCATAAAAACAACCTGGAAGTAAATACCTGGACTGTCAATGACAGCGAGGGCTTTGCCAGGGCTGTGAAACTAAAGGTTGATTCCATTATCACCGATGACCCGGTGGGGCTAAGAAAATTCCTGTCCGCCAACTAAAATCTCTGTCCATCGACTAGATCTACTTCATCGCCGGCATCGACTACTTCATTTATCGCGCCGTCTACTTTAGCCCCGGCATCGACTACTTCACTTATTGCTCCGGCTCCTTTAGCCCCTGCATCGACTACTTCATTTATTCCGCCATCTACTTCTTCCACGGCTTCATCCACTTCATCGAATTCATCTTCTTCATCATCGTTATCATCGGAAGGCAGGGGAAGCGTGAACCAGAAACAGGAACCCCCACCATCGGGCAACTCCACACCGATTTGCCCACCCTGGCCTTCCACGATTGCCTTGGCAATGGCTAGCCCCAAGCCGCTGCCGGAGCGGAACTGCCCGTCGGATGAACGCAGTTGCTCGAAGCGACCAAACAACTTGTGGGTCTGGTTCTTCGGCACACCGGGTCCCTGATCTTGTACGGCGAAGCGACAGAAATTTCCCATAGTTTCAGCACTGACCAGAATCTTTCCGGCAGCCGGAGAGTATTTGATGGCATTGGAAAGTACATTGGTCAAGACCTGCATAGCCCGATCAAAATCACAATAAATCTCCAGATGCGGCTCCACCGCCACTTCAAAAGTAATGCCCTGTTCAGACGCCAGAGCGACAACGCCTTCCACGGCTCGCGCCACCAGATCAGCCGCACTGTATACATCACTATATAGCTCGATTTTTCCAGATTCGATTTTGCGCATATCGAGAATGTCGTTGATCAGGCGCATCAAGCGATCGGCTTCATCGGCGGCAATTTTTACTACCGGTCGGCTTTCATCATTCAACTGTTCGGCGAAACTGTTCTCTAGAAGCCCCAGGGCAGTTCGAATGGAAGCCAGCGGCGTGCGCAACTCATGAGATACCATGGAATAGAAATCTTTGACCCGCTCTTCAACAACGCGCCTTTCAGTGATATCGCGCACGATACCAATTAATACACTCTGAGCACCAAGCTCAACGGCACTGACGGACAGCTCCACCGGCAAGCGCGATCCATCGCGGCGCACCCCGGTCAGTTCCCTGACGGCACCATAAATAGACCGATGCACGCCCTCTTTGGCTTTCGGACTGTTCCGGCCGGCGTCCTGGCTGAGGCTTGGAGCCGTATTCACACCGGTTTCGCCCTCTTTGACTTTGATAGAAGCCGTATTCACACCTGTCTCGCCCTCTTTGACTTTGATAGAAGCCGTGTTCACACCGGTTGCGTCCTCCTTGGCTTTGACAGAAACCGTGTCAGGAAGAGCTACTTCCTCGGCATCTTTCAAATCATCCCTGACCATAAAGCCCGGCAAGATGGACTCAACGGAAACGCCGGAGAGGGAACCGGCTTCATAACCAAACATCTCTTCAAAGACGGCATTGGCTGATTCAACTTCACCGTCGACGGTGACTGTGACAATGCCATCGGGGGCAGTGCCGACAATGGCACGCATGCGGGCTTCCCTCTCCATGAGAGCACGCTGAGCCTCTTTCAATGTACTCTCAGCGGAAAGCCTATCTTGAACATAACGATTGACACCAAAGATTAGCACCACAAGGGCCAGAAGTGCTGAGCAGAGAATCACTGAAATACCGGCCATGCTATTGAGGCTTTCCCGGTCCAGATCGCTGAACC
Source organism: Candidatus Obscuribacter sp. (assembly GCA_016712465.1). Classification (GTDB taxonomy): domain Bacteria; phylum Cyanobacteriota; class Vampirovibrionia; order Obscuribacterales; family Obscuribacteraceae; genus Obscuribacter. The sequence goes on from JADJQZ010000001.1 coordinate 4,338,791, forward strand.
GTTCCGTCATCTCATGGTTAATGGTGCGGGAGACGTCCTTAGCCAGCCACTCAACGTGTTGAGTCATACCTTCTTCATCGAACATGATGGAGCGCTGTTTGGCAGCGGCAAGACCACTGGCGTCACGAACGGCCATCACTTCTTCTGCGCAGCTCTTGCGAAAAGAAAGTGACTCGGTCAGGTCCTCCAGGAGCATTACATAGGAACTGCGATCGGAGAGCAACAATCTTAACTTGGAAATATCGATATCGATTTGCGACAGGGCCATCTGATAGCGCTCTTTGGCGGCGTTATCACCAGTGATTAAATACTCTCTTTCGCCGGCTTCCGCTCGCGCAAGTTCAATAACCACAGAGTCGAGCAGATCAAGAAGTTGAAATTGCTTGGAGACAAGATAGCTATTTTGCAGGCGGTCGGCGGAAAGACTGAGCGTGGTAGTGCCGATATAAATGAGCACAAACGCAACAACGGCGATGATGGCGGTAGTTCTGGTTGTGAGCGAGAGTTGCATATTTTCCCGGCAAAACCGAGCAACCTCCTGGTGGTCACGTCACTCTACAATTCTGTAGCCTGCACCACGCTTAGTGCGAATGATGCCACTCTCATCGGTATCACCTAGTTTACGGCGCAGGGTCTTCATATGGGTGCGCACAGTATCGACAGAAGCATTCGAATCACTCTGCCAGACCCGATTCAAGATAGTCTCCAGGGTAAAACTCTGATTGGGATAACGCATAAGTAGCTCAAGCAAGGCAAATTCCTTTGCCGTCAGATCGAGTTCCTGCCCGGCACGAAAGACACGAGCGGTCTCGGTATCAAGTTCGATATCACGCACCGTCAGAAGTTTGCCGGCATAAGCCTGGGGACGGCGCAATAAGGCCTGGACTCTGGCATTCAACTCTACAGGATGAAACGGCTTGACAAGATAGTCGTCGGCACCGGCATTCAGACCGGAGGCTTTATCCTCGATGGAGCCGCGGGCAGTCAGCATCAATATAGGAGTTCTTCCTCCCTGCCCGCGAAACTGCCGACATACATCGACACCGGGCAAATCAGGCAGCATCCAATCAAGAATCACCAGCTCATAACTATTCAGCTTCAACTGACTGAGAGCAGTGAACCCACTGGCAACGTGATCAACCAGGTGCCGACCCTGCTCGAGTTGCATCTTGAGCAAATGCCCCAGATTGCTGTCATCCTCCACCAACAAAATCTTAGCCATTCATACTCCCAGCTGAAATTTTCGGAACCAATTGTACCTTAACCAGATCTTGCCTGGTGCCTTTCAGAGCATCAAACCACTGTACCGGCGGGATGGGTAAAGTGCCGGAGCGGGAGCCGGAAGAAGACATCACCGGAAGGGTGCTACTGAGCCCCCGTGCCAACTGATGCAAAGCAGAATCAAAGGCAAGCACCTGCTCGGCTACACCATAAGTGACCAGCACCGCGGCCGCCTGGTCCACGCAATTATTGCCAAATAAACTCCAACCGCCAAACTCAAGGGCTTTTGCCTGCGACACTGCCGCTTCCACATTGGCTGTTTCCACCAGAAAAGACTTGCAGGCATGATACCGAATATGGGGACCAGCGGCCATGGCCGCGAGCATCTCATCGCGAGGACCTCGGCCGCACCAGAAATCTACATTGCCGCCCGGCGGTACATGACTGTAGCGCCAGAGAGCAGGTAGATACCACATTGGCTCCTTCAACAAATGATCGGTGGAACCGAAGAAATATTCATCGTCATCAACGGCAAACCCCCAGGCCACATGACCGAAGCGCAAGGCCTGCTCAAAATTGATGAAAACCAGGGCTTCGCGTTCAGCCAAGGACGCCTCCTCCCGTTTTATCGGCAGTTTCAGCGGTGCTTCTATCAGCAGTTTCAGCGGAGCTTCTGTAGGCAGTTTTATCGGCAGTTTCAGCAGCGCTTCTGGCGGCAGTTTTATCGGCAGTTTCAGCAGCGTTTCTGGCGGCAGTTTCATCCATAGCCCGCGGCTCTTCGCAGGCGGCACTAACAGACCGACTATGAATAGTACGCAAAACGGCCAGTTCCGCCTCCAACTGCCCGATTCGCACAAAAGCCACCTCCAGGCGATTCTGGCTGGCGGCTAGCATGGAAAGGCATAACTCCAGCTTGGCGGACAATTCTATAGATTGCTGATTGGGATCGATGCGGGTGTCCAGCTTAAAATCCAAACCGCCGGTCTGAATCGACATGTTGACACTATTGCCGCTGCGCTCCTGATTGGCAGTGGAACCACCGGCGGCATCACTGTCGCCAATCGTGTGGGGCCGCACCTGTGTCACGTCCGCCTCAGACTCTGGGTTCATGCGCCCCATGGAGGAAGACACACCACAAGACTGACAGACCTCACTGACGTCTTCCGCCTCGAAACTTTCCGGCACAACATCCGGCACCCCTGCACCAGGCCGGGTCTGACGTTCACCTCTGGTAATGTCATCATTGATGGTCAACTTGCCGGTTGCTCCACAGGCTCAACTGCCTTACCGAACGTTCCTGAGCAGAGAACGGACCGAAAGACTAGCTCATTATCTCTATTAATACCCGAACTGCCCAAAATTCCTACGCCATAACAAGCGACCCGAGGCAAGGCGCGCTTACCTGTGCCTTCCTGAACCGGACATAAGTCCATTATCAGACAAAGAGAAAGGAGACTCGCAGGCTGCAACCAAGTTGCCAAGCGCATCTTGCTAAAAGAAGGCGCAAATGATGGGACAAAACTAAAAAGTTTGCGTTTGAGCGGGCGTGCAAACAGGTAAAACACAAATAGGAAATCTCTCTTTTTATACTATTAAAGAGGGTCTTATATCTGCCTGCCGAGTCATTCAAGACCGCACGGCAAGGCTAATGCAGGGCCCCTGACCAGCGACCATCGGTACACTCGAGCGCACATGTACAAACCATCCAGGACCAGCCAGGGCACTTTCAAGCTTCCCAAGCTTGACCGCCGTGTGCCCAACCTGGAAATTATCGGACAGTGCCTGATGGAAGCCCAGAAGATGATGGGACGCACCGTTGAGCAGCCCTTCTCCGCCGGTAAACCGGTCTACACCTATTGCCTCTCCTGCCACTATGACAGCCCGGGTACAGCCCCGCTCTGGCATCTGCACCTGGGCGAAGGTCCCACCAGGGATACGCTCTGGTCGCACCAGACGGCAGACACCAGCCTCATAGCCAGCCTCGTCTCCAAAGAATGCCCCGCCGACGGAGACAGCCGCGCCGCTCAGAGCACAACCTTCGGACCCTCCGCCCAAACTGCCGCCATCAGCCTCACTCGTATTCAGGCTATGAATTCCGCTGCCGGCGTCCAGGAGGGTCAGCCGGTTCAGGAGGCTGCGGGCTATTTCAAGAAATCGGCAGGCGAGAGATCCGACCCCCAGGGAGGTGGGGCAATCTTCCAAAATGCGGCCATGCCGCAAGTCCAGTTCCAAATTCAAAACGCGTATCAACAGGGTGCAAGAGTGGAAACCAAAGAGGAAACCGAAAAAAGCAATTACCAGCGGACCGGTGAGGGTCAGGGTTCTCCCGCGGTCGGGCAACCTGGCTACGGCAGCCAGGACAATGGCAACCGCCCGGCCAGCGGCAGCTATCCCAAACCGCCCACCGGCGGCTTACTCGGCACACCCGAACTGGGCTCAACCAGCGGCTCCAGACCGCCCGTAAGCGCCTGGGGTATTTCGCCGCAATCCGGCGCCCTCATCAACAAAGAAGGTGCACGCCCCGAAGCTGCGACCAACCCGGTGGCGCCCCGCCCCGAGATCAAAATGACCTATGGCGGCGACCAGGCGGAAACGGCACCCTACCAGACCACCACCATCCCCCATTCCTTCATGAACCCGCCCTCTTACACCAAGCGCCCGCCCACCCTGGAAGGCGCCCTCACCGACATGACGCCGCCCAGCCTCTTGCAATCAATGCAAATCGGTAAGATGACCGGCGTCTTGATGGTCATCTCCAACGAAGACATGGTGGAAGTCTACTTTGAAGATGGTGCTCCCATTCACGCCGTCGCGCCGGACACAAAAGGCGAGGCGGCAGTCATGGAGTTGCTTACCTGGGATGTGGGCAAATTCGCCTTCTATCCAAACGAGCGCACCACGGAACGCACCGTGCGTCGCCGCATGGAAGGCATGCTCATGGAATCGGCACCGCTCATGGATCAGTACCGCTACCTGCACGAAGTGGGGCTGTCCATGGACTCTTTCATCATTCGCAGACAAGGCCCCATATCAGAACCGGAGTTCGAGCAGCGCATGGAACGCGGTGCTCGCATGGATATGCAGAAGCAGAAGGCTTTCTACCAGCTTGTCGACAATAAAAGCACTCTCTTCGATCTGCTGCGCAAGATGCCCATGCCCAAAGTGGAATGGATTCCCACTCTGTATAACCTGATCTGCTGCGACCTGGTGGCACCAGCCACCAGTCACAAGCGGGAAGCGGCTACGGCGCCACTGGAGTCCATGGGCATCAACCGCGCCCCCATCGATGCCGCTCTCGCCCACCTGAAAAACCCTGAAACCGGACTGATCAACTACCCGGTCATCTGGCACTTTCTCGAACAAGAATACTGCCGGTCCGAGCACACCGGTAGCGCCTTTTGTATCGTCATGTTCGAAATGCGCTACCGTACTCAAACGGGGCTGGAACTTCTGCCGGCAGCGGCAGTGCAGGAAGCGGCCAGAAGAATCGGCACCGTCAAACGCAACATTGACTATCTGGCGCACTTTGAGCCACCCAGCTTCATATTGGTGCTACCCGCCACCCAACTCTCAGCCGCCACCCTTGTGGCCAAGCGACTCTGCGACATCCTCTGGGACTCTTCCCTGGGCGGTCCGCTTGATACCCGCAGCCTGGCCCTGGCCTTCGGAGTAGCCTGTCACCCCGAAGAATCTCAAGACATGGCCGGTCTCCTGACCGCGGCCCGCGACGCCCTCAACCAGAGCAAACGGAGCGGCAGTCCGGTTGTCTCAGCCAAGAAACAGTAGCGCCCCACACCCAGGTAATAGCTGATTAAGCGAGAAGGCTGATTGAGCTAGAAGGCTTATTGAGCTAGAAGGCTTATTAAGCTAGAAGGCTGACTAAGCTAGAAGCCCGAGTCGCCAAAGCGTGAGATAATAAAGACAGGTCTTGCTAAAGGGTGCCTTATGGACGGCCTCAAGGACAATATTATGGAAACCAGACAGGGAAACCTCCGGATTCCCCCTGTGGAATCTCCCGGGGCAGTCACAACAGAGGAAGGGAACCTGTCGGAAGATAAGCTGACGGAAAACAAGCTGACGGAAAACAAGCTGGCGGAAGATAAACTGCCGGAAGACAAACTGCCGGAAGATAGGCTAGCGGAAGACAAACTGGCGGCGTGTACAGCCAGAGCCCGGGGCGGCAACATTATCTTCTTTGATGGCGTCTGCGGTCTCTGCGATCATTTTGTGCAGCTCGTACTGGATCATGACAAGACGGGCAAGTTCCTCTTCTGCCCCCTGCAAAGCGATTTTGCCAAACAGAAACTAGCCGCACACGGCATCAAGAGCAGCGAGCTGGGCTCGGTAGTGCTGATTCTGGCCTGTGGAGAGCCTGCCGAAGCGGCCTATACCAAGTCTGAAGCGGCACTTCGGATCTTGGGTGCGCTGGACAAGAGCACCCCCCTGGTTCTCCTGAAATACAGCCTGATTCTGCCGGCATTTCTGAGAAATTTTGGCTACGATCTGGTCGCCTCCAATCGCTACAAGGTCTTCGGGCGCCTGGAAACCTGCCGCATACCCTTGCCGGAAGAAAGACAGCGCTTCCTGGACCTATAAATGCAAGCCCGGCATGGGATAAAATAGTGCCTCACAGGGCTCCCATGGCTACCACTGCATTGAGAACAACCATTTTCATACTCAATCCAAATGCATTAAGAAAGGCTCTGACGGAGAAATCCGGCATCAAACTGGTGGATGCTCGCCCGGCTGCCGAATTCGCAAAGGGTCACCTGCCTGGAGCCATAAACCTGCTCTGGGAAGACTTTTGCGAAAGCCCCACCTGCCCGGTGCAGCCCATCCTGCACAGCCCCGGTTACTGGGGCAGCCTCTGCACGGAACGCCTGCAGGCACTTGCTCAAGAGTTAGCGGACCGGGGCTTGAGTCCGGAAGACCGCATTATCGTAGTTGGTAACGGCAAGCGGGACAAAGGGCGAGAAGGGCGTATCGCCTGGATGCTAGCCTATATGGGAGCCAAGAATGTAGGGCTCCTGGACCGGGGGCTTCTGGAAATGGAAGATCTGTTTACCCTGGAAGCAGACGCAGACAGAGGCAGTTCGGCAACATGGACCCTCACCCTGGCAGAAAATCGTCGCTGCACCATGGAAGACCTGGCTGAAATAAAAGCCTCAGGGGAAAGCCTTTACCTGGTGGACACGCGCAGCCACAAGGAATTCATCGGAGACAGTTACGACTATCAACCCAGGCGCGGCCGCATTCCCGGTTCCCATCTCTTTGCCTACGACAAACTGTTCCAGTCAGACGGCAGCTTCATTTCTCGCGAGACTTATTTATCCCAGTTGAACCAGGAAGCTCGAGCAGCCAATCTCGTCTCCTATTGTGAAGTCGGTGTTAGAGCCGCTCTATATGCCCTTCTTCACGAAATCTACACGGGTGCAGTAATGCGCGTATATGACGGCTCCATCATGGAGTGGGGCACGAACCAGGAACTACCTGTGGTGACAGGTGAACCGGCGTGAATGTGAATTTCAGCTTGAATGCACAAAGACTTACTCTCTTAATCTGCCTGCTTCTCAACGTAGAAGACGCAGCGGCTCAAAATGTCAATTTCACGGCTAGAAAGACTGCCAATCGCGCCTACGACAATCTGGTGAAGCAAGCCACGCAAGCTCTGGACAATGGCGATTACCTGAACGCCATAAATCTCTGGACTAAGATCATCAATGATTTCCCCAACAAAAGCGAACCTTTCTTGCAGAGAGCCGTAGTTAGAAGACAGATAGGCGACCTGAAGGGCGCCCAACTGGATCTGGACAAAGCCCTGGAACTGTCTCCCAATTTAGCACCGGCTCTCATTCAAAGGGCAGCCGTCAGACACAGACTGCTCGATATGAAGGGGGCCCAGGCGGACATTGAAAGAGCCGTGGAACTGGCGCCCAACAACTATCAAGCTTACGCAGAACGAGGCTCAATCAGGTATGCACTAGGCGATTTGCAAGGCGCGCTGGCAGACTACAACACCGCCATGACCATCAACCCGGAAATGGGCAAACGACTGAACAAAGCCGTACAACCCCAGGTCGGGCAGAACTGGCAGGCAACACCAGTTCTGCAGACTGCGCAAAGCCCGCAGACTGCGCAAAGCCAACAGACTGCGCAAAGCCCGCAGACTGCGCAAAGCCAACAGACTGCACAAAGCCAACAAACAGAGGACACCCAAGCGCCTCAAGGCAATCAAGGCAGTGCACAGACCAGTCAAAGCGGGGTGCAGGGCAGTCACAGCGGGGTGCAGGTCCAGACCGCCTGGCAAAACCAACTTCCTCCGGGCGTGACTGTGCAGAGTAAAAACCCCGGTCAATTGTCGGTTGCCGGGCCCAAATTGCAAGCCAATTTTCAACTGGCAAACTCATCGGCATTGGGACTCAAAGAACTCTTCGCCAGAGGATCGGCAACAGGCAACAACAGTTCCGGTCAGGTCACCAACGCCGGTCAAAATTCCAGCGCTGGGTTAGGCAATTCGAGCGGACCAGGCAGCGCCACTAGCGGCACCAGCAGCACTATTGCCGGAAGCAGCAGTGCCGGCGCCACCACTATCAGCAGCACTACCACCCGCGCCACCGCCACCATTGGTAATACCACCACCGACAGCACACATAACGGCAGTGCCACCGGTACGGCGAGCAGCGCCTCCGAAGCGGAACTACCAACCTATTCGGCCAGCCAGTTGGCTCACCTGAACAACCTGGCGGCCAGCGCCATCAACAACAAGCAATTCGACAAGGCTATCGACATTCTGGAGCGCCTCGTGAAAGCATCTCCGGATTACGCCCATGCCAGAGACAACTTAGTCATAGCTCATAACAACCTTGGTTTGCTACAAGCAGCAAGAAAGCCTGAGCAAGCCGTGAACGAGTTCAGAGCCGCCCTGTTTATAGATTCGTCGAAGACGGCGACGAGGAAGAATCTCAATGCTGTTCTCTCCGAACTGGGGAAAGAACCTAACAACCATCAGGAACGCCGGAAACTAGCTGAGACCTTGATGGACAGGGGCGACTGGCAAGGCGCCTATGTAGAGATTACCGAAGCCTTGAGACTAAATAACAATCGAGAAAGTAGACTGCTACTCGCCAAAGTAATATCGGTTATGGAAGGCGCACCATCATCGACACCATCAACAACCGCACCGGTCATGGTATCAACGCGAGCGGCAAAACCAAGACGAAGCGCCGCAGAGATAGCCGCCGCTGCTACGGCAAGAGCAAGTGAACCGCCGCTGCAGTCACCATCTGCCGGCCCGGCTTTCTACCCAAACACTGCCGTGGCACCAAAAGAAACAATCTCAAGAGAGACGATTACAAAGGAGTCACCGGCAACACAACAGGCGGCAACACAACAGGCGGCAACACAACAGACGGCGACACAACAGACGGCAATGCAACCACAGGCAACAGAACCTGCGACAAAAGCTCCTGAAACCACAGCGACAGCACTACCGGCACCGGATACGGTAGCGAACCAGGCTGACGCCTTCAGACAGGAGACACCGGAATCAACCGTGCCGCATGTGAAAGCCTTTGATCAGGACTTCATGAACGAGCGCATCAACACTTCTCCGGAAGACGTTCTGATGGTAGCCAGACAGTTTGCCACGGAAGGTAACTACCTGGATGCCGAGGCACTTTTAGTCAAACTTATCGAAAGCCAAAGCGCAAGCAGTAACCGAAAGACTGATCTCTTGGAAGTAGCCCTCGAATCCTTGATCTCGATCTATATTAAGCTCAACAAGCCGGAGCGAGCGGAACAACATCTGAAAGGGCTTCTACAATTGCAAGAAATAAGCAAGCATCCCCATGATCCGCAACTCGGAAAGACCCTGGCCGATTATGCCAGAGTACTGAGAATCAACGGTAAGCAAGACGAAGCTGCAAAATATCAAGCAAAAGCCGACTCCATATTGGATAGGCTTTCCGGCACAGCCCCCTGAGTTTGCAGATTTCATACGATACGAAAGCGGCTGCACTGCACCCCGCTTACATCGCTTACATCTTCTCGTACCAAACCGGTCCGTCATTAGCCGGCTTCTCATCCTGCGCACCACTTGCGGCACCAGCCACCGCCCCACTGTCATCGGGCAGGTAGTCTAGAAGTCGAATATAGAGCTTCGCCATCTGAGAGCGCTCTTCATCAGCCCAGGGTAAAGGTCTGAACTCATCCAGGATAGCGAAAACTTCCGAACGCGTTTTTGCATCGCGAATTCGTTTGAACCATGCCTGCAAATCCAATTGAGTCATCGCCTTACCTACTTGAGTCGAGCCATTTCAGCCGAAATGAGTTAGCCGAAAGGATGTATCCGAAAAGATGTATCCGAAAAGAAAAGCTCGCGGCCGATGTGCCGCGAGCTTCTAATGATATATCCGACGATGGCAACTTGCCTTAAAGGCAAATCGTTTATTTCTCGTCGAGTTCTCCGAGGCTGAAAGAATCGGGGTGGAAAGGAGTTTCAAAGCCTTTCATGAAACCGTTCTTCAAACCATAGTATGAACCCTTAACGCCACCAACCACGAGGCCGGCAGGAAGAGTAAATACGCTAACGAGCAAGCAAGCAGGACCACATTCCTTACCTTTGATTGCCTCGGCACCTTTGCCGGTCAAATCAATGTAGGACTTGTAGGACTCGCGTACTACGGCAACCGGTGTGCCCAGCACAGTACCGGCTACAACACCACCGAGTCTGGTCGGCAGGAGAGCGGCCTGGGTGACTTTCTCCATGGCCTCATCAGCGGCCATTACAGGAGCTACAGCACCAGCTGAAGCAACCATAATCATCGCCAGACCCAAAACTTGTTTTTTCACAATGAACCTCCTCTTAAGCTCACCTGATGGTAAAAATATCGCTTGACGTCTACTTTTACGTCGGCATCGAAAATGCTTCTAATATCTTGTGACAGGAATCGCCTCTCGTCAACCTTTGAATTTATCGGACCCGGCAGTTGCCTTCGTCCTCATTCATACTGGTCGCCAAGTACCAATATGTCAACAATCATTTTTCCACGTTGTGGTGCAAAACTCAAGGACGGACTTAAAACAAAGTATATTGCGGTGCCCGCTGCATATGCATTCGGCTATGCATCTAGTGCTTCGTCTGCTTCTGAGGCTGACCGTCTGCAACTGTTAAGAGAACGCATTTGAGAATTCTTAGATCAACGACTGCTGGTCATCGTCTGGTCTGGAGTGCAAATAACTCCAGACAGACTTCCGCCACCATATCCGGTAGCGCCGCCAACGGAGCACGTGCAATTAGGCTCAGGCAGAGCATCTCGCCGATGTTGCCAAGCGAAGACTGGTGAAGCGGGAAATCCTTCCATTAAGGACCTCTGGCAAGAACATGCTGAACTGAGCCAGCCTTGACTGCCTGATAATGAATTTTCTCTAGCTCTCATTTATCCCCGGCTCGTCATTAAAGGCTCCCGGTATTCCATTTACAAAATTGAGGCGTGAATGAAATTCGACGCATTGACTCACAATAAATCGTACCCGCAAGAAATAGTTGCCTCAGATAAAATCGTACCCCTTAGCATCCTCGTTAAGGGGCGAAATGATGAGGCTGAACATGACGATTCAAGCGAGGCAAGAGCTATTGGAGGTGTTGCGGATGCAGTACCCCAGTGCCGGACCGGAGGAGCGGAAGCGCATTCTGACTGGATTTGTTGAGGCAACAGGGTATTCCAGGAAGCATGCGATTTCATTACTCAACAAAAGACTGAACAAAGCCGCAAGAGGTTGGGGCGCCGCTCCAGGATTGGCAAGGATGTGCTCTTGGCGCTGATAGAGGTCTGGCATTTGTCCAACCGTATTTGCTCCAAACGCCTGGTTCCCTTTCTGCCGGATCTTGTCCAGGAACTCGAAAGAGCCCAAGCGCTGCAACTGACTGCCGAAGAACGGAGCCAATTGCTTGCCCTCAGTGCCTCAAGCGTCGACAGACTTTTAAAGGGCGAAAGGCGAAAATATGAGCGAAGCCGCAGCACAACCAAGCGCTCGTCTTTAGTTCGCTCTAAGGTGAAAGTGCGAACTTTCACAGAATGGAGTGACGTGACGCCCGGATTCTTTGAAATTGATACCGTCGCGCATTGCTCCAGAGACGTCAGTGGACGATACCTTTCAACCTTAAACATGACGGACATCGCCACCTGCTGGACCGAGCCGATTGCACTAACAAGGAAAGGTTCGATAGAAGTCATAGCAGCGCTGGAGAAGGTGCTCGAAGTACTGCCCTTTCCGCTGAAAGGACTCGATTCCGATAATGGTAGTGAGTTCATGAATGAAGACTTTGTCAAATGGTGTGAGCTGAAAAGACTGACCTTTACACGGTCCCGCGAGTACAAGAAAAACGACCAGGCCTGGATAGAAGAAAAGAACGGTTCAGTGGTAAGAAAGCTTGTTGGGAAGAGTCGATACGAAGGAAAGAAGGCCTGGCGGATTCTCAATGAGTACTACTCAGTGGCTCGGCTCTACATCAATTTTTTTCAGCCAACGCAGAAGTTGCTATTCAAACATCGGAAAGGCTCTAAAACATACAGAAAATATGACAGAGCTAGAACTCCATATCAACGAGTTTTAGAGAGTGCCCATGTCTCAGAGCAGGATAAGAATGAACTGAGGCGGCTCAAAGAAGGTTTAAGCATGGTCCGACTCAAGAAGGAACTGGAACGGCTCGGAGCCGATCTGCGGAAACTTGCGGTGGATAGCCCGGACCCTCTTGTAGCCGCCGCCGTAGCACAACGAATTGCGACTCACAAGTTCATCCGAGAGTCTAATCAACGCGCACATTCTCTTACCGAGTTACAACCGATGCAAAGAAACCGCTTCGAAGCAGAGCTTCGGCGCACAATTCAGCCTTGCCGGGAGGAACGCTGATTTCAGCTAAGGACTTTCTCGAAACTGCTAAACGTTCTACCGTTGATAGTGCCCTGATGCGCTTGCTTAAAGACGGAAGTATAACGAGGATAGGTTGGGGTCAATACCAAATACCAGAACATGCGTTACCTGTTGAGTGCTAACAGCAGCTAAAGCTGCTATTAACCCTCAACAGGTTTCACTTTAATGACTACCCCAATAATAATCGCCTTCGGTACGATTCTTTCTGACGCAACAGTTGGCCTCGGGTACGGATTTAATTTGACGCAATACGTTCGAAATAATTTCGCTCAAACTTATTGAATTGGCCACTTGACAGAGAATTCAAGAGAAAAACAAGCGAAATTCCGTATATTTTCACTTGCGCCCCAATTTTGCAAACTAAACCCCCGAGGTCTGTTACTGAGAACCACGAGCTACCGAAGTAATCTGCCTGAAACACCGCGACTAAGCATAGGCTAGGACAACTGGACTAAGGCAACTAGACTGAGATACTTCGGCTAAAGTAATTCGACTAAAGTAATTCGACTAAAGTAATTCGACTAAAGTAATTCGACTAAAGCACTTCGTCTCAAGCCCTGCGAAGCAGACAATTCAGCCGTTTCAGATCTAATTTTTTGCGACCAGGGTAATTGAACTTTTTCATCAAAACATTCGTTACTAGTAAGTAACCACGTGCACCGGCACAAGAAGGTGGGAGGTTTAACCATGACCAGGAAAAGACGCCGCCAAGTTAAAGATATAGAACAGATAGAAAACGAAGCCAGAAGAATCGAAGAGAGAGCAGCTCTAGAGGCAGAAGAATTCGCAGCTTTAAGCACTAATTCTCAGATAGTGGAGAACGATTACGAAAACAGAAATTTAGACACGATCAAACCGGGAACCATGCGCCGCTACAACGGACCAGGCAGTTACATGAGACGCTATCTCAGCAGTCTGGCTCCCGGCACAATTTTCGCCACAAGAGATCTACTCTGCTTTGCAAGACGATCCACGGTAGACTCCTTCATCCAAAGAATGCTCAAGGAAGATCACATCCAGAAACTGGCTCAGGGACTCTACCGAACCAGACCGGAAAAACAAGATATAGTGAAAGAAGAAGAGATAGTTAGAGCCAAGCTTCGCGCCTTCGCACGGGAATCGACAGGCAAAATCACAGACAAATCACACCGCACAAGCACCTATCTAATTAGCGGCAGCAACAGCTCGCTCATTCTGACTGCCAAAGCAGTGAAAGTCGAACTCAAAAAGATCGGACCAAGAAAACTTGCCCTTGGTCAATCAAGGGTTGGTACAGCTTTGCTCGCAATATGGCTGAAAGGAAAATCCAACTGCAAGGAAGAAGACATAGCAAACTTTTTGATGACACTCAGTCGAACTGAGAGAAACGAAATCGCCAAGATGAAGAGACTCCTGCCGCAGTGGCTTACAGACAGGCTCCCCTGTACCACCGAAGCAATAATGTCGGTAATACCGAAGCAATATTGTCGGTAATGCCTAAGCAATAATGTCGGTAATGCCTAAGCGATAATGTCGGTAATGCCGAAGACAAACTACTTACTGGCGGCCACGGCACAACACTTAAGACAAAAGGCAAGGGCTTGCCACTCCGCCCAGTAGGGATCCGCCCCATTCTTCCAGTCGCCTGCGCCATTAGCGACACCAGCAGACAATTGCTTCGCGGCCAGCTCTGGCAGGAGTTCGCCCGCTTGCTCGCGAGAAAGAACATGTTTAAGATCACCAAGATGCATATCTTCATAGGCAATGAAACTGACATGTCCCCCATGCTCAGGAGCTAGAAGCTTGACTGGATGAGCCGTCCCGCTCGACCGGCTGATGGTTTTAAAAGAAGCCTCAAAAGGTACCAGGGGATCATCTTTGGCGGCAATTATCAAAGCCGGGCACTGAATGTCGGAAAGACAGCGCATGGCACTGGCCCCGTGATAATAAGAGGCGGCTCCGTCGTAACCGGCATCCACAGCCGTAAAGTAATTATCAAACTCCCGCAGGGTCTTGATACTGGCCAGGCGCTGCATATCAAACTTGCCTGGAAAGAGCTTCTCTTTTGCGCGAATTTTCCGCTTCAAGCCAAGGAGGAAATTGAACTCGTAAAGCCTGTTTACGCCAGACTCAATAGCGCTGACCGAGACATCCAACTCAATGGGCGGGGAGACAGCCACCACTCCATCCAGCAACCTGGAATTAACGCGACCCAACTCTCCGGCCGCCTTCAGCACCATGTTGCCACCCAGACTGAAACCACAAGCAAAGACTGTCTTATAGCCGTAATCATTCCGCAGTTGCTTAACCACAGCCACCAGGTCGTCACTTAAGCCGGCGTTGTACAGTGTATGAGAGAGTGAAAGAGTTCCTTCGCAGTTTCTCATATTCATGCGAAAGACAGAAAAGCCGGCGGACAAAGCCTTTTTGCAGAGTCCCTGGACATAAGAGGCCTGGGCCGAACTTTCCAACCCATGCACGATAACCATGAGCGCGCTCTCACCAGGCAGTTTACCGGGTCCGGCTTCATGTAAGTAACCCGTTACGTAGTTTCCCGGAGCTACCTCGATAGTTAGCCTGCGACAATCAGATGCAGGCAGCTGAGCACGAAGTCGGAAAATAGGCGCAATAGTCATCAGGTGCCCGTTTCGCAGACCCGGAGCAGGAACAAATGCTTTAGTTTTGTACTCCGTCACATCTACTCCGGTCGCATATAAAACAAGCTAGATACAGTTTATACACGGGATTTTCACGCCGCTTGCTATAATGAAATAGCATATTTACGGGCTTTAGCAGCATCAATCTTTATGCTATCCGAAGGCGAACCAGCATTTTTTGGAATGTTTTTGATTTTTGCGCTTCTAGTTTTACTGGGAGTGGCACAAAACACTGGTGTTTTGCCGCCCTTGCATTACTGACAAGAGGCCGGATTCCCGTGTATAAACGCCTTTTGCCTTTATTTCTTGCCCTCTTCAGCATCTGCGCTTTCGCCTGCGGATGCACAACGGAAGGGGGCGATATGGCTCTCACTCAAAATGTTCGCCTGGAGATGGTGGACTGGCACATAGCCGGGCTCTGGGTGATTAACTGTCCGGTTTGCTGGCTGAGAGTCTATAACTACAATAACGTACCCATCCACGATGTCACTTTGAGCTATGTCACCTATGACTTCGACGGCAAGCCGCTCGATAAGGGCACCTTCGTTATAGACGGCACAGTGCCACCTTCCAATATCAAAAACTTCATTGAGCAGTATATCGGTCTGGTCAGTCTAGAGAGCGACAAACTCTCAGTCAAACTGGAAAGTGTCAAAGGCGGCGAAGGCGGCGGACACTAGCAGTCCGTCGGCAGGTAACGTCGTCCGGCACTGGAAGTCATAAACTCAGCCGGCACGCGAAGACGTCGGCCACTGAAAACCAGCCGACCCGAAAACTCCAAGATTCGGTTCAATAATTGTGTTCGGTTTCTTTGAAGGCAGAGCGCCAGACAACGTAAGCGATGATGCCGTAGAGAACACAAAGAATCGCGAAGGTTACCATCGGCATCTTCTGATAGATGCGCGCGAACGGACGAACGATGAAGTCTATGAGAAATAGTCCTACTGCTGTTCCTGGCATATGGCTGTCGCCTCCTTGCTGAGAACATTATATGCAAGGAGATTTTTTGTGGGAGCAGTATGATCAAAGGTTTACAAGAGGCGATTTATTTCGCTCTCATATAAATCGGCGCTCAGCTAGTGACGCCAGTATTTATGACTACGAATCCACCGAGCAGCCAGGCTGGGCGAGATCAAGTCAGGGTTGAGAATAAGAAATACACCAATTAGAAGAAAGAGAGTCAGCCCGGCCGACAAAATCATGAGCATCATAGAAGCTTTTAATTCTCTTCAAAAGGAATAATCAGAACACTACTAAATGGTCTTACTGACTGGTTAAAGACCAGGTTAAGAAAGCTCGACCACAAAGAATAGAATTAAATAATACTACGCTCGCGAGTCAATTCATATCAAGAAAGTATCAAAAGCGGCCCAACTTGTAAGTTGAGCCGCTTTCTGAGATTTAGGTAATATTCCGGATGCGATCCTCTAGTCTCGCCGAGCTTGTCGCGGTGCTCCAGTCGAGGCGATCCAGATGCGAAGGTCTTGTCGCGGTGCTCCAGTTGAGCCAATCTCGTTGCGTTTATCTAGTCGCGGTGATCGAGAGCTACATCAACGTGCAAGACGCCACTGGACTGTTTGGAGACAACGGTAGTGGTTCCTTCGTCTTCGCGTCCGTCGCCGGCTCCGTTGGACGCACCGGAGGCACCGCTGGAGCTTCCCGTATCAGGAGTGCGATGCACCTTGGGAGTGGAACTACCGCTCGAGCTAGCAACCTTGGTGCGGTTGTCGGTCTTGGGCTTCACAGCGGTTTTGACAGGCTTCTTGCCCTTCTTATCTTTAGCCTTAGCGTTCTGACCGTCGTCTTTCTTATCGCCTTTGTCAGAGGGCTTTTCAGCAATTTTGACAGGCGTGGGATCAGCTTTCGGCTCGTCCTTAATAACAGGTGCAAAATCAACACGGGGAGTGTTGTAGCTAACATAGATTTTGGCCGGTACCAGGTCTTTGCTGCCGGTCTGAGCGGAGGCAATCATGGTCACCTGACGCTGCGGTCTGGCGAGATAGGCTTCTGCATTGATGGGTGAGCGGGAGAGAAGCAAAGTAAGCTTCTCTGTGCCGGGATTCTCATCGAAAGTAAGATAGCCGTCGGAGGGCAGGGCATACTCTTTGCCACGCTCAAGTTTGTTGTTCTCGACCACATGGGGATCGGGGAAAAGCACTGAACGCTCTTCGCGACTACCGCAGCTCAAGAGAATATAGGCATAACCATCGATATTGGAACGCACGTGAAATCTGATGGAGTCGCCGGTTTTGAACTGAGTCTTGTTGGTGACACGAGAAACCGTTCCACCGCGCTTCAGTTCAATCCAATATCTCAGACCGGTGTTGATAGATTCGGTAGGGCGCTCCAGTTGCTGGAAGAAGAGACCCTTGGCGCCTTCCGGCGGAGCACCGCCCTCTCCACCCTCCAACTGGGCGAAGGCTGCTGTTGCAGAGCTAAGTCCAAACACGAGACTGAGAGCCAGGGTTTGAGCAAGTCTTCCAACACCCTTCATACGCGACACAGGCTTAGACACTGCTTTCATTTTAGAAATCCCCTTGATTGATACGGACCTGCAAAACTCAAAGTTACCTTTCGGATTTCAGCCGGCATCGAGTCGGCAATCTATAACTTCTAATTTTGCCATTTTTGCTTTGATATTGCTCTCAGAAACTCGAACTTGGCATCACCGCGTAACAGCTCTGAGAACTATCTGTGAAGCTTCCAACCGGGAGCTGGACTTCACACAGCACCTCTACGAAACCTGACCGTTCTTTAGGAGGCAGCCTGAAAAGTCCGGACATTTTCCTAATACTTCTTAATTATTGAACTCAGGTCTGGGGTTTCTCAGTTTTGTCGGCTTTTCCCGGCTCGTCCGGCTTGGGGGTGTGCTTGAGTTCCATCAGTTTCAAATAGACGGAATCACCCATGAGACCGCTCAAACCCACATGAGACTTGGCTTTCTTAGGATCGTCAAAGAACTTATGACCGAGCCTGTCCACATTAGTTTCCACTCCATCCACATAGTCGTCTGTGGAGAGCAAATCGAGAGCCTTGTTGACGAATTCCTCGAAAAGCACCTGGTCGGTGGCGTCCTTTCCTTTCTCTCTGGTAAGGAACTTGGCTTTCTGACCGCTGGCCATGAAAATAAATCGCTCTGTACCGGCCACATTGTCGAAAGTGAAAGCCTGGAAATTGCGATCGCCCTTATCCAGAACGGGGGGGTCTGAAAGACCGATTGAAAAGGTGGTGTTTTTCTCTACCAGTTGATCCAGGCGCTCTGCGGAAGGATAAATAAGTGCTACGGCGCCGGATGCACCCTTGTATAGACAATAAATATACGAGGGAGAATCGACATTGACGTCGATGCAAAACTTCTCGGCACCCTCGAAAGTCTGATTGTTTGGGTCCTCTCGCACGGTCCAGGTGGGGGCGGCGGCTCCTGCCACCCACTCCTGCATATCCAGGCGCATACGCGGCGACTCAGGCAACATCAAACCCATATTAGGGATGATATTGGGCTTGGGCATGGCATAGGCCGCACCGTAAGTGAGAGCGGAAGCCAGAAGCATGGTGACGGTGGCTGCAGCTAGCGGTAACGGGGCAGGCTGCACTTGCGGAGCGGCCTGGGGCGGTTTCAAAGCCGGCAGCTTAGTTTGCGAAAGTGCCGGTAAACGCGATTGGGTAAGGGAAGCCAGCCCTGATGAAAGCGACTTGCCGATGCGTGGTTTCTTGCCCTTCGGCTCCAGGTCTTCGATCAAGCGCTGTCCACAGCCTTTGCAGAAGTTAGCCAGTTCCATCGAACTTCTGCCGCACTTAGGACACTTAATTCGTACAACTTCTCTAATACCAGGAGTGCGTGAACCACCAGTGCCCGGTATCTCCACACCGGTCAGGGTGAGGCGCTTGACCAGATCACCGTCGCCGGCGTTGCGCAGGCACTGCACCACCGCCTCAATCCAGATCATCTGGTGTAAAGACCCTTCTTGCTGGCGCACCAGCGGATCGGGCGGAATGGCGCCACAATGCAAACCAATCACACCCTGATCTTTGAAAATTGGACAACCGCAGGCTTCTGCCGGCAATGCAACGTTATGCACCACATGGGAGGGATTTTGATCTTTAGCGGAACCCAACAAGACACCGCGGCGAATCAGCGGTGCCATGGAAGCATCCTCAACCCATAGAGCCGAAACCGGATCGTTGGGAGAAAGCGGTGTATCAAGACCAAGCTGGATTGGCAACTTATCGGCTTCGCGCACAAAGGGTGCTTCGAAATAGCTAATCTGCCTGGTCTTAATCAACTCCTGCAAAGTTGAGTAAACGGCATAGTCATCCAATCCACAGAGTTGCCACATGCAGCCCAGAGGCGTACCACCGTCGATATAGGGCCAGACAGTTTTGCTGTATTCCCGCACATCAGGCGGCAGAATATCCAAATTGGGTGTCTGCAAGCGGCGTTCGAAAAGACTGGCGGGACCGCCGACAATCGCCGTCAACTTCTCCAATTCATCAAGACGGCGCAGGGATTCGATCAAAAGCATATCCGGCGATCTGGAGATTTCTACCGAAGTGAGCCAGCCCGGCTCGTCTTCGGTGGTGAAATGAAAACTACCGGAGAGCCTGTGGTTGATAATCTGATAGAAGGCCATCTCATTCACGAGACCGTGATAGAAGACCTGCTTGACTTTGCCGCCCTGGCAAAAGATCTGTCCCACGGTTTTGAAACGCTCATCTATAAGGCAGAGCGTCCCTTCCTTGCGGGCATTGGTGATGGTTTGCACCACCAGGGGCAGTTCAATCTCAGAAAGAGAGCCAGTCAAACCGCCCTCCCGAGGCGGCAGGAAGCGTTCAAAATTGGTGGTGACATCAGAAACGGTGTCAGGGCTTACGTCTGCGGTTTTGTCAGATAGCTTGAGAACGGCTACATTGTTCTGCTGCAGGGGCAGAGCCGGAAAGGGTTCTACCAGCGCCTGCTTGGCCCGGGACATGAGCTGCTTTACATCAAGATCGGGGTGGAAGTTTATCGAGCGAATTGCCCGCTCCTGCCCACTGGTAGGGAATCTTGCCCGCAAGGCGGAGAGCAGATCTTTGTAGAGAATGATGGAATGGGCGGTGGTGACAATGGTATCTTTGTCTACCTGCCAAAACGCGCACAGAGGCTCACGTACAGACAGAGTCTGGTCGTAAAGTAAGCCTACAAAGCTTGCGTGTCGGGTCAGGTCGGTATCGCTCATAATCCCTAATATTACAGGAGCCCGGGATACTTTTGACATGCCCGGTATGGAAACGGCGGTTCAAAATTGAGCGAAGGCTTCACTCCAATTCTCATCGCCGGTGCCGACTACAGCGCCGCTCTTAAACAGCCAAATCCAACCTGGCTGGCGCTCTTTGAAGTTCTAGCCGCAAGCGGAGCAGAGGCAAAGGCGAGTTCGCCGCCATCTCGAATTAAAAAAGGAACCGTGCAAGAAAAACGCAATAATTTCTTGCATCTAAGACTGACTTCACTTGAAAACGTAGGCTCAGACCGCCTCTTTAATGCCCTGACGGAGGCGCGCCCCCTCATCACGGGGCTTGACTTCCCCTTCGGCTATCCCGCCACCTTTCTCGACTGGATAGACAGAAGGCACACCGGAGAGAGAAGGAACGCCCACGAGCAAGCGTCCGATGGGTGCGGACAGATAGCCGGCAGCAGCGCTAACCATGACTGGCAGTTGACGAGAAAGCTTGCCGCAATGGCATTCTCAGAACTTGAGGCGGCGGTAATCGAATTTGCCAGAACAACAAAACCGGAGCCGCTGCGCCTCACCGATCGACTGGTCAGCCCCAAAGGCACAAGTCCGCTGCATCGCATCAATCCCGGGCTTTTGAAAATGACCTGGCAGGGCGCCGGTCTGCTCCTGGCCCTAAAATCTGCCGGCTTCCGCATTGCCCCATTTGACGATGAAATTTCTCACGGTCCCGAAACCGCACCGGAAGTCCTCGAAATTTATCCGTCAGCCCTTCTGAAGTGGTTGTCTCTGCCCAACCGCCGCTACAAAGGCGCCGGAGCCACGGCGATGGAAACCAGAAAAGAGATCATCACCACACTCTCCAGGTCAAGCGGAACGGTCCTGCCTCTTCCCAAGTTACACACTGTAAACAGCTGCCGCTCTCGCCAACTGAAGCTAGATATCAAGCCATCTCTACGCCAACAATGCCTGGCCGACGACAACGCCCTCGATGGGGTAATTGCGGCTATTGGAGCGGCTATTAGCCTGATAGACCGCCAGGCAGTTTCCCCTGCAAGCCTTGAGGCAAGCCCCGAACTCAGCCACCAATGCCATCTGGTGCCACGAGAAGGCTGGATCTACACCCCCGGCCTCCTGAAGCCATAAGCTATAATGACTGACCAGCCCACGCCTGGTGCATTACCACTGTGCACCACTTGAAAGGCAAGGCTAATGTGCGCCCGTAGCTCAGTGGATAGAGCCCCCGCCTTCTAAGCGGACTGTCGTTGGTTCGAATCCAACCGGGCGCGATTTTTCCCAATCGATCGAATTCTCAATGGGGCTCAGGCAGGTGCAAGCGCCCTGACGCCTTGATGTGCAATCTTGTGGAGAGTCTAAAAACGCAAACTTTGCCCGGCTTTGTATAGAAACGGCTACACACAATCTATATTAGCGGTTTGCTTCACCAGACCATTGCCATTACAATCCCCCCGAGCACGATTGGAAAGTCGGGCGAGCTTCCTGACTCGCTCGCCCGACCTTCCAACCGTGAATAAAAACAGAGTCGTTGGCGGCGCCTTCCAATCTGCGCAGATCCAAGTCGGCACTCAAATTTACAAAGCAACTGTTTAAGCCTATGGCGTTAACCTGGAGCGGAAACAGTTTACGAATGCCTAACAGGCAAGAGCAAGCGCCCGCAGGCGCTTCATCAATAGACTTAACAGAGGGAAAGTGGAGGATTGCACCACTTTCCCTTCCGAGCCGGCAATGATACAACTGAATAAAACCAGACAGAAAGCGGCGCACCATCAGGGTTTCAACCGGAGGGCACCGCCGCGGCACACGGCAGAGGCGTACAGAACAAATTCACCCTGCAATATTTGTCAGAATCTAAGAGAGAACGAAGTATGCAAACATCACTATGGATGCTGCTCTCAGCCATCGGGCTGGGGGTAGTCGGAAGGTACCTTCTCGGTGACACCATAGACCATAGCACACCACCAGGAGCAGGACTGAGCCTATTCGTCCTGCTCAATCTTTGTGCAGTCTCGGCGGCGCTATTGTTGCTCAGGCATGACCGAGTGAAAGCGCTGATTTTCTTTGCACCGGCTGCTCTAGCAGCCGTCGGACTTCTCCTCAATGACTCAGCCTGGCTCACGGGGCTGGATGTCTTCGCCTTCTGGACCAGCGCCACCCTCGGCATTTTTGCCGCCACCTGTAGCGCCCCCGCTCTAGCCAGTGTGAAAGGCACACTCTATGCCATCACCACAGGTGCCCTGGCGCCGCTGCCGGCCGCCATCGATCTAATCGCTGAAAACATAGCCAATAAAGCCCTGGTCGGGGAAGCGCATCGCAAGCACATCAAGGCCGTCACCAAGGGTCTGCTGCTGGCCACCCCGCTTCTTTTTATTTTCACCGCTCTCTTCTGTGCCGCCGACCAGGCCTTCGCCAATCACGTGGGCAAGCTCTTCCACTTTAACCTCGGCAAGGCAGTCGAGATTACCGTCACTACCTCCATACTGGCCCTCTGCTGCGGTGGAGCCTTGCAAGCTGTGGCGAAAAGCGAAATCAACATATGCGGGGAGGAAAAGTCGAACACTTGCGGTGACAAACCGGAACAGGACTGCCAATCAAAAGCGGAAGCCGAGTCGAAACCAAAACTGGAATCAAAATCGGAGGCGGCACCGGCAAGATTTCATCTTGGAATGACCGAAGCCATGACGGCTCTGGCTCTTCTAAACTTGCTCTTCGGAGCCTTTGTGGCAATCCAGATCAAATACTTATTCGGTGGTGCCGGTCTGGTCAACATCACCAGCGGACTCACCTATTCCGAATACGCCAGGCATGGCTTCTTTGAACTTTGCTGGGCGGCATCGATGGTCTTGCCGATTCTTTTGGCTGCCGAAGCTTACACCAGGCGCCTCTCCAAGCAGTCGGAAATCACCTTTCGTGTACTGGCCGGCACCCTCGTCGCCCTGCTTCTGGTGGTGGTGGCATCGGCGGTGCAACGCATGCAACTCTATTCACTGGAATACGGGCTCAGCGAACTGCGTTTCTTCACCACCGCCTTCATGGCCTACCTGACCACAATCTGCATAGCTTTTGCCGCCACTGTGCTCAATTCCAGGCGGGAGAAATTCATCCCTGCCACCTACACACTGGGGCTACTGGCTATCGCCATCCTCCATCAAATAAATCCAGAAAATCTAATTCAGAGCAAAAATATGACCATGGCGCCGGAGAAAATTGACATCACTTACGCGCTCTCCATGAGTGACGACAGCATCCCCGCTCTCGTGCATGCTCTGCCGAAACTGCCTGCGGCAGCCAGGAAACAAGCCGCGAGCAACCTCCTGGCTCGCACCAGAGGAGCATGGAAAACAGACTGGCGCTCATTCAATCTATCGCGCACCCTTGCCTATCACACCGTGCAAGACCACATCAAAGAACTGGAGGTCATGGCGAAAACTCCATAGCAACCCGTTTACCGAAAGAGGAAAAAATCAATATGAACAAAGCGGCACTGCGAGAAATCGTGCAGCGTCACGTCAAGGAAGGTTTTGCAGAGCGCATTGAAATCGTCGAACAGTCACTCTGCGAACTGGTAGAAGATACACCGAGGCAGCAACTGCTGAGACTGATCGAACACATGACCGATGAAGCTCTAGCCTGCCACCACAAAGAAGAACGTCGCTGGGCCTACCTTACCGACTGCGATCGCCTCGACCGGGCTTTCGCGGCCATGGAAGAGGCCGGCGTCATAGCCAGACAGCACTTCAGTTGCTGCAACAACTGCGGGCACAAAGAAATCAACCTGGAAGCCAGGCGCAAAGCTCACCTGGCTAAAGTCGGTAAAAACGACGGAACCATTCGCGGCTATGCCTTTTATCACAGGGGCGATACGGAAAGAGCTGCAAAATCCGGCATCCTCTATATAACCTTCGGCGCCATCGACCCGCAGACCTTAACCGTTGAAGGTAAAACTTCCGGCAACTCAAAGAGCGACCGCGCTTCCAAGAACGATAATGGGAATAATGACTCCAGGTTGAAAGGCGCCGGGATTGGCTTAGCAGATAAGAGCCCGGAGGCTCCAGGAGGAAGCGGTGCTGACGATACTTCTACTATTTCTGGGCTCGGCACTGGGAGCAGCGCTCCTGGTCTTTCTGTCGCTCAAGGCAGTGACTCTACTTTCTCACTGTCAAGAAACAGTGAAGAAGTCGGTAAAATCGTTGAAAAAGCACTGATGGACCAGGGTCTTGAGGTAATCTGGAACGGCACCTTCATGCATCGCATCTGCGTCAACGGTCTCAACTGGCAGCGCCGCCGCCTGAGCGGTAACCCGCCCCTGCGCCTCACCGTCGCGACGCAGGAGAGAAGAGAGGTCAGTTGAGTACGAGACAAGTTCATGACTGGAAAGATAGGCATAGCGGTTTAGACCTTTAGATAGATGTGCGGCCGGGAATTTTGCTTCATCATTGCCACAGCCAAGGTTTCCTGGCGGAGGCAAACCCATCATGAGAGAAAGAGCGGATGTTGCCGGAATCGTTGCCAGTTGTCAGAGGCAAATCGTTGTAGAAGGATTGCGCCGCTGGCTACTGATTGCAGCTTTCTTTCTGGCAGCCTTACTGGCCACATGGACTGACTTCCATCCCTACTTCGCTGTCGGGCGTATCGGTAAATGGGATCAGGATGTTCAACCGATAGTGCTCCAAACGTCGGAATCTCAATCATGGTTCAACAAAACCTATAAAGCCTTGAGCGAGGGCGCAGTTTCAGGGGACTGGCTCTACCGATTGACCAGCGACGATATCAAAGATGTAGTCCGCTATCAAAAAGGTAAAACCTCCTTCCAGCCGGATGTGCGAAGAATTGTCTTTGCCCAGAGCGAAGAACCGCTGGCTTCACTCTTCCAGGGCAAACCACAAGGGGAAACTATCTTTCTGGCACGTCACCCCGCAGATAAGAAGGCTGTTCTCAAGGTTTATCTGGCCGACGCCCCTCGTTTATCCGGGCTGGGCAGCGGCATATACGGCGTACCGGAAGCCTTCTCCTATCCCCTGAGAAAATACTGGTACTGGTCTCTGGCTGTGGGTTTCCTCGGCTATCTACTGCTGCCCTGGGCTAAAACCGAAAAGAATGTCTGCGCCTACAAGCTCTGGCAGGTGCGCCTTGGCGATTTTGCCTCCACGCTTCTTTACGGCAGTTTTGTAGCCCTGCCATTTTTCATCGTTGGCGGTGCGGTGGAAGCCGTCACCAACTGGTTACCCTTCACAGCCTTCTTCTGGTTCATGGCCGCCCTTGGTCTATTGGCTTTCTGGTGGAGCTTCTTCTACGCCGTTTACCGCATTCACATTCTCGACGACAAACTCGTCTTCGCCGCTCCAGGCTCAGTCAAAGCCATCGCACTTTCAGACATAACAAAAATCGAACAGGTCTCGGTGGTGCCACCAAAATGGTTCATAACCGTCTACTTCCTGGCCGCGCTCTCCGGCACAGGCAGAGGGGCTTTCAATGCCGGTACCCTGGGTAGAGCCGCGCTTCTTTCCAGTTGCTCCTCTGGTGGACTCTGCCTGGTGACCAGGGACGGCAATTCGATCTATATCTGGCTGACCAATTCCACAGGACAAAACTCGGTCACGAACCTGGATCTGCTCCTGGACAAACTGAAAGAGGTTCCCAGAGAACAAGCCGAACAAGCTGATCAAATTCGCGAATTCGAAGCGCTCTTCCCGCCTATAATCGAGCCCTACAGCAAGGCACGCACCGCTCGCTTGATCAAAGTGTGACCTACTTGCTGTTGCAGAAAGAATCGGACATTCGCCCAATCATACTCTGATACGCAGCTTGCTTCGCAGCCGGATAAGTGAAGCGGAAACTCTTCATGACCAGAGGTTCAGTCTTGCTTCTACCGAAGATCACTTTCACATAGGTATAGCGAGGGTCAGTGGCGCTTCCCGCCATGGACACCACGAACCAGTCTTTGCCTTTCTCAGTCTTCAGTACCTTGCCCCCTTCTCCCAGGGTATTGCGGTAAACCTCATCAACACTGAGCACATGCCCATCATCGAAGTGCAGAGGCACCTCGGCACCAAGACACATGAAAGTCTGCTTGTCGACCCCATCGAGGGTGATGCCTTCCGTGCCTTTATAATTCTTGTAAGGAATCAATAGATCGGCTGCATACTCAATCGAGTATTTAAACGGTTCGTTTTTGTACAAGACATAGTGGTGTCCGTCGGATGCCGGAGAAGAGCCAGCTTGTGCCATGGCAGAGTTGGCGGCAGGTTTTGCCGGAACGGGCTGAACGGCCTTTGCCTGAACGGGTTGAACCGCTTTTGTCGAAACGGTCTCAACCGCCTTTGTCGGCACACGCTGGTCGGCCCAAGAGTCGGTCTTTTCAATTTTCGAGGTCGTCTTGAGCGATTGGGCGGTAGAGTTCACCGATGCTTGCAGCACGACCACAGGTGCTATCACCAGGGGCACAAGCAGTACGGATCTGCTCGCTCCAATAAATCCGCTGCGCTTCATAACTTTCACCAACTTTCCAGGTTCTGTGGCGACCGAAACAATTGCATCGCCGCCACTGAAAACACCGAATATTCTAGGGGAGCGCCAATCTTCTTCAATCGTCCCCGGGGATGACCGAGGTAAGTAACTGCTTGCACTAATTTGGGCTTGCACTTAAATAGGTTTGAACCTAAATGGGTTTGAACCTAAACGGGCTTGAAAGATGCATGTGCGGTAGAATCACAAAAATAGTCGGCAACTATCAAGGGAATCGAGGCAGCATTTGGAGATCAGTATAACGGCGCAGGCAAAAATATCGCTTATTCTTGCAGCCACCATTTCACCGCTAATCTTCCAGGGGTCCGCATGGGCGAAGCCGACCGAATCGAACCCAAACGGACCAGGCGCACTCAGGTCACCGGTGCGCGCCACCGGCAGCGGCAGCGCTTTCGTCAACTGGTATCCATCTTCCATCACGCTTCCCCAGGGGATGAGCTACCCCTGTGCTCTGACACCGCTGCCCACGTCTTTGCCAGGTATTCCGGCCGGCGACAGAAACTACATCAACCATGTCTACACCATGCTATTGAAGTGCGTTCAGGCCAAGACGATAATGCTCTCGAAACTACGTCCGGGAGAGGCTAGAAGCGCTTACTCAAGGTATTATGCCGACACGCGCGCAGCCCTTGAGACCATTAGAAAGGAACCGACGCCGACCGGGCTTGAGTCTTTTCGCAATCAGGTGATGAACGCCATCGTGCTGCAAGTTACCTTCTTCAGCAAAGCTACGGCGGCGGCAGAAAACGGCACCGACGGCAACACCATAATGCAGATACCCGAAGGGCGACAGGCTTCGAACTTACTTATGTCAGCCTGGGGTGAAATGCAAGGACGTTACCCTCAGTGGAGCGAAGAGACAAAAGACAGCATGTACCACCACCTCTGCGCCCTGGATTTGTTCTAACAGCAGCACAGTCCCAGCGGTCGCCAACACCGGAATTCATAATTGGGGAGAAAAATCTCCATAATTTCTCCACACTGATTTGAAATATTGAGAGTGTGAGGTCGGAGGATGGCAAAATGGCTACAACTGCTCGCTGGTTCATTGGAACCTGTCTGCTTCTTACTACGCTTTCCGCAAGTTTGAATCTCTCGGTGCAGGCGCAGGGGCGCTGCCAGGGTGGAGCAGGCGGTGCCTCCGGTAGAAGTGGCGGCGGAGGCGGGGGCGCTGGAGCCGGCGGTCAGGGCATGGGCGGCGGCAGAATGGGCGCCATGGCCGGACGTTTTCGCGGCGGCATGGGCGGACAGATAGCAAACGGTCAGATGGGTGCGGGCTTCGGTGGCCCCATGGGTGGTCGCTTCCGGGGCATGGGTGGCGAATCCGGTGAAGGTGGCGGTGGTCGCATGGGCGGACGCATGGGTGGCGGCGAAGGCGGCCCCATGGGTGGACGTATGGGCGGCGGCCAAGGCGGTCCCATGGGTGGTCGCTTCCGGGGCATGGGCGGCGAATCCGGTGAAGGCGGCGGTGGACGCATGGGCGGACGCATGGGTGGCGGCGAAGGCGGTCCCATGGGTGGTCGCTTCCGGGGCATGGGCGGCGAGTCCGGTGAAGGCGGCGGTGGTCGCATGGGCGGTCGTATGGGTGGCGGCGAAGGCGGTCCCATGGGTGGTCGCTTCCGGGGCATGGGCGGCGAGTCCGGTGAAGGCGGCGGTGGTCGCATGGGCGGCGGCGAAGGCGGTCCCATGGGTGGTCGATTCCGGGGCATGGGCGGCGAGTCCGGTGAAGGCGGCGGTGGTCGCATGGGCGGACGTATGGGCGGCGGCCAAGGCGGCTACACCAGCAGCACAAGCGGTCCCCTCGACGCAGACCGCTTCACCAGAAGAGGATCGTCAGGAAGCGGCGGTGGCTATGGCGGCGAATCCGGCGGACAAGGCTTCCATCGCGGCGGTGGTTACGGCGGTGAATCCGGCGGTCCCGGTTTTCAACGCGGCGGCGGTTATGGCGGCGAATCCGGCGGTCCCGGTTTTCAACGCGGCGGCGGTTATGGCGGCGAATCCGGCGGTCCCGGTTTTCAACGCGGCGGCGGTTATGGCGGCGAATCCGGCGGTCCCGGTTTTCAACGCGGCGGCGGCTATGGCGGCGAATCCGGCGGTCCCGGTTTTCCCCACCAGGAACACAGCCAAGTTTCGTTCTAAAGATCAGAGCGCCGATTCAGCCTCATTCTCACTCAAGTCACTGCTTTCAGCCGGCACTACCAGTGGACGACCAAGGGCAAGCCGGGCCTCACCTGCCGCTTTTTCAATTTCTGCATCGTCCTGGCTGAGCACGAAGACGCTCAGTTCCGCATCAGTAAAAAGCAGATTCTCCGCCCATTGTCCACCTTTGAACGAAGCCATGAACTTGTCGCGACGGTCGTAGACCGTCTTCTCGCCAGTCTCGCAATTCTGCAAAAGTATTATTGGCAGCAACATAAATCAGTCTCATCAGTGCGCCGGAAATGCTCAACTAAGTCTACATTACAAGCGCTTTGAAATTGTGCACAAGTTTCCAAGTTACCCAAAGGTACCCACCTGCCTGGACCGACCTGGTAATCAAGCGCAAGCCATGTAAGAAGACTGCAACACTCCCAAACGCGGCCAACGCCCCTGAAGGGGGCTGTGGTATTCTAGAAAATCCGGCAGCCACCGGTCCAAGGGCGAGTGGCGAAATTGGCAGACGCGCTAGACTTAGGATCTAGTTCAGCAATGAGTGGAGGTTCAAGTCCTCTCTCGCCCACCATTTAAAATTCCGCCGCAAGGCGGTTTTTTTTCGACTAAATGCACATCAGAGCTGCCAGTGGAACCTCTGCGTCAATCGCTATACGACTATCTCCAGTCACCGTTGTAGTATCCTAGATTGCCTTGTTAGCATCTGTGGGTCAGGAGCGGAAGCAATGCGAGCAAGATTTCAAGCTATGATTCTTGCTTCGTTTATAGCGACAAGCACGGTAACAAACGCCAATGCCTACAACACGGTAGGTGTTATAGATTGCACGGGGAAGACCATCGTCCCGTGCGAGTACCATCGAGTTGAGGTACTCACAAATGGCTTCTTCTTCCTCGAAAAGATGGATAAGGTTAACCCACTAAAGGTCTCTTACGACGGGATCATCGTTGACGATGATGGTAAGCCTATATCACTAAACATTCCAGCCGGGAGCACACTCTCTAAAGTGTTCCTTCCAGATAAAGTCAGCAATACGAAAAATACCCATAGCCTGCCTGAAGGTACGATTCTCGAAATTCACGGGTCTGAAGGTTTTGGACTTTGTCGAGTAGACGGCACGCTCATTCTGGAACCTAAGTTCGATGCCATAGGCAATCCGATTCAAGGTCACTTTCCAATTTCCGGCGGCAATCCGAATTGTCGCACCATGCTAATGTTCATGCTAAATTCGAACACTGGTAAACGCGTAAACGCACCAGCGAATGCCAAAATAAAGGACACAGCTAGAATATTGCCAATACCATTCGAAATGCAACGAGACGGTCAGTCCACATGGGGTTATATGAATCTCAGCGGTAATGTTGCTATAGAGCCAACGTTTGCACGTGCTAATGAATTCTCTCAAAATGGATTAGCCATGGTAACTCCCACGAGGAGCAGGAAAAACGCATACATCGACAGAACTGGCAAAATTGTTTCGCCAATCTTCGACCATGCAGATGATTTCCACGACAACACCGCAATCGTTGAAACAACAACCGGTAAGGTGAGCAAGAAGGGACTGATTAACGAAAAGTTCGAGTTTGTCCTTGCTCCAGACTATACACAACTTGAGCGCCTTTTTGAAAATACATTCGCAGCTCAGAAAAACGACGGCGATCAATGGCAAGCAATATCATCCACCGGTAAGTTCCTATTTTCTCTGCCTGTCCATACAAAACGCGTCTCTCTGTTGACTGACGGCATTCTATGCGAGACTCAAAGCCCGTCCGACGAGGTAAAGAGGTATGTAGTAATAGATCGTACCGGACAAACTCTACGTTCCAGCAACGGCGATAGCCCCTTGCATTTTAAATTCGGTCTGGCCGTCCTACCGACGGAAAGGAAGAAGCAACCCAGGGAATGGAAGCTGATTGACAAAGATGGACGAGTTCTGCAGACTTCCTCGTCGGCATTTCTCTCCGTGGTGTCAGCTAATCGCATTCTCAAATACGTGCAACACGAGCACTTCGTACCTGCTGCGTGGCAGGACCCAAATCCACTGGGGATAGGTGGGTTTAGTCGCTTTGATCACTTTGCCTATTTCTTGAACGACTTCAATTTAATAGACATGCCACGCGCTCAAGTTGAGAAGATGCTGGGATCATCCGAACGACAAATACCAGGAGCCAACTTCTATTGGATAGGCTATGGACCTTGCGGCAACTCATGGACAGCAATCGAAATCGAGTTCGACCAAAACCGAGTCAGTCGGTGGAGAGAAGTCTGGCAATCCAACGAAACTCAGCACGCCGCTCCATGGGTGACAACCAATGTGATGGTCGACATGGAGCAATCGAGTCCCAATGCAGAGCCCAGGTTTAAGTTCAACCCGAAGAGAGAGAGCACCTTACAATAGTCTACTCAAGTTGAATTCTTCGACTGCAGACACAAGCGACCTGAAATATTACCACCTTCTACAACTGCTCGGCGGCTTTCAGGTCTGCCTGGTAGAGATCATGCCGACCCATGCGCTTGTATATTTCAGCACGCTCCTTGAGAAAGGAACTGGTCTTCAGCTCTGACAGGGCTCTTGTGTAATCAGCTTCGGCTTCCTTCAAATGTCCTTTGCGCCCATGAACCCGAGCGCGCCTCGCTAACGCGTCTTCATCCCGGGGATTCCTGCCGATAATGACTGTGAGCACGCGCACAGCTTCGTCACTTTGACCAAGCTTTTCCAGACAATCTACCTGCTTAAAGAGATAACTGTCACTGTGCCCTTTAGCGTCCAGTTGCTTATAGACAACCAGTGCATCCCTATACCTGCGCAAATTTTCCAGGATACCGGCCTTTGATTCCAGGGCGGATTTCAGCGTACTTTGGTCCTCAGCAGCCGCTATATAGAGGTCGGTAACAAGCAGCGCCTCTTGATTGCGATTGAGACCACTCAACGCCGCAGCTTTATTTCCAAAGCAGGTGCTGGAGGGCGATTTCACCTTAAGGCCGGCATCGCAAACCTGAATGGCCTCCTGGTAGCGTTTTTGAATCAGCAAAAGATTCGAGAGAGAGCCATATACAGAGTTATTGCCTGGAGTTAGCTGGATGCACTTACGAAAACAACGTTCAGCCTCGGCAAGGCCGTTTTCCATGTCATCCATATTGTTATAACAGGCACGCCCGAGGTCCCAGTAGAGCAAGCCGTTATTCGGGTCGAGTTTGATGGCACGGCGCAAAGGTACCTGCGCCGCCACAAAGCTACCGCGGTGAATCAGTTCGGAAGCTTCTTTCTCCAGGTGATTCACCAGTGCCTTCCTGGTGGCAGCCGGCATATTCTCCGGCTTGGCGGAAAGTGGCAAGGGTAAAAGCAAAAGCACACTTGCAAAAGTCGAACCTTCAACCAACCGCTTGAAAAACTCTCGGTTACCAGAGGACATTCCTAACACTAACCCTCAAGAAAAGATTCATCAGTGCAAGCTTCCTGACGCACTACGCGAACTACCGTAGAATTCGCTACTCGCAGGGAGTACGCTCAGGTTTTGGGCAATAGTATATACGCAAACGCGCTTAACTGTTACTGCTCAGCGGAAGCCAACTCCATGATGCGCCCGAGTTGGCTGTCACTGAAGTAGGGGCAAGAACAGCGCAGCTCATCAAGCACATAAGCGTCAGGAATATGCAGGGCAAGGGTATAGGCCGTCACCACCATCTGGGCCAGCACATCGGCCAGGGTCTCCCGAGCCGTATCAAACTCTTGAAACTTCATAAGCAGACGCAGATAAACGTCATGCCAATTTCTTACGTCGGAATTAGACAAGGCATCGATAGCGGCGTCCTTCAAGACACCATGCTTAACAGGTTCGTTCCGGCCCCCATCAATAGGCTTTTCACGGGGGTTGTACCAGCCTCCGTCCTTACCGCCATCCTTACCGCCGTCTTTCCCTCCGCCCTGTCCAAACGCAGTCCTAATTTTACGCCCACCGCCCCCGCCTGAAGCCTCAGACTGAGGCTTGGGCGATACTTCGGCTCCATCTTCAGGAAGATTCTCAGACATGGAAAAACCGGGAGGTGCTCTTAAATACAATCATACCCAATGGCGCAGTCCGAATGGCGCAATCCTAATGGCGCAGCCCCAAAGTCTGCCTGCATATCGGCCGGTCGATCCGCTCAACATGTCACACCAAGGCGAACGGCAGTTACTATCCAGATACTCCCATCAGCAGGACTCAACTCGTGAACTCTCAAATCAAGGAATCTTATCCAGTCCTTGATTCTGCTCATAGGCTTTAGCTGCTTCCAGAGCCCTGGCCGCCCGTGTCTCCGCCCAACCCTGAGCATGCATAACCGGCAGCCTGTACTCGGGGTCTTTCGCCTTGCTGCCGTGGTCGATCATCATATGTTTGCTCTTTTGTAAGCACTGCCCCAGGTCAATGTCCACCCCACCGTCACTGAGCTCCAGCTTGGCGCAGTGGTATTCAGATTGTTTGTCTGAAAAATCATGGCGGGTTGAAAGCCAGAGCTTTCTGTCCGGCGTAGCAAACAATTCGGCGGGGCTAAAATATGCCGTATCCCCGCTCTTTATTTCTCTGGGCTCCACCATGTGCATTTCCTTGCGAATGGCTTGTAAATCGCTCATTCTATACCTCCAGACAAAATCACTAAAGTAGCTTAACGCCACCACGGGCGGTCCACCGTCAACTCCAGAACGGGCAGCGCATCTGCCGGAGGTTTAGTGTCAGACAGCGGTTTCAAGGCGTTGTTCTTTTTGTACTCCTCACAAGCGGTCATATCTATTTTCACGCCCGCTTCTTCAATATCAACTCTGGCTCAATGATAGTCAGTGGCATAACCAGAAGCCAGATGCGCCGTAGACAGATACTGTTTCCTGTCGGCGGTGGTGACAACCTCATCAGGACTGACAAAAACAGACTCTCCCTTTTGGAAATCGTCAAAACGCCCCTGCACCATCTCAACCGGCACATTAGCCTGCTTGGACATCGCTTGCACCTCCACGGCATGAACACTTAACTAAGTTATGCCGTCGGCGTCAAACCTGCATAAAACAGCCGGGGAAGATTCCCACTGCCAACTATTTGCTCCCGAGGGTCTCGAACAAAACATCCGGCGGCAACTCATAAAGCGCACGCAGGGTGACAAAATCATTCCTGTTAACTGGGCTGGCTGCCGAATACTGAGCACACTCTCGCCAACTAATGGTCTTGCCCTTGCCGGCCATAACATCGTCTAAGGCCGGGCTGTGTTGCTGCAACCCCAGCACATGACCAAACTCATGGGTGCTAGTCTGCCGCAACTCCGAGGGCGCACGCGCCCCCCACTTGCGCAGATAATCGGTTTCTACGTGCACAATAGCACGCGGTCTCGAAACACCGGTCCAGGGGTAATAAGTGCGCCCCACAGAATCAGCTCCGCTTTGCGGGCACCAGAAATAGAGCACATCAGCCTTGCGCGGGTCATCGACAAACTCGTACTTGATGATACCCTCAGCCGCCACCCAGGCCCAGTCGTTAATCCCAGCCCGCACAATGTCGGCGTAGTTTGGAACATAATGTTCGACCCGGCTCAGATGCTCAAAGAAGCCAGGCTTATCAAAGAGGCTATAAAGCGTGCGGCACTTTTCTACGGTAAGCTCAGGTCCTACATAACCTGGTGGCAACTGCAAACCGTCGGCAATCCAGACTTTGATTGGTCCCTTCGACTTATCCCAGCGCATCAGTTCGCCGTTTTCCAGTTGCGAGTAGGGCTTGATGGAATGAAACTGTCGCTTCCAATCGGTGAGCGTCTTGAGCGCCAGTTTATTCCAGTCGCTCTCGGGACTGGTCATAACCACCACCCGACAAAGCGCATGTTCAGCGGTATCGATGTCGTCGGCGTAGAGGGCAGCCGTGCCCAGATAATATTGCAGAGAAGCGTCACGGGGCTTCTTTTTCACACACTCAGCAAAGAGCCTGGCGGCTTCCACATAATTTCGCTGCATATAGCACTGCAAAGCTTGCTTCTGCATGGTGGCAAGGTCAGGGGAAGCGGCATCACCGGCGGTGTTACCCATGCGCTTGGCAGACTTGCCGTGGCTTGCACCCCTTCCTTTAGCCAGGGCAGCAGCACCGGAGAAGCTACCACACTCAGAAAGTGCAATGTCACTGAGGGAGGAACAGCCTCCAAGAGAAAAGGGCACCTCGCACAGCAGGGTCCTTAAGACCGGCAGTGGCAGAAGTGCATTAGACCACAGCAACGTCAACGAGAGAAATGCCAAACAGTTGCGAAGCCTGACGGTTTTGGAAATCATAAAAGCCCCACTGCCGCGAACGAACCAGGGACGAACCGAAAGGCACGAAAGGCGCCAGATGGTTCCAATAAATCCAATCTACCCTAAAACCTCAAAGCTTTTTGCCCGATAAGCCCGCAACTACATAATTTATTGCAAGAGCCTGCCTTAAACTAATGCCGATTGCCGGAGCAGCGTCGGGCAAATCGTAGCCCTTCACAGACTGACTGCGGTCGAAGTGGGCGGTCATGTGCATCACATAGCCTCGCCCATAGGGAAAGACCACGGCAAGAATGCCTTGCCCGTCGGGATCTTCCGACGCCAGGTCTTTGCTAACAGCCAGCACCTGCACCTTCTCTTTATTGAGAACACGAATCAAATGGCAGTGCACATCCATCTTCCAGGAACTATTGGTGACGGCGTGGCGAAAGAGTTCGGGGTGCTTGCCGACAATGGCAGCGTCATACATACGCTGCTTGTTCATGGCACCACTCCATGAAATGAGGCCGGGGAAAATCTTTTGATCCAACCTATCTAGCATCCAATCAGTGGTAAACAAATAGCCGCCTTTAATAACGAACTCGCGAATCTTGAGACCGGCACTCCAAGATAACTCGCGTGGTCCACAGTCGATAATGAGCACCTGCGCGTTGCTCAAATCATAACTATCGAGTTCCTTCTTACTCATAATTCGATAACGCAGTCCAAGGCTGTCGAGGGTACGCTCAGCCTGGTCATACTTATCAGAGACAACCACCAGTCGATCGGCATCCATTACAGATGTATGCAAGCTAAACTCAGGGTAAGTCTGCTCCAGCCAACCTCGATAGGTTTTGGGAGGGGCACTACCACTGGTGGCTGAGCCTGCCGAGAGACGCACCGGCGGTGTGTCAATGGGACCTTCAAACTCGGCATGTCCTTGCAGCGGAGCGACTGTGACTGCACCAGAGGGCGCTCCGGGATCTTGCCCGTCAGGTGGTGTTGCGGGACCTTGTCCATCAGCTGTTTCTGGAACTTGCGCATTCGGTGTTGCGGGAACTTGCGCATTAGGCGTTGCGGGAACTTGTCCATCAGATAGTGTTACAGGATCTTGCCCGCTAGCCGCCTCTCCGGCATTTACCGGAGCCACCGTGGCACCAAGCAGAGCCACCACACACAAGAATGCAGGACCAAGAAGAGCGGGCTTAATATAGCGGTGGATGTTCAACCAGGCCTCCCGGCTCACTTGTGCTATTCAAACACCTATTATAAGATGCGAACCAGGATTCAGCGGGAAGGAAATTCATGCGTTCAACAAACCGCCTCCACAAAACAAACTTCAGGGCTCCATAATAATGGCAATCGATAATTCCGATTCGCAACCAAACTGCCAGTCAGACTCTCAAAACTCGCAAGAGCAGCTACTTGAGGCAATCAAGCAGACTTTTCCAGCCGCAGAACCAGAAGCGATACTCGAAGTGCTCAACCGCTACGGGCAGGCTCCTCACGAAAGAGAGCAGCATCGGGTGCACCTGGCTATGCTGAAAGTAAGCCAGGGAGATCTAGACAAACTAAATGCTGCCCTGAAACTGGCAAAGGAAGACTACCGCGACATTCTCATGCAAGCAGAGTATCCGCCGCCCACATCCCGGACTGCAGCCAGGGAGTTGGAAACCCTGGCCGAACAGCTGGCCAAGATGGGGCAACACAACCTGGCAGAGCAAGTGCGTAAGAAAGCGCGAGACTTACAGTAATTTTGCAGCCGAGGCTCCAGACCGTTCGGCTTGAAAACCCGACGCGATCGGAAGAGCGAAAAGCGCCTGCAAACTCTGAATCAATGAAAGTTGCGCAAGCACTTCAAGAAAAGTCCGAAATGCGTTTAGTCTGCCGACCCAGAGGAACTCCGCCGGCGAAGGCGGAACCGCTATCAAATGATGCCCCATCGACATAAGTTGTACGGCTTCTAGTCTGACGCAGATCTAGCTTACTCATAAACTTCTCGTTGTCTTCTTGAAAATTCTTATTCATAACTGCCAAGCTAGTGCAGCGAGATGGATTACTCTCTTTGCGAGTTCGCTCCTGATCATGAGCTTCCTCTGTTTCCACCAGCTCACATGCTCTCATAAAGATCCGCATGGCTGCACCGGCGCGAAAACTACGCCGCATGTACGAATCAGCGTAGAGACGATTGCTCTCTTTTCGAATCGAAGCCACCAGCCAACGAGCCACATCAATAGATACGGCGACATTCTCTGCTGTACCGACAAACCTGGCAGTTTTGCGAACGGTCTTGTAGTAGTTGGTGTTATACAGCATGCATACGCTACTAAGCACTGAGTGCACCCATTTCTCAACGCGTATCTCGCTCTCAAACTCAATCACTTCGCTGGCAAGCAGACAGCCCTGAACATCAGCCATTTCAAGATTATGCTTATTCAGAAGCTCAAGGGCAAACTGCATAGCCACCTCGCGCTCGTGCTCATTGGCATTGCCCTCAGAGAGAGCCAATAGCTTCCGAATCTTCTGAGCTACGGCTTCATTCTTATCATCAACGGCAGCAGGCACTCACAACTCTCTTTTCAGATTCTCATCCACTTGACTTGACTCTACACTACGAATAAAAAACACTTTCAAATAATGCGTATCAATTGATTCCGCAGATTCACTAAAATGCTGTGAGCTTCCTCCCGTCAGCGGATTCCTTGCACTTCAGTCAATCGTCCGCTTTCCACACACTCAACTAGAAGCTCTTCAAAGGTCTGGTCGACCAACCCCTTCGCCTCACGCTGGGGCACGCTCGCCGCTTTCGCCAGGGTATCCAGAAGGCGAGTATCACCGGCTTCTGCTCTGACCTGAGCCAATTCCTGAAAGCGCGCCGAAAGCTCTTTCTCTAGAGAACGCCCAACCTTGCCGTGGCGCTTTATGCCTATTTCGATTCTCAGAAGCATCCGGAGAGCCATAATGGTGAGCAAATGACAGCGTCCCAAAAGCTTCTCCCGCCCAGACAAACACTTCTGAGCAAAGGGGCGGGCTTCAGAATAATGTTCAAGATCAAACAAGGCACAGGCTGCATTTTCAAAAAAGCAGAGGTCCATGGCGCTCTCAGGTTCGCCACCAGCCTCGCAAGCCTCCGCCGCTTGCTTGAAATAATCCATCGCTCTTCGAGAATTGCCAAGGAACTCCCAACACTCCGCAAGAGCGCTCAGTGCCTGAGCGATGGCAGAAGAGTTGCCCGGCTGCTCCCGGCGCAATCGCTCAAGCACCAGCTCATAACAAGTGAGCGACTTCAAAATATTGGATCCTTCATACCCTAACTTTGTGGCAAGTTCCCAGAGGCTGTCGAGCAAAGCGCCGGTATCACTTTCGGTGGCACTGGCAAGCACCTCAGCCAGGTACATCTCAAAACTCTCAAATGAGGCGCGCTCAAAACCCGGCAGATATTCATCGAGCCCGCTTCCCTGACGCGGTGAAAGAAACAGCGCCATGGGCGCAAGCAAGTTGCCCGCCGCCACAAATTCACTAGCTGAACAATCCGGAGCAATGACGACCGAAGTAATGTCGTCCAGGCAGGCACTTTCCGATCCGACCGAGTCGGCGACGCGTTGGGAGGCGGTTAACGCAGTGCTAGCTTCTGTCATGGCTACTCCGTGATAAAGACAGGAAAGAAACCCAGTTCCTCGGCAATGACCAAACGGTCTATGCGAGCCGACTAGCCGCCGCTGCTTGCGGCGTAGTGTATGATTATCCGTTACAAAGATGGCATAGTAATCGATCAGGCAGCCCGGCAAAAGCGATCCGGCACATAGGCGACACATATACAGGCGGGTAAATTCCCACCACCCCGGCATCTTGCCAAGTTAAAAGTGTCCTTATTTGACAGCCTTTCGATTGCGGCACACAGTCTCTACTCAACCGAATCACGACTCAACAGAATCTCTGCTCAACAGAATTTCTACTTGACTGAATCCAAAACAGCGCAAGAAACAAGCTCTTCCGCTGGAGACCGGGTAAACTCAAATTGCAGGTAGCCGGTCGCGGTCTTATAAGAATAGAGAACCGTAGGCTCTTTCACACGAGATGGATAGTCTTGCCCGCTGTAGAACAAGCGACTATGACGACCATACCTCTTCAACATGGCAGGTCTGGCGAGACCCTTGCCCCGGTTCAACAGCAGCACCACGCCGCCAATCGTCTTGCTTGTGTCGAAAGGAGCCTTCACAGAAGCCACCAGTGTGTTATTAGAGGTGTCGGATGAATACTCGCCCACCTCTTTCTCTATCAACCTGTGACCGGTCAAACTCTCAATTTTCTCTCTGGCAAACGGTCTTGAGCGCTGCAGCTCGTCGAGTAGGCGGACGAGCGAAGCCTCGTTCTTAGCAGAA
Organism: Candidatus Obscuribacter sp.; assembly: GCA_016712465.1. GTDB lineage: Bacteria > Cyanobacteriota > Vampirovibrionia > Obscuribacterales > Obscuribacteraceae > Obscuribacter. The sequence goes on from JADJQZ010000001.1 coordinate 4,378,102, forward strand.
GCCGGAGCCGGTGCCGCTTGAGCGCGGGGAAAAGATGCCAGAAGCGCAACCGGAACGGCAAACACTCCTATCGCCATGCAAAAGGAGAGGAAAAGGTGCACTTTTATCTCTACTCTCATACCTAGACTGCCGATTCCAAGAAATTCTGCCAACGCAATGCTCAAGATTATAGTCCGAGAACAGAAAGCTGGGGATTTTGGCTCATAAATACGACGTAGGGGTGGAACTCCGGACTTATGCACTTAGTAATTTGTTGCAAACACAGGCGCCAGGGCAACTCTACATTAAACGCCAACACAGGCAGCCCACGGGGCATCTCAGACTTGGTACAAGTCAAAAGCGAGCATCCACTTGCGTAGCCACCCCCCTTCAGACCAAGTTTAAGGTGCAACGGTACTAAGATTAAATCAAGACTACTGTAGGATCTTCGGCAGAATTCAAGCGTCTCATATCAATAACTCTGCATCCGACAATCTGACAAAACTAAAGTAAAGGTGCAGCAAAGCAAATTAGAACAGAAACTCGCATCCCAGGTAAAACCCATGACCGCCATCACGAAAGATTCGCAAATACCAGTCTCCATCGATGCCAGCAAAGGCAACCTGGCACGAATGATCAAAGAGATTGGCGAAATGAAAGAGAAGCGCAACGCCGTCATTCTGGCGCACAACTATCAAATTCCCGAGATTCAAGACCTGGCAGACTTTGTGGGAGACTCTCTGGGGCTATCTCAGCAAGCTGCCAAAACTTCAGCCAAGACAATAGTTTTCTGCGGCGTCCACTTCATGGCAGAAACTGCCGCCATTCTCTGCCCCGACAAACGGGTGCTCATCCCCAATCTCGATGCCGGCTGCTCCCTGGCTTCATCTATCAATATTGACGAGCTGCGCGCCTGGAAAGCAGAACACCCCGACGCTGTAGTGGTCTCTTATGTCAACACCACCGCCGAACTGAAAGCTGAAACCGATTACTGCTGCACCTCCGGCAATGCGCTGAAAGTGGTGGAATCCATACCGGCCGATAAAGAAATCCTCTTCCTACCGGACCAGTTTCTGGGCTCCTGGGTGCAGAAAGTGACCGGGCGCAAAAACATGCACATCTGGATGGGCGAATGCCACGTACACGCCGGTGTGCACCCGAGTGCCGTAGAAGCCAAGCTGAAAGAGCACCCCGACGCCGAGCTGCTCATTCACCCAGAGTGCGGCTGCCTGACGCCCTATCTCGACAAAGTAGCGCGGGGCGGCAACGACAGCAGATTGCAGGTGGCATCTACTGAAGGCATGATCACGCAGGCCAGCAAATCGTCCTGCAGCAAGTTTGTGGTCGCAACCGAAATAGGCATTCTGCACCGCCTGCAAAAGCAAAACCCTGACAAACAATTCTTGCCCATCTCCGATGAGATGAGCTGCAAGTTCATGAAAATGATAACCGTCGAAAACCTGCACCATGCTCTGGCTGAAGACGTCTTTCACGTAACCGTACCGGAAGATGTAAGAGTGAAAGCGCTCAAGTCGATCGAACGCATGATTTCGATTTTCTGAGCCCTTCAAAGAGCACAGTCAAGTTAGACGAAAATTAGTTGCTTGCTCAATACAAAAGAGCAAGATAGACGAAGAAAAGGGAGGTCAAAGATGCACCCGAGAACGATAGAAACAGACGTTCTTGTGCTGGGTTCCGGCTTAGCCGGGCTGCTTGCCGCTCTGGAACTGAGCAGAAGCGGTCTCAGGGTAGTACTGGCCTGCAAGGGTGCACTTTCCGAATCTAACAGCAGCTATGCCCAGGGCGGCGTGGCGGCAGTGCTGGCAGGCTCGCTGGATCATCCCGATGCCCATCTGGAAGACACGGTAATTTCGGGAGCCGGACTCTGCGACAAAGGAGTAGCCAGAGAAGTCATCGAAGCTGGTGCCGCTCTCATAACCAAGCTTGTAGAGCTTGGGGTAGAGTTCGACAGAAAGGCTTGCGGTAGTTTAGCCGCCACCAGAGAAGGTGGCCACTCCAGGGCCCGGGTGGTACATCGCAAAGACACCACCGGCAGAGCCATTACCTCAGCCCTCATTGCCAAGCTGAAAGAGAAAGCCGCCCGCGGCAAAACGTTGACCATTTTAGAACACGCCTTTGCCGGCGAACTGCTCGTCAAAGACGGCACTGTTTATGGTGCCACCCTGCTAGATTACACAGACTGTGCCAAAGCAGAAAAGGCAGGCGCAAATAAATCAGGTACAGCCCAAGCAGGCACAGACCATGCTGGACCAGACCAGGCAGCTACAGACAAAGCAGATCTCGATCAAATAACCGGAGCAGCCACCACTGATACCACCAAAGTAATAGCCGCCTATACGGTGCTTGCCACCGGCGGCATCGGTCAAATATTCGAGCGCACCACCAATCCCCTGGTCGCCACCGGCGATGGTATCGCCCTCGCCTACAGAGCCGGAGCCCTGCTGCGCGACATGGAATTCGTGCAATTCCACCCCACGGCGCTCTGCCTGCCCGGCGCACCGGCCTTCCTCATTTCAGAAGCCGTGCGCGGCGAAGGAGCCGTACTTCTAGATAGCAAAGGGCATCGCTTCATGCCGCGCTTCCATAAAGATGCGGAGCTTGCCACCCGCGACATCGTCGCCCGGGCCATCCACAGCATTATGATCGAACAAGATTTAAGCGCCGTCGCCCTCGATATGCGACCGATCGGCAAGCACCTGGAAGAGCGCTTTCCAGCCATTGTGGCGTTCTGCAAAAGCCATGGTATCGACCCGGCTAGAGAACCGGTACCAATTTGTCCCGCCGCCCACTACTTCATGGGCGGCATAGTCGCCGAAGTGTCGGGCCGCACCACTGTAGAAAGACTCTACGCCATCGGTGAATGCGCTTCCACCGGTCTTCATGGTGCCAACAGGTTAGCCAGCAACTCCCTCCTCGAAGCCGGCGTATCGGGTACAGCAGTGGCGGCAGACATAACCAGGAACTTCAAACCACTGAGCTCGGCAGAAGTTGATACCCAAGACTACGATGCCGACTGCGAGCCGAAAAATCTAGCGGTGCCCGCCGACATCACCGCCGTTAAAACAAATATGTACCGTTTTGCCGGTCTGGTGCGCACGGGCACTGGGCTCAAGAAACTGCTGGCCCGCCTGCACAAAGAGCAAGCCGGAGCACTCATGCACCATGAACAGCCAAAGGGTCATCCCCAGACCGCAAAAGAATACGAAGCAGCCAATATGCTTCTAGTGGCAGACCTCATCGCCACAGCCGCCCTCAACAGATGCGAATCTCGCGGCGGTCACTTCCGCGGCGATCATCCCGACAGCCGCGAGAGCTTCAGGCGCCACCAGGTGGTGTCTAGAGCCGGCTGGAACTGGCAAGACGTAAAGGGCATCCAGCACGGCAACACCACCGGTACCGGAGAAGTTCTGCTCAAGTAAGGGACCATCATGGAAGACTACCAGCTCACCAAAGTCACCATCGAAGGGCTCGCCCGCCCATACATTCTAGAAGCCGATAGCATAGATAAACTGCTCATAAACCCCGGTCGAAAGCTTCTCGGTTACAAGCGCCAGAAAGCAGCTTTTGCAGCAACGGTAAGTTGGTTGAGCGCCATGAAGGCTGAAGGCTACTTTCCCCAGGCAGCCACCGATCTTTGCACGGTAACCGTCATGGCGGAAGCGGCCGGACATAATTTATCCGGTGCACTATCCACGGTACTAAATGATGACATCTACCGGGGCGATAATTTCATGGGAGTCAGCCGCTTCGCCCTGGCAGACAAAGCACCGGAGGGCTACACTAATTATGACGCCAGGGTCACCTATATGCGACTACATTCGGTGGCACCAGTATGGTGCCTGCTTGACACCGTCGCAACAGGAGCCACCCTGGTAAGAGGGCTGGAAGCAGCATTTCAGAATGCACAAAAGCCCAGGCGCATACTGATGGGCACTCCCGCCGGTGCAGCAGTAGGCATGCGAAAACTGGAAGATCTGTGCCGCAAGGAAGGGATAGATTTCATTCCCACATTCTTTGGTGCCGCCTTCGGACTTTTTGAAGACGGCTCCGGACTTCCCTGGTGCCACCCCGATACAATTCTGGCCGGCACAGAAAAAAGCCGAGTCAACTTAGAAAATGCCAGGAAAATATTCAATAACAACCAGGCATTCTGCGCTGTGGGCGATTGCTCCGCCAACTTCTTCGACGTGCAAGTTGCCATGGAGCATTTGAAAGATGAGGAAGAAAGACTCTGCTGGAAATTACCGATTTAGTCAAGAATCGCACTAAAATATCCAAAAATGCTGAGGGCAGAAAAAGCAGGTTTAGGACGATAACGCTAATATGACATGCAGATTGAAAATTCGAGCGAGGCAGCAGACACAACGATTCTGCGGCTGCATAGGCAGCTCAGCTCCTGCATTGTTAACACTGCTCGCCTTGTGCACTACTTCCGTGGAAGCACAGGACAGAAAGCCCACAAGCCAAGACTTAAGGGGCACTACACAAGAAAGAAAGACCCTCATACAAGATAAAGCAATAACCGATGAACTGGCTGACCTGAATGGCATTAGAGGCAGGGTCAATCCTCTGTGGTTCAATTGGCGAAGCCTCTATTTGCAGGGTAAGGATGCAGAGGCGCAGAAATATCTGCGCAACATTCTAAAAGATAGCAGCAAAGACTCAATGCTGGCCTCAACCCTGGTCAGCATGAGCCAGCGAAACCTCTATGACACAACAGAGGCAATTAAGACAGAAAGGCTTCCGCCCACAAGGTTTTTCAAAGACCTTCTAAACTCGGTAAAGAGCGAGCTAGGAGGCGATAGCCCCCGCCTCTGCGAATTCCTCAGATTCATAAGGGCGCGAGCCAGTAACAGAGAAGACAAGAAAGAACAGTACTCGCTTTTCGACGCCGAAATGCGAATCAGGCAGCAGAATAAGAGGACAGACAGGCTTGCCTACCTGCGATTGGCGGCGGAGTACGGAACTGCCGCCCAGCATTTTCGCGACAAAGTGAAAGCCAAATCACTCTACCAGACGGCATTACTAGAAACAAAACGCGCCTTAAACGGCGCCGGCGCCACTGCCGGCAAAGGCGCCGCCAACGCCACCTCTGGCAAAGGCAACGAAGAGAAATCGCTCAAGAAACTGCAGCAATACCTGGAGTTGAAGCTGTCGGAAGTGTCAAGGTAACGGCAGCCACCGTCACCAGGCTAGAAGTCCTTCTCTTGCTTCTCAATGAGCGAAGGACTGCTGCTGTTGCGCACATGCTGAATTATCTGCTCCGCATTAGACAGTTCTGAGCAGTCCACAATCACTTTCCTTCTTCCGACCTTCAAGTGAATCCTGGACTCCTGAATTCCGCAGAAACGGGAAATCTTGCACTTCACCACATCGCTCAGAGCATAGGTCTCCACCCTCGGTGCCCTGGCAAAGGGTAGCCGATAGGCAAGCAGAAGCCGCTGGTCTGTCACTACCAGGGCTCTTTTGATAGAGCGATGCCAAACCAGTACGGCAATTACCAGGGCAAGCGCTACATAGAAATAGGGATTGGCGAACATATTTGCATAAGAGTTCGCCAGCACAGCCCAACTAGACCTCCAGACAACAATGCCGGAAATGGCCAGAAGCTGAAAGAAGAAAAGAAACAGATGCTTGCCGCCAGGACTATGAAGGAACGGCATATCATACCGCCCTACAGACAGAATCTTCTCACCAGGCAAAAGCGCGCGCTCTACGACTGAGCGCAAATCGACATCTACAACTAAAATTGAAGTTCCCGGCTCAGACAAGAAGATGCCCTATGAAAGCGAACACCTTATCTTACAACTAAGGTCGGTAGGCATCCAGCACATCAAGAGCACCACTTCTAGCAGAGCGATACCAGATGCGAATCAACGGGCGTCCATGCTCATCGGCACCGATGTACTTACTCGAAACAATGGTCCAGCCATTAGGCATTCCATTTAAACCATTGGTCCAGACAATACTGTCACCATTCATGGTGTAAGGCGCCATAGCGCCACCATCCATGCCACTATAGGAATTACCCTGTATGACGATGCGCCCTAGCTCAATGTCGGTGCCACCATTGTAGGTGCGCGCCTTGTGCACGATGTAAGAGCCATTGGGTGGTGCACCAAGACCTTTGCGTTTCTCCCACTCAGGCGTGCCCTTGCTAGCACCGGGGTTAGCCTTGTTACCAGCGTTGCCGGCATTTCCAGCATTTCCAGCATTGCCCGCGTTACCAGCATTGTTACCGCCATTGGCAGGCGGTGCCTTGAATGTATCGCCGGCGTCGCCGGGTTTAATCCAATCAGGGCTGTTAACTATGGTGCGGCGAATGCCATCGTCGGTGAGAACATCGATGGAATTATTCTTCTGATTAATACCAACAACCTTTCCGACCGTCCACATAGCGGCCCCGGCTGTACTAGCCATAATCTTATCGACTTTCACGAGACTGCCGACGGCAAAACTACCGCCGCCTCTTGCTCCACCGCCAAAACCACCAGGAGCACCAGGCATAGTAGCGGCTCCTGCGGGAGCAGCGCCCTGTGCACCGCCAGCCTGACCGGGCTGGTCAGCTTGAGCGGCGCCAGGTTTAATCCAGTTGTCATTATTGATGATTGTCAGTTGCTCGCCGTCCACATCCACCAGATAAGAATTGCTGTTCCTATTTACCTGAATAATTTTGCCAGTGCGCCAGACGGCAAGACCGGGAGTGCTCGATTGCAACTTATCCACCTCGACAGAATCACCGACGTTCATCCAGTGCTTGCCAGGCGGCTCAGCCATAGCAGAAATCTGGCAGGACAAAATAGAAAGAACAGAACCGGCTACCATGATTCCCTTGAAAAAAGTCCTATTTTTCATCAATAGCTCCAGATGATTTCAGTAGAAGCCTCGAAAGGCGGGCAGCGATCATAGCAGAGAACACCGAGGCAAATTGTAGGAGCAGCAAGTGCTTGGTAGCAAAGCGCAGGAAAGCAAAGGACACTAACCCCAGGGTTTTCACCAGTACAAGCAGAGTACAAAGACGGTGGGAACACCGCAGACAGCCGGGTAAGCTAGCAGAACTGGAATCTAAAATACGCGCAATCCAGCCCCCGGATTTCATGTACAACTAGACCGCCAAAATCGTCTAGCAAGCGCTTTCATTGAAACTTGGCAGGCCACGGAGCAAGAATCATGATATTCAACAGGAACGCACTTACTAAAGGCAGGGTAACGGGGCTGGCTCTAGTCATCCTCTTGAGCGCCGGCATTGACAAAGCGGCGCAAGCACAGAGCGAAAAGAACTGCTGGCAAAACTTCAAAGTCGGCACAACCGTAAAAGTAGAAAAGACTCTCACGGAACAGGGCAAGCTAGAGTGGAGCGATAAAGCCAGCTACAAACTGGTCAAGAAAGATGCTAACTACTGCCTAGTCGAGTACGCAGCCGCCTCTGGACAAAGAGACAAGCAGAACCACTATAGCGGCACCAGTGTCAGACAAAGTCCACTAGTCAGTTCAACGCCACAGACGAAAATCAAAGAAGAGCCCCTGCTCATCGGCAATCGAAGCATATTTTGTAATGTGTATAAGGAATTAGAAACGAGCGTACCAATGTGCGGCAACGATGAACTATCCCGCTCAGTTCGCGAAATTCAAACCTGGGAAGATAAATCGAGCGGCAAAAAGTTGCGGCAACTGGTGACCCAGAAGGACTACCCGAGATATGAACGCCAGAAACCGCGCGTCCGTCTTCCTGAAGAATGGCGCGTCAACGACCTTGCCGTACCCATCATAATCGGCTCACGCAGCTATCTGTGCGACATCGAAGAATGGCTCAGCCCTCTGAACAATGCATCCAGCCTCAGATGGACAACAATGGAAATTCCAACAGGCTATGCCAAAACAATCGAAAAGCGCGGTCCCAAAGAAGTTACAGAAATCGTGGTGGACATACAAAAAAAGTAGCACCTCTTGCATACTCTGCACCAGCATACGGCTGCTCTGGCATCACTCGTTCATCTACACCAGCATACGGCATCTACTGGTATCATTCATCCATCTGCACCTTCAGCAAGCCGGTCTTGCAAGCGCTGACAAATACGCCGTAATCGCGCTCGGCTTGCTTGGCATAGGCAACTCCGTACTTACCTATTGCATCTTCGAAAGCCTCGCTCTTACCTAGATAACCACGCATAATGGCAGCATCGCCGGCGCGGGCATGGGCGCCGGCAAGAATCTCGCCGGCAATAACCGGGTTAAGCTTGAAGTCATCCTTACTCCAATAGGCGGCATTCACAGCGGCTTTCATATCACACAACTACCGCTCAGCCTGCCCGGAGTGCAAATGGTATCCAGGCCGAACACCGCACAAGCGTCGGTGACATAACACACACACGCTCTCTCAGACAGTGACTTCCTAACGTCCTTCGGTCAACCTTTGTACCTGGCGTAATTTGGCACTTGCGCATTGACCGCCTGCACTCAGCGGCTAAAGCCGTCATACACAAATGCACCCCTGATTGTTTCGGCGTCCCTTTCTGACACGCCTTGTGCACGAACCACACCGTACCAGCTTGCTCGCACCTGTTTCGCCATTGTCGAAATAATCGCTTCTGCCTCATCAGCACCCAACAAGAAACGCGCATGCTGACTCAATAGATTGGCAGCATTGGCGAAACGCCCCTGGTCACCACAGGTCATTGCCAGCTCGCGATGCTCACGTGATATCACTGGCGATGGCGTGAGATCGTATGCAGGAGAGAGCCGCCATTCACGGTCCATTGCCATAAGCGCATGGTTACGAGGATGATCGTCCAAGTTCGATATCAAGGCATTGAAACACATGCGGCGGAAAAGTTCGGCGGCATCCTTCTTGGGTTCCGCAACAACGCGCCGCAGTTCCTCCGCCATTAAGACATAAGACCAGCGGTCGCGCTGGTGTACAGCGTCATCCGCTCTAAGTAAAGTCAATCCACTTATCATTCGAGCTCGAATATAGCCGCGGGAAGTTCTCTCACGATCGAACCGCTGGACCAAAAGCACATCCTTGCCGCCTACAGTCTCTATGCGACTTCTAGCAGCGCTAATCCCACACTGCCTGGCAAGCTCAAGCATTGCATGTTCGACCTTCGGATTGTTCCATCGGTCATCTGGGCGGTTGAATTTTGCTATCCATAGTCCTATATCATCCTCTACAACTGCCTTGGGGCGCGCGCCCCCCATAGACGTATTTAGAAGGAGCAGTTCCTGAACCTGAACTGATGCTGCCTCCGGCTCACCGAGTTGCCCACTGATAAGCGCATCGGCAAGGTTCTGCAGATTCTCAAGCTGAATCGTCTTATTAAAATCTCGCTTCGGAGCGGGTGGGTTCTTGCCTATTCCAAAGCTCAATGCACCAGCTCGGTCATCCGGTGATTCAAGCAAATAGCCAAGTTCGTCAAGCTGCACCTTCCCCGTGTGCCTCTCAATCACGCGACGCCCCCAATCATCAGGACTGGAATCTCGGACGGCGCCAAACAAACCCTTGAGGCGCGCCGTCTGATAAGTGCCTTCCGCAAGCTTGAGTTCGACAGGATCTATCTCAACTGCATCCTTGCGCGACAGATAGCTGCCACCATAAACAAACCGTCCCAATGTTGACCCACGACGGTCTTTCGTAAGAACAAGCCGCCCGGCTGTAACACCGCTGGTTTCCCGAGGCAGTGTAATGTAAACGAAGCATTCAGATACCAACTCCTTAGAAGTCATTGGTGAGCCCCCGGCTCTTGCGCACGCGGGTGCGCTCCCTCGCCCTCGCAAGAGAGAGACCTTCCTTATCCTTGAACGGATCAGCTACCTCTTCCAGCTGATTGAGCTGGTCATACAGCCAGAGCAGCGCGGCATAGACAACAATACCTGTCGACGCTTTACCTTTCTCGGCATCCATCACCGGTCGAGGACCTGTGCCGATTCGCTCGGCAACATCTTCAATAGTAAGATTTCTGCGGATTCTGGCCGTGCGCAAGTTTTCTCCCAGGAGCTTCAGTGTCTGCTCAACAGGGTAGGGAGGAGCCAGCAATAGTTTATTGGTTCTTGCCATATGCTTTTAAACGCACCCAAACTGATTTAAGCTGCTTTAAATAGCATATCACCAAGAACCTATCGAGACAATACGATACCTTTTATGATAGCTTATCTACTTTAACCCTGCAGTTATAGCACCTTACCCTCACAACCACGCCTCTAGGTAGGAATTATCCTAAAGCCACCCCTTGGCGGCACATCGCCGCCGCGCACCCTGCCGGATGGTGCCGTGTCTTGCCGCAAAGTGCCGCGTTACTGGGAACTGAGCTTCGACACCGCGCTGGAGCGAATCGACATCTTCCTTGGCGAAGGATTCACAGCCGCCTATGCCGCATATGAATTGAACCGAAAAAGAGATGCAATTGAGCTACTCTTCCATGCAGCCTTGAACGGGCAGGCGCAAAGCAGACAATTTAGGCAATTAGAAGGCGGTTTGCGCCATTGAGTCTATCGCCCTTGTCTTGCCAGCATTCAATCCCGACACTTTCCCAACAAATTTGTCGCGACTCAATGAGTGTCCGCCCCAGGCAAGACATGGTTGAGCTACTCCCTGGCCATCCACCGTAAGCATTAAACTGGTGGGCAATACTCTAAGATGTGGGCAATACATCTACAATGTAGGCAAAATTGGAGGAAAGTCAGACACTTTGTTGAAAGCTACGGTATTACAGCCTGTCAAGACAAACATAGCCACTCGCCCGCTCAGGCGGGCGGCAAAGCTCGTAGCAATATTTCTCTGCCTGCCATTCCTGCACTTTACTATGCCTGCATATGCCATCAGCGAGTTCGCCCGATCAAATAACTGGTTCAAAGCAAAGCCAGGCACACAAGTAGTATCAGAAATTGTCACCAGGCAAAATGGCAAGCCTGTCCGCAAGGTAATTCGCAAATATACTCTAATGGAAAAATCCAGCAGTTTTGCCACGGTGGAAGTAGACTCCAACGGCGAGAAACGGAGCTTCACTTACGCTCCGATAGATCCATCCCTGGGGTCAGGCAAGCTGCAAACACCATTTCAATCGGCAGAGGTAAAACTGAGGCAAGAACCTGTCACCATAGCCGTGCACGGTGCTGCGTCCAAAACTCTCAAGTGCAATGTCTTCCAGCAGTCGTACAAGATACAGGCGTTTCCGAACCGAGAGCAGTGGACCCATTCAATGGTGGAAATCACCACCTGGAGAGACCAGGCAAGGGGTAACAGGGAAGTGCGACGAGTCACAAAAAATACCAAGCATTTCAATAACATATTCAAACGCCCGGAGGCGCAACCGGAGGAAGACTGGCAACTGAAAACTCTGGCGGTGCCCGTCACAATAGGCCAGAGAACCTACCTCTGCGATCTGGAAGAATCAAACCTGCGCGGCAACAAGACAGTCGAACAGCTCTGGGTTTCAAATGAGATTCCCACCAGCTATGCTATCAAATCTACCGCCGCACCATTTGAAACAACCACCGAGACGGTAATATCTATTGAAGCAGCCGACAAGGGCAACAATCGGGCTAAATCAGCCAACTGATAGGAAGAAAACAACTAGTTAGTCGCGCTTATCATCTAAAGGGAATCCAGGTAAAATGCTCACCAGGAGATAAAAGTTGATGGACAAGAGACTCAAGATCGATAAACCGTTGGTCTTTCAAAAGCGCATATCCCACTATTCGCTGGCTACGTTAACCCTGGTATTTGGCGGGCTAATCTCTCTTCCATTGCTACTATTAGCATCAAGCGGGGCTCTGATTTGGATTGGTGCGGTGATGTCAGCGGCGCTGGTAGCAGCTGGTGCCTATATTTGGCACTTAGTCACTGCTGATGCAATTGTAGACTCTCAAGGTCTTGAGATGAGAAGCCGTCTTGGAAAAAACCGCATTCTCTGGAAGGATGCAAAATCGATAAGCGATACCAGATACCGTGGCACCTATACCTATACTGTGCACGGAAGCACCGGCAAGGTAAGCTTCACGGACGACCTGCAAAACGCATCCTACCTTTACACCATTTGCAGGACCGTAATAGACACCCCACCTGAACGAGACGGCTATATTCGGCTTCCTGCCGCCCCCTACGGAAACATCCTATCTTCCGGTCCATTGGCAACAACATTTGTGATGGCGGGCTTTCCCATAATTATGGGGGCAATTATCATCTGCACAAATCTGGAAAGTCTAAATCTAGCCTTTAACACACCTATAGTGCCGATCAGCAAAGCCAGCGACTTTGTAGACAAGAAGCAAAACATAATCATGCAAGGCGCATTGCACAGCGACCAAGAATTATCCTCTCGCGACGGCAAGAATAAGTATGCCATGCAGGCAATTCGAATTAGAATCTGCCGTGGCTCGGACAACCACAGCTCCTACTGCCTCTGGGCACCGGAGCGAGCCTGGCTGCAAGACGGTAAAAGCGAAATTGAAGTAACCATCAACGATCCGGATAACAATTCTCTGCCTCTAGATTGGGAATCCGCTCTGAACAAAGACTGGAAGAACACTGGTCTCAGAAATCTGATGGCAGAAACCTTTGAGAGCTCAATAGATAAGAAGATGGCCGAGTGGAAAGACTCTCTCGACGTGACACTGCGTTCAGTACCACAAGATGGTAAAGTGCTGGTGGCAGGACGGGTTGTAAAATGTGAAGATCATCTGCGCCTTGACCCTGCAGGCGATGCCAGCTGGATACACATGGACTCGCTAGAGGCAATTAAGAAAGAGGCTCTCACCTGGTCTTCGGCAGGCGCAGCGCTGCTGCTATGGGGACTCATCGGAGTGGTAGCCGGCTTCCGCCAGCTGGCTGAATTCAAGAAAATCGGCAAGATAGTCTAACCAGAACGCCCCAATCTAATGGGCTTCTATCTTCCTCCAGTTACTCAATGTTAAGGTTGCGCAGCTTTTGATCTCAGGGTCGGAAGCTGTCGACAATGCCTTCAAAGTGGCGATAGATGCCGCATCCTTACGACCGGCCAGCGCTTCAATCATTATCAACAAATCCGCCTTGTTTGAAGGTCGGTCCTTTATTTCATTAATGGTAGCGATCACATCCGAGGTAAGTTCAGCAGAACCCAATGCACCCTTACCGAATTCCATCATAGTCCGCTCAAAATTACTCATGCGACGACCGACGGCTCGACCTTCTTGCACCAGCACAAGCCACTTTCGCACACATTCGATTCTGTTCGACCGCATTAAGGCAAAGGCAAGGTCGTCAGGCACGGCTCCCTCTTGAGGTAAGAGCCCAAATACAACGTCTCTGTCCTCCTGGCTGGGACTGTTAGCCAGAGCCTGCAAAGAGACTCCGCGCAACATTGACACCTGAAGCTTGGGTTCGAGAATACTCTTCAGTCCACCACCCCCCAACTCTCGCATAGCGGAAATGGCATAACCGCACTGCTGGGGCGCCAATCGCGAATCGCCTTCCTGAGCGCCGACTCCGTGCGTGCATCAGCACCGGTACGGGACAAAACACTAACAGCCAGAACCCTCGCCTTAGGATCGGTCGAATCAATGCGCTGATAAGCCGCATTTTTCAGCCAGCTCTTATCAAGCTTTAGGAAAACAGGAATAATGTGAGGATCGCCGAACTCCTCGTCTCTAACAATAAAGTCGAAGAGCTCGGTAGTATGGTTATCGTTAAGGTACATAAGAGCCATACCTGCGAAAAAACGACAGCCCTTAACCGGCTCGGTCTTGAGCACACTCAAGAGGCGCCCGTTGAATGATGTGTCGCCGGCAAGAGCAATACTTATAGAACCGAGCGAACGATTATACTCACACTTGCTATTAAGCAGCCGCTGAATGAGCTCCTTAAAGCCGACCCGATTTCTCAGTTCGGCTATGGGGTAGCGTTGCATCGACGCATACTTCTGCGGACTCAGAAGCCGCATCGAAGTCCCCCCTTGAAGTAGCTCCTCATGATTGAAGGTGTAGCGCTGCCTGAATGACATAAACTGCTGAAAAGTGATATCGCTGCGAGATAATTGATCAAGCACAGAGAAGTAGGCAGCAATGTCAACCGCAGGAGCTTTGCCGTCAGTCGAAGAGGTAACTTGAAAAACCGAGACTCGGCTGTCGCAAATTATTGGCTCAATGGCGCCACACTGTGGCAACGAACTCAAAAGCATGAGCGCGAGGCTGGCCATCCTCACTGGTGAACTAACCATCATTCGCTCCTTCCACCTTTACTTCCCAACCTATTGGGCAACCCGAAAGCGTCTAGCCATAATAAAGTACCTGGCAGAGTTGAACTCAAATTCGTCGATAGTCTCTAAGCCAAGCTTCTCATGAGCTTTAATGGAAGCCAGATTGTCTGCCGAAACAAAGACAACGGCGATATTGAATTCTTGCGGCGCTATGGCAAAGAAGCAATCATAGAGCCTGGTTAGCACACCATGCCCGCGAAGAGACTGGTCGATACAAACGGGACCAACAATGCATACAGGCAAGCGGGAAAGAGGCTGCCCCTGGTACTTAGCCCTGGGGAATCTGGCTATCATGGCCGCCGGCAGGGCGACTGCCTGGTTAAACTCAACTGTACTGGCGCAAAGGAAAGCCTTCACTTGCTCTTGTTGCACAGCGACGACAACCGCTAAATTGTCATTCATGGCGGCGAACTGCTCGGCACTGAAGCCCACAGAAAGGAAACCAGACTGACGCTCGACGGAGGGCAGGTTGCTTGCTAGATTGGCATTTTGTAACCGCACCAGACTCTCAAAGTCAGCGGCTACAGCACGCCTTATCTCCAGGGTAATTTCAATGTGGTCGTTATCGAATGTTGACAATGAAATGAATCCTCCCTGCATTACGCGAGAGCCTTCTTAATTTTTTTCCATTCGGACCTTTCTTGTCCTTCCTCCCGCTGAGGGCTTTCGCCTTCTCCACTTCTCGCGCGGCTTTCACTCAGGCTCCAAGATCTGTATCCATGTCGAATTCAGGGATCACTTTGCTACATGTTTACCCGATTCCAACGCAACAATCTCGTTGTGCCGGCCGACCGTCAAGGCAGTTTTGATTGCGCACAACGGAACACTTTGTGCGCAACGAAAAATAGTTGCGCACAAAGTGTAAACGGCGCTATAAAAGCGCCTACTTATTGACGGCGGTTCCGTCGCTTTCAGGCTCGGCTTATACCACCCAAAAGGAGTAAGGTACTCATCCTAGCGGGCGCGGCCAACGCCGCAGGGACTTGGGAGGCACGCACAATACACAATAAACTAGAATCGACTCAACTCAATAAACTAAAACTCGTCCAGCACAATAAACTAAAAACCGTCCAGCGTGATAAACTAGAAATGGTCCCCCACATCAACAAGTACCACCGCTTTGCCCACACCTGTTGAAAACCTCGCAAAATCACTAGAAGTCCTTGAGCAACTCCAGGCGCAAGGGAAAGTCGCCATCCGCAGCGCGGACCTCCCGAGGTCCCATCGCGAACGCTTAGTCAAAAACGGGTTCCTGAAAGAGGTGATGAAAGGCTGGTATATTCCGACAAGACCGGACCAGCCCACAGGAGAATCTACGGCTTGGTTCGCGTCATTTTGGAACTTCTGTGTGGATTACTTGAGAGACAGATTCGGAGATGAATGGTGTCTTTCTCCAGAGCATTCGTTACTGCTGCATGTCGGCAACCGCGCGGTCCCTCTTCAGCTTGTTGTTCGCTCACCTAAGGCCAAGAACAACACAACGCCATTTCCACACCGCACTTCTATCCTAGACGTCCAACTGGCAATCCCAGCCAAAGAACATATCGAGAAAGTTGAAGGACTCAATGTTTTTTCTTTGCCGACTGCATTGATATTCTGCTCTCCTACGCTCTATCGACAAAGCCCAACCGAAACGCGCGCAGCCCTCTCCGCAATTTCGAATGCTTCGGAAGTATTAAATGTACTGCTTGATGGAGGGCGCACCGTGGTGGCTGGACGCCTTGCAGGAGCATTCCGCAACATCGGCAGATCACGAATTGCTGATGACATTGTAAACACAATGAGAGCTGCTGGATACGATTGCCACGAAGAAGATCCATTCACCGATCCTGCACCGATTATGTTTCGTCGAACAGAACGAAGCCCTTATGTTAGCCGCATCAAGCTCATGTGGGAGACAATGCGAGAACCAGTGCTAGAGCGTTTTCCACCGCCACCAGGCTTGCCGAACGATCAAGAAGCTTATCTTAAGCAAGTACAAGACAACTATGTCACAGACGCATACCACTCTCTGTCTATAGAAGGATACAGAGTCAGCCGGGATTTGATCGAGAAAGTCAGAAGCGGAAATTGGAATCCGGATGCTGATGAGAAAGATCGCGAACTCAGAAATGCTCTCGCCGCGAGAGGATATTGGCAGGCTTATCAGGCCGTTCGACAGAGCCTCGTCCAAGTCCTTCGCGGCGAAAGTGCAGGAAACGTGGCCGACGATGATCACGGTACTTGGTACCGCGAGCTATTTGCTCCGAGCGTAACCGCTGGACTCCTAAAGCCGGCGGATCTGGCGGGCTACCGAACAGATCAAGTGTTCATACGTCATTCCAAACACGTGCCACCAAGCAAGGATACTGTTCGAGACTTAATGCCTGCGCTGTTTGATCTCTTGCGCGACGAGAAAGAGCCAGCGGTCCGGGTGCTGCTCGGACATTTCATGTTCGTGTATATCCATCCATACATGGACGGCAACGGTCGCACAGGGCGCTTTTTAATGAATGTGATGCTTGCTTCGGGCGGATATCCATGGACAGTGATGCCTGTAACACGCAGAACTGAATACTTGAGCGCACTAGAGAATGCAAGTATCAATCAAGATATTATTCCTTTCGCTGACTTGGTTTCCTTACTAGTCAAAGAAACGATGGACGGAAGACCTGAAGCCACGTAGACGTCGGTGCTGGTATATCCTTTCAGCGAGGAGACATGGCGCCGCCCTGCCGAACGTGGGCGCAACGTGACGCTGGGGCATCTCGACGGACCCGGACGCCAGGTTCGACTGGCCATTGCCGCCATCCGTCGACGCCGGGGGCAATGAGGATGCTGTAGGAGGGACTGCGCCGGTAGGCATCGGCAGCCCTCTGGTGGTGGGGTTTGTCATGCTCCATGTGTTCCAGAACCAGCGCAATCATCAAACGTCATTAGTATTCCCACGGTTGGCAGGGTTAGCGGACGGGGCTACACTGAAAATTAGGCTGCCCAAATAGTCGCCGTTACGTGGAGCGCAGCTCAGTCTTCTTTCCTGCCCGGTATAGCACTATGCTGACTCGCTGCCTTCACTTTCTTAGATATGCCATTTTGGTAGTGGGAGCTCTACATCTACTACCGAACATTCTTGTAAGCCTATGCCTGGTTGACCGCGTGTCAAATGGCGAATGGAACCAAGCAGGACAGAGCCTTGCCCTTTTTCTGGGTGCAATCGCCTATTTCGGCGCCTGGCGTATTCTGCAAAAGCACAAAACCAGCACCAACAGCCTGGCAAGAACTAGACTGGCGAAAGAAGTCTGGCAAAAGATTCTGCATAACAATTACCTGCTGCAATTCAACAGAGTGCTCCTGCTAGTAACCGCCTGCACGCTGCTATTGGCATTCACTTGCTACAACGTTCGGCTGGGCTTCTCAAAGAGTAGCTTCATAGCAGCTCATGTTGCTAGCCGCTGCGGTCAATTTGAACTATCTGAGAGAATCTACAAAGCCTTTTGCAACAGGGATGGGGACAGCAGCCTTGCCGCAAAACGTAGCATCCTTATGCCATTCCCCTTCCAAACAGGTGTCCAGGAAACTCTTGCTGTTGCAACAGTCTACGGAAGCCAGAGCGATGAACTGGCTGACCTGCTGATGTTCTTTGGTATGAGTAGCGAATACCATGGCTACTGCGAGTCCTGGTACTACATAAAAGCGAAAAGCCTATATCGCCAAAACGGCAATATACGTGGGGCACTGGATGCGCTCAGCATTATGGCGATTCTAAGCTACCGAGACAATCCAGAGATGGCGCAGCGCCATCTCAAGGAGGCGGCTGAATTGATTCCCCAAGCACGACACCCTCTAAGTCGGTGGACTATTCTCGACCTCAAATCAGCAGCCACTAAACTACATGATTACAAGATACCTAGACTTATAGACCACCAGCAGAAGATAACAAATTCGAAGGAAAGCTCAAGCTCTCTGCCGGAGCCTGTATCAAGACTCTTGATGTACGTATGGATATTCGGTCTAACGGGTATGGGCGGCGCCACCGTGAAAGCTTCAATTGTTCTGTGGCGCTGTTTCCGGCTAAAACTCAGGCTCATCTCGCTGCTAAAGGACGCGACCGCAATAGCAAACGGTCTGCAGGGTAACATACTCGACTCTGCAAGAGACGCCAACAATTGGGAGGTTATTGAAAATATTCGCGAGCAGATTGATCTAGCTCTCTACAGAAACAAACAGTCTAGCGCTGATGAACTGAGCCAATGGCTTCTTTCATGGGTAGAAAGGGGAGCGACCGGAACATCCGCACCTCGCCAGTTCAAATTACAAAGCCATGAGGAGTTGAAGCACCAAATCGACAGGGGCGCTATCTTGCTGGGCACAGAGTTGGCATGCTTTATACTCTTAGCGCTCCTAGTAAGCACCCTATGGATGCACGGAGAATTCTAAAGCAAGAAGTTCACGCTACCAAACCCAGATATGCTGCATACCACTTTATGGAAAGCAACCGGATAAGTCATGCCCCCCTCCTTCACCTTGAGTTCGCGCAATATTCAAATAGCGCTGGTCATGGTTCTCTGCCTGCTGCTCTCCTTTCTTTACACAGCAGCGTGGGGCGTAGCACGCCACCACCCGTATTCCATTGAATATGAAGGTCATGTGCTCTGGGCCTGCCAGGCACTGGCAAAAGGCGCCAACATCTACAGCCTTACGGCACTCACCCATGAGCCCTACAGCGTAGTCATCTACAACCCGTTTTACTTTGCCCTGGGCGCCTTCCTGCAGAAGCTGACGGGCGGCACTTATGAGCCACTGCGCCTGCTCTCCATGGCTTCGGCACTTGTTAGTTTCCTTGCCTTCTGGAGACTGCTCAGCTTGAGCCGCGTCAGCGACTTGAGCAAAATCATCACCCTCGCCGCATTCGCCGCCAGCCTACCGGTCTTGCACTGGTCAACGGTGGCACGTGTAGACATTCTGGGTCTGGCTCTTTCAATCATCGCGCTCGAAAGATTCAGCAAATCCTACTTAAACGAAACAGAAAGCATAAACAAAACAGAAAGCATAGGCGAAACAAAAAGCTCACAGGAAACAGACAGCAAGACATCGCAGACCATCACAAAACTATCGGCTGCAGCGGCATTCATTCTGGCGTACTTCGCCAAGCAGCAGTATCTGGTTGTATTTGCCAGTTGCCTGCTTTTCGCACTCTGGAAAGGCAAACGCAAACTGGCGCTGCAATATCTGGGGCTCTTCGCGGTGCCGACGGCACTGGTTTCGCTCTACCTGCAAAATATCTCCGGCGGCTATTTTCAGCATCTCACCTATGCAAGCGGCTTAGACTGGCAGTGGGAGACCCTGGCAAACTTCCTACTGCCTTTTCTCTTTGATGCAAAGACAATAGTGGCACTGACAATACTTATCTACCCACTGCTGCGAAAGAATTCAGATTCAGCACTAACGGAAGAGCCGCTCTCTGACAAGCCCCATGTAACGGAACCAATCTCTGCCGATCCGCAGTCACCAGAACCAATTTCCGACGAGCAGCAGTCAACTGAAACAATCTCTACCAAGCCTCACTCACCAGAACCAATCTCTGACAAGCAGCAGTCAACTGCAGTCCTTACCACCCTGCCCATCATCCTCTTTGGGCTCTCAACTCTGGTCTTGCTCTACACAATGGGACTTAAAGGTGCCTATCACAATCATCTGCTCTGTGCCGTCCTGGCGCTCCTCTGGGCAGTGGCGCTGCGCCTCGACAAGACTCCCAACCTTATGCGCACAGTCTATATAGCGGCAGCAATCTATAGCCTCATACCGCTGCTTGTCTTTTCCTACAATCTATCGAAACGCATCGGCTACAGAGCCGATACTGCAGAGGCTGTGGAACTGCTCAAGAAACTGCCAAAAGACGCTTACATACTGAGTGAAGATCCCACCCTGCCACTACTGGCGGAGCGTCAGCCGGTAATTGTAGATGCCACCACATTCCTAAATATGCGCGGCAAACACCCGGAAAGCTTCGAGAGAATCAAAGCGGGCATAAAGGAAAGACGCTACGCGGCCATTATCATAAATTTGCGCGACGCAAAATACTCTATGGAATACATCTGGCCGGAAGAACTCGTGGCAAGCATCAAAGCCCACTATCAAATCGCCGGAGCCACAGGCGGCAATGGCATGGTGCAAAAAATATATCTTCCCGCCAATAGCCGCTAGTAGGCCAAAGATTCAGTGCAAGACTAGCGCGAATGCTATGGCTAAAGCTTCACTGCAAGACTAGCGAGAATGCTATGCCTAAAGCTTCACTGCAAGACTAGCGAGAATGCTATAGCTAAAGCTTCACAGCAAAACTGGCGAGAACGCTATGGCTAGAGAGAGCACCGATTACTTACTGGTTAGGATTATTGTTATTAGTGCGGTTGGCATTTAATAAATCGTTCAACGCCTTCTGCTGCATTGCTGCCTTGAAAGCTTTCTCTTCGTCGCTTTCGCCTTTGGGGCCTAATCCACCAATGCCGCCGCCCCAGGCCGTGTTTGCAAAAGCCACGGAGCATACAAAGAGCACCAAAATCAAAAGACTCTTGAGATTTCTCTTACTGTCGCTCATTACTGCCTCTGACGCTTGACGAATCCGCATTCATATTAATAGATTGACATCTACCTATTGGCAGGCTTCGCTTAAAATCTAGTCACCTCGAACGGGCGAGCAGCCAATGAATTCAGCCGTAGCAACCACAGTCGAAGCCAGGCCAAAGCCGGTCACGAACCTCAAACCGCCGATAATGCGGCGCGTGGTTGCCGCATGGATATACGATTACTTGCTCTGCCTGTGGCTAGCCACAGCGGTCTACACAAGTATTAATTTCCTATCTAATAACTCCGTTCACCCGCCAATTCCCCTGCAAACTCTTGCCCTGCTGCTCTTCTTGCTGCGCGACGCCACCTTGGGCGGACGCGGGCTGAGCAAGCGGCTGGTGGGGCTGAAAATTAGCCGGAAGGCAAGCTTCAATGAGAGCGTGAATGCAATTACCATCAAGCAGTCTGTGCTTAGAAACTTGGTGTTGCTCTTGCCCTACTTCGTCTATCAGGTCTGGGCACCATCTCTGACGACGACCGATGCCGATAGCTTGAGTCTGGTCTGCTCGGCAGTGACTGTGGCAATTGCCCTCGTAGAGTTTGTCTTGATGCTCACAGGTGAGCGCCGCCGCCTGGCAGACCGTCTTGCCGGAACGACGGTAACGCGGGCGGCAACCAATGAAGCCCGCTGAGGGAACCTCCAGCCTCAAAACCCTTGAGATAATCTTTGCCGCCATCTTCATGGTGCAGGCTTTCCTGCAATTTGCGGGCATGGTTGAGCGCGTCTTCCAATCTTCCGATACCGCCTGGCTTATCAAAACCGGGCTTCTGCTCTGGCAAGCCGGACCCTGCAATTTATTTGCCGCCCTGCACCAGGGCGACACCTTTAGCTTCACTGCTGCCGGTCAGCCGGTGCTTATCTACCAGTGGCTCTTCACGCTGGCTCTGGCGGCAGCAACCAAAGTGGCGGCACTCGCCGGTCAAAACGGAGCCGGCGTGGATATCGCCTCTACCAATCTCGCCGCCGCAGGCTATCTCACCTATACTGCCACCGCGCTTTTGCTGCTCTTCCTGCTACCGTATATGATGCTCAAACGGGGCGTCAAACCGGTCTACACATTCGGGTTGCTTACGCTCGTAAACATGCCAATTTGGTACTGGGCAAGACCGCAGCTAGTGTCATTTTTCATGCTGCCGATGTTCATACTTTTGCTGGAAGACTTTCGCCGGAACGGTTATAGAAAACGCCTCTGGCTGCTGCCCTTCCTTCTAATTGTTTGGGTGAACAGCCATGCGTTCTGGTTCATGGGTCTGGCACTGATACTGGCGTATCTGGCACCACAAGTGGTGAGTCAAAAGCAGGTCGATTTTAGGTATCGCCGGCATCTGGTAGGAATTCTCGCCACAAGTTGCCTGGCCCCTTTAGCCAACCCCTATGGCGCCGACCTGGTGAGACACACGCTCTCCTTCGTCAGCGAGCCCGACTTCGGGCAAATTTCAGAACTGCAACCGACCTTGCTCACCAACCCCCTGAGGCACCGCGGCATCTGGCTCTACTTAGTCATCGCCTGGTCTGTGCTGCTAGCCAGAAGAGCCATGATTCCTCTCACTGGGCTTTTCTTTTGCGCCCTCTCAACCTTCACCGGTGTGGTGTGCTACCGATTTGCGGCTGTAGCAGTGCTCGTCTCCTGGTCTTACTTATCAATCGCCCTGGGCAAAGGGCAACAGGGGTCGGAGGGGAGCACAAGCAAAACGGACGGAAGCGCAATCAAGGCGAAGGAAAGCGCAATCAAAACGGTTTCACCGGTCTCCACCGCCCTGGCCCTGATTGCCCCCATCTTCGCCACCGCCGTCTACTTCAATTACTGCCAGAGCCAGAAGCAAATATGGTTCACCCACAACGACAGCAACCAGAAGGTCACCGCCTTTCTCAAGCAAAATAGCCGGCTCAGGTCGCGCCTCTTTTGCGACGCGGCGCTAGGCTGCAGCCTCATACTGGAAGACCTGACGCCGGTCTTCATCGATACGCGCTTCGACCTCTATGGCAAAACCTTCTGCGGCGAGTACCAGGACTGCCTCAATGGCTCAGTCACCAACACCTTCAACTGGCGCAGTTATCTGGACAAATGGCAAATCAACACACTGGCGATTAAAAACAGCGCGCCCCTGAACAATGAGCTCAACCACGCCGCCAGGCAGGGAAGCTGCAAGAAGCTCCACGATGACGGCATATATTCGGTGTGGGAAATTGAGCGCGGGGCTAAGGCTGGGGCGAGCCAATAGAAAAACCGAAGCACCGACGCTTACTAGAACCAGCGGTGAAAAGAGCCTACGCTTAAAAGAACCGGCAGCGAAAAGAGCCGACGTTTAAAAGATCCAGCAGTTAAAAGAACCAGCAGTTTAAGGAGCCTACGGTCAAAAACACCAGCGGCTGAAGAGCGACGGCGCCGGTTCGACGGTGACCGGCGCGCTTATGACATCGGCGCAGTCTTTGCCGGACCGCTTCAAGATGCGCCCCCGGGCGTCCACGATCACCGAGGGTCCAAGGGCGGTGGCAAAGACGAAGGGGCGATTGTTCTCAGCCGCCCGAAAGACGCTGAACGAAATCATCTGGTCGCTCAAAATCGACCGCTTAAACCAGGCATTGTCGCTGCTGTCGGCGAGAATCTCAGCCCCGGCGCGCACCGCCTGGCAGCTTAACTTGGGAAAGGCATTCTCGAAGCAAATGAGGGAGCCGACGCCGGTGTCTTGCAGTTTGAATACCACGGTTTTGTCGCCGCAACTTACTCTTGGATAATGGCTTCCGGTGCCGAAGAAGAGGTAGCGCATGGGGGTGCGCTCAATCCAGTCGGGCACGTACTCGCCCATGGGCACCAGGTGCTGCTTGTAATAAACTTGCGGCAAAAGCGCACCGTTTTTATCAACGGCGCAGGTGGCGTTGAAGCCGCGCCCCTGGCTATCAGTGTCTCGAATGCCTACCACCCAGGCTTGCCGGTTCTTAGCTGCCAGCGCCGCCAACTGCGGCAGGGTGCCTTCGGTGGAGCTGAAGTTGACAGGCATCGACCACTCGGGCCAGATGCAAATGCTCTCGGGCGGGCACTGATCGCAAAGGTAGAGGTACTTGGTGAAAAGGCTCACAGGTTTGACGCCGTGAGCGCGGGAGTTGGCTCCAGCCTGGATTGCGGAGACCACAACGGTGCGGGTGGATGATGGAGCGGCTGCACCCCGAAACGCCGCTGGCGCTGGCGAATTAGTCGATGCCGGTGCCGTAACCGACGCAGGTGCACTAGCCGATGCAGGTGCAGTGGTAGATGCAGGTGCAGTGGTCGACGCAGTTGCATTAGCCGACACCGGCGCAGTAGCCGGTACAGCCGTACTAGCCGGCGGGTAATTCGCCAGGCGCGTCTGCCCATACATATAAACGCCGGCGCAAAGAAGCACTATGCCTAAACTGTTGAGCAAAAGAGACTTTCTGTCTGGCATGGTCAAACCGGCAAGGCTGCTACCGCCAGCTCTATCTTTGAAGGCATAAGCCACAAGGGCAGCCAGGCTTGTGTTGACCAGCATAATGAAAGCGCTGATGCCCACCCCACCAACAAACGGAGCCATCTGCAGCAGCACCACATTCTGATACTGGCTGTAGTGCAGCGCCGAGCAGGCAAAGCCGAGCAACTGGGTAGTATTGCAAAGCCTGTCCACCAGCACCCAGAGCAAGGGCACCACAATGAAGCTGGGCAGCTGCCAGTGGGCGAAAGAGTGAGAAAGTGTGTGTGAGTGGGGGCGGGCGGGTTGATTTTCGGAGGCACTGACGCGCCGGGGCAGAAAGCCGCCGGTCAAAGGCAGCCACTTGAGCAGCAGGGCAAAAACCGAAATGAACACGCCCTGCCAGGCTGACACAAGTATCCAGAAAATTCCCCCGAGTAATTCGCCGGGAATAACATAGGAGTTCTGAGCAAATACCGGTCGAAAGGCAAGAAACCAGCTCAGGTAGACGAGATTGTAGCCGGCGCCAAAGGCGAAGCCGCGCCAGGCGGATGTCCAGGGTTCAGAAGCGCGCGCCAGCAAAATTAGCAAAGCGCAGGGGGCAAGAAACGCCAGGTAGCTCTGCTCAAACCCGGGCGCGGCTAGCCCGCCAATGGCACCGCAAGCCGCCGCCGCCAGGCACCAGAGAATCTCGCGTAATCTACCACCCGGGCGACAAGGCACACCCACCGCCGCGCTCGCCATCTGCGGCGGCGCAAGCTCAGTGTCGGGCGCACTCTTAACAGGAGTTAAACTCAACCTCAATACCCTGATTCAGTCGGTGCTAGCCTATCCCAAGCAGCACATGACTTCCATTACAGAGGGCTTATATTGGGCGCTCAAACAGGCTCGACGGTAAACTAAAGCCGGGCTGCCGGGTGTTGGAGGATGACCAGTTGCAAGCGGCTGGGATAGATAAGCGCGACCGCAAGGGTTCGGCATGGCGCCTGCTGGCTACCGCGCTGGTGGCGGCAGACCTGGTAATGCTCATACTGAATCAGTCGGTGTTGAACTACCGCTTTGGCTTAAATGAAATTTCCGCTGCCAGGCTAGACTTAAATTTACTGCTGGGGCTGAGCTTTCTCTACTTCGCAATACCGCAGGCTGCTGGGGGAAGAGCAGATAAAGAGAGTGAGGTTGCTGCCAGTGACCATGTGGCAACCTCTCCGCCCGGCGACAAAACGCTACTCTGGTTGATAGCCGCCTACGCCCTAGTGCTGCTCACGGTTACGACTTTCACCAGCAGCAGCGGCGACTTGCTTATGAACATCAAACACACGTTGCTGGCAATCTTACCGATATTCGCCTTCGGCTACGTTTGCCCCAGAATAATGCGGCGCGACAATTACGTGGCAATCTTTCTGATTCTGCTTGCGATATTCTCTGCCCACACACTGCTCACCATCTGGCTCTGCCTGACTAACACCCATAGCTTCCTCGGGCGCGACATCACCTGCCTGGTTGGGCGCGCTCAATATATATTCGGACAGCGCGGGCAACTGGTCACCGGGCTCACCTGGAACCCAAACACTCTCGCCGCCAGCCTCTTAATGCTGCCGGCTATTGCGGTTGAAACCGAGGCGTTAGTATCTGCGGAATGGCTGAAGAAGCTGGTGCGCGCGGCGAGATTTCTCACGGCATCGCACACGATACTGACGCTCTCGCGCGGGGCGATACTTTCGCTGGTGGTGAGCTTCGGAGTGTGGGGCATGCTCGACAAGATGCGGTCGCGCTTCATCCGCGCGGTCTGCAAGTTGGGCTTATTGGCCGGAGCGGGCTTCGCCGTCTGGCAATGCCTTGCCTGGCGCGGGGATAAGTCGTCTTACGAAAGAATGGAAGTCTTGCAAGATTCGCTAACCAAGATAGCCTGCCACCCCTGGGGCATGGGGCTGCCACCAGTCGGTAGCGAGCAATTGCCGCATAACCTGATACTGGGAACAACGATCTATTTTGGACCAATAGCGACGGTGTTCCTGGGGTTGATTCTGGGGTGGTTACTTTATGGGGCTATTAGGGGAAGGCGTGTGGGTGGTGGTGAGCAGAGAAGAGGGCCGGCAAGCAACCGAATGAAATCAGCACGAAAGGTACTGCTTGTGACGCTTATGGCGATGGTGGGTGTGCACGGTTCTGTGGAGTATTGCATTGGTCACCCGACGTTATTTGCGAATTCGCTGTTTTGGTTGTTGGTGGGGTATGTGGTCTGTGGGAGAGATGAAGAAGAGAACCAGCCAGACAAACACCGAGGAGGCGAAGGTGGATGAGAAGAATCAAGGGAACTGAATCTCTACAGCTGGTCTAATCGGCTGGGAACTTTGCAAACGGCGGTCCAAACATCGACTCTTACACAAGGTTAAGAATATATTTAAGAGCACGCAGAGCAATATACCAAGACGGCATTCGAGCAGAAAAACACAAGCAGACTGGACAAACAAAATGGTTGTGTAATTCGATGTTTGCAGGATAATAGAGGCAAAGTGATGGTCGATTCGCTTAAGGGTATCCCAGATGTCGAGCCAGGCACAAAAGAGCGCCAGGTAGCGGCTTCCAACAGTGATTCAGACGGATTCTGTGTTGGTTAAGGCGGCGCACTAGACTCAGGATCTAGTGTAGCAATACGTGTGGGTTCAAGTCCCACCTCGCCCACCATCTACGTTTCCGCCGAAAGGCGGTTTTCTTTTGGGGGTAGGGAAAAGGCAATTTTCCGATCAATAACCGATCCAATTTCAATTCGACTTTCCCATCTCGGAACGCAAGCGAACGAAACACTTCCGTCATGGATTGACGTTGACTGTCACTAGCGTTTTGCCTGCGATTTGGTGGCTCGCACCGTGCGACAAAAGCACCCGGAACTCTTGCAATACTGGCAGGCACCGCACCCGAAACTTGCCGCTCAAGCCCACGAAGACAGGTGATCGGTTCTGGCTTATCTGGTGGCGGTGCCCGAAGTCGCACGTCTGGGAATAAGAAGTGGCCTACGTGGTGAAGCTTTTGCGAGAGCAAATCTGTTTGCCGGTAGTGCCGAAAAGAGACCCACGATAATCGAGCCGTCGGCATATTGCCCGCATACAGTATCAATATAGACCGAGCATAAATCCTTGAGAATCATTGTGTCCGAACAGTTGCTTCGTAGATCCTAAATGACTGAATTGCGGTATCTTGTCACCCCCCCTTCCGAATGTTAGTGCTGGCAATTTCCCAACGTTACGGACACCTAACAGCCATGACGAAAGATTGCATCTACTGTAAAGAGTCGAAAGACGTCGGCCTCTTCAATCGAGAGCACGTTATTCCCCAGTCGATGGGCAGGTACGATCAGAATCTGGTTCTGGATTGCGTATGCAAACAATGCAATGACTTTTTTAGTGCTTCGCTGGACGGCATACTCGGGAGAGACAGTCTTGAAGCCCTTCTTCGGTTCAAGTATGGATTGAAGAGCGTCTCTAAACTTGGCGAGCTAAAGGGCAAACGGCTGGTCCTCAAGGTTCCGCCAGATGGTGGACCTTGGGCGGGCGCGCAAATAGAACTTATTGGGCGAGACGGAGAAATAATCGCGCGACCAATGACCCAGATTGGTTTCTTGAACAAGACGACTGGTGTTTTCGAGTTCATTCTGTTCGAGGAGCTTCAGAAATTGGGTTTTGTTGAGCGTGAGGATCTCAACTCCAATAATTTCAGAATGCTTGGAAGCTCCGACGAGGAGCTGGAAAAGCTTAGGTCGCTTCTTGAGAAAGCGGGATGGAATCCGACAATTCATGGAGAGCTCCCGCCTCCGGTTGACGACGCCGAAAACGTAAAGTCAATTGAAGTCGAGATCAACTACTTAATCGATCGGCGCATGAAAAGAGCGATTGCGAAGATCGCGTTCAACTATTTCGCTTACCAAGTCGGGGTAAACGGTAACGCCGAGCTCTTAAACGATGTTTCTGTACAAGCCGTGCGCTCATTTGTTCGTGACGACAGCGATCCGGCATTCGATCCTGTAGCGATCACTGATGAACCAATACTAGATTTGGATGAGAAAACCCGCCGTCATACTGACTCACACCTAGTGGTCCTGGACTGGCTATTTTATAGGAATGGCAGGAAGGATCTGCGCGTAAGCGTGAGCTTATTCAACCACCTGACGTACCACGTCACATTCATCCCGAATTTCCAACCGCGCCCATTGCCAGACTTGGTAGTTGGACACCAGTTTGATTTCAGCTACTCACCGGCGCGCTGCCTAGAGCTGCTGATCGGCGCTCCCGCCTGACAGCAGTGGATTGAAAATGACGAAACGTACTATATCACTGCCTCCCATCCAAGTCTGGTCTAAAAGATACACCTTCGGCCGCGTGAACTATGTCTTGCGTCCAGAGGAAACTCTGGACATCGTAGCGTCGAGCGACGCGCCGATTTCTGCTAGGCGGACAGGAACAATCCTTAAGCTGAGCAATGGCGAATCTGTTGTGATTCTTGAGAAAAAACTCGCAGCACGACCTGCGCATATCGACGGTGTTCTTCACAGAAATACTGACGGAAGCGTCCGCTGGGGCGCGCACAAACTCCTAGAGTCCTTCTCGGCCACTTACGATGAGGATTGGGCGAAACTTCGAAAGGCCGTCAAGAATTCTTGGAAGAACGCGACATCGTACCGACGAGAAAAGCGCGGCAAAGATGGGAAGGTAATCGATAAAGGGCTTCGACCTCCGCAAGTTGGGGCGCTGCATGCGGTTGGGGCGCATTGGTCGATCAACAATACTCCTGCAACAATCGTTATGCCTACAGGCACAGGGAAGACGGAGTCGATGCTTGCGGCCCTTGCAAATTACATCGATGGAACGGTATTAGTTGTGGTGCCAACGAGAGCACTTCGCGATCAAACTGCGCGCAAATTCAAAACGTTTGGACTGTTGCGAGAGTTGCAATGCCTGTCGAAAACAGCAATGAATCCCGTAGTTGGTGTTATAGAGCACCGGGTGAAAGATCCCCGAGAGCTAGAGGTGTTGAAACACTGCAACGTTTTGATAGCGACGATAAACACAGTCGCACAAGGTGAAGCTATAGCAATTGCTAAGGATTTGTCCGGCATTTGTAGCCATCTTATTTTCGATGAAGCCCATCACGTCCCAGCTGAAACGTACAGCGCTTTTAGAGACGTCTTCAAAGACAAGCTAATTCTGCAATTTACAGCGACGCCATTTAGACGCGACGGAAAGGATTTAGAGGGGAAGACAATCTTCTCGTATCCTTTGGGACAGGCTCAGCAAGACGGTTATTTCAAGCCGATCAAATTCAAGGCATTGTTTGATTTGCAAGAAAACCGAGCGGATAGCACGATTGCTGAAGCCGCTATTCGGCAGTTACAAGACGATATAGACTCAGGTTTTGACCACCTGCTGATGGCGCGCTGTTCGACCGCTGATCGCGCGAGAGATATTTTCCAAATATACGCGGACAAGGCCAAGAAGTTCAATCCTGTACTGGTTATCAGTGAAGAGCCAAGAGACAATCGAGCATCAATCAACAAGCTGAAATCGCGCCAGACGCGTGTCGTTGTATGTGTGAACATGCTTGGCGAAGGCTTTGACTTGCCTGAGCTAAAAATTGCGGCCGTTCACGACACCCATAAAAGCATGGCGATACTTCTTCAATTCGCTGGAAGATTTACTCGTGATGCCGGCGACAAGGTTGGTGAGGCTACAGTCTTTGCGAACATTGCTAATCAAAATGTGTCGTCAGCATTAGAACGTCTCTATGGTGAAGATGCCGATTGGAACAAGTTATTGAGCGAGTTCAGCTCCTCTCATGTCAAAGACTATACAGAAATGATCGAGTTCATCAGGGACTCGCAGAGAATTGATATTCCAGCTGAAAATGACGAGAATGCGTTTGTCGTACCACCGAACCGATTGCGTCCCAGCTTTAGCGCGACGGTGTTTCGTGCTGATTCGTTTAATCCC
The DNA here is from genome assembly GCA_016712465.1 of Candidatus Obscuribacter sp. Classification (GTDB taxonomy): domain Bacteria; phylum Cyanobacteriota; class Vampirovibrionia; order Obscuribacterales; family Obscuribacteraceae; genus Obscuribacter. Next base: position 4,408,337 of record JADJQZ010000001.1, read on the forward strand.
CAAAAGTTTGTTGAAGTCATCGCAAAACACGTCATTATTCGCGGCGCTTGGATCAATAAGAACAAAAACGTACTTTACTTTGTCACCGAGCAACACTTGCGCACAAAGTGGACTGCATCAAAGACAGTCAAAGATCGGCAATGGGATCTGTATGTCTTCTACTTCAACAAGGCGCAGAAAACGTTGTTTGTACATTGCAGTGATACCGACGCTCCGCTCTCTCAGCTCGCAGTTGCTGTAAGTGGACAGTCAACAACCGCATTAACAGGCGATGTTCCGTTTAGGTGTCTTTCAGGGATATTGCGTCTGATGTTCCAGAATATTGGCTTGAAGAAACCGGGTCGACGAAACTTGCGGTATTCAATGTATTCCGGCGCAGACGTTGTAAATGCGCTCAGCAGTGCGGAGAAATCCACATCGGTAAAGGTCAATGCAAGTGCACACGGATACGCTAATGGGGAGCCTGTTAATGTGGCGTGTTCGGCGAAGGGGCGTGTGTGGTCAAAGGATCGCGGCAGAATACCAGAGCTGTTGAAGTTTTGCGATGAGGTTGGGGTTAAGCTCAATGATGACGCTATAGATGTCGCGAAAATCATTGAGAACGTCATGATTCCGAAACAGGTGACGAAGTTGCCCAAGGCGCAAGTGTTTTGCATCGACTGGCCGCACGAGTTTTACTCGAATACAGAGGAATCTACTAAGTTCAAAAGCAAGGCGGGCGAGTTTTCTCTGTCCCAGTACAGCCTGCATTTCGCAGATCCGCTAAATAATCAAAAATCTATTCAGTTCGACATCATTCACCAAACACATTCGGCTCGCTTCGAGCTGAAGCTTGAGAAAAACGAACGAGGATTTACTGTCCGGCAAATAAGCGGAGATCGGCTGACGGTACAAAAAGGAAAATTGTCATTTAACCTGGATGATTACTTCAATGAATATCCACCGAGCGTGCTGTACGTTGACGGTTCCGAATTAGACGGCTGTTATCATATAAGCCCGAAAGATAGGGTGACAGCAACCTTCCCGGTGACTCGATTAGATCCTTGGACATGGACCGGAGTATCGATAAAGGTCGAGTCAATGTGGCACAACGGAGTTCAGCGAACCAACTCGGTACAAGAGCACGTTGCGGACAAGCTAAAAGGTGGATATGAAATAGTATTTGATGATGATGATCCGGGCGAGGCAGCCGACCTTGTTCTTCTGCGAGAAAACGGTGTTATCGAGCTTGTATTTGTTCACTGCAAATTCAGCGGCGGCAAGGAACCAGGAGAGCGAATTAAAGATGTAGTTGAAGTTTCTACCCAGGCAGTTCGTTCCTCTAAGAGGATATGGAAGTTCGACGACCTTATCACGCACTTGCTCAAGCGGGAGTCTAATCAGCTTGGTGGCAGACAAACTCGGTTTATAAAAGGGACAGCTCGCTTGCTTGCGCTGTACAAAAAGGCGAGCAAACACAAAGAAATTCAAACGAGAGTTGTTATAGTTCAACCGGGGCTTTCTAAGCAAGATATCACTGAAGACCAGTCCATTGTTCTAGCAGCAGCAGAAACGCATTTGATTCAGATTGCCGGAATTAACCTAGATGTGATTTGTTCGAAGTAAATGTGTAGATTGAGCGCCTCCCGTAAAGCGCTCAATCTCAAAGGTGAAGTCCTATCGAGACTTGAGGGAGCTTGCCTACGCAGTGTCTGATGATGGCGGATTGCTGCAACCGGAGATGTTCTGGTCAAATACTGTAAATTCCGGAAACTCCCGGCACCTAATTCCGCTAATTGTCGGCAGCAGAATCCGGAAAGTCGCGGCACCCGATTCCGCTAATTCCCGGCAGCTTGTCAGCGGCAAATAAATCAAAATTTCTAGTTCTCAATTGACGCAGGCTTGATCAGACCTGACTCTTTCAGTGGGTTGACTCACTAGAAAGAGAAATTTGAAATGGCTATTGTGAGGTTGAGTGTGCGAAAAATTCGTGAGATTCTGCGACTGTCTTGGGGTCTGGGTCTCAGACCTGGTGAAGTCGCTGCTAGCTGCAATATTGCCCGTTCCACAGTTCAGGACTACCTGTTAAAAGCGCAGGCAGCTGGACTTTCTTGGCGCTCGCTCCAGAGTTGGATGATGCGGCTCTAGAGAATCTTCTGTTTGCACGTGTCGGACGCCCGAAGACAGAGCGACCTCTTCCGGATTTCAGCGAAGTCGCCCGAAGTCTCAAATCGCATAAGGGAATGTCGCTAGCACTCGAATGGCAGCGCTACATCTCTTCTAATCCGCACGGCTACCAATACTCCTACTTCTGTGAACTGTTTCAAGAATGGAGCAAACATGTTGACCTGGTAATGCGTCAGGAGCATCTTGCTGGCGAAAAGGCTTTTTCTGATTTCGCCGGCAGCACTCTGCGAATCACGAACCGGCATTCCGGTGAAGTCAAAAGTGCTCATCTGTTTGTTTGTTGCCTGGGCGCCAGCAGCTACGCCTTGCCAAGCTGTACCCTGACGGGACCAATTCGTCCTGGTGCAACATGCCACCATCAAATACTTAAGTGGTTCCTACAAATGCACAACTCTAGCTAATCGATAAGACGAGAGCCCGGTCGTAACCCGGTTCTGGCACTACCAGCGTCATCTTTGCAGCCTTTCGTCACACACTTGAGAACCGGGTGGATTTAATTGAGAGTTGTGAATATGAGACAATTGAAATCCCTCTAATCGCGCACGAAATCATTATGCAAACGACAAAATCGCCAGAACGCGAACAAATCCTTAGATGGTTTGAGCTGGACAAGGGAATCTATCATGTTGGTTGCACAGCCAAGCGCCTGACCTTCCATTCGCAGCAGCAACGAGCGTTCAATCTGATTTGGTCTCTGAAAGAGGAATTTGGATTGGCCGATAAAAGAGTGGCGATTGTTGGGACGGGATTGGCTGGCTTGACGGCAGCGGCTGCCGCCCATTTACTTAAAGCCAAGGTGGAATTGTTTGAAAAGAAAGCTGATAACCTTCCACTTCAAAGAGGTAATGCCACGAGATTCGTTCACCCCAATATTTATAGCTGGCCGAAGCCAGGCTCTGTCTACCCGGTTACACATCTTCCGTACTTCAATTGGTATGACGCAGAGGCAGGAGAAATAGCGCGAAAAGTACTGGAGCAGTGGAATGAAATAAGCGAAGAAATTCCGCAAAAATACCTAAAGACGATCACTAAGGTTTCCTCCAAGAATGGCAAAGTCTTCCTAGATTTTGAAGATGGGTCTTCGGAACCACCTTATGACTTCACTCTTATTGCAGCAGGCTTCGGACTAGAAAAGGCACTTTCTGAAACTAGCACGCCATCGTATTGGCGAAATGACTCCCTCGATCAGCCTGTGCTAGAAAAGAAGCCTGTTCTGACATACTGCGTCTGTGGCGCTGGTGACGGCGCTCTTTTGGACACTATTCGCTTAAAGATCAAGGATTTTCAACACCGACAATTAGTTGATTGGATGCTTCGAAACCCCTGGTTCTTCTCTCAGGCTGAGCACATTTCTGATGCACTAAGCAATGGTAAATCTATTCACGATGTTTGGTTGGAGTTTGGCTGTTGACGGCGTTTTAGAAGCGCGTATTTATTGACGGCGTTTCGCCACGCATATCGGAAATATATCGACCGCGAGCAATTGTTCCTCTCGGGTTGATTTGAGAAATTAGGAATTAGCAAAAAGGTCAAGGGTTCAAGCGGCAACTTGAACCCCTGGATTCATCTATTGGACGATGAAGGAGAGAGTTTCCTACAAGAATTGAGTCCTGTCCAGGCCTTTTGCTCATTGAGTGGACGATGAGCAAGATTCCTTTCGACTGTTCAACTGCGCCCGATGCCGGGAACAGGTAAGGCTTTGCAGGAGCTGTGACCGGGGTAACCGATATTGCAGCCAGGATTGCGCGAAATTAAACCGCCGACAGGGACAGGCTGAGCCGGGCGGCGTTACCAGCGCAGCTTTAGGGGTGCGCTAAATCACAGCCGCCGGCAGGCAGAATACAAGAGGCGGTGCAAAGAAGAAGTGACGCATCATGGTTCCCTTCTGGCTTGTCAGGATGACATTGTTTGTCCAGAGACCGAGGAAGTGGTCTCTACGGAAATCACAAAATTTGAGCCGGCTGAAGATGCAGTGTTAATTCGCTGCAGCGGTTGCGGCCGTCTTTGTGGGCGTTCGCACGCCAAGACTTCATCGGGCGATGTCGCCTGGGAAGAACAACAGGAGGTAACAGTGGGCGTTTCAAAAGAAGTAGAATCAGAGATCCTGCGCTTGTTTTACGCAGAGAAGTGGAAAAGAGGCACCATCGCCAGGCAGCTACAGATTCATCACGGTGTAGTTGATCGGGTATTAACCAGAAATGGAATTAGCGTTGAGCGGGTCAGGATCAGGCGTTCGTTGATTGACCCGTATTTGCCGTACATCCGTTCTGTGCTGCAGAAGTATCCGAGACTGACGGGATCGCGGCTGTATGCAATGGTGAAAGAGAGAGGGTATCCTGGAGGCATCGACCACTTTCGAGACATGCTAGCCAGGCATCGACCAAAACCGGCAGCTGAAGCGTATCTCAGGCTGAGTACGATTAAGGGAGAGGAGGCTCAGGTTGACTGGGCGTGCTTCGGGAAAGTGAAAATCGGTAATGCCGAGCGGCAGCTGTACGCTTTCGTCATTGTGTTGTCCTGGTCACGGCAGGTGTTTCTGAAGTTCTACACAGGCATGTCCACGGCGAACTTTCTACAGGGGCACGTAGACGCCTTTTGCAGTTGGGGAGGTGTGCCGAGGCAGGTCAAGTACGACAATTTGAAATCGGGCCGTTTTGGAGAGGAGTGGCGATGCCATCCGATTCAATCCGCGGCTGCTGGACTTTGCAGCGTATTACCGATATGCCCCGAAGCCAGTAGCTATCGCCAGGGGCAATCAAAAGGGGCGAGTCGAGAGGGCGATACAGTACATCAGGCATTCGTTCTTTGCTGCGCGGAAGTGGGATGGTCTGGAGGACCTGAACAATCAGGCGATAGTCTGGTGCCGAGAAGTAGCAGGCACCAGACCGTGTTCAGAGGACCGAACGATGACTGTAGCAGAGGCATTTAAGCAAGAGCAAGGGAGTTTGATGCCGTTGCCGGACAATCCGTATGCAGTATTTGAGAGCACGGTTGTATCGGTTGGCAAGGCACCGTATGTCAGGTATGACATGAACGATTATTCAGTACCTCATGAATACGTGCAGAAGCAGCTCACGGTGCATGCGGACAGCGATTGGGTGCGTATCTTGGACGGATTGAAGGAGGTAGCGAAGCACAAGCGATGCTTTGAAAAGAGGCGTCAGATTGAGACTACCGAGCACATTTCGAGGCTGGTCGAAGAGAAGAAAAAGGCAAAGAAGGGCAGCGGCATGAATCGACTATTTTGCTCGGCACCAACTGCAAGAGAGATGTTCCGTATGGCTGCGGAGCGGGGTTATTCAATCGGTTCGCTGACGAGCAAATTGCTGAGACTGTTGGACTTATATGGTCCGGCAGAAGTGGAGGAATCGATCAAGGAAGTGGTGACTTCTGGAGCTTGCCACTCTGCAGATGTTGCCAACGTACTTGAGAGGAGGAGGAGGCAAAAGGGGTTGCTATCGCCATTTGCGATTGATTTACCGGACGACAAAAGGGTTACTGATCTCGTTGTTTTGCCGCACTCGCTGGCTACTTACGACAATCTTTCCAAGGAGGAACAATGACGACAGATTTGAAAGAACAGGCGAGCAAGCTGGGCTTCAAGGCTATGGCGGCCAGATGGAATGAATATGCCAATCAATCGTGGGTCAAAGAACTGTTAGAGGCTGAGGCGGCGGAGAAGAATCGGCGAAGCTTAGAGCGGCGATTGAGAGAGTCTCAGATACACGAGATGAAGCCTGTGTCTGAATTTGATTGGGAGTGGCCGAAGACGATTGATCGAGAGCTTGTAGAAGAGCTGTTCACTCTAGAATTCATGAGTAGGGCAGTCAATATCATCTTTCTTGGTGCCAACGGTCTGGGTAAGTCGATGTTGTCGAAGAACCTGGTGCACACAGCTCTGCTTGCTGGATACAAAACCAAGTTTGTCTCGGCCAGTCAGATGCTGTCGGACCTATCAGCCCAGGATGGTGCCACATCCCGACGGAGATGTCTACAGAAGTACGCAAGCCCGGACTTATTGGCAATTGACGAGCTTGGCTACCTAAGTTACGACAATCGCTATGCTGACTTACTTTACGAGGTAATTAACGCTCGGTACCTGAAGTCATCAACAATCATCACGACCAACAAGCCCTTCAAAGAGTGGGGAGAAATCTTCCCGAACGCAGGGTGTGTAGTCACTCTTGTGGACAGATTGATACACAGATCAGAAATCGTCAAAATTGACGGAGCCTCCTATCGAACGAAAGAAGCACTGGAGTCCGCTGAAAAGAGAGCCCAGAGAAAGCTCGGTCGAGCAAGAAAGATGGAGGAATCAGCCAATGATCAGACTGCTGTTCTTGCTTGAGTGCGACCAATGTGAGGAGACCTGGCCTACAGTTGTGTATTCCGGTGAAAATGGCCATGGTTTCCGGACGAAAGTGGGCATGATTTTCAGGGATGAATTATGGGGTACTTCGGAGCGAAGCGACGCTGGGACTTTTTGTATTTACCCATTTTGTTGAGCTTTTTTCTTACGCATGGATTCTCCTTTCAAAACAATGCACTGGGCGTTGTGTACAAGGCGGTCTAGGATTGCGTCGGCGAGAGTGGGGTCACCGATAATGTCATGCCAGTGGCTGAGGGGCATCTGGCTGACGAGGATAGTGGAGCCAATCTCGTAGCGCTGTTCGGCAATCTCCAGAAGGTTGCGACGCTGCTCATCGGTGAGAGGAGCCAGGGCGAAGTCATCGAGCACGAGTAGCTTAGTGCGAGCGATGGAGCCAGAATGCTTTTAAATCTACCGTCAGCCTTGGCGAGGGAGAGGTCTTCAAAGAGGGCAGGAGCCCTTACGTAGAGTGTGCTGAAGCCGTTTCTGCATGCCTGTTGAGCTAGTGCACAGGCGAGGTAAGTTTTACCTGCGCCGGTGGGGCCTTCAATGATGACATTCCGAGCTTTATCAAGCCAGGTGCGGGAGGAGAGAGCGGTAACAACAGAGCGGTCTAAGCCGCGGGACGACTTGATTTCCAGGTCTTCAATGCAAGCCGCCAGGCGGAGTTTGGCGTTGCGGAGACGCGAAGTCAGGCGTTTTGAATCTTTTGCTGCAAGTTCGGCATCGACAAGGATGCCAAGTTTTTCTTCAAAGCTTAGTTCTTGAGAGTCAAGCAAGTGCCGTTGATTCTCCAGGGTGCTAGCCATCGCCAGTAATTTTAGAGTCTTCAGGTTGTCTATTGTTGGGTGTATCAGCATTATTGTTCTCCTTGATGTTTGAGGCGAAAGATTGGGAACCGCGAATGTGGGAATGCAAGACGGTGAGTTGGATGGGTTTTTCTGGAAGAGGGCTAGATTCGAGTTTGGACTTGAGAATTGAAGAGACAGATTTGTAGGAGAGTCCATTGATTGCTAGAGCGCGAGCACAGGCGGCTTCCAAGCGTTCTCTGTCGTATTGTTTTTCAAGGCGCAGTATGCCCATACAGCTTCGGAATCCTTGTTCCGGGACCTCTCTAGAAGCCATGATTGCAGAGAAGAGCTTGGCAGTAGAGGCGCCTATTTTCAGTCCCTTTTCGAGCATCGCAGAAGGGGACCAGTTCCCGTACTCTTGGTGTTCACGTGGTTTGTGTTCCGGCAATGTAGAGAATTTGCCAGGCGTGAATGCTCGAATGTGGCTGGCGATGCGGGTACCGTCAAGGAACACTTCAATGGTTGTCTCCGTGACGCGAAGATCAACCTTGGCAAAGCGGTGCTGGCAAGGCACGCTATACATGTGGTCCTCAAAGACAAAGTGATAGTCGATATTAACTCCGACCCTTTTGCTCTCAAAGTACTCGTATTTAGAGTGAGGCAGAGAGCGAAGAACAGGCCTGTCCAGTTCTTCGAAAAGAGACATTCGACTTCCAGGACGTTTTTGAAACTTCTTTCCGTTGAGTCCAGTCAAAAGCTCGCTTACAGCTTGGTTTGCCTCCGCCAGGGAAAAGAAAGTACGGTTTCTAAGTCTTGCAAGAATCCATCGTGTAGCCAGTCCAACAGCGGCTTCTACCTTCGCTTTGTCTTTTGGTTTCCTTATTCTAGCCGGGAGTACAACGACGTTGAAGTGAGCGCCATCTGCGCGAAGCTAGGATTGATATCTGGCTCATATTTACTGGCTTTGGTGATGACGGCCTTAGGATTATCCGGGACGACAACAACCGGGGAGCCGCCAAAGAAGCTGAATGCATCGGCATGACCATTGCACCAAGACGAAGTAGTCTCGTCAGGGTAGAGCTTGGCAAATGTGTAGCTGCTTGCGCCGAGAGTGCAGACGAAAAGGTGTGCTGGACTTACCTCTCCAGTTCGCTCCGATACTATCGGCAGTGTCGTACCGGCAAAGTCGGAAAACGCCTTGTCTCCGCCTTTGTGTTCAATACGCATTGTGATTGCCAGGTTCTTGTTGAATCGTTTGTAGATATCGCAGAACTGACTCAAGCTGTATCCAGCAGGGTTTTCATCAAGATATTCGGTCCAAAGGAGGTAGAGTGAGACACCCTTCTTCTTTAGCTCCTCACGCATCTGAATGCAGTTTGGCTGCGGACGGCGGACTGCCGAACTCGGCGCAGCTCGGGGATACAGCATTTTGTCAAGAGAGTCATCGCTTAACTCCAGCTCTGGAGGAAGCGGCCAGGTTAGTCCAGCTGCTGATGCCCGCTTCAAGTATTCCCCAACTGCACCATGCGAGCAATTTACTGTCTTAGCTATGTCTTTTGACTAAAACCGTTAGCATGACGCAGTCTTAGCACCTCTCTAATCTTTCTCATGGACATTCTCCGATTCGGCATTGGCACCTCATTAGCTAGCTAGCAAACAAAGTGTTACTGCTCAGTAAAATGTCCAGCGTCAATCAAGTCAGCTGTATATGGTTCGCGTATGCAATTGGCTTGGTGTTTATTCGCTCAGAAATTGGCCATTTTGGACCGGAATCCATGGCCATTTTGGACCGGAAATCGCGGCCATTTTCCGCCGGAAACCATGGCCATTTTCGTCCGGAATACACATACAGTGGTAAGGCAGCGTGGTTCAATCGGAATCCAGTGGGATGAGGAACTCCAAAACCTTGAGTTCGCGGCGGAGGAGGCTGGCTGGAGCGGCTATCGAGGCCAGCATGCTTGTGACAGTTGCGTAATGGAAGCCATGTCCAAGCAGAACGCAGGTTGAGCGATCTCAAAACACCAGAAGGAAAGGGCTGCCGTAGCCGGCAGCCCTTTCCTTCTGATATGCGAAATTCTTTTGCCGCCCAATTTGTTGCGCTTTTATGCCGCCGTCAACATTTGGCGAAGAGCCCGTTCCCAAGGAAGTTGATGACGAAATAAAACAAGCGTTACGCAAAGATACGACGGTAAAACTCGTGTATAGAGGATCGCACCATTTCAAGACTGAATCATCTTTATTAAATCGACTGATCGTTGCTCTGATGATTAAAAGCGGCGACGTAACATTGGAGACTGGGGAATATTTGCGCATCGAGGACAATCCTACCTTCAAAAAGGATATAACTGCAGACGAGTTTTTGGTCATAGTCAAAGACGGTGAAAGAGAGCGCGGTGTCTCCGCCGATCGTGCAATTGTACGCATAGGCGCCGATCCTGAGCTGAAATCGATCTGTGATCAATATGACGACGCCAAGAATTTTTGGGACAACAATTATCCCAATGACAAAACTTTTGATCCGTGTTACCCACCTGGATTTCTTTTGGACGACTTCATGAAGTACGAGTGGGAAGCTGGCTATTCTGTAATGTTCGCGCTCGGTCAATCCGAGGACTGGGACGTGAAATATGTCATGCAAAGACCAGATCGATTGGATGGAGCGCTCAACTTACTCGGTAAGAATTTAGGACTTGGACCAATTGCCAAACAAATCGGAACTACGCCCAAGGACTTCGACGTCAAATTGGTTTCATCCGGACTGATAAAAAAGAGTTCGTTCAAAGTTATTCACAAAGGGGACCTTAAAACTCAGAATGGACACGTCGCAGGGCCCTTCATTAGCGTAAGAACGGCAAGTCGGGAGATACTCGACTTGCTTCTGGCAGGTGACGGACTACCATATCATCGTCTCGAATATTTAGTTACGGAGAAAGCCAAAAGAAGTCACGTTGAAGTCCATCGGAATTTGGAAACAAACGTACACCTTTTTGATGATCGTGCTAGCAGTGAAACTTTGAGAATCGATTCTCATAAGGGGATGTATCAAGCGCATCGACTACTTCGAGTGCGATCGATCTTGGAAATAATGCAGAATAAATGGCTACCACATCGCTATCAGCGGCTCGGCTGGCAACTAGGAGGAAAGTACGAAGAGGAAAGGATGAAATGGCGATCTGTTTGGCAACCACCCGGACAATAGCGAAACGAGACATTGAAATGTTTTGATTATTATTAAGGAAGGTTGTCGAATTACTTATTCATGCATCGCACCGCTGTAAAATAACCATTCATATTCAAATCGGCCTTCTCGCTCGCCCTCACCGACACTGTCAAATTGATATGCCATCCTCAAATACCCGGTTTGATTTAGATAGTTTTGACGAATTCAAAGTGCATTCCCACCAATTCGTTATGTGGCCAAAGATGTGGACCCCCCCCAAGACAAACGCTGCCTTGTCGTGGAAGAGTGTACCGTTTGAACCAGCGCAAAAAAGTTCTGTAGCCGACACGCCAGGGGTCTACGCATTCATAATTACTACAACGGATTGTTTCGGGATCAGTGCATCGTATCTCATGTACATTGGTCAGACAACAGAACAAACCTTGCGCGTGAGATTTGGACAATACATAAATGAAATTGGATCTGGCAAGGGAAGACCGAAGTTGGTAGGGCATTTGCCAAAATACAAGGGATTCATCTATTTTCATTTCGCTGAGATTCAGGCCGAGGGGACCGCAACCCCGGAGCAAATAGAGGATCAATTACTAAGCTTCTTCATCCCACCATTAAACAGTAGTTTCAAGGGAGTGATCAGCCAGTTCAGGGCAGCGTTTCCATGTTAAATAAAGCAATCAATGGTTCAAATCGCCTTCTACTGCCAGCAATTCGAGGCATCATGGGAGATTGGACTTACTATTTATGCGTAATACGAATGAGGGACATTGCTGAGCGAGTCCAGCCAGTTGCTGATATTCATGACACTAAGACTTTATCTGACTGGATTCAACGGCAGTTGCAGGAAGGACACTCGGACCTAATTAAGGACTATCTAAAGAGCCAAGACCAAAGGCTCTTTAATGCGCTTGTAATTGGCATTTATGGCGGAGCACCAGAGTGGTGCGAAGTCTCGATCAGTCCGTCAGGAGAACTAAATAATGAAGAACAGAACGCGGTAAAGGAGCTCAATGGCACTCTCGGATTTCTGCGCCTTCAAGGTACCGAGGAATTGTTTGCAATTGACGGACAACATCGTGTTGTGGGGATAAAGAAAGCGTTAGAAGAAGCTAAATATGCACAAAAACTCGGGCAGGAAGAAGTAGCGGCATTATTTGTTGCGCACACAAGGACAAAAGAAGGAATAGAGCGCACGCGCCGATTGTTTACCGTATTGAACCGCCATGCAAAGGCGGTGAGCAACATGGAACTGATAGCCTTAGATGATGATGATGTAATTGCTATTGTGACCCGTCGATTGACAGATAGGTATGCGTTGTTTAAAGACAAACTTTATCTGAAGAAGGGAAAGAACATACCGTCGTCTGATGAGACGAGTGTTACAAGCATCATTGCCCTGTACGACGCATTGAACGAATACTTCAAAAAGGCAAAGGTCGAGATAAAGAAGCCAAAGCCAGAAGTACTCACGTGGAACTCATTTATAAAGTCTAGACCATCTGACGAGGTCATCGAAGACTATTACCAAGAAGCGGTAGCGGTGCTTGACGCGCTCGTGAAAAACTTTCCGCCATTGGCAGAAGTAGCAAATGCCAAAGCACGGGTTAACCTGAAAAAGTATAGGAGTTCCAAAGGCGGTAATCTGCTATTTAGACCGATTGGTTTTCAAATCGCGCTGCGAGCAATACGCTTGCTTACCGACAACGGGCACTCAGTAGAAGAAGCGGCTGAACGTTTATCAAAAATGCCATGGGAATTGAACAGCGAGCCCTGGAGCGGTCTTCTCTGGAACGCGACTGGTGGAAGGATAATCACCCAAAAGGAACATCAAAAGGCCGCTCTGAAAGTGATCGCATATGGCACAGGATTAGACCTAAAGACAGTCAACTCCAGTAAAGTAGCTTTGGAAAAAGAGCTTCGCAATCTAGAAGTAGAAGTAAAGCTGAAGAGGTATGTGCATTAAGCTGCACCGTGGACTTAACTGGATGAGACGAGTGTCCCGACTAATATGTCCTGAAATAATTCTTTCTACTGCCTTCTCCGAGTCGCTATTCCCTCACTAATCAATTCAACTAACGAAAGAGTTTCATCTTCGAGCAAGAACGGCACCTGCGCAAAGATCAAATCGCTCTCTCCCATTAGCCTGGCCGCCAAGTGCCCCTTTCCAAGAAGTCGCTCCGCGCCCTTCGTTCCCAACGAAATCTCCGAAGTCCCCACGCTCTCAACCCGCAATACCAAGCGATTGCCCAAATTGTCCCGAAGTTGCACAGGCAAAACATTCGCGTCAGGTCTTTGGGCCGCAAATATGAGGTAGATACCGGCAGCTCTGGCTTTTACACCAAGCCGCTGAACAGCAGCGGAGACAGCGGTCTTATAGTCATCAACAAGCATCCACTCGGCAAACTCATCATGAACCAAAAACAGAGCCGGTAAGCGCTCAGCAGCAGCAACTCTAGAGTTAAAACCAGCAAGATCCTTGACTTTGTTTTGCCTGAACAACAAATACCGGCGATCCATTTCGGCGATCAGATACTCCAGGACCTCCGTCGCCACAGTCTGCTCTATTATTATGCCTCTAACAAGATTAGGTAGGCTCTCGAGCTGAGCGTAATCAACACCGGCTTTAGGGTCAATCAAGTAAACATGTGCTAGGGTGGAATCATTCGTGGCGCAGATATCCAAAAGAAGGTTCTGGAGAAGGACAGACTTACCGCTGCCAGTAGCCCCAGCAATCAAGGTATGAGGCGCATGTTGCTGCTGCCCCTCAAACTCGCTGCCGAGATTGAGATACAAAATCTCTCCATCAGCCTCCTTAACACCAACAACAAAGCTAAGGTTCAAGCCGCTGCTACACCGGTTCAAGCGACGACGACTCCAAATACTACGAAGAGAAACCATCTCACGCCGGGGGCGAGCAATGGAAACCAGAATCTCTCCAGGCTGCCCTGAAACATTTATGACATTTAGACCATGTGTAGTGAGCAGCCTTGATGCTCTTTTCTCAATATCATCGACTCCAAGACGATCCGACCCCTTTAGTCTAATCAACGCAGCATTTGGCGTAAGCCTCTGCCCGAGAACCTTACACTGCAAATCGTAGCTTCTAAGAGCAGCACTGAGACGCGAAACGACCTCATTTAGCCAGCCCTCATCAACAGACTCTGGAACAGAATCTGTTGCAGCGGCCAGCCACGCCGAAAGACAAGGCTCAACCGCTCCGGCACCCGCTAAGGTCTGGATGCCATATTCAAGTTGAGAAACCGTCTCACGCCTTGGCACATCTACTATAGAATCTGCAGACCTAGCTGCTAAGGCCATGCTATCTAACTCAGGAACTTCAGCGTCCGGTGAGACATTCCACTCCTCATCTTCCTCTAGATCGTCAATTTCAGAAGCCGTATCAAGAAATAGAGGAGCAGAACTAGGCGAAATATCTCCATCAAACGTCCAATTAACTCGTGCAGCAGGAAGCGTCGCGGAAGGAACCAAAGGCGCCGAACCGAGAGCGCGCCTAACGTCGAGAACACTTCGCCCACTGTGATAGGCTAGAACGAGCTGCCTTACTTCTTCCCGCCCATAAACTTCTTGAAAGCAGCCAGCAGCTTTGGCGATGGACTCACGCTCGCTATCAACGCGACTATCACTGGGACCTGAGACGAACACATGAGAATATCCGCGGATCTCAATCGGAATCAATCCGCTTCTCAATTCACTTCGAAATTTCTCAATTTTGATATCCTGAGTTGGTGAAACATCCAGCCCAGTCAAAAGAAGGTCGCCAAAACGAGAAAGCCAAAGGTCCCGATCTAACCGGCCCGGAGTAAGAAACAACGCGCTGTAAATTCTGTCCACGGTTTCTCTCAACTGTTTCTGAGAATTTCGCCGCGCATCAGCCAAAGAGGAAGCATCAACATACTTTGACTCTGATATGGCAATCGTCAATCCAGGACAATCCGTTGAGAACTGTGGAACCAAAACCATAATATCGGCAATGCGTCCCTCCTTTTGACCGAGCCAATTGGCATAGTCATCCAAGAAATACCAACCCTGCGGCGCATCAGAAACAAGTTCCGCTCGCAGTAGAAACTTGCTCAAACACACACCGATGAGTTCGCTGGCGAAAACACCGTTCTTGGCTGCACGCAAAACTATATCACCCGAGAGCTCATTAGCTTCTGCGATAAACCGTTCTGCTAAGGCCACCAACTCACTGTCAGACAACCCAAGATTCAAACTCAATAACCGGCGCTTCACCAGTACGCGAAGTATGGAAGTAGAAGAAGTCGACGAGACAATCAAACTTGGTTTACCAGCTCTATTCTGCTGATACTTAATTACTCTGATATTCTGATTACTTAACTGCCTTCGCTCCAGCAAGTCATCCACGTTTGCGACCCACTCGCCCAATTCGTGAACATCCTTGATGATCTGCTGAGTTACATCGTTCTGAAATGAAATATGCCGGGACGGAAGCATCAAGACTTCCGGCGAGCTATTCTTGCCATCTAGCACTGAGTACACAGACTGCAAATAACTTCTGCCGATGCGCGGCTGGCAAGGACAGACAAGATAAACAGTCGATTTAAGATCGTCTCGAACTGAAGGTTTACGATAAGACCACCGAGCAGGAACATGCTCAAGCAAGTCTGGTTCAACATCCACAAGTTGAGCCGGTTCCCAGTCCTCTCTAGCAAGGCGCGAAACAGCGTCTTGAAGGAACACAATATCAGTAAATTTACTGGCTCCTTCCTCCGCTGTTGGAATCGGTTCCGTTCTCACACCAAGTCGAAGCCTAGCAATGAAATCCTTACTGAGCTCGCTCTGAATCAGTGCTTCGGGGTTTGAATCAGAAGTCTCCAACAACTGTTGATAGAGAACAGCTAATGCTGAAGGATCACTGTGCCTCAATATCACTTGACAGCGAGCATCATCCTCAGAATCTAACACACCAGCAAGATGGGACACGACGGCCTGCGGTAATCTGATTGAATCACAATTGTAAAGCGCCAAGCTCAAGTTTGTCTTCTCATGAGGTACCAACTCAAGATAACGCTGCACAAGAGCACCAATTAGTTCAGCAGAAGCACGAGGATCGTCGTTGAACGAGGCGGTGCTTTTGTCTCTTACAGGGCGCTCCATTAAGCTGTAATCGTTAAGTGTCGTAGAGACGGTGAGTAACTCTGGCATCTTGCCCTTGTGGCCAATACACACCTCGGGATAGTAAGGATGCATCAACTCATCTCGCAGATCTGAGAAGAACACCCTTGAATCACCAAAGTCGACAGATTCCGACTCTAAGATATGTCGGATCAACCCTGCGACCTGCCTAGCCTTAACCGCTATGGCGGCAAGACGCAGCGGATTCCAAGGCGTGACTATAGAAGCGGTTGCGCCACCAAGAACTTCCGCACAACCTACACCCAACACCGGCTCGACAAGTTTCTCGCGATTCGTGTCACCAGGCGCATTAGATAGAAGGCAATCAAGAAGCGCTGCATACTTCTCAGCCTGCCAGATTAGACTAGGACTGGAAATTCCCGCTCCAGTCACAAAATCCCGAATTGCCTGGTCATAAGCTGCCGAGAAATCGTCAAAACATTCCCTAATTCTGTCAGCCCCCTCAATCAAAAGCCTCTTAGCCGATATAGCCTCCTTAACTTCGATTTTGAAGCTCCGGCTAATGTCTTGTGAACTATCAGCCCTACCAACTAAAGTGCCCTTATCCTGACCAAAAGCAGCCGCCAAACTTGTAACGTCAGAGAGCTCCAAGCCTTGAAGTCTTCCCTTTCTGCTAGCTAGTTCACGATGAACAGCCATTTTCCTTAGCGTGCCGCCTTTAAACAACCGCAATAAATCTCTACGCAGTTCCATTCCTACAGCTACGGGGCTGCACCGCCATATCAATTGAGTCTGCACCGCAGAAGCTCGCCTATCGAGAGGTCGAAGTTCTATGAAGAACTTTAATTCAGTAGCGGCTTTAGAGTGAGAGGTATTCCTGTCCTTCTTCCCTACTTTCTTTTTGTTCTTTGACCGTTCCTGTTGCTCCTTTAAGAACTCCGGAAACTCGAATAAATAACCAGAATCCCACGTGACTCGGGGTCCAAGCAAGGCAGGAAGCCCTCTATACCTGGTCGAAAAATAACAACCAACATCACTATTCAGTTCTTTCCACTTGCTCTTCTGTTTTCCACGATTTGTTCTGATATGCAGCTCACATCCCGATTGAACTGGCTCTAGCTGGTCTCTAAGCCTCTCGATGGCCTGAATCAGACCTGTCAAAAAATCTGTACACTCGATCGGATGGCCGTAAACCAAGCGATCCCATTTTGATCTCAGAGACTTGTCAAATTCGAGCTCATTCCTGTACTTCTCGTAAAACTCTAAATCCTCATCGGATGCTTCCTTTGATTTTCTACCTCTCAAGCTCTCAAGGTACTGCCGATCAGCGGCAGAAAGAGTGTCAGGATATTCATCCGCAAATACACGAAGCGTATCGTCTACTAAATTTAACTTGCGCGTGTTCAGCCCTGTAAAAAGAAGATTGATACTATCAACTTCCCACTCGCATTCAGCCAGCTCCCGGGACTGATTGGTCCAGCCAGGTTCACTGTTAATGAACGCATCAATCAATTGATGGCGTTCCGGAGGAATAGAATCCTTGATAGATTCGAAAATAGACTGCAAATCGGAAGAATCTATTGTTTTGCGGGAAGGAGTCTCCTTGCAGAGCAAACATCGCCGCTTGCTGTCAGCTTGCTCATAAAGTGCCTGCCATTTACTTACTTGTCCTCTAAATTTCTCCTGCAAACTATCAAAATACCCAGAGTCTCTTGGCAGCTTGAGTACTGGCAAAGCCCAACCGAGGGCTACTACCAATGGAGCTCCATCGGCAAGAATCTTATGTCTAGTCAATGCCACATACTCAGCAAAGCTATCCAGACTAGGTTCCAAGGCTCGCTGGCAAGCAACGAGAGCCTTGCCCCAATGCTTCTGAATCTCAGGGGTTAAACCCAGATCAGCCGAAGCAATATCCACCCACAGTTGGCTTTGCGAGCGTATCTCCGTAGCACCAATCCTTACAATACTGCTCAGTGACTCAGACTGATCATCATTTGTATTTGCAAGAATTAGAATTGGCTTGCTACATTCCGCATGCCGAAAATGAGTCGTCTTTTCATCCGTGACTATGCTTTCAGGTAAGGACTCGCCGTCTACAAGAGCCCGCGGAATCTTAACCTCGCAGGCATCGCCTAAAGACGAATCCGCCAAGATTACACGACAGATAGCAGCTACTTGCGCTCCAGTTAATCTATCGAGTAAGAACCTCGCGATTCCATCATCAGAAGCATCGCGAGCAACAAAGTCTCGGATGCTATCCGCTGCAACCTTGGCTATCAATTCATGCGCTCGCATCTTCAGGCTCCGAAAAATAGGGATTCTGCACGTAAGCACAGGCATCTGACAGTCGCCGCAATAGACCCAGTCGCGCAAGACGCTCCTCTAGTCGCGCCGCATTCTGCGAAAATATCTCCTGATCAGCCCCACCAGAGCTAACAAGAGATTCAGCCTGTTTGTCACCAATCACAAAACCATACTTCTCATATAGAATCACAAGAAACTCCTGGAACTCCATTCTCCTAGTTACACAAGTAAAGACCAGGGTCTTCAACAAGTTATCTGTTGGCGCATAACGCGTGCGCCGACTTGCTCTTGCAGAAGCTAGGCCAATCTCTCTGCTCCAAGAAGAATGAAACTTTTTCACATGCTGTTTATGTCTACTTAGAACATCATTGAGAACCTGCTCTATTAGCGCATCAGGAGTTGTCAGATTCTCCAGATTTCTCTCCCATTCAAAATACTCTGAAATAAGCTCTTTTGCCGCAGTCACGGAATCTTGATCAAGCAAGGCTTGTTGCCACTCGGATGATTTAGTGAAGTCAGCAATATAAGCCCGGACGGCCTTTTCAGAAAGCGCATCGTTGAACTGGTAAGACTCAGCGGATAGTTCTCGCAGAGCAGTCTTCTTCGGTGCCACGATTTCGATTATAAACTTAACTGGTTCTCCGCAAATCTCCACAGTTGCTCGACGCAAATAATACAAAAGCATGTGGAGCCCGGCCAGAGTCACGAAATGCGGCACTGAATCATAGCCAGGCATTTTACAAGCAGCAAGTTGGCTCCAATCTTCAGCAAGTGCCGTGAACTCGGGCAATCGACTGTAAGGCAAATACGCAGAGGCACCGCCTTTTCCTTTCGCATCGTGCTCTGGCTGTAGTAGAGCCACGAGGCTATTCCATTTTCTTGCACTCGAACCGTTGCTCGATGACTCTAAGAGCCCTAGTTGCGACAGAATTGAAAACACCTCGCAATTCAAGCCACTGCGACAGACCATTAAATAAAGAAGCTCACCTGTGCGCGCAAAAAAGCGCCGGTCATTACTCGCTTCAGTTCGCCCTACGCGCAGATCTTCGTACAGACAATCGGGGCCATAAGGAAAGACAAATTTAGAAGACCAGCGCTTGTTACTATCACCCTCGATTGAGCTCGCCTGCAGGAACTTCACGACCTCAGCAAACTCTGAAAAAGACCCAAATCGCTTCTTCAAGTAGGAAAAATCGGTATCAACTAGTCCACCAGCAGCCCTAGACATTAGTTCGAACCACCTTCGCCAACGATCTTCCTCCGACTTGTACTGCTCCAAGACAGATGGCAAGAAAGGATTGTTGAATAGAATATTACGCAGATGCAATCGCCTGTTTGGCGTATAGCGCAAGGAGTTGAATGACTCCTCTACAAAAGCTCTCCCGGAAGCATTTTCAGAAGAAGCGACGCCGAGAAACTCAAGGAAGCAAAGCCATGGTGTCTGCTCATCATATAGACGATGCCCCCAGATGGCCTCATCGACCCAGAAGTCAGAGTCTGACTTAATTCTAGGAAGTCTCTCTGCTAACAAAATGTCACCTCAATCTGTCGATCAGAGAGGCTACCCTCACTATTGATTTCGAGAAGCCGAAGATCCATTCGACTCAAGTCCCCGTCATCCGTCTCCGCATCTCTGATTCGTCGCTCTGATACCTTTCTTAGTATTCTTGCCTTGAATGCTAAGAGGTCTTCGTAACACTCTTGCGAAAAGCTAGTGGGCAAAGCCCCATCGGCCACTCTGACTATATACTCAAATCTAGTTAGACTCAGATCCAATGAAGCGAAGGCTGTAATTGGCGCTGCAGACAAGGTAACAATCAATTTCGGAACAGTCCAGCCAGGATTCATATCAATACTAACTTGCTCTCCTTTCTTCCTTTGAACAGATACCGTCTCTTCAAACACTCTGCAAACCCGTGCTTGCGAGTAATGACCAGAACTGGCGAGTACAAGCTCCGTGTGATTGCTTGCAAGAAACCCCGTAAACACCCGGTTAAGGCCCTTAACAAGTTTTCCTAAAATCGCCTTACCTACAGGTCGACCATCATGAAGTGTCCTGTAGACTGCATCCAAATAATTCCCAGCACTGTGGAAAAGAGTCAATTCCCATAAACCAAGTTCATCAATACGTTCAGGCGGTATGACGAAGAAGAGCCGCTGCCTCTGCCTTCGCAGCGAAGCAAGGAAATCCGCGCGCCCCGCTAAATCAACTGCCTCTAAATAGTCTGTTTGCTTAGCAAGGAACTGTGCATCAGCTCCATACATTGAATCGTCGCTCACCAAACTTGAAAAAAGCTCAAAAAGGTTGGCATCATCACTACCAAAAATCAAAAGGTTATCTATTCTATTGGAAGTCTCGCTTCCAATTCCAAACCGATTCAAAGTGCGGAAGACGTCAATGTTATCTCGTCTTCTTTCCGATAAATTCTCACCAAAGATATTGCTGTAAATACTACCGAGCGATGCGTTTCCTGAATTGACAACAGTTGCAACCTCCTTACACTTAAGGAGACCGTCAGCAGCCATAGCATGACCTAGCAGAGCATTTGCAATAAGAATCAACTGCTGCCTTATCGGTAAGTGAATTCCATCCAAATCGCAGAGACGAAGGAGCTCGACAAGACGACTTGAAAGAATGGGCTCGGAGGACAGCCTGCGACGATTCTCAAATATTGGACAAACCTTTCCTTTCGTCCCCTGGCCTCCGTAGCAACATTCTTCGCATTCGCTCCAACCACTATGGTCCAGAACGATGTTCAATATTTCAGGGAAAACATCGGCCGTTTTGAGTCTGCTCAAATTGTAGAGCCTCAGTGGCACTTCCGCACCACTAGAGCAATCATCTACAAGAAGATCCTCAACCAACCTCTTAAGTTGCCCAATGTTAGAGTCAACAGGCAAGGAAGAAAACGCATCAATAAGCTGACCGTCATTTCCAGCAATCAAAAATAGTTCGTCAGCACAGCCTTCGAAAACCGCTCTACTAAGTCGAAGAATTACCTCTATCTTTTGGTGGTCCTGAAGCTCACTTAAATCCTTCACAACGGTCAACAGGCGAGAACCAATCCTCAACGACTGAATCCTTTGTTCCGTTGACCACTCAACCGAAGAACCAGAAAGCTCCTCCCAAACTTTTCGACAATAGTAAGTTTTACCATCCCCGGCTGTACCAGTAAGAATTACTGAGTTCGGTCTATCGCTACGAAAATTGCTAACTAGCTCTTCCAAATAATGGGACGGAAATACGAAAGGCGCTAGACCTTTCTTCCTGTGCATTGACAGCACACGCTCATCGAACTGGCTATCGTTGCGCGGAATCGGCCCATAATGACGCAAAACGTCAACGAGTTTAGATGACCTGCATTCAATCTCTAGAGACATTCCTTCTCCAAGCCAAACCGGAAACAATAATTCTATCTCTGTATCAGGGAAATAATGTGCAGCAATTCAAAGGACTCAAGATACTAGCGCATGGACCCAGGAATCAACTGACAACCAAAAATGTTGACCAATTCCGTCTTGACATTGAAGCCACGAAGAACTACCATACCTAGGTATGGCTTTGCGCTGTCCGATTTAGTCTGTCCCCAGGAAACCGAATTCCCCTGAAAATCTATTTATTTCACTGAACAAACAGATACAGCGCTTGAAACGCCTGGAATTAGCCGTTTCATCGAAGAGATATACATCTGTGCAGCTTCTCAAGCTGCCTTCTGATAACTAATATATTGGTTTCAATCTATAAACAAGCTCTCAGCGCAATCCCCTCGGAATTGCGAACAGGGACAAGTCTAGCGAGGCATCAGAGCATGGCATCCAGAGCAGCTCAAATCACCGTACCCATACCAAGCCGAACGGAAATACCTACCTTCGCCAGACACGAATCATTTCATCCAAGATTTGGATGGTTGAAAAAAGGATATGACAAGGCTCAAGAAGATTCAGAGGTTTTCCTCCGCGAAGATGCGGCATTAATTCTTGGTGTAGGAAAAAACATGGTACGCGCAATACGGTACTGGTGTTCGGCCTTTAAAGTGACAGAAGAGATTTCGGAAAATCGACTTCGGAAAAGTCAGCCAAGCGAGTTCGGAAAGCTGTTACTGTCGGAAAACGGCTGGGATCCCTTTCTTGAGAGTGAAGGCGCATTGTGGCTACTCCATTGGAATCTTCTAAAATCCCCCAGCATTGCAACTACATGGCAGTATCTGTTTGGAAACGTAAGACAGACGGAATTCACGGCAGAAGAATTGACGAGCCAACTCTCGGAATACATACAAACCACCTACCCTTCAGCGACAGTTGCAGAAAGCTCACTTAAAAGCGACATAGCTTGCGCTTTGAGAATGTATGCGGTCTCGAAGCTGCAGTCAAGAGTTACGGAAGAGACGATTGTCAGCCCGTTTGTTAACTTGGGCTTGATTGATAGTCTTCCCGATAGTAAGCACTTTGCATTCAGAATTGGTGCAAAACAGAACCTACATGCCGAGATAATTACAGCAGCCTGCCTTGAGTATGCGCATCAGACCCGACCAGGTCAAAGAAGTATCAACATGTCGCAACTTCTCTTTGACCATCTCAGTCCGGGTCAATGCTTCAAGCTCACAGAGAGTGCTCTATATTCAGCGCTAGAGCATATGACTACAAAGAATTCCAACCTTATATTGTCTGATACAGCGGGCATAGTTCAATTGCAGTTCACTGTAGAACCTAACTCCTTGTCAGAGAAAATTCTTGCAAAATACTTTGAGACACAGCGCGGAGCGAATTAGAAATGAAGTCACTGGCTCAACTGTATAAACTAAACCGCCGATATAATCGCTCTATCAATCTTGAGCGAGATCTTAGCAACCCGAACAGCGTTGAGGGCTATGTATTAACACCGCGCTCTTCTGATGCACTAGAACGAGTATTCGCTTGTTTTGAGGCAAAAGGCAGCACTAAAGCCTGGACCTTGACAGGGGCTTATGGAACTGGGAAATCTTCCTTTGCTCATTTCTTGGCGTGCCTTTGCGGGCCAATTGACTCCGAAGCTCGCGAAATAGCCCAAAAGATCGGGAAGTCCGCGTTTAAAGCGAAATGGACACTTCCAAACTGTCTGCAAGAAGAGAAAGGTTTGGTAAGAGCTGTTGCCACAGCGCAAAGGGAGCCACTGGAGCATACTGTTCTAAGAGCCTTACAAACAGGTGCGGTTTCGTTCTGGAGTCAACGTCGTGGAGGACGTCCCGACGTGCTTGAGGAAATCGACAACCTACTTGCAAAAGCTCACAAAGGAAAAAGAGTTGATGCATCACAAGTCATCAACCTAGTGAAATCCACTGCTAAAGCTGCAAAAACAGGGCTACTTCTAATAATAGACGAACTAGGGAAGAATCTAGAGTTTGCCTCACAACACAGCGCCGCTAGCGACCTGTATCTTTTGCAGCAGCTCGCGGAACTCTCCAGCAGCGATGAAAAGTGCAGCGTATTTACGCTTGCCATACTTCATCAAGCTTTTGCCGAATATGCGCACGGCTTATCAACAGAGCAGCGCAATGAATGGATGAAAGTACAAGGACGGTTTGAAGATATTCCTTTCACTGGCTCGACAAACGAAATGGTTCGATTGATGGCTCAGGCCATTGACAGAAGTAGCGCCAAAGAGCTCCACAAAGAAGTCGTAAATTGGTCCTCTAAATGGTTCGAAGCTGTAAAGCCCACGCTTGCAACTGCATTTGGTGACACAAGCACAATTAGTACCATATTTCCCATACATCCTGTTGCTGCAGCAGTGCTTCCAGTACTGTGCAGCAAATACGGGCAGAACGACAGGTCTCTTTTCACATTTTTGACAAGTGATGAGCCAAACTCTTTGCCTTCATTCCTCCATGAGACCACTGTAGAGCAATCAGAGCTAAAGACTCTTAAGCTGCATCGCGTCTATGACTACTGGATTGATGCAGCTGGAAGCAGTCTTTATTCTAGACCGCAACTGCAACGCTGGGTGGAAATTCAAGGTAAGGTCGCTGATGCAGCGCATCTTGACCAAAAGCTTCTTGCCTTACTTAAGACCATTGGCCTGCTCAACTTAGTTTCTTCTGG
Source organism: Candidatus Obscuribacter sp. (assembly GCA_016712465.1). GTDB lineage: Bacteria > Cyanobacteriota > Vampirovibrionia > Obscuribacterales > Obscuribacteraceae > Obscuribacter. Next base: position 4,432,338 of record JADJQZ010000001.1, read on the forward strand.
TGGACACCTCAGAGCCACTAGATCTCTTGTTGAGTATGCAATGTGTGATACACCTGACGATTCGAAAGAACTCCAAGTATGGTCAACTGCAATAAATGAACTGATCGAAAAGAGGTTAGTTGTTTATCGGAGCCAACTGGATGAGCTTAGAATCTGGGAAGGCTCTGATTTTGATATTGAACCGGCAATTCAAAGTATTTTGCAGTGCGAGCACTCTTCTCTTGAGGAAATGCTTACTAAGAGTATGCCGCTTAGCCCATTCGTCGCACAAAGACACAGTTACCAGACTGGCACTCTCAGATACTTTGAACGAGCCTACTTATCAGACGAAAAAGAACTACTAAAAACAAAGTCAATTGACAATAATGCCGACGGCTTGATTGTTTACTGGTTAGGCAGCAATCGCCCCAAGGAAGTGCCAGCTCACTGTGCAGATGAAAAGCCACTTGTTGTCATTCCAGTTGCAGATCGGCTACCGTTGGAAAGAGCCTGCAAAGAATTGTGGGCGCTTAAGAAAATCAATTCTGAAGCACCGGAATTGAAGACCGATGGTGTTGCAAGACGGGAAGTACGACAAAGATTAGTCTACGCACAAAGACACCTCGAAGATGTACTATTTGACAGCTTCAGATTGGATAAAGCTCCTAAACTTTGGATAACCGGACAGCGAGAAACCATTTGCTCAGCTGCCAAGTTTTCAGCTCGACTTTCCAATATCTGCGATCAAGAATTTGATAAAGCACCAGTACTCTGGAACGAACTTATAAATCGTCGCGAACTAACATCGCAGGGAGCAAAAGCGCGTCGCGAATTGATTGAAGCAATGCTCTCAAACCAAACACAGCCGCGACTTGGTCTTCAGGGATTTGGACCAGAATGCAGTATGTATTCATCAGTTCTGGAAAATACTGGCATACATAGACAAGATGAATTTGGTGTATTTCGATTTATGGCACCAACAGACGAGTCCATGATTCCGGTTTGGCAAGCCATTGAAAACTACTGCCTCGAAAGCACTAATTCTCCAAGACCTGTGTTTGATCTCTTTCAGCTTCTAAGCAAGAAACCCTATGGACTGAAGGACGGAGTGATGCCGATTCTGCTAGCTGCAGTACTAATAGACAAAGTAGATGATGTTTGCATCTATAAAGATGGCTCCTTTGTTCCAATATTAGGTTTAGAGCATTTCGAATTGCTGTTCAAAGATCCAAACCGATTCAGCATCAAACATTTTGTAAATAGTGGACTGAGAGCCCAAGTATTTAAGGCAATAGAAGAACTTGTAAGAAGACCTGACCAGCGCGGTCTAGAGACACGCAACGCAAAACTCCTGGGAGTAGTAAAACCACTGGTCGGTTTCGCCAAACAACTGCCACAATACACAAGGAAGACCAAAAGCCTGAGCCAGGAAAGTATTGCCATTAGAGAAGCGCTATACTCGACTAAACAGCCGGACGAGCTACTATTCAAAACAATCCCAGAGGCGTTAGGACTCGATGAAATCGTCTCATATGAAGAGGAGAATCAGGAGCTAACCAAAGAGTTCTCACAGCGATTGCTCAAAGCTCTGAAAGAAATACAGCTAGCCTATGACCTTTTGCTCTCAAGATGCAAAAACCAACTTGCAGAAGCATTTGGCACAGAAACCAATCTGCTGAGGGAATATATTGGAGTGCGTGCAAAAGCCCTAGCTTTTCAGGCAGAAAAGTCTCCCTTTGAGAGTTTCATAAAGAGTGCCATCGATGAAACCATCGATGACAAAGTCTGGCTAGAGAGAGTACTAATGGTAATCGGCGACAAACCCTCAACTTCCTGGACGGATGACGACGTTTCGTTATTTGAGACAGGGTTGAGAGATTTTGTGAGAAGATTCAACAATTTCGAATCTTTGCATGCTGATGCTGATGCCCCAGGAGCTGGCTACGATGCTCGAAGAATCACACTAACCAAGCCATCTGGCCAGGAAGTACACCGAGTGGTATGGCTCGACAAAACGAAAGAAGCAGATGTGACTTCGCTTGCCAAACAAATCATTGACGAGAAGCTTAAAGCACATCCAGAATTGCAGGATGCCATCATTTCCAAATTGGCAGAACTAATACTGCAAAGGGAAACTGAGCAGCCACTAAAATTAAAGCGCTGAAGGTAAGAGATAATGGCTGAAAAGGTAAGACATATATTGGGACTATCCGGGGGCAAGGATAGCGCAGCACTTGCAGTTTACCTTCATAAGCGCGTGCCTGATATGGAGTACTTCTTTTGCGACACACACAAAGAACTCCCGGAAACCTATCAATATCTGGATAAGCTCAAGGCAAGATTGGGCATCCAAATAACTTACCTAAGCTCAGAGCGCGGCTTTGATCATTGGCTTGAAGTATACGGCGGCATGCTACCGTCAGCAAATGCGCGGTGGTGCACCAAGTCTATGAAAATAAAGCCTATGGAGGAGTTCATAGGAGCAGATCAAGCTATCAGCTATATCGGAATTAGAGCCGATGAAAACAGAGATGGCTATGTTTCAACCAGACCTAACATCAAACCAGTCTTCCCGTTTAAAGAAGACGGACTTGTAAAGGCAGACATAATTCGAATCTTGGAAGAGAGCGGGATTGGCATACCCAAATACTATCAGTGGCGCTCCCGCTCTGGTTGCTATTTCTGTTTCTTTCAACGAAAAATAGAATGGGTTCGCCTATCAGAAGAACATCCAGACCTCTTCCAAAAGGCTGTTGATTACGAGCAAAATCACAGCGACGGTCGAACCTATACTTGGAGTGACGGAGAGTCTCTCTTAGACCTTATCGCCAGAAAAGATCAAATCATTGCAGATCACGAAAAAGCCCTTGCACGACAGCAACAGAAGAAACCAAGTCAATGCCTTGCGGAAGCACTTGAGTCAATTCTAGACGAAGAGGATGATACCTTGCCATGCCTCAGCTGCCACCTATAGATCTAAATATGTCTAGACTCACCAAGGATGAACCGATTTTCCTAGACTATCATTCGACCACACCAGTCGATAAACGAGTGGCACAGGTTTCGTTTCATTACATGCTCAACGAATTCGGCAATGCAAGTAGCACCCAGCATATTTTTGGGGAACGAGCAGCAGCGGCAGTAGAACGCGCTCGAGAACAACTCGCTAGTCTAATCAATGCGAAGAAAGCAAAAACGGTTTTCACCTCAGGCGCCACAGAATCGATCAACATATTATTGCAAAGCCTTTCTGGAAAAGCGCTATCCAAGAATCAGAGACTGAAAGTTGCTCTATCGCCGCTAGAACACCCTGCTGTCATTCAGACGGTTAGAAAACTACAAGAGCAAGAGAAACTTGCACCGTCCTTCCTGGAAGTCGATCGCCTAGGGAGAATTGATTTAGCACAGGTAAGGGAAATGCTTAGCGCTGGAACAGATCTACTGTGCATAATGGCAGCAAACAATGAAATCGGCAACATCTATCCAATAGAAGAGATCGGTCGACTTTGCGATGAATTCGACACCCCATTTTTTTGTGATGCCTCGCAAGCCGCAGGAAAAGTTCCGATTGACTTCGACAATTGGAATATCTCCTACTTAGTGGTTTCTGCTCATAAAATATACGGACCGAAAGGAGCCGGAGCGTTAGTATGCAAGAGAGCAATGCTTCCGAAATCAATTGTTTTTGGTGGCGAACAAGAGTATGGCGTGCGATCTGGCACTCTTAACGTTCCGGCAATCGCTGCATTTGGCGAAGCCTGCAGACTTCGCCAAGAAGAAATGTCCATTGATGAACAGGAAACGGCCAGGAAGAGAGACAGACTAAAAGAAGCGCTGCTGAAAAACATTGAGAATGTTGTACTAAATGGAGATGAAAGGTCAAAATTATCAGGCAATCTTCACATATCAATTCCAGGAATACCCAACGACATTCTGGTGACGCGTCTAAGAAATAAAGTTGCAATTTCAACTGGGGCAGCTTGTTATGCAGGTGTAGAGACACCTTCACACGTACTGCAAGCTATGGGCCTAAGCGAAACAGAAATTGAAAGTGCGATTAGAATCGGAATCGGCAAATTTACCACAGCCGAAGACATTGACAAAGCCGCCAGTCTAATCGTAGAAGAAATCAGAAGCATAGAGAAAATATTGATCGCTCCCTCTACTGGCCAAGCATCCGCGGTTTAGATAAAATGCGACAGGACTTAACAGCATTCGAGATAGAACGACACAAGGCCGCGATTATTCGAACTGACATTTCGCGACCTGTCCGACTGGCAATGAATGCAGGATTGTTTACGGAATCCTGCTCATTCTTTGACTATGGGTGCGGTCACGGCGGAGATATTAAGCGGCTTGCTGAACTAGGGTTTAAGACCACTGGATGGGATCCGTATTTCCGGCCAACCGAGAAAAAGAGCCAGGCCGAGGTGGTAAACCTAGGTTACGTATTAAACGTGATAGAAAATCCAAAAGAAAGGCAACAAGCACTAATGGAATCCTGGTCTCTTGCGACCAGAGTGCTCATAGTATCGGCACAGGTACTATTGGACTATCTTTCAAATGACGTGGTCGCATACGGCGACGGCGTCGTCACCAAAAGAAACACTTTTCAGAAGTACTTTGAGCAAGAAGAACTAAAGAACTATATTGACTCAGTGCTGCAAGTTGATTCAGTTCCTGTTGGTCTCGGAACCTACGTAGTATTTCGGAACCCAGAAGATGCAGAATCATTCAAACTTTCAAGATTCCATAGCAAACGGTCCACACCACAGATTCGGCTGAAAGTAAAAACTTTCGAAGAGTACGAAAACGTTCTCAAGCCGCTCATGGACTTTGTTTCCGAACGTGGACGACTGCCACTGAAAGGCGAACTCAACACAGAAAGCAACATCTGCGCCGAATTTGGCTCTATTACAAGAGCCTTCAAAATTGTTCTTCAAGCAACTAGCTCGCAAGAATGGGAAGAATTATTTGAGCGACGGAAACAAGACCTACTTCTATATGTGGCATTGAGTAAATTCAGCAAGCGACCAAAACTTAGCGACCTGCCGAATCACATCAAACTAGATCTGAAGTCCCTATTGGGCTCCTACAAAACTGCGTGTGAATTAGCTGACAATGCGCTTTTCAGCCTAGGGCAAGCAGGCTACATCCACAAGAAGTGCGCCGAAAGCAAGATTGGTAAACTTCTGCCAGATAGCCTGTATGTTCACCTAAGCGCACTCGACGAACTCGATTTGTCTCTGCGACTCTACGAGGGTTGCGCTAGCCGCACAGTAGGCCGCATGGACGGAGCAACCATCGTAAAGTTTCACACCGACAAGCCGAGAATTTCCTATCTGTTTTATCCAGACTTTGAAACAGATCCTCATCCTGCGCTGCATACCAGCGTACGCATTGACCTACAGGATTTGCACGTCAAATATTCCGACTATGTCAAATCCGACAACCCACCAGTCCTACACAGAAAGGAGACATTCCTGAGCAAGTCTCATCCGCTCTACCAGCAGTTCGCAGAGCTTACGAAAGAGGAAGAAGACGCCGGGCTGCTAGACAATGCGAAGATGATAGGAACAAGGGCTGGCTGGGAAGCAAGACTAAGATCCGCTGAAGCCAAAATTGTTGACCACAAGGTTGTTAAGACATCTGCCGGTTAAAAACATCGTGCTAGACAGGTGAAGACCAAGAAGTCCGAACTAAGACTTGCTCTTTACCTTCGCAAGTCTTGCCTTGCAGATGGAAACGAGCTCATCTATATCTGCCGAAGAAGCTCCGGAGATTTCACAAGAAAGTTGAAAACTATCTGACGAGGTCTTTTGAATTACACCCGCCTTCTCCAAAATCTCTCTAGGATACCTATTAATCCGTGGCAAGAAGTACGAGGAGGGCTTATCGCCCAAATCTGCACAGCGTTGAGCCACCAGCGCAGACGATACACTGCCACCACTTTCCAACAGGCTTAACAAAATAGCCGGCTGGTAAAGACGCGTGATAGACATCTTTGTGGCGAGAAAATTACGGAGCTCTACAACTGTCACGTTTTTTAAACCCGAAAAACTCGATAGGCACGGGAGGAGTATAACACAGGCATCTAAATGTAACCCACTCTTATTGCCACTCTTTGATCATTGTCAGCCAAAGATGACTACCGTTGATAAATGACCTCAGCGTTTACTACCACACCGAGGGTCAGATTTCTAACAGCCACCTGGGGAGCTCGAAGATATCGATGTTCACTAATCATTACTTTTGTCAGACGCCAATCGACTGCCTTCACAGGCTCAGTTACGAGCACAAACCAACCATTCTCCAGTTCCATAATCAGTCCACCAGCCAGAATTGCGGAACGACATCGCGAGCGAGTCACAGAATCAAGCCCGATTTCCTCCCTTAGATTCTTAATCTGTACAAGAACCTGAATATCATCTTCCCCGGTTATTGAATATTTAACTCTCTTCCAGATTGGTTCGTCATAGGTGTAGGTAGACCCATCAGGACGGCGCCCTCGGCGGGTTTCATAATGGTCTATCACATCCTTCTCACCGATGGTCGGATTGTTGATTAGATCCCGGTCTTGCTCAGATACAGCAATCACTCTTTTAACAATTGAGCTAATACCCTTAGATTCAGCTGAATCCAGATCTTGACGCGAATGAATTTCTCGCCGCGCCGGCGCAGCACGATGACTATAGAATCCGCCGACTCGCCCAACGCCAGAGTTACGTGCAGGCGGAACAGAATCATTCTTCCTAGGTTGATTCACCTCTTTAGCCCTGTCACTTGCAAAGGTAATGCTCGGAGCACCTGCCAATTCCTTCATCAATTCATTCTTCTTAGTCCTGACCTCAACTGCGCGAGACAAGTCACCCTCAGCTTCGTAAACAACCTCTAGGTTTGCCAGAACACTCACGAGTAGCCAGGACTTTTCATCTGTGTCACTCAAAGTCTTCAGGCAATTCAGTAAAATAGATTTTGCCTTTGTAAGATTTTTTGCCTTAAATTCCGCAACCGCGCAAGAGAGCTGCTTATTGATATCACTCTCGATAGCAGATGACTCAGCCAAGGAACGCCCGCATGTCAACAGCCAAAGAAGTGGCATGAGTCCGTATAGCCAGCGCTTTATAGCCATGGTAACCTCCTGTGGTAAGCCAGAAAAACCAACAAGGGGATACCAGCCGGAGGCAATTGCTACCAAAGGAAAGCTGCTGCCCAGCCATTACCATCTTTATAGCATCCCAAGCTACAAAATAGCTTCGGCGAAAACTATACGTAGGCATCTTTTCATTTAAGCTCATCAATCAAGACCAGGGATATTACAACGACCAGTGCTCACCGAACCCGAGGAGCCTAAAATTAGCCAGGCAAAGCTGAAAAACTCTGAGGAAATGAAAAGTGTGCACGCACCAGGTATCATTTTACCGCCCTCACACTCCTCCCAAATCCCATGGACGACGGCCCCAACTTCACAGGACTATTCAACAGGAACGACCTCGAGCGCACGGCCGACGAGGCACAGTTGCCCAGAGAGCTACTTTCGGAAGTTTCGCTGGCTACCTTCAACATTCAAAGCCATGACCGTGCTGTGGTTTTCTATCATGGCTTCTGGAGCGGATCCTCTGTAGTTGCCTTACGAGAGCTATGCAGCAATATGGCCGAAACCGCAAACAAATTCCCGATCTTGCTTGTGAATGCCGACAGCGTGGAGGCAATGAATGACGAACAGATCGCCAAACTCAAGGAACTCTTCGGGGAACATATTGGAGCCTGGGGCGAAACCTGCTGGATAAAACACGGAACAATTGTCGCCCGGGACATTCTTGGATACAAACCCACTGCCATGAAGACTGAAAAAGCAAAGCCTTCGTTTCTTTCCTTTCTGCGATTCGGCAAAAAAGAACATGCCCGTGAATGTATTCCACAGCCACAAATAAGTACAGCCCAGCTCATCAGGCAACGAATCGAGCAAGTCAACTCGTAATAGCCGGTGCAATCGAAATCGAATGGTGAGAATGAACAACGGATCTCATCAACCTTTTGAAACAAGCCGGGAAAAGCGCTGGTTTTTCTGAATAGCCAACACCCTGTCCTCGGCGAATCCAGCTCCATCTGCTGCGCTGCCCACTTCTCAGCCTACACCCATCACCTCCCGCAGCGGCAGTCTCCTGATCAACTCCGGCGCCGCCCGGAAAACCCTCTCAATGAAAACATCATCCGGCACAAGCCCAACCGAATCGAAAATACCCCGGCAGAACAAAGGCGACACATCGAAAATTCCGCTTTCAAGCCAGGTAAACCGTCGCCGCGCCATGGCTGACCAGACTCGTTTGACATGCTCCGGCGTCATGGTCCTCTCAGGTGACGCAGTGGTCCGGTCAGCTTCTCAAACGCAAGAAAGCTACTCCAATCATTTAGACAAGTCAAAGCCGTTTGCAAACTAGCTGTCATTTTCATTACCTCGCTTTAGCTTCATTTATTGAGCGCCAGCAAGCTGAGTGAAACTCAAATCGGCGCTAAAACAAGCATAGCATTACTCCCGTGCTTGCACATCCAGCCGGCAATTAAGTGCAAGCGCAAAGAATGTGGAGACCTGGAATCGTCACAATTTATGGCATATGGTTGGAGCTGCAATACCCCGCAAGAGAGATTTAGGTCATGAAGGAGAAGCATGCACAGGTTGAGAAAGAGCGTTCAGCCCATACTGACCCTCCTGGACAAGATGCGCTAGATTGGGTGCGGCAGTGAACCTATGGTGGTCGGGATTCGGGGCGGGAAACTGCATAGCGTACAGGGGCGGGAACAGATGCGGGTACAGAGGCAGGTGCATGAGCGGACGCTGGCGCCGCCGGCTTCGGACACGACGTTGAGAGACTAAAGGCAGACCAGTGGCGAGGCGTGCAAGCCGTGGCGATGGCACTGGCACACAAATCGCAGTGATTTCATTGTTCACCATGCAAGTGAAGTTGCCCAGGGAACCAGCCGCCTAAAAGTCTCTTGAGCAGCCGGCACGCAAGTCCGTCTTGCCGATTCTTGTAGCTCCTCTTCGAGCTTGTCTAGACTTCAACGGTTTCTTCGACTATGCGAAAAGTGAAATCTGCTCGCTACCATTGCTGGGTGAATCGCTTCGACTTATAGCATCCAGCACCCGTTCAATCGCAGCACGATGCGTGTGTCGACTCTTGAGAAGGGGGCGAGCACCTTGACTGAGCAGCAGTCTGTTTCCCGCCGCAGTTTCTGGCATTGTCTCGTAGACCGGAGCAAACAAAGGTCGACCCATATCCAAACATGTTCGCCCAGCAGCAATGCTACCGCCTGTGGTGCCCGCCTCGATCAAAATCATGGCGTTTGACAATCCACAAATGACAGCATTTCTTGCCATTGCATTATGAACGCTCCAACTAAGCGTCGGATCCAAATGGCTAACAACCAGCACTCTTTCCCAATCCCAAACGCTGTTGATTTCTTGCTTAATACGGAAACGCAAAATCCCCTCTGGCAAAACAATCACCGTTGTGCCGCCAGCGGAGAGAGCCGCGATGTGAGTAGTTATGTCCACACCTGCGGCGTATCCAGACACTACAACAAATCCATGGCTCGCCAGTTGGTCTGCGCAATCGCGAGCCGTATCTAAGCCTCTGTCACTAGCCTTTCTGGCACCACAGAATCCGACTGCTGGCTTAGACAGTAAATCGATGTTGCCTCTACAATAGAGAAGCGGTGGCGTTTTCCCATTTAAACTCCGGCGCAATGCGTTGGGATAGCTATCGTCCAATACGCTTATAAGTCGTATTTCTTCGCGAGCCAAATCATCGCCTAAGCTGCTTTGATCTAATTGCATCGAATCGATCTGTTCAGCCGTTAAGCGCGATTTGAGCAAATCTGGCTCGTTGCACAATTCTACAGGTGAACGGCCGGCTCTCTTCCCCCAATCCAGGAGTGCATTTACCTTTGATGGCCCCAGACCCGGCACCCGAAGGAGCTTCATGATTGCAAGAGAATTATCGGTTTGAAGCATTCCCTAAACCTCGCTAATCCTGATTGCTGCATGTTTTTTCACAAGCAAGCCCATAAACACGTGAAGCACCCGAATCAAGAAGCAACTTGCCGACGTAATTCATTGTAGTGCCAGATTGATAAAGGTCGTCAATAATTAAGATACGCTTCCCCTTTACAGCTGCCAGGTTCGAAATTATTGTGGTCCCATCAAGTTCCTGTAAGCGCTCATTCGCCGGTGTATCCTTCATCTCGCGCCTTGCCTTCGTGGTCTTAATACATCCTGACAAATCCTCTAGCCCAAGGTCTTTGGCAGTTCTGTCTACAATGAACTCAGGAAGGCTATAAGTTTTGGTCGGATCCGAGCGAGGGATGGCCATCACAGAGTTAACCTGATAATAGGCGCGACTTAGCTGCATAAATTTGATGCATTCCTCCGCCAGCCGGCTCGCAGCGGCAAGCGTCTCAGTGGACGGAGAATCGGAAGCCCCATACAGCTTTGCCGTTTGGCGAAGCCTGCCGGTGCCTGTAGTACCCATTCCTGGATTTCCTCCTTCGCAAGTGTAATCAAGAGCAAATGAGACTCGTAGGAAATCCCTGATTCCGACGAAGCGCCCGATGAAACTTAACCATTCACCAATATCATTTAATTGACCATCGCTAGTTTTTTTCAGATACGTGTATCTAACTCTCGTGCCATCGTTGCGCTCGAAAGGAAGTTTTTCAATTGGTGAAGCCTCTGCTCGCGAAAGACAAAATTCATCAAATGCTGGACAAAAAGTCTCAAAAAATGGAAAACTGAGGATCCAGTCCGTCGCATCTTCAATCGGAGCGCGCAACGCATTCCAAGGCAGATTGTGCCATGTCGGGTCGCTCAGTCTATGTCTTCGTGGCTCCATCGTGAGAAGTTCCTTCAGTTGCTCCGTTGTGATCTCGGCTCCGTGTTCCTTGTTTCCACCAAACCCGCCTATCGTAAACGCTCCAAACATTCCGCACTTTCCTTCTTGAGCTGTCTATATTGCTAGACGTCAACGAAGGGGAAAAAGTTCATGTCACTGCCAGCCTCACAACCTGTGACAATTTGGCACTCCGACATCGATGGGCGAAACATGAGGCTTAACTTCACTTCCAGTGCCTGACGATCGGCAGCCCCCGTTTTCCTCAAGCAGCTTTAACCAGCAAGCACAAAGTTATCTCGCTTTCCGTTCATGGGCATCTGATGTTGAGCAGTCCATAAGCCGCCAAGATTACCCAAACCAAGCTGTGAAATATGATCTTTGAACACAATCTTGTTTTGACGTGTCACATAAAGCCTTTTGACGCCCGATATACACCCTAACAGCTCACAAACGATACGTTAACACAACTCAAAAACCGCCGTCTGCAATCACATGTTGTTGGACTAACACCGCATTCTGCGCAAAAACTTAGAGCCCCTGCGGTACTCAATCAAGCTGGCTTCGGTAAGTTCGGTTCTACCCGGAGCCTCAACCTAAAACCAAACCTTCTGGCGCCCAATATTGAGATACATAGGCACCTGACCAGCCCAAGTGCCGATTTGATGCCAATCTTCAGCCGTCTCAATTTTTCTCAAAAGTGTCTTAGAAGTCAACATCGATGCGCACTTCTGCTTAAGCCAGGGCAGCGCACCATCTATGTTCTGCCAGGCCGCGCCACCGATGCGGCAATAGGCGACCGCCTCTGGAACCGAACCCCGTTCAACTCTCCTGGAAGTAAACTGCGGACTGGGGACAGCACCGAGAAGCAGCGTCGGCACAAACTTGTTCCCATCGAGAGCTTTCTCAAGTGCCTTTTGTGACCGCTTTTCGTCGCCATGTCGAGCAAAGTTCCACAAGACATTGGCATAGAGCCCAAAGGCAGTGCCTTCTTTTTCATAAAGGCTGAAGTATTCATCGACACAGGGATCAGCAGGATCACAGGCTAAAAGCCAGTTGAGCAAGTGGAAGCGTAGCCCTTGATTGTCTCTGGGGTTCAGTTTCAGCAGTGCCTTGCAGTGCTCTATGGCAGCCTGCTTCTTACCCTGCTGCCATAGTTCCAGAGCCAGAGCCGCTCGGCAACGCATATAGGGCCTTGTGGCCATTCTCTGCCAGAAAACCTTTTCCGGCGCTGCGAAAAGCTCGCTATCAAACTGAGCGCTGGCAATACCTACTGCCGTCTCAAGAAGATCCAGGCGTTTAGCAAGGTCTTCCTCTTCTTCGGAAAGGATGATATAGGCTTCTGCAAAACCAGGAAAGAGCGCCAGGGCCTCGGAGGCTTTGGCGAGGCTCTCTGCTTTATTAGTACAGAGAAAAGCCTCTGCTACCAATTTTCTAGCATCATCTTCTCGCCGTTCGGCATCTGACTTAGCTAAAGATTCCCCGTTTCTAGCCCGCATCATCAAACTATTGAGATGCCGCTCTGCTTCGCTCTCAGAGTGAAAACTCATTGCTTCCATAATGCGCACGATAGGTGCGGAAGTAACTTCCCTCTGCAATTCATCCAACATAAGTGGGCAGAAGGTATGGCTTACACTTCTATTGATGGTTGGAAAATCAGAAGGCTGCACGGAAGAAAGAAACGGCAACGGAGTTTTGAGCATCAGCGAACCTCCCGGCGGCACGAATGCAATGGCGCTAAAATGCAATGGAGCAAAAATGCAATAGCGCCAAAATGCGATGGAGCTAAAATGCAATGGAGCTAATAGGTAGAGTAAACTTTACCTCCACAGAACAAACCCGAACACCGCCCAAACGCATACGCGAAGGATATACCAGAGTTGAAAGCCGCGCCCTGTTCTGAAAGACAGGTGTAGCCCCGAGGATTAACTATATATAGTCCCGCATATTGAAATGATGCAGTTCCCTGGCGAGCCGTTTAGTCAAGTAGATATTCACGAGAGAAACCAGTGCCCAAAAGTAAGCCCAACAATGTTGTCGATTTTCGCACCGGTAAACCCTTACCTCTAGCCACGAATGTACCGAGGGAAGCAATACCTAAGGCAGTCAAACCTGATAATACAAGCAAAACCGACAAACCCGGCAAGACAAGCAAAAGCAAACCCAAAGCGGATGCCGGGGTAAATACCCAAGTTAAATCAGCGAAAGCCGGTCAGCCGAAGAAGCCTGGTAAGCAAGCGACCACAGCACAGTTTGCCCACGACTGGGAATTCAAACCACGCTTTCGCAAGGGTGCCTTCGGCTGGAAGTCGCAGCCTGCAATAAGCCGCATTAAAGAAGCGGTTTCTGAAATCAAGAAAGTGGCCAAGAAAGACCCGGCCCTTGCCGCCGATGGTGCGGTGATTCTCTTTGAAAAACTCTCGCCGGCTCTCGAACACGTTGACAGTTCTTCCGGGGCAATCGGCAACGCCGTCAATAAGGCAATCGACGATCTAGTACCGATTATATCTGCCGCATCAGTAGACGAAAGCATTCGAGAAGAGTGGCTGCAGCGGCTGGAGACGGCCATGGAAGAGGACCGCATGCCCTACATAGAATACCTGGGCGAATGCTGGGGGGAACTCTGTTCTACGAAAGAACGGGCGTCAAAGGCGGCCGACGCTTTGATTGGTTACGTGCGCTTGAGCTGGTCGACAAAGGGAGCCTGGGATTTCTTCAAAGGCACCAGCCCATGCCTGAGCGCACTGCTCAAAGCTGAGCGCTATGAAGAGATACTCGAGCTATTGGCTCTCAAGGAAAGAAACATCTGGAACTACCAGCAGTTCGGCGTCAAGGCCCTGGTGAAGATGGGGAAATTTTCCGAGGCCGTTCAATATGCCGAGAAATGTGGGAATGGTTATTTGGACCGAAGCTTTCTGGCGAGCGCTTGCGAAGAAGTTTTACTGCGAGCAGGGCGCGCGGAGGAAGCATACCGCAACTATGCCATCGATGCTAACCGGCATGCCTCCTATCTTTCCACCTTTCGCGCAATAGCCAAGAAATACCCTGAAATTGACCGCAAGCACATTTTGCAAGACCTCATTAATGCCTTTCCCGGGGAAGAGGGCAAGTGGTTTGCCACAGCCAAAGAGCTTGGTGAATTTGACCTGGCCCTTGAGCTAGCCAGGAAGAGCCCCTGCGATCCCATGACCCTGAGCCGCGCCCTCAAGGATCATAGCGAATCACATCCGCAGTTTGCGCTAAACGCCGGTATCTGCGCTCTGCACTGGTTTCTAGAGGGCTACGGCTACGAAGTGAGCGGGCTTGATGTACTGCGGACGTATACGGATACCATGAAAGTGGCGCAAGCCCTCGGCATGGAGAGCCAACTGCGCGACGCTATTGCTAATTCTGTGAAAGAGAAGGCGGCGCGGAAGGTTTACTTCGCTGAGCTTCTCGCCAAAGAGCTTCGCTGAATCAAATTCAACTGCAAGACAATCTCAAGCTCGCAACTGCAAGACAATCTCAACGCAGCAACTGCAAGACAATCTCAACGCAGCAACTGCAAGACAATCTCAACGTAGCGACTGTAAGACAATCTCGATGTCACTTCCCAGTCTGATCCTCAATCAAAATCTCATGGGCAGGGAAATAGTATGGATGGCGATGCTCACCACTCTTGCCGGTATCCCAGTGCTTCACAAGAGAAAGCGATAGATAGGGACCCACCCGCACTATTGCATACTCGCCGACAAAGCCGTCGGCAAAGCTAATGCGCGCCAGCAGGTGTCCGTCTTTGAAAGTTCCTTGAAAATCAGGCTTGGCAGCATTCAAGTTGCCGATTGCCTTTTCACTAGAACCTTTGCCGGGCTGGTAAGCATACCGGCCCTCCACCTTGTCGCCGTTTACCCGCAGATTCAGCCGAAATTCGCCGTTCACCTGATCGAGGCGCTTGTCTTGAAAATAGTACGTGCCCGCAAGAGAACCATTCGGCTGTTTGCTCAGAGCCTCCACCGGCGGCAGTGGCACCTTACTGCTCGTATGTATTTGCACCCTGATGCGAGCGGACTCCAGCACCTGCCCCTGGTCTAGCAAATACATTGAATAAGCATTCCACCAGAGATAAGAATCGCCCTGCGAAATGTCGGGGTCGGGCAAGGCGCCCAGGGCGAAGGCACGAGCAAACAGCTCGCCCTTCTCTTTACTGGAAGTTTGGGCAATGCAAGAAGCCCTGTCAAATAGATAGCGCTGCAGACACTTATTCAATTCAGGCAGCGAAATATCGCCGAGTTCGCCTGGATGCGCTTTCAAATATTCTGCGATAGCAATGGCGCGATTGAATGCATCAGCCATCATTTTGTCGCTGCTTTCATCATAAATGCCAAACTCAATATGGCGACCGAGGCGATTATACGATTCAGCCGCTTGCCGGCTCATTGGTCCAAACGTAGAATTGCTGAGTGAGATTGCTTCCTGCAGATACTGAATGTTCTTTTTGTATGCCTCAGAGTTGCTCACATCATCAGACTTAGAGAGTTTGTATAACTCTTCCAGGCGAGCGTTTGCCATCTCGGGGCTGAGCCTTTGAGCCTGAGGCGGAAGCTGAGCAGATTTACTTGAATCAAATGGTTTCACAAAGAAGACTACCGCAAGCGAAAGCAACAAAGCCACCACAGTGGCAATTGCAAGATACTTCCGCCCGCCTGCATTGCCTTTTCCCTGCCCATTCCCGTTGTCTTTTTCCTTTTTATCTCCCCCATTCTTATCCGCTTCCTCGCCGCTTCTCGCCGGTGAGAATCCGCTCAGATCATCTGAGCCGACGCGCTCCAGTTCTTTCATGAGGGAAGCGGCGCCGGAGTAGCGCTGCCCAGGTTCTTTTGCCAGAAGCTTAGACAAAATCGAATTAGCATCGGCAAAGGCGGCAGAGTCTTTACCATCGACCTTCAGGCTCGGTGGGCTTTCCTTGCAGTGCATGATCAATGTCTGAATGACTGTTTCCCCGCGGAACGGCGGCGTGCCAGTTAGACACTCGAACATCACACAGCCAAGCGAATACAAGTCGCTGCGCGCGTCTACGCTTGTGCCGTGAACCTGCTCCGGGCTCATGTAGAGGGGACTGCCGATCAGTTGCCCGGTACTGGTAAGCTTCTCGATGGAAGATTCGTTGCTTTCAAAACCTTTGGCGATTCCGAAATCTACAACTTTGACGCTGCCCTCTTCAAGTTTTCCACCCGAAAGAAGAATATTGGAAGGTTTGATGTCGCGGTGCACAATGCCCTTGCTGTGCGCTTCTTTAAGAGCGGCGGACACTTGCCTCAGGAGCAAGATGCACTGGCTGAACGACATCGGACCATTGGTCTTCAAAAAATCCTGCAGGCTGACGCCTTCTACAAATTGCATGGCGAGATAGGGCTGTTCTTGATTGACCTGCCCAAAATCGAGCACCGAGACAAGGTTTCTGCTGCTCAGGTTGAAGGCGGCGCGGGCTTCTTGCCTAAACCTGGCGGCGGCGTTAGGCGAGTCGAGCAGGTGCCTGTGCAGCACCTTGAGCGCCACCTTTGTGCCTAACTCTTTCTGTTCTGCCAGATAGACCCTGCCCATGCCGCCCGAGCCGACCAGAGCCAGGATTTCATACTTACCGTCTATCACCGTGCCGACAGGGAGAATTCCGCTTGCTCCGTTGGAAGAGCCGGGTACATTTGTCGACTCGAAGGGAAATTCCGTCAAGTTGCTCCGTTCACCGGATGCACTGCCTAGAGAACTGCGACTGTCGGATGAGGCACCATCTTGAGAGTCTCCGGAAACCTTCAGCTTTATCTCTTCAACTAATTCTTCCTGGAATTCCTGGAATTTTTCCTCTGCCATTTTTCACCGTATGGAAGTATGCGAGTGGCAAGGTTTATATTGCCACCCGCATTCTATATTATCCAGCCTTTGCTTGTTCTAGCCTTTCGATGTTTTTGCCTTTCGTTGTTTTAGCCTTTCGCTGCTTCAGCCTCAAGTTGCCTTAGCCTCTCGCTGCTTGAGCCTCAAGTTGCTGTAGCCCTCTCTGCAGTCAGCGCTCAAGCCCCCGTGCTGATATCAAAATTGGTGTGTACACTGTAGCCAATCTTGGTTTGCTTGGCAGAGAGGTCTCTTCGGCTGATGAATCTATCGGAGCGCACGGCTCTAGCCGCCTCGGTAGGCTTGAAGGAGTATACCCCCACAAGATTGGCGGCTTCCCGCACGGCATCTAGCTCAGACACGCTGCATACTCCCAGCCTCGATTGAGGGCGTAACTGAGGATCACTCTGCCCGAGGAGGCTAAAAGACAGGGCATCGATGGAACTACTGGCGGTGACCATGGAATTAGCCAGAATCTCCGATTGATGCTTCTGAATATACTGCTTCAGTGAGCGAATATCTTTGTCTTTCACAAGGGAATTGAGGGAGTTGATACCAAGCAGGGAGCCCCCTGAAAGATAGAGGAAGCAAACCGGATGCCCCTCCTCATCTACCACCGCGATGGAACCGGGAGCAGCCAGGTCATGAATGAATTGCATGCAACCCGAGAGCGACTCAAGCTTATCTTCAGCCGGCGCCGGATTGAACACGCCGCCATGGAACATGGCAGCGGCAGACTCCACCAGGTCATCAGCGAGAATATAGCTGTCTACATCGCTATTTACCGAGCTTATCTCGCTCATCATCAGCCCATAGGCCTCCGGTCCGAAGACCTGCTCGGGGCGCGACTTGCTGCCGTAGACACAGGCGATCACCCGACCTTTATATATGAGTGCCGCCGAGCGTGATTTGTAGCGACTCGACTCCATTTTGATGCAGCCCGAGAGCTTCTGCGCCTCAATGTTAATGAGCTGCGGCAAGATGGGCTGCTTGTTGGATAGTGCCAGATTGACGCGAGACTTGGGCGACAAATTCTGACCTGGTAAGAAATTGACGGCGCGGCGGCTGGTGCCCTGAAATTCCTGGGCGCCGCGTTTTATGCGACCTAAAGGTCCTACTCTGAAACGAAGATTAGATAGCATGATTGCTCCAGTATAGTAAGAGGGAGAGAATGAATTGATGCGAAGCCACGTTTCACTGCCCCTGGAGGGAACCTCGCAGGAAGCATCTGCAAACGTGAATGCACCTGGCTGCGAAAGCGAATTCAATCTATATCTAGAACGCAAACGCGAACGCAGCGGTGCTTGCGGGCAAAGGCAAAAAGCCTGGCCCTATCTGGTCAGTTGTTGGTAAGGAGCACAGCATGGCTGAAAATTTGCCACGCTCCGACCGGTTAAGGCCGGGCCAAAATAGATCTTTCCACTATTTTTAGCTGACGCAGATTCTATACCTTTATTTAAGGGTTGTAAAGCGGTCAAAAGCAACAAAATTGGGTGCCGGTTCAATTTAATCTTTTAAGCCGCGAACTGAGAGCCGAGGGCGTCGGCAGCCATGATGGCATCGAGCAGAAGGTCGGCATCTACGGCGAAGGGCTCATTGTGGGCGGTTTCACCCGGGGCGCTGGCTCGTACGGCAACGCCCTGCAGGCTTTCCCGGGAATGGTCCTTGACGCCCAGTTGCGCCAGGCTGATGGGCAAACCCACCTGGCTGCAGAATTGCATAATCTCGGCAATCAAACTGGAGGGCTTGCCCTCGGCCACCAGCTGCACGAGCAGTCCGAAAGCTACCTTCTCGCCATGCAGATAATGATGGGTTTCAGGCAGGGTGGTCAAGCCATTGTGCACAGAATGGGCGATAGCCAGACCGCCAGACTCAAAGCCCAGCCCCGAGAGCAGGGTGTTGGCTTCCACCAGGCGCTCAAGAGCCGGGGTGACGGCTTTCTTGCGCACCGAATTGAGGGCGGCTAGACCATCGTTCATCAAAGTTTCGTGGCAGAGCCGAGCCAGGGCCCGCGCACTAATGGTGGTGCCACCACCCAGTTGATTGCGCTTCCTGGCATTTATGACGGTATCGGCCTCAAACCAGGTGGCCAGGGCATCGCCCATGCCGGCCACCAGCAGGCGCGGTGGCGCCTGGGCGATGACGGCGGTATCCACTAGCACCAGGTCGGGGTTGCGCTTGTAAAAGAAGTATTGATCGAACTCGCCGTTCTCGCGGTAAACCACAGAAAGGGCACTGCAGGGGGCATCGCTGGAGGCCACCGTGGGGCAATTCACAGCCGGCAGGTCAAGCCGCGCGGCAACCGCCCGGCTTGTGTCGAGCACCTTGCCGCCACCGGCACCAACTACCACGCTTACCTTTTGCGCCGCGGCAATTTGAGTGAGCCTGTCGATTTCGCTTGTGGAGCACTCCCCGGAGAATTTCTCGATTAAGACCGTGAACCCGGCTTTGGGCAAATTGCTTTGCCAGGTATCACTGAGAAGCTTAGCCGCCGACTTGCAGGCGATAATCATCACTTTGCCCGACCAGCCAAACTTAGCCATCTCGTCAGCGAGGGCGTCGGTGGCATTTTTCCCCTGCACATAGCGGGAAGGCGAGCAAAATACAGTGAGCATGGAAGCCACCTGTGGAAGAAATAAACCGCACAATTATAGCCGGACTCAAACAAAGTGCTTCGCCGCCCCATTAAACCGAGGATGCTAAGCGCGCAGGTAAGCGCGACGGAGTAAACTAATCATGCTAGCCGCAAAGCACTTGTGAACCCGAACAGGCATCGGATGTAATGACCTCGCCCCCGAACTCGATACCTTCACCGGAAGAATCATCCGCAGAGCAGTGCGGGCTGCTTCCAGTCGAATTATCCGCAGAGTTGTCTGCCCAACAACCGGCCCGGTCATCTGCAGAGTTGTCTGCACAATTGCCGGCCCGGTCATCCGCAGAATTGTCTGCACAACTGCCTGTAGAATTGCCCGCACAATTTGCTCACTTGCGGCGCTTTGCCCTTGACGGGGCGCTTTTGCTTTTCGACCGCGACACCGGGTTAAACGTGCTTTGCGAAGGCGAAGAGACAGCGCATCTTAAACAGACCGCTCCGCGCATGGTGCAGTTCGCCATTACGAACTCTTGCAATCTGGCTTGCACATTTTGCTCTCGATATCAAATCAAACAGCGACTGGACTATTGATGAAGCCTTCACACTACTTGCCGAGCTATCACAATACGGGCTTCTGGAAGTAGCCTTCGGTGGCGGCGAGCCCTGGATTTTCCCTGGTTTTGCCGAGCTTGTCTGCCGGCTTTATGATGAAACGCCCCTGGCGGTGAATTTCACCACCAATGGTCTGGCGCTTTCAACGGAAGACTTAGCAGCCATCAAAGGGAAATACGGGCAGCTGCGACTTTCCCTTTATGACGATAACGACTGGCGCAACATGGTTGCCATGCTGGCAAGGGAGAAAGCACGCTTTGGGGTTAATTATCTGGTTACGCCGGAGAGGCTCAAGACTCTTGAGACTACAATTCTTGAGCTCTGCGAGCTGGGATGCAGAGACATACTTTTACTTAGCTACAACGGCTACGATCAAGACATGCACTTGTCGAAGGAATCAACCAATGCTTTGTCTGGAACCATAAAGCTAATGGCTGCCGCACTCAAAGGGCGCTGCCAAATTAAGTTGGGTGTTTGCTGGGGAGAGCAAATGCAGAGCGTGCCGCGCCTCTTCAATAAAGCAGACTGTGGAGCGGGGCGCGAATTTCTGGTAATTACCAGCGACAAGAAAATTCAGCCCTGCAGTTTTCACCAGGTGGCGCTGCCGGTGAAAACAGCGGCGGATGTTATGAACATCTACAATAAAAGGCGCAGTGAACTGGAGAGCGCGGCCCTGATGCCGGGCTGCTCTCGCGAAAATCATGCCGACCACTGGGCACGAGCCAAAAGAGAAGAAGAAGAAGAAGAAGAAGAAGAAGAAGTAGCAGCCAGAGAAGACGGGAAAGAAGCAATAGCAATCCAAAGACCGGGAGGACAAGCGTGAAAGTAAAGGTATGGAATGCCTTCGCCAGCAACAACAGCGGCAGCTATACCATTGTTGGTAGTTTTCCCAGTTGCGAAATAGCAGAGGAAGTAGCCCGGGAACTGACAGAAGTTTTGCAAAGCCATTCAGATTGGCTGAGCGCAAAAGCCAACTGGAGCCGCTTGCCCGAAGCCTTTGAAGAATCGCCGTTTAGCAAGTTTATAAAGAGACATGATTTGCATCCGAAAGAAAATGAAGGCGGCATCTGGACTGACTGCGACGACGATATACCCCAGGCATTTGCCATCGAATCAAAAGTAATTGTGCACCACGACTATACAATAACCATGCCCAGAGAGTTTGGGGAATTCTTCTATTGCAAAGGCGGGCGGGTGCAGCAAGAGATCAACCATGCCCATAATCCCGTTGTCGCGATCTGCGAACTGTGGGTACCCTGGGAAGAGAGAAAGGAGGAGGAACTGCCTGGAAAAATCTCCGCCCTGCTGGAGATCCTCTGTGCACCGGGTTCTGCCTTTCTTGAGCTCTCCCGCGGAGGCCGATATGGACCAGCCTGGCGCCGCGGCGATGAATTCGGCGCCGCGCCTCTAACGATCGGAGCAATTTTTGACGATCTCTGCGCCGGCTTCACCACCGTGAACCAAACAGCAAATGAGCAAGGGTTCAAGACTTCGATCAAAGTTTTCGAAGCCTTCAACGAGAGCGATCCGCTTAGCTTTCTGCGTCCTTCCACACCGCCATTAGAGCGCAAGCTGAAATCTCTCACGCTTCTAGAAGCTGGGTATGCCCCCACCGAGGTAGTTAATGTTCTCATGCAGTTGCTAGACGTAAGCTATTCAGACGCCAGAGACGTACTAGACTCGGCGCCGGTTGTGATTTTTGCCGATGCTTTACCGGAAAGGGCTGAAGAAGCAGCGAGTTTGCTCAAAAAAGCAGGGGCGTCGGTGCAGATTTCCTGACGAGCCTGTGCCAGGGCACCGTTCCCCAAAAGAGACTCACTCTATAAAAGCCGAAATATCAAGACTAAAGCGTTGAGCCAGTCGCTTTGCCTGCTCAAGACTCAAACGCCGTTCACCCTTTAGAAATTCAGATACACGAGTTCCCCTAAAGCTCTCCGGCGCAGGCTTTGGCTGCGACTTTCGCCATGAGTGCTTCCCGCGCCTCAATTTTTGCCTTAGAGCCTTTCACAAAGATGGCAAAGTATATGGTCTCGCCGGCCGGGCCAACAGCCACACCCACATCATTGGTGCCGGCATTTTGCCCGGAGACATCACGGCCGGTGCCGGTCTTATGGGCTAGCGTCCAACCAGCCGGCAAACCGGCTTTGATGCGACTTTGTCCGGTCTGACAATTGAACATGTCTTGCAAAATCAGAGCCGTAGACTTCTTGGATAGCAATTTACCGCTATAGAGCTTCTGCAAGAGGTCTACCATGGCCTCGGGGCTGGTGGTATCGCGAGGGTCACTCAAGAAGGTCTCAATTTTCAAGCTATCAGGCTGCAATTTGCCCTCGGGGCGGTCAATGCGCACGCCCTTAACGTCTGCCTCTTCCAGCAAGCGCGTGACGGCGGCGGCACCACCGGCGCGGCTGATTAAGATATCGCAGGTGGTGTTATCGCTATCGCAGATAGAGCGCGTGATCAAATTGCGAATGGTGAAATCAGACTGCTTACCTTTGATCGCTTTCTTGATGGGGCTGTGAATGGTAAGCACATCGGCCTTGCGCACCGTTATCTTGTCTTTCACCGAGAGTTTACCGGCGTCGGCCAGACGCAGGATGGCAATTGAAACAGGCAGCTTGCATACGCTCTGCATCGGGAAAAGCTTTTTCTCATTGTAGAAAAATTGCTTCTTTCGCTGGGTGTCGACTACAGCGATTCCAACTTCGCTGCCTTCGCTGCCCTCACTGCCCTTGCCGCGTGCTTTGGCAATCTCGGCTTCGGTTAACACCTTATTTGTAGGAGCAGCAAGCTCTGTCGGAGATGCCACCACCGGAGCCACCACCGCCGGCAAAGACATCAAAGAAAGACTCAAAAGCGATACTACAAAAATCTTCTCGTTCTTCAACACAATTAACACGTGTCCCCAAAATCTGACTTGCTCTAAATCTATGACGGCGCCACGCCGCAAAAGGTCCGCAACCAACGACTAATGATACCTTTTCCGGCACCTGCTGCCCTTAATAGTGGCTCAGCAGTACCCTACTGACAATTTGGAGCATATGCAATCAAGACAGGCGGGCTCACCAGAGCGTATGCAGTTCTGCCTGGGGCTCCAGGAAAGATTATCGAAAGATTGGGCGTGTATGCTGAAAATAAAGGCACCTTACTAGACCTTCAAACTCCCTCCGGGGATTCCTTGCTTTGCCTTCAATTGTCAGGCAGCAGTCGCTATAAGTAGCGTGGCTGTCGGTACCAGTTTGTATCTAGCTATTTTAAGTCGGTATCAGTCGGGGATTCCAATGCTTCTGATAAATTCAAGTTTCGTTGGCGGGTTGGGCGGTGCGAGTAAAGCTGCCGGTTTTGTTCATCACCTGAATCAGCGCGCTATCGAATACAGGTTGGTGACCGACCTGCGCTCCGTAGAGAAGCTAAATCTGGTGGGTCTGACTCCCGATATCGTTTTTGAAGCAACCCCAGATATGTCCGCCGACTCCATTTACAAGGAAGTGCGGCAACAGCTGCGAAGCGTCAAGTATGACGGCATGTTGAGCTTTGGTTGGCGTACTTTTGTGCCGGCAAACGCCATTGAGCGTTCGGTACCGGCAATCATTATCGACGGTGGTTGGCCGGAAAGGCTGGAAGATATGCCCAGCCCTTTTTGCAAAGACATTTATCGGCAGCTCAAAGCCTATTGTCTGACCAACTACTTCTTCGATCATCGTCTCGGCGACTTGCTGCCGATGAAGGATCAAATCAACTTCCAGTGGATTGCGCAGCCCTTCCCAAAGGAAGACGTGTCCTGGTTCAGAGCCCTGGCAGAAGCTAGAAAGGCACATTCTTTAAACCATGCTGGAGCGGAAAAGGCGACCTCTGCTAAGGCTAAGTGCACAATTTTTCTAGACCTCAATCCGGAATATATAGACATGCACCAGGGCACCTTCACCGGCGGCTGGCTGACACCCAGGCAGCTTGATGAGTGTAGAGGCTTTGTCAGTCGATTGCTGATCGAGTTGGACGCAGCAAAACATCCTCTGCAGCTGGTTTTGCACGAGAAAATTGTGGCGGAGTTAAGCCCCGTGGTAAGTAAGTGCAAGAACCTCAAAATAATCGGTCACCCCTCACTGCCGCCGGCAGAGCACCACAAGCTGAGAAACACCGCTGACCTGGTCTTGCTGAGAGCGTCGCGTTGCGTGGGAGCAGCACAAACAGCGCTATCGATGGTGCCGGCTCTGCATACAATCTGCCCGACCGCCAGAGACTATATGGGAGAGAGCTATAGTGCTGCCATTGCAGAAGACCTGGGAATCGCCTGCTGTCTAAATCATGAAGGTTTCAGCCTGCGCGAGGGAATAATGGACTACCTTGACTCCGGAAAAGCCGCGCAAGTAGCCCAGAGAGCACAGGAAATGGCCATCAGCACCTGGCAGGAGCGAGGACCGGACTTTGTCCTGAATCTCTTATACAGTGCGCCCAAGTCGGAGTCGAAGCACACTGGAAGACAGGGCTGGAATCAAGAGATTTGCGCCTGAAACTGTCAGGTTTTGCTTGACCTCCTGTATAATGCCACGGCTTGAGGTAATTGTTCAGGCAGCAACTTCAGGGTCCGATGACAGCTCCCAGTCAAAACAGTCACCTAAATCCCTTTAAAAGGGAAGCCCAGCCCCATGGTCTGGGGCGCTGGGTGCCGGGACTGAAGCTCTTACGCACTTACAAGCGGCGCTGGCTCTTAAGAGACCTATCTGCCGGAGCGGTACTCACCACTATTCTTGTGCCTGTAGGCATGGGCTACGCCGAAGCATCGGGCTTGCCCGCTATCTGCGGGCTCTACGCCACCATGACCGCCCTGGTTACCTACGCCATATTCGGTAGAAGCCGCATTCTGGTTCTGGGTCCAGATTCTGCCCTGGTGGCAATTATCGCAGCCAGCGTCTTGCCCCTGGCAGCGAGGGGCTCGGCCCATGCGGTGGAACTTGCCGGGGTGCTGGCCATTCTTGCCGGAGTGATGTGCGTAGCAGCCGGACTTCTGAGGCTGGGCTTCATCACCGACCTTTTATCAAAGCCCATTAGACTCGGTTATCTCAATGCCATCGCCCTTACCGTCATTCTCGGTCAGCTGCCAACCTTACTTGGCTTCAAGGTAAAAGGACTGGACGTAGTCACCGAGGCCAGCGGCATTGTTAAAGGTATTGCCGGCAATCAGGTGAACCATACTGCCTTCGCCATTGGTGGCACCTGCTTACTTATTATTCTGGCGTGTAAGCGCTGGCTGCCAAAGTTTCCGGGGGTGCTGCTGGCAGTCTTCCTGGCTACTGTAGTGGTATCACTCTTCAATCTCGCCCATCATACCGGACTCTCGGTGGTGGGAGAAATTCCCCGGGGGCTGCCCGCCTGGCGCGTGCCCGAGGTGAGCGAAAAGGAATTGAACTTGCTATTTCACAGCGCCATAGCTATTGCGCTAGTGTCATTCGCCGACATGTCGGTGGTATCACGCACATTTGCTCTGCGTGGGCGGTATGAAACCGATGATAACAAAGAGCTTTTTGCCCTTGGTCTATGCAACGTTGCAAGCGGCTTCTTTCAGGGCTTCTCGGTGACGGGAAGCGCCTCGCGCACACCGGTGGCTGAAGCTGCCGGAGCCAAGACACAACTGACAAGCGTTACCGGCGCCATCTGCGTGGCACTTCTAATCGTCATTTTTCCCAGCCTGCTCATGAATGTGCCGCATACGGCTCTATCAGCGGTTGTTATTTGCGCCTGTCTTTCACTGGTTGATATTAGCAGCGTCATCGAGCTATACGGTGTGCGCAAAGCCGAGTTTGTAGCCTGCCTGGCTTGCTTTCTGGGTGTGGCAGTAGCGGGGGTTATTCCAGGCATATTCATTGCAGTTGGTATTTCGCTCCTGGTCTTCATTATTCGCGCCTCAAGACCCTATAGCGCCGTTCTAGGCAGAGCCAAAGGGCTAAAGGGTTACCACGATATCAGCCGGCACCCTGAGGCCAAACAAATACCGGGTCTGGTGCTCTTTCGCTGGGACGCACCTTTGTTTTTCGCCAACGCCAGACTCTTCCGGGAATGCGCACTGGAAGCCATTGCCAATGCACCAACGGCGGTCAAACGAATTGTTATTGAGGCCGAGCCTGTCACCGATATCGACTCCACGGCAGCGGACGCCCTGCGGGAGCTTGAGCATGACTTGAACGCGGTCTCCATTGAGCTGGGCTTTGCGCAAATGAAGGGGCCGGTGAAAGACCAGTTAAAAAATTACGGACTCTTCCAGAAAATCGGCGAAGAGAATTTCTTCCCCACCCTGGGCGTGGCAGTTGATGCCTACGTGCACACGCACCAGATAGAGTGGCACGATTGGGACGGCAAGAAGTGCTGCAAGCATGCACCCCATTCCGGACCCTGCCCCGATGAAGTAATGAGCGATTCGCTTTAGGTTCACCCTCGCGCAAAGGCAGTCCCGAGCCAAGCCGCCTTGTCAAGCGGCGGTTTAATATGCCAACCTGGGTGGAATTGCGTCTATGATCTATGCACTTTAGATGGAGATTGTCGTGCAAAATCGGATTCTGGCGTCCGCTCTTCTAATCGCCTGCCTGCAGGCCCAGAGCTTTGCTGCGCTGGCGCAGGTCAGCGAGGACACCCCAGGGGATGCCAAGCTAGAGCCGGGGCAATTGCAACCGCTCCGGAAAAAACCATTTTGGGAAAAACCATTTTTGGATAAACCGTTTTCGGAAAAGCCCTTTGTTGTTAAACCGATAACGGTTAAGCTCTCAGGAAAAGCCGGACTAATCGCCGCAAACCCAACTAGCTCAAAGCATTCAAGCGCCGGCGCCACAAAATCAGCCCCTCATGCCGGGAAGGGTGCGACCGGTAAGCCCGGCGGCGGACCGTCCGGCGTTAGCCATACCACCGGCGCACCAGGCGAAGGCAACCGAGCCGCCGCGGTCGAAAACAAACCCATCCGAGACAAATGGGCGGTTGTAATTGGCATTGACAAGTTCAAAGACAAACGCATTCCCTCTTTGCAATATGCCTCAAAGGATGCCCGGGATTTCGCCGCTTATCTAATTAAGGAGGGCAATTTCGCAGCCGACCACGTTCTCTTGCTTACCAACGAAGAAGCCACCGAAAATGCCATTCAAAGAGCCGTCGGCGACGACTGGTTACCGAGGCGCGTTTTGGAAGACGACGTGGTGCTGGTATTTGCCTCTACCCACGGCAGCCCCAAGGAAATGGACGTGGCAGGGGAAAACTTCCTGGTTGCTTACGACACCGATGTGGACAATCTCTTTTCTTCGGCAATCGAACTGCAAGATCTGGCCACCACCATACGCCGCCGCACCGCCTGCGACCGCGTCATCGTCATGCTCGATGCCTGCAACAGCGGAGCCGCCGAGGTGGGCGGCAAAGGATTTTCACGCTCTCAAAACTTCGATGTCGGTAGTATCGCCGGTGAAGGCACAATCGTTATCTCATCAAGCCGTGCCAACGAAAAATCGTGGGAATCAAAACGCTATCAAAACGGTGTATTCACACATAATCTAATGTCCGCGTTGAAGTGCAAAGGACCTGGCACCAAACTGTCGGAAGCCTACGCGGCACTGCGCGATCTGGTGGCGCAAGAAGTACAGTTCGACAGACGGGCGCCCCAAAATCCCGACATGAAGATGCGCTGGAATGGTACTGAACTGGCCATGATGGCACCACCGACTAGACCACGGCAAACCGAGCCCTATACAAAAGAAGCAGTCACTCAAGAGGCGGCGCCTGTAGCAGTGAAACAACAAGCGGCCACAAGCACCGCAGCAACGGCCAGTCCTGCCGTCCAGCAAAATGCATCAGCCGGCGGCGGCACAAAAACCGATGCCCAGCCAGTTGCTTCAGTGACAGGCGGCACAAAGCCAGACTCCCAGCGAGTGGCATCAGCCTCTGGCGGCACTAAGAGCGATAACGCCAGTTCCGGCGCAACATCAACCACGAGCCCGGGCTCCACAGGCAAAGGCACAGTTGCCACTACCGGCACTACCGCCACCAGCACCACCCCGGTAACGGCGTCGAAGGTCCTTGGCATTGCACCATTTGGCGCCATCTTCGAGAAGATGGTCACCTACTCTTCCCAGGGCGTGCTCTGGGGTGTGATCAACAGTCCCGATGAGCTGACCGACTTGCCACTCACCCTGGGTGACAAAGTTGAGGCCGAGCTGGCAAAACAACTGGGCACCAATATCAAAGTCATCAACCAGAACAAGACCAGCAATGAGATAAGGCTCAAGTTTCCCTACCTTGAAAAAGAGCGCTATCTCAATTTGAGCGGCTGGAACGAAGATGCCTTCAAAGCCATAGGCACCGCCGTCTCTGAGCGATACCTGCTCACAGGGGTCGTGGATGAAATCATGTGGCGCCCCACCAGATGGTCCAACCGCTATACATTTACAGTTTCTGCCCGCATCGTCGACTTGCAGACGGGCAAGACCATGGCCCGTGTAGATCGCCTCACCGTGGGCAAAGCACCATGGACGGCAGATACCAGCGGCGGCAAGAAATACTTTGAAAACGAAGTGCTGCCGGAAGCGGCAAAACTACTGGTAACGGCACTCATAAAGCAGATGAAGGATCAATGGTAGAGACACAAGTAAAGACCAGTAGCAGAGACAGAGACGGAATAGGTAAGAACCCGTAGCAGAGTCAGAGACGTAACAGGTAAAGACCAGTGGTAGAAATGCAAGAGGAGCAGGTCCAAGAAAAAATCGAGAAGGCCGCCAGGCAGATCTCCTCGGCGCAAACTTTGATTATCACTGCCGGTGCCGGCATGGGTGTAGACTCCGGACTGCCGGACTTTCGCGGCACCGAAGGCTTCTGGCAAGCCTACCCTCTCTATGCAAAACTGGGGCTCAACTTCTCGCAGATGGCCACCCCTCAGCACCTGACCCACGATCCCACCTTCGGCTGGGGCTTCTACGGGCATCGCACAAACCTCTATAGAGAGACCGTGCCCCATGAAGGTTTCGGCATTTTGCTTAACTGGATAAAACGCTTCAACCTGGACTACCATGTGGTGACATCAAACGTGGACGGGCAATTTCAAAAAGCCGGATTTGATGAAGACAGGATAGTCGAGATTCACGGCTCGATTCACCACCTGCAGTGCTGCGAGCCCTGCAAGCCGGTGCTCTGGAAAAACGAGCACAAGTTTGAAATTGATTTTGAAACCATGCGCGCCGCCAGTTATCCCCTCTGCAAGTTCTGCGGTGAAACAGCCCGCCCCAACGTGCTTATGTTCGGCGACTTTCAATGGTTGCCGGAGAGAAGCAACAACCAGGAGCGGCGCCATGTTGCTTGCCGACATTCCATAGAACACCTGGCAATAATCGAACTGGGAGCAGGCAAAGCCATTCCGAGCATCAGGTGGAAGGGGGAGCAAATGGCTCGCAACAACCCCGGCAGCCTGATTCGCATCAACCCCAGGGAGCCGCAGGTACCAAGCGGGCAAATATCGATACCCCTCACGGCTCTAGAGGCACTGCGGCGCATCGATGCCAAGTTGAAAGGCTGAGCACCGGCGACAACTAATATCTTTCCAGCAACAAGCTAATAGGGGAATTTCTTGCCGTCAACTAAGTAGCCGTCTTCCTCGAGGTGCAATATGCTTTTTTCGGGGACGAGGGAGCTGACTATGCTGTTTTTCACGAAGCTTTCAAGCAACATTGAGCAAACAAAGATTACACCAATGGCAAAGACAAAAAGCAGTCGGTGCATCAAGGTAGCACCACTCCGCATGCGCAAGAAGTAAAAGGCGACAGTAAAGGGAATGAGAGCAAAGGCTCCGACAATATTCATGATAGACGGTAGAAAGAGACGATTTGGTTCGACACCAGGAACCAGCACGGCTTCTTCAACCTTGTCTGGCGAATAGTGCGCCTTATGCTTGGAACCAACCGGAAACCGCCCGGCGATAGTTTCGGCCACTTCCTGGCTTTTGGCTACTCCATCTAAGGCATTGCTGAAGGCCATGCGTTCACCCTCGCAGGCACGACCGTTTACCGAATATGAGTAAGTGACCTTTGGTTTGAAGGTCTGGCGCCCTTTGCTGGCTTTTCCAGTAGCAACGCTGCTACTTGTGATGACGGCATCGGCAGTGGGCCAGGCCACACTGGCTGCCATTTTCTTGACTTCTTTCAGGTCAGAATCGAGCCCAGTGAAGCCGGTAAAGCCAAGGTAACCGGCTAAACCGAGAAAGAAGACAAGCACTAAGATTGATATCTTCGACATCAGGGAAATCTTAGCATACTGCCCTGAAGCAATAGAACGCCGCAGAGCAACAGTTTCGCCTTATTGCCGGCGCTATTGCTCTGCGGCATTATCCAAATCATTGCACCAACTTACTTTGCGGCAATCTCCACTTGCAGACCGTCCACCCATTGCTTGTGCTCATCGCAGTAATAGAGATAGCTACGGCTGGCAGGACCGGTGTACGAACCCGGAACGGCGGCAATCAAGCTGATGGGAATTTCCACCCGCGCTTGCTCCGGCAGGGTGCGCCAGTAGAGCACAACCTCGCGACCGAGCACTTCATAGGCGTCGATCTTGCCTTTCTTGACCAGTTCTTTGAGCTGATCATGGCGGGGTTCGAGTCCGCCCGGAAGACCTACGATAGCCATCGGGGTGGGCAAGACTTCCTTCTCTTTGTTGGTGATGACGACGTTCGCTTCCGTAGCGGCGCCTTCAGTCAACTTGGTCTGAGCGAGAGCTACTTTCATGTCCAGCTTGCACTTGTCGGAGGTCTGGGGAGTGACGGCATTGTACTTGACCGCCATGGAATATGGCATGGCAGAACCACCGTCCATACGCAGCTCCAGTTTGTGCTCGCCAGGCGGAAGTAGTTCGGACAGGTCGGGCAAAGTGATAGCACCCTCGGTGGCAGGTGTGAAGGCCGCCCAGTCGCCTACGGATTGACCATCTACAAAGACCCGCACTTTTCCAGGCGCCTTCGGTCTGGCTCTCAGCTGGTCGTAGTGCACAATGGCTCTCAAGGCCAGCACCGTCGACTGCGTTGAACCGTAACGTCCGGCCTTGCAAGAATCAGCCAGGAACTTGATGGACTTCTCCACATTGCCGGCGTACTCAGGTTCGCGCATCCAGGCAAGGGTAGCCAGCGCTGCCCCTTCCACAGCCAGTGCTTCGCCGTCGCTGCCCACAATCGAGCTTTTCACATCGGCAATACTACCGTCGGGCTTCTGCTTGGCGGCAAGTTTCGCCATCAGCTTCTTCGCTTCCGCCTTGTCACCGGACAGATGAAGGGCATTGGCCGCCAGTGCCACCACATAATTATTCTGGCTTACGGCAGAGGCGCTCTTGAGGCTGCTTATCTCAGGAGCCAGGTCGCTTGCCGGCTGACCGGTCTCAAGCATAGCCCAGAGTATGTAGGCATTAGAGCAATCTTTGTCTTCAATCCAGGTGTGCAGGGCGCGGCGCTTGCGAGAGAAGCCGCCCTTGCCGTCTCTTTGCTTGAAGAGCCAGGAACGGGTGGAGGCGATCATGTTCTTATCAACCTCGCGTACCTGGGCCATGTCGGTGAAGTGCATGAGTCCAAAGGCAGTGAGAGCCTCGTGCCCGGGATTTTCACCGAACCACTCATAGCCTTTGTCGGGGCACCAGAAACTGACCAGCTTTTTATAGCCATCATCGAGTTTCCGCTTGGAAGTTTCCACCAGCTTGGGGTTAACGCCCGTATGAGAGAGGAAATATTGCTGGGCCATGGTGAGGGGATAACTGGTGGAGCAGGTCTGTTCGAAACAACCATAGGGGTCCTGGATGAGGCGTTCCATAGCTTCCGTCATATTGGCCAGGGGAGTTGGATAAACTGCCGTCTTGGAAGACATGCTGCCGACGACGAGGGCACCGGGGATGGTGATTGTATGAACCACCGGCTTACCGGGTTCGAGGATACCGCCAAAGCACTGCTCGATGGGGAAACCCTTGGGCTTGACCGAGATGCTTCTGGTGACACTGTCGGCATACTGACCGGATCTGGCGGAGAGCGCAAAGGGACTGGTGCCGTTGCCCGCACCAATATCTATAGGTTGGATGTAGCGCACCCTACCCCCGGCACCAATAGTAGTGCCATTCTTCAAAAGAGCGGGCAGTTTGAAGTCACCGGGCAGGCCCACGTTAATATCGGGGGAAGCCAGCTCGCTACTGGTGGCATTGACAAGACTGATGGGCAGCAAAACGCGGTCGCCGGCTGTCACTTCCAGGGGCATTTTCAGCTCGGCATAAAATGGCTGCACCGACTCCACACCAATATCGGCAGCACCGACGGAGCCATCACCGGCGAAGGCATCGGCAAAGACTCTAAAAGTGCTGACGCTATCGTTCAAGCCAAAGCTAATGGTGGCTTCACCGGTGGCAGCATCAGTTTTGACGCCGCTGTTCCAGAAGAGAGTTTCGCTGAAATCTATGCGGTCACCGGGCTTTCTGTCGGCTCGCACCGCGAAGGCGTATTCACGCACAAAGACCAGGTTATTCATGCCTCCAGGCATGGCACTGATCTCGTCGGCTGCAAACTCGGCGTCGGCAATCATCTGCTTCCTAGCGCGACTGGCAGCTACACCCATGGCGTTCTGCAACTGCACCCTTTCTTCAGCCGGTGCAGCCTGCCTCATGTCCTGGAGCATAGCGATCTTATTCACGTCTTTGTCGAGGCCAAGCTGCTCCACTTCAGCCTTGACCTCGCCGCCCTTCCCGGCCGCCTTTTCTTGCAGAGCGGCAAAGCGATCGGGAGCGGCATTGGCTTTAAGCTGAGCCGGTGGCGGCGCTGGAACCGGTACAGGCTGAGCAGCGCCCATGGCCATGGGTGCTGCTACCATATTCCCGGCGAAACCGCCAGGCATGGCCAGAGGAGCACCCCGAAAGCGCATCATGCCGTCTTCCTTCATGGCTCTCATCACTTCATGGCGGGCTTGAATCTTGAGTGCCACCAGACGCCTTGATTTATCTCCGTTTGCCTCGATAAACTTGGCCAGATCCATAAGGGCAAAGCGCCGCCAGCCCTGGGTACCCAAGAGCAAGTCGGTGGCAAGAGGCGCTTTAGGGTTCTTGGAATCGAGATAAACATGGGCATCGGCCAGGTCGTCAACCTCACTTTCCAGGAAGGCCATAACCGGCAACTGTGGAGCTTGCTCGCGCTTTTCAATCATTTCAAGCACGCTATCGTCAGTAACGGTAACGCCTACCACGGCTGAAACCGGCTTGCCGTTTTCATCGGTGGCTTTTACCGTCAGCTTGGCATTGTCTCCGGGCACATAGGTTTTCTTGTCGGCGCGGATACTCACCTTGAGGGGATGGGCCGGCTGGCGGAAAACAAGACGCTCCGCCAGTGGCACGTCTTTGTCGCTCCAGACAGTAGCCGTCAAAACGCCCTCGGCGTCAGCAGGCACCTGAAAGGAAACAGGCAAGAGGGTACCGGGCTTCACATCGGAGCGTTTGGACAAATCCACCTGGCACTCTGAAATTGGCTTCTCACACTTAGAGAGGGTGACGCTGAATTTCTCATGGGTAGATCCAACCAGCACCGTTACCGGCTCTCCCTTAGGGCTGACATCCTGAGCTGCGCGCAAGAGAGCGCCGGCCGCCTGGGCGGACGGAAGCGGGTACTGCGTCTTAATTCCGGCAGGCTGGCTCACCGTCAGGTAGTATTCCTTACCGGCCTCGGGCGTAAACTGAAAGCGCCCCCGCCCCTCGTGCTCGGTGGAAAACTCCGCCACAACGGAATTGGTGGCGGCAGCCATGACCTTGCCGGAGAGATCGGCAGGTTTTCCATTTGGCTGATTGGCCTGAATGTAGACGCGATTGGGGAAGCCGGCAACCAGTTCGCCGCCCTCAGGGAAAATCTTCAAGTCAACAGTCTGGAGCAAAATTGGAATCGTTTTGGCAGCAGTTTCAACCACACCACCGTCTTCAATAATGAGCGCCAGAGTACCTTCACCACGGGGAATTTCACCGGGCAAAGCAAAGCTCACGGAACAAAGCCCCTTATCATCGACTCTAGCCGTGCCGCCGCTTATCTCCACGCCATCCACCCGGGCGGTGACCGTCACCTTTGCTCCAGCGGGAACGCCGCCTTCAGCGCGTTTCACATCGAGAGTGGCGCTCACTTTATCACCCGGTCCATAACCATCACGCAAGAAGGTAATCTGAGACTTGAGGCGGGGAGCGCGATAGGCGCGGATGTCAAACTTACGTTCCGAAGGCGCATGACCATCGAAGGGATAGGTGGCTTTGACCAGATACTGACCACCGGCCTGACCCTCCGGCACCTTCCAGGCAAAGCCCCAGGTGCTGTCCTGGGTGTTCACGGTGCCGCCGCCCACCACGTCCCCCTTGGGTCCGGTTATCTCAATTCTGGCATTTGCCGATTGGTTGGCCGCTAAGGGTTTAAGTTTCTGGGAATCGAGCAAAACCCCGCGCACGTACACGTTTTCACCAGCTCGATAGATGGGCTTATCTGTCGAAATAAAAGTCGAGAACCGCTCTTTGCCGCCCAGCAGTTCGCTATTTGCCATACTCTTATGCACTTTGATTTGCTCCGCTGAACCCATTTCGGCCCGGGGTAAGTTGCCGAGAGCGTTACTCCCGGAAGTCATGATGCCGTTAGTTGAGCTGGCATAGGTGCGCCCCATAAGCAGGGAACCCAGGACAGCTACCGTGAGACCACCAAAAATCCACTGGCGTGACATAAACCGCGCTCCTTTAACATCGTGGCTCGATTATGGCACCCCCGGACAAAGGCAAATAAGAAGGTAAAGGCGGACAAAAGTTCAGGGTAAACCCAAGGACTGTGGTCTGAAAGAAGCAAAGCCCTGAGCAGAAAGCAAGATTGACCGGTATTGCACCGGCTATAATGATGCGAAAGTTTTTGCTTGAGCGGGAGAGGCTGAAAAGATGAGCAAGTCTTACCAGGACATTTATACGGAACCGGCAGATCTTGATGTCGATACCCTGAAGAACCTCGGTCCCCTGGCGGGCATGGCCGGTATCTGGCGCGGCGAGAAAGGCACCGACCTGCATCCGGATGCAGACGGACCGGTAGAGCAACAGTACATAGAAAGAATAGAATTACAACCAACCGATCCGCAAACAAACGGTCCCCAGCTTTTTTATGGACTTAGATATCACACCCACATTACCAAACCGGGCGAAGTGGAAACCTTCCATGACCAGGTCGGATACTGGCTCTGGGAGCCTGACACCGGTAACATAATTCACACCCTGACGATACCGCGCGGCATGGTAGCCATGGCCACAGGTAAGGCTACAGCCGACGCCAGGACTTTTGAACTGGTGGCCACCCAGGGTTCAAACACCAACGGCATCTGTTCAAATGCCTTTCTCGAAGAAGCCTTCAAGACAGTTGAGTTTCGCATCAAAGTAACTATCAATGATGACGGTACCTGGTCTTACGATGAAGACACCGTCTTAAAAATTCGCGGCAAAGACGAGCTCTTCCATCACACCGACAGTCACAAACTGGTGAAAATTGCAGAACCGACGCCGAATCCGCTCGCTCTCGCCCTGGTATAAGTCAGTGTCGGAAGAAGACGACAGCCAGTTTGATGATTCCGAACCAGAAAAAATAGCGAAGAGTGTGGGCAAATGAAAAAAGTAGCGCTGGTGACATACAGCGAACATCCTGAATTGACCGATGATGACGCCATGCTGGTGGCACCACTGGCGAGGCACAATATCGAAACTGTAGCCGTACCATGGGACGCAGAAGGTGTAGACTGGCACGGCTTCGATTCGATAGTGGTGCGCTCCACCTGGAATTACACTTATAAATTTGAAGAGTTCACCCGTTGGCTGACTCAAATGAAGCAAGCCTCACTGCCTCTGGTAAATTCCTATGAGACCATGGTCTGGAACGCCAATAAGCGTTATCTGGTGGAATTGCAAGAGAAAGGACAGCCGATAATTCCCAGCCGAGTAGTTGAGAGCGGCAGCCAGCCCGGCTGGAAGAGATCATGCAGGAAGAGGGCTGGAATGAAGTAGTCTTTAAGCCGGTCATCTCAGCCTCGGCTTATCACACCCATAAATCCACCCTGAAAGATGCCGCCGTCAACCAGGCACATTTCGACGAAGCACTGGCTCACTCGGCAGTGCTTGTGCAGCCCTTCGAAGAAGCCATTTGCAAGGAAGGGGAATGGTCTTTGATTTTCTTCAATCACCAGTTCAGCCACGCCGTATTGAAAGTGCCGAAGTCTGGTGACTTTCGCACCCAGCCCCATCTGGGTGGAAAAATTCAGCCCATGGAAGCACCGGTCAGGCTTGTTCAAGACGCGGAGAGGCTTCTTTCATCCCTGCCCGAACCGGTTCTCTATGCTCGCGTGGACGGCGTAAACAAAGACGGACACCTGGTCTTGATGGAGCTGGAATTAATTGAGCCGGCCCTCTTTATGTTCGCCGACACAAAGTCCCCTGAGAAAATGGCGGATGCGATTCATGAAAAGATACTGGCTTAAAGTTTCAGTGACGCTGCTTCTGGCAGCAGGCAGTCTTACCGGAGAAGCACAGGCATACGGAAGTGATGCCAACAGGCGTACCGACAAACCGAATGCTGCAACCTCTATCAATAAGAACACAACAACTAAAGAAGACAAATCTGGAGCGAAGACAATGACGCTTTCTCAAGAGGAAAAACGACTGGCAGCGCAGTTAGGGTTTGACGAGAGCGTATTGGAGCTGATCAAGAAAACGCTCAATCCTGTCATGGGCATCATTAAGACAGGCGGGCTGGAGGAGCCGGAAGATTCGTTTCTCAAGAAGGAGCAAGCCTATGGACTGGCGAAACCTCTACCGGAAGATATCGAGAACTATCGAAAACTCGCTGCAGAATGTCCTGAGTTGAAACCGGCTTTAGACTTTGCAATGCGCATTCACTCGGAGAGAACAATTGCACAGGATCGAGAGGAAGCTAGTCAACAAGCCATTCAAAGATACAAAAAAGAGCACGGTGAGGAACAATGTAATCGAGCACTTCGATATGAGGAGGCAATTAAGCCCTATGCCGGACTTATGCAGCAAGAAGCTCAAGATGCACACCCAGAAATCTTTCGCAAAGGCGGGAGAATCATAAGGCGATTCGATCCGGCAATAATTGCAAGTGATGAGTCTTTAAACTCTGAAATTGCCAGCTTGAAAGCGCACTTTGCCGGTAAAGAACTGAGAGAGGAAAACAAAGGCAAGCATTTTCTTGTAGTCAAGTACAAAGGCAATGGCGAGGGCAATTTCATTCCAGATCCACGTTTTGAGAAGCTCTGTGAACTGCTGGAGGAGCAAGGATACAGGATGCAACCGCTCGAATCCGAGATCGATAGTCGAACCTTCAAAAATAAAGAAGATGCACTTGCCTTTTTAAGGGACTCCGGAACTGGCAAAGACACGATTAGCTTCCAGGAGCAGAAGGCACGAACATACGAGGCGATCTATCCAATCGACAAAACCAGAGATGGCAAAACCAAGGAGGAACGCCGCATTCTGGTTCTACAAAGTAGCAGCTATCTAGCGTCAACACCCCTGGATAAGCTGGACCATATGGGCGAAGAACTGGTACTAAGCTGGAACTGTTCGCCACCTATGCCAATCCTAGGACCAGAGCTACAAATCGATCCCGGTTCTACAGTCAAGAAGATAGGAGAACGGCGCTGGTTGATTGAAACGCCCGCCCGTTATACGGCAAAGGCTCAAACGAAGGTCGCATCCATAGCCAAAATTCCGGCGGCTAGTGCCGGCTTTGAGCTGGTGAGAAGTGCAGGCACCTGCTCAGATAGCCTTGGAACCGAGGCCATAATCGACAAACTAAAGTATTGGGACAAGAAATATGGCGTCACTGTGTTGGAAGCCAGCAGGGACAGCATGAAGATTAGATTGAAAAACATACCGGATGATCTGAGTGAATTTTGCACGGAATACTTTCTCTTTGACCCCGAGTGTGATTTGTCGCCTAATGAGATAGAAAGTGCGGCATCACTGAGAGAAATAGCTAGAAGCATCAGAGAAACCGGGAAAGTCTCGTTCTGGTGGGACTAGTCAGAAAAGTACCAGTCATCAGGTTCGATACTGCGCGCCTTTTCTAGATTCTCTGAGGCAAGTGCCTTCTTGCCCTGCGCCTTATAAAGCAGGGAGAGTCGCCAGTATCCCCTGGCATAGTTAGGAAACTTTGCCAGAGTAGTCTTCAAAAGTTTAGCGGCCTCATCGTATCGTTTCTGTTCCGTCAGTACATAGGCCAACGCACCGTAGGAGCTAAAAAAGCCGGGATCTAGCTTCGCAGCCTTACTATAATGCTGTTCGGCCTCAGCCAATT
Source organism: Candidatus Obscuribacter sp. (assembly GCA_016712465.1). Classification (GTDB taxonomy): domain Bacteria; phylum Cyanobacteriota; class Vampirovibrionia; order Obscuribacterales; family Obscuribacteraceae; genus Obscuribacter. The sequence goes on from JADJQZ010000001.1 coordinate 4,470,616, forward strand.
TTCCACCGCTTGCTAGAAGCATACCTTCCCTGTAGAGAGAAAGAACTTCTTGCGAAACATCATGATCAGGAAGGGCATTAGACAGGAGCTTTTCAGCCGGCTCGCCCCACTTAGCACCATTGGCGGTATCAACAATGCTGCGACACATGCTCCTGGCCAGATTAGTATTACCTTCATCGCGAGCGATCTGAGCGGCCCTGTAAAAATAGTGAGCTTCTGATTGCGAAGGTTTAAGGTCCTTCCTAATATCCATAAAGACCAGCGCTCTTTCTCCGTGAAATGGAAAGGCCCTCTGAAACTTGGGCTCAATTTTGAATTCCCCGCTCTCATCGATATAACCCCAGCGCCTGCCGTCGATTGTGGCGGGCGCCAGACTGAAAGGAAGCTGTCTGGAAGAAAACTCCCTGGCGTCTCTATACTTAAAGGGAATTACTTGCTTGCCAGTTTCATCGATGAAGCCAACCATCATGTCTTTTTCAACGGGAGCCAGCCGGCCGCTGAAGTCACCGGCAAAATCATACACACAGGGAACTACGACTTTGCCGCTTCTATCAATATAGCCCCACTTGCCGGCAAGCATTACGGCAGCCAGTCCATTGACAAAAGGTCTAGCTTCCATAAATGGTCCTTGGATGGAAACTTTACCAGTTTTGTCTATGTAAAAGTAATCGGAAGGGTGATAAAAACGCGGGTCGTTCCTGCCTATATTACGGAAGCTGGGACCCCCTTCAGATACTACAGCCAGACCCTCGCTGAAGCGTTCCGCCTCGACAAATCGGGGAGGAATCACTGACTTATTTTGCCTGTCGCGGTAACCCCAAAGTTCAACTTCCGGCAGCATCTTGGCGCCAGTCGCATCGGCTCGCCGCACCCGCTCGTGTATCACCGCCAGCCCTTCGCTGTAGTCTTTGGTATAGGTCCACTTGTGACTTGTGACAAGTGCTCCACTCTTATCAGCAAGATCATAAACTCTGACGGCGTAATCTTCACCAGGAGCAACTGCATCATACACCAGCACAACCAATTCATCGGTACATCCAGGGCTTTCCACACGCCCGGGCAACCTATTCACCGTACCATCGGGAAGAAGAACGGCACTGCGAGTTGAACGGAAAGCATTTCCTTCCAATTTCCAGATACCGTCGTCCGTCATGGTATATCGGTCCAGACCGACTACCGCCGCATCCTTGCCAAAGTCAAATGCAATAGAAAAGGGTCCGGTGATTGCCAGATTGCCCGCTCTGTCAATGTAGGCGAATTCAAAGTCAGTCGGTACCGGATAGCGAAAATTTCGCTTACAGCGGTAAAACCACATAGGCATCCCACATTCCGGACTGAGTGGTTTAGCATGGGTATCTTCCATCTTATTCCCCTCGCCACCACCGGCGGCTAAAACAGGCGACGCAAATGCGAGCGTAGCTACTAAGGCAATGCAGTGAACAAGCTTTTTCAGGCGGTGACGAACTGACATCTTTCGTCCTTAACATACGGATGCACAGATGATACCTGCTTGAAAAGGGAAATAGCCCCAGGACGGGTTATCCTTTGCGCCACCGCGAAATCTCCATGGCAGCCAGGCGAAAGGCAGTCACCGCCACATTATTTTCCGCGCCGGCAATCTTGAAATCTGTCATAATGCAAGAAGGGTCACTTAAGGCATTCCTGTACCTCACAAAATCAAACGCAGGCATCCGCCAGCAATCATGAATCCACTGGCCGGTGCCAAAGACAGGATTTATGAACATTGAAGAAACGCCCACCGGCGCAAATACCGGGATGGAAATTGAACATCCCCGGGGCGTAAAGCTGGTTACAAATCCCCATGACACTCTTGATGCCGGCTACGGCCAGACGACCCTGGAAAAACTCAGGCGTATGCTGGATAAACCCTCTGCCAAGCAAGCTTCCAGCGGACATAATCTCAACTGCCTGGAGATTATAGTCAGGCAAGGCGAGCTAGCCGCCAGGCAAAACTGGAACATCTATTGTCACGCTCTGCGTGCTGAAGTTAATGCAACCGGAGAGCATAAAAGTTTCACCGCGGCTGTGCATCTGCTTGATACGGTCAACAGATTCTTGCAGACGGAGCGGACGCTGTTTGTGGAAGCACTCAGTCAACAAAACGGCAATCGAGGAGTTGTCTTGAGAATCACCGCACACGCCCAGAATGTAGAGGAACGACTGGAAGAACTGGTAATGATGCACGTTGATGAGCCGGACGGAGCTTTCACCCGCGGCATAGTGAGACTGCTGCGCTCTTTTGACGAGTTGATCGAAGTAATGCACGAGAGCCTGAGCCGCATGTCCGCCAATGAGTTGAGCTATCTGGATGGACGGTATCTCTGCGCGCTCATGGGCCAGCGCTCCTGATTCAGGAACAAACTCACAACTGAAAGAAGCTCCACCCATGGAGCATCTCTCTGCGATATAGAATCTGAAACACCTGAAAAAGCAAGAAAAATAAAAGTCTAAAGCCAACCGCTGCCTAATTTGGGACTGCGGTGCTCAGTCTCGGCTTGCTGCCCCATAACGGTTTATCAGTCGGAAATGCCTTAAACCAACTTCAATGCCCATATTTTGACATTTTCCTGAACTATTCTTTCTTCATTTGATAGCTTCACTTACTAATTTTCTAACCAATTTCTGAGGGCTCAAGCCATGGCTATACATATTGAATTGCGGGACCCTGACTGGCCCCGGCAGGTTCGACGCGTGAGCGGAGCGATACGACCAGCAAAAGACGGCAAGAGTGCCCGAGGCAGGAAACGCAGTCAGGCAGGAAGAACCGCAATTGAACTTCTGTCAAAGAAGCTCAGTCGCAGAATGTTCTGGATTTTGCGGTACCTTCTGGCCCATCCTGCCTACTGCGGCGAAACGGACCAGAAGGCACCCATGCCCTAGCTCAAACCGAGCTTGCTCTAAGCAACCTTTTCGTTCACAGGGGTTTCATTCTGCAACTGCAGGCTGGCTTCCATAATGCGCTCATAGATATCGCGCACTTTGTCGGCTATTTGCGGGTCGGAGCAGCATCTGGAGACCAGCTCAATCACTTCGCGCTCTCTTACATGGTCGCGAGAAGGCAGATTGAGTTCGTCTTTAAGGGCACCTACTTCCAGAGCCAGGGTGAGACGCTTCTCAAGTAAGGCGGCCACAGTGGCATCGATTTTGTCTACTTCCCGGCGAATTGCTTTCAATTCACCAAGCAGAGACTCGTGAGCACTGGTGCGCTTCACATTCTTGACCTGAACCACGGCAGCCGGCTTGGCCGGTACCAGATGAGGGCTTCCGACGGTGCGTCCGACGGCATGGGCAATGGGCTCGATACTGCGGACGATATCGATCATGTCTTGCAGAGAAATGGCCTGGCGAGCGTCGGAAACTGACTTTGCCGGCTCAGGGTGACATTCGATCATGATACCGTCGGCGCCGCAGGCAACAGCGGCACGAGCCAGATCGGCTACCAGTTCGCTGCGACCGCAGGCATGGGACGGGTCGACAATTATTGGAAGATGTGTCATGTGGCGCAGAGCCACCACACCGCCCAGATCAAGCACGTTGCGGGTGGCGGAATCGTAGCTTCTGATACCGCGCTCGCACAGGATGACATTTTTGTTACCACCGGCCAGGATGTATTCAGCCGCCATTACGAACTCTTCCAGTGTGGCGGAGAGACCACGCTTGAGGATGACGGGTTTATTCAAGGTGCCAATGTGCTTCAGAAGCTCGAAGTTTTGCATGTTGCGGCTGCCTATCTGCAAGACATCGGCAACATGAACGGCAATGTCGGCCTGCTTCTCGGACATTACTTCGGTAATTATCGGCATGGAGTATTTTTTGGACATCTCAGACATGATTCTGAGACCTTCTTCACCCATGCCCTGAAATGCGTAAGGAGAGGTGCGGGGCTTGTATACACCGCCACGGATGGCGCTCACGCCCTGACCATGCATGGCGTTTGCCACCTGGTCCATTTGCTCGGCTGATTCTACGGAGCAGGGCCCGGCTACGATGAGCAGGCTGCGACCGCCGCAGGTGACACCGCCTCCGATATCAACAATTGTACGTTTCTCGTTTTCATTCAGGGTGGCTTTGAGTTGGGTGGACATTCTATGGTTCCTTGTTTAGGGGTTAAAAGTCTGTGAAAGGTAGATAACTGGTCGGGCATTGCTCAGTGGGAGATTCTGTGAGGCTCTGAATTCCGGGCAAACAAAAGGACCGCTGCGTTTTACGCATGCGGTCCGCCTCGGGAATTCAGCAACGTGAATCAGATCACCCCAGGCGAACCTCCATAAACCAGTAATAAAAACCAAAATTGCGCATTTCTTTCTCTATTTAATTTGGAGTGGATAGCACCTTTAATAGATGCGGACTTAAATGCAGATGCTCAATTAGTGTGGAGAGCAAAACCGCTTCACCAGAAACGGTATGCAGACATAGTAGGTGCACAATGGAATCGAGTCAAGTGTTTTTAAACTTGCGTAAACAGCCACCAATTCAGGGTTTGCCGGCCGACCGGCCGGTCAAAGTACGTTCCATATAAGGCAATTGTGGGAAGATGTTAGCTAGGATCTGCACAAACAAGGCGAGGACAACAGGCTGTGGGTGAGTTTGAAGACAAAACGAAGAAACAACGATTGCCCTCCATGCACGAAGGTTTACCGGCTCAGGCAAAGGGCATCTTCTCCACGGCACCGGCAGGAAAACACCTGGCCGGACGTTACCGTCTGCTAGAGGAAATCGGCGCCGGCGGCATGGGAAGAGTCTTTCGTGCCCATGATCAGGAAGCCGACAAAGTGTGTGCCGTTAAGGTTATGCACAATCATTTAAAAGCCGACAGCACCAATACAATGCGTTTCGAGAGAGAAGCAAAACTGGCCCTTGCTCTCAAGCACAAAAACGTTGTGGAAGTGATGGACTTCGGGCTGACGGAAACTTCAGAACCCTTTATCGTCATGGAATACCTGGTGGGCGAAAGCCTCGGGGATATCATTCAAAATAAGGGAAGACTGGAGCTTGAAAGATTTGCGCCCATCTTTGCTCAGATTTGCAGCGGGCTGAGTTATGCCCATGCATCAAATGTGGTGCACCGCGACATGAAACCAAGCAACATCATGTTACTTGTGACCAGCTTGTCGGAGCAAGGCAGTGAAGCAGAAGGAAAGGCAAGGGGCTCCAGAGAAGCCGCTGCCGGTCAGGAGCACGTCAAGATTGTCGACTTTGGCATCGCCAAGGCCTGTGGCACCACCGGCGATATCTGCCCCACCAGCGTAGCGGCACTGAGATCACTAAAAGAAGGCAGCACCAATCTGGCACCGGATATGGCAGATTTGCTACAAAGTCTCACCCAACCGGGAGAAATCTTCGGCAGCCCGCTCTATATGAGCCCCGAACAATGCTACGGAGAGGAAGCCGATTGCCGCTCGGAAGTATACGCCCTGGGCTGCATGATGTTTGAAACTCTCACGGGCAGAGCCCCTCTGCGCGGGCGCAATGCCATGGAAACCATGCTCAAACGGGTGAATGAGAAGGCTCCTACCATGAACGAGGCGCTCGGGCACGAAGAATTCGACAGAGAAATTGAAGAAGTGATAGCCCGTTGCCTGGAGCGAGACCCGGGCAGACGCTACCAGACCGTGGCGGAACTGGGCGACACCCTGCAAAAACTGGCTCTTAGCAGCTAAAGCGGAATGCATGCCAGCACTATTCAGGTAGATAAGGAAGAGTGCAAGAAATTTAGCTAAATTTCTTGCACTCTTAAGTTTTCAGAAGCACAGTCCAGAAGCACAGTCAAAGACTGCGCCCGAACTAAGCCTTGGCCGTTTCCAGCACGTTCAAAGCCGGCACTGAATTGCCGTCTAGATAGGTAGGCAGTTGATCGAGAGAGAACTGCACGCCGGAATAGAAATCACCGAAGTGACCGTACTTGGCGCTGGCCTCATCAAAACGCATTTCATAGATCAGCTTCTTGAACACAATCGGATCGTCGGCATAGAGATCGACGCCCCACTCATAGCTGTCAAAGCCGATAGAGCCGGAAATCACCTGGGTTACCAGACCATGATAGGTGCGACCAATCTTGCCGTGATCGAGCATCAAGCGGGCCCGGTCGGCAAAGGGCAACATGTACCAGTTAACGTCTTCACCGCGCTTCTTGTCCATGGGATAGAAGCAAACATAGCGGCGCTGCGGGATGCGCGCCCAGAGACGACCGGCATTGTGGGGCACTTTCTCTTGATCTTTGACCATCTGATCGAAAGCCTGAATCCATTCCTGAGTGCCGGGCTTCAATTCCTGCTGGGCAAGGGCGGCGTGAATTTTACCGGTGGCATCATAGAGACCCAGTTCCAGTATGGAAACATAGGAGGTGGTGGGTTCGAGAAACTCGGTCAAAGGCAGTTTATCGACAACGGTCTGGGCATGAGCCAGCCCTTCATAGTTACGGCTGTAATGAGTGAGCATCAAGTCAGCGCGGTGACCGAGCATCTGAGCGAGGCCGACATCCGAATCTTCGGTGCCCTTGAGGGCTTCCAGCGCCTCTCTGGCTTCCTGTACTATCTCTTTACGCTCATCATCCGGCACAGAGTCCCAGGCAAGGCGGTCGAAGGCGAACATGCGGTGGAGAATCCACCAACCGTCCAAAGATTCCGGTACGTCGGGATGGCGCATGAAATAGCTCCTTAAAACAACGAGAACGACTTAAGCCTAAGGCAATTACTTGGCAAGGGTGAGGAAACTAAGCAAGTCTTTGTATTCGAGCGCAACACTGCCGCTCTTGACACCCCAACCGCTCCGTCGTTATCGGGGCAGCCGCCTATTTCTTTGATAAGGAACAGCGGCAGCGCTTGCATGCCCTCTATAATCATTAGCTCTGGCACTAAAATCTGCGTACGAGCCCGGCATCAAGGTCTAAAATGCAGTACTGGCAAGGAATACGGGAAAGGCTTAACGGGAAAGGCTTAAATGAATATCTACGGCTTAAAAACCAAAAACAAACCGCTATCGGTAAAACTTTCCCAATTTTTTGCCCTCAGCCTCACAGCGTCGGTAATTGCAGGGTTTTCAAGCACATTTTTCTCGACCACGGCAGCCCGGGCGGAGAATAGTGCGGTCAGCCGCGCGCAGAAGTACAGAAATGACGGCAATACAGCCCTTGAAGCTGGCAAATACGCCAAAGCCATAACCGCCTTCGGTAGCGCCCTCAAACAAATGGACCAGGATGGTCAGAACTCAAGCCCCGAGTACCTTTCCACCCTTGTCCGCCTGGCCAGGGCGCACAAAGAGTCAGACCAGCTGGACGCAGCCAGTCAGCGCATCAACGAAGCAGCTAACTTGGCTCGTAAACTGGGCAACGGCGACCCGGAGCTGCAAGCGACCTTCGACTCCATCAATGCTCTCTGCAAACAAGTAGACATCGACACCCTCGGCACCGGCACCACAAATGCCCTCAAAAGCAATTCTTCCACTATGACCGTGGTGAAAGACTCAAGCGGCTACAAAGTAACCATTCGCACTCCCTCAAAATTCGAGAGTTCCACCGGCAACGACAAAGTAGACATGCTCGGGCTCGATCCCGTAGTCACCTTCTCTCTGGCGCAGGATTCTGATGGCACGGTGCGCGTCTACGACGTCAAAGGCATGCGCATGCACTCAGTCGAGAAAGCAATGTGGGTCAACTTCTTTGGCTGCCGCTTCGGACCGCAAAACGAACAGTCCTATCGCCCTTCCACTATCAGCGCCGGCAAGATGGGGGTAGTGAAAGAAGTCAGCCGCGATCTGCCGCCCCGCATTTTCGCACCGGTGGCAGGCATTCTCGCTGCCATCAGTACCATGGGGCAGCCGGTGGATCCGCCTCTGCCTGCCTACACCGCTCCCATTGAAGCGGTCAGCAAAACTGAGCCGGCAAGCCAGACTGCAACCACCACAAGCCCACCGACGAGTCAAACCGAAGCCATTACAAAATCGGAGCCAATTGTACAATCCGAGACACCACCAGTATCTACCCCGGTTGTCCAATCCGAGACACCATCAGTATCTACCCCGGTTGTACAATCCGACACACGACCAGTATCTACTCCGGTTGTACAGTCTGAGACCAGCCCCACATCCAATTCCGCCGGTCAAACTCTGACAAGTGAGGAATCCAAGCCAACCCACAAAAGTGAGACCGGCACGCAAGACAAAGCCGCAGATAGAGCCGCCAGGCTTGAAGAAGAAAGAGCTCGTCGTGAAAACGAGCGCAAGCGGCGGGCAGAGGAACATGCCAGGCACGATGAAGAGCACAGGCAGGAACATTTGCGTCACGACAAAGACCACGACGATGACGATGACGACGATAAGCGCGACATGGAACGCGAAAAGGAACGAGAAGCCGAACGCGAAAGGGAGCGCAAGAAAGAGCGCGAAAAAGAGCTTCTGCGGGAGTCAGAAAAGCGCGACGACGATAAAGACTGAAGACTTAAGATTGGAAACTGAAGACTGCTTGCGGTGCAGTGCGTCTGAAATCTAGAGGATGGCCTTGGGCAGATTTTTGACAAGCTCGTCAAAGGGATAAACAGTCAATAGAAGCGGCACAAAGGGAGTCAGGGTGGCAGCCGCAAAGGTCATGACATTGCCCTTGTCGATCAGGCAGACCTGCATTTCGCGCACCACGCTGTAACTATTGCCCAGGTCGGCAAGTGACTGTATGTCGCCAGTACCAAGCAGTGGCTCATTGCCTCGCTCGCATCTTATCCACTTTTCGTGAAAGGCGGCCGTGTACTCATCGGCCAGAGCTCCGTATTGGAAGAGCCCAATGCGCTTGCCATCGAGCAACTTACCGGTGAAGGCCAGAAGCGGCGTCAAAAAGATGAAGAGCATGAACATGAGAGCGCCGGCAATCTCATATTTAAATGAAAACAAAGTACGCCCGTACCATAAAATCTGGTCGGCGAGAATGCCTGTCGCCTGCACACCAAAGGCAAAGGCAATGATGGAAAATCGCGCATGCCCGGTCGCAATGAAGGCCAGCCCACCTTTTTGATCAGGATGGGTGGGTCGGATGCTGAGTGAAAGTCTCGACAATCTGAAGAGGAAGAAACTCCAGAGCAAATAGCGCCAGAGCCAGCGCAGCCAGATGAAGCGAAGCAGCGGCTTGGCAAAATTGGCGTACCAGTACCAGGCCAGCGTGGGGGCATCGGTACTAGGCAGTTGCCGCCAGGAAGTGACTGTCGAATGCGGCATCACCTGCGCCTCGAACCAGACGGAACCAAAGGTGAAAATTAGCAATGCCAGCTCGACTAAATTCGAATTACGCCAGCGCAAAGAAGAGCTTAAAAACTTATCCAGCTTCTCCAGCTCGGAAGCATCGATCAGATTTTCCCTGGCATGTTTGACCACCTGTAAAAGCCAGGGCTCTACCACAAACTCAGCCAGAATGAGCAGGGGCGGCACTAAAAGAAATCGGCAGACCTCGCTCAGATCGTGAGAAAAGGGAATCTTTACGGTAGAGCCAAAGCCCACACCCTGAACACAGGCCAGAACAAGAAGCGGCACATAGGTTATGAAGCTCATTACCACCACCCGGCCCCAGGCACCACGCAGATCAGGCTTCATAAGCCCGACCCTGTTTAGAAGGCGATAGACCAGTCCTCCAGCCAGGAAGGAATAATCAGATGCTTGCTCGTCAACTTTACTTTCTCTGGTCACACAAAAGTTCCTTTTCTCACATTACATCCGGACGGTAAGGTCTGAGAACCAAAAGGTCAGGTCAAGTTGGCCTGCTTGATGGCTTTGATAACAGCCCCGGCCAGGTCTTCTACGAAGTAATGCTCCTGGGCTCCAATGAAGCGCCTGACGTCGCCGCCGAACTGCTCCTTGAACTGCGAAAAACGAGCGTATTCATTATCAGGGGATCTAAACTGATCGTAGCCGTACATGTCGTATTCAACACAGCCCAGTGTCCAGGCGCTCTGCATGGCGGCCCACTGCAGGGCGTAACCGCTCATTGCTTCCCGCCTGCGCCCGCTCACACCGCCATATAAGTAAGTCGCACGCCTGCCGTACACCACCATCAGTAGTGCCCCAATCGTTTCTCCATCCAATTCGGCGAAGAAAAATCTGATTTGAGGAGCTAATGACGAAGTCTTACCGACAGCAGGCAAAGAATGGTCTCCTTCGCCGGTTAACGGGGAACCTGACAAATCGGACGGCAAATCGGACGGCAAACTATCCTCAGAAAATGCCTCCACCAGGTCTTCAAAAAACTCAAAGGGTTCAACAAGAAAACCGTTGCGCACTCCCGCTTCCGAAAGCAAGCCATAGAAGCGGCGCAAGCTCTCAGGAGACCCGGCCGGCTCCTCAAGCACCCGCACACCCCGTTTGGCGGACTGGGCGATATTGTAGCGACCCTTATGCCGCATAGAGCTGAGGATGTCCTCAACCTGACCGGCTAAACTAACGAAGAGCGTCTCTTGCGGATTTTGATCGCTGAGGGAACGGCCAAACTCTCTGAGCAGCTTCGGCACCGGCAGCGGCAGTCGCGGTTCGATGCGGAAAGACATAACACCCAGTTTAGGGGCTAGCGATTCCGCCGCCTCCATAATAAGACTGAGACCACGCCCGGCAAGCGCGGCATCAGCCCAGGGCAACACCGGTCCATCGGGTGCACTGAGGATGCCGGCACCATTGTTTCTAGGGGCGGTATAGAGCAAGGCACCACCGATAATATCACCGCCGCTTCGCAAAATGAGTTGCGTCACTCTCATACCCTGAGCCTGTTTCAAGCGAGCCCAATATAGACTCTGCATAAAGCCGCTTGCTTCAGACTGACTGACCAGGAACTCCCAGCGCTGTCCAGCAATAGAGAGCGGCTCAAGAAACTGGTCGAAAAGCACTTCCAGCCGGATGTCGGTATTATCGATGACAGCGCCAGGCAAAATAGCGCGAGCACCATCGGTCAATTGCGAGCAATCAGTCATTACGCCTGTTCTCACTCCTTAAACCTTAAACCTTGAGAGCCGACAACATTTTGCTCACTGCCAGACTTTCAGCAGGCAGGGAAGAAAGTTGACTGTTTATAGAATCAATTTTCTTCTGGGTACGCTTGATGGCGATGGAAGTACGACGAATCGCTTCTTTGCGCGGGATCATGCGACTGCCGAATTGCACCATATCACCACCACCCTGAGCGTCACCGCCGGACATGCCGGCATTTTGACCGCCACCCTGGCCGGCAAACCCCTGGCCGCCCGGACCCTGATTGCCACTATCGGCGGCACTGCTTTGATAGTCGGAAAGTTCCTGCTGAAGAGAAGTCAGATAATCCTGACCATCCTTGAGGTCCTGACTTAAACTGGCTTTAGTGGCATTTTCGTCCTTGATCAATTTATTCAGATAGGCCGTCACCACCCCTTTGAACTTGGTTGGATAATTTAAATTCAAAGGCGTGTGCCCTTCGTCGCTGTAGACTTTCTTTCCATCCATATAGACCAGGGAACCGTCGTCACGCTTGAAGACCAGCATATTACCCTGGGGAAGCATCCAGACTCCGGCAAAAACCTCAATAGCGCCCGGAACCAGCGGAGCAGAAACAGCCTGCTGTGGAGCAGGCGGATCACCGAGCAAATTCTGAGCCTTGCGCAAATGGTCCATGACGGCTTTCATATTATTGAGTTCGCTATCATCATCGTAACCATCCTGGGAATCGGCAGAATTATTGGAGAACTGCTGATTTTGAATGGCGTGCTGCAGAGAGAAACTCTGCCGCTTCAATTCCGCACCCACCTGAAAAAGAAGGGCCGGATCGGTAGCCAGGGTCATTACCACCGAGCCCGTGCTCTGCTCCACTATCTGAGTGGTGGAAGAGCCTAAAAGCAAGTAAGAAGCGTCGGTAAGCTGAATGGCGATGCGACCATCAGAGAGTATTTCGGTCTGGGGAGCCAATTTATAACGACCGGCAGCATCGATGACGGCACCATCGCCGCCACCATTACCGCCGCTACCACTACTAGTGGCGTCACCACCAGCGGCGCTGCCGGAGCCTGCATTACCCTGAGCAAGTTGCGCCTGAAACTGAGCGGAATTCCCCTGAGAGGGCTGCGCACTGGCATTAGAGCCGCCCCAGTTGTAGTTTTGTACTACGGCGCCGGAATTATAACGGTAGTTACGAGGCTGGTACTGGTTGCCTTCCTCGTCGGTGGACTGATTATTCAAGTTGACATTGATATAGCCGCCGCCGTAGTAGCCGGGCCAACCCCAGCCACCACCCCACCAGCCGCCGTGATAAGGGCGAGCCCAACCATAGGTGCCCCAGCCGTAACCATGCCGCCAGCCGCCGCGCCAGCCGTCCCAGCGCCCGAAACGATTGCCGCCGAAACCACGGTTACCGAAGCCGCGATTGCCGAAGCCACGGTCGCCCCGATCTCCACGGTCGCCGCCGCGATCACCACCTCTGCCACCATCGTGACCGCCACCATGGCCGCCACCACCGTGTTCACCCTTACCGTACACCGCTTCGGGATGCATGAGGTTACCGACTATCACCACCAGCGCCACCACAGTCAAGACCCGGTGCCCGGTCTGCATAAGAGCTTCGTAGTCGCCGCAAAAATCTACCAGGCGCTCCTTCAGATGGCGCAACTCTTGCACCAGCCGCTCCGGTAGTTCGGCAGCGCGCCGCAAGAGGGCGGCCACCAGGGCGGGCAAATCAATGGATTGAAGAAATTGCAGGGGGCGACTCAAAAATTCAGCAATCGCTTGCTTGGTCTGATAGCGGTGCAAAGAGGGCATCAAGCTGGTGACACCGCGGAAGAGTTCCTCAGCGCTGATTGGACCATGCGCCCGCTCCCCAGCTGCATTTTTGCTATCTAGATCGGTCGTATCGAAGCCACTTCCGTTCAAAGCGACTGGCTGAGCAGAGACATTGCCGATATCGGACCGACCGAGTAATTCCTGCAGTTTATCTTTGATTTCCGGAGGCAGGATCGAATCACCGCAATCAGGCTCCGGCGAGGAAAAGTCGCAGCGCTCAGCATTGAGGGCATCCCAGACAAAGAGATTGGCCGACATATGTTCTTCGCCGTTGCGGAAGTAGTGAAGCAAAATGTCGCTACCAAGAGCAGCCGGGTGGGCGCTGCTTTGCAAACCGAGCACATCCTCGGGAAACTGGAAGCGGAAGAGCCTGTGCAAATACTCCCCATCCAGTAAAACGGAGCGGGGCGTGGCCAGAGGCAGGGGGTGAGAGAATTCATGCGGCGCAATGGCCGCTCTGGAAGCAAGGTAGAAGGACCAATCGGGACCGTAACCGAGCCTGGCAAAACTTGGAATCTGCACCTTGAGAGGCAAGACATTGAGGTTTGCGGCAGCCATACTGTTAAAAATGGACCAGAAGGCTCTAGCCGTAGCCCAGGGTGAGACCCCGTTTACGGCTAGCAACCCGCGTTCCCCGGCAAGCTTACCTAAGCGCTCGTACCAATCGATGGTATGAAAGCGCGCCCCTTCAAGATCGGCTGGAACAGTCAGGTCGCAGATAATCAAGTCATAGGTAACCTGCTCGGCAAGCTTTCTTTCCACATAGGTCCAGGCATCTTCAATATGGAGGTGCAGGCGCTTGGCATGAAGACTGCCTTCGTTCAATTGAGCGAAGGACTCTTTACCAAGGGACACTACTTCTTGACTATAATCCACCAGGTCAATTCTAACCACGGAAGAAGACTTGAGCACTTCTCTCGCCGTCAAGCCGTCGCCGCCACCTACGATCAAAACGGAAAGCGGCTTCAGGCAACGCTTCTCAACCAGAGCAAGGGCCGGCAAAGCCAGACATTCATGGTAAATGCGCTCATCTCGACTATCGAACTGCAAATCCCCATCTATAAAGAGGGCGCAAGACTGATCACTTCTTCTGTCAATTCGAATACGCATAGCTTCTCCACTTGGGTCAGAGAAAGAAGTTTGCTACAAACAGAGCGGCGTTTCAATCAAGCCGGAGAAGAAGCCAGATAAAATCAAAAAGTTGCCAAGACAAGAGATACGAAATGCCCCCTGTGCCTGGTTCAGCCAGGCGCCTAAAGCGCATCATTAACAACTGTTAACAGACCAAACTCTAGGGAAACCGCCGTTCTCTAGCGGCTTTTTCCCAGGGCCGTCAGAAAATCCCTGGTCTCCGTAATCTGCCCCGGTTTTACCAGATTCTTCTCTTTGATGAGTGCCAGAATCTCTGCTTTGCGCTTACTGGTATTTGGGTGGCTGCTGAGAAATTCAATGCTCATCTTGTCATTTGTGATTGCCAGAAACTTGTCCTTGACCTGGGCCATGGCCAGGGGACTGTAGCCGGCCTGAGCCATGTAATCGAGTCCGACCCTATCTGCTTCATACTCGGCATCGCGACTGAACTTCTGAAAGACCACATACTTGACGAGGTTGGTCACTCTGGATCTATCCAGATCTTTCTCACTGAGGCGGGACATGAGTCGCACCGCCAGATTGGCGGTAGTCTGGTTGCTCACCCGTTGAGAGACGTGATTCTGCGTCACGTGGGCTAGTTCGTGACCAAGTACTCCCGCTAGCTGCGCGTCATTGTCCACCAGGTTGAGCATACCCCTCGTCACATAGATGTAACCACCGGGGATGGCAAAGGCGTTTACTATCTCCGGCTCTTCCAGCACGGTGATTTTTATGGGGAAAGCCGGATGAGCGGAAGCCGCCAATTTACCCATGAGGGTCTGCACCGCCTGTGATGCACGACTATCAGTGGAGACTTTAAACTGCTTGCGCACATTTAGATCCATCTCCTTTCCCAGAGCTTCCTCCTGGGCCTGGCTGAGCTTGAAGCTGAAAAGGCGACCCAACTTTTGCTTGAAGGTCTCCTTTGAATCGGCGGCAAAGACAGGGCTCGCAGCAGTAAGAGAAAATGATGCGGAAAGAGAAAGCGATGCCAGGGTAAAAGACAAGAAAAGCGGGACCACAGGCAAGTGAAACCGCGCCGACCCCTTAGTGCTTAGCCTGGACAAAACAGATTCCTCCCTGACAATGACGTGCCGCCCTGGTTGACTTACAGAGGCGACAGGAAGAGCATAACTCAAAAGTCGAATAAAAAAGGAAAAATTGTATGCAAAACCGCCTTGTAAGAGCCCCGCTATTTCCCTGTTAACCTTGCCTTTCTCAGCTCAAGGCGGCAATGGTGGGGGTGAATATCCAGGGTATAAGTGTATGTAGCCCGCAGGTTGAGGAGTTTACCTTGTCTGAACCGGATGCCACCTACAATGAAGCGCCAGACCTCAAGGAGCGTCCCCCAGAACTGGTGGAAGGCAAGGAAGCAGCACCGCCTCAACTGCTAGAAACCACGGCGGAAGCAGAGCAAAATCATGCCGGCGAAACCAACGAAACCGACCTGCCCCAATTTCCCCAGACTGCCTTCAAAATAGTGGAAACCCTCGGTCAGGGAGGTATGGGCACCGTTTACCGTGTGCGCGATGAAGACCTGCAGGTGGACTTCGCCGTTAAAGTGTTGCGGCCGGAACTGGCAAAGGATCGCAATCTGGTCAGTCGCTTCAAGAAAGAGGCGGAAGCCGCCGGAGAACTCAGTCATGCCAATCTAGCCAGCATATACAAGACCGGCGAATGCCTGGACGGCCGCCCCTACCTGGTCATGGACTATGTGCCCGGCCCCAGTCTTGCGGCGGTTCTGCAAAAGGAAGGGCACCTGCAGGCGGAGCGGGCCCTGGATATCTTCCTACAAATTTGCGAAGTGGTGGAATATGCCCATAGCAAAGGGATTATTCACCGGGACCTGAAACCCTCCAATGTGCTACTCGTGAAAGAAGACAATCTGGAGCGAATCAAACTGGTAGATTTTGGCATTGCCAGGGTCTTACCACATATATCAGGCGAAACCCTCAAGCTAACAACCGCCGATCAGGTCTTGGGTTCCCCGCTCTATATGAGCCCCGAGCAATGCCAGGGCGATGAGCTTGGCAGACAAAGCGACATCTATTCACTGGGCTGCCTGATGTACGAAACCCTGACCGGAAGGGTGCCCTTTCTGGGCGAGAACTCCATCAAAACCATTCTGAAGCATCTAAATGAAGAACCGGCTTACCTTTCCGTCCATCTCAAGGGTGCCGAATTGCCCCCCGGGCTCTCCCAGGTGGTGCTCAAGTGCCTGGCAAAGACACCACCGGAGCGCTATCAAGCAGCCGCCTTGCTAGCCAAAGACCTGGAAGCAATCAAGGAAGGCCGGCTACCGGCAGCGGCCAAACCAAGGAAAAGTCAACCAGGCACCAAGAGAGTAAGCTCACTTGTTCGTGCAATTCTACCGACAGCCATTGCCGCCGCCATTGTTTTCGGAACTATATTCGGTGCATTGGTGATAAGCAATCAGGAAATCAAAAGCAAGATTCCTAGCTACGCGCTGGAAAGCGAGGAGAAGCTGCTTTTGAGAGACCTGGCCCTGGAACAATCGGCAAACAAGGTCGACTACAAAAGGCTTGCCGATCTAACTTATAAAATCGCACTGTATTACTACCGCGCCGGTCAGTACGCCAAAGCCGAAAACTACTGCAAGTTAGCCATTGCCTACCTGGAAACGAAAGAGGGAGCGCAGTCTGCCGGGCTCGGCCCTTATCTTTCAAAGCTGGCATCAATTTTAGATCGCCAGGGTCAATACGAAGAAGCCATCGCCACATCTAAACGGGCCCTGGCATTGGAAGAGAAGAGCCTGGGACCGAACCATTTCAAGCTGGCTGAGACTCTCAACACGCTTGCTGTGGCCTGCGACATGCACGGCGACTCCAAGGATGCAGAAACCTATTATCGTCGCGCCATAGAGTTAATGACTCATAAGTACGCAGATCGAAATATTAGACTGAGCACCTTCCTCACTAACTACGGTGAATTCCACTACGCCAGAGGCCGCTATAAGGAAGCCGAAGCTCTTTACCGCAAGGCGCTCTCCATTCAGGAAAAGTACCTCAGCCACAGCCACTACACCAAGCGCAGCTATTCAGATAACCTGGACCGCCTGGCCCTCATCTGCGAGAAGCAGGGCAAAAACAGCGAAGCTGTCGATTTGAGAAACAAGAGTAACGACTTCAAGACGGCCGGCAAGTAGCAATTCGAATTTTACTTTTTGCCGTCATAAACAGCCTGCAGATCTTCCTGGGTCAATGTCTCTTTCGTCAGAAGAAGACTGGCGGCGATATCCAACTGACTGCGGTGCTCCGTCAATATGGAAATGGCTCGCTCCAGGGCACTACTGATGAGGTCACGCACGGCACAATCAATCTCCCGGGCAGTGGCTTCGCTGAAATGGCGTGCCTCCGGATAAGGGTTTTGATAGCCTGTTAAAAATGACTGCGTCTCGTTCTCGTAGGTAATTGGTCCCAGGTCTTTGACCATGCCGTAGCGAGTGGCCATGCTGCGAGCCACGTCGGTAGCCTTGGCTAGGTCGTCGGATGCGCCAGTGGATTCCTCATCAAACACCAGCATCTCGGCGGCTCGACCACCAAGCAGAATAGCCAGCTTGTTTTCCAGCTCCTGCCTGGACATCAAGAAACGATCTTCGGTGGGACGCTGCATGGTGTAACCAAGAGCCCCAACGCCCCGGGGAATAATCGATACTTTCTGGATCGGATCGCTGCCGGGGATAGACATAGAAACCAGAGCATGACCCATTTCGTGGAAGGCCACCACTTTACGCTCGCGGGGATTCAAGAGCCGATTTTTCTTCTCAAGACCTGCCACCACCCTCTCGAGGGCGAGAGTGAAGTCGTTCGCCTGCACGAACTCCGCACCGCGCCTGGTGGCAAGAAGAACAGCCTCATTAACAAGATTGGCCAGATCGGCGCCGGTGAACCCGGGAGTAGAAGCGGCAATGTCATCGGCTCTGACACTCTCGTCGCAGGAGATATTGCGCATGTGCACTTTCAGTATCTGGGCCCGGCCGACTCGATCCGGTCTATCCACCAGCACATGCCGGTCGAAGCGGCCGGCTCTCAGTAGCGCCTGGTCAAGAATCTCCGGGCGATTGGTGGCAGCCAGGAGCACCACTCCCTGGCGGGGGTCGAAGCCGTCCATTTCCACCAGCAACTGATTGAGAGTTTGCTCCTTTTCATCATGACCGCCGCCCATGGGATTCAAGCCCCGGGCCCGGCCAAGGGCATCCAGTTCGTCAATGAAAATTATGCAGGGCGCGCTCTTCTGCGCCTGGGCGAAAAGGTCTCTGACGCGGGCGGCACCTACACCGACAAACATCTCCACAAATTCCGATCCGCTGATCGAGAAAAACGGCACACCGGCTTCACCGGCCACGGCCCGGGCCAGGAGAGTCTTACCGGTGCCGGGAGGACCGACCAGAAGTATGCCTTTGGGCAGATGCCCGCCAAGGCGATTATAGCGATCCGGCTCTTTCAGGAAACCGATTACTTCCTGCAACTCTTCTTTTGCTTCATCAACACCGGCCACGTCTTCAAAGGTAATTTTGATATTGCTTTCCATATAGACCTTGGCCCGGCTCTTCTCGATGGACATCAGACCCATGCCCGGTCCCATACCGCCGAATCCGTCCTTTGAGGCCATTCTGGAAGCAATGAGAGACCAGATACCCATCAAAATAATCAGAGGCACCACCCAGGAAAGAAGCGCTTTCCCGAGAGTATCTTCCAGTTCTCCCTGAAACTTCACCTTATGATCGTTCAGGCGGGAAGCCAACTGCGGGTCTTCAATGCGCACGGTGCGAAATTTGTGGACCTTCGCTTTCTCGTCCTTGAAAGTACCGCGGATGTCCTGCTGAGCAACGACCACGTCGTCCACTTTGCCTTCCTGAACATAATTCATGAAAGCGCTGTAGGGAATATTTTCAGTCTGAGCGGCGCCTATGAAACCGGAGAACATCATGGCCAGCCAAAGTGAAAGAAAGAAATACCAGAGCCAGGTATCGAACTTGAAGAGACTGGGAGGTTTCTCCTGGCCATCGGGAGAGCCGGCCTTCTGATCGCTCAAAGGTTCCCAGCGCCCTTCCGAAAGCTGTCGAGGACTCTTGGGGGCGGGCTTCAGCGGCGCCTTAGGCGGAGTCGGCTGGCCCTGACCTTTGGTTAGTATCTGTTCTTCTTTGGACACACTCGCCTCAGCCCGCTCTTCTAAAACCAATTGTGCAACCTGGAATAACTGCGCTAGACATTCAGTTTAACACCAGCTTCTGCCGGGCCCCTAAGTCTGGGCCAGGGCACGCTCCAGATCGTCGGTGATGTCGTGCCAGTCTTCCAGACCGATGGAGAGGCGAATGCCGCCGGGCTCCAGTCCCTTGGCAATCTTCACCTCCGGCGGCAGAGCCGAATGAGTCATGGAAAACGGCTCCTCAACAAGAGTGCGAATCTGCCCCAGACTAACAGCCAGGGTGATGCTGTAAGCATTACCGGCGAGGTAATCGATGCAACGCTCCGCCGCCTCACTGGCCTCCTTGAGGTCGCCTTTCAGCACAAAATAAAGCATGGAGCCCGGTGCAAACTTCCCTTCGTAATTGACCATCTGGCGCCTGGCCAGTTCATGCTGGGGAAAACTTTCCAGACCCGGGTACATCACCCGGGCCACGTTTGGATGCTTCTCCAGATAGCGAGCCACATGCAGGGCCGACTTCTGCTGATTGGCCATGCGAGCTGCCAGAGTGGGCAGTCCGTAGACGAGAATAGGCCAGGCATTGCGCGGTGACAGGACGCCGCCGAAGTCTTTCCGGTACATGAGCAGAGGCTCGTGATACTGCCTGGCGCCAATCACCACCCCGCCCATATCTGTTCCGAAGCCGCCGATATTCTTGGTCAAACTGTGCAAGACCAGATCGGCACCAAGGCTGAGGGGGCGCTGACATACGGGAGTGGCAAAGGTATTGTCCACAATCACCTTGATGCGACGCTCTTTAACCCGGTCTTGATTGCATTTTTCCACCAACCGGCAAAGTGCCGCCAGGTCTATGAGATCGAGGGTGGGGTTGACGGGGGATTCCAAATAGACCACCCGCGTATGCTCATTTATGAGAGCAGCGGTTTCTTCCAGATTGCGCAGGTCACAAAAGCTCGTCTTTATGTTGTAGCGCGGCAGCCAGTTGGTGAAGAGGCTATAGGTGCAGCCATAGAGCGTATGGTGAGCCAGGATCTCGTCACCGGCGCCGGTCAAAATGCCTACCGCAGCACTTATAGCCGCCATGCCGGTGGAGAAGCAGACAGCCATTTCTCCGCCTTCCGCAGAAGAAAGGTTCTCCTCCAGAAGACCACGGGTCGGCTCCTGCAGACGGTCATAAATATAGATAGGCTGGTTCTCTTCCATGCCCTCGGCGGCAAATTCGGTAAAACCCTGGGCGCCGCGATGGACGGAGTCTAGCCGATAAGCGGCGGAAGCAGACATGGGGGGAATAATGTGGTGATTGTAGTCCCAACATTTGCTGTGAAAGGTTCCGTGGATGAGTTTTGTGCGCATCCTGTAGGCTCTATCGGCGTCCGTACCAGAGTTCTTCTTGCTCATCGGTTTACTCCTGCCATCCCGACCTTATATCTTGACCGATATAGACCCTGAATTTATCCACCGCAAGCATGATAATAGCCATCCACAGATGCCAAC
Source organism: Candidatus Obscuribacter sp. (assembly GCA_016712465.1). Classification (GTDB taxonomy): domain Bacteria; phylum Cyanobacteriota; class Vampirovibrionia; order Obscuribacterales; family Obscuribacteraceae; genus Obscuribacter. Next base: position 4,491,196 of record JADJQZ010000001.1, read on the forward strand.
GGTTCTCAAGTGACAGTAAGAACAAACAGGACTTTATGAAAGCAACTAATCTAATCTTGGTTTTGAGTGCCTGCTCAAATTTGTCTCTTTTATATCCGGCGCCGGAGGCAGCGGCCGCCCCGGCTGCACCACCGGCGGCATCAGTGCGCAAGCCGCTCAACACGGCCGACAGGCTGACTGCCGCTGAGGCCAGGGAAGCCAATGCTCTGACGGAGCTTTGCAAGCAAGGAAAATTGAAGGAAGCAGCGCCGCGCCTTAGACTTTTGGCGGACAAGCACCCGAACGTGCTTTCAATACAGCTTAATATGGCCCAGCTCATGCTCATCCTGGGAGAAAGCCAAACTGCCCTGAGCGCCGCCGGCCGGGCGATTAAACTCGATCCTACCAATGCTCATGCCTGGCGTCATTTCAGTGAAGCCAATATGCACCTGGGTAAGCAGGAAGAAGCAGTACAAGCCATGAAGAAAGCAGTGGCCTTTTGCCAGTCGCCCGCTCTCAAGAAAGACCTGCAAGAGACCCTGACGGCCATGAATAAGGAGAAAGCCAGGAATGCCGCCGTCAAGAGTAAGGTCTATGCCCCGGGCTCTTACATCGATGAAGAAAGCCTGAGCATGATGCCCCGCTGGTCGAAGGAGCGCATGCCGCTGGCGGTCTTCATTTCACCAGGTAATGTCAAAGGTTATAACGACCAACTGAAGGAACTTCTGAAAGAAGCCTTTGCCGATTGGGAAAAGAAAAGCGGAACCATAAGTTTTAAATTTACCGACGAAGCAGCTTCGGCTGACATCACCTGCCTCTGGGTGGAAGAAGGGAAGCGTGGTCTGTCCATAGAAGTGGGTCACGCCATTCAAAAGGTATCCGGCGACGAAATTATGCATGCCACAGTGGAATTGGAGACCAAGGACGCCAACCACAATCAAGACGTGGAATTGAAAAATGTCATGCTCCATGAAATAGGACATGCTATCGGCATCAGAAATCACAGCCAAAGCGCTAAAGACATAATGTACTTTCAAGAGTCATCCTCCAGAGAACTTTCCGAGGCAGACCTAGCCACCTTGAAAGCACTCTATGAGAGCAAGTCTAAATTAACCATGGACTTCGACGGACAGATTCTGCCCCCCACACCGGAACTGAAGCAGGCCCTCAATCTAATTAGAGAAGCCAATGAAAGCAAGAAGGATCTGCCTACCGCCATCGAAAAAAGTCGCAAAGCCATAGAACTGGCACCGCAAGTCTATGTCTTTCGCAAGAATTTTTGTTTCTACGCCTATCAACTCAACAAAGAAGGCAAGTTGCCGGCCGGTCAGGCAATTGAGCTGGCCAGAGAAGCAGTCGAAAAATCCAAAACACTACCGCAGAAGTACAAACAGGTGCAAATTTCTTCGCAGAAGATGCTCGACTATTTGCTCCAATTCTACAAAAACTAGCACCGGCACCAGGCAGCAAAACCGGCTTACCACGTATTTCCCGCAGGCACTGCCATAAGAATGTCACTGGCGGAAGGCTATCCTCAAAGCCCCACCGCCCAAGGAAACTTTTCTTATGGATGCCAGCACGGATAGAGCCAAAACATTTGCCAATATTCTGACAATATCTTTCATAATCGCCTCGGTATCATCGGCTTCGGCAGTAATATCGCCGGTGGAGGCCCAGGCACAGTCAAGCAACCAGATTGCCTATTTGCCTCAAACATCCAACCCCCAGAATGTGAGCCAGGATGCGGCCAGAAGTCAGGCACAAGCTTGCTACCAGGCCTGCCAGTTCAGCCAGGCCCTTTCCCTCTATCATCAGATCTGCCAATCGGGAGCCGGCACCGCCTCTGATTTCTACTGGCTGGGTGAAGCCTACGCCCATATGGATCAATACGAAAGTGCCGCCCGCTCATTTTCGGAGGCACTGAAACTGGAACCGAGCAACGACAAATTGCATGTGCGACTGGTGGAATCTCTGCTCGCCGGTCGCCAGAGAGAAAGAGCAATGGAAGCCTGTCGCAATGCCCTCAACCTTGTATCAAGCGAAAGAGCCCGCCAGCAACTGACGATCATGGCAAAGATCTGCGGCAAGGCGGAGCCTGAACCCCAGCGAGGCAAAAGTCTCGGTCTGAACTTCGGCCGCCGGGCCCTGACGGAGCGCTGAAATCATGAAGAAGCAAGTCTCAAGCAAGTATCGCAGCAATAAGCGCGGCTCAGTGGTGGCAGAACTACCCCTGGTGCTATGGGTATTTTTCATGGTGATCGCGCTACCGCTCCTTAATTTGGGAGCAGCTTTCATTCGCATCACCTTCCTCTACGCCGGAGTGCACCTGGCTAGTATTTCCGCAGCCAGGGCCAATACATTTCTACTGCCCATAGACGGCAAGCCCTCGGCCACAAACGAAGCGATTGCCAAGTTGAATCAGATGAAAGGAGCCTTCAGCGGCGTCGAGGTGAGAAATGTACGGACTGAAATCCTGATTACAAACGTGGACACCCTGGCCGCCTCAACATCGGCGCTGCCGCTCTCAAAGCCTGCCGATGCCAGCGTCAACACCTATCAAATTGTGGTTACGGCTCAGTGCGAAGGGCAGCCGCTTCTGCCCCTGCCCACGCCCATACCGATAGCCGGCGTAAGCGCCCCCCTCACCTTCAATCTGAGCGCCCGGCAATATTGTGAAAACCCGCAAGGGTTAACGCTCTAACTGCCGGCTCCCACAGCGAGGGATAAGATCTGCCAGCACCGCCTACAGTATCACTTCGAGAATCACTTTGAGTTTAACTATGAATAGAGAATATTCTACTAAGGCACCTTCCAAAAGAATCGACTGCAAAAGCCGGGCAGTAAAAGTAACCGGCGGCGGCGGCAACAAGAATTGGGCGGCGGCAACAAGAATTGGGCGGGGGCAGGGCATCCTTTCTTTAATCTTGCTCTTTGGCTTCACCCTCTTTCCCTTGCTGGCAATACTCACTTTCGAACTGGGAAGACTTTACCTGGCCAAACAGGAATTGCAAAACGCCAGCGATGCTGCCGCACTGACCGGCACGGCTACCCTGGCCAGTTCCGACAACACCAATCCGAGCCAGGCCCATCTGGATGCCATTGCCAGCGCCCTGAAAATATTCCGCGCCAACACCACCCTGGGAGTGCCCCTCAGTGCAGCCACCGTAGTTAGTTCTCCGTCCCTGCTCACCTGCAATATTGGAGAAACCAAGGTCTTCTTCGAGTTTCTCAATCCCATCACTTATGCAGTAGAACCAATCACCAGCCCCAACGGCAAGGTAGTGAGAGTGAGCGCCTGCACCGGCAGCGAACTGGCCTTCGGCAAATTTATGGGCATCAAATCCTGGGGGGTAACGGCCCTTTCCACCAGCGCCGTACCCAAACTGGACGTAGTGGTTTGTTTCGATGTATCCGGTTCTATGGACGACCAGACTCCGGTCACTTTCATCAAGAGAAAGTGGGACGACACCCTGGGCGGCGGCAAAACAGTGTATAACGATGTCACCGGCGCAAACGGCGTCATGCGGGGCAAAATCTACGACATAGTCAAGCCCGGACCTACCGGCACAAGCCTCAATGCCACCTATCCGCAACTCTTGACAGACTCTTACTGGAACGCCAGGACCTACTTCTCGGAATACCTGGCCAACTATTACGGAGTGCCCGGACTGCGCTCCGGCGGCACCTATCCGGAAGCCGGTCTGCCGCCGGGAAACTGCCCGCCCGGCACCGCCTATACCTTCGACGGCTTCAGAACCTTCACCGATGTGGTGGTCAATATCGACGGTAACAACACATTTGCGGGCACTGTTTACGACGGCTATGCTTTTCCCGACGTGGCCACCCTGGTGGAAGCAGCCAGGGGTAACCTGGAATCGGACTCGGTCTTTAGAAGCAGCAAAGCCAACACGGCACTGTCGGTGACACCACGGGCCGGTTATCAGAGAGCCTATTTCGAAGCTGCCGCCAAACAGTTGAAACCCATGGCTGAGGCGAAATCGGCGCTTCTGACCATGAACCAGATTCTCAACACCGATGCTGATGCCCACTTCGGCTTTGCCGCCTTCGACTCGGAAGTCGGCACCACACCCACCACCACAGTGGACTGGCACAACATAGACGACTCTGCCCCTTACGGAGCCAAACAAGGCTTTCCCCTACCCAGGGTGACCATCAGTAATACGGCCGGCAACACACAGTTCGACCAGGTCAATACTGCCATCAATAGCTGCGTCGCCATGGGTGCCACCAATATTGGTGCAGCCGTGCATGCCGCCACGCAAGACCTGAAGAGCCGGGGACGGCAGGGCAGTGTCAAAGCCATAATACTCTTCACCGACGGAGAGCCGACCGAACCCGGAGGTCCTCTCAGTTCGGATCCCAAGGCCAATGCCAGAATGGCGGCGGTGGAGGCCCGTGATGCCGGCATAGCAGTTTACACAGTGGGTCTCGCTCAAAATCCCGCCATCATTCCAGACCAGAGAGCGATTTTAAACGACACCAACTCCGACCCTACCACCGGTGGCATAGCCGCCATCGCCGGTCACGGCAGCACCTTCAACCTGGTGACGGACAGCAGCCAGCTGAGAGGAACCTTTGCCAAAATCGCCAGACGGCTGGTCAAGCTGGTGTCCAACAAGTAGCCCCAGAAGCCAATAGCACATTAAAGGAAGGAGCAGACAATGAACGCGCAGGCAAGGCAGTTTCCGGCAAGCAAAACAAGAAGAAAGAGAGGCTCCCTCTCGGTGGAACTCACCTGCGGCAGCATGCTCATGGTGGTCTTCGTGGTACTCGGACTGCATCTGGGCATCATCGTCTTCGGCGCCTACCTGAATGACCGTGTCTGCCGAGATGCCTGCAGGAATGCGGCCCAGGGGCAAGATCTGAGCGAGTCCACCAAACTTGCCAACGCCGTTATCAAAGGCTACCAGCCCAATACCTTCCTCTCGGCCCCACAGATAGTAGCACCGATTGTCTACCAGGACTATGCAGGCAGCCCACCGGCACAGACATCGCCTTATGTGCAAGTCAAGACTATCACTCAAGCCACCATGCCATTCGGTCTGTTAGCATTCTTCAACGCCGGGGTTTTGCAGGACGGCAAACTAACTTTTGTAAAATCCTACACCTTCCCCATCGTGCGGGTGAAATAAGGGAAATATATAGTTCTGTTCACTATCTATTCACGCAGGCCTGCCAGACTGAGGCTCAGGAGATTGATATGGAACAAACTACCAATGATAAATACCAATGGCTCTGCTGGCAGCCCCTCTCCAGAAAAGTACTTCTGGACTGCGGCTACCTCAAGCTGAACGAGGTAATTTCAAAAAGCCAGTGCCCGGCAGGCAAGGAGGATAGTTTCTTCACCTTGAGCCTGGCACCCTGGGTGAACATCATCGCTCTCACCGAAGACAATCGAGTCTTGATGGTAGAGCAGTATCGCCACGGTGTGGAAGGCATCACCATGGAACTACCGGGTGGCTGCGTGGAAGGGGAAGACCCTTTGGCGGCCGCCAAGCGGGAACTGAGAGAGGAAACCGGATGCGTGGCTGAAACCTGGACCTACCTGGGCAAAAATCATCCCAATCCGGCCCTGCAGGACAACCTCTGCTATACATATTTAGCCCAGGCCGTCGAGCAAGTGGAAGAACCCACCTTCGACGGCAGCGGCACTGAGAAAATCAATTCCCGCTACGTCAACCTGGCCGACATAGGCGACTTGATTCTAAGCGGCACCATCAGCCACAGCCTGGTGATAACGGCTTTTCACTTCCTGCATCTGCGCTCGGATCTCACCCTGAAAGCCTGAGCGTTAATAAAAGTTTCCGAGAGAGCCGCAAATCTATGCAAAACCGGTACCGGTGGGAACATTCCCGCACCTTTGCAGTCTGCTCGCTTGCAAAGCTGCAACTGCTGCTTCTAAAAGAGAAAAATTACAAAACTGTTTAATCCTGCTCCTTTCAGACGAATCCGTTACAAGCTAGATTCAGAGGCAGCAATAATAAATCCATTTGCAGCATCTTAGACCCGGCATAAGCAAAGCAGATTTTGCAAGCCGGGAGGAAAAGGAAAGGAGGAGATCACCTTGGCCATTGTCAAAAGAGTTTTTCTATTCCTGCTTACGAACTTTCTGGTCATCACCACCTGTTCGATCTTCTTTTATGTCTTCGGCATCGGCAATTATTTGACCCAGTACGGCATCGACTACGTGGGGTTGGCTTTGTTCTCGCTTATCTACGGCATGACCGGCTCCATAGTCTCACTGTGGATGTCCAGAGCCATAGCCAAGTGGAGCTATGGCGTGCAGCTCATCGACGAAAGGCAGCCGGACCCGGCCCTGCGCTCGATCATGACCACGGTGCACGACTTGAGTCGCAAAGCGGGATTGACCACCATGCCGGAAGTGGGCATCTACGCCAGCCCGGACATCAATGCTTTCGCCACGGGACCAACGAAATCGAGGGCGCTTGTGGCCGTCTCCACGGGGTTACTGGAGCGCATGAACCGTGACGAAGTGGAAGGAGTGCTCGGTCATGAAATAAGCCATATTGCCAATGGCGATATGGTCACCATGACTCTCTTGCAGGGCATAGTGAACGCCTTTGCCATCTTCCTGTCGCGAGCCGTGGCCTATGCTGTCACCCGCAACCGGGACGAGAATTCAAACAACAGCCTGGCTTATTTCATCGTCAGCTTCGTGCTGCAAACAGTCTTCTTGTTGCTCGGGGCGATTGTGGTGAATTGGTTCTCCAGACAAAGAGAATTCCGGGCCGACGCCGGCGGAGCCTCCCTGGCCGGTAAACAAGCCATGATCGGTGCTCTCAAACGCCTGCAAAACAACTACGAAACCCTGCATGCCGAAAGCGGCAGTATGGCCACAATGAAAATTTCCAATCGACCGGCCGGCCTTTTCGGTAAGCTATTCTCCAGCCACCCGCCCCTGGAAGAGAGAATTGCCGCGCTTTCTGCCGGAAGTTAAGTCTTAGAGTCCCAGGGTCTTCCTAGTTATTGTCGTCATCCTCGGGACGGGCAGTACCGATGAAACCTATTTTGCTGTTGATGGCGTCATAACCGCCATCCATGCCGGGCTTCATAGTCGTAACGGTCTTGTCCGGGCGATATAAGACTAAATTGCGACCATCCTGAACCAGCTTGCCGCGGGCACCATTGGGGTAACCAATCACCCAGGAGCCGCGAGAAAGGGGCGCGCAAATCGTACCATCAAGATAACTGCCTTCCACCTTGGCGCTGCCATCAGGAAAGCGAGTGACGATGGCCGAACTGCCATCAACTATGCGCAACTCAAAAGCCTCGTAGGGCTTCTTGGGATCCGGCTTGGTTACATAGGGGTCGATGTCTTGAGCGGAGAAGACAAAGATGGAATCTTTGACAAACATCGATGCGTCTGCGGCGAACTCACCGGCGATACCATGCACCATTTTGCGCAAGGGACCGCGGTGCTTCTCAGGCTTGCCCGGCTGAGCAGCCTCACAGGTCTGAAGGGGATCGGGATTGAGATTGTGAAGCCCCTGCAACTCACTGACAATGAAAGCCTCCTGCTTGGCAGCAGCGGCGGCAGCCTGGGCCGCGGCGGAATCTGCCGGAGCACCCGTCTGTACGGAGAGAGTAGGACTGGAAGCAGCGGTGCCGGAGCCGTCAGCGGCTTGAGAAAGGGCCGGCAGGCTCGATGAGAGCAAAGCGCTCAAGACAAGGGCGCCCAGAACTCGGTGGCGAAAGTGGCATGGTTTAGCTAATTCAGTCACAACTTGGATCTCTCAAATAAGAAGTGGAGGCAGCACTTAAATTGCTGCCAGCCCTCAGAATAACACCAGCATCAGAGGATTCAGCAATAGTAAAGTGCTAATATCAGAGCTAGTTAAGCTCCCCTGGGGATGTCACGAGGCACGACGGACGGCTCCCCCAGGCAAAAAGTATTTAAGACCAGGGCTAAAGCATTGCCACAGTTACTTCTTAAGACAAGAACCCTGACCTTAATCGTTAGCGCTCTCAGTGCGGCATTTTTCTTAAAGCCGGCCATTGCTCAGGGTTCCAGACCAGTCAGGTTAAGCCCGGAAGCCGAACAGCACTGGCGCCAGGGTCAAAGGTTGCTAGGCACCATGCAACCCCGCCTGGCCCTGGTGGAGTTCGACCAGGCCTTGAAACTGGCACCGGGCAATATTGCCATTCTGGCAGCAAGAGGCGCCTGCCTGATGCGTCTGAAAGATTTCGAGGGGGCCTACAGAGACTTCCATGCAGCCCTTCTGAAAAGCCCCGGTCAGCCGGATCTGCTCAGACTGCGGGGCACGGCCAACATGTGCCTCTGCGAGGCCGACAGAGCCATTGACGACCTCAGCCAGGCAATTGCAATTAAGCCCACAGCCCAAGCCATTTTCAACCGTGCCACCTGCTATATACAGACCGCCCGGTATGAAAAAGCCATAGACGACTACACGAATCTCATCAAGCGGCGGGCCAATCTATACCCTTCGCTCTTTCAGAGAGGTCGGGTCTATTACCTGCTTGACGAATACGACAAAGCCATAGTCGACTTCTCGGCCGTCATCAAAGCCGATCCAAACTCTGCCCTCAAATGCTATATCTGCAGAGGGCGCGCTTTTGCAGCAAAAGGAAGAACGGATCTGGCCCTTGCCGATTTGAAAAAAGCAGTGCTGCTCGATGATGACTACGCGGAAAGTTTTTATGCACCGGCAGTGGAATCACTGATCGAAAGCGATGCCAGATTAGAAGAGAGACCCCCTGCCAACGAACAAAGAAGCAGCACCGGCAAACTAAAATCGCTCAGTTCAAAGCAAAGCCAAAGTAATCAAGAAGCCGGCGACAAGTATCTGGCAGAAGCTCTCGCCCTGAAAGAGAAGAAACAATTGGCGCGGGCCCTGGCTGCTTGCAATCTAGCACTGAAGGCCAATGGAAGAAGCACCACCGCCCATGTGCTGAAGGGCAAAATATTGATGGACAGCGGCAATTACAAGGCCGCTCTCGCTTGCTTCAATCAGGCCTGGACAATGGACAATCTCAACCTAGACGCAGTGAGAGGCCGGGCGGAAGCCAATGCAGCCCTTGGTCTGCCGCAGCGAACCCTGGCGGATCTGGGCAAACTGGTCCTGGCCAGCCCCGATGATCCGGAGCTTAGATTCAGGCAGGCAGAGCTTTTCGACAAACTCAAACGCTCAAAGGAGGCCCTGGCAGGTTACCTGAAATGCCTTGAATTGGACCACAGAAAAGAGCTACTTAAGAACAAATTGGGCAAAGATAAAGATGCTTATTTTCGCATCGCCCAGGCCACCCAGGCCCTTTCAGCGGAGCAAAGACGAAAGGCATCAGTGCGAATTGAAATCCTTAAACACTGATGCCAATCTGAATTTAGCGAAACGACAAATCGCTTCTAAGAGAGTAAAATTCCCTCTGCCCCCAGGCTAGCTGCCCTCAATGTCGTAGAGAAGTCGAAGCAAATGACCACAGAAACCAAGAGCAAATCTCAGAGAAACTGGACTGAGCAATTCGACTCAGCTCAGAAGCATAAACAAAATAGAAAGTACAAAAAAGCCCTGCAAGCTCTGGAAGAAGCACTGGCACTCGCTCGAAAACACAGTTTAACGGAAGAAACGTTTCTTTCCCTGAAGGCCCTTGCTGATGTGCAGAGGCTGAGCGGTCATCTGAAACAAGCCGGCAGAGCGGAAGAGGAAGCCCTGGCCATGAGCAGTCAACTCTTCGCAGCCAGAGCGGTATCAGGGGGCGAAACGCAACCCACAATGGCAGAGAGCAAAGAATCTCCCGAGGAAAACCGGAAGAATGCAAATGATTTAAAATCGGACCGGCAGGCAAAGCCGGGCAAGAAGTCGGACAAAGACAAAAAACACGAGAAAGCCGAGAAGGTCAAAAAAGGCGAAAAGACCGACAAAAGCAAGAAAGAAACAAAATCAGTAAAAGACGAGACCGTTAAGAAGTCGGACAAAAAAGCCAAGTCCACTAAAGAAGATTCCAGGCAGAAAGAGAGCGAGGAAGACAAGAAATCCTGCCGCCATTATCTGGAAAAAGCAAACAGCATTAATGACTTTGAAGAACGGGCCGATTGTTTTCGCAAAGCCATCAAGGCCGGTCGCAAAGAAGTAGGCAAAGACTGGGAAAAGAAATACGCAGGCGTGCACTGGCTCGCCCTGGAAACACGGCCCATTATGCAGGCCATGGCATGTCTGGCGCGAGAGCTTAGATGGCTGGACGAAGTGGACGAAGCCATTGAAATTTACGAAACCCTTCTGGCGCTGAATCCCAACGATAATCAGGGAGTGCGTTATGAGCTGGCGCCCTGCCTCTTTGAAGCGGGCAAATACGAAGCACTGGAAGCCCATCTGCGCAAATATGGCTCCGAGTCTGCGGCAATTTTTCTCTACACGAGAGCACTCTATCTTTACCAGAAAACCGGTAACAGCAAGGAAGCCAGAGATGCGCTCCAGAGAGCCTTCAAGCGCAACGCCTATGTTCCCATCTTCCTCTCCGACGTTGTGGAAATGCCAGAGGAAAGACCGACTTTCATCGGCATCGGAGACGAGAACGAAGCCCTTTCTTACGTCATGGAATATTCCTATCTATGGGAACCGGAACAATCGGCCTGGTTGGCCAACACCCTTGAAAAGGACCTATACAAATCATTTGCCGATGATCCCGAACTGGTAAGCGATGTTCTCAAGGAACTGAGACTGGAATAGCCGCTCAATCAGCGCAAGATAGCGGCAGAAAGGTAGAACTTAAATGCATCGACCAAAGGCGGCCACCGCCCTAATCAGCCTGTTAGTGCTGCAAACGGTTCTGCCGGTAGTGGCGGCAGACAGACTGGATAGCCCCAGGCTCGTGCTCAAGAACAACTCCCACTTCCTGGTAGTGGCTCCGGATGGAACCATGAGGCTGCCGGGGGCGGCCAGTCGCTCCCTGCCCTATGGACTGTACAAAGATGATACCCGCTATCTATGCGGGCTCAGCCTGAAAATAGATGGTCTGGCACCGAATCTAGTAACTGCCGCCACCGACCAGGGCTATAGTGGTAAGTTCACTTACCGGGCTGGCAAAGCAAATCAAAAGTCAGGTAAGGGGCTTCTGCTCGCACGAGAGGTGGTCATTCAAGACGGGCTCAGCGAGAGAATCACAATTAAAAATGAGGGCGAAAAACCAGCCTCATTCAAGCTGACCATCAGCTTCGACTGTGACTTTAAAGACATGTTCGAAGTACGTGGACAAAAGCGCCAAGCCAGAGGCAAATTTAAGAAGCTGGTGGAAGTCGTGAAAGAAAAAGACAAGCAGTCTTCCCTTCTGGCTCAGTATACCGGCCTTGATGGCAAACTGATGAGCACCACCATCGAGCTGTCCGGTCTGACCGCCGGTTTCAAGGGCGGTATTTTGCAACAGCAAATAGAGATCCTCCCCCATGGGCAGATGCAGTTTGAGTGGCAGGCAAGAACCAATCTTGTGGCAAGTGGTACCACCGATGAAGGCGCCAACTCCCCCTCCGGCGCTTCAACTTTCCTGACCGCAAAAGAGAAGGCAGAGCAAGAATACAAATCATGGCAAGAGAAAATAGCAACAATTGAATGCGATGATGCCGGGCTCAACAAAGTCTTCCAGCAAGCCCGCCGCGACCTCTTCCTCTTGAGCCTATCGACAGAGAAGGGGCCGGCACTGGCAGCCGGTCTTCCCTGGTATGCCGTGCCCTTCGGAAGGGATCAAGTAATCACAGCCAGGCAGATTCTGCCCTTCGCCCCAGTGGTTGTGAAAGGTCTGATCAAGACCCTGGCCGCTTACCAGGGACAAAAAGATGACCCTTACACGGAAGAAACCCCGGGTAAAATCATGCACGAACTACGCAGCGGAGAAATGGCTCGCACAAGAGAAATACCCTTCATTCCCTATTACGGCACCATCGACGCCACGCCACTATGGCTGGTGCTGGTCGGCGAGTATTTCGAGAGAACCGAAGACGAAAACTTACTGCAAGAGCTTAAGCCCAACCTACAGGCAGCCATCGACTATCTAAAGCGCAACACGAAAAACGTCTATCTGTACTACGGTGAAAAAGCAGACAAACACAAGAAAGCGGCCCTCACCAACCAGGCCTGGAAAGACTCAGGTGATTCAGTCATGCACCAGGACGGCTCACCGGCAAAGGCACCAATTGCCATATGCGAAGTTCAGGGTTATCTCTACCAGGCCTGGCGAACGGCAGCCAGACTATCTAAAATTTTGAAAGACGAAAGTCAGGCTTCAGATCTGGAAAGCCGGGCCGCGCATTTGAAAGAGCGCTTTCATCAAGATTTTGCTCTCGACTCCGAAAACTTCTTTGCCCTGGCGAAAGATGCCACACCGGAAGGCTGCAAGGTGGTAGCCTCCAACGCCGGACACTTACTGGCCACCGGCATTCTTACAACCAGGGAAGAAGAAGCGGTGAGCAGGCGCTTAATGCAGTCCGATATGTTCAGCGGCTGGGGTATTCGCACCTTGAGCACGAAGGAAAAGGCCTACGATCCTAAAAGCTATCACAACGGCTCCGTCTGGCCCCACGACAATGCCATGATTGTAAGCGGCATGAGCCAGGTAAGCGAAGCCGCCAAGTCTGAAACGGCCCTGAAAGTGATAGCGGCTCTCATGGAAGTGGCCCGTACCAGTAAAGACAGCCGGCTGCCGGAACTCTTCTGCGGTTATGAGCGAGTGGCTAACCAGCCCCCCGTTCCCTACCCGGTTTCCTGTGTGCCACAAGCCTGGTGCGTCGGCAGTGTTTATCAAATGGTACAGGCAATGAGCGGCTTGAGTATCTCCAGGGGCGATATAGAAGGCGAGGATGAGATGCAGGCCCGCTGCCGAGATCCTCAATTACCGCCCGGCTTGAACAAGCTTGAGATCCGCAATCTGAAGGTGGGCAAACAGCCGGTTGATGTAATTCTTGAAAGAGACGGCAACGGCAAAGTTTGCGCCAGCGTCAAAAGCACCTTGCACTAGAAACCCCAAGCACTGCCAGTTTACAGTCATGCAATGGTACTAAACAAGCATTTCCTGTAAGAGCATTTGTACGCGCTTGAAACCACTTTCATCGCCAACGCGCCGGTAGAACTCAGCCAGCGACAAATAGGAAACGGCGCGCGGCGCCTGCTGCCAACCAAAGTACTCGGTACTCTCGCAAAGGGCCTGACGATACCCGGTCTGAACAGTCTCAAGATGCCCCTCCGTCGCCGCCTCCTTCATGCGCCCCACCAGTTCAAGAAGATAAACGAAGTTACTGGTCCCGAAGAGCTTACCGCCGGGAACATGGGCCCTATCGTCAGGCTCGGTGCCGAAGTATCTCATATGCGCCTCTCAAATAATTGACCACACTTTCATACTAAACAGGCACCGTGAAGGATCAGTGAAGGTAGCATGAATTCTGCGTGAAGCCGGGGTAAAATGTTCTTTCTCAATAGAAGTTCTTTCTCAATAGAAGTTCTTTTCAAAAAATGTTCTTTTCTTTGCGACACCAAAATCTTGCCGGAAACTTCCCCTTTCAATAACCTGGGCATTTGCCAGACTCCCACTCCGGAGCGGCCGTCGTTTTCGCTCAGGCAAACCGTCTTGGCCCTTACGCCCATCATAGTTTTACTACTGTTTCTCTGCTCCAATGTGAGCCTGTCCGCCGCTGAGCAAAAGAAGCCCTTCGATGCGGAAACTCATATTAAGAGGCGCTTTAGCTCCAAAGAAGAAGCCTTGCAAGTACTGGCGCCGCCGGTCAGGAAGAAATTGCAAACGCTCTTTAAGACCAGAAATCTTGCCTATCCGCCCGGCAGTCTCACGCTTGTGGGTCTCAAGGAGGAGAAGAAACTTCTGGTCTATGCTCCAGACAGAGGCGGACGCAAGACACTTATCCTGACCTATCCGATTATCGGACTGAGCGGCTTAAGCGGTCCCAAACTGAAAGAGGGAGACAAACAAGTACCCGAAGGCTTCTATGAAATAAACGGCTTCCGCACCGATGTCATCGCCTACATGGCTCTCAAAGTGGCCTACCCCAACGCCGAAGATCGCCTTCATGCCAGAGAAGAAAAACGCAACAATTTAGGCGGCGACATACTGATTCATGGCTCCCGCTGGTCCACGGGTTGTCTGGCTATGGGAAACCCGGCCATTGAAGAGCTTTTCGTGCTTGTGGCCGATACCGGTGAGAAGAAAGCGCGCCTGGTGCTTTGCCCCTGCAATCTCCTGCAGCGAAAACCCCAAATTGATTACAAGAAGCATTCGGCATGGGTAGCGGCACTTCACAAAAGACTGACCGAAGAACTGCGCCAATATCCGGAGCTGCCTTAAGGGCAGGCCAGCCGTCAATCATCAAAGGAAGGTCTCTGCCGCCCGCGCTTCTTATTTCCCTGGGCTTGTTTGGACTCTATTCTGCGAATTTTTGCACCCAATGTAGGCTTAGTGGCAAAGCGAAGAGTGGGAGGTGCTGCCACCTCTGAGATCATCTGCTCAAGCTTAGCCAGGCAATCTTCCGTGTTGCGCTTCTGGTCCCTGTATTTCTGACTGGTGATGATTAGCTCGCCGGATTCGGTGAGGCGCCGACCATACTTCTCAAGAAAGCGCTGCCGAACGTCATAGGGCAAGCAGGTGCTGGTCAGTACGCCCCACCGCAAGATGGCTTTGCTGCTCACTTTATTGACATTTTGCCCGCCCGGGCCGCCGCTGCGAGCGTAGGAAAACTCAAACTCGCTAAGTGGAATTCTAATTCTGGTGCCGATGGAAATCATTGGCCAATTCTAGCCCAAACTTCCCCTGAACGGATGAACGGCTCCCGACTCTTCAGCTTTGCTCCTGGGGCGGTCGAGGTACGGCCAGTCCGGAGATTATTTCTACCCCGTTCAATTTCTTGAACTGCGAGGGTGCCAGTATTACTTTCGAGCTGCGATTACCACCGCCGGCAATCACTTGCGGCTGATCCATGACGGCCAGATCCACGTAAATGGGTATGGGCGGCAAGCCGAAAGGTGCCACTCCGCCAATTTGCATGCCCGTGAGGCGCACCGTCTCTTCGCCGCTGGCAAAGGAGACCTTTTTGCCGTCCATCAGACGCCGCACGCACTTGTTCACATCCAGCCGGGTGGTGGCAAGCACTACGCAGCAGGCATAGCGCACCGGATTGTCCTTGGCGGCCACGATAATGGCGTTTGCAGCCTGGGCCGGCGAAAAGTCATAACGCTGACAAAAGACCATCGTGTCGGCCAGTTCCGGGTCACAGGGGAAGGCACGATACTCGATGCGGGCCTCCTTAAGAGCCCCTTCTACCGCAGGGTGGAGGCAAAGAGCCTCCTCGTGAATTTTTCCTTCGTCCATGGCCACCTCCCTTTCGCTTAATTTTATCGGGATAATCTCGGGGTATGTAGAATATTGGTTAAAGCAAAAACCCAATCCCTTCCCTAAGGCTGTAAAAGCAATACCTGAAGGTAACAGTTACGCAATAACCCGCACCCTGATCGTTTGAAACTGTGGACGGAGAACGAGTTTGAAATTTCCGATTCTCAAGGGCATTCCCCTGTCAGTGCTTTTGGCCCTGAGCCTGCTGGCCCAGTTATCGGTATTGCCGGTGAACGCGGAAGACCGCGCCGTAGAATTCGGCGTAGCCATCGCCGCCTACGACCGCAAGGACTACAAGCAGGCTGAAGAACACTTCCGAAAAGCCATCGAATTGGGCGAGAAATCAGCCAAAGCCTGGCTTTACAGCGCCCACACCTTCATGGCGCTGGGGCAGTACCCCCAGGCATACAAAACCTATGAGATTGTCACCCGCTCCTTCAAAAACACCCCCGAAGCCCAAATTGCCCTGCAAGGCATGAATGCCACCAGGGGTAAGGCGGCGGTGCCAACAGCAGCGGCCACGACACCTGCTACTGCCACAAAGGGTCAACCTGCATCAGCACAGACAGCGCCGGCAACACCCGGTGCGGTGGGACTGGCCGCGCGAATTATCATAATTGCCCCACTGATGAATCACCCTCCCTGCAGTAGCGCCTCCATCAAAGCGGTGCAGGATGCTGTGAGCGGTCTGCCGCCCCATTTACGCAGCAAACTTGACAATAACGGTGCCTCAATTGTTCTTTCGCCAAACTTGATCGATCGCTGGCCCAATTCCCTCAACGATCTGCCTGAAGACAAGGATGAACCGACCTTAGCAGAATTAGGCGGCCGCATATACGGCAAAGAGATGTGCGTTTATGAGCGTCCCAAGGTGCGTGGTTCCACTAACCTGGGCACGGCTCGCGCACCCAGGCTGATCAAGCATACGGTATTAAACATGTGCTTCCAGGTTCTTGATGATGAGATGACACTTTCCAAAGATCCCGGGCTGAGAGCCGCCTACGAACTCGATAAACAATCTGTGCCGGAGAGCATGACCGAAAAACTGGCAACTTTCTTGAAAAACGACGACTGGGGACCTCGTGAGACCTGTGCCGAGATGACAGGCGCAATGCTGGGCGGCGGTGATGAGTATACTGATGATCTTTTCCGCTGTTTTCCAAACACTAGAAAGTGGCTGAGAACCAAGCTCCAAATCTGATGTGCTATGATGAAGAAAGTTCTGGTTTACGGATTTAATCAGAGCAGAGATTTTATTTGGATTTATCAGGCAAATTTGGGCAGTGCCTCCTTAGCGAACAAATCCTCGATGTTTTGAGGGCTCGAAAGAACAGGCGCAGAGTCATGCTGCTTCTTCGAAGTGCGGCAGTCACGTTTTGTCTGTAGAGCATTATCCGCTTTAGCTTAGAGCTAAAGCATAGCTCCAGGCAAGGAAAACTATGACTAGCAAACTTCTCATCGGCAATATCTCTACTAGCGTCAAAGAAGAAGACCTGAAAGAAATATTCACCCAAATAGTCGGACAATCGGTGACCGTATCAATTCCACGAAATCCTAAGACGGGCTCTATTCGCGGCTATGCCTTCGTCGAATTGGAAAGCGATGTTCTTGCTGAGAAGGCTTTAGACGCTCTCAATGGCTCTCCGGTGGACGGTAGAGCCATGTCAATCAGCAAGGTCGATAGAGTTCTCACCAAAAGAAAATGGTTTCAATTCGGTAAACCAAAGCCAGCCCGATAAATCAGTCGTTAACGCCTATCTCTGTGAACTTATACTTCCCATCTACCCGGGCAAAGATGAAAATCTCTTCGCCGCAAAAGACCATGTAACAGTCCTGATCCTTAATGGCTTTCTCCTTCACCAGGCACTTACGATCAGCCGGCGGAAAAATCGAATTGAACTGAGCAATGAATTGCTTCCGATTCAGTGTCTTTGACTGCGACATGTAAGGCAACTTTGTCAGGTCTGCCACCTTTTCCCTGTCGGCCTTGGCTATAGCCTGCTTGAACTGCGCAAAGAATTGCTCAAAATCTTTGTCGACAGCCTTATCGGCCGAATAGACCGGCGAAAAAGAACAGCCAATCAGTGAAGCAAGCATCAGACGTAAGATGAAAGTTTTCATGAACCACCTTTGTAAGAGACTGGGTTGCGCGGCAATGTTTCTACCACTGCCGACCTCCAGATTTTAGCCTGCCTTTTCAACCGGTCTTCAAAGGCAACCATTTCCTGCTTCTGCCAAAAATTAGGCTGAAACCAGTTTGAAACAAGTCTTTCCTATCATTATGCAACCGGCGAACACCTTAGATTAAGGACACGCGGCTATTTTCTACCTCTTGCAACAGGCTCTCAAAATGGCAGACGATCTACCAAAGAACAAGACTTCGGACCAGCCCCAGAAACCCTCCGACAATCAAGTTAACGCCACAAATGCCTTCAACGCAGCCAGCCTCTGGAACGATGTTGTAAAGATCACAACAGCTCAAAAGTCGGATGCAAAGCTCCCCGGTGGCTTCGCCGAGGCCTCCAACTTACTACCTTTGCCGGAAAGGGAGACGGGCAAGGGCAGCTTACAGAAAACCGAAGCGCTGCCTGAGCTTCGGGAAATCCCTGCCGTCAAGAAAATTGTGGACTCGGCCGACCCAGTGGGAGCCTTGTCTAGCGGGCTGGACAAACTGAGCAATGTCAGGTCTGTGGAACTGTCCAGACGAGAAGGCGGCTGGCAGCACGTAGAAGCAAAGCTGGAGAACTCTACCACCGGTGACGCGCCCAATATTAGAGTCGGCCGCCATCGGCCGGTGGCCAGCCATCTGGGGCAGGATATCAGTTTCGACCTTAATAAGAGCGCGGAAGGAATTCGCCTCACCAATATGCACGGCTTCACTACAGACGTTCAGGGTCCGAGGGGGCGCATTAGAACCAGCCATACCAACGAGATGACCCTGGGACATGACCAGCATGGCGCTTTTCTGCGTTCCACGGCCAGCACTCAGGGGCTTCTCAAAATGAGAACCAACACCGTCACCCTGAGAGAAAACGACTTCAACCAGGGAAGCCCCATGCGTGCGCTCATGAACCAGCCGGAGGCCCTGAAGAAGGTCGGCGATGCCATGCATCTCTTTCAAAACACTGAAGACGTCCAGAATCTAAGCATGAAGAAAAGAGCGCCCGGTCATTTCGATGTGTCCTCAGACGCACTCAAGGCCAGGCACATCGACATAAACAAGAAGCTGGAGGGCAGTGCCGCCACCGTAAGCTCTATAGATCTGGACAAATCTGTCTCAGCTTCTATCAAGCACGGTAAAGACTCCGTCAGCATGGAAAACATCAAAGGAATCAAAGTCAATTTGCAAAATGATCTCTTCGGTCTCAAGACGAATATGACCATCACTCCATCGAAAATATCACTGGAGAAAGGACCCGACGGACAGCCTGCCGTCAAACTGGAGTTAACCATTCCCGGTGCTGCCCCTACTCAGTTTACAGTGCCCATGTCAAAACTGCGTGGAGAGCAAAAGAAGGCCGGTTAAGCCTGCCCAGGTAACCGAAGCAAATGGCAAATCTCAAGAGCAAATTCCACAAAACCTTAAGCTAGCCCGGCGCCAGCCTCTCCCTGGTATATTAGTGTTAAACCGAACTAGCTCAATGAGGCCTTTAGAGGAATTGCATGGAACCGGTGTCCAACTTGCCAGAGTGGGAGCGCAGACTATTTCAGCCCGGTGGTGGAGACGCCTTTCTCTTTTACGTAGTCTTTGGACGGTTCCATCAGCCTATGACCATTTCGGGCAGTCATTACAAAACAGCAGGCTTACCCAAGCAGGTGACACTGGGACTCTATGAAAGAGAGAATGATCCTCAAACTCTGGAATCCTTCGTTCAAGGCTTCCTGGCCCAGAAGCTGAAGGAAGAAGAACCGGAAATTTTTGCCGCAGTTACGAAGGCACCACAATGCCTTGTCATCAGTGGTACTGTGGAAGACCCGGAAAACCTCAACTACTTAAGAGATACTCTGGGAGTAATCTCAGCCATGCTAGACAATGGCGGAGTGGCTGTCTATGACCCCCAGAAATTCCACTGGTGGAGTCCTAAACATTGGAAAGAAACCATCCAGAGACCAAAAGAACCAGCCTTAAATCAGCATGTTTCCATCCTCATTTCACTGGAAAATGAGAAGTCCGGAGACAAAAATGGACCGGTCTGGCTCCACACAAGAGGGCTGCGCAAATTCGGCAGGCCGGACTTGAGCTTGAGAAACCTGGACCAGTCACGCCTGGATGCGGGAGTGGACCTTTGCAATTACTTGATAGAAGACCAGATTATGGGTTTGCAATTTTGCGAGGGTCAAACCCTTGATGCCCCGGGACTACCCATCGGTATAACATGCCATCCGACTGGAAATCTGGAAGATCCGGATTTCAACAACGTGCATATTGAGATCCGATTACCTTGATCCTTCGGTTTCTCAGACCGGACCGATCAAAGGATTAAACCCGGAAAGAGTATATAAAACACGCCAGGAATCGACATAAGGCAACCGGTCAAGCTGATATACTCTAGCCGACACTGGTAAAAACTATAAAGCCCTGACCCTGAGACCTCTGTCTTTCGGTTGGCGATTAACTGGAGGCGTTTTCATGAGTACCCTGGTTGTAATTGGCTACGACGACATACACAAAGCCCAGGAGATGCGCATACATCTTCTCAAGCTGCAAAGAGACTATTTGATAGACCTGGAAGACGCAGTGGTGGTGGAACGTGATGCCAAAGGCAAAATCAAACTTCACCAGATGATCCCCATGACTGCCATGGGTGCTATGCAGGGCGGATTCTGGGGCACTCTCATTGGCTGCCTCTTCTTCGCTCCAATTTTCGGCATGGCAGTAGGTGCCGCCGGCGGTGCTATTTCCGGCGCTCTCGCCGACGTCGGCATCAATGATGATTTCATGAAGGAACTGGGAGAAACCCTGACTCCCGGCAAATCAGCACTTTGTGTTCTAATCAAGCAAATGACGGAAGACAAAGTTCTGGATGACCTGCACGGAACCGGCGGCAAAGTGTTGAAGACTAATCTCTCAAAAGAAGACGAGAGTAAACTGCAAGAAGCTCTGGGCACCGCCCGCAAAGCCGTAAGCGAAACAGCCACGGCGGCCGTATAGATAGACTCAAAAAAAAAGGAAGACGAAGCCGGACATGTTCCGGCTTCGTCTTTCTTTCTGCTACCGGAGCTAGAATACAAACGAGCCGACGGCACCACTAGCGGTGCCGCCTCTATTTCAAATTAATTTTCCACTTCTGCAAAATATTTTTGGCTGCATCGCTTTGCTTAATTTGCTCAGTCACACCCTGCATCTCGGCATTGACACTCTCGTTGCTCAATCCGGCCAGGGAATATCTCATAAGATTATGTATTTGATCGTAGTAATCGAGACCAAGCTGCTCAAAAATATCCGGCACATTGGCAATACGCATCAGACGCCAGTCACCGAACATGCCCGACTTGGCAAGCTCCAACTTGATCACGAATTCTCCGTTCAGTTTGGGGCTGAAGAATGAAAAACCCACCCGGGCAATTTCACCACCGCGATCATCACTAAAAATCTTACAACTGCTCAAACCCCGAAAATTTTCACGAGTCAGGCCATATTCATTCAGAAGCAGACGAAGCTTTTCCTGCCGCTGGCTGGGATGACAACCGAGCAGTCGCCCCGGTAGCGTCTCCGGATGCTTATAGATATAAGTCCACATCCGATCATGGGCGACCCGCTTCAGTCGCTCGGCTGAACTGCCGGCGGCGCGACTGGCGACATTTAAAAGAGTCTTTACATCATCCGGTCGAACCGCAGGGGAAGCCGCCATGGCCGGGGCAAATATGGGCAACAACTCGATGCCTGTCCAGACCCGACCCGGTTGAGGTGACCTCCTCTCAGGCAAATCCAGATTTCCCACGGTTACAGACCTGCGCACAGCGCTTTTGAGATCCCGGGCCAAACCGTTTACCACCAGGGCGATGGCACCACGGCTGACCTGAACCTGAAAACTTGTCAGGCCGGGAGTGGATTCAGCCGGTTTTAGAATCAGATCGGCGAGAAGATCATCTACGAATCCATCAATATCAACCCTCCTCTCGAAATTCTCGCGGTCGTGCTGGTAGGCAGCAAAAGCCGCATCCTGAAGGGCATACAAGGGGGTCGTCATCCACAGCAAATACAGGGTCGAGAAAAACAGACCCAGGCAAAGAACTATAGAAATGACTTTGCGCAACACCATACACCGACGAAAGATTGAGAGGCGCGGAAACGAAACAGCCTCCAATTATGATTCATGAATGGACTTTTCGTAAAGGGAAGGGCAGGTTCTATTCTAATGAACCGGCGCAAATAGACTGGAATCGATATCCTTCTCCTTGGTGCCCTCCTCCAGTGTTACTTTTGGCAAGGCTTGCTTGAGCATCTTAAGTTCAGCCGGGCTCTTATCACCAAGGCGCAAAAGTAATACCGATAGTTCAGGAAGAGCCTTCAATCGACATAAACCTTTCACTGTCACCTTGGTGTCGGCCAGGTGCAGACGCTTGAGCTTTTTCATCCTCAATATGCTGTCGATACAAGCATCGGTGACGTTATTGCGAGAAAGAAAAAGTTCCACCAGTTCCGGTAGTTGCGAGACCTCCGCCACCAGTTTGTCGGTAACGAAACAACTGGCCAGACCGAGAATCTTCAAACTCTTTAGCTTGACTAGATGGGGAGCCACGCCATCTCCTAAATTGGAACTGGCGAAAGTCAGCCTGTCCAGTTCCGGCAAACTACTGAGAGCTTGTACCGAAGCCGGACCGATGCGCAGAAAGGATACATTGAGAGACTGTAATTTGCGCAGTCTGGCAAACTGCTTAACTCCCTCATCCGTCAAATCCGTTCCATTGGCGTCGAGATAGACCAAATTGGAAAGGGCTGAAATTGCTGCGGCATCCTTATCTTCTACTTCCAAACTGGCAAGCTCCAGCTTCCGCACATACTGCCCTGGAATAGAGGCAAGGGCACTGCAATTGGTAGCACCAAAGTAATTTAGCTTGAGATAAATCTGGCAGTCGGAAGGGATCTGCACTGTGCCCACGGCATATGCCGGACGAGTGATTACCTCATCTTGAGCCAGGAGGGTGCCTCGCGGTCGCACCACTAAAAAACATCCAATACTCTGCGCCGGAAATCTCAGAAGCACTTTATCGGGCCGGGCTTTGGAAGCTCCGCCGGAGTTCACCGTCCTACCGGACTTATTCTGCATATCCCCGGCCAGCACCGAAGCACTGCTGAGCAGAAGCAAATAGAAGAGCAATGAAGCCCGAAGAAGCAAAGAAATGAACCCCTGCATGATATCAGTTTCGCTTGCCAGTGAGTAAGGCCTGCCGAACGCCAACCTGATGCCTGAGACAAGTCTACCACCGGTGATGGAAGGGGAGATTAATACCCACCGCTTTGTGCAAATGTTAGGATCAGACCATGCCTATCGGTCAGTTTCCCCTTGAATTTCATACAATCTTTGAATTTCTTGCAATCGGGCTTGGGTTCCGCCTCTATCTGGCCAGAAGCAAGGGGCGGAGCAGTCTGCCTGAAAACAAACGTTATCCACTCATAGCGGGAGCACTTCTGGGTGCCCTCATAGGCGCAAAAGCCGTGGTTGCTCTCAATCATCCGGAAATCTGGAACTCCGGCTGCCTGGACTTACTGGCTAGCGGCAAGGGCCTGGTGGGGGCCCTTGTCTTCGGTTGGCTCTTTGTGGAACTGGCAAAACTCTTCGCCGGCATCAAAGAAAAGACCGGCGATACTTTCGTAGAACCGCTCCTCCTTGGGATTTGCCTTGGCCGTATCGGTTGTTTTCTGAGCGGCAAGTTCGACCAGACCTACGGCATAGCCAGCCTGGATTTCAACTTGCTGGGTAGGACCATCAACCTGGGAGTGGACTTTGGTGACGGCGTTCTGCGTCATCCCTGCCAACTCTATGAAATAGCAGCCCTGTTAATCTTCTGGCTCTGGTTGGCAATGAACCGAAACATCCCACTCTTCTCAGAAGCGGGCATGCAATTCCGCTGTTTCATGCTCTACTACATGGCTTTCCGCTTTTGCATCGACTTCTTCAAACCGGTGCCCCATCTTTATTGCGGTCTCAATGCCGAGCAGATTTTCTGCCTGCCGGTAGTGATAATCTGCCTCGGCTCTATAATATGGAAGCTAGCCGGTCCGCCAGCCAAGAAATTCATGAGGTCTTGAATCAAAGTGTCTCCTCCCATCAGCGAACGTCCCTACATCTTTTACGAGCTGACAAATAGTCTGTGTAGTTCCTGCCTGAAGAAGGTGGAAGCCAAAATCATTTTTCAGGACGAGCGCGTTTATATGCTTAAGACCTGCCTCGAGCACGGTCTTGAGAAAGTCCTCATTTCCATCGACATCGAATATTACAAAAGAGCCCGCAACTTCCTCAAACCACCCCAGACACCGTTGCGCTTTAATACGGCAACCGTACATGGTTGTCCCTACGACTGCGGACTCTGCCCGGATCATGAGCAACATAGCTGCCTCACTCTCGTGGAAATCGCCGAGCGTTGCAATCTCACCTGTCCGGTCTGCTACGCCGATTCATCGCCAACTAAAGGAGGCTTTCGCAGCCTGCCCGAGATTGAATTCCTCCTGGACGAGCTGGTCAAAAACGAAGGCGAACCGGATGTAGTGCAACTTTCCGGCGGTGAACCAACCATTCATCCACAGTTCTTCGAAATAATGGATGCCGCCAGAAAGCGCCCGATTCGGCATCTGATGGTCAACACCAACGGCATCCGCATTGCCAAAGATCGCCATTTTGCAGAGAAACTCGCCGCCTATAAAGATGGCTTCGAAGTCTATTTGCAATTCGACAGCCTCAAGAAACAGGCTCTCGAGGTCTTGAGAGGGGAAGACTTAAGACAAGTGCGGCGGCAAGCCCTCGATCATCTAAACGAATTCGATATTTCCACTACCCTGGTGGTAACACTGCAGAAGGGTCTCAACGATCAAGAAATAGGCGAGATCATCGACTTCGCCCTGAAAGAGCCCTGCGTTCGCGGAGTAACCTTTCAGCCGGTGCAATCGGCGGGACGACTGGAGACCTTCAACCCGGCGAAAGACCGCCTTACACTCTCGGAAGTACGGGCGCAAATACTGAAGCAAAGCCCTATATTCTCCGATGCGGATATACTGCCAGTGCCCTGCCATCCTGATTGTATAGCCATGGCCTACGCTCTCAAACTGGAAGACAAAGTCGTGCCGCTTTCGGGGCTCATTTCCCCGGCAGAATTGCTCAAAGGGCGAAATACCATTCAATATGAGCAAGATCCGCTTATGAAGGAAAAACTCTTCCAGCTCTTTTCTCTCAATCAGGCCGAGAAAAACACCTCTCATGCCGTGGGCGACCTGTTGTGCTGCTTGCCGAAGCTGGAATTTCCGACCAAACTGTCCTACCGCAATATTTTTCGAGTGATAATTATCGAATTTCTTGACCGCTACAATTTCGATGTAAGATCAGTAAAACGCTCCTGCGTGCATATCATGCACCCGGATGGGCGGGTCATTCCTTTCGACACCTACAATATGTTCTACCGAGAGAATCTAGAGGTCGGGCAAATAGCTAGAAACGGCATACAAAAAGCTGAAGTAAAACTGGACAGGATCAATTGAAATGGCGAGAACCTACACCCTGGAAGAAAAGAAAAAGAACTTCGTCAATTACTTCTCCTACTCAGTTGGCATTCAGGTGCTTGTGTTTACAGGTTGCATTCTGGCCAACTATTTGAAGGCCAATCTAACAGTCTTGCAGGCAATGTACGGCTTGCTTATGATGACCTTCAGCCTCTACGCCGTCATTCCCTTTTGCCTCTCCCTCTACTTCCTCACCTGGAACTTCAGAAGCGGAAAAGCCCTGGGGCTTTTCACCGCCTCTATCGTTTGCCTGCTCGTATCGGCGGCTGGCTGTTCTCTGGGCAATAAGCTCTTGATGTAAATTGAGAAGCGGGATTGACAAAGACTTGCCAATCCCGCCGGATTTCTTTTTAGCTGCAGATCAAATGAGACTTTTTATTTGGCAGAGCTCGCTGAAACAGGAACTGGAATGGGCTCCACCGGCGACTCCACCAGAGATGGAACCACGGAAATATTGAGAACTTCGCCCAGAGCCTTGCGAGCCAGCTTCTCACAGTGCTGCTCAAAAGCCGTGTCATTGGCCCAGCTCACCAGACCGATCTTGCGCAAGAAGGCAATGGTATACCAGGCCGGATCTATCTCTTCAACCCGCATACCGGCTTTAGCAGAGCCCGGGCATCCGTGGTGATTATTATGCCAGCCTTCGCCCATCGTAATTAGAGCCAGCCAGAAATTATTGACGCTATCATCGGTGGTGGCAAAGTTGCGGTAGCCGATTTTGGGAATATGGGATAGCAAGTTGAAGTAAAGCGTAACTTGCTGAATAATCAGCCCCGCCGCCAAACTACCAAGAGCCGCCGGCAGTCCCCAGATCATCAAGATCGGTACGCGAAAGAGGAAACAAAGAAACCCGTTCAGGATGTGACCGCGTTGCACATTGCCGCCCTGGTCCAGAAATCTGTAAACAGGATCTTTGATGAGGTCTTTGCTCATCACTTCAGGGTCTATATGATCAGGATATTTCTCATCAAAGATCCAGCCGTAAACACAACGTCTGAAACCGTACATGAGAGCATGGGGGTCTTTTGCCGTATCGGAGTAGCGGTGATGGGCCCGGTGCAGGGTGGCCCACCATATTGGTGAAGTCTGAAAGGCAAGATAGCCGGAAGCTACGAAGAAATACTCCACCGCCTTGCTGCAATGGAAAGAGCGATGGGAGAGGAGTCTGTGATAGCCGATGGTCAATCCGAGAGTATGGACCACGTAAGAAAGGAAGAAAGCGAGGAGGAACTCTTGCATGTACTTGGATCTCCCGGCGACAAACGCCAAAACAGGGTGAAAAGGCTAATCGATAAATCAGTCAGCATGACAATTCCGGTCAAGCACTGGCACCGGCATTGCCACTTAAATATGAACAGGAAGCGCGAATAAAATAGGAGAATCAGCGATAGAGAGCCGACTGCGGACGGCCTCTGCGAATGTCTTGACTCAATTCACCCTGTTCAACAAACTTGTCAGACCACTCAGTAGACAGCAACTGATCAAAGAACTGCTGGAGTGTTTCAGGAACTTCAGCAACCTGGAGCAGTCTTCGATTATCATCATCCGGGCCCGGATATTGATTCCAGACCAACTTATCTATATCCATACCCTTACGGTTGTAGTAATTCAGAAGGGCCAGACCGACTTCCTTAGAAACGGTCAACTTATCCTGAATCTGCCAGTCACGCAAGATAGTGCGGCCGATGCCGATGACATAATAAGCGCGCTCTTTCTCAAACTTAGGCTCATCGATGAAGAAGGCAAAACTGGTCTCATCGACGTTATCTATGTAGAGCTCACTTCTAATCTCAAACAATCTTCCCGAGGCGGATGTTATGGAGGTCGGACCAAATCCTGAGCTCATCAAATGTAACTCCAGGACACGCAGCAAGTGAGCATTGAAACTCACTCCTTTTTTGTCTGCCTGAAGTTGCAGCTGCTTACGATATTCCTCGGGTATACGCAGGCTGATGTTAGTGGTCTTAACCTTATCTCTGGTCATCTTTACTCGTTTACTCACAAATTACAATTTGTAGTCATGTGAATACAAATTGTAGTTACTCGCTATCATATCACGGCTGTCGCAACCTCGTGGAGCCTTTAAAGGAGATCCGAGATTGGAAGCACATTAAACCTGCAACACAGCCGCGAAGGCTGAGCAGGGCGCACTTCCAACAAAGAGTCTGCTTTACACAAGGTCTTAAACACTAGCCGGGTAGAAAATAGAACTATCAATCAAAGTGCTTCAGTCTTTAAACGGTCCCTGCCGCTCTCTCAATACCTCGATAGCTCCACACTCTTTCCCTTCCGTCTGGAACTGATCAATCAGCCCGCTTATATGAGCACGGGTACCGGGTTTCGATTCGATCTTCAAGCTGGATACCCGGCAGGACACTACCATCGCCTCACTTTTATCCTCCAGCTTTAACTCAGATTGCCCCAGGGAAAGAGCAGGCTTGCCCTCTGCCTGACCGGCTCCCAGATGGATTCGGCTCTCACCGGCCGCCACCGCCTTCAATGTACCAATGTCGCCTTGCCTCAGGTCGATGCGAGCGACGCCCCTGCTTTCCATGTCTATTGAAGAGCATTCAACCTTGTCCAGGGTCAGTTGTCCGCAATTCCTACTCTTGATGCGGCACACATTTCCGGCAGGCTTAAATTCGTGAATTCTCAGCCTGCCGCCGCTATCAACCACCAAATCCGCTTCACTATTGATTTTCCCGATGTCGAATTCACCTCGACCTGAAATCAATAGCCGGCACTTACCCCCACTCCAAAAATCCATCTTCGCGGGCAAAGACCCCTTCCAGGTCAGGTACAAGCCTCCCTGAAAATCTTCCGGCAAAAGAATCTTGACCGTATCAACTTCAAGATCACTACCTTTAATGTTCATAGGCTTAAGCCGATGTCCATCCAGAAACATTCCGCTCTCGTTCATGTCGAAGCCCACTGAGTCAGGTCGGCTCAGTTTCCTTTCCACGGGCATCTTCTTACCACCCATGTAAATTCCCCCGCCGGTGATATTGATGCAAAACTGTTCCACCGGTAAGGGCGCTGGTACGGTGCCCATTCCCAAGAGATTATTGCCGTTACTTGTATGGTAAAAGCCCGGATAGCAGCGGGCGACTTGGGTCTGACGCACAAGACCGGTGCTCTCACAATGCCAGTGCCCGGGGTAGTTGGCTCGCACTTCTATATCCGAACGCTTCTCGTGCACAAGCAAGAAGTCACAGTTGAGTAGATCAATATTCACAGACGGCGTACCAAGGGGTATTTTCGCCAGAGGAGCCATTTCTAAACCGACCAGGTCTTTAGTTGGATTTTTCCTGCGGTCAGACTCTATAGCCATAGACTGCGGCGCCCAAAAGCAAGGCAGGAGGGTTGCGGCTCCCAGAGCTGACAACAAAAGAAAGTGACTGCGCCGCATCATAAATACTAATGAACCAAAACCGATGGTGGAGACCCGAGCAAAAAGAGCTACCTGCCCTCGCCCTATTTTAGGAAGGCCGGCAGTGCGAACAGGTGCTACGAATGCCCTGAAACAACAATGAAACAATTATC
The DNA here is from genome assembly GCA_016712465.1 of Candidatus Obscuribacter sp. GTDB lineage: Bacteria > Cyanobacteriota > Vampirovibrionia > Obscuribacterales > Obscuribacteraceae > Obscuribacter. Next base: position 4,519,811 of record JADJQZ010000001.1, read on the forward strand.
ACATAGGGTTGTCATACCGACCCCATTCTTTCTTACGGAACTAATTACCATGGCTCAAAATACAATGTCCCGCGTTGATTCCGCACCGGAGCAGGAGCACAAATCAGGCTACCAGGTGCTTGAGAATGGCAAAGTCCTGGCCCCCTGCGAAGGTGGGGTATGCAAACCTCCCATGGACGAAAACAAGTTCATGAAAGAGGTTCTGGTCACACCGGAGAACCAGGAGGCCTGGAAACAGTGGCGACAGTCCCACCCCAATGGCTCCAGCGAACTGTTCCATCCGGTCGAAGCCACAGGCGGCAAGATGACAGCCGGTGACAAGGCCAAGTTTCCCGGCATAAACCTCTTCGACTCGGAAAGGTTCGATGTTCCTGAAGCAGTGCTCAAGGCAAAAGAAACCGGCAAGACCGGCGAAAAGGTCGTCGAGCCCGGCAATGTCAAACCTCAAGAGGGCGTGAAACCATCCACAGAGCAGTACCCTTCGCTAGACGAAATCAAAAGAAGCAGCCTGCTCAATTTAAGACGCAACAGCACCATTCAGTGCCACGACTCCGGACAGAACCAGAAACCCGAACTGGATTTCAGATCTCTGGACAGTCTTTTCAAACAGAAACCAGGAAAGGATCTCAATTCTCTGGAGAGTCTCCTCAAACAAGACGGGGCTCCAAAGCCACCTAAACCAGGAGAAGAGCAAAGGCTCGACAAAGACTCAGCTCAGTACAAAGAGCTAGAGGAATTCCTCAAAGGCTTCCAGAATCAAGGTAAGAAGGACAGCCCCAACAACCAACCGGCCGAAAATTCGCAAACTCCGCCCGCCGACAAAGCAGTCGACAAGCCCGCTGACCAACCGGCTGAAAACTCGCAGACCCCGCCTGCCGACAAATCAGGCGACAAACCCGCCGAAAATTCCCAAACTCCGCCCGCCGACAAAGCAGTCGACAAGCCGGCTGACCAACCGGCTGAAAACTCGCAGACTCCGCCTGCCGACAAATCAGTCGACAATTCAGTGGATAAGCCGGCTGAGAAAAAGGCCGACCTTCCTAAATTGGAAGAGAAGCCCCTGTCCCCATTCCAGCAAGCCATCAAAGATTCAGGGGCTTACACCCTGGATAATCTGCAACCGGCCATGAATGCCGCAGCTAAAGACAAAGCCGGCGTTGCTTTCATGATCGTGGGAGAAAACAGCCCCGGCTCGAAAGAACTGCTGGCAAAATTACCGGAATTGCAAAAACAACATCCAGACTTGAAGTTTGTCGTGGTCAATAAGGACGAAATAGACAAGAAGGTAAATGAAAATCCAAAAGACCAGGAAGCACAGAGTTGGAAAGGATGGATCGATCACAATCTGAGGGATTGCAGTGGTAAACCAATCGACTATACCTTCACGAGCGTACAAACCCTGAAAGCAGACGCAGCCGGCAAACCAATGCCCGACAAAGTGACAAGCACGCACTGGGGGGCTGATATCGAAGCAGGCTTAGCCGACCAATCTCGCTATGCAGCAGCCGGCACCGCCCGTAATGCCGACAAGTTCAAGTTGGCCATGAGCGCCGACGATACAGCCAATGCCGTAAAAGCGCTCGAAGCGCTGAAACCGCAAGGGGAAGCGGCAGCAAACAACCCGGCGGAAAACAAAGTCCGCCAGGAGCAATTTCTAAAATCCATCAAACAAGCCGACAGTATGGATCCAGAACTGCTGGCCAAGCGGAAAGAGGAAGTGCAGGCCCAACTGGAAGAAGCCAAAAGAGAACAAAAGAAATTAGACTACGAAAGCTCGCCCAGCGACAAACCGGCTGATACATCCAAGCTGGACAAGCTAAATCTGCAGATGCAGCAAGTTGAAACACTTGAGAAAGCCCCCGGTCAATTGAGAGCGGAAATGGGTTTCGAAATGCTCAACCAAGCAAGCAATGAAAAAAATCCTGCGCGACAGGAAGCGATGAAAGCTCTGGCAGGCGAACTTTTGCGGAATTCCATCAAAGCAGATCCGGAACTGGCTAACAATGAAGACTTCAATTGCCGACTCTTTGCGCAGGGCATCGATGCTGCCAAACTGGCGGAGCAGGCCAAGAGCAGCAGCCAGGTTCTAAACGCAACGCAGCTAGCGGGGGCCCTGGAGCGCGCGGCCACTGCCGGTGTAATCAACGACAGCAATGTGAAGCCCGTCAGCCACGACCAACCAAAACCCGTCAAAAACGAAACTGACCTGAACAAGCAGGTTCCGCAAGAAATCGAGAAAGTGGGCCCGGAGAAGAAATTGGAAGCCCCGGCTAAAACAGTCTATGACGGTGCCGGCTATAAAGATGCGCTGGCAGAAGCACAAAGAAGAGGTCTGCCGGTAGTCTTCAAGGTTGGAGCGGAATGGTGCCCACCCTGCCAGAACTTCGAAAGAAATATGGCAGGCAATCTGGAAAACACCTACAAAGACAAAGCCATCGTAGTGAAAGTAGACTCCGATCGAAATCCCGACATTGCCCGCGCACTTGGTGCCAACAGACTGCCTACCTCCGGAGTGGGTTATGTAGATGAGAGCGGCAGACTGCGCATTCAAAACTCCTTCGTGGGATTCAGCGGCAACCAGGACTGGATGCGTCGCATTCAAAGCGGCATGACGAGCGCCCAGACCAATATCAATCGCATTCCCCGCTGAGATATCCGGAACCAATAGCAGTCAAATCTCGGGGATTTTCGCAGATTCACAGGGTATATCGGTCACTTGACCGATGTACCCTGAAAGGTTTTCTGGAAGCGGCGGAAAAACTCCGCCATTCAACCGATACTCGCAAGCAAGAACTCCTGAGAGAATCTCAGTCAACAGGGTGATCACGGCCCAGTCGAGCCTTTGGAACAAAAACACTTTCTGCCGTTATATAACAAAACTTTCCTGGCAAGACTTAGAGGCACCGCCCCAGGGTACAGAAGATATGGAATCCCGAGTACTTGCTGCCGGCTATCGAACCATTTAAAGAGAGAATGAACGAAAACTCGAAAGATATTCCGCTGTGCGCCCAACCCGAACTGGTACAGCGCCCGGAGGGACAGGCGGAAGCGGTGAGCCTGGCGGAGCCCTCGAAAAATCCACGCCTGGTGGTCGAACCTTCTGAGGAAGCGACCGGCAATACCACAGAGCTTACCGGCGACACCCCTGCGCCAGGGTCAGTAACTCCCGCCGATGAGCCTCCCGAGAATGCAGCAAACGTAGCCGCTCCCGGCGTGGTTCAAAATCGAGCCAGTTTTACCAGACGCTTTATGGCCCTGGCTCTGGACACCGGTGTTATCGCCTCTATGGGCTCAACCATAGCATTTGTGGGCTTCCTCCTTTTGATCCAGATAGCCAGCGCCACCGGTGTGGAGGGCGCTAATTTACCCCTCGGCGAACAAATCTTTCTCAGTCTGCAGGGGGCCCTAGTCTTCTGGTTTACTCAACTGATGCCTTTCTTCAACGCCTTAACGGCCGTACTGGGAGGCGGTATGGCGCACTATTTCACCTATACGCTGGCCAATAACGCCAATCTGAATGCCCCGGGACTGCCCCAGTTTTTAGCCGGAGGCATTCTCTGGATAATACTCACCGCTAACTGCATACTTTCGGTTTTCTATCACACCCTTCTTACGGCATCACCCCTCAAAGGCACCCTTGGTCAGAGACTGCTCAACATAACCGTGGTGGGAGCCGGCGGTAAAGGTCTTTCAATAGGTCAGTCTTTACTGAGGACGGCCGTCAAACTGGTGGCCTGCGTAGTGGTGTCCATGCCCCTGGCCATGCTCCTTACGAGCACACCGCTGACCTTTTTCTGCATTGTGGCCGCAATCATTTATCTGGACCTATCAAAGAAGGGTCGCTCGGCACGAAACCGGTTGGAGTTCCTGCTTAGAAAAACCTGTCACAACTTTAGCGTCCTGGAAGGAGGCAAAGAATCCTTCAACACCCTTACCCTCTCAGAAGACGAGAACTTGCCGGGCCCAGAGAAAAAGCGACTGCAAACCCACCGGGATCATATTCTGATTCGCTACAAGCCCTATGCCGCCGTGAGCCGCTGGCTGGAGCAACGCTTCAGCCAGACCAATCAATGGTTGTCGCTGGCCATTGTGATTGCCTCTTTTGCTACGTTCTGGATCGTTGCCTTTTTCTGCACCACCACCTTAAACGCACTGGGCATCACGCCAGAGGTCTTCTTCAACATTCTCAAATCACCTACAGCGGCCGTCAATGCCCTGGGCAGCGGTGGTGCCGCCGGCGTGGCTTCCAATCTGGTCAACTATGTCTGTGCCCTCCTCTTTCTTATGGCCTCCGCCATCCTGGGCAGATTCCTGGTCTTAGCAGCCTACAAGCCGTCCCACCTGCGTTTCGATGACGAGGGTATTCGCTTTCAGCGTTATAACAAGTTGACCAATACTTACATCGACACCGAGAGAAACCGCTGGCAAGATCTTGTGCATGTGGGCATGCAGAGAATAAGCGGCAGATCTATTCAAGGGGAACCAACCCTCTTACTGACCTGGAACAACGGCAAGACAACCAGAGTAGAACTCTCGTCCGTGCCCACCATGGACGAAAAGGCTCTCATTCTAAAAGCCATAGACCGCTGGCGCAAAGACGTAACCATGGACGCCGAAGTAATCACCTCGCTGGAAATTCCGCCCGAGTACAGTTATACCGAAGTCTGGCTGCAAGCACTATGCGCGCCGCCCAAGCGGGAGCGCTTGAAGCCCCTGGCCGAAGGAGCAATACTCAAAGAAGGCAAGTACACGGTAGAAAGCAAACTGGGGGCGGGAGGACAGGGCGTGGCCTATCTGGTCAAGGACCATGTCGAGAACAAGGCGGTGGTACTGAAAGAAATGCTCCTGCCGGTCTTCGTAGACATGACAGTGCGAAGACAGGCCCTCGATCGTTTCGAGAGCGAATGCCGCATTTTAAGAGCCCTCGACCACGACCAGGTGGTCAGACTGATAGACTTTTTTGTAGAAGATCACCGCGCCTATCTGGTGCTCGAATATATTGACGGGCGCAACCTGAAAGATGAGGTAAAGCTAGGTAAGACCTTCAGCATCGCAGAGGTTAAGCGATTGGCGCTGGAGATGTGTAATATTCTCCAATACCTGCATGAGCAGACACCACCGGTAGTGCACCGCGATTTTACACCGGACAATCTCATGCTTACAAAAGCCGGTGCCCTCAAGCTCATCGACTTCAATGTAGCCAATCAGCAGGAAGAAACGGCCGCCGGTACGGTGGTGGGTAAACAATGCTACATGCCCCTGGAGCAATTCCAGGGAAATCCCAGCCCCCAGAGCGATATCTACGCCCTCGGCGCTACACTCTACTACTTGCTCACAGGCCTGGAACCGGAGCCCCTCACCTCTTCCCATCCCAGGGAGAGCCTGGTCTCTTCCGGTCTTCCCGAAGAAGCCATTGATGCCATTGATGCTCTGGTGGCAAAGTGCACCGCCAAGAACCTGAGCGAACGCTTCCAGAACATAGAGGACCTGAGAGAAGCCCTGAACCGGTTGAACGATTAAAACTAACCGCCAATTCGAGGATCAAGCATGGCCGAATTTCAAATTGCCATCAAGTACCAGCCCCCGGCACTGCACCGCTCCTTCCTGGCCATGTGCTTTCTCTTACCGGTCTGGAGCATTCTATTGCCCCTGGGCTTCGGGATTGCTACCACCTGGTTCTTTCTGCATCTATCAGAACCGGTGGCGCCGGTGGCCTTCGTCTTTTCTCTGATATTTCTCTGCCTCTACATTATCGGCTACCTGGCTTCAGCAGCCAGCGAAGACAAGTTTATCCATGTGCAAAAGGAGGGCGTGGCCGTACCGCTCTTTATGCTGCCCTATCTCTCCTTCAAACGCCTGCAACCCTGGCATGAACTGCGGGCCGCTCACCTGGTCAAGACCGGCGACAAACAAGTGCTGATGCTTACCTTTCAAGACGACAAGACCATCAAACTCAATACCAGGCATCTGGATAATTCCAAGCTGGAGAGTTTCCTTCTGGCCCTTGAACTGTGGGGCAAAAGTTGCAACCGATCGCCGGAACTACTGGCCTTTCAGTCGGAATTGCAAGCCAATGCCTCCGGCACGGGCGAACTATCCTATACCCATATCTGGCAGGATGAGCTATCAAGACGCTTTGCCAGCACCAGTTTTGTGCCCCTGGAGCCGGACCAGACGCTGCAGCAGGGCAAACTGAAAATAGTCAGGCAACTTGCCTTTGGCGGCTTCTCCGCCGTTTACCTGGCCCAGAGGAACGGGCATGAGCAGGTCGTTCTGAAAGAGGCTGTGGTGCCGGAAAACGCTGATCCACGCGAGAAAGAAGTGGCCGAGAACCACCTCAAGCGGGAATCCCTCATGCTCTTTGCCGTCAAACACGAGAGTATTGCCCGGGTGGAAGATTACTTTGTGGAGGACGGACGCTACTACCTGGTCATGGAATACGTCAGCGGACAGGACCTCAGGCAACTGGTGCGCCAACATGGACCCCAGAGCGAAGAACAAGTGCTCAACTGGGCCATTCAGACGGCTAGTGTGCTGGACTATCTACACAAACTGGACCCACCCTTGATTCACCGGGACTTGAGCCCGGACAATCTGGTGCTCAGTAATGAAGGAGCCATCAAGGTCATCGACTTTGGTGCTTCCAACGAATTCGTCGGCACAGCCACCGGTACGCTAATAGGTAAGCAGGCTTATATGGCGCCGGAACAAATTCGCGGCAAGGCCAGTCCGGCCAGCGACGTTTACGCCCTGGGTGCCACCATTTTCTATTTACTGACGGGCAAAGAACCGAAACCCCTTACACCGGCAAGACCTCGCCAGTTCAACGACAAGGTCAGTGAAGACCTGGACAACCTGGTGGCCCGCTGCACGGCCTATGAAATGGAAGAGCGCATTGCCTCTGCTTCCACCCTCCTGGACATGCTGAGAGCACTGGCCGGAGACACGGCGTCCACTACGACAAATACGGTGACTAATAAGGTTTAAGTTTGTCCTTATCCAGGCAAACTGAAATTAGCCCCCGACAAACCAGACTTATGGAAACCGGCAAAATGAAGCAACCAAAGCAACGGACCCTGATGTTGTGCTTACTTTCAGGTCTCATCAGCCTTACATGGGACACCTGCGGCAAAACTCCGGCTGCCGCCGCCGGCGCCGAAGAGAAAGGAAGCCCGGCTAAAGCAGCCAAGCCTGGTGCCAGCATCAATTTTGCCACCGGACTGCTTACCTCGGCCCAGGCTCAGCAAATTCTAGGGGGCGATGTGCTTCCCAGCCCGTCCAATACTTATCGAGACGCCAAAACCGGCAATGCTAAATGGGTTAGTAATGCCAGCTTCCTCCTGAAAGAAAATCCCGCCGTCAGTCTCGGTCTTCTCATCAGGCACGAAGAGTCTGCCGCCAGTGCCCGGGCTCGCTATGAAAAGGCCCTCAAAGATAGTAAGGGCAGCGCCGTGAACGGACTGGGAGCACCGGCTTACCGAACAAGTAAACCGCCGGAACTAAATTTGCTGAAAGGTGCCAACTGGATTGTCATCACAGCCGGCACCAGTGAAAAGGCCAATAACGGTGCAGAAGAAAAGCTGGCTAAAGCGGTGCTACCGAAAATCAAGTAGCTGACCTTCTTTCAACATTCAGTGCACGGTTTGAGCGCTATGGGAGATTTTCGGCGTCGAACCGTCCGCTTTGCCGTTCAGACCGGCCAGATAATGAGCCAGGCTTTTGAGTTCCGTATCATTAGCAGCCAGAGGCGGCATGATGCCGTGATAAGGATTCTTTTCCGGGTCCTTTTCTTTGAGCATGTTGAGGAAACCCACTACACTCTCCTCATCCCGGTCGCCGATCATACGCTTCATGCTGCGGTAGCCATCAAGAGTGTGGCAGCTCATACATTGATAGCGGTAAATCACTTCTCCGGGGTCGGCCTTGCACTCGGGAGTATTGGCCAGAGCAGAGGCCCACTTGCCCTTGTTCAAGAAACCGGCACTGGTAATATCCGGCACCTCGGTTTTGCGTATACCGTTGGAATACATATAGTTGTAGACCACATAAGGTTTACGCAATAGTTCACGCATCCACTCCGTGGTTCCGGTCACTGAGAGTCCGCATATCATGAACAGAATGGCGATGCGGAAGGTGAAGCCGCGGGGATTGAGATAGGGTCCAAAGAAAGCAAAGAGAATAATGGTTCCGGAGAGCACCATACTCAAGTAGAGAGCCCGGGCCAGAATCGAGAAGTTACCCAGACCGGAAGTCTGAATACCGGTGAAAATTGTCTGCACCGCTGCCTGGGGAATCTGATTGAGGTACCAGAAAGAGACAATCGGTCCAAGCAGGAAGATCGGTATCAACCATTTGGCACAGAAGCGCACCATGTATGTCCGGAAATGCGGATCGGGAATGCGGGAGGAAGTGACCAGGGCATACATACCGGCAATGGCAGCCATGATAAGCATACGAATGATCAGTCCCGGGAAATAGGTGGGGTTCAAGAAACCATCCAGCCAGTTGTGGCTTTCAATCCACTTACCGGGTGTAAGCATGAAGGTGATAATGCCGTTGATGATGACCAGGGTCATGATCGAGAAGACCATGTACAACCGGGCAAGCAGAAGGTGTGTCTCTTTGGAGACACGATCCCAGGTGTAATAGTAGACAAAGGCAGTGGCCAGTTCAGCCACAAAGAACAAGTATTCAAGGGCCCAGGCCAGGGTAAAACTCTGGATGAGAGAAGCCGTGCCGTCCGGACTGACAAGGGATATGGAAAACCAGATGCCCACCCCGGTCACGGCACCGGATACGGTGGTAATGATCAGGAAGAAACGGGAATGCCCCTTCAGGTAGTTATAGAGATTTTCATTCTTGCGCTTGTAAGCAATTTGCTCAGCCAGGGCAAGAAAGGCTCCGCCACCCACGGCAAAGTGGGACAAGAAAATGTGAACAATAGATATTATGCCGATAACCCAGGGTCCACCGAGATAAGGCACAACCCAGATTGGATAATTCATGACAGAGCTCCCCAAACACTAAGTGCAATAGCGGCTATTGCAATGATGACACCATAAGCAGTTGCAAGTTTAGATATTGATTTCGACTGACCCTGGTCAAGCAGAGGCAAGACAGCAAAGGCAAGAGCGGCAATACCCATAAGTAAAATCCCGAAGAGTTCACCCTCGATTGGACCAATCATGGGCGGTACCAGTTTCAAGAACTGGAACATGGAGAGGAAGTACCACTCGGGCTTAATACCAATTGGCGCCGCACCAAAAGGATCAGCCTCGGGACCGATGCCCCAGGGAGCGAGCATGACCAGTACGAAAAGCACGTTCAAAGCGAGAATCCAGACCAGGATATCTTTGAAGAAGAAGTTCGGGAAGAACTTTTCATAGGTCTTCTTCGCTGACGGCAGATTCTTGAAAGCGTCCGGTTCAGACATGCCGTGCATCTGCACAAAGAGCAGGTGCCCACCCAGCAAGCCCAACAAGCAGATAGGCAACACAGCCACGTGAATGACAAAGAAACGGGAAATGGTAGCCTGTGAAATAGCCTCGCCGCCCCGCAAGAGATCAGCGATAATGCCGCCCAGAACCGGTGTCTTAGCAGCTACATCAAGACCAATCTTGGTGGCGAAGAAGCTGACATCGTCCCAGGGCAGAAGGTAACCGGTGAAACCAAAGGCCATGCATAGCACCAACAATAGCAGTCCGGAGAGCCAGGTAAATTCGCGCGGACGCCGATAGGCTTTCATAAAATAGGTGGAGAACAAATGCAGCACCACCACGGCTATCATCAAGTTGGCGCCCCAGCTATGCAGGGAGCGGATGAACCAACCGAAGTCAATCTGAGAATTGATTTTGAGAATGGAAGCATGGGCCGACTGGATCTCCGGCACGTAGTAGACCATGAGCAAAATACCGGTCACCACCTGCACCGCCAGATAGATAGCGGCAATCCCACCCATGTAGTACCAGACCGAATGCCTGTGGATTGGTACTTTCTTCTTCTCGGCCAAGTGCAAGAGTGTGCTCAGTGCAAATCTTTCTTCAAGAAAGCCGAGCAGTTTATTTCCTCTGCGTGTGTCCCCTACCATGATGATTCCCTGTCCTCTTCAATATCAGTTAGTTCAAGCCTGCGACACGACGATCTTGCCGTTCACGACCTCGGCTTTCAAGGGCGCCAGCGGCTTGGGCGGCGGTCCGGCAACGTTCTTACCGGTATGGCTATCGTACTGCCCGCCATGGCAAGCACACCAAATAGCGTCTTTATCGTTGCGATACTGCACGGTACAACCCAGGTGGGTGCATATTGCCTTGAAGGCGTGAATTTCGCCATCAGGCGTATGTATTACAAGAGCGGGAGTTGAACCGAAACGGAAGTTACGCCCCGAACCCTTGGGTAATTCGTCGACTTTGCAAACTTCCAGGCTGGTGACCTTGGTCTGTTCATCCTTGTCGGAAGCTTTGGGCTTCAGATAACTATATATAGGATAAAGGGTCATGCCGCCCCAGAGTAGAGCAATGCCACCCATGGCGGTGCGCATCATTGTGCCCCGACCAACCTGTCCTTCCCCCAGTATGTCCAGGTCCCAGTGGCTATCTGCCTCTGCATGACTCTCACCACCCTCAGGGTTCTCTGAGGACTTATCTTCCTCTTCAATTTTGGTGGCTGAATTGTCTTCCATCTTCCGGTTTCCTCTTTCCAATTTTTCTACTGGGCGGCTAAACGCTCACCATCCGGTGCCTGAACCGGCGCCGCAAAGGCTTTCACACAAAGCTTACTGAGCCAGACAAGATAAACGATCAGGGCCACTGCTGAAACCACAAAGGTAATGAGCAAGTCCCACTGCGTGGCCACCGGCACGGTGCTGGGCTGTACATGAGTGAGGAGCCAAACTCTCAGCTGATGGCGATTGAAGATCATGGCTAGAATAGTGAGGGCGTTGGCTGTCAGCCCCACAAGAAACATCTTTTTATTGGCATTGGTGCAGGCCATGGCCGTGGCAATAATGGCTACCAACATGAAGACCATGGAGGCCCCGAACACAGCCGTGCCTATGGTGTCACCGCCCATAAAGCGCTGAGCCATACCGGCCGGCAGACTCTTCAGATACCAGAACCCTACCGGCACTTGCAAGAGCGTGGCGCCCAGATAAAGTTTGGAGCCGAAGACAATCATATATTTGGAGAAGTCAGCATCGCGCTTGGCGATATAGAGCCCGAAGATACCGAGGGTCATACCAGCCACGGCAAAGGATGCCACGAGAAAATGCAAATAGCGAGGAATAAGCTGAGGCTCACCCAGGTTGAGGTTCAAGCCGTTGGCATTGTGGCTGTACATAGAGAGCCACTTCTCCGGGGAGAGCATGAGGGTCATATTGTTGGAAAACAAGAAACCCACCAGGGCGAAGCCCACACTCATAACTAAAAGCAGCATGGATGATTTGACGATACCGGCGGTATTCTGCATGGCGCCATTTTTGAAGTATCGGTAAATCACTACATAAGACATGTAATAAGAAATAAGTACGATAAAGATCACCGAGATCCACGGCACCGCCATCAATATTGATGATGTATAGAAAGCCGGACCATACAGTAGCTGCACAAACAGAAGCGGCACAATTCCCTGGGTTACCGCAAAGGAAATGAAGAGCGGCAGGGAGGTAGCGAGGGCTTTTCCAGCTCTATATGAAAAACTTTCCTTATTGTTTCTACCGCTAAATATTAGGGCGGCGCTCAAGAAGCCACCGCCCAGAACAACATTCATCGGCAAAGCATGCAAGAAGAAACCTAGAATGAGAAGGGTCTCAAGAAGCCATATTGGAGCGGGAAAAGGCAGAGGTTGAAAGAGTGGGACGATTGAACTTGGATCCATAGTCGGTTACCAGAAATGTGTTGCGATATGTCAATTGAGCAAATCTGCAGAGTCGATGTCTGCGGATATTTTGTCACTGACCAGGCCCTGAATCATCCAAATTTCGGATTTTCGAAATAATCGGATAGAATGCTGCAAAAGCCTTACGCCAGGCAGCATTGCCGGTACTTCCGCCATGATTACGTTTGCAACGATTTTGAAAATTACTCTATCCTTAAGTGCTAATCCGAAAGGATGATCGCGGGGATGATTTTACAGTCGTTCTTCCGAAGGAGGGCTTGCCGAAGCCCGAGGCAAGCAGATCCATATAGATAGACCAGGTCGGCTTTTAAAGCCGCTCCCCTAGCTCTTCTTGCACTTTATCGCGCGCGCAGGTGAGAGCCAAACCGGCAGCCCAGAGTTTGCGAAAATGGGCAATGCCTCTATCACTTTGATAGAGATTTTCATCACCGGCAGCCATCACATCAGCCGGCTTCTGACTCAATACAACGGACCTGTCCTGATTCAAGATGACTGAATTTTGCGCCTGCACAAGCAGACCGAACAAATTGGCCAGCACGGGCAGAGTGACAAACTTTTGATAACCGCGCAAGTAAATGCGGGTCTCGTTATCATCAACCGGCACAAAGGCAATCATTTGCATGAACCGTCCAGGTACTATGGCCAGCCGCCAGAAAGCCGGAAATATGAAGCTGATGCCACTGACGGGAGCCTTCTTTCCACCAGGGTAAAACTTAATAGTTTCCGCATCCAGCTCAAACTCTACGGAGCGGCTCACATCAAGATTGCCGCCGATTGTGTTGGCATGAACGAAGGGCAGGTGGGCGTAATCAAGCTGATTTTCCACACAGCGAGTAATGTGCATGGGCCAGGTATGACACCGCTCACTGTAGACCAGACCGGTTTCGTCTCCTAATTCTTCAAACCATGGGGGTTCTCCCGCTGGGTCGGCAGAGCCATAATAGTGCCAGATGAATCCGTGTCGTTCCAGGCAGGCAAGTACGTCTACCTTGAGATTCTCCGCTCCCTTGCCGGTCTCCGGTATGTGTTTGCAATCGCCTTCGGCACTGAAACGGAAACCATGGAAGGGGCATTCGATACAGCCCTGGCGCAGGCGACCGAGACTGAGGCTGGCGCTGCGATGGGGGCAGCGGTCCGCCATGACCACGAGTTTGCCCTCGTTCCGCCATAAAACCAGATCGCGCCCCAACACCCTCAAAGACATGGGCTTGCCGGATTTGACCTCATGACTGGCAGCCAGCACATACCAACCCCGTGGCAATTGCATAAATTGCGCCCCTCTCAAGAGTAAAGTTCAATCACCCCATGACGACTATCATGATTTAAATTCCCGAACAAATCCTAGCAGCACCGCTCTCCATTGGTCCGCAAGAATTCCCGCCTGGAGGGCAGGACAAACCACTCCTACTTCCCGACTGAGCCAGGAGCTACAATTACCTTCAGCGGGCCCAAAATAGTAGCAAAGAGCCGACTCTCCCCGGCGCATGCTCACAGGTTAAATGCCGGCTCACAAGGTTTCCGCCAATCAGGGTACAAAAAATGTTGCCATCAACCACAAGCAGAAAGCACCCTTGCAAACGACCTTTGAGCAAGGTAGCCCTCCTGCTCTCGGTACTGAGCCCGGCAATAATGGGCGGCAGTCAGGCCCTGGCTGAGAAACCGGACGAATCGGAATTGCTCTTGCAAAAACTTCTTGACAAAGAAATGTCCGGCGACATTCCGCCTTCCTTAAGCCGTCCGGAAATCTATTTGCATATCGGTGAACAAGTTAAGAAAGTAGAGGATGGTCCACTATCTTCTTTCAAAGCGGCAAGCAACCGCCCGGAGGGAATCAAGCCAGGGACCGGCAACAGAGAAGACAACTGCCTTCTTTATGTAAAAACGGAAGAAAGCCCGGACAAAATCCGCATCCTGGCCAAATTGAACGGCTTCGAGAAAGGCACCATCGACATCTTTGTCACCAGTTCGGAATTTTCCATCAAGGGCTTCGAAGCGAGGCAGATGCGAGGCAAAACTGAGAAGCAGGAACTAATGAGCGCTCAAAAGAATACCGCCTTCGAAAGAACCTTCAGCTTACCCCACCAGGTGGAAAGCCAAAGTGCCCGTGCCGTATTCCACGGCGGAGAAATTGAAGTGCTCTTGCCCAAGCAGAGCAAACCGGGCGACGCAATGTGACCGACAAACCACTCAAACTGCTCATATTAGGCGGCACAGTATTTTTGGGACGGCATCTGGTGGCTTCGGCATTGCAGGCCGGGCACCAGGTCACTCTCTTTAACCGGGGCAAATCCAACCCTTCTCTATATGGCGGCCGTTCGTCACCTGAAAATCCAGCGGTGGAGCAAATATTCGGTGATAGACAGGTAGATCTGGACGTCTTGAAGGGGCGGCATTTTGATGCCGTCTTCGACACCTGCGGTTACAACCCGGTTGATGTGGAAAAATCCTGCCTGACCCTGGAAAGCTGTGCGGAAAGATACATTTTCGTTTCCTCCATTTCAGTTTACAAGACCGAGGGGCTGCCCCCCGGAGCCAGCCTGAGTGAGGCATCACCGGTAGTGGCACAACCCTTGCCGCCGGAAGAAGGCAACTATGCCACAGAGAAAGCCCTCTGCGAAGCAGCCGTTTCAAAGTTTTTCGCCCGGCGCGCTCTCATTCTCAGACCCGGTCTGATCGCCGGGCCCTACGACCCCACCGATAGATTTACCTATTGGATCAGAAGAATTCGCCGGGGCGGCAAGGTATTAGCTCCTGGTTGCCCGGCAAGACCGGTGCAGTTTATCGACGGCCGTGACCTATCCGACTTCATAATTACTCTCGCCCAGGCAGGCGAAAACGGCATCTTCAATGGAGTAGGACCGGATAGGCCGCTGACGATGCAGGAGTTATTGCTCTCCATAAAAGACAGGCTGGCCCATACCAGTGAAAGTCTCAGCCATACGGCCGACTTTACCTGGGTAAATGATCAAGCCTTGCTCAAACTGGATGTTGCACCCTGGATGGAGATGCCGCTCTGGCTGCCTGAAGCAGATGAAACCGCCGCCATGCTTAGAGTCAGTACCGAAAAGTCTCTGGCCGCCGGGCTCAAGATCCGCCCCCTGGTTGACACCATTGACGATACCAACACCTTCGACTGCGGTCGTGGTCCGGGCTATGAGGCCAAGGCCGGTCTCGTTAGCGAAAAAGAGACGAGCATCCTCTCCTCATTTAATCCCGGGATGCAAGCCAAATAGTCCTGAAACAGTTAGGATGGACTTACAAAGGCGACTCGATACCACAAACGTTCACTGGTTTCCCTTAGAGGAGAAGATAGCCATGACAAAATGCCAGAGTTGCGCCAAAGAACTCCAGTCGGACTGGAACTTCTGCCCGGGTTGCGGCAAGCCAGTGCAAGCTGTGGAGAACTCCTCAAAAGGCAGTGCGGCTCCCGGACCACCCGAATTTCCAGGCTCCAGCTATTCAAAAGCAGGTGTGCGGGCCCAGGTCTTCGAGGTGGTGGTGCGAAATGCCATGAATGGCGCACCATGGCGAGAAATCTGTGCCGGTCCCATGGCCATAAATAACATCTCGGAGCAGCAAATAGAAGAGGAAGTGCGCCGCCGCCAGGGAGACGATCCAACCGCACCGGTCAGGCGACCGCCACCGCCGCCGCCTGCAGACAGCGGCTTACTGCAGGCCGCTCCACCCCTGCCGAGCCCTGACTGGCAGAGACTCAAGTCGCTTCTGAAAGACCTTGCCGGAAGAAACGATATGGAATTAGTGGAGCTCATCAAAGCGGAAATGGCCGAACAACTGGCCCCCCTGCTCAAAGAAATCGATGAACGCTTACTGGAAGCGCGACGCAGTGAGGCAAATGCAAAACTTGAGAGTGATATGAGCCGAGAACTAAATAGAACTCGTGTGGACTTAAGCCAAAACCAACCACCGGGTCCCCATCATATCAACTGGGGGAATAACTCCTGAGCGACTCCACTAAAACTGGTTCTTCATCTGCTCCGGTGAAGGCGGTTGCCCTTTGTCGTAATAATGAAAGATCATGCGATCCAGCCTGAAAGAATCCGGTTTAACGGCGAAGTCGCCGCTGAAAGGGGAGCCGAAGACAAAGACCAGGAACATATTCAAGGCCAGCGTTAGAGAAACCAGAACGGTCATGAGCACCTGCGCTTGTAGATGCTGCACGGCAAAGAAATAAGTAAAGACAACCGTCAGGAAGCCACCGACCAGCAAAACCACCCAGAGCAGCGGTGCCACACCGTGAGCAGCACTGGTAATACGAGTGCGCCGACTCTCAGTCATGCTGCATATCTCACTGACTAGCTGCTGATGGAGGGTCTTTTCCGATTCGCTCACCGGCTGAATGGATGAAATTTCATGCCAGAGAGCCCAGACCGTAGAAAAGGCCTGGACGCTGTAGCCGCCACTCTCCATGGATTTCCATTCATCGCCCACTACCGCTTCGGCATACTGCCGGCAAAGACTGCGCAGACGGCTGCGCTTCGGTTCAGGTAAACCGGACGAACACAGATAGATATTGGCCAGTCCGCTGGCCTCCTTGTCCACCAGCACCCTCAAGTCCTGGGTGTGTTGCATGGTATCTACCACCACAAAGCCAAGCACTACTGCATAGAGCGTACCAACCACGGAAAGCAGGTAGCCGGCCACTTCGTGGTAAGAGACGAGAGAGTCGAAACTAACCCGCTTGCGCACCAGGAGCATACCGCCGACAGACAAGATTATGGTAGCCAGGACGGCCAAAAATCCGATCAGATAGGTATTCACAATACTAGATCTTCAAACCTGAGTCATGGGCGATACGGGGCGGCTCGGAACCGGTTTCTTTAACGGATGCATCAAAACTGCGATCAATGCCGGAGGGCATGCCCTTGCGCTCAAAAAGGCGCAACCATTTTTCCAGACGCAAGGTCAAGTCGGCCTGACCGGAAAGATCACGGTAAACAGCGATGGAGTCCACTCCGGTAGCCAGCACGCTCTGGGCGTTAGCAAGAACGATACCGCCCGCCGCCACCAGCGGGAAATCCAGGACCTTGCGCCAGCGCAAGAGCGCCGAGAGTCCCTGATGGGCTTCCCGCTCCGGAGCATCGTCAAAGAAGATCGGTCCCACTGTTATGTAGGAAGGCTTGAGGGCTAAAGCTCGCGCCACCTCCCAGTAAGAGAGGGCAGTCACACCCAGCTTCAAGCCGGCTTCCGCCACCCGACTCAAATCCTGCATGACCAGATCTGCCTGACCCAGATGAACGCCGTGCGCACCGTGCTTGATGGCAAGGTCGGCATAATCGTTGACGAAAAGTTCAGCCCCAGCCTGCCGGCAGAGTCTGGCAGATTCCCGAATCTCTTCACTGAGAGCCTCACCGCTCAGTTCCTTAATGCGCAGTTGAATATGTTTGACACCGGCATTAACCATGGTCTCAACCATGGCAAAACTATCCACGATGGGATAGAAGCCCATATTGTTGGCTGGGCGGAAAGACAACCGGTGGCGCCCTTCCTCCCCGGAGAGAGTCAACCAGGGCAGGGTGGACTGATCGCAGGTCCAGTTACCGTGGCCGGTCGGACCGTTACCGCGGCCGATATGGGGAGCCTGATCAAGGGTCTGATTTAAATATGACTTGGCGATGATCAAACCATCGAGGATACCGTGACCAAGCGCTACACCGGCAGTAATGGCGCTGGAAAGCGTATCGCCGGTACCGAGGGTACTCTGGCTGGTGCGTTTAAGACTGGTCAACCATAGTCCGGTCAGACCATTGGTAAAGTAATCCTGACTGAAGGAACCTTTGCGATCTCCGCCTTTCAGCAAGACCGACTTGGGACCTAGTGCCACCAACTTCAGACCGAGTTCTTCGATGAAGGCATCGAGCAAGCCGCGATCATCGCCGGCGGGACAAGCCTCTGCAGTGAGACCCAGAAGGGTGAGGGCGTCTTGCAAATCAAGGGTGAGCAAATGGCACAGGGGCAGCAGGCGCTCCTTGATTCCTCTTAAAAGCGGCGGCAAAGCGGCTGTTTCACCTTCGACGGCAGCCTGACCGGTCTGACCGCGAAAACTGCTCTCGCCTTCCAGGCGACTGAAATCCGGATCGTAAACAAGAAAGACCGGCTTGTGCTGCTCGATGAATTCCACCAGGGCGTCTACCTGGGCAAGATTATCCACGTAACCTATCTTTACGGCGGCTGGATGCAAGTCATCGGCCAGGCTGTAGAGTTGCCCTCGCAGAGCGGCAACCGATACGGTTTCCGCCACACTGGAAGAGAGGGTATTACCGGCACAGACAGCAGTGGCAACGCCCGCACCGTGCACACCGAGCCCCATCATGGTTTTGATGTCCGCGGCCAGACCACGACCGCCGCTGGCGTCAAAGCAGCCTATAGTCCAGGCTATTTCTTTCGCTATCACTTAGGATATATCCCCCTCAAGTCCGACAACGCCCACATTATCCTATTTTCGCCGCCCTCTCAAGGGCGGTGGACTAATGACCAGGAGGCTGGAACCGGCTAGAAATCTATTTTTCGGCGGAATTTATAGCGAGTTGGCGCCGCTTGTAAATCCGATCAATATTAATTGCATAGCCGGAGCGCTAAACGGGCACTAAACTATTGATGAAAGAAAAGGTTGAGACTTTCGTACTGGACTTAAACAACCTGCGGGATCGCAACATCATGCGCTTCCTGGGTTTCACCTGGCCTGTCTGGGGCATTCTTTTGCCGGGTCTAGTTTTTGCCTCCTCTCCCGAGTACAACACCAAAGATATCTTCTGGAATTTCATCATCGCCGTGCAATACCCGATGCTGTTTGTTTCACTCACGGCTCTGCTTTTCTATCTGCGCCGCTTCCGGCGCATCATCAGGGTGAAGGTAATAACACCGGCTAATTACGGCAAAGACCGCAGTCTCAAAAAGAGTTCCAACATCGAGCAAGTTTTCCTGGCCGGCCACCTTGAGGATGAGACGCTTAACATAATCACCTCCAGAAATGGCTGGGGGTTCAAGCGCAAGGCCAGTGTGCTTTGTTCCAGTCTGGAACCGACGGCTATAGACAACATTTTAAAAATCCTCGACCAAATTCCCCAGTCCGGCGAGCCCAATTCCGAAAGTCAAATTGAGACTGCCGCCCTTACAAGCAGCGCCCAGAGGCAAACACGCACCACCCTGGTCAAGCTGAAGCGGCACTGGCTGAAAGAAAAAGAAGGGCATGCTCTGACGATCAACTACGCATCTCACATGATGACCCGTCGTCTTCTTGATACCCTGAAAGAAAACGAGCACTACCTGTGGCGAGCCTGGAGCATCAGTTGGGGACTCATATTCATACTCGTCCTGAGCGTCAATCTACCCAACATGCTGCACTGGTTTCTTACTCATTTCGCCGGTCTGCCGCCAAGCACATCGCCCACCAGCCTCATTGACAGCCGCATTCTTGGAGCCCTGGCTCTCACTCCCATCTTCACAATCTTTGTAGCCACCAGCCCTTTGCTTGTACCGACGGGACTGGCTCTCGCCTTTCTTGCCACCAATACCTGGGGACAGTTGGCATTAAGCCTGGGAGTGCTTCTCGTAGGTCTGCGTCTTACGACCTTCTTCCTCAAACCGAACCGCATCATCGCCGATAGCAAAGGCTTACGAGCGGCTCTCGATCTAGGTTTTCGAGAAATCGCCTTCAATTCCCTGGACTGGCAGAACCTCACTTCCATCACCCTGGAGCGAGCCGAGCACACCGACCCGTCTAAATGGATGCTCACCTTTCATGCCGGGCAAAACCTCCTGCAGATACGCCTGGGCGGTATGGATCAAACAAGCAAACTATCGCTCTTCAAAACAATTGAAAAATACGCCCCGCAAGTAAGCCGAGATGCAGACGTGGAGACCAGCCTCACCCAGGGTAACGCGCAAAGCTTCACCGATCTCTGGCTCAGTTCGCTAGCCACTCCGCCCAAACGAGAGAAATTGGCGCCCCTGGAAACAGGGCACGTTCTGAAAGGCGGACAATACATGATTCAAAGGCAATATAGCGCCGGCGGACAGGGCTTAACTTACCTGGCTCATGCCGTGGATGAGATGGGCGACACCAATAGCGAACGGAACTGCAAACTAATTATCAAAGAGTCAATGCTGCCGCTCTATGTTGATGACGAGGCCAGACGAAAAGCAGTGGAACGTTTTGAGGCTGAGGCCTTGCTTCTGAAGAGCCTTGAGCACGAAAAGGTGGTGGCTCTCGTGGACTATTTCATAGAAGATCACAGGAGCTACCTGGTGCTTGAGCGCATCGCCGGACTGGATCTCAGGGCCGTCATGGAATTGAAGGAAGGGCGGCTCGAGGGACCCTTCAGCGCGGAGGAAGTGCTCAAATTGGCGGCGCAGATGTGCGACATTCTGCAGTTCCTGCACGGGCGCACACCACCGGTAGTGCATCGCGATTTTACGCCGGACAACCTGGTCATGGACGATCAGGGCAATATCAAACTAATTGACTTCGAAGTAGCCCATGAACATAATCAGATACAGCGCACCACGGCCACCGTAGTAGGCAAGCACGCCTATATCCCCCCGGAACAGCTGAGAGGGAAACCGGAGCAAGCATCGGATCTCTATGCCCTTGGTGCCACCCTCTACTTTCTCAACACCGGCCACGACCCTGAGCCCCTGTCACGTTCCAGACTGCCGGAACTTCAGGACGGCAGCGAAGCCGGAAAAGCAAGAGAACTACTTTCCGAGATCATCCAGGGACTGACGGCTCTCGAGCCGAGCAAGCGCCTCACCCTGACAGAGCTCAGAAGGAAGCTAGGACTTTGCCAGTTACAGGCAGATGAACAAAACCAGGAAGCAGAGAAGCAAGAAGAGAAGTTAACCATCAAAGTGCCGCAACCGGAGAATCTGGTCAGGGAAAGAGACTGATGTCCAACACTGAAATCATTCTGGAATACTCAGATCCCACCGCCGACACAGGCAAGAAGATCATGCTTTTCACTTCACCCCTCTGGGGTATCCTGGCCCCCCTGGCGGCAGTAGCCTCGATTCCTATGACCGGCTTCGATCCCATGTGCTGCTACTATGTCTTCGGCTTCTTCCTGATCACCGCCGGATGCCTGGGAGCTACCATAGCCTTTGCAGACAATCGCATCATCATCTCCAAACGAGGACTGAGGGTACCGCCCCTCCTCACTCTATTCGCCCTGGGCAGAGACGAAATTCCCTGGACTTCCATCAGTTCGCTGGCCGTGGAAGAAGATCGCAACTTCGATCCCACCGAAGCGCAGAGCCTGGTTACAAAACAACTAGTGCTCAAGCTGAAAGATAAAGACACCATTTCTTTGAGGCTTCACCAGTTAAAAAAAGAGCAGGTGGAACAACTGGTTCTCTCCCTTTCTCTCTGGCTGGATGAGAAGGTGGCCCTGCCGCTTCTGGAGGTAAAGGAAGCAGCCGGAGCAGGTGGCAAGGGCATCGAAAGCAAGCGACGGAAACAAGAGGGAGATGCCGCTTTGCCTTCCGACATGACCTTCACAAAGCTCTGGCAAAGCGAATTGCAAAGTCGTTATACAGCCACGGCCTTCATGCCCCTGGAACCGGATCAGACCATTCGAGACGGTTCGTTGAAAATCATCCGCCAGATTTCCTTCGGTGGTCTTTCAGCAGTCTATCTCTGTCAACAAAATCAAACGGAATTGCGGGTCTTGAAAGAATCGGTGGTGCCCTTGAACAACAAGGCCAGCCTGAGGGACAAGGCCCGGGAAATGTTCCAGAGAGAGGCTGCCATACTCATTAAAGTCGAACATGAACAGATTGCCAGAGTGGTAGATTTCTTTACCGAGGAAGAACGCACCTACCTCCTGCTGGCCCATATCGAAGGAGTTAACCTGAGGCAACTGGTAAGAGAGGCCGGAGCCCTGCCGGAGGAAAGAGTGCTGTCTATAGCAGCATCGCTGCTCTCGCCGCTGCGGTACCTGCACGCATTGACACCACCAGTGGTGCACCGCGACATCAGTCCGGAAAATATAATTTTGGAAGAAGAAGATCGAGCCGTGCTAATCGACTTTGGCGCCGCCAACGAATTTCTGGGCACGGCTACGGGCACCCTGGTCGGCAAGCAGTGCTACATCTCACCGGAACAATTTAAGGGCAAGGCCTGCACCGCTTCCGATCTCTACTCCCTGGGAGCCACACTCTACTTTCTCATCACCGGTGAAGACCCCACACCCATCAGCAGTTCCTCCCCCTTAGAGAAGCGACCGGAAATAAGCGCCGGCACAGACGCCCTCGTGAAGGATCTGACCGCCCTGGAGATAGAAGATCGTATCAAGACCGTGGAGGAATTGCAGGCGCGCCTCACCCCCTTGCTTTCGACCGGGGTGGGAAACCTACCATAGTGATGCTGTGAACCGCCGTTGCCCTTGAGAGGGATCTGTCTATACTGACAAGCACCCCCAAGTAAATTCAAACAGTTAAAGAGGTTGAGGCAGACCATGACCTTAGAAGCCAGGCCCGGGCAGCAACGCCAGGGGTCGAAATTGAGCCGCGGCAACGGGCTGGAGACCACAACAGGACAGGACACCGGCCAAGCAGGCCCGCTTAATCTCTTAACGGCCTCGCAAAAGCAAGAACCTGTCTCAAAACAAGTCAACAAGCTGGCGCTGTCCGGCGCCAATCTAACAAGCGGCGGCTATTTCGGCAGTCGTCTGGCTGAACAAGAGACAGCCCTGGCCAAGCAAGCCGCCGCCGATCCGGTAAAGGCCTTGAGCCCGGCCACCAGAAAAGAGTTTCTGGCAGCCAGAACCGATCTGGAAGCCAAACTCGGTCCAGCGGTGGGAAGAGTGAAGGAGCAACTGACGCAGCTCAAACTGGCACATCCCGGCACTATTTACGAATACCAGGCACCGGCTATCACAGGGCCTCGCAGTCGCGACGAGAAATACTTCCGGGTCAAACCAGGCGCCTCCTTACCGCCCCCCATCCAGGAGGCCATGAACACCAAAGAAGCACTGAACCAGGCGCGCTTGACCCTGGCTCGCACCGCCGGCAATGGACTGGGCATCAGCAAGTCGCCCCAGCAGTTGGAAGCAGCCATGCATCTAAACAATCCCTATCTTGTCAAAAGCGGGCTGGCGAGCGAAGCGGGCCGTATGGAACTGGCGGCAATGAAAGTGCAGAGGGAACTGCACAGCGAACTGGGTAAAGCCGGTCAGAACGTGTCCCGAAAAGTGCTTACCGCCACTGCCGCTTTCGGCACGGCCTTTGCCGCCAACAAGCTGGTGGATAAAGCGCTCTTCAACGACTCCTCCCCCGGTTTCTTCACTTACGCAGCCGACATCGCCTCTCCCGCTGTGCTTTTGAGCAGACGCAGTCTGGCCTTCAAGGTGGGTGTCATGACCCTGAGCCATGCCCTCGGTAAAGGCACCGACCTGGCCTCAATCAGGCGCACATCCTCAAAGGGCTAGAGAGCCAGTTGACTCTTGTCTATGGAAGAGGTGCTGAAACCTCTTTGCTCATCAAAGGTGATGCGAATACTGCCGCTTTCATTGGTCCAGAAAAAGATGCCGGCGCCGGCATTCACCCTTCTTAAGGTGTCGTCGTAATTGGGGGCAATTAGATCTATATCGCCATCCAGGCGAAGGTGAAAGATAACCTCGCCGGCTTCCGTGTTTACGCGGTAGAAGCCGCCATCGCGCACGGTCTGCGTGTAAGAAGAATAGTCGTTGTAAATGGTGAGATCGCCATTTTGGTGGTGAATCTTGCCCACGCCGCCGCCCAGATCTACTTTCAAATCACTGGGTAAGCGAGAGCCGAAAAGAGACAGTTCGGATGACTCCGGAGAGCCAGGACCGGCTAAAAGATTTTTAGGCGCCGCCGCATTAGCGCCAACCGAGGCCGCGCCCTGACTGACTAAATTAACGAGACCTGCCATGAGGTCGGAGTTGTCATTCTCCTTACCTTCAATCTCGTCTGCAAGCGAATCAAGAGACAAGCCCTGTTTCGGGTCGGGAGAGGCGCCGGAGGAGTGAGAATCGGACATTTAGATTAAGTATCTACTTTACAAGCCGGACGAAAAACAAGGCATCTATACACAGGCGATGCGAACTCAGGGCGTAATTATAGCGGCAAGTCTTGCCGGTCTGCGGGACAAGCTTCTCATAAGCGTCACATTGCCCCTCTTGGTCCCCGTCCTCTATTATGCCCTCAGGCGGAACCACAGGCTCTATCAGCGCCACTGTCATTACGATTGACAGGAATCGTGGCTACCACATGCACTTCCTGCCGGCGCAGGGTGGTTCTGGCTCGATGACTGACGTAAGGGTTTTCATCTTCCAGCAGAATGGCCAGAAGATTAGTGGGCAGGGTATAGCTTTCAGCCAGACAATAACGCACATCGGCACTGGAATCCCGAATCAGTTTGCTCAAAAGTTCCAGGGAGGCGCTTTCATTGGCAGCCACGGCAGCCCGCACCTCACAGTCATCATGCTCGCTCAAGGCCTGCAAGGCTGCCGCCGGCAAGCGTGGATGCTCAGCCAGGCGCCGCAGAAGCGGCAAATGCTTCTCGGCTTCCCCTACAAGAGACTCCAGCACAGAGGCTTCCGTCTGGGGATCATTGACAGAATGCCATATGTTATCACTGCTCATATTTACACCGTAACAATGGGAGTTTGCACCCACTCCAAACCTGACTGACTCTGGTCTGAAACCACTCTGCATTCAGGAGCGAACCGAAGACTTCCTTAAATGATCCGAGGCTACTGGGTTTCCCGTTTCCGCCAGGCCTTCACCACTACCATAGTACTCCTGAGAGCGCCTGCCTATCAGGGAAAACTCATATCTTCTTCTATGGTTGCCCCTTACCTCCTGAGAGGGAACGGCTCAGACAGGCAAGGTACAACCAACAACCCAGCCCAAAGCCGCACACAAAGCCGGTTTCCAGAGAAGCAGCCAGAAAGGCAGTACTAAACAGGCTCAGACAGAAGGCTTTCCGGGCTTCCGGTCACCCGCCTGACACCTCTGCAGAGCTCGGCGCCGTTAACATTTCGCAATCAAGACCCCGCCTTTGCGCAAAAAGTTACTTTCAAGTCCTGATGGAATCCAGTTTTAATGCCGGCTCGGTCCTCTCTTAACAATCGGAGTCCGGAGCGAAAACCCCAAGCCACGCCATTTTCGACCTCTCTTGCGGCTTGCAAGAAAAAGCCGCAGGCAACGCCCCCTGCCTAACCCATAAAAATATATAGCCAAACCCAAACCCCGGCTGCAGAGCCCCGTTCAATAATGAATTAGGGACACAACGCGTGGCTGTTTTCATCGCTAGCAAGCGCAAAGGGAAAACAGGCTGGAAAAACCTGAATTTCCAGAGCTGAACCACAACCTTCATGAGCGAGCATTCGGGTATTGGCAATGACCACACAAAACGATGATGGCAATGCTCATGAGGACAAGGAGAACCCACGCAACATCCTGCCTCTAAAAGTCGCTAATTTTCTTAGCAAAATGCGCATCGCGCAAGCCCAACAACCCAAAGAACCAGATAAAACACCACCCATCCCAGACGTTAATTACGATCTCTCGTTCGCCTATTCCTTTCATTGGGAAGAACCAGGTCGTCAGATAAAGGAGGCACTAAAAGTGTTACTGAATCGAGAAAGCGAAAACCAGGAAGATACAAACGCGGTAAAAACTGCCAGGAGGCGGGCGCCGAGCCAGACCATCAAACAACCGGCCGGCGGCGAAAAACAGCTCAACACTGCGGCCCTTGAAGCTGCCCGAATTCGCTATCTTCTGGCTATCAATCCCAACACCCCTCCACCAGTGCTGGAGCATCTCACGCGCAACGCGCCTATTCCTCTGCTCGAACGCATTGCCGAGAATCCACGCACACACTCCACCACCCTGGCCCGGCTGGCTACTCATGAAGACTTCCAGGTCAGAGCGGCCGTGGCGGAGAACCTGAACACCTCCATAAAAACAATCTGGAAGCTGGCAAGGGACGTGCACGCCGACGTGCGCTTCCGTGTAGCCGAGTGTTACTGTGTGCCCCTGGTCGTGCTGAAGGTCCTGGCCGAAGACGACAATCCCTTTGTCGCACACAGAGCCCAGAAAACAGTCTGGCGCATTCTCAAAGAAGTGACCGAACTGCGCACGGCTTAAGCCGTTTGAAAGAAACAAGGACCGCTATCGGTTCAGTTTTTGCCGGGGCAAACAGCTTCACCGATAGCGGTCTAATTTTTGGCATAGTTTCTGCGTTTTTTCAAAGAAACCGGACAATTAGCCGTGATGGCGCCATTGCTGCCTGAGCAGGCGATTCAGTTCGGCTTGAATCTCTCCTTCCGCAAATTGCGACTGGCGCATGGCACACTCTTCCAGTTCGTCCCGATCTTGCGAAGCCTCGTAGGTGAGGGGCTTGATCAGACTCATGTGCCATTTTGTAGGCAATGAGCCCAGGTTGAGAGGAAAGGGCAACCAGGGGAAGAAGGGCGTCACGGGAAAGGCGGGTAAACCGAGGAACTTAGCGGTTCTCTCCATATTGGTTAGAATCGGCACGGCTTCGTCGCAACCAAGTGTGGCCAGAGGGAAGATCGGCACCCCTTCTTCCACTGCCGGCAGGAGTTTGACCCAATCGAAAACATTCAAGCGGTCGCGTCCCATATAAGGCTTGGCCAGACCAGGCACGCCTTCAGGGAAAAGAGCCACCAGCTCGCCCTTGGCAAAAAGACGCTTCATATTGGCGCTGGAGAAAGGAACAAAACCCAGTTCCAGGAGGAAACTGTGCAAGCGCTCGTCCTTGATCCAATCAAGATCGGCAACCAGATGCACCCGGCGCGGATTCTGCCTGGACGACATAAGGGCATAGAGAAGCATAAAGGCAGGCCAGGGCAAGAAACTGCCGGAGTTACCAACAATCAAGGCGGCGCCGTCCCTGGGAAGTTTCTCCAGGCCGTTCATTTCCACCCGCCACCAATCGTGGAAGAGAAAGCTCAAGAAGGGCTCGACACGAGCCAGGACCCGCATATCGAAGCCATGGTAGCGATCGGACTTGACCGATTGCTTGAGAAAATCGCGGTAATTTGAAAGAAACTGACTCACTTTCCTGGTCCTCTGTTTGTTTAACTTGCAGTTTGAAAAATCGACCTAAATTTAGGGGTTATTGTTGGGTTCTTTCTCCGTGTCTAAAAGCTTTTCGGCGGCGCCTCCGGTGAAAAAGAAACGGCGGCGCCTGAGCATCTTGTTGAGGTCATCTTGAATTTCGTATTGAATTTCTCGGGCCAACTTCAAGACCAACTTGCGGTCCGACGCCTTTTCCGGCGGATAATCAAGCTTGATCGGCTTATGAACATGAATCATCCAGCGCACCGGCAGCGGGATCAGCATGAGAGGAAAAGGCAGCCACGGGAAAGTAAGCGTCACAGGAAAAAACGGCATCTTGAGGAAATTGGCCACAGACTTGAGATTGGTCAGCTCCGGATAGATCTCATCGCCGCCCAGGGTCGCCACTGGAATCAAGGGCGTGCCGGTGGCCAGGGCCAACTGCACAAAACCCGGATGAAAATCCAGCACCCGGTAACGTTCGCGGAAGGGCTTGCCCACGCCGCGGATGCCTTCCGGGTAGATACCGACCAGCTCACCCATCTCTAGCAATTTGCGGGCATTATCGAGGGTGGCACGTACCTGACCGGTCTCCTTCACCCAGTCGGCCAGGCCGGGCAGGGAAAAGAACCAGTCGGTGACCAGATAGCGGATGCGCCTGGGGGCACGGTGCTGCCCTGTCATGGCCATGGAGATCATGGCGCCGTCCAGAGGCAGGAGCCCCGAGTGATTGCCCACAAGTATGCCGGGGCCGTCGGCAGGGATGTTTTCAATGCCCCGCACTTCTACTTTGAAATAGTCTTCGAAGAGAAACCGGAAGAATGGTTCCCAGCGAGCATAGGTTTCAAGGGAGAAGCCGAAGGGATCCGGTTCGCTCTCATAACGCTTGACAAAAGCAGGATTCCCCCTGGCTAATCGAGCCAGAGGGTCTTCCGTGAACAGTCGTGTCAGCGATGCTTTCAATCGTGGCCTCTAACGCTTCAGAGGCAGATTTTCAGGTTCTTTCAGGCAAAAAACACCTGAAACCTTTATCTGCGAATGATCTTACCGAGCAACCAGAGAAAACCCAGAATGCCGGGTCCAAACGAAATAATCAAAATGAAGCGCTTGAGCAGATAGCGCATCAAATTCTTGCCTTTCTCCGAGGCATCCTCAGAACCACCATCGACCTCGGAATCGTGCTCTTGTGTCTCGAATTCTTGCATTGCATTACTCCAAATAAAATTTGCTCGTTACTCCACCGACTCGGGGAGAGAAGCGGGTATTTGAGGCACCTGGGACACTTGTCCCGGGCTCAGTATAAATACATATAGTGATTGGGAAACTGCTTTACAGTTTTTGCTTAAGAAACATTTACTTGCAACCTGACTCAGGCCGACCTGAGAAATTCAGGGCGGACCGGTGCGATAATGCATGTTCCGGCGCCCTCACTAGAGTCGCCAGGCGAGAATTCAAGCGCCAGCGAACCCACCAGTCTTCAAGAAGGAAAGTACGATGCAACCAGATTTTGAGCAAATGATGCGCTCCATGGCCAAAGCCCAGGAACAGCTGATGAAAGTGCAAAACGAGCTGGCCCAGGCAACCGTCGAAGGTCAGGCCGGAGGCGGCGCCGTCCGGGTGGTGTGCAACGGAGAATTCCAGTTCAAAAGCTTGAAAATCAAACCGGAAGCCGTGGATATGAGCGACCTGACCATGCTGGAAGACCTGGTCTTGACGGCCCTGAATGACGCTGCCATGAAAGCCAAAGAAATGGGTCAAACCAAGATGCAGTCCTCCATGGCCGGCATTCCCCTGCCGCCCGGCATGAGCCTCTAGACGAGCATAGATGTACTTCACACCGCCTCTGGCCAGGCTCATTGAAGAATTTCAGAAGTTTCCAGGCGTCGGGCCCAAGTCGGCCCAACGCATGGCCTTCTTTGTCTTGAACATGAGCGAAAAGGACGTGCACTCCATGGCCCAGGTGCTGGTGGAAGCAAAAGACAAGGTCAAACACTGCAGCCAGTGTTTCCATTTATCGGCCAATGATCCTTGCGAAATTTGCACCAATGAAAGGCGCGACAAGGGCACCATCTGCGTAGTGGCAGACAGCAGAGACGTCATTGCCCTTGAGAAAACCCGAGAGTACAAAGGCTTCTACCATGTGCTGAACGGCTTGATCTCTCCCCTGGAGGGACGCGGTCCGGAGCAGCTTCGCATCAGAGAGCTTCTGGCTCGCACTGCCGGCGGTGCCCTGCGGGAAGTGATCCTGGCCATCAACCCCACTATCGAGGGTGATGCAACCGTGCTCTATATCAGCAGCCTGCTCAAACCTCTAGGCATCAAAACAACACGCATCGCTTTCGGCTTACCGGTAGGCTCCGATCTCGAGTACGCCGACGAAGTGACCTTGACCAGGGCCCTGGAAGGCAGAAGAGAAGTTTAAACAGCCCTTGAGCAAAGCCAGAGAAACCATTCAAGAGCTGGAAAAATCATGCACTTTCGTCATGTATCAGGCCGACCTGGTAAGAGTGGAGGAAGGTGATGGGCAGGCCCCTGCCGACCTGCCCGCTGGAACTTTGATCGACAATAAGTATCAAGTTCTCGGGCTTCTGGGCCTGGGCGGCATGGGTGCCGTCTACCGGGTCAAACACCTGGCCCTCGATAAAGTGGTGGCACTGAAGACCTTTATTTCAAAAAACTTCTCAATGGAAGCCTGGCAACGCTTTGAACGAGAAGCCAAAGCTATCGCCAGGCTTGACCACGCTAACATCATCAAAGTGCTGGACTTTGGCATTGCCGAAAACAACTTACCCTATTACACCATGGAACTGGTGCAGGGTGAGTCCCTGGCAGACAGGCTGAGAAGAACGGGGTCTCTCAGTTTAACGGAACTACTGTTCGTCTTCACCAGATTGGCCGATGCGCTGGAACATACGCACAAGAAAGCTATCTTGCACCGTGATTTGAAGCCGGGCAATGTCTATCTGGAACTGAAAGGCGGACAAATTCAAAACATCAAACTGGCCGACTTCGGCATTGCCGCCCTGGCCAATCAAAATAGGGAGGAGCAGGCTCTCACCGCCAAAGGCACTATTTTCGGCAGCCCCCTCTATATGAGTCCGGAGCAAACCCTGGGCGAAAAGCTGGATCAAAGGAGCGACATCTACTCCCTGGGCTGCGTTCTTTATGAATGCGCCATGGGCTTTCCTCCCTATCACGGGGATAGCGCCCTGGCTACAATCATTATGCACCAGACGGCGGCCATACCACCTATCGAAAGAGATGACCTGCCCGAATGGCTCCCTGCGCTTTACCTGTCCATGATGCAAAAAGAGAGGCAGAAGCGCCTGCCGGACTTATCGGAGATCCTGGATATCCTGGACTTCCATCTAGCGGCTTCCACCACTGGCAAGAAGGCAGACAGCAACGGGCAAAGACCAATCCTAAAAAAAACAAAAGACCCAGACAGAAGCAAGCCTGCTGAAAGACCCAAGACCGCACCACTATTAGTACCACTCTTCGGCTTGCTGCTGGTTGCAAGCGCGGCACTTTTCTCTATACTGGCTCCTCATAAACCCGAGCACCCGTCTCCTCGGGAAGTAGCTGCCACTGCTGCAGTAAGTGAAAGCAAGAAAGAGCCGCTGATTAGTTGGCGGCCCCTGACGGAGAAACCAGGAAAAATCCTAATCAACTTCCCCAGAACCACCATCGGCAGAATCACCTACTCCAACGGTTTCAAGTGCGAGGCAGCTGGACCGGTGGAAGTAGATGCGAGGGAGCCGGTCACACTCCATCTCACCAATCTCTACCCGCAGAGCGCAGAGGAATTAGCCCTGCTGCCAAACTCATGCTTCGACGATCTGCACCAGAGCAAGAACCTGGCTAGCGACTGGGACGACAGCTACTTCGAAGTGCTCAGTCACTTCCTAAAATTGAAGCACCTGGAAGTTTACGACTCCATTTGCACCCCCAGGACCATAGGCTATTTAAACAACCTGCCTCACCTGCAAGCGCTGCGGCTGACCAGTTCCAACCTGGCAGAAAGTGATCTGTTGCAGTTAAAGCACTTGAAAGAGTTCTGGCAACTCTCTTTGAGCCGCTTCAAGATAAGCCCCAGACTTATTGGGGCTCTTGGACAGAAGCGAATTTCAGTTATGGATCTGCGGGAGTGCCGACTGGAGCCGGGCGTAATTGAGAGTTTGTGCCGCCTGAAGAATTTAAATTCACTGGAATTGCAAGACACCAGGTTAAGCCTGGCCGACCTGGAATTGATGCAAAGCCGGATGACCAATCTCAGGCAGCTGAAGCTATTAAGAACCGGACTGAGCGAGCAGGCAATCCCAATTTTACTGCGCTTCAAGAACCTGGAAGCAGTGGAAGTGCCCGATGACTGGAGCAATGCTTCAGTCAGAAGACTACAAGCGAAATTGAAAGTCCTGAACAAACAGCCGGGCGAAAATACTTTGAATGCTGGGGCGGCACCGCTTTAGCAGGCAGTAAAAAACGGTCCCAGCTTACGCGTCAAAGCCGCTTCAGAAAGCCCGACCATGTCGAGCAGAATCGGTCTGGCACCGTGTTCTATGAACTGATCGGGCAGGGCAATGACAGAGACGTCGGCCAGTCTGCGGCAGGGATCCTGGAAGCGCAGTTGAGAGGCAAATTCCATTACACCGGCACCAAAGCCTCCGGCCATCACACCTTCTTCCAGAGTGACGATGCGAGCCTGACTGCGACCGAGCAAATCCTTGAGCAAGTTCTCGTCCATCGGCTTGGCGCTGCGAGCATAGACCAGCATGGGAGAGACGCCGTATTCGCCGGCCATGGCCGGCAAGGCGCGACGGGCTATTTCCACCATGGAACCATAGGCCAGAATGATATTTTTGCCGTCTCCAGGCTCAAGCACTTCCCACTTGCAGCAAGGCACCGGGCTGAAGGACTTAACCGGTCCGAGGCGTTCTTTCAACTGCTCAAGCTCGGAAGCGGAAACAGCTTTGTCTCTGGGGAAGCGAATCGCCACCGGTCCGGCACCTTCCTTAACGGCGGTGAAAACCATATTGCGCAGTTCAACTGCATCTCTGGGAGCCAGCACCGTGAAATTTGGAATTGCTCTCAGATAAGAGATATCGTACACACCCTGGTGTGTCTCGCCGTCTTCCACCAGACCACCACGGTCAATACCAAACAAGACCGGCAGGTTCATGATGGCTACATCGTGAATGACCTGATCCATGGCCCGCTGCAGGAAGGTGGAATAGATGGAAACCACCGGCTTGAGACCACACTTAGCCATACCGGCGGCCATGGTCACCGCATGCTGTTCGCAAATAGCCACATCGAAGAAGCGCTCCGGATAGACCTTGCTGAATTTGACCAGGCCGCTGCCCTCTGCCGTAGCGGGGGTGATCGCCACAAGATCAGGTTCAAAGGCAGCCACATCGATGAGGGCTTCCGTGAAAACATCGGAATAAGTCTTGGCTTTCGGCTTACCGGCCGTTACCGGTTCGCTTTTCTCTGTGAGAGCCGGCTCCAGGGCGAAAGCAGGCACACCGTGGTACTTGATGGAATCAGCTTCGGCCGGACCATAACCCTTGCCCTTCTGGGTAATGATGTGCAGAAGCTGAGGTGTGGTCTTATCTTTGACGGCTTCCAGGGCCTGCACGACGGCCTTCACATCATGACCATCGATGGGTCCGGAATAATTGATGCCGAGTTTTTCAAAGACGATACCGGGAGTGTCGAAGCGGTCTTTGGCTTCTTTCTTGACCATCTCAATCAACTGCCAGACAGCAGGATTCAATCGGGCTTCATCGAGGTGCTCTTCGATGAAGTCAATTTTCTGTTTGATGTCTTTGTAGAAGAAGGTCTCTTTGATGCGCTTCATGTACTGGGAGATACCGCCCAGATTCTCGGAAATGGACATCTCATTGTCGTTCAGAATTATGACGACGCCCTTCTGGATATGACCCAGATGGTTGATAGCCTCAAGGGCCATACCGCCGGTCAGACCGCCGTCTCCGATTACGGCTACCACTTTGCGGTCTTCGCCGAAGTGATCTCTGGCCAGGGCCATGCCCACCGCCAGCGAAATGGAGGTGGAACTGTGACCGGCCACAAAAGCGTCATGCTCGCTCTCCGACGGGCTGACAAAACCATTCAGGCCTTTGAACTGTCGCAAGGTATCGAAGCGATGGCGCCTGCCCGTGAGCATTTTATGCACATAGGCCTGATGACCGACATCCCAGAGAATATGGTCTCTGGGAGTCTCGAAAACTTTATGCAGGGCAATCGTGATTTCCACCACACCCAGGTTGGAAGCCAGGTGCCCACCGGTCTTAGCCAGAGCATGCACAATCTCCTGGCGGATTTCGGCTGCTAGATGCGCCAACTCATCGCATGAGAGCTTCTTGAGCTCACCGGGCGTGAGCACGGCATCAAGAAACGTGGTGGTGGGTTTGGCTAAGGTGTACATGGAATCCCTCGAAGTCCCAGTGTGATGGGCATTTCTCGACCAAATCATAGCAACCATACAGGAGGCTGGACCATAATATTTTTGACTGAATTAATACTCTTGAAATACATCAGCTATAAAACCAATTTGAAAGCTCTTAAGGGCCATAAAAACCTGGTTATTTCACGAGCGCTCAGATTGAACCGGCAACATCAAAATTACGTAATCTCTGTTCACAATATATTTGGGAAGGCTGAGGGTCCCCGAGGGTGAGTGCCAATTTATTTATCCAGTGTCCCCAATATAAACTGAAAAACCGTAACAGAGCTAACTGATTGGGCCCTGTCGTCAAAAACAATACAGAGACCCAACCGCAAGCCAACAAAGCCAGTAAGAAGCCAACAAATCTAAGCTTGAGCATACAAATCTTGCACAGCTCTTGCATTGGCAGCGCTCTCAAGGCAAAAGAGGCAGGGCCGGCCCTGCCTCTTTTGCGTTCTTTTTCATCCGGCGTTATCGGCTCAACCTGGGCAGAATGAAGCAAGCGTCCATAACTGCCGCCTTTACGAGATTTTGTAAGCTTTGCCGGAAACCACCAGGATGAGCTTGCGACTGACGGCCAGGTACTTGGACATGACCTTGGACTGGCGAGCCAGATTGAAATAAGCGCTGGAACCGAAGCTTATCTCTTCTGTCTTTTCTCCTTTGTAGGCACTGTCCACAAAGTAGCCCTGCTCATCCTGGTAGAAGGTCTTCCCTTCCACGCTTCTGATTTGCTTGCTTTCCGCTGCGTTACCGGAAAATCCGTCCAACTGGCTCACTTCCTTCAAGACACTGGCCTTCTTCTCGCGATCAAAGGCTAACTTGCCGGAGGAGACCGAAAACGACTGACGCAATTTGTCCTTGCTGTCGCGCTCGGCCGCTTGACCAAAGGCCCTGCCCATACTTTCTTCCCCCTGGCTGGGTAAGGGCATTGCCGCCGCAAACTGGGCTCTACCGCCGGCGCCGGGCGCACCGGCGGCTTTACTTTGCAGTCTCACCTGGCGCCAGTCGGTCATTCTGGGCGACTCGTCAGAAACGGCAATCCTGCGGGGTTGGGCAAACCAACGAGCGTTTTCGCGGTTGGCAACTGGAGATGCCGCCGGCATCGGTCGGTTGTTGGCGAGACGATGATTCTCGCTGGGGTCGGTGACCAGGAAGGAGGTGTAGTTAGTGATGATGCCGTGTTTTTTAGACAGAGCCACTATCTCATCAATGACCTCCCGGGTATCGCCGTTTTCCTGGGCCACTTCCGTCAAATAACCGATGCGGCGCATGGCCCAGAGCCTTGAAAGATGACTATTGGAGGCTTCGGCGCCGGCAAAATTGATAGGGAAACTGAAGGTCTTGGCCGCCCCCGCCAGTTTGCCGGAAATGTTGACGCTGGCTTGTCCGGAACCTTTGTAGCGGCCTAATAAAAGCACCTGGTTGCCGGCGAAAATATCTTTCACTTGCCTGGGGTAGATGTCTTTGACGGTTATGCCGCTGAAAGTCAACTGTACATCCGAGAGCATGGGCGAACGAATTTTATCGTAAAAGCCAGACATAGCCACTTCCAGAGACTCACCGGGCTCGATGTATTGCGAAGTACCGTGGTGATCGGAAGATAGCCGGTTCAAGAGCCTGGTGTTGACGTCGTAACCGACGCCGAAATCAAAGAGCCTGATGCTCTTATTGGAGACCGTCTTCAGAAGGCCAGTGAGGGAAGTCTCGCCCACCGTTGGCTCTCCATCGGTCATCAGCACCACATATGCCGGCCTATCGCCGCCGTCCTTGAGCAAACTGCCGCCGGTGCGCAGGGCTTCCCCGATATTGGTGCCGCCCCTTGCCTCCAACTCATCTATGAAGTCCACAGCCAGGCGTTTGTTGTCGGTAGTAGCCTGCACAAGCTGACCGCGAAAGGAGTCGGCATCAGTGTTGAAGGGCACTATACCGAAGCGATCCTGGGGCGAAAGGGCCGTCACTACATATTTAAGGGCTTTCTTGCTTTGCTCCAATTTCTCACCCTGCATGGAACCGGAAGTATCAGCCACCAGAACCACGTCCTTGGGAACGCTCTGAGCTGCCTTCAAAGGTGGTGCCAGGCTGAGCAAGAAATAACCATCTTCACCGTCCACCTTATGAGTGAGCAAATTGGCCGTCATTTCCTTATCGGAAAGACTGTAATAGAGCAGGAAGTCTTTGTCTTGAAGAGCATTAGCTTGATGGTAGGCGATCTTGGCCCGATTATTCTCCGGTCTGTCCACCTGCACCGTATGTGATGGCGACCAGATTGTGCGCAGGCCCTGCTTGCCTGAAAGCTTGACACTCATTTTTGTATCATCGACCGGGCCGGCACTTGCTTCCCGGTCGCCTTTCAGGGGAAAGCGATATTTGACCAGTCCGTTTTCAGCTTTCAGAAGCTGGGTGTACTCAAGCTCAACCTTCTTCGTACCATGGGCAGGAATAGGGAAAATGCGCGCCCGCACAGTCTTGTAGTCGGCGTATTCCAGAAGACCCGGGTCAATCATCTGCCTGACTATGGCTTCATACTGTTGCCTGGCTTCGCTGGCTTCCAGTATTTTGCCCTCTACCGGTTTACCGTCGATGTGCAGGGAGAAACTGGAAAAGGTGGTGTCGTCCGGCAGGGGAAATAAGTAAGTACCGGCCAGATTCTGGTCGGTGTCGTTGACGAAAGTCTGGGTGATATAGGTCTTCGCCACCTGGTCGGTAATCTCTACCTTAATATCTTGCCCCTGCAGGTGCAGCCCCAGACTGACTCCACCTTTAAGAACGGGAGTGCTGGGCGGGCGCGGTCCCGGATGCGGCGGTCTTACAGGCAGAATGCCCGGATTGATAGGGAGCCCCGGCATGACACGACCAATGCTACCGTGGAAGGCCGGGTCTACCACAATGAAACCGGCGGCCTCGGCCGGCAGCAGCGGTAAACCAAGGGACAATCCAAGCAAAAGGGCAGTTTTAGCAAGGTTCATGATAAATATCTCTCTGAAAGCCGGGCAAAATCCGCCGGCGAAGTGACTACTATAAATTTAGTCGTCGCCCATACGAATTACCGCCGGATATGCCAGGAAACATATCTCGGGTATTTCATAGTGATCATCCCCGGGTTTATCCTGAATAATTGCCAAAAGCCGCCAGGGGTTGCCAATTGCACCATTTACTAGGCTTTTCCCCAGATATTTGCCAACCGGGGCAAGCTAGACTAATCTTGGAGCTGTGGGTCCAATCCCGGCCACAGCTTCGAGGGTGAGATGCGGCTATTACCGCCACTAAAACGCTTACTACCGGCCATAAGGGTAGGACCGGCGCCCAAGCGAGACGGTCTCCTATTCGAAAGACTCTTCTGGGGAGCCCTTTCCGGTGGACTGGCCACCATCCTCTTTGCTGAGTCGCCCGTACTGGACACCATGGAAATGAATCTCCTTGAATGGCGCTATAAGACCGGATATGAATTAACCAGGGTCTGGACGGCCATGGGAGTCAGTCGCGCTAATGAAAGCGAAGACATTGCCCTGGTCACATATGATGATGAAGATCAGTTTGATCTGGAAAGCGAAAGCACCGATGGCGGCGCCGCACCGGTGCAGGCAGTCTTAGCCAGACTTCTACCTCTCATAGAAGCCGGTCAACCGTTGCTTTTAGTACTGGATATGGATCTGCGCGGCAAGGCCGACCCGGACCTGGTCACGGCCCTGCGCGCTTACAAGAGCAATGTCATTCTGGCCTTACCGGGCACCCTCGATAATCCCAACGATTTGCCGGCGGCCGAACTGCGAAAAAGCGTGCTCAAGTGCGCCTTTGACCATGTGCTGGAAGAGCAGAACGGACTCACCTGCCGCATGCCCATTTCCGCCAATATGTTCATGAGCATGAGCAACCAGGATATGCCGGAAAACACCGCCTTCGGTATTTCCTCCGGCGGAGAAATCATTGAATCCCTGCCGGAAGTAATTGCACCGCTCATGTCTTCCCGGGTGGGGGTAGGGCCCTCGCGCCTGCAAATTTCAGACTTTTCCCGCGAAGATCTACCTATTTATATCAAGTTCTCCGGCACCAAGTATCCCACCTACAAGACACGGGAAATCATGAACGGCGCCATTGATCCCCGGGTATTTAGCGGCAAAGTAGTAATAATAGGTACCAATTTCAGCCAGAAAGTTGATAACACACCAAGACTGCGTACGCCGCTCAATGTGAAGGCTCCCAACATCTATATACAGGCGGAAGCAATCAGCACTCTGACAAAAAATGAGGCGATTCGCTCCTTTCCCCGCACCATTTTGCATCACTTACTTTTGCTTATAGGCGGCGCGCTAGGGGCCCTCTCTTCCACTCTGCCCATGGGACGTCGCACCACGGCCTTTCTTACTTTTGCCATGCTGCTTGTGGCCATGACCCAAGTCGCCTTCCAGTATCTGAACTTACATGTGCCGGTGCTTCCTCTTCTGGCGGTACTGATGCTCACCTATATCTTCGGCACTCTCATCTATCTTGATACCGATTTGCGCCTACGCAACAAAGAACTGGCTCTGGCCCGGGAAGCCATGCAGGTGCGCGCCGAAGAAGAAAGACAGCGCATCGCCGAGGATCTGCACGATGAAACCCTACCTGCACTGTCGGCAGTGGCACGGATGGCCGACCGCCTCACCCATGAAATGGACGGCAGCGACACACCAAGACAGATGCGCGAGAAATTGGACGGCGCCATTTCCGAAATGCGCCGGGTGATAAATGATTTACACCCATCGGTTTTGGAAACCATGGGCTTCAAGCCCGCCCTTGAGAATCTGCTGGCCATTCTGGAGAGAGAAACCAATATCCATACCGACTTCATTGACGGCGACGCCGATCCCTCGGCCGAGTACAACTTAAACGACTTCACCCGCCTGCAGCTCTACCGAATCGTGCAGGAATCCCTCAATAATGTACAAAAGCACTCCAAAGCCAGTGAGGTTAAAGTCTTAATTAAGCAAGAGGATGGCTTGCAAATTGATATCATCGACAACGGTAAGGGGATAGACCTGGAGCAGGTGCGCCTTACAAACAAGACATCCCATGGTCTGGTCAATATACGACAGCGTGCACAACTCATAGGCGCCCAGGTAGACTGGAAGAAGCCGCTAGAATATCCAACAGGCACACAGGTCATAATCAGAATGCCCCTGACAAATTAGAGTCAACTACTGACGGAAAAGCCGCGAACCCCAAGGAAAGTAAAGGTCTTAAAAGCATGAGTATCCTTATCGTCGATGATGAAGAAAGAGACAGAACCTGGCTCAAGAATCTAATCACCAACAATCTTTCCGGCGAATTGCCCCTGACTGAGGGGCAAGATGGTTTGCAGGCGGTGGAACTAGCCGCCAAGCACAAGCCTAAGCTGGTCTTTCTCGACATCAAGATGCCCAACCTTTCAGGCATCAAGGCCGCCGAACAAATTCTCAAGCAGTTACCCGAAACCGGAGTAATCATGCTTTCCAATTTTTCCGATGAAGTTTATGTGCGGCAACTCTGGAAAGTAGTACCACCCAACGGCGCTTTCGGTTACGTCTTAAAGAGCGCCTCCGACGAGCAGGTAGTGGAAGCAGCCCGGGCCGTATTATCGGGAGATTGCTGGAT
Organism: Candidatus Obscuribacter sp.; assembly: GCA_016712465.1. GTDB lineage: Bacteria > Cyanobacteriota > Vampirovibrionia > Obscuribacterales > Obscuribacteraceae > Obscuribacter. The sequence goes on from JADJQZ010000001.1 coordinate 4,558,854, forward strand.
CCATCCCGGTATCGCCCGCGTCATCCAGCGCACCCAGAACCGCGCCACCTCTTTGACGGCCGCCGAATACGAAGCCCTGGTCTGCATAGCACTGGGCATGACTGACCACGCTATTGCCAAAAAGCTCTATCTGACTGAAAAAGCCGTGCAATCAAGACTGAAGTCGCTCTACGCCAAACTGGGCATTCCTGGTCGCAGCGAAGCCCACGATACCGAATTCAATCAGCGCTGCCGTGCCGTCTATGTTTCCAATCGGCGCGGTCTGATCAACCAATCGGAACTGGATGAATGGGAAGCCAAACTGCAAGACTCGAAAGCAGACGCCAAATAAAGAGGACACAAAAGTGAGAGCCCTGGCTGAAAAACAATTGGCGACCCGAACGGGTCTGGGGATAAGCCCTCAGACCCGCAGGGGACAACGGGCTGCTTCCAAACAGCCTTTGCTCTGCCTCAGTTTGAGCTTCGGTCTGGCCATGGTAATGGTCATCGCCGGTGAAGTAGGACAGTGCGCACCGCTTCTGGCCTCGGCCCCCGATCAGGGACAGGTCTCCGGCAAAGGCGTTCTGGAGAAGCGCGACTTGGCGCCCTACTGCCAGGCGGAAGCCGGCGTCAAACTACTCATGGGTATATTCAGCCGCCTCGGTAATGAGCCACAACTGGCGCTCAAAAACGAAATGCAAAATCGCAAGGCCGACCTCAGGCAAGAGCCTGTACCAGCCAGTTTGCTGGCCGGCGCCGGCAACATATCGGACGTATCACAGGGTCAGCTTTCCAAAAACTATACCGATCCGGCTCTGGCGATCAGACCACAGCAAACATCCGTGCGGCGATTGACGGTCGGGCGAGCGGTAATCAATAAAGTAGTACCGATAGACGGCATGACTATCGCCATGGCCCCCCGCGGTAGTGTCAATGCACCGGCTCCGGCCATGCAAGCCCTGCCTTCCGGGGCAGGCGGTGCTGCCGGCGATAGCCTGGCTCCTTCCGCACCACCAGCTAGTTTCCAGAGTCAGGGACAGGGGCTGGGCGCCTCCACGAGAAATATGCGTCCCAGCTTTCAGGGTGCCCTGCCCAGAGCGGAAGGACAGCGCTATGCGCAACAAGCCGGGGGCTACTCAAGCAACAGCGATGCCCTGCAAGAGAAAGTAGCGACAAACAAACTCCTCGATTTGAAGAGCCAACTCAATCAAGGGACCGGCGCCTCCAAGCCGGTAAATTCGATACCCTACCTGGCCGGCAGCCTGCACAGCACCATGAGCCCCATGCAGGATAAAAGCAGACTGAAGGAATTCAACAGTGAAAGCAAGCGCACCTCCTATGGTGGCGGCTCCGAGGGTCTGAACCGCGGTAGGCAAATTGAAGACAACCTCAGCCAGGCCAGCTACGATGAAGGTCGGGTGGTGCCGACTCCGGCGGCAGAACCTTCCGTGAACGGCATTATCAGACCGGCCGAACAACCCGGTCTGTTCAAATATGTTAGAGAACACAGGCTCGAACTGCCCAAAGATGCCCCCCGGGAAATAGCCAGTCGAGAAAGTCGCCTCGATACAAAAGACAGTTTCAGAGAATCGGAGCGGGAGCAAAGCAAATCCGTCGGACAAGAAGAACTAAGTTACGGTGCAGTATCGGAGGCCGGTAAGGCCAGGGCCGTCCTTGCTAAGCAGGTGCCACGGCGCAAAGCCACGGCGGCAAGCGAAGTCAGTCAGAAAGGAAGCACCACCGATGGTGAATCGAGACCGGAAGTAGCCAGCAAAAAAGCCAAGGCGGAAAGACAAGAGAGATTCAACCAGGCCTCACCGGTGCCCCTGGTGGCCTATCTGCCGCCCAGCACTTTGCGCGGCATCAGCGGCTTACCCCTGGGTTCTTCCGAGAAAGATACTCTCGCTTATCTCAAAAGTCGCGGCCAATTCAAGACAGCAGAAAGCCATGGCTGGCGGGTTTACTCCCTCAGTAATGTTCAGGGTAATGTGGCGCTGCAAGCCTATCTTCGCGGCGGTAAACTGGAAGCCCTGAGGGTCTATAGTGCCGACTACCTGCCGGCCAGCCTGGGTGTCTCCATAGAAAGCGAGCTGAGCACCATGAAGAGCAAATTCGGGGAACCTTCTTTTGTTCTGGATGAGCCGCCGGCCAATCGCACCCTCAATAGCAAGCTAGATAAGGGAGCGGCACCGGCCGCTAAAAACTATGTCTATCCCCTCAGCCAGGTCGGCTTCCAACTGGCAAGACCTTCGGCCGGCGCCAGCCCGCAGGTGATGAGCGTGCTATTTTTCCGCTACCTGTAAGAGCCTTCCTTAAATTCCGCCTACTTCGTATTTCGCCCACCTGACAACCGCCGGCTTTGGTGTTACGCTCCCCGAGAACTGGCGTAAATCCCCCCGTAGATAATTTAATTCAGGCACAGGTGTTGTTGATGACGCAAATCGAACAGTGGGCATCCGGCGATGGGAAGCAAGACAAGATACTGGCATTTCAAGGCGGAGAGAATCACGGTTTATGGATGAAAGACCTGGCTAATTTCCAGGGCAATGGCGAAAGATTAGAACCGCAATTCAAACGCCCGCAGGATAACCTGGTTCTGGTGCAGAACACGGCCGATGAACCGGAAGAAGAAGCGGAAGCCCATGCACCCGAGAGCATGCTTGGTCTCTTGCGTGCTGAAGACCCGGCCAATCTCGGCAAAGGTCTCAGGTCAATGCAAGGACTGGCAGAGGAATTCGCCACCGCCACGGATAAACCCAAGGCTCTTAACCAGCTCAGGGAAGGCTTCGAAGGGGCCGTTAAGCAGACCGACACGGATTTCGAAGCAGTGAAAGCCAACTTCGAAGCCGAGAGAATTAAACTGAAACCGGAATTGGAACCTCGACTCAAGGCCATGGAACAGGCCGGCAAAGAGATGGGCGAGGCCATGGGCAAACTGCCCAAGGAAGAGCAAGAGCGCATGAAATGGGCCATGGCCGGTTACAAAAACGGATCCAATTCACAGGAATTCGACCAAGCCATCGCCAGAGAAATAGGCAAACATCCGGGACTCTTACCGGCCCTGGAAGCCGGACTGAAAGCAAGCAATGACCTGGCTCCTTATATGGAAAAGGCCCAGGCTCTCAAGCAGGGCATGGAAAATGCCATGGCTGAAAGAATTGCCGGGCGCCAGGCTTACAGTGAAGTGCTGAAGGAAGGCGGAGACGATAAAAGGGCGCAACGCATGGATCTGGAAGCGCGGGCCATAATGATGGGTATTCCCCTGGAAAATATCGACGCTATTGAGAAACGCCAGCAAGGGAAATAGTGTAGACTCAAATCTTGTGCATCAGCTGGGGAACCCATCGGTCTCCCCGTGCCAGGGTAACGGAGTTTATGCAAGCAATTTTCAGTGATATCGAGAAGCTACGGAAACTTCCCAAAGCGGAGTTACACCTGCACATTGAGGGCACCTTTGAACCGGAGCTGATCTTTGAACTGGCGGCAAAAAACCGCGTGGACCTCAACTACAAGAGTGTAGAAGAGCTCAGGCAGGCTTATCAGTTCAGTGATCTGCAATCCTTCTTGAATATCTATTATGCCGGCATGTCCGTGCTCAAAGATGAGTACGACTTTGAAAAGTTGGCCGAAAGTTATTTTGAGAGAGCGGCGGCAGACGGCGTTGTGCATGCCGAACTCTTTTTCGATCCCCAGGCCCATACCGGTAGAGGCATCAAATTCGATACCGTCATTAACGGGCTTCACCGCGCCTGCAAAAATTCCGCCACCAAGTATGGTCTGACCAGTGCACTGATTCTCTGCTTCTTGCGAGACCTCGACAGCGAAAGTGCCATGGCCACGTTGGAGGAAGCGCTCAAGCATAAAGAGAAGTTTATCGCCGTCGGTCTTGATTCGGCGGAAGTCGGCAATCCCCCGAGCAAGTTCGAGAAAGTCTTTGCCCGAGCCCGGACCGAAGGACTCCTGACAGTGGCCCACGCCGGCGAAGAAGGACCACCGCCCTATGTCTGGGAAGCCCTCGATTTGCTGAAAGTGAGCCGTATCGACCACGGTGTCAGAAGCCTGGAGGATGAGAAACTTACCAAAAGGCTGAAGGCGGAAGAAATTCCCCTTACGGTCTGCCCCCTTTCCAATGTAAAACTGAAGGTTTTCAAAGATCTTAAAGAGCACAATCTCAAGAAGATGCTCGACCTCGGACTGAAAGCCACAATCAATTCCGACGACCCGGCTTACTTCGGCGGCTATGTGCTGGAAAACTACAACCAGTGCCGACTGGCCCTCTCACTGAGCGACGAAGATCTCATTCAACTGGCGAAAAACTCCATCACCGCCTCCTTCCTTCCTGAAAATGAAAAGCGCAAGCACCTCCAGGCCATAGAGAACCAATTCAATCTGACAACCTGACAAGCAAGATTTAGAGCCCGGGGCAGTTGATCGGTTAAAATAAGCTTGGCAAATTCAAACGCCGCTTCTTTCCTGCTCAGGCCAAGCATCCGGCCTGTTGCAATAAATAAGGCTGAAGAACCTTGGAGCCATACCTACCACTTTACTTGCGCCATCGCCCCCAGACCCTCAAACAACTGGTGGGTCAGCGCTCCGTAGTCAAGACATTAACCAATGCCATCGACAACGATCGCATTGCTCATGCTTATCTATTTACAGGCCCCCGAGGCACCGGTAAAACCTCCAGCGCCCGCATCCTGGCCAAATCCCTCAACTGCGAAAAGGGTCCCACCGCTGAGCCCTGCATGGTTTGCCCCATGTGCGTGGAAATCAAACAAGGCATATCGCCGGCAGTACTGGAAATCGACGCCGCTTCCAATAATTCCGTGGACGACGCCCGTGTACTGATCGAAAGAGCACCACTTGTGGCCCAGGGCGGGCGCTTTAAGCTCTACATCATAGACGAATGCCACATGCTCACCAAGGAAGCTTTCAATGCTCTCCTGAAGACCATTGAAGAGCCGCCGCCCAAGGTAATTTTTGTACTGGCCACCACAGAAGAACATAAGGTTCCGCCGACTATCATCAGTCGCTGCCAGCGCCTCATGTTCCGCCTGGTCAATCACGAAGACCTCACCAAACATCTTCGCAATGTGGCCGACCAGGAAGATATTCATATCGAAGATAGCGCCCTGGAACTAATAGCCCGCCGCTCTGGAGGCGGACTGAGAGACGCCATGGGGCTTTTAGACCAGGCCTCTCTGCTTGCCACCAAAGAAAAACCGGTGGCCGTGGCCGACTTGCTTACCCTTCTTGGTGCCATCGACGAAGACGTGCTTCTCGATATTAGCAAAGGCATGAGAGACCGTGATGGAGAGCAGGTTCTCACCTCCGTGCACGGACTATTGAGCCAGGGGCGCGAACCATCCCTGGTGGCACTGGAATTGAGCAAGCACTTTCTCAACATGACCAAAGCGCTGCATCTGGGCAAGAAGAAAAGCAGTGGCGGCGATTCTCCACTGGCCCAGGTGATCTCCGGTTCGGCCGGCTATATCGAAGCCATCACCGACCTGGCTCCCGCCTTCGAGGGCTATGAGCTGACCCAGATGGTGGAACACCTGGATCGACTGGAACAGACCCTGCGCCGCTCCACCCAACCAGCCCTCTCTCTGGAAGTAGGACTGCTTTCCCTCTGCTATAGACAGGAAATCAATCTGGTCAAGGATCTGGTCAAACGCATAGAACATCTGGAAGCACTAATGACCGACGGCGGCGGCGTCATCACGCCATCACACCGCAGCAGTTCACCTTCCCAAACTCCGACCACGCCCGCCCCTCGGGTGCAGGCACCACCGGCGCCATCACCCACCCCCGCCCCGGCACCTGCTCCGGCACCTGCTCCGGCACCAGTTCCAGCGCCAGCCCCGGCACCAGTTCCAGCACCAGCGCCGACTCCCGCTCCCACACCCACTCCCGCTCCCGCACCAGCACCAGCACCCGCTCCGGCACCCAGACCGGCGGAGCAGCGTGGCGGTGGCGATGAAGAAGGGGCGTCCATGGAAGAGGTGGATGAATTCTGGTCCAACCTCCTGGAAGAACTGCAAAGCAAATCCATTCCCACCTACAGCCTTGTATCTCAGTTCGGCTTCCCCCTTGCCCTGCGCGGAGATGAGCTGGTAATAGGCGTCATGAAAGAGCACTTCCAGAAAACGCTGGAAAATAAAGCGGACCACATCAAGACCGCCGCCAAACGTTTGCTTGGCAAAGAACTTTTCATCAAGGTGAAAGTACAGACCCCCGATCCAGGCCGTGCCCCGCAATCCCACTCCGCCCAGAGTCATGGTCAGCCGGCCGAGCGGGCCGGGCAAAGTCAGCGCGATGCCGTTCCCAGTCAGAACCCTCCCCAAGAAGACGATAGCGAACCTGAGCCGGCGCCGTCTTCGCGCTATCAATCATCAGGCAGTGACGAGCGTCCACCTGAGCCGGCAAAACCGGTGAGGGAAGAAGTAGCACTCTTATCAACGGAAGAGCCGCGCCGAAAATCCAACAATGTGCCGCCGCCGGAAAGCGGCGAACAACTAATGGTCAAGGAAGCCTATAAGCTATTTGAAGGACCAGGCTCAAGGCAGATTGGCTAGCTTCAAAACCCAAGCGAATTCAGCAAATACTGAGGTCTACGAATGCCAAGAACCGTTCTGTCCACTTTCTTATGCCTGCTGCTCTCTTTCGGTCTGCCTTTTGCCGCGCAAAGTAAAGATTTGCCCCTTAAACCGATTACCATCGCCCAGTTCGGCCATGTCTTCCTCTATATGCCGCTCTATGTGGCCATGAGAAAAGGTTTCTTCAAGGAGGAGGGTCTGGATGTACGCCTGGTCAGCACCGGCGGTGACGAAAAGACTTTCACGGCAGTGGTTACGGGCAATGCTCAATTTGGTGTTTCCGATCCCACCTTCACGGCAATCGCCAGGGAGCGGGGACAGGGAGGCAAGGTAGTAGCGGGCATCGTGCGCGGGGTTCCATTCTGGGTGGTGGCTTTTGATCCGGCCATCAAAACTTTCGACAACCCTGAAGCTTTCAAAGGCAAGCGAGTAGCAACCTACACAGCCCCTTCCACCAGCTACGCGGTAATGAAGAAGGTGCTGCAGAACAATGGTCACCCGGTGGACGCCAAAATTGTGCAGGGCGCTTTCGGCACCCTCCTGGCCATGCTGAAAGCCAGGCACGCGGATATGGCTCTCGATATTGAACCGATTGTCTCCATTGCCACCGCCGAAGGTGCGCGAGTAGTCTACAGCCCGGCCGGAAAATTAGGCGACTTTGCTTTTACAGGACTGACGGTTTCCGATGACTACCTCAAAAAAAATCCGGAAACTGTGCAAAAGGCAGTCAATGCCATTACCCGAGCCATGGCTTTTATTCGCAAAGACTATGAAGGCACGGTGAAAATAGCCTGCGCCGACTTTCCCGAAGTCAAGGAACAGGTGGTGAGGGAAGCGCTCAAACGTTTGCTGAGCCAGGGCACTATCCCGAAAGACACCCTCTTGCCTGAAGCTGCCTGGCAAAATGCCGTCAATCTGCGCAGAGAAATAGGCGACTTGAAGAGCGCCGGCAGTTTCAAAGAAAACGTGGATATGAGCTTCGCCCGCAAGGCGCTATCCGGTGCCGGCGCCAAATGACCGCCCTCTCCATCGAAGCACTGCAATTTAGTTTTGCCGATGCCGATAAAGTGGTGAACGACTTTCACCTGCAAGCAGAAAGTGGTGAAATCATCTGCCTGTTGGGTGCCAGCGGTTGCGGCAAGACCACGGTCTTAAATCTCATCGCCGGCTTGCTAAAACCAAGCGGCGGCAAAATTGAATTATCGACAAGAAAATCCGCTGCTGAAACAGGCATCGATGTAGGCTACATTTTCCAGAACGATGCCCTCTTTCCCTGGCGCACCGTAGAAGGAAATCTCCTTCTGGCAAGCGATTTGAACCCTATCCTGAGCAAAGCACAGGCATTGGACAAAATGGGACAGTATCTGGATGTCTTTCACCTCTCAAAAAGCGTTCTGAAAAAATTTCCCTCCCAGTTATCGGGCGGGATGCGGCAGCGGGTGAGCATTATTCAAACCTTGATGTTCGAGCCGGAGCTGATTTTACTCGATGAACCTTTTTCGGCCCTCGATTACTACACCAAACTCAGCCTGGAGGAAGAATTTTGCCAGTTGGTTCGCAGCCAGGGTAAGACCGCCATCCTGGTCACCCACGACATTGAAGAGGCCGTAGCTATGGCTGATAGAGCCTACATCATGAACGGCGGCAAACTGGAACGCGAATTTGTCATTAGAGCCCCGCATCAAGAGGAATCCAGGAGCACTGCCACCAATGAAGCCCGCGGTAGTAGCGTCTTTGCCGAACACTATCGCCTGATCTGGAAGGAATTGAAACAAGTCGTCGGCAGCAAAGATTGAGGAGCCCAGCCTGAAGTATGAACATGGCCGGTCGAGACGAAAGCGAACTAAACCTGAACAGCCCCTGGGTGAAAATACTTTATCCCCTGCCCTTTTTGCTCTTTCTGCTGGTCTGGCACCTGTGCACCGGCAATGACCCGCAAAAGCAATTTATTTTCTCCAGCCCGGAAAAAGTCTGGCAGGCTTTGCTCCGCCTCATAGAGTCAGGCGAACTCTGGACAAACAGCCTGGTGACCATTAGCGAAGCCCTGGCCGGCTTCCTGCTCGGCACTACGATCGGGGCAGTGCTCGGACTGGCATTGTGGTATTCCCGTCTGGTGGCACAAATTTCTCGCCCTTATATAACCGCTCTATCGGCCGTGCCGATTTTTGCGCTTTCGCCAATCATTATTTCCTGGTTCGGCATCGAGATAACTTCAAAAATCATGCTGGCCTTTCTCTCCACCGTCTGCATGGCCCTGGTGCAGAGCTACATGGGAGCCATGTCGGTGGAAAAGCGTTACCTTAAACTGATGCAGGTAGTGGGGGCCAAACGCAGCCAGACTTTCCGACTGGTGGTGGTGCCCTCCTCCTTGATCTGGGTCTTGAACGCCATGAAAATCAACATCGGTCTGGCCCTCATGGGGGCCTTCATCGGCGAATTCATCTCTTCCGAGCATGGACTGGGATGCATGATCGTCAAGGCTTCCGCTCTTTACGATATGGCCACGGTCTTTGTGGGTATCTTCGCCCTGATAGTGATTGCCCTGGTCTTCACCTTCATCATTGAAAAGTTGGAAAACCGCTTGATGGTATGGAAAAAACTCTAAAACTTCAGGAGTCAGCGCCCCTTCAGTCTCTCAAAACAAGAAAGGCAGCGGGCAGTTCGGCGGCGGAAAAATTTGCCAGCCAGGCAGAAAGCTCCGCCTCTTCCAGAAAACGCTCCACCAGTTGCTCGACCTGAGCATTGGGCGGTCCCTTGCGGCAGTAATCCAAAAGGACGGCAAGGGACTGCCCGTCCCCATGGGCCAGACCCTCCACCGAGCCGTCCGCTAAATTGCGCACAAAGCCGGTAAGACCAAGATTCTGAGCGGTATAGCGAGTGCTCTGCCGGTAAAAGACACCCTGAACGCGCCCGGTTACCTTGAAATAGACTGTCTTTTTCTCCAAAATTCCTTCCCTTACCCACCCCTGTCGGGAACCGGAGCGATCGTCCGTCAATTAAAGGGGATGGTCTGAATTTCCTAAAACACTCAGACTTTAATAAAATCAATATAGAAAGATGGTCAAGCGGCTACAATGTAGTAACCAATTGCCTGGCACAATCACCGTGAGTTTAGCAAAGGTGGTTCATCAGGCAAACCGGTTTCAGTTGACCGGTTGACCGGTTAATTAAACTGATTAGTATAAGGGCACGAGTCAGGCTGAAAAAAGCTGACAGGCTGAGGAAGTCAAGACACTACATGGCGCCAGAAGAAGACAAGCGACAGGAAGAAGTGGAACTTAGCCTGGAAGTCGTAGATGCGGCCATCAAGGCAGTCAAGGGCGATGACTTGGACATCAACCCCTTCACCCTGGCCAGACACCTGGGAGTAGTCCCGGAATTGCTCTTTGAAAGCCGCGAATTGATGGGCAGAATTATTGAAGCGCGCCGCAAAACCCAGGGTGACAGCGCTACTTTCTCCATGGATAGCGAACTGCTTTTGAAAGTGAGAGGGCTGGAAGAGGAGCTTGCCAAGCTGGCGGAGGTCAACCAGGAACTTTACGACCGGGGTATGGCCATCGAAGAACAACTGCTGGCCGCAGAAGCCAAGGTTACCGACCTGGAACAAGAAGCCGAGACGCTGGCCATGCAACTGCAAAACTCCTGGCACCTGGGCTATAACAAAGGTCTGGCGGACGGACAGCAGAAAGCCGGTAAGGAAGAGACAGCCCCCACCACCACTGAGGAAAACACCGGCGATAACCCTGCCGTCGGTCATACAACAGTCGAACATGAAGTGGTGGAAGCGGAAGCCCCGGAGAGCGATCCCCAAAGAGATACTTTGCCGCCCCCGCAAAGTGAGCCGATTTCGGAAGCAGCGCCTGCCGACACCGGCAACGGCTCCAGACAGAGTGAAGAGGAGAACGTTACCGATACCGGTGAGTTTTCGTCGCCGGAGCCCTCTTACAACGAAAAAGTCTTCAACGCCGCCCACAACTCCTTTGTTCCTGCCGAGGGCAAGGATAATTACGGCAATTTTTCCTGGCGGGAAATTGAAACCGTCTATCAGTACAGCGCCGTTGCCGGTCGCCCCAACATCAACCTCTACTTCGAACCCTTTGTGCAGGCACCGGTGATGCCGGAGGCGGACGAAGATGACGCGGTTGTAATAGCCGATCGCAAACAATTCCAGACCGGCAGCATGCCGTCCGTCAAGCCGGAAAAACCGCTCCAGGCCGAGACACCGGACAGACCCAATCAGAACGAGACACAACCCATACCGGGCGCCGCTGCTTTCTTCCAGGCCCAGGCCAAAGCTGAGGAAGCGGCTCGGCAGGAAGAAGCCTCAAGGGCCAAGAAGAAAAAATCAGAAGAACGTCATATCCGCAACTATATGGACATGGACGACATGAACAGCGGCAGTCTGACCATGGGCGGGGGGCTATACGAGAACCCCGAAGCCGCAAGCACGTCTCCCTTCGCAAGACCTATCAATGCCGGAGCACCGCTGGCTGATTCCCTGGACGAGGAAAAGAAACCACCGGAACTATCGACATACGACGCGCTCAATGCCGTCAAAATAGAGGATACCCACCGCGACGAGCTCGACCTCGATAAGCTGGATATCTTCGAGGGCCTGGAAGACATCGAGGAGCTTTCTCAGATAGAAGTGATAGAAGACGTTGTGCTACCGCAAGAAGCCGCTGATGAAAGCGAACCGGCCGCCAAGCCGGCTGCCTCTCAAGACTTGAGAGAACTGGTAAAAAATCGCATCAAGCAAGCGGAATACGAAACGCAGACCGCCGAGAAAGCACCTCCGGAAACCGTGCAGACTGGCGGCAACAACCCCCGCATCGATGCCGAAAGCCTGAAAGCAGGAGTGCGCAATAAATTCGTGGGAGGGAAAGCCTCCGCCGGAGCCCCGGAACAGCAAGCCGCCCCCGTCAGCGCACCACGAGTGGTGCCGCCGGAAATTCGTAAGGCTTGCATGATCCTGGGAGTAAGACCGGAAGAACTGACAGTCAAATTGGTTGTCGACGCCTGGAAAAGGGAGATGTCGCAGCCGGGCGTTCACCCCGATACCGGCGGCGACACCGAGACGGCTATTTACCTGAACAACGCCAAGGTTGAGCTGGTTAAATGGATAGAGGCCCAAACACCCAAGCTCGGGAAGAAGTTTGGCGGGCAAACAGGCGCTAAGCCGCAAGAATCAGGCAAGCCCTTTATCATGGGGCAGAAGCCGCCTGATAAAGGCCAGGATAAGAAGTAAAGTTTTCACCAATGTCTAAACCAATCGTCGTCATCGTAGGACGCCCCAATGTGGGCAAATCCACATTCTTCAACCGTTGCATTCAAGAGAAGCACGCCATCGTCGATGATACCCCCGGTATCACCCGCGATCGCATCTACCGTGAATGTGACTGGTCCGGTCGTGATTTCATTCTGGTCGACACCGGCGGTATTCTGCCGGACGAAGGCAAGAGCTTCGAACCAATGGCCAAGGAAGTACTGGAGCAGGTAAAGCAAGCCTTGCTGCAAGCCGATGTAATTATCTTCATGGTGGACGGCAAGGAAGGCATAACCGGCGCCGATGAGGAAGTAGCCAATATTATCCGGCGCGTCAAGAAACCTGTGATTCTTGCAGTCAATAAAATTGACTCCCTGAAAGAAACCAATTCCATCATGGAATTTTATGGCTTAGGTCTGGGCGAGCCCATGCCGCTTTCCGCCATGACCGGCTCCGGCTCGGTGGGCGACATGCTCGACGCCATCATTTCTCACTTTCCCGATAACGGCAAGAAGAAAGGCGATTCCCAGGAGAAAAAAGAAAAACACAATCGCTATGATGTAATCAATGCCCGGGCTAGAGAACTGGAAGAAGAAGCCCTGGAAGACAAGAGAGACCCTCTCACCTGCCCAATTTCCATTGCCATTGTGGGCCGCCCCAATGTAGGCAAATCTTCCATCACCAATGTACTTTGCGGTGAGAAGCGCTCTATCGTAGCCGACGAGCCCGGCACCACCCGTGATGCCGTGGACACCAAGATCACCTTTCACGGACGGGAAATCACCCTGGTTGACACCGCCGGCATCAGGCGGAAATCGAGAGTAGACTACGGGGTGGAAGCTTTCAGCGTGGTGCGTTCTCTCAAGGCCCTCGACCGGGCCGACGTGGTTATTCTAGTGCTTGATGCCGGTCTGGAAATTTCAGATCAGGATCAGAAGCTGGCTTCAAAAATCGAAGAAGCCGGAAAAGCTGCCGTGATAGTCATGAACAAGTGGGACTTAATAGAAGACCGCTCTTCCACCACCATGAACAATTTCACCGACCTGATCAAACGTGAGTTGCGCAGTCTTTCATACGCGGAAGTTCTTTTCACTTCCGCAATCAGCAAGCTGCGCGTACAAAAAATAATCGAAGCAGCGGAGCGCGCCTTTGCGGAGTCCTCCAGGCGCATCAATACCGGTCTGGTAAACCAGATCTTGAATGAAGCCGTAGCACTCTCGCCGCCTCCGGCCAGCAAACGGGGCAAAAGGCTGAAGGTCTATTATTCAACCCAGGTTTCCATCACTCCGCCTACCTTCGTCTTGAAGGTCTCCGATGCCAAACTCATGGGACGCAACTACGAGACCTATCTGGAAAGAAAGCTGCGGGAAGCCTTCGGCTTCGTGGGCGCGCCCATCCGCATAGTCGCTCGCTCCAAGAAAGAACCCTAACCTTCAATTGTAGAAGAACTGCGCCATGCTCTCTCTCATCCTCCAGATTCTGGCAGCTTATCTAATCGGTTCCATTCCCACCGGCTTCTGGATCGGCAAAGCCCGCGGCATAGACGTTCGCAAAGTCGGCTCCTGCTCCACCGGCGCCACCAATGTCTACCGCTCCGTCGGCAAGGTCGAAGGCATCCTCACCATGATTCTGGATCTGCTCAAGGGCTACCTGCCGGTGATTTACTCGCAGAAGATAAGCGCAGACCTGACTTTCAATACAGGCAACCTGGCCTTCGACCTGAGCGATGTAGCACCAGTAGTAGTGGCACTGACCGCCATAATCGGTCACAGCAAGTCGATTTTTCTAGGTTTCGGCGGCGGCAAAAGTGCTGCCACCGGGCTTGGCACCATGCTGGCTCTCTCCCTGCCGGCAGGTGGGCTCACCTTCCTTACCTGGATCACCATAGTCTTCATCTCCCGCATCGTCTCCCTGGCCTCCATGACTGCTGCCGCGGCCAATGTGGGCTACATGATTCTCTTTCACGTACCACGCGCCTTCGTCGTCTACAGCATTATCGGTTGCCTCTATGTCACCTTGCGCCACAAAGCCAACATCAAGCGCCTAATGAATGGAACAGAGCCTCGCATCACCGGCGCCAAAAAGGAAGGAAGCTGAAATGAAAGAAGCAAACTCTAAAAGGAAGTGGCTGCTTTTCTTGACCGCTGCCTTCACCGCGGTCTGCGGCAGTGCCATAGGCACCGATGTCGGCGCCGAGAGTGGTAAGCCGGCAAGCGGGACGTCGGTCAGGGAACAAAAAGTGAGCACGGCGGCAGCAAAAACTTCTTTGACGGAAGAAGAAAAGCTCTTCATCCGCATTTATAAAGCTTCCAATCGAGGCGTGGTGAACATTTCCACAGTCTCATCGGCGGAAGAAATGATGACCAATGCCGTGCCTGCAGACGGCTTCGGTTCCGGTTTTATCATCGGCACGGAAGGCTATATTCTCACCAATCACCATGTGGTGCGGGGTTCCGATCACCTGCTGGTTACTCTCTATGACGGTTCCACCGTGCAAGCCGGTCTGGTCGGTTACGATTCACAGACCGACCTGGCCGTGCTGAAAATCAAGCCCCCCAAAGGCATCACCCTCACACCCATTCCCCTGGGCGACTCGTCCTCTCTAGAGGTCGGGCGCCGGGTGCTGGCCATTGGGAATCCCTTTGGTTTCGACCGTACCCTCACCGAAGGTATCGTCTCTTCCATCGGACGAACCATAAAATCTGAAAACGGCAGGCTCATCAAAGGCATCATTCAAACAGATGCGGCCATCAACCCGGGCAATTCCGGCGGTCCCCTGCTCGACTTGTCCGGGCGCGTGGTGGGCATAAACACAGCCATATTCAGCGGCACGAGACAATCGGCGGGAATCGGCTTCGCCATTCCCATCAACATTGCAAAAAATATAATCCCTCAGTTAATCGAGTTCCACCGGGTGCTGAGACCGGACTTGGGCGTCGATGTGATTGCCGAAGAAGGCGGCGGGCTCAGGGTTATGCGCCTCACCCGGGGCGGACCGGCAGCGGCAGCCGGACTTCAGGGTCCGAGGGTGCTGGTGTACCGCTACGGTGAGCTGGAATGGCGCCAGATAGAGCGGGGCTTCGCCGATTTGATCGTGGCCGTGGACAATGTCCAGGTCAACTCCGTAGACTCACTTATGTCTTATATAGAGAGCAAGAAACCAAACCAAGTGGTTACACTGACAGTTATCAGGGCCAACCGTCCGCTCAAAATTCCAGTAAAATTAACAGTCGGAGCTTCCGACTAGTTTCCAGAATCTGGAAATAGATGCAACGGCAGGCTAGGCTTAACAAAGCAGGCGGAGAAAACATTGTCAAGAATTCTCGTCATTGAAGACGATTTGGCCATCGCTGAATTAGTAAAAATCAATCTTGAGCTTCTCGGGCATCAAGTTGTCACGGCGCCGGACGGCATCAAGGGTCTGGCCATGGCCCAGCAAAATCGTCCCGATTTAATCGTGCTCGACGTCATGATGCCTGATCTCGACGGTTTCACGGTCTGCCAGAGGCTCAGGCAAAATCCGCAGACCAATCCCATTCCTGTCCTCATGCTTACTGCTCTTTCCACCACTAAAGACAAAGTGGCCGGCTTCGACGCCGGTGCCGACGACTACCTGCCCAAACCCTTCGACACTCCCGAGTTGCAGGTACGCGTGCGCGCCCTCCTGAGACGGGCCGGCAGTGTGCCCCATTCCGCCACGCTGCCTGAGATTCTCACGGCAGGTGAAATTACACTCATTCCCGAGAATCTACAGGCCAAGGTGGGTGGTCGCATCGAAAAGCTCACACCGACGGAATTTGAAATTCTCCATTGCCTCATGCAGCACCACGGACAGACGGTTTCCACCGGCAAACTGCTGGAGGAAGTCTGGGGTTATGCACCGGACGACGATGTGGACACTATTCGGGTACACATCAGGCATTTGCGCACCCGCCTGGAGAAAGGTGATCGCAAGTATATAAAAACCGTATACGGTGGTGTGTATCAATTGGTGGCGGAAGGCTTCACCAAAGAAAAAGGCAGTGAGTAATATTTCACTTTGTCTTTTATTAGCGTCCTGTCACTCAGGCTTGCCAAGCGCCGAAAATCAAGCAGCCATAAGCCTCAAAGCCAATTATCAAAGGCTTACTATAAACGTTTTAGGTTAAGAGAAGCGCCTTAAGCTGGACATATTGGAAACCCTCCCTATATCATGTGCGATGAGCGATTGGAAACATTTTGCTGGGGCCTCAAATCTGTTAGTTAGGCAACTTGCTTGAAGCAGAGCGCCCCGAGTCAGTTCAAGGAGCACCACCTTGCTATTCAACAGCCTGCAGTACCTGGTCTTTCTACCGACGGTATTCTTTCTCTACTGGGTTCTCCCGCAAAAAGCGCGGGTGCCACTGCTCTTAGTGGCTAGCTATGTGTTCTATTGTTCCTGGAGACCAATCTACGGTCTTCTGATTTTCGGCTTGACCCTGGCCAACTTCCTGATCGTGCCTTACATCGATAAGGCTGCCAAAGCAGAGGGCGGCAAGCATGTTTTCAGCCCCAAAGTGTGGCTCGGCATAACCATCGCCGTCAACTTAATCACCCTGGGCATTTTCAAATACGCCTACTTCACCATGGACACCATCAAGGGCGGTCTCGGACTGTTCGGCGTCAGCTGGAACGAGCCCCACTTGCATATCATCCTGCCCCTGGGTATCTCCTTCTTCGTCTTCGAATTTATTCACTACGCCATGGAAGTGTACAGGGGCAAGCCTGTAGTCAAATCCTTCTCGGCTCTGGCCCTCTTTGCCAGTTTCTTCCCCACTCAGATAGCCGGACCGATTAAGCGGTACCAGGACTTCGTGCCTCAGTTGACTGAGAAAATCAAGTTCAAATGGGAATACCTGGATGAAGGCATGCAGCTCATCCTCATGGGTCTTTGTAAGAAAGTGCTTCTGGCCGACAATCTGGCCCTGGTGGTTCAGGCAGGCTTTGCTCATCCCGAGAATTTCTCGTCAGTGGACATGTGGCTTATCACCTATGCCTTTGCCTTCCAGATCTTCTTCGACTTTGCCGGTTACACCGACATCGCCCGTGGTTCAGCCCTCTTGTTCGGCTACAAAGTACCGATTAACTTCAACCTGCCCTACCTGGCAGCCAACGTAGCCGACTTCTGGCACCGCTGGCATATCAGCCTCTCCACCTGGTTGAGAGACTACCTCTTCATTCCCCTGGGCGGTTCAAGAGGCTCCAAGTGGCTCAACTACAGAAACCTCTTCATCACTATGGCTCTGGGCGGTCTCTGGCACGGTGCAGCCATGCACTTTCTGGCCTGGGGCGCCTATCAAGGTATCGTGCTTATCCTTCATAAAGAATATGTACGCCTTCTCGACGCCATCGGCGTAGGCAAGCAGTTGAAAGAGTCTCCGGCTCTCGCCAAGGTCTACCATGTCTTCTCAGTCATCGCCACCTTCCACATTGTCTGTGTGGGCTGGGTATTCTTCCGGGCTGAAGACATGAAGACTGCCGGCGTCATCATCACCAAACTTCTGCAAGTGCCCGCCGACCTGATGCATTTCAGTGCCGCCCAGCTAGCCGTTCTGCAGATCCGTGACCCGATCATCTTCCCGGCCCTGCTCGTGCTCTTGCCCATCCTCATGATCGCCCAACCGGTGGTCAACTGGCTCAATGACAAAACCATCTACAAAAATCCGCCATGGGCTCTCCAGGTAAGTGTGATGGTAGCGCTCATGTGCATAATCACCATCTTCAGCCCTGACAGCTCGCCGTCCTTCATCTACTTCCAGTTCTAGGAAGTGATACCGCCCATGGCGGCCATTGGCAATTCGGGAGCATTTCGTGGCAAAGACCGACCACTCTCTAGACGTTGATAGCGGCTCCGCCGTGAACGTTCTGGTGCAAGAAAAACTGGAAGCCAGCTATAAGCTGGCCTCCCAGAAGGAAGGCACCAAAAGAAGCAAGAGCAGCTTCCTGGCCGCACTTGCTCTCTTTGCCGTCTTGAGTGTAGGTCTTTCACTGAATCAGTTCGAAAAACTCAAACCAGGCGATTTTCCAGTCAACACCTGGACCACCTGGGCCATTTCCGACTTCTTACAAGAGAAGCAAAAGAACGATGTGGTCTTCCTGGGTTCCTCCCTCATGCTGGTGCCCCTCGACGGAGTAGACGCCGACTTCCTGGGCAAACCCATCGATGCTTCCGCCCACCATCGCTCTCTCTATTTTGAGGATGCCTTCAAGAAAGACAGCGGTCACAGCCTCAAAAGTTATAACTTCGCCCTGCCGGGGGAAATGCCCTCCGATGCCTACCTCATCACCGACTTTCTCCTGAAGCAGGAAAAAGCTCCCAAAGTGCTTGTCTACGGTGTCGGTCCGAGAGATTTCATGGACAACCTGCTGCCCTCTCCGGCCGCCACGGATCCTTACCGTTACCTCTCACGTTTCGGTTCCTTAGAGAGCCACGCCGGTTTGCTTATGCCGGACTGGCAGGAAAGGTTCAACTACGAATTGACCAGGCTCTGCTACATCTACGGCAACCGCGGTCAGCTTGCCCTGGATGTCAATCGTGGGCTGAAAGCCTTCCTCGATAGAGCCGCCAAAAGACCGGAAGTAATGTCGGAAGCCGACCGCGTGGCCCTGCGCAGAAAGCTTCTGCCCGACTACCTGCCTTACGAAGTAAAGCGCAAAGAATGCTTCTTCCGCCCGACAACAGAGGCTACCCGCGGCGGCTTTCAGGACAACGTGGCGGAATATCGCAAGCGCTATAAGACGCTCAAAATGTCCACCTTCACCACCCAAATGCAATTCCTGAAAGACCTGATTGCCATAGCCAATGAGCGCGGCACCCACGTGGTGCTGGTAGCCATGCCTATCACCCAGGTAAACCGCGATCTCCTGCCTGACAGCTCCTGGGCACTTTATAGAAACAGCCTCAGGGAAGTAGCATCAGCCGGTAAGAGCGTCACCTTTCATGACATGCACGAAACCGGCAAGTTCAAACTGTCCGATTTCCAAGACACTGTCCACCTGCACTCCGGCGGCGGCGCCAAGCTGCTCTTTGAAGTCTCCAAACTCATGTCTGCCGATGCCGCTACAAAACGAGCCCTGGGCTTGACGGACGGTACCCCATGAAACGCCGTCTCAGCGCAGCCATTACCGCTATCACCGCCTTTCTCTTTCTGAACCTGGCCCTGTCTTTTTTCGCCCCCATAAAATTCAACCCCTTCAACTATCCTTACCAGGGTTGGGGCTGGTGGAGCTTTCATGACCTGAGAGCGAGTCAGGAAATTCATAATGTAGCCCTGCTTGGTTCATCACTGATGGTGGCAGCGGTCAACAACTGCGATGCCAATTATTTAAATCGCCCCCTCAACCTGACCGAGCACCACCGCTCGATCTACCTGGACGACAAACTGGAAGCCACCTTCAAAGGCAAGTTCCGCAGCTACAATCTGGCCGGTCCCGGGCAAATGCCCTCCGATGCCTACCTGACCTTGAAAGGTATGCTCAGCACGGCCCACCGTCCCGACGTAGTTATTTACGGCGTGGCCCCCCGCGACTTTATCGACAGCCAGTTGAGCAGCCCCACCGACACCGAGCCTTTCCATTTCCTCAGTCGCCTCGTCTCCACCGATGACTGCGCCGGCGGACTCTTCCGCGATCCCCTCGGCAGACTCTCCTGGTTCATCAACAGAAACCTTTATTTTGCGCACCACGCCATCGACTGGCAAATGCTACTGGAGCGCAAAACCAATCGCGTCCTCTCCATTCTGACTCCTCTGCCCTACGGCAGCAAACCTTACACGTTCTGGCAACGCACCGCCCTGCTACCTAAGTATAAAGCCGGCGAGATTCACCCCAATGCCGTCATCACTCATCCCGTCACTAAAGAGGTGGCAAAAGCCACCTTCAAAGACAATACCGGCGAATACAAAGAGCGCTACAAGCGCGCCGACAGACACACCTATGCCACCCAGCTCTATTTTCTGGGCAAACTGGCCAACCTCTGCAAGAAGGAGCGCATAGAGCTTATCCTGATCAATATGCCTATCGCCAGAGAAAACATAAATGTGCTGGGCGCCCCCACCTATCTGGATTACGTCAGCACTCTGAAAGAGCGCGCCTACGCCCTCAACATACCCTTCTACGACCTCAACTTCTTCTATCTCTACAACACCGACCTCTACCATGACTACGTGCACCTGAACGCCTTCGGCGGCGCCAAGTTTCTCGATAGCCTGGTATCCGTCTTAAACTCCGACCCGCGCGCCCAACTGGCCATGCAAATGGCCGGTCGCGAGCTGTGGAAGCAAGAACAGATGAACAAACTGGCCACGCCGGTCAATGATGCAACCGACAGTATTCATCGCTTGAAAGAGAAACTAATTGAACACAATCTGATTCAGACCAGCGCTGGGCACGGCTCCATCAGTAAACTGAGAGAAATAGTCAAACAAGAAGGTGATCGCCTGCGGCGGCAAATCGGCGCCCGCCTCAACAAGGGCAAAGAAGGCAACGAGCAAGACCTTGATGATGAGCCGGGGGTAGCAATGTAATGGCCTCCGAGAAGCAAACCACAAGTAAGAGAAAAGTAGCCTTCACCTGGGCCCTGGCTCTCTTTGCCATGGTGAATGTCGCGCTCTATTCCTATATGACTGCGCAAGGCAATAAATTCGGCAAGCGCGAATTGACTTTAGAAGCACTGCGAGCCACCAACTACGAGAAACGGACGGAAGGTCCCTGGGTCTGGTGGGTCACCAAAACTTTCCTGGCCCAGCCCCGCACACCGGATGTGGTACTACTGGGCAGTTCCCAGATGGGCTCGGCCATATTTTCCGCCGAGGCCGAACACCGCGGCGCCATAGTCGATACCACCGATGACAGACAGGTCACCAGACTGGCTGCCGAACTGGCCAGAGCCGGTACAGGCAAGCCCGAGGTATTCAATTTCTCCATGGGTGGTGCCATGGTATCAGACCACTATTTGATGGCTAATACCCTCTTCAAGGGAGAACACAAACCCAAAGTGGCCATCATCGGTGTCAATCCCAGAGACTTCATCGACAACAATCTTCCCTCGGCCAGCGCCACCGATACCTTTCACTTCCTCTCCGGTTATGCCGATCTTGAAAAACTGGCACCGGTTTCCTTCGATGACAGCTTCGGTTATCTGGATTACCTGATCAATCGCCACCTGCCCCTCAAAAAAGCCAACCTGCTGGTCTACGGCGACCTGCCGCCCTCACTGGGAACCAAGCCCAGCTTCACCAACCCGGAAGGCAAAGGAGCAGTGAAATCCACAGAGAAGAAGCCGGTGACAACCCAGGTATTGAGGGCCATCTCCGGTTCGGCCGGTGATGTCAAAAAAGGCGAATGGGTCCTGCCGGCCTTCCCACCCTACCTCTACATGGACAATTCGAAAGAATACATCAAACGCTACAAGAATGAGCATCCACGCTGCGCAGAGGGACAACGTCGCTACTTTGAGGAACTCTTGAGCTTCCTCGCCGACCAGGACATCAAAGTAATAGTAGTGGGTATGCCTTCTCAGGCATGCAACCGCCAGCTTCTCTCCCAGGGGTTCTGGACTGAATTCCGGGGTTTCCTGGCCCGGACAACCCAAAATCATGGCGGCACTTATGTGGATCTCTTCGATGATAAACGCTTTCTGGCCGACAAAGACTACCTCGACACGGTACACTTGAACCGTTGGGGCGGCGGCAAACTCGTGAAAGCAATAGCCGAAGCAACGGCAAACCGCGCCGATATCGTGGCCAGCCTGAAGAACAAACAAGGCACCGCCATCGGTGGCAAGCCCGGTTCCGAAAGAAAGTGGCAGTAAGACCTGAGGCGAAAAGCAGCTCATGTACAGCGACCTGTTGGATTTTATCGACAAATTCGAATTGAGTAAGGACTTGTCTGAAGACAGTTCACTCTATCGTATCCATGCAGCAAGAGTAAAAGAGACCGGAGCAACATGCCTCTTGCTCTACCTCGATG
This sequence comes from Candidatus Obscuribacter sp., assembly GCA_016712465.1. GTDB lineage: Bacteria > Cyanobacteriota > Vampirovibrionia > Obscuribacterales > Obscuribacteraceae > Obscuribacter. Next base: position 4,580,685 of record JADJQZ010000001.1, read on the forward strand.
GAGAAAACCCGGCCCTGGTCAAACTGATCGAGACGCTACAGCAGTACGGAGTGCTTACCGTTGATGAGATATACAGGCACCGCAACGAGACTTATGTCATCCTGAAAGCCGATTTCGACTATAACGCCCACAAAGACGACCCGGCCCTTCTAAGACGCAATGTATTTGAAACCCTGGTGCGCCTTGGTCTCAAAGATTCCAACTGGGAAGAAAAGGCATCCGGAGCCTTGCTGGCAAACAGAATAGAGCCGGCAGAAGTAAAGGCAGAAATAGAAAAACGCAAAGCCTCAATGCCCTGAGACCGGGTCTAGATACCGGGCTTGCCTGCCTTTGGAAACAACAGTCGCCGGGAGAGAAACTCCAGATCATCCCGTCGCCACATCTCCATAATCGGTCTTTCTCCGCCGGGCGGCCAGGCCGGCTCCGGACCGAAGACCTGCTCATCAAGAACCTTCATGCTCTCATCGTAAATCTTATGCTGCTCTGCTACAGCATTGTCTCCCGTGACCAGAGCCAGATCGTAAATGCGCGGCATCAAGACATCTTTGTGCTTCTCGAGCACTTCATTCAACACCGCTCGGGCTTTATCAGCCTGTCCGTCCTCATAAAGATAGCGGGCATAGATGAGCTGATTCTTGTAGCCAGAAGGGCTGCCGGCAATGGCTTCCTCCATAAGCTTCAACGCCTCTTTCAAACGCCCCAGACGAAAGAGAGTCTCAGCCCGCATGGCTGCTAATTGTGCCTGAGAATTATGATTAGAAAAGAGAGCCTTGTAGGCCCAGGAAAGCGGAAAGGGATGCTCTCGCACCGCTTCAGCGCTTTCGTAAAGAGCCAGAGCCAGTTTCTTTGAGTCACTCTCCGCTTTGCCTTTGCGAAAGAATTCCCTCTCTGCAATATCAACATTGCGCAGTAAAAGTTGGGCACCGTAATGGGCTCGCAACATCGTCAACCAGGCAGAAGTAGCATATGCCACATCAAAGAGAGCAAAAGTGATAACGGCAGCACCCATCAACTGCAGGAACATTTGCCCTTTGACCACCGGCGAATCGAGGCGGTCTTTGAGCCGTTTGTTGACGATCAGGCCAGGGCAAGAAAGCTCGAACAGACGAATTAGCTGCTTCTGCTTGGTCAGATCAACGGTTGAAAGAGGCAGGCGCGCCACCACATCAGGCACCGGTCTGCCTCCCATCAGGCTGGTATTGTCTCCGCACACGGCAAGAGATCTCACTTCCAGGGTGCCGAGAAAGGTCAGATAAAGCTCACTCACCGAAGAGATCAGCACTCGTCTTTGACCCAGCACGATAGCCTTGAGACGCACATCATCAGAAGCACTACCAACCTTCTCCAATTCCAGAGAGAGAAAACGGTTGAAGTAAATGAGCGGCTGGCCGTGCTTAAAGAAGCGCACCGCGCGCGTAACCACTTTCGACTCCAGAAAAACAGCGAGAGCATGTCCGACCACAAGGCAAAAGAAGGCAAAGAACGGGAAAATGTAGAGCGGTTCCAGAGAAAACCAGAACGTCCCGCACAGGAGCGTCAGGAAAAGGAAGCCGAAGACCGGCCAGGCTATACCCACCGTGGTGTAGACCCGGTGGGACAGGCTGGGTTTTAATACCTGAATTTCGGTATCCTCAGTGCCTGGACTCTTCGAAGATGTAATGGGTGCCCCCTGACCTTGACGCAAAGTAGTAAGACAAATTTGTACCACATAGAGCCGAGGCCTGCTCCGGTCACTCCCCCGGCTGCCGAAAATCCCCACGGGAGCATTTCCCGGCAAAACCAGGCTATCTAAAGAAATATTGACCTGGATGGGGGGAAATACCCCAAAACACCAGCCCTTGCGGAACACATGGGAAATTTCCCGAAAGCCGCAACCAGGCCGACGGTACCAGGGCGGCGATTGCGGGCATCGCCTAGCTCAGGGGACACTCGGTTTAGAGGGACCTTCAGGCGGGCAATTAAACCACAGGCACTCTTATATATTTATGGAAACTCGATCATGGCACTAATCAGGAAGGAGATAGGCGAACTGCTGGTGGACAATGGGCTCATCACCTCCGATGAGCTGAAGCTGGTCCAGCAGGAGCGTATGCGCACGGGAGAACCGATTTCCCTCATTTTGTCGCGCCTGGGGCTGGCTAACGAAACCCACCTCAAATCCGCTCTGGAAACTCAATACGGCGTCAACTACATCTCCCTGGCGAAAGTTGAGCCTGAATCCAACGCCCTCGAACTCCTGCCGGAGAAAGTGATGCGCCAGCACCAGGTAGTGCCGCTCTTTCTAGACGGCAAACTGCTGACCGTGGCCATGGTCAACCCCAACAACCTGCTCGCTCTGGATGACGTCAAGTATCGACTCAAAAGCATGCAGATCAAACCTGTGGTTTGCACCGAAGACGACTTCCAGCACTTCATGGAAACCATCTATTCCACAAGACAGGACGAACTGACGGAAGAATGGGAGGAACAGGCCGACCAGACCTTCATTGAGTCGGAAGTAGACCTCTCCAGCTTGAACGTGCTAATTGACACGGACGACGCCATCAACGACCTGGACCTGGCCAGGCAGGCCCAGGACGCGCCAATCGTACAATTGGCCAACCAGATCTTAGCGAAAGCCATCAAGCGGCAGTGTTCCGACGTGCATATCGAACCCCAGGACAAAAACTTGATGGTTCGTTATCGCCTCGACGGCGTGCTATTCGTAGACAGAAGACTGCCCAAGGCCATTCTGGCGGCTCTTGTATCGCGCTTCAAAATCATGGCCGATCTGGACATCGCCGAGCGCCGCCTGCCCCAGGACGGCCGCATCAGGGTGAGGTTCTCCGGCAAAGACATCGACTTCCGTGTTTCGACCATTCCCTCTAAACACGGCGAAAAAGTGGTGATGCGGCAACTGGATAAATCAGGCACCACCTTCGGCTTGAACCACTTGATCTCAGACCCGGACACCCTCAACATAATCAGGGAGATGGTCTCAAAGCCTTATGGCATTATCTTCGTAACCGGACCGACCGGCTCGGGCAAAACCACCAGTTTGTACTCAGCCCTGGCCGAGCGCAACACCCCGGAAGTAAACATTCTCACGGCCGAAGACCCGATTGAATACGAGATGCCAGGCATCACTCAGGTTCAGGTTTTGAGAGAGAAAGGTCTGGATTTTGCCAGAATCCTTCGTTCCTTCTTGAGGCAAGACCCGGACATCATACTGGTGGGAGAAACCCGCGATAGAGAAACAGCCAAAATAGCGGTAGAAGCCGCACTCACCGGTCACCTGGTCTTCACCACCCTGCACACCAATGACGCACCAGGAGCGGTGACACGCCTGGCCGAAATGGAAGTGGACCCATATCTGGTGGCATCTGCTACGGTAGGAGTGATCGCTCAGCGACTTTTGCGGCGAGTCTGCGCCGACTGCAAAGAAGACTATCGCCCGGAAAGAAGCACCCTCGAGTATCTTGGACTGATGGATAAGAATCAGGAGCGCCTGGCCGAATCTACAATTCAATACTACCGCCTGCGCATGGACGACGAGGGCATGCCGATTTTCACCCGCGGTAAAGGTTGCGAAAGTTGCAATAAGACCGGCTACAAAAACCGCATCGGCGTCTATGAAGTGATGCGCATGAATGATGAAATTCGCGACCTGGTATGCAAAAATGCCACCACGGCCATGGTTAGACTGGCTGCTAAACAGTCCGGAATGATCCCCTTGAAAGATTACAGCTTGCGCCTGGTCGGACAGGGTCTCACTACCGCCGACGAAGTAGTACGCGTCACCCTCTCCGACACCTCGGGAGAAGAGAAACTCTGCGGCAAATGCCGCAATCCTATCTCCGACGAATTTATCAAATGCCCCTTCTGTCAACACGATCTAAAAGTGTCCTGTCTGCGCTGCGGCATGTTGCAACAAGACGGCTGGCAAAGTTGCCCCAAGTGCGGACATTCCAATATAGACACTGCCGACGAATTTTGCTGCCACAGTTGTGAGGCGGAAATTTTCGGCGAATGGCACACATGCCCCTACTGCCAGGCGGAAAGACCGGCAGCCGGCTTCAATGCCGTCAATAACTGACAGGCCCGGTAAAACTCAACGGAAAAGAAACAGGCGAAAGAAAAGAAGGTGAATGATGTCGATTGAGATGCAGGAATTGTTGCAACTCGTCGTGGACAGAGCGGCAAGCGATCTGCATTTAAAGGCGGGGGAGCCACCAATCATCAGAGCGGCAGGTAAGCTCACACGAATCAGTTTGCCGATTCTCACCGATGATGATACAAAACGTCTGATTTTCTCATGCCTCAGTGAAGAGCAAAGGCGCTTTGCCGAACAAAACATGGAGCTTGATTGCGGCTTCGGAGTAGAGGGCCTGGGGCGCTTCCGTGTCAACGTCTACCGGGACAGGGGCTCCTGGGCTGCAGCACTGAGGGTGGTGCTGTCGCGTATGCCCTCCATGGAAGAACTGGGTCTGGCACCGGTCTGCAAAGAATTTCTCACTAAGCCGCGGGGACTGATATTAGTCACCGGTCCCACCGGTTCCGGCAAGTCCACCACCCTTGCTTCCATGATCAACGCCATCAATGAGAAGCAGGACAAGCACATTTTAACCATTGAAGACCCCATAGAATTCCTGCACCACAACAAATTTTCCATTATCAGTCAAAGAGAAGTCGGCAGCGATACAAAGAGCTTCGCCAACGCTCTGCGCAGCGGGTTAAGGGAAGACCCGGACGTCATACTGGTCGGCGAGATGCGCGATCTTGAAACCATTCACCTGGCTCTCACAGCCGCCGAAACCGGTCACCTGGTATTCAGCACTATCCACACAAGTTCAGCGCCTCAATCGGTAGACCGTATTATCGACGTGTTCCCCCCGGACCAACAACAACAAATCCGCATCATGCTGGCCCATTCTCTGGTTGGGGTCGTGAGCCAGACTCTCTTGCCTAAAACTGAAGGTGAAGCCGGTGATTCTCCTGTCACCGCCGGCAGAGTCATGGCCATGGAAATATTGATCAATAATCCGGCTGTGGCAAACCTGATTAGAGAAGCAAAGACATCGCAAATTTACACGGCCATGCAAATGGGGTCATCATTGGGCATGCAGACACTGGAAGCCAGTCTGGCCAAACTCGTAAGAGAGGGACTGGTAAGCCACAAGGAAGCCATCCTCAAGTCGAGCCGGCCGGAAGACCTGGAGCAGTTGATCGGCAATCAAGGCGGTCGAGGCAAAACCGAAGCCAGATCAAGTTATAGCGAAAAATCCGAAAAAGGCTATGGTAGCTCATCATTCGGGAGGTTTTAAGGTCCGGGGCGCACTACAAGCAAGCAAGCTCTGGTAAATTATTGCTATGGAATTTGTCTATAAGATTAAAGATGAACAGGGACGCTTGAAAGAGGCAATTGCCAGCGCCGAATCATCGAGCGTACTGAAAGCCAGGCTGCAGGCTCGAGGCATCGACGTAGTCGAGATTCGCGAGAGCACCGCAGCCGGTGACATGCAAGCGCGCTGGAAGAACCTGCAAACCAATGTGCTACAGGTTGACCTCTTCGAGAGAGTAACTATCAAAGACATGGTGGTTTTCTCAAGGCAATTTGCAGCCATGATTAGCTCCGGCGTAGCAATGCTGCGCACCCTGACCATCATCGTGGACCAGTGCCCGAACCGCAAACTGAAACGCAGCCTGGATGACATCAGGCAATCAATCGAAGCTGGTCTTTCCCTCTCGGATGCTATGAGTAGACATCCACAGATCTTTGACAAGCTCTACGTTTCCATGATCAAAGCCGGAGAAACCGGCGGCATCCTGGCCGACGTTCTCAAACGCCTGGCAGACTTCCTGGAATCCAAGTCCAAACTCAATCAGAAAGTAAGAGCAGCCATGGTTTACCCCCTGGTGGTGCTGGTTGTTTCCGTCGGCGTCTTCTGGGGCATGCTCACCTTTATCCTGCCTATCTTTGAAGGATTGTTTCGCAATATTGGCTCGGAGCTACCGGCCTACACTCAGTTTCTCGTATCCCTTTCCCAGTACATGCGCTCCATCTGGGCCTTTCTATTTATGATCATCCTGGCTGTCTCGGGCTGGCTCTTGAAGCGCTACTACGCCACACCTCCCGGACGCCTGCACATAGATACCATCCTCTATGGGCTGCCTCTGGCCGGCGACCTCATTTCCAAAGTAGCCATAGCGCGCTTTTCCCGCACCTTCGGCACCCTCCTTCGGGCCGGGGTACCCATGCTCACAGCCCTTGATGTGGTTAAGGACACGGCCGACAATGCCGTGGTGGCTAATTCCATCGGCAAAATTTATACCGATGTCCGGCAGGGTGGCAGCCTCTCTAAACCCATGGCCAAGTCTTCTGTCTTTCCCACCATGGTTACGCAGATGGTGGCAGTAGGAGAAGAAACCGGACGCCTGGATGAGATGCTCTCAAAGGTAGCGGATTTCTATGATATGGAAGTAGAAAACGCTGTGGAAGCCCTCACTTCACTCCTTGAACCGGTGATGGTGGTAGGCATCGGCGGCATCGTTGGCTCTATCGTAATAGGCATGTACCTGCCTATCTTCACGGTAATCAATCAGTTGCGTTAGGCACTGGCTCCGGGTGCTGGAATTTTCGTTTCAAGGAATGTGTCAAAGAGAGAGAGGATCGTAGGGAAAACAGCACTGATAAACAGTCTGTCTCCACGCTCCAAAATGCAGAATCTTTATAGACTGGCAGAACGAAGCTAAATACAGGGACACCAAATAAAGCGCCGTATCCGAAATGTGGACCAAACTTTGGGGTTCACTTTTAACCGCCATTTCCAAGTGGAAGAAGAGTAGCAGTATGAGTAGCCATAGATGCAGGTCTCCCCGTCTTCTCCTGTCCGACTCTTCAATCTTGACCATGGCACCAAAATCAGCATGATGCCCACCACTACCGGTACTTCATCCACTATCAGGAAGGCAGTGAAGGACAAGAAAGAGTCTAAGGCTTAAGTCTAGCCTCCGTTTTCAGTGTTCGCGAGAGAATATCCGCTCTCTACTTCCTACCAGACTTGCTCTAAAATTTTATGAGACTCTATATCGAGCAAATACCATAGTCGGACCCACCTTCGAGCACTCAAAGCACCTCTTAAGTATTTATAATTTACCTGCAACGCATATAGACAAGCATATTGCCCTGCGAGTATTCTGACCGAAGTTAGTGACTGCTATCGGAACAGCGCCTCCTCACGACCAATCCACCTGACTCTGTGCATTGATCTGTTTTCGCTTGCCCTTTAGTAGAACTCTGCAAGGAATCCTGGAAGCAAGAGACAAGTTTGTGCTTACGTCCGGCTCTTCCTGCCGTTCTAAGAAATGAACTTCCTGGTGGTGGTTGATATTTGTTAGGTGTTTGGCTGTAACAGCCTTGCACCTAGCTTTTTACATCTGTTTCACCTGGCCCTGCCAGGTTGGCTTCGCTCGTCTTTCTGAGAATGAGGTTCTCTTTCGTGCCCAACGGAAAACTCTCCCTCCGCATTTTCTCCAACCTTTTAAGGTGGAAATTAGCCCGCCTCACCTGGGTCCTGGGAACCTTCCTGTCAGCATGCGCCGCAGCCCAGGCTACCAACCCGCCTGTTATCACTCCGGCTACCGGCGTGTACTCAACCTATCAGTCGACAGCCACTATCACCGCTGAGCCTGGAGCCACCATCCTCTATTCCGTGGATGGAAGCGCGCCAAGCCTCACCTACACCGGCCCAGTCACTCTCACTAATCCCATGACCATTAAGGCCATCGCTAACCTTTCAGGCGTTGACTCCACAGTCACTACCGCCAACATACAAAGCGATCCCAATTCCCTGCCGGTACCGCGCAACGGGCTGTCGCTCTGGCTCAAGAGCGACTTCGGACTGGTTCTAAGCGGAACTCGCGTCAGCCGGTGGAGTGATCTTTCCGGTTCAGCAAATGCTAACGATGCTGTTCAAAACACCAACGCCAATCGACCCATACTAATAAGCAGCGCCATAAACGAGTTTCCGGCTGTCAATTTCAACGGCACCTCCCACTTCTTAAACCTCACATCGGGTCTCACCGATCTGACTTCTGGATTCGCCTGCTTCGCTGTCTTTAAGCCCATAGGCACTACTGCCGGTACCATGTTCGCCACCGGCAATACCGGACCAAGCGATCTTGTGAGCCTGGCAATTAACAACACCCAGGCTCAGTTCAATGCTTTCAGCGGCACTACCGCAAGCTCGGTGACCACAAGTGCCGGCGCTCTTAGCCTCAATGATTTTCAGAGCCTTGATGCCGTTCATAACGGGCTTGGCTCTGCCAGCATAACCGTAAATAGCACCCCTTCTGCCACTGGCACTGTGCAGAATCTACTCAACACTGCCAGAACTCTGAACTATATCGGCACCAGTAGCACCTCGTCCGGTTTCTGGCGGGGGCATTTGGCTGAGCTTTTAGTTTATTCAAGGACGGTGACGCCCTCGGAGCAAGCGGCAATAGAAGCATATCTTTCTTCCCGCTATCAGCTCCTCACTGCAGCGAGCACTCCAAGGCCAATCTTCAGTGTCGGTACCGGCACACTCTCCGAACCGACTGCGGTAGCTATCGCTTCTGTTGGTGGGGCAGAAGTTTATTTTTCGCTCGATGGAACCAACCCCAGTCCAGCAACGAGCCCTCTCTACCTGGGTCCAATAAACATTTCTTTCAGTCAGACATTGAAAGCAATCGCTGTAGTAAACGGAGTTCGCAGTGCCGTCACCACCGCCATCTACAACCTCGATTCTACAAAGTGGACTTCCCCAAATCCGTCCACGGCACCTCCATTGCAACTGAACTTGCAGCTTCCAACTACAGCTATTCCCAAGTAGACCCTCCCGAGTAAACTCTTCGACCGCCATTACAAAAGCCTTCCTCACCCTAAGACGGAACTGTTCATGAACCCAAGACATACTGCCAGATCAGCCTCTCTTCGCGGTCAAAGCACTCTACGGAAGCGGTGGTTCAGAGCGTTTTCCGCCACCTTGCTATCCACTATCACTTTGCTCGCGCCTTTACCCCTTCCTGCGCTGGCCGGCACCATGGCAGTTGATAGAGTTGATGAAGAGCGCATTGTCGACGAGGTGCTCCCAGCTGACGCTAAACCGGCTCACGGCGTTAAGACCGGCCCCAAGAAAGTAAAACTCATCAAAAACGAGCTTAAGTTCTCTGCTTCTCCAACCGATGCAGAAATAAGGCGTGCCCGTGTCTTCCTTGAGCCGTTGACCCCAATGACCAGTTCAGCCGTGCAGGGCGAGAACCTGGCCTTAGCGGAAGCAATCAAGAAATTCAAAGCAAAGAACGATTTTGAGGACCTTTCCGCTCTCACAGAGTTTGTCTCGAAGTTTCCAAAGTCTCGCTGGACGGCTTCTCTAAACAGCAACATCGCGGACCTTCTTTATCAGACCGGCTTTCTATCAGATGCGATGGAGCGCTGGCAGGCAAGCTTTGAGCAATCGAAAAATGAACGCGGAAAATTGCAGCAAGCCGTAGCTAATCATTCCATTGCCAATTTAATCAAAGCAAACGGCAGAGTAGGGCGCATGGCTGAGCTTGAAAAGTTTCTGGCAGCCATTAAGAACAGACCAGTCTGGGGTTCTGACGAGCAGAAGATAAACGATGCCAGGCAAGGTCTCGGCGGCATGAAGACAGCACCTGGACTTGCTTTCAAGTGTGGACCCTACGCCATTTTCAATGTCTTGAATGCCCTCAAACCCGGCAGTGGACTTCCCTCTGAAATTGAGAAGACCCGGTCAACCAGGCAAGGTACCAATCTAGCCATGGTGAAAGAGCTGGCGGAAAAGTCCGGGCTCAAGCTTCAGGCTGCCAAAAGAGCACCTGGCGCGGCTATTGTGACACCTTCTGTGGTGCACTGGCGACTCGATCACTTTGGTGCACTTGTATCTGCTAAGAACGGCCACTACGTGCTCAAAGACCCAACTTTTGATAATGCGTCCTACCTATCAATTTCTCAGAAAGCTATAGATTCCCAAACCGACGGCTATTTCCTCATCCCGGCTACAGAGAAGCTGCCTGACGGCTGGACTGCTGTCAGCGATGAAGAAGCAAAGAATGTCTGGGGCAGGGGAGAGTCTTCCAAACATGACGGCAATGCCAAAACCGTAGCCACTGAGAAAACTTGCATTAGTTCAGTCGAGTGCGGCTGTAATAGCTCGACAACAGGCATGGCCAAAGCTTCTGCCTTCACAATGGCTGCTACTCTCAATATTGAAGACATCCCGCTCAGCTATCAGCCACCAGTGGGACCCGGCATGGATTTCAGGTTTAACTACAACCACCTCGAGGCCAACCAGCCGAGCACCTACAGCTTTAGCAATATGGGACAGAACTGGACTTTTAACTGGCTTTCCTACCTGACTGTCGACCCCATAAGCTCGGTCGCCTTAGTCCGCGTAGTCGGTGGCGGCAGTGAGCAGTACACACCAGATGTGGTGACTGGGCTATATCCCCCGGCACTGGAATCGCAGGCGCAATTAGTTGCTATGGGCGGCGGTGTCTATGAAAGACGCCTGCCGGATGGCTCGGTTGAGACTTTCAACCAGGCTGACAGCAGCTCGCCGCCGCGCATCTTTATGACGGAATTGAAAGACCCGCAGGGCTTGACCTGCCAGATCCAGTACGATTCCAACTTCAGAATCGTCTCCATCACTGATGCCATCGGCCAGGTTTCCAGCGTCTCTTATCTCTCGAACACGCCAGGTAATCCCGGCTTCTACAAAATATCCGGAGTGACCGACCCTTTCGGGCGCAGCTGCTCTCTAACTTATGATGCAAGCGCCACAAGCCTGCTTGCTATCATCGACGTGGTCAACTTGAAGTCGCAATTTGCGTATGACAACACAACGAGCTTCATCGCTCAGATGAGCAACCCATACGGAACGACAAGTTTCTATCAATATGTTCCGGGCACCACTGGCGGTATACCGGCTCAGGGGCTGCGCTTCACCTTCTCGGACGGCACCTCGTCTGTTATTGAGAACTGGCTCAACGAAGCAAAGACAACCTACTTCTGGGATAGGCATGCCACCCAGCTCTATCCTGCCGACCCGGCCAACCAGATTTACACTCACTGCGAGCAGACAAGATTCACTTTCAACCTGCAAACTGGCTTCGAAGGGCCGGTGAAGCAGAATGAAACTCACCCGTTGGAGAGCCAGAGCCCAATCTTCTTTACCTATCCAAGTCCTTACGGTCCAAACTTCCAGGGCAACAGCAATAGACCTTTGAGCATCACCAGGAGCCTCGGAAATCCCACCGTGGTAGCCACTGTCGGCGGCACCATCACACCAGGAGACATTGTCTACCTTGGCGTCGAGAGCCAATACGTGGGCGCCTACACCGTTCAAAGCGGCGACACCACCACATCGATAGCTGCCAGCCTGGCTGGCATAGTTAATACCAATGCTACCTTGCAAGGGATAGGAGTAGTGGCTACGGCCATTGGGCCGACTGTGGCTCTGCATTCAGATCAAAGCGGTGTCTTCAGCTACGTGGCCGGGGTATCAGCGGGAGCGACTGAAACCTGCAAGGTGCTCTCACCAAGCAGGCAGAGCGCCAAGGCGACCATGAGCGGACCTCTGACAAATGGAGATGTGCTCTATGTCTATGTCGGTACTCCCTACCCACATGGCGGCACCGGGCAAAGGTATTTTCACACGGTCGCCGCTGGTGATACCTACAATTCAATTCTCAATGACATTGCCACGCAGTTGAACGCCGACCCAATAGTTCAGGCTTTTAACGCTACAGCTTCAGTTTCCGGCGACGAAATAAGCCTCTATTCCTACAATCCGGAAAACCAACTCTGGCAGGTGGGAACCTGGAGCGGAACTTTTAACACAGCCTTTGTTCTCTCAAATGTCAGAACCAGCGGCTCACAAGTCACCGAGTACCAGCGCAATGCTATTGGGAACCCTACCCAGGTAATTGACCCCCTGGGCAGGAAGTTCAGCTATTCATATGCGGCGAACAGTATCGATCTGCTTGAGGCAAGAGAAATTCAAGGAAGCGACAATTTCCTCCTGGGGCACTGGGAATACAATGCCTTCCACCAGCCCACCGTCTACATTGACGGCTCTGGACGACAGACCCATTACACATACAACAGCCTGCAGCAGCCTCTGACGATCACCGACCCGAATGGCAATGTCACTGCCATGACCTATACCGGCACTTCTTCAGCCACAATAGGTGGAACGGTGACTGCCGGCAACGTTCTCACCCTGACCGCATTTGATGCCGGACTGGCTGGTGGTCAAAAATCTGTCAATTACACAGTGCTTGGAACCGACACCCTCACTTCAATAGCCGCCGGTCTTACAGCCGCAGTGAATGGCGACAGCGCGCTTGCCGCAGTCGGCATAACGGCCACAGCGGCCGGAGCCGTGCTTACCCTGAAGTCTACTTCCGTCAATGTCACAACTTACGGGCAGAGCACCAGTGGTGGATCTACAGCAACCATTGCCCTGGGGGCAAATACCTACGGCTTCTTGACCAAGATTGACGGTCCCATGCCCGGAAATAGGGATGTCACGACCATGACCTATGATGGATTCGGACGACTTCGCTCCACCAGGTCTTCTACGGGCTACAGGCTGGTTTTCAGCTATGATGCCATGAACCGGCAGACCAGAACGACATATCCTGACGGCACCTTCGAGCAGACGATCTGGGACAGGCTTGACCCGGTTCTTCAAAAAGACCGCATCGGCAGAACGACCCAGAGCGCATACGATTCTCTCGACCAGAAGGTCCTAGAGGTCGACCCCCTAGGCAGAAAGACCCAGTACAAATGGTGCACATGCGGCTCCCTGGCTGAACTCACAGACGGCAACGGCAACAAAACCAAGTGGCATCACGATATTCAAGGGCGGCTGACGAGCAAAGTTTACGCCGACAACAGCACGGTAAATTACAGCTACGAGCCATTTGCAGGCTGGTTGCGGTCTAGAACCGACGCTCTCTCCCAAACTACCCGCTATTATTTCAACCCCGACAACACACCGCTTAAAGTCGGCTATGCCAACCCCGTGCACCCCACCGGGGGCGTCACTTACGCCTGGGACCTTAACTTTAAGAGACTAACCGGTATAAACAAAAGCGACTGGGGCACCTATTCTTATACCTACAACCCCTACATCACAAATGCTTACGGCACTCCCACCACCGGTGGTGGCATGTTGCAGCTGGTTCACAATGACGTGATTCCAAACTCTGACATTACCTACCTTTACGATGCCCTGGGACGGACAACTAACCGGTCGATTAACGGCGCCGCCAATTCGATCACTTGGGCTTACGATCCCATGAGCCGGGTAACTTCTGAAGTTAACGCCCTCGGCACATTTAATTACAAGTATGTGGACGACAATGCCGGTGTTTCTAAAGGTGTCACCAGGCTGGCTTCGATAAACTACCCCAATGGGCAAGTGACCAATTTCGACTGGTACCCCACTGATGAAGATGAGCGCCTGCAGCAGATAAGGAACCTGGGACCAAGCGGCAACACCATTTCCCAGTTCGGCTACCGCTATGATCCAGCCGACCAGATTACACAATGGCAGCAGATTCAAAACAACAGCAGCCTCTGCTACAGCCTCGGCTATGATCAGGCTGGTCAATTGACCAAAGCTCAAGCAAGCAGCGGCAATCCCAACCCCAATTACCTCAAGCAGTGGTATTACGGCTACGACCCCGGTGCCAATAGAACGGCGGTTCAGACAAGTACCGTCACCAGAGCCAGGCTCGGGGGCACAATTACCGCCGGGGATACCTTGACGATTACGGTTTCAGACTCGGCACTTTCCGGTGGGCAACAGGTTGTCAACTACGTTGTACAGGCTGGCGACACCCTGGCAGCAGCCGCCGCCGGGCTTGCTGCGGCCATCACCGCCACCCCCGCTCTGCAGGCGATCGGGGTGAACGCCGCCGCAAATGGCCAGATCGTCAATATCAAGTCGGCTTCTCCGAACATCACAACCTACCAACAGTCGACCAGTGGAGGAGCCACTGAGACTATCGCCCTTGGCGTAACCGATAACTTCGTAGAAAACGCAGTCATCGGCGGCACCAAGCGCACCGGTGACGTGCTCACGATCACATTCAGAGACCAGACACTGGCTGGTGGGCTGAAGGCAGTTCCGTATACAGTTCTTGCTGCCGACACCCTTCAGACAATCACTGCCGGGCTCACCGCGGCTATCAATGCCGACACGAGCCTCGCTGCCATCGGCGTGACCGCTACTTCAGTCGGCACAGCGATAACGATAAAGTCGAATTCTCTAACCGCCACAACCTACTCGCAGTCAAAGAGCAATGGAGCCACCGAGACGATAACGCTCTCGATAAATCAGAACGGTCCACAGACTGCCGCCATTTCAGGCTCAGTCACAGGCGGAGACGTAATTACCCTGACAGCCTATGACTCTGGTCTGACCGGCGGGCTCCAGGCAATACCCTACACCGTGCAATCCGGCGACACTCCCGCAACCATAGCTTCGGCTCTGGCCTCGGCAATTAATGCCAACGCCAACTTGCAAGCTATTGCAGTCAGTGCCACTGCCTCAGGGCAGGTCATCACTCTGAACTCGAATTCTCTCAATGAAACAACTTACAGAGCTTCTACCAATAGCACTGCCACAGAAGTAATCGCACTCAACGTTCCGCCAAATGGAGTACAAACTGCGGCAGTAGGAGGAACGATAACGGCAGGGAATACCTTGACCGTCACCGTCTTTGACGCAGGACTTTCCGGCGGTTCCAAAGCCAACACGTATACTGTGCAGTCTGGCGACACGCTCGCTTCTGTTGCCACCGGCATAGCGGCAATGCTCAATACAGACAGCAGTTTGACCGGCATTGGAGTCTCAGCCTCGGCCGTATCGACCGTGGTCAACATTTCTTCCGCATCAATCAATGCCACTACTTACAGCAGGGCAACAAGTGGAGGAGCAACGGCAACCCTGGCGCTCGCCCCAGCTACAGCGGTGACTCAGTACGGGTATAACAACCTGAACGAGATGACCAGCATCGGTGCAGGCGGCGCCACGCGCTTCCAGGGCAGTGCCAACAAAGCGCTGACTGCAGCGACAATAAATGGCTCACCGGCAACTCTAGAATGGACCCAGGCTTTCTCCGGCAATGCCAATCTGAGCAGCGGCAATAACGCAGTGCCCGTGAGCGGAACCGACGGCGCCGGCACTACAAAAACCGACACCCATCAGATTGCCACAATCGGCTCGCCTAGCGCCACACCGACTTTCGACGCCAATGGCAACATGACCAGCGACGGAACGAATTCTTACGAATGGGATGCCGAGAATAGGCTGATAAAGATAAATTACCCAGGAACTAATAACTATTCGGAGCTAGTTCACGACGCATTCGGACAATTGATCCGATTAACAGAGACCAACGAAGGTACTGTCTATAGTACTAAAGCGTTTGTGTGGGACGATGAGCAAACGGAAGAGAGGAATGAGAACATCGCATTCAAGAAAAAATTCTTCGAGTGTGGTGAAGAGACTGATGGAACTCCATTTTTTTATGCCAAGGACCACTTAGGATCAATCCGGGAGCAAACAAATACTTTTGGCACCGCAACAGCCATTGTCGCATTTGACCCATATGGAAAAAAGTATGATTGCGTTTCACCGAGCCATGGGTCCACCTTTCTGTACACCGGTCACTACTTTCATAATCGTAGCAAACTGACTTTAGCACCCTATCGAGCGTATGATGCTTCAATAGGTCGGTGGCTAAGTCGAGATCCGATAGAAGAAGATGACGGATTCAACCTATATGCATATGTAGATAATGATCCAGTTAATTATTTTGATGAACTCGGACTTCAGGGTGTTGCGGGGAGAATTGTCCAGTGCATAATTAAGGGATTAAGAAAAGCACCAAAGAGCCCCACGTCGAAAGTGCGATCTCCTGTTGCCGGTAAGGCTAGTGGCGGAAATAAAGGAAGCAACAGAAATCCATCAAACACAGAGAACAAAACAGCTCCGGAGCGCGCCAAGAAAAGCAAAAAATCAGATAAAGAGAAAGCCAATGACCGCCCGAGCTGGTCAAAGGGAGAGAAGCCACTCAAAGGAGAAAAGCCTACCGAATTTGCGAAGAGAGTTATGGACGATCGATACGGCAAGGGAAACTATGATCCACGTGGCGAAGAATTTAGTCAGCTAAAGAAATGGGCAACGAGAGGACAATGAAGAAATTGGACACCCTTCTTGCAATTTACCCAATTCTTCTAAACGGGCAGATATTTTATGCGATATGGTTTGATGATGACTATTCCAAGCTTCGCTTGACAAGCTCTGGAGAAATTTTGGCATTTCGTTCCGAGGTTGAGGCGGAAAAGTCAGCCGGTAAATTTAGAAAAGGATTACCAATAGGAAGAAAGCAGCTACTAGATCTAGATGCCTGCAAGAAATGGGTTTCTAAGCCATCGGCAGACTCAGTAGATTGTGATGCTTTCTTGAGTGCCTACAATGCTGCAGGTGATTACAGGAACGCCGCGGCGCGTGCAAATTTAGATATAGGAGACAAAAAATATTTGCAAATAACAGATAAGTTGTTTTGGGGATGTAATTTACCTTCAGTTACGCCGAAAGGGAAGTCCTACAGTCCCATTTGGACGAAAGAAGAAGTCAAAGAACTTCGAACAATGTTGGAAGAGTCCATAGCTATTTTCGAATCTAAGTTATCTGTACGGGATTGAGATCATCGTTGCTCGGTGATGACGGGAGAAACTCTGCACAAATTATATGACCTCTCTGGGCTCAAACCATCCTTTAGTCGACCAAGAGTGAGTAACGACAATCCGTTTTCAGAGAGCCAATTCAAGACGATGAAATATTGTCCACAATATCCCGAGAGATTTGGCTCAATTGAGGATGCTCAGAGCTTCTGCGCTGCGTTCTTCTCCTGGTACAACAATGTTCACTTTCATTCCGGTATCAAGTTCTTGACTCCAAAGAGCTTGCATTATGGTCAAGCAGAGCGGCTCTTAAAGCATCGGCACGAGGTTCTGAACAAAGCGTTCAATTCCAAGCCCGAGAGATTTGTAAACGGCGCACCGAAGCGACTAACCGTGCCTGAGGCAGCTTGGATCAACCGACCGCGAGGAAACGACGAAAGAAAATCTCTCTTGTGAGCCATCACCACCGGTAGCACATTTATCGGCGCCGTCCGGTAATCTACATTATGTTAGGTGCCGCTGTTTCGGAAATGTCCATCCTATAGGCATTTCCAAAACAGTGGAACGCGCGAAGCGCTTTTTGGGGTACCCATCAAGGTGCGAAATCGGCAAAAACTACTTTTGCACCTATTTCAAAAACTGAATTACCTACGATACTGTTTTTTTGTCTCAAAGTTATTGACACTTACCGCTTTGAGAGATAAGTGTCAATTTGCACGATAGCGCGACATGAGGTCGTTCAATATGATTGGAGCTAATCCCCGAGACCCACCACTTTCGGTTCCTACGTATAAGAGTCACTGACTCCGCCTGCGTTGACAGTAAGTAATGACCTCAACGTGAGCAAGGCACGAAAGCCCACAACTCATAACCTCACTTGAGCAAAGGGCAAATTCGTCTCGCTCGGTTAGCTCGATGCTGGCGTTCTGTTTATCAACCAAGCCACGCAAGGATTCTCCTTGTTTTGCCAATAAGGATCTATTTCTCGGTGTGGCAGAGACGTCGCTTCGATCCGGGTTTGCAGCCCAGGCTGCTTCCACTTGCTCGCTTGAGACGTTCCTCGCTTGCAAAATGTCCGAGGTACTCGGCGCCGCGTTTTCAATCTGCTCAAGATTTTGTCGATCTCCCTTGTCGCTCGGATTTGTCTCTGCCATCAACCAGCACCTCTCGGTATCTCAAGCCCACTGTTCCATCATATGTTCAGAAAACAAGCACCATCCAGTAAGGACGTCTCCCTTGCCGCCATCCAAAATCAGTCCGCTGCCACTTTTCGCCTGCCATTAACCGGCAAAGCGGACACCCTTAGAAAGAATTAATCACCGTACCCCGAAAAATTATCGGCAGCCCGGGAACAAATCCGCACCACAAGCCAGGTTCATAGCAACTTCCGAGAGCCGAAAAGCCCCTTGGCAGAAAGCATTGCCTTCCTGAACTTGGCTTAAGGAGAGGCTTTGGAGAAACGTACTTGGCAATTATCGGAACTGCCTTGACAGCCCGCCCGCGGCGGAAATCACGGTAGCATTTATATAATGAGTCTGGTAATCTGCGATTGGATCTATAGATAATAGTAATGGAAACGACTACAACGAACTCCCTTAACCCAGTAAGCACAAGTAACGCGGTGAGCAAGGATTTGCAAGCTAAAAGTGAGGCACCTAAAGGTGCTGCCACCCCTAAGGCAGAAATAAAGGGGCCCGACCAGATTCATAACTGGTTATCTCTCTATGCTGAGTCAAGAGACCCGGCATTGCGCGATTCCATCATTCAGGCGGCTTTGCCCCTGGTGAAGCGCATAGCATACGGTCTGGCTCGTCGTTCCACCGACCCTGTCGAGGATCTCATCCAGGTCGGCTCTATTGGTCTTATCAAAGCCGTCGATCAATTCAAACCTGATGCCGGTGCCAAGTTCCAGACTTATGCCACTCACCTGATTACGGGCGAAATCCGCCATTACCTGCGCGATAAGACAGCCATGATTCGCGCCCCCAGGGAGTTGCAAGAACTCTCCTTCCGTATCAACAGACTGGTACAGAATCTCACTGCCAAGCTCGGTCGCGAGCCCTCAGATATAGAGATCGCCAGCGAGTTGCAAATACCTGTCAGCCGTGTGAACGAAGCCTACGAAGTAGACAGACGTCGCACCCTCATATCCCTCGACCAGGCCCTCTCCAATGACGCCGGCTCGGAGCAATCCTTGATCGACACCCTGGTTGATTCTCGCTACCAGAGTAACCAACTGGCTAAAGAAGACCGCTTCATGCTGGCGGAAGCTATCAAGCAGTTGAGAGATGGTTTGAGAGAAGTTGTACAGCTAACCTTCTACGAAGATTTGAGTCAGACCGAAGTAGCGCGTCGCCTCGGTATTTCCCAGATGCAAGTCTCCCGCAGACTGAGAGCGGCGACAACCGAACTGAATAAGATCATCACCCAGAGTAAGAAAGCCAACGGTCCGAAGGGCGGCTAATGAGTGAAGCGACTGCGGTCGAATCATCAAAAGCAGTCATAGAAGTAAGAAACCTCACAAAAGATCGAGAGAGCTTTTTGAGGAAGCCCTTGCGCGTCCTGGACGGACTCAGCCTGAAAGTAGAAAAGGGCATGACCTATGGTCTTGTCGGTCCCAACGGCGCCGGCAAAACTACAACTATCAAGCTCCTGCTGGGTCTTTTGCGGGCCGACCAGGGTAGCATTGCCGTACTGGGGGCGCCGCCCGGAGACAAAGCCGCCCTCTGCAAGATTGGCTTTCTGCCGGAATCTCCATATTTTTACAGCCATTTGACCGGTCGAGAATTCCTCACTTTCTCCGGTCAGCTCTTTGGACTGAGTGGAAAAGCGCTGAATGAGCGGATCGAGCAACTGCTGGCTACGGTTTCCTTGCAGAAGAAAGCCGATGAGCGTACCGGACGCTACTCCAAAGGTATGCTGCAAAGGCTGGGGCTGGCCCAGGCCCTCATCAACGACCCCGAGCTGCTCTTTCTGGATGAACCGATGTCCGGACTTGATCCAATCGGGCGCATGGATATGAGGCGCATTATCGAAGACCTCAAGAAAGGCGGCAAAACAGTCTTCTTCAATTCCCACCTGTTACCGGATGTAGCCGCGCTCTGTGAACGAGTAGGCTTACTTTCCGGCGGGAAACTGTTAGCGGAAGCAGCTATAGAAGAGATAAGCCCCCAGCGAGATGCCCGCGCTCTGGAAGAATTCTTTCTCAAGCATATTGACACTCCGGCCCAAGAGGTAGCCACATGAGCGACGATACCTCTACGCCGCCGGGCAACCCCGCCAACCCAATTTTGCCGGTTCGAGCCATTGCCGTAAACACCTTTCGAGAGGTGGCACGAGATAAAGTGGTCTACACCTTTTTCCTCTTTGCCGTGATTATTTCCTTCTTCGGTCTGGCGCTTGGCTCATTATCGGTGGGGCAAGATGTGCGTATCATTCTCGATCTGGGCATGTGCGGCATTAGCACTATCGGCGGTATCATTGCCGTCTTTGCCGGAGCCAATCTTGTTTATAAAGAACTGGAAAAGAAAACCTGCTATCTGATTTTCACAAAACCGGTGGCAGCCTGGCAGTTTATCCTGGGCAAGTATATCGGTCTTTCGATTTGCCTGCTCTTTCTAATACTGGGGATGGGAGCCTTTCTCGCGCTCACCGTCTATATGGCCGACCCGGCCCATCTTCTGGTCATGACGGAACGCCTCAAGTGGATAGGGCTTTCACTTCTGCTTACTTACCTGGAACTGCTTCTGATAATTGCTGCGGCAGAATTCTTTTCGACATTTTCATCACCGATTATGTCTGTTGTCTTTACAGTTTCATTCTGGCTTATCGGACACTCGTCCGCCTCCCTGCAAGAGCTCAGCCGTATCTTCACAAACCCGGCAATGAAGCAACTGAGCGCCATTCTCTACTGGACCTTGCCCGACCTGCAAAGTCTGACCCGAGCACGGGCCGTGATCATGTACGGCAAGCTTCCGGCCAGTGAACTTACCCTTTACCTATCGGCTTATCTCATAGCCTATGTCATCATACTTTTAGTGCTTGCCGCCCTCGTCTCTGAAAAACGCGAACTACCCTGAGCAAATCGATCGGATTTAGATTTTGGATCTGAACCTCTTTCAAAACTTGAACATCTACCAACTGCCGAGCCCCTATCTGGAAATACTGGCCGGACTGATCGGGCTTTGCGTGGGAAGCTTCTTGAATGTTCTCTCTCTGCGCACTCTCAAAGACGAATCAATCTGGCGTAAACGCTCTTATTGCGACCAGTGTATGAAGCCCCTGGGGGTCATGGAACTAATTCCGGTGCTTTCATACTTTATGCAGAAAGGCACCTGCAAACATTGCCAGGCCAAAATTCACTGGCAATATCCGCTGGTGGAAGCAGCTACAGCACTTACCTTCGCAGCCATTGTGCATTTCCTCGGTCCTACTTACTGGACGGCCGCCGCCAACTTCAGCGACCTGGAAATCACCGCCACTATACTGGCCATGCTCTTTTTCGCCTCTACCTTGATCGCCGTTTGCATCACCGACTTTCGCGAGAAGCTCATCCCCCACGAAATTACTTATCCGGCCATTATCCTCGGTATCATATACAGTACCGTGATCAGGCATGACCTGTTGGGTACCCTGGCCGGTATCGGAGCCAGTTATCTCATTTTCGACTTCATAGACCATTTCGGCGTGCAGTTCTACTACTGGACGCATCCGGGCTTCAAAGAGAGAAATGAGCCGGAGAGCGAGGTCGGCATCGACGACGAAATTGATTTCACCATGGAAGTGGGCTATCTGAGAGCAGATGAAGCAGACGAACCTTTCATGGTCATGGGCGGCGGCGACGCCGTCTTGAGCGCCCTGATTGCCGCCTGGCTGGGTTGGCAGAAGCTCATACCGGCGCTCATCATCGGCTTCCTGGTAGGTGCCATTATGGGCGGTCTCTACTTACTGGTGGAATTGCGCAAAGAAAGAATGCTGGCACCGGCTCTCAAGCGCTTCATCCTGGGTTTCCTCAGTTTTGCCGGGGTGATGGCCCTGGCCATGCTGGGTCTTGATCATAGCTTCCCCCAGTCGGGACTCTGGTCTAACCCTGCCACCTATTTGCTCATCTTTTCCCTTGGCTTCGGCGGCGGCACAATAGGCATCATGACAGCCCCGGGACCCAAAATGGTCAAGCACTTCCCCTTCGGCCCGGCCCTTGCCGTGGGGGCAATTTTTGCCATCTTCCTGATTACCACCACCGGCGACAGCTTCATGAAAGCAGGGCCCTACTGAGCAGCCTTATTTAATGCCAAATGGGAGCATCCGACCTGCATTTAAGGCAATTTTGGGGTGGAAAAGGGGCATAATAAGAGGGCGTAGCGGGTTAAGGTAAGATTCGATTGTTTAGCTTCGGCAAAAAGAAAGGGGCCACCCTCGGTCTCGATATAAACAGCGACAGCACCACCCTCATTCACCTTGAGAAGACCAAGGCCGGCATTGAGGTGGCGCACTTTGCCTGTCAACCCACTCCACCCAATTGTGTGCGCGAAGGACTGGTCACCGACCCCTTCACCATGGGCGCTCTTGTTGCCGATCTCCTAAAAGAAAGCGGCGTTCCCACCGGCGGTCAGTCGCCCTCCGTAAATATCTGCGTGCCGGCTCAGGGGGTAGTGATCCGCTTGATGCCCGTACCGGTCGGCATGCCGCCCGAAGAACTGGCCGACGTGGTCACCCAGGAAGCGACAAACCACGTTCCCTTTCCCATCAGCGAGGCCAATCTGGACTGGTGCCAGATGAATGCCACTGAGCGTACAGACCCGGACGGCGTAAGGCGCGTCGATGTAATTCTGGCCGCCATCCAACATTCCATCGTGGAGTCTTACTGGCGCATGGCCGATGCCGCCGGCGTCAAACTCGGTCGGGTGGAAGTATCCTCCCTTTCGGTGATTCGCGCCCTGGCTCTGGCCGGCTATCTGGGCTCCTCCGGACACCTTTCTATGGTGGTCAACATCAGGCAGGACGCCACCGACATCAATATCGTACGCAGCGCCATGCCCCTTTTCGGTCGCTCCATCATCCTGGGGGTGGAAGCCCTGACCGAATCGGTAGCACGCAGCCTGGACATTTCCTTTGATCAGGCCATGGAACTGCTGCCTGAAATTCCGGTCTTCAACATCACGCCCACCGACGCCCGCATGGGACAAGCGGGACAGGTGGCCCGCACCATTTTCAGTGACATCGGCGACGAAGTAATGCGCTCCCTGGAGTTTTACAAGTCACAGGTGGGCGACGTAAAAATCGACCAGGTACTACTAACCGGTCCCGGTTGCATGTTACCCAATATGCAGGAATATTTCAGCAGCAAACTGCGTATGAAGACAATACTCGGCGACCCCATGCGGGACATGGCCGTGGACGACCGGTTCATCTCTTCGCGCATGCGCCCCATCCTCACGGCCCTGGTGGGCTCCTCCATTGAGCCGACCTGGAACCCGAGTATCACCGTCGATCTTGACCTCAACAAAGAAGGTCGCATTCCACTCTCTCTGGACGAAAACCGCACCCAGAACATAGCGGAAGAGATCTTTCGAGAAGAAGTGCCGCGCTGGTTCAAACCAGGTCTTACCGCCGCCGCACTGGCCATGGTGGCAACTTTCGGCGCCTACCTCTACCTGACGGCCTTTGACATTCCCGGCACCAGACAGGCAGCAGAAAAGGCGGCCCAGGACATCGTGCAGGGAAAACGCGACATTGCCAACCTGAAAAAAACCAGACAAGAAAATGATATTCTAGCCCGCCGCAAAGCCTTGCTCACCAAGCTGGTGGGAGGCGTCAAACATTTCTCCAGGTCTATGGAAGTGGTAAGGGACAACACCCCTAAAGGCATCCAGCTCTGCGAAGTTACCCTTAGCGACGGTGAATTGAAATTGGACGGCTCGGCTGTGGACTTCGCTAGCGTCGGCAACCTTTCAGTCAGCCTGGGTAGCCACCCTACGGTTTCTCAATCGAATATCGAATATGCCATGCGCCCGGATAAACACCCGGAAGTAGTTGCCTTCAGCCTGAAAGCGCAGATCAATTCCGAAAACCGAAGCGAGAACAAAACCGATAAGAGTCCCATCAACTCAACCCCCAATCACACAGCTCTCAATCCAGCCGGCACAAGCGGGGGTCTGACCAGATGAACCGCCGCACCAGAATGCTGATTGTCTTTGGTCCCCTGGCAGTTTCCGCCACTGGGGCTCTAGCCCTGACATATCCGGCATTTTTAGATAGTCAGCACGAACATGAAGAGCTGGCTAAACAAGAAATCGAATTGCAAGAAGTGAAAGGCAAGCTGACTGACAAAGCCTCCGCCGATGCCAGCCACAAAGCGCTGCAGGAAGACATAAACAGTCTTCGCAACGAAGTCCCCCACGCACCCTACCTCGACCTGCTCTTGCTCGACCTGGAACGCATGGCGCTGGCCTCAAGGGTCGACATAATCAGTGTGGAAAAACAAGACGAGAAGGGCGCTAATAATCAAACTCCCGCCGATGGCGCCGACCTGGAAGTGCTGGAAGCAGCCGGGGTGAAAGACCGCAAAGTAACCCTGCCGGCTCCTCTGCAAAACCTGTCCAATCAGGTGCAAGGACAGGGACAGAACAAAGCAAAAGACGAGAACAAAGGCCCTGAACAGAACAACATGGGCGTCAAGCAGCTCAGTCGCAGGGTTTATATAACCGGCGATTACAATAGCCTGATAGACTTCATGAAACGCATGGAAGCCTACCAGCGAGTGCTCTCCGTCAATTCCCTTTCCATCGCCCTGGCCAGTTCTCCCAACGGTCAAAATAAGAGTGCCGCCGGGGAAAAGGCGCAAAAGTTGAAATTAAGTCAACCGGTGCTCAGTTTTATGCTCAACATTTACTACCTTCCCTGAGAATTGGGGCATGATAAATACAAGGCAGTCCGAATTTTCCACAGTGTTTTTCAAAATGCGTCTCGTTCTCATATTGGCAATTGGCTGTATTCTCATAGGCGCTACCTATGCCTGGAGTAACAACCTCGGCGGTCAGCAGACAGAGCCTGATCCGCTCGCCCAACCGTTGCCTGCGGCGGTCAGGAAAGCTAAAAATCGGCTGCCCGCCGTTCTCGGGGGCATGGACACGGCCCTGAGAGCCCAGGCCACACCGGCGGAACTGGTGCCGGCCCTGGCAGTAGCCAATGCCGACGGCATCGTCAGCCGCAAGCCGGAGCAGCTTGCGCAAAGTGAGGTGAGAGGTCCGGAAACCGTCACCAGTATCGAGTCGGCACGGCAATCTGCAAAAGCCGCCCTGGGAATAAGAGATCCCTTCGAGCCCTTAGGGCAATTGCAGTCCTTTCCCCGTCTACCGGCAGGCGCCGAGAATCAGCCAACGGTGAAAGATAAGAACGGCAAGCTCGTTAAGACCGCAATACCAGGCAAGAACGTGCCCCAGCTCGAACTGGTGCCGCCGCCCCCCACGGGTAGCGGCCTCGAACAAGATATGAGCTCCATGCCCGGACCACATAACGGCTATATGCCGCCACCCCTGCCAGGCGGGATGTCCGGCGGCGGACTGCCCAGTGGTCTTGCCCTATCCGACCTGCCCATGCCGCCGGAAAAACCTTCCGTATTGAGATACCTGAGACTAAGCGGCATTATCGGCGATAAGGCCATTTTTCAAGTGAAAGATCCGCTGGTCAGACGGGCCAACCACTGGCCCGAACAAATCACCCTCGCTCCGGGAGAGAGTTTCGGTACCGCCCATCTGGTCTCGGTCTCAGCCAGAGACGAGAAAGCCGTAATGGAAGAACACGGACAGATGGAAGAGCTTGATCTGCCTTCAATCCGCTAGACAGGGACAATTATGCAAACCATTCAACAGTCCATCTCAGACTCCATGCGTGTACTCGAGAAATGGACGGAGGCGCAAAACAGCACCACCACTGCAGTTAGCACCGAAGAAATGCATGCCACCATGAAGGAACTGCTGGCCAACGATCTTGCCGCCCGGGGTTTTATGGCAGCCCTTTCCACCAGTCCAATAGATTTGAGCGGCAACTTTCTCAAAGCCTTAAGGCAAGCCGTGCAAGAGCACCCGGCCGTCAGTCACGATTTGATTGTGAAAAACATAATCATGTCGGCAACTGCTTCCATTCAGCACAAGAATAGCGGCAAGACCGAACAAGCTCTGGCATCACAGGCGGTGAGCGAGCGGAATTGTCGACTGGCGCAACTATTGAGTAATGAAGACCTTGACGCCACCTTGAAAGCAGCGAGCAAAGCCATAGACAGCTTCGAAATGACAAGGGCTGATACTGCCGTAGCCACAAGTACGACCGGAGCATCAAACCAAACCGCTGCCACAAGCGCAGACGGTCAGACAGATGACTACTGGCATAACTTCTTCAGGCGCTGGGCTTACACCCGGGAGCTACTGCTGGAAGTGCGGAGCCGCTACTCCTCATCTTTTTCCCTGTAGCCGCCCAAACCGACACCAACCAGTTTGGTTTCGCCTTTTTCTTTCTTCAGTTCCAGATGGTCATAACCGCTCTTATCCAATATGGCATCCGCCAGTTCACGGCTATGAGTAGTGACCCAGATTTGAGACTGGCTGGAAGCATCCACAATCAACTGAGCCAAAGGCTCTATCAGGCGTGGATGCAAACTTGTCTCAGGTTCGTTCAAAGCAATCAAAGGCGCCGGTTTGAGCGGCAAGAGTGCTGCCAATAAGCAGAGATACTGCAATGTACCATCGGACAATTCACGTGCTTCAAAAGCACGAGCGAATTCAGGAAAATGCATAGAAAGCTTCAAACCGGAATTGCTATGGCGCACATCCAGATCGGCCCCCGGAAAAGCCTCTGCCAGCCTTTCCAGCAAAACCTCGCTCTTTCCCGCCTCCAGAATAGTGGCTAGAACTGCCGCCAGATCATGGGCATCGTCAGACAGTGCCGGCGTCATCACTCCCACCCGCGGCATGCGCAAAGGGGAATCTTCATCAGTTCTAAAATGATGATAAAAGCGCCAGCTCAGAAATTCTTCTTTCAAAATAGAAAGTTGCGGGAAATTGAGCGGATCATTCAAGCCCGTTAAAATTGACTCGTTATCAGGCACCTGCACCGTGTAGTCGACCTGCTTGCCGGCGGCGTTGCGCGCCCAAATAGAGCGCCGACGACGCTCCAGCAAGCCATGTCGTTCGCCGTTTTCTACGATGAAGACTTCCTCTTTCTTTATCTCAGGATCACCGGCGAAGAATCCCGGTTTGACGACGTCTCCGCAAGTACCGCATTCCAGGTTGTACTCAAACTTGCCTACGCGTACTGAAAGTTTAAAGGTCTCGCGCTTACCAGGTTCCTTGCGAGGTCCGGCAAAGAGCACCGACTGAATACCGCCTTCTTCAGCCAGGGCAGAGGCAAACTGCCCCCGTGCCGCACAGGAAACAAGATAGATAGCCCGGTAAAGATTACTTTTGCCGCTACCATTTGGACCAATGATTACATTCACAGGCTGCAATTTGAGCCAGACATTCCTTATGGAACGATAGTTCTCGACAGCGAAATCCGTCAGCGCCATTACTGCCTCCCTTAGCCTGCTCTTGAGGAATCGGACCGGTCATCGTCATCATAGTCTTCCTCCTCACTTTCCGGAGAGAGCTTGGCACCCACCACACAAGTGGCACCATTTACCTTTTCAAGTTCAATAGCTTTGACGCCGGCAGCCTTCTCGATATAGCGAGCTAATTCCTCACTATGGGTAGTTACCCAAAGCTGTGATTTCTTGCCGGCTTGTACGATAAGGCGGGCCATAGCCTGGTACAAGCTTGGATGAATGCTGGTTTCCGGTTCGTTCAAGGCAAGAAATGATGCCGGACGAGGCGACAGCAAAGCGGCAATCAAACAAAGATACTGCAAGGTACCATCCGATAATTCCAGAGCCGAGAAGGAACGATTCAACCCGGGCATTTTCATAGTAAGCGCAAGAACATCATCGTCGGCTTTGAAACCAATGGTGGAATCGGGGAAGGCATCGCTGACGGCTTCATTGATGGCAGCCGCACCTTCGACGGCGGCAATGGTGGCTAGCGCTGAAGCCAGATCGCCACCATCATGACTGAGTACGGGAGTGAAGACCGGCACCTGCGGTCGGCGCAGGGGCGAATGAAAATCCGTGCGGAAATTATGATAGAAACGCCAACTCAATATCTCGCTTCGCAACTTGGATAGATCGGGAAACAAGTGCGGCTCCCGCAACCCCGTTAGCACCGACTCACAATGAGCCACCACCAGAGGATATTCGATTGGTCGTCCATCCATGTTGCGGGCGGAGATATAGCCTCTCTTTCTTGCCATTAGCGAAATCTGCTTGCCGCGATAATCGACATTTACCTTTTCAATTTTTATATCAGGATCTTTCTGAAAGTAACCCATCAGCTCATCGCCAATGCGATCACTCAAAGGCACCAGACCAATAACAATTTGATAGCTCAGATCATCGATATCTACAGAGAGCGTCACGCTCTTTTGTCCGGGTCTACGCAAACTGCCGGCCGACAAGATGGAAGGCATACCGCCTTCATCGGCGATGGCACCGGCAAGGTTACCGGCAGCAGCCGACCAGAGCAGATAAAGAGAGCGATAAAGATTGCTCTTGCCCGTACCGTTTGCACCAAGCACTACATTGACAGGCTTAAGATCAAGATAGATGCTGCGTATGGAGCGGTAACCCGCAACATGCAACCCGGTGATAGGCAAAACAATTATTCCTGAGAAAGAAAGAAAGTGTGTGGGCGAGTGAGTGTTTGTTTGTCTGAAGAATTGAAGGATTGAAGGATTGAAGGATTGAAAAAAGAATTGAAGGAAAAACCAATTGAATGAAATAGAGCCTCGAATCACCATTTTACCAGCGCCCTATCCAAAAGCGTTTCGACCAAATTTGAAGCCGGTGCCGAAAATGACCGACCTGCAGACCGCAGGTATGTCCTGCGAAAAATCTTCCCAAAAGCGCTAAACTCATGTAAAGCCGCAAATTAAATCTGTTTGACAGCCAAAAGGCTTATGCTGCAATGGTTTCAAACTTCAAAAAGACTGAAAACCCTGATGTAATATTTCGCAAAATCACTATTGTTACATTGGCAGCGATTCCGCAAAATGACTACCCAAGCCGTCCCTGACAGCAATTTCAGCACTTTGTAGCGGGGAGCACTCGTATATAGCTATTCTCTGCAGATACCAGATACCGGATTGACGTCCTGTGCTGGCAGCGACTCTGCGGAATCGCTGTTACATTTGCCTGCTTGTTTAAAAGAGACACCAGGACCCAGATGTTTATAGGTCGATAAGTCTACTCTCAAAGGCGGCAACCGTCCGCAGGATTTCCCGCTGTCTACGCCGGTAACTGTGTTAGATTATGGCAGCATCGTCAAATCAGACACATTCGCCCACGAGGTTGCCGTGAAAACATCTGCAAATAAACCGGTCAGATTAATAGTCCTTGCACTCACCACGAGCTCGATTCTGTGTTTGAGCGGCGTCGCCTCCGCCAGAGAAATGAAAGAAACCGTCTATGACCTGGTTTCAAAAGCACAGTACAAGCCGGCATGGAATACCCTCTTTGTCGGAAGCAAAAATCTTCCCGGCTGGATAAAGAAGGGTGAGGGAGTGAGCAGCCCTTGCGAAGAGATTAAAGCGGCGGGCGGCACCTATATTGTCGGCTGGATGTGCGAGCCCCACAACTGCGGCAACCACCAGTTCGCTGTAGCTTTCAGTAAGGATCTCAAAAAAGCATGGGGGATGCGCTACGTCCTGGAGGATGTTCCACCCGGGAAACAAGCACCAGCACCGAAAACCACCTGGTTCGGCAATCCCAGTCCTGAAATCAAGAAGCTCCTCGAGCAAAAACTGAGCCAGTAGAAACCACACCGGGCTCCAGTTTCAGCGTAACTCTACCATTTTCAAGCAAGGCAGACTGTGGCAAACTAAACGGTCAGGGCTGTTTTGTCTATTCCGTGAATTGGTCTACCCGCAAATGCATCCGCTGGACTTTCCTCTCATTTCATACTTTGTCGACTGGAAGAACGTCACCGGTACCTACATACTGGGGGCACTCGGTGTTCTTGCCTGCCTTATAACTTGTGTCATCTGCTGGTACCAGATCTTTAATGGCGCCGCCGACTGAAGCATGTAGCTTCCGGTAGGATAGTTACAGAGACAGAAAGAAGGACAGACAGAAAAGGCGGTAAGACCGATATAGAACTCGCCAAGATTTATAAATCCGGCAAGGAACTCAGCCTTAGCCTAACGAACCGACGTGGACTGTTTCATGAAAACAAAAACCTTGTCCGCAACTTCAATTGTAATTCTGGCACTAAACTGCATCCCGGCAGTCAGTGCTGGAAATATTGCCGCTACCGGAGAAGGAAGACCATCAGGCAATGACATGCTTACGCCCGAATATCGCCTTTGCGAAGAAGGGCTTAAACAATCCCGCATGAATGATTCGGACAAAGCCCTGCAACTCTTCACCAAGGCCATTTCCTGCAATTCAGACTACGCCAGAGCTTACCTTGATAGAGGCTGCACCTTCAGGCTTGCCAGACAAGACATGCCGGCCAGGCAGGATTTCAAACGAGTCACGCAACTTATCCACACTCCCAGAAGTTGTGCCGATCATTTCATGCTCGGCACGGCGTTGCAGGAACTGGGCCAGCATGAGGCCGCCATCAGTCACCTGCAAGCAGCTACTGCACTTAAACCTCTTACCTTGCTGGATCGCATGTGCCTTTCCCGCTCCTACATTGCCCTGGGCGATCTAGAAAATGCCAAACTGGCAATTTCCGATTACCTGCAAGAAAATCCGCAGAGCGCGCCGGCCCACGAACTGAGGGCAGACATAAGTACACTGACGGAAGCCAGACTTGAGCAAGCCGTCCAAGACCTGAGCAGGGCTATCGACCTGGAACCGGCTTATCGAACAGCCCTTACCAAAAGAGCCGCCCTCTACAATCGACTGGGTAACTATTCCAGTGGTTTAGCGGATGGAAAAACGGCCTATCTACTGGAACCGAATAACCCTGATATTTTGCTTAGCCTGGGAATTTCCCATCAAGGAATGGGAGAGCCGCAAGCCGCCATGGCGGCCTTCAAAAAGGTAATCTCCTTAGATGAGACCTGGAACGTTCCCTACCTCTATCTGGCAGATCTGAATAGCCTGCAAGGTCACGACAGAATTGCGCTCAGTCTGGCGACACGGGCAATCGAACTGGAACCGCAGGACCCCAATGGTTATTTCTGCCGAGCCCGCATTTTGCACAAGGCAAATCGTCTCACCGAAGCGCTTCAGGACGTGAACCAGGGTATACAACACGATAACCACCATAGTATCTGCGGGTCAAACCTGAGGGACAAAATTGACAAGGCTCTCGATGAAGAGAGCCGTATCAAAGCTCTTTTGCTGCTGTTTCTGAGCAGCGCCGTTCTCTTCGGGGCCTATTCAAGCAGAAAAGAACAAACCACTCCCGCTCTATCCAATTGAGAAACCAAACTGTCAATCACTTTGAACAGTGGGGAAACTGTGGCACTACCTCGCTGAATCCTGCGCCCTGATTGTCTAATAAAGACAACAGCACACAAGGACGCAGGGAAGTAGCATGTTCACGAGAAAAGAAAACAACCTCGATGGCCCGGGCCTGGAATCTGGAGAAGATACGGGAACAGGCACACTACTGTGGTTGCTTCTATGGGCCTTAGCCTTGATACTGGTTCAGCAGTGGTATGCTCGCACGCACAACTACGGCATCGAACAGCCCGTGGGTCTCTTTGGCCTGGCCGAATATTTTTTTCGTCATCCGGAAAAACTCATATGCCTCTTGCGATACTAGAGAGCGGAAACATCTTGAGGATAGGCTCTAATTCGCGATCGACTTTAGGTAATGCGGCGGCTTGATTAGGGCTGAGCGCCTGTTCAGTCGAACCTTTTTAGCGAGCACCTTCTCCGCCTGATTTAAGGCCTTGTTGGCGGCCTTCAGATAGAGCCTACTTTCGCGCAGTTTGCCGTTCTTTCCAGCTTCCATTGCCATTTTTAGCCAATCACCGCCCATGGTCAGATTTTCCAGAGAAAGAGGGATCTCGGGAAAGACTGAATTACCACTGGCTCCCAGTAACAAATCACAGTTATCCACAAGCTGTTGGTTCTGCTCCTGCCAGGCTGTAAACTTGCCCTCCAGAGCAGCCAATCGCAAAGAGTAATCTTGCCCAGCCGCCTCTTCGAGGGCCGCTGTGGTTTCCCTTAGAAGGTCTCTTTCACCCTCAATAGAAGAAAGCACATCACTGTGCTCCGGGCACTCACGAATACATACGGTTCGCTCCGGCTCTTGCGGCTGCGCCTGTGCCTGAGCATCTACCTTTTGCACCGCCTGGTGCCGGGGTGGCAATCCGACAACCCGCACCGGCATCCGGCTCAACCTTTCGGCAGCCAATACAGCACAGACAAGCGCAATGCTCAACACAGTGCACGACGACTTGATATAGGCGCTCTCTAACTTACTCATATAAATCCAGTCTCTCACGGCCGGAAGAAACCCGTTATAAATCAGTGACTCTCAGCCCAACCGTGAAAGGCACTGAAAATGCCCAGCTTGGGAGGTTCCAATAGAAGCGCCGAAATTCTTACATAAGGCTGCGATGAATTTAACAGATAAAACGGGCAGCTGCACAAAAGAAAACCACTTGATAGTCATTCAAACTGACTGACTGACTGACTGACTACAGGTAAGTCTCAAACAACCGTAAGGTTCCCCACCATCAAACTGCCCGGAGAAACAAGTCTAGTAGGGCATTTTTAGGATAACCGCGCTCATATGCCTCTTTCATGTCTCGCTCAGCTTCCTGTTTACGACCAAGTCTTCGTAAGGCCTCAGCCCGAAGCCTGTAGCTAGTGGGGTTGTGCTCGTCCACTGCAATTGCCTCAGTGCACTGATAAACGGCTTCCTGATACTTACCCAGAAAGAAAAGGCTCCGGGCCCTCTCTCGCTTCAATATCACCGATGAATCATGCTTCTCTAATTTTTTGAGAAGCGCATCAGAATTAGACGCCTCACCAGCCTGAGACTTGACCCTCAATGCCGTACAGATGGCTCGCGCACTGGCAGGCTCAATCTCCATAGCCTTGTCGGCGAATTGCCCGGCTTGCTTGAAGTCTTTCATAATAAAGAGACAGTCGGACTTACTGGCATAACCCTGCGCCGCATCCGGGTACTGCGCGATCGAGCGCTCTGCCACTTTAACGGCACCCGAATAGTCGCCCTCAAAAAGGCAGATTGCCATTTCCAGATCGGCAGCCTGCCAACACTTAGGATTAAGGGAAAGAGCAATGCTGCAGTCAGTCTTAGCCGTCTTCATATCACCCTTCAGGAGCGAGGCCCAACCATGAACCGTATATATCGTAGGGTTATCACGGTTAAGGCTTATCCCCTTGGCGGAATCAGCCAGACACTTATCCAGCTCGTAATATCCCAGATAAGACATTGCTCTTGTCTCGTAAGTGTACTTTTGCTCCGGTCTCAGTCTCAGCGACTCTGTTGCATTTCTAATTGCTTCCGCATAATCGCCCAGACGTTCATTGGCCACAGCTAAACCGGAATAGACGGAATAGAGACTGGCGGAATCACCAAGCAGACGCTTTGCCTCCAGGAGAGAGGAGAGAGCTTCCTTGTTTTCACCACAGTAAAGATAGATATTTCCCATCTCCCGGTGATACCATCCCACCTCCGGACTTATCGAAAGCGCCTTCTGCATATCCGCCTTGGCTGCCTCCTTCTTTCCAAGCGCAAGCTCGGCAAAGGCTCGGTAAGCATATGTCTCTGCATCACCGGGTGCTTCCTTCAGACACTCATCGCAGTAAGTGACAAGCTCAGACATTTTGTCCGCCTTGCACAAATCCTTGAACTTGGAAGCCCGTATGTCTGCCTGAGAACTGCAACCATGAGAAAGACCGACAATAAGAAGCGCAGCAATGATGAGGAAAGGGAGGGACAGGAGAGTACGCCCGCCAGGCAATCTTCCCGCACTAGAAAATCTCATCAATCCACCTCAAAGCCTGGTCAGAAAGACTGATTTTAACATCTTACGGCTTGAGAGAATCGTTACCCGCACCGCTCTCTATCTGCACCGGCAAAAGCACTTCATTTCGGCGCAGGAAGGGCGGCGTGAAGGGTGGATTGTAAAAGGCAGAAGCTGGCTCACCCGTAACTTTCAGCCCGGCTCCAGCGGCATAGGTCTGCAGTTCTTTGGCGCGCTTATCAAACTCCGACTGCTTCCAACTACCTGAAAATCGCACCACCACAAAGGTCTGCTCCGGCAGGGTAGACAACCTGATGCGCTCGTCGACGGGAGTAGGCAAATCGGCGAGGCTGTACTTTTCAGGCATGAAAAAACGCATGGTCATAGCCTCCCGGCCGGGCTCATTTTCAACCACCACCGGCGCCGTCATGGCAATCTTCTCTATCTCACCTTGCCGCTCAGACTTGAGGGATGCTTGCGAATCAGCGCTGGCGACGAGTACCGGACTGGTCATGGCCACTTTGCTGCGAGAGACATTCTTACCGAAGATGTAGCCGGCAAGAATGCCAAACCCCTTGTTCATAGACTGCCGATACTCACCTTCCACATCTACGGAAGCCACTATTCTCGGCTTGTAGCGGCGCCATTCGAACTTGCCGTCGGATTTGAGCACCTCGTAAGGAGGTCCTTCATAATGGGCCAGTGCCGCGCCGGCACCGTAGATACCGAGCCCGAGAGCGGCAACCCCCAGGACAAGCACAGACTTTTTAGAAGGCGACATGGAAACAACCTCTAACACTCGATATCTCAATTAAAGCAGGCGCGGGTGAACTTGAGGTGAACCAAATCAAACGGAGGCAAAAATAGCCCGGCCGGTCTTCTGGCAGGCACGAATCTTATCGACATTAGGATGGAAGTCCTCTTCATCGTCAAAGACATGAGGCAAAAGCAGCTCGCACCAATCCCCGTCATCGTCGGTATGAGAGAGCGCTTCCACCTTGCCGCGCACATAGCCGTCATGATCGAGCAGGAAGTAGGCGGAAGCCGTCAGATCACCACCGATGCGCATCACTCCGTCGTTATAGACACCAATGACGAGCCCGCCGGCCAGGACATCACCAAGAACCATGACAGTAGCGCCGCCTTTGATCAAATTTTCAACCTGCAAATTGCCTGAGACAAAGAGCAGGATGCCTCCCTCCAACATGGAATTGAGCACATCGCCGGCCACAGTCAGGTGGCCATCGCAGACAACCGCCGATATATTCTTCTCCATCGCCCAGGCTTCCTGAAAGTCGAGCAGTAAGTCACCTTTGATCACGCTGCCACCAGGCAGCGTCAGCACCTTCATAGACTTGTGGTATTCAAAGTGACTTCTGACAAACTCTGCAAAACTCTCCGGATAGGAGTAGCGGTCCGGGTCATATTCAATCTTCTCACTGATTCTACACAGCAGCATCGGCAGAACCATGTCGGGGCTTTCAATGGTACCCAAAGCGGTCGGGTCGACGCCATCAGGTGCAAGAATCTCAACCGGCTCCGGCTGCGGCTCCTCAAGTAGCGGTTCGTCTCGAAAAATATCCCGCCCTTCATGGCCGAAGGCAAGCACTGCATCATTGTCGAGCCAGCTTTTCTGGAAAGTGCCGGGAACAAGCAAGCGGCGAAGTTCCTTGCCCGAGAGTCCCTCCCGAGCATCAAGCACCTTGGCCAGCACCTCGCCGCCGATAACATGGCCGCGACCGTCCTTACTGTCGCGACATGCCGGCACATAACCCAGGGCCCTCAGGTCTTTTCCGAGACGAAGGGGCCCATCGTTGTAATCGGGCACCATATATCCGGAAATCTCAAGATTACCCCAGATCAGAAGCGGCATACCGCCTTTGACTATATTGACGGCGCGAAGATCTCCGTCTACAGCAAGCACAGGCCAGAAGTGCTCGTCGCGGTTTAAGATATCTCTTTCTATCTGCAAATCACCAAGAGAAAGAACCATACAAATTCGATTTTTCTGCACCCATTTCTGGTTACAGTCAAGAACGAAATCACCTTCAATTATTGAATCACCCGGCAGAACCAGCACGTTCTTGAAGTCGGTGTGGAAGCCCGGCACCGTAAAAAGCAAGGACGCATCGGCTAGGCGCGGCGCTTTTTCCGCCAGTTTCTTCAGTAAAGGTTGTACTTCCGCTAGAGTCTTAACTGTACCGCCGAAAGGGAACTTATTGTTTGCCATAGTCTCATCAAGCCCAAAGTAAAATCACTCAAGTTGGTAGAGAAGCAACTTAAAGACGGCTGGAATTAGGGGTGACCCCGAGGCGGAGGGAGTCAATGCCCGAGGCGCTTGAGAAGTACCAGGTGGGCGTCCTCAGCCGGGATCTCCTCTTGCTTGCGGCCGGCTCTGGTAGTCAATTCCAAAAGCCCGGTTTTCAGTTTCTTGCCCACGGTGACCCGGTAGGGAATACCCAGCAGTTCACTTTCGGCAAACTTGACCCCGGGACTACCTTCGCGGTCATCAAGAAGCACGTCCACTCCGTGCTCTTGCAATTGATAATAGAGACTCTCGGCTTTCTCAACGATCTCGGTGTCGTCACCGATAACGGTTATGACTACAGTGTAAGGGGCGATGGGAACAGGCCAGACGATACCCTTC
Organism: Candidatus Obscuribacter sp.; assembly: GCA_016712465.1. Taxonomy (GTDB): domain Bacteria; phylum Cyanobacteriota; class Vampirovibrionia; order Obscuribacterales; family Obscuribacteraceae; genus Obscuribacter. The sequence continues at coordinate 4,617,119 of JADJQZ010000001.1, forward strand.
TCGTCGCTGAAAGCTTCCACGCAGGCAGCCATGAGCCTCTCTACGCCGATACCGTAACTACCCATGAAAATGGCTCGCTTCTGCCCAACGCTGTCGAGCACGCTGGCGCCCAGGGATTCGGAATAGCGAACCCCCAGTTTGAAAATGTGGCCTATCTCCAGCCCTTTGCTCAAAGCTAACGATTGACCGCAAGACAGGCAAGCATCTCCGTCCACCACCGCACGCAAATCGGCAAAACGGTCTACTTTTATATCCCGCTCCATATCTACGTTGCGGTAGTGGTAGCCGTCCTGATTGGCGCCCGTAACCATGGCAAAGCGTCCGCGCAAGCTTTCATCGGCCACAATTTCAGACACCAGATGATGATTTTCGCTGGTGACGCCGACAGCGCCGAGGGAACCGGGGTGCGCACCAAGAGCGGCAACAATTTCCTCATCCTGGCAGGGTCTTATGGCGGTGGCACCGAACAGATCTGTGAGTTTGGCCAGATTCAGTTCATGGTCGCCGCGCATCAAGACTACTTTGATCAGACCGTCAACAGCGTAAACAAGTGTCTTGATCTGGTCCTGTGCAGGAGCACCACCGGCAAATTCTTCCAGCTGTTTGATGGTCTTGATCTCGGGGGTTGGAAATTTTTCCACTTCCGCATCAATCCGGGACGGCATGCTGCCGCCGTAAGAAATGGCGGCACAGGCTTTCTCTGAATTAGCTCCGTAGCCGCAAGCCGCACAAGTGACGAGAGTGTCTTCCCCACTTTTGGAGACCAACATAAACTCCACCGACTGACTGCCGCCCATGGAGCCGGAACTGGCTTCCACCATGAGATAGGGCAGATGCAGAGCCGCGAAAATTTTGCAGTAGGCCTGCCTGTGCAACTCGAAAGACTTGTCGAGCCCCTCTTGATCTAGATCGAATGAATAGGAGTCTTTCATGGTGAATTCGCGCACGCGCAAAAGCCCACCGCGCGGTCTGGGTTCATCGCGAAACTTGGTCTGAAACTGATACCACATTTGGGGCAATTGCTTATAGCTGTTCAGTTCGTTGACGGCAATGCCCGTGAAGATTTCCTCGTGGGTGGTGCCCAGAACATAGGGCGCCCCCTTTCTGTCTTTCAAACGAAACATAATCTCGCCCATGGCGGAAAGGCGTCCGCTCTGCTCCCAGATCTCTTGCGGATGCAGAGCCGGTAAGACAAATTCCTGGGCACCGATATTATCCAAGTGGAAGCGAATCAGATCTATCACTTTATTGCGTACACGCTGGGCCAGAGGCAACAAACTGTAGATGCCCGAACCCAGTGGGCGAATGTAGCCGCCCCGGAGTAAAAGCCTGTGGCTAAGACTCTCGGCATTAGCCGGGTCTTCCTTCAGGGTGGGAGCAAACAACTTGGACCAGCGCATAATTTTTTCCTTGTATGTAAATAAAACAAAAGCCCCTTAGCGGGGCTCATGACCAATCTAATTGATGTCAGGTGTCAGCCCCAAAGTAATTTTGGAGTGGCTGGTGGTCTTCTATCTGAGGCATTCATCATGGCTCTATTATGGCAAGGCCTTCGCCCCTGTCAACCAAGCTGAGTGTTTATTTACAAAGGGACGGAGCTAGGCTTTGCGAGTGCTCCAGAGAAAGATAGAGAGCCCGCAAAGCCCGGTGAGCCCCGCAATTACAAGATAATGAGCAGGCAGATCTGCTTTGAAATGGGAAGCAAGCAGCACGGCCATTCCGTTATGGGCAGCATGCAGGCACATGCAAGGATAAATGGAGCGGCTGCGCAGACGTATAAAGGTAAGCAGCATACCCAGTATCGCTGTAGGCAAGAAACGCATTACACTCATATGAAAGAGACCAAAGAGGGCACCAACAGCCAGAATCAACTGGCTCTGCCGGAGGCGCTTTCTCAGCAAGGAGAAAATGAGACCGCGAAAGAGCAGTTCTTCGCAAATGCCGGGACTGAGGGCAACGATTAAGAGCAGCAACCAGAGCGGCTCATGACCAAGACCGAGAATCTGCTCCATCAATTTCTCAAGGGCCTTGCTGCTGGGAAGAAACTGCGACTGCAAATGGGCAACAGCAAGGGCCGCCACAAAGGTAAGGGGCGCCGTCAGGGCCGCACCCAGACAGGAAACGAAACCGCCTGAAGGCTTTTCCAGACCGAATACGGTCTTAACCGGAAGTTTGAGCCAGAAATAAACAAGCATGAAGGCAGGAGCAAAGACCACCATGATCTGGGTGAGCAAAAGCCCCCAGATATGATGCATAACCACAAGGGACTGGGAGAGGTAAAACATCAAGAGAAAAACTGCTGAGCAAAGCAAGAAAAGCTCACGTCCAAACTTTCCGGCTTCATAACGGCGCGCCGGCGCCTCCTCCACCCCGAACATCAGGTCTTCTCTCTCCATGGTGGGCGCCGCCACCAGCACCAAAAGCACTGTAAAGAGCAGCGAAACAACGATGGATAAGCCCATTAGAGCCGGATTATAACGAGCTTCCAGGATGTCGTTAATGGTTACAAGACTGCCCAGGAAAGGCACCAGCGAAAGTGGCAGATTCAAATGCACGTCACCGCTGAGGCCAAGCCCCATGGGTAACATGGCCACAAACATCAATGAGGTGAAATAGCCCTGAGCCTGCTGCACCGTGCGCGCCATGCCGGCCAGAGCCAGCATGGAAACAGCCAGACTCAAGCAGAGTGGCAACATCAAAAGGGCCGCCCAGACCGCGCAAAGCAGCGGCAATTTAGCAGCCAGCGGAAAAGGCAAGATGTCCAGCAAGGGCGGCTGGAAGAACTGCGAAACATAGAAGCCAATCAGGTTGGCGATGACGAACATATAACTGATGCAGGTAACGCTCACTAACTTTCCGGCAAAGAGGCAGCGACGACTTACGGGAGTTATGACCAGTGGCTCCAGGGTGCCGCGCTCCCGCTCGCCCGTGAGAAGATCGATGGCCGGATAAATTGCACCAATAAAGGCCACGAAGACGAGGATGGAGGAAAGTACTCTGGCCAGGAAAGGGCTGGCAAACGGTCCATCGGCTGGAGGCGAGACCACTTTCATATCCAGCACCGGCGCTTCTTCCACCTTTATGCCGGCCACCTTAATACGCTCATCCATGAATTTTTCTTTGCTGCTGTTCAAGACCGAAAGCATACGAATGCCGGCATAACTACTCTCAGGATTGCGTCCTGTGTAGAGAATCTTCAGTTCAGGCTTCACGGCCGGCCCCGGCGCTCCGGCGGCAAAGCCCTCAAGACTTGCCGAAAAACCCGCCGGGGCCTGCACTATTACCTGAACCTTCTCTTGCTCCAGTTCTTTCAGTAACTGTTCCTCGCTGTAATCGTTCACAGCGCCGGATGAGCCGGCCGTTTCAAATGAGAGAGGCACGATCTTGAGACCGGGATTGCTCCTGAGCATTTTATAGAGCACGCCGCCATCGCCAACCAGGGACACATGCAAACTTTCCTGGGCGGCCTTTTGCACCTGTCCTACCACCATCTGCGGTGCGAAACAAGTCAGCAAAGGGCCGAGCATTAGACCAAGCAATACCCCAGGAACAAGGGCTTTATAGTCGCGCAACATGTCCATAAGCTCCTTGCCGGTGACAAGGAGTATCTGGGAAAGGATCGGATTGCCGCTCACGTTACCGCCGCCTGCGCCGCATTGCGCACCAGGTGAACGAAGACGTCCTCCAGATTAGCCTTACCGGTAAGCTCCTTCAATTCATCTATGGTACCGGAAGCCAAAAGACGCCCCTCGCTGATGATGCCGATGCGGTCGCAAAGTTTTTCAGCCTCACTCATGGTGTGGGTGGAAAGCAGAATACACTTGCCGTCGGCCCGCTCTTGTCTGACAAACTCATGCATGGCATAGGCAGCCAGAACATCAAGACCGGTGCTGGGCTCATCGAGAATCATAAGCAAAGGATCATGAATTATAGAGCGAGCAATGGAAACTTTCTGCCTGGTTCCCTGTGAAAGCTTAGCTACTCTTGTGTCGGCATAGCTGCGAAACTCCAAGGCATCAATCAAGCTTTCAATACGCTTATTCAATACGTCCTCAGGCATGTCGCAAAGCCGTCCGAAATAGGTAAGAATTTCTCTGGCGGTGAGGCGCTCATAGAGTCCGGAGGTGGAAGAGAGGAAGCCCAACATCTTGCGAGCGGCCTGCGGACTTCTGACGATATCCACACCATTTATACTGGCACCACCGGCGGTGGGAGAATATATTGTGGAAACGACCCGCAAAGTGGTGGTTTTGCCGGCTCCATTGGGTCCAAGCAAGCCGTACACTTCGCCGGGATTGACCGCAAAGCTTATTTCCTTGCAGCCGTAGAATTCGCCCCTGGCCTTGTCATAGAAGCGCTTAGATACTCCGTTTACAAGCAAACTCATAACTTTTCGGCGGCCTCCTGATCGGGGTAAACTTCTAATGATTGCGGCGGGGAGTTCGGCGTCGCACCGCCCTTTCGCCCGGAAATTCCGGCTTGCAGATGCTGAACAAAATCGCCGTCGAATTCGAACATGAGGCGCCCGGCGATGCCGGTTAAGAATGCGGCATAGACGAGGGAGGAAAACAATGCCAGATACTGTTCAAAAGAAACAGTAGGAGCCGTGAAGAACTGCCTGATGGTCAGGGCCAGACCCAGAAATGGTACCAGGGCCAGCCCCTTACCCAGAGTGAGGGAGGGCAAAAGCGATATGGCCGGCAGCACCATCACCATCAGCATGGGAATGGATACCCAGTTTTGAGCCGAGCGCACCGTGCGACAGAAACTGGTGACGACCATCATGAGGGAAGCCAATAAGAGCCCCATTATCAGGTAGGAAGATAAGACCAATAAGACTTGCACCGGCGTAAGCAGGCTCTTCAATTCATTGATATCGATGGTGCGAACCTGGCTGGCGGTGAAAATGAGCAGGGCAAAGACAGCCAGAATAGAGAAGAAATTGACGGCCCCTGTGAAAACGCCGAAAAGGCAAACCGATAGCAGTTTGGCAAAAATTATGGCGTACCGAGAAACCGGCAGGAGCATGGTACTCTCTATAGTCTTGCGTTCAAACTCTTCGGTGGTAGCGGTGATGGCAGGGTAGCAGACCCCCACCCCCATCATCATCACAGAAACAAGTAACATGACAAAGTGCAGGGAATAAGACTCCTGCTTGAGCGGGTGCAGATTGACCATTTTTGCACCATAGGCGCCGCGCGTATCCTTCAGGCCTTTGAGGGCAAACTGCCTCTTCAGCTCGTCCCTCTGGAAGTTATCGAGGGCGTCCTTCAATTTTTCAGTCTTCAAATAGCTGTCGAAGCTATGCCCGACATAAGCCGTCAAATGCTGCCCTTCCAGCGCAGTAGGCTGAACGGCGGCTGCGGCGGAGTTTTTATGTTTGGCATCGGGCGGCGGCAGAGGCGGACCGACAACCAGGCTGACATCCTGCCGGTAGAGGGCGGCCATGGCTTTTTCTCTCGCCATGGGCTGCAATTCGACTTTATTCTTGCTGGCCTTTACGGCCCGCTGCAAGAAATCATAGGCTTTTACCGTCTCGGCGTCCGCCGAAGATCCAGGCGCCTGTTCTATGTAAGCGACCTGGAGGGGCTTATCTTTATCGGCGCTCTGGGTGAGAAGGGTAAACTCCACACCCACGAAGGAGAGGAAAGGATAGACCAGGCAGGGGATCAGGACCGTATAAAGGAAGACATCGCGATCCCGGAAGGAGTGCAGCAACTCCTTCTTCAAAATCAGACCTAACTGGTCTAACAGACCTATCTTGCTGGCTTTGGACAGTGGACGACTCCGGTCGGTACCACGAAACAAGAACAGCTGTTCCCCTGTTCCGCTACAGGGATATACCCAATTTTTTTCAGTCTCCGCCTACGTTAAGCTCCAGCACGGAGCCGCCTGTCACAAGCCGTGAATAATCCTGGGGAGTATTGACGTTGAAATAACTGGGCAAGCCGGTGCCGCCCTCCCCGGCTTCGATATCGAAGGTGGAAGAGTCGAGGGCGGAGAGGAAGTCTTTCAAGGAGAGGTCGCCGTTGAAGAGCGATTCTTCCAGAGGCTTGATGCAGTTCTTGGAATAGACGCCCAGCAAGGGCTCCAGACCTTCTTCATGGGCGGCCACCACCACATCGTGGTCATGACGCCGGGCGCAGAGTTCCCGCACCAGCCGGGCATTAACCAGGGGCATGTCGCAGGCGATGACGAAAGCATGGCTGTACTGAGACACCAACAAGCCCGAGAGAATTCCTCCCAGAGGACCGCGGTAAGGCAGGATATCCTTGACCACGTCCACCTCGAAATCTTCGTATGATTCCGGCTCGTTCGAGACCAGAAAGGTCTCGGCGAAGAGGTCTTTGATATTGGTGAGAATATGATTGATCATGGTCGTGCCGCCGTAAGGCAAAAATGCCTTGGGACGACCCATGCGGGAGGAGCGACCGCCGCAGAGAATGAGCGCCGTCAAAGAAAGCGGCAAAGCTTCTCTGGTGGGGGTATCCACCATCATGGGATGCTTCTTCAGCTCGTCTCTGTCATTGAACAAAATCAATTCGCCTTAATCTAACTACTCGCCCTTGTAGACGGGCTGCCGCTTCTCAGCGAAAGCTGCCAGTCCCTCAAGCCTATCCTTGGAATTCAAAAGAGTCAAATAAGCTTTCGTTTCAAGAGCCAGACCGGCTTCCAGATCGCGGTCGTAGCCTTCATCGATGGCAAATTTGGCGGCGCGCAGGGAAAGTGGTGCGGCCTGTGCAATTTCATTGGCCCAGGTAGAGACGGCCTCCATGAGAGGTGCCAGGTAACCGCCATCGGCAGCTTTCTTGCCTTCCTCGGAAGCCAGATAAGAGGGCTCCACGGTAACAACTTTATGGATCAAGCCCAGGCTCAGTCCATCAGCGGCCCCCACGGGAGCAGCCCCGAGAATCAGTTCTTTCGCTTTAGACTTACCCACCAGACGCGGCAAGCGCTGGGTGCCGCCGGCACCCGGAATGATGCCCAGGCGCACTTCCGTCAAGCGCAATTGAGCGGAATCAACCATGACCCGCAGGTCGCAAGCGAGAGCCAGCTCAAAGCCGCCGCCCCAGGCGGAACCGTTTATGGCGGCTATAACCGGTTGCGGTTGTTGCTCGATGGCCCGCATGGTCTTCTGAATCAAGGTAAGGTAGTCGAGAGTCTCGCCCTGAGTCATGCCTTTGCGCTCGGCCAGGTCGGCCCCGGCGCAGAAGGACTTCAGCCCCGAGCCGATTATGGCTATCACTCGCACATCCCGGTCCCGGGACAGGCCATCGAGGGCCGTTAAAAGTTCCTGCAAGAGAGCTCGGTTCAAGCAGTTCATGACCTTGGGACGGTTGAGTTTGAGCCAGGCCACGGCACCGACTTTCTCAACAACCAGCACTTGTTCAAGCTTCTCAGTTTCAGCCAAGTTCGTTTTCTCCACTGCGACAGTCACGTTTACTTCCTCTATGAAATTTCTACAGCTCAACCGGCACAAGCTTTTGCCCTGGTAGCCAGAGCGGCCTGCAAATATCGCCCGGGCAGTTTCTTGCCCAAAATCTTCTCAGCCAGGGCACCGGCATCCACCAGGCGCTCTAAATTGACCCCGGTCTTGATACCCATGCCTTCCAGCATATAGACCAGATCTTCCGTGGCCAGGTTGCCCGAGGCGCCCGGTGCATACGGACAGCCACCCAGACCGCCCAGACTGCTATCAAAGATGGTGACACCAGATTCAATACCAGCCACGACATTGGCGAGGGCGGTGCCGCGGGTGTCATGAAAGTGCAGAGCCAATCGGGGAAGCGGCACCACACCACTGAGACGGTCGAGCACTTCCTTCACCTGGCGGGGATTGGCGGCACCAATCGTATCACCGAGGGAAATCTCATGCACCCCCATCTGCAGCAGACCTTCCACCACCATGACCACCTGTTCCGGCTTGACCGGACCTTCGTAGGGACAGGCAAAGACCGTGGAAACATAGCAGCGAATACGCTTGCCGTCGGCAAGGGCCGCCGCCGCCACTTCCTTCATTGTGGAGAGAGCTTCCGCCACGGATTTATTGATGTTTTTCTTGCTGTGGGATTCAGAGGCTGAGAGGAAAAGGTTGATCTGCTTGAGACCGGCAGCGCATGCACCTTCGTAGCCCTTCAAGTTAGGCACCAGAGCGGAAGTTTGCACATCGGAAGGCAGTTGCAACTGCCTGGCCACGGCCAGACCGTCGGCCAGTTGCGGTATCCACTTGGGAGAGACGAAGGATGTGATCTCGATGTGCTTGAGCCCACTTTGAGCCAGGGCTTCAATCAAAGCCACTTTGTCTGCCGTTTCAACCTGGCCGGCTTCATTCTGAAGCCCGTCCCGGGGACCGACTTCAAAGACTGTTATTTCACCTGGCAAGCGCTCAAACACAGCTTCACCTCTGTAAAGACGGTCGACTCGGGCTAGGAAAGAACCATGAGCAGGTCGCCTTCGTTAACGAAGTCGCCACTGGTCACCTTGATTTCTTCGACTTTACCAGTCTCGGTGGAAGCCACCGGCAATTGCATTTTCATGGACTCGAGAATGGCAACATCCATTCCGTCCTCTACGGAGTCGCCTGGTTTGACGAGCAACTCTACGACTACTCCGGCCATCATGGAGCAAATTTGTTTCATGGCAATGGTATCTCCCAGGAAATGAGTGGTCACAGCAATCCGATGCTGACCCCCGCGAGGAGGCCTTCGGCAACATATGGTAACAAAGGACAGGCGCCACTATATGACGGGCATCTTATCAATGCCCGCCACCAAGCAGCCTCTAAACGACTGTTTGAGATTCTATTTATTGAAAAGACCGCGCAGGGTGTCCCCTAATTTTTTGACATTTTCGTCTTCGTCGCTACCGGCAGCAGCGCCGCCGGCATTATCCGAACTGTCGGACTGACCCCAATCAAAGGCCGGCGCTTCTTTCTTGCGGCGACCTCTGACAGGCGAAATTAGAGCTCCACCGGCCGCACTGGCCAGGGAGGAACGTCTGTCTTCATCACCGGCATCGGCCGCACCCTCGCCGGCCGGGGGCGGCGCCGGAGCCGCCTGGTTGGCATTGGGATCACCCCAGGCAGACGGAGCAGCTTGCGGAGCAGGTTGCCCCCAGGTACTGGCTTCCGCACTCTTGTTTTCCACAGGCGGCCCCCAGGGAGAAGGCGCTTGTTGAGCCGCGCTGGGTGCAGGAGCGGCAGCCGGGGAAGGGTCGCCCCAGGCACTGGCAGGCGTGGCTGCTTGTGCCGCAGGGTTGGCATTGGGTTCACCCCATACTCCCTGCCCCCAGGCAGAAGCAGCGGAGTCAGCAGCGGGTGCGGATGCGGATGCGGATACGGGTTCTGGCGCAGGCGTGGGAGCCGGCGCCGCCTGTGGGGCGGGCTCCGACCAGGCGGACTCACCCCAGGCGGAGGTAGGCGGGCTCGACGGAGCCCCCCAGGCATCGGCCAGGGGATTGGAACTACTGGGAGCAGTGGGAGCAGTGGGAGCGCTGGGGGCTGTAGTAGCCGGTTCACCCCAGGGTATGACAGCGGCATCAGATGCGGCAGGCTGCCCTTCGGCGGGAGCGGAGGCGGTTGATGCCCAGGAGAAACCGGAATCTTCCACGTTGCCACTACTGGCGGTGCTGTCCACGGGAGTACTGCCGGCCACGCTCTCAAAAGAAAAATTGCTAGTGGTCTGCGGCGCACTCATAGAACTCAAAATCGGATCATCGGAGGGCAGATCCGGGGCGGCAGCCACTTCGCCGGCAGGCGAGTCGGCGGCCGGCGCAGGAGCCGCAACGGGAGCGGAAACAACCGGCTCCGGTGTTGGCTCTTCGGCACTCACCGCCGGTAGTGCGGTGCTGGAAGCTGTGGGCGAGACCGGGCTGGTGACGGCGGAAACAACAGGGGCAGCGGTCTGAGGTGCAGATATAGCAGGTCCGGTGCTCTCTTCCGCGCTGGTCTGGGCCGGAGCGCTGGCCGCTGGAGCAGCCTCGGCGGTCACCGCCGGTTCTTTGTCCTGGACGGCGGAGGCACTGACGGCCGGTCCGCTCTCTTCCTTCCCGGAAGTCCCATCGCCATTATCGGTCTTGAATACCTTGGGCCAATTCCCGCTTAGATAGCGTTCTTTCATGGCCAGGACTTTTTCCTTGTCCTTTACCAGCGATTCAAGCTTCCCCTGGTTGGTCTCGATACGCTTCTCGAGTTCGCCAATCTGCTGCGTGATAACGTTTATTTCTTCCCGAGTAACCGCTTCTTTCTCGGTAAACTCATCGAGTAATTCCCGCAGCATTTCGGGATTAATAGCACCCATATTTCTGAAACACCTCTATGTCCGGTGAGGATTCTAGAAGAACCAATCGGCCTCTGTGCCATTTATTCCACCTCTGGCGCAAAAGCATACAATTATTAAATCATGATAGACAAATATTTTTGGCAAAATTCGCCAAAGACGGGCGATTTGTAAGACTCACCGGAATTGGTGCACGAGAATTCGCCGCCCTGCCGCAGATAAATGTGCTCCGGGCCTGGAATAAAGCCGCAAACGAAAATACTGCTATGTAACAACCCAAGCGTAAAATCGAAAGCTTAGCAGCACGCCTTTGCGCTAAACGGCGCCGGCAGCTTCCTCGCCGCCCAGACGGGCATAGTTCTTTGTCTCTTGAATCATGGCAGAGAAAAGCCACATGCAGAGCTGATCGAGAGTTTCAATGGGCGGATTGGCATCTTGCATACGCCACATCATGCCTTGTTCGGTAATCTTCACCTGAATGGTAGAAATGGGCTGATAATCATTTTCGGTGCGGCTCAAGGCCATCACCTTACTGGTGGGAACCAGGAAGCATTCCACCTTGTCATCACAACCACGAACCACCAGGGAGCATAGCCGGGTAGAAAAGCGTGCCCGGAAATATGTCTTTGTTTCTTCCGCTTCTCTGAAACGGTTGTACTTGGTCACCTCGGTGACGTCGCCGGAAATGGAACCGGAGACATGCAACTCAGTACCATTGGCAACCTGGTTGAATTCAAACATGTAGCGCTGCAATAGCCCGTAAATCTTGTCTACAAGAATGGCTATTCCCGACTTGTAAATAGACTCACGGTAAACTTCCTGCAGGTGCACGCCGCGCTGATCGGCAAGAAACTGCAAGGAGTCTTGCTTGAGCTGACTCATCCAGTCAACGCCCGGTTCCACCGGTTCAGACTCATGGTAGACCAGAATTTGCTCGGAAACGGCCATGGACCAATCGGCAGCCTGACCGGGCACGGGAGCACCGTTGCCGAACATGGACCGATCAACGGCCCGATTCGGCAGGGGCTGCTGGGCCGGTTTGCCGGGATTACCGTCGAGGAACTTGCGCACCTCTTTACTGGAAGACTTCCCCTGTTGAGGGTGCCTACCGTCGTTCTTTCCGAACATAATCTCAGTTCTCCCTTGCCCGCCAAATCGTGCCCAAGCTACACAACCTAATTGGGTATGCCCAGATCGGCCCCTTATAAAACGACTATATCGCCTTACTCAGCCCCTCAACTCCAGTGAATAAATTAATTCTGGAGCATATCAAGACCTGCATCTGAGAATCAGGCTTTTTGCAGGTATCGAACCAGTTGGGTGTACTCATTCAAATCAGCGGAAGTATTTTGCAAGTCGGCGCCGTCGGCATAGACATGCACCAGAGGCTCGACCGCATCAGGCAAGACGAGAATCCAGTGGTCGGGGCGGGTCTGAATCTTGACGCCGTCCAAAAGCTCCATGGGTCGGTCTTGATGCTTTTCAACCAGCAGGCGCATGACACGTCCTTTGCGCTCCCAGGGGCAATGAACCGAGTCCACCTGGTAGTAGAGCGGAGGCAATTCATTGATGGCTTGCTGCAAGGTGCGCCCCTGATAAGTGAGATGCTCCAACACCTGTCCTACGGCGAACATGGCATCGTAACCATTCTGGAACTCAGGGAAAATAAAGCAGCCGTTGGCGCTTCCACCCAGAACCGCCTCCTCCAGACGAGCCGTTGTGCTGCCAATCTCGGTTTCAGAAGCCTTGCAACGCACCACCTTGCAACCATTCCGCGCCGCAATACGCTCCACTACAGAGCTGGCGTTCACCGGCACCACGATGGAGCGTCCGGGTTTGTCCCTCAACATGATGTCGGCAACGGTAGCCAGAAGCAGCTCGCCTCGAATAATCTGGCCGGTTTCATCCACCAGGGTCATCTGCTCGCCGTTTCGTCCGATCTGCACGCCCAGATCGGCGCCCAGAGCCTTAACCACATCGGCTAATTGCTTGCGCATGGTGATGCGTTCTTCCTGACGAGGCGGCGAATTACGAATGGAAGAGTTGAGCACCACGGTCTCGATGCCCAACTGCCCGAGCAGATCGGGCAAAAGCACACCGGTCTCGGCCATGGCGTAGTCGATAACGACCTTGGGCGCATGGGTGGACAGTCCACCCACCTTGGTTTTGCGGGTGTAATTGGAACCGGGCACGATACAGAAGGGCACTTTGTCCTCTTCGAAAACCTGCCCCTTCACATGGTTGAGAAACTCATCGGCATAATATTCACGCACACGGCTGGGGAAGGAAATTGTGCCCACGTCTGAAGGGGCGCAACGGGGAAAGTCTTCCTTGAAGAAGGTGGTTTCGATCTTGCGCTCCATTGATTTGGTGATAGCCACACCCTGGCTGTCGAAGAATTCGATGGTGACCTTGTCTATCTCTCGTTGTGATACTCGTACATGCACAAGACCGGCAGCTCGCTGAGTCTTCACGTAGTAGCGGGAAATAGGCAGAGACATAGACTCCAGGTTCTGCACCTCGATGCCCACCGAAACCAAGCCGGAGACCATGGCCCGGCTAATCATCTGAGAAACCTTCCAGTAATCGCGGCTGACCAGCACCGGACCGCCTTTGAGGGTGGCACCATAGGCGGCGGCAAGATTGACGGCGAATTCAGGTGTGATATCCACATTGGCCAGACCGCGCACGCCATGGGCACCAAATAAGGTGCGGGGAGCTCGGGTGCCCCAAATTACCGAGGTGAGAACTTTCGCGCCGCTGTCGATGTTCTTATCAGGCCAGATGCGCACATCAGGGCTGATGCGAGCTTCCTGTCCAACCACCGAATTGTTGCCGATGATCGCCCCTTCCAACAGTTCGGCAGAATTATGGATGGTGGCATTGTTGCAAACCACGCAAGCTCTCAATTGGGCGTTGTTACCGATATAAGAGTTGGACCAGATGACCGGCTGCTTGAGAGAAGCTTTTTCTTGAATGACCACATTATCGCCAATGGTCGTATACTGCGAAATCACAGTCTCTCTGCCGATACGGCAGTTCTTGCCGATCATGACGGGCGCTTCCAGAGTGACGGAAGAATCAATTTGGGTGCCGTGACCAACAAAAATGCCGGGCTCGATCTGGGGCAAATCCATTTTTATATTGACCAGACCATCGAGCACGTCGCGGTGCGCTTGTCTGTATACAGCCAGGTTACCGATGTCGCACCAGTAGCCGTCGGCCACATAACCAAACATGGGTTCGTTGCGCAGAAGCAAGAGTGGGAAAAGATCGTTGGAGAAGTCTTGCTCCCGGCCCATGACCACATAAAGCATCATTTCCGGCTCGAGAATATAGGTGCCGGTATTGACGGTGTCCGAGAAAATCTCGGAGGCGCCCGGTTTTTCCACAAAGCGTTGAATGCGGCCTTCGTTGTCGGTAATAACCACACCATAATCGAGGGGGTTTTCCACCCGCTTCAAAATTAGTGTGGCCTTGGATTTTTTCTCTTTGTGAAAAGCAAGAGCCTTGCCCAGATCCATATCGGTGAGGCTGTCACCGGAAATAACGATAAAGGTTGAATCAAGGTGATCTTGAATGGCTTTGACACAACCGGCGGTGCCCAGCGGTTTGCCTTCTTCCACGGAATAGCTTATTTTGACACCGAATTCCGAGCCGTCGCCGAAGTGATCGCGGATGGCATCAGGCAGATAGTGCAGGGTGAAAACGATGTCGTCAAAACCGTGCTCCTTCAAGAGATTGACGATATGTTCAGCCATGGGTTTACCGGCCACCGGCACCATAGGCTTGGGCAGGTTACAAGTAAGCGGTCTGAGCCTCGTGCCGGAACCACCGGCCATGATCACAGCTTTCATGATCTTACTTACCTCCCTTTGCCCTTAGCGGCAACTGTCTTGACGGCTTCGCTCTCCACTACATTGTTCAGGCCTGAAGCTACTATTTCAGACTCTCGCAATACCTTTTGATAGACTTCCCGGGTGCGTCTGGCAATCACTTTCCAGTTGTAGATGTGCTGCACCTTGTCGTAGGCAGTCTCACGCAGGTAATTGGAAAGCTCGGGATTACGCAAGACCTGAAGCAAGCCCCAGGCCAGAGAGCCGGCATCACCGGCATAGGTGGTGACGCCGGTTTCCATATGTTCCACAAAGTCTTTCAGACCACCCACATCGGATGTGACCACCGGCACCTGGGCCGCCATTCCTTCCAGAGCCACAATACCGAAAGGCTCATAAAGACTGGGGATACATACGGCATCCACCGACTTATAGAGATGCTTGAGTTCTTCATCGCCCACATAGCCAAGGAAATGAGTGCAGTACGAGATGCCCATATATTGCGCCTGTCGCCGCAAGTCATCCAGATAGTAGCCGGTTCCAACAAAGAGGAACTGCGTACCCGGTCTTTCCGAGATCACACGCGGCACTGATTCGAGCAGCACATGCACGCCTTTCTCTCGCACCATGCGACCCACATAAAGAACGATCTGCTGATGTTCGGAGACGTAGCGACTACGGGTCTGACGGGCGTCATATTGAAAATCGAAAACCGAAGGATCGGTGCCATTCGGAACCACAGCAATCTTGTTGGCGGGCAAGCCGAAGAGCGTTTGCAATTCACCGTGCATGGCATGGGAATTGACGATTACTTCCCAGGCTTCAAATGTGAGACGCCATTCCATCTGATGGATATAGCGCTGCAAGTCGTTGTGTATGCCGTGCATGCGCCCCGCTTCGGTGGCGTGCATGGTGGCAACCATTGGTATACCGAAACCGGATTTGAGCACCCAGGCCGCGTCGGTTACCATCCAGTCATGGGCGTGCACGATGTCGAAAGGTTTTTCCTGGTGCAGTTTGATGGCATACTGCAAAAGTCCGAAATTGAAGCGATTCACCCAGGAGAGAAAATCAGGGGTAGTATCGGTCTGAGTCTTCACACGGTGAATGTGCACGCCGTCCACTACTTCGTGTTCAGCCTGACCCGGGTGATCGGCGGTCACCACATGCACTTCCACACCGGTCAGGGCCAGCTCACGGGAAAGCGCCCAGACCACGCGAGCCAATCCGCCAATAATGCGCGGCGGATATTCCCAGGACAGCATCAATACTCGATTCGGCACCTTAATCCCCTTGTAATTTCCCTTCTATTTGCTCGTCTATCTTTACTTTTTGGCTCGCAATTCTTACTTATTCGCTTGCCAGCGGTCTGGAAAGAAGCGCCATGATCGCGCCCGCCGGCGTTGAAATACCCCTTAGTGTGGACTCCACTTGCTCTGCGATGGGCAGCTCCAGTCCCAGTCTTATCGAAAGTTCACAAACGGCATGGGTGGTGGTAACACCCTCAGCGACCTGACCAAGCTCTGTGAGAATCTTGTCGAGGCCCTGCCCCCTGGCAAGCCCGAAACCGACCTGATAGTTGCGCGAGAGCTGGCTCTCACAGGTGGCGAACAAATCGCCCATACCGGCAAGACCGGCAAGAGTAGTGGGCTTGGCGCCCAGCTTGACAGCCAGGCGAGACATTTCCGCCAGCCCCCGGGTCAAGAGCGAGGCCTTGGCGTTCACGCCCAGACCCAGACCGTCACAGGCTCCCGCGGCAATCGCTATGACATTTTTCAAGGTACCACCCAGTTCCACACCCACCAGGTCATCATTAGCGTATACGCGAAACTTGGGGGCGCTCAAGACGGCACGCAGTGACTTGGCAAGCTCCAGATCGTTAGCAGCCACCACCGAGGCGGTGGGCATGCCGTTCAAGACTTCCATAGCCAGATTGGGACCGCTAAGAACCGCCACCCTGGTCTCGGGAAGCACCGAAGCCACTACCTCGCTCATGCGCATATGAGTCTGCAATTCCAGCCCCTTGACTGCGCTGATCAAGACCGGTACCGGTACCTTCAGCTCGGCAATTGAGAGCAACAGAGAACGCAAGCCCTGGGATGTGCAGGCCGCTATTATGTAATCGGCATCCAGACAGGGCTTGAGCTCCGAGAAAAGTCTTACACCAGGAGGCAAAGCTTGTTCTCGCGGCTTGTCCATGACATGAAGTTGGGAAAGGCGCAGACAGCGGTCGGCGTCGCGACAATAGACCTTGACGCTGTAGTTTTCCTTGCCGCCAAGCATTTGAGCCAGGGTCAGCCCCCAGGAACCCGCTCCCAATATGGACACCCTGGTTGCAGGTACTGCCTCATCTTGACGCCCCATTGCCAACTGCTTCCCTTTCGACCGACCGTCAACTTTTTGCATATCTATTGTAGAGCTTGCCTGGGCATATTGTTTCGACCGCCCCCTGTTTCCAAGGGAAAACTGTAATCTTCTTTCCCTCTGCCTCCAGGGCAAAGGCGCAGATCTTTGAGAGAGCGCCAAACCGGCCCGCCTCCGGCCGTGCCATTACCAGTAGTGGCACAGCCGCACAAAACTAAACCAAAGCAGTTATGGACAGCCTACATCTAGCTTTCGACGAAAGCTATCGGCTGACAGCTTCTTCGTGATAAGCAATGGCACAATTACGTCCGGCATTTTTGGCTTGTTGTAAGGCTTTATAGCCAGATCCCAGCCAGGATTCCACCGTCATATTTTTTGCATCCAGTATGGAAATACCGGCCGAACAGGTGGCATAGAAACCGGAATGGGAAAGCGTCGAATGTTGAATGGCCGCAAAGTCGGCCAGGAGGCGACCGGCCAGATGCAGGGCCTCAGCCTCATCCAGACCATCGGCAATGATACCCAGTTCATCGCCGGCATAGCGACCGATGATATCAGACTGCCTTAAGCGCCTGCGCAAGAGCAAAGATAGGGCCACAAGCACCTTATCGCCGCCGGGATAACCGTGCCTTTCGTTTATGGAGCGGAAGTAATCGATGTCGAGCAAAATCAAAGCAGTGTAGCCGGCATGGCGACGGCGCTGGGCAATCACTGTTTGAGCCTGTTCCATGAAGGATGTGTGGTTCAGAAGAGAAGTAAGTCCGTCCCGGCGCAAAAGGGTTTTCAGGAAACGGGCCCGCTCCAGGCGCGAGCTGACCGAACTCAAAAGCAAGGCCGGAGGCACCGGCTTGACCAGGTGATCGTCACCACCGGATCTAGCACTCTCGATGCGGGCATCTATTTGCCCTTGAGTGGTGAGGAAGAGCACCGGCAAGGTGGCATGACGCTCATCCTGCCTGATATAACGAGCCAATTCATAACCGGTCATGCCCGGCAACATAACATCGAGCAGAACCAGATCGGGCTGAAAAGCCGACATATATGATTCAAAATTTTTGGGATCAGTACAGGTTCGCACCTGATAGCCGGCCGATTCCAGAAAGGCTCTGATAAATGCCGCCTGGTCTGGATCGTCTTCCACCGAGAGAATACGCGGCGTTTCCTGATAACGTTTATCGAGCAAATAACGCAAGCGCCTGAACATGGCCTTCATGTCCACCGGCTTTTCAAAATGGGCATCGGCGCCGCAGTGTATGGAGCGCACCTTGTCGAGGAAGCCGGTTTGTTTGGAAACGATGATGATGGCCATCTCGTCACCACCCGGCATGGAGCGTACCCGCTCCACCAGCTCGTAGGCATCACCGTCCGGCAGCGGAATCTCTAAGATCAGTCCTTCCGGCATGCGCTTTTCCAGTTCGGCAATAGTGGTGGCAAAAGAGCGGGCGCTGCGGAAGGCAAAACCGCTTTCCTCCACTTGCTTGCGCAAACTTTCCAGGTCCTTTTGATCTTCATCGATGACCAGCACTTCTTGCTTGCCGGAATTGACCACGGCCCGAGCTTTGCTCAAATTGACGGTGGTGTCGCCGGACTCTTCCGGTCCGGTGAACTGCACCGAAAGCTCCTGAAGAAGCGCCTTCAATTTCTCAAGATCTTGCGGGGCGGCAGCCCCCGGCTGGCTGACAATCTGATCGCAGAGACGCTCGCCTTCAAGTCCCATGGCCGATACTTTCTGAAACCCGTACATGCTGCCTGATCCGGCCAGCCAGTGGAAGTGCCGGGACAGTTGCTGCACCAGGTCTTTGTTCATGGGATTGGAGATGAGCTTGGTCACCAATTCAATAATCTGAGCCAATCTATCAGTAGATCGTTGGACGTACTGACTCTTCAGCTCCGAAAAGGTTTCCTGCCAGTTAGCCATACTTCAAGCTAACCCTCCAGAATGGCTCGCATTTGATTGGCCAGCACCGTGGGGTCGAAGGGCTTGGTCAAAACCCCTCTGGCGCCCATGCGCTTCAATTTCTCAATTTCCGAGGTCATGGCCTTGGCGGTGAGAAAGATAACCGGAATATTGCGGGTGCGGTCGTTGCTTCTCAGCGCTTCCAGGGTGGACGGTCCATCCATCATGGGCATCATCATGTCTAAAAGTATGACATCAGGCTGCTCCACGGCAGCCTTATTGACACCGTCCTGTCCGTTTTCCGCTTCGATCACATCAAGCCCGCCAAGCAAACTCAGGCTCATGCAGGCAATCTGACGTGTATCTTCTTCATCATCGATGATGAGAACTCTCATGAGTGGGGTGCTCCTTAAAAATAGAATTGAAATTCAGACGCCAACGCTGTTGAAATTCTTGCCAAAAGACGGACAAACATTTGCCCCTATAGCTTTAATACCCAGCTACATTTATTTAACGCCCAAAAGGGCAAATCCCTTACTCGTCCGGAGGCGGTACATTCTCTTCCGGGTCGCAGACCACTTCCACCAGCTTAAATTGAACTTTCCCTTCACCTTCAGAGGCGGGCATTTTCCCGGCAGTAACCAGGATAGTATTGATTTGCTCATAGAGCTTGAGGGGATCAAAGGGCTTGGTGATGACGGCCAGGGCGCCCATGGTCTTCATCTCTTCAAACTGCTCAAACATACCAACGGTGGTGCAAAAAATTACAGGCACGTCGGAAGCAGCCGGTCTTTCTCGCAAATTGCGCAAAGTCTGCTTGCCATCCATACCGGGCATGCAAAGATCGAGCAGGATAACATCGGGCTTCTCCTGGCAGGCCAGATCAATCCCTTCCGCCCCGGAGCCGGCTTCAAAAACTTCCGCACCGTTCAAAAGTCCCAGACAAGAACTCGCTACCGTGCGAAAGTCCTCCTCGTCATCGATTATGAGAACTTTCATGGCTACCTCTCAAAACCCATCTTATCCCCTTGAAAATATTCAAGGAAATCATTCCCTGTACTGAGTGGATAAAATCACAATTTACTGATGCAAACTCATGGTGACCATGCCTGCATCGGTTGCAGGTTGCGCCGAAACCGGCGCCACAATCACCTGGGCTTTGGGCACCCGGAACCAGAACATGGAACCGCGTCCTTCTTCCGACTCAACGCCGATGCTACCACCATGCTGTTCCACGATGCCCTTACAGATAGCCAGTCCCAAGCCTGTACCGCCTTTCTTCTTGGCGTCGGAGGCTTCCACCTGCTGGAAGCGCTGGAAGAGTCTGTTCTTGAAGGATTCGGGGATACCTCGACCACGGTCGATAACACGAATTTCGATCATGCCGCCCGGTATCTCTTCGGAAGCCACTGTGACGGCAGCGCCTTTCGGCGAGAATTTGACGGCGTTGGAGACCAGGTTGACGATGACCTGCACAAGCCTGTCACCATCGGCGTGCACCATCAAGCCGGTGGGCTGAATATCAAGGGTGACACCATTATTGGCGGCAAAGGCCGAGACGGCTTGCTCGGAGCGCTCGAGAATATTGGTGAGAGGCGAATTCTCAAAGACCATATCCAACTTGCCGGCTTCCAATTTTTCGATATCGAGAATGTCGTTGATCAGGCCGATCAGGCGAATGGTGTTGCGTTCGGCGATACTGACCACTTTCTTGACTTGCTCCGGCAGAGCGCCCATGGCTCCCACAGCCAGGAGGGTGAGGGAACCGCGAATGGAAGTAAGTGGTGTACGCAATTCGTGGGATACGGTGGAGACGAATTCCTTCTTCATGCGCTCTACTTCTCGGCGTTCCGACACATCGAGAATGTTTGCCATGTAGCGAACTTTGCCGTCGCCGTATTCGAATTCCGCCAGAGACAGTTCCACAGGGAAATCTTCGCCCCGGGCATTCAAGCAATCAAATTCACCGATGCGGCTGTTTGCTTTGGTGAAGAGGGTTTCCATGAAAGCGGCCCGGTCACTTGGATCATTGACTGAGAAAATGCGGCTGTCGGCAAAGAGGGACATGATGTGGCGACCCACCATTTCATGGCTGCGCATGGCGAACATGGATTCGGACCTGGGGTTGACCGACTCCACGCGACCTTCCTTATCGATGATCAGAAGACCGACGATCATGTGGTCGATGATCTTTCTAATTCTCTCTTCCGACGCTCTCAAAGTCTCTTCCGCCAACTTACGCTGGGTGATGTCGTGAGCCACGCAAAACAGGGCGCGGTCTTTCTCGGACCAGTCTGCCGACCACAAGACGTGCACCAGGGAGTTGTCGCGCTTTTTAACCCGGTTTTCGAAACTGACTTTGCCGGTGGCGCCGCGCACCGAACGCACCGAGCGAATAGTCTCAGGCACATCCTCCTGCACAATCACTTCAATGAAGCGACGTCCCATCAACTCGTCGGGATAATAACCCCAACTCTCGTAGGATGCCGGGTTGATGGCGACGAACTTGCCGTCCATGTCGATGGAACAAATAACATCGGCAGCGTTTTCGATTACGGCTCTTTCTTTGCGGCTGGCTTCCGCCAGAGCTTCCGCCATGCTGCGAAAAGCGTCATCCAGCTGGGCGATTTCGTCGGCACCGGTGAGGGGTGGGTTCAACCTCTGACCGCGAGCCAAACGGAAGGAGTTATCGGTGACCGTGTTGAGACGGATGGAGATGCTCTTCAAGAAGTAATAGAGGAGCAGGAAGGCTATGGCTATGTTGACCACCACGCCCACCACCAGGAACACCTTAACCATGGTTCTACTTCGGTTCTGCTGCTCCGGACTCTCGTTTTCAATTTTGCGCTCGTCTTCGGTCAACCCCTTCAGTTCATCCTGCAACTGGTCGGCAAGCTGACGAATCTGTTTGTACATGTGGCGGGCACGAAACTGAGCCACATCCACCCTGTTATCGTCGATGGCCGACTTGGCTTCGCCCAAAATCTTCAAACCATCGGAAGTAATGGTCTTAAGCCTGACCAGAATCTGCTGCTGCTTGTCGTTGTCGCCCACCAGATTAGACAGTTCCGTCAAATCCATAGGAATTTGCCGCACAATCTTGTCGTAGCGATCCGAGAAGAGAGGGCTCTTGGTGATGGAGTAGCCGCCCATAGCCACGCCGGCATCATAGAAAAGCTTGGAGAGGGCGTTGGCTTGAGAAATGATTGCTTTGGAGCGGACCTGCCGCTGCACTTCCTCTTCCGCTTTTTGCAGCAAGACTGAAAGTATGATCAAAAACACCAATTCAAAGACAAGCGGTACGAGTACCAGGATGAAACCTTTATGCGAGATTTTGAGGTTGACGTTTAGGCGCATAAGCTTGCTGGGGAAGTCCACATTCCACATTTTACCCACTGGCCCTTAAAAACCCACGCCTCACAGGAAAAACAGCCTAAATTCATACAGTCTCGGGGGGCGGTCTGATAAACATGATTTTGGGAATAGGAGCTTCATGGACCTTTACGATGCCGATGCCCTCATCACCAGAGATCTGGCCACTGAAAGAAAGCAGACCACCACGGCGTTCTTTCTCGGTCTGGGCGCGGCTGTTATCAGCACCGCCGCCCTCGTCTGCCAGCCGCCTCTGCAGCACCATCCCTTTCTTCTCATCATGTTCCTCTGCCTGTGCTCGGCGGCACCGCTATCAACTCTGCAGCTCTGGCTACAAAACCGAGGGCGGGCAATGCTTTCGGAAGCCTGCGGCTACACGGGAGTGATCCTCAGCCTACCGCTCCTGCCCTACTTCTTTGCGGCCTCGCCACCCCTGATCTTGCTGCTTTCCCGCTACGAAGACCAGGGTCGCTACAGACTGGTGCTCACTCTGGTCAGCCTCCTGCAGGGCTTTTACAAACACAATCCGCTCGTGCCGGCTTATATCAAAAATGCCCTGGCTCTGGTGGAAGCCGAAGCCCTCATCAATCTGGGTAGAAGCGATGAGGCCCACTCGCGCCTGACAGACGTCAACCAAGCCGTAGACAGAGTCCTCACTAAGGGGCTGAATCCGGATTCCTGGGAGCAGGGCTGCCAGTTTAAAGGGCACCTGGTCAAATGGGAAAAGCTCATAGGTCAAGACGAGATAGCCGCACTGATCTGGGCGGAAACTAAAAAGCTGGCAGCTTCTCCGCTGAAAAAAACGCCAAACACGGCTTATACATACGAGGGCCTGCTCTGGGGAGCGGTGGCCATGAAAGACTATCAAGCCGCCCTGAGTTATGCCGGACTCTTTCGGGAACACTATGAAAGCGCCGGACTGACTTCCAAATGCCTGGCCGGCAGCGCCAATGCCGCCCAGGCAGAAATGTACCTGGGGCTGGATGAGCGTGAGAAAGCCAAGATCTTCGCAGACAAAGCGCTGAGGAACTGGAGCTTTTACCTGACGGAAACAGCAGCTTCAAAAGCTTCCCCCTATTTCGTGCTGGGAAAACTGGCAGAGCTGGAAGGAGAACTGGACCTGGCCGCCAGCTACTTCGACAAGGCCTCCTGCATTTTGAGGCGCCGCCGAGGCGGCAATTTCGTCGGGCTACTGAAGACCCTGGAAGCTTATTCCCACTGCCTCAACCTGGCCGGGCGCCAGGAGGAGACAGCCCTTCTAGAGGGCGAAATTGCCACGCTGAGAGGCTTCCACGCCCTCACCGCCACGGAAGACTTGACCGAAGAAGGCTGAAGCTACTTGTTGCCTTTCATGAGCGCATCGCGAATCTTGATCAGTTTCTCGCGATCGAGAGAATAGCCGCCCGGCAGAGCTACGGAAGCACTGGAGCCCGTGCCGGCAGCCGGCGCGGTACTGGCTGTCGGCTGGGCATAGGTCGGCTGGCTGCCACCACCGGAGGCACCACCGTAATTTTGTACGGGAGTAGGAGCGCTTGCATTGTTGCCGCCGGAGACGCCCGGGGCATCGGAAACCAGATCGTTGAACATCTGTTTGGTTTCGTCGTCCATCATCACTTCCGCTTCGCTATTGGCCCGGGCATAGCCCGCCGGCACTCCGAAATAGGTATTGGGAATAGCGCAGGACTGGGCCCTGTAAGTATCGAGTACAGTTTGAGGATTACCATTGGTGACCAGGGAAATGCGCAAAGGAAAAGATCTGGTGTTGGGCAAACCGTAAGCTTTCGAGATCATAGCCGAAACCTGCGAGGGCACTTGAATCTCGTCGGCCACCCAGCAATCGGCGGCGCTGACTTGCTGCCTTCTGGCGCCACCACGGGGCGACAGTCTGGCGTTTCGGATGGAATACTGAGTAGCCTTGAGACCGGACACACCGCCGACGGAACCGCGGGTCCAGGGTAAATCGGAGAGACTCTGCCCTTTTGAGGCCATCTTGGCGGTCAAATCATTGGTCCACTTCTCATAGGTGGTGGAATAAAACTGTCTTGTCTTATCGTTGTAGAAAGCGACACTCCAGCCGGGAGCACAAGTAACTATATTGCAGCCCAGCTTGGGAGAGACCATCTTCATGCCGGAGGGGCTGATGTAAATATAGGCATCTCCGAAATTGGTAGAGCGCTGGGTCAAGACCCATCCTCGTTCATCGGCGGAAGCCGGCTGCAAAAACGGACCGGCCAGGGCCAAGAGCAGCGCCAGAGCACTGCCTACCACTTTGAAAGAGCCTGGAAGCTTGTTCATTCCTGTCCTCTACTTAAAAGCACGTACCACTGGTTTTCTACCCTCTACCAATCTAATAAAAACAGATTTGCCGAATTCATGCTCATCAGTGCCCCGAGCCACCCTTGAATTTATCCAGACGGGTGCGTGGGTCAAGGGCATCCCTCAAACCGTCGCCCAGAAAATTGAAAGAAAGCACCGTCAGGAAGATGAAAAGGGAAGGGAAGAATATCAAGTGCGGATGGGCCCGCAGACTGCGCCAACCATCGGAAGCGAGGGTACCCCAGGAACAGGCCGGCGGGGAAAGACCGAGACCGATAAAACTCAAGGTGGATTCGGAGAGTATGGCTGAAGGCACCGTGAAGGTCAGGGCCACGATGATGGGACCGAGGGCATTGGGCAACAGGTGCTTGAGTATGACGTTGAGACTGCTCTGCCCCTGGGCATAGGCCGCTTCGATGAATTCCTCGTTCTTAAGTTGCAGAAATTGGGCCCGTACCAGGCGGGCCGTGCCCATCCAGCTGACCAGTCCAAGAGCGATGAGAATACCCGTAGTACCGCGCCCCAAAAGCACGCCCACCAGAATCATAACCAGCAGATCGGGCAGGCTGTAGGCGATATCCACACCGCGCATCATCAAACCGTCTATCTTGCTGCCGGCAAAACCGGCAATGGCCCCGTAAACACTACCAATCAGGAAGGCTGTCAGGGCCGTGGTCAGACCAATGGAGATGGAAAGCCTGGCACCATAAATTACCCGCGCCAGAAGGTCTCGCCCCAGTTCATCGGTGCCCATAGGGTGCTCGAAAGAGGGCCCGGCCAGGTAGCTGGTGGTGGTCTGGTCGTAGGCAAAGGGAGTCAGCTCGATTCCCAGAGCGGAAAGCAATGCCACCACGCAGATAGAAAGAATGATAAAGAGCCCGACCATGGCCGTTGGTATTTTGCTCAACCTTTGCAGGGCGCTGTTTCGCTTCTCGGACAAGTTCTCAATCCTCCGCATTCATGCGCATGCGCGGGTCGAGCAACTGGTAGGCCACATCTACGAAGGTATTGGCAATGACGAGGAGCAAGGCGAAAACCAGGGTAGTGCCAAGAATCAAATCATAATCACGGTTCATCACGGCCGTAATAAAGAAGCGCCCCATGCCGGGGATGGCATAGATGTACTCCACCACAAAGGAGCCGGTGATGACGATGGCCGTCAAGGGGCCAAGCACAGTCACCACCGGGATGAGAGAATTGCGCAAAATATGGCGCAGAACCGTAGCCTGATAGGAAAGACCTTTGGAGCGCGCCGTGCGCACCCAGTCCTTTTCCACAATCTCCAGCACGCTTGCCCGGGTAAGCCTGGCCAGATAAGCCCCGGGAGAGAAGGCCAGCGTCACTGCCGGTAGTATCACATGCCAGGGGCTTTCCCAGAGTCCCACCGGCAGTAATTTCAACTGAATGGCAAAGATATAAATAAGACCGGCACCTATTACAAACCCGGGTACGGACACTCCCAGGGTGGAGACGAACATGGCTAGAAAATCCTGCCGACCGCCCCGACCAAGAGCGGCTATTGCACCCAGGGGCACACCGAAAGCCACAGCCAGAACAAGCGCGACAAAACCGAGCTGACAGGAAACGGGAAAGGCATCAAAGAGAATGTCGTTGACGGTGCGGTTGACATACTTGTACGAGACCCCCAGATCGCCGCGGCAGAGACGCCCGATATAGAGCACATACTGCTCATGCACCGGCTTGTCCAGGTGATATTTGGCATTCAGGTTGGCAACTATTTCAGGGGGCAAACTCTTTTCCGAATCGAAGGGACCACCGGGCACGATTCGCACCAGAAGGAAAGTAAGGGAAGCGACAATCAAGAGCACCGGCACGGCCATGAAGAGTCTTTTGAGAATGGGAAAGATCATGGACTCTTTGAGACCTCCCCGGCCGCGGTATCGCCCACGGTGACAGTCTTGAAGAACTGGAAATCGAGAGGATTGATGGCTATGCCTTTTACCCAGGGCTTGACCATTATGTTCTGCGTAGCCAGATAGGCCGGCACAATAGGCACCGCTTCCCGGCAGAGCATTACATCAGCCCGCCTGTACAGTTCAGCCCGCTTGTTCTTATCTTGCTCCCCTTCCGCCGCTTCGATGAGCCGGTCGTACTCGGCGCTGTGCCAGCGTGTGTGATTGTTGCCGTTATAGCTGGTGAAGAGATTCATAAAGGTCTCAGGGTCAGGGAAATCGGCCCCCCAAGAGTCTCTGAACATCTGCGGCGGATCCTTACGGGTAGTAGCAAGATAAACCTTCCACTCCTGATTGACCAATTCCACCTTAACGCCCAGATTGCGCTTGATCTCATCCTGAGTGGCTTCCACCACCAGGCGCACATCTTCGCGATTGGGATAAAGAAGTTTGGTCTCAGGAAAACCCTTGCCGTCTGGATAGCCAGCCCGGGCCAGTAAGCGGCGACCTTCCTCGGGATTGAAACCCAGACCGGAGTCACTGCCGCCGCCGCCCAGAGCCGGCGGAATCCAGCTACTGGTCGGTCTCTCGCCCCGACGCAAGATCTTGGGAAAGACGTTACGGTCTACACTGAGGGCAAAGGCACGCCTGACATCGGCATTGTCGAAAGGCTTTTTACTGACATTGAAAGCCAGATAGTAGGCGCGCAGTAGCGGGAAATTTTTATACTGCGGGGAATGGCGAAAGCGCTCCACATCAGGGGTCGAGAAGCTCCGATTGTCCACGAAATCGAGTTCGTTATTCTCGTAAAGAGCAAAGGCGGTGGAAGCCTCCGGCACCATGAACATCTTGATGCGTTTGAGTTTGGGAGCCCCTTCGAAGAATTTTTCATTGGCCGTCAACTCAATCTTATATTCGTGCTGCCAGTAAGAAAGCTTGAAAGGACCGTTGGTAACCAGGTTCTCCGGCTCGGTCCAACGATCTTTGTAGCGCTCCACGATATCCTTTCGCTGGGGAAAACTGGGACAGAATGCCGTCAAATAAATGAAGTAGGCGGCGGGCTTGGCCAGCTTCACTTCAAAGGTATAGGGGTCCAGGGCTTTCAGACCGACCGTATTTACATCCTTGCTCGCACCGGTATTGAAAGCCCTGGCACCAACAATGTCATAGAGGAAGAAGGCGTATTGGGCCGCCGTTTCCGGAGCCAGGAGACGACGCCAGGCAAATTCGAAATCGTAGGCGGTGACAGGCTTACCGTCTGTCCAATAGACATCGCGGCGCAGGTGGAAGAGATAGCGCTTGCCACCGTCCAGAACTTCCCAACTGGCTGCACAGGCTGGTTTTGCCTCCAACTCATTGGTGTACTGGGTGAGCCCTACCATCAAATTGGAAACCACATCGAAAGAGGTGGAGTCGGTGGAAGTATGCCAGTCAAGACCCGGAGGCTCGGTGCCCAGGTTTATGCGCAGAACTCCGTCTTCATAGGGTTTTCGCAAATGGGACAGCTCTTCGGCGCAGCCCCCCTGAATAAAACAAGTACATATAAATAGAACAACGAGGGTCAATGATGAGAGCCCTCTAGTAATGACGGAACCGTCTCCAAGAGGTAGTTTTCGCCCCCTGGCAACAAGAGTTGCGAGACGATTCTTAACGAAGCAAATTAAATGCCTGCCATCTTCAGCCCCTGAATTGAGTTTTTTCGCCCTCATGAGCCTCAAAGTAGAAAATCTCGCTGACAAAGTTACCGCTTGCTAATTTTGGTAAGGGTTGGCCCTGAAAATAGATATTCTAGCTTTGTTGACAGTTTTTCGGGCTCTTGGATATACTGACTTGACGCCTCCGAGGAGGCCTTTTTGGTTTGCGTTCTTTTTTGAGAACGCTTTATACCGTAGTGAACTAGTCCGTGGGAGTTTAGTCATGGCTAAGAAAGATGATCGGATCATCATCACCCTGGCTTGTGGAGAGTGCAAAAGACGCAACTACACAACCATGAAAAATAAGAGAAACGATCCCGAAAGACTCAACCTCAACAAGTACTGCAAATTCTGCCGTCGCACTGTTGAGCATAAAGAGACCAAGAAATAAACACCTTACAAAATAAGGTAGGACCCGCTTGTCGGGTCTCAGTGCGCCCTTAGTTTAACGGTAGAACGGGGGTCTCCAAAACCTTTGATGAGGGTTCGATTCCTTCAGGGCGCGAATTATATAGTGGATAAGCTAACAAGATGGCAACGACAAACGAAGATGACGGCGAACAAGTCGGCACCCAAACCAAAGCTGGTGGCGTGAAGATGGTTGAGTCGAAGTCCGAAGAGCAAGACAAGCAACCCAAGAAAAATCCGACGGAAAAAGAGCCGTCCGGTTTTGCAGGGGCCGCCCAGTTCTTGCGCGAAGTAGCCATCGAGCACCGCAAAATCACCTGGCCTGACCGCCGTCAAATTGTGCGCGAAACCTGGAGCGTAATCTTCCTGGTCTCCGCGATCACAGTAATGGTCCTGGGGATTGACTGGGTTCTGGGACACGTGATCTTCGGACCACTTGAGCACTGGGCTCGCATCCACGGCGCCGGCGTGGGCAGGGGTTAAGGAGCAAATTCAAACAATGGGCTTTATCAAGACTGACGGTCAGAGACGATGGTATGCGGTGCAAACCGCTTCCGGTCACGAAAACAAAGTGAAGGAACACATCGAGAAGCGCATCCTGACAATGGGTGCCCAGGACCGTATCTTCGGCGTGATCGTGCCTGAGAAGATGGTCACAAAGGTGAAGGACGGCAAGCGCGTTGAGAAGCGCGAGCGTGAGTACCCCGGCTACGTCTTCGTGGAAATGATCCTTGATGATGACTCCTGGAGAGTGGTGCGGGAAGCCCCTGGTGTAACGAAATATGTTGGCGCCGGCAAGAAACCGACACCGGTGCAAGACTCCGAAATTCGCAAGATACTGCGGCGCCAGATGGCCATGACCGGCATGAAGGGCAAGAAACCAGCCGCCATCGACGTCAAGGTGGGAGACTTCGTACGTATCACCGGCGGACCGTTCGCCGACTTTACCGGCGAAGTTACAGAAGTAAACCTGGAGAGAGAGCGCATCAAAGCTTCTGTTATCATCTTTGGACGCGCAACCCCAGTCGAACTGGAGTTCAATCAGGTTATAAAAGTGTAAATGTGGTGGACGCAAGCGCGTATCTACCATATGATCCATATTTCCGCGCATAATACATTCGATATATCACCATTCAAGATAGCTACGTAGGATTAGAACCGTGAAAAAGGTAGTAGGCAAGGTAAAACTTCAAATTCAGGCTGGCAAAGCCAACCCCGCACCGCCCATCGGTCCGGCGCTCGGTCAGCATGGCGTGAACATCATGCAATTTTGCAAGGAATACAACGCCAAAACCCAGGACAAAGCCGGTTCCGTAGTACCGGTAGAAATCACCGTATATGAAGATCGTTCTTTCGACTTCATTCTCAAAACCCCGCCGGCTGCTGAACTTATCAAGAAAGCCGCCAACGTGGAAAAAGGCTCTGCCGCCCCCAACAAAAACAAAGTCGGCACCCTGACCAAAGCCAAAGTGACGGAAATAGCCAAGGTTAAAATGCCTGACTTGAATGCCACCACTCTGGAAGCAGCCGAGAGCATGATTGTCGGCACTGCCAAAAATATGGGTATCACCGTAGTCGACTAAGCCCTTGGGCTATAGCTCGACCACAAAGTAAATCGCAAGACGCATAAATAAAGAACCAGGGAATTTTCAAAAATGGCTACGCTGACTAAAAGACGTGAAAAGCTCGATAAGTTTTACGCCGAGCACAATCAAGCGGTAACTGCTGAAGAAGCTATCAAAGCTCTCAAGCAAGAGAATTCCGTCAAGTTTGACCAGACCGTGGAACTGCACTTCAGACTGGGAGTCAATCCTAAGCTGAACGATCAGCAAGTTCGCTCCACCGTCAACCTGCCTGGCGGCACTGGTAAAGACGTAAGAGTGGCAGTCGTGGCCAAAGGCGACAAACTGAAAGAAGCTGAGGCTGCCGGTGCTGATCATTTCGGAGCAGAAGAGTTGGTCGAGAAAATCGGCGGCGGCTTCCTGGACTTCGACAAACTGGTAGCAACTCCCGATGCCATGGCCATGCTCTCCAAAATGGGTAAAATCCTCGGACCGAAAGGTCTGATGCCTAACCCGAAAGACGGCACAGTCACCTTTGACGTCGGCAAGACCATCAAAGAATTGAAAGCCGGTAAGGTTTCCTTCCGCGCTGAAAAAGACGGCGGCGTTGTGCAGATGGCTATCGGTAAGCTCTCCTTCGACGATGCCAGACTGTTGAAGAACATGGCGGCAGCCGTTGAGCAAGTTCAGAAAGTGAAACCGGCTTCCGTTAAAGGCGCCTACATCAAGTCCATTTATGTAAGCACCACCATGGGTCCCGGCGTCAAAATCGACCTGACCACCCTGCAAGAACTCTCCAAAGTTCTTCTGGCCTGAGGCCGAATCACAACCAACCAGATTAATGAAAACGGGCGGTCTATGACCGCCCGTTTTCCTATCCGTGCCTGTCAACGGTAAAAATGCTGGCTATGGTCCACCGGCGGTGTTCGGCACCACATAGGTGAAGGGATAGGTCTGGGTGGCCTGGAAGGTGATGGGAGCACCACCGGAGTAGGCATAGTGCACCACAAAGGGATGTATGTCCACCCGGGTGACGACGGTCACCGTACCGCTTACCGGACCGCCGAAATTGAGCTTCATGGCATTAACCTGGGCGGGCGTAACGGTGCTGGTGCAACTGAACATCTGGAAATTAGAAAGCATCGAGCTACCCTGGGCATTGGCTCTTGCTACCACCGCCCGGGCACGCTTGTCGCAATCGGTGGGATCACCGATGGAAGCGACACGGGCCGCCTCTCGACAGGTGGAGTCGTTAATTTGCACACCAAGCACAATCACGGCCAGGTCGAAGAGTACTAAAACAATGGGAACGAGGATGATAAGACCCGCCACCAGTTCAACTGATGACTGTCCCCGCGGCCTGAAGCGATTTGATGAGTATGAAAACATTACCTGACCCGGCATAAGCAAAACCTGAAAGCAGAGTAGAAGCACTAGAGAGAGACGCCCCAAACTGACGAGCGCATGCCCGGCACAAGATTAACCAAAGCTAATTCGATTATTCCACCTTTGGGCAATTCTCACAACAATTCGCAAAATATTTATCCGGTGAACTGACTCACCTGCACCCCAACACCAGCAAATAAGGTGCAGTCAGCGAATTTTGGACCTATATACATAGTTTAGGCTCCACCGTGGTAGAACTTGAACAGGCGCTGGGGGATGGGAAATGGTCAGTTTAAGAAGAATACTTGCACAGGGCAGACGAAGGAACATCGGCGCATCGGCTCAAATGGCTGAATTTGCACCGGCTTTCATGATTTTCATCCTGGTCATCATGCTTCCCTTCATCAACCTCTTGAGCTTCGCCACCGGCTACGCCTCACTGGCCTTTCTAGCGCAAAACAGCGCCGTGCAAGCTTCCAACTCTTCAACCTACGCTCAGGCGCTGCAAGAGATGAGCAATTCAGCCAACCAGACGAAATCATCGGGCATCGGACAATTTGCCAAGTTAGCACCGGTAGGCGGTTTCAACGGCTGCGGCTGCGACCTCTTCATCACTGAAACAGACCTGACCACCAAAGTTTCCACCCAATACGGTCCCAACACCGCCGTCACCGTCACCCCCGACCCTACCAACAAGATCTACGAGTTTCAGGTGAGAGCCACTTACGACATTGGTCCCTTCCTCAATCTTGGCTCAGTACCCTTCGTCAGTTCGGTGCCCCTGGTAGGAGCACCGGTGCGGATAACCATCTCCTCCCACCGGGCCGCAGAACACACTGACGCCTTGACTTTCCTTGCCGGCACAACCAAGATAGCGGTTCTTAAAGAGCCTGTAGTTTCATACTGAACCACACCGGTCTCAATCAAGGCACTCTTGCTTGAATCGAGTCTCTTGATTGCTGCTTGCCGGCCTATTCATGCTATTAGTTATAGAATTACACTTAGCTTCCGTACTGAAAGACAGGTCTGAATGGTCAAGTTCAAGGACTACTACGAAATACTGGGTGTGGAACGTAAAGCCGGCGCCGATGATATCAAGGCAGCCTATCGCAAGATGGCCAGGAAATACCATCCGGATGCCAACAAAAACGATCCAAAAGCAGAAGAGCGCATCAAGGAAATAAACGAAGCCTACGAGGTTCTCAAAGACCCGGAAAAGCGCAGCCGTTATGACCAATTGGGCGCCAACTGGAAGAGCGGCGACAACTTCAAACCACCGCCCGACAGCGGCTTCACATTCGACTTCGGAAATCTGGGCGACCTGCACAATAACAAGTCGTTCTCCGATTTCTTCGACATGCTCTTTGGTCAGACCTTCGGTTCACCCCAACAACAGAAAGCCCATGGCGGTACGACCAGAAGACAGGTGCTCGATCAGGAAGCGGACGTGGAATTGACCCTGGAAGAACTGGCCAGAGGCGCCAAACGCACCTTGCAACTGAGCGCACCGGGAGGCAAACCTCGCACCATCGAAGTCAAGATCCCGGCCGGACTGAGACCCGGGAAAAAAGTACGAGTCCCCGGTGAAGGTGCCACTGCCGGCGGTAGCACAGTCAAGGGCGATCTCTACCTGCGCATTAAAGTCAAACCACATTCTTACTTCACCATAGACGGTGACAATCTCGTCTGCGAATTGCCGGTCAGTCCGGCACAGGCCGTGGTAGGCTCAGAGGCTGTGGTGACAACCATCGAAGGACCGGTAAAAATCAAAATTCCGGCGGGCACCCAGAGCGGTCGCTTACTGAGATTGAAAGGCAAGGGACTACCGAGCCGAGACGGCGGCGTAGCCGGCGATCAACTGGTGCGAACCAAGATCGTCATACCGACGGAAATTTCGGAGAAAGAGCGCGAGTTGTATAGCGAACTGGCGAGAATTGAAAAACAGCGCCAATAACCGGCTAGTCTTTCAAATGCAGGTTGGACACAGCCATACGGAATTCATCAAACCCTGATGTAGACTGATTCTGCCGGCACATCACTTCCGCCATGATCTCGTGCAAGTCAGGGTTCAATTCCTGCAACTTACGAGCTTTCTCGAGGGTGTCACGGGCTTCCTTCAACTTATTGGTGCCGATATAGAGCCTGGCCAGGGTGAGCATGCCTTCCAAATCATGGGGATTCTTGGCCACCTTCTTCTCAGCCTCACTGAGAGCTGCTTCCACAAGACCGGCATGCTTAGAGACCAACTCGTGCACCGCGTATGGATATCCAAGCACGTCTTGCTCTTTGGTGAAGCCTTTGCGAAACTCCTCAAAACCTTCCTGCTGCTTTCCATCCTGAGCAAGAGCCAGACCCAATTTCCTCTCGAAGGACGGATCTTTGGGATCACTGGCAATCAGTTCGGTCAAAGTCTTGACGGCATCAGCAGAGCGATTGGTCTTGAGATAGAGATCAGCCACTTCCTTTTTAGCTTGCAGGGCTGAATCGGGAAAACGTCGCACAATTTTTTCATAGGCGGCAACAGCATCGTCGTCGCGATTGAGGAGATTTAAGTCTCTGGCATACTCTAGCTGCACAAGAGGGCTGTAAGTGACTAATTCGCAAGCCTTACCGATCAGGTTCAAACCGTTTTCCTTGTCGGCTTTGCTGCCCGCTTCGATGAGAACCTTGGCACAGGCCATAAGGGCCCGCACATCCTCGGGCTTCTTGGCTGCCAGTGCTTTGGCGGCGGCCAGGGCAGCGGCATTATCGCCCTTGCGCAAAAGTTTCACCGGTTCGAGCTGCTCGACCTCTTCCAACAGTTTGGGCGAAACCAGGCTGGCATCTTTGACTTCCAGACCGACCAACTCTTTATCCACACCGTAGACACCGGTCTTATCAGGCACAATCTTGAAGGTGGCACCAAAGGCGCCGACGCAAACACCGGCCAGGGCCAGGGGCATCAGCACATCGGAAACGATACTGATTTTGTAAGGATTTCTGCCGCCCTGGGCACTATCGGGAGGCGCGCCGGGCAAACCCACCTGAGACTGGTTGGGACCGGCAGCCGGCGGCGGCGTCAGGCCCGAGCCCGATGAAGAAGGGGTGGGAGTAGCCGGCGCGGCAGGGGGAGAAGCTTGAGCGGCAGCCGGTTCTTGCGCTGATGCCGGAGCATCGCCTTTGCCCTTACCGTCGGTTTTCTTCTTAAACATCGCTTCTCACAGGTCCTTTGTCTTATTCTCTACCCAGCTTGCTTTGACCGCCATTTCGGTCTGATAATGATCTCTACTTGACTAACCTAATAAAGCTTATACCTTGCTTTTATCTCAGATAAAGTTCTTTTGCCTCAGTTGCTGCCAACTTAAAACAAAAGATTCACAAACAGCCTTTTTTCCCACGTACTGATCGACTCGACGCTTGGCTTCTTCCGTCAGGGCTACCAGCGTGCCGGCATAGCGGGCCAGATTGGCAGCCTTGCCGGTCTTGATACGCCTCAGTTCAAGAGCAAGCAGGGCATCGAAAACCTCTTCCGGGGCATGCTCCTCCTCAAGCAGTTCGTGAAGCTTGTGTGCCAGAGCAAGGGCGTCCTGGGCCAGCCTGGCGCCATGATGACGATCGGCCTCGCTCAAGAAGGTCTCACCGGCCAGCTCCTTAACAACGGCGCTTTCCCAGAAAGCTTTGTTGGCGGCTTCGTCCTGCGCCTCCAACTTGCGTCCCGGCAAGAGACCCACATGGGCCAGGATGCCGAGATTCTCAGCCCGGCTGTTCAAGAGCGGCACCACCTGGCAGCGACTGACAATGGTGGCAAGCACATCATCCACGGCATTGGCAAAGAAAAGGAAAAGGCAGTTGGAACGCGGTTCTTCGATGGTCTTGAGAAGTGCGTTGGCGGCCGGTCTATGAAAGGCGGATTCGGAGGCGTCATCTACCACCACCACCCGCACATAACTGGTGGTGAGGGAAAGCTCCTCCGACAATTGCCTGGCTTTTTCAACGGGAATCTTGCCGCTGGCACCGCTCTCGTTACTGAGCACATACCAGGCCTTGGGGTGAGTATCGCGGTAAAGCCAGCGACAGTTCTGGCAAGCCCGAGAAAAGACTGCCTGATTGTTAAGCAGTTCATCTGTCGCTAAGACCTCTTCTTCCAGGCGCCCCGAGCTATGACCCGCACCCACCATCAAACAGGGGCCGAGCTCGGCTTTTTCCGGCTTTTCACAATTGAGATAGATAGCCAATTGCCGCGCCAGGAGCCACTTGGAAGCCTGATCGCGGCCCGTGAGCAGGAAAGCATGAGCCATGCGACCGGAGCTCTGGGCGCTGGCAAAAAGCCTGGTGGCAACCGGTTGAATAGTAGTCAAGGCAGGGCTGAAAATGCTTTGCATAAGTAAGTAATAATAACCGGTTTGCGCCCTGGAAATTGACAGCTCTTGGCGAGTGACCTAGACTATCTGGGTCAAAAACGCGTCGGAAGTTTCTTTCAGATTTCAGGTGAAAGACAACTTTCTATGCCCTTTCCCCGGGATGAGCCCCGTTTTCGGCGACCCAACCAAACAGCGGTTAGCGGTTGACGAAATTAATGGCTTAAACCGGAAGCAGCCTTGTGGCGTGAAAAAGCTTTGGAAGACGTTATTTTTGACCGAGATGTGAGAATTCTTACTTCCTCATTTGGAGATTTTTGACCTTGGCTAACGTAATAGTTGTCGGTGCACAGTTCGGAGACGAGGGAAAGGCTAAGGTCACAGACCTCCTGGCCCGTAACGCCGACGTAGTTGTGAGATATCAGGGTGGCGCCAACGCCGGTCACACGGTTGTGGTCGATGGCGAGACCTACAAGTTCCACCTCATCCCTTCCGGTATCCTCTACGAGGGTAAGACCTGTATTCTTGGCCCCGGCATGGTTATCGACCCCAAAGCCTTCATAAACGAGCTCGGTGCTCTCATGAAGCGCGGTCTCGATGACACCAAGCTGAAAGTATCAGCCTCGGCCCATGTGACCATGCCCTACCACCTGGCTCTCGATGCCGCTGAAGAAGAAAGCCGCGGCGCCAACAAGATTGGTACCACCAAGCGCGGCATCGGTCCCACCTATGCCGATAAGTGCGCCAGAAGCGGTATTCGCATGGAAGACTTGCTCGATAAGGAAGTCTTGAAAGAAAAACTGGAATGGATGGTACCGCGCAAGAACGTTCTATTGGAGCGCATGTACAACATTCCTCCTTTCGACGCCAAAGCCATTCTGGAAGAGTACAGCGGCTATGCCGAGCAGATTCGCAAGTATGTCTGCGACACTTCCGAATACATTTTCAACGCCGTGCAGGCCCGCAAAAACATTCTCTTTGAAGGCGCCCAGGGCACCCTCCTCGACCTCGACCACGGCTCCTATCCCTACGTCACCAGTTCCAGCCCCTCTGCAGGCGGCGCCTGTATCGGAGCCGGTATCGGTCCGACCATCATCGACCGTGTCATCGGCGTATCAAAAGCCTACATGACACGCGTGGGCGAAGGTCCCTTCCCTACCGAACAAGAAGGCGAGATAGGCGAGATGCTTCGTCAAACAGGCAAAGCCTGGGCGGAAGTAGGCGTCACCACCGGTCGCCCTCGCCGTTGCGGCTGGTTCGACACCGTGATCGGTCGCTATTCGGTGCGTATCAACGGTCTCGATTGCCTGGCCATCACCAAACTTGATGTGCTTGACGAGTTCGATGAAATTCAAATTTGTGTAGCCTACAAAGATAAGAGAGACGGCTCCACCCACAAGGAAATGTCTTCCATTGGTTCCAACTTCAAACATATGGAACCAATCTACAAGTCGTTCCCGGGCTGGAAGAAACCCACCGGCGATCTGCGCAGCTTCAAGGAACTGCCCCTGGAAGCGCAGAGATACCTGGATTTCATCGCCGATGAATTGGATTGCCCCGTAGCCATCGTCTCAGTCGGACCGACCAGAGACAAGACCGTGGTTATAGAAGATCCTATCCACGGACCCAAGCGGGTTCTCACCAAGTCTACCCAACAGTAGACCGGAAGCAGCATGGAAAGAGAAAAGCCCGCGACTCAGTTGCGGGCTTTTTCACCGGCTGAAATTCCGAGGGCACGGTAGAGAATGCCCCTGAACCAGAGAGCCAGGTCGGCCTGCTTGGCCGTGCAGCGTTCTACACCGGCCTGGCTGCCCGTATCGTCAGGCAGGAACTGCAAAATGCGGCGATAGACTTCCCGCGCTTCCAGATACTGACCCAGATCAAATTCGTAGAGATGGGCCAGGACGGTGAGGGCCTCCAGGTTGAAAGGATCGGCCTCGATGACGGACTGCAAGGTATTGCGGGCCTCACGGAAAGCGCCCTGCACTTGCAAGAGATTAGCCAGTTCGGTCTGCCAGGACAACCTGGCGGGAGCCCTGCGTGTAGCCGCTTCCAGTAGTTGCAGCGCTTTTTCGTTTTCACCACAGGCCTGTAACACCATGGAACCGGCATGCAAGATATTGCCGTCATTGGGATAGAGCGAAAGTAAGCTCTCCATTTGCTCCCTGGCCCGACGCAAATATTGGTTGGCCAGCAAGGCTTCCACCAGCGCCAGGCGGGCCTCTTTATCGGCCGGCGCCATATGGGCTGCATCTTCCGCCAGGCTGAGGGCCAGGGCACTGCTGAGGTTCTCCAGGTGCAAGCGGGAAAGAGCCACAAGGGGCTCCACCAGATGAGGCTGAAGTTGCCGCACGCGCTCATATTGAATGATGGCCAGGGCGGAAAGACCCATATCCTGATATAGCCGAGCCGCCGTCAGGGCCACCTTTCCGTCGGCGGGATACTGCATGAGAAGCCTTTCCAACCGAGGTCTGGCCGTCATCAGCGAACCTTCGGCAATGAGCTTTTGTACCTGCGAAAGCTCCGAATCGGCCGGTCTACTGCCGGTTACCGGGCGGACCGCTGCCGGGGGATGAGAGTCACCCATGGCAACCACCGGAAGAACCGGTAGCAAGGTCAACCCCAGTGCCAGAGTGAGGCTCAGGTTCACCCCCTGCACGAGGAGTTCGGGCAAGTGCGCTTTTGGAAAATAGTAAAAGCGGTGCAGCATACTTCAATAACCGATTCAGACCACCACCAAGCATGGTACCAGAAACAAAATTACAGGCAAAGAAAAGCATCGGGCAAGTGCTAGGATAGACACAGCCATTCAACTAAGAAAGGCCAGGTTCGACAACAACGAGAGCAGACAGACGCCCTTGATGGAACCCGGGGAGATTAGCAGACAGACTTCGCCCGACAACCAGTCTAAGGCGGCGGAATCAGGCAACTCCGTTAGCATAAGGAAAGGCGGCACCGACTGGTATTCCCTTTCGGTCTTATGGCTTGCCACCCTGGCCGTAAGTGGAGTTATCAGCCTCTATGTCATGGCCATCGCCTGGCTCAACATCAAAGATATAGATATCGACCCCATAGACCGCGCCGCCTACCAGGCCGCTGCCGAAGTTTCAAATCTGGCGGTGCACCACAGGGACTTCGGAGCCCTGGTTCTCAATCAACCACCAGACGATTTGAACAGAGCACGCAGCTTCAATACTGTTGTAAGTCTCCTGCGCACCAGCCTTTACCTGGCCAACCGCCTCGAATTGAAAGTGGTGCAAGAAGAAGCAGAGAAAGACTATGCCGAACTTCTCAGCCAGAGAGCAAGACTGCTCACCTTAGTGGAAGCGAATTTGAAGCCGAGCCCGGTTAAGGATAAGCCCTCCCAAAACGGAGTCTCTGTCCTACCCACCAACACTTACGCGCGGGTCAGACAAACCATTGTGGGCAGCCTGCGCCAGTCGGAAAAACTGACCGATCTGAGCATCAAATGCGGTACCTTAAAACACGGCCAGGGCTTGAGCAAAATTCCCGCCGAGAATGACGAAGAAAAGGCGCCCTATGTTGAGAACGGCCGGCTCAAGACCATGGTACCGGTGCCGATACCACTTAAAACTCCAACGTCCTTCATCTTCCACCAGGAACCGCTCCAATCAAAGATAGTGAGGACCGGCGACTTCGTGCCCCTTAAAGACAGACAGACCCTACCCTCGGCACTCTTACTGGAAGCCACCATGGAAGAGCACAATCGCCGCTCAGGCAAAGGGGCAGTCAGCTATATCAAAAGGCGCATCTGCATCAGCCTGGGCGCTTCGGACAAAGAGTCGCTTACGGCTGCACCGCTGTCCAAGCCTCTACCAACCTGCCTGGCTATCTCCTTTCCCCATGGCAGATTGGCGACTATGGACAGTCTCGCTTCCCTCTTGCAGTGCAAGACCTGGCTGGGAAATGGCAATTGGACCGAATACGCCGGCAACGCCGGCAGTGGCAGCGGCAGACTCTCGCCCACAGCCAATCCCGTCATCAAACAAATGAGTCCGGGAGACTCGCTTTCGCTTCTGCTTTATCACTTTTTGCGCAACCAGACCACCCCCATCTCGCCCGGGTACTTGCGAAATGTCGTCAATGAGACCTTTCCGCCCCCTCCTCCTCCTTCCGACAGCCTCTCGCAAGCCGGCAACAGTCGCCTGCGCACCCTCACCGACGATCCCCTCGGGGAAAGCGATAGAAGCTATAAGAGTTATCTTGAAATCGACGAAGCCATAGAGACTGAGGCAAACAGTTGCCTGATTCAGAACACCGATGCCCGCAGCTTTTCCTATCTCTATAAAGGCGGTCCCAAAGAACAAGGGCAACTGGCTGTGGCGGCAGCCTTTAAGAACGGCTCCAGAAGGTTCCCGGCTTCGGCGCTGCCGGTGGTGGTTTCAGCCCGGGGCGAGCCCACCCTGCCAGGGCAAAAATCCTTTCAGAAGAAACTGGTCACAGACCTCCTGACCAGCCTATACAACACCAATCTGGCTGCTAACGACACCCTGGCCACGGCGCGTATCATGCAAGCCAATGCCCTCAAGCGCATGAAAGACAGCACCGACAAGAACTACCTGCTGGTAGGAGAACTGTCCTATTTGCGCAGCAAGTCAGGTCTGAACCAGACACCGGCAGAGCGGAAGAAACTGAATGAGGAAATTACCTTGCGGGAATCCCGCATTGAGTATGAACGCAAACAACAGCAACTCCTGCTCAATATAGGAAAACTGGCAGCAGCAGCCAGAGCCAATGCCGATAGAGTGGCGGCCGCTTCCTTCGATTGCGGCGCCCATCTTTTTCTCCTGGCGGCCGGCGGCATTAATCGACCCGATCAAGAGAAAGATAGTTTCATTCTCGGCAAGCGTTTTGCCTTCAGACCTGTAGCCAGCGGACTTTCTGAAAGCGAACTCTACGAAAGCGCCCAGGCTCTCACGGAAAATCCGGCAGCCAAGCTTGATTCACCCTGGCTGAACGGTAAGATGCAGGTCTTCGGAACAGCCCGCGGCATTTACCAGAAGCCCGACACCCAGATTATGGTAGAAGGAAAGAGCCTGAGCGAGCTGAAAGCCCAGGGCGACTATCTGCGAGCCAGGCCCCAGACTATCACCATCGATAGCCGCGCCTTGAGGCCCTCAAAGAGCCGCTATCAGGCTCTTTCATTTGCTGATTATCCTTTTGCCACCGTCACAAACCGGGAAGGTCAACTGGTTTTCTATTGCCAGGACGCTTATAAAAGCGCCAACCAGATAATCTGGTCGAGCCTGGCTAGAGATTACGGCGGCAGCCTCAAGCCTGACTCTTCCGCCCGGGAAAGCGATGAAGCTTTCACGGCCAACAGCCCTTCAGCACAAAAGCAAAGCTCTCCCAGCCCGAGCAATGTTTCCTGGTGCAAGAGCGCCTTCAATTACGAAGGCGGGTCGGAAGACACAACCTGTCCGGCTCTGACCGGAGAGTGGCAACTGCGCTCCCCCCTCATGCCGGCCGACAGCGACCTGCAAAACACCATTAAAGGAGCAACGCTGACCGATCCAAAGAGCGGTCAGCGTGTGCCTCAGATTCCACCAGCCGGAGCTGAATTACTTTAGGTCAAAGCCTCAGGAACTAGTCCTGGCGCTTGCCTTTCTTCTTTTTGCCGCCTTCGGCTTCGGCTTCAGTCTCGCAGCCACTCTCAGCTTCAACGTCGCACTCGACGGCGTCTTCACAGGCAGACTTGACCACGGGAGTGATACCAAGATGGTTCTCCAGGGTTTTGAGGCGCTCTACCACTTCTTCGTATTGATCTAAAGATACAAAACCGAATTCGCGAGCAGCGTCTTTTACTTTCTTCTGGAATTTACCGGAGACTTTCTTCTCGATGGTACCGGTACGCTTGGCAGCTTCATCCGAGAGGCCTTTCAAGAATGACTGTGCTGATTCAGTCTTGATTTTGCCTTTCTCTTCCAGATCGTCAATCAGTTCTTGTCCTACTTTGACGAGGTCCTGCATGGCTTCCTTGAGAGCATCTTTGACGCGCTCTACGTTGGAAGAAGCGCCGACACTGGTGAGAACGGCTTTTTTCAGCAATTTGGTACGGTCAGACATGTTTTACTCCTGAGTTCTCGCTCCCTGGTGCGGGAGCGAATGACAATGGGCACAAAGGATGGGTTTCTGCGCTCAATTCTATTTCTCGATGAGCATCTTTGTCTCATTCTTCACAAAGATATCAAGATAATCCTTAACACAATTCCTTTCAAATGGCTCTCAAGGCGCTACTTTTCATGAGGTAATTGCCGGTAAAATATGGAATCGCCGAAAGTTCAAAAGGCTCTCGGAAAGGATATATTTCTTGCCCTTGGCTGCCACCGCGGAGCCCGTTCCAGCTCAATGCCGGAAAGGCAGACAGCAAGCACGAGGGCTGGTCCGCGTAGAACTTAGTAAGAATTTGGAATTAATGGGGAGTGATAATAATGAATGCAAGGCTTAAAGCTTGCCTGGCGCTAATGCTGACTCTGGCATTTAATCTTGAAAGCGCCGTTATAAATCAAGTGAGCGCCCAGCCTCAGGTGGGATTCAGCGCCACCCCGACCAGACCCAAGCTGGTGGTCATGCTGGTTGCCGACAAAATGCCCTACGGCAGCCTTCTGCGTTACCAGGACAAGATGGGTAACGGCGGCCTCAAATTCCTGACGGAAGCCGGCGCTAATTTCGTCAACTGCACTTATTCCCAGGCCGCTACCTTCAGCGCCTGCGGCAATGCCACCATCGCCACCGGCGCCGGTCCCTGGGCCAACGGCATCATCGCCGATCAATGGTATGACCGCCGCAAAGGTAAAGCTATAAGCTGCGTCTTCGATGAAAACACCCAGATGACAGGCGCCAATGCCCCGGCCGGTAGTTCCAAACTTCTGAAGGGCACAACCATCGGCGATGAATTTAAACTGGCTACCAATGGACGCGCCAAAGTTATTTCCCTGGCGGTCTCCGACAGCCAGGCCATGCTCCTGGGCGGTCGCCTGGCGAACATCGCCCTCTGGTTCGACGTCAAGACCGGCAATTTCGTCACCTCTTCCCAATACAGCCGCGACCTGCCGAACTGGGTCAAGGCTTACAACGACACCAGACCGGCCGAGCGCTACACAGCCAAACCCTGGTTGAGACTTTTGCCGGAAACCCAGTACGGTGTCTCAACCCGTGATGATTACACCCACGAGCGACCCCTGGTGGGAGACGGCAAAGCCTTCCCCCATATGATCAACACACCGGTACCAGGCGAAGGCGCTTACTCCACCCTGGCCGTCACGCCCATGGCCAATCAGATGGTCTTTGATCTGGCCAGAGAAGCGGTGGAGAAAGAAAGTCTTGGCAATCACACTGATACCGACCTTCTCGTGGTCGGACTTTCAGCCGGGGATAAACTGATCTCCTACTTCGGTCCGGCTTCCCAGGAAGCGCAGGACCTGGTCTTGCGCATGGACCAGGGGCTGAGCGGCTTGCTTTCTTATCTTGATCAAAAAGTTGGTCTGGGAAATTGCCTGATCGCCTTCACCGCCAGTAGTGGCGCTCAACAGATTCCGGAATTTTCAAAAGAACGCGGACTGGACGGCGGCCGCATCGATGCCAAAACCTTCAAGACCTTCCTCGATACCAGCCTCGATAACAGACTGGGAGCGGACGACTGGATTGAATCCTTCGAACCGCCCTACGTGCATTTGAACTTTGCTGCCATCGACAAAAACAAATACAGACAACCTGATGTTGAAGCACTTTGCGCCAAAGTTGCCCACTCCGTTCCGGGCATCGCGGAAGTGATCACCACCGCCCAACTCTATTCCAATCAGGTTCCAAGCGGTCCCTACGGCGAAGGTGTGAGACGCAGCTACTTCTGGGAAAGAAGCGGCGAGCTCTATGTAGTTCCGAAACCGGGCTTCATCTTCTCCAGCGAAAGCAATGGAACCGCCAGTGGTTCGCCCTACAGCGCCGATGCCCAGGTACCCATGGTGCTCTACGGTTTCGGCATCCAGGGCGGTCGCTATGGTCAGGCCGTCACCCCGGCCGATCTCGCCCCTACCATCGCCGCCCTCACCGGCACCCAGGCGCCGTCCCTCTGCGACGGCAAACCTCTGGCGCCGGCCCTGGCCCAGACCGTTGGACCGGTGAGACCCCGTGGGCAGGAAGCTGGTCCCGCCGCAGCCCAATAACCGAAAGCTAAGCTAGAAAAACAAGAGAGGAAAATTTGCCGTGGACGAAGCAAAGACACTGGTGCTGGTGGATGGAAGTTCGCTTGCCTTTCGCTCTTTCTACGCCATGTTCAAATCAGGATTGAGAGCCAAGGACGGCACCCCCACCGGTGCCGTGCACGGCTTTTTCGCCTCCCTCTTCGACTTG
This sequence comes from Candidatus Obscuribacter sp., assembly GCA_016712465.1. Lineage (GTDB taxonomy): Bacteria > Cyanobacteriota > Vampirovibrionia > Obscuribacterales > Obscuribacteraceae > Obscuribacter. The sequence goes on from JADJQZ010000001.1 coordinate 4,660,851, forward strand.
ATTGAGAAGCAGAGGCCGGACATGCTGGCAGTTTGCTTCGACCTTTCCGATCCGACATTTCGCCACGAAGAGTTTCAAGACTACAAAGCCAACCGCGCCGAAATGCCGGACGAACTGGCCCAACAATGGCCCATCATCAAAGAAGGCGTCAAGGTTCTGGAAATACCGCTCTATGAGTTATCCGGTTGGGAAGCCGACGATGTTATCGGCACCGTAGCCAAACAAGCGGAAGAAAAAGGTATGCGCGTCATCATCCTCACCGGTGACCAGGATGCCTTCCAGCTACTGGCCGGCGAGAAAGACAACATCGAAGTGCTGATGCCCTCCAAAGGCGAATTGACAACATATAAGCGCGACAAAGTCTTTGAAAAGTTAGGGGTCTACCCCGAGCAGATTACCGACTACAAAGGTCTTTGTGGCGACAAATCGGACAACATTCCCGGCGTCAAAGGGATAGGGGAAGTAACCGCCGCCAAGCTTCTCGCTGCCCACGGCACCATCGAAAATATTTACGAGCATCTGGACGAAATCAAATCTGCTTCGGTCAAACAAAAACTTATAGACGGCAGGCAGAGTGCCTTCGACAGTAAGAGACTGGCCACCATTCGTCTTGACGTTCCCCTCGACTTCGATTTCGACCATTGTCTGCTCACCATGCCCGAACTGAGTGCCGTCAGTGAATACTTCCAGCGCTTGAACTTTCGCACCCTCACCGCACGCATACCCAGGGTGCTGGCGCGCTTTGCGGCCGATGGCACCTTGGGTATGCCCGAATTACCACCTGTAAAAGAACCGGTAGCCGTGCAAGCGGTTAGAAGCGAAGAAGCTACGGCCATGACCAAGGGCGGACAGTTGACCCTCTTTCCGGCCATGAAAGAGGGCGGCAATTTCAATCGCGAGCTGGCTGCCCTGGCAGAGGGCGGGCGCGGTCGAATGGTCACCGTCAAACGCCCCCAGATAGAAGTGACCATCGCCCCTATGCCCGAACCTCAGGTGGTGACAAGCGAAGCCGAGCTGGAAGCCCTTCTCAATGATTTGCGCCGGCAATCAGTTATCTCCATCGACCTGGAAACCACAAGCGTCAACTCCCTCGATACGGAAATAGTAGGATGGGCCATCAGTTTTGACGAAACCCTCAAACTGGCCGTCGACGAAAAAGGGTTGAAGACGCTGGCTGCCAAAGACACCAGTTTCAGTACCGCCCATATCAAGGCTGCCTATATTCCGGTACGCCACCAGATTACCGGCGGCAAAGCCCAGCTCGACCCGGCTTATGTAGTCGAGAAGCTGAAGCCCATTCTGGAAGACCCAAATGTTGGCAAAATCGCCCAGAACGCCAAGTTCGAAATGAATGTTCTCTCTTTAGTGGGTATCAAACTCAACTGTGTCGTCTTCGATCCGATGCTGGCTAGCTACATCGACAATCCCGACAATAAACACGGTCTCAAAGATCAAGCCGACCGCATTCTCAATTACAAGATGGTGCGCATCAGCGAACTTATTGGCACCGGCAAGAAGCAAATTTCCATCGACATGGTGCCTCTGGAGCAAGTGGCTCCCTATGCCGCCGACGATGCCAGGCTGACCCTGGAGTTGGCCAGATATTATGGTCAGACCATGGACGAAGAGCAACTCTACTTGCTCTACGAAATGGAGCTGCCACTATGCGTGGTGCTGGCCAAAATGGAACAAACCGGCATCGCCCTCGACCTTCCCTATCTCTCCGCCCTCTCCACAGAGCTAGCCAGTGAACTGGCCCGGCTGGAGACGGAAATATACAAACACGCCGGCCACGGCTTCAACATCAATTCCACCCAACAATTGCAAAAGGTTCTTTTTGAAGAACTTGGTCTTGCCACCAAGGGTAAGACCAAGTCAAAAAGCGGCTACTCCACTGATGCCTCGGTGCTGGAAGCCCTCAAGGACGAGCATCCGATCATTGCCTGCATTCTTGAATACAGGCATATCTCAAAGCTGAGATCTACTTATGTGGATGCCCTGCCCAAGGAAATATCCAGGCGGGATGGTCGCCTGCACGGAGAGTTCAACCAGACCGTGACCAGCACCGGTCGCCTTTCTTCTTCCAATCCCAACTTGCAAAACATACCGATTCGCACAGAGATCGGCAGGCGCATCAGACGAGCTTTTGTAGCAGGCAAAGAAGACTATTCACTTATCTCAGCCGACTATTCTCAAATCGAGTTAAGGCTTTTAGCCCATATGTCGCAAGACGAGCTCTTGATAGACGCATTTGAAAAAGACCAGGACATTCATGCCCGCACTGCCGGAGAAATTTTTGAAGTGCCCCTGGAGGAAGTAGGCGCCGATCTGAGGCGGGTGGGCAAGACCATCAACTTTGCCCTCGTCTACCAGCAGGGAGCTTATTCCACGGCGCAAGACCTGGGCATCTCCACCAAAGAAGCCCAGGCTTTCATCGACAAGTATTTCAGCCGCTATCCCAAGGTGAAAGGCTTCTTGCAGGACACCATCGAAGAAGCAAGGGAGCACGACTACGCCAAGACCATATGGGGTCGCAAGCGTTATTTCACCCATTTGCACGACAGAAACGACAACGTACGCAAAGCCGATGAAAGAGCAGCCTGTAATGCGCCCATCCAGGGTAGCGCCGCCGACCTGGTCAAACTAGCCATGATCAAGTTAGACCAGGAATTGAGCAAATCCGGCCTCCAGGCCAAATTGATCATGCAGGTGCACGATGAACTGATTCTGGAAGTACCCGATCAAGAGCTGGATGCTACCAGAGCCTTGCTTGGCAAAGCCATGCAGTTGGATCAACCCCTCAAGGTGCCGCTCAAAGTCGACTTCGGCGTGGCGAAAAACTGGATGGACGCTAAATAGCCGCTGCCCACTCAGCTAAACACTTGCACGCCATAGGGGCTTACGGCACTGCCTCTAGCCATGACCACATTTACATCAGCAGTGAGAGCTGCACCCGAGTCTGGCGGCGAGCCCAGGGCACCATATCGATTCATAAGCACCAGCCAATCATAGGCGGCTTCACTCTCACTGCTCAAATGCAGGCACAAGGCATCCAGTATCGACTGGCAGAAGCGCTCTTTATCAAGACCAACATCGGGATCAAGCCCCGCATCGAAGCTCTGCCTGGAAAGTTCAAACTGCTCTCTCACCTCGGCACCCACCAGGGCCAGACCCTCGGTGGTCTCATATTGCTGCCACCAACCGGTATCGAGAAAGAAGCCGGTCAGACCGAAGCTTTTTACCCGCTCTATCAAATCCATCAGGCAATAGCTGGCCCGCAACCAGGGAGCCGCACAGGCCAGATACTCCCGGAACAAATCGCTCTCCACAATAGCCGGGTGCATTTGCAAATCGCGTCTTAAGAAGACCAGCCGTCTATACAACTTGTCTGCCAGTCGCCTACCGGAATTCAACTCTTGCCCGTTTGCATACATAAAATATTCCCGCCATATTGACCAGCGCCATTATGCGGCGCCAGACGTGACTAAAGCGTGGCATTGTATTGCGGGAAATACGAGAAGGTCTGAAAGTCTGACACTCTCAGGAATTGACCGGTTCTGCCTCGGAAGCCCTGGCGGCAGCACGGGATTTGCCCAGTTTGCTGTTCTTGAAGCCGTAGAAGAAGTAGATCAAAAGACCCACAGGCAGCGTAATACTGTAAACCCTGAGCACCATGGGCTCTAGATTGAAAGCCAGTATGGAACAGCCCACCGCACCCAAAATAGCAATAATAGGATGGACCAGCTTCAAGCGGAGCGCACCAAGGCAGACCAACACAAAAGCCACCAGGGTGCCAAGCACCATCATATCGGCGATACTGCCGAAGGGCACAAAGCCGGCTATGGCAGCCACGATAATACCGTTCAAGATAATTCCCAACACTGGATTACCTTTGGAAGTCTTCTGAAAAACAGGAGGGAGGAGACCGTCTTCGGCCATATTCTTGAAGATACGAGGACCGCCCATACAGAAAACCAGAAGCACGTTGAAAATTCCCAGCACGGCACCAAAAGAGATGAAGACCGAAGTCCAACCCTCGCCCACGCTGGCCAGAAGCTTAGCCAGGGGCGCAGCCGCTTCCGTGCCGACAAAGAGTTCGTTAGGATGCCCGTTTATGGTGCAGGGGGCAAGACCGGTTGCTACGGCCATTACCGATATATAGAGGAAGGCCACGATGCCCACGCACCAGTAGGTGGCCATTCTCGTGTCTTTAAGACTCTTTGATTCGCGGGCGAAGGTATAGAGCGCATCGAAACCCACATAAGGGAAAACTGCTGTGGCAGCCCCTTTCAACACACCTTCGAAACCATGGGGCATGAAAGGGAACCAATTTTGCGGATTGACATGCCTGATACCAAAGCCAAGAAACATGACCAGCAAAGTCATTTTCAAGAGCACCAGGAAGAAATTGAGCTTGGCGGACTTGCTGACGCCCCCTAGAAGCAAAATAGTAGAAACCAGGAAGATAACACCTATAGCAATGATATTGACGCCAAAGTGAAACTGCCCGGCATGATCGATCACGGGACCACACCAGAAGGGATCTATTTTCAAGCCCGTGGCATTCTTCAGGTATTCGCCCCAGGCAATGGAGACGGCGGAAGCACCAAAGCTGTATTCAAGAAAGAGACCGAAAGCCACGATCCAGGCCATCACTTCGCCGATGGAATAATAAACATAGCTGTAGGCGGAAACACCATGGGGCACCTTGACCGAGAATTTCTCGTAGCAGATGGCCACGATCATAATCACAATGCCGGTAATCACGAAGGATAGAATGCCCGCCGGCCCTGCTTTGCCGGCGATAATGCCGGGCATGGCGAAGATACCGGCACCGATGGTGGCACCAATGCCAAGGGCCGTGAGCATGAGCCAACCCAGGTGCTTCGGCGTATCGGCGGCGGCACCGAAATCAGCATCTGTGGTACGGCGCATCAGCGTTGTCAACAGCGACATATACTAATTCCTTACGATTTGGCGAGCCTGCGAAACAAAAATGCTAGCATAGCGCCAAATTTCCTTCTTTTATAGCAGTGAGGCTTTTAAATGAGAGTACTCAGAGCAGCAGTTGTAGGCGCCGGAGCCATGGGCAGCGGCATTGCATGCGTTCTCAGCCAGTGCGGTATCGAAGTTTTGCTCAAAGATGTCGAGCAGCAAGCTGTAGACCGTGGTCTTGGCAATATCAAAAGAATGTACGACTCCCGTGTCAAAAAGGGCGTCAATACCCAGGAAGAGGCTGACAAGCTCCTGGCCCTGGTGAAGGGGACCACTTCTTATGATGATTTTAAGAACGTAGACCTGGTCATCGAAGCGGCCTTCGAAGAAATTTCAGTCAAGCTGGACATATTTAAGACCCTTGACGAAATCTGCCCCAAAAAAGCCATCCTGGCCACCAATACCTCTGCTCTTTCCGTCTCGGAAATAGCCGCCGCCACCAGTCGTCCCGAGAAAGTGCTGGGCATGCACTTTTTCAACCCGGCCCAGTTCATGAAGCTGGTCGAGGTCATCCCCGGCGTACATACCTCTGAAGAGACGGTCAAGACGGCTATGGACCTCTGCCTGGAAATGGGCAAAACTCCCGTCAAAGTTGACGAGTGCCCGGGCTTCCTGGTCAATCGCGTACTCTTCACTTATATGAACGAAGCCCTCTACATGCTGCAGGAAGGCACGGCCACCATCGAAGAAATCGACGCCAAGGCCGTTGAGTTTGGTCTGCCCATGGGTCCCTTCGCCCTCTTCGACATGACCGGTATCGATGTCTGCGCCCATGTCACGGAGTTTCTCTTCAAGCAATACGGAGAACGCTTCTCGCCGTCGCCCCTGCTAGCCAAAATGGTAAAAGCCAAGCAACTGGGTCAAAAGACCGGCGCCGGCTTCTTCATGCACGACAAAGCCGTACCGGCGAAAGGCGAAGCCAAGCAAGTCAACCCGAAGGTAGCCGAGCTGGTAAAAGAAGCCAACAAAGAAACTCCCCTCAAGAAATCGAGCCGCAGCTTCGATGGTTTGAGACTGATTCTGCCCATGCTCAACGAAGCTATCTACTGCCTGCAAGAAGGCGTTGTCGATGTGCAAGACATCGACCTGGCCATGCAAAACGGTTGCGGCTTCAAGAAAGGGCTGGTTGCTCTGGCCGACGAGAAAGGACTCAGTTTCTGCCTCGATGAGCTGAACGCCTATGCTACCTCCGGCGGTACCTATGCCTCAGCCGCTAACAGCAAAGAAGTCCTGAACGAGCGCTTCAGACCGTCCTGGCTCTTGAGCAAACTAGTGGGTGCCAAAATGCACAAACTGAGCGAATACGGTAAGAAACCCGCCTGCGTAAGCTAACCTAGAAAGGCTGAACATACTCCATGTTCAAATGGCTCTTTGTACTGCTCCTCTTCTGGTTCCTCTACTTTATCCGAGAGGTCTTTCCTCCGTTTATCGTAGGCGCGATCATTGCTTACCTGCTTTTGCCATTGGTAAATCAGGTCAGCACCACCTTTCGCATCAGACCGGGCCTGGCCGTCGGTATCATCTATATCGGCGCCCTGGCCCTTATTGTGGGTGCCAGCACCTGGTTCGGCCAGTCCATCATGGAGCAATTCTCTGCTCTTGCCGCCCAGCGCAAGGACATCATCACAAGCCTGGTGCAGCAGATCTCGGACGGCTTTCACTGGCAGTTGGACGTAGAAAAAACAGCGGAAGAGCTGACCAGCAGTATCGAGCAAAACGTCGGCTCACCGGAAGAAATAGTGCACCTGGGCGGACTCCTATCTAAGAGTCTGCTTTCGGTTTTGGTCTGTATCGTATCCTCGATTTATTTACTGATAGACAGCCGTTCCGTCGGTCAGTTCTGCCTGCGCTTCATTCCTGAAGAAAAGCACGAGGCCGTGAAGAAACTCTCTTCCCAGGTCAATGTCATGCTCAGCAAATATGTGCGCGGTCAGATCTTCCTGGTGGTGCTGATGTCGGGCGTAGCCTACGGCATCTTGCATTTCTGGCTCAATATCAAATACGCCGGGCCGATAGCTATCCTGAGCGGTTTCCTGGAGATTATTCCAGTCCTGGGACCCTTCTTTGCCATCACCATTGCCACCATTGTCGGTGTGTCGCAGCAAGGCGTACATGTAGCGGTCTTCATCATTCTGGGCTACTGGATCGCCCGCCTGGTGGAAGATTACGTGGTAGTGCCCCGCTTCATCGGTCATGCGGTGGAACTGCATCCCCTGGCCATTATCTTCGCCGTGCTCTGCGGCGAAGTCATGGCCGGCGCGCTCGGCATGCTCATCGCCATTCCCGTGGCCGCTTCCATCAAGGAAATACTGGACTTTTTCTATCCGCCGGCCGGCAAAGAAGGCTACCACGCCTTCATGAGAGAAAAGGAAGCAGCGGTGGCGGTAGAAAGCGCACCGGCGGCAGAGAAGCCTGAAGCCTGAGCTATTTAAGATCCAAATGAATAATTGCGGCTATGGTGCAGGCATAGGCGAGAGCGCCAAATGCCAGATGCACCGGCTGCAGCCTGGCAAAAGTCAGAAGACCCAGGTAGACGGAAGCAGAAACGATGGCTACCAGCCCAGAAAGCAGGGTGCCCGCATCCAACTGCCAGGCCGTGAAAGCCACACCGAAAGCCACCGGGAAGCAGCTCTGGAAAACCAGAGCCCCACTAACGTTACCTAGAGCCATAGTGTCTTTGTTGGCTTTGAGCCAGAGCACGCTGTTAATCTTCTCAGGCAATTCCGTAGCCACCGGACAAATGATCAAAGAGAGCACCAGGGGCGGAATATGGAAGTCATCGGAGAGATTCTGGATGGATTCGACAAAGAAATAGGCACCGCTGGAGATACCAGCGAGACCGAGAAAAATTTGCGGGACAATCAAACGCAGACGGTTGGAGCCAATCTTGGTGAGACGATCCAGGTAGAGAGTCTCGGGCGTCTCGCCCACCTCGCCTTCATGGCTAAAAGATTTATATAAATAAAAGGGATAGAGAAGAACCAGCAGGGCGGCCATGGTCGGACGCCAGAAGCCGGTGGAAGGCAGAAAGGAGGCCGCCATGGCCAGAACGTAGGCGGCGATAAAAAATCGCAAATCCCTCTTGATTACACCCTTTTTAATTTCCAGTCCGGGCTTGCGACGACCGCTGCGGGTGAAGACCAGACAGGCCAGCCCACAAAGCCCAAGGGTGAGCGTGGATAGCATAAATGGCGCTCCGGCAATGGCGCCTATGCCCACTTCCGCACCGTGTTGCTTGCCGAAGAAGATGAGAGCTACCACAGGAATGAGAGTCTCCGGCAGAGCCGTGCCCACCGCCGCCAGGACACTGCCCACCACCCCTTCACTGAGCTGCAAACGCTGGCCCAGCCACTCGATTCCATTTGTAAAGAGCTCGGAACAGAAGACTATGAAAATTAGAGTGAAGACGAGGATAACTAAGTCAAGGATCACAGTTCACACCCGGGGTTCTTTCTGCGAGAATACCAGAAGTTTTGCTGGATGACCCGGCAAATTCCCGATAAACTCTAAAAATGATATCCATCAAAGATGTACAACATGTGGCCAAATTAGCCAGGTTAAGCCTGACTGAAGACGAAAGCCGCCAATATGCTCAGCAGCTTTCCCGCATCATTGACTACTTTGATGAACTGAAGAGCGTCGACACCGAAGGAGTGGAGCCCATGTCCCACCCTATCGCCGCCGTCAATGTATTGCGGGAAGACGAAGTTCTGCCGGCGCTTCCCCGGGAAGTGCTCATGGCCAATGCCCCCCTCAGAGACGGTAACTTCTTCCGAGTGCCGAAGATAGGGGAATAGTATCCATGAAGGCAAGCACTAGAAACGAACCGGGAGCGCCAAAACGGTGTAGCTCCCCCACCCCCCGTTTTGTCACCTTTTCTAACCACCAAGGCTCACATACGTTCAACAAGGAGGCAATATGAACACCAGATTTGTGTTTGTTACCGGCGGGGTGGTCTCGTCTTTAGGTAAAGGCATACTGGCGGCTTCCCTCGGTAGACTTCTGAGAGCCAGAGGCTTGTCGGCCAGCATTGTCAAACTCGACCCCTATTTGAACGTTGATCCGGGCACAATGAGCCCCTACCAGCACGGCGAAGTATTCGTAACCGAAGACGGTGCCGAAACAGATCTCGACCTGGGACATTATGAGCGTTTCATCAATGTCAATCTGGGACGCATGAATAACATCACGGCGGGTGCCATATATAAGAGCGTCCTTGAGAAGGAGAGGAAGGGCGACTATCTGGGCGGTACCGTACAGATGATTCCCCACGTCACCAATGAAATCAAAAACTTTCTTAGAAAGGGCGCCCTGGCCTCCAAAGCGCACGTTGTGATCGTAGAAGTAGGCGGCACCGTCGGCGACATCGAAAGCCTCATCTTTCTGGAAGCAATCAGGCAGATGCGCAAGGACGTGGGCCGGGACAACTGCTGCTATATCCACGTCACCATGATTCCCAATCTCAAGACAACCAGCGAACTGAAGACCAAGCCTACCCAGCATTCAGTCGACACCCTGCGCAGTCGCGGTATTCAACCGGATATTCTGGCCTGCCGCACCGAGAAGAACATCGGCACCTCCATCAAAGAAAAACTTTCTCTTTTCACCGACGTAGATCCCAATTGCGTAATTCAATGCCGTGACGTAGAACACCTCTACGAAGTACCGCTTTGCCTGGAAGAAGAAGGACTGGCTGAGCGTGTACTGGAGAAACTGCGCCTGCCCAACACCGAACCGGATCTGGTGGCATGGAAGGAAATGCTTGAGCGCATCAAACATCCGGCCAAGAAAGTTACCGTGGCCATTGTCGGCAAATACGTCATGCTCTCCGATGCCTATATCTCGGTAGTGGAATCCCTCAAACATGCCGGCGCCAAACTGCACACCCAGGTGAACATCAAATGGGTGCTTTCGGAAGACATCGAGAAACACTCGGCTGAAGCCTATCTCGCCGATGTAGACGGTATTCTTGTGCCGGGCGGCTTCGGCGACCGGGGCATCGAGGGCAAGATTGCCGCCGCCGGCTACGCCCGCGAGCATAATATTCCCTTCCTGGGACTCTGCCTGGGCATGCAAATCGCCGTTATAGAATTCGCCCGCACTGTGGCCAAAATGGATAAGGCTCATTCCACCGAGTTTGATAGCGGAAGCCCCTTCCCCGTCATTGACTTGATGCCGGATCAGCACAATGTCACCCACAAGGGCGGCACCATGCGCCTGGGCCGCTACCCCTGCGTACTGAAGGCAGGCAGCATCGCCGCCCGCGTTTATGGACAGACCGAGATCTCGGAAAGACACCGGCACCGCTATGAAGTCAACAATGCCTTGCGAGATGATCTCTCCAAGCACGGCCTTATTTTCTCAGGACTCTCGCCGGACGAGAGACTGGTGGAAATGATCGAACTGCCCGGTCATCCGTACTTTGTCGCCTGCCAATTCCACCCCGAGCTGAAGAGCCGCCCCGATCAAGCGCATCCGCTCTTTGTCGGACTTGTGGAAGCGATGGTAAAAGAAGCCGACATGAAAGGCAGCGCCAATATAATCGCCGCCAAACCGGAAAAGGCCGAGAAGGCAGAATCGGGAAAGCCCGTCAATCCAGCCGGCAAGACAACCACCAATAAGGCCTAACTCTGAGATTCCTTTTCTGAATCGGTCCTGGACAGATGCAGGTAGTTTTCAGAAAGTAATTGATAAATATGGGCGCTGGTCATGGTTTTAAGAGCCTGAGCCGGCTCAGAAGATAGCCTTGTGCCGGAAAAAATCACGTTTACGTCGGTGCCTTTTTCACCGGCGCGTATATCTATATTCATTTCAATAAATTCGAGACTCTCATAACTGCTGCCGTCATCCCGGTGATAAATTTCCGGATAGTAGCAGCGGCCCTGCATCACACTACGATCGTTTTGTCGCAGCAAAATGGAAAAACCACCCCAGAAGCGTTCTATTCCCTTGAGGGGAAATCCACGACTGGGCAAGGTACTTATCAGTGACTCCACGGTCTCTATGTCGGCAAGTGTATGGCACTTGTAGCTGTTTTCTTCCAATCGCAGTCCTCTGTCGGCCTGAAAGAGCTTGTAAAACCCATAGGCCAGAGCAGAAAGAAGAAGCAGAGCCAGCATCAAATTGAGCGGCTCAGGCAAAGTGCGCGGAAACAAGCAAAAGAAGATTAGAACGGTTATGGCAATCCAGACTATCGACTGAGACCAGGCACCACCGGTAGTAGTCGACTTCGCCACGGTTGCTTGCAAGTGACTGCCCTCCTGATTGCCGGAGGTAATCCGCTCCAGATCACTTAGCAAGGCTTGCACCGTGGAGTAGCGCGCGGAAGGCTCCTTGGCAAGGCATTTAAAGACTACTGCCTTGAGCGACTCCGGCAAAAGCAGGCCCGTGTGAAAGGGCGCCGGAGGGCTGGAAATCTGAGCCAGAAGCAACTTCAACTGGTTCTCCGCCTGCTCCTGGAAAGGACTGACTCCGCTCAGACACTCATACATGACGCAACCAAGGGCGTAGATATCACATCTGCCGTCAATTTTTTCGCCCTTGCACTGCTCGGGACTCATGTAGAGAGGACTACCGAAGAACTCTCCGGTTTGAGTGAGGGTCATGGCATCGCGTCCCTCTACAGCCTGCACTTTGGCAATGCCGAAGTCCACCAGTTTGATGCGATAAACACCATCAATCTGACTTAGGAAGATATTGCCGGGCTTGAGATCGCGATGCACAATTCCAGCCTCATGTACGGCGGCAAGAGCTTCGGCGATTTGACAAAAGAGATTTAATGACTGTGCCAGGTCAAGGGTTCCCTTCCGCTCGAGATAGGCAGCCAGAGTTTCCCCGCTTAAATGCTCCATGCTCAAATAAGGCAAGCCATCATTAGTGGTGCCAAACCCGTAAATCGTTACAAGGGAAGGATGCTTGAGAGATGAAACAGCTTTCGCTTCCTGCTCGAAGCGCCTCACAGCAGCCGCGTCTCGACAAAGAGCGCGCTTCAAAACCTTGACGGCCATTACCGCCTTCAACTCCCGATCGAAGACTTGCCAAACTACACCCATGCCGCCTTCGCCAAGCAAGTTCTGCACTTCGTAGCGGACACCGAGCAAGGGCAGTTCCGGAGGTTCAGAAGAGGACGCAGTTAAAAAAAGCGACGACTCGCCGCTCAACTCTTCATTCACCTTCAGCGGTTTCTCTTCCAACTGATCTGCCTCGACAGGCTAGGGCTAGCGGCTGCCCTGAAAGTCTTTCACGAATTCGGCCAGCAGTTCTTTCAAGGCCGCATTGGTATTACCGGCCGGACAAAGGGTACCAATTTTATAGGTGACCGTATCAAAGGTAACAGCCTCCAGACGGCTCAAGCGAGCTTTCTGCTCCAGAGAGATACCCACCCAGTTTTTACCTTCCTCACGCTTCTCATCCACATAGACTTTGAGGCGTCCCTCATTGTCATTGAGGAGGACTTTACCATCGCTTTTGAGATCGACTGACTTTGTAGCCACCTTCAAATCTTTCATAGCCGGTGCCACTTGCTTGCCCAGGGCGCCGGTGGGATCGTAAGCGATGCCGTATCTGAGAGAGTTCAAACCGGTCAAACTCTTCTTTTGCCACGGCTCGGCAGATACCTTTACTTGCGCCTGTGCAGCAGCCGCGAAAGCAAACAGCGCCAGGCTGAGTGAACACACCCGTATAGATTTCAAGACGTTTCTCCTGAGGTAACTGTCGTATTCTACAGGAATCGAAGCAAATTAACGGAGCCGGCTAGCCCCACAGCGCTGAGGCTTTCTGCATTTTAGTCGTCGCCGCCACATAAAGGGGATGACGGGGCTGCCTGCGTTCGGTCAGCCCCAGCATCAGACAGCGCTCCCTCTTGAGCAGTTTCAAAACACTCTCAATGCGCGCCTTATCGACAAGAGCCTGGTTGCCCCAGGCTAACAGGGTTGAGCGGGAGAGTCTCTGACTGAGTTCGATATAGGCATCGTTGTTGCGACCGTAAAGACGTCCCACCGGGTCACGAGCCGCAAACAATTCTCGCGGATAGGGCGTCAGATATGCGTAAAGATTGGCTACTATCAAGCCGTCATAACCATTGCTGCGGGTGAGGCGCACACAACTGGCAATAGTCGGATCATCAGAATCGGCATCGGCCAGAGATGGATTGAGCATGATGATGGAGAGGACGTTTTCACCTGTGCCGGAAAGATTTCGCCAGAGCAAATAGCGATAGCGACCGCTCTTATCAAAAATAGCACCATCGCCGCAAGGGGGGGACGGCAAGCTAGCTTGCGCCACTGCCATTAGCCTTGTCCGACGGGGCCGGCGGCGGAACATTCGACGGAATAATGGTGGAACCTTCCAATTGCTTGAGCGGCTTCAAGATGAACATAAAGAGTGCTGCCGACAACGCCACCATCAAGACCAGAGCCAGAGGATATCCGAAATACCAGTTCAGTTCAGGCATGTTATACGGCGAACTATCGGGATTGAAGTTCATACCATAGATACCAGCCACCAGAGTTGGTGGCGCACAAATAGTGGTAATGACGGTAAGAACTTTCATGACTTCCGACAGCCGGTTCGACATGCTTGATAGATACACATCCATCAGATCGGAACAAAGTTCACGGTAAGTATCGATAAAGTCAGTAATTTGCACGACGTGATCATGACTGTCGCGTAAGTGTAAGAGCGTATCGGGGGTAAAAAGGCAGGGCTGGAGCGCATCATTGAACTCACAGCCTCCCGCAAGGGGAAGAGGGCCCGGCGCATGGTAAGCAGTTCTCTTTTGATCATGTGCAAGGAACTGACTGTCTTCTTGTCAGGGCGATCAAGAATCGCATCCTCGAGATTTTCCAGCTTTTCACCAAAATATTCCAGCACCGGAAAATACAGGTCGATGATACTATCAATGATGGCATAAGCCAGATAGTCGGCACCGGAGGAGCGCAGCCGCCCCTGTGCCTTTCTGATGCGTTCCAGGACAGGCTTGGTGGCATCGATGGGGCCTTCCTGAAAGGTCAGTACCACATTCTTATTGAAATAGAGGCTGACTTGCTCTTGCATAAGCTCGCCCTTAGCTTCCATCATATGGGCGATAAAGAAGCAACAGTCATCGAAGGTTTCATATTTAGCACGCTGGTGCACGGTGACAATGTCTTCCAGAGCCAGGGGGTGGATCTTGAACAAGTCGCCAAGCCACTTGATCTTCTTGGAGCTGCCCAACCCTTCCACATTTACCCAGACCACGGGCCACTTCTCAAGCTGTGATACGACCCTGGTCATCTCCACATTGTGCTCTTCTAAAAGCTTTTCACCGTCATAACAGACCAGCGTTATCTCAGACTGGGAAGCCTCAGGGTCGAAGGTGAGCGCCTCGGGGTCCATCCCAGCCACCATATACGGTATCGTCATCGTAGTCCGAATCGATTTACGAATTGTCTTGCGATGAGTCACTGGGCTCTCCGGTTTACGATTGCACTGGTCTGGAAGTAACGCTGCGTTAAGATTAATATAGAAAGGGTCCGAGAAGCAAGTCTATCGCCGGTAAGTTGGGCAACTTAGGACATAAATGCGGTAGCAAATGTGCTAATCTGCCTGAGACCATGCTTCTGTTTTAATCAGGACCGCGAACATGACCACCCCACTTGCCAGTGTCGGCTTTAAGGTTTTTAGCTCGGAAGAAGCTATGCAACTAGCTTCCGTTGTGGCGCAGCGGGGCGAACGTGTGGGCACCGCTCTGGGCAGCTATATGGTGCTCAAGACCGGCACCAGGTCACAGCTCTGGGCCAAGCTCGACGAAGAGAACCGTCCCTATTCCATCTGTCCTCACTTCGAGGGCGATTCGCGCAACCCAGTGCTTTTGGCTCAGCGCATCAAGTACAACAACAAACCTCTTGACGGGCGCTACCTGGCCTGGATGAATCCGAACGGCAATACACCTGGTTTCGGTCCCCCCGGGGAATATACAATCATTTTCGAATGCCCAAATTTTGCTTACTACAACTTTGTGGAAATACCCTGCAACGTCACGGTTCAGTTGGCGGCTGCAGCCAGAGAGGTAAGCCTCTATAACTCCGTAGAGGAATACAACTATAAGCAAGACAAAATCTGCCCGGTGGGCTCTGTAATAGGCTCGGCGGCCAATGCCGGTGCCACTCCGGCCTATTTACCGGAAGCCTATATCTGCGGCGTGGTGGAGCGCACCCAGGTTTTCGAGAATCCCTTTACGCACTACTACTTTCAATGGGCGCTGGTGACAGTCGGCAATGTCCAATTTGATGTCTGCATAGACGCAGCCACCCTGGAAGTTCCCATGGTAGCAGGGGGAGTGGTAGCCGGTGATTTCCACTTATCCGGTCAACTTATTCTTGACGGGGCGTAAGCCTGGCTCTAGGTTTCGTGACTGGAGCGGTGATCAAGAGAACGCCAGATAGAAAGGGCCCAGGGCTGTTCATCTTCCTCTTCGAAACATATGGTGACCTGGGCAAAAGTACCGGACGCCGCCGACACGCCCCGCAGCATCCAGAAAGTAGCGTCCTCTTCTTCGATCTTTTCAAAGAAAGCCCGCCCCAGCACTTTGCCCTTTTCATAGCTGATGGGATCATCAATGACCCTTATTTTGCGCAGAATCTCGGCGGCATCAAGGGTGTTACCGCTCGAGTCGGTAGCCGACATGCAGGTTACCCTCACATTTCGAGTTTCATCGTAAGCCAGGAAAGTCTGACCTTCTTCCAGCTCTTCCACAAAGGTACCGGGAATTGCAACCGACCAGCCGCCGCCCAGGTTCTTGCGTACATCAAAACGCCTGTAGCCCACCAGGGAAAGCCGACCGAAAGCCAGATCGGACTTGTCGGCCATTTCTTCAACGAAGTCGGTAAGCTCATAATTAGTGCCCAGAAAATCTATGATTTGCGACCATTCCCGCCAGGGAAACTCTAGATCAGGATCAAGAGAATAGGCACTGTCAAGATGACGCAAAATCGTCTCCAGCAATTCTGCTTCCGTCTCCGTGAGCGGCTCGCGCCAGCGCAGGGAATTCCACATATAGCAAAGTGCTCGGCCCAGGTGATATTCGGCACCATGGCCGTCTTCCCACCAGGGAAAAATATCCCGCCCCAGGGAAGGTTCTTTTATGACAGCCTGCAGCCAGCGCATGTCACGGGGTCCGAGCTGGGTCAAAATGGGCTCGGTTACATCAAACTGATGACCATCGAAAGGCATGGCTAGATGGAACTTGGCCCCTTCCTTGGAAAGCTCCAGCACACGTTTACTGAGGGCCCCCATCCAGCGATTGAACTCTTCGTAAAGCCGGGCTTTGTCACCGGTCTCAAAATAGCCTGTTTCATCCAGGCAATCGGATTCTTCTTCGGCGTACCAGTCTAAGCCGTAAAACTGCCCAAGCTTGCGCAAAAGGTCACAAATAAAGATGTGATAGCCGGGGCCGGGCCGAGGAAGTGGCAGCGGCAACCAGAAGCTCATCATCAGCCAGAGGGGAAAGCATTATCGGTTCGGCCCCCGGATGCAACAAAAGCATCAGACAGGGATTACCTTCATCGTCCTCGGTCCACTGAGACCATTCCATCTCATCAAAAGCAACGTTGGAGATCCAGCGTTCAAATTCTTCCAGCTTGCCGCGATCGAAAACTGGTAAGGAAACCTCTTCCCCATCCTTATTCTTAGGGGAAAACCTGCCTTTTAGATACAAACCAAGACTCATGACACCTCCAACCCCTGGCATTCTACTACTTCAGCTCTCAGGCGCACAGGCATGGCGCCAGATTTGGCAGCCCCCCCCCTTGGCAAGGCGATTTTTCCGAGCCTCCTAATTCCCCTTACCTTCCGGTTGAGTCCCACGTTACCCAGGGAGAAAAGAGAACAATGTCCGCCCTCAAGAATGCCGCCGTACTAGCAGTCGCCCTAAGCCTCCTGGTCATAAAGCAGGCACAGGCCGCCCCGACCATCGAAGAAAAGACGGCGGGAACCAGCTATATGGACGAAATCCTGCGAGCCGAGCCTTACAAACCGGCTCAAGCTCCGGCTCTAAACGCGGAAGAAGGTGAAAGCGACAGAGTCAGTGTCAATCTGCGCGCCGACGGCACCACGGTGGAAACAGTAAGCGGAAACTGGGGACGCATAGTCACGGAAAAGCCTCTTTCCACAACTAGCGGGCTTGTGAAGAGAGAAACTACTGAACTGAAGAAATCGCCCCTGCCCGGTCTCAAACGCACCATCATTGAAGACTACGGAAACGGCTCTCAAAAAGTCATCTCAATATATGAAGACGGCAATATAGAAACGATCACCTACAAACAGGGAGCCAAAGTGCATGTCTCTATGAAGGCGGCATCACACTCAAGCTAGAACGCCAGTTGCTTTTATCGAGCTTGCGAAAATCAGGCTCAGGCAAAATCCCCAGTAAATACTGATCCAGGAAGACCAGCTCATCATCAGCTTCTTCCCCGCGAAAGGCCTTGACGAGAAGGGCGTTGCCGTAGTGTCCCTTCACCTTGCGCAATTCGTCATCTACGATCAAAACCCGGGCAAGATTCAAGCCGTTGCGCTCAACCTTGCGCAGATCCTTAGCGTAGTAGGTCTCCTGCTGGAAATGGTCAAATCGTTCCGTACAGCGCTCCCGGTCCCAGACAAACAGGGGATCGGGATTTCCTTTCATGAGCTGCCGACAAATTGGACCTACGTAAGAAATGGTGGCGGAAGACCAGAAGCCCAGTTGATAGCGGTCCGACTGAGAGCGGAGGAAGTCAACGGCAAAGGGGCGGAAGTAAATGAAATATGGACCGAGGAGCATATCAAAATCAATCTCCAGCGGTTCCTTCAGCCCATGTATGAGGGTCTCATCCAGATCCAGAATTAGTAGCGGCTTTTCCATCATCACCCTGACTTGCCTAGCCTAATGATAACGGCATTACCCTGAAGACGGAAAAACTTGGGCAAGATTGCAATTTGTCGTATGTGCGGGAAGTATGCAGAACCAGGAGTTAGTATGGCGCCTGTCGTAAAATATAGAGACCGGAAAGAAGTAGCCTCACTTCGGGATGCCCATGTCGAAACTCTTGAAATTCGCCGTTGCCTTGGCCGGCGCCATCACAATCACAACAACGGCTGCTAACACACAGAGCGGAGAGGGTACTACCCTGCCCCGCGGCGTCAGCACGGCAAACCAGCACCGCTACCTGGTGCATGTCAAGACAATTTTAAAACCCAGCGCTTCTTCCGAACAAGTGCGAGTCTGGCACGCCCTGCCGGTCTTGAAGCCCTGGGGGCGGGTTTACCGGCAGCCGCCGGTGACCGGCCTGGGCTATTCTCCGCGCACCGGCAAATTTGAGTTGGAGGCGGACAAACGCAGCGGTCACCTGTACTACGAAGAAAATTCACCCTCCCGGCAAAAGGAGCTTGTTTTCCAGACCGACTTCGAATTATTTTCAGCCGACCGTCGCTTCGACCCAAACTTCTCCAACTGCTCCTTTGCCAACTACAAAGCACAAGACTTTGCCTGCGTAGACAAGACCATCAAAGTACATCCCCAATTGAAAACACTGGCCGCTTCCCTGAAGCAAGGCAGCGACCCCATTAACTACGTCAAAAAAGTCTGCGACTGGATTCGCG
Organism: Candidatus Obscuribacter sp.; assembly: GCA_016712465.1. GTDB lineage: Bacteria > Cyanobacteriota > Vampirovibrionia > Obscuribacterales > Obscuribacteraceae > Obscuribacter. The sequence goes on from JADJQZ010000001.1 coordinate 4,679,460, forward strand.
GCAATATCTCCTATGACGACTCAGTCGGCTATGAAGCCAGTGACTGCGCTTCCATACTGAAGAACAGGCGCGGCCACTGCGGGCATATCGCCACCGTCTTCAACCATTTATGCCTGGCTGGCGGTGTACCATGGAGAGTGGCATGGGGACTGGCTCTAACCGATGCAGCCACGATCAAATCCATGGGCAAAACGACGGAAAATTTTCCCTACAGTCATACCTGGGGAGAAGTTTACTTTCCTGGAATCGGCTGGGTGGAAGTGGATCCCATAAGAGACCGGGACTATTTTTTCATTCCGGCAGCCCATATCCAGAACAATTCATCCTTTCAGAATGCCGCCATATGGATTCAAGACAGAGGTGGTGAGCCGCACATGCCTCGCTTCGAGAGCGGCAAGTACGAATATGACGCCGTTACCAAGATTAGTTTCGAGGAGCGGTAGCCGGTCGGCACATGGTGCGATGGAGATTGTGAGCTAGTTTCCAGCGGTTCAATCCGACCCTGGCCAGTCCCCTGGTAACTTGATTAGAATCAGCGCTCGAAAGCAAGGCATATAATATGTGCTTCGATTCCACCTGCCTGCCTCCGGCGCAAACAGTGGCTCGCAATAGCACCCTCCTCACCGCCGCACTGACTTGCACGCTCACCGAACTGGCATTTTCGCTTGCCGAGGAAAGACAGGTAGAAGCAAGGCTGCTTCTAACTTTTTCAGCCGCATAATTGCCGTACACCGAAAGAAACCCGACCAATTCTAGATCGGTAGCAATGATGGACTCGAGGAGATCGCCGGTACAGGCCACCCAGCTTCTATCAGCCTTGGCCCTGGCTATGGCGCTAGTGATGACGGACCAGGCCGAATCACTAAAGCGTGGGTAAGGCCGCTCATCCTTCCAGCCGTGAAATTCCTCCAACCAGTCAGAACCGGGCTTCGACTGATGACCAGACACCGGCGCAGTCTTCGGCAGCTCTACAAAACTATCGCAATCAGTTCCGGGGCTGCTACTAACAAGATGCTCAACCTGTCCGTAGAAATACAAACTATCCACCTGGGCTCCTAAACTGCGCATCAGTCTGAGCGAATAGGAATCAAGCGCGCTCAAGATGGCATAGAGCAAATGCCTGGGTTCCACCAGGGCACTACCACTCACCAGGGAAGCACCATAGGCTGAGCTGCAGATACTGGCAGCAGAGAGGCGAGATGAGGCGAACGAATCACTCCGCCCATGCGTCCCGCGACGAAGACTCCTGAGTTCGCTATAGAGCGAGCGCTCATCCACACCAAGCTTTCCAAACAGGGCAGTGAAACCTCTCGCCCCATGCCTTAACAAAGAAGACAAAAGCACATCATCGTAAACACAGGGCAGGTCGAAAGACTTTGCCTGCCACTCGGCGTGAAGCCAATCCTTAAGAGTCTCCTCTCCAAAGGCGGCAAGAATGATCGGCCTTGAGAAAAGATGCACATTGCCAGGGGAACGGCTGAACGGCTGCTCATGGTCATAAACCAGTGAGAGTTCCTCACTGATTGCATTCAGATCCTGGTTGCTGCGCAAACGCTGCAAAAGCACGCTGGCTACGGCACAGCCGGGAAGGAGAACTGGCAAATCCAGAGACACGGACAGATCTTGATCTGCAATCAACTCGCTCAATACATCGAGCACCTCCACAAGCCGATTTTCGGACAAACAAGAATCTCTCACCACCGCCAGCCGAGACAGCAAAGATTCGCTCCAGGCCAGCTCCTGAGCAGCAAAGAGGCAGGGCTCGTCTCCTGTTTCATCGCAGTTGGGTAGACCAATGGAGCTTGCCGCAAAGAGCCGCCCTACCAGGTGAGAAACCTCCACTTGCCCGGCACAGGCCGCCAGGGCGGATGCTTCAGCTTCCCGGCAGGCTCTATAAAGCTCGTGCGAGAAAGATTCGGTCAGCCGTGCAATGCTCTTAGAAAGGCTCGCAGGCACGGACATGCGGTTCGGTTCATCCTCTTCAATGCTTGCCGCAGGTAAAGTCAGGCGCTCGAACAGGGCGCTGCTCAACGTGGATAGATTGAGACATTGCCCAATATGGGACAGTACCCCGGCATTACCGGTGCTCACTAAGGCCAGAAGCAAATGTTCGCCGCCCACGAGGACGGCACCGACCCTGGCGGCGATACCTCGTGCACCCAAAAGACAGAGGCAAACATCTTCATCGAAACAGTAGGGGAAACTCAATTCAGCGCTTTCAGGCTGAGCGCTCGTGCCAGGCTCAGACTGGTTTATCAATCGCCTCAATTTCTGCTCATCATAGCCATGGGACCAGACCAGGTCCGCCTGTTCCGCCGGCAGCACCGAATACAAAGAAAGTAAGAGATCTAAGACCCCACAAGGCCGACCGCTTCTGAAGGCCTGGTCAGCAACATGGCGCAGGGCAATATTAGTGATGAGATCGAAACCTGAGAGTTGAGGACGTCCGGCGTCATCCCTTCCGACCAGGCTGAGAAGAATTTCCGAAGGCTGCAACTTCCAGACCTCCAAGGACTTTGTCTCGGGTCAAGTTCCTGCTCCTTTTATTCTACCCACAGTAGACCTTTTCAAAAGCCGCCCCTACGCCACTGCCGATAACACCAAAATCGGGCAAAAAGAAACCGGCAAGCTCTCGCCTGCCGGTTCAATCTATCTGGTTATATCTGGACCTGGGAAACTCGACTAGCGAGCTCCGACAGTCTCCCGGGGGAGAATCTGCTCTACGGTCAAGATCTTCAAATCGGCCTTGTTTGCCGCCGGCTTATTAGCCAGGTAATCCTGGATAAAGCGCGAAGGACGTTTGTAGGACACTTCAATGTACTGGGTCGGTCCCTGTCCGCGCGGGCAATCTTTCAGAAGAGAGCTGATGTCTTTGAAAGGAACATAGGCGGAATCCGGCTCGGCTTCCGGCGACTCTTCCGTACGCTTTTTAATACCGTCACGAACTACGACCACACCGTCTACATAAGGAATCAGAATGGGCAGACCGTCGGTCCAGATGGCGGCGCGACGCACTTGCCCTTGATAACGAACATAAATCACAGGAGCAACGTGAACACCCTCAAACTTCTTGGCCAGCTTGGGGCAGTCCTTATTCCACTGCCAATCGCTCTCGAGAACGGCGGTAGGCATGGTATCTATTGCTTCGGCTTTAGCCAGGAACTGCCGGATAACCAACTCATTGGACTGCTTCCAGTTGGAAATGAAGACCTCGGGATCGTACTCCATGCTGGGTTCTTCGCTGTACTGCGGGTCTTGCACCAGGGCGGCAAAATGTTTGACGCAGGCGCTCAGTTCGATTTCAGACTCTTCCGCAAAGAAAGAAGGGCGTCTGTAATTGAGAGAAAAAACAATGTGCGGATAGGGCGGGGCTGTCGGGTCATCCTTATCAAAGGATTTAACGTCTTCTTCCGCACTACCGAAGAAAGAAAATGAAAACTGCACACCAGTGTACTGGTTGTGATAATACGCATCATTTTCTTCGCATTCAAAGTGGGCTCTGTCGGCGAAATACTTATTGAACGACTCTCTAGTCAACGCCTTTTTGCTGGACTTCGCAAAAATGTAGACGTCATAACTCATACCGAATTTTGCCTCCGGGGAACTCACCTTAAGAATGACACTATAACAGCATCTGACTCTATCGTGTAGAACTTGCCCGAAATAAGCTCAACACTTAGTTTCTTACCGACATTAAACGTTGTAAATACTAGTCAAGATCTGTATACTGCCTGATTCTGAGAGATCCCGCGCTCTCCAAGCGACCCTGCCCAGCGCCTGCAAAGTGATGGTAAAGGGCTTTCAATCTGGTGTTTTAACCCGTCCAAAAGAAAGCTTAATGACCAAGCTCAACCTGCCACGTTATTTCGTCGCGCGCTCGGACTATCAGCCGGCTTTCAATCGTGCTGAAGACTTCATCCCGCTATACGCTCTCGACAACTTCTTTGCCGGCGGCAGACACCTGCAAGAGCAAGAATGGATAGTGTCCACCGATGCCGCCGGTCTTCTCCGGGCCACCAGCGGCGACCAGGTGGGCACCCTCAGTGAAGATATTCAGTCCCAGATAGCGTTCTCGGAAGTGGCCTGCGAGGGCAACATTAGACTTGTAGAAACTATCGATTTTTATCTCTTTAACATTCAACTTATGGAGCAGGCCCCCGGTGCTCCCGGTCTCAATGACCCTATCTACCTCTACGGCACCCTCTTCGGCTCCTACCCGGCTGCCGGCGGCAGCAATGCCATTTGCGTGGAAGGGCAACTGACCGTCACCCGCGCCGATTTGCTGGAGGCTCTGGTAGAGGGAGCCAAATACCGTTTCAAAGCCTCCGGAGCCGGAGCCGATGTGGGCAGCACCACAAGCATTCACCATCTGGTCTTACCGGGAGATCGGGACGAAGAAACCATTCGCGGCGCCGGTATCATTTTCGCCTATCCGCTCATGCCACCGGATATGATGTCGTACGGCGCCGGCAACGAACTGCTGGTGAGCCAGTACTTGTTTGATATTTTGAGCGGTATTAAAGAAGACCTGGAGAAAGAAAACATAAAGGTGCCGCTGCGCAAAATGCGCCTGCCGGTGCCAAACCGGCTCACAGTAGAGCAAGAGCTGGAAGCCCAGGGTTATATCATCAAAGGCGATACAGCGGTACGCAAACCCAACATGACCGGAGGCTTTCAGGGCTTCCTGCAATCGGTCTTCGGCTCCGGTCAACAGGAGAAACTAACCCTGCCGGAGCAAGGCAGTCTCGAAGATTTCATCTCTCTAGCCAACCAGGTTATGCATTCTCTGCCCGGCTGGCCCCCCGAGCGCACCAAGATAATGCGCAGCAAAATTCAAACAGCCTCCAGAGAAGTGCGCATGAGAGCCAAGGGCACGGCAGCTCTCAAACCAAGAGAGATAAAGATCCCCAATCAAACGGATATGCAGCCCGCAAGAGCACGCGGCACCGCCCCCAGTACTACCGGCAGTGCCGCTTACAGCAATCAGCCCCCACCCTGGATGCAAGACTTCATCAACAAACATAAGAACAATGAGCAAGAGGGCTGGAGCAAACTCACCCAGTCAAACTTGCAAAAAGGCAAAGCTGAACTCACGAACAATCCATACAAAGGACAAACCTTCAGCTATACCTCCAGCACATCCTACGCAGAATTTAACAACAAGCGGCAAAAGCCCACCTGGATGGAAGATTTCTCGGAAGCCGGCGATGCAAAAGCCGACAAACCGGTCAAACCTCCTCCGGAAGAGAAAAAAACAGGAAACCCGAGCGATAAAACTAAAAAGCCCGATTGGATGAAAGACTTCGAATAACCCCACGAAACAGAGGCAAGAAAATGGGACACAAACACGAAAGACCAGTAGAACCCTTCTCCGACCTGCACGTAGAACACGGGCATGTGCGGGCCACTCTTCTGCACGACCCCACCGTGGAAGGCCTGGACATGGCCATCTACATGGACGGCTCAGCCAGTATGAGCGGCGATTATGCCTACAAGAAGAAGTACAACAATCTGATTGACTGGTTCTTTGGGCGCAATGAAGTAAATTTGCCGAATAACGTGGAACCGCAGGTTCAATGGATATTGGAGTATCTGGCCACCAAGGACAGAAACGGACTCCTGCGCGTGGCTTACTGGGCCTGCGGCGCCAGCGGCAAGGATATCGAGTTGGTGGGCGAGCTGAAAGGCACCGACGTACAGAGCTATAAGTTCCCTGGACCCAATTTTCAGGGCAAATCAACCAATCTGGCCCCGGCCCTGAAAGATTACGTCAACTACTTGCGCAAACAAATGCACCTGGGCGCCAGGCGGGGCTGCGCCGTCTTCGTTACCGACGGAGAAATTCACGACGAAGACGACGTCAAGCGCTATTGCAATGAAATCGCCAAGGAAATGCAGAAAGGCAGCCTTCCCAAAATCAACTTTATCCTGGTCGGCGTAGGCGAAGGTGTCAACGAAGAACAGATGGAAGAGATTTGTCACGAGGAATATCCGGGTATAGGACACCTGTGGTGTCATAGAATCGCGGAGGAAATTAATGAAGTTGCCGAACTCGTGGCTGTTTTAGTTGACGAATCAATGACTGTGGCCGGCGGCGGCCGTATCGTCGATGACAAGGGCAAAGTTCTGAAACTCTATGAATCCCGCCTACCGGCAGTGCTGGAATTCCAGATTCCCGAAGGCGCCAAGAGTTTCACCCTGGAAATCAACGGTCAGCGCTACACCCAGCCCATTCCCGAGGACGATGACGACGACGACGATCACCACTAAGCTGAGCGTCACGGCACCTTAGAGCCAAGAGACCGGGTTTCCGGCGGGAACCCGGTCTTACCACCCAAAAAGACATGCCAATCGGTTTTCAAATACCCAGAGTTCCATTAGAGGTTGAAATGGCACATAAACATGAAGTGATTTCCAAACCCTTCTCAGACGTCCATAACAAGGGTGGTCACATTCTGGCAACCCTCCTGCACGATCCCACCGTCGAAGGTCTTGACGTAGCCTTATATATGGATGGCTCAGCCAGCATGGAAGATGAATACGGTCCCCGCGGCATCCTGGCCAAACTAGGTCCCGTCAAGAATCAAGTCGAGCCGCAAATGCGCTGGATGCTGGAATACCTGGCCAACAAAGATAGAGACAGTGTGCTCAGGGTAGCTTACTGGGCCACCGGCGACGGCTCGCAAATTGAAGTCGTGGGCGACTTAACGGGAGCCCAGGCTCAAACTTACAAATTTCCCGGTCCGCAGTTCTACGGCAAAGGCACTGTCATGCTGCCTGTACTGCGAGATTATGTGGCTTATATCCGCAAACAGGCAGAAGCCGGTGCCAGGCGCGGACTGGCTGTAATTATTACGGACAGCCAGCTCTACGATGCCAATGACGTGCGCGCCTACTCTGAGCAAGTCGCCAAGGAAATTTCTTCCGGACGCCTGCCTCGCATTAATTTTGTACTCGTCGGCGTCGGCGACCAGGTAGATGAGACTCAGATGGAAAAAATCTGTCATGAAGAGTATCCAGGAGTGGGGCATCTATGGTGCCACCGCATCGCCGACAGAATGGAAGAAATGGCTGAGCTGGTAGCGGTGCTTGTGGACGAAACCATGACAGTAGCCTCCGGCGGTGTCATTTACGACGACAAAGAAAATGTGATCAAACGCTACGAATCCAGGCTTCCGGCGGTTTTAGAATTCGATGTGCCGCCCGGTTGCAAGAGCTTCACCCTGGAAGTAGGCGGCACAAAGTTCCCCCAGGCAATTCCTGAGGAGGACCATCACGACGACGACGATGATGATGATGATGACCACAACATGCCGGCAGCCGGCGGCGGTGGACACGGGCACTCTCACTGATACCGCAGGGGCACCGGCATACCAACCGGTGCCCCTGACACAATTAATAGACCCGAAGAAGGCAATCATGGCAAGCGAAGAAGCAAAAGAAGACGTGGCAAACAAAACTGAACATGATCATGAACACGAACATGATCATGTTCACGCATGCTGTGGACATGACCATGAGCATGAGCATGAACACAAGCATGAACATGAACACGAATGCTGCGGACATGACCATGAGCACGAGCATGAACATGAACACGAATGCTGCGGACATGACCATGAGCACGAGCACAAGCATGAACCCAAGGCCGAAGAGACGGCAGTCAAATCGATACCAGTAAGCATCCAGTTGGGCAAGTCCAGTTCCAATCAGGAACACAAGCACGACCACGAACATGAGCATGACCACGGTTCCTGCGGTCACGATCACAGCCACGACCACGAACATGAGCATGACCACGGCTCCTGCGGTCACGATCACAGCCATGACCACGAACATGAGCATGACCACGGCTCCTGCGGTCACGATCACAGCCATGACCACGAACATGAGCATGACCACGGCTCCTGCGGTCACGATCACAGCCATGACCACGAACATGAGCATGACCACGGCTCCTGCGGTCACGATCACAGCCATCACGGCTGCGGTCACCATCACCATCATGAGAAGCCGAAAGATGAACGGGTCGGCATGCGAGAAGCTGAAAACGGCGGCACCGCCTGTCAGCTCAATCTAGATCTAATCCTGCCCGGTGAGACTGACGAGATCGGTCGCTTCGAAAAACTCGAGAAACTGCTGGAAGAGAAGCATGGAATCGACGATGTACACGTAAGAAAAGACTCGGACCGCACCGAGCTTTGCATACACTATGATCCCGAAAAGGTACAACTTTCTCAGATCCTGAACCTGGCTCACGGCGCCGGTGCCGACATCAACAAACGCTACCGGGCAGCAAGCTGGTTCATTAGAGGCATGGACTCCGCACAGTGCGCTTACATGATTGAATACGCTCTCAATCGAACCAGAGGCGTGCTGCAGGCCAATGTGGCCTATGCTTCCGAACGCCTGGTGGTTGAATTCGACAACAACCTGATCACTAAGAAGCAAATCGAGTCGCAGGTACAAGCCCTTAATTTTGAACTGGAAGAACCGGAAAAAGGTCATGCTTGCTCCTTCCATGCCCATGGCGGCGGCCTCGCTCCCATGCTGGAAATCCCCCTGGTGGTGGCAGCCGGCGTATTGCTTTTTGTGGGTTATTTCCTTGGTATCAAAGAGGGTCCCACAACGGCCATTCCTACAACTTTCTTCGTCATGGCCATGGTGGCGGCAGGCTTCTTTCCTGTAAGGGGGGCCCTATCCTCGGTAAAGCAGGGCATCTGCGACATCGAGACTTTGATGGTGCTTGCCGCTGTCGGAGCGGCGTTCACAGGAGCCTGGTTCGAAGGAGCCTTTCTGCTATTCCTATTTAGTCTCGGTCATGGACTGGAACACCGGGCTATGGACAAAGCCAGGCGAGCCCTTGAAGAACTGGGTAAACTGAGACCGGAGAAAGCAAGAGTCAAGGTCAACGGCGAAATCAAAGAAGTGCTCGTCAACGAAGTAAAACGCGGAGACACTGTGGTAGTGCGCCCCGGAGACCGTGTACCTCTGGACGGCACCATTCTCTCCGGCACCTCCTCTCTCGACCAGGCAACCATCACCGGCGAATCGGTGCCAGTGGCAAAAGGTCCGGGAGACCAGGTCTTTGCCGGCACCATCAATAGTGAGGCGGCCCTGGAAGTGCAGGTGACCAAACTATCCGGAGAATCAGTGCTGGCTCGCATCATAGATATGGTGGCGGAAGCGGAAGCACAAAAGAGCCCCACCCAGAGATTGGCTCAAAAGATGGAGCGTAAGTTCGTGCCGATAGTATTGGTTTGCGCGCCGGCTCTGACGATTGTGCTTATGCTCATGCAAACGAGCTTTAAAGAAGCACTATTGCGGGGCATTTCCCTGCTGGTAGCGGCCTCTCCCTGCGCTCTGGCCATTGCCACACCGGCAGCGGTGCTGGCTGCCGTCACGAGAGCAGCCCGCGGTGGCGTGCTAATCAAAGGCGGAGCCTACCTGGAAGCACTCGGGAAAGTATCTGCCATTGCCTTCGACAAAACCGGTACTCTCACAGTGGGCAAGCCTCAGATTGTCAGCATCAATCCCGTGGGCGGCGTGGAAGAAAATCACCTGCTTGCTGTGGCAGCCTCTGCTGAGTCACATTCATCCCACCCGCTGGCCATCGCCATCGTGGATGGTGCAAAGTCCCGCAACTTAAAACTGGAGAATGCGGAAAGCAGCGAAGCAATTCATGGTAGGGGTCTACGCTCCATGGTGGCAAATCGCAGCGTGGCTGTCGGCAACCTGGCTCTCTTCGAGAATGAGAACGTTCCGGAGGCAGTTACGAAAATGGCTACAGACCTGGAGAGTAAAGGTCAGACTATTATGGTAGTCAAACATGACGACCACTTCCTTGGTGTTCTCGGCGTAGCAGATCAAGTGAGAAGCGAAACCAAACAGATTTTGTACGAGCTAAAACAACTTGGCATAAGCAGAAATATAATGCTCTCCGGCGACAACGCTACCGTAGCCAAGGCTATCGGCTCCGACCTGAGAATGGATGAAGTAAAAGCGCCGCTTTTACCGGACGAAAAGGTAAGCGCCATCCGCACTCTCGCCAAGCAAGAACACGTGGCCATGATCGGCGACGGCGTCAATGACGCTCCGGCGCTGGCTGCTGCTTCCGTAGGTATCGCCATGGGCGGCGGCGGCTCCGACGTAGCTCTGGAAACTGCCGATCTTGTTTTGATGAGTGAAGGGCTCAACAAATTACCATTCGCCGTAAAACTAGCTCGCACCGCCACCAATACCATAAAACAAAATATGGTTATCGCGCTGGGGGTAAGCGCACTTCTGGCCATCGCCTCCATCTTCGGCTTTGTGCAGATCAGCCAGGCGGTCGTACTGCATGAAGGCAGCACGCTCCTGGTGCTTATGAACGGGCTCAGACTGCTCAGATTCAAGGCCTGATTGACAGGACTTAGCTCATGAAAGTTGCCATTCCGGTCATCGTCATAATGGGCATTGTCATCGCCATTGTGGTCGGACTGTACAATAGCAGCAATTCAACCGCGCCTGTTGATCTCTACGAAAAAGGAAGTTTTCACGAAAGAGCGCGGGCCTTTGAAAGGCTGTTGAAAGCCGTGCACCATATCAGCAACAACCCTGTATACGAGATTGGTGAATTCGGAAGCTTCATTTGCACCATGGACAAAAGCGGCGTCGCACAGACGGTGAAAGACCTGCAACTGCAAGCGGTGACTGAACTGACACCGGAAGAAAGAGCCCTGACCGAACTGGTGCCAACCTTGCAAAAACGCTATGCAAATCCCGCCGAAACAGTAAAAGTCTATCGGGGCACCGACCTCAAAAGCGACAAAATGCCCTTTGATTTCGTCCTTCTCTACAACGACGAAGCGAATCAAGACTGTAGCTTCCTTCTAGGCTATCACCCTCCTATTGCGGGAAGCACGGCACCACCCAAACGGGAGAGCGCAGTGGTCGCGGTTCCCGAAAAGCTTCTTGCTCGCGCCACTACCGGCGATGCAGAAGCCCAATTTCAAGCCGGCGAGCTTTATGCCAGGCAAGAAACCCCGGCGCAGGATAAGACAGCGGCTCAATGGTACGAGAAAGCCGCCAATCAAGGACATAGTGAAGCCCAATACAATCTAGGCAAGCTATATCTTTCGGGTCGACTCGGTAAAGACAAGAAGGAAGATGCCCGGCACTGGCTGGAAAAGGCTAGAGACCAGGGAAATAAACTAGCCCGACTGACCATCGAGCAACAAATTATCAGCGGCAACTTCCAGGGCGATCGCGAAGCGCTTCTAAAGGAAAAAGCCAACACGGCAAGTGACCAGTCAAAGGTAGATCTGGCTGAATACTACATGAAGAAAGCGGACTACAATAAAGCCATGATCTGGTACAAGCAGGCTGCAGACAAGGGTGATCTCACATCTACTTTAGCCCTGGCCAAACTGCATGAGAAACGCGGCGAATTTACGGAGGCGAAGAAACTCTATCAGACTGCTGCCGGTTATGGCTCGTACACGGGGCTAATCATTTGCGGCGATTTATGCCTGAAAGAACACCAGTATCAGCAAGCGGCGGAATACTTCAGGAAAGCAGTGCTGGCCGATAAAAGCAGCCTAGGCACCAGTCGCTCAAGAATGTTGCCGGAAACGGAGTGCTTGAAAGTCGATGCAATCCGCAAGAAAGGAGAACTTGAAAAGGCAGCGACGCTTTACAGACAAATAGCAATACGCAGGCACGAAGAAGCAGAGCGGACGGCAGAGAAGGTGCTCAAAGAGAAATGAGAACCCCTTCGGATAAAATAAGAGTGCTGGCGGCGGTGGTGCAGCGAGACGGACGCTACTTAATCTGCCAGCGCCCGGAAGAGAAGCGGCACGGACTCTATTGGGAATTTCCCGGCGGGAAGTTGGAAGCGGGCGAGGATCATGGAGCGGCGGCTGTCCGAGAGCTAAAGGAAGAGCTGAATCTGACTGTGCTGAACGTAGGCACCATTCTCTATTCGGCTAATGACCCAGGCTCATCTTTCATTGTCGACTTCGTCAATGTAGAAGTGGATGGTATACCGGTCTTACACGAACACTGCCAGCTTCGCTGGTTGAAGGTAGAAGAATTGAAGGAATTGAAACTGGCGCCCAGTGACCTGAGCTTCCTGGAAAACTACCTGCTCCCTCTATCAAACAGTTGACCAAGTTAGACTGGCTGGCTATCCTAGCGTATTCAAAGACAACCGGCACGTAAACTGAAGGAAGCGCCGAAAATGAAACTTCAAAAGAACCTGACCACACTGCTTGCCATTTCCGCTCTCTTGCCGGTCCTCTGCTTAATTGCAGTCAACCCCGCCAGAGCCGAGAAGGACGACTCCCGGGGCCGTCAGCGGCTGGCTGGAAAAACAGTTGAATACGAACCGAAAGAGGGCTTCGAGCGCCGCGCCCTGGACCTCATCAATACCCTTAAGAATAACGAAGTCGGTGGCTTTGCCACGCTACTGGACGGCTTGAGTCAGGCCTACGATCTGGACAATACCTTGAAAGGGAAAGGTCCCATAACCCTCTTCGCCCCCATCGACAAGGCTTTTGAGCGCATTCCACAGGCAGACAGAGATTTGCTCTGGGCTAATAAGAAAAAGCTTAAGCAGGTGCTTTCTTACCACATTGTGCCGGGCAAACTAACTGCCCAGGACTTGAAGGACGGCGCCAAGTTGAAGACCCTGGAAGGGCATTCCCTGACCGTAAGCCGCAAGGGCAACGACATCTATCTGGACAAAGCCCTGGTGAAAGTGACCAATATACCCTGTTCCAACGGCGAGTTGCATGTGCTCGACGACGTGGTGATGCCGCCCCTCTCTCAATAGCAGCAGGAAACCGGCAAGAAACACCGGGCACTTGACTAGCCTCGCTCACCCTAATGATTTGCGAGGATAGCTATCCCTTTGTAAAATGAACCCCCTAGGGACAGCTCAAGCAGTTGTCCGGACCCGCAAAACACCCCAATGGCGGAAATATCATGAAGAATGCAAAATCCCTCTACATCTTGCCCGTTTGCCTAACCCTCTGTGCTTTCGCCTCTGAGGAAGTGCGGGCAGATAACACTCTCACGGACAATCCGGTCACTAACATGGTGAAAGGAGTGGTGGGAGCCACGGGCAAGGTCGTGAAGGGAACGGCTAAGGGAGCAGAGATTCTCGTCAAGGATGCGGTCAAAGGTACCGAAGTGGTTGTTAAAGGAGCGGCAAAAGGCGGCGAGATCGTCGTAAAAGACGCCGCTAAGGGCGGCGAAGCGGTGCTCAAAGGCGGCGAAGCCGTAGTCAAAGGCGCCGGCGGCGTGGCTGTCAAAGGCGGAGAGGCCGTTATCAAAGGCACTGGCGCCGTAGTGAAAGGCACCGTCCACGGGGCGGAGGCTGCCGCCTCTGCTACCGGTAAAGCAGTCGGCCATGCCATGGGCGGCTCCGATTCGCAGGCACCCGGTAAGAGCGCCACCGAGAAACTGAGCACCGCTCCGGCGACGCCGGCAGCGCCTCTCACCAATTTGATCGGCTCAACCCTGGCTGTCACCATAGATGGTGTGGGAAATATTATTGACGATACCGGCAGACTGGTAGGTCGGGTCAACAAAGATACGACCACTCTGCCGAAAGGCTCACTCTCAATGTCCGGACGCATGATGACTGTATCAGTCAATAGCGCCGGACAAATGGTAGATTCCACCGGCAACTTCGTCGGACACATTCTCGGGGCTGAACCCTTGCGCGCCGATCCATCCACCAGCCTGGCCGGCAGCAGCGGCACGGCCGGCAACATGGCAGCGACGGAAACAGCAGCACCGCAACCGAGTTCAAGCTGGACCGATGAAGATGCGCTCAAGGATGCCGCGCCCAAACTGCACGGACCAATCGACAAATAAGCATCACTAACTACTACTTTTGAATCTGCACTTGATTGGTCAAATAATGATAAGAGCTTACAAGCTCTTTTAAGGCCGGCACGGCTTTTTCAAACTGCTCCTGATTGCGCGCAGATAAAACACAGAAGACGACCCAATCAGGCTCTTCCATATAAGCAACGGCTTCAACATTGCCGTTCTTATCGGCGCTTAAATACCTGAGCTGGGCCAGTTTCGACTGGCTACCATAGGGGATAGGGTCCTTCTTGCTCTCTTTGATTTCGGGCGAAGCTTCCTTCATGTAATCGATATCGGCCCGAATTACTTTCTCAAGAGAACGCCCGTCACGTTTGACGATGCGGCTATACATTACAACCGGGCTATCCGACCAAGATGAGCCGCGCGGATAAAAGACGGCCACCAGCCCCTGCGAACTCCCGGCTTGCGTATCGAGAACCCAACCGCTCGGTGCACTCAAGGCATAAGAATGCCCCTCTCCATAGAATATGCCGGAGCCTTTATCAATCGGTCCGGTCTTCTGATCACGGAGAGTGACCGTTTCTGACTTGCTTCCATCTTTTGCAGGTACAGACTTAAGTGTCACCGTTGCACCGGGCTGAGCCAAAGCCGGCGAAACAAACAACCCTGCCGGGCTAAAAGACAAAGCCAACACCACCGCGCAGGCGGCAAGTCCGGACCAGGCATGAAAAAAATTGCTTCTCATTAGGATTCTCCCACAGGAGCGCCACTGACAGGAACATGGTAACATCTCAAAATTCAACTATGCCAGTGTGGGGGAGAGTCGAAAATTCATGCAAGAGACAATAAAGACAGTCGCTCCATCACTGCGGGCCCTTCTAGAGGGCTTCATCGACTACGCCGGGCTCTACCCGCCGGCCAAGGTGCCCCTCGACCAGGCCATGAAAAACTACGAAAGTTACCGCTCGGGGCAATATGCCTGGATGTTGCGCTGGTTTGTCCTGGGAGCTGCCGAACTGGCTGCTTTGCCGGGGGAAGCCGAGGGGAAATTCTCTGTCCTCTGCGACAGCGACGAAGCTCGTGCCACCACAATCGAGTCGACTTCCGTGATTCAAACAACTCGCCCCACCTATTGCGAAGTCAGCCTTGCTAATCTCGATCAGCTTGACAAAATAAAGGAAGCAAAGCTTTTTGCCAAGATTCGCACTGGCGGGCTCAAGCCGGAGGCAATACCGACACCGGAGGCAGTTGCCGCCTTCATCAAAGGCTGTGCCGTGAGGAAACTGCCCTTCAAAGCTACGGCCGGATTGCACCATCCTATAAGAGCGGAACAAGCCCTCACCTACGAAGAGAATTCACCACGGGCGGTGCTGCACGGCTTCATCAACGTGCTCATGGCCGCAGCCTTTGCCTGGCACACAGATATTGATATCGTGCCGATCTTAGAGGAAACCGATGCCACTGCTTTCCGCTTCGATGAGTGTGCGCACTGGCGAGACAAAACTCTTACGCAAGCACAGATCAAAGAAGCCAGAAAAGAATTCATGCACTCGGTTGGTTCATGCTCCTTCGACGAACCTGTGCAAGATCTGAAGAACCTCGGCTTCCTTTAACTCATTCCGCCCCGCTCAGGCGAGCAAGCGCCGCCTGCCTGTGGGCAACCAATCCTTCCAGCCCCGCAAATGCGGCAGTACCGGCGGCCAGCCCCGGTGCCCGGTCGGGAATCTTGAGCCAGCTCTGGCCGCGCAAAAACGTCAGCGGACTGAGCCCACCGGCATAACGAGCGGCGCGGTTGGTGGGCAGCGTATGATTGGGACCGGCCATATAGTCGCCGAAAGGCACAGCCGCATAATTGCCCATAAAGAGCGCACCATAACTGGTGAGATTTTCCTTGAGTGATTCCGGTTCTTGCACATGCAACTCGAGGTGCTCCGGCGCTACAAAGTTGCTCAGCCCGGCACAAGAGTCCAGGGAATCCAACACCACGATGGCGCTCTCAGAGAGCACGACCGGGACAAAATCAGGTAGGTGCAAGTCTTCAAGAGAAGCAGCAAGAGCCTCATTGACTGAACCGGCAAGTTCGGCGCTATCAGTGAAAAGGTAAACTCTAGCCTCAGGATCATGCTCGGCCTGAGCCAACAGATCAAGTGCGACCCACTCAGCTCTAGCCTGGCTGTCGGCAATGATCACTACCTCACTTGGTCCGGCCAGAGTATCCATTCCGACCTGCCCGAATAATTGGCGCTTGGCTTCGGTGACGTAAGCGTTTCCCGGTCCCACAATGACGTCGGCAGCGCCAATTGAAGCAGTACCAAAGGCCAGAGCGCTGACAGCCTGAGCACCGCCCAATTCGATAAACTCCACCACCCCGGCCAGATAACCGGCATACAAGACCTCATCACACAGCATCGGTGAAACGATACAAATGTCTTTCACGCCGGCAGCGCGAGCAGTGAGGCTGGTCATCAAGGCCGTAGACGGCAGTGGATATCGTCCCCCCGGTACATAGCAGGCGGCACGCTTTACCGGTCGAAATTCAAAACCGGCCTGATAAGCACCATAATCAACGGTGACCGACTGCAAGCTGTTCATAAGGCTCTCGGCAAACTTACTGATATTGCCGGCCGCTTCCCCAATTACTTCCCTGGTCGAAAGGGGAAGACGGCCGCAAAGAGCAGCCGCTTCCTCTGCGTCCAGAATAAAGCGACGAGGCGGTCTATCCTTCAATTCTGCGGCAATCCGCTCCAAGGCGGCGTCACCGCCTTCGCGCACAGCACTTATGATGGCTGAAACACGACTTGCCACTGAATTCCTCTGAAAATCATCACTCTTTCTAGCAAACAGTTGTTCAGCCAGGGCCCCCTGATTTTCGCACTCGGCAGCACTAAAAACAGGCATAGGTAGCCCACCTGGAAGCGCCTTACCGGCCCGCAATTGATTCAAAGACATCATTTACTCCTTTGCTTCACCGGCGCCGCGCCGCCAGTTCATTTTCAATATCTTTCCAATTGAGCCCCTCGTCTACGGCCAGTACGCTCAAGAAATAAATCAAATCGGCAATTTCCCAGCGCAGATTGGCTCGATCTTCATAAGTGGACACCTCGAAGGCTTCCTCCATAATTTTCTTTAGCAAGAGCTTGCGGTTCTGGAATAACTTGGCTGTATAAGAGCCTTCCGCCGCATCCTCTTTGCGGCTCTCCAGGGTGGCAAAAAGAGCAGCCAGGGAAAATTTCCGATCGGCACCGGCACCAGCGAAGCAACTATAAGTATCGTTATGACAGGCCGCTTCCACCTGCCGCACCGTGAAGAGCAGGCTATCTCGATCACAGTCGGCACGACAAGAAAGAAGCTCCTGCACATGACCGGAAGTTTCTCCCTTGCGCCAGAGGCTCTGGCGAGAGCGACTGAAATAAACGCCCCGTCCCTCGGTTAATGCCAGCCGCAGAGACTCCCTGGAACTATAAGCCAGCATGAGCACCTGACCGGCTTGATCTTGCACCACGGTCGGTATCAACTCCTGATCACCACTCTTGACACCACCAAAGTTGAGACTCTCCAGCACCGCTTCAATCGGATCGACCAAACCTTTGTAGAGAGCCATGCCCACTTGCACATCCAGACCCAAACGGGATATCGCGGCTATCTGCGCCGTGTCCTTGATACCGCCAGCCACGGTCAGCCGACCACTCAACCTCTGTGAAAGTGCTTTTACGGCATCCAGATTCATACCCTTCAGGCAACCTTCGTCTTCCACAAAGGTAGCGAGAAATCCGCTACAGTACGGCGCCAGGCGCTCAGCCCGCTGCCAAATGGTTTCGCCGGTGGAATTGGACCAACCCTGATCAACCACCACTTCCATCCGGTGATCAAGGGCCACCATCACCTTCTCAGACGGCAGTTGGCTGAGAAACTCCGGCTCTGCTTTCGTACCGACGATGAGCCGCTGTGCTCCCGCCTTGATGAGAGCCATAGCCGTCTCTTTATCTCTGATGCCGCCGCCGACACGCACATCGGCTACACCGCAAATCTCTTCGATCAAGGCTAAATTACTGCCCTTACCCATGGCTGCATCAAGGTCAATCACAGCCACTTCACCATAGCGGTTGAAGCGGCGAGCCAACTCCAGGGGGCTGACTTCACTCTCCAGAACAAATTCTTTGCCCTGCCTAAGTTGCACGGCGCGTCCATTCATGATATCGATGCTGGGAACTAACATATGCGTACCTTGACTCCTTCTTCTTGCAATCTTGCCTTCACCTCAGCCACGCTGTACAACCGGTCATGGAAAATACTGGCGGCAAGAGCCGCATCGGCTCCGGCGGCAGCAAATACATCTACAAAACTGCCCGGGTCTCTGGCACCGCCCGAGGCAATCACCGGAATCGGCAGGCTGGAAGAGAACAACGACACCATGGGTAAGTCGAAGCCGGAGAGCGTGCCGTCGGCATCAAAAGATGTGAGCAGAACCTCACCGGCACCTCTTTCATAGCAGTTCTTTGCCCACAAGAATGCGTCCAGGCCAGTGCCCAGAGTACCGCCACGCACCACCACCTCATAGACTGAGGCGGGCGACTCTGCCTCGCAAACGGCACTGACAGCCCTGGCATCTATGGCTACTACGCAACACTGGGAGCCGCAAGCGACGGCAATTTCTTCCACCAGCGCCGGTCTATCCACAGCGGCGGAATTGACGGAAACTTTGTCGGCACCACAATCGAGTAAGCGCTTCACATCATCGAGAGTGCGAATGCCTCCACCCACGGTAAAGGGAATGGAAAGTCGGTCGGCTACAGCACGAATCAAATCGTAGACAGTAGCACGCTCTTCCCTGGTGGCGGAAATATCCAGGAACATCAGTTCATCAGCGCCCTGCTCCTGATATTGAACCGCCAACTCAACCGGATCGCCGACATCGCGCAGATTCTGAAACTTGACACCCTTCACGGTGCGACCGCCGGCAACGTCAAGGCAAGGTATGATGCGCTTGCAGAGCCCGTTACCCTGGGAGGTCTCATCCAAGATCAAAGGTTCGAAAAATTCACCGGTGCGATCCAGCACCTTATTTTGAGACATTAGAGAGCCACTCCTTCAACAAACGTTCGCCCATATCCCCGCTTTTCTCGGGGTGGAACTGGAAAGCCGTGAGATTACCGACCTGCAGGGCCGCGCAGAAAGCACCGCCGTAGTCGGCAAGGTAAGAGATAGCACCAGGCTCCCGGGGGCAAGCATAGTAAGAATTGACGAAGTAGACAAAGCCCTCCTTGATGTCACCGGTCATTTCCCGGCAAGCGACAATCTTGTTCCAGCCTATCTGTGGAACTTTATGCACCCTGGTCGCGCGATACCGCACCACTTTACCGCTAACAAGACCAAGCCCACTAACCCCGGGCGCTTCCTCACTTTCATCAAAGAGAACTTGCATGCCCACACAAACGCCAAGAAAGGGAGTGCCGCCCTTGAGCATGGCCTTCAGCCTCTCGGCAAACTTATTCTCATTCAAAGAAGCCATAACGGTGCCAAAGGCACCAACCCCTGGCAAAATCACCGGGCGTTCTCCCGAAGGCGGGTCGAAATTTCCTTTCGTCTGAAACTTCACTCCCAGACGGGTCAAACAGCGACTCATGCTGCCCACATTGCCGCCGGCGGATGTGACCAAGTCGACGGCTGAAAAATTCAACTCTTCAGTTTTCATCCAGAACCCCCTTGGTGCTCAAATAAGTAGAACCCGGCAGGGGAACAATGGCCTGCCGCAAAGAACGAGCGAGCGCTTTGAAAAGGGCCTCGATAAGGTGGTGATCATTGTCGGCACAAACGGCATGACAGTGCAGGGTAGCCTTCAGGCCATCCACGAAACCTTTGAAGAATTCGCGGAAGAGATTGGGATCTAAACCACCCACCGGAAAATTTCCAAATGACATATTCCAGGTAAGATTGCGACGTCCGCACAGGTCAATGGCGACAGTGACCAGACTACCATCCATGGGGTAAGAAAAAGAGCCGGCCCGCTCGATGCCCTTAAGTCCACCAAGGGCCTTGAAAATTGCCTCACCCAGAACGATGCCGGTATCCTCGATCAAGTGATGGGGATCTACTTCGATGTCACCGCGGGCTTCAACAATGAAGCTCATGCGAGAATGACAGGCCAGCGCATCGAGCATGTGTGTAAGAAAGGGTAAGTCGGTGACAATCCGCGACTGAAGCGGCTGGTCAAGCAAGACTTCAATGCTTACACTTGTTTCGCGGGTTGCCCGTTCCACCCTGGCCATGCGCCCAACCTGGCAGGACGAATCGTTAACTAGCTCAGAATTTTTCAAGCTCATAAAGAAAGCACCTCGATAATTTCATTGACGTTTTGAACTGTAATATCGGCACCACTCTCTCTCAGGGTGGCAGCGCTCAAATTCGTACAGACACCGATGGCATAAAAACCGGCTTGCCGCGCCGCTTGCATATCATCCACAGAATTGCCCACATAGATACCATCACGAATCCGGTAATCGCTCCTGGCCCGCAATAAGAAATCAGGCTCCGGCTTTGGTCTTGCATCCGGCAGATCATCAAGACAATAAACTCTCTTGAAGGAAGCATCCAGGCGGCTAGCCCAAACCGGTTCATATTCCCGGCGGGTGCGACCGGTCACAATGAAGAGTGGATGTTTCAAGGCCGCCTTTTGCAAGAGCCCTTCATCAAAGAATGCGGTTTCATTGGCAGCGGCCATAGACAGATATAATTCAAAGGCTTCGTCGCTCAACTTTCCAAAGTCCACTTCGATACCCCGACGCCGCAGCAGTTCCTGTGCGGCAACCCAATCATCATTAAAGCCGCCTTCCGCCCTCAGACAGTTAAGTTCGTCCGGAGCCAGTCTGCCGCCGCTGTAGCGAAAGACAAGTTCATCAACGGTGGCATCAAAACTGGTGCTGGTATCCACAAGAGTGCCGTCCAGGTCAAAGAGCAGAGCGTAGCCGGAATTAAATTCGTCAAGCAATTCTAAAAGGCGCTGATTCTCATCCTCGCTGCCGGTTGAAACCCGCACCATTCCCCAGAGCGGATCGGCTTGGGTAAGCTGGTCTTTTTCGATGCTTCCGGGCGGCGCCACCGAAGCACTACGATTGCGCACCAGAAGCCCACGCTCCTTCAAAAAATCGGTAACCGACTGGGCATTAATTCCAAGCGAAAGCAGAAAACTGTTGGACTGTCCGCGGACGAGTTTGTAGCCGCGAACAACAAGTTCGCTTTCCAGCCGCTCCTTGCGCTCCACCGAAGTCTCCGCACCCGCCAATACCTTTGAGCTTTCACCGACTAGTTTAAGGGCCGTGGCCACGGCGGCAGAGTTGACACTATAGGGTAGGCGTACCCGCTGCAACCACTCAAGATTGGTGGGGTTGGAAACTATGAAGCCGAGTCTCAAGCCGGCCATGGCCCAGGCTTTGGAGAAGGTTCTCATTACAAGCAAGTTTGAATACTGATCAAGGGTCGTCGCCTTCAATAAGGCGTGCGGCTGAGCAGCCGGTTCTACTCGAGAAAACTCCACATAAGCTTCATCCACGGCAATGAGCGTATCGGGGAAACGCCTACACCATTCCAAGATGACTTCACTACCAATAGTGGCACCGGTGGGATTTTCCGGTGTAGCGAACATAGCCAGCTTCGGCTTCATTGAAAGAGCCTTTTCAATTCCCGCCAGATCGAAACTCAAATCAGCAAGTACCGGCACTTCTACAAGCTCGGCACCAGCCAGAAGAAGGGCATGGGGCACCATCTGGAAACAAGGTTTGGAGACCACGGCTTTATCCTGCCCGGGCTCAATAAAGGTATTAGCCACAAGGGAAATAGCCTCGTCGGAGCCGTTGGTCAGGAGAATATTGCCGCTCTCCACCCCGTAGAGCACCGCCAGACTGGCAAGCAATTCTTCATACTCAGGATAGGCACTCACCTTCTGCGGCGCCAGTCCGTGCGGATAAGTCTCAGGAAAGCCGCAGGTATTCTCGCCAAAATCGAGGCGTATATAGTCCAGGCGGCCAGCGGACGGGCCTTTGTAGGGGGAGAGTTTCTGTACAATCTGCTTGGGAAATACAGGCATGTTCTACACTTCTCCCAGTACGATTTTGTCTACTTTATATTCAAGAATATCGCGAGCACCCTTTGCTACCAATTGAGGAATGAGGGCACGAACGTCGGCACTGGGCACCGAAATCTTGACGGCATAGCCACCACCATTGAATAGCTCGGATATAGTCGGCGCCTTCATACAGGGCAGGTCCACAACCAGTTTGTCGAAGTCGGCTTTAGACACATTCATCTCCAGCATCACCCGTCCACGTGCTGCCAGCGTGCTCTTCATGAGCATGGTCATCTCTTCCAGAATCCGGCGCTTGCCGGCAATTTCCAGAGCGGCTCGATTGCATATAAACCTGGTGGTAGACCGCATTATTTCATCGATTATAACCAATCGATTTTGCCTGAGAGTTGCACCACTAGCGGTATTATCGATAATGATGTCCGCATCTTCCGGCGGCAGGGCTTCGGTGGCACCAAAAGTCTGCACAAAGATGGCATTCAGATTATTCTCGGCAATAAACCGCGAAGCCAGGCTTCTGTATTCGGAGGCCACCACCAGAGGTCTGCCGAGGTCCAGGCTGCGAAAATCGCCGCGCTCTGCCAGTTCCTCCGGCATAGCAGCAACAATCCGCACCGGGTCAAAGCCTAAATCCAGAAGTTCTACCACCTGAGCGTTCTGCTCCGTCACCCAGTCGTAGCCGCTAAAGCCGCAATCATGTCTGCCCAGAGCTACAAGACCGGGAATATTCTGGGATTTGAGCAATTTGGTGGTAAAGCCGGGATCGGAACAAAGAGGACGATAAGAGCGGTCATTAGCCAGGAAATTGAGTCCAATCTGGTTTAGCAGACCAAGAACTTTCTCCTGTATACGACCTTTGGGTATGGTCATACGAAGCGCACCGCTCGGCTCCGGGTAGGGAGCCACCTGTCCATCGACAATCGAATCAGGACTATTAACTACTTGAACCATCTGTTTCTTCTCCAAACAAAAAAGAGCCCGCTCTACGCGGGCTCACAAGGATTGCATGCTTAAATGAAGCTACCTCAGACCCGCCAGCCAGTAAACATGATGATGATGGTGCGAAGCGATGTTCGCTGCCGAATATATGAATGCAATTTTCTTAGATTCGACGGTAGTCATATCAGCCCGGGCGATTTCTTGAGGTTCCACTACTTATATAGATGTATCTGTATAGATAGACTTGCGAACAATGTCTGAGAACTCCGAGAGTAACATGCGCTTCGGGCGGATGGCAAGAAGTTATAAGGATAGTTAAGTTCTTGGTGTATCCTAATCTCGGATCGATTCCCCATAGAGCAGAAAAACTTCGTTTTGAAAGACCAGCGTGCATTGAAAGCAAAGTCGCTCCTTCTTGTCACCATGCAACTTGGTCTTTCTGTTCTCCTGGCTGTGCCGCCATGCTCAGCGGCAGAAAATAGACCCGAAACAACAACAACAACAACAACAACAACAACAACAACAGAGACAGAGACAGAGACAGCGGCAGGACGGTCCCTGTCCTACGTCAATCGTGCCATTTTGCTGCAGCTAATAAAACTGGCACGTTTCAATATTCGCTTCCATCAAGAGGCCAACCGCCACCAGAAATGGCGCACTTACGCTTACGCATCGGGAAGGGAAGCCGGAACTGCCGTCTCTCTAGCCAGCAGCCTGATAGATTTGAAGCAGCGCATTAGAGGGCTCGATGACCCTTCTTTGATTTCCAGAAACGCCCAGAAAAATGCCGTGATCACTTCGCTAATTGGCAATTCCATAAGCGGATCGGCATCCGGTCTGGAGCTAGCCCAGAACAGCTTTATGATGCTGAGAGCCCGCAAGCTGGGCTACTCGCCCGGGGACTCCCTGGCCTTCGTCAAGAAAATAGTAGAGACAACAGACGCTCTCTTTACCGAACGAGCGCAAATTATCCAGCGCTCCACCATAAATCTGGAAGCGCGGCAAGATTTCTACAGCCTTGAAGAACGGCTTATGCGCCGTATCAGGCAACAACTGCTCTTCGAATTCTGCAACTGGAGTTGCCACTCAAGAGACCTGGCCTGGCGAGAAAATATTTTCTACAGTCTGGATGCCCTGCAAAACTATACCCGCGTCAGCGCCTCCATCGTTGCTCTGAAAGGCTTCAGCCAACCCAACCTGGGTGGTGCTGTGGCCATCTCCACCGTGGTGGCAAACTCTACGGCCACAATAAATCCCTTATTGGCTTCACTGGTGGGACTAACCCTGCGAAAATACCAACATCGCAAACTGGCCCATGAACTTCAAATAGAACGCCCAGCTAATGCCGACTTCTCCCTGGTCGACCTGGCCATGAACTCGAAGGATTTACCGGAAGAAACAGAATCAAAATTGCTGCAAGAGGTGGCCGTTCTCGGCGATCAATCGGAACGTCTGGACAGGGCGCTGGATCGTGAAAACGGTGACATTGAGAGATATCGGCGCGTCGCTCAACAACAAACCATAGCCGGTCCGCTCATTGGTCTGACCAGCATACCAGGGGCCGTACTCGGCACACTGGCCTTCTATAACTATCAAGACAATCGTGATGCCACCAATAAAATGCTCTTTGCCGGCCGCCTCTCCACCCTTTCAGGGCAGACCTACGCCCTCATACAGACGCCGGCGACCATAATTGCCGGGGCCATCAAGGCCAGAAAACTAAAGAAGACCGGCCAACACCCTGCACAACTGCTGGACGCGCGCCTGAAGAATTTGGCAATACTGGAAGAAAAGCTCAGAATGACTGCACCATAGCACTTCAGTCGATCTGCTCGCAAGAGGCAGTCCAAGGTAATTGACAACCTCGTAGAATCGCTCCCTTTCAAGCGGTTATACTCGCCCCGTACCAGGCACCATCCAGAGGGAAGCAAGCTTTGAAAACCAGAAAGACGATCACCGGAGCCGCTACACTGACGCTCAGTCTCACCCTGGGGCTGATACAGTGCATGCAACTGGCCCTGCCTGCCTGCGCCCAGGAAGCGAAAGCACCGGTTCTAGATCGCACCAGTCTACCCATCAAAGAACCACAATTAAAACCGTGCACAATCGTCGATGCCCGCGACGCCAAATTACCGCCGCGTTTTCAGGTAAAAGCACCGGACGGCGCTCCCAATGTACTGCTGGTGCTCATAGACGACATGGGCTTCGGTCAATCCAGCGCTTTTGGCGGACCTGTGCAAATGCCCACCCTGGAGAAATTAGCAAACAACGGTCTGCGCTACAACGGCTTTCATACCACAGCCCTCTGCTCTCCCACCAGAGCGGCCCTTCTTTCAGGGCGCAATCACCATGTCTGCAACATGGGCTCCATCACAGAAACAGCAACCGGTTTTCCCGGTCAAACCGGACAGAGACCGAACAGCGTCGCTCCGCTGGCTGAGATGCTCAGACTGAACGGCTACGCTACCGCCGCCTTCGGCAAATCACACGAGACGGCCGCCTGGGAAGTCAGCCCCTCCGGTCCCACCGACCGCTGGCCCACAAGATCGGGCTTCGACAAATTCTACGGCTTCATAGGCGGCGAAGCCAACCAGTGGGCACCCACCCTCTACGATGGTCTCACTCAAGTTGAGCCGCCAAATGAACCCAATTATCACCTCATTCCAGACATGACCAGGAAAGCCATCCAGTGGATGAACTACGAAAAGTCCCTCACTCCCGACAAACCTTTCTTCATCTATTTCGCTCCCGGCGGCACCCATGCCCCGCACCAGGTGCCCAAAGAATGGATAGATAAATACAAAGGCAAATTCGATCAAGGCTGGGACAAACTGAGGGAAGAAACCCTGGCCAGACAAAAGGCACTGGGGATGGTGCCGTCCGACGCCACCCTGGCACCAAAACCACCAGGCATCAAAGACTGGGATAAGCTCACAGCCGATGAGAGAAAACTCTTTGCGCACCAGATGGAAGTATTCGCCGCCTATGGTGAATTCACCGACCACAACGTGGGCAATCTAATCACAGCCCTGGAGAAAAACGGACAACTGGACAACACCCTGGTTTTCTACATCGCCGGTGACAATGGAGCCAGCGCCGAAGGCGGCTTCAACGGTCTCTACAACGAAATGAGCTATTTCAATTCTGCCCCCGAATCCGTGGAAGACATCCTCAAGCATTATGACAAGCTAGGTAGCGCCGATTCCTACGGACACTACGCAGCGGGCTGGGCGGTGGCAGGCGACACGCCCTTCACCTGGACGAAACAAGTAGCCTCCGACTACGGCGGCACCATGAATGCCATGGCCGTACACTGGCCTCACGGAATCAAAGCAAAAGGCGAAATACGCTCACAGTTCCACCATGTCATCGACATCGCGCCCACAATTCTTGAAGCGGCCGGACTACCGGAACCTAAGAGCGTGAACGGCACAGTGCAGACCCCCATCGAAGGGGTGAGCATGGCTTACACCTTCGACAATGCCAGAGCTGAGAGCAAGCGCAAAACACAGTACTTCGAAATTTTCGGCAACCGCTCTATCTATCACGACGGCTGGCTGGCCGGAACGGTACACCGCGCCCCCTGGGAACCAAAGCCCAGCACCACCCTTGACAAAGACAAATGGGAGCTATACAACACCAAAACGGATTTCAGCTTGACCAAAGATCTCTCCAAGGAAATGCCTGAAAAGTTGAAAGAAATGCAAGGCATCTTCTTGAAAGAGGCAGAAAAATATAACGTGCTGCCGCTCGACGATCGCCTCTTTGATCGCCTCAATGCTAAACTGGTAGGCCGACCGGATCTTATGCAAGGACGCAAATCGCTCACCGTATACGATGGCATGACCGGCATGTCGGAAAATGTTTTCATCAGCCTCAAAAACTCATCTTATACCCTCACAGCCGACACTGAAGTTCCGAAGGAGGGTGCAAATGGCGTCATTATTGCCCAGGCCGGTAAGTTCGGCGGCTGGAGTTTTTACCTGAATGAAGGTAAACCAACATTCACCTACAACTGGCTGGGACAAGCGGAATACACAATCGCCGCTAGCGAAGCCCTGACCCCCGGAGCCAACACCATCAAATTCGACTTTGCCTATGATGGCGGCGGACCCGGCAAAGGCGGTACCGGCACAATCTCTGTAAACGGCAAAGAGGTAGCCACCGGACGCATCGACAAAACTCAGGGCTTTATCTTCTCAGCCGATGAAGGTGCGGACGTAGGCGCTGATCTTGGAACAGCGGTAAGCAAGGCTTATCAGGTTCCCAATCGCTTCACCGGTAAACTCAACAGCGTGAAAGTAGACTTGCTGCCTGGAAGCGCCGTCGATCAAGCCCACAATGCTAGAGCTCATAGCGAAGGCAAAATGAAGAAGATGCTCTCCGACTAAACTCGGCAGCTTCCTTCCAGGTTTATTTTATTTTCCTCTGCCGCCCGGGAACGGTAAACCCGGTGGCAGAGGAAGTACAATTGCCAACATTATGAACCTTCCACGCAAACTTAGCGGCCGCAGGCTAAAGCAATCAGCGACTTTCTTGTTGCCAATTTTCTCGACCCTTGTGGTTATTTCCGGCTGTTCCACAAATGCCGGTGACGATCTGGCCGTCACTAAAATGTCTAAATCTCAGATTCAAGAGACCAGCTTTCTGCCGCTGAACGCCGACAAGCCGGGCACGCCGGTTGATGTAAAAGACTTCCTTGTAGCAGGCAAATACACAGTTGTGGTCTACTTCAGCCCATACGACGGTGCCTATGGCAACCTGGAACCTGGCTTAATGCAGCTGGCACAAGTCAGACAAGACATAGCCGTACGCACCATCAACGTAAACAGACCGGGTGTGCAGGGCATCGACCTGCAAGGGCCAATAATGATAAACGCCCAGGGGCAGGTTCTTCCTTACTTTCAAATCTATGAGCCTTCGCGCCGCCTGAGAGCCCAGGCCAGACCTGCTTACGAACAGGTTTTACAGTGGCTTAGAGATCTGCCCCGCTGATAGCCGGAAACCGCAACTGCACCCGAAAATGAGGAAAGAACATGGTCGTCAAAGAAAAGTCCAACGAACTCACACTCGTAAGAGTCTATGATGCTCCAGTCAAGGCAGTTTGGGAGGCATGGACAGATCCTGAGAAGGCAGCGAAATGGTGGGGACCGAGAGGATTCACCATCACCACCCACAGCAAAGACTTGAAAGTTGGTGGTCACTGGCACTATACAATGCACGGACCAGACGGCGTAGACTACCCTAACAAAACCGTATACTTCGAAGTGGAAGAATGCGCCAAACTGGTCTACGATCACGGCGCCAACGATACACAAGCCCCGCTCTTTCGAGTCACCGTGCAATTCTCAGAGAAAGACGGAAAAACCACCATGGATATGCGCATGAAGCTTGCCACTGCCGAAGCAGCAGAAGCAATGGCAAAATTCATCAAAAAAGCCAACGGCACCTCCACCTGGGATCGCCTGGCCGAATACCTGGAAGAGACAAGAGGCTGCAAGCAGATTTTTGTTATCAACCGCTCCTTCAATGCCCCCGTAGAAAAGATGTTCGAAATGTGGACCAATCCGGACCACCTGGCCAAATGGCTTGCTACCACCGGCTGCACCATGGAATTTATCAAACGTGATATCAGACCCGGTGGCAGTACATTTTCTCACTTTGTCGGCAATGGAATTGAGATGTATGCACGGGCACACTACTTGGAAATAGAGAAACCTTACCGCATCGTCTACACGCAAGAGTTCTGCGATAAAGACGAAAAGATCTCTCGCCACCCGCTGGCGCCGACCTGGCCTGAGAGGATGCTGACGGAAGTCACTCTCAGCCCCGAGGGTGCCGAGCAAACCCGCGTCACCATCAAGTGGGAATGCCACGGCGATACCAAACCGGATGAGCTAGCCACCTTTGTGAAAGCGCGCGGCGGTATGATGCAGGGCTGGACAGGCTCATTCGACAAACTGGAAGAATATCTGGCAGAAACACCCTAAGCTTCTGCCCAGGCAAGCCCCGCAGGAAGCTGGACCCCGGCATACTCAATGTGCAAAACCCTTCGATGGGCCGGCGACTGAGAAACCGAAGAGGCGTGCAGTACAAGTGGTCGCATGGCGATAACGTCTCCTACTTCCGCAGGGCATACCACTGCCCTGCCGCCCTCACGCAGACCGGAAACCCTTTCGGGCGCCAATACACCACCCAAGTGGGAGCCGGCAACAAACTTAACGGCACCATTGGATTCCGGGCAAGGATCAAGGTGTATTCGAAGCGATACCATGCCCTCAAGAATTGCTGCGGGCGGCTGCACATGCAAGACCCCTTCCTTGGTAGACCAGGGTCCATAACCGTCGATTTCAAGCCGTTCTTTTACGGGAATGCTCAAGTCTTGATGCCAGATGACATACCAATTTGCAGCCGGGGTCTTATCAAAGAGAATAGCCCTGACCGGCAAGGCTGGCACGCCTAAAATATCAGAGGCAACTTTATGAGCGAGACCCGCCAGCGCAAACGATTTCACATAAGGGCATCCGCTCAGCAAATTGCGCATGTTCGCGGCACCACAAACAGAGTTTTCGCGGCGAAAGGACTCCACCGCATCCCGCAATGCTTCTATCTGTGCAGGCGAAACCGCGGCGCGCAACAAGGCAAAGCCGTCTTTCTCAAATTGCCGGTACTTATCGAGAACTTCCTGCATATGGCAAGTATTTTAGCACTGCCTGGAAAACCCGCCCGGCAATGACAAACCCCGACCTACCACTCACCGCTGGGGAGAGGCCACTTGACCCAGACCCGCTGCCATTCTTTCGCAGAACAATCTCCGTGCAATCTGACCATATATGCGCCCCAAACGAAAAGGGCTGAATCAGCACTAATCTGCGGAGTATGATAGGGCCAGTCATTAGCCTCCATGGGCGGCCGCACCTGCGGCGGTATCAATCTATCGATCCACAGCCAGGCTTTCTCATCAGGCAATGCGCCTTGCTTTGGATAGATGGTGGCAGCATAGGGTCTATCTTTAAGGTCTTCCGGATTGAAGACAAGAAATACATCTACTTCATCACGTTCCACAAGCTTTACGAACCCCCGGCGCGAGCCTTCGGAATTTAGAACTCGATAGTGATAAGCCAGGTGCCACGAACAAGTACGACAGACAAACTCATCGCTGGAGCCGGCCAGCCTCGCCAGATGCTCTTCCATGCCGACAATCGGAAAGCCTTCCTCAGTGGCAGTCATAGCAGCCAGAGACTCAGCCCCCAGTGAGATTAGTTTGCCGACTGCATCAGGGTTTGCGCTGAGAACTTCATGCGCATGAAAATCAATGCCGTTGTAAAAGGGCACATAAGGCTCGTCGGACTTTCGCCTGGCTACAATCTCTAGAATCCAGTCGGTAAGATTGATGCCACTTCCAGCGATTTCGCCATCCACAAGGCTGTCCATTAGTAGCTGACCGACAAACGCACCGGCAAAACCAGGACGCTCGATTTCCCGCTCTTTTACCTGCTGCATGGTCTCAGCCAGAGGCGGCAAGTGCTCTGCACCGCCTGCGTACATCTCGCCAAAGGCAGCCGCAGCACTGGCTCTAAGTAGATTATCTTGATGGTCAAAAAGGGGCGTCAAGAATTCACTGACCTCAAGCCAGTCATCCGAGGCAAAGAGCCTGGCTTGAATGGAAGCCGTGGTGATGACCTCAGGCGGCAAGAGACCACCAGCTTGAGCCGAATTCAACCAATCCGCCAAGACACCTTTCTGCTCATCATTGAAAGCACTCCACATGGTAAACGCCAGGAGACACTGCTCACGATGCTCAGGCTGCCGGACAATTGCCTCAAGAATGGGCAAAAGTCTTACTGCAGCTTCAGCAGGCTTGAATTCAGGCTGCCTGTAGCGCTGGCTGTTTTCAGCCCAGACCGCCTTTTGAAGCCTCTCAATAGCATAATCTTTCTTGTCAATGTCAGGATGCTCAAGCAGGCTTATGGCATCGTTAAAGAAGCCCTGCCATTCTTCTTCGCTGTGAAGGTCCGCCAGATTGAAGCGGTCGATTTGGGACTCTAAGACCTGAAAACTATCATCTGCCATTGCCAACTCCCCCGACCGCCTATTATCGCAGCCAAGAGAGAGCCGCGACCACCATTACCTATCCAGCTCATGTAAGATTTATGCTCTGCCCTCTGAGAATTGCCGGACAATGCACCATCGAGAAGACGAATTGCCAGGATTGCACAATGACAGAAGCACTTTATTGTTTCCGCTGCGGTGACCCGTTCACAACCATAGATGGTTGTCTATACTGCTCCAGGGGAGACATGGGACTTTCACCGCTCCTCACTGAATTATTGGTAGCAGCAGCAGCAGTCGCCACCAGAGGCGAAACACTGAAGCCGGTGGAAAATTCGAGCTTCCGGTGCGTTCGCTGCAGAACCTTCATGAGGCAGATGGACAAAATTGGTCTGATATTTCAGTGCCCGGATTGCAGCATGCATTACAGCAAGCAAATCACTTACAACATGGTTGAACGACACGGTCATGCAAAATGGCTTGAGCCTGGACAGAGCGCTCTCTGTTCGGTGATCGTGATACGAGAGCGGGATGCAAAACTCATTCCGGAACGATTGGCGGAACGGATTCAACACACACTTAAGATACCCGGGCACAAAGCCTGGCAACTAACTGAAGAACTTCAAAAGGTCGGGCAGGTTGTCCTATTCACCGGCCATCCGCAAGATGCCGTGCTTGTCGCTTCTGGATTAATGACTGAAGGGATTAGAGTTGAACTGGTTGAGACCTGAAGTGGTGAACCCACGACTGCTATATTCACTCAATGGCCCACCGCCAAGGAGAAGCTCTCAATGACTGAGAGCTAAGGACATGCCTACCTTGCTTTCACGCTTTACAAGAAGCAGCACAAGCTTGTCGTTTCCTTCATCGACAAATATACTTACTTTACTATGAGCAAAGAAACAACACTTTTATTTCGCCCGGTTGGACAGAAAGAATTTGAGCTGATTGAAGAATCAGGGTTCAAAGCCTTTCCGCCACGCCTGGAAATTCAGCCTATCTTTTACCCAGTATTGAACAGGGTGTTGACGGCGTTTTAGAAGCGCGTATTTATTGACGGCGTTTCGCCACGCATATCGGAAATATATCGACCGCGAGCAATTGTTCCTCTCGGGTTGATTTGAGAAATTAGGAATTAGCAAAAAGGTCAAGGGTTCAAGCGGCAACTTGAACCCCTGGATTCATCTATTGGACGATGAAGGAGAGAGTTTCCTACAAGAATTGAGTCCTGTCCAGGCCTTTTTGCTCATTGAGTGGACGATGAGCAAGATTCCTTTCGACTGTTCAACTGCGCCCGATGCCGGGAACAGGTAAGGCTTTGCAGGAGCTGTGACCGGGGTAACCGATATTGCAGCCAGGATTGCGCGAAATTAAACCGCCGACAGGGACAGGCTGAGGCCGGGCGGCGTTACCAGCGCAGCTTTAGGGGTGCGCTAAATCACAGCCGCCGGCAGGCAGAATACAAGAGGCGGTGCAAAGAAGAAGTGACGCATCATGGTTCCCTTCTGGCTTGTCAGGATGACATTGTTTGTCCAGAGACCGAGGAAGTGGTCTCTACGGAAATCACAAAATTTGAGCCGGCTGAAGATGCAGTGTTAATTCGCTGCAGCGGTTGCGCCGTCTTTGTAGGCGTTCGCACGCCAAGACTTCATCGGGCGATGTCGCCTGGGAAGAACAACAGGAGGTAACAGTGGGCGTTTCAAAAGAAGTAGAATCAGAGATCCTGCGCTTGTTTTACGCAGAGAAGTGGAAAAGAGGCACCATCGCCAGGCAGCTACAGATTCATCACGGTGTAGTTGATCGGGTATTAACCAGAAATGGAATTAGCGTTGAGCGGGTCAGGATCAGGCGTTCGTTGATTGACCCGTATTTGCCGTACATCCGTTCTGTGCTGCAGAAGTATCCGAGACTGACGGGATCGCGGCTGTATGCAATGGTGAAAGAGAGAGGGTATCCTGGAGGCATCGACCACTTTCGAGACATGCTAGCCAGGCATCGACCAAAACCGGCAGCTGAAGCGTATCTCAGGCTGAGTACGATTAAGGGAGAGGAGGCTCAGGTTGACTGGGCGTGCTTCGGGAAAGTGAAAATCGGTAATGCCGAGCGGCAGCTGTACGCTTTCGTCATTGTGTTGTCCTGGTCACGGCAGGTGTTTCTGAAGTTCTACACAGGCATGTCCACGGCGAACTTTCTACAGGGGCACGTAGACGCCTTTTGCAGTTGGGGAGGTGTGCCGAGGCAGGTCAAGTACGACAATTTGAAATCGGGCCGTTTTGGAGAGGAGTGGCGATGCCATCCGATTCAATCCGCGGCTGCTGGACTTTGCAGCGTATTACCGATATGCCCCGAAGCCAGTAGCTATCGCCAGGGGCAATCAAAAGGGGCGAGTCGAGAGGGCGATACAGTACATCAGGCATTCGTTCTTTGCTGCGCGGAAGTGGGATGGTCTGGAGGACCTGAACAATCAGGCGATAGTCTGGTGCCGAGAAGTAGCAGGCACCAGACCGTGTTCAGAGGACCGAACGATGACTGTAGCAGAGGCATTTAAGCAAGAGCAAGGGAGTTTGATGCCGTTGCCGGACAATCCGTATGCAGTATTTGAGAGCACGGTTGTATCGGTTGGCAAGGCACCGTATGTCAGGTATGACATGAACGATTATTCAGTACCTCATGAATACGTGCAGAAGCAGCTCACGGTGCATGCGGACAGCGATTGGGTGCGTATCTTGGACGGATTGAAGGAGGTAGCGAAGCACAAGCGATGCTTTGAAAAGAGGCGTCAGATTGAGACTACCGAGCACATTTCGAGGCTGGTCGAAGAGAAGAAAAAGGCAAAGAAGGGCAGCGGCATGAATCGACTATTTTGCTCGGCACCAACTGCAAGAGAGATGTTCCGTATGGCTGCGGAGCGGGGTTATTCAATCGGTTCGCTGACGAGCAAATTGCTGAGACTGTTGGACTTATATGGTCCGGCAGAAGTGGAGGAATCGATCAAGGAAGTGGTGACTTCTGGAGCTTGCCACTCTGCAGATGTTGCCAACGTACTTGAGAGGAGGAGGAGGCAAAAGGGGTTGCTATCGCCATTTGCGATTGATTTACCGGACGACAAAAGGGTTACTGATCTCGTTGTTTTGCCGCACTCGCTGGCTACTTACGACAATCTTTCCAAGGAGGAACAATGACGACAGATTTGAAAGAACAGGCGAGCAAGCTGGGCTTCAAGGCTATGGCGGCCAGATGGAATGAATATGCCAATCAATCGTGGGTCAAAGAACTGTTAGAGGCTGAGGCGGCGGAGAAGAATCGGCGAAGCTTAGAGCGGCGATTGAGAGAGTCTCAGATACACGAGATGAAGCCTGTGTCTGAATTTGATTGGGAGTGGCCGAAGACGATTGATCGAGAGCTTGTAGAAGAGCTGTTCACTCTAGAATTCATGAGGAGGGCAGTTAATATCATCTTTCTTGGCGCCAACGGTCTGGGTAAGTCGATGTTGACGAAGAACCTGATCCACACGGCTCTGCTTGCCGGATACAAAACCAAGTTTGTCTCAGCCAGTCAAATGCTGTCGGATCTGTCAGCCCAGGATGGTGCCACATCCCGCCGGAGATGCCTACAGAAGTACGCGAGCCCGGACTTATTGGCAATTGATGAGCTTGGCTATCTCAGCTACGACAATCGCTATGCCGACTTACTTTACGAGGTGATTAACGCTCGGTACCTGAAGTCATCAACAATCATCACGACCAACAAGCCCTTCAAAGAGTGGGGAGAAATCTTCCCGAACGCAGGGTGTGTAGTCACTCTTGTGGACAGATTGATACACAGATCAGAAATCGTCAAGATTGACGGAGCCTCCTATCGAACGAAAGAAGCACTGGAGTCCGCTGAAAAAAGAGCCCAGAAAAAGCGCGGTCGAGCAAGAAGGATGGAGGAATCAGCCAATGATCAGACTGCTGTTCTTGCTTGAGTGCGACCAATGCGAGGAGACCTGGCCTACAGTGGTAAGGCAGCGTGGTTCAATCGGAATCCAGTGGGATGAGGAACTCCAAAACCTTGAGTTTGCGGCGGAGGAGGCGGGTTGGAGCGGCTATCGAGGCCAGCATGCTTGCGACAGCTGCGTGATGGAAGCCATGTCCAAGCAGAACGCAGGTTGAGCGATCTCAAAACACCAGAAGGAAAGGGCTGCCGTAGCCGGCAGCCCTTTCCTTCTGATATGCGAAATTCTTTTGCCGCCCAATTTGTTGCGCTTTTATGCCGCCGTCAACAAACAGGGAGTACGCCACTCAAATTGCTCGAGACTGGAATACTAAAGATGCAGCTTCCGGCTACGTAGGCTATGTAACTCAGTTTCATGTTTCTTCAGACTATTTGAAAAGCTTCGAAGTGCAGACCGTAGGTGCCGCCAATGTGCACCAGGAGTACTGGATTCCGGCAGAAAGGCTTGATGAATTCAATGCCAATATCGTCGGCAAAATCGAAGTTATTGATCGTTTTGTGAGAGAAACAGAAACGCCGCCAGGTCGATAGCAAGGGACTACTTTATCTTGGCGAAAGCGTGTCGCGCGGATGCACCGAACCCTGCAAACCTTAGATTATTTAGGCGGAAATAAGCCAGGAAACCAACTGGATGCCGCCTGAACTGGAAACGACAGGCAGACCGGCTCCCGATCACCAGCAGAACACAGTACACCTTTTTGCAAGAGCGCTGAGACTACTCTTCGCGCTTGGCGATCAACAACGCCAAGCAACGCGGGAATTTCAGACCGAGGAATTTGCCCTCTATATAAGACCGCTTCGAGTAACTTCGGTGCACCGGGCAACAGCTCGCCTTTTCCTCGTTCCGCCTCAGCCCAATTGAGAACCCGTTTATGCAATCCAGATGGCTCAATCACCCGCTGCATGTATTCAATCTGATCAATGCATATACTCAGAAAGAACTGCGTAAACTCCAAAAGAGCACGTTGACTTAGGTTACCCCGTCCGTCAACATCATCCCATCGTTGCTGATCACAATTAGCCAGATGTTCTTTGTATTGCTCGACGTTCCGCGCAAGACCTCTAGCAATAGACCAAAGCCCTGAAGTATCGGCAGCCGTGAGCAATTGTCCATACGACATCAGACGAGCTACGCGGCCATTTCCGTCCGGGAAAGGATGGATGAATAACAATCGGTGATGAGCCGCTGGAGTTGCCATAATTCGCTCAACGCGATTAAGACTCGAATATGCACTATGAAACCGGTTCATAAATCGGGGAACGGCACCACCGCTCACCGGCACATGTCGACCGACAATAACGTCGCGCTGGCGAAACTCACCTGGGATTACTTGGACTGTTTCGCCTGACTTGGGATCTTCAACAACCAGTAAAGCTTCAGGCAACAGTTCGCAAAATCGTCGATGGATCTCGCAAACTACAAGTGGGTCAAAGATGTCCAGAGCAGGCGACTCATCAATCCACTTTTGAACCGCGATATGCGCCTCGGCCTCAAGCTGTAGATTACGTTTTCTCGGATCGTTACTGTAATCTTTCCGTTGAGCCCGCTCAATGTCATAGGGATGAGTGTCGTGCCCCTCAATTAGGTTGCTGTAATAACAGTTCATCACTCGAACAAGATCAGCAAGTGCACCAACGATAGCACTTGGGATAGAACTCTTGAGGGCGGCCGATCTAACTGCTATTTCCAAGGACATATCTTGAAGCTCAGGTCTTATAGGAACCTCTTGTCCCAGTACTAACGGTTCAAGCAGCGCTACCGGCTCACCCCTATCGATGTCCGGCAAAAAGTCCGCTTCATTGTCCGGTTTCTCTTTTCCCATAATGCCAATACTAGCAGCCTTTACGCTCGCTGAACACCCATAAAAGTCCGGACAAAAGTCCGGCAGTAACGATCTAGATCTCCCCCTTGATTGATTGAAGGATTGGCACGGGCGCTTTCTTGAGGGTGCGAGCAACCGAGATTAATTTTAGACTGGCTGGCGCGACTTGAATATCTAAAGCCTCGGTCGAGGAATACCAGATAACTTCGTCCACTCCGCTCGCATGTATGCCACATTCAATCCCAGCTTTTCTTTATTGCGCTGACTGACGCTTGCGAAATAAGTGCGGCTGAATATCAATTCGACGTTCGCTCGCTTTGCAGCATTAACCCGCGCTCTATCGATCGCTGACTGACCGCCCCGCCCGCGGCATTGCGGCGGCGTTGCGGAGACTGCAAGGAATCCAATTCCATCGAAGCAATGCAATATGCCACAAGAAACGGCTTCGTCGCCTTGAAGAGCAAGAAGTAGAGAGAAACCGGGTAATTTCATCCATTCCTCGACCGACGCTGCCAAAGTTTCCGGCAGCTCAGCGGGCGGTATAGTCCAACCTGCAACCAGAACCTTCTTAAAAGTACTGAGCTCGTCCTCTTCACCAAGCAGCTTCACAGCGAGCTTAGGCTCTTCTTCAGATACGTTATCAGCGTAATTTACGAGAACGGGAAGAAATTGCGTCTGCGCGTAACCCCGAGCCGATAACACAGAGCTGAGTTCCTCATTCAGTGCCCCCGGGCTGATCTCGATATGCCGCTGTCCATCTCCGAACTGACCGTCCAAGATTGCGCCGACTTCTGCAACGTCGCATTCAGTGGAAATGATCATTCTGTTAAAGAGAGGATCACTGACGGTGGGGGCAAAGAATGTGCGAAAGCCGCAGCTCTCAAGCACCGAACAGACGTCACTTCCGGCCATCTGGTTGGTGGCACGCGCGATACCACCGAAAAACGCATGCTCTGCTGCGTCGAGCCGGCCGATAACACTCGCGTCGAGATGAAGCCGCTTCATGATTGTGCCGCTCTCATAGATTCTTTCGCCTTGACCTTTTGCAATGCGGGAGACGCCGCCATGATGTACAAC
Source organism: Candidatus Obscuribacter sp. (assembly GCA_016712465.1). Classification (GTDB taxonomy): domain Bacteria; phylum Cyanobacteriota; class Vampirovibrionia; order Obscuribacterales; family Obscuribacteraceae; genus Obscuribacter. Next base: position 4,717,245 of record JADJQZ010000001.1, read on the forward strand.
ATATCCAGCCCGAGGGTGGCACCCAAAATCGATGTCACCTGCGAAGGATCGTAAGGCGGCGAAACCTCCACCACATCACAGCCAACGACATTCAGCCCCTGCAATCCCCAGAGAATTTCTCGCTGCATGGCTGAAGTAATACCACCGGGAAGTGGGGTTCCCGTGCCAGGCGCATAGGCGGGGTCCATTCCATCAACATCGAGAGAGATATAGCAAGGATTATCGCCTACCAACGTGCGAATTTTCTTCACGATTTCTTTGCTCTTCATGTCCAGACACTCGTGTGATGTCATCACATTAAACTTCGTATCCGGCGGAATATATGTACGAATGCCAATCTGAACCGAAGTCTCCGGATCAATAAGCCCTTCTCTGGCAGCGTAAATGAACATGCTTCCATGATTCAAAAACGGACCGTCGTGGGTGTCAGTATGTGCGTCGAAGTGAATGAGGGACAGCTTGCCATGGGTCTTTGCATGCGCCTTCAATGCAGGGTAAGCCACAAGGTGATCGCCGCCCAGTCCGAGCGTTCCAATCCCTCGCGCCGACATCTCGCCGACTTCGTTTTCGACATTGCTTAGCATGTCTTCCACTCGCCCGGGATAAAACACAATGTCACCGTAATCGATGACGTTATGTTTCTCGCGCAAGTCAAAATCAAACGGCCAGTGCGGGGAAGCCAAACCTACATAAACAGATTGCTCGCGAATCGCGCGAGGGCCAAAGCGGGTTCCTGGACGATAGAAGATTTCACAATCAAAGGGAACGCCATAGACAGCAAGGTCGACATTCTCCAGTGCTTGAGTGTGAGGCGCTCGCCAGAACGTGACCAACCCCTGATAAGGTATGCGACCGGCTAGTTTGTCCCCGCTCAAGATGCCTGGCATGACGTATTTTCCCCTATCAATGGAAGGCGCATGTTAGCACACGCACCATATGCATTCAAGAACCAAGCATGCCACTTTCGGAATGAAGGACTAGCTGAAACCGGCGGTATTAGTGTGCTTTGCGGCTACGGCGGAAGGAAAAACAAATATCCAATTTGCGTCGCCGACGCGCGTACCTGCCCACCCCGAGAACTGTGGTGGAGTACCGGGCAATCCGAGTTTAGTTAGGCCATCTACTCGGATCGGTACACAGGAGTTCTGATGCCGACAGGTTCGTTCATAGACGCTCACAATTCTCCTCATTGTAGATATCCGGTCCACAATCAGGTCCGAGCTCTAGCCAGGTTCTCGCTCTGGCAACCGCGGCAGCTTCTCTGTACAAACCCAATTGTCGAACGAAAGCGATCCGAATCGATCAGGCACGAACATTCGTATTATCAATCAAAGTATTCCGCCGCCAGGCCAGTTTTTCCAATGAGTATTCGGATGACGGGTCGGTACAAAAGCCGCAGCGTTTCCACTTACGAGAACGCTAGCTATTTGCTGAAAAGTTTCATTGGCACTGGGCTTTTCACAATTTGCCACATCAGGGTGATACCACTCGTCAAGTCTCAGTAAGAGCGGAAGATCTTTCGGAATACGCTGCCTGAGTTCATCTTCCGTTGCCAAAAATTGCCCTCGGCACTCCGGCAACAAACTCCGGAACAGATCGGCAGCGGAGAGCCGATCCTCAACCATCGTAATTCCTTTTGCCTCAAGAGCAGACGCAGATAGATCGAAGCTGACGACTTCTCCTCTAACTGTTAGAGTTCCCGCTTCCTGAGTTAGGTACCATCCACAATCCTCGTCAAAGGTGGGGCCGTCAGGACCATCGTCCGTCATCCCCAAGAAATCCTCGTTGATCACCCCAGGGTCTCGGTCAAGACAGTTTCCGTAGACATGCAAGCAGTTAGTCATTCCATAATGGTCACCACCGCGCACGCTATATCCAACAGCTTCGATAATGATCGCCCAGCGACTACCGTCGCCATAACAATTGAGCCGCTGAGTAATCGGATAAACATATCCATTATCCAACATCGGGAAAGCGTAGTCGGCACTGCACTGATCGAGTTGATCAAGCACTTCCTTTTCCGTTATAGCCATGGACCTTTCTCTTCAGAGCTACCAACAGAGAGACATTTTAACTCACCCAATTTTGGACAGGTAAGCTACTCGATTTTAGAGCCCCTGATTTACAGCGCCACAAAACCACCCAAGCACGCACTATCAAAACGAGAAGGCCCGATAACCTGGGATAAATCTAGCGAATCCACGAATGCATAAACGCAAAACGCTGGTGGAGGCAGCGAGAATCGTCTGGGCATCCACGCCCATTAAGCCTCATCTGTTGATTTAGTTTGATGGTACCGGTTCCGGGATTCCACCTGCTGCGCGAAGTGGCGCCAATAGTCCCGAATGGACACAGGAGGGGCCACAAAACGGGCCACAGATTTTGATGGACTTTTGGGGCAGTCTGCGCACATCGTTTCACTTATTACACATGTTGCATATATTACAGATGCATGCTAAACTAACTTAAGCAACGGAGGTGCGGCATGGCAACAGTTCTTGACAGACCCCTTATTCCAACGGAACCAGAGGTAGCACAAGCAAAGCGCTCTTTCAAACTATTGAGCGAGGATAACTCTAGCTCGCATTTTATTATGGGAAGCGAAACAGGTGTCAAAGTCCCGATTTCCGAGTCGGTATTCAACCTATTCGTCACCGTCCTTGAAGAACTTTCAAAGGGAAACGCAATTCAACTTGTTCCAATCAATGCAGAAGTGACCACGATAGAGGCCGCGGAAATCGTTGGCGTCTCCCGGCCATTTCTCGTTAAGCTGCTCAACGAGGGCAAGATCCCATACCGGATGGTCGGGCGCCATCGTCGAATCCTTTTTAAAGATTTGATGGAGTATTACGAGAAGAGCAAGAAAAGCCAATTGAAGGCCATAGCAGAAATGACAGCTGAAGATGATGCCGCTGGTTTGACGTTCAGGGAGTAAAAATGTGGACCGTCCCACTAACTACACCGCCCTACTGGATTCATCAGTGCTGTTTCCGGCCTTCATAAGCAGCCTGCTACTCTGGCTCGCCTCCGCTAGTTTGTTCAGAGTTCGCTGGACTGATCAGATTCATGAAGAGTGGATAGCTAATAGGTTGGACCGCTATCCAGATTTGAACCGAGCACAGCTTGAGCGGCGCCGCAAGCGAATGGACGCAGAATTTCCTGACAGCCTGGTGACTGACTATGAGGGATTGATCACCGGTTTATCCTTACCTGATTTAAATGACCGGCATGTTCTAGCAGCAGCGATCTCATGCCGAGCGCATGTGATAGTCACCGCGAATTTGCGCCACTTCCCCGAGTCATCGTTGGCGCAATACTCAATTCTCGCGCAGCATCCCGATGACTTCATCCTCGATCAAATAGATCTACATTCCGACAGTGCCCGCCTTGTTTCAACGTCGATTGCACAGCACAAGCTCAGCTTGACGGAATCCCGACCGACCTGGACTAACTATCTCGCGTTCATGGCAAAAGAAACTGTACTGCCCAAAACTCATCAAGCGGTGACAACCAGAGAGTTCAAAACGCTCATATCTACTGCACTTCAAAAACTCAACGGCAGGTAGGAGAAAATAAATATGCCGCCCCGGAAGAAAGTAAGAATTGCCAATCCGCTAACAGCCAAAGAATTGGCTGCTCTCCTTGAGGTGAGCGCAACAGTGGTCATCAAGTCTCTCTTTATGAAAGGAATCATGCGCACGGTTCATCAAATTGTAGAGCTGGAAACGGCTCGCGCACTTGCAGTAGAAATGGGCTATGAATTAAGTGACGACGAAGATCCGTAGGTTGGGCAAATCGCCGTCTACTTCCGAAAAAACGATCGATCCACAAGGCAATGATCGACACCTGCACATGGAATAGATACGCGTGGAACTGGAATACGATGTCCGCACTAAAGCATGCGTGACACGCTTCAGATGACTTAGAGCATGATTGAGCGACACCCAGGTACTAAGTTTTTGGAACAAGATTATTCACAGGGCAACATCAAGACGCCGAACTAGTGTTATCCAGCCTGACCGCGGAGGAAATCTCAGCACGACTCTTTGACTAAAATTGCTCTGAGAAGATAGAATCTGACTTCCAGCTGTAGAGAAATTGGACAGATTTAGTTATGAGAAGACAATGGCACAAACTTTTGAATCAAATGAGCGTGACTTTGCTGGCACTCAGTTGTGTGACGGTGTGCAGAGCCGATGGGGCACGTTCACTTGATTCCAATGAAAAACCTGAACTTCCTACTATGTTGCTTGCGAATCCAGAAAATGTCTATGGAAATGCGCAAACCCAAGCGGTTGAACGCAAGCTGCTCTCGTTACTGAAGCAGGCGCCAAGACCAAAGCAAGGTGGAACAAATCCAGCAAAAGCGGATCGAATCTTCGCGGAGGTGGAACGATTGGTGGGCACCATTCAGAACCCGGAGGAACTAGAGCGCCTCGCTTATTGGTGCGTTGAGGCAGACAAGGGACGGCAACCCAATAGCGACTTGGGTATCGTCGAAAGCGCATTTGATTGGGCATTGTTCTCGCTAAAGAAGAAATTTCCGGCACAGGCACGAGCGCGCATTTATGAACTCGCAAGTCTGGTCAATGCTGATGCGCACATCGCAGAAGAAATTGAAGGACACTTGACTAGAAGCGCAACGAAGTATCCAAGCTGGTCCATTACTTGCTGTTATGTAAGCATTCTGAAAAACAGCGAGTATGAAGGCCGGTACCGTTCTATAGCTAGTTGCGTTGACTTCAATATAACCAGACAACTCCGGCAAAAATGGTATAAAAATTGGTCTGGCAAATATCGATATAGCGTTCAAGGTTCCTTTCTCCTGCAACCAAACGGTACAATTAGAAATCTAAAGTTTGACAAAGCGCCAGACGTACCTGGCAGCACACTTGAACAACGCGGACAAGCCCAAACGCTTGTCCGCCAGCTGATCACCACTTCCGCCCCCTTTCCAGCGCTGCCCAAATTTCGAGGATCGCTGCAAGTCTACTTCAAATTCTTCGATTGACGATATGACACCGCAGAACCGATGGTGATACACCACAAGCTAAGGCAAGATAGGGAGTAACTCTTCCTATCTCGAAATGCCATTCCAGTCGTCGTTCTAAGAACCGACATGAGGTAGGACGTTAACTCATTATGCTCTTTCCGTTTCGAGCGACGACGATTCGGTGTACAGCAAGGGAGACTCACCTCCGCCGCGTGTTGAATGTTAGCAGAAGGGTCAAGCCTAATCCTTCCAATTCTCGGGCTGCTAAGACCGCTAGACGAGTTCATTCCGCGAGGGACTCGAAAAAGGAAAGACTGGACCGGGACTGTTGTGAGCGACCTTAAACTCTATATTGATCGGACAAGCCACAAAACTCGCGGGCTAGAAGCGGCCGAGTTTCCACTGGAGCAAAAAATACGGACCGGATGAAAGTCTACGCTGGGTGACACAGGATGAACTGATCGAACTGCTAGCCGAGCTTGACCCGTCCTCGATGAAAAGCGTCGCACTGGACATTCTCAAACTCGACGAAAGTTTTCAGGAATGGGATGCCATTGGACTCGCCGGAATACCGACTGAGTATCTCAGAGATCTGCGCAAGCACTGCAAAACCGCGCTCGCCCAAAACGAATCCATCCTACTCCGCATTAAACTATGACGAACGAAACTGCGCTAAGCTCCGCACTCCGATTTGTGTTTTTCAAAAGTGTTGGAGCGCGTGATCTCTGAACTACACGCAGGACAGCGAAAACGCAAATATCCAGGAATCCGATATCGCGACCAACTCATCTCTTCAGATGGCACATACGCTTCAATGTCAGGGAATGAGGTAGCGATCTCTTCGTATTTAATCCGCCGCCCATCTGCAGTCACAATCTCGTCGATGTAATCCCACTCGTTCGCATCGTTGTAGACAACAATCCGCCAACCGTTACTTGCACTATAGGCAACGTTTGATGCATAGATCTCCTGCGGCTCCCGGTCTCCATCCGGCGTCAAAACTACGCCGCCGGACTCAATAGCGTGCAAGAATTCCCATATCTCAGTATTCGAAATCTCTGGCATGCCTACTACAGTCCCCAAAAATATTTTGCCTGGCCACGGAAGGGTCCACACTTTCGCACATTCTCCTCAATGAGAATGCTCGAAAGTGCACGCTGATGGCACTTTGATCCATGCTGAAAAATAAAATGGTGGAGGCGGCGAGAATCGCACTCGCGTCCAAAGTTGCCGAGAGGCAAGTATCTACAAGCTTAGCTTGAAATTTCCTCAGTCACCTTTTGGGTCCGCTGAAGTCGGCTCAAACCGCCAACCGGGTTCGCGATTGTGTCTTAACAGGCGCTATCACTCGCTAACTTCGCACCTGAGCAACTACCATGGTTTACCCTTCCGCTTCGGGTAGTCAAGAAGCGGTCGAGTACCGCACCTAAGTTAAGTTAGGCAGCAAGCGCAAGCTTAGCTTGACGCTTGGCGGTGAAATCGATGACGTTATTGGCATCTTTGTTTTTGCTTATTTGTTAACGAGGCACAAGCTCCCCGGCCTGCAACCTACGACCCAACAGCCCTGTCGAATCTAAACGCCCCCATGAATAAAACGGTCAGGTCTGGCCGAACCGGTCAAAACAAGGGTGGTTGCTACATCTATTCAGTTTTCAGGGTGCAATTTAGAAAGGACGCCGGGGAAACCTCAAAAACTTCGAGAATCCCTTGGAACAGAGTCTGGTTTTCCTTCCTGTATACAGTCTATACCATGAACAGGCGGCGCACAAACAATGCCCCAATCTCTTTATCTTCCGCTAGTTGACTGCCGACCGGTCAGCCCTTTTGCAGGACCACACCCACCCAGTGACCGATGGTTTCCGACTGCACAATCTGGAAGCCCTTCTCGGTAGCGGCTTTCTCCAGAAGGGGCAACTTCTCGGCCAGAATTCCGGCGCAGAGAACAACGCCGCCTGTTGCCAGAAGCCTTGCATAGTCCGGCAAGAGAGCCACAATGTCTTCGCAGGTCAAATTAGAGAGCAACATGTCGAAAAGCCGCCCCTGAGCGACATCAGTGCTGCCCACCAGAAGCTCGATACGTCCGTCCACATCATTAAGTTCCAGGTCTTTGGCGGCAAAATCAACGGCCACGGGGTCGATGTCTACGGCACAGATCTGACAATCGCTGCATAAAAGCGCTGCGGCGATGGCTAAGATGCCGCTGCCGGTGCCAACATCCAGGATGCGTTTCCGGGGCGGGAAAGACTCAAGGGCCCTGAGACAAAACTGGGTGGTGGCATGCAAACCGGTGCCGAAGGCCATACCCGGCTCAATATAGATAACTTTGCGATTGCCCACCAGCTCGCTATCAAGCTTACCGGCACACTCGCTATCAGCCTGGGGGTGGTACCAACTGGGAGCCACGATGAACATGGTACCCACGCGGAAAGGCTCAAAGCCCTCCTTCCAGCGAGCCAGCCAGTCTTCCTCCGGCACATCCTTGCGCTTCAGGGTCTTGAGACTCTCAGCCAGACCGTATTCTTCAAAGGAACCAATGATACTGTCGAAGTCGCTCTGGGCAATGACCGCACTGTCGAAAGTAGCGCGTACTCTTACTTTGCCGCCTTCTGCCGGCTGCCCGTCCAGCCCTTCCACCTCGCAGCCCTGGGCGCCGCACTGCATCAAAAGCCAGCAGGCCAGGTCTTCATCGGTCCGTTTCACTTCAATTTCCAGGGCGGCCCAGCTCTTTCTGGGTTCTGCTGCTGTCTCGGTCATGCTTGCCTCTTAATGGCCAATTAATAGCCGCTTAATTCCAATCGGGTATTCCGTACCGGCTTAATATAACCCATGGATTTAATCTGGATTAGCCCGGCAGGCTGAAACTTTTTGGCACCGCCCCCGTAATCAGCTCATGGGTCTGTACGCCTGAGCGTTCAAGACAGGCAAAAGCCCCACTAGATAAGGTTTGAGGGATAGTCAGATGATGGAAGCAGCCAAGTCGTTATTTTTACCTTTTATTTCGGTGGCGGCAGTTTGCGTTGTGGCGGAACTTGCTTGGTCATTTCACAAGAAACGCCAGGTTTACAACCTGAAAGAGACCCTCTGCAATCTATCGATGCTAGTAATAAACCGCTCTACGCAATTCCTCTTTGTGGGCTACACATATTATTCAATCACCTGGCTGGAACAGTTTCAGCCGCACAAGCTGCCGGATACGCCCCTGTTTGCCCTGCTTGCCGTAATTGTGGTTGACCTCCTCTATTACATAGAGCACCGGGCGCTGCATACGAACAAACTACTGTGGTGCCTTCATCAGGTGCACCATAGCAGCCCCTGGTTTAACTTTACTGCCAGCTTTCGCCTGCACTGGCTCGGGCGCATAGTCACGCCCGTCTTCTTTGCACCGGCAGTATTTCTAGGCTTCCGGGTAGAACAGATTTTGCTTTTCGTTGCCCTCAACCTCATCTATCAATTCTTCCTACACACAGAAATGGTCGGCAAGCTTGGTTTTCTTGAAGGTATCATCAATACGCCCTCAGCCCACCGGGTGCATCATGGTCAGAACAAACAGTACATAGACAAAAACTTTGGCGGCTTACTTATGGTCTGGGACAGACTTTTCGGCACCTATGAGCCGGAGGTGGAAACTGTTAAATACGGTGTAACGGAAGGCTATTTCGGGGCCAATCCATTTGTGGTGCAGTCGGTGCTGTTCAGAAGACTATTGAGAGAGCTGATAAGAGACCTCCTGGGAAAGGCGAAAGTGATTACTCCCAAACGCACCCGAACAGATGCTTAAGTGATGGATAGGGGCTAAAAAGCCGGCTCGACCATGACATATTGTCTCCAGGGCTTGGAGGCCAAATAGATGAAAGACAATAGCGAAAATGGTCGAAGTAACAGAAGTTGGCGAAAGGCAAGCACATCTTGCCAGAAGAAAGGAAGCGGCAGGCGCATACTCATTCTCTCTGCTTCTTCCGGCAATGGGCACGTGCGGGCAGCGGAAGCCCTGGAAAAGGCTTTCAGGCTGCAAGATGCCCAGGCTGAGATACAACATCTGGACGCCCTCACCCTGGTCAGTCCGGCCATGCGCGCCGTCTATTCAAGGGCTTATATTCGCATGGTCAACAAAGCGCCGGCAGTGCTGGGTTGGCTCTACAACCATCTGGATACGCCGTACAAAGACGAGCGGCGTCGGCTGCTTATGAACCGTATTAATAGCCTGCCTCTGGCTAAAGCGATTGTCTCATTCAAACCGGATCTGGTGGTCTGTACACACTTTCTACCGGCCGACATCGTCTCAATGCTGCTTGCCAAACGGCGCATCAAAGCCCGCCATGCCGTTGTAGTCACCGACTTCGATGCCCACGGCATGTGGCTGACTAGAAATGTAGACAGATATTTTGTGGCTCTACCTGAGACAAAGGAACATCTTATTCAACTGGGAGTGGCCGCTTCTCTTATCACCGTATCCGGAATTCCAATTGATCCCATATTTGCAGAAGTGGGAGAGAACAGCCAGGCAGAGGCAGCACAAAGCCCACAAAGCATAGAGGCATTGAAGAAGCTCAGAATGCTGGACAAGACAAGGCCGACGCTGATTGTCTCAGCCGGAGGGCTGGGGGTCGGCCCCGTGGAAGAGCTGATTGAGGCGCTGGTTAAGGCAAAGGTACAAGTAAATGTTATTGCCATGTGCGGCAAAAATGAGGAGCTGAAGGAACGGCTAGAGCAGACTTACGCCGGCGAACAATGCCTCAGACTGCTCACACTGGGCTATGTGAATAACGTGCAAGACTACATGAAAGCTGCCGATGTAATTGTAGGCAAACCTGGAGGGCTGACCACGGCAGAAGCCCTGGCCAGCGGGCTGGCCTTTGTGATTGTCAATCCCATTCCCGGACAGGAGGAGCGAAACTCTGCCCACCTTCTGGAAAATGGTGCAGCCATCCGCTGCAATAACATGACCACTATTGGCTACAAGTTGAAAAAGCTGCTGGAAGATCCCTTGCGACTGGCCGAACTGAAACTCAAAGCTCATGCCATGAGTAGACCCAATGCCGCCATGAAAATAGCGAAACACCTCTCACTGCAACCTAAAGGAAGGCAACCCCGAGAAATCATGTGCAATAGCACAGTGCCACGCTCAGCCTGAGAATCTATTCTGTAACCACGGGAGCGAATTTCAGATAATTCAACGCAAATCAAAAATTCGCCGGTGCGGTCATTTTCTTTCAAACCAGGTTTCCCACGACCAACACCAACCCACCGCCTGAGTGAGTCCACCTTCCTTATTCATGGAGGGGAAGTGGGCTCACGCAGGCGTTTACTCAAAAGTGCAGGCGTTTACTCAAGAAGTGACGACGCCGAAGCTCAATCTTCATAAATATCGAATGGCTCCTTCCGGGGCAGAGCCCAGAGGCGACGCTTCAAATCTTCCGACAACTGATTTTTGTTTACGTTAACGTAGTGCAAGCGTGGCGGTAAGAGTAGTGCATTGAGACTGGCAGGATCAGTCACCCCCATTTTAAGAGTGAGTGTTTGCAGCCTGGTAAGCTCTTTCAGACTGGCAAGAGAGCTGCCGCTAATACTTGAAGGTGATTGCAAGGTAAGATTTTCAAGGTTCTTAAGCTTACTTATATTGACGATATCCCGATCAGTTAGAGGGGAGCCGCTGATATCCAAAATTCGCATATCAGAGCGCCCCTGCGCCAGAAACTGCAGAAGCTCCGGCACGCCCAGTTGTTCTACGAGACGTAAATGCGTCAGGTAGCGGGTAAATTTCAATCCAACTAGATCGGCGCAAGACAAGGCCGTCCCATCTCCACGGGGCGGCACTTTCGGGCAAAGGGACAAACTCTTTAGGTCGGTCAAAGTATCCAAATACCGCGCGGAAGCGTGAGTCAAATCGAGGCGCTTGCACTCCAGGCGTAATACCAATAATTCCGGCAGACGGCTCACCCACTGCATATGTTCGTCTGTCCAGGTGGCCTCAGGTAACAGAGGCGGAGAACTTACCTGAATACGACTGAGATTGGTACCTACAAGATAGCGAAGCAAGGAAGGGTCTTTGAAAACCGCCGCTCCGGGCTGAAACTCCAGAGGCTGATCCACCGTATGTTTAATAGTAACGGTACCGCTGGCATCTCTTTCAGTACCTGCCTTCTGTTTTCGTTCCAGATAAATCTTTCCGATGCTCTCAGCCGGGAAGCGGAACTCGCTGTTAATATTCTTAGCGCTGAATACCGTTTTCCCCGTAAATTGCGGGCTTGTCCCATGCACTTCCAGAAGTCTTCCGTCGTAAGAGTTCTCCAGATGCACCCGCTTAGAATCAGATTCCGGAATTATCATCTTGCGCCCAAGACTGGGAACCAGCACAAAAAGTGCGCATAAAACTATTACAGAAGCCACACCAAAAGCCACCAGTGCCGGCAGGGAAAGCAGGGTAGCTCGCAGTCCGGACCGAGACTTGAAATCCTCCTGCCCGAGAATGGAAAAGTAGGCACCTGATTCGGCCTCACCGGCGGTGCCCTTGTAAGTACCGCTACGGGCAAGAGTCTGAAGAACCGTCTCCAGTTCCAGCTTTACCTCTGCCATGGTGGCAATGCGGTCCGACAGATCTTTGGCCAGCATACGTTTGAGTAAGCCATCAAGCCGATTGGGGTACTGCGCCATAGGCATACGCTCCCGCAAAGTCGGCACCGGCGCCTGCATGTGCATACCAAGAGTAACCAGGGCATTTTCCCCTACATAAGGCGGCTCGCCCACCAGAGCATGGAAAAGAGTACAGCCCAGAGAATATATGTCGGACTGCGGGGAAGGTCCCTGGCCCATAGCCTGCTCGGGACTCATATAAAGCGGACTGCCGAAGATACAGCCTGGTTGTGTGAGAGACTGCTGGGAGTGATCAGATATGACGCCGGCAATGCCGAAGTCCATGAGCTTAATGACAAAGACATCACGGCTTGGCACCTGACTGCTCTGGGCGGCGGCCTCGGTAAGTGGGCGCTCTACTTTCACCAGCAGGAAATTGGAAGGCTTGATATCGCGGTGTATGATACCGGCATCGTGCACCATCTGCAGTGCCTTGCAAATTTGAATGAAGATATTGAGAAGCACCGGCAACGGTAACTCCTTCCTGCCATCAATGAGAAGATCAAGAGTACTCCCTTCAAAAAGCTCCATTGCGTAGTAAGGATGAGTATTGTCAGCTACGCCGAAGTCGTAGATCTGCACTATCGAAGGATGTTTCAATTTTCCCATCAGTTGCGCCTCACGCTGAAACCGCAACCATGATTCGGAACTGACACTAGATTTAAGAACCTTCAAGGCTACATCTTTTTTGAGCAGCAAGTGATGGGCACGGTAGACCTTGCCCATTCCCCCTTCGCCCAGAACTTCACTAATCTGGTACTTGCCGTCGATTACATGACCAGGAGCAAATTGTTGACATGTGCTGTCCAGAAAGGGCGCAGCCGGGGTAACATCGGCAAAGCCAACTACCCCGGCTTGCACAGTAAAGAGCTGAGATTGAGACTGCGATTCAAGACGTTTGTTTTTGGACACCGGACCACAGTACCTTATGAGTGGCTAAAAATGATCGGAGAATCTGCCGTAAAGTCGGGCAATAAGCAAAGAGAAAATTTATGCCAAAATATAACACAAACAGGAGGTAGGCTTATGGTCAAGGACGACACTCAACAAGCAATTCCGCCCGACCGTATCGGGCTAATTTTGAAGGCAGCTTGTTTTGCGGCCGACAAACACCGTCATCAAAGACGCAAGGACAGCCTCAAGTCACCCTATATAAACCACCCCCTGGAGGTGGCGGAGCGCATCTGGAATACAGGTGAGTGTCACGACCCTGCAGTTATCTGCGCAGCGATTCTGCACGATACGGTGGAAGACACTGAAGCAACCTTTGAAGAACTGGAAGCGGAATTCGGCAAGACCATCTGCGATCTAGTCAGAGAAGTGACGGACGATAAGAGCCTACCGAAAGCCAGGCGCAAAGAGCTACAAATCGAGCACGCCGCCCACATAAGCCCCGGTGCCAAACTAATCAAACTGGCCGACAAAACCAGCAATGTCAAAGACATTCACCAGAGCCCGCCTCCCGACTGGAGCCTTACCAGGCGCAAGGAATATCTCGACTGGACAGCGGCAGTGGTAGAACAGTTGCGGGGCGCAAATCAAGCCATGGAAGAGGCTTATTTCGCCACCCTGGCAGAGGCTCGCCTCGGTCTGAAGAGAGCGTCTGAAGAATTGGGCTCATAATGGAAGGAATGAAGAGAGCTAGAGGCTGGTTTAAGGAGAGAGGCTTCGAGCCTTTCTCATTTCAGGAAGAATTATGGTCTGCCTACTTGAATCAACAGAGCGCTCTTCTCACGGCCTCTACCGGTACAGGAAAGACTTATGCCGCTTGGTTCGGTCCGCTAATTGAAAATATGAATTCCTGGGGTGATAAGCACCTTCAGAGATCGGTTACTGCTCAAACTCAAGAACCGCTTGATACTGGGCCTCCGAATGACAGTCGGAATTTACCTTTGACCGTTTTGTGGATCACACCTTTGCGCGCATTAGCTCAAGACTTACATTTGAATTTGCTTGCTCCGGTGCAAGATCTTAAACTGCCATTCTCTGTAGAAACCCGCACCTCAGACACCTCTGCCGGTACACGAGCCAGACAGAAGAAGGTCTTGCCCAGCTGCCTTATTACTACGCCCGAGTCTATATCAATTCAGATATCCTATGCCGGCTTTGCAGATAAATTCAGGCATGTGAAGCTGGTCGTTGTCGACGAATGGCATGAGCTTTTAGGCAGTAAGCGCGGCACCCTGGTGGAACTGTTTCTGGCTAGATTAAGGAGCTATTGCTCCCCCGTAGTATTTGCGCTCTCTGCCACCATAGGTAATGCCGACCTGGCGCTTGAGACTCTTGTGCCCAGCGGCGACAGAATAATTATCACAGGGAAGGAAAAGAAGGTGATTGAGGCACGCTCAGTCTTGCCGCCGCGACTTTCAAATTTACCATGGAGCGGGCATACCGGCTTAACCATGGTGGATGAAGTAGCTAAGCTCGCCGGTGAAGCCAGTTCCACCTTGATTTTCACTAACACCCGTTCTCAGACCGAACAGTGGTACCAGGAGTTGATTGAAATCGAGCCCGACTTTGCCGGACGGGCGGCCCTGCATCACGGCTCACTTGATACTGATGTTCGACGCTTCGTAGAAGAGAATCTACGCAGTGGGCGCATTAATTTAGTCGTTTCCACTTCGTCTTTAGATCTTGGCGTAGACTTCTCACCGGTGGAAAGAGTCCTACAAATCGGCAGCCCGAAAAGCGTCGCCCGCGCCCTTCAGCGAGCCGGGCGCAGCGGTCACAGACCGGGTGCGGTGAGCACGCTCTATATGGTGCCCTGCCATGCTCTCGAACTGGTCGAGTTGGCCGCAGCCCGCATAGCCCTTACTTCCGGACACCTGGAAGAACGCTATCCTGTGCTCATGCCCATCGATGTTCTGTGTCAACACATTACCACCACTTGCCTGGCTGGTCCCCTCTATCCGCAGCAGTTTCTAAAAGAGATGCGAAGTACAAGAGCCTTCCGCCATCTTAGTGAGGACGAGTTGAACTGGTCCCTAACCTTCGTTGCCACCGGTGGTAGTGCGCTAGCTGCTTATCCCGAGTTCAAGCGCATTAAACTTAAGGAAGGCTATTATGAAGTAGATTGCGAAACTGCCGAGGGCAAACAACTGGCCCTTAAACACCGCCTGTCGATTGGCACCATAGTTGCAGATCAATCGATGGAAGTACGATTCTTTCGAGGCGGCTCCCTTGGTCATGTGGAAGAGTCTTTTATATCTCGCCTGAAAGTCGGCGATACTTTTCTTTTCGCCGGACGCTATTTGGAGTTGGTCGAGGTGAACGGCATGAAGGCTTATGTGCGGCTTTCTTCAAAACGTGGCGGTCCGGTGCCTCGCTGGATGGGCGGGCGTTTACCCATGAGCAGTCAGTTATCTGCCCATGTTCGTTATCTGATTGATCAGGCTTCGCACGGCAAATTTGAAGAGCCCGAGATGACCTTCATCAAACCCCTCTTACTTTTGCAGTCGCAGCGCTCCTTACTGCCCGCCCAAGACGAAGTGCTTGTGGAATGGCACAAGTCACGGGACGGCTATCATCTCTTTATATACACTTTTGAAGGCAGAATGGTAAATGAAGGTTTAGCCTATCTGAGCGCCTTCAAATTATCAAGACTATCGCCTGCTACTTTCTCTATAGCCGTTAACGATTGGGGCTTTGAGATACTATCAGATCGCCCCTTCCGCTTTGAGAGAGGGGCGAGCGAATTTTTCATGGCATTTAAGCAGGAAGAATTATCGGATGACATACTAGCTTGCCTCAATGCCGGCGAAATGGCGCGCCGCCAGTTCAGAGAGATTGCCAGGGTAGGGGGTCTTATATTCCAGGGGTATCCAGGCGCTCCTCGCAAAGTCAAGCAAGTTCAAATTTCTTCCTCCCTGCTTTATGATGTTTTTGTCGATTATGACCCAGGTAATCTTTTGGTCAGACAAGCGCATCAAGAAGTTCTAGATAGGCATCTCGAAGTGCAACGGATGAAGCTTGCCATCGAGCGTATAGTGAGCGGCAAAGTGGTAGAGGTAGAGACGCCTAAGGCTAGCCCTTTCGCCTTACCACTGATGGTTGATCGTTTGCGGGGTAAGCTGTCTTCGGAAAAACTGAGCAGCCGCATTGAAAGAATGGAAGTGGACATGGCCAGGGAAATGCAGGCCGGGCGCTATTATGGCTGAGTTTCTCAATTTCAAGAGGCAGGGTGAAACAATAACTGTTTTGCCTGATAAAGCGGTCTTCCTTCCCAGTCGCAAGACCTTGCTTGTTTCTGATATTCATCTTGGAAAAGGCCAGGCATTTAGAGCCAGGCAGTTCTTCGCTCCAGCCGGTGTTTGTGCCGCCGACTTGCAGCGCTTGTTACAGGTTGTCACCGCCTATAAGGCCGAGCGCCTGATCATTTTAGGAGACTTAGTGCACAGCAGAGACGGAATCAATGAGGAACTTGATCGGCTCTTTCTTGACTTCAGAGCCAAGACAAAAAATGTAGAGACCATACTTGTGCTGGGAAACCACGATCTGAGAGTGAATTTCAGCAGTAAGTGGAGACTATCTCTAGTGAACGGCGGCTTTGAAGAAGACGGTTTTTTCTTCGAACATGGCGACGAAGATACTAAGGCCCAAATTAACGAGAACAATAAAACAAATAGGTCCGGTCTATTTCGCTTTTCCGGTCATATCCATCCGGCGGTGCGACTGCATGGTGCCGGCAAGGCGAGCGAAAGAATGCCCTGCTTCTGGCTTCGCTCTCGAGAACGCTGCCTGGTTTTGCCATCCTTTGGCAGATTAACCGGTGCTTTCACAGTTAGTCCCCAAACATCCGACCGGGTCTTTATTCCGCTCTACGATGAAGGCAACATTCTAGAGGTTACTCTTAAATAAGCAGATAAGCTTCCCCTTTGAGAAACTGAAGTGTCCGCAATATTCCAGGGACAGAGGCGAAAACAAAAGTCAACATAGAGAGAACTATAAACAAGGAGAGAAGCAAGCCAACCTCAAATGCACCATTAACCTCCCACAATAGTCCCAGAAAGCAAAATGCCTACCCCAAAATCAGGGTAGGCATTTTCTCGAAACTTGGTGCCGAAGGTCGGAGTCGAACCGACACGGAGTGTTTGCTCCGGCTGATTTTGAGTCAGCTGCGTCTGCCATTTCGCCACTTCGGCTTGCGGAAGGAAATATATCTTACACTATGTCCACCATGCCTAAACCCTCAGCTAAAGCAAAAGCAACCAAACGCAAAGATCCAACCCCCTTGGCAGCAGCCGACCTCTACTGCCTGCTCACCGGCTTTGGTCCCTTCGGCTCCGCGAAAAGCAACCCCAGCGAGCTTGTTACCCTGTCATTTCCTGACATCTTCAAAACCGGCGACGCCAAAACCGACACGTCCTCGACAAGACGGGCGGTTGCAAAGCAAATTCACATCTCTAAACTGAGCCTCGACACGGTGGGAGCCACAGCCTGGAAAACCCTCAAGAAGTCATTGAAGAAGCTTGAAAAGGACCTGGAAGAAGCGGGTAAAGCCGGACCGGTTATTGTTCTTATGACCGGTCTGGCATCAGGAAGCCGAGCCCTCCACCTGGAACGTTTTGGCATGAATCTGCGCGACTATCGCATTGCCGACCAGGCCGGCGCCCAGGTGGAAGACGAGCCAGTGCAGGCTGAAGGCCCTGACCTCTTGCGCACCAGCCTGAAACTGACGGCCGTCAAGAAGTCCCTCATAGCCGCAGGCTACCCCTGCCAGATTTCCAACCATGCCGGTACTTTCGTCTGCAACGAACTTTATTACCAGGTGCTCTATCACTTGAGCAGGCATAAAGCAGTAAAAGCCTGCCTTTTTGTGCATATGCCTGAATTGAAAGACTTTGCCGAGGCCACAGCCGCACTCAAGAGAAAGCAAACAGCCAGGCAAGCCGCCGCTGCCCGTACGGAAACTGCACGCCTGGCGCTGCTTCGGGATGCCATGCTGAAGCTATTGGAAGAAGTGGCGAAACAGGTGCATTGAAGCGCCAATCTAATAATTCGCCCGGGCAATTCAGCTAAAATGCACAGGTCGGCAGCCAATAGCTCGGTAAACTCAAACAAGGGCAAAAGAAAAGTATGGAAAGACAAAGAGAAGGTAACACCAAGTTGTCGTTGGCCTTTATGCTGGCCGGTATACTCGGCACAGTGCTCATTCCTTCCGTCTTTGCCGACTGCAAAGATTGCCCCAAGAGTGAAAGTGCCGGAAGACGTGAAGGTTTCAACCAGCCCTTAATCTTATCAGGCATCAAAAGCATCAAGGTGGCGGTGGGCGAAATCGACGACACTCTGAAAGAGAAAGGCGCCAATCAAGAGCACCTGGCCAACCGCCTGAAAGAGGAACTCAGCACCACCCATGCCACCATTGTCGATGCAGGCGAAGCTTGCTGCAAACATAAAGCCGGCAATAAAGCCGCCGACAACTCACCGATTCTCTACCTGAAGGTGCGCTCGGTCAGTGACGATGCAAAAGTTTGCGTTTACTCGATAAACCTTTCTCTAGTAGAAAAGTCTCGCGTAGCTCGCAACCACAAAGAAATTATGGCTTCAGTCTGGAGTAAAGACCTGATCGGCAAAGTACAGGCCGATGCCGGTGCGGAGCTTGACGGCAAACTCGATTTGCTCATGAAAGAGTTCCGCCGCGACTATCTACTGGCCAATAGTGCCGACATTGCGCACCCGGACATGCCCGATGATGCCGGCGGCAAGAACGCGCATAAGAAGCCGCGCTACATCAGGAAATAAACCACTCTTAACACCTCAAACAGGATCCCGCCTCCACACTAGAAGCAAAGTCAAGAAAATGCCCATGTACAAATTCAATTATCTGCTCTCGGCGCTTGTGGCTGTAATCTTTCTACAGCAAGGGGCCGGGGCGGCTGATGTAGCGCCGGAAGACGGCAATGCACTTAAGTCAGCCTTATTTAGAGAGGCCAAAAACGAAGTCGACTATCCTCGCCTCTCGAAAGTGGCAGGCTATGCAATTAGAGTCAGCGTCGAGAAGTTGGACCTGCCTCCGAGCAAGAGTGCGCTCAACAAGGGCAAGACCAGACAGGTAATGGAGAAGTATCTGAAAGAGTTCGGACTCAAAACCACTCGAGAAATGATTACGGGAAGAAGCACAAAGCTCAGCTTGACCGTCACCAGGGCCGGCACGACAAAGGTGAACGCCAAAGCAAAAGCTCAGAAAGCTACGCACATATTAAAAGTCATGCTATTTGCACCACCTGCTCCCAACTGGAAATTTAACACCAAAGCAGCCATAATGAGTTCAGAGATTCCGCTTAAGCTCTCCGCCGATAAAAGTGATGAGCTAACGCCTATCTTGAAAGAGACTGCGCTAAAAATCTCGAAGCAATATTTCACGGCTCGCAGCGGCGACTATGGAAAGAAACAGGAAGCCCCGGCCCCCAAAGACAATCCTGTCAAACAAGACTGAGGCAAAGGTCTGAACAAGCAAATTCCAGTCCGATTGATCCGTATATCGGCTCTCCTTAGTATTCTGTGCCTGGCGCAGACATTGTGGATGTCCGTTTCCGCCAGGGCGATAGCAAAGGCGAACGGCACCGCCCCTGATCTCGCCCGCCGAGAGGAACTCAGAAAGCAATACTGGTTCGCGCAGAAGTACGGCGAATGCGATGAAATCTCGGTCATCAGACCCTTTTTAAGTGAAGCTAATTGCTTCATCGTCTACGAACCATTCTTCAGAGGCATTCCTTTAAATTCGCCGCTGCTAGTGGAAACACCTTTCAGCACCGTCAATCTGCAGCTCGACATAGACTGCGACATACAGACAGATCTCTGTGCCGCCAAGCAAGAGATAGAAGAAGCCCTCACTGCTGAACTTGCCAACTCAGGCATCACGGTAACAAGAGAGCCGCAAAAGCATAAGCTGATTTTCAAATGCACGCCGCATAAACCCCATCTCTGGAAATTGGTGCTCTGGAAAGAGGCTGTTGGAGTAGAAAAAAAGAAAAATTCTGCCCCTATACTGAGCCGGAAGCTTGCCGTAGAGCATTTATGCTCCAATTACACAGAGAAAGCTGAGTTCCTGCCCAAAATAAGAGAACTGGCGAGTTTATTGCCTAATTACTATCACGAGCTCAAGGAAAGCAAGACAAAACTTCTGGTAGATGCGCCAGCTACAGTTGCTACTAATGTGAGAGTCACATTCGATGGTTATACGGTCAGCAGGTTTCCAAAAGACAAGCGAAAAGTAGCATCTTCAGTAGAAATTACCAGCGGTGAAAAGCTGACCGGTCTGAGCCTTGCCACCATTGAAAAAACCATTCGCGAAACACTGGCGGACCAGGGCATCGAAACCACGAATTCCACATCGGCAATTAAGAATTTGAAGATGCCCACCTACCGATTCAAGCTCACTTTGAGCAAGCAAGAAGGTAACGAAAATGGTGCCATGCATCTTTTCATTGACATGCAATCTCCCTACCTGGAGCGAGAAAGAGACGGCTCTAAAGCCCTCTGGCGCATCAACCAGAACGGCAGCGGTTACATCGTATACAACGGACAGGGGGTACTAAGCTGCCTGCGCGAATTCATTGCCAACATGCCCAACCCATTTGAAGACAGAACAGTCAGACGCACAATAGAAATACCGAAAGACTACCAACCTATTCAACTGGAAAAAGAATTGATTCACCAGAGAAATGCCGAACACGGATCCTTTGAAGACCTGGTCCAGCCGGCAAAAACGGCAGAACCCGGCACAAACCAAATAAGGGAGCAATCGAGAATCATAAGTCCCCCTGTGGACCTCGAACTGTTAAAGAAACAGCCAAGTGAGCCGAACAGTGACTTTAAGATTCTTGAGCCTTATATCCGCGAAAGGAAGAGACCCTGAGGCGAAGATACGCATCCCAAGCCTTCTGCAAGGGAGAGTTCAGCGAATAAACCGGTAAACACTTACCGGTCCCAGCCCGCAAGGCAATCACCTCGCCGACCGGCTCTACTTCCGACTCTCTTGCGCGAATGACTGTCGCTCTTTAATCGCAGGGCTTTTGGAATCGAGCTTTTCAGCACGATCAAAGCAGTCCATGGCGTACTTCTTAAATACTTCAGCTTGAATATTGGTGGAACCGCCTTTCCGGGTCTGGGTGTATTGTTCGCGGAAATACTGAGCCAGTTTCAAGTATACAGCCGCCTCTTTATCGGGCTGAATGGCTGACATAAGAGGAGCATACTTATCTTCAGGAGAAGCAGCACCAGTGGGTGCTATCTTCAGTTCGAAAGCGGAACCGTTGACCTTGCCCAGTTTGACATTGCCGGGCTGGATGGAAAAGATCTGGAAGTAATCAGGCTTCTCAGAAGGAGAAGCGGCCCAACTGCCCTTTTTGGGCACCACCATCGCCACCGCCGCATTGGCAGCAGCTAATTTAAAATCCAGTTCTCTAATTTTGACAGAGCGACCAGCCGAGGCTGAGACAATTTTGTTCTTGCTTTTATTTAGATCTAGAAGCGCAGCATCTGCCGCCCTCTTCGCAGCCGGTTTTTGCACCTGCACCTGCACCTCAAGAGCCAGCCAGTTATCACCGTCATCGGCGAAGCTGACTACGGCTACACCGGGACCGACACCTTCCAGCGCCACCAAATTCTTATCCACTACGGTAAGATCAACCACCTCAGGACGATCTACGACGGTGCGCACGAATTTGTGCCCATCGTCCCGAATCAAACAAAACTGACCAGGCAAAAGCTGGGTAAGACGCTTGCCCTTGAGAGTAGACAAGGAGAATGAAACAGCGCCAGTGCCTTCCTTGGAAGCCAGTCCAGGCTGACCATTGAATAGCGGAACCGCCAGTAATGCCGCTGTCGTCAGGGCGAAACAGAACTTGATCTTCAAAGGTACGCTCATAGGCACATGCATTTTCAAATCTCCATTCATAAGACGGAACAATAGTTTAAACCTCAGGCCCACGTTAGCTCGGACTGCCACCCCGAAAATTCAGCTTTCTTCTCAACAACAGTTTTCTCATTTCATCCAACAAGATTATGACCGGTATGCATGTAATGGCATAGAGAATTGCCTGCGGCGGCAAAGGGGCCGTATCGAAGACGCTCCTCAGGGCCGGCACGTACATAAGTGCCGCCAGCAAAGCAATCTCAAAAGCCACTCCACCAATGATGAGACGATTATTGAAGGGGCTTATGGAAAACACGGAGTCAGTCTGAGTGCGACAGCAAAACACAGCGCCAACCTGACTGGTGACAATACAGGTGAGAGTCATGGTGGTGGCAACTTTCCAGACCTCCGAACCCTGCGGAGCAAGGGGCACGCCCGGCCAGCCATGCAGAAAGTTGATATAGAAATAGCCGCTCATGGAAAGAACCGACTCAATGGCACCATACCAGAGCAAAGCCTTAGCCAGTAGCGCTTTGGATAAAAGCGGTTCCTTGCGTGAGCGCGGTTTGCGCTGCATAACGCCGGTCTGGGCCGTATCGGCACCAAGACCGATAGCCGGCACCATGTCAGTGCCAAGATCCACTGAGAGGACTTGCATCACCGTAAGCGGCATGGGAATCAAGCCGCAAGACAGAAGCATCAAGACAAAGGGCACCGCCTCAGCCATATTGCTGTTGAAGACATAAACGGCAAATTTTTTGATGTTGTCGTAAACGGCTCGACCTTCTTCCACGGCATTGACTATGGAAGCAAAATTATCATCCAGCAAGATAATATCGGCTGCTTCCCTGGCCACGTCAGTTCCACACAAGCCCATGGCCACTCCGATATCGGCCTTCTTGAGAGCAGGGGCGTCGTTGACACCATCACCGGTGACGGCCACAATATGACCGGCCCGCTGAAAGGCTTCTACCACTCTCAATTTATGCTCGGGGCTGACCCTGGCAAAGACCACGTCTGATGTAATCAGCTCTACCAGTTCCTGATTGGTCATGCGGTCCAGTTGGGCGCCGGTGATGACCCGGGCCGCGCCGGCGTCGACTATTCCCACCTTTCTGGCGATGGCCTCGGCGGTGACCTCGTAGTCGCCGGTAATCATGACCACCTGAATGCCGGCCTGCCGACATTTCGCAACAGCGCTCAGCACCTCGGAACGAGGCGGGTCCAGCATGGCAAAGAGACCGAGGAAGGTAAGATTCGATTCCACCCCGGTAATGTCGAGGGCAGACTGATCATTGAGAGCTTTGCGAGCGACGGCAATTACTCTCAATCCCTGACCGGCATAGCCGTCGATTTCTTGCAAAATACCCTGGCGCCGCTCCTCATCTATGGCTTGTAAGCCTGAGGGCGACAACCAGTCAGTTGAATGCTCCAGTACACCGGCCGGCGAACCTTTTATAAAAGCGAGCCGCTGAAGAGAACCAGGCTCGGCGCCGACATTTACTTCATAGATAGTGCTCATGCGCTTTCTATGAGAGTCAAAGGCATTTTCATGCAGCCTTTTGCTTGTGGCGGCGGCATCAGACTGGAACAGTCCGGCCTTGCCTGCAGCCACAAGCAGCGCTAATTCCGTCGGATCACCGGAGGTGCTCAGACCATCGGCACCTTTCACCAGGGTGGCATTATTACAAAGCAAGCCAACTTGCAAGAGCGCCGCCAGTTCAGGCGGCAGTTCGCTAACTGGTTCATTTCCGGAAGAGAAGAGACTGCCGTTCAATTCATAGCCATGACCTGAAAATAGATAGTCCTTGCCGCCCGCCATCACCCTGGCCACAGTCATACGATTTTCCGTAAGCGTACCGGTTTTATCAGTGCAAATTACGTTTGTACAACCAAGAGATTCAACTGAGGAAAGCCTTTTCACAAGCGCATTGCGCTTAACCATACGCTGCACGGCCAGAGCCAGGGCCAGGGTTATGGTAGGCACCATACCCTCCGGCACAAAAGCCACCACCATGCCCATGGCAAAAATGAAAGCCGCTTCCGGCCTCACATGGGCCATGGTGATGGCAATGACAAACATGATGGCGCCGATACTAACGGCCAGTATCGAAACTATTTTAGTCACCCGCTCCATTTCCCTCTGCAAGGGGCTTGGCTGTTCGGCGATTGTGGCTGTAAGCCTGGCTATGCGTCCGAATTCGGTATGAGTGCCGGTGGCGTAAACCACAGCCAGTCCGTGACCGGACAGGCAGGATGTACCGGCAAAAAGCAAATTCGGCAGGTCCGCACGAATAAGATTGGCATCCTTGCCCATGCGCTTGGAAAACAGAGCAGCGGTCTTGACCAGCCTCGTGGTCTCGCCGGTGAGAGTGGACTGGTCCACGGTGAGCGACTCATCCTCAATCACCCTGGCATCGGCGGAAATTTTGTCGCCCTCGTTGACAATCACTACATCGCCGGGCACCAGCTCATATGCGGAAATGGTGCGAACCTTACCCTCCCGCCGCACCTGCACGCTCAGGGGCAAAAGCTGCTTGAGGGCGGCGGTAGTTTTCTGGGCTCGAAACTCCTGCCAGAAGCTGAAGGCCCCATTGATAATATTTACCAGCCAGATAGCCACGCCCAGTTGCGGCATCTGGGCTAGAAAACCAATCAGTCCGGCAGCCCAGAGCAATAAAGCCATGGTATGCAGGAAATTTTCACGCAGCAAAGCGCCAACGGCAATAGGCACTTCCACACTGATGGAATTGCGGCCGTGCCTTTGCAACCGCTCTGCCGCCGACTTCTCGCTCAAGCCATCTATTGTGGTGTTTAGCCGGGTGAGAACCTCATCCACCGACAAAGTGGAGACATCGGGTTCCACGGCAGCGGTGCGCACCTCTATTACGCGAGAATGTCGCCCATTATGCCTTGAATTGTGTTTCATCAAGCCGCTCTACTTCTCATGGAGCAGTTTCAAGGTTTCCCGGGTGTCAGGCACCATGAGCCTTTCCCGCTTACGCAAACCACGCAAAGTTCGCGGGATTGAGAATAGCACTTTTTACACACCTTCTTGTGACAGTTCTTGCATGAAACAAGACCATCCCCGAGTACCGGCAAAAGCTTGGGATCGCTCAACTTGCCGCAAACGCCGCAAGCTCCTGTAATTGGATTTTGAGGAAGCATTGACATCTCACCCTCGAAGGTAGCTATCGGTTAAATCACGCCGGTCGGGAAGAAATCATCCAACCAGGAGTCTCAAACTGCCCACCAGCATACTAAAATCATAACCGGCCGGGCTCAGGGTTGCCAGGATACCGGACTTTGTCACCGAACCAGTCAGTACGGGACGGTAGCTCATTGGCAATGCACCATGACCACCAGTTTAGCCTTCAATCAGCGGCGGGTAAGATGAAAAACTATATTCTCAGTATCGACCAGGGCACCACAAGCTGCCGGGCCATAATCTTTGATAAGAGCGGCAAAACCCTGGGCGTAGGTCAGATGGAATTCCAGCAGATCTTCCCCAAACCAAGCTGGGTTGAGCACAATCCCTCTGAAATTCTCGCCAAACAAATCGAATGTATTAAGGATGCCGTCAAAAATGCCGGTATCAAGGCGGAAGAAATTGCCTGCGTAGGCGTTACCAATCAGCGCGAGACGACGGTGGTCTGGGAAAAGGCTACCGGCAAACCCATCTACAATGCCATCGTCTGGCAATGCCGCCGCACAAAAGATTTTGCCGATAGTCTCAAGGAAAAGATGGAACTATTCCGCCTCAAAACCGGGCTGGTGCCGGATGCCTATTTCTCGGGACCGAAAATCAGATGGATACTGGATAACGTCCCCGGTGCCCGGGCCCGGGCCGAGAAAGGCGAACTCTGTTTCGGCACCATAGACACATGGCTGATTTGGAATCTGACCAAAGAGAAGAACCATGCCACAGAGGGCAGCAATGCTTCTCGCACCATGCTCTTTAACATCAATACCATGGAATGGGATGATGAGCTTTTGGCCCTCATCGACGTTCCGAAAGCGGTATTACCGAAGGTGCTGCCCTCAAATGCCGATTTCGGCACCACCAATAAGGAGCTGCTCGGATTTGAAGCACCGATTTTAGCCAATCTAGGCGATCAACAAGCCGCACTCTTCGGGCAATGCTGCCTGGATGAAGGCATGGCCAAGTGTACTTACGGCACAGGCAGTTTCTTGCTGGCCAACATCGGTGCAAAGCCACGTCTGGCTAAAGGGCTATTGACCACGGTGGGCTGGCAGCTGGCCGGCAAAGCTCCTGCTTATGCCTTTGAAGGAGCCATCTTCATTGCCGGAGCTGCTATCCAGTGGTTGCGAGACGGACTGGCTATCATCGAATCAAGCACGGAAAGCGAAGCCCTGGCTAAATCTCTCCCTTCCAATGAAGGTGTCTACTTTGTACCGGCCCTGGTGGGACTTGGTTCACCGTGGTGGAATTCCGATGTGCGCGGCACCATTGTCGGTATCACACGCGGCACCACCAGAGCCCACCTGGTGAGAGCGGCCCTGGAGGCCATGGCCTACCAGGTCGCCGATGTCGCCGAGGATATGAAAGCCAACGGCATCTCTATCAAAGAACTGAGAGTAGACGGCGGAGCCACCAAGAACGAATTTCTAGTACAGTTCCAAGCCGACGTGCTGAAAGTGCCCGTGCTGAGAGCCTCCAATGTAGAGTCTACAGCCTGGGGCGTAGCGGCTCTGGCTGGAATGACCGCCGGTCTCATCAAAGATGAGGCGGAACTGGACAGCCTCTGGCAGAAAGACCTGAAACTCAGCCCTGCTGAAGATAAAGCTGAGCAATATGGCGGCTGGCAAGCCGCTCTCAAGGCCGCTTTTGCTTGCGCCGAAGCACAAACACCCTGCAAAGAAAAAGCCTGCAGCAAAAGCTGAGACATCAATAGCGCTCCAGCACCTCTCTTATGAAGTCAGTTTTGGCTTCCGCATAGTCGTTCACGACGCTGTGAACAGCCGCCAGCTCAAGCTTTAGCTTTTCGTAGCGGCGGCAGACCTGAGCATCGCCTCTGAGAATATCGCGAAACTTGAGATGGCGCTGCCAGAAACCACTACCCACCGCCACCAGGTGAACATTGACGGCCTGTCTGCCGGCATCGGCACCAGCCCCACCATCAGTGGCAGTACGGCGGAAGAAGCGACGCTCAGGCAGTTCGCTTTCGTACTGGCCAATGTAAGTAAAACCCAGATCGATCATTGGTTGGACACAACTATCCAGTTCGTCTTTGCCGGCATCGGGACGGAGACCGGGCATTATATCGATAATTGGTTTGGCGGCTAATCCGGGCACGGAAGTACTGCCAATATGTTCGATGGCCTCAAGCCAGGGAGCCAGAGAGGCGGCAATCCCGGCCCGCTCCACCTCATAGAAGGAAGGCCAGCGAGGATCGTAAGCATCGATGCGAATCTTGCCGCTCAAATTCATAAAGCCGCCTCCCTAAAAACTGGCAAAGTGCCGTCCTCACTTTCAGTGGGCAAATTAGCGCCCCCCGGGAGGCCAGGGCTCCAATTTTAGCTCTATTTGCAATTTAATCTTCGGTCTCCCCCTATTTTTCTCCAGCCCCCCGTTTTCACCTCTGTCAGGACAGCTCACCCCCGAGCAACTAATCGGCAATTCAAAACAATCAACAAACGAGGGTTACAAATGCAAGCTCATAAGTGCCAGGAAACCATCCACCTGAACCTTGAGAAGAACAAAGCGATCGTACTCTTAGGATTAATAGCCAGTTTCAACAATGACGGAGCATTAAGGCTCAAGCACCCGGCCGAGAAAAAGGTGCTCTGGGATCTGGAATGCATCCTGCACGGCATGCTCTCTGATGTGAGCGGGCAGGCCTTCGAAAACAAAGTGCAGCAAGCCAGGGAAATAACCTGGCCCACCAGCCACAGCCGCATCACCCATAATCTGACCGTGCCCAGCACCAAGTAGCAGTTTTTTCAACGCCGACCTGATACAGAAAGACCTCCCTTTAGGGGAGGTCTTTCTGCGTGTCTTCGTCAAGCGGGGGGAAAATCAATTTAAACGAGGCTAATGGCTGGCAGTATCAAGCAGGGCCCGAGGCAGACCTTCCGCTACTACGGCGGAAAAGGGCTCGACGGTAACTATGTCGAACTGCGCACCACTTTCGCCCACGAGCTTTGTATCAAGTTTGCGCAGCGCTTCGATGCCATCTTCTTCGTTTCCTATCTGGAGAAAGTCGATTCGAACTTCGTCGGCTCTCGTCATTTTGCGGGAGGCGCGACTGATCACAGAGATCAACTCGCCTTTGTCGCTGGGCTCACCATCGGTGATCACTTCGATGAGTAATTTTCGAACACTGGCGGGGTTGCGATCGCGGCGCTCAAAATACTCATCTAGAATTTCAGACAGCGGCTTGGCCATATAAGTTCCCCCATTGGGAACATTTTTAGAAAAAATATCCGGCACCAGGGAAAAGCTCACATTCCTGAGAACCTGGGCGTTTGATGAGAAGAGAGCGACGGTTATGCCGCTCTTGAATACAGGCGAAATCTGACTGGTGAAGCTGAGCAACTGTTGGCGACACCACTCCCAGCGGCTCAAGCCTTGCGGGCAATCTGTCTCGTTCATGGAGCCGGACTTGTCAATTACTATGGCAATTTCATAGTTGGCAAGTAGATTTAGCTCTTGCTTATTCAAAACCTTGCCCACTATGGGTATTCGCACCGCGCTCAAAGCGGCAGAGGAAGCGCCGGCAGCAGTGCCGGCCTTCAAAGCTGTGCCGGCGGCGGCCTTGCCGGCGGAGTTGCCGCTGCCACTGGCCAATCCCTTCAATATAGATTTGGCCTTCTCTTGCAACTGGGGAGACTGACTCATGGCCCGCCCCAACTCAGTGACGGCTTTAAGCCCCCTTGAGAAGAGTTCGGAGCTTTTATCGGCTTCGGTAATCTTGAAACTGGAGGGGTAATTAGAGGAGGGAGCCGGAGCCGAACTGGCGGCAGGGGCCTGGGCTCCGGCAAAGGCGCTCTTATCGCCGCTGGAAAAGAGGGAACCCTGGGCGCCGTCAGTGGTATTACCAGCGGTACTGGCATCATAAGTCGAGCCGACTCTCCCGACCGGCTGGTTGACGGCCGGCGCCAAACCGCTGTCAGGTCGACTGAGGCGGGGCTGGCTGAGGGTGGTCTGGGTGACCGAACCTGAAAGAACGCTGTCGCCGGCGGAGTTGACCGGGCGCTTGAGACGGCTGGGTGCGGCAGGCGGCATAGTATTACCGGCCCAGACCGACTGACAAGCAGTAAGGGAAACCATGGTCAGGGCAATTGCCTTGACAGCCTGCCTGATATTGTCGTTGTGCATTTTGCCAGACCTGTTTGGAAGATAAAGAGCTTGACGGAAGTCGGTAAAGAAAGCATACCGAGGACATCGAGGGAAGAGTACCGCTTTACACCGGCAGATAGACGATGGTAAGCCGCGATGGTTCCTGAAGAGCCTTTGGCAGCGGAGCGGAACTAAAACTATGATGTCGGTTGGAAGTTTAACCGATAAAGGGGTTTCCGCTTTAGAATTAGCTTTTGATCTGCAAGGACCGGCCGCCATTTTGAAAGCCTGCAAAAGTGTCAAATTTGTCCTGGCCGGAAGCGCCCTGCTCCTGAGCTGGCTGCCGCTCTTGGCAGCACCCAAGGCTTACGCTCAGAATGCCGACCCGCAACCGGCAGCATCGGAGCAGTCAGTTTCGCTGCCGGTATTGCGTGGACCAAAGGCCGGCCCTGAAAAGCAAGCAGAGAGAAGGTCCGCAAAAGCTACCCGCGCAAAAGTCGATGACGGCCCTCGCCCCGGCAAGGTCCGGCATTCCAGCTTCTCCCGAGGGCTTCTCAAAACCCTGAACTTTGTGGGCTTTCCCATCGGAGATGAGAACCTGACTCTGGAAAAACAATCCGAGCAGGTAGTTCCGCCGGAAGTGCAAGAAGCATTAGGCTCTCAAAACAACCAGGCGCCCGAGGGCGCCACCGCCCCAATTCAGTCAAGCAGCCCCTGAGTTAGCGCAAGAGCACCGGCTCGGCGTCCACTTTCACACGGAAGAGCACATAAGGCTTTTCTCTCAAATCGCGACCACCGTGGAAGAGCGGCTGCCGGTGCAATTGGTTGGCCGTAAAATAAAGATAGCCGTCTTGCGCCAGGCAGAGGGTATCGGGCCAGAGCACGCGCGGGTCGCATACCAGGGTCTCATGCTTGCCTTCCAGAGAAATTCGATGCACGGCATTATGCTCGTAATCGGTGGCATAGATGCGGCCGGCCGAGTCCATCTCCAGTCCGTCCGAGGCGCCCTTTTCGGTCACTTCGCAAACCGTCTTGGCCACATCATCATCACTGACGTTGCGGTCGGCCAGTGCATCTAAATTGACGCTGTAAAGCTTACGGCTGCTCAAAGGACAATAGAAAAGATGTTTACCGTCCGCACCAACGGCGATACCATCAGCGCCGACCTTCATACTGGTGCGCTCACCATCTTCATGCACAAACATCAGGGGCGCGCCCTCTACAATCGGCAAAAAGCCGGGCACGGCCCTGGTGGAAGCATGCCCTACCAGGCGGCGAAAACTCTCGCCGCTGGCCAGATCCACGACCACCAACGCATTATGCCCGCTGGAGCTGGAATCAGTAATGAAGGCCATACCGGCCTTGCCCCGGCGCAAGTCAAAGCGCACATCGTTCAAATAACTGGTGGGCAAAGCCACATCGGCAGGAAAGCGAATCGTTTTGATGACCTGATTGGTTGACAGATCTACGCAAACCAGCTTGGCAGCGCCCGGTATGACCGTGCCAAATTTGACGGAGCCGGTATCCAGAAGCCAGAGTCGGTCCCGGGCATCCACCACCACACTCTGCACCGAGATCAAGTGATTCTCCGGCGCCTTCAGATCGAGCTTGTTGAAAGCCGCATCGGGGTAGGGCTGCACCTTGCCATGGGAAAGTTCACCGACCGTAAAGGGGACGTTGTCTTCCCAGCGGGGGAAATTGACAAAGCGGCGACCGGAAAACGAAACGGCTACACCGGTGGGCATGGCATCATTGAAAACAGCAACTACTTCAGGCTTACCCAGAAAGTGTTGAGAAGGAACCAGATCGCTAGGATTCTCTCCGGCCGGCAAGACCGGTACATCCTGCACTTTTTCCTGCACCCTGGCAGTATCTTTCACTTTCGTCTTTTTCTCCCGCACCCGCTTTGCCTTCTTGGAAGAAAGTGCGGAAGCTTGGCTTGACTCGACCTTTGGAGCCGGTGGCAGGGAGTCGCTTACCAACTCCGACGTCAGGCTGGAACTCTGGCAGTAGCCGGCTCCACTCCAGGCGCAATAGCCTAGAAGCAGGGCGCCTAGTCCAAAGACCCGGAGGGGGGAAAGCACTTTCCTGGCAGGACTGGGGAATCGGTTAAAAGCCATAATTTCCTCAAGACAAATCAAGTATTCATACTATAGAAGAATCTTCGTTCTAAAATACTGACACAAAAGAACTGCGACCGGAAAAGTCCACGGTAAATTAAGCTCGGTCAACCAAGTTTCTCAAGGGTTGACGGAACTAGCCGACCGGTCTATTACGAAGAAGTTAATCGCCAACGATATTCCGAACAGCGACCTTGCAGGGCACCGCCCTTAAAATACCGCCAATTTAAATGAGGAACAGGCATGTCGAACGCCACCAGCCAGGAGCACACAATCAGACCTGAGGGCGGACCAGAAAAGTCTGCGGATGGTCTTTTCAGCCCCCTGAAAATCAAATCGATTACCTTAAAAAACCGCATTGCCATCTCACCAATGTGCCAGTACCACTCAGTGGATGGCTTCGCCGAGGACTGGCACCTGGTGCATCTGGGCTCCAGAGCCGTAGGCGGCGCCGGCCTGGTGGTAATGGAAGCAAGTGGTGTGGAAGCCCGCGGGCGCATCTCACCGGATGATCTCGGCATCTATAAAGACGAGCATATTGAAAAGCTCAAGCAGATCACTACCTTTATTAGCTCCTTCGGCGCCGTGGCCGGAATTCAGATTGCCCATGCGGGGCGCAAAGCCTCCACTCGCAATCCCTGGAAGGGAGGTAATCGCCACGAGAAAGAATATTTGACCAGTGAAAATGGCGGCTGGGAAATTGTCGGGCCATCGCCCCTTCCATTCTCGGAGTCATCAACGGTACCAAAAGAACTGACCATCGAAGAAATCCACGCCATTCAAGATAGCTTTGCCGCCGCGGCAAAACGCGCTTATGCAGCCGGTTTCAAATGGCTGGAGGTGCACGCCGCTCATGGCTATTTGCTGCACAGTTTCTATTCGCCGCTCTCCAATAAGCGCACCGATAAATACGGCGGCAGCCTGGAAAATCGCATGCGCAACACCCTGGAAACAGTGGAAAAAGTGCGGGCCGCCTGGCCCGAAGAACTACCTTTAACTGTGCGCATTTCAGCTTCTGACTGGGCCGAGGGTGGTTGGACGCCGGAAGACTCGGTGATACTGGCCAGGGCATTGAAAGAACGCGGAGTAGATCTGATAGATTGCAGCAGCGGCTTTATCAGAGCGGGAGACAGATATCCGCTGGCGCCCGGCTGGCAGGTGCCTCTAGCCAGAAAAGTGAGAAGCGAGGCTGGTATCGCCACCGGTGCAGTAGGACTGCTTACGGAGGCGGAACAGGCTCATGCCGTAATTCAAAATGGTGACGCCGATCTGGTCTTCATTGCCCGCGAATCGATTCGCGACCCTTACTGGCCTTATCACGCCGCCCGGGCCCTGGGAAGCACCGTGGTAGAAGATGCCAGAAAGGTGCTGCCGAAAAACTACTCCTACGCCATCTAAACCAATTAAGACTATCCGCGCAAGAAGGAAAGGAACAAGAAAATGACTACGACCACCACCTATAAAGCCTGGGAACTGAAAAGCTTCTCCCTCCAGGATGTAGCAGCCACCGCCAGAGAAGAGAGCCGCCTTGAGCCCCATCAAGTGCGCATAGCGGTGAAAGCAGTTTCTTTGAACTTTCGTGACCTGCTGGTGGCCAGGGGGCATTACAATCCCAAGCTCCCGCTGCCGGTGGTGCCGCTTTCCGACGGTGCCGGGGAAGTGGTGGCCGTAGGTGACCTGGTCAGCAAATTTAAAAAGGGCGACCGGGTCATGCCCAATTTCATGCCCGACTGGATCGCCGGCGAAGTCAGCCCGGATGCCGCAAAAACAGCTCTGGGAGGCTTTGTAGACGGCATGCTCAGAGAGCAAGCCACCTTCAACGAAAGTGCCCTGGTGCACATTCCGCCTCATTTGAGCTATGAAGAAGCAGCCACCTTGCCCTGCGCCGCCCTGACGGCCTGGAGTGCACTTATGGTCAACGGCGCCCTCAAACCAGGAGAGACCGTTTTGACCATGGGTTCAGGGGGCGTTTCCATCTTTGCTCTGCAACTGGCTAAAGCAGCAGGGGCACGGGTAATTGCCACCTCCGGTGCAAATGAAAAATTGAAGCGGCTGAAGGAACTTGGTGCCGATACTCTCATCAACTACAAAGAGCATCCCAACTGGGACGAACTGGTGCTGGAAGCCACTGGCGGCAGCGGCGTGGACCATGTGGTGGAAGTTGGGGGAGCCGGTACCCTGGAGCGCTCCATGAAAGCAGCCAGAATGAACGGTCATGTCAGCGTTATCGGCGTGCTCGACGGTATCAGCGGCTCCCTCAACGCCATTGCCCTGATTATGAAAAGCCTTCGCTTGCAAGGTGTCTTCGTTGGCTCCCGGAGCCGCTTTGAAGACATGAACAAAGCCATCAGCCTGCACGGCATTAAGCCCGTCGTAGGCAAAGTGTTTGCCGCCGATGAGATTACTGAAGCCCTGTCCTACATGGCTAGTGGTCAACATTTCGGCAAAATCGTACTGAAACTATAAGAGAGCAAGCCCCCCTCTTCTCTGCACAAGAAAGCCGGGTCGCCCCGGCTTTCTTGCTCTCTATAAACACTCTTGTAAAAGCAGCGGCGACCCTCTCACATCAGTAGGAAAGCACCCGACCGCTCACATTGCGGCTACCGTCGTATTGATAGACCGGGCGGCTACCCTGGCTGTAAGAGGCATAAGTGCTGGTAGAGGCGCCCCGACCGGAACCGCTATTACCGCTCGTCCCCGGACGTAGCACACCGCTCACATCGCCGGAGGCCAGTTGCTCGCCGCCCATGCGCTTGCCCCTGGCGCTGAGGGCTAGATTGGCGGCAGGGCGAGAATTTGGTCCGGCAGTTCTGCTGATAATCTTGTAGGAGGCCCTTCCTGAAGGGGCAACCCGATTGATGGCATTGGCGCGATAACGGCTGCTGGCATCAATTTCGGTCCAATAGTAGTGGCGCAGATTGCCTTCCCTGGCACAGAGGGGCTCTTCCCAGCCCGAAACCCGGTGGCGCTCTTCAAACACAGTGGATTGGGCGTTGGCGGGGTTTTGCAGGGTGATGGTAAGGAATAAGGAAAGAATTATCGGTATGACTATTGCCGCAAATGGAAAGAAAATTGCTGCTCCGGGCCGATCATCTAATATATTTGCTCGCATCTGAGTATTACCTCTGAACAATTAGAAAAACAGCTGCCTTAGGTTCTGGTTTAAGGTCGCAGGGCTAATTTGACATAGACTACGTGAGATTGTCATGAACATTTATACCGGAATCCATGTAATCGATTTGTAAACGAAACCGGGGGGTTCTCCCATGGTCAAGCTTAAATCTCAGGAGCCGCCGGAACGTTTTAATGTATTCCATTA
This sequence comes from Candidatus Obscuribacter sp., assembly GCA_016712465.1. Classification (GTDB taxonomy): domain Bacteria; phylum Cyanobacteriota; class Vampirovibrionia; order Obscuribacterales; family Obscuribacteraceae; genus Obscuribacter. The sequence goes on from JADJQZ010000001.1 coordinate 4,751,466, forward strand.
AATGGAGGGCGAACATTCATTTATATAGGAAGACCGGCCTGGGCCGAAATACCCGAGACCACACCACATCTGGTGCAAGCCAAGCCGGTCCGGAATAGACAGGTGGTACAATGCAAAATCCCACAGCAAAACGGCATTTGCTTCGGCATTCAAGGGATGGTTCACTAACTAATGGAATTGTTGCGAGCCAGACTCCTCACAATCACCTATTTCACCATTATCGCCGCCGTGCTGGTAGTGCCCTATGGTGAACTCGTTAAGCGTGCCCAGACCAACGAACTGGCCTTCAGCACCAGAAACAAGCAACTCTATTTGAGCGACTTTGTACAGTTTTACACCTGCGGGAAACTGGTTCTAGAACCTGCTACCCGCACCAGGATCTATGACCCGGCCGCCATAAACAAAGCCATGCCGGTGGCAGTTCCCATGGAAGACCGCATCATTCCGGCCGTTCCCTTCTTCATTGTCCTGATGGCGCCCTGGGCATTGTTACCAGTAGACACCTCCTTCCTGGTCTGGATCTTGCTTTCTGCAATATGTATGGCCGGCGGCTCTCTGCTTCTCCTGCGCGGCTGGAAGGAAGCCACGCCGCTTGCCTGCCTGGGCTTCCTTACCGCCATTTTAATGGCCCAACCCTCATGGTTTACCCTCTTCATCGGCCACGCCTGTTTCTATCAATACCTCTTCTTGAGCCTCTTTTTCTTCGCACTCTTGCATAAGAAAGATGCCCTGGCCGGTGCCGGTATGGCTCTGGCCTCCTTTAAGCCGCAGTTTGCCATTCCTCTTCTGGTTCCGGCCCTGGCTGGGCGCCGTTTCAAACTGTTAGCCTGGGGTGCTGCTTTCGAACTGGGCTTGCTGGCCCTTTCTGTTTTCACAGTCGGTCTCGATAACACCATTCATTTTCCGGCTCTGATTGCAAAATACGAACACGACCAAAGCCGGGTAGTGCCGCGCATGATCTGCCTGCGGGCAATAATCGAAAGAGTGCTGCCCCATCAAGCCACCATGCTCCTGTCCTGGGCTCTCTTTGCGCTTTCCCTGGCGATGGCCTACTACCTGTGGCGCCGCACCATGAAGAACCAAAAGCTCTGGCCCCTGGCGGCCTCCTTCACAATTACAGCCGGTCTTGTCTTTTCGCCCCATGCCCATGTCTATGACGCAGTCATGATGGGGCTCGTGGCCATCATGCTGCTGCCTGTAAACGGGCTCTTCGGCTTCGCCTCTCTCAGCCGCACCCGAAAGCTGCTCTGCACAAGCTTGATGCTCTACCCAATGGCAAGCTGGTATTTCTTCGTTGGTATAAGCGAAGCAGGCAACATGATCGGTTATCCTTTCGCCGTGCTAGACCTCTTAATTCTGCTCGGCATACTAGCCGTCTTCAAAGAAGAAAACAGACAGGAAGAAACGGCTCCGAAGCCGGAAACCTAGTGTTTGTCTAAGATGTAGCCACTACCGTGGACGGTGCGCAAGACCGAAGTCTTCCCTTCTTCATCAATTTTCTTGCGCAACTTATTGATATGAACTCGCACTGTATCCGGTGCCGTGTCTTTCTCGTTCGACCAGACCTTATCGAGAATTTCCTCGGAGCTGAATACCTTATTGGGATTGCGCATAAAGAAAAGGAGCAAGTTGAACTCCTGGGGCAAAAGTTTGATTTCCACTCCGCTTTTCAAAACCCGGCGCGAATTACCGTCCACACTGATGTGTCCGGCCGTTAACACTTCGCTCAAAATCTGCGGCGGTCGGCGTAAAAGTGCCCGCAATCTGGCCCCTAATTCCACCGGATGAAAGGGCTTGGTCAAATAATCGTCGGCGCCCGATTCGAAGCCCTGGGTCTTATCAGAGATCTGACCACGACCGGTGAGCATAATAACGGGCAAAGTACCGCCCCGGCTGCGATAGGTGCTGCAAACCTTGAAACCTTCCATATCCGGCAACCCCACATCCATGACAACCACGTCATATTCATAGTGGGAAAGGCGCGACAGGGCTTCTTCCCCGTTTTCCGCCGATTCGACAATATACCCCTCACTCTCCAACCACTCGCCAAGCACCGAGGTGAGTTCAGTATCGTCGTCCACAAGGAGAATTTTTGCCATGGCAACCAGAGATAAAAGTTACAGGGCAATAGTACCAAATGGCAGCCATCATCAACAATAGAGATAGCCAGAATATCCGCTCCATCGAGGAAAGGCGGCAACAGTTCAGGAATGCCCGCCCAAACACTTGACAGTTCGCGACTTGCAAGCGACGGTCTACCCGACCGGTGCTCAAAAGAAAAGAACCCCGGAATTCCGGGGTTCTTGCTTCACTAACTAATTTCTAGTCCCAGCTCAAGGCGCCGCCGGTCTGGTAGTCGATCACTCTTGTCTCAAAGAAATTCTTCTCTTTCTTGAGGTCAATCATTTCGCTCATCCAGGGGAAGGGGTTCTTGGCGCCGGGATACTGCTCCGGTAGTCCAATCTGGCGGCAACGACGGTTGGCGATGAAGCGCAGGTATTCGGAGAACATCTGGGCATTGAGACCAAGCACGCCGCGGGGCATGGTATCAACGGCATAGGCATACTCCAGTTCCACACCCTGACGAATCAGGGCCTGAATTTCTTCCTGGAATTCCGCCGTCCACAGGTGCGGATTCTCGATTTTCACCTGGTTGATGACGTCGATGCCATAGTTCAAGTGCATAGACTCATCGCGCATGATGTACTGGAACTGCTCGGAGGCACCGGTCATCTTATTCTGACGACCGAAACTGAGCATCTGCACAAAGCCCACATAGAAGAAGATGCCTTCCATGATGATGTAATAGCCAATCAGGTTGCGCAGGAAGCGCTGATCGGTGGCCGGTGTGCCGGTGTGGAAATTGGGATCGGCAAGTTCCTGAGTGAACTGCAACTGGAAGACGTCTTTCTCATGGATCGAAGGAATCTCCCGGTACATGTTGAAGATCTCGCCTTCATCAATGCCCAGGCTTTCCACCACATACTGATAGGCATGGGTGTGAAGCGCCTCTTCAAAGGCCTGACGCAAGAGGTACTGACGGCACTCGGGGTTGGTGATGTGGCGATAAATTGCCAGAACCAGGTTGTTGGCCACGAGAGAATCGGCGGTAGAGAAAAAGCCCAGATTGCGCTTGATGATCATGCGCTCATCCTCGGAAAGGCCGTTTGGATCTTTCCAGAGCGCGATATCGCGGCTCATGCTGATTTCTTGCGGCATCCAGTGATTGGCACAGGCATCCAGATACTTTTCCCAGGCCCATTCATACTTGAAGGGCACCAGTTGGTTGAGGTCGGCACGGCAGTTGATAATGCGCTTCTCGTCTACAGTAATACGATGGGCGCTCATGGCAATCTGTTCGAGACCGGTGACACCGGCGCCGGGCGCCATGGTGACATTCATCTCGACTTGCCCCGGGCTAAAATCAAGCCCTTTGTCGGCAGTGCTGGCCGCCGCTGCCGGAGAACCGGGGTTCTTGGCAGTAGTAGCGCCACTTACAGGTACGTCGTCAAAACTAAGCATGTGGATTTCCTTTTCTAGTTCTGGGGGTTATTGACAGGCTTCACAATCGGGGTCGGTGATGGAACAAGCTTTGGGAGCGCCGGCCATGGGCACCTTGTTGAGCACGCCGATCTGAGTGGTGGATTTCTCCGGTGCTGTAGCAGAAGCGGTGCGCAGGTAATACGTGGTCTTCAGTGCTTTGGTCCAGGCAAGCTTGTAGGTCTCGTCCAGTTTGCGACCACTGGGCTCAGCCATGTAGAGGTTCAAGCTCTGGGCCTGGTCGATCCACTTCTGCCTTCTGGAAGCCGCTTCCACCAGCCAGCGGGGCTCGACTTCAAAAGCAGTGGCATAAAGAGCCTTCACTTCATCAGGAATTCTGTCGATGGGTCTAAGTGATCCATCGAAGTATTTGAGGTCGTGCACCATGACTTCATCCCAGAGTCCAAGCCGCTTCAAATCTTCAACCAGATAGGTGTTGACGACGGTGAACTCGCCGGAAAGATTGGATTTGACGTAGAGGTTCTGGAAGGTAGGTTCGATGGATTGGCTGACGCCGATGATATTAGATATGGTAGCAGTAGGAGCAATCGCCAGACAGTTGCTGTTGCGCATGCCGTGGCGGGCAATGTGCTCCCGCACCGGTGTCCAATCCAGACGACTGGAAGTATCTACATCGAGCTTGCCTCCGCGAGCTTCGGCGAGAAGCTTGAGGGAGTCCTGGGGCAGAATGCCTTTGTCCCAGAGGGAGCCTTTGAAGGTGTTGTAAGCACCGCGCTCCTTAGCCAGTTCGGAACTAGCCAAAATAGCATAGTAGCTCACGGCTTCCTGGCAGTAATCGGCAAATTCCACGGCAGCCTCGGAAGCATAGGGCAGGCGCAGGGTCAAAAGCGCATCCTGGAAGCCCATGACTCCAAGCCCCACAGGGCGGTGACGCAAGTTGGAATTTCTGGCCTTGGGCACGCTGTAATAGTTGATGTCTATAACGTTATCGAGCATGCGCATAGCTACGCGGCAAGTGGCAGCCAGTTTTTCCAGATCGAGCTTGCCGTCTTTGACGTGGGCCACCAGGTTGATGCTTCCCAGATTGCAAACTGCGGTTTCACTCTCAGATGTATTCAAAGTAATCTCGGTACAGAGATTGGAAGAATGCACCACACCCACGTGCTGCTGCGGGCTGCGAAGATTGCAGGGATCTTTGAAGGTCATCCAGGGATGGCCGGTTTCGAAGAGCATGGTCAGCATCTTGCGCCAGATATTGATAGCCGGTACCCGCTTGAAGAGCTTGATCTGCCCCTCATCGGCGAGGCGCTCGTAACGCTCGTATGCTTCTTTGAATTTCTTACCGAAAAGGTTGTGCAGATCCGGTACTTCATCAGGGCTGAAAAGGGTCCATTGGGCGTTCTCAAGCACCCTATCCATGAACAGATCGGGAATCCAGTTGGCCGTATTCATATCATGGGTACGACGGCGATCGTCACCGGTGTTTTTGCGCAGTTCGAGGAATTCCTCGATGTCCATATGCCAGGTTTCCAGGTAGCAGCAGACTGCGCCTTTGCGCTTGCCGCCCTGGTTGACGGCGACGGCGGTATCGTTCACCACCTTAAGGAAGGGAACCACACCCTGGCTCTTGCCATTGGTGCCGGAGATATGAGCACCAAGAGCGCGAACCGGTGTCCAGTCATTACCGAGGCCGCCGCTGAACTTGGAAAGCAAAGCGTTCTCTCTCACGGCTTCGTAGATGGAGGAGAGGTCATCATCTACTGTGGTGAGGAAGCAGGAAGAAAGTTGCGGTCTGTGAGTACCGGAATTAAAGAGTGTGGGGGTAGAGGAAACGAAATCAAAGTTGGAAAGCAGATTATAGAATTCGATTGCACGGGTCTCTCTATCGATTTCATTGATGGAAAGTCCCATAGCCACGCGCATCCAGAAAGCCTGCGGCAATTCGAAAATGATACCTTCCTGGTGCAAGAGATATCTGTCGTAGAGAGTCTGTAAACCAAGATACTGGAACTTGAGATCACGCTCAGCGCAGAGGGCATTGCTGATCTTCTCGAGGTCGAAGGTAGCCAGGCGCGGGTCAAGCAAACCGACCTTGATACCCTTGGCTATATACTCGGGGAAATAAGTCGCATAGCGCTCTTTCATGCCTTCCTGACTGACGCCTTCACCGAGAACTTCCAGTCTCATCTGGTGCAAGAGCAATCTGGCGGTGGCAAAGCTGTAGGCAGGATCGGTCTCGATGAGAGCCCGGGCACTCATGATGGCCGAGCGCACCACTTCGGTTTCCTGCACACCTTCATAAAGGCTTTCAATGGTGGCGGTGTAGATGCTCTCCGGCTCCACTACGGCACCTAGACCGGCGCAGGCATCTTTGACGATAGCATTCAAACCCAACTGGGAGAGCGGCACCATGGTGCCGTCGGTGCGTTTGACATTAGGACCGGCTTGCACCGGTTGCGGCACTTCCGCACCACGGGCAGCCCGGTCTTTGGCGCGCGCTTCGCGATAAAGCACGTAGCCACGGGCAACTTCCTGCTCACCAGCTCTCATCATGGCCAGTTCGACCTGGTCTTGAATGTGCTCAATGTGCAGCACGCCGCCTTCCGGCAGACGGCGCATTAAGGTTTCAACCACCTGCCCGGTAAGTTTGTTGACCAGGTCGCGCACGCGGGAGCTCTCACGACCATGGGTGCCTTCCACGGCCAGAAAGGCCTTGGTCATAGCCACGGCTATCTTGGACGGATCGAATTCAACGACATTGCCGTTACGTCTCAGCACTTTATATAGTGCAAATTGTCCGATTCGCTCATCGCTCAGTCCAAAGCCAGCGGGGTCGGCATGGTGGACTGCAGTTAGCACCTGGGTCATTTTCTATCTCCTGGGATAATACGTTGTGGATGCAAAACAAAACCCCCTTAGTGGAATGAGACCAAGAGGGCGTCAAAAGACAAAGAAAACTTTGCTTGAGACCGCCTCTTACCCTCGAAGAGGTTATGTCTATCAATGCCCTGGTGGGTAGTCTGGCTGAAAGAGTGATGGTTTTTATTGGTCTTCCGTACTCTCTATTACAGTTGCGGGACAGCGATGGACTTGCACCATTCTTCCCCCACCAGATCGCTCGATGATTGAACTTTCGAGTCACTTAAAAGGCCAGCAAAATCTCTCCCTCATTTCTCTTCCGAATTACCGGTCTCAAATTGAGACAAGGGTGCAGAGGAAGTCAGTGAGGCGATCAAAACTGGATATAAGTGAACCGAAGTGATGGAGACTCGAGCAGATCCCTTTAATTTCAGGGCATTCAGCTAATAAAGCGAAATTTCTCCTTGATTCGATTCGCGATGTGTAGCAAGGTAACACTTACAAAAATGCTACGCAAGCTACCCCAAAAGGTCCGGCAAAGATCGCTCATTCGCCACAAATAAAGGGGGTCCAAGCTAGTAGCCATGAGGATCGACATTTAGTCAAAAGTTCGGATGGATATACAACCGCTACACTTGTGATACCAGGTTGGATAGCGGAACCATAGAGGCTTGAAAATAAAATTTCCAAATCGCAGCGGATCTCAAAAAGATCTCAGATAGACATAAAGTCCAGAGCTAAAGCCATATACAACAAGAACTAGTAGACCGGAATGGCTCCCGCATTAAGGGACGCCCTACCACTTATAGGGCCCGGGGCAGATACAGTAGATACAGACATGATAATATCTTGCTCCTGATAGAGCCCTGGGGCAAGGAGATATAGAAAATGGCGAAAGTAGCAGTCAAAGCTAAAGTTGGAGAAGGCTACAGACAAGAGATAAGCGCCGGCAGCCATGCCTTTGCCTCCGACGCACCCAAAGAGTTCGGCGGCGGCGAATCCGCCCCCAATCCCCATGAACTGCTGCTCGGCTCCCTGGGTGCCTGTACGGCAATCACAGTACAGATGTATGCCAAACGCAAAGAATGGGATCTTAAGAGCATTACCGTAGAGGTGTTGGAAGAGCCTGTAGTAGCCGAAGACGGCAGCAAGCAGACCCGTATCTTGAGAAGCATCGAGCTCACGGGTGACCTTACGCCGGAGCAGGTGGAAAATCTCAAATCCATCGCCAACAAGTGCCCCATCCACAAACTGCTGGAAGGTCCCAAGCAAATCGCCACGGAAGTTGCCCATAAGTCCTGAATAAAAGCTGGAAAAGCTAGCCTCGCTTCACTAAAATGAGCGAGATGACACTACATTTAGACATTCTAGACCGCAAAAACATAGAAGACGCCCTTACCACCGAGCTAATCGGTCGCGGCGTCTGTGAATTGCACGACACAATCGACAGCACCAACAGCCGGGCCGCTGTACTGGCAAGAGAGGGCGCCCCGGCCGGCAGCCTGATCGTAGCCAGACAGCAAACCGCCGGACGCGGTCGACAGGGGCGCACCTGGATCTCGCCGCCCGATGCCGGTATTGCCATGTCCATACTCTTGCGTCCGGAAATTCCCCTCACCCGCCTGCCCTTGATCACCCTGGCCACCGGGGTAGCCGTGGCCCAGGCAGTAGAGGCGCTCTGCGGTATCCAACTGGGTCTCAAGTGGGTCAACGACCTTACTGCCGGCGGCAAAAAGGTAGGCGGCATCCTCGCTGAAATGCCGGGTCAGGCGCTGGTTATAGGCATCGGTATCAATTTGCGCCTCGATGAAGGAAATATCCCGGACGATCTGAAGAACCGCATCGATTGGCTGGAGAATTTAGCCGGCAGGCCACTGGAGCCGAGTCTACTGGTGGCGGAGATCTGTCGCTTCCTTGAAAGACAATACTTTTCCCTGCTGGAAGGCAAGTCGCAGGCCATCATTGATAGCTGGAAGCACTACTCGGTTACCCTCGGCAAAGAAGTGATGGTCGTAAGTCCCACCGGCGACAGCGCCCGCAATATAAGTGGTCGGGCCGTGGATATTGCCGAGAGCGGGGCGCTTCTCATTGAGAAAACGGACGGCACCAGGGTAGAACTTTCCGCCGGTGAGATAAGCTTGAGAAGCCTTGACGGAAGTTACTGCTAGTGATCTTCTGCACCTACTGGTTCTTAATTTCAGTAGCTCTCTTTCTTCCGCTTTACTGGTGCCTGGGCCTGTGCAAAAACTTGAGCTCCTCTCTTATGGTCAAGTTGCGCCTCTCAGCCCTGCTTATCTTCTGCGCCGTCTTTCATAGCCATTTTGCCGGTGCCGCCGGTGTTGCACCGATTGCCGTACTGGCCCTGCTTACCTATGTAACCGCACTGACAGCGTCAAAGTTCAAAAAGGGCGGCGGCTGGCTCTGCCTAAGCACAATCATAATAGTGACGGCAGCACTTCTCACTTACAAATACAGCCGCTTCCTGCTCCTGGATGTTCTGGCATCCGTCAACAAACCCCTGGCGGAGCATTTTGCCGCCTCGCTCTTTACCGCACTACCGGCGACACCACCCCTGGCCATCAGTTTCTTTGCCTTTGAATTCATTCATTACCTGTACGAAGTGAGAAGAGGCAGGGAACCCATAAAGAAACCGCAAGACTTTCTGGCCTTCGCCATCTTCTTCCCGTCCCTGGTAGCCGGTCCCATCAAGCGCTATCAAGACTTCATTCCTTCGCTCTATCAGGGGCTTTCCGCCGTAAGTTCCAGAGACGTAGCGGCCGGCATGGTCAGACTGGCGGCGGGCTTCTTCAAGAAACTCATGATCGCCGACAACATCAATCAATATATTCTGGAAAAGCAAGCCTTCTACTTCGCTGTCGACCTGCCCGAGCGCTGGCTCTTTCTTCTGGCCCTGGCCGGTCGTATTTACTACGATTTTTCAGGCTACACCGATATTGCCCTCGGTCTGGCCATGATGATGGGCATCAAACTACCCCCTAATTTCAACGGACCCTACGGTGCCACCAGTATTCGTGATTTCTGGCAGCGCTGGCACATGTCGCTCAGTTTCTGGATTCGGGACTACATCTATATTCCCCTCGGCGGTAGCCAGCATGGTCTGGCTAGAAGAATTCTAAGCGGCATACTAGCCTTTGCCCTCTGTGGTCTCTGGCACGGCGCCAGTTGGAACTTCCTATTCTGGGGACTGTACCACGGTCTGGGCCTGGCCATAAACACGGTCTATCGCAAGCTCCCCTGGCTAAGCCCGCTCTGGAAACTCTATGACAAATATCCACTCACCGCCAGGCTCACCACCTTCCTCTTTGTGGTCTTCGGCTGGCTGCCCTTCTTCTATCCCCTGGACAAAGCCTTGTCCATGTTCCTGATGCTCTTTCAATTCAAGGGAGTAAGTGGTGACTGAGAAGAAAAGTTATTCCAAATATTTTCTGCTCGGCACCATGCTCGGCTTTTTACTGAGCACCGCTGCCGGTGCCTATATCACAGGCAAGCCCCTGCCCCTTTCCAACTTCGTGCGCTTCCATGAATACATCAACCCCAACGGCGGCTTCTACCTGACCTACAATCAGATGCTGGCCCAGGCTCGTCTGCTGCTGGCCGACAAACCAGGCAGGCCCCTCTTAATCATCGGCGGAGACTCAGTATTCTACGGAGAAGGGCAAAGTTCCGAGCACTGCTGGACAAAATATCTCCAGCAAGAGCTAGGAGACGATTTTGTCGTCATCAATCTAGCCCTACCAGGCACCAAGGTTTTCGAAGCCGGCTACTGGGTTTACGAAAAACTCTTGAGCGAAGGACAAAACGTCTTCCTGCTCACCGATGCCATGCCCTCCACGGTCTTCGAGCCATCCGGCACCACTCCCCTGCACTATATGTATTTCGATGCCCGTGAAAGGGGCATGCTCCTGCCCTACGCCGCACGAGAAACCTTCAGCCGGCAGCACAGGGAATGGACTCTCTTCAAAGATGAAGGGCATCAAGAGAACCTGGAGTTGCGAGCCAAGTTGAATCACTACCTGGGCGTGGAAGAATTGTGGACGCAGTTCACTTACAGCGTCGCAGGCAACTACTTCCACAGAACCACTGAATTTCGCTCTCTTTTACCGCGCCGTCTCTTTCAAGACCCATTCGAAGACAGGCCGCCATTCGAGGCAAGCGACAACGAAAAGCTTGAACACGGCACCAATATTGTCAAACGTTTTATGGCCGGCATCACCGCTCTCTACGAAAAAGGTCCGCCCAGCGAATATGAGCAATTCTTCTGGCGCAGACTTTCAGGCTGCACACAGGCTTCCGTGCCGCCCAACGCCAGAAACAACCTGATCGTCTGTGTAACGGCCATCAATCCTCTCTTCATAGACGAGTTGAACGAAAGAGAGAAAAAAGAATACCGGCATATAAAAGAACTCTGGCTGGAAAACTTCACCCGGCAAGGTTTTCAAACCTGGTCCTTGAACGACAAGCTCGCACCCGAGCACTATGTGGATTTCGATCATTTGAGCGTGGAAGGCGGCAAAGCCATGGCCACAGAATTAGCTAAGCGCCTGAAAGAATTCAGAGAAAGGAAGAACTAGAAATGGCAGAAGATAAACAACCCGCTACTCTGGAAAACTTCATCCTCAAGAAAAACCCATGGCTGGCTCTAACTATGGGGATTATCTTCGGCGCCTTCTTCCACTACGTCATCTTCAGACTTTCGCTGCCCACCGAACCCTTCATTTACGCAGCTTTTTAGCCAATCCTTCGATGATCTCTGCCGCTCTTGCGGCCGGGTCTGGGCAAACTGTCATAAGCTCTTTCACCTTGCGGCAAGAAACTTTCACCTCAGGATCATCGAGAAGTTCGCCCAACTTTCCGGCCCATTGCTTCGGTTTCTCAACTCGTATTTCTCTGGCTACACCAAGGGCTTCCAACCTGCGCGCATTATCAAATTGATCATGGGCGAAAGGACAGACAAGCTGAGGCACAGCAGCCCGCAAACACTGGGCACTGGTGCCGATACCACCGTGATGGGAAACCACGGACGCTTCGGCGAAGAGATGGTCAAAGGGTTCATAGCTTGCATGCAAAACATTGTCGGGCAAGTGCCTCGGCAAGACTTCCGGATAGCGGGTGACAAAAATGGCGCGAATATTTCTCGCTCTCACACATTTAAGAGCATGGCTAAAATAATCGCGAGAATGAGCCATGGCCGACCCGGCCGTGAACACCACAGGCGCCGCTCCGGCATCGATAAAGGTACGGGTGGCATCACTGAGGCGCTGTTCCTGCTTTCTATCAAAAAGAGGAAAGCCTGTATAACAGAGATTCTCAGGCCAGTCTTTCTGTCTTTGAGCGTACCACTCAGGAAAAGCCAGGACTACAAGATCGGGCGAATTCAACCATCTGGCGAAAATTCTCTTCACCGGGGCTAGTCCAAAGCGGGCGCGGAAGCGGTTTACATCATCGCGGCAAACATTCTCCAGCATCGACACTTCCACCAGTGACAAATAGAGGTCTTTAAGAAATTGCGGCGTCTGTGGGCTAATAATGCTGACCGGCCCTTGAGGCGGATCGTAGCGCGAAATCAGGCAGGCGGGAGAGAGATGCACGGTAGCTAAAGGCACAGAGTTAGCACTTTTCTCTTGCAGAACACGGCAAGCTAAAGCGAGAGTGGTGCCGACCAGAATAGTATTGCAGGGCTCCATATTTTGCTCTAGAAGCTCAAGACTCAAAGGCAAAGACTGATTGATATTACGCCAGACCGCCGAAAATCCTTTGCGCGGATGCCAGAGATCCGGGTCAGATACGACTTCCTGAAATAGTGAACTGTCTCCCAGAGGCAGGAAGGGCAAGCCTACTTCCTCCGCCTTGTGAGCAAAGCTGCCATTGGCAATGAAACGCACATCATGGCCGCGCGACAAAAGCGCCCTGGCAATTTCAATCATGGGATTGATATCGCCGTCGCTACCTACCGCCGTTACCAGTATCCTTACCAATTCAGTCCCACCTTAACATCACGGTCCGCCCATTGGATAACTGATGCTCAATCATGCCAGGTACATCGGCACCGGGACACAAGTCTCTGATGTCCACGCAAAGCGAGGTAATATCAGCAGGCAGACGATCAAATTTGACGACCAAACTATTGTAGTTTGCCTCCAGCACCTTGAGACCGTAGAGCCTGTCCCATTTGCGCAAGCGAGCCACCACAGATTCGAAACACTTTCCATGGGCAACGGTCTCAAGACCCTGAGCTTCCAGATAGGCATATTGATTTAGGTCTTTGACCAGGAAGGCACGACTGACAGGCACCTGCAGATAGCATCTTTCTGGCACCGTTATTTCAAAACCTTCCTTGACCTTTGCAATCCTGGCGCCCGGCGGCAAGCAGTCAGACTCAAAGCCTCTAAACACAAAGCGCTCTGCAACGGCTTCATCGTCCCCAATACGGACAAGAGACTGAATATAGGAATCGGCAGCTAAGAGAATCTTCTGGGACGCAGACAAGCTACCTTCACCATATTTCAAGATAGAGGCTCTGCCCACGTCACCTTCAAGCGCAAGAATTTTACCTTCCGGATCAAGTACAAGCTTGGAAGCTACGGCATGCCACTGCTTGTAAGAACCCTCTCTCATTGCGCCGGCAGTTACAAATTTCTGACACTCTTGCGCTGTGGTAAAACAATGCAACTGCTCAAAGCCGCCTGCGCCGTATACTTCGTATCCGAGTGCCTGCAGTTGCGGTTTGACAGCACTAAGCCGGTCTGCCCAATTGTTTTTGGGAAGGGTGAAATACAAAACTTCTCTCGTCCTACCCTTTTCTTTCTGGGCAAGCGACAGGGCATTCAGGAAGGCATCGACCGGCTTCGCTCCATATTTCTTCCGCCAGGCGGCCACATCTATTTTCTTTACAAAGGCACCAGAGACATCCTCACCCTCATGGGCCATAGACCTGGGCAGGAGGGCTAGATAATCTGCATAATTCAGCTCATTCACTACAAAACCATCGCATTTTCCGAAGTCTTTCCGGGCACGAGCCTGCAGTCCGGCCAGAATGGGGTTTCCCGTCCAGGAGCGAAAATGCTCCTCCAGGTGATGGCACTGAGTAGCAAACATTAGCGAAAGCCCGGCTGAACTTCTGGCTAAAGACCTGATGGTCTCGTAATCCCGACGGCTATAGTTGAGAGCGCTCTGGTCATAGGTATGCCAGATCTCCCGGTAGTCGGGAAACAGACCCACCGTCAAAGACGGACAGTTCTTGATAGAACCAACAATCTCCCTGGCTTTTTGAAAATCCGACTGCTTTTCATCGGGCAGTTTCAAAAGCGGCAATGGGTCGCCGGCAACCTGCTGAGAATGGCGGTAAAGCGCCGCTTGCTCTGCATCTTCACTATCTATACGGGCGAGAAACTGGGCATGCTTGGTCTGCCGCTCCGCTGCCGAAGGGAGAGCCTCTTTGCGGCAACCAGACTGAAAGACCAGGCAAGCAAAAGCCAGAGCGGCCATCAGTGCCGTCTGGCTCTTGTTCAAGTTCCCCTTGTTTGCAACCAAGCTACAGCCCTTCAAAGTTCGAATCTGAGGGCAGCTAAAGTTGCAAACTCAGAATACCTAATATTGAATCACGGAGAAGATTTCCAGGTCGCCGTCTTTCTTAACACGGGAACGTCCGTCCAGGAAATCAAGTTCGACCACGAAGCCGGCGCCGACCACGGTGGCGCCTAGTTTTTCCATGAGCTGTTTGGCAGCCATGGCGGTGCCGCCGGTGGCCAGCAGGTCGTCGATGATGACCACGCGATCACCCTTGGAGACGGCATCACGATGCACTTCCACAGTGTCTTCGCCATATTCGAGGGCATAAGAAACGCGCTCGGTATGCCAGGGCAATTTCCCGGGCTTACGCACCGGTACGAAACCGACGCCCAGGTGGTGGGCCACAGCAGGAGCGAGGATGAAACCGCGCGCTTCAATACCGACAATGACGGTGGGCTTGAGGGCTTCGGAAGTGACAGAGAGGCTGTTGAGAACGCAAGAGAATGCTTCGGCATTCCTCATCAAAGTTGTCAGATCTTTAAATATGATGCCGGGCTTGGGGAAATCGGGGATATCACGGATGGTGGACTTCAGCCAATCCTGCCGCTCAGGACTGAGGGGCAACTTTTCCATGAGCCTGGGTTGTTCAACTTTTGCGGTCATCTTGATTACTATCCTATTTACTGTATTGGCTTTGCCGGTGCTCAGATTTCCTCACCAGGACCTGAAATGGTCACCGACTTTATCTGAGGACCCTCGGCACTACCAGCTTCGCCCCTTACGAGAGGTTCGGCGGTAAACCCAATTTGATTGGGCATGAGTGCTAATTGTAGCTCTTTCATGGTGCATTGACAGCACCACTTACGGAACTTATCGGTTTGATCGAGGGAAGCCACAAGCTGTTTGTATTCAGGAGTGTCTTCCACACTGGCCACGGGGGAACCAAGCAAATCGAGATAGATTGTGCCGTTTTCGGAGAACCAGTCAATCCAGTGCACTCGTTTCAAGGCAGCAAGGGCAAGCGCTATTGACATCTTAGTGACCCCAAGTATGGCGGCCAGCTTTTCACCGTCAACCTGGCCGTCTCTTTGATTAACGGCAAAACGCACCAGACCAAGCAGTTGCTTAAGGAAGTTGGCCGGGTCTTCCGGCATCAGATCGTCGTCACTGACGGAGCCCACCAGGTAGATATTTTTAGCCCGGGTGGCAAAGAGCAAATCTTGAAAGTTTTTCAAGGAAGGCGGGAATTGCCAGATCAGCAAATTATCTACGGCGCTCACCTGGGTGCGATCTTGGAATTCTATGCCCTTGAGCTTGGGACAGGACTCGCCGTAAACGAAAACGCCGCCGCTCAACTTACCGACAGCCTTCTTGATAACCTCGGGATTGCCGGCATAAGCACGCAAGTCTTTGAAGTTGACCCGCACCAGCGCCTGGCTTTTAACCAGATTGCCGGCATCGGCCAGAGCAGCCACATCGCCTTCGCTGTCTTCATCGAGAGCTTCGTCACCGTCTGAAACAGCGGTGCCGGGCGCCTCGGGCTGATCAACTTCTACCACCGCACGCGCGGGAGCAGGAGAAATACCGGCCCGGTTCTTAACCGCTTCACTGTCACTTGCGGCCGCCTCCATCTGGCTGCCGTGTTTGCGCCAGTCGACCAGAACAAGTTGCAGACGCTCTCTACCGCCATAGGCATTGATATCGGCATTGAAGGCCAGATCAACCAGTTCACCGTCTACAGGAACACGACCGCGCGAATTCCACATGACGCATTCAAAATCGGCGCTTCCCGGTGCGGCTTCGTCGTGCACCATAATGCGGCTGTGTTTGGCTTCTTTGCCCAGCGGCTTAACGGACGCCACCGTCAACTTTTCCATGCACAGGATGGGCTTTTTGTTGTTCATGCCGAAGGGCGCCATGGCATTTAGTTCGCGCACTGTGCTCAGAGCCAGACTATCACCTTCCACCAGAGCATCAATCTCAACCCGGGAACGCAGGCTCTTATTGCCCACGAACTTGTTGCAACTGTTGACGATGCCCCGGGCTGCGGCCTCTGCTTTGTCGGCTTCAATGCTGAAACCGGCCGCCATTTTGTGCCCACCCCATTTGAGCAAAAGATGCTCGTTGTCTTTCAAGACCTCGTAAAGGTCGATTTGCTCCACGCCGCGGGCAGATCCCCGCACCAGACCTTCTTCTTTGTCTAGCTGACCGATGAAGACCGGGCGCTGAAACTTCTCAACCAGACGGGAAGCAACAATGCCGACCACACCGTGGTGCCACTCTTCGTTGTAAATGCAGATGCCTTTATCGTTATTCAAATCGCATGTATTCTGAATCTGGCGTTCCGCTTCCATGAAGACCTTTTCGCAGAGTTCTTGCCGACGCAGGTTTTCGCGAGCCAATTGCTTAGCCAGCTCGTCGGCGCGACCTTCGTCTTCGGTGGTCATCAGTTCTACGGCAGAGGCGGCATCGGCCAGACGCCCCACGGCGTTGATGCGGGGAGCCAGACCAAAACCAACCAGGTCTGTATCTTCCTTGCCGCCCACCTGCTGCAAGAGCGCCTTCAAACCGATGCGGGGCGACTTAACCAGCTTGGGCAAGCCAATTTTGACCAGATAGCGATTTTCTTTTACGAGCGGCACCAGATCAGCAATCATGCCGAGAGTAACAAAGTCGAGCAGTTCATCGGCTTCTTCCGCTCGGCCAAAATGAGTGAGCAGCCCCTCGCAAACTTTGTAAGCCACACCCACACCAGGCAAGTGGAAAAGCGGGTGACTTTCCGGCAGCAGCTTGGGATGCACCACCGCCACCGCCGGCGGTAGCATCTCCGGCATAGTGTGATGATCGAGCACCAACGAATCAACCCCGAGGGACTTAGCCAGATTGATCTCGGCGAAGTTTGAGACACCGCAGTCGCAAGTAACGATTAGCTTGGTGCGGTGCTTGCTGGCAAGAACGCTCACGGCTTTGAGATTGAGACCATAGCCTTCGCTGAGGCGATTAGGAATATAAAAATCGACATTGGCGCCAAGCTTACGCAAAACCGACAGCAAGACGCTGGTGCCGGTGATGCCGTCAACATCGTAGTCACCATATACGGTGATCTTTTCTTTCTTTTCAATAGCAGCGGCCAGGCGGGTAACAGCCTTATCGGTATTGGGCAATTCCGAAAAGTGACTGGGCTTGTAGATGGTTTCGTCGAGGAAATCACGGATCTGCTCTACCGTTTCAAAACCACGCCTCAGAAGCACTTTCGCCAGCACCAGCGAGCCGCCGCAAGCATCCACCAGAGCGCTCTCCGGCTCATTGCCGGTGGGATAAATCCAAACCTTAGCAAGCGCCTTGTCGCCGCTCTTTTCTCTGGCAGTGTCCCCGGTTTGTTTCATAGCTCTAGCCTTAGACTTTTAGATAGGTTCTGATTGACTGGTTCTCGGACAGTATTGAACTGTGTTGATAATGGGACCAAATTAAAAGGAACAAAAGATATACGCCTCAAGACTTCATGTCTGTTGCATATAACATAGATTTGAAGCCTACTCGATATGCACCGAAGTATGATGCAAAGCGCTTTTAGCTAAAGCAATCGTAGCATGATAAATGAGAAGGTAAAGTCGGCTAAGAGAAATAGTTGCTCAGCTTCCGACCTCTCAAAATGGGCGATCCGGCCGGTCTCACCTCCCAGGCGACATACAACCACCCACAATTATCTATACGCTCAATCGCGACAAATAGTTCAACGCATATACGCGTTTCCTAAAATAGCCGTCTGCAAAAACCTAAGCAAAGCAAGATTTCATTTAGCGCCGTCGAAATCGATGGTCTCATAGATTTTCTTGGGCTTGGCTAAATTGGGCCAGCCTCTCAAGTCATACTCCACAACGGTGGTAAAAATGGGTGAGCGCGGCCAGGGCAAGGCCCATCCAGCCACCCAGAGCACCGGCAAAAGCGCCACATGCAAGCTGAGGGCTACCCAAAAAGCCTGAAAAAGGGTCCGATGGTCCAGGAACCAATCTCTAAGCTTCTGATAGATGTACAAATTATGGTGAGCAGCTTTGAGCACGGCCAAATCCTACGGTAATCCCTATTTTAGCGAAATTTTCAAGGGAATGCGCCGCGGCAAGCCCCGAGAGTACGGTTAAACCAGCCAGGGCAGGCAAGCCGCGCCCTCAAAGGGCAGCGAAAAGGGACCACTTGGTGATACTATGAAAAACTCACCAGGGTAGCTCTGAGCCCCCCTGAGATCCCGCGCCAAGCTCTAAATTTAATCAAGCCGAACCAATGAATGCGCTCAATAAAATTGCCATCCCGCTGGTCCTCCTGCCTCTGAGCCTGATATTCAGCGCCGTTCTACCGGGAGAGCCTAACCTTTGCCGGGCGGCCGCCCGAGACGTCAAGGGGAATACCACAGAGGACGCAGGCGAACTGCCCATGCCGGAAGGGGAGGAGAAAGCTCCCCTGAAACAGAACAAGAAATTGATCAAGAATCAAGCAAAGGAAGCCAAAGCTCTCAAAATCAAAGGCGAGAGCCCGGAAAAAGGCGAGAAGAAGAAAGAAGAGAAAGCCAAAGAAGAGAAAGTAAAAGAAGAAAAGAGCAAGGTCAAAGAAGGCAGCCCGGAAGATCTGGCGGCTCAAGCCCTGGAGGCTGAGTATCAAGCCTTGCAAAAGCAACTGTCCACCCTGCTCAAAACCGTTAAAACCCCTTTCACCGCCCCCAGCCAGGAAAGCGAGAACGAAAAGCCTGACGGACTGGGCTCTTTCAAACTGGCCGCAGACGGCTCCAAGCCAGCTCTCAGGCTCTCCGATCGCCTGCTTGCCTCCCGCCTTTATCTGCCAGGCAGACTGGTCATCGGCAAACCAACCCAATTTACCGTCAAAGGCAAACCCGGCTACTGGGCGGCAGTGGCCATGGCCGACCGGGACAACGGTGCCAAACCAATTTACGGGCGAAACCTGCGTCTTGGACCGGACCGCAAAGTGGTAGCTCTTGGCAAGATACCGGAAGGCGGCGTCCTCTCCCTCAAGTATTTCGCCCCCGTGGAAGGCGACTTGATCGGTCAGAGCCTCTACTTTGAAGCAGCCCTCTGGCCCGACGGCAAACCGGAAGCGGTGGAAATCGCCCAGACAGTTTCATCGGAAGCCCAGAGCGAAAAGACCAACGGCATACTTGTCACCGCCGACACAGAAAAGAAAAAAGGGGTGCGCCTGGTACCCGACTCGGCCATTCCTCCCTCCCAGAGAAGCCTGGGAGGCGGGGGCGCCACTCTCGACTCAGGCAAACCATAGTTCAAGTTCAATAAGGAAGTCCCATGAGAATTTTGCTAGTGCCCCTCGACGACAGGCCGGTCACCTACACCTACCCTCAGCTTCTTCTGAAATCAGCCCGGGTAGAGCCTATCCTGCCGCCTAGAAATCTCATGGGTTCACTCAACCGTGGTGCACAGATTGACGAGCTGCTCTCTTTTTGCGAAAACGCCATTGCCAAATTCAGCCCTGACGCCATGGTGCTTTGCCTGGATAGCTTGCTTTACGGCGGACTGATTACATCAAGACGCAGCACGGAAGACTTGAAGACCATAGGCGACCGCCTTGAGCGCATCAAGAAATGGCGTAGCCTTCACCCCATGAAGGTCTACGGACAGTCTTCCATAATGCGTATCTCGGACAATTACGACAACACAGAAGAGAAAGACTACTGGAAAACATACGGGCGAGAACTCTTCGAATGGTCAGCCTGCCTGCATCGACTGGCCAGACGCGAGAAAATGACACCGGGCCTATTGGAAGCGCTGGAGCGAAAAATTCCGGAATCTATTAGAAAAGACTACTTCGACACCCGCCTGCGCAACTTCACCGTCAATCAAATGCTCTTGCGCTCCATGGTCAGTCAAGGCGCAAACAAAGCGTTCCTCGACTATCTGGTTTTCTCCCAAGATGATTCCGGCACCTGGGGCTTGAACGTAGGCGAGAAGGAAAGGCTGGAAGCGGAAGCGAAGAGCCTCAAACTTGAAGATAAAGTGGTTGCCTATGCCGGTGCCGATGAAGTGGCCTGTACACTGATCGCACGGGCCCTAATAGATTCCGTGGTCAAAAGCAAGGGAGAGGCGGCACGCCCCTCGATTTCAGTGCGCTTCAGCCCCGACAAAGCCGCCACCGTCGCCAGTCGCTACGAAGGTCAGGAAATCGGCGCCACGGTAGAAGCTCACTTGCAGGCGTCCGGACTAAATGTAAATCGCAACGGTGCAGGAAACCATTCCGGCAACTCCTTCACCCTCCTGGTGCACGGACCGGCGGAAAGACAGGGCGATCACATTACGCTGCCCGGTCTGCCCGACCTCAGTCAAATCGACACCAAACAAACCGTTCAGTCTACTCTCGCGGAATTGGCCGCAAGCGAACACTGCATCATCGCCGATGTAGTTTACGCCAACGGCGGCGACCCGATTCTGGTGGAAGAACTGCTCAAGAAACCGGAGCTTCTGAGCAAACTAAAATCATATGCCGGCTGGAACACCACCGGCAATACCATGGGTTCAGCCCTTGCGCTGGCCCTGGCCGGCTGGTTTGCCGAACTGAAAGAATCAGAATCAACATTGGCATCGGCATCGGCAAAAGAAACCGGCGAAATCAAGGAAGGCGCACTTTCCAGAGGTGGAGAAAATTATAGAGCGGCCGGGCAGGTGGCGCAAAAAACCGCCCGCCTTTCAGAACCGCAAAAGCAATGTCTTTTCACCCGCCTTCTAGATGACTGGGCATATCAAGCAAAGGTTCGCAAAACACTCTCGGGAGAGCCATCAACCAAGTTGCTGGCCGAACAAATTTCCCCCTACATCAAAGAAATAAGCAGCGCCATCTGCATCGAACCGGCAGTCAGGCTCTCCTTTCCCTGGAGACGCACCTTTGAAATTGAAATTGGCTTCGAAGGGGGTTAATTTTGCCAGGGCATCAAAGACTCATTGATTGCAAGCAACCAGGCAAGGCGCCCGGCCGTAGCAAACTGGCTCTGGCTATATTATTGACTGTCATCAGCCAGGCCGTGCCTCAGGCCGCATTCAGCCTGGAAAGCTGGGAAAAACTCGACAAGCGCCTGAAGAGTCAGGTGCTGCAACTCAATGTCGGGCTCAAAATGAAAGTCAAAGACAGCCTCTGGGTGCAGCTCGCAGACCTTTCGCCCAAACATAAATTCCCCGTCTTCTCCTCCTCCACCCAAGATCGCGGCTTCCGGGTAGTGGGCTTCGGCACGTGCTTTCCTATCAAAGGTCGCCTCAAAGACAAAAGCTATTTCGTTACCAACAAACATGTTGTAGACACTGCCGACCAACTCATTAAAGAATGCCAGTTGTTCTATGCCGGCATGCATCTCTATGCCGAACAGTCGGCAGGCTGGGGCGGCAACCCCGAAAATCGCTTCAAGGAAATTCTGCAGATAGTCAATGTAGCAAGCAAGAAAGATCGCACCGAGAGCGAACTGGCCCAGTACCGTCAAACAGTCAACGACATCTGGGACACCTATGAGCGCCACCTATCCACCAGAGTCGACCCCAAACGCACAGCATTCAACAAGCACCTGAGCCAGGCCCTCGTCAGCTATGAGCTGGGCTACTTCCTACACCCCCCTGGTGCCGTCACCCAACCACCCCTGGTGGGCAAACTCTACAAAGTAGCGAAGGGTGAAGGCGAACCTGATCTGGCCATTCTGACCGTAGATAAGACCACAATTCCGCCCATGGAGCTTGATACGGTCGCCCCCTCGGAAGGGCAAGAAATTCAAGTAATCGGCTACCCCATGGCCTCCGACCAGATCGACGCCGACTCTTCCAAATACTACGCCCCCACCTTCAGCACCGGCAGGGTCAGCAGGGTAGCGCCGCGCACCCTGCAAGTAGATGCCCCCATCACCACAGGCAACAGCGGCGGACCGGTGGTGAATCAGCGTGGCAAGGTGATAGGAGTTGTGGCCAGACGTGCCCTTTCAGCCAGCGGCAGCGAACTGACCAACTTCGGCGCCGCCGTCACGGCCGCCGGTGTCAAAAACTTCGCCCCTGAACTTTTCGGGGAAAATTAAGAACCAAGGGCGCCCGGGGGCACCCCCTCCGGTCTGAGTTTCCCGGGCAAGATTAAATACCCTGGCCCGGCCGGGGGCGATTTCA
Source organism: Candidatus Obscuribacter sp. (assembly GCA_016712465.1). GTDB lineage: Bacteria > Cyanobacteriota > Vampirovibrionia > Obscuribacterales > Obscuribacteraceae > Obscuribacter. The sequence continues at coordinate 4,773,503 of JADJQZ010000001.1, forward strand.
CGTTTTTTACACATGAAGTGGCATATAGTTCTGGGACTACCAAGGGAAATCCCGCCCCAAGAGGTGAATGTCATGGCTAAGCCCGGCGAAGCAGAACTTACCAGGGTAAAAGAAACCGGCGACGCCGCCGGCAACAAACCCATCGAGGCCGCACAGTTTCAGGTGGCAGACACCAGAGCCTTGCAGAACACACAGCCCAAGTCGGCGGGCGAACTAGCCGATCAGTGGACCGCCACTGCCAACCTAGGTGGCGGACCGGAGCGTTTCAATCAATTAAACGGCGAAATGATCAAGGCGTTCAAATCTGCCTACGACAAAGCCCCCGGCGGGGAAGCAGAAAAGGCTCAGGCAGTAAAGAAATTGGAAGCTGACATCAACCAGAAAACACCGGACGGCAAAGGCATTCTGGTGGACATGAAAGATGGCAAGTTAACAGTCCGGAATCTGGAAGCCACCCAAAGCGGTGAGCCGCATCCACATTACAAGGGCGTCTTCATCAAAGACATTGGTCCCAAAGCCAGTGCCGACTTGAAGGGTGACAGAGGTCTGGAACAGATTAAACCAGGCGACAAATCCTCTGAAGCAAACACCAAGCAATTCCCTTCCGATGCGCTTTTCTACAAAGCCATGAACGCCAATCCCGAATGGGCAAACGCCCCATGGCGCCCGGAAAACGAAGCGCAGAAGAAACTTCTGGCTGCTATAAAAGACCCGAAAGTAGCCGAGCTGGCAGCCAAACTTCCCCCAGAGATGCTCGACGCCGCCGCCGGCAGCCCCAAAGAAGTAAACGACTTTCTAGAGAAGAAGGGCTTCGGCCGCCTCTTGCAGGAACGCCCCGATGAGGAAGCGGTGGCCGCCACCATGTCGATCAAGAAAGACTGGACCGCCAAAAGAAGCTCGGTCAATGTGGACGGCAAAGACTACAATGCCGTTGACAAGGACGGCTCCAAAATCTACAACGTTGACGGCAAGCCGGTTGTACAACTTTTCAAAGATCAGGGCGACGGTATAAGCGTCTACGCCATTCCAGCAGACAAAAACACCACCGGCTACCAAGCCATGCAAGAAGCAAAACGCTTGATTCCCAAAGCCGAACAGTCAGCACCGCAGGACCAAGGCATCGTGCGCATTCCCATGGTCGACCTAGAGGCAAGGGAAGACCTCGGTTGGTTGAAGGGCATGAAAGGCGGCGATAGAACTATAAGCCAGGCCATGATGCAAACCATGCTCAAGATGGACGAGAATGGTTTTGACGCCAAACAAGCCATAGCCATGGGAGCCACGCGCGGCTTTGCTATTCCAAAAGAACCGAAGTATACCTTCAATAGCGAATTCAATTTTGTGGTTGTAAAAGACGGACAACCTATCTTCGTGCAGCCGGTGGGCAAAGATTCCTGGAAAGATCCCAAACGCAGGTAGGGTGGCAACGATACAAAACTTAGAGTATCTCAGGCCTCTAGCAAGCTCACGCTCATTTCAGCTCCGTATTCCAGGGCAGTGTTACCCATGGACTATCCGGTGATGTAAGTAAATCCTTGAGGATTTCTTCCGAATCATCCTTGTCCTCAAGATACTGCTCTCTACTCCAAAAGCATCGACCAACCAAATACTCCTCACCCAATTGCTGCCAACTGCTGTATGTACGTTGCAACTCTCGTGCGACCGGCATCATGCGCGAGTACGCCTCAGCTTCAGACAACCAACCTACCCGGTAGCCCCAGCGGCACAAACAAATATAGCGGCAGAGATCCCAGGCTTTCAGTCCACGCGAGCCGAACTTATCGCCATACTCTCGAACCAGTCCAAGCCGAGCAGTTTCCGTGGAAATTTCCTTTCCTCTGGTGATAGCAGCTACAACATTCGATACGGGATTCCTGCGCCAGCCGTCATATCGCATCCACAAAGAATGATGCCCGTCATTGAGCTGCCGTTCAAGCATAGAGAGCAGATCTTCTCTCGACTCAATGCACCACCACTTCCGCAGAAGTTCCTTCTCATGCCTAATGGAAGCTTCAGTCGGCTCCTCGCCGGATAGAGAGAAGAGCCCATCCTCATTTTGCTTAAACAACTGAGCAGAGCAAGCAATTGCCCACTGATAATCCTTGCGAGCAGGTCGATGCTTGAGGTCGTACTGAGCAGTACGAACCTCGGCAATGTGCTGGTCGGCAATTTCCACGTCTTCGTCATCATGAGTCTCTACGCTCATTCTTCGGAATTTGGAGAGATCTTGAAGAGCCTGGTCGTAGTCATGCAATTTCACATCAGCAAGACTAGCCCAGTAATAGTAATCTCCACCGGGCTCCTTGCACTCTGCCGCGGCAGCCATAAAATCACACTGAGCCAACTTGGGCTCGTTCTGCCGCATAAAGAACTGCGCCCGGTAATACAAAAAGCTAGGGCGATTTTTGGTCACCTCCAGGGCTCTGTCGTAATCAACCCGAGCCTGCTTAAAATTATTGAGCCCTTCCCATGCCTCTGCACGATTTCTGTATGCATAGTCGTATTTAGGATATTTGTTGATTGCCACAGTTGCATCTTGCATCGCCTTGAAATACTCCTTCTTGAGCAAATAGGCGCGAGCGCGGCAGGACCAATGTACCGGTCCAGGACCTAGCAACATCGCCACACTGTAGTCGGAAATTGCCTTATCAAATTCTTTCAGGCTCATATAGGCATTACCCCTGTCGTTATAAGCCGTTTCCAAACGCGGATTTCCTGCCAAAGCAGCACTAAAGAACTCTACAGCATGCTCAGTTTTCCCATCGATCATGGCAATCTCACCCCGGCAATACTGTGCCTCGGGAGAGGACGGATCTTTGGCAATTATTTCCCGATATCTTCTCTTTGCCTCTTCCGGGTGACCCGTTTCGTTGGCATCGACAGCCAGGTTAACCAAAGGACGATAAATCTCAGGAGTAGGAGAGGGCGGAGGCATAACAACGGCAGCCGGATCATTGCTTTTCAAGCCACCGTGCGATGCGCAAGCAGCAAGCCCCAATGTCGTGAAAGCCAAAAGACAGCATCCGAGTCTTGATCTAAGCACTGCCGGTTACTCCTATAGCCCACAGCATACAATATTACTTTACCTCACCGTCAGGCAGCAGGAACTCTCCAAAACACATATTTGAATTACGGTCAGCCTTAATTGTGGAGAAGCCACTCCGGAAATGGCTGTAGACAGAAACCAAATGCCGATTAAGATAAGCCACCACCACTAGTGCGGACAATGGCACAATCTGTTCACTGAATACCGGTCGCTTTCATGCCGTCGGCTGACGAGAAAGCATTTCCTAATATCCTGTGTTATTCTGGAAAATCAATGGCTATTGGCTACCTAAATCATCAACGTCGCAGCCTTGAGGAGCACCTTCCGATGTTACCAGGGGAGAACATTCCAAGTTCCGAAGATTGGGGACCTATCCAGGATGGAGACAGCTGGGCGCGGAAGATATACATGGGTAAATCCCTAACTGAGGTAATTCAGCGATTTTCCGAACTCCCAACTTCTGCAGCCGAGGACTTAAGCTTCATGGCAGACGGACCCTTTCGATATTACATATTTGGATTTCAAAAGATCCTGCTCCCCAGCGACGGCGACGAGAAGATGCAAGCGGAAGAACCTGGGTTAGCGGCCAATGCATTCCTCAATGTGGTCCATTCAACATTAAAACAGTGCCCACATAAAATCATGCCGGTCATGGATCAGCTCTTGCCGACGGTTGAGTACATTGCCGGCAACCAAGCAACCTACGAAGCCGCCGAAGAAGTTTTCGGGAATTTCCAGGAAATCTTGACCCAGATTCAGTTTCTATACAGTATCCGGCAATGTGAGATTTGTTGAGCGGTTATGGACAAAGCCAACACTTCAGATGAACCAACTACAAGTAGGCGGGTTAGGGACAAAGGCAACACCTCCTTGACTCGAATTGTTCACACTATAGTTCTCCTTGCCGCGCTTACCAGCTTTCAGCCTGCCTCTGCCGAAAAAACTAAGAGCGCCGCAACTTCCACCGCGCTCTCAAAGAAGGTTTTCCAGGCGGCTAAAACATCAGTTGGCAAGGAAATGTGGAAAGGTTATGGACTTCCAAACGGCAAACTCGGCTGTGCTGCCGCGCTGTGCAACGTGTTAAAAAAGGCGGGCGTAAGTTCGGTCAGGACGCCCCTAGTCACTGCCATGCGCAGGCAACTGCTCAACAGTCGAACTATCTGTTCAGAACGAATCATTCGCAATGGAGAAGGCCGCGAAATCAATGATAAGGCGCTATTGAAGGACTGCCAACCAGGGGACATCCTGCTTGCCTTCGAGGAACCACCAAGCAAGCTCAACGGCGGTGCCAGTGCTCATTGCGGCATAATGGGCGAGGCCACTCAGGTCTACACAAATAACTGGGTAGACGGAATTTGGACTGAGGTTGAAATACATCAGATGTTCGATTACTACCCATATATTAGACTACTTCGCCTGGGCGGGAAGAAAATCGGCGCTGGCTAGGGTTACAAGCGCACCCTGGAGGACGGAAGGGCAGAGAAAAGGATAGTGAGACCTTGCACGCGATTTTCGCACCCTTGTACCCTATTTGCGTACATTTGTACGCATTTTGCGTCACACCTAAGCCTGGACAGGCTAGTCGGCCGACCCACCTGGCAACCGGCGGGAACATAACTCCAAATGAGAACTCTCGACATAGTAGTCGGTTTTACCGACTGGCAAAGAGCTACAATAAGATCCTGCTGAACAGAAACGCATAGGCAGCCAGGGATGTTTCCGAATTGCTCACCTCTAAATTCTACTTGCGAGGGCTCATGAGAATCGAACTTATCTTCGTCCTGGTAGTGGCACTTGGAGCAGGCACCGCCCCCAAAGCTGACTCGTTCTTGTGGGTGGACCCCGAAGTACTGGAGGAACGCTCTTTCGAAGACACGGGCAGTAAATTCTACATCCTCTCTAAATTGCCCTATGGTCCGCGAACACTCAGTCTTCTGATCACCAGAAATGGTATTCCACAACTACGGTTCAGCCATACGATTAAACCGCTGACAACAATACCGACAGAATTAGCTGAAGATCTTTTAGCTGAGAAGGCAGTTGGTGGAGTTATCACTTCCAGACTCTTTGCCTGGAACGGAAAGGAGAGCAAGCAGTTCACGGTACGAGGAAAAATTCTGAATGGTGCTTTGTCTGCCTACCAGGTAACTGGAGAGGATATAAGCAGCACACAGTTTCAAGAGATCGAGGACGCACCACTCCGTTAACATACAGCCCTGCACTCAAAACTCGAAGCTCATCTTGAGGTGGTAAGATTGTCGTCACCTGAGTATCCACAGAGCTGACAGGGTAAAATGCGCCGGGAAAGCCTGACGCGAGGAGCAACAAAATGAACAAGATGACCACCTGCCTCTGGTTCGACCACGGCAAGGCCCGTGAAGCGGCTGAATTTTACGCCAGTGTTTTCCCCGACAGCCATGTGGGTAAGGCACACGCCTCGGCTGCGGACAATCCCTCGGCGAAAGAGGGCGATGAGCTCACCGTCGAATTCACCGTTCTGGGTCAATCGTTCCTTGGGATAAATGGTGGACCACTCTTCAAGCCGAACATGGCGGTCAGCTTCATGGTCATGACAGACAATCAAGAAGATACCGATCGTTACTGGAATGCGATCATAAATAACGGCGGCGAAGAAAGCCACTGCGGTTGGTGCACAGATCGCTGGGGCTTCGCCTGGCAGATCACGCCTCGCGCTCTCATCGAGGCAACCACCGACCCCGACCGCGCTGCTGCAAAACGGGCAATGGAAGCGATGATGACAATGAACAAGATAGACATCGCCACCATTGAGGCGGCACGTCGCGGCGAACCGGCTACCAAGTAAAGCCTGTTCATAACCAATTGTCTTATTCTGGGCGTGTATACAAGACTCCGAACCTCACCGCACGCTGAAGCTGCTCGATCACAACCACCTGCTAAGCATTGTTTTCAAATGCATAACATCGATTGGCTTGATCAAAAAATCATCCATTCCACTGGCGAAACAGCGCTCCCGAGTACCAGCCATCGCATGAGCGGTTATAGCCACTATGGGAACATGGTTACCAGTTGACTTCTCCATGGTACGAATGCAGCGTGCCGCTTCTATGCCGTCCATTAGAGGCATCTGTAAATCCATTAGAATCAATGCATAATTTGTGCGTGACATCGCTTCTACCGCTTCACGTCCGTTTGCTGCGGTGTGCACGCTGGCTCCCAGCTTGCGTAACTGCATTTGAAATAGTTGTCGTAAAGTCTCATCATCATCAACAACAAGAATGACATTGCAGTCGTCGTCGGCAGATGCCACTGTCGGTGAGCTCGGTTCCACCTCTGCGGTTGTAGTCGAAACTACTTTGCCGGGAGTAAATCCGGCGACCTTATTCATATCCGGGCGCTTAAGCGGAACTGAGAACCAGAAGGTAGATCCCTCGCCCTCTTTTGATTCCACACCCACCTTACCAGCCATTATGTCAACGAGATGCTTACAGATGGACAAACCAAGGCCGGTACCACCAGCTTTGCGGGTGCCCACTTGAACAAGGGGCTGAAACAGCTTGGGAATGTCAGTCTCTGACAAACCAATGCCGGTATCAGTTACTGCGAATCTGACTTGCACGCGTGAGCCGTCGTCATCATCAACGGTTGCCTTAACTACGATTTCACCGACCTCAGTAAAGCGGACGGCATTGGCGATTAAGTTAACCAGGATTTGATGCAGTTTAACCGGATCTCCTTCCAGAAGCGGAGGAAGGTTCGGATCAAACACAGTGCGTAGCGGCAGCGATTTTCGCCTGGAGTCTTGAGCGAGCACATCCGCGGCCCCCTCGACCAGAGAAACCGGCACGAATTCCTTTTTCTCCAGTGCCACTTTGCCGGCTTCGATTTTGTACAAATCGAGCATTTCATTTACGATATTCAGCAGCGAAGTTGCTGACTCATATGCCAGGTCAAGTACTTTGGTCGTTTCATCATCCAATGAGTTGTCGTCAACCAACACCAACTCCAGAAGTCCGATCACTGCGCTTATCGGTGTGCGCAGTTCATGGCTGGTGCGGGCGACGAAATCCGTCTTAAACTTGGATGCCTGTAATGCCTCATCTCTTGCCAGAGCAAGTGTTTGATTCAAGGCATTCAGCTCCTCATTCATATTTACCAGGTCGCTGGTGCGCTCGGCTACCCGCTTCTCCAACTGATCGTTGGCCTTGCGTAACTCCTCCTCCGCACGTTCCCGCTCAGTAACATCATGGAAGACCAGAATTATGCCGACGATGTTGCCGGAGTCATCTTTAATAGGCGCCGCACTCTCGTCGATCGGAACCTCCCTTCCGTCTTTCGCCACAAGCGAAGTGTAGCTGGAAGTGCCAACGGCGATGCCTCGTGCCAGCACTTTTGCCGCCGCATTCTCAACGGGCTGACCAGTCTTACTGTTGACTATTTTGAAGACATCGGTCAACCTGGCACCCAATAGCTCATCTTGCGTCCAGCCGGTTAGTCTCTCGGCCGCAGCATTCATGAATGTAATTGAACCGTTCTTGTCGGTGGCAATGACAGCATCGGCGATGCTCTTAAGAGTGGTGGAAAACCACTTCTCTCTTTCTCTGGTCTCTTTCTCGACCTTGTGTTTGTAGATGGCCATCTCAATGGCGATGAGAATCTCTCTGTCCCGGTAAGGCTTGACGATGTATCCGTAAGGCTCGGTGATCTTGGCCCTTTTCAGGGTGCCTTCGTCCGCATAGGCAGTGACATAAATGACGGGAATGTCATAGGCAGACCTGATCAATTCGGCTGCCTGAATGCCGTCAATACTGCCATTCAGCATGATATCCATCAGCACCAGATCGGGGCGCATGTCTGCGGCTTTCTGCACTGCTTCTTCGCCCGACATGACAATTTCAGAAGCAGAAAATCCAGCCGTCTTCAGGCGGCGCTGCATGTTGAGCGCCTCCACTCCTTCGTCTTCAACTATCAGAATCTTGACGCCATCCATTAAGCTAATCCTCTGCTATTTCTTACGTCAAAAGTAATCGTAAACCTGGCACCGTCGGTCGCATCAATGAGAAGCGTGCCCTTGAGTTGCTTTACAAGCACATCCACAAGTTTGATGCCCAGCGATTCTGTCTTTTGCACTTCAAAGTTCTCGGGAAGACCGATGCCGTTGTCTCCCACTTCCAGTGTAAAAATACCACCGCTGTCTCGGCAGAATCCGATGCGGATTTGCGGCTGCCGGTTAGGCATCCGCCTCGACGAAGGAAAGGCGTGCTTGAGAGAGTTGGAGACTAGCTCGTTGATGATCAAGGCGCATGGGATGAGCTTATTTACGTCAACGGAAATTTTATCCACCTGGAGGTTCAAATCGATGTCACCGTCATCGACTCCATATGAGAGGAATAGGTTATCGGCCAGGCTCTGTATATATTCCTCAACCTCAATTTCTGAAAGAGATTCAGATTCATACAACTTTTCGTGGATGAGGGCCATTGAGTAGATGCGGTTCTGGCTCTCCTTAAACAGCTCAATAGCCTGTTCGCTCTTGAGATATGGCAATTGTAGATCAAGCATGCTTTTGATTATCTCAAGGTTGTTTTTAACACGATGGTGAATTTCCTTGAGCATTACCTCCTTCTCTCTAAGCGATCTCTTGATCTGCTCGTCTGCATTTTTCATGTCTTCCATCAAACGAGCGTTCTCCAGCGAAATCGCCGCTTGAGACGTCAAAAGTTCCGTCATCAGGCTCTTCTCAGGCGTAAAGATCGAATCCGAGAGACGGTTTTCCAGGTAGAGGATGCCAATCATTCTAGATTGTTTGACGACCGGGATGCATAGCACAGAGCGCAATTTCATGCTCTGCACTTCTGCATTTTCGCTGAATAGTCCATCCTGCACAGCGTTATTTAAAATCACCCTCTCGCCGGTACGAAATACGTAACGCACGATAGCTTTGCAAATGTCGCCGGCATCATCAAATCTCTGAGCAAGAGTACGCACTTCCTGCTTTCCAGTAACATGACTTTCGGCACGAACAAGGAGATTGCCGGCATCTTCAATGAGCAAGTAGCCGTGCTGAGCACCGGAACACTCGATAACCACATTCATGATTTTCTTCAGCAACGCATTCTGCTCGATTTCCGCGGATATGGCCAGTGATGATTTCATCAGGTAGTCTACGTCGAGAGCCGGAAGGATGGATGGAGAAGATCCGACATCATGCGCTGTCGGATGCAACTTCTCTTCCTCAAAAAACTCAGGATGTCTTTCGAAGAGATTAATCTCTTTGCGCTCTGCCCGACACTTCTTATACAGACGGGCAGCTTCGGCAAAATAGATTCTGGCGGAATTCTGACCGGACTGAAGGAGAAGCTCACCAAGACTCTCGTTAAGATGACCCTGCAGGAAGGTGTAATTCTGCTGGCCGGCCGAATCTATGGCGTCCATATAGAGGCTTCTTGCTTCCCGGATGTCCCCGGTCACTCGCGCCACTTCGGCCAGGAGAAAAGCAAGATAGGGCTTGAGCAAGGGACCAAAGGCAGCCCATGTCTGAATCTTCGCTATCAGAGGTTCGATTTCGGCAAGCAGCTCCTGCTTGTCTTGGAACCGTTGACCTTTCTCGTATAGCTTCAGTGCATTAAGCACCAGGAAAACATGCCATTGCCTCTTCAGAACATTGTCGGTCAGGCCAGTCAGATATTTTCTGACGGTCTCGAGATATTCCTGCGCCTTTTCGTGTTGCCCAAAGTAGTAGTAGGCCAACGCCAGGTGTACAAAGTAACTGCCGGCTGAGGCCACGTGGTTGTCTTGCTCCCAGGTTCTCAGTTTCTCGGTCATATCAATGGGAACATAGGCTTTCTTCATGGGCGCGACCCAGCCGGCCTGCATGGCTTCGGCCAATCCTACCGAGAATGAAAGGTGGTAGCGCTTAGAGAACTGCAGGCATTCCCGTGCATAGTCTTCTATTTTCGAAAAATCTGCGCCCTGAACCTGGAGGTTCCACATCAACGGACCATAGGAAAGCCCCGCGTTGTAGAGGTCTCCGCAGTTCCGCCCGCATTGGATGCCCTTGAGAGCGTACTCGACGATAGCCTGGGGATGGCTCCTGGAGTGCATGTTGCACCAGACAATTCCGTTCATGCCCCGTGTGGCACCGAAGGTATTCGGATACTTTGCAGAAAGATCCCGAGCCAGGTCTTCGTATTTGAAGGCCTGCTCGAACTCTTCCTCCTCACCAAGATGCAGTCCCATAATGCTGAAAGAATAGATTACGGATTCGTCCATGCCTCCAGCCAGACAGTGTTCGGTTGATTGCGCAGCGGAGAGATAGAGCTGAGGCACGAGTCCGGACATGTAGAGGTCAGGAATAAGTTCGCTGTAAAATGCCAGTTCGATCTTGCTCTTTCTGTCTTTGGTAAAGGGCATATTCAATATGGCCCCCCACGGATCGCTGGTCTTTGAGGCGATTTCCGCCATCAGCCGCTCTCTTCTCAGTACTGCTTCCGCAGGCTCATGGGGGATGGCCTTTTGGAAATAGTCCAGTCCTCGGTTGGCGGTTTCAATGGCCTTGATGAAGTTTCCCACGGAGGAAAGCGAAGTGGTCTGTTCAGCCAGACATTCGGCCTTGTCCAGATCGTTCTTGGCGCGCTCCAATAGCTGCGTCAAGAGTGCCTCGGAATCTTCATACTTGCCGCACATCAACTCGGTTTTAGCCGCTTTCTGATAGATTCGGAAAGTGTCTTCATAGTGCTCCTCATTCCAGCAGTCGGCGGGCAGCAAATTCCGGCTCAGATTGAAATAATCATTTGCCGCATCTGTTGCCAGGGCCCTCAGTGCCTTGTTTCCAGCATGATAGTTCAAAGAGGACAAGCGATAGGCGGCGGATGGATCGAGAGTCTCGTCTCTGCCGAGATTGAGATGGGAAACGATTGTAAATAGGTTATCCACACCTTCTATGTCATCAGTGCCGGGGGGGAGCAACGCTAGCAAGTGGTTGCCTATCTGCCGGTGGATTTCGCGGCGCTTCCCTGCCGGAATGGCAGACAACGCAGCTTCCTGTACCTTGTCGTGTACGAACTGCAACTGGTTCTTGTTCTCAATCAAGAGTCCCTGCCCCAGGGCCGGCTTCAGGAGTTCGAAGATCTGCACGAGCGCCATTTCACGAATCATGGACAACTCGTCCAGTGAGAAGGTATTGCCCATGCAGGCACAGTACTCCAGGAGACTGATCAGGTCGGGTGCCAGTTTCTGGATCTTGGAGCTGAAGAGAGCGACGACTGTGGTGGGCATTTTTGAACGGCGAATCCGGTCCATGTCCCAGCGCCACTCCCTATCCTTATCCAAATAGAGCAGGTCTTCGTTGTGCAAATAAGACAAGCTTTCGCTCACAAACAGGGGATTACCCTCGCTGAGGACACTGATGAAATCAGCCAGCACTCGAGTCTGAGAGAGAGGAGAGTCAAGTATGTAGGAAACCATCTCATGGCAGTGTTCCGGCTTTAATGGCTCCAGTCGGATCTCCCGGATCGGTTGACGTCCCTCTCGGGCGCTTCGGAGCAGTTTGTGTAAAGGATGACTTGTATCGACTTCGTTGTGTCGATATGCTCCCAGAAAGAACAGATAAGGGTGGTCTTTATAATTGGCAAAAATATTGGCCAGAAAATCGAAAGATGCAGAATCGCACCATTGCAAGTCGTCGATGAATAGTGTCAGTGGATTTTCCTGACTGGCCAGGCAGGACAGGAATCGGTCAAAGAGATCGTGAAAGCGGTTCAAGGACTCCACCGGAGGAAGGGTCGGCACTTCCGGCTGCGGTCCGATGAGAATTCCAAGCTCGGGCACCACGTCGGTGAGAACCCGGCCGTTCTTTCCGACTGCTTTCAGAATTTTGCTCTTCCATTCTTCCACCCGCTCATCGCTCTCGGTGAGAAAAGTGCGCATCAGGTTTCTCAGCGCCTGAATCAGGGAACTATACGGAATGTTCTTTTGATAAACGTCGAACTTTCCGGAAGTAAAATAGCCGCGATGACGCACAATAGGCTTTTGCAGTTCCTGAATGAGACGGGTCTTGCCGATGCCCGAAAGTCCGGAAATGAACATGGAGCGGAACTCTCCCCGGGCAACCTGTTCATACTCTTGCAGTATTGTTTCCGCTTCCTCATCACGGCCAACCATCTTGGATATAAAAGTGACCCGGTGGGTATAGATCATCCCCTCCAGCGGAAACTCAGTGATATTGCCGGTGGTTATGAATTCGTCTCGGCACCTCATGAGATCGGTCAAAAGCGCATTGCTGTTCTGGTAGCGTTTCTCCGGCTCCTTGAGCAAAAGCTTCTCTACTATCCTGATGACAGCCCCGGGAATTCCCGGGCTCACCTGCGCCATAGACGGTGCTTCTCCGGCCAGGTGCGAATGAATAAGTTCCAGCGGATCATCCGAATAGAAGGGGAGCTGTCCGGTGAGCAGCTCATAAAACACAATCCCCAGCGAGTACAGATCGGAAGAGAAAACCACGCGGTGGCTGATACGTCCCGTTTGCTCCGGAGAAGTATAAGAAAGAGTGTCGCGAATAAAGGAGGGATCATAAATAAAATGACTGACTTCTCTAACATCGATTGCGCTGATGAAGTCTATAAGGCGAACTTCTAGCGTTTCCGGATCCAAAAGAATGTTGTGCGGTTTGAGACCACCATGGATGATACCAGTGTCGTGAATCCTATCGACAGCGCGCGCCAGACTGCAAGCAATCCGGAAGAAGTCCGGCAACGAAAGAGGGCATTGCTTCTTCAGCATCTGGTTTAAGGTAATGCCGTCGAAAAAATCCTGAGTCAAGAAGCAGACTCCCTCTGTGACATCGAAGGAAATCGGGGCTATCACCAGGGGGTCGCGCAGAACTCTCAGTTGTTCAACCTTCTGCCGGAACTGTGCTTTCTTGCTTTCAGAGAGGAAATCAGCCTTGAGCATCTTGAGAACGAGCAACCGCTCGGGATGCTTCTTATGATATGCGCGAAACACCACCGCCTGGGAGCTTTCGCCGATCTGCCCTACAATTTCGTAGTTCGGGATTACTACGGTAGTTTCCATGCGCCCCCCAGAGAATCGGTGAACAGTTGCCGAGATTGTCAGTGTATACCTGTTCATTCCCACACACATATAATTTTCGCACTTTGCCCTCTCATATGCAGCAAAGCAATGTGTGGGTTACCCCAGACTCCCATGAGGATAGCCAGAGTTTAACAATTAGCAGGCCCTTTATTGACAGTACCGGTGAGACAGAAGAGCATCAGCCAGCGGCGGAAGCGCTACCGCCATGCGAAGGTATAGCACTCTCCTTGACGTCTTTCCTGCCGCTAAGTGTCATACTCGCCGGAATCCCAGGGTGCCGCGAAAGCCATGACATTGCCCGGCAACACTTCAACAACCCAGTCATCCGAAATGTAGCTTCACTGCGAACTGCGCAGAATCTTTTCCATGGTCTTACCCTTTGCCAGTTCGTCGATCAACTTATCCAAATAGCGAATCACCTTCATAGTAGGTTCCTCGACTTCTTCCACGCGTACACCGCAAACAACACCCTTGATTAAAACCCGAGCCGGATTCATCTGCGGGGCCTTCTCCAGAAAGGTTTCGAAGTCCGTCTGCTTAGCGAGATGCTCTTCTAAGCCTTGTTGACTGTACCCTGTGAGCCAACGAATGATCTCATCCACTTCCGCCTTCGAGCGTCCTTTTCTCTCTGCCTTAGCAACATAGAGAGGATAGACTCTTGCAAAGCTCATAGTATAGATGCGGTGTTTTGGCATTGGCTAATAAATCCTCTGTACTTTAGCCAGGTCATAATAGTGTATTCGCATGTCGTCGATAATGTGGATATATTCTGCCACTAGCAAAAGCTGAGTCGCTCACATTACAAAGCTACTACTTACTAAGGCCCGCTCCTACTCATTATCCGGAACCGGAAAGCCTTCCGGCAGACTGGGTGAAACCTTGGTACGGCGGCGCCGAACCAAACCAAGATGCTCCATGGCCACACTGCTTGGAATAAGAAAGACAGGCTCTGTACCGGCAGTTTTAAACTGGGCGAGAACTAAATCCAGTTCGCCCAAAACCTTCTTTGCCTCTTGAGCATTATGACGAGAGCGCAGATAGCGAGCAAAGTCTCTGTAAACCGACTCGATAAACTTGGGATCCTGCTTTCCGCACCGCAGAGCCAAGAGGCACTGACTGAAGAGTTTGTCGGTTTGCTCGTATTGCTTTTCATGCACAGTCAGGCAAGCCCGCTTGTAAAAATTAAGGACACTGTAGTCGGCACTGCCCGCAAAAACGAACCCGCTCATCGCCCTCCATGTCCTGCCAGGAAACATTACAAGGTGCGGCAATCATAATTCGATCAAGAACCGAAGTTCTTGCTTTCAACGCCACAACCTAACGCCTTCTGCGCAAGCTGGATAGACTCTCTGGTTCTTCATCGCCGCCCATCATCAAGTCGATTTCGCTGGCTACGACCTTGTAGCCCTTCGGTGGCTCAAAAATGGATGCGGGCAATTTCTCTTTCGAAATTGATAGAGTTTCGAAGGCCGGCTTATATTCTTTGTAAGTGCCGGCTTTCAACACTGTGGCTTTGAGCACCACACCCTTTTGCACATCTACTCTTGTGAGCTGCTTCATTACTTCGCTCACTTGTTTAGGGGCGGGGAAATCATCGGAGATCCAGACATAGCCCATGGGGTAAGGAGACTTTGGTTTGCTCTTGCCTTTAGGAGCTGCTTTCTGAGCTGCTTTCTGAGCTGCTTTCTGAGCGCCCTTGCCGAGCTGCGGCGAGTCTTTTCTATAGATAGCCACCTTCCGGCAAAGATAGCCGCCTACCTTTTCGTTCTCGCCGGTGGGCTTAAGGGTGAATTCGGCAGCCATGGCTTTCTTTTTGTTGGCGCCGGGCATACGAATCAAGTTTTCTTTCCAGTCGGTATAGTCGCGGCTGACCATACTTTTGGAATCATCGTTGAAGGCAAAGCTCTGCCACTTGGGAGCACGGGCAATCCAGTTGATGCCCATTTTCTCAATATCCATGCGCATGGCATTTTTGCTGACGCTCATGACCACGGGGCCAAAGTCGCTGTTTTGATGGAGCACATAGCCTTCCACCAGGCTACCTACCGGTTTGGCAGCGGAAGGTGCCGCCAGCCCAGCCGGAAGACAATTGGGCAAGAGGGCTACCAGGGTAAACGCCAGGGCCAGGCACCTGCAAGGTTTCATTGAAAACTCCAATTAGTGGGCAGTTTTGAAGAAGAACTTGAAAACAGTTTAGGGCAATTCAAGCGGCGGTGCTTCGAAAGACCAGATAGAAAAGATGTGCTTGTCGATTTTGTCGGAAGCCTTCTGGACGATTTTGACAAGTTCGGAAAAAGACTTGACCGGCTCATCCGCCAGCACCTCGAAGACATCATCGTCTCTCTTGGCAGTACCTATGATTGTATCCGCTTTTGTTTCCTTTGCATCATAGATTACAGTCAAGGGTGGTTCTTTCAAGTCTAGCAAG
The DNA here is from genome assembly GCA_016712465.1 of Candidatus Obscuribacter sp. Lineage (GTDB taxonomy): Bacteria > Cyanobacteriota > Vampirovibrionia > Obscuribacterales > Obscuribacteraceae > Obscuribacter. The sequence continues at coordinate 4,789,048 of JADJQZ010000001.1, forward strand.
TTGGCAAAAACCACCCCCGGCAACATGCGCAATTTGTACTCAATGACAGCCAGGCGGCAGCCACAATTGATTTTATGGTAGACCGCTCTCATGAGCTTGAGACTGCTGGCAGCGCTATCAGGGTTTTCCATCACAAGCTGGGGAGCCACCTTGAGGGCACTGGCAAAGGCATCACGATAGGAACGGGGCACAGTCTTCTGGATTTTCTCAGACCCGGTCTGGGCCGGTGAAAAGCGCTCCAGATAGGCTACGGCGGCGGCATTGTCCTGAGCCAATACTCGGTTCCCCACCAGGGAGAGCTTGTAGCAGGAATTCTGCGGGGCATTCTTAAGAGCCTCTTCGTAGGCGGCACGGGCCAGGGTCAACTTGTTCAGGTCTTCGAAGGCACGCCCCATCTGATAATAGGTTTGATCGGAACCGATGAAATTGACACGGGCGATGTCGAGCAACTTTTCGTGGTCGCCGTCGCTTAAAGTAGAAGTGGATGAAAGCAACACTGCCAGCTCCTGATCGGCGAGCTGCGGACTCAAGACAATGGCTAAGAGCGAGCTGAGAAGAGTGGGCGGGGTGCCGGTTTCCCGATGCTCTAAAAGATCGGCCTTCAAACTCAAACAGCTACCGGCGAAATCGTCAGCCTTTAGCTTCAGCATGCGACTGAAACAATAGGATGCATCTTTGTACTTGCGCAGGACCAGATAGGTGCGCCCCAGAATAGACCATTTCTCTTTAGTATCACTGGCGGTGGCGACCGCCAGCTTCAATTCTTTTTCGGCGATAAGGCGCCCGTCTACACCGTCGCAAGCCAGACACTGGGCGATGCCCACACGAGGACGCCAGTCGGAGGGGTCAAGCTGGGTGGCTTTGCGAAACTGTTCCACGGCATTCGCCCGCTCGCCGTTTCTCTGCAAAAGAAGCCCGTAGTTGGTGCGTAAAACCGCCGACTGCGGTTTCAACTTAACGGCAGACTTAGCTTCGGGCAGGCTGTAAATGAGGGGCTTCTTGCCAAGGTATAGCACCGCCAGGGTGGCAGGAATCAGATAGCCGTATTCGGCGCCCTGCAAAGCGGCGTCCGACTTGTCGGCTTTACGCTTCTCCACCTGCGCAATGGCCTCTTCAATTTTACCCTGGTAGTAAAGAGACCTTACCTGGTTGCGAAACTGTTCTTTGCTTTCCTGGGCGGAAGCGGCAGTGAGGGCATGACAAGCACCCCCCAGAGACTGGGAAAGGAGGAGAACAACAAGGAGGAAAGTTCTAAAGAGACACCGGGTCAAGTTTAATAGCGCTCAGACAGGTAGGCGGACTTAAGTGCCTTGTAGGCGATGAAGCCATAGACAAGAAACAAAAGGATAAACCCGACGAAGTAAAACTTGAAGCTAAAACGCAAAATCGGACGGACAAGAAAGTCGATCAGAATAAAGCCTGTGGCAGCGCCCATGACTGTTTGAACCCCGATTTGTCATAAGGACTTTACGCAAGACAACATATCGTAACTCTTGTTATCAATTTATAGGTCAAATAAACACCTTAAATTTTTCCCTTGACATCCATCCCGATGCCGCAAGCTAAGCCACTTTCTTTAAACTCAAGAGCCTCGAGGGCCCGGGATGCGCTCCCGGATAACAATACGGAAGCCAGAAACGACCACAGTTTCGGCGAAACAGCCGGCATTTTGTTTTGCAGCCTGATTTTTAGACTAGAATCAATACTCGGGAATTCTGAGGATAAAGGGTCGATGGTGAAAACTTCCAAGTTGCTTCTGACAATTGCTTCCGTTTTGTCTTTGACGGTTTCTTTGAGCGGATGCAAAGGAGGATCGAAAGCAGGCAGTCACAGTCCTTCCACCGGCTCCACTAGTTCCAGCCAGGACAATTCCGATAATCCCATTCGCCAGTGCAATACCACATCGCCCGGTCCCTACAAGGAAATTGAGGTAGACGGCGCCGACCTCATGCAAACCCGCTATGCCCAGGGTCAGTACGGCGGCACCTTGAAGCGTTCCCTGGTCATGGCCGACCCTAAGACCTTCAACTACTGGGCGGCAACCGATGCCTCATCAAGAGAACTGACCAACTTGATGTACGTCAGCTTGCTTGAGACCGACCCTTACAACGGTGATATTGTGCCGGCTCTGGCCAAGAGCGTCAGCATGGATCCAGACCAGGTAACCTATACCGTCGTGCTGCGCAAAGGGCTCAAATGGTCGGACGGTCATCCTATCACCGCCGATGATGTCACTTATACCTGGAACACCATTATCAAAGGCGGCTACGGCAATTCTTCCTTACGCGATGTCACCACAGTGGACGGCAAGTCACCGGAAGTAACTAAGGTAGACGATCTGACCATCAAGTTTAAGACAGCCAAGCCCTTTGCACCTTTCATTAGATATATCGGCATGCCCATCGCGCCCAAGCATGTGGTAGAACCGATTATTAGCGGCAAAGACGGGCGCAAAGCTTTCGAAGGTTTCTGGGGAGTCAATACCAAACCCGAAGACTTTGTCACAAATGGTCCTTACACCCTGGAATCTTATGTGCCCGGTCAGAGAGTGGTCTTCAAACGCAGCAAGAATTACTATTTACTCGATGAAAGCAAGAAACCGCTGCCTTACCTAGACCGGCTCACATACTTGATTGTGCAAGATGTGCAAACCAATTTGCTCAAGTTCAAGGGCAAAGAAATCGACATGACCATTGTGCGCTGCCGCGATGCAGGCGACCTGGTAAAAGAAGCCAAAGCCCTGGATTTCAAACTCTACGACTTCGGACCGGGCTACGGCAGTACCTTTATTACTTTCAACATGAACCCGCGCAAAAATGCCAAGGGCAAACCTTATGTTGATCCGATTAAATCGGTCTGGTTCAACGATGTTAACTTCAGGCAGGCTATAAACCATGCCCTAGACAGAAATAATATCGTCAACAACTACTTCAAAGGGCTGGGGGCCCCGGCTTTCATGGCCGAGGTAAAAGGAGCGCCTTTCACCAATTCCGAACTGAAACCCTTCGAAAAAAATGTAGAAGAAGCAAAAGCGCTTCTTAAAAAGTCAGGCTTCACCTGGGATAAAGATGGCAACCTGCTGGACAAAGCCGGCAACAAGGTGGAATTCGACTTATTGAGCACCGCCGGTGGAACCTTCTATGCCTTTGTGGGCGTCTCCTTCAAGAAAGACATGGAAGAGTTGGGTATCAAGGTCAACTATTCGGAGATAAACGGAAACGTTCTCAACGACAAGGTTATGCAATCCCTTGATTGGCAAGCCATCCTCTTTTCGCTCACTGGTGATCCGACCGAGCCCAATGACAGCGTCAATGTTTATAAGAGCTCAGGGCGGCTGCACTTGTTCGACCAGCGCATGCCCGATGAAAAAGGTGAGATAACCGTCACCGACGCCCGCCCCTGGGAGAAGGAAATCGACGAATTGTTGGAAAAAGGTGCCCAGACTTTCGACAAGGAAGAACGCAAGAAAATCTACGGACGGGTACAGGCAATTATGTATGAGCAGGCACCGTTTGTTTATACTGCCGCTCCCAAGCAAATAGTCGGTGCCAGAAACACTCTGCACAACTACGACCCGACCCCGCTTTCACAGCTCGGCGTAGGCTTGCATAACTTGCCGGAGATCTGGGTCAAGTAAATGGCAAAAGGCGTCGCTCCTTATCTTTTGCAGGCCTGCGCGGTGGCTCTCAGCCTGAGCGGCTGCATCGCACCACCACCTGAGCCGGGCACTAGAATTAGCGACAACTTGCGGGTGGCTGAGCGGAAGCACCCCAGGACTGAGCAAGAAAATTCCGTACAAAATTCCGCCCCCAAAGCCACGCTTTCATCGGACAACATAGCTGCCGATGCGGAATTTCCTAATCCGGGACCATTTAAATTGGTCACAGACAAAGACGGCAATGAGCTCTGGCAAGCCCGAGGAGAGCTGGGAAAATTCGGCGGCACTTTGAAGCTGACTTCCTTTGGCGACGGGCCTAAGACTTTTAACTGCTGGGACGCCAGCGACGTGGAAAGCCACGGCATCGGACTGATGCAATTCGATTCTCTCGTGGACATCGACCCCTGGACCGGCAAAGCCACACCCAAACTCTGCAAAACCGTGGATGTCAGCCCGGACGGACGGGTAGTCACCTTCACTCTGCGCAAGGGGCTGAAGTGGTCCGACGGTAAGCCGCTCACTTCGGACGATGTGGTTTTTACTTTTGATACTATCGTCAAAGACGGCTGGGGGGAAGGCAGCAGCAAAGATACTATTTCCATCCCCACAGACTATCCGGTGATCAAGAAGGTGGACGATCTGACCACCACCTTCACTTTCAAAAAACCTTTCTCACCCTTTCTTCTAAATCTAAACGCCGTCACCATCGCCCCCAGGCATGTGCTCTTACCGGTTACGAAAAAGGGTAAGGCAGCCTTCAGGCCTTTCTGGAACGTCAATGTAGATCCTAAAACGATTGTGGGCTCCGGTCCCTATATACTCTCGCAGTATATTCCCGCCCAGCGCATAGAATTCAAACGCAATCCCAACTACCACATGGTCGACAAAGAAGGGCGAAGGCTGCCCTACCTGGATAAGATTGTCATCTCCATCGTGAAAGAACAGCCCCAGATGATCCTCAAGTTTCTCGGGGGTGAGGTGGATTTTCTTGACGCGCGTTCCGTCAGAGGCATGGATGCTTCCGTCTTGAAGCAGAAGGAAAAGGAAGGCAACTTCACCCTGCGCAATTTGGGACCCGATGACGGGACGGTTTTTCTGATGTTCAATATGTGCCGTCGCAAAGATCCTAAGACCGGAAAATTTTACGTGGACCCGGTTAAACAGGACTGGTTCAACAGCCTCAATTTTCGCAAGGCGGTCAGCCATTCCATCGATAGACCGAGCATCGTCAACAATATCTTGCGTTCGGTGGGGTACCCCCTCTATACCTGTCAGACCACCGCCGGTGTCTATCATAATACCGACTTGAAACCGATTACTTACAGTCTTGAGGAAGCGAAGAAACTGCTCAAGGAAGACGGTTTCGTCCTTAAGGGCGACGAGCTCTTCGACAAGAAAGGCAACCGGGTGGAGTTCGATCTTATCACCAATGCCGGTAATACCATCCGCGATGCGGTCTGCATACACATCAAAGAACAACTGAAGTTGCTCGGCATCAAGGTCAATTATGCCCCCATTGAATTCAATGCCATGATTAACCGTACCCATACCACTCTAGACTGGCAAGCTATGATGCTTGGTCTTTCCGGCAGTCGCCTGGAGCCTTATTCGGGCGCCAATATCTGGAAGTCGGATGGACGCATGCATGAATTCGACCAACGCCTGCCCGATGAACCCGATGAAAAGATTCAGCTAAAAGTAACCGATGCCCGCCCCTGGGAATTGGAACTAGACAAATGCCTTGATACCGCCGCCGGTAGCTTCGACGAAAAGGTGCGAGCCGAAAACTACAAACGAGCCGAAGCCATTGCTTACGAGCAAGAACCCCTGATATTCATTTATACTAATGCCGTTTTGACGGCTGCCAGAAACACCATGGGCAACTACAAACCGACACCGCTGGCAATTTATTACACGCCCAAGGGCAGCTTGCACAACCTGGAAGAGATCTATTTGAAGGAGGGGAAATAATGTCCACCTTCCTCTATATCATCAAGCGCTTCATCCAGGCCGTGCCTCTCCTGTTCATAATTTCCATCATTGCCTTTACGCTGCTCAAGTGTACGCCTATCGATCCACTGGCCAGCATGCGCGCCAATCCCTCGGTTTCTCGCTCGGCCATCAAGGCGGAAGAAGAACGCCTCGGTCTCAATAAACCGGCTCCCGTGCAGTACTTTTACTGGGCCGGTAACGCGCTCCAGGGCAACCTCGGTATTTCCAGCACCGGCGCGCCGGTCATCGAAAGACTGACAGCCCATGCCGGCAACACTCTCATGCTCAATATTCTGGTGATTCTCCTCACCTGGACTATAGCCTTACCATCCGGAATCTACGCTGCCGTGCACAGGGCTCAGTTTATAGATAAAGTCTTTGGTATTTTGAGCGCCATCGGTATGTCTATGCCGGCTTTCCTGCTGGCCTTCTTGCTCATGGTGCTGGCTCTGGTCACCGGGCTTTTGCCTATAGGCGGCTTGACCAGCGCGGATTTTGGCGAATTGAGCTTCTTCGATCAGGTGATCGATATCGCCCACCACCTGATCATACCGGTGACGGTGCTGACTTGCATTTCCCTGGCCGGCATACAGAGACAGGTACGCAGTAACTTGCTCGATGTACTCAGGGCCGACTACGTGCGCACGGCCAGGGCCAAAGGTCTGCCTGAAAATCGGGTGATATACAAACACGCCCTGCGCAATGCCATCAACCCCCTCATTACCATTCTCGGTTTTGAATTTGCCGGGCTTTTGAGCGGAGCGGCCCTCACCGAGATGGTGCTCTCTTATCCGGGGCTCGGTAAGCTTACCCTCGACGCCATGCTCACCAAAGATATGAATATGGTCATGGCTTCCATCATGATGGGTGCCATCATGCTTGTCACCGGCAACCTCTTCGCCGATGTCTTGCTCAAATTCACCGACCCGCGCATTTCCCACGACTGAGGATAGATGGCAATGGCCGCCCAAGCACCAGCTCTAGCATCTACAAAAGTCAGTCGCCGCACTGTCTTCAAAGGGCTATGGAAAGACAATGTAGCCAGGGCGGCGCTTATAGTGCTGGCCTGTTTCTATGCCGCAGCCGCTCTTGCAGATCTTATAACCCCCTATGGCATGGAATTCAACGACGCCGCCTATGGTAATGCCCCGGCTACTTTGATTCACATTCAGGACGAGAAGGGCAACCTGACTGCACCTTATGTTTTCCATATGCAACAGGAAAACGACCCGGTCACCTATAAACAGATCTTCGTCATTTTGCCCGACACAAAATATCCTATCAAGCTTTTTTGCAAAGGCGACCCCTACAAACTTTTGGGCTTGATACCGATGGATTTGCATCTCTTCGGCGTTGACGCACCGGCGCGTATCTTCTTGCTCGGTGCCGACATGAACGGCAGAGACAATTTTTCCAGGCTATTTTTTGGGGCCCAGAAAAGTCTCACCATAGGTTTCCTGGGTCTTCTCATCGCCTTTCCTATCGGTATCATTTATGGTGGCATCTCCGGTTACCTGAGCGGGCTGGCCGACAACTTCATGATGCGCTTTGCTGAAGCGATCATGTCTATTCCCAGCCTCTATTTACTTATAGGTCTGGCGGCCATTTTGCCGCTCGGTATGTCCAGCTCTCAACGCTTCGCACTGATTACGGTGATTCTCTCTTTCATCAGTTGGGCTTCTCTGGCCAGGGTAATTCGAGGCATGGTGCTCTCAATTAGAGAAGAAGAATTCGTGCAAGCAGCAAAGTCACTTGGTATGACCGACTTTCAAAATATTATCAAGCACGTGATACCACAAACATCCAGTTATCTTATTATTGCCGCCACCCTGCAAGTGCCCAATTTCATTCTGGCGGAAAGCGGTCTTTCTCTCATCGGACTTGGTATTCAGCAGCCGGATGCCAGTTGGGGCAATATGCTCAAGGCCGCTCTCGACCAGCCAAACGAGCTAGTCAATCAACCCTGGCTCCTGGCGCCAGGCTTCCTTATATTTGTTACCATTCTCTGCTTCAACTGCGTCGGCGATGTTCTGCGAGATGTGCTTGATCCCAAGCTGGCGGGTGGTCGCTAGTGGGTGTAGAACTAATTATTATGGATGTTCTGATTGTGCTCTCGGCCATTGTCTTGAGCCTGGTCTACATAAACCATAGCCGCGGCAGCCGGGCCTTCCTCTGCGAAGACTGCCGCTTCAATACACCAGAACTCTGTCTTAAAACTGAGCGCCCCAGGGCAATCGACTGCACCAGCTATCGCCCGGTGCTGGAGCAAAAACCTCAGTAGAGCAGTAATTGCCTGCAGCTCAGCGCGTAAGCGGCGCTTTACCGGCAATACTATTTTTGCATTCAGTGAGAGCGGCTCTCAGTTCAGGGGTGCCGCAAACGGCTTCGGCAACGATATCGGCGAGCTTTTTGCCACCCGAGGCATTCAGGTGTACGGTGTCACAAAAGTCTGAGTTGTCGAAGCGCGGGTCGGCGATTAAGTTGAGAAAGCGGCTATCGTTTTTGCGGCAAGTTTTTTCTATATCTTGCAAGTACCGCTGCCAGAACTTACCATCCAGAATTTCCCGGTTGTTTGCCGTCAGGGGCATACCAAGCACAAGCACGCGGCAGTTCTCCTGCTTCAAATAGCTGAGGAATTCCTGCATATATCGCATCTGCACATCGTAGGTGTCAGGATGGGTGTTCCTGTAGCGGCGCCTGTAGTCGCGGCTGTTGTCCACGAATATCTGCGGTAAGTTGGGAGTCAAAACAGCCTGACCGGGCCTGATATTGCCTTCATAGCCGCCCATGACGAATTTCAATTGTTTCTGGATCTGCTGTTTGGCATCAACGTCGCCGACAAGGGCTCTCTCTCCGGGGCTCGATTCTTTTATTTCGAAAGAAGGCAGTAACCGGTCAATGGTATTTTGCCAGGCAGTGGTGACCATTGTTTCCAGACGGCGAGCCGGAATTTGGTTGGAGGTAAAATACTCCAGCCGCGACCAGGGTTTATTGAAAGCCAGGTTTGTATATGCACTGAGATCGCTGAAGCGCGAGAAGTAGCGATAAGGCTCGGTGGAACCGGCGCAGGGCAGAGAGTTATCAATGAAGTCGCGGGGCGAGATGGTCAGCACTACCAGTGGTGGCGCACCCTTTTCCCGATAGAGAGCACGGGCAATGGCAAAATGATCGGAAATCATGGCCCCGGGTAAGGCGGAAAGAAAGACATAAGGAGCACCGGTCCCAAGCCGCTCCTCCAGACCTTTTTCGATGGTGGGACAGTGATGGTTTTCAACGAAGTCTACGGCTTTACCGGTCAAATTGGCATCGGCGGCCTGCAGTCCGCCGATTTGAGAACTGCCGCAGACCACAATCTCCGGGCGCCCCAATTGATAGGCACGGGCCAGCCACCAGCTCGAAGGCTTACCCTCACGCTTGATGGTGTCGCTCAAGCGGAAGTCTTCCCCGGAAAGTCCGCTAATCTGAGGGCTTCCCAAAGGCGAAGCGGCTATCGCCCCGTTCAAGGCGATAAAGGCAAGTGTGGCAGCAATGAAGCGAGGCACAAGCACTGTCGGAACGGTTCACTTCCAGATAAAACGAGAGACCGTTCTAAGGATAATGCTATCTCTTGTTTACTGCCTGAAGCCTTTCTCAGCGCCGCAAAAAGCTATCAGACCCCTGTGCCGGTTCACCCACCGGGCCCACAGGGGTCTGCTCCTGGTACACCGCTCGATTAAGAGCAGCAACTTTATCAACAATCAATCCGCCGGCGGCGCACCATAAAGTTTGAGACTTACTCAGGGACCATTTCTGTTGAAAATGAAAATCCCGCTTGACAATGGGCCTTCCGTCTTTGGTCGATGTATTTATTATAGCAAGGTAAGCTTTGTTGACAAGAGGTTCTGATAACCATTATTTTCTTGTAAGGTTGCCTCGGGTCAAAACCGGCTGCCCGGGCATCATCCCCGACTATTCCGGCTTTTCCGGCTCGACCTCTTTATTGAGGAGAGAGAGGAAGATCTTGACAATTCTCGGGTCCCACTCTTTCCCCGATCCTTCTTGAATAGCCTTAATAGCCTCGGCCTTGGTCATAGCCTCTCGATACGGTCTCTGGCTGGTCATGGCCGTATAAGCATCCACCAGGGAAACAATGCGGGCTTCGATGGGAATCACATCCCCTTTTAAGCCGTTCGGGTAGCCGCTACCATCCCAGTGCTCCTGATAGGCTTCCACTATAGGTGAAATCTTGGAGAGCATCTTGGCCGGCTCCAGGAATTTAGCGCCGGCATGGGGCACCTGATTTATATATATACGATCCTCATCGCTTAGAGGATCCGGTTTCTTCAATATTTCTTCCGGCACCACCATCTTGCCGAGATTGCACATCACCGCCGCTAGAGAAACTACTTCCGTGTGATCCTTGGCCAGGTGCAGAGACTGGGCGATGCGGTTGGCGTAAGCATAGGCACGGGACGATCTTTCGGCAGTGTAGGCGGAGTGATCTTCCACCTGGCGGATTAGCTGCGCTATAAGCCCAAGCAAGCCTTTCTCTTTTATGAATTCGACATCGAAGTGACCGGCCAGTTGAATTTCGCCGGACTTAGCACTGCCGGCGGTATCAGAACTTTCGTTCTTACCGCCTTCACCGGAAGCAGAGTCGCCGGTGGAATCCAGATTGGCAACAGGCGGACCCATGCGAATGTCCTGCTTCATAGCATTCTTCAAGCGTTCCTCGCCGCCGTCGGCAAGGGAGGGCAGCAGATCTTCGGTGACGGTGCAGACCTGGTTACGACCGCGGTGCTTGGCCAGGAAGAGCGCCTGGTCGGCCAGTTCAAAGAGTCTGGTCTTATCCTGGGCATCGTTGGGGAAGGTGGCCACGCCCACCGAACCGGTGACGATACCGGCACCTTCCACAGGCTTTTCACGGATAGCGGCGCAAATGCGCTCTGCCACCATTTTGGCCCATTTCAAGTCGGTCTCAGGCAGCAGGATAACGAACTCCTCTCCACCAAATCTGCCTACCGTATCAATTTCCCTCACGGAACGCTTGATCACGTTACCTATATGAATGATGGCGGCATCCCCAACATGGTGACCGAGGTTGTCGTTGATTTTCTTCAAATAGTCGAGGTCGACGATGATAAAGGAGAAAGGGTGACCGAAGCGTTGGAAACGATCGATTTCCTTGGAGAGTTGTTCTTCGAAATAACGCCGGTTGAAGAGACCGGTCATGGCATCGGTCACGGCCTGTCTTTCAACGGTGGCAAACAGCTCGGCGTGAGAGATCACCACACCAACCCTGTCGGCAAGGTCGATGACCATGC